>OY781964.1:0-5220040 GCA_963677485.1 Armatimonadota bacterium | reverse complement strand
AGGAAGTGCTAACCCAATGAGCTGAAGTAGGCTAGGCTTTTCATTGGCAGGAAGGTCAGGAAGCACAGGAACTGCTGGAGCCACCGGTGCCGCAACCTTAGGTCCGGGTGGGTTAGCTTCCATCATCTTTCTAGCTAACTCAGTTTCGTTTAATCCATCCAGTTCTTGTTGTGATGTAGTAATATCCGATGTCAAATTATTAATTCGAGTGACATCCACTGCATCCATAGGCTTTGGAGTAAATGCATCATTGAAGATTTAGTTGTAGGAGTTACTGATTTAACTGATGAGGTAACTACTGGAGTAGTTACAGGCACGGCCTGTTCCATATTGGCTTGATCCTTAGCCTGAGTACGAGCATACACAGACCCAGCAGGAAGTGAGTTCACAGCTTCAGTTGTGGCATTTTCAAGTGTAGGTCCTACTTGTGGCTGTGGAGTAAGTAATCCACCAAAGGCATCATATCCTGGTAGGTTAGTATCTTACCAACCATATTTTGAACACGGTGTATAGAATATTCTGATATTACGCACCACACAAAGCGTTAGGCACAACGATCTGGCGAATAGCAAGTGCTGCCATGATGATACGCTTGCCAAGTGCAGTGAGGTAGTATTTGTAGCGTTTACCGCATTTTTTAACGAGCCGGAATACTCGGCATCGCTTGATGAAGTATGATATCTGAGAGCTGGACATCTGCGGTAAGGCTTTTTGAAGCATACGGTTTGTGATCCCGCTGATGCATCCCTCTCCGCGAGCAAGTGCAATGAGACATTCCAAATCCTTCTTGAGGAAAAGGTTGAATCCTCGATACGAGCGATGATCACGGGTGGTCGAGGTCGCGATTTTGATGATCTGATGTTCACCATCGCTGTTGTCATCAAGGGCGGAAAGAAAGTCAAGATATCTGTTGTTTGCAGATAATAACAGTTCCCTCAATGGAGGAAGGCTGTAGATGGTCTTTTGCATAGGGGCGTATTTAATCTCAGTCGTCCCATCATGATGTTCTACCTCACGGTAGTGTTTAAATTCAGAGACGTCATTCACAGTCGTCTCGATACGCAAGATTATCCCTTGCTTGTCATACATTTTGATAGAAGCCCATCCCATGTAGTGTTTGATGCGCGTGCCTTGTATGCGGCGATCGAACTTGTAGTCAGTGCCGATCTCAGCGAGTGTTCGCCCATCAAGTTTCTTACCAAGAAACATCGCGATAGACTCTGGCGTTACCGTATGTATCGCTGTTTTGACTAGATTATCGTAGATGGCTTTGAGGTCTTCGGCGCGTTTGAACACGATGTCTGTAGCATATTCCACCTGCATTAGCGACCAATGATATGAATTGTCAGCAAGCCGTATCACGGGGCAATACATTCTGGCAAATGCATCCAGCGCATGGTGCAGCTTATCAGCAGGAAAAGCGTCTGCCAGCCTCTGAGCACAGCTAAAGTCGTCGATTTTTACAAAGGCGTTGTCCAGTGGAGTGAAAACTACTCCCTCGGATTGAAGGCAATGCGCGAGATAATTGTGTCCATTACAATAGAATTGCAGACGGAAGGGCACCCAGGTCGGAACTCGTAGATAGCACAGTCCAAACTCTGCATCGATGAAATAGAAGTAGTAATGAAGACACTTGGTCTCCTTGATATTCAGCCGGGTTTTGTGGGTAATCTTGTCGTGCCACGGGGTGTATGCAGGACATTTTTCCAACACTGAGAATATGTGGACGAGACCGGGGTGACACCCTCGACTACTAATGATCTCTTTGATGCGGTCTTCTTTTCGAAATGAAGAGGCACGGCGTATATACTCAATTTCAATGCTGTTGGTAACGGCAAGGCGTTCCGCATTGGCTTTGATCTCATCTCGTAGAGGTTCGGCAAATTCCTTAGGAAAGTCAAATAGCCTGATGTTGCGTTGATGAAGATAGATGCCCATTCCGTCGCTATGACACCAGCCTGGGATTGTACCGGTGATAACTATGCGGTCGAAGCATGAATATACCCCAGCTATCTGCTTTGCATAGCGTTCTTGAAGTGATGTCATTCTGGGCAACCTCACGAAAGGGTGTTTGAATGTATATTACGTGGCGAATGCAATCATTCCTTTTTTGGTTGCGGCTAAGCCGCCTTAGGGAGTGGGTTAAGTGGATTTGACATAGTTAAGCCTTATTCTTGTTAGGTATGAACGACAAACCATAACCGAGCAGCTGACTTAAAGCTCCGGCGGCTTGAGCACTCTGAGCTTCATATCCTTGAGCAAGTTGTCCCTGCATATTGGCTAAGTTGCTGTATCCATTGATGGCCCCCATCCTTGTCTGGACATTAGCGGCCAGTGCTTGCTGGTACGCTGTGTTATAAGCTGACGATCCGGCAGAATACGCACGCGCACGCATAATATCCCGTACTCCAACAGTATTTGAATGAGCACTTGAATACTGGTCAGCGATGGCTAAACCAGGCAGCAATGCTTCATCACGTGCCCTAGCGCCAACGGCAAGCGGATTGCTCTGTTGATTTAATAGTTGACCGATCTGGCTTTTCATGTCAGACAGATTGGACTGTTGTTCTTGTCTCGCGGCGGAGGCATAGCCATCGCCGGGCATCGGTATCCCCATCCAACTCATATTAGTTACCTTTACTTTCTATCGTCGCGTGTGATTTCTTAATGAACAGGTTGCGTAGTTTGGAGTGAAGTGTGTTGATGGGAATATCAAGGACTTCCGACAGTTCAATCACAGTCACGGTTTGACCGTCTATGCTGATATTGCTCTTGACCCGTTTGTTGCGTCCCTGTGCAGTGGTGGTAGCCCATTGGCAGTTCGATGGTTCGTAGTTACCATTAGGGTCTATTCTGTCAATGCTCATACCGTCAGGTCGATCACCCATGTCAGCCATGAACCGCTTGAAGTCATGCCACTCAGGACAGACATTTATACCACGGCCACCATATAAGTTATAGTTCCTATCATAAGGCTTGTAGCATCTGTGAAGCATGTTTATCCATGAACCGTAGGCTCTTGACCGGCTCAAGCAGACGCCTGTCACAGGATCATTCCCATATTTCCTGAAGCGTTGTCTTGGTGAATCCTTCTTCAAACAACCGCAACTCTTGGTGCGTGCGCCTCTCAAACTCTCGGTTGTGACGAGAGTTTCCTGTCCGCATTGACAAGTGCATCTCCAGATTATGTCGCTGTTCTGATTCGTGTGGGAATACTCAATCACGGTCAATCTAGTGAACACTTGACCGGTCAGATCTAGTCGTTTCATAATTCCTCCAGAAAGTGTACCGTACAGAATAAGTGTACCTATGCTCGAACTGCTGTTTGTTCATAACCCACAGTGGCAATATATACAGCATTGGGAGTGATCTTGATGTTGAAGGAATCCGAAGGGAGTAGGCTACAATTCCATGTGTCATCCGTAATGGTCTTGGATAGCGAAGTGGTCTGGTTGGTTATAGTCACATCAGCAGAACCTCGAATCATCACCCATTTAGCTCGTAATTGCCCTATACTGGACATCTGACCGCTCAACCAATGGCCTGTCATCCGCGATGAACCATTAGCAATCCGAATGCATGATCCAGATGAACTCACCACGGCATACTGACCATCGAATTCTAGGTCCACACCTGTGAATGGCAAGGTGTAGGTAATCCAGCCTGTCACATCCATCTTTCGAACATACAACTTGGTTCCATTCAGAAGGTAGATATCCTTACGCTGGAGCACCCTACTGGAAGGAGTGAACACATCTGGAAGGTATTCCACTTTTCCAGCTAACACCACAAAGTCAGAACCAAGTTCCACCTCGCCATCAGCTGCAACTACACCTATGGAAGGGCTGTGGGTTGGAGTCTGCTGACCGTAACGATCCCCCTTGTATATCGTCTGACCGGAAAACAGGTATTTGGAATTCGGACTGTAGGCCACCAACGCTTCATTCACATTGAGGCAGTTAATCGGCTCACCCAGCGTAACTGCGTATGCATCCAGTCCATCATCATTCAACGGTACTTCAGCAAATGTTGTAGGGCGTCCCGCGGCGGAGACATAGATCGTGTTTCCTGAAGCGATGACAACACGGTTTCCCCAAATAGTGCTTAACCCAACTGGAAGGCAGGTTGTAGGCCGTAGAATGTCGGTAATCGCTTGGCCAGTATCCTGAATGGTCACTGATCCAGATGATTCCGCACTCCCTATAAGTCCATACGTGCCAGCCGTTGCCCTGTATAGCTTGACTGTGCCACTGCCAGATATGACAGCAGAAATGATATACGGACCAGAACCAACAACGATATCCACTGGATCACTGATTGGACCTTCTACCCCTCCAGATGTGAGGGTAGCTACATAGGAATAGTCACCAGCTCCTATGCTTGAAGCTAATGAAAAACCTGATGGAATCTTAACTACAAATCCATCCTCTTGGTCGATTTTATGCCATATAGGAAGTCTCATCTCGATAGACTTTACAGAGGCTGGTGTTTCAAGGTTTGATAGACTGGCAGTGTAAGTGATCTGTTGCCCATGGGCTGCCCAGTCCCCACTGCTGATTGGTGAGGTAGGATGATCCCACTTGGAACTGTCCCACGATATACTTCCACTGACACTTGATGTTGTCATCTCAGTGTCATTTATGAAAACTTTCATGTCATTAAAGTCTACAATTTGAGAACCATAGACAATTACCTGTAGCGGTGCTTCCATTGTGGTTGATTTTGACATATCCAATGGTGGGTCAAACTGACTCCTTACCCCATGTGTTTCTATAGGGTTCAGTTCCTTCCAGATGCTCCACCATTCACGACCATTCTTAATCTCAGCGTAGTCATCATTACCTGATGTCGAGCCATGATATGCAGCTATATTGATGGATGATATCGGCTTTCGAATTAAGTCATAACCAACACTTAATGTAGGCTTTGAAGGCAGGTTAAGAGCGGTCCCGTTCTTTATCCATCCCGTCGAGCATGAATAGACATCATCACCCCATGCGAAATCACCAGCCACAATAGCCGTGCCAGACAAAGTGATATTCCCACTCACATTAGGAATGGCCGTGTCAGTCTGACGACCACGCAGCATCCCATCTTCAATCGAAATATCCACCGCCTCGGCTGTGTCAGATGTATACAGGTTTCTCCCAGTAATTCCACTGAAGGCCAGTTGCTTGTCTGTGACTGACATTATAGGGTACCTATGATAATTGGAGTGAAAACTGGAAGGTTAGACTTGAGGTTGCCTTTAAGTGAATGGCCAACCAGTCCTGATCTGAAGTTACCAAGTGCAGTCCTGTAGTCCCTAAGGTAGAGTGCAGCACGGTCAACACTTCTGGTTCTCATCCATTTGTATGCAGTGAGCAAGGCTAACGCCTCAATCAATTCAACAGGAATGGCACAACCTGGCACCGGTCGCGGCACACCCACCACCTTGAGTTCAGAACCCTTATTGATGAACTGATCTCCTTCTATGGAATAGTCGTCAACGACATGACCAAGTGAATTCACTACGGAATGAATCCTAAGGAATGAAACCTTGGTGCGTGATGGTTCTGTTGAAGCTCCGCTCACCGTGATGGTCGTCAATGGATATCCAAGGACTAAATATAGATCAGCCACGCTGGAATGAGCAAGTCTACAGATATTGTCAGTTGTAATGCCCTCGCTATCGCCATCATACTCGATCATCTGACGAACTTGATATATGATCTCACAGGTAGATGGAACGCATTTGGGATCCTGCCAACTTTGCATACCGTACGCCTCGCTATCTTCGATTGTTATTTGGCTTATCCAGCTTCCTGATAAGTAAGGAATGTCGTAATCGTCCATGACTGCTAAATCACCATGGGGTTCTGAGATGAATACTGTTGGTGAAGTGGGGTTCGAAGTGGTGATCCTGCATCCAATGTTTGTGGCAGTAGTCGGCAATGCTCCATAAGTCTGGCCGTCTGTGGTGTAAGTGACTGTGGGCCAGTTACCCGATGGAGTTACCGCACCTGACACAATCCTGCCCAGTGTGGGAACTAGAGATGAAGTCCAATAGCCTGACGTAGTTACATCAAAATCTGAACTGATCACATCAAAGGAAGCACTGCCCTTTGTCATTGAGGCTGTGAAGTTACTTACTCTCATCACTCCAAAGTATAGTGGACCGGTGACATCATAATCTGTCCATGCAGCACTTCCAGATAACCGATACTTTTCAAAGGAGGTGAAACTACAGCCAGAACTCATACGCTTGTTCATGAACCAACTATGTACTGAATCAGTGCTTAAGGCATTTCCGTTCAGGAATTCAGTGATGGGGTGGTAGGCATCTGACTTATAGACTGGATCAACAGAACCTGTCAATTGAGCTGTGCAGCATCCCGTAACTCCAGCATCAGTTTTATAATCAACCCATCCTTGGCCGTAATACTCATTCCCGCTTCTAACATAAGGTATAAATCCACAATACTGACCTGAACTGATAGCATCATGTCCGTAAGTCAGATGAGTAAGTGTTTGGAAATTGTTGTCTCCATAGCAGGGTAGTTCGGTTTCAATCGTACCACTTAAAAGAGATCCACCACGGTAACCATATGGATATTCATATACCCAGCCGGAAGTATGATGGACCGTCTCTAATGTAGCTAGAGTTGGAACACGCCACGCTACACTTCCCTTTGAAACAGAAGCCTCGAAGTTTGAAATCCTGCGCACACCATGGGTTATATACCCACCATTGAAGGCGGTTCCACTTACTGTGCCAGCATCAGAATCATCTGGTAAAGATGAAAGGCTAAATGTGGTTCCAGTGGGACCGCTGTATGACCTTAACCAACTACATGACTTGAATGGTTCAGCTATAGGAGTAATCTCTTCAAGTATCGAACCCCAGTCATCCCATGTATGAGTGATCGGTCCATCACCAATACTGAACTGATAATCAAGCAGTGAGGTAGCCAGCTTAACATATCCCCATGTGTCATGCCCATGGGTTGTTTTCACCCGGTAGTATCCTAATCCTATGGTTTCTCCAGATACTACATAATACTGAGCAGCCATGTAATACTGACCATTATCTAAGATGTCACTACCATAGGCTAAATTCCACCACAGCTCCATGCTGCTTCCGGGTCCGATTAATGATGTACTCTCTGAGTTTTCATTTAGCCCAGTATAAAGAGAGCCTATAGGTTCAAAATTGTATGTGTCACTGGGGAGACCGTCTATCCAAGTCGGACCATCTGGCACCAATGGTAATCCTATGCCATGACCTGATACGTATACACATGCTCCAGCAAGGCTACCTGAAAAGTCTTGTAGACGGTCACCCCATGTAATCATTACTTGTTGTCCTTATGCATCGGGCAGATTGGCCTGTCCACTATGTGAGATACAATCACATCGGTGTGCTGACTGAGTGCTGACAAAATCACCTGAGTGTCCACACCACGTCCATTGATGATTGAATCCATGCGCTCACATATCGACTGGAACCCACTTCTCATTTCTGAAGTGATGTTGGTAACCAGACTGTTGATCAACCGCTGTCCTACCAGCAGGATGACCCATAGGAACGCTATTAACGCCCCAACTTCCTTAACTAGTGCTAGAATTCCTGCTATTTCCATGTGTGCTCCTAAAAAAGGGCAGCCGAAGCTGCCCTTGATCGTGCCTAGTTAGGCAAGTTTGACGGTGTAGAGACGGCCATTACTCTTGCGGTCAGAGCAGGTCAACTGGCAGTGCCAGCCAAGCTTCCACTGACGTAACGGACGTGCATCTGCGAATTCCTCAACCTTGATGGCGTCTGAACTAACCACAAGGCGAAGGGTCGTAGTGTTGATGAAGTAGATAGTTTCAGCAGCACATGAAGCATCACCGACAATGGTCGAACCATTGTATTCCACAGCACTCATGCCAAGCTGACCCTTAGCAAGGTTAGCACCAATCACGATGCGCTGGGCACCAACGATGGCAGAGCGAAGCTTGCTGAAAATAGCAGGGGTCGTGACAATCAGGTTAGGCTGTTCGCCGTCAACCGACTGGATCGTGGCCTGCATACTGTCAATCATGGCAAGACTAGCTACACCAGAAGCAGCATCAGTCACGGTCGAACGCCAGAAGGCATTGCCAGACTGGGAACTGTCGATCCCACCCAGCGTTCCGGTTGTGTAGATCGCACCTTGGAGGTTACCAAGGGTCGTCTCACTTCCGTAAGCGTAACCGGTAGAATGGAGGGAGGTGTTAATCATCTTACCGAAGTCCTCAATCGATCCCTGAGTGTAGGAACTGATGTATTCAGTAAGGGCGGCGTTGTCGTTCTTGAGTTTGTTGAGTTCTCGGTCAGCAAGTGCAATACCAGACCACAGTTCAGCCCAGTTATAAGCTGCACTGTCTACTTGGTCGGACACTGCACTGTTCACATAGATGGAAGCATCGGCAGGGTTTGCACCCACCACCACAACGTTGGAGCCGCTGTGTCGGATTGGGCAAAGCAGAGCAGTGCCTCCTGCTTTAGTGATAAGGCCACCGAACTCCTTCATTGCTTTAAGAGTGGGAGCATAGTTGGTGATGTTGTCACGGTACGAATTCAAAAATAGGGGAATGCCCACTGAGAGGGCCTGTTCGTAGTTTCCTACAGCCATTGTTATTTATCCTTAGTTTGGAAAACAGAGTAGAAATTAATCTACATATTAATCCCTGTACTAAGAACACCTATTGTCGTTGATTCTTTTCAGAACACTATCTTGGTTGATTCTTTAGAGGTGAGGTTGAAGTTTAGCGTCTCAGTTGATTCTTATGAACACATCAATGCTTATTTAACTTAGAAAAGAAGGGGTTGAAGGACTGACTACCTAAGTTGATTCTTTCGAACACTTATGGTGTAAGTCTCTTAGGGTTTAGTCACGCCATTGTGACAGTAAAACTTATGAAACCTTTGTGGGTTGAGTAGCTGAAGTATTGTTACAATACACACCATCTGGTGTTGATCCTACTTGAACGAATTCAGGAATCATTCCTCTGTCACAATAATCAAGAGCTCGATACTCCATATATTCCAGACTATCAAGGAATGGCTTTACAGCGGGATTCCCGTATTGTACAGCTTCGTCAAGTAGGTATTGTTTGAACTCACTATATGTAAGATTGTCTAGTGTCTTTTCCAATTATATTTCCTATTTCTGTAGTAACTGAATGAACTGTTCAGTGGGTGAAAGATTATCAACCGGTGACTGTTCTTTAGAAGTCACACGGGTTGCTTTATTCGAGTTAATCATCTTCTCGCCCATGACCGCTCCGAAGGCCCTGTTCATATCCAAACCCGACTTAGCAGATACAGTGAGTATTTGATTCATCTCTTCATCGGTTGGCTCAAGACCAGTATCAGATGCAATCTGCCTGATTTTGTCAGCACCAGTAGAGATGAACTCTTCAAACTGCTTCTTAGCGGCTGCCTGCTGTTGCTGTGCCATAGCCTGTTTCATAGCTTCTACTTGACTGGTGAGTGCCGCAATCTTGGGTGCATAAGGGTCGCCCCATGGATCTTGTGTATCAGTAGTGGAGTCCTGTGTGGAATCAGGTGTAGGACTGTCACCATTGATAATGCTGTCCAAAAAGCTCATGTCTGGAGTTTGAGTATCTGGAGCCTTCGATTGATTAATGGACTTGGCAGCCTTGCTTTGATAGACACGTCTAATCTGCTCAGCTACACCTTGATATTCAGGCGGGAGCTGGGCGATTAGGTCACCTACTTTCGGATCTGTATCTACTGGCTGTTCGGGTACGTTAGTATCAGGTGTACCTTCATCTTGAGACAATATTGCGGCGAGTTCTTCTTCTGGAGTGGGCATATTAATTCCTTATCTTATTGAGCAGGCTGGGCCTGTGGTTGTTGCATCTGTGATGCTTGCATCTGTTGTAACTGTTCAGGGGTTGGTTCTGGAGTCATATACTCATCTGGGTTAAGTCCGTATGATCTAAGTAGTCGTTTAACAAGTAGTTGTGTGTTTACACCTGGTGCGCCATTAAGCATCTGAAGCAGTCCCTGTGTTTCCTGCCTTCGTTGGATCGCTTCAGCATATCCCACCGTGGCAAGCCTTATAGTGATTCCATCCAGCACGTTCTTGTAAGGAGTGGCAGGACCGAATGTAATAGGTTCCCCGTCAATAACCAACTCCACATATTCAATCTCATTGGAAGGTAGACGGCAAAGGTAGGACCGGTAATCCTTGATCACAGCATCCAGCCATCTGGCTACACGGTCCCCATAGTAGCTGGAACGCACACCTGACTGTGACTGAATGGCTATACTCTCAGTGGCAAGGTCAACACTTGGAGCAGCTATTCCACGCTGGTATGGATTCACACCGGTCCGACTTGTGATCTCATTGGATAAAATGTTGAACCCACCCACTAGGTCATTAATGGACTGTTTTTCAACTGGACTAAATGCTGACCCCTTTTCAGAACTCACCACTTCCACCACTTCATACCGCTCATGGATATTGGCAGCACTCTCAGGATCTTTCAGCATAGTGGAATCCACTAAGGCCAGACCTGACCGCTTTGATATCTGGTCGATGGAATAGATGGTGGAATCATAAGCATCGGACAAACCGGCTACCCTTTCTATTACTGAAATGGGCAGTGTATTAAGCGTAGAATTCAGCCTAGGCCGCTCTAGCCCGAATAACCAGTGTGGAGTGTATCTCCAGTTCTTGAATGTGCATAGCTTGAATTCACCAATATAATAGATGACATCCGTGCCGTCATACACTTCGGTTATGGTGACGGTGTCGCTGTCATTAGGGAGTTTACGATGGAACCTCTTGGCTGCATCTACTCGTGACATCTTGAACTCACGCACACATCCTTCTGGTTCAAAGATAGATCCAGTCCAACTCGCTTCATCAGGCCGTAAAGCACGTGGACCGAAAGGAGTGAGGAATATACCCCCAGCACCACATACAATCCAGTCACGGACCGCGGTCTCACATCTCATAGCTAAATGCCTGTCATACATTGATGTAATGAGTTCATCAGCGATTCGGTCAGCAGGTTCTGCGATGAAATCCACCTTGCCTATGTAAAGGCTTACACTAATGTCGGCGATGTCCATACGAATTCCTGCCACGGCGGTTTGCCTTAGCTGGTCACAAATGGACTGCCTGTTCTTAATGACGTCTGTGATTGCGGATGTCGCTAATCGGGTTACACTATACCAGCCCATTCGGCATGTGTGAGCCACCCATGTTCGGCATGACTATACCACTCTAGCCGTGTTTCGATGCCCCTGACCGCCTAAATGATAGACACAGTTTTATCAGGAGGGCATACATGGAAAGGCTAAGAATGCAGATCATAGAAGAGATCATATTCCGACTGCGGCGTGGGCAGTCCCAACGAGCGATTTCTCGTGACACGGGCTGCGCTCGTAACACCGTCAGCCAATACGCACAGTGGGCTTCTCGACTTGGATACCTGGCTCCAGATTCAGATATGCCGAGTATGGAGGCATTTCGTGACACCTTACCGCAGCGCAAACGACGCAGTAATGTGTCTAGTGCTGAACCATACCGCGAAATCATCGAGACCTATCTCCAGACTCACATAGAGGCAGTGACCATCCACAACAACCTCAAACGACTATACGGGTTTACCGGTAGCTACTCTTCGGTTATTCGCTTCATTAACGGACTGACCCCCAAAGAGCAGTTGGCCATTATACGTCTAGAGACAGACCCAGGAAAACAGGCCCAGGTTGACTTCGGATTTGTGGGGCAAATGAAGGACCCCGCAACAGGCAAGATGCGTTCAACGTATGCCTTCTTGATGACGCTATCACACTCTCGACATCAATATGTGGAGTTTGTATTCAATCAAAGGATACCCACATGGGTGAACTGCCATATCAACGCCTTTGAATTCTTCGGAGGCGTTCCAGAGGAACTTGTGATAGACAATCTAAAGTCAGCGGTTCTCAAAGCAGATATATACGACCCTGTCATCTCGGAGCCGTATCGGCAACTGGCCTTGCACTACGACTTCCTCATTCATCCGTGTAGAGTGAGAACCCCGGAGCATAAAGGAAAAGTGGAAAACGGGGTTCATTACGTGCAGCGAAACTTCATTGCAGGCCGGGAGTTCATGGATATCGACGAAGCGAACCTGCTTGTGAAGACCTGGATCACACAAGAGGCAGGTCTGCGTAACCATGGAACCACACATAAACAGCCATTGGCGCAGTTCAATCAGGTAGAGAAGAGCACGCTTAAGTCATTACCAGACACGGAATTTGATCTCATTGAAGTTCGTAGTGCGAAAGTCCATCGGGACTGTCATGTTACAGTGTATGGTTCTTACTATTCCGTGCCCTACAGCTACATAGGCAGCCAAATGGACGTGCATCTGCACGAACGAGTGGTGCAGATATATGATAACGACCATAAACTAGTTGGAACACATCAAAGAGCGACACAACAAGGGCAGCGCATTACCCGCATGACTGATTACCCAACACATAAAGTGGCCTATATGGTTCTTTCAATCGAGAATTGCCTGGAATTAGGGCATGACATCGGCCCCAGTTGTGTTACGGTGCTTAATGCTTTGCTGGCTGACAGGCCTGTAGACCGAAGACAATCCGTGAAGAGGATCGTCCGGCTAGTTCAAACGTACAGCAGTAGTCGCCTGGAAGCGGCCTGCGCACGCTCTCTCTATTACCAAGATGGTAGTTACCAACGCATTGCTAAGATACTGAGGGCCGGTACAGATCACGAGCCAATGGGAATAACATCTTCTCTTCCCCCTAAAAAAGACTACCTCTTCGCTCGTAGTGCCGACGAATTCATTTTGGTCAGTAATGCTGACACCAATATGGAGGTAGAAGCGTGTTAACTCACACACTGCTACCCAAGCTCAGGCAACTCAGATGGTCTGGCATGGTTGATAGCCTCGAAGAGAGAGCGGAGCTAGCCCGTGAGCAAAAGCTCTCACCAACGGAGTTCCTTGCGTTATTAGTAGATGATGAGCTTGAGCGACGCAGCCAAACTAAACAGGTAAAGATGGAGAAGGCGGCCTGTTTCGAGAACACGAAACTGCTGTCCCACTTCGACTTCAACGCTGTACCTACCCTTGATCGTTCGCTGGTAAGGGAGATGGCGACCTGCCAGTTAATCGCTCAACATGCCAACTGGCTGGTGTGTGGTCCCACTGGTGTGGGCAAGACACATCTAGCCACCGCCATAGGTTATGAGGCCATTAAGCGAAGCTACAGTGTTTATAACAGTTCTGTCCACAAGTTGCAACAGGAGATGTTTGCGGCCAGGGCAGACGATGCTTATACGCGGTTGATTAAGAAATTGGTCAACGTTGACCTCCTGATACTCGACGACTTTGGTCTTCGCCCCATCACAATTCAGGGAGCGGAAGACCTCTACGAGATCATCCACCAGAGATACGAGAAGGGCAGTATTGTATTGACATCTAATCGGGCTCCCTCCGAATGGCCGGAGATGTTTGGCGACTCTCTTCTCGCTTCAGCTGCTATGGACAGATTGACTCACCATGCCCGGGTGACTGTTGTCACCGGTGAGAGCTATCGCCAAAGGCAGCGCAGAGGGGAGGTAAGCAAGCCGGATAATGCATCCGTAGAGTGAGATACCGACGCATCCAACACTTACATTGGGCAATGAACACGAACTAGTCAAGTGGTATACATATGCCGAACATGGGTGGTAGTAATAAGGTGACTATTGACAGCCATCTAGGCTCGATATTGGATCGTCAATCCATATAATCGGATTAGTATTCTTAGTCTCCACGTCATCAAGTTTGGCCATGAAGTAACAGAAAGCGATGAGGTTACACTCACCTTGACTGAGGTTATATGCGTGTTTGCCATCTCTCACGATTTCAAAGTGTGTATTTTTGATGCCATCCGTAGCATCTTCAATTGCCCTGAGCGACAAAAACTGATGACCAAAGTAGCTCGATAGATAGCTATTAACTTTCAGTGCCCCTTTTTCTTCGTCGATTAGTAGTCTCTTTTTATCTTGAATGCATTTTTCCTTTTCTCTGATAATCTTCTTTGTATAATCCGTTTTCATAGTGGCTGTATGCAGTCTTTCCTGTTTTTGCGAAATGTCAGCAACAAACTCTGTATAGTTAATCGCTCCAACGAAATTGCTTACCTCATGTAGTCGTAGAGCAGTCTGTGCATCTCCTTGCGAAGTACTCAATGAGGTTGTAAAAAGGTTTGACTGCTCACGCACTTCATCGTATTCTGCTATGACATTGGACAGCAACTGAGAACAATCTGCTGGGCACGTAAAGACTGTAGGAGCAGAGATGTCTGATAATCTCCGATTTAACTGGTCGAGAATTGGCTCTAATTGTAAAACATATTGTTCCGATGCATGTTTATATTTTGAAGCTAACGCCATGATACATGAATGATATTTAGAATAGAAGTGATTAACATCGATGGCAAACCATTCATTAACATACGTAATTTCAGTTTCTATATTCTTAATAAGCTCATGAATGTTGTCCTCTAGATTTTTAGTCTCCTCATCAAAATGGTTGTGTATGATATTCCAACGCTCACTTGAGATAATGTTACCACATAGTGCACAAGTATCACGGTGACCTTCATGTAACTCACGTCCACTCCTAACCCATTCGTTCAATGCAGAATCACGTAACAGCTCAGCGATTTTGGCAGAAACGCCGATCTGGCGACCTAACAAGCTTTCGGCTTTTGCGCATATTGGCCGCCACGACAACGTTATACTTTGAAGAGGCGTTATCATTGGCTTAGCACGCTCATTGAGCAATAACTCATATTTCAATATCTGGTCGTCCTCGAGAACCGTATATGTGTCTGATAACACAATACATATATCATTTTCTAGTTTTGGTTTGTTGTAGTTTTGGTCGCCGAATTTGGCTGGTTTGTACTTGATCCCCGTATCTCTTCCAGTAGCTTTACTTGTTAGCAAAGCATCCAAACGACGGATTGCCGTAACATGCTCAAACGAGGCATCAGTTGACGACTTGATATCGGTAGCGAGTTGTAAGTATAGACCGGTTTCGTTTTCGTAATCTTTTCGGCCGAGATCTAGTTCCAATGCTTTAATCTCTGCTTCAAGAGTATTGTTATTGTCACCAAGGACTGCAAATGGCACGATGTTATCTTCTGGATTGTTAATGAACCGCAGATTTTCTCTCACAAAATCTTCATTGAACACTCTGATGTTCGTGTTTCTAGATGATATCTGGCTTTGTGAGATAGTAGAGCCATCGTCAAATGCGACAGAAAATGTTGGATTGTCGTATCTTTTTGATATAGTGCCCATTTCCATAGCTCGCAGAATCCGAGACAGAGTAGTCTTACCTGAGTAGTTCCTGCCGTATATGATATTTATGTCCAGAAACTGTAGTGGTTTCCCCGTATTGTCTAAAACTGAACTGTCCCACACGAACCCCTGAAAAACAGCAAGATTGTCTACATTTAAAAACTTGGTGATCATCGTTGATTCTCCTTGTACGCGGATATCATCTAAGCATCTGCTTGGCTTGGGTCGTCATCAGTACAACTTGGTTTCACATTTTAACACAAAGACCCATCAACAGTGGTTGTAATATAGATATACTCGGCTATCTTAATCGAACTATATATTCGAGTCATTTCATCTGCATTTCGAGTATCTGGATAGATGTCCTACAAAACAGATTTCATAACGCTATACCCCCTAATGTCTGAAGGGGTAGTCAAGCTATCGTAGTTAGTTACAGATCGGCTTGAGCTCCAAAGAACTGGTCGATGATCGTGTAGTCAAATAGTGTTACGGCACCGTCACCATCCAAATCCGCCATAGTATCACTTTTGTTGAATTTGGAGTCCAAGACTACAAAGTCAAACAGGTTTACCTGTCCATCTCCATTGGCATCGCCATTTGCTAGTGAAACATTAATATCGGTGCCCTTTATTATGTTGACTGAAACAAATCTTCGTTGTAACCAGTGCCTACCACCTATAGTGATGTTGTAGTTCCCCGGAATGAGAGTATAAATCGCATAATAGTGGTTGTCATTTGGATTAGGTGACAATATACCCGAATACTCACGAGGACCAATGACTTTGTAGTTAAGCGCAACATCACTTAGGGGGCCAATATATCCGCCGCCAAGGTCTACCTTAAACTCCAGCATAAGTGGCCGGAATACGGTAAATTGTGCTGACCCTGTGGCTGTGCCACCTAGTGTTTGTACCGATAATGTGCCCGTATTTTCACCATATACATTTGGGGCTACTGCAGTGATTGTTGTGTCGTTGACTACAGTAAAATCACACAGCATCGTACCGGTTCCTGGTGACGGGGTGAGCATCACCTTCACAGCACTGGATAACTCCTTTCCTGTGATTGTGATAATCTCTCCCCCGACGAATTTCGTTGGAGCAAATAAAATGATCGTTGGTGCTATATAAAAAGCATCTGTGCTTGTTGCTGTACCATAGGTAGTAGTTATTGTCAATTTACCGGATGTTGTTTCTGGAGGCACAGTCGCGGTAATTTTTGTTGCGCTATTCACTGTGCGTTCTGTTACGAGAGTGCCGTTGAATCTGACAACTGATGCTGCTGTAAAATACGTGCCAGCGATTACCACATTTGCATCCGCTCTGCCTGCAGTTGGAGAGAATGAGGAAATGGTTGGGGTCGTGTCAACGGCATATACTGGCAATGCCGTTACCAACAGCATGAGTAATACGAGACTTGTAGATGCCATTAACGCAAATAACCGAGACATGGGCTGAACTCCTTTGTTGGACACGGTGGTGATTACCTTCCGTGATGTGTCGTTATGACATCAGTATACACCATATAAACCTACTTGGAAACGCATATAACACATATATTTGGAATTGGGCCATCTTTGCATATGACACCTCAATATATTGCAGGAGGCAACTATCATGATCTATTTTTGCCCCATGCGAAACGAACCCTCGATTCTCAGCGCGATTTGTGGTATTATATCCTTCGGTGAGCACTCTGCTGACCGTTAATGTGGACCGTTAGCTCAGTTGGTAGAGCAATTGACTCTTAATCAATGGGTCGGGAGTTCGAGTCTCCCACGGTCCACCATTTTTTCACCGCGCGAATTCGTGCTTGAATATAGCAACTATCCCCTTTCTTCCTTCATTTTGAACCTCTACGAATCACTCGAATCAATAGGTCGCAATTGATCCTCACAGAACCCTTCCATGCATACAGGGCACTCAGGGAATTTCAGTAAACATCGACAGCATACTAGTAAGAGCGAATCGGCTATGCAGAAGTGTCCGCAATTCTTCAGAGTGAGGTATCCATATCCTAAAGCTCCTTCTGATGGAAGTGGTTCCAAGTCCAAATCATAGAACACTCGCATCCCACCATTCCTGACTATCATGGCTCCATACCTATTTTGTCTGAAAGGTAAAGCATCCGGTCATCCTCACTGCCACACTTGCTGATCTTGACTAACCCCCTCAGAAACAGATCCATCACTGCATCCTTGACTTGCTCAGTTTCTATATATTTGCCGACTATTGCATCCATGGTAGTGAAAGCTATGCTTTCACCTCGTAGACTGCAGTATGCGATGACGTCCAGAATCTTGTTACAGAGTACGGTAGATCCACGGTAGTATTTAACCGGAAGTTGTCTCCTACGTCTTGGACACTTGGCGTAGATTTGCCCACCTGCCACTTCCAGCATGATGACCACGCAGTCTCCCACAACGTATAGCACATCCTCTGTATCTATGTAGCATTCCCTTCTATCACTGAGTGGAAGGTAGACGTCGCTTATGAGTTGAATATCATGGACGAGAAGTGATTTAGGGCTGTATGGCTTCCATATGTATTCCGAACTGACTATCCTTCTTGAGTCGATAATGTAGGTGATGGTGACGATGTCGCCTACCCATTCACAGTCTGCTATGGTTGCTACTAAATCAACACCGTCAAGGCACTCTATGATCTCAGCATTCATGGCACACTACCTTTGCCTTGGTAATTCCATGGGAAGAGATGTAGCGTGCGGCGTGCCACTTTCGGACGAAGCGTAATGGGATATTGTATGGATCCTTTAGGACCACATACCTACACTCCTGTTGAACTGCGATGGCGTAAAGCTTAGTCATGTAAAGAACCCCCTTTCTATCTAGATTATGATAGAGGGGGGTTATAAAGTACAAGCTGGTAAAGCTACTTGTTTATTGTGTCATTTAGAAATCTCCAAAAGGATCTGGCAGGAACACGAGTTTGTAATATTTACCATCATCGACCAATTTATGGTCTGCACCATCCACCATGTGCATGTAGTATCGACACCCTTTGCACTTGTCAGGCCCTATGCAGTCTGGATCACACTGTGATATCTTGGCTGAGTGCATCATGTCCTTTCGGACATACACAGTTCCATCAGTTTTCACTGCTGGTACCTTTACAATCTCATTGTGATATGGAATGAACAGCTCTATGGTGATTGGTTTACTCATCTATTTGCACTCCTTGTTATCTGGCTTATTCATAGGTCGTCGGTATCGTTGACCCTTAGAACCACCTGGAAGTTCTTTCTCAATTATTCCTGCTTTCGCCATATTACAGAGTACAGAATCGATACCGCATTCACCGTTTAACAGATCAGTGACGTCTTTGGCAGTGATCCAATCTTCACCTAGGATTCTGTAAATCCTATTCGGCTTATTATCAGGTATGGTTTCCTTGATAGTGCTCTTGTCTGCGTTAATGGATTTGGATTTATCGATTGATAGGACCATCAGGTCATCTATCCATTTGATGGTGGCTGACTGACATCGTGCATCACGATTCTTGCCATTGATCTTGATTGTGTTAGCCGTAGGGATAATCTGAACTGTAGCGTCAAACATACCGGGAAGTGCATTACTGCCTGCAGAAGCATTCACAGCATCTTTCTTTCCTGACTCAGCAGCAGCCTTTCCTGAGTGTTGAAGTGCAATCAATGTGATACGCGAATCTTTGGCTGCATCGAGTAGCGGATTGAAGGCCTTGTGAACAGCGACCGAACTGTTCTCATCAACACAATCGGAAAACTTTCGCAGTGTGTCAACCACAAGGATCTGTCCTGGCTTCATGTGCTTGGCTTGATACACGATGTGTCTCATGTTGTATTTGGAGTTGTTGTAGATGGTGCAGTTACTTGGGATTTGCTTTCCTTTGGATATAAGCTCTTGAGTTCTGGTGGCCCACACAGCGTCTGGCTCTTCGCTGAAAATGACTACATCTGTCAGATTACACCACTCGAACAAGTTTTCCAGTATGAACTTACTCTTGCAACTCTTTGGACCAGCGGTAATCATGGTCCTTCTTTCCATGAACATGAGATTAGTGCCGTACACCCCGAGTATAGGTAACTCAGTGATTGGGCTTATCGTCATTTGCGATAACTCTACTAAGCTTTTTCCTTTACACTCAGATGCAGGGATTATCTCAAAGTCATCATCAAGTTCTTCGCCTACTATAGCCATTTCAAATTCCTCCAGTGTGTAGTTCCTGTCCGATTCTATCTTGCGATACACCGTCCTTTGTCCTCTCTTGTTCAGGCCATTCCAATCGTCAATTAGTTGTTCGGTATTTTCTAGTTCGCAGTTGTAGTATTGATCCCAGATGTTCATGAATTTCGATACTGTTACCATTTGGGGTAACCTCCTATAAGGTGTTCTACATTATTAGTTCCAATAAGGCCTCAACGTTGTGAAACATGGTGATTGGTTAGGCAACATGAATTTGCATTCTACATATAACATGACAATTTCTATTAAAAGTGGTACAAATAGCAGTTTGTGGATGTCAGAAGAGGGATTTATAGTTCGTTGGTTGTTGATTTTCCTTAGAAAGGGAGAAACAACGACAATGACAACGTGTTTAGCTTCAGTCGAGGAGGGGAGATAAATCTCTCCCCCTCTCCCTCAGCTACGCTTCAGTCTTATGCTTCATTCCAGTTTCCAATTTTCCATTTTATATATAAAAGTAATTGGAATGGAAATTGGAATTCCAAGTTTTCCAATTGGAACCACTCCGGTAACCCTTATGTCAATAGTCACCTTATTACTACCACCCATGTTCGGCATATGTATACCACTTGACTAGTTCGTGTTCATTGCCCAATGTAAGTGTTGGATGCGTCGGTATCTCACTCTACGGATGCATTATCCGGCTTGCTTACCTCCCCTCTGCGCTGCCTTTGGCGATAGCTCTCACCGGTGACAACAGTCACCCGGGCATGGTGAGTCAATCTGTCCATAGCAGCTGAAGCGAGAAGAGAGTCGCCAAACATCTCCGGCCATTCGGAGGGAGCCCGATTAGATGTCAATACAATACTGCCCTTCTCGTATCTCTGGTGGATGATCTCGTAGAGGTCTTCCGCTCCCTGAATTGTGATGGGGCGAAGACCAAAGTCGTCGAGTATCAGGAGGTCAACGTTGACCAATTTCTTAATCAACCGCGTATAAGCATCGTCTGCCCTGGCCGCAAACATCTCCTGTTGCAACTTGTGGACAGAACTGTTATAAACACTGTAGCTTCGCTTAATGGCCTCATAACCTATGGCGGTGGCTAGATGTGTCTTGCCCACACCAGTGGGACCACACACCAGCCAGTTGGCATGTTGAGCGATTAACTGGCAGGTCGCCATCTCCCTTACCAGCGAACGATCAAGGGTAGGTACAGCGTTGAAGTCGAAGTGGGACAGCAGTTTCGTGTTCTCGAAACAGGCCGCCTTCTCCATCTTTACCTGTTTAGTTTGGCTGCGTCGCTCAAGCTCATCATCTACTAATAACGCAAGGAACTCCGTTGGTGAGAGCTTTTGCTCACGGGCTAGCTCCGCTCTCTCTTCGAGGCTATCAACCATGCCAGACCATCTGAGTTGCCTGAGCTTGGGTAGCAGTGTGTGAGTTAACACGCTTCTACCTCCATATTGGTGTCAGCATTACTGACCAAAATGAATTCGTCGGCACTACGAGCGAAGAGGTAGTCTTTTTTAGGGGGAAGAGAAGATGTTATTCCCATTGGCTCGTGATCTGTACCGGCCCTCAGTATCTTAGCAATGCGTTGGTAACTACCATCTTGGTAATAGAGAGAGCGTGCGCAGGCCGCTTCCAGGCGACTACTGCTGTACGTTTGAACTAGCCGGACGATCCTCTTCACGGATTGTCTTCGGTCTACAGGCCTGTCAGCCAGCAAAGCATTAAGCACCGTAACACAACTGGGGCCGATGTCATGCCCTAATTCCAGGCAATTCTCGATTGAAAGAACCATATAGGCCACTTTATGTGTTGGGTAATCAGTCATGCGGGTAATGCGCTGCCCTTGTTGTGTCGCTCTTTGATGTGTTCCAACTAGTTTATGGTCGTTATCATATATCTGCACCACTCGTTCGTGCAGATGCACGTCCATTTGGCTGCCTATGTAGCTGTAGGGCACGGAATAGTAAGAACCATACACTGTAACATGACAGTCCCGATGGACTTTCGCACTACGAACTTCAATGAGATCAAATTCCGTGTCTGGTAATGACTTAAGCGTGCTCTTCTCTACCTGATTGAACTGCGCCAATGGCTGTTTATGTGTGGTTCCATGGTTACGCAGACCTGCCTCTTGGGTGATCCAGGTCTTCACAAGCAGGTTCGCTTCGTCGATATCCATGAACTCCCGGCCTGCAATGAAGTTTCGCTGCACGTAATGAACCCCGTTTTCCACTTTTCCTTTATGCTCCGGGGTTCTCACTCTACACGGATGAATGAGGAAGTCGTAGTGCAAGGCCAGTTGCCGATACGGCTCCGAGATGACAGGGTCGTATATATCTGCTTTGAGAACCGCTGACTTTAGATTGTCTATCACAAGTTCCTCTGGAACGCCTCCGAAGAATTCAAAGGCGTTGATATGGCAGTTCACCCATGTGGGTATCCTTTGATTGAATACAAACTCCACATATTGATGTCGAGAGTGTGATAGCGTCATCAAGAAGGCATACGTTGAACGCATCTTGCCTGTTGCGGGGTCCTTCATTTGCCCCACAAATCCGAAGTCAACCTGGGCCTGTTTTCCTGGGTCTGTCTCTAGACGTATAATGGCCAACTGCTCTTTGGGGGTCAGTCCGTTAATGAAGCGAATAACCGAAGAGTAGCTACCGGTAAACCCGTATAGTCGTTTGAGGTTGTTGTGGATGGTCACTGCCTCTATGTGAGTCTGGAGATAGGTCTCGATGATTTCGCGGTATGGTTCAGCACTAGACACATTACTGCGTCGTTTGCGCTGCGGTAAGGTGTCACGAAATGCCTCCATACTCGGCATATCTGAATCTGGAGCCAGGTATCCAAGTCGAGAAGCCCACTGTGCGTATTGGCTGACGGTGTTACGAGCGCAGCCCGTGTCACGAGAAATCGCTCGTTGGGACTGCCCACGCCGCAGTCGGAATATGATCTCTTCTATGATCTGCATTCTTAGCCTTTCCATGTATGCCCTCCTGATAAAACTGTGTCTATCATTTAGGCGGTCAGGGGCATCGAAACACGGCTAGAGTGGTATAGTCATGCCGAACATGGGTGGCTCACACATGCCGAATGGGCTGGTATAGTGTAACCCGATTAGCGACAATTTCGGAAATAACGCTAGGAAATTTATGGAAATATACCTCTATTATCGATATCCAGATGCATCATCGGATCACTGCAAGATGGAGAAGTTTTTTGGAGAAGGGAAAATACCCGTCATATTATCAGAGAGGATAAATAATGAGTACTCGCATTTATCGGGAACCATCGAACGAGGGTCTATGCCAATCGAAGTTCCGGAAATGGTTACGGCGGCGAAGTATATCATTAGCAAGTTAAGAGCAGAAAAAGACCAATTCGCTGCATTGCTTAATAGCATCGGGGTGAACGAAACACTACAGTAATGACCGATTGATAAAGTCGAATGATGGTGTCTATTCATAGCATTATATGCTACATGTAGTTTTAGTGGAGTTTGAAGTGCGGTATCTGTCGAGTAACAAGGGTCTATGTTGCCCATTGACTAAGAACCAAATGCTCTACCAACTGAGCTAACGGTCCCGATCTATGGACAGCAGAGCACTTCCTACCACTCGTCACATAACCGCCCCGTTGTCAAACCGCCCGCCCGCTACGACAGCCGGGCCTCTACGCCCATGGCCACGAGGGGCTCCAGCACGTAGTCCAGATTGTCCAGCGAGGGCACGCCGGGCAGCGACATCACGATCTCACCCAGTTGCAGGATATCATCGACCGAGTCGTTAATGCCGGGGATGATGGGGGTGCGCAGCACTATTGTTTTGCCAGACTCCGCGATACGGCGGGCGTTCTCTAGGATCAAAGTGTTGTTGGCACCGCAATACTCCGCATGTTTGCCCGAATCCATGATCTTGCAGTCATAAAGGAACAGGTCGATGAGCTCAAGCGACTTCTCGATGCGATCCCAGGGCACGGCCCCTCAGGTCTCCACCGCGGTGGAGACCTGAGGGGCCATATGCTGTTAAGCGATCAAACCTGACGGAGACGGTACAGCAGATATTCCTAATAAGCGCTACCTGCCGGTAGTCCTTTTTCTCCCCAACCAGTGGCGGGTGTCGTTTTCCATTTTCCACCAAACTTTTGCATCATGACATGCCCATCAAAGAAAAGCGCGTTGTATCCCTGGAGGTGATTACAGTTCTCAAAACGCCCGAAAAAGGGTTCATTCTGATCGTTATGTGCGTCAGGGCCATCCCATCCCATCACGCCCCACTCGGCGAAAATCATACGTTCCGATATCCAGTTGCTTTCCTCCCCAAACGGGTCTGTCTCTAGGTTACGGAATACAGGGTTTGTAGGAGTGCCGTAATTCACCTGCTTCCACCCGATTCCAGGACTGTTATATATCCAGTTCGGTACCCAATAGTAAGTCTGATTGCCTTTGTCCATGTTAGCGGTGGTCGCTAGTATTTCCGAACTAGGACAATAGAAAATGCTGCGATTCTTGATAAAATGCTTCAACTGGATATTCATCAGAAATTTGTAGAATCTATACCCGTAACAGCCATAATCTAATTGCGATTCTTCAGTCACGAATGGGTCTACCAACCAGTTCTTAGGAAAAGCTCGTGGTCCATCGAGAACCGTATCTTCATCAATATCTCCACCTGTGTAGCAACCATTTGGGTATGCGCCATTGTAATCATCGGCATATAACTTTAAAGCAGTTCCTATTTCTTTCAGATTACTTAAGCAAATGGCTCTCGGTGACCTTTGGACTTCACGAGCCTGCGACAATGCTGGTGACAAAATGGCTGTTAAGCCCGCAACTATCACAACGGCTCCCAGTATCTCAGTAACGGTAACAGCGCGAAGGTTCATAGGTCATTTCTCCAGCATTACATTATCATTAGTATTACGGTGTACGGTCTCGCTTCTAAATAAACCGAATGAGGTCGGTCGAATACTTAGGCACCGTTCATGCCGAAAAGAACGCTTTGCATGTAGATTAACTGTAGCACAGCAGCATTCATAAAGTCAATGATTTTGACACAGTATTATATTGTCTGGATTACGTGTCTATGTGGATTCAACAGTCGGTATCAAGCGCAATCTAGTTGATTTTCAACAAACGTGGTATTAGTGACTCCACTCTCCTCATTTTGTAAGGTACAATATCTGTGAAAACGCACCTATTTAGCGTCCGCAAAATCGACAAAGTGAGGTCATCACATGTGTAATGCCAGTATGAACAAACGAGTATTGTTAGTATTCTGTTTATTAATGCTGATACCGGGCAACCCTGGAATCTCGCAAACAGGCACAATTGAATCATGGGGTTCCCGGCGTGTGATCCCAGGCGATATGAGCGGCTTCTCCGCCATTGCCGCGGGCTCAGACCACATCGCCGGATTAAAGCGAGATGGTTCCATTGTTTGCTGGGGTGGTAACCTTGAGGGCCAATGTAATGTGCCGACACCAGTTAATGACTACATTGGTGTAGCTGCAGGCAGCTCACACACAGTCGGTTTAAAGCGTAACGGAACAGTTATCTGCTGGGGTCGTTCCAGATATGGGCAAAGTGTTGTACCTCTTCCTAATCAAGACTTCATTGCCGTTACTGCTGGCGACAACCATTCAGTCGGACTTAAAAGTGATGGAGCAGTAGTTTGCTGGGGTGACAACTATTACGGCCAATGCGATGTGCCGCTTCCGAACGCGAACTTTCAGTCAGTGACTGCACAAGGAAATCACACAGTTGGACTTAAAAGAGATGGAAGCGTGGTTTGCTGGGGTGATAATAGTCATACCCAATGTAATGTGCCTCCAGCAAACAATAACTTTGTGGCAGTCTGGGCAGGCGCCAATACCTCCGGCGGCGTGAAGGCTAACGGTTCGATAGTAGGGTGGGGTGATATTAGGTTTAACCAAAACACCATACCTGAACCGAACCAACACTATCGTTCAGTAGCAGCAGGATCTGATCACACTGTTGGGTTGTTAGAAAATGGTTCTGTTGTTTGTTGGGGTGATAATGATTTCGGTGAATGCGATGTACCAGATCCGAATGTAGATTTCATTTCGGTTGCTGGCGGTCCGGACTATTCGGTAGGTTTGAAAAGGGATGGTACCGTAGTCACATGGGGCCAAAATTCGAGCAGTTCTCCTGCGCACAATGCAGATTTCATAGCTGTTTCATCTGGGGCTGGTCATTCTATCGGATTGAGGCAAGACGGTTCCGTTGAATGCTGGGGAGATAACGATGCTGGGCAATGCGAGGTGCCGGTTATAAACCAGAATTTTGTCGCCGTCGCAGCCGGAGGTCGTCACACGATGTGTTTGAAGTCAGACAGTTCTGTTTTGGCATGGGGCGATGATGCATATGGGCAATGCACAGTTCCCGCACCTAACCTAAACTTCGTAGCCGTCGCGGCAACCGAACATCATTCTGCTGGTTTGAAGAGAGACGGTTCGATAGTCTGCTGGGGCTGGAACCTCTATGGACAATGCGACGCACCAGAGCCTAACCAAGACTTTATCGCTGTGACGGTAGGCTCCAAGTTTTCCGCTGGGTTAAAACGAAACGGAACTGTGGTTTGCTGGGGTAGTAACCAAAACAATGAATGTAGTGTTCCCGGCCCAAACCAGGATTTCATAGCAATTTCGTCATCTGAGAGTCACTCGATCGGGCTAAAACTTGATGGCACTGTAGTGAGTTGGGGTTGGAATAAATTCGGTCAATGCGACTTGCCTATCCCCAACCAGGACTTTATCGGAATAGCTGCGGCACGACGGCACTCTGTAGGATTAAAACGCGACGGTTCTGTTGTCAACTTTGGATGGGACAGTTCTGGCTATAGCATCGTCCCTGAACCGAATAGGAACTTTGTGATTGTTGCAGCAGGTGGTTCTAGTACCGTTGCGATTCGCAACGCGCACACTATGTCCGGGCAAGTTCAACTAGGAGGTTTCTCAGGCGAGATATCATCACAGCAACTCACGGCCATAGTCACCAGTGCTTCTAATCCTGGTCTTTCTCAGTGCCTCAGCCTCATACCGCAAAGCAACGGTAGCTTCGTTCTGTCGTCCTACCTACAACCGCCGTATAGCCTACGTGTGAGCAGCCCACACTTTTTGGCCACTAAGACTTCAAGTGTTTCGCCAGGTGACAGCTTGAATATCATGCTGGTAAATGGCGACTCAGATGGGGATGGGCAGATTAATCTATTCGACTTCGTTATTCTCGATTCCAAATTCGGCTCATCTGACCCCATGGCTGACCTAGATGGCGACGGGCACGTCAACTTGTTTGACTATATGATCATCGATCAGAATTTCGGTGCGCAGGGCGATATGTAACACACTAAGCAACAAACTACCCTTTACTGCGCCCGCCCCGTTGTCAAACCGCCCGCCCTACGACAGCCGGGCTTCCACGCCCATGGCCACGAGGGGCTCCAGCACGTAGTCCAGGTTGTCCAGCGAGGGCACGCCGGGCAGCGGCTCGGGCAGACCGATGGCCACATACTTCCCGCTGCCGATGGCGTGGTAGGGCATCAGCTCTAGCGAGGCGTTGCCGGGCAACGACATCACGAACTCGCCTAGTTGCCGGATATCATCAGCCGAGTCGTTGATGCCGGGGATGATTGGGGTGCGCAGCACAATAGTTTTGCCAGCCTTCGCGATGCGGCGGGCGTTCTCCAGGATGAGGCTGTTATTCGCGCCGCAATACTCCGCATGTTTGGCCGAATCCATGATCTTGCAGTCATACAGGAACAGGTCGATGAGCTCCAATGACCTCTCGATGCGCTCCCAGGGCACGGCCCCGCAGGTCTCCACCGCGGTGGATATCTCGTTGCGCTTCAAATCGCTCAGCAGCGCGTGCGTGAACTCCGGCTGGAAGAACGGCTCTCCACCCGACAGCGTGGCACCGCCGCCGGAGGTCTTGTAGAAGGGCAGGTCGCGCAGCACGGTGGCCACGATCTGCTCCACACTCTCCTGGCGGCCGATGAGCTGCAGCGCCTCAGTGGGGCAGGCCTCGGAGCACTTACCGCATTTCTGGCAGAGCTCGCGGTTCACATGCTCATCTGTGGCCTCAATCGCGCCGTTCGGGCAGGCCTCAAAGCACCGCCCGCAGTGGATGCACTTGGTGGCGTAGAAGGCGATGACCGGCTCCATTTTGCGCGATTCCGGGTTATGGCACCACCGGCAGCGCAGCGGGCAGCCCTGGAAGAAAACGGTGGTGCGGATACCCGGTCCGTCATGCGTGCAGAAGCGCTGAATATCGAAAATCTGACCGAGCATCTGTTACCTCGTGTGTTTGGTGCGGGCGATGATGTGTTCCTGCATTTCAGGGTCAAGCAGGCAGAACTGCTGGCTGAATCCCGACACGCGCACGCTCAGGTTGCGGTAACGGTCGGGGTTGCTCTGAGCCGCGCGCAGGGTGGCGGCGTCCACCACATTGAACTGCATCTGGCCCACGCCCATCTCGATGGCCGCCGTGATCAGGCTGGCGAAGGCGGTCTTGCCGATGGTGCTCAGCAGGCTGGGGTCGATGTCGAGTATCGCCGATGAACTCGCCGCGGCGAGATGGTGGGGGATTTTAGCCAGCGACTGAAGAGCCGCGGTGATGCCTTCTTTGTCCCGCCCTTGTGCCGGACTGAGACTATACGCCAGAGGGTCACCGCACAGGCGGCCGTCAGGGGTCGCAGCCGTCAGCTTGCCCAGGTTGAGCATCATCACAAACGAGAAAAGATGCACGAAGTAGCTGCCGCCGTCCACGGTCTTGCATCCGGCGAGGAACTCGCAGGCATGTCGGGAGACCTCGGCCGCGTAGTGGTCGGGCAGCTCGATGTCGTTGCCGTATTTGGGCATCTTGTGAAGCAGCATCTGGCGCAGCGTTTCATCGCCCTCGTAGTTGCTCTTCAGCATCTCTACAAGCCGGTCGGGGCTGATCAGCTTCTGCTCAAACACCGCCTGCTGCACCGCCGCCAGGGAGTCGGCCACATTGGGCATCCCCAGCACGGCGGAACTATGGTAGTTATACCGGGCCCCGCCCTCAATGATGTCGCGGCCACTCGTCACGCAGTCATCGGTGAGCAGTGAGAGGTAGGGCAGCCGGTATTGGTGCCTGTGCGCGATGTCCGCGGTATTCGATCCCAGCACGGCTAGTCGGGCGAAGTGTTCAAACTGCCGTTGGTAGGCGTTCCAAACCTCATCGATCGACTGGAACTCCTCAAGCAGCCCGGTCATCGGGCCGACCTGCACACCTGTGCGGATGTCCACGCCGTTGTTCAGCGCCAGCTCCAGGCATTTGGCGGTGTTGATCCAGTTGCTCACGGCGTGGGGCGATGCCTTGCCGGGGATGGTGATCTCCACGCAGCCGATGGCGGCGTAACCGCGCGCATCTTCCAGCGAAATGCCTTTTTCGGTGAGCGCGGGGATCAGCACCTCATCGTTGAAGAAGAACGGCACTCCGCCACCTTTGGCCAGAAGATCGACACATCGGGCGACGAACTTCTTTGGAGAGCCGCGGTGCAGTCTGGCGGACAGGCAACGGGTGAAATCAAGCCCTTCGGTCACGTCCAGAGCCAGGTAGCTCAACTCGTTCACAGCGTCGGTGCCATCGGAGAGTTGCCCGCCCAGCATCATCTGCTGTACATCGTAGGCCTGATAGAGCTTCACCCACAGCGCGGCGAGTATCTCGGCGGCCTCGTCACGGCTCATCACACCCATCTCGATGTCGTTCTGGTAGTAGGGGTAGAGGAACTGGTCGAGACGACCGATGCCGTTGGCATTCACGCCGTCTTCCCAGATGGTGATCATGTGCGCGAACCAGAGCGCTTGCACTGCCTCGCGGAAGGTTCGTGCGGGGTAGGCGGGCACGCGTTCGCAAACTTCGGCGATTTCAGCCCACTCCGCCTGTTGTTCCGACGAACTCGCGAGCAGGGCCTTCTCGCGCGCTAAGTCGGCATACCGGTTACCGAGCTGCATCGCTGAGGTGCAGATGTGATGGAACGCCTGCAGGCAGTTCATTTTGGTCGGCAGCTCAGGATCGGTCGGATCCAGTGCGGCGATTTTGCGTTCGACCTCTTCAGCCAAGCCCGAAAAACCCAGTTGCAGCACTTTTTCGTAGCCGCGGATGCTGTGGTTGAGGTCGGTGCCGAAGCCCATCAGCACGCCGGCTTCGCAGCCTTTCACCAACTCCTCGGGATACCCGGCCACCGGCGCCATACTCATGAAGCTGAACGGCTTGGACTTCAGCCAGTCGACCAGCTCGGTCTGCTCCGTCTCCAGCAGGTTGCTGTCTCGGATGGCCGTGTAGGTGTCCTCAGGCAGTTCGCGGTAGAAGTTGCATATCTGCCGCCAGTCGCCAGCCACGTTGCCGTGCTCACCCACCAGTATCTCGCCATCATGCACCACCAGCGGCATGTTCTCTATCACATGGCTCAGCGCCAGACCGTTTCGCAACGGTAGCGAATGGGCGGCTGCGGCCTCCCAGCCCTTCATATACAGATAGGTGCGCGACCATCCGAAGAACAGCTCCGGATGCTGACTCATGACGCGCTGACGCAGCGCCATGATACGCTCTGACGGTTTATATGCGGTTTGCTGAGTGACCAAGTGAAGGCCTCCTGGACGATGCAACATAGGTATAAGTACGTGACAGCGCGATATTCCCGCCGTCTAGATTCAGTTTACTGAAATACGCAGGAAGTGTCGACAATGGGTGGGTGTGAATCGGTAGGGGCATGGCGTGCCGTGCCCAAACATTGCGTAGGGGCAGCCCCCCGTGGTTGCCCCTTACGGTGCATACATCGGTAGGGGCGCGGTCTCCGCGCCCAGGGCGGGGGAACCCCGCCCCTACAAACGTTGCGGCACACTGCACATAAATGTGGGCACGGCACGCCATGCCCCTACACCTTACCTACCTCAGCTTCACCACCACGCTGTGAACCTCGCTCCGCTTGGTCAGCCGGTACCGCCCTGCGGAAGAGGCCACCCGCACGCCATCCAAGGTGACGCCGGCGATCTTCGAACCCTCGCCCAACCATTTGATGTCATACTGCGCTTCATGCCACTGAATGGCCTTGAGCTCGGTCAGCGGAAAGTCGGTCATGGGCGTGGGTGCGGTGAGAATGATCGCGTCGGCGGTCTTCTCCACGCCGTAGATGCCGTTGATCAGGCAGTGGAAGAAGTTGCCGTTATCCCAGGCTCGGCCCGCGCCGCCGGTGAGGTTGCCCTCAATTCCTGCTCCTTCGGTGAAAGGCGCAGCAGGGATGTCGTAGGCGTGGTCCATCAGCATTTTGTAGATTCGTGACCGGTTGTTCGTCCAGCCATTTTTGCTGCGCAGGTAGACGTCCAGAAATCCCAGCCAGGGGGTGGTCGAGCAGTCGATCACGCTGTTCGAGGTATGGGCCGCTGGGGCGACGTACATTGGGCCCCACTTTAGGTCGTAGTATTTACTGAAGCCGCCGTCCAATATGCTGAACACGGAGGCGATCTGCTTCTTTTCCATCATGCCGAAGAACATCGGCACCAGGTTTTCGTAGGGGATGAACTTCTCATCGATGGACTCATGGCCCTTCTTGATGGATCGGAAGTTCACATAGTAACCACCGCCATCGGGCAGGGGATTCCACAGTCCGCCCTCGCTGACGGGCTTGTTGAGCTGTTTGCGTACCTTGGCAGCCAAAGCCGACAGCCGTTTCGCTTCGTCCGTATGTCCGGTCAGTTTTGCCAGCTCGGAAACAGCCTTGTAGGCGGCACTCGCCTTGGCGGACATCAGCGGCTCCTCTTGGTCCTGGCCCAATCCCTGGTAGTCATACGACCCCCACAGGTTGTCGGGCAGCGAGTTGCCGTTGGTGTCCATGACCTCGATGTTCTTGGTGACATACATGATGTCATCCCAGATGGAGGCGATATACTCAGTATCCCCGCTGACTTTCCAATACATATGGGCCAGCAGCAGGAAATCGGCTTGAGATTCGGAATCGTAGGGGTAGAAACCCTCTGCTATCGCACCACCGGTACACCATGCCTGCGGGATGTAGTACCGTCCGTTGTTCAACGGCCAGTTGGCCACATGACCATCCGCTTTGTTGCGGTTTTTGCAGGTGATGAGCGCCTGCAATGATGTTTTGTAACGGTTGATCACCTCCGGTCCACCGGCTTGGAACCATCCCAACCCGCCCCAGTAGAGGTCGCGTGTCCAGACAGAGAAGCCTCGGAACTCGTTATCGAAGTTATCGATATGGGTTCCGGTGTTTACGCACTGGATGGAGATGGTGCGGTAGTTTTTCCCATCAATCACATCGGTGACCATGTTATGCGTGTAACCATGCACGAACGCATCATCGACGACGCTTTGGTCCGATGTCGTCACATGATCTGGAGCACAGGATGCAGCGCAACTGAACATCGCAGCGATGACGGTGATCAGCAGGCTTGTGGTACTGAATATGTTCATATTTGACCTTCTATTGGAGAGGAATCATACTACGGCTAGTATATCCGATAGGTAGGGGATAAGAAAAAATCGGTCGGATCTGAGTGATCCGACCGATAATAGGTAGTTGAAACAGGTCGTGATGCTACTCTACGGTCACGCTCTTTGCCAGGTTGCGCGGCTGGTCAATCGAGCATCCACGCAGCAGGGCGATGTAGTAGGCCAGTATCTGCATCGGCACGATGGAGACCAGCGGGGCGAACTCCGGTGGGCAGTCAGGTATGACCAACACGGAGTCGGCCACTTGCGATAACAGGTCGTAGTCCTTCTGATGACCTATTGCCAGAACATAACCATCGCGTGCTTTGACTTCCTTCACATTGCTGATCATCTTATCGAAGGTGTTGGGCTGAGTGGCGAAGCAGACTACGGTCACACCCTCTTCCACAAGCGCCAACGGTCCGTGCTTCATCTCACCAGCGGCATATGCCTCGGCGTGGATGTAGCTGATCTCCTTAAGTTTGAGGGCGGCCTCCAGAGAGACGGCAAAGTCAAACCCGCGGCCAAGATAGAAGAAACAGGTCGATTTGTATAACTTATCGGCCAGAAACTTGATCTCATCCTCTTGTTTCAGCACATCCTCGACGTTCTTGTCCAGGGCTTGGATACCATGTACGTAATGTGCGGCGAGTTCGTCAGTGATACGCCCTTCAAGCTGGGCCAGGTACACGCCGATGAGGTAGAGCACCGCCAACTGGGTGATGTAAGCTTTGGTGCTGGCCACGCAGATTTCCGGGCCGGCGTAGGTATACAGCACATGATCCGACTCACGGGCTATCGAGCTTCCCACCACATTCACGATGCTGAGGGTGGTAGCACCCAGCTTCTTGCACTCACGCAGCGCAGCCAGAGTGTCTGCCGTCTCACCGGACTGGCTGATGATGATCGCCAGGGTGTTCTCATCCACCATGGGGTCACCATAGCGGAATTCGGAGGCAAACCAGGTATCGACGGGTCTGCGCAGCAGCTTCTCGAAGAAGATTTTACCCACCATTCCTGCGTGATAGGCGGTGCCGCACGCGCAAATAATGATTCTCTTAAAGCTGTTGAGCTGCTCGGTGGTGATGTTGAGCTCTGGGAATGTTACGTTACCGTCGGCGGTGATGTGTCCGCGAAGCGTGTCACGTAAGGTCCGTGGCTCCTCGTGGATCTCCTTCAGCATGAAGTGGTCGTATCCGCCTTTTTCCGCAGCGGCGTCATCCCAGGTGACATGCATCGGCACTCGCTCGAAAGGCACACCGTCGCTGGTGATCATCTTGATACCGGCGCAGGTGATCTCAGCTAGCTCGTTGTCTTCCATGATGATCACGTCACGGGTGTAGTTCATCACTGCCGGGATGTCTGAGGCGATGAAATTCTCGCCCTTGCCAACACCGATCACCAACGGACTGTCTTTCCTGGCCACAACGATGCAGTCGGGTGAGGTAGTCGCTAGAGCGGCGACGGCGAAGGAGCCCTTAATTCGGCAAATCGCTTTGCGCAGTGCTTCCAGCAGGTCGCCCTTATACTCCTCTTCTAGAAGGTGAGCGATCACTTCGGTGTCGGTCTCGCTGCTGAAGGCGTGTCCGTTCTGCTGCAGTTCCTTGCGTAGATCCAGATAGTTTTCGATGATGCCGTTGTGCACCACGGCCAGTTTTCCGGTGCAATCCGTGTGGGGGTGGGCATTATCATGCGAGGGCTTGCCATGGGTAGCCCATCTAGTATGAGCCACTGCGGCGAAGGCTGTGGTATCAGCACCGGTCAACAACTCCTGCAGTCGGGCGATCTTGCCTTCGCTCTTAATCACGCGCAGGCCATCACCCTCAGGGAAGGCCACACCTGCTGAGTCGTAACCTCGGTATTCCAGCCGCTTGAGCTGATCAATCGCAACGGTAATGCCGTTCTTCGGGCCTATATATCCTGTGATTCCACACATATTATGTTCTCCTTTGTGGCTGTACGAGCCTGGTGTCAGAAAATGCGAAGGAGGGCCGTTTGGCCCTCCTCATTGAGCAGTTACAAGAGCGAGCTGGGACTGACCCATCGTCCGCTATCGGCGGAGATGACGACTGCCTCAAGCACAGCCTGGTTCTTCAATCCCTCCAACCAGTCGGGGTTAAGGCTTTCACCCCGGTTGAAGGCCTGCAGCATCTCGTAGACCAGGTGTATGAAAGTGTGTTCGTAGCCAATGATATGCCCTGCGGGCCACCAGTTGGCCGTATACGGGTGACACCCATCAGTGACTTGCACGTTACGGAAGCCCTTGATCTCCGGGGCATCGCTATTGATGTATACCTCAAGCTCGTTCATGCGCTCAAGGTTGAAGATCACGCTGCCTTTTGAGCCGTTGATCTCAAATCTGTTGTAATTCTTGTGCCCTGTTGCGAACCGTGTGGCTTCGAAAGTGCCGACTGCACCATTCTCAAACCGAGCCATGAACATCGATACATCGTCTACATCGACTTCGCCCATCTCGTCGGACGCAGCTCCACCCAGGCGGTCATTCACTTCAGCCAGCAGGGGGCGCTCCTTGATGAACGTCTTAAGTAGTCCCGTTACTTCGGCAATCTCACCTACGAGATACCTTGCCATGTCGATCACGTGGGCATTCAGGTCGCCATGGCTGCCAGAGCCGGCGATATCCTTCTGAAGTCTCCACACCAGCGGGAATTTTGGGTCGACAATCCAGTCTTGTAGATATACGCCACGGAAGTGGTATATCTCACCCAGTTGGCCCTCTGAAATCAGCTTCTTTGCCAGTTGGATGGCAGGGGCAAATCTGTAGTTATGGCAAATGGCGGTAATCGCCTTGCCTTCTATGGAGGCGTTATACATGCGCTTCGCCTGGCCGAGTGTGTTACCCAGCGGCTTTTCGCACAATACCATTTTGCCTGCCAGCGCGGCAGCCACACCAATTTCTTCATGCATATTTCCTGGCGCAGCGATGTCAATGACTTCTATGTCTGGACGGGCGATCAGCTTCCGGAAGTCGGTTTCGACCTCTGCCCAGCCGAACTTGCGAGCGGCGTTGGTGACTTTGGCCTCGTTGCGTCCACAAAGAACCTGCATGACGGGTTCTACAGGACTTTCATCGAAGAAGCGTGCGACCTGCCTGTAGGCGTTGCTGTGAGCTTTGCCCATAAACTGGTAGCCAATCAAACCAATACGAAGTTGCCTTTTACTCATCAATGCGTCCTCCATATATTGTGTTATCCCGATGGATTACAAACAAATTTTACACTGTGCGAGGGCAAAATGCTCATCGCACAGTGTAAATACGGAGATATCAGCGAAAACTACTTGTTGGGATACATATAGTTGCTGATTTTCGCGGCGCCTTCCAACTGCTGCATAATGGCAGGGATGCGCTGTTTCGATTCCTGGGTACTGAGAGCAGCCTGGTCGGCTTTGCTCATATCTTTGCCAATGCCGGTGATCTTGATTAAGTGCCAACCAAAACTGGTCTTGATGGGGCCGATCAGATCGCCAACCTTCAGACCAGGTGCAAAACAAGCGGTCTCGAATTCGGGAACCATCTGGCCCTTGGCGAACCAGTTGAGGTCGCCGCCCTTGTCTTTTGTGCCGTCGGTGCCTTCAGCCTTGGCTGCCTCTTCAAAGCTGCGTCCTGCTTTGATGGCGTCCATCAATGTTTTGGCCTTCTGTTGGGCATCGTCAGATGCTTTAGCCAGGTCTTCCTGGTATTTCTTTGCTGCAGCGTCTTCTGTCATCTGAGGGGTTACTTCAGCTTTGACCACTTCCGCAGGCTTGATCAAAATATGGCTGGCGCGCACATACTTTTTGAAATCCATGCCCTGGGTAGCAAGTTTGTTGAGCTGAAGTTCGAACTTTACGCCCATTGCCAGATACCCATCGGTCAGGCCATTTGTGACCATGAAGGAGGCCACGGACTGACCTGGGGGAACCTGCTGCTTGATATTGGTTTTGATGGCAGCCAGGCGTGTCTTGATCTCTTGATCGGTCACAACGACCTTCGCTTTTTTGGCCGCTTGATCGATCATACGGAAGCGGATCAGCTCATCTAGAACCTGGCCTGATCGCCAATCCTGAGTAGCCTTAGACACCTCAGCCTTGGTGATGATGGCACCATTCACGGATGCGGCCGCATTAGCAGGAGCTTTAGCCTTGGCTGCAGGAGCAGAAAAAGCTGCAACGCTGATTGCAGAAACTGCGATCAGGGTGAGTCCGGTAGCGATGGTAGTAAACCTGATGGTCATGATTTTCCTTCCCTTATGTTTAGGTGTATTGATAATACCTGGTCAAGATGCCTCTGCTATGAATGCATCTACTTCCTCACGCGTAGGCATACTGGCTTGAGCACCTAAACGCGTGACCGATAGAGCGGCTGCGGCTTGCGCAAATGACACTGCGACCGGCAGAGACGCTCCCTCTGCTAGTTTAACAGCTAATGCACCACTGAAACAGTCTCCTGCTCCCGTGCTGTCCACAGCGTTTACTATACGCGCTGTCATTGGCTTCAGTCCAGCCTGATCGCACAAAAGAACGCCGCGTTTGCCCAAGGTCACCACGATAGTCGCCTTGGTAAGCTCATGCATCCGCTTCGCAGCAACTTCTTCTGTCGTGGACTCGCTGGCATGTAACAGCTCAAGAAGCTCAAATTCGTTAGGGGTCAACACGCTAGCCATGGAGAGCAGCTCCATGTCCACCGGCTTTACAGGTGCTGGGTTCAACAACACGGGGGTGGAGTGCTTTTGGGCTAGTTGAAGGCATTGTCTGACCGATTCGACTGGTATCTCAAGTTGGAGCACCAGAATATCAGCTTCAGAGATGAGCTGCTCATAGCGTTCTACCAGCTCCACCGAAAGGTGTTCGTTGGCACCAGGGGCTACCATGATGGAGTTGCGTCCGTCAGCATCGACATTGATTAAGGCGATACCCGTATGGGCCGATGGATGCTGCTCGATGGAGTCTGAATCGATGTTCTCCGCCTGATATCCCTTGATGGCCTCGTCACCGAAGCTGTCCTGGCCCACGCACGCTACAAAACTGACGTCTGCACCCAATCGAGCGGCAGCGACCGCCTGGTTAGCACCCTTACCTCCGGGAACACTAATGAAGCTCTCAGCGAAAAGCGTCTCGCCAGGTTGTGGAATACGCTGTCCGATCGCAACCATATCGATGTTCGCACTTCCCACGACGACAACTTTGACTGGTTTCATACTCATTATGCTGGTGTCTCCTTTATAGATCGGCCTTAAGATATACTGTCGGTTAAGCTTGGTTTGTTTCCGTGCTGTCGGCTGTTGATAAGAAGAGATCGCGGATGATGTCTTCAATCTCTTCTTCGTCAATCAGTATGTCGGCGATGGGCAAGCTGTTCAGTGCGGCTGCGGCGATCCGTGTGGTCTCAGCACGCTGTGTTTCGATGGTGACCCGGACACCATCGTAGCTTTTGATCTGGCCATAAGGTTGCAAATCCGCCAGTTCCACAGGTTTGGTGAAAGTCAGTGTCAGGAGACGCGTCTGTCCGTGCCGGTCCACCAGTTCTTGAAGTTTGTCATCAAACACGATCTGACCGTGGTCGATGATGACGACCCGTTCGCAGAGTTCTTGAACATCCTGCATGTAATGTGAAGTTAAAATGATGGTGGATTTTGTTTCGGTGTTGTAGTGTTTTAGGAAATCCCGGATGCGTTTTTGAGACACCACATCAAGACCAATAGTCGGTTCATCAAGGAACAGCACTTTCGGACTATGGAGCAGTGCCGCCAGCAACTCGCATTTCATACGCTCGCCCAGGCTCAACCGGCGCACCTGTGTGTGCAGCACTTGCGTGATATCCAGCATATCGGCTAAGTCAGCCACACGCTTCTCGAATCCATCACCCACATCATAGACTGTTCTGAGAAGCTGCAGGCTTTCCCATGCAGGCAAATCCCACCACAACTGCATCTTCTGACCCATCACAATCGACATCTGCCGAAGATAGTTGGAATTGCGATGCCATGGTGTGTAACCCATCACCGTCGCTTGGCCCGATGAAGGGTGCAGGATACCTGACAGCATCTTCAGAGTGGTCGTCTTACCGGCTCCGTTGGGCCCCAGAAACCCCACCAATTCGCCTTCCTCTATACTAAACGACACACCTTTCACGGCCTCAACGCTGGTCTTCTCGCGGCTGACTAGGCTTTTTAGGGCCGCAGCAACGCCTGGTTCCCGTTTGTTGATGATAAATTCCTTCTTGAGATCGGTAACCTTAATGATGGTGGAACTCAAAAACTGTATTCTCCCATAGCTGCGTATAACATGATGCGGCCTATCACTATCCTATCAAAAGAGGCGACAGGTTGTCTTCATCGCCTCATTTTACGTAGATAATATCAGTCCTCTAGAGGAACGGATGTCTTATTCATATGGCTGTGTTTACGTCCGTAGGTGAAGTAGACAACCATACCGATGATCAGCCATATGATCAGGCGATACCAGTTGCCTGCCTGTAGAGAGAACATCAGCACCAGGCAGGTTAGGACACCCAAAATGGGTATCACAGGCGAACCTGGAACGCGGAAAGCCCGCTTCGCATCAGGATGTGTGTAACGCATGACGGGTATAGATACACACACGATGACGAACGCCAGCAGGGTGCCGATATTGACCAGCTCCGATAGTATCTTAAGAGGTATCACACTGCTCATGATGCCCACCACGATGGCAGTCAAAATGGTGGATTTGTAAGGGGTGCGGAATCTGCTGTGGACAGCCCCAAAGAAGCCCTGGGGAAGCAGCCCATCGCGTGCCATGGCGAACAAGACGCGCGGCTGGCTGAGCAATAGCACCATCAACACGGATGTGATTCCAACCACGGCACCGATATCCACCAGAACGCGTGCCCAGGGGAGGCCTTTGGACGCAAATATGGCGGCTATCGCCGCTTTTTCCGGTATCTGATCATGCGGCACGATGCCGGTAAGCACCGCCGCTACACCCACATACAGCAGGGTGGCCACTACCAGTGAGGTGATGATGCCGATGGGGACGTCACGTTGTGGGTTACGGGCTTCCTCCGCATGGGTTGATACCGAGTCAAATCCGATGAACGCAAAGAACAATACCGCCGCACCCGCCATCATGCCTACCGGTGATCCATGCGTCGATACCTGCCCCCACACCAGCTTGCCAAATATGGAGATGCCGCCCCAGCCAAATGGGGCAAATGGCTTCCAGTTCTCTGGGTTGATGTAGGGAATACCAGCTATGATGACAAACAGCACCACAGCCACCTTGATAAACACCATCAAGCCATTAAACCGGGCACTTTCTTTAATGCCCAGCACAAGGATCACGCTGAGAGCGAGTGTGATGCCCAACGCTAGAATATCAAGCCAGCACCCAGTTGATACCAGGTGTCCAGTGGAAGGATCAACCGCGAATGGGGTATTCATCAACACTTGAGGCAGTTTCAAACCGGCGATGGCCATCAGGTCATGGACGTGACCTGACCAGGCGTTTGCGACAGAAGCCGCGGCCACGCTGTATTCAAGCACCAGGTCCCAGCCGATAATCCAAGCCCATATTTCACCAAGAGAGGCGTAGGCATAGGTGTAGGCAGAGCCAGCGACTGGTGCAAGTGATGCAAATTCGGCACAGCACATAGCGGCAAACACGCAGGCGAGGCCGGCGACGAGAAAGGAGGCGATGAGGGCTGGCCCTGTGATGTCCCTGGCCACCATTCCGGTCACAACGAAGATACCGGCACCTATGATGCAGCCAATGCCAAGGGCAGTGAGCGACCATGGGCCCAATACTCTTCGTAGTCGCTTCTCGTCATTAGCTTCTTGAAGCAATACCGAGAGCGGCTTTTTCTGAAATATCGAAGGCATATTAAGTCTCCTGGAGCAAATATGGGCTGTCAAGAGGTACTATGATATGGATCAAGGCTACCAATATAGTATTGTTCGAAACCGCCTGTCACGCAACCGCGGCATCCGCAGCGATTTACAAATATCCTTGTTATTTGGTAACTTTTTCGTGCTCAGTTCGTCTAGTGAGTGTAGCAGTAAAAATAGTGAAGAAATTCACTGATATTTACTGTGTTTTTCGACACATTTGTGCATTGCACAATATATAATGTAAGTGTCGAGAGGTGATTCACCATGAATGTACGGATTCGAGTAGCATCAACACTAGCACTGACCGCTCTTATGGGAGTGTTGTCCGTGTGCGCATTTGCACAGTCTAGTGCAGATGAATTGATGAAGATGACGATGGCTACTGGCAGTTCTCGAATAGTTGACCGGGTTCCCGGACGCAACTCGTCGGGCCCGTACGCGCTTTCGTATAAACCTATCACAGAAAAAACTGAGATGGTGACCTTAAGCGGGCAACGCCTCTTGCGCGATATTGACTACAAGATTGACTGCAGCACTGGTATGCTGGCGTTTATGCGCCCCATATCCACCAATGAAAATGCGACAGTCAGTTATGATATGGCACCCGGTGCCGCCAAGAATGACGGAACGATCAGTGTGCCTGTGGAGCAGCTCATCACACAGGGGCGCAGCGGCAAGCTGAACCTGGTTGGTAACTTCACCAGTAAGGGTGGAGCGAATGCTATCGGGTATGGTGCGCTTGGTGTGGCGACAGAACTGAACGGCGCGAACGGCTTTAACTTCAAAGGAACTGTGTTGAGCGCAGGCTCGGACAGCAACAAGACCGGCGATACCACTGCCATGAAGCTCTCAAGTGGCTTCAAGGTGGGTTTTGCTGAAGTCTCTGGTGAGCTTCTGCAAACCGGCAGCCAGTTCAAGTCCAGTTCGATGTTTGGTGTAGCGGACGGTACCGATGTTCGTAAACTGGCCATGAAGTTGACTCCAACTTCCGCTGTGAGTGCGGTACTTGGCTTAACGCAGGATCAGAGCGGGGGAGCCGATAAGGAAACCCGCAACTTCGGTTTGGCGTTCAATCCTAACCAGACTGTGGCCATGGGGTTCAACCGCACGGAGGCTCAGGACGGTGCTAACACACTGACAACTGATCAAACCGTGTTGAACCTGAAGGGCAAGAGCACTTCGATGGCTTACACCTCTACACAGGGTAGTAATACCTCAGGTTTAGTCACGGAAAGCACCAACGCTCTGCTGGGTTACAAGGTTAAGGACACAGACCTTAGCTTCAACAACATCGTCGCGAACGATGGCAAGACGAACGTTGACACCAACATCATGAAACTTGCTCAGAAGTTCTCGCTTGGTGCGTTAAATTACGCCTCGACGATGACTGATAAGAACGGAACGAGGCTGGAGAACACCGTGTCGTCTCTTAACATGCACTTGTTCAATTCCGACCTGTCACTGGGCCAGAACTATGTGGATGACGGACCGAACACGACCGATGTGAAGACTGCGAACTTTGCGCACAAGCTGAAGAATGGTCAGTTCGATTATGCCACCACTATGACTGACAAGAATGGTGTAGAACTTGAGAACTCTCGTGGCCAATTGGCCATGAATTTCAAAAATACATCCATGCAGTTAATCAATACGGTGGTAGATGACGGCGCAGTCCGTACCGATGCACGCACCAGTATCTTCGGGTATACAGCGAAGAACAGTAAGCTTGATATCCTGGAGTCGATCATCGACAAGAACGGGCTCAGTCTTGAGACACGTAACGTGGCATACGCTCTGAATGGTAAGAATACGGCCTACGGCTTGATTCACAGTATCAATGACGATGGTGCCATCAGAATGATGACTAACCAGGCCAACGTCACCTGGAGTGGTAAAGACCAGAACGCCTATCTGCAACAGGTGATGCAGGACAGTGATGTGCTTCAAGCGATGACCACATTGGCCCGGTACAATGTGAGCAATAAGTTCGGCTCCATCGGTGCTGAACAATTGATGGTGTCACGCGAAGCCTGGGATACAGGAATCAGCAATTCAAATAACCTGAAGCTGACTGGCGTGTTTGACCTTGGTAAACATGCGACCGCAAGTACCTTCCGTGAGAGCAAGGTAGACGACTACCAAACTCGCAACGACCTTGATAATAACTCAGTGAAAACATCACTGCAACTCAGCACCAAGCCTGGTGAGAAAGTTGCCGTCAAGACCGACTTGATTCTTGATGAATTGAACGCGAAGTCGATGACCACCCGTTCGATGCAGGTGCAGTCAGACCCCAGTAAATCGCTGGGGCTCAAGACGACCTACACCGAGAAGACGGGCGATCTGACCGCTCATGAGATCAGTCAAGAGGTTGGCTTTGTTCTTAAGCCGGCGACTGGAATGCAGTTTGAGGCAGCGACCGGCACCAAGCAGGTGGGAACGGCCAACTTCCTAAGCCAGTCGGCATCCATGTCGATGCAACTTTCGAAGAACCTGAACCTTTCCAGCAGCGTGCAAACTGTCGGTGCCAACGCCGTATATACGACGACGCAACTCATGAAGGCGAGTATGACACCAATGCCTGGTGTGGAGTTCTCAGGATACCAGAAGATGCGGAAAGCCACCGGGCAGGATCTGCCAGACACGTTGAACTTGACGCTCAAACTGGCGGCTGGACGCGCTCTGGTGTTTAGCGGATCATACATCCACTATCCTGAGGATGCGGCGGGGAAGATTCTACTGACAGAGACCGCTGAGGCGAAGCTGAGTGCTGACCTGGACTCGATTCTGTTGACTGGCAGCTACGGGCTGAATAAGAACGTTCAGACCTTAGTGATGAGCCGAAGCACCGGATTAGGGTTTGAGATGAGGCTTCCTAAGGACTCAGTACTCAATGGCGGATACAATCTGCTTGAGGCTGCCGGACAGTACACCAACAACCAGTCTACATACAAGCTGGTGTTCAAAACTCCGATCAGCAAGAGCACCGTGATGCAACTGGATGCAGTGATGAGCAAGTATAACGGCACATTACCGCCTAACACACCGCCAGAGCAGCAGGAGATACAGTTCAAGATATCTGCCAAGCTGTAACAGGCTTCCAGCGTAGAAGCACCCCAAGTAAGCGAATGCTCTGCTTGGGGTGCTTCCTTATGTACAGGTTGTGGGCTGCGCAAGTTCTAGCCAAACGGATGTGATGTGAAGGGGATGCAAACTGCTGGTTTATCGCTAGCGTTGCCTATGTCCAGTGCGGTCTGTGCGTAGGTTAGCGGATGTAGATGGCTCAAGACCGCGCCGGTCTGGCGGAAAGCCACGAAAGATATGTGTCAGGAAACAAGCACCTGCCCGTGCTGACACGGCAGCCCATGCTGTAACTGATACTGTCGTAGGGGCGTCCCTTGTGGGCGCCCTAATCGTTGCTTATTCGATAGTTATTGTTTAGGGCGCCCACAAGGGACGCCCCTACGACTGGTTTCTTACAATACCGGCGCGGACAATAGACAGTGTCCAGCATATCCGCCTGAAAGACCACCCCGGACGTAGCCAACCAATTTGCATACAAGCTCTTGGTTTTGAGTTGTCTTTTAGCTAGAACGTGGTGCGGCTGGTAAAGTGAAAACCCCCAACGGACACAGGCGGGAGGTACCAGCGAGACCCGACGCGTTGCGCAGTGCCCATGTCAAGAATGCGCGGTAAGACAGCGAGGGGGCTTTCGTTGAACCGCATTTGCTTTACCCGAGCCACTATCTGGCCATTCTCGATTTTGAAAAAGCCGTCGCGTGTCATGCCAGTCAGTGACAATCGCATGGGGTCTACATGGCGGATATACCAGAATCGACAAGCCAACAGGCCGTTCTCAATACTGCCTATCATCTGCTCCACGCTGCGGTCACTGCCTGGTATCACTATGTTGGTTGGTCGACCTATGAACGGCCGTCCAGACTTCTGTGCCCAGTAACGGTTAGCAGGCAGGTTGCACAGTCGACCATCGGATATCCAATCCACATCCTCAAGTGGGTTACCGTCGCCGTCAAAGCGAAACGCAGGCACATCCGCATGGAGTGGGCGTGATACCATGCTGAACTGTTTTGCGGCGATGACTTGATCCAGCTTCTGACTGAAGCAGCTTCTATTTTCATCGGCGGCTCTGGCGTCCATGAAGTAGCTCATATATCCCAGGAACTCCTGCAGTGCCAACGGCATCATGAGCAGCGTGTATTCACCGGGTTCAAGCACCACTACGGGCAGTTCACGTGCATCTTTCGAGCACGTTTCGGCGAGTTCGGTGGCGTTGATGTCGCCTAGCTGATCGGTTGTCTGCTCCGCGTATCCGCTGCCGTGATCTGTTCGCATAGAGCATTTCAAGGAAGCGGTGCCGTAGTGCTGCACGACCGACTGACCAGAGCTGGAAGCCATGTAGTATTCACCAGACCGCCAACCTGCTAGTCCTGCCGCCTGAGCGGTATATTCCTTCGCGGTCGAGATACACTGGGCGATCTGGCCGCCCAGAGCCGAGATGACCTCATCATCGTCGGTGGGGCGGCCCATCAGATCATTCGTGTGCAGCTCGCTTGGGACGGGTGGAAGGTATTCGGGGTTCACGGGTGACAACTGAGCCGCTTGCTGGGCGCGATTCACCGCGGCGGATATCTCATCGCACTCCAAGCTGTTGCACACACTGCGGCCCACACGCTGGCCGTATGCGACAGTTACTTCAACTACCGTGTTATGGTTGGCCTGGTTCTGCGTGGGCTGTGAATTGGCCATGCGGATGGTGGTGTTCAGGGATGTATCTGCGGTGATGATCATATGCTCAGCATCACGTTGTTTGATCGCACTCAGAAGAATATCCATTGCCTGTTGATGAGACATATCTATCACCTCGCGGAGGTTAAAATTACAAAAGAGGGGCAAGTAACAAGCAGTTACCTACCCCTCATAGTTTACGGTAGGATGAGACTATACACCGAGTTGGCTTCGGCGGTTCATCTCGTCATTGTCGCAAGGCCGCTTTGTGGTGTAACCAGGCAACGGCATGATGTGAGTGTGTATCGCATCAAGCATGTCGGCTGGGAAGGGGAAGAAGGAATCTTCGACTTCGTCAGCTGGGGTGATCCAGTTGCGGGCGCCTATGACTACTGGAGGTGCATCCAGCTCATCAAATGCAAACTGGCTGATCTTGCTAGCCATGTTGTGAAGGAAGCTGCCACGCTCGCAGGCATCAGAGGCCAGCATGATGTTGCCGGTCTTCTTCACGGATTCGATCACCAGGTCGTAGTTAAACGGCACGATTGACCGAGCGTCAATGATCTCAGCAGAGATCCCGTATTCCTTCTGAAGGATATCGGCGGTCTCTAGTGCGCGGTAGAGAATGGCACCAACGGTTAAGATGGTGATATCGCTGCCCACGCGCTTCACATCCGGTTCACCGAATGGGATTTCGTAACGGCCTTCTGGCACGCCACCTTCGTGGAACATCTCGGACATATCGTAGATGCGCTGGCTTTCCAGGAACACCACTGGGTCAGTGCCGGTAAGGGACGAATACATCAAGCCCTTGGCATCATAAGGAGTGGCGGGGAAGACTACCTTCAGGCCAGGAATATGCGCCACGATAGCCGTCCAGTCTTGACTGTGCTGTGCGCCGTATTTTGATCCAACGGAAACACGAAGCACCAGCGGCATGCGAAGCACGCCACCGCTCATCGACTGCCATTTGGCCATCTGGTTGAAGATTTCATCTCCAGCGCGGCCCATGAAGTCGCAATACATCAGTTCGACGATGGCACGGCCACCCTCTAGACAATAGCCAACTCCGGTGCCTACGATAGCGGCTTCAGAGATAGGGCTGTTGAACAGGCGATGGTAAGGCAGTGCTTCAGTCAAACCCTGGTAAACGGCGAACGCGCCGCCCCAGTCGCGGTTTTCCTCACCGTAAGCCACCAGGGTGGGGTCGGTGTAGAAGGAGTCGATGATCGCTTCGAACAGTCCATCGCGGATGCCGATGCAACGGCCCTTGGGAATAGAAGCACCGTTCGCATCTTTTCCGGATCGGCTTCGAGAAGCAAGACGCTTCACTCTTGGGTTTTCAGCGATGGGCATCAGGCTCTCAGGTTCGCGTGTGGTGTCAAGGCTCTCGATACGCTGGTTGCTGAACATGGTCTGCTCTAGCAGGTTGCCAGGCATCATCAGGTTGGCTCGTGGGCTCACGTCAAGGTCAACTGCCAGTTTGAAGTTGGCGAAAATCGCATTTTCGACGCCGGTTTCGATGGCCTTGATTTCGGCTTCGGTAGCCAGCTTGGCATCAAGAATCTGCTGAGCGTAGGTGACCAGGGAGTCCTGGTTGCGCCACTCGTCTACCTCTTCCTTGGTGCGGTAACTGGAAGCGTCGGACGGGCTGTGGCCGCTAAATCGGTAGGTAAGGGTGTCAAGCAGCACAGGGCCATCGCCTTTTTCGATGATGGCGCGTTTGCGTTTCACAGCGTCCATCACTGCCAGCGGGTTGTAGCCGTCAATGCGCTCTGCGTGCATCTGCTCTGGATTAAGTCCTGCACCTAAGCGTGCTAGTACCTTGAAGCCCATGGTCTCGCCAACAGGCTGTCCGCCCATTCCGTAGAAGTTGTTCATGAAGTTCATGATCAAGGGCAGGCCACCGCGGTGAGCCTCATCCCATAACCCCTTGAACTGGTCCATATTCGCGAAGCAGAGGCCTTCCCATACTGGGCCGCATCCGATGGAGGCGTCACCGATGTTGCAGATGACGATGCCGTCCTTCTTGTTAATTCGCTTGTAGAGCGCTGCGCCAGTTGCGATGGTGCCGGATCCGCCTACGATGGCATTGTTGGGGAAGATACCAAATGGGGTGAAGAAGGCGTGCATAGAACCGCCCATACCCCAGTTGAAGCCGTTCAAGCGGGCAAATATTTCTGCCATGGCGCCGTAGAGAAGATAGTCAAGAGCTAGCTCTTTGACGGAGTTCTTTCCGGCCTTCTCAACTACCTTCAGGATATCGCCACTTTTGAAGGTAGACATCAGCTTCATTAAGTCAGCGTCGTCCATCTTGGAAATTGAGCTCATACCCTTCGCCAGGATTTCACCGTGCGAACGGTGGGATCCAAAAATATGGTCCTCGGCTGAAAGGTGGAAGGATTGGCCAACAACCGATGCTTCCTGACCTATCGACAGGTGAGCTGGTCCGGCGTGGTTGTATTCGATCCCTTTGTATACGCGGTTAAGCTTGATTTCGTTCAGCATGTTTTCAAAAGTGCGGATGACGAACATGTCATGATAGACACGCATCAGATCCTCTTTTGAATACTCACCGACCACGTCGGCGACGCTCTTTTGGTATTTATTAAGCTCTATTGTTTTGAAAGTGAGCTTTCCTGGCTTGCGAACATCCTTAGGATGGATTGAGAGTTGCTTAGGCATTGGAGATACTCCTTAGAGTGGTTGAGGTGAAACATCGTGGCATGCGGAGGGAGCATCCCGACCGCAGCTTGTTTTTTGAATATTTTATCGTGGTTCCGAAATATCGTGTGTGCAATTGAGTGTGTACATCCGTCGCAATATCTGATTCGCCAACGCTATGATACAATAAAATACGAAAACAATCAATCAACCAAACGCAAGGAAATGAAAGAAATCAGAAACTGACATGTTTGCTGAAGAACGACGACAATTCATACTCAAAGAACTGAGACGTACCGGAAAAGTCACAGTAGATGACATGGCGCATGGGCTTAGCGTGAGTCTCGCCACGATACGTACTGACTTAAGCACTCTTGAAGGAAAAGGGATGCTGCGCCGCACCCATGGTGGGGCCATGCTTCAAGAGAGCACCCTATACGAACCGCCTTATGCCGTGCGGGAGCGGTCGCAAAGTGCCGAAAAGCGCGCTATAGCTGCGGTATGTGCATCAATGGTTTCTGACGAAGAGACGATCCTGCTTGATGCTGGCACCACGGTGTACGAAATAGCCCTTCAACTACGGAACCGAAACGGCTTGCGTATTGCCACAAACTCACTGAAGATCGCCATTATGATGATGGATAACCCCAAGATCGATGTGGTGTTACTGGGTGGGCAGGTCAACAGCAAGCGTTGGGCTATCATGGGCGATCTGGTGCTTCATAGCCTTGAGGCGATCAGGGTTGACCACGCCTTTTTAAGCTTCAACGGAATCGACGCGAAAGCTGGATACACCAGTGTGGACTTCGATGCTGCCAGCATTAAGCGTATGATGATGGACCATGCCAGGCAGGTTGTGGTGGCAGCAGACCATTCCAAGGTGGGGCAGATCGCCTTTGCCAGGGTATCACCGATCAGCCCGGAACATACGCTTGTTTTTGACAGCGGGGTAGAACCAAGCAAGCTGCCACCGTTCAAGGATCTGGGTGTAGAAGTGATACTGGCGTAACCATATGGTTTCCGCCAAACATATCACTAAATACCACCGCTCTTGAGCAGCCCGCATTGTAATTGATACGGTCGTAGGGGCGTCCCTTGTGGGCGCCCTAATCGTTGTTCATTCGATAGTTCTTGTTAAGGGCGTCCACAAGGGACGCCCCTACGACCACCTTCTGAGTCTACTGGTCGGTATCTGATTCCGTCGCTGCAGTGGTCTGTTTCCTGCTGCGGGTGTGAGGGAAGAAACGGTGCCTGAACGCCATCCACATATCATCCACGATTGTAAACACCACAGGGATAACAATCAAGGTGAGCATAGTGGAGATGATCAGACCGCCGATCACCGTGATGGCCATTGGTGATCGTGTTTCAGATCCCTGCGTTAGTGCCAGTGCGGTGGGCAGCATACCACCGATCATGGCCAGGGTGGTCATCAAGATGGGCCGTAACCGCGTGGGGCCTGCTTCCAGTAGGGCTTCGTGTCTATTTAGCCCTCGTGCCATCATGGTGTTGGTATAGTCGATCAGCAGAATGGCATTCTTAGTGACCAAACCCATCAACATGATGATCCCAATCATCGCGGTCATACCTAATGGTTTGCCCGTTAGCAGCAAGGCCAACAGGGCTCCAACAAGCGCCAAAGGCAGGCTGAACATGATGACAAATGGAGTCAGGAACGACTCAAACAGGGCACCCATCAGCATGTACATCAGCAGGATTGCTAATGCCAGAGCCGCCGCCATCGCCGCTATACTCTCCTGCATCATCTTGGATGAACCGCCAGCACCGATGGAGGTACCAGGTATTACAGTGATCTTGCTTAAGCCTTCGTCAATAGCGGTTGTGAGGTTACCCATTTGGTATCCGCTAGCGATACCAGAACTCACCGAAATAACCCTCTGCCGGTTCTTACGTTCGATCTTATTAGGTGACAGGTCATATACTATCTGTGCGACATCGTTCAGATAGATAGGAGCCCCGTTTTTGGTTGCGATGATCAAGCTGTTTACATCCGATGTCTTGTTACGGTCAGACATCTCGTACTGTACACGAATAGGATATTCGGTTCCGCTTTCGCGGAGCTTTACGTTGTTGTCACCATCAATAGCTGTCCTTGCGGCTACGGCAATCTGAGTGAGTGTCATTCCCAGCTTGGCAGCACGGTATTTGTCAACAACGATGCGGCGTTCAGGCGTGCTAGGTTTATAGGAGATGTCCACGTTCATCGTTCCAGGTGTTTTTCTCATCACACCAGCCACACGGTTCGCTTCGGCGATGATGCTGGCCATATCCTGCCCCTGAACCTCTTTGGTGATACCAGCACTAGGTCCACCTCCTGAAGAGATCGAGACGCTGATCATCTCTGCACCGGCGATATGAGCAGTTTTCTGCTGTACATCGTCGACTATCTCTTGAACAGAGCGCGTGCGCCGATTTTTGTCGACGACCTTTGCGAACACGTATCCGTATTGCCCTCCGGAGTTGCCAGAGCCCGACATTCCCTGCGAGCTCGAGCCGGTAGTGGCCATACAGTAGCCGGTATTTGATTCATTGTGACCTGATGACCATGTAGCAGGGTTATACCATATCGCATCTGAGACACGGTAATAGACCGGCTTCATTTCAGGAACGGCCATCACTATCTTGGCGACCTGAGACACCACTTTGTCCGTCTGGAGCAGTGAGGTGCCAGGGGGATTGCGAATAGTGATGCTGAACTGCGCTTGGTCGGAAGTTGGGAAAAACTCAAAACCAAACGGGAAGTAGATGGTGGCCGCGACCACCACCACTGTAGCTGCAATCCAGGTGGCGACTTTCCGGCCAGCTGGGTTGATCACGAACGAGATAGACAACAGCAGCAGGCAAATGAACGCCACAATCAGCCGTGGTGCCAGTGCCATCACCATCTTTGGCGAACCCATCGCGTTAAGCGGTGGTAAAGGCATCAGCATCAACATCACGACCAAAAGTGCCACGATGCCGATAGTGATGGTTAAGAACCTGTTGTGCAGTGCCCACTCAAGTACCCGTTTATAGCCACGGTCAAGGGCTGCTAACTGCCTCTCCAGACCGTCAAATATGTGACCAACCGACAGGTCTAGTTTGTCCTTTAGTGAGGCTCGGCCTGATTTGTGCCGCAGCCTGATGAGTTCTTCGTCACGTTCCTTGTCCTGCTCGCTTTTCATCCATATGGATGACAACATAGGTGTCAGTGTAAATGACATCAGCAGCGAAAATGCAGTGGCGACCGCAATCGTCACACCAAACTGTCGGAAGAACTGACCTATGATTCCACCCATGAACGCGATGGGCAGGAACACCACTATATCCACCATGGTGATGGTAATAGCAGCCAGGCCGATCTCTGAACGTCCGTTCAGGGCGGCTTCAGCAGGCTCTTCGCGCAGCCTCAAGTGCCGTTCGATGTTTTCGAGCACGACGATGGAGTCGTCCACCAAAATTCCGACCACAAGGGAGAGGGCCATCAAGAACATGGTGTTTTGGGTGAACCCCATAGCACCTGTGGGCAAGTATGTGGCCAATAGAGATGTCGGAATTGCTAGACCGACGATAAAGGTCGCTCTCACTGTGTGTAAGAAAAGGAATACGATGAGCACAACCAGCAGGATGCCTTCTAATAAGCTGCTGTTAACTGCTTCCAGGGCTGTCTTCACCTGCACCGACTGATCGTTGGCGATGATTGGCTTCACGCCTGCAGGCAGCATTGGTTGAAGCAGTTTCAGCTCCCGCTTTATACCATCGGCGATGGCTACTGTGTTAGCTCCAGACTGCTTCTGAATAGAAAAGACGACGCTCGATTTACCGTTCAAGCGAACGATCGTCGTTGGCTCCACAACCGTGTCGCGCACCTTGGCGATGTCACCGACCTTGATCACACTCTTGTCAGAAAGGGTGATGGGGCACTCTTGAATCTCTTTTGCGTCGACAAATTCGCCGACTGTCCGGATGGTGTAGTCGCGAGCTCCTTCTTTGATTGAACCGGCCGGAATGTTATCATTTGCACTGTTGATCGCATCTACCACGCTTGAGATAGCCAATCCATATGCATCCAGGCGGTTTTTGTCTACAGAGACCGCAATCTCACGCTCTTCACCGCCACTGACATTAACTGATGCCACACCACCCACTTTTGCCAGGCGGTCGGAAACTACGTCATCAGCCAGAATCCTCATTTCCTTGGGAGAGAGGGTACCCGCCAGACCAATTGTCATGACAGGCTCAGATGAAATATCGACCTTCATAACCTTCGGCTCATTGGCGTCCTTAGGTAAGGAGGCCTTCACGATCGAGACTTTGTCTCTTACGTCGGCTGCAGCCGCTTCCAGATCGGTACCCATCTCGAATTCCAGGCCAACTGTAGAGATGCCTGTCTGAGAGGTGGACGTGATATTCTTCAGGTTGCCGATGGAAGTGACGCCCTTCTCGATGGGTTCGCTGACCAGTGTTTCTATCTCACTAGGACCGGCACCACCATATGTGGTGATGATGGTGATATATGGGATATCCACGTTCGGGTTCAGCTCTTTCGGCATCTTGTTGCGTGATATCAAGCCCATGACGACAAGGGCCAGCACGAACATGATGATGAAGATTGGCCTCCGAATGGATGTGTTAGTTAACCACATTCACTGCCTCCCCGCTATCTAGTTCCAGCAATGTGCCATCTTCGATGTTGGTATGTCCCTGGGTTACTACTGTGTCACCGGCTTTTAGATCAAAGGGTTTCGCAAGTTGAACATAGTCGCGGTTTTCGCTTAACACACTGATGAGATGACGTTTGGCCTGCTTATCTTTCCCTACGGTAAAGACGGACTGGATGCCTTTACGGTCGTCAAGTGCATCTTTGGGCACAAGCAGCACGTTTTGTATCGAATCGACCTTGATATCGCCGCTGGCAAACATGCCAGGTTTGACCACTAGTCCTGCTGCATTGATAGTAATGCGCACGGAGAAGTTGCGGTTGACGGTCGATCCTGCAGGGTTGATCTGGGTGATCCGACCGGTTAATGTCTTTCCCGGGAAGGCTTCAATGCGTACCGAGACGCTTTGTCCATTGCTGACAGAACCGAGGTATTTCTCCGACACATCACCTTTGAAGTAAACGCTGCTCAGGTCGACTATGGTGGCCATGGTTTGGCCAGGAGAGACGACTTGCCCGGGATCCGCTGTTCGTGTGGCCACCACACCGGATATCGATGCTTTGATGTATGTGTTGTCCAGTTGCCGCTTCGCGGTGTCTACAGCGGCTTGAGCTTGAAGAACGGCTGTTTTAGCGGTTAAAATGTCTTTCTCTTTGACGAGATTTTGTGACGCATTCGCTTTAGCCTCTCGAAGCTGTTGCCTGGCCATTTCAACTTGAGATTCCGAGCTGGTAATGTCTTCTTTGCGACCGCCTTCCGTGATGAGTGATAACTGGTCGTTAGCGGTTTTGTAGTCCGATTGAGACACAGCATACTGGGTTTTGAAGACATCGAAGGCGGATTCTGAAATCGCACCACGTTTTAGGAGCCGCTCGTTGCGATTGAAGTCCGCTTGAGCTTTATCTAGATTCGCTTTTGCTGACGCCATCTTGTTCTCAGCAACCATTCTGTCTTGTGAACGAGATGGTCTTTTGGCAACTTCAAGTTTGGCTAATGCTGAGCGCAAACTGGCATTCGCCTGTTCAATTGCCGATTGTGTCTGAGTTTTCGTGACTTCCGAATATGTCACAGCCTGCGCTAGCCTGGCTTTTGATGCTTCCAGGCTGGCACGAGCCGATTCTAAACCATTTAAGGAATCCCCTTGATCAAGCACAGCCAGCACTTGGCCTTTGCTCACAATGTCGCCTTCATGAATCGATATCGACGTCAATCTGGCCGATATCTTAGGAGAAACGACAGCACTATTCAGCGCGGTGATATCACCAGTGACCGCTATCGTCTGTACCATCTCGCCACGGGCAAGGACTGCGGTATTGACGGGTATACCCGTTTGTTTCCATATCTGAGCTGAGGTCGGCACTGGTGCTTTAGGTTTGCGATATTGGGATAGACCATATAGGCCTCCCAAAACCAGCACGATCAGCACTATAGCAATGATTATTTTCCTCATTTTCGTGGCTCCTTATCATGTGAAGTGTTGAGGCTTTGATCAGCGAGTAATTCCAGATTGTTCATCTCTGTCTGTGAGGATGTCGCTTTTTCCAGTTGAGCGGTGGCAACAGCATAGTCAAACAATGCGTTGACGTAGTTAAATCTAGCCTGTGTGAGTTGTGACTGCGCGTTTGAAACCTCAACTTGAACAGCTATGCCTGCACTGTATCTCTCTTTAGCGATATCGAGGGCATCGATCGCCAAGGTGACCGCGTGTTCCGTGGTTTGCGTGCGTTGTGCAGCATCCTGCAGGTTCAGTGCGATGGTTCTCAACTCATTTGAGACAGTGAGCAGGGTTCGGTCGAGTGACGACACTGATGACTGCGCATTGGCCTGCGCCTGACGAACCCTCGCCTTAGTCGCCCCGCCATCTGAAAGCGGGATGCTGAGCGTCACGGTCGCCTGCCATGAATAGTTATCGGTGCTCATGGCGGAGGGATTGAAGTTATAGCTGCTTGCTCCGGTGATGTTGGCGGTAGGGGAGAGGCCAGTCTTCTGCAGCGTGATATTCTTATTGCCCAGTGCCACAGAGACCTGAGCGGATTTCACATCGGTCCTTTTGGCATATGCTTGTGCTGTGACGCTTGGTATGTCAACTTCGCGGATGCCGATTTGTACGTCCGAAGAGACAACCTGGGTTGGGTAGTTGACATCCACACCCATGGCCGCGTTCAATCCGGCTTGAGCCAACCTTACCTGGCTTTGGGCCGAGATGAGCTGCTGGTTGAGATTATCTAGCTCAACTTCAGCCGTAGTGACATCGAACTGAGGCACTGTGCCTTCTGTCCGTTTTGCCTTTATATTCTCAAGACGCAGTTTTGAATCATCGACCGCCGCTTGACGCACTGTCTCTTGACCGCATGATCGCAAGAGCGTGTAATATGCGGTTTTGACCTTGAGTATCAACTGCTCCGAAGCGGAGACCATCTGAAGATACTGGAGTTGGAACTGCATCTGTGTGATGTCAGAACTGTATTTTAACTGTCGTGACACATCGAGTGGTAGAACCGCCGTTAACCCTGCCATAGTGGAGCTTGTTTGGACAGCAGCACTTTCAGGTCCTTGAAGAGTAGACGATGCCTGCAGTTTGAAGACCGGGTTGAAACTCGCCTTGGCAGCATCGATACCTCCTCTTGAGGCCTCTACCTGAGCAATGGCGCTCTGTATGTCCGGGCTGCACTGAAAGGCGATTTGTATGGCCTTCTCAAGGCTGATTGGGCTCTTGATATCCTCTGGTACAGAGGCACCTGGTAAGGATGGCACATCGGTTTTGATTGCCGCATGTGCTGAGGAATCTGCAGGCGTCTGTACGGTATCGCCCAACATATTCGTTGGGCTCTTCACGTCGGGTACCTTTACGGTCATAGGGAGTGACGCGATTGGCTGGCTCCCTGTTGTCACTTGGTGACCCGGGTTGGCTGGGCATATTTGTGGAATCAGGTTTTTCAGCATGACTGGCTCAGATGCAGGTGTTTGGGCCTGCACTCCAGTGGCCAGCATGCTTACCGTAAGTAAACTTATGGCTGTTTTGTAATATCTATCCATTTTGGTCTCCATTTATCTCTGGGTGGTTGCCAGAAGATGCCGGTTGGCTAGCAGGGTCTTTACCGATACCATGTTCTAGAATTTCAATCGCGAAATCTATGTCACGATCGGTTGCATTCACGTAGTTGCTTTGTATTTGCATCATCACCAGCGAGTGTACTATGCCCATCACCATATGTATGGTTTTGTCGACATCTACGTCACGTAGTTCACCTTTGTTAATGCCTTCGGTGATGATTTGCCCTAGTAAAGTTGATACACGGCTAAAACTTTCACGCATTTTCTGGTCAAACGACAGGTTGTTTTCCAAATAAGCGCGGACAGTCAAACGTGAGTGGCTGGGCCGATCGATGTGCAGTTGTCTTAGCCTGGCCATGAAAACACGCAGCCTATCGAGCGTAGATCCTATAGTGTCCGCGGCTTCCTGCGCGCAGCTGCCGACATAGTCATTGCCATCTTGGATGATGGATTCGTAAAGACCTAGCTTGTCTTTAAAGTAATAGTAAATGAGCGCACGAGCAACATCGGCTTCTTTGGTGATGTCGCTGATCGAAGTGGCGTCAAATCCTTTGTCTGCAAACAGGTGTTCAGCCGCATCGATGATCCGACGCTTGACATCAGGATTCTGACCCTGCTGCCGTTTACGTGCCTCTTGCATGTCTATCGCCTCTTGTGTTGAATGAACGTTCATTCATATTGTGGCCGTACATGTTGAATATTGTCAAGATGTTTCCGGTATTTTGAGCATATTTATGGAAAAATGTGTGGAAATAAAACAAATGACAGTGATTACCGTGGATGGAGGCACGTCTATACGGAGTTGAAAATACCTAGAATGCCATGTGTATCCATCGACAGACACGATGGGGCAGGTGAGGTCGGCGATCCTTATGCTCGTTTCATTCCCACACTGCCCTCAGTTCCATGTACAATCATGGTTGGGAGCCGTATGACTCCTAGACTTGCCCATTACAAGGTGAAAACTTGGATCATTTCCTGCGGACATATGCGTTACTCGATATCAAATCACTGGCTCACAATGTAGGCATTATCAACGAATTGCTGACTCCAGGCACCCAGATCATGGGTGTTGTGAAGGGGAATGCGTATGGTCATGGGGCTGTCACGATAGTCCCAGAGCTGGAGCGGTTGGGAATCAGCCGGTTTGGCGTGGCTACGCTGAGCGAAGCCTGGGAACTGAGAGACGCCGGGTGCCAGTCGGATATCATCATCTTGAGCCCTGTGTTGCCTCAGGAAGCCGAGGAGGTATTTGCCACCCGCAGCATTCCTCTGGTGCAAGATCATGTGTTCACTGAAGCTTTTGGACGTATAGCCGCTCGGAATGAGCAGAGGATGGCAGTTCATTTGAAGGTTGATATCGGCATGTGCCGGTTTGGGGTTGCCCCCGATCAAGCCGTGCAAATGGCCGTTGAGTTGGACAAACTGCCCGGCATATGTGTGAAGGGTATCGCGACACACTTTCCTTGTGCTGACACCATGCCTGAGTTGACCCGAGCTCAGTGGGAGCAGTTCCACCTCACCGCTGTGCAAGCGGAGAGTGCTTTGGGACGCAGCCTCACCAAACATGCGGCCGCCAGTGCGGCTACATTCCTGCATAAACAGACCCATGGTGATATGGTCAGACTGGGGCTGAGCCTGTATGGTATTGCCCCGAATGGCACGAACCAGCAGGCCACAGGGCTTCATCCCATGATGAGCATCCATACCAGGGTGACTGCTCTGCGCACAGTACCGAAAGGAACTCTGGTGGGGTATGCAGGCTCCTATGTGACAGAGCGTGAGACGCTCATCGCCACTTTGGGCGCTGGATATGGCGACTGTTTTTCCCGAAAACTGAGTAACCAGGGGCAGGTGCTGTTGCGCGGTCAGCGTGTTCGCGTGGTAGGTCGAGTCTGTATGGATCAAATGATGGTGGACGCCACCACTCCAGGAGCCGCGATCGGCGACGATGTGGTGATCATCGGCCGACAAGGCATTAACACCATCACGGCGAAGGAAGTCGCCGGCTGGCTTGAGACGAATCCGCATGAAGTGTGTACGCACATATCCACACGTGTCGCCAGGGTGCTGTCTACAAGCCTGTAAGTTCTTACACGGTTTTCGAGCAGAAGGGTGACTGGCATGTCAAGGGCGTTAACGGGCTTCGAGATCAAGGTCACGGCTTCAAACGAAAGTGACCGGCCAGCGGTGAATACCATCAACAACAGTGGCATGGTGGGTGACCTCTGCGATAATCGCTGGGCTAACACCTGGGGGACGACCGCAACTGGTGGCGTCTGGATCAAGTTCGAGTTCAGCCAAGTCCATTCCATCGCCGAGATGTGGGTGTGGAACTACAACGAAAACACCCGCCGCGGACTTCGGAATGTTGAGATCGAATATTCCTCAGATGGCCGCAGATGGCATAAACTGGGCTATTACGTGTTGGCTCAAGCTTCTGGCTCACCAAACCACCCGCATGACACCACTGTGGATTTCCGTGGCATTCGAGCCAAGGCCGTAAGGATCGCTGCTGTAGAAGGACCCAACGTTGGCAATTACGGTGATCCTGATGGCCTATACGGCCTCAGCGAAGTTCGGTTCTACATAGCCAGTGGTACGACGAATAAGTCTGCATCCGCTCAGCATCTGGCACCGGCTGCAAAACTCAGACTGCAACTCAACCACGGCATTGCCATTGACCGCCAGATACGGACCATACCGCCCGGTCCATATGCCACCATCGAGAGAGGGGACATCGAACTCATTAAGTCCATGGGATTTGAGTTCGTCAAGCTGTTGGTCAACCCCGCTGTGTTTATGTCGGTTGACGGACTCGACTTAGTTCGCATTCGGTACATCGAGCAAGTTATCAACACTGCAAGCCATATTAAGCTTCCGGTTGTGGTGTGCATACACCCCGAGAATGACTTCAAGCAAGAGTGCCTTCGCAGCGAAAGCCGGTTCGAGAGTTTGCTGCTCTTCTACCGTGAGTTCGGGGCTTATCTGGCCCATCGATGGGATCCTGACCAACTCGCACTACAACTCATGACGGAGCCATTTGGGTCAAGCACAAAATGGGAAGATTGGAATCACTGGGACAAGCTTCAGCACCGCATATGGAATGTGCTGCGAAAGCCTATGCCTGCCCACACGCTGATACTAAGCGGGGATATGACGGGGCAAATCGAGGGTTTCTACGACATTACTCCGGTGCATGATGTAAATGTCATGTATAGTTTTACGTTCTATGAACCTCATGTATTTACCTTCCAAGCTGGAGCGTGGCAGACAGCGGGTTTGCAGTATCTGAGGAACCTGCCTTACCCATCAAGCCCTGAACTGCTTAAGGAGATGCATACATATCTAACATCGGTTCCGGAGCCGTGGCAAGATCGAATGAAGATTGAGATTGAGCGATATGCCGTTGAAAACTGGAACAAGGCGCGGCTACAAGCCAGAATCGAACAGTTGAATGCCTGGAATATGTATTATGGCGGCGGCAAGTTGAAGATATGGTGTGCGGAGTTTGGCTGTTTTCAGGATGGCGCATCACCAGCAGACCGCTGCCGGTACATCAATGAGGTTCGTTCGCTATTTGATGCATATGGCATTGGCTGGGCCTACTGGTCATACAATGAGACATTCACTGTGATGAGTGCGCCGAGAACACCGTTTGGACCCGCCGGCAATCAGACGCCTGACCGCGAGGTACTCAAGGCGTTGATGCCAGACAGGTCCAAGTAAATGCGGTCGCGAAACTCGCCTTAGTTCAGAAACAACTCTGCGACGATCGCGCGGAGCTGGTCGTCATCGGCGCAGACGGCGTTACCACACGGTTCTGCGGGCACTGTCTTCATCGTGATGCTGCTGGCGGGTAGACTGCGGCTCCAGTTTGCCAGTGAGAGCATTTGGCCATAGTCCATATCGCTATGCACATTTTCCATGATGGCGTTGAGCACATCAGGGGCCTTTGCGTATGTGACGGGGTCTGCGAGCTTAAGCTTTAGCGCGTGCATAAACTGCTGCTGCCGTTCGATCCGCCCAAAGTCGCTGTCGCATTTCCGAATACGGACGAACCCCAGTGCCTGGTCTCCGTTGAGAACCTGATCACCTGGTTTCAGATGAACGTGAAGGTCGCCCCAGTTGTCATCGTAGTCTAGTTGCTTGTCAACATTGAGCTTGATCCCGCCCAGCGCATCTACCGCCTGCTTGAACCCGCTATAGTTAATGCTTACCCACTGGTCAGAGGTCACACCAATCCAGTCGCGCAGAGTCGCCGTCACCAGTTCGGACCCACCGATAGCGTGGGCCGCGTTGATTTTGTGTTTTCCATGCCCAGGGATATCCACCCAGGTGTCGCGAGGGATTGATAGAATACCTACCGTCCGTGTGACAAAGTTGAAACGAGCGAGCATGATGGTGTCGCTGCGTGTGATTTTGGTGCTGATCCGCTTTTGATTATCACGGTTTTCATCGCTGCCCATCACTAGCAGCGTGATCGCTTGCTGATGTGGGAATGTCTTAGCAGGGGACAGACCTCGGTAATACCAGGTCGCCTGAAGCGTCTTGCGTATGGCAGGACTTTTGGCAACGATGTAGGCAAAATACCCACTGGCAAGTATACAAATAATTCCTAAAATGATGACAAATGGTACCCAGAGTGGCCGCCGTCTGCTTCTTAAATACTGAGCGCGGCGATCGAGAGTGAGCTGTTGTCGCAAGTCGTAATATCCCCCAACTATAGTATAACAAGCCTTGGTTGTCAGTTGGGAGAAGTGGTTTGGTCCTTCATAAAGGAGATCTGGGTGATCATCTTCGCAGCATCACTGGCAGTCTTACTTGATGGAGCACTTCGGATGGCTGCGTTAAACTGCTGCAGAGCATCTTCCGATCGGCCTTCGTTGTAGGCCTTTAGGCCGTTCTGGTAATACTGATTGGCGGATGTCAGGTCACTTGGGTTGGCAGGCGGAGTGATGTTTTCTTCCTTGGGTGGAGCCACCGGTACTGTAGATTGTGAATCTGGATTAAGTATATGTAGTCTGATAGCGTTCCTGTTTATATATGTGGTTACGTCTTCATACTGAGCGTCTGATTCATGGGCCTTTTTGAAATAGAAATATGCCATCCGGAGATCGGTTGCACTCTTTGCTTGTTTCAATTCGCGATCCTCAGCCCACATTGCAGATGTCGCGGCATTTCGCTTTGCGGTATTGCGCTGGTCAGGAGTCGCGTCCGGGTCATTAGCTACCTGTGAATACTGTGCTATGGCTGTATCGTATTCCTGTGCAGCGTGGCTTTGCATCGCCATCGATAAGATGTTGTCCAGATGCTTTTGCTTTTCGCCGACTTCATATGTCTGGAATCCCTTGAATGCCATCCATACCCCGAAGCCGATGATTGTTAATATGATGCATGTCAACAAGGTCGCTTTCAAACCGATGATAATTTTACTGGATGGTGGCTGGGCCATCGTCGTTTGAGATATGTTGTAATTCGTGAGCCCGGATGGTGCCTGCGGTGTCTGGGTGATGTAAGGTGCCTTGACCGTAGGTGCCGGCTGATCCGCCGGACTGTTATACGAGATCGGTTGACTGTGCGGGGTGCTTTGGACAAGCCCGATGGCGGTTAGTGCTTGATCAGCGGTCGAGTAGCGGTCGTCGGGGCTTTTGGCAAGGCAACGCTGAATGAAGGCCAACAGCGGGCCTTGAATTCCTGCAGGATAGGCCGGCTCGCGGTGACAGATGTTGTATGAGGTCTCCTGAAGGTTATCGCCTGCGAAGGGCTTTTGACCGGTAAGCATCTCGAGCAGCACTATACCTACTGCAAAGATGTCGGTTCTACAGTCAATCGTGCCGCCCGATATCTGCTCAGGTGCCATATAGTTGGGAGTGCCGAATACCTGGCCGTTGATTGTGATGTTGGGCTCAAAAGATATCCGCGCGATGCCAAAATCGGTGATTTTCACCGTATCTTCCGGCAGTATGTGGATATTCTCGGGTTTGATGTCCCTATGCACCACACTGAGCCGATGGGCATGCGCCAATGCTGCCAACACTTGCTGGATGATGTGTATCGCTCTATTGACCGGCACCGGACCGTCCTGGTTCAGCATCTGACGAAGAGTGTCGCCCTCAAGGTATTCCATCGCGATGAAATACCGACCGTGGGCCTCGCCGATTTCAAACACCGTCACGATGTTGGGGTGCATCGCCCGGCCAGCAGCCTGTGCTTCGCGCCTGAACCGGCGCAGACGTTCCTCGTGCTGTTCATGGGTGGAGTTCTGCGGCATGAACAGCTCTTTTAAGGCGACACGCCGACCCATCTGGGGGTCAATGGCCTCCCAAACGATGTCGTTGCTGCGGGCAATCTCCCGCTTGATTATATACCGGCCTAGCTTTTGCTGATCTGGCATGCTTATCCTGACTGCTTAGTGTTGTGTTTTAAGTATACTTCGGGTCGTCGTTTGATGTGGCATCTATCCTATTTCCGTGTACCATTATGTTATGGCCAACCCGATCCATGTCATGGTTTTTCCTCTAGATGGCTCACTCAGAAGCTGGTTACGCGATCAGCAGTCGATGGGTGAGCTGTCGCATGTTGTGATGCCCACGGTATCACCTGCAAGCCGCATTGGGGACGCCTCAGACTGTTGCATTGGTATAGACCAGTTCTGCCGGAACTGCCTGGCATCCGAGCATACACCTCAAGCGGCTACTGAGTTAGATATCCAGATGGCATTGTGGGGTTCCGTGAACAAGCTGGATGAACAGGGCTATCTGCGCCCGGCTTGCCGCCACCCTGGCAATATCAGCTCTCTATCACAAACGATGGCGGAACTTGCCCGACACCAAATCGGTGCTTCCGCCCTGCTGGCATTGGCCGAATCTTACCCTCATGAGACCACAAAACTGAATGAACTCGCCAAGCTTCTGCCGGAGTTACGCCGATCATTGCACCGCCGAAGCCGTGTGCTTGCCGGCGATCTATGGCAGATGGCTGCCGAGAGCATTGAATCGGCACCGCAACAGCTTGCAGGTGAGGTTTGTTTTGCTGGATTTGAACGTGCCCCGCAAGCTTTCATCAACCTTGTCACAGCCTGTGCACGACACACCACTGTAAGGCTGCTGGTGGAAGGCGATATTAACCGGCCTGAGTGGTACGGATCACTTCAAGCTTTCCTGTCTGACCTCAAACTCCTGCCGGACCTGGAATGTATAGTTCAGCCTGACCGACTGTGTGAGACGTTGTCGCAATGGCTGGTGCAGTCTTTGGGTCAGCTTGGTTTGGTGGATGTAAATCCTCCTAATTCTGGCGAACTGGTAGTGGTTGATGCACCCTCACCTATTGTTGAGGCGGAGATGCTGGCCCGTGAGCTGTGTAGACGCAATAGAGAGGGCCTGAGTTGGTCCGATATATGCGTGGTGATCCCCAATTTGAAGGATGCACAAGCATCATATGAACTGGCGTTGTCGAGGTTGAATATACCGTATCAGCTGAGCGGCAGCAGCCTACTCGATCATCCGCATGTTCGGTTCTTGATGCTGATCTCGCAATCGCTAAATTCGTTCGATCGTGATGATGCGTTGCATCTGCTCAGACAGGGCACACTTCAGATTGACATCTACGAGATTGAACGGTTGAGGCGTTCGGCTCGGGATGCTGGCACTAAGTCAGGTTTGATGCTGCTGCAGTTGCCAAGTTCCACATCAGAGCCGCAGTGGTCAGACTCGATGATCACAGCTTGCCAGCGGCTCAGTGAACAGATCATACGCTTGCAGTCAGCCAGCGAACCAGGCGAGCTCGATGCGCTGCTCCGGCAGGTCGCGGAGCAATGGAGCCTGAGCAACGACGAACCTGGCGAAAACTCGCCAGTCGATGTGTATCTTGATGTGTTCTCGCAGCTACTCAACGAAACTGAGCTGGAGCTGCATGAGATATATCAGCCATTAACGCAGGTGATATCGCTGCTGAACAACCCCACTGTGCCTACAAGCGACGTTGTTCAACTGGTATCACATATGTCAGGGCTTAGCCGGTCATACCCATTTGTGGCTATCACCTCGCTTGTAGAGGGGGTGATGCCGCATAGCTCCCGTGAACATCCGCTCATTTCTGATGAGCTGAGAGAATCGATCGCGCAGCTCATTCATCGCCGCATGCCGCTTAGCCATGAGAGCAGTGATCATGACCGGCTTCAATTCCTGCGAGCTGTGTCCTCTTCGTCACAGACGCTGTGGATGAGTTTCTCTCGGACGATGGGTGATCGTGAAGCACTGCCCAGTTACCTGCTCAGCAGCGTTCTGAAGATACTGCCTAAAGACCGGTACGATCTGGTCGAACGACGACTGCATGAAACCAGTTATGCGGTGACTGAGCTGGTGACAGAAGCGGATTGTCATCTCAGGCTGGCAGAACGTCTCTTTTCCCGAGAACGGGAGATCCGGCTCAATCTGCCGGCCGATGAGCTGCCGTTATTGTGTTCCTTGGCCAAACGTGCGGTCAAGGTTGAAGGTGAGCTGACGCGGCTCTGGACGGAGTGGGAAAGATGGCCTGTCTTGCCCAAGCTGATGCCTCAAGCCAGCCGACCCGTTCGGCGCGAATTTGGCGTGTCGGAACTGCAGCAGCTCATGCAGTGCCGGTTCCGGCATTATGCCCGTTGGCTGTTGGGTCTGCACCCAGCGGATATCAGTGCCATGTCTATTCAAGGGCGATGGGTTCATGACGTTCTGCGGAATGCGGTTCAGCAAAACCAGTACGACGTCGATACGCTGCTCAAAGAGGTGGCTGAGCAACTACCCGCCGACCTGCACCGTGGCGAACAGACGTTGCTATACGAAGATACGGGCACAATGTGCATCAGTATCCTCGATAGGGAACAGCGGATCTATTCGCAGTTTGGACTTACCCCCACGCTGTTTGAAGCGGCTTTCGGACGTGGTGATGATCCCGATGATCTCTCCCATGCCGCATCGACCGAGGATGTCAAGCCGCTGTCGTTGCCGTTGGATGAGGGACACTTGCGCATTGCGGGTCGGCTGGACCGTGTGGATGTCTGCCCAAAAACGGGGCTTGCTGTGCTGGTAGACTACAAACGCAGTGTGCCCAGAGATTGGTTTGACAGGATCGCCCAGGGTGAGGATATCCAACTGCCTATCTACATCTCAGCCCTTCAGAATCTGTTCAACATGAAGGTAGGGGCTGTGACGATCGATAGCGGCAAGGCCGACGTCAGATATCGAGTCTTGCTGCAGATGAACATCGATCAAGAGTTTCAACAGCGATTGTGGCAAAGGCCGGAAGAGGGGGCCGCCGCACGGGTTGGCAATGACATGTGGTGGCGTCTGATGTATCAAAATGTGGCGTCGAAATTAAAGCAGAGCGCTGTATTTCTGGCTTCTGGCGATATTCTGCCGGTGCCTGGTGACTGGTGCGCTGGATGTTACTATCAGCATCTATGCCGCACGACACAGGGGGCAAATGGGGCGGTTCATGATGGTGAACGGTATCCAGTGTTCGGGTAATTGCCGTTGGAATGGGCACGGGGTAAACTTCAATTAGTAACTGAACTTTCGGGTAGTCGCCACAATGGTACATTAGTGTGGATGCAGATGGTGGCGCCAAATGACAAGGAGACGGCATGACTGAACGATTATGGGCACCCTGGAGACTGGCCTATGTGGCCAATGCGAAGAAGCAGACTGGGTGCATTTTTTGCGACAAACCTTCAGATGAAGATCAGCGGTCTGTGTATGTGTTGTATCAAGGACGTGATGCTTTTGTAATGCTTAATGCATTCCCATACAGTAACGGACACCTCATGGTCGCCCCAAGGCTGCATACAGCCGATCTGAATGACTTAAGTTGTGAATGTATGACCGAAATCATGAAGTTGGTCAGACTCTGCGTGAATGTACTCAAAGAGGCTTATCACCCTGATGGCTTTAACATCGGTGTCAATCTAGGAGCCTCAGCGGGCGCTGGTATCGCGGACCACGTACACTTTCATATAGTTCCTCGCTGGAATGGTGATACGAATTTCATGCCTGTGTTGTCGGATGTCAGGGTGATTCCGCAAGGTCTATGTGAGACATACGACCAACTCCGCAAGATTCTCGACCAATTCGAGTCCGAGGGACAGCTGAATGACGTCTGAAATGAAGGGCATTAATCAACAGAAGCTTGATGCGTTCCGATCTGAGACCCTCAGTTGCACAAAATGTGGGCTGTGTCAGTTGCGGAAGAACGTGGTATTTGGCGAAGGCAATCCAGAATCGCCACTGATGATAGTCGGCGAAGGTCCTGGTGATACTGAGGACCAAACCGGTCGGCCGTTCGTTGGGGTGAGTGGAGCGATGCTTGATCGAGCTCTGGCTGCAAACCAGATGGACCGTCGGCATGTATTCATCGCAAACATCGTGAAGTGCAGGGCGCACGACGTCGTTGATGGCAGGGCCGTGAACAGGCCGCCGACACCGGCGGAGGTAGAAGCCTGCAAGCCGTGGCTGCTGCAGCAGATTGAGGCCATCAAACCATTAGTGCTGGTATGCGTGGGAAGCCCGTCGGCGAATACGCTGATACACCCAAACTTCCGCATTACCAAAGAACGTGGTCTGTGGTTCGAGAGCCCATATGCTGAGGCGATCGGGGCTGTGCTGCATCCGTCCTATATCATTCGGAATGAAGGGCCGCATGGCTCTGTCATGTTTGAGCAGTTGGTCTCTGACATCGGCATGGCGCGTATGAAAGTAGTTGAGATCAAGAAACGGCTGAGAAATCCCCAGCCGTAGAACAGCGAGGCGTAAGGTGGATGAAACCGTAAAGATCGATATGTCTGAACGCACGGAACTGATGTCGCGCACGGTCGTGACCTCAGTGGCAACACAATCCGTGGCTGCCCACTCCGTGGTCTGTGTGCCGGGGCGGCAGGTCGTCAGCGCATATGGGGAACGAGAACACCTTCTCGTGCAGGTCACAGGTGGTGCAGGTCAGTCGAGACGCTCTGCTGTGAACCTATGCCTGCTGGTTGACCGCTCGGGGAGTATGGATGGAGCGCCTCTGGAGTATGTCAAGCGGGCCTGTGAATACGTCGTTCGTAATATGCAGCCTCAAGATACACTTTCTATTGTGAGTTTTGCGGAGACCGTGGATGTGGTCATGCCAGCCCGGCGTGTCGTCAACCCCGACTTGGTGATGCAGCATGTTAACAGCATCACCACCGGCAACACCACCAACCTTTACGACGGACTTGTGATGGCCAGCAACCAGTTTGCTGGGGATAATGGAGCTATTAACCGGGTTGTGCTATTGAGTGACGGTGACCCAACTGCTGGAATTCGCGATTTTGCCACCATCACCCAGCAGGCCGCCACAATGAAGCAGAAGGGGATATCGGTCACGGCACTCGGCTTTGGGCCGGACTTTAACGAGGAGCTTTTAGCCGGAGTGGCACGCCGTAGTACCGGCACCTATGCCTATATCGAACGTGCCGAACAGATTCCGGAAGTATTTAAGCGTGAAGTTCAGTCCGCCATGTCTGTGGCGATGCAGAACCTGCAGGTGAAAGTGAACCTTAGCCGCTTCACGAAACTTCGACAGCAGCCCACCCCTGGAGCAGACATCAATTCACGCAGCTTCACGGTCAGCTTGGGTGATGTCGAAACAGGGCAGAGCGTCAGATTACTGCTTGATATGGAGCATGTGATGCGTCCTGCTGGCAGGTTCCGAATCGCAACGGTAGAGGCTCTCTACCAGAACCCCGGTGATATGAGCCCACAAAGTCTGCAGGCCAACGTGGTCATGGAGTTTACACGCGATGTAGCACGCATGCAGCAGGATGTAGACCCGCGCGTGAAGGCGGAAGTTGATCTGCAAAATGCGGCCAAAATGTTGGAGCGCACCATGATGGGGCTCAAAACCCAGCAGATTACGGTTGGCCAGGCACAGCAGGATATCGAACGCACGATGGCGATGATGAGCTCTACAGGAGAAACTGAACGCACAATGCAGCTTCAGCAAGCGGTACAAGGTCTGCGCACACAAACTGGCTCAGGCGGGGTTGAAAAGACCTTGATGGAGGCTGTGTATGAGCTGGAAAGCGGACGTCGTGAAAACAGCAGCGGAGGGCAGCGATGAACTACTATGAACTTCTGGAAGTGCAGAGAGATGCCTCTCTTGAGCAGATAAAGAAGAGCTACGAACGGCTTTCTATGAAGGCGTTGTGGGACAAGCCAATGCGTGCCAAATTAGATGAGGCGTATGACACCCTTTCGGAGCCATCCGCGCGTAGTGCCTATGATGCGCAACTGCCTGTCGAACTGACTTCACCAGCAAATGCCGTTGATGTGGAGCGCACGATGCTCACGTCTGAAGCCCAGCGAACACAAGTGATCGAACCATCGCCATGCCCTGTGTGTCAGACCATCAACGATCCATCGGCGCAGTACTGCATTGATTGCGGATATGAGCTCAGCGGCGGAGCCGTGGAGAGCTTTGAGCATACGCCAGAAGAGCCTGCTGGACTGATAGGCCAAAGCGGATTCAAGCTTTCGCTCAGAGTTGGTGCCAACAGCGTCGGCCGGGTTGGCTCAGATGTGGTTATCCCCGATCCAAGCGTATCTCGTCACCATGCGACGATTGAGTTATCCGGTGAGCAGGCGACGCTGACGGATCAAAACAGCACCAACGGCACCAAGTTGAACGGGCAGCGGTTGGTCTCTGGTGAGTCGCAACGCCTTTATGATGGCGATACCGTTCGATTTGGACAAGCCGAATTTGAGTTCGTGTGTCCTGACCTGAAACGTCCGGAGCCTGCTGCATCCCCTGAGGTGAGTGCTCCTCAGACGGAGGATGAGAAACCGGCTCGCTGGTTGTTCTGTGAGGCGACAGGCACGACTTCGGTAAAGCTGCCGCCTGGTGAGGCGATTGTGGGCAGACGCCCAGAATGCCAGGTTCGGTTGAACGACCCTTATGCATCAGGCCGCCATCTGCGGCTTGTGCTGACCGACGATCAAGCCACAGTAGAAGAGCTTGGGAGCACCAATGGCACGCTGTTTAACGGACAGCCTCTCCTCCCTGGCACCATCCAGGATGTCAACCTGGGTGACCAGATACAGATCGGTACCGTTGTGTATAGTTTGATTCCACTTCCCGATGAGGTGGTGACAGATGCTCAGTGAGGGTGGCCAGGCGGACAACAACGCTTTCGAAACAACTGCCAGAATGTTTCGCCCTGAGTTTGATGAGCAGAACAGTCTGCTGAACATCGAGCCCAGTTGCGTCCCGCGGGTCAGGGTAGGGATGAGGACCGCCATAGGCCGTGTCCGTGAACATAATGAAGACAATCTCAGCTATACCATGCCAGATAACCGGCGTGACTGGGCCACACGTGGGGCTCTGTATATGGTGTGCGACGGTATGGGTGGGCACAGTGCCGGCCAGATTGCTAGTGAGAAGGCGATTCAATTATTCACCCGCAGCTACTATGCAGACCAGCAGCAGATGGCGGCCGAAGCGATGAAGTGCGCCGTGAATGCGGCGAACGTCACCGTCTTGAATATGGCCCGCACTGTCGGTGGACTGAGCGGAATGGGCACGACACTGGTCGCTGTGGCGTTAATAGAAGACGCTGCCTGGATTGTCAATGTGGGTGATTCCCGATGTTACCATGTGCGCGGGGATGTGATCAGCCAGATCACCAAGGACCACTCGCTGGTGGGCGACCAATTGCGTATGGGGCTGCTGACCCGAGAGCAGGCGGATAATGCCACCTATCGCAATGTGATCACTCGCGCAATAGGTGTCGATGGGGCGGAAGGAGAGGTATTCTATGTGCCTCTGCTGCCCGGTGACAAGCTTCTGCTCTGCTCCGATGGTCTGACTACGCATGTGGGTGACGAGAGCATCTTGAATGTGCTGATGGAAAACTGGGCGTGTCAGGCAGCTGAGAAGCTGGTTGACATGGCGATTGATGACGGCGGTAAGGATAACTGCACCGTGATAGTGCTTGATTACCTCGAAAGCGTTCCGCTTGATCAAGCTGTTGAACTGGGCCTCTGTCGTTAGAGGCCTTCCTCTTCTGATTTCTCCATGGGCAACTGGTTTGGCTATGTCCGGGGCGGTCTGCCAGTACGCCTGCGGAGGCCACTGTCGATAGACCGCGCCGGTCCTGTTCGCGACATATATCTTTCTGGGCTATCCGCCAGACCGGCGCGGTCTTGAGCCTTCTGCATCCGCTAGCCTACGCACAGACCGCCCCGGACATAGGCAACAATGGGCTGCTGTAGAAGCATACCCCCATTCGTTTATCAAACTGTCACCTCCGCATGACGCGCAAGTTACAGCCTGGGCTGCCTCAAACTCTAGAACGATACCTTTTCTACAGACAGATAATCAAATATCATCAGGAGTAATTCGTAATTCATACATGACATATATAGTGTCATACTACTTGACAATATTATTATCAAGTAGTATCCTTAAGGTAGTGATAGACCCGACTCGGCAGGAGGTAATGCCATGAATATGGAACGTCTTACAACAAAGTCTCAGGAAGCGATGGCGGAGGCACAATCGATCGCCCGCTCACTGGGGCATCAACAGATTGACAACGAGCATCTGCTGTCCGCATTGCTCGGTCAAACCGAAGGCATTGCATCTCCGTTGATAGCTAAGGCTGGCGGCGATGCCGCTGCGATTCGCAAGCTGCTTGAGGATGAGTTGAATCGTCGCCCGAAGGTTCAGGGCGCCGAACTGGCTTCCTCTATAACGGAAGCACTGCGCAGAACACTGGAAGCCGCCGTCAGCAAGGCCGAATCGATGAAGGACCAGTATGTTTCGGTGGAGCACCTTCTGCTGGCACTGGTCGATTCTGACAGCCAGGCCGGGAAGATGATTCGACAGGGTGGACTGCAAGCCGGTAAAATGACCGAAGCTTTGAAGGATATCCGCGGTAATCAACAGGTCACTGACCAGAATCCAGAAGAGAAATACCAGGCACTCGAGAAATACGGACGTGACCTCACTCAGATGGCCAGGGACGGAAAGCTTGATCCTGTGATCGGCCGTGATGAAGAGATACGCCGGGTGATCCAGGTGCTGAGCCGTCGAACCAAGAACAACCCCGCCCTGATCGGTGAGCCAGGTGTCGGCAAGACAGCAATCGCAGAGGGCCTGGCGCAGCGTGTGGTAGCTGGCGATGTGCCCGAAGGGCTCAAGGGTCGCACCGTGTGGCAACTCGACCTGGGCGCTTTGGTGGCAGGGGCCAAGTATCGTGGTGAGTTCGAGGACCGTCTGAAAGCGGTGCTGAAGGAGATACGAGAGAGCGAAGGGCAGATCGTGCTCTTCATCGATGAAATACACACTCTGGTAGGCGCTGGGAAGGCAGACGGTGCGATGGACGCAGCTAACATGCTGAAGCCGATGCTGGCTCGCGGTGAGCTGCACTGCATCGGCGCCACCACTCTTGATGAGTACCGCAAGTATATCGAAAAGGACAGTGCTCTCGAACGGCGGTTCCAGCCGGTTTTAGTCGCAGAGCCTGATACCGCCAGTGCCATCGCCATCCTACGTGGGTTAAAAGAGCGATACGAGATACATCATGGCGTGCGGATCACCGACAGTGCGATCATCGCCGCCGTGATGCTATCGACCAGGTATATCCCAGACCGATTCCTACCGGATAAGGCGATCGACTTGATTGACGAATCGGCTTCGCGACTGCGAATGGAGATCGACTCGCTGCCAACCGAGATAGATGAGATCGACCGGCGCGTTCTGCAGATGGAGATAGAACGTGAGGCGTTACGTAAAGAGACCGATCCATCCAGCCTTGAAAGGGCAGCCAAACTGGAGCAGATGATCGCGAACGAACGCGAGGAATCGGGACGCTTGCGCGCTCACTGGGAGCGTGAGAAGCAGTACATCACCGAGATACGCCGCATCAAGGCCGAAATCGAGCAAAGCCGCCTGTTGCAGCAGACAGCAGAACGGGAAGGCAGGCTGGAGCGGGCCGCCGAGTTGCGGTATGGCGTGATATTGAACCTTGAAAAGCAACTCAAGGTCCAAACAGAGGCTCTAGCGCAGGTGCAAGCTGGGATGAAGCTGCTCAAAGAGGAAGTGGACGCTGACGACATCGCCGAGGTGATCAGCAAGTGGACCAACATCCCCGTGAGTCGCCTGTTGGAAGGTGAGATGCAGAAGCTGCTGCATATGGAGCAGCGGCTCTCCGAGCGAGTGGTTGGCCAAGAGCAGGCGGTAGAAGCGATCTCCAACTCGGTCAGGCGCGCCCGTGCCGGTATTCAAGACCCCAACCGGCCAGTGGGCAGCTTTATGTTCTTCGGTCCTACTGGAGTGGGGAAGACCGAATTGGCACGTGCTTTAGCGGAGTTCTTGTTCGACGATGAACGCGCCATGATCCGCATCGATATGAGTGAATACATGGAAAAGCATTCGGTGGCCAAGCTCATTGGTGCTCCTCCAGGTTACGTGGGATTCGATGAGGGTGGGCAGTTGACAGAGCAGGTCCGCCGTCGACCATACTCTGTCGTGCTGTTTGATGAGATCGAAAAAGCACACCCTGATGTGTTCAACGTGCTATTGCAGGTGCTGGATGACGGCAGGTTGACCGATGGGCAGGGGCGAACAGTCGACTTCAAGAACTGTGTGCTGATCATGACCAGCAACCTGGGCAGCAACGTGATCGCAGAGCACAGCCTCGATGATCAAGACAAGGTGTCGAGGAGTGTGATGGAAATCGCCCAGTCGCACTTCAGGCCTGAGTTCCTAAACCGGGTAGATGAGATCGTGATTTTCCATCAACTGAGTGTGGCCGATATCCGCAGGATTGTCGATATCCAGCTTGCTCAGGTGATCGAACGTCTGCAGGTTCAGGGGATAGAACTGTGCCTGACTGATGCGTGCCGGTCAGAACTGGCTGCATTGGGGTATGATCCGGTGTATGGGGCACGACCGCTCAAACGGGTCATACAGAAGCGAATTCTTAACAAGCTGGCGAAGAGGTTGATTGCCGGTGATGCTAAGACCACTGACAAACTCACAGTGGATTATATCGGCGGTGAGTTTACGTTTGAGTAGGGAAACTGGCTGGGTGCTGTAGTATGAGCACCCAGCCAATGCCTTTAGTGTTTGTCTATTACCCGCAAATCTAGATTGGGGTTGTATCGATCATGTGCCGAGACATTTATGTCGCGGAATCGGCGATCTATTGGCTATGCGGTATTTGTGGATAATAGACTGGCCTTTAGCGTTTGGAGAATCCCTGATTCATTTTTTGTATCTGCTGAGGCGTGAGCAATGATTTCACTCCGTCATCCAGCTTTTTGCGAGCTTCGGCGAAGCCTTTCGCACGTTGGTCGGCGGTGATTTCTTTTTTCGATTCCGCTTCTTGTAATCTCTTAATAGTGTCACCGGCCTCCTTCATCAGCTTTGCCATCCCTACGGACTGTTCTTGCGTCAGGTTTAGCTGCTGGCGCAGCATTTCAACCCGCACTTCACTTGCTGTTATCTTGCTGAATCTGTCCTTTTGGGCAGGACTGAGCAGGGCCATTATCGACTTCTGGTAGTTCTTGCGTAGTTCGCGTGCCATCTTTAAGCGGACGGTGATGTCCGACTTCGACTGTCCGATTTTTGCATACTGCGCATTGTGCTTAGTGGTCAGTGAAGAGAGTTTCTTCACTTGATCTGGTGTCATGTTCAGCAGTCTGACATACATCGATGTCCGCACGGCAGGGTCCTGGCTAGGCCATGCACTCGTTTGGGTGTTTGTTTTAACTACAGGTTTACTCTTTGGGGCTGCCGGAGCGGCGAAACCAGTGTTGTAGAGTGACGTGAGTAACGCGCCACAAATGATTATCGTTTTGAGATTCAAGCTGCGATCACCTCGAAATATAGGCTGTACTGTATATTATATTACTACGAATCGGCGCCAATCAGTTCCCTTGTGTGCCTTAAAAACAGCTATACATAAGTATACAGGTTCAGCACAGAATGACTGGTGAATGAACCCAAAAAATGATAAAATGGAAAAGGTAGATATTATATAACTTGCCAATCGATACGTTCCGTATTTCAGGAATTACGGACTGTTTCCACGGAGGGAACTCATGCTTGACGACGAACTTCTGACCCCGGATGAATCGATAGATACGCAATCTGAAAACATGAATACGACTGTAGAGACAGCCTATACGGCTGCCGAATTTACAGTGCTTGAGGGTTTGGAGGCGGTTCGGCGTCGCCCCGGTATGTATGTAGCTGATACCCAAGTGCGTGGTATGCACCAGCTCTTCTTTGAAGTCATTGATAACAGTATCGATGAGGCACTAGCTGGATACTGCGACCAAGTTGATGTGATCTTCCACGAAGACTACTCGATCTCAGTGGCCGATAACGGGCGTGGTATCCCTGTGGATGTCAACCCGGAAACTGGTTTAACAGGTCTGGAACTTGCTTTAACCCGTCTTCACGCGGGAAGTAAGTTTGGCGGAGGTGGTTACCGCGTATCTGGAGGCTTGCACGGTGTTGGTGTGAGCTGCGTGAACGCGCTTAGTGACTGGCTGGTAGCCAAGGTTCGACGTAACGGTAAATTATACGAGATGCGTTTCGAACGGGGCGTTCCTCAGGGAGATATCCATGTTGTCGGCGAATCGACAGAGACTGGAACCCTGATCCACTGGCACGCCGATCCTGAGATATTTGAGGCTCTGCATCCAGAGCCAGAGCGACTCGTTCGTCGTATACGAGAACTTGCCTTCTTGAATAAACAGGTGAAGATCACCTTCCTTGACAAGCTGAATAACGCAGAACTGCGTACGTTCCACTATACGGCAGGCATTTCAGAGTATGTAAAATATCTGAACGAAAACAGAGATCCGCTTCACAAGCCGATCTATTTTAGCCGTTCGCGTGAAGATACTCAGGTGGAAATATCAATCCAGTATAACGCTGGATACCAGGATACCATCGTGTCCTTCGCCAACAACATTCATACCACTGAAGGTGGCACGCATGTATCTGGGCTGAAGACGGCTTTGACACGTGTTATCAACAACTATGCCCGTAAGAACAATTTGCTCAAAGAGAAAGACCCCAATTTCAGTGGTGATGATGTCCGTGAAGGACTCACTGCGGTAGTTAATGTGCTGCTGTTTAACCCGCAGTTTGAGGGTCAGACCAAGACGAAGCTTGGTAACGGCGAAATCGAGGGTCTTGTCAACTCCGTGGTCGGCGAAGCTCTGGGGACATACTTTGATGAAAACCCCGCCATCGCGAAACGGATCATCGATAAGTCGCAGTTAGCCCAGCGAGTTCGCGACGCAGCCCGTCGTGCTGCTGATCTGGTCAAACGCCAAAGCGCACTTGAGAACACCTCGCTGCCCGGTAAACTAGCGGACTGTTCTGATCGAAACCCCGAAAACTGCGAGCTGTTCATAGTTGAGGGTGACTCGGCAGGTGGCTCCGCAAAACAAGGACGAGATCGCCGCACACAAGCCATACTGCCGCTCAGGGGCAAGATCCTGAACGTGGAAAAGGCTCGGCTTGATAAGGCACTCGAGAGTGATACCATACGGTCACTCATCGCGGCACTGGGAACAGGTATCGCTTCTGGCACTACCAATGGTGATGATTCTGAAGAGAATTCAGAGGGCGGCAGCAAGTTTGATCTCAGTAAGCTTCGATATCACAAAATTATCATCATGACTGATGCTGATGTTGATGGTGACCACATCCGGACCTTGCTGATGACCTTCTTCTTCCGTTACATGAGGCCTTTGATCGAAGAGGGACATATCTATATCGCTCAGCCGCCGCTTTATGTGATTAAGGCCGGCAAGGACGAACGCTACTACGCTCTGACTGAACCACAGCGCGACGAGATACTCAAGCGCATACGCAAGCGCAACGTGCTGGTAGGCCGGTTTAAAGGTCTGGGTGAGATGAACGCAGAAGAGCTGTTCGACACGACCATGAGCCCGACTACTCGTTCGATGCTGCGTGTTGAGATGGAAGACGCTCTTGATGCAGACGAGATATTCAATATCTTGATGGGTGATAAAGTCGAGCCTCGTAAGGAATACATCATCAGGCACGCGACTGAGGTCACGAACGTGGACTGGCACGCCTAGTCACTAGTCACATCAGAACAATGAAGGGCCATCCAGCAGTGCTGGATGGCCCTTTATGTTTTCTAGCTTTTCATTTTCGTTGATCGTTCTTAGGAAAGGTCCAGTGCCGGTTGGCAAAGAAGTTCCACATGACCACACCCATGGTGGCGATTGCTTTAGCTGCGTTCCAATGAATGGATATATGGGGTTGTGGAATGATGAACAGTATACCTGCGATAATGGCCTCCGTGAGACCAAGACCTACCAGGCTGATAATGATGAACAGGTGAAATTCCTGGGCTGCTTCTCTATTGCGTCTGCCCTTAAAAGTCCATCGGCTGTTCCAGTAGTAGCTGTTGACCACAGCAACTAGAAAGCTGCACGCATGGGCCGTGTAGGGATTGAAATGGGCAAGCTCTATCAGCAGATTGTAGATGCCGAAGTCTATTACTGTGCTGGCAGCACCTACAAGCCCGAATTTCCCAAACTGCCTGATGATCGGCTTTTTATGTAGCTCGGTTGGGTTCGTCATAAACCTGTTGACATCTCCTCTAAATAGTAAACGCAAGTATGGTCGCGATGGTAAACAATATTACAGATATTGTGATAGGCCTGTCTTCCAAAAACACCAGTTCCGGGCTCCCGCCCATACCTTTACGAAACACAAGATACACGTATCGAAAAAGGCCATATAGCATGATGGGTATAGTTAATGGCAACAACTTGTGATGGTCTGCCGTAGGGCTCATGATGGCATACAATCCGTAGGTAATGATACATGATGATGCACAGATCGAAATGAACTGATCAAGCAGATTGACATCGTATTCGCCCAGCGTCGGTCTGTGGTCGCTGGCGATATGCTCCAACTCCAGTATCTCCGATCTGCGCTTGCAGAATCCTAACAGGCAGCTTCCCATCATTGCGAATGAGAACAACCATCCCGTAGTGGCCACATCAGCCGCAACAGCACCCGCGTAGGTGCGCATGACGAACCCTGAGGCGATCAGCAGGATATCTAGTATCACTACATGTTTTCCACCGAAATTGTAGATAAATGAGAGTGCAAGGTAGATGGCCTCAACACCCATGAACATATAGCTTACGGTCCACCCGATGAACATAGACACCACGAAACATAATCCGGCCAGCAGATAGCCTGTAGATAGGCTGAGAGCACCACTGGCGAACGGCCTTAGTCGTTTCGTGGGATGCAACCTATCCTGCTCACGGTCGGATATGTCGTTGATGATATAAACCACACTGCTTAGGAGGCAAAAAGAGAGCAGTCCCACACAGACGTTGCCTAACTTATGAGTGTCTGTAAACTGACCTGCAAACAGAATCGCTACAAACAGAAGCAGGTTCTTGGTCCACTGCTTAACTCGTAATGCTTTAAGTATGAGGCGCATCAGTATTACTTTGCTCCTCTGCCAGATAATACGGCTGGGATTGTGTGGAAGATGATCTTCAGGTCTGTCCAGAAGCTCATGGTCTTGACGTAGATTTCGTCTAGCTTCATCCATTCATCAAAACTGATATCGCTACGGCCGCTGATCTGCCAAAGGCAGGTAAGACCAGGTTTGACACTTAGGCGAAAGAGTTGGTCTTCAGTGTATTGTGAGACTTCCCCAGGAAGCGGGGGGCGTGGGCCAACTAGCGACATGGAGCCTTCCAAAACATTGATGACCTGAGGCATTTCGTCAATACTGTATCGACGAATGACCCTACCCACTTTCGTAATTCGTGGGTCGTCAGTGATTTTAAACGCAGGACCGGAGGATTCGTTCAGGTGCAACAATTCGTCCTTGATCGATTCTGCTTTGACGATCATGCTTCGGAACTTCCAGCAGGAAAACGGGCGTCCACCTAATCCAACACGTGTTTGTTTGAATAAAATGGGCCCGGGAGTATCAAGACGGATGGCGATGGCGACGAACAGTGTGAGAGGAACCAGTATCAGTAACCCAGCCAATGCGCCGACAACATCCAAAAGCCGTTTGGCTACATGGTAGCTGGTTCGTATGAGCTTCACAGGAACGCTGACCGATGGGGGGAGTTTTGTCTCCCCCCTATAACTAGCGTTGTGACACATAGGATTGAACTACACTCATTTACCTGGGAGTGCTTTTGTGACCGAGGTGTTACCCTTAGATTCGTTTTGGGAATAGGATCGTCTGTAAGCCTTAGCTGCTGGGTCATCCGCTGGTTTCACGCGGTTTACGACCACACCAATGATATTGGCTCCGATGCTTTTCAACCGATCCGAGAATTCGCGCTCCTGCCCAGATGCAGGCTTACCTGCGGGTTGGACCAGCACCACGCTCTTAACAAGCCCTGCGAGAGCCATGGCGTCAGCAAAGAGCATACCAGCCGGACTGTCAAAGATCACAAAATCAGCATTTTGTGTGCAATAATCGACAAAGTCCGCCATCTTTTGCGACATCAAAGCTCTAACCGGGTTATCGCGGTGGGCACCGGCTGTAATCAGCAGAAGCTGATCCTGGGATGTGACAGTGACAATCTCCTGAAGAAGGCTGCTGCCATTCAAGTAGTCACCCAAGCCAACTTTGTTATCAACCCCAAACAGCTTGTGTAACGCTGGCTGGCGCATATCGCAGTCAACTAAAATAACATTAGCACCATCCCGTGCAAGGGATAGAGCCAGGTTGGCTGATGTGGTACTTCGGCCAGAGTTGGGATCAGCACTAGCGACCATGACGGCGCCTGTTTGCATCTGGCTTCTCGCGAACCATACATTAGTGCTTAGTATCTGGCATGATGCTGCCATCTGGCTGGGGCCCAGGTTACTGGAGAGCATACTGTGCTTCACTTGAGGTATCAAGGCAAACACAGGAGCTTTTAACAGGTTCTCTGCATCTTCAGCGGTTCGGACTGTGGTGTCTATCTGACCGATCATGAGAGTGAATGCACCTGTCAGTAACACGCAAAGTACGAACGCCAGCATCGCGTATATCTTCCAAGGTCGCGGTGCGACTTTCGGGAACCCAGGGTCTGCGATGATCAGTTTAGGCATCTGAGCACCAAACTCACGTGCTTTGGCTTCATCAACCTTGCCTAATAGCGAACCATAACTGGTTTCTGAAACTTGAACTGCGAGTTGAAGCTCAGCCAGTTTTCGCTCAACCTCAGGAACCTTGTTCATCTGAGCCTGAACTTCCTTGAGAGGCTTACTCAAAGCGGCGTATCGTTTGGAAGCTGATTGGTAGTCAAGATCAGCGTTGATAATGGTTGATATCGCGGTATCGCGAAGTGGGTTCCGTCCCTTGGTCTGGCTGTTCAATATCTGAGTTGATTCATTGGAGATTGACTTGCGAAGGTTCGCAATCTGGGCACGTAAGGCGATGACATCGGGATGCTTCTCGGCCTTCACCTCAAGCTGTTTATTGAGGTCTGCTTCAGCCCTAAGCACATCGGTAGTCAATGCCTGGATGATAGGGTTGGCAGTCATGACATTCTGCACTTCGACGTACTCAGTATTCGCGTATTTCTTTTGTAGTATCTGCAGTGCCGTCTTTTTTCGTGCGGCTGCTTCTTGCATTGCGACTAATGATTTGTCATAGTCGTTTTGGTACTGTGATGCTCTCTGCAGTAACGCCGATGAAATGGCGGTGCCATCGCCATCGACATTCGCAGCTTGCTTGAACTTGGAAAGCTCCAGCCGACGCTGCTTGAGCTGCTTTTCTGCTGCAGGAAGTAACTCATTCTCAAGGCGAGCACGATCTGACCGGTTGCCCTCCTGGTTAAGGGCATTGTATCGTCGGATAACACCGGTGATGATCGATTGAGAAAGCCATCCTACCTCATCAGCAGACTGACCCGTTGCCGAGACAATCACGAATTGCGAGTTAGGGGCTAAATCAACCTTGTACCAAGAGCTTAAGGTAACAATAGGTTCGCGGGCCTTGCTGAGTACTTCTTGCAGGCGCGAAGGACCATCTAATTGGATGTTTTCGTAGAGATCCTTCATCACTTGATCTGATTTCACTATGCGCTGCAGGTTACCCATGCGAAGCAGCGTTTCAGCTCCAACCGACATTTGGGCGGGGAATAACATAGTCGATCCCTCAGCAACGGCTGGGAGCTCTTTTAATTGCGCGTCAATCTGGTATTCAGTAGGACGTCGCCATTGAGTGAATGCCACTGCAACTGTCACTACAAGTGAGATCACTGCTATGAGTAACCAGCGTCGCTTCAGAATAGCGTAATATTTCCAGAACTCCACGATTATGCCTCTCTATGATGATCGATGTTGGTATTTTAATATTTGTAGAAGTCTTTGTTAAGGAACGTGTTTCTAGCAATAGCTACAGTAGCCAGCGTCTGGTAGATTTCATTCCAGTTAGGCCTGTTAACCTTGGGTATGTATAGGGTGTCTCCAGCCACAAGTTTGATGTCCTGTGTGGAATCACCTTTATCTATCAGCTTAAGAAGGTTGACCTCAATGCGGTTTGGCTTCTCAGGATTGGCTTTATCAGGGCGGATGACATAGACTTTGCTCAGGGTACCTTCATCTCTTTGACCGCCGGCCTGGTTCAGAGCATTCAGAATAGTCATATTGCTTTTCCAAACATACACGCCGGGGCGCATCACTTTTCCCAAAACGTAGATTTTATTCTGCGTATCTTCAGGGATGAAGATGATATCTTCCGGCATCAACTCATAGTTCTGGGTCATGTCACCATTCACGAAGAGAGCATTTAGGTCGATCTTGATCACTTCTGTCGTGCCATCTTTACCTTTACGGCGTAGAACAGCATTTTGCAGGCCTGCTCGTTCTACATCAAAGCTACCTGCCATTGATACAGCATGCATAATGGTTTCGCCTGGCTTGAACTCAAACGAACCAGGTCTCATGACCATGCCGAGCACGCTGACGCGAGGTTTATTCAGCTGTCGCAGCACTACGCCTACATGAGGGTTCTTCAAGTACTGCGCGTCTACCAGAGCTTTACGCACCTCTTCTGCTACCTGAGCAAGAGTCATACCCGCGACCTGGATAGAACCGATTACTGGCATGTTGATGGTTCCGTCCATCGACACCGCCGTTTCGCGAGACAGGTTAGAATCCTCTATGATGTTGATCATGATGATGTCATCTGTCTTTAGCGCATAGCTTTGTGACTGGGCGTGAGTGGCCATTGTGAATAGGAACAACGTGGCGAAAACAAGATAATAGCGCAACCGTCGGGTTTGCATGGCTTTCTGAGACCCTCCTGGAACCGTAGTCTACATAACAACATCGTGTGATTGAGCAGCAGCTTGCATGTCTTTCTAGCATTGAGAAACCATGGTGGCCGTAAAGCTGAGAGCCGCTACAATCCCTATACGGGTGATTGATCTGATTATGTTACAGATTAGTTTGTGCATAGATGCGTGTTACCATTGCTGGGCTAAATCTATACATTATCAAGTCTATTCTAACGGAGTGCTTGATTATGTGCCACCGAAACTTATATATTCTGTACATATAATGAGGTGAGTTCGACACAAACGGGTATAAGGTAAAGCGTAACACCGTGGTCTAGATGTCGTCAAATTGTACTGATACTGAATAATTGTTATGCACGTGACAGACCGTGGTTGGTGTTGTGTGGCATGTTCAACGGTATGATAACGAATACCAGACTGCACTACGATGGAGCGGACAGCAATGGTATAAAAGATATTTATGCTATCATCAAGCGTGAAAATAGCGTGTTATCCATATAAATATCACACGTCTGTAAAATATAATGTACATTTCGATGTGGCATTGATGGAAATTCTGTATAATTAAGAAAGCTTTATAAAATACCATATAATATTGGTATAAATGAGGATTAGGAGCACCCTTCATGGAGGATCAGTCCGGCCCTCGCGTCAAAATACGCATACAGTTACAGTTTCCCTTACAAATGGTGACCGAACCTATCGTATACCATCTTGTGAAGGACTATGACCTAATACCGAATATCCGAAAAGCGAATATTGATCCTAAGTCCGGCGGCTATGTATTTATGGAGCTTGAGGGCTTACAGGAAAACTTGTTTAGAGCACTAGACTACCTTCGTAATTCTGGAGTTGATGTGAACGCTTTGGGATTTGATGGTGCGCAGGAGTGGGTTATTAATTGAGCACAGAGTCAGCTTCGTATCTTGTAGAAGTACAGAATGACGCGAATGTCGCCAATGTTGGTCAAGATATCGCAAAACAAGTTTTTTCGTACGGTAGTCCGGAAAATCCGTTTGTATTTGAAAACGGCCAAACTATCAGTCATATTGATGTCGCATACGAAACATACGGAACTCTTAACGAGAAGGGTGATAACGCCATTCTCGTTCTCCATGGGCTTACCGGTAGTTCACACGCTGCAGGCAAGTATGCTCCATACAACAAAACCGTAGGTTATTGGGATGGAATGATCGGCCCAGGTAAGGTGATCGATACCGATCGCTATTTCGTGGTGGCACCTAATGTATTAGGGAGTTGCCGGGGCAGCACCGGGCCTGCATCGATCTGTCCTGAAACAGGGGAGCCGTACGGCATGAGCTTCCCGATAGTGACCATTCGTGATATGGTTCGCAGCCAGAAGGTGCTGCTTGATCATCTGTGTGTCAAGAAGCTGGCTTTGGTGACTGGCGGCAGTATGGGTGGTATGCAGGCATATGAATGGGCTGTGATGTATCCCGACATTGTAGAGGCTGTCTGTCCTGTTGCATCTAGTGCACGGTTATCGGCCCAGGCCATCGCATATGACGAAGTGATGCGGCGGGCCATTATGCTAGACCCTGCCTGGAAACGCGGCGAGTACTGGCGGGATAAGAGCACGCCAACAGGTGGAATGGCGCTTGCTAGAATGATAGGCACCATTACCTATCTATCTGACGAGATCATGCAGAGTGTATTCGGACGCAAACGGGCAAGCCAGGAATCGGCGTTAGAATACGACCTTCACGCGCGATTTGACGTGGAACGCTACCTGCATGAAGAGGGCGACAAGCTACTTAAGCGGGATTTTGACCCCAATAGTTACTTGTACCTAACTAAAGCTTGCGACCTGCATGACATAAGCAGAGGCTATACCAGTATGGAAGAAGCCTTGTCGCAGATCAAATCGAAGGTTTTATTATTAGCAATTCGTTCAGATTACCTATTTCCCCCGTACAGTATGATGGAAGTTCATGACATACTTAAGAAACAAGGGAGAGATGTAACCTATGTTGAAGTCGATTCCGCATATGGCCATGATGCATTCCTTGTGGAATACCAGAAATTGATCGCTCCTGTGAAACAGTTAATTAACGAAGTGGAGATGAAGCGGAATGCTAGTTGAAATGAAAGGGGTTCACAAAACCTACCAGATGGGCGATACGACAGTCCACGCTTTACGGGGAGTGTCGCTGCAGGTAGATAAAGGGGAATTCCTGGCCATTATGGGTCCATCAGGTTCAGGTAAATCGACTTTCATGAATATGGTGGGATGTCTTGATACACCAGACCAGGGCGATTACCAACTGGATGGAATTGACATCAGTACGCTGAATGATGACGAACTAGCCAGTCTGCGAAACCGAACTCTGGGTTTCGTATTTCAACAATTTAGCCTTTTACCACGAACAACGGCATTAAAAAATGTTGAGTTGCCGTTGATGTACGATCCAAAAAGCAAACAGAGGCATCAAAGTGCTTTGAGTGCCTTGGCCAAAGTAGGGTTGCTTGACCGGAAAGATCATCACTCAAATGAGCTGTCTGGTGGGCAACAACAAAGAGTTGCCATAGCACGTGCACTGGTCAACGACCCTCCTGTCATTTTGGCTGATGAGCCGACAGGCAACCTGGACAGCCGTAACGGTGAAGAAATTATGCAGTTATTTCAAGAGTTAAATGACGCAGGGAAAACAATCGTGCTGGTGACACACGATATGGATATTTCCATGCATGCAAAAAGGAGAGTTGTTTTTCGAGATGGTAAGATTATCAGCGACGAACCTGTACACGATAGGCTCAATGCCAAGGATGTTCTCGCGTCGTTGCCGATAGATGAAGACTACACAGTAACTCGCTAACCGCATGTCATAACCTTGGGACCTAATGTGGGATTGGTGCTAAGGCGATCCGACTAAACGAAAGGCAGGGCATTAAGCCATGGAAAAGATCGCGCTATTTATTGACGGGCCGAACCTGACATATACTATGCAACAGTTGGGTTGGGATGTTGACTTTGGAAAGCTGCTTCGCTATTTTACTCGCACCGGCCGACTGTTGCGTGCATTTTACTACGCATCACGGCGTGAAGGCGAATTCGATCCGATGCTGAGTTTCCTCGACTACTTGCAGTACAACGGCTATTCGGTTGTGACTAAGCCGCAGAAAAGATATTACAATCCTACCACGGTTCAATACGAAACCAAAGGTAATATGGATATCGAACTGGCAATCGACATGCTTCTCATTTCAGATAATGTAGATCGTGTTGTGTTGTTTAGCGGTGATGGCGACTTCCGAAGACTGGTTGAAGCTGTCCAGATGAAGGGTGTTCGAGTGGCTGTTGTAAGCACCTTGAAGACAGCATCTCCGATGATCGCCGATGAGTTGCGACGCCAGGCCGACGAGTTCATCGACCTTGGTGATGAGGAAGTCAAGCGGGAAGTGGTTCGCTAACCTCTTATTCGATCAGCATGTCACCCGCGTCCTATTGGTATACTAAGCCGATAGGGCGCGTTGAGATTCGTAAGGTGATACATGGACAAGGATGATATGGAATCTATAGGGATCGGTCTCGAAGAGTGTCTGGCACTTGTCAAAAAGACCATTCGTGATGGTTTCCCTGAGGCATTGTGGGTAAGGGCTGAGATTAGTCAGATTCAAGAACGCAGGGGGCATTACTACCTGCAGTTGGTTGACGCGAAGAAAGATACTGATCAGCCAGCTAAGTGTTCGGCCAGCATATGGTCATCTCAGGTAGCTTCGGTGATCACACCCTTTGAGCAAATCACTGGGCAGCCACTAAGCTCCGGCATGAGTATCTTAATGCTGGCTCGCCCGACATTCCATGAAAAGTATGGATTTTCTCTGTCAATTCTGCAAATTGACCCCACTTACAGCATGGGCGAAATTGCCCGGCGTCGGCAAGAAGTGATTGAACGCCTGCGAGAGGGTGATCTGCTGGATAGAAACCGCCAGGTGGAGGCTCCGCTGGTCTTTCATCGCGTCGCAGTTTTTTCTTCAGAGCAAGCCGCAGGATATCAAGACTTCATCAAGCATCTCAAACAACGCATGATTCATGCGTGGTTTACTGTCGAGTTGTTCCCAGTCGCCTTACAGGGAGCTGATGTACGCCCTTCATTTGAGTCTGCGTTTCGCGCACTGCAGCACCGTTTCGATGAATTTGACTGTTTAGTCATCGTGCGTGGGGGAGGTGCTGTCTCAGATCTGAGCGGGTTTGATGATGAGCTTCTTGCCCGAATGGTCGCTTGCTGCCGTATACCAGTCATTAGCGGCATAGGGCATGAACGTGACAACACCGTGCTTGACTTGGTAGCGGCCCAGCGGGCTAAGACACCAACTGATGCCGCAGATATCATTGTGCGCAGGGCCGAGTTGTTCATCGACGGGTTGCTTGGGGTTGCGGACAGGCTAGAACGAATTAGCTGCGCCAGAATGGAAAGTGAACACGATCGTCTTGGGGTATGTGCCCAGCGTATCGTCAACTCATCCCAAAATATGCTGGTTCATAAAGGCCACATGCTCTCAAGGGATGCATCGGAGCTTCGGCGTGCGAGTGAAGGTAAGTTGCGTGATCATCATTACCATCTGCGAACCCTAAGCACGGCATTGGGAAATAACAGTATCACCGAGTTGAAGCAGCAAAAACAGCAGATCGCCCAGTGGGATACGACCTTGAGAATAGCTGATCCTGTCAATATTCTCAAGCGGGGTTTTAGCATCACCTATGCTAATGGTGTTGTTGTAAAACAAGCAGAGCAAGTGGTAGCTGGCACCACCTTGAGGACGGTACTTGCTGTTGGCGAACTATGCAGTGTGACAGAGTCACCGCAGAAAGTGGAAAGAAATGCGAAAGAAAACTGATACGGTACCAGAAGCGGAATTGAGTTACGCGGAGGCATATGCGGAGCTTGAGCAGATCGTGAAGGATATTGAGGGCTCCGAAGTGGATGTCGACCAACTGGCCACCAGGGTGAAACGTGGTGCTGTTTTGATCGCATATTGCAAGGCGAAGTTGAAGGGTGCTGAGGGTGATTTGGCTAAGGCTCTTGAAGCATTGAGAGAGACCGAGGAGCCTTTGGCACAGGAACAACCGCTTTTTGATGCGGATGGCAACACAGATCCCTTTTCGGACAGTATGTAATATAGAAGACAGTCTCCAGTCGTAATGAAAGGAGCCCCGAGTTGAAAACTCTGCAAGTTGGCCTGCTTATGGTTGTGATGACGGGCATATTGCTTTCGATAGGCAATGTGTTTGGTGGACATAGAGGCCTCTTCATCATGCTGACCATCAGCCTGGTGATAAACTGGGTAAGTTACTACTATAGCGACAAGATCGTGCTGAGCATGTACGGTGCGAAGCCTATCAGTCAGTCTGATGCCCCCGACCTTTACCAGAAGGTTGAGATGCTCTGCTCACGGGCAGACATCCCGATGCCCAAACTTTACATTCTGCCGGAGCAGCAGCCGAATGCGTTCGCAACAGGCCGGAGCCCGCAATACGCTGCTGTGGCGGTGACCCAGGGGTTGCTGCAGGTCTGTGACAGCCGCGAAGTGGAGGGAGTCATCGCTCACGAACTAGCTCACATCCGCAACCGCGATACATTGCTGATGACGGTAGTAGCCAGTATGGCCTCTGCTATCATGATGATCGCACATATGGCGCGCTGGGCAGCCATTTTCGGTGGGGTGGGGCGTGACCGTGACAACAACCCGTTAGGTCTGTTGTTTGCCATCATTGTGGCACCAATCGCCGCTACGATGGTCCAACTGGCCATTAGTCGGCAACGTGAGTTCTATGCTGATGAGACCGGTGCGAAACTGGCAGGTGACCCGATGGGTTTAGCTAACGCGCTGGTGAAGATCGAGCAGGTATCTCAGCGACAGCCTGTTGGTTTCGGTGATCCGGCCACCGCGCACATGTTCATCATGAATCCGCTGAAGGCGGAGGGATTTGCTGGACTATTCCGCACTCATCCTTCCACAAAACAGCGTGTTATGAAGCTTCGCGAAATGGCATCACTTGATTCGTTATATCAGTAGACATGCCAGAAACGAGTTCGATAGTAACCAAATGGCCCTCACCTGCATCTAAAAAGGTGAGGGTTATATTGCGATAACCGGGGGTATACTCATGAACAAGATAGTGTCAGTACTGTTAGCGGGAGCATTGGTTACCAGTTCGTTAATAGCAATGTCGGCACCAGATATCAAAGAAGCTGTTCAATACAAACTTCACGACTTAAGTTTAACGATGGTACAAAACACCGGAAATCGGCGTGAACTTGAAAAGATCAGTCGCGACTTTGCCAACGCATACCGCATCCAAAACCTGCAGGCTCAATACAAAGAACCGCTAAAGATGCGGATCAGCTCCAAAGTGGGATTTGTGTCTGTGAGCTACATCGTGAATGGAAATCAACGGCTGGCTCGTGCCGGTGTGATCAAGGACCGTGAAGATATCGGTAAAAGCCCTGGTAAGCGAAACTGCATGTTTGACCTTGGCATTCTCACTCCGTCGTTTATGAAACTAGCTCGATTTGAGTATGTGACGAAGGAGGGGGGTGTTGATGTGTGGGACATGTACTGGGTGAACTCAAATGACTCCCGCCGCAACCGGCTCTACATCGATGTGGACCGGAAGATGATCACGAAGCGTATTCAGTATGAAGGCGATGGGAAGATCCGCGGGATATTCACCTATAAGAACGCAGTGGAGCTTGAGAAGGGCGTATGGGTACCGAGTTTGTCGGAAGCCATCAACCGAGACAACAAACTGGGCGGCACAACAACCTATAAAGACTACAAACTTAATACCGGCATCGAAGAATCGGTATTTGATTTATAGTTGGCTGCCTGAGCTCAGCAGACTATCTGCACCCATGAAAGAACACCCCTCTGACCGAGGGGTGTTCTCCATTTTACACACTTCATAATAGTCCTACATTCGTGTCAAGGATGAGTATAGTCAGACTACAAAAACTTTGCTTTGCAAACGTTAAGTGGTGAACGCTTTACTGGCAGATAGTGCGGCTTGAGTGCTATACTAAACGAAGATAACGCACCTGAATGGAGGCTAGTGTTATGGGACAATACGTAAATTTGAACGGGCAACTAGTGCCCGAAGAACAAGCTTCGCTAAACATCTACGACCATGGTTTCATGTACGGAGATGGTGCTTTTGAGGGTATTCGAGCGTATGGTGGGAGGGTCTTTAAACTCAACCAGCATGTCGCCAGACTATTTAGAAGTGCTGTATCTCTTCACATCCCCTTACCATATTCGGAGCAGGAGATCATTGACCGAATCAACAACCTTGTCAAGGTCAATAATGAGCAAGACTGCTATATTAGGGTCTCGATGTCGCGTGGTATATCACTTGGTTTGGACCCAAAGAAACTGAAAACTGAGCCCACAATGGTGATCTCGACTGCCACGCTGGCATTGTATCCTGAGTCCGCATACGAGACAGGCTTAAATGCCGTCACATGTAGTACTCGGGTGATCCCGTCGCAGTGCGTAGAGCCTCGCATTAAATCGCTAGGCCGTTATGTTGGCAACATACAAGCCAAAATGGAAGCTAACCGCGTGGGAGCGGGCGAAGGCATCATGCTGAACGTGGAAGGATATGTGGCCGAGGCGACTGGCGACAATATCTTCATCGTCAAAGCTGGTGAACTGCTCACCCCGCCAGAGTCTGCAGGGATACTTGCAGGTATCACCCGTGCGACGGTCATGATGCTTGCTAAGCAAATGGGAATCACTGTAAAAGAGCAGATGATGACGCTATACGATGTCTATACCTGTGATGAATCTTTCCTGACAGGCACAGCCGCAGAGGTGATTCCGCTTGTAGAAGTGGACGAACGTCTGATTGGCGATGGCAAGCCAGGTGAGATGACATGTAAACTCATCCAGGCATTTAGGGAGCACACCGTATCTCCAAGTGCTTGAATGGCGTCTTATATATAGAAATCGAAAATAAGTGAGCAGGCACCTTTCGGTGCCTGCTTGCACAACTAACAGACATCGGGGTACCCTTAAATAGAAGGGCGAAACTCGTTTTTGCCCGCAAGAAGGAGGCCAACATATGTGGCAGAGATTTACGGAACGAGCACGTCGCGCCGTCTACTTCGCCCAAGAAGAGGCCAATCGTTTGGGCGAGAGCTATGTCGGCACTGAGCACCTGTTATTAGGGCTTGTTAAAGAGCCAGATAGCGTCGCTGCCCGGATATTAGACCGCATGGATATCCCGTTAGCCCGTGTACGTGCTGAAGTGGAAAAGCTGGTACAGCGCGGTGAAAATCGCTACTCCCAGGAAACACAGCTCAGTCCTCGCGCCAGGCGTGTGATTGATCTGGCTTATGACGAAGCACGTAAACTTAACTATACATATATTGGAACCGAGCACCTCCTGCTTGCCTTGATCCGTGAAGGTGATGGCATAGCCGCCCGAGTTCTTGAGCATTTGGGTGCCGAGTTGGAACGAACCCGTAAAGAGGTAGTGGCCACTCAACAAGCGGATGCGAAGCAGCCAGGAGCCAAACCGAAATCCAAAACACCGACGCTTGATGAGTTCGGACGCGACCTTAACGATATGGCCAGCGAGGATAAGTTGGACCCAGTGGTAGGTCGTCACGGCGAAATCGAACGCGTGATTCAGATTCTCTCCCGTCGAACGAAAAACAACCCCGTATTGCTGGGGCAGCCGGGCGTTGGTAAAACGGCTATTGCCGAGGGACTTGCTCAAAAGATCGTCATGGGTGATGTACCTGAACAGCTTCGTAACACTCGCATCATCGCCCTTGATCTAGCTAGCCTTGTCGCGGGTACGAAATACCGCGGTGAGTTCGAAGAACGGATGAAGAAGGTCATTGAAGAGGTTCGCAAGTCCAATCACGAGATAGTGCTTTTTATCGATGAGCTGCATACGATCGTCGGAGCGGGTGGTGCTGAGGGTGCGCTTGATGCATCGAACATCATGAAACCCGCACTGGCACGCGGTGAAATGCAGTGCATTGGTGCCACCACTCAAGATGAGTTCCGGAAATACTTCGAGAAAGACGCTGCTTTGGAGCGCCGGTTCCAGCCCGTTAAGGTTAATGAACCGACTGAAGAGGAAGCCATTGAGATACTCAAGGGGCTCCGCGATAAGTATGCGGCTCATCATGGCGTAGAAATACGGGATGATGCCATCAAGGCATCTGTCAATTTGTCCCAGCGGTATATCCCAGACCGTTGTCTGCCTGACAAAGCGATTGACTTGATTGATGAGGCGAGTTCGCGTGTTCGGCTTCAACTTACTCTGCCGCCCAAAGCACTGCGGGAGGCCAAACTGCAGCTTGCTCAGATCGAGAAGCGTCTTGAAGAGGCCCACGCGGAAGGTGACTACACCAATGTTCATGCTTTGATGTCGCAAAAAAGTGCGATTCAAGTAGAACTGAATGATGAAGAGACCAAGTGGGATGACGCCCGAATCAGCATGAGCCGTATAGTCGGTGAAGATGAGGTCGCGCACATCGTTCAGAGCTGGACAGGCATTCCGGTTTCTCGCTTGGTAGAGACAGAAGCCACTAAGCTGATCCACATGGAAGATAACCTGCACGAGCGCATCATCGGACAGACAGAGGCTGTGGCCGCTGTCAGTAGAGCGGTAAGACGAGCACGCAGCGGTATGAAAGACCCCAAACGACCGATGGGCAGCTTCATGTTCCTTGGCCCCACAGGTGTCGGTAAGACTGAACTAGCCCGTGTGCTGGCCTCGTTCCTGTTCGACAACGAAAACAACATGATCCGCATCGACATGAGCGAATACATGGAGAAGTTTGCAGTCAGCCGACTGGTAGGAGCCCCTCCAGGTTATGTGGGTTATGACGACGGCGGGCAGTTGACAGAAGCCGTACGGCGGCAGCCGTACAGTGTCATCCTTCTCGATGAGATCGAAAAGGCGCATCCTGATGTGTTCAGCATACTTCTGCAGATCATAGAAGACGGACGCCTGACGGATTCACAAGGCCGAGTGGTGGACTTCAAGAACACCGTCATCATCATGACGAGTAACCTTGGTGCCCGTCAGATCATCGGTGAGAAGTCTATGGGCTTCATCGATACTTCGCGCTTGATAGATGGCAACATGAACGAGAAGGACTACGAGCACATGAAGAATGGCGTGATGGAGGAGTTGAAACGCACCTTCCGTCCCGAATTCCTCAACCGTATCGATGAAGTGGTTGTCTTCCACACCTTAAGTCTGCCGGAGATCGTGCAGATAGTTGATCTGCTGCTGAATCGCGTGACCAAGCAGTTGGGTGCTCAGGGGATCAACCTGGAAGTCACTCAAGAGGTACGCGAGATGTTAGCCAAAGAGGGTTTCGATCCTCAATTCGGTGCACGTCCACTCCGACGTGCGGTGCAGCGTTACATTGAAGATACTTTGGCGGAAGAGCTGTTGATGGGGCGGTTCCGTGAGAATGACACCATCGTTGCCCAACTGGGAGCCGACGGTCATGTGGTGTTCACCAAACCCATAGATAGCGTGGGGCAAGACATACCCATGATATCAATGAACTAATGCTGTTGGCACCGGTTGGTTCGAAATAAAGGCTCAGTGCGGAGAGAAGGCGTGTATGCGCCTTCTCTCCGTTTATATAGATACCGTCTCTGAAAGAGGTGGAAAGCCCATGATATCCAGTAATCCTAAAGGTAGTTTTACTTTCGTGCTGCATTCGCACATTCCATACGTAATGGATCATGGACGAACCCCTCATGGTATGGATTGGCTTTCAGAAGGCGCCGCTGATACCTATATCCCGTTGTTGCAGATATGCCACCGTCTGGTTGCCGAAGGAATTTCCCCTAAGTTCGTCATCGGGATTACACCCATCTTGGCTGAGCAACTATCTCATCCGGAATTTACCCAGGAACTGTTAAGCTGGTTTGGGTTCCGATTCCGCTCTGCCAAACAAAACAGGCTTGAGTTCCTAAAAGAAGGGCGCATCCGCGAAGCGTCACTTGCTGAGTTTTGGATCAGCACCTATTCCGCCAGACTGCAGTTTTACCTCAATGAGTGCAACCAGGACCTGGTTGGCGCGTTTAAACTGCTGCAAGATGATGGTCATATAGAAGTTATCACCAGTGCTGCCACGCATGGATACCTGCCGTTAATCGGGTCAGACACCTGTGTGCGTGCTCAGATACAGGTTGGTGTGGATTCCTATAAACGGCACTTTGGCTGTGACCCCACCGGATTTTGGCTGCCGGAGTGTGCGTATCGACCAGACTACCCTTGGGCCCGCCCGACCGGTGGTGAGGCCTTCCCGCGGCGTGGCGTTGATGATATGCTGACAGAGCAGGGGATACGTTACTTCTTTGTCGATTCCGCCATCGTGACCGGTGGCAAAAGTGCCGGCGTGTATGCGGAGCGGTTTCCGCTGCTGGCGGAACTCCAGGGACGAGAGCGCAAATCACGAAAATCCCATGCCAGTGTTGCCTCGCCGAACTATATGCAAATAGTGAACACGTCGAAGGACCCAGACCGGATCGCCGGTGTGTTCTCACGAAATATGCATACTGGTCAGCAGGTTTGGAGCTCATCCGTCGGTTACCCCGGTGCTGGCTGCTATCTCGAATTTCACAAGAAGCATAAAGTAGGCGGGCTGCGTTACTGGCGTGTGACCTCTGACTCTACCAACCTTGGCGAGAAGTCGCTATATGAACCGCTCGAGGCATTCAATGTCGTTCAAGAGCATGCTGCGCATTTTGCCAGCTTGGTTGCCGCTGAGGTGACTGATGCCGCCAGCACAGGCGATTTTCCGAACATCACCAGCATGTATGACACCGAGCTGTATGGTCACTGGTGGTTTGAGGGCCCTGAGTGGTTGTATTACGCACGAAAGGCACTGGAACAATACCCGGAAGTGCAGGTAAAGACCGCCAGGGAGGTCTACGAAACGGCTCCTGGTGGCGATATCATCCGGCTGGCTGAAGGCAGTTGGGGCTCTGGGAACTACCATTACACCTGGTTGAACCCAGACACTCTGTGGGTATGGGAGCGCATCTACAAGTGCGAAGACCGTTATATGAAGTATGCTTACGAGCAGCGGGAAAATGAACGTGTTCAGCCATTGTTAAAGCAGATGGCCCGTGAGCTGGTACTGCTCGAATCCAGCGACTGGCCTTTCCTGATCAGCACCGGAGCCGCGCGCGACTATGCGGAGATCCGGGTGGAGTGGCATGAAAGCCGCTTCAACTTACTGGCGGCCTTGCTTGATAAGGTGGCTGCAGGAGTTGAACCCACCCCAGAAGAGTGGGGAACACTGGGTGAAGCCGAAGGGCGAGACCTTGTGTTTGAAAACATCCGGCCGGAGTGGTGGATTCAATGACAGATTCTGCAGAGGCTGTTTCGTTACTGAAGCAGCTTTCTGCCGAGATCGGATGGGGAGTTGGCCGTATCCAGGCTCAAGCGGGTGTTCTGGCCGTCGGTGTGGCAGTAGGCATGGGCTGGGATGAAGCCAGTATACTCAAAACCCGCGTTATAGCCGAGTTAACGCTAGTCGACTCCGCCGGTGCATTATTGACCGACAAGGCCCGGGCGATTTACCGGCAGATCGAACGCGAGTGGTGCGCAGATATCAGCCCAGAACAACGTCAGATAGGGCTGTCATGCGTGCAGTTATTGCTGGATATCCCTGTCATCTGGCCGACGGACCAGACCGTCTGCGAACTGCTGCAAAAAAACTATGATATGTTGGGGTAGTGTTTGTGATACGTAAATGTTATGATGTGCATCAATATGGTCTCAAAGGTGACGGCGTCACAAACGACCTTCCCGCATTGCAGGTGCTATGCGCAGAGCTGTGTAAACACAAGGGTCCAACCCGCATTGAATTTAAGGCTGGATGCAAATACAGGTTGCTGCCTAAAGATGGTGTGACCGATTACCAATGGGGTGTGCTGCTTGGCGGAGTGACAGACTGTGAAGTGATTGGGCATGGAGCCACCCTCCTGCCGAAATCGCCCGTCAACTGCTTTGGGCTGTATGACTGTCAGCGCATCTTAATCGATGGCTTCACCATCGATCACTCCCCATTGCCGTTTGTGGTCGCTGAACTGCAGGACGTAGATGTGAAAGCACCATCCTTTACGGCGCGTATTCTACCTCAATTCCCGGAACTCGAATGTGATCTCACCGAGGATGTCGATAACAGCGCTGTCTGGCAGTTCTTCATCCCTCAGGTGCTGGGGCGTCACCATCTGTATATCCGGAACGTCGTCGCACCAGGTGGCGGCAAGACCGGGCGCGTGGTGAAGGTCAATGTGGCCAAAGCCGGTCCGTGGGAGGGACGCATGGCGATACTGGCGGATCAGAAGCCGCTGATCTGGCTGCCTGTTCCTGGCATTGGGCATGGCGGTGGGTATGCCATGCATGTGGGTGGCAGCAGCGAAGTAAATTTCCGAAATGTGAATGTGTGGAGCGGACCCTCGTTCCTGTTCAGCGTGAAGGGCAACCAGGGACCAATCCGTTTCGAAAATGTGAAGGTCACGCCTAAGCCGGGGACCAACCGCGGCATGGTGGCTTGGCGTGATGGCTACCACTGTAAAAACAACCGCGGCCCCATCATATGGAAGAACTGCATTGTTGAAGGTCTGCATGACGATGTCGTGAACCTAAGCAACCACTATATCGGCCTGAAGCGGATGCTGCCTGACGGTGGATGGTTAGTAGACGTCGGAGAAGCATTGACACGTGCTGGTGACCTCGTGAGGGCCATTAACGTGAATTCAGGGCGTGACTACGGCTCTGTCCGCGTGGTGAAATTCGAACAACGTGAAGAGGGCAGTGTGATCATCCCCAGTAAGCCGCTGGATATGCAGGATTTACCAGGTATTCGCTTGATCAACGAAAGTGTGGCGAACCCAGGCTCGCTGGTAACCGATTGCCGTATGGTGGGCACCGCCAGATGGCGAAGCAAGATGCTGGCCGAACGTCTGTTCTTCAAGGGCTTTATGTGGATTGAGAACGAACTGGTGATCGAAGGGCCCGTACCCCATGATGTTACCTTTCGTAACTGCCGACTAGAAGCATGGGCGGAATGGGCTGAGTTGATGACGTGCAGTACCCAACGGTACGGTGAAGGCCCTACAGAATACAAGCTGGAGCGGATCAGGTTTAAGGGCTGCCAGTTCCTGGGTAAGGTGAACTGGCAACCCGGAGCTGATGTCAAACGGCTATAGCTTGAAGCCTTTCAGCTCGCATTGAGATTTGGACTGCAGCTGCTTCAGCATTTCGTCGTAGCGGGGCAGATACTCCAGAATGAATGTCTTCGTCAGACCATTCTTCAGCGTGATTGTCGCCCCCGGGTGTTTTTGACATAGCATGATGTATATAGCCGACATCGTGAAGATACTGCCGTACATCAGTACCAAAGATGCACGTTTTAGCCATACTGGTGACGTGAACTCATGCGGTTCTATGCTGGTGATCTGCTCGTAATCCAGCTTCTGCATACCGGTTGGAGAGGCAAACTCAACCTGCTTCTCTGTCAGCTTGATGTAGGTGCAGCTATAGACCCATGCCACCACAATAATACTCAAACCAGGTAAAATCCCCAGCATACTCCAGGCCGTGATGCGGCTCCAAGGCACTTCCTGCATGGTTCCTGTGAAGTTGGAGTCACAGGATATCACCATCATGGGCAGTGCGGTGAAGAAGGCAGCTAGACCGAACCCCAGCCAGTCCGGCAGAATGATGCTGTTCATGCGCTTATAGCCATAAACATTATCCGTTGGCTTGGGTGGCCATGGCAGCATTATATAGAGAAGGATGGCTCCTAACAGCCAGAAGAGCGAGATCACCCGCGTGGGATAGACCATGCTGGCGGGAGCTCGGTTGAACGCTTCGCTAGAATCCAGCAAGTCCACCATCATCACCGTGCCGTTTGGTATGCTCACCAGTTGGAATGACCTATACGGGTATTCCGGCATGTTTTTCCGAGGGATGTATATGGACCCACCTTCACTGCTGGTTACCTGGTTGACGACTTCGCGCCATTGGTCAGGACGCACCATCTCTAGGTCGTGTTTGGCCCTTACGAGCCTCCATGCCTGATCAGACTGTTCGGGCGTCAGTTTACCGTCTTTGGCGGCGGTGATGAGTGCGATGCGTTCCTTATCGCCATACTGGCTAGGAATAAGCTCACTCAGCGGCATGTGGCGCACATAGACTATAGGTTGAGGCGTGACGGCGCACCAAACGGCAGCGACCACACAGAACAGAGTCAGTATGCGGCGTAATGCTTCCTTGATTGCCATATAGTGGCTCCTTCTGTCGACTATGCCATGGCCATAGAGAGCTCTTTGGTAGTCAACGCTGGTTTGATCTGGTATTCGCCTGAGTCGAAATCCACGGTGATGACCGTGCCGTCAGACCATGTGCTGCGCTGCTTGCGCGTTGAGTCGTCTAGTATCTCATGGTTCGTCATTTGGGCATGGGCCAATCGGGTTTGCAGCGCACACAGCATACGCACCCGTGTGATATCCTCGGGTCGTGGCTCTATCTCGATGTATGGCATACCTGCGTTGAGTACCGCATGTGATAAACCACGGTCCGTATTAGGTATACCCCATCCGCCAAGTGATGTGTTGGCAAACCAGGGGATCAACAACGCGTCATGGTAGACAAGGTTGAACAGCGGGAGTGGTATCCCCTGGCCAATTCCGTTGTCAAATATCGGATCGAGAGAGTAGGGGCCATGGTGAACGAGGTCAAGATAGGGGATAGACCAGTCAGATGGCTCCTCGCTGCTGACCACACCCAGACGGCTGCTTACGATATCAAGACAGTCGCCTCGATATTTCAGACACTCGGTTCGGGTGACTGGGTGATCCGGTGAGAAGCATTCGTCTGGGGTGACTACACTGATGGTGTCCAGATAGGCGCCTTTCAACTTGATGCCGTTCGACAGCAGCCCGAGGTAGTTTCGCATGACATAGGAAGGCTCCAGGCTGGGACAGAGATACGACTGCTTGCCGCCATACCATACCCCAGACTGGGTGAACGAGCCGTCTTCATTTTTGACCACATGCTGAGTGTCATAACTGGCTGCCTGCATATAATAGTCACGGTAGTTGTCGTGAACAGCGAACACATAGTTCAGCCGCTCACAGACGTAAGAAAGTTGGCGCATTCCTGGCCAGCCACCGCACGCGGGACTGGGTGGCAGGATGTCGGGGTGCTGGTTATCATAACCACGGTAACCCCATCCGTCCAGATGCAGGTAGGCTCGCTTCACGCCCGCTTTGTGCAGCTTCTCCAGCCGGTCTGCCGTTTTGGTGAAAGGCACGGTGGAGTGATTCGCAGAATCGTCCTGTTTGTTGAAGTATTGCGACTCTGGCTCGATGTTGATTGAGGCCCAGGTATGAATCACAGGTGCGCCGATCAGCTTTTGCAGAAGTGGAGAGCGTGCCACCTTTTGCTTCAAGGATACGAAATGCCCTCGGTCGATCACGTGCTGGCGATACGCTTTCGCCATTTGAACATAGTTACCCTTATCGAACAGCTTGACGCGCATCGTGCGGGGATACCCAAACCGACCAAGTTGTGGTATCCACTTGTGCTGGATAGAAGTGGGACCACCGGCTGGATGGTTGAACTCAAATCCGGCATCATCTGGTGTTTCCAGTATCTGCTGCATGGCCGACTGCCCTTTTTCGAATCCCCACCAGGGCATATACAAGGCGCGGCTGTGTGGCATGACATCAAAAACCCAGACCTTCTTCGGCCAGTCCTTCGGGATTTTGGCTCCTTGCATCATCGGCACGATAGCCGCATCGGCGGTGCCTGCCACAAGGCCAGCAGGCCATCGCAGCTCCCGCATCGTGGAACGGCCTTCCACGCAGGTTACTTTGAAGATCACATCCTCTGACGGCCACTCTATGGTCACAAACAGGCTGATGGTGAGGTCATTGTCATCAAACCCTGAGAGCATGATCTTGACACCGTCGATGCAGCCCGTTTGATAGGGCTCGATCTGTTGTGATTTGGCGGAAGTCAGTGAATAGCTTGTGATGAGCTTCTGTGCAGTGCGAAGGATGAGGTCATTGCTTGAAGACGGCAGCATTTCCCATGATGAGTTCCTGGTGCGAAGTGTTAATGCAAGGGTCTTGCTGTCGATCTGGACATGGCTATGCGGGCTGTCAATCATCCAGCTTGTGCCACGCTGCGCAACAGTAATGTGTGATGATGCCAGGTAATCAACAGGTTTCATAATATCTCTCCAGTGACCGGAATGCAGATGCTAAAGGGCACATGCCAGTAAATAGCATGTGCCCTTGGGTTCGATTATGGTTAGTCCATCGCTTTACTAAGTTCGCTGGCGGTGACGGCAGGTTTTACATCGTATTTCCCGCTGTCAAGGTCAACGGTGATGACAGTGCCATCTGACCATGTGCTGCGCTGTGATCTGCCCTTGGCGTCAAGCAGGATGTGTTCAGTCATCTCCGCATGAACAAGCCGTGTCTGCAGCGCGCACAGCATCTTCACTCGTGTGATCTCTTCCGCCGATGCATTCAGGTCGATGTAGGGCATCGCCGCATTCAACACCGCATGGGACATGCCTTGATCCGTGTTGGGGATACCAAACCCGCCGCCTTTGTGGGTATATGGGAACCACGGGGTGATGAGCGCGTCATGGTAGACCAGGTTGAACAGTGGGATAGTGATACCCATCGCGATGCCATCATAGAAATAAGGGTCAAGCGAGTATGGACCATGATGGACAAGGTGCAGGTAGGGGATTGACCAGTCTGAAGGCTCTTCGCTGCTGATGACTCCCAGTCGGCTTTGCACGTAGTTGAAACACTGCGCCCGGTAATCAAGACATTCTGTGCGTGTGACAGGATGCTCAGGAGAGAAGCATTCGTCTGGAGGCAGCACGCTGTAAACATCCATATAGGCACCTTTGACTTTCACTCCGTTTGTGAGCAGTGCCTGATGGTTACGCATCACATAAGCTGGTGCCAGGCTTGGGCATAGGAATGCCTGTTTACCGCCGCACCAAAAGCCTTCATCGTAGTAACTGCCGTCTTCGTTTAATACCACGTGTTTTGGGTTATAACTCGAAGCCAACTCATAGTAGTCTCGGTACTGATCATGGATGGCGAACAGGTAGTTGAGCTTTTCACAGGTCAGGCTAAGCTGCCTCAAGCCTTGCCATCCGCCGCATTCGGGGCTGGGAGGAACTATGTCTGGATGCTGGTTGTCGTAACCGCGGAAACCCCACCCATCAAGATGCACGTAAGCACGCTTGACACCCTTTTTATGGAGCTTCTCGAAGGCTTTACCCGTGTCTTCAAATGGCATGATGGAATGGTTGGCGGCATCATTCTCTTTGTTATATGAGTTTGAGCCTGGTTCCAGGTGAACGGCTGAACCTGTGTGGATGACTGGGGCTCCAATGATGTGCTGCAGTGATGGCGTGCGAGCGATCTTTTGCTTCAGGGATACGAAGTTGCCACGGTCGATGACATGCTGGCGATAGGCCTTGGCCATCTGCACATAGTTGCCTGTGTCGAATAGTTTGACGCGCATGCTCCGGGGATATCCGAATTTGCCAAGCTGAGGCAGCCATTTATGGCATATAAACGTAGGACCACCTGCCGGATGCGAAAACTCAAAACCGGCATCATTGGGTGTTTCCAGTATCTGCATCATGCCTGACTTGCCAGACTCAAAACCCCACCATGGCATATATAACGCTCGGCTATGGGCCAGTGTGTCAAACGCCCAAACCTTCGTCGGCCAATCCTTGGGGATTCTGGATCCCTGCATTAGTGGCACAATGGCCGCATCGGCCGATCCGGCAGTGAGACCCATCGGCCAGCGTAGTTCGCGTAGTGTCGAAGTGCCTTCGGTGCAGGTGGTTTTGAAGATGATATCTTCAGTTGGCCATTCGACAGTTAAGAACAGGTTCAGTGATAGGTCGTTGTCACCGAAACCAGACAAACTGATCTTTACGCCATTGATACATCCGGTCTGATAAGGGGTGATCTGTTTTGATTTCGCCGACTTTAAAGCGAATTTCACATCGGCCTTCTGTGCATTGCGCAGCAGAAGATCATTCTCAGATGACTGCGGTATCTCCCAGGTCGCATTTCGCGTGCTAAGGGTGATCGCTAATGTATCGGAGTTCAGTTTGACGTGGGTTCTAGGACTGTCGATGTTCCAGTATGCCCCTTTTTGGACCACTGTGATATGTGATGACGCCAGATAGTCGATGGGTTTCATGGTATCCTCCAATATGTCTGGTTTCTGTGTTAGATATTATGTTCCACATATGGGGTGCTGATCCCTTCATTTCGTGAAGAGGTTGGGGTTCGTAGTATCCGCGAGGTTGGGTGTGCAAAAAAAACTCCCCCTTGCGGGGGAGTTTTTATCGTGATTTCGGATACAGCGCTGTTTAGGCGTCGTAGTAAAGAGCGAACTCGTAAGGATGCGGGCGAAGTGCCACACCGTCGATGTCGTTCTTCTGCTTGAACTCAATGTAGGTATCAAGCAGGTCTTCTGTGAATACGCCGCCCTTAAGCAGGTACTCGTGATCTACCTTCAGTGCGTTGATGCTTTCCAGCAAGCTGCCTGGAGTCTGCTGAATGCCCTTGCGCTCTGCTGCAGGGAGTTCGTAGAGGTCTTTGTCGATCGGCTCTGGTGGAGTGATCTTGTTCTGAATTCCATCAAGGCCGGCCATCATAATGGCGGAGAAGAGCAGGTAGCCGTTGGCCGTGGGGTCTGGTGCGCGGAATTCCACACGCTTCGCCTTAGGCGAGGTGTTATACATTGGGATGCGCATACAGGCCGATCGGTTTCGCTGGCTGTAGATCAAGTTGATCGGGGCCTCGTAACCGGGAACCAGACGGCGGTAGGAGTTGGTGCTGGGTGCGCCGAAGGCCAGAAGACTGGCTGCGTGCTTCAGGAGACCACCGATGAAATAGATGGCGTTCTCAGAAAGTCCGGCGTAGCCTCTCTCATCGTAGAAGGTGTTCGTGCCGTCTTTCCAGAATGAGCAGTGGCAATGCATACCTGAGCCGTTGTCTCCGAAGAGTGGCTTAGGCATGAAAGTGGCGGTATAGCCATTCAGCACAGCGGTGTTTTTCACTGTGTATTTGAACTTCTGCAGCATATCAGCCATGCATAGAAGGGTGTCAAACTTCATACCAATTTCGCACTGACCACCACTGGCGACTTCGTGGTGTGACATCTCGGTGGTGATCCCGAGTTCTGTCAGGCGAAGAACCATCTCTGTGCGGAGGTCTTGCAGGCTATCAGTTGGGGGACAGGGGAAATACCCGCCCTTGGTTCGCACTTTGTAGCCGAGGTTCGGTGACTCATCACGGCCGGTGTTCCATACGCCTTCATCGCTGTCGATCTTATAGAAACCACTGTTGGTTTCCTGACCATACTGGATGTTGTTGAAGATGAAGAACTCCGCCTCTGGTCCGAAGTAAGCTGTGTCAGCTAAACCTGTGGACTTGAGGTATGCTTCAGCCTTCTTGGCGACATTTCGTGGGTCGCGGCTGTAGGATTCGCGGGTGAGAGGGTCTTGCACATCGCAGATGAACACTGCGGTTGGGTGCTCGAAGAAGGGGTCCATGAACACTGTGGTGGGATCTGGCATGAGAAGCATGTCAGATTCGTTGATAGCTTGGAAGCCTCGGATGGAGCTGCCATCAAAACCGGCACCATTCTCAAAAAGGCTCTCATCAAGAGCTTTAGCAGGGAAGCTAAAGTGCTGCCAGGTTCCGAAAAGGTCAGTAAATCGAAGGTCAGCCATTACAGCTTCGTTCTGGTGAGCAAATTCAATCGCCTCTTTGGCGTTTGTGGGAGTCATGCGCATAGTCTCCTTATTTTGGTTTCCATCATTCGTGGGCTGCCATGCTACTTCCACCGTGAAGCGAAGAGGGGCCGACCCAAGAAAATTGAAAAGACGCCCGTTTCCTGGCCGATTAAGCCATGAAAGGAACGTCCCTCTCTTCTGTTTGTATAGGAAGCGGCTGCGCCTCCAAATATCCATCAAGATTAGTATAGCATCCCGATAGGATATAAATCAAGTAAGCGTGTGGCTTCATTTATAGTAACTCGCCGGGCTGAAACCATAATGCGATTTCGAAAGCCGCAGCTTCTGGAGAGTCAGATCCATGGACGATATTTGTGCGCGTATCGCAGGTGTAGTCGCCACGAATGGTACCGCTTGCGGCACTAAGTGGGTTCAACGGACCCATCATAGCCCTGACTAGTGGGATCACGTTATTCCCCTCAAGCACCATGGCCACCACAGGGCCAGAGAGGATAAACTTGATCAAGCCATCATAGAAATCTTTGCCTTCATGAACTGCATAATGCTTGGCGGCCAGTTCAGGACTGACTTTCAACATCTTTAAACCTGCGAGTTTTAAACCTCGCTGCTCAAACCTCTTGATACATTCACCGACGAGACCTTTTTGGATCCCATCAGGCTTGACCATGACGAAAGTTCGCTCCATATATGATGACCTCATAGAATAGTGATCTACATTACTGAATATACCCGATTTATGGCGAACAAAACCGCAGCAAAATGAGTATGGTGTGGGGGGTGGTGCCGAAGGAGGGACTCGAACCCTCAAGCCCGAAGGCACACGATTTTGAGTCGCGCGCGTCTACCGATTCCGCCACTTCGGCCTAACTCAAATATTATAACCGAGCATCATGTTTCCGTCAAGGTGCCCTGCGAAATCCTATGATTTAACAATCTGTGGCGGTCTATCTACCGACGGCAGAACAACGACGCGATGAATACGGCTGCACTGGTCATGACTATGCATGAGCCGCTCGCGGTCTCTGCGAAAAAGCTGATGAACATTCCCGTAATTCCGCTAAATAGCCCGATGCCGACAGCCAGTATGGCCATGGTGTGCAGGCTTTTGGACATGTTTCGGGCAGCCGCTGTAGGCAATAAAAACATGGCAGTCACCAGCACGATACCAATCAGCTTCAGACTTAGCGTCACAACCACCGCCACAAGCACCAGAAACAGGGAGTCCACGAAATCGACTTTTGTACCTGAGACCAAGGCCATCTCACGATGAATGGTGATTCTCACTAGCGGTTTCCACAGAATCATCATCGTCACGATGATGATGGCTCCCAGGGCGGCAATAGTCAGCACATCATGCCTGTTTATGGCCAGGATATCACCGAATAGGTACTGAAAAAGTGAGGGATTATACCCTTGCTTCCATCCCAGAATCATGATACCCAGCGCGGCTGATATGGCCAGAAATACGCCGATGACGGTGTCCGACGGCAGCTCGGTATGCTTCAACGTGACAGAGATGCTTAGTGCCGTAATAATGGCTACCGCAACGACCGTGGGAAGTATAGGGGTAGCCAACAGTGCAGCCACTGCGAGACCGGTATATGCAGAGTGTGCGACCGCCTCAGAATAGAATGACAACCGGCGTGATACGATGAAGACGCCCAGCAACGGCAAGCAAGCACCCAATATCATCGCCGCGATAAGGGCCCTTACGAAAAACACGTAACTAAAGGCTTCTTTGATATATGCTTCTATCATATGTGATCTTCGTGTTGCGCGTGATGGTACCGAACGGAATCGTGGCCAAACAGCTCTTGAAGGTTCGTGTCTGACAGGGCATGCTCGGGATGGGCACAGCACAGCATCTTCTTGTTGATGCAGACCACATGGTCCATGTATTTGCTCACCACACTAAGGTCATGTGACACCATCACTACACTGGTTTTATGCTGGCTGCAAAGCTCGCGCAGCAGTTTATACAGATGGGTCTCGCCTTCCGCATCAATGCCTGTGCTTGGCTCATCAAGGAACAGCACCTTGGGCTTTAGCATGAGGTTCATCGCGATGACTACTCTCTGAAGTTGCCCGCCCGACAGGCGAGACACCATAGAACGATGCAGCGATCCCACGCCGAGACGCTCGAGGGCTTCCCGCATCTCATCAGCCGTATGCCGAGGTACAAAAGCCTGGAACAACTCCTTCACCGCAAGCGGTACGCTGCGGTCGAACTCTAGTTTTTGGGGCACATAAGCCACGCTGGATGGCGGAGAACCCATCTTGACCACATCACCGTTAATGATGATGCTGCCTTGCGATGGAATGAGACCCAGCATGGCTTTGACTAGTGTGGTCTTGCCTGCACCATTTGGACCGATGATGGCGATTGCCTGGCCTTCTTGAGTTTCAAAATTGACATCAGATACTATCAAGTGATCCTGAAGCTGCACAGACACACCACTTAACGATATAGCTGGTTCGTTCATTCCATGGCCTTGCGAATGACGTCAAGATTTGCTTGCATACGGGCAACGATGCCTGGGTCATTATCTGACATTGGCTGGGTGCAGACATCCAGCGTGTACACCGGAAGCCCCAAGTCCTCCGCCACCGTTGACGCCAGTTTGTTCTGTTCTTCTGAAGCGATAAATACGCACTTTACGGTGGTATTCTTCGCCTTGTCAATGAGGTTCCGCAGATCGCGAGCGGAAGATTGCAAACCAGGTTTCGGCTCGAAGACACCGACTTGATGGAGCCCGAGCTCGTCATTGAGATACCTGAATGCCGAATGAACGGCGATGTAGTTTGGGTGTTTCCACTTGGCACGGTCGAGTTGTGCTTGCTTGCCCATGTTTCGAAGCTTCGCCATCAACAGATAGCATCTATTTTCAAAGTATTTACTATCTTCAGGACTTTGTATCCTGAGTGCGCGGCTGGTGCTGATAACCATAGCTTCAAGGTTCGATAGTGATAACCACATGTGAGGGTCGAGAGTTGTGTCGATGGGGCGACTAGAAGAGTTATTCTTGACGTCGGCTCCGTTGTGATAATATAACTGTCTGCAGCCATCGCCGATGGAGGCTAGTTTTACGTTCTTGTTGTCCACGGATTTCATGATGGTGTCAACAAATGGATCCACTCCAGTCATCATTCTGACCACTAAATGGGACTTGTTCAGCTGTTTGATCTGTGCCATTGTTGGGCTAAAATGGTGTATGTCAGCCCCTTGCGGTAGAAGCGTGGATACTTCAACCTTATCACCGCCGACTTGCCTGACAATGTCAGCAACGGGGTAAAATGAGGCTGTAACCAGGATTTTGTGGCTAGAGCTGCTAGATGGTGAACTCGGCGGTTTGCATCCCGTCAGTGCAGAGGCGATGACTAAAAATAAAAATAGCTGGGATAGTCGGTTCATGTGTATCCATCCTTATAGTCCGTGAAGTGTCCTTGCTTTTCATTATATTATACTAGTTACCAAGCATTTCTAGCGCACAATATACGAATAGGAGACAGTCGTGCAGATCAAACAACTACAAGAGAGTGTATACGAAGCGAATATAAATCTGGTCAAACATGGTCTGGTGATATTGACATGGGGAAATGTCAGTGGCATAGATCGAGAGCAGGGGATATTTGCTATCAAGCCCAGCGGGATGGATTACGACAGTATGAGGCCAGCCGATATGGTGATCGTCGACATGGATGGGGTAGTGGTTGAGGGGAAACTGAAACCATCGTCCGATATGCCGACCCATCTCGTTCTCTATCATGCTTTTAGTGGTGTGGGTAGTATCGCACATACTCACAGCCGATATGCGACCGCCTGGGCGCAGAGTGGACATGATGTTCCTTGCCTTGGCACCACACATGCCGATACGTATTATGGCTCAGTTCCCTGTGCCCGTCCACTACAGCAGGTTGAGATTGAGAACGAATATGAGAAAAACACCGGGATTGTGATTGTCGAGACGTTCCAAAACCGCAGCATAGATCCACTGGCTGTACCCGCAGTACTCGTTAGCCAGCACGGACCATTCACCTGGGGAGAAACTGTGAAGAAATGTGTTGACAGCGCCGTGACGCTGGAAGAGGTTTGTGCCATGGCGATCAATACACAAATCGCCAGATTAGCGAGCACGGAATGCGAGCCGGTACCGCAGATGCTACTCGATAAGCACTATTACCGGAAACATGGGGCAGGGGCATATTATGGGCAGGAGACGGGCGGGAGGAGATAGTCAAGATGGAGTCAGGAGGGGGTTGGTTTACGAAATATACTTAATGGCAACGATAGCAGAGGCCAGTATTCATAAAATACGGATACCCAATAAATCATGGCGTCTCTCTCCTCCTTGCCTCCTTATAAGCAACTGGCCGTAGGGGCGTCCCTTGTGGGCGCCATAAAAACCAGAACTATCGAATGAGCAACGATTAGGGCGCCCACAAGGGGCGCCCCTACGACCGTATCAATAACAATGCGGGCTGCCTTGAACTCAAAAGCGCTGATTCTCCTCCTCTCCTGCCTCCTGACTCCTGACTCCCGTCTCCTTCCCAAAAATGTATACATCTTCACACTAAATAAGTGTTGTAATGTAGAACTATATTGGTGTATAATCGTAATATCAACAGACATGAGAGGTCGTATGATGACACGTGGACTGACCGACAAACAGGAAAGCATTCTACGCTACATAGTGAAGAAAGTTCGCGAAAACGGCTATCCGCCCACAATCCGTGAAATTGGCGATGCCTTCGACATTTCTAGTCTGCGAGGGGTCACTGTCCATCTTGATGCATTGCAACGCAAAGGCTACATTGAGCGTGAGCACAAAAGCCGCAGCATCAAGGTCATCCATCCCGATTTCCAGGATCTTCAAGATATCAATGATACGGTTGCTTTAGTGCCATTAGTGGGTGAGATCGCCGCCGGTGCTCCCATATACGCTTCACAGAATATTGAATCATATATCCCGCTTCCTATAGAGATGGTTCGTAATATCGACAACCCATTTATCTTACGGGTTCAAGGCGATAGCATGATTGATGCCCATATCATGCCCAATGACTATGTGGTGATTCGAACTCAGTCAACAGTGTCGGAAAATGATATTGCCGCAGTGTTGGTAAATGATGAGGCCACGATTAAACGCGTGAAACTGGGTGAAGGCGTGCTCAGGCTGATCCCGGCTAACGAGCGATACAGTGTTCAGGAAGTGCCGATAGAAGAGGCGACAATCATCGGTAAGGTAGTTGGGCTGATCCGAAGCCTTGATCGTCAGATATAGCTGCGGTGAGCCTCCTGTACTGGTAACGGTGCGGGCTGTTTGGTAGTCTGATTAATAGGTACATAAACATGAAGTTACTCAGACTACTTTCGATATACATGCTGATCACAGTCAGCCTGACGTCAGTCTCATTCGCTGCGTTGGATCCGGCCAAAGAAGATACGAATGAGATCAAGCTGGGTCAGGATGCGTCTGTGCAGATTGACAAGGACCTGAAGCTCATTAAATCGGGCGAAGAAGTAGACCGGGTCAATCGCATTGGGGCTAAACTGGCTGTGGTTGTCAACTCCATCAACATTCCCGCTATCTGGGGCATCAATAGATTAAGCCAATTCAACTATACCTTCAAAGTAGTAGATTCCCCCGACATTAACGCATTTTCGCTGCCTGGTGGATTTATCTACGTCAACAAAGGGCTGATTGCGGCGTGCCAGTCTGACCATGAACTTGCTGGTGTCATGGCTCACGAACTTGGCCATGCCGCCCACCATCACAGGGTATACATCATGAACCAAATCAACCACGAAACCCGTGGTATATCCGGTTTGGTGCAGGTGTTAGCGGCCGCCGCCATGATGAGTAAAAATGTGGATGCTGCTCGTGGCCTGCTCACTGGTGTCAATGCTTATGAAACTTCAATAGAGAGCAAATATAGCGTTGAGGCTGAAGTCGATGCTGATAATGCGGCGGTCTACTATATGATGAAGTCAGGGTATAATCCTGTCGGTCTTTACAGCTTTATGAGCAGGTTGGCCAGCGATGAGATGCGGAGGCCCAGTGTGAACTGGGGTATCATGGAAACTCACCCGCCATCGCAGGAACGAGCTCGCAAGATGCTGGTCCTGTTTGAGAAGAACAATATCCCGGTTAATCGAAGGGATGTTGCCACTGTGCTTGGTGTCACGGTAAAAGAGGATGATGTCGCTGGTCGCAAAGTAAGTACTCTTTTGATTGACGGTGCTCCTGTAGCAAAACTGGCCGACAGAGAAGGCGAACCTGGCACAGACCGAGTGAAGAAGGCACAAGATGCCATGGATATGAGCCTGACAGATAATACCCGGGTGCAGGATGTGGTGGTGGGCACAGACAAGAAAAGTGTATACATTGCAGAACGCAAAGTCTTAGTGTTTACTCCTGAAGATGAGGCGCTAAACAGTAAGTCCCCGATCCTTTTAGCAAGTGATGCGGTAACGGCGATACGCAAGGCCATATGGAAAACCAAGATCGACAGATAGATTACAGATAGATGCATTCGTAAATACAACAGACAAGGATATTGATATCAATGATGGATGTGACAGTGCTGACAGAGGCACTTCCCTATATCAAACAGTGGCAGGGTAAGACCTTCGTCGTGAAATACGGTGGAGCTGCCATGGTTGATGACAATCTAAAGGCCATGGTGATGCAGGACATAGTCTTACTCTTGACTGTAGGCGTCAACATCGTGCTTGTTCATGGAGGCGGCAAGGAGGTTTCGGAGAAACTGAGGCAGATCGGTATAGAACCGCGATTTGCTAAAGGATTGCGAATCACCGATGCCGCGACGATGGAAGTGGTGGAGATGGTATTAGCCGGTACCACCAATAAGGGTATTGTTTCTTTAGTACATGCCGCCGGTGGTAAAGCGGTGGGCCTGAGTGGGAAAGACGGTAATCTACTGATTGCCGAAAAACTGTCACCTGATGGCACAGATATTGGATTTGTTGGCGAAGTGACCAAGGTGAACCCAGAGGTCTTGACTGTGTTAACGAATGCGGGCTATCTACCTGTGGTTTCTTCGGTCGCGATAGGATTAGACGGAAACAGCTACAACGTTAACGCTGATCACGCCGCTGGAGCGATAGCAGCAGCTTTACATGCAGAAAAGCTGATCACTATGACCGATGTGGCTGGCTATTACCAAGATAAAGATGACCCCTCAACACTGGTTTCTCAGATGAGTTTGGCCGAAGCAAAGCAGATCGTGGATTCAGGACAAGCCGGCAGTGGAATGGGGCCTAAGTTACAAAGCTGCATCATCGCCTTGGAAGGCGGGGTCAAGAGTGCCCACATCATTGATGGACGTGTGCCCCATGCCATATTGGGTGAGGTATTTACCGTCGGCGGCGTAGGCACTATGCTTTGCGCGTAGCCTCAGTCATCGCCGTCATATTGATGGCAGCGACGTTATTTCAAACACGGTCATTTGGTGCTCCCGTAGCATCTGATGGTCGTGTTGTCGTTGTTAGGATTTATAGCGAGAAACTATCCGATGTCTATCCGGTTGTTCAGTATGCAGAGCAGCACGGATGGAAAACTGGAATGGCGATCATGTCGACACCACGTAACCATGACATGGTTTGGTTGGAAGGTGTATTGTATAGCGGCCTGCGTGGTCTATCGGGCAGTGATCCACAAAAATACCGAGACCAGATGGCGAAGCTTGTCGTAGAGCCCACCCCCCAACTTTTAGAGAAGGCCGGTATCGGTTGGCTATTCACAGAAAAGTCCAGGCTATGGGGGGAGAGCCCTCAAGCGCACCCAACAAGACTGTTTGTATTTGCCGGAAATGATCGTCGTGCAGTGACATCGGTCATGAGTTATTTGCATTCCAATGGGGATTCGATGGTCGTGATATGCGGTCCCAAAACCGGATCATCCATATTGTCGCTGGCGTATATCGGAGGGCGGACATCGGGGCTACTGACATCTTCTACCAGCCGTAATATCGGTGTCTTGCGTGATACGGATATTCGTGGCTCGGTGTTGTCCCTGTTAGGCATTACTCCAGAACGCCTGGCCCATCGATGGTCTGTGGTTCCAGCAGATGCTGTGACCTCACGTAGCCGGTGTGAACGGATCATCCGACTATGCACCGTTAATGAGTATTTGATCGTATGGGTTGGAGTGGTGGCGGCTATCGCCTGCATCTTGTTGATCGGGAGTTGTTTAGCTAAATCCACGACAATCAGGGGGTTGGGGAAGCCAAGGGCGGTTTTCGCTGCAGGTCTAGCCATGTTGCCGCTGGCGACCTGCGAACTTGGGCGCTGGATCGTCACGGGTTTGTATCAAGGAGACCGGTCTGGCTTGTTGCTGTTGGCTTCATGTTTACTCGGGGGGGTGTTGTGTTGTGTCGCCGTGAGGTTAAAAGCCTGGGCTGCGGTCAGGCTGGTGATGCTACTTACGATCTGTTACGTGTCCGTCGCGGCTCTGCTGGGATATGAATGGGTATTCACATCGGTTATCAGCAGTTATGTTTTGACGGGTATCCGCCTATATGGGGTCGGAAATGAGTTCATGGGCATTCTAGTCGGTGGGTGCCTGATGATGATATCCTTGTCCGGTGATAAGCGCATGGCCACCATACTGCTGGCGTTGCTGGCGGTTATATTTGCTGCAGGAGCGTGGGGAGCGAACCTGGGCGGTTTCGCTACTTGTGTGGCTGCTATAATTTCGCTCAGTTTATTTGGTCAAACCATTTATAAACGGAAGATCGGCTACGGATTGGCGCTGGCAGCAGGACTCGCCTCCGCCTTGATTATGGTTCCGTGGCCGATGCTTATTGACAGTATGATGCCTTCTCCTACCCACATGGGCGAAGCGGCCATTCGGGCTTCACTGCTCGGTCAGAACGCCATAGTCACCATGTTTACGAGCAAACTGCATCTATTTATACAAATCGTGACAATGCCTTTTGGTATGCTCAGTATTGCGGGATTTGTCATAGTGCTGTGGTACAGCACCCACAGGATGCGGCAGCACACCACACCAGAACGAGCGTCGCAGTATCTTGGTTGGGTTCAAATCGGCGGTTTCGCAAGTGTCCCTGCTTTGGTATTTAATGACTCTGGCATCGTGCCTGCTGTGATCATCATGGCGTGTGTGATGATCTACGCGCTACTGTTGCAATCTGATGGAGGGCTGACACCGAATGATCAGGGATGAACTGGTAAGCTGGCTCAACGACTATCTAGCAATAGACAGTGTCGGTGATTACCCCAATGCGTTTAATGGCCTTCAGATTGAAGGTAAGCAAAACATTCATCGTGTGGCCGTGGCTGTTGACTTCTGCGAGGCCACAGTTCGGCAAGCTATTGAGGCTAAAGCTGATATGCTGCTGGTTCACCACGGAGTATTCTGGTCAAATACTATTCCTATCACCGATCGTTCAGCACGACGCTTGATCCCGGTGATAAAGAACGACATGAACATTTATGCCGTTCATTTACCACTTGACCGGCACCCTGAGGTAGGCAACAATGTGCAGATTGGCCGTGCATTAGGTTTCCCAATAGCGGAAGAGCTTTATGAATACGCGGGTACCAAAATAGGAGTGATTGTTGAGGTTCCAGAACTCTCTATGGTTGACTTGACCGCCAGGTTGTCGGCGATGGGGCTGCCTGTGACTGTTCATGCCGATAATGGCCTGGCAGTCAGCAGGCTGGCGATATGTTCTGGTGGAGGCGCAGATGCACTGACGGAAGCCCGCCTGAAGGGCTGCCAGGCACTATTGACCGGTGAGGCCGCGCATCATCAGGCACTGGATGCTGAGGAGTTAGGTGTCAGTCTTCTTTTAGGCGGACATTATCAGACTGAGACTTTCGGTGTGCGTGCCCTTGGAAATCTACTTGCTGCGCTAATGCATCTCGAAGTCGTATTCCTAAATCACCCCACCGGGATATAGGCCCCTTAACTGTCTGATCATTTAGATGCCAGACTCCTAGCCAGCTCGCCATGGTGGCTGCAGCAATCACACCGGAGTCGTTGAGGAAGAAAAGGGCTAATACGCCTGCCCACATCCAAATCGGAAGCCCCAACATCAACGCGAGCGATATCCACATCAATAGCGACCAGGGGCTATACTGCAGCAGCTTCATATTCATAGCCCACTTACGTGTGAAAGTCATAGCCCAGCTTGACGGATCGTGCAGAAACTCGCCGATATGCGAATCGGGTGCTATGAAATAGGAAAATGCGGCAATCAGCACCACTAGTATGCACATCATGCTGACCCCACCAATTGCCAACCGCTTGTGCCCTTTAGACCACTGGTGTAGAAAGATATATGCTGCCATCATGGCAGCAGTTCCTAATACTGCACCGACGTCGGCTCCAAGTGAAGGCATTCCTGAAATACCAATCCAGATGACCATCATAGCGACTGCGATTTTGGGGTATCGATATGCGATGATGGCGACCGCCCCGGTGGTCAGTCCCTCTAGTTCATTGCCTATCCCGTAGTATCTGGATCCCTCTTGCGGGCTGTATCCAAATCCGGTCCAACGCATCAAGTCGGGCCAGATGGCCAATGCGACTGTGATGAGTGTAATCACGAATATGCTGCATTGGGTGGAGAAGCTCAGGGAACTGCAGCGCATGCTCCAAGCGATCATCAACACAGTAAGTACAACCCATATGAGTGCTCCGACCCAAATAGGCCAGTGTCCCATGATGCAGGCTGAGCCCACAGTTAGGCCAAGCAGGGGAATCGAATATGGCCATATTGATAGCAACCGCTTGGCCGTATGAAATCCTAATGCTGAGCATATGATGGCACATAATAGCATGGCAAACTGCAGGCTTGGTAGATTGCCTATAAGACGCTCCCACTCATGTTGGCCCGACATATTGCCATGCAGTCGTCCCAGCTTTTGAATTGAGTAGGGTGTACTGACGGGTTGAGGTACCAAGCCCGTATAGGTTGGATCGTGAGCTTTTGCTCCCGCAAGGTGGCAAAACAGGGCAGTGATATCTGACAGTGTGACATAGCCGGTGATCTTAGTAGCACGTGAGTGCAGAAGCCCCGAATTCGCGCCTGAATAGCGCACGGCGACTATTCCAGCACCTACACCTATATCACCGTCAGATACCGACCCTACGGGCCGCAAAAGCACATAGCTGTCTATGGCCTTAGTGCGGAGCGCATCTTCTAGTTGAGGGAGCAGTTCAGTCCAGTGATGGCGGTCGGCATTTCGCGGTGAAAACACGACCAAGCCGGGTTTCGAATTGGTGATCGCTTGCTCCAAGGCGTCGTGGGAAGTCGTAGAGGCTGGAAGAGAGTAGTGTGTGCTATTAGAACCTAGTGCTAACAATGATGCAGTCTGTTTAGGGTGGATATCCCAGGTAGTGAGTGATGATCCTGATTTGGATATTGAATCCGCCAGCACTCCAAGACGCCACGTATAGATAAGGCGCGCATTTCCCCGCTTGATGTCGTCGGCTGTGATGATTCTCTTTGCGACAGTACTCAACCTGTTGCCAGAGTTGATGGTGAGTAACGCGCTTTTGGTCCAGAGTTCAGGGAATGAGTTGTAGTCTCCAGCCCAGTTAGTGGGTGAAGCGGTTCGGCTCATAATATAGGCAAGATGCAAATGTGACACATATCGCTGAGGTATATCGGCCAGCTCGAAGTTGCATAATACGACTACAGATTTTGGATGCTTCGGTTGCGATTGGCTTAGGGTCGGAAGGCATGCAGTCGTGCCGATAATCAATGCGGCGATGACTGTGAGAACGTGGTGAAGTCGCATCAGTTGCAGTAGAAGCTCCCGTTTGGTATAATTTCTTTTGTGAGCCGGTAGCTCAGTTGGTAGAGCAACGCCCTTTTAAGGCGTGGGTCCAGGGTTCGAGTCCCTGCCGGCTCACCATTGTATTTTTAGGCCGCTATCTTTGCCGACGTCTCAGTGTCAATGTCTTTCGTCATCAAGTTCTGAATCTCTACAAATCCCAATAATAACGCGATCGGTAGGATCAAGTCAGGTCCAGCCGAAAAATAGGGATGGAACATAGAAGAGATGCAGATTGATGCAAAAGCAAAACCCAAGGCAGTCACAAGATTTTTCGTGTATACGTGTTTTGTTGTCTTAGCTATATGCCAGCACCTGAGTAGCGACATAGTCCAAAAGGTCAATAGGCCGATGAGCCCTAGTATTCCACTCTTGCCAAGGAACCACCACAAGGTGTTGTGGATGTAGAAGCTCTGGGTGATCTTAAAGGTGGCAAACAAAGGATCCACCTCCCCACGGGACTGGTAACCCTTGCCCCAGCCGATACCTACCAGGGGGCTGCTTACCCACATTTCGCTTATCTGTGTGATCTCATCGACCCGGCTTCCGAGGCTACTGCTGCTGTCTACAAGACTAAGGTCCTTTGTTTCCGACAAGCGCTTTTCTATGGCTTGCACTGGGTTGAATGAGCCTGATGAGGACAACGCTACCGAAAGAGTGCCAAAAAGTACGATTGATATCCCTAATAAATACGGTATCGAGCGAATACGCTGGTTTGTGGACACGATCATGAACTGAACGACCATGAGTATGCCGCCAATGACCCACATATTTCTGAACATCGTGACGATCATAGCCCCGATGAAAATACATAACGCTAGACCCCATCCCCATCGTTTGATAAAGGAATCGGTAGTCAAAAACATATGCCAGCTTACATGAATCATCGTGAAAAACAGCAGATATCCTTGTGGAATGACGCGGGTGATTCCGTCAAGTTGTTCAATACGGGTGTCGCGTGCTGCTAGTTTCAAGAACAGATAATGATCGATACCAAAATAGCTTTGTATTATTGTTGCTAGAGCCACTATCACACTGATGACGAATATCGACACCGACAGAGCTACGTGGCTGAATTTGGATGTGATACCGGTTATGACGATGAAATAACAGAGCCAGGCGGTCATAGTTACCAATGAACTTGGCGATTGGTTGTCGAGTTTTACATGATAGACTAAACCGATAAACACAGTCGTGAACAGCATGAAGGCCAAGCCTTTGGTGATGGGTGAGAGTAGTAATGCACGATTATTGGAAGATACACACAAGCAGCGGGCAACCATGAAAAGCGCAGAGGCGATGATGATGAGGTAAGGTACAGTCATCGAACTGAAGGCAGAAACTGTTAACATGTTTGACGCAAGAGATGATATCAGGGTGTCATACAATATTAGCAGCAATACTAGCAATAAGCCTGCATTGAATACGACGATAACACTTGCGATGAACAGAGGCATGAGCAGAGTGATATCTATGGCTCCAGTGAAAGGTTGGCGGAACCATAAATAGACAACAAGGCCTATGATGAGTGTGACAATCGATGTGAAAATGCTTACACGTTTTTCCAACGTGAAGAACTCATACCATGCTTCGTTGATTCTTAACCAGCGGCTGGTGAGCGTATCGATTATCGTCAAAGGTTTGCGAAAGAGGTGAGCCACACATGCCTCCAGGGGTTATAAATACACTGTTTTAGTATACGCGGAAGTGTGAGATTGTGCTCCCGTTTGCATATCCCATTGTGTATACTGAAATATGCGCGGTAATCGGGACCACCGTTTGAAACGCGACTTACTTACTCGATTAGGACATTTCTGGCCTGCATTTATACCGACATGAATTAAGGATAGCCAATATGACACGCTACTGGGTTAACGAAATTGAGGACAATGTTAGGCCGTATGGCCATATTAAGTGGCATGACCTGGCCGAAAATCAAATCCGAAAACACTTGACTGGTAAAGAACACCCGGTGATACTAGAAGCAGGGTGTGGGGCTGAATGTTGGGTTAGCAACAAAGTACGCCAGGATGTATCTGGAGTGCATGTAGTAGGTATCGACATTGACCCGGAAAAAAAAAGCAACCCGCACATTGACGAATTCCATGTGGCCTCAGTAGAGGACATACCGTTAGATGACAACTCTGTAGATATAGTTATAGCAGCATGGGTGCTCGAGCATTTTAGGAACCCTGATCACGCATTAAGTGAGATTCGACGGGTGCTCAAGCCGGGTGGCCATTTTCTATTCTGGACTCCCAATATATATAATCCTGCAATGGTGATCTCTGCACTGACCAACCATCAGACACACAGAGCTGTGGTTGGGGCTTTGTTGCGTAAAGCTGACTGGGACAACAGCAAGACTTATTACCGAATGAACAGCGTCAAAACGTTGAGACGTCTGGCAACACAAAATGGATTTAGGGTAGAGGTGTTGAGCTTAATTAGCGGGGTATATAGATATTTTTGGCAGCGAAAGACACTTTACATACTGGCCTGTTACATTGGCAGGATATATAATATGTGGCCTTTTTGTCACGCCAGGCAAATCATTATAGGCGATTTCGCGAAGGCTTAACTATTAGTATCCTGTCTTGATACAGACAGTTTGACCAATTTCTTTGTTATTCCTACGTAAAGTAGTAATATTCCTGCACCATACAACATCATTGATGATATAAGCTGTAGTGTCATGTTAGCGATATAAAGTGTAACGAGATAATGACAGCTCCAAGCCAATAAAGCACATGGCCAGAATGCAACCATCAGCTTCTGTACTGTGGCACCTGTCAACTTCACCGATTTCGTGCTTAACAACATCAGGTTGATAATCCCCCGAAGGCTGATGCCGGCCGTAAACAGCATGGCGATCTGTCGGCCATCCCACTTTCCTTGGCTGTAAACCATGGCTCCAAAAATAAATAGAATGGACACCCATATCGGCCAGGCATATTGCTTGCCGCGGTTGCTAGCCCAGAAGTAACCCTGTAGACCATCGGCTGTTAACGCCCTTACGGTCGCTGCTGCACACAGCCACACCAGTATCTTGCCTGACGGCGCCCATTTTGGACCGTAGATGACATCTACAAATAGTTGAGCATGACATCCCAGAAACGCATACAACGGAACTACGAGCCAACACAGTAGTTGATAGCTTTTTAAAAACAGGTCCCTTCGTTCCAGGTCATCATGGCTTTTCGCAAGGTTGGGGTATAGAGCCTTACCAACCTGGCTGACAAATAGAGTGAGCGGCTGTTGTATCCAGTTATAAGGCTGAGAGTAATAACCCAGATTCTGTTTGCCGGCATATCGGCCCAAATAGGCGTTGTCCGCGAAATACATGAAGAGGTCAGGGAACCGGACCGCCGTGACCCATTTACCGAAACCGAGCATCTCTTTGGCTGTTTTAACCGAAAACTTCAGTTTTGGATGCCATTTTATCAGCCACCAGGCATACGATGTTTGGATGATCCCCTTTAGCACTATTCCAATCACCAGTGACCACTCGCGAGCCCCCATGATCGCTAAAAGCAGAACTGTGGCCGAACCAGCAATGGCGAAGACCGCATCTGCCGAGGCATAGGCCTTCCATCTGTCTTGCTTTTGAAGAAGGGCTAATGGCACAGCCGCGAGCCCGTTGGTAACCAAGGACAGACACATGACATAAAGATAACTGGCCAGAGCGGGTTCATGGAATACTTGGGCAATATGCGGAGCCAGTATAATCACTACCGCGGCTGCCATTGATGCGAAAACTGTCAATAACCAGAATGCAGTATCTGCGGCTTCATCGTTCAGTTGTTCACGCTTGAGGAGCGCTTCTACAAGTCCAAAGTCGCGGATCAGGTCAAATGCCATCACGCTGATCGCTGCCATGTTGACCAAACCAAACTGGGCAGGGGTTAAGTAATAACGGGCAAGGATGATGCCCATCCCAAATGTGATGATACGGCCGCCAATAGAGGCCAACGTAAGCCACTTGAGGCCTGAAACTACACTTTTGTACCGGTTCTCAACCTGGCTCATTCGTGGTGCTGCTCAAGCAACGAAGCGAGATCATCTAATGTATGGTCATCGACCATTAAACCCAACACTCCGGCATTAGATGCCGCCTCCATGTCACGCCGTTTATCACCCAGCATGATGCTGTTTGGTAAGTTGATACCCCATTGGTTAGCGGCCTTCAACAGCATTCCTGGATTTGGTTTACGGTTTGGACAATCTATGGCGAGATGCGGAATGTCACCTTCGTCGTGATGAGGACAATAATAGAATGCATCAAGATGAGCGTGATGCGGCTGAAGCTGGGTTTGCATCCAAAAGTGGAGTTGGCGCACATCGTGTTCCGTATACATGGAGCGTGCGATCCCACCTTGGTTGGTGATGATGATAGCGAGCAACCCTGCCCGATTAACGGCGTGGATGCAGCGTTCGGCTCCTTTGCGCCAGATAAATCTGCTGGGGGAGTGGAGATATCCAACTTCCTCATTCAAGACGCCATCACGGTCAAAGAAAACGGCAGCCCGCCCGAAGCTTGTCGCTTTCAGGCGGGCCAGTATGGTATCTTGTTGCTGCAAGCTGAAGCTACCCCTCATACTCGTCATCGGGTATGTCTGCGTTGGAGTGAACTGCTTGAACATCGTCAAGTTCATCCAGCATATCAAGTAACCTCAAAACCTGTTGAGCCTCTTTGCCTTCAATGGCCACCGTAGAACTGGGTGTCATAGTGGGTTCGGAGTTCTCAACTGGTATTCCTGCTGCCTTTAGTGCTTCGGTGACAGTGTTTAAGCCGCCCTGATCGGTCGTGATTTCATACCCATCATCGGTAGCCACAAAGTCCTCAGCACCCGCTTCTAAAGCTGCGGTCATGATGGTTTCTTCGTCGCCAGCCGACAGCGGTACCATGATCATGCCCTGGGGCGTAAACATCCAGCCGACACAGCCCATCTCACCCAAACTGCCGCCAGCCTTGGTGAAAGCATGCCGGATTTCCGAAACTGTTCGGTTTTTGTTATCAGTCATGCACTCTACGAGTATAGCTACACCTGCGGGGCCGTAACCTTCGTAGGTGACCTCATCATAGTTGGAGCCGTCAAGCTCACCTGTGCCGCGCATGATGGCGCGCTTGATATTATCTTGAGGCATATGCACATCGCGGGCCTTTTGCATTGCCATTTTAAGTCGCAGATTAGCGTCGGGGTTACCGCCACCCTCTTTAGCTGCTACGATGATCTCGCGAGCAACTCGTGTAAACAGTTTTCCGCGCTCGGCATCCTGCTTGCCTTTACGCAAGCGGATATTATGCCATTTGGAGTGACCAGACATAGATTGTTAATGTGCCTCCGTGATATTTCCTTGAAGATTATAACACTTTGTCAGGTGTTGATACTACCTGAGCGAATTTCCTGGCCCAGGCTCCCAAATGCTGATCGTATTCCGTGTTGTTGATATAGCCGACAGAACCTTCCGTGCCGATAGACCGTGCGGGTAATCCGACAGCAACTGAAAAATCGGGCAGATCCTTACTTACGACGGCATTGGCACCAATGGCCACATTGTTACCAATCACGATCGCACCTATTACACGGGCTCCCGGCCCGATGTATACATTATCGCCGATGGTGGGGGCTCCGGCTTTGTCGCCCCTCTGTGTTGCTCCAATGGTCACTCCCTGCGATATATTGCAGTTTCGGCCGATCTTTGCAAAGCGGCTGATAGTGATGCCTCCGATATGTCCGATATACAATCCTGGTCCTATGATGGTTTCGGGTGATACCTCAAAACCAAATCGAACCATATAGATTCGCTGTATATAACGAGCGATGTAATACAGTGGCCTGGCTACTGCAGATTTGGACCAAAAATACTGACCCAAGCGAAACCAGAAGCTATGAATAGCTCCGAACGTCCAGATCATCGTATGGAGGTTGCGATAAAACGGCTGTTTTCCATAGTATCGGAACATGTCCGAATAGATCAGATAACAGAGTTTTTGAAAACTCACTGGCATTCTCCGAGATTTTAGGTTAGCGTATAAAGAGTGGTTCACACACTGCAGGTTCGGCGAGGGGAGCCCTCAAGCTCAGAAACCCTCATGGGTAACAAATTATACCCGATTTCGAGATAGAGTAGGCATTACCACTTCACGCCTACTTTCTGTTATTATTCATTAAGGCGCATCTGCGCCAAATGCTAAGAACCACACTGAGGAGCGGTTTGCGAATGATGATTATCCGGAAGGCGCTTCGTTGGATGCTCTTAGTTTCGGCTGTTTCTACGATCGCTTACGCACAAGCACCTGTAACCAGCCCAGACTATATGCGCCTCGCGAACAGTGTTGATACAACTCGTATCCGTACAACAGTTAATAGTTTGTCTGCTATTGACAGCCGCGTTTGTGGTTACCCCGGTGCCGACAAGGCGGCCGGTTGGGTAGCCGATCAATTCCGTACCATCGGGCTTACAGACATCACTACGGAGTCTTTCCCTGTCAGCGTTCCTGTTGACCAGGGATCAGTGCTTCAAGTGAATGGAAAATCTATTCACTTAAATGCTCTGTGGCCTAACCTCGTTCGAACATCACAACTTCCTCCTGAAGGTGTGAGTGGTTCCGTTATTTATGTGGGTGATGGGAAACTCCCGAACTTCAGCGGTAAGCGTGTTCAGGGTAGTATCGTCCTCGTTAACTATAACTCAGGAACCGAATGGTTGAATGCTCCCCGCTTAGGTGCGAAGGCGGTGGTTTTCGTTGAGCCAGACGACACGATGCGTGGGGAATCTGAAGCGAAGTTTATCGGAATTCCGGTAAATGTGCCTCGTTTCTTCATACGCAAGAGTGATGCTGTGCCTTTGATGGCACTTTGTGCTTCTAACCAAGAGCTCCCTGGCAAGCTGTCCTGCTCCATGCAATGGCAGAAAAAAGAGGGCAGGAACGTCATCGCCTGGATAAAGGGTTCTGACCCTAAGATGTCCAAGCAAGTGATTGTTCTGTCTTCTTATTTCGATTCGATGTCAGTGGTTCCAGCTATCGCGCCGGGTGCTGAAAGTGCCTGCGGCATAGCTTCCATGCTTGAGCTTGCGCGTACATACGCCAAAGAAAAGCCAAAGCGAAGCATCATGTTCGTCGCTACAGGCGGACACTTTACCTCCCTTGAAGGCATCCGACAGTGGATGGATAGACACATGAACCGCCTCGAGAGGCCAAACGTGGGCCAGAAGCTGTTCATGTCTATGCTGAAAGCGGTCGGCATCAAACCTAAGCAAAAAGACTTGATGGACATCTACTTGTGGGCCGGTTTGGATATCTCCAGCCGAAACAAGCAAGTTGGACTGTTCTATAAAGGCTATTTCTATGACATGCGCGAAGATGTCCAGAATAGATTTTCTGACCTCTCTCGAATATGTCGTGAAAATTCCGATAAGGTTCTAGCCGCACTGGGTTTGGCCGGATCACGTATGTTTGCCGATGGTGTTAACCCCGTTGACGGTAAAATCTGGCGGAACTACCTCGCCGGTAAGTATGCTTTTGATGCGGAGCTAGTCACACTATCAGGGGCGAATGGGATTACATTCTGCACCACCGATGACAGTCGACCTATGGTAGACACGCCGTTTGACACCCCGAACAGGGTGAACTACTCAAACGTGGCTATGCAGACCAAACTACTGTCAGGTATTCTGTGGCATGTATTTAATGATCCTAACAATGTTCAAGACCCCGCACTTCCTCACTTCGCAATTGATGAACCCGGTAACTTCCAGAGAATGGGCTTGCAGGGAGGCTTTTCTACGATCAGCGGGCAGGTTGTCCGTTTTGAACCTAAAAAGAGCTTCATCCCCAAAGAACCGGTTCTGGACAGTCTAGCTGTCGTTCGACACGCCACGAAGACATTTGCAGGTGTGCGCGGTAACCTGATACAGATCGTAAATGATAAGGCCGAGTACCGGTTCCCAGGTGTGGCACCTGTCACAGCTTATGGATGGAACCGCCCTACATCGGTTGCAGCATACCGAGTCGATCGAACCACCGGTAACATCGACTTTGCACCCGACCAAGGTGCTCAGGGAGCCGTAGAATATCCTGTTGATTTTCCTGTCACAACAGGACAAAAGACAAGCCGTATCGTAGTGTTCAACTGCGTGCCTACTTCGCTCTTTGACTTGGTCGATCAGCAAGCCTTGCGTGCTTTGACAACCATGAACGTGCTGGATGCCGAAACCAATGGTACTCCACGTATGTATGGTTGGGCTTTAGCAACCCAGCAAGACTACTTGATGACCTCTTATGTTGAGGACGTGGCTGTTGTCTTTTCACAGCCTGGTTCCCGCATTAAGCTGATCATGGGTGTGGGGCCTGGTGCCACACGCTTTGTGATGATCAACTCCACTAAGCAAGACCCGGAAGGTATTGGCTACCGCGTTCAGGGTGTGGCTAAAGAGGTTGGTTTCGGTCAGAAGAATAAGAACTACGGTGACCGCGATAACTTCGCGGCTGGTGGTGTCATCACTAATACTGCTTTCCGTGTAGCTGAAGACATGTGGACTCTTGATGAGTACCGCATGACCAAACTCCGGAAATTCCGAATTATCAACGAGGGGCTCGAACAGCTTCATGCGATGTCAAAGAAATCACTTGACATGGCACGTGCTGCTCTCGTCGCCAAAGACTATGCCAAGTTCGACATCTATAGTCGAGCAGCCTGGGGTTATGAAGCCAGAGCCTATCCAGACGTGCAAGCGACGGCGAATGACGTGGTTAGAGGAGTCATCTTCTACATGGCATTACTGTTGCCATTCGCGTTCTTTATGGAGAGGTTGTTCTTCGGCTTCCCAAATCTGCGCAACCAGTTGATGGCCGCCCTTGGTATCTTCGTTGTTGTGTTCCTCTTGTTCAGTCGGATACACCCTGCCTTCCAGTTAGTCAGTAACCTTGCGGTGGTCTTCTTGGCCTTCGTCATGCTGGCTCTATCTGGATTGGTTACGGCCATGATTATGGGCAAGTTTGAGGAACAACTCAAACAGATCAACAAACAGATGAGTGGCGTTCACCGGGCCGATATTGGACGAGTTAGTGTCGCATTTGCGGCGTTTAACCTGGGCGTGTCAAACATGCGCAGGCGAAAAGCTCGGACTATATTGACCAGCATCACGCTGATCATGCTGACGTTCATCGTGCTATCCTTTACTTCAATCGTGAATGTGCTCCGCTTCAACCAGGTGCGTGCACCGGGTGTTGCGGACTACAACGGAATCATGATTAGAACGGCACTTTGGGAACCTCTGCAAGACCCGGCATACCGTCTGCTAAGCGACGAGTTCCGCGACCGCGCGGTAGCTCCGAGGGCTTGGTTCTATGGTGTTGCCTATGGAGAGCAGAGCTCATTCGCTGTGCGCAAAGGTGACAGACAATATGATGTGAAGTCAATTGTCGGCCTGACTCCAGATGAAGCTCAAGTCACGCGGCCACAACGTGCCCTGAAAGCGGGCCGCTGGTTCCAAGATGGTGACCGCTATGTAACCATACTTCCTAGCGGTGTTGCTGAATCTCTGCGTGTTGGAGTTGAAGATGTCGGGAAAGTCTCTGTCCGTTTCAACGGTATGGAGTACAACGTCATCGGAATCCTCGACAGTGGCAAGTTCAAGACAGTAACAGACCTTGACCAGGAACCTTTAACCCCTGTCGACTTCCTGCTCATGAACAAAATGGGTAACAAAGCCGGCGGTGGTAGTGGAGGCGGTCAAGAATCTGGGTTCCGTGAATACGTTCACCTTGAACCGGATAGTGTCTTCTATCTACCGTACCGCACTCTGATGAACCAGGGTGGGGAGATCCGGTCTATCGCTATCTCCTTTGCTAATAAGAAGGAGGTAAAGGGTGTTCTTGATAAATTAATGCCCCGCCTCGGCTTGAATATCTATTCAGGTCAGGGTCCGCAGATATGGCGGTTCTCTACACTGGCTGCGACTTCTGGGCGTGGTATTGAGTTCGTGATCATCCCGATCCTGATCGCTGCCATGATCTGTCTTCAGACCATGCTCAGCTCGGTGTTCGAACGTGTGAAGGAGATTCACATCTTCAGTTCACTCGGTCTATCACCGACACACATCGGTCTGTTGTTCTTTGCAGAATCACTGGTCTATGCGATCGTTGGTTCGGTTACGGGCTACTTTGTCGCGCAGTTGAGTGCAAAAGCCATTGTCTTACTCAAGATCGAAGGCTTATATCTCAACTTCTCGTCGATGTCGGCAGTAGTCTCCACCTTAGTGGTAGTGGCTACAGTTCTCCTATCAACCATATATCCTGCTCGTAAGGCGTCTGAGGTGGCATCGCCTGCCTTGGATCGTAACTGGCACACACCTGATCCTGAGGGTGACGAATGGGTAATCCCCATGCCGTTCTCAGTAAATCAAGTTCAAGCTACCGGTTTAAGCTCCTTCCTGGGCGAGTGGTTGAGTGCCTATGAAGACTATTCTGTGGGCGATTTTGTCACACAGTCTGTCACGACAGACAACTACATGAAAGAGCACGGACGTGCTTATTCCATAGGTTGTACTGCATGGCTGGCTCCGTTTGACTTAGGCGTAAGCCAGACAGTTCTCATCAGTGCAGAACCGACTGACACCGATGACATCTATTCGCTGACCTTAACCCTTACGCGGTTAAGCGGTGACATCGCCAACTGGAAACGCGTCAACCGACGCTTTATGAATACTCTGCGAAAGCAGTTCCTGATCTGGCGAACGTTAAGTGCAGAGGACCGAAACCGCTATTTCGATGAGAATATAGCAGTAGAAGCCCAGAACACTTAAATTGAACCCGATAGTCTTAGGAGAGCGGTATTTCGTATCGCTCTCCTAAGACATGAAGATATCATCAACTTCTCGTAAGAGTAAGCACCGGCAGGTGCAATCTAAACGGTGCGATAGGGAGGTTAATCCGTTGGCTGTTGACGAACTGGTATTAGCTCGGCAACGTTCTGAAGCGCAGTCTAGCGATGAGAACAAAGTAGTATTCGAAGAGGGATTCTCTTCGAGAACGCTATTTGGTACGCTCTTCGTGGCCATGATCATGATGCCCGGAGCTATCTATTTGGGTCTCGTGGCAGGACAGGGTTTGGGGCCGGCGGCACAATGGGTCACCATCGTGCTTTTTGCCGAAGTAGCTCGAAGAAGCTTCGCCCCACTTAAGCGCCAGGAAATATATATATTATTCTATGTCGCCTCTGCACTTACTGGTATGGTAGGTGGATTAGGTTTATCTGGTGGACCTTTTGCTAACCTTGTCTGGTTGCAATATTTTGTCCAGTCTCCGGCTGCGGCTCCCATCGTAGAACAGATACCAAGATGGGCCGTACCTCAACCCGATAGTGCCGCGATCCTGCATAGAAGCTTTATGCACAAGGACTGGATCATTCCGATCGCGTTGTTGTTAGCCTTCGAAGTTCTAGGTCGTATGATGTGGATGGGGCTGGGATATGCTCTGTTCCGAGTCACAAGCGATATTGAAAAGCTGCCATTCCCTATGGCTCCTGTTGCTGCTTCTGGCGCGACAGCCCTGGCGGAAGCGGGTAAAGGTAATGAAGACAGTTGGAGATGGAAAGTATTCTCCACTGGTGCCGCTATTGGATTGATTTATGGAGTTATCTACCTTGGTGTACCGATCTTTACTTCGGTATTGTTCGGTAAAGCCATGACCATAATCCCCATTCCATTCTTCGATCTTGTACCCAATATCGAACATATTCTTCCTGGTGCGTTGTTTGGTCTGACTGGTGATCTTGGTGTGCTTATCACTGGATTTGTCATTCCTGCACAGATTGTGTATGGACAGGCGATATCGAGTATCGCGTGCCAGATTTTCGGTAACACTATTCTGCAGCAGACCGGGTTTTTACCTAACTGGTATCCTGGGATGTCATCAATTCAAGGCTCACTAACGGTGAATATCGACTTCTGGATGGCGATTGGTATCGGTCTACAGTTAGCTGTGGCTGCTATTGGTATCGTCATGGTGGCAAAAACACTCATCGAAAACGCGAAAAGAAAAGCGATGCGGGGCAGTTTTGCACCAATTCCTGCCGGACGCGGTGATACACCGAAGACCATATACTATGCCCTCGGAGCTTGGTTGATCGCAACCATCGCGATGATCATCATTGGTCACAAGATGGTTCCGGCATTCCCGCTTTGGATACTCATAGCGTTTGGTCTGTTATGGACGCCATTGAACAGCTATATCAGTGCTCGTATGATAGGACTTACCGGTAGCGGTGTCTCCTTCCCGTTCTTAAAAGAAGCGAGCATCTTAGCCACGAAATACGACAGGGTGGATATCTGGTACGCTCCTATTCCGATAGGAGACTACGGCGGTTACGCCCAGCGCTTCCGCGAAATTGAGCTGACCAGTACCAAGTTCACCAGTATTGTGTGGGCGGAGTTAGCGATCTTCCTGGTGGTGCCATTGTTCAGCTTCTTGTTCTGGAGTTTCTTCTGGAACAGCAGCCAAATACCATCGGCGCAATACCCATACGCTCAACGGTTCTGGCCACTCAACGCTCAGATGTCAGCCTTATGGCAGCAGATCAACCTACCAGGCAACTCTTCACGAAGCTGGTTGATGGATGCCCTGAGTTTGAACAGGATTGGTATCGGTGCGGGCGTCGGCTTAGCGCTTTACGGAATGTTTGCGGTTCTTAAGTGGCCGATGCTGACTTACTACGGACTGATTGGTGGAGTAGGTGCACTGCCTCACAATACCATCCCGCTTCTATGTGGAACACTTCTCTCGCAGAAGTATTTCGCCAAGCGGTTCGGTGCTGAAACATGGCGAATGTGGGCTCCAGTTCTTCTAGCCGGTTTCTCGTGTGGTATGGGACTAATTGGTATGGCTTCGATAGCTTTAGCTATCATAGGCCGATCAGTATCCTACCTGCCATATTGATATAATGAAATTGGGGGTGCATTGCAATCTGCGCCCCCGAGAGGAAACACACCGATGGAAATGGTTCTTATGTACATGCCTGCATGGTCAGAGATGTGGCCTATCATCCTCATCATCTTTGTGCTGTTTGGAGCAAAAAAGCTTCCAGAATTAGCTCACGCTGTTGGGGAGAGTTTGAAGGAATTCAAGAAGGCGACAAACGACCTGGTTAACGGCGATGAAAAGCCGGCTATCTCGGATCACTCCGATGACAAGAAGGCCTGACTTAACATTTGAATACGAAGTCGAATCGCAACCAGCGTATTGGCTGGCAAGGCGTGGGAATTACCTTACCTGAAGACTGGAGTTTTGCTGGTTTTCAAGGTAATCGTAAAGAGGGGCTTCTGAGAGTTGATTCTGCTGGTAGTATTATCGCAGAGCTTCGATGGATGCCTTCACGAAAAAAAGACAATCTGGCCAGGCGTGTCGATGCGTATTTAACGGATGTTGAAAAACTAGCCAAGAAAAAGAAGGAAAAGTTCACAGCCCGTATCGAACCAATTGACGGTAATGGAATCCTGGCTTACCGTTATATCGCGGACAGAACTGTCTATGGATTCGGCAAAATCTGTCCTGGCTGTGGACGGGTCATCATCGGGCAAGTAGTGGGGCGGCATCAAGACCCTGTTCAGTCAGTATATAAAGATTTGGTCAACAGGATCACGGATCACTCAGACGATGGCTGGGACGTATGGGGACTAATGGGCGTTCAGTTTGCAGTGCCTAAGAAGTTACTTCTTGACAAGCCTAAGATGATGTCCGGGTATCTCAAGATGCCATTCAAGAAATTCGCCGAAGAAGTGATTGTCGAAAAATGGGGATTGGCTGACGTCAGTCTGAAACGCTGGAGCGTGCGGGAATGGGTCAATCAGTTTGCTGACTGGAAGGTATACAACCAGGTGACCACCGAGGATCGGCTGATCAACGGCCACCAGGCGTATATTGGACAGTTTCGCAGCAAACCTGGCTCAACGTTAGCGAGGGATGTTCTTTTTGCCTTGCTAAGGTATCCAATGGTTCATCGGTTTGCGGCTTGGCACTGTCCCGAATCAAATGCGATTATTTCGGTAAGATGCTTTCGATCGCAGCCAGAACAATTCGAAGCTCTGCTGAGCAGAGTGGAGTGCCACTAAATTGACTTCTATAAAGCAGTTCTTTACGCAGAGAATACCACTGCTTCGAGATAAACAGCAGTATGATCGTAGTGATATTCTGAAAATGGTACCGGTTCGCAATCCCTTGGTGGAAATCACTGAGGTCGATGGCGATGTTTTGCTTAAAGCACCCGTGAACATGAAGGGTACAGCATTTGGCTGGGCTGTGCGCATGTTTAAGTTACCGCCTTTCAGGCAGATCCAATTAGATGAAATCGGCTCATGCGTGTGGAATTTCATTGACGATGAAACCACAATGGATACGATCATCCGACGGATGATGGTGCGCACAAAAATGAGCCGTATCGAAGTGGAAAAGTCTGTGGGCATGTTTCTGAAGATGCTGACCGAGAGGAAACTGATCGGTTTTCGGCTGGAGGATGCAACAACGCATGACAAGTAGAAATACTAATACGAAAAAAAGTGAATCTCTTTCGCTTCCTTTGAAGACCGCTGTGCATATCGCACTGCAAAGTGTCCGTCAAAGGTTTGGACGAACAGTGATCACTGCTGCAGGTACCGTACTTGGTATCGCCTTCTTTGTGTCTGTTAAGACCGCAGGTATGATCCAAGCCAATTCGGGCGGAGCTATAGACGCTTCGGAAAAGGTAAGGATGACATGGTTAACCGCCATGAGCCTGATCGTGTGCCTCGTTGGCATTATTAATGCCATGTTGATGTCAGTTACTGAGCGATATCAAGAAATAGGTACCATGAAGTGTTTGGGTGCTTATGATGGTTTCATCGTTCAACTTTTCTTTATCGAATCGATGATGACAGGTTTGCTGTCGTCAGTCTTAGGCTGGATACTTGGCTTCGGATCTGTAGTGGTCATCCGCATGTTCTCAACGGGCATGAAGGTCTTTCACTACATGGATATGACATCATCGTTATTATTGCTTGGACTAGCTTTGGCAATAGGCACTATTCTTTCGGTATTAGCGACGATCGCTCCGGCGTATGTCGCTTCAAAAATGCCAGCCGCTGCCGCGCTTCGGGTTGAAATCTAACAGAATCATTCGGGGGTCTTCTGTAATATGGCGTCTAATAATAAGATAGACAGCGTAGAAAATGTAGTTCGCTGTAAAGATATCATCAAGGAATACACGATGGGTACGGTGACGTTCCGCGCTCTGAACGGAGTGAACCTCGACGTTAAGCGTGGCGAATATGTGTCCATCATGGGTCCTTCTGGCTCTGGTAAGTCCACACTCTTTAACGCGATTGGCGGTCTTGACCGACCATCAAGCGGTAGTGTGTTTATTAATGATGTAGACATGGCTCAGCTTGATGCTAAAGAGCTTGCGTTCCTCCGTTGCCGCACTATTGGATACATCTTCCAGACATTCAACCTTCTGAAAAACATGACTGCTCTTGAAAATGTAACCCTGCCAATGATCTTCGCCGGTTTAAGCACTGACGATGCCATTGACAAGGGCATTGAGCTGCTCAAGAAGGTCGGTCTGGGCGAAAGATTACATCATAAACCCAATGAGATGTCGGGTGGACAACAGCAGCGTGTCGCTTGCGCTCGCGCACTGGCTAACAGTCCTTCCATCATTCTGGCCGACGAGCCAACTGGTAACCTGGACAGTAAAACAGGTAAAGAGATTATCGAACTTCTTCGTGAGCTTAACGAAGATAATAATGTCACCATTATCTCTGCAACGCACGACTTGAAGATGCTGGACGTATCTGACCGTATCGTGTGGATTAGAGACGGTGTCATCGACCGTGTCGAGGACCGTGCTAACCTCGAATTGAACGTAGGTTCGATGGAGGGCGAGTAATTCTACTCGCTATCTTAGGAATATCTGAGTGTAAAAAGGCACGGGGGGTAGAGTATGCCCCCCGTGTACTTTTTTACAGGTAGTGAAATCGGAGGAATATAATGAGCCGTTTTGTGAAGCCGCATATACTAGGCATGAAGCCGTATAGCCCAGGCAAGCCAATTGAAGATGTCAAACGCGAACTGGGCATTTCCGAAGTTGTGAAACTGGCAAGTAATGAAAACCCATTTGGACCATCACCTAAAGGTGTATCGGCGGCTAAGGCGTCATTGGATAGCCTCAATTTATACCCGGACGGATACTGTTATAAGCTGCGGCAGGCACTTAAAGATAAGCACGACATAGATGCCGATATGCTGATGTTCGGTAACGGCTCGGATGAAATTATCTACTATCTTGGTGTCGGATGCTTACATGATGGCACTGAATTGATGACAGGTCATCCTACCTTTATGCAGTATGCTACAGCCGCAAGGTTGGCTAATGTCACCACCGTGAGCGTACCTACCCGTAACTGGACATTCGATGTGAAAGCGATGGCGGAGATGCTGACAGAAAAGACACGCCTTGTCATCATCCCCAATCCTAACAATCCCACTGGAACCTACATTACCCAGAGTGATGTAGAATACCTCATAGGAAAACTCCCAGAGGGTGCCATTTTAGTCATGGATGAAGCCTACTGGGAATACGCCCAGGATGCCCCTGACTATCCCGATTCCATCGCGCTTGTGAAGGCTGGAGCGCCTGTCATGGTACTTCGGACATTCAGTAAGGCGTATGGACTGGCAGGTCTACGCGTGGGGTATGGTATCGCCGACGCCTCCATCATCAATGCTTTGGATAGAATCCGCGAACCATTCAATGTCAATTCTGTAGCGCAGGCCGCGGCATTAGCGGCACTTGATGATGTGAAGTTTATTGAAATGGTGCTCGCACAAAACAAAAAGATGATTCAGTATATGGACCTGCAATTCACGATGATGGGCTTAGAAACCATACCGAGTGTCAGCAACAGTATCATGGTGCGTGTAGGTCCGAGAGCCAATGATGTCTTCCACGCTTTGATGAGGAAGGGATACATTGTGCGTACAGGTGATGTATTCGGAATGCCGGAATATCTTCGCATTACTACAGGCACAGCGGCTCAATGCGAAGGCTTTGTATCAGCATTGAAGGCAGTGTTGTCTGAACCGGGTGTTGGGTAAAAACATGTCAGTGCTAGATCCTGAGGTCCTTGCTCTTCTGGCCTGCCCCGCGTGCGCCAATCATCCAGGTCTTGAGATTCTAGATGATGATGCTCTGCTATGCCCATTGTGTCATCGTGTATACGAAATTGAAGACGGTATCGTCAACTTACTTCCTGAGGAGGCATCAGTACTAGATGAAGAAACCACTGATTAAAATTGCAGTCATCCATGGTCCTAACCTCAATTTACTGGGGATTCGTGAAACTGAGGTTTACGGACACTTAGGGCTAGAGGATATCAACAATAAAATGCGCGCCAGAGCGGAAGCTCTCGGATTAGAACTTCAAATCGTTCAGAGCAATCACGAAGGTGATATTGTCGAGGCCTTGCATCAGGCCCGGCTAACTGCCCGAGGCGTCGTCATCAATCCTGCTGCATATACCCACTACAGCGTGGCCATCCGTGATGCCATCACAGCCATCAGGCTGCCGGTGATTGAAGTACACCTCAGTAATATATTTGGCCGGGAATCCTTCCGTCACGAATCTGTCACTGGTGCCGTGAGTCAGGGAGTGATCAGCGGTTTTGGTGCGATGAGTTATTTGCTGGCTCTAGAAGCCATTAAGTATGTGGTAGAGGATAGCCGCCTACAATGAATTACGCCTTCAGAATCGGACTATTACGGTCGATGATCAGCCAGCTATCGCTAGATGGGGTACTCATCACCAATCTGCGTAACGTGCGCTTCCTTAGCGGCTTTACCGGTAGTGCTGCCACATTGCTGATAACGCAAGATAAGGCTCAGTTGTTCACAGATGGCCGCTACACGCTCCAAGCCACACAGGAAGCGGTTGATTACCAAGTTTTGGTACCTCAGCAGTTCTCTGATGATCCTTTGGCAGCTCAGATCAATGGACATGTTCATAAACTAGGGTTTGAGGGTGCGTGTGTCACTGTTCTTACATATGACCGATGGAAGAAGAGATTTAACCCCTCACTGCAGTTGGTTCCTTGCGAGGAAATCATCGAACCAATGCGGCTTGTGAAGGATGAGGGCGAACTACAGACCATAGCCCACGCCTGTCAGATCGCAGATGACACCTTTCAAGCCATACTACCAAAAATCCATGCGGGTTTATCCGAAATCGAGCTGTGTATACAGATTGAGTTCATGATGAGGCAGATGGGTGCCAGTCGCCCCAGTTTTGACACCATTATCGCCTCAGGTGAACGCAGCGCGATGCCCCATGCAGAACCCTCTGGCAGGCTGCTGCAATCTGGCGATATGATCACGATGGACTTTGGTGCCGAGTGCAGAGGCTATTGCAGCGATATCACTCGCACCGTCGCGTTGGGGCCGGTTTCTGATGAATTACGCCATATATACGATGTGGTCTTGAAGGCGCAAATGGCGGCTCTTGATGTGATTAAGCCTGGGATGACTGGTAAAGAAGTAGATGCCGTCGCACGGCAGGTGATCACCGAAGCCGGCTATGGCGATAAGTTCAAGCATGGACTGGGACATAGTCTTGGTCTAGAGGTTCATGATGGCAAGGGGTTATCTACGCTGAGTGAGCTTGTGCTGCGTCCAGGTATGGTGATGACCGTAGAACCCGGGATTTATATCGATGGTATCGGTGGCGTCCGCATAGAAGATGATGTGGTGATCACCGAAAGCGGATGTGAGTGCCTCACATACTCACCCAAGGAGTTCATGCAACTTTCTGTATAGCTTTGGAGGTAGATCATGGTTCGTATCAAATCGCTGGTCGTGGCCACAGTCGCACTGTTCATGTTTGCGGGGATGTCTCATGCAGATGCCCCCAGGTATTACCAGCTCACAATCCTGCATTCCAATGACACTCATGGCAATCTACTGCCGTTCAACACTCCCGCAGAAACCATGCCTGAGCTATCATCATATGTAAAAGATGGTGTGATCACTTTGGGGGGCATCGCCCGACGCTCCACTGTATTCCAGCAGGTCAAAAAGCGGTTCGGCGATACATGGCTGCTGGATGCCGGTGACTACACCGATGGTACCGCGTTCAGCATCGCCTTCAATGGCCTGGTTGATGTGGCTGCCATGAATGCTGTTGGCTATACCGCCGAATGCTTTGGCAACCATGAGATGAAACCCAAAGATATATGGAGCCAGTTGGTGGCGGCTACGAAATACCCACTGGTCGATGCCAACGTGGTAGCCAAAGGCACCACACAACCGGTAGTGAAAAGCTACATCATCAAACAAGCCGGTGAAGTGAAGGTCGCGATATTGGGGTTATTGACGACTGACGCCAGAACCTACGAGTTAGCACAAGACACTGTAGACATTCTAGACCCAATCGAAACCGCCAAGAAGTTGATGCCTGAGCTACGTAAGCAAGCCGATGTGGTGGTACTTCTGAGCCACTGTGGGTATGATGTTGATCAGCAGATAGCGGCCCAGGTGGACGGTATTGACGTCATCGTTGGCGGCCACTCACACACACGTTTAGCACAACCCACAGTAGTGCGTAAGGGCGAAATCACATCTATCGGCAAGACCAACGGAACCTACATTGTGCAAGCTGGTCAGTGGGGCCAGGAACTGGGCTGTGTTGAGATGAAGCTGCGCCGAAATGATGATGGCTGGGGTCTGATGGCAGTGACCGGAAAACTCATCCCGGTGACTGAGGATGTACCCGCCGATAAGGCTATCGCCAAACTGGTGGATAAGGCATGGGGTAAACTACGGAATTACTATATGGACAATATAGGCATTGCCACCGATTCATTTGTGCCCCGCGGCAATGACGAGGAGCCATACTATATGGTGGCCGACTTGACACGGGAGTTGCTGGGAACCGATGTGCATCTGGAAAACATGGGCGGCGTACGGGCGTATCTATGCAAAGGGGCGGTGTCACGCTATGACCTGGCGCGTCTGATCCCTTGGACGAACTCACTGGTCACCATCGATATGACCGGCCTGCAACTGGCCAAGGTCATCGCTACCGGCACCCCTGCCGCTTCTGGAGCCCGTTACCGGATGAAAGCCGGTGTGCTGCAAGAGCTGACCGTGAATGGCACAGCAGTGGATGACCAGAAGATATACCACGTGAGCACCAATAGCTATTTCGGAGGGATCATTTGCGACCAACTGAAGCTTCAAAGCAAGGTTGTCGCTAAAGACGCCCGAGACAGTCTGGCTCAAGCGATAGTGAATAAAAAGAGTATCTCACCATCGTACGATGGTCGACGAATCATAGAATAGAGATAAACGAAATGGATGATATCTTACAGAATACCTTTGATAACTATACACAGTTTGTCAATCCGGGCTTAGCTCAACTCATGAAGTTTGCCGGATTCGGAGTAGAGGTCCGCGCTGAGGGCATGTATGTATATGACGACAAGGGCAATGCCTTCATGGACTTCCTTGGAGGATATGGCGTGTTTGCTTTGGGACACTGCCATCCCAAGGTCATTCAGGCAGTCAAAGCGCAACTTGATCTGATGCCGCTGTCAAGCAAGGTCTTCTTTAACGCGTTGGTAGGGGAGTTCTGCGCGATGATCGCCAGTGTCATGCCAGGTGACCTGCAATACAGCTTCCTGTGCAACAGCGGCACTGAGGCCGTGGAAGCTGCGATCAAGATCGCACGGAAATACACCGGCCGGCATAAGTTCATCGCCACTGTGGGTGGGTTTCATGGTAAAAGCATGGGAGCCTTGAGTGCCACCGGCCGTGAGCAGTATAAAGCTGACTTTCTGCCGATGGTGCCCGGTTTCGAGCATGTGCCATTCAATGACATCGACGCGGTAAGCGGGATCATTGGTGACGACACCGCCGGTGTGATTGTGGAGGTTGTGCAGGGCGAAGGTGGGATTAACGTGGCCTCCCCGGATTACCTTCCGGCACTCAAGGAGATATGCCAAAAGGCCGGAGCCCTTTTAATTGTAGATGAGGTTCAGACCGGTTTTGGGCGCACCGGCAAAATGTTCGCCGTCAATCACACTGGAGTTGTGCCGGACATCATGACCATCGCTAAAGCACTCGGTGGCGGGGTTGTGCCCTCAGGTGCCATGGTCAGCTCCGAGCGTGTCTGGAAGCGTGTCTTTGGTGATAACCCGCTGATACACACGAGTACATTCGGCGGGAATCCATTGGCCTGTGTAGCGGGTATGGCTACCATCAAGGCGATCCATGATGAAAACCTCTGCCAGAATTCGGAAGAGCGCGGCCTCCAACTGCTCACCGGGCTGAAAAAGATCCAGGCGAAATACCCGGAGGTTCTCACCGAAATCCGTGGGATTGGACTTATGATCGGTATTCAGTTTGAGATGGAGGATGTCGCGAAGTTAGTGATGTCAGGCCTGAACCACCGCGGGATCATCGCGGCCTATACGCTTAACAATCCCAGCGTGGTTCGCATGGAACCGGCACTCATCATTACATCAGACCAGGTGAATACCTTGCTGAAGAGTTTCGATGAGTCAGTGGATGAAGCCTACAGTGGACTAAAGAGCCTGGGCCTACTCTAGAGCGATACGATATTACCATAAATAGCTTGAAAATAGACCCGTCTCACGGCACAATGTGTTTGATATGCTAAGAATACTTGGTTCGTTACTGTGAGGTTGGTGAGACAGGTATGAAACTACTACTTTTCGCCTGTGACGTGATGAAGGATGAGATGAGCATACTGATCGAAAACAATGAGCATCAGATCGATCTTCATTACGTGGTCAGAGATGAGTATCATAATTTTCCCAAACGGAGTGCGAACAAGCTGCAGCAAGAGCTTGATTCAATCCCCGAAGGATATGACTATATTCTAGTTGGATATGCCTATTGTAACCGGCTGATCGAAGGGATGACTTCACGGCATACGCCATTGGTCATTCCAAGAGCTCATGACTGCCTGACCCTGTTTATGGGTTCCAGGAAGCGATACCTTGATGAGTTCCATGAAAACCCTGGCAGCTACTATTTCACAAGGGGATTTCTCACCGCCAATACTTCCGGATACTTACAGCAACAGTCTGTACCCGATATGCTTGGTGAGGGGATTGAGTGCTATGAGGATATGGTAGAAAAGTACGGTGAAGATAACGCTAAGTATTTATTAGAGGTTTTGGGTAGTTGGAAAAGTAACTATAAACGAGGGGTTCTTATTCAACTTCCCATGTACGATCAGTCGGCTATGGCTGAAGAAGTTCAAAACATCTGTCAAACGAATAACTGGAATTATGCCGAATTGCAGGGAAATTTATCTCTTCTCGGCAAACTAACCAAAGGGGAGTGGGATCAAGACTTCTTGATCGTGCAACCTGGACAGAGCGTCACGGGTACCAATGACGACGGCATCATCGCGGCGAGGTAAGCAGCAGGGAGAGCTGCTTTCTGAGCTATATACATAATCACAACATATACACGACAATCAGGGAGGACATCATGGACCTAAGTACCCTACAAGAAGCGATTATCAATGGTAACCGCAAGAAGGCCGAAGAGATCACCCGCGCCGCACTAGAGTCTGGTGTAGGCCCAGCAACCATCATTACCGATGGCTTGATTCTTGGTATGCAGGAAGTTGGCCGCCGTTTCAAGGCTAACGAATACTACGTTCCTGAAGTACTCGTGGCTGCTCGCGCCATGCAGCAGTGCATGAACATCGTTAAGCCTCTGCTCAGTGCAGCAGAGCGCAAATCACCCGTTACGGTGGGTATCGGCACCGTGGCAGGCGACCTGCATGACATCGGCAAGAACTTGGTCATGATGATGCTCGAAGGCGCTGGCTTTGAAATTGTCGACCTGGGTGTTGACGTCAGCCCTGAGAAATTCGTAGAAGCGGTTAAAGAGAAGGGCGTCAACGTGCTTTGCATGTCCGCACTGCTCACAACCACCATGCCTTCCATGAAGAGCACCATTGATGCACTCGTTGCAGAGGGTGTACGCAGCGAAGTCAAAGTCATGATCGGTGGAGCTCCTGTTACTCAGGAATACTCAGACCAGATCGGTGCTGACGGTTATTCAGAGGATGCAGCCAGTGCTGTAGACAAGCTGAAGGAGCTAGTGGGAATCGCTTAAGATTTCCGCTATCATATAAATAGGCAGGGGTGCTGGGTGTATAGCCTGGTGCCCCTTCTAGTTTTCTATCACATTGCATGACGCAGTGTTTCCCCTGTGGTACAATTAACACACTAACACTGATGTATTCTTAGAAAGGAACCGCAGCATATGGCAACAAACAGCCTGAAGATAGTAATCGCGGATGACGAACCCATCATTCGTATGGACCTCAAAAACATGCTTGAGAGTTTGGGATATAACGTAATTGCTGAAGCTAGTGATGGCAGCGAAGCGATAGAATCCGCTCGAGAGCACAAACCGGATGTGGTTTTACTCGACGTGAAAATGCCTGTAGTTGATGGCATAGACGCTGCTCAGACCATACAAAGCGAACGAATCGCGCCTTGCGTGCTGATCACCGCATTTGGTGATGGCGACTTAGTCGACCGAGCAAAAGCATCTGGTGTGTTTGGCTATATTGTGAAGCCTTTCAAAGAGGCCGACCTGATGCCTGCTATCGAAATCGCAATCAGTCGCTACTCGGAAATGCAAGCTCTCGAAGGTGAAGTGACCAGCCTTGAAGAGCGGCTTGAGACTCGCAAGCTGATAGAGCGAGCCAAAGGCATATTGATGGATCAATATGGGCTAAAAGAGCAAGAGGCGTTCCGCCGTATTCAAGTTCAAAGTATGAACACCCGCAAGACGATGAAAGAGATCGCAGAGGCGATCATCATTGCTCATAGCGTGTAATGGCAGTAAATAGAACCCATCGTCTAATTCCGCACCGTTCGACGAAGTATCTACGTAGTTATAGTCACAGGCTGCAAAGCGAATCGAATGAGATAGTTTCATTACGCGGAAGCCTGGCTGTAAGCGAACGGCTGCTGTCAAGTAAAGAGGCTCAGGCCAACCAACTGAAGCGGCAGATCACCGAGAAGGAATTGGAGATTGATGCCCTCCGTAGTATCGGGGAGGCATTGGGTTCTGCAATCCAAGTTGAAGACAGCCTCAACGCATTAGTTGAGGTAACACAGAGGTTAATAGGCACGGAGTCGTGCCACATCCTTCTTTTTGATGAATCCCGAACAGAGCTGGTTCTTCGTGCCGCCGAAGAACAGAGCAGACATATGGTGGGAAAACTGCGCCTGAAAGTAGGCGAAGGCATCATCGGCTGGGTGGCTCGTGAGCGTGTTGCCGTAGCGGTTCCCTCTGCTGCCTACCACGATAAGCGCTTCAAGTATTTCCCTGAGTTGCGGGAAGGCGAGTATGAATCGATGCTTGCTGTACCGCTTCTTTATGAAAATGAAGTGCTTGGTGTGGTCGCGGTCAAGACGATACAACCACGTGAATATGGGCCGAACCAAATCCGTATACTCAGTAACCTGGCAGCTCAAGTTGCTGGCACCATTCAAAAAACCCGCAGTTACCGCATGCTTCAGCAGCAAGCCGAGCAAGTCAACACATTCACTGAGATCACAAAGCAAGTGACTAGTGATTTGTATCTGGAAGACCAGTTGCAGTTTGTGGTCAATACAGCCGCACAGGCTATGAACTACAAAGTCTGCACAATCATGCTGCTTGATGAGAAACATGAGGAGTTAATCCTCAAATCCAGTTCTAACCAGAGCCAGGAATATGTTTCAAAACCGAATGTGCCGTTACGTCATAGCGTGACGGGTAAAGCGATACTGGAAAACCGTGTGATCATAGTAGATGATGTCAGCAAAGAAAGCAACTATGTTTTTGGTGACATCGCTGCTCGCGAAGGTTTCTTCAGCCTGATGAGCGTGCCCATCAGAGCCAAAGATCGGAATCTGGGTGTATTGAACTGCTACACTTCGAAGTTCCACAGGTTCAGCGAAGAAGAAGAGAAGATCGTCACGGCTTTTGCTAATCAAATAGCTCTGGCGGTCCAGCAAGCGCGCCTCAGCCTTCGGTCAGCCATCCTCTCTGAAATGCATCATCGGGTAAAGAACAACTTGCAACAGGTCGCCTCGCTTCTGCGCTTGCAGATGCGGTACACTGATGTCGCCCAGGCTCAAGAGGCTCTCCGGGAAAGCCTCGGGCGCATATCTTCTATTGCAGCAGTTCATGATCTGCTGTCACGTGAAGACCTTGACCTGGTGCCTGTGCAACGGCTGGCTGAGTCGATACTCTCTGCCACTCAGGGCGGACTGATACCACCCAACAAGCATGTGGATATGTCGATATCAGGGGCCGATTTCATGCTGCCCCTCCAAAAGGCGACGTCCTTTGCGTTGATCCTGAATGAGTTGATTCAGAATGGGGTGGAGCACGGGTTCAAGAACACCGATAATGGTGTGATCAAGGTACTGATTGAAGATATCGGCAGGGACTACCGAATCACCGTTTATAATGATGGAGCACCACTGCCGGATGAATTTGATTTCCGCAAGACGACTCGGCTAGGCTTGAAGATCGTTGATGATCTGGCGCGAACCGGGTTGAAGGGCAGCTTTTGGATGGGAAACATCGATGGGCGTGCTCATGCCCGTGTGGTGTTCCCGAAGGACGATACCGTTCCACTTGAAGGGAAGGGGTAACTGGATATGAATGAACGAATTCTATTCCTGTATGAAGTTCACAAGATTGATGTGCAACTGCTCAAGCACCGCATGGATTTACAGAAGATGGCCGAGGTTGACCAACTTAAAGCGCAGGCCATGACGGCACTGGACGCATTTAAAGCGGTAGACGTTAAATTGCAGGCCGCCTTGCGTGACTACCGTGATTTGGATTTAGAAGTTCAAGGTATGTTGACCAAGGAAAAGAGTCTGCATCGGGAGTTATATAGCGGAAAGATCACTGGTTCCAAGGAGCTGGACAACAAACAAAAAGAGATGGAGCTGGTATCCAGGCATCGGGTGGAAAAAGAAGACAAGATGCTTGAGCTGATGGACCTGATAGAGCAGCTTCAAGTTGAGGTCAAACCGCTGGCTGAAGTCAAGGACGTTAAGGTCAAGGCTTACCGTGAAGCTGCCAAACTGGCAGATGAAGGCAAGGCCCGTATTGAGGCCGAAATGGCCGCGTTGAGCGAAGCGCGAAGCCGGGCCGTCGCAAAAGTAGACAAGAACCTTCTGGCACAATACGATGGCGTACGCCGCAGACAGCGCGGTGTGGGTATGAGTCCCCTGGCCGGTGGCAAGTGCGGCATGTGCCGTATGCCCATAGCCATCGCTGCCGTTCATTCGGTTGAAGAGGGCCATGTGGAACAGTGCGATAACTGCGATAGAATACTCTTCCCAGGGCACTGACGCTCACTGTAGCTGCATGAAGGCACCGATCCCGAGTCGTGGGGTCGGTGCCTTCGCCGTTGTTGGGTGGCCTTTATATTCTATGGAGCGAGTAGGGGGAACATCTCTCCTGCCATTGGCTGGCCGACCTCCAGCCCTAGTCCGTTTGTGACGGGGTGGGAGCGTCCCTCGTAGATGACACCGTCTGGGATATAGATGGTCACCATGGCTCGGCGTGGGGTGTCGGTGCGGTTAGGCCCTGCATAGTGGAAAGTCATGCCGTTATGGAATGTGCAGCTTCCGGCTTTCATCTCCGCGACGAACGGCCGAAAATCTTCAGGGTTCTTGTCCGGCACCATGTCGAAAAGCGCCTGGGGTGTGATCAGGTTGATGGGCTCAAACAGCCCCCATGTTTGGCTTCGGGGTACGAACTGCATGCAGCCCTTGGCCTCGGTGACATCATCAAGTGCCATCCAGCATGAGAGTGTGTCTGGAGAGAAGAAAGGCCAATAGGGGAGGTCCTGATGCCAAGCTGACGCTTTGCTATCACCTGGCATTTTGGTGAGTAAATGGTCATGCCATAACCGTGTGGCGGTGTGTCCGGCCAGTTGCCTGGCTACTTCGGCTATCTTTGGGTTGGTGACATGTTTCTTGATCCCCTGATGGTGCGGCCACAGGTTGACCCGCTGGTCGAACACCTTGCGATATTCCTTAACCGCATCAGGCGCATCGGCTGGCAGTGGTGTGGTCTCTGCCAGAATATCATTGGCGGCGGATCTAAGAGATTCCAACTCTTCGTCGGTTAGCATATTTTCAAGCATTACGAATCCGTTCTCACGGTAGAATTCGATCTGCTCTTGTGACAGTGGATAAGCGTTCATCAAGGTTGCCTCCTTAAGGCAGCTCGTTGTTGTTGGTCGCCATCTTAAGATTACCCACACAGCTTAGTCGTTCTGTACTGGTTCTTGACCGAATTGGCAAAAATCCGTACCATGAAGGTATACGAAAGAGAGATGACCGACTTATCATGGATACCCACGCGCTTAGAATCCTCGAATATGACACCGTACGCCAAATGGTGGCCGACCGCACACTTACTCCTGAAGGCCTTCGCCGGGCACAGGAAATACAGCCCGACAATAACCGTGCCAGGATTGAACGCTGGCAAAAACTGACCACCGAGAACCGATGGTTATATGACCACGCAGAGGAGATGCCTCTACGCGGGATCCGCCCATTAGGTGAGGCCATACCCCGTACCAAGCTTCGAGCAGTGCTGCGCGTGGAAGAGCTGCTGGCCATCGCTGACCTGGTGGAGTGTTCTCGGCGTGTCCGTGGATTTACTCAGCAGCGTAAACCACAGTTGCCTTCATTGTGGGATGTCGCCGAGTTACTCGAAATGTGTCCTGGTCTGGTGGAGCGCATCCGCTACTGCCTGACCGACGAAGGGATTGTCTCAGACGCTGCTTCGCCTGAGTTGGGGCGAATACGAAACGGCATCAAGACCATACAAAACCGCATATCAAGCCGAATGCAGGGGTATATTACCAGCAGCAAATATCAGTCAGCACTGCAGGACAATATCATCACCATACGAGGGAATCGGTATTGCCTGGCCGTGAAGAGCGAGAACCGGTCGCAGGTTCCTGGCATAGTTCATGATGTCTCAGGAAGCGGGGCCACGTTGTTTGTAGAGCCACAGGATGTGGTGGAAATGGGCAACCAGCATCGTGAGCTTCAGGTGGCTGAGCTGGCGGAAATCGCGAAGATACTGACGGAACTCAGTGCATTAGCATCGAAATACTACTCGCAGATAGATAGTAATCTGGAAATGCTGACGCTGATGGACATCCATGCGGCCATGGGGCGGCTCTCGGCGGATATGGATGCTGTGAAGCCCTCTATGAATGAAACGGGCCAGTTCATGTTGAAGCAGGCGCGGCATCCGCTCATCAAACCACCGGTGGTGCCGATCAGCCTCGATTTAACCGAGAGACGCGTGTTGCTGATCACCGGCCCAAATACCGGCGGTAAAACGGTCACGCTCAAAACAATGGGTTTGTTGACCCTGATGGCGATGTCTGGAATGCATGTGCCGGCCGATGTGGCTGTGATCCCTGTTTTTGATGATGTGCTGACGGATATCGGAGATGAGCAGAGTATAGAGCAGTCGTTGTCCACTTTTTCAGGGCACATCAAGAACATCGCGCGGATACTACGCGCCATCAAAGCGAATTGCCTTGTGTTGTTTGACGAACTGGGAGCTGGCACCGACCCTCAAGAGGGTGCAGCGTTAGCTACGGCTGTGATGGAGGACCTGATCGACAAACACTGTCTGGCCGCTACCACCACGCACTACAGCGAGCTCAAGATGTTTGGTATGGCCAATCCCGATGTGATGTGCATCAGCGTGGAATTTGATGAGGTGACTCTGCGGCCGACCTACCGGCTACTGCCTGGGGCTGGTTCCAGCCATGCGATCACCATAGCTGACAAGCTAGGTCTACCCGAGACGGTGTTAGCAGCCGCCCGTTCGCATATGCTAAAAAGCGCAGATGATATGAGGGCATTGATGGAGGCTGTGCAGCATCAGCAGCAGCACACCAACCTGCAATCGCAGCAGATTGAGCAGCAGTTGGCAAAACAGAAGCAACTGAACCAGCAGCTGCAAACAGCCATCGCCAAGCTGGAGAGCGAGAAGCAGAAGGCTGTTGATGAGGCTGTACAGAAGGCCATCTCCGATTTCGACACCCTTGTCGATCAGGCGGAAGAACAATATAAGAAGCTTCAGGCGCAGCCTAGAGAAAACAAAGAGGTTCAGGATGCCCGGATGGCCATCCGTGGGCTTGCTCAGACGGCAAAGCAAAAGCGGAAGCCATCAGTCAGTAATCAGCCTCAAGAGGAGCTGCATATCGGGGACACCATTAAATTGAACAACCTTGGCGTACAGGGACAGGTCATCCGTCTGAAGACCGATGGTCTGGTAGTTGTGGTTGGTGTGATGGAGATGACTGTGAAATACAGCGAGGTCAGCAAAGTTGTTGGGCAAAAGATTGTCAGTGTGGTCAGAAGTGGTGGTGACATGGGGCTGGCTAAGTCTCTGAAAGCTAAATCGGAGATTCATATCAGGCAGTTACACATAGATGAGGCGATGATGGAGCTCGATATGTACCTGCATGACAGTTTCATGGCTGGGATGTCGCCCGTGCGGATCATCCACGGGAAGGGCACTGGCGCGTTGCGTTCGGCCGTGCATCAGTTCCTGCGCACACATCCACTGGTGAAAAGCTTCCGAATCGCAGACGCCGATGAAGGCGGAGCAGGCGCGACAGTTGCTATCATGAAGTTGTGATGCTAGAGCTCAATAAAAGAACGCATCTGCTCCAGCTTCTTCTGACCGATACCTTTAACTTCCATTAACTCATCGGCAGTGCCATAAGGGCCGTTCTGGTTTCTGTAGTCTATAATTCGCTGGGCCAGAACGGGTCCTATCCCCGGCAACCGATCGAGTTCCTCGAGCTCCGCGGTGTTGATGTTCACCATCTGTTGGGCCCCTTCAGACTCAACGCGAGTGCCGTTGGTTGCTGTGGGTGGTTTTGGCGATGCAGGCGCAGATGCCGACGGTGCGATGGGAATCGCAGCTTGGCCTTTGGCGGGGATATATAACTGCTGCCCATCGGACAGACAAGCCGCTAGGTTGACCCGTTCTGCATCTGCCTTATCGGTGAGCCCGCCAGCACGTTGGACGGCGTCATAGGCTGTGTAGGAGGCAGGAATGGTCATGACTGATGGCCGCTTAACCTGGCCACAGACATAGATTCTGATGGTGCCTTCTCTTGCTCCAGATTGCGATGGCTGTGGCTGGGCAGGTTCTGATGAATCTGCCGTGGTTTGGGGGTTGGGAATTGCTTTTGGGGAGCTGACTTCAGTAAACCCTTCGTCTCTTGACCGCGCGTAAGGCTGCGATCCGATTGATGTCAGTCTGAATATGCCAATCAGCCCGATAATAGCCGCTAACCCTAGCCCAATTGTCTTACCTGTAGGATTTACCCTCATCATCGACCTCGAACAGAGTGAGTTCCGCATCGCGGTATTTTACTGACATGCTGTTACTATTGACTGCAGGGAGCCTGTCGAATGAGTGCTGAAGCGACATCTCCTCAAGAGATTGCTTCCCGTGGAAACTGATCACCCACTTGATTTTCGATCCCTTCAGGAATGCGGTGCGACTGTCATCTGTCGTGCCGGGATCGTAAAAGCTGATGATGTCATGCATCTTGTCCGCGAAATACGGTGTTTCTGACCAATGCCCGGCATAGGTACGGGCTCCGAATTCTACCGGCAGGAAAACCCCCATGGATACCGGGCAAAGCACCACATCGTCAGGCTTGATATATTGACGCAGCCCGATGAATGAGCTCCACCGTTTGGCGTCTATATAGGGTTGATGCAGACCTGTATTGGCTATGTTATACCATAACAGCCTGCAGTCATGATATATCCATACCAGATTACTCAAGCTGAGCAGCAGCAGCAAAACCGGAATGGCCACTTTCTGTGAAAGCGAATGTTGTTTTTGTATTAGGTAAACCACTCCCATGGCAGCCAAAATAGCGAGTGGGATGTGTGCCCCCATTACCATCTTGCGTTCGAAATTCAAAGGAGCATCTACGCCGATGTATTTCAGCAATTTCGGAATATATTGAGTGCCCAACGCAGCCAAGCTCCAGCAGGCTAACAGCATATGTGAGCTGCTGAGCTTTTCAGCACGGTGCTGTCTGTATAGCCCTATGAGTGCCAGCGGAATGAGGAAACCAAACCCGAGCAGCACCCACCATATCTCCGGCGCCGGAGTATATGAACCGGCTCGCTCGTGAAACACAGGGTCGAATTTATAGACCGCATATTGCCAGATGACGCTGGGTAGTGCGATGACGGCCGTGATCATACCGTAAAGAAGATATCGCTTGATTTGGTCGCGGTGCCAAATGAGCAGGCTGAGCCCGTATAACAGCCAGGTGACGGTAAGCGGAATCACATCATAGGAATGGATGTTGCCCAGCAGCAAAGCGCACAAGCCGGCATACACAGCCCAGCGTGCTTGTTGGCGATGCAGGCTGAGCCACAACAGTAGATTCGTGGCCAAAATCAGCAGCAGTCCTGTGACGAACAGCGGGTTAAGGTAGACGCTGAGAAACGTGATGGCCTCGGGCTGCCAGGCATCGATGGGGGCGAGCATGACCTTCGGTCTGTCATCGGTGAATAGCCATCCAAGACCGGAAGATAACCCCACCAGCCACATGGTCAGACGCTGGTATTTGACTCCCATCCAGTGCGCGGTGGCCAGCCACACGGTGCCCATTAAGGCCACAGACAATGCAATTCGTGTGAAGTGAAACATGCCAATAAGCGGGATATGGGTCATACCACTAAGGCGGCCCATGAACCAAAACAGCAGATTGGTATACATGCTCGGATGCGATTCGGCGGTCCAGCGGTTCGTCAGGAAGAACGCACCATCGGCTGCCTGGCGCATCCAAGCCAAATATACCATGTTGTCGTCCAGGTTGTGGTTGATCCACACATAATGCCGATCTACTGCCAGGAACCAGCCCCAAAGATAGGGTAGGGCGGCCAGTAGAAGCGTTAACCCCACTGGCCACCAGAAATGAGAGGATCGGCGTGAAGACATCAGGACATGACTTCTGCGATGACTTGTATGTGCTTCTCAGCAACTTCGCCTGGCTGCAGATACTGCAGACTGCCAGTAGCTCGCTCCGCAGCACGGCCAGCCACGTGGCAGTTGCTTGGTTCAAGGCCAATCACATACTCGCCTTGTCCCAGCATTTTCCATACCGTCATCATGGGGCTCTCTTCAGGGTTCCACTGTACCGTGACGGCCAGTTTCTGCTTGCAGTTGACAAGTGAGGCCTGGCAAAGGCCATCCACCGCTACAACCTTAGGATGGAACACCTCTTCAACATATCCTGCAGTGGGAGCGTGGATGTTTTTGAATGTGGGGATACCCTTGGCGGCATGTTCGTTCCGCGGTTCAATCTCGGTGTAGTTACACTCGATTTGGGTGCCCTCATCCACTAACGGGTATCCGAAATTCATGTGATGCAACAGCATGAATGGTGTTTCGCTAAATCCCTGGTTGCAGACGGTGTCATGTATCTCAATCTTGGGGCTGCCCAGCGTGATGGAGATGCGTCGCCGCAGGGTGATATTCTCACCGAACACTTTGGCCTGGCGGATTTCACCCTCTACCCAGCAAGTGTAGCTGTCACCAACCCAGTCGGCACCCCAGTTCAGGTTGCTGGCTGACAAGCCGACAGCCCGGCCATGAAGACCCAGTTCTTCGTCCTCATCTGTGCAGGCGGCTCCCACTTGAGTCAAGCCGCATGTGGCCAGTAATCCACCGCCAAAACCCCGAAGCCATTCGAAACTGTTGGGGTCGTAGCGATGGGGATGGGCGTATCCGGTTGGACTGCACCAGGCGACCGGTGTGCCCTTATACGAGGCTGCGCCGATATCCATGCCTCTATCGCACATCACGTTGATGTCCCATCCGGATGCTGTGAATAGACGGACCGCAAACTGCTCACTTTCGGAACCGTGCTGGTAACGTAAGGGGGTAGCCCCTGCGAGTTGGTTCATAGAACCAACGTAAGGTCGGACCTGCTTCGTATACATATGACTTCCTCCATGATAGATATCTCTATATCGCCGATATTATAACTCTATGTGGCCGATCTTCCAATTAAGTCTAGTCAGCCACTCAGCATATTCTAACGCACTTAGCGGCTCCATACCTTTGCCGCTGAAGGCCACAATCAAAGCCTCCAACACGTTGGTTGCGAAAGTCTCGCCGCCGAAAACTGGAGTGGTCGTAAACAGCCGGCTCGCTCCCCGCTCTTTCAGCATGTCGACATCGGCCTGCCTTACTGTGTTGGTGAGTATGGTCTTGCTTTTGAGGTTAGTGGGGCTGTAACGTTTGATAAACAGCCAGTCGCCAGCGATCACATCTGCCCAGCGGAACCATTCCTCAAACTTCGGACTGCTTTCTTCCTGCTTTTTGCCCACAGGGTAGACCCATTCAAAGGGCATCAGTGTGACAATCGGCAGAAGGATATCCGCGAGCAGTTTTAAAGTGCGCAACGAATGAATGGGTAAGGGTAGGTTGATGGCGAACATCGCGTCGCCAAACACCACGGACTTTGCCCGTAAGGAAATTGCCTCGGCCATGCCAAACCTGTCTACACCGGCTACGACAAGCACGTTGTCATCGGACCACTGTATGATCTCTTGGTCACCCAGCTTATCAACGGCCGTGCGTTCCAGCGTGTTTTTGAGGCCACTGCCGTCTAAAATGGGCGTTTTAGTGACATTTCGAGACAGACGGGCAATGTCGCGGAATTCATAACGACGGCCAGGAGTCCAGACATAACGGTCGCAGCCCCCCAGGCCGATGGCATCGACATGGCCATCAAGCTCTTCCAGTGTTTTTTGGAACAGTGCCTTGTCTCCATCGGTGCCTCGTCGCTCAATCTGCACCTGCTCTCCCAGGATTTCTACCAATGCCGATTTGTTGCGCTGTGAACTGCCTAGACTGACTGATACGATGTGTTTCATGTTTATACGATACCTTGTGATTCTGAGATGTTGGTATCAATGACTTCATCAAATATACGTTGAAGTTGCTCAAGACTGTTGCACTGGCAGATGTGATTTCGAAAGGAATTCGCCCCCTGGCAGCCTTTGACGTAATTCGCCATTTGCCCACGTATGTGTTTGATGGCAGATTCTTCGGGCCTCAGTTTACACAGTTCCTGGGCATGGGTCAGTGCGACTTCCAACCGTTGACCCAATGAAGGAGCCGGTAGTGTTTCGCCTGTTTGCAGCAGATGGTTGATTTGCTGAAACAGCCAGGGATTGGAGACCGCGGCTCTGCCCACCATGACGGCATCACAGCCAGTAGTTTCGAACATACGCAGCGCGTCGTGTGCATCACGTATATCACCATTTCCTATCACCGGAATCTGCACGATGCTCTTGAGATGAGTTATCGCACTCCAGTCGGCTTCGCCAGTGAAACCTTGAGTGGCCACTCGGGCATGCAAGGCTATTGCTGAGACACCGATCTGTTCAAGGCGTGGGGCTAGATCAGCATAGTTGATCTCGGCCCGTTCCCATCCACAGCGAATTTTTACCGTGACAGGAATAGCGACTGATTGGACGACTGCTTTGGTTATGGTGACCGCTAAGTCGATATCACGCAGCAGTGCAGCCCCTGAACCGGTCTTCACGACCTTCGGCACCCAGCAACCCATATTGATGTCTACAATGTCGGCCCCATACTCTTCAGCTTGCCTGGCGGCTTCAGCCATGTGTTGAGGGTTGCTGCCGAAAATCTGAATACTCACCGGACGTTCCTCATGAGAGGTTTGCATCATCTCATGGGTTTTAACGCTGTTGAACTGCAGAGCTGTGGAACTGATGAGCTCCGAACAGACGAGCCCTGCGCCATACTGTCTGCAAATCGCCCTAAAAGGAGCATCGGTGATGCCTGCCATGGGGGCGAGCACCACCGGTGGGTCAATCTCGATTGTTCCTATCTTCATCTGGAAATTGCGAACATCTAAATTCCAGGCTCTTGTGGTGCTGATCCGGTTGTGGGATTGGCCGATGGTTGAGCTTTGGCTGTGCCTTCGACAACAACTTTCGACTGTGGACGGTAGACGTCATGGTCGATGAGTTTGCGTTCGATCTCCTTGCCACCTTCCAACTTCACCCGATATGTGGTGACACGGTAGCCGGTGACAGACTTGTTTTCGACAACGCGCTTACCTGCAGGTAGTTTGTTGGAATAGACCACTTTAGCTGGCAGTTTCGTGACCTTCAGGCCTTCTTGAACTACCTTGTATTGTCCCTTGCAGGATGCATCGCCAAGTAATGTGACTGTCATCAAACCGCCGCTAGCCCTGCTATGCACTATCACTGGCTTGTCATAGTTATTGAGGAAGCGCAGGTCTATGGCACCATACGATACAGTGGCATCAAGCCCCGGTTTTGCATAGGTCACTGGCAGGCTATGCGGGTGCCGCTCCTTGATCTCCAGGCCTGTTTTCAACAAGGCCTGGAACAGCGTGGTAGAGACCTGACACACACCTCCGCCTGCGCCTGGAACCACTTTGCCCTTCACAAATATCAAGGCTTCTACAAAGCCTTCTTCCAAACTTCGCGGACCGACAGCCTTGTTGTAGCTAAACTCAGCACCTGGCACAACTACCGTGTTGTTCATATTGTTAGCGGCCATCACCACATTTTTCGTGCGGGCTACCTTCCGTGAACTGTATTTAGTGGTTGCCGATGCCAGCACAACTGGTGTGAAACGCAAACTAGCCTGGGTGATCTTGGCAGGTTCTTCTTCACACTGAATCACAACTCGCGGGAGCCCTTGCAGAGCCGCTGTGTGCAGTTCGGGGCCTGCCGTGTCAGGAACATGGTATCCAGTTTGCTCAGGGGTGCTCACTATGGTTCCGGCAGAAATTCCTGTTATTTTTGCGTCCACTGGAGGACGGTTCACCAATTTGCCGATGCGTTTTGCGACAGCCCTCGCGATTTGGGTATCGCTGATGTATTTTGATTCCATGGCAACGCCCGATCGATGGGAGTATGCCAGTAGAATCTTTTGCCACAGCCCTTGAGGGTTGCTGGCCTCTATGGCCGATTGCACGGTGGCCGGAACATCCAGTTTATACCCGAGTTCCTGCCGTGTGTAGACACGGCCCCAAAGACGTTTGCCAGTGGTGTCACAGACATCGACTTGAACAGGCTGTGACTGAAGGGTTACGGCTTGTTTCTGCAACTCGAGCCGTGCTTGCTCTGGGCTAAGCTCCTTGAGGATGATGCCCGCTACGGTGACATTGTGTATCTGTGGTTGACCACCGACGTCCCCTTTGAGGAGGGGAGCCGTAATCGCCAGAATCGCGCAAATGGTAATCCCTGTCAATATCTTCGCCTTGGTATTCGGTTTTGAGGACTTGATGGCTCCCATATGGGGCGCATCTCCTTTATTTTGCTACTGTGTTTCGATCTTCCAGGTGGTGCCGTTGGCTCCATCCTGCAAGCTGATGTTTAGTGCCTTCAGGTCATCTCGGATAGCGTCCGAGATAGCCCAGTTCTTAGTTTCGCGGGCTATTTGACGCCAACGAATGGCTGCTTGAATGAGGTCAGCACTCAGGTCGTTGTCTATCTTCACTGTGTCGGAAAACAGGTTCATGAACCCTAACGTGTCCGCCATCTTGACTAGAGCGGCGCAGAGTGATGCGGTGACCGCATTGTCTGCACTCGTGTCGTCAATGGATTTATTGATTTCACTGACTACCTCAAACATCACTCCGATGGCTGCTGAGGTATTGAAGTCGTAGTTCATAGCATCTGAGAATTTGCCCCAATAGGCCGTGTCGGGATCGGATTGGGCATCTCCGATCACGCTTTTCACCCTGGTGTATGCGTTCTTGATGCGCGCCACAGCGGTGCTGGTCTGAGCCAGACGCTCTCTGCTGAAGTCCACAGGGCTTCGGTAGTCGGTGCTGATGAGGAACATGCGCAGCACATCAGGGTCAAACTCAGCTAGTATCTCCTCGGCCGTGAAGAAGTTGCCCAATGATTTGGACATTTTCTCCTTACCGAGTGTGACGCTGCCCCAGTGAACCCAATATTTCGCGAACTCACTGTCAAGATAGGCCTCTGACTGTGCGATCTCATTTTCATGGTGCGGAAAGATGAGGTCGTTGCCTCCAGCGTGAATATCAAAATCCTTGCCCAGATACTTCAAACTCATCGCGGAGCACTCGATGTGCCAGCCAGGCCTTCCAGGCCCCCATGGACTTGCCCATGATGGCTCACCCGGCTTAGCCGACTTCCACAAAGCGAAGTCCTCTGCGTTTTGCTTCCGCTCATCCACTTCAATGCGATAGCCTGAACGAACATCTTCGATGTTACGGCCGCTGAGTTTACCGTAGTCCTTGAAGCTGCTGACTTTGAAATAGACATCGCCATCCACGGCATAGGCATGCCCTTTATCAATGAGGGTTGCTACCATCTCGATGATGCTGTCCATCTCTTCTGTGACACGGCACCAATGGATGGGGAGGATATTCAGCTTGTCAAGCACCGTCAAATAGGCCGTGCTATACTTCTTGGCGACATCCTCAGAAGAGAGCCCCTCAGTGTCGGCTTTAGCGATGATCTTGTCATCAATATCTGTGAAGTTCTGAACCATCTCCACATCGTAGCCAAGTTCTATGAACCAGCGTCGGATAATATCAAAGACGATGGCCCCACGGATATGCCCGATGTGAGGCGGACCTTGAGCGGTCAACCCGCAAGCGTAGATCGAGACTTTGTTCGGCTCACGCGGTTTGAACTCTTCTTCTTTGCGGGACATGCTGTTATATATCTTGAGAGATGTCATTGATATCTCCTAATGGTCGTTATTGGCTGTTGGCTGGTCAGGCTGCTTAAGGTCACCGATCACATCTTGTTGGTTCTCGAGCACCTGCAGCATGGCGGCATAGTGCTTAGCAAGTTGGGCGATCTGTTGGCGAAGGTCGCGGACAATTTCATCTTCAGGGTCAATGCTGTTTACGATGTTGTCCATCACCCTGGGGGAATCGTCTACTTTCACGCCGTCCCTGGTGACGATGTGGCCAGGAACACCGACCACTGTGCAGTTTGCTGGGATATTTTTGTTGACCACAGCGTTTGCACCGATTCGGCAGTTGTCGCCCACCGTAATGGCACCCACTATCTTGGCGCCCATTCCGATCAGCACATTATTGCCAATTGTGGGGTGACGCTTACCCTTTTCCAGTGTGGTTCCGCCCAGTGTCACCTGGTGGTACATCAACACATCGTCACCAATCTCAGCGGTCTCGCCGATCACCACTCCCATGCCATGGTCGATAAACAGACGTCGTCCTATCACGGCTGCGGGATGAATCTCCACACCAGTGAATAACCTGTTCACCTGAGAAATGATCCGGGCAAATGTGTATAGCTTACATCGGTAAATGGAGTGAGCAAACCTGTGCATCCAAACCGCATGAAGTCCGGGGTAGGTGAACACCTCTAACAAGGTTTTTGCAGCCGGGTCTTTACGGAAGACAGTTTGAATGTCTTCTCTCATTCGTGCCAGAAGAGTAGGCATGATATTAGGTAAAGTATCCCCTTATTGAGTGGTAGATGATGCGTTTGTGCTTACTATCATTGTATCACGCAAGGTTTATGATGACATATTTCTGCCTAGAAACGTGAAGCGAATTCGGCGCGGTTGATGGCTAGAAGCAGTCCAACCGCGGAGAGGCACGATATTATCGCACTTCCGCCAAAGCTGATAAACGGCAGCCATACCCCGACGACAGGGAACACACCAATAACCATTCCGATATTGATGATGATATGGTATGCGAAGAATGTGAATATCCCGGCGGCGAGTGCTCGGGAGTATGTTGTGTGGGCTTGATACACAATGAGTAAAATCCGCCACAAAAAGAGGGCATATATCACCAACAAAGCGATGCTGCCTGCAAATCCGACCTCCTCACCGATGACGGTGAAAACGAAGTCTGTATGCTGCTCTGGAATGAAGTCTAATCGGTTTTGGGTGCCAGAGAACAACCCTTTACCGGTGATCTGTCCACTACCCACGGCGATGCGAGCCTGTATGACATGGTAACCAGCTGCTCTGGGATCGCTGGCGGGGTTGATGAACGCCGTGATACGCTTTTTTTGGTAGTCTTTCAACACCCCTGTTTGCCAGATGGTGCCAAACCCCAATAAGCCTGTGAGTGCCACAAGCACCATCAGCCGTTTCGGAGCTCTCGATACCAGCATGATGCCAGCCCATATCGACATGATGACAATGGATGTGCCCAGATCCGGCTGCGCAAAGACCAGCAGTGCCGGGAATCCGATGTGAAGAAGCGATCGGAAAAACACCACCGGACTTCTCATGTTGTCTTCATATCTGGCCACGAAGTCGGCTAGCGTGATTGCCAGCAGCACCTTCGCCACTTCGCTAGGTTGAAGGTTGAAACCTCCAACCAGCGGAATCCAACGCTGGGCTCCTTTAGCTGAATGGCCCATGACATCGACGATAAGCAGCAAAATAATGTTGACTGAATAGAGTGCTATACGCCAGTTTCGGTATATCTGCACAGGCAGGTTGCTGAATATTGTGAGAGCGATCAGTCCGATCACCATAGCAAGAAGCTGTTTGCGAACCATGCCTAAGCCAGCATCACTATGAACGGCACTGTAGATGCAGACAAGACCGATGATGCAAAGCAGCAGTGTGAGACTCAGAAGAGCCCAGTCAATGTGCTGTGGTCGTTTGATCATTTTGCTTCCTGTAGCCTGCTTTGCACCATGATGTGGTTTAACAACGGGATATCGGACGGGGCAAGCCGGTAGTCATATGCGATGTCCCACATCCAGCGTTTCGAAGGGGTACGGGTCAATGTGAACTGAAATTTCTGCTGTTTGCTGGATGTGTCAATAAATGTGTAGCCAATACTGTTTAGTCCGATGAGTTTTCCGCTAACAACAACAGTGTGCTTCATTTGCCACAATTCTGCCAGATGATGCAGCTTAAACGATTGGGCCTTGTTTTGATTTCGGCAAAATCTGTCGATATCGGAACTGCTGTGGAATGCTTGCCTATAATGGTCTGTCCATATGGTGCTGTTATATAGTAGCTCGTAGTCGCGGTCATTGATAGCCAGTGCTAATCGCGCCGCGGTACTCGTAGCGGTCTGTTGATCTGATGCGATCATAGGATTGTGAAGCCAGGCTGTATATGCCAGAACTACAACAAACAGCGCGAGAAGCCAGCACGTGATTCTGCGCAAAATGCCCCGCAATCTGGCTCGTGACTTTTTGCGGTACAGCCGATGTTTCATGACCGACTTATACTTCAAAAACTCTGGTAGAATCTCTTCAATTGGTGGCAACCTTAGCGAGAGAGGCACTGATGCTTCCTGAATTGGTTGCACAACATCGGTTGGAGGGATGTCTGGCTGGCAGGGATCGGGTAGATCCATATCAACCGGTGAGGTGGGTAGTATATCCGCGACTTGGGCAGATGATTTATCTATTGAATTATCAAATGCAGGTTCACCAATGTCTGTTGGTTTTTCAAGCATGACGGCCAAAGCCGGTAGATCGGACAGCTTGGTGTCAGGTTCGGCAACTGGATCAGCAACCGGCTCAGAAGGTATATAAGGCTGCATTTCCGGTAGCGTTGGGGTTTCGACAGACGATGGCAGCAGAACCGCATAACACATATGACAGGAAGTGCGATCTGGTATGGCTATGGCACCACATCGGGGGCAAGTGTTGATATGCAGTCGTGATTTACGTTCTGGCAACCACTAGCTCCTTATCGCTTTTTAGAGAAAATGCCACTGTTGCAGGAATACGCGACGCATTTGCAGAAATAGCCGATGGTAATGTCATACCATATATTAGACCACAACGACTAGTTATTACCGAGAGGTTGCTTCATGCAGTATCTTTTAGGCATTGATGTAGGCACGAGCGGGGTCAAAACCCTGTTGATTGATATTGAAGGTCATGCCGTAGCGAGTGCCGTTGCCGAATACCCGCTATACGCACCGAAACCTTTGTGGGCGGAGCAAAACCCTGAGGATTGGTGGAAGGCGACCGTATGCACCATACAGCAAGTGCTCAACCAAGCTGGTGTCGAATCCTCAGACATACGCGGGATAGGCATATCGGGACAAATGCATGGCTCAGTCTTCCTGGACTCCAATGGACAGGTGATACGCCCGGCACTGTTGTGGTGCGACCAGCGAACCCAAGCTGAGTGCGACTGGATCACTGACACCATCGGTGCCCGCAAGGTGATGGAATATACCCTGAACCCGGTGCTGACTGGATTTACCGCCGGTAAAATCATCTGGCTGCGGAACAACGAACCGCAGAACTATGCCAAGATCGCCAAGGTGCTTCTACCCAAAGACTTCATCCGCTATCGGTTGACCGGACAGTTTGCCGGTGAAGTGAGCGATGCCTCCGGAACCTCGTTGTTTGATGTCCGCAAACGCCGCTGGAGCCAGGAGATGCTGGAGGGCACAGGAATTCCTAAAGAGTGGATGGTGCCCGTGTATGAATCGGTTGAGGCGACCACGAAGGTCAGTGAGGCTGGTTCTGCTGAAACCGGGTTGATGGTTGGCACTCCTGTAGTGGGAGGTGGCGGTGATCAGGCTGCGGGAGCCGTCGGAAATGGCATTGTGGAGACCGGTGTGGTGTCGGTGTCGATGGGCACCTCTGGCGTGGTGTTTGCCTTTTCAGACGAGCCGGTACTTGATCCCGGCATGCGCACGCACACATTCTGCCATGCGGTGCCCGGCAAATGGCACACGATGGGGGTGATGCTCTCCGCTGGCGGCAGCCTGCGATGGTATCGCGATGAAATCTGCCAGCAGGAAGTAGCGACGGCAAAGCTGCTCGGGAAGGATCCGTATGAGCTGATCACAGCCGAAGCCGATCGGGCACCTGCAGGCTGCGAAGGCACGATCTTCCTGCCGTATCTGTCCGGTGAACGCACTCCACACAAAGATGCGAATGCGCGTGGTGTCTTCTTTGGGCTCACCTTGCGCAGCAACAAACCACAGATGGCACGCAGTGTGCTGGAAGGCGTGTGCTACGGATTACGCGATTCCTTCGAAATTATGAAGGAGATGGGAATACCCATGAACCAGTGCCGCGTATCCGGCGGTGGAGCCCGCAGCACCGTATGGCGGCAGATTCTGGCGGACATCACCGGAATAGGGCAGTCGGTAATCAATATCGATGAAGGTCCGGCACTTGGGGTGGCCCTAATGGCCGGAGTAGGGACAGGAGTCTGGGATAGCGTAGAACAGGCCTGCAGGGCGACTATTGCTGTTGAATCGACAACACCCAGTCGGAATGATAACCGAGCGATCTATGACAACACTTACGAAATATACAAGAAGTTGTATCATAGCCTTAAGGCAGATTTTGCCTCAGTATCTAAAATCTCGTAGTTCAGTTCAATCTATTAGTGAGGTAACCCAGGATTCCTGATGAACAAGCTGATCACCCAGAAGCAGTTTGACGAAACCCATGTGGTTTCGGTTGTTGAAGGCAACATTCTCGATGAGCAGACCGAAGCCATTATCAACGCGGCGAATGAAAACTTGACCCACGGCGGAGGCGTCGCCAAACAGATCGCTGATGCCGCTGGCCCTTCTATGTACGAAGAATGCAAGAAGATTAAGAGAGTCGCCACCGGGTCCGCTGTAATGACAGCGGCTGGCGACTTAAAATTCAAAGCCGTTATACACGCCGTCGGCCCAATATTTGGTCACTACGACCCTGAAGATGCAGACGACCTGCTATGCAGTGCAATCCAAGCCGCTTTGAAGCTGGCTGAAGAGGCGGAGTATACGAGTCTGTCCATTCCTGCGGTTAGTGCTGGCTTGTTTGGATTTCCTGTCGCAAGATGCACATCCGTCATCGTAGATGCCATATCCGATCATCTTTTTTGGTATCCCGAGACTTGCTTGACGGATATCAGGCTTGTGGCAATGGGTTCTCAGTGTGTCGTCGAGTTCAAGCGCGCACTTGAGGCCGTCAAGTTTACCGATGACGAATAGGTTCAGCGGTCTATGACCGGATTTTAGTAAAATAACATAGATCAGTACCGAGCCTGTCACATATTGATGGCTTGGCGCTGCTCATATACATAGAGAATACTCAGGAGTTACCCAAATATGTCTGGTGCGATATCTCCGCTACAGAAGGCGCGAAGTGCTTATCAGCCCAAGCTGCCTTTGTCGTTAAAAAATGGATCATTTTTGGTCAAGAAGGGTGAGGTGATCTTACCCCCCGTAGACCGAGACAGGATCAAGACTCTCTTCCCAAACACCTTTGGCCAGCCGATACTGACCTTTGAAGCTGGAGAGACGAACCTGTCAAACCATGCCATCCGCGTGGGCGTCGTGTTGAGTGGTGGGCAGGCTCCGGGCGGACATAACGTGATCGCTGGACTGTTTGACGCGTTGCGAACCGCTAACAGCGACAACAAGCTGTTCGGCTTCCTGAAGGGGCCGATTGGGATCGTAAAGGGTAATTTCGTCGAAATCACCTCAGAAATAATTGATGCCTACCGCAACACGGGCGGCTTCGATATGATCATGAGCGGCCGCGATAAGATCGAGAGCGCCGAGGACCTGAAGTCATGCCTCGATAATACGGCCACTATGGACCTGAACGGACTAGTCGTGGTGGGCGGTGATGACAGCAATACCAACGCTGCCATGTTGGCCGAATACCTCAAATCCAACGACAGCAAATGCTGTGTGGTGGGCGTGCCCAAGACCATCGATGGCGACATGCGCAACGAGCAGATCGAAATGAGCTTTGGCTTCGACACCGCATGCAAGACCTATTCTGAAGTGATTGGCAACATTTGTCGAGACGCCACATCGGCTATCAAATACTGGCACTTTGTGCGTTTGATGGGCCGGGCAGCCAGCCATGTCACGCTGGAGTGCGGTCTATCCACCCATGCCAACATCACCTTGATCTCTGAAGAGATCAGGTCAAAAGGCATGACACTGGCTGAAGTTGCTGATGGTATCGTGGATACCGTGATAGCTCGTGCCGCCAAAGGACGCAACTACGGTATCGTGTTGATCCCTGAAGGGCTGCTGGAGTTCATCCCTGAACTGAAGAGCATGATTGACGAACTCGCGACGATGCTGGGTGACAAAGACACCCTGGAGACCGTGCGCAGCTTTGATACTCACGAAGAGCGCACCCAATATCTAAGCAGCATGTTCAGTGCTCTGAGTGCTAAAGCCTACGCATCGCTGCCAGAAGACACACAAGCGGTTCTTCTGAACATCGACAGCCACGGTAACCCACCGCTGAGCCAGGTGGAGACAGAAAAGTTGTTGATTGACTTGGTCAAACAGCGGATCGCCTCCGCCAAGAAGCAGGGCAAAACGGCTGCGAAGTTCACCGCATTGAGCCATTTCGTGGGATACGAAGGCCGATGCGCTGCTCCCAGTAACTTCGACGCAGACTACTGCTACAGCCTTGGTTATACCGCTGCGCAGGTGGTTCGCGCTGGATTCACAGGCTACACGGTCAGCGTGAAGAACCTGAACCAGCCAGCATCTGAGTGGGTGGCTATGGCAACCCCTGTGACCTCTATGTTAAACATCGAACGCCGACTGGGCAAGGATGTTCCGGTCATCAAGAAAGCACTCGTGGAGCTTGATGGCAAGCCATTTAAGATGTATGCCCAGAACCGCGAAAAGTGGGCCGTTGAGGATGACTATGTGTATCCCGGTCCCATCCAGTACTTTGGGCCGTCTGAAGTGTGCGATGTCACCCCGATCACCCTGCAGCTTGAGCGCGGGTAGTCACTGGTGCCGTTACCGTAGGGCCTCGAGAAATCGAGGCCCTTTTGTGTTATAGAGTCGATTTGGAACTTGAATTAATGCGAGCGTGACATAAATGCGATTTCGAGACCGTGTCGTTGGATTTGATGACGCCATTGCTGATTCGACGCTTGACTTCAGTGCCGTTCAGTCCCATCGGGGTTGGCATTATGGGGTGGCGCATATTACTGACGATGGGCGGATGGAGCCATTTACTCCATTTGAGAACCGTCGTGCCGATGTATGGATGACGCCGAAATACCGGCAGCTCCAACTGGGACGTGATAGCCAGACTGCGATCTGGAAAGACGGTGGTTGCTTGGCTGCGGTGCGCAGATGGACAGCCGATCGGGTTGGCAGTGTGCGGCTTGTCGGCTGGCTCGCAAAAGCGGTAAGCACTCGGGGTGCGGTGAGTTTCCGCATCTATCGTGATGGGCAGCTGGCGTGGAGCCGGACGCTTGCCGAAGATGACTATATCCCACATGCTTATGATGTGCTGCTGGTGGATCTACCGAAATTGGCTGATATTGATCTGGTGGCGGTGTCCGAATCGAAAGAAGCGGTCGTGAAAGTCGATTGGAAACTGCAGATAGTGTCCGAAACCTGCACGGCCTGGCGTCCCGACTTACCGATCGGCCCTCAGTTTACGGATTCGCAGAAGCAAACGCAGCGTGAAGCTGGCAAAGAACTTCTGCTGCAGATCAAGCGCGCCTCTGACCAAAAGATCAAAACTTTCCACATACCTGCTGGCGATTATCGCTATCGAGCGGGATGGGACCCCGATTGCCCAATCATTGAAGGCGTGCATGATCTGCAGATTGAGGCATCAGGCGCCACCTTTTGGATGGAACCTCCACTGATCTGGGGGTTACTGGTGCGCAAATGCCAAAACCTCACCTTCCGTGGCTTGACCATCGACTTCGATCCGCTGCCATTTTTCCAAGCACGCGTTCTTCATATTGATGCACCAAATGAACGCGTCACAGCTGAGATCATGCCAGGGCATGAACCGCGTAATGCTGATGGGATACCTGAAGATAATGGGCAGAGGGTCATCCTCTTTTTCCATCAAGACGGCAGCTTCATCAACAACTATCTGTTGGGCAAGAGCTGGCATCGCATTGGCCATAATAATCGAATTGAGTTTGAGACACCGGCACCTGGGGTTTCCGTAGGCGACTACCTGGCGGCTCCCATCCGCACCGGAGCCGCATTACGCACTATTGAATGCGAAAGCATCGTCTATGAAGACTGCAATATCTATGCCAGCGGCGGCATGATGGCCATGGAGGGTGGGGGTGCCGGGGGCAATGTGTACCGGCGTTTGCACGGCGTCCGACGCCCCGGTACCAACCGGCTTCATGCTTTTGGCGCCGATGGGTTTCATATGACCGCAACCGAGAAGGGGCCGACCATCGACCGCTGTGAAGTCGCTCACCTGGCAGATGACCACATCAACCTGCACGGCTTCTTCGGTATCGTCGCTCAGCGGGTATCAGCCCACCAGTATTACTTTGCGGCGTCCTATGGCCCATTCAAGACTAAAAAGAAGATGGACTTCTGGGACTGGCGCAGCGTAGAACACCTCGGCGCGGCTACTGTCATTCGGACACGGCGTGTGACAGATAGCGTGCAGAGCGAGCAGGTGCTGAGTGAACTTAAACGCATGGAACACGCCCACAGCAGCGAGGTCTGGGAGGTGACAATGGACCGCGACCTCGATCTGCCCGTGGGCACACTGATCGACACCCACAGCTTGAACTGCGAGGGCTTCGTGGTGCGCAACTGCTGGTTCCATGACTGCTTCAACAGGCCGTTCTTGCTGAATGGTGCCTCTGGTGGCCTGGTCGAATACAACACTTTTCAGAATGTGATGCACGGTCTGGAGATTCACTATGAAACCTGGGGGCCGATGACGGAAGGCCAGTTTGCGAACGACAACAGGTTCATTAACAACCGCATGTTGGGGTGCTCTACCGGAGCCGCTGCCAGCGATGCCTATCTGCAAGGTGCCGTCATGTCCGTGATGGTGCCAAGTGGAGGGAACTACCTGCGGCGCTCTACACCCATACGCAACATGCTGTTCAAAGGCAACTACATCGAAACCCCCGGAGGTGTGCCGATCTACATCACCAATATGGATGGGCTGATCGTCAAGGATAACATCATCGACCGGCCGTTTCATGCGGCTGACTGGAAGGGGTTTGGCAGTGCGTTTGCCACGACCTGCGGTGATCTGCCGGATGCCTCGATTTTTCTTGGTGTCGTAAAGAACGCACGGATAGAAGGCAACCTGGTGTATGATCCCGATCACAAGGCCGGTGCTATGGTGAAGACAGGCCCGTTGGCAAGCGGTGTGGTCGTGGACGGGAAGCATCAGTGGGACTGTGTGGCGGATTTCGTCACCGGGTGGAGCCATGATGGCATACAAGGACTCAATGGCTGGTGGTATGGCATGCTCGGAAACCGCGAGGTCCGAAGTGGCCGTTACCGGACTGATTCCTTTACGGTTATGCGTCGGTATGAGCCGGGTCGGTGGGTGGCTGGTGTGGAGAGCCCATATCCCCATGCTGCGATTATGAGCGTGCACCCCTCTGACAAACAGGCTGCCGTCAAGCGATGGGTCAGCACCGTCTCGGGTAGACTGCGCGTTGAGGGGACCGTGCAGAACAACGGGCTGGGTGATGGTGTGCGGTTATCGGTCTTCGTTGATGGCATTCGCAAATGGGAGTTGGAAGCGAAGGACGACAAGCCGCATCCGTTGCTCTGTGAGCTGAGTGCAATTAGGGTCGGATCGGCAGTGGATTTTGTTTTGGATTCCATCGGATCGATGGATAATGACTCTACGCAGCTTTATATCAAGCTGATGGTACCGCCGTATTCATAAGGAGGCTTACCCAAATCATGACGGCAGAAAGTAGTAAGGAACGAAGGCGCATACCGGTATTCACAGTCATTGTCGCTTCAGCTTCGGCTCTGATGTTGGTGTTCATGGGTTATATGGTCATGTGGAATCTGATGAATCGATATGGCTTTAATTTACCTGGCGGATTTCGGCTCATGCAACACTTTGACGAAGTATGGATACAAAACATGGATTTTAAGACGGTTCCACCTTTTGGCAGGTTCGCGGTCGGTCCGAATGTAGTGGGATACCGTGTGTTTTCAAATGCTATCATAGGAAAGGTGAGCCCTCATCCAAAATACCGAGATGAGCAAAACAAATTCCCATTAACCAATCGTGAATTACGACCTGGCTATTTTATCGTCGATGTGAACACGAAGACAGTAATAGGCGGTTTGACTAAGGATGACTGGCTGAGAAAGTTATATACTTTTAGGATCATCCAAGAGCCGGAACTCTATGTGCCTACGTCGCGCGACGAGAAGATGGGTCGAAACAAGCCGTATCGGCCAGGTCAACCTTAAGTACAATCTCGTTTCGTGCTTACAATCTCTGCCGGTTTGCCGGTATGTTGCTCATTCTGTATACTCAATATGGTGGCATTTGGAGATTTTGTCTCGAAATGCTTCAGAATTCGGTGCAGTGAGTCGCTGATGATATCAACCACCGAAGCAGGGAGGGGTGCCATGGAAGATTTTCAGGACGTAAAAGTTGGTGTATTCTGTTCCTGCGGTCAACGAATATTTGAAGGAGATGTCATCCATAAAGGGACGCAGCTCCGCCGTGTCGATACCACGTATGTTTATCTCCGCTTCCGGTGCAGTCGGTGCCGTAGATTGGGCGAAAGCTTCATCCGGCTAGAGGCATGGGATGAGAAGATTCTACGCCACGAAATCCGTGAGATGGACCCTGAAGAGATGCTGACCAAAGCCAATATGGGGCCGATCTCTCTTGACGAAATGCTTCATTTTCACTACTCACTTGAGACACTGCCGCGTCTTGACGCATCCACAGATGCTCAACGTGACACTGATAGAGACGAGAACGTATAACCGAATATGAGTACTAAGATTTCCGACTATGGCCGAGAGGTGATCGAAACTGAGCTTCTGGGTATAAATGGATTGTTGCCACGCGTAGACGACCGGTTTGAACACGCTGTCAAGATGGCGTTAGGTTGTACAGCACGCGTGGTGACCACCGGTATGGGTAAGTCAGGAGCGATCGCTCGCAAACTAGCCGCCACCCTTGCCAGCACCGGAACGCCCAGCTTCTACCTGCATCCTGCAGAAGGGGTGCATGGCGACCTTGGTATGGTCACCAAGGATGATGTGGTATTTATACTTTCAGCCAGCGGTGAAACAGACGAAATATTGGCAATTCTACCTACCATTAAGCGTATCGGTGCCAAGATCATCGCGATGGTAGGGCGACTAGAGTCCACCCTGGCCTTGGCCGCGGATGAGATACTAGATATCTCCGTACCACGCGAGGCTTGCCCTTTCAATCTCGCTCCCACCGCCAGCACCACAGCGATGCTGGTCATGGGTGATGCCTTTAGCATTTCCATTATGCGTGCCCGCGAATTCTCAGAAAGCCAGTTTGCGGTGTTTCACCCGGCAGGGAGTCTGGGACGGCGTCTGTTGCTGCATGTCAGCGACGTGATGCGTACCGGCGATGCCGTGGCCGTTGTGGAGTGCGGACAGCCAGTTCGCGATGTTCTTTTCGCCATCACGGAAGCGAACGCAGGAGCGGCCTGTGTCTTAGATACAGATGGCAAGATGGCGGGACTGATCACGGATGGCGACATCAGACGATTCCTTCTATCTAATGATAAAACACTGACCCTGAGAGCGGAGCAGGTGATGACCGTCAACCCTTCCGTGATTGAGGGTGATCCTCTGGCAGTCGAGGCACTAAGCCTGATGGAGACCTTGTCGAAAAAGATCGGTGAAATACCAGTGCTGGATCACCAGCGCAAACCGATCGGTATGTTGATGTTAAAAGACCTTCTTCGTACGGGTATCGTGTAGTTGGCTATTACTCAAGCTCTTTTGGACCGTCTGCGGCGCGTGAAGGTTCTGGTCACGGATGTCGACGGCGTTCTCTCTGACTCCATGCTCTATTATTCACCGGACGGCCAGTTCATTAAGGCGTTCCACGTACGCGATGGGCTTGGTCTGAACCTGTTGAAGCGGTATGGATACCAGTTAGTGGTGATGACCGGCCGTTCAGACGGATCTGTCGCTCGCCGAGCCAGCGACCTCCATTTTGACCAATGCCTGATGGGGGTAGGTGATAAGGGCACTCGATTACTTCAACTCATGTATGAGTTAGGGGTAGATGCCGGTGCCGTAGCCTATGTAGGCGATGATTTGAACGATCTGTCAGCCTTCCGCGAGGCTGGTGTCAGATTCACTGTGGCAAATGCCTCACCTGAGGTGAAGGCTTTGGCGGATTACGTCACCGTAGCCGAAGGCGGCAACGGCGGGATGCGCGAAATCGCCGAGGTTCTTCTCAAAGCCAACGGCTATTGGGATGAAATCATTCGCCTGTTTACCTATGATCCAAACAGCCTCCCTAAGGTGCAATAACCTATATGCCAATCATCCGCATCTGCTTGACCGGCGATTTGCACGGTCATTTTCCGATCGCCCTGCAGCGTGCTATCAAAAAAGCGCGTGAAACAGCCCCGAATCCCGAAGGTTTCATACTTCTTGACGCAGGGGATGCGATCACTGCCAGTAACATCACATGGAACATGCTGCCTGAACCGATCCTCGGCAAAATGAGCCACGCTGGTTATGATGCCATGGTCTGCGGTAATCGGGAGTTTCACTATAGTCGTAGCGGGTTACAAGCGAAGCACAGGGGAGCCTCATTCCCAATTCTGGCCAGCAATGTGCTTCCCATTAAACGTAATACAAACCCTGTGGTGGCACCTTTCACTGTCCTTGAGCGGATGGGTGTGCGGTTTGGTATCATGGGGCTGATGGAGGAGATGATCACAGAAAAAATGCTGGATCGTAATCCTCTTTTGAGGGCTGTGAGTGCCTGGATGGTGACACCTGCTGTGGAAACTGCGGCTGATATGATCCCCGTGATCCGGCCAAAGTGCGACATAATGGTTGCCCTGACCCATATCGGTACGGCCGATGACCGGGCTGTGGCGCAACTGGGTGTCGATTTAGTTTTAGGTGGTCACGACCACACGATGAGCTCGGAGCCCATAGAGGTCGGCAGCAGTTATATACTACACACCGGCAAGTATGGACAGCACCTGGGCATTCTAGATTATGATACCGACCGTCTCGAAATCGTGAGCTGGAGCTGCCGACGGGTGAAGGATACCGAGCTGTGAGTATAGGGCATCCACTGCTTGCGCTGATACCAATACTGGTTTTCGCACTCAGCGGGATGGCCATCCTGCGATCTTATCACTTCAAAACGACCCGCCTCTATGAACTGCTCCCTATAGCCTGGCTGTGTACCGCAGGGATTTTCAGCCTGGTGGTACTAGTGATGGGGTTGTGCGGTCAGTTGTCCGCAGCGGCTTTGTGGCTGGTAGTGGGCGTATTCTCGGTGCCGAACGTGCTGTGGCTGCGCCGGTCTGATGGCGTCAAATCGGATTCGGTCGGCTGGCGCGGCTATTGGCCATTACTGGCGGGTCTACTGCCTCTTCTCCTTATCTTGCCCATCGTGTTGATGATGCCGATTGGCGATGACTGGGATGGTCTCAGTTACCATCTGGCCATACCGCTTGAGTTTCTACGTTCCGGAATCATCCACTACGTGCCGTATGACCATCACAGCAACTTCCCATTCACAGTAGAGATGTGGTACCTGTGGTCGTTGGGAGTCGGTGCCGGTGCGATCGGAGCCAAGCTGTTTCACTGGTTTTGTGGGCTGCTCTGCGTATACACGATCTGGGTAGTGGCGCGACGTATGAAGCTAAGCCCCGTGGCACAGATGATGAGTGGACTGCTGTTAGGTTCCATCCCGCTGTTTGCATGGGAAGCTGGTGTGGCCTATCTGGACATCGCTTTTTGCCTGGCGATCTGCTGGTTTGCGATCACAGGATATCTAGCTCTACAGAGCGACGCACGCGAGCGCCTCATCTGGACCGTGTTGAGTGGAGTCGTGGCAGGCATTGCACTGGGAATCAAGATGACCGCTGTGAGCATTCTGCCCATCACCGCTATCTCGTTGATGCTGGGCTGTACTTGCCTTACGTGGAAAGATCGATGGCGATGGCTTGGTGGAGCCGTTGGGCTCTCAGTGCTGATTGGTGGGGGATGGTACCTCAAAACGCTGATCTACACAGGCAACCCGTTCTACCCGTATTTCTACGGCATTTTTGGCGGGCATGACTGGAGTGCTCAGAACGCCCTCCTATACAGGCAGGCACAGGAGGCGTTCGGCTTTGGACGGTCTGCCCTCGACTTTGTGCTTTCGCCGATCAGGCTAGTGACCGACTATGACCGTTTTATCGATCCCATGCCTTTGGTGGGCAGTTCGGGGTTGTTTGGTCTGCTGGTTCTATTCACGCTGGTGTTTTGGAAGCATTGGAATACCGCGGGCAGAGCGGTTTGGCTGTTCATTGGCCTCAACTGGGTGGCCTGGTTTTTCCAGATGCAGCAGATACGGTATCTTGTGTTCTTGTTCCCTGCGGTGATACTGGCTGCCGTCAAGGTGCATGATACCGAGCGAGGGCTGATACGCTGGCTGATGCCGGTTATAGTTCTATCTCAGATGTTGGTGTTCATTGGGGGCATCATGCCCAAACTGGCCGCGTCAATCCTCGTGCTGACAAACCAAAGCTCTATCGACAGCTACCTTCAGCAATATGGGGGAGGTACTTTCAAAGCGTGCGAGTGGATAGATAGTAACACCCCAGAACATGACGGTGTGGCGGTGTATGATGAGACCCGTGTATTCTATCTGAACCGCAAACTGATCTGGGCGAATCCTGGGCACCACACTTTGATACCCTACGATGATATGAAACAGCCCTCTGAGCTCTGTCAGTGGCTCCTACAGCACGGTTACCAGTGGGTGTGGCAGAATGAGCGCCTGGTGGTGAATGAAAGCCATACGGAGCGATGGCGGCAGTTGCTGGAGCAGGCCAAAAAAGAGGGCCTGCTGCAAGAGCAGGCCCGGTTCGGCAAGAACGCAGTCTACCGCATCACTTCTGAGGGTAGATAGCCCCGCTGTTTGTTCCTCGTAAAATCAGCGCGAGGCTGGCGTAGAACTGCTCTTTCGTGATGACTCCCTCCGATGTGGCTATCGGCATCAGTGCCCAGTCGGTCGCCTTCGCGCTCAGACCTTTCGCTTTAGCGGCCCGCCTCATGATGGGGACAAGCTGCGCAGAGCTGTAAGTATCGGACTTCAAGATGGGGCCTGTGAAGAGCGACATGAGCTGAGACTCTTGTTCAGGCAAGATGTCATCCTTAGGTTGTAGATAACCTCTGGCTTGTTTTTCATACCCGAAACCCATCGCTTTGTATAAGCATCGGATCATCTCTTCATATACTAACGGCTGCTGTGGCTTTAACTCCTCATCCGTCAACACGGTTTTAGCGGCCAGCTCCTGAATCGCCCAGAAACGCGGAGTTTCTGCGGTCACATCGCTGAACCAACCCATATACACACCGGCTTCGACCAGCTTACGCTGAAGCTGCTCTAACGAGACCTCAGCCGGTTTCCTGCCGCCGTTAATCGCCATTGCAGTGGAGATGCCTGCCGCCTGTCCCATGGCCATCCTGACGGGTTCCATGCGCAAGGTTCCATATCCCACATGGGTGGCGGATACGGCGGATGTGACCATCAGGTTATCCAGCTCTCGGGGCAGCATCACACCAAATGGAATTTGGTACCAAGGGGTTTGGCGGTACAGCCAATATTCGCCCTCGCCAAGATCGGTCGTGCTCCAGTCGGTCTTCTTGTGAATAGCATGGGAGTCCATGGGGTAGTCGCCGATACCTATTGTGTCGGGGCGCAGCCGCTTTCTGGCGTCCGCAACGTCAGTCTCGTTTAACATGAAGTCGCCCACGATACGCCTGGCCTCACGGACATACAGGCTGTTTGGGATGTGGCCATTCTCAGGATACTCATCATCGGCCAGGCCGAGTTGCTTGAGTCCCTGTTCGGTCTGCAGGTAGTAAAGATATCCCAGCGCATGCCATCGGAAGCGGTCGGTCATGCCCGCCCGTTGTTTCTCTGACATCCAGGGGTATCTGAAGTTGATCTCCTGAAGGTCGTTGCCTTGAGGGTGTTGATTCATCTCAAACTTACCGCCAGGGAACCGTCCGTACATATAGGCCCAGGTCTCTTTCCATGCGGTCGTGTGCTGGTAGTTTGCTTTATCATAGAACGGAGGTTCTGGGATGCTTTTATCAGCACCGGCACCGTAGTCCTTCAAAGGCAGCAGGAAGCTGTAAGCTTGGATCGTCTTGTCGGCTTTTCCTGTGCTGGGTGGAGTGATCTCATCCTTGAACCGGTCGTAGTGAATGAAACCTGCATGGGGCTCTTCTTGGCTTCGTGCCTCTCGTCCCACTCGGTTGGATACCCCAAGATCATCCAGCATATCGCCTTCAATGGTGGCATCTACGAACTGATCTGCGGTGAACCGGGTGAGTTTACCCGTGCTGAGGTCCTTGCATGTGATGGAGGTGACCGTACGACCCTGGTGCTTAGCACTGTGGTAGCTCATGCGGGAGAACACATCGATCAGCGGCTGTTCGTCTACTAGACTGCGGACGATCTTCCATGTGAGCTTGGGTTCGTAGCTTAAGCCGTTGCCAGTTCCGTAATAGCTCTGGACGCGCTGGCGGATCTCATCAAACAAGCCGTTGCTGCGGGCTGGCTTCCGCATGTCAGTGGCGGAGACACCGTTAGTGATCATGCCGCCAAGGCGATCCGATGGTTCAATCAGTGCCACATGAACCCCTTGCCGAGCTGCCGATACCGCGGCACCAACTCCCGAGGCTGTTCCCCCTATAACCACCAACTGGTAGTTCCGGGTGGGAAGCACATCGCGAAGGCTGGTCACTGTCTCACTGACGCTTTGCTCTTTACCGTCCGGTAGAGCGGCTGTCAGACGGTATGTGTATCGAGTGCCTGGATCCACCGACTGGTCGCGGTAAGTGCGGCTGGTGGCTGGGAACTCCCCGATGAAGGCGTCGTTGCGGAAGAGCTTCACTGACAATGCCTTGGCATCTATCTCGGACCAGTGGAGAGCGATCTCCTTTTGCGATGTGGGCACAGGCTCCAAGAACGGCGCGGCCATTACGGCGGATGTAGATAAGGCAAGCACCAACGCGGTGAGAATAGATCGGCATTTTGACATAGCATTGAACCTCTTTGTATTCCAGTTTCAAGTATATTCTACAGGATGCCTCTATTAACATCGGATTAATGAAGTCTATGATACCGAAGTATTTAGCCGGCTTGGTCCTGGCCGGACTTCCCGTCACTAAAATCAATTGTCTGTTCCGAAGCTTAGATTCTTCTTCGGAACAGACGATGTTTTATAGTTAATCTACCCAGGTAATGCTTTACTGGATTTCAGTGTCTATTCTTGACTGAAGCGACTTCCTGCACCTCGGCATCTGTGAGAGCCGTTTTGTAAACTCGCACATCGGCGAGATAACCGCCATACCACCCCAGAGTACCGCCGCCCCCCAGGTTGAACACGGGGTGCACCACTTTCTCGCTGCGGCAACCGACGGTCTCAAAGACGCCGTTAAGGTAGAGGGTTGGCTGTCCATCTTGATAGACTACCGCCACATGGTTCCAGCCTTTCAACGGCAGAGTATCGACCAGCACGGAGGGCAAGTAGGCGTCAGAGGATTCGCAAACGCTGATGCCGTTCACGCCGACCGCAACGCCGACACCCGCATCTTGAACGCTCTTTCCTCCTCCTCTCATCACAGGAGCAAGAGCATAAGGTAGTCAACTTGTACCGGCATTCGTGCCAACGCTCCATGGGAGCATCGCCGCTTCGCCTTTGTTCACAAGCTCGTTAATCTGGGCATCTGCGAGAGCATAGGGGTAGACGCGCAGGTCATCGAGCTTACCCTGATACCAGTTATCGGTACTGCCGCCAAGGCTAAAAGCCGGATGCAGTGTCTTGCTGCTCTTCAACCCCTCCTTCACGAGCTGGCCGTTAATATAGAGGCTTGGTTTCTTGTCGCGGTAGACCAGAGTGATACAGTTCCAACCGGTAATGGTATGGTCGTATACCAGCGGCGATGGCATATGACTGTCGGCTAGCTCGAATACGCTGATGCCGTTGGTGCCAACTGAGAGGCCAACACCGGCTTCGTTGGTTGTGCCGCCATATTGCTGCGGGTATAGAGCATATCGCTGTCCAGTCAGTCCAGAGATGCCCGTGCGCGCCTCTGGGGTGACCGCGCGTGGAGCATCTGGATTCACCCAGAAGGAGATGCTGAAGGTATTGGAGCACGAAGATAACCCGGTTCCGTAGTTGGTAAGCGAAACGGAGGCTTTGTCGGCGTTAAAGAGAAGCGCATTGCCGAATTTCCCCTTCGTCCAGCTGCATCCGCTGAGGCTTCCCAACGTTCCTCCTGCCGAATCGCCCAGGCTTTCGCCGGATCCCTCGTTCATCTTCCACCAAGCAGTACCTGTCAGCCCTATCCCGCTGCCAGCCGTTGGTGTGGCCGCTCGATTCTTCGTGGGTTTCGCCCAAAAGGCGATCGTGAAGGTGTTGGATATTATGGATAGGTTGCTGTTGGTCAGTTTCACCGAAGCGTTCTTGCCGTTGAACGCCAATCCATCGCTGGCTTTACCAGGTGCCCATACGGCGTTAGTGAGCACCCCATTACTCTTACCCGTTGAATCTTTAACCGTCTTGCCGCGGCTCTCATTCAGCTTCCACCACGCGGATGGTGCGCTCGATTTCGGGTTGCGCAGTTCCACAGCGAGCGAGTTGACATAGCTGGGATAACTGTCATTTTTGAACGCCTTGGCATTCAAAACACCTGACCGCTTCATTACAATCGGCTTACGGTAGATCGGACTGGAGGGTGATGGCAGGCTGGCGTCCGTGGTGTATCGTATGACCGCACCAGGCGTGGCAGAGGACAAAGTATATACACGAGAACCGTTGTTGTAGCCAATTTTAGTCACCAGCGGCATGGCCACGAATGGTTTGGTGGGGTGTTCATTGTTATTTTTGTAGGTAAAGCTGGTTGGCTTCATGAGTGGATCCTTGGTGCCAAACGCCGATTTGCCAGGCCAGAGGTAGAACACGTTGTTGTTGAAGGTCCCGCTACCAGTCACATTCATGGGCAGCGAGATGGTACAACTCCACCTCGGACTAAAGCGAACGTTGCCACGAAAGACATTGTTATCGAACACGAGGCCGTTATGGATCGTGTTTCCCATGAACAGTACGGCTTCTCCATAGCTGTCATGCACGTAGTTGTTCTTGAACGTGACGTCATCGGTGCCGACTTCAAAGTCGTAACCGCATCCATCAGGCGATCCAGGGTAGTCACCTGGCCAGCCGAACTCGTTGTTCTCTACATGGTTGCGTATTCCTGGCGCACCCTTCAGGATTCCCGCCATCACCTGGGTGGTGCCCCATTTGTCATATAGCCAGGGGTAGTTATATACGAATGTACAGTTGGTGATGTCAAAGCCTGTGGAGTATGTCTGGCAGACCTGGTTCAAGCTGCCGTGGGAGATCGTATCGCCGTCGAGCAGCACTTTTCCCTTCATCGAGTTACATAAAAAGCCTTGGGTTCGCAACCCAATGGTATGCACGATGCTGATGACCCGTGGTGCGCCTGATCCATCCCACAAAAGTGCCCAGCCCCATGCTCCCGCATTCTTTGGGAATGTGGGGTTTTTGAGGTCGTGGAAGAAACAGTTCTCAAAGCGATACTCCCCACTATCAGTCTGGCCATTTGCCTTGAGCTGCACATGAACGCCGTTCAGGGCGTTGCCGATTTCCAGATCGCGGAAGGTGTAGTTACGTGCATTGCCGTCGGATAAATTGATGAGAATGCACTCCTGATCCTTACCTAGGTTGCGTTTGATGTAAGGCCTGTCACCGGCGCCGTAGGAGGCTACGGTGATGGGGTTCGCAGCCGTACCGTTGCCCTTGAGTGTGAGCATTTCGTTCCATACATCGCCGCATTTCAACAAAAGGCGATCGCCAGGATGATATGTAACCTCCGAGGCTTTGGCAAGAGTCTTCCACGGCCCATGCACTCCTGAGGGCTTCGCTGACAGACCGTCGATACGGTCATTGCCTGCCGAATGGCTGACATAGTAATCCGTCGCCGAGGCCATCTGTGCCATCGCTGTGAGTGCTAGTGCCGCAAAGATCGTCATAAATCTGATGGTTGCTTTCATCGACATCACCTTTCTGTGCTCATGTATCATGAGTTGAGAATCAATTGCTTCCTGTTACGCTCAGATATGTTTATACGCTTATCAATAAGGGCTGTCAAGGCAGATTCCGGAGCCTGATTGGTGAACTGGCCTTTTGGTATAGCTCGTGTGTCTAGTCACACTTGTACGGCAAATTCGGTCATAATATTAGAAACGAACCATTCGAAAGGGGCCCTAGATGAACCGATGGATTTTACCACTCAGTATCGCGATCCTGCTTTCCACAACGCAAGCATTCTGTGCCAAGGCTGGAAGCAAGCAGGTGACTAATAGCCCTCAAACTGCACTAGACCGCTATATTTCGAAGCCAAACCCGGATTTCAAGTGGAGTGTGGCGTCTGAAAAGACAATCCTGGGTACCCAGTTCCTGGAGCTGGACATGACATCGCAGGTATGGATGGATAAGCCGTGGACACATAAAGTGGTTCTGATCCGTCCGTCTGAGGTGCCTAACCCCAAGATCGCTGTTCTTTATATTACTGGTGGAGAAATCTCGGATCCAGAGCGGATCATGATGGCTGTGATGGCCCGCAACTCACAGGCAGTGGTGGTGGCACTGGGTGGTATCCCGAACCAGCCCCTATACGATGGACTCACAGAAGATGATCTGATCGCCATGACTTTCCAGAAATACGACCAGACCAAGAACGAAGAGTGGCCGCTGCTGATCCCTATGACAAAGTCGGCGGTATGCGCGATGACAGCCGCACAGGCCGCCGCTAAACAGCAGTGGGGGATGGGGATCGAAAAGTTCCTGGTCACCGGCGGCAGTAAACGCGGCTGGACGACTTGGCTGACAGCAGCTGTGGACGACCGCGTGGCTGCGATCGCACCTATGGTATACGACAACCTGGACCTTCCGCGGCAGATGGCATTACAGAAATCTAGTTACGGCAAGGAAAGCGTGCAGATTGAAGCCTATACCAAACTTGGTCTGATTGATCTGCTGACTACCGACAAGGGCAAAACCCTTGTCGAGATTGTAGATCCGTTCAACTACCGCAAGAGGTATACGATGCCCAAGCTAATCGTGAACGGCTCTAATGATCCATACTGGGTATTCGATAGTGCTTCACTTTACTTCAACAAGCTGAGCGGTACTAAGCGGATTATCTACGCACCGAATTCGGGTCATGGCCTGGATGATCGCGAGAGGGTATTACGCACGATATCTGGCTTCTACAAGAGTGTATCTGACGGTTTAGCGCTGGCAGACATTTCAGCTAAGGGCCGAATGGTTGGAAACAAGCTGACCATCGCTGGAACCACAACTGGGCCTGCTGGTAAGGTTGAGGTTTGGGTTGCTGTCAGTCCGATCCGGGATTTCCGTCAGGCGAAGTTCGTTGTGGCCGAGGCTGTCAGCAAATCTGGCAAGTTTGAGGCCTCTATACCTGTACCAGCCGGAAAATACGTGGGCTGGTATGCCGATGTGTATCAGCAGATATCTCAAAATCCGGCCCATTTCTCTACAGTGGCCAATGTCATCGAGCGTTAACCTCAATGTCATGGGGATGAGTTTAGGCTCATCCCCGCTGTTGCGGTAGAATCTAACTGTGGACTCACAACCTCCTATCATCACCGTTCGTCATATGGTTCCCGCTGATATAGCAGTCGTGTCGCGTCTTGACAGTGAGTGCTTTACCACCGCATGGTCAGAATCTTCGTATGCAGGGGAGCTTCGACACAATAATGCCCATTATTACGTGGCCGAATATCAAGGTACGGTCATTGGGTTTGCTGGCATGTGGCTGATATTCGATGAGGCGACAGTTAACCGTTTGGCCGTCTGCGCTGGACATCGCGGGCAGGGTGTAGGATGGTTGCTGCTAAACCACTTGATGGATGATGCCGTACGCCTTGGCGCGACCGCTGCAACACTCGAGGTCAGGACCACTAATAACTCAGCGGTCAAACTCTACGAAAAGCTGGGGTTTGTGTCAGAAGGCATACGTAAAGGGTATTATGATGATAACGGAGAAGATGCCTTGATCATGTGGAACCGTAACCTCACTGCAACATGAAATAAGGGGCACTGTGCTGATATCATGCGCGTTTTAGGAATTGAAAGTAGCTGCGACGACACCTCCATCGCCATCGTGAATGACGGCCGTCAGATAGAGGCCAACCTCATCTCCTCCCAAATCGATATCCATGCCCTCACGGGGGGCGTGGTGCCTGAAATCGCCGCGCGTAAACACGCTGAGAAATTCACACTGCTGCTTACTGAAGCTCTAGTGGAAGCGAAATGCGGGTTGTCTGACATCGATCTGATCGCTGTCACCAACCGGCCAGGGCTCATCGGTGCCTTGATGGTAGGGGTGACCGCCGCCAAGACACTGGCCTGGCAGTTACGTAAGCCAATCGTCGCCGTACACCACCTCACAGGTCATATCGCCGCTGTGGACATCGCTGAGCCGGTAGAGTTCCCTTTTGTCTGTCTGGTGGTGTCTGGTGGGCACACTGAACTGCATCTGGTGAAGAGCTGGAGCGAGCGAGTTCCGTTAGGGCGTACACGCGATGATGCGGCGGGTGAAGCCTTCGACAAGGCGGCTCGTTTACTTAACCTGGGATATCCGGGTGGACCGGTCATCGACCGATGTGCCGCGACCGGAGATCCTAAGCGGATCAAACTACCGCGGGCCAAGTTGGAAGACAGTCTGGATTTCAGCTTTAGCGGGTTGAAGACGGCCCTGCTTCGGGAGCTCCAAAAGTCAGGAACCGAAATCTCCCAGGCTGACTATGCGGCCAGTTTCCGTGAAGCGGTGGTGGATGTTCTAGTATCCAAGAGCATGGAGGCTTGCTTCCGCACGGGCTGCAAGAGGTTTGGTGTGTGTGGGGGCGTGGCCGCTAACAGTCGGCTGAAAGAGCGGTTGATCGAGGAGGGGCATCAACGTGGTATCCATGTTGTGGTTCCTCGCCCGATCATGTGTACTGACAATGCGGCTATGATCGCTGTTGCCGGATACAGGCAGTACTTGGATAAAGGCGCAGATGATTTAAGCTTCGATGCGATTGCTAGCGAAGCACTGGTGTAGTCTTTGACTTCCGTTGGGTTTGATTCTTTGGCGATTTCCGCTCAGTAGCGGGGGCCGCCAGGTTTGGGAACAGCGTAGTGAGCAGTATCCATCCGCTGGCTGCCACAGGAATGGCGATGATCATCCCCCATACTCCCAGCAGGCTGGCCCCCAGTATCATGGCCACGACGCTGGCGAAGGGGCGTAAACCGGCACTCTCTCCAGCAATCCTTGGGGTGATGGCCTGATCAAATGTAAAGTTCATCAAGAACAGAGTGGCCACCATAGTCACCGTAAACGGCAGGCTCCTGTCAGCCACATGAAAGGCCCAGAGCACTTCGTGGGCAGGAGTCAAATACGCCAGGGATCCCGCAATGATGGCCGCCGTAATAAACCCGATATAAGGAACTAGATACAGTATGGCCGTCATACAGCCGATGACGAGTGGGTAGGACACACCTAATAGTGCAGCGATGCATGCGATGATGATGCCATAGATGAGCGACACAGTGAACATCCCCTTCATATATCCGGTCCATACTTTACCAATAGCACCGATCATATGAATAATGGTCGAAGAGTGTCGTGATGGCAGCATTTGGTGGATGCGTCTGCGGATGTAGGGCATGTCGCCTAACGCGAAAAGGGTAATGATGGGGCCGATGATCAGCCAAAGTGAAAAACTGGCTGCCTGCGATAGATAAACGAATATATTGCCTGCGATGTTCTTTAAGGTATTGCTGGTGTATGTAGAGGCTTGATCGATGATAACTTGGAAATCGGTAGGTAGATGCATGCGTGATAACAATTCATGGTGCCTATCCATGAACCGTTCAGCATATGGGATCATGACCGAATTGATCTCATTACTGTAACGAGGTATGCTATCTATAAATCCAGACAGTTGGGCTACGAGCGTTGGAGCAAGTCCCAGTACCAAGAATACGACAAAGAGTATCAATAAAGAGGCGATGATTGTGGAGCCGATGAGGCGTGTGATGCCGTATCTCTGCCATTTTGTCAATAAGCCGTCCAGCATCATGGCAACGATGAAACAAATGCAGATAGGCAAGAGTGCCTGACTGGTTCTCCAGATGATGTAGGCACCAAATAGAAGGCAAATGACTTTAAGCAGCGAGGAACGCCAGTTATTCTTTTTTAAAGGACGCGTAGGATGGACTAGTCTCATCAAATATTAAGAAACCTGTATGGGGCTCAACACCAGCCAGCCCCATACAGGTTTCAGTCCTAAGCTTCGGCCAACTGCTCGTTGGCAGCTTCGACAACTTCCTTCGTTTCTTCTTTGAGTTCGTCTCCGGCTTTTTTGACACCCTTGACGACCTCGTTGATCTTCTGAGGAATCACTTCACCGGCTTTGGCGACGTACTCACCCACAGACTCTTTGAGCGAATCCAGGGACTTCGAGATGGAATCCCGTGTTTCGGATCCCGATTTTGGGGCGAGTAGAATACCGGCCACCGCTCCTACTACAGCACCGATTCCGATGCCGGTCAGGATATTCACTAATACGCTGCGATCGTCTTCGTGGGAACTCATGATCAATTACCTCCGGTTAGTTTGGAAGGGTTCGTATATATTACTCGGCATTGGCGTTTTTTTGTTTCGCCTTAAACCATGGTAACCCAATTTGAACCGCCGTTTGAACTACTGAACCAAGTATACCCAGTTTCGTCTTAGGATTACTACTGGCTTTGAACAAATTCGCTACCTGCAGCCAGGAAAATACCTTGTCTAGCGAAGAGACCCTCACACTGATGGTATGGGTCATTTCGCTGAGCGCTTCGGTGGCTTCATTAGCGTGGCGCAGTGCCGGTATCAACTCGTTCTGGGTCCGATCCAGCATCTCATCGGTACGACGTAATACATCAGGCAGCTTGTCGTTCAGCTCCATGACAAGGGCAGTCGCATTGGCAGTCAGAACATCAACACCATCAAGTGAATTTTCGAGTCGTTCTGTCGTATGCCTGATTCTCAACTCGGCAGTTAATGCGAGCTGCCTTATTGATATCAATGTTTTGATCAGGTACACCAATGCCGCTATTGCAGCGATGCTAAGGATGATTAGCAGAGGCTCCATATTACACACTCCCAGGTTATTTCGTTGATGCATTCCAAGTATGACAGAATGCGATGACACGAATCAATAGCCTACCCGATGTATACAGGTGCAAAGAACTCCCTGATGGCTTGCTCCACGCTGTGCCGGACTAAAGCGATCACGCTATCACCCAGTTGCAGCAGTGTTGTTCCATGAGCCAGCATGGCAGCATCATTCCGAATCACACTGATGATCAGTGCTTCGCCCGGAAGGTTAAGGTCAGACAATGATTTACCCAGTACCGGTGACTGCTCGCTGATCTCAATATCTACGATCTCAAGATCACCACGTTTCAGAGCCGCCAGAGGGATGATATCATCGACGGAAATCTCCTGCTCAATGAGCTGGTAAATGATCCGGGTACTACTGACAGCGGCGTCAATCCCGAGTTGCTGGAAGATTTCTTCGTTTCTTGGGTCATTGACTCTAGCAAGCGAGCGGATCACACCGAAGAAGTTCTTGGCCATCTGGCAGATGATCAGGTTGTCTTCATCGTCACCTGTGCATGCCACAACGACCTCGCAGCGTGTTGCTCCAGCTTCCTCAAGCACGCGGTATTCATCGCCGCGGCCGTGGATGACCTGGTCACCGAGCTCTGCTTTGAGAAAATTGTATCTTGTAGAGTCACACTCAATGGTCATGACTTCGTGCCTGGCGGCCATCAGTGCTTTTGCCAGGTAAAACCCAACATTACCGCCGCCTACTACTATCACATACATCTTTGAGGTACTCCTCTATTCATCTTCGCTAATGTTGAAGATACTAGTCAGTAAGTTCAGTTCCTGAACATTACCTGGATCTTCTCCACTTAACACAGATTTAATCATTGATGCGCCGATCACTCCGTAACAGATGGTGTAGATGTCCTCACTGCGATATCGCTCGGCCCTGAAGGGGTCGTTGACTTTCGCCACGATATTCTTAACACCATACTTGTGTTTGGCTATCTGTGCGGCCATTAAGTTGCGGTTGTCGCCTTCTGTTAGTGCTGCAAAAAGGTCTGCATCCTTGATTCCGGCTCGCTCCAGGATATCTTGATCCAAACCGCTTCCTATGATGGTTTGACCATGAAATCTTGGATCCAGCCGTCGCAAAGAACCAGGTTTCCACTCTATTATACTGACCTTGTGATTAGCAGCAGAAAGCATGTAGGCTAAAGCGGAACCCGTTCTCCCGCAACCTAAGATTACTACATTCATGATGCATTCTCCTGACAGTTATGCTTGTCCATGTTACGCGCCCCAAAAGGCCGATTCAACAAGCATACCTCATATACTATCATACACAATGACACGGAATTCATCTTGCACATTGTATCTGGGAACGGCGACGCCAGAACAGCCAGTATTTATAACTGTTGACACTGTTCATCGTCAACAGATATACTACCATCGGGCCGGCACTGCCGGTAAACCGTTCCATTTTAGGTATTGTAAGGAGACGGACTGAATGGATTCAGCCATTCGGATTGAGGGCTTAACAAAGTCATATCTCAACAAAACGACCGGCGCCAAAGTCGCTGCTGTAGACGATCTCCATCTTGAAGTCTTTGCCGGCGAGATATTCGGGTTCCTTGGACCGAATGGTGCTGGTAAAACTACGACCATCAAGATGCTATTAGGACTTATATTCCCAGACAAAGGCGATGCATTTATATTAGGTAAGCCAATCGGTGAGTCTGCGGTTCGCAAACAGGTTGCCTATCTTCCTGAGAGTCCGTATTTTTACGACTATCTCACAGGTCGCCAGGTACTGGAATTCTACGGGAAACTGTTTGGAATTCGAGGCAAAGAACTACGTTCACTGGTGGACAAGCTGTTGGAGCAAGTGGGCTTAGCCCGCGATGGCGACAAGCTGCTCAGGAGCTACTCGAAGGGTATGCAACAGCGCATAGGCATCGCTCAAGCGCTGATCAATGATCCTCAAGTATTATTCCTTGACGAACCAACATCTGGTTTAGACCCGCTCGCTCGGTTGGAAATTCGTGATACGATCATGAGTTTGAAAGCCATGGGCAAGACGGTATTCCTCAGTTCACATCAGCTTCTCGAAGTGGAGGTGACATGTGACCGTATCTCCATTCTCAACAAAGGTAAGCTGCTGAGACAGGGCAAACTGGAAGAGCTGTTACCCAGCGGCAAAATGCAGATTGTGACCTCAGTCGCGAAGTCCGTAGAGCCAGAGTTAAGAGCACTGGGCGCAGAGCTGGAGACTGATCACGATGGACTGCTTATAGCCAGTGTTCCACTGGATGTGACTGTTGATAAGGCCATAGATGTCATTCGTAAGCAAGGTGGATCGATTAAGAGTGTGACTCAACAACGACGCAGTCTTGAACAGTTGTTTGTCGACACCATTGAGGGAGAATCCAAATGATGGGACCTAGCATGGTCATTGCATCTAATACAGTAAAGGAGGCGATGAGCAGACGGCTTATCCTTCTTTTGATATTAGGTGCCGCTATCTTACTCGTCATGGCTCCGCTGTTTTCGTTCCTGCAGGCACGTGAAGAGATGACGATGATCAAGAGCCTGGGGCTGGGCATCATCCAGGTTGCCTCTATGTTGATCTGCATCTTCATGGGTATTTCGCTGATACCGAACGAAATTGAAAGACGAACCATCTACACTGTGCTTAGTAAGCCTGTGCAGCGTTATCAATTTATCTTCGGGAAGTTCCTTGGCGGCGTTCTGACTGTACTGCTCAATGTAGTGGTCATGGGTGCGCTATTCTACGCCGTGTTGATGATGAAAGGCGGCATGCCTGCCGTGGCTAACGTGTGGAAGGGATTATTGATGATATTCCTTCAGATGAGTGTGCTGGCATGTGTGGCGATCTTCTTCAGCGTGTTTTCCACCCCGTTTGTGAACTTCTTCCTGACACTGGCCATGTACATCATCGGACTGGCGTCCACGACCACGGGCGGGATGATGGACCCGAATAAGTCTATGGCGACTCGGACTATCGCATGGGTGATGCATTACTGCATTCCGCAATTTGGTAATTTCAACATCCAGAGCAAGGTCATCCATCCCGAAACCGCCATCGTCAACGAAGCCATAGTCTATCTGAACAACATCTTCTATGCAGTGATCTGGATTGCCGTTTTATTGAGCATAGCGCATGTGATTTTCGATAGGCGTGAGGTGTAGTTGCATGCCTCGTAATAAACGCGGTATATTATGGGCTCTCACTGGCTTGGCATTCCTGACGACCGTCGTTCTACAGAACAAAGTCGCTGATACATACCGGCCTCAGTTTGAACCTAAAACAAAGGGACTTGTCGGTAAAGTCACTGGCCTTCCCACCGAATACATATTCGGTACCCTGCTGGGTTTCCGAGAAGTCGTTGCCGGTGCATTATGGGTACGGGCTGATGAGTTCTTTCATTCGGGCAACTACGATGCGATCCTGCCTATCATACGGCTGGTAACATGGCTTGACACCCATAACCTTGATGCCTACAGTACCGGTGCGTGGCACATTGGCTACAACTTTACCGATACAGAACAGCGCAGTGACCGTCGATACCTTGGAACAGCTATTCATCTGCTGGAAGAGGGTGTTGACAACAACCGTGACGTCTACGATATGTATTTCGAAGCCGGCTGGATGTGGTTCGACAAGGTGAAGATGGCCGAAAATGGGGTGCATTGGTTCCAGGAAGCAAACCGCTTCCCGGACCGCCTCGACGAAAACTTACCTGGGATCCCGCCAGCAAGACGGCACATGCTGCCGCATTCTTGGGAACGATCTGGACAATCCGATATGTGTGCTATTGCCTGGGGTGAAGTGATCAAGCAGCATGAGACCTCGCCTGTTTATAACCCCAAAGACTTCACAATGCGAAGCATGAATGATACCAGCATCCGTAACCTGTCGCTGACGGAGTCTCGGCAATATAATCGCTACGAAAAACCGAATCCTGACACCAAACCAATGCAAGACACCAAATTCACCGCCCAAGTTAAAGTGATTGGTGTTAAGAAGATTCAAGTCAGCGGAACCTTTGATCTAGGAACATACCTGGATCCTCAATACGACCGCATCACTAAACGGGGTGGGCGCATGCACATTGTGATGCGTCAGGATGACTACCACAACATGCTATTACCCGATAGTGACAGTCAAGCGGAAAAAGAATGGAAGCAAGTGCCGTTTACCCTGGACCTGCCTGATGTGCTGGTGATGCAAGACATGGCTGGCATTATGGATGGCAAGTTTAAACGCAAAATGGACATGAGCCAGGATCCCATGATGTACAATTTCAAGGCGAAAAAGTATATCGTCACCCTAAGGTTCTGTCCGCTCTATTCACCCGCATCCACTCAAGACCGTATCGGCTGGCGTGGTGAAGGCATGACAGATAAGAACCTGATTACGGAGACGGTAAAAGTCAAAGACAGGTCAGGTAAAATCTATACTGCTCCAGTTCGCAGAGTGATCAAGCGGTTTGAACTCACACGAGAACAGTTGCTATCAGGTCAGGGCGAAGCTCGGCCACTGTAACCTGGTGCCTGTTTTGGTTACAATGTAATGTGTATGGATGGCCGACCAATCTCGGCCATCCTTTACGATTAACAGCACTTCGCTGTTATAGACCCCTGAATAGGCCGGGGGGAACGCAGCGGTGTATGCGTTAACCCCGTCAGGTTCGGAAGAAAGCAGCGGTCCGCGTAATTGCCGCGTGCGTTTTATCCCCGGCCTGTTCAGGGGTTTTGGCTTATATTTGGCCTGTGAAACCAAATCGCATCAGTGCCTGTAGGAGACCATATATGACATGTCGATTTTTCTATCCGTTGGCAAGCTGCCTTGCTATCGGAGCCATCATTACGATGGCTGGTGTCAGCTACTCACAGGAGGCGGTATCGCCCGTTACGCCAAGTGCTAACCCAACCACAAGCCAATACCCCGCGTTGATCAAAACTGTAATACAAGTCAAAACGACAGATGACAGATTAGTCAACGAAAACTGGAACCTGTCGGCTACGGTGGACATGCCGTCGTCGGGTAAACCAACGGCAGTTGTCGTGATTATTCCTGGCGCCGGTGATGAGGATAAGAATGGTTTGCTTGATGGCAAGCCGTCTCAGCCAACAGCGAAAACGGCACAGGAACTGGCTGCTATTGGAATAGCGGTAGTGCGATATGACAAATTTGGTGTCGGAAAGAGCCTTCGACATCCTGGCGATTTAGGCAGAAGCGATCTTCGCCGGTTCGCGCAGGACGCCACTTCAGCGTTGATATGGGCCAGAGGGCAAAAGCCCTTCGCAGGTCTACCCGTCTATGCCTGCGGGCGTTCAGAGGGTGGTTTGCTTGCTCTCAGCGTGGCATGGCAAGCCCCGAAACTCGTCAGCGGGATCATATGTATAGATATTCCCAGCTCAACGCCATGGTTATGGTTATGGCGTCAAATGGAAACAGCTTTTCGGAAACAAGGTTTGACAGACGCCAAGATTAACGGCTTCCATGAGGAGTTTGTGCAAGGCGTGTACGCGATTATCAACAATAACCAAGTTCCGGCACTGCATCCTGAGGTGGGTGAAGCTCTATTCCACCAAAACCAAAACTATCAGCAACAACTTTTCAAGATAGATCCGTTAGCCTATGCTCAGGGACTTAAAGTGCCGTCGTTGTTTGCGGTGTCACGCCAAACCATATATACGATGGCCGAAGCCGATACCCTTGCGAAAACGGCGAACGCGGGCGGCAGCAAGAGCACCACAATGGAGCTGGCCTCTTCTGTATCGCAGGCACCTCAATATAGTAAAGAGCTCGCACGACTCATCTCTTCCTGGATCAAAGGTCTCAAATAGACTAATGGCACATGTAGCTTTATATCGGAAATACCGCTCGCAAACCTTCAGTGATGTGATGGGGCAGGAGCATGTCACCAAGACCATACAGAACGCTTTGCGCTCTGGCAAGATCACACATGCCTATTTGTTTTGCGGACCACGCGGTACGGGTAAGACTACCACTGCGCGCTTGCTGGCCAAGGCATTGAATTGCGAGCGGGGGATCACTGAGGAACCGTGCGACGAGTGCCGAAGCTGCGTGGCCATTCGCGAAGGACACGCTGTGGACGTCGTGGAGATGGACGCGGCCTCTGAGACCGGTATTGACGATGTGCGTGAGACGATCATCGAAAATGCACAGTATATGCCTCAGGAGAGCCGCTATAAGGTCTACATTGTTGACGAAGTCCATGACCTTAGCCCAAAGGCCTTTGATGCGCTGCTCAAAACGCTAGAGGAACCACCGGCACACGTCGTATTCGTGCTGGCCACCACGGAGTTCCATAAAGTGCCTATCACCATTCGCTCGCGGTGTATGCGATTTGACTTCCGCCGTGCGACGCTTGACGATCTTCACAAGCGCATACAGTCGGTGCTTGACGCTGAAGGCATTAAGGCCGATGCTGAGGCGGTCAGCCTGGTAGCTCAGGCGGCTGATGGCAGCTTCCGCGATTCACTCAGTCTGTTGGAGCAAGTGATTGCGTTCAGCGACGGCCCCATCTCTGCAGAGATCGCCCGGCGGGTTCTTGGGGTGGTGGATGATGTGGAGATCGGCGTGCTCATCGGGGCCATCGCAAAGCAAGACATGGCGAAAGCTGTCCAGGCTGTGAACCAGATGATCGTGAACGGGGCGATGGTCCAGTCTGTGTTTGATTCTTTATGCCGCAAAATACGTGACATCACATATGCCTCAGCCGGTGTTTTTGGCGAAAACGCCAGCGTGGCTGATCAGACCGCTTTGAAGTTTATGGCCAACCAGTTCACGCCTGGCAAGCTTGCGGGAATGCTGGAAGCGACAGTGCAGCAGCAGGCACGCATGAAGATCGTCCGAGACCATCGGGTTCTTCTTGATCTGCTGACAATCAGGCTAGCCACGGGTGTTGAGCCCGCAGCTGCACCCGCTGCCGCACCAATGGCGTCTGAAGGATTTCATGCACAAGCCGCACCCCCAGCACGGACCAACCCGTCCATGTCACCGACACCACGACCTGAGCCAGCAGAACCTCGAAGGTCTGCTCCTAAAGCGGAGCCTCCTTCGGCCCCAGTGCCAGCCCCAGCAGCAACTCCATCACCGTCGGCAGTCAGGCCGAAGGCGGCAACACCCAAAGCAGCTGGAGGCGGAAGCCAGTTGTTTGATGTGATCATGCGCAGGTGGCAGGAAGTCATTCGTGCTGTTTCCCAGCAGAGCATCGGGGGAGCCAAAGTGCTTCAGAAGGCGCGGCCAGTAAGTTGCTCGGAGAGTGGCGTATTACGGTTGGAGTTCAGTGACCCCTCGTCCATGAACCTGTTGCAAGCCGAAAAACGTAAGCTGTTCGTGCAGCAGATCATAGCCAGTGTGTGTGGAGCTGATTCGATCAAGTTAGATTGCGTCATGGGCGGTAGCAACGAGGTGGATTTCGTCGCTGAAGTCGCCCGTGAACTTGACGGCACAATAGAAGACTAATAACAAGGAGAACCCTACAATGAAAATGAAAAGCCCGTTTGGTGGTGGCGGCATGAATCCTGCCAACATTCAACGAATGATGGATGAAGCGATGCAGTCCATGAACAAGATGCAGGAAGAGATGAAGGACCTGCGGTTCGAATCTTCCGTCGGCGGCGGAGTGGTCAAAGCGATCGTGGACGGTCATGGCGAGTTGAAAGACCTGCAGATCGACCCTATCGCCGTGGACCCATCCGATGTCGAGATGCTTCAGGACCTGATCATCACCGCTGTGAATGACGCGGCAGCGAAAGCCAAAGAATCCGCTTCATCCGCTATGGGTGGGCTTACCGGCGGCATGAATATCCCAGGGCTTATGTAGCGATCTATGGAGTTTGCACGTCCGGTAGCTAACTTGATCCGGCAGTTGGGTATGTTGCCCGGTATCGGGCCGCGGAGCGCGCAGCGACTGGCTCTGCATATCCTGAAGATGCCGGTTGAGCGTGTGAAGGAGTTGTCGGATGCCGTCATGCAGGCGACGCTGCAGACGAAGATGTGTCAGCGTTGCTGCAACATCAGCGAACAGGACCTGTGCCCGGTCTGCGCGAACCCCAACCGTGATGAGAAGACCATCTGTGCGATTGCGGACCCTCGCGATATGATGGCGATTGAACGAACCTCGGAATATCACGGTTATTACCATGTGCTGCATGGGGTCATTTCGCCCCTGGAGAATGTGGGGCCAGAGCAGCTCAAACTGCGCGAGCTTCTGCAACGCTGTGCCGACGGTACGGTGACTGAGGTGATATTGGCCTTACCACCCACTGTGGAGGGCGAGACAACCTCGCTGTATATCGCCAGGATGTTGAAGCCCCTGGAGATACGCGTGACCAAGCTGGCGCAGGGAATGCCCAGCGGCACCGAGCTGGACTACGCCGACCACGCTACGCTTGTCTCGGCATTGGAGTGGCGGCGAGAGATTTAGTATTCGCCCCGCGGTACGATGATTCCATGCACGTAGGGACGGCCACAAGGGCCGTCCCGACGAACCATGCGCGATATCAGACAACCGCCAGGGTCATCCGTACGAACCATGCGCAACATCAGACAACCGCCAGGGTCATCGGTGCGAGCCACGCGCAACATCAGACAACCGCCAGGGTCATCGGTGCGAGCCATGCGCAACATCAGACGACCGCCAGGCTCATCCCTACGAAAAACAGACTAAAAATCCACCGGGCGCAGGTAGTAGTCGTTGATGCTGGTGGCACTGAGCATGGCCGAGGTGGGTGTATGGCGCTTCCAGTGCGTGCTGTTCAGCCGCTTCCACACCAGGTCGACATCGTGTGCTGAGAAGCCGAGCGATATGATCCGTGATCTGTCGTAGCCCGCCAGGATATGCGCCAGGATCATATCCGCCAGCTCGTAGCTGATGCCGAGATCGGCCTCATCGGTCTGGCCAACTACCAGGTCGGCACTGGGGGCTTTCTCCACGATCTCATCGGGTACACCAAGGTGCTCGGATAACTTCCAGACCTGCGTTTTGAACAGGTCGCCCAGAGGGTTCACTGCCGGTGCATCGTCAGCGTGCCAGGTGTAGTATCCAAACAGCCGCTCCGTCTTGTTACCGGTACCAATGGGCAGGGCTTTGTATCGTTCGCTCTGGTCAAACAGCACGATCATACGCATACGGGCCATCACATTGCCCCGACGGCGACCATCTGCCTCAGGTGCGAAAGCCAGATAGCCATCAACGGCGTCAGTGATCTCCACAGTGTCCATGTGAACTCCGAAGTGCCTGGCACATGCCTCCGCATGGTCCAGACTGTCCTGACTGCTTGTCTTGTAGGGCATACGCACGGTATACACATTCTCGGGTCCGAGTGCCAGGCTGCACAACGCGGTAGAAAGCGCGGAGTCGACGCCGCCCGATAATCCGATCACGGCTTTGGAAAAGCCGCGACGGCGGATCAGCTCATCGCGCAGAAAGGCGATCAGCCATTTGGTGGCCAGCTCCATATCCATATCTAAAATCGAGTGCGGGTCCCTGGAGAGGGAAGGGATGATGGGGATGTTAAGCGCGCTCATCAACTGTTCCTCCTGAGGTTGGCCAGAATGTCTTCAATCTGGTTTAGTATATCGGGCATGGCCGCACGCAGGTCGGCCAGATAGGGTGAGTTCGCCCGTGCCACAGGGATGTCCTCCGGGTCGATGGTGCCGGTCAGCACACATTCGGTCAGCAGGGGGGCTTGTCCCACCAGGTTACCGAAGGGGCCGATGATCATCGAACTACCCACGAAGCCTTTACCACCCTCAAATCCGACCAGACTGGAGTTGATCACCCAGACGCCGTGTTCCTCAGCGATGGCTTGAAGAAGCCGCTGCCATTTCTCCACATTGCTGGGGCGGTCGGTCTGGAAGCCGCGGCCAGGTGATGCGGATAGAACCAGCAGCATCTCAGCCCCCTGCAGGGCCGCCAGGGTGGGGGTGATGCTGTGCCAGGCGTCTTCACATACCAGAATGGTCATCTTGCCAAAGCGGGTTTGGAAGCTGTTGATACTGCGCCCGCGTGCTACAAACCTGGCCTCATCAAATACGCCATAGGTGGGCAAGAAAAACTTGCGATGGGTATGAATGAGAGTGCCACACGCTGGGTCTTCAGGGTTGAAATTCAGGTAAGCGGCCGAGTTGTAGATATTCCCTTCCCAGAGCTCATAGAACCCTAGGGCGACATCGACCTCGCGTGTGATGCCACTGGAGACAAACCGCTGGGTCAACTCAGAACAGAGATCTTCACTGCTCAGAGCCACCTCACGGACACCTCCTTGCAGAAAGTAGCCGCTGTTGGCGGTTTCGGGAAAAACCACAAGGTCTGGAGGCGTGTCGCTTTGGCATAAAGAGGTGACCATCTCGACGATACGGTCGAGATTACCCTTCACGTCCGCTTTACGCGGGCTGATTTGCCCAATCGCTACCTGAAAGCTCATAAGTTAGATATATCCTCCCATGGGATGGGTTTATAATGGCTCCAATCGCCGATCTGCAAGACCTCTTCCTCCAGCATTACACCGAAGCGGTCATACACACGTCTCTTGACATAGTTGGCAAGACTGCGTATCTGAGTAGATGTCGCATGTGCATTGTTGACAATGAAGTTGGCGTGCTTTGGCGATATCTGAGCATCGCCGAGTCTGATGCCCTTGAGCCCGGCGGCTTCCACGATGGCACCGGCCGGGATGACGCCTGACTGCCGCAGCGCATCAGACAGGCCGGGGAAGCTGGCAGCCAGCTCTGGGTTGATCACATTTTTAAAGAACGAACCCGCGGAACGCTCCAGCGGTTGCTTGCCTTTTCGCTGCTGTTGAAATTCCAGTGACCTGGCTGCGATGGCGTAGGGATCATCGTGTTTCAATGCGATTTCCGCTTTAATCAGCACGGCGTCAGGTGCCTGTGAATCACGTAGTATGCTGTGGCGGTAGCTGAACCGCATCCAGTCGGCGTCATACCAGGCCTGTTCGCCTTGGGTGACCACCTCAACCCGCTTGACCACGTCACTGATGTTCTGTCTGTATGCCCCCGCGTTGGAGACCAGTGCGCCGCCCAGGGTGCCAGGAATGCCCACCGCGAACTCTAGCCCGGACAGCGCCGCGCGGCGGCTGAGTGCGAATAGGCGTGAGAGGCTGACCCCAGTGTCCGCTATGGTGAGTTCGCCCATCTGGCAGGCCGCGGAGCGGTTCCGGATCACCAGTGAAGGGATGCCCTCATCGCTGATCAGCAAATTACTTCCGCTGCCTATCACCACGTAGGGGATTGACAACCTCTGTGCGGACAGACTCGCGGAAGCAAGCGTGTCGCTGTCTACAGCGTCGATGAACCACTTGGCCGTTCCACCGGTGTGAAATGTGGTCATCGGGGCCAGTGGGTGATCGCGAATTACAGAAACGCCCTCAGGAAGTGACTTCTGAAGGGCTTCAAATGTTTGATTTGTCAGGGGTTCTGTAAATGAACTGCTCATATAAACCTATGGGACCTTCCAACTCATTATACAGTTTCAGGCACGTAGAGGTCACGCAGAAATAATACGGGGTGGGGGTGGCGGAGAGGGCGGGATTCGAACCCGCGATCCCGTGAGGGATACCCGCTTTCGAGGCGGGCGCACTAGACCAGCTATGCGACCTCTCCAGATCGTATGGCGCACATCAGCTATTATACCGGCTGGTGGGGGTGTTCGTCAAAACCTGGTTGACACACCGCTAGCCAATGGCCATAATAGAAGCGCTGCGGTGACTTATTACAATCGTTCAGGTGAGGTTCTTATCATGCTGGTATGGCCGATTATCATGGTTTTTGGGGTGTTATTATTGTGTCATCGTCGGTGCGAATGCCAGGACTTGAACCCGCTGGCGAAATACCAGATTTGGATGCCCATGACCGGTGTCACGCCAGACCAGATGGATGATGCCCTCCGCGCCGGTAATACCGCGATATTCTTGAAGGTGCATCCGGGCGTGTCGGCTGATGGGAAAACTATAGATTTTGCTGAGACCGACCGGCAGGTAGCCCAAGCAAAAGTGAAGGGCTTCAGTATCGTCATGGCGATACTGGGCTGGGTCGGTCTGGGTGATGGCCAGTTCTGGGATGTTGATGAGGGCGGGAAGCGGATACCGAACCAGCTTGACCCCTTCTGGCCAGATGCGATGCAGCGGTACGAGTGGTACCACTCTGAGGTGATCAAGCACTACCGTGATGATCCCAAGGTGGTTGCTTTTGCGCCGACTTGGGGTATATACGGTGAGGCGGGTTTCACCTCATTTGAGGCTGGCCGCAGCGAACATGCGCTGGCTTGCTTCAATGAGTGGCGGGTAGAACGAAAGCTGCGACCGCTTGAGGCACTGCCCACACGGAAATATGGACCGAATACAGACTACAATCACTTCATCAGATTCCGATATCTCTATATGGAACAGCACTTTGATGCCGTCATCAAGCGGTTGAAGCAACTGGCGAACGGTCGGCCAGTGGGGAGCTGGCAGGAGCTCTATCCGGTCATCGGTTACCTATGGACCATGGTGGAGCTGCCATCAGCCGATTTCGCGCTATATGAAAGCTGCTTCCCGTTCCAGACCAATCACCACCCGGAGAAGTCGCTGGGCGAGACGATGGGTTTTCGCTACCGGTGCAAGTCATGGCGCGATTACCGCAACTACTACCTCCCGTTGTGTGCCCGCAAGCGGGGTGAGGGCCAGCGGTTTGTGAGCTGTCAGCTTACCAATGACTACGCGAAGAACTACGGATGGAGTGAAGAGCAAGCTGCGAGGATGCAGTTTGACAGGTGGGAAGACTACTTCACGCCCAGCATTAAGAGGCTTCATAATGAGCCGCTGGAAGCCGTGAAGCGCGATGTGCTGCTGGTGTTTCCCACTTATGCGGCGGCCACACTCAGTGAGTCACCCTCCCATTTTGTTGATGCCGCGCTGATGGATGTGATGCTGCGGATGTACGGCTGCCAGATGGCTCGATACGCCTCTCCGCGGCTGGACAAGATGAGCATCCGTGAAATGAACCAGTTCAAGCTGATCATAGTGCCCTCGGCTTCGTATGTGATGCGAGAGACCATCGAGAAGTTGCGCAAATGCACCGCGACGGTGTTATTCACTGGTCAGTTTGCCAGAGCCCTGGATGGTGATCTGGTGGAGCCAGGTCAGACCACCAGATGGAACGATATGGTGATGAGTTACCAGGATGGGGTGGCGGGCCCGCTGTCGCTGCTGGGTGTGAGCCAGATCACCACAAACCTACGCGGCTTGTCGGTGTCTGTGAAACTGAACGAAAGCTTCCGGTTTGAGCGGGCACCTGCCGGGATGAAGAGCACCATCACATGTGGCGGTGAAGCGGTGTTAAGTGGGTACGGTAGATGGCTATTTCTGCATGGTGACCTGTTTGCAGCTTGCTGCTACAATCCGAAGCGCGTGCCACCGGAGCAGAGCGGATCCGCGGATGTCTCGGCGAATGAGGTCGATATGTGGGGACCCTATGATGCGCAGCATCCCGATAACGCCTTCAGTTATGCACTTTTCAAAGGGATACTGGACCACGCCCATGTAGATTACCGTGTGCGTTCTCCCAAGCTTCGGACGATGGTGCCGTTCCTGGGCGACCATATGGAGCAAGTCTCCATCAGTGCCAACATCGTGTATAACAACACCGATTCGGCCCAATCCGTGACGGTGCGCACGCCATATGCTCCGAAGGGGTATCAGTCGAAGTTGGTATACGGGCGATACGAGATGGACGTCCTGGTGCCGGCCTTTTCGTATGTGGCATTGAGGTTTTGAGCGGTAGGGGATTGTCTCACGCGAAGACGCGAAGGCGCGAAGGGGAACGGAATCCAACGCAAAGACGCAAAGGGGCAAGAAACGCAAAGGTGGTTTCGCCTCTCCATCCTGTCAATCCGTGTCATCCGTGTGATCCGTGGTTCTGACAAATCTCATTACTTGCTCTTCTTATCCACAAAGCTCTTGCAGAAATCCAGCACGGAACGGGAGAAGGTGGTGATGTCGCTCTCTGGCACGGCGTGGACGGGTATGTGCATCCAGCTTTGCAGCACATACTCATCAGGCTTGCCATTGACCAGCGCGTAGGCACCGCCTTGGTGCATCATGCCAACATACCATGCCATCGGGTTGTTAATGCCTTTGAGCATCAGAAACTCGTGGTCGGGTGCCCAGTAGATCATGCCAAACCTGATGCCCTTGGAATGGCAGAACTCCTCAATCTTCTTCACCTCGCTCCAGGAGCCACGGTTGCTCGTGGACATACTGGCCCAGTCGAAATCGAGCCGAAAGAACTCCAACCCCTTGATACCCTTATCGAGGCAGGCTTTCTGAATTCCATCGATGGCGTATGTGATCTCATCGTAGCTGAGGGTGGGGTAGGGCTCAATGTCACCCAGCATGGTTTTCGGATAACTCTTCCGCATCATCCCGATGAAAGCCGCGGTCTGAGCTATACCGTAGGTCATCCTCTCCTTGACGGTCAGAGCCTGGCTGGGCAGTCCTGTATCCTTTGGCAGCAGACCCTGCGCGAGCTGTGCGGGGATCGGATGAGCAGAGGCGAATACCGGCTCATCAAAGCTGACGACATCGACAGACTTCATGCCATCGGCTTCAAACCGCTTGGTGAGTTGCTGGTATTTGGCGAATGCTGTGTCGGCGTCCAATGGATCCTTGAAACCCCAGTCCGCCCCTTTCAACACTGGCACTTCAAGTGAGAACTCCAGCCCCCAATCATTCACCTTGTGGAAAAGTGCATTGAGTTCCACGTCCGAAAACTGGTGGTTCAGAAGCCACAGGTAGTATCCGATGCCGTCAACCCGTGCGCGGGTCTGCTTCCATTGGCCCTCGTATTTCACCAGCTCCTTCAGGCAAGCACCCTCCGACCAGGGCGGCGGGATCATCCACACTTTGGAGCTGTTTTCCTCACCCTTCAGAGTATCTGCAGAACAACCAAGGCATGATATGAGGGCGAGTGCGAGAAGAAGAATTCCTGTCATCATTCTATTCACGTAACACCGCCTGTTTTGTTTGTATGTCTCATCTATGGATTGCAGTATTCATGACTATACAGTTGATGTCAACTTAGTGCCAGGGTTTCGACTTGTGGAAAAGCGAGCTGAGCCGAGACAGAATCACCCGCTGCTGTATGATTTGTTCCGCATCGATAGAAATGCAGGAATTGGCAGATCGAGCGGGAAATCTATTGCAGTGTAAATGCGCATATAGGCAATGCCCGTGCGCAGATGTGAAGGAGTCTCACGATAATGAATGATATGGTAGTAGATTTTTCGTATGCTTTCGGGTTACCGCATCGTATGACAGTGGCCCTTCCTGACAGCAGCGACAAGACGCTGATCGACGTGTTCGACGACCGGCTGGAATTCCGATGGACATATAGCGATCTGAAGAGCACCCCGCTGGGTGCCTTCATGCCCCTCAACTGCAACTGGTCGGCCAAGGTGTGGGTTGAGGTGGACGGCGAGAAGATCAAGGCACCGAGTTATCAGCGTTCAGAAGGCTATCTTCCGGTTCTGTCCGTCCATTACGGTGGATCCGACGGTCGGATTGACATGGAGGCCGTGGGCGGTGAGAGTGCTGCTCTCACGCGCATCACAGTCGCTAACTCATCAGACCAAGATCACCGATACACGGTGGTTTGTTCCATCAACGGCCCCTTTGGTGAAGTGCCTGGATACATCAACGATGGCGATGATTTGGATTACGCGCTGGCAGGCTGGAACGAGCGTGCCGATCGTGTTTTGATGATGGCGGAAGGCGGTGCCAATCCGCGAAGGCGTGACACACCCGCGAAGACATTCGCGGTCGAATGGAACCTGGCTCCGGGTGAGACCGCCTCCGGCTGGCTGGTCCGACCTTACCGGGCGTGTGTGAGCGACACTCAGAGCCTGCGGGCCAAGGACTGGTCACCCGAGTTTGAGCAGGGGAAACAGGCCTGGCGTGAGCTGATAAGCAAGGCGGTCAAATACACCATTCCTGACACGGGTGTGCGGAACGCTTATTACGCCGGATTAGCGGACATTTTCATCATGCGTGAGCCGGTGGCTGATGGCTACATAGCCTGTTCGCCGGGCACGGAGTGCTACCGATGTCCAAACTCTGGTGAAGCCAGTATGGCTGCCGTGGGGCTGGATCAAGCCGGATTGCACCACGAATCGGCCATCGGATACCAAATATCAATCGACATGCAAGGCGAGAACGGGGACTGGAATGACCCCGCTGGCTGGTCGCATAGTGCCTGGGGGATGGCCGGATTCAAGGCATGGGCTGCGATGGAACACTACAAGCTGACCGGTGACACAGCGTATCTGGAGGCGGTTTATCCGCGGATGCTGGCCTGCTCCCACTGGCAGGAGAGCCAGCGTCAACGCACAAGGGTGCTGGTCGACGGCGAGAAACCACTGCATTATGGCATGATGCCGCGTGGACAAGGGGACTGCGGCCTTGATGCAGGAGACGGCTTGTATGGCTATTTCATCCCGCATAACGTGTGGGCGGTCTATTGCGACAAAATCACGCTGGAAGCCGCCGTTATTCTCGGCCGTGCAGACGACGTGAAAGAGTGCGAGGCGATATACAACCAAGCCCACACCGAACTGGTTGCCGTCATGGAGCGAGGGGCCATTCAGGAAGATGGGTATCGGTGGATACCTGGGTCGCCATCGAACCCGGTAGGAAGCCGCTGGGGTGCTCTCAACACGGCGTTCCCTTGTGAAGTGCTTCCTGCTGATCATGAGCTCATCACGGGCACATTGAAGTATATGAACAAGCAGCTCAGCCCAGGCGGACTTCAGATTCATACCGGTTGGATGGTCGATGGTATGTGGGTGGCAATGTCACTTGACAACGTGGCGGAAGTGGAGCTGATGCGCGGTAATGGTGATGAAGCGGTTCGGTTGTTATATGCCACGCTAAATCATGGCACGCCGCTATACTCATGGTGCGAAGAGCGCGGTCAAGAGCCCGGTACAGCGCAGATCTCGGGCGACATTCAACATCTGTGGACTCCCGCCGCTGTGGTGCGAGCGGTCCGCGACTGTATGGTGATGGAAAAAGATGGAGGGCTGCATTTGGCCCTCGGTACAGGCAGGCAGTGGCTGGGCAGCGGATGCGAGCTCGGGATAGAAAATGCGCCGACGCATTGGGGCTGCGTGAGCTACAGTCTGAAATATGATGTGGCTACAGCACAGGTGGCTGCGCATATCCAGTTCCCATCCAGGCAGACCGTGCCTTGCTGTGTGCTGCATGTCCGACTACCGGAAGGGCTGTGTATCACCACCGTGAACGCCGAATCTGGAGCCATTATTCATGCCGATGGGTCTGCGCTTGAGTGGCAGAACCCACTAGGGGAAATCGATATTCTAATGGGTGTCTCACCACGTCAACCTAAGTCAATGGAAGCGGGAGCTTTATGATGGAGACGCTGGATATTCGATCATCGGACAATTCGAAGTTACGCAGCCATCTCCTCAAACCTGTCATGGCAGCAGCGTGTGTGGGACTGTCACTCTTAGCACAATGTGCGGAGATTCAAGAAGGAGCCAAGCCCGGTATGACAGATATGAAAGTTGATTTCGCCTATTCATTTGGGTTGCCACATCGCATGACGATGGCACTTCCGGACAGCAGTGATAAGACGCTGGTCGATGTGTTTGCCGATAGAATGGAGTTCCGCTGGACCTACGGCAATCTGAAGAGCATTCCTCTGGGTGCGTTTTCCCCATTGAACTGTAACTGGTCAGCGAATGTATGGCCGGAGATTGATGGACGACGGCTGGGTAAGCCCGGATACCAGCGAGCGGAAGGGATCCTGCCGGTCTTAGCCACAAACTATGGTGACCAGGATGGTTCGTTCGACATGGAGGTGGTCGGCGGCAAGACTGCGGCCATTACCTGCGTCAAAGTGACTAACAGTTCAAACACACCTCATCGGTATACTGTAGTCTTTTCCATGAATGGGGCGTTTGGTGAGGTGCCGGGCTACATCAACGCCGGTGATCCTCAAGACTTCATGCGTGCGGGATGGCTCGATCGGGCTGACCGCGTGCTCGTGTATGCTGCTGGTGCCCACACCCCGTTGCGTAAAGATACCGCTGCCAAGACCATAGCGCTTGAATGGGAGCTGAAGCCAGGTGAGATTGGCTCTGGATGGCTCGTGCGACCCTACAAAGCATACGAGGAAGATGTGCCGAAGTTGCGGGCGTACGATTGGGCTAAGGAGTTTGAGCAAGGAAAGCAGGTCTGGCGCAAGCTGATGGACCGCTCCGTGCAATACCAAATTCCGGATGTTGGCGTACGTAATGCGTACTACGCCAGTCTTGGTGATATCTTCATCATGCGCGAGCCGGTAGCTAAGGGTTACATCGCCTGTTCACCAGGAACTGAGGGCTACAGGTGCCCGAACTCCGGGGAAGCCAGTATGGCGGCTGTCGGGCTCGATCAAGCAGGTCTACATAAGGAATCCGCGCTCGGATACCAGGTATCGCTGGATATCCAGGGCAAGAATGGCGACTGGGATGATCCGACGGGATGGTCACACAGTGCCTGGGGTATGGCCGGTTTCAAGGCATGGGCTGCGATGGAGCACTTCAAGCTGACGGGTGACCGTGGTTACCTTGAGAAGGTGTATCCCAAGATGCTGGCCTGCTCTCGCTGGCAAGAAAAGCAGCGTCAGCGGACCAGGGTACTGGTAGACGGAGTGAAGCCGTTGTATTTCGGCATGATGCCGCGTGGTCAGGGTGACTGCGGACTCGATGCCGGAGATGGCTGGTATGGCTATTTCATTCCTCACAACGTATGGGCTGTATACTGCGACAAGCTGACTCTGGAGGCATCCCGGATTCTGGGGAAGGCCAATGACATCAAAGAATGTCAGGCGATCTACGATCAGGCACATACAGATATCGTGACGGTGCTGAGGCGTGGTGCTATACAGGAAGATGGTTACAAGTGGATCCCTGGTTCACCAGCAAATCCTTCCGGCAGCCGCTGGGGCGCACTCAACACGGCCTTCCCATGCGAGGTATTACTGGCGGATGACGAGTTGATCACCGGCACGCTGAGATATATGAACCAGCACTTAAGTATGGGCGGGTTACAGCTTCATACCGGTTGGATGGCAGACGGGATGTGGGTGGCGATGTCACTAGACAACGTGGCGGAAGCAGAGCTGATGCGTGGTAATGGGGACGAGGCCGCCCGGTTACTCTATGCGACGCTGAACCACGGCACGCCGTTGTATACTTGGTGCGAAGAGCGTGGTCAGGAACCGGGGACGGACAAAACCTCCGGTGACCGCCAGCATCTGTGGACACCAGCCGCAGTGGTACGAGCTGTCAGGGATTGTATGGTGATGGAGAACGACGGTGGGCTGCATTTGGCACTTGGTACCGCCAGGCAGTGGCTCAATGATGGCAATGAGGTGGGAGTAAAGAACGCTCCTACCCATTATGGCGATGTCACCTACGGTATGAAATATAACCAAGCGACAAAGCAGATCACCGGTATGATCAGCTTTCCTGAGAGAGAATCGCTGCCATGGTGTGTTCTGCATGTCAGGCTGCCTCAAGGGCTGGTTCTGAAGTCCGTAAATGCCGATTCCAAAGCAGTGGTGCTTCAGGACGGCAGCGGGCTGAAGTGGACGAACCCCAAAGGAGTCGTCAGTTTCGTGGCTGATGTGAAGTAATCCGAAACGGCGAGAGGATATTGTGCCTGGCATTGATATCCTCTCGCCGGTTCATCAAGTCTATAATGTGTAATATGATGCTCTTAATGAGCAGGAGAAGGCATTGCACGTTGTGATGCAAATATCAATCCAGGGAGAGAAGTCTATGAAGCAACCAAATGCAGTGGTTTTACGAACTAATCGTCATCTGGGTATTACCAAGGCTAGATATATCATTTTGATGTTGACGATGGCAGTGCTATTCATGAGTCAGCTATCATACTCAGCCCCTAAGAAGAGCTCAGGGGAACAGGCGACCGTGCTGTCCTGCCGACAGGATCTTGCGAAACGCTTGAGCATGAGCGTAGGTGACATCACGTTGAAGAAGGCGGAGGCCGTCCAGTGGCCCGATACATCGCTGGGGATGGCCCAGCCCGGCATGATGTATGCGCAGGTGATCACACCCGGATATAAGGTAGTGCTTGAAGCGAAACGCGAGCAGTATCTTTACCATACCGGCGCGACGGCGGTTAGGTTTATCGGTGCGGTGAACCTCTGGAGCCTGTCTGTGCTGTGCGTGGAGCCGCGTATGTCGGATGCGAACATGAACGGTGACCTCTACCAGGTCTCGCTGTTTGGCGGCAACCGAGTGAAGCTTAACAGCGATGTGTCGCAGGTGTTTCCGCAGAATGACGGCCTCGTGGCCTTCACCATGCGCACCTCGCGGTCTGGGTTTGATCTGGCCTATTTCGATATGAAGAAGCCATCGGTGGTCAAACCGCTGACGGGAGCTTTCGCTTTCGGTGGGGCCGCGGTTGAGCCCAAGGCTGGTCGATGGGCGGCGTTCATACGGCCAATGGTCGGCATGGGATGGCAGGTTGCTGTGGGGGCGATCGGCAAAAAGAGTGATGTTGTCAAGATCGATCTACCGGCTGGCGTGAAGCCTGACCGTATCGCATTTAAGGACAAGAGCCTGAACATTCTGGTGTGGGCTGGCGAGATGCGGCGTGGCTACAGCGTGGATCCGTCGCAAACACCCGCAGTGTGGAAGTCTATGGATGTGGATGACTTCCCTGGGTTCGTGAGCACGGTGCTGAACAAGAGCCAGAACCTGGACGTGCAGCAAGCCGACAACAACGGCGTGCCCACAGTGGAGGTGGCGAACCTGTGGTTTACTGGTACGCGCGACATGCTGACCACCATTCCTAATATGAAGCTGGGCGACTACGATATGATCAGCTACCGATATGTGATGATCGCCGGTCAGAGTGCCGAGAAGCCTGTGCTGTGTGTGGTGGATATCGCCAACGGCATGGTGAGCAAGTATACGGGCAAAGCGGGCAGCACGCTAAAGCTTTTCCTGTGGCCTGCGCCGCAGCCCAGAGCGATGAGCCGGAAGTAGAAGCGGGATTTAGTGAATACCTTGGTGAAGGAATAGGATAGACAATGAACCTGCATAACCGACTGGTAGGCCTGTCCATTTTGCTGATGGTGTTAGCGCAATGTGCCCATGCTCTAGATGACGCCAAGCTATTGCCAACGCAGATATTGCCTCAGGAGGAGGCGAATCTCTCCTTCTCCAAGGGCACTTTTGAGGGGTGGACGGTTGAGGGCAGTAATGCCTGGTCCATTGGTATCAATCCAACACTTTATACGTACGCCGGAGACCAGAAACGTTGCATAGTGAACTCACTGGACAAGGGCGAGAATAACACGAGCGTGCTTCGGTCTGTTCCTTTCACCATTAGGACGCGTCTACAGAAGTTCGCCGTAGCCGGTTCGGTCGGGAATGCGGATTCCTCCATTACCGGTTATGGCAACTTCGTGTTATTAAAGTCATACCCAGATGGGGCCGTGCTGCGTCACACCCATATACCCGGTGGAATTAAACTGACACCTGTCAGGTGGAATACGCAGGATATCATCGGCCGTAAAGTCTACTTGGAGGTCGTTGACAACAGTGATGGATCTCAATCGGGCGGATTTGCCTGGATAGCCTTCTCGGACTATCGCCAGGAAATGACCGTTATCAAGCAACCGGTGTTGCGAACGGATCTGTATGGACTAAAGATCGACGAAAATGCCGAAAATGTCTACAGCCGTTCACTTCCATTTTTTGCTGCTTTGCCAGACAATCGCGGGAAAACCACTCGTAAAATCACGGCTACAGAAGAGCAGATACCGGTGGGTGTTTCCGCATCTGCTCTCTACCTTCTGGGTATGATCAACGAAGGCTGGGATAATGGTGTGGCACACTGGGCTGAACACCCGGAGCTGCGCACGAAACGCGACGATCAAGTGCAGATTGGCTCCCGCATAGGCGAGGTTGAGATACGCTATGCCGATGGGAAAAGCGACCGGATCCCCATTGTGATTGGCGTCACAGCCTGGTTTGTCACGCAATGGGTGGGCTGGCCTTCCAACGGCATATCGACAACGATCAGGGAGCCATTCGCCTCAAGGCCGGAGTATATGGCGGTGATGAGAAAGGCGTTTAGGATTCGGGAAAACAGCGAAGATGGGTTGGCTCAGGATGACAGACATACCCAATACTATCTGGCAGTCAAGCCACGGGCTGGCGTCATCACGTCGATAATAGTCCGCGATAATCCCGAACTTCGGGGCAGACCGCTGTTGTCTGCTGTGACCTTGGCGTGCGCACAGCCTTTCGATAAGCTGCGTTCGTTCGGATCTTTGACGGTAGAGGCGGCTGACGCCAAGCCCATGGTGAACTCGGCCAACCCGGGTAACTGGTCAGCAGATATCAAGGCCCTCTCCAAGGTGTTATATACCAGTGAAGCGGACCTTCCCAAGAAGGTGGAGTTGATTGACTTCCCTCAGAATCTAGATGCTAGTCGCAATACATTCAAGGGTGGCATCACTGGTGATATGCTCTCCAACATCTGGGTGGCGAACATGATCCAGATGGAAGGGAAGTTTAACCGTGATACTGGTGAATTCTTGTAAACAGGCAAGTCAATGCCCTGGTACGGTGGATATAGCGGAATAGGAACCTGGGGACCGTTTGGCATCTACTATGGAAGCGCATACGGACGCAGCGCTGAGGGTTTTGCAAGTCTAGTAATGCGTGGTATCAACGATCCTGTGAGGACTGCGAATTTCGTAGACTTTTGCGATAAGTGTCTCTACTTCTACAGGCCAAACCACGACCCCGATAAGGGACCGTGGAACTCCGGCTTGGATTTGAACAAATACCCCAAGGATGCTCCCCCACATTGGTCGTTTGGCATTGGCATTGACGGCTCAATGAGCTTAAATCTTAATGAAATATCTGGCACTGAGGAAATGGACGGCCACGGTTCGGTAAGCGTTGGCCGCTGGATTGCCTGGCGTCTGATGGGATCTCCGTCTGGCGACTGGTTGATGAAGCCTCGCGGTGGCGTCTATGGAAAGAGCCGATGGGATTCTACCCGCGACAGTGCTGATTTCATCTGCTGGTTTATGGACTACACCGACCGCGATGTGATATGGAGTGAGGGCGAATCCACCGGCTGGGGTGCAGGAGAAACGCTCACTCGGAAGAATGTCATTAATGAGACAGATATGGTGAAGATCAGGGCGAACTACGCAAACGCTGATATGTACGAGGTGTATCCTAACTTTGCCTGCTACACTGCGCTAAGGTGTTCGGCACAGATGGCCGAAGCCGCAGGTGATAGCGCCTCCGCGAAAAAGTATCTTGGTTATGCGGAGAGAATCCGCGCGGGGATGCTGCGGCTGTTAAAGACGGGTGATCGAAACAACCCTATGTGGCGAGTCAGTTCATACAGTATATTTTCAAGTTTGCAGGATTCACTGGTACAGGCGTGGTTCTCTATGTTTCTAGACGGGCTGGACCCCAATAAGTTGGATGCTGAGATGACACTGGTCACACGGAATACATTGAAACGGCAGTTGAGCCAACCTTACGGTTATGCTCCCGTGTTGGGTATGGGTTATGGTCAAGGATGGATCACCGAATCCGCTTTGATGCTTGACGATATGGACAGCGCAGGACCTCTGCTTGCGAACATCGCGAAATACTCATATGACAAGAACATGGACTATGTAGACGCCAAACGAGGGATCGACTGGCGGCCAAACCTGTGGCTGATTCCTGAGGGAACAAACATCATGCCGGATGGCCGATGGTATCGAATCGGCGATTTAACCAATGGGGCCAACCAGGGACCAGCCATGCATGCATTGGAAATATGTGCAGGCGTTGATGATTCGGACCCGAAGCTGGTCAAGATCATGCCCAGGGTGCCGGAGCCATTGAAGGGAATCCAGATACAGAATTTCTTCACGCTAGTACCCGATGGTGGTGGTCTGGCCAAGGCTCGGGTGGGATATGAGTTCAATCGTCCAGGTGTTTTGTCTCTGCGGAGTGATCGGCCGATTCCGGCGTTGGCTGTCCGGCTGGGACCGTTCGATCAATCGACCGCAGAGCGAATAGTTGATGCGGGAATGAAGCCTAGTGGTGCTACGGTAAGGCTGGATAAGTCGGGTACGTGGAAGTCCAAAGATGCCTGGTGGATATGGGTAGAGAGCCTGCGTGATGTGACGGAGCTTAAGCTGGAATTTGGTTTGGCGCCTAGGTGATCGGTGAATACTGCGTTTACGGTAAATATGCCTAACCGAATGGCGGTCATATGATGTCGCATACGGAGATATTAGTAATCGGCTACAGTAAATATGCTGTGGCCGATATTTCTATATAGTCACGAAATCCGCAGGCAATCATAATAAATAATGGTAGCTGTGCTACGGCGAAGGATGGGACAACAATTGAACCTAGGTAGAAGCGTGATCTCAAACCTGTACGCAGTATTGGTTCTTGCTAGTGGGTACGCATTGGCTCTTGGCGATGCTAAGCCGGCTCCAGCACAGGTTCTGCCTCCAGAGGAGGTCAACCTCTCATTTGCGAAAGGCACTTTTGAAGGCTGGACTGTTGAGGGAGCGATTACTTGGACGATAGGCATCAACCCGGAGCTGTTCTCTAACACTGGTGACTCGAAGCGATATGTAGTAAACTCGCTTGACAAGGGTGAGGCAAATCTAGGAGTATTGCGGTCAGATCCGTTTACCATCAGGACGCGGCTGCAAAAGTTTACCCTGGGGGGCTGGGATGGCAATGCTGAGGCTAACAACGGAGGGGATCGCAACTTCGTTTATCTCAAATCCTACCCTGATGGCGCAGTTTTACGCAAAGCCCATACGCCCGGCGGGAACAAGCTCGCTCCGATGAAGTGGATTACCCAAGACATTATCGGCCGCAAGGTCTACCTGGAAGTCGTCGACAACAACCCTGGCATTCGAGCCGGTGGATTTGCCTGGTTAGCCTTTGCAGACTACAGCCAGGTGCAGCCTGTGGTAGATCATGCGGTCACGCGTTCCGACCTGTATGGCTTGAAGATTGACAGGAATGCCGATGTGATATTCAGTCGTTCGATGCCATTTCTAGCTGCTTCTCTAGACAGCCGCGGATCAACTACCCGTTTGATATCAGCATCTGACGAGAGTATCCCTGTAGGATCCGCCGCATCTGCCATCTATTTTCTGGGAATGATTAATGAAGGTTGGGATTACGGAGTGGCACACTGGGGTGAACACCCTGAGCTGCGCACTAAACGCAATGATCAAGTGCAGATCGGATCGCGTATAGGTGAGATCGAGATATGCTACACAGACGGCAAGAGCGACCGGATACCAGTCATTATTGGAGCCACCGCATGGTTCATCGCCGGATGGGCTGGCGGTCCAACCCATGGAGTCGCCGCATCAGTCAGGGAGCCGTTTACATCGCGGCCGGAATATATGTCTGTTTTGAGAAAGGCGTTGCGAATACGTGAGGACGATGAGCCGAGTGTGGCACTAGAGAACCGGCATTCCCACTACTACCTCGCTGTGAAGCCTCGGGCTGGTAAGATAAAGTCTATCGTAATCCACGACAACCCCGATCTTCGAGGCCGACCCCTTATATCAGCTGTGACATTAGCCAGCGATAAGCCTTCTGGGGAATTGATTCCCTTCGGCAAGGTTGTGTTGTCAGCGGATGACGCGGCTCCCAGAGTGAAATCCGCGAGCCCGGGTAACTGGTCAGCTGATTTGAAGGCACTATCCAAAGTGCTCTATACCAGTGACGCTGATATCCCAAAGAAGGTGGAGCTAATCGACTTCCCCAAGTCACTAGATGCCAGCCGGGTGCGCTTCACGGGTGGCATACTCGGCGACATGCTCTCGAACATATGGGTCGCAAACCTGATACAAATGGATGGAGAGTTCGACCGCAACACGGGCGTCTTTATGGAAACCAGCAAGACATCTCCGTGGTATGGAGGCTACAACGGCGTAGGCACCTGGGGACCGCTGGGCATCTACTACGGAGGTGCCTATGGACGCTGTGCGGAAGCGTATGCGACATTGGCCATGCGCTGCATTAATGACCCGATGCGGACCGCGAACTTCGTGGACTTCTGCGATAAATATCTGTATTTCTATAGGCCGAATCACGACCCGGATAAGGGTCCTGAGAACTCCGCACTCGATGTGTCCAAGTATCCGAAGGATGCGCCACCTCATTGGTCGTTTGGGGTCAACGCCACGATGAGCATCAACCTGAACGAGATTTCGGGCACCGAGGAGATGGACGGTCACGGCGCGACGATTGTTGGTCGCTGGATTGCCTGGCGGCTGATGGGTGCGCCATCCGGTGACTGGCTGATGCAGCCTCGTGCCGATGTCTATTGCAAGTCACGTTGGGACGCCACGCGTGACAGTGCCGAGTTTATCTGCTGGTTTATGGACTACACCGGTCGTGACGTGATATGGAGTGAAGGCGAGACCACCGGCTGGGGTGGGGGGGAGACGCTCACTCGGAAGAACATCATGGCCGAAACCGACATGGGAAAGATCCGAGAGAACTATGCGAATGCTGATATGTATGAACCATATCCGAATTTCGCCTGCTTCACCGCGTTGAGGTGTTCCGCGCAAATGGCGGAAGCCGCAGGTGACCGAGCATCGGCCAAGAGGTGGCTGGCTTACGCTGAGCGCATCCGTGTGGGTATGCTGCGGTTATTGAAGACGGGCGACAGCACCAATCTGATGTGGCGGGTCAGTCCCTTCAGTGTGCTGCCCAGTCTGCAGGACTCACTGGTTCAGGCGTGGTTCTCGGTCTACTATGACGGTCTTGACCCGAACAAACTGGATACGGAGATGACCCCGATCACGCGGAATACTCTTAAGCGTCAGTTGAACCAGCCATACGGGTATGCTCCTGTGTTGGGTATGGGCTACGGACAGGGTTGGATCACCGAGTCAGCATTGATACTTGACGATATGGACAACGCCGGGCGTCTGCTGGCGAATCTGGCGAAATACTCATATGACAAGAACATGGACTATGTGGATGCGAAGCGGGGGATAGATTGGCGGCCCAACCTGTGGATTATCCCTGAGGGAACAAACATCATGCCGGATGGTCGCTGGTACAGAATCGGTGACCTGTCTAACGGAGCCAACCAGGGTCCAGCCATGCATGCTTTGGAACTGTGTGCGGGAGTGGATGATGCTGATCCAAAACTGGTGAAGATCATGCCCAGGGTGCCGGCGCCGTTGAAGGGAATTCAGATACAAAACTTCTTTACGCTGGTGCCCAGTGCCGATGGTCTGGCCAAGGCTCGTGTGGGGTACCAGTTCGCGAGACCGGGGCAACTGTCTCTGACGAGTGACCGTCCGATACCGTCACTGGCCATTCGGCTTGGACCGTTCGACCAATCAACCGCTCAGCGCATCGTGAACACAGGCAAGAAGCCGAACGGCGCTACCGTGAGACTCGATAGGTCGGGCACATGGAACGGCAAGGAGGCCTGGTGGATATGGGTGGAGAAGCTGCGCAATGTGACCGATCTAAAGCTCGATTTCGGAATGGAATAGATCAGTGATTGGGGGTGCCGGTTGTATCTTGGATGCCCCCTTGCTATTTAGGGTCGCAAACGTCTATAATAAGATACCGGCAACAGCAAAGCACTGGTGCCGCTTTCCCAAATGGGGGCGAGTGGTGTTGACAGGGTGCGGGCGTGTTACGGATGCGAGTCGAGGTGCCGCTGGCCTCGTTAAAAGCGGCAAAAACAATAAGAGCCAATAACAATTACGCTCTCGCTGCCTAAATAGGCAGCCGTCCGAGCCACACCTTTCGGCCGTGTGGATCCTCGGGCGTGTATTATGCCGAATAGCCTTCATTGAGTGCTCACCGCGTTGATGGCGAAATTCAGGGTGGACTGGTGTCGTAATAAGCCTGCCGATGGGCATGTGCGACATAAGAGATAATTGTCGGATACACTCGTAGACTCCTAATATAACCCATCTTGGACGAGGGTTCGAGTCCCTCCGCCTCCACCAGCAACAAATAAACGTTGCAATTTTCGAGAAAAGCCTAGATAATGTATGATCTGGGCTTTTCCTCATTTACGCACTAAAAACGTGCTCACTAGCCCCATAATCGGCCGATTCATGCCCTCTGTAGTTTTGGACTAGCCATATGGCATGTGCGGCTCGTTTTCAGATATTATGTCTCTTTGTTGCACGTTATTCTCTGTTTCCTATAGACGAATAGAGAAAAGTCCAAACAGACCATTTGAGCACGAAATGGGGTGTTATGACCTGTTTTCTAACTAGCCCATTTCGACAGAGAAAGAAGCCTAATGTGGCGTAAATGTCAAAAACCGCCGGCAATTTAGGTTTTTGAGTGTGCTAACTTCATTATAGTTCCCAAACCGTCAGTGCTGAATGGCGAGAATCAACGGTCGGTCGATTATACAGATCATTTGAAAAGACGATTAAAATGAGCTTTGGGATTGACCTTTGTAGTATTCGTGATATGATATACATGTATATCAAACAGGAGGTTCAACCAAAATGAAAAGCATGATGGCCATTAGGCTCCCTGCCGAAATAGACGACAGACTTACAGCTCTAGCCAAACGCACAGGGCGGACAAAGACCTATTACGCCAGAGAGGCGATCCTGCGGCTGATAGACGATATGGAAGATACCTACATTGCGATAGAACGGCTGGAAAAGCCCGGAAAAAGACTGACAATGAATGAAGCGGAGATAGAGCTTGGCGTGGACGATTGATCCAGTAGAGCCATCTCCCCCCATCTCCGAGTACGCAATTGCCTGGCTGTGCAAGATGATATGTAGACATATGATGTAATTGTGATTGAAGGCGGAGTGCGCGAACGATGCCGCCAATCACCCCACATTCGCGCAAGCAGGCCCGACCATCACGCATATGCGATGATCGGGCCTTTAGCTCGAATACCGGGCTCGTGTGCCTTCCTACATAGGGAATCCCAGCTCTGCCTCCTGATCCACCCATATCATTGGTAGCAGCTTCGTGAGAGCGTGAAGCGACAGACCATCCGGCTCCTGGCTTGTAAGGATCGACTCGATAACCCGAGGCGATAGCAGCGATAACCTTAGCAGCCTTGAGGTGAAGGAGATATCCTGAAATATCTGCTTGGCCAATGCAGAAAGGGTGTCGTAGGTTCCGTCTTCAAGCTGGTCACGCCACCGGTGTGCACGAGAGATGGCGATCACGATCGCCTCCTGGTGCGCCAGTCGGAAATTTAGATCATCGGCATCGGTAGCTGGCCCCACTAACTGCGTATGACCGGAACGGCGTTTAAGTGTAAGGGGCACATGAACCACGATGCCGATATCATCGGTAATGGTGGATGCATCGCTGTTTATGATTGTCTTGTTCGGCCTGTCATGTATTTCGTCTGTGCGCTTCCTAGTCTTCACCGGTCTAGGGCCAAGACGACCGTATCGGTCGAATCCGTATGATTCGAGTATCTCATCCATGAGCTGTATAGAGCAAGTAGACAAGCCGCCGAAAGCGATCTCCTGCATTCGGTAGGCCAACCTCTTGATGAGGTAGAGACGTGAAAAGGCTGGCGTCTCTTTACCGTTTATGGTCTTCCAGAGTTCCTGGAGCTCAGGGGTAGTCAGGTCTGGCAGGCCAATGATCTGGCGGATTATCGAAGTGTCCATAGGGTATCTTTCTCCTTTGTTCGTAGACTGTGCATTTCCGGTGTCGACCCTTTCACATACTGGTGTGCTCATTATCTTTTCTCCCTTCGGTGGCGGCTTGTTGCATTCACCCATGAATTCTCGGAAACATCAAGTGTCTCAGAAGAGTGGCGCGGATCACCCTCTGCTCATTGGTTCACCGTGGGATGAGCTATATCAGGTAGCTACTCAAAGCCTCGAAACAGCTGACGATGAGCTTTGGTCCTCCTTCTCGGCTTAGCTATGAATGGTCTCTTAACGTATGCGAGCTTTTCTGGATGAACCACAAAACCTGAATGTCGAAATTTCGATGGAGACTAGCAGGGTTGACCACTGAATGGCGTAAGATGCGGGGTGTAGTGAGCATGAAACAATGGGAATCATGGATCTGAAACTCGTTAGAAATTGATGGAATATCCCGAAAGTGTCCATCGAAAATTCGATGGAGGCTGGATAAAGGGCGAAACGAGTGCTTATACTACGGCGGAAATTGCGAATATAAAGTACAGTAATCTATGTAGAGCAGGCAACTTACTGCCAGGTAGAGGTGTCCGATGAGCAACCGTTCAATAAGAGACCTCACACAGTAATATGCCAGCCGTGACGGAGCTTAGTGCACACGATGCTCATCGTTATCAATGCGTATGCATACGGCCATAATTGGACAATAGGCTCTGAGCAATTCGGGGTGCGGTGAGCTAAACTAGTGTTTCGACTGGCTCATTGCTGAAGGTGAGGAACCAAGATGATCAACGAACAGGAACTGAGACAACTGCTAGCCGATGTTGAATCGGCCCGGATGGAACGAACTCTTTCGACATCAAATACGGACAAAATATGTGAAGCCATATGCGCGTTCGCTAATGATATGCCGGGCAGTAATTCTCCAGGGTTTTTAGTGATTGGCGCGCGAGACAATGGCACCATTGAGGGTGTGGACGTTAGCGATAGATTGTTGCAACAGCTGTCAAGTTACGCAGATTCAGGACAGATAGTTCCGCTACCAACCATCATGGTTGATAAACTATCATTGCCAGAAGGGGATGTGGCTGTAGTAGAGGTTCTTCCTTCCGATATGCCGCCCATACGTTTTCGTGGACGCGTATGGATACGCCGAGGCCCCCGAAAGGCGATCGCCAATGAACAGGAAGAGCGTATCCTGACAGAAAAAAGAGCATCTCATGCACGCACGTTTGACCTCAGACCGTGCAGGGGATGTGGGCGTGATGATCTGGTGTTGGATCTATTCCAACTCACATATCGGAATGCAGCAATTGCACCTGAGATCCTTCAAGAGAACCACCGGGATATGCTCACACAGATGGCGTCGCTGGGGTTCTGGTGCTCTGCCGATGAGTGCGCTACTAATGCGGGTGCTATACTATTTGGGCAAGAACCGTCGAACTGGTTTCCGGGAGCAGCCATTCAATATGTGCGGTTCCAGGGGGAAGCTCTTGACACCGATGTGCTGGATGAAAGGCGCTTTGAAGGGGATTTAATATCGGTACTCCGTGAGCTCGATAACTTCCTAAAAACACTATTTCCATCACAACCTGAGACCATTTCTCCTCTTACGGAAGTTAGCCGCACCCCTTACCCCATGATGGGCATACGAGAGTTGTTGATGAACGCTGTGATGCATCGTGACTACCAGTCCAATGCCCCTATTCGGTTCTACTGGTTTCGTGATCGCATCGAGATACAAAACGCAGGAGGACTCTACGGCGCAGTGACCTCGACGACTTTCCCCGATCAGAACGACTATCGGAACCCCAAGATAGCCGAGGCCATGAAAATACTCGGGTATGTGAATACTTTTGGCCGCGGTATTTCCCGTACCCAGCGATTTCTGCGCGAAAACGGCAACCCACCTGCTGAGTTCACGATTGATGAACCGGCGTATTTCCTGGCCACGATCAGGGAGGTTGCTCCATGAAAACTATCACGTTCTTTAATAATAAAAGTGGTGTTGGCAAAACAACAATGGTGTATCATGTGGCATGGATGTGCGCTGAACTCGGCCTACGCGTGTTAGCAGTAGACCTTGATCCGCAGGCGAACCTAACCACTATGTTTCTTGACGAGGAAACCTTGGAAATGATTTGGCCAGAGGATGGCCATCACCAGAGTATCCTTTCCTGCATCTCTCCGATCATCGATGGATTGGGAGATATCGCGAATGCACCCCTGCAACAGATTCAACCTCAGATCCATCTTTTACCCGGGGATCTAGGTTTATCGCAGTTTGAAGACAAACTTTCAGATAGTTGGCCACGCTGCCTGGATGGTGATAAATCCGCTTTCCGGGTCATCACTGCATTTCATCGCATCATCCATTATGCGAGTGAATCGATTAACGCAGACATCATACTGATGGACGTGGGACCCAATCTGGGTGCGATTAACCGTGCTTCACTTATTGCAGCCGATTACGTTGTGATGCCGCTCTCGCCAGGTCTTTTCTCATTACAGGGCCTTCGGAATTTGGGCCCAACTTTGCACACATGGCGAGAGAATTGGCACAAGCGACTACTCGCTAAGCCTTCGGATATGGATATTCCTATGCCTGCAGGGGACATGAAGCCTGCAGGATATGTAGTTATGCAACATGTAGAACGTAGAAGCCGACCGGTCAAAGCCTATCAACGATGGATATCCAAAATACCGAAAGTATACGCGAATGATGTATTGCAAGAAACGCAGTATGCTGATGACCCTGACAAGGATCCAAACCGAATTGGATTGATCAAGAACTATCAGAGCCTGATGCCGCTAGCTGAAGATGCGCGTAAGCCGATCTTTAAATTGACACCCGCTGATGGCGCGATCGGTGCCCATGCAGTGGCTGTAACTAAATGCTTCATCGACTTCAAGAACATCACAGAGCAGATCTTACTACGGATCGGAGTCTGAGCTGTTCGAACGCGATGTACTTTCATTTCTGTAGAATCGCGATAAATACGGATTATCCCGAATGAATGTATAAGCAAGTGCCATATGAGGCATACCACTACGTTACCTGAACCACGTGTTCTCTGATTCATGCTATCATCACCGTATTCCCATGTATCTGATACTATATTTACTGAGGTGACTATGGCAGTCACGGTACTGAAATTCACAGTCAAGATGTGAACATGGTTACGAGAGAATTTATTATTAACAATAACAATAAGAATGATAACGAAGATATGCGAATTGCATCGATCATGGATGAGAGTTTAGATCCCTCACGCTCCACCAATAACTAATAAACGTTACAACCTTCGAGAAAAGCCTAGATAATGTATGCTCTAGGCTTTTCCTCATTTACGCACTAATAACGTGCTCACAATCCCCATTATCGGCCGATTTACGGCCTCTATAGTTTTGGACGAGCCATTTGGCATGTGTGGCTCGTTTTCAGCTGTTTTGTCTCTTTATTGCACGTTATTCTCTGTTTCCTATGGACGAATAGAGAAAAGTCCAAACAGACACTTTGAGCACGAAACGGGGTGTTTTGACCTGTTTTCTTACTAGTCGATTCTTGCAGAGAGAAGCCTAATGTGCCGTAAATGTCGAATTATGCCGGCAATTTAGGTTTTTGAGTGTTCTAACTTCACGATAGCTCCCAATCAGGCAAGGCCGAATGGCGAGAATCAACGGTCGGTCGATTTAACAGATCATTTTAATAAGACGATCAAATGATCTTCGGGATTGACTTATGTAGTATTCGCGGTATGATATACATGTATATCAAACAGGAGGTTCAACCAAAATGAAAAGTATGATGGCCATTAGGCTCCCTGCCGAAATTGACGACAGACTTACAGCTCTAGCCAAACGCACAGGGCGGACAAAGACTTATTACGCCAGAGAAGCGATCCTGCGGCTGATAGACGATATGGAAGATACCTACATTGCGATAGAACGGCTGGAAAAGCCCGGAAAAAGACTGACAATGAATGAAGCGGAGATAGAGCTTGGCGTGGACGATTGAGTGGGATGAGCGGGCCATACGTGATGCGCGCAAGCTTGATCCGCAGGCCCGAAAGAACATCATCAGCTATCTGCGTGAGCGTATTAACACTGAAGAAGACCCTCGCCGCTTTGGAAAGCCTTTGCTTGCGGATTTGTCGGGACTCTGGCGTTATCGCGTCGGGGACTACCGGATTTTGTGCCGCATAGAAGACGATAAGGTGGTAGTGCTGGTTCTTGCTGTAGGCCACAGAAGCAAAATCTATGACTGATCGAAGATCGGGTTAAGCGGATAAAGATCAAGGATATAAACAGCGAAGGCAAGCTGGTCCAGAATGCATTCATGGTGGCAGTACAGCCATCTCCCCCCATCTCCGAGTGCACAATTGACGGGTATGCAAGATGATATGTAGACATGTGATGTAATTGTGATTTGAAGGCGGAGTGCCCGAACGATGCCGCCACTCGCCCCACATTCGCGCAAGCAAGCCCGACCATCACATACCAGCGATCGATCGGGCCTGTAGCCTAAATACCGGGCTCGTGTGCCTCCCTACATAGGGAATCCCAGCTCTGCCTCCTGATCCACCCATATCATTGGTAGCAGCTTCGTGAGCGCATGTAGCGACAGACCGTCCGGCTCCCGGCTTGTAAGGATCGACTCGATAACCCGAGGCGAGAGCAGCGATAGCCTAAGCAGCCTTGAGGTGAAGGAGATATCCTGAAATATCTGCTTGGCCAATGCAGAAAGGGTGTCGTAGGTTCCGTCTTCAAGCTGGTCACGCCACCGGTGTGCACGAGAGATGGCGATCACGATCGCTTCCTGGTGCGCCAGTCGGAAGTTTATATCATCGGCATCGGTAGCTGGCCTCACCAACTGCGTATGACCGGAACGGCGTTTAAGTGTAAGGGGCACATGAACCACGATGCCGATATCATCGGTAATGGTGGATGCATCGCTGTTTATGATTGTCTTGTTCGGCCTGTCATGTATTTCGTCTGTGCGCTTCCTAGTCTTCACCGGTCTAGGACCAAGACGACCGTATCGGTCGAATCCGTATGATTCGAGTATCTCATCCATGAGCTGTATAGAGCAAGTAGACAAGCCGCCGAAAGCGATCTCCTGCATTCGGTAGGCCAACCTCTTGATGAGGTAGAGGCGTGAGAAGGCTGGCGGCTCTTTACCGTTTAAGGTCTTCCAGAGTTCCTGGAGCTCAGGGGTAGTCAGGTCTGGCAGGCCAATGATCTGGCGGATTATCGAGGTGTCCATAGGGATGTACAGCCTTCTCCCCCCATCTCCGAGTGCGCAATTAACCTCCCCGTTTCTGTCCCAAAAAGACTCCAAAAACACCGTTCTGAGCACGAAATGGGTCATTTCACTACCATGAAGACCACCCATATCTTGGAAAGAGTGATGCGGATTTCTGCCTAAAACCCGCAAAAGCCTGTCAAAAACAAGGACATTTGTTTACTTAAAATTTCACTTTCTGAATCGTGTTTTTGCAGTGTTTTGAATTTGTGTACACGGATGTGTACATGATGTGTAGTTGATGCACAGTTTATGCAACAGTGTTGCGCGGATTTGTACGTGGATTTGCAACATGCGTAAAGATGCGATTCAAGTTCGCAACAAGAGCGCAAGCCTCAGTTGTTACTGACGTCTACGTGAGTTCAGTGATGAAATCTTGCGGATTACGGAGGTTATGAGTTACCTCGTGTTGCCTTCGCGATCACTGTGACCACACGGAGTGCACAAGCGATGCATTCAGAATCAATTCTGCATCTAGACACGATGCGACGTTGCATACTACTCGCCCACATCTGCGCAACAAGACCCGACCACCGTGCGTCTGTGATAATCGGGCCTGCAGCCTAAATGCAATCTGGCATCCTACATGCCAAAAACAGGGACATTTGTTTACTTAAAATTTCACTTTCTGAATCATGATTTGCAGGGTATTGAAATTGTGCACACGGATGTGCAGTTGATGCAGCCGTGTTGCGGAGATTAGCAACTGGGGATTAGCATCATGTCAGAATTTACGGTCGAGGTATGCGAATGGGAAATGGCTAAGAACGAGGACATCGGGATCATCCTTAACTTTGGTTGGTCTGCTGCATACTACGCAGGTGTTCTCATGCGGTTCCACCGGGGTTCCACACAGCGGACAGAGCCTTGGCGGTATCTCATCAGGATCCTGACTTTGACCCATAGCCTCATTGGCGATATTTTGGAAGGATCCATTCTGCACATCCTTATGTACCACTACCTTCTTTGGAGGCGCGACATCCCTCGCATACTCGTCCCTTAGTTGTCTGACACGACGAGTCGACATCCCTGTCAGACTGGCGACTGATAAAATGGTGTGTCCTGCTCGAAGGAGCCTCTTTACACGCGAATACCGCCGTACCACTGAAGACGTAGTTGGTGGCACATACAAAACACCTTCCACGTAACTCTGCACCATCGCTACAATATCTTCAGGTACCACCCCATATATCTTCTGACGGTCGATCGGCTCTTGCATGACACCGTCACTTATTTGTTTGATGATCCTCCGGACATGCTTCACGGAGATTGTGGTTTCGCGTGAGATCTCTGAAGGAGTGATACCTTTATCGTGTAATTCGCGTATCTGTTCTCTGCTGATTTGAGACTGCAGCAGTTTCGGTGGAATGTATACAACCCCAGAACAGAAGCCTTGAAGAATCTTGAGCAAATCTTTAGGAAGAACCTCGCTGGCGTTTGGTGCTGTTTCATTTCGTGACATCATGGACTGTCTCCTGTGTTGTTGCGCATATTGTTTGAGTAGTGACTTCTTGTTGCATCATATCGGGACTGAATATGGTGGTGGCATGTAGTGTCCACATCTGTTCGCGGTGCATGCGACATCAGTAGAAATACAAGGTCGCATAGTGACACCCTCCACTTAATATATACGGGCGAAATCTGAAAAGTGTCGGACAGCATACCGACCAGTCTGTGTATCAGTTGACAGGTGCTATCTGAATATCATCTACCGAGTGTGGGTCAATGCGGGATCATGCAGTCATCACCGTGGCCACACTGAGTGCGCAGCAACGGATTCGCAAATTGCTCCGATACACGATCAATCCCAGTATGAAATCAAGCGGCTGGGATCACATCTAGATTCAGCTACGTGCAACAGCCCCAGACAAATGGAGTGGTGGAGCGGTTCAACCGGACACTAAATGAACAGGTCATTTGCAGACATGTGATTCAGAACGTTGACGACGTGAGGGAAGCAGTGATATACTTCAAACAAGTTTACAATCGTTCATGGCGATTGGAGAAGATGGGATTCAAAACGCCGCTTGAAACCCGCCAGAGCTTTGTTGAAGAGCACTCCACATCAAATGCTGCTTAACACTAACCCGTGTCTGTGCAACCGGGTGCGATACCCGCATCGGAGCTGTTTGTATCTGTGCAGTTTGCAGATGCTGAGGCGAAATACTACATTGACTCTCGCAACTACTATGTGGGCAGTGCGAAGATAAAGCCGCAGTCACTGGGCGGCGGCAACTACCGGTTCAGCTTGAAGCTGGAGTATGGCCGAGGCGTATATCGGGTCAACATCACCCGTGGTGACTTCCTATACCTTGGGGGTCTCAGCATCACGGTGCGTTAGGCGGGAGGAGATAGAAGAGCAGGAGAGCAGTAGGCGCCAGACTCGTCACAGGACACTCCGGAACATCCTACTCGCCTAACTCGTCCTACTCATCGTATGTGTATTTCTGGTCAGGCCGTTATAGGGTTCAGGGTAGCGGCAATACGTATTGCTACAGATACCACAGTTTACTTGCATTAAATACAAAGAAACGGGAGTTGAAGCAGAGATATGATTCGCAAAGATTACTTAGGACAACCGTGGGTGACGCAATCGGCACCCGATTTGAAGTTTGCCACCCGCACAGTGCCGTCACCATACGGCATTGACTATCCCTTCGCTGAGCAAACCGCACAGGGTGTGGCATTATTCACCAGATTCCCGAAGTTTAGTATGCGTGACCGCCATATTCATGTCTCCGGGCCATGGTATAACACTTGGGCCGATAACCAGCATTTCACGCGCGGCATCACCTCCGTGGAAGCGGTGCCTAACTTTCGCATTGGCACTGCCCCCACCGATGTGCGGAACCTGCCGTATACCCAGAAGCACCAACTGATGGGCGACCCGTTCTTCTGGGGACACGCTGAAAGGCTGGCCAATGAGCTGGAACAGAAAAACCCCAAAGACGACCGTATTGCGGCCCTGCGTCTTTTTCATAAAGAGCATCTCTTTTCCAACAACCGCGAGGCCTTCTTGACCTTGGGTGAACTGTCCTGGAACGCCGAGAGGGAACCCACCGACTACAAACGCAAAGGGGTGCTCTACCCGTGCTTTGACATCGAAGCCACCGGCGGATGGGAGCACCAGCGGGACTGCTTCGGTTGGTTGTATGAGGGTTACGCCAGAGCCGCGTTGAAAGAGACGGGCATCAGGGTTTGCCCTATTACCTATGGACAATACACCTTTGAAGTCGGTGCCTTCTACACATCCTTACGCTGGGGAGGGTCGGGTTTACCCGAATATCTGCTGCCTGAAAAAGACTATTTGAGAGATAATGACCCCACCCTAAAGATATGTAATGAGTTCCACGGTGTGCTTTCTACCGATGGTTATATGCGTGCTATATGGGGCAACGAACCGCTTTATAAACGGGGTTCAGATGGCCGCTTGATCCTAAAGCAAGGTGTTCCTGAGTTTAGTGATCTCACCACCACGAAATGCTACGGCCATACACTGACGCTGGAACCTGGAGAGGCAGAGCATTGCCTGCAGGACATCTACGTTCAGGCGATCAGGCTCTACCTGATGCATCACCGCATCGCTGGCCAGTACCCCGCGGACAGCACCATCAGGCGGCCTTATCTATCCAATGTAAAGGTGGGTGCCTGGACGCGAATCTGCAATGAAGGTACTCAGGGTATTCAACAGAATGACCGGCCGCTTCCTGGCTGGCAGATAGAACTGTTTACAGGCATGTCACTATTCGCTGCCGACAACTATGTGATGTGGGCCTCTGAACTGAATACTAGACCGGGAGCCCCAGGAGCAGACTACACCAAAGATTGGAAATATAACGCTCATGGTGTGCTTGAATACATAGTAAAATCCGCTCATCGATATGGTGCTTTAGATCCTATCCATGAAGGGCCATTCAAGTGGTGCTGGTTCGACCTGCCTGTGATCGCAATGAATAAGTCTGATGGCGACCGATACGAGCAGAAGCCTATCATCATGGGCAAACTACGTAGCTTCAAGGGCAAGCCTTGGCTGGAGCTGTGGGCCGCCTGGCCCGCCATTGATGATCAGCCCGTCACTCTTACTGTGTGGATTGAGATGGAGGGCAAAAAGTCGCCAGATTGGAAAATCAAACTGCGAAACGGCCGGAGCTACTATCTGGATGCCTGGCAGCTTCCTGCGGAGTTCGCAAAGGCAGACGGCAAGCATGTGCATGTGCGGTTTACCGACCAGCTTGGGGTTACTAGAACCTGGCAGGGCGACTGGCGCTTGCGGCTGCACGGGTAGTGTGACGATGGGTGTGTTGCACTGGCTGACATAGTTGCAGCCCCACCCAGTAGAGCCTTCTCCGCCCATCTCCGAGTGCGCAATTAGCCAGTTGGGCAAGTTGATCTGAGACCTGTGGTGATATATTGTATGAGGACGAAAGCGACGTATGATGACGAGTTCTATCATCTTGCCATTTACCGATGCTGGGTCAATGCGGAATCATGCAGTCATCACCGTGGCCACACTGAGTGCGCAAGCGATGCAGACCACTCGCCATACATCCGCGCAACAAGGCCCGACCAGCACATACCTGCAATGATCGGGCCTGTAGCCAGAGTAAAATGAACCAGCACCCTACATCGGAAACCCCAGCTCCGCCTCCTGCTCCTCCCAGATCACAGGTAACAGCTTCGTGAGCGTATTGAGTGACAGACCGTCTGGCTCCTCGCCGGCGAAGATCGACTCGATCACTCGCGGTGAAAGCTGCGTGAGTCGCAATAGCCTCGCGGTGAAAGAGATATCCTGGTTTATGTGCGTGGCCAGATCGGTGAGAGACTCATATGTGCCGTCCTCAAGCTGGTTACGCCACCGGTGCGCCCGGGCGATCGCGATCACGATCGCCTCCTGGTGTGCCAGCACGATCTCCTTACCACCGGCACCGGTAGGCGGCGTGATCACCTGCCTCCGACCGGATCTGCGCTTTATCGCCAGTGGTACGGTAAACACAATGCCGATATCATCGATGTCATAAGATGCGTCGTTGTTCATATCTGTTTACTCCTATTCATATCTATCTACTCCTATCTACTTCGTTCTGTCTTGGCGTCTACAGTCTCCTGAAGCTCACTGATCAGCGAGTGAACCCCCTCGGTGCGCATGCGTATCTCCATACCACCTAGCTTAATGGTGACCTGCTCAATAAGAAGCTGAATGATGCGGTGCTGCTCAGAGGGGTAGAGCTCATCCCAGATCGGGTGAAGGTCACTAAGCGCCTTCGCCACATTCTGCTCCGTGGTCATCTCCAGCAGCATCTCGGACAACTCCTCGCTCGTGTCCTGAAGCCTGCGCTGCGTCTGGATGAACTCGCTGTTGATACGCAGCACCTCCGTGCTGGTTGCGTTACTGGACAGGTCACCGTTGATCAGTTTGGCAGCACTGTCCTGCAGCCTCTTCATGCCCCGCTCCAGACACGCCTTCTCGCTTTCAAGTCGGGTTATCTCACTCGTCTCAATCACCCTGGTCGATCGGAAGGTCTTCGCCACGATCTCTGGCGACTTGAAGACGGCACGAAGCTGCGCGATCACCGCCCCCTCGATGTCACCGGCAGGAACAGCTCCTACGCTGCAGGCCTGGCATCCGCTCTTCACCGCCTTGATACATTTGTAGTATCTGAACCTCGCTCCATCTTTCGTTGTGGAGATCATGCACATAGACCTGTTACAGTAACCACAGCTGATGATACCCTTAAGTAGAGAGGGAACAAGAGAGCGCTTCTGCGCCTCTTCATGTAGAGCATTCTCTTTAAGCATGGCGACCACTCTGTCCCAGAGATCAACCTCGATGATCGCCTCATGCTCCCCGGGGTATATGTTCTCCCTGTGCTTTACTCTTCCGACATAGACCGGGTTGTGCAGGATGCGGTAGATGTGGCCTCTGTCCCATGGCCGGCCGGTATGCAGGATACCACCTTTGGTGACCCATCTTTTGGTGGTGATGCCAGCCGCGTTTAACTCTAGTGCTACTCTAAGCGGTGAACTCGTATCGCAGTAGCGTGTGAAGATGGTCTGCACGGTGATCGCCTCATCAGGGTTTACGATGAGCTGTGTCTTTTCGGGATGGACGTTGTAGCCAAGTGGGGGAGTGCCTCCCGTATACTGGCCTTTTTGTTTGGAGGACGCGATCTTGTCACGAATGCGTTCGCCGATGATCTCACGTTCGAACTGCGCGAAGCTGAGCAGCACGTTAAGCACCAGTCTACCCATGGATGTGCTGGTGTTGAACATCTGGGTGACTGAGACAAAGGAGACGCCGTTCCGGTCGAACACATCCATGATCTTTGAGAAGTCGAGTAGGGAGCGTGAGAGTCTGTCTACCTTGTAGACCACCACGCAGTCGATGCGGTTGTTCTCGATGTCACGCAGAAGCTGTTCGAGCCCTGGTCGGTCCATGGTACCACCTGAGAATCCACCATCGTCGTACAGCTGATCGAGGCAATACCAGCCTTCATGTTTCTGACTGGCGATGTATGATGTGCCCGCTTCGCGCTGGGCGTCCAGGCTGTTGAACTCCTGCTCGAGGCCTTCCTCTGTGGACTTACGGGTGTAGACAGCGCAGCGCACTTTAGGTGCTGGGCCTGGTGGCCTGATGGATGTTTTGCTGCTTGTGCTCTTGCTGCTTCTTCCCAGTGTGGCCACAGAGGTATTGCTACTCGCTGTTCTTTTATCGACTGGCTTACCGCTCAATTGTCGTCACTCTGAACGGCACTCACCTTCTTGGTAGCCTTCTTTCGAAACAGCTTCTGTAACCCGAAGAAGGAACGTCCGTTCCAGTGTGTGCCTGTGATTGATGTGGCCACAGCGGTGAGGGAGTTGAACTTCACGCCCTTATATTCACAGCCGCCGTTCACAATCACCACTTCGTACGAGGTGCCTTTCCATTCACGAAGCAGACGCGTGCCGATGATCGGCATTCCGTTGGCACGCTTTCCTGCCTTCTTCGACTTGTTGATCCTGCATCCGTTCTCATCGTAGCCGTAGGTTTCGAGAACCTTGCCCATGAGCTTCATGGTCTGAGTGGACAGCCCACCGAAGGCGATCTCCTGTATGCGGTAAGCCAGTCTTCTAATGAGGTAGCCGCGTGAGCAGCTCGGTGCATCTTTGCCGTTCAGGGTCTTCCAGAGTTCCTGGAGTTCGGGGGTAGTCAGATTGGGTAGGTCTGCGATCTGTCTGAGTGTGGAGCGATTCATAGGTTATCTTTTCTCCGTTGTTTGTAAATGCGTCATTCGTGATATTGATGTTGATGGACACGGGCAGCCGGAGGACATGGACACTGTAGTGCCGTGCTGAGCCAGCCCTGTTTCAAACTGGCCCTTCAGACCTCTCCTAAAAGCACTCATTGTTTTCTCTCCCTTCGGATCCGGTTTGTTGCATTCACGCATGAATTTGCGAAAACATCAAGTTTTTCTACTGAGTGGCGTGATTCACCTCTCTTCACAGCCTGACACCGGAGTTTATGGCGCATCATGCCAGTGGCGAGTATCTCTGTCGCCGTGCAGATGCGTTGTGATAGGGCTATCCAGTTGGTGTGAGAGTTAGGTTTTGTGCTACACCTTGTATCTCTTAGCTTCATCTTCATACCCATTCGTCCAGTCCGCCTTCGATGAATGCGTCAAGAATTACCTGCTTCATGTCATAGATTTTGCCGCGGCTCCATCCGGTCTCACGAGCTACATCAGCGATGCTCTGCCGGCTAAGCTGTTCGCAGAGTTCCTGTAGATTCACCGGCAGCCTCGATACCACACGCTCCACATCGATGCGCAGTTCGACTAACTCGCACTCCCTGCGCGATATCTTGCCCATGCGAATCAAGTAGTCATCTGAGTCGATGATGTCCACCCGGTTAAGGCGTTCCCCCGATTCCTGCGCAACGGGATCACTTAGTGATGGGCCATTCTTACGGCTGTCATACTGATCGGTTACGTGTTCCCTGATCATGCTTCGGATCTTGTTACCCAGCACGCAGTTGACGAAGGTCTTCAGGGTGCCACGGGCTTGGTTATATCTCGGAAGGCTTTGGCGCAGGTGCAGGGCGAGCTCTTGCTCGATGTCATCTTTGTCGGATTTGGTATACCCGTAGTTGCCTATAAGGCGGCAGGCCTTCAGATGTATGAGCGATACACAGTAGCTATCCAGAGCTTCGAAACAGTTGGTTGTATGCATTTGTTCTCCTGCTCGGTTCAGCTCTCGAGTGTCCCAAAAACTTGTGGGTTGCTCTCGCCGAACCATACAACCTGAATGTCGAAATTTCGATGGAGACTAACGGGGATGACCACTGATTTGCGTAATATGTGTGTTGACTGAGCGTGGAATGGTAAGAATCATGGGTCTGAAATTCGTTCTAAATTGCTTTGATATCTGGAAAATGTTCATCGAAATTTCGATGGAGGACTTTGAGGACGGCTAATTAGGGGGGATGATAGATTATGGCAACCATAGCTTGGTGTATCCACTAAGTGTAGATGGTAATGTGTTGCGGTTCAACATCACTCAAGGAATAGGTTGTGTTAGAGCATGTATTTCGTTACGTTAGTTATTTCTCTCACCACCGCCGTGGATACAGGGGGGCATAGTAAATCCAGGATACACACTGCCCCTACACACTATGCGACGATGCATATTCCAGAGTAGCCACGCGAAGATGACGCTCCGCTATCATAGTTTCTGAATCGCTCTGTCCGGCAACAACTGCCTCTTTCACACAAGCACGGGCTGCTGACTGGCATAGATATTCCAGGTCAGCACCGGATGCGCCGTCCATCAATGTGGCGAGATCGCCGATGAGTAGATCCAAATCAATACACGGATCCAGCTTGAGCGGCTTCAGGTAATGCCGAAGTATCCCAGACCTGCCATGAAGGTCGGGCAGTTTCATCATGACAACTTGGTCGAACCGACCCGGTCTGCGCAGTGCGGCATCTATGGATTTCGGACGGTTAGTTGTCGCCAGCACCGATATCCCACTTCGTCCTTCAATGCCGTCGAGTAGGGTGAGTAGTTGTGCCACGAGCGTTTGCTGGTGATGAGCATCGGCAGTTGCACGTGACGGAGCAATGCTGTCCAGTTCATCAAACAGAATAAGCGATGGCGTGTTACGACTGGCGCGTTCGAATACTTCGCGTAGTGCCTGCTCCGTTGCACCGACATACGGGCTCAATAACTCTGGCCCTGACACTATCTCGAGGTGAGCACCGCACTGACCTGCAACTGCACGAGCTAGAAGTGTCTTACCCGTGCCAGGAGGGCCTGCGAGAATCACACCGCTGGGTTTAGCCGATACACCAACCGCTTCGAACATATGTGCATGTCTCATTGGTAGCTCTATTAGGTCGCGCACGGTTTGGACTGCATCGTCCTGTCCGCATACATCGGCGTAGCTGGCCGCAGGAATTAGGCGAGATGGAGACGAGTGAGTAGATGGCGACGCTAATGTTGTGACGCCGAAGTTTTGCTCACCCGATTGTGGACTGCGCATCTGCACGCCGTGAGCATCAAGTCTCGACGGCATCGGTGCATGTTCTGGCCACACCCAGGCTGCAAGTCCATCATCGCGCTTGTATACCAGTTGGTAGCTAGGGTTTTCTGGCGACAAGACTTCCGGTAATGATTCAACAGCGGATAGCACGCTGCCCTGATCAAAGCATGGACAGCAGTCAACCAGCTTGTTTCGACGCCAGTCTAACTGAGCCACTAGCCCTGCTTTGTCAACTACCACTTGTCCGCTTTCGAACTTACCCACGGTATACCACTGCGGCTCTGTGATGAACGCCCCCTCGAGGAACCTGTGAGACGCCGTAATACGCAGGCTCCGGCAACCGAGCGTGCAGTCACGACGGCAACCTGCAGGGCCTGCGGCTTTACGCCTGCTCCAGCACTGCCGGATCTCTTCAATGCGGTTTAGCACATCATCGAGTGTATGCCGGTCGAGTGTCTCACCGTCTAGCACAACTTCGATGCTCTTCCAGCGTTTGACCAGCGTAAGCAGATTAGTGATGCGTCTGTAATGCTCCACAAGCCCAGCACGAACATGAAGTTCAAACCAGACTTCCCTGCCTGCATCGTCCTTTGTGATGCTTAGCTCACCCAGTTCAGAGAGTGCATCAAGCCTCCTACGCACGACTGCGAATGTGGGAGACGTGCTTCGTGCAAAGCTAATAGAAAGTGAATGTGAGCTAGCAGTGGTATGAAGGGGAGGAATCGTGTCTTCACTACTTGTCGCAATATCTGTTGCAACCACATTACTCATCGTGGCCACGCACTGCCATCCGCGCTTCACATTTACTGCAAGCCAGTTGTCGGCAGTTACCATTATCCGTTCCACGCTACAGGCCACTCGCAGTTCAGTCCGCACGGGTTCCTGACGAGCAGGGGAGTAGTCTGTGAACAGGGCTGCGTATGCCGGGTAGCGCGGGTCAGCATCTTCCTTGTTAGTTTTCCAGACGGCGACCTTCCGCACGGCTACCCCGTAGTGGCGGATGGCCTTCGTGTAGACCTCGCGGCGGATCACTTCGGATTTCGGTAGATCTGTGAGATCTATATTCGCAGCAGATATATCAACAATGTCAGCAACCTGTAACCAGCGGACATCCGGCAGTTTCGCTACCTTATCTTCTCGAACACGAATGAAGACGGCATCGCGCATGCTGATACTTGCTGCCTTGCCGGTGGACTTCCAGCCATCGTTGTTGTGAGTCACGCGCCAGCGTCGGATTGGTTCGCCGTCACTGCTGGTAGACAAAATCTCGTGGCAGCATACCTCTACAACAATCTGCGGGCGCACCCATACATATGGATGTGAACTTCGGCTTGACAAGTTAATGGCAGACTCGCATTTCAGTTGGCTCAGGCGATCCGCAAGCTCGCGCCTTTCATTTGTGCGGAAGCCAATATCCACGCGGCCAATGATTTGCATGGTCTGTATTTCGCCGGGCTTCATTTCGCTGGGCTGCATTTCAGGCATCAAGGCAAGCAGCAGTTCGCTGACACCCTGAGATGTTTCTGTGTAGGCCACCACCACCGCATCGATCATAATCCTCGGCTTCAGTTTGAATATACGTCCATCACCGCAGCGAACAACAATCCCTTCCGCGCCTGACTGAACTCTGCTTTCGAAGAACCGCTGAGTTTCGAGGGGTCCATCTATTTCGGTAAAGTCAACCGAATGAAGCAGCTCAGAGCCAGTTAGCATTTCCTGTATGTGTCGTGCCCGATTCGTAAATGGCAGCAGCTGACAATCTCCGTCACCGCCTCGCAGAATATCAAACGCGGCAAATCTGAGCCGCTCTATCTGCGCATCAGTCCCTCCACCCAGAGCCGAATGCAGACTGAATACGCTTGGCCTGCCTGTGTCCACAGTGGCGTAGAGCTCCCCAGCGAGCACTCCGTTCCAATCTGAAAGCAGTATGTCTGCTTCCGCCGTGATGGGCACACCGGTAATGATCTTGCCACCGGGGGACGCCAGATAGGTGTAGGCATCACTCCTGCACAGAAACCACTGCTCACCGTCAATCTTGGTGGATGCCATGTGGCACCCGCTCGGAATAGTCGTGGCGATGGCGTCTGGCGATACGCTTGTGTATGCCCCGGCTACATTACATTTATATAGTGAGAGTAGTGTGGCCAGATCTGCATCACGAAGTGAGCCAGCCGGATAGATGCGTCCAGTGCCAAGTGCAGCTCCTTGTTTAGAAACAGCGGCTACGACGAATGCATTGTTCTCCATCATCGCTGCTCCTGCGCAGATAGATCGAAGGCCGCCAGATACAGAACCAGCCGCATCGCGTCAGCCTGTACCCGGCCGTCCAGGAAACCGCGGAAGGATAGACCGTTACGCTCAAAGATTAATGGCCCGTTACCACGTCTGCCGGATCCGACCTGGACTGCAGCTTTTCGTTCATCCAGAAAGGACGCGATACCAAACAGGAAGTCAAACTCCAAGGCGTTAGAATGCACCACTTGATAGCCCCGAGTGAGTGCGTATTTCCTGACAAGTTCAGCTCGCGGCAGTAACACACCTGACCAAACCGGAGCAGTGGGGGTGACCAAGTTAGATGCACGGATGGTGATTGGCCTTCGCTCACATTCCAACCCGTCTGGGGCACAGCGCACCTGCATGACTGAGGGTGCGTAAAGAACCTGCCCGTCACCGTCTATGTGAACTCTGTCGCAGGGGCCAGTCACTCGCCCCGTCATTTCAAAGTCAACATCTGGGTCACCCGCGATAAGCGCCCGCGACAGTTCGTCGGGGTCTGAGTATTTGGCAAACAGCGCATCCGAACACGTGTTACTCGTTGCACGAACCCGCCTTACGGAGTGCACGGGATTACCGCTAGTATCCTGATGCTTGTATTTCACACTCTCACCAACTGGCACGAGTAGCACTGTGGCGTCACGTCCCTTGTGGTCAGCAAGCCGGATCCTTCGCATCTTTACCACGCGTCACCTCCGATGGAATCTGCTTGGCTACTCATCTGCCAGTCGTCCCAGAGTTCCTCTTCGTCGTCCAGCTCGCTGTCCTGTATCACAGGTTGGTCAAGGCGTATAAACTGTGTGAGGCAGGGCCTACACTGAAGCAGGAATATGCCAGATGAATTCGCCAGCATGAATGCCGGGTGGTCTATGACAGACGCCCTGGGTCTGAATGCCACTTGATAGACGTCTAAGGCCGCAAGCGAATCGCGCAGGTCATTAGCAATCACCGCCGACAAGAGCACATATGCTTTCATGACCGTGTGCTCAAGCAGCAGCTCTACCTCGACAGGCCCCACCGGTCTCTGCGTTCTACCGATTGTCGCTGGCAAGTTTAGAAGCGTATGACCACACGCGTCGACCTGCATCACCTCGCCGTGCTCTACACTGTTGCCGTCTTTGTCTTCATAGTTGTCTGTCACTGATCCAGATCCTAAGAGAAGTTCATCGCGTGTGAGTAGCGCCCGGCTGCATTCCCGGCCTTGAGCGTCCACAGCCACTCTCTTCGTGGTCGCCTGGCGGCTCTTCCTGTCAATGGGTTTCATCACAAACTCAGAGATGCCGCCGTCCGTTTCAAGAACAAGTGTCATCGACATGGCCTTGGCCGCCAGTCAATGTCATCCCATAATGACGGGATGGGGTAGAGCGTTAACGGCATTACGAGTGACCTCGTGTCCACCACCGCGATGTGCCATGCCGGGATCTCGATATCCGTCCAGCCTCTGGCATTACCGATCGCCTCGTCAAGTATCTCGGCTTCAGAAGCATAGGCGATCAGGCCACGTCTCTTGTGAAACCGCAGCTCGAGCGGCTGGTTGCCTTTGACAAGCAGTGTCTTCGTTGGATCACTCGTCGCGATGACCACAGCGGAGAGCCGACCTTGACAGCGAGATATGTCATCCGCGAGGCCCACCGGGTCTATCTCTGAGCTGCATAGATTCTTTTCGGCCAGCCGCAGAATGACTTCACTGTCTACTTCCAGTTCACGCCTTAGATCCATCTGGCGAGACAGCACCATGTGGTTAGGTATGTCTCCGTTGTGCGTGGCGATGCATTGGTGACTACCGTGGCCGTCACCAACCAGCGGATGGTTACACCGGTTATCCAGATGACTTCCGCGAGTAGGCCAGCGCGTGTGCCCCATGAGTAGCGTGGTGTCACATGCCACTTGGTATATGAGCTGGCAATACCCCTCGCTTAACACAAACTCGGATGCCGGCAGGGGAGCTTTGCACAAAACATACTCACCGCTCTCACTGACAACCGCGGCACCCGTGGCATGTGGGCCGCGGTGTTCACTTCCAATGAGCAGCTGAGTGAATAGACTGGAGATCGTATTGATCTCCCTCCGGCTTCTACGCTCACTCGTCTTTAGAATCCCCGTTAGTCCGCACATGCGACCACCTCCTTCTTCGAGGTGTCCACGCTTGGTCTTGTATGCTTGTATGCACAGTCACCGCTCAGGTTAGCCAGTAAATGACGTCGCACACTGCTAAACTCAGGCCCCATGATGCCCAGGTTAATCACCGCAAACACCCTGAAATCATAGCGCGCCGTCTCTGGATCAAACTCCCTTCTGCGACTCGATGTGCACCGGCAGTTAAGTGCTCGTGCCCCGAGTGCCAGTATAAAGGTCACCCAGGCCTTTACCATGCCTGCATGCAGCTTCTCGGTGGGAAATCCAAACAGCCGGAACTCCACACTACGCCGAACCAGGTAAGATGTAAAGTTGACTGCAGCGTAGCGTTCAACGTCATATCGTCCTGGGTTTGGCTTCTCATAGCCATACCATAGCGAGTTGATTGCGCTGACGTCGCGTTTCTTGCACTTCTCTATGCGGGCAATAAACCTTGGATCCATGGGTTTGGCGTATCGGATCATGCGCTGCTCGCTGACGCTAAACGCCTTCACAATGAGCGCTTCCTGTTTGTGATACAGCTTCGCGAGATTGATCAGGCTGTTTCCGTCGAACTCACTGCAGTCAAGGTGAACGTGGACTCCACACTGCACACTGGACTTTGCACCTGAATGCCTAACGGCACGGATCACTTCCTGGAGTTCAGGCAGATCGCAGTAGCAGAGGATCGGGCTCACTACCTCAGCCCGCTTTTCGTATTCTGTATCTGAGAGGGAGCTGTCTGCCACCACTTTCCAGATGCGGTTTTTGAAGTCTGTGACCTCATAGGGGTCGTAGCCAGTGGGCACTCCTACATGCTTCACGTCACCGCCTACTACCGACTGTATAGCTCTGGCCACACAGCTGCGCGTGGCACCTACTGTCTCTATCTCGATTCCAAATCGTAAGGTTCGAAAGTCTATCAAGGGTCGCCTCCTGAGCACGCTGAACAGTATGTGCTGTGCTCATCATGAATGAACGCATTATTGCGTGCGAACATCAAGTGCTGTGAGGCGGTTCCTTGGAGAGTTATCGAGTTCTTTTGACATCCAGGTAGTTTTGCGTGGTTATTGCGTTGATACCACAAATTCTTACATCGCGACTTGCTTTCATCCCTCGAACGAAGCTATGAATGTGATGCGCAGCGGATTAACAGACTGCACCATAAACAGATAACTGGAGGCACCACATGTCGGAGATGATTCTAAGCCAGGCGATGAACTGCTACCTGGAGCACCTGAAAACAGAGGGCAAGAGCGAGCGGACACTTTACACTTACTCGCAGGACGCAAAGCAGATCACAGCCTTCTTTGGTGATGAGCGTAAACTGACGTCCATCCTGGCCCTGCACGTAGGCAAGTTCCTGAAGTCGGACGCGCTCCTGAAACTGCCCAGCGGACGTGATCGCGCCGTGCCAACCGTGACGAAGACCATTCGTGTGCTGCGCATGTTTCTTGTGTGGTGCGTAGATCAGGGCCACATTGCAAAGCTACCGCTTCCCAAAGACGTGCCCATCGGGAGGAGTGGTGGTAATTCTGTTTCCACTACTGATCATGCGGAGCCGGTGGATGCCGCTTGCCAGACTGACTGAACGGATATTGGCACGACTCTAACCGGCTGAGTGGGGGAGCAAGGCGTGGCTTGCAGGCTGCTTTGTTCCTCCCTTCGCTTTGTGTGCATGGTTGATGCACTGACTGCACCGAATCTGAAACCCTAGACCACTTGCATCGCTCGCTTCGGCTAGCTTGCCGCCCATGCCACCGATGCGTAAACTAACCCCACCCATGCAACAACCGCGCAGGTTTCGTAACGTGAGCGAAACAGTGCCGGAATACGGTGGGTGCCCAGCGTCCGTGCTTGGATCTTCCACTAACCACACAAAAGGCCTTGATCATCATTGCTTCTTCCAGATGAAACATGCGCAGCCTGACCTTCCCTGTGCACCCGCTCACTCCGTTATCCTCGAGTTCCACGGCTGAGGCACGTTCATGTTGTAGAAGCAGTGGCTCCTGTTCTGCTGCTTCTCAACAATCTGGATCACCTGTGCGCTTACCTCCCCTATGGTTCGCTTCACTCCTCCGCAGCTTAGGAAACAGACCAGGCCGTAGTCCTGACTGTAAGGGAAGCGGTACTGACCACGGTTCTGAAATAGGCTGGCCTCTGTCCAACCAAGTGATATGGCTCTACTGCGGATCGCATTCACCTGGGCATATGCCTGCTGTGTCACATTTGCCGTGCAGGGCAGATTGCTTGCCTTCGGGAATAGGTATTCTGGTCCGCTCTGCATCGGGAGCTCAAGTTGCAAAGCATTCTCAATCTCGGAAGGCACACAGGACATGTGTTCACGCATTCTTGACGCCTTCAAAGAGCCCTTCGATGGGGGTAGATAGCGACCTGGCTTCAAATTCTTGGTGGCATCAAGCAGTTGCTTCTGCCCGATATGCTCTGCAGCCCATTCGTGGATCACGTTGAATCTGCTGCGAATGGCGTTGTATGTTGCCTCGCTCGTTTGCCCGGCCTCGTATGTCTTCTTCGCACCGTTCATTCCGTCACGCAGCCATGCGTAGTAATTCGCGTCAAGAAGCCTAAAGCAGTTACCGAGCATCACCTCATATCCACAGCGGATGTCGTCCGCTTCAATGAACTCCATATTTGTAGAGACATACAGCAGGTCGCAGGGATACGGCGTTTGGACTGTGCAGCCTGGTTCACTGCCTGGATATGTGACAGATGCTGTGTCGAATGAACTTGGCATAGATGCGTCAATTGGCAATCCCCCTTCATCAGGCATAGTGACGCAACCTGTTCTTCCACCACTCATCATCTCGGTTCGCGGCTCCTGTCTTGGTATCATATCCAGCAAACACATTGGTGTCATCTCCAAAAGGGGTGATTAATCATGTCCCCCAATTTATATTTACGCGTGAATAATGAAAAGTGTCGGAAATGGTGATATTTGGGTAGATGGTAGGTATCTCTGAGCACGAAACAGACGGAGGCTCCATTTGGTCGCTTAGCGGAATCTTGGATATTGAGCGGATTTTGGGGAGAAATCGGGCCTAATTAATTAGTGGACATTCGTGTTGAGAACCTCATGGAGCTGTTTCTGTGCTGTTCGAGATGGCTACCCTGGCGCTGGTAGTATAACCCACATATGCCTAGTGGGATCGGTAAATAGCTGGGATATAGGGTCACAAGGTTAACTCTTATCATCTGACTATGGCCACAGAAGATGGGGTGCGCTTGGCGGCATCTTCGCATTAGATCAGAGAATTCTGCTGCAACAACGGGATGTCAGCACTCATTGATCTAGGCATAAGTAGCATTCATCAAACATGACGCAGTGACGTATCTGTCACTATTTCCCTATAAGTCCCTATGGTACTAATATTAACACCTCCTTTACCCCCACTCTCGCGCGCATTACGACTTTCTAGAGTATAGTGACATATCCATCATAGTGTCATATGTCTTGAGCTACAACATGATCGTGACAGTCAACTGTCAGTAGCACAAACGTGCGACATGTTAAAAGCTGTAATTTAAATCAAGTGACGCCGATTGTGGGTTTAAAGGCTGGTGTGTGGCCGAACACCGTCGCATCATATCAGGGAGGTCAGCCGCATTAGGGGGATGTCAGACCTCGTTGATCCAGACAAAAGTAGCTTTCATGAAACATGACGCAGTGACGTATCTGTCACTATTTCCCTATAAGTCCTTATGGTACTAATATTAACACCTCCTTTACCCCCACTCTCGCGCGCATTACGACTTCCTAGAGTATAGTGACATATCCATCATAGTGTCATATGTCTTGAGATACAACATGATCGTGACAGTCAACTGTCAGTAGCACAAACGTGCGACAGGTATTCAAATCATGTGACGCCGATTGTGGGTTCAAATGCTGGTGTGTGGCCGAACATCGTCGCATATCAGGGAGGTCCGCCGCATTATCGGGATGTCAGCACTCATTGATCTAGGCATAAGTAGCATTCATCAAACATGACGCAGTGACGTATCTGTCACTATTTCCCTATAAGTCCCTATGGTACTAATATCAGCACCTCCTTTACCCCACTCTCGCGCGCATTACGACTTCCTAGAGTATAGTGACATATCCATCATAGTGTCATAGGTATCGAGTTGCAGACATGTCGTGACGATGGCTATTAGCGGACAAGCAGACATAAGATCTCCCCCTCAACCACCGTGTGGTTATAATAGGGGCGAGTCTTTGTATCGAAAAGAACGGCGACCTGTTGAACAACATCTCACCATGTGACCACAATGGGGGGATGGACAGTATCTACCCCGAAATCTATTATTCACCCACTGCCTTAGTGGCGCTTGTTGCTCTTGTGGCGCTATTTCCTAAGGAGTCGTTACGCGCGAGGGATGGGGTACAGGGGGTGTATGATGTACAAATAGAAATACCATAGGGGGTTATAGGGAAATAGTGCCACAAGCGCCCTAAGCGCCACAGGTATTGCAATAATGAGTGCAAGATATGACAGATGGCCAGAATGATTATCTAGAACATATCTACCACGTAGCTCCAACCTTATTTTGCTGGAGCTACGTGGATGCGGATGCACTTCGTGCTAATCCGGCTCGATAGCGAACTTGGTCTCCCAGCCTTTTATCTGTTTGTCGTAAGTGAAGGGATCACCTTCAATGCGGAAGAATGCCTGCAGGTTCTTTGCCAGTATCTCTTTTCGCTTCTGGTTGTTTAGGTGTGCATTAGAGCTTGTCCAGTCCAGCGTCCCGTGCCCGCGAGCAAAAGCAGTAAGGAGCTCCCACTGCGCTGTTGGATCGCCATTCTTCTTGTTCGACATGCCCATTTCGCCCCAGTTGAATGTGCCGGTTATATGCTTCACCTTGATAGCCACCTTATCACCATATATAAAGCTAATCTTCACGTCGGCCCACGAGGAGCCAGCCGGAGTGAGGAAGAACCGCATCGATGACTGTTCACTTGCGGATGGAAGGGCTCCTGTGTGGAATCTCTCCAGCATCATCTGGACGGCAGGACTAGCAATGACTAGCCCAGTCTCAGAAAACAGAAGCACATCAGGAACTGTGAGAAGCAGCGATTTCCTCAAAGCGACCAGCGAGCGAATACCAGGTGTGATCCAGTCAGGCGTAGGAGTGACTAGGACGAAGGGTGTCTCGTTCGTCGCCACGAGTGTGGTCACTACCGAGTAGAATGCGTCGCTGTCATTTTGCACGGTGAGATAGACAGGGAAGCTGTAACCCATAGTTGGCTGATCATATCCCACATGCGTTGTATTTATAATGGGCGAGAAATCCACGACGCCTTGAGTAATCACTGCCGAAATCACCGCCAGCGAAAGTGCTTGGCCAATTGCGTCACAGAGTTTGCGGGTGTTCAGTTCATAGATTACGAGGTCTGTCTTTGTGAGTTGTTCATTCCGGCATCCCTGACCCTCGCAGACACAGACCGCCACAATGCTACCCCCACCGTGGTCAACAACCCGGTGATGACACGTGCATGGCGGCCTTGATGTGCAGGGATAGCAGCAAGCAAGTTCCTGCCTTGGTTTTAGAAATGCCTTGGCCGTTTCATAACCGGATCCTGCCTTTATCCGCCATTCTGCCTCAACCGCCGTAGCGCCTGGTATCTCCTCACACGCCGACCAGAAGCTATTCTGTCTCATCATCATTCCCAGGCGTTATTACAAAACCACGCACACGCAGCCATGCTTCCACGAGTTCACCATCACCGTCTCGTTGGAACTGGGCGATATTAGATGGCCGGACTGACACCGTGCGAGGCGTCTTAGAATCTTCGAACTTCACATAGAAACTGGCCTTTATTATCCGTGCAGCCTGGGGAATTGACTTTCCCCTGCTACGCAGCACCGCGAAGATGTCCGCGGCTTTCCAGACTTCGACATACTCGTAAGCACCACCCCATAGGAACTGCACCTCTTTGAGTTTCACCCACTCGATACCAGCCACGTCCGAGCAGACCGTAGAAGCCTCACCGTCATACTTTAGCGGATCAAGGCTGTATTTGCCCTTCCCTGGGAAGTGGTCTTCACTACCAAACAGGTGCGAACCAATTAGTCTGCGGTATAGCTCCTTCTCGCCTTTTGTACCGGCGTTTATCCGCAGCTCCGCCGCTTCCGACTGGTAGACAATCACGTCATGCTTTTCGGGGCGGTAGAACACGCTCGAGGATTCGCCTGCCTCCATGCTGCCTTCACGCTTATACGGCTCACCATGTCTCACGATGAACCAGATAGCATCATCACGCGGGAAACAGAACACCCGGGTGCCAGGTCCACGCTTCTTTACGACAAACCATGAATCCAGGTCATTCTGCAGCTGGGTGATGGCCTCAGCATTTGGAGTAGGGAATACCGCAACTGTCCCTCTTGTGGCCTGGTAATACTCGAATGTTCTTGCCTTTACAAGTAGCTGCTCAGCATGTTTTGATTCGAGTATCTCTCTTGCGCAGAGCCAGACCTGTATAGCCACATCGATCGGCGTGGCATCAGGACTGTTGTCAAGTGTAATACCTGCGAGCTGTGCAGCGGCAAGAAGTGTATCCATGCCCTCTGTTGTGGCCATTTCGTGCACGAAGTAGAGGGCTTCAATTAGCTCTTTGGGCATACCCGCGTCAGGGGTCATGAGAATTTGCAGCAGCGCGGCATATGGGAAGCTGTCCACTACAGAGGTGTCACTCGGAATCTCAAGACCTCTAGAACGCAGGAAGTCTTCGTAGGGAGATAGAAAAGCGATGAGATGCTCGCTGGAGATGGACTTTAGCGCGCCGGGATTTGAGAAACGGTGAAGGTTAAAGTTGGCCAATTGTTGGTGTCCTTTCACGCCTTCCTTTAGCTGGAAGGCTCATATGCGGTTAATGGGTGCTGTGTTATATAGCCGCTGCTTTCCTAACAGTTTTTACGGGTCAAGGTTAGGGTGACTTTGACTAATCGATGGGTTATTAGGTGTTTATCTAGATTGCAGAACAGGTGTATAAATATACACTATAAATAATATACAATAAATAACAGGTTCGTAGAGATTGGGTTAGTGAATAACTGCTCTATGGCAGTGTCAGAAAACAGCATTAGGTCTACGCGACATGACCATCCACTAATTAACTAAGTCGTATTTACCTGAAATATCAGCTCAAATGGGCAACAGTTGGGAAAATGCCCAAATGGAGATGCTGTCGAGTTTGTGCTCAGATGGATCAGAAAGACTGTGCGAAATCCCCATTTCCGACACTTTCTAAAAATCGCACGTAAATATCAATTGGGGGGATGTGATTTTGGAGCACAGAAATGTCGCGAAGATTTCGGGTGTTGTTTCAGGCTCAAGTAAGTCGTAAACCACCTGCACGAAACCACCTGGACCAGTTCCAGTCTGAGCGTGATTCCGACACTTTCTAAAAATCGCGCGTAAATATTAATTGGGGGGATATGATTTTTGGGCCGGTATATGAAGGCTAGAAATAGACGATTTTCGGGCTTTTTTCGGGTTCTTTGGGGGTCGCGTAAGATACCAACTAAACATTCCTGTGGAGGAACATATGACTAAGTCGGTTTTCAGATACCGCTTCTCGAAGTCGATACCCATGCAAGACGTGGAAGATGCACTCATGCTCGCAGCTCTGGCTGTGGAGAGCCTGCACGGACGGTCTGAACTTAGGTTAAGCGCGAAGTTTTGGCTTAACCGCAAGACACGAAAATGTGAGATAGATGCAGGGACTGAGGTGGGTATTCACATCGCCCGCATCTTCACGGGGTTCATTACAGACGGTTTTGGTGAACAGTGCTTCCATGTCGAACGCACGGAGCCGGGCAAACGCAGCCCAGAAGGCCAAATGCGCACTGCAGGGGCGGGCGCGTGACAGACAGCAGAGATCCAAAGAGCTACGAGGTCACCACATACACGATGTGGAATATGTTCCGCAACTGCCGGAAAGCCTGCGACTGGCGTTACGTGAAGGAGCTGGTGCCTATCCAGCGGGACCATAACCTGATGTTCGGCTCGCTCATTCACGAGTGCCTGGAGAAGTGGCACACGTGCAGAGATATTACCCAGGTGCTTGAGCACATCGACCGGTCACTTGCCTGTAGAGCGCAGGACGAATCGCAGATGGCGGACTGGCATCTGGCCACCGCGATGATGAAGAGCTATGCGAAGCGTTATGAAACCGAGGAGTTCGAAGTGGTGTTTCTTGAAAAGACGTTCGCGGGTAAGATCAAGAACCCTGTCACTCGCTTTGCCTCACGCACGTTTGAACTGGCCGGGAAAGTAGACGGCGTGGTCCGTATGAAAGACGGATATTACCTGCTTGAGCACAAGACCGCGTCGCAGATAGACGGTGACTACCTGGAGAAGCTGTGGTCCGACTTCCAGATCACCTTGTATGCCCACTATATAAAGCAGACGCAGGGGATTAAGATTACCGGAATCATCTACAACGTGCTCGTGAAAGCCAGGCTGCAGCAGGGAAAGGGTGAGAACGAACGGGAGTTCGAATCTCGAAAGGCGGATCTTCTGGCTAAGTCAAAGACCGGTAAGACCACAGCCACCCGTAAGGAACCGGAGCCAGATGATGATTTCCAGAACCGGCTGCTTGCGAAGTTCGATGAACCCGGCATGTTTCACCGTGAAATGCTCTACATCTCAAGAGACCAGTATGACGCACTGGAAGCAGATCTCTGGGAGCTGACACAGCAGTTTCTGGACTGCCGGCGACGGGGTGTCTACTATCGTAACACCGCGTTTTGCTTTAACTACCACAGGCCATGCGCCTATTTTGCACTGTGTAAATCAGGGGACAGTCAGAACGTGATTGACTGCTTCTACGAGAAGGCCCCCGCACATGAGGAGCTTTTAGGCGACCCGGTAACCAGTGAGTCCGTGTCCGCTGCCATGGCAGCATTCTAAACTGCAAGGAGACTAATGCATGTTGCTACCAACTACCAAGACGCCGCCCAGACCCAGCCTTGCTGACCTGACTGTGCTTGTATACGGAGCCACGAAGATTGGAAAGAGTCAGTGGTGCTCCCATGCCGATAATGCGCTGTTCCTATCGACCGAGCCGGGTCTTAACTCGCTTGAGGTGTTCCAGGTGCCCATAAACAACTGGGATGATCTGCTGACGGTATGCGGTGAGATCGCTGAGGGTAATCACCCATATAAGACGATCATCATCGATACCGTGGATAACGCCTATCGAATGTGCTCAGATCACGTCTGCCGCAAGTTCAAGGTGGAACACGAATCGGATCTGGGCTACGGCAAAGGGTACGCACTCATTAACAACGAGTTCCAGCGTGTGATCAATAAGCTTGCGTTCCTGCCCTATGGGCTATTTCTAGTATCTCACTCCACGGAGAAGGAGATTGACACACGCACCGGTAAGCATACGCGCATCGTGCCGACGCTCCCCGACAAGGCACGTAAGATCGTGCTGGGCATGGTCGATATGATCCTGTTCTGCGATATAGAGGTCGCAACCGATACCCTTGGCCGGAGCACTGTTCACCGCGTGATGCGCACAAAGCCTAGTGCTAACTACGAGGCCGGTGACAGAACCGGACGCATTCCCGAGGTCATCGATCTGGATTTCGCTAAGTTCATTGAGGCATTTAGCGCAAATCAGGTGGCCGCAATTAGCGGCCCCAGTATTAGCACCAATCAAGCAGCTGCAATCAGCAGCCCCAAAACCAGTAAGTAACTGACAAAGGAGATACCAAATGAGCCAGGACTATGCCCCCAGTTCGGATACCGGTAACGACGTCTTCGATCTCGTGAACTATCAGAGCACATATGCAGTGGCCGCTGCTCAGGAGCAGGGCTTTGACGATCTGCCTGAAGGTAAATACCAAGTAAAGGTGGAGATGGTGGAGCTTGTCAGAACGAAAGCAAAGCACGAACCCATGCTCAAGTGGACGTTCAAAGTGCTTGCTCCCAGCTGTGTAGGCCGACTACTGTGGAAAAACACCGTGATCAGCCACGACAACATGAAATACCTCAAGACCGACCTGCACACATGCGGACTTGACCTGGTCAACCTTACTGATCTTCCTGGTCGGCTTCACGAGCTACTCGACATGACGCTTGAGATAAACAAACGCATCAAGGGAGGAAATGACCAGATCTATATCAATCGCCGCATCGTCACTGCGGATCCCTTCGCAGTGGAAGCTCCTGCCAGTTTGAGCCGCTTCTAAAAAACTAGGTTACACGTCGTGCCGGGGCTGTCTGCTTAGCCGGTTCTGGCACGTTATATATTACGCAGGTTACGGAGATAAATGAGATGACTTCATGTTGCAGATAGTAGTCGACACCCGTGAACAAGAGGCCTATACATTTATAGAGCCCACCGTGCGGAAGAAGCTTGCGGCAGGTGACTACTCCATTGAAACAATGGAAGACCAAGTAGCTGTGGAGAGAAAGACATTAAACGACTTTGTCCACACAGTTATACATGAACGCGAGAGGTTCAGCCGCGAACTGAAGATACTTCAGACATACCCCCGCGCCTGCGTAGTCGTCGAAGCGAGTCTCGGGGATCTGCTCACGAGCACGTATCGCTCCAGAGCTCACCCAAACTCAGTTTTTGGTGCGACCATGTCCATCATTGTAGATTACGGTGTCCCGGTATACTTCTGCACTAGCAGGCAGATCGCTTGCCGGTTTGTCACGGAGTTCCTATTACGCAGCCAACAAATGGAGATAGATTCTTGCAAAGCACAGCTTCCGTTTCACATACCAGTCTCCGGGGACATGTCGAGCACATCTTCTTCTCTTCCGCAAGCTTCTGCGCGGGGAGGTTCATAACAAAGAGCGGTGAAAGTGTGTCGTTTGCTGGAATCACTGTCCCAAGGGAACATGAACCGATCGTGTTGCACGGTAAGTTCGTGAACCATCCGAAATATGGTCAGCAGTTTGAAGTGGCCAGTATGGAACATGATAAGCAGCTTGATGCCACCGGGCTGGCTAACTACCTTTCGAATAACCCAGACATTAAAGGTATCGGCCCTGTAAAGGCTAAGGCGGTTGCAGAAAAGTTCGCCAGTAACTTTGAACGCGTGCTCATCGATACCCCTGAGCTCATTGCCGAGACGGCCCATGTGCCTCTCAGCGTGGTCGTGGGGATGCGCGACAGGTGGACTCAGTCGTCGCACATCAATGCCGCTATGACTGCACTCTCGGCATATGGGCTCACGCATAACCAGGTCACCAGGCTTGTAAGTAAGCTGGGTGACAACGCTGTTGGCATCATGGAGCACAACCCTTACGTGCTCATCGGTGAGATAGAAGGGTTTGGCTTTAAGAGGATCGACAAGATAGCCAGACAAGTGGGAACTGCCAAGAATGATCCGAACCGCATACGTGCATGCATTATGTACTGCGTTGACGAAGCTCTTGAGAGAGGAGATTGCTGGATAGAATTAGAGGATCTGCTCACGAAAGCGAATTCTCTGCTTGTGATGGACTGTCTTCAAAGTAAGGAACTAATTGAGTCGCATCTGGACTACCTTATAGACCACAACAATCTTGCCTGCTACTCAACAGACAGCCTGCTGGTGGTGGTTAAGCCAGCTATCCTGCAGATGGAAGCGGACCTGGTGGAGATCTTTAGTGGTGGAAGAGGTGCTAGTCCTCACAAGATCAAAGACTTCAGTAAACAATGCGCCATGCTCAACAACAAGCAGCGGCAAGCGGTCGATGCGGCCTTTGGTCATTCCATATCGCTCATATGCGGTGGTGCCGGTGTCGGCAAGACCTTCACCATCCGCGCTATCACAGATATCTGTGAGGCCAATCATTTGAGCTTTGCACTCTGCGCACCTACCGGCAAGGCGGCAAGGCGGATGGAGGAATCGACCGGTAGACCTGCCCAGACCATTCACCGCCTCCTGGGTTACTCTGGCCAGGGCTTTGAGCATAGTGCCGAAACCCCGCTCGTTACTGATGTGCTTGTCGTCGACGAGTGCTCCATGGTCGATGTGCTGCTGGCATCGCGCCTATTCCAGGCAATTTGTCTTTCTCGAACCGCTGTAGTTCTTGTCGGAGATCATTCGCAGCTCCCACCAGTTGGACCGGGGAATATATTGCGGGATCTCATTAGCACAAAAGTGCTGCCTACGACGATCCTTGACCAGGTGGTCAGGCAGGCTGGAATCCTCAAAGAGAACAGCATCGCCGTCCTTACCGGTATAGTGCCTAAGACACCACCAAGGGAGCACCCAGAGTTTGGTGCATGGTACGTGGTAGATCAGTATTCAAACGTAATGGATGTTCAGAACAATATCAGAGATATCTTTACGCATGTGCTAAACCAGCGGCTGGGCTTTGACATTCTGCGTGATGTGCAGCTGCTCACTCCCACACACAAAGGGCCGCTCGGGACGGTTGAGCTCAACTCGCTGCTGCAAAAGCTCATACAGAGTAAGCTCTGGGGTAACGAAATCACGCCCACCCCGCCAGAAAGGCGACCGAAGCTATACAAGAGCGACAAGGTGATACAGACCAGGAATAACTACAATCTCGATATCATGAACGGATCGATCGGGATAGTGAAGTCTGCAGGGAGTGATGGCTCTCTCTCCATTGAGTTTGAATCGGGTCTGGTCGAGATTGAAGCGGGGTCACCTGAACGTAATGATATCCAGCTGGCATATGCCCTGACGATTCACAGAGCCCAGGGCAGCGAGTATCCGTGCTCCATGGTGGTCATACACAGTGCGCATTCGTTCATGCATCACCGTAATCTTCTCTACACCGGTGTGACACGAGCGTCAAAGACGGCGATTATTATCGGTGACACAGGAGGGATCGCCAACTGCGCCCATGTAAGACACGTAGATGAGCGCCGGACACTAATGCCTCATATGCTGGATAAGGAATAGCAGCATGGATAGCAACATGAATTGTATTCCCCAGGAGTTAAAAGAGCTAAGGCAGTGGGTATGCTACCGGATTGAAGAACGGGATGGTAATCCGACAAAGGTTCCTTACCGCACAGATATGGTGGGCCGCGGGCATGCCAGGCCCAATGACCCTTCAACCTGGCACACCTTCGATGAGGTTGTGGACGCGTTAAGCAGGCCAAAGAATAGGTTCGACGGCATTGGGTTTGTGATAAGTAAGGATGATCCTTACGTCTTCATCGATCTCGATCACGTGATCAAAGACGGCGAAATAGAACCATGGGCGCAGGAGATGATTGAGCGGGTAGGTTCCTATACGGAATATAGCCGCTCAGGATCAGGGATACATATCATTGCGCGAGCGAAAAAGCCGGGTAGCAGATGCCGTGTAAGCAGCAAACCGAAGTTCGAGATATACGATGAAACGCGGCTCGTTGTGTTTACCGGCCGGGTGTGGCACGACGATCTGACACAAGTCACCGGTGCTCAGCAGGTGACCGATGAGATCTATAAGGAGATGTTCGGGGACATCATCAGCGAAGAGAAGGGTGACAGCCACGCGGGTTCAAAAGGAAAAAGGAAGAAACCCTCAGGCGGGAATCTTTCTGATTCACAACTGATACAAAAGGCCATGTCGGCGTCCAACGGAATCAAATTCAGCAAGCTCTGGAACGGGAATGTCGGCGATTACAACGGCGATGCAAGTTCTGCAGATATGGCGCTGGCCTGTATGCTTGCGTTCTATACGGATAAAGATCCCGGGCGGATGGACAAGCTCTTTCGAATGTCGGGGCTAATGCGCGAAAAATGGGACGAGTTAAGAGGTACGCAGACCTACGCGCAGATTACGATAGACGCGGCTATTGGGATGACTAAAGAGACCTATGGTGCGCGTGCGGGCAGGCGCAGCTGCGAATCGTCAGGTGGCGGCATCAGTCTTCATGGCCCAGACGGCGAGCCGTTGAACGATATGGGTAACGCCAGGCGCCTGGTTAGTAAACACGGCGAAACACTTCGCTACTGTCATGATGCGGGTAGATGGTACTGCTGGGATGGAAGACGCTGGGACAAGGATGAAAGCAGCGATGTCGTTCGTAAGGCCAAGTCCGTTGTGGAGGATATGCTTAAGCAGGCTGTGTCCATGCGTCAAATCGCTGAGGCGGAGAATGACACAGAGGGCGAAGAGTTAGCAAAGAGTTTTGAGCGCCACGCTCTGTCTTCTGGCAACCACAGGCGAATACTGGCAAAGGTCTCACAGGCTGAATCTGAGCTAAACATTAGCATTCTCGCTAAACAGCTCGATTCAGACAAATGGGCATTGAACTGCGCTAACGGGACAGTGGATCTGCGTTCCGGTGTCATGCATGCGCATGACCGGGCTGAGCTTATTTCTAAGGTGAGCCCTATTGCGTATGACCCAGAGGCGAAGTGTCCTACATGGGAGAAGTTCATCGCGGAGATATTCGAAAATGACGAAGATCTCATTCGCTTTGTGCAGCAGGCCTGTGGCTATACGCTGACTGGGGATACACGCGAGCAGTTGTTCTTCATCTTGCATGGGTGCGGCTCTAATGGCAAGTCGACGTTCATTACCGCACTACGTGATATATGGGGCGACTATGAGACAAAGACTTCCACCGACACGCTTGTGGAGAAGAACAACTCAAGCAACACTAACGATCTGGCGGCTCTGCGCGGTGCCCGTCTTGTCTGTGCGATCGAGACCAGTGCGGGTAAGCGGCTGGCAGAATCGCTTGTTAAGGAACTGACCGGTCAAGACGCGGTAACAGCTCGGTTTCTCTACCAGGAGTTCTTCACGTTCGTTCCGGTCTTCAAACTGTGGCTGGCATGTAACCATGTGCCGGTTGTTCAGGGGCAGGATTATGGCATCTGGCGGCGGATAAGGTTGATCCCATTCAATGTGCAGTTTCAAGATCCTGAGCATCCTACAGGCCCGTATAAGGACAAGTCGCTCTCTGACAAACTGAGAGGTGAATACGAAGGGGTATTGGCTTGGCTCGTTCGGGGGTGCCTCGACTGGCAGAAGGATGGTTTGTCAACACCAAAAGCAGTACGCGCCGCTACAGGAAAGTTGCAGCAGGATATGGACGTGCTGGGTGGGTTTCTTGGGGAGTGTTGTGTATTTGATAAAAGTGCGCAGACTACAGCTAAGGAACTCTACTCGGCTTACTGTCAGTGGGCTGATACAAATGGTGAGAAGCCGCTTTCCCAGCGCTGGTTCGGGTTACGTCTGTCAGAACGAGGAAATATTGAGAGTTACAGAACTATGTATACAAGGTTCTGGCGTGGCATTACTCTCTCGCTTGGTAGTAGTCTTGGTTCAACTCTGGTAACAAGCCCAGATGAATCCAGTTGTGCATCCCGTGAGCACAGCATCACGGTGCCGTTACAAGGCGGTAAATTGGCGACGGAGGGAGCACAAGGTTCGCAAGGTGCACAGGATGTGCAGTCAGTGGGTCATTTCGACAGTGCAGGCATCTTTGTGCAGGTAAACGACAGTATGGACATGGCTGACTATCAGAATTATAGGAATTAGGCAACGGATGGATGGGCAGCTAGCGATACGCGCATCTTGTCGATACAGATAGGGATACCCCCTTGGGGAGATAAACAATGAGCAACCGAAATGGCCCAGCAAAGGGCAAAGCAGAATCTATACCGGCACCGGTAGTGAGCGAAGATTGCATAGCTGAAGGCAACGCGAATCCCGTTGGTGCCCAGGACACGGCACGAGTAGAACGCTGGAGGCGAAGCGGTGCAGACAGGAGTGCCGGAGGAGCGCCACTTGGTAGTCACAACGCGATGAAGCACGGCATCTACGCCGACCGCTTTCTTTCGGCAGATGAGAGGGTGATCTTTGATTCCATCACAGCCCAGCTGCAAGAGGATTTCGTGTTCAACAAGAGCTCTGACTTCATGCAGGTAGAGTTAGTGGCGGTCTACTTCCTGAAACTTGGCCGTGCTCAGGAAGCCGAAGACTGGGACGGGGCGGAGCGGCTGGACCGAATGATCCGCTGTCACCTGAAAGATCTCAAGGCCACCAAGATTTCCCGCGAGGGGGATGAGCCTAGAGGTCTGCAGACGACCCCCGCTGAGTGGGCAACCGCGCTTCTTGAGCGGGTCACGGAGTCAGAAAGAGTTGCCAAACTGGAATCCGATAAGCTGGAAGCCGATAAGCTGGAGGCCGATAAACGGGAAGCTCAAAAAGCTGAAGCCGAAATAGCAGATGCCGGGCAGACCGAAGCCGTGCAAGGAGATAGATGACTAATACAAATTCCTCCGAAGATGAAATTGTAAAGCGATTACGGGATCCTGTGTCATTTGGTGAGCATTACCTTAAAAACCGGGACGGTTCTGCGCGGGGATACTGGCCTCACCAGATTGAGGATATGAACTGTAAGGATCGCAACATCATCCACCTAGATGGCCGTGATTCCGGTAAGTCTATTTCGCTGACTACAGATGCGCTGCATTTCGCATTCACCAAACGAGGCGGCCAGGGGCTTATTGCCACCCCCCACCAGGGGCATCTCGACGCTCTCGCCGAGGAGATCGAGTTTCAGATAGATTCGAGCCCAGAGCTTTCAGCGAGTATTGGCATCACAAAATATGGAAAACCCAAAATTTTCCGTAAGCCATACTTCCGAATTGAGTTTTCTAACGGCTCTATTCTCTACTTCCGGCCTGCCGGTACATATGGCGACGCGTTTCGTTCGCTGCACGTTGAGCGGGTCTGGGTTGATGAGGGTGCCTGGCTAACCGAAAAAGCATGGAAGGCGCTTCGACAGTGCCTCAAGGCTGGTGGCACGCTGCGTATCTATTCGACACCTAACGGCTTAAGGGACACCACTTACTACAGGCTGACCAGCTCAGATCAGTTCAAAGTGTTCCGCTGGCCGTCCTGGCTTAACCCTGCCTGGAACGCCGAACGCGAGGCAGAGCTGATTGAGTTCTATGGAGGTAAGCAGACCGCTGGCTGGCAGCATGAGGTAGCCGGGGAGCACGGTAAGCCGTCATACGGTGTGTTTAACATAGACGTTCTAACCCTATGCAGACAGGAAATCATCGAATACCAGAAGATATCTATCATGGGCGAAGACATCAGGAGCTGCCAAACCGAAGAGGAGTCGTATGACCGGCTTGAGATGCTTCTTAATCTTATGCCGCAGACCGGGGTGTTCTGGATGGGCGGTGACCTTGGATATACAAATGACCCCACGGAGATTGTGGTGTTTCAGGAGGTGCCGCAGGGTGAGCGGTCCGTGCTCTCAATGGTTCTGCGCGTGCATCTTGAGCATGTGACGTATCCGCATATCTCTCAGGTTATCTCGCTACTCGAGCGCTACTTCACCCCTGTCGGGATAGGCCTCGACAACGGAGGCAACGGCCTTGCGGTAGTTCAAGAGCTGCTGACACTTGATAAATACAAACCGATGCAGCTTGAGGGCCGGTTACGCGGCTATGATTTTGGAGGTGTGACTACACTCTCTGTGAGGGACGGACGTGAGATGCGAAAGCGCACCAAGGAGCTGATGACCACACTCATTACCGGTGCCCTGCAAAGACGGCAGCTTATCCTGCCTGTAAATGACCCCGAGATAGAGGACCAGTTTACTACCCATACTTACACACTCTCAAACGGCAATATCATCTACTCCAAGGGTAATGACCATATCATCGATGCGGTGCGATGCGCGGTGCTTATGCATGAGCACGGCTCACTTGAGGCAGCGAATGAGCAGATGGTGTGTCTAATGCCTGTGCTGACTAACCCGATATTTTACTAGAGATGAATGGAGAGTGTATTAGTCATGCGAGTTGATGTAGCTCTGGAGATCACTCCTGAGAGCATACCAATGGTTGTCATATGCTCACCATAACTGCCGATAACGGCCGAGATAATTGCCGTTGTATTGCCGATATATTGCCGATAACAGTGTGCCACCAGGGGCTCGCAATAGCAAGGTAAATGCACGCTTGGCCCGTTTACCCAGAGTTTGCTCACTCGCGGATGGGCGGGCAATCTGGAGCGAAGCAGCGCTAACTGACACGACATATCACGAAGGACATGGTGAATAACGACACGATGATTAATGACACGGTAATAACTGATACCAGCGCAGTTGAGGCGGGGGACACCTCGGCATATGGCCAGGTAGTGACGCCGCTGGCGACCATGGCTGCACTCGGCTCCTCTGCGTTTGGTGCCGTGAGTGCGAATGACGCCATACCCGCATCGTGGGAAGACCGGGCAAGGAAGGCCTGGGAATACTACACAGAGGAACCGCTTGTGAAGAACTGCGTGAACTCATGGCGCACCTTCTCTGTGGGTGATGAGGTGAAGATAACAAGCGACGACGAACATGTGAAACTTGAAGCAAATGAGCTGGCCAAGCAGCTGCGCATCCCGCGGTTTGTGAAAGATATGATCTTGCAGCTTCTTGTTAAGGGGGACGCGGTCGGCTTTAAGCGCTACAGCAAAGACGGACGGGATATCGAACAGATTACCTGCGTGAACCCGGTATCTGTGAAAGTGAAGTATTCGCAGGGTGAGCTAATAGAAGTCAAGCAGTACGCCGATGATGCTCAAAACGGGGCAGAGGGCATCACCTTGCCGGTGGAGCAGACGATACATCTAAAATGGGACGCACCGGAGTTCTCACCGCGAGGTAATTCGCTTGTGCTTCCGGCCTTCCAGTCCATTGAGCTGCTGCGTGACTACCGGCGCGCCGAACAGGCTATCGCTAAGCGCTGGGCCACGCCGCTCCGGTTTATCAAGGTGGGCGGTGAGTTCAAGCAGCGCATGATCATGCCAGATCAGAAGATGCTTGAGCAGGTGCGTGACTTGATGAACAACATGGACATGAAAAGCGGCATGATTGTGCCATTTTATGTATCTGTCGAAACGCACGGCACCGAGGGTCAGGTGCTAAACGTGGAAGACAAGGTCAAGGAGGTGAAGGAAGACATCGTTGTCGCCCAGGGACTTTCTCGTTCGCTCGTGTCAGGTGACGGGCCTAACTTTGCGACAGCCTCTGTGAGTATGCAGAAGATGCTTGTCATGATTAGGGAGATCACCCATTCGGCCCGCGAGATACTCGACTGGATCTACTCCGACTGGCTGGAACTTGCGGGCCATTCTGGCAAGAGCATCCAGTATCTGTTTAATGATCTTGACCCCACGGACGCCGTGGATTTCAAAAAGCTGCTCATAGAACTGTATGACCGAAAGCTCATCAGCCGTTCGTCTTTGCAGATGAAGATGGATCTGAACCCTGAGATAGAGGAAGGTAATCGCCAGAACGAACGAAAGTCCGCGGATCTGCTAGACGAGAAGCAGGTGAAGCCCATTGTGGATATGGTGGTAGCCGGGATTATGAGCATAGAGACCGCTCAGCAGATGCTTGGACTAGACCCGGCGAAGAACCCTGTTGGCTCCGGGGCCACTGCGAACTGGGACGGCCTGCTTACGAAGGCGTCATATGCCGGCAAACTCTGCGACGAGTGTGGTTACTTCTATGAACCCAGCAGCATGTGTAGTGTGTCGTCGGCAGATGTGAGCTTTGATACCCCAGCGTGCCGATTTCTGCGCATGAAGGAGGCCTGATGAATACTCCACCGCCTTCACTGTGTGCTATCGCGGATGTGAATTCGCAATCCCAGGCCATTCGTAAAGCGACTGATAAAAGCCTGCTTAGCCGCGATCTATATGTGAGCCAGGTGGTGATGGGGCTTAAGCAGTCACTCGCATCGGCTCAGAAGTTGGTATCTAGTGCTATCTTAGGCTTCGGGCAACTCGGGACGCTACCCGGTAATAAGCTGGCAGCCAAATTGGGTCTTGAGAAGCTAAGCGGCGAGATAGGGGGACTGCTAAAATCTCTGGAGCGTGAGCAGACCCTTATGTTCAAAAGCGCTAGTAACGCATCCTTTCGCTCAGGGGTGTATCACGGGATAGAGGAGTTCGCTTCCGCTCAGATGCCGATTTATAAAGAGCTCACACCGAGCGGCATTGACAAACTCACTACCTCAGTGTTCACGCTCATCGACACCGATGCGCTTGGCTTTATGGCGAACTACAACTTGGTGCTCGCGGGGGACGTGCACCGGGAGCTTTCAGACGGCATTAAGAAGACCATCTTCGCCGGGATAGCTACTGGAAAGAGTGCAAGTGAGATCGTCCGTGACATGGGCAGCGTGATAGATGACAAACAATCTTTCCGCCACGCGGGGAGTAAGGTGTTCTCTAAAGCGCAGTACCGCATGGAGATGATCGCTCGCACAGAACTGCTGCGCGCGCATAACCAGGGGCGTATTAAGTTTCACCAGCAGGTCGGTGTGACAAAGACAGAGTGGATGACGATGGAAGATGAGCGAATGTGCCCTGTCTGCGGGGCGCTTGACGGCAAGCAGTTTGATACGGACCGCTTTCCCAGTCAACCTGCGCATCCAAACTGCCGGTGCTCAACACTGCCTGCATGGCCGCTTGTGGTCTGCGGGGGTGAACTTGGAGCGAGTGCCGCAGAAGAGCCGACTGCCTGCATACTCCCACCACAGGCGATAGAGGAGCAGGCTAAGAAGCAGGTGGAAGAAGAGAAGAAGCTTAAGTCCGCTTTTGATTCTGGTCAGGTTGCGGATCTCTCCGCGCTTACTATAAAGCAGCTTCAGACACTCGCCAAGGCAAACGGCATTGGCGTGGCCCGCACTAAGGCTGACTTCATTCATCTGCTTGGAGTAGCTGAACCTGGCGTGGATCACGGGGACCTCTCCGGTGCTGCGCTGCAGGCGAAAATCAAGCAATACAACATCGCTGCGCTTCGCAGCAAAGATGACCTCGTAAAACTGCTCGCTGCTAAGCAGGCCGCGCTCAAGCAGGCGAAGGCACTTGAGGAGGCCGCTAAACTTGTGGCGCCAAGCTCAGACCTGTCAGGACTAACGACAGTGCAGCTTAAGGAGATGGCAAAACAACACAGCGTCTCACTCAACCTCACAAAGTCTGAAGTGATCGAGATACTCGACACCCTTGAACCAAATATCGACCACAGCGGGTTATCCGGCCAAATGCTTTTGGCCGCCAAGCAGAAATATGGTATCCCTCCGCTTAAGAACAAGCAGCAGCTAGCAAAAGCGCTGGAGAAGGCGGCGGGTCAGCAGATGGCGGAGCAGGCCAAGCAGCAGGCACTAAGCGGAGCAAAGGCAGAGGCTCTGAAAAAGGCGGAGCAGTCGCTAACGGAAGCCACGGCGCAGGTAGTGATGCCGTCCTCTCCTGCGGGGTATCAATCTTTCCTAAGTTCGGTGTCCGCCGCCGAAACGCAGCTTGCTAAAGATTCTGGGCTACCTGCGGCGGTGATAGAGCAGCACGCAAAGGAAATCGCACTCAAGAAGCACACATTCGCTCAGCAGATTTCTGCCATGAAGTCCAGTGACCTAAAGGAGACAGCGAAGCAGGCAAAGCTTACGCACTGGCAGTGGGCTAATAAAGATGAGTTGACCACGCTGTTTACGGAGACCGATCAAACTAAAATAGATGCTGCGAAAAATAGCATAGCAGCTAAACATGCCAAGTGGGCCGAAAAGAACAAGTCCGCTTCCGTTAAGGCCTCTAAGCCGATAACCCCAGCTGCAAAAACGAAGACGGAGCCAGACCCCATCACGCAGACCGTCACCACCGCGTCACCCTCAGCGTTTTCTAAGAAGGGTTCGGAGTTCTTCGATGTTGACTCCGCGTGGTCAGAGATGGGGAAGCCCGAGAAGTTCAAGTATGAGGGTAAAGCTAAGGTCGGTGGCGCGCATGAGAAGGAGTTTTGGACCGACCAGAACGGTGAAAAGTGGCTATTCAAGCCAGTAGGCAGCACTTCAGACGACTTCATTGCTCGCGGCGAAGAGGCTGCTTACAAGCTTGCGAGATTAATAGACCCCGACTGCGTTGAGGTGCGGACAATCCGTCTCAACGGGCGCATAGGTTCGATCCAGAAATGGCGCAGTGATCTAGCTGCAAAGTATGACTTCTCCGGCTTTGACGCGCGTGATCTCACCCCAGACGAAATATCGCAGGTGCAGCGTGAGCATGTGATTGACTGGCTCATCTCAAATCATGACGGCCACTCCAAGCAGTTTCTGAGAGCGAAATCCGGTAAGGTATACGGCATCGACAAGGGGCAGCTATCCAAGTTCCTCGGCTCAGACACACTCTCTGTTGACTACCACCCTAACGGTGCCTGCGGAGAACAGGAGCCGTTTTATAACACGCTGTTCAGAGCAGCCAAACAGGGGAAGGTTGCAGTTGATCCCTCCGTCACACTAAGGTATATTCGCGAAGTAGAGCGCATCTCAGATGATGACTACCTGGAGCTGCTGCGTCCCTACGTGGAGGGACGCTTTGCCACTGACGCCCAGAAGAAGGCGTTTAGTAAGCTGGCAATCGAGCGAAAGCATAGTCTGCGCAGCAACTTCGAGGGATTCTATTCAGATGTTCTTTCTAAACCTGGCTTCCGGTTTGAAGACGGGCCGTCACTACCAAAAGCTGGCCGCATAGGTAAAGCTGAGGAGCAGATGATTGAGGATGCGCGAAAGCTTGGCTGGCAAGGTAAAGCACTACCCATTGATGAGAGTGACATAGAGGACCAGAACGCTCTTATCTTTACGGAGACGGTGAACTCTCAAACGCGCACTGTGGTGAAGATGAAACTGAGACCGGAGGCAGAGCTGAAGATACTGCCGGCTCTAAAGAAGGCAGATCGTCAGACTACCGCTCCAAAACTAGGTGAACTACTTGAGGAGGACAGCTTCTCCTCCGACATCCTCGCTGCGGTGAAGAGCGTAAACCACCATGCCCAGGACGGTGCCTATAACCAGGCGAGTATAGATAAGGCAGTCAAGCATCTTGATGCTCTGAGAATGCTATCGAAGTCAGATGACCCGGACGTGAAGGCCATGGCCGAAGGTTATATCACCTGGCTTAAGAGAGTAAAGCAGTCGGTAGAGCAGCGGGAAAAGATCCCCGACGTGTTCTCTGCTTATACAAGGCAGCATACTGCTTCTAGGAAGCGGGTAGAAGAGCTGGGTTACACTGTGAAGAAAACAAAGGTGCTGCTCACAAAGCGAACACTCAGCCGGGGGGAGCTTTCGGTTGATCAAGACGGAGCAGATAACTCATCGCTCTTTCGTAACCGCTCGATGCTAGACGGTGAGCAGTATGAGATAGACTTCGGTGACGGCACTCACGCGATATATCGCCCGTGGTCAGATAAGAACCACTACGCTCAGCAGGGCGAGTTTGAGATTGTGCTGCCTAATAACGCCGATTCGAGAAGTTTAGAGAAGGCACTGGGGCACATGGAGAAGCTCGGAGTAAAGGCTAACATTGCCACTGCCGAGGATTCTGAAGCCCTGTATCTAGCAAAGCAGGCTTATGTCACTAAGGCAGACACGGAGCCTGCGTATGTCCAGCTACTCTCTGATCTTGACGGTCGTAACGCCACAAAGACTGAGCGCGTGCAGGCGATGCGCGGCTACTGGGAGCACAGGCTTGGCGCTCCAGATATTACAAAGCTACCTGGTTATGACCCGGTAGGGCGGTATCAGCTTGGATTCAAAGATAGTGCCACGCGTGGCGGTTACAGGCAGCAGTACCGCTTCGACATCTCGGACACAGATATGGAACGTGAAATGAAGGGCTACAGTTTACATCACAGCCTCACAAACGGTGAGAACATCAGCTCGTTTCTTGACACCGTTCTGGAAAACAACGGAGCCATGATTAGCACTGTCGAAAAACTACGAGCGGGGATAGCTCCTGGTGGGATGTCCCCCGAATCGGACATGAATAGCGGGGGAGCCAGCTACGTCTTCACGCGTATTAAGAAGACCCCAACGGCATCAACAGGGGAGACGGGGCTCTATTTTAAGAAGCAGCTGCTGAGGCGTATGGACGCGATAAGCTACAGCCATGATGCCTTCGGTAAAGTGAAGGACGACTACGTCGCAAAGAACCGCGGCTCGGATCCACAGGCATGGAAGAGCTTCTCAAGTAAGTCAGGCAACGAGACTATACTGAAATACTCGGTCACGCTGCTTGATAACCTAGAAAGCATCGTAGTGCGCGGCTCCCAGGAGAGAACGAGAGTGCTTGACGTATTTAGGAAGCACGGCATTTCTGTGCTGCCCGACGGCCGCAAAATAGAACAGATCGTGTTAGAGAGGTAGGGAGACAAAATATGAATGAGATCATCACGGAGCTGAAGGCGCGGCTCCAGGGGCTCTTCGAGAAGTTCAATAGTCAAGGCTCCTGGACGGAGATGAATGAGGACAAGCACGAGGCGCTGGGCTTTGGCCTAATCGACAGCTACACCGTCACACGTGTGGCACCTCACTTTGATGCGGCGGGAAACATCACAAGCACCGACTTCTGGCTGCTGTTTAAGTCGGCTGGCTACAATAACGGCTGGCAATATGCGCACACGATCAAGGTAATAGCTTGGCACCAGGACGATACCTACATGCTGGACGTCACCGACGACCGGAGCCGCAGGTATCATATCGAGCTGCTTTGCCCGAACCAGGACCTGGCTCTGCTTGCAGACTGGAAAAACTGGCAGAAATACAAAGCGGCTAATGCAATACTGTTTGAACAAATAGATGCACAGCTTCTTGAGGAGCATATCGCTATGGCGGAGGGGTGGCAATGAGACTGAGTTATATGACGGAATTTACGCTACGCGACCGGGACACCAGCCCCCATTATGAGCCCATAGGTGTGTGGGTGCAGGGGTATGGCGCTGGGCTTGATATCGTGATGGAGTATCTGCCTGGTAACGCGGAGGCGCAGGAGGATGCGGACTGGGTGCTCAATAGACTTGTTGAGAACGGGGTGAAGACGCTGCCAGAAGGCTTCCTGGCGTATCACCGCGCGACGATGTCACCGTACCGGGGCATGCGTGGGGAGATCACTATTACAGATGAATACGCGACAGCTGAGGAATGTGCCGCGCGTGTGCTTGGTGGGTTATCGAGGCTATGAGCACGGTGACTATTACATGGTCGTGGCGGTAAGCAGCGTCTTGGTCTTAAGCATATCTGCCTCTACATGAACAGCGTTGATGCATATCCGCCATATAGAGTTAGGCGTGTCGAAAGTGTCTCACCCTTATGACCTCATAAGGCGCAGGAATGACGTGATGGCAAACCAATAATAGCAAAACCTGACTTTATGCGACTTCGCACCGCGCAGCTTCACATCCTTTAGAACGGCACCACTTAGTTTGACACCTGTCAGGTCCGCATCTCGCAGATCCGCATAACACAAATTGGCACCTTTCAGATCCGCATGAGTTAAATCCGCACCCTTCAGATCGGCACCTTGTAGGTTGGCCCCTGTCAGATTAGCACCATCCAGGCTTGATCTGCAAAGAACCGCGGTCTGAAGATCGGCATGTTGCAGATTGGCACCCTTCAGACAGGCATCACGCAAAAATGCGCCTTTCAGATCTGCATGGGACAGGTCGACACCTGCTAGACTAGCGGTGCGTAGCTTGTCTTTGTTAGCTTGCACCGCGGCCTTCATATCCGGGTAGTCTCCTGAAACTATAACCGCCCCGCTTATAATCCGAATTTCTACCTGCATAAGATCATTGCCTGTCTTCCTTTATATGGACTGCACTTTATCACGTCAAAAAGTGGGCGTGACATTGGTTTCCTTCTCAGTTTGCTTCTCAGCTTGCTTCTCAGCTTCCTTCTCAGCAGCCTGTGTTAACCGCTTGATTAAGATCGTATTGGCGCGGTCTAGATGAGCCCGATACAAATTTACACCTTCCAGATTAGCGCCGTCTAGATTGGCATCAGTAAGCTTGGCACTAGTAAGGTCGGCACTGCTCAGATTAGCATGAGTTAGATTGGCTTTGGTAAGATTAGCTCCATTTAGTATGGCATGTTTGAGACTGCATCTGCTCAGATTGGCGTCTTGTAGATCAGTGCTAGACAGATGGGCACCTTCCAGGTTTGCGTCAGTAAGATTGGCACCAGTGAGTTTGGCATCTTCGAGTTGGGCACCACTCAGATTAGCACCGTGTAAATCAGCACCGGACAGTGTGGTGAAATTCATCCACGTGCCGCTCAGGTTTGCCCCCGCCAGATTAGCACCACTTAGGTTAGACCCTGTTAGGTTTGTCTCACTCAGATTGGCGTCTTGCAGACAGACATTCACTAGATCTGTATTACTCAGATTGGCTTTGTGCAGATTGGCACTGCTCAGATTAACCCCGGTCAGATTGGCTCTGATTAGCTTGGCACCTTTAAGATTCGCCTTTGTCAGGTCGGCCCCTTGAAGACTAGCGCCCCATAGCTGAGCAGCTTCAAGATTAGCGTGTTCCAGTTTGGCACCACGTAGATTGGCCTCGTCCAGATCCGTATGTGACAAGTCGGCACCCGTCAGGTTGGCAGCTTGTAAACTGTCCCTACTCGCATGCACGGCAGCCTTCATATTTGGGTATTCCCCTGAAACAATAACTACATCGTTCGTGTTCTTAATCTGTATCTGCATCAGTATACACTCTGCCCGTTACCTGCGAAGTGGTAAATAACTCATATTTACGCATCAGACGAAGCACACGGCTCTTGCCCACTCGTAATTTCTGCGGGCCGAAGTGAAGTGAATCGTATATTCTCATGTAGCTATTACCCTTTGAGGGTGAGCTTTCAATCTCCTTCTGGATGGCACCTAATAGTTCCTCATCGGAAATTACGGTCTTTGGCCCACGCTTCAGTTTTGGTGTGGTGGAAGCAACCTTAACCACTCTTGTGGTCTTTAAATAGTAAGTGGAGCGGGGTTGTTCCCATACTCGGCACACCCGTTCTACCCCGTAGCGAGCATTTGTTGAAGGGGAGATTGCAGCGCTCATTTTCGCGACCTCCCCTGGGGAAAAGGGCGGTCGATCAGGCGGCAGCGTTCGTAAAGCAGTTCATTCTCCATAGACAGCGCGCTGATACGCCTCTGTGCCACTTTGAGCTGATGATCTACTAAGCTCTCAACAGGTGTCTTCAGAGCCGCTTCCATGCCGGCAAGCGCTTTGTCTCGCCAGTCTTCAAGCTGACTAATCGGCACGCCTATATGCATCGATACGTCTTCTATAGGTTCGCCAGCAATAATGCGCTGCACGATCTCCAGCTTACGGCGACAAGACCACCGTCCACCCTCTGGTAATGAACTTGCATCCATATATGAATTCACTCCATTCTGAACACTGCTCACCGGACGTTTGGCCCGGACGTTTGGCTCGGTGTTAGCCCGGTACCTGCATATGTTCATTTAAATGTTTTGCCTTTATGTTCACAGTTTACCTGATTACTCTGTCCATCGTAATATGGGGAGTAATCTATGACCCTGAACCTGCTCTCTAAGAGAGGTGATCCGGCTGTGTTGAAATCCATCATACACTAATTAATTAGTGTCAAAATGCCCCATTCAGACGCCACATGGTCACGTCACTGATACCATAATACCGCTTCAATCACTCGAAATGGCAGCAATATCGGCCCGAAAACCCCTCAAAAGCCCATTTCCGACACTTTCCATTTTTCGCGCGTAAATATCAAGTGGAGGGGTATGATAATCACCCTCAATCTGCAGGGGAGAGATAAATGGAGTTATTTGCAACAGATCGTGACCGGCTGGCCTTCCTACTTGAGGCTGATGCATCCTGTCAACTTGAGCTTCTTTCTGAAGCGGGGGAGCTAGTCACTGAGGAGCAGCCCGCCGAAGATCGACCGAAATACATCACCAACTACATAGGCTCCAAGCAGAAGCTTATCGACTGGATATGGAGACATACCCCAGAGGGTGTGAACTCAGTCATTGACGCGTTTTCCGGATCTGGCGTGGTGGCCTACATGTACAAGACCAAGGGTCTTAAGGTCACCGCCAACGACCGTCTGCGCTACTCATACCACGCTGCTCGCGCTATCGTCGAGAACACAGCGGTGCGGATTAGTGAAGACGAACTCGCCGCTCTGCTTGCGAAGAACCCAAAGGCAGGGACCTTTGTCCAGGACAACTTCAAGGGGTTATTCTTCGCAGGCGGAGTGCACGGGGTTATAGATGACATCAGAGCAAATGCAGACAAACTGGAAGGGTATAAGAAGGACATCGCGCTGTTTGCACTCGGTAAGACTTGCCTGTCTGGCAAGGGCGGCTTCGGTCACTTTTCTTCTTCGACAGACTACGGCAAGCGGCAAGACACACCAGAGGAGTTCATACAGCGCTTCTCTGACAATATTGCACGCATCAACGCCCTCATCTTCGACAACGGAAAGGAGTGTAAGGCGCTTAACAAAGACATCAATGAGGTGCTGCCGGAAGCGAAGGTCGACCTGGCCTATTTCGATCCGCCTTATGCGACTGAGTTCTCTACGACTAACTATGAGAAGAGTTACCACTTCGTAGAGGGCCTTATGACTTACTGGGACGGACTGGTCATTAACGAAGATTCAAAGACCCACCATTACGCCACAGAGCACAAGACGGTCACCAAAGCGAGTGCCAATGAGTTCTTCAGCACGTTCCTTGGGAGCGCAAAGCATATCGCGAACTGGCTGATCTCCTACCGTGACCATGCCTACCCAAACGAGGTAGAGATGAAGCAGATCATCTCGGAGAGTGGTAAAGAGAGCCGGATGCAGTCGCGTCAGCACAAGTATAGCATCTCCGCCAAGCACTCCGAAAACTCGGTGGCCATGGAGCGGCTATTCATCTGCACTAAGGGGGTTAAGTCGGCCCAGGCGCAGAGTTTACCTTTAGCTAAGGCAGCTAACTGTCACACCATCATCCCAGTGGATATGGCCATGGGTGCTGGTATGTCGGCTTCAGCAATCGACCTGAACCCCAATGCAGGCGACCCGCAGTTTAGCTTCGTGATGTGCAGGGCTGGCACCAACAAGAACGGGGACCACTTTCTGCCAGAAGAGCTATCGACCCGCTACTCGACAGCTATCAACAAGAAGATCGACCTCAAGCACTCGCAGGACCTGACTGATATCGTGGGCGGCATCATCGGCGCTGAGTTCGTGGATGACGAGGCAGGCGGGCGTATCGAGTGCGTGGGCGAGTTATTTACTGCGGACACACCCACGGCTTCGCTTGCTCACAAGCTTATGAAACGCGGCATCATTACGCAGGTCTCGATGGAGTGTGACTACGAGAGCGGCGAGTGCTCAATCTGCGCCGCGAAGGTCAGCTCAAAGAATGACTACTGCACGCACCTGCGCAAGTTCAAAGGTGCGGAGTATCAAGGTAAGCCGGTGTTTGAGATCCTTCACGGAGTGACATTCACCGGACTCGGACTTCTCGACCGTAAAGGAGCAGATGAAAATGCGCGAATCACACAAGTCGCCTCAGATGAGGCGCATCAGTGCAGTTGCAAAAACACAGGAGGCAACCTAGTGGAGGAGATTCACAAAGACACCGAGGAGCAGCTTGAGGCTGCAAAGAAGCAACAGGCCCCAGCCGGCGCCGGCGTGCCCCCAGTTGACGACAAAGCCCGAGTGAAGGAGCTTGAGACCGAAAACAAGGCGCTAAAGAACCAGATTCTTGAGCTTCAAAAGCAGGTGCAGGACCTAGAAGCGCAGAGCAAGGCCGCGGCGAACAAAGCACGAGCACAGAAGCTACTAAAGAAGCTCGAACGAAGCGGCATGCCGTTTAGCTCTGAGGAGGATAAGGAGCAGGAACTTAGCCGGCTGGCTGCGCTTTCCGACGAGGCGTTTGCGGCTACCGAAGCCGCGTTTGAAAGGGTGATCCAGTCGAGGTCTGATTGCCAGAACGCGGCAAAGCAGGCTGGTGAGAACAAAGCAGATCAGGCCGAAAAGACGGCAGCGTTGACACCACCGGTGTCGTCGGCAACTGCTTCCCATTCACTCAGGACAGACGCAGGTGTGCGTGCCCTAAGTGTAGACGACAAGAAGTCCTCCCTGGAAGATAAGCTCCGGGACGGATTCATGGCCGCCTATCGTGAGCGGGTTGGTCTCGCTAGCGAAGGCAACTAAGGAGGAGTAAACATGGCATATCTTAACGCAGCTCATCGAGGGCTAGCATATGGCCACGGATATATGCAGGGCGCAGGTTCTTGCGGTCAGTTCGTGAAGATCGTAGGTAACGACCTGTTTGCAGTGAACACAGACCCGAGCGTCAGCAGCTTCGGAGTGCTCATCAAAGACTACAGTAACGGCGAGATGCCCGGCATCTTCTGCATGGGCGGGGTGTATGAGACCGACGTGTACGAGGGCAACATCACAGCAGGCGATAGTCTCAAGGTCGCTGTGAGCGGTAAGCTCGCCGCTAGCGCCGGAGTGGATGACAAAGTGGTCGCTCAAGCGCTCTCTATTTCGAGCGGGACGCTTAAGTACCGCTTGCTTATTTAGGACGGAGGAATAGACGAACAGATGAACACATCTCAGACTAGCATTCACAGCCAGGAGTATATGGAGGCGATGGCGCGGCTTATGAGCGAGGCGCTTGAATCTCCAGAAGGTATGCGTGCACTGGCCGCGGCCATCGCTGGCCCCATCGCTCAGGAGATAGATCGTAAGGAGAAATCTTCGCTCCTACTGACCCAGCATACGCTGCCTACGGGTGAGCGTCCTGTCTACCAGAAGCGGCCCACGGTGAAGGCCTACTGGATTAGCACCGAGGGTGAGGCACGTGAACAGGAGGTAGGTCAGGACGAAGTGGAGTTCCCGACACACCGTATTCACGCAGAGCCCATGGTCGACATCTCTGTGCTCAAGCACGGCAATATCGGCACGCTTATGGATATCCAGACATCCGCGGCAAAAGAGATCCGTAAGGAGATGGATAAGCGCACCATCTCTGTGATTTCGAAGGCGGTGCCTGCCGCGAACACGATAGAGGTCACCGGCGGCAAGCTCACCGATGACGCCTTGAACGAGGCGATCTCCATCATTGAGGACCTGGAGCTAGCGGTGAAGTTTATCGTGATGCGTGGCCGCCGGTTTAACGACATGCGTGACTGGGACCTTGATCCCGAAACCAGGGCTGAGTTTCGCACTAAGGGTGTGATCAAGAACTACGGCACCGGCGGCATCATGCTGACCGCGTCTGCCGACATGGATGAGATCCTGATTATTCCCGATGAGGAGATCGGTAAGATGCCCATCCGCGAGGCGCTGAAGACCGAGGCCATTGAGCAGAAGACCCGCTTCAAGACGGGCTGGCTAGTGTGGTCGGAACTGGGGCAGGGCATCACCCGCCCAGAGATTCTCGCTAAGATTAAGATTCTGCCCTAAGGAGGCCTATAAGTGATCAAGGTAAAGAACGTGAGACCCGGCTTGCTGCTCATTGCTGATGCCGGGCTCAAGCTAACCCCAGGTGGGACTGCGAGCGTGGAGACGCTCACCCCCCAGATGAACCGGTGCATAGAAGACGGGCTGTTAACACGTATAGAGCCGTTGACTGGGCCAGAGCCGGAGTCAGAGCCAAAACCGGGAGTGAAGGCGCCTCCGCGCAGCTCTGGCAAGGCAGTAGCGGCAAAGGCCCCATCTGCGGCCAAAGGGAACGTAACTGAAAGCGCTGCTATCGCAGATGGCGCCAAGCAGGCAGCGAGGCCCATAGATACTCCGGGTGAGAACGTTGGCTCTTAGTGAACTCATCACCATGCTCAGGACCGATCTGGCCGACCCCAGTTCTGAGCGCTTCGCAGATGAGGTGCTCAAACGCTGCATCCTAAGAAGCACGTTTGCGGTCGGGCGAGATACCGGCACGCAGATGAGTGTGGTAAGCAGCGAGATAATCCCTGCACCGCAGGGGGAGGTGCTAGAGATACTCCTACTGCAAGCTCAGATCGCTGCGTGCCAGTTCATGAGGGCGGCTACCGCTAATGCCTTCTCCTTCTCATCTGGTGATAAACGCGTAGACAAAACGAGCCAGCCCGAACACTGGGCGAAACTCGAATCGGACCTGACGGCTACTTATCAGCAGCGGCTTGGTGAGATAAAGGCCGTAAGCGGGGTAGACGATTTCGTCATGACACCCAGGTCAATACCGATCGCGGTCTACGAACAGGGTTCAGAGATATGAGCCTGCTGACGGATACAGATAAGCAGGCAGCAGCGAATGACGTGCGGGCGCTGCTGATTAGTTCTGGCCAGGAGGCACTGCTGTTTCGAGCTGGTAGCGGTGAAAGGCTCTACGGCTCGGATGATGCAGCGTTTACGGAGCTTGGCATGTTTAAGCTTGAGTTCCAGCTGACCACCAGGGAGGACATGGTAAACAAAATTGACGCCACGGCGTGTGTGCTTCCTGAACAGGATGTCTGCGCGCAGGACCGGATCCAGGTAGGTAACCAAACCTACCGCGTGCAGAGCGTGACCCCGGAGCAGCATTTCGGGGTGACCACGCACAAGACGCTGAGACTCGTGGAGATACATGGAGATTAGCCGTGGAGATTAGCCGTGGAGATTAGCCGGTTCGGTGACTGGGAGAAGGCCAAGCGGCTTTTGACAAACGGCTATAGTCAGCGCCTGGCACTAGCTGTTAGGAAAGCGACGATAAAGAACGCGCTTCTGCTCGTTCGGGAAATCAAACGCGGAATCAAGAGCCAGGCACCAGGCGGCCAGCAGTTTACTCCGCTGGCCGAGATAACAACAAAGCGTAAAGGATCAAGCAAAGCGCTGATTGATACGGGGTTTCTAGTCAGTAGCATCACTCAGAAGATACTCTCAGATGGCGCGTTTGTGGGTCTGCTACGTACAAGCATATCGAAGGACGGAGAGAGTATAGCAAATATCGGGGCAGTGATGGAGTTTGGCGCAACGATCAACCATCCCAGTGGTGCCGTGATCGTCATCCCGCCAAGACCGTTTCTGCATCCTACTATGAACAAATACCGAGATGAGGTTATCAGGAACTACAGGGATGCTTTGCTGTCGGTGATGGAATGAGGGGTGAATATGAGCGTTCTACGTAGCGTAGTCGAGTCGTTCATTCGACTCGTGAAGACGGAGCTGCATTCAGGTGCGGTGCTGGTGGCTTCAGATGACGCGTTCGAAGTGCCCAAAGTGCCAAGTGTGGTCATACAGGGCCCGGTGCTCACAGAAGACGGTGGCAGACGGACACCTGCTATGCTCACGAGGCGTGATGAAGTAAACCTGAGCTTCGAGGGGTGCCGGCATCCGAGGCTATATCATCTGGACTTTGACATCGTGGTCACCACCGGCCTCGAATCTGAGCTTCTGGAGATGCTGGAGAAGGTGGCACGGTTCTACCAGTTACACCCGGCGCTTTCGCTCGGTGAGCAGAGCGCACTTCATCTCACGGAGCTTGTGCCACTCGGCGGACTAAAGAGAGTGAACCTCTCAAACATGCGGCAGGCATCCGGCAAGTGCCGCATTGAGGACTGCCCCGTGTATGACGGGCTGGTGATCTCAGGGAAGCTGGCTACCGGAGTGAAGATAGAAACGAGTCTATAGGAGACAAAAGTGATAGAAATACGCAACCTACTTAACCAGCCGCTAACTTTTCAGTTAGCCAGGCAGAGCGCAAGTTTGCATCTCTCTCCCAGGGAACGCCAGATACTTAGGCGTGATGAAGTCACCGCGGAGATGCGCACCGCAGCTAGCCGGGGATTCGTGGCACTTGCCAATATGTCTGAGGTGAAGCATTCGGTCACAGCGGTCACAGCAGGTGACGAATCTGAAACGCCGCAGACGGAAGTGGTCGAACAGGCGACTGACCCCATTACAAAGAAACGGAGGTAACAGGTGAGCACAGCACTTTCACCGGGCGTTTATACCCGGGAGACAGATTTCAGCTTCTACATTAAGCAGATATCGACGTCCGTATGCGGCATTGTCGGCGTAGCTGAGAAGGGGCCTATCAATCAGCCAACACTTGTCACAAGCTGGGAGCAGTTCACCCGGAAGTTTGGCAGCTATACTTCGGGCGGCTATCTCGCGTATGCTGCGCGGCTGTTCTATGATAACGGGGGCAGCGTGCTTTACGTAAACAGAACGGCGCATATGACTGACCCGACTGACAGAGCAACTCTCACAGCCACATGTGCGGGCGTTACCGTTAAGAACCGTAATGCCGGTGAGGCCGCACTGGACACACTGAAGTTTGCTGCACTAACTGAAGGAAAGTGGGGTAACGGTCTGTCTGTAGAGATCACGGATGGTCGCGAAGACGCCGAGAGTGAGTTTGATCTGCTTGTGAGCTGCAAGGGGGAACTCGTCGAGGTATTCCGTGACCTCACGATGAGCAGTGCAGATTTAAACCATATCGAGATGGCCGTGAACGGTGTGTCTGAGTATATTACTGCCGAAGATCTCTCACCCACCTTGAATACTGCGCAGGACAGGCCCCTGGTGGGCACGTTCTCGCTGGCTACGGGTGAAGACGGTGTCACGGGCATGGCAGATGCAGATTATACGGGTGACCCGGCGCTTCATACCGGGCTCTACGCCTTTGATGAGATTGATGGGCTAAATATCCTGCTGGTGCCTGGAGTGACTTCGGCTTCTGTGATCCAGTCGGGCTGCAGCTACGCCGAATCCAGAAAGGACCTTCTATATATCACCGAAGCACCCCTTCATCTGGAGCCGCTTGAGGTGATTGAGTTTCGAAGGGGGCAGGGGGCCTACACCCATTCGGCGTTCAACTCGTCTTATGCGGCGATGTATTACCCGTGGCTTGAAATTCAGGACCCTTTGACCGCTAAAGCAAAGCTAGTTCCACCATCAGGGGCCGTGGCTGGTTGTATCGCCAGGAATGACCAGAAGGCCGAGGTGTGGTACGCGCCGGCCGGTATCGATAGGGGGCGTATATTTAACGCCCAATCATTAGCTTACAAGACAAGTCGCGGTGAGCGTGACGCACTCTACTTGGAGGGCATTAACGTCATTGCCTCGTTTGTGGATTCGGGCATAAACATCTGGGGGCAGAAGACGCTGCAGAGCCAGCCATCAGCCACAGACCGGATCAACGTGCGACGGCTCATGATGTATGTCGAGGAAGCGATCTCTCAGTCCGCCCGGTATGTGCTCTTTGAGCCTAATAACGCTCAGACCTGGCGTGCTCTGGTGCGTATCATCACTCCGTTCCTGCAGGGCATCAAGGGTAAAGGCGGGTTCTACGACTTCCGGGTGCAGTGCGATGATGAGACCAATACCCCCCAGGTGATAGACCAAAACCAGATGGTCGCCCGGGTGTTCGTCAAACCCATCAAGACCGCGGAGTTCGTGGAACTGAGCTTCATTCTCACCGCAACCGGCGCTAACTTTAGGGAGGTGCTGTGATGGAAGTCACTATGCCCCAGAGCCTGTATCAGAACTGGCAGTTCGCTATTGAGATCAATGGCTTTGACGTGGCGTTATTTCGCAAAGGCCAGGAGCCAAAGACCGAGTTTGAGGAGGTGGCCTTTTCGCCAGCAGGCTCAATGTTTGACCAGAAGGTTGCTGGGCGCATGAAGTTTGAGGATATCACCCTTGAAAAGGGCGTGCTGGCAGACGGCTCCGATGAAGCTGCTCGTAACTGGGTTCGGCAACAGGCTGAGGTGAATGCCGGTGTAGGCGCTTTACCTGACGAGTATATGCGGGTGGTAGACATCGTGCGCTACGACCGCTCTGGCAGCGAAACCAGGCGCTGGACGCTGCACGGCGCGTGGATCAAGTCGCTTGAATACGACGAACTCGAGGGCGGCAGCTCCGACAACACGATCGAAAAAATCAGTCTGTGCTATCAGTACTGGGACTAAAAGGAGAAAACCACATGTACGCGTTTCAACTACCAAGTGGCGACGGGATCGAGCTGCGTGAGATGACAGGGGCCGAAGAGGAGCTGCTCACAATCCAGCGCCTCATAAGGTCCGGTGACGCGGTCAATCAGGTGCTTGCTAACTGCATCCTGCGAACCGGTGAGGCGAGGGAGATTACCACAAAATACGTGCTTGACATGCTCTCAGGCGACAGGCTCTTTACACTGGTGAAACTGCGCCAGATATCTCTTGGCGACGAAGTGGAGCTTGAGCTGGCCTGCCCGAATGCCAGCTGCCGGGCAAAGTTTCGTGAGCTGATTAACGTTAATGACCTTATCGTGACACCCTACGGCGAGGAGAGAAAATTCACTTTCACTCTACCGGCGTCTGGTGCAAAGCTGCGGTTTGGCTATCTCGACGGTCACAAAGAAAAGCGGCTCGCTGCGATGCAGGAGCCCTCTATCTCCGCGGCCATGCTGATGCGTATCATCGACATCGACGGAAATCCTCCTTCAAAGAAAGCACTCAGCGAAATGTCGATGCGTGACCGTAGCGCACTGAGAGCCGAGATGCTGCGCGTGGACGCTGGTATCGACACAACAATAGAATGCGACTGCGAGCAGTGCGGGGCACGGATCAGGACCCGCCTAGAGGCGGAACCCGCTTTTTTGTTCCCCGGAGTTCGGTTATAAGGGATGCCTTCTTTCTAGCTTACGGCGGGCTGCACTGGGAGTATGCACAGGTCTCCCAGTTGCCGCTGCGCATCCGGCGGGAGTTCGTCGAAGCGCTAGAAAGGCAGCTTGACTATGAAAAACAGGAAATGGAGCGTGCCCGTAGATAATGAATGATCTTGGCCTCGGCATAATCGTCAGTCTCAAAGACGCTTTCACTCAGAACGCTTCGCGAATCCAGTCCTCTATGGAATCACTGGATTCATCGGTTGCGAAGGCGAGTGAGAACATGACCCGCAGTCTCGGCCTTATCGAAAAGGGCACGATGATGGTCGGTGCGGGGCTGGCACTACTTGCTGTGCCCGCGGTGCTGGTGGCATCGACCTTAGCGACGCAGAAGGCGCTGGGTGAACTGGCGTCAGTCGGAGTCAAGGATTTCCGGGCTATGGAAGACGCGGCGGAGGCGTTCACGAACCAGTGGGCCGGAGCGAGCAAAGCCGAGTTCATCGGCGCGGCCTATGACGTGAAGTCAGCCCTCGCAAACTTATCGGATACGGCAGTCGGCACATTTGCGGCCATGGCGGCCATCACCGGTAAAGCCACGAAAGCCACCACTCAGGAGATGGTGGAGACATTCACCACGGCGTATGGCATCTTTAAGCCGCTTGCAAAAGAGATGCCTGACATGGAGTGGGCCAAGATGTTCTCCGGAGCACTTGCGCAGACGGTGGGGGTTTTTAAGACTACTGGCCCGCAGATGGCAGAGGCCATTAAGAACATCGGCGCCATAGCGGCCGCCTCGAACGTGCCTTTGCAGGAGCAGATGGCGATCCTCGGTCAGCTTCAGACCACGATGCCAGGCTCCGAGGCGGGCACCCTCTACAAGGCGTTCATGATGAAAGTGGCCGAGGCGGGGGATGATCTTGGGCTGTCATTTGTGGATGCTGGCGGCAGGCTAAAGGGCATACTGCCTATCCTGCAGGAGGTAAAACGACAGTTCCCGGACCTTTCCCAGGCTGCGGCCCAGGTGAAACTCAAGAAGGCGTTTGGGTCTGACGAGGCTGTTCGCTTCCTGCTGCAGATGTCTATAGGCATGGAGCAGCTTGACGGCAACATACGAAGCGTAGGGGACGCGATGAAAGGCGGCACAGCGGTCACCGTGCAGATGGCAAATGCCATGAATATGGACATCGGCTCGCAGTTTACTCTTGTCAAGCAGCAGCTGCAGAACCTCGCTGAGATACTCGGACGAACACTTCTGCCTGTGGTGATACCCGTGTTTCAGGGGATATCTCGCTTTATTCTGCGTTTAGAGGATATGGCAAAGGCAGCACCTGGCGTGGCAAGAGCTGTGCTGACACTCTGCGTTTCTCTTGGCGCAGTGCTGGTAATTGTGGGTAGCGTGACCGCTGCGATAGGGACGATTGGTGTCGTCATGCCCGCTGTTCAGGCCGGGATAGCGGCACTGGGACCAATACTGGCCGGCGTAGGTGCGGCGGTCTCCGCTTACTTCTGGCCAGTAGTTGCCGTGATCGCCGCTGTGGCCATCGCGGTAGTCTCACTACGAAAGGGCTGGGAAACAAACTTCGGCGGTATCAGGGACGTGGTTTTAGGCGCATGGAATAAAGTCAGCCTTGCTGTGCAGGGCATACGTGCGTTAATCAGTTCACTGAGCGCGGGCAGCGGCCAAATCTCTGCAGAGCTTGCGGGAAAGCTTCAGTCGGCAGGGCTTATGGGGTTTGTTACGACGGTGTTTCAGGTCTATTACAGAGTTCGTGAGTTCCTCTCAGGTCTATGGCAGGCCTTCTCGTCTGTGTTCGGTAAGATTCGCCAGGTTCTAGAGCCTGCGATCCGCTCAGTGATGGGTGCGTTTTCTGAGCTTGGCAGTGCACTGCTCTTTGTGACCGGCATCTTTGGAGAGGCCGCTGCGTCGGTGGATTCGTCTTCGCTACGAACACTGGGCCAAGCTCTTGGCAAGATCCTCGGTGTGCTTCTTGAGGTGGGGGCGTATCTGCTGAGGTTCATTATCACCCGGCTTGTGTTCATCATCAAGGTTGTGGCGGTGGTCGTGCGGGCTGTGGTCTGGCTTGGTCAGGCCGTCGCGGTGGCATTTGTCACGGCGGCGCCTTACATTGCTAAGTTCTATTTACCTCTGCGGCTGCTTATCCAGAGCTTTCTCACGGTCGGCCGTGTAGCGGAGAGCGCGTGGCAGATGATGACTGGCCAGGTTTCGGTTGTCGGCGGCCTGAAACTCGTCCGTGACGCCATCACCGAGTATCTGGTGACACCTTTTAAGTGGGCAAGAGACGCAGCATCTGGGGCGTGGCAACTCCTTCGCGGGTTGTTTACCGGTATGGGTGCTTTATTCCAATCTCTTGGTAGTGCGCTGCTCGGAGCGCTAGCGTCAGTGTTACCCGGCATGGTGAGTGCCCTTCGCAGCGTATGGACGGGAATATTGTCTGCCTTCTCTGCAGGGTGGAACGCTGTGACCACTATAGGTGCATTGGCCTTTAGCATGGTGGCAGCACCCTTCACGTGGATATGTGACGCAGCCGCAACGGCATGGGCTCAGGTGACAGCCACTGCCTCGACTGCTTGGGGAAGTGTGCAGGCAATGGTATCCGCAGCTACAGGTTGGTTAAGAGCGCCTTTTATCAGTCTGGCCTCCTTCGCCTCCTCCGCGTGGTCTTCGGTGTGCAGTTCAGCTTCAAGTGCGTTTTCGAGGGTTCTCTCGGGCCTGCGGGGACTGGTGGCAGGTGCGTTTGAGAGCGGTAGGGCGCTTATGAACACAATCGCCTCAGGTATCAGCTCAGCCGTTTCGGCGCCATATGACACCTTACGCTTAGCTTTACTCAGGCTTCGAAAGCTGCTGCCGTTTTCGGATGCAAAGGAAGGGCCACTTTCAACGCTTACTCGTAGCGGCACGGCTCTACTTGAGACGTTTAGCTCAGGAATTAACAGGGCGTCTCAGCTGCCCTCTTTAGCGTTAAAGCAGGCGTTTGCCCATATGAGCTCTGCAGTGCTGCCAGCTGCGCTTGCGGGCACGCTGGCTCTCACTCCACTGCTCACTGGCGCTATGCCGGAACCGGTCTTGCCGGTGACTGCTGGGCAAAGTAGGGCAAGAAGCGACAAAAGTTCTGGGCAGACCGAGCAGTCACGTCTTCTGTTTCTCACCAGAGGCACAGGAGGTAGTGTTCAACCTGCTGAAGCTGGGGGGCCACTACAGGACCTGCGGCCACTTCTTGAGGCGATCCTCGCGAAGCTCGACCGCGCGGCCGACCGGCCCATCGACGTGACGGTGACTACACAGCTGGACGGTCGGAAGATCGCCCAGGCTGTTTACAAGGATATGCGCGAGAGAAAGGTAAGGAACTATGAGTAATTCCGACATCCACAGTGCATTTGTCAGAGGCAAGACCACAGGTTACGTCGTAGACGTGGTTACCCGTGAATCGCTCGTGTTCCAGTATAACCCGGATGAGATCACCGATGACAAGAGCACGGATTTCGCCACCATAAAGGTGCCTGGGATGAGCCATCCGAGGTATCAATATGTATCAGGTGAAGCCCGCAAAATCTCGTTTAAGCTATCGCTCTTTAAGGGACCTGTGAAACCGAAGGTGGCCTGGCTGCAGTCGCTGTTATATCCACAGCACGAAAAGACAATGCTAAGGAATGCCCCGCATAAGGTGCTGTTCTTCTTTGGTGAGCTTTATCCTGGCACGCTGTGCATCGTTCGTCAGGTGAGAACCCGTTTCTTTCACATGTTTGATGCAGAATCCCTGCTTCCCCAGCACGCTGAAGTGGATCTCAGCCTAGAAGAGATCGTTCAGAGATCTGTTGACTTTACGCAGGTGCGTAGGTGATAGAGCAGGATTCGAGGTATGCCGCGTGCGTTCTATATGTCGACGGAGATCAGGAGTTTCTTGGTACAAGGCAGCCCATTGACACCTTACCTCGAGCGGATGACCAGTTTCACCTCGTGGTGGAAGGTGACCGCGTGGATCTGCTTTCGTACCGGTATCTTGGCCGCGCGGAGCTCTGGTGGGTCATCTGTGACTACAACGAGATCGCCTTTCCGCTAGAGCTTGAAGCTGGAGCTATTTTACGCATCCCATCGCGCGAAACTGTGCAGATGAAAGTGCTCGGATAGCATGAGTAACGTTGCTGAACCGTAGGGCGAGCGTGTTTCCGACACTTTCTAAAAATCGCACGTAAATATTAAGTGGGGGGATTGATTATTTGCCCCAAGGACGGATGACATGAAACTGGACGAATACGAACCCGTATTTATTATTGAAATCGAAGGCAAACATCTCTCAAGAGATATCACTAGCGAGATATGCTCGTTCGTGTTCGAGGACAACGAACAGGAGATGGATGTGATGGAGATCACGATCACCGACCGAAATCTTCAGTTTGTGGACGATCCGCTCCTTCAGGAGGGCAATGAGATCGTGGCACGTTTCGGTTATGCGGGTGAGCTTTCGGCGAGGAAAGTGGCGGTGATCAAGGATATCGACTATGACTTCCCAGAAAGTGGAGAGCCAAGCATCAGGGTCAAGGCGTACGACAAGGGACATAAGCTCTCTGGTAAACAGATGCAGCGCGTATGGCAGAAACCGGCTCCCGGCATTCTCTACTCGGAGATTGCGCAGCAGATCGCGACCGAACACGGGCTCATACCAGTCGTGACAAAGAGCGTGGGTCGGCACCTAAGAGTGGCACAGGGTGGTATCTCCGACGCGCTGTTACTAAAGCAGCTTGCCAGCAGTAGCCGCGATAAGGAGGGGAGCGGCACTGCGGGTTTCGTATTCTACGTGCAAGATAATGAGTTGCACTTTCATCCTCGTAAACTTGAGGCGCGGCCGGGTTTAGTGCTTGAATACTTTACGAGCCGCGATGGGGTGCTGCGCTCGTTTACTCCGTCTACGGCGTCGCAGGGCGCCAAAGGTGCCGGCACCGAGACTAAGGCGGTCGGTGTCGACCCGCGCAGGAAAGGAGCCACTCTACACGCAGCGAGCAACGCGAACACATCTGAGCGAATCTCACTCGGTAAGAAGACCTACCTTGTGGACGGGAATAGCGGTGAACTCAAATACCGTAAAGGCGAAACCGGCAAGATTGTTCCAAGCTACGACAGGTCCGAAAGCTTCCATGAAGAGCCTCGGCAAGAGCCTGCCCAGGACAAGGCGGACAGCGCTTTCAAGGCGGGGGAGCTAAAACAGGTCGAGGCCAGCGCTGTGACCATTGGCATCCCGTCACTTACGGCAAAGCAGAACATCGAGATAACGGGAGTAGGCCGGAAGTTCTCCGGCATCTACTACTGCACTGCGGTGCGCCACGTATTTGGTGAAGGCTACTCATGCGAACTGAAACTGAGGCGAAATGCACTCGGAAAGGGGGCTGGCAGCAAAGCAGCAGAGGCTAAGGGCAAGCGCAATGAACACGAAGCGCCTAGGCACCCTACGCGGCAGGTGGCACCTAAGACGGTAACCACCAATGCGGCCAAACTGAACCAACAGGCTAGACCGGTGACACCGAAACCAAAGATGGTTCGTATCGACGCGAACACCGGACGAATTCTAGATTAATAGCAAGATAAACATCGAGGAGGCAATCAGGTAATGGAGACCAACGAAATCGGAGCTTTTCTTCACGAGCATAAGGACATGATTCTCATGATTCTTATCTCGCTACTCACCACGGTGAAAATCACCGCATGGGGACGCGGTCAAGCACAGGCACTGGACACGGTGATCGGTGTCATTGAGCAGGTGGGTGCAGGGGACGTCAAAGGCAAGGTCGCTGATACGTCAACGGCTCTCACCAGTGTGGCCAAAGATGCCATCCGCGATTCCGTCGCTAAGGTGGATCCTAAAAAGACCGAGCGAACAGTCGTTAACCGAATTCTAACTGAACTGTTTCGCAGACTGTAGGAGGAGATAAGCGGGCCATGCCAGAGTTTGAAAACCAGTTTGAAGATCAGCAGCACGAAGAGCGCTACAAGAATAAGTGGTACGGCAAGTACCGCGCCTTTGTGCGAGACAACAACGACCCAGAGCGACTGGGCAGATGCCGAATGGAAGTGCCTGCAGTGCTTGGAGTCGGTGATGAGAACAGTTCAGACTGGGCATGGCCCTGCTTTCCGTATGGCGGTAGCGACGATACCGGTATGTTCCTGGTGCCTGAAGAGGGGGCTAGTGTTTGGGCAGAGTTTGAAGGCGGCGACCCGCAGTATCCCATCTGGAGTGGCGTGTGGCTAGCGAAGTCCAACCCAGGCGAGCAGCCGGAGGAAGCAGCGCGGCTGTGCAAAGAAACCACGTGCCTTGACTGCGAAGACAAGTGTGAACACGCCTCAGACGCTTCGGACAACAAGGAGCACCGGAAGTTTCATTCTCACCCGGACTACTACTGCCCGCGGCGCAAAGTGCTCATAAAGACCGAGACCGGCCACACCATCGTGATGGATGACCGGGACGAAGAGGAGTTCCTGAAGATCATAGACCGGGCAGGACAAATCCTGCATATGGACGGCCCTGTGAAGCGGGAGGTTCAGAGCGGTAACAGTCGCAGGCGTGGGACTTATGATGCAGAATCTGGCTCGTTAAGCAACGAATCTAGTGCTGATGTGTCAGCTCAGCCTATCGATATCGCACGGGACATCAAGGGCGCCAAGGCGTTCATTGAGCTGACAGATGCCTGCCACCAGTCCATACGCCTGGAAGCCTGGCATGACAAGGAGAAGATTCACATTCTCTCCTGCGACAAGACGCGTGGCCGCTGGCAGAAGATTCTTATCGACACCACCAAGGGCCGTGAGAGCATCTCCATATGGGGGCTTGGCGGCACCCAGCAGATTCGAATGATGTCGGCTGCTGGTAGGCAGCAGATCCGGATGAAAGACCGGGCTGGAAGCCAAATCATAATGGACGGGGTGACAGGACATATAGTTGTTAAGTCGCTAAGAAAGGTGCTAATCAACCCATGAGTGAGATACAGGAGGTGTCAACACAAACCCAGTGTAAGGGGCCGACCAAATGCGGATGGGTGGACAGTGAAAGGATGCTTGCAAAGACTTTTGATGCCTGGCGTTCAGAGTTCAGATCGATCCTTGAGGAGCATCGCCGGGATATCCAGAACCGGCTCGAGAAGATTGAACGAGAGATAGAAAAGAAATCAGACAAGGAAAACGTCGACCTTATCGTACGCGGCATCCACGATGAGCTTACGCGTCATGCTGAGCAGATCACGAGTCTGCATGCTGCCGTTGAGAGCAAGGTCGGATCTGACACGATGTGGAAGGTGATAGGGCTTGTTATCACCTTAGGCGGCATTCTGAGCGGCATCATAAGCGGGATTATCAACTATTTTGGGAGGAACTGAACATGGCAGGGGTACAGGCAAGACTTGGCGACATTTCCAGTCACGGCGGCACGATCATCACCGGTTCGCTTTCGGTCATCACGGGCGGCCGACCGGTGGCGCGAATGGGTGACATGCATGTGTGCCCCGTTCCCGGTCACGGCGTGACCCGAATAGTGACAGGGAGTATAAGCATATCAACTGACGGCAGTCCCAGTGCGGGACTTGGCGATATAGCTGGCTGCGGAGCGGTCATTGTGACCGGCAGCCTAGATGTCTGTGAGAACTGAGACGAATATGGAAACAGTAAACTATTGGGATGTATTCCCGAAGAATATCAAGATTTCGCTCTCTGAGTTTCCTGTGACCATCCCGCTGTCTGTTCGGGGGGAACCAAGAGGCGATGTACTATTTATGAGTGAAAACATCAATATCGCTACAGTTAGCGAGTTTGGCAAGGTGACACTTGGCCAAGTGGCTGGTGCGACCTTCGTGACGGTCTACGAGAACGCTGAGCTACTCAGTGCACGATACGTGCATATCAGTGTGGATGACTACGGCACAGGTGGGGGCTAATTAGCACGGCTTACAACTACTGGGACGTGTCACCTCGCAGCATTAGTGAACAGTGGGACGGCGAAGCGAAGTCTGTGCCTTTTGCTATACTGGGTGAGCCGTGTGGTGAGATTTCGTTCCACTCTACGGCCCCCCTCCTCGCGAGGGTTGAGAACGGGCAGTTAACCTACGGCGTTTCACCCGGTGCCGCCATGATCATCGTCGAGGCAAGTCGTGACGAAATGGTCGTCTCTCGCAGATATGTGCAGCTGGAGATGAAGCGCAGCGTGGTGCCGACAGATTGGACATCCACCGGTTATGTGCGTGAGCTGACAGGCGGCACGTGGAACTTCCACTACTTCACGGAGTGGTACGACGCCTACGGATGTAATGTCCAGGTCAAGGGCGACCTGACGCGTGGTGTCCATCTGGACCGTGACTATATGCTCACTTTCGAGGTGTGGGGGGAGATTGAGAGCATGAATCCTGACACGATGGACACACTGGATCTCTATATCAATAAGAGGAAAGTGAGACGGTTCAACCCGGTAATCGGTTCTGCCAGAATACCGCTCGGGCCGTTTGTCATCATGCGCCACGCGGAAAGCATCGATATGTCTGCCTACACGGGGCAAACTGTGTCGCTGCGCTTCCACTGGGACACCAGGGACCAGCTCTACCAGAAGTTTGATGGCTGGTTTGTCAGCGGCATCACTCTTCACCCGATAGGAGGTTAGTTCATATGATCTATGTAGAACCGGGCACATATCAGCTCATTCTTGAACAGACCAGCTCATCTGAGAGCCATTACGAGCTGACGGCTCTGAGCGGCGTGGTCACGGATCTGAATGCTGAGGTGAGGGCTATACGGCTGCTGCTTGAACAGAGCTTTGCAGTATCTGAGCTGATGAGGGGGGAGGCGCAGCGGATACTTGCTTTACACGAGCAGAGTGCCGGTGAGTATCTACGCAGTCTTGACGATGACGCAGATGCTTATCCCTTTAAGGAAGTGCCCGCAGGCACGACCATTCGCGACTTGCCGGCTGGGGGCAGGTTGTTCAGCTTTTCGGACGGGATGATTTTAAGGGTGCTGCCCGGTAGCGCGATGGTCTGTGTCGGTGAAGACGGTGAGGTGACACCTGTCGCGCAGTCCCGTTCCGGCAAAGTGGTTCTGCCTGGCGGCATGGAGCTTATATTAGTGCGTGAGGCCATCACCGTCACGCATCAGTCGTGCGGTATCGAGGGACTTCCCAGTGACGTAGAACCGACACTCGCCTCTGACGGTAGGTATAGCGCTGTGCTGCCTGATGGTGTTCGTCTAGATGTATTGCAGAGTGATAGGCTTGTGATACTCAGCAACCCAACGGGCACGGTGAACGTGATAGGGCTACACCGCATAGAGGGCGTCGGGGAAGAGGTGCAGGCGCGGAGCATCTCTGGTGGAGCAAAGAGCTTCCGTGCGGTAGAAAGCACACATGCCGGGATGATCGAGGTAGACGGCTCTGTGCATCTGTCTCTCGCGAGCGGTCTGGATCTGGTGATTCGCTTTCCTGATGAGGCTGGCAGTGACACCAACGAGGGGGAGGTGCCCCGGTTATGAGTATGGATCATCTAGGCAAGGGGCTACGCTTTCCGTTTGCGTTTGCCAGGCGGAGCGGCGGTGCGCAGGTCTCCACAGTGACCTCAAGGGACCATGCGCACATCCATGAGAGCATTCTGCAAATACTTGGCACGCGCCCGGGCGAACGCTTTATGTGTCCCGAATTTGGTTCCTATCTCAGGGAGCTGGTGTTTGAACCGAGCGATCAGGTGCTGAAAGGGCTGCTGCGCCACTACGTGCTAGATGCTCTGGAGCGGTGGGAGCGGCGTATTGTGGTCACCGAGGTCACCTTCGACGAGACGTCGGGGGCGATAGACCAGCATACATTATATATATGTATAGCCTACCGGGTGATAGACACGCAGGTGGCTGGTAATCTGGTCTACCCGTTTTACCGTGACGAAATTCTAGGCGGCCAAATAACCACCCCGAGCGGAGCAGATCGGCATGGGTAGAGCGAGTATCTCGTACACAAACAAAGACTACGAATCGCTTCGCCAGGAACTGCTTAGCCGTATTCCGCTACTTACTGAGCGCTGGACCGACTTCAACGAGTCGGACCTGGGGGTAGTGCTGCTTGAGCTATTCTGCGGCACGGCTGACATGCTCGCCTACTACCTTGACGCGCAGGCAGCGGAGGCTTTTCTGCCAACTGCGAGGCAGCGCCAGAATGTGATCAATCTGTGCAAGCTGATCGGCTACAAGCTTGACAGCCCTGTGGCATCAACGACCACGCTGAGGTTCAGCTTGGGCTCAGTGATGACGGATGATGTAACTATCGCTGCAGGAATAATCTGCGTCGCCAGGCTGGATGACGGAGACGCTCAGTTTGAGACGATAGATGATGCAGTCATACCCCGTGGACAATTATGGGTAGATTCTGCTGCGCGTCAAGGCGCGAGAAAGAGTGAGCAGTTCATCTCGACCGGAACGCGTGGCCAGCGTTTTGCTTTATCGTCTACAAGTGTTGCCCAGGGCAGCGTGCAGCTTCGAGTGGGGAATAGTGCTTGGAATGAGGTGCAGCTTTTTGCGGACAGCGGCTGCGAATCATTTCACTACCAGGTAGAGACAGACGGGCTAAACGGGTGCTGGGTGGTATTTGGTGACTCAGTTCACGGCGCGATACCCCCGGCTAACGAAGCGGTCGAAGTTGAGTACCTCGAAACACTGGGCGCATCTGGAAACATCGCTCGCGGACTGGTGACGGAGATACTCAGCCCTGTCACTCAAAACGGCACACGGATCGATCTGTCTGTGACCAACACCACCGCAAGCACAGGCGGCTCTGAGCGTGAAAGCCTGGAACATGCTAAGCTGCAGGCCCCAGCTGAACTGCGTTCACTTTGGAAGGCGGTCACCAAGGATGACTACAAGGCTCTTGCTGAAGGCTTTGCTGGTGTGGCGAAAGTGCAGGTACTCGACCACAACGATGACGCCGGAATCCGCTATTACCAGGTAAATATGAGCATTGCGCCGGACGGTGGTGGTGTTCCTTCACCCGTGCTCAAGAGTGAGCTTGCTGAGTTTATCGAATCCCGCAAAGTGCTCACTATTGAGGTGAACCTGTTTGACGCGATTTACATACCTGTGGATATCTGCGCTGAGCTTTATGTAAATCCTTCGGCAGATATGAACGGTGTGCGAAGCCAGGCAGAAGCGGCACTTCGTGATTTCTTCTCATTTACGAAGATGTCATTCGGACAGTCTGTGCATTTCTCGGATCTCGTGCTTGTTTTAGGTGGTGTGCGCGGGGTGAGCCACGTGAAGATGATTTACCCCACGTCTGACATAGATATCGGTGCTGGTGAGCTGCCGACACTCGGTGAGACTAATCTGGACATGAACAGGGTTACACTGTGAGCTACTTCCAGGAGAAGCTGCTGGAGCTTTTACCGGCCATCTACAGGGAGCGCGACACTGAGGGTGATCTTCGCGCCTTCCTGGGGGTCCCAGCGGCGACGCTTGACGAGATAAAGGAGCTCATCGAAAAGCTACCGGAGATATGGGACGTAGACAGCTGTGACCCAAGATACCTACCGCTGCTTGCGGCCACAGTAGGTTATTGCTTTGACCCACTTAGGGGCCCCGACACCCAGCGCAGCGAGATAAAGGAAGTGATCGCACATTACCGGCGTAAGGGTTCGATGCCAGCGGTCCGCCGTGCTTTGGAAAACGCGGGTTGGCAAGGGGCGATAGAGGAGACTTTCCGAGGGGCGCTGCGGCTGAACAAACGAGCTGTGATTGCTCAGTCCAAACTCTGCGGCCAGCTTTATAGCCTGGGTGTCTACCGGGTGGAGAGCAGATCCATCGTGCCCGAGATGCGCCGTGTTCTGTCCACCCAGCATCCTGCGGGAACGCGGGTAATCTTTTTGCAGTGGCTTTTGTCTGGACAGACGGTGGGCAGTGATATCTCTGCAACCCTTCGACGAACGGTAGATTTGCACTCGACGGCTCGTATCAGGGACGTGTTTACTTTGGGTCAGCATAAAGTAAACTTCGGTTACAAACTGACAAAGAAGCAGAACACCTGGAGCTACTGGGGGGTCACTCAGCAGTGCGTGCAGACACAGGGTTTTACCGGGGCAGGCGTGATCATTAACCGCTGGCACGGGCGAACGGCTGGCAATAAGCTAGGCTGTTTTGTGCTTGGAACAGACAAGATCAAGCGTGTGGAACTCTCCAGAAGGCGGCTGCAGCTTGAATGTGAAGTCGACGTGGGGCTGCACATGGGGCCGCTGGGCGATAAGGCGGTTATCTCTCGCCTGTCTTGCCTGTCCCGCCTGACTCGCACGCATCTGAACCGCTCAAAACTGGCACACGCGGACCTTTCTTACCGGTTTGTGTTCAGGCAGATAGATATCTCAGGATTCGTAGCACCAGGTATTGAAGCCGCTGCGAACCTCTACACGGTCACTCAGTGGCCACAGGAATAGGAGAGCCGCATTTTGGCTATACATCTATATAAGGATGCTGCGCTTACGCAGCAGATATCTGAGGGCACGCTTGTCAGCCCTGATTCGGACACATATAACGGCACCGACGGCCAGACAAAAGAGCGTGAACTTTTCGTCGCCAATGAGCAGAGCACGCTTGCCGCAAATATCACAGCGGTGCAGACGGCCGTCACGATCGCTGCAGCCAGGTTTGTGAGTGGTGACACCATTATCGTGGAAACTGAGCAGATGAAGATCACCGCAGGGGGAGGCAGCACAAGCCTCACCGTGCAGCGCGGCCAGAACGGGACAATAGCTGCAGTGCATACCAGCGGCACTGCGGTCTACTCCGCACTGAGCTTCACCGCTCTCAAGGTGCTGCCTGTGGACTCTGCTGACACTGATGAATCGTCCTGGTGCAAGCTTGCTCTCTCGCAGGCGGCACTTGACGGGGCGACACCTGGGGCAGAGCTAACCCTAGGTGACAAACTACATGACGTGACGCTCTCGTTTTGGCGCAGGTTCACTGTTCCTGCGGGCACACCGGTGCAGAATAAGAGCGACATTAAGATACGCATTATGGGCATAGAGGCCCCGGTCTAGTTAGGAGAAACAGATGGCATATCATTCTACGTCAGGCACCGCTACGAATACAGCTGATCTACTAGTGAAGCTGAAGGATTTCCTGGTGACAACCTGCGGCTGGTCTCTCCATGATGACGGGTCAGGGGCTGCAGAGCCGTATTATGTGCTCAAGTCCACCGGTGAATCGGGTAATGAGGACATCTATATCCAGTTTATCAACGACACAGTTAATCTAGACTGCATAACGGTGAAAGGCTACCTCTACTGGAATGCAACCACTCACGTAGGAGTTAAGGTGGCCTTTTCAACCGGTGCCACTTTAATCTCTACGAAAGATGCCGCGCAGTTCCTCTACTGGTTATACGGCGATAAAGACCATGTTTTCGTAGTGACAAAGATCGTGACGGTCTACTACGGACACTACAGCGGGGTCATCACCCGCTTCTGGTCGGCACAGACAGCAGTGTCGCAAAGTGCGGTGACCGCCGGAAGCGGTGTTGTCGTGCCAGTGGGGGATGCGTCGATTCTGACTGTAAATAAGAGCTACATCATTAAGGATGATGCCAACATTGAACGGGTGCTTGTGACCTCGCGTGATACCAGCTCTACGCCAAACAGTGTGACCCTTGCGACACTTGTGGCTGGTTACGCCTCAGGTGCCAAGATTGGAGAAGACCCACAACCGGTCATCATCGGTAGGAACACAATGCCCGGTGCTTGCATTGCTATCAACAGATGGAACGGCTACCCATCGGCTACAGGACAAACAATGACATGCGGAGCTGCCAGTGGTGCACTGGCCGGCGCTTGTGATCCGGACATGAGATACAGCCTTGTTACCATGTTTCCCTGGCTTGTGGCCTGCACATCCACCGGATACGAAGAGCTTCGAGGCGAGTTAATAGAGGTCTTCTCTGTAGGAAGCACGGCAGGTGACTCGGAGGACGTGATAGATTTAGGCACAATCACCTATAAAATGTTCAACCTGACGAGTGGCGGTTGGACAGCGATTAGGGAGTGATAAATGGCGATACGTGCTGGCAAATCTAAAGATGTGGACACGCCAAAGGGACCAGTGCTTCCACGCAATAAGATATTTCAAATTGTCGGCAAAGGGCTGGTGATCAAGGGCAAGGTGAAACTTGGCAGTTCATAGCGGTCGAAAACAGACCGTTGTTACCAGGTCGGGGCAGGTGCTGCCACGCACTCGTATGCTTGGGACCAGAAATAAGGGCATCATCTATGATCTTCTCGGCCCTGGTGTGGCATCGCAAGTAGTCAGCATCTCTGTGGACGTCAGGCTGAGTGTGGTCCGGGCACTGAGCGTGGATACGGACAGTGGTGTGACCGTTGTGGGGACACGCGAGTTGCTTGCGGACTCACGCGTCGCTATCACCGGAGCCGTGCAGTCAGATTACGATGCGATGGTGCAGGTGAACAGGCCACTTGGGATTGATGCCGACGTATCTTTGCAGGTAAGTGGACAACTTAGCTATGACTGCGACAGCTTGGTAGCGGTCAGTAGCCTTGTTGACTTCTTCTGTGACATGAGCGCCTGCATATCCAGCGCGTTTCTAGTGGATGTTGACACGCTGCTTCAGGCCACGAGAACGGGACTGGAAAATGTCGATCTGGCCACAAGTGATTCTGCGCTGCGAATCAGCGGGCAACTCACCCAGCACTGCGACGCAGCGGTTGTCATAAGTGGTGCTTTTGAATGCTTCGCCGATGTATGTGCCAGAGTATCAAGCTCGGTTCATTCGGGTACATACGCCCTGATCACCGTGTGGAACGCACGCACCATCACCGCAGATCTGCTGCTTGATATCACAGACGCAGGTCTAGCTAATACCGATGTGAGATTGCGAGTGACCAGAATGTTTGAAACCAGTGGGGATACTGGAATTCACGTCATACATCGCCAAGCACCAGATAGCGACTACTCACTGGCTGTTTATCACCTGCTGGTATGCGAAGAGCATTCAATCCGGGTTTAGGCAGAAATGGAAATAGAAGGAGAAAACAATGTCTCAGGGACTTATCACAACAAGCGGTCGAATACTATCGGCCAGGCTACTAAAGGGCGACCCCATTGATGGAATCACGCACTGCGCCGTAGGGGACGGAGATGTCACGTTCACCGATCCGCTCAATCCGCCTGACGTAAGCGTGGATCAAACATCGCTTATTCATGAGCTCGCACGGAAGCGGTGCCACAAGAGTACGTTTCTAACTGAAGACCCGGAGGGGGTGCTTGAAGTCAGCGGTGTGCGCTACTCGGAGACAGGCCTACCGACGCAGACACTTGGCCTATTCTTTAGATTTGACGAAGCTGAAGCGAACGGAATTACGATCAGGGAATACGGATTCTTCGGTGGCGGCGTGACGTATTTGGCTGAGCACCAGTCCGACTACGCCGAAAACGGCGTATATGACGCTGCTGTTAACCCGGCAGGCCAGGTCCAGACGCCTGGTTATCTATACGAAGTGAAGAACATCCCAGATTTCAACAAGACCTCCGACACGCGAGTAGAGCTTGTCGGAGTCATAAAGATATAAGGAGGCACCATGTCCATATCTAGAAACACGTTCGACCCGGCGAAGAATTACAAGCGGGTAAGGTATCATCAGGACCGCGATCTACTGGAATCGGAGTTAAATGAGGTCCAGGACATCAGCATCTCCGAGCGGAAGAAACTCTCCGATCTGCTGTTCAAAGAGGGCGCAATTATCGGTGGTCTTGTGCCCCAAGTTGCCAGTAACGCCAGTAACGCCGTGACTCTTTCCGTAGGCGTTGTATATATCGACGGGCACATAGAGCAGGTGCCTGGTGCCACGCTGAGTTTTGATCCTGCGAAAACCAGTGGTGTGGACTACGTATATGTTGAACTGCTGATGTATAACTTCGCGCACAACCAGGACGCCGTGCTGATTAACCCCGCAACGGGTGAGCCGACGGCAGAACGCGAAAAGTGGGTGCTGGTGCTGAGGGAGCGTGATACCTCTGCCGAAGCTCTGCCGAGTAACGTCACGGCACGCCGAGTTGTACCTATCTATAAGTTCGACCGTGCGAGCGGTGAAGTGAGTGCTACGGTGCTCGAGAAATCGAATCTATATTTGCAGAATTTTCTGGGCACGCTGCCCGGCAGCAGAATTACCGTTTCGTCGATTACCGAAGATCAACTAGACTTCGCTGCGGCCGAGGGGCTTAACTCGCTATTACAGAACCTGGCAGAACGCACATATGACCAGGCGGGTAGTTATTTGGTGCGCGGCTTTGACAGCTTCATAGGCGCAGGTGACGGTGCAGGAGTGTCTGTCATTACAAACGCCGGCAGAGCCTACGTGCAGGGGATCAGGCTGCAGAAGGATTTACCGTCTACTACCGTAGTGCCTAAGTCTGTGGCCACAAAGTCCGTGCGCGGTGAACAGAAGACATATAACGCGGGCCAACGCCGATATGCCCTAAGTAGTGTTCCGCTAAAGGAGACCACACAGCTTGAAGCGATCGTCGAGAACTCTGCAAACGTCACACGCGGCTCGGTCGGGGGAGGGGATGACCTGCTCGCACCTAACCCCGTCGTGGACATACTGGAAGTCAGCCAAGGCGCCACCATCTTCATGGAGGGCACTGACTGGCAGCAGTCTGGAAACCATGTCGACTGGCTGGGCACTGGTAGCGAACCTGCGATAGGCACCACATACACCGTGCGCTGGACATACGTCAAGCAGATGGTAAAAGGCGTAGACTACGTGGACGGGGGATGGTTTGGCCAAACGGCATATACAGTTGCTGGTGAGTATTTCTATCTGGTGACCGTTATGTCTGCGGCGGGTGAGAGCGAATACGCCAGTGGCAATGTGGTGTCACGTCAGACTGGTGCGGGAGAGATAAATCAGGTCACATGGAGGCCTGTTTCTGGCGCCACTGGCTACCGGGTATACCGCGGTGTTCAAAATTCCGCGTTGACCGACTTCAAGCGGATAGCGGAACCGGGTTCTGGCGTGACGACCTTCGTGGATGACGGAGTGGACGTAACGAGCAACAATAGCCCCCCTGCCGTAAACACAAGCGGGCTGACCGCTCCCGCGCCTGTGATCACATCCGGTAACACCAGCATCATTAACTTCGGCAGAAATGACGGCGGAGGTGAACCGGTAGATGGCTCCAACTGCAGCGTGGATTATGACTACTACCTCGGCCGCAAAGACATCATTTATGCCACTGCTAGGGAGATTCTTCGTATCGAGGGTGCATCCTCGGATTTCCCGAAACTCCCGGTCGTGCCGGAGGGCACTCTGGCTCTTGCGAGTGTAGACTGCCCAGCTAACTCGGTGGATATGGCGATCCGCAACTACGGACTAAGCCGAGTGACAATGCCCCAGATCCACCAGGTGATGCAGGACGTAGAAAACCTGAAGTATAACGACGCACTGTCTCAGATGAATAGCAGCCTGCAGAACAGGGATGCTCAGACTAAAAAAGGCATCTACTCCGATGACTTTTCAAATGAGGCGCAGTCGGACCTGTTTCACAGCGAGTGGAGTGCACGAATAGACGGACTTCGCAGGTTTGTTGCACCTGACCGAGTGGCTTCAGCTCACGTCTTACAGGTCGACCATGTGAGCAGTAACGCACTCTTCACAGGCAGCCTGGCCCTGCTCCCGGCAACCGAGCAGGTTCTTGTGGAGCAGCTTGACTGGTCTGAAGAGAAGAACATCAACCCATATGCGGTGTTTGATAAGCCGCCTGCGATGATAGAGGTGACCCCAAATATTGGCCGTATGGGACAGACCGGGGTGGCTGTCACAGGTGCTAACTTCACTCCTTCTGTTACAAACATAACCGTTCGCTGTGACGGCCAGGTGGTCGTAAGCGATGTGCACTGCGATGAGGCCGGACGATTGAGCACGGCGTTTACCATTCCTGAGACGGCTCGTAGCGGTAACCGAATTGTCGAGATGACCGACGGCACATACTCCGCTCAGGCGATGTTACAGGTGAACGACCCACTGGTGATCACCCGTATAGAGCGGTATGAAGTGACAAACACGATCACTCAGCAGACGATCGTATATCAGGATCCGCGCGTTATACGAGTGCCGGTAGAACGCATCGTCTGGAGAGAGCGTCCCGTTCTCGTGCGGCGTGACCCGCTTGCCCAGACGTTTAGCTTCCCGGTGAACAGGATCATATCCTCGATTGGGCTCTTCTTCACGCGTAAAGACGCGTCGACCCCTGTGACAGTGCAGATACGTGGGGTGACCACAGGCCTGCCAAATGAGACGGTGCTGGCTGAGAAAGTGATCTCGCCATCTGAGATTGCACTGGATACTCAGACTAAGGTCACATTCGGTGATCCATTCTATGTTCCTGCCAACCGCAGTTTCGCCGTTGTGCTGCTTACTAACTCTGCAAACTACCGCGTGCGGATTGCCAGCCTCGGTCAGATGGGACGAAACGGCGTCATCACCAGGCAGACATATGCCGCTGGTGTGCTGCTCGAAAGCTCTAACGCGGAGACCTGGACACCGCTTAACGGCTCTGACCTTACCATGCGTATCTACGGATATGAGTTTGATGCGTCTGGAGAGGTCCGGTTCCAGCCAGTTACGGGTGTGCAGTTTTCGGAGATGAACGTGGATGAATACTCAGCGATTCCTCAGGGCACATCGATGAGCTGGGATTACTCGTCTGATGACGGTGCAACTTGGGATGCGGTCGTGCCTGCCGAGGAGGAGCGGCTACCAAGTGTGGCCACGCGGGTGCTACTACGAGCGAAATTCACCGGCAGCTCCGGTAATGACTCGCCTGCCCTCAATTTCGGGGATGTGAACCTGGTAGGCTATTTGAACAATGCCGAGGGCACCTATGTCTCCAGGGCAAACGAACTCACCCAGGGCGTCGAGTCGACCAAGGTCTATGCGGAGATGAGCATACCCAGCGGGTGTTTGATCATCTGGTTTGCATCCAATGATGGGGGAGTGACGTGGGAAGAGATGACGCTGGATTCCACTCGTGAGGTCGATCAGACATGGACTGAGTATCTGTATCTGCGCGTGTTCACCAGTCCGGCTGGTAACTCAATTCGCTATAAGGCGGTGATGTCTGGTAGCAGCCTGATCTACCCACGCATCCATACTTTAGGAGCGACACTCAGTTGATAACCAGGCGTAACGGCGGGATGATTGAGCTCATCCCGTCGCCATCTGAAAAACGAGATGGCGCGATCCGTAACCATGTGCTGGATTTATTGGCGAACCTCGATGAGCGAATTCGGCGCATCGAGCAGGGGGCAGGTATGCCGACGGGTTTGGCGGAGGAGTTCGCGAGGGTGATGGGGCGGATTGTAATAGAGGGGGAGCAAGTTAGGAGGGCGAATGAGAAGGTGAGGGAAGCAACGGCCAACATTTCACCATAGGCATTCTGGGCATATAGTCGTGAGTGAAAAGATTATGTGGTGCCACCACATGACCATACATATGGTATTATAACTGTGTTGGTCGTGCTTGTGTGAGCACAGAACCGTGGCTGTGAGGTAACGAAAGGCAGGGAGTGATAAGTATGAAGATCGCTGTGATTGGATTGGGTTATGTGGGGTTGCCGCTTGCGTTAGCTTTTGCTGAGAATTATGAAGGCACCGTTGGATTTGATATTTACCAGGCACGTGTGAATGAGCTATCGTCCGGCAACGACCGCACTGGCGAAGCCAATCTTGATGAGCTTCGAAAAAGCTCCATCAAGTTTAGCAGTGACCTGAACGATCTTCGTGGCTGCAACTTCTACGTCGTGGCGGTTCCTACCCCCATTGATGAGTTCAAACAGCCGGATCTGCGCCCACTAATCTGTGCATCGGAAACAGTTGGGAAGACGCTCTGTGAAGGCGATATCGTGGTGTATGAGAGCACTGTGTATCCAGGCGTGACCGAAGAAATTTGCGGACCGGTGCTTGCCAGAGTTTCTGGCTTGAGGCGTGATCAGTTCAAACTTGGCTATTCCCCTGAACGCATTAACCCCGGCGATAAAGAGCATACCATTCGTAAGATCACCAAGATTGTGTCTGGCGAAGACGAAGCCACACTGAACACTGTCGCCGATGTTTATGGCTCTGTTGTGACCGCCGGCGTGCACCGTGCACCTTCGATAAAGGTGGCAGAAGCTGCTAAGGTGATCGAAAACACCCAACGCGATGTCAACATAGCCCTCATGAATGAGCTGGCGATGATTTTTGACCGCATGGGTATCAACACCACCGATGTATTGAAGGCATCGGGCACGAAATGGAATTTCTTGAAGTTCTCACCAGGACTTGTGGGCGGTCACTGCATAGGTGTTGACCCATACTACCTGACCACCAAAGCGGAACAGCTGGGCTACCACCCGCAGGTGATTATCAGCGGCCGCCGGATTAACGATGGGATGGGCGCTTTCATCGCACAGAAGATGATCAAACTGCTGTTGCAGAATGGCGTGTGCCCGAACACCGCCAAGGTGGGCATACTGGGTTTGACCTTCAAAGAGGACGTTCCGGACATCCGCAACAGCCGGGTGCCTGACATTATTGCTGAGTTGAAAGACTACGGCGTCACCCCATTGGTGCACGACCCTCATGCAGATGCTGACGATGTGCACCATGAGTATGGGATTAGCCTGACCACCCTGCCCGAGATGCAACAGCTTGACGGCCTCGTGATCGCGGTTCCGCACATGGCATACATCGATCTAGACATAGCTGGAATGTGCAAGGCTGGTGCGGTGGTATTGGATGTGAAAAGCCTTCGTCGCGAGCTAGCCGACAATGCAAACCTGCACTACTGGAGCTTGTGATGTCCGCCATTGGAGCAGCCAATGCGCCATCAAATAGACTGACATTCCTAGACGCCATGCGGGGGCTAGCGGCTGTTGGTGTTCTTCTCTATCACTATTGTTGGAGATACACCCACATATTTCCGAATGCTACAGCGTATGCGTGGACGAAATATGGTTATCTTGGTGTTCATGTATTCTTCATCATTAGTGGTTTTGTGATTTTTATGACTGTTGAACGATCGAAAACCGTAATGGATTTTCCTGTCGGGCGCTTAACACGTTTATATCCCACCTTTTGGGTTTGTTGCACAATCACATGGTTATTAGTTAGTATTTGTGGTTTACCAGGACGCGAAACTTCGATCACACAATACCTAGGTAATATGACGATTGTTGGACCGACATTCGGTGTGAAGCCTGTTGATGGAGCGTATTGGTCTTTGGGCGTAGAGATGATATTTTATGTTCTTGTTTACGGTTTATGGTTGTTAAAACTGGAAACAAGGTGGCGCGTCATGTGTTGGATATGGCTAGTTTTGTCAGCAGTTATTACGTTCATTGATAGATCGGGATTGGTGTTTCTAAAAATGTTACATGTTGGCCTCTTATTAAACTATACGCCATTGTTTGTGTTAGGGATATTGTGCTATCAGCTTATGAAGAATAGGGTGAGGAAGTCCGATGTTGCACTTGTCTTTGCATGTTTATTGGTTGCTTCTGCCTTATTTAAGGGATCTGAGGTCGTAGTGATTGGCTTGTCTGCCGGTATCATTGCCGCATTATCTATGATGAAAGCTCAAATTCGAATTCCTAAAATCGTCATATGGCTTGGAGCGATCAGCTATCCTCTCTATTTATTACATCAAAACATTGGCTATATTGTCATTCGATATTGTAGCATGCTGGGTTTAAGCAGGATAGCAGGAATCATCATTGCTTTCACAATATCAATACTGCTAGCCAGTGTTGTTCATGTCTATGTAGAAGAGACAAGCCGCAAGAAGCTAAGACAGCATGTAATGCATCTTGTCCAATCTAGAGACACGGGGAGGAGATAGTCTGGAAATGTTATATTTAGTTAGTGGCGGTGCTGGTTTCATAGGCTCGAACATCTGCGATGCGCTGATAGAGCGCGGCGATACCGTGGTCTGCCTTGATAACTTCACCACGGGCAAACGGGAAAACATCCAGCATCTACTCTCCAACCCGCAGTTCAAGCTCATTGAAGGTGATATCCGCGACCTAGACACCTGCCTGCAGGCGTGCGAAGGCGTTCAAGCGGTCAGCCACCAGGCGGCGTGGGGCAGTGTTCCGCGCAGCATCGAGATGCCGCTGGAATACGAAGAGGTGAACATCCGTGGCACGCTGAACATGATGGAGGCCGCCAGACGGCAGGGTGTGCAACGATTTGTTTATGCCAGTTCCTCTTCAGTATACGGTGACAGCCCCACGCTTCCCAAAAAGGAAGGCCAGGAGGGGCAGGTTCTTTCGCCTTATGCGCTGACCAAGAAGGTGGATGAGGAATACGGTCGGCTGTACCATAACCTGTATGGTCTGCACACGGTGGGTTTACGCTATTTTAATGTGTTTGGGCGACGGCAGGACCCGGATAGCTACTACGCTGCGGTGATCCCCAGGTTTGTCAAGGCACTGCTGAGCAAGCAGGCGCCCACCATCCATGGCGATGGCGAGCAGTCGCGCGACTTCACCTACATCGATAATGTGATCCAGGCCAACCTGAAGGCCATGCAGGCACCAGAGGCGGCTTGCGGCAGCGCCTACAACATCGCTTACGGCGGGCAGGTGACGGTGAATGAGCTTTACTTCACGCTTTGCCGGTTGCTGCACATTGAGTTGCCGCCGGAGTATGGCTCTGACCGACCCGGCGATATCAGGCATAGCAATGCGGACGTGAGTGCCGCTCAATATGCGTTTGGGTATGAACCAAAGTCTAGTTTCGAGTGTGGGATTGAACGTGCGGTGAGCTGGTATAAGGAGTTATTATCATGATCACTGTGAAATACAGAAAAGGCATGTTGACGTTATCGAATGTGTGGTTTAGCCAAGACATTATGTCATCGATTACGGGGAAAGTGAGTGGGGCTGATTTAATTATTGTTCATGGAGTCGATGCCCAGAATGTAGATGGAATATTCATTAGGAATAAACAATACACATTGATAACAGACCTAAAAGTTGAAGAAACAAGTTTAATGGCAGGTGTAAAAAAGAACGTAAGATATGAGATTCATCGTTGTGAAAAGGAAGGGGCTAGGATCGAATTTCATGAATCTAGCCAAATAATGAGCAATCTAGAATGTGTTAGAGGATTGCGTGATGTTTACGAGCAAATGTATTTCGAGAAAGGATTGAAAGTTAAGTTTAACTATAGATTGTTTTTAGAATATATACGAAATAACGTTGCTGTCATCACGATCGGATTAGTTGATAACACTCCGTTAGTCTTCCATTCATATATAACGGATGGTAGTAAAGTGCGACTTTTACATTCTGCATCGAATTTTAGAAGCAGTAGTCATGATAAAGCACAAATCGGTAGGCTTAATAAATATCTACATTATAAGGATATGGTTTCATTTCGAAGTCAAGGTATTAGTGACTATGATTGGGGGGGGATCTCTAGTCTTGACGACCCGAATGGCATTGATCAGTTTAAAATTTCATTTGGTGGTAAAATGCATAGTTATGACAACTATATCATCGGAAATACTGTCTTTGGAAAAGTGACAGTAATTTGTATGAAGTCAGTAAATAGAATTACACGGTTTGTTAAACATGTACATACTACGAATTGATGATGCTTGTGAGAATATGGATATCAACAATTGGCAAAGGATTGAAAATATAGTTAATCGATATTCTATCAAGCCAATTGTCGGGATCATTCCGAATTGTCAAGATAGCGACATCGTAAAACGCTATTCTAGAAATGATAAGTTTTGGGATCTGGCACTATCATGGCAAGATAATAAGTGGATAATTGCTTTACATGGATACGATCATGTTTATATAACGCGATGTGGGGGCTTGAACCCTGTTCAAGCCCGGTCCGAATTCGCGGGCGTTTCATTGAATATTCAAAGATCAAAGATCCACGCCGGTATAGAAATTCTGAAATATCATCGTCTCGATGCAAAAGTGTTTTTTGCTCCTTCGCATACTTTTGATAGGAATACGTTACTTGCACTAAAAATGGAAAGTGATATTCGTATCATTAGTGATACGATAGCATATGATGTGTACAAGATGAAGGAGTTCTACTTTCTACCGGTTCAGTCTGGTCACTTTAGTAGATTACCGTTTCGGGTATCAACATTCTGCTACCATCCAAATAGTATGAATGATAAAGATTTTGATATCTTTGAGTCATTTATTAGTAAGCATAGATCAAGTTTTTGTAACATACAGCTCACTGAAAGAAGATATAACGTCGCGGATATGACTTTGAAGTCAATCTACTTTGCGATGAGATCATTAAGGTCTGTAGTAATGAGGATATGATACAATGCCAGCGGTAAAGATATTGCATGTTCTGGGGGGGGTCAATCGAGGTGGTGCTGAATCTATGGTCATGAGTTTGTATCGTAACCTAGATCGTTCAGTTATTCAATTTGACTTTGTGATACATACAACCGATATATGTGAATACGAAAACGAAATCCATGATCTTGGTGGGGTTATATACAGAGTACCTAAGTATAAGGTCTATAATCACTATATGTACGTAAAGTTATGGCGGAAATTGCTTTGTGATCACACTGAATATAAAATAATTCATGGTCATTATCGAAGTACAGCATCTATATATCTCGGTATAGCAAGGAATTACGGAATTGTAACCATAGCTCATAGTCATAGTGTTTCATCAAGGGGAAATATACTAGAACGGCTAATTAAAGGTATTCTCCAGGCCCGCATTAAGGATGTATCCGATTACCTATTTGCATGTTCGAACGATGCCGGAATATGGTTGTTCGGTGTAGATGCTACTAAAAATGAAAATTATACGGTAATAAACAATTCCATAGATACTAGTTTGTATGCGTTTAGTCAAGCCAAAAGAGACCTCATTCGAGAAAGTCTTTGCTTAAATGGACATTTAGTAATAGGTCATGTTGGCAGTTTTACTTATCCGAAAAACCACAAATATCTGATACAGACATTCAAGAGCATTCTCGAAAAAGATAAAAATGCCATTCTATTGCTGGTGGGTGACGGTCCGTTAAGAACGAGGATTGAACGAGAGATAGAGCAATCAAAAATGCGAAACAATGCGTTACTAGTCGGTATAGTACATAATGTAGCCGATTATCTACAAGCTATAGATGTGTTGGTATTTCCATCATTGTATGAGGGGCTTCCTGTGTCTCTTATTGAGGCACAATGCGCAGGACTACCAATTATTGCATCAGATGCGGTGACTAGGGACGTAGCAATCACAGACCTGATAGAGTTCATGCCGTTAAGTATATCTTGTAATACGTGGGCTAACCGTATACTAAAGTGTGTTAATGAAGTTTCACGCAATGATCACCATAATGAAATACGCCGGTCAGGATACGACGTAAAAATAAACTCCTCATGGCTGCAGCAATTTTATGTTCAAGCATACTCAACAAAATTGCATTCTTTCGACCATACAAATTTGCCTGAAACAATGCGAGCTGACCAATAATGTATACTTTGTTCATGAGGATACATCATGAGTTTTACCAGGATCCTGTATTTGGCTTAATGTCTTTGGCTGAAGATTCTACGAAAGGACTTTATCGCGAGAAAAATTATGCAGGCTCCACTCAGTACGTAAATTACCAATGTTTATTTGGATTTACACTTGCCCGGGTCTGTTTCATTTCATGCGGCTCATTTACATGAATAACAAACTGATATATTTGCTAAATCAATATTCGGAAGATTCGGATCAACATTTCTACCATATTATCAACCTATTAAACACAATTGCTGATATGGGCGTTTATATCGTGCTGATCATCGAGAAGTGTCATGGCCCAATTCCAAAGGTACATTCGAATATAAAAGTCGTATGCCAAAGTCGTAGGAATAGACTTACTCGAGCAGTAGAGCTGATCTCATTACTGATAAAGTATATAAGATTGGGGTACAACCGTATATTCATCAGAATAACTATTAACGCTGCAATTATATCTATTATCGTCGGTAAGGTATATGGTGCTCATATTTATTACTGGCAGAGTGGGAAGACATACGAGATTGATAGTAATCAAAAACTACTTAGGAATATAATATGGAAATACACACGTAATCCAAAAGATACCTTTGTATATCGGCATATTGATTATTTTGTCACAGGTCCGGAGTCAATGATATCTTATTATGAAAATGTCGTAAAAATAAAACATGATAAAATGATGTTGTTATATAACGATATTGATATCAGTAGGTTTCATAAAGCAACAACAGAAGAAAAGCTTGCTATCCGCGAGGAGCTGAGACTAGATCGTGACGAAATAGTTATTATCATGGTGCATAGGTTATCTCCTGTCCGAAAAACGGGCTTGTATATTCCATATGTTTTTGATCATTTGATGACTAGAAATCTAAAGTTTCATGTTTTAATAATAGGTGATGGTCCAGATAGGCGGCATCTTGAGAATCTGGTTGCTGCATCATCCTTCAAAGATAACGTTAGTTTTCTAGGGGCATTACCAAATCGAGAAATTCATAAGTACTACATGTGCGCCGATGTGTTTATTAATCCATCATATACTGAAGGATTTCCTAGAGTAGTGATTGAAGCAATGGCTTGTGGTTTACCGATTGTCGCTACGGATGCAGGAGGTACATTGGACATAGTGGGCTTGAAACAACGTCGGTATATTGTCGATCGGACTCGTGTTGAAGATTTCACGAGTTGTCTTGAAATGTTAATATGCAATGTGAATGACATGGCCGAGTTATCAGACGAGAATATAGAATATGTACAACGATACTCTACTAAAAGTGTTGCGAATATGTATATTGAAAAAATACTTCAGTAATGTCTAGAATACTTCATATTAGTGCTAATGTTTTTGGTCCTCTTAACGAGGATACCCATACTAGAAAAATCTGGGTGGAGTTGGCTAAAGGATTTAAGCAGTATCACGTTTTAGGTAGATCACAAGACAATTTGTTTCATACACATAATGAAGGAAATATCTACTTGCATCTTGTGCCCCATGGAGGGCATACTTGTTCTTTTATCTTTACGAGTCTTTACGCTTTCATTATCGTCCCTCGGTATTCCATCGACTTATGCCTTGTTCAGTGCCCAATATTTGGGGGATTGACCGCCGCTGTTATCGATAAATTATATAAAATACCTTACATGCAAGAAATACACGATACATTCTATTTTGATATTTTGCGAAGTCATAGATTACTGCACATGTTGTTAGGGAAGATCATTATGATATCGTTGAACCATGCAAAAAAAATCCGAGCACTGAATGGTATGATGGCTACTATGATTTTAGAAATAGCACCAAATGCTAAAATCGCTATTATCCCTAACAGGGTAAATCTTGCCATATTTAAACATCGAAAAACGAGTCATAAAATAGGTGAACAAACTACTATCATCAGCATCGGCTCTCTTGTTAAACGAAAGGGGTATCATATTGCCATTTCTGCAATAATTAAATTACGTACCCATTATCATTTAAATATTCGTTTATTACTAATAGGGGATGGACCGGAAAAGTCCAAGCTTCAAGAATTAGCGTTTGAACAGTGTGATGTGGAATTCGTGGGTGACTTGCCACAAGAGACTATATCGGAAATTCTTAGTAATGCTGATATTTATATACAACCGTCATTACGGGAAGGTATGCCGAGAGCATTGCTGGAGGCAATGGCAGTCAAACTTCCATTGATTACTACAAATGTAGGTACTATACCTGGTGTTATTCATGACATGAAAAATGGAATGCTCATCAGTCCAGGAAGTGTTGATGAAATGGTTGAGGCATTACTGGTTCTAGTGCGTGATCAAGATCTTCGAGAAAGTCTGGCCATCAACGCCTACAATGATATTGTTGGATTTTATGAATGGGATAGGTCATTCGTTAAATATAGAGCCGAATTACTTGATATACTTGACATTTAGTATCAGCTAGGATCTCAGCTGTCTAGGTTTAAGGTTATTACAGGGGGGATCAGGTATGGTTCGGGTATTACATTATGGGCTCAGTAGTAATATGGGCGGGATAGAAACATATCTTTTAAAGCTGACAAATAATATTGATAGAAGTGCGTATCATTTCGATTTTATAGTGAATGATGGAAATGCCTGTTTTCAAAACGAATTGTTGAAGCTTGGTAGCAGTATCTTTCCTGTATCTTCAAGATCATCTTCGGTGATCAAGCATAGGATGGACATAGACGCTGTAATGCGTGAAGGTAAGTATGATATATTACATTGCCATCTTAACACATGGAGCGATATCACGCCTATTCATTCCGCGATTCGATACGGGTGTAAAGTGATTGTACACAGTAGAAGCGCTGGAGTTCCGCAATCTATGGCCACCAAATTATTACATAAAATCAATGGTCGAATAGTTCATAGATACCAGTTCTTAAAAGTTGCTGTCTCTGACCTTGCGGGAGAGTCGTTATTTGGTCCAAAAGGCAAATATGCAGTCATCAACAACAGCGTCGATACATTAAGATATCGTTACGACGATCGTGCAAGAATTTCTGTCAGGCGTGAACTAGGTATTAACGATAAATTCGTCTTGGGCCATGTAGGTATGCTGTCTTGGGTTAAAAATCATGCATACCTTTTGGATATTATGAAACAATTATCTATATTGCGTAATGACGCTATACTATTGTTGATAGGAAATGGGCCCTTGATATATAAACTGAAATCAAACATAACAAGGTTGAATCTAAATAGATATATTATGATACTAGAAACGAGAAGCGATGTGGAACGTATTTTGTCGGCCATGGATTGTTTCGCCTTTCCATCATTTTACGAAGGATTTCCGAATGCTGTTATGGAAGCTCAGGTATCAGGACTCCCATGCATTATTTCAGATCGCATTACTAGAGAAGTTATCGTTACAGATGTATGTCATCAGTTATCGATAGCGGTGCCTGCAGGTGTATGGGCCTCCAAAATAGCTAGCATAAATCTAGTAACGAACCGAGAGTGCTATTCGGAATATATAGAAGCTGCTGGATTTACCATTTCAAATGAGATCATGAGGTTACAGGATATATATACAAGTTGTATTGGAAAAGCAGAATAAAAGTTACATGGTAAGCAAACAATCAAGGTGTATAGATAGTTGAGTTACGATCAGTTCAGATATATTACCACGGTCATAGGGGTGTTTATGCTTTTCTATTATATAATAGAATACAAAAAGCTCGGACCAGCCAAAATCTCATTTCCGATTTACATCTACATGGCCATGTTTCCGTATAAGATGGATTCGTTGTTTTCATTTCAAGATATATTGCTTAAATGCGCCTTATTGTATGGGTTGATAACTTTGTTTATATCAAAAGTGAGATGTAAGTTGAATCCATATGAGATCACCTTTTTTTGCGTAGCCATGGTTTCATCTATTTTGAATGCTCGAAGTGATAATAGGTCAAACATGAGCCTTAATACTGTTAACCTTATGTTTGTGCTGGTATTTAGTTTTTATGCATACAATGTTATTCTGACATCGTTACATTTACGCCAAATTATGAAGTTGTTTGTTATTAATTCGTGGATATTGTCATTCTGCGTGGTAGTCGAACGATACGCGACTGGCAATGTGAGGCCTGAAGTGACTTTTGGGAATCCAAATTATTATGCATTATATGCATATATCTCAATATTGTTCTATTTGTATATATTTCCAATTAGCAGGATCAACACGTTTATGTATATTACCACGGTTGGATACTCTATCTACCTAACACAATCGAACACGATTTCACTGATTGTATTGGTGTCGGCCTTTTACTGGTTTGCTTTATATTTCCGAAGAAGGTTTCTAACTCGGATTTATGGAGCATCACTCTTGATCATCGGTATATACTATGTTTATAGTGTAGCTTCCGCCGAAACAATAAACTCGGCGTTGATACAAAGTTTCGCGAAGGGAGAAGGATTCAGTAGAATGTCCATTTGGAGTGGTGCCTGGAAGGTCATTCTTGATAACCTTGTCTATGGTGTCGGATACGGAAACCTATTAGTTCAATATGGTAATACGTTGTACGTCACACATAATGACTATCTGCGTATACTAGGTGAATGCGGCATCCCTGGATTTGCCGTCATATTAATCTATCTATCTCAGCAATATAATAGAATAGTCAACTACTCTCATAACTCGTCGTTATCCATCGGCCTAATGTTCGTAGCCATGGTTGTGTTTTCACTTACGCATAATAATATGAATTCTTTCATATTTTGGTGGGTTATATCATTACCTCTGTACAAGCAATGCTATGTCCCATTAGCTAAGGAAACAGCTTGATCAATATAACCCGTAAGGATGCTGCACTCAGTTATGCAGCATATATCATCACTATGACTTCGAATTTAGTTATACTACCGTTGATATTACATAAGATATCTGCATCTGAATTCGGGATGTGGAGCGTGTTTTTAGCAGTTGGAGCTTTTGCATCGTTATTCGACCTGGGATTTGGAAATGTCGTAACTCGATATGTTACATTTGCTTATTGTGGGGCAGAAGATATCCCTAAACATGGTACGCCTGCTAAGGTGTCGGACCAAGGCCATGCAAACTACGTGTTGTTGTTTGATGTGTTGCTAACAGCCCGAAGAGTGTACAGATATATCGGAATATCAGTCTTAGTTATACTTTTGCTTTTCTCTCTCTATATATATCATTTATCAGTTGGTACAATTAAGCCTTCAGTAACGTTGCTTGCATGGGTTATATTTTCTTTAGGTGTTACCTGTAATATGTATTTTAACTATTGTAACAGCTTTTTTAAAGGCCTAGGGAAAATCAAAGAAATGCAGTACATTAGTATTTCAAATCAACTATGTAATTTATTGTTGAGGTTTGTGTTGATAGCTGCCGGATATGGTTTGCTAGGACTGGGCATAGCTACTTTGTGCACATCAATCATGTATCGTTATCAATATGCGGTGCATATAAATAAGATGATACGTGAGAATATAACCCAATACAATAAAGCCGTCTATAGGTTTCGGCACCGAGAAAGCATTCATGTATATCGATCGATATTATTCAATTCAAAAAAAATAGGATGGACACTGGTAGCTAATTATATTCAAAATCAAGGGAATACTTTATTGTGTTCTGTGTATTTACCATTACATCTTACTGGTATGTATGGATTGTCTATGCAACTCGTTAGTGTCCTGACAAATATGGCGTCTATTCCCTTTAATATTTACCTTCCCCAAATGAGTTCGTATCGTTTGATAAATGCCGAGGAAAAGCTAAAGGACCTCTTTTCATTCGTTACATCATGGATATGGATCGTTTATTTACTTGGATCTGTAATTTTGGTCAATCAAGGTAGTGCAGTGCTGAAGCTCATTAAATCAAACACTTCCTTATTATCACCTGCCTATCTTACAATAATTGTGTTGTCTCAATTTGTAGTGATCAACCATCAGCGCGCTACAAGTTTTATATCTGTAGGAAACGAACAACCATATGTGCGATCTTACGTTCTGACGAGTTTATTTAGTCTTTCATTAAGTGTAGTTTCATTCGAATTGGGGTATGGTTTGCTTGGTTTCATTATAGTAAATCTATCGAGCCAGCTAATGTATAATGCGTGGAAATGGCCACATGAAGCACGAAAAATCATGAATTTAGGTTTGCGAGAGACCATTATTCGTACACAAGCGATGATAGTTAAACACATGAGCGGCCGGTAGGGGGTATTTGTATTGTAAAATAATAATTGAACATGAATATTGCTTGAATGAGAGGTAATGCTGTGAAATACATCGATTACAAAAGAATAAATGATATCACATTATCCATATTGTTATTAGTTATATTATTCCCAGTTCTGTTATTATTAGCGTTATTGATCATAATTGATAGTAAGGGGTTTGTGTTATATATACAAAAGAGACTTGGTCGAAACGGAAAAGTGTTTAACATGTATAAATATCGCTCTATGGTTGTAGACGCGGAAAAACAGGGAGTGTATTCTGGTAAAAGTGATGCACGGGTTACCAAAGTCGGGAAAATCATAAGAGCTACCAGCATAGACGAGTTGCCACAACTCGTGAATATCATGCTTGGTGACATGAGCTTTATTGGACCAAGACCACCGCTAACATATCACCCGTGGCAGTATGACCATTACACCGATGCACAAAAAAAGATGTTCATGGTTCGGCCTGGGTTGACCGGGTGGGCGCAGATCAATGGCCGAAAGGATGTAGAATGGAACAAACGTATTGAAATGAATGTGTGGTATGTAGAACATATGTCGTTTTGGCTTGACTGTAAGATACTCTTGAAAACCGTAGTCAATGTCGTGCTCATGAAGGATAACGTGAATTCGGATAAAACCACAACGATATTACCAAATAATGATGAGAAGTTACCTTAATCGTGGCATTAACATTAATGTATATTACCGATAGTCCTGACGTTGCAGAAATCGCGGTCGGGTGTGGTGTGGACCGGATATTTATAGATTTAGAAACACTCGGTAAGAATGAGCGACAAGGGCATTTGGATACGGTCATTTCTCGTCATGATATTTGTTCAATCGCCAAAATAAAGCCGTTGTTGGGGAACTCACAGTTGATTGTCAGGGTTGACCCTATTCATCATAATTCGTCAGGCCAGATTCAACTGGTTATTGAATATGGTGCCGATATCGTGATGCTGCCATATTTTAAGTCAGTACATGAGGTTGTTTCGTTTATAGATATCGTGAGTGGAGATGCCAAAACGTGCTTGCTTCTTGAAACTCCAGAAGCTGTAGATAGTATTGATGACATTCTTGATATTGATGGTATTGACGAAATCCATATTGGATTGAATGATTTACATTTGGGTTACGGCATGAAGTTTATGTTTGAACTATTAACGAATGGAACGGTGGAAATGTTATGTAATAAAATGGGAATGGCAGGAGTTAAATTCGGCTTCGGGGGTATTGCTAGGATTGGATATGGTGATGTTCCGGCTGAATACATATTAGCCGAACACTATCGGTTAGGATCAACAATGGTGATTTTGTCAAGGAGCTTTTGTGATACAACACGCGTGAACGATGTCGATGAAGTAAGCGAGTATTTCCGAGAGGGTGTGGGGCAAATTCGGGAATATGAAAACAAGTTAGTGCAATCATCGAATGATGATATTCAGAATCTGCATATACGCTTGTGTCAGAAAGTGGATGAGATAGTGAGAACTAGATACAACAGGAATGAATAGTTTTTGCTCGCGCAAAGGTATCAGCTACTATTAAGGTAAAGGGATATTATGTTTGAAGTATGCAGGTTACACAAGCCAAGACTACTATATACAGGTGCTTTTAATATTAATAGATACCAGTTGAATCTGATTGAAGCATTAGGATTTACCACCCTCTATATTCAAGATGAGATGAAATCAGCAAGCATTGATTTATCGGATGTACAGGTTGTAGTTTGTAATAATCTGTTTGTCAAGAATCCGATTGAGCTATTTACTAACCTGAAATTCATCCAGCTGACTAGCGTTGGTTATGACCGTGTTCCGATGGATGATATAAAATCGCGAGGAATTGCGATCACTAATGCCAGAGGTGTATATTCAGTTCCTATGGCCGAATGGGCTATACTGAAAATTCTAGAGATATATAAAAAATCTAGATTTTTCATGCAAAACCAATGTGATAATAAATGGGTTAAGAAACGTGATATTTGCGAATTGTCGTATAAGACAGTGTTGATCATAGGGTATGGTAGTGTTGGTCAACACATCGCGAAACGCCTTGTAGCATTTGATTGTGAAGTCAATGCAGTCGACGTGCGAGTGATAGAAGATGATTACATTACGGCATGTTATCCATTGTCAGAATTGCCTAGAGCCATTACCGTAGCAGATATTATAGTAATATCACTCCCATTAACAACTGAGACAAGAGGGTTAGTTGACTACTATTTAATGTCACTAATGAAAAAGAATTCTGTGATTGTAAATATATCTCGCGGTGCCATCATTAATGAATCTGACTTGGTTAAGCATCTTCATGAGGGTCGTTTCATGGGTGTAGCACTTGATGTGTTTAGTGAAGAGCCATTAGTGGAAAACAGTCCTCTGTGGAACATCAATAATGTATTGATTACTCCGCATAATTCATTTGTATCTAATAGTAATAGCGAGCGTCTTTTTGATTTAGTGTATACAAACTTACAAAACTATGTAGCGTCTCAAAGTTAATGACATGAAACTATTACTGATATCGCCGAAAAATAGAACGGTGTTTAATTTCAGGGGCGACCTGATACGGGCATTACTGTCAAAGGGTCACGATGTTGTTGTAACTGGCCCTAACCATGATCATATCGACGAAATCAACAAGCTCGGGGTCGAATTTGTATGTGTACCGGCAGATAAAAACGGAACAAGCATACTAGGTGATATAAGGTATTTGTCAGGTTTATGCAAAGTTATCAGAAGGACAAAACCGCATATTACATTAGGTTACACCATAAAACCAGTGATCTACGGTGCCATCGCCGCACGTTTATTTAGAGTGAAAAGTATTATTTCTATGGTAACAGGTGCAGGTTACGTCTTTTCATCAAAATCCGCAACAGGGACTATTGCCAAATTACTATATCATATAGGATTATTATGTGCGGATACTGTAATATTTCAAAATCCAGATGATATGTTGATGTTTATCAAGAACGGGCTCGTGAATCATGATAAGGCTAGAGTAGTCAACGGATCAGGAGTAAACACAGGTGTTTTTGTCCCATCAGCACTTCCAGACCAAGTTGCGTTTTTCATGTTGTCGCGAATAATGTATAGCAAGGGGGTGTATGAGTATTTAGAGGCAGCAAGAATGGTGAAGTCGCATAATTCTGATACTCGATTTATGCTATTGGGTGCCACCGAAGGTATTCAGGATTCATTACCTATATCGATACTACGAAAGTATGTTGATGATGGTACTGTCGAATATTATAGCGAAACAGATGATGTTCGATCATATTATGCTCAGTGTTCTGTATTTGTCTTACCATCATATAGCGAAGGAACACCTAGAACGGTGCTAGAGGCTATGGCAATGGGAAGGCCTATCATTACGACTGACGCACCTGGGTGTAGGGAAACTGTGAAGGATGGATATAATGGATTTATAGTACCTGTCCGAGACGCAGCTGCGTTAGCCCATAAAATGCAGTGGTTTATTGATAATCCGGATCGTATTTCTATAATGGGCGGGAATAGTTCGGTGTATTGTCGCTCGAAATTTGATGTCGACAAGGTGAATCAGGATATGATCAAATATCTAGGATTGGGAGAGTAGATTTCATCGTGAAACTGATTATGGCAGGAATAGCATAATGGTTAACTATGTCACTTTACTGCGAGCAATTGCCGCGATATTAATTACTAACTCACACTATATAGGCATTTACCCAAGTGACATCATTGCTAATGGTGGTTTATTAGGTGATGTTCTGTTTTTTGCTGTATCAGGATTTTGTTTAGCTAACCCCAAAGTCGGTTTCTACGAATGGTATTTGCGGCGGTTCCTAAGAGTATATCCAGTAGTATGGATTATCACATTAGTGTATGTATTAACAGGTCTATATACACTCGACAAACAAAACTTATTTTGGTATTTTATTCATCCCACAAACTACCATTTTGTACCATCTATTATGCTTCTATATATACCATTGTATGTAGTCCTCAAGGTTGATTATCTGAAAAAGCGTATCAGTACACTTATGATTGTAATGTTAATAATTCAACTTCTATGGTATCTATTTGCATACGACTATAGCTATTATCACATTGATACAGTCAGGGAGCCAATGATACGATTTCTGTATTTTCAGTCTATGTTGATTGGTATACTATTCAGAATCAATCATTCGCGTTATATAAACCATAGGACACGCATCGACTGGATTGCTCTCGTCTTATTAGTATTAGCATATGGAATTTCAAAAACGTGTTTTGTCAAAATCCACAGCATAGCTCAGTATCAGTTATTTAACCAGATTGTGTTATTAGGTCTGTTGTATGCGGTATTTAAGTGTGCTTCAAGCCTCGAAACCAAGATCAGTAGTATATCTAGCGCTTCGATGAAGTTAATATCGGGTGTAGCCGCAATAACACTCGAAATATACCTAGTTCAAATACCCATCATTCCACTGCTATCCAAGTTGTCTGTATTTCCCTTGAATTTCATTGTGACCACCTCAGCGATACTTTTTGGAGCTTTAACTTTGCACAAAGTGTCTCAGATGGTTAATGTAGTTATTGATAAGTGTCTACACAAAGACAAATAAGGGGCCTTGTATACTGTTCTCAAGGTAGTTTGGACGTATCTTACCCATCGCCTGGCAATTCAGATAGACATCAACAGAGCCAAAACACCCCAGAAATGCTCTCTCTGATTATTTGTTACCGTCCTTTCTCCTCCACCAACAACTAATAACCGTTACTTTCTTCGAGAAAAGCCTAGATAATGTATGATCTTGGCTTTTCCTCATTTACGCACTAAAAACGAGCTCACAAGCCCCATTATCGGCCCATTTATGGCCTCTATAATTTTGGACTAGCCATTTGGCATGTGTGGCTCGTTTTCAGCTATTTTGTCTCTTTTGTGCACGTTATTCTCTGTTTCCTATGGACGAATAGAGAAAAGTCCAAACAGGCCCGTTGAGCTGTTTCCAATGAGCCCATTTTGACATAGAAAGAAGCCTAATGTGGAGTAGTCACGAAACGACAGAAGCTGGCCTAACCGATCACCACAAGAGACAGGGTTCTCCATTTCCACTTAGAGTTCACCCTTATCGCACCGCATGGAAGGCCTCCAGCGCGGCGGGGAAGGGCTGCAGTGCCCGCTCGAATATCCCCAGGCAATAGGCAATCGCCAAGCCGTAGTTAGTCATCGGGACACCCGCCTGCTGGCAGCGCATGATGCGTGTGAGCATCGACCGGCGGTTGTGCATACAACCCCCGCAGTGGATCACCAAAGTGTAGTCACTCAGCTCTTCGGGGAAGTCATGCCCCTGGTAATGCACAAACTGCAGCTCGCCGCCCACATACTGCTGCAGCCAGCGGGGTATCTTCACCCTCCCTATGTCGTCAGCAATGGGGTGGTGGCTGCAAGCTTCGGCGATCAGAACCTTGTCACCTGCCTTCAAACGGTCAATCGCGGCAGCACCCGCCACAAGCTGCGTGAGATCGCCCTTCAGACGTGCGAACAGAATGGAGAAGGAGGTCATGGGCACATCGGGCGGCGTATCGGCGGCGACTTTTAGAAAAGCCTGCGAATCGGTAATCACCAGTGCCGGTGGTTCGCGTAACTGACCGAGTGCGGTGCGCAGCTCACGTTCTTTCACCACAACACACCAGTTGTCGTTGTCCAGAAGGTCGCGTATGGTCTGAACTTGGGGCAGTATAAGCCGACCTTTCGGGGCCTCTTTATCAATGGGCGTCACCAGCACGACTGCCCGCCCAGGGGAAACCAGGTCACCGGCGATGGTCGGAGTATCGAGAAAGCCTTCGGGCACGACGTTGATTAGTGAGCTGCGAAGAGCAGCCAGACCCTCACCGGTCAAAGACGATACGCTGACCACAGGGATGAACTGCGCGGTGACCATCTGTTGGACATCGGGTGAGACCGTGGTGATATCCGACTTGTTAAACACCGCGATCTGCGGAACAGCCCGCTTGAGCAGTTCGTCAGCCAGCGTTTGTTCGAAACTGCCCCACACACCATCGGCCACCACAATCAACGCCACATCGGCGCGGTCCAGCACACGCCGGCTCTTCTCTGCCCGTAATTCCCCTAACGCACCCTCGTCATCAATGCCCGCGGTGTCGATAAACAGCACCGGCCCCAGCGGCTGCAGCTCCATCGGTTTCTCCACTGGATCAGTAGTCGTGCCGGCGATATCTGAGACGATGGAAACCTTCTGCCTTGTCAGCGCGTTCAATAGTGAGGACTTACCGGCGTTGCGTCGTCCGAATATGCCGATATGCAGCCGGTTAGCTTTTGGGGTGCTATTCATGTATCTCTCTCTTTCGTTGCGGATATCCCAACCGGGTGACCCTCGCAGGACTGATCATCTGTTCAAACTGCTCAGCGTTCATCAAGCCGCTGCTCGTGACGATCTCGCGAATGGAACGCCTTGTGTTGACAGCCTGCAGTGCGATGTCGGCGGCTCGCTCATATCCGATCTCTTCAGCCAGAGCGGTCACTAGCGCGGTGCTGCTCTCTACAGTCGCTGCACACCGCTCTCTGTTGGCTTGAATGACCACCACGCAGTTCTCGGCGAAGATACGGCAGGCATTCGATAACAGCTCGATGCTGTTCAGAAGGCAGTGGGCGATGAGCGGCATGAACTGGTTGAGCTCCAGGTTGCCAGCCGAACAGGCCTGGGTTAGCATCTGGTCGTAGCCCATCACGGTGATAGCCGCCTGCGCTACCGCTTCTGGTATGACCGGGTTGACCTTACCAGGCATGATCGATGATCCCGCTTGACGGGCGGGCAGCATGATCTCAGCCAGTCCAGCCTCAGGGCCAGATGCCAACAACCTCAGGTCATTGGCGGTCTTCAGCAGGTTGGAAGCCAGAGCTTTCAACATACCACTGACCTCTATCAGCAGATCGGTGCTCATCGTCGCAGCCAGCATGTTTTCAGCCCGCGCCAACCCAAATCCGGTAATTTCGCGCAGACGTTCTGTGGCTTGAAAAATGTATTGCCGTGGCGCACCGATGCCGGTTCCAATGGCGGTTCCGCCAAGGTTCACTACCCGCAGCCGCTCCTCGCACTTGTAGATACGCCAGCGGTCACGGGCGAACGCCTCGGCGTAACAGCCCATCTCTCTGCCGAGGGTCGTCAGCACGGCATCCTGCAGCTGTGTGCGAGCCACCTTCACCACATCAGCGAATTCATGCTCTTTGGCCTGGAACGCCTCCTGAAGCACCACCACATCGGCTTCTAGTTGACGGATCAGGCCGATAGCCGCCACGCGCAGTGCGGTGGGGTAGGTGTCGTTTGTGGACTGGTAGCGGTTGATATCCTCTATCGGATGCACTGCGAGATAGCTGCCAAGTTGGTGACCCAACAGTTGCAAAGCACGATTCGCCAGCACCTCATTCACGTTCATATTGGTTGAGGTTCCGGCTCCACCTTGCAGGGCGTCGACCAGAATGTGCTGTGTCAGCAACCCGTTGCGCATCTCCTGACACGCTGTCTCCATGGCGTCGAACACGTCGGTTGGCCAGGGTGTTACGGCGTGGGCCGCCCGTATACAAGCAAGCTTTACTGCACCATAGGCGGTGACAAGAGCAGGATGGACCTTCTGGCCGCTCAGCGGAAAGTTCCGAACCGCTCGGAGGGTATGGATACCATACAGGGCCTCTGCAGGTAAGGGCATCTCACCCAGACCATCATTCTCTATACGCACAGCATCCATAAACCGTCCTCCTCACCTAAGGTGCTTCCATGGCACGCAACTCAATCCAGCCCCTGATCGCTTCCTAGAACGCCAGGTCGCGGTCGTCGCTGCTGCGGATCCGCTGTAGGTAACCCTGCAGTGTCTGCTTCACCGACTCGTTACTCATCAGCGCGAGCTGCTGCTCGATGATCTGCTCACCGACGCGGCGCGTCTCAGGGCTGGCGAAGTCACACAGATACTCCTGAAGCGTGCTCAGCGCATTGGGGGTACACATCTTTTCGATGAACCCAGGAATAGCATACTCCATGAACACCTCGCCTGTGCGACCTTTGCGGTAACAGGCGGTGCAGAAGCTGGGGATGTGTCCATCGCGCAGGAGCTGTTGCACGACTTCGTCAAGGGGACGCATATCACCCAGCATGAACTGCTCTTTGTGCTTCTCCTGGCTGTCGATATCCTGCTGCTCGGTGTAGCCGCCAAGCTCAAGCCTGGTGCCCGCATCGATCTGCGAGACGCCGAACTCCATCAGTTCTTTTCGCATCTCCGCCGATTCTCGACAAGTCATGATTAGCCCGGTGTAGGGCACGGCCAGGCGCAGAATGGCCACCAGACGCTTGAACTCGGCATCGCTGGTCAGCCACTGCTCGTCCAGATTCACCCCGCTGGCCGGTTTCAACCGCGGGAAACTGATGGTGTGCGGTCCCACACCATACACCGCCTGTAGGTGCAGCGCATGTGTGACCAGGCTCAGCAGCTCAAACCGCCAGTCGTATAGGCCAAACAGTCCGCCAAGGCCTACATCGTCGATGCCGGCCTCCATGGCGCGTCCCAGCGCATGAAGCCGCCAGAGGTAGTCTGCCTTGCGTGTTCCCGCGGGATGCACGGTCTGGTAGGTCGGCTTGTGGTAAGTTTCCTGGAACACCTGGTAAGTGCCGATGCCGGCCTGCTTCACGATCTTGTAGTCTTCCACGCTGAGCGGAGCGGCATTGATGTTCACCCGTCGGATCTCACCTTTGGGGATTTTGGTGTCATAGGTCACACGCACAGTCTCTGCTATGAATTTCGCATCGTAGCGTGCGTGTTCGCCGTAAACCAGGATCAGCCGTTTGTGGCCGGTCTGCTCCAGAGCCTTGACTTGATCACGTATCTCGTCCATGCTAAGCGTTCTTCGGATGGCCTCTTTGTTGGATCGGCGGAAGCCGCAATATGCGCAGTCGTTGATGCAGAGGTTGCCGATATAGAGCGGTGCGAACAGCACGATGCGGTTGCCGTATACCTCCCGCTTGAGGGTTCGGGCGGCGTCCAATATCTCTTCGATCAATTCCGGTTGGGTGGCGTTGACCAGAATGGCGGTTTCGGCTATGCTCAACGGCTGTTTGGCCATGCTCTTCGCAATCACGTCTCGAACCTGAGCGGGTTCGGATGGTTGGGCGAGAAGGCCTTCGATGAGTTGATCATCGATGAAGTCCGTATCGTATATGTTTTGGTCTATCATGTGATATCATCTGCTTTCTTGTAGTTGGGCGAATCACCTCGTCCGGTGCCGATGCTTCGGCCGATCGCAGCGATGCGGTTCGTCATACAGCCTGCACAGTGGCCAGCGGTTTCGTGAAGGCAGGCCTTATCGGGGTAAATCTGGTAGTTTTCTCGGAACTCGGAAAGGGTGACATTAGGCATCATGATATTCGCCCCCCGCATCAAACCCAGCTCACGCCCGCGGGCCTTATCCAAAGTGGCTAGAGCGGTGGTGCTGGGGATGTTGCATTTTGGGCGCATGATGCGCGTCAGTGCGATCGCCTTGCATGTCATCAGAACATCAGCTGGAACCTGATTGGCAGCATCAAGTGAATACTGCCCGGGATGTTGCCCAATGGGTGTTTCGGGATGGGGCAAGTATGGTCCGATGCCTATCATGTCCAGGTCAAGTTCGTTAAATGTCAGAATATCCTGGGCCAGGTCATCGAAACTCTGCTCGGGGATGCCCACCATCACGCCGCTTCCGACTTCATACCCGAGCGACCGAATCAGCTTGAGCAGCGCGATCCGATCGGAGAGTTTTCCTGGCAGCGAGGGGTGGATGCGGTCGAACAGCAGGGGGTTCGAGGTCTCAAAACGCAGTAGATAGCGGTCAGCACCCGCTTCTCGCCACAGTTGCAGCTCCTGCTCGCTGCGCTCACCGACACTCAGAGTAATAGCTAGCCTTGTTTCGGCTTTAATACGCCGCACCACATCGGCCAACCAATCGGCCTTCATGCCGTAGTCCTCACCCGATTGAAGCACCACAGTTCCGTAGCCCAGCTCCTGCGCATGGTGGGAACACTGTAGTATTTCATCCGCACTCATTCTGTATCGGGTGACATGCTGGTTGTCTGCCCGCAGACCGCAATATCCGCACAGCCGGGCACAGTGGTTGGAGAACTCAATCAAACCTCGCAGGTAGATCGCATCTCCCACGTGTTGACGGCGAACCTCATCAGCCCACGACCAAAGCTCCTGAAGTCTTCGTTCGTCAGTTTCTTTCAGCCAGTTCAGTATCTGTTGTTTATCCATAGTCTCCTGACCGTGCCTCTCGAGTTTCTCCCGATATTGCGAAGTGCTGTTGATTTGACAACCAACTATATTATAATGGATAATTAGATAAATAATTATCAATATAATTATACAGCAAATCTACAACGCTAAAGGAGCACGATGGACTACGACAAGCAGAAGGTTGCAAGCCTACCGACAATCCGACGGCTGCCCGCTTATCTCACTGTTTTGCGGCAGATTGACACTGCCGATAAAGAGACGGTGTCCAGCAGTTACATCGCTGACAAGCTAAAGCTGGAGCCCATACAGGTGCGCAAGGACATCGCCGTGACAGGCTGTGAGGGACGCACCAAAGTGGGGTATCTGGTCACCGACTTGATTGACGCCATCGAAAGGTACCTCGGCTGGGACAGCAACAAACAGGCTGTGTTGGTAGGGGTTGGTCACCTTGGAAGTGCTCTGCTGGGCTACCCCGGCTTCATGAAATACGGGCTGCAGATTGTGGCCGCGTTTGATGCCAGCCCGAAAGTGGTGGGCAGCATCGTGCATGACCAAAAAGTGCTGCCCATGGACGACATGCCCGAAACCGTCCAGCAGTTGGATATCATCATGGGCGTCTTGACCGTGCCTGCAGAATTCGCGCAGTCTGTAGCAGACAAGCTGATATCATCAGGAATCAGTGCCATATGGAACTTCTCTCCCGTGACACTAGAGGTGCCCGAAGGTGTCGTAGTTCAAAACGAGGACCTTTCATCCGGTCTGGCGGTTCTGTCCGTGCGCTCATCACGAACGCGTAAATGGTAAGAAACATAAAGCCCGATGTCATCATCGGCTATCACAAACAGCTCTCAGGAGTCTAGAATGCAAACACTCGAGACAACGCATACCAACCTCAGACAGTTCGAAAAAGTCTGTGAGATACTTGACAGGTTTGACCGCAATCCGGCCAAACTGATACCCATCCTGCAGCTTGTCCAGGAGGAGTACCGCTATCTACCCGAAGAGGTACTCACCTACGTAGCCACCGTGCTGGAAATCCCGCCGGCACAGGTGTATGGCGTGGCCACCTTCTACGCACACTTCGCATTGGAGCCTAAAGGCAAATACGTCATTCGGTTGTGTGACGGCACCGCTTGCCACGTCAAGAAATCACTGCCCATCCTACGGGCTTTGCAAGATAAGCTAAAGCTGTCGGACGTAGACAAGACCACACCAGATATGCTGTTTACCGTCGAGACAGTCTCCTGTCTGGGAGCTTGTGGACTGGCTCCTGTGATGGTCATCAATGACGAGGTATACGGTCAAGTGTCCCCGAAACAAGCGGTATCACTCGTTGATGAGATCGCTGCGAAGGAGGATGCCAGTTGAACAACACTATAATGCAAATCGACCTCAGGGCCATCACAGACGAGTATGAACGTGCCTCCAGTATCTTTTCAAGGCGTGTGATCATCTGTGCAGGTACCGGCTGCGTGGCCAATGGAGCGTTGAAGGTACACGCCGAGTTCGCCAGGCTGATCGGCGAAGCCGGGCTGGAAGTCGCCGTGGAGCTAAAAGAAGAGACGCAGAGCGGTGATGTCCATCTTTCCAAAAGCGGTTGCCAGGGATTCTGCCAGATGGGCCCTTTGGTGACAGTATTGCCCGAAGGCATTCTATACACCAAAGTGAAACCAGCGGATGTGGCCGAGATCGTGCAGCAAACCCTGCTCGAAAACAAGATGGTCGACCGCCTGCTCTACAAGGACGCTCTCTCGGGCAAACACTGCCACGGCACAGACGATATCCCGTTCTATGTGCGCCAGTCGCGCACGGTGTTGAAAGCCTGCGGAGTCATCGACCCTGAAGATATCAAAGAATACATCCATAATGGCGGATACTGGTCGGCTCGGCAGGCATTTATCGACATGACAGACCAGATGGTGTGCGAGGAGATCATGCAATCAGGCCTGCGCGGACGAGGCGGCGGCGGGTTCCCCACGGGTAAGAAGTGGGATATCACCCGTGTGCAGCCTGGCCCCAAGAAGTATGTGATCTGCAACGGTGATGAGGGCGACCCCGGAGCATTCATGGACCGTAGCGTGATGGAGGGTAATCCACACTCTGTGATCGAGGGCATGATGATCGCGGCAAGAGCGATCGGGGCTGACGAGGGATATGTTTATGTGCGCCTGGAGTATCCACTGGCGGTGGCTCGCATCCGCAAAGCTGTGGAGGACGCCGAAAAGGCCGGCATCTTGGGTGATAACATCTTCGGTACCAACTACAGTTTCCATGTGCAAGTCATGGAGGGAGCTGGTGCGTTTGTGTGCGGTGAAGAGACCGCCCTCATGGCCTCCATTGAAGGTAAGCGCGGTATGCCCAACCCGAAACCGCCGTTCCCGGCGCAAAGTGGATTATGGGGCAAGCCCACACTGATAAACAATGTGGAGACGCTGGCTTCCATCCCATTGATCCTCACCATGGGTGCTGCGGCGTATCGCCGACTGGGCACTGAGAAGTCACCTGGAACCAAGACCTTCGCCTTAACCGGGCATGTTCAGAACACTGGCTTGATTGAGGTTCCCTTCGGCACCACTCTGAACGAGATCGTGAACAACATCGGCGGAGGCGTGACCGACGACCAGGGAAAACTCACCAGTGAGGGTTTCAAAGCGGTTCAGATCGGTGGTCCTTCCGGTGGATGCCTGACTGAGGAGCACCTGGAGCTGCAGATGGATTTCGACTCCCTGCGCAGTGTAGGGGCCATGGTTGGATCTGGCGGGCTGGTGGTCATGAACAAGTCCACCTGTATGGTGCGCATCGCGCGCTTCTTTATGCAGTTCACTCAGAACGAATCCTGTGGCAAGTGTGTGCTCTGCCGTGAAGGCACCAAGCAAATGCTGGCACTTCTGGACGACATCATGGATGGCAACGGCACCGCGGAGACTCTGGAGCTTTTGGAGCGCACCGCCAAGGCTGTGGCTAAAGGATCGCTGTGCGGTTTGGGCAAGACGGCTCCAAACCCCATTCTGTCCACGCTGCGCTACTTCCGCGCGGAGTATGATGCTCACGTCTACCAAAAGCGCTGTCCGGCTGGTGAATGCAAGGCACTCTGCCCGCCCAGCATCGACGCTGAAAAGTGTAGAGGCTGCACCATCTGTGCGAAGAGGTGCCCTGTCGGAGCCATCACAGGTGAAGTCAAGAAGCCGCATACCATCAATGAAGACATCTGCATTAAGTGCGGTGTCTGCAAAGAAGTATGCAAGTTCGGCGCTGTGGTATAGACCATCTACACGCAAATTACAGGAGAAATGGTATGAATCCAGGATACATAAATATCGATGGCCGGGAGATACTGCTCGACAACGAGCGCAACGTGCTGGAAGTGGCTCGCAAGGCCGGCATAGACATCCCGACCTTCTGTTACCGGTCTGACCTTAGCGTGTATGGTGCGTGCCGTCTTTGCTTAGTGGACATCGCAGGCAAGGGCATCGTCACTTCCTGTTCCACGGCACCGGAGCAGGGGATGGTGATCAAAACCAACACCGAGGAGATCCGTGAAATCCGCAAGATCGCGGTAGAGCTGCTTCTGGCCAACCATGACCAGAGCTGCCCCACCTGTCCGAAGAGCGCTGCTTGCGACCTGCAGAACCTGGCCCGCCGGATGGGTATCACCAAAGTGCGTTATAAAATGACACACAAACCGGAGCCGGTCGACAGCAGCTCGCCATCTCTGGTACGCGACCCGAACAAGTGCGTGCTGTGCGGTGACTGCGTGCGAGCCTGCCGCGAGGTTCAGGGCATTGGGGCGATCGACTTTGTGGGTCGAGGGGCCAACACGGCGGTCAAACCGGCCTTCGGTAAGGACTTGAACCAGGTGGAGTGCGTCTACTGCGGCCTTTGCGCCAGCGTCTGTCCGACGGGTGCGATCACACCTAAATCGGAAGTGGACGAGGTGTGGAAAGCCCTCGACAACCCTGAGAAGATGGTCGTGGCGCAGATCGCTCCGGCCGTGCGTGTGGCCCTCGGGGAGTGCTTTGGGCTTGAAGCGGGCAGCATCACCACAGGGCAGATCGTGTCGGCACTGAAGTCGATGCGATTCGATCAGGTCTACGACACCTCCTTTGCGGCGGACCTGACGGTCATAGAGGAAGCCACCGAGTTCATCGGACGCAAGACCAAAGGAGAGAAGCTGCCGCAGTTCACGAGCTGCTGCCCAAGCTGGGTGAAGTTCGCGGAGCAGTATTACCCTGGTCTGTTGCCCAACCTCTCCTCCTGCCGCTCACCGCAGCAGATGTTCGGCTCGCTGGCGAAGGAGATCCTGCCCGAAAAGCTGGGTGTCGCCCGCGAAAACCTGGTGGTGGTCTCTATCATGCCTTGCACCGCCAAGAAGTTTGAGGCGAAGCGCGACGAGTTCACTCATAAGGGCATCGCCGATGTGGATATCGTGATCACTACCCAGGAGCTGGCTCGGATGATCGAACAAGCTGGGTTGCGTTTCAACAAGCTGGAACCCGAAAGCCTTGATATGCCCTTCGGCTTCAAGACGGGTGCCGGTGTGATATTTGGCGCGACAGGTGGAGTCACGGAAGCAGTGCTGCGATACGCCGCCGAGAAGCTGACCAACACCAAGCTGGGCAGCGTGGACTTCAAAGCGGTGCGTGGTGAGGCCGGGATCCGTGAGGCCACCATCAACCTGGAGGGCACCACCCTCAAGCTGGCCATCGTGCATGGTCTGGCCAATGCCCGTAAGGTCGCTGAGGGGGTGCTTGCCGGTACAGTGGACTACGACCTCATCGAGGTGATGACCTGTGTGGGTGGATGTATCGCCGGAGCTGGGCAGCCCTGCACCTACGATCCTGAGGTCAAACGGCAGCGCACACGAGGCCTGTATGACAGTGACAAGATGCTGGAGTTCCACAAAGCGCAGGACAACCACATGGTGGCGGAGTGCTATGAAACTTGCCTGGGCGATGTGGGCGGAACTAAAGCCCATCATCTGCTGCACACCAGCTATCACAGTCGCAAGCGCATTCTAGACTCCGACCTGAAGCTGTCACAAGGACCGGCCAAACAAAAGCTGCCAGTCAGCGTATGCGTGGGCACCAGTTGCCTGGTTCGCGGCAGCCAGACACTGCTGCATGAGCTATTCAACACGCTGAAGGAGCGGGGCCTGCAGGACAGTGTGGACGTCAAGGCCACCTTCTGCTTCGAAGCCTGCGATAAGGGGCCGACCATCCGCGTGGGTGATCAGGTGATCCACCACTGCAGCCTGGAAATGGCTGAGCAGGCGCTAATTGAGGAGCTATCCAAGCAGAAGGTGTAGGCTAACCTTCAGGAATCCGCCAGCCGTGTGGCACATATATCATGGGTCAGATACTCTAAAACTAGGGACATCAGACCCATGGTATTACCACCGGATCGGCCAACACGGTGCTAGTCGGTGATTTCCAGATGAGGAATACTGCAATGAGCAACGACTCGAAATCGACACAGGTCGTCTACACTAACAAGGCGCACTGCCGTGACTGTTACCGCTGTTTGCGCGTATGCCCGGTTAAGGCGATACGCATGGAGGGCGGTCAGGCCTATGTGGTTCCTGAACGCTGTATTTCGTGCGGTACCTGTATCCGCGAGTGCCCACAGGGCGCCAAGCAGTACCGAAACGATGTAGAGCGCGCTGTGGGCTTCATAGCCGCAGGTGATACGGTCGCAGCCAGCATTGCACCCTCCTTCGTGGCCCTCTTTTCGGAATCGGAGCGGAAACGACTGCCCAGCGCACTGCGGAAACTTGGGTTTAATTACGTCGGAGAGACTGCGATTGGGGCGTATTTCACCGCGCGTGAGACGGCACGAATCTGTAATGCCGACCCGGAACGCTCGCATATCTGCACCGCATGCCCCGCAGTGGTGAGTTATATCGAAATCTATGACCGTGAGAAGATCGATCTGATGCTGCCCCTTACTTCGCCGATGGTCGCCCATGCTAAAAACATTAAGGCGAAGCTGGGGACAGACAGCCGCGTGGTGTTCTTTGGGCCGTGTGTGGCCAAGAAGGCGGAGGCCGACCGGCCAGAGAACCAGCCCTGGGTGGACTGCGCGCTGACCTTTCCGGAGCTGATGGAGTGGCTGGAGCGCGAGAACATCCACCTGGCAATGTGTGAAGAAAGCCAGTTCAGTGAACAGCCTGAAGGGGATAGCCGCTTCTTCCCGCTGGTGGGGGGCAGTATCCGCACTGCCAGTTTGAATACTGATTTGCTCGCTGCGGATATGGTCAGTGCATCCGGATATGAAGAGGTGAAGGAAGCACTCTCGAACTGCGGCCCTGATTCCCCGCCGCAGGTGGTGGAGCCGCTGTTCTGTGCGCAGGGATGCATCAACGGCCCTGCGATGCATGCTGATGACAGCCTCTACCGGCGCCGTCGTGATGTGATCGACTACGCCAATAGCCACCCAGGTGCTGTTGCTGACCCGGAGGCGGATTATGGTTATGTTCATACTGAGTTTACGAACCGGCAGATATCTCAGCGCGACGTCACTGAAGAGCAGATTCGGGAGGTGATGGAGAAGCAGGGGAAGACATCACCGGAGAACCAGTTGAACTGCGGAGCGTGTGGATACGCCTCCTGCCGCGACAAGGCGATCGCCGTGATTCGCGGCATGGCAGAGCTTGAGATGTGCATCCCCTATATGAAACGGCTGGCGGAACAGCGCACGGACCGCATCATCGAGACCAGCCCTAACGGGATACTCATCCTCGACAAGCATCTGAAGATGATCCATATGAATCCCACGTTCCGTAAGTTCTTCATGTGTTCCGAGGCGGTGATAGGGCATAATATCTCCTACCTGATGGATCCCGATCCGTTTGAGCAACTGGCCACAGGTAAAACGGATATGGTGACCTCGGTGGTCAACCATGAAAAATATAACCTGGTCTGTCATGAAATTCTGTATGCTTTACCGGAAGAGCAGCAGTTTGTGGGCATCTTTGTGGACATTACTCATAACCGGGCAAACAAAGAGAAGCTGGACAAACTACGAGAGCAGACGATCACTCAGACCAAGGAGCTTCTGCAGCACCAGATACTGATGGCGCAGACCATCGCGAAATTCCTGGGCCAGAGCACAGGGCAGAGCGAAGCACTGTTGAGCAAGCTAATGCAAATGGCCGGCGATGAGCCGGGTGAAGGCAGGGATGTAAACGAATGGCTAAGGGATACCTACACGTCGAAATAGACACCCTGCAGCTCTCCAAGCACGAAGGTGATGTGTGCGGCGATGTCATCATGTGGGAACGAACTGAATCGTCCACCAATTTGGTGATCAGCGACGGCATGGGGCATGGCATCAAAGCAAACATCGCAGCAGAAATGTGCGCCGCGCGGTTGATGGAACTGATCCGCCAGGGCACGTCGCTACGGCAGGCTTTTTCGAGTTTAGTCCATACGATGGAGCAGGCGAAGACCTCTGAACTACCTTACGCGGTGTTTACGGTGGTTCGTATCTTGAACGATGGCGTCTCTACCGTGCTCTCATACGAGATGCCCGCACCGATTTTCCTCGCCCGACGCTATGCCCAGGTGCTGCAGCAGCGCACGTTCAGTGTGGGTCATTCGCTCATCGGTGAGGCGACCTGCCATCTGACCAAGGGAGAGGGCATCATGGTGATGTCGGATGGCGTCACCATGGCCGGCCTTGACAGCGGTCAGCCGGGGATGGTGATGGGGTGGGGCGTGGAGGGGGTCAGCCAGTTCTCTAGCGACCAGATGAGCAGTGGTGTGGCTTTCCATGATCTTCCTGAACACGTCATGTCGCGTACAGTGAAGCTCTGGGGCACAAGTCTGGGGGATGACTGCAGCATACTGCTGGCGGGATGCCGGCCTGGCAACACCGTCAATATCTTCACCGGGCCTCCGACTGACCCCGAGAAGGATATGGAAGTGGTGAACAGGTTCATGATGCTGCAGGGTACCAAAGTGGTATGCGGCGGAATCACTGCCCAGATCACCGCGGAGAACCTTGGTGTGCCTATCGAGATGGAGGAGAAGCCAAAAAGCTTGCTATCGCCTCCCAGGTGCTACATTGATGGCATTGATCTCGTGTCCGAAGGAGCCATTACATTGAACCAGATTTACAATGTGCTGGATGAAGAACCGGGTGCCCTGGAGGATGACAGTGCGGTGACCGAACTGCACGAGTTGTTAAAAAACGCCGACAGGGTGCGTATCATGATGGGTGGGGCGATCAACCCGGCCACGCGCGACATCAGCTTCCGCCAGAAGGGGATACTGACCAGGCAGGCCATCGTGCCCCTGCTTGCCAGAAAACTTCAGGAAGCCGGGAAACTTGTGATTGTAGAGGATATCTAGACCGGCACCAATGAAGGGCTACTTCCCAAAGCAGTAGATGGCACCATCGCCGGTGCCAATCACCATCTTCCCACGCGAGATGGCCGGAGAGGCTACAATCTCAGCCCCAGCTTTGAAACCCCATGTTTTCTGGCCGCTGGCCAGACTTAACCCAACTAACTCACCACCATCTGAGCCGATATAGACGGTATTGCCTGCGATCACCGGTGAGGAATCGACTCCGCTCCGGCTGTTGAATGTCCAGATGGTCTTTCCGGTGGCCGGATCCACTCGGAAGATGCGTTTGCTGCGCGAGGCGAAGACCACTCCATCTGCAGACACTGCCGCACTCGCGTAGATACCGTCTCCAGTTTTTTCTTTATGACTCCAAAGTATCTTGCCGTCGCTGACTCGCACCGCCAAATACTCACCGATGATCGCGCCGGTGTATACCACGCCAGACTGAAAAGCGGTGGCAGCGGAGAAGTTGGTGTCGACATGCGCCTTGGACTTTTCCTTGCCGGTGTTGATGTCGATGCTTCGGATATCGCCATCGCAACCGGCGATCATCACCAACCCATCAGCGACACATGGCGAGCAGTGGACCTGTGCTCCTGCTTTAAATTTCCAAATCAGCTTTCCCGTTTTCGCATTCAAGCAGTACAGGTAGTAGTCATACGATCCAAACAGCACCATCCCATTCGAAACTATGGCGGAGGAGATGATCTTATCTTTGGTGGTATACTTCCAGGCCATCTTTCCACTGGATCGATTGACAGCGTAGAAGATGCCGTTCTTATCCCCAAAATACACATAGTTGCCTGCCACACAGGGTGAGGCACTGATGGAATCCTTCGCTGTAAACTTCCACTGCAATTTGCCGGTGGTCATATTGATGGCCAGAAGTTTTCCCTTCAGTGTGCCTACATACGTGGAGTTACCCACGATGGCGGCCGTTGATTCCACGATGGCCTTCGCCTCATATGTCCAAAGCCGCCGGGGCTTCGCGGGCAAAGATGATTTCGCGACGCCTGTCATCGCTGCACCGCCGCGGAAACTCGCCCAGTCATCGGATGTCTGTGCCAGCACGGGGATTGTCAAAGCGAACAGGGCCGCGACCAAAGCATACATCGTCTTATTTTTCATAATTACTCTCCGTGAAGCACTTCAATGAGAATTCCGCCGACGGCCTGTCTGGCTGCCAGAACACAGCAGACCACACCGGTGGTCAGAATACAGGTAAAGATCACACCGATCGCCGGCCAGTTGACCACCGATTCGATGCCGGTCAGTGCCGGTATAACCGACACCAGAGCCGATAAAGTGCCTATGACCAAGCCTGTCAGCAGCAGCCATATGTTTTCGATCAGAAGCAACCTCACTATATCTGACCGCTTGAAGCCCTGAGTCAGCATCAAAGCGAACTCCTTTTGGCGTTCCAAAGCACTCCTGAGCAACACGATCACCAGGCCGACAGTGCCCAGCACCATTCCGAGGCCGCCTAATGCCAGAAACATCGACAGGTAGGTGTTTTGCACACCCATATAGCTGTTCAGCACTTGTTGAGTGCTTTTGATGTCAAACCCCAGCCTTCCCAGGTTGCGGCGTAGAACCTCAGTCACTGCCTTCACGTTCGCGGAAGGCACATCCACCAGGAAATATCGTGGATCGTGTACCTCCGGAAATAGTTTCCTGAACCAGTGCTCAGATATGAGCAGTTCGCTGGCGAATATGCTTCTGGGCAGCAAGGCCGTAAACCGGGCTTTATGCGTATCGCCGCCACTGCCCTGCAGGCTCGTGGTTTGGTCAAGTCCGGAATGAATGTTCCATATCACCGTATCGGCATCACCGATCACAGGGATCCACTCGAAGTCCAAATTCGTGGAATTCAGCGATCGCCAGGGACTGTTTCCGCCATCTGCCTTAGCTCCAAATCCGCCACGGGAGATCATCTGTGGACTCACACCCAGCACTCTGGGCTGAGCCACCTTGGCTGGATTCAAGCAGCTAATGTCATCACCTTGATTTGCCAGAAATGAGACAAACTGAACCCCTTTCAAGCTGCGTTCATCTTCTGGAGTAAACCCCAGATCGGCCCGCGTCTTCGGGCTATTCAGGTCATATGCGATCGGCTGTGTCGCGACCGCTTTGAGTGCAAATCCACCCGTTCCGGAGTTGCGATCCGCATAATCCATGCGGGAAAAGTCGCGTGTGCTGGCAGCGACAGTGATGATCGTAAAGGCCGCGGCAGCCATCAACCCTACTATCAACAAACTGCGGCCGCGATTGGCAGACATGCTTCGTAATGCCAGTTTGCCTATCGAGGGAATGGAGAACCTCCGATGCATCAGCCGGATCAGAACCACATTCACACCGGCAATCGACCCGATTAGCATCACGGCACCCGTGCAAAACAGCAGCGCTTCGGCTGACTTCACCGCTACTGACATGGAGACCGCCAGTAGCACTAGAGTTAAGATGACGCAGACCGCCAGAGCTATCAGGCTGCGTCTCTGCGAGCTGTGGTTTTGATGGGTACCGAGGCTTTGCCACCCAGAGATTAACTGTAGGACTTGCATATCTCTGAGGCGTCGAACCGCCAACCAGACCGCCAATAGGCCTACGCCTAAAGCTGAGACGATGCCGACCAACAGGCTTACCGGGTTAATGCTGATCGACAAGAAGGAAGTGCCTACGGCTGTCGTCCACCATAGTTTCAATGCGGAGACCACGCCCCAGGCATACAGGATGCCCAACGGCAGACCCAGCAACGCTCCTGCCAAGGCCAGTATTGAGCCTTCACCCAGCAACACCTGCATGGTGGTCGCTGGTCTGAAGCCGCACACCAGCATGGTGCCGATTTCGGCGGCTCTACGCTCACTGGAGAGCTTAAGCAGGGTGGCTGCCAGACTCGCGCCAGCTATGATGATAAAAGAGCTCATCACCAGGAATAGTTGGCCGAAGTCGGTGTTACCCTGAGCTGATTCCACAGCAAGTCGGCGGACAGGACGAAACACGAGTCCCGATTCTTCAGGAAGCAGATTGGCTAAAATCGCACGCTCCAGCATGGCCTTCACAACAGTCGGATCTGTCCCTGCACGATAAGGGATGCGTATCGAAGTGATCCATCCGTTGTCAGTGGATGCGGCTGACCACATGAGCTTCGTGGTGGACAGATTCACATAAGCCTTTGGCGTGGTGCTGTATTTCGCCCAATACAAGTCGTCGCGTTCCGTGACGCTGCGAAGATCGACGGGGAAAGGTGTTTTCCAGTCTTCTATGCTCTTGGTGTTGGTCATGCCTTCAAAGTCGGGCACAAGCCCTTTATCAGCGGCAGGGCCGGTGATGTTCACAATGCCCGTGAGAGTCCGTTGAAGTTTGAAGCTGTGATAACTGCCGTCTTTCATGGGTACGAGATAGCTGAGCTCAAGTATGTCGCCAACGCGCGTCTTAAGGTCCTGGGCGGCCCAGGAGTTCAACCAAATGCCGGCTGATTCGGGCTCCGCCGATCCGCCTGAGGCAAAACTGAACGGAACACTCGGTTTTAATCCTGAGACGATAGCGTAGGATATCGAGGCGCCATTTCGGCTGATGTTTCGGATTTCTGTCGCGAGGTAGATGGAGGTTAGGTTCCCTCTGAATCGGCATTGGGTGATGGCCGCTTGTGCAGCCTCAAGTTGACGATCGCTGAAGACCAGAGAATCACTTTGGAGGGAGAGAGTGGATTGTAGCTTGTTGTTGGCCATCTTGAGGCCGTGATCTTCGATACTACAAGCAGATCGGAGTGAGGTTTGCAATATCGAGACAATATCTTCACTGGACGTCTCTTGTTGAACCAGTAGAGTGTTCGCCATGCCCTGCTTTCCGATCTCCGATGCTAGCCAGTCCGCCGATACGAAGATATTACGGGGAACCTCCACGGAATTATCAAGCCGGAACCCACCAAAGCCCTGATCACCGACCACAGCCGATACCTCCAGCCGTAGCGTGGCCTGCGTGTCATCAGGCAACTGGTGCGAAAAGAGGGTCCCTGAAGGTATCGCACTTTGCTTGTCCAGGTTGAGGATGATGCTATCACCGGCCTTGACCCCCAGTTCATCAGCCAGTGCCGTGTTGATGACCGCTTGACGGCCCGTCGGTGTCGGTACTGCCTGGTTGGGGAAGAGCTTGGTGAATGACTCATCGATGCCCACGACGCTGACATTTGGTAAGGCCAGCTCGGTGTCTGTGTTCTCGACGGTGGCCTTGATTAAGAGGGCGGAGGAGATGTGTTTAACTCTACCCTTAAGTGTGGAGCTTTGGGGCAAATCCTTAGACAAATCAGAACGAAATAACCTCTGGGAACTGAGGGCATAGTCGATGCTGCCCAGCCTCGATGTGGCGGTATTCAGCAGGCTACCTTTGATGGAATCACCGATCATGAGCGAACCGATGATCACAGCAGAGGTGATCGCCAGCCCGAAAACAACCACCGCGTTGGTGCGCAGGTAATAGCGAAGGCTGCGAAGTATGAGCTGTCGCAGTGTCACAGAACCGCTCCGTGGCCCGTGTGCGGGTCGTAGTCTACCAGTTGGCCGTCCACCAGTTTCATACACCTGTGGAACCTCTGTGCGTGTTCGAGGTTATGCGTGACAATGATGACCGTCACGCTTTGTGTCTCCGCCAATTCCAGCAGCAATGCGATGATGTTCGCACCGGAATCACGGTCCAGACTGCCGGTCGGTTCATCGCAGAGCAGCAGCCGTGCTCCGTTCACCAAGGCGCGTGCGACCACGGTCCGCTGGCGTTCGCCGCCTGACATCTGGGCAGGGAAGGCCTCCGCCCGGTGCGATACACCGACCCGCTCCAGTAGCGACTGGGCGACTTTCAAGGCCGTGGTATCACACCCAGCCGGTATGGAGGGCAGCATCACATTTTCAACGGCGGTCAATTGCGGCAGCAGATGGTGCTCCTGGAACACAAAACCAACCTGTTTGGCTCGAAAAGACGCCAATGCATCGCCTTCCAGAGCTGTGACATCGGTCGTATCTATCATGACAGTTCCAGATGTCGGCTTATCCAGGGAACCAATGATGTTCAACAGCGTGCTTTTGCCCGAGCCTGAAGGCCCTATGATAGCCAGAGTCTCTCCAGGCTCTACATTGACGAAGATATCCTTCAAAATCGGCGTAGTGCCCTGCTCCGACGTGTAGTTCTTCGTGATATTGGACAGTATCAGCCGTCCTTCAGATTGGCTCATGCTGTATCTCCTCAGGGGCCGATTGGCTCTTTGTCTTCTTCATCACCAGCGCACCGGTGGGGCAGGCGTTCACACACTCAACTGCGACCGCTTCCAATGCTTGAGCGAATGGCTCATTGAATGGGATACCAGGCTTGACATCGAAACCACGTCCCATGAAGGCCAATCCTATGGGCTCAGCGGATTTCTGGCAGAGCTCGATACACAATCCACACGTGATGCATTTACCAGACTCGTAAATAACGAAGGGATGGTTCTGAAAACGGCGCAGCAGCTCGCGAGCGCCTTTGAACCGCGTGGGGGAGGCCTTCAGTTCAATGCTGTAGTCGCGGAGCTTGCATCCATGCAGCTTTCCGCATTCGCAGCGCATACACCGACTAGCCTCGGTCACGGCCTCGTTCTCGGTGAAACCATCACCCTGCGGAGCTACGCGACTGGATACGCTGGTACCCTCCATCATGATGGCAATTTCGCTTTCCTGCAGGTGTCCCATATGAACTGAGAACGGCGCATGGTCAGCATCCGAGGCATATCCGTTCAGATAATGGTCAATGGCAATAGCTGCAGATCGGCCTTTCGCCACCGCTCGCACCGCGTACTGCGAGGGCGTGACTACCGAGCCCGCGGCAAACACCCCAGGTTTTGAGCTCATCATCGTCAGTCGGTCTACCTGAATACCGTTCGCGGTGGCCTTCAGTCCCAGACGGGCCATTTTCTCTCCGTCCAGCTTGCCGCAGGCCAGCAGAACAGCATCGTGTTGAGAGCTGAGCTCATCCAGGCACTGAGCATCATCGCAGCAGTAGTTGGTATGTAGTTCGGCTCCAAGCTGAAGGATCAGCCCAATTTCGGCATCAAGTATATTGTGGGGCAACCGGTCTGGAGTGACACCGTACCGAAGCATCCCCCCAGGCTGTTCGTGTTCATCGAAGATGACGCATTGATGTCCCATCTGCAGCAGATAATAAGCCGCAGCAAGCCCTGTCGGGCCGGCACCGATGATCGCCACCCGTTTACCAGAGGGTGGAACACAATCCGGTAGATAAGGCTGGGGTGATGCCAGATCAACATCCGCGGCAAACCGCTTGAGCCGGCAGATCGACAATGGCGAATCATGTGTCGCACGGTGACAGCTCCGCTCGCACAGCTCAGGGCAAATCCTGCCCAAAACGGCAGGCAGTGCAATATGCTGCTTGATCGTGATGATCGCCCGCCTGTAGTCGCCCGCAGCGATTTGGGCGATCATAGAGGGTATATCCATATGGGCAGGGCAGGCTGTTTGACACGGGCCGACACAGTCGCCCAGGTGGTTGCCAAGCAGCAACTCCAAGGCCGTTCTGCGCGCTGTGACGACATCCTCGCTGCTGCTGTCCACCACCATGCCATCCGTTGCGAGGGTGGCACAGGAAGGCACCAGCCGCGGTGAGCCATTGACTCTGACCACGCAGACGAGACAAGATGTCTGGGCGGGAAGATCCTTCAGGAAGCACATCGTTGGAATCTTGATGCCAGCGGCGGTCGCGGCGTCGAGGATCGTAGATCCCGGCGCAACATGAACCGTACGGCCGTCGATAGATAATACGGGCATTGTTAGTTCACCGTCACTGCGTCTGTAGGACATACATGCCGGCAGGTGTCACACCGGATGCACTTGAGCTGGTCGATCTCATGCTTTTGGTAGGGAAGTATGGAGATGGCATCAGTGGGACATTTCTGAGCGCACTTAGTACAGCCGATGCATTGGTCGTTAATGGTGTAATGGATCAAGGCTCGGCATTTGCCTGCGGGGCAATGTCCTGCAATGTGGGCTTCGTATTCATCGCGGAAGTACCTCAGCGTCGAGAGAACGGGGTTAGGGGCCGTCTGGCCCAGACCGCACAGGCTGGACAGCTTCACTTGATGCGCCAGCTCTTCGAGCTTCTCGATGTCACCGTGTTTGCCTTTGCCGCTACACAATCGGGTGAGGATATCCAGCATCCGTTGTGTGCCGACGCGGCAGAAGGTGCATTTCCCGCATGATTCGCGTTGGGTAAACTCAATAAAATACCGGGCGATGTCCACCATGCAGTCGGTGTCGTCGATCACCACCAACCCGCCAGAGCCCATGATGGCACCGACTGACTTCAGTGTTTCATAGTCGACAGGTGTGTCACCGAGCTGCGCTGGAATGCAGCCCCCTGAGGGCCCCCCAATCTGCACAGCCTTGAATTTCCGACCGTTTGGCACGCCCCCACCGATCTCATTGACGATCTCGTTGACGGTGATACCCATCGGAACTTCAATCAACCCACCGCGCACGATCTTGCCGGCGAGTGCGAACACCTTGGTGCCCTTGCTTTTTCCTGTGCCCAACGCAGCGAACTCTTCATGCCCGTTCCGCATGATCCAGGGCACCAATGCGTAGGTCTCCACGTTGTTGATGCTGGTGGGTTTGCCCCAAAGGCCGGATTCGGCAGGATAGGGTGGGCGAAGCCTTGGGTTGCCCCGACGCCCCTCGATTGAGGCCATCAGGGCCGTCTCTTCACCGCAGACGAAGGCTCCTGCACCTTCCATCACATGAAGATTCAGAGAGAAGCTGCTGCCAGCGACATGCTCGCCCAGCAGGCCCTTGTTTTGACAGACCTCGATCGCTTCTTTGATTCGTTTGACCGCCAGGGGATACTCCGCCCTGATATACAGATATCCCTCACTGGCTCCAACGGCGTAAGCGGCAATCGCCATACCCTCGAGTACACGATAGGGGTAGGATTCCAGCATCATCCGGTCCATAAAGGCACCAGGATCGCCTTCATCACCGTTGCAGATGATGTATTTCAGTTCACCCTCGCTCTTCCGCACCATGTTCCACTTGTCACCTGTGGGGAAACCGGCGCCTCCGCGTCCACGCAGCCCGGACTGTCGGATGGCCTCGATCACTTCCTGAGGAGTGTGTTCATCGATGCACTTCCGCAGAGCGGTAAAGCCCTCGTGTTGGATATATTCGTCCAGGTTCAATGGGTCCACACGCCCGCAGGTCTCAGTGGCCAGATGCAACTGGCGATGGGCAAACGCGTGAACCGATGGCTCCCGCACATCAATCGAATACCGGGTGACAGGCTCCCATGATTCGTCAGTCAATAGGCTGTCGATCATGCCCGAAAGCCCGGCTTTCAACTGGCGGATGATACCGTGCGGCTTGAAGTGGCGTTTCACAATCCCTGCCGCATCATTCGCATCCACTTTGGCATACATCGTCGAACCGCCATCGGGGGCGATCACCTCCACCAGCGGTGTGCGGTGGCACATCCCCACACAGCCCACAGTCTTGACCGCCACTGCGGCGTGGGTGTCGTGGATGGCCGTTTCGAGCGCGTCCCGCACATCGGAACTTCCACCAGCGATGCAGCAGGATCCCATGCCGATTCTTATCTCCGCGGACAGTTTGGGTTCTTTGTGCTGGATGGTGAACCGAGAAGCTACCGCACCGCGCTGCTCCAACTGCAGAAAATCTTTCAGTGATTTATGCACCGTGTCCGGTGTGAGGTGTCCATAGGTGATGCCGTCGATCTGCAGAGCAGGAGCCAGTGTGCAGCAGCCAAGGCACGAAACTTTTTGGACCGTGAAGACGCCATCCCTATCGGTGTCGTCATCGCCAGAGATGCCGAGGTCGCGCAGGATGGCGTCATGCACCAGCTCTGCACCCTTCACATGGCAGGCGGTGCCATGGCAGACGCTGATGAGGTGCCGTCCCACAGGTTTATGCCTGAACTGCGAGTAGAATGAGGCCACTCCGGATATCGAGGCGGGGGTGATATCGGTGATCTCACAAACCCGCCGTAAAGCCTCTTCAGGAAGATACCTGTATTCCTCCTGTATGGCCTGCAATATTGGAATGACCGCATTCTGTTTTGTGCCGAACTTCTCGACGATGGCATCTGTTCGAGACAAGTCGATATTGTTCTTGACCGCGCTGGTGACTAGGGTCATTACTTGGCACCTATGCAGAACAGGTGGTTCTGTCCGCGGATATATATTCGGCCGGCGGAAAATGCTGGGGTTGCGTTGGCCTTCTCACCAATTGAAGCCGTGGATTCTTCAGTGAAACTCTGCTTCAGGCTGACGATATGCATCACGCCTTCACCGTCCAGAAGATACACACTGTGTCCGATGATCACGGGTGATGCTTTGAAAACCCCATCGTAAGCGTGGTCCCAGAGCTTTTTTCCCTGCTTCGTGTCATGGCAGGTGAGGGTGCCTTCGGTGGTGACAGTAAATACGTATTCGCCATTGGAGGCAGGGCTCGTAATATCGGGTAGGCCATCAGTTGATTGCCATAACACTTTAGACTTGGTGACGTCGCCAGTTCCATCAGTTCGGACAGCGGCCAGCACTGCGCCTGAGTTACAAAGATAGGCGATTCCATCGGTATACGCAGCAGAGGGAGCGACATCACCGCTCATCAGCTTGGCCCGCCAAAGCTCCTTGCCCGTCAGTGCATCATAGCCAATAGACCACGGGTTGGCATTGGTGATGATCAAGCCACTTTCATTGGTGTTCACCACGAGTGGGCTGCTCCAGGAGTTCGCGACGTCGCGGTGTGTCAGCCAAACGATCTTCCCGGTGCTGCTTTGTAGTGCCATCAATGCCGACTTGCCGTCATCGCCTGAGCCTTGATCATACTGAATAATAAGCAAGCTTTTATACAAGCTGAGCGACGAGGCGTATCCGTACATGCTCTCCAGCTCACCCAGGTTACGCTGCCATACCATCTCGCCAGTCAGGCTGTAACAGACCACATCGCCGTTTGGAAAGATGGCGAAAACATGCATGCCGTTGACGGCCAGAGTCGGGGCCGCATAGCCGGTGTCATCATATACCTCAGGCGGCTTTCCAGCAACGAGCACATCAATGGTCTTGCTCCACAAGAGCTTGCCATCATTAGCAGCAAAGCAGTATAGTTCTCGCTTCTGCTTGTCAGCTCCGGCCAGGAACACACGGTCCTTCCACACGACTGGGGAGTTCCATCCTGGCAGGGGTATCGGTGTTTTCCAAAGAATTAACTTACCCGATGAGGCATCCCAGCTAGTCGGATACGAGCCGGAGACGGTGCCGGCTGATGGTCCGCGGAACACCGGCCAGTTCTGGTTGTATTCCTCGAGTGTGGGGGCGTAGTCTTGTGCGTCAAATGCCGCTTCCACAGCCAATTGCGGCGGTTTGACAGGTGCAGCCGGTGCTTGTTTGGCAGCATCAGGACTGGTGACTGTCGGATTGGCCTGTCCTGGCAACGGAGGCAGGGCAGGTATCGGTCCTGTCATAGCCGGAGGTGTGGAGCTTGTAGGCATAGAGCCAGCAGCAGCGGGTGTGTTCGCGGCACTGGCCACAGGTGCCGGTTGGCTGTGGTCCGCAGATTGTGCAGGCTTACTCTTGAGATAATCGCTGACCGATTTCTTGTAACCTTCGGTCAAGTCACCGTTCGAGGTGAACGCGAAGGTCACCATACCACCCGCGATCACGATACCCAGAGTGGCGATACCAATTCTGGGCAACCTGGCCGCTCGTCGTTGTTCTTCGCTGACGTCAGTCTGCGCCTCCGGCAAAGCGATCTTCCGCCTATATTGCGCGGCGGCGGGGATGGCGACCAGCAGACCAGCAATCCCGATAAACAACAGATAGCTGCCAGTGTTGGCGAAGTCCAGTCGCCGCAGATACTCTTTTCGGAGTGCGGCATCGGTGTCCCTTAACTTCGCTTTAAGCGCTTCATCGGTTGGCTGTTTATGCAGCTGCTGTTTGAGGCTGATCAACGAAGCCGCATACCTTGGATCGGTGCGACTGATCTTGTCATGATTGAACAACATCAGTGTGGTGACTACCAGGCAAAAAACAGCGATGATCGCTATGGTGATCATCAACGACTGGTACGTCTCTGCGGGGTTCAAATTCTGGTTTGTGGCTTTACTGCTGTTGGTCATGATTTCTCCTCAAGCAGCTTGATGGCATCCAGATCACCATGACGGGCTCGTTCCACAGGGCAGGTCACATAACAGCGGGCGCATCCGATGCAGCCTGCCGAGTCGGCCTCATAATCAGTCCGCCGTCGACGGATAGACAGCATGATCATTTTCAGGCTGATGACCAGTCCTAGCCAGCCTCCAAACCACATGCCGAAGCTCTTGAACTGCTGTTGGACAGCCAATGCTTTTTGATAGGACACGGCGTTAGGTGATCCTAGTTTATTGAAAGCGGTGGTTTGGTCCGTGGTGCCTTCTACCGATTTGTGTTCTTCTTTCCACAGCCGTTCTGCTAGTTGCACATTGCGGTTAGTGTGAGACATCTGCGCACTGCCAAGGTAGCCTAACAACACTCCCGCTGTGACGATCACCGGCAGCATAGCCAGCCAGAGCGTCAACTGCCGTTTGCCTTCCTGGCGTTTGGTGGGCATATCCTGGGTCGGCATCCTAATCTCACCAAACGGGCAGGCTTTTTCGCAAAGGCGGCACTGGATGCACTTGTCGGGCGTGATGGTCACGCGCCATTTTGCCAGAGGCGAAACCAGTCGGAGCAGCGCGCCATACGGGCAGAGGAATCGGCAATATGGGCGGCCGATATACACCGCCAGCAGCAGCACCAGACCGCCGTAGATCAGCATCGTCAGGCTTCCGCTTAGCCGGAAGAAGGCGACAAACGGGTCATATTCGCAGATGACGAATGCGGTGTTCGTGGCGGCGAATAAAACCGCGGCGCCCAGGTATATCCAAGGGAGGAGCGACAACGGCTGGGCCAGCCACTCAGGAACCTTCACCGGCTTTCTGAGAAAGAGATCTTGAATGGCCCCCAGAGGGCAGACAGCTGCGCAGAAAACCCGGCCCACGAAAAAGGCAAAGAGAAGGGGAGTAAAGAAAAAAACCGCCGCAAGCAACGGTAACTTATATCCGGCGTCACCTAGCGACAACGCCACATTCTGTATCGAGCCAATCGGACAGATGCAGCCATGCCGGTAGAAACCAAAGTAGATCAGCGAAAACACCGACAGCAGCACCACACCACGGCGTGAACGTCGCCAAATCACGAAGTAGGACGCCAGCATCAGTGCGAGAACCAACACAGCGATGTCGATGAACCCATAGATATCAGCTCTGGCCGGAGGCGTAGTGGGTACATGAATTTTGTATCCCGAAGTAAAATCGGGCGGCGGGAACCGTTCAATAGCGTAGGTAGTGATGGTGCAGCTAAGTAGTGCGCCGATCCAGAGCCAGAATTTTCGCATTATTTCTGTTGTTCTTTAGTCTTGAGTAAATAGGGCTGATCTATTGGGACACGGGAAAATGCATCGGCAGGACAAACCTTGGCAATGGCGCATTCGTTACAGTTCACGCAACGGTTATGGCGAACCTGCATGAACAGCGACCCATTCCCAAAGGCGTTGCAGCCTTTCACGCAGATCGCACATCCGATACACAGCGATTCATCGATGACGTATTCATAATATGGGTCTTCGATGAAGCTGCGTTTGATGGCTCCAGTAGGACAAAGCTGGTTTTCGGCTCCGGTATTCAACGCATTAGGGTCTGGTTCAAAGAAGCCTGTGCAGAGTTTACAGTAGCCACACATTGAGTAGGCATGGACGCACTTGGCCGCGGAAGGAGTGAGCACGCAGGCGGTAGAACACTTGTCGCAACTGATGCACTTGTTGGGATCGATCTGCCAGACGGTCGCCGATTCACTTTTACCTGAGGCGACTCCCAGACCCCCGGCTATACCAAGCAGGCCAGTATACCAGACACTGTTTTTGATGAGATCACGTCGGTTGATTTTCATTACTAAATGCTCAAGCTACTTACTTGATAGACCTTGCCTTGCTGACATTGCTTGTGGTAAGGCGCAGGCATGCAATCCACTGCACCGGCTGCAAATGCCATTACTAACACACGTATCGTGCGGACGCGAAGGTCTGTTCACCAACGCGGCGACCCCAGCGGTAAATGCCCCTACCACAATCACCCTGCCTATGTCTTTCAGGAACTCACTTCGGCTAATGGTCTGACTTTGTTTCATTGACTGGCCTTGTTCTTTTCTATGAAAATCCTAACAGTTTTATTGGCTGGGTCGAGCACATATATCCGTCCGTCTGAAGCTACAGCCAAATCCAGCCCTGCGGTATCAGGCTTGAATGACTCCGATCCTGCAACCACGCATTGGAATGACCCGTCTGCGTGATATATCTTGACCCGGGGTATCCCTTTTTCGCTCGTGACGAAACGCCCATCTGGTGTGACAGCGATGTTTGTGGGGTTGCAGCATCCGCAAAACCCTTCAGTGGAAAAAGCAAACTTACCCCAGTGCTTCTTCAGGCTGCCATCGGCTGAGTATAGCTCCAGTTCGTGTTTACCTGGATTCGCCACCCATATCGCACCTTGTTCTGCTGGTGCTATATCCAAATACGGGCTGGGCACAAGCAATCCCTCAATCTTCTTTTCAGGCTCTTTACGTGCGAAAATGGCCGTGACGGCCCCATTTTTATTGTATCGGAGTATCTGCTTGTTTACCGCATCAGCCACCCACACGTCCTTATCCGTGACGGCAAGTGCCGTAAAGTGCGATTTTGGTGAGGGAGAGGGCCAGACCGATATGTTCTCACCTTTGGACGACAGCACTTCGACATGCGCCTTCATGCCAACGTAGATATCGCCATTCTGGTCTACACTCAGGCAATACGGCTGGCCAGAGGTGGCTATATCGCGCAGCGGATTGCCTTGAGGTGCAAACACCTTAATGGAATAGTCGCCTGCTACATACAGATTGCCTTTGTTATCCAACGCGATGTTGCGAGGCTCTGCCAAGCCAGTGGGGATTTGTTTTAATTCGGTGTAGCCTACCTGGCTAGGGTTTGTTTTTCCCAGCAATCGTATCTGGTCATCATACGCTGACCCTGAGGGTGAAGTTGCACTGCGTTTGGACGCATGGTTATATGTCAACCATATAACTACGGTGCCAACAATGATGATGTATATGACGATTGCCAACTTCAGCACAGTCGATCCATTCCATTTCGGTCCGTTAGGAAAAAGTGGCTCGTTCACGTCTATATTCTCCCTCGGTGGTGATGACAGATAGCTCAGTGTTTCGCGATATCCACGCAGACCATCTTAGTGAGGTCGCGGGCGATCAAGCGTCCGCCAGCGAGCGCCATGGGCCCCCAGCAATCGTGTCCGCCGAGAAGCCGGGCCTGTGCCAGCGGCCGAAAAGCTTTAGGTGATGATTCCGCGATGGTGAGCAGCCCGAGATCATCCAATGCCAGTATCTTGCCATCGGCGATGAGATAAGGCCCGATACCAAACCGATAGGCGGCACCGCTTGTCCATTTGATTTTGCCATCAAGGTCTAGGCAGGCCAACTGGCCGCCTGGGATGACCCCATAGATATAGCCGTTGTAAAGAATAGGTGTTTGCTGGTCTGATCCAAAGACCGTGGGAGGCAGTTTGTAAAGTATATGAGTGGTGATCTTGTTTCCTGTGGACTGAAGCTGCAGCATGGCACAGCCTGCGTTGTATCCACCGCTGAGGAACAGGCGGTCATTACCCACCACCACAGGCGATGGCACGTTGGCGATCTTGACCGTCCAGTCTGTGGTTTGCCAGAGGATCGAGCCGTCTTTCGCAGAGACACCGACTACTCCACCGCTTCCGCAATAGACATATATCTTTTGGCCTTTGAACACCATTGGCGTGATAGACGAGTGTGTCATGCTCCATGCCCTGGGATTTGGAGTTTTCCAGGCGACTTTACCGGTGGCACAGTCAATACCCACCATCAAAGAACTCCCGCCAGGGGCGATGATGGCACGGTCGCCATCTATGAGCGGGCATTGGCCTGCATACCATGGAGGAACCTCCGTTTTGTATTCCTTCACCAGGTCCAGTGTCCAGAACACGTGCCCGGTCATCGGATCGGCGCACACCACATTGCACTTCGGCCCAATGGTCACCACATACTTATCTGTCACTGCAGGAATGGTGCGGGACATACCGTGGTTTCGCTTAAGCGCCACTGGATAGGAGTATTTCCACAGCTCTTTACCGTCGGAAAGGGCAAGGCACTTCAGCACATCCGCTTGAGCCGTACGGTCGTAGTCCAAAATGTAGACACGGCTGTTCTTGATGGCTGCCGCGGCATGACCTTCGCCCACATCGAGGTTCCAGAGCAGGGGAGGGGCCCCAGTAGACCATTTGGTGCCCAAGGCTACTTTTTCCGAGTTGATGTTGTCATCCTGGGCCCCTCTGAAGCGCGGCCATTCGCCGGGTAGCACCGGAACCACAGTATTCGCGGCGACTGACGAGGCAGCTTGGCTGGGGGCCGTTTTTGCCGGATTGGCCGTCCCTTCAGATGCTGTTGGACTGGCAGCATTACCATTTGGTTGAACCGCCTGCTCAGCCCCATTGGAACCTGGTTGTGCTGCTTGCAAATCTTGACCAGGTATACGCTTGACGACATGAACTGAATGCTGGTTGCTTGTATACCAGTAAGCCAGCATGTAGATGCACAAAGCAGCGGCGATAGCCGGGAGGGCCTTGACTAGCGGTGCCGTTTTCATTTGCGGGAATCATGCCTTTCGCGTTGAAGGGAAATGAGGGTAATACGTTTACTAGCTGCGTGTGTTGATACTCTGTACAATAATGCTCCCCCGATGTTATAATAGACTGGACGAATACCCATGTCAAGAACACCAGGAAATCCCAACAAACAACACGAGCTTCTTCACACACATGACCAAAGAAAGCCCGCAGGATGAGATCATGAATAGCATACACGTTGTCATTTCCAGGGATAATACTGGTGATCTTATGCACCACTCGTTCGAAGACGCTCTTGCCGAAAAGTGCAGGGTTTCGGGTCATTTCGACGTGCTGCTCATACCCCATAGTTACCACTTGTCTGAAACTTCACCTGTATGGGATTCATTACCGGTGGTTTCGACGGAGTTCGTATTTTTAAGCTGGATACACACTCGGCCGGCCGCTGCCTTGCTTCAAAAACACGGATGCGGCATTGATGCATCGCACGTGTTCAACATGGCAGCGTATCAGTCTGAAGATGAGTGTTATGAAGCCGTCTGGGCTTTATATGCGCACAACGAGCTTGGTGCTACAGTGGGATCGCTCAGTGAAATCACAGAGGAGGTCACCGACAGGTGGTATCCGGTGATGGACGGCTCACGATGCACCAACTGCGGAAACTGCCTGCAGTTCTGCATCTTCAATGTGTATGAGTATGATGCTGAGCACCGCGTCACTGCCACCAACCCAGAGAACTGTAAGCCGGGTTGTCCCGCTTGCAGCCGGGTCTGCCCGAACAGTGCCATCAGTTTTCCGCTGTACAGCAAAGATGAGTCCATCGCAGGCGCGCCGGGATTGTTTGTGACTATGAGCAGTAATCCCAGGAAGCCACAAGTCAGCACTGGAGGTGCGGTTTGTAGCTTGTGTGGGCAAAAACCAACCTTGATGCTCATGACCAAGTTTGACCCGGCTGCGGAACTATGTAAGCAGTGCGGACGCCCGATGTTATCTGTTCAAAAGCCAGTACCTCTCCCGCCACAAGGTGCACTTGATGACCTGGATAGCCTGGTGGATGACCTCGAAAAGCTTGCCCAGAAGCGATTATAGATTAGTGATACAAACAGGCTACAAAGTGGTGCTCACGGCCGATCGTACGCTGATGGCCAACTATAAACTGTTGTTTGATGGAATGCTGGCGGCCAGCCAGACATCCAGTATCCCGCCGTGGGTGACCTCGGACCTGCTGATGCCCTGGAACCGGGGTACTGACATCCGAGCCTTGACAGCTCCCTTAGGACTTCGCCGCATCGAGGCGGCATTGCTCGCAGGCGGGTTTACTTCCGATGAGGTGATCGTCGTCGATGAGCGCAACCTGCATCAGGCCGTAGGCGCCGACACTGCGATTATCGCGGTGAGCTCTGGTGAGCCGGCTGGACACGGTATGAACAGCTCCACCATGACAGAAATCGCAGGTGGACAGATATTCCCACTGGTGATGTTCGAACGCCTCATGAACAGAGTGAAAGAGACTCTAAAGATATCCCAGTCCAAAGCGAAGCTCGTGATGGGCGGACCAGGGGCTTGGCAAATAGCAGCTGATCCACGCCAGATGCAGAAGCTGGGGATTGATCATGTCATTAGCGGTTACGCAGAGGGCAACGTGGCGGAGCTGTTCCACCGCATCATCGATGGTGGCGAGACGGCCCCCAGTCTATCTGGAGAACCTGTGTCCGCGGACGCGGTTCCATGCATACGCGGCGCGAGTTCCATGGGCGTGGTGGAGATCAGCCGTGGCTGTGGATTGGGGTGCGCGTTTTGCACGATCGCCCGTGTACCGATGATCCATCTGCCCGAAGCCACCGTAGTGGCGGATGTGCTCACCAACATCAAAGCGGGCATGAGCAGCATCGCGATCCTCAGCGAGGACTTTTTCCGGTATGGATCCACCGGCACCACGGCCAACCCTGACGCGGTGATCTCTCTTCTGAAGAAACTGCGGCAGATCGAAGGGCTGCGGCTGATACAGACCGATCATGCCAATGTGTTGAGCATCTCGCAGTTTTCGGATGAACAGTTGAGCACCATACATGGTCTGCTGGTCGGTGACACAGGCTGTGAGTATCCTTGGGTGAACGTCGGGGTTGAGACGATCTCTGGCGAGTTGCTCAAGGCGAATGGCGGTTCTGTGAAAATGGGGCGTGCTCCGGCAGAACACTGGGGCGAGTTCGCCGCAGAGCAGCTCCGCAGACTGTGCAAAGCCGGATTTATGCCGATGGTCAGCCTTGTGGTGGGCCTGCCTGGGGAGAGCCCAAAGGACGTTCAGAAGACTGTAGATTGGGTCCAATCCATGTCGAATCTGCGCATCACTGTGTTCCCTGTGCTGTATGCTCCCATTGACGGCACCAATGGCTTAAAGGTGAAGGATATGAGCCGGCTGCACTGGCAACTGGTCAAAGAATCCTACAAGCTGAACTTCCGGTGGATACCCAAAATGTATTGGGATAACCAGAAGGCGGCGGGTGTTCCTGCAGGACGTAGAGCTCTGCTGCAGGTTCTCGGCCGCGGACAGGTTCTGCAGTGGAATACACTTTTCGCACTGCATGGGTTTCGGGCCAAAAGTTGAGCGATATCAATCACGAGAGGCTGGCCCAAGCCACACACCAGGCCGTAGAGTATCTTCTAAACGAGATGCAGCCTGAAGGCTACTGGAAGGGTGAGCTCTCCTCCTCGGCACTCTCCACGGCCATTGCGGTCAGTGCGATGGCGGTATCTGAGCTAGAAGCCCACGCGAACCGTATAGCTACGGGTGTGGAGTGGCTCGCTCAGACCCAAAACTCCGATGGCGGCTGGGGTGACACCTCAACCAGCCCCAGCAATCTTTCGACCACATTGCTGGTCATCGCCGCACTCAAACTATCCAAACAAGACCATCTTGCTGCATCTGCGAATGCGAACACCTACATCGAAGCACACGCGGGGTCCACACCGGATGAAATTGTGAAAGCCGTCACAAATATCTACGGTGAGGACCGCACTTTTGCGGTGCCAATCTTGATGAACTGCGCGTTGGCGGGAATGGTGCCATGGAGCAGTGTGCCTTCGCTGCCGTTTGAGTTGGCGGTGTTCCCTCAGAGCCTATTTCGATTTCTACGGCTTCATGTGGTCAGTTACGCTTTACCTGCCTTGATAGCCATCGGTATCACTTTGTTTCACCGAAACCCACCAAAGTCGGCGATGAGCAGATATATCCGTCAGGCGGTGATGCCCGCCGCTCTAGCTATACTAGCGAAAATCCAGCCCGTGAACGGCGGATTTCTAGAGGCGACACCGTTGACAGGCTTCGTGGCGATGAGTTTGGGTTCAGTTCGTGGTGCCCGGCACCCCGCGGTGAGTAAATGCCTGGAGTTCATCAGTGCATCCCAACGCGATGATGGCAGTTGGCCGATCGATACCGACCTATCGGTGTGGCTGACCACAGGCGCTGTGGCTGCTCTTGACCGGGCGGAGAGTTTGAGCCGGCTTGATGTCTCGCATACAGCCCAATGGATAGGCCACCAGCAACAACAGGCAAAGCACCCCTTCACCGGTGCAAGTCCTGGGGGATTTCCTTGGACGCATCATCCGGGTGGTGTGCCTGATGCCGATGATACATCAGGCGCGGTTTTGGCCCTATTGGGGCTGAACCAATCTGATGCGGCTGCCAAGGGAGTGAGCTGGCTGCGCGGCCTGCAGAACTCAGACGGCGGCTGGCCGGCTTTCTGTCGGGGCTGGGGGCAGTTGCCATTCGACAAGAGCTCGCCTGATATCACATCACATACGCTGCGTGCGCTTCACGCTTTTGGGCAGCATTCAACAGATCAGCCATTGAAGGCGGCCATTGCAAATGGATATGCGTATCTGCATCGGACGCAGAACGAGGATGGTTCCTGGATCCCATTGTGGTTTGGTAACCAAGCTACTGAAACCGGTCACAACCCCGTATATGGCACCGCCAGGACGCTTCTAGCCTATGCGGGGTCGCATACCAGTCATATGGAGTCGGGTAAAGGTGTAAAATACTTGGTGGCTGCCCAAAATTCTGACGGTGGATGGGGTGGGGCTCCCGGCATACGCTCTTCTGTCGAGGAGACGGCGACTGTGCTATCAGCTTTATGCCAGTTTTCCTCACGGCCCGGTGTGAGTGAGGTCATCAAATCTGGCGGCGAACATCTGATCACACGGGTTGAAGATGGCAGTTGGACCGAAGCTTCGCCTATCGGGTTGTATTTTTCCAGTCTCTGGTATTCTGAACGTCTGTATCCGGTCATCTGGACGGTAGAAGCGTTAGGCTCGCTTAGTGCTCTCCAGAACCCCATTAGCAGGATTGGTGATGATGTCAGCAGCGCGTGAACACCTAACCAGTGATATCAAACAGGTACCCCAGGATAAATCGGTCAGGGCTTCGATTCGCAGCTTAGCTGAGGATCAGGCCGCGGAGTTCGTGACTGATCGTTACCCGTCTCAAGAAGAGCTAAAATCAATGGCTGCATCATTGTTAAAAAAGCTTTCGCTGTCTGAAGTCTACCTGGGATATACGATGGTGGCCATAAGCAACATATATTGGCGCAGGTATTTCGAGACGGTGCCATTCCACCGCAGGTTGCTGCTGCTGCCACACTGCATGAGCAACCATGCGGAATGCACGGCCGAACTCGACGCCTCCAATCTGATGTGCAGGCAATGCGATGCGTGTGATATCGGCGGATTGAAGTCAGAAGCCGAACGGCTCGGTTATGAGGTCATCATCTCAGAGGGCACCACGGCGGTCATCATGAAGGTTCTCGAGGGTGGCACGGATGCCTTGCTTGGAGTGGCCTGCCTGGATTCGCTGGAGAAGTCGTATTCACGAATATCCGATATTGGTATCCCCTACATGGCCGTCCCGCTGCTGCAAGATGGATGCGTCAACACGACCACCGAACTAGGCGAGTTGCGCTCGATACTCCGCATGTCATCCAAGCAAACGGTGTCGCCTCCGCGCACCTATGTGCATTTGTTGCGTGAGACGATGGGTATTTTTGATATGGCGGGGTTAAGAGAAGCGCTGCCGTCTAGTATTGCACAGTTCTTGCCCGATGGATCAGAAATAGAACCTCGTGATGCGACCGAGAAGATCGCACTGGACTGGTTCACTCATGGTGGTAAACGGCTGAGGCCGTTTTTGACGGTGGCTTCGTATGCGGTCGCCATCCATGGGAGCCACGCTCTGGAAGCAGATATTGATCCCTACACGCTCATACCCATGTCAATCCGACGGCTCGCGATGGCTATCGAGGCGATGCATAAGGCCTCACTTGTGCATGATGACATCGAGGACAATGACATCTATCGCTACGGTCAGATGACCATCCATCGAAAGCATGGCGTGGCACCGGCTATCAATGTGGGTGACTACCTGGTCGGTCTAGGTTACAACCTGGTGGCTGGTGAGGCATCGGCTCTTGGTGCAGAGTGCACGGCGGACATCCTGCGCTGTCTTTCCAGCGCCCATTTGGATTTGTGCCGTGGACAGGGTGCGGAGCTCATGTGGAAAGGCCGGAGCGGGCAGATACTAAGCCCGATGGATGTGCTATCGATCTATTCGCTGAAGACGGCCCCTGCGCTCGAGGTAGCACTATACGCCGGTTTACGTGCCGCAAAGGTTGAGATCGACCATCAGAAGCTCCGGCTGTTTTGCACCTACCTCGGTGAGGGGTATCAAGCGCTCAATGACCTGGAAGACTGGCAGCTGGACAATGCCAACCGTAAGCTGGCAGGCGGAGATGTGCTGGCTCAAAGGCCAACGATCTTGCATGCCTTTGCCCTGCAAGCGTGTTCCGAATCGGAGAGGCATCTGCTGGAAGCGGCCTCCGATTCTGTTGCGGAGGTGGAGCGGCTTCGAAACCTCTACACCGAGCTGGGGGTCTTTGATAAAACCCAACGGTTGGTGCAAAAACTGCGATCGAAAGCTGAAGAGCTGGTTTCCAGTTTTGATCCGTTACCGATGCAGGAACTCATGCGGTTTATTATCAGCCTGGTATTACCAGGCCGTATTTCGTGATGCCAATAGGGTTCCTCGCCGCCCTGGATGGAGCCCTCAAAACGGGTGCCAGATCGTTGGGCCAAGCCCTCAGAAACCACATCACACAGTATGTTTCTGTTTGTCAATCACCAGATGGCGGGTTCTGTGGCCGACAGGGAAGGTCCGACCTCTATTACACCGACTTTGGGTTACGAACACTTCGCCTTGTTCACAACCACCCTGTTCCACCAACTAAGGCCATGCCGTTCGTTGCCGCTGGGCACCATCAGCCAAACGATGTCCTTGAGTGTTTCAGTGTGCTGAATATTTGGCGTATGATGGGATCCGATGAAGCGAAATATACTCTGAACCTGGACCAGATCATGCTTGTGTTAAGTGGACAGCATCTCCCAGGGGGTGGGTACTCCCGGCCGAATGACACGGTTGTCAGTGCCTATCACACATTTCTCGCTATGCTGTGTTATGAAATACTTGATGTCGATATACCCGATAAAGACGGCATCATACGGGCTCTCAATGGGCTCAGACGGTCTGATGGCGGTTATTGTGAGACGGCTGGTGAGCCATGTAGTCAGACAAATGCCACGGCTGCTGCTGTCGCTTGTCTGACACTGCTAGGGGCAATCAATGCAGATGAATCTGCACAGACCGCCGCATTTCTGGCCAACATGCAGTCACCAGGCGGAGGGTTGCGGGCTATACCCTTGATCGACGAAGCGGATCTACTGTCAACATTTACTGGCATGGTCTGCTTGTCTGGTCTGGATGACCTTGAGCGTCTTGACCTGCCGCAGACAGCCCGCTTCATCAGCAGCCTGCTGACATCGGATGGCGGATTCCGAGCTTCAGCTAGCGATGGCGAAGCCGACATCGAGTACACTTATTACGGTCTGGGGTCGCTCTCACTCTTGCGGCTGCATGCTCTGTCTGCGGAATTCTAGTCTAACCATGACGAGGTGACCCATGCGCATCACATACATCGTGGCGGGGGCAGGGGATATGTATTGTGGAGCATGCGCGCGTGATGTCGCGCTCATCCACGAGCTGACCTCACTTGGGCACGATGTCAGCGTGACCACGCTCTACACCCCTTTCCATTCCGATGAAGAATCAGTGCTGGGCACCGCTCCTATCTATTACGGCGGAATCAATGTCTTCCTTCAACAGCTTTCCCCGATCTTTCGGAACACCCCGCGAGCTTTCGACCGTCTGTTTGACAACCGGCGGCTGCTGAAGTGGGCGTCCAGATTCTCCATCAAGACACGCCCTGAGGATTTGGGACCAATGACCTTATCTGTGCTGGAGGGTCAGAACGGGCAGCAGAGGAAAGAGCTGTCGAGGTTGATCGATCACTTGAAGCAGAACCCAGAGCATGGTGTGGTGAACATCACGAACTCGATGCTGTCAGGCATCGCCGTGCAGATTAAACAGCAGCTTGGGGTGCCGGTGGTCTGCACATTGCAGGGCGAAGACGGGTTTGTGAACATGATGCCCGAACCATATCGGTCGAAGGCCAGGGAGCTGATGCAAGCCAATGCGAAATCGATCGACCTGTTCATTGCCCCAGGTGGAGACTATGCCGTCAGCATGAGTGAGTTCTTGAATGTGGACCGGAGCAAAATCAAGGTGATACATGCGGGTATCAACACCAGCACGTATCGCAACACGATCGAAAGGCCGAAGAACCCTGTAGTGGTCGGTTATCTGTCTGTGATCAACCGAGCAAAGGGTCTGGATATCCTTGCTGAGGCTTTCATAAAGCTCGCGAAAGAACAACACCGTGATGTCACCTTGCGGGTGGCAGGCAAGGTTCTTGACCATCAATTCTATAAGGCGTTAACCAGCCGTTTGGCCTTAGAGGGTTTGTCGTCAAGATTTCAGCATTTGGGTGAGGTGAGTCTTTCCGGTAAATTGGAATTTCTCAAAGGGTGCAGCCTGTTTGCGGTGCCCACCCGAATATCAGAGTCACGCGGAATGGCCGTGATGGAGGCTATATCTATGGGTGTGCCCGTAGTGGTGCCCCAATCGGGGATATTCCCGGAGATGTTGGGCCTGACAGGTGGCGGAGTGATGTATCATCAGGGCGACGTAAGTTCACTGGCGTCGGCGATCGGCCAGCTTATTGAAAATCCCGAGCGTGCCGATGCCATGGGTAGTTCAGGCGCAGCCGGGATCAGGGAACACTTCTCTGCCGCCAAAATGGCGGCAGAGACTATTCAAGCCTACTCAGAGCTACTTCAGTGAGAAGCAGGCCAGAGTGGTTTTGTTCCGAACGATGAGGTTGTCGTTCGTCAGTATCGGAGCCGTCCAGCTCTGACCGCCCAGAGGAGTGAACTTACCGAGCTCCTGGTAGCTGTTTGGTGATGCCTTCACCATGACCAGCTCACCGCTTCCGCCGTTCATGGCCAGTATTAAACCATCGACTGCGATCAGCCCTCCGAATTCGAATCCAGCACGTTTCCATGTCGCTTTACCCGTCTGAAGGTTGATGCAGGAAAGCTCTCCGGGCTCGCCAATGCCGTAAGCGTGGCCACTTAACAACACTGGTGAGTTGAACCGCGATTGCATGTCTTTGGATTCCCAGACGGTTCTCGCGGTGTGTCCGTTGATTTCCAGTAGGATACTACCATGGTTGTACCCGCTCGTGAGAAATACGCGGTTTCCCGTTATCTGAGCGGCAGCGCCATTGATGTCGTAACTGGTTTTCCAAGGAACACGCCAAAGCAGGTTGCCTTTCGCGGCGTCTACTCCGATGATGCTCACTGCAGTGAACACGACATATTGACGGACGCCCCCAATGACTGCGGCGGTAGGGGTGGCGTAACTGGCCTGATCACTGCCTCCACCTTGCCATATTGCCTTGCCGGTCATCTTGTCAAGTGCGACCATAGCTGCGTTGTCGCCGCCAGCACACAGAATCACTTTGTTACCATCGATGAGAGGCGACATTGAGTAGTTCCATGTGGGTTTCTTACCTTTGAATTCTGAAGCGTAGTTGCGTGCCCATATCTTCTTACCATTGGCGGAATTCAAACAGATGATCTCACCAAACCGGCCAAGAATGTAGACTCGCCTTGTGTTGACTATCGGAGTGGCTCGAACGTAGCCGTAGTTCGCTTTCTCGGCATCTGGGAATCGATATGTCCAGTCATCTTTGCCTGTTTTAAGGTTAATGGCCCGTACCACATTGTCCGATCCGATATGGTCGACGATATACACTTTTCCTGCAACCACAGATGGTCCTGCATAACCATCATCGCTCATGGCTGCACTCCAGAGCTTCTTAGGTGGAGTTCTATTCCAGTTCCTATTGGCGATTTTCTCTGTTGATATGCTGTTACCGGTAGGGCCAAGGAACTGGGGCCAATCTGACGCGTGCACGACAACAGGCATGAGTATCGCCAGAATCAGCGCGAACCATTTGATAAGACGCATTGGCTAATCCACCTTTCGAAATAGAATCACACTGCCCTGATCTCATGAACAGACGATCAGGGCAGACTGTAGCTTAAGTCGAACTACTTCAGCTTAAAACACGCCAGAGCGGTGGTGTTTCGTACAAACAGCTTACCGTCAGACACAACTGGCATTGTCCAGCTTTGCCCGCCGAGTGGCTTGAACCGACCGAGTTCGTGGTAGGCATCGGGTTTGGGATCGACCATCACCAGGTCACCATTGTGGCCGTTGAATACCAGCAGCACGCCGTCCACCATCATCTGCGGCCCTTTTTCGAAGCCGTTTTGTCGCCACTTTGTGACACCGGTCTGCGGGTCAATGCAGATCAGGTCACCTGGATCGGTGGTGCCATACAGTAGGCCGCCCACAAGAATGGGTGTCGCCATATGCGATTGCATCTCTTTGTTTGTCCATCGATATTTAGCACCAGATGCGGTGACATCTACCAATGCGCAGCCTTCGCCATAGCTGTTGGTTACATAGAAGGAGTTACCGATCAACACAAAGTCAGGGATGTGTGCGGAAGGCTTTCCCCATGGGAGAGCCCATAGCTCTGCACCATTGCTGGCATCAACCCCGACAATCTCAGTAGCTGCGAACACTAAATACTGCTTTTTACCGTTGAAGGTCGCTATGATGGGCGTGGCATAACCTGGCTCACGTGTGCCGCCACCTTGCCATATGGTCTTACCTGTTGTTTTGTCTAGTGCTGCCACGAGAGAACCTGGTCCACCAGGAAGAACGATCAGTTTATTCCCATCAACCACGGGTGACATGGCATAGTTCCAGTTTGGCTTCTTGCCGTTGAAATCTGTCATGATATTGCGTGACCAAATTGGCTTGCCGTTTTTGATGTCCAGACATGTCAGCAGGCCCATTCGTCCCAGTACATACACACGGTTTGCGTTGACGGTGGGTGTGGCTCTGGAATACCCGAAGTTGGATTTTTGAGTATCGGCATATGGGTAGGACCAGACATCCTTGCCCGTCGTCACATTGATTGCCCTTACCACATCCTGCCCAGGTGCGTGGTCGATGACATATGCGACGCCTTTAACAACCGATACGCCCGCAAACCCTTCATCGCTCATAGCCGTCTTCCATAACTGCACCGGCGGTTTTTGGTTCCATGTTTTGTTGATGCCTTTTTCGACAGAAATCCCGTCTGCATTTGGCCCTCTAAACTGAGGCCAATCGGCCGCCGACAAGGTTCCTTGAACCAAGAATAGCAATGCGAGAGTCCCATTTATTCTACGAGAGTGCATTATGGTTGATATCCTCCATTGTGTGTTGGCCAGGCAGCCTGTGAGGGGTTTTCTGGTTGCCGTCTCAAAGAAACAGAGCTGCATCAATTAAGGGTACATGAGGGCCGGTATAAATTCAAGCCGACTATTACAAAGGGGGTTAAGCCCGCAGCGAATGCGGGCTCACTACAAGAGTTGTTAACTAGTTCGAGACCTTGAACCGCACATAGACGACGTCGCCATCCTGAACGACATAGTCTTTCACTTCAAGACGTATGGCACTGGCAGATTTCGCGAGCTCCCAGCTTCCAAGCTCCTTGAGCCTGTCAAAGGTGACGACCTCCAGCCTGATGAACCCGCGGGCTAGGTCGCTATGGATGCGTCCGGCGCACTCCACCGCGGTGCTGTCTCGGCGGATGGTCCAGGCGTGGACCTCGCTTTCGCCGCAGGTGAAGAAGGTCATATATCCTAATGCCTTATACGCTGCGCGGATCAGCAAGGCACGAGCTGGTTCTACCAAGCCCATTGCAGCGAGGTAGTCTTGCTCTTCCTCAGGGGCCACCTCGGAAATGTCGTGCTCAAGGGAGGCACAGAGGCATAGAAGCTCCTGGTTTCGTTCGGTGCAGTAAGCTTTGAGTGCATCAAGTTGTTCGTTGCTTTGGGTGACATGCTCTTCATCCACATTGGCAACTACGATCATGGGTTTGAGAGTCAGGAAAGTGAAGCCCTTAGTGATCTTGTCGTGTTCAGGGTCGATCTCGGCGTTGCGAAGCGGTATCTCCTGCTCCAAAATCTGCTTGAACGCGGTGAGCGCATCGCATTCCGCCTGATCTACCGGATTGTTCTTTCGAATCTTGAGTGACTTTTCCAGCCGTTCCAGGCGAGTTTCAATCAAGGTCAGGTCAGCAAGAAGAAGTTCTTCGTCCACTTTTCGGGCAGCTGTTACCGCATCGATGGTGCCGCTAAAGGCATCAATGACGTGAAGAAGGGCATCGGTCTGGCGGATGCCGCTGAAGAAGTCGGAACCAAACCCGCTGCCTCGGCTTTCCGTGCTGATGCGAGCGGCTCCGTCTACAAACTGCACGGATGCTGGCGATATCTTTTTGGGATGGTAGACATCCACCATGAAATCAAACCTGGGATCAGGAACGATGACGGCACCTTGGATAGCTCCAGGAACACCCGGCATATTGCCCGATGGTGCACCCCTGAGTAGAGCCTGGAAAAGGGTAGTTTTGCCAGACTGCGCTAGCCCGATAATGCCGACATTCATATTATTACTTCGTATGCTCCTGGTCCGTGTAGTGGTATTGTATGGCTGGCACCGATTTGCCTTGGAACTGGCCCCATGCAGCCCACCAGATGCCGATGAAGAGCAGAATCACGACGAAAAGTTTCCACCCGTAGCGGGTGCGCTTGCGGTCTTCTTGTGATGGGGTTTGTTTTATCCGTGCCATAGTAGTTCCATTTTAACATAACGGGTATATGGAGAGGTTTCAGTGGGGCTATTAATACGCGAGGTGAGGTTTTCATCCACAGATGACGCAGAACAGTCATGACCGGATTGGGTATAAGGCCGGTAACCACGCATCGACACAAATGATTCATTGTCACGCGAAGACGCGAAGGCGCGAAGGGTATATGACCGAACGTAAGCTTGTCCGTAGGGACGACATCCCCGTTCGTATTGTTAACAAGTTAATAGCAGCATTCTTATATGGAGTAGTCACACTGCATATCGTGCTTTTGTACCAATGTGCGTTGACAAACGTCATGGGTTTTTGTAGCATTGATCATCAGCACACTTCAGGAGACACCACAATGAGCTTGGGGGATCGGTCTTTGCACGCAGTCATTATCATCATGGCAATCTGCATTCTGCTTGCATCGTCAGGAATGGCGTATGCGGCAACACCCAAACCAAAGACACCGGAGATGCCCAGACTCGGCAACTGGATATGGCCAGGCAAAGACCAGGAGCAGCTCGCGAAACTGCTCAAACTCGGCGTGGGTTTCACATCGTCATACGACCTGGATCCGGTGGTCGGCGAGAACCTGTTTAGAGCGGGTATGGTGACGGTGCTCTGCCCCAACCGGCCATCGGGTGCCGAACTGATAGCCGGTCTAGGATTAACTGCCGAAGACATGGACCAGGACTCCAAAGGCAACCGAACCGGCGAGGGCATTGAGAGTGCCGTGTTCCATGAGACCGTACCTGACCGCTTCGCGGAGTATCTTCGGAAGAAAGTCCGGCCGGTCGTCAACAGTCCATGGATCACGTCCGTTCTGGTTTCGTCACCCATCAGCATGTATGGCGAGGTCCATTACCCTGCGTCTACGGCTGGGGGGTATGCCGTCTTTGGACGTGCTGCCAAGGTCAACTACCGGCATTGGCTGGCACGCACCTATCACGATGACTTGGCCGCGCTCTCCAAAGCGTGGGGCAGGCCTGTTATTTCATGGGATGAGATCATGCCACAGGAAGGACCTGTAGCCGGGACGAGTGGAATAGATGGGCGCCAGGAATGGTCGGATTTCATACATTGGTATAACTGGTGGCTTGACGAGGTCACACGACGCAGTCTGGAGACCGTCCGAGCGGAGACAGACAAGCCGATCGGTGCGATGATCGGTGGACCAGGCGTCGGCTTCAACCAGGGGCAGGCATTGGGCAACTACGGGCCGGTGATACGGATGCTGGGTAAAGTTAAGCCTGCGTTCTTCAACGGAACCGATGGTGAAACCCTGTTCGCGATGCGTTACGCCCAATCTGCCTGTATGCAATATGATGTCAAGCGTATGCAGGAGCATATCGGCCCGCCGTTCCTGACCCTGTTTCACCAGTATGTCGACGTGTTGAATGCGTTTGCAACCGGTGCCGACTACATTCATTTGGCCCACCTTGGCGAGTTGTTCGACGAGAAGCACTGGTTCTCTCAGACCTGGACGAATCTGGCACCCCTGGTTTTGCGCTACCAGACCAAAGGCCGCAAGAGCGATGTGGCGATGTTCCATTCCTATATGACCTCCTGGTACCGGCCGAATCATGCTAACGGCGATTCGGTTAATCTGTATGACACCACGAACACGCTCTGGACCACCGAAAGCGGCTACCCGTCCTGGGGCCGCGCGCTGGGATCACCCGATGTGGTGGACGACGCTATGGTGGAGGACGGCGGTCTGAAAGGCCGGAAGCTGCTGGTCATTGCGAACTCCTCTGTGACAGTCACCTCCCGCAAGGCGGTTAAGGCCATACAACTATGGGTCAAAGCTGGTGGTACGTTACTGGGCTTTGGCGAAGGCTGTCTGGCATATACGGTCGAGGCAGATCGGTCCCTCACGCCTACACCGGGTTTTGCTGGCATGGTTCCTGTAGCTAAACTCGAAGCAGCGAAGCGCGGTGCGGTTGACAAGATTGAAGAGACAATGGGCAAAGGCCGTGTCATCCTATACCTGACACCTGCGGATACAGAGATCAAAGATTCGAAGGGGGTACGGTTTGTAGATACAATGATGCCGGAGCTACGTGCCGTGGCGGATCGCTGCGGGATTCAAAGATGGTGCAACGCCGATGATGAATATAAAGCCAACCTTCTTTACTGCGGTAGGGACATCAAGTCTCGACGTCATCTGTTCACACTCGACTTGATCAAGAGCGCAAAAAACATGGCTCCCGCTCCTGTGTTCTATTCCGACCGAAGTTTCGATCTTACTTTCCACCCATCGCTAAAAGGTGATGCGGAGCTGGTGGCGTTCACAGATAGCTTCGAGAGCTGCGAGGGCGGTGAAGCGGAATACAACCCGGCCACACAGATACTGAAAGTTAACTTCAAACTGCCAGGCCGATTGACGCTTAAGCTCGGCAAGGGATCAGATGCCTCTATCGTGGCTCATCCATGAGAGTTGTGCGAAAACGACTGCTTGACAATCGCGGGGAGTTGGGGTAACATTGAGCATCTATGCAGTTACGGAGACTCTGAAATGAATACTAGGGAACGTTTCATAGAGGTCATGAGTTTTAACACTGGCGTCCGCACGGTGAAGTGGGAGTTTGGTTATTGGGGCGAAACAATCAAAAACTTCTACGAGGCTGGCCTCCCGTGTCATAACTATCCTGCTCTTCCGCAGACAGTCTCAACACCCACCTCATCACTGTATATTCCAGCTTGGACTTGCCAGAGCAAGACCGTGCTGCCAAACGGCATCGGCGTGATGGGTGGGGGGCTTTACTGGCCCACGCAGGGCTTTCCGCTGGATACCGATGTGCGCGATTACTTTAAAATGGATCAGACCCAGCAGATGGTGGATGTTAATCTGTTGTTCTGTCCCATGTTCGAGCCCCGGGTCGACGCAGAGGATGAGAGCTCCCTCACTTACACAGATATCGATGGAGTGACTCGTAAGTTCCTTAAGCAGCAGGCCACCATCCCTGCCGGCATGGATTGGCCGATTTACGATCGAGATTCGTGGGAAAAGATTAAATCCGAACGATTGAACCTGAGGAATCTCAAAGACCGGTTCCCTGCGAACTGGGCGGATCTGGTGAAGCAATATAACAACCGCGACTATCCACTGGCCTTAGGTGGCTACCCATTTGGACTGTTCGGTACTCCCAGCCACGTGATGGGCTACGAGAAACTCTTCAACACCTATTTTGATGATCCCGAGCTGATTCACGACATCCAAAGCACATTCACCGAGCTTTGGCTGGCCGTGTTCGAAGAGGTATTAGCTGAAGTAGACGTAGACCACATCCACTTCTGGGAAGATATCTCTTTTGGGAAAGGCCCCATGGTCTCACCGAAAATGGTGCGCGAGTTCATGCTGCCGTATTACAAGCGCATTACCGAATTCCTCAAGGGCCGCGGTGTGAAGATCATACTGCTGGACACGGACGGGGACTGCAACTCTTTGATCCCGCTCTATATTGAAGCTGGCGTGACCGGTATGTATCCCTTTGAAGCTCATTGCGGGATGGACATCGTGAAGGTTCGTGAACAATACCCTGAGCTTCAGATTTTCGGCGGAATTCCGAAATCTGAAATCGCCAAGGGTAAGCAGGCCATCGATACGATCCTGGAGCCAGTGGAGAAGGTGCTGAAGACGGGCGGATATGTGCCCTTCGGCGACCACTTTATCCCGCCAGATGTGAAGTGGGAAGACTTCCTGTACTATCGCACCCGACTGAACCAGCTCATCGACAAATACGGAAAGTGATTGGGAGACGCATCAAAATGAAGAACCGACTGTTAGTTGCTGCATTGATCATCGCCACCTGTTGTGCCAGCGGGTGTGACCGACACGCCCGCGAAAGAGCTGGTGGGATCGGAACAGGCACCCAAACTGGAGCACCGAGCGCGTCCAAAGCCTCTGGCTACAAGTTCACGATGGTGATCTTCGGCACAGCCGGAAACCCATTCTTTACCAAAGTGGTGGCCGGCGCTAATGAGGCAGCGGCACAGCTTGGCAGCAGCGTAGATATTCAGTTCGCCAACAATGACTCCGCTCGCGAGAATGACATCATTGAGACTGCTGTCTCTAACAAAGTGGACGGCTTGGGTGTGGTCATTAATCTCGATGATGCATATGATCAGTCGGTAAAGAAGGCGATCGATGCTGGCATTCCGGTGATCGCGTTTAACATCGACGACTCCAAGGGGAAGGCCGGCAACGCGCGCTACGCTTACATCGGCCAGGACATGACCACCGCAGGCTACCTTATCACTAAGCGGCTGATCACCGATGGCAAGCTGAAAGCCGGCGACATGGTGGTGTGCCCTGTGGAGCATCCCGAAGCCATCTACGCCAAGCAGCGCTATAACGGCGTAAAGAAGGCACTCGATGAGGTTGGCGTGAAGTCCGAAGTGCTCAACACCGGCGGGATTTCGCTTGAAGACACGCTGACCAAGCTGACACAGTATCTTCTGGGGCGTAAAGAAACCGCAGCGGTCATGGCGATGGGCGGAATGCCGATGGAGATGGCCCCTCAGGCTATCAAAGATGTCGGGTTAAATATCCCGAATGCGGGATTTGACATCACCCGTCGTATCGCCCAGAACATCAAAGACGGCAAGTCCATCGCTACCGTTGACCAGCAGCCTTTTTACCAGGGCTATCTTACGGTCACTCAGCTCTATTACTGCCGTAAATACGGGCTCCTGCCATGCGACATTAACACCGGTGGCGCGATGGTCGACAAGAGTAACGTGCAGCGGGTGATGGAACTCGCGGACAGCGTGCGATAGGCGCAGTGAATATGAAGTCTGCCTTGCACCGGCTGTTTACTGGCAAGACCGGTAACATCCTGATCGTGTTTCTGGTGGTTCAGGCTGTGTGCATCATCGCCTCGCTGATCTTCGGCGACCGGTTTGCATACACCAGCTTGACCAATATCCAGACTCAGCTTAAGAGTATCCCCCCGCTGGCAATCCTTTCGGTGGGCGTGGGGATACTGATGATCGCAGGCGAGTTTGATTTGTCTGTGGGCAGCAACTTCGCATTTACGGCCTATATCATGGCATTCGCCTACGCCTGTGGGCTATCGGTGTGGCCGGCGATGTTGATCGCGCTGGCGGTGGGTGCGTTCATCGGCTTCATTAACGGTGTGATTACGCTCAAAACAAAGATTCCGTCCTTCATCGCGACGCTCGGAGCGATGATGTTTTGGCGGGGGATGCTGCAGATACTCTCGGGCAACGAGTCGGCCTCTATGAACCCTGGCGGGTCGTTTGAGGCGATTTTCGCGGGCTCAATGGGACCCATGCAGGCCCAAATGCTCTGGGCGATTTTGATTGCCGTGCTGGGTTATCTGCTGCTCGAACGTCACAAGATCGGCAACCACATCTTCGGTGTGGGCGGCAACAAAGAATCCGCTAAAGCGATCGGCGTGTATCCAGATGCCGTGAAGATGATCTGCTTTGTCATCGTGGGTCTGCTGGCCGCCTTCGCAGGTGTGATCAGCACCGCGCGTGTCTATTCCGTCTCTCCAGACCAAGGCAAGGGACTGGAACTGCAAGCCATCGCAGCGTGTGTCATTGGCGGCGTCAGCCTGCTGGGCGGGGAGGGCAGCATCCTGGGGATATTCTTGGGAGCCGCGCTTCTCTACACCATCCAGGATGTGCTACTGCTCCTGCGGGCTCCAGGAACCTATCTGGACCTGTTCATGGGCATCCTCATCATTGTCGCGGTCATTTTTAACAGGTCCTCCAAGAAGGATAGGGGTTAGCGAGATGGAAAATAAGCAAGGCGCATCTCAAGCGCAGGATGCCAAGGGCAGCAAGACCCCGCTTGTGGAGCTGAAGGGGTTAACCAAGCGTTACGGTGCGGTTACGGCGCTGGAGAATATCGACTTCCACATCGCTGAAGGCGAAGTGGTCGGGTTGCTTGGAGACAATGGTGCAGGGAAGTCCACGCTCATCAAGATACTCTCCGGCGTGGTGGAGCCCACCGAGGGCAAGTTCCTGCACGAGGGTAAAGAGGTGCGGATCCGCTCACGCCGGGACTCCTACCAGATTGGCATCGAGACCATCTACCAAGACATCGCACTGGTCGACCAGATGGACATCATGCGCAACATATTCCTGGGTCGCGAGGAGACGGGATTTCTGGGATTCATGAAGATCAAGAGCATGAGGGAGAAGGCGATGCAGGTTCTGGAGCACACGGTCGGCATCTCCGGTATCACCTCCCCCAGTCAGATCGTGAAGGGCCTTTCAGGCGGTCAAAAGCAGGCGGTTGCGTTGGCCCGGGCCGTGCACTTCAAGAACAAGATACTGCTGCTGGATGAGCCCACCAGCGCGCTGTCTGTGCGAGAGACCGAGAAGACGCTGGAATACATCCTGCAGTTGAAGACTGAGGGGATATCCAGCGTGCTGGTCACCCACAACATGTACCACGGCTACCAGACCTGCGATCGGTTCGTCATTCTCAGCCATGGCCGGAACATCGGCGAGATGCGCCGCGACGAAACCAGCATCGAGGAGCTCACCAAGATCATCGTCGCCAACTAGGGCGGGGCGGTTCCTTAACCGGCAGGTGCTGCAATGGTGCCTGCCGGCTGGTTGGTTTTATAGTCGGTAGATAATACCTGATGAATTGGTGTCCTTGTCCGTATGATACCTAAGGCGGCTTAGCCGCAACCAAAAAAGGAATGATTGCATTCGCCACGTAATATACATTCAAACACCCTTTCGTGAGGTTGCCCAGAATGACATCACTTCAAGAACGCTATGCAAAGCAGATAGCTGGGGTATATTCATGCTTCGACCGCATAGTTATCACCGGTACAATCCCAGGCTGGTGTCATAGCGACGGAATGGGCATCTATCTTCATCAACGCAACATCAGGCTATTTGACTTTCCTAAGGAATTTGCCGAACCTCTACGAGATGAGATCAAAGCCAATGCGGAACGCCTTGCCGTTACCAACAGCATTGAAATTGAGTATATACGCCGTGCCTCTTCATTTCGAAAAGAAGACCGCATCAAAGAGATCATTAGTAGTCGAGGGTGTCACCCCGGTCTCGTCCACATATTCTCAGTGTTGGAAAAATGTCCTGCATACACCCCGTGGCACGACAAGATTACCCACAAAACCCGGCTGAATATCAAGGAGACCAAGTGTCTTCATTACTACTTCTATTTCATCGATGCAGAGTTTGGACTGTGCTATCTACGAGTTCCGACCTGGGTGCCCTTCCGTCTGCAATTCTATTGTAATGGACACAATTATCTCGCGCATTGCCTTCAATCCGAGGGAGTAGTTTTCACTCCACTGGACAACGCCTTTGTAAAAATCGACGACTTTAGCTGTGCTCAGAGGCTGGCAGACGCTTTTCCTGCTGATAAGCTGCACCATGCGCTGGATGCATTTGCCAGAATGTATTGCCCCGTGATACGGCTTGCTGACAATTCATATCATTGGTCGCTAATGCAGGTGGAATATGCTACAGACATCGTGTTCAAACGCGCCGAAGACCTCAAAGCCATCTACGATAATCTAGTCAAAACAGCGATACATACGGTAACGCCAGAGTCTATCGCGATGTTTCTTGGTAAGAAACTTGATGGGCGAACACTCGCTGAGATCGGCACTGACTACAAGTTCGATCGCCGCATACAAGGCACGCGCATCAAACACTACATGGGATGGGCTTCTATCAAAATGTATGACAAGCAAGGGATAATCTTGCGTATCGAGACGACTGTGAATGACGTCTCTGAATTTAAACACTACCGTGAGGTAGAACATCATGATGGGACGACTGAGATTAAATACGCCCCTATGCAAAAGACCATCTACAGCCTTCCTCCATTGAGGGAACTGTTATTATCTGCAAACAACAGATATCTTGACTTTCTTTCCGCCCTTGATGACAACAGCGATGGTGAACATCAGATCATCAAAATCGCGACCTCGACCACCCGTGATCATCGCTCGTATCGAGGATTCAACCTTTTCCTCAAGAAGGATTTGGAATGTCTCATTGCACTTGCTCGCGGAGAGGGATGCATCAGCGGGATCACAAACCGTATGCTTCAAAAAGCCTTACCGCAGATGTCCAGCTCTCAGATATCATACTTCATCAAGCGATGCCGAGTATTCCGGCTCGTTAAAAAATGCGGTAAACGCTACAAATACTACCTCACTGCACTTGGCAAGCGTATCATCATGGCAGCACTTGCTATTCGCCAGATCGTTGTGCCTAACGCTTTGTGTGGTGCGTAATATCAGAATATTCTATACACCGTGTTCAAAATATGGTTGGTAAGATACTAATGCGGAAATGACGAATATAAAGTACAGTAGAAATGAGCAGCCCGTAGGCAGCCATCTAGAGGTACACTGTGAACATCCAACCATTCATCAAACAAATCACACTGCATGATTTCCTATCGTATGGTCATGGTGCCAATGCCATCGAACTGCGGCCTCTCAATGTACTGATAGGACCTAATGCTGCAGGGAAATCCAATCTGATTGAAGCCATCGGTGTGTTGCGGGCTGCGGCTAAGGATTTAACGACGCCGTTCAGAAGCACTGGCATTGCGGATTGGATATGGAAAGAGCCAGGTAAGACCACGATAGACACCAGTCTGGCAATAGATGCGGTGTTGGCCCAATCAGGCAACGGTAAGGGCTTGGTCTATCACGTCGAGCTGTCTGAGGTCGCCGGTAGAACCCAGTTGTTGAATGAATCGCTGCAAAATGAGTCTTCTAGTGATGGAGACATAGATTTCTTCTACCGATATAATGATGGTCACCCCATCCTGAATGTCGTTAGTGATAACGGAGTATCACCTGCGCATCAAGAATCAGGCATACCTTCTAGGCGAGAGCTCAAACTAAAACGTGAAGAGATCTCACTTGACCAGTCGATTCTGTCCCAAAAGAATGACCCGGCATTCTACCCGGAAATCCACTACCTTGCGAAACAACTCGGCAGTATTGCGATTTATCGACTGTGGGACACAGGGCCTTCATCGCCCATCCGCACACCATCCAAAACAGACGACCCGAAGTCGCACTTGCTTGATGATGCCAGCAATCTCGCCCTAGTGTTGAATAACTTCCTTATGCGCGGAGAGGTCCGAAGTAAAATTCTGAACCGCTTGAAGAGCTTTTACGATAGAACCGAAGACATCGTGTTCGATATCTACGCGAATCAAGTCCAGCTTGCCATAAGAGAAACTGGCGACATCGTCATACCTGCTTCCAGACTGTCAGATGGAACGTTGAGGTTTCTCGCCCTTCTAGCGATGCTCTATGATCCGGCACCCCCTGCAGTGATCTGTATTGAGGAGCCGGAACTTGGGATGCATCCCGATATTATTCCTGTCATAGCCGAGATGCTGATAGAGGCATCAGAACGAACCCAGTTAATAGTGACCACGCATTCTGACTTATTAGTCTCCAAGCTGAAAGAGATACCTGAAGCCATACTGGTGTGTGACTGGTCCGATTCTGGCACGACCGTGCGACGGCTCACCGATGCTGATGTTGCAGATTGGGATGATGATGTATCTTTAGGTGACATCTGGCTCAAGGGAGGATTCGGTGGGACGAGGTGGTAACAGATTTGCATTTCCATATCGAAGGTGGACGTAATAAGTCTCAAGATGTGGAGATGCGCCGCGCGTTCCATCTTTTCTTTAACGAACTCTACCAGTTGGGGAAGAGCAAACACCTTGGGGTCAGGTTTATCTTGCACGGCAGCCGCGGGCAATCGTATACCAAGTTCTGCCATGCAATTGCACATAGCGATGATGTCTACCATGTACTGCTAGTGGATTCAGAAGACCCCGTGCGAAGTTATGGGTTGTGCTGGCAGCATCTTAAGGGCCGTCCTGATGACAACTGGGATCGGCCATCCGGTGTGAATGACGATCAGTGTCAGTTAATGTGCCAAGCCATCGAAGCATGGCTCTTCGCTGACCCTGTGAGCTTGAGTGAGTATTACGGCGATGGGTTTCATGTTAAGACGTTGAGTGTCACATCGAATGTAGAAGATATCCCAAAGAAGACACAGATCAGCAATTTGGATGCAGCGACAAAAGACACGAAGAAGGGCCGTTACCATAAGTATAACCATCTGCCAGCTATCTTGATGACAATCGACCCACTAAAAGTCAAAGCACGGGCACCACACTGCGCTCGTATTTTTGACACCCTTGCGCAGCGTATTACGTCAGGGACATGGGACTAAGCTATCACCGATAGTGACACCGCATTTGCTGCTACACAATCACAGATGGTGCTGTCAGGAGCGGTCTGACAGATAGCCGAACATGTCGCGTCTCGATAGGTAGCACACTCATTTCGCAGGCTCGTTGGTATGGGTATAGTCACCGCGTGGCTGATTATTCGCAGCCCGAAAGAGGACGCAGTGGTCGTCCGCGATGCGTCCGCTTCAGCGGACAGCCAACTGATTAGTGACGGGTGACGAGGCCTGCTTTAGCAGGTTGATGGAACCCGTCGCATATGGCTGATTAGTTCCCCTATTCCAAGGTGCTGTAACACAATATCTGTCATTCTCCGCACTCACCGTGTCATATCTACCTTGTTCCCCCGTTATAATGACAATAGCCGACGCCGTCCGATGCCTACTCTAGTGCTGCGACAGCAATGGCGTATAATGCGAAACGCTCCTGGAGGGCAACTCATGCTTGTATCATTTCTGTTTTGTATCTTGATGACATTGGTCATGCTCCGTTCGGCCTCGGCAAGGGATAATCAAACGTCAGCCAAAAGCATCACTCTGGCTGGTACCCCGCTCAATGCGGTGATCTACCCGCCTGCATCCTCTGCCATCATCAAATTCGCGGCCTCGGAGTTGAGCCGGTATCTGGCGAAAGCCACCGGTTCGGAACTTATCGTCAAGGAAGGGCAGCCGGAAGCAGGCGCCTTCTATATTACGAACGCGAACTCCTCCCAAGTAAGAGTGTCATTCAAGGCCAGGTGCTTCGACCGAGCGGGGGCGTTGTCTCAAAACGGCACGGTGTATCTGGTAGGCGAGAACGACCGTTCTGCGCTGTATTGTGTCTATGATTTCCTTCAGCAATATGCCAAGATCGAGTTCTATGGTCCGGGCGAATCGCATGAGTGCATCCCACCGGTTAGGCGCATCACGCTCTCAGCGGCGATGAACACCAAATACGGTTCAGATATGGACATCCGTGACTACTATATGAAGCCGGATGAGCCTGTCACTATAGATTTTCTGGCCAAGAACCGCATCAACCTCATCACAGGCTTCGCAGACCTCGGCGCTGGTGAACCGGTGTTACCGCCATATGCTGCGGAAATCCGCAAACGAGGTCTGCTGATCAGGGGCCCGCTGCATAACTGGTCGTCCTTCATCCTCGATCCTAAGCTGTTTGATACCCATCCCGAATATTTCCCCGTAGTGGGCGGCAAGCGCACTGTAAACAACCGCACGGCCTGCTTCTCGAACCCCAAAGCAGTTGAGATATTCATGAACAACTGGCGCGAGTTTGTACGCAAGAAGAGGGGAGCCTGGGACATCATCACCTTCTGGCCAGAGGATATCCCCGACCCGCACTATTGCGGCTGCCCGGAATGTGTCAAAGAGCCGAACTCCAACTGGTATATCATGCTCGTCAGCAAGGCTGCGAAGATAGTCGAGGAGGAAGCACCTGGCACGGTGTTCGAGTTCATCGCCTACCACTCTCTACGCACACCACCGACCTGGAAGGTGGAGCTGCCCTCAAACGGCCGGAACATGCTGATGAACCTCTGTATAGGATATGACCGTGACCTCTACATCCCGCTTGACGGTGAGCCAGAGTGTAACCGCAAGATCATCGGCATGATGGATAACTGGCTGGGTTATCTCAAATCTGTCGGTTTTCGCGGCAGAACCATGATCATGGATTACTATAACCTGTGTGAAATGCCGGGTATGGGTCCGCGAACACATGCCTTCCTTTGGCCGGTGGATGTGATGCAGAAAGACAGCCGGTATTACCTGAAGCGCGGCATCACAGGCGTAGGCGACTGGGTGCTTTACTTCAACCTGTGTGTGCCGACTCCGCTGATGTTGTGGTCCTGGTTGAAGGTCTGGTCGGATACCAGGTTGAACCTAAGGAAGCTGGAAGACCGCTTCTACTCCGCATACTTCGGCGACATCGGCAGGCAGATCGGTGATTATATGCGACGCATGACTGAGTTGATGCATGAGCTGACTCCACTGGATTGCGCTAAGAACGTGGCTCAGATAGAAAAGCTGGTGGCGTCTTTGGGCTCCATCAATGCTTCAGCGTTGTCTGAGCCTGTAAAACATCGGCTTGAAGTGGTGAAAGTCCATGGTCTCTACTGCATCTTACTCAAAAAGGCGTACACAGTTACTGTGACAGGCGACAAAGCGAAAAGTGACGCTTACCGCAAAGAGTTTGCCGCGTTCTTTACGGAAACCCACTATGATGTGCTGAAGGCGGAGATCGACATGCCGCCTTTCGGCACAGACTACTGGTGGTTCTGTATCGAGTCGTATGAGGGTTTCGCAAAGAATCTCGCGACGGATCCGCGCCTGCACTAGATATGGCAGACTGATGGGGCTCCATTCGTTCGAGGATGGAGCTCACTCCCATCATATACAAGTATTCCATCACCAGGAGTCACATCATCATGTATGCCTGCATTACTTCCTTCGTGATTGTAGCTTTAGCATTCGTCATCTGCGTACCCAGCTCAGCTGCTGACTTGCGAAGCTACACGACCAACGGATTGACTGTGTCGCACGACGCCGCTGATGAAGGTGTCTACTACAACACACCGGAAAACGAGGCGGCGTACAATGTGCAGATCATGCGGTCAGGACATCAAAACTACTTCACGATGTTCCACAGCGAACCCAACAAACCAGTTGGGTTGCGCTGCCCTGGCGATTCGATAAAGTCGGGAACTTACTCTGGTCCGTTCAACTATACCATGCCCGGTAATATCGGCTTCAGGCTGTATGGTCACCCCACAGACAAAGAGTCCATCTTGTATAGTGCGGATGGGCATGGCCTGGACGCCTGGTCGGGCACGGGTAACCCGATGTTGGTCAAAGGACCCAAAGGCGATAAATACTTCTACGTGTTCTTTATGGCAGTGACGGATGACAATCGCGACCGTGACACCGATGATGCAGACTACCGCCACTATCTATGTATGGCCAGATCACTGGACATGATCAACTGGGAGCTGAGGACAACGATCAAGGGTACCCCATGCTGGAAGCCGTTCGGTTTAGATGTGCCGGACGAGTGGCGAAGGCCTCGGCCCGTAGGTGACGTCAATGGCAACTTGATCCGCAGTGTGAGAGCAGCGAAGAAGCCAGACACACAAGGTCTCATCGGCTCCATCTGCTACTACAACGGCAAGTATCATTATTTCTACACGGACGTCGATACACATGGATTGACTTATCTCTATCTGAGCACCAGCAGTGACTTCACTCGTGAGAAGGCGTGGTCCGTTCCGGTGAAGGTCTCTGAGGCCATCAAGCAGACCGGCACACTGATCAGGGTGGCCAAAGCATATGGGATAGACCGGTGGGTGGCACTTTACAACGGTTACCGGAATAATGGCGAAGACACGCTGCACGGTGATCTGATGATACAATACTCGCAGAATATGAGTCTGACGGGCAAGGGTGGCCTATCGAGTATCAAATACTTCGACCGTTACCTTAACGGATGCGGCCTAAGTGACAAGTATCTGGGACTTAGCAGTGGCAGTGGTGTGTATGCTCAGCATTATTTCATGACGGATGAGTATGGCAACCTCACCATCCCTGACACCGAAGATTCGGTCGCGATGCATCGTGGTGGGATGTTGACGTGGACGGATATCCGCTCAGTTTATGGTGACAAGGTGTACCGAGCCGGCTGGGATGTGACACGCTAGACACGGATGGGTATCTTGTTGCATATCTTATGATGTAGAATAACCTCAAGCACTATGCTTAAGGGGGGACGCAGCATTCTCCTTCCTCAGCCTGATCACAAAACCACCATACGATTCGGAAAGGGAACAGCATGAATAAGGGTTGGGTTCTGGGCATCACAGCGTTGGCCGTGATGATGATGACCACATGCTGTGGTGCAGATATGGATGCAAACGGATTGCGGAAAATCGGTGAATTCCGGTGTGTAGACATAAAGTCCAGCAAGAACGACAACACGTATAATCTGTATGAGATCGGCTACTTTGCCTATGCCGGGTTCAGTATGGATATATGGAAGAGACATGGTGTGCCATTCTGGTATCCCCAGGATACTGGCAATATCCGGGTGGCAGGGGCCCAGTGGAAGTCCAAAGTCGCCACGTCGATTTCCTCGGCATGGGCAGGCGCCGTGGCAGGAGCTGATCACCAGCAGCCTGGCAATGGTGCCATTGCCAACGCCAATGATGGAGATGATGGGACTTACTGGTTTTCAGGTGAGAACCGGCCGAACGGCAAGCTGTGGATCAACTTCAAGGGTATCTGCAGGGTGAATGGAATTCGCTTTCTGGGCTGGGCCACACCACGGCACGCCCCGAAGGACTATTCGGTCGGACTGATACTGCCCGACGGAACCCAAAAAGAGATCGCAGCGGTCAAAGACGAAAAGCGGATGGGAGGGTGGTTCGAGTTCCCCGTTGGCGATATTAAGGCCAAAGGTATCTACATTGATGTGACCACCACCATGGAAGGTCAGAACGGCCCAGTGATCTACGAACTCCAGGCTACGGGAGAAGGGCTGTCTGGTCTGTCGTTTCCCTCAGAGGTGTCGATCCCGCTCAAAGGAACACCAGCTCAAGAGATAATCTTCCTGGGTCATGTCGGCGAGGGTTTCGATACCACACCCGAGGTCGAAACAGCGGTGGGTGAGTATGTACTGCGATACACCGACGGCCTTGAAGAGGTCGTTCCATTAGTCGCGGGGATAAACATCGCGAGTAGTCGGTACGGCCACTTCGTGCCAGAAGTCGAATTCGCGTTTGGCTTCAGGGATGCTGAGGCACTCAATACCGACCCTGAAGGCTCAAAATACTACCATTTGGACGAAATGCTTGAGGTTCATCCCCGTCGGCAGTTGATGATGTTCAGCTACACACCCAAGCGGCTAGATACCCCGATTGATTCCCTCACGTTCCGGTGTACCAATCCGACCGCCTCACTGGTTCTCGCAGGACTGACGATCAGGCAATCCGGACCGCGCATGAATGCCCTGGTCTACAAGGGCAAGGTTACCTCGTCGTATCCAAAGAATACACCGAAGGCCAAACCATCTTTGGTCGCCCAGATGCAGGATAAAAGCAAGCTGCTGTCGCTGGATGGTGATTGGAAATACACCACCGATCCCGGAAATCTGGGCATCCGGCACGCCTATTTTAGGCCTGGCTTCGATGAATCGAGTTGGAAGACGATGCCGGTACCATCGCAATGGTATGTGCATGGCGTAGATTACCACGGAGTGGTGTGGTTCAGCCGGCAGTTCGATGTCCCTGCTTCGTTCCCGGGAAGCACTCTAGAACTGAACTTCGGCGGTGTGGACTACGATGCTCGTGTATGGGTAAACGGCGAGTATCTGGGCAGACATGTCGGTGCCTTTTCCAGCTTCAAACTGGACGCCACGGAGGCGATCCGCAAGGGAGAGAAGAACCTGATTGTGGTTCGGGTCGATAGTCCGGTAGATCCTGGATACTCACCCCAGAAGACCATCATCAAGGGTAACAGCCAGGATGATATCTGCATGCCCTACAACGAGGAAGGCTGTACCGGCGGAATATTCCGATCGGTCACGCTGGTCGGACATGGTGATGTAGGCATACAGAACGTATGGAATAGCAGCACGGTCAGTAAAGACCTGAAACATGCCGATGTTGATATCAAACTGGAGTTACAACCTTCGGCCAGTTCCGATGAGCTGGTGACAGTGAAATGTATCCTCACAGAGCCTGCAGTCAAAGGTCGTAAGTCCCGGGTGTTCACGTCTGAACAACAGCTCGATATGAAGGGAACAACCCCTGTTGAGTTGAAGTTGCCGATCGACGACCCGCTGCTGTGGTTCCCCTGGGAACAGGGCGCACCCAATATGCACAATATGGTTGTGGAGGTTCGTCGAGGCACCGAGTTGCTTGACCGGCATGTTTCGCGCGTGGGCTTGCGCGAGGTGGATTTGGTCCGTGAGGAGAAGTGCATCTACGTGAACCATCACCGCATCTTCATCAAAGGGATGCTCAACGATGATATTCACTGGATGTCGATGATGGACCGCACAGGCTACCGGCAACGCATTCAGCTTCAGAAGGATGCGAATTTGAACCTTATCCGGATGGTGGGGCACCAGTCCTCGCCAGATATGTATGAACTCTGCGATGAAATGGGCATGATGATCTGGCAGGAGATGCCGCTCCAGTGGGGATATTCGACCACAGAGCCCATACGCGATGATATCATGGAGATCGTGAGCGACACAGTCAAACAGTGCAGACCTCACGCCTCGGTGATTGGCTGGTCAGCCTGGAACGAGGGTGGGCAACCCGGTTTCAGCGAACGCATCACACAGAGCATCGTGCAGCTAGATGGATCGCGGCCGATGACCAATGCCTCCGGGTATGGGGATTTTGACATCCATATCTATCCCAACATCATCCCCTCGCAGATGGCCAGAAGGAGCTTCTTCTGGAGCGGCATCAGCGTGGGGTTTGTCAGCGAGGTAGGGGCTTACGGCCTCTCATCGCTGGGTGAGATGCAAGATATCGTCGGTAAGGAGCTGTTCCCGTTTGACTCCGCCGACTATTATTGGGAGACCTTAAACTCCTACCGATATAACGATGGGCCGGTTTTCTGGGATTCGCCTTCGGCCAGTGATTGGTCGACGGAGAAGATACGCAAGTATGTGATGGACAAGGTCGCGCCCAGCGAACGGTGGTTGCAGCAGTTCATGAAGTTCATGTATGAGCATTTCCGGGCGATGCGTTTCTGCCCCACCACGGCTGCGATTCATTGCCGGTTTGACGACCCGCTGCCCACGGCATTTCTTGGGGTGGTGAACTTCAACGGCAAACCGCGGAAGGCCTATTATTCAGTTAAGCAGGCTTGCCAACAGGTGCTACCGATTCTCTTCTTCGATTTCGAGGGAGCCTCGGATGTGCGGGTGGTCAACGAATATTGGTACAGAAGCTGGACGAACTGCACACTCAAGCTGCGGGTGACAGACCGAACCGGGAAGCAGATTACCCAGGTATCCAAGCGCTTTGATCTACCTTCCGATTCTACAACCCAGATCATCAGCCGCAAGGAGATCGGTGATATATACCGCATTCCTGGCGGTTTCCATGCCTACCTGACAGTGAAGGATAGCGACGGCAAGGTGATCTCAGAAAACAGCTATGGCCTGACGGCTGAGGAGATTGAAGCCTTCGTTACCTCTGTCTACCCTGTGCCGCCGGTGCGGCCGATCAATGCGGTGGTGCTGACCGCCGGTGAACTCGATCCATCTATAGCCCCCGGTGCCGGCTCCGATACCTATAGTACGGAGCTGCTGAAACTCGGTGGGGCTGGTAAGCATGCTATGCAATTCACCGCAGAGCTGCCTGCAGATGGCTATTACCTGCTCCGTGCGGCATGTGATTCTGGGGCCCAACTCAGGAAGTATGAGCTCACAGTGGATGGCATCAAAGCGGAATTAGAGTCCTATCCATATACGGATATGAGCTTAGCGGCCACTCGGCTTCCGTATTCATCGAGGCAGTTATCTTGGTATCCAGGCTGGAGTGCGAAACTCACCAAAGGCATGCATCAAATTGAGCTGCGCTGGACGGGTGTCGGGCCCGCTCCGTCGGTTGCTGTCGACGCCTTCAGCCTGCAGCATACGACTAATCCGAATACGAGGGGTTACGGTTCTGACTACCAGGTTGATTCATCAAGCACAGACAATAAGAACCTGAAGTAGCACAGATACAAAGCAGCCTCCGGCCAGGTTTGCTTGGCGGGGGGCTTTTTCGTATCCGTCACCACGCTACTTCTTCTTGACCAGCTCTCGTTTGATGGCATCAACAACTTCGGGCTTACCCGGATCGAGCTTGGGTGCAAAACGGGCTACCACTTCACCCTTGCGGTTGAGCAGGAACTTGGCGAAGTTCCACTCGATGTCTCCACTAAAGTTGGGGTCTGTCTCTTTGCTGGTCAGGAACTGATACAACGGGTGCTGCCCATCACCCTTCACCACGATCTTGGAAAACACAGGGAATGTGACGTGGTAGTTGGCACTGCAAAACGCCTTGATCTCGCCGTTTGTTCCTGGCTCCTGCTGTCCAAATTCGTTGGCTGGGAAAGCCAGAACGACCAGCCCTTTTTTCTTGTATTGTTCATACAGCTTTTGAAGACTGGTGTATTGAGGTGTGTTGCCGCATTTCGAGGCGACATTCACAATGAGAATCACTTTGCCTTGGAATTTGCTGAGTTTGACAGCCTTGCCATCAATGTCTTTCATCGTGAAGTTGAGTGCCGGGGCCACTTTCTTTGGTGCGGCTATTGTCGGTGCGACAACAACCGCTACGGTGGTGACCGCTAACATTAGCCAGAGTAGCGGATTTCGTATCTTCATTGGATTCTCCATAACTGGTAGACGGTGAAGCTACACTGGGTCTACCTCGCCTTGCAGTGACACGATTCGCTCGGTAATCGCAATGTCCTTACCGGCGTTGACCATGGCTTGACGTGCGATACTTGATAAACCCGAGCAGCATGGCACCGTCATTCGCAGCACTGTGATGCTCTTGATGTTGTTTTGGGAGATGATTGCGCTCAACTTGTTCACATGGTGCTGGTAGTCGTCGAATTTCGGGCAGCCGATGATCACGACCTTATCTTTGACAAAGTCTTGGTGAACTGAGCCATAGGCAAACCCGGAACAGTCCGCGGCCAGCAGGACGTCAGCGTTTGCGAAATAGGGGGCGGAAGGGTTGACCAGATAGAGCTTCACAGGCCACTGCCTGAGCTCGCTCACGGGTTTAACTCCTGCGGTAAACTGGGTGTTTGATGCCTTTGGTTGAAGTTGCTGTGTTTTCGCCGAAGGGCATCCGGTATGGCTAGACCCCATGTTGATACTAAATGGTGCATGAGCTTGGGGTGCTGGATCCCGGCCTATATCGGCCAGATGGGAAGCGACTGACTCCACGTCGAACTCCTCGGCTTCACGCTCCTCGAAACTGAGCGCACCGGTAGGACACTCACCCAGGCAGGCACCCAGACCGTCACAATATTTGTCAGACACCAGCCGTGCCTTGCCGTCGATCACTTGGATTGCACCTTCTTCACAGGAAGGCACACACTGCCCGCATCCGTCGCATAGCTCTTCGTCGATATGAATGACCTGTCGTTTCACTTTCGCCATTGCAGATGACCTCCATCGGCTTTTTCTTTATGATACCTTGAATTGGTGTGATGAAACAGCTTGTATGACCTGATGACGTATAACTATGGTAGCATCTGTGTCGCCCGTCTTTATCACCAAATGATATTATGGTGGCAGAAGCTCAGAAAACAGAACTGCCTGCCGTATCACTTGGGATTTCGGCAGGCATTGTGGAAGCTGGCGGTGAGACTATTCGAGTTCGATCATCTGATCGTAGAACGCGGTGTAGTCGTCAGGTCGATCACTTTCGCGCATCTTGATGGCGGCGCGGGGATGTTGGTTCAACTGCCCTGTGATCATGTAAGGGATCTTGTAACCCCATTCCATTTCGCCGCTTTTTGCCAACGGCACAAACTGCTTTTCGATGCACTCGATCACTGGACGCTGATGGAACTTCGGATTTTTGAGGAAACCAAGCAGCAATTCTAATGGACAGTTGCCGGCTCCACGTCCCATACCGTTGATCGTGGCATCCAGGCGGTTCGCGCCCACGATGCATGCTTCTACGGTATTGGCGTATGCCAGCATCTGGTTATTGTGAGCGTGTACACCCACTTCGATGTCCTTACCTTCGCAGGCTTTCAAGAACATAAGGGTCAGGTCTCTGATCTGCGTCGAATAATAAGTACCAAAGCTGTCCACTATATACAGTCCGCAAATCGGACTGTTAGAAAGCACTTCAATGGCTTCACGCAGCTCATTTTCTTGAATCGCCGAAATTGCCATCAGGTTGGCCGTGACGCTATATCCCTTATCAGCCGCATCTTTGATCATATCGAGCGCGGCAGGAATCTGGTGGACGTAAGTGGCCACTCGGACGATGTCAATGACGCTGTCCGATTTCTGAAGGATATCGGTGTGGTAATTGGTGCGTTCCGCATCAGCCATCACAGCCAGTTTAAGCTTTGTCGGATTATCATCAACTATGCGGCGTAATGCATCTTCAGTGCTGAATTTCCAGTCGCCATACATCGCAGGAGCAAATATCTTTTTGTCAGCCTTATATCCGAATTCCATGGCGTCAATACCAGCAGCGACGCAGGTATCATAGACGGCTTTGACGAATTCATCCTCAAAGTTGTGGCTGTTTATCAAACCTCCATCACGTATGGTGCAGTCGAGCACCTTGATTTCGGGTCGATAGGTAAGCCATGTACCTTTGATAAGTGGATCAGCTATATGTTCTGGTGACACCGAACTTCCTCCTGCAAAAAGTTGCACATCATTTATATGATTCCATGGGGGTAGATAGATGTCAATGAGACGTATTTCGCGGATCCGGCGGGAATTCGACGAATCGAGGCACGAGTCTTGATATACTGCACCTAAACTACGCTCTGAAGTGAGCTTCGCATCCTGCGTTGTGCCCATCAAAGTGTGGTACTGACGGGTATATGACGCGATCAAGACGTATAGGAGATATGGTGGTGCAGACACATTCAACTTTCGAAACGGACTTCGTGAAAGTCGCCAAAATCCTTGGCAACGCCGATGTCTGGATTCTTCCCCAACCAAAAGCTGTGGCGATGGTTAGTGGCCGTTTTGATTTGAGAAAGTGCCTGGGCATCAGGCTTGTGGGTTGCCGCGACACACGGCTTAGTGTCGACTTTCCAGGTCTGTTAAAAACAAGCTGTGGTATCAAACTCAATGTGATACCGAATACGCGTGAAGCACGATGCATCAGCTTGGTTCTTTGCCAGAAGGGCAGAATTCCTAAGGGAATCACATCTGTCACCACGGCCGATGTGAAAGCTCTTGGTGAAGAGGGTTATTACCTGCGAGTGGACGCAGAGGGCATCACCGTCGCCGCGTTGACGGAGACCGGCATCTATTACGCCACCCGCACCATCGCGCAGATGGCGACTGACCGCACATCGATACCCGGCATTGTGATTCGCGACTGGCCTTCGCTGCGTTACCGCGGGTTCCAATACGATGTGAGCCGAGGGCAGATGCCCAAAATCGAAGCCCTTCAAAGACTTGCCAGTATCACGGCTGAAGCCAAGATGAATATGTATGAACTCTACATAGAGGACCAGTTCAAATGGACGCGTTACCCCGATATCGCGCCCCCTGAGGCCATCACGGCCCAGGACGCCCGTAAACTGTTCGACATGGCCGATCGCTACCACATGGAAGTTCATCCCATGATGCAGACCTTTGGGCATTTTTACATCATAGGCTTGAAGCCACCTTACAGAAAGTTCATGGTTCCCGATGGCGGAACGGTTGATATACGAAAACCCGAATCCGTGGCTTTCGTGCTTGATCTGATCAATGAGATATGCGATGCTTTTCCCGGCAAGTTCATCACGGTTGATATCACCGAGATCAACGACACAGCCTTTAAAGAGAGCGGTACCACACAGCATGAACTGACTGAGCTGACTTTGAAATACGCGACCAAAATGCGTGATGAATTGGCTAAGAGGGGTATGCGTCTCATTGTGGCGCAAGGTCCGCTCGCGGATGAAGGCACTCTTGCGGGACTGGGATCAGTTGTCGAAAGGCTGCCTAAGGACATGCTGATCGCCAGCTATTATACGGCTGACTTCTACGGCAGTTGGGAAAAAGACTTCCCCAGACTTCATAAACTGGGATTGGATTTCTTCGCACAACCCTGGATCGATTCGCACGGTCACATCATGCCGTATGTTGGTCATGCGAAGCAGTTTTCCGATGTCACCGTCAGTCGGGCCGTGCAGTGTGGAGCAACTGGCAGCGTCACCACCGACTGGGGTGATGACGGACACTATCACCTGCCGGGTATGACATGGTATCCAATTCTGTATCATGGCGTGTGTGCGTGGGCGGGTGCGAAGCTAGACATCGCCTACTTCAACAAGACGATTGGGAAGCTGATATTCGGCATCAAAGATGACACGGTAGCACGGGCGATCAACCTGGCTGGTAATATCAACGGAAAGAAGCTCAGGCTACGCAATGCGGCAGGCGAGATTGATGAGCCAGCATATGTTGGCAACAGCCGCTTCGGACGGTTCTATTACGAGTTCTTTGGTGACCCTTTCACCGATCCTACCATCCTGGCGCTCGTTGAACCTGGCAACCTGGGTAGAGCCATCCTGGCCTCCGCCGAACAAGCCGTCACACTGCTGGAAAAAGCACAGACTAAGGTCAAACGTAACAAGGATGTCATCGAACAACTTCTCTTCGCCGCGAAAAACTACGAAGCGATGGGGCGGAAGTTCGTGATGCGGGAACACGTGCTGAACAAACTGGTGCCCAAGGCGCAGCTTGTTGATGAACTGCTTGCTGTGGTGACTGCATACGAAGAACTCAAAACGGAGTTTTCGCGCCTATGGCTCAATGATTGCAAAGATGCCGGCTCGTTCAGAGGCTATCTGAATCGGTATGGAAACACCATCAATTCCTGCCGTGCGAAGGCGAAGGAATTCAGCGACGGTAGTTGAATTCGGTAGGATCCACTCTCAGTTATGATCTTGAGCGCACCTCATGAGTCGGCGGGCCGCATCGTACGTGAAGAAATGCCCCCATGTGGACATGGACTGGAAACCAACCGACTTCATGCTTCTGCGAAATGAACTAGTGGCACGGATAGCTGCAACGAAGCAGCCGAGTGAGTAGGGGGCCGACCAACAACGGCCATTTAGCGATAAATGCTGTTAGGAGCACGATATTACCATAATGAGCACTTAAAGTATGCTGTATTTGAAATACACATCCAAATCTACTAAGGTAATATGTACATTAAGAGAAGCGCCGCGGCGTATTTCCTCTCTGAATCGCTATTGTCAGGAGAGTGCCATGGCACCTGCGAACTGCCCCGGTCAAGATTTGCGCTACTGGACACATGAAGACATCTACGAGTTGCCGTGTGTTCACTGTGGTCAGCCCATTGAGTTCTATAAGGATGACCTGCGGCGTAGCTGTCCTCACTGCAGTCACTGTGTGGTGAATCCGCGGAACAATATGGCTTGTGCTGCCTGGTGCAAGCACGCGGAAGAGTGTCTGGCTCAACTGGGCCAGATGAAAGAAACCGACTAGTTCACAGTGGCTAAGGATGCTTGCAACTTACCTTATAATACTATTATGCAAACTGCCCATACGATGGTCTTAATCTACCAGAACTCAACACCATTCTTCTTTCATTCAGTATCTATAGATGCTAGAACGTATAGTAGTGCCTCCGGCATATGGCCATCCGCTGTATGCAGCTCGCACTTGTACCATATTCGCCACAAAGGATGATTCATGTCTCTTAAACTGGCCATATCCGGAAAAGGCGGGGTCGGGAAATCGACGCTGTCAGGCACCCTCGCAAGACTGTTCGCAGTAGACGGGCGCAAGGTTCTGGCTATCGATGCTGACCCGGATGCAAATCTGGCATCGGCACTCGGTATGCCCTCTGATCTTCTACAGCGGATCCACACCATTTCTCAGGAACGCCAACTGGTTGAAGAGCGCACAGGTGCTAAAGTCAATCAGTTTGGACAGATATTCTCTATCAACCCCGATGTGTCAGGAATAGCTGAGCAGTACGCCGTGCATCACGCAGGTGTTGACTTACTCGTGCTTGGTGGCATTCCTAGTGCTGGTGGAGGATGCAACTGCCCTGAGAGCGTGCTGCTGAAGTCACTCGTCCGAGAGATTGTGTTAAAACGCAATGAGGTGGTCATTCTCGACATGGAGGCTGGCATAGAGCACCTTGGGCGAGGTACCGCCATGGGAGTGGACCTTATGCTGGCGGTTGTAGAGCCCGGGAAGCGTAGTGTAGAGACAGCCCTTCGCGTGCGTGATCTGGCTGCCGGTATCGGAATTAAACAATTTGCCATAGTGATCAACAAAGCGACTGACCCCGTGTCGGACCGCGCGTGGGTCGTGAATGAGTTTGGTGAAGGTGCTGTTCTAGGTGTCATCCCATATGATGCCCGCATCGGTATGGCTGACAGGACTGCGTTAGCACTAGCCGACCTGCACGAACCCGAACTACTAGAACCATTTCGGAATATCAAACAGGCTATCATAAGCAACTATGAGCGGCCAGACGCCCTGAAATTATAAACATTGAATACCGACGGAGGATACATCATGAGCTTCTCACCCAAATGTATTGCCACAGCAATAGGAAGTCTGCCGCATGCCAATGCTGCTGATGCTGTGAAAGTGATATTGAATAGCATTCCTGTCGCTCCTATCTGGCCACAGTTGCCCGCAAATGGCATGAACGAACAGATGGAGATGCAGTATTCCGAAGGAATGCCCCGCGTGGTCATTGACCGCGTCAAAGGACGCATGTATTTTGATACGACGGGAGACTACTCGATGGATCTGGCGAATTTCTATGAGAACTATCTCATGGAGAACTACGACTATTTCCAGATTACCCCGGAATTTTCCAAAGGCATTTTCGCCATGGAAGCTGCTCTGCAGGCTGAGGGTGGAGTGCGCCCGATTATGAAAGTGCAGACCACAGGGCCCATCAGCTTCGGCCTGACCATCGTCGATGAGAACAAACGAGCGATCTATTACAACGCTGAGTTCATCGATGTGGTGGTCAAAGCGCTCGCCATGAAGTGCCGCTGGCAGATCCGCAAGTTCAAACAGTTTGCCGAAAAGATCATCTGCTTCATTGATGAGCCCATTCTATCTGCATTCGGATCATCCACATATGTGAGCGTGAGCCGTGAAGACGTAGTGGAAAAACTGGCCGAGGTAGTGGATGCCGTTCACGCCGAGGGTGCGCTTGCCGGTGTTCACTGCTGCGGAAACACGGAATGGTCTATCCTCATGGATGCCGGTGTGGATGTGGTGAACTTCGATGCATTTGAGTTTGCTGACACCATCGCGTTATACCCACAAGCTGTAAAGGTCCACCTGGAAGCCGGTAAGGTGTTGGCGTGGGGCGTGGTTCCTACCAACAGTGCCAAGATACAAGCCCAGACAGTTGAGAGCCTCGTGGCGAAGTTTGACGAAGGTGTAGATAACCTAGCAAAAGCAGCGGGCATATCCCGTGAGCTGATCCTGAATCAGGCAATGATCACCCCGTCTTGCGGCACTGGCTCCTTGCCTGTAGCTGATGCAGAGCTGGTATTCGATCTTCTCGGTAAGACCAGTGCTGCACTCCAGGCACGGCTTGCGTAGAATACGGAAGGCTGAATGAAACTAACCATCGCCATCACCGGGAAGGGAGGGGTCGGTAAAACGACCCTCTCATCCCTGATCATCAAATGGCTGGTCGCACGTGGAGAAACCCCGGTGCTGGCAGTCGATGCTGATTCCAATGCGAACCTGCACGAAGCTCTCGGTGTCTCATACGATGCCACAGTGGGCGGAATCCGCGAAGATGCTCTGCATAAAGCAAAAGAGCTTTCGGGTATATCCAAACAAGAGTTCATGGATGTACGCGTTCAGGAAGCCATGGTAGAGCAGGACGGTTACGACTTGATCGTCATGGGCCGCCCTGAAGGCCCCGGCTGTTACTGCTTCGCGAACAACGTGCTACGTGATGTCATACGTAAACTGTCTGAGAACTACCGCCATGTGGTGGTAGACAACGAAGCCGGTTTAGAGCACCTGGCGCGACGCACGCTACTGACCGTTGACCTGTTATGCATCGTCACAGACTGCAGCGTCCGTGGGGTGCGTACTGCGGGAACAATCGCAAAACTGACCGACGAGATGGGCACACCAGTGAAGCACAGGGGACTGATCATCAACCGTGTTCCGGACGGTATACTACCTCCCATGGTGCAAAAAGAGGCAGAGCTGACTGGCCTGCCCATCATCGCAATCATACCCGTTGATCAAAATGTTGCCGACCAGGATGCCGGTGGAATGGCAGTGGTGGATATCCCCTTGGAATCCCCTGCCAGGCAAGCCGTCGGAGCAATGCTTTCCCAATACTTGACCGAATAATCACAGAATCATTTCTGAAATCATCATCACATATGATCGCGTGGTGATGAAGGTCGCATACGGATACCTAATATCGTAAGGGAATACTTAATAGCATAAGCTATCATTCCTGGTCACTACTAGATGCCAAGACAAGGAGCCGATTGAAGATGCCCGAAGTGAACGAACCAAAAGGCAATAACTTATATTCACACGACTCAGCAACTAACCGCATGATCGACATCGCACAGGTTGGAGGCATATCGACTGTTTGGGATCGATATAAAACACAGCAGCCACAGTGCAAGTTCGGCATGACAGGGGTTTGCTGCCGGTTGTGCCATATGGGACCATGCCGGATCACCGCGAAAGCCCCAAAGGGAATTTGCGGAGCCGATGCTGATACGATCACGGCGCGGAACTTGCTGCGTGAAATCGCCGCAGGAACTGCAGCACACTCTGACCATGGCCGTATGCTGGTCCGAACACTCAAGAGTGTGGTGGCTGGTAAAGGTGGCTCCTATAAGATCACCGATTCCCGCAGACTGCACGAGATCGCTCAGTTTTTTGAGATGGAGATAGAAGGCCGCGATGACCTTCAGATCGCCGGCGAACTGGCGGACTTCTTCATGGCTCAGTTTGCTTGGTCTGAAAAGCCCAACGAAATTCTTAAGATGGCTCCAGAGAAACGTCAAGCTCTTTGGGAGAAGCTGGAGATTGCACCTAATGGTGTGGACTCCGCCGTGGTAGAGCTGATGCACCGAACGCACATGGGTGTTGATCATGACTATCACCACCTCATCATGGGTGGCCTGAAGTGCAGCCTGGCCGATGGCTGGGTGGGCTCGATGATCGCCACTGCTGTGTCAGATATCTTGTTTGGCACACCTAAGCCCATTCGCAGCCGCGTGAACCTTGGTGTTCTGTCCGATGATAAAGTAAATATCATCGTGCATGGCCACGAGCCGACGCTGTCTGAGATGCTCGCCACCGCGTCCATCGATGAAGAGCTGCTGGCTTACGCCAAAAGCAAGGGTGCCGCCGGCATCAACATCTCCGGTATCTGCTGCACGGCGAACGAAGTTCTGATGCGCCATGGTTTGCCGATAGCTGGTAACTTCCTGCAGCAAGAGCTGGCCATCGTCACCGGTGCCGTTGAGATGATGATCGTGGATGTTCAGTGCGTCATGCCTTCACTTCCTGAAGTCACTAAGTGCTTCCATACGAAACTGATCAGCACATCGGAGATAGCCCACACCTTCAACGCGGAACAGATCACGTTTGATGTTCAAGAAGGCTATGCGCACGCCTGCCGGCTGATCCGTATGGCCATCGACAACTACGAGAACCGAGATGCCACCCGGGTCAATATCCCAACCGAATCGATGGACCTGGTAGCAGGCTTTTCCAATGAGACGATCTTCCAGATGCTTGGCGGGCGCTTCCGAAGCACCTTCCGTCCCCTCAATGACGCGATCATTGACGGGCGTATCCGTGGAGTGGTCGGCATTGTGGGCTGCAGCAACCCCAAGGTGCGCTCAGATGATTCGCATATCCGCATGACCAAGGCACTCATCAAGGCGAACATCCTGGTGCTTCAGACCGGTTGTTCCGCCATCGCCTGCGCCAAAGAGGGACTTCTGGTTCCTGAAGCTGCGCTGCAGTATGCGGGCGATTCACTGCGTGAAGTCTGCGAGGCGGTGGGTATACCTCCCGTGCTGCATATGGGCTCATGCGTTGACAATAGCCGCATCCTGATGGCTGCCACCAATGTGCTGCTTGAGGGTGGTTTAGGCGAAGACCTTTCCGACCTGCCAGTCGCGGGTGCAGCACCTGAGTGGATGAGTGAGAAGGCCGTTGCGATTGGTAGTTACTTCGTAGCCAGCGGGCTGTACGTCGTTCTTGGCCATCCGCTATATGTAGAGGGCAGCGCCAACGTCACCAAGCTGCTGTGCGAAGATATGGCAGACATCACCGGCGGTAAATTCGAGTGGGAGCCAGATCCCGACATCGCCGCACAGAAGATCATTGATCACATAGAGGGTAAGCGCGACGCCCTTGGGATTAACGCCAAGAAGGAACGCAAACTTTATGATATGAAGGAGCGGAGGGAACTGGTATGAGTAAGATAATCGCCTCATCTGCGATCAAGGGAGCTCACAAGATCGTCGCGGATACCGAGGCCATGGTGGCTAAGGCCATCGAACTTCACGGTGTGGACTGCGAGGTCGGTTTTCCAGATACGACCTACGCCTTGCCTGTGATTAACTCACTTTTGGGTATTCGTGTAGAAAAACTGGGCGACATGCAGGAAGTGCTGGATGAATGCCGCAGCCTGTTGATGCCCATCCCCGGTGAGCACGTCTGGCTGCCTTATCTGGGTGCCACACTCGACGGAGGCATGGCCACACTGTTCGCTTTTGAGCTGATCGAGGCCTGCAAGTATCTGGACGGGCCCAATCCTGTGGATGGTATCTGGCTGGGCGCTGCGGGTGATGTGATCATCCGCGAGCGCGGTATAGAGTTTGTGGACGGCTCTGCACCAGGTTTCGCCGCCGTGGTGGGTGCCGCTCCTGACAAGGAGACGGCTGTCAAAATCGCCCGTGAACTGCAGGAGAAGAACCTGTATGTGTTCATGGCCGGTGAGACCAACGGTGTCACCTTCTCTGAGCAGCTTGAAGAGGCTGGTGTAGAGCTGGGCTGGGATACTCGACTGGTTCCGTTCGGCAGAGACATCTCAGCCGCCATCTATGCATTAGGCTTCGCGAACAGAGCCGCTCTGTCTTTTGGTGGAGTGAAGCCAGGTGACTACGAGCGAAACTTGAAATACAACAAGAACCGTATTTTCGCATTTGTCATCGCACTTGGCGAGGTAGACGAAGGGAAGTATGCAGCGGCTGCGGGGGCCATCTCCTACGGCTTCCCAACCATCGCGGACACGGACATTCCGGAAATCCTGCCCACGGGTATCTGCACTTATGAGCACGTGGTCTCCAATGTGCCTCTAGACAAGATTGTCGAGAAGGCCCTTGAGGTCCGTGGCTGCAAGATCAAAATCACCAAAGTGCCGATCCCTGTTTCATATGGCCCGGCATTTGAAGGCGAACGAATCCGCAAAGAGCAAACCTATGTGGAATTCGGCGGTAACAAGACCCATGCCTTTGAGTATGTTGCCACACGCGAAATATCTGAGGTCGAAGACGGCAAGATAGTCGTAGTCGGACCTGAGATAGACGATGTCGCAGAGGGCACAGCCCTTCCCCTGGCTATCTGGGTCGAGGTTGCCGGCCGCAAGATGCAGTCGGACTTTGAGCCGATTTTGGAGCGCCAAATCCACCACCTGATCAACGGCGGCGAAGGCATCTGGCATATGGGCCAGCGTGATATCATCTGGGTACGCATCAGCAAGGGAGCTCAGGCCAAGGGCTTCAAAATCAAGCACCTGGGCGAAATCGTACGGGCCAAACTGCTCAGCGAGTATCCAGCCATTGTCGACAAGGTGCAAGTCACCCTGTATACCGGCAAAGATGATGTAGAGCCTCGCCTGGCTGAAGCACGCCGCGTCTATCGCGAGCGTAACCTGCGCGTCGAATCGCTGACCGACGAGAGTGTAGATACCTTCTACTCGTGCCTGCTCTGCCAGAGCTTCGCGCCTAACCACGTGTGTGTGATCACTCCCGAACGACTGGGCCTATGTGGTGCCTATAACTGGCTAGATGGCAAGGCCGCCTTTGAAATTGACCCCACTGGACCCAACCAGCCACTCGTCAAGGGTGAGTGTATCGACCCCATCCGCGGTCAGTGGAAGAACATCAACGACTATGTTTATGTGAACTCCAAGCAGACCATCAGCTCCTTCAACGCATATTCAATGCTGAAGGACCCCATGACCAGTTGCGGTTGTTTCGAAGCCATCGTGGCTATGCTGCCTGAATGCAACGGTGTGGCGATTGTCAACCGCGAGTATCCTGGCGAAACACCGATGGGCATGAAGTTCTCTACGCTCGCCGGTGTGACCGGCGGTGGCCAGCAGACCCCTGGTTTCATCGGGGTTGGCAAGGCTTATATCTCCAGCCGGAAGTTCATCTATTCTGAAGGTGGTCATAAGCGTATCGTATGGATGCCCAAGGAGCTCAAAGAGACACTCCGCGAAGAACTAAACCACATCGGTGAGCAAATCGGTATCGAAAACTACATTGATATGATCGCTGATGAGACCGCCGCGGGCACGGATACCGCGGCGATTTCCGCTTACATGGAGAAGGTTGGACACCCTGCACTGACCATGTGGGACATCACGCAAGCTTCGCCTGAGGCGGCAGAAGCCGATGCGGCTCGAGGTCTTATCGTGGAGACGCCAGCTCCGGCTGCAGCACCTGCTCCAAAGGTGGAAGCTTCTCCGGTAGTCGATGCGAAGCCTGCAGAAGCGGCACCAGCTCCGGTTCCTGTCGCTGAGGTTGTCGCCCCTGTCGCTGTTGTCGCAGCCAGTGCTCCGACCGCACCAGCCGTCACAGCCATGCCGAATGATGGTCTTGGTTATGTGATGCAGGTGCTGGACAAGATGCGAGCGCAGGGCATGCCCGTAGCCACTGCCGAATCAACCATGGAACAACAGATGGCGGCCTTACAGGCATCGACCGCATTGAACCTGCTGACCGCCGGTGCCAACATGCTGCTGATGTACAGCGGAGCTTTCGGCCCCATGCCTGCCCCCGCGCAGGCGGTCAGTGTTGCGGCTCCAGTTACTGCCCCTGCAGCTCCAGCCGTTGAGGTTATTGCAGAGCCAGTCAAGGTGGAGACCGCACCGCGGGTAGTCGAATCGGCCTCAATCCTGGTTCCTACGACCTTCTCCATACCTCCGGAGAGTTCATCAGTCTCTGTCCGCTTGGTGACTTTGGGTGGAAGTGGCAAACGAACCTCTTCAGTGGTTCTTGGTGGCGCATCGGTGCTGCCCTTCCGACATTTTGAAGGAAGCATCGGTCAGACACCCGTCATCGCGATGGAAGTGTTTGATAAACTACCCAAGAACTATCCTGAGAGTCTGCGCACCGCCTACGGAGCACTGTTGGACGACCCGGCAGCTATGGCCAAACACTGTGTTGACAAGCTGGGCGCTGCGGTCATCAGTGTGCGTTTAGATGCCGCCCATCCCGATCACGGTGACAAGGCTCCTGAAGCTTGCGCTGAGTTCGTGGGCAGTATTCTGAAGGCAGTGGGTGTGCCGATCATCGTGACCGGCCCAAGCCACTACGAAAAGTGCAACGCAGTGATGAAAGAAGTCGCCAGCAAGTATGCGGGCGAAAACCTGTTGCTGAACTGGGTGGAGACGGACAACTACAAGACCATCGCCGCAGCGGCAATGGCCTATGATCATTGTGTGGTCACTCAGACACCGATTGATGTCAATATGGCCAAGCAGCTCAACATTCTCTGCACCAACATGGGACTCGCCCCTGAGAAGATCGTCATCGACTCTCTGACAGGTGCGCTTGGATATGGGTTGGAATACACCTACTCTGTCATGGAGCGTATCCGCGCTTCGGCCTTCACAGGCGACACCATGCTGGCCATGCCCATTCTGGCGACACCAGGCTACGAAGTGGCGAAAACTAAGGAAAGCAAAGCACCTATGAGTTCGTTCCCTCTATGGGGGCCAGAACAAGACCGTGGTGCATTACTGGAGATAGCCACCGCAATGAGCCTGTTGAATGCTGGTGCTGACATGCTGGTCATGTATCATCCATCAGCCGCACAGACTGTTGGACGCAAGATCGCTGAGATGACCCGGGTCGCGGGCTAAAGGAGCTAAATCATGGCATTATCTGGACTGGATATCTTTAAGCTTCTACCGAAGACCAACTGCGGTGAGTGCGGCGTACCTACCTGCATGGCCTTCGCTATGAAGCTGGCTTCAAAAAATGCGGAGCTGGCAGCCTGCCCGTATGCATCTGAAGAGGCGATTACCAAGATCGGGGCGGCCAGTAAGCCGCCCATCCGGCTGGTGAAAATCGGCCCTGCGGAGCGTGAAACGGCCGTAGGCAACGAAACGGTGATGTTCCGGCATGAAAAGACATTCGTGCATCCGACCGCCATCTGCATCTCGTTCTCGGATGACCAGTCGGGTTCCGATCTGGCTCATAAGACAGCGGAAGTGCGCGAATACTGCCTAGAGAGGGTAGGTGAGCAACTTCGGCTTGACCTCGCTCTTGTGGACAACGTGACGGGTGCGGTAGAGCCATTCGTGGCTGCCGTGAAGGCGGTATCTGGCGGTACTGGCTGCGGTGTCATTCTACGCAGTGACAATGTGGCTGCCCTGGAGGCAGCTCTTGCTGCGATCGAAGGCCAGCGGCCATTGATTCACGCGGCCACCATGGAGAATGTAGACGCAGTGGCGGCACTTGCGTTGAAATACAAAGCTCCTGTCGTGGCCAAAGCTGCCAATCTTGATGAACTGGCCGGTTTGACCAAGAAGCTGCTGGCATTGGGTGTGCTGGATATCGTCTTGGACATCCCTGGAAGCAATCCGGCCGCTATAATGCAGAACAACACCATCATCCGAAAGGCTGCATTGAAAGTGCCGTTCGAACCGTTGGGGTTCCCAATTCTGAACTTCATCACGGGTCAGGATATCCCATCAATGGTTGCGGATGCGTCTACATTGATGTGTAAGTATGCTTCGATCATGGTGATCGATACGATGGCCTATGAAGCACTACTGCCATTGATGATGCTTCGCCAGAACATCTTCACAGACCCGCAGAAGCCGATTCAAGTGGAACCCAAAGTGTATCCAATCGGTGAAGCCGACGAAAACTCGCCTGTGATGGTCACCACGAACTTCTCCCTGACCTACTTCATGGTCTCAGGAGAGATAGAGAACTCGGGAGTGCCGGCCCATCTGGCGGTCGTAGAGTGCGAAGGTATGAGCGTGCTCACCGCTTGGGCGGCTGGGAAGTTCTCTGGCGAAAAGATCGCCACCTTCATTAAGTCATCTGGGTTGGCTGACCAAGTCAAAACCAGGAAGCTGGTCATTCCTGGCTATGTATCACAGATCAGTGGTGAGCTCGAAGACTGCCTGCCGGGCTGGGAAGTGGTCGTTGGCCCACAAGAGGCGTCTGACATCGGCTCGTTCATGAAGGTCTTCGCGACGGGGTAAGCCGACAACTACCTGCCATCAATCGGTATCTGAGTGCCACATTGGGCTCAGATACCGATTGGTTATAATCTGAAGTAACGCAATATGATTTCTGGAAGGTCGTATAAATGCCAAGTGTCCGTTTCTTGCCGTCTGATGTTGTAGTGGAAGTGGCGCCAGGATCGCTGATCCATGATGCCGCTATCAAAGGCGGTATCGAGGAGCTGCACCTTCCATGCGGAGGTAAGGGCACCTGCGGACGCTGTCTGGTGGAAGTGATCCAAGGAAACGTCGGTTCTGATGACATCACAGCAGGCTCAGTTCAGACTGATAAAAAGCTGGTACTCGCCTGCCGCACAAAAGTGGTGGGTGACTTAACGGTTAAGCTTCTTCAAAAGCGCCAAACGGCAATGCAGGTGGTGGGCGATAGTCACTTTCTGGTCAATGACGACTATTTGCCTGACCCCAATGCGTTGACGCCGTTATATAGCTCGCAGACAATCATTGTGCCTCCTGCATCTATCGAAGAGCATTATTCTGACTGGCAAAGGGTGGTCAGGGAATGGACGAGTGCATATGGCTCGGTCTCACTGACCACAGGAGCCGGTGTACTACAGAAATTAGCCGAGACTCTTCGCTGCGATGATGGACGTATTACCGTCGATGTTCAGGAATTCAATGGTACGGGCCGTGTCTTGGAGGTGCATCCCGGGCATCAAACCGGCGTATCCATCGGGTTAGCGGTTGATGTAGGTACGACCACTGTGGCGGTTCAACTTGTCAACCTGCATGATGGTACTGTGATGGCCAACCGATCATCATACAATGCGCAGATCAGCCGCGGTGCCGACATCATCAGCCGCATCGACTATGCCCGCAGCCCTGAACGGCTGGCGGAACTGCGCGATATGATCGTCAACACGATCAGTACGCTCATTGTGGAAATGGCCGCCAGTGTCAACATCCCAACTGATAGCATCAATGCGGCTTTCATTGCGGGGAATACCACGATGATGCACCTGTTGCTGGCTCTACCGCCTCGTCATATACGGGAGACACCTTACGTTCCGACTGTGAACTCGATACCATCGCTCACGGCACACGATGTTGGTTTATCAATCAATCCTGCGGCTGGTGTGGAATTCTCCCCGGGCGTCGGGAGTTATGTGGGCGGTGATATCACATCGGGACTTCTCTGCACCGATATCTACATCAACAGTGAAGATGTATTCATGTTCTTGGACATCGGCACTAATGGCGAAATCGTGCTGGGTAACGCCAGTTGGATGGTCACCTGCGCTTGTTCCGTGGGTCCGGCATTTGAGGGCTCAGGCATCAAGTGCGGTATGCGGGCCATGGAAGGGGCCATCGAATATGTAACAATCGGTAGTGACGGCTCGGAGCTTCAGTACGATGTGGTGGGCGGTGGCAAACCGAGCGGCATTTGTGGATCGGGGCTCATCTCGCTGCTTGGTGAGATGCTGCTGCGTGGGGTCATCGACCAGGCTGGCCGCTTCAACACAGAGATGTCGACAGGACGCTGGAGCACGGATTCCGATATTGCTGGTTACATCATAGAGTTTGGCACCAACACGGTCAATGGGCAGGATTTAGTCATTACTGAACCGGATATCGCCAATCTGCTGCGCACGAAGGCCGCCATCTATGCGGCGTGCTCTTTGTTGATCTCCAGCGTGGGTATCGGATGGGATAGTCTTTCCTGCGTCTACATAGCGGGAGGATTTGGACGGTATATTGAGATCGACGATGCGATTTTGATCGGGTTGCTGCCTGACCTTCCCTACGACACGTTCAAATATATCGGCAACTCATCGCTGACTGGTGCCTACATCGCATTGCTTTCTCGTAAACACCGGCAGAAGCTATCAGAGCTCGCAGCCGGTATGACATATATCGATCTGAGCAGCGACACACGTTATATGGATAGCTATTTGGGGGCTATGTTCTTGCCCCACACCGACCTTGCTCAATTTCCGACTGTAGCCAACAGGTTGGCACAAGCGAAATCAGAGCAGGAATCCGTCACCGGATGATATTCCGGACAACTAATATGGAGGACAATTCATGAAGGGTCTATTAGAGCGTCTCGCTCAAGGTGAAATCCTGATTTCCGATGGTGCCATGGGCACGTTCCTTCAAGCCATGGGCTTGAAACCAGGTGAATGCCCGGAGTCCTGGTGTGTTTCCCATCCGAACGAAGTGAAGAGCATCGCTGAGGCATACATCAATGCCGGTTCGGACATCGTAGAGACCGACTCGTTTGGTGGAACTTCATTCAAGCTGAAGGAGTTTGGGCTGGTGGACAGCGTCCACGAGTTCAACAAAGCGTCAGTGACCATCGCCAAAGATGCCATTGACGGTAAAGGCTATGTGGCAGCCTCTGTTGGTCCCACCGGCCAGATCGTGGAAGACGAAGGCGGGGATGTGACCGAAGAGCAGCTGTATGAGTCCTTTAAGGCTCAAGTGATCGCACTGGCTGAAGGCGGAGCCGATGCACTGTGCATTGAGACCATGTCATCTGTCACTGAGGCTGTGCAAGCCATCAAGGCTGCCAAAGACAATACCACGTTGCCGATTATCTGCACCTTCACATTCGAACCCGGAGCACGCGGTTTCCGCACGATGATGGGTATCACCCCTGAGCGTGCCGCCACCGAAGCGATCGAAGCGGGTGCTGACGTGGTTGGGGCTAACTGCGGTAACGGCATTGCTAACATGATAGAGATCACGCGTCAGTTGCGAGCGGCTGCTCCTAACACGCCGATCCTGATCCATGCCAACGCCGGTATGCCAGTTCTTGAGAACGGCAAAGCGGTGTTCAAAGAGACACCGAGTGACATGGCCGCCCGCGTTAAGGAGTTGATCGACGCCGGTGCCAATATCATCGGTGGTTGCTGCGGAACCACACCGGCACATATCGCCGCCATGGCCGCAGCCGCGAAAAGCTAACCTGTAACACTAACCATCAGCAGGCACAGAGGCTCCCTCATGGGTCAATGTGCCTGCTTCTACTGCTCGGACACCCTCTTTTTAACCCTTGATTTAATGCTTAAATATCATCTATGACAATGTGATCAAGATAGGATCATACTGCGACCCTTATGTGATTTTGGCTGGCATACTAAAGCCGTTCAACTCCGTCTCATGATATGATAGCCAACCTTAAGGGATAGGCGATCAAGATACAATCACACCGAGGAGTTGATCGAAATGAAGACATCAACAATCGCAGTTACCGCAGCAGTGCTTGGCCTCTTTGCGACAGGCTGCTTTGCGCAGCAGGGAAACGGAGGCCAGGGCAGCGGATCAGGTGGCCAGGGAGGTCCGGGAGGGCCTAATGGACAGGGTGGAATGATGCAGGTCAGTGTCATGACTGTGGTCACCCCACCAACGACCGTGATGGTAGACCGGCTTGCTGACCAACTGGAGCTGACCACTTCCCAAATCACCCAGTTGAAAGTAGTCATCACAGCCGGAAACACGACCATTAAGGCACTATCCACCAAATCCGTAAAGCTGGCTCAGGCACTTCAGGCAGCTCTACTTGCCGCCGATTATGATGATGCTAAAGTGAAAGAGCTGGTGGCTCCGGCTCAGAAGGCTGAAACAGCCGTGATCACCGCAAGTATCGATGTGTGGACCAAGATTCGGTCTATATTGAACGTCGACCAGATCGCTGCACTGAAAGTCATGATGGCCCAACAGAATCGAAAGCCGGGCCAAAACAACCAAAACCAGAATCAAAATCAACAGCAAAACAACAACCAAAATCAAGATCAAGCTCAGCAAGGCCCTCCCCAAGGACCTCCTCCAGATGGCAACGGTCCGCCTGCCTTCTAGTTACCACTGTCCATAAGCTGCTACCGTTAGCTTCACAGCAGCCAGCATCAGATAATGCGAACTCCCGATCCCGTATGTGTGGATCGGGAGTGTTCTTTTGCGATCTGTTTGATGATCTAGTGATAACGACATCGTACATCGTGTTGACGCAAGGCCTTATTTATGACACTATAAAAGCGCACAGTGCTGCTACACTTGCACGGAAAAGACGTCAGTTATCAACGTTTACGACCGCACATGAGTTACCAAAGCTCATCGTCGTAGGGGCGTCCCTTGTGGGCGCCCTAAACAAGAACTATGGAATGAACAACGATTAGGGCGCCCACAAGGGGCGCCCCTACGACCGTATCCGTTACAGTATAGGCTGCCGTGCCAGCACGTGCGGTTGCTTGTCAGAACATACCAGTGATATAAACTTCAATGAGGATGGAATGAATACAGTCCAGAATGACGACCTGCAAGCCTACTTCAAGACCCAGCGTGAAACTGCTGAGAGCCTGCTTAGTCGCCTGATCGCTTACAAAAGCACAGTCGGTCGGGAGCATGAGGTACAAGCCCATCTCGCTAGTTACCTCAGAGAGTTTGGGTGGAGCGTTGAGGAATCCGCCGTGCCCGATGCTATAGCATCAGATGTGGATTACACCGTGGTTCCCACCCATACAACTTATGAAGGACGGCCGAACCTTTTCGTCAATCTGAAAGGCCAAGGTGGGGGACGAAGCCTCATTCTCAACTCTCACTGCGATGTGGTACCTGCGCCGGGCGGTATGTTTCAAGCGCGGGTGGAACAAGGCGTTGTGTATGGTCGTGGTGCTTGCGATGCCAAGGGGCAGGTCGTCACCATTCTGCTGGTGTTGCAGGCCCTTAAGGAGATGGGCATCCGGCTGAACGGTGACTTACAGGCGCAACTGGTGATTGAAGAAGAAGCGGGTGGTAATGGTGCGTTAGCCGCGGTGCTGAATGGCATGAAAGCCGACTGCGCCGTGGTTCTGGAACCCACCAGCCTGCAAATGCATCCTGCGAATAGAGGGGCAGTCTGGTACCGGTTGAGCGTGAAGGGGCAGTCAGTTCATATGGGTAAGTACTGGCAGGGCGTGAGTGCCATCGACCAGATGGTTGAACTCATCGCGATTCTCAAGAAGTATGAAGCCAAGCTGCGATCGGAGTCGACTGGTCTCGCCCTGTTCCCGCATGACCCCAACCCGGTCAATGTGAACGTCGGGCAGATAACTGGAGGCGACTGGCCAGCCACTGTTCCCGCCGATTGCAGCATTGAAGGTGGAATAGCCTTCCTGCCGAACAAGGATATCCCCACTATACACAAAGGGCTTGTCGAGATGATAGAGCAAAACGCCTCTGAGTATTTGCGCGATCACTACAGCTTTGAATTTGGTCGACTTCACAACGAGGCGTTCGAGACTCCTGCAGATCATCCGTCAGTTCAGTGCTTCGGTGAGGCCGTGCATCACGTGCTGGGTGAGCAGCCAGTCGTGGGATGGATCGCATCCTGTGATGCGCGTCTATTCGCACGCAGAGGTAAGATGCCGACCATCACATTTGGTGCCGGTGAACTGGGAGTCGCGCACTCATTGAAGGAGCAGATCAAGACCAACGACATCCTTCAGGCCGCCGAGGTACTGACTCGGTTTGTCATTAACTGGTGTGGAACCAACTAAAGACCGTATAGGAGATACTGATGACTGTTAGAATTGGTGTGGTTGGCGCAGGGAAGTTCGGCCAGATGCATCTTGATGCATACACGCAGTTGGGTTACATCGGCGTTGCCGAATTAGCTGCGGTCGCTGAGGCGAACCCGGTCCGGGCTGCGGAGCTTCGTCAGACGCTGAGCTGCCCGGTTTACGCAAGCCATCAGGAGATGATCGCCAATGCGAATCTTGATGGAGTGAGTGTCGCCACGCCTGACCACTTACACAGACAGATCGCCGTCGACGCTGCTCGAGCTGGCCTGCACGTGCTGGTTGAAAAGCCGCTTGACACCACTGTGGAAGGTTGCGAGGAGATCATCGAAGCCGCAAAGAAAAGCGGAGTGCTGCTGCAGGTAGACTTCCACAAGCGGTATGACCCAGACCACATGGCGATCGCCAGAAGGGTGGGAGCAGGGGAGCTTGGGGAGATACTGTACGGATCTGTCTATATGGAGGACCGCATCGAGGTGCCTTCCGAATGGTTCCCGCACTGGGCACCGAACTCGTCCCCTGCATGGTTTCTGGGTGTTCACTTTTACGACCTGGTGCGTTGGATCGTGAAGAGTGAGGTGACACAGGTGTATGCCACAGGCCGCAAGAAGACGCTTTTGAATGACTACGGGATTGATACCTACGACTGCATCAATGCTAAAGTGGAGTTTGAAAACGGGGTGTCATTCGTGTTCGACACCAGTTGGATACTTCCGAAAAGTTTCGAGGCGATTGTGAACCAGGAGGTTCGGATTGTGGGTACCAAGGGTGTCATCGAATGCGACAGCCAGTATCGGGGCATGAGATCGTGCCTCTCATCCGAGGGCATGAGCACATACAACAACTTCCGACGCGACGGGGTAGACAAATTGGGACGCCGGTTGTCACGGGGCTACGGTATCGAGAGCATTGAAGATTTTGCCTACAATGTGGCGCATCTGAAGGATGGCGGGTTGGTATCTGATCTCCGCGGGTGCTGGGCATCGGGTGAAGATGGGCTGGAAGTGACTCGAATAGCAGTCGCTATTCATGAAAGCCTGGAAACCGGTAATATCATTAAACTGAGGTCAAAGTAGTGGCTAAATACGATCTGACACCTGTGGATGTTCCCAAAGTGGAGACCAAATACCGCAGGATACACACCAAGATACCGGTCCCCGAATCCTTGCCGATATTCGAAATGTTGAAAGAGAGCGAGCCACAGTCCATGATGGGCCAACCGCCCGTCATCTGGCACAAAGCAGAAGACTTCTGCGTCGAAGATGCCTGGGGTAATAAGTGGATCGACTGGTCGAGTTGCGTGCTGGTGGCTAACGCCGGTCATGGTCGGCCCGAGGTCAAACAAGCTCTGCGTGACATCATAGACCAGGGGCTGCTAGCCAGCTACATCTTCATCCATGAGCAAAGGGCCTTGTTATGCCACGAGCTGCAGCAGCTGGCTCCCACGCCGAATGACTACCGTGTATTCCTTCTGAGCACCGGTTCAGAGGCTACCGAAAACTGCATCAAGCTGGCGAAGACCTACGCACTTCAGAAACACGGCGAACATAAGAAATACTTTGTCTCCTTCAAGAACGGCTTTCATGGACGGACGATGGGCGCGCAGCTTGCCGGCGGTATGGATAAGCAAAAAACTTGGATGATTGACCGCGACAAGACTTTTGTTCAGGTGCCATTCCCTGATGGCTACAAGAACACCGATACCTCCTTTGAGCTGTTTTTGCACAGTCTTGAGCAGATGGGGATCACCGGAGCGGAAATCGCTGGTGTGATGACCGAAAGCTACCAGGGAGTGGGCCCAGACTTCCTTCCCGTGGAGTATGCTCAAAAGTTGCAGGCGTTCTGTCGGCAGAATGACATTGTGATGATTTTCGATGAAGTCTAGGCTGGTTTCGGACGAACCGGAAAAATGTTCTGTTATGAGCACTACGGCGTCACTCCTGACCTCATCGCCTGCGGTAAGGGTATATCGTCCTCGCTGCCGCTGTCGGCAGTGATCGGGCGTGCTGATATCATGGATGTCTATCCGCCAGGATCGATCACATCAACGCACTCCGCATCGCCATTACCGGTGGCAGCCGGGCTAGCCAGCCTCAAAGTGATCCAACAGGAGCATCTAGTGGATCGAGCCGCCATGCTGGGCGAAATCCTTCTGCCAGAGCTTCAACGCATACAGCAAAAATACCCTGACCGGCTGGGTTGCATGCATGGAAAAGGGCTGGTGGCTGGTATTCAAGTGGTGAAGCCCGGAACAAAAGAGCCTGACAACCAGACCGCCACGGCCATTAACCTGAAATGCGTTCACAAGGGTCTGCTGATGTTCGCTCCAGTGGGCATCGGCGGTGAGTGTTTGAAAATCGCACCCCCTTTGACCATCAGTGAGGAGGCGCTTCGTGAGTCGATCCTGGCATTCGAAGAGGCCGTCGACGAGATTTTAGGATAGTATAAACTAGCTTAGCAAGAACAAAAGCAATCATGATAACCGCATATATGATCTAGAGGGATATTCAATGCCAAACCAAAATAACGAATCAGCTTCCGTAAAGTATCTAGATGCCGTGAGAGGGATTCTGGACCAACTGCAGAACACTCAGCTTGATAATGTTGAGAAGGCGGTCGACATGGTCATTGCCTCCTTGAAAAACGGTGGAGTGATCTGGTGCAGTGCGATCGGCCACAGCAACGAACAGGACTTCATCAACCGCGCTGGCGGACTGGCGTCGGTGAAACACTTCAGTTACAGCATATCCACCAACGCACCTGTGCCGGAAGCATACAACAACCGTCCGCGGACAGAGGAGTTTAGTGCCGAACTGGAGAATATCAGTTACGCGCTGAAGGCCAGTAACGTCCGGGCAGGTGATGTGATGTTCATGGGTTCCGTGTCCGGCAAGAACATCAACCCAGTGCAGTTGGCCATCGCCTGCCATGAGATGGGTGTGAGCGTAGTCGGTATGACCTCCTTGGGGTATACCGCTCAGGTCACCTCACTTCATCCCTCCGGCAAGAAGCTGTGCGACGTGGCCGACGTGGTGATTGACAACTGCGCTCCATACGGTGACGCTGCAGTGCATATCGAGGGCTATGAGAAAGATTTGCTGCCCGTGTCTGGTGTGTCCATGATCGCCATTGGCTGGATGATCTGGGGACGTGTGATGGAGAAGATGGCCGCGGTTGGAGATGCGCCGACTGTGTTTAACAGCGTGAACCGCGAAGGAGGCTGGGCGATGTATCAAAAGAGCCTGGCTGAATACAACAAGCGGGGATACTAAACTCGCAGTATGCGAAGATATTGGGCCAGTGAGTCAGAAATGAGGGGTGCCAAATGAGTAACACGATGCCTGCGGTCTTTTTCGGACACGGTAACCCAATGAACTCTCTGGCCAACAATAGCTTCACGCAAGGCTGGGCTGCCATTGGAGAGGGGATTCCGCATCCCAAGGCGATACTCTGCATATCGGCACACTGGTACCTGCCAAAGACCGCGGTGACGGCCATGGCTCAGCCCGAAACCATCCATGATTTCGGCGGGTTCCCCAGGGAACTCTTCCAGGTGCAGTATCCTGCACCTGGTGATCCAGATTTGGCTCTGAGGGTTAAAGATATGCTGGACCCCCTAGACGTTCAGCTTGATCACGAATGGGGACTTGATCATGGCACTTGGTCGGTTCTCCGCAAGGTATATCCACAGGCGGACATTCCAGTGATACAGCTCAGCATCGACAGCTCCAGACCGGCGTCTTTCCATTACGAGCTTGGTAAGCGGCTTTCGCCACTGCGGGATGAGGGGGTGCTGATTGCGGGCAGCGGCAATGTGGTACACAACCTGCGTGCTTACAACTGGGACGGAGACGCTGTTGAACCATATGGCTGGGCATTACGTTTCGATAGTTTGGTACGCGAACTGCTGATCAACGGGGATGATGAAAGCCTTATCGACTATTTGTCACTCGGCGACGACGCCAAAATGTCGATACCGACACCCGACCACTATCTGCCGCTGCTCTACATCGCAGCATTAAGGCGCGAGAACGAGCCTATGAGCTTCCCTGTGGATGGGTATGATGGCGGCTCTATGTCGATGCTGTCCGTGCAGATTGGCTGAGTCGATAGATCGGTCTCATGGTAGAGGACGCTATTCGCCGATGACATGCTCATGGATGCGGCCGTCTTGCTTATGCGCATGGGCGTGTATTAGGTTCACGGAGCGCAGCATATCCAGGTCGGCAAGCGCGTCGGTTACTGGGCCATCGTAGACCAGACGGTGTTCTTCCGACAGTATTAATGCACGGTCTGACACCTCGGACACAAAATGCAGGTCATGGCTTGACATGATGAGCGTCACACCAGCCTCGTGCAGCTGGTTTAGAAAGTCCGAAAGCCACTGCTGCATCCTGGGATCCAGGCTGGCAGATGGTTCATCAAGCAAAATCACTTGACTGCCGCAGCACACAATGGCGGCCAGGGCGACCTTCTTCTTCTCACCACCGCTTAGCGTTTGAGGGGATCGGTGCCTGAGGTGTTCGATGCCGAACATCTTGATCACATCTTCAACACGCGTGTCGATCTGCTCCGGCGGCAGCCGAAGCTGCAGCGGGCCAAAGGCCAGCTCCTCTTCCACAGTGTTGCAAAACAACACCGCGTCAGAGTTCTGAAATAAGAACCCGACTTGCTGTCGAAACTGCCTTGAAAATGGAGCCGTCTCCACGTTCTCTTCGGTCAATATTGTGTCATATGCTTTCACTGAGCCTGATTGCGGGAAATACAACCCGTCTAGAAGGTGCATCAGTGTCGACTTTCCGCAAGCATTGGCACCCAGAATCGCCAGGCTTTCGCCTTGGCTGACTTGGAATGTGATGTTACTCAGCACTGGCTGACATCTGGGGTAACTGTAGGTGATATTGGACACATCATAAATGTTCTTGCTCATGACAAACCACCCAATCCCATCTTGTCGACAACTAATAGTGCTAACCCAACCATGAATACAACCACCATCCATTCGATGTCGCAGGTTCGAATTACAGATTGTCGCCGCACTTGCAGATCACCGTCATAGCCACGCGAGAGCATGGAGTTCTGAACCTCCTGGGCCAGCCTGTGAGTCCGGCGGAACAGCATGCCCATGCCAGCGGCGACCCAACGCTGCTCGCCTTTCACCGAACCGGTGGAAATCGTGCGGCTCAGTTTGGCCAGGTGGATTTCCTCCGCGGCTTTGATGATGACCGTGAGATATCGTTGGGACATGGTCAACACCATCCCAAACGCCTTCGGCATGCCGAGTCGGCGCAGCCCATTCAGCAATACTGATGATTCGGTGGTGGCGATCAGCAGGTAGCACAGCGTCACGCAGATCAGCGTGCGCAACAGGAACCTACCTGCCACGATCAAACCAGCATCGGTGATCGAGACGGGGTTTGGTGACACCCATGCACCAATATGCATAGCATGCTTCAGGTGGGCCAGGATCAGTAAGTCATTTCCTGGTGTCACCAGGTTGGTGACTGCTGGCAAGATGAGCGCAAGGCTAAACAGCGGAACACCTACCCACACCCGTCCCAGACTTGCTGCTGGCAGCCGTATAGATAGGGTGGTCACTAATACCATGGCCATCATGGCCGCGAGCGTGCTTGGCGAATGTATGAAAGTGCTGATGATAATCAGCCCGAATACGCCTGCCAGCTTGGCGCGAGGTTCGATGTTCCCAAGCCAGGATTCTGCACAGACCGGTTTGGTGAGCTCGCGGGCAATGACCTCAACCAGGCTTGAAAGACCTCTTCGAACATACCCCACACGCTGACGCGACCGACTATGTTCATGGCTGATGCCGATGTCCTCAGTAAACCACTCAGGAAGGGGTTGAGTTCTCACGTTTCGCCAACGCCTTTCCTAGCAATACAGCAACTCCGGCCACTACAGACACGCCGAGAACAGCAGACAGGATGTATTCCGAGCTCTGCTTTTTTAATGATGGCTCTTGCTTCCCCTTGGTGGCATAATCCGGCATGGGTGCCTTCCACCGGTCGCTGCCCTTGGCCAATCCAGCAGGCACATAACCGATCAATTTGTGCATCTCCTCTGTGCTCCATTCCCCCCAGGCAGTACCCGCTCCAAATTTCGCAGGGAGGATCAAGCCTAAGGGTGAGAGCAGAATCAATATCCCAAGACCGATCCATAGTTTCGTGTGTCCCTTCACGATGACTCACCCTCCACGACCGGCGTCTGCGGGGCCTTGTACAGAAGTCCTGGGTCAGATTTCTGCAGATAGATCACGACAAGTGCTGTGACCACCGCTTCGACGAATCCAAACACCAGCAGATGCTCTACCGCCATGATAGGCACAGCGACACTCAGCGGGTAAGGGGCATATAGAGCCTTACCCGCTGCATCATGCGCGATCAGCGGCTGGATACCGAACATGAAGCCTGTGCTCAACGCCGCGGCATTCAAGCCAACATACCCGCCGATACCTGCTCCCAGCCAGCGCCGCCACGATGTGGCTAGTGATGTTCCAGCGATGAGAGTATATATTCCGTAACCGACAAACGGCATGATGACCGCCATATTCAAGCAATTGGCTCCGATGCAGGTAATCCCGCCATCACCAAATAGCACGGCTTGCACAATAAGCGCGATGGAGACCGCGATACACGCTGCCCAGGGACCGAGCAGGATCGACACCAGCACCGCCCCAACAGCGTGACCAGTAGTTCCGCCGGGTATGGGCACATTGAACATCATGATGACAAAGCAGAACGCCGAACTGAGAGCCAATAAGGGCACCTGCCGACTTCGCAGGCTCTTGTTTAGCTGTTTGGATGCGATCGCCCAAAAGGGAAGCACTGCCGCAGTGGCAACTGCATATGTTTGAGGACTAAGGTAACCATCGGGTATATGCAACTCATCTGTCCTTTTGACGGGATTGGTAACACGAATTGATAATATGTAGCAACTCATTGTACCAAGATTCCGTTGAGAGGTGCTGCTATACGAAGCATGTGACCGGACCATGCCTCGCATAGCACGACTTTACGAGCGGTTAGCGGTCCTCGTACTTGATCAACTCTGTGGGGGTTGATGTGTATTTGGCAATGGTGTCAGACTGGTAAACACGCCCGTCGGGTGTGTACCATTTGGCTTTGCCATTTCCATTGATGTCAAGTGTCTTCTCGCACATCAGGCTGCCGTCATCACGGTAGTCATACCCAGTAGATTGCTTTTTGAACGTGTGGTATGTGTAGATATACTTCAGCCTGCCGTTCTCGTAGAATCCAGTCTCTGTACCGAATACACCTTTACTGCTGCTTGATTGAGAGCTGGCGCGCAAAACACCGTTGGGATAGAACCAGTACGAGTACTGAATAAGATCGCCTTTACGCGTGTCGATATAACGTCGCTCCAAGGAGCCGTCTTTAGCGAACTTTTCCAGGAAGGACAAGTTGGTAGTCTGTGCCACACGGCTCTTAGGTTGAGTTTTCTGCGCGTCATACCAGTCGTCTACAGTCCATTTTAGTTTCGCCAGGTCTTTCTCTTCGCCTCCCGGCAGACGCAGCTTTTTCGACACAGCAGCTCGGATTTCATTCAGCGCCTTACGGTATCCGGCCTCACCGCCCAAAGCAAAGCCGTGCATCAGCTTCATTGCGTCAGAGCGCAGGCCATTTATGCTGAACACCGCGCCTGTAATCCCATATGCAGCCAAATCAGCTTCGATTCGGCGGACACGGTTTGAGTAATCAATGAACTGAGGCATATCGCCCTTCAGCCCCGTCTGCTGATTTAGCTCCGAACGCTGGCTATAACTCACGAAAGTTTCATGCAGCACCCGCAGCTTGTCCTCTTCCTTTGCGATGGCCCCTTCCTGTGCTTTGCGATCGTCCATCATCTTCTTAGCCATTGTGAGGGCCTCTTCTTCGGTAAGGCTGGGCTGCTTTTGACGCAGGTAGGCCACCATAGGTCTGCTGTAACGCTCACGTATTACCTGCCAGTCGCCAGCATCAACCTTCCCACCACCGATCCACAAGATGCGCGACGCTCCATCACGGTAGGCCAGGTAGGCCTCACGCCATGCCGCATCGTGAAGGGCCTCGCAACCAAGGCTGGCCGTGTCAATGGCCATCTGCGTCAGTTTTGCTACCGGCTCATTTCGCAGAAATGCTTCGCCGATTTTACTAATCGCAACGTCGTAGGTCTCCTCTTGCTGAGCAGCATTAAGCTCATTGACTGTTACCTTTAACAGATCGAGGTTCCCCACCACTCCCTTGAGCACGGTCGAGATAGCACTTTCGTCTAGGTTGTCGATGATGAGCTTACCGATCAAATCACCACAGCCTTTGGCCATCATGCCGTTATTTTCTGAGCCAGCAGAGATGGCAATGGTGTTGATTTCCTCACGGTGTGAGAGGAGTTGCTTCATGATTTTGGCTTTGGATTCATCGCTGATGCCGCCAAGAGCTTCGATATAACGGGCGCCCAGATCGATGAACCGCTGGTCGAAGCCAGTTCGACGCATGCCGACTCTGCGGGCGGCTTCATCTTCGATGTATTGCTGCAACTCGCTTTTCCCGCCAAACAGGCCAAAACACCAGTTGCTGAAGTGGTTAGTAGCCACCTGCACCACATTGCGATTGCGTATGAGCACACCTCGCGCATATATCGAGCCGCCAGGCAACAGGCCGAGTGCGCCCACATTGGTGCCGGTGATTTGAGAGGCCAACTCCGCCGGTATTGGCAGCTCCATCACGACCGTGCCGCCTAACCAGCCTTTTTGATCTCCAGCCGAAATCTGGTAGACGCGATCTGACAGGATAAGCTGTTGATTAGCACCTGCCTGCGCATATTCGTTCTTCATATCTGTAGAAAGAGTGTTTATTGCTATTGCAATTACTGTCGTTTTATCCACGATTGGCTTCATCGAATCAGGACCAGCAATATGTGTATCGCCAAGTTCGCGTCTGACAGTGAGCAGGGGAGCCTGCATTTTGGTGACCATTACCGTCAGGGGTGCGGGTTTTGTCGTCTGCTCGACATAAGGTCCAGTGTCGGCGATCGGCGTGTTTGGCTGATTAGCTGGTGGGCCGTTGGCTGGTTTCTGTGCCGGCTTGGTGGCTGGTGGTGGTATCGGTGCAGGAGCCTTGTCTGCGACTTGAGATACACTGTCACGCTTTTTGGCTGTATATACAGATGCCCCGAGGCCGTTCGTTTTGTAGAAACCAGCCATACTGTATTTACCATTAGGCATTTTCGTCAGCAGAGCTTTGTAGTCTTGCCTATTTCCGGAAGCATCACAGGTGAATGTGACGAGATATTCCTTAAGTTTGCCGAGGGTCATGGGTTTTCCGTGAACAGTGCCCGAGAACTCGGCTCCATTCTGTTGCGTGATCTCAGTGATGCCCTTCTCTCCATTGGCTTCACTGTCCCATATCCCGCGCAGGTCTGGTACGGCTGCTGAAACCCCTGAAATGGTTGCATGTGTAACCAAAATAATGCAGATGATTAGCTGAGCTGTTTTACTTAGCATGTAATCCTCCTTGTCCGACTAAAGCTTATACGATACGCTATGAAGAGTAACAAGAGACGAGTAAGGAATGATTACATCCCTTGTCGTAATTGTACCATCACACACCAAAGTATGTAGTGCGTCACAATCGATATGTTCATGCGTCATTCTTTCCATAAACGCCCGCTTGGCACTACTTTGAGGTTTGTCAGAAATGTTATGGGAACATACCGTCTATGTGTCGCGTATATCTAGTCAATGAAGTTCCTATAACAACAAGCTTATAATCTATACCATGGAGCACCAAATGAATATTTCATCAGAAGGCAAGGCTGTATGCGCTGTCTGTCAAAAGAGTTTTCTGCCAAACGATCTGATGCCTGGAGCTGTTGTCCGGCAGTCATTGGCCAGCGAAATACGCAAGGATCACCCCAAGTGGTCGAATGATGATTTCATCTGCCGGGATGACTTGGAACACTACAGATCCTTGTATGTTCAGCACAGTCTGGAGCAAGACAACCGTGAGCTTACCGAGGTGGAAGGTGAGGTTGTTAAAGCGATTAATAGCGATGCCTTGTTGGCGAAGAACATCAATGATGATGTGGACACGAAGTCGACTTTTGGTCAACGGACTGCAGATAAAGTGGCTAAGTTTGGGGGCAGTTGGAATTTCATTATACTTTTCGGGGCAGTGTTGGCCATATGGATCACAATGAACTCCATTATTCTTATCCGCCACTTCGATCCATATCCGTTCATACTGTTAAATCTGGTGCTGTCTTGCATAGCCGCGATACAAGCTCCGGTTATCATGATGAGCCAGAACCGGCAGGAAACACGCGACCGGCTGCGCGCCGAACATGACTACCAAATTAACTTAAAGGCCGAACTGGAAATACGGGTAATAAGCGAGAAGATAGACCACTTGTTGCATCAGCAATGGCAAAGGCTGCTAGAGATACAACAGATTCAAACCGACTTTATGGAAGATATTAGTAAGAGGACACATACTGAGGCTGAAGCGAAAGATCATGCTGAAGATGATCAGCACAAATAATGGTTGGTATGAGGCTGCGCAACGGTATACATTACACCTAAAGTGCGATTTGTGTAAACATAAGTAGTCGATCCTGCTATGTATGATTCCCGTAGGTCATCACAATGGCGGCGACGATCAACAGCGCAATGGCCAGATACATCAGCATGCGAGGCTTCCCGTGGATTCCTCGCCATTCACCGCTAATGAACCCTAACGCCTGGCCGCCCATGATCTGCGACGCCTGTTGAATTCCAATCCCCACAGATGCCCCCAGTATGCCTATCATTCGCATACCGTAGCCTTGCAGTGACATCGAAATAATCATGTTCGCACCAATCAACGCGGCCAGAATGAACTCCCTCCATCCTGAGTAAAGCGTGCCCCAGGAACGGTTCTTGGTGAGCAGGCAGGCGGGGTAGATGATGTTCACCAGAACACCCCCAAGTGCGCCGATGGGCCAAACCGCGAGGCTTGATACGAAATTGGATGCACCTGCGGCCTGCATCGCTTTGACCACGGGGCCATTACTATACACGAAAGCCAGCGGAAGTCCTGCTGAGAGTGCTCCAGCGGCGACGGCCATCACGAGCCCCTTGACGAAGTGACCTGCATCTGGTCTGCTCAGTTTTTTCAGTACCCTGTCTCTGCCCAACCCGGCAACGGCTGCAAAGACAACACCGCTGAGCATCACAGCCACGCCAGCCAGTATCCAAATCCCTGTGGCCGACAACAGGTCTGGTGCATTCCCAAAGTCGCCCATGCCTGAGCTTTTCAACAGCAAGGGGGTGAGCACGCCAAAGGTGACCCCTACACCGGTCAGGATGGCCCCTGTCAAAGCCACACCAATGTGAGCGTAACAGAGTGCAGCGGTTACGTTCGCCACGCCCCAGCCGATCGCTAATAGATTCGAGCGGATCAACTCGCTTGGGTTATTGGCCCATAGTTTTCGGTAGATGCTCAGTACATCAGGGCAGTTGAGGTATATGATGGTCCATGGGATGATCACAAGACCAGCACTCATGGCGACGAACATCCAGTGCTCATAACTATATCGCTTCATCAATTTATACGGCCAAACCCCACCACCCATAATGAGCCCGGCGATCAGAACAAGTATGCAGCCAACGATTGTTTGTATAGACACGAATATACCTTTTCGATATGAGATGAGGGTAACCCTTGGGTATTACACCATATATATGTGGGTATGTCGAAGCATATGTGCATATGTGGTCTTGGGGGTATCTGAATGGGCCGCTAAGGTGTCAGACCTTGCGCGTCCATCAACGGACCAAACTCATCCTGCAGACATACCGAGCGCCAGTTGGCGTTCAGCACGATGGACGGGGGTATCAGCACTTGACGGTCTGGTGCGACGCGGTCAGTCAACAGCCGATAGACCAGGCGGACACCCAACTGACCTTGCTGATGCATGTTTTGGTAGATCGATGCATTGATAACACCACGCTCCATGTAGGTGATTAGCTCGGGAAAGGCCCCTGTGGCGACGATGCTGATTTGTTGAGCATGTTCTCGTGCGGCGATTATCTGACATGCCGATGTCGAATTGTCGGTAGCAAAGTAAAGACCACGTACATTCGGGTAACGGTCAAGGCAGTCCCTCATCATCTGCTGCGCGGTTTCGGGGCTGTCATTGGCTTCCATCACGTGTGCCATGCGGTAACCACGTCTTTCGGCCTCATCGGTAAAGCCCTGTAGTTTGCTTAGCGAATCAGGGACGCCGCGATTGCAAATTATCACTGCAAAATCGCCGGGTACGTTCATCGATGACAACAACTCTGCGGCCATGACGCCCGACAGAACCGAATCGTGTAATACCAGGGCGGAGGAGTTGATGAGTGGGGCATCTAGACCAATCAATACGATAGGACATTTCACATCGTTCAGAAGATAAAGCATGGGTGGTTGCGAAAAGAAAACACCCGATCCACAGAGTACGATCGCATCGGGTTGACTGCTGAGCTCGTGCTTTATGGTATCTACCAGATGTTTGGTTTCTTGGGTGACGTCAAGTTTGAGGTATGAAGCATATAGATGAAAGTCATGCAGCAGTTTGACTTCGTTGGATACCCCTTTTTCCAGTAATCCAATGTATTCAGGCCAAGCATTCGTTGTGACAACCAGCATATGTAAATCTCTGCGCACCAGTGCCTCGGCAAGGCGGTTTGGGGTGTAGCCCATCTCCGATGCGGTCTCAACAACAAGCTTCTTCATCGGTTCACTGAAGTTACCCTTGCCGTTCAGTATTTTGCTGACAGTACACGCCGATACATTTAGCTGCCTGGCGATATCATTGATGGTAACTCGCTTCATTCCTTATCCTTCCGGTCGACCATGGCTTCCACTTTCTAGTGTACACAACGATACGATCACTTTCGTTCATATCTCGGTATATATAATCGGGTGACTCGGTATGAACACATCACTAAAACAAGGATATGACGACATGACTGCCGTATTCTAGCAATGTCACCTTATCTCGGTGATCATCTAATATTGACCAGGAATTCCTAAGGACAGGTGAGTCATGAGCCCGTGCATCATCCCTTTCGTTGCAATTATCGCCTATATTTCTATACTCGCGACGTCAGCAGGTGCCGCAGAGGTTAAACAAGCGGACGCTTTTGCCAGGTGCACGGCCGACGGCAGCCACTGCAGCATCGGAACTAAAGCGGTTCAGATGAGCTACGAATCTAAAGACGGTCAGTTTGTTCTGTCCAGTTTTCGCAATAAGTTGACCACACCGAACCGCGAATATGTCACGAACGCCACAGCACACTCTCCGTTTGGTGTCGAGAGCCTTCCAGATACTGGATCGTTTGATATTCACGAGGTATGGGCGAAAAAGCTGACAGTGGGCACAGACGCCGATCCGGCGGATTCTGGCTTGAAACTCACGGTCAAAAAGGGTGATCTGGTCGGCTTTTCCGAAGGGATTCGGGATGACGTGAACGGGGCCGTCGTGACATGGGATGTGACCCTCTCATACTCCGAGAATGAATCGTACACGGCATCTGACGATAAAGCGTTGAACCAGGGGCCGGTTTGGTATTATTACACCCGAGCGGCGAACACCGGCAGCATGGATCTCATGGGGGAGTTCCTGGCTCCAACCGAGCCTGGTAATGAACCGGCACGTGTCGCCACCGGCTACCGGGCACCATTTGAGTGTTCCCAAATCACTCCCACAGGCTACCACATCCTGAACTCGCTGGACTTGATTCGGGTTTGGAAAGCCCCCAAAGATGGCACAGTGACCATCCGCGGTAAGGCGATACAAAGAGCAGGATCGCCTTCATCGAAAGTAAGCGTGTTGCGAATATCTGAGAAACAAAACCAGTCGCTTCATACTGTAAATGGATGGAGAGTTATCTCTGCCACGGCTGAGAAAGTGGCGGTCGGCGGACGGCCGGCAGTCCAACTGAACATCACCGCCAGTGGTGACTCGCTGACTGCTATTTTGCATGTGCAGGCCTACCCGGGTACGGCGATACTAAGGCAGTGGGTCGAGATTCAAAACACCTCATCTTATTTGGTCAAGCTGCCCTCAGTGTCACCAGTGGTGCTGGGTATGGGCGGCCAATCCGAATCTAAGTTGACTAACTACTGGATGTGTGGCGGCACAAGCAGGCCCAACCAGGGGCAGCTTGAGAGTGCCGCGGTGACATCTGACTACCACCGCACACTGCTGGGTGAAAAGACAGATAACTACATCCCATGGATGGCCCTTCAACACTCCGGCTCACGAGATGATGGGTATTTTGTCACCCTCGATACCCTGGGCACCTGGACGATAGGGTTCGATCATAATCCGCAACAATCTGTGCTAACATCCTCACTGCCAGAGTGGACCGATCGAAAACTGGCAGCGGGTGAGAGTGTGAAGCTGCCGTTGGCCACCATCGGGGTCTTCAAAACGGATCTAGACGATATGGGGCAGCAGGTGTACGACTGGCAATACGAATACCTGTGGGACTTCACCAACAGCGAGTTCTATGGCAGGACGGCCTACGCCACCCCCTGGTTCTTTTGCTCACGAAACCTGCAGGAGCAGTTTGCCGCGCGTCTGGCAAATCTGGACATGGATTCGGATATCCTGCGTGAAGTCGGCATTGAAATGCTCTGGGATGATGCCGGTTGGAGTAAATATCCTGGATGGCCAGTGCCTGACAACTACGGGGTCGTGTTCTCACCATCGCATGAGGGGCCCGATTATGCCGAGACTCTACGATACCTGGGCAAGATGGACATGAAATGGCTGTTGTGGATGGCGGGGCGTCCATCCCAAGGCTTGATGGACACGAAGATAGGCTCCTGGGGTAACTTCCAGTGGCGAACCGATGGGTTCGGCAAGTTCAATCCGCAAGATGATTCGATGATGCGTGCTCAGATAGAACACTTCCTGACGGCGAACCCGCGGGCCTCATTCCACACATGCGATGGCGGCAGCCGGTTTGCGCACCAGTTCGAAATCCAGCGCTACGCCGATGTAAACTACTTCTCCGACATGGGCAGAGATGACAAGACAAATCACTTTTTCTCACTGCTAGAACTGCCTGATAAGTGGCTTGATATCATAGACACCCTTGAGCAGAGCAGCAAATACAATCCCGACGTAGCACCCAGGCAGCTCACGATGGTGCCGGTGTGGTATGGCGGCGTCTCACTTCAGGATAGGGAGAGTGTTCGGCGACTGTTTGAGAAGTATCGGTACCTGCGAGAAGAAGGTGTCGTTGGCCGATGGTCATATATGCTTCACCCGGTGGTGAAGGGGGATGCGCCACATCTTTTCGACCAACGGACCAGTCAAGATCGGACAAAGGCCTGCATTATCATCAAGCATAAGCCCGTTGATGGCAGCGTCATCTATCCTCAGGGGCTGTTGGCTGCTCATCAGTACATCGCCGGTTCAGACATGGAGAAGGGGACGACACTGCGCTCCGGTGCTGACCTGATGACCAAAGGCATTTCTTTGAGCTCCAGTTACCCCAGCAGGCTGATATACCTGGGTTTACCATATATGCCAGGCACCGGCTCAGACACCACCGCACCGGCAATGCCGGGCCAGTTAGTGGCACGCAGCGAAACCAATCTTGGGCACAGAGGGGTGGGCCTATACTGGTCGACCGTACCAGCTGACAAGTGGATCAGCTACTACGAAGTGAGCCGTGATGGAGTGGCCATCGGAAAATCCTGTGTGGCGCCGTATTATTTCGATCGTTCCTTAGGCAACAGTCTGGATTGCGATTATGCCGTCCGGACGGTTGATGGTGACGGCAATGTGAGTGCCTGGAAGAGCTTAGACATGAAGTTACCGGGTGAAGATGCTTACGCTGCCTTAGGAGGGCATTTCGCCAAAGCGGGACAGAACGGTTGGAGTGCCGTATGCGGTGTTGACGGTAAAGACGACACGCCGATGAACTTCATCCCACCCATCAAGAACCCCGCTGGTGACTTCGGCGGCACACCCAACCAGATCGGCGGTGTGGAAGGCTACTGGGAAGGAGCCGGCTCTGCCCGGATCGGGCGCGGTTGGCAGCAGGCATCCGCCGAGGTGCAATGCGTGCGTGTCTGGACTTCCCAGAAGTCGGGCACGGTACGCATTCTCGGCAGAGCCATGAAGGAGTGTTATCACCAGTCGATGGGTAGTGCTTTACAGGTTAAAATCCAGCAGAATGCCCTCCAGATTTGGCCATCACAAGGCTGGGCTGATGTTCCCCTCAACGACCTGGTTGGGGCCACCCACGACATTACTGTGGATGTTCAAAAGGGTGACCAAATCAAGTTTGTCTTGGATCGCGGCAGCTCGTGGGAGAATGACATCATCGCATGGATGCCAAGGATCATCTATTCACTGCCGCAAAAGAAACACGCGGCTTCTAGCATACGAATTCTATGTGGTGCGAAGTCTCAGTATAAAGACACCACAGGTAACGTCTGGTCGGCTGATAGCTGTTTCAACGGAGGAGAGCCTGTGCTCTCAAAATCGGTGATCAGCAACACCCTGCCATCGCTTAAGGACCAAAGGCTTTACCAAAGCGGACGCAAGGGAAAGCAGTTCAGCTATGAAATACCAGTTACTCCTGGGATGTATTCGGTTCGGCTGAAACTGGCCGAGACACAGTATCAGTGGAGCTTCGAGCGGCCAATGAACCTGTCGATCAATGGACGCCAACTGCTGCGTAACTTTGATGTCAACCAGGCGGTGCGGGGATCGAAATCGGCATGTGAGCGGGTCTTCCGAAACATCATGCCAAATGCAGATGGAAAGATCGTCATAGAGCTGAGCGGCGGAGTTGAACCCTCGCAAAAAAGCAACGAGGCCTTACTGCACGCCATTGAGATACTTCCCGAGATTCGTCAGACGATACGGATCGACGCGGGGTCTGGTAAGCAATTTGTGGACTGGGACGGGTTCGTATGGGATGCTGACGGCTCAACCGAAGGTGTGCTGTTGAAATCTGAAGCAGCTCTATCTCATGCGGCCCCAACACTCTACGATCAGACGCTTTACCAAACGGCTCGGAGTGGGAAGTCGCTGAAGTATCAGCTCAAAGCCACGCCGGGTATCTACACGGTGCATCTGAAATTCGCAGAGATGTGGTTGAGTGAGCTCGGTCAGCGTCCGATGGATATCGAGATCAATGGCAAGCTGGTAAGATCGAATTGGGACCCCGCTCAGGCGGCAGGTCAGATCCATATGGCCGCAGATATCAGGGTTGAAGACATTACACCAGATAGTGCTGGCCTGATCACGATCAGTCTGAAGGCGGTGGGAGCCAACGACGCCATTCTACAGGCTATAGAAGTTGAATAGCCGTCACAATCACGTATTTCCACCTGCAGGAGCATAAATGGCAGAAACTAGCTATTACTATATATCACCGGTCGGTACTCTCAGCCGGATGTCTGACCTGTCTTCCGCGGTAGCCGCAGCAACCGTGGAAGGATTTATCTGGATTGACTACCGAAAACCAGACAAGGATGCGATGAGTGAGGCTGCTCTTCAATTCAAGCTGCATCCTTTGTCCATCGAGGACTGTATCGACACCAACCAAGTGCCGAAGATTGAGGATTTCCCAGGGAACACCTTCCTGATATTTAACTCGTTTGGATACGAGGAAGGTCAGCTTACTGTTGATGAGATTGACATATTCATTGGCGACAAATTCCTGATCACAGTGAGTGAATACGACTCCAAAGAACGCCATCCGCTCAACGACATGATGAGCATTGTGGAATCCAATATCACCAAGGCTTCTCAAGGCCCGGCTTTTCTGATGCATGTGGTTCTGGACTATATCGTAGACCACAAGTTCATCGCCGTGGAGGCGCTAGAGGATGAGCTGGAGTTGGCTGAAGAGAGAATGCTGGCCCGTCCTGCCGACTTCAATGTTTCGGACATGCTGACCTTGCGGAGAGAGCTGCTGCTCGTGAGGAAGAGCCTGTTCAACGAGCGTGAGATTTTGGTAAAGATATGTCGGAAGGATTGCAGCTACATATCGGATGAAGCCATCTTCCATTACCGCGACATATACGACCACCTGTCTAAATTCTTCGAACTAATCGAGGCTTACCGCGATATCGTCACTAGCCTCATGGAACTGCATACCTCAATGCTCAGCAATGTGATGGCGAAAGCATCGAATGATACCAACGCGACAATGAAAAGATTGACGATGATCACCACCATATTCATGCCTCTGACGCTTTTGTCAGGCATAGGCGGTATGTCTGAATACTCAATGATGACAGGCACTGATAACTGGCGTATCTCGTATCCCTTGATGATCGTTGGGATGATTATCATAAGCATCATATCTTACTACTTGTTGAGACGCGTGAATAATAACACCACAGTCTATCCACGGGTACCTAAACTGGGCCATCGATCAAATCACAGAAGGAATCAATAAGTGGTATGGGGAACCATACACCGATAGGTCACCAGAATTTCATACCTTCATCAACGCACACAGGGAGCGACACATAATGGATACAGGTCTCATTTTTCCCCGCGAGAACTGGCATAACCACGCATCATGCATCGTTGAGTTGAGCAATGGAGACATGCAGGTTTGCTGGTTCCATGGGTCAGGCGAACGTCAAGCTGATGATGTGCTCGTTCAAGGGGCGAGATATCATCAAGCCACCTCAACCTGGAGCGACAGGGTACTGCTAGCAGATGCGCTGGACTACCCTGACTGTAATCCCTGTATGTTTGTGGATTCCCAAGACCGGCTGTGGCTGGTGCATGTGACCATCCTGGCGAATGAATGGCACACCGCTTTGTTGAAGAGCCGTCGGATATCGCAGCCATTCGATGCGGACTGCCCACAATGGGACTATTCCGAGGTGCTGCATGTCACCCCTGGCCAGTCATTCATGGATGATCTCGAAAATGTCGACTATGAATATCTCTCGTCATTGCACCCCCAAGCTCCTGAAGCCAAGTTGATCAAACAGATCGAAGATATCAAGGAGCTTGGCAGCAGTAAGCTGTACCGCAGGCTGGGATGGATGCCGCGGGCACACGCCACGGTTTTGAGTGACAAACGCATCGTATTACCGCTCTACTCGGATGGTTTTGATTTCTCGTTGATGCTTCTCAGTGATGATGATGGTGAAACATGGCATACCAGTCATTCTATCATCAGTTGCGGAGGCATCCAGCCCAGCGTGGTGGAGCGTAAAGACGGCTCACTGGTTGCGTTCATGCGCAACAACGGACCGGCACCCAAACGCATACTGCAAACCATATCCAACGACAGAGGCGAAAGCTGGAGTAAGCCGGAACTGACCGATCTGCCCAACCCCGGAGCGGGCATTGAGGCCATCAGGCTTCAAAGCGGCTTGTGGGCGATGATCTACAACGACCTTGAGGATTCAAGGCATCGGCTGGCCATTACGGTGTCACGCGATGAAGGTGAGAGTTGGGCCGGTATCAAGTATCTTCAGAATGATGATGGCAAGGAAGTGAAGGGCAGCTACCACTATCCGTCTATCATTCAAGCCAAGTCTGGGGATATCTGGATTTCGTATTCAAACGGGCAGCCGGTCACTGGTAGCTGCATCCAATGGGCAAAGATCACAGAAGACTGGCTATTCGAATAGGGAGACATAAATGAAGACAACCACTATTTCATATATCGGCCATGACCGCACCGTTGAGTTCGCAGCATCGGAGCTGACGAAATATATGTCACTGCTGCTTGGACATGATGTTCCGGTAACTCAGACAGATGCGGTCAACGAGGAAGCGATCTCAGTGGGTTTGATTGCCGACATGCCGGAGCTGGCGGTTCCTGATGTGACCGACCCAGCTCTTGATGATGCGATCGCCATATCTGTGCATTCAGGTAAGGGCATTATTGCTGGCATCAATCCACGCAGTGTGTTGATTGCTGTCTACCGATACCTGACAGAACAGGGGTGCCGGTGGGTCAGGCCTGGTGTTGATGGCGAATATGTGCCGAAAGTCGATCATTTACGTGGTGTCACGCTAGCCGAAACGCCGTCCTATCGGCACCGCGGGATTTGCATCGAGGGTGCTGTGAGCGTTGATCATGTGCGAAACATCATCGACTGGATGCCGAAACTGGGATATAACGGCTACTTCACTCAGTTCCGCGAATCCTATACCTTCTTCGACAGATGGTATTCACATGAGGGAAACCCCTTGGTCAAAGGGGAGCACATCAGCGTAGCCGATGCCCAGCGATATCTGGCAAACTGTGTGGACGAAATTGGCAAGAGGGGACTGCTTTACCACGCCGTGGGGCATGGATGGACCTGTGAGCCGTTTGGCATCAGCGGTCTTTCATGGGATTCCTGTGATGTTGAGCTTGATGAAGCTACCACGCAGTTCCTGGCCGAGGTCAAAGGCGAGCGAAAACTTTGGGGAGGGGTGCCGCTCAACACCAACCTCTGTTACGGTAACCCTGAGGTACGGCGGCGCATCGTGGAGGACATCGCTGACTATTCGGTGAAGAACCCCCACATCGACATCATGCATTTTTGGCTGGCTGACGGCAGTAACAACCATTGCGAATGCCCGTTATGCTGTGATACACGCCCATCAGACCTTTACGTGCAGATGCTGAATGAACTTGATGAGCTGTTGAGCTCACGAAATATACCGGTCAAGATCGTGTTCTTGATTTACGTGGACTTGCTGTGGCCTCCAGTAAAGTATACGATACTCAATCCAGACCGGTTCATTCTGATGTTTGCACCGATTACGCGCACATACAGCAGCCCCTTGGCCATACAGACTCAGCCACTGCCGCTAGCACCCTTCGTTCGAAATGAGCTGGAGATGCCGAAGAGTGTGGAGGAAAATGTCGCCTTCTTGCAGTCCTGGCAACAAGACTGCCCGTGTGACAGCTTTGATTTCGACTACCACTTGATGTGGGATCACTACAAAGACCCTGGATACTACAACATCTCTGAGTTGATCAACCAAGATGTGAAAATGCTGCAAGTATTAGGGTTGAATGGCTTTGTGAGCTGCCAGACTCAACGTGCCTGTTTCCCGACCGGTTTACCGATGGTGACCCTCGGCCAGACGCTATGGGACAACCTGTTGAGTTTTGATGCCATCGCCAATGACTACTTTAAGAGCGCTTACGGTGCTGATGGTAAACAGGTCCAAGCCTATCTGAGCAGACTGTCAGAGCTGTTCGACCCCGTCCATCTGCGGCGTGAAAAACCGGCCGTGAGTCCAGAATCGGCTTTGATGTTCCAAATAGCCAGACAGGTGATACTCGATTTCCAACCGGTCATCGAAGAGCATCTATCGGGCGATATCAGTTGCTGGAACAGCTCCTGGCACTACCTGAAGCATCATGCCGAGATATCGCTCCCTCTGGCAGATGCATTATTCGCCAGAGCATCGGGTGATAAAGAGAAGGCACATGAAATCTGGCTGACGGTCGCGAACATGGCACAGGAGCGTGAAGAACAGCTCAACACCGTGCTTGATGTATGGTTGTTTGTTGGCACGCTTTCGGGTTTGTTTCGGAAATAAGTTACCGGCACATATAGACAACGAAATCAGGAGATGAAATTGACTCTGGAAATTGAACACCTCATTGAAATAGTAAAACAACATGGGGCTACACACGCCGTTGAGGTTGATCCGAGCCTGTTGGTCGGTCATCAGTGCTACCGAGATAGCTGCGCGACTAACGCATGTGGCAACTATGGTAGATATTGGACCTGCCCTCCAGGTGTCGGTGAGCTGGAGCTCATTTCACAGGAACTACGCAGCTTTCCGAAGGGGATCGTGCTTCAGAACGTCACGGAAGTGGAAGATTCCTGGGATTTCGAGGGTATGGGGCAGGCGGCGGTGCTGCACAACAACATGGTCCGTGAGATCGCTTTGAAACTGCGGACAGAATTCCCAGAAGTCCGTATCAAGGCACTTGGTAACGGCGGATGCGGGCAATGTGAGAGCTGCACCTACCCTGACAGCCCATGCCTCTACCCAGACCGAGCTGTGCCTTCGATATCCGGTTTTGGGATAGACGTCAAGACGATGCTTGAAACCCACGGATTGAAATACATCAATGGTCAGAACACGGTGTCGTTTGTCGGCCTGATAATGATAGACGGCTGATGTTTTTATCTGGCCAAATCAAACCAGCAGGTTCAATCTGGAGTATGGACGAGTATGGCTCGTTGTTTGGGTTACTCCGGTCTGATATCACGTACCCCGACGCTGGATCGCGATATATCGGCTTTGAGGCATTCTATGATGGTGTGTGTGTGACACGGTTTCTGGGTGCAGACACGGCCGGAGCCAGCAACATCCCCGGTCATCTCACAAGGCTAGAGTGTGGTGATCGCGAGCTTGTGGTCACACAAGGCAGATTCATCCAACACTATCCGATTGAATGGATGTGGCAGCAGAACGGTGTGGGCGAATTCCGTATGAGCACACCGCCGGAGTGGTCAGGAACTGCAGAGCCTGTCATGTGCGACTGGCGTCTCAGCTCTCTGGCGGCCTTCGATGTGAGCCGCGAGTATCAAGATGATGTGGAGCTGGTGGATTACAACCCAGCCTGGCCCGAAATGTTTCTTAAGTATGCAGAAGAGATCATCTCCACCATTGGTGATACCAGCCTGAGGATTGAGCACTACGGCAGCACATCCATACCAGGAATGCCCGCAAAGCCAGTGATTGACATTCTGGTTGAGATACCATCCTTTGAGTGGGCTCACCAGACCGCCATACCCGCGTTGTGCAATGATTGCTGTGAGTTCTGGTCATTTGGGGGCCACATGTGTTTTGTCAAGCGTGAATATTACCTTGGCCCACGCTGCTGCCATATCCATATGGCTCCTGCTGGGCATCCGTTATGGGTAGGGTTAGCCTTTCGAGACTACTTGCGGAACAATCCAGAAGAGGCAGACCGGTATGCCGCCCTGAAGTATGAGCTAGCGAAACAGCACACTCAGGATCGCGAAGCCTATACCCAGGCCAAAACGGACTACGTGCAGCGTGTGACAGGACTGGCACTTCAGCAACCATAGATCGACTATACGGGGTCGGCACGACTGGCCATCATTTGGCACAATATAAAGGTGCGTATGGAGGTGCAGACCCATGGTTCCGATCACCACATTATCTGTGTTCTTCGGGGTGTCAGTGATACTGGCTTTAGCTCCAGGACCGGATATCTTATTCGTGTTGGCCCAGTCTATGGCATACGGTAAGCGAGACGGCTTACTGGTGGTTTTAGGATTATGTACAGGGTTAATCGTTCATACCACGCTGGTCGCGTGTGGAGTGGCCGCCATTGTGGCTGCATCGCCGAAACTACTTTTCGCGATCAAGGCCATGGGGGCACTATACCTACTGTGGCTGGCGGTTGGGGCCTGGCGAAGTGCGGGCAGAGAACACGAGGGCCGATCGGTTCAACTAGCTCCCGGACCTTTATACCTTCGAGGAGTGGTGATGAATGTCACCAACCCCAAGGTTCTCATCTTCTTTCTGGCCTTGCTCCCACGGTATGTTTCGGAAGCAAATGGGGTTGTCTGGACTCAGGTAGTGCAACTTGGCATCACTTTCCAACTGGCCACCTTGCTTGTGTTTGGAGTCATCGCCCTGCTAGCGGGAGGGATTGGTGAGCGGTTCCTGGGTAATCCCAAGGCTCGGTGTGTCCTGGGGCGCGTGGCGGCAGTGGTGTTCATTCTGTTAGCCAGCAGTCTGCTTATTCACAGGTAGTGCCTCGCCATGAGGTAAGTCAGGCTGTTTCTCTCACAGGACACGGTTTAGGCACCTGTAACTCCCGCTATCCGGGTATACTTTGATCACAACGCAATACAGTGGCAAGGTGGTGAAAACATTGGACAAGACAGTATTCATAACAGGTTCATCTACAGGTATAGGTCGATCGACCGCGACCTACTTCGCAGACCATGGCTGGAACGTGGCGGCTACGATGCGGAATCCGGAGAACGAAAAGACACTCGGTGATCATCCGCATATCCAACTATTCACCTTGGACGTGACCAACTCAGAGAGCATCAAAACGGCACTTGCAGCGGCGATCGCTCAGTTTGGTCAGATTGATGTGCTGGTGAACAACGCCGGTTTCTCCATCGACGGTGTGTTTGAGGCGATGAGCGACGAAGACATTCACCGTCAGTTTGACACCAATGTGTTCGGATTGATGCGGGTCACTCGAGCCCTGATTCCGCACTTCCGGGAGCGCTGCGGAGGCGTGATAGTGCAGATCGCCAGTATGGGCGGACGCCTCACGTTTCCTCTCTACAGTATCTATCACGCGACGAAATGGGCAGTAGAGGGCTTTTCGGAGTCGCTGCACTACGAAATGGAGCCCTTCGGTATCCGCATCAAGATCATCGAGCCTGGGGCTATCAACACGGACTTCTATGGCCGTAGCCGCACATTCATCAACGCTATCCATCTTCCGATGTATACCAAGTATGTGGAGATGGTAGACAAGGTGACAATGGAAGGCAGTGCCAAAGGCGAGCAGCCTGATGTGGTGGCCGGTGTGATCTATAAAGCCGCAACAGATGGCAGCAACAAGATGCGTTACGCAGTCGGCCATCCGGCCCCAATGCTCTTGTTCCTGAGACGAGTATTGCCCACCCATATGTTCCTGGCCATGGTGAAAAGAGCGTATCATCTGTAAGTTCCGCAGGTTATCAACACCAGACGAACAGGGGGAAACGGATATGATCATCCAAACAAAAAGGTTAGTGATTCGGGATTATATTCAAGATGATCTCGAGAGCTTGTATGCGATTCTCTCAGACCCGGAGACTATGAGCTTCTGGCCCCGTCCTTACACACGCTCTGAGACGCGGGATTGGATCATGAAGAACACAGACCTCTACGAGGAGGCGGGTTTTGGCCGCAGAGCGGTGATACTGGCGTCCACAGGCGAGTTCATTGGCGATTGCGGAGTGATCAGCGCCACTGTGAATGATATGGAAGTTGAGGACATCGGCTGGATAATCGCCAGCGAGCATTGGCGTCAAGGATACGGCACCGAGGCGGCGGCGATGATGAGAGATTATGCATTCCGGCGACTGAATGTCGATGCATTGCATGCCAATATGCCATGGAACCATATCGCCTCACAGAGGGTTGCTGAAAAGATCGGTATGCGAAAGGTCGGCGAATTTTACAATCCCAAAAATCGGGACATATTGACTTCACTATATGCTATGCAGCAACTGTAGAGCCAAGAGCCAGATCGCAGTGTGGGGCCTTCAGGCAGTGACCCCATGCCGAAATCTTTGTATCGCCTGGGTGGGAGAGACTTCGAAACATGTATGAAATACGGCCGAAAAATGCGACACATGAGCGTAGCCTAGTTTGCCTGCAATCTCAGACACGCTCAATCTCGAATTTGCGATGTATTCCATCGCCATGGCCATGCGCCTATTGTTTCGATATTGAACTGGGCTCATGTTAAATTCCTTGCGGAAGAGCGTTCTCATGTGATCGACGGACAGACCGCATTGCAGGCTGAGCTCTGACAGACTTACGTGATAGCAGTTATCTGCATCGATGAGTTTCTTAAGCAGAGCGGCTGGGCTCTGGCTCAGGATACCGGTGTTGTGGTTGAGCACGGTTCGTATCAGATTCATCACGCCTAAGTCTGCGAGGAGCTGGTTTTTTGGAAATGGGCTTTGCACAGATTCCTGTATGCGCTCAAATTCCATGCGTAACCCCGCGACGCGTTCAGACTCAATAGGTACCACATGCGGATATTCAATCCATTGGTTTCGGTAGAATACCTGAATAAACCCTGGACGTTCAGAGCTTCGTATATGCGGGGTGTCAAGAAGGATAACCCAGTTTTCGCGATTCTTTCCGTATTCAAACACGACCAGTGAGCCTGGAGGGCCGATTTTCAGCCACGGTGCCGAAGCATCCAGCGCATATCCATTTTGACTCATCTGAATAAGGCCGGATATGTTGAAGGAGATCGTCGCACACTCGATAAACTGCCTGTTGCGTTCCGGATTGCTGTATACACCCACGTGCAGGATGCGGAAATCAACCATACAGGCCTCCTTTCTGATCATCTCTGAAATTCATAAATATCCCCTGAAAAGCGACATATTCAGCACGCACATCCATACAGTTATCTGGGTAAAATGAGCATGTTGAGGATTCCAGATGGTGTAGTCACCTCTGGATATTACAACGCAGAACAGAAGATTGCAAGCTATCGATATTTACATTATATGGAGGAGACCATGAGCCAGCAGGATTCTGAACAGCTTATCAAGGTAGGCGTACTGGGTGTGGGCCGCGGACAGAGTTTCATGGAGGGCGGTTCTGCCGGCATGAAGCTGGTGGCTCTTTGTGACACCTGGGAAGAGCGGTTGAACGATGTTGGGAAAAAACACGATGTCGCCACCTACACCGATTACGACGAATTCCTGAAGCACGACATGGACGCCGTGATTCTGGCCAACTATTTCAACGAACATGCCCCCTTCGCCATCAAAGCGTTGAAGGCTGGCAAGCATGTCATGAGTGAGACCGCAAGCAACACCACGCTGGCGGAAGGCGTGGCGCTCTGCCGCGCGGTAGAAGAGTCCGGCTTGATCTATATGCTGGCGGAAAACTACCCTTACACCAAATTCAATATGGAGATGCAGCGCGTCTACAAGACCGGTGAGCTGGGTGAGGTCACCTATGCCGAAGGTGAGTATAACCACCCGATGCCTCGTCCGGCCACATACGAGATATCGCCGGGTATGAAGCACTGGCGAAACTGGCTGCCTTCCACTTATTACTGCACCCACGCTCTGGCACCACTCATGTTCATAACTGACACCATGCCTATGAAGATCAACGCCCTTTCGATGAACGTGAGGGAAGTTGAAGAGAACAACATCCGAATGGGAGATCGCGGGTCGGTCATCCTGTGTCGAATGAGCAACGGTTCCGTCTTCCGATTGTTCGGGCTTGGAGTTCCTGGCCATAGCAACTGGTATCGCGTGCATGGCAACCACGGTGCGATGGAAATTACCCGAGGTCCAGGTTATTTCGGTCCGCAAGAGGTTCGCGTCTGGCATGATGAGTGGGATAGGTTCCCAGGACAGCCGCTAAACCGTGTCTATTCACCGGACTGGCCCGTGCATGGCGAGCTGGCTGATTCGGCTGGTCATGGGGGAGGCGACTTCTGGACGAACTTCGAGTTCGCAAACTCCATACGCAGTGGAGTGCAGCCATTCCTTGATGTTTACCGTGGTGTGGCCATGTCTAGCGTGGGAATTCTGGCCTGGAAGAGCGCGCTTGAAGACGGCAAGCCATTTGACATGCCCGACTTCCGGGACGAAGAACAGCGGAAGTTATACGAGAACGACCATTGGTCGCCATGGCCGAAAGACGCAGGCCCAGGGCAGCCCCCACCAAGCATCAAAGGCTGGAAGACGCCCACTGACGAGGCGATCGCAGAAGCCAGAGCGGTTTGGGAACGCATCGGATACCACGGCGAATAAGAGCTATTCGCAGACTACCGCCCGTAATGGAAAGATCATTACGGGCGGTGCGTTATTCTGACCGGTAGCGCTTGCCAGTTTTGGCTTCCGCCAGAGTCACTTCCGTGGTTTGGATGTGTGGTTTGTCCCATCCCAGCTCAATTTCCGCATCCCAGTGACAGGCCGCCGCGAAATCGCGAATCCGCTGTCGTTGTTCCTCAGGTAAGCCCCACAAGCCGCCCCATTCCATTTGGCGCTTCATCGCACAATGGCCCAGTTTCATCCAAAATTGATGTGTTGCCTGTTCGTCTGCATCGGCATCGACGATATCTGCTGCCAGGCTCGAGGGGTTGCCTTGAGGGTCGGTGGCGCAGTGGTAGCTCCAAGTCACCTGCGAGTCGCCTCTGTGGAAAATCGCCACTTGCTCTTCTGGCGTGCGCCATAATTCGTGGTGAATCATGGGGCGTTCTCCGAGTGCTTCCATCTCGGCAAGCACATCAGCCACCTTTTGGCGAATAGATGCGTCGATCATGCTAAGTCGGTCATCATTGGTTTGGCGACGTTCATCTTCATTCATTAATTGTAGCTCCTGAGTCGCATAGGCGTATTACACATAGTTTCGCCAAACAGGTAAGATATACCTACTAATACCCAGGAGGCTTTATGAAAACACCATTGATAGCATTGTTTATGGCAGCGTCACTCGCGTGCCATGCAGCGAAATTGCCAGAACTCGTGGTACCTAACGGTTGGGGAGTGAATATCCACTTTACTGGCGCTCCCAAGCAAGACCTTGACATGATTCATCAGGCTGGCTGGCAGATGATCCGCATGGATTTCGCCTGGGGTGACATAGAGAAGAAACCTGGTGTTTACCATTTTGAGGCCTATGACAAGCTGTTGGATGGTTTGCTCCAACGGACCATACGGCCAATTTTTATATTGGACTACAGCAACACATTATATGAGAAGGAGAGCAGCGTCCGCACCGAAGCGGGACGCAAGGCATTTGCCGCATTTGCGAGTGCAGCCGCAACGCACTACCGTGGCAAACCGATATTGTGGGAGCTGTGGAATGAGCCCAATATTGGGTTCTGGAAGCCGATACCCAGCCCCGATGAGTATGTGGCCCTGGCTAAAGCCGTGATCCCTGCCATCAAAAAAGCTGATCCTAATGCGACCTGTGTGGCTCCTGCATCGGCTAGCATTGATCTTGGATTTCTGGAAGCCTGTTTCAAAAAGGGCCTATTACCGCTGGTGGATGCCATCACTGTGCACCCATATCGAGGTGGCATTCCTGAAACCGTGGCTTCTGAATACCAAAAACTACGCCAACTCATCGCGCAGATCGACCCATCCAGGCAGGACATTCCGATATTATCGGGTGAGTGGGGTTATTCGACCGCAATCGGAAACTACACGGAGAAGCAGCAGAGTGAGTATATTGTGCGGCAGTACCTCATAAACCTATCGCAGAATGTACCGGTTTCGATCTGGTATGACTGGCATGATGATGGTCCTGACCCCAATTACAACGAGCATCGGTTCGGAACGGTCCGGCAGGATTACCAGCCAAAGCCAAGTTATGCTACAGCGAAACAGCTGATAGCCGCTCTTCGCGGCATGAAGTTCATCAAGCGAATCGCCTCCAAACCGGATGATTATCTGTTGATGTTTGGCACGGGTAACCTACTCAAATTGGCAGCTTGGACCACCGCCGCACCGCACGCTGTGAGTGTGCCAGGCATGCCATCCATCGGATTGACATCATCGCCTGTCTACCTCATCATCCCGGCCAAGGCCTTACGACTCCGTGCAGAAGCCGACTGGCAAGTAGTAAATCATAGAACATTCATTAAGTGCGGAGTTTCGAACACATCGATGCGGCCTGAGTTCTCCGTCAGGGTCACTAACCCGTCTGCTTCACCACAGAAATATATGTTGAAAGTGACCAACCTGGTCAATGTGACAGGTCGGTTTACGGATCCAACTGAGGTAGTAGTCGGACCTGGCAAGACTGCATATTTCCACTGGCAAGGACCATCACCGGTAAGGCAAGACGATGTGGAGAAGAGTTTGAGCCTGCAGTTGCACATCGGTCAGATGCAGTTCGACCAAAAGATCATGTTTATAGGCGTGAACGAGATGTCTCTCAGCCTCTCGCGAACCGCTGTGGATCACCTGACAGTGATTCTGAAAGGCGTAGAGAGGATTTCATCTGACAACAAACTTGTTATATACTCCAACACCAAGCGAACCGTACCGCTGACCAGCGGTGATAATACAGACGGGGTGACAATCACGCGTGCAGGCAGTGAAATCTACGCCAATTTGAAGATCCCTGTGAACACCTCTGCACTGCTACGAGTTGTACTGCTGAAAGGCAATCAGCTCATGGCAGATTCTGGACGCATGCGGATGCAGTCTGTTAGTGCCGACCTTCTGAAGCTCGTAAGTTATGTAGATGGGAAACCTGAGGTGGCATCGACGCATTCGTTAGGTATCGCCGAAGTGAAAAGCTCGCTCTTACCCATAGGGCAAGCTCTGAAATACACATATGACTACGGTAACGGATGGAAGTTCGTGAGGTTGGTTCCGACTACTCCACAGGTGTTCACCAGGTTACCTGACTCGATGGGGGTGTGGGTATACGGTGATGGCAACAAGTGTATCATCAATATTCGATTGGTGGATCGTATGGGGCGCACTTATCAATCCAGCTTCGGGCGTGTAGACTTCAAAGGGTGGCGCTTGATGAGTTGCGACCTTACCGATTTAGGCCAAATGGGGCAGTGGGGCGGTTCCGCGAATCATCCGGAGACGATGGTCATGCCTGTGAAGGTCGACACGCTGTTACTAGTGGACAGTCCCGGCTACGCGGTGAAAGGCGAGTTGCTGTTCACCGGCATGCACGCGGTGTACAAGGAGTAGCGATGTAGTCATGTAACGATGCGATAATACTTTTAACGCAAAGACGCAAAGTGGCAATGACGCAAAGGGGGAGTAATGAAAGTGGCTGGCGATGGCAGATTCGAGCGTGAGAATACATATGAATAGACACGATCAAAATGAAAAAGAACAGAATCGCAGTATCGATGATGGAATTACTTCGATAGATCCTGACGAAAACACAGTGATAGGTGATCGTCATGGTGCTTATGATGCTCAGTATGTTGAAAATGTAATCAGTCGGCTGATCGTTAAATGCGCCATTGAGGTCCATCGAAATCTTGGAGGTCCGGGATTGCTAGAAAGCGTATATGAAGAGGCACTAGCGTGGGAGCTTCATCATCAGGGACTTAATGTAGAACGACAGATGTCACTCCCTATATCATATAAAGGGCAGATACTGTCGTCACCACTTCGTGTCGACATGGTTGTAGCTGGCAAGGTCATTATCGAATGCAAGTCTGTCGCAGCATACAACCCTATTTTCGAAGCGCAAACACTAACATATCTGCGACTAACAGGGCTTAAACTAGGATTAGTTATCAATTTCGGTGAGAAGTATGTCTCTCACGGCATTCATAGAGTTGTGAACGGATTATAGTGGTCATCGTGATTAGATATGTCGATATTCGTATCACATCGCGTTGACATTATCGGGATTTATCATCAGACAGCCATTTATAAATCCCTTTGCGTCTTTGCCTCTTTGCGCCATTGCGTTAAAATCCTTGCGCCTTTGCGTTAGGTCCCTGATCATCACCGTTGAACCCCGTTCATCGCCTCGGGCGAAGCGCGGTGATCATCCCATCCGAGCCGACCACGTATGCCACGCCTGAATCAACACCTACACCTGCGAACATATACATCCGTGGCGTGGCCTGGTAACTCCAAAGCAGGCGCCCTGCTGAGGCGCTGAAGGCGCTAACGAGCCCCTTGCCTGAGGCGACATACACCACTCCGTCCTTTTCGCAAGGGGCAGCGGGGATAGAGTCGGTTGGGGCGTCGACTGACCAGACCGGTAGGCCATTGATATCAATCTTGCTTAGTTTACCGTTGGTACCTCGCGTATACACGGTGCGGCTGTCGGCGGATAATGAAACGGCAGACACACTCGTTTGAGATTTTACGAGCACGCCATTGCGAGCGTTAATGACTGACAGCCTGTATTTTCGGTCAGCGGCCAAAACTCGGCTGCCGCATTGCACAGGCCCAGCGTCGGAGGCACTGTAGTAAGCCGGTGCAATCCCCTCTGCACTCCCTTTGCACATGCACTTCCAGATCAGGGCTCCATCTCGGCAGTCCAGGCAATAGATATAGCAGTCCCAGGCTCCGAAGATAACCCGATCACCCGATATGAATGGCTTGGCTTCGATACAGTAGGTGGCATGGTTCTTCTTCCATACAGGCTTGCCTGTGTTGATATCGACACCATAAAACGCCCCACTGCGGCATCCGAAAAACACCAGACGTCCGTCAGTCACTGGTGTTGAGTAGATGGGGTCGCCGCAGTCATATTTCCAGACCGGACGTCCTGTGGCTAGGGAGATCGAGCTCAACACCCCATTGTCATCGCCCACGATGACAGCTTGCCCGTTGACCAGCGGCTCACCAACGATGGCTCCGCCGGCTTTGTAACTCCAGGCCTCAGTACCAGTACGCTGTTGCAGCGCATGCAGTGTACCTGCGTTGTCGCCTACCAGAACGAGACTTTTTGCGATTGCAAGGGTGCTTTTACTGCCTGCCGTCAGGTTGGTGCGCCAGACCACATCAACCTCTGGAGATTGGGTATAATAGCAGCTGCTATGCTGATAACTCACCCCATCTGCTCCTGTGAACAGGCACCTTAGGGTGTGAGCTCCGGGCTCCAGGGACGTCGCCGCCACATCGGCTTGATACCTGCCACTTACGGATGGTGACATTTGGACTTTGGTGGCACCGTCAATTTCAACCACGGCACTCAGCACAGGAACGCCAGTAATCTGGGCAACTACCGTGAACTTGCCCCTTACGGTTTCTTCAGATTTCGGTGATATGACTGATATGTCAGGGACATGTGTGGCTGGAGCGGATAGGGACTTTTCCAGCATCGGGATGGTTGCGGCAGGAGTTCCGGTCAGCTTATACGCGACCCGCAGCATACCATTTTGAATAGACACAAGCTGATAGCCGGGTTGTCCACCCCAAGGAGATCCTCCTTGAACCATATCGATACCCGCAAAAACCGAGTGTTCTGCAGTGTGCCCATGGCCCACCATCATGAGCACGATATGGTAAGGCTGAATGACGTCAAGAAGCCGGTCCACCTCATAACTGCTGGCAAATTCCGAGCCGTTCAGCGGATGATGGAAGGCCAGAAACACAGGAGCATCCGGCCCAACCTTCTCAAGGTCAGACTGAAGCCAACTCAGCTCTTCAGGACTAAACGCTGGCCGAGGGTCTTGAAGACTTGCGGATTCCAGGATCGCGAAATGCACACCATGTCTGTCAAATGAATAGTAGGTCCCACCGTGCTCTTTTCGCATCTCGTAGGATAGCGCCCCCCAGGTTTGGTCATGGTTTCCCACGGCCAGATAGTGGGGGATACCTGCGTTGCGATAGAACCCGCATATGGTTTCATACGCGCCGGCTTTGACGCCGAATTCCGTGCAGTCACCGGTGTCGATGACGAACTCCGGCTTCTCCGCGATGGTTCCATACGGCTGCAGCTCGACTCGCTTGAGCTGACCGATCTCCACTATGGCTTGTTGAGAACCATCATGATAGATATGCTCATCCGATATATGCACAAAAGAGAAGTCCGAGACCGGTTCGCGGTGCGATTGATAATCCATGATTCCTTGCCTTACCTAACTTTAACTGCGATTTATTTGACTGGCTTCAAGCTGATGTAGTCCAGCCCAACCATGTAGCCTTTGACGGCCTTTTCAGACGCTCCTGCGATACGCGCTGTGAGCTGGTGTTTCCCCTTATCAAGCCTGTGAGAACCCATTGGGATCAGGCCAGTGGCTATAACTCCTTCGTGATAAAGGTCGATGGGAGCTCCAAGCGGCTTACCGTCCAGTGAGAGCTCCACTATGCCGTAGTCGACCGCTTTTGCCAGTTGGATGCCAAGCTGGTATGTCCCTGTCTGAGCTACGTTGAACTCTAACACCAGGCTGTCAGATGGCTTCGCTCCGGTCCACCACAGTTGGGTACCGTTGCTCCATTTGCCTGCAAAAGTACCCATTGCCTGTGCTGATGTTTGTCCTCCAGAGACGGACACAACACGCATGGATTCGGCCTCAATTGCCCAGGGTGCCTTATATGGCTCATACTTGTAATATCCAGTGCGATCAGCAAGCGAAGTAGGCCCATACGGATCAACGCCTTTTGGCGATAGATACCAGTAAGCGACACTCGAATAGAGCGTGGGGTTGCTGTTCGGAAAATACTTTTCGATGTCCGCTTCAAACTGCGTCAGGAAGGGCACATTGTCTGTGATCTGCCAGCGATTGACCGAAACATTACCGGCATTGGAGTTTTGATTGAGGGTCTGGTTGTGATAGGCATGCTGGAACAGTGCGGGATTGCACCAGGCATACCCGAAATAGTCCTCTGAGCCGGTGCCGATAGTGGAAGGAAACTTCTCGCCGTCGACCCAGAATTTCTCGTCGCCTTCACCCCACCAGCCCCCGCCAGGGTTGTAGATATTCAAAGCCACTCCTACAAATCGGCCTGAGCCAGTGGTCTTCAAGATTGGCCAGTCGATCTGCCGTTCGGGTTCTGATGGCAGAAAGGCGTCGCGGTGCCATTTAGCGTGGAACCTGGCCAGATTCTGCGCACCCTGTCGAAGTGGAGCCGTGGTGAAACTAAGTGACAGCGGAACCGCGCCTTTACCGTCATTGGAGAACTCGATGACCGCGCTCTTGTCGAAAGGCATGTACCAGTAACAATACATCTCGTCATCTGTGACACCCAGCGGTAACGACCGGTATGTGTTAACCCCCGGCGCACTGCCGAAGAAGTCGCCAATGGGGCACCAGACGCTGGGGGAGGCTTCACCATCCCACTTGATGCGCATGACGACTTGCCGGAGCTGCTGCGCCGTAAGCTGTGTTCCCATTTTGATGGCTGTGATGGCCTGTGGGCCAGTGAGCCGTAAGGCAGTGACACTCTTCTTCGATGGCAGGTTGATGTTCAGGTTCTTCGTGACGGATCCCGGCCGCACACCGGCAGGATCATCACCCCGATTGGCTCTGAGCGCAAGGTCAGCCTGTTTGAGCTGCGTTCTATTTTGACGCAGTAAGTCCATACTGAAGGTCGGCAGCACAGTGCCTGCTGGATAGCTGGTGTAAGTAAAGTGGTAGTAGTTGCCCCAGTTCTTCTCAGCCACGATCTTGCAGGACTTAGCGAATGGGATTGGAATGTAGTTGTTCCATCCCTGAGACACCTCATGAACAAGCCCCGGGTAGTTGAAAGGCAGACGCCCGGAATTGAAATAGTCTTTGAACGGCATGTCGATGGCAGGCGTACTGGAGCCATCAAGGTAGATCATCACACGGCCGTCTGTCGGTGCTGCTGACCATGTCCGCCAGATCACTCCCGGGCCCGTGATCTCCCCGAGAACCAGCAGATCGCCTTCAGTTCGAATGATGCCAGCGTTGTCACCATTCGCATCCCAGGCTACATATTTACCTGTGGTGGCATCATACTTACTGTCCCGGTCCCAACTGCTCCACTGAGCGCATTTCTCACCATCCTGCGGAAGTGTAGCCAGTGTTTCCAGGTTAGTCAACCGATCGATGAGTTGGCTATATGTGTAGGTATCGGCACTCGAAATGCTGCATATAGCTGTAACTAAAGCAAATATAGATATCAGTTTTTTCATACTGTCCTCCGACTTATTAACGTGAGCAGACCCTATTTTGTGGTGATCAACTTCACACTACGCCAGATGCCGCCGGCACCTGTGGTGTTTTTGACCTTGACCGCTATTGTGTTGACCTGACCAGGCTTCATGAATTTCGAGACATTGATCAGGAACCGCTCCTTAAAGCCGGCATCTGGGTCGATGTCATGAACGCCGGCCAGTTTGCCATTCACATACACCCAGGCACTCTCATCAATGGCTCCAAACGCCAGATATAGTGTGGATTTGGTGTTGAGTACAGGAGCTGTGTAATGCACACGGTACCAGCCATACCCTATGAGCTCCGGATGACCCTGCTGATCCCATATGTCGCCGATCCGGATATCTTTCCATTGAGTGTCATCGTAGTCCGCTCGGAAGAATCCAGCCTTTTGGCCCTTGTTGTCTTCATCAGGCATGAATTTCCATGTCAGCGGGAGATCGGCTATTTCAGAGTATTTGCCCCAGAGGTCTCCAAATACCACGGCATCATCCGTTTCGCCCAGATCCTTCACTGTGACGGTCACCGCTCCAGTAAAGGGACGCTTGGGTGGTTTGGGCACTATCCCCGTTCTGGCCCGACGCAAGGCATCGATGTATGCGGCGGGTACTGGTTCGTAATGCATCGCACCTTTTTGATCATAGATCATCATGGCGTTGTTCCATACGTCCAACGATTCAGCCCACATCCATACATACTCATCGGCATATCGCAGTGAGTTGTTCGCTGCATACGCGACTTCATCGGGCAGATAGTAGTTGTTGGATATCTCTTTGGCGTCGAATGATTTGCGGCCTATGGTCGGATTGCCTGCCATCTGATCTGGCCAATAGGAGAATCCCACCTGCACATGTTTCCGATAGGCTGATAGATAAGCACTGTGTTTCGCAGTGTCAACCATCTTCTGACGCGCCTCAGCATATTGTTTTTCGGTGCGATACCCGTAGGCCTGCTCAAACCCATCGATGATCTTGAAGCCTTTCTTAGCATGTTTGATCATGCCGTCCACAAAGGCAGGCATCATGCCGCACCAGCCTTTTAGGTTGCGCGGGTAGCCCACCACAGATGGTCCGAAGTAATACATCAATGTGATGTCAGGATACTCTTCATTGATCGCCACCATGATCTGTGACGCCACTTTTTCCACCTTCGCCGAATACTCCTCCGGCGTTTTTGTAGACCGGTGCATCAAAGTCTCATAGTTATACAGTGAGGGCCCTTCATAACACTCGGGATCGATCTTCAATCCTTTCATGCCCGCCTGTTTCGCAGCTCTAGCCAGGGTGCGCCAGTTGTCAACAAGCTGCCGACAGCGGGCGTCATCGAACCAGTCAAATGCGCCATCATTCCCTGACTCCACACCGATGAAGTTGTCAGTGAACTTCACAAAGTGAGTGGCCTTCATATCGGCTACGAACTTGGCGAGCTCTTCATGCTGGTCACGCATGTTCTGCCAGTATGGATAGAATGTGCCGATGATAAGTCCATCAAACGGCAGCTTCTCCATATCAGCGACATGCTCTCGGATGTAGCTTGCGGCAGGTATGTGCCAGCCGCTGGCGATGAACTTCTTTTTGTTGGCGTCAGGCCGGAATGCGGCATGGGCCGGTAATACCGGAATGGCAAATGCTGATAGTATGAGGGATATCACTAACACCGTCTTCATTTGTTTCATTGATTCTGTTCTCCAGTTAAAGTGTGACGATACCCCGAAATCATGGTAGTATCTCTGCCAGGATGGGTTGTCCTGGGGTGAGTTCGGTGGTGCTGGCACCCAATGGTGCTATCACACGTAGTTTGACCGCTTTACCGTCTTGCCTCATATTTAGCTTGACAGGTTTTGGAGTCCAGTTAACGATGTTTACGTATCTCTTTCCGCCCGACTTTGTCGTGAGCCACTCAACACCCCAAACAGCATGCTTGCCGACGGTGTCCATCGGTTGAATGGTCGGCAAAACCTTCAAACCAGACAGTATGGGTCGAAGAGTGTCTCGGATCTGTTGAGGTGTCTGTCCGTTGTCGATGTGCATCCATGAGGTACCAACCAGAGTGGCAGGAAGCGGATTTCCTAGTTGGTCGTGGACCGGCTTGTCACCGAGAACCACTAGTTGGGTGGTGGTGACCAAGTTTTCGAGAGTCTCCATGGCTTTAATAGGCAACCGCGTGGTATTGGGTAGGATGATCATCTTGTACTGCTTGCCCTGGCCTTCGCTTAGCTGGCGGTCACTGATAAAACTGACCCGCAACCCACTGAAAAGCAGCGACTGGTAGATGGCGGTCAGGCTGTTGATATGATCAGGACTGTTGATGGCACTCGCGACGGAGTAGACGATCGCCACTTTCGCGGGTTCACGCTGGAGGGCAGCCACTTGATCAGCGCAACGCATCAGGTCAAGGGCGGTGCGGCTGGTGGAGTCCACACACCCAGGACGATCCATCACATTACCATAGAAGTCGCTCTTCTTGTCCTGCCCGCGCTCCCATACCCATATTGTGGTGGCACCCTGGCCATGAATAGCACCTTGCCAAAGCACAGAGCGGTAGTGGATCGGACTAACATAGTTGGTCGAACGGTCGACGGTGATGTGATTTTCGCTGTTGAATACTGGCACAGGCTTGAAGGCACGCTGAAGGTCGTAACCTATGGTCTGCCCCATCCATTGGCTGATCCACTGGTCATCTGTGTCCTGCCAAAAGATACAGTCATTGCCGTTGATGTCGGAAAACCGGCTGAACAGCTCCGGGTCTGAACCCCATGGGGCTGTTTCACGCTGCTGGAAAGTCCAGATCATCAGTTTGGCGTGGACAGGGATTTTCGGTGCGATCTTGTGGATCTCATCCGCCAGGAACTGATGCCAGGCCGCAAATCGCTGTTGATTGAACAAGCAGTATTCGGCGTATCCCTGGCTCTGCCGATCCGACATATCGGGCAAAGGAACGGAATCGAAACTGGTGTAGGTTCCCTTCGCGACGCTGTTGTAAGCTGACACTGTGCCGTACTTGCGCTGAAGGTAAGCGTGCCACAACTCCGGCGTATTGCGAGCTTGCATCACATTGTCAAGCACAGGCTCGTTGCTCAGACAGATACTATGCAGCGCTGGTTTGTTGGCGATAGAAGGAATGAGTATTTTAAGAAACTGTGCTTGAACCTGCTTTGCTTCAGGCTCATCGGGCGTATAACCAAGGAACCCACCTCTTCCCAGCGTCAGGTGAGGCCACTTCTTGATCGCCCAGTCTGGGAAGTAGTGGGGTGAGATCAGCACATTGACCGCGATGTTACGGGCGGCGGCGCGGTCAAGCAGCCCCTGCAGCTCCTTGATATTCTCATATGAGATTTTGTTCTCCCCGGTCAGTACCGCATTGGGGCCGATCTCAACTTGGATGATGTTGATGCCGTATTTAGGAAACTTATCGAGGTCTCTTCGAAGCTGAGCGAAGTGACCGTAGCCGTTGAAGAAAACTGGTCCTTTCGATACTTTGCCTAAAGAATCTACCCTAGTCGCTTCAAAAGCACCGTTCTTGATCGATATGGGGCTGGACTGATATCTCATAACGACCGGCGCCAATGATGGGTGGGCTTGTGCATCTGTCAATTCCTTGATGGCTTTAGCAGCACACTGGCGCATATCGGTAACATTCTGCTGTGCCCTAACGAATTCACCAGCCTTCACATCTGCCTTCACAAACGGCATGAACTGGCTCAGCATAGTGCTTGTGGCCAATGGGTAGTCACATCGCAACTTTTTTGCCTGGCACACGGCCAGGAGCCGCTTCAGGCGGGTTGCCTCCTTCGATAGAGCTGTGAGCTGCGTCAGGATGCTAGCCGCGCTCAGCACGCGAATCTGCTTGGTGATGCTCTGTTTTCGGACACCGTCAGAGGTGGACAAGCTGTATTTTAGCAAGAGTGTGGAAGAGGTATCGTTAGGTACCTTCAGCGAGATGGGCAGTGTGCCGTCACCGCTGATGACGCTGACCTGAGTATCGTAGACTTTACCCGCACGACCCGTGACTTCCAGATGGACATTGAATGACTTGCCTGAAGATGCTTCGTAACTGATCGCTCCAGACAGTGGCGCGCCGTTGGCCAGGTAGTCAGCGGGAGCGGTGATATTCGTCCTCACCCCATCGGCCACCACAGCCGTACCAACAGCCACTAGTTTAATGTCATCAATATAGAGTGCCTTAGCGGTGTTGACCAGGTTCAGTCCAATTGGGACTAAGGTTTGATTAGTCTTTGTCGAGAATCGGATGCTGACTCGACGCCACGCATAGCTGCTGTCGGGCACATTCACGATGTAGGTACCCCAGTCGGTCAGGTGATTGCCGGAGCCAACCGTATCGCCCGCTACCCAGAAGCTCAGTTCATATTCGGAAGAGGGGATCACTGGCACATTTTGAACTAAGCGTCCATATTTGAACGGGGTGATGAAGGAGCGGCTGGTCAGCTTGAGACACTGCTTTCCGGAGTGGGGCTGGTAGGTGCTGACCTCGCAGGTGTTATCTGCTGATGTCGACCAGTTCCAGCCGGTTAGGGCAGCACTGGGAGATGATTCCTCAAATCCGCCGTTCGACAGCATTGGTGCAGCGAAACTAGATGATGATAAGAGCGCGATTGCAATGATTGCGATCAACTTGTGGTGCATGTCATCCCACGAAAATAGTAGTAACTATTGTTAGGTTCTACACCATAGTTACGATTACCTTCTGGCAGCAACACCCCAACATGCAAAAACCCTCGCCTCCTTGAAGGAGGCGAGGGGCGCGATAGGGGACAACCGGGGTTACCCGGCACCCTTACTTTTTGTCGCTAAGAGCGGCCTGAGCAGCAGCCAAACGTGCCACGGGCAGGCGCTTGGGTGAGCAGCTCACGTAGGTGAGGCCGATCGAGTGACAGAACATCACCGATGCGGGATCACCACCATGCTCGCCGCAGATACCCAGTTTGATCTTGGGGTTCACGGCCTTAGCATCATCTACACAGATTTTCATCAAGCGGCCCACACCCTTGGTGTCGATGGATTCGGTGGGGTCGTTCTTGAGGATTTTCTGCTCGATGTAGAGCGGTAGGAACTTGCCGGCGTCATCACGGCTCAAGCCATAGGCCATCTGAGTGAGGTCGTTGGTGCCGAAGCTGAAGAACTCAGCCTCTACAGCGATCTCGTCAGCGGTCAGGGCAGCTCGAGGAATCTCAATCATGGTGCCGAACTTGTAGTCAACCGTGATGCCTTCGGCCTTCATGGTTGCTTCAGCCACTTCCACAAGCTGCTTCTTGATGTAGCTCAGCTCGGTGACGGTGGCGACCAACGGGATCATGATTTCAGGATGTACGTCGATTCCCTGCTTCTTCACCTGGCAAGCGGCTCCGATGATGGCGGCAACCTGCATCTTCACGATGCCTGGGAAGTAGATGGAAAGGCGCACGCCGCGCAGACCAAGCATTGGGTTCTCTTCGTGCAGGTCTTCTACCTTGCGGAGCATGGTAGCCATTGCGGCTAGAGCTTCGCCTGAAGCGTTCTCGTCCATCATTTTGCGCATGTCAGCACGCACATCGGCGGCCTTGGGCAGGAATTCGTGAAGCGGTGGGTCGATCAGGCGAACGGTCATGGGTAGACCCTTCATTACCTGGAACATGCCAACGAAGTCGTTGCGCTGAAGAGGCAGCAACTGGTTCAGAGCGGCATCGCGGATGGCTTCGGTCTCAGCAAGGATCATGGCACGGACAGCTGGCACGCGGTCGTCCATGAACATGTGTTCTGTGCGGCAAAGGCCGATACCTTCTGCGCCATACTCGATTGCCATCTGAGCATGCTCAGGTGAGTCGGCATTAGCGCGGACACCCAGCTTACGGAAGCCGTCTGCCCATTCCATCAGGGTTCCGAAGTAACCGGTCACGGTTGCGGGCTCGGTAGCCAGAGCCTCACCGTAAACTAGACCAATCGTACCATCGATGGAGATCTCATCGCCTTCTTTGTAGGTCGCTCCACCCAGGGTGACCGACCGGTTGCTATCGTCAATTCGCAGGGTACCGCATCCGCACACTGTGGGGATACCATACTGGCGAGCAACGAGTGCAGCGTGGGAAGTCTTGCCACCCAACTGGGTCAGAACTCCCTTGGCAGCCAACATACCGCCGAGGTCGTCAGGGTTGGTGATCTGGCGGACGAGGATCACGTTCTCGCCTTCGCTAGCCATTTTGATGGCGGTTTCGGAGTCGAGGGCAATCTTGCCGACAGCTCCACCAGGACCAGCGTTCATACCTTTAGCGATTGGGGTCAGCTTCTTGGTATTGACGAGGTGCGGGTGCAGCAGTTGCTCAAGCTGCTCGCAGGTTACGCGCAGTACAGCTTCTTCTTTGGTGATGAGCCCTTCATTAGCCTGCTCAACAGCGATGCGGACAGCCGCGGCGCCGGTGCGCTTGCCAGAACGGCACTGCAGAATGTAGAGTTTGCTCTTCTCGATCGTGAACTCGATGTCCTGCATATCTTTGTAGTGGTTCTCAAGGGTTTTGGCCCAGGTGACGAACTCTTTGTAGATGGCAGGATTTTCTTGCTCAAGCTGGGCTACTGGCTCTGGGGTGCGAACACCAGCCACAACATCTTCGCCCTGGGCGTTCATCAGGAACTCGCCGTAGATTTTGTTCTCGCCGGTAGCTGCGTCACGGGTGAAGGCCACGCCGGTGCCGCAGTCGTTACCCATGTTTCCGAAGACCATGGTCTGGATGTTGACAGCGGTGCCGAGTTTATGGTCAATCTTTTCGCGGTTGCGATAGATGAAGGCTCGCTCATTGTTCCAGCTTTTGAAAACAGCTTCGGTGGCCAGGTGCAGCTGCTCACGGGGATCGGTTGGGAAGTCGGTTCCCATGATGCTCTTGTAATACTTTTTGTAGTCTTCGCAGAGTTCAGCAAGCTGATCGGCGTCTACATCGGTATCCTGCTCGGCACCGATCTTTTCCTTCAGTTCGTCGAAGATTTCTTCGAACTTGTCTTTCTTCAGTGCAGGGTAGTCACCAGAAAGCACGATGTCGGAGAACATCATGAGGAAGCGGCGATAGGAGTCATAACCAAATCGCTTGTTACCGGTCAGAGCGATCACACCCTTCAGGGTGACTTCGTTAAGGCCGAGGTTAAGAACTGTGTCCATCATGCCAGGCATGGAGAACTTGGCACCTGAACGGACCGAAACGAGCAGTGGGTTGGTGGGGTCACCAAACTTCTTGCCAGCCTGCTCTTCGATGCGAGCCATGGCTACGTCGACTTCTTCCCATAGCCCTTCGGGAATCTGTACGCCGTTGTCATAGTATTCGTTGCATGCTTCGGTTGTGATGGTAAAGCCTGGAGGCACGGGCAGGCCGATATTGGTCATTTCGGCCAGGTTAGCACCCTTGCCACCCAGGAGGTCGCGCCACTCTTTTTTGCCTTCGGCAAATAGGTAAACGCGTTTTGTTGACGGCATGTTTCTCACCTTAGTTTCTTAGTTTAGTCTTGCTTTGGTTTGGTTCAGATAATGCATATGCGTTTTACGCTGCGCCAGCGTTAAGTGGATTCTAAGCACATTTTGGCAGACCGCCATAATGCGTCCCACTCTTCTGCGTTTAGGGAACGCAGCTCCCTTTGGTCGTTTCGGGCCATTATTTCCATGGCCTCGAACCGCTTCCTAAATCGGCCCACCATCTTGCGTAGTGCTTGTTCAGAATCTACGCCCAGATGACGTGCCAGATTCACGACAGTAAACAGCACATCGCCGACTTCATTTTCAATGTCGTCCGTCACGTTGCGCCGTTTGGCATCTAAAAGCTCTTGTATCTCTTCCTCAAGTTTGTCAAGTACGCCTTGAAACTCCTGCCACTCAAACCCTTCACGGGCGACTCGCTTCGATACGTCCTGTGCGTAGGCGAGGGCAGGCAATGACATCTTGCTCTTTTTCAGAATAGAGCCATTAGTTTCATTATCCGCTTTCTCTTTAGATTTTATCGCATCCCAGTTGATAAGAACAGCTTGGGAATCAACTAATTCTAAACTACCGAATACATGCGGATGCCGACGTACCAGTTTCTCGCAAATAGTCCTGACCACATCATTGATGTCGTATTCGGTTGTTTCCGATAGGAGTTGAGCGTGCATCACCACTTGAAGTAATACGTCACCCAGCTCTTCCACAAGCGATTCATGGCTGCCTTCGTTGATGGCGTCGATCACTTCCACAGCTTCTTCAGTCATGCAGGGGCGAAGGGTGAGATGATCTTGTTCTCTGTCCCATGGGCAGCCGTCCGGTGATCGTAGTTTGGCGACGATATCCAGCAGGCCTTGTACATCAGAACGTTGTGTGATGTGCAGCGCGGGTACCGTCACCCAAACAGGCCACTTAGTGGTCAGCTTACCATCAGCTAAGTGGTCGACCGTCAGGCATGTTCCGTCGTCAAACTCGATGATGTGGCTGCCAGGGTAACCCATTTGGCGCAGTTGACGGCCAATGATCCTGCCTGTGTGAGTTCCAAAGGCGTAGTAGATGCTCATTTCGCCCTGAGGGACGGACGGCATATGAGACAGACTGCACAATGGGATGATCAATGCATCTTGGTGGTGTGCGGTCATCTGGGTGAAATTGGCCCAGGTGATGTTGACATATGGCATGACATGGTGGCATTGGTCAATCGCTTTACATATGACAGGCAGTTCAGAAGGTGATGCTATATAGCTCACGCTTTGGCCCGCTTTGATGGCGGAAAGGCAGGCAGACAGATCAATCTGTGACTCTAGCCCATATGCCACTAGAATGCTGACCGAAAATGGGTTGTGACCCGTTGGTGTTCTTGTCAATCCTTTAACAAATCCTTGGGAGTTGCTCGCCGCTCATCATGTCCAGCGGGCGATGGGTGCCATACGGTGTGACCATTGTGACAGGGTAGGCTGTTGTCTGCCTAACATCCCCGATGACGCAGGCACCAGATGATATCTCATGGTGATGCATGATTTTTAACGCTTGATCGACCTCAGAAGCTGGCAGCCACACCGCAAAGCGGCCTTCATTGGCCACATAGACGGGATCTAATCCTAATATATCGCAAAAGGATGCAACGTGCTCAGTGACCGGGATCAGCTCCTCGGAAATGGACGTGCCCGTGCCTGACTCTTGTGCCACTTCAATCAGCGCACTGGCAAGGCCGCCGCGAGTCAGGTCCCTCATGCAATGCACTTCCAGGGACTGGCAAAGCTCCAGGGCGGTCTCATGCAATAACCCGCAATCGCTGGTGATCTCGCTGTCGAACTGCAGTGATTGGCGGCTAGCCATTACTGCTGCACCATGCCTGCCGACATCTCCGCTCACGATGACCACATCACCGGGTTTCACCTGGTTCGGATGAACGAAGTGATGGGAGAGCACCTCGCCGACCGCTGTGGTGTTGATGTAAAGACCGTCTCCACGGCCGCGGTCCACGACCTTGGTATCGCCTGTGATGATGTCCACATCAGCTCGAGCGCAGGTGCTGGCGATGCTGTCCAGGATAATCCGCAATTCATCCATCGGCAGCCCTTCTTCGATGATCAGTCCAAGTGTCAGGTATTTCGCCTTGGCACCACCCATGGCTAGGTCGTTCACCGAGCCACAGACCGCCAGCTTACCGATATCGCCACCCGGGAATATCCGCGGGGTGATGACATACGAATCTGTGGTCATCGCCCAGTTGCCTGAGGTGGGGAATGTGGCCGCATCATGCCCTGAGCCTTTAGGGAACCGGCTGGATATTTCACCGGCCAGCAGTTGGTGGAACACACGCCCGCCGCCGCCATGGGCCAGGGTGATGATGTTACGTTCCTGGTAGGGTAAGGCGCAATTCAAAGCAACACCTCAATACGTCGGTAGCGATAATACGCGGCACAGGCACCTTCTCCGCTCACCATAGGGGCGCCTTTTGGCCTATCTGGGTCACATGTAACGCCGAAGAGGGGACACTGGTTTGGCTTGATCCGGCCACGTAACACCTCACCGGCTTGACAGCCAGTGAATGGTTCCGTCTCCACAATCTGTATCGCGAAACGATGCCTGGCATCGAGATGTCTATACTCTTGCTTCAGTTCAAACCCAGCCGCAGGGATGGTTCCAATCCCTCGGAACGGTTGGTCGCAGACATCAAATACCTGTGACAGAATCTGCTGAGACCGCTCGTTACCTTCAGGCTTCACTACGGTCTTGTAGTCGTTACTGACTCCAGCCTCACCTTTGGCTATCATCTGGCATAACGAGTAGCTGGCACTCAGTATCTCAACGGGTTCAAACCCACACACAGCAATAGGTATGTGATACTTTTCACATATGGCTTCGTATTCCCAAGTGCCCATCACCGTACACACATGACCCGCCGCGAGGAAACCTTGCACCGGACAGTCGGACTGTGAGAGTAACGCCTCAAGAACCGGCGGCACACGGTAGTGGGAGAATAACCACGATATGTTGGTGAGATGCCGCTGCTCTGCCATCAGCACTAATGCCGCATGCATGGGTGAGGTGGTTTCAAACCCTACACCGAAAAACACCACTTGATGCTCCGCGTTTTGCTCCGCGATCGTCAGCACTTCCATGCCTGAATAGATGATGCGCACATCAGCACCTCTGGCCTTCATGGCCAGCAAGTCGAGGCCGGAGCCAGCTACACGCATCATGTCGCCATATGTGCAGATGATTGTGTTGGGTATCTGAGCAATCTGAATCGCCTGGTCGATTACGTGCGAGGGGGTCACGCAAACAGGGCATCCTGGGCCATGCAGAAGGGTGACTATGCCATCCAGAAGTTGGTCTATTCCATTGCGGACAATGCTGTGTGTCTGACCGCCGCACACTTCCATGATCTGAAACTGACCTGGGAGCTGGCGTATCTTGCCAACGAGGCTTTTTACGACCTGGGCGTCCTTAAGCTGCGCCTTACTGAGGGCCATTGAAGCTCTCTTCCGCTTGAAGCAGGGTTTGGTAGTCTGCCAAGGTTTGCTGGGCTTCCTCTTCGTCCACTATCCCAATCGCGGCACCAACATGCACCAGCAGCCAGTCACCAACCACCGCATCGGGAACAAAGGCAAGGCTGACCTCACGCTTGGTTCCGTTGAAATCAACCACACCCATTCTTAGCAGATCGGATTGATCATTGACACTTTCTAACTTGCCAGGTACGGCCAAACACATTTTTCTGATCTACTCCGTCTCGTAATTCGATAGTGTGACCGCGGCGCATTGCCCTAGAGACAAACCGCCGTCGTTCATGGGGTGATTGATGGGCATTAGTGCAGACTTATTAACTGATCTGAGTGCCTCGATTGTCATTGCGGTAAGCAGCCTGTTTTGGAAACACCCACCGCATATCACTATTTCATTGTGCTGAATATGGGAAGTGATTTCAAGTAAACAATCCACCAGCCATTTGTGAAAAGAGCGTGCCAGAACGGTGTCAGGCACTCCAGAGCACGATAGTTGCATCACGGTCTTCAGCATAGGTTCCCAGTCAATTTGGATACCGGGCTCTGAGATTTGGCTCAGTTCACCATAGATGGTCCAGGCCATTGATGTTTCAGTCGTTGTGACTTCCACCGGCAGCTTAACCGTGCTGGTCTGTCGCTCGGCTAGCATCTGCAGCCGCATCGGAGTGTCACCCTCGAACCGGTTACCTTGATCGACATGAAGCAGGCAGCCCATGGCATCAAACATCCGCCCCACCGAGCTGCAGCGGGCTGGTGATCCGCTTCTGATGGCCTGTATGAGCATCTTTGCCTGCGGTTCCGATATCCCGGCGAACCTGCCGTATTCGGGTGGTTCGCCGTTGTCCAGATGAATCTCACTTAACATACCCAGTAGGGGACGCCAGGTCTGTTTGGCTGCCTGGTCCCCTCCGAGCAGGGGAAAGCTCCGGAAATGAGCACGACGGATGGTTTGCTTTGGTGTGATCTCCAGTGCTTCACCACCCCAGATGGTGCCATCAAGCCCATATCCAGTCGCATCCCAGCAAACGCCAAACGCAGGAAGCGGACGGCCATTTTCCAGAACCACAGAGGCGATATGTGCGTGATGGTGTTGGACACGGTGTGTGGGCTGAATGGGTGTATGGTAGTCTGGATGCATATCTCCAATTACCAGCGGCTGATGATCCAGTGGATACAGTTCGTGTAATCTGTCAAGTTCGAAGCGTTGGGCATCACGGCTCTTCACGGTGTCCATATCACCCAGATACTGCGTAGTAGTACTCCGCGGCGGGGTGATGATAGTCAGGCTGTTTTTCATGTGCCCGCCCAGACCCACCATAGATTGCTGCCATGTGGCTGACTCCACTGTGACTGGAGCGAGTCCTCTGGACGAACGCAGCCAAATCACGCGATCGTCCACCACCATAGCCACACTGTCATCCAAGTGACGCAAGATCGGGCGGTTATGGGTCAGGAAATAGTCTGCGATCTTGCCAAGTCTTTGGTAGGCTTCATCATCGTCTATGCAGATCGGTTCGTCACTGATGTTGGCACTGGTGCATACTATTGGGAACTTCACCGCCTGCATCAGCACCTGATGTAAGGGGGTAGTTGGCAGCATGACGCCAACACTTGGGCTGTCTGCGGAGACATTCGGGGCCAGTGCGCAGCCATGCTGTGGTGAGAGAAGCACAATCGGTGCGATATGTGATTGTAGTAATGCCTCTTCACTGGTACTGATAATTGCGATACGATGTGCCTCTTCAGTATTGCTTACCATCACGGCTAACGGCTTGGCTTCACGATGTTTGCGTATGCGAAGCCGGTTCACCGCTTCACGGTCATCAGCACGACAAACCAGTTGGTATCCGCCGAGTCCTTTCAAGGCCACAACGCATCCGCTAACTAAGAACTGGCTGAGCATGCCCATCGCCTGACCTTCCGATGCCAGCAACGCACCATCTGGTGTATGGAGTTCCACATGGGGACCACACGCAGGGCATGCGATTGGCTGGGCGTGATATCTGCGGTCTGATGGATCGTGATACTCCCTGGAGCAATCATCACACATAGTGAAGCTATGCATGGTGGTGTTGCATCGGTCGTATGGTAATGCTTTAGTGATGCTGTACCTCGGCCCGCAATTGGTGCAGTTGGTGAAGGGATATTGATACCTGCGGTTATGCGGGTCATTGAGCTCGTGCAGACAGTCGTGACAAACCCTGAGATCCGCGGGTATGACCACGCGGTTGGCTGTTGACAGACCGACTTCAGAAATCATGATCTTGAACTCACTAAATGAATGATCCGGCGAGATTTCCTTGCAGGTTTGCTTATCAATGCGGCTGATATCCGGTAGTCGGATGGGAAGCTGCAGCTTGAACTGATCGATCAACTCTTCAGAACCATCTAGTTCGACCACCACACCGTGCAGGTCGTTATACACACGACCTAACAGACCAAGCTCGGTAGCCAGCCTATATACAGAAGGGCGGAACCCAACCCCTTGAACCACACCCAAATAGGTAAGAACTACTTGCATGAATTGCTTCGTTTGGTGTTGAGTTCACTCATCAACCAATCGATCCATCCATTAATGCCTGTCTCCTTCTTGGCGCTGGTCTCCAAGATAGCGGCATGAGGAGTTGAAGATTGGATACATCGGCGGGCTGCCTGTATGTCGAATTCCATCACATCAGCGACATCCGTCTTGTTCACAATGACTAAATCGGCGGTAGCGAACATCGATGGGTATTTTAGCGGTTTGTCTTCACCTTCGGTGCAGGACAGCAGCACAACACGCTTATCCTCACCCAGATCAAAGCTGCTGGGGCATACCAGGTTACCTACATTCTCAATGAAGAGTATGTCCACTTTGGAGGTATCTAGCTGAGCAACCGCGTTGGTCACCATTTCACTATCCAAATGGCATACATCGCCAGTGACGATCTGTATAGCGGTGATTCCTGCCGTCCGTATGCGTACCGCATCGTTCTCAGTCGCCAGGTCGCCCACAATCACTGCCAGCCTGGCTCTATCACCGATATGCATTGCTGTTTTCTTAAGCAGTTCCGTCTTACCGGAGCCAGGTGATGACAACATGTTGACCACCAACATCCGTTGGTCGGCGAAAAGCTTGCGCAGTTGGTCGGCCAGTGCATCATTGCGTTTAAGTGCTGGTTCTCCGATAGGTATGGTTCGTTTGGTTGTTCCTGACATCTATTCATCAACCTCTACGGATGTGATCTGTATTTCCCGGCCATGCACAATGTCTACATCCTGGGCATCGCAGTGAGGGCAGATGTATCCTTGATCCGCTGGAGTGAACGTCGCTTCGCATTGTCTGCATTTGCACACCGTCTTCACGTGATCCACATGAAGCACAGCACCTTCCAGCTTAGTATCGACCGTCATGCTGTCAAATGCAAAGCGTAACGACTCTTCGACGATCGACGACAATGATCCGAGGCTGACACTCAACGCAGTCACTTTTTGAGCGGATTGCACTTCAGGATGAGCCAGGACTGTCTCCAGGATGCTCTCCATAATGCTGACTTCATGCATGATATATTCCAGTTCGTGTAGCATAATAGGGATGCGCCATGACTAGACAAAACACACCCACTACTATCATTATAGGCTATGGAAACCCTTTACGTCGAGACGACGGTGCCGGACCGGAGTTAGTTCGCCGGATATGTGCCAGGTTAGGTACGAAAGAGGAGCCAAATCAGCACACAGTTCTCAACGTCGGTGATACGGGTTTTTTGATCAGTCATCAACTAATCCCTGAGCTGTGCGAGGCCATCACCAACTACTGTCAGGTGGTGTACATAGACGCTAGTGTGGCTGTGGAGAATTTCTGTGTTGAGGATGTGAAGCTTCCATGCGAAGCCGAAACGATCTATCATAGCCACGGACTTACCCCCAGGCAACTCACCATGCTTGCTCTGCTATCACAGGATAACTGCAACCTCGACCATATATACATACTGCATTTGCCTGCAGAGGATATGGGAATGGGGGAGGGGCTTACAAACGGTATGGAACAACACTTGAACGCGGGTTTGGATTGGCTAGATAAGTTGATTGGTGGAGAACCTGACCGTACCGTACACTGAATATACGATGAATGAATTAGATATTTCGAGTTTGAACAGCGAGCAACGTGAAGCGGTGTTGCACGTAAACGGTCCGTTGCTCGTTTTTGCCGGAGCCGGAAGCGGGAAGACCCGCGTCTTGACCATGCGGGTGGCCAACCTGATTTCTTCTTCTGGTATCTCACCATATGAAATCCTCGCCGTCACATTTACAAACAAAGCCGCACGGGAGATGAAAGAGCGTATCGACCATCTTCTTGGTGCCGGAATCGCTAAAAATATGTGGGTGGGCACCTTTCACAGCATCTGCGCGCGTCTGCTGCGGATGTACGGTTCGGAGATCAACATCGAACCCAACTTTGTGATCTATGACGATGGTGACCAGACAGCCCTTGTGAACCGCATCATGAAAGACCTGAATATTGACCCGAAGAAGTTCGCCCCACGGGGCATTCTAGGTGCCATCAGCAAAGCCAAAGAGCAGATGCAGATGCCGGCTGACATCGTTCGCAGTGATCCCTGGACACAGACCGTGGGCAGCGTTTATGACCACTACCAGCGGGAGTTAGTGCAGTGCCGTGCTCTGGACTTTGATGACCTGCTTGTGTATGCTCTGAAGCTGCTTCAAAAGAACGGCATGGCTACCAATATTCTGCAGCAGCGGTTCCGCCATGTGCTGGTGGATGAGTTCCAAGACGTCAATAAGGTGCAGTATAACATCGTAAAGACCATCGCGGCGAAGCACGGAAACCTCTGTGCGGTGGGGGATGACGATCAGGCGATCTACAGTTGGCGGGGTGCCGATGTCGATATCATACTCTCATTTGAGAAGGACTTTACGAACTCAAAGGTTGTAAACCTTGAGAAGAATTATCGTTCGACCCAACGGATTTTAGATGCGGCTTTTCATGTGGTCAGTAAAAATGAAAAGCGAGCCAGCAAAAGGCTTTTTGCTCAGAAGGACGAAGGCGAGCTCGTCGGCATATGCCAGTTGACCTCTGAACGCGAAGAGGCCAGAAGCATCGCCCAACGGATCAGCCTGGAGTGGCAAAAGGGTCGACGCGAACTGCGTGACTACGCCGTGTTATACCGCACAAACGCGCAGTCACGGGCCCTGGAAGAAGCCTTCATGGTTCATCAGTTGCGCTACCAGGTGATCGGCGGCTTAAGGTTCTACCAGCGTAAGGAAGTCAAAGACTTACTGGCCTATCTGCGTGTGGTGGTGAACCCCAGCGATACAGAGAGCGTGCGCCGGGTGGTCAACTTACCGACCCGCGGTATTGGTCAGACCAGCATAGATGCGCTGTTTGTGCAGAGCAAGTCGATACGACGACCCCTTTTTGAGGCCCTCCAAATGGCACATGAGAACAGATTGCTCAAGGGCAAAGCGGCTGTTGGTCTAGGTCAGTTCCTTCAGTTGATCGCAGAGTTGCAGGAGATGGCCACGCGCGTGGGTGTTTCGGAGCTTGTCAAAACATTGGTGGAAGCCACCGGATATCTAGAATACTTGGGGCGTGGAACCGACGCGGAAACCCTGGCCAGACGCGACAATGTAGGCGAACTATATTCAGTCACTAACCAATTTGATGTTTCTGAAGAAGGCAGTGGCGGTCTACCTGCATTTTTAGAGCAGGTCGCACTGGTCAGTGATATTGACTCGGCGGACACCAATGGCAATCATGTGTCGCTGATGACCGTCCATGCCGCGAAGGGGCTGGAGTTCCCTGTAGTTTTCGTAGCCGGTATGGAGGAGAGCATTTTCCCGCTGTTACGCGGTGACAGCTCGAAAGCGGACATGGATGAAGAGCGCAGGTTGTTCTACGTGGCACTTACCCGTGCTAAAGAAGAGGCCTATCTGCTATTTACGACCCTGCGAAGCATCTACGGTGAAAGCAGACCGATGATTCCTTCAAGGTTTCTGCGTGAGATACCGGAAGAGCTCGTGATGATGATGACACCTGCTCACCTGGCCTCTGGTGTCAAACCTTCAGCATTTGACCAGCAGCCAGAATTCACTCCTGAGCCAGTATTAACAAGAGCAGCCGATGTGATGACATCGCGACCTGCCAAGCCCCTCCATCAACCGGCACCCAAAACGCCAGGTATCCGGGTGGGCCAACGGGTCAAACACCCCAGCTTTGGCGATGGTGTGGTGATGAAGGTGGAGCCTTCTCGAGATGATGCCATCGTCACGGTGGTATTCCCTCAGCAAGGCATTAAAAAGCTGCTAGCCTCACTGGCCAACCTTAAGATTATAAAATAGAGGATCGCAACATGCGTTTTGGTATATTCAAGGACCTTTTTCACAAGATCGATACACTCATCACTGGACGAGGGAAGATCGATGAGGAGCTATTTGACGATTTTGAAGAGGCGTTATTAGGTGCCGATGTGAATGTAAATCTCACACATGAGCTGCTGTCCGAGCTGCGTGAGACAGTTAAAAATGAGCGCATGAAAGATGCCTCCGAGGTCAAGCTGGGCCTGGAACGGATATTGACTGCACGCCTCGAGAGGTTCGATGTACAGCCTCTTAGCCGTATCACACACAACCCCACTCTCTTCATATTTGTTGGCGTGAATGGGGTAGGGAAAACAACCACCATCGCCAAACTAGCCCAACGCTTCGCCAACGAGGGCCACAAAGTGATGCTGGCAGCGGCAGACACATTCCGGGCCGCGGCAATTGAGCAGCTTGAGGTTTGGGCGCAGCGCACAGGAGCAGCCATCGTGACAAGTCAGCCAGGAGGTGATCCATCGTCAGTGATCTTCGACGCGATCACTTCGGCCAGAGCGAAGGGTTACGATGTAGTGCTGGCGGATACCGCCGGTAGGCTTCATAATCGGTCCAATCTGATGAGTGAGCTGACCAAAATCATCAGAGTGGCGGAAAAGGCCCTTGGCCGCACTCCAGACGAAATCCTGTTGGTCATTGATGCCACCACCGGACAGAATGCGATCCGTCAAGCCGAGGAATTCGCCAAATCTGTGCCGATAACGGGTATTGTACTTACAAAGCTGGACGGAACCGCCAGAGGTGGAGCTGTTCTTTCGGTTACTCAGGAGCTCGGTCTACCGATCAAACTGATAGGCTTAGGCGAAACAGCGGCGGACTTAAAGGACTTCGATAACAAGGACTATGTCCGCGAACTTCTGGGCACCGACAGCTAGTCTAGTCAAAGGAGGCGTCATATGCAAGGAATTATCATCGCAGGGGGGAAGGGGACCAGGTTCCGTCCTCTGACCTATATACGTCCGAAGCCACTGATTCCGGTGGTCAATAAGCCTCTGCTTGAATACCAGGTAGAGCAGCTTAGATTGCACGGCGTTGACCGCATCGTGTTTGCCACGAACTACCTGGCGGAAAAGATAGAGGAACACTTTGGTGATGGCTCTCGCTTCGGCGTTGAGATGCGCTATGCCATCGAGGAGAGCCCTCTGGGTACAGGTGGTGCTATCCGCAATGCAGCCAGTCAGCTTTGGTATCAAGAGGATTTTGTGGTCTTTAACGGCGATATAGTCTGCGGGTTTGACCTGCAGCAGATCATCGCTTTTCACTTGGCAAAGTCATCCACCTGCACGATCGCGTTGACGCCCATCCCACGTCCTAATCCGTTCGGCAAGATCGTAATCGACAGTGACATGAGCATACAAAGCTGGACGGAACCATCTGAAGCGGAGAAGAAGACGCTGGCATCTTTGAATCCTGACGCTGACTTCCATGAAGGTGACGACTATATCAATGCAGGTTTTTATGTCATTTCTCCAAGACTGTTGGAGTTGATACCTGACGACCGACCGGTTTCATTTGAACGCGAGACTTTTCCAACACTGATGGACCATGAAGAACGTCTCTATGCAATGCCTATGGATGGTTACTGGACCGATGTGGGGCGGCCATCACAGTTGATGGATGTGACTGAAGCTTTGCTGACAGGGAAGCTGCCATACCAAAACCCAACCGCCATCATGCCGACAGCATATATCGATCCCAAAGCAGTGTTGCATGGATATGTTGTGGTAGCCGAAGGATGCCGTGTAGAAGCTGGCGTGGAGTTGAATAATACGGTTCTGATGCCAAATGTTCATATAGCTGCCGATTCTGTAGTGAACAATTGTATAATTGACAGTGAGTGCATTATTGGACCATCTGCTAGACTTGATGGTGTGGTGCTGGGTGCAGGAAGTAATATCACCCAAGGTACACAGCTGAACGGTGTTCTAGCCAATGGAACTCATGCATAAATCTTACCAAGGATAACAACATCGGATGACTATAGATAAGCGCATCGGCATGGCTGATTTGGGAGCTCAGTATCGAGAGATCAAAGAGCAACTAGACCCAGTGTTAGCCAGCATCATGAACAGCGGTTGGTTCGTGATGGGAAAGAACGTGACCGGACTTGAGACAGACATCGCAAAAATATGCGATGCCAAATATGGTGTATCGTGTGCTAGCGGCACTGATGCTATCGAAATCGCTCTCGCAGCAGCGGGTGTAAGCACCGGAGATGAGGTGATAACATCACCCTTCACATTTGTCGCCACAGCCGAGTCGATCGTGAGGCTTGGAGCGGTTCCTGTATTTGCTGACGTCAACCCACGCACATTCCTCATCGAACCTGCAACTGTTGAGCCACTCATCACGGCCAAAACTAAGGCGATACTACCTGTAGACCTGTACGGGCAGATGACTGACAGGGCTGGCTTTCAGAAGTTAGCCAACTCATACGGGCTGCTGCATATTGTGGATAGTGCTCAAGCCATCATGTGCAGTCAAAACCATAAGGGTCTAGCCTTGAACTGTGATGCAGCCACACTAAGCTTCTTCCCAACTAAAAACCTGGGTGCCTTTGGTGATGGCGGCATGATCGTCACTAATAGTGATGCCATTGGCGATGTCGCAAGCCGTTTACGAGTACACGGCACCGGCAGCAGTACATACTATTACGACATACCCGGATATTGCAGTCGACTCGACGAGATACAAGCGGCTGTGTTGTGCGTTAAGCTGCCCATGATGGTTGGGTGGACCGAGGATAGACGGCGTCATGCATCGATTTATAATGATATGCTGGCCTCGACAGATGTAGCGGTTCCGGTTGTTGTGGACGGAAACTACCATACATACCATCAGTACACCATCACAACACCACGGCGTGATGAGCTCAAAAGCTATCTGCAGAAAAATGGTGTCGATAGTGCAGTCTACTATCCTCATCCACTGCACCTTCAAAAGGCTTACGCCAGCATGGGTCTTGGGGAGGGAAGCTTCCCTATGTCTGAAAAGACAGCGAACGAGGTGCTTTCGCTTCCGGTGCATCCGCAGCTTACAGATGATAATATCCAGACTGTAGCATCTCTCATTCAAAGTTTCGTCTGAGGAGAATACCTATGAAAGCAATGATTCTTGCGGCCGGTGTTGGATCCAGGCTTGATCCATTGACAAGAAGCCTGCCGAAACCGATGGTACCTGTCATCAATCGGCCTGTGATTGAGCACATCGTGCGCTTGCTAAAGCGGCACGGGTTTGACGAAATAGTGGTGAACCTGCACTATCTCGGTGAGCAGATTGATGCTCATTTCAAAAACCGCAAGGATCTTGGTGTCAATCTGTATTTTAAGTACGAAGAACGACTGTGGGGCGACGCAGGCAGTGTCAAACGCAGTGAAGAGTTCTTCGACGATACCTTTATTGTGATCGGTGGTGATGACATCACCGACCTCGATCTGGGTAGATTGGTGAGATTTCACAAGGACAAGAAGGCGATTGCTTCAATCGCCCTAAGCCTTGTTGATGATGCCAGTGAATATGGCATCGCCCTCATGAACGAACGCGGACGCATTACTCGATTTATGGAAAAGCCTAAGGGCGAAGTCATATTCAGCAATGCCGCTAACACCGGCGTTTATGTTTTTGAACCTGAGATTTTCGATCTGATACCGAAGGGCACAACCTACGGCTTTGGCCAGAATCTGATGCCCTTGCTGATCGAACAAAAAAAGCCATTTTATGGCTTGCTAACTAGTGCCTATTGGAAGGATGTGGGGAACCTTAAGACATATCAGCAATGCCACGTAGACGGCATGGCTGGACGGGTACAATTGGATATGCCGTATCCGCAAGTAAAAAAATACATGTGGATCGGTGACAATGTTCAGATTGACCCGACCGCAGAGATCGGTTATCCTGTGACTATTGGCGATAACTGCATTATCGGACCTGGAGCGAAAGTGTTGGAAAACAGCGTTCTAGGCTCGAACTGCGAAGTGCGTGCCAATGCCACTGTGGATCACAGTATCCTATGGAATAATGCTGTGGTAGAAGCCGATACAATGCTGGTTCGATGCGTGGTAGGGCGCGGAAGCAAAGTTTCCAGTAACGCAGCTGTGTTTGATGGAGTCATCATCAACCCGGCTCGCGCAAAGTCGAAAAAGTAACTTTTGCATTTCGCAGTGTAGCTTTGGTACACTGACATGCGACACTCTAAGGGAGGCGATCATTTTATGGTCAAGGTAATGGAGAACGAATCGATCGATAGCGCTCTGAAGCGCTTCAAGAAGGAGCTTCAACAATCTGGAGTTCTGAAAGAAGCGAGGGAGCACGAGCACTATATGAAGCCTAGCGACAAACGTCGCAAGGCAGAGGCTGCTCGCAGGCGCAAGCAGCGCACACGATAAGTTCTCCGTCATGGGATCTTTCGATACGCTGGACCCGTGGTTAACTCCGGTTAAAGCATGACACGAAAGAAGACCCGATCCCCGCATAAAGCAGCAACCCGCTTAGGCTGGTTGCTGCCTTTCACTCATATCTCTGCCGATTGGCACAGGTTAACCATTGCGTTCATCTCTATAACCGCACTTTCATCATTATTCCTCTGGAACCTCGTGCCGGAAGCCGTTCCCCTTCAAATCGGTGACGTTAGCAATAGGGAAGTACGGGCCCCTAGAAGCGTGACTTATCTTGATGTGGCAGCCACCGAAGCAAGCCGACGCGCCATGATGGCATCTGTGGATCCGATCACACAGTTTATCCCCGAAGCAATGGAAGATTCACTGGCTGAGTTTGATGGCCTGGTGAAAGAGTTGCAGTCCCCCGAGAATCGCGAAATAGAACCTATTGCCACCAATTTTGGCATGAAATCGGATGTGCTCAAGCAGCTCGTATCAGGCAGCAGTATCAGGTGGGGGATTTACGTACCCATAATGCGCAGTAGCTTGACCGCTCAGATGCGGCTGCCAATTGATGACGTCGACAGTGTTCCTGTCACGACAATCATCAAAACTCTGCAAAACAACCGTTTGGCCAGACTGAACAAAAATGAGCTTCGCCTTGCCCCCTATATCATCAAATCGTGCTTGAAGTCCAATATCCGTATTGATGTTAAGGCAACCGATGATGCTAAGAAGCGCATCGCACAAGGTGTCAGTCCGGTATTTCGGTCGCTGGTCGCAGGACAAGTGCTTATAAAGCCCGGACAGGGGGTTACCAAGGAGCAGACCGATCAACTGCAGGCGCTTGGTCTTCAGTATCCAAAAACCAACGTGTTACAATGGGTAGCCATCGTGCTACTGATCACTGTTTTTATCGCCATTACGGCATTCCACCTGGCTCAATACCACCCACACATCTATACCGACACAAAGCAGCTATGGTTGATCGTCATCATCATCTTTATCAGCACACTTGGAATCAAACTCGGAAGCAACCTGATTGGCTATCAAATTGCAGGGAATTCGTATGGCTACCTGGTCGTGATGAGCACATGCCTGGCTGGTATGTTAATCGCTGTGCTCGTTTCTCCACACCTCGCAACCTTGCTTGTTGGGATTATGAGCGTGCAATCAGCCTTCCTGGCGCATGGTGACCTGCGATTTACAGCCATTAGCCTGGTGAGTGCCCTGGTAGGAATCTATAGTGTGAGGAACCTGCATGACAGGTTTGATCTGGTGCGTGCCACCTTGTGGATTGCAGCTTCTGGAATTATCTTGTCGGTCATCACAAGTGTCTCTGCAAATGGTATTTTCGATTACACTGTTGTGGACCTTATCTGGGGATTCACAATGGCCGTATTCGCAGTGATGGCATTCTCGTTATTTGTCACTGTATTGGAAAGGCCTTTCCGAGTAGTCACACCGCTGCGACTGATCGAGTTGTGCAATCCGGAAACACCTCTGCTCAAAAGGTTGATGCTGGAAGCACCCGGTACGTATGCCCATAGTGTTGCCATAGCCAACCTTGCCGCCGCGGCTGCCAAGGAGATAGGGGCTAACCCATTACTAGCGAGGGTGGGGGCGTACTACCACGACATCGGTAAAGTGAAGCGTCCTGAATTTTACGTTGAGAACCAGCGACTAGAAAATGTCCATGAACGATTGACCCCGAGCCTTTCAGCCTTGATCATCGGCAGCCACGTGACTGAAGGTGCGAATCTGGCTGAGTTAAGTAAACTGCCCCATGTAGTTATTGATATCATCCGCCAACACCATGGCACATCACTAATTTCGTTCTTCTATAAGCAGGCTCTCACCAATGGGAATTGCCAGGACAACAACCTCGAGCAGCAGTTCAGATACGGGGGGCCTCGACCACGCAGCAAAGAGGCCGCTTTGGTCATGCTGGCTGACAGTGTAGAGGCTGCAAGCCGGTGCCTGACCAAGCCTACCCCTGCCAGCGTTGAAAATCTTGTCAAGAGAATCATCGAAAACAAAATTGATGATGGTCAGCTAGACCATTGTCAGCTCACTTTTGCCGATATCAGCATGATATCCAAATGCTTTACACATATTGTGTGCAGCATATACCACGCTCGTATTGAATATCCCTCAGACAATGGAGATACGAATGGCAGTCACGATCGGCAATCCGAAGAGAAGACCAATCCCGAGATGCTGGCTCTCTAGAGCCTGCACTTATACCCTTAGCAAATATGGCCATATAGATGATGATGTCAATATCGTCATCACAAATGATGATGAGCTACATGAACTAAATTTTCAATATCGTGGCATAGACCGCGCTACCGATGTGTTAAGTTTTAACTTGGTTGACAGCAACGATCCGGAATTTCCATCATCTCCATTCTCGGCCATCAGTAATCAGTTAGGTGAAGTCTATATCAGTTGGCAAACTGCAAAAAAACAAGCCTTAACAGCAGGTCACAGTGTGGATAAAGAGGTGGTATTTCTGGCTGTACATGGCGTTTTGCATCTGCTGGGATACAATGATGATACAGAGGTTGAATTATTGGAGATGATGCGCATAGGATCGGCGATTCTGGAAGCAACAAAACAGGAAGAACAAACAGCTAGATGAGAATTGGGAAAAACCCCGCCGACAGCTTCAAGCACGCTGTGGATGGGATCATATATACATTCAGAACACAACGCCACATGCAGATCCACTTCTTTTTAGTGGTTCTTGTGCTGTGGATTGGCTTAGTGACCAAGCTATCGAAGTCCGAGATGGTCATCCTGCTTTTTACAGTAAGCTTAGTACTCGTAGCGGAGATGATCAACACGGCAGTAGAAGCTGTGGTCGATCTGGTGACCGAGACATACCATCCGTTGGCCAAAACGGCCAAAGATATCGCCGCAGGTGCGGTATTGGTGACTGCCGTCAACGCGTTGGTAGTGGGATTTTTGATATTCTTTACCGATAAGCACATCGACCAGTTGCGGTTAAACATCCACAACAGGTCAGTGGATCCGATTATCAGCATTACCGTTGGAATAGTTGTGATGCTGCTTATCGTCACGATCGGTAAAGTATATGGGCAAAAGGGCACCATTTTACAGGGTGGGGTGATCAGTGGTCACAGTGCCGTAGCTATGTTTCTGGCGTTGTGCATCACGCTATTTTCAGGAAACCTGATGGCTTCAATTCTGGCACTTTGTCTTTGTGCCTTAGTAATGCAAAGCCGTGTTGAGGGTAAGATACATACCACCCAAGAGGTTTTGATTGGGGCCTTAACAGCCGCGATCGTTATGGGTATCATATTTTTGACTCGGTAACCGGATACCGAACCACAACGAAATTCAGGAGTATATCTACCATGCTTAAACGGTTCTTTCGGTACATTAGGGCCATGTTCGGCTCACTGCTAGGGAAAGTCGAAGACCCGGAAATCTTGCTGGAACAGGCCAAACAAGACATGCAAGATAACCTCAATAGGAACAAGCAGCGAGTCATTGCGGCTATTACGGAACGCAATCGTTTGCAAATGGAACTAGACAAGACGAATAAGCAGATCGCTGAGTATGATCGACGCGCTGAACAAGCGGTACGGGTTGGCGAACGCGAACTGGCCCGGCAGATGCTGGTCGAAAAACAGCTGCTATCGACATCGCTGGCCACTCTGCAGCAATCGTTGGATTCGGCTAACAGCATGGTTCAGCAAGCCAAGGAAGCCATCGCTTCTGAGGAACGGCAGATCAGGCAGCGCACAGCCGAAATCCTTGCTCAGAAGACCCGTTGGAAAAGTGCTCAGATACAACAGCAGCTCAGTGAGACACTGGGTGACCTCAGGATCAGCGATGCCAGCCAGGATGTCAGCCGCGCGACGGAAATGATAGACAAAGCGCAGGCACAAGCCGCAGCCACAACGGAATTGGCCACAGACAGCGTGGTGACGAAGTTGAATAAGCTGGATGATGTGACAGCACGGCAAAGCGCGGAGCTGGAACTGCAGCAGTTGGAGCAGAAGGTGAACCCAGGTTCTCAAACGGTGCAGGCTGGAGCGGCATCTGGAGGGACCGGCACAACAGGGGTGGACTCTGAACTAGAGGCTCTTGAGAACCGTATCCGAAGCGTAGATGACGGATCTGCACCTAAATAGAACATAATATATATTATCAGACATTGATAATGCATATATATAACCGGGGGAGGTTTGAGTGGCTCCCCCGGTTATATTTTTTGGCAGAAGATTTATGATACTGGCTGTCGCGATGAAATGTCCTGTTTGATTTTGTTAATTAAATCGGACGAACGCTGAAGAAGGCATTCAATGTCCTCTTCGCTGCGGCGTTTGCGTCGCAGCCATGCTGCGCTTGCGACAGTACCGGCTGTTAAAGCTGCAGCCACAGCGATGCCCAACCAGATATACCCACGTTTTACCATGTTGTCACCTTTTCTGTCATGATTATCATAGATCATAGCGACGGTTGATGTCGGTGTCCTTGCTGTTGAATATACGCTTCACAAACGCGACGAGTTCAGTTGGATTGAAGGGTTTGGTGAGATATAGGTCTGCACCGTGCTGCCATCCTGTGAACACATCGGAGTCCTGTGTTTTTGCTGTTAACATTATAACAGGTAATTCTCGTGTTTCCTTGTTTTTCCTCAACGACTTCAACACTTCAAAGCCATCAATTTGCGGCATCATCACATCGAGAACAACCAGATCGGGTTTATCGTTAGCCACCTTATCCAGCGCATCTTTGCCATCCACAGCGGTAAGCACTTCAAAGCCTTGTCGCTCTAAGCTTACCTGAATGAGCCTTCGTATGTGCTGTTCATCATCTACGGCGAGTATGCGAAACTTACGATCCATGGTTTGCTTATTGCCTCCATATGACGACCTAATTGGTACGCCTCTGTGTTGATGGTACCACAGCGTGAAACAAGCTGTCAAAAAGCCGCTTAGCAGCAATTATAATGGCACCCATTATCTTTTGACGACACGCGGTAACGTTCAGTTCTTATGTCGATATCTGCTCTATTTTAGGCCGCTTGACAACACGATATTACATGATATAATATTTCAGGCAAGGGGCTGTAGCTCAGCTGGGAGAGCGCTTCAATGGCATTGAAGAGGTCTGGAGTTCGATCCTCCACAGCTCCACCACTTTTCGTTTACGCAACAAACTCATCGTAAAAGATGAGTTTGTTGCTTTTTACATGCTCCCCCATCTCGTGTATCACAGCAAGTTTGGACGGCCTATGCCCAATCTGGTACAATGAAGTGCTATACACCTCGTATTCGCCAACCACTAAGGGAGGAAACACCCGTTTTGGATACCAGTGACTTCAAGAATGGCCTTCACATATTACAAGACAATGATTTATTCACGATCATTGAATTCCAGCATGTAAAACCTGGCAAAGGTGGCGCATTCGTGCGCTCTAAACTACGAAATATCCGCACAGGTGCGGTCATTGATAAAACATTCCGCGCAGGTGAGCGTATGGAACAGGCTTTTGTCGAGACCAAACCCATGCAGTATCTATATAACCAAGATGAAGATTACTACTTCATGGATATTGAAACAACAGACATGATCATGATGTCTAAAACACAGATCGGCGATCAGATAAAGTACCTGAAAGAAAACATGGAGCTGTTTATCGCTCTATATAATAGTGAAGTCGTGGGTGTTGAATTCCCCAACTTTGTTCAGCTTGAGATTCAGGAGACCGATCCTGGGGTAAAAGGCGACACCGCTTCCGGTGGATCAAAGCCGGCAACGCTGGAAACTGGTGCTGTCATCCGTGTACCCTTCCACATTAATATCGGCGACGTGGTTAAGGTAGATACTCGAACAGATGACTACCTGGAGCGCGTAAGTCGTTCAACTGAGTAACATAGGAAATCGGGTCACCTCATGAAGACACTCGAGAGGATTTTTGGACCAGTTTCATACGCCGCGTCTGCGCTTGTAGCGTTATGCGCGGCGTATTTTGTGTGGGGCATCGCAAGTGGTGTCATTTCATCATGGTCAAGCCTCCACACAGCCGACCAGCTTCGCTTTACCGCTAACATACAAATGGCGGGGCAGTTTATGCTCTACGCCAGTATCGCAGCGGCTATAAGCATTGGTTATATCAACTGGATGCGTGCCGAGATCGGGTTCACCCTCATATTTGTCTTTGTTGTGATGTATTTGGGCATACCCGCCGGTTTTGACTGGTGGGCCTCACAGGGTGCTGTATGGCCTCATGGGCGGCCAGCTGGGCTGTTAGCTATGTTTACAGCACTGCAAAATGGTTCGTATGCTTTTATGGTCTCAGGGATCGCTCTTGTTCTTCGAAATCTGTCGACGTATATCAGCGCGCATAAAGTGCAGTCACGCCACCAAACCAAACACAAGCTTGGTGAAAAGGCCGAACAAGTCCGGAAAGACATCCTGCTGGGTAAATGCTGGCAACTCCCCTATTGCGTTGATTTCATTCGTGAACGATGTCCAATCTACATCAATCGCGCCTCGTGTTGGCGCCATAAAGTCGGCTGCATGTGTGAAGAGCGTGTCATTATCAATGCCATGGAAGTGAACCGCAGCGCTGGGTATACACCGCTTGCCGTGATCAGAATCCCAGCGGACAGCATTCTTTCTCCCAAGGTAAAAAGAGAGCGATGCCGAAACTGCATCATCTACAACCACCGCCAACACCAAAAATACAAAGTTTTATTACCTGTCACGCTGCTGACCATGGGCTCATGTATGTACATATTCTATACAGATATGTATAATGTGGTAATGAGTGGCCTGTATCAAGCGGATGTAATGATTTCTCGGCTCGCCTTTTCGCCATCTGGGCATAAACTGACCCCACTCTCTGACATGGTGGCAGGATCGCAATTTGCTATCACCTTTATGACTATCGTCATATTCATCATTTTACTTTCGTGGGCACTGAAGTTATTAGAGACCGCCGTCTTCGAGTGGAAGATATAGGATTGAGGTATATATGTCTACTATCGACTTGAACCTGACTGAGCAGATTATAAAACGTCTGACCTCAAGCGGTGCTATTTCTGTAAGCATCAAATGTGGCGACAGCCAGCTTCATCTAGTACGAGGGGGTGTGGGCGTCGGTGATGAGACCCCTAGAGTGATTTCACATACCATCGGCGGCGATGACGCGAACATGCATGATATGCATATTGAACAAAAGACTCTCACCGTGAATGCACAACTAGTTGGAAGTTTCCGGAATCTGCCGAAACCAGTTCAGATTGGGCAGATTGTGATGGAGGGGCAGCCTCTTGGTAACATCGAATCAATGAGCATTCTGAATGAGATCAGCTCCCCTGCACCAGGTATCATATCAAACATACACCTATCTGAAGGTGATCCTGCTCAGTATGGCACGGTTCTATTTGAGCTTTCCGAGGTAGAATCCCCCGATGACGAAATGGGTATTTAGCAGACCATGAGTATAGAATACAGACCCATCAAGAAGGTACTCATCGCAAATCGTGGAGAAATTGCGGTTAGAGTCATCAGGGCTTGTCGAGAACTAGGGGTTAAAAGCGTTGCTGTATACAGTGTGGCCGATAAGGATAGTCTACATGTGCAAATGGCTGACGAATCCATATGTGTAGGCCCGCCCCCAGGTAAAGACAGCTACATGAACGTCCCCAACGTCATCATGGCGGCTAAGCAGACGCAAGCAGACGCGATTCATCCCGGTTACGGCTATCTCAGCGAAAACGCGGCATTTGCAGAGGCCTGTGAAGTGAGCGGGTTAACCTTCATCGGAGCCCCGCCGGATGCCATGAACCATATGGGTGATAAGGCGGAAGCGCGCAACTTCGCCAAAAAAGCGCGGGTGCCGGTGATTCCTGGCAGTAATGGTCCGGTGACCAGCGAGTCGGAGGCGCTCCGGCAGGCCCGTAAGATCGGCTATCCTGTGCTGCTTAAGGCAGTTGCTGGCGGTGGAGGCAAGGGAATTCGCCTTGCGCGCGATTCTGAGGAGTTCGCCACGAATTTACGCCTGGCCAAGACGGAAGCGGCGGCGAGTTTCGGCTCTGCCGAGATATACATCGAGAAATTGGTCACAGATGCCCGGCATATCGAAGTTCAAGTCATGGCTGATGCCCACGGCAATGTCATTCACTTGGGAGAACGCGACTGCTCCGTGCAGACTCCTCGACGACAAAAAGTGGTTGAAGAGGCCCCTGCCATAAGCATCGACCCCAAGATACGAGCTAGAATGACCGAATGCGCCATACGGTTGACGAAACAAGTTGGGTACCGCGGTGCAGGAACAATAGAGTTTCTGTATGACCATGAGGGCCACTTCTATTTCATGGAGATGAACACCCGTTTGCAGGTTGAACACTGCGTCACTGAGGCACTCACAGACACTGATCTGGTCCAAATGCAGTTGCTGGTGGCTTCTGGAGAAAAACTGCCAATCAGTCAAAAGGATGTGACCTTCAAGGGACACAACATTGAAGTCCGAATTACGGCAGAAGATCCTGAACAAGGATTGATGCCGACTTCTGGCATAGTCAGCAGGGTGATGTTCCCAGGGGGACCCGGAATTAGGGTAGACAGTCATATATACTCAGGCTATGAACTCCCCCCCTACTATGACTCTCTGCTGGCCAAACTAATCGTTCATGCGCCGACGCGCCAAAAGGCGATCGATCGTATGAACCGCGCCTTGATAGAAACAAGTGTCGATGGCGTCAAAACAAACCTGCCTCTTCTTCGGAAGATCATGCAGGACCCTGAATATCATGAAGGCAGTGTCAATACCGACTATCTAAAGCGGTTACTGCAGCCTGTGGAGGGCGTGTAAATTTGTCTCATAAACCATCAGGTTCAATTAAGAAGCTTCGTCTCGCACGTGAACTGGCTCTTCGGATGCTCTACAAATGGGAGCTGAGTGAAGAGATCACGCCGGAAGATATCGAGGAAGCACAAGAACACTTCGCGCTTGATGATGATGCGATGCAGTTCGCTAAGTCGATTGTCGACGGTGTGACAAAAGAAGTTGAAGTGATTGACGCGAAGATACTCGAGTTCTGCAAGCAACTCGTCGATGGTGTCTGCGCGGATGTCGACCATATCGACGCCATGATTGAAGCGCGCAGCGTAGGCTGGCCCATCTCACGGCAGCCCCTACCTGACCGCAATATCGTCCGCATTGCGGTATGGGAATTGATCAATCGCCCCGAAACATCGGAAGCGATCATCATCAGCGAAGCGGTTGAACTATCGAAAAAATACAGCGATGATGACGCTAGCCGTTTCGTGAACGGTCTGCTGGCTGGAATATTGCAAGATGTTCGGCCTGACGCGGTATCAAAAACAAAAAGCAACTGACAGGAACAACTATAAATGACAGCACAGATACTTGATGGTTCAGCTACTGCCAAAATAATCCGACAGGAACTGAAACGACAAGCGACAGAGCTTACGGAAAAAGGACATCAACCAAAACTGGCCGTCGTACTCATCGGAGACGATCCCGCATCACAGACTTATGTCAAGATGAAGCAGAAGGCTTGCCAGGTGGTGGGTGTCATTTCCGAACGATACGCTCTGGCCTCAGATGCTACTCAGGCGCAAGCTGAGGAACTGGTAAACCAGCTCAACAACGATAGCAGCATTGACGGAGTGTTAATCCAACACCCCCTGCCGAAACAACTCGATGAGTTGAAGGTCTTGGGGCTTCTTGATCCCGAAAAGGATGTCGATGGTATTACCCCAGCCTCATTAGGACGTCTGGCTGCTGGTATAGAAGGCTATCGCTGTTGTACCCCCCTGGGCATCATGGAGCTGTTGAAGCGATATGACATCAAACTCTCAGGCAAGAAGGTTGTCGTTATTGGCCGCAGTATCATTCTTGGGAAACCGATGGCACTGCTGATGCTGGAACAGCACGCCACTGTGACGATCTGCCACTCGCGGACGCTTAACCTGGCTGATGAGGTCAGGCAGGCGGATGTGGTGGTGGCTGCCGTTGGCCGCGCTGAACTTGTGAAAGGTGACTGGATCAAACCTGGTGCGGTGGTGATTGACGCCGGATATAACCGGGTTGAAGGACGGTCCGGTGATGTGGGTGATGTGGACTACGCAGCAGCAAGCCAAGTCGCATCATACATCACGCCTGTGCCGGGCGGGGTCGGTCCTATGACCATCGCCATGCTGATGGCAAACTCCGTCAAAGCAGCTGCTAAAAAGGCCGCACAGTAGTCAGGAATGTTACTTCAAGTTCGGATGGAACAGCTTAGGGTCCTTGTTGACCGCTGGCTTGATGAGTTGTTGCCCGCTATATCGCATTGCCCTCAACGTTTGCATGAGGCGATGCGATATAGTGCTCTTGCTCCTGGCAAGCGGTTACGCCCCATCATGATGATGCTTACTGCTGAGATGCTGGGTGCGGATGTAAATTCGGTAAAGCACGCTGCCTGTGCTATTGAGTGCATTCACGCTTTTTCATTGATACACGATGACCTGCCAGCGATTGACGACGACATACTGCGGCGCGGACGGCCCACCTGTCATGTGCAGTTCAACGAACCTACCGCAATACTAGCGGGCGATGCGCTGTTTGCATTAGCGTTCGATCTTCTATCGGCCCCAGATGGTTCCGTCGATGCTGCGAGTCAGCTAGCCATCATTCGTGAAGTCAGCAGAGCCGTTGGCACTCAAGGACTTGTTGGCGGAGAGATGCTTGACATCGAAAGTGAAAACCAGGCGATCAAAGCCGAAACACTTCAGCTCATCCATCGTCGTAAGACGGGCATGCTGCTAGAATGCAGCGTAGTTTGCGGTGCCATTCTAGCCGGTGGTGACCCTTCGGAGACAGCAGCTATCCGTGAATATGGGTTGCAGATCGGCATAGCATTTCAGGTAGCCGATGATCTTCTGAATGTCATAGGTGACCCGGTGTTGCTTGGTAAGGCCACAGGAACTGACGAACAAATGGGCAAAGCAACCTACCCCGGTCTTTATGGCATAGACGAGACCAAACGGATATTGCATCAGCGCGTCTGTAAAGCAAAATGTGCAATTGAGCCTTTTGGTGAAGCCGCAACCACCCTTCTTGAACTGGCGGACTTCGTGGAAGAAAGAAAACAATGAACTTAGAACAACGGCTGCAGCAGATTTCTTCAGATATGCGCGTCACACTGGATACTCGTGATGGCTACTGTCGCTAATCGGGTTACACTATACCAGCCCATTCGGCATGTGTGAGCCACCCATGTTCGGCATGACTATACCACTCTAGCCGTGTTTCGATGCCCCTGACCGCCTAAATGATAGACACAGTTTTATCAGGAGGGCATACATGGAAAGGCTAAGAATGCAGATCATAGAAGAGATCATATTCCGACTGCGGCGTGGGCAGTCCCAACGAGCGATTTCTCGTGACACGGGCTGCGCTCGTAACACCGTCAGCCAATACGCACAGTGGGCTTCTCGACTTGGATACCTGGCTCCAGATTCAGATATGCCGAGTATGGAGGCATTTCGTGACACCTTACCGCAGCGCAAACGACGCAGTAATGTGTCTAGTGCTGAACCATACCGCGAAATCATCGAGACCTATCTCCAGACTCACATAGAGGCAGTGACCATCCACAACAACCTCAAACGACTATACGGGTTTACCGGTAGCTACTCTTCGGTTATTCGCTTCATTAACGGACTGACCCCCAAAGAGCAGTTGGCCATTATACGTCTAGAGACAGACCCAGGAAAACAGGCCCAGGTTGACTTCGGATTTGTGGGGCAAATGAAGGACCCCGCAACAGGCAAGATGCGTTCAACGTATGCCTTCTTGATGACGCTATCACACTCTCGACATCAATATGTGGAGTTTGTATTCAATCAAAGGATACCCACATGGGTGAACTGCCATATCAACGCCTTTGAATTCTTCGGAGGCGTTCCAGAGGAACTTGTGATAGACAATCTAAAGTCAGCGGTTCTCAAAGCAGATATATACGACCCTGTCATCTCGGAGCCGTATCGGCAACTGGCCTTGCACTACGACTTCCTCATTCATCCGTGTAGAGTGAGAACCCCGGAGCATAAAGGAAAAGTGGAAAACGGGGTTCATTACGTGCAGCGAAACTTCATTGCAGGCCGGGAGTTCATGGATATCGACGAAGCGAACCTGCTTGTGAAGACCTGGATCACACAAGAGGCAGGTCTGCGTAACCATGGAACCACACATAAACAGCCATTGGCGCAGTTCAATCAGGTAGAGAAGAGCACGCTTAAGTCATTACCAGACACGGAATTTGATCTCATTGAAGTTCGTAGTGCGAAAGTCCATCGGGACTGTCATGTTACAGTGTATGGTTCTTACTATTCCGTGCCCTACAGCTACATAGGCAGCCAAATGGACGTGCATCTGCACGAACGAGTGGTGCAGATATATGATAACGACCATAAACTAGTTGGAACACATCAAAGAGCGACACAACAAGGGCAGCGCATTACCCGCATGACTGATTACCCAACACATAAAGTGGCCTATATGGTTCTTTCAATCGAGAATTGCCTGGAATTAGGGCATGACATCGGCCCCAGTTGTGTTACGGTGCTTAATGCTTTGCTGGCTGACAGGCCTGTAGACCGAAGACAATCCGTGAAGAGGATCGTCCGGCTAGTTCAAACGTACAGCAGTAGTCGCCTGGAAGCGGCCTGCGCACGCTCTCTCTATTACCAAGATGGTAGTTACCAACGCATTGCTAAGATACTGAGGGCCGGTACAGATCACGAGCCAATGGGAATAACATCTTCTCTTCCCCCTAAAAAAGACTACCTCTTCGCTCGTAGTGCCGACGAATTCATTTTGGTCAGTAATGCTGACACCAATATGGAGGTAGAAGCGTGTTAACTCACACACTGCTACCCAAGCTCAGGCAACTCAGATGGTCTGGCATGGTTGATAGCCTCGAAGAGAGAGCGGAGCTAGCCCGTGAGCAAAAGCTCTCACCAACGGAGTTCCTTGCGTTATTAGTAGATGATGAGCTTGAGCGACGCAGCCAAACTAAACAGGTAAAGATGGAGAAGGCGGCCTGTTTCGAGAACACGAAACTGCTGTCCCACTTCGACTTCAACGCTGTACCTACCCTTGATCGTTCGCTGGTAAGGGAGATGGCGACCTGCCAGTTAATCGCTCAACATGCCAACTGGCTGGTGTGTGGTCCCACTGGTGTGGGCAAGACACATCTAGCCACCGCCATAGGTTATGAGGCCATTAAGCGAAGCTACAGTGTTTATAACAGTTCTGTCCACAAGTTGCAACAGGAGATGTTTGCGGCCAGGGCAGACGATGCTTATACGCGGTTGATTAAGAAATTGGTCAACGTTGACCTCCTGATACTCGACGACTTTGGTCTTCGCCCCATCACAATTCAGGGAGCGGAAGACCTCTACGAGATCATCCACCAGAGATACGAGAAGGGCAGTATTGTATTGACATCTAATCGGGCTCCCTCCGAATGGCCGGAGATGTTTGGCGACTCTCTTCTCGCTTCAGCTGCTATGGACAGATTGACTCACCATGCCCGGGTGACTGTTGTCACCGGTGAGAGCTATCGCCAAAGGCAGCGCAGAGGGGAGGTAAGCAAGCCGGATAATGCATCCGTAGAGTGAGATACCGACGCATCCAACACTTACATTGGGCAATGAACACGAACTAGTCAAGTGGTATACATATGCCGAACATGGGTGGTAGTAATAAGGTGACTATTGACAGGCTACCGAGAGAAAGCTCTTCGAGCAAGCCGTGAGCTGATTCGCGGAGCGTCTGTCACTATCAAGCATCTGCACAGGCTGGAGTGGGAACAAGCGGACACTGAGCTTCAAAAGGCTCAGGAGGTTGCATCGAAGCTCATTTGCCTCAAGACCGAATGCCCCGAAATCTATTACGCAGGTTATACTCAGGATGGATTGAAGGAGTTGTGGGAGGCCACACTGTTCAGTTGCATGATACGGGCCCAGGAGATGCCCAGCGAGCAGATGCTGGGTGCAGAGCCGCCTGCATACCTGAACGGCCTTGCAGAGGCCGCCAGTGAGTGTAGACGGCAGATACTGGATATGCTTCGGGCGAAGAATTATGCCGATGCGGAACGGCTGATGGGCATCATGGATGAAGTCTATCTATTCTGCACCGGGTTCGATTATACCGACGCCCTCACCGGCGGACTGCGACGCACGGTCGACGGCCTCCGGGCTGTCATTGAGCGCACACGCGGCGATTTGACCATCACCTGCATCCAGGCCGAACTTGAGCGTACCATCCGAGAAAAACAAGCCTAACACCGGGCACCTGCCATCAATCTGGTGTCCCCCACCCCAAACATGACCATCTTCCCGATTCAAATCGCATCAATCCAACGGACTACATAAAAGCACCCCGCCTGCATGTTGTGGGAAACACGCAGGCGGGATGCTATCGATCAGGTGGCCGTTTCGCCAGTCAGCGTTGTGATGCTGATCGGCGTGTTGCCTTACTTGCCGGTGGCTCCGAAGTTCTGATCGACTATGACATAGTCGAACAGGTTCACGCTGCCATCGCCATCAAGGTCTGCCATCGCATCATTACTGCCGTAGTGGCTGTCTAGCGCGACATAGTCAAACAGGTTGACTACCCCATCGCCGTTCGCATCGCCGTTCACGAGCCTGAATACCAGGCTCTGGCTTGGGACCACCTTTGCTGTGCTAGTCGTCAAGAAGTGAGGACTAGCCATGCGGACATCATACGGAGGTACCAGGTTGCTGGTCATTGTAAACTGGCCGTCGGTCTGCGCTTGCAGGCTGACGTTCTGCTTGATGCTTGGGTTCGCGGAGCTGTTTACAGTGGCCACGAGCTGCTGGTCGGGCACATCGCCAATGAAGTCACTTAACTGCACTTGCCCAGATAGCGAATGTACCGGACTGGCATTCGGCACATTGATGTGCGTATTCACCAAAGTACATGAAGCGTTCAGGCTGAGTGCTCTACCCTGTAGGGTGGTGAGTATTACCTCACCGGCGGTAGAGAATGTGACTCCTGCAGAAGCGATAATGGTTCCTATCATTTCTGCACCTGTGTTGATAGTGGCAGCACTTCCGACCTGCCAATAGACATTCTCAGCCTGACCTATTCCGTCCTTGAATACTACCTTTGAGGGAGTTGCCCCTGCTCCGATAGCACCCACGGTTAACGACGACCCCATCTGGAACACCCAGCGAGCATTGTCATTTCCTTGGGCATCAAGGGTGAGGGTTTCACCAGGGAGAATGGCGAAGGATCCGCCAGCCGACTTATACACACCAGGCGGTACGGTGATTCCGCCAAGATCGCCTGATGCGCTGGGGTCTGGTCCTGTCGTGGGTAAGCCAGCCAGGTAATTGAATGCAGTGAGTGCGTCAAGTGCAGCCGCATCTGCAATCGCTTTAGTTTCGGCCGTTCCACCGTAAGGACCACCAGGAAGGAAGATCACGGGCGGTGGTGCCGCGGTGTAGATGCGTCCAAGCACAGTTCCGATGTTCAATGGAGTTTCAGTGTATCCATCTCCTGTGCTGTCATGGAAGCCTGTCATCGTAGTCGATGCGCCAGTTGTGCCAATATCACCATTGATGATGGTATTAGTTCCCTGGTTGGTCATGCCCGCACCGCCGCCAAAGGAAGCGAAGCCGGCGGCTGCTGTCAACACTTTTTGGAATGTAACCGTATTATCGGTTGAGGTTGATGCCATACTGGCATTACCCACTGCATCATGTGCGACACCAGCTAACAGAGATGCTATCACTGTTCCGCTTCCACTCATGCCAGAGACCGCGATGTCATATGTCGTTCCTGAACCGGTGAGCACTTTGGTCAGCGTTCCCGGAGCAGTTCCAGAAGTCGTCACATCACTGGCTGCGAAGTCGGTTACCACTTCGCTGAAGACCACCGTGAAGTGGATCGGTATAGTGTTGGTCGGATCAGATTGAATTGCTGCCTGATTGACCGTGACCGTTGGTGCAGTGACATCATACATCACCGTATTATCGGTTGAAGTGGATGCTATACTGCCGTTGCTTGCTGCGTCGTGTGCGACACCAGCCAATAGGGAAGCTATTACCGTGCCGCTGCCGGACATACCGGTAACAGCCACATCATACGTAGTGCCTGAACCGGTGACCACTTTGGTCAGTGATCCGGGAGCAGTTCCTGCAGTTGTGACATCACTGGCTGCGAAGTCGGTTACCACTTCGCTGAAGACCACTGTGAAGTGGATAGGCACTGCATTGGTCGGATCAAGCTGAGTCGATGCCTGATCGATCGTGACCGTCGGAGCGGTATTATCCACCACGAATGTGGCACTGGGGCCAGCGGCGGGAGCGTTATTGCCCGCGGTGTCGGATGCTGTGTTCGCAGTGATCGAGATGCCCAGGGTTCCGTTACCAGTGATGCCTGAGATGGTCACCACGCGAGTGGTGTTACCCGTTCCTGAGACAGCGACATTTCCATTCGCTGTTCCGGTTTGGTTCAGTGTGACATTGGCTGCTGCCAGCGTCACGGCATCTGCACCACTGTAAGTGATCGCGTAAGTAACCGGCCCGTTCGTAGTCAGCGTCGCGGATGGAGCTCCGATGCTGATGGTCGGGGCAGTGTTATCCACCACGAAGGTGGCACTGGGGCCAGCTGCGGGAGCGTTATTGCCCGCGGTGTCGGATGCTGTATTCGCAGCAATCGAGATACCCAGAGTGCCGTTGCCGGTGATTCCTGAGATGGTGACAGTCCGGCTGGATAAGCCACTTCCAGTGACTGCTACAGTTCCGTTGGCTGTTCCGGTTTGGTTCAGTGTGACATTGGCTGCTGCCAGCGTCACGGCATCTGCACCACTGTAGGTGATCGCGTAAGTAACTGGCCCGTTCGTAGTCAGCGTCGCGGATGGAGCTCCGATGCTGATGGTCGGGGCAGTGTTATCCACCACGAAGGTGGCACTGGGTCCTGCGGCAGGAGCGTTGTTACCCGATGTATCGGATGCTGTGTTTGCAGCAATTGAGATACCCAGAGTGCCATCGCCTGTCACACTTGTAATGGTGACAGTCCTGGTAGTGGTACCACTTCCGGTCACAGCCATAACTCCGTTGGCTGAGCCCGTCTTGTTCAGCGTGATACTGGCTACTGCAAGCGTCACACTATCTGCGTTACCGTAAGTAACCGTATAACTCACAGGGCCACCCTTAGTTAATGATGCTGATGGAGCACCAATACTAATTGTGGGGAACGTATTGTTTACCACGAAGGTGGCACTGGGGCCAGCGGCGGGAGCGTTGTTGCCCGCGGTTTCCGATGCTGTGTTCGCAGCAACTGAGATACCCAAGGTTCCGTTACCAGTGATGCCTGAGATGGTCACCACTCGGGCGGTATTACCAGTTCCTGAGACGGCGATGCTGCCATTCGCGGTACCTGTTTTGTTCAGCGTGACATTGGCTGCTGCCAGAGTCACGGTGTCTGCACCGCTGTAGGACACGGTGTAGGATACAGGTCCACTCTTGGTCAGTGTGGCGGAAGGAGCTCCGATGCTGATGGTCGGGGCAGTGTTATCCACCACGAAGGTGGTACTGGGGCCAGCGGCGGGAGCGTTGTTGCCCGCGGTATCGGATGCTGTGTTCGCAGCAATCGAGATACCGAGAGTGCCGGTGCCGGTGATTCCTGAGAAGGTCACCACGCGAGTGGTGTTGCCTGTTCCCGAGACAGCGATGCTGCCATTCGCGGTACCTGTTTTGTTCAGAGTGACATTGGCTGCTGCCAGAGTCACGGTGTCTGCACCGCTGTAGGATACGGTGTAGGATACAGACCCACTCTTGGTCAGCGTGGCGGAAGGAACTCCGATGCTGATGGTCGGGGAAGTGTTATCCACCACGAAGGTGGCACTGGGGCCAGCGGCGGGAGCATTGTTGCCTGCGGTATCGGATGCAGTATTCGCAGCAACCGAGATACCCAGAGTTCCGTTGCCAGTGATACCGGAGATGGTCACCACGCGAGTGGTATTACCCGTTCCTGAGACAGCGACATTTCCATTCGCTGTTCCGGTTTGGTCCAGTGTGACATTGGCTGCTGCCAGCGTCACGGCATCTGCACCACTGTAAGTGATCGCATAAGTAACCGGCCCGTTCGTAGTCAGCGTCGCGGATGGAGCTCCGATGCTGATGGTTGGAGCAGTGTTATCCACCACGAAGGTGGCACTGGGGCCAGCGGCGGGAGCGTTGTTACCCGCGGTATCAGATGCTGTGTTTGCAGCAATCGAGATACCGAGAGTGCCGTTGCCGGTGATCCCGGAGATGGTGACAACGCGTATGTCAGAACCCACTCCAGATACAACCATCGTTCCATTTGCTGTTCCTGTGCGGTTGAGCGTGATATCGTCAGTATTGAGCATGACGCTGTTTGCGCCAGTATAGGCCACCTCATACGATACAGGACCGCTCCGAGTTAGCAAGGCGGAAGGGGCTCCGATGCTAATGGTCGGTGCTGTATTGTCTACCACGAAGGTCGCGCTTGGTCCAGCGGCGGAAGCGTTGTTGCCTGCTATATCCGATGCTGTATTCGAAGCGATCGAGATACCCAGAGTGCCGTCGCCTGCAATTCCGCTAATTGTGACGATCCTCGTGTTGGTACCCGTACCGGTTACAGAGACCATACCATACGCAGACCCGGTTGGATTGAGGTTTACATCCTCCGCTGTCAGTGTCACAGCATCCGCACCTACGTATTTGATCGTATAGGTAACAGGACCGCTTCGTGTTAATGACACTGAAGGAGCACCTATACTGATCGTGGGTGGTGTCACATCGTAAGTGACTATGTTGTCGTACGAGGTAGATGCTGTTCCTTCATTACCCAAGTAGTCATGAACGACACCCGCCGCAATACTGGCAACCACCGTGCCACTACCGGTCATGCCGGCGATGGCTACGGTGTAGTGCATACCAGATCCTGTGACCGTAGTGGTTAAAACACCAGGAGCAGTGCCATTCAGCGACACATCTCCACTAGCAAAGTCATTGACGGTTTTACTAAACACCACATCGAAGAGGATCGGTGTATTTCTCGTGGGATCGGGCTGCCCGATTGCTTGATTTATAGTGACAGCAGGTGGGGTGATGTCATATGTCACCACATTATCGGTTGACGTTGACACTTTGTTCTCGTTGCCCACAGCGTCATGTGCAACTCCAGCATTCACTGTCGCCGTAACGGTTCCGCTGCCGGTGATTCCACGAACCTCTACATCGTAGTTCCGGCCAGAACCTGTCACGATGCTGGTGCCGGTCCCTGGTGCTGTACCTCCGATGTTGACATCACCTGAGGTGAAGTCCTTAACATCTTTTGTGAAGGCCACTGTAAATCGGATTGGCAGTTTGTTCGTTGGGTCCGGTTGACCGCTGGCTTGATTGATGGTCACCTTTGGCGGAACGCTCAGTTCACCAGGAACGATCGAACTCCATCCGGCCAGTGAGGCCACCATAAGAATGGCAGATATTCCAATACTGGTGGGGCGCATGCGAATATTAATGCTCATGCTACTCACCTCCAAGCTTTATGTTGAGTCCGACGAACCATCTCGCACCGTTGCCGATGCCAAATTGCCACGCCATGTTATGTGAAATCGGCTGACGCATGGTGGCACCAAACACAGCACCTGCTGCTATGTCATCCAGCACATAGTCAATACCGAAGGTTGTTCTACCTGGGGTCCCCCATTCTAGTCCCAGCATCCCTGTGAGGTGGGTGCCTGCGTCAGAATACCCTGGAATTTGATAGAGTAAACCGGCGGTTGCCTTAAACTCCTCGCCAAGGCCGAGTGCATGGCTGGCGGTGAGGTATACATCGGTCTCATCTACATCACCGCTCAGATAGATTACTCCAGCAGCGATGCTTGGCATAGAATCATGTTCGTGGGTTAACATGTATTTTGCGTTGGCACTCTTGACGGCTGTATAGTCCTGAAGATTGTAGTAACTGATGCCAACTTCGCCGTTTCTGAACCCATACCCCAGGGTCAACAGCGGGAATATTACAACGTTAGTGTCAGACACTACAGGCCTGTCGTAAGCCAATTGAATTTCGACGCTGCCAGGTTCCACGGTCTCCGCCGTGGGAACGTTTTATATCCCCGTAGCACCGAGTGAGGATGGTGCACTGTATGCAGCGGTGGTCACCAAAGTCATCAATGACACCAGTCCTGCTAGAATCACGTTCGTCTTCATACGCAATGCTCCTGAATCGATTATCAGTAGGGTCAATTGCCAAGATGCAGCAACTGGCTATTTCACGGTGCGTTTTGGGACGTTTCTGCTATGTGAGACACGTTCTTCAGTTAACCGTATATAAAGCATGGCATATCTAATCGCGTTGAGTCAATCCTTTATGTTATATATACTAGGATTAGAACTATTAATTCATAAATATATACGTTACCTGCTATATTTACCAGTATTCAACATTTTATTGATATCTAAACGTTAGTATATTTACCAGTATTAGTATGAAGTCATATGGGTATCACGAGGTGAATGCTGGAGCTCCATCAATGAAGCGTGTAATAGCACCTGATGCAGTGTGAGGTAAGGCGGATGCACTACACTGCGCACCCGCCTTTGGACGTCACTAGTCGATGCTAAGAACTATTGGATAGTCATGAACCTGCAAGCCATCAAGGATGACATGACCGTCGCGGTATGACCACTTCGCAGGCTGCGAAATACCCCAATACAGATCGGTGATGGTCACCCGGGAGGGTGTCTTATCAAGTTTGACAGAGAGTTGACTCGGGTAGGTGATGAGCTTATCACTCGTGGCATCTGCCGACCAAAGCGCGACCAACTTGCGTTTGCTGTGATCACACTGGTAGCCGATCACCTTGGGATCGGAGGAATTACCTTTATATTTGAAGTCAAGGTTATATATAGGCTCTACGTCGCTGACGACGCTGCAGACATTCTGCAAAGCATATGACATCGGCCGGAACCCATACCCGTCTTGCTCAATGATGCCCCAGTCCTGACTGTGATTCATATTATAGAGTGCCCACCAGGCCGTGGGTGCCTTCAACCAGCCGCCATATAGATAGAACCGTGTGAGGTATTTAGCACAACCGTACTCGCCGATACCCGGGTTGTAAGCAAACTCCTTACCTGTGACATTGGTGCCGAACTCATTCTGCCAGACCTCGATATTGGGGTTCCCATGTTCTGCGAATGGCTTCTTAACCCCCGCAATGATCTCTTCCAGATGGTTCCAGCCGGTCTGTTCGCGGGTTTGCGATAGATTGACATCTCTATCCATGTCGAGGGTGCCCATACCGCCTTCGGGCTTGTCGATGCCGTAGGGATGGAACGCGTAGGCATCGACGTAGGGAGCTGCTCCTTCGCGCAGCGATATCTCCACTTCCCGAGGCGCAGGCGCCGCAGTGCCGCCATACATCACCTTCAAATTGGGATTGACGGCCTTGATGTGTTTCGCCACCGCGGTCAACAGTTTACCATAGATTGTGGGTTCATGTCCTGGGAACCAGCCGTTTTGTTCGTTCCATAGCTCCCACCAAGTGATGCGGTCCCCATACTTGCGGATGACCCAGTCGACGTATCTCACAAACGCTGCCCGTTGTTCGTCGGTTCGCGGGCCGTTGTTCAGGTAGAACGGGTGCCCCTCCTTGTATACGGGGCCCACATCAGCCCACGGCTTATCTGTGTCGTTGTAGAGGGCGTTCCCGTAGTTCAGACCATACAGGATCGAGATGCGGTTCTTGACCAGTTCATTGATCGCCTTGTCGGTCACAGGGTCCATCTGGAACTGCCCTTTGACGCGTTCCACCGCCGCCCATTCGGTCTGGTCGCCCCACTGCCCCACCCTGACCCATTTCAGGCCGATCTTCATGATCGCGTCGAAGGATTCATTGACCGTTTTCGCAGTGTTCTGCCAGGCTGTGAACACATCGCTAGCTGTGACCTTGGCTCCGGCTTTGACGACGGCCAGATTTTGCCCTGTGCTGCTCATGAGTTCAATTCCGGACAGGCGTGCCTTATATCCTTGAGAAACCTCTGCGTAGTTGCCACCAGACAACGGCAGTCTGTCGAATGTGACCTTCACGTATCTGGCTTGCACAGCATCGGTAAATGGGAAGGATTGAACGATCTTGTCACCGCGACGGTCTTTACCTTCGCGAATGGCATAGTTATTCACTACGACAACTGTAGACCACTTCTTACCATCAGTGCTTGTTGATATCGTGAACCCCTGTGGAAAGTCCGTGTTTTTCCAATATGGAATCAGGTTGACTTGTTTGATAGGTTGTATCTTAGGAAGCTCGATGACCACCCACGGAGCTCTACCCGGATAAGGCGTTGGGTTGTTCTGACTGGACCAGCAGCTATCAGGATCAGCGTCGATCAGGTGAGCGGCATTGTATGGATCCTCGTAGTCTTTGGCTCGTGGTAGTTGGGTGCAGATCCCATAGGTATTGCGTCCGATCTGCGAAGAGCTTTTATGTGTGATCGCCTTTACCGGCTGCGTGTTGCCAGACTGTAACAGGGCAGGTCTGGGCAATATCCGCCAGTAGCCCAGTTCATCGGTGCAAAGCTGCTGACGGGTGTATCTGCGGCCTTTTTCCAGCACAAGGATGCGGTAGGACGCGCTCAGTAGGCTTGAATCCCCCATGTTCGTCGTCACCGAAACCGGATGTTCTCCTGCGGCGATGGCCTTCAGGCTCCAGGTCAGCTTTCGGTACTCGCCAATGGGTATGGTGATCTTTTGCTTTGAGGGAGTGATGCTTTCAAAACCATCTCCGGCAGCGACTGACACCTCAATATTTTGAGCATCGCTATCGCCGTTGTTCTCCAACCAGACACAGAGCTTCGTGGTATCACCTTGCCTCAGGTATGGCTTCTCTACCCAGGTGTTCCCAATTCTGAGCTGTACACCCGTGGTGACTGCATACATCTCCACCGAATCGATGAGCCATTCACTCGCGCCCGATGTTCCTGGCTTACCACTGACGAACGCTTCGATTCGGCAGTATTTGACACCCTTGCTGCTATAGTCAAACTCCATGCTCATCTCGTGACACTGACCGTCAGCCGTATGCACAGTATCAGGCTGCATTGTGCTGCGGGTTAGCTCGGTACCGTCCTCTGCACCTGAGCCTATCACATGAATACCCAGGTTACCATCACCATCTGCCTTGCTCAGTAGCTTATATCGACACTTAAGCAGACCATGGGAGATTGCGATCACATCACTCAAGATGCTGCAGCGGTCTGGGGCTGTCGCTTTCAGATGCAGTGCGTGTTTGCCTTCACACGCATCGCTTGAGACATCGACCACCGCCGAAGTGCCTTCGACGGACTCATGCCAGTCTTGTGGCAAAGCTCTGGCGGCGGCCTCTTGTAGCTGTTCGAACTGTCCATTAGGAACTAAATTGGGCATCTTGTCCATCCTTTTCGGATCATCACCAAAACTGAAATAGGCTTGCTTGACTGCAGGACACCAGCTTCCACGTGAGGGGTTCAACAGCTCCGAACTGTCACAAACTACAAATCGTAATGAAGCCTGTGCCGGTTGATCTACACCGATCTGCTTCCACGGGATACGCATCTCTGCTCGACGGCCTGGATACCCTGAGCATATTTGGTATCCTTGAGCGATGATCACCGGCGCATGCCAGCGAGACCATTCAGGACTGTTGGCTCCAGCTTGACGCCGATGGATCATCACACTGCCATCCATCGTGTTCGATGGCTGGATGAAGTAATCTACACCCAATTGCCTGCATGGGAACCCCGTGGTGGAATCCAGGTCCGCGTCAATGGCTACCATTGTTGGGCTCCACGCCCCCGGCTTGATCGGTCCGGTACAGAGGACCGAAAGGTAGAGATAGACGTCATCTGACTTCATGTACACAGCAGATATCGGATTCACCACGCCCGCGGTGTTCTGCGGGTTCGCGCTGAGGAACCCATTGTTGATCGGAGCCACCCCGGTCCAATCGGTGAAATCACCGTCGACCGAATTCGCTTTTACTACGAGGCCGGTTGCCACAAATAGACAGATGAGCAGGAGCTTCATGAACAGCATATTTATCGTCCTCATTGGTTGGTACCCGCACATATTAGCTTAATCCCTGAACATGGTTCCGGCAGTTCAGTATGGATTGCTTCGACAATCACCACAGTCATTCCTCCACAGCGCATTCAATCAACGGACTCGAATGATGGTTGGGTAGTCTTGAACAAGCAGTCCATCTATCACCGTAACGCTGTCTTCTTTGTGGAATGTCAGGTTTTGGCACACGAGGTGCAGTGGGTCAACGGCTTGCACAGATTTAGCATTGGGTACATTGATCGTGACCGTCACCCGCTTAGCTGGGTAGTCGTCGCGCGATGCCCCGGGGTACCAAACGGCGACCAATGCTTCACCATCTCTACCTATCAGCGTTTCACAGCGCACAGGGGAGGCTCCACCGATGATGGCATACTCCTCGTAGGCGCACTTTACGGAATTCCACACGTCAAGCCGGATCGGATCCTGATGCAGGAGCGTGGACCACTGGTGAAGGGCGATCGAGTCAAACGAGCGTTCGGTACCCCAATCCAGCTCATACCACTCATTCTTGATGGTCTTGGCAGAGAACCGGCTTGATCTGTCGCCATCATTACCTTTCTCTGGACCAAACCCATCCCACAAGCTGGAGGAACGGGCCTGGGCTAAAGGTGCGATATTGGTGTGAAGCGAATCTGATGAGTCAAATACCTCTAGTTTGCGGACGGCGATGCTTCCCGTGTGCGTACCCTTATCGATCGTCACCGATGCCTCACTTGGAGGTTCAGCAACCGTGGTCCAGTTCAGTGGGAAGTTGCTACCTGCAGAATTGAGAAGTTCAAAACCCGGATTCAGACAAGAATTCACCATTTGTCGCCCCTTTTACACACGTTGGGAAGCCATCGCCTAAAGACAGATATAGCTTCCGCATCTCAACAGCTATTCCCTGTCGGTATTACGTAACATTGGGGGCATTACATGATATTTCTGGTGAACCAGCAGCGAGCAACAAAAAGTGCGCTAAGGTTGACTTAGCGCACTATGAATCAGGGTGATTGGTAGAATCTCGGGCGAATGCTACGCCTTTTCGATGAGTTGTGCGGCGTTTTCGACAGCCATGCACTGCACGATTTCGCCGTAGTAAACACGATGGTAATCGCCATCCGGGTAATACCGCTTGTCCAGCTCTCCACCCAGAGCATTGTCGGGTAGATCATGTGAATACAGTACCTTACACTCGAAATGAATAACTGATTCGTCTATATATGAGGTGTGGATCGCACTGCCCAGCTTTGCGGTGAAACCCTGACTGGCGAATTTGTCATCGTCACGCCCAGATACGCGGCCGCAATAAGCCACCTGGCGAAGCATTGTATAGGGCATCACATTAACAGTGAATTCCCATGAGCTGTTGATTATTCCAAAGCTGTATCGAGAAGGACGTACCATCACACACATCATAGGCCGGCCCCAGACAAAACCAGCCGTCAACCATCCGATGGTCATCACATTAGGTTTGCCACCAGGCTGTTGAGTGACCAGCAAACTGCCCTCACGGCTGGTCACTTTTACCAGATGGTCAAGATGCAGGTTATAGTCGGTTGCTGTACGTTCCATATTGTTTCTCCTATTCAAAGAACATCGCGTCGGCATACATATTGGCAAACTCAGCATCACCAGAGAGCTCAACATACTGCACATGGCCAGAGATGTCAGAGGCGTGCAGCCGTCGTTCTCTCGAGAGAAGCGCTATGCAGGCACCCATCCCAGCTGCGTTGCCAACGCTGATGACCCGATCCAGTGGTATCTGCGGAATGAGACCAAGCCCTATAGCGGATGTAGTGCGAATATAGTTGCCAAATGCTCCAGCTAATAGTATCTCATGAATCTGATCGGTCTTGATGCCGGCCTTTTTGCATAGCATCTGAATGCCTGCGTAGACCGCTGCTTTTGCGTTCTGAACCTGTCGGATATCGCGCTGCGTTAACACGATATCCTCGCCAGTGCCCGATATATCTTCGTCCACTATGACAAACTCATTGCCGTTCTGCCCTTCGCGGATTCGTGATAACAAAGCCTCATCTTCACAGTACGAGTCGTCCGCTGATTGCAGTCGACCTGTATCATCGATAAGCTGTGTCCGAAGCATCTCGCTAATCAGATCCACGAGCCCGGTTCCGCATAAGCCTCTGGGAGGATGCCCGTTTATGGTCTCCAGCATAATATTGCCGTTTACAAATTGCAGTGAGCTGATGGCTCCATCTTCTGCGCGCATACCCTGTGAGATTGAACCACCTTCAAAACAAGGGCCTGCTGCTGTGGCGGCGGCCTGCATCTTACCGTTATGTATCAACACCATTTCACCGTTTGTGCCGATATCTAACAATAGTGTAGTGGTTGTTTTTTTATCGAGCGAAGTCGCCAAAATGTCCGACGTAATGTCTCCTCCGACATAACTGGCGATGTTGGGCATAAAAACCACCAGGCTTTCCGGGCAGATAGACAAGCCAACTTCATGCGCGTAGAATTCAAGCCGTTGCGTATTGACTGGTATATAGGGTGCCTGTGCGATAGCAGCGACAGGTAAAGCTAAAGCCAAGTGCAGCATTGTGGTGTTCCCGGCAATTTCTGCAGAATAGATATGCTTACACTTGATATTCGCCTGCTGACACATATCGGCAATCAGGCTGTTGAGTGCGGAGATGACGCAATCACGCAGCGTCGCTGCTCCACCCTCTTGAGACGCGTACTCAATGCGAGAGATCACATCTCCACCATACTGGGTCTGCGGATTGAGTGTGGAGGCCACACCGCATTGTTCCCCTGATTCTAGGTGGAATAGGTAGCCCACGATGGTGGTCGTGCCGATGTCAAATGCCACGCCGTATATCAAATGTGTGGTATCGCCTGGCTCGACGGAAACCAGCTTGTCACCACATCGAGTGACAGATACTTTGTAATGTTGGCTTCGCAGGGTTGATGGTAACCCTTGCAGCATATGCAGATTCCCGGCTCCAGGCACCATCAAGCCCCCAACGGATTGCAGCACTCGTTCGATGTCACCGCGCTGGTCTTGAAGCGAAGGTTGCGGCAACTGCACACACACTTTTTGAATGCACACATCAACATCCGCATCGGTGTCGATCCCGTTTGATAAAACAGCCATTTTGGCTATACTCGGCACGTGAACCGTCATATCGCCTTCAGGTATGCAGCAACAAGCCAGGCGCCACCCTTCAGTGAGTTGCTCATCGCTCAGCAGCTTCACTTCCTGGGGGGTAGGTTCGCAGCAGGCACCCTCAACCTTGACTTTGCACTTCCCACAAGTACCATTCCCATTACAACTGTTGTCTATGGGTATGGCGTTTTGCTGTGCCAGTTGAAACAAATCATGGGTGTCATCTGCATCCACAGACTTGTTCTGCGGCATGTATTTCACCGTATAGCTATTCATAGGGGTTCATCACCTTACAGTCAAGATATTTCGATAATGAGTACAAAGCTGCACCACCTGTTAATATACTAAACCATCTATCGATTCTGTGGCCATTCCCTGTTAAAATATGGTAATATCGTGCTGCGATTATCACAAGCAAATCGAAACATACCGCCTCATTTCGGTATACTGTAATTCGATACGGTAATACAGAGGCCGTATCCTTCAACCAATCTACAGACAGGTGCCAACTCATTTGTTCGACCTTCGCCGCACACATTTAGTAATCATCGCATCAGTACTACTTTGCATACTGTCTTCAGGTGTGTGGTCTGCCCCTGTTCCGTATTTGGCGATATACCCAAAACCAGGTGGAACCATACGGGTGATGGAGCAGTCGCAACCAAGTGGGATCATCGTGGGCCGTATCAGGGCGATCGTTGCATCGAAAAGCACCAGCGCTGATGTTTCGATCTATCCATTTGAAGCGAAGCCGAAATCAGCCGGTATCTACACGGATATCCCTGAAGCATCACCTTTGTGGGAGCAGATAGGAGACCGGCGTACCAAGTGGCATTTTCAAAAACCTATCGAAGGTTGGGAGAAAAGCAACGAAATCCTCACCCTTTGGGCGACCCCTTCATCCTCCTTGGAGATCATCACGTCTGCGGAGCAAGAAAGCATTGCTGCGGTGAAACGGTCGATCATTCTAGGCAAGCCGGGTGTCAAATATGTCAACGGAAGAATATCGGTCGTACTGAGAGGGCTCGAACGGCTGGTTCAAGCCAAAGGTAAAAACCTGTTTATGCAGCTTTGTATAGACGGTCGGATGGTCAGCACCAGCAACAACCTGACATCCCCTCTGGTGTGGTCAAGTGAAAATCTGCCTGATGGCTGCTACCTGTTGGAAATCCGTGCCTATACCGATGGCATGAACAATCTGTTGTTCACGAGCAGCCAGACGATCTGCGTGCGCAACGAGCTGTAGGTCTGATGACCTTGATCATACAGACCCACAACTATCACAACTTACCCTTCGTATAGCCAGGCCATCTCGGCATCAGTCAAACTGACACCAAAGCAACCCAATGTGATGGAAAGTTCCTCTAGACTGGCTGGCCCCGTCAGGGCGAAGGTGGGGAACGGCTGCTGCAATACCCAAGCTAGTGCGATATCGATGGGTGCCACGCCTTTTTCTTCGGCGAGTTTTTCAACTCGAGCTTTACGCTTGAAGTTTACAGCACTATACCAACCGCGAACCATGACGTTGTCTGTCAACATTGCTTCATTGCCTACCACGAAGAAGCCGCGTCCGGTGCTGCTCCATGACATCACCGCTGTCTGAGTATCGGCCAACCATTGCCTCGATACCGGGTCATTCACGCTGATGCAGCCATCCCACACAGGGCGAACCATGTCAGCTAGACACAGGTTGTTGCTGATGGCCGAAAAACCCACCAAACCGTGCTTTTGAGCATACTGGTTGGCTTCAGCCAATCTTTGCAGGCTCCAGTTGCTGCCGCCAAAGGAGTGGATACGACCCGCCTTAAGGTGCTCATTCAACACGTCTACGAACTCCCCTACTGGGATCTCCGTGTTGTCTCGATGCATCATGTAGATATCGAGGTAATCAGTCTGTAAGCGATCCAAGGATTCCATCATCTGTCGGCTGAGTGCTTCTGGGTTGCAGTCTGGGGTGTGTGCCCCTTTACCCAGCACCACCACCTTATCACGGATACCTCTGTTCTTGATCCACTGCCCCAGTATGCGGTCAGACTGCCCTCCCCCATAGATATAAGCGGTATCGAAGCAGTTGCCGCCATTTTCGAAGAAGTAGTCATACATCACGGAGCAGTGTGGCAGAAGGTGCTGGGCACCGGTCATCATCACACCCATGACCAGTTTGGAAACCGGCTTTTCTACACCCGCTATCTGACCGTATACCATGGGTGCGTTAGTTTTCACCGTTAATGGCTCATTGCTGCATGTAGGCCAGTTGGCTGTCGGCTTTTCGATTGGATATGTGACCCCAAGGTCTAGCCGCCAGTTGTCAAGACAACGCATATCACCCAGGGTATCATTCCAGCTCATGTGAGGAGACTCTTTGAGTCCTTGTTCGACTGCCTCCGCCACCGCATCAGCTTCAAGGGCGTAGATGCCGCGATCGGCATGAATCGCAATCTCTTCGACTGGTTGCCCTGGACGGTAAATATAGATTTTTGATTCGCCAGACGCCCCGGTTCCGAACCAGGGATCTGGAATGTATAGATGCCCCTCGGTGCCATAGATGTTCGCATGGTTCGCCTGGTTCAACTGCACCGCGGTTGATACCGTAGCGATGATATCACCAGGGAATCGCATGATCGCGCTGGTATATGCGTCAACTCCTGTGTAGACGATATGGCCCATAGCCTTCATTTCCAGTGGCTCTGCAACGGCTTGCCCCATGGCCGCTCCGGCCACTAGCCGGGCAAAGGAGGTGCAATAGCAGCCCACATCCATGATTCCGCCGCCAGCAAGATCGGCATTGTAAACCCTTCCCTCCGGGTCCATCTCGGCATAAAAACTGTGGGTCGCGTCAATGATTTTGACCTCACCAATCTGCTTCTGGCTGACAATTTCTAAAATTTTCGCTGTCTGAGGGTTGCAGCGATACATGAATGCTTCCATGAGAAACACGCCGTTATCCTTGGCGGCCTGGATAATGGCCATCGCCTGGGGATAATTCAAAGCAATCGGCTTCTCGCACAATATATGCTTGCCAGCTCTGGCTGCCTTAAACGCCCATTCCGCATGCATCGGATGCGGAGTGCTGATATAGACAGCGTCGATCTCAACGTCGTCCAACAGCGACTGATAATCTCCGTAGCCGCGTAAAGCACCGTATTCCTGCGCAAAGGCCTTCGCCTTCTCAGCGCTTCGGCTTGCTACAGCGTGCAAAGTGCCTTTCTTTGACTGCAATAACCCTTTGGCAAACGCCTTAGCAATATTTCCGATACCTATGATACCCCAGCGCAGTCTCTTTTCCATCGGATTCTCCTAGATTAGAGATGATCAAGCCATCTATTACCTCTCACATTTCGCCAATGTCAGACACATTTCCTGCCCGTTCTCTAAACAATATAACAATGATGCGCATCCGGCCAGAATGGCCATAGCTAAACGGCGCTGGTTTGGTAATTTTACGACTAGAGCTTGCATGACGCCATATATGGTGCTAAACTTCTTATGTAGGCACTATATATACACCACGCGATTTTTGAGGCGGCCCACATGAAATGCCCTTTTTGCGGTCATCTGGAAGACAAAGTATTGGCATCACGCTCCGTGAGAGACGGAGAGGCGACCAGGCGTCGTCGCGAATGCCTGGATTGCGGTCGCCGGTTTACCACATTTGAGCAGATTGAAGAGCACCAGCTTCATGTGGTGAAACGTGACGGGCGCAGAGAGCGTTTTGACCGTCACAAGCTGCTCAATGGGCTTAGGATGGCTTGCCAAAAACGACCTGTCTCTGACGATCAGTTACAGGAATTGGTCGATGAAGTGGAGCGCGAAGCGATAGACAGCGGCCGGACGGAACTTGATTCTTTGTCCATTGGCGAAATGGTCATGCATCGGCTGCAAAATCTTGATGCCGTGGCATATGTGCGTTTTGCTTCAGTTTACAAAAAGTTTCATAACGCAGAGGAGTTCAAAGAACTCGTCAACTGGATGGCTCAGAACTAAGTTTCTGAGTCGTGATTACCTATTCATTATCACTAACGGAGTGTCGTCATAGTATGGAATCAAAACAGCTTTCTGATTTGAGACGTCCTGTATCGAGTTCGGAAGATATCACCGCAGAACAGTCGATGGGCAACATCTCTGCCAACTGGCGGAATACCAAGGCTACAGGACTGCAGATATCTCGGAAATATACCACCCCAGGTAAACACCCTTTTGACACAGTCACTTGGGAAATGCGTAAAGCCACCATCAATGGTGACAAGGGCAAGGTTTTTGAACAGGACAATCTGGAGATGCCGGCATTCTGGAGCCAACTCGCTACGAATGTCGTGGCCAGCAAATACTTCCGCGGACTTTTGGGTTCCACACAGCGGGAATACAGTGTCAAACAGCTCATTGACCGTGTGGCCGATACTATTGCCGAATGGGGCAAGACCGACGGGTATTTCGCCAGCGATGATGATGCGGCTGCGTTTCACAACGAGCTAATTCATATATTGCTCTATCAAATGGCGAGTTTTAATAGTCCTGTGTGGTTCAACATCGGCGTTCCGGGTGAACGGCCTCAAGCAAGTGCGTGCTTCATCAACTCGGTGAACGACGATATGGAGAGCATTCTCCGCCTCGCTCGTACTGAGGGTATGCTATTTAAATACGGCTCTGGCACGGGCACGAACTTCTCACGCCTACGATCATCCAAAGAACCGCTGCGAGGCGGCGGGACGGCGTCTGGGCCAGTCAGCTTCATGAAGGGCTTTGACGCTTTCGCCGGAGTGATTAAGAGCGGTGGTAAAACTCGTCGCGCGGCCAAGATGGTAATATTGAACGATGATCATCCTGATATCATGTCATTTATCACCTGCAAGTCCCGCGAGGAAAAGAAGGCCTGGGCGCTGATTGAGTCAGGGTTTGACGGCAGCTTTAACGTGGCTGGTGGCGCCTATGATAGTGTGAGTTATCAAAACGCGAACCACTCCGTGCGTGTCACCGATGAGTTCATGCAGGCCTCTATCGACCGACGCAAATGGCAAACCCACTTTATCAGCACAGGACAGGTGTCGGAAGAGCTGGAAGCTCGGGACATGATGTACGCCATTGCGGAATCCACGTGGATATGCGGTGATCCGGGGCTGCAATTTGACAGCATGATCAACAAATGGCACACATGCAAAAATACGGACCGCATTAACGCCAGTAACCCCTGCAGCGAGTTCATCTTTCTGGACGATACAGCGTGTAACCTGGCCAGCCTCAACCTGATGAAATTCATCACTGACGACGGCGAGTTTGATCATGAATCATTCAAACACGCTGTCAGGATACTGATCGTCGCCCAAGAAATTATGATCGACAGGGCAGCTTATCCTACGCCGCAAATCACATACAACAGTCATGAGTTCCGCCCCCTGGGTTTGGGATACGCCAACCTGGGAGCACTGCTCATGTCGCGCGGACTGCCTTACGATGATGCGGCTGGTAGAGCCTATGCGGCGACCATCACCGCCATCATGACAGGCGAAGCATATGCCACATCGGCGGCCATTGCGAGCAAACACGGGGGGGCGTTCCCTAGCTATGCGATTAACAAGGAGCCGATGCTGAATGTAATGAATATGCATCGTCAGGCCATCGATCATATCGCTGACCCCGAAAAAGTGCCGCCTGTAATGTTAAGTGAGGCACGTGCGAGTTGGGATGAAGCACTGAGGTTAGGATCGAAAGCGGGATATCGCAACGCCCAAGTGACGGTGTTGGCCCCGACAGGTACCATCGCTTTCATGATGGACTGCGACACCACTGGCATCGAGCCTGACATCGCCCTCGTCAAGTACAAAACTTTGGTGGGCGGCGGTTATATGAAACTCGTCAACCAGACAGTCCCTGCTGCTTTGCATAAACTTGGCTACTCTGGGGAGCAGATACACAATATACTGGACTATATCGAGGTGGAAGACACCATTGAGGGGGCACCTGACCTCAAGCCCAGCGATCTACCGGTATTTGATTGCGCCTTCCGGCCTGCTAAAGGCAACCGATGCATCAACTATAAAGGGCACATCAAAATGATGGCGGCAGTCCAACCATTTTTGAGTGGTGCCATCAGCAAGACTGTCAATATGCCCAATGAGGCGAGTATTGAAGAGATCATGCAGGCATATGTCGAAGCATGGCAGATGGGCGTCAAGGCGGTTGCCATTTACCGCGACGGCAGCAAGCGAACCCAACCGCTTAATACTACGCAGTCAGATAAGGCTGCCAAGGTTGAAGATAAGCCAGCAGCAACCGATGTGGCCGTAGAGCCTGAATATCGGTCAGTGCGCCACAAACTGCCAGATGAACGTGCGAGTGTTACACATAAGTTCAGCATCGCCGGGCATGAAGGCTACATAACGGTCGGGTTATATCCGAGCGGCGTGCCAGGTGAGATATTCATCACCATGAGTAAAGAGGGATCTGTCGTCAGCGGATTGATGGACAGCTTTGCTACGGCCATCTCGTTGGCCCTTCAGTATGGCGTTCCTTTGACCACACTGGTGAACAAGTTCGCTCACAGCCGGTTTGAACCATCGGGTGTCACGAATAACCCGAATATCCGGTTTGCTAAGTCGATCATGGACTACATCTTCCGCTGGTTGGCACTCAAGTTCCTTTCGCCTGAGAATCGACCAAACACAGAGCCAATATCGATAGAGAACCAGACTAAACTTGGCGAACGTCCGGCAATGAGCAAGGCGCCCACCCAAGCATCATCTAGTCTAGGTGATGTTGAGCCCAGGGTCTTCCAGCTGCAGTCCGATGCACCACCCTGCGCAGAGTGCGGCAGCATCATGGTGCGCAACGGAGCCTGTTATAAGTGTCTGAACTGCGGCTCTACCAGCGGCTGCTCGTAACAGTGTAAGACGCCGGGTCGATATACAGAAGCCCTTCAAGCAGCACAAGATGCTTGAAGGGCTATTTAATTCAGTGTGACTTCCTCGGTGAATGCCGTCCTACTGACGCATATACCAAACCACAAATACGCCTACACCTAGAACCAGCCTGTACACGGTAAACAGCGTCATGGAGTGTTTCTTAATGTAGTTCAGCATGAAGGCAATGCACACATAGCCTACGACCGCAGAGGTGATGGCCCCTACCACGAGCAATCCCACATAGTGCGCATTAGGCGGGGTCTTGACCAAGTGTCGGAACGCCCATAGTGCGGCACCCAGTGTGATTGGAGCCGACATCAAGAAAGAAAATCTTGCGGCGGCCTCACGGCTAAGTCCCATACTGAGTCCGGCGGTCAGAGTGGCTCCTGAGCGGCTTACGCCTGGGATCAGGGCCAGTGCCTGGGCAAGGCCGATACTGATGGCTTCCCATGGTTTGAGCGTTTCATATCCCCTGTTGCGTTTGCTCAGTCTGTCGGCTATCCATAGAATGACGCCCATCACAATCAGGGCCGTGGCAATGGATCGGGGGCTGTTACGGAAGATCGCCTCAATCTTCGATTCGCCTAAAACACCAATGATGGCTGCAGGGACACAACCCATCAGCAGTAGCCAGGCTAATCGACGGTTCGGTTCGGCCTTCACTTCCTTCTTGATCAGTGCGCCGAAAATCGACGTCAAGTCCTTCCAGAAGAAGATGATAAGTGCCGCAGTGGTGCCGACGTGCAAAGCACAGTCATACACCAATTTGGCATTATCCCCCATCTCATTCCATCCGAATAGGTACGGTGCCAGCAGTAAATGGCCGGAGCTGGATATTGGGAGGAACTCACCGAGCCCCTGCAGAATGCCCAATATGATGGTGTGTAGATATTCGTTCATCAATTCTCCTAGTTTCGTAAGCCCAATTTGAATCTGCGGTACATGATTCTGATGATCGCAGCAATCGGAGCCGCCAGGATCATGCCGGGTAACCCTGCAAACTGCCCGCCTACCAGCAAGGCGACGATCACAAACACGGGATGAAGCTTCAGTCGATCTCCCAGCAATATCGGCAGAATGAACTTACTCTCCACTAGATGCATGATGCTGAAGAACACCAGTACCTTCACGGCTACAGATAGATCGGTGGGATACTGGGCTGCCGCCAAGAGGACGATGGGGATCGCACCGATAATGGGGCCGATCACGGGCACAGCGCGGGTGACACCGGCCATCACACCGAGTACCAATGCATAATGCACACCGAGCAGGCTAAGCCCCAGCCATACGACTACTCCTGCGATGACACACAGGATGATCTGGCCGATGACATAGTTCTCAAATATCAGGTTTGCTTCGCGCAAAGCCCATGTTGCTGACTTCCATAGTCTTTTTGGTAACGAACCGACAATCTCTTTGCGCATCGAATAGCCATCGACCAGGAAGTAAAATGCAATCACAGGAATCAACACTATTTCAACAACATAACTCACAACTCTGGTAGTATGTGTCAGCAATCCACCCATAAACTTGGACATATTGCTGATACCATTGTTCATGTTTTGATTTTCCAGGATATCGCGCAATGCGGTTGGAAGTGACCTATACCAGTCCTCTACACCACCAAACATCTTACTTAACTGAAGTTGATAGGTATCCCAGTTGGAATTCAGGCTTGTGATCTCATTCCGAAAAGGAACGTAAACGATAAAACCAGACCATATCCACAGACCGATGAAACCCAATATTCCAATCAAGCATGAGATGATGTGGTAGAGGCGTAAGGATAGCCACTTCGGCTTGAACCTCATACCCGCCTTCACAATCCAGCCAATCGGATATGCAAATGCCGCAGCAGCGATAATGGTGAATATCACATTTTTGAGGTCATATATGAGATAGATTCCGAACAACACCAAGACCACTCGCCCGCTGAGCCTGAAGAATGTCTGTATCGGTTGTTCGGTCTTGGCTGTTGACATCTAAGCTACACTCACAATCCCATACTCTTTTAGCACTATTTGGCAAATCTGCTGTGCTGCTGTGCCATCACCGTATGGATTAGTGGCGTTAGCCATTTGGTGGTAGTGCTGCTTGTTCGTAAGCAGACTAGTAGCTTCTGAAATGATCCTTTCGGTGTCTGTGCCCACTAGCAGAGCTGTCCCCGCTGTGACCCCCTCTTGCCGCTCTGTTGTCTCACGCAGCACCAGAACCGGTTTACCAAGGCTAGGTGCCTCTTCTTGAACCCCTCCACTGTCAGTCAATATCAACTCGGCTAACTGCTGCAGTTTCACGAAAGGCTTGTAGTCAGGCGGTTCAGTCAATGTGATGCGATCCTTATGGCCGAGCATCGCTTCAACTGTCTTGCGCACGATGGGGTTGCGGTGCATGGGGAAGACAACCTGGATGTCCTGGTGCATATCGACAAGCTGGAGCACGGCACGGCAAATGTCAGTCAGTGGTTCGCCCCAGTTTTCACGCCGATGGCTTGTCAGAAGAACCGTCCGCAGTCCTGTGTGACGAAGAGCCTCAAGTTCCGGTTGTGCAAACTCATGCTTCATGGCGGCTACCGATAGCAAAGCATCAATACCCGTGTTTCCAGTAATCCAAATACGCTTTGGGTCGACCGCTTCACGAAGCAGGTTCTCTTTGGCCATCGAAGTCGGGGCAAAATGGTAGTCCGCCAATGGAGCCGCTAATATGCGGTTCATCTCTTCCGGGAAGGGATTATACTTGTTATGCGTACGTAACCCTGCTTCCACATGGGCGAATTTCGATTTGTGGTAGAAAGCGGCAAGCCCGGCAACGAAAGTGGTGGATGTGTCTCCCTGCGCGAACACGACATCAGGTTTGAGCTCGTTGAAGATGGGCTCCAGACCAGTCAGAACCCTCGCGGTGATCTGCGATAGGCTCTGCCCATGCTGCATGATGTTCAGATCGTATTCGGGAGTGATATGAAACACGTCGAGCACCTGATCAAGCATTTCGCGATGCTGGCCGGTAACCACCACATCAACTTTGATCTGTGGTTCGTACTTTTTTAACTCCAATACGACGGGTGCCATTTTGATAGCGTCAGGACGCGTGCCAAATACGGTTACGATTCGGGGCTGAGTAGCCAATAATATTACCTCGATGCAAAAAATAGGGACAATGAGACGAGACAACCGATGGCTGCCAGCCCCCAGATAATGGTGACGGCGCCTTTAGTTCCAAAGCGACGGTGCAGGGAATGATGGAGATGACGTTTGTCTGCCGTCGATATCTTCTCACCTGCCGCTAGCCGGCGAGAGATCACAAAAGCAGCATCGAATAATGGAATGGCAAATACCAGCAATGGCACCGCGACAGAGACTGTGGCAGCCAGCTTAAACGCACCCATGATGGCCAACACTGACAGCATATAGCCGATAAACTGTGCACCGACCGTGCCCATGATGATGCTTGCTGGATTGTAGTTGTAGGCCAGAAATCCGATGGCTGCACCGGCTAATGCGGCACTTGGTATGGCCACCGTTGGTGATTTCTCGACTAGAGCCATCAATGTGATTGTAGATGCGGCGATCGCTGCAGTGCCCGATGCTAAACCATCCAAACCATCAATGGTATCAAAAGTCTTTGTGACGACGAAAATCCAGATCATAGTCACAGGTATCGCAAAAAGCCCCATCGGCAGCCAATGGGCGGGATTGTATCCTGTAAATTCCAAAGGAGCCAAAGGGTTAGTGATGCCTGTAATTCGTACTCCACCATATATCGCCGTGATGGCACCAGCGGTTAACAGCACGATGGCTTGAATCCATGCCGGATATTGGTAGCGATCATCTAAAAGGCCGAATAACGCAATCAAACTACCGCATCCGAAAATGACCCAGCTAGGTGTATGCAAACGGAACAACCAGCACATGGCCAGGGTAGCTATCCAGAATGCGAAATAGATGGCGATCCCACCCCAGCGGGGGATGGCGTAGTTGTGCATCCTGCGGCTTTCGCCGTTCGCCATTTTATCTGCATGGTCAACCGCTCCCATTTTGCGGGCAAATTTGGCGACAAACGGAGTGAGCGCAACTGAGATGAATAAGGACAATATGAAGGTAACGAGGGCAATACGCATCACTTACCGTCGGTTGGCGTTTTATCTGGCAGATGCACCAGTTGAATCTTGGCCTCATCAAACAGCTCCATCGCGAATGGGTCTGGGTATGCTCCCTCAAACACCACACGCACGATGCCGCAGTTAATGATCATTTTTGCACAGTTGTTGCATGGCTGGCAGGTCACGTAAACTGTAGCTCCTCTAGTGCTCACACCGTTCAAAGCCGCCTGCAAAATGGCGTTTTGCTCCGCATGTACTGCACGTATACAGTGGCCATCCTTAAGACAGCCCATGGGCCATTCGAGAAGGTCGCCACCTGGTGGGCAGTGCTTCAGGCCTTTGGGAGCACCGTTATACCCAGTCGTCAAGATTCGTTTGTCTAATACGATGACGGCCCCTACCGAGCGTCTTGGGCAGGTCGCCCGAGTGGCGACCTGCTTAGCGATCGACATGAAGTATTCGTCCCATGAGGGGCGGTCTTCTGTCACGTGATCCAAACTCATGCCAATACCGGGAACTGCTGACATAAGGCTTTCACCTCATTGCGCACGACTGCACGCAGCTCTTTGTCATCGGCATTCTTCAACACGCGGTCAATGAGTTCGGCTATCACAGGCATCTGAACCTCTGTCAGTCCACGTGTGGTGACACATGGTGTGCCTAAGCGGACACCACTGGTCACAAACGGCTTCTCCGGGTCAAAGGGGATCATGTTGCGATTTACGGTGATGAACACCTTATCGAGCACGGTCTGAGCCTTGCGTCCTGTGACACCGGCAGTTCGCAGATCCACCAGCATGAGATGGTTGTCAGTGCCGCCAGATACCAGCCGATACCCAAGTGTCTTCAACGCGGCAGCGAGTGCGGCAGCGTTCAGCTTGACCTGGTGTTGATAGGTATTGAACGAAGGCTTTAATGCCTCGCCAAAACAGACCGCTTTCGCGGCTATGGCATGCATCAGTGGCCCACCCTGCATACCTGGGAACACAGCCTTGTCAACGGCAGCAGCATGCTCTTCTTTGCACAGGATCATCGCGCCACGCGGACCGCGCAATGTCTTGTGGGTAGTGGTGGTTACGAAGTCTGCATAGGGCACTGGTGATGGGTGCTCACCAGCGGCTACTAAGCCAGCGATGTGCGCCATATCTACCATCATGTATGCACCGACTTCGTCGCAGATGGAGCGGAAGGCTTCGAAATCCAGTGTGCGTGGATAGCAGCTCGCACCAGACACAATCACCTTAGGTTTGTGCTTGATGGCCAGGTCACGAACCACGTTCATGTCGATGTATTCGGTCTCTTTATCCACACCGTAATGGACGGCGTTGTAAAGTATTCCTGAGAAATTCACCGGGCTACCGTGCGTCAGATGGCCGCCCATCGACAGGTCCATAGCCAGCAGCGTATCGCCAGGATGCATGAATATGCTGTACACCCCCTGGTTGGCTTGTGCACCTGAGTGGGGTTGGACATTCGCATGGTCGGCTTTGAAGAGCTCTTTCGCGCGATCTATCGCAAGTGTCTCAACGACGTCTACGCAGTCGCAGCCGCCATAATAGCGCTTGCCAGGATACCCTTCGGCGTATTTGTCAGTCATCACGGAGCCAAGTGCCTCAAGAACAGCCTTGCTGGCGATATTCTCAGAAGCGATGAGTTCCAGATGATTGTTCTGACGGGTCTTTTCAGCTTCAATTGCAGCGAATACAGCAGGATCAGCCTCGCAGAGCGGGGTCGTTCGATGTAACTCCATCACGGATTTTGTTTCTGACATTCAACTACCCCTTCTCTATCTCTTGTCTTGTATCGCCTTGATTTTACTTACCCGTCGCTTATGCCGTTCGCCGTTAGAAAATTCGGTGCCGATGAATGCCTTAATGGTTTCTATCATCAGCTCAAAACCCAATATCCGTTGCCCGACGGCCAGCATATTCGCATCGTTGTGGTTGCGTCCCAGCGCGGATGTTACGGGGTCTTGTGCATGGGCACAACGTATGCCGGGTATTTTATTCGCGGCTATGCTCATGCCAACCCCGGTACCGCAGACTAGAATACCAAGTTTTGCATCGTTATTGAGAATACTGTGAGCCACCTGTTCGGCAACATCGGGATAATCAATCGCTTCGCCGTTGTGGCTGCCAAAGTAAAGCACTTCATGACCACTTGACTGCAGTTCCGAAATCAAAGAATCCTTAATATCTGTAATGGCGTGATCGCCACCTAAAGCCAGTTTCATAGCGAGTTGTCACCTCCTGCGCATCGATGTCATTGTACAGGATGCTTCATTACTCGTCAAAGTGTCTCTTCCGTAAAGTAGTCCTGCAGTTTTAGTCGGAGTGCGGCTCGAGCCCGATGAAGGCGTGCCTTGACTGCCATGGTTGTGATACCGAGCTTATCTGCTGTCTCTTGAGTGCTTTGATCTTCCATATCGCGGAGTACCAGCACTGCCCGAAGACTGCTCGGAAGGCTCTCCACTGCGGCTGATATCCTCTCTTTCACTTCATTTTCCAGAAGTGTTTCCTGAGGGTTCTCTGCGTAGTAGTCCACCACCTGCCTGACCATCGAATCGGCATCGCTGTTAGTGAATACAGGCTGGTCCAGCGACACGGTATCCTGGCTCTTCAACTGTTGTTTTCGCCGCCAACAAACATTACGGGCAATACGGAAGAACCAGGTGCTAAAGCTGGCTTCGCCGCGGAATGCGGGTAGCGACTTATACGCGCGGATCAGCGCATCCTGCATCACATCAGCGGCAAGATCGGGATCCACACAGTCACGCATGACGGCGCGGAATATCGCCTTCTGGTTGTTCATCACCAGCCGATCAAACGCCTGATTATCACCACGCTGAGCCGCCGTCAGTAACTCTATTTCCTTACAGCGTGTTTCATTCATCTTTGTGTGCTCCACCTAATGTATTCATACGGTATCTAGCCTGCACCGTGTGCCAGCTTGTATATATTGTACGTTTGAATAGCGGTTTCCGTCCAACTAAACCGTGACGATCTGTCTTTGCCTAAGTCGGATCGTTGTTTTCGACATTCAGGTGTGAGGCTCAGCATCGCATCCGCCCACGGACCTGCTTCTATAGGAGGTAGTAATATGGCGGCATCACCGCATACTTCATGCATGACCGGTATGTCAGAGGCGATCACCGGGCATCCCAGGCTCATCGCTTCTAGTGGCGGTAAACCAAAACCTTCATACAGGCTGGGATACAACAGAGCCTCGGCGCGGCTATACAGAGCGTGGAGCTGGTTATCCTTCACATAGCCGGTGATCCTGACATGCTCACGGACGCCACACTGGTTCACCGTATTCGTTAATGTGTCTTCACCCCAACCCGCTTTTCCGACGATCAGCAGTTGGGACATACCACCCATCTCACGGTAACGCGCGTATGCTCGGACAGCTAGCGGAAGGTTCTTCCTCGGCTGCCTGACACCTAGCAGCATGAAATACCCAGTTCTTGTCTCCTCATCGGAAAGCAAATCTTCTGACACTGCCGAATCCGCACGCAACCGTGTGGGCACAGCGAGTGGAGTAGCATGGATTTTGGCTGGGTCGACATGCATCGCCTTGATGATGTCATTACGGCTGCTCTCCGATACGGTGATCACTTGAGCCGCACGGCGAATCGCCGCAGGCACACTGTGCGACAGTAGCCAGCGATCTTTTGGCCGGAAACAATCTGGGTAGAGCATGAATGATATGTCGTGTATAGTGGTCACGACAGGCATGCGAAACATCGGCGAGACACTATACTGAACATGCACCACATCGCACCGATGCTGGAACGCCGCATGAGGGAGCTGTACAAAACTGAAATACCGCCCCCAGCGCGATGGTACGACTACCTGCTTGATATTCGCAGCCGCTGGGACCACTCCAGCCGGGATGTCCCGATCACTGAACAGCACAAGCTCCAAACCCACACTCAGGGAAGCGAGCCCGCCAATGAGCCCCTCCCAGTATGTACGGTCGCCGGTATATGCCCCGGTCAGGCAGCGGGCGTCAATGCCGACTCGCATCGCACGCCTCATATATCACTCCCCAGCGTAACCCTTTGACGCTCACTCGGAATTGGCTGACACCAAGCACCCTCATTAGCTCTGAGGCCACAATGGCGCTGACATGAATGACGCCTGCCCGCTCCGGTTCCAGGCCAGGAATCTGCTTGCGTTGGTCTTCAGTGGCAGCACATAGTCGTTGTACGATCATATCGAGCTGCTGTGTGGTGATGCTCATGCCATGAATCGCCTCGAGGTTCAACGCGCCCAGATTGTACCCGCCAAAGTTTACAAATGCACCACCTACACCAACCACAGACCTGTGTCCTGCTTTCAAGTCTTCGCAACAGTTACGGACGCTCTCCGTGATAGCAGCGATTTCCTCATCGGTGACTGGATCATGAGAGACATGCGCTTGTTTCATGGCCATGGCCCCTATCGGGAAGCTGCTGAGGGTCATGCCTGATGTTCCTGTCGAGGCGATCTCGGCACTACCTCCGCCAAGGTCCACCACACATAAATCGGGTGTTCCTGCGAATATCGGGTCTTTAGCGATGCTGTTGAAGCTCAATTCCGCCTCACGCTGGCCGGAAATTACCTCGACTTCGGTACCCAGTATCTTTTTTACTTCATCAAGGAATATCTGTGAGTTGGCCGCTTTACGGAAAACTGCTGTCCCAACCGGTAAAAGCACGTCTACCTCGTACTTAGTCAAGATATCTTCAAACTGCCGGACGGCGGCAAGCCCCCGTGTGATGGATTCCTGGGCCATGTTTTTATGTTCATCCATATCCTTCGACAATTGCGTGATGATGCAGCTATCATGCAGCGTGCGGATTCCTTCAATGCCTGTCTGTACTATGGTGAGCAGGAACGAGTTTGATCCTAAATCCATCGCGGCGATACGCTGTGGTTTCATCAGTTATCCTCGCATTATTTACGTGTTCAGTGAGTGGAGTTATACTAATTATATACAATCCGAAATCAAGGAGGCGCTAAAATGCGCAGCGATACCATCAAACGCGGGTTCGAAAGAGCACCGCATCGTTCCTTGCTGAAAGCGACAGGTGTGACCGATGCAGATATGCGGAAGCCGTTCATCGGCGTCTGCAACTCCTTCATCGAAATCATCCCAGGCCATGTACATCTTAACAAGGTCGGTGAAATCATCAAACAAGCCATCCGCGATGCGGGCGGCGTCCCCTTTGAGTTTAATACCATTGGTGTAGATGATGGCATCGCCATGGGGCATATGGGCATGAAATACTCTCTGCCCAGCCGCGAGCTGATTGCAGACTGCGTTGAGACGGTCATGAAAGCGCACTGCCTTGATGGTATGGTGTGTATACCAAACTGCGACAAAATCGTGCCAGGTATGATGATGGCCGCCATGCGCTTGAATGTGCCTACGCTATTCATCAGCGGTGGTCCGATGGCCACCGGATATGACGATGAGGGCAATCCAGTAGACTTGATCAGCGTCTTCGAAGGCGTGGCCAAACACAAAATGGGCCAGATCGACGATGAGCGACTGAAAATGCTGGAAGACCGAGGATGCCCCACCTGTGGCTCATGCAGCGGTATGTTCACCGCAAACAGCATGAACTGCCTGTGCGAGGCACTTGGGTTAGCTCTGCCCGGTAATGGCACTATTCTGGCCGGCACCAAAGATAAACTAAACCCAGAACGTGTGGCTCTCTACCGCAAAGCGGGTGAGACCATCATGATGCTGGTCGAAAAAGACATCAAACCGCTGGATATCTTGACCAAGCGCAGTATCGACAATGCGCTCACACTCGATATGGCCATGGGCGGCTCGACCAATACGGTCTTGCACTCCCTGGCGGTGTGTTCCGAGGCTGGTATCGACTATGACCTGAACCGGATCAACGAGCTCAGCCAGATCATACCCAACATATGCAAGGTGTCTCCAAGCAGCCAGTATCACATGAAGGACGTGGATGATGCGGGTGGCATCGGGGCCATTCTGAAGGAAATCAGCCGTATACCTGGCTTGCTTGACACCTCCTGCATGACCGTCACTGGCAAAACGCTGGGCGAAAACATCGCTGACTGCGAAATCAAGGACGATCAGTGCATCCGCAAGATTGAGAACGCCTACAGCAAGACCGGTGGACTAGCCGTGCTGTTTGGCAACCTGGCTGAGAATGGTGCCGTGGTGAAATCCGCTGGGGTCGCACCGAATATGATGGTATTTGAAGGCAAAGCGGTGATCTACAACTCCGAAGAGGAAGCCTGCGAGAACATCCTTGCTGGCAAAGTGCATAAGGGCGACGTGGTCGTCATTCGCTACGAAGGCCCCAAGGGCGGACCGGGCATGCAAGAGATGCTTGGACCCACCAGCTACATCATGGGACAAGGTCTAGGCGAATCTGTGGCCCTCATCACGGACGGACGCTTCTCAGGTGGCACGCACGGTGCATGTATTGGCCATGTTAGCCCTGAGGCGGCTGAGGGCGGTCTGATTGGGCTGCTGAAGGATGGCGACATCATCAGCATCGATATCCCCAACAGTAAACTAGTGGCAAAGCTTAGCGACGAAGAGATCGCCTTACGCAAGCAGAACCCACCGGTAGCTCCTGACCGTAAACTGACGGGCTGGTTGAAGAGATACGCCCGTATGGCCACAAGTGCCAATAAGGGTGCCGTTCTAGAGTAGCGGCGCTGGCGGTATTAACATTGACGAGAAACGCCCCTGGCAGCAGGGGCGTTTCATTATCCAGACGCAAGTTGGATGCCGAAGCGGGCGAAGCTTGACAAATCTCTCTAGCTTTGGCATAATAACTCCTGCGTGTGAGCATGAAACACGGTGAAATTCGGGCTGGTAGCTCAGTTGGTAGAGCGCTTCCCTTACAAGGAAGTGGTCACAGGTTCGAGTCCTGTTCAGCCCACCATGCTCTCGTTACGCGGGGGTGTAGCTCAGTTGGTTAGAGCGCAGGCCTGTCACGCCTGAGGTCGCGGGTTCGAGCCCCGTCATCCCCGCCATTTTGCGCCTTTCGTGCCACGGTAGCTCAGTTGGTAGAGCACGGGACTGAAAATCCCGGTGTCGGCGGTTCGATCCCGCCCTGTGGCACCATTCCCTTGCTATCGTCGCATAACCGACTGCGATGGTGCGTGTTTCGGTTAATGCAGATCAGGGGTTTCGAGACCCTTTGTCTTCTCCTGACCCAACCCATGTGGGGGTGTAGCTCAGTTGGTTAGAGCGCAGGCCTGTCACGCCTGAGGTCGCGGGTTCGAGCCCCGTCATCCCCGCCATTCTGAACCTTTCATGCCACGGTAGCTCAGTTGGTAGAGCACGGGACTGAAAATCCCGGTGTCGGCGGTTCGATCCCGCCCTGTGGCACCATTTACGCCCGCCGACGTAGCTCAGTTGGTAGAGCGACGCACTCGTAATGCGTAGGTCAGGGGTTCGAGTCCCCTCGTCGGCTCCAGTATTCACCAACCCATTTGGGGGTGTAGCTCAGTTGGTTAGAGCGCAGGCCTGTCACGCCTGAGGTCGCGGGTTCGAGCCCCGTCATCCCCGCCATTTTTCCTCCGTTTTGCACCACTCGGTTCTTCCGCAAACCTCGAAACACTGGCTCCCAGAGCTTCGTCTAATCCATATGCCATCTTCCACACGGCATTTGGAGGCAATATGAAGCTGAATATCACTGCCTTACTAGTCATCCTCGCCACTTCCCTATGTTCCGCACAAGCTCGTCATGACCCCGAGGAGTTTGTCGGACCATTCCCCAGTTGGGTCAGCGTGAAATCATGTGGAGCTGTAGGCGACGGCAAGACCGACGACACAGAGGCCTTGCAGCGCGCTTTGAACGAGTTTCCGCAAAAGGCAGGGGTTCTCTATATACCTGCCGGACGATATCGAATCACCAAAGGACTTACCATGACCTCGCATATGAACGTGATGGTCATGGGTGAGGATCCGGTAAAGACCAGCATCATCTGGGATGGTGCTGATGACGGTGTGATGATGATGTGTAACGGGGTCAGATACAGCAAATTCGGACGCATCACCTGGAATGGTCAAGGAAAGCCGGTGACTGCCTACGCCCACGAATGGGATGGACAAACACCGAACGCCGCGACAGGATTACAACATGCCGATGAAGTATTCATGGATATGGCAATCGGAATCCGGGCAGGACGACCTCACTTCATGGATGCCGAGACAAACGTGCTTCGGTGTAAGTTTATCCGCCTTAGCCACGCTGGGGTGAGGATTCAGAGTTTCAACGCACTCGACTGGTTTATCTGGGACAGTGAATTCATAGACTGCGCCATGGGTGTCACGAATGATCCTGGTGCTGGTCACTACCATGTTTATCGCTGCCAGTTTACACGCAGCACCGTCGCCGATGTGGTGACAGGCAATGCTGGCTATTTCAGTATTCGGCACAATATCTCACGCGGTTCCCGCAGGTTTGTCGATTCACGCATGATCGGCGGTTGGGCGGTACCACTGACCGTGCAAGGTAATACAGTGCTGGATGCCACAGAGGTAAATCCGATCTGTGTGCTCAACGCGGGACCGTCGCTGTTCATTGACAACACCATCATACAAACCCCCAAATTCGTCAGTTCGCCTCCGATATTCTGCTGGGCCTATGTACCCGCCGAATATGTAGGGGTTGGGAATATCAGCAACTCTACCAAAGCACTCAATGTGACCGGCCGACTGCTGGAAATCGGATCTCAAACCAAGCAAGCCAGTGAAATCCGCATCCCAGACTACCCGGTGGTGGCGGCTCCCATGAACAAACAACGCAAGATATTCGAAGTGCCAAAGAATTCCGGTGAGGCAGCTATTTCAGCCGCGATCGGGAAGGCCTTGAAGCTTACTGGTCAGCGCGCTGTGGTACACATACCCATAGGTGAGTATAAAATCACCAAACCGATAGTGCTACCCGCCGGTAGCGACCTGCAACTCGTAGGTGATGGCTATCAAACGCATCTTCACTGGGAAGGTACTGCTGGAAGCTCTATGCTGATGCTGAAAGGACCGAGTCACGTGACCCTGCGAGACTTCAAAATGAGCGGGAGTGATAAGCAGAACGGGCTTACTGTAGCGAACTGTGATCAACCAAGCTCCCGTGTCTTTGGAGATGATGTGATCGTGAATGGCAGCAACCAGGCGCTACTGGTTAACCAGCTGGCGAACACGGATGTGATGCTGCGCAGCTTCTACCCTTCGTGTAAAGCTGGTTTGAAAGTGGTTGGCAGTGAGAAGGCAGCGCAAGGCAAGCCCACCAATACGCGCACATTACTGTTCGGCGGGGCCTCCAGCAATTGTGCTGCTATGTATAGTGTAGAGAACGGTGGACGGTTGATGGCCCAGGATATCTGGTACGAAGGTCAGCCCACCACATTCACGCAGTTGAGAGGTTCCGGCACATTTACACTGAGCGGAGCGCAAATTGCTCCTGGACGGGCGGGCCCAAATGCCTCAACAAGCGACCCTGCAACGGCGGGCATATCAATAGTCGATTTCTCAGGTAAAGCCAGCTTCCTGACCAACGTCGTACAAACACGGGCATTAGTGACAGGGAAGACAGATAAGGCGAACGTCATGTTTATGGGAATCGAGGCTGGTGATGCGCAGGTGCTTGTACCCCCTCCGGCCGGCGCAAAAGTGTCGCTGCTCTTCAGCCGACGCTACGCGACCGCCGCTGAAGGTGAACCGCCCACACGCAGCGTGCCAGACGTCGGCTCTGCTGACCCGACGTAGGTTCTTTCGATGCTGCAACAACTGCGTACCGACACACCCCAATGGCTGACCGTGAAGCCAAAGAGCGTCACCGACGTTCGGATCTACCGTGTACAGATAGACGGCTTCAACAACGGCATTCTTCTTGAGCCGTAAGGCAGCCTGGATGATTGGGAGATATCCTGTCACAGTTGCCACGGGATTAATCACCCCACGGACTGACGTCCATAAAGGGGTTCCCTCAACGCTTGGCTGATCATTCGCGGCCCGCAAGCGGGCGCAGGTGGCGTCCGGGATGCGTCCGCTTCAGCGGACTGCCAACTGATTAGCGACGGGTGACGAGGCCTGCTTCAGCAGGTTGATGAAACCCGTCGCTAATGGCTGAGTAGTTTCGGATTTTTAAAACCAGTGCAACAAGACTGACCAGAATCACCATGCCATACAGAGTGGGATAAAGCCACTCAGGCTTGGATTGTAGGCTGGTCGATTGCAGAAGCGGATAAATGAACCATCTGCATGACGTGAACCAGACAACAAACGCCAGGAATGCCACACCATCAGGCAGCTTGAGCCTCATGAGAATCATTACCAGCACTCCCCCACTTAACGCAGCCAGCGCCTCATATATCTGAGTGGGATGCACTGGCAGCGTATCGTCGAAAAGGCCAATCTCCCCGGTGATCACCTGAGTGAAGCTCTTCTCGCTCGAAGCAAGCCTGATACCCCAGGGTAGGCGAGTGGGACTACCGTAACAGCAGCCGTTCAGGAAGCAGCCCAGCTTTGCCAAACAAGCCGATACAGCCAGAGCCGGAGCGGTGGCGTCCGCCAGTCTCCAGACTAGTAGTTGCAGAAGCCTTGCTGTGAAGACCATGACGGGCACAGCCAGTAATAATCCTGCATATCCGGACAGATTGGTTCGGTTCAAACTCAGTAAATCGGTCAACCCTTGTCCGAATGATGATGGCGAAGTCAGCAAGTGCATCAACCGTGCGCCGATTGACAAAGCGACCACGCCCACAAACAGGCATAGGCCTGCCCGAGCAGCAGGTAACCCACGCTTTTGTGCAACAACAACCCCCACAAGGATGAATGAGATGGCCGCGAGTGTCAGGAAGAAGCTGTAAGACATCACATACAGCTCGCGGCCGTTGACCGTGATATTGAATAACTCGGGACGCATTTAAGTCTTAATGCGCCTTTGTTAGTTCGAAATCACCTGAGATCGAGATGATCATACCTTCACCACCCCAGACTAAGTGCATATCGCCGTTCATTGAATAACCTTGTGTCTGGCGGATAGCTTTACCCTTCATGGTGATGGTGACACCTTTAGCAGAGTTGGAGATCGACACATCTCCGTTGCTGTAGTTGTAATTTCCGGTGAATGCCTGACCTTTACCGGCTTTGAATGCGATATTGACCGAAGCGCGCCCCGATCCGCTTGGTCCTCCGCTCATATTCACGGAGGTCGCACAGTTCTGGCCCTTCAGCTTCTTAATCTCATCGAAGTTGCAGCCTTGTTTCTTGGCTTTCTCTGAGGGCTCTGGAACGGTCACGGCGGTGATGAGTGTTTTGCCTGTCCACACCCCCTTCAACTCTGTAGGCTGAGGTGGTTCTGCCATCACTTCATCTACCATCGATTTGAGCGCATCATCAGCCCATTGTGCGACCACGTTATCTACGAACTCACCTGGAGTATCACCGATGATTGATAGCACGCCTTTCATGTTCGCAGTGAACTGTTTCCTGACGAATTCGTTAAGTGATGAACGTAGTGTTGCATTGAAGTTGGTCCACCCGGCACTCACACCGGCCTGTATGATGTTCCGAAACTCAGCCTTAAGGGCAGTATTCGCGCTGGTAGCCGCCGCCATCATTGCATCCGCAATAGCTATGCGGGCTGTCAAGCCTGGCGAGCTCATTCCTCGCGCAGCTGCCTCCCTGAGTAATGCCGTCATCTCGTTTTTGTCAAGTTGCGTCAGCATCTTGCCCAGAGTATTCCAAGCCCCCTGAGCACCTATCCAGCTTGATTGAGCCAGCCCCTTCACCATACCTGGCAGTTGGGTACCTCGAATGATCATCTTGCTTCCACCGAGCATCGCTCCACCTATCTCAATGGTTCCGATAACATAGTCGGAGGTATTGGCGTCGCGGTTCCCCACCAGAGCGATACCCTTCCCAAGCCCGGTGAAGATTCCTACGACTGCTTTACCGACCTTACCGGTACCCCAGCTAATCCAGCCTTTCCCAATGGTCTTTTCAACACCAGTACTCACCACGTATTCACCGCCATCATCAACAGAGTCGAAGTAGCTCTTGGCGGTGCGCAAGGTCGACGATCCACTTTGGTTGTTTTTCCAGTTAGTGATGATTTGCTTGGAGTTTGCCTCCATGTCTTCCCAGCATTCCCCAAGCGTATTGCCATAATATACGCCCACAGGTATCCGCGTTATGTTGGCAACGCCGGTACCGGCTATATCAATGCCTAATCCTACCGTGCTCTGAATGCCATGTACGGTCGTCTTGATGCCACTCCAACCAGCTTTGGCTACAGCCGCACCCTTGCTGAAGATGCTAGAAATGCCGTCAGCTACACGACTGCTAAGTGCTGCATTCCCTTTGGCAGCGAGTAGGTAAGGGCTTTCTCCAGTTTCGGTGGTCTGTGCCACCGCGATACCGCTGCCGGGTTGGTAGGACGAGACTTGGACGAGGGAGTCTTTTGGCACCGAATCGAGGTATTTCTGCATCTCAATACTGAGACGATCGAACTTATTCAAATAGTCTTTTGTGAAGGCGACAGCCTTATCATCCATGTATTTGTTGGGCTTCATGTTGCCGGCAGATTCCTTCAATTTGGGTAGCGACTGGCGGATGAATGCCACGGCACTCTTGGCGAAATAGTAATCACCTGTCTTGAGTTGCTTGAAGCAGTACTGGATGGAGTAGATGCCTTTCATCAGATCGCCTGACTGGTTCAACATGCCGTCGTATTCACCCATTTCTTGATCAAGCTTCTTACCGGCATCCTTTATGGTTGGGTTTGCCGATACGGCTGCACCTTCTACACCCAGGGCTGCGATAACAAGCATGTTATTCATGTCTTGCATGTAGAGGGTCCCAAGCTGCACCGCGTTGCTGGCCTTAAGGTATTGAACGAAGCTCTGAGCAAACGCATTCTGGGAGTTCGCTGTATAACTCTTGTACTGCGCCTCAGCGACGGCCTCCTTTGTCATCAGGGTGAGAATTCGCTTCCCGGATTCCCGAGCGTATTTTTCGGCCTTGGGATCATTCTTCAGACATACAGTGAGGTAGTTCGACACCGATGTTCGCATTTTCTCCATATCGGACTTCATCCTCAAAGCATTCGCAGCCAGATCGTCAGATTCGCGGATGATCTCCTGCACTTTACGCTCTCGTGCCTGATCGAATTCGGAACTGTTCACGCCTGAATACTGCTTTGCACCGGCATAGAATGGAGAACAGGCCAACAAGGTGGCCATTTCGTCGTTCTCTGTCTGTGCTGCAATAGATGATTTATCGGTCTTGAAGTCAAAAGTGAATGGCTCTTTGGATTTTGGACTAAGCAGTCCTTTAGGCAGTACGAGCAGAATGATAACCACGATCACGATAACGGCGAGGACGACTAAGAGCTTTTTTTTCATTCCAGAATACTCCTTACCAGGTAGAAGCACCTATCGCATCAGGAAGGTGTCTGTTGGAATTACATATTGCCTCTTACTAGATATCCGGTTACCGAATGCTATAAGTATGGCATATGGCTACCGCAATGTCAACAGGTAAAAATGAAAGAGGGCCAACTTCGATGAACGAAGTGGCCCCGATTTGGTGCAGATGGTTCCTTAAGGTGTTGACGGTACCGGCTGATCAGATTCCACACTGACCTTCAACTTCTTTTCCACATTGCTACCCTGTTCATTACGGGCAACGAGTGTAAACACCGTGGTATCTGTGATTGGGAACTCCTGGCTGCCCATGGGGTCGACTGCCGTGTCGTTCAATGTCACATCGCTGGCATTCCGCACGTTCCAGTTGATCACAACGGTGCCATTGACAGGCACTGTCGTGGCACTCGCTTTGAAATTCAACACCCTCACCACATTGGGGTCATTCACATTCACAGTGAGCCTTTTAGTCACCTTACGCCCCTCTTTGTTCACCACGGTCAGCTCATAAGTGGTGTTCTTGTTGGGAAGAAGCTCTTGACTTGTGATGTTGGGATCCAGCATGGTGCCTGGCGGGTTGAGGTAGATACGCTCTGCGTTGGCCACTTCCCAGGTCAGCAGCACTGTCTGGTTTGGTTCCAGCGTGGTGTTGGGGTCGCATCTGAATGATTTAATCACTGGTGCTGGCGACTCAGGAGCAGGCTGCACCACAACGGTGATCTCTTTACTGTCTTCTCCTGCACTCGATTCGGCCGATAAAACATATGTGGTCGTCTTGGACGGCGATAGGCTGACAGATCCGGCTGCGGTTTCTACCTGGCCAGGATCTGGCGATATTGTAATTTTCTTCGCATGAGTTACGTTCCATGACAATACCACAGTCTGACCCTGTGTGATGGTATCAGCACTGTATTTAAACTCTTTGATCAATGCAGGACTTGGTTTGAGCAGCATGTAGAGCACGAGCATGAAGATCACGATGGCTCCGGTCACCAGTGACGCAGGAGTAAACATAGGACGATATTCAACATAAGCCTGAGCATTAGTGGCCAGGAAATTATCATCCGTGCTGCGAGCAGTTACTGCAAATTGCACCAGCCGTGTTTTGCCCACAAACCGCTTGATGGCAGGCTCTGCGCCTAGCTTCACTATGCAGTTTTCGCCAGGTTGCAGATTGATGGTGTCCTGTTCGAAAGTGTATAGACCGGCATCTTCATTATCACGGCAGTTCAGTTTAAGCCTGACTTCCGTATTGCCTAGGTTGCATAGTTCCGTATCGAATTCAGTGAAAGGGCGAATATAGTGGCTGACGCCTTTTTTTGGCAATACCTCAACCGACAATGCTGTGAACTTCTTCACAACCAGATTCGCTTGTTCTCCAATTGAGTATCCATCGTGAATGTTGCATGCTTTGACTACAAATGGGTAAGACTTCGCTAAACATTCTGGACGGCGTGGGGTATTGATCGTGATAGTTTCGGTGATTTTTTGCAGAGGATTGACATTCACGGTGGGAACTGGGATGGCTACCCATCCGTCGGGAAGTCCTTCAACTTCGATACCAAGTGTGAGTTCATCTGTGCCGACATTTTCTATCTGTAACTCAACTTCAACACTCTCTCCGGCTTCTATTTCCAGTCGTTGAGAAGACAATTTCAGGGTGATAGATTTATCATGAACCATATATCAGGCCTCGTGCTTATTTACGTGCTTATTATTGAAAAGAGGAAGAACGACATTAGCAAGTTCTCCCTCCTCATTATACTGTTTTATAGCCAGTTGAACCCTAGCTGGAGAGTGTGGCTGCTAGTTGGAGAAGGGTTTCATCTAGCTGCTTAGGCTCAGACCAAGACACGCTGAGCGGAACTGCGTCCAACTGACCGTTCCATTCAACGGTCATCAGTCCTGACTTCCCTTCAAGAAGAAGTTTCACAGCCAGCTCACCAAATCGGCTAGCCGCAATTCTGTCTCTTGTGCTGGGAGCCCCCCCACGTTGTATGTGACCAAGCACAGCATACCGGACGTCTGCATTAAGGTAGTGCTCCGCGAAGTTGGCTACATCAGCCGCTTTGGCAGCACCCTCAGCGCACACGATGATGCAGCTGCGTTTGCCGCGAGCGATGCCTACCTTCATGCGGTCAAAGATGCTCACCAGATTGAACGGCACCTCAGGCACCAATATGGCCTCAGCACCCGCTGCAAGCCCTACGCAAGCCGCGATGTAGCCGTTAGAGCGCCCCATCACCTCAATCACAAAAATTCGTTCGTGGCTGTCTGCGGTATCACGAACTTTGTCGATGGCATCCAAAGCCACGTTCATGGCCGTATCACAGCCGATAGTATATTGAGTGCCACCGATGTCATTATCAATCGTGCCAGGAATTCCGATGATCGGCACGCCGCATGTCGCGATTAACCTCTCGGCACCTCGGTAGGAGCCGTCACCGCCGATGACCACCAAGCCATCAATGCCCTCTTCCCGAATGGCTTCCGCGGCCATCTGTTGGCCGGCATCGGTCTTGAATCTCTCGCTGCGGGCCGTGCGCAAGATCGTCCCACCTCGATTAATGATGCCGCCGACTGAGCTAAGGCTCATAGGCACCATATCGCGGTCAAGTAATCCTTCATATCCGCGCCGAATACCGCAAACCTGCAGTCCATTGACGATGGCACATCGGACAACGGCGCGCACGGCGGTATTCATTCCAGAGGCATCACCTCCGCTGGTTAACACACCGATTTTCTTCATGAGCACACTCCCATTAATGCCCCTCAGGGCTGAGTAAGATAAAGGTTAATATAGTGACTGCAGCTTGCGCCAGGCCTTGCTGGGCAGTATAGGCAAAACATGCACCTTTCGGCCCAGTTGATCAGCTAATTGATCGACTGACATATCATCAAGGAAAAGGCCGTCATGACGAACGGCTACCTCAGGTATAAGGATATCACCTTGAAGTCCACTTGCCAAGACCTGCGCCGCGATATCTTGACCCGTGATCAGACCAGCTATGGATACTGTACCTCCAAAGAAGTGGTTCTGTATACCCAACGCCTGGCATTTAATCCCCTCAATACCAGACAGCAAGTCCGCAAAGGACTCAATCACACCAAGAGGCATCATTCCGGTGACAGCGACCCATTCGACAGGAGGCTTATCCCACTTATCCGGCAACCTGCGTTTCAGCCCTGCCAGATTGTCTATGAAATACCTGGTGGTGCCAACGCCATCATCTAGTTGGGGGAAGCCGTTGTAGTGCTGTTTCCCCGGCACCGGTAACCCTGCCAGATAATACCACTCGTCCGATAAGTACACCATCCGCTGAGGCAGCTTCCGCTTTAATGCACGGTCTGTCTTTCGAAACCACACGATCATCTCACGGCTATACTCTGGGCCGACAGGATCCACGTGTGGCATGTGCTCGCGGAAGGCGGTCAAGCCTACTGGGACAATCGCCACGGACATCACTCCGCCTGGTTCCCCGCTGATTTCGGGGTGCATATCTGCGAGGCTATTGACGGTGTTGGTGAGCTCATCAGCATCATTCCAACCCGGGCAGAGCACGATCTGTGTGTGTATTTCGATGCCGGCCTGTGCAAGGCGTTGTAGCGTCGGTAATATGTCATCCGACGAACGGCGCCCCAGCATCTTTCTTCGCAAAATCGGGTTCGTAGTATGAACCGAGACATAGAGCGGTGATAGTTTTTGGTCGATGATCCGTTCGATGTCACGATCTGAGAGGTTGGTGAGGGTGATGTAGTTCCCATGAATAAAGCTCAGCCGGTAGTCGTCATCCTTCAAATACAGGCTCTTCCGCATCCCCCGCGGCATCTGCGTCACAAAACAAAACACACAGTTGTTCTTGCAACTCTTCACATCACCGGCTACATCGGAACAGAAGTCGATGTCGAGCTCTTCATACGGCTCTTTTTCTAACTCAATCACCAGCCGTTCGCCGGAACAATCGACCTCGATCTCCAGGTTTTCGCCAGTCATTCGATATCTATAATCAATGATATCTTCAACGGCTTGACCATCAATGGCGATCAGTCTATCTCCGACTGCAAGACCCAGTTCAGCACCCAGCCCATCAGGATGCACCCACCTGATCTCCAACCCTTGCGCAAGATTACTCACAAGCCACCTCTGCCCCCGTCATTTGTTGCACAGCCTCAGTGACATCATGTATCAGCCAGTCTGGTGTGGAGGCACCAGCCGTGATGCCTATGCGCGTTTTGTCATAAAACCAGTCAGGAGATAACTCACTGGAGGTTTCTATATGATAAGCCGGCACCCCTTCGGCTTCGCAGATATCGCGTAGCCGTTTCGTGTTGGCGCTGTTTTTCCCACCGATGACGATAGCGACTTCAACTTGCTGGGCCATAATTCTGGCACTGGATTGAAGTTCATCAGTTGCGTGGCATATGGTGTTGATGACGTGCAGCTCCTGACAGTTGGGCACAAGGGCCGCAGCCACTTGAGCGAGCGTGCTGAGTTTCTGCGTGGTTTGAGAAAGTAATGCTATATGCTTGGTGAAAGGCAGGTTTGAGGCTTCATCTGAATCCGATAATACGTTGACCATGCCCCCAGCATGCTCGATCGCTCCTACTGTGCCCTTGACCTCAGAGTGACCAGCATCTCCCAGCAATACTATAGAATAGCCCAGCTTCACCTGTTGGACCGCGGCTTTGTGCAGCTTTGCAACATAGGGACAAGTGGCATTAATGACGTGGAGGCCTTGGGTGACCGCTTGCTGTTCAACAACAGGGCTGACACCATGCGCACTCAACACCACTGTGCCTTCTTGAACAACAGCGAGCTCATGGCACAGACCAATGCCAATGCTCTTGTGGTGCTCCACGACCTGTTGGCTATGAATGATCGGTCCCAGTGTGGTGACGGGCCCAGACAGGGTCTGACGAGCCCGCTCAACCATATCCACTGCGCGACGAACACCAAAGCAAAATCCCATATGGGTTGCTAGAATGATACGTCGTGTACACACCCTAATGTTATCCGTTGGGCGTCTCTGAATCGGAGGCCGCGATTTGAAGTCCATATTGGAAACTATCGACCAAAGCGCGGTAACTGGCTTCAATGATATTGGTTGAGACCCCTACCGTCGTCCAGGTCCGACCATATCCGATGCTCTCAACATTGACACGCACTTTAGCCGCGGTGGCGTCGCTCATATTGACTACCCGCACCTTGAAGTCGGTCAGCCTCATACTCGCCATGGCAGGGTAAAAGCTGAACAGCGCGCTGCGCAGGGCGTTGTCCAAGGCATGGACAGGGCCATCACCTTCGGCTACCGTATGTTTGATTTCACCATTCACACTGACCTTGACCACAGCTTCCGTGACTTCATCACCATTTGGCTTGCGCTTTTCTACGATGACTCGGTATGATTCGGTTTCAAACATTTGGTGATAATGCCCAGTCTGCTGCATGATGAGCAGTTCAAAACTGGCTTCGGCTCCTTCAAATGAGTAGCCTTGATTTTCCAGGTGCGCGACTTTAGCGATTACTCTCTTAACAACAGGGCTGCCTTTTTCAAGGTTGATGTCCATCTTTTGCGCCTGTTGTACAACCGTAGAACCGCCGGCCAGTTCACTCACAAGTATTCTTCGTGTGTTGCCCACTGATTCAGGGGCTATATGCTCATAGGTTCTGCTGTTTTTGATGATGGCATCCACATGAACGCCTGCCTTATGGGCAAAAGCACTCTTGCCTACATATGGCTGGCGAGAGTAATGTGGTTGGTTGATGATCTCATCTACGAACGTAGATAGAGATGTCAGGTGAACCATGCTGTCTTCTTTCAGACATTCCTTACCCAGCTTCAGGCGCAACGCGGGGATGATCGAGCATAAATTGGCGTTGCCTGCTCGTTCACCCATACCATTCATCGTGCCTTGAACATGGCTGCAGCCCGCTTGAATCGCCACCAGGCTGTTGGCCACGGCGCATTCGCTGTCATTGTGGGCGTGTATTCCCACAGGCATCTGCAGTTTAGCGATGACCTGCTTGACGATGTCAGATAGTTGACCTGGCAGAGTGCCGCCGTTGGTGTCACATAAAACGACACGTTGAGCTCCAGCCTTCTTGGCTGCTAACAGGCACTCTATAGCGTAGTCGGGGTTATCTTTGTAGCCATCAAAAAAGTGTTCTGCATCGAAGTTCACGTCATTACAGTGTGTATGCAGGTAGTTGATGGAGTTGTAGATGAGGTCGATATTCTCAGGCATCTCTATTTTGAGTGCCTTAAGGACATGGAGGTCCCAGCATTTACCAAATATGGTGATGACTGGGGCCTCCGATGCTACGAGCTGCTGCAGGTTGACATCATCTTCCGCGCGCAGCTTAGGACGCTGAGTGCTGCCGAATGCCGAGATCTTGGCGGTATGCCAGACCATAGTCTTAGCACGCTCAAAGAACTCTGTATCCTTCGGGTTTGAGGCGGGCCATCCGCCTTCAATGAAATCTACGCCGAACTCGTCCAACCGCTTGGCGATTCGCAATTTGTCTTGAATGGACATATTGATGAACTCGCCTTGAGTTCCGTCTCGTAAGGTGGTATCGTAGATTTCAACCCGGTTTTGCATTCAGTCACTCCCATAATATGGGGGCGGTTTACAGAGCCCCCTCGCCACGTTCGCCAGTTCGGATGCGGATCACTTCTTCCACATCTGAGATGAAAATCTTGCCGTCGCCAATTTCTCCGGTGCGCGCCGCTTCAAGAATTACATCTACCACGTCATCTAGCCGAGAATCAGGAATCACGACTTCCAGTTTCAGCTTAGGAAGGAAATTCACGGTATACGTATTGCCCCGATATTTTTCGGTACGGCCTCTTTGACGGCCATAGCCTCGGACGTCTACTACCGTGAGACCGGAAATACCAATCTCTTCAAGCGCTTCCTTCACTTCGTCCACCTTAATCGGGCGGATGATGCATTCTACTTTCTTCATCTGAATCTAGCCTCCTGTGTTAGTTGCGCGTGATCGCCTCCACCAGAAGATCTCCCATCTGACGGCAACCCACCAGAGTGTCGCCTTCATGGCTGATGTCACGCGTGCGATATCCTTGGTCTATGATTGTGCTCGCTGCCTTTTCTATCACCCGAGCTGCCTCAGGCATATTCAGACTGTATTCGAGCATCATCGCCGCCGACAGCACCGTGGCAAGCGGGTTGGCAAGGTCCTTACCGGCGATGTCCGGAGCAGAACCATGGACAGGCTCAAACAAACCGAAGTGCCCACTACCCATACTAGCCGAAGGTAGAAGACCCAAACTGCCTGTGAGCATAGAAGCTTCATCGCTGAGAATGTCGCCGAACATATTTTCGGTCAGAATGACATCGAACTGTAAAGGGTTCCTTATGAGTTGCATCGCTGCGTTATCTACCAGCATGTGCTCAAGCTGCACATCAGGGTAATTTTTAGCAACTTCGCTAACAACTTCACGCCACAGCCGACTGGTTTCAAGCACATTCGCCTTATCAACAGAGGTCACTCTGCTGCTTCTTTTCCGCGCAGCAATGAACGCGGTGTGGGCGATTCGCTCTATTTCCGACTTTGTGTAGGTGCAAGTATCAAATGCGGTATCCCCTGCCTCATTACGGCCTTTGGGTTGTCCAAAGTAGATACCACCGGTAAGCTCTCTCACTACTATTATATCTAGCTTACCCGATTTACGCACGGCTTCGACAGGGCTCTGCTCCGCCATGCTCGGAAATACCACTGCAGGACGGATATTCGCGAACAGTCCCAAAGCTTTCCTCAAAGGAAGAAGAGCTCCAGCTTCTGGCCGCAAATGGGAGGGCAGACCATCCCATTGAGGTCCGCCCACAGCACCAAACAAGATCGCCTCTGAACGCAGACACACGTCAAGTGTCTCCTGGGGCAAAGGTGTACCGGTGGCTTCATAGGCACATCCACCGATCAACGCGTGCTCGAATTCAAGTTCAAATCCGAACTTGTTCGCCACTACGTTCAACACTCGAACGGCCTGTTCGCAGATTTCGGTGCCGATGCCGTCACCGGGAAGCAGCGCAATGTGATGTTTAGGCATTTTGCATGGCCTCCACACCCAGTTTCGCACGGACGTAATTCACCAATCCGCCAGACGCGATGATCGCACTGATCGTCGCTGGGTATTTCGCGCTCTGGAAACTCTTGCCTTTGGTGACATTGGTGATGATACCCGAGATAAGATCAACACTCAGGGTATCGCCATTTTCTGTCACAGCAACGGCCTCAGGACAGACACATACCGGAAGGCCGATGTTGATGGCATTTCGGTAAAAGATGCGTGAGAAGGTGTTGGCGACCACGCAACTGATGCCGCTGGCCTTGATGGCGATAGGTGCATGTTCGCGGCTGGAGCCGCAACCGAAGTTGTCGCCTCCCACCATGATGTCACCAGCTTTGACGTTCTTCACGAACTCAGTGTCGATATCTTCCATGCAGTGCTTGGCAAGCTCAGAAGCTTCTGAGGTATTCAAGTAGCGAGCAGGGATGATGACATCCGTGTCGATGTCGTTGCCAAACTGATGCACTTTACCTGTAAGGGTTTGCTGACTCATAGTGTTATGTCTCCTTTACCCTAGTACTTCATCGGGGTGTGCGATGCGGCCTAGAATTGCCGTCGCGCCAGCCACACTCGGGTTCGCCAGATACACTTCGGAGGTGGTATGCCCCATGCGGCCGCGGAAGTTACGGTTGGTTGTGCTGAGGCATCGCTCATGCGGAGCCAATACACCGCTGTGGCCGCCTAGGCAAGGCCCGCAGGTGGGTGTACTGAACGCCCCACCACAGTCAATGATCTCCTCAACCAGTCCTTCACGGATCGCCTGTTTGTAGATATCCTGGCTGCCTGGGAATACAATCAGTCGCACGTCGGGATGAACCTGTCGGCCGCGGATGATGTCCACTAGGTCGCGAAGGTCCTCAATGCGCCCGTTGGTGCAGCTTCCCACCACAACTTGGTCAACCTTGATGTTGTCCTTGACCGCTTCGCTGATGGTGTGCGTGTTTTCAGGAAGGAACGGATACGCCACGATGGGCTCCATCACGTCCAGATCAAATACGATCTCTTCGCAATAGAATGCATCCGCATCGGAGCTGTAGAATTTATATTCCCGCTGAGCGCGTCCCTCTACGTATTCCCTGGTGATCTCATCAGGAGCGATGATGCCGTTATCGGCACCGCCTTCGATGGCCATATTCGCCATAGTGAAGCGATGGCACATCGGCAGCGTTCTGATCGCCTCGCCGGTGAATTCCAGTGTCTTGTTCAGACCACCGTCTACACCAATCTTGCCGATCGTAGCCAGGATGAGGTCCTTACCACCCACGTATTTCTGACGCTTACCGTTGAAGATCACCTTCACTTGGTCAGGCACACGCAGCCAAATTTCACCCAGTGCCATGGCACCGGCTAAATCGGTAGACCCTACGCCCATGCTGAAGGCTCCCAGCGCGCCGTAGGTGCATGTGTGACTGTCTGCGCCTATCGCGACGTCACCGGGCAGCACCAGTCCTTCGTCAGGAAGAAGGGTGTGCTCAATGCCCATACGGCCGATATCAAAATGATATGGCAGATTATGTTCTTTCGCAAACTCTTTCATCTCTTTAGCTAGAGTAGCACTGGCGATGTCTTTGGCTGGCAGCGAGTGGTCGGGCACCAGGCCTACGCGCATTTTGTCAAATATGGTCGGTGCGCCCATCTTGCGAAACTGTCTGATGGCGATCGGGGCTGTGATGTCGTTCCCGTGTAGGAAGTCGACTTTACAGGTAACCAGATCACCAGGAGAAACATGGTCCTGACCAGCATGTGCGGCCAGAATCTTTTCGGTTATCGTCATGCCCATGGCTATTACGTCCTCCGATTATGTCGATATCAAGCTTGGGGGCTAAACGCCCCCCTCAGTGATTTCCCTGCGCTGCTGGTGCTGGCTTCTGCCGCTCAGCAACTTGTTGAGAGCTTGCAAGTATGCTTTACAAGAAGCGACCACAATATCCGTACTGGCCCCACGCCCGGTGTAGATATCACCGTGTTCAGCCCGGATACGAATTGTCACTTCCGCTTGTGCGTCGATACCTTCGGTCACCGACTGCATACTGTAGTCCATCAGCTCACACGGGAGCTGAACAACTTTATCAATGGCCTGATAACAGGCATCAACCGGCCCTGTGCCAGTGGCCACACTGGTATGAATCTGCCCGTTGATGTGCTTTAGCTGCACTGTAGCAGTTGGCACAGCCACATTTCCGCTGATCACCTGAGCTAATTCGAGCTCATACATTTGCTCACTAAGCACCGAGCTGTCCGCCACCAGACTGAGCAAATCTTCATCGTAGATCTGTTTTTTTCGATCGGCCAGCGATAGGAACTGGGCGTAAATCTCTTCAAAGCCCTCAGCCTCGAATGTATACCCAAGCTCTTCTAGTCTGTGCTTCACGCCATGGCGGCCGCTTCGGGCACTCAGTATGATTTTACTTTCCATCACACCAACCGTCAGTGGGTCGATGATCTCGTAGGTGCTGCGTTCTTTCAGCACGCCGTCCTGATGTATCCCAGACGAGTGCGCGAAAGCATTGGCTCCAACGATGGCCTTGTTCGGTTGGACGATGATACCCGTCAGGGTGCTGACCAGCCTGCTGGATCTATAGATTTCGGTTGTGTTGATGTTGGTGAAGGCACCCTTGAACCAATCTTTACGGGTGTAGATCGCCATCACCACTTCTTCGAGTGCCGTATTGCCAGCGCGTTCCCCTAGACCATTGATCGTCACTTCCACCTGACGCGCACCGGCCATCACCCCAGATAAAGCATTAGCTGTAGCCATCCCAAGGTCGTTATGACAGTGGACGCTGATCCGGGCCTTATCCACGTTCGGTACGTTGTTCATGATGCCGGCGATCAGGGCTCCAAACTCCTCAGGAGTGGTATAACCCGTGGTATCGGGCACGTTGATGACGCAGGCTCCCGCGTTGATCATCGCCTCTACAACGCGGTATACATACTCTGGGTCAGCACGGCCGCTGTCTTCCATGAAGTATTCGACTTCAGGAACCAGCGATCTAGCCAGCTTGACTGCCGCCACACCCTTGGCCATCGCCTCTTCACGAGACAACCGCAGCTTATTCTGCAGATGGTTGTCCGAGACGCCCAGGCCAGTGTGGATACGTCCACAAACCGCGTCTTTCAGCGACTCAGCAGCACATTCGATGTCCTTTGGTACGGCTCTGGTCAATGCGCACACGACGGCCGATTTAACGACCTTGCAAATCTCTTGCACGGATAAGAAGTCTCCAGGTGAGGAGATAGGAAATCCGGCTTCTATCACATCCACATTGAGCTTTTCAAGTTGCCGAGCGATGTCCAGTTTTTCATGAACATTTAGTGACGCTCCAGGCGACTGTTCGCCGTCGCGAAGAGTGGTATCGAATACGTAAACGCGATCTACGCTCTCCATGGTGTGATTCTCCTTCATGTAAATTCAAGTTCGGGCCGTCCATATGTTCGAACGGCCCTATGGTTGACGGATACTACTTCGCGTTGACTGGTTTGTGCAGCCAAGGCATCATGCCGCGTAGCTCTGCGCCGACTTTCTCAAGCTGACTATCATCATCAGCCTTTGTCAGTGCGCGGAACATAGGTCGGTTGGCCTTGTTCTCAAGAATCCAGTTCTTAGCGAACTCGCCGCTTTGAATCTGGCTCAGTACACGCCTCATCTCAGCGCGGGTTTCGTCAGTGATGATGCGCGGTCCAATGACCATGTCGCCCCACTGAGCGGTGTCGGATACGCTGTAGCGCATACCGGCAATGCCGGACTCATGCATCAGGTCGACGATCAGCTTCAGTTCGTGCATACACTCGAAGTAAGCGATCTCTGGCTGATATCCAGCATTCACGAGGGTCTCGAAGCCGGCCTTCACCAACGCGACGGTTCCGCCGCAAAGAACAGCTTGCTCACCGAACAGGTCGGTCTCAGTCTCTTCTTTGAAGGTGGTCTCGAGCATTCCTGCACGAGCTCCGCCCAATCCCTTACCGTAAGCCATTGCGATCTGGCGGCATGTGCCAGTGGCATCCTGGTAGATGGCGAAGAGGCAAGGCACGCCTGCGCCTTCTTCGTACTGGCGGCGCACGAGGTGACCAGGTCCCTTAGGGGCGACCATGAAGACATCGGTGTGCTCGTCAGGAAGGATCTGGCTAAAGTGAATGTTGAAGCCGTGTGCAAAAGCAAGCGCGGCACCCTTCTTCAGGTTAGGTTCGATGTCCTTCTTGTACATGTCTGCCTGGTACTCGTCGTTCACCAGGATCATCAGAATGTCGGCCTTCTTAGCTGCTTCAGCGGCACTCATCACTTCGAAGCCGTTCTCTACAGCGGTGTTCCAGTTACGGGTACCGGGTAGGTCAGCTACGATAACGCTCTGTCCGCTGTCGCGCAGGTTCTGGGAATGAGCGTGACCTTGGCTGCCGTATCCGATGATGGCAATTGTCTTGCCAGCGAGAACCTGAAGGTCCGCGTCTTTTTCGTAGTACATCTGTGCCATGATTGAGATGTTTCTCCCTTAAATGTACGGCTTCAGCTTGACCGAAGCCGTTTGAGTGTTAGGTATTGCTATGCGGTCTTATGGCCGCGCGCCATTGCGATCACTCCGGTACGCGCCATTTCCCGGATTCCGTAGTTGTCCATTAAGTTGGCGAAGGCGTCTACTTTTTCACAGCCGCCTGTCATTTCAATGAGCATATCCCGTTCGCCCACATCGATTACGCGAGCACGGAATATCTCTACCAACTGCAGGATCTGGGCCCGTTGTTCCGGCTCTGCGGCTACCTTGATGAGAGCGAGTTCTCGCTCTACCGCGGTGCAGTCTATATAGTCGGCCACACGGATTACGTCAATCAGCTTGTTGAGCTGCTTGCATATCTGCTCCACCACTCGGTGGTCGCCCCGCGCTACGATGGTCATGCGGCTGATGTCTGGGTCTTGCGTAACAGACACAGCCAGCGATTCAATATTATATCCTCTTCGAGCGAAAAGACCAGCGACCCGCGCTAGGACACCCGAATGGTTCAACACGATCGCAGTGATCGTATGCAGAGGTTCGGTTGCTATTGCTTGGTTCATTCTGTCGCCTCTCCTACTCTGAGTCCTTGATAAACTCTTCGAGCACACGCTCGTCGTCTGCAAATGACCATGTCTCAGCATCGGTATCTACAGTGACCTGCGGCGCCTGATCCCCGTTCATCAGCATCATCTGGTCCACGGTTTGACCCGCAGGAATGAATGGATAGACCTTGTCCAGTGTCGGGGTCTGGAAGTCGATCAAAACCGGCTTCTTCGTCTCAGCAAGTGCTCTGGCGATGGCTGGCTCCACATCCTCAGGCTTGTCTACGCGGATGCCGATGGCACCATACGCTTCCGCTAGCAACGGGAAGTTGGGGCTGGCCTCCAGGCTGACTGAGCTGTAACGCTCACTGAAGAAGAGCTCCTGCCACTGCCGCACCATACCAAGCGTCTTGTTATTCATGATGGCGATGACGATAGGCAGTTCGTAAACTACGGCGGTCATCATCTCTTGAATACACATCTGTATGGAGCCGTCACCGGTAATACAAATGACCTTCTTGTCAGGATTGGCAAACTGCGAGCCGATGGCGGCTGGCAGTCCAAATCCCATGGTACCAAGACCACCTGATGTGATGAACTGATGCGGCTTGATCGTATGCACGAACTGCGCTGCCCACATTTGATGTTGGCCCACGTCGGTAGCGAATATCGCATCGTCCGGTGCCATCTCCCAGATCTTTCGAATGATGGAGGCTGCGTGCATCTCACCATCGTCGGGCGGGCTCATGGGGAACCTCTGACGCCACTTGGCGACCTGGTTGTTCCACATCGTGTGGTTATTATCTTTGACAGCCGCGTTGAGCTCCGTCAGCACTGTTTTCACATCACCCACGATCGGGATATCACAGGCTATGACTTTGCCGATTTCGGCTGGGTCGATGTCTATGTGTATCACCTTGGCGTTCTTGGCGAACTGATCCACCTTGCCGGTCACGCGGTCATCAAACCGGGCTCCTACCGCGATCAGCAGATCGCAGTGGTTGATCGCATAGTTTGCGTAGGCTGCGCCATGCATTCCCAGCATACCCAGACAGTTGGGATGGCTCTCATTTATCGCGCCTTTACCCAACAGCGTGGTGGTGACCAGGATGTCAGCCTTCACGCTCAGCTCCGTGATCTCAGCTTGTGCGTTGGAAGCCACAGCTCCTCCGCCCACATACAGAATGGGGCGTTCTGCCGCATTGATCGCCTCGGCAGCGCGCTTGATCTGCATCCCGTGACCTTTATACGTAGGCCGATAGGACGGGATGTCCACCTCGGTTGGATACGTACTAGGATCCCACTCTACAAAAGCCGCACTTACATCATTCGGCAGATCGATCAACACAGGACCTGGACGGCCGCTGCGGGCGATGTGGAACGCCTCAGAGACGATCTTCGGGAGGGTCAGAGCATCGCGAACCAGATAGTTCTGCTTCGTGATGGGCATACTCAACCCGATGGCATCAGTCTCTTGAAAGGCATCTTTGCCGATATTCGTTGACTTGACTTGACCCGTGATGGCCACCATGGGGATGGAGTCCATTAAGGCGTTGGCTATTCCTGTGATTAGGTTGGTCGCTCCAGGGCCGGATGTTGCTAGGCAGACACCGACTTTGCCCGTAGAGCGAGCATATCCGTCTGCCATGTGGGCGGCACCCTGTTCATGACGGACGAGGATATGCTCGATGTCGCGGTATTCATACAGCGCATCGTAGACGGGCAGCAGTACACCGCCCGGATATCCGAAAATGTGCTTGACATCTTCGCGGCGTAGGCACTCCAGAAGTATCTGGGCACCGGTCATCATTGGCATATCGCACCTCCATAGATAAAAAAACACCCCTCATCCTCAAGGGACGAGAGGTTGACTCACGTGGTACCACCCTTGTTGATCCACCTCAATAAATGCAGGCGAACCCACTCTTGTTCGCGATAACGGGCGAACCCGAGGCGGCTTAATTGTCGGCGGTTGCCGAGTTCAGCAGCCCAGCTCGCAGGTGAGATTCCTTCGCATTCTGTGTTACCTCGCACCATCCGGCAACTCTCTGAAATCAGATTTGCGTCGTACTATCCTGGTCTTCGCTTTTGGATATCTTTCAGAGCTCCAATAACTGAGGTTATTTGATACCCCGTAAACATAGTTTACCTGATGTATATATTTCTGTCAATAAAAACACCGCCTGTTTAAGCACTAATACGACAAATTCGCTGCTCATGTTGAGCAGCAGATATCGCAGAGTATGCTTAAGGCTGCACTAGTAGCTGTTGTGCTTGTTTCAGCATGTCTCCGAGAGGGTCAGACTGGGGGTAAGGCACCAGTTCTGCGCCGAATTTCGCCCGCAAAATCTCCAGACGTTCATCGATGTCCATATCCATATAGTCTTCACCATATAGCTCACTCTGTGCGGCTTCCCATTGATCGATGTCGAAATCATCGTCGAGGTTGGAGTGAGGATGTATGTTTTCCTCCGCGGTTCTGAACGCATCGGAAAATGCGAAATTGTGGACCATCTCCCGGGCCTCGGCTATCCCTGTGAGTTCTTGGATGGTATCAACCAACTGTTGTGACCCCATACCAAACTTCAGTAAAGCACATACCGCCGAGTAACGGACTTCCCAATTGGGATGCGTCAGGTATTCCGCAATTCTATCCGAAGCCCAGACAGCCCCTGTAGCTTGCAGACTAGCGATGGCTGAACCAATCACCCCGTCATCCAGATCGTCGAGAGCGTCAATCACATAGGCGGCGCCCTCAGGAATCCACGCTAACGAATGCGCGCAGCCCGTACGGACAACGAAATTCCGATCCTCATGCATCATCCGCACAAGCAGCGGTACACAGCCATCAAAATGGTGACGTTCGATGGCGTAGACTGCACAGAGCCGCACACCCGAGTGAGGGTCGGAGGTTAGTCTTTTGAGTATTTCTGTAGAGGCCGCACAGTCGTCATCCCACAAATCACGTGCGGCATGTTGTCGGTCCATCAGGTCTTCACTTAAGGCTAATCTCCATAATTCAACCGAATCCAGCATATTTGTTCCTCCAAATATCTCTACGGTGCCAGGGTAAATTTACCCATGTGACTCGTCTCGTGAAAGCTTGCTGTGAAATTCGGGCTCCAGGCCATCAGGTTCGATGACCCCCCGGTGGCCCGATATAAATTCGCATAGAAGCTGTCGCCGGTAGCCGTGCTCTCCGACACCAAATCCTTGAGCGGGATCGCCACTCGACAGTTCCAGTATTGGCCAGAGCTGGCGTCGCTTAGCACTCTCACTTGAGGATTCCAGCCTGAGGTGCTTGCGCCATACTCACTGGCCGAAACCTTGCCGTCAGGTCCGATAGATATCTGACGGTAGGGTTTCGCCTTTTGCTTTGCGAAGAACAGTTCCCAGTCGTCGCCACGCCACACCTCAGAACCGGTGATTAGCGTCTTTGTGTCCATCTGTTCGTTCAGTTCGATATACAGATACTGGCCATCATGAGCCACCCTTGTCGAAATCACACGAGGCGACTTTTCTCCCAGTACCGTTCGCCAACTACCAATGTCAACTGCCTTTGACCAGTCGACCAGCCCGAGGTCCCCCGATGCTGATGAGGCTAACCTGGGTATCGTGACGTCATAGCTCCTGCTAGCCAGCGATGCGATATCTTGCTTATAAAGCTGGTATTTGGCCATGCCATCGGCTAATGGCTGTATGATGCCGCGGTCAAAATAGTCCACACGCAGTTGCTCAAGCTCTGACGAAGCCGTATCGCGCGCCTTTTTGATAAGACTCTGGTAATCCGCAAGACGTTTCGGTGTCAGTTCGTATTCGTAGGTGAGTTTGCGGTTCTGGTGCTGGTGCGCCGGTGAGTTCTTGATATCGTCGGGGTATGTGTTGATATCCGTAAACACCCTCTCCATATCGAGATAGAGCTTCTTCATCGGCTGGGCCGCTTTGCCGTAATAACCGTTGAAGAAGCGGTCGATCAGCTTTTCCAGATCGAGTTTTGGGTTCTGTGCCATGTGCCACTGCACATACAGCTCCAGTTGGTCGCCCAGGTAGGTTTGCCCGAATTCGCTGGAGTGCTCCAGGAAGATACCTCGGATACCCGCCTGGTGATACATCCGGGTCTGTTTCGCCATGGTATGCACAAAGAAGCCTGGGAACATGGCATACTCCGCAAGTTGCGCGTTCATGGCGGGGAAGTTGTAGTAAAGCCACACGTACAGGGGACGATTCTTACCCTCTTTACTCACCCACTGGTTGAACACTTTTCGGTCGTTCTTTTCCATTGAGGGGCACCACCAGTTGCGGGTATGCAGGCACATCATCACCGCGATGTTGGGCTCCAGCGACAGCTTGTCGGGGTAATAGGCGTAATCTGAGTAAGCCAGTGTGGATATCCACTTAGTCTTGTCGGATGTACGCGCCAGGGCAGCCACTTTGTTGACATATTCAAAGAAGTAGTTGCTGGCCTTGCCGTTGGAAAACTGCGGATTGTTTGCCTCCGAGGCGTTCAGTTTGCTCTGGCACAGCGCGCACTTGCACCAGGAGTTGTTGTCCAGCGGCACAAGCCCGAAGTTGTTGCCTGCGATGGCTGCTCCCGGGTAGGATTTACCGGTACTGAAATACTCCCGCGCGTCCTTCGCCGATTGGTCGATAAAGCCCGGATTGGTATAGCACATTTGCGGTGGTGTTCCCGTATATCCTTGGGCGAACCAGTCGGGGTACTCAGCAAGGAACCGGTCATAGTAACCCAGGTACGAGTGGCACGCCCAGAAGGCTTCCCCACCCAGCCTCATCCGATATTTCCAGACGGCCGCATCATTCTCAGAGATGGCATCATTTGGTGTCGGCATGAAGAGAGTAATGGGTGTCATCCATCGATACTGAAATGCAGGTTTGGTGCGGATATCATGACCTTGGATAACCAGACTGCTGGTTTTTGGACAAACCAGGCCGACGCTGCCAGGTGCGCACCAGTCTACGCCGCAGAACCGCTCAAGAAACTCATACACTGCATCCAGCGTGCCCTTGTTCGTGAAATACCCAGGTGCCGATGTGCTCTGTGGTGTTTCTGGCGGCGTAGATGGTTTACTGCTGGCTTCGTCCAGGTGTAGCAACAGCGTGGTGGCGGGGTCTTTCTTCAGCGGTTCGGTCAGCACCGCATCCTCGTTGCTCCTGGCACTGTTGGATATGCGCACTTCGTCAATCAACCCAACGAAGGCATTGCCTGCTTTACCGTCCTGCTCACCCGGCATACCGCCCATATACATCGTGGCTTTGGCGCATTTCGTCACTCGGTATGGTGTGGTGCCTTGGCTGACACCATCCACGAACAGTTCCAACAGCCCCGATTTTACGCTGTGAGTCGCCTTGATGTGGTGCCAGCCCTCAGTGACCGGCTTCGAGATTACCCGCATCACGGTTGTGCCGTCATACACGCGGTAGTCGATACTGTTGGTCTCAGCCAGTCGCTGCAAGATGTGGTAACTCCAGGGGCTGGTGCTGTCTATACGCAGGATGGTGCCATCGGTACTCTGCGCTTTGGCGGGCATCCAGACCCACGCCTCCATACATCCTTCGTTGTCGGTGAAGCCAGAGTTTGATAAGGCGATGAGGCTGTTGATGCCGTTGAACTTCACAGCACGGCCGAATTTCCCTGGGACTCGCGGAAGCCGCTGTTCAGTGTCGTCATAGATGGCGTCGTCTTTCCCCATCAGCACCAGCGTCGAGGGAGTGAACCGCAGCATGTATTCCTGAGAAGAGAACGGCTTTCCGGGCAGTTTAAGAGATTTTGTGGCTTTGCTTTCGCCCAGAAGAATCCGGTTGCCAGTCACCTTCTGGTCATCATACGCCACAGGAAGCGCGGTGCCTGTGATCTGGCGGAGGTGGTATTGCAGCTCCTGAAGGGCGAATTCCACCGACATTGTGCTGTGTCTGGCCAGCACGATGGTGGCATTGGGTTTGCCATTCTTTGTCATAACGAGACGGGTTGGTGAAGCCGTATATGCAGTGATCTGCATGAACATTAATCCCAGAACCAAAAAGCAGGTGAACGAACGCTTCGAATATGCCATTGGGGCACCTCCAGACGCAAGGATCACGCAGTGGTTACTTCAACAAAGACTTCAACTCATCGGCCCTTCGGAACAACGCCATCGGAGCCGCCTCCTGCCACCTAATCAACAGACCGGCGGGCAGTTCGTCCTCAAACGCAATCACCGCGGTAGTGATGCCCAGCTTCTCCACGATCTCAGCTAACAGGTCATCCCATAAATCACTGTTGATATCCTCAGGCCAATTGACAACCTCACCGGAACCATCGGTACGGGGAGCGATATAGTGATCGTCGGTTGCCACGCCAAACTGGGATTCTGCCCATTGTTCACCGCCCAATAACTGCCTGCCAATCACACAGTCCACACCGCACAACAACATCGCTTTTCGTAGTTCCACCAGATCCATATAATGCCATCACTCCTTAGTCAGTCGTTAATATCCAGTGCAGTCTTGTGATACCCAGCAGGAACTCCGCCATCCGCATGGGCCTTTGCTGGCTGCGTGCATTCAAGTGATTCAGAGTTTGGTCCTGATAACCCAGGTTATGACACAGCTTGGTGATCGCCTGGATGGCTTCTGCATAGTTGCTTTCAGTATATCGATCGAGTGCATCCATGGCCAATTCAATGTGTGGCGTCTTTCGTATGCGCAGCCGTTTCTCGATGCTCTCGAACAGCCTACTTACCTGCCCGTCGCGTTCAAAGTTTTCCATAGTCATCACGCGGTAGAGCCGTTTCTCAATCCCAAGTATGCTGCCGATGCCCGTGACCACCTGCTTCAATGGAACCCCATCATCCACTCTGTCCAGACAATCAAGCAGCGCGGGCAAGGCACTCTGCGCTTTCACGCTGCCGGCACACCAGGCCAGTGAGCCGATGACTGACGACACCTTCTCCACTTTCAACCGCTCCACAATGGCATCCAGACAACTGGCGTCGCCGATACTGCGTAATGCGTCAATGGCGGCGATACGAACCTCCGCATCTTCATGGTTCGACAGCATCACCAGCGGTGCGATGGTTTCGTTGCCGCCAATTCGCCCTAGTGTAATGGCTGTCTCATAGATGATAGACGGGTCATGGGTAGACTCACCGAGTTCCAACAGTGGTTTGATGGCCGATGGGTCACCGATGATACCAAGGCTGGTCACCGCGGCTTTGCGGACACTCCGAAGGGGGTGATTCAAGGCAATAATCAACGGGGCCACGGCCCTCACACTGCGGATCTTGCCTAAAGCCTCGGCGGCTTGTTCCCCCACCCCGCTGCCCTCATCCATCAGTTTCTGGGAGAGACTTTCAATCGCCTTTTCATCGCCAATGTCACCCAGAACACCTGCCGCACTCTGGCGCACTTCAGCATCGGGGTCATCGAGTGCCTGCTGCAGCTCATCGCTGGCTAGTGCCGATCGCACCTCAGCCAGTTCACCAATCGCCTGACGGCGCTTGACCACGTCCTTGCTCTTCCTGAATCCGCGAATAGCCTTCATGCTGGCAATCGGCTTGTTCGAGAGGTCACCAAGCAACTGCTTCGCCTCCTGCCCCTCTTCGGGAATGCGACGCACCACAACTAAGGCCCAAAACCTGAACAATCCCGCTACCACGAAAATTAGTTGGTAATTCGTGATGGTATAAAGGCCAACTTTCCAGTGGACCCAGCTCAACTCCTGCATAAAGAGGCCGCCCAGGAGTGGTGCTATACCACCGATTACTCCGCATACCGCACTAAAAGTGCTGATGTAAATCGTGCGTTTATCTGCAGGTGACTGACCGATCAGTAGGTTCGTTTGAGCGATGGCCACACCAGACCAGCTAAACCCGCCGATGGCTTCCGCCACAATCAACACCGGGATGCTGACCGACGGCATACCGGCCATCGCAAAGGCCCAGAGCACGGTGTTCACCACGGTGGCTCCCAGGCAAATACCCGCCACGGCGCGGTTGCCGTAACGGTCGCTGAGATATCCCCAAACCGGCATACCGGCTAAGTTACAGGCCATCAACAGTGTGCCAATCAACTGGATCACGATGAAATCCAGTTTCAAAACCTTGATCTCATACGCCATGTAGAACGGGCCCGCAAACACCTGCCCTAAGAGCAGAACCGCTTGAAACTGCAAGAATTTACGGAAGTTCTTATCAACGAATGGAGCTCGGTAATACTCCAGCATTGCCGCCGCACCCTTTTTTACCGCCACGGGGGTATCGGTCGGCGGGGCCTGCTCGCGAAGTGGCTCGGCCATCATACGTAAGATCAATAACGCGATCCCGCTGACGACAGACGCGGAGATAAATAGTATCGCGTAGGCAATATGGGGCTGCAACAACCCGTGCTTTTTCACCATGTCCAGGAAACTAGCCACAGGCAAGGCTAATATGGTGCCCACCAGCCCGAACAGCATATTGCGATACCCGAAATACCGCCCGCGATGGCTGGCGGGTACCAGGTCAGACAGCCACGAGGTAGCCACAGGTGCGGTGACCGTTCCCGCAATATTGATAAGCAAGAATATGCTGAAGAAGGCGGTTAGTCGCAGGGCGTGTGGCATGAACAACGGCACGAAGGCTAGAGGTATCCACAAGATAGTCGATAACCACAGGAATACGAGTACGAACTGCCGGCGCGACACCCATTTGTCAGCCCAGTATGAGCTGATCATCTGCATCAATCCGGCGAAGCTGGGGATGGCCATGAGCAGACCCAGCAGCATGTTGCTGCCACCAAGCCATAACACAAATGAGGTTTGGACAACACCGCCCACAAGGGTTCCAGCAATAGTGGAGACCACACCGCTCATGATGCTCACGCGCAGCGCACGCATCACCTCTAGCCGGTTAAGCGGTTTTGGAGCACTGGAATTATGGGTCTTTTCATTCATCAGATTCGACATTGCCACCGTACATCATTTAGTTTACTGTGCCGGAACATAGTATAGGTACTTCGGTATTATACCCGATGATGGGCATCTGTTCATTACGTGCTGGCACAATCAACCACAGACAGTTATCGTATAGTTAGGTCACCCTATGCCGAAGCGCGCATATGGCACCATGAAGGATAGATATATTTGGCACAGAAACCCATCACCATTGTAGGCGGAGGACTCGCAGGAGCCGAAGCCGCCTGGCACCTGGCAGAACACGGCATCCCCGTGAACCTCTACGAGATGCGTCCCCACAAGATGACACCCGCTCACAGCACGGATGCTCTCGCTGAGATAGTCTGCAGCAACTCGCTGAAAAGTGACCGCTGGGACAGCGCCTCAGGACAGTTGAAGTGGGAGATGCGCAAGATGGGCTCCTTGTTGCTTGACATAGCCGAAAAGACCCGCGTGCCGGCAGGTCACGCTCTGGCGGTGGACCGCGAGCGTTTCGGCGCTCAGGTGACCCAGGCTTTGCAGTCGCATGAACTGATCAACGTCATTCGGGAAGAGGTTACCTCACTGCCCGCCGACCAGCCGATGATTCTGGCATCAGGGCCGTTGACATCTGAGCCGCTGGCTGAGGCCCTGGCTGCGATCGTGGGACAACAGCAGCTCTCATTCTATGACGCGATCGCGCCCTCCATCGAGAAGAGCTCACTGGACCTTGATGTGGTGTTTGCTGCCAGCCGATATGACAAAGGCGAGCCGGATAGTTACTTGAACTGCCCATTCTCCAAACCGGAGTATGACCTGTTCTACGAAGCGCTTCTGGAAGCTGCTCGTGTGCCCTGGAGTGATGTGGATAAGCCCAGCTACTTCGAAGGCTGTCTTCCCGTGGAGGTTTTGGCCGAACGCGGAGCCGACACGCTGCGATATGGCCCCTTCAAGCCGGTAGGCCTGACTGACCCTCGCACAGGACGGCGGCCTTGGGCCTGCATTCAGTTGCGCCAGGAAAACTCTGAAGGAACCGTCTACGGGCTGGTAGGTTGCCAGACCCGTATGAAGTGGCCTGATCAGACGCGTGTTTTTAGATTGGTTCCTGGTCTAGAAAAAGCCGAGTTCACCCGCTACGGTGCCATGCACCGAAACACGTTTGTGAACGCTCCAGAGGTTCTGTTGCCCACTCTGCAACTACGTGATGAACCTAATATCTTTCTTGCCGGCCAGATCACCGGTGTAGAAGGTTATGTTGAGAGTGCCGCGACCGGTATACTGGCAGCGTTTAACCTTCGCAGGCAACAGTCGCAGCAAACACTGGTGTTTCCTCCCAAGCAGACGATCTTGGGATCGCTCATCAACGCCATCTGCTTCCCTGAAGTGAAGCATTTCCAACCTGTGAACGCAAATCTGGGTATCATTGCAGAAGAGGGCGACCATATTCGCAGCAAAAAAGATAGATATGCTGCCAAGGTAACAAACGCACAGATGAGGTTTGACGACTGGTGGAACAGCATCACGGACTAGCACTCCCTGAGTCATTGACACGGCCAATTGAGAGCCTGCTTCAACAGCTTGCGACCAAGCGGAACCTGTCAGAGCACACTTTACGTAACTATAGATGTGATCTGATGGATATTGCGAATTACCTTCACGATAATAGCTGCGCAGACTGGCAGTGCGTCACCACGTTAAGTGTGCGGGGCTACCTCGCTCATCTCTACCGGCACGCCCTGTCGGTAAGAACGGTCCACCGCCGGATGGCGGCGTTGAGATGTCTGTATGCCATGCTATGCAGTGAAACCCCGTCGATGGAGAATCCCACGAACGGACTGACGCTGCCATCGATCCCACGCGAACTGCCCACGGTGTTGACTGAGCAGCAGATCACAGACAGCCTGGCTGGCGACGAAGCAAGCCGGTTCGTCTTGCGCGATCTCGCCATTTTAGAATTGCTTTACGCCACGGGGTTACGCATTTCGGAATTGGCAGCAATCAAAATCGGCGATATTGACTGGGCGTCCTGTCAGATCAGGGTGGTCGGTAAAGGACGTAAGGTGCGGCTGGTGATATTTGGTGACCCAGCAAGCCAGGCATTGCAAAGCTACATTGGAGAGTTGAGACCGCAGCTAGTGAAGGCCAATGACCCTGGCTGGTTATTTCTCAACGCGAACGGTGGACATCTGACCGACCGATCGATACGACGCATTTTTCATGCCCTGGTTGATGAGCACACACAAGGATCACCTGCCACGCCACACACACTCAGGCACTCCTTTGCGACCCACTTACTCGATCATGGTGCCGACATCCGCAGCGTCCAGGAGCTGCTGGGGCACGCTAGTATCATCACCACACAGATATATACGCACGTCTCGAAAGGTAATCTCAGGAAAGACTACGAGCGTGCTCACCCACTTGCCATGCAGGAGATAGATAAAGATGAAGATTCGTAGCACCACGGTCGTGGCCGTACGTCGGAACGGCATCACCGCATTAGCAGCCGATGGTCAGGTCACCTTGGGAGAGGTGGTGCTGAAAGGCAACGCCCGCAAGGTTCGCAGCATGTACCATGGCAAGGTGCTGGCGGGTTTCGCAGGCTCTGTCGCGGATGCGCAGGCTCTCAGCGATGCGTTTGAAGCCAAACTGGAGGCCAGCGGAGGCATACTCAAGCGGGCGGCTGTCGACTTCGCCAAGGAATGGCGCACCGACCGAAATCTGCGTCGTCTAGAAGCAATGATGATCGTCGCGGACAACACAGGACTGCTCTTGCTGTCGGGAGATGGGAATGTGATTGAACCAGAGGGTGATGTGATCGCCATAGGCAGCGGCGGGAACTATGCCACCGCAGCCGCGCGGGCCTTGTTGGCCCATACTGAGAATGATGCTTCGTTTATCGCAAAAGAAGCGATGAAGATCGCATCAGAGCTGTGTATCTATACCAATGATCGTATCATTTGCGAAGTGCTGCCAGCCGTTCAGGAGGCTTAGTCATGCAAAACTTAACCCCAGCCGAGGTCATGGCTCAGCTTGACCGATACATCATCGGACAGTCGAAGGCAAAGCGGGCGGTCGCGATCGCTCTGCGTAACCGCTACAGGCGTGCGTTGCTGCCTGATGACTTCCGTGACGAGGTGATTCCCAAGAACATACTCATGATGGGCCCGACGGGCGTTGGCAAGACCGAAATCGCCAGGCGTATGGCTTTGTTGGTCAACGCGCCATTTCTAAAGGTTGAAGCCACCAAGTTCACCGAAGTGGGTTATGTCGGCCGCGATGTGGATTCCATCGTTCGCGATCTGCTGCAGGTCGCGCTTCGGCTGGTCGAAACCGAAAAGACGGAGATGGTGAAGGACAAAGCGGCTCAGATGGCGGTTGAACGCATCATTGATGTGTTCATTCCTAGCCGTAAACGCAAAACAGAATCCGGTCCCCTGCCCTTCTTCGGCTCCATCTTCAACCAAAAAGCGGCACCCAGCACAGAAGGAGAGGCGGAACCACCCAGCTCCGAAGCCGAGGACCGGCTTGCTGCCAGGTTCCGCAAGCAGATCATCGATGGAGAACGGGATAACGACGAGATCGAAATCGAGGTCTCAGCCGGAGCCGCTCAAACGACCCCTTTTCAGGCTTATGGCCAACAGGATTCCGATGAGGGCGGCGGCGATATACCAGAGGCGTTACAGAACCTGCTGGGCGGTAAGAAGAGACGCCGACGAGTGACTGTGCTCGAGGCTAAGCGCATCTATGCTCAGGAATGCGCGAAGGAACTGCTCGACAAGGATGAATTGATTCAACTCGCCATCCAACGCACAGAACAACAGGGCATTGTGTTTATCGACGAGATCGACAAGATCGCGGGCTCTCAGGGCCGTTCAGGGGCTGATGTCTCTCGAGAGGGTGTGCAGCGTGACCTGCTGCCCATCATTGAGGGCACGACAGTTAATACCAAGCACGGGCCCGTTAAGACCCAGCATGTGCTGTTTATCGCTGCTGGGGCATTTCACATGTCAAAGCCCAGTGATCTGGTGCCGGAGCTTCAAGGGCGGTTGCCCATCAGAGTGGAGCTGGACAGCTTAACACAGGCTGACTTTGAGCGTATTCTAGTGGAACCGCACAACGCGCTCGTCAAACAGTATGAAGCCTTACTGGCTACGGAAGGCGTGCATTTGGTGTTTCAACCCGATGCGATCACCGCCATCGCAAGTATAGCCGCCGATATCAATGCACACCAAGAGAACATCGGTGCCCGGAGGTTGCAGACCGTTCTCGAGCGAGTGCTAGAAGAGGTCAGCTTCTCGGCCGACACTTTATCGGGGCAGACTGTCGTGGTTGACAGTAACATGGTGGTAAAGCAGATGGCTGACACCATCAGCATGGATGAGGTGAGCCGGTATATATTGTGATTTATTTCGCAAACTAACGCTGGGTAAGATACAATTGTATTGTAGGCAGCAATACCGCCTTCGTTACCATGCTTGGCCGGCGGACATCCGCGGCCATTACATTAAGGAGAAGACCAAATGAAGGTTAGCGTTATCGGAGGCGGAGGCCGTGTAGGCTCCAACGCCCTGTTCGCGCTTCAACTCGCTGGCATCGTCAAAGAGCTGGCAGTTATAGATGTTAATTTAGACATGGCTGCAGGTGAAGCACTTGACCTGCGTCATGGTTCCGCATACGTTGCATCCCAGAAGATCACAAGCGGAGGGATTGAGCAGGCGGCTGGTTCCGATATCGTCGTCATCACGGCGGGGTTGCGCCGTAAGCCAGACGAGTCACGCCTTGACTTGATCAACCGCAATGTGGGACTATTCCGCGGTATTATTCAAGACCTCAAGAAGGTGATTGATCATAACACCATTATTCTGGTTGTCAGCAACCCCGTCGACATTCTGACCTATCTAGCCGTCAAGGAGATCGGACTTCCCTCCAACCAAGTGATAGGTCTGGGCACAACGCTGGACACCCTCCGCTTCCGCTCATTCCTTGCCGAATACTTCAATGTATCTGCGCTTGACGTCAAGGCATTGGTTCTTGGCGAACACGGTGACAGCATGATCGCAGCTTGGAGCTCCGCCACCATCAACGGTGTCGCCATGAGCAGTTTCCGTGGGTATGACAAAGCCAAAGTGGATGAGATTTTCGATCGCACCAAAAAAAGCGGTGCTGAGATGATCAAACTGAAGGGCGGAGCGGGATACGGCGTGGGTATCGCCATCGCTGAAGTGGTTCATGCGATCGCACTGGATAGACAATCGGTGCTGCCGGTCTCCTCTTTGATGAGCGGACAGTGCGGGATGTCCGATGTTTGTATCAGTCTGCCCACCATCATCGGCCGTAAGGGCGTAGAATGCGTCATAGATCCTCAACTGCCTGAGGATGAGGCTGCCGGGCTGAAAGCCTCTGGAGATGCGTTGAAGGCGATGCTTTCACAGGTGAGCTTCTAGCCACGATGAAAATCATTGAGGTGTTGGCAAAACAGGCCAACACCTCATTTTTTTGAAGGGATATATTCAGAATGGTAGATACCAGTATCATCGTTGAACATGTGAGGCATGCCGGTTTGATGGCACTCAAGCTTCAATCCGAGCTTGAGATAGAGTTGAAGGCCGACGAAAGCGTAGTCACGAATGCAGATAAGGCGGTTGAGAGTTATCTGCGCAAGCAACTTTTGCCGCTGATCCCCGGAAGCGGGTTTTACGGAGAAGAGCAGGAAGTGACCAACAGGCAAGCTGAGTATCTGTGGGCTTGCGATCCTATTGATGGCACCACGAACTACTCGCTGGGGATGCCATTATGGGGTGTATCGGTGGCTCTGCTGCACAACCTCGAGCCCGTTCTGGGTGTCATATTCCTGCCGAAAATCGACGAGATGTATGTGGCGGAAGCTGGCCGTGGTGTCATGCTGAACGGCGTGTCAATCCATGTCAATGACTCGGACGGCATGGCTAAAGAGGACACGATCTGCTTCAGCGGAGATTGCACTCGTGGAGAGTTCCTGGACGTCCTCCCCGGAAAGCCGCGTAATGTAGGCAGTTGTGTAGTGAAAATGTGCTGGGTCGCTGCAGGGCGGTTCCGAGCTGCTTTTGCTCAGGGACGGTTGTATGACATCGCCGCCGGCTGGTTGTTGTGTAAAGAGGCCGGGGCCATCATCAAAACACGCGACGGGAAAGACTGGCATCCCAGAGTTCTTGCCGATGGCCGTCCGATCGACATCACGAATCCGGTGATTGTGGCCGGTGCACAGACTTCACATTTCCTATTTGGGATACTGAACATGCATCATTAACCAAAGCTGGGAGCTGGGTAGGTAACTGGGTTGGCTATGTCCGGGGCGGTCTGTCATTACGCCTGCGGTGGCCACTGTCTATAGACCGCGCCGGTCTTATTCCTGACACAAATCTATCAAGGCTATCCGCCAGACCGGCGCGGTCTTGGGCCTTCTACATCCGCTAGCCTACGCACAGACCGCCCCGGACATAGGCAACGCTTGGCTGCCATAGAGGCGAATAGCCGTTCGCTTATCGATCTGTCGTCTCCCCGTGACGCGTCCGTTACAGCCTGGGCTGCCGTGTCAGCATGGGCAGGTGCTTACGAGTTACCCTGCAAGCTCCCAGAGGATGCCGCTACAGCGATTCGGTGATGTGCCAAATCTGGTCTGCATACTCCGTAATCGCACGATCACTGCTAAACTTGCCGATTCGTGCCACATTCAATGCAGCCATCTGGCTCCACTTCGTCGGCTGTGTGTAGAGTTGTTCTATAGCTTCCTGGGTGTCGATATATTCCGGTAGATCCGCAAGGTTGAAATAGTAGTCACCCAGGCTCAGCAGATAGTCATACACCCACTGGAACTGGGCACCATGGCCAGGGCTGAACCGATCTGTCAGGAAACAATCTAGAATCCGCTTCACACGCATGTCGCCGTTGTATATATCCCATGGTTGGTAGGTATGGTTACGTTGGTGATCTTCAACCTGTTGTGCACTTAACCCGAATATAAAGATATTCTCTTGGCCCACCTCTTCACGGATCTCGATGTTCGCACCGTCCATAGTGCCTACAGTGATGGCTCCATTGAGCGCAAACTTCATATTACTTGTGCCCGATGCTTCATATCCGGCCGTTGATATCTGCTCAGAGACGTCAGTCGCAGGTATGATCTGCTCAGCCAGAGTGACTCGGTAGTCCGGTACGAAAGCCAGCTTCAGCCAAGGCCCAACTTTGGGATCGTGATTCACAATATCCGCAATGCTGCATATCAGTTTGATGATCTGCTTGGCTACACGATATCCAGGAGCCGCTTTGCCAGCGATCAGCACGACTCGAGGCACCGTGGGCGTGCCCCCATCCTCTACGATCTTGAGATAGAGATGGATCACATGCAGCGCTTTGAGCAGTTGCCGCTTATACTCATGGATTCGTTTGACGTGTACATCAATCATTGCTGACGGATCGATCTTCAACAAACACACGTCTTCTAATGTTTTCGCGAGCAGCAGTTTGTTCTCACGCTTGACTTCCATGAAGCGATCAAGCCAGGAACGCTCGTCGATCACATCCTCTAGCCGTTTGAGCTGGTAGAGATCAAGCAGCCAGTTGTCGCCAATGGTCTCAGTCACTAAGGATGCCAGCCCTGGGTTCGCTTTCAACAGCCATCGGCGTTGCGTCACGCCATTGGTTTTGTTGTTGAAGCGTTCAGGAAAGATCGAAGCGAAACCTGGCACCAGGCGGCTGGTAATCAGCTCAGAGTGTATCTTAGCCACGCCATTCACGCTATGACTGCCCAGAATGGCCAGATTGGCCATGCGCACCAGTGGATTACTCCCCTGCTCTATGATTCCTGTCTCGTTGATAAGGTCTTGCCGACCAGGATACTGTTTGTTCAGCATCTCTATGTGCCTGCGGTCAATCTCACGGATGATCTGCAGGTGTCGAGGCACCACAAATTCAACTAGTGAAACAGACCATTTTTCCAGTGCTTCCGGCATCAGTGTGTGGTTGGTGTAGGCAAACACCTTTGTGGTGATGGCCCATGCATCATCCCATTCCAGATTTCTCTCGTCGATCAGCAGGCGCATGAGGTCAGCAATCGCGAGCGTAGGGTGAGTGTCATTGAGGTGGATGGCCACAAAGTCCGGTAGTTTTGAGAGATCACCGACCTCTGCATCAAACTTGTTCAATATATCTCGTAGTGCACAGGCCACGAAAAAGTATTCCTGTACTAGCCGAAGCTCTTTTCCACGATCGACCGAATCGGAAGGATACAGCACCTTCGATATCGTCTCGCTTTGCATCTTGCTTTCGACCGCGCTGAGATAGTCTCCGGAGTTGAATATATTGATATCGAAATCCTCGGACGCTCTGGCACTATATAACCGCAGGCTGTTGACCGTATCACCACCGTAGCCCACAATTGGGAAATCAGAAGGCACACCAATGATCACCTTCCAGTCATCCCACATTGGGTTATATTCGCCATGCCGGTCCGTGGAGTGTTCGATATGGCCGTATATCGGGATCTCAAGCCGTTCTTCGGGCCGTTCTACCAGCCATGGTGAGCCATACGCTCTCCATGCGTCGGGACGCTCCTTCTGATAGCCGTCATCGATCTCCTGCCGAAACAGTCCATACTCGTAGTTGATGCCATACCCGTATCCTGGCATGTTGAGACTGGCCAGTGAATCGAGGTAACAGGCAGCCAGCCTTCCCAAACCGCCGTTACCCAGCCCGGCGTCTGGCTCCAGCCCTGTGATATCAGGCAGTTCATATCCCAATTGGTGCGCTGCCTGTGCGAAGTTATTATAGCTCTGGGTATTCAGCAGGTTGGTCTCCATGCATTTACCGATGAGATATTCGATCGACAGGTAGTACATGCGCTTGGCGTTTTGGGTCTGGTATCTGCGATAGGTGTCTTTCATCCGAGTGAGCAGCCGCTCCCTGATCGCCATCGCCATGACCCAGTAGAGGTCAAGACCCGTTAACTCCGTGGCATTTTTTCCAACTCCGCCATTTGCGTATCGTTGAATGGCATTGACGAAGTCTTCAACACTAGGTCTATCTGTCATGTTCCCTCCACAGTATCAGGTTTGCGAGATATGGTCACTCATTATATATGCTGGAACGCCTCAGGGTTTAGTCCGTTCAGTTCAGGAAGCATGAATAACCCATCGTTACGGATCAGCTTATCGTCAAAGTAAATCTGCCCCCCACCGTATTCTGGGCGTTGAATATTCACCAAGTCCCAATGCACTTGTGATCGATTACCGTTATCAGCTTCAGCATAAGCCATTCCTGGTGTGAAGTGGAATGACCCTGCGATCTTCTCGTCAAACAAGGTGTCTTTCATGGGCTTCATGATGAACGGGTTGAAACCAAGTGAGAACTCACCCACATATCGAGCTCCATCGTCGCTGTCGAGGACCCTGTTCAGCTCTTCAGGTATGTTGGCACAGGTAGCATTTACGATCTTGCCGTTTTTGAATTCAAACGAAATACCATCATACTGTTTGCCCAGATACAGCGAGGGGGTGTTGTACTGCAGCCGGCCTTCGACCGATTCCTTGATGGGTGCAGTGAAACACTCACCATCCGGGATGTTCTGCTGCCCGCAGCAAGGTATGGCTGACATCCCTGCAATGTTAAAGCTAAGGTCTGTGCCTGGCCCCACGAGACGAACACGGTCCGTATGCTGCATCAGCTCCACAAGCGGCTGTACTGCCCGCTGCATCAAGCCGTAGTCGAGGGTGCATACGCGAAAATAGAAGTCCTCAAAAGCCTCTGTACTCGTAGAGGCTTGTTGAGCCATGCTGCTGGATGGCCAGCGTAACACAGCCCATTTGGTTTTCGGTACCCGGATGTTGCCATGAACCGGGTGCCATAACAGCCGCTGCACCATTTCTGACTTATTGAATGGCACGTCGGATGTTTCGCTGATATTACTCGTTCCGCGAATCCCTATGTAGGCATCCATGAGATTCATTCGCAGCGACTCATACTGCACTTGAACCTCGAGTTGCTCCTCTGTGGCACCCAGTTGAAGCTCTCGCATGACTAAATTCTGCTTTGTTTCAACGAAAGGTAATCCGCCAGCCTCAATAATCTGCCTGATCAGCTCGCAGGTAAACTCCTCAGGTATCTCAAAAGCTTCAACCAGGATTTTTTCGCCCGGTTGGATACGCGTGGAGTGATGGATAAGTAGTTTTGCTAGTTGATGATAACGGGGATCTTTCATAATGGCATGCCTCTAGTGTTTCTATATCTGTTCCTAGTTTACTTCATTTGGGAACTGTTCGGTTAGAATAACAATATAAAGTACCCATATTAGTCGCTCAAGAGCCGATATAAGCCAAAATCTCGACACGACAAATATGTGGTTGCATTGAGCGTGAATCTTGGTTATAATAACTATTGCGTGGGGCTATAGCTCAGCTGGGAGAGCGCTTCAATGGCATTGAAGAGGTCTGCAGTTCGATCCTGCATAGCTCCACCAATAACTCCCTTTTTTCTTCTTATTCAAGCACATTACTCATCCGACAGATTGGTCGGATCGGTCCTATCAATCGTCCTTTAGCCAATAGCAATCATATTGAAAACAAATCAGGGCACAGCGCAATGCGCTGTGCCCTGATTTAATGGTATCGCAAGCCTACTCGCGGACTTGAAGCACTGGGGCCTCCAGTAATCCGGCTGGGTAGAGCATGTAGTTGTCGTTCCAGCCAGCTCCACCGGTGGTGAAGTTGTCTGGTCCGTAACCTGAGTTGAACAGCGAGGACTGGTGAAGTGGCCCAAACATATTGCGGCGGGTTAACACCACCTCAATGTTCACCACCGAGCCAGCCATATCGGTCACGTCTAGCTCGTATGGCACCCAACTGGCTACCACACGCTTGTCACCGCTGCTGACGGCCACGCAGGCCCCCTCAAACGAGTTGAACTTGATGAACAACCTCTCACAACAGCCCACAGCCGGCAACTGGTACTTGTAGTTCACTCCAGCCGCATAGAACGGCAGGTTCTGAGCCACGATATCTCCAATGGCCAGTTTGGCCGGAGCTTTGACCATGGTGCGTACCGTGCCATTCAGCTTCACGCCGAAGCAGCCGCGCAGATAGATCGCCTCAATGTTGGAGAGGTCGGTATACATGCCCTGCAGATGCAGCACATTCCGTCCCAAACGTAGGGCACCTTGCGGCAGCACGATCTTCTTGAAGCAGATGTCAATTTCCCACTGACCATCTGCCGGCACATCGAGCTTCACGCCGTTCAGACTTGGATTCCAATCCGATGGGTCTTCGATCAGCAGGTAGCTTTCACCCTGGGGCAGTTCGCTGACCTCGAAGTCAAACTCCATCTGCACGACAGCATACTCTTTGACGCCGATGTGCTTTGTGATGAACCATGGCTGAGGCATTTCGCCACCGCGGTAAGTGATGCCGTATTGGTCGCGAACTGTGCGGTCAATCTTGAGAACTTCCTTCTCAGACTGCCATTCGCCTTCGGCGATCTTGTATCGGGCATAGTCCAGCACGAGAGTGTTGGCCTCAGTCAATTGGTAATCGAACTCGCCATCGATAGGTGTTTCGGAAACTACTGCCAACTGTGCTTCTGGCTGCAGACTACCGTCTTGCTGAGATAACACATACAGCAGTTCGCCGCCTGGTACGAAGCTGGCTTGGATGGTGATCCATTCGCCGTCGCGTTGATACGTGGTCGCAGTCCGTTCGCCATTCAACAGGTTCCAGGTTTGGGGAACCAGATTGCTCTCGATTTTGATGGTCGCGTCGATGGTCTTGGCGCGGTCAACATTCAACAGCATGACGATCAGGTTGCCATCATCTTCGCGAACCTGCGTGAAGATATCGGTCGTCGCCTCACCACTGGCCGTGGTCACTGTGACTACGGGCGGTACCGAAGCCGTCACGGCACCCACTACACTCGACTTATCGAAGCTGACCACCGAGCAGTTTGCTGCCAAAGCGGTAGCATCGGCACTCTTCACAGCATTAACATACACGGGCACGTCGCCGGCAAATATCACCTTGCCGCCAAGCTTCTTGAACTCGTTGAGCAGTTTTACTGTGCTGGCTCTTAGGGTAAGTACACCACTGACCAATACGCTCTTATAGCTCGCTTGGCCAACCTTCAGCACGGCTTCTCCGTCAACCATAGAGACACTGGCTAGACGGTTCATGATCTCTTCTTCGCCGTAGTCGAAGTCGATCTGTGAGCCAGAGAGCCAATGGAATAGTTCGGCATACTGCTTGTCGAGTTTCTGAGCCACCGGATCAACCGGTCCTAGACCCCATGACCATTTCGGATGCACAAGCGAGTAGACGCTCTCCACCGGGTTGACAACCAAAAGATCGCACACCGGCTTGCCGGTCATCATCATCAGACCAAAACGGCTGAAGTATGTCTCCATCTGGTCGTAGTCTTTGTACCATGCGCTTTGATGGAAGATGCTGGCCGGGTAGTCTCGCTTAGCCTCGCCATACATCGTATACCAGCTCAGGTGTGGACAACGCATGTTGATACCATACAGAGCCTGCCAGTCACCCACATTCTTGTGACTGTTCAAGTCCATCTGCCATCCAGTGCAGCCATACAATTCGCTGAGCAGCCATTTCTGGCCGATCTGCCGCGTGGCACTCTGTAACTGTTTGGCTACCCAGTAGTTCCGGTTGTGCTCGGTGAGCAGGTCAATGCCGGGCCAATGCATGTGCTCATAGAAGCGCATCATGGAGCCAGAAACCGCTACTTGCGAGGCGAGGCAGTCCTCATGCAGGATGTGGCCAGTCATCATGATGTTGTGCTCTTCGCACCAGTCATGATATGGCTGTGCCCAGTTCTCCAGGAACAGCATCTGCAGAAGGTCGACATAGTTCCACTTTACACGTGAGACAAGTTCGCCATTCAGTTGCAGATAAAGCTCGGGTAGGCAATCCAGCAGATCGTATCCAAAGCGGGTATTGAATTCGTCAAATGCCTTGGCGGTCCAAGGCACCAGCCATTCTGGTGACTCATTGCTGAGCGAGAAAGTCTCCATTAACGGACCGCGGTGCGGCTCGTCGGTGAAGATGGCTTTGATCGACTTACCGATCCGGTCGCCGCACATCTCAACATAGCGGTCGTGGGTCAGCTCGATGTAGTAATCGGTAGCCTCCCTGTTGAGGGTGTCCACATAGGTGTAGCCGTTGTAGAAATAGCTGAAGTTCTGGTCTTCCCATGAAGCAACCATGACCTTCTGACCTGCTGCTGGTGCGGGCTGTTGCCCGGCCGCGACACGGCTGTATTTGCCTAGTTTTAGCTCATCCACTTCGCCGACATAGCAAGCGAGGGTGTGTTCGTCATCCCAGTTCACTTCCGCCGTTTCGGTGATGCGCAGTCGCATGAACTTCTGGCGATATTCCGGCTTCATCGTGACGATGCCGCCGCAAGTGCCGCTGGGCCAGCGGTCCTCGTCGTATAGATAGGCGTCCATACCCAGCTCTTCTGCCAGGTCCGCGCAGGCGTTGATGCACTCAAACCACAGATCGCCGAGGTACTCAGTGGCAAGACCTACCCGTGAGTGCATGAAGAAACCGCCGAAGCCCATCTCCTTGCAGACATAGACTTGCCTGATCAGCTCATCTTTATCAAGACTGCCGTTCCAACTCCAGAACGGTTTGCCACGCAGGTCGTTACCTGGGCTTATGAAGATACCGTAGATATCTGAAAGCGACATAATGAAATCCCCTATTTTTTGGCAGATTAGTTAGTATCGATAGAGTTCGGGTTTGTAAGGTCCTTCCACTGGCACGCCGATATAACCGGCCTGCTCTGGGGTCAGTTCAGTCAGTTTGGCTCCCAGCTTGGCAAGGTGCAGTCTGGCCACCTCTTCATCAAGCTTCTTGTCCAGCACAAACACACCAACCTCGCGTTCTTTGGTCCATAGATCGATCTGCGCCAGAGTCTGGTTGGTGAAGCTGTTGGACATCACAAAGCTGGGGTGTCCCGTGGCGCAGCCAAGGTTCACTAGCCGGCCGTCTGCTAGCAGATAGATCGTGTGTCCGTCAGGGAATGTGTAGGCATCGACCTGTGGCTTGATATTGAGATGTTTAATGCCGGGATACTTCTTCAATGCATCCACTTGAATCTCATTATCAAAATGGCCGATATTGCACACGATGGCCTGATCTTTCATCTTCGCCATATGGTCGATCGTGATGATGTTACAGTTGCCTGTCGTGGTGACATAGATATCAGCATCTGGCAACGCATCTTCAACGGTCTTCACGCTATAGCCAGCCATGCAAGCTTGAAGAGCACAGATTGGGTCAATCTCACTGACCATGACCTGGGCCTTGTGGCTAGACAAGGCTTCAGAACTGCCCTTGCCCACATCGCCATATCCGCAGACCATCACTTTTTTGCCAGCCAGCATGATGTCCGTCGCGCGCTTGATTCCGTCTACCAGCGATTCGCGGCATCCGTAGATGTTGTCGAATTTGGACTTGGTCACGGAGTCGTTTACGTTGATGGCCGGTACGAGCAACTCTCCGCGCTCCATCATTTGATAGAGCCGGTGAACACCGGTGGTGGTTTCCTCGGAAACACCCTTCAGCTTCGCGATGGTGGCATGGAAGTAACCCGGTATCTCACTCAGCCGCTTCTTGATGGCCTTGTTGATGATCATCATTTCGTGGTTGTCTGTGGGCTCATCCAGTATCGATGGGTCATTCTCAGCGGCATAGCCTCTGTGAATCACCAGCGTCGCATCGCCGCCATCATCCACGATCAGGGTGGGTCCGCAGCCATCATCCCAGGTCAGCGCGTTCATCGTGAATTCCCAGTATTCCTCAAGGCTCTCGCCTTTGTAAGCAAATACCGGTGTGCCGGACTCCGCGATTGCGGCGGCGGCGTGGTCCTGGGTGGAATATATATTACAACTAGCCCAGCGCACATCGGCACCCAGTTCTTTCAGGGTTTCGATTAGCACCGCTGTCTGAATCGTCATGTGAAGGGATCCGGTAATGCGCGCACCTTGCAGGGGCTTGGATGGCCCGTACTTTTCACGGGTGGCCATTAAACCCGGCATCTCTTTTTCGGCCATGGATATCTCTTTGCGGCCGAAATCAGCCAGTCCGATATCTTTTACGAAATACTGCACTTACGTTATGCTCCTATTTTCCCGCAGTAAAAACAACGGGACATTCTCAATTTATCTTATCATGAATAGGATTATAAGGCGTACGAGCCGCATCCGCGATGGGTATAACGAAACCCAGTGAACTGATACCTCCACTCGAACAATGTGTACAGTTTCGTGATATTTGTTTGATGGTCGTTATGGATAATAACACCTGCACACTAAGGCTGTACCGCCTTGCTTGAACCAATGATGGCACCCGTCACAGCATTGACAGCGACCGACCGGGACCCGATAGTCACGTATACCGCATTGCCCTGTAGTGCGAGTGTGGGATCTGGCTGCATCGAAAGGCCACTTGCATCGTAGGCAGGTAACTTAGCAGTCATTGTGACTTTCATATTGGCTGCGTTGACTACATAGAGCTGCTGCCCTATCAACACGATCACCTTCTCAGCCGTGATCAGCATCGCAGACGGCTGCATCTGGTTGGCGTCAGTATTCATGGGCGTTTTAGTATCTTACCAACCATATTTTGAACACGGTGTATAGAATATTCTGATATTACGCACCACACAAAGCGTTAGGCACAACGATCTGGCGAATAGCAAGTGCTGCCATGATGATACGCTTGCCAAGTGCAGTGAGGTAGTATTTGTAGCGTTTACCGCATTTTTTAACGAGCCGGAATACTCGGCATCGCTTGATGAAGTATGATATCTGAGAGCTGGACATCTGCGGTAAGGCTTTTTGAAGCATACGGTTTGTGATCCCGCTGATGCATCCCTCTCCGCGAGCAAGTGCAATGAGACATTCCAAATCCTTCTTGAGGAAAAGGTTGAATCCTCGATACGAGCGATGATCACGGGTGGTCGAGGTCGCGATTTTGATGATCTGATGTTCACCATCGCTGTTGTCATCAAGGGCGGAAAGAAAGTCAAGATATCTGTTGTTTGCAGATAATAACAGTTCCCTCAATGGAGGAAGGCTGTAGATGGTCTTTTGCATAGGGGCGTATTTAATCTCAGTCGTCCCATCATGATGTTCTACCTCACGGTAGTGTTTAAATTCAGAGACGTCATTCACAGTCGTCTCGATACGCAAGATTATCCCTTGCTTGTCATACATTTTGATAGAAGCCCATCCCATGTAGTGTTTGATGCGCGTGCCTTGTATGCGGCGATCGAACTTGTAGTCAGTGCCGATCTCAGCGAGTGTTCGCCCATCAAGTTTCTTACCAAGAAACATCGCGATAGACTCTGGCGTTACCGTATGTATCGCTGTTTTGACTAGATTATCGTAGATGGCTTTGAGGTCTTCGGCGCGTTTGAACACGATGTCTGTAGCATATTCCACCTGCATTAGCGACCAATGATATGAATTGTCAGCAAGCCGTATCACGGGGCAATACATTCTGGCAAATGCATCCAGCGCATGGTGCAGCTTATCAGCAGGAAAAGCGTCTGCCAGCCTCTGAGCACAGCTAAAGTCGTCGATTTTTACAAAGGCGTTGTCCAGTGGAGTGAAAACTACTCCCTCGGATTGAAGGCAATGCGCGAGATAATTGTGTCCATTACAATAGAATTGCAGACGGAAGGGCACCCAGGTCGGAACTCGTAGATAGCACAGTCCAAACTCTGCATCGATGAAATAGAAGTAGTAATGAAGACACTTGGTCTCCTTGATATTCAGCCGGGTTTTGTGGGTAATCTTGTCGTGCCACGGGGTGTATGCAGGACATTTTTCCAACACTGAGAATATGTGGACGAGACCGGGGTGACACCCTCGACTACTAATGATCTCTTTGATGCGGTCTTCTTTTCGAAATGAAGAGGCACGGCGTATATACTCAATTTCAATGCTGTTGGTAACGGCAAGGCGTTCCGCATTGGCTTTGATCTCATCTCGTAGAGGTTCGGCAAATTCCTTAGGAAAGTCAAATAGCCTGATGTTGCGTTGATGAAGATAGATGCCCATTCCGTCGCTATGACACCAGCCTGGGATTGTACCGGTGATAACTATGCGGTCGAAGCATGAATATACCCCAGCTATCTGCTTTGCATAGCGTTCTTGAAGTGATGTCATTCTGGGCAACCTCACGAAAGGGTGTTTGAATGTATATTACGTGGCGAATGTAATCATTCCTTTTTTGGTTGCGGCTAAGCCGCCTTAGGTTTTAGCTGTATACTGACAAGCTTCTTAAGCGTGACGAGACTCAACTTCGTGAGTGTATCACCGGAAAGCTGATATACACCAAGTGCATTTGTGTGTGTGATGACAGGCGCGACGGGCTTAATGCCCACCACACTCTCGGAATTAGCATGGGATTTCTCTTCTGGGTAGTCTGTCCAGGTTTTAGTCACCCCTTCAATGACAGGCTGCCAGGCGCCTCGTCCGGGGCATGGGATGGGGTCGGTATCACTGACCCTCTTCTCGTCGCTGCCGTCTGAATTCATTACCCAGAGCTCGGAGTGTCCACTGCGTCCGGTGTTAAAGAGTATTTTGGTGCCATCAGGCGACCATGAGGGGTCATCGCTGCTTCGGTGCGACGGGTCTTCGGTCAACTGTTTTGAGTTGGTGCCGTCGGAGTTGATCACCCATATCTGCCCATACTGCGTCTCCAACCCTGACCAGAATGCCACACGGTTATCGACTGGTGACCAGCATGGCGCGTTCGCATCATTCGCGGTTTCTAGTAGTGTGGAGCTACCGTCTTCTTCTATCTTGACATTATTCCGCTTTTCGGTCGTCAGAAGCCGTTCGTTGGTACCATCGGAGTTCATAATCCCGATCTGCGGCTGGGGGTCAGACGGTGAACCAGGGTTTCGGTAGTTGATGAACACCATCTGCTTTCCGTCTGGTGACCATGACGGCCCGTTTTTCGCTGTGTTACTTGTGGTCAACTGTCGTAGATTCCCGCCGTCCGCGTCCATCAGCCATATCTGCGGCAGCATACTCCCGCCGTCAGACTTACTTGGACGCGAAAAGGCGATGGTCTTGCCATCTGGTGACCAGTCTGGGTCGTTACCGCCCTCGGCCAGGAATTTCCAGTTAGAGCCATTTCCATCCATGATCGCCACGCCGTGTTTCTTACTGTCCGAATACCCCATGACGATCCGATTGCCATCAGGCGACCAGTCAGCCCTGCCGTTATCACCATCGAAGGTCAACTGGTGCTTGTTTGTTCCGTCAGGTTTCTGGGTAAATATCTGCTGGTGCCCTACTTTGTCGTGCAGAGTAAACGCGATGAGGCTGTTTTGCGGTTTGCCGTTTGGTGCTTGTGTCGATTGAGCACAACTGATCGCAGCAAGTGAGAACAAGATAAACAGCGGAAGCGCATACTTTTGCATGGCTGACCCTCTTATCTGAGGGCTGCCTGATCACCAGGCAACCCTCATTGTGACTGTGACTACTTCACGATGATGGATCTGATGGCTCGGGCAGGGATGTTCACCCTTATGATGCCGTCGACCACAGGCTTGAAATCACCGATGGGCCGTTCCAGGGAATCGACCTCAGACCAGCTTGCACCTTCGCCAGCAAGTTCAGGTGACACATACAGCTTCGCCGAAGTGTCGCAGCCAGCAACCTCATACAACCGAATCACCAGCCCATCACTATCTTCGGGCTTTTTCACTGAACTTAGTACGATGTTGCAGTTGTTCAAATGGATCAGAGCACTGTCGGTTGACATATCGCCGGTGTGGGCATTGTTTTGGGTCACCACCAGCGGGTGATCCAAAGTGTCCGCCACAGCACAACCAGCGGCGACATCGCACTGTCCCTCATGAGGCGCCAACGCAAGCGAGAAGCGGTGTTCGCCGTATTCTGGATACAGGTCTGGGTCGTAGCTGCTGCGGATGAGCGACACCGAAACCGAGTTCTCTGAAATCCGGTAGCCGTGCTTGGAGTCGGTGGCCACTGTTAAGCCGAAAAGATGACCAGTGGCATCATGGCACCCGCTGATATCTGCCCAACGCAGGGCTGGCAGGTCTTGATCACGCGGTTCACGCACGATAGCCCCGAACGGCACTTCAAAGGTATGCTGTGCCTGTTTGATGGCCACGGGGATGGTGATGTTCAGTTGCGGTACAAAGCTCTCTCGTGTGCCCTTCTCCAGCCAGTCGACTTTACAGTCAATGACCACTTGCTTGCTGCCTTTATCCAAATGGATGCCGACCAGCAGTTGCGAGCCTCGGATTTTACCAAGCCACACCAATCCGTTGCGCAGTGCCCCACTCACTTTGCGTAGGGTAAATCTCTCGACGGCCCTTTCGTAACCCTGGCGTGGGATGTCCGTATATTTCACACCGCTGATGGGCTCGATATTTGCATAACTTCCCACGATCCATGAACTCATGCCGCCATTCAGCACGCTGGACTCGTCGATCACACGGAACAACGCCGTCTGCTCATCCTCAGTGACCAGTTCCAGATTCTCGTATTTGAGAAGCAGGCTGCTGATGGCTCCCGTCTGGCTGTCGAGCGTCACTTTGAGCATCTCGTTCTCGATGCTCAGGTTCAGCGGCTCTTCAACGCGCATGTCCCAGCCGTCCGGCACATCGGTGCGGGCGAGGTCTTCATACACCACGTAGCTTCTGTATCCCATCGGTGGCACCTTGAGTGCCTCAAGAAGAACAATCTTGAATCGATGGGCCCAGAATCCGCCGTGATGCTCGATGATCTGAAGTGCGACCTCATCACCAGAGGCGTTTTTAGCCACCAGTCCGCCCTTGCCGGCCATATCCCACAGCACCACCTCAACCACCTGTGTGCGTTCCACTGCGGAGGGATTGAAGACAGTAATAATCCGGTAGTTATTGTGGTCGACACCTGGGCTGGATGCTCCCTTGTCGTTCTGCCAGAAGCCGACACCGGCTCCAAGGGCGCGGTCATCAACCCCTTCCGAGGCTGGCACGTATTTCAGCAACCCGGAGGTGTCGATGCGGCTAGAAATCGCAGAGAGTGCCCTCTTCTGCGTGGTGCTGGTGACGGCACTGACCTCCTGATATTTCCCCATGGCATAACGGCGGGTATCGACGATGCCAGAACCGGGCAGAATGTCATGGAACTGGTTAAACAGCACATGCTCCCAGGCGGTCCCCAGTAACTCGGCAGGGTACTCATATTCAGGAGCTAACGCGTGGGCGAGTGCCGCAAAACCCTCCGTCTGAACCAGGTTCTTTTCAGAATGCCTGTTGCCCTTCTTAACATCCGACTGGGATGTGTAGCAGCCTGTGAACACAAAGTTGTGCTCTCCGGTCACCAGCGGGAAACTCTCACGGGCTTCATTCGCTTTGGCGAAGAAGTTCGCGTAGGTAGAGCACTTCACTACAGGGAACACCGGCCAGCTATTCGCCAGGTTGATCGCCTCTATGTCCCGCACGGTCGGGCCACCGCCATGGTCGCCTACCCCATACACACGCAGCACATCAGACATGCCCGTTTCGCGCATCTCTCGCAGTGACACATCGACGATCCCTCCAGGTGACACTTCCCAGCTATACCAGTCGCCCTTCTCGAGATAGCACAGCAGCTCCTTACCATCTGGTGCCTGCCAGCGGTAGAGCTTCTCATCGCGATAAGCGCGGCAATGGTAGTAGTAGTTCACTCCCACGCTGGAGAGAATGTCAGGGGTGTGCAGCGAATGTCCGAAGGTGTCAGGCTCGAAATCCAGCTTGATGTCGTCGTATCCGATGCCGAACAGCCTCTTGAAGCAGCGCTTGGCATATAAAACCTGGCGCAACTGGGTTTCACCTGAGGACATATTCTTGTCATGCTCCACCCAAGTGGCTGAAGATACCTCCCATCGCCCCTCTTTCACACGGCGAGCGATCTGCTGCAGCATATTGGGGTCGTACTGCTCCACGATGCGGTAGACCGAGGCCTGGCTCTGGGAAAAAGTGAAGTTGGGGTAGATTTCCATCAACTTCAGCATCGTGGCGAAAGTATCAAGGGAGACGGCGACCGTCTCGTCGTACGCCCACATCCAGTTCATATCGATATGGGCATGGGCGACCATATGCACCGTGACAGATTTGGCGATTTTCGCCGTTTCAGCGAGCTGTGCTTCGCACTCGGCAAGTAAAGATGCCGCGGTGTCGTTGCTGAGCGAACTCGCACGCTCCGCCACCATCTGCCGAACAGCCTGCACTTCACGGCTGCAGTCGGCATTGGGCCGCATGGTCAACAGACCTTCGGCGTAATTCAATTCGGTATTGATTCGATGCAATGCATCGGTCAGGGTGATCTTATTTTGTGGTGCGCTCAATTCTATTCTCCTCAGTGTGACCAGCAGCGATCTGCGTATACCCAATTGTTACGCATGGACTGAGCAATTTCCTTTATCAAGCCGGAGCAAATAGAAAATGAGCGGTTAGATTATTTGGGACGGGTGAATTCAAACATACGCTTCTGCCGCGCCTGCCAATCCGCGATGCGTGCCTTGGTTAATATGCCTCGCTGAGAGCTACTCAGTAGTTTCGTGGCTTGGCTCCAATATGATCTTCGGGCTGCCGATATCTCAGCAGAAAGAGAAATGAGCGGGGTGGCATTGTTTTGTATCTGCGCGACCGGCACACGCGAGCTTTGTTGCTTTTGCTGAAGGTATTCGCGGGTCGTATCGGCCGCGTGTTGTGCTGCCGCGACCTTTGGTGCATATCGATGGAGCCAGTCCTGCTGCAGCTTCATGATCCGCTCTCGTTGTGAGCTGTTCAGTTTCAACGCATCACTACGATCGAGTATGAATTTCAACTCAGGAATCGGCCCTGCATCGGTCTCTGTTGAGGATGAGATGAGCTGTCGTTCGATAATCGGTAGGCGCGGTTTGGCTTGCCTGGCCGCTGTTTCGTATTTACCCCACTGGCTCCATACCACAACGGACAAAACCGCGGCGATCAGCAAACCCGGCCCAACTCTTAGCCATTTTGCTGCAGGGTGCATTCTGTCTTTATCTTTCATACAATGTTATGAACCAACACTTCACATCTTGTCATATAGAAAGGCCGTAGACAGCTAATCTGTCCACGGCCAGAGTGTTTACGCCTTACTTGACGTATTTTGCGGGATTCTTGTCAAAGGCGGGCTTGCACATACTGCAGCAGAAATAGTAAGTCTTGCCTTTGTATACGGACTTACCAGCCGCTTTGGTGATATCCGGGATCTTCGTGCCCATGACCGGGCAGACGGCGGACACAAGCTTTTTGTGTGAGCCTGCCCTCTTTCCGACCGCGGCAGTCTTTGACTTCGGTGCCATACTGCAGGATGGTCCCGCTGTGGCATATACGGACATAGTCGCCACTGCGAGGATTGCCATGACTGCTGATGCTGTTCGTGAAATCTTCAATGTGATACCTCCCGGTATTGTCTGCGTTCTCTATTTATCGTTGACCGATTGCTCGGGTTAGTGTCGCATTCGCCATATTTTGCGTGTATAGTGCCTCAATATAGCTCGTTTTTGCGCGGGTCAGGCTGGCTAGTGAATCTAGAACCTCCACATTCGTCGCCTTTCCTGCTTCATATCGCATACGAATCACGCGATAGTCCTCTTCAGCCTGGGTAATCGCTGCCTGAGCCAGGCTAACATTCTTTGTAGCTGCGCTAAATTGCGTATAAGCGGTCGCCACCCTTTTCGCGACGTTCAGCACGGTCTCCCGCTGATCAGCCTGCATCTGCTCATGCATCGCCTGAGCTTCCTGAATCGATGACTTGCGTGACCCGCCATCAAGCAGCGGGATCGCAGCAGCCAAGCCGACCAGGTAGCCCGTATCTGTGCCGCTGCTCATCTCACTACTTTTAGATACGGAAATTTCTGCCATTGCTGTGGCATAAATCTGAGGTTTCAGTGCGCTCTTCGCCACTTCGACGTTCGATTGGGCCGATGCCACCCGCGCCTGCATCGCCGATACCTCCGGGCTTTGCCTGACCGCTGTAACCTGCAGCTCATTAATCGCAGGAAGTGCAGACTGTACCGAAAGATCGTCAGCAAGTGCTAACTGCGAGGTCTGCGAAACACCCATCATATTGCGCAACTCAATGAACGCCATCTCTACGTCCGCCTGAGCATTCACCAGCATCTGTTGCGCATCTGCGAGTTCTGTCTGGTTGCGCAGCAGGTCGTATTTTGCGATTCGGCCCGCTTCATATGCGACCTGTGCGATGCGAACACGCTCTGTTGCCTCATTGACACGGCTCTGATAAGCTTCCACGGTGCGTCTGGCAAGCAGAACTCTGAAATAGATCTGCTTGACCGCCAACGACACGTCCAGCTCAGTGGTGGCAAGATCAAATCTAGCGGCCTCGGTATTAGCCTTCGCACCGCTCACCAGTCCCTGGTTTCTTCCGCCCGTATATATTGGATACATCGCCATCACAGTTTGATTCAACCGCGAACGGTCACTGGTAAGTGAGATACTCTGCGGCTGCACATTGTCCGGTCCGCGGTATATCATCGGCATGTCGCCTGCATTCGCAAACGTGGTGGTAGACACTTGAAGGCGTGTCATCGCCTGAGCCATGCCCACCCTCGCTGATGTCGCGCTGAGGAGGGCTTTGCGTGATGCGATGGTCGGACTGTTTTTGAGCGCAATACCCACTGCATCGCTTACCGATACCGTCTGACTGATCACGGGCTGCCCAGAGGGGTCATGAGGCATACCTGCATCGGCTGCATCGGCGATCCCTGGTATGGATGTGCAGAGGGCTGCCCCTATCAAGGCGAATGCAGCCATTCTACTGTGTTTTGTCATGTTTATCCTCCGTAGGATGCAATGTAATCGAGCCGTCATCTATCGATTCAGTCACAGGCCACACCCACTTTCTCTTTAAGAACCGCCAATTGATCCAGCGGATGAAATCATCCACATAAGTATGCATGATGGGAATGTCGAACAGACTCAAGATGGTGCCCATGATCAAACCTCCCAAAATCACCGTTCCCAGCGGCTGGTAAGCATCCATGCCGGTTCTCGGGAAGAAGGCCACCGGGATCATGACCAGAATGGTGATCATTGACGTCATCAAGATAGGTCTCAGCCTCTGTGGGCATGCTTCCATCACAGCCTGGTCCCTGGGTACGCCGCGGTCGCGGTACCGGGCGATCATATCGATTAGCAAGATCGCCGTGGTGATGTCCATACCAGTCAACACGATCACCGCCATGATGGAGACCGTGGAGAACGCCTGGTGCGCCAGGTAGAGCGCAAGGAAGACCCCGGCAAGCTCTAGGGGCAGCGAGAACACCATCTGAAGCGGCTGCAGGAAGCCTCTGAACTGTGCCACCAGCACGAGGAAGATGAATAACAACGCGATACCGAGCCCTTTCAGCAGCCGGGCAAAACTGTCCATCATCTGGGTCATGTCACCGCGCCCTTCCATTCCGTAACCCGGAGGGAAGTTGACTTTGGCCATGGCGTTCATCATAAAATCCATGGTGACGTCCATCGAAGGTTTATCACCGGGTCCCTTGCGGTAGTAGCCATTGATGGAGACGACCCTGCGGATGCCGTCGTGCTCTATCAATGTCGGAACAAGCTCCTTGCGGATGTTGGCGACACTCTTCAGGGGCACCTGCCTGCCATCGGAGGCGGTGATATACATACTCTCGAGGTCGGAAGCGTTCGCTCGATCTTTCCCCTCGTAGCGAACTAGCACCGTATTTTGCCGGATGTTGGGAAGGCGATACCATTCGTTGGTCAGACCGCCTTTAAGGGAATAGTATGCCTGCTGAGAGATATCCTCGGGGCTAAGTCCCAATGCCTGCGCGCGCTCAGGTATCACTTCAATCCTGTAAGACGGCTGCTTCATGTCCCAGCTTGATGCTACTTGATACATGCCCTTGGTCTGCTTGGCCACATCCAGCACCTGCTGACCAATGTCGTTCAACACATGCAGGTCTTTGCCGTAAACAAGGACAGATACCGGAGCGAGTGAACTGGCCATCACGTCGGCGCCCATCTCCTTGATTTGCAGACGGCGGATACCGGGAATAGTCGAAGTCGCCTCTTTTTGTATGGCATCCATGATTTGCCAGATATCACGTTTACGCGTGTCCTTGTCGGAGAAGGTAATCATCATCGCGGATGCATTCACCTGCGGCATCGCGTAGCCAGTATACATCGGGCTGAAGCTCTCGAACATCGTCTCAGCACCGATCTCGGTACTGACTTTTTCGATCTCGGGATACTTCGCCATGATCTTCTCGAGAGCGGTGGTCGCATGTTCGGTCTCAGCAAAGCTGGTACCTGGAGCCATCTCCAGCACACCGTATGCTTGACCCACATCCGCAAGGGGCATCATTTCAGAGCCGATGAAGTTGTAGAACGTAAATCCGATGATCACGGTAGCTAATATCCGCGCCATATTCATGAACCGGTTCTTCAACATCCAGCCGATGATACGGCTGTAACCCGCTTCCATGCGGTCGAGGGAGTGTTGTATGGGGCCTAGAACATGACGGTAGAACCCACTTCTTCGCTCCTTGTCGAGCTCAGAATGCGGCTTCAACAGGTTCGCGCAAAGCAGAGCCGTGAGCGTGAATGACACCAGCATAGAAGACAGCAACGCGAAGATAATCGGCCAAACCAGTTCAACGAACATCAACTGTACGATGCCGCCTGCAACGAGCAGCGGAGCAAGAGCCAGCACCAACACGATGGTAGAGGCAATCACCGCGAGTCGAACCTCAGCGATGCCATCGATGGTGGCTGTCTTGGGGTCCTTCCCCATCCGCATATGCCGTTCCACGGCGTGGATATCGATGATCGAGTCGTCCACCAGTCGTCCAATTGAGAGCAATAGCCCGATGAGTGTGCCTGAGTTCAGGGTCATTCCCAGCGGCACCAGGCAGGTGATGGCCATGGCCAGCGAAATCGGGATAGTGATGAGCGCAATGATGGTGCCTCGCCACTCCCCCAGGAACAGCAGCACGGCGATGGCGGTCAGCAGTACCGCCACTCCCAGCTCTTCAAACATGTTTTTGAACAAAATGTTTACGAAGTGGGCGTTGTCGTAGGCCACCTCGAACGAAATCCCTGGGTTATCTTGTTTTAGTTGCTTTAGTATTTTTTCGACCGCCGGCACCACTTGCGCGGAGCTGGCACCGGGGTCTTGTATTACGGCCGCTTCAATCGACTCTTTGATTTTGCCATGGTCGACAAAGTGATAAGCGCTTCTTCGTTCCCAGAAGCTATCTACAACTCGTGCGACATCACGCACATAGACGGTCTTCGGCTGATCAAGCGTACCTGTGCCAACCGATGGCGCATCGGCTGAAGGCGCTGGTGCCGGTGAAGAGCCCGATCCGCCTCCTCCGCCCATTCCACCGCCAGATGAGCTGCCCGATGCGGCGGGCGTGACATTGCCCCCACTCGATATGCTGGCTATCGGGTAGTTCAGCACCATTTGGGGGTTGGTTGCCCGCGTGTCTACGCGAATGATCGCCTCATTGGCACCGCTTGTGATGGTTCCGCCCGATCGCGAGACGTTGTATTTGTCGATCGCATTCCTGACATCAAGGATAGATAGCTTATATGACGCCAGCTTATCGCGGTCGACAAGCACCTGCAGTTGGCGTTTGTAACCGCCGAAAGGCACCACCGAGTAGACTTGAGGAATGGTCTTGATGCGGTTCACCACATCGTTGTCCACGAATTCCCGTAGCTTCTGTTTATCCCATCGATTGTCACCAGTCACAGAAAGCGAAAGGATGGGCAGGTTCAACGGGTCAATCGAAAGCACCCAGGATGGCTTCGTGTTCGCTCCTGTGGAGGGAAGATTCGCCTGGATGACGTTCATCAGGCTCTGCACGTCGAAGAGCGCCTTTTTCATATCGCTGCCGTAGTTGAACTCAAGGCTCACGATGGCGAAGCCGTCCTGCGACGTAGAGCGAATGTAGTGCAGATTCTTGACGTTGACGAGTTGCTCTTCGATAGGTTTGGCGACATACATCTCCATCTCTTGAGCTGACAAGCCGGGCATCATCGTGACCACACCCACCATGGGGCTTTCCACATACGGCATGAACCGCCGCGGCATGGTCCTGGTGATGGTGATGTATGCGATGATGATGACCGCCAGGTAAAACGCCACCACTATATAGGGGTGCTCAATGGACCATTTATGGATCAAATGCAGAGCATTCGCTGGGTGTTTTTCTATCGGTGGGTGTGCTTTAGGGCTGTTTTGATCAGGCATTTATTTTGCCTCAACCAGCTTGTTAATCTTCATTCCGCATATCTTGCAGACATCATCGGGGTTATGGCTTGTGATTTGAGGGTGCATTGGGCAGGCGTAGGTCTTCTGGACGACAGCCTTCTTCACGGAAGCCGGTGAACTAGCCTTAGGCGTGGTTTGTTCCATTCCCGGCATATCTTTCATGTCCCCGGAACCTTTGTCCATGCCGGGCATGTTCTTCATGTCGCTGGAGCCCTTATCCATACCGGGCATGTCTCCCATCCCTGGCGCGTTCGGCATTTTGCTTGGGCCATCGGCTGACCAGGCTGTCGGAAAGACGGTGTCACCATCTTTGAGATAGATGTTGCCTTGGTAGATAACGTCATCACCATCGTTCAATCCCGATGTGATCGCCACGCGGTTACCGGATGACAGACCAGTTTTCACCATCACTAAGTGAGCCTTCTTGTTGCCATCGCTGGCCATAGGAACGAGCTTCATCTGGCAGATGGGGCAATTGCCGGGATGGTCGCGGATGATTTGGGGATGCATGGTGCAGGTGTATTTAGCCGTACCCTTTGGGGCTTCATTATGCACAACCCACACCGCGGACATGCCATCTTTTGAAACAATAGCACTTTCAGGCACGCTAATAGCATCGGAATTACCCGATATGGCGATGTCAAGCGTGACCGAATCACCAGGCACGAGCTTGTGATCTTTATTAGGCACTATAGCCTCTACCACTGCGGTCCGACTCGATTGATCAGATAACGGCGAAACTGAGGTGACCCTGGCTTGAACGACCAACTTCGGATCTTTGGCAAAGCGTGCGACTACAGTTGAACCAATACGAATGGTTTGGATATCCCTGTCGGCTACATTGGCCTGTAGTCTCACCTGGTCCATCTGCACGATACTAGCGATAGCTGTGCTGGCATTTACGAACTGGCCGGGACTAACATACCGCTTAGTGACAGCTCCAGCAAAGGGCGCTCTCACATATCGATACTTATCCACCGCGGCGGCGGTGGCGACCATCGAACCTGCTTGACTGGCCATGGCGGCTTTTTGCTTCACTTCATAACCCGCTCCTGTCAGAGCGGCCGAAGCCGCCGATGCCCTGTGAGCGGCGACAGCGATCATAGCTTGTTTACTGGCAACATCGGCTCGGGCGGCTTCCACGTTTGCTTTAGCCTCTTCCAGCATCGCGAGTTTGTTCCCATACTCGGCTTCGGCTGCTGTGGCCTGGGCTTTTTCAGATTGGAACTCCTGCGCGGAGACAGCACCTGAATTGAGCAGTTTCTGTTCGCGGTTAATCTCGGCATACCAATAATCGAGGTTAGCCTTCGCGCTTTTTACTTCATTCTGCCGCTGAAAAACCCCTTTTTCGGTCGCGGAAAGCATCGCTATTGTACGGACCAACTCGGTCTTTGCGGATTCCACCTCCGCCAGTGATGCGCTGCGTTCCGCAGACATGCGAGTGACATTGTAATGTGCTGTGGGTACTTCGCTAGCTGCAGCAGACCGACCTGCGGACGCTTCGGCCAGTTTGCTCTGCAAATCGGGGGAATCGACGACCCCAATGAGCTGGTTGGCTGCTACACGGTCGCCATTATACACGGACAGGTTTTTCAGATATCCTTCAACACGAGGGTAGACAACTTGTTCTTGCCAAGGGGCCACGGAGCCGGTGTAGGTTACTTTTGCCTCAAAATGGCCCAGATGAACCACCTCGGTGGCAACCGGAACAGAACCCACCGGCGGCTTCATCACGGTCATGTCCATCGCCTGGCTTTCCATTACGTTCATGGAGCCGGGATGTCTCGCCTTCCAGTTCTTCACTACCAGGATCGAACCTACGAGAAGCACCACCAGAAGCAGGTATCCCCAGAAGTGCTTTTTTGTCGCCTTGATGAAGTCATTCACTATTATTACGCCTCGTTATCTGCAGGATCGAGCATGGTTCTGCTTCACTGGACATGCAAAAAATTGCCCTCTATTTTAACTGTAGACATTTCCGACCGATAAAGTCAACTCTATCGTCCTATGAATCACGGGAAACTCGCCATGAATCAAAGAACAGGCAATGCCGAAGCGTTGCCTGTTCTTATAAGGACTACTGGATGCCTGACTACCGTTGGTTACTGGCGGCCTTAGTTGCAGTGGCGGCCTTAGCAGCCTCTGCAGTATCAATGCTGATGAGGGCTTCAAGCTCCTTGGCTTCCTTGGCGTGGAGCATCGCCTCTTCCCTGGAGATCAATCCCTGCCGATGCAGGTTCGCCAGCGAAAGGTCGAGTGAAAGCATGCCCTGTTTGGTTCCGGTTTGTATCTGTGAAGACAACTGGAATGTTTTAGCTTCACGGATGATGTTGCGGATGGCTGAGGTTCCCACTAGCACTTCGTAAGCAGCCACACGCCCCTTGCCGTCTTTACGCTTACAGAGTTGCTGTGACACCACACCAACCAGGTTGGAGCTGAGCTGCATACGCACCTGAGACTGCTGGTGCAGCGGGAAGACGTCAATAATACGGTCGATAGTTTGAACCGCATCTGGCGTGTGCAGAGTACCGAACACTAGGTGTCCAGTTTCAGCGGCGGTGATGGCAAGGTGGATCGTCTCTAGGTCGCGCATTTCACCGATCAAGATCACATCAGGGTCTTGCCGCAACACGTATTTCAACGCGTTCGCGAAAGACATCGTATCTGTGCCCAGTTCTCTTTGGTTCACCAATGCCTTTTTCGGAGTATGCACAAACTCCAAAGGATCTTCTACGGTCATGATGTGCACGGCGTCAGTTTCATTGATGTAGTTGAGGAATGCGGCTTGGGTTGTGGATTTCCCCGAACCAGCAGGGCCAGTCACCAACACAATGCCGCGGGGTCGTTCTGCGAAGAACTTGCATACTGGCGGCAAATTGAGATCCTGCATGGTCCTGATGGTATATGGAATGACACGGAATGCGCCCTGCACAGCTCCTCGCTGCCGATAGATGTTCCCGCGAAACCGCGAAAGGCCTTTGACTTCATATGCGAAGTCGAGTTCCATGTCTTCCGCAAACCGAGCTTGCTGCACTTCGCTGATCGAGGCCATCAACAATTCTTCTGTATCTTTTGAATCCAACACAGGCATATCAGTCTGGGGCATCAGGTCGCTATATACACGGCATATCGGATGGTTGTCGGCCTTGACATGCAAGTCAGAACCATCAACGCTAACTGTCCTTCGTAACATTTCATCAAGGGTGATTTTCATGGAGCCCTCCACGATATACGATCAATGCAGTATAAAATAGTCATCAGTTTTTCTTCTGTTGCTGCTGTTGCTGTTGCTGAGACTGTTGCTGCGGATTCTGCTGTTGCTGGAATTTCTGAATGCGCTGGTTGAAGTCGTTCGGATTCGAGGTTTTACCCAGAGCATCCTCATACTTTACGACACCTTTTTTCACAAGCTCCAACAGGCAGCTATCAAGTGTCTGCATGCCAACATCGCCACCCGTCTGAATATCCATATACAGTTGGTGCGTCTTGCCTTCCCGGATAAGCGATCTGACGGCCGGGGTAGCCACCATCAGCTCATACGCCGCCACACGTCCTTTTCCACTTGCCTTAGGAAGAAGCGTCTGTGAGATGACACCATTGATCGTGACCGACAGTTGCATACGCACCTGTTGCTGTTGGTCGGAAGGAAACACGTCCACAATACGGTCGATGGTTTGAGGGGCATCCTGGGTGTGCAGGGTAGAGAATACGAGGTGGCCAGTTTCGGCAGCCGTGATCGCCAGGTGGATCGTCTCCAGGTCACGCATCTCGCCGACCAGAATGACATCGGGGTTCTGACGCATAACATGCCGTAGAGCGCTGGCATATCCGTGGGTGTCGACACCGACTTCGCGCTGGTTGATGATCGAGAGGTTATCTGTATGCATATACTCAATCGGCTCTTCGATTGTGATGATATGGCATTTACGATGCGTGTTGACATGGTTGATCATAGCTGCCAGCGTGGTGGTCTTGCCAGAGCCCGTAGGTCCGGTCACAAGAATTAAACCACGCGGCAGCATGCACAGCCCTTTAATGGCCTGTGGTACACCAAGATCATCGATACTGCGGATATTATATGGGATGAGGCGCATGGCAGCACCTAGAACACGCTGCTGGTAAAACACGTTCACACGAAAACGGGCTACACCCTTGAGTTCGTATGCAACATCCAGCTCTTTCGTCTGTTCAAGCTTTTCAATAGACTCTGCTGGAAAAACATCATAGATAATCTTCTTGACATCTTCGTTCGACAGTTTCGGCAAATCTGTCTGCCTTTGGAGCGAACCGTTCTGCCGAAAAATCGGTGGCTCGTTCACTCGGAGATGCAGGTCCGACGCATCGGATTCTACAAGGCGTCGCAGCATATCGTCTAGGTGCATGAAGCTCCTCCCTTATCGGTAGGGTGAGTCGTTTATCGCCGGAACATCTGTTTGAGCTCAGTTAAGTTACCTGCGAACAACAGTGCGTCCTCTTCTGAAATGATACCCTGTTTGTAGTGTTTATACAGACTCTGGTTCATTGTCTGCATACCCCAGAACCCACCTTCAGTGATTGCACCGTAAATTGAGCTGAAGTGTGTGTCCTCAATCATCTTGCTGATCGTTGGTGTGGCGATCAATACTTCCACGGCGGCCACACGGCCGTTACCGTCTTTTGTAGGTACCAGTTTTTGCGAAACAATCCCTCGCAATGCGCCTGCTAGACGCATGGAAATGATCGTCTTCTCGTGAGGCGGGAACATGTTGATGATACGGTCCATTGTATCAGCGGCGCTTGGGGTGTGGACGGTAGAGAACACCAAGTGACCTGTTTCGGCGGCCTGCATGGATACCGACATCGTCTCTACGTCGCGCATCTCACCCACCAGAATGATATCTGGACTCTGACGCAGCACATATTTCAGACCATCAGTAAAGCTGGCAGTGTCGATGCCCACTTCACGCTGGGAGACAATACTGAGTTTGTCAGGATGAACGTATTCGATCGGCTCTTCGATTGTGACGATGTGTGTAGAACGGGTGGTGTTGATCCTGTCGATCATGGCTGCCAGCGTTGAAGACTTACCAGAGCCAGTCGGTCCGGTGACAAGCACCAGGCCTTGCCTGACGTTACACATCTGGCCCAAAATAGCAGGCAGTTTCAGATCTTCCAGCGTAGGTGTGGCGAGTGGAATTAAACGGCATACCAGCCCCATCGTTCCCTTTTGCTGGTACATGTTGGCTCGAATGCGGCAAACACCCTCTATTGTAAAGGCCAGGTCGAGTTCGTGCCTTCGCTGGAAAGCTGCTACAAGGTCACTATTCATCACACTGTGACACAGGTCATGAACATCGTCTACAGAAAGAGCTGGTATATCCAGTACTTTGATTTTGCCATGAACACGAAGTGCTGGACTAGCTCCTGTCTTGATAAACAGGTCTGAAGCGTTGGCATCAGATGCCAGTTGAAGTAGTTCTGGTAAGGTTCGCATTGGTATTTCCCTTCTATTACGTCCAAGATGATCCGCTGGTATGAGTGGAATGCCCTTTGGCTACGGTATAAACTACAATGCCTACCCCTAGTGCGAGAAGACATAGACCGCATATCACCAAAACCCTGTTCCGCATATCTTGCGGCCCCCTGGAAGGTGCTGACAGTGCCCCTTTGGGGTCATCAATGTTTATATTGAACTGTGCCAGACCGTTAAGATTACTCACTCTTACAGTGATATTCCGGTTTTTCCATACTCCAGGCAGGTCCGTCACAGTGACATTCCCTCCGAAGTAGACGATATTTATAGTTTTAAGTTCCGCCAGAGCCGATATGAACGCGTCAATCGGGAACGGTTGGCCGGGCTGCGGAACTAGAGACTGCACCTCACCGATGACGTCGGCCCCCAAAGGAGCACTGGTGCCGCCTGCCGATGATTCTGCAATGCGGGTCCTGACTCGGGTGATACGACCCTGCCATTTGCCTTGGGCAAGCATCGTGTTAAACCTATCTATCAGCCACTGCTTTTCCCTGGCTCCGCTAAATGCCATCTGCACACGCCAGACGCCGGTATCAGACGGTGGCAGGATGACCACAGTCGCTTCGATCGCACTCTGTGAGTGGACCGGTACGGCACCTAAAGTCAATAATCCGATAGCGATTAGGATATTGCGCAGCATCATTAGCGGCTTGTTTTTCGTGTTGTCACTACCGATACGATGATACCTTTTATGGCATCGAGCCCGATGAACGGCATGATACCCCAAGCAACAGCGATACCAACAGGTTGCGCCATTGCGAAGTGCATCCAAAGTAACCCACATCCATATATCGAGACTATCGCCGCGATGCAGCCCAACAACTTACCAGCTATCGATGGATACCGCTCAGACACCAATCCACACAACCAGGCTGCCAGTGGAAAGGCCAGCAGATATCCGCCGGTCATATGAGGATTGAACAGATAGGCTATTCCGGCGGCACCGCCGGCGAAGACAGGGGCGCCAATAAATCCAACAGCCAGATACTGGATCTGCGCCAGCCACCCTAATCGCGAACCTAATACCAGCCCGGATGCTAACACAGCCATCACTTGAAGGGTGAATGGCACGGGAGTGTGTGGTAATGGTATGGCCAGATTTGCAGTGAGTATAGTGATGGCCGCGAAAACTAGACTGACTGACCAGTGTTTACTATCGATATATGAACCTAAACGTTGGCTTGCATTTTGGTAAGTAATCAAGTGTTGCTCCTTAGCTAGAGTTGTGACACCTAGTGACTGTATTTTAGCAGGCTGCAAGCTGCATCGTCAAACTCTATGCTCATATTCATCATGTGAACCTAATAGCAGCCGCTTTCTGTGCATCTGTGCGTTAGCACGGGTAAAATTACATAGGTAGAGATTGATTATATATTACCGTCCGAGGAGGCCTGTGCCACCCGTGCTTCAAGCTACACAAAACACGCTAGAAAAACTGCACCAACTATATCCAACCACTCCATTCCTTGCATTAGGACAAACTGCACTGTGGGATGAAACTGTGAAGGCTGCTCTATGCTACTTGATCGACCAACTAGACATAAAGCACCGGTTTATCGTTGCTGCTCATGATACGGATTATTTTGCCAAACTACCCGGATATAACGGTAAGGACGATGCGATCATCTCAGTAGCTCACAATGACGGATCCACTCGTGAACTCTGGAGTGCTGCGGGTGAACTCAGTGCCCTGTTTGGCAGCGAGACGATCCCATCGCGCGACTTGTTCGCCCAGCACCACGTGTCGCTCGAAAAAGCGTCACAAGCCGCGGGTATGGGGCACGACCAGTTCGTCGATGAAATCACCGAGGCATGGGGATGGAAAGGCCTGGTACACACAGGCTTCAAGAATTTGCTGTCCGCAGAGGTCTGCACCTGTCATGGCGTGAAAGCCCTTCTTGAACTCTACGACTGGGCCATTGACCTGTCACTACCAATTGTTGGGCAAGAATGTGCTGAAATATCAAGCAAGCTGCGTAATCAGTTGCTTGTCGCCAAACACGAGACTACGGGTTGCCTGAGTGAGCTTTTCCAACGGCTGTTTCAAGATATCATGAAAAACCTGTATCATGGCTGCATATTAGAAACAAGCTGCAGCATGGAGTTATTCAAATTCAACTCATCCACTTGCCACTTACCCAGATTTGCGCCTGTCGCCCTCTTTATAAACCCCGAGACACGTATGACCGCAGAAACCGCGTATCACAATGCGGTGCTGGGCTCCGACATCTATACGTTGGACAAGTTCGGTATGGGTGCTATTCCATTTGATGTTGCTTCATTGGGAATGGGGCGTGGAACACTCATGGTGCGGCCAAGGGCGATAGAGATTGAGTTTGATGAACCCATCATCATTACTACCGCCGAACCTGTCACCACACTCAAACAGCTGGCGGAGATTCTAGAAGATCGTTTTGGCCCCAGTGTGGCCTTGATAGGCAAGGCTGTTTCACTTATCTCGATGATCACCCAGGAGTTCATCCCTGTGATGAATGAAGAGGGTTCGGCTTATGTTTTCAGAACAAAGATGATGCACGACGAAATGAACTCCAAAGGCGTCGCCATTCACTCTCACCCCATACTGCGACTCACATATCCGACTTGGGATGCGCTTCAGCAGTGCGGTGACAAGATTCTTTCGCTGCCGCCGCATATGGCCCAGGCTTTTGGGAGCCAGCATGTGAGCTGTGAAGTTTTTGGACGCACATGGCGTGAGGTGGTAGCACAACAAGAGCATGTGATGGAGCTGGTCTCTGAGCACCGCGCACCCCGGGATGCCGTGCAGTGGATACAGGAAAGAGAGGGCGGCGAGTGGTCACAACTCAACCTGGATTTGACCGAATGTCTGCACCAAATCAACGCACTAGTATCACAAGCACAGCAGATAGCGGAGCAAACCCAAAGCCTGTATGACCAAGTTCGCGAAGCCCAGGATGCGGCACAAAAGCTGGAGCATGCGAAAAGTGAGCACTACCGCGAACTGATCAAGCCTCGTCGTGAGAAGTTATATGAACTCAGACAGCAAGGGGTAAGCGAAGCTGACAGTGCCTACGTGGCGATACAGCAAGAACTCCTGCCACACGAACAGGCCCGGCTGGTGTTTGACTCGCAGATATCTGTGCTTAAGAACACTGCCAAAGAGGCTAAGCAGCAGGCAGCCGAACTGAAACCATTGCGTATGCAGATGGAAAAGGGGCCTGAGAATAAGGCTTTACGACAAAAGTTGGCCCAAAATGAAGCGAAGATTGAACTCCGGCGATCCGAGATACTGCGTGACGCATATCTGGTATCGCACGGATTGACGCACACCCAACACCGGCCGACCGGCTGGTGGATTCCATTGGTGGACCCATCTGGTAAGTGGTTCTCGGCCATCGCTGAGGGCACTGATGCCTATTTGCAGGAGATGTCATGAGATCACTTGAACAAAAGATCATGACGCTCGACGTTCTGGTGGCACAGGTTCAAAAATGGCACGATAAAGGGCTTGTTGTGGCGATGACCAATGGTTGTTTTGATGTGTTACATGTGGGGCACCTGCGTTATTTGATGGCCATGAAAGAGCATTGTGATGTGCTTGTCATCGCCTTGAATACAGATCGCAGTGTGAGCATCATCAAAGGTCCCACAAGACCGATTAACCATGAGAAATCGCGTGCTGAGATGCTGGCGGGGCTGGAATGCACAGATGCCGTCATACTTTTTGATGAGCCAACAGCCACAGACTGCCTGCTTGCTGTTAAGCCTGACCTCTATGTCAAAGGTGGAGACTATGACATCGCAACAATACCGGAAGGTATTGCCGTATTGTCATACGGTGGAAAGATCATGAAAGGGATATGGGTAGAGGGGCATTCCTCTACGCGAATAATAAAAATGATGTACGAAACTGAACTGGGAGATTAGACATGATATCCAAATGGTACCTCGCCTTACCCATACTCGCCGCTGTCGCCGTATTTGCAGGCTGCAGAAGTAACAAAACTCAAACTAAGGAGCCTACAATGCCCGAACCAACAGTCTCTGCATCCAATGCCGCCAAGCCAGACAACTCGGCTAAAGCCACTAACTATGCCACCATTGAGCTTGATGGAGGAGCTAAAATCTACCTGGAGCTTTACGGTAATGCCGCCCCGAAGACCGTCGAAAACTTCGTGAAACTAGCTAAAAAGGCCTTCTACGACACACTAACCTTCCACCGTGTGGAGCCCGGTTTTGTGATTCAAGGTGGCGACCCGAGTGGTGATGGGACCGGCGGCCCGGGATATATGATCAAATTCGAGAAAAATAGCCTGAAGCACAAGACAGGTTCGCTGGCGATGGCTCGTGCGCAGTCCTTTGACAGTGCCGGAAGCCAGTTCTACATCTGCTTGGGACCTCAGCCTGCACTTGATGGCAAATACTGCGTATTTGGCCAGGTCATTAAAGGTATGGATGTGGTGATGAAAGTCAAGAAGAATGACATCATGAGCCGCGTCACCATAACGGACACCAACCCTTTGGAGCCTGCAGCACCGAAAGCAGGCGAAGCTTCAGATAAGCCGGAACAATCTAAACCATAGGCGTCGTATCTATATATACGTGCTTCTGAAAACAGCAGCGGCTTGGAGATCACTCTCCAAGCCGCTGCTGTTTCGTATCTATGTCACGAATCTGCTCTCTAGATATACCAACCGCTAATCTCCTGGGCCTGTTTATCACCCATGCTACATTCCCATGCGAACCTAGCCCGTCATGCGGTCACGGTAGTCGCGGTAGTTGCTGATCACTTCCGATATCTTGATCAGCGGGTTCGGTGCTGTGGTGATACTTAACCTGATGGCATCCGGCATGAACTGCTCGTTGCGATACCGCAATGCCAGTGTCTTTTGCAGTTTCGTATTCATGTGATGACCAGGCATGAATTTGATCAGAACCCAGCCGTTCGGTTCCGCCTTCACTTCCTGCGCGTGGATGGCGGCAGCCGCAAACCGCAATCCGATGATACCCAGTCCATTCTTTAGGGATGTTGGTATCGGACCATACCGGTCCTCCAGCTCATTCCTCAGTTCCGCTAGCTCATCCACTGTCTTGGTGGCGGCCATGCGCTTATACACAAGAATGCGTTGAGCTTCGTTGCTGATGTAGCCATCCGGGATGAAGGCATTGATGGGGATATCTACCGGAGGTAGGAACAGTTTATCTTCCGTCTCCCCTCGCTCCTCAAGAATCGCCTCAGACAGCAACTGGGTGTATAACTCAAAGCCCACACTCTCCATCGCCCCGCTCTGTTGCTGACCCAGCAGGTCGCCGGCACCGCGGATCTCAAGGTCACGCATGGCCACCTTCAACCCTGAGCCGAGTCCGCTGAACTGCCGTATCGCATCCAGCCGCTGTTCGGCTCGGACATCCAGAGATGCCTCATGCCGATACAGGAAATAAGCGTATGCCTGACGGTCGCTGCGTCCCACCCGTCCCCTGAGCTGATAGAGCTGCGCCAAACCCATCCGGTGGGCGTTCTCAATGATCAGGGTGTTGGCATTCGAAACATCGATGCCGTTTTCTATGATGGTCGTGGAGAGCAGCACATCGCATTCATGGGCGTAGACCGCCTCCATGACTCGTTCAAGCTCTTCATCCGGCATCTGACCATGACCGACCATCACCCGAGCGTTGGGCACCAGCTTTTGGATATGATCGGCCACATGGTAAATGCTCTGCACACGGTTATGCACGAAGAACACCTGACCTCCGCGTCCCAGTTCGCGCAGTATGGCCTCGCGTATCACATCCTCATCGTAAGCCCTCACGATTGTCCTGACCGGCAGACGCCCAAACGGCGGGTCGTTGATGACGCTCATGCTGCGAAGACCGCCCAGAGCCATATGCAGCGTACGTGGGATCGGAGTGGCAGACAGAGTCAGCACATCCACATTCTCTTTGAGCTGTTTCATCTTCTCTTTATGGCGCACACCGAAGCGCTGTTCCTCGTCGACTACCAGCAGACCAAGTTTTGGTATGTCCACCGTCTTGCCAAGAAGCATATGTGTGCCCACCACCACATCCACTTCCCCGTTCTTCAATCGCTCTATGGTGAGTTTGGCCTCTTTCGGGGTACAGAACCTGTTGAGCAAGGCCACCGTCACAGGATAAGGCGCGAACCGGTCCTGAAGGGTAGAAAAATGCTGTGCCGCCAGAACCGTGGTGGGACACAATACTGCTACTTGACGGTTTTCGGTGACCGCCTTAAAGATCGCCCTGATGGCTACTTCCGTCTTTCCGAAGCCCACATCACCGCACACCAGCCGGTCCATTGGGCGTCGGGTGATCTCCATATCGCGTTTCACATCCACAATCGCCTTGCGTTGGTCCGGCGTCTCCTCATATGGGAAGCTGGATTCCAACTCCTGCTGCCAGGGGGAATCGGCACTGTATGGCGGACGGTCGGCCGCTTGCCGTGCGGCGTAGAGCTTCACCAGGTCGGCTGCAATCGCCTGAGCCTTTTGCTTCGCTTTACGCTTGGCCTGGTGCCACTCGGTGCCGCCAAGCCGGTTCAACTCCGGCTCGTGGTCTTCTCCACCGCCGATGTAGCGCTGGATACGGTCGATCTGGTCAGTCGGCACCAGCAGAGTGTCAGGTGCCTTGTAGTGGATCAGAAGATAGTCGCGCCGGACGCCTAACACATTCCGGGAAACAATACCCCTGAATATGCCTACACCGTGGTTGATGTGGACCACATAGTCGCCTTCCCGCAGATCAAGAAGCGAACTGAGCGGTACCCCCTCTTTCAGCCTGCTGCGGGTAACCCTCATGCGGTTCGCGCCGAACAGCTCCGCATCGGTGATGACAAACAGGCTGGCCTGCTCTAGAGCGAAACCGGCTGAGAAACGGCATCGGAAAAGCCCAAGCTTGCCAGGTGCAAGGGTTTCATTCATCACGCTATCGATCATGTCCCACTCTTGCAGGATTTCGGCCAACCGCTTCGGCTGTTCGGTCAGGAAAGCTACGGTACAGCCGTTCGCCATCCAGTTCGACAGACTCGCTTGCAACACCTTACCCTGACCGCGGTAACCGGGTAGTGCGGAGCCATTGATGTTAATTCGTGCCTCGATGGGTAAAAGATCACGGGACGTTTCGAACGAGCTAAGTGCCACCCAGCGATTTCCTTGACACACCTGAGTCAGCCGCTCCCCCACCGCACTGCCGGGCAGGAATGAGGATGGCAGATCCTTCCACAATTCATCAATTGGGAATATCTCCCCTCGGCGATACCTGTGTGTGAAGATGTCAGCAGCTTCCTCACCGGTGCGAAGGTCATCAGAGGCGATTCGTGAGGGATCGGAGATATAGACATCGAATCCACGCATATAGTCCAGCACGTTGCTGCCAGGATGAAGCCAGCCGATGTACTGCTCCAGACGGTCGAAGCAGACCTGGTTCTCCAGTGAGACGAAGTCGTCGGACATCAGCCGGTTCATGGTGTTCGCACTGGCATGACCACGCTTAGCCACCACAGCCATCTGTGCTTCCAGTATCTCCTGACCGTATAACACCGTCCCGTCGCTGTCCGATGTCTGCCAGATCACTTCACGTGCAGGGGTGATCAGAATGCGCTCAATCGACTGCACACTGCGCTGTGTCTCAGGATCGAAAAGGTTGAGCCGTTCGATCTCGTCGCCGAAGAACTCGCAGCGGATCGGCTGCATCGCATGAGCCGGGAAGATATCGACGATGCCACCCCTCCTGCTGTATTGCCCTCTGTGCGCGACCATCTCCTCACGCTCGTAACCGAGCATGTAAAGCTGCTTACGCATCTTGTCGATGTCATATTCCTGAGCGATGTCGATCATGAAGCACCTGTCTGCCAGATCCGCCACTGGAATGGTGGGCTCGCAGAGTGCTTGCAACCGAGCCAGCACCAGCACACGCTGGCCTAAGGCGATTTTGGAGAGTGCCTCGATGCGTGTGCCGATCAAGCGGGTGTCCGCTGGGGTATCTTCGAACATCAAAGGGGTCATGGCCGGTATGGAGACGATCGCGTCTTCAGGCACACCGCACTGCTGCAGATCGTGCAGCAGTGTTTCGGAGTTTTCCTGTTCACCGACCACCACCAGCATGTTCTTGTCACTTTTATGCCAGCAGCCGGCCAACAACAGGGGTGTGAGGTTGCCTGAGACACCGTCTATCTCAAGTGCCTGACCCGCAAGACATTGGTCTACGAGTTCCGACAGTCCAGGAAGTTCGACAGCCTTACGAAAAGTGGTCTGCTGTTGCTCTACGGTGCTGCTCATATCTTTATCCGTTTCATAATTTGCATAGTGAGGGTGTTAACCCCGTTTCGCTCTGGGGTGCGCACTCGCATAGACCTTTTGAAGATGATCCATGTTGAGCCGCGTGTAGACTTGCGTGGTGGCAATGCTGCTGTGACCCAGCAACTCCTGCACCACCCTAAGGTCTACCCCACCCTCCAGAAGGTGAAGTGCGAAAGAGTGGCGCAGTGTGTGTGGCGACACATGGTCTGTGACACCAGCCCGTTGTGCGGCCTCTTTGAGACGCAGCCAGTAGTGGTTCCTCGAGACAGGACGCCCGCGGTTGCTTAAAAATATATAGTCCTCGCTGATGGGTCTGAGGAAGGAGGGCCGACCCAGCATGATGTAGTCGTCCAGTCTGCTGGCGGTGACAGCCGCAAACGGCACCCAGCGGGTCTTTCCGCGCTTACCCGTGATACGGCAAAATAGGTCCGCCAGGTCCAGTTCCGGCAGCCGAAGGCCTACCACTTCCGACACCCGCAATCCCGAAGCGTAGGCGAGTTCAAACATTGCCCTGTCACGTAGCCCCAGCGGGCCGGTTTCGGTGACCGCCTCTAGTATAGCCATGACCTGCTCCTGCCGCAGAGCATGAGGGAGTATCACTGGCAGATGCCTGCGCCAGTCATCGGTCAGCATCAGTTCCTCGCTGACGGAGCCTGCTCCAGAGAAACGACGATAAGCCCGCAAAGCGCTTAGCTTGCGGGCCACGGTGTGGTCTGAACATTTCTGTATCTTCAGATGTTCAATGAAGCCTTCAATTTCTTCGGCTCCAGAGTTAGCCACATACTGAATATACTGGTGCAGATCCCGTGAATATGCATCTACGGTGTGCTCGGATGCCCGTCGCTCCACCGTGAGGTAATCCAGGAAAACCTGGATAGATTGTTGGTCCATAGACCGCCTTAGAGCTTAATTCGGGGCGAATGGGTTGACTAGACGCCTCTTTGAGACCGTGATCGATGCCTGTTTCACATAACAGGGCATCTGAAGCAGCGCATCCAACGGTTTACCATCGAGTGCCTGTTTATATGATATCGCAGCCAGCAGCTCTGCGTCAGGTTTGCTGGGACAAAATGCCTTGAAATGCGGGAGCTCACGCAGCCATTCAAAGCCTTCCGGTAATTGGCCGACGACCATGATGGGCTTATCATGTTGAGTCATGACATCGCGTAAAGAGTCAGCCGTATGCACACTTGGCTCCATCACCGTCGCGAGATGCCCCGGCAGTTGGTCATCCTGGTAACCAGCAGCATAGACCTCGCCAACCCGTGCCTGAAGTAACGACAGTATGAACGAGCCTGAGTTGGCATTCAATGCACTATGGGCCATCATCTCCAGCGAATCCACCCCGTACAGCGGCTTGCCTGTAGCGACAGAGAGCGTTTTACCCATCACCACCGCCACGCGTGTGCCTGTGAAGGAGCCAGGCCCCAGTCCGATCGCATACCCGTCGATTGCGTCTGGTAATATTTGAGCAATGCCGAAAAGCTGATCTAAAATGCTGTGAAGCCTGGTGGACAACTGCATGTTGTGCGACCATTTGGTCACCGCCAGCGTCTTGTGATCGCTGGTGATGGCCATGCTGCACACATCGGCGGAGGTTTCAATCGATAGCAGATTCAAGCGATTTCTCCCATCCATGGGCAATTTCGGCAGATCGGACACCGTATTCCAGCACGCGGATCACGCGACTATCATCTGGCTGCGTCTCGATCACAAGCTGCAGCAGATCATCTGGCAATGCGTCCTCAATCCGCTCCGCCCATTCGAGCACGCACACGCCGTCACCGGTGATGTATTCTGACAGGCCAAGATCAAGCGCATCCGCGTCACCGGACAGACGGTAGACATCCATGTGATACAGTGGGAGGCGTCCGAAGTGCTCATTGATGAGCGTGAAAGTGGGACTCTGCACCGGGTGATCAATCCCCAGCCCTTGTGCCAGACCCTGCACGAAAGTGGTCTTGCCAGCCCCCAGTGAGCCGGTCAACACCACCACATCCCCTGCCTGCAAAAGTTGAGCCAGGCTTTTACCTAGCTCAACCATTTGTGACGCAGTCTTCGCGATGATCTGAAAACTCATTCTGTCCTTCAGATCGTCAAGGTGTCTGGGCTTCAGGAGCACCGCAAACGGCTACTTCCTCGAACTGCAGCTTGTTCATACGAAGCTCTTCAGGAACATGGATCGGATACTCACCGTTGAAGCAGGCCAGGCAGTAGTTGTCCGAGGTCATGCGCAATGCTTCCATCAAGCCGTCGATGCTCAGATAACCTAATGATGTCGCACCGATCTTATGCCTGATCTCTTCTACTGTGTAGTTCGCGGCGATGAGCTCCCCGCTTGTGGCCATATCAATGCCGTAATAACATGGATGCATGACGGGTGGCGAGGTGATGCGTACGTGTACCTCGCGGGCACCCTCTTCGAACAGCATTTTCACCAGTTTGCGTGTGGTGGTTCCTCGCACGATGCTGTCATCGACCATGATGACGCGCTTGTCTTTAATTACTTCAGCCAGAGGATTCAACTTGACTTTCACGCCAAGTTCCCTCATACGCTGGTCGGGCTGGATAAAGGTCCGATGGATATAGCGGTTCTTAATCAAGCCTTCGCCGTAGGGAATGCCGCTTTGCAGGCTGTATCCCAGCGCACCGGGAGTGCCGGTGTCTGGGATTGGAATCACCACATCGGCATCTACGGCGTGCTCGATGGCAAGCTGCTTGCCAAAGTTACGGCGAACCCCATGAAGGGTGCGGCCGTATATCTGGCTGTCCGGGCGCGCAAAATAGATGGTCTCAAAGGCACAGAGTGCGTGGCGAACCATAGGAACGCCGTCCCGCGCAGTGATCCCCTCTTCGTTCAGAAGGATCAGTTCACCAGGAGCGATCTCCCGGACGAACTTGCCTGCCACCACATTGATGGCGCAGGTTTCTGAGCAGACGAGGTAGTGACCATTGATGGTGCCCAGGCATAAAGGACGCAGACCGTATGGGTCACGGCAGGCCAGCAGGAAGTCGTTGCCCATCACCACCAGGCTATAGGCTCCGACCACACGCTGCATCGTGGCGCGGAGGGCTTTCACTGGATCGCGGCGTGCTTCTAGTTCCAGCGCAAAGATGCGCGCAATGATCTCACTATCGTTGGTTCCCTCAAAAACCACACCTTTTTGGGTGAGTTCGTGACGGAGTACACGGGTATTGATGAGGTTGCCGTTGTGAGCCACAGCGATTTTGCCCAGTGAGGTTTCGCAAATGACAGGCTGTGCGTTACGTTGTGTGTTGGACCCAGTAGTGCTATACCGTGTATGCCCGATGGCGATATGGCCCCTCAGGTCCTGTAAAATGTCTTCATCAAAGACAAGAGATACAAGGCCAGTGTCTTTATGACATTTCAGCGATTTCCCATCGGCGACGGCGATTCCGGCACTTTCCTGTCCGCGGTGTTGTAGGGCGTAGAGCCCAAAAAATGTGATGCGAGATACATCTTCCCCTGGAGCGAAGATGCCAAAGACCCCGCACTCTTCATGCGGATGGTCGGAGCTGTGAGAGGTTGGTAAAGCCATTATTCCTCACGTATCGAGATGGTAGTTAGGTGTCGCGGCTACATATTCATGGTATCCGTTGGCGAGGAATTAAACAACTGTAGCCTGTTTGCCTGAACCCGGAGGAGGCGGACTTACTGCTAGACGGACCGAGTATTGTCTGAACCACGGATTACACGGATGACGCGAATTGCACGGAACGGACGGTGCAAGGATCCACCATCCGCGCACTTTGCGTCCTTTACCCCTCTGCGTCTTTGCGTTATGTTCCCTAACTGCTGTCGCACCAACAAAACGGCGCGGACATAGCCATTCCAGACCTAATCTGCGCAATCTGTGTAATCTGTGGATGAGAATCGCACCGAACCCTAACTGATGTAAAATGAGATGTCCCAACTGTTAAATATCCCTGGAGTTCATACGTGCCCAACCAGTTTGTCCATCTTCATACCCATACGGATTTCAGCCTTTTGGATGGTGCAAATAAGATCAAACCGCTGCTGGCACGCGCACGTGAACTGGGGATGCCAGCCCTGGCTATCACCGACCACGGCAGCATGGCAGGCGCGGTGCAGTTCTACGAACAATGCACCAAAGGCAGCGGCACGCCGATCAAACCCATCATCGGATGTGAGTTCTATGTGGCGTCACGAAGGCATACGGACAAAGAGGCCCAGACAGACCAACGCAACTACCACCTGATACTGCTGGCCAAAAACCTCACCGGATACAAGAACCTGATGAAGCTGTGCTCAATCTCATGGATGCAAGGCTTCTATTATAAACCCCGTATCGACCACGAGCTGCTGGAGCAGTATGGCGAGGGTATCATCTGTAACTCCGCTTGCCTCAGCGGTGAGGTCGCCTCCGCCCTTCTGGCTGGTGACATGGCTAAAGCTCTGCGCACCGTGGATTTCTACAAGGGTGTGTTCGGTAAAGAGAATTACTTCATTGAGATACAGGATCACAACCTTCCCGAACAAGCACGAATCCGTGAAGGCCTGATTCAGCTCGCGAAAGACACCAAAACCGGCATGGTGGCGGCCAATGACTGCCACTACCTGAAAGCTGATGATGCCTACGCCCATGAAGTGATGCTGTGTATTCAGACGAACAAGGTCTTTTCCGATTCCGACCGTATGCGCTACGGATCCCAGGAGTTCTATGTCAAGAGTGCCGATGAGATGTCAGCCCTGTTTGCTGATATCCCAGAGGCGATTGAGAACACATCCCGCATCGCCGATATGGTCGACCTGCAGATGGACTTTTCGCGTGTTCACCTTCCCGACCCCGGTGTTCCCAACGGTGACGGAGCGGGATATCTGCGAAAACTGGCAGTCGAGGGCATGTATGCCCGATATCCTGTGATCACCGATGAGGCCAAGACGCGGCTGGAATACGAGCTTAGCGTGATCGAACAGACTGGATACCCGATGTATTTCTTGATCGTACGGGACTTTGCGATCTATTCACGCGACAAAGGCATCTATTACGGCGTCCGTGGATCGGCCGCCGGCAGTATGGTCAGCTATTGTATCGGCATTACCGATGTGGACCCACTCTACTACGGCCTTACTTTTGAACGCTTCCTCAACCCGGAACGCGTCTCAATGCCAGATATCGACATGGACTTTGAGGACACCCGCCGCGGCGAAGTGATCGAATATGTCCGTGAGAAGTACGGCGAAGACCACGTGTCGCAGATCGGCACCTTCGGAACCATCGGGGCGAAGACCGCCATCCGCGACATCGGCAAAGTTCTAGAGATAGCCCCATCGACCATCGATAAGGCAGCCAAGGCGGTGCCAGCACTGCCCAACGTCAGCTTGCAGTCCGCCCTTGAAACAGCCGACATGAAGCAGGTGCTGCTGGATTTCCCTGAGCTGAACCAGGTGATGGAAGTTGCGAAACGGATTGAGGGTGTCGCGCGCCACCTCAGTGTTCACGCTGCTGGTGTGTTGATCTGTTCTGAGCCACTGGCGGAGCACGTGCCGCTATTCAAAGGTAAAGAGGGTGAACAGATCACCCAGTTCCAGATGAATGAGCTGGAACATATCGGCCTTTTGAAGATGGACTTCCTTGGTCTGGCCAACCTGGGTGTTCTCGGTAAGGCTGTCGCGGCCGTCAAGCGTAACCACGGTGTAGATATTGACATCCTCACGATCCCCCATGATGACCAAAAGGCTTGGGATATGCTGGGCGAGGGCGACACCTCTGGCGTCTTTCAGTTGGAATCCGAGGGGATGCGGAAGAACATCCGTGAGCTGAAACCCAACAAAGTGCAGGAACTCGCCGCTATGATCGCACTCTATCGCCCTGGGCCATTGGAGCACATCCCAAGGTATATTCGGCAAAAATTCGGGATCGACCCCATTGTCTACCCGCATCCGAAGATGGAGCCGATTCTAGCGGAGACATACGGCGTCATCGTGTATCAGGACCAAGTCATGATGATCGTACGCGCCATCGCAGGCTTCAGCCTGGGCCAGGCCGATATCATGCGCAAGGCCATGGGTAAGAAGAACCGCGAGATCATTGACAAAATGCGTGCCCAGTTCATGGAAGGCGCCATCAACAACGGGGTGTCCGAGAAAAAGGCCTCCGAGATTTACACTTTGATCGAGCCCTTCGCCGGATATGCCTTCAACAAGGCCCACGCCGTGTGTTACGCCATTGTGGCCTACCAGACCGCCTGGCTCAAGGCGAATTACCCCGTAGAGTATTTCGCAGCCTCGATGTCCGTGTTCATGGAAAAAGAGGACAAGGTCATCCAATACGTGGATGAATGCCGTAAGCGTGGTATCGAGGTCTGCCCGCCAGACATCAACGCCAGCGACATCGACTTCGTGACCTCAGAGGGCAAGATTCTATTCGGGCTCTCGGCGATCAAGAACGTAGGACGAGCCGCAGTTGAGACGATCCTCGAGGCAAGAGGCGATATCCCATTTGCTTCGCTGCTGGACTTCTGCAAGCGGGTGGTCGCTGCCAATGGAGCGATCGGTAAAGGTGTTGTCGAAACACTGATCCAAGTTGGAGCCTTCACCAGCATCCACGAGAATCGTGCAGCCTGTCAAGCGGCACTGGACGCGACGTGGAACCTGGCGATCCGGCTGGCAAAAGACCAGGAGACCGGGCAAGGCAACCTGTTTGGCGACGATGCTCAGGCTGATGAGGTTCAAGCCCCTGCCATGCCCGATGTGCCAGATACCTCGCGTGAAGTCAAAATGGCGTATGAAAAGTCCGCTTTGGGCATGTATCTCACCGACCACCCGCTGAAGCACCTTGAACTGGCGATCAGAGCGGTCCGGGCGACACCCTGCGTCACCGCCCGGGAAATGGAGCAAGGCACTGAAGTCACCCTGGCGGGCATCATCACCAACTACCGGAAGATATTAACCAGCACCGGCAAAAACATGGCCAGCTTCATGCTGGAGGACTTGACAAGCAGCATTCAGGTGACCGTCTTCCCGTTTGTCTACGAACGAGTTGCGAACGAGATCGGTCAGGATAAACTGGTGATCATCAAGGGGAAAGTGAAATACCGCGACCAGGTTGTGAAGTCTGAGGACACAGAGGACGGCGATGCCCCAAAGCCGGTAGCGGAAATCCACTGCGATTCGGCAAGTGCGCTCACCGATCGGTCAGCCCCGGGCACCGACACCGTCACCCGTCACGAAAGCCTGGTCAACAAGACACTTCATCTACGGCTGGTTGAGGATCTGCATCGTCCCATGCTCAACACCATCAAGAGCCTGTTGGATTGTTACCAGGGCGACAGTCCGATCATTGTGCATGTGCTGAAAAACAACCGTGAAGTGAAGGTTCGGTCGCGAATGAGAGTTAATCTGGAAACTGACATCACAGAGGCCATCTCTAAAATCATGGGACCCAACAGGGTGTGGCTTCAGTAACCGAGGCCGCCTCCGCTGCTCATCAGGCTTTCTCCATAGCTGCCCTTACCCAATTTCGGTGTCCGTCCTAAGGCCTTCAGGCGCAGTTGGAACATCCACTGCTTGCCCACGGTGAAGCCGGTCTGGATGTCTGTCATGCTGATCACGGCTTCCATACAGTGCATGTCACGAACAATCTGGTATTGCTGGCTGTCGAACTGATCGAGGTACCCATTGTAGTTCAGCAATCCACTTACCCGCCAGCCGCCGTTGAACAATGAAGTTTCCACATAGGCGTTGCCGGTAGCCAGTTGATTGGTCAGCGGATTGTATAACGCGCTGACGTTCGTGCTGAACTTCGCGCTTTGGTACCGCAATATGGTGCGCATGCTATCCCACCGGCCGCTATTGGGGTCAAGACTGCTCGAAACCGCGATCTGTGAGGCCGATGACGGCTTCCACATCGCCTCGAATGCCAAAGGCTGCCATGGCTGACTCTGACGCAGTTCTGCAAAGAAGTCATAGCCGCTTCCTGCGCGGATCTTAATACGATCAGCCACACTATATTCCATACCCACCGTGGCATAACTGCTCTTGCCGGTATAGTCCAGCGTCAATGGGCTATAGCCGTATGGCCTGGTGTATTGGTAGTTCACCCTCCAAGCAAGCCCCTCTTTAATGGGCTTTGTCACCCCAAAACTACCCTGCAGCACATACTGTGCGGTGTTGTCGCTGCTGATGATCTGACGGAACAGGCTGGAGGCGGTGTAGTTTATACCAGTACCGGTCCCCCATCTGGGGTTCCAAGCAGCTTCAACCATCGCTCTGTTGATCTGGTCCCCGTTTTGCATCTGGGAGTACCGCCCCAAGACAGTCTTGAACGTCAAACCGCTTTGTTGTTTCCATAGCTTCATCGAGTCGGTGCGGAAGCTCAGCTCTGGCAGCTTTTCGAGACCACCGTAAATCACGCTGTTTTGGTCATCGCCCATGGGGAAAAACCGGTTGACCGCCAGTCCCCAATCAAATGAGCCCAGGGTACCGCTGCCGTCGATACCACCCGTCAGCCGCTCACTACTGGAAGAGCTCCCCGACCCGTAGGAGTTGTCCGTTTTGGTGTAGTCTGTGGAGAACCGAAGCGACTGTCTGCCCCAACGGAATCCGTAAGCCAATGACTGGGCGTAAGAGTTACTATCGTAATAATCCGAGTTTTGGCTGCCGTAACGGATGCTGCTCCGAAATTCCGTGCCGCGTGTCGATCTGTCCAGGTTCAACGAGAGGTTACTGCTGCTGTCGTTTCCTAACATGTAGCTGTTTTGGCGCAGGTCGCCAGTGATCTGCGTGTTCAATCCAAAAAGTTGTGTGGTGTGCTGCAACGAAGCTGTGATGTATTTGGAACTCTGGGCCTGGTTGATCAGGCCGAATACCGAGAGCGTACCTTTGTTTTTACCGAACTCGTATGGCTGGTCAAATCCAATGCCAACACCCTTCTTTTGCATGAGTTGCACAAGTGCCTTACCCTCTTGCTGTATCAACGAATATCCTAAAGCCATTTTTACAAAATAGCCTTCGTCGGGGGTGTTGCCCACTTGGGGTATGTAGTCCGGGTCATATTCGCGGTCCAGCGGGATCACTAACTTTGGTACCTTTACCAGAGTTCTTCCCCACAGCCTGATCCGAAGGTCCCGGAGAGTCAAGCTTTTACCTTTGATGATGTCGGTATAGGCGGAGTCGATGACATAATGGGGATGATCACGGTCACAAGTTGTGAGTAAGCAGGCACTCAGATGGGCAGTCCGTTCGTCACCCTTCATAGTGGCGCCTTTGAACAGCAGATTTTCCTTGATGATATCCGTCTCCATATACTGTGGCGAGGCAGATCCGTGCGCACCCGTGGAACTCCAGTCACGATAACGAGTGTTGATGGTTAAGTCATCGGATTTAAGGCTTAGGCCTTCAGCACTGACATCGACACCGCCATTAAATGTATATTCCCGTTGGTGTGTGTCGCCGGTGACTTTGTCCGCTTTGATGGTGTGCTCACGCCATAATGCCACGATGCCGGTGGCATCCAGTTTGTTATCTGGGGTGATGTTAAGGCTCTTGAAGCTCTTGATTTCGATGTTCTTTGCGGCTGGTGGTGCCGGTGCCTGAATGGCATTCGGTTGAAGGGGCTCAGAATTGGGTGATAACGCAGTGCCGATGGCATCACAGACCGTGCTATATGTCAATAAAGCCATGTTTCCGGGATTCAGTGCGATGACGTTTGAGGCTGTGCGGCATTCGTCGCCGATCTTGCCTAATATAGGATTAGTGACGACAGCAGCAGGTGTTGTTTTCGAAGGGGCAACGGAATCTATACCTTGAGCACAAGTGACGATGGCTATTGACAACCATACACACAAAGCCACGACCACTTTATGCAGCAACCGCCTTCACCCTGTCCCTTCTCGACTTAATTAATAATAATAACGCAAGGTAACAAATGTAGTATACAATCAACATCGTTGCCGAGGGTGCGCGCATCTTCAGGCTGTTTGCTGGAAGGCTGTGACAGAACTCAACGACACGACCAATCCAAGCCGCACAAAAGCCAAGAATTCCGCCAGCTAGTGAGTCCACAGGATCACTGATGCCCATATTGGACGCCCAGCCCGCCAACGGGGCCACACAGGTGATCACTGCGACAGGAGCTGATATCGCAATGTTTGTGACAGGACTGATCATCGATACACGTTCAAAATAGAAAGCGCTGAGCGGTGCAGCCGCCATGGCACACAGCACACCAGCGACAAACAAGTCAACTAGCTTTCGCTTCATCCGTGGTAGTATATCGGCGATATATCTATGGTGGTTCATCACAACAGATGAGATCACCAGCACAAAACTCACCATGACGAACGACATCTGGAAAGATGGATCTATCAAGCTCATGGGATTGCAGACCAATATCATCATCGCGGCGACGGCGCAGGCACTCAACGCATCTCGATCACGATGTGACCACTGAGCTAGGCCAGCAACAGAGCACATAATCGCACTTCTCACCGCTGGTGCTTCGGCTCCGCAGATAAGCGCGTAAAGCCATACGGCCATGATGCTGAACACAATACGCACAGACCGACTCCTGGAAGCCAAACCTATCGTGATCCACACAAATCCAAAAACAATCGAGACATGCAGCCCGCTCGGTGACAAAATATGGATGGCTCCAGTATCCGCCAAGGCACGCTTCTCGCCGAAAGATAAATCCGAAGTATCACCCAGCGCGATGCCCTTGACCATTCCTCGTCGGCTTCTTGGTAACACCCGATTTAGCCCATCGAGGCACCGTCTGCGCATTTGGCTGATGTGCTTCCGAAGGGGGTTCTCTGCGATTATTTCAATGTCATCTGAAACAAGCCCGGCTTTGAGGTAGATGCCACGCAGCCACAACCAGCGATCATAGCCGCTTTTCCCGGCACGATGCCAGGCTAGACGACACCGTATGACTTGACCAGGGTAAATGTCACGTTGAAGGCTGTATGAGCTGACTCGAAGTCTCATGCCCGCGGGGAGTGCGCATTTCGAATCACACACGGTAAGGGTAAACTGCATCGGACGCGTATAGACAGATGGTTCTGCGGTGATCACACCCACTATGACACCAGAGCCGGGTTTGGCATTTGCCATCTGGTATCGCGAAATGATCGATTGAGGTATACCCAGAACTATGCCAGCAATCACACCGGCGAGCAGAAGAAGAGGCAGGCGGACCCGAAGTAGTTGCGCACTAGCGAATAAAGCCGCGGCTACCACAACGCACCACGTCGCGCTCATGACGGGTTCGCTGTCCAGCGATATCGCCAGACCGACAACCAGCCCTATACCAGCCTCAACTGCTGGACGGGCATTGAGCTGCTGCAGACCCTGCGAGAATTGACGCAGGGCGAATCGCCTGGGTAACTCATGTATGCTTCCTGCAGTCATCTCTTATGACCAAACATGCTGACCCTCATGAGCTCCGATAATGTAAACTGTATAAGTATGCGAATCATAGCCACACTCGTCATTATTATCGCCGTACTGATGTGCGGATGCAATAAGCAACCTCGGAATCCTGCGAAGACGGCCAAACCGCCTGAGCTGAGATTGCAGGTTGCTACTCGTCATATCGTCGTTAACTGGCGAATACCAGGCTCTCCCAGCCGTCAGGTCTGGACCGCAACGGCCAAAAATGGCGTGGGATTACAGGGTGAGGCACTGACAGGAAGTTCAAGTGGGCGGTTTGAAGGGGTTGATTGTACACTGTTTGATAAGGCAGGTAAAGCTGCCAGCAGGTTACAAGCGGCATCAGTGATCGCCGACCGTGACAAGTATGAAATAGTAGCTTCTGGAGGGGTTAAAGCAACCTCTCTGGTAAACCAGGTCACCTTGAGTGCCGACCGTGCGACGTGGATTGCAAGCAAGCACAAGATCATTGCTGAGGGCTCGGTGAGATTGGCCGGCGAAGGCTTCGATGTTCGAGGAGCGCGTATGGAGTTGAATACGGATTTCACTTCGATGCACCTGACCAATCCGTAAATTTTTGGAGGACACAATGCGTAAACTCATTCAGATATTGCCACTTATTGCCGCTCTGCTCGTCATGGCGGTTGTATCACATGCGCAAGCCACAGTGGGCAGTTTTAGGCTCTCAAAATACAAAGATATTAAAACTACATATGGTGCCGATAAAGTCATCCATGTGGAAGTGACAGGCACGCGTGTGGTATTGGAACGCAATGACGGCACCTTACGCATGACAGCTCAGAAGATTCAGATCGTCTCGCAAGCTCCTGCCGCAGGTAAGGCGAGGATTGATAACGCCATAGCGACTGGCACGGTTGAGATATCGCTGACGGACACGAAACAAAACCGCAAAGCTAAAGGTACTTCCGGCAGTGCCGAATACATTGGCGACGCCACATCACCTAAGATCCTGCTTAAAGGTGGGCTGGTGATATCTGTGGAAGAAGCCGACTTCACGGTCACACAGAAAGGCTCGTCTGGCACGATTGATCTTGCTATGGTCAACGGTAATGTCGTGATTGAGAGCGTGACACTGTCAGGTGCCGAAGAACAGACAGAGGCCACCTACTCCTCGAAAGGATCCACCATAAAGAAATGACCGTAAGCCTGCGCGTTGAAGAGCTAGTCAAGGTATATAAAGGTCGTAAGGTTGTTAACGGAGTCAGCTTTAGCATGACGACCGGCGAAATTGTTGGTCTTTTAGGACCCAATGGAGCCGGTAAAACAACATCATTTTACATGACAATTGGACTGGTGCAGCCAACATCTGGACGTGTCTTTTTAGATAACAAAGACATCACCAGCCAACCCATGTTTGCTCGAGCCAGAATGGGATTGGGATATCTAGCCCAGGAACCATCAGTGTTTCGTAAACTGACGGTCGAAGACAATCTGCGGCTAGTGCTTCAAGCCCGCGGTGTTGAGAATGCGGAAGCACAAAAGCAGATAGACATGCTGCTGGAGGACTTCCACATCACTCGTCTGCGGACATCACCAGCTTATGTGCTCTCTGGTGGCGAACGTCGGCGCGTTGAGATAGCACGAGCCATCGCCGCTGCCCCCCAGTTTATCCTGCTGGATGAGCCTTTCACAGGGGTGGACCCTATAGCCATCGCGGATTTACAGAAGATCATCGCGTCGTTGCGAGAGAAACTCGGCATCGGGATTTTGATCACGGACCACAATGTCCGGGCCACTCTTCGAATTACTGACCGCGCCTATATTATCGCCGAAGGCAATATCGTCACGGAAGGCGCCTCTGAAGATTTGCCCCAAAACCCCATCGCACGACAGTTCTATCTTGGCCAGGAATACGATAATATATGATCCGGCTTAAGGTTGTCGACAAACTGGTGCTGCAAGAGCTCATCTCGCCATTCTTTTTCGGCATTATGATGTTTACCGCACTGTTCTTTGCAGGAACAAACCTGTTCTCGATCGCCGAGTATATGGTCAAGGGAGCATCGCCAGCACTGATCACTAAGCTGATTTTACTCAGCCTGCCTGCGGTGATTGTCAAGACATTCCCAATGGGGATGCTTCTTGCCAGTTTGCTTGCCTTTGGCCGATTCTCTGGCGAGAGCGAACTGGTGGCCATCTACGCCTCAGGATACAGCTTGAAACGCATCATGATGCCCGTGGCGATTTTCGGTCTGGCTGTCAGTATGGTCGCCATGCTGTTCTACGAATATGCCGTTCCAAAAGCAACCGCAGAAATGTGGCGCCTCAAAACCGCCATCATAAAGCAGGTTGGCGACCGCACGCGGGCTGTCAACCAGACGGTGCTTGAGGATGGCAAAATACGGACCAATATCGTTGCTCAAGGTGGAGTTGACCTGGAAGCCGGCCTTCTGTATGATGTCACCGTGACGCAATACGCTCCGGTGAACGGGCGATGGTTGCCACAGTTTACCGTCGTGGCACAGCGGGCGAAATGGATCAGCGGAATCGAATGGAACCTGGAGAACGGCTATTGGGAGACGGCTGATGGCAAGGTTCGGGTGGATTTTGCCTACACAAGCACCCGTGAACTGAAGGCCGGTGTCAACAAATCTTTACAACAGCTTGAAGAAGATTTAGTTCCCGATCCTGATGCCCGCAGTTTCAAAGAGACCTTAAGGCGCATTCGTAAATACAACAAAGCCGGGGAAGACACCAGTAAACTCCTGGTCGAGTTGCTGAACAAAATCAGCTTGCCGCTGGCTAGCTTCATCTTCGGCATCGTCGGAGCTCCCCTTGCCATCAGAAGGCAACGGGCCTCAGCCGCTGCTGGTTTCGCCACCAGTATTGTGGTGATATTCCTATACTGGACACTTTACGAATATTTGTATATTTTGGGAAAAGATGGCACAATGCACCCGGTTTTAGCTGCATTCCTTCCGGACTTCCTTGGACTGGTTGCGGCGATATATTTCTTAAAGCAGAAAAGCCGGTGATCAACTAGATGCCCATTACTCTCGTCGTTGGAATCATAGTCGTACTCCTATCTGGCTTTATCGCCTATTTAGGTGACTGGCTGGGCCGCACACTTGGCAGACGGAAGCTGAGTATATGGGGGTTCCGTCCAAGATATACTGCTATGATTGTCACTGCAATCACGGGAGCACTCATTTCGATCCTGTCATGGGGTATCATTTTGGGCTCAGTCGCGGAGTTTCGCGACATCATCTTCCGTGGTGAGCAGACCTTCAAGCTGCTAAAACAAACAGAGACAAAATACTCTAAACTCAGCACGCGATATATCCAGATCACCTCTGAGTTATCTAAAATCAACGATAAACTTCGTGCTCAGACCGAAAAACTGCGTAATAACGGCATCCTGCTAAAGAAGCAAATTGATATGCTGGCCGATGCTAATAAGGAATTATCGTTACGTAACGAACAGATTTCAAAACTTAAAGGTACTGAAGTCCAACTCAACAGCCAAATCCGCAGCCAGCAAGAGCGCCTCGGACAACTGGCTGTCCGTAACAAGATGCTTGTTTCGGAATCCGAATTGCTTAAGCGAGCGGCCACTAAACTGAAAGCCAGCAGCGATTTCTTAATGGCGCAGAACTCCCGGTTCCTTGAATCAAACCGCCTCAGCTCCAGGCAAAACATTGAGATGCAGAGCAAAAACCTTGAGCTGGAATCAAAAAACAAAGAGCTGAATGATCACGATCAGAAATTGCGTGCCGAAGGTAAGGAGCTGGCTGATCGCAGTGCAGAGCTCCAATCGCAGCTCAAAGAACTTGATGATACCATCGCAACCTTATCAAAGCAGGAAACTCAGTTGCGGGCAGCAGTCAACACGCTCATCGGAAAGACCTCCAGCCCGTTAGTTTTCGAGCGTGGTCAAGAGGTGTTCCGACGGATCGTCGACAACAAGATTGGCGTCAAACGCATACGCCAGGAGCTTCAAAGACTGCTGGTTGAGGCTGGATGGGCTGCCGAGGCTCGAGGGGCCGCAAAAAGCGACTCTTGGCGAGCAGCCTATATGCCTGTCAAGAAGATCACTATGACCACAAGTGATCAAAGCACATCGGAGCTGGTGGCTGACGAGTGGGAGAGCATCCGAGCTTTGTCTATGCAGATTGCCACCTCCAATGAGCCGGTGCTAGTCGTGGCTTCAAGTATTCGGAACAGCTATGCAGGTGAGCCTGTGCCCATCGAGCTCTTACCTTACCGAAACCAACTGGTATTCAAAAGCGGTCAAGAGATCGCCAGAATGAAGCTGTTTACCGGCGTAAATGCTGGAGTGTTGTCCAACCAGATAGTCCAATTCTTGCTAACGGAAGTCAAAAGCCGTGCCGTCCAGGCTGGCATTTTGCCAGTCATCGGAAGTGCTGGATCAAGCTCAGTAGGCGACCTGCCCAACGAAGACCTGGCCGAAATGGTGCAGCAATTGAAATACTCTGGTCTTGCCCGCAAAGCTGAAATCTCCTTTACGGCGAAAAAAGATACCTACACTGGTGATGAATTACGAATACGCCTGAGACTGGTACCTTGAGTAATGCTGATGAATTTTCAGGACGTGTGTTTGCAATAGATCCTGGCACCTCTAAATGCGGAATAGCGGTTGTTGACAGCGATGGTAAACCCATCGATGTGCTTGTGATTCCAGCAGAGCAAATCGCAGAATATTGCACTATGTGGCAACAAAAATATACGCCAAGTGCTGTCGTGATGGGAAATGGTACGGGCCATAAGGCTTTAAAGACCATTTTGGGCATTGTATTTCCCGCATATGAGATGGTCAATGAGCGGAGCAGTTCTGAAATGGCAAAGGCGGTTTACTACAAATACCATCCACCGAAAGGCTGTCTGTGCCTGTTACCCATAAGCTGGCTGTGCCCAAAAGTGCCGATTGATGGATACGCCGCAGTGGTGATCGCCCACAGGTGGCTGGGTATCGCCACGACACCGGAGAAGGGCCAATAATCGGTGCTGAGCAAAACTCAGCCTGATTATCTAGCATCAACAGGTCATCGTGAAAGTAACTAGGTTGGCTATGTCCGGGGCGGTCTGTCAGTACGCCTGCGGTGGAAACTGTCTATAGACCGCGCCGGTCTTGTTCCCGAAATCAACCCAGGGAGGCTGTCCGCCAGACCGGCGCGGTCTCGAGCCTTCGGCATCCGCTAGCCTACGCACAGACCGCCCCGGACATAGGCAACGCATGGCTGCAACAGAGGCTTACAGCGATCGGGGCGCCCACAAGAAACGTCCCGATAATATCAGTTACAACCTGGGCTGCCGTGAATACACGCGCAGGTGCTTACCCTTTAGTCACCGAAAAGTAGTGATCAAGGAACCTTTTTGAATCGACTGTTGCCGCGACTGTGTGACGGCCTCGGCTGCTTTCGTGCCAGTTGGTCACACCCCCAGTTGGTGTAGATGATGCATCCACCGTACACTCGCCTCTTTTCATTCCACACAGCGATGGTTCGAAAAGAAGAGCGGCCGTGAGCGGGTCGTGGAAGGTCACATTCCCCGCCTCTTTCAACCAAACGGATGCCATATCAGCCACTGGATCAAGAACTCCGCCGCGAATCATCTTGCGTGCCTCATCGCCGCTGATCACACACTGCCTCGTGACATCAAACCCGACAGACATATGTTCCTTCACTGCGGTACGATACACGATATCCGTAGCGGTGTAGTCCACTTTTGCGTTCCATTCGTTGAGTCGTGGCTGTTCCTTATCGTAATAGCAGCCGCACATCGAAACCAGCCGTTTTAGCTTCTTCGCGACATCTGGATAAAGCGAAAACAGCAAACCTATGTTGGTGAGTGGGCCGATGGTCAGCAAGGAGATCTCACCTGGGCGGCTGCGGATGGTGTCTCTGAGGTAGATAAGCGCACTATTTTCGGAAAAATCCTGCTTGTGACTCCATTGCTCTAGCGCGGTAGCCTGCGGGACTTTGACCTGCAGTTGTGGTCCGATCAATGGCATAGGTGCTCCGGCATAAATGGGAATATCATCACGCTTTACTCGTTGACAGATGCAACTTGCCAGTTTCGCTCGAGTGATAGTGTCGCCGGAGACCGTCGTAATACCTAGCAAATCGCACTTGGGCTGTCGAAGAAGGTAGGCCAGGCACAGCGCATCGTCGATGTCACCGCCGATATCGGTATCGAGAATCACGGGGATTTGTGATGAAATCATAGTCGCCTCCGCATTAGTTTTACTGTATCATACCGCATATTACGGGCAATAACCAGCAATATCTCACAATAGCTGAAGCGGCGTACTACGCAAAATTCGCGATTGATATTGCGAAATTCAATACCAAACAATCATAATGAGCCGCTCAAAAAGAGCCATAATAGGGTACAATTTTGGACAAAAGGGTCAGGTTCGTTATAATGTGATGGATGGAGTGCTCAAATAGCCTTCATCAACTTAACCTCAACAGAAATCGAGGGATCCACATGGCATCTGCAGTTGAATTTCGCAGGTCGTTAGTCGCTTCGGATAACTACCTGTTACATAAGCTGCACTCGCTCACCGGTATCATACCAGTGGGATTTTTTGTAGTGCAGCATCTTGTGTTAAACTCTTTTTCGTTGACAGGCGCGAAGAATTTCAACGCCGTCATCGAATTTTTCGAGATAATTCCAAGGCATATCTTTATGCTTATGGAGGTCGGAATCATCTTCCTGCCACTGCTGTTTCACACAGCATACGGGTTGCTGATCACCTCACATGGCACGATGAACTACCAAAACTACACATACAAACGAAACCTCGCATATGTATTTCAGCGAGTCAGTGGCATCTTCTTGGTGCTCTACATTACCTACCACGTATTTACAACCACACTGATGGCCAAATATTTCGGTGCAGGATTAGATAGCATCAAATACGCAGGTATGCACGAGAAGTTCCAAAACCCACTGATCGCAGCGATCTACATTCTGGGTATCACTGCCGCTACTTATCACTTGAGCAACGGTATATGGGCCTTCTGCATCCGCTGGGGCATCACACTCACCGAAGAATCTCAAAATAAGTGCGCTGCAGTTTGCACAGGACTATTCGTGTTGCTTACCGGGTTCGGTTGGTTGGCATTTTACGGCTTTATCAATCCAATCTGGAACATGGCACACTAAGGAGGTTTTACTGATATGGCAAACAATCGCGTGATTATTGTTGGTGGCGGATTAGCTGGGCTGATGGCCACAATCAAAAGTGCCGAGAAAGGTCTGAAAGTCGACCTGTTCTCGCTGGTACCCGTCAAACGCAGCCACTCCGTGTGTGCGCAAGGCGGTATCAATGGCGCTGTGAACACGATGGGCGAAGGCGACAGCACATGGGAACACTTCGACGACACCGTTTATGGTGGTGACTTCCTGGCAAACCAGCCTCCCGTTCGGACCATGACCGATAGGGCTCCCAGCGTTATTTATATGCTCGATCGCATGGGTGTCCCCTTCAACCGCACCAGTGAAGGCTTCTTGGATTTCCGGCGTTTCGGTGGTGCCAAACAGCGCCGCACTGCGTTTGCTGGAGCCACCACGGGCCAGCAGTTGCTTTACGCACTGGATGAGCAGGTGCGCCGCCACGAGTGCGAAGGTTCTGTGAACAAATATGAAGGCTGGGACTTCCTGGGCATCGTCAAGGACGATGACGGCGTCTGCCGAGGAATTATCGCTCAGAGCCTGTATACCATGGAAATCCGCAGTTTCAGGGCTGACGCGGTGATCATGGCCACTGGTGGACCGGGATATATCTACGGTAAGTCGACTCAGTCGATCATCAACACCGGCAGCGCAGCAAGCTTTGTGTATCAACAAGGTGCCAAGTACGGTAACCCTGAAATGATACAGGTACACCCCACCGCCATCCCTGGTGAAGATAAGAACCGATTGATGTCAGAAGGTATCCGCGGTGAAGGCGGCCGTGTGTGGGTGCCGAGAAATTCGGCAGAAACCCGCGCAGCTCAGGACATACCTGAAGCCGAACGGCTGTATTTCCTTGAAGAGAAGTATCCTGCGTATGGCAACCTGGTTCCTCGCGACATCGCTACCCGAGAGATCTTTGACATCTGCGTGAACCAGAAACTCGGAGTCGAGGGAAAAAACCAGGTCTACCTGGACATCACCCACTTGGACAGGGCCACATCCACCAAGAAGCTTTGGGGAATCCTTGAAATTTACATCAAGTTCAAAGGCAAAGACCCTCGCGACGTTCCGATGCTGGTTTTCCCCTCCGTCCACTATAGCATGGGTGGGCTTTGGGTCAACTACGAAAGTAATGCGGATGGCTTCTTGAACCCAGAAAGTACGCAGAATATGGCCACGAACATACCTGGCCTGTATGCGGTCGGCGAGTGCGAATACCAGTTCCACGGTGCGAACCGCCTGGGAGCCAACGCGCTTCTGAGCTGTATCTTCGCCGGTGGAGTATCTGGTGAGGCTGTCTCACGATACGTTAAGGGACTAGATCAGTCCACAGAAGATATGCCGGTCAGCCTGTTTGATTCGATGCGCAGTAAGCGGCAAGCGGAATATGATGCCATAGTCTCGATGGACGGCAGTGAGAACCCCTATAAACTGCATGACGAACTGGGCGATGTCATGACCGAGAATGTCACTGTCGTTCGCTATAACGACCGACTCGAAAAGACCCTGGTCAAGATATCTGAAATCAAGTCACGCATGAAGAATGTAGGGCTGGCGGATACCGGTGTGTGGACCAATCAGGCGGCGATATTCACCCGCAACCTGCAGAATATGCTGGTTCTGGCTGAGACCATCACCACTGGTGCGCTCAAACGTGATGAAAGCCGTGGTGCCCACTATAAGCCTGACTTCCCGAACCGCAATGATGAGAAGTTCCTGAAGAGCACCATTGCAGAATGGAAGAACGGAAAAGTGGAGATAAGCTATGCGGATGTAGATCATGAGATGATCACTCCGCGACTGCGAAACTACGCCAAAGACAAATCGACCAGCCAAACTGGCGAGAAGAAGTAAGGAGGCGTATTGAACATGGCTTACAACACTATCATCATGAAAATCAAACGCCAGAAGGATGCCGGTTCGGCTTCCTACTGGGAAGAGTTCAAGATGCCCTATGTGCCGAACTCAAACATCATTAGCTGCCTGATGACTATTCAACGCAACCCTGTGAACTCCAAGGGTGAAGCAGTGGTCGCTCCTGCATGGGAGGCGGCTTGCCTTGAGGAAGTTTGCGGAACCTGTACTATGGTCATCAATGGATATGCCCATCAAGCATGTGCCACATTGATTGACGCCGTAGGCAAACCTCAGACCGATGCGCTTGTTGTCACAGTAGAACCTATGACGAAATACCCTGTCATCCGTGACCTGGTAGTCGACCGAAGTCATATGTTTGAAACACTGAAGCGAATCAAGGCATGGATCCCGATTGACGGAACGCATGACCTCGGCCCAGGTGTACGAATGAGCCAGTCTCAGGCAGAGCTGCGTTACGACTTCAGCCGTTGCATGACTTGCGGATGCTGTGTGGAGAGCTGCCCCAACGTCAGTATGAACAGCAACTTCATCGGGCCGACCGCAATAGGCCAGGCGTTTGTGTTCAACTACCATCCCATCGGGAAGGAACTTGAGGATGACCGCTACGACGTGCTGGCAGGGCCTGACGGGCTTCTGGGATGTGGCAACGCGCAGAACTGCATCAAGGCTTGCCCGAAAGAGATTTCGCTGACTCGTGCGATCGCTGAGTTGAACCGCGGAATACTCTGGAACCGCATGAAGAAGGTATTCGTCGCTAAGGGCAAAATGCACTAGATCGACCTTTACGGCTTCAGCAGAACGGGTCTGGCATCATGTGATGCCAGACCCGTTTCATATCGAAATGTGTTTTATTACTCAAACAACGCGGCGATTTCTTTCAAAGCACCCGCTCGATACTCGTCGCTGCCTTGGATGACATTATGCACGATATGGTGCTTCGTGATCTCCAGGCCGCAGAACCGGTAGATACCATTAACGATGGTTCTTGCAAGTGCTTCATCATATCCGCCACTCGCGTAGGCCTCTTGCGTGCCGCCGGCGGTGTTGATAATCGTCACTCGCTTACCCTTAAGCAGGCCGTCGACTCCATTTTCGGTGTAAGCATATGCGAACCCGTATGTCAATACTCTATCGATATAACCCTTCAGTATAGCCGGCATGCTGTACCACCATATTGGGTTCACTATCACAATCTCGTCAGCATTGGATATATACTTTTGTTCTTGTTCTACATCGGGAGCTTTTTGGTGATCGAACCGCAATACGGGATTGAAGTCCATAGCGTATAGGTCGCGGAGCTCTACGGTGTCGCCGCGTTTCTTGAGTGCTTCAAGCACTGTGTCCTTAATAGCTGCGTTGTAACTTGTGTCTTTTGGATGTGCGTAGATGACCAGAGTGTTCATTAATCTCCTCCAACGGGTCGGTTGTTGTTATATGTATACGTATTAACTATACCCGCCAAGACCTAAAAAGTAGCGATATCAAGGTTGAACTCCACACTCTGCATTTTCTGGCTCCAGATAAGCTCAGGTTCGATACAATGAGCCCGAACTTTCAATGCAATCGTGACATCGATCCATGCAGATTTTTCAAAATCCCAGTATCCTCTCGCATCAATCCGAGTTCCATGGCCTATTAGGAGGCGTGCAATACCTTCGTGTTTGACGGTCAGGCGATCAAAACTGAAGGGGCTTCTCCCCGTCTCTTTCGCACTAGCGTAACCCAGCGTGTATTCCATCCATGACTCAGGCTTACCATCCAGCATAAACTGGCCTGTGATGCGGTTGATTTGATCACCAGAGCTATACGTCACCGCTCTCCATTCTGTACCCACCCGGTAATTCAGGACAGGCAGAATCTTCACGGGTATGGATGACCATCTGGCATGTATCGAACTTCGGAAATGGTCCTCCATGGTCGGTTCTTCGCGCACGCTCCCTGTACGAAGCTCAGCCTGCATCCATCCGTATTTCGAGGTTCTTGTGTCATATCTGGCACCGATCTCCGTCGAATTAATCCGCACTTGATCGGAATTATCTTGCGCTAAGTAAACAGGGCGGTTCACATCACCAGTGACGAACCAGGATGCATTTGTCTTTAATGGTGCTGGTGCTTCACTGGGAACCGACATAAAGGCTGCCTGCTCATAGTCACCGTCCTGAAGGCGGTCCATCTGTTCATTATCGCCGGTCTTGTCCAACCGTTGGTCGTAACTGAGTGACAGTTCCGCTTGGTCACGCTCGTATACTGCCACCCGTCCTGTGACCATGCTATCCTTCATCGGGATGACGATGGGATACCGAACCCCTACACCTTTGCCCTGTGTATAGGTAATAATGGGCATCAAAGTTGAATTTCGTTTAGTTCCCACGCCAGTGGAGATATACGGTAACGCCATGACCGTGTGACCATATACCATCAACCGGACGTTCCGCGCAGTAACACGGCGTGTGACAGTGTTAATGGTGATGGTGTTCGCTTTTAACGCGTAGTGAGGTGTTGGCAACGCACAGACTGTGATCTGCCCAGTTTTAAGTCGCATGATGTTGCCAGATATGGTCGTGCTCTCAGCCTTCACCAGCAATTGGCCTGTTTTGCCATTGACATTGACCAAAGAGCCATTGATGATCTTGCCATCCGGCGAAACTGTAGCGGTCAGTTCATCGCAATGCAGTTCCTGAGAGGGCGTTACAAGGTCCACGCCACCGCCGGCCTTCAGTTGTGATATGATTCCATCAGCCATATTGGCCAGCAGGCTTTCAGCGGTAAGCTGCATATCCGGGCGTTTGATACTGACGTGCCCCTCAGCGGTAATGCTGCCAGGTTTCCTACTGCCATCGCTCAGATCAATCCAGGATACGGCTTGATTGTCAGCCTTAAGGGACCATATCTCATCACTTTTCGGTGCAGACAGGACTGGAGCAATGGCAAGGGTGACCAGCACCCCAATGATCGAATATCTATGGGAGAATGTCACAGAAATCTCCTCGTTTCGCGTATTTATAAATGCATACCGTGTATAGTTTATCTCGCGTAAGCATGAGTCGCTATATAATATACCTGATCAGCTATCATTAGGAGATACATCATATTGAAAACATTCAGAATTCTAGCCACATTGTCAGGTTTATTATGTATAATGCTACCCTTGACAGCATCAGCTCAAGCCCCTGACGCACCACCTACCACAGACCTTAGGAAGTTCGACCAAAAGGACATTCCGCCTGCATCCCAAAAAGAACGAAGTATTGCTACTGCGCGAAAGAAGATCGTGGACCAGCGTGATGCCACTGTTAATACTCTGACAAAGCTCAATCTCGCCATCATGGACGAGAAGGATCCCGCGAAACGCGCGGCATTGTCCAAACAACGAAATGTGTTGCGGGCTAAGCTCATCGGATATGAGCAGCACATGAAGACGATGGAAAAACAGATCGCTAAAATGATCACTGCTCGCGTGCAGGTCGCCAATCCCAGTGTGGTTGGTGGGGAACAAATCGCGAAGGTTAAGCTGCTCAGACGTCAATTAGCAATCGCCACTGAACATGCCACTGCACTCGCTAAAATGGGCAAGACAGAAAACAACCCGGAATATACCATGATGACTGAGCGGGCGAAGAAATACATCGCGGAGATAGGTTCGATCACCACACGCTTATCCCCTGCGGAGACAAAACAGTTAGCCGCATCCAAGGCTAGTACTTCAAAAACAAAAAGTAAAAAGTAAGCCTGGTGGATACTCAGAATTCGGAGTGCCTCGTACGACTGCTAGATGAGCATACCGCCAACCGGATAGCCGCTGGCGAGGTTGTCGAAAGGCCGGTTTCTGTAGTCAAGGAACTGGTAGAAAACAGCCTGGATGCTGGTGCCACAAGCATCAGCATCGTGCTTCAGGACGGCGGTAAACAGCTCATCTGTGTTCAAGATGATGGAACAGGCATGAGTCCAGCTGACGCACTGCTTGCCATCCAGCGTCATGCTACCAGCAAGATATCAGATGCAGATGATCTGCCCCATATCACTACATTAGGGTTCCGCGGCGAAGCACTGCCCAGTATAGCCTCCGTCTCGCGGTTTGAGATCCTGACACGCCGTCCTAATGATGCCGTGGCTTTCCAGCTTGTTATTGAGGCCGGCGAGGTGGTGACGGCTCAGGAGCTATCTGCGCTGGTGGGAACCACCATCACCGTGAAGGAGCTGTTTTTCAATACTCCAGCCCGACAGAAGTTTCTAAAGTCAACCCCTACCGAACTTGGGCACATCGTTGAGGTCGTTGGACGGTTGGCTCTGGTCAACCCGGCTGTGCGGTTCAAGCTGGAACACAACGGAACGGTGTTGTTAACCAGCCAGGGAGCATCAGACCCCAAGAACGTAGTCATGGCTGTGTTTGGACGAGAGGTCGCACGTGAAATGCGGCCGATCATGTTTCAAATGGGACACATGAGTGTGGACGGCTATGTCTCACCTCCCCATGTGTCACGGGCCAATCGTGCGATGCAGAGCTTCTTTGTCAATAAGCGGCTGGTGCGTCATCGCGTGTTGACCCGCGCACTGGACGACGCATTTCGGTCGATCACCCCGGAGAACAGGTTTCCGGCCTGCGCGGTGTTTATCAACCTGCCTCCAGAGGCGGTTGATGTGAATGTACACCCGTCCAAAGCCGAAGTGAAATTCGAACTGGACAACCAGATTTACCACCTGGTCAGGCAAGCCATCCGATCCGCTTTAATTGACGGGGGCATGATGCCGACCGCAATGCAGACGGAACCGATGCAATTTGACCAGCCTGCCTCAAATCCGATGCCAGGCTACATGCGGCCGCAACTATCGCCTAACCCGATCTCTCTGCCGAATATGAGCCAGTTCCACGATGCGCTTGAACAAAAGACAGGCCTTGAGTTGGGCACCATATCTATCCCAGCCGTTCAGACTACCCAAGGCGACGAAGAGTATGACCCATTCGCCGTTGCTGCACCGAGTGAATCTTTACGGAAACCCTACAAGAAGATGTTGGAGGGCTTCCGAATCCTTGGGCAGGTCAAAACGACTTATATCATCGCCGCCACCGATGAAGGGTTATTGATCATCGACCAACACGTAGCCCATGAGAGGGTTCTTTACGAGAAACTGACCGTATTACGCGAGACCAACCCGATTCCCATTACCCAGTTGCTGAGCCCTGAGGTGATCTATGTGGACCGGCGGACCGCGGCGCTGTCAGCCAGCAAGCTGGAATCGCTGCGCACTCTGGGCTTTCTCCTGCAGCCGTTTGGTGTGGACGCCTTTGCCATACGCGGCGTACCGGCCTGGATTAAATCCGCCGACATGGTGAAGACAGTTAAGGATATGCTGGAGGAGATGACGGAGCTAAGCGTACAGAGACGCCTCCCCCTCAGCTTTGAGCAGTTAGTCGCCACCACCGCGTGCAAGATGGCGGTCAAGTCTGGCGACATCCTTGAGACACCCGAAATGGAACGCCTGCTTTCCGACCTGGCAGAAACCGAGAACCCCTACCTCTGCCCCCATGGCCGTCCCGTGATACTCACCATGACAAACCAGGAGTTGGATCAGAAATTCAAACGAATATGATGTAACGTATGTATGCTCTGGTATCGTATGATATGTATCACGAAAGCCAGGGAGATGATACCATGCACGTTAAGTTAATCCTTCCCCGTTTGAAAGAAGCCAATAGCCCCGAATGGCGACCACTGAAGTATTCGCTGTTCCCACCACTCGGACTAGCTACGTTAGCCAGCTACATCACCGACCCACACACCGTAGAAATTGTTGACGAACATGTGGAGGAACTTACTCTAGACGACACACCTGAGCTCGTTGGCATCGAGGTCTATGCTACATCAGCCAACCGCTCGTACCGGATAGCCGACCATTATCGACGACGCGGTGTGCGGGTGGTGTTGGGAGGCCTGCATACCACAGCTCTGCCCGATGAGGCCTTGCAACACGCCGACACCGTGATACTGGGTCCGGCGGAGGAAGCGTGGCCAAGGTATCTACAGGACCTGCTAAGGGGAACTCCTGAGCGCCTCTATCGGTCGACCACACGCACACTGGGTGGGATGCCTCAGCCACGGCGTGACCTGATCAAACGCGAGCGGTATCTGACGCCTAACTCACTGGTCGTCAGCCGAGGTTGCCCTCACAACTGCGAGTTTTGTTATAAGCACTCCTTCTACGACGGTGGAGCCTCCTTTTACACACAGCGGGTCGACGATGCTCTAGAGCAGATCCAACAGTTGCCTGGCCGGCACCTGTTCTTTCTGGACGACCACTTGTTCGGTGCACCGGCATTTGCGAAACAGCTTTTCACGGAGATGCGCAGGATGAACCGTGTGTTTCAGGGGGCTGCGACGGTCGCGTCTATTTTGCAGCCCGGGCTGCTCGAATCTGCCGCAGAAGCAGGACTGCGTAGTCTGTTCATCGGATTTGAGAGTATTAACCCAGCAAGCTTGAGGGAGCATCACAAATACCAGAACACCGTTGCGGACTACCACCGGGCTGTGAGAAGGCTGCGAGAGTGCGGGGTGATGGCGAACGCCAGTTTTGTTTTCGGTGCTGACGCTGAAGATACGGATGTCTTTGATGCCACAGTAGACTGGGCTCTTGAGATGGGTCTAGAGACCGCCACTTTTCATATACTGACACCGTATCCGGGCAGCGCCATATACCAACAGATGAAACAGCAAGGGCGTATACTGACTGACGATTGGGACATGTACGACACAAGACATTGTGTATACCAGCCGCTGCACATGACACCTAGTCAGTTGGAGGAGGGTTACTGGCGAAGCTACCGCCGGTTCTATTCTTTATCGAGTATCTGGAAGAGCTGTCTTACGAGAAATAGCCTGCCAGGACGAATCCAGCATCTAGCTTACGCGGTTGGCTGGAAGCGCAGTGAATGGTTCTGGACGGCTGTTATCCGGGCTGGACTGCTTCCCCATTTTCAAGGATTGCTCGAAAACACGCTGGACTTGGGGCACAAACGCCACCCACTCGCCACAACGGCTGCAGATACCGCAAGCGGCTGAGAGTGTCCACCACCAGCCTAAGAACAATATCCAAAGGCTGGTGGTGTGATCTGTTCTTACTTCATGGGGCCAATCTTCAACACACGTGTTTGTGAATAGTCCATCGTCAAGGTGATCTTCGGCCCCACGCCTAACTTTGCTCCGGTCAGCAGATCGAATACCGGATCCTTACGGCCTGTATCAATCTGAACTTTGCCGTCTTTGACCGAATGCACCGCCAGCACGTCGCCGTTGGCATACACCACGCAATCCTGCTGTGCATAGAGGTGTATCCCGGCTGAAGCGGCCAGTTTACGCAGCAGCAGTCTGTTCCAGCCTGGCGTGCCCCAGAACACCGAGACACCGCCCTCGCGCTTACGCACGGTCACAGCCACAGAGCCATTAGGATACTTCGCTTGAATTTCCGGCTGTTTAGCATCTGTCACCGCGAAGGTCGGTGACATCTTCTCAGGCCGTACATAGAACATGCTGCCCTTAAGTTCCTTGCTCGCAGGAATAGCATAGGATTGTGGCAGCTCGATCTTCTTGACTGCGAACCCAGTTAGCTGCTTCATCGACTGGATCGAAGGCGAGAGCCCGTCGAAATACCCAGGAGCATATGCCCAGATGCATACGCTGCCTTTGGTAGCCTTCAGCAGAGCCGCTCTCTGTTTAGAGTCCAGCCTCCAGGCCGCGGCAAACACATACATCTTCGCCTTGACCTTACCGTTCACCACATCATCCAGTAGATACTGCCCGTATGGTGCTCCTACGCGGCTCAACTCACGGCGAACCTCCGCGACCAGTGGTCCTGCGACCTTGTCCGCCCCGTCGGATAACATCAGCATGCTCTTTTCGTCGAGTACCAATGCGATTTCCGGTTTATATGGTATGGCATTTCTAACGAAATAATCATCCAGAGGAGCCAACTGCTTCATTCGAGCCCACAAGGCCGGATCGTCATACCATCCCGTTGCGGGCAGATCCATCCACCAGGTGGCAAAGTTGCGGGTCGCTTCTTGGGCCACATTGCGGGTCAGCAACTCGTTAGTCTGTTCGGCTGAAGTCAAAATGTGTTCGGCTCCGGGGAAATTTTCCTCTTTCGTTAAGTAGGTGCGAGTGTCGTCCTCGTTCAGCCACATCTTACCGGCCATGGTCACACTCTCCGCAGTGGTCATACACGGACCAGACTGTCCCCTACCGCGGTCACCATACGATATTGGAGAGCAGACGATGTCGATATTCGGGCTATTCAGAATCTGCCGCAGAGCATAGTGTCCAGATGACCCAGCACCAGTGGACATCGGCGCGAATTCAAACACATAGCCATAGAACACCAGCACCAGCTTGCGTCCAGCAGTGGCTTTACGCACCACCGCCGAATAGTCGCACACCGTGTCTGCCATGCTCTTCTGCTGGAACTCCACGAAATCCATCACAGATCGTTCGGTCCTCGGGTCGCGGAAGATTCCGCCCGGGCTGCTGTGACGCGCGGCCGCACTGGGAACTTCAACGGACATCAAACTGGCGTCGGTTTGATTCCAGGCCTTTCGCAGTGCTGCATCGGTCTTGTATTTTGTTGTTAACCACTGACGGAACGACAGCTTGTCGCATTCGGAATAGCCGTTCAGAGGCCGCTCCCAGCTATCCATATAGAACCATTCACCGGTGTTTTGGCCGTTCAAATGGTATCCCGCGATGTGCTGCCCCATAGAGGTTTCTAGATGCTCTATGAGCTTTTGAAGTCTGACAGACGCTTCTCGTTTGAACAGGTCAGACACTGGTGAGGCCGTCAGAGGATGGCTGCCGCTCTCCCACTTCATCTGCTCGTCAGGATGTTCCTCAAACCACCAGTTTGGTGCTGTGACACCGATCCTCGGAATCAACAAGACTTTGGGGTTAGCCTTGATGGCATTGTTCAGCACAGATTCTACGCTGAGCCAGTCCTCCGGTTGACCGTGTTTCGGCCAAGGCAACGGTATGGCTGTGCTCACAAAGTCCACTCCGGCTGAAGCCGCCAGTTTGACTTGTGATTCGAAGTGCCCAGGAGGCCCTCCGAGCATCGTGTATGAGTCGCCTGGCCGATAAAACGTGTTTGTAATATCACGCTCTGTAGTCGAGTTTACCCAGAAGGAGACTTTGTAACTGTGACCCTCAATAATGCTCATCTTCCCGGTATAATACATGTGAAAATCAGGCCAGTTGTTATTCGGCGGGTTGTTGATCTTGATGTGCAGCCCAGCCGATCCGTTCTGCCCCACGCCAGGCTCAACGCTAATTTGACCCACCGTGTTGTTCTCGGCTTGAGGCCACACCCCCCATGAGTTGGTAAATGAGGTGAGCCCACCCTCAAAGGTGCACTCAGGAAAAGCATCTGCCCCCGTGCCCGTATCAACGACATGGATGTTGTCCACATACAACTCTCCAGCCAGGTGTCCATACCGAAGATGCATCGTGGCGATCTCACTCGCGGTCTGACTGGCCACAAACTCGTATTCAACCATCTGTGCTTTCGCCTTGATGGGTAGTAAGCCCGCTTGTGGTTGGCCGTAGAATATGCGAGCGCGTACCGGTTTGTTATTGACCAAAATCCGTGGGGCACCCGATCGACTTTCCACACGTACGCTCAACGGTGCGGCCTGAGCCAAGCAGGTAGACAGCACCGCCACAGCAATCACTGAGAACTGACAACTACGAGTCATGGATTCACCTCGAAATGAAATGTTCATTACCGTGATGATACTGTCTTTTTGGCTGGAATGCTCATGCCACAGCGGTTTTCGATATTCCTTTGTAGAAGTTCTTTCCGAATAGTTATACAATCTGAGTAACAACCATCCACTGGAGAAACCTATGCGCACCAAAACCACCTTCGTAGCGACTGCATTGATGTTAGCACTCTGCTGTGTGTCAATAGCCCAAATGCCCCACCCCGAAGACTTCAACCGCGATATCACTGCGCAGTGGCAGCGCAACGGCAAGACACTGATCACCAACTTCAACAACATGTACAACCTGCATGTGATCAAGGTCAAAGACAAATCCTACCCATATCGCGGCTGGTTCTTCGGCTGGGCGACAGCCGATCTCAACCGCAGCATCCCTGGTTACACTGGCGGCGACGCCATCTTCGCTGCGCGCGCGAAAACGCCAGATGGCCCATGGGAGATATGGAGCCACGACAATGTGTGGGATGGCAGCATGACGGCCTCATTGTGGCGACCATGTGTCTATGCTCGAAACCTCTTCTGGGATAGCTGGCATAACGGTGATCCCAGCGTGGTTTTCGCAAAAGGCAAATACTACATGGTCTACACCTCGACCGGATACGACAAAGACGGTTATTACAAGTTCAGCAATCCGGCTGATGCCGACAAGGACATTGATGGTGCTTACTGCTGTGTGGCGGGTGCGGTCAGCGCGGACGGCGTGAATTGGAAGCAGATGGATGCACCTCTGATGACCTACGCGAAGGAATATGGCGCTCTAGGCGTTGATCCGCTGGGCGAAGCCTGCCTGATGGGGATGTATGCACGCCCGTCAATCATGTTTGAAAACGGCAAGTTCCGGCTTTGGTTCGACTATTTCTACACGAAAGGCATCTCGATGGGCTATGCTGAATGCAAAGGTGAGTTCACCGACCCAAAACAATGGAAGCTCATCGCGGCCGACGAGAATCCGGCACTGATATGGTTCCCGAACCCTGATATGGTACGCGTAGGCAAACTGCTTTTTGCTTATGGTGATCCAAGTGTGGAAGGTATCCAAGACCCCTGGCGTGGCCGCAAGTTCACCGAGGCGGTCTCCATCGATGGTCTGAAGTGGAAAGTGCTGGGGCATATCAACTCTGAACCAGAAGCACCCGCCGTCCACGTACCCGAAGCATATGTGGAAAAAGTGGGCAAGAACTACACCATCTACCTCTATTACGCCACCCAGATCGGTGGAGCTGCCGATGGTGCATCGCCCGAATACAACTATCGCTACGACAAAATCCGTGTGATGCGCCGCACCATCACCTCTGCCGAGATTGACAAGCTCTACAACGAACTGAAGAAGATGAAATAGATATCTTCAGACCCACAGATCACACACACAAAATGTTGGTGTGATCTGTGGGTCTGGCAGCCAAGCTGCTATTTCAACAAGGACCCCACGGGCCCTGTGGGGTTCAGATACCCCTTCAGCCTGCTCCATGGGATCTTGACTTGATAGTCGCCTTCTACCCAAGGACCTACTTCATAGGGACCAAACACCCAGGTGATTCCACTCTTAGTCACCAGTATGCTGTTGATTTGGCTGGCCGTCAGTTCCTGCGCTGCTTCGCCACCGCGTATCGCCTTCATTAGGTTTAACGCCGGCAGCACTAATTCCGTCACCACGGTATCGGGAGTGACACCAATGGACAGTAAGTCGCGCAAGATGAGCCGTTTGGGTTGTCCCTTTACCAGGCCGAAGCTATAGGCCTTAAGCGCGGCGGTAGGATGCGCTCCACCGAACTCGGAGGTCATCACACGCAGTCCACTCACCAGCCGGTCATTGCATACGCCATATGTGGTGGTGACTGACAGATCGAATGGGAACCGCGGCTTTCGTTTGCTGAGTTCCGTTTTGGTCACACCAAGCCACTGGTTGAATAAGGCTTGGGTATCCTGGCACATCTGGGTGTAAGCAAAACTCTTCAGTGGTGAGCTGCCTTGAGGCGCAGGTATACTGGCCACTGCCTTCCAGTAATCCGGTTTGACATCCTTGAGTGTCAGCGCCATGGCTGAGGCCGTCATAAATAGAGTGCAGAGGGATGCCGCAATGGTTAGATGTGATTTGGTCATGCCTAAAGCCTCCAACTATATTCGTTGCCGTGTTTTACAGTTACAGTATGGCAGTTGTGAGTTGAAATATCATTAACGCAGGGGAGGGTAAAACAACAACCGCCTCCACACAACGATGCTGCGTGGAGGCGGTACTGAATACCAACTAGAAGTTGTATTTGTCGATGTTGTCTTTACGGAACACGAGGATGTCGCCAAGAAGCAGGTTGTCGCCAACGATCTTCTTCTTGCCCAGCGTGCCAGCATCAAACTCTTTGGCCTTGGGATCCCATTTGCCGGTTGCCAGCGCGTAAGCAGCCTTCACTGTCAGTCCGCCAAGGTCTTCGGTGTTCCACAGAACCACGCTGCGCACGGTGCCCTCTTTGACATATGTCTTCATGTCATTAGGAGTCGCCAGACCGGTGACCTGAACCTTGCCCGACTTACCAGCCTGCTTGATCGCCTCAGCAGCACCGGGGAAAGACACAGAGCTGATACCCCAGATACCCTTTAGGTCAGGATAGGCTTTGAGCAGGTCTTGGGAAACCTGGAAGGCCAGCTTTTGGTCTTCATTACTGGGTTTGACAGCCACCAGGTCGATCTTCGGGTAGTTGTTCTTGATACGGGTCTTCATGTAGTTCATCCAGATGTTCTGGTTCGCAGCCGTCAGGGTTGCGGTGACGATCGCCACTTGACCGGTTGCATTTTTACCGCCGATGTCATCTATCAGCGTATCGACCAGCGCATTACCGATCTGCTCTGCTGTGGCTTGATTGACAAACAGTTCACGGCTGTCAGGCTTCCCATCTGAGTCAAATGTGATGACCTTGACGCCCTTCTCTCTTGCAGCCTTCATGGCGGGGGCAAGCACATCCGGGTCATTGGGGCTCACGCAGATCACATCCACACGCTTCAGCACCCATTTTTCGATCATGGCGGCGGCTTTTTCGGGTGAACCGTCGGTGGGGCCATCATAGATGAACTCTACGTTACCAAGTTCTTCTGCAGCCTTCTTGGCACCATTCGCGCAACTGCTGAAGTAAGGGATTCCTTTTTTCTTAGGCAGCATGCAGATGGTGATTTTTTTACCAGGCTTGCCGATTTCGGTCTTGCCTGCGGGTTCGCCCGATGGTTTCGCACATCCGGTTGCCAGTATACCCGCTGCCATCACGGCTGCGAGAGCTAATAACAGGTTTCGATTCATAGTGAAAGACCCTCCTTGGGTTCGAATACTGCTCTGAACTTATAATACGATATGCTACCGAGATTTGCGATTAATGAAAGAGTTCAGCAATACGCTGATGATCAGCAAAGATCCAATGACCAGTAAATTCAGTTCATCGCTCTGCCAGTACCAGCTTACAAACTCGCGAACCTCATGAATGAGGATCACACCGAGTAGCGTGCCCAGCAGGTTGCCGCGTCCGCCGGTGACACTTGATCCTCCAAGCACAACGGCCGTGATCACATCAAGCTCCATGCCTGTGCCGATGTCTGCTTTGGCGGTATTTCGTAGTGAGACATACTGCACGGCGGCAATTCCGGCCAGGAAACCGCTGATCGTGTATATCCATGTCTTTAACCGCGCGACAGGCAATCCGCTGAACCGTGCCGCGGATTCATTATGTCCTATCGCGGTAAGCGATGTGCCAAATGGTGTTTTGAGCCACACCCAAAGTGCCAGCACGAAGGCTGCGATGAATACCCAGCCAGACCAGGGCAGTCCGATGAGCTTGTCATAACCTTGACCGACTACAGCAAAACCTGGTGGGAATCCAGAGACGGGTGCCGCCTTGCTGACCCCTTCTGCGATACCACGGTAGGCGGACATGGTCGCCAGGGTTACGATCAAAGGAAGAACCTTGACCTTCGAGACGAACACTCCGTTCAACCAGCCTGCTGCAGTGGCTACGACTAAAGCCATCAATGAGCCAATCCACGGGCTGATGCCCGCTTTATAGCTGAGCCCCAGCGTCACCGCTGCCAGTGCCATAGTCGATCCAATAGATAGGTCGATACCGCCGGTAACTATAATCATTGTCATCGGAATGGCTAAGAGTGCCAGTTGCCACACGTGCGTGCTGAGTTCCGCCTGAGCATTAGCGGTGAGGAAAGATGGATCGATGAACCGAATGACCGTCATCAACACAATCAGCACTACTAAAAGCACGGCCTCATGGATATACTCTTTCAGGAATTTCATGCCTTCACCGCCTTTCGCTTACGCATCGCGCCGAAATGATCTGCCAGAACCGCCATTAAGATGAATGCGCCTTGTATGGCTCGTTCCCAATACGTGGCACTTTCAGACAATTTCAAAAAGATCAACTCGGTGCGGACAGATACCAGCAGTAAGACACCCAGCAGCGAACCGATGATGCTGCCTCGGCCACCTGCGGTCGAGGTTCCGCCGACCACCACGCAGGTGATGATAAGCATTTCCCAGCCCACGCCGATACCGCTTTCGATCACTGCAAGCTGGGGTACGCCCACAAGAGTTGCGATAGCGGTCAGCACCCCCATCAGCACGAACACGCAGATTTTGATGCGCCTGGTCGGCAGACCCAGCACTTTCGCGGCTCTGGGGTTGCTTCCCACCGCCACAACATGACGCCCAAATGGCGTATATTGCAGCATCACATGCGAGAGTATCACGATGATGATAGCGGTGACGATACACACCGGAATGCCCATGATCGTGCCAGTTCCGAAGAACCTCAGCGCTGCCGGCAGGTTGGTGATCGTCTCACCCTTGCTGAGCAGCTGGGTGACACCCCGAAAGACCGTCAGCATACCCAGCGTGACGATCATGGAGGGTATCTTGCCGTATTCCATTAACACACCGTTGAGCAGCCCTAGAAGGGCTCCTGCCACGACGATGATGGCGATGGTGACCGGCACCGATAAGCCCCAGTTGACCGCTGTGCAGCTTAAGCCCATCACCACCGAGAGTAATCCAACCATCGAGCCGACCGAGATATCAATCTCACCGGTGATGATTACGAAGGTCATACCACATGCCAAGATAGCAAATGGCGCGCATCCGACAAGAATATCTTGCAGGTTGCGTGGAGCTAGGAACGTGACGTCACGCAAGGCGACGATGGCGATCGCGACAACCAGAAGTAAAAGAACCCCTGCCTCTCGGGTACGTATCCACTTGGCTAGAATATTCGTTCGAGGCGTTGATGTGATACCCATTTATTGCTTCTTACCCTCCACAGACTCATCTTGCAGGGCAAGATCGATCACCGCCTCCTGAGTGGCCTGCTTCTGTGTTAATTCACCTGCGATACAGCCGTGCCGCATCACAACAATGCGGTCACTGATCGCCAGCAGTTCCGGCAGATCGCTGCTGATCAGCAGCACTGCCACGCCATCGTTGGCTAGTTCGCGAATCAACCGATGGATTTCGGCCTTAGCACCGACATCCACACCACGGGTTGGCTCATCCAGGATCAGCAGCTTAGGAGTGGTGCCCAGCCATTTGCCAAGCACAATCTTTTGCTGGTTACCACCGGACAAGCTCTCCACGGCATCGCGCGAGCTTTTGGCCTTCACAGACATGCGCTTCATCATCTCGGTGATCAGCGTTTTCTCTCGGCTGAAATCCCGAAAACTGGACTTGCTCCAGCCCCGCATGACCGCCATCACCATGTTGTCGGCGATTGACATCTGCAAGACCGCACCCTGAGTCTGCCGATCCTCAGGAACCATGGCGATACCCGCTTCCATTGACTTTTGGATATCACCCAGCTCCAGCGGTTTACCACTCATGGTCACTGTGCCTGAATCCGCCTCATCAAGGCCAAACAGCACTCGGGCCACTTCGGTGCGTCCCGCACCCACCAGACCACCAAGGCCCATCACCTCACCGGAGTGAACATCAAAACTGACGTCGCTGAAAGTGCCAGCCTGAGTCAGGTTGCGCACCTGCAGAACCGAATCCCCCACCGTCTCAGAGGCTTCGTAGCGTTCGTATTCCGTGATCTCACGGCCCACCATCATTTTGATGAGCTCAGCGCGGTTGATCTGCTCTCGCTCCAGGGTGCCTACATAGGTTCCATCCCGGAACACAGTGGCACGATCGGCCAGGGCCAAAATCTCTTCCATGCGGTGGCTGACGTATAGAATGCTCACCCCTTCTTCAAGCAACTGCTTGACGATGAGGAAAAGGGCATCTGTCTCACGCTGGCTTAACGAGGCGGTAGGTTCATCCATGATCAGCAATCGGCTTTTGTGAGCCAACGCCCGCGCAACAGCAGCCAACTGACGCTGCGCCACGGAGAGCTTCTCTAATGGCAGACTGGGATCGAACGTGGCACCTACCCTCGCCAGCAACTCTTTGGTGCGTGCCCTCATCACCGGCCGATTCAACAGCAATCCGCCGAACGTAGTAAGCTCCGCACCGATAAAGATGCTGTCTTCCGAGGAAAGGTGCGGGAAAGCGGTTGGTTCCTGGTGGATCACGCTGATGCCCACAGCTTCGCTGGCTTTCACATCGCCTAGCTTGAGCTCGTGGCCTTCCACCTTCACAGTTCCCTGCTCAGGGAGGTAGTTCCCTCCAAGCACTTTGATGAGTGTGGATTTACCGGCTCCGTTCTCACCTACCAGTGCGTGTAGTTCCCCGGGGCGTATATCAAAGCTGACATCCTGCAGAGCATGAACTCCGCCGAATGACTTGCTTATGTGGTCGATCTCTATGAACGGGCGAGAGGAGCCCATATGTCATTCTCCCTATTTACAGATTTATTGATAGATTAGCTATGTAACCCGGCAATTCCTTCAAAAAGCGTTAAGCCCTATATCTCGCGACCGCAGAACACATAGCATGGACGTTCTGCTCGGGGACGTCATAGAATAGATAGTCGCTGGCGGCCACCATGTGTTTTCGTTCTGCAGATTCACGCAGTATCTGCTCTGTGCGCTCATATACTTCAGCTTCTGTGCCATTGAGCAGTAGATCAAGGCCAACATTGCCTCGAGTGCAAATCGCCGGGTTTAGTTTCTGAAATGCGTCAGTCAAACTTTGCACATTCCCCACAGGCGGAGGGCTGAGCGTTTCAAAAAGATCAATCCCCATCTGGTTGTAAAAGCCCATACTCAAGAACGGCTCAATTGGTGAGCAGATATGCGAATAGACCAGCAATCCCCGTTCATGAGCAATCTGAGTGGCCTTCAGGCTATATGGGATTAAGAACTCTTTATAGAAGCGAGGGGATATCATCTCAGAGCCAGGTCCGCCCAGGAAGATAAAGTCGCCACCACCGGCAGCTACGACATCAAATAACTTTTCGTTCAGAAGCAGTATCTTGTCCATCAAGCGGTAGTGGGTTTCTTGGTCTTCCATGGCAAAAACCACCGTGTTGACCGTATCCGGAAAGCAGAGCAGCTCATAAGGCTGTACAGCCCATTGAAAGGAGCTTGCTCCCCTGCCGTCGATCTGTTTGACGATGTTTCGGACATATTCAACAATTGGGTTCAAGTCTTCCTTAAGCGACAAATCAAGGAACTCATCAAGAAGATAAAGCTCATCGGCTTGTGTGATGGGGCTCTTGACCCTGACCCCACCCCGGACAGGTTCCTCTACAATCTCTTGTTCCAGCGTTCCACCAGGAAGCTTCAAAGCCATGCGGGTGCGGATTTTGTCCGGCTGCTCTTCACGCGACACGGTCTGCCACGCCAGCTTTGGCTGAACAAACCCGGCGTCGGGCATTCCAGCATTTAACAGCGGCACCATATCGAACCGCTCGCAAGCAGCGATCGTGTCGTCGAGTGTGGTCTCACCTATCCAGCGTTTGCCGGCGAGTTTGGTATCAAAACCGGCTCCGGCTCCAATCTGAGGAGAACAAATAGGAGCACCGCCAATGCGGACATACTCGATGAACTGTTCACGTTTGGTTGTATGGATGGCACTCACGATGTCACAGGCTCCTATCATAGGTGATATCCTTGATGATCAAGGGGGAGCACCGCTCTTGAGTTCAAGGCAGCCCGTATTGCGACTGATACTGTCGTAGGGGCGTCCCTTGTGGGCGCCCTAATCGTTGATCATTCGATGGTTCTTGTTTAGGGCGCCCACAAGGGACGCCTCTACGACCAGTTACTAAAAAGGCTGTGCAGAGGCAGGCATCCGCAGATGTTTCCCAAAGATTCAGTGTAACGGAAATGTGCCGGGGTTCACAATTGCCACCCCGACACATGGAGATTCTACGATATCCGTCTGCTCCGCTACTTCTTCTGGCGAGGCATATCGGGATGGTTTGGCCCAAAGTGCTTCAACATTACCAGCGGCTCGGATTTCGAGCGGTTACTGATCACCACACCCTCTTTGGCGGCCGGTTCGCCTACAAAGAACTCATCATCCGATAGCTGGCCGTATCGCAGCATGATAGCGGCTTCCGCATCATGCACACCGACCTTGCAATGTCCTTGCAGCAAAATGCATCCGTAGGCGGCTCCGTCTTTCACGGTGACCGTCTGGCCGGGATGCACCGTCAACTCCTTGGCCGCGATGTATGGGTTGGCATACGCAATCCACTTCTCTTCATAACCGGCATCACTGTGGCAGACCACAGGTGGGCGGTAATAGGTCTTCTTGAAGTGTGGATCAATGTTCTTCTCCCAGTCCATCAAAGAAAGCACGTAGTCGACGTCGCGTTTCTTCTCCTCAGGGCAGTTTTCTACCAGGAATTCGTATGGGTAGACCTCACCAGCGGTGATGTTCTCGTAGACAGAGTTCACGTCACTGCCCCACTGAGGCTCATAGGTCAGAACCGACCCTGGGGAGTGAAGCACACCCGGGGGAACATACCAGCCGGTACCGCGTGCGATGCGGTAAGCGCGCGAGAGTTCCGTGATGCGCGTGTCTCGCTTTTCGTAGTCAAGCAGTCTTTCGCGCACTTCGTCGATGGTCACATCAGGGTCAAACCCAAAATAAGTGTGCGGGAAAGTGCCCATGTGGTTGTTGAGCTGAGCCGGGAAATAATACGCCTCCGGTTTGCCCAATCGGCCAACCCGACCCGCCTCTTCAAACCCAAGGTGCAGGTGATGAAACAGCGGGGTGCCATAATCGAAGAACTTGGAATACATCGGCCAGCCGCCGTAATCCCGCATCAGTTCCTCGCCGATGATGTCCTTGCCAAGCGCATCCACAGCATCTTTTAAAGTGAACTTGTCTTTCGGGTTATCGGTAGGTGCGACATAACTCATGCCTTCATCAGGTGGAGCCAGAGGGCCGTTCATGGCGGGGATGACGGCTGCCAGCCAACGCTCTTTCATGGCACCCCGCTCTGTGCCGAGTGCGAAATAGTCATCGGGGTGAAGACGTAGTCGATACCCTGGTGCGCCGAAACGCCGAGGTACGAACACGGGTGACAGACGCAGCACGCCCTTGCCCTGTTCAAAACTCTGTTCTATGAAACTCTTAGTTGCCACGGTTCTCCTCCATATGAAGAAATGATTCGAATATGGTTATATCGCACGCCTGTGACGAAGTCTGTCCAGTGCCACAGCCACTACGATGATGCAGCCGGTCGCGATCTCTTGAACCCAGTTCGGTAACCCCATTTGTGAACATCCTGAACCGATCACACCGACGATGAGTGCTCCCACCAGCGTGCCGAATATGGATCCTTCCCCGCCGGAAAGACTGCCCCCGCCAATCACCACCGCGGCGATGACCTGCAGTTCCAGACCTTTCGCCACAGTCGGATCGCCGATGGTCAGCCTCGAAAACTGCATCAAGCCAGCTAAACCGACCAACGCTGCGCTGCTGACATAAACAAGCAGCTTCACCCGTTCCACCGAGATGCCGCAGAGACGGGCGGTCTGCTCATTAGAACCCACCGCAAAAACATGCCGTCCAAAACGAGTGTACTTCAGGATAAACGCCACTACCACTGCTAGTATCAACATGATCCACACGCCGACCGGCAGCAGCAGCCACCGATTGTCAGGCCCCAATGCGGCCAGCACGCTGTTTAACCAAGAGTCATCGCAGTTGACTTTCATATCATTAGCCAACCCTTTGGCAACACCGGTGACCGCCAGCATCGTGCCCAAAGTCACGATGAATGGTACCACTTTCAAGCGGGTGATCAACAGCCCGTTGACCAAACCGCACAACGCACCTGCGCCAATCCCCGCCAGGCCTGCGAGCAGTCCCTGCATGGGTGACACGGTAACCACTGTGTCGGAATGGTAGCCCAGCACCAGAGCTATCACAACCGTAGTCAAGGCCACGACTGACCCAACCGACAGGTCAATCCCGCCAAGGATGATCACCATAGTCATACCGAGGGCAGCGGTGCCGACCACAGTTGTCTGCCTTGCGATAGTTTCGATATTACGTATAGACGCAAAGTCACTTGATGTAATGGCCGTAAATAACCCAAAGATGATAAACAGCCCCAATAACGCACCGAACTTATTCAGAAATCCGAGACGGCTTCCTATCGGACGTTTAGCCGCAGTAACCTTATCTGGCGAAATCATACAGTCTCCTCAGCTCCTGTAGCCTCTAGCATTATCTGCTGTTCATGCAGTTCGGACACCGGTCTCGCAGCACCGAGAACGCCGCGGTGCATCACCGCTATACGGTCACATATCCCCATTAACTCGGGAAGATAGCTGCTCACAATCAACACCGCTTTGGGAGCGATCCCCTTTGATGCATCGCCCATGGCCAGCTCATCGATCAGTTTGTAGATCAACGCCTTGCTGGCCACATCAATCCCCCGCGTCGGTTCATCTAGAAGAAGCACATCGACATCGTGATGCAGCAGACGGCCGATGGCCACTTTCTGCTGATTACCGCCCGAAAGGTCCGACACCGGTTGCCCGGGATTTTTGCATTTGATGGCCAGCTTTTCAATCAAACTGGTCGCCACCGCAGATTGCTGATTCGGCATGATAGTGACGCCTGGCCCCAAACCCTCCAACTTGGAAAGCGTGAGGTTATCCGCGATGCTCAGATTCAGAGCCAGCCCTTCGTTCTTGCGGTCTTCGCTCAGCAATCCCGCTCCCTGATCCCACCGTCTTGCCGGTGATGCTGGTCCGGTATACGAGCCCAGCCGGATAGAGCCGCTCTTCACAGGGTCTAAACCAAATAGCGCGCGTAGTAGCTCGGTCCGTCCGGCTCCCACCAGACCGGCAATGCCCAGTACCTCGCCGCGATGCAGCGTTAAGCTGGCGGAGCTCGGTTTGATGATTCCGGCTAGATTCGTGATCTCCAGCACAACCTCACCCGGTGTTTTTTGTGAACGAGGGTAAAGCTCCTTGAGGTCACGTCCAACCATCAGGCTGACTATCTGCTCGGTACTCACCGATCCGATCTCCCCGGTAGATACCGACCGTCCATCTCGCAAAACGCTGAAACTGTCAGCGACCTGCTTTACTTCCTCTAGAAAATGCGAGATATAGACGATCGACTTCCCTTGCTGCTTTAATTTAGCGATCAGTGTGAAAAGCCTGTCGACATCCTCACGCGAAAGACTGCTGGTCGGCTCATCAAGCACTAACACCTGGCAACCTACCGCTATCGCTCTGCCGATCTCTACAAGCTGCTGAGCGGCTACAGTGAGCTGCCCGACAAGGGTCTCAGGTTGAATTTCAGGATGTCCCAGTTGGTTGAGAGCATCAAGCGCCTGTTGCCGGATCACGCTGCGTTTCAGTATCCCGAACCGGTTGGGCTCCATGCCCAGGATGATGTTGTCCTCAACCGACAGATGGTGGGCCAGGGACAACTCCTGGTAGATCATGGCAACTCCGGATTTCCGGGCATCCATAGGGTTTCGGGGATGATACGGCTCACCATCGAGCCGCATCTCCCCACTATCTGCAGATATCGCACCTGAAAGCACCTTCATCAGCGTGCTTTTACCTGCGCCGTTCTCTCCGACGAGTGCATGAACAACGCCCGGCATGATGCTCAAACTCACATCATCAAGTGCTATAGTGGCCCCATACCGCTTGCACACACCGTGCATTTCCAGTCTGGGTGCAGGTGAATCGCTCACTTCAGATATTTTCCAAGGTCTGGGTGAAGCAGAGTGTTGATCTCAGGGGTCTCGACATTCTCTTTGGTGATGAGCGTGGCACCTGTGTCGATACGGTCTGGCACAGTTTGCTTGTTGAGGTGCTGCACCAGCGTCTTTACGCCCATATACCCAATCTGCATTGGGTTCTGAACGACGATAGCTTTGACCTGACCATCTTTGATCGCCTTGATCATAGTTTCCGAACTGTCAAAGCCAATTAGGTTGACCTTGCCAGCCAAACCGGCATCTTGCAGCGCGCGCAGCATTCCAAAGGTGACTGGTTCAGCAGGCGTAAAGATTCCGTCAATCTTCTGGCCCTTGAAACGGGCAAGCAGATTTTCGCCAGCCTTGTACGCCGTCTCAGTGGTCACGCCAGCATACTGGTCCGCACTGAGTATTTTAATGCCCGGTGACTTCTTCACCGCGTCAAGGAAGCCGTCTTCACGCTTTGTGGTGCTGTCCGAGCCTTCATTGTATCGCAGCACGATGACAGTTCCCTTACCCTTGAGCTCTTTGGCCAGGAATTCCCCGCCGATCTGTCCACCTTTGAAGTTATCAGTGGCGACAAAGCTCACGAAGTCTTTTCCGGCTGTGCCCTTCATACCAGAGTCAAACAACACCACAGGAATGTTATTGTTCTGTGCATTGGTCACAGGAGCGCGTAAGGCGGTGTCATCGAGCGGAGCCAGCACGATGCCCGACACACCCTTGGAGATGAAGTCTTCAACCGTCGATATCTGTGCGTCTCGGTCGTCCTCTTTGAGTGGGCCTTTCCAGATGATCTCTACGCCCAGTTCATTGCCTGCTTTCACAGCCCCGGCGTGAACAGACTTCCAATACTCATGGATGGTGCCTTTAGGGATCACAGCGATTTTTAACTTGGTTGTGTTTCCTGTAGTGCCGGTCGATTCCCTCTTAGCGCACCCTACACTGAGTACACACAGTGAGATCAGCAGAAGTATAGCAGAACAGCGTCGCATAGGTTCCTCCTTGAGCGGTAACTAGAATCGTCCAGAATGACAAGATGCTTCTGCGAGCTGCTTATATAGAGACATGCGCAGAACCATGCATATATCACCATTTCGAGAGGGACATGCAAAAACCCTTCTGAGGATTCTTAACTACGGTGCGATTCTTGGTTCTAGGCTTTATTCTTCTCTGTGACGACGTGATATGATCGGCCATCGCTGATCACTTCGATGTGCCCAGACTCCCATGTTCGCAGGAACCGGCCGATATATGGCCGTATCCGCTCTGCACAGCTCATTCCGCGAGGGTCAGGCGAAAGCCAGGCTGGCATGGGTGCGATGGCGACTTCCGGTGTGACTTGCCGCATCCATTTAGGACCATTGGCGTTGGCTCCAGCGTGATGGGCCAGCTTCAAGATAGTTGACCTTACGCTAGGCCATCGGCGCAGTACGCGGGTCTCCTCTTCAAAGCCCAAATCACCAGTCAGCATCACACTGATGCTGCGATGCTGTAAATGCAGAACAATATTGTTGTTGTTGATGTAGTTGGGTAAAGGTACGGTAGGCTGAGCGATGTCCAGAACACGCATCAACACATCGGCCCGCACTTCAGCCTGACCAACTGCTGGCCGGATCAGTTTGATAGGAGATGTCTTCATGAATGCCGAAAATTCCGGCTCAAAATCCTCTAGCTCCTTGGCATACTGGCTTTCGTATTTTTTGTACAGTGCCAGCGGTACCGGCGACCACCATACCTCACCAAAGCTGATCTCAGGTGACTTCAACAATTCCATGAGCCCGCCGAAGTGGTCGTTATGCATGTGGCTGATGACAAACCGGTCGACAGACTTCACACCATTCTTTTGTAGAACCGGGAGTACGGTGCGTAACCCTTCGCCTGGCACACCGGCGTCCACCAGCATCGCATATCCATCTGGGTAGATGACAAGGGTGCTGTCCCCAATCGTATCCCTGTTGACATTGATGAAGACGATGTGGAGAAGTCCATCTGCACGATTATGTGATCCCATAAATTCTACTGTCCCTCCGAACAAAAGGGTGGCATATACGCCACCCCTATCATATTGCTGATGGTAACCTAATACCATTTATGACATTATACACCCGACATACCGTGTAACATCCTGATGACATGCCATAAAAATCTATGGGCCCCACGGTCATGTCCAGTAAGTTACGAGCGTTGGAACATCATCCCGCAGCCAAGTTCCTCAGTTGGCCGAGAAACAAACCCGTATTTTTCATACCATTTTTCCATGCCCTTGGCTGAGAAAAGCCCCACAAACGCACCATGGCGTGCGTGGCGCTGGATGTATTCCATCAATCCATCCATGATGAGTGTTCCATAGCCGTGTCCCTGCTGCGCAGGCAATATAATGACATCCTGTATAAAAAAGGCCAGTGAACCATCACCAACTACACGACCAGTTCCAATGCATCGACCGTCTAGCCTTAAGGTGACACCGAACAATGTCATGTCCATGGCACGTTTGGCTTCGGCAAGGTCTGGAACGGCCCATCCTACAGCCTCACGTAACCGTATCAACTCCTCAGGCGCAGGTGCCCTATGAGATAAAGATACACCAGGCATTTCGTAATCCTCCGTATGAAAAAGTATGACTTATAGCTGATTCTACCCTGTTATTGCAGTAAGACTAAAGGTATCATCACATGAAATGGCGAAATCTACGTCACCGTGTCCTTAAATGGGCAAATAACCACCCATTAGTAGGACGACAAGGAGAATTAAGTTGACCATCCAGCCTGTAGCTACCATGATGCTAATCGGCCTTTTGACAGTTGGGATATGCGGTTGCAAAGGCACCGCACAACAGAAGCCAGATAACATCAGTTTCATCGATAATGGGAAAATCAAGGTCGGCATAAACCTCGATCTGGGAGGCTCTATCACCTACATATCGAAATCCGGCACCAATGTAAACCTGGTGAACTCAGCCGACTGGGGTCGGCAGATACAGATGTCGCACTATTCTGGCCCCAATCCATTTGAGCCAGATGGGCACAAAGCAAACGATGCCTGGAGAGGCCTTGGCTGGAATCCCATCCAGTCTGGGGACTGTTATCAGCACCGCTCTACAGTGCTTGCCCACAAGAACGACAAAACGAGTCTGTATGTGAAGTGCATACCTATGCAGTGGCCGCTAGACAACGTGCCCGGTGAATGCACCTTTGAGTGCTGGATTACGCTAAAAGACAACACCGTGCTGGTGAAGAGCCGTATGGTGAACCACCGAATAGATACAAATCAGTATGACGGCCGCGACCAGGAGCTGCCCGCCATTTACACCAATGGCCCATGGTGGAAGCTGATGACCTATGATGGCGATAAGCCATTCACCAATGACAAGCTCACTCATATCCCACCAGTCATGCCATGGAAGGGCTGGATCAGCACCGAAAACTGGTCTGCTTTGGTGAACGATAATGACTGGGGCCTTGGCATCTGGCAGCCAGGTGTATACCGCACCATCGGTGGATTTGCTGGGAAACCAGGCAAAGGCGGGCCTAAAGATGGTCCCACCGGCTACATCGCCCCTTTGCATCGAGAGATCATTGACCACAATATCGACTACTCATACTCCTATGTGTTGATTCTTGGCTCACTACAGGAGATCCGCGACTATGTGTATAAGCAAAAACAGCCGGATGTCACGCCCAATTGGGTTTTTAAAAACAACAGGCAGCATTGGATTTATCGTAACGCCATTGACAAAGGCTGGCCAATCAAGGGCGAGCTGAATATCGACCTTAGTAACGACAACCCACAGTTGATCAGCCCTGAAGGGTTGTGGAGCGCGGTAAAGAACCCAATTCTATATGTCAAAGCCGCCTTTACCACAGATGAAACCTCAGCGACCATCCAATGGGAACGCAAAGACGCGCCGGGTTTCAACGACACCAAAAGTCTGCCGATGTCTATCACAGGCGATGGAGTATCGCGCATCTATTCCATTGATCTCTCGAAGTCACCAGAGTATAGCGGCATGATCACACGGCTGCAACTGGTGCCATCTCGAAAAGGCGTCGCAGGTAACAGAGCCATCATCAAGTCTATTGGCTACGCCAAACCAACTGGTAAATAACTTACAAGGAGTCTGACTGTGGTTTTCGTACCATCGATTCTTCGGAGCTTGACCGCTTCGACTATTATGGTTCTATTAGTGGGGTGCAGCAGCGTGAGTAATACTAAGCCGGATATGAGCTTCATTCAGAATAGCAAAATCAAGCTGGGCATCGACCTGGATATGGGTGGATCGATCACTTATATCTCAAAAGCCGGCTCCAGCCTGAACCTGGTCAACAGTGCCGACCTCGGGCGCCAAATACAGATGTCGCACTACTCCTACCCAGTGCCATTCGAGCCAGATGGTAAGAAGGCCGACCCAACCTGGACAGGCATCGGCTGGAACCCCATCCAGTCCGGTGATGTGGCTGGGAACAAGTCAAAAGTGCTGGCATACAAGAACGACGGCAAGAGCATCTATGTGAAATGCATCCCCATGCACTGGCCGTTGACCAATGTGCCGGGTGAATGCACTTTCGAGTGCTGGATCACTCTTAAGGACAACACGGTGCAAGTCAAAAGCCGTATGGTTAATAACCGGCCGGACACGAACTTCTACCCCGCCAGGGGCCAGGAACTGCCTGCTGTCTATACCAACGGCCCATGGTGGCGGCTGATGACATACATCGGTGATAAGCCGTATACAGGTGGCGAACTCACACAGACCCCCGCCGCGTTTCTGTGGAAGATCGTCACTCCGACGGAGAACTGGTCAGCACTGGTCAACAATGAGGGCTGGGGGCTGGGTATCTACGAGCCCGGCGTCTACACCATCGCAGGCGGTTTTGCAGGGAAGCCAGGCAAGGGCGGGCCAAAAGACGGTCCTACAGGATATATTGCGCCAGAGATGGACCAAATCCTTGACCATAACATCGACACCGCCTACCAATATGTTTTGATTCTGGGCACGGTGAAGGAAATCCGTGACTATGTCTACAAACAGCCCCGCCCGGCAACCCAGCCGCAATGGGTCTTCGACAAAGACCGGTATTACTGGACCTATGGCAACGCCATTGACACTGGCTGGCCTATCAAAGGCGAACTCGACGTCGATCTCAGCAAAAGTGACGCGAGTATTAATGGACCGAAGATATTCATCCAGGCGGACAAGAACCCCGTGCTTTACATAAAGGCGGCCTTCAAGACAGAGCAAAAGCAAATGACACTGGTTTGGGAGAAGCAGCGGTGGAGTGAAATCATCGATATGGGGCAGGCTGACCCGTGCGAGATGTATACCACCACCTTCCCCGTGACTGGCGACGGCGAATACCGAGTGTATGCCATCGAGCTGAAGGGCAAGCCCAACTGGAGCGGCGTCATTTCGCGCCTGCGCATCATCAGCCCTGTTGGTGCCGATGGGCAGAGGGTTCAGATCAAATCCATTGGATTCAAGAGACCATCTGGCGAATAGCGATTGCGATGGGGAGCGTTTCGCTCCCCTTCTTTTCAACTTGGGGGTATCAAAGTGGCGTCTGTACCATCAATGAACATGAGTTACATCGACAACGGCCAGATCAAGTTGGGTATCAACCTGGACATCGGTGGTGCCATCACCTACCTATCTAAGTCCGGCTCCGATCTGAATGTGATCAACAGCCACGATTGGGGGCGTCAGATTCAACTGTCGTTCTATGGCGGGCCTGTGCCGTTTGAAGCAGACGGCCAAAAAGCCAATCCTCATTGGATTACAGCCGGTTGGAACCCCATCCAGTCAGGCGATTGTAACGGCCATGGTTCTAAGGTGGTTGCGCACCGAAAATCTAGAAACAGCTTGTATGTGAAATGCATCCCTATGCAATGGGCACTTAACGGTGTACCGGGCGAATGCAGCTATGAGTGTTGGATCAGCTTGGAAGGCATCACGGTAAAGGTCAAAAGCCGCATCGTCAACCATCGGTCGGATAAGATCCAGTATGAAGGCCGTGGTCAGGAATTACCCGCTGTTTACACTAACGGCCCATGGTACCGTGTCTTTACATACACAGGCGACAAGCCATACAGTAAAGATAAACTCACTCAGTATCCGTCCACCTTCCCTCCCACAATCGGACTGTCCTCTGAAAACTGGGCGGCAATTGTCGATGACAATGACTGGGGACTCGGGATATACGAGCCCGGTATATATACGATTGCCGGTTGTTTCGTTGGTACGACTTACAAAGGCGGTCCCAAAGATGACCCCACCGGCTACCTCTCACCGCAGGCGGATGAGATACTTGACCACAACATCGACACCAGTTTCAACTATGTGCTTATACTTGGTTCGTTGAAAGAGATCCGCGACCATGTCTACAAACAGCCACGTCCTTCTGAGCACCCCAACTGGGTGTTCAAAAACGATAGGCACTACTGGACATACCAGAATGCCGTCGACACAGGCTGGCCTATCAAGGATGAGTTGAACATCGACATCAGCAAGGACAATGGCATCATATACAGTCCAATCTGGCTCTGGGAAGCCGCCAGGAACCCGGTGCTCTACATCAAAGCTGCGTTCTCCTCCGGTCAGAAAACAGCCAACGTGACATGGCAGCGTAAAGATGGTCAAGCGTTCAGCCCACAGACCAGCGTCAGCTTCCCTGTCATCGCAGATGGTAACTATCACGTGTATGCTGTGAAGCTAGCAGCCAATGCCGAGTATAAAGGTCTGATCACCAGACTGGCGCTGGTACCCGATCCCAAAGGTGTTGCAGGACGCTGGCTGAAGCTCAAGAGCGTCGGGTTCAAGAAGCTGGCTGTAAAATGACAGACACCTGGCATAAGCGTTTCCTAATAGCGGCTGCTATACTTTGTATACTTAATATCACAGGGGGTGCAGTCATGGCAGAAAACATGAGCTACATCGACAACGGCAAGATCAAACTGGGCATCAACCTGGACCTTGGCGGGGCGATCACCTACCTATCTAAATCTGGATCCGAGCTTAACATGGTCAACAGCTTCGACTTTGGACGCCAAATTCAAATGTCGCATTATGCTGGTCCTGTGCCGTTTGAACCTAACGGCAAGAAGGCGCAGGAAGCATGGGTCACCATTGGCTGGAACCCAATCCAAGCTGGCGACTGCTTCGGCCATGGCTCCAAGGTGCTGGATCACAAGAAATCTGGCAACAGCCTGTATGTGAAGTGCATCCCCATGCCCTGGCCTTTGGACAATGTGCCCGGTGAGTGTATCTACGAGTGCTGGATCACACTCAAAGGAAACACCGCGCAGATTAAAAGCCGGATGCTGAACAACCGCCCGGACAAGAAGCAGTATGAAGCCCGCTTCCAGGAGCTGCCCGCCATCTACACCAACGGCCCCTGGTACCGTGTGTTTACCTACGACGGCGACAAGCCATTCACTGGCGACAAGGTGACCGAGAACCCCGTGATCTGGTGGCCGAAACACTGGCACGCTACTGAGAACTGGGCGGCCCTGGTAGATAAAGATGGCTGGGGTCTTGGGATGTATGAGCCTACATGTTATAACTTCTCCGCGGGATTTGCCGGAGTGCCTGGCTCAGGCGGCCCAAAAGATGGCCCGACCGGCTATATCGCTCCGCAGCAGGATCAGGTGATCGACTGGAATATCGACACGAGCTTCCAGTACACCCTCATACTGGGCACCGTGGACGAGATACGTGGCTATATCTATAAACAACGCAAGCCTGCCGAACATCCCAACTGGGTGTTCAAGAACGACCGCCACTATTGGGCCTATCGAAACGCCACAGATGCCGGCTGGCCCATCAAGGGTGAGCTGAACATCGACATCAGCAAAGCGAGTGCAACCATAAACGGTCAGTTGTGGTGTTGGGTAGCCGCGAAGAACCCTGTGCTTTACATCAAAGCCGCGTTCTCACCCGGGCAGAAAAGCGCGAGTGTGATGTGGCAGCGCAGAGATGGTCAACCCTTTAGTGCCCAGACCACCGTCAGCATCCCCGTGATCGACGACGGTAAGTATCACGTGTATGAAGTCCACCTCGGCGCGAATGCGGAGTATAAGGGCTTGATCACCCGTCTGGCCATCATGCCCGAACCGAAGGATGTCCCTGGCCGCTGGCTGAAGCTCAAGAGCGTCGGCTTCGTGAAGCCGAGGTAGCGTTCGGTTTATACAGGGGCTGGGCCAGCCCCCGAATGCTCTTCGGCTTGGGCATACTGCTCATATTTGGCCAGGATGGCTCTCGTCTGCTCCACTACCGATAGATGTAGTTCTGATTTATACCACTTCGCAGGCATGTGCTCGATATCTATGGACGTGATCAGATTATCGAACAAATCCATGTGTTCCAGTAGCACAGAAACATATTGAGCAAGAATCGGTATGTCCAGCTCTACCACTTGAAATAAAACCAAATCCAGCAACACCCTCTGGTAGAGCCTTTGCTGCATCGGCGTGAGTGTATCAATCCGGCACATGATGATCCGTTGGATGTCAATGAACAGCGACCACGGCTCTATCTCGTAGTTTGCATCAAACTCGTTAAAACTTATGTCTTGACGTTGGTAGTCTTGCCATCTGAAAGGCATTGATGGGTGGATCCCTGAGTATTCCAGCAACTCGGCAGCAAAACCGCTCCACATCACTCCATAAAACATCGCCATTAGTTGCTTGCAGGTAGGCTCTGGTTTGATCTTGCTGTAATACAGGTCCAGTATTTCCCAGTACCCGCTGGCAACATCAAGCGGTGCCAACATGCAGCCTCTCAACATCGCGTTCAACTGATAGTAGTCCGTCCGCTCCGCTTCACGCTTAAGGTATGCCGGATGCAGTATCTGTCCAGGTGGCACATGAACACCCATTTGCTTAAGCGTCTTGTTCTTGGCTTTTTGGAACTGCGCATACTTTTCAGTCACCGTATTGACGAGATCAGCATTCAGTATTGGTGCTTTAGTTTTGTGAGCCCGTACCATGCCTCTAGCGGCTTTGTGATGAGGTCGTTTCGTTTGTGTTAGTGAGCATGTCATCAATGGCACTCGCGGTCTGTGGGTGGTAGTGTTTGCTGACAAACCACTCATGACCTCGTCTAGATAAGGCACGGACAAAGAATTAACTTGAGATAGCAGTGGCACGACTGCAAATCGCCGAATAGCGTGCTGTTCCGCTTGCGTGAACGCATCATTTTTCAACAACCGGAACTCTCTAAAATGGCCCCACAACGTCCAGATATCAAACGGACGGATTACGGCGATATCATAAACGCCATCATCCATATCTGCACGTTGAAAGTCACGCCAATCTACCGGTAAAGGAGGTGTATAGCCCGAAAATCGGCACAGTTCGTAAGCGATACCGCTCCACAATATCCCGTATGCCATCGCTGAAAGCTGCTGATAGTTCGGTTTGGGCCTGATTTGTCGGTAGTGCTCCTTCAAAATGACCCGATAGCCGTTGGCTACATGCGCCGGTGCATACAGGCAGCCGCGCAGTAAATCATCCAGACGATAGGTGTTGGTGCGCTTTGCTGCTCGCTCCAGATAGGCCGGATGGTATATCGGACCTGCAGTCACAGATATGTTTAGGCCTTTGATAGTCCGTTGCTTGGCCTTGCAGAACTGTGCATACTTCACAGCTATCGTCTGAGATAATAACTCATTCCTCACGAAGCATACTCGCTTTCATTTGAGCGTAGCAAGGTTTGTTATGCTCAGGCGATTGTTGGTAATGCCTGCAGTCTGCTGACCACACCGGTCTTGTTTCCGTCATGAATCGTCCAGGCTAACCGCCAGACCGGCGCGGTCTTGAACCTTCTGCAGACGCTAGCCTACGCACAGACCGCCCCGGACACAGCCAAAGCCTTTCCACCCCCCCCTACCCGCCGTAGCGGTTGAACCAGGCGCGCTGCTCGAAAGGCTTCTTAGGGGCTGGTCTGCCAACAGTGACCGGTACGCCGACGGGCAGAAGTATCCGCACCTGCTTATCCTCAGGAACGCCCAGCAAGTCACCGATCTGTTTATCGAGACCGCCTCGCAGGGCCCCATCCAGCCACACAGTGGCGAACCCCATCGCGGTGATGGTCAGCAGCATGTTCTCCACGGCAGCGGAGCAGTCTTCCAGCTCAAAATGCATACCGTTGGGGAGAACTTTCGGGTCGATGACGCACGCGATCAGTGCGGGGCTGTCAAAGCGCTGCTTACCAGCCAGCAGAGTCTTGATAGGATCAAGCACCGCAGGATCGTCAACAATCACAAAGCTGGTGCTCTGCGAGTTGCATCCTGAGGGGGCCATTAAGCCGGCCTTCACAATAGTTTCCAGGTCTTCCCTCGACACAAGTTGGTCTTGATATTTGCCTCGATAGCTGTGTCGTTTTGCGATCGCCTCGGATAGCTCCATTTGATACTCCTTCATCATTACCTTCAGGCAGCATTGAGATATTGTGGTCCATAGTGCTACATTGTACCGTGAACTCAATACTATGCCAAGGGGAAAACCGATGGTCATCACCGAGCAACGTACTTACCAGTTTCATCACGACCGAGCATTCCGGCTTCTTCAGTTCACGGACCTCCACCATGGAGCGGCGATACATCCGCAGACAGCCATCGGGATGTCCGCCATGATAGACGGTGTCAAGCCAGACATGGTAGTTCTCACGGGCGACTGCGCATGTGCACCAGACTGCACCAGCAAGAAACAGTTGATTGAAGCGGTGAAGCAAGCCGCCGGGCCATGCATCAAAGCGAATGTACCCTGGGCCATGACCATGGGTAACCATGATGCAGAGCGTATCGACAAGTTGGGTATGACCAAACGCGAACTCTTGGAGCAATACCGAGCCCTACCAGGCAACATCAACCGTGACATACTAAGCAGCATACCGGGATGCGGCAACGATGTTCTATTTATCTCTCGGCACGCTGAACACCCTGACCTTGCGATCTGGCTGTTTGATTCTTTGGATTATCCGCCCGTTGATATGAAAGCCAAAGAGATATCCGGCTACGGCTGGATTAGTCATCAGCAGGTTGAGTGGTTCATCGACCAATCGAAATGGCACGAAGAGTGCTTCAAGCAAGTTATCCCTGGCTTGGCATATTTCCATATCCCCTTACCCGAATACCACGAAGTGGCCGCCCAATCGCTGTTTGTGGATGCCATGAATGAGCCCATCTGTGCACCCGCACTGAACTCTGGCCTTGCTACAGCCATGCTGGAGCAAGGAAACATCATGGGAATGTTTGTCGGTCACGACCACACTAACACATTCGCGGGTGATTGGTATGGCATCAAAATGGGATATGGCGGCAGCATCGGTTGGGGTACCTATGGCTTGCCAGAACCGCACAAGCACGACTTAAGAGGTGGACGGTTGTTTGAAATTCCGCTTGACGCCCCTGCATCATATGAAACAAGCTATTTACGTGCTGCAGACTATATGCAAGGCAGGGATTCAGAGCAAACTTAACGAAACTAGATTGGCTATACTAATACCAACAGCTCTTCAGCATTATGGAGATGAATATATGTCTTTAGCATCCAAATCGAATAGGCCCAACCTCGTGTTTGTTTTCGCTGACCAATGGCGCGCGCAAGCCGCGGGATATGCAGGCGACCCGAACTTAAAGGGTAAGACGGACCATATTGATGCACTCGCTTCCGAGAGCGTGAATTTCGCGAACGCTGTCAGCACATGCCCCGTGTGTACCCCCTACCGCGGTTCATTGCTCACTGGTCAGTATCCACATACTCACGGGCTGTTTGTTAATGATGTGTGCCTGAGCAACCGGGCCACTTCCATAGCTGAGGTATTCAAGCAGGGCGGCTACAAGACCGCGTATATCGGCAAATGGCATATCGATGGGCACGGCCGCAGCAACTATATCCCCAAGGAACGACGCCAGGGCTTTGACTACTGGAAAGTGCTGGAATGTACCCATGACTATAACAACAGCCCTTACTATGCAGATAACGACCGTAAAGCGCGCATCTGGGATGGGTATGACCTGACGGCACAGACCAAAGATGCCTGCGATCTGCTTCATGACTATGCCAAAGATACAAAACCGTTCTGTATGTTCCTATCTTGGGGACCGCCTCATAACCCGTTTGAAACAGCTCCTAAAGGCTTTCAAGATATGTTCGACCCAGCCGCACTGCAGCAGCGTCCCAATGTGACCCAGGACCTGCGTAAAGACCTGGCAGGCTACTACAGTCACATCGCCGCGATGGATGCCGCTGTGGGATCTCTGAGGAAGACTCTAGAGGAAACAGGCCTGGCTGAGAACACCATCTTTGTGCTCACATCAGACCACGGCGAAATGCTGGGCTCACAGAACCAAGTCCGCAAACAACGTCCATGGGACGAGGCGATCATGGTTCCCCTGCTTCTCCGATGGCCGCAACGCCTGGGCCGGACCGGCAAGAAGATCGACATGCCGATTGGCACGCCTGACTTGATGCCCACCCTGCTTGGTTTATGCGGTCTTCCTATCCCTGCCAGCGTTGAAGGCGACGACTTTTCGGAAGTTATATCCGGCAGACTGTCGAAAGACGATAACCCGGTACTGATTGAGTGCATTTCACCGTTTGGTGAATGGGAACGGCGTAATGGCGGCCGCGAATACCGCGGGCTGCGAACGCGCCGGTATACCTATGTGCGCACACTGGACGGTCCGTGGCTGTTATATGACAACCACCAGGATCCCTATCAAATGAACAACCTGGCCAACATCCCAGCCCATGCCAAACTACAACAGAAGCTGGATCAAGAGCTAACGGCGAAGTTGAAAAGCATCGGTGACTCATTCCTGCCTGGCAACTACTATATTGCCAAGTGGGGATATAAGGTCGATGCTAACGGAACCGTTACATACATAAACTAACATAACTAGAAGGACGATCGAATGAAACTTGTACTACCAATCGCGCTAGCTATCGCATCCCTCGGTCTTTTCACCCAGGTGCAGGCTGATGTGCAGCTAAGTGGAATGTTTACCGATGGTGCCGTATTGCAGCGCGACCGGCTCATCCCCGTCTGGGGTACTGCCGCGGTCGGTGAAAAAATCACGGTAAAGCTAGGTAATGCTCGAGTGAATACCGTATCCAAGGATGGAACCTGGATGGTCAGATTGCCTGCCATGAAAGCAGGTGGTCCCTACACGCTATCGGTGATTGGCACCAACTATGTAGAGTGTAAAGACATTCTTGTAGGCGAAGTATGGGTCTGCAGCGGCCAATCCAACATGCAGTTAAGCTTATCGGTCTGCCTTGATGCCGAGAAGGCCATGAAGGCATCTACGGATACCGAGCTTCGCCTGTTTCAAGTGCCGCTGACGGCCAAGGAACAACCGATAACAGACGTCAAATCGCAGTGGACCCGCAGCAGTTATCACACGGCTGGTCCATTCAGTGCAGTGGGATACTACTTCGGCCGATACTTACGGCAAGTGCTGAAAGTGCCTGTAGGCGTGATCAACAGTTCCTGGGGCGGCACACTGGTCGAAGCATGGACCAGCAAGCGCATGATCGACCAAGAGCAAAACCTCATCAAAATCGACCCATCAATCGCTGGTCAGCTGCCACACGTGCCCTCATGTCTATATAACGGCATGATCGCTCCCGTGATCCCCTATGGCATTCGCGGAGCCATTTGGTACCAAGGTGAATCGAATGCTGGCAACGGCTACAACTACCGGTATGAACATACCAACATGATTAAAGACTGGCGCGAAAACTGGAAACAGGGAGACTTCCCTTTCCTCAGCGTCCAACTGGCACCATTCCTATCAGCGGGTGATCCGGCCGATCCAGCAGAATGCGCTTGGTCTGACACTCGTGAGTCACAGCTCATGGTGGCCAAAAATGTAAAGAATTCAGGCATGGCAGTCATCACTGATGTAGGCGATGCTGTGGACATCCATCCCAGAAACAAACAACCCGTCGGCGAGCGCCTGGCCTATATCGCCCTCAATAAAACCTATGGTATGAAGAACGTTGCCTGGTCAGGCCCAGATTATAAAAGTCTGAGCGTCAAGGGCAGCCAAATCATACTGAAGTTCAATCATACTGATGGCGGTCTGGTGGCCAAAGGTGGAAAACTAACGGGCTTCACCATCGCCGGAGCAGACAAGAAGTTTGTCTGGGCGGATGCAACTATCGTAGGCAACACAGTTGTGGTATCCAGCTCAGCTGTATCTGCTCCTGTCGCAGTCCGATACGGCTGGCGAATGTATCCAATACTCAATCTATATAACGGCAAGGATTTGCCAGCATCTCCTTTCCGTACAGATGATTGGAAATTGGTCACACAACCATAATCTAGCACCCAAGATATCTTATAGCCCCGTCGCAGTGACAACACTGCAGCGGGGCTTCCTCGCGTTTGCACGTAACACCTTGAACGGTAAACGGTCATATAGGGTGGAGAGACATGATGAATAAATACCAACAAACCTGCTTAACCATGATTATTGCGTTACTGTGTTCTGGACAGATCATGGCCGATGTGTCATTAGGCCCGCAGTTTTCTAATGGCATGGTCATACAACGTAATGCACCGGTGACCATCTGGGGAGCCGCATCTCGCGGTGAAAAGATAGCTGTGAGCCTTAACGGTCAGCAGGCCAACACCATCTGCACTGATGGACGATGGTCCATTAAACTGAAGCAGATGCCCGCAGGCGGACCGTATACCCTGACAGCAGCTGGTAACAACGAGATCAACATCACCGACGTGTATGTAGGCGAAGTGTGGCTTCTATGTGGCGACGAGAACCTGAGCGTGCCGGTATTGAAGACGTCCGATTATGCCAGCTTCGTGAACACTGCGCCGGATTCCAGCCTGCATCTGTTCACAGTATCTACCGATCAACCTAGCCAACTAAAACATGCGAGTCCAACGTGGATGTCCGCACAGAACATGTTTGCTGCAAACACCAGTGCCATTGGCTATTTCTTCGGTCGGCAGCTCCGACAGCAGCTCAATGTGCCGGTTGGCATCATCGTGGTGTCGGCAGATAGCAGTGCGATTACCCAATGGATGAGCCCCAAGACAAAGGCCAGTATCAGCGTCTTCGCCAAGAGCAGAATGAGCCGCTTCGACCAGTACGCGTTGTATAACAGCCTGATTGCGGCTCTTGTTCCATACACCGTCAAAGGTGTTGTTTGGTATCAGGGCAAAGCCGACATCGGTGATGCTTTCCGCTACCGATTTCACCTGGCGGATTTAATCAAGGGTTGGCGCGCAGACTGGGGCAACAACGATCTGCCGTTCTTGGTGGTGCAACTGCCTTCTGACACAGAGACGACCACTTCCCTATCTATCAACAATAGCCTGTGGGCAGAGATGCGGGATTCGCAATCGGCAGCCGCCCGGATCGCCAAATCGACGACACTGGTCAACATCATCGACCTGTCAGAGCTGCCGGATTCGATACCGCAATACAAGAAGTTGATTGCCCAGCGTATTGCACTCACCGCCATCAACAAGCACTACAAACTACCTGTAGATTACACAGGCCCTCAATTTAGCCAATTGTCCCTGATGGGAAACCAGGCGATGGTGAGCTTTGTGAACACCGTGGGTGGACTTGTAGGCAGATCAGGCACGGTCCGTGATTTCTTCATCGCCGGGTCGGACCGTAAATGGTACCCTGCTGATGCTTTTATTGTGGGCGACCGCGTGTGGGCCAGCAGCGTGTATGTGTCGATGCCGGTAGCCGTCAGGTTTGGATGGGCGGATTCTCCCGATATTAACCTCTACAACGGAGCAGGATTCCCGGCGATGCCTTTTCGATCGGACAACTGGCCAGTCAGCTCCCAGCCCAGCAGTCTAAGGTAGCCTGCACAACAGCACGTTATTGAGTGGCAGCCCAATAGGTAACGCATACATTTCGCAACTTAGTTGGCTATGTCCGGGCGGTCTGTCAGTACGCCTGCGGAGGCCACCGTCTATAGACCGCGCCGGTCTTGATCCTGACACATATCTTTCATGGCTATCCGCCAGACCGGCGCGGTCTTAAGCCTTCTGCAACCATTAGCCTACGGTCAGACCGCCCCGGACATAGGCAACATTTGGCTGCAATAAAGACGAATAGCCATTCGCATATCGATCTGTCCCTCAGCGTGACGCGTAAGATACAGCCAAGGCGGCCGCGTCAGCACCGGCGGATGCTTGTTAGATATCTCGGCCAGAAGTGGTGCTGACCAAATGGCCATGTAATACGCCTTTAGTGCTGATCAAGGCGTTGGCAATAGTCTGCACGGTATGACTAGGCCCCCTGACGATCATCACCTCCATGCAGTGGTGGTGATCGATATGAACATGGGTGGTGCAGACTATGTGATGATGGACATCATGTTGAATCTCGGTCAGTTTCGATGCGAGTTCACTACTATCGTGATGGTAGACCAGTGTGACGGCAGCCATCACCTCAGCATCAGGATCGGTCCACTGCTCCTCAACAAGTTCCTTCCGGACGAGGTCACGAATCGCCTCTGATCTGTTGCCATACTGACGCTGCTTGATCAAGGCGTCAAACCTGTCAAGCAGCTCCCCATCCATCGACACTCCAAACCGCTCTAGCTGGCTCACTTCGCCGCTCCTTTACCCTTTACATTGTGGACGTCAGAAACAGGCAATGTCAGCTCGTTGATGCTGCCCGCTTTCACCAGCAGGCTGTATGACTTGCCATGCACAATGGCCTTCGCAACAACATCCTTTAGGCCCATATTGTAGAACAAGAACTTGTCCGGTGATATCTGGGTGCTAAAGAGCTCATCAGCGGCAAGGTCAACAACCGGCAGCGATAACTTTGCCATAGCTTCTCTGAGCGCATCGGCAAACTGATCCCAGCCGGACACACTGCGTGCTTTGGCCTTCAACAGCGAATCAGGTTTATGATCACCTTCGACACTCTCAAATGTTGGGATATCTTTGATGATCACCCGCCCACCCTGAGCCGCCCACTTGGCGATGATTTGGGCATCTGTCTGCTCAATGATGCTGCCGTGAGCCATGACCAGTATCTTGTGACCATTTAAGCCACCATGCCGCAGGATGGTCTCATCAATATAGTCGTAATCTGTGTAGTCACGCAGCTTCTGTGCTGTCTCGAAGAATCCACCTCGACTAATGGTCATGTGTACATTGGGATACCATAAAGCAACCGGTACCACGGGCTTCTGCACATGGAACAGCCATTGCAGATTCTGCTGTTGCGCGGCCGTCCGAGTCTGTGAGGCTGTCACATTCGTGGCGTAGTCATGCAACTGGTTAGCACCGGAGGTGGTGGCGTTGTATATCCGGGCGACTATCCCCGTTTCATTTTCCTCACCTGCAGGCTCAAAGCCGAAATAGGTGCCATACTGCTTACATGCGGAGGCCACCCACCGGGTGATCGAGAAGTTGCCGGGATAATAAGACCCTTCGTTGGTAATCCTGACACCAGCCTTATATTTCGCAGCCACGCGACTTTGTTCGGCAAACTGGGACCCATGCTCAGGTGGTGCATCACCGCCTGTACACAGGTATATGGGCGTCGTTGGGAAATACTTGCGAGTGGTCTTGATCCACCATTCTGACCAGTTGGTCATTGAGGCTCGGTACCATTCCACGAAGTCCAGCCATCTCCGGCGAATGCCAGGTTTGTTGGCTTGGGCGTCGCTCATCAGGCCACTGATTTGCTGCTCGTTCTGAGCAGGCAACATCACCTCTTCGAACGATAGATATGAGGTTTTCCAAGTCCTATTAAGGTTCTTGATACTACCGTATTTCTTTTGGGTATATTTTTGAAAATCTTTGAGCGCATATGGATCATTGCACCAAAAACCGGCATGGTCGTGGTATTCACCGGGTATCAGGAACGTCCATCCCCCACCGGATACCGGGTATATCGCCTCGCCGAAATCGCCTTGAATACCTAATAGCACAGATTCAATCACGCCAGTGTCTTTATAGCGTTTGGCAAACTCAGCGATGAACCGATCGATATACGCCGGAAGGTTTGGGTTCCAGAGCGACTCCACCTTACTGGCGATGTTGTGTTCCAGGCATACGCTGGGATAGTGCTCCCGGCTCTCTCGGAACCAGCCAGGGGTTGAGTACGCCGGACCCAGAATGAGGAACGGAACCCACTTCATATTCGCCGCTTTGAGGGAAGCGACTTGCTTATCCCATTGCGACCAGTCCCATGACCCTTTTTGCTTCTTCTCTACCGTCTCCCAGGTGACGTAACTCTCGACACTTGTCACACCGAGTGCTTTATACAACGTGGCCACGCCTTCATCCGCGTCATTACCGAATGTGTAGAACATGCCATGTGAGCTGGCGTCGTATTTGGATTTCATGTTCTTGAGAAGTTCAGCAGTGTTTCTCTTCGGTAACCCAGGATCGTCCGTATAGAGTTCCACACGAGCGATACGACCTCTGGGCATGCTGGAGATACGGAAATCGGCTCCGCTGTTCTGCTGGCCGGTAAACGCCACATTGTTAAGCTCAATGAAAACTCTATCCCATTTTTGAGTGTTTGTCAGCAGAAACGAGGGCGACATGTGATAAAGCATGCTCGTGGAGTTGTATTCCAGATAGGCATTCATCATGCCTTCGTTGAAAAAGTCGACCACTACAAAACAGTGGCTGCCAACCATTCGCCGGACATCATCCGTCAGTTTGAAGTATATAAATGAACTCAGGGGCGTGACACCGTCTGTTAGCGACAACGAGTCTTGGCCTTCGTATACGCCTCGGATATACCGTCCATCAGCACTATCGACTACATCGATTCCGACATGAACAGCCGGGGTATAACTGGCTACTGGTGGTGCTGCAGCCATGCATACAACGCTGCCAAACAACGCTAAGATGAGCAAGATTGCGATGGCCTTCATGATGCCGTCTCCATGCGATGATTTGAAACTCAACTGGGCATATAAGTTATAGGCTGTGTCTGCTATTTGATGAGGTTAATCATAATCGGTGCTGGCAGAGCCAGTCCACCGACCACCTGCATCGCTTTGAATATCGCATTGGGCACCACGCAGGCGCTGCAGCATCCTTTGCAATAGATCCTGGTGGTTTTCAATAGTTCACCATCATAGCCTGCACCGATTTCGTCGTATGCATCAACCGATGGCATCGCTTCAGCCAGCTTTTGGATATTGGGGCAGTCACTCACTATGGTGAAAGACACCATCTGCTCTTCATCACATGTCGCCTTAATCTTGGTTACAAATCCACATATCCCTGCTTGTACGCTCACGTTAGCCATTCAGACACCTCCAGAATATTACGCCAATGCTAAGATACCACGCTAATGCTGCCAATAAAAGAAATGCCTGACACAGTGCATGTGCCAGGCATTATTCGATTGACTGCAGTGTGACTATTCGGTCTCTTTTTCGTATCCGCACTCAGCATTGCTGCAGATGATTGTAGGCGCCTGTCCTCTGGCGGTTTTCTCAACCAGCAGCGAGTTGCAGTTTGGACACATATCCCCCGTCGGCTTGCTCCATACCACGAATTCACAATCCGGGTAGGTATCGCAACCGTAAAGGTAGCGGCCACGCTTGCTGCGTTTTCTAACGATATGGCCTTTTCCGCACTTCGGACAGGGCACTTCAATCCCAGAGTCGAGTGGTCGGCGTGTCCGGCATCCTGTGGCACTGCAGGCAAGGAAGTCGCCGTATTTACCATAACGGATCACCATCGGCGAACCGCACTTTTCACAAACCTGATCGCTTGGGCGGTCGGGCGGAGCCGGTTCCCCCGTTGCGGTCACTTTCATGATGGTTGTGCACTCGGGATATTTCTCGCATCCCAGGAATGGTCCAAATCGGCCTTCACGCAGCAGCATTTTACCGCCGCAATTCGGGCAGATGTACGGGGTTTCCTTGGGGATAATCCGAACCCTCTCCGGGCTCTCTTCGCACTCTTTTAGATGTGTCTCAAAAGGTCCGTAGAAAGAAGCCAATACAGACCGCCAGCTCTGCTGACCGATCTCTACATTGTCAAGCTCCTTCTCGATATTAGCGGTGAACTGAATATCCATCACATCTAAAAAGAACATGCCGAGATAGTCGGTCACCGCGTCGCCGAGTGCCGTCGGAGTGAACCGCTTTTGGGCCAGGGTGACATACTTTCGGTCGACGATCGCACCCAAAATGCTGGCGTAGGTGCTGGGCCGTCCTATCCCGTTTTCCTCTAGTGCCTTCACCAAAGTGGCCTCACTATATCGGGGCGGTGGTTCAGTAAAATGCTGTACAGGCAGCAGTGTCAGAAGCTGCAGTAGCTGCTTCTCGCTGAGTTCCGGTAATGCGGGACCGTCATCTTCATTTTTATCGTTGTTGTCAGTGCCTTCGATATACACTTTCATGAAGCCTTCAAACTTCATCGTGCTGCCGGTGGCACGGAAAAGATATTCATTGGCTAGTATGTCAACCGACACAACATCCATGATCGATTCGGACATCTGGCTGGCCAGGAACCGCATCCAAATCAACCGATAAAGCTTCATCTGCTCAGCATTCATATACTGCTTTACTTCATCGGGTGTACGCAATACACTCGTCGGACGAACCGCTTCGTGCGCGTCCTGCGCAGAGGCTTTGGTTTTGTATATCGGAGCCGTCTTCGGCATATATTGGGCACCAAATGTGCTTTTAATATACTCCCGTGCTTGAACCTGAGCTTCATTACTGACACGTGTGGAGTCAGTTCTCATATAAGTGATCATACCAACCGAACCCTGCGCGCCCAGTTCGATTCCTTCATACAGCTGTTGAGCTATCTGCATCGTGCGGCGCGCACTGTAACCCAGTTTGCGGGCCGCTTCCTGTTGCAACGTGCTGGTGATGAAGGGAGCACTCGGTTTTCGCTTGCGCTGAGACTTGCGGATTTCGGCTACACGGTATTCTGCATCGTGCAGGTCGGACAATACTTTGTCAGTCTGCTCCTGGCTGACGAGTTCAAGCTTCTCACCGCGATACATACGCAGGTGAGCATCAAATGTTTGGGTCTCTCCATCTGGGCTAAGCTTAGCAGTTACCGACCAGTATTCCTGGGGCACGAATGCCTGGATTTCGCGTTCCCTGATGACCACCAGCTTCACGGCTACGCTCTGAACTCGGCCTGCCGAGAGGTTATTCCGTCGCGCCTTTTTCCAAAGCAAAGGGCTGAGTTTATAACCCACGATCCGGTCTAGGATACGCCGGGCCTGCTGAGCGTCGACGCGGTCCATATTGATCTCACGAGGGTTCTCAAGTGCGGAGATCACCGCACTGCGTGTGATCTCATTAAACTCAATGCGCTTGGGCGATTTTAGCTTCAATGCCTGCTGGAGGTGCCAGGCAATCGCCTCACCTTCACGGTCAGGGTCGCTTGCCAGGAAGACTTCGTCAGCACCTTTGACGGCACGTCGTAAAGTGGTCAGAACAGTCGATCGACTATCAAGGTTCTCATATTCCGCCTCGAAGTTGTTCTCTACATCAACTCCCAGCCGCTTCTCCGGCAGGTCACGGACATGCCCCATTGAGGCTTCCACGACATACTCGTCTGAAAGGAAATTCTTGAGTGTTTTCGTCTTGGCAGGCGATTCCACGATTATCAGTTTCTTAGCCATATATGTAAACTCTCCGTTGTTATCTATTCGGAAAGGCCGTATCCCAGTTTTCCCATGCTTCGTTCATCACGACGCCAGTCATCCATCACCATCACCTCAAGCTGAAGGAAGATGCGAGTATTCAGCATGATTTCCAGTTGCTCTCTGGCTTCAGAACCCACCACTTTCAACATCTGACCGTGTTTTCCAACCACGATGCCCTTGTGTGTTTCGCGTTCTACAATGACGACAGCATCGATGAACTGCATGCCATTTTCACGTTCTGTCCATTCAGCGATCTTGACGGCCACTGAATATGGTAATTCGTCGTCCAGGTTAGTCATCAGACGCTCACGGATGATGTCCTCAGCCCAGTCTGTGCGGCTCTGGTCCGATTTCATGTCGTCAGGGTAGAGCAGCGGCCCTTCAGGCATCAACCCAAAGACCATCGCTTTTAGCCTATTGACCGACTTGGCGTCTTTCAAAGCAGAAATGGCGATATAAGGCACCGTATCAGGCATGAGTGCCCGATAAGCGGCTTCTGCATCCATCGGCCGTTTTGCAGCGTCCAGTTTGTTCCCAACAATCAGCACATTTTCAATCATGTGCTGCAGCATTTGTGCCACAGCGGCATCTTCTTCACCTGGAGGTTTTCGCAAATCAACCACCCATAGTAGCGCATCGACATCTTGAATCGACTCTGTGATCTGCCCTCTCATATAGCTGCCGAGAAGATCAGTAGGTCGACTCCATCCGGGCGTATCCACAAAGATCACCTGTTGGGTGCCATCAGTAAGTATACCTCTGACAGATCGACGGGTTGTTTGCGGACGATTGGTCGTCGGTGCCACTTTGATGCCCATGAGTGCATTGATGAGCGTAGATTTGCCTACGTTGGGCTTTCCAACGATCGTGGCAAAACCACACCGCGTTGGAACACTATTTTTGGATGCTGCTGCTATGAATTCCACCTCTTATGTCTATTGTATCTATCCAGCCGAAACTGATAGAGACCGCCATAAACTGTATCCTGCATCAGGGGGTTTTGTCAAGTGGTATGCGTAAAACCCAGTATTTTGCTTATACAGCCATTATTTACGGTCAGCAATTCAGTTTACCCTTTGTATCTACACAATGGCAGTAGGTCAGAGGTACTATGTATTTATGGACGAAATGAACTTAGTCAACTTATTCGTGGCTGCGCTATTAGGTGGCATGATCGGTCTCAATCGAGAGCTGACCAATCGCCCTGCCGGTTTACGCACTCACATCCTATTGGCGCTGGGTGCAGCGATGTTTGCGACTGTGTCCCATGAAGCGGCTGGATCGGCTGCTGACCCCACTCGCATCGCTGCGCAAGTTGTAACTGGTATCGGCTTCCTCGGTGCTGGCACCATCATACACCAGGGTGTGGAAGTCAGAGGACTTACCACTGCCGCCAGTATGTGGGTGAGTGCTGCCGTGGGCCTAGCCTGTGGATTTGGCACTCATTATTACCTATTTGCTCTAGTCGGCTCTGTATTGGCAGTCGGAACACTGACAAGTGCGACTATTCTTGAGCGAAGGATTCTCAAAACAAACCATGCTGATGTGGTGGTTGTCGTCGACGTCGTTGGCTCACTGCAAGATATGAATGACCAACTGAAGGCCATAGGATTTCATGTACAGTCGTGGAAACAACTGAACCGTCTTCCAGATGGTCATGCCCAATATCGGCTATCACTGGATATCCCGCCCCATGTTTCAGATCCTTTCCCATTATTAATCGCTATAGATGGCATCTTGGAGGTCACCCGATCATGAGTAGGGCTTGGATTATTCCGCCTGGTCAATTTGAAGTTTCTCGGATAGTAAGTTTAGCCCTTCTTGAAGATGTTGGGCCTGGTGATATCAGCACACTCACTACAGTAGATGAAGATACTATGGCTGAAGGCATTTACATTGCCAAACAATCCGGCATACTATGTGGCATTCCCCTTGTCCACGAAGTGTTTAAGCAAATCGACCCGGATGTGTTGGTAGAAGCAGTTCTGTCAGACGGTGCGGTGTTTTATAAAGGTGCAGTATTGGCTCGGATCTCAGGAAGGGCGCGCAGCCTGCTGACTGGTGAGCGAGTCTCATTGAATTTCATGCAGCGGTTAAGCGGCATCAGCAGCATGACGCAGCAATACGTTCAGGCCGTGGCTTCCACAAATGCTCAGATTTGTGATACCCGCAAGACCACTCCCGGGTTGCGCAACCTTGAAAAATACGCTGTGCGCGTTGGCGGGGCAAGCAACCATCGAATGGCTTTGTATGACGCAGTGATGATCAAAGACAACCACATAGTTGCCGCCGGCAGCATCACCGCCGCGGTCAATCGTGCAAAAGAAAACATACCCCATACGATGACCATCGAGGTGGAGTGTGACACATTTGATCAGGTGACTGAGGCGCTAAGCTCAAAGGCCGATATCATCATGCTGGACAACATGAGCCTCCCGCAGATGAAGGCGTGTGTGGCATACGTGAACGGACGCTGCAAGCTGGAGGCATCTGGCGGTGTGAATCTGAAGACGGTGTGGTCCATTGCTGAAACTGGGGTAGACATCATTTCAGTTGGGGCTCTCACCCACTCTGCAATAGCTTGCGATATCGGGCTTGACCTTCGGATAGCTTGAAAAACCGGGGAGGCGATGAATTAACATCGCCTCCCCAAATTCTGCTACTTCAGGTGCTTGTTCATTGCCTTTTTGGCGATGGTACCTGCACGCTTGCGAGCCTTCTGAATCTCCAGTTGCCGTTTGTGACGGACACGAAGAATTTTGGTTTTACCCTGCATTACTGACTCCATCCGGTGTGATCATGCGTATCTGACACTATCTATAATACTTTCTATGGTAAGCAAAGTCAAGAAACCCCGCGTAACCTTGTTATATTGCCATCTGTCACGTATTATGGTGAATGGTAACATGCACCGGTAATGACATTTGGAGGAACCTGTATGATCCGCATGATGCGTCACGCTCTCCTAATCGCTGTCGCTTTGATGGCGATTTCAATCCCCAGTTTTGCCCAATCGGCAGTATTCGGCGTCATTGATATGGAAAAAGCTATCAATGGATATTCCAAACGCGAGACGATGGAGGCGGAACTGAAGGCTAAAAACGATCAGGTCACTGCCAATTTCGACTCATTGCAAAAAGTATTGGTGCTCACTCCCGAAGAGATTGATGAATACGCCAAGATCGTCACATCCGCCACTAAGGATGACGCTCAGAAAAAGCGATCTACCGAGCTTGAAGCAAAAGCCACGCAGTTTGTTGCTGATTTCAACGTACTGGCCGCGAAGGGTCAGGCGATGACAGCCGACGAAAAGACGAAGTTCGATACGATGCGGGCTCAGGCTGCGAACAATGAAAACACCTTCAAACAAATGATGACTGACGCCAACCAGTCGATTCTTCGCATGCGAGATGAGAAAAGACTCGCACTGATTGCTGACATTAAAGTAGCAGTTGCTTCTGTCGCAAAAGAGCAAAAGATTAACTTAGTCTTCAGCATGAACCCTCAAAACGTAGTTTACGGGGCTATTGATATCACTGACCCCGTATTAAAAAGACTGAACACTCCAGCCAAGTAGGTATTTACGGTGAGGTGTTTGAACGCAGGCACCTCACCTTTCTGATGCAATACAACCTCTTCGGATACTCACTCAACCAGCTTAGCGAGTTTTGCTTACAGCTTGCTGAGCCAGCGTACCGCGCCAAACAACTCGCCCAGTGGATATACAACGGCCAGGTTAGTGACTTTGATGCGATGACTAACCTTCCTGCATTACTACGACAGAAACTCAAACAGACCGCCTCCATCGACAGGCTGCAGGTGATCGACAGCCAGCAAGCCACCGACGGAACACGCAAGTTTCTATTTGGGTTGGCGGACAAGGCGAATGTCGAATCGGTCTACCTCCCCTATCACGACCGGCACTCAGTTTGCGTCAGCACACAAGTGGGATGTGCCGCCGGTTGTCGTTTCTGCGCAACAGGCCAGTCGGGATTTCTCCGAAATCTGACACAGGGAGAGATCATTGATCAAGTTCTGTCGATACAGCAGATCACCGGTGAACGCATCTCTCACGTCGTCTATATGGGCATGGGCGAACCGCTTTGGAACTTATCTGCAGTATTAGCAAGCATTGAAATACTGAACCAGCAGGTCGGCATCAGTGAGCGTTCCATCACGGTCAGCACCGTTGGTATAGTGCCTGTGATGCGGGAGCTGGCAGATATGTCGCCTCGATTTACTTTGGCCATCTCTCTACATGCTCCCGATGATGCGACCCGGGCTGAAATCATACCGATAGCGAAACGTTGGAGCATATCTGAGGTTCTGGATGCTGGACGATACTACACTGAACAGACCGGCCGTAAGGTGACCATTGAATACCTACTAATCGATGGAGTGAACAACTCCCCTCAGCAAGCAGACCAACTGGCCAGACGGCTGCACGGATGGATAGGCAATGTGAATATCATCCCGTGGAATACTGTGGACAGCATGTCGCAGTTTCGAAGTCCGTCAGCCAAATCGGCATTAAGCTTCCAGTTAAACCTGCAGTCGCATGGCATCCCAACCACTATCCGGCAGGAGCGTGGTGCAGATATCGCCGCGGCCTGTGGGCAACTTCGAAGGCAGCACACCGATCAGGTATAGCCTGGACGTGGCATGTTGTCTACAAACACCTCTCCGCGGTAACATAAAGCACAGAGCATTTCTATGTAACAATTCACCCAAACTCATATTGAGGGGTTTCTAGATGAAGTCACTTTTCGCCGTCTCCTGTGCCATCGTGATGGCCTGCTCCCTGGTATCCGCCAAACCGGCACCTAAACCGGCGGCACCTGCTAAACCGGTGGCTGCCACAAAAGATGCTAAGCCTGATCAGCCCACCTCGCTTGTGTTGATCCATAAGTACGCACCGAATTGGCGCACGGTGTATAAGACAGAGCTGACGATCACGCAAGATACACCTGAGGGCAAAGCCACGATTGAGAACCACTACGATATCGTGCGCCTGGTCACGGCGGTCGCCGAAGGCGGAGATATCAGCAGGACGACGACATCCGAAAATGTGCAGATGACTGTCAATGGCGAAAAGGTACCCCAGAAGGACGATGCACCGGTGCAGAAGGCGATGACTGTCATCAAACGCGATGGAACCTTCGTCTCGGCCAGCTGGGAAGGCTACGGCGATATGAACGACCAGGCTAAGGCCATCCAAGCCCGCAAGGCACTAGCCCTTCAGCCGATTTTTACAGATAAACCTATTGTGAAGGGGTTGAAGTGGAAAAAGGAACTCAAGGCCGGTCTGCTGCCTGGTTCAGTGGCCGCCACATCGGAGTATGAAGTCGTTGATACCGCGAAGCAGGGAGATATCCCAGCGGTACAACTGAAGTATAAATACACGGAATCTGGCAACAAACCCATCAGCTACCAGGGTGACATGGTCATCGAAGCATCAAGTGGCGATATCATCAAGCTTGATGTGGTGATCACGAACTTCCCCATGGGTGGAGACGCGGTCGCGGATGCCAAGTTGAAATGGGAACGCACCGACGCTAAACTTGCGACCGCTGCTGACGAAAAGAAAAAAGACAAAACCATCGAAGAGATCACTAAGGATTTCAAAAAGCTAGATGGGGCCATGACTCTTTATCGCAAGACAGAGACCGGAAACAAAGACACCATATACCTGGAAGTGCCGGAGGCGAAGCTCGGAAAGAATCTGCTCCTGCAGTGCACCCTAAGCAGCGGTGCTGGCGGAGGATCTCTTGTCGCAGGCTACCCAGTAGATGACATCATGTTCGAAATGCAAAAGCTGGGAGATGACAAGCTGGTATGGGTGGTGCCGAATCTGAAATTCCGCGTCGATCCCTCGTTGCCATTGGCAAAAGCAGCCGATCGAGCCTTCCCCGGATCCTACATCCAGTCGTTCAAGATAGAAGCAAAGAGCGACGAACGTAAAACTTTATTGATCAACATATCGGACATATTTCTGTCGGATTTAGCGGATATCACAAGTTCCACCGCCAGCTTGAATCAAGGTGCTTACAGCATCGACCGTGAGAAGAGTTACATCAAGAACCTGAAAGTGTTTCCTGACAATATAGTGGCGGAATCACTCATCAACATGCAGAAGCTGTCGAAAGATGGTCCGGAAACTAGTTCAATGAGTGGATATAACAGCAACCCGCTATATGATCCGCGAAGCATACCGATCAATATTTGCTGGAACCTCTTCTTTTTAGCAGAGAGCAACTATACTCCTAGAATTGCAGATGGACGAGTCGGCTATTTCTTCACGCAATACCAGGACTTAAACCGCCGCACGGATGATGCCATGGTCAGGTATATCTCTCGATGGGACCTTAAAAAGAAAGATCCCAGTGCCGCCATCAGTGAACCCGTTAAACCAATTGTCTGGTGGCTTGATAATGCGATACCCTCAGAATACCGTGAGAGCATAGCATCCGGTTTGAAGTGGTGGAACCGCGCATTTGAACAGGTCGGTATCAAAGACGCCATAGTGGTGAACCAGATGCCTGATAATGCAGACTGGGATTATGCAGATATGCGCTACAATATCGTGCGCTGGGTGGCATCGCCCGAAGCGGCATACGCCATATCGCTGTTCAGGCGTAATCCGATTACCGGCGAGGTACTGAATGCAGGCATATGCATTGATGCCAATATGGTTAGATTTACAGGCACCGAATTTGATGTCATGATCGCTGGGAGTGCCGTCCCCACCGACCCCAAACTGAGTCCCATGCCAAAACAGACCGGAAATCCATATGGCTGCTGCTATCAGCATGATAGTGCGTTCAACGCCTGGATGGGCAGCGAGTTCTCAGAGTTGATGATGGCTGATGGTGCCACACCTATCAGCCGTGACGCTTATGTACAGCAATATATCCGCAGCATTGTGGCGCATGAGTTTGGACACTCTCTTGGTTTACGACACAATTTCATTGCATCCACTAACCCCACCATGACGCAGCTCAAAGACATTGAGTGGCTGAAAATACACGGCATCACAAGCAGTGTCATGGACTACACACCGTTCAACATCGGTGCGTTAATAAGCAAGAACTCTATGTATTGGAGCGACAACATCGGGGAATATGATATGTTTGCCATCAAGTATGGCTATTCATTCAACGATGCAAAAAATCCAACAGACGAATTGCCCTATCTCAAGGCGATAGCGGCCGAAGCATCAAAGCCGGGTTTGCAGTGGCAGGGCGATGAAATGGCCGACAACCTGGACCCGCATATAGTCAGATTCGACCTGGCCAAGAACCCCATCGATTTCTATTCCACCATGATGTCGATCTGCAAGAAGACCATCCCGAAACTACAGACCAGTGCGATATTGCCGGGTCAGAGTTACTACCAACTGACACGCAAGTTTATTAGCTTCCTGCGCATCTACAACAGCCAGTTTTACAGCCTGGCCGGTTTCCTGGGCGGTAGTCATACCTATCGGGACTATAAGGGGGATATGGACTCTAAGCCCAGCCTCACTCAAGTCTCTGACCTCGATCAGCGCAGGGTTGTGTCGCTAATAACCAAAGGCTGCCTGGCTGCTGACGCCTACGACTTCATCCCGTCTAGCATCTACCAAAAACTGGCACCTAACCCGTTCGTGGACATTGAAGTGGCGACGACGCCCGCATACAGGTGGGATCAGCCTGTTCGTGACCAGCTTAGCAGCACACAGATCACCGTGTTGAATGCGATGACCCAACCGGATGTGCTCAGCAAGATATCCAATAATGCTTTCAAGCAAGCACCTAAGGCGAATGTATTCAACGTGATGGAACTGATCACCACACTTGACAACAATATATGCACTGAGCTTCGCGCTGGACGAAATGTAACTGAACTGCGGGCCATGCTCCAACAAGCCTGGTTTGGCAGACTTATTGCACTAGCCAGCAAGGAAACCACCGGCTTGACGGTCGACAGCCGGATCATCTGCAGAGCCAAGCTCAAGGAGATACTCAGCGCACTCAAGGCGATCAACCAAGCTCCTCTGAACGCCTTCACGAAAATGCACATACTAGAAACGATCGACAAGATAAGTAAATCTCTTAACAGCGTCAAAATGGAGTTGTAATCGATCAATGAGGGGTGAAGGGGTGTCTCGTAAGGACACCCCACTCGCTGCTGGCATCAACCCATGATTTTGCCTCAAATTGATAAGCAAAGTATAATGGAATTGAACGACACCGATTGACAAGAATACAGAGGCAATGATAAGCATGAGCGATACACAAACTTCAACCTGGCGTACGAAAATCGGACTGGCAGAAATGCTCAAAGGTGGGGTCATTATGGACGTCACGAATGCTGAGCAGGCGGCCATCGCCGAAGAAGCTGGCGCATCCGCAGTGATGGCGCTGGAAAGAGTTCCCGCCGACATCCGTGTCCAAGGCGGCGTAGCTCGCATGACGGATCCCAAAATCATCAAGTCGATCATGAAGGTCGCTTCAATTCCTGTGATGGCGAAGTGTCGTATTGGGCATTTCGTAGAGGCTGAAATTCTGCAGCAACTCGGCGTTGACTTCGTGGATGAATCCGAAGTTCTCACCCCCGCAGATGAGCAGTATCACATTTACAAACATGATTTCAAAGTGCCCTTTGTCTGCGGTTGCCGCAACCTTGGTGAAGCACTCCGCCGTTGTGGTGAAGGTGCTGCCATGATTCGAACTAAGGGTGAAGCAGGCACCGGTGATGTGATTGAGGCAGTCCGCCATATGCGCACTGTGATGGGCGATATCAGGCGTATCCAGGGGATGCGGATTGAAGAGCTCATGACCGCCGCTAAAGATTTGCAGGCTCCGTACGAGCTGGTTCTCGAGGTACACAAAACCGGTAAACTGCCCGTACCTAACTTCTCAGCCGGTGGCGTAGCTACACCTGCAGATGCTGCTCTGATGATGAAGCTTGGTGCACAAGCTGTATTTGTCGGATCAGGCATCTTCAAGTCGGGCGATCCACTGAAACGGGCTAAGGCCATCGTTCAGGCAGTCACACACTACAATGACCCCAAGATTTTGGTTGAAATATCGGAAGACCTTGGTGAGCCTATGGTGGGTATTAACTGCTCAGACATCCCAGAAAATGAACGGCTGGCAAAACGAGGCTGGTAAACCAGTCTGTCTTACTCTTCGGCTTCAGAAGTTCAAACTCCTGAAGCCTTTTTTTTCACAACCTCGTCAAATAGTTCTTCATACCGGCGGCACACCGTCTCTGGCTCATATCGGGACAGAAATGCATTTGGAACGGCTGGGTTGGTTGGCAAGGCCCGCTTGATGGCATCCGCCATTGTGCCTGGGTCGTTCAAAGGCACCAGATATCCATAGTTGGCCCCTATTAACAGCTCTTTGACCCCACAAGGCGTATCCGTCGCCACGACCGGAATACCGCACTGTATCGCCTCTATGATCACGGTTGGCAATGCTTCAGAGCGGGAAGCAAACACCAAACAACCAGCCTTTGACAGCAAATCACCAGGATCAGCCACTTCGCCCAGCATTGACACTCTGTCGCTAACCCCCAGCTTTGCCACGAGGTTGACCAGTGAGCCCTTCAACGGACCATCTCCCGCTATCTGTAGCCTCCAGTCTAGTTGGCGGGCATATTGAGCGAATGCGTTGATGACTAATTGGGGGTTTTTAGGCGGAGTAAGGCGCCCAAGCCACAGAATCTGTTTGCGATCGCGGCGGTGAGGCGGCTCTTTTGATTTCTCTCGTGAGATCACGGCGTTATGCATCGTCCGCACATCAGCACCCTTGAAATATCGGCGGGCTTCCTCGGTCACTCCCTCCGATGGGGTTGTGATAATATCAGCAGCTTTAATGTATCGACGAGTAATCTGAGCCCATATCCGCTGCCTGATCACTGGGAGCCCTGTCACCTCTCCATACAGCCTGGCATGAATGGCGCAGATCAGCGGTGTTTCGAGCCGGTGGGTAGTCTTTGCGTGACAGCAGACCGCGTTGGCGGTATTCAGAGCAGACAGCACTATATCAGGGGCTATCGCCTTCCATGCCTGAGCCAGCATGCTGGAGGCTTGATAGCTGCGCTTCACTTCTAGCGCAACGGTCTTGACCCTTGGATCCAGCAGTGTGGCCAATGACCCAGACGACCAGAATGTGATGACCGAGACATCATGCCCTCGAGCGGCCAGCATGTTCATGAGCGAAAGGGTGACCCGTTCCGCTCCACCGACAGCTAGTTTCGGTAACACAAAGGCGATCTGCATCGCCTCTAGAATATCTCCGGCATCTTTTTCTGAACGACCGAGAAAAAGGCCTCAGTCAACTCATCTATAGACTTTTGCGGCAGAGGTTGATCAATGGGCGCCATAGAGATCATCCGGATGAAGAATCCTTGCTTTTGAGCGGTGCCGAACAACCGGCTGGCACCCAGGCTAACACGCAGCAGACCTATGGAACGAGTCGTGCCATACGGGGTACGGTACCAGTAGATACTGCGTCCATGTACACCTTCACTGCGGTTAGTAAATTGCAGTTCGAAAGCACTGACGGGATGATCAGCCATCACGTTATACTTGATGGGATCTTCACTGAAAATGGTAAACCCTTGTGAGGGGAAGCAAAGGTGCGGATCATGGAATGATTCCATACTGCTGCCAGCGATGACCATGAAATCCACAGTGTCGCCTGCGGAGTTGATATAGCGTCGTGAGAGAACCGCATCCGGGTTCAACCACTTCATCACATCATCTGGAATATCAGTGTCGTGCCCCACCCAATCGCCCACAATGACCGGGAATAGCTCAGGCTTAATACTATCGACCTTGACAGACTGCCATGAAGGCAGCAGCTTGTTGAATAACATCGCAGATATCAAGCAAACCAATAATACGACAAGATTACGTCTTAACCCTTTTTCGGTGATACTTCGTTCTGCCATCCAAACCACCTCCCAATCACAAATAACACAGCTAATGCCAGAATGATCACCACATATCCACCATAGTTATGCACTTGATCAGCTACATCGCTTCCCCACTTTACGCCGGCCACGCCGATAGCAGCTATACGGATGCCGTTAATAAGCAACGCCAATGGCTGACTAATGACTACCAGCATCAGCTGCTTCCATTTAGGCAAACCTGTATATATAGCAAAGAATGTAGCGAAAGTGAGCATTGAGATGCCGATTTTGAAACCGCTGCAGGGTGCCCCCACCAGTAGCTCATATCCGGGTAGAGATATGAGTATCCCCTGACGTGTCACGTCGTATATTACACTTAAAATACGGGCAGCAACCTCTGTCGACAGTTGTTGGATAGGATAGGAGACTTCATCAAACAAGGTGTTGGGCAGCGGTACCATCAATCCGCAGTATAGGATTGGGAACCAGAGTATCCGCATCCATTTTCGTCCAAACAGCATCAACACTGATCCTGTGGCTAAAAACAGCATAGAGAGAGAGGCGATGGCCGATGAATGCGAAAGCTTAGATATAGCCACTAAGCCAACCGCAACGATGACCCATGGCAGCCCCCATAAACTGGGTTTCATGTTGGTTGTTGTGAGCTTGTCTTTGCATAGATAGATGATGTATCCTGCTAAAAACGGTACGAGATACCCATGACTGTAGTATCCGTCTTTATCGCCCCATATACGCCACCAATATCTAAATGTGTTGTCGTATGAGAACCAGACCAGCAACAGCACCACGACAGCCGACAGCGTGTAATACCTATTTTTGCGGATCCAACTAACTATCGTAGCGGTCATCTTAGCCTCCGTGTGGTTGAGGTCAGGTGATCGGTCATTATTCTATTCACATCCACTATTATAATGGCTAGCCAGCCATTTTACTAACCTTGAAATTCGCTTTTAGCCCCATGCTTCTCACAATGACCACCACCACTAAGGGCATTATGAGTGGCAGCAACTCGTAGTAACCTCGAAGTTCATCAACAAACCCTAAAAAGATGGCCAATCCAAATTGGGCAGCGAAGCAGAGACCAAACCCTAATAGCAAGAAACCAGGTGCTTCGAAACGTAACGAACGAATTAGGGCTACTATTACCGCGATACCAGCCACAACGCTCAAAAACACAACAGGTTGATGAACGACCATTGGTAAACTGTGATCAAACAGGTGAACCTCAACAAATGATCCCCTATTATGGATAAAGATATGGGTGATCACAGCTTTTACAGCTATGTACACGCAGAGCATCACCGCAACCTGCGCTCCGCTCACCTTAAGTGGTTGCTGAATACTGCGTACCCGGATCATCCACAACAAAACAAGCAATATGGCTGTTTCTTTTTGAAGCACAGCAATTGGGAACAACAACAACAGAGGCCACCATTGTTTACGGCTGATAAATAACACAGCCAAAGGAAAGACCACCCAGGTTCCGGGGTCATACAGGTAACTATAGTAGTTGAAATGCAAGGGCAGCAGTAATCCCGCTAGAACGGGCGTAATGCATCTGACTGTTTGGTCCATATCAATCCAATAGTCACATATTTTCAGTATAAGAATCATATATGCTAAAACGCAGCAGAAAACCACAAACACACTCACAAAGTGCTCGACTATGTAGTGCCGGTCCCACTGGAGGCCTTCGAACCAAAGCCGGACCCTCTGGCTTCGATGTAGCTGGTTCAGCCGGTCATTCGCCCTGCGCTCTATGCTTTGTCTCACCGATGCAGGGATGGCTGAGGTGATAGACCTTACGACTAGAGGCACTAGAGTGCGATAACAATACGGCTTCCATGAGCGTCCATACACCAGATCCCCGAAGTTTGCTCGTTCATATCCATTCATACCTCTGGCCACAAACAACAGAGATACAATAATCGCAACGTATATCATACCCGCCCACACCAATTTTGGAAGAGCTAAACTCCTCATAAATCGAATCATCCTCCACTTACGACCACACATAATCCATTTGCATTGTGTCACAATATGCATTATGATACAAATGATCAAATCCCAACAAAACCGGGTGTATAGTGCCGAATATGATCAGTAAAAAACAATTGTTATTGCCTGTTGTCTTGTGCATGATATCGATAGTGATATTAGGGTTATTACTGTTGCATCAGCCAATGTTTTTTGATGAGAAGATCTATATCGCTCTGGCTGACAATCTGATTCACAAAGGTATCTATTCAAGCGATGGTGTGAACCTCACAGCCTACCGCCCCATCGGATACCCACTGTTTTTATCATTGTTGCGCAGTGCGGGGCTCAGCATCATGTTATGCCGATGGTGCAATGCACTGTTATGTATCATCAATGTGGTTCTTGTCATGAAAATCGTTATTCTGAAGTATACCACCAAGATCGCCCAAGCTGCAGGCATATATGCTGCTATCTACCCGCTGATAGTCACCACGAGCCTGTTTTTGTATCCGCAAGCCATCAGTGCGACCTACCTTCTCGCTCTCTTATATATCGCGATGCGAAAAATCTCTTTCAGAAACAGCATTTGGTTTGGGCTTTTCTCTGCGCTGCTCATATTAACTGTTCCGGGTATGGCGTTGGTCCCTGCATGTTTCATGCTATGGATATGGTACAAGTCACGCTCTGAAAGGCCTAAAGTATATCTATCATGCCTGATCTGCTTGCTGGCTATCAGTCCATGGATCATTCGTAACACGGTTGTGTTTCATGCACCAGCCATATCGACAAACGGTGGGGTTAACTTCTTGATCGGTGTGGTTCCTGACGCCACGCCAAGGACAGGCACGAATGTTGATATGAAGCGTCAGTATGCTGCACTCGGGTCCAATAGAAGGCTAAATGAGGTTGAAGTTGACCGAGCGTTTGGACGCCGGGCCTTGAACTATGTCAGATCAGACTATAAGCGTTACGCTACCCTAACTGCAGGCAAATTCCTTCAGTTCTTTTCTTTCCGTGACGACTTATACACTAAGGTCAAATCACAGAAGCTAGCTTCGGTCGCAGTCGCCATATCTTACTATGTGCTTCTATTAACGTGCGTCGCCCTATTGTTTATGAAAAGAGACCTCACCTCTGAAACAAAAATGCTGATAGCGGTCTATCTTCTAGCAGCGGTCTTCCATAGTCTGTTTTTCCCCCGTTTGCGGTTTCGAGCACCGTATGACTATCTGCTAATCATTGCCACAGCAATGATGTATGGACAGTACCTCATAAATCGTCAACCGGCGAAAGATGGATAAATCGCCGCTGCCTTTGATTCTGCTCCCATCGGCAACATCCACAATGGACGTAATGAAACAGCGCAGTGCGTTGGGGCTCCCTCCAGCTGCGGTATGTTGCCTTGAGCAAACTTCAGGCCGAGGACGCTATGGAAACAAATGGATATCCGCAGTTGGGGACAGCCTCATGCTAAGCGTTCCTGCCGATGGAGATAGCAGTCTGATGCATAAGCTTCCCTTCGCTTCTGCATTGGCAGTAGGTGACTTCATACATAATATGTGTGGCCTGAGATGTGGATTTCTGTGGCCAAATGATGTCATTGTCGGCCATCGAAAACTGGCGGGTATACTCATCGAGCAAATCGCCCGCGGGAGTTATTGCATAGGAATTGGTGTCAACCTTCAACAAACGGAATGGCCTTTGGGGTTGAATCAGCGTGCAGTGTCTCTCAGCCAATTAGGTTATCGTATGCCATATGATATCATAATAGCGGTTCATGCTATGTCATCTGCCCTTCTGCAGCGTATTCTCTGGGCCAGACGCATATCGCTATCCCAGGTAATCGAATCCTGGAGCAGCTTCAGTTGCACATCAGGGGTTCAATACACATTGCCAGGCGGCGAGATGGTCGCAGCGACAGGTGTTGACCACCACGGTCACCTGCTAATACAAAGGTCAGGAAGACTTGAAGCTATCAGCTCTGCCGTACCATTGCATAAATCATGGGTTACCATACAAAACATAGATCAAGAGACAGGAGATTCCTATGACAGATAATACCAATCTCGAGGTGTCGCGGATATTGCAGAACCTGCGCGACGATACGGTGAAAAACATCATGATTCGGCTGGATGGGTCGGATCGTTATGCCACCACTATTGGAGACTTCAAGGTGCAATTCGAGGGTGAAGATGACCTTCTGCATCTCGAAATCGTCCGACTAGATGGATCGACAATAGATATCCTAGATGCAAAGCGGATTGCGGACATGTTCTTTGAAAATATTCCGCCTGCACTCATCGTAGTCAAACCCGCTGAGTTTTCGGCGCACTACTACCTGCCGCATGATATCTTGTTGAAATTCTAGTCGACTACGGCACGATCACGTAGGTGTTACCGGGCTGTCTCCGAACCAGATTGTTCACTTCCATCATCAGTAACTCGGCCATTAAGTCCGACACATCCATATTGCATAAAGTGGCAAGCTGATCTATATGCACGGGTTCCAGGCTGAGTTGGCTGCAGATTGTGCTTTGGCGTTCGTTCAAGCTTTTAGGTTGGTCTTGCTTGTTGATGTTACTGTTGATACCGTATGCCTGCAGCACGTCATCAGCACTGTCCACCAAAGTGGCTCCATCCTTCAGCAGTTTATGGCAGCCCTTGCTATTTGCACTTTGAATGCTCCCAGGCACTGCAAAGACTTGCTTCCCCTGTTCGGCTGCGTAGTTTACTGTAATCATAGCCCCACTGGCCTCTGGGGCCTCTATAACCAGCACTCCCATCGCCATGCCAGCCACAATGCGGTTGCGAGCCGGAAACCGCCAGGCATCAGGCTTCGTTCCGGGAATATACTCAGATACCAATGCGCCTTGGGATGCGATCTGGTCAAATAGTGGTTCGGCTTCCAGTGGGTAGGCCACATCAACACCACAACCAAGAACACAGATGGTTCTACCCCCGCCACGCAGCGCGCCGATATGCCCTGCGATGTCAATCCCACGCGCACCTCCGCTGATAATGGTCAATCCATGATGAGCCAGCTCTCTACAGAGATTCTCTGACACAGCTTTACCGTAACTGCTGCCCTTACGTGTTCCAACCACGGCGATACTAAACCGGTCGTTATCGGAAATATCACCCCTGACATAGAGTATAGGTGGGTAATCGTAAGTATCGAGCAGACGCTTGGGATAGGCAGAATCCATGAAGGTGACGATCTTCGCACCGCTGTGGATGAACCGCCGCTGCATGGCTTCATCAGGCCACTTGCTGCTTCGGATGCGATCGAGGACTGCGGATGGAAGACGGCCTTCATCAGGTTGAAGTTCTTCATCACCCGCAGTGAAGATACCCGATAAATCGGCGGCGAACCTCCGCATGAGGTCCGCCGCACGTCTTGATGGCAGCTCGCAACTACTGAGCCGGAGCAGCACGTTGGTGCGCTCATCTAGCTCAAATTCGAGCGTGCTCATTTTGCAGAGGTGTTGCTCACGAAGTAACCCCAGGAATAATCTTCGAGATTACCCGCCCAGTCTTTGACAGAGACGATGATGTTATGCCGACCCGCTGACACCGCTTTCACCGTTTTAGCAGCCTCAGCCTTAGCAGGTTTGCCTGCGCTCGAGTTGTCCTTCGGCTTAGCGGGATATGTCAGTATGCCCGTGATGTCGTCATAGTCATATTCGACAGACTGGTCATCGATGGTCAGTTTTATGCTTTGTGGATTCACGCCAGATATCATGTCCCACACGGTAGCCTTGATCTTCAATTCCGTGAGGCCTGACACAACAGCACCTCGTGTTGGTGCCAGCTCTTTAACCACTGGGGCAACCGAATCGGTACCGTCTGTCCTGAAGGCTACGCCACCACCGAAATCGGTAGCGACGACCATAGTGCCATTCGATATCACAGGGCTGGCTGTAAAGCCCATATTTACTTCACCCGTGACTTTTTGGCCGGTGGGCTGGTTGATCATACGGAACTGCCATACTCGCTCACCTGTATCGGAGTTGAGGGCAATTATCCCACCTTGAGAACCGGCAACAAGCACGTAATCACCCATGATGGTGGCACCAGAGGCTGGTTTTGTGTTAAACACAGGCTTCGGTGTTGTCCACAACCTTACGCCGTTAGCGTCCCAGCAGGTGACATTTCCCAATTCGTCAACTACCACGGCTTTGTTGTTGCCTGCGGCGACATTACCGACCAATATATTGGCAGCGGACTTTCTCCACTTCAATCTACCAGTTTCAGGGTGAAGAGCTACGATAGAGTCATCCATCGTAACATACAGGTTACCATCGGCATAAGCAGGTGTGACCCCGCTCTGCACGCCAGTCACCACGCTTTTCCAACGAACACTACCTGAGGCACGGGTGACACCGTATATGTTCTGGTTCTCAGCCACAAAGAAGAGTTTGTCTTCTGTCGCCACGACACCACCGATGATAGCATCACCGATTTCGCAAGGCTGTTTCCAAGAGGCCGTACCGGACGCTCCATCAACCGAATACAGGAAACCATCGGTAGATCCAAAATACAGGTTCCCAGCGTAGGCCGAAATGTGGCCAGGAATAGAGCCTTGAGTTTTGAAGCCCCACAGCATATTTCCCATGTTCTCACCGGAGGTCGCAATGGCATACAGTGTGCCCCTGGCTGATCCGATGTAGATACGGTCTCCAGCCACTGTTGGAGTGCCGCTGAGCTGCACTTTGGTATCGGTAGGCCCAAGGAATTTCCACAACTCCGCTCCGCTGGCGGTATCTACTGCAATAAGTCGATCTTTCGCCACAAGATATGTGGCACCACCGGCCATCACAGGAGTGGATGTGTTTGAGGGCGTGTAGGTACTGGTCACAGCCCACACAGGTATAAGTGGTAGTTTTACAGAGTTTCCGTAGTAGCTGTTGTGCTCTACTCCTCCACGATATCCAGTAACATCCTGCGCTGCACTAAGGCTGCTCAGGGCTGCAATCATACATGCAACGGCTGCAATGTAAACCAAACGCCGGTTAGTAATCATAACTCCTCCGATAGTAGCGGTCTGCTATTCTTATTGTATCCGAGTGCGAATGCAACACAAGCAGCAAATGAATGTGATGTACTTAAGCCATCCATTCTCAGTATCATTCTATATTATAGACGCCGATTCCTGCTTGTTTGTTGTCATCTACCCCGTTTTTCCATACACTATGCGTATACACCTCAGGAGAACAACTGTGAAAATATACACTCGTAAAGGCGACACCGGAACCACCAGTCTGCAATCAGGCCTCCGCGTGCCGAAATCTGATGCTCGGATCGCCGCCTGCGGCTGTCTGGACGAACTCAACGCACACCTCGGATTGCTGTTGAGCATGCCTGATATTCCAGATGTGGCGCGGATCTCTCTGCATCTTTGTCAGTCTGACTTATTCAGCATCGGAGCCTGGGTTTCAAGCTCACATAACTTGAGCACCAGCAACACGCAATACCTGGACAAAATCGACGCAAGCCGTCTTGAGAAGAACATCGATGATATGGAGCTGCAGCTTCCCCCACTCGTGCATTTCATCCTCCCCGGAGGCACGCCAGCCGCCAGCCAAACTCACGTCTGCAGGACAGTATGCCGTCGTGCAGAAATCGCAATCCATACCGCGCAAGTAAACACCACAGGCATCTCCACGGTCACAGCATATATGAACCGGCTTAGCGACTTTCTTTTTGTGCTCAGCCGATATCTGAACCATGTAGCCGAGCACAACGAGGCCGAATGGCAGGGCTAACGCCTACAGAATGTCACGGTCGATCAGTATAGGACGCAACCGTTCTGATGCCTCATTGCCCTTCATATCGGACAGATCCTGAACATAGAACACCACCACGGCATTTCCTGCCCACATACTGAGCTTAGCACTGTAGATATTCCATCCTAGCTGACTAACCCCTCTGCTGGCCCAGAACAAGATTCCAGGGGTATCGCTGGCACGGATCTCCACTACACTAAACTCTTTAGCCAGGTCATGACGTATCGTGACAGAATTCAACTCTGGCCAGACAGCGTTACGTCGGCGGTGCTGTTTGATTAGCTCCTCCACGGATTTGGCGCCAGTGAGCACATCCGTCAGGTTCTGTTCTAACTCAGATCGTTTACTGGTCTGAATAGCCCGGCCTCGGTAATCAATGACGAATGTATCGATCGCAATGTTCACGGCCCCAATCCGGGTGTATACCGTGGCATTATGCACCACACAGCCTGCCGCGTAAAACACACCTGCGATTTTGGCCATCAGTCCCGGCAGCGGATCATCAGGAGCACAGATGATCACTTCGGTCGTATCACTACCAGGCTGTGTATGAAAGGCGATTTGCGGGCGTCCATCGGCCACGGCAGAGGCCATCTTGATGTGTAGCGCCACCACTTCCTGAGGGGTGTTGAGAAGATACGCCGCAGACATCTCTTCCAAGTGAAGTTTCACCTGGTTTTCATCAAACTTCTCCAACTGTAGATCTTTCACCAGCCGCCTATAGTATCTGCCGATATCCTGAGGACCGCTCTCCTCATTCATCCCTTCGGTCAGGTAGTTCACGGATTTCTTATAAAGATCACGCTGGTAGTTGGCTTTGATTTCGCTCCATAATCCGGGTGCCACGGCTTTCTCATCAGCATACGTGAAAAGATATAGTAGGTTCAACCGGTCCACGGTCTCGATATTTTTGCAGAAGGTCGCGATCGTCTCATCCAAGTTTAGGTCAAACATCCGCGAAGTTTCGGCCATCAGTAAGTGGTTATCGATGATAAACTCAATATCACTCTGTACCTCTTCAGATACAAGCAGCCTGGCGCAGACATCGCGACACATCAACACACCATTGACGCAGTGATCCCCCATCCTGGCTTTGCCGATATCATGCAACAAGGCGGCCATATAGATAGCCTCCTGGTTGGGAATCTCTTGCAGTATGCGACGGTAGTCCATGTAGTTGTGGTCCGAAATGTCATGGAACTTTTCGATGTTTTCTAGCACTCGCAAGCTGTGTTCGCCCACTGTAAACTCGTGCGAAGGATCATACGGTATCAACGCCATCGTATATTCGAACTCGGGCAGAATCCATCCCAGCAACCCGGTATCTGACAACATCCGCATCGAACGGCACACCGAATGGGGTCTTCGCAACATGTTGAAAAATTCATCCGCTACATCCGCGATACTCCGGATATCTGGGTTTTCTACCACCATCTTACGAATGATTGCGATAAGCCGCTCACTGAGGTTCAACTCGTATTCTTGGGCGATGCTGACAGCTTGGATCATCCAGCTCAAGTCCTGCATCTGTAACAGGGGGATATTGGGTATGAGTTCTTCATTCTCCACATCCAGACCGAGCCCCACCAGATACTTGGCCTTCTTGGCCCGCATTTGCGCCTTGCGGCTGATACGGGAAACATGGGCTGAATGTGTATAGAACTCGCGCATGAACAACTCAACTGCCGGAGTTTCATTCTGCGTTTGGTAGCCCATTCGCTGGCAGATGGCATCCTGCTTTTCGGCAGTGAGTATGTCACGTTCTTCACCAGCCAGTATATGCAGATGGTTCCGCACCGTCGTAATAAACTCATGGGCGGCTACCAATGTGTCTACATCCTCGGGGTCGATCAACCCCTGCCCTGCCACATTAGCCCAGTCACCGCCGGTCGTCAGACATGCCTTGCCGGCTCCAAGCCAGCGGATCATGTGTATGTCGCGTAACCCACCTACGGCCTCTTTTAAGTGAGGTTCGACGCTATAAAGGCTTATACCGAACTTCTTGATGACCTCATTGCGTTCGGCGATTTTTCGAAACACAAAGTCGGCAGCGTTGAACTGGCTCCAGTATTCCTGCAGAAATAAGGCAAAAACATGCCTTGAACCGGTAATGATCCGCGCATCAACCAGATTTGTCTGCGTACCATGGTCAAGGCTGCCGCAGTCATCAATTAATCGATACGCATATCCGATCGTCATTTTGGCCTGGTCCATGAAGGCGATGATCAACATGCGGTACATGCTGCGGATCACACGCTCACACGAACTCTCCGCATCACTGGCCGGGATGAAGGTCACATCGATATCGCTATGCGCACACAGATCCAGCCTTCCGTATCCGCCGGTTGCGACGACACACATCTGAGGGGCTTGGTCTATCCCAGCTTCACTGATCGCCAAGTCGTAGAGACGGCTGATACAGGAATCGACTAGCGCGGTGAAAATGCGGCAAAGCGATAATCCGCCAGGCAGCTCCTGGCTTGTTTCCATCACCTTACTACGATATTGCGCTAACCACTGCCCGACCGATATCGCGGTTTCACAACGCCGTAGTTCACCCAGCCACTCCGCTGAGATGACCATATGCGGCAGTATCTCTTGTCGAGCGTTATAGCCACTCATCCCGTCCTGTATTGTCATACCAACCTCCTATGAATCACGTCGCTTGCATGTACCCGGTCGTAGGGGCGCCCCTTGTATCAGTTACAGCCTGGGCTGCAGTGTCAGCACGAGCAGGTGCTCACACATAACCAGGTAGCCGCCAAAGCTAATCTGATTTGGCAAGCAACCACAGCCCTATGATGCCGAAAAACGAGTTGGGTATCCAGGCGGCCACCACAGGCGGTACCAATCCCTGGTTACCAAATAGTTTGAACAACAGCAGCGTGTTCCAGAAGACGAAGACCAGCACGATAGCCAAAAGCACGCCCATAAAGCTGCCTGCTCTGGCAAATTTAAGGGCCAACGGCATGCTGCACAGAGCGAACACGACGCACGCAAATGGCACCGCTAGCTTGAAGTGATAGCTGACCCATAAACGGGTGGCATCAATGCCGGAGTTCTGAGCAATGACGGCTTGCTTGCGCAAATCCATTGCGCTGGTTTCCTCGGGAGCAGGGGGCGAGACGATATCGGATATGGCCACCCGAAGGTTTATTTTCATCAGGCCTTTGGCCACGGCATCAATGGCGGTGCCATCCTCACCGTAGATATGCACGACCGCTTTGTGCAGCACCCACACACCGTCTCTATAGTCAGCGCGCGGTGCCACTACAGTCCGTGGGTATGGTAGGCCGTCCTGAATGATCATGACATTGCCCACTTCGGTGACCTTCTCATCGTTGCGGTAGATTTCGCCGATGTAGAACGTGTAGTTCTGCATCCGAAACACAACATTTTGGCGGAGAAGGGGTGAGGTCTGCATCATGTAAATGCGGTCCCGAAGCCGTCTGAAGGCACCTTCCGCTTTAGGCACAACCAGCTCGCTCAGCACCAGATTCATCGCTCCAATCAATATCCCTACCATTAATATTGGCACGAATACGCGTCTAAGGCTGATCCCTGTACCGCGGATGACCGTCAGCTCTGAATCACGTTGAAGCCTGTTGATGGCCAGGCTGACGGCTACAGCCGTGCCAACTGGAAGTGTGAGAACAAGAAGAGAGGGCGTATGGTAAACAATAAGCTGCAGCACAGCTAATATCGGAACCCCTTTAGCAAAAAGAGGTTCCGCATAGTAGAACAGCATATTACCGATTAGCATCATGGTGACGGCGGCTGTGCCGACCAGAAATGGCACCACCAGCTCACTCAGAACTAAACGGTCTACAAGTTTGAGCCTCAAGAGGCCACCTAGCTAATAATTAGTATTTGGATCCTGCAGGAAACTCCACATGCATCGTGGCACATACACTCGTCACCACAGGTACCCTCTTCAGCTCAGAAACGGCTCTGCGGAAATCGCCCTCGGTGGCGGGATGGGTGATCCATACTATCTCGGCAAATTCATCCAGACGCTGGCGCTGCACGACCGTACGCACACTGATGTCATTGGCTCCAAGCACCCCGGCTACTTGAGCAAGGACATTGGGACGATCGATGACGCGCATCCGCAGGTAGTGGCTCGAGACCACCTGATCCATCGGAGTGACATCACGGTGTTCAAAGCAGGTGCATCCCACGCGTCCATTGGCATTCTTAACCATGTTTCGTGCGATATCAACCACATCACCGGCCACTACGCTGCCCGTCGGCATACTGCCAGCACCAGGACCGAAGAACATCACATCCCCGACAGCATCACCGTTCACCATGATGGCGTTAGAGACACCACGCACGCTTGCTAGTGGGTGCGTCTCATGCAGCATCACTGGATGGACACGGATCGCCATCTTGCCGTCATCGGAGGCAGACGCGATCGCCACCAGCTTGATGACATATCCAAGTTCTTTCGCCCATCGCATTTCATCGGCAGCTATCTTCGTAATGCCCTCGCAGTAGACGTCATCCACATTCACGCGACAGACAAACCCTATCGAAGCCAGAATCGCGATTTTGTACTTAGCATCATATCCTTCGACATCAGCAGTTGGGTTGGCCTCGGCATATCCCATCGCCTGTGCTTCTTTCAGCACGCTGTCAAAGTCGGCACCATCTTCCGCCATCTTCGTGAGAATGAAGTTGGTCGTTCCGTTGACAATTCCCATCACCCGTTTGATCCGGTTCGCAGCCAGAACCGTCTTCATAGGGCCAATGATCGGGATCCCTCCGCCGACAGCACCTTCAAACATAAAGTCGAGTTTATTTTGGTCAGCCATATCCATGAGTTCATGACCATCTTTAGCAATCAACTCTTTGTTAGCGGTGACCACATGCTTCCCGTTGGCTAAGGCGGTATGTACGAACTCCTTCGCAGGATGCACGCCGCCAATCAGTTCGATGACGATGTCGATATCAGGATCGTTAAGCAACTCATTGGCATCTGTTGTGAAAACAGACGGGTCCAATTCCACAGGACGCTTCGTGACGATATCTTTATCGGCCACTTTGGTCAGTTTGACTGGTATACCGACTTTGGCGGTAATCAAATCGGCATTTTCCACTAGAACTTTAGCTGCTCCAGTGCCGACGATGCCCATACCGATAAGGCCTACATTTATCTGCTTTCTATTCACGATTTTCCCTCCACCGGTTTCAACTTGTACAACGGATCGCCTGAACGAACCATCTGACCGTTCTCTACACAGACAGTGACCACTTCGCCGCTCACTTCAGATGCGATTTCGTTGAACACTTTCATCGCCTCGATAAGAGCCACAATCTGTCCGACACTCACTTCATCACCGATGTCCACATATGGGCGGTCTTCAGGCGACCCAGCCCTGTAGAACAGTCCCGCGATCGGCGATTCGACCGTGATGAGACTGTCTTCGCTCATCGCATCCAGCCCCGCCACAGATATCGGTGCTACCACTAGATCGCCATCAGGACGTTCGATCTCGACAGCCAACTCGCCATCGCTCCAATCCAGTTGCTTCAACTGGTATCTGTCAGCGAGTTTTAAAAGTGTCTCTACGGCTTCCAGAGTCTTCTTATCATTTTCCATGTGGGCACCTAATAGTCAGTATTTATAGAAGTTTTAACAGGTTAGCCATTTCCATGGCTGTCATGGCAGCGTCTGAACCCTTGTTGCCCGCTTTGGTGCCAGCGCGCTCGATGGCCTGTTCGATGTTTTCGGTCGTCAGCACCCCGAACACAACTGGAACTTCGCTCTCCAACGCCGCGTGGCCTATACCCTTGCTGGCTTCTGCTGCGATATAATCGAAGTGCGCGGTGGTACCACGTATAAGGCACCCCAGACAGATGACCGCATCGAACTCGCCACTTTTAGCCATTTTTTTGGCGATGAGAGGTATCTCCCAGGCACCTGGTACCCACGCAACCGTCACATCATTTTCAACATCAGCGCCATGCCGGCTTAAGCAATCGATAGCTCCCCCAAGCAGCCTGCTTGTGATGAACTCGTTAAAGCGGCTTATCACGATACCGACCTTCAAACCCTGAGCTGTGAGTTGTCCTTCTAATACCTTAGGCATATTATTCTTCCTCTTCGTTTGTTTGGAACATCATATCCGGCATGTCATGACCCATTTTCTGCTGTTTGGTGTGCAGATAAAACTCGTTGTACTCGTTCGGAGCCACCAGCAGAGGCACCACCTCAGCGATCTCAAGGCCATACGCCTGCAAGCCTACACGCTTGGTCGGATTATTGCTCAACAAGCGGATATGGCGTATTCCTAGGTCAACCAGCACCTGCGCTCCGATGCCATAATCGCGCTCATCGGGACGAAAACCAAGTTCGATATTAGCATCGACGGTGTCCAAGCCCTCGTTTTGCTGCAGCTCGTAGGCTTTCAGCTTATTCAATAGGCCGATACCGCGCCCTTCTTGCTGAATATAGAGAAGCACACCGCGTCCCTCTTTTGAAATGGTACTCAGGGCGTTATGGAGTTGGTTACCACAGTCGCACCTTAACGAGCTTAGTACATCACCGGTCAAACAACTGCTATGCACCCTCACTAGCACTGGTTCTTCCGTTGTCACATCGCCCATGACTAGTGCGATATACGGATTGCTGTCCACACTGCTCTCAAACGCATGAACCTCAAAGTCACCATAGCATGTTTGCAGCTTAACCTTCGCGACCTTATTGATCAGCCGCTCATTCTGGCGCCGGTAGCGAATTAAATCAGCCACTGTGACGATCGGCAAATCATGGGTTTCGGCAAATTCAAGCAATTCGGGCACGCGCGCCATCGAGCCGTTAGCACTCATGATCTCGCAGATCACGCCAGCCGGTTTCAGCCCGGCGAGACGGCAAAAATCTACTGTCGCTTCGGTATGACCGGCTCGCTTCAGCACACCGCCCTCAACCGCCTTCAGTGGAAAGATGTGCCCCGGGCGTTCGAAGTCGTTAGCTTTCGCGGCAGGATCAATGAACCAGTTGACCGTCTTGGCCCGATCAAATGCCGAAATACCGGTTGAGGTGCCGGCATGAACATCAATTGGCTCCATAAATGCCGTGCCATGGCGTGTGGTATTGTTGCGTGCGATCGGTCCGATCTGAAGTTCATCCAGTCGTTTCGCGGTCGCCGCCAGACAGACCAGTCCGCGTGCGTGCATGGCCATGAAATTGATCGAATCTGGTGTGACCTTTTCGGCAGCCATCAGCAGGTCGCCTTCGTTTTCGCGATCGACATCGTCTACGACGACAATAAATCGCCCCTGTTTGATCGCCTGAAGTGCGGTATCTATATTATCGAATGCTCGCATTCTGAGTTGAAGTCCTTCTTTTTTGGGTGGTTAGCTAGATTCATTTTACCAGTATAGGAACCACTAATGCCGGTATACCGTTACAAGATCGTCCAGATTGAGTCAACCATAGATGAGTCCAAGGCTGTCGTTTCACAAGGTAGGCCAGATGTGTTCGTAACCGTCGATAAGCCAAAGAGTCAGTAGAGCAGGTAGTGGTCAGGATTCCTTGTTACCTCGATGAGCCGCCAAGCGATTACCTGGTATCCGACACCAGCACAGGTGCCGTGATTCGTGTTACCTTGGCAGCATCGACGGCCACACGAAATCCTGTATAAAAATACCAGCTGTTACCGGATGGCTTCATGAACCCACGGACGGCGCACCGGACACTCGCAGGCTGCTGGGTGTAGATGCTTCCGCCTTTCAGAACCCTATCGCCAGCTGGCGCGCTCACCTGTCCACCAGGATACGCGTGGTAACTATCGGATACCCACTCCAGGGCGTTGCCGCACATATCGACGCAGCCATAGTACGATGTATCCTTAGGAAACCAGCCAGCCCGTGTAGTCTCAAATGTATTGAAGTCGGTTGAGGCGGTCTGGTAAAGCCAGTTGCAGTAGTTACGTTCAGGGTTATTAGGATCATCCACAATCGGCTTCCATGTGTTACCCCAGGGATATACCATGGTCGTGCTGCCATTCCATCTGGCCGCCTTTTCCCACTCCGGTTCCGTCGGCAGCCGCACCCCTGCCCACTTGCTATATGCCTCGGCTTCGTAGAAGCTAATACCGATGACCGGATGACTATCGGTCTGCGTAAATCGACCACGGCCAAAGTTCTGATCTTCGCTCCAGCGGTCTGGTTGGGTTCGGCGGGTTGTCTGCAGCCATTTCCAACCCTCTTCACTCCAGTTGGCCTGCTGCTGATAGCCACCCATCTGAATAAACTCCCGGTATGCGCCTCTGGGCACCTCAAACCTGGCGATATACAGATCGGGTACCATGACGCGATGGGCGGGTTTTTCATTGGCGAAGTTCCAGGCAGCGTCATCACCAACACCAGCGTTACCCATCATGAACTCGCCTTTGGGTAGATACACTAAAGAGCCAGGATATCTGTCCTCCGATGCAGTCAACTCGATGACAAGCTTAGAAGGGCTATTTCCTATATAAGAATTCAAGCCATTCCAGCTCAGTTCCGTGCGTTTGCTGTTCGGCAGCACTGTGGTCGTTGCTGTCGCGCCGAACACCTCCGGTGCCAGCAAGAACCGCTTACCACCATCACGGGATATACGGAGCCTGATGGTTCTGCGTGACGGAGCTGTCAGTTGGAATCCGACCACCAACCTGGCTTGTTTTGGGATGTAGACGGCCTTCACATTCGAGAACACAGCATCTGCCGCCAGACATCTATCGCCGAATCGGCCAACACATAAGACTGCAACGCATAACCCCACCGTTAGCGTGAAGCGAGGTATCATGATTTATGCTCTTGCTGCATGATGGCCTGAATCTGTTGAACCACAGAGGAATTACCGTCAGCCATATTAAACGAGGGCTCTTCTTTTGGACTGGCCCACATATCATACAGCTCCATTGTTCCGGTGACGCCTTCCCTGTAGCCTTTCCATCGCCCCAACTTCACAGCCTGCTGTAAAACACCCGTATCTTGTTCGAAATAGAGATATTCTCGGCTTCGGCTGCGGGTTCCCAACAACTCATCTTTCAAGCTGACACCATCAGTCACCGGCATAGCTGGAGAACCGGTGACATCCAGTATGGTCGCGGCGACATCGTAGTTAGCCACCAACTCTGTGCTGACACGGCCTGCCTTGATGACTCCCGGCCAACATGCGATTAAAGGCACTCGGATACCACCGTCGCGTATCTGAAACTTCATACCCGTGAGATCACCGGTGCTGCGGAAGGTGGTATATTTATGCCCTCCGGCCTGATGGGCTCCATTATCGCTGGTAAAGATGATTAATGTATTGCGTTCGATGTTAAGTTTGATTAGAAGCGTGCGCAGTTCACCGATGTATTTATCCAGTTCTGTGATGGATGCTGCGTAATTCTTCTCAGTTTCTGGCAGATTCAGTGATGCATACTGACCTTGCCCAGGCGCCTGACATCCGATATCCTTAAGCTCCGCATGAGCATGGGGAATGGTAAAGTTCAGGTTTAGGAAGAACGGCTTGTTGTCCGAAACTTGCGCCGAAATCCACTTGAATGCTTCATCGGCAAACAACCGGTTCACATATGTTCCTTTGGGCAAGGACACAGGTTGAGCTGGGCTGCTCCCCTGCTGCTGCCACACAAAATCCGGGAAGTTATCATGGGCGTGGATATGATCAGTGAACCCGATGAAATAATCACAACCCTTATCAGCGGGCAAATTCCCCTGTTCCGCATTAGGCACCCCTAAACCCCATTTTCCGATGTGGGCTGTGGTGTACCCGGCGCTCTTCAGCTGGGTTGGAAAACAAAGGTCTGGGGCAGTGAGGTTGCCGCCAGAATTGCGTACCCGGGCATGGCCCTGATGAAGACCGGTCAGTAAGCTGCAGCGTGATGGCGCGCACCAGGATGCAGAGGCGTATCCATGGGTAAACCGTAGCCCGTCTGACGCAAGCTGATCAATGTTCGGTGAACGGATGAGCTTCTGTCCATAACAGCCCAAATCACCATATGCTAAATCATCACATAGGATAAACACGACATTTGTGGATTCACGAGCAGCTTGTGCATGTTGTGAACCCGCTAAAACAGCTAGAGTCGTCAAACCGGTCTTAGCTAAAAACTCTCGTCGATTCATCCGCATCGGTCGTCAACCCCCAGGATTGTATATTCACAGGTTCCTTCGCGTATGTATAAAGTCTATCTACACTGCCCTTCAGTGTCAATTTACTCAGTGATCGCAGTACAAAACCATGGGCTATTTCTAAGGTATCTGCCCAATTGCAGTACAATGAAGATAGATGAACACCTACAGGAGTGCCCAATGGCCACTATGCTTGAACGCCTTCGCAGCAAATTAACCGGGATCGTACCGGATGCGGAGTTAGTATATAAGTCTGAAATTGCGGAAGAGATCATGCGGGTTAAGGCCGAAAAAAACGCAGTGATCCTGGCACATAACTATATGGAACCCGCGTTATACTATTCGATTCCCGACTACACCGGTGACTCACTTGGTCTATCGCGCGATGCCGCAAAAGTAGAAGCAGACATCATTGTTTTCTGCGGCGTGAAGTTTATGGCGGAAACCGCCAAGATACTCAACCCCACCAAGAAGGTCTTGCTTCCGGCAGAAAAAGCTGGATGCTCTCTTGCTGAAAGCATCACCGCTGAAGACGTGCGTAATCTTCGTGTGCTGTTCCCGGGAGTACCCGTCGTCACCTACGTGAACACATATGCTGACGTGAAAGCCGAATCCGATGTCTGCTGCACATCCGGCAACGCCGCTGCGGTGGTCAGGTCGTTAAACACTGACACCATCATCTTCTTACCTGACAAATACCTGGCTACTAACGTGGCCAAACAGACCGGTAAAAGCATCATCTTGCCCCACGGTGGGGGGAAGTTCGAGTTTATCGGTAAAGGCGACATTATAGGCTGGAATGGAGCTTGCGAGGTCCACGAGAAATTTACGGTAGAAGACATCATCAATGCGCGAAAGCAGTTCGAAGGTGTAGTTGTTTTGGCTCACCCAGAGTGCCCCGCCGATGTGTGCGATGCCAGCGACTTTAGTGGAAGCACGAATGAGATGGTGGAATATGTTCGCAAGACGAAAGCTCCACGGTACCTTTTGCTGACCGAATGCAGCATGGGCGATAACATCGCTGCTGAGAACCCCGACAAGGAGATGGTGCGCTACTGCTCCATCCGTTGCCCTCATATGAACATGATTACGCTGGAAGATACCCTCAAATGCCTGCAAACCGAACAGGTTGATATTGTGGTGCCAGAAGAGATTCGGCTTCGCGCATATACTGCAGTTGAACGCATGATCAACATCGGATAGCGTATGGAGAGGTACTACTTCGATGCCTCTGCAACCTACCCGATGCGTGCTTGTGCGTATCAGGCCATGCGCCCATGGTTTCAGGGGATCACCGGCAACAGCAGCAGTCTGCATGCCTATGGGCAGACTGCTAAGAATGCGCTTGAACAGTACCGTCGCATCACCTCGGAACTGATAGGCTGCTACCCAGACGAAATAGTATTCACCTCAGGAGGCACCGAAAGCTGCCAACTGGCCATACATGGCGCAGTCGCGGCCATGGAGGCTGAGAGCCAGCATGTAGCCGCTTCCATCGCTGAGCACCCCGCTGTCAACAAGACCGCCAAAGCTGGGGATTTCTGGACCTATCATCCCTTAGCTGTCACATCGACCGCCGCACCGGTGTTGGTACCCAGTACCATGCCATCTGGTGGGCTGCTTTGTGTCATGGAAGCCAATAACGAAGTGGGAACAATAAGCGATCTGGCATATGCACGCGATATAGCCCGACAGAACAACATGCGGTTGTTTGTGGATGCTGTGCAAACCATGGGCCATCTTCCTATGGATGTCAACACGAGCGGAATTGACATCATGGCAGCATCAGCCCATAAATTCGGTGGCCCTATCGGTGTGGGGTTTCTCTATATTCGAAGAGGCACCCCCTTTCGCTCCCCATCGACAGGAGGTGGACAGGAGGCTGGCCGCCGCTCTGGCACCGTGAACGTGCCGGGCATCGCAGGGATGACGGCCGCTCTGGCCGACGCCTTGCACGACCGAACAGCCAAGAATGATCGGCTCATCTCAATGCGACATACTCTTAGCAAACTCTTGTCTGAAATATCTGAAGTGAAGTTGACCGGCGACCTTAACCAGCGCTTGCCAGGCCACGTCTCCTGTGTAGTGAACGGCGTACAGGCGGATATCGCTCTGGCTGCACTCGATGGTGTCGGAATATGCGCCGGAAGCGGCAGTGCCTGCTCCAGCGGACAGGGCAACCCGTCGGCGGTGCATCTTGCTATGGGCTTATCGGCATCGCAAGCATCCGGCGCGCTGCGTTTCAGTTTTGGGGAATACCTCACAGACCAGCAGTTCGAGTTGGCACTGCCTGTCATTTCGTCGACTCTACGTCGACTGGCTGCACTTCGCTAATGGAGTGCTGCACGCTAACCGACTGGAGCCAGTTTAAGCTAGATTGCGAGCCGCCAAATGGCCAGAGTGTGGTTGTGGCGTTGTCCGGCGGGATCGACAGCGCAGTGGCCGCCTGTCTGCTAAAGCAGCAGGGATACGCGGTCATCGGCGTTATGTTGAAGTTCTGGAGTGAAGCCGCTTTGGACAGTGACAGTCCAGCAGATAACCGATGCTGCACGGAATCCGCGGTGGATGACGCCCGCTCGCTATGCCATGCTTTGAATGTGCCCTTCTATTTGATCAACAGCGAAGAGCCGTTCTTGGAGAAGGTTGTTCAGCCTTTCGTGGCAAGTTACCTAAACTCAACCACGCCCAGCCCATGCCTGCGGTGTAATGCTCTGGTGCGCTTCCCTAAGCTGCTTCAAGTCAAAGAGGCGCTTCAGGCCGACTTCCTGGCCTCAGGGCACTATGTTCGTCTCGAAATGCACGATTATTGCATCCATATGCTGCGTGCGGTTGATACAAGTAAAGACCAAAGCTACATGCTGTATGGATTGAACCAGGCTCAGCTCAAGTCGATACTGTTCCCTCTAGGCACCTGGAAGAAAGCGGATGTCCGTCACTGGGCATCGGAACATGGAGTTCCGATCAGCCGTAAACCCGATTCGCAAGAGCTGTGTTTCATCAGCGACGGTGACTACCGAAGGTTCCTCCAACGCCAGACAGGCAACCAGACCAGTTCAGGCCCCATCAAGCATGTAGATGGCACGGTTCTGGGTAAACACGAAGGGTTATGGAACTACACAATTGGCCAGAGGCGTGGACTGGGTGTGGCCAGTGGCGAAGCACTTTTTGTGGTCGGCAAGTATCTCGATTCCAACACGCTGGTTTTAGGTCCTGACGGACCTTCACCGGTCACATCGTGCCGGTTGACAGATATCAACTGGATCGGCGGATCACCCCCTGATGGTTCGGAGCAGCTGATGGCATGCGCACGCTATCACGGCCGCATGTTTGAAGTGAGTGTGGCAGGTGATATGGTCCAGTTTGGCCAACCCGTAGCTCTGGTGGTACCTGGGCAGGGCATGGTCATCTACCGAGGTGACGATTGCCTGGGTGGCGGAGTGATTGCCGAGACATATTCGAGCGGCAGCTAGAACTTTAACGTCAGGCTGCTGATCCACAGCTCTTGATCCGTCTGCATTTTTAGGCTTGGTAACTCATAGTTGTTCGTCAACCACTTGACACTAAACGCCGCTTTACCACCAAAAAGCATCCATGTCGGTTTATAGCTGACCGCGATGTTCGCATATTGATGTTGGTCGTTCTGATCATACGCCGCTCGATCGCGAGTTCGGTAACCCACGGCCACATCAGCGGTCCAGCCGGATTTGATATGATCGGCCCCAATGCTCACAGCGTAATTCGAGATCACGTCATTGGATTCATATAGATCATTTCGGTTCTGGCGGTTGCCAAAGGTGACTGCGGGACGCCATCTCCATCCCTTTTTCAGCAGTACAGATGAAGCGGTGATACTCGTTGTGGTCGTCAGCTTCTGAGTCTCTTGTCCAGGCGCATACAGGAGACCTGATACGACGGCTTGAATAGTCGTATCGCCCAGCTTATCTTTCCATACAGTCGAAATGGATGTTTCATCCAGGCTTGCCGGACCGTTGTATGTATGATGACGCAGCGTGATACTGCCAACCGAATTAGGACGTTTGAACAGCGACTTTTGATCTTTTCGGAGCTCTACTGTGTAGTCATGTATGGTGTTGGATTTACCGTTCCCGACGTTATTATGGTAATACACTCCGCTTAGTGCCCATGTCGAGTTCACACTAGTCAGTTCGCGAGAGGCACGGTATCGTTCCCTATCCGAGATGGTGTTACCCAGTTTGGATGAAAAGCTGGGATCCACACGCTCGTATTCGAGGCTCCAGCCGCCTGTCTTGGTTGCCTGGGTGAGCAGATACCGCATAGCCACACCGTTGCTCTTTGCTTTGGTGGTGTTTTTGCTCATGCGGTAGCTTGTGTAAGCGTGATCGGTGGACAAGCTGAGGGTATTGCTAAGTCGGTTATTCGTGGTGAGGGAGGCGTACTGGTATTCGTTCGATTTGAGATACTTGCCTTCTTTATAATCGTCGCACGCCGTGTATGCGTTAACGCTATAACTGTTCGCCTTGCTGGGGGCAGCATTCCATCGCAAACCAGTAAAATCACGCTCCACCAGGTCGACGGCACCATTATCCCAGACATTGTCAAAGCGAGGTAAACTACGGCCCCTGACGAATTCTACGCTGTTGTTAAGAGTTGCGCGTGTTTCGGAGTGTAATAGAGTCGTCCCATCAAGAGAGGAGCGCAAGCCATACCGCCCATAAACCGCGCGAGTTTCGCCAAATGTAATTTGGTCAGATACAACTGTCTTCGGTGCTTGGACTTTAGGTGGTTGTGGTAGGTGCGGCTTGATCACGACTGGAACGGCGGCCACAAGCAACACAAGCGAATACAAAATCACGAGATACTCCGTTGTGCTGCCTGGAAGCAGCATCAACTTCATTATACACCTGCAGAAAACACCTGATTTTCCAGGTTCATAGCCAGCGACAATATTTTCTCCTGAGTGGCTTCCTGTCTGCTCAGCTCACCAGTGATCTTGCCCTCGTGCATCACGATGATGCGTTCACATAGCAGCAGCACCTCAGGCAGCTCCGACGAAATCACAAGTATACTCACACCGGTATCGGCCAGATGCCTGATCAGCTCATAGATTTCCGCCTTCGCTGCCACGTCGATCCCGCGGGTCGGCTCATCGAAAATCAAAATCTGACACTGACGGCAAAGCCACTTTGCCAGCACTACCTTTTGCTGGTTGCCTCCGCTCAGGTGCCCGGTCTCCATCTCCACGCCGGTGATTTTCGTTCGCAGTGATTCGGCAAGCTCCTGCGAGTCTTTGGTCTCCTTCGCCCGATTAACAAACAACCCTTTGGTGTATCTCCCCAGATTGGCGAGTGTGGTATTTTCACGCACAGACATCGGTAAAACTAGCCCCAGCGATTTACGGTCTTCGGTCACAAACCCGATGCCGTGTTCGATCGCATCTGACGGACACTTGATCTGCACTGGCACTCCGTCTACCAGTATCTCTCCGCTAGTCATCGCATCGGCGCCGAATATCGCTCGGGCCACCTCACTTCGCCCCGCACCTACCAACCCCGCCAGTCCCAGTATTTCGCCTTTGCCAAGTTTCAAGGAGATATTCTTCACCTTATCGCTGCACACGGACTTCAACTCCAAACTTACAGGACGGCTGCCAACATCGCGTATGTTAGCTCCCGATATAAGCTCACGCCCCACCATCATATTTACCAGTTGGTCCATGGTGATTTGTTCCATTGGTTCTGTACCGATGTGTTGCCCGTCACGCATGACAGTCACTACTGAAGCGATCTGGAATATCTCCTCCATGCGGTGCGAGATATACACGATACTCACGCCCTGCGATTTCAGGTCGGCGATCAGTTCAAACAGCTTCACGATCTCGCGATCGGTCAGCGACGCCGTCGGTTCGTCCATTACCAGCACAGAAACTTCGTGAGAGACCGCTTTCGCTATCTCCACGATCTGCTGCTGCGCGATATTAAGGTCAGCCACCAACCTATTCGCAGAAAAGCCAGCACTCAGCCTGTCTAGATGCTTTTGTGCCTGCTGGCGCATCTCTGAAAAATCGACAGTACCCAGCCTGGTTTTGGGTTCCCTGCCAAGATAGATGTTTTCGGCAACCGTCATATGGGGTATCAGCATCAGCTCTTGATAGATCACGCTGATACCCATCTGCATGGCGTCGACAGGGGATTCAATATGAACAGGATGGCCGTTCATCACAATCTCACCCGATGTGGCGTGTAGAGCACCCGCCAGTATCTTGATGAGTGTCGATTTTCCAGCACCGTTCTCACCGATCAGAGCGTGTACCTCGCCTGCACGCAGGCTGAGACTGACATCCTGAAGTGCCTTCACACCAGGGAACTCTTTGTTAATCCCCCGCATTTCCAGCACGTATTCGGTTTTGATGACATCCCCTGATGGCATGATATAGCTCCCTACTTGGTGATCGCTTTCGTCTTAAGGATCTGCTCTTTCGCGACGGTCTCCTTTTTGAGTATCTTCAGAGCATTCACGATCGCCTCTTCCCCACCGGTCTGGTAGACGAAAGTGGCAGACAGGATACCCTGTTTGACATAGGATGCACCCTCATGAGGAAGGCCATCGACGCCGACAAACTTGATCGTCTTCTCACGGCCTTTGCCCTCTTGCTTAGCAGCAAGATAGGCACCATGCGCCATGGGGTCGTTCTGGCCGTATACCGCATCAATCTGAGGATATCGAGACAAAGCGGACTTCATCTCAGCCTGGGCATTTGGCTCCAGCCACTTGCAGTCTGCATCGAAGATCACTTTCAAGCTCGAACCCTTAATGCCCTCTTTGAAGCCGTCCGTGCGCTCGATGCCACCGCTGGTGGTACTGAGACCACGAAGCATGACGACGTTGCCCTTGCCGTTCAGCACCTTCACTAAGTGCTTGCCCACTTCACGCCCGATTTCGATGTTGTCTCCACCGATGAAAGTGGTGAACTTGTCACCTTCCACGCGGCGGTCGAGTACGATCACGGGGATGCCCGCGTCCATCGCTTCAGCCACAGGTTTTGTCAAGGGACGCGATTCCTTCGGGCTGATAATCAACAGATCGACACCTTGAGCGATAAACTCGCGGACCTGGCTCTGTTGAGTAGGCGTGTCGTTCTGAGCATCTTTGAACAGCATCTTGATCTCAGGTCGTTTGGCAGCAGCAGCCTTCAGGTCTGCGTTCATCTGCACACGCCACGGTTCGCCAAGGTTGCATTGGCTCATACCTATCACGTAGGGGTTTTCAGGTGTACCCTTAGCTGAGGTTTGCGGCTTGTTAGAACAGCCGCTCACTGTCAATGCTGCGAACGCAGCAACGATCAGCACGATTGATTTTCTAGAAACCATAAGATAGCCTCCTGGTAATTCAGTCGCTCTTGCGTTGTTGTATGAGAACCGCGCCTACGATGATGAGACCTTTCGCCATCAATCGGACCGATTCATCGACGTTGTTGATACTCAGAATCTTATTGATATACCCCACGATCAGCACACCGATCAGCGTAAACAACATGCCTCCCCGTCCGCCAAGCAGACTGCTTCCGCCAATCACGACCGCAGCCACTGCGTCTAACTCATACGTGAAACCGGCCTCTGGGTCGCCCAGCTCCAGTCGGGATGAGTTGGAAATACCGCCCAATGCCGCCATCATGCCGCATATCACATATGCCCATGTCTTGACAGACTGAACCTTGATGCCCGAAAGCCGAGTGGCCTCTTCATTGCCCCCGATGGCATACAGATATCGGCCAAACCGTGTGTAGCGCACCACCACAATCATCACAAGTATCACCAGCAAGAAGATCAATGTCGTGGGCTGCAGGCCGATATAGGGCAGTTTGGTAGTCATCCAGCTTTGAAACGCCGGGGTGCCGGTCTGAACCGCATACCACTCTTTGGCACCGGGCTGCACCTTGATACCGCCAGACAACCACTTGGCCATTCCTCTGGCTGCGACCATCATGGCCAATGTGGCTACAAATGGCTGCATTTTGAAGCGGGAAACCAGCGTGCCATTCACAAACCCCACACAGGCGCCAGACAAAAGCGTCACCCCAGTGGCCGCGAGCGGGCTCCAACCATATCCCACTGTGAGCAACGAAAACATAACCGCCGAAAAACCAAGCACTGACCCAACCGAAAGGTCTATTCCCCCGGTCAGAATCACCAATGTCATGCCTGTCGCCAGTATGCCATATTCGGCATACTCGAACAAAATATCGAACTGAGTGTTTAGCTTAAGAAATATCGGGAAGCCGTCTACCGCTTTGGGGCTGAAGATCGCACCCAACAAAAATACAGCAATGAGTGCAGCCACCCCACGGGCATCGCCCAGAAGTTTTAGGGTTTTGAACCCGATCTGTTTCCATTTCGATGAATTAACCAAGTCTGTCTCCAAAAAGTCATGCGGAGTGTTCTATGTGATATTCTAACGCATTCGACCGTAAGTGCCCCATGCTGCGTTAAAAGCCGCAAGGGTTATGATATTTTATACAGCATCTGCAGAGAGTAATGCTACTTCTTGATATCATACTAAATAACTAATGAATATCGAGGAGCTGTATGAAGGGAATCCGCTGGAGAAATGGCCTAGTTTTCATCATCTTGTGCCTTCTGCTCACAGCAGTCTCACAAGCGAGGCCTGTGTCGGTGAACGACCGGCTTGTTTGGTGCCATTATGTCGCATGGTTTGACTGGAATAGAACACCGAGTGCGATAACCAACTACTATGACTTCCCTCTGGCTCACCCTACTGGAGACCAACGGATGGATTATCGCCAGGAGATAGACGCCGCGATCAACATGGGTATCGATGGCTTCCTTGTTGACCTGGTAGATGGCTCGGTATTCCTTGAGCAGACGCTTCAACTGCTTGATGCTGCGTCGGGTACCCCCTTCATGGTGTCGGTCTGCCTTGACGGCTTTGATGATCCCACGCCGGCGCTCGCCGAAAAAGTTGCGGTCTTCCTAAAACAGGCTGAAAAGAAGCCCAACCTGGCTCGCATCGATGATAAGCCGCTATTAGCAACCTATGCTGGTGACCGTAGACCGGCAGACTACTGGAAGTCGTTCAGACAGGAGTTATTAAAACGGGGTTTAGAGATATTCCTGGTGGCTGATGTCCAATCCCCGGAGGATTACCCCGGTTGTTTCGATATGCTTTATTGTTTCAACGCACTCGATAGGACCCCTTCTGAAGCGTCTACGCACTATCCTATTCTGCGTAAAGGAGCCGTCCTGACTACATCGGGCCGCTGGATGGCAGGTCTTGGGCCGGGATACATCGGATCGTGGCCTTTCTCTGGACGTAACGACTACTACAGCGGATTCCGCGGGTTTGACCAGTTCTGGAACAACCTTGAGGAAGCCAAAAAAGAACAGGCGAACTGGATCCATTTGACGACATGGAACGACCTTGACGAAACCCCGCTTCAGCCGATGACCTACCAATTCCATGCCTATCCTGAACTCACAAAACAGTGGATATCGCGCTGGAAGGGTACCGATAAACCAGCAAGTAAGCCGCGCTTGTATCTGGCTTATCAGCGTGAGCAGATCATCGGCACCGTGCAACGCATAGAACTCATCTCCCTTCCCAGCATCGCCAAATCGGTCACGGTTCGCCTCGAGCTGCGTTCTATGACCGGCAAGACGTTAATGACGATGCCCTCCCGCACCTTCTCAGGAACCAAAGCGGAACGGCTTGATTGGGCCATACCCACCGCAGCATTTGCTCAAACCCCGGTCGTGGAACCAGTATTGCACGTGCAGTCAGGCAGCAGCCGATATTCAAGACGACTCCCGTTATTTGTGTTGCGGACAGGCTGGATTGCCAACAAATCAAGCATACGAGTGCCTGTTCATGAGATGTCAGATGGACAAGCCAAACTTACAGTGACGAAGGTATCATCAGACGCCATTCTGGCTTCTGTATCGGTCAACTCCCCAGTCAAACTGCGCAGTGCCACACTCTATGGTAACGACCGGCCTATCGGATCATTCGGTGTGAACAGCCAAGTAGGGACGAGGTATCAGCTTGGTTTTACTCACATTCAGGACACACAACTACAAATCACCGCATCTGGCGGTGAGTTTCTGAACGCCTATTATGCCTTAGATTCAATCACAAAACCCGAGCTGAAGTGGTCACCGACATCCTTATCGGTTCGTTTTGGCCGCTACCGATACCTGGCTGCTGAGCTGATGGATCATGACAACATGGCACTTAGAATAACAGTTGATGGTGGTATTCCGCAGATAGTCGTTCTGGCGAAACTGAAGCAGGGAGCTGTGGAGCTATTCGCAGCAAATGGTCAGCCGACCTGTCGTCTCTTCATTTCAGAGGTTGACAGCACCTCTGTCACGGCTCCAAGCCTCAACTTATTAAAAGCGAACCTGAATGGCCGGTGGTATGTGGGCAACATGTTCACAAATGACCTGTTCAGCGTCCGATGCGAGACGGTGGACGGACGTTTCTTCTTCTCGAACACGGTTGCACCATTCAGCACCGACTTAGCCTTGGTACCCACTACCCTTCTGCAAACTGCAGAAACGCTGGACGGAGGGGCCGTTGGCGGCGGCGGGTATGACGCATACTTTACCAAGCCACCGTTCACCACACCTAAAACCGTGAAGGTGAAAGTGCATCCGGCGATGGTGCAGCAGATGAAATGGACATTTGATGGTCGTGACCCGTGGGCTGACACCGCAGGTAGGAACGCCCTGCATCCAGGTAGTGGTGTAAATGTGCCGAATTACGCACAGGATCAAACGCGCACACCGGCTGTTGTTCCACGTCTAGATCGTCCTGGCTTCTGTGTTCAATTTGACGGTATTGATGACATTGCAGAAATCCCGATTCGCCAGTTCCCCATCGGAGCTTTCACCATCAACATGGATATCTTTCCAACCGCAGTCGGACAAGAACAATCCATCATCAGCCACACGGGGTGGCAATCTTGCCCCGTGCTGCGCATCATGGCTGATGGTAGAATTCAAGCCGGGCGGGAAATGTCCAAGTCTGTTGAATCATCGAAATTCAACATATTGGCTACGAGCGATGCGCCGTTACCCGTGGGGGTATGGTCTCATGTTGAGGTGAAATTCGATGAACAGCGAGTTCAAATATCGGTCAACAACAGTCGACCCACCACCGCATCGGGTAATCCCGCCAGAGAGTATGGCAACCTGCGCATATACATAGGTGGCGATGGATCGGGTCATATGTTCGCAGGCAAGCTAGACAACGTGCTGATCAATTCGGTGGCTGAGCTATAGTCGAAGTTATTCCGCTCAGATACAATGGCATTAGCTGAAGAGTGATTTCATATCCGGTGACAATCACGACGTATTCTATACTACAGAGGAATCCGATGAAGCACTTATCCTATAAGCTGAAATCCGCATGGACACTGATGTTTCTGGCATCTTTAGCGGTATGCATGCAATTACAGGCTGCTCCCGCAAACCCAGTATTATCGGAGACTTTTGAAGACTCAACTACCGCCATCCAACACATGGGAATGGACCCAGCACAATGGCGGGTGGAAGGCGGAATACTGAAATCTGCCAGCAACAACATCGGGGTGGTTTCTCTTAGCCTTTGTAAAGAGATATCAGATTTCACACTTGACTACGATGCGCGGATTGTGAAAGTGAATGGCTCCGGCCATTATGGTGTCGACCTTCGCTCCTCCTCCATTGAGGGCAAGCAATCTAGCGGGAAGCTCTACTGCTGGCCATCCGGTGCCTTAGGATACCTCGAAACAGTACCGAATGAGGCCGGTCGGAATATTGGAACTGGTTCTTTACCGGAGGCACCAACGGTGGGAGCTGAAGCTAAGTTCATACACTTCCGCTATGTCTGCATTGGCCCACTTATACACATTTATGCCAACAACCAGTTTGTCTCGACTATAAATGAAGTTGCTCCACGGAGCGGCTCGCTGAGCATCTATTCCTACAACCTTGACATTGAGTTAGATAATATCACCGTCACACCGCTGATTCCGAATGAGACCATTTCACAAAATAGTAGTCCGACTGGAGTAAAGAAAATGCACGATGAACTGCACTTAACGTTTGATAACAATGATATAAAAACTAATCCACCGACCATCCACAGTGGGACTGGGCTAAAAGGACGAGGGCTGTACCTTGGAGCTCTTTCCTCAGCAGAACAGAATCAGTCACCGCGTTATCCTGCGAAGGGGATGCTATCAAAGGGTGCCGGTGTGATGTTTTGGATCAAACCAGACTTTGATTACTGGGCACCAAAGGGCAAAAGACTGGGCGACATTCTGAGCGTGCTGGACAGCAAGGGTCAACCCATCATCCGCCTCAGTCTGAACGACTGGAGCGTCCGTGCTGAGGTCAAGGACCGCTATACCGACTCACTATTCTATTTTGAGAATCGGGCCGTGGGTTCGTTAGGTCGCGGCGACTGGCATCATGTGGCTCTGGTTGTGGACCCTAACGGTATGAGTAAGCTCTATCTCGACGGGATGCTATACTCCCCAACCGATATATCGATGGCTTTCAGCACGAACGGCTCAGGTTCGCCGGAACCAAGGTCGTCGATGAAACCTAATGCATTTGATCTATCAGACGCAGATTCTATCGTGGTTGGCAGTCTGGACAATGCACCCCGAGATTGCACGCTAGATGAAGTAACAGTCGCATCACATCCCGTGTCAGTGGACGAAGTGGTGGCCGCGTATCGCCGCGGAATGCCAGTAGATATCGTAGTCGAAAGAACACTCATCCCAGCAAACAAGAAGGAGCAGCTCACAGTTGAGTTGCATCCGGCAGGAGAGCTCCCCTGTTCTCCTGGTATGGCCAAATCCACAGTGACCGGCACTGTCAAGATGACCCTCCAGGCTGACAATGCTTCGAAACCACTCATATCCCTGACCAAGCCCATTGCCATACAGAAGAAATTCGAAGCCATGGATCTGCCGATCAGCTCACTGCCTGCGGGTAACTACCGGCTCACATGCACCACTTCCATTGGCGGCATTGTCAACGTGAGGTCATTCCCTATCATGGCTTACTCCCAGATATCCCCTGGTGTGTCCACAAAAGCCGTGAAGGAGTCGCTGGTTGCTGCCATCCCCGTCAACCTGAATACGACCGGCCTGCTCAATTCGGGTGGGGTCATCGCCTGCCAACTCAAGAGCGGTGAACCGTACCTGGAGGTCGGTGAACACAAGATGGACCGCCTCTCGTTCCCCATTGATATCCCACAGCAATACAGGAACGGACGTCCAATGGTATTGGAAATCACATGGCCGGACGACAAGATTCGCAACATGGGGCTCTACCTGTATCCCAAAAGCGACTGGGCGAACGACCGTGACAGGTTGGAAGGCGGTATTCTGGCTGGCGGCGTCAACCCAAATAGTGGGGAGATGAAAACCGTCCGTTATATCATCTACCCGTGGGTGTCCAGCTACCTTTTTGAGGCCAGGACGATGGCTCCGGGCCGAAACGCAGCCGTCGCCTCAGTTCGGTTACTCACGGCACCAGATCATCTTCCGAAGCTCAGCCTACCGACCAATATACCGGCAGAGCACCGTATGTTCGGTCATGTCGATGAAGATCAGTCGTTCGACTACCTCACCGGTTCCTTCCGCGACCTGCCTTTGGGTGCAGGCCTGACCGATCTGGTGGACGCCACACAGAAGCTTGTGGACTACCTGGACACCACCGGTCAGGATGTAATTTCGTATCCCATTCTTCGCTACAGCGGAGTGCAGTATGCACTTCCGGGTTCGGCGTTTAGCCGATACAGCCTGTTAGGTGGATACGGTGTGCCATCGCTCATGATGGACATGCTGGCCGCCCGCGGAAAAAAGTACATCGCGATCGCGAATTTCTACCACCTGCCTGAGCTCAATGGCCCCTCAGACCGCTTCAGGGAGTATGAGAAGAAGGGCTATTTCATAGCGGATCGTAATGGCAAGACGGTCAATCAGCCAAATCCTGTTCATCCTGTCGTCCGAGCCATGGTTTTGAAACACGTTCAAGAGGTCGTGCGCCGGTTCTCCAAAAGTCCGGCGTTCGCAGGGCTCAATATCTGGCACCTGCCGATTCAATTCAGTTCGCTTGAGCAAGGATACGATGACTACAGCGTCTCTCTTTTCGAAAAGGAGACTGGCATTCACGTAGCCACATCCACCGGCAAGGACCGGTTCACCGAGCGATATGCGTTCCTGACCGGCAAAAAGCGCAAAGAGTGGCTTGCCTGGCGCGCTTCAAAAGTCAGCTCGTTCCTGTATCAAGTGGCTGCGGTGGTGAGCTCTGCGAAAAAAGGCTGTCTCACCTATGTGTCCATCGTCCAACCAGAAGACAAGATGACGACGCCTTCTGAGAGTGAAACTCTTGACGCTTCGAAATTCTACTACGAGCAATTCGGTCTAGATATGTCTGCGCTGGAGAAACGAAATGACATCGTCACGACGCCACTAAGGCGAACCAATACTGGTGCCTGGAAGAAGCATTGGGACAACAGTGACTCCTTTGATGACGAGTTCCTGTTCAGTGATGCGTTTGGTTTGCTGTTCCATCATCCATCGAAACCTGGGCTGACCTCTAGTTACAACATCTACTTCGAATCATTTAATGGCTCGCTGTCCAATGATGTGTATAAATCGATGTTTCAGAACGCTGACGTTAAGCCGAACGGCCGGCATTTCCTGCGGGAATTCGCGTTCAACCTTGCGACTGCCGACCCGTCGATTATGCTGGTCGGCGGACAACCACTCGGCAGCGCTGGCCGCGACGAGGAAACACGCGAGTTTGCCGCAGCCTTTCGTGCTTTGCCCGCCAAACCCTTTAAGGACATCCACGGCGCGCAGGATCCGGTCTGTGCTCGTTATCTCACCACACCGGAAGGTGTTTATGTCTACGCCGTGAACAGGCTATGGACCAACGCTACGGCCACCATCACATTCAACCGCAAGCTGGACGGTGTAATCGAGCTGTCAAGCAATACAAAGACCAACGTCAATTCGACGACGCTCACGATAGAGTTGAAGCCGTATGAACTCAAATCATACCGAATCAATCGGGGCACGCTGCCCGTTTCGATAAGCTGTCATGTGGAAGCCGCGACAACGAACTGGTATCGTGCGAAAGTCAAAGCGGTGGCTACGGATGTTCAAAGGCTCACGGACAAAGGAATAGCCATCCCAGCTCTCACCAATCGGCTTAATTCCATCACCAACGCTGTGGCGTCGGGACGGCTCGCGGAAGCACACCGTCTGCTGTTTTCGAAGATGATCGATGGAGAGATACCAAAACTAGCTGCCGCCGCGGAAACCGGCTACCTTTCAAAGCAGGCAGCGATGGTCAGAGCAAGCCGATACGCCATCAACTGCGGTTCTGACCAATATTACACGGCGAAAAATGGCACGTTGTTTTTCCCCGATGACCGTCCGTTCGCACCCGGCGGATACGGCTACATCGAAAAGCGCAGCGGGGTCACGAGAGATGTTTCCGCACTGCGCGGTGTAGACGATCCGAAACTGTTTGAGACCGAGGCATACGATCTCTCAGGTTACAAATTCACAGTGAAGCCAGGCCGATATACGGTGGTGCTTTATCTGCGTATAGGTTATCCCCCTGCACAGAAAACCGGTGCGAATATTCTGTCCTTCACGATCGCCGGCCAGAAAGTGCTGGAGAACGTCGATATGTATGCCCTCTGCGGTGAGAATGTGCAGAATGTGGCCATCAAAACATTCAAGGGCATCCTAGTCAAAGGGAACGTGCTGGAGATCGGTTGCACGCAAAAAGACGGCATAGACCCCAGTGCGCGGCTGTTCAATGCGATTGAGGTGATACCTGAGTAAGGGCAAAACCTCATATCTACATGCAAAAGTTGATCAGGAGATGGTGCTGCAAATACCAGTCAACTAAATGGCATCTACAATTAGTAGGTAACGTTATATGGTGAAAGGCATATCCATCATATATCATGCAATGTTTCCGAGTAAGTGTGTCATACTCAGTGTGAATGACAGCAAATATGCGGTGCAGCAATCGGCATCGCTGGTTATATCGCCTAGGCTTTCGCACAAACAATTCGGTGTGACATAGGGACGAAGGAGCTATACATGGAAATCGGCATGATCGGACTGGGCCGGATGGGATCGAGTATGGTACGACGCCTTCTGCGCGCTGGACACCACTGTATCGTATATGATGTCCAACCAGAGGCGGTCAAGGCACTGGTGGATGAGGGAGCCACTGGAGCGACTTCGCTTGAAGATTTATCACAGAAAATGACGCAGCCACGAGCCGTGTGGGTCATGGTTCCGGCAGCGGTGGTAGACCACACGATCAATGAGCTCATGCCCTATCTTGATGAAGATGATGTGATCATCGACGGTGGTAACTCCTTTTACCATGACGACATACGCCGCAGCGAAGAGCTGAAACCAAAAGGCATTCACTACGTGGATGTAGGAACCAGTGGTGGTGTATGGGGAATGGAACGAGGATACTGCCTGATGATCGGCGGTGATATGACCGCTGTCCGACGCCTCAACCCGATCTTTGAATCGCTGGCACCTGGTGTCGATTCGGCCTTGTGTACGCAGGGGCGGGATGCCGCACGCAGTACGGCAGATCACGGCTTCCTGCATTGTGGACCAGCCGGTGCTGGTCACTTTGTGAAGATGGTGCATAACGGCATCGAATATGGCATCATGGCCGCCTATTCTGAAGGGCTGAACATTCTACACCATGCGAACGCCGGCAAGAACCAGCAGTCTTCTGACGCTGAAACTTCCCCCATGCGGCATCCTGAGCATTATCAATATGACCTGAACCTTGCCGATATCACCGAGGTATGGCGTCGTGGCAGTGTGATCTCGTCATGGTTATTGGACTTGACAGCTCTGGCACTCCAAGATGACCAAAACCTCGTGAACTACTCAGGCCATGTATCGGATTCAGGAGAAGGCCGTTGGACAGTCTTAACGGCGATTGATGAATCCGTACCTATCCCGGTGATCAGTGCCGCACTATACGATCGTTTCAGCTCGCGTGGAGAGTCTGACTTTGCTGATAAGGTTCTGTCTGCCATGCGTTACGCCTTCGGTGGTCATGTAGAGAAGTCTCAAAAATCTGGTGGTGACATCCAATGAGTGATCCACACTCAGACGCGCTGGTTTTGTTTGGAGTAACAGGTGACCTGGCCCACAAGAAGATATTTCCTGCTCTTTATTCGATGGCCAAACGTGGTGATCTGAAGGTCCCTATCATAGGTGTCGCGTTTCCTGACTGGCACGCCACCGAATTACGGAAACGCGTGATCGACAGCATTCAATCAACCGGAGGAGTCGACGACCAAGCTGCCCTTGATCATATGCTGTCACTCATGAGTTATGTGGGTGGGGATTATAACGACCGGGCTACTTTTAGGAAGATCAAAAAAGCACTACACGGTGCACAACGCCCTGCGCACTATCTCGCGATTCCACCCGCGCTCTTCCCCACCGTGATCACTGGGCTTGGCCTAGCCGGCTTGGCGAACAATGCTCGTGTTATCGTTGAAAAGCCCTTTGGCCGCGACTTGGATTCTGCCCGAGAGCTCAACAGCATCGCGCGATCGGTGTTTCCGGAGGACTCAATTTTCCGCATCGATCACTTCCTCGGCAAAGAAGCGATCATGAATATCCTGTATTTTCGCTTCGCCAACTCATTCCTGGAGCCTATCTGGAACCGCAACTACGTGGCAAGTGTGCAGATTACCCTGGCCGAAAACATCGGCGTTGGGAACCGCGGCGCTTTCTATGAATCCGCCGGTTGCTTACGCGATGTGATCCAAAACCACCTATTCCAGGTTGTCGCGCTGTTGGCCATGGAGGCACCAGCCATGAGGGGCTTTGGAGCCGTGCATACTGAGAAGACTAAGGTGTTTCAAGCCATGCGTCCTCTCAGGCCGGAGGATGTGGTGCGTGGGCAATATGATGGATATCGTAATGAAGCGAATGTGGCGCCTGACTCTGACGTCGAAACCTTCTGTGCTATACGACTTTTCATCGACTCTTGGCGTTGGAAGGGTGTGCCCTGGTACTTACGATCCGGCAAATGCATGGCCGAAACGGTCCATGAGGTTCTGGTAGAGTTGAAGCCGCCACCACAGGAGTTGTTTGCCGACTCAGTGCAAACAAACAGCCGATCCAACTATCTGCGATTTCGGATTTCTCCTTGTTCCGCCGTAGCTCTTGCGGCACGCGTCAAGCGTGCGGGGAAAGAGTTTGTAGGCAATCAGCGGGAGCTTTACCTTCTGGAGGAATACCACACAGAAGAGCTGCCTTATAAGCGGTTGTTAAGTGACGCCATGGCTGGTGAGGGAGCGCTTTTCACACGAGAAGATGCCGTTGAAGCTGCCTGGGAGGCGGTCGAACCTGTTCTCAATAACCACAACCAGTGTCATCCATATGAGCCTGACAGTTGGGGCCCTAAGGAAGCCGATGAACTTATCTCTGAGCATGGAACATGGAACAACCCGAATCTCAGTACCAACCAAAGCGATGATTCCTTCCCGGAATGATACCGTCAACACACACAGAAATACCAGGCTTCAAATAGCGTCCGAAGATCATGGCCCGCAGAAGGCCATTAGGTAGCTTTCAGGCTATCAATATCTAAACTCATAGTGAAGAGGAAATTCATGGATCATCGCCGCATAGTTGACACGATATTGCAGCAGATCAAGGCTTCTCAATACCATACATCCCACCATATGGTGCGTTTACTGGCTGAGCTGGAGTTCGCCACTTCATTCGCGGAGCTGCATCCTGAGCACAAGGATGAGTGGCACCAACTGATCGTTCGCGCTGCTGAGTATGTAAGGGAAACACTGCAAGCCTCGTCCGGTGAGCTTGGAAGTCTGGTGACCAAGATAGAGGCTATGCTTGCACCAATAGGCCAGGCGGCAAAGCAATACACCATCCACTGCTGCGGTCATGCACATATAGATATGAACTGGACCTGGCCGCTTGTCGAGACGGTCGCCACGGCTCACGACACATTCACGACGCTGGACCGACTGATGGGGTTCTACCCCGACCTCAAATTCGGACAGAGCCAGATATCCATCCACCAAATGATGAAGGAATACTGCCCAGAGGTCTGGGACATAATCCGCAGGCGGATCGACGAAGGACTGTGGCAGGTGACCGCAGGATCATGGGTCGAGGGTGATAAGAACATGGCCTCAGGTGAAAGCCTGTGCAGGCACATTCTGTATTCCAAGCGCTGGCTGCATGAGAATCTTGGCCTCCCTTTTGACAAAGTTCAAATCGACTGGCTGCCAGACACATTCGGTCACCCATGGTCACTACCCTCCATATTGTCCCGCGGTGGGATCAAATACTATTATCGCTGCAGGCCCGAAAGCGGTCCGTGGCTCAACCAATGGCAGGGGCCTGATGGCAGCCGGGTGCTTTCGTTCAGGGACAAGGGCTGGTATAACGCGGAGATCACTGCCGAACTCTTAACGAAACACTTCATTGATTATGAGCACGAGAATGGGCTTAAAGACTTTTTGTGGGTCTATGGAGTTGGAGACCATGGCGGCGGGGTCACTAAGGGGCATCTAGTAGCCGCCAGAGAGCTGGATTCGTGGCCGGTGTTCCCCAAAGTCAAGCTCTCCAGCATCGAAACCTATTTCAAAGCCATCGAGCCGTTCGCGTCAGAGCTGCCGGTTCAGGATGCCGACACTAATTCGGTATTCGAAGGATGCTATACATCCCAAAGCCGCATCAAGCGCGTCAACAGGCTTGCAGAAGCGATCATCCCGGAAGCCGAGACAATCTCTGTGCAAGCCAATGCACTTGTCGGTTTCGACTACCCCACTGAGCAACTTCATACCGCATGGGAGCACGCTCTGTTCAACCAATTCCACGACATCCTAGCCGGTTCCAGCGGTCATGACGCCATGGAAGAGGCTTGCGTCCGGTTCCAGCAGATAGAGGCGATCACCGGCTCCATCAAGACGAGGGCACTACGGAAAATTGCATCGCGGATCAACACCGCACGGGCTACTGGATATTCGGCACCAGCGAACACACCAGAAGCCTATGCATCCAACTTCGGGCGTGGAGCGGGCGATGTGCGGCTCCCGGGAAAGGTCTCAACATGCTGTCCTGGAATGCTTGATGTTGAGCCGTTGGTGGTGTTCAACACCCTGCCGTATGCTCGGTCTGAGATGGTCATGATGAAGGTTTGGGGCCGCGACTGGCCACAAGACCGGCTTGTGGTGGTGGACGATCAAGGCTACGAGACGCCAGGTCAGGTGGTCGGAACCAGTTTCGATGTCGGTCACCAGGCCATCAACGTGTTATTTCCCGCCAGCGATATACCCGCGATGGGCTATAGAACATATAACCTGCGAGTGGGAGAAAAGGCTGTGAGTGGCGAGGGTGTGGCCATTCCCGCACCAAACCAGATGGAGAATGAGTTCTACCGGCTAGATATTGACCCTTCGACCGGCGGAATCAAACATCTGATCGACAAATCCACAGGCTGTGACTTGGTGCCAGTGAATGGACTGCTGGGTGTTTTGGAGCTATATCGGGAAGAACCTCATATCATGACAGCCTGGGATATCGGCACCATTGCAGAGAAGCGTGTGCTCAACGAAGGCATCGCGGTCGACGAAACCGACCTTCGGGACTCTCGGGTAGGCGATTCGCTTGGTATGGTCTATTCCGTCCGCCAGCGAGAACTTGGCCCGCAGAGGGTGGATTACCGGACACTACACAAGATAAACAACTCTCGTGTGATCACTGAGGTTTCATTGAGCGCAGGAAGCCCAACGGTTCAGATATCTGTCACGGCCGATTGGCGCGAAATAGGAAGTGCGGATGTCGGAGTGCCCATGCTCAAGCTCGCGTTGCCTTTAAATGTATCTGAGCCCAAGTTTACAACGGAGATACCCTTCGGCAGCCAAAATCGGCCGACGGACGGCAAGGAAGTGCCTGCTCAGCGCTGGGTGGATCTCTCGAGTTCAGAATGCGGAGCCACTCTCATCAACGACTGCAAATACGGATTCAGCGCAGACCGTAACACGATCCGAGCCACGCTGTTGCGATCCACATACGACCCGGATGCTTTTCCCGAATTGGGACGGCACGAGATGCGCTTTGGCCTGATCCCTCATGCAGGTCCATGTGAAACCGCAAAAGCGACACGCTTAGCGGAAGCATGGAACCAACCCCTGTGCGTTGTGGGCACCGATATCCACGAGGGTGATCTGCCGTCTAGCTTCAGCGCTATTGAGGTGTTGTCGCACAATATCTCAATCTCCGCTCTGAAGCGGTCTGAAGAGCATCATGGTATCATCCTAAGGCTGTACGAGACGGCTGGTAAGGAAACAACCGCTCAAGTCCGCCTCAATTGTATAGCGACCTCTGGCTCTTCCTGCACGGAAGTCGATCTGCTCGAACAACCGCTGGCGAACTCGTCCGCAAGGATCGATGGTGACGTGCTCATGGTCGATCTGCCTGCTCACGGCATCGCCACCGTGCTGCTTGGCACGACATAGGAGGCCAGTGTATTCAACGTTGGTGTTTGTTAAGCGTATTAACACTCGTCAATTACCATAAATCGATGCTAAGTGATTCATAGAAATACTATCCCGTATCCATACAAGTGGGTGCGATACAGAAAGCTGGCGCCCCATGAACAAAATAGGCATAATGATGTGTCTTCTGGCGGGTCTCTCCCCCATCACCGTCTCGGCGGGTAAACTGGTGATTGCCAACAATGGTAAAAGCGACTACGTGATCGTCAGACCAGATACAGGCGGCGCGTTGGATGCCATCGCCGTTCAGGAACTGAGCACCTACCTTGGTAAATCGACAGGCATAAAGTTTACATTGGTGAATGCACCGGATGCCGGCAGGTATCCGAAGCGGATCGTGGTCGGAGATGGCGCTTTCGCAAAGAAGCTATTTGGAAGAAAAATTCTAGGTAATCTTAAGCAGCAAGAGTCTTTGCAACTCACCCAGGGTCACGACATGCTACTGGCTGGGCAAGGCACCCACGGAACCTGTCAGGCAGTCTACCGATTTTTGAAAAGTCAGCTTGGCTGCCGATGGTTTACACCATATGGCGATGAACTCGTCCCCCAGCACAGAAAGCTGCTGGTTCCTGCGCTCAACGACCACTTCATACCGTCATTTGCCTATCGTAACCATATGGTCGATTATGCTTATGGGCATCCGGCTAAAGGGTTGTACCTTTTTAGGAATGGGCTCAACAGCTCTGCACCAGGATTTACGAGTTCCATCTATCCAGATTTGGCGAAGAATGGCAATCTGAAGGATTTTGAGTTGCCTGGCCCTGCCTGCCATACCCTCTTCCACTATATTCCGCCGGCGTATGGTTATGACATCATGGGTTGGCCATGGAATAAGCCCGGCTACTTTTTCGAAGCACACCCGGAGTATTTCTCCCTGGATGCCACCGGCAAGCGCGTCATGTCGATGCAGCTCTGCTTCAGCAACCCCGGGCTGCGAAAGCAGTTGACGGATCGGTTACTTGAAAATATCGGAAGGGAAGGCGGACGAGGCTTTTACAATCTGTCAGCCATGGACTGTGGGGGCAGCTTCTGTTATTGCCAAGGCTGTAAAGCACTCGAAGCGAAATACCAAACGCCCGGCGGACCACTCATCGATTACCTCATTGAGGTTTGTGCGGCCATCAAGCAAAAATACCCAAAGGCGGGCCTTTCAACGCTGGCTTACCGTAAGGTCCAGATGGAAAAGCCGCCCATTATCTCGGGTAAACTACCAGATAATCTGGCGATTGTCTTCGCTCCCATAGATGACGACTTCCGCAAGTGTTTCAACAGTCCTGAGAACGCAGAGACTTACAACAACCTGAAGAACTGGTGCAGGCTCTCCGATAAGGTCATCGTCTGGTATTACCCGATGCTGTATAACACTGCGCTCCCATCTGGATTGCTGGATAGAGTGGTCGCAGATACCCGCTTGATGAAGGGAGCCGGTGTCATGGGGACCACTTATGAACATGACGCTCCGGGAGTGTTCTACGACGCCAACTTCGCAGATTTGTACACTTATGTACTCGACAATATCTATTCCGATGTCAACGCTGATGTGCCTGCTTTGATCAAGGAATTCACCGACTATTACTATGGTGCGGCAGCGCATGAAGCCAGAGCTTATCTGACTGAACTAGAACGCGGCAGGAAAGGACTGCAAGACAGGATACCCTTTGACGCTGGTGAAGGCATGTTGAGCTATTTAACCCCTGAGTGGCTTAGGACCCAGCAGCATCGGTTCGACAAGATGGTGACGCTCTGCGCTGGGAATCAGAGAACTCTGGGGAATGTTCAGATGCTGCGCTTCAGCCTCGATCTAGCCTGTTTAGGTACCAAGTATCAGGCAATAGTTGCAGATAGTCATGCAGGCTTCCCATCGGCGGAGACCATTGCTACACGTGCCCAGGCGATCCTTGAAAGCTCTCTTCTCCGACGCTTTCCGAAGGGTGCAGAAAAGGGCAGCGCAAAAGCATCCTGTTAACTCTGGAGGAACGAGGAAAGATTGCGCAGGTTCCAGTCAAGCCAGGAACAGTTCAGATATACCCCTCCAAGGACATTTCGGTGCCGGACCCGGACGCTACCCTTGGCTGGGCAGGATTACGGAAGTCTGCGCCTCCGTATGTCATTGGTCTCTTCGACAACACAACTCAAAAAGGACTGCTTGAGGTGAGACTAACCTCAGCCGACATTAAGCGCAACGGCTATAACCTGTATTACCTGGGCACAAGCGTGTTGACTTCAGACTGTTATCTTTATATGGGCGACATGATCGACAGAAAATGCGTGGAAGCCTTCAACAGGGCATCTCCAAACCAACTTTATGACGTCTATGTCTCACTAAAATTCGAAGGACCCACATTCGGTACAAACGCATCAGAGGACAGAGTTCACTACGACAAGATCGTGTTTGTTAGGAAATAGAGACGCCATCATCGGGCTTTCGTGCTTGACAACCCCGATGGAAACAGGTACAAACTATCCAGAGCAGGTACTGCTCATACATTTCAACCGTAGTGTGCATGGCGCACAATACGACCAGGAGGCACATCGTGTTCAAGAGAATCGATCATTCAGAGGCCATCGTCAGTGATATCGATAAGACAATCAGGTTCTACACTGAGGTGTTGGGCTTCACGTTGAGCGAGCGGATGGCGATTGATTCGCCTCCGCTCAAGGAAATCGCATTTCTAATACTCGGCGACACAATGATGGAGTTGATCGCTGCGGTTGATGCGGCATCAACTCCCGCGAACCCGATCTATGTCGGCTACAAGGGAATTGCGCTTGAAGTTGAGAATATGGACGAATGCGTGGCATACCTAAAAAGCAAAGATGTGGATATCACTTGGGGCCCCATTTCGCTGGGTAGCTCAATACGGGCGGAGATATGCGACCCGGACGGTCTCACGATAGAGCTGCGCCAATGGGGTATCTGAAACCTTGGTAAACGATCGCTAAGACTTCTTAGAAACCGGAATGGGGATTAGGGCTTTTGCCCTAATCCCCATCAATGATAAGATGTAAACTATGTGTTACAACCTATCTGCCGAAAACACCCAGATCCCACACGTTCATCCACTTAATGACCGGACGGTTGCCCTCAAACTGTATCGGCAGCCAGATGTAGCGCCCATCGATCGCGTTCTCCGGGCACCAGCGGTCAGCCATGAATATGAACGCATCATGCTTGCCGGGTACCGGCAGCACGTATGTGGACTGCGACTCAAAAGTGGTCTCGATCTGCTTCGGGTTGCCATCACAAGGGTTACCCAGCTCTATCCAGGGACCAGTGATGCGGTCAGCAACGGCGCATCGCGCGGCGTTGGGTGCCCAGCCGGTGCAGCCTGATCCAATGAAGTAGTATTTCCGACGGTGTTTGAACACGGCGGGCGCTTCCATCGAACGACCCTCAAATATCTTCACGAACTTACCGGTGGTATCAAGGTAGTCATCGGTCAAGGGCGAGACATGCATCGTAGCGTTGTTCTCAGAGGAGTGGAAGAGATACGCCTTGCCGTCATCGTCGGCAAACAGCGTCATATCCCGTGACTCCTCGCCATCTGGGCGGAAACAGTGCAGATATTCATATGGCCCGGTCACCTTATCTGACGTCGCCACACCGACCATCGCGGAAGCGTAGCCGTTCCCCTTCTCTTCCAGATGGAACCACATCACGTATTTGCGGGTTTTCTTGTTGTAGATCACTTTAGGACGTTCGAGCACACAGCCTCGGGTGATTTCACTCTTGGGGTCATCGGAGACCTCAAGCGCAATACCCTCATCGGTCCAGTCATACAAGCCGTCAGAGGAATAACAATGCACGCCCACGTGAGCCACATTACCGGCATCACCAGCAATCTTGTGCTCACCAAACCAGTAAGTTACCTTGCCGACCTGCAGCATCCCTCCGCCGTGCGCGTTGATATGCACGCCGTTGTCATCTGGCCAGATGGCACCGGGTATGAACGTCTTGTCTGACTTGGTTGGCTTGTTTGCTTTGGCCATGGCAAATACCGGTGATGCGCCCATAATCAACAGAGCTAAGATTATTAATGCGAATATCATTCTTGAGAACCTCAATATTTGTGTTTGTGTGTCAATTCATAATACAACGCCTTCCCCTTGTATGAAATGGCAGGAATCGCCTGTTGCGATAATGAATTGATAACTAGACAGATTTATGGAGGATCCTAAGTGCCCACGACAATCTCCATCGCTCAATTTGGCGCGAAACCCAACAGCGGACTCGATGCGACCGAGTCATTTAGAAAGGCAGTGGCCGAATGCAAGAAGCACCCCAACTGCCGGTTAGTTTTCGAGCCCGGACGCTACGACTTCTTTAGCAGCTCAGAGCCGCCATTTGATCGCAGAGTGGTCAGCGTGGAGGGTTATAAAGACTTCACCATCGATGGCCGCGGTTCGGAGATGATGATTCACGGTATCTCAAACTTCATCATTCTGTATATGTCTACCAATGTGACCATCAAGAATATGGTGATTGATTTCGAGGAAGAGATGCACAGCATGGCCACCGTGACGGCGGTGAATGCGGACTCCTTCGAATGCACTGTGCATCCTAGCTATGACATGAAATACATCACCCAGCTTGCTGCAGTCATGGAGTATGATCCGGCCACGAAACGGCCATTGAAGCACGGCTCTGACGAAAACGGCATCGGATTAAGAGTTCAGCACCTTGGCGGCAGACAGCTCCGCTGCTTCACAAAGTGGAAGACCGTGATGAAGGTCGGTAGTTGGGTGCTGCTTCGTCAGCGGGCCCGTGAGGGTGTGGTCTTCTACTCGCACGGCAACACGAACATGCATCTGCACAACCTCACCATCTACCGCGCACCAGGTATGAACTTCATTGTTTCGAACAGCAAGGATGTCAAACTGACTCGGCTGACAGTGAAGCCTCGTAAAGGGGCCTCACCTTACCAGAGTTCCGGTGCCGATGGCCTGCATCTGTCGGGAAATACCGGTGAGTTGCTGGTCGATCGCTGCCACCTGGAAGGCATGGGCGACGATGGGGTGAACTTAAAAACTGGGCTCTATCTGACCATTAAAGAGATCATCGACAGTAAGACTGTGCTCGCTCAACACAACCTGAAGTTCGCCGATGTACCCGATCCCGGTGACACCATGGAACTACTGCCACAAGAAGATTTGATCAAGATCGGCGCTATGAAGGTCGCTGATGCTAAACTGCTGGAAGACGGTATGCATCGTGTGAGTTTTGAAACGGAGATGCCCTCACAAACTGCTGTTGGACAACTATTGGGCAATGTCAGCCGCTGCTGCAAGGCCACCATACGTCGCACGACCGTAAAAAACAACCGTGCCAGAGGTATGCTGATCCAAAACCACGACACCGTGGTAGAAGACTGCCGGTTCGAAAACTGCACGATGGGCGGTGTGTGGATATTTAACGAGATTTACTATTTCTACGAGTCTATCGCCCCGCGCAACGTCATCGTGAAGAACTGCAAGTTCAAAAACATCGGGCTGGTTCACTCCAATGACTGTGTGCTGGGTTGCTGGGCGCAGATGAACGGCATCTCCACGCCAAAGAAGCCCGGGGTGTTCAACAACATCGTGTTTGATCATAACAGCATCGACGGCACAGACAACTGCGGGATACTCATCGCAGGAGGAGCCAACGTGACCGTGACCAATAACACCATCACCAACTGTTGCGTCTCCCCTACCGTGCCCAGAGGTTCTTACGCCATTGAAGTAGACGCCAGCAGCCAGGTCACACTCACCGGCAACACCGTCGTCAAGCAGAAGCAGGCTACTGGTTGTAAAGAGAGCCTTCACCATGGGCAGTATCAAAAGATCGCTGATCTGAGTTCATCGAAGAACCATGGATTTTAGAAACCATCGTCGCCATACAGCAGTGAATAGTCTGCATCACAGAGGAGCCCGCCATGAATAAGAAGATATCCGTTAACCAGTTCGGAGCCATTGCCAACAGTGGGAAAGACGCCACCCCGGCCTTTCGAGAGGCGATCGCTGAGTGTAAGAAGTCTGGTGCAAACAGATTGGTGTTCGCTAAAGGGAAATATGACTTCTATCCAGCCCCTGGGCCTAACATCCCAATTGCTTCCCTTGATAACATCAACGATCTAGTGGTCGACGGTGCCGGTTCTGAGATGATGCTGCATGGCATATGCAACTTCATCGGTATCGGCAAGTGTGAACGGGTCACCATTAAGAACATGGTGGTCGACTACGAAGAGATGACGCACAGCATGGCTACCATCACGGCGGTCACCCCCACATACTTCGATGCACTGGTTCACCCCGAGTATCCCGTCGCAAGGCAGACGAAAGTCACCGCTGTGATGGAGTATGACCCAGCCACAAAACGGCCAGTGAAACACGGTGCCGACGAGTACTACCAGGTTTCGGAGTTGCAGCACACCGGCCCCCAGCAGGTACGATGCCTGTTGAAGACCCCTACCATTATGAAGGCCGGAAACTGGGTCATGTTGCGGCACCACGTGTATGATGCCGTGGTGATTGGCTCTCATGACAACAAAAACATCTGCCTTGATAACATCACAGTCTATAACTCTCCCGGCATGGCCTTTACGGTAGGCAAATGTCACACGGGCCAATTCACCCGATTGGTCGTCAAACCCCGCCCGGGTGCCTCGCAGTATCAAAGTGCCGGAGCTGACGGGATTCATTTCGGCGGCTGTTCTGGAGACATCCTGCTCGACCACTGCCACTTCGAGGGCATGGGGGATGATGGGGTCAACCTCAAGACGGGCCTCTACCTGACAGTGAAAGAGATCGTCGATTCCAAAACCGTGCTCGCACAGCACAACCTAAAGATGCTGGATACCCCTGATGTGGGTGATACCGTGGAGTTGATGGACCAAGAGGATCTGATCACTTACGCCTCCACTAAGGTCGCGAAGGTGGAAGTACTGCCAGACAACATGGTTAAGGTCAGCTTTGAGCACACAATGCCCGTTCAGATGGCGGTAAACCATCTGATCGGCAATATCAGCCGCTGTTGCAATGCCACGATCCGCAGGGTCAAGGTTCTGAATAACCGTGCTCGCGGGATGCTGATTCAAAACCGCCACACCCTGGTGGAGGATTGTGAGTTTGCACACTGCACGATGGGTGGCGTTTGGATTTTCAACGAAGTGACTTACTTCTTTGAATCCATCGCCCCACATTATGTCACCGTGCGAAACTGCAAGTTCAGCAATGTGGGGATATACCATCCGTCAGACTGCATCCTCGGCACCTACGCGATGATGCCGCGATGGGAATCACCCAAGAAGCCGGGTGTATTCCAGCATATCGTGATCGAGAACAATGTGATTGACGGATGCGATAACTGCGGCATACTGGTGACCGGAACCACAGACGGCGAAGTGAAAAACAACTCCATACGCAATGCCTGCATCATGCCGACAACCCCTCGCGGCGCCTATGCATTTGAGGTAGAGGCCTGCAGTGATGTGAAGATCACTGGTAACACATCGGTGAAATCACAGCAGTCGGAGAAGTGCCAGGCCAGCTTCCATCTTGGTGCATATCAAAAAGAGAAGCTTGATATCCGCGATAACAACGGATTCTAGTGAGCTGGACATGACAGATATAACGGATGATAACCTGGAGGATTCATTAGTGCCTAAAGTGATCACCATAAACCAGTTTGGTGCTGTGCCCAACAGCGGCAAAGATGCCACACCCGCTTTTCAGAAGGCCCTCGCTGAGTGCAAAAAACAGGGTAACTGTCAGCTTGTCTTCAAAAAAGGCAAGTATGATTTCTATCAGCCAGAACGGCCAAAAGCTGGTGTTGTACTCAGCGTTGAGAATATGAACGGACTTGTGATCGATGGATCGGGTTCAGAAATGATGCTGCATGGCATCATGAATTTCATCAACGTGACCGGCAGCACCAATGTCACGTTAAAAAACATGGTCATCGACTATACCACCCCTACCCACAGCATGGGAGCGGTGATGGAATCGACGGACGACCACTTCGATGTGCAGCTGCTTCCTGGCTATTCCGTGAAGCAAGGCCTGAAAGTGGTGGCGATCATGGAATACGACCCTACCACCAAACATCCCATGAAACACGGTAAAGACGACTACTACAATGTCTCTGAGATGCAGGTTCTCAGTCCTTCACTGGTAAGGTGCTTAACAAAGGTGCCGATCAGGATGAAGGTGGGCAACTGGGTGATGCTGAGGCATTATGTGTATGATGGAGTGGTCATCTATACACATATGAACAAAGACCTCAAGCTGGATAATATCACAGTATACAAATCGCCAGGTATGGCCTTCATCGCCAGTAAATGCACCGATGGCGCCTTCACCAATTTGACTGTAAAACCACGGCCAGGGGAGTCTCAGTTCCAAAGCGCTGGTACCGACGGCATCCACCTTGGCGGTTGTCGGGGAAATATCCTCATCGACAAGTGCTACTTCGAAGGTATGGGCGACGATGGCGTGAACTTGAAGACCGGCTTGTACCTGACCATCAAAGAGATGATCGACAGCCGAACCGTGTTGGCGCAGCACAATATGAAGATGCGTGACGACCCAGATATCGGTGATGTGATGGAGTTCATGACTCAGGAAGACCTGATCACCTACGGAACCGCCGCCGTCGCGAAGTTTGAGGTAATGGATGACAATATCTATAAGGTCACTTTCGACCGTGACCTTCCCTCAGAAGTAAAAGTCACCCACATATTCGGCAATGTCACCCGGGGCTGCAAGGCGACCATCCGACGAGTCACAGTGAAGAACAACCGCGCCCGCGGGATGCTGATCCAAAACCGCAACACTACGATTGATGATTGCCATGTCGAGCACTCCACTGGCGGAGGCATCTGGGTATTCAATGAAGTGGTGGCCTTCTACGAATCGATCGCGCCGCACAACGTCACGGTGCGCAACTGCACATTCAAGAATGTCGCCGTCTACCACCCCATGGATTGCGTGCTGGGCAGCTACGCCATCATGCCCTCCTGGAAAAACCCGCCCAAACCCGGTGTGTTCAAGAACATCGTGTTTGAAGGCAATACCATCGATGGCTGCGATAACATCGGCATCCTGGTCTCCGGCACGGAAAATGCCGTCGTCAAAAACAACACCATCCGCAACGCCTGCATCATGCCCACCGTCGCTCGAGGCGTGTATGCATTGGAGATCGATGGCTCCAGCCACGTCACGATCACCGGTAACCGCGTGGTGCTCTCAGAACAGGCGAAAGGCTGCAAAGCCAGCTTGCATCTGGGAGAGTTTCAGCAGAAGTCCGAGATCACACTCAGTGGCAACACCGGATTCCCTAACAGCTTGTGAATTTAATCACAGTGTAGCATCCTTTGGATAGCGGTGCTACACTGTGTTTTGGAATGTACCCCATCGCAGAATAAGGAGTCTATAAAAAGATATGGCATATACCAATTTCGACGAGGTTCTAGCTGCGGCTAAAAGCCTCTCTGGCAACCGCATCGCGGTGTGCTGCGCGCACGAGCTTTCCGTCATGGAAGCACTCAAACTGGCACAGGAGGGCGGCCTTTGCACCCCTATCTGTGTCGGTAAAGCAGCGGAGATCAAAGCTTTAGCCGCAGAGATCGGTTACGCAATCGCCGACGACCAGATCGTTGATCAGCCCAGCGACCTCGCCGCTGCTAAAGCCACCGTTGCACTCGTGAAGTCCGGCGACTGCTCAGCTCTCATGAAGGGTCAGATCCACACCGCCGACCTGCTCCGCGCCATCCTGGACAAAGAGATCGGACTGCGCGCAGGTAAGCTGATGACCCACTCCTTCATTCTGGAGCTGGATGACCGCCTACTGACCGTCACCGACGCTGCCATGCTGCCCTACCCCGACCTGAAGCAAAAAGAGCAGCTCATCGTCAACGCAGTGGCACTCGTGAAAGCACTTGATGTCAAAGTGCCCAAGGTGGCTATCCTGGCAGCAGTGGAGAGCGTCAACTATGATATGCCCTGCACACTGGACGCCGCCATCCTGTCCAAAATGGCTGACCGTGGTCAGATCAAGGGCTGCATCGTGGATGGCCCCTTCCAGATGGACAACATCCTGAGCGAAGAGGCCGCCAAGCTGAAGGGCATCACCGGACCAGTGGCCGGTAAAGCGGACATCTGCGTCTGCCCTGATATCCATGTGGGCAACGCGTTGGTAAAGATATTTGCTCACACCAGTGGTAAGCGCATCGCCGGCGTATTGATGGGTGCCGCCGCCCCGGTGGTTCTCACCAGCCGCGCCGACACCGCCGAGTCGAAGATGCTCTCCATCGCGGTTGCGCTGTTAGCCAGCAAGTAAGACAGACCGGCAAACCATCGGCCCCGCCAGGTTATATCTGGCGGGGCCGTTTTGCGCGAATCGGACGGATTGGACGGATAGATACCTTCCGGGCACCCACGAAGTGGGTAAGATTCTTATAGCCACGGGTGAGCGTCAGCGTAACCCGTGGTTCATGCAGTATCAGTCATACCCCGAAGTGGGTCGCACCTGATGGTCACAGCAACCGACCCACGTTCGTGGGTAGATAGTTTAAACCAGCTTTCCACGGGTTGCGCTACGCTTACCCGTGGCTGTAAGAACTGCTACCCACTTCGTGGGTGCCGGACCACCAAGCGCACGTATTATGTAATGTACATACCGTTACATTAATCTGAAAGTCGAGTAATGGGTAAGTAGCTGGCCTACTTCCGCGCTGCCAAATAACCCCAGCAGTAGAAGTTCGGTGAGAGCACCTCGTGGATGGTAAACTCGCACAAAAGCGCGTTCCAGAACACATCCATGTAGGACTCCACGGATGGCCACTTCTCGATATCGGGATAGCAGTATGGCTTCAGCAGCTTCCTTGCCCAGTCTCCAAACACCACCGAAGTCACATCCATGGCTCCACCCACAGTCAGCCCTTCTGGTGCCGTCTGGCTGGTAATACGGGAATCCACCTGCAGCGGATTCTTAGGATATTTCAGACCGACGCCGGTGGTCATGCACATATTCATGGGATTGGCTCCCGCACCGAACTGTGCCGCACGCACCATGCCAGTGATATACTTCGGATCCCTGGTCAGTTGATGAGCCCATATCATGGTGGTGGCATCGGGCGTGGATGGTGCGCCAAACCCAAACGGTCGCCAGATGTATTTGCTCCATCGGAAGGCAGCCAGCTCAGTGGTGGCTATGCGTTCGTTGGCCGCGATGACAATCGCCTCTTTACAACGAGCCTGCACGGCCTTATCCACTCCTGAACGGGTGATCTGGGCATAAACCCACGCGGCCTCGCTCTGGTCGTGCTTTTGCCAGAGAAGCAACTCTGAATTTGGCTTGTTCAACTGCGTGGTGTCCACGAATATCTTGTTCCAGCGGTCGTCGCCCGTCAGGCGGAACAACTCAGCCGCGGCGAAGTTACGGGCGTCGCGTATCAAATGCTGCCGGTGCAGCGCCACCGGGTATTGCGGTTCTGCCGTAGCCCCCATGCCCTTCAGGAATGTCACCAGCAGTAACAGCGTGGCCAGCACATAAACCCATCTGCGTCGGCAAACTGCAGATCGGCGATACTTCAGGAACAACACGATCAGCCCAATAAGCGACAGCCCGATCAACCACTTTTTGCTGGCACCCACGTGACCGATGGCGGTTGGCGGATCATTCTGGTGCTTCTCCGCCCATTCCATGGCAAGCAGAGCGCTGCCACGATACTGCTCCGCCAGCGTGGGGTCATACTTACCCAGTGCCAGTGCCGCCCTTGCCGCGGTGCCGGCATACCAGTAACTGCTCCAGGCATCCGGTGCATAGGCAAACACGCGCAGCGACTCCTGCCAGCTGGTGTCGCCATACTGGGGATGCTCTTCGGATTCGATGCCGCCACGAATACCGCCATCTGGGGTTTGAAGCCGCCGGTAGACATCCAAGCCATAAAGTGCTTCATCCAGCATATCGGGCAGTTTACCGCCAGATTCGGGGATGTTCAGGTTGAATTTTTGCGAGAACTCGGGATATATCATCACTAAATCCAGCAGATTCCGCGACGAGATCAGGTGCAGAACCTTCCTGTCCCAGTCGCCTGCGTCATGGTAACCGCCCCAGGCGTTTGGCAGCAGCTCGTCGGTCGCGCCTTTCACGAGCAGCCCAAAGTTCGTCGGCTCCGCATCATTGCCCATGGGACCATTGGCGGTGTCGATAATCGCTGTGGTAGATATCTGAATCTTCACACCGTCATCCGGGTGAAAGTCGCGTTGTTTGACGAAGCTGGTGTATGGCGGTCCCAGCTTGATCCCGCTCCGCTGATGATACAACCCGCGCACGGACGTGCGGAACGGAGCACGCCACGCATCTGGTGCGATTTTGAAGGGCAGCGAACAGCCCAGACCATCTATCACCACTCGGTAGTTGCCAGCACGATTATACGAGGAGAAGTCGAGTTGATACACATCTGTGAGATTGTAGTTGCGCTTATAGGCATCTTCGGTCAGGTCGGTGGCACGCTTGGACAGTTGGCTTTTCCCGTGGAACACCGTCTGACCGGTCGCTTGATCCACAAGTCGAAACGGGGTGCCAGCACGGTAGCCAAGCCCACCGCCGTCGCCCATCCAGCAGGAGACAAAGCCGATCTTCACCGGATCATCGGGCCGAAAACCGATTTGCGTCACATGGATTGAATCACTCACCAGACGATTTATATCGAGCTTGAACGACCTCTTTACTAGCGGCAGGGAACGAAAGCTAATTTCATAGCTGTTACCGGCCTTCACGGCGGAGGGCATCTTCAGGTAGATGATATGCTCCAGCACGGCTTCAAACATCCAGGGGTTGGTTCGCGCCATGTTGTAGGGCCGAGTCTTGCGGTATACCTTTATGGGTGATACAGGCTTGCGGTAGTTGCCATCTTTTGTCGAACTGATGGCGTAGCTGCGGCTATCCTGAAGCACTGCATCCTTAAGCGACGGCTTCACCATCGTATCGAATGGCATCAGCACGTCACCTTTTTTACCTGCGATCGCACCCACGAACTGCCCTTTACGGCTCAGCCACCTGGCAAGACCCTGTTTATCGATCTTATCGTCCGGCTGAGGTATATACTTCGTCTGCTTCGCCAGGCTCACAGTGCCATCATGGATGGTGATGGCGATGATATCAGGGGCCACCAGACAGACCGATTCGACGGTCGGAGTTACCTTTGGAGCCACCGCAGACTGTGCCGACAGGCTCGCCAGTGCCATAGAAAACAACACACTGAGCACCAATGTAATCAATATTCTGAACCGATGTCGCATAGAAGCCCCCTATATGATGACGATCGCAGACTCGTCGTAGACAGGTCTATTTTATAATACGCCTACCTATCTCTATTGGACGTCTATATATTTGATTCGACCCATCAACTAACGAAACAGTATAATGGATTGGTGCAACACACCACGGGAGGAGACCACCACATGAGCGACGAACAGATCACCTACGCAAAGGCGGGAGTTGACATCGATGCGGCGAACACCGCGCTGCTGCGTATGAAAGAGATGATAAAGGCCACCAATACCCCAGGGGTGCTGGGCGGCGTGGGATCCTTCGGAGGGATGTTTCAGCTTGACCTAACGGGTTACACACAACCCGTATTAGTAAGCAGTATCGATGGCGTCGGCACAAAGCTGAAGGTCGCCATTGATTACAACAAGCATGACTCCGTTGGCAAAGACATTGTCAACCACTGCATCAACGACATTTTGGTTCAAGGCGCAAAGCCCCTCTTTTTCATGGACTACTTCGCCACCGGCAAGCTGAACTCCGAAATTCTGCTGGCTATCATCGGCGGAATGTCGGAAGCCTGCCAGGCTAACGGCGTGGCATTGCTCGGCGGCGAAACGGCGGAGATGCCCGGTCTATACGGCATGGGTGACTACGACCTGGCCGGCAACATCGTGGGCATCGTAGAACGCGAACGCATTATCACAGGCCAAAATGTGGAAGCTGGGGATGCCATCGTTGGGCTGGGCTCCAATGGCCTGCACACCAACGGCTTCAGCCTGGCCCGGTATGTGCTGTTTGAGCACGCAGGCATGAAGGTAGATGAATATGTTCCCGAGCTTGAGGCCGAGATCGGTGATGTTCTGCTGACCCCCCACCGATGCTATCTCAATTCGATTTACCCGGCATTAGGCAAGTTTGACATTCACGCCATGGCGCACATCACTGGCGGTGGGTTCTATGACAACATCCCACGCGTGCTGCCCAGTGACACCCGCGCTGTAATTGACCGACGAAGTTGGGAAATCCCCGCCATCTACCGGCTTATTCAGCAAAAAGGCAATATAACCGATCATGAGATGTTCCGCAGCTTCAATATGGGCATCGGAATGGTGGTCATCATGCCGCGTGAACAAGCACCCTACTTTATTGAATACCTAAACAACAATGGCGAACAAGCTGTTCTGCTGGGCGATATCCAGCGCGGCGGTCACGATGTGCAGATAGCATAGGCTCTGCGGAGTGATTTAGGGCGGATCGGGCGGATTTTATATATCAGTCCAATCCGTCCTATCCGCCTGATCCGTCCGATGCTGCCACAACTTCGGCTACATCATCACCTCCACCGGCACTGTTCCGCTCCTCCGTCTCTATCACGCTCATCTCCATAGGCCACACGGCGTCCACAATTACGCTGCGCCCCCGACCCTTCTGCACCAGCGTGCCTTCAGCGGCCAGCACGGGCACACGCAGCACCTGATGCCCGCAGGTCTGGTAAGCGGGCTCAAACAGCGCGCACTCGATCTGCCCAAACTCGTCTTCCAGCCCAAAGAACATCACGCGGCGACCGCTTCGCGTGGGAGGCCGGTGCGGGCAGGTCACCAGCCCCGCCACGCTCACCCGCATGCCGTTGGGCACCTGCTTTAGATCAGCGGAGCTGTAGAACCCTAACCGATACATCCGCTCCCGCAAGTGGGTCATCACATGGCAGTTCACGGTCAGACCCATCAACTGCCACTCCAGCATGAACTGCTCCCACGGGCTGAAGTTCGCCACGCTGCGGTCTGTTTCGCTGCGCGGGCTGACCAGCCCCCCATCATTCACGGAGGCGATGGCCTCAGGAATGCGTGACAGCCACATACGCCGATTGCGGTGCCAACTGTCGAACGCACCGCACATCGCCAGAGACTCCAGGCTGTCGCGATTCACGGTCGCTCTGCGGCAGAGGTCTTCCAGGTCGGTAAAAGGCTGACCCTGCTCAATGGCATCCATCTCAGCGCGGCGCATCCCGCCGATACGGCAAAACCCCAGCCGAATCCTGTTATTGTGGCACTTACAAGCCACCTTGCTGAGGTTGATGTCGGGCTGGATCAACTGCACACCCCGCCGACGCGCCTCCTGAGCGATGGTGTTGACCGGATAATAACCCATCGGCTGGCTGCTGAGGATCGCCGCCATATACTCGCCGGGATGGTAGTGCAGCATCCAGGCGGTTTTGTAGGCGGTATCGCCAAAGCTGGCGGCGTGCGCCTCACAGAAGCCGTAGCCCGCGAAACCGAATATCCACTCGAACACCATCTGCGCGAGTTCCTGCGTGTATCCCCGATTCACGGAGCTTTGCACAAACCGCGTGCCTATCTCCTCCATGGCTATCTGCGAACGGTTATGCGTCATCGTCTTGCGCAGATGGTCAGATTCGCCAGGTGTAAAGCCCGCCATCACCGTGGCGATCAGGATGATCTGCTCCTGAAACACCGGCACACCGCAGGTGTGGCGCAAAATCGGCTCCAGGTCAGGGTGAAGGTAGGCCACCTGCTCCACGCCATTGCGGCGGTTCACAAACGGCTCCACCATATTGCCGCCAATCGGCCCCGGACGGATCAGTGCCACACTCACGTCCAGGTCGTTTTGGTGATCCGAGTTCAGCCGCACATGAAGCGAGCGCTGAGCCGGGCTCTCAATCTGGAAGGCACCGATGGTCTCTCCCGCGCGGATCATTTTGTATACCTCGGGGTCATCGTAAGGGATCTCGGTCACGCGGAATCCGGGGTCGATCTCCATGATCTGCCCCTCCGCCTCCTCCACCGCGTGGAGCGTCTTCAGGCTCAGCAGGTCTAGTTTGATAAAGCCGATGCGCTCCACATCATCTTTATCAAACTGGAGCACACGCCGGTCCATGGGCGACATTTGCATGGGCGCAATGTCGCACACCGGCACCCGTGAAATGACAATGCCTCCCAGATGCGTGCTGAAATGATGCGGCAGGCCCGATATCTGCGCGCAGAGATAGACCCACAGCGTGAGCTGCTGCCTGCTTAAACCGCTATGCAGCAGCTCCGGGGCCTTGTCAAACGCACGGTCCAGCGCATCGGCATGACACATCCAGGGGATATGCTTCGCGAAGTAATCCACCATCTGCACAGAAATACCCAGCGATTTGCCCACCAGCCGGATGGCAGAGCGTGCCCGGAATGTCTGGAATGTACACACCATGCCCACATGATCCTCACCGTACCGCTCGCGCACGTAGCGGAACACCTCTTCGCGCCGTTCGGAGTCGAAGTCGATGTCGATATCCGGCTTCTGGCTTCGCTCCATCGAAAGAAACCGCTCAAAAGGCAGCCCCCGACGGATGGAGTCCACCGATGTCAGGTTCAGACAGTAGGCCACCGCGCTATCGGCAGCCGAACCGCGCCCCGTGTGCCGGATGCCCTGGTCATCGGCGAACCGCGCCAAATCCCACACGGCCAGAAAGTAGTCGGCATAGCCCAACTGGCAGATGATCTGCAGCTCATGGGTCAGCCGTTTTCGAGCTTCAGGGGTGATCTGCTTGAATCGCCGTTGGGCTCCCTGCCGCACCAGCAGCTTCAAAACACCCTCCGGCGTCTCACCTGCCTTTACGGGAAAGCGGGGAAACAGGTTGTGGTCCTGCGGCAAGGTGTTGTAGGTGCAGCGCTGAGCCAGCAGCAATGTGTTTTGCACCGCATCCGGCCGGTCCTCAAAAAGCTGCGGCCAGTCCAGGGCGTGCTGCAGACTGTTGCAGGTGTTGATGCCCCTCAGCGGATGCGGCTGGGCCACACTGATGTCCAGTTTGGCGCAGAGCAATATGTCATGAGCAGGGAACTGTTTGGGCGTGGCGTAGCGCACATCGGCACTGGCCACCACAGGAAGGCCCATATGGTCGGCCAACTCCATCAGCCGGGCGGTGATCCAGGCATCCCCAGGCCGAAAGCACCGCTCCAACTGGATGTACAGGTTCTGCGCCCCGAACACCGTGCGCAGCTCATCCAGCCAATTCTTAGCCTCCGAGTAGCGTTGCGCACGCACTAAATAGACCAGACGGCTCTGGCGGCTGCCGGTCAGGCAGATCAGCCCCTCATGGTGCAGCCGCAGCCAGGGCATGCGCGTGTGCGGCTCATTGCGCGGATTTTGCAGGTGAGCCTTGGCCAGGATGCGGCTGAGGTTGCGATACCCCTCAGGCGTTTCGCACAGAAGCAGCAAGTCCATGCCGTCATGCATGGTCAGCACCGCGCCGTGGATCGCCTGAATCCCCACTCGACTGCAGGCGTCCTGGAAGCGCACCGCGCCGTAGAGCGCATCGCGGTCGGTCAATGCCAATGCGCTCATATCCAGGCGTGCGGCCTCCGCGGCCAGCTCTTCGGGCTGGTTCGCTCCATCCTCGAAGCTAAAGCCGGAGTGAACGTGCAGGTGTATCACAGTTTGCTACCTTCTTCGCATAGTCCAGCTATCGTCGCAACTGTTGTTGCACAACTCCAGCAGTATGCCCTCGTCGGCCACAAAACGAAAGAAGCTCTTCTGGTGCTCCCCCTCCCACCACTTGCCCGCCTCCCTCCACTGCTCCAGCAACTGATCCAACTGGTAGCTGCAGTCGGGCTCCTGCACCCGAAGCGGCAGCCCCAGCGCACTCAGCAGCACACTGGTAGGCCTCCATGTTGAACGGCTCATAATACCTCCTCATCTGCTCATGCCAGTCCAATTTGATCTCCGACAGCGTCACCAGGGCGCGCTCCCCGTATCGCGAGCGCAGGTCGCTGAAGGTGCGCTCCACCTGCCGGTTGATGTGGTGCGTCTCCGCCTCCTCGAAGCTCATCTGGCGGCCGATCACCTGCTGCGTATGGGTGATGAGCAGCTCCCAGCGCAGCGGCTCAGTATGGCGAAACCGCTTGTCCCACATGCGCATCAAGGCCGTCATAATCTGCGGCTGCTGGCTGGCGGGTGGATTCAGGTTCAGCGTCATGCGGTCCACCATTGAGGCCCCCTCGTTCCAGATGCTCATCTGCATCCACACAGCCCCGCGACCCTCCAGTGCACGCTCCATCTGACGCGCCTGCTTTGCCCAGACGTTCGCGGCCGTCTGCTCGGTGATGTTCTCCGGGAAGTCGCCAATATACTCCAGCTTTGGCTCCGGGTAGAGGCTTTTCACCATGCCGTCATCGCAGCCCTGCGCCAGTCCCCAGAGTGCCAGCCCCTCCATGCCCAGCAGACTGCGCACGCGCTGCATGTTCTGCACCACCAGTGCGCCGAAACTCTTCCAGCCCAGCCGCTGAGCCTTTACCGCGATTTTATCCAGCGGAGCGGGCACCAGACTGAGCTCTAGGCCCGCCAAAGCGTCCCGGAGGGGATACGGCAGCCTGAACGCGCCAGGGCGGCCTTTTAGCGCACGCAGGGCCAACTGCGCGGAGGTCCGGCCCGGAGCGATGCCCGTGCTGACTTCCAGATTCAGCTTCTTGGCCCGTTCCAGCAGCTCCGTAGCGGCGGTTTTGGCACTGAGGCCGCGCATGTCCATCAGCGCGTATTTGTCGTCCAGAGGCTCCAGCGCCAGCGCCACGTCAGCAATTGAATCCAGCCAGTTGCGGCGCATCGCCAGCGAGGCATCAGGGTTGTGGGCGTAGCAGAGTGCCTGCGGGCAGACCGCCTCCAGGCCGCTGTCGCGCATACCCGCGCTGACCCCCGCGCTGATCGCCAGGCTGTTGGCTTCCAGCACGCGGCTGTCGGATAGCACCACTGCAGGCTGTGTGCTGTCCGCTTCCGCCGCCGCCAAATGTATTCCGTGCGCCTGCACACAGAGTATCCATCCTGTTCTCATATAAATATTATACACACTTTATAGTGTATATTTATATACCCATATAATATACATATCTTGTCAGGACGGACGGATTATGAGGAAATCGAGGAGGATATTTGGGGTAGAATCAGGCCCTGTTCAGCGGTGATCACCCATGTCCGGGGCGGTTTTGGTTGCCGATGTCCGGGGCGGTTTTCCCCAACCGCGCCGGTCTTGATCCATGCGGGACAAGTGGTTTCAGGCTATCCGCCAGACCGGCGCGGTCTTGAGCCGCCTGTTACCGCTAGCCACCTGCCAGACCGCCCCGGACATAGCCATTCATGGCTTCTGGCGGCTCGCCTAATACTTGAAATAGTTCCTGGCGGTGTCGATCATCGCATGGATGTTGTCAAACGGGGTATCGCGGCCGCATTGGTCGCCGGTGGAGAGGATAAACCCTCCGCCCGCCGCTGCAGCATCAATCGCCTTCCTGCTCTCTTCCGCCACCTTCTGCGGGCTGCCGTGAAGCATCACCGATGTGGTGTGCAGATTGCCCATCAGGCTGATCTTATGCCCGAACTCACGCTTTACACGAGCCAAGTCGCAGTCACCCATGGGGGCGACTTCCAGAGGGTTGATATTCGACAGATCAGTTTCCAGAGCCGCCATTTTTACCAGCGAGTATTCTGGGCCGCAGCAGTGAAGCTGACTGGGCACCCCGGCGGCTTTACAGATTGCAGTCACCTCTTTCAAGGTAGGCAAGGCCAGCTCGCGAAATATCGGCTCAGGGTTGCTGATCATAAAGCCAGATACCCCAAGCAATAGAAAATCCGGTTTGATCTTGACTATCTTTTTCGTCCTGCGCACAATCTGCTCATGATAGGCCTGGCATCTTTCGCGCACGGCATCTGGGTTATCGTACCACTCATACATGGATTCCGGCTCCAGCCCCAATCCTGGCAGCCCCTCAGCAATACCCACCACCCCAGCATCGCCCATATATTCCGACGCAGCATAGTATGCGTCTACACCGCTATAGCTTGTTCTGGGAACAACATCCTCCCACGAGGTTGGCGGTTCTGCTGGCAATCCCACCTTGGATAGCCTCACGTGATGTGTCGGCGGATCGGCTATGTAGTAGACATGGCAGAAGTCCGACCACTGATGATCACCCTCAAGCTGTATATGCATACGCGTGTAGATACGCTCTGGTGTGGTGTGAACAATCGCCTCTTTCCACTGCGGCTGATCCTGCCCGGTATGGAGATCGTAGTCAACATCCACAGGCACCCCAGGAAGCCAGCCGTCAAACCCAAAGAACCTGACGGCATCGATGTATGCCTTCCAAAGCGGCGGGTCTTGATACAGGTAGATATCCCAGAACGGCTTCCCTGTCAGCTTGCACGGAATCATATTGGACATATCCGGTGCGACGGGCACCATATCCGGCTGCCCATTCATCATTGCGATCAGCGTACGTTCTTTAGAAGTCATCTTCAGCTCACTCGCCTTGTTGTTAATATACTTGGTTGCCAATGTCCGGGGCGGTTTTCTCCTAACCGCGCCGGTCTTGATTTCGAAACCAAACCGGAGGGGCTATCCGCCAGACCGGCGCGGTCTTGAGATTTCTGCAACCGCTAACGTCCAGCCAGACCGCCCCGGACATTGCCGATTCAGTGGAAACGCATTAGTAGTACCCGTCACCGATGGCTGATTTGCATCTGTAATCCTATTTCAGATAGTTGATCATCATCTGGCGCAGAGTCTGCAGCGCGGTGCCCTCTTTATACCTTGCCAGCACGGTGTCCAACTCTGCTTTCAGCCCGCGGCTTCGCATAAGGCTGAGCAGGCAGTAGTCCTCCCAGCCAGCCCGGATGCCTTCGGAGCGTCTGGTCGCTACCGGCCCATTGGGCCCGGGGAACGCCATCAGATGGTCGCCTTCGATGTCGTCCATATCATTCCATGGGTCTTTTCCTGGCGAACAGTATGAGTAGGTGCCCCATCCGTTCCATCCTCTGCTGAACGCCTTCCAAGCCTGGCGGCGCACCAGTTCAACCCCGCTTTCGGGTTTCTTTTCGGTCGGATGTTCATAAAACGCCCGAACAAAGCGCGGTGCGTTCCACAGCGACCATTCCAGCGGGAATGTTTTCGGGTTATCCATGCCTTCAGATGGCACGGAGATATCCACACAGCTATTGTACCAGGGAGCATAGGCAGCATTGGCAGCTTCATCAGTTGCCCAGCCGCTCCCTTTCCAACTGCACGGGTCGCAGTATATCCTGACGTCAGGATTGATCTGCTTGATGACCCGAGCCAGTGCCCCAAATGAGAGGCCGTTCTTCATCCCGGGTTCGTCCCAGAGTTCAAAATGCCACTCATCGTATCCCAGCCCGGCGGCTTTGGCCTGCGTGACCGTCGCTGATATATACTTGGCGATATCTTGCTTATACGCGGCTGGGATACTGGCGGTCTGCCAGCCGCCCGGATAACCCTCCTCCCAGTGTGGCACACCAAAGATGCTGCTGATCGTCTTGCCCATCTTCCGAGCATCCGCTACATCATTACCCGCCGCGGGGAACCCGTTCCAGACATTGATGCCGAGCCCTCGTGCATAGCGGACTTCCCGAACCATGCGGTCGCTGTAGTTGAACGGTATTTGCGCAGATGTATTCGTGCTCCATGTCCGCAGCCATACAAATGGTGCCGGCAGAGTGATGTTGTTGACTTTAAGGCTTATGGTGACGGGTTTACCACCGGAGAAACTCAATTTCGCAGAGTATGTTCCTGGGAGGGCATTTTTCGTCTGTATTGATATCCACAACACTGCCGACCCGCCTGGCGTCAGCGTAATATTCGGAAAGCTGCTGATGGTTGAGCCATTATTCACGTAGCGCTTCATGAGGCCGCTGCTTAGGAGGTTGTCAGCCGTAAACATCGGGGTGAGCTGGACGCCATTGGTCCGGGTCTGCATCGCCCCCATCACACGCATTTCACCCTTGATCATGGAGGATTTCGCGCTGTTGAGCCTAAAGTCGCTTAAAGACACCTTCGCACGTGCATCTGAGAGCTTCGTATTGGTCAGCGCCACCGCGACGTATTCCGTCATGTTTCTGGCGGTCTCGAGCTTATACGTCTGGCCATTTAGCACGGCCGGGCGCGTCGGCAAAATGGGCCGATTGCTGATATTGCTCCAGGTCGACACCTTTGAGATCACTGCAGCCTGCTTGGCATACGACCCCAGGCCGTTTTGCCACGACACAAACTGCGCCTTCGTAAATTTTGATGCCCAAACTCCCGGAATGGAGTAATACCCCGCCGGCAGCTCTTTGTATAGCGGATTCACAGCTTCAGGATAAGCAGCATTGACAGTGGCGTTTCCCCACACCCACACCTCCGATAGAAACTGCTGGCCGGATGCCGAATCGCCCGCAGTGAGCCGCATATACCGACCAGACACCGCCTTTACGAGAGGGATTCGCAGCAGTGGTTTCGCTGGCCGATTCTCTTTTTCAGACTGGTAGGCCAACAGCCAGGGGCCATTCGGGCTGTTGGCTGTCTCGATCTTCAAGTATTGCTGTGTGTGCGGGTTAGGGGCCTCCGTTGAGATGTCTACCTCTTTGAACGTGCAGGCCCTTTTGAAGTCGAATGTCACCACTACGGGCTTTGCTACTATACCCACCGGCACATACCAATCGCCATTGTATTTGCCGTCCAGCAGTCGTCTGCCGAAAGCTGGCGTGTCAGCGAGGGTATCGGACGGGTTATCGGGTGTATTGGCAGCACCGTATGTGTAGCTCACCCCAGTCATTACGGAATCGCCATAGAATCCAGCATTATCCGAAAGCAGCGATCCGAGAGATGTCACGTTGGGTTCGATCGAACCATCATACCAGACGCGAGACGGATATCCTGCCACCACCCCTGATACACAGATCATGCGCATCAGCAGCAGTGAAATCACAGAATATGATGGTCGTTTAGTCATCAGGCACCGTCCATTTCTCTCGGATTGGCTCATGCTACCCCGCCTACCGGCGCAGCCAGACGCTCATCCAGCCCACCTCGCGGTTATCCCAGGCATAATAGGGCACCGCCTGTATGGTGCAGGGTTCCGTTGGTGCAGGCTGATCTTTATACAGCGTATCACCCCATCCGTCTGAGCTCACAGACACGGCCTCGGCGGTGATGGCGACCACTCCACCCAGTAGATTTGGGTCGTAGGTGGCCACAAGCTTCGCCTGGTCAGGCAGTTGAATCAGCTCAGACGGTATCTGGTTGTCAACCTGCTCAAGACAGTAGACCACTGGCCCACGTGTGATGGCCACCCTGCCGATATCCTGGCTGACGGCAGGATTGGCGTATAACCGCTTGGCTACCATCGGCAGATCAAGCTCAATCACATCCCCATCTTTCCACATGCGGTGCAAGCTGATATACCCCTTCTCCACGGCAACATCATTTTGCTTCACACCGTTGATGGAAAGACTGAAGTCATCGCACCAGCCTGGCTTCCGCAGCTTGATGGTAAATTCGGCAGGCTGCTCAAGCCCCACGGTGAGGGAAACACGGCCATCCCATGGGTAGTTTGTCTTTTGCGCAAGTTGCACCGCCTGACCACCGACCTCAAGCTCACACTCACTCTGCATATACAGATGCACGATCGCGTCGGTCTCGGTGTAGGAATAGGCATATCCACCAACCGAGGCCATCATCCTAAAGATATTGGGCGGGCAGCAGGAACAACCAAACCAGTCGACACGGTGGTGCGAACCATCACTTGCCAATGGGTTCTCGTAGAAGTAGCGGTCACCGCTCAGCGATATCCCGCTGATGGTGCCGTTGTATAAAGCCAGTTCCATTACGTCTGAGTAGCTGCTGTTCAGATCAAACCGCAGCATCCGATGGTTCCACATGACTAACCCAATCGCCGCACAGGTTTCGGCGTATGCCGTGTCGTTTGGCAGGTCATAGTCGGTGGTAAAGCCTTCATTGTGCCTGGATGGGCCGATACCCCCGGTGATGTACATCCGTTTGGTGGTGAGGTCATTCAGGAGCCGCTTGAGCACGGAGAACAGGCTCTCGTCGTTATTGATTCCGGCGATATCGGCCGCTCCCGAATAGAAATACATCGCACGGACCGCGTGGCCCGCCACGCTCTTTTGCTCCCTGACAGGCACATCCGCCTGAGCATACGCATACCGGTCGGTCAGCATATGGGGCGGAAGATGGCTTGTATCGACAACCTCGCCGCGTTCAGCCGCCTCGATGTCGAAATAGTGAGGCTGCTGGCCATGCTCTTCGACGAAATACTCGCTCAGCTTGAGGTATCTTTCCTCACCTGTCGCCTCATAAAGCTTCACCAACGCGAGCTCTATCTCAGGATGACCGCAATACCCCCTCTTTTTACCGGGTTCCACTCCGAATACCGACGCAATGTAGTCGGCGTATCGGCACATGGCATCAAGGAATTTGCGCGAGCCGGTGGCCCTAAAATGGGCGACCGCCGCCTCCATGAGGTGCCCGGCACAGTAAAGCTCATGCTGGTCGCGCAGGTTCGTCCACCTCTTCTCCGGCTCTACCACTGTGAAGTAGATGTTCAGGTACCCGTCCGGCTGCTGTGCCGATATGATCAGGTCAATCGCTTCATCAAGCATCGCTTCAATCTTTGCATCAGGCACCAGGTTGATGGAATAGCACGCACCCTCTACCCACTTCGCTACATCCGAATCCCAGAAAATGTGCGGAACAGGTTCCATACCCTCATGCCAGTCGAGTTTGAATGCCGGCAGTCGGCCTGTCTCTTGCAGGTTTCGATACTGAGTGTAGAGGGTTTCACCCGCGTTCGTCTGGATTCGCGGAGCCCAAAACTGATCGGTGATGTTCACCTTATGGAACGGCAGCGGCTTGTATTCGGTCGACATTAGGTATACTCCTATTTTGTGAAGTGATGGATGCTACGATTCTATTTAATGCTCACATATGAGCTATTTTGCGATCCGGACAAACAACGGCCAGTCGCCCACAAGCAGCCGGTCAAGCGTGACCGAACCTCCTGCATTCTCGAACTCAGCCTTTTGTCGGTATCCATATAGCGAGTCCAGCAGCTCGATCTTGCCAGCCCGCAGGTTCGGCACTCGAAGGCTGACTTCCACGGGCTGGCAGCCGTCATTCGCTGAGCTTTTCAGCCACAAGCCAATGATCAGCTCCCCAGAGTCGTTTCGGTAGGCCTTCACCACCAGATTCTCGGGCGCATGTCCAATGATCTCAGGTTTGAGTTCATCCGCGGCAGTGACCGCATCCAGAACCGTCGACACATACCCAGCCGAGTAGTACGCGGCACGAGGCGACATATCTGCAGATCGCAGGACAGCCCACTCCTGAACGCCGTTGGCGTTATACAGCGACCACCACACCGCGCCGCAACCCAGCCAGGCGTTGGTCGCATAGAAGCGGGCAAGGTGTTTTGCTTGCGACAGATCGCTCATGTCGCCCATGCCCGAATTCGCAGGTTCACCCGGAGCGAACCAGTTCATCTCGTTCGCCCACACATCCAGCGATGGGTTGTACTTACGCACCAGGCTGCGGAACGCGCTGATCTCGCTCTCGTAATCTGTGATCTCAGCAGGACGTGGCTTCCAGTCCATTTTTCCATCTACCTCAGTTAAGAAGCTAGATGGAGCGGATTCGGGTGTTCCGTGGCCATAAGGGTGGAACGCCACCAGGTCCAGATACGGACCAGCCCCCTCGTCCAGTGCGATACGCCAGAAGTCAGGTGCGGAACCGGCGGTTCCCCCAAAACAGACCTTAGCATCCGGGTTGACCTGTTTAATGGCCTTGGCCGCAGCGGTGAGCGCCTTGCCATACGCCTTTACCATCTCCACACTGCCGTTCTTCGACCAGGCGTCAAAGAACCAGCCGTTCTCTTCATTCCATATCTCGAAACAGTTCACGCGACCTTTAAAATGGGTAGCCATGAAGGCACAGTATTTGGCGAAAGCTTCCACCGCTTCAGGCGTGGTCGGCGCACACTGCAGAAATGGATGCCCTCTCTGCCAGGTGGGGCCAAATTCAGGCGCATCCGGCAGTTGTTGATAAAGGTTGTTGCCGTAGTCCAGCGTCATCATGATGTCGATGCCTTTGTTCACCGATTCGGTGATGTGGCGATCGAGTTCCGCATCTATCTTGTAGACGCCTTTGGTCTTTTCGACGGTGGCCCAGTCGGTCTTGTCACCCCACTGGCCGATGCGGTTGACCTTCACGCCGGATTTCAGCATCAGAGGCCATGTCTTCTTGATGGTTTCAGGGGAGTTATACCATGCGGTATGCACGCTTGAACACGAGGCGACCGCTTTGGCCATGTCCACGGTAGCACCGGCCGAATCCACAACCTGTATCTCCGCGATCCGGAACTGGAACGGCTCCATGGGCGCACAAAAGAAGGAGGTGCCACCCTGGGTCAACCGCGATGCTTCAAACCGAACATATCGCAATGATCGGCTCTTTATCGGGAAGCACTGCCAGCTCAACTCACCGTGCCGCTTCGCTGCATCGTCCGATATCTGTGGTTGATAGTCCAGATTTTCGTATAGCGACTCCCACTTCCGTCCGTCGACACTTCCCTCTATCTTGAACGCGGCCGGCATTCCACTGTTCTTCCATGCCGGGAGGAACCGGATTTCGGAGGCGTTGATCGTTCGCTTCAGGTCAATTTGCACCCATTCCGGCTGATACGGCACCGACACCCGCCACCATCTCGACGCCCAGCAACTCGTGAGGTCGCCATCAGTCAGATGGGTGACAGCATACGGATCTTCCTCATTGACACTTCGCGGAATGTGAGCTGTGATGCCGAACAGGTTGCGTTTGAGTTTGGCCGAGGGTAGTGATTTGATTACGTCGATCTTGTTCACATTGCCTGTCTGCATGGTAGGACGCTCAGGGTATTGTGCCCAGCCCCCGTTTGCTGTCTGGAACTCATGCCGGGGGTCACGTTGCAATGTCACATAGAGCATCTGCGATCCACTTGTTTGCGATTTATCTGTGGAAATCTGAACCCTGACCGGGTAATAACCCGGCTTCTGTGCGACCACGGAGCACTCGATCCGCCTAGTCTCCTTGGCACGAAGCTTGAGCTGCTCTGCATATTTGCTCAGCAGCTTCAGACCAGCGGGTGCCACAAGCTTCACCCGGACTTCGGCGATATCACTGGAGGTGTTGTTCTGTATCACCGCCGTCAACAGCCCTTTTTGGCCTGTCTTCAATATCGCTGGACGGCAATCAAACCAGGCGATGGAGAGGTCGCGTACCTCTTTGCCGGTCAGCTTGGTGTTTTGAATCAAGTATTCCGTTCCCAGGAAACCGTTGACGGTGTTGTCATCGGCATCGATGATCAGATACATGTCCCACGCAGAGCGGAACACCGGAGCGGAATCGAGCACAAGCTCCATCGTAAATCCATTTGCCAATTTCGTCATCGCGGCGCTTTGCAGCACAGCCTGCGCCACCTGGTTCGTGGCCCAGGGCGACTGCACATTGGAATCCAGCTTGTATGGCTTCTCACCCGAGAACCAGATAGAGGGCTGCGTCCCAGGAGTCCCTGAGACGATACCCACCCTAGCTTTCGAGTAATCGATGTCAGACAGATCACCAAGGATCGTTAACTGCAGCACATAACTGCCGTCACGCTGCTCAAGAGCGGTTGTGAAGCGGGCACTGGTGACGGCGTCCCAGTTCCAGCCCTCACGGCTGTGCTTGAACAGCCCGAATCCCGAAGTCGCGACCGAATCCGCCGATCCTGTAGCGCATAACAGCAGGCTCAGCAGCACACAACTGAATAAAGCGAGCAGGAATCGCATTTGATTTATCTCCTTTATGAGTTAAGTATTTTACCGCAGCAACATGGCGTCGGCAAAATCCGCGTGATCGCCTACGAAGCCGTTGCCGCCGTCGCCAACAATCAGTTCGAGCTGTTTCTTGCCTGTGATGTCGATGTCTACGAACTTGGCTTGGTCGGCCTGAGTCATCAAACCAGATTCCCATGCGATCACCCCATCAAGCTTGATGGTGAATGTCACTGTAGGCGACGTATTACTGTCCGCCCCCACATAACTCTGAAACCGCCGGTATTTGCCGTCCAGATCATAAACGATCTTCGCCTCAGCATGTGTGCCCAGCCCGCGTAGAAACCGCACCCCGCCGATCATCATGGGCTTTTCCCAGACGCTCTGGTTCTTCTGGAGGGTCCCCCAGCCCTGCTTCACGCTCGTGGGCTGCAGAGTGTCCAGATAGACACCGTTGATGCGCGACACAGGCCGGTCAATATTCATCACAGGCGCGTCGACAGTGTCCACCGCAAATGGATCGATGAGGCACTGTGACTGTAGTGAGATAACTTCTGGCTGTGGAAGTAGATTCGTCATGATGTTGGAGTTCCCGCCTGGTTTCCTGGCCCATATCCACGCACTGCAACTCTGACCAGCAGAGGGATAGATATCGATCGAGACGCTGTGTTTGCCTTGCGGCAACGGCACCCTTAGGAACATCCAGTGTTCGTGTTTTGGTAGTCCCGTGGCACTCCAGCCCGAAGCCGAACCCGTGATGACAGGCTTGGCCACCACTCCGTCCACGATGATGCTGCCAGGGCAGTTGATCTCATCTGTGGGGGCCTCGTTCAGAATCAACAGCTCCGTATCAGGCGCCGATACCGTCACATCACAGCCATACTGAACACGGGTTCCTGACTTCGCAGTGCCCACCAGGCTGGTCCAATCTGGACCGAAGGCAGCGTCTGAACTATTGTAGAGGACCTTGGCTTTCTCGTTCTTCGTGACACTCAACGCAGATATGCTCGGTGTCTGCTCGTGAGCATTTGTTAAACCCTTGGCAGTCTCCTTTTTGCTGATCTGCAGCACCAGCGTCTCATACGGTGCTATAGGGATGCGCAGTTTGTCTCCGTATTTCACCGACCGGGCATACAACCTCGGCTCAGGATATAGGCTCACGATGTTCAGATTTTTGGCGTCAGTATCCAGCCCCAGGCTGGCATCAAGCTTCAGTTCATAGTCTGCATTCGTAATCCAGGGGTTACGAAGGTGTATTAAGCCTTGATCGCCAAAGCAGTGAGCGTAACCATACGGCTCACGTGGCATCACGGCGTTCTCATCGAACTTGGGAGCTTCACCGTTCTGCCAGGAGACCGGCTGAAGTGGAGTGGTCTGCTGCAGCGTCTTGGCGTTCGCCCTCGCCCAGGAGATCAGCTCCGAGAAGCTCTTCCAGCGTGCGTCGTTCATATAGGCAGGGTTCATATAAACCGGCATGAACATATGCCCGCGCATGATCACATCCACAGCGTCGTTGGTCAGCGGCTCCGGTGTCTGGTGGATTACCCCCAGCACTTCCTGAGCCACGATCGGCATCACGAGCCATTCCGCCCCCTGCAGATTGTAGTAATCACGGGCTGTGGTGGAGCTCTCCCGGTAGACCGGACATGGCACACGACCGTAAGGCGCATCATCACCATACGTGCCGATCACGGAATCCACATAGAACAACCACCACGGGCTGCCGTTCCAGCCCATGCAGGTGGTTTCGATCCATGTGTTTTTGGAATGTTTTCGGATATCCGCCACCGCCGCCAGCAAACCTTCTGCTGTGGCATCCTGAGATAGATCGCCGGGCAGATGCCCATGATCAGAAGAAGTGCACTCCAGCACATAGCCATCGAATTTAAAGTGGCATGAGCGGTACTCGGTGACCAGTTTGACCAGTGCGGCTCGGAACGCATCGGCATACTTCAGGCCGGCGAGACAGCAGAGCTTCATGCCGGAGGTTGAAGTGTAGGTCTCAAAACCATTCTTCGCAGCCCAGTCGGTATCGACACTTTGCGGGGAGTAGCAGTTGCTGGGCGAAATCCAGAAGCCGAGGTGCGACTTCATGGCAGTCACCTGGCTGATGATGTCACGGCACCTATTCGGGAACGACTTCGCGTTGACCTGCCACATGGTCAGTGGGTCGGACCAGCCCATGTCTATGGTGAAGGTATCATAACTCACTTTATGAGGGTCATACATCTTCGTCTTGAAGCTGTTCACCAGCCCCAAAATGTCCTTCTCGGTATACGGCACGGGGATGTCCACCAACTGTTGTAGTTCACATGGAATGTGCCCGCTCCAGGCCGGTGTGCAGCCACGTACCTCTTAAAGCCCGCCCTCTCCTCGCCGACCGGCACCGCGGAATACACCGTCTTTCTGCTCTCGAACCACTGACCAGGTGTGAGTGTTTTCCCTGGCCGGTGCCCTAACGACACAGTCGAATTGGTCTTCCGAACGGCCGCGATGGGATATTCCACGCCAGCGAAGAAGCCCGGTAAAAACACAGGATAGCTCTGCCCGACAGTGGGCGTGCAACCTGCATCCTTCACCCCATCAATCTGCTCAAGAACCACTTCCTTCAATACAGCCGTGTGGGGGGTCTCCATCATGCGGCAGCGGGTCCACTTCCGAAGTGTGCTGTCCTTAGGGGACCACTCCACATGTAACTGCACTTCCAGTTGCCCCGATCCGGTAATGGCAATTGGAGCATATGACGCCTCCAGCCGCCCCCCGCTGGCAGTAGACAGACTGCCGGTCAGCTTGAGCGGAAGCTCTTGACCGCCGACCCATTGGTCCTGCACCAAAAACTTCGGGCATACCAATGAAACTGAGAGTGACTTCCCAGCACGGCTTAAAATCACAGCCTCTTTGGTCCGTTTTACCGACAGATCGCCGGAAGCCCTGGACGCAGAGCTTAGCACCACCACAGCTGCGAATATGAAGCAGCCTGATACAAACATGTATTGTGTCCACCTTGATTTTGGATCAACATCATTACATTTTTTACCATCGACTGGCTGTTATCCTCTATACTGCTATTTGTTTATCTCAATTTCGCTGATCTGAGCTGCATTGGGAAATGCCGAACTCGCGGACTTGTGTATGATCAGCCGGAAGGAGTCCGCTTTGACAAGCGAGAACTTCGCAGTATAACTTTTCGAGTCCGTGTTATTCGTCACATTGAACACACGCTGACTCTGCCCAGAGTTGATCACAAACCCCTCAAAACTCACAGGATACCCAGTTGGGTCGGCGAAATGGATCGTGACGTTTGATACCATCGCCGGTTTCGCGAGACGCACCTCCACCCAGTGAGGGTGAGCTTTATCGAGTGCGGAATGCCATCTGTTCGTAAAGTCACCCGGGGTGGATAGGATGCCATCAATCAACTCGTCTGTGCATCCCGGCTCCTGAGAATACTCGCTATCGGAGCTGGCTTGTGCCCCGTTGGCGGCCAACGCCAGGTCCAGTTTGGGGTTTTCGACACGGGGCAACGGTCTAGGCGGGTCCGTCCAGGTTACGGAGTGCGAAAGCAATGGGATCGTGTAGCCTGTTTTATACACGGAAGCTGGATCACACGGCTGCGGTAGCCAGGTGCGGAACAGGTTCTTCTGACTGAACCCGTTGCCGGCGGAGGCATAGTCACAGAATGTGAGCGGGCCCAGGTCGAACGCCATCCACGCTCCGATCCTTCGCGCCGCTGAGGGGTTGGGTATCAGCTTTTTTTTGGTATCAAGGGTAGTTTGCTGCGCAGTTTCTGGGGTGAGGCGGTTATCCAGTGACAGCACCATCGGCCCCCGTGTCAGCGCGAGGTATCCATTCTGCTCCACAAACTTGCCTTGCATGTCGAATACAATTTCAACCTTGTCGCCGTTTTTCCAGGTTCGGCGGATTTTAGTGTATCCAGCGGTCACTGTCTGCGGCTTTCCGTTGACACTCACCACGGTGTGCTCACTCCAGACAGGGATGCGCAAAGACAGCGTGAACTCTTTGGGTGAGCCGGGTGTCACTATCACGCCAACGTGCTCATCGACTGGGTAATCACCCGTGACCGTCAGCTTCACCTTCCCTATTTCCGAACTGCCTGGTGCGTAGAGGTTCACTACAGGACCGTCTGAATTCTGCATAAAGGCCCAAAACGGAGTCAGCATCAAGGCGCGGGGACCGTTCACCACGCAGCAGCTTAACTGCACATCCGCGTGCTGCACGTAACTGGGCACGCGGAAGCCCATCAAGCCGTCAAAATAGGCCCACCAACCGCCATCAGGCATCATCGCACCCAACAGGCCGTTGTACAGGTTCTTCTCCAGCTCATCGGCATACCGAGCATCGCCGGTCAGTCGTAGAAGCTGATCACAGAGCTTCATCCATGTGATGGTCACACAGGTCTCCATGGGCTTCTCCACCACACCGGTTTGCTGGGAGGCCCCGCCGAACCATATCTCATTATGTGTGCCAACACCAACCAGCGTGGCCTCTTCGCGCATGATACTCTGCGAGAGCTTGACACTTGCTTCCAGATACTCGCGTTTGCCGGTCACGCGATAGAGCTCACACAGCCCCTCAAAACAGGACATCATCTCGTAAGCCTTTGGCGCACACATCTGCGACGGTACCTTCCCCGCCAGTGCATCTTCCACCAGACGCATTCCGGCCGGCAGGCGGGTAGATGGTTTGCTCCAGCAAGCCACAATGTACTCGGCGAACTCCAGATACTTGCTCATTCCGGTGCGCTCATATAGCAGCACCACAGGTTCCAGAACCGATGACGCCGGCATTCCGTTCCATTCGCCGATATCGGCCACGCTGATTTTGCCTGGACCGAACTCCGAAATCAACACATCGGTATGCCGACAAGCGGCCTTCAACACCGAAGCATCGTGGGTCCGGTCATAATAACCGATCAGCCCCAGCAACGCATACTTGCACCCCCACACGTCCCAGCCCTTCATACGGTGCTCGGGGATGCGGGTTCCCAGATACCCATCGGGGGCAGCCGTAGCGATGAGTGCGCGCACCGCCTCATCACATTTCGCCCGCGTGGCAGGTGTTGAATGGTAGGCATCAGCCAGTGTCAGCGAGGTGTACCACTTGCCCCAATACTCACACCGCCAATCGCCGCCACCGATCTCCGTTTTCGTGCGGTAAGGCTTCACGACGGCTTCGATATCCTGCACCAACAGGCGGCGGTCGACGCAAAGCTCCATCTTTTTGCCAAGCCGTCCCTCAATCTGCACGGCGTTCGGAGCGGAGTGGGTCATGACATCATTCGCGGCATATAAAAGTACGGACGATAGACAGAACATTAACGACATCGCGGCTGTGATTCTCAATTTCATGATGGTTCCTTTCGGGGTCATTTTGCAGATACTATCTGTGAACTCATCTAAAGTGTAGCATGGATACCATCGCATTGAAGCATGGTGGCCCCTGGTGTACAATGAACCACCGTCTGGTGTCTATGGACGGATACAGTGTATGGTGGCTTGGCTTGATGTGTGGTTACGCAGCGGTTCTGCTCATTTGCTTCGTTTTGATGACTTTGTCGTCGTCTCGGTGCTATGGTTCACCTCAAATCGATACTCTTGCACGTGGTTTCACAGACCCGCCGGATGAAGCAAAACCACGTGTGTTATGGTACTGGCTGAGGAACTGGGCCAGCAAAGAGGGCCTGACCAAAGACCTTGAAGAGTATAGAGAAAAAGGCATCGGTGGCGTGATGATAGTCGCCTACATCGACGCCGCGGGCCCAATGCCCAGTGGTCCAAACTTCATGAGCCCAGCCTGGCAAGAACTTTTCAAACATGCAGTCAAAGAATGCCACAGGCTGAAGCTGGAGATGAGCGTCAATTTGTGCTATGGCTGGGACATGGGCGGTCCCTGGATCACACCTGAGTATAACAGCCGTGAGCTCACGCAATCCAGATTGGTATTGCGTGGACCTCAGAAGTTTTCCGGTATGCTGCCTGTGCCCCCAGGGATATCTGAGCACTACAAAGACATCGCGATCCAGGCCATCAGGCTGACGGATGACTATGTAGACTACGGTGTCATTGTGACCGGCAGCAGCAGCCAGCCGACTTGGCCTGCCTCCAATGTCGCAGACGGGAATGATGCCAGATTCTGGGTCTCATCGGGAGCTTCTCCAGCCGAACGCCCCAGCCCAGAACGTCCTGAATGGCTTCAATTCGAGTTTGCGAAGCCCATACTCGGTAAGGCCCTCCGTATCTGGCCGCGAGTAGGCTTTGGGCCTAAGGACGTGCAGGTGCAGGTGTCAGATGACGGCAAGAGCTTCGGGACAGTGAAGAGCATCACTCTGAACGATGCACCTTATTTTGAGATACCCCTCGGCGGAGTATCATCAAGGATATTCAGGCTGTTGATTACCTCAGCCTATTCGCCCTGGAACGTGCAGGTCGTCAAGGCGGAGTTCCTAACAAAAGAATCGGCCAGCCTTCAAAAGGCGAAAAAGCTTCTCGGTTATAAGACCAACTTCAACACTTATGGCAAGCCTGAAGAGGCCACAATCCATGACATCACGAAAGCATCTCTGTCAGCACCATCAGACGTATTTGCCACTCATAGTGTAAAACCCGGCGATGTAATAGACTTGAGTTCCAGGATGAACCCCGATGGTTCACTTGACTGGGTCGTACCCTCAGGCAGTTGGGTTGTGATCCGTACGGGTTACACCATCAGCAACCGCCGTGTTGCCGATGGTGGTCTACATGTAGACTTCCTCAGCCGTAAAGCCCTCGATATCCACTACCAAGCCACGGCCAAAGCACTTATTCAAGACGCGGGAGCTTATGCCGGAAGCACACTGAAGTATTTTTTCGAAGATAGCTGGGAGTCGGGATCGCTAAGCTGGACACCCGGCTTCGAAACATACTTCAAGCAGTTTGCAGGATATGACATCAAACCCTATCTGCCAGTCATCGCGGGGTATACCATAGGCAGTCCTGAGATATCCGATCGGTTCCTTTACGACTACCGCCAGGCGCTGGCAGACTGCTTTTCTGTCAACCACTACAAGCACTTCCAGGAACTGGCTCATGCCGACGGCATCGGTCTGCACTGTGAATCGGGCGGCCCCTGCTACCCCAACGCACCTTCCATGGACGCTCTGCGGAACCTGAGCTCTTCGGACATCCCTATGGGAGAATTCTGGCAGAGCCGCAACTGGAAGGAAGGCATCTATAACAAGGTGGGTAAGCAGACATCGTCCGCCGCCCATCTTTATGGCAGCAAATACGCTGCCGCCGAATCATTCACCGCGCTGGATGGTGATATCCACTGGAAGGTGTCACTGGCGAACCTCAAACCGACAGCCGATATAGCCCTGTGCGACGGCTTCAACCGGTTCTTTATACACACATCCAACACGGTGCGTGATGAGGACGGCAAGCCTGGATATGAGTTCGCGGCCGGTACACACTTTAGCCGCAATGTCACCTGGTGGAACCAAAGCGGGGCATTTCTGAGATACATCGCCCGTTGCCAGTATCTATTGTCGCAGGGACTGTTTGTAGGCGATGTCTGCTATTACAATGGTGCCAACGTGCCGAACCTGGTTGAACCTAAGCATACCATACCGACCCTGGGCAAAGGCTACGACTACGATGTGTGCAACACCGATGCACTTCTTCACCGCATGAGCGTGCGAAACGGTCGCATCGTCTTGCCAGACGGCATGAGCTACAGGCTGCTCGTGCTGCCAGAATCCAACACGATGCCAGTTGCTGTCATCAAGAAACTGCGGCAACTCATCGAAGCAGGCGCGACAGTGATTGGTCCGAAGCCGGTAACGGCACCAGGATTGATCAACTATCCCGCCAGCCAAAATGCGGTGAAGTCAGAGGCTGATCTCATCTGGGGTCATCAAGATACTCAAAAACCAGGTGATCGTCGACTGGGTAAAGGGATGGTGATCTGGGGTTCAAGTGAACGCACTGTTCTGCTGAGTATGGGTGTACCACCCGATTTCCAATACAGCACCACCTCCAAGGAAACTCCGCTGGAATACATACACAGGCTTGACGGAAACACCCGCATCTACTTTGTGACGAATACAAAGCCAACAAGCGTGCAAACTGTATGCCGATTCAGAGTCACGGGAAAACAGCCCGAAATCTGGGATGCCGTCACCGGTGAGATGATGAATGCGTCATCGTATGCCCAATCCAACGGAACCACAAGCGTGCCACTAACATTCGCTCCGAACGGCTCAGTGTTTATGATCTTCCACCGCAGTATACCGACCACCAGCAAGGGACCAGCTATCAGCAACACGCCTGTGCTGGTCAAGAAGATGGATGTTACTGGCCCGTGGAATGTGCGTTTTGATCCCAAATGGGGTGGGCCTGCATCTGTGGTTTTTCAGCAACTTGAAGCCTGGAGTAAGTCATCGGTGGATGGCATCAAGTATTACTCGGGTACCGCCACATACACTAAAGATATCTACATACCGGCGAATATGCTTAAGGCCAACCCTGCGGTCTTTCTCGATCTTGGTAAAGTGATGGTGATCGGCACAGTGAAGGTGAACGGTAAGCAGATGGGCTGCGCCTGGACGGAGCCCTACCGTATCGCCATATCATCCGCGTTGCGGCCAGGCAAGAACAGCATCGAGGTCGAGGTATCCAATCTCTGACCCAACAGGCTTATCGGTGATGCTGGCTTGCCTCCAGAGCGCCGATTCACCCACTCCAATGTGTCGTATGACAAATCGTCCCCGCTGCTCAGTAGCGGCTTATTGGGTCCGGTGGCAATATTCGGCAGTGACCGATAAGCACCTGCCCGTGCTATCACGGCAGCCCAGACCGTAACTCACGTGTCACGTTGAGGCGATATGGGATATGCGAATGGCTGTTCGCCAAGCGTTGCCTATGTCCGGGGCGGTCTGTGCGTAGGATAGCGGTAGCAGAAGGCTCGAGACCGCGCCGGTCTGGCGGATAGCCCTGATAGATATGTGTCAGGAACGAGACCGGCGCGGTCTATAAACAGTGGCCTCCGCAGGTGTAATGACAGACCGCCCCGGACATAGGCAACAAAATGTTACTCACAAGCTGACCCTGACAGGCTCGCGCAGTAGGCCATCGATGCCCATAGGCATGGGACACGATGGCCTTTATTGCATCTTTATAGTGACAGGCTGCCCTGACTTCCGAAATTCTGGTCTATCACCACGTAGTCGAACAGGTTGACCATGCCGTCGCCATTCAGATCGGCCATGCCGTCAGATTTCCCGAAATGGCTGTCAAGCACCATCAAATCAAACAGGTTCACCTGGTTATCCCCATCGGCGTCGCCATTGATCAAGGAAAAACCTGTCACCACGTCACCAGTCTTGGTGCCCAGACCAGTGGCTGTAGCGGCACAGTAATGGCAGCCGGAGACTCGCATGCTGACGGTGCCAGCCGGCACCCAGTCGATACGGTACTCCCCATTCAGGTGCCGTAAGAGTGGAGTACTGACGGTGTCACCCGATACATCGGTGCGTCTGATTTGAGCCTGTAGATTGACATACGGCAGGTATCCCAGGTTCTCACCCAGGTCAATCTGCCCTGATATCGTGCGGGTAAGTCCTGCCGGTTTACCAAACGCCTTGAGGCACACGCTAGCTTTGGGGGCATCTATCGTGACATCACGCCACGTCATGCCATCTGCGCTTGTGTAAGTTTCCCCTGGGTTGGCGTTGATATTCACAGAATAATCAACCACATAATCTTCAAATGGTATGGGGAACTTATAATCTGGTGTGACCAGTTTGACCACAACGGAGAACTTCTGACCTTTGATGACAGGCACAGGTGACGAAAGCACGACCGTGTGGTAGCCTGGCAAATCGATGAGGCCAGTTGTGACACCATACTCCTCACCTGTCAATGGCGTATCAGCTGGATCGAGATACAGCTTAATCTGATATTTCGTGTTGACCACAGGGGTGTAAAATGCTACAGACTCAATCTGTTCGGTAGCGACTGCAGGAAAGATCGCCGCCGCATATGCCGTGTCGGAATCATATCCGAAGTTCCGGGTCCAGCCCAGCCTGTCATACTGGTAGATGTGCCGGTAGTTAGCTTCCGGTTGCAAAGGTGGATAGCACCATGCCCACTGAAGCAGGTTGCGGTCATAGTAACTGATCCATGCGTAACCAGCCTGACCCCAGTCGTCACTCCAGCTATTCCGAAATAGAAAGGCCCCATCACCGGGGGGCATTCCGCTGGCGGCCTTGAAATTCGTGCGGCTGTAGTTGTCATCCCAGCCCACAAAGGTCACTGCATGGTTACCCTCATTCACCGCGTCACTGTAGATGCTTGATGTTGAGCTAGTGTAGTTATCCGGATTGTAGAAAAAATCACCCGCCACAGGTCCATATGTGAGAATACAATGCTTCACAATGTCGTTATCTGTGGACGAGCTTCTGGGTGGCAGCCATATCGCATCCTGCATATGTCCATATTGCGGGAATGTATTTGGAGAGACCTGACGAGTGTCAAGATAGGGGTCATCAGACTCCATGACCGGCCCATCCCACCGCGCTAGAAAGGCGGTGGCCATATCCCGGTTGCCTCCCCAATCCTTCGGCACATCAAAGCCGTGCCTGTTCGCCATATTCATCTCAGACAAGTCAGTGGTATCTGAGGGTCGCATGCAGCCTTCCATCGAACCATATGAGGCAAACGCCCAACATGTGCCAGCATATCCCTGGTCGCGCACGGGAGAACTCTTACCCAGCGTGCGGAGATCGTAACTGCTGGGGTAGACTGCCAGAGTATGCATATTGGGCTTGTAGGGCGGCAACATCACAGCAGATGGCATCAATCCAGTAGCTACTCGGCTCTCGATCCTAGCTAAACTCGGGTTGATCGGTGCCATTTTCTGAGCAGATGCAAACATTGACAATGAAAGAATGGCTATGATACATGCTGACCGTGAATGTTGAGACATTCATCGTACCGCCTTTACTATAATAGAATGTCTGGTCACTCGGGTATTTGTGTCGTACAGATCGCAACAGGTCCATATAATCCGCTGCTCACTGACTCACGTTCAAATGCTAATGCGCGCTGGTGGTAACTGCCGAGGTACTTACTGGCATAGCCGTCAAGCTGATGACTATAGACATACTGGTTCGCCAGTGTGTTGGTCACGATCACTTTGAGAATATTGAATCCCTTCTTTAGTCTACCTGCGATGTTGAAGGTCCACGACGGCCACAGCCGCACACCAAGCGATTCACCATTCAACACCACCTCGCACACATAACGGACATCGCCCAAATCCAGCACACAAGCCTGGCTTGCCACAGCACCATCGCACTCGAAATCGATGCTGTACTCCCCATCGCCGGAGAAATCAGCACCAAATACATCCTGCCAGTCACCCAGAGATGCCGCCACATAAGGCTCGTTGGGCAGCTCCGTCACATCGTAATCAAGGTTACCCAGGGCATGTGACTTCAGCTTCCGACAGCTCCAGCCGCTATCCAGCGACTGCATATCTTCCCCAGGTTGCGCAGATTCATCAGTCACCGGCAAATCCCGCTCAGTGAACATCACCACACAAGAGCCAGCAAACGGCAGAGTCAACGGCATGGTCCACCGACCATCTTCATACGATGTCCTCTGTGGCTTCCAGCAACTGCCGGTTTCAGCATCTAATATAACGGGCGAGCAAGTCTCATCGAACTCCAGCGTGGTGCGGATCTCTTCTGTGTGCTCATTCGTGATGAAATACAGGCTCCCATCGTCCAGTCGTCGTCTACAGACGCGCAGTTTGTCATTACCGGCCGTGATTCTAACAACAGGCTTGACGTGGCTTGATATCTCTGACAGAGATATTTGAGTGTAGCCGGTGTGACTGGGCACCTCATCGCCAACCCACAGCACACGCCCACCTGATGCCGCAAATTGTTGAAGTTTAGCGACCGCAGGAGCACTCATCCATTCGCACTGAGGCACTACGACTGTGTCGTAGCTCATCGCGCCTACGGTGAGCCGACCGTTAGCGACCGCAGCCGGATCACCCAGTGCATCATCATCGACCAAATCGAAGTCGCACTGCGACTCAAGAAGTTTCACGGCGATCTGGTCGGTAGGGTCACCCGACTGCGTACCAGCCCAGATGTCCCTGAACGGAGCATATAAGGCGATCGATACATCCGGCACGCCGCGGGTCAGCAGATAGCTCAGTCGCGTCACATAGTCGAAATACCCACCCAGATGCTTCCAGAGGGGGTCACCAGGTCCAAAAATCGGACGTTCACCCGCCTGGAAGAACTCCTGCGTGGAATACTGGTAGACACCCGGCATGAACCAGTTCACACCCCGGACAAACTGGTAGTCCAGTATCCACTTCATTTGTGCTGGTGTTAACCCATTACCGTACACACAGAATGTCTCTGAGCAGACCCTTGGCTTGCCCTGCTGGTGAGCCACACTGGCAGCGAACTTCGGGAAATAGTCAGTTGGATTTCCGGGGAAGATCTGCCGCCAAATCACATCCACCGCAGGGATATCCATCTGCCGGTACTGACGCATCGGATTCCCGTTATGCCTGGCATGGCTGGCCAGGTCCTGATCATTGTCCAGATGACACACAAACTCCAGATGGTTCTGTCGACACCAATTTTGGATCATCCCAAAGTAGGTTTGTGACCACAGCTCGGATATCAGGTCGGTGTAATCCACACGAACCTGCCTTTGTTCGTGTTCATCGCCCTCGAAAAGTGCATATAGCCTGTCGCGAAGATCATATCCGCTTCGCTCTTTAAACAGCTTGGCTAAACCGTTCGTCCACGGGGGGACGGCCATTTTGGGTTCATCACTGAACACCGCGGTGACCGTATCACCGAAGTGGTCGCTGATCGCAGCCTTATACTTCTCATGCACCAGATCGATGAATAACTGCGTAGCTTGTGGGTTGAGAAGGTCCGTATAGTGTGGATCCGTGCCGATATGGTAAATGAGTATTCGGTCGGTTTCGTTCCTGGCGATGAGCTTAGAGCCTGGGCTAAGCTTGGTGTATGTCTTCGCTTCGGTCACCGTGAAGGCGCACAAGCAATCGGCGGGTATCAGCACGCGTTCTTCTGGCTGTGGGCTGATCTGCTGCTGAACGATAAACTGACTGCGGAATTTCGGATATTTGGCGGGTAGACTCCAGCAGACCGTCCCTGAAGGCCAGCCGCCTTCGTCATATATCCATACCTGACTGCCCAGCCGTTTCGTCTGCTCTACCATGGTGCGATACATGGCCATGTAATCCTCGCCCAGATACTCCGGGGAGAGGCGAGTCACCATGCTATCCGGCCGAAACTCCTTCGGTTCAGGAACTGGCATCAACGTGCCCGGAGCGCGGGAATGCATATCACCCACTTCGAAGCGGAGTTTCTCCTCGGTCAGCACATCGTTCCATATCCACATCCAGGCAGGACCATACTCGGACAGTCCCGCCTGTGCAAACTCTGTATATGCGAAATTCAACTTAATGAAGCTGAGTTATTCACTGAGCTGCGATGTGCAGTGAGCGCATTTGGTCGCCTCTAGCGGTATCTCTGAATAGCAGTACTGACACTTCTTGGTCGTCACAGGAGCTGGTGGGGCTGGTGCGGCAGGTTTTTGCACCTTATTCAGTGCCTTGACGATCAGGAACACAGCCGCTGCGATGATTAGAAAGTCGATCAATGCCTGCAGGAACAGGCCGTAGTTCAGAGTGGCGGCACCCGCCGCTTTTGCAGCCTCAATGGTCTTATATGAGTTGCCATCAAGACTTAGGAACAAATTGGCAAAACTGACTTTGCCCATCACAAGGCCAATCAGCGGCATCAACATGTCAGAGACAAGCGAGGAGACGATCTTACCGAATGCGCCGCCGATGATCACGCCGACTGCCAGGTCCATGACATTTCCCTTGGCGATGAAGCTTTTGAATTCGTTTAGCATGTCTTTTCTCCTTGGTGGGGTTCACGTAATACTATCATACCCGGAATAACGGCTGAACTGATCTGCGTTGTTCATGAAGGCTGCATTTTTGAATACTAATGGCCAATTTGACAAACGCCCCCGATATTGATATCATATTCAGTGCCGATGCCCGGTCGTTCAACGGCAGGACGACAGGTTCTGGCCCTGTTAATCGTGGTTCGAATCCATGCCGGGCAACCACTTTCGCCTCCAGTTCGCTGGGGGCGTTGCCGTTTTTATGGAACCATAGAGCATACCGCCAATGAGCCGAGACATAGTTGTCGCGATGACACATATATCTCGGCTTTACACTAACGTGATCTTCTTACCCCTTCGCGACCATCACAATCAGCCAGTCGCGGTTGCTGGGCGGCTGTGTGGGTATCCAGCGACCATCGGCATCACCGCATATATCCCCTATCTCGTGCCGTTGTCCGCTGCTGGGGTTGACATAAGTGGCGCTGTACACGACACCAGGCTCCATTTCATGCACAGCGGCGAGCCCGATGTAGACATCGTTCAACACAGTGTAGATCATCCGCAGCTTGCCAGGAATGCCCGCCGCGTAGGGCTGCATCGCATTGGCGTAGCCCTCCGGCACCCACGAATGCGGTGACGGAACCGCCGGCACCCACTCTTGATGCGGTTCCAGCAGCCACCAGTCGTAGTCTTCGAGAATCTTCTTGCCGATACCGACCTGCTTCCCACCGGGCAGTTGTGCGGCCACATCCCACGGGGTATCACCCCAGTTGCTGTTTATCGGGTTGCCGCGGAACGGCTCCTCTTTGGTGTTTAACTGCCAGATGCCGTTCGCGCCATAAGTGTGACCCGCCGCACCAGAGAGTATCGAGCTCCAGAAGAACCATCGCTGTGTCTCCTCACGCCCCTGCTCGAGAATGCCCTCATAAAACCCTTCCGATTGCAGCACCGGCATGGCAGGCTCCAGACTGCGAGCATATCTCACGTTCATCACCGAATGATACCCGTTGTTCATACTTCCATGGACCGTTTGGAGCATGTCAAAGTCCACCAGCGAACGGTCCTCCAGCATGTTGTGGCCACACAGTTCCGTGCTGCCGTAACACGGCGGGTGGATGCTCATCAGCCGGCCATACGGTTCGATGGCGTGAACATAACGGGCGATCTCGGTCCAGTCGGCTTTGGCGCCAGGCGTATACTTATCCCACTGACCCCACAGAGGGTCGGTGTAATACGGCAGCACCCCCTCACCGGCTAATGACCATACCACCGGGTAAGCCGCATACCGGGCCACCAGATACCGCCAATGGTCCTTCAGCTTCTCCACACCCATGAACTTAGCGAAGTAACCCCAGCAGCCGAATATGCAGGGGACAATACCGGTGTCGATGAGGTAGTTTATACGGCGGTCTACATAGTCGAAGTAATCCGGGTTGATCTGACCGTAATCTTCTGTCCAGGGGAATCCAGCCTCGTTGGCACCACCCGGGTAGAACGGCGGCATGTCGGGATACAGGCCCGCCACAATCTGAACTACACTGAAGCCCTTCTCCGCTCTGTCAATGACAAGGTTCTGAAACTGCTTCGGCCAACTTAGGCGGGTTGTGAAGCCCATCCACCAGGTGTCTGCCAGCCACAGGAACGGGGTGCCGTCCTTATGCTGAAAGTGCCTGCCATCTGGTGCGACTTCGATGGGGCCATGCGTATACAGTGGGTTATCACCCTTGTAGGGGGTGACTTCAAACTCGCCTTGTAGGTTGTGCAGCTCGGAGTTCGATTCGTCGGAGCGGACCGTCCGATATTTGTAGCATCCGATTTCAGATGACGAGAACCTGACTCGCCAGATGCCATCCCCCGCCCAGAATGCAGGAACCGTGATCTCTCGGGTGTCACTGGTGAACACCACATCAAGAGTAACATCGTTGAAAGGATCTGTGTATTTCTTGCAGCTTATGAATGACCATTCAGCCACCAGATTCTGTGTGATTGCGTTCATATCGCTCCCCGAAGATAAAGTAAAATTGCTACTGCTGGTATGGCTCATCGGCCCAGAATGACCTCTGGACTTATTCCTATCATACTCGTATCAGGCATCATGACACAAGATGCCACACATACAAAAAAGGCCCGGAGCATTTGCCCCGGGCCTTTGTCGATTCTCCGCTTGACCTAAACCAGTTTCAATCCTGGCAAGGCGATCTGCAAAACCTCATCTATGTTGTCTACATAGCTGATAAGCAGTGCGTCGCGCACCTCATCCGGTACATCCTCGATCAGGTCTTTACGGTTACGCGAAGGAAGGATCACGTGGTCGACGCCGGCTCTATGGGCCGCCAGCACTTTCTCCTTCACCCCGCCAATCGGAAGTACCTTGCCGCTAAGGGTTAGCTCACCGGTCATGGCTAGCCGAGGCTTCACGCAAACTCCGGTCAACAGCGATACGAGCGCAGTGGTCATGGTCACACCCGCCGACGGGCCATCTTTGGGGATGGCTCCTGCTGGCACATGGACATGCAGCTCGTTGTTCTCAAACACATCCGGTGTTAGCCCGAACGTATCGGCATGGGCACGGATCCAGCTCAAGGCTATCTGGGTGGACTCCTTCATGACGTCTCCCAGTTGCCCAGTGATGATCATGCCCTTCTTGCCGGCCATCTTCGCGGCTTCGATATAGAGCACGTCGCCGCCAACAGGCGTCCAGGCCAGACCAATCGCCACACCGGGTGTCTCGGTGCGTTTGGATATCTCTTCCGTCTCGAAGCGCGGCACACCCAGCAGCTCTTCCACCATTTTCGGGTTCAGCGACATCATCTTTTCGCGCCCTTCAGCGAAAAGCCTGGTAACCTTCCTGCAGACCGAAGCGATCTCACGCTCCAGGTTGCGCACACCCGCTTCGCGGGTATAGCCCTCAATGATGGCGCGGATCGCCCCATCACTCCAGCGTATGTGCTTGCCAGTCAGACCATGTTCTTTCATCTGCTTGGGTATCAGGTGGTTCTTGCCGATGTAGACCTTCTCCTGCATGGTATAACCCATCAGTTCGATGATCTCCATGCGGTCCCGCAGCGGCGGCAGGATGCTGTCCAGCACATTGGCTGTGGTGATAAACAGAACCTTACCCAGGTTTACAGGCACATCGAGATAGTGGTCACGGAATGTGCTGTTCTGCTCAGGGTCCAAGGCCTCAAGCAGTGCCGATGAGGGGTCACCGCGGAAATCCGAACCCACCTTGTCAATTTCATCCAGCATGAACAACGGGTTGTTACTGCCTGCCCGTCGGATGCCTTGGATGATCTGCCCAGGCATTGAGCCGATGTAGGTGCGTCTGTGTCCACGAATCTCCGCTTCATCCCGCACGCCGCCCAATGACATGCGCACAAAGTTGCGTCCTAGTGCTCTGGCGATGCTCTTACCTAAGCTGGTTTTACCCACTCCAGGAGGGCCGGCCAGGCAAAGGATCGGCTGCCGCAGCGCGTCATCACCGCGGAACTTCCGAACAGCCAGGTATTCCAATACACGCTCTTTGACTTTGTCCAACCCGTAATGATCGGAATCCAGCACCTTGCGGACGGCGGCGATATCAAGATTGTCCTTCGTGCTCTTGTTCCACGGCAGATCAATCATCCAGTCCAGATAGGTGTGTGCCACGGTATATTCAGGGCTTTGAGGTGGGATTCTGCTTAGGCGATCCAGTTCACGCTGAGCTTCAGCCATCGCCTCTTCAGGCGGGTTGGCCTCTTCCAGCTTCTTGCGCAACTCGTCCAGTTCCTGAGTTCGGTCCACATCGTCGCCCAATTCACGCTGGATGGCCTTGAGTTGTTCGCGCAGGAAATACTCACGCTGCGAGCGGTTCATTTCGGTATGCACTTCGCTTTGAAGGCGGGAGCCAATTTCCAGTACTTCCAGCTCACGCGACATCATCTTCATCAACTTGCGCATACGCTCTTTGACATCGAATGTTTCCAGTATCGTCTGCTTATCGGCGATACTGATGTTGAGCTGCGAAGCGACCATGTCCGTCAGCAGGCTGGCATCCAGCGAGTTGTTGGCGGTGGCTTCAAGCTCAGGTCCATTGTTTTGCGAGAGCGCGATAATCCGCTCATAAAGGCTCAACATCGTGCGCTTGAGTGCTTCCACCTCAGGTTGAGTGGCGTCTGAGGGTAACCGCTCTTCGTCGATAGTGCGAATCCGTGCTCTAATGTAAGGACTGGTCTGCAGTACCTCTGTGATCTCAAACCGCACTAATCCTTGGGCGACCATACGGATACCGTCAGGCATCTTGCCCATCATGCGGATAACCACAACCGTTCCGATGTTGTATATGTCATCTACCGTGGGGTTTTCCACAGAGGGGTCCTTCATAGTGATGACACCGATCGTCCGATTACCAGACGACACAGAATCATCAACAAGCTTCACCGAGGCCTCACGACCTACGGCCACGGGAACGATTAATATCGGAAAGGCGACCGTATCACGAAGCGGGAGAATATTGATGATCTCAGGTATATCTACAATACGCTCAGCCGATTCCTCGGTCTTCACGTTAATTGTCTTTTCTTGTTCGTTATCCAAGTAGAACGCCTCCATAGTGGCACACCAACCGCGCCCAGAATGAGAGATTAATCCTCGTTCAGTTCTGTCAGTTCAATTATTGGTATCTTGTGGGTCTCTTCTTCAACCTGCTCCACTTTTGGAAGCTCGATGATCAGAAAGCCCTCTCGATACCTTGCCGAAATCCGGTCTCTGTCAATGGATTGTTGCACTGGCAGAGCCACACGTCGCTCAAACGGCCCAAAATAGATTTCCAGTTGATGGCAGCTCGTTCTGGGCTCTGCGTTATTTTTGTTCTCGTTCCGGCATCCCGATATGGTCACAAACCGTCCATCTGGAGCGAGCGAAACATCAATATCTTCGGGATTTACGCCAGACAGTTCCGCCTTTACGTAATACGAGCCCGTAGTCTCCGTGACATCAACCTTTGGCTGCCAAAACCGAGATGACGATGATTGGGGATCAAAACAGGCAGCAATTCCTTCGTCAGTCATGCGCTGCATCTCCAGTTCTATACGGCGTAACAGGTCACGCGTTTTGTTATTCATGCACATTCACCTCTTGCTAGATTTTAAACAGGCATAAGTTGTGCGATCACCACGGGTTTACGCTTGAGGCGCCGTTTGGCCACCTGTAATACCGTAATACGCACATTCTCCTTAAGTTGAAGCAGGTTGATCTCGTCGCCTTCGTTGTAGTCAGCCTCTTTGTCAAGGCATTTCACCACAGCGGCAGCGGTCTCATTTATGAACTGCAGTTTGTCGGATTCACTGATGGCCAGCCCCATGATGTCTATGTTCGGACCAGATACGAAGCTGCCCAGCTCAGAGTCGATGCTCACGCTGATGCTGATCACACCATCATTCGCCAGCCGTTTCCGTTCCTTCAGTATGACCGAACTGACTTCCGATGTGCGGCCGACATCAATAAGTATCTTGCCCACTTTGACATGATCCACAATTCCAGCTTGCTGTTCATTCAATGAAAGCACGTCACCGTTTTCCAGAGGGAACACACATTCGGTGTCGTATCCCATCTTAACAGCCATCTCACGGTAACTGTTTAGCATTCTCGGCTCACCGTGTAGGGGGATCAGATATTGCGGTTGGACCAGCGATATCAGCATCTTCAGCTCTTCTTGAGAGCCGTGTCCGGAGGCGTGAACCGCCGCTTTTGGCGGGTAGATCACATTAGCACCCTGACGGAACAAGCGGTTGACAGTGCGCCAGATCAGCCCCTCGTTGCCTGGAATAGGTGAAGCAGCCAAAATGACAGTGTCACCCGGTACGATCCGCAACATCCGGTATTCCTCTTTAGATATACGCGATAATGCCGAAAGTGGTTCCCCCTGGCTGCCTGTACACATGACGACCATCTCATCCATTTGGTAATGGTCTATGGTGTCACCGTTAATCAAGGTATCATCAGGCACATTGATATAGCCCATTTGGATGGAGATATCAAGGTTGTTTTGCATACTGCGGCCAAATACCGCAACTTTGCGCTTGAATTGGGCTGCCCTGTCTAGAATCTGCTGCATTCGATGGATACTCGATGCAAACATAGAAATGATCACCCGTCCAGGTGCATTTCGTATGATGCCCTCAAGTGTTTCGCCGACTTCAATCTCAGACGGACTGTAACCTGGTTGTTCAGCATTAGTGCTGTCAGAAACCATGGCTAAGACGCCCTCTTCACCCAGTGCCGCAAACCGTGCGCTGTCAAAATACCACTCATCGACTGGTGTATGGTCGATTTTGAAGTCACTGACGTATACCAGCCGACCCGCAGGTGTTTCGATGTTATAAGCCACCGTCTCAGGAATGGAGTGTGTGACGCGTATAGGCTCCACACTGAACGGCCCCTTCTTCACAACCTGGTCAGGACTGAATTCAATCAAGCGCAGTTTTTCAACGTCCATATACTCGCGCAATTTCGAGCGAACCAGCCCCATGGTCAGTCGGCTGCCATACACGGGAACATCGAACTCCTTCAACACGAACGACAGTCCGCCGATGTGGTCTTCGTGTCCATGCGTCAGGAATATGCCGAGGAATTGGCTGCGGTTGTCCCGCAGAAAGCTGATATCAGGCACTACGATATCAACGCCATACAGCTCATCATAAGGAAAGGCGACGCCGCAGTCTACCGCGATCATCGCCTCACCGTATCGTATCAGGGTGAGGTTCTTCCCGATTTCAGAAGCCCCACCTAATGGGATAATCTCAAGGTTTCCGGTATTCACACGTGGTTCCGTCATACTGATAGTCCAAAACTCCTCATTGCCGTCAGTATCTTTTGCTGACAGGCTTCGTTGGGACCAACCAGCGGCAATCTTGTTCCGCCGACTTGGTGCCCTAGCACATTAAGTGCGTATTTAGTTGGTACAGGGTTACTGGTGCAGAACATGGCCTTCACCAGTGGCAGCAGTCGATTGTGAAGCTGCTGGGCCTTCAGAACATCATTGTTAGCGAAAGCTTGACACATCGCCTTTAGTTCGTCGCCTGCGATGTGGCTGACGACGCTGATGATTCCAGCACCGCCTAACGACATCACGGGCAGCGTCGCAGCGTCATCTCCGCTGTATACATCCACTACCGAGCTGAGCTGAGCACAGACATCCATGATCTGTGTCAAGTTCCCACTCGCCTCCTTGATGGCGGCAATATTGGGCAGTTCGGCCAGACGGCACATCGTCTGAACATCCACATTGATACCGCAGCGACCAGGTATGTTGTACACCACCACCGGCAGGCTGCATGCCTGTGCGATGGCTTTGAAATGCTGATATACGCCTTCCTGGTCTGGGCGATTATAGTATGGAGCGACTGCCAGAATGCCATCAGCTCCAACCTTTACCGCTTCGCGCGTCATTTCAACCGACTCAGCGGTGTTATAACTGCTGGTTCCGCACACCATTGGCACTGTATCGCCAATCGCGCTTTTTACGGTTTTGAACATCGCAATCTTTTCTTCGTTACTGAGAGTGGGCGATTCCCCTGTTGTACCGGAAACCACCAGGCCAGTCGATCCGTGTTTGACCAGATGTTTCGCCAACGCCGCGGCTTCGTCATAATTCACGCGACCATCGTCGTACATTGGTGTCACCATTGCGGTCAGAACATATCCCCAGCCTGTTTTCATCGCCATTATCCTCTCCTATGCCTTTTTTAGATCCAGCCTTGCTGGATCATACCTTCTGCGATCTGTATGCCGTTCAATGCGGCACCCTTCAGCAACTGGTCACCGCTGACAAACAGGTCAACAGCCTTTGCGTTGCTGATGTCGTGTCGGATGCGGCCCACTAATACGTCGTATTTGCCGCTGGCTTCCAGAGGCATTGGGAAGTGGTTCATCGCAGCATCATCAACCACTTCAACTCCTGCTGATTCGTCGATCAATGCTCGAATTTGCTCTACGCTTGGCCGCTCGCCTTCAAATTCGATGTTGATGCTCTCAGAGTGCGCACGCAGAATTGGTACCCGGACACAGGTGGCTGTCACTGCCATGTCCGCGACATGCAGGATCTTCTGTGTCTCGCAGACCATCTTCCACTCTTCTTCGTTGTAGCCATACTCGTTGATTTTCGTGTTATGGCTGAACAGGTTGAATGCGATTTGATGCGGGAAAACTTTTGGTGTGATCGGGTCGCCGTTCAGATAGGCATGAGTCTGGTTGACCAGCTCTTCCATTCCAGCGGCACCGGCTCCACTTGTGCTTTGATAGGTGCTCACGATGATCCGCTTGACTGGCCACTTCTTGTGAATGGGGCCGACAGCCATCAGCATGATAATCGTCGAACAGTTCGGGTTTGCGATGATACCATGGTTTACTTTGGCATCTTCCATGTTGATCTCAGGCACGATCAATGGTACTGTAGGGTCCATGCGGTATGCTGAGCTATTATCAACTACAATAGCGCCAGCTTCAGCGGCTGCAGGAGCGAACTCAAGAGATCGTCCACCACCAGCCGAAAAGAAAGCTATGTCCACACCTGAGAAACTATCTTTAGTGGTCTCGCCAATGGTGATCTGCTGACCATCGAACTCGAGCGTCTTGCCAGCGCTGCGAGAGCTAGCCAAAAGACGCAGCTCCCCTATTGGGAAATGACGATCTTTGATTAGCTTCAAGAATTCGATGCCCACAGCACCGGTGGCCCCAACCACAGCGACATTGTATGTTTTTGCCATTTCTGATACCCTCTCTCGTGCAGTAAATTACGGATTTAGTAATACATTTTAACATAAATAGGCTGTTCGGGTTCGTTATAGGGGAGATATGTCTATATGCGGCGCTTTTTACCGTGCAGAGCATTGCGATCAGTCTGTATTGAAACATAATGCAATGAATAGTATCTTAACATTGTGGCAAAAACCAATCATGGATCTCAAATAGTTCTGAAGGACCCCGAGCTCATACAGATTTCATCGAAACTGGAGAGCGGTGAACGGCTGTCATCGGAGGACGGTGTCAAGCTGTTTCAAACCGATGACCTTAACGGCCTTGGCCAGCTAGCCAACGCCCAACGCGAGCTGAGGCACGGAGCTAACACCTATTTCGTAAGAAACCTCCACATCAACTACACAAACATTTGTTCTAATGGCTGCCGGTTCTGCAGTTTTTACAGCCGCAGGAATGGACCTCAACCATATACCCTCGATTATGAAGCTGTAAAAAACCGGATACTGGCGTACAGAGGCGAACGGATCACCGAAGTGCATATCGTGGGTGGGATCAACAAAGCTCTACCCTACGGATATTACATTGGGTTACTCGATACCGTTAAAGAAGCACTGCCTGGCTGCCACATCAAGGCTTTTACGGCTGTGGAACTTCAACATATGGCGCAAATCTCAGGGTTGTCACTGCTGGATACACTTGAAGACCTAAAGGTTCACGGCTTGAGCAGCATTCCTGGCGGCGGCATAGAGGTCAGCAGCCGGCGCGTTCACGACACGCTTTTTCCGAACAAACTGAATTCAGACCAATGGAAAGAGGTCAGCCGATGCGTGGCTAAAGCCGGGCTGACGCAATATGCCACGATGCTGTATGGTCACATAGAGACCATACAAGAGCGGGTAGACCACCTTCTGTTCCTCCGGGAGCTTCAAGACGAGTGCCACCACATCGTCACATTTACCCCTCTGGCATTCCATCCCGAAGACACTTTGCTGTCGAGTCTTCCCCACACATCGGGCATTGATGACTTAAAGATGATCGCGGTAAGTCGTCTCATGCTGGACAATATCAGCCACATCAAGACTTTCTGGGTGATGAATACGCCGGAAGTCAGTCAAACAGCCCTCTGGTATGGAGCTGACGACATGGATGGCACCGTGCTGCGCTACGAAATCACCTATTCGGATGATCGTCCACAAGACAACGAGCAGGGACTCAGTTATTATAAGATGGTGCGCCTAGTCCGTCAGGCCCATCGCATACCGGTAGAACGTGACAGTTTTTATATGCCGCTACCCCTTGATGAGGAGATTATCAATGACCCGTCGTGATCTATTAAAGTTCATCCTGTCAGCCCCGCTGTTGATATCTAAAGCAAGTCACGCCGAAATGGGAGAAGGCATCACCCTACCTGAGAGCACTCGAGGCATAGGATGCCCTGCCATCATGCGCGGTTCATCAAGACGCAAACAACTCGCACTGACATTCGATGACGGTCCTGAACCTATTCTGACCGCAAGGCTTTTGAACACTCTGAAATCAGTAGGAATCAAAGCGACTTTTTTTGTGATCGGCGAAAAGGTGGATAAGCACCCTGACCTGGTTCAACAAATGGTGGCTGATGGTCATGAGGTGGAGAACCACAGCTATTACCACCTGCGGATGGCGCGTATACCCAAAGAGATGGTGGTGTGGGAAATTCAACAAGGAGCCAAAGCAATAGAGCGAGCGACTGGTAAACGGCCGGTATTTATGCGCCCTCCCGGTGGCGAGTTCACGCCACAGGTAGCCGCAGCCTGCGCCCAGCAGCAAAGCATAATGGCCTTATGGAGCCAGGACCCTGCAGACTACGAACAGCCCTCCGCCGAAGTCATTACCCAACGGTTACTGCATACGACACGCAACGGCGGGGTCATACTGCTGCATGAAAAAGTGAGGGCCACTATGCAGGCACTACCGACTTTTGTTGCGGCTGCCAGAGAACGCGGCTACGAGTTCGTACGCCTTGACGAAATGTGGAAACATCGTGGCTAGCGCTTTTTTTTGCTGTCTTCCTCGTCACGCTCAGCCTCAAGATCCGCTAACGCTTGATACGGGTTGCGCTCAACCTGATCACGCTCGTTCTCATTATAGTCACGAATGCGTTTCTGCAACCGCTTAACCGACTGAACAGATTGTATGGCAAGCATAATTAAAACCGCTATACCAAGTATGTATAAGAGATACCCAAAATACTGCATATGAACCCCCAAATGATCTGACTCTACACATTATTGTAGCTGGTTCAGTGGCGCTCCGTCTCACCCATATGTTTTTCATGCCACATTCATCCCGTTATTTCGATATAGGTTGGAATTATGTGTTTAATTCACCAATACCAGTTGACATTGTGTGCACCATGATACATAATTAGTATCTTACCAACCATATTTTGAACACGGTGTATAGAATATTCTGATATTACGCACCACACAAAGCGTTAGGCACAACGATCTGGCGAATAGCAAGTGCTGCCATGATGATACGCTTGCCAAGTGCAGTGAGGTAGTATTTGTAGCGTTTACCGCATTTTTTAACGAGCCGGAATACTCGGCATCGCTTGATGAAGTATGATATCTGAGAGCTGGACATCTGCGGTAAGGCTTTTTGAAGCATACGGTTTGTGATCCCGCTGATGCATCCCTCTCCGCGAGCAAGTGCAATGAGACATTCCAAATCCTTCTTGAGGAAAAGGTTGAATCCTCGATACGAGCGATGATCACGGGTGGTCGAGGTCGCGATTTTGATGATCTGATGTTCACCATCGCTGTTGTCATCAAGGGCGGAAAGAAAGTCAAGATATCTGTTGTTTGCAGATAATAACAGTTCCCTCAATGGAGGAAGGCTGTAGATGGTCTTTTGCATAGGGGCGTATTTAATCTCAGTCGTCCCATCATGATGTTCTACCTCACGGTAGTGTTTAAATTCAGAGACGTCATTCACAGTCGTCTCGATACGCAAGATTATCCCTTGCTTGTCATACATTTTGATAGAAGCCCATCCCATGTAGTGTTTGATGCGCGTGCCTTGTATGCGGCGATCGAACTTGTAGTCAGTGCCGATCTCAGCGAGTGTTCGCCCATCAAGTTTCTTACCAAGAAACATCGCGATAGACTCTGGCGTTACCGTATGTATCGCTGTTTTGACTAGATTATCGTAGATGGCTTTGAGGTCTTCGGCGCGTTTGAACACGATGTCTGTAGCATATTCCACCTGCATTAGCGACCAATGATATGAATTGTCAGCAAGCCGTATCACGGGGCAATACATTCTGGCAAATGCATCCAGCGCATGGTGCAGCTTATCAGCAGGAAAAGCGTCTGCCAGCCTCTGAGCACAGCTAAAGTCGTCGATTTTTACAAAGGCGTTGTCCAGTGGAGTGAAAACTACTCCCTCGGATTGAAGGCAATGCGCGAGATAATTGTGTCCATTACAATAGAATTGCAGACGGAAGGGCACCCAGGTCGGAACTCGTAGATAGCACAGTCCAAACTCTGCATCGATGAAATAGAAGTAGTAATGAAGACACTTGGTCTCCTTGATATTCAGCCGGGTTTTGTGGGTAATCTTGTCGTGCCACGGGGTGTATGCAGGACATTTTTCCAACACTGAGAATATGTGGACGAGACCGGGGTGACACCCTCGACTACTAATGATCTCTTTGATGCGGTCTTCTTTTCGAAATGAAGAGGCACGGCGTATATACTCAATTTCAATGCTGTTGGTAACGGCAAGGCGTTCCGCATTGGCTTTGATCTCATCTCGTAGAGGTTCGGCAAATTCCTTAGGAAAGTCAAATAGCCTGATGTTGCGTTGATGAAGATAGATGCCCATTCCGTCGCTATGACACCAGCCTGGGATTGTACCGGTGATAACTATGCGGTCGAAGCATGAATATACCCCAGCTATCTGCTTTGCATAGCGTTCTTGAAGTGATGTCATTCTGGGCAACCTCACGAAAGGGTGTTTGAATGTATATTACGTGGCGAATGCAATCATTCCTTTTTTGGTTGCGGCTAAGCCGCCTTAGGACAACCATTAGTGATTATCTCTTTGTATATTTATCAACAATGAACATTCTGTGCTCAAACTCAAGGAGGTTATTCATGAAGACAATTTATCAGCGCGTGACCAACTATACGTGCGGATTCGCGACCATCGCATTCTGCATGTCAATCTGGCTGCTGGCAAGTTTTGGGCTGGCAACCCCACTGCTTGCGATTGATCCCGGTGATGGTATTGTGGCTTCGAGCACCTTCGATAGCGGCGTGGACGGGTGGCGGATCATAGACATGCCAGATAATGGACCATACGATCATCCGTATGGCCTGTATGATGCCACATACAATTCATCCTCAGGTAACCCTGGAGGATGCATTTCGGGCACTGACCCTTCCAGCAACACATTCTTCTTCAAAGCACCTGATTCCTTCCTGGGCGACAAGTCTGATGCCTACGGCGGCGAGCTCATATACGACATGATTTCGATCGGTGGCGACTACTTCGATACAGCGGATGTAGTGCTCATCGGCGCAGGCCGTGTGATCTCGTATAACGTTGTCGGCAACCCCGGCACCACATGGAAGGCCATGATAGCACCTTTAAGTGAGACTGGCTGGAAGTTGGGTAACCTCAGCGGCGCAGCCGTCACTGAGCAGCAGTTCCGTGAGGTTCTGGCACAGCTTACTGGATTCTACATCCGCGGTGAGTACCGCTGGGGTGCAGAAACTGGTTACCTCGATAATGTCTACCTGTCGAAGTTCGCAAGCACGGACTCGATCAATCTGACCGTTGACCCTGGCTCACACTACATAGGCGCACTCAGCGGGATCAGCCTGAACTACATGCTTTCAGGCCCAATGAACTACAGCGGAACTGTCACTTTAAGTTCATCAGGCACAGCAGTGATCCCGTCCATCCAGCCGGGCACGTATAATTGAACAGCACTCACTGGCTTAGGAGGGCAATACAAGACATCGTTCTAAGTGGCGATACTCCCGTTAACACCTCAATCACAAACGGCGATTCCGATGGCGACGGAATGATCAATCTGTTCGACATGGTGGTGCTGGATTCATCATTTGGTTCGGCAAATGCCATGGCGGACCTCGACGGCAGTGGGCTTGTCAACCTGTTCGACTACGTGATCATCGACACTAACTTCGGTGCCCAGGCCGACTGATTGGCGACGAACCACTCCGGCTGAACATAAGGAGTAAATGAAATGACGTTCGTGCATAACACCAGGGCGCGAATCCAAACGCGTCATGTAACTACCCCATTCTACCTAGTGTTGCTACTCATCTGTGTCCTAACGGTGATGTCATCACCCCTCAAAACGCAGATAAACACGGACCTCCCTTCTGAGACAATAATTGTTCATAGCGGTTTCGATAACGGCGACGAAGGCTGGAAGGTCGTTGATGTGCCGGATAATGGACCATACGATCGGATTACGAACCCTATATCACCCACATATCACACAGATATGGGCACCTCAGGAGGATGTGTGTCATCGACAGACCCCAATGGGGTCACGTTCTACTGGCAAGCTCCGGCCGCATTCCTTGGCGACAAACAGGCAGCATGTGGCGGGGCGTTAACGTTCGATCTACGAACTGAGGGCAGCGCACTCTGGCTTGACGCGGATATTGTGCTCATCGGGGGAGGGAAAGTAGTGGTATATGATATCCCTACTGACCCCACTTCGGAATGGGCCAACTACCGTGTGCCATTCAGTGAGGGCGGATGGAAAGTCAACTCTCTACAGGGGACTGCAGCAACTGCGGATGATCTACGGTATGTACTCTCGGACTTGGCAACACTGCTCATCCGAGGGGAGTACTGGTGGGGTGGCGACAACTGCTTCCTCGACAACGTGAGTATTCTGCAGGATGATCTGCTGCCAGCACTAGATATATCGGTTGATCCTGGCACAGGGTATAAGGGCACCCTTAGCACGATAAAGCTTAGCTACAGCCTGGCCGGTGCTCAAACATATACAGGCGCATTGACGCTAGATGACTCAGGTAAAGCGCGGATCAGTGCTTTGCAGTCAGGAACATACAGTCTGACTCTATCTAGCAATCACTTCCTAAGAAGGGTGATTTCGGGCGTTCAAGTTGGCAGCGGGAACACCGTCAATACGGTACTGATCAACGGTGATGCCGATGGTGATGGTCAGATCAATCTATTTGACATGGTGGTGCTGGATTCATCATTCGGTTCCGCAAACACCATGGCCGACCTTGATGGTGACGGTCAAGTCAACCTCTTCGACTATGTGATCATCGACATGAACTTCGGTGCCCAAGCCGACTGACCAAATCTCGCGAAACTCCGGTGGATGGGTTGATACTCATCTGCCGGAGTTTCGATCAATGCTGGCTATGTTATTTGAGACGCAGCGGTTGAGCATAGACGCCAAGGCTATTACCATTGAACCGCTCACGCCCACGCAGCGAATTACCGTTCATATCTGCCCAGCCGACCGGACTGTTCAGCACCACAGGCTGACCACCATTGCTCATTTTTACCAGAGTTGTCGAGCCGCCGCCATCCAGATTCAGGCCATTATAGGCTCCTAGACGGGCCAGCCACTCGCCCACTTCTTTAGTGGTAGCTCCATCACTCCAGCCTTTCTGACGGCCATCAATAGCCATCAGATAGAAATACCGGCCATCTTTGGATACTCCGGCCGAGGAACGAGGATGTAACGCGGTATCACCTTCAATGGCGTTACCGTCTATCAGCACCATGCCAGAGCCGCTCACAGCCGTCCAGACGTTGTTCAGACTTGTGTTGGGCGTGGTGGGTATGATCGACACCTTATTGTCTCGGGTGATTAACACACTGGCACCGTCTGTGGGTGGTGACACAACTTCACCTTTAGAGACGCTCAGGTGCAGCAAGTTGGTGTAACTCGACTGGTAAGCGGGTACAAACGGGCTGAAGAAGTCAGCATTGATCGCCACCTGACACTTCGAACTCGTCAGGAACAGCTTGGTCGGTATGCGCCGGGTTTCACTGGTGTCAATCTTATATGGATTGCTTCGTTCTGTAGTCGTAAACTGGATTCCTTGAGCTTTCGTATCAATACGTATTGCGAATATCTTCATCATCCTTGGGTCGTTTTCAGAACAGCTAGCGGTCAGCTCATCTACACCCTTGAAAATCGGGTTCCACTGACCAATGGTCGGTGCAGCGTGTGATATTGATGATGATATGACAAACACCATGGTGAGTATTCTAACGACGCGTGTATGCATAATGCCCCCTAATTCTTAAGCTTAAAAAACGCGATAAAAAGCCGGGTTCCAGTACGGAACCCGGTAAGTCGGTCATTGTGTGACGGTTGTATTATGAACTAACCGTCATCAACCATGAACTCTATTCAGAGTTCGTGACAGATATCAAGAAGGCGATACGAGCAATATCAATCTACGGAGCAGTAATAGATCCCTTACTGTCCTTCTTCTCTTGTTTCTCGCGGCGCTTCTCTTTGATGTCTTTCTTTGGCGACTTAACTTCTTTTTTGGGAGATTTTTCACCCATAACTGAATCCTCCTACCGATTTGATCGGTTACCGGAACATCTTTAGTGTACCCCTTATGTGAACCAACATGCATGGTTTATGCATTGATTTTGGCGTTTATTTTACGGCTAGTATATCCAAATGCGATTAAAAACTGGGCGAGGTAGTAACTCCACATCACCACCCAACCGGAATTCGGCCACTCGGCGATGAAACGGCTCCAGGCGATAACTGAGTCAGAGAACACAAACAACACCGCACCAGCGGCCACCACCCACCACATATCGGCCCTACGCAATATGGCGGATATCGCCATACATGTAATAGCGATCAGGTATATTCCAACGGCGGTCGCAAGCACCTGGTTCTGCAGGTCACTCGATGCCATCAGCCGCACCGCCATGAAACACATCCAGGCCACTAGCGGCACAATCACCGCCAATCTGGCGCGGTTCCAACTGACCTCTTTTGCGAAGGTGATGGTATAAGCGATTTGAGCGATGAGAAAGACACCAACCTGCGGTATAAAACCACCACCGGGCACATCACCAGCGATGTCGCCACACGCCGATAAAACAAGGCCAAACACAAGAATGGTGCCCTTACTGCGTAGATTGAATGCTGAATACACGGCCAGTAGTAAAATCGGAGCGGCCTTCAATAACGGTGACGGCACAAACTGGGTGATGTCTGGCCTAACCATATAGCCAACTACAACCAGCCAGAATAGCAGCGCAACTCCAATTCGCACTTGTACGCCTTTATTAATCACATCATCCACCGATACATCCCCAATAACCGAGATTGAAGCTTCTTAACGATAGAACACGATCGGCTCCGGTTCACCCATCACCGGGCTTGGGTGCAGTATATTCACATCCAGCCAGGCACTGACGCAGGCCAGATACTCACGGCTCATTCCAGGTAAACCGGGCGGGGTATCAGCGATCACACCTACAGCGTCGAGATGCACTGACTTCGCCAGATACAGGCTTCGTCCCATGAACCTGTCTTGAGTTACGATCACGCTGTGGGATACCCTGAACAGGTTCCTCGCTCGATACATCGTGTCGTAGGTGCGTCGACCAGCATAGTCACAAACAACGTCCTCTGAGGGCACACCGTGTTGTATCGCGTAGCTCTTCATGGCATCTGGTTCGTTGTAATGCTTGAAGCGGTTATCTCCGCTCACCAGTAGCTTTTGTACATGACCGTCTTTATACAGCTCGATCGCTTTATCAAGCCGCATCCGCAAGACCATGCTCGGAGTGCCATCTGAATGAATATTCGCCCCAGGCACGATGGCAATACACTTACCACTGATCCTCTGAGGCTCCACAATCATCCATGTGGTATTCGACCGGACATACCGAAACGCCCAAAGCGGCAGCATGGCGACTGCAAGCAGCAGCACCACAATGGAACAGAGAATCCAGCACTTTATAGTTTTGACGGATTTACAGTTGTTTACACGCACCATAGTCGATTTCTCCGCATGAAATTCAGGGGGCAATTGGCGGGAAATGGATCTTCACAGGGTGCAGCTTCATCACGACCGCTGCAAACAACCCAGGGCTGATGAACAGCACGAACATCCGCCATATGATCCCCCAGTCAGCCCGAACAGCTCCTCGATTTACTGGAATGCAATAAGCGGGCAGATAGACCATCATACCGTATACAAACATCCAGAACATATTCAACAAGTGGGCGACTCCGCCGAACATCGCCTCACCCGTTAGTCCTTGAACACCATAAATCAAAAACACTGAGACCGGTGAAAGCTGATACTTCGTCAATACCCAAGCCCAGGCGATGTATTGCGGGATGAACACAATCACGCTATGCCCCAGCACTACATCAAAGTAGTTGGCTGATGCAGTGATATAGGCCTGCCCCATCTTGACCCCAAACAGTGGTGCGCAGTTGGTCATGCTGACGGTCACGACTTCCTCAAGCAAGGCCATCACGGTCGCGAATATCACGAACTTCAACTGCCAACTCCCTGGCAGCCGCAACACCCAGCACCGGACCGCCTGCTTATACCGCAACGCAAGCAGTCCGCCGGTGATGATCCAAAAGAGCACCAGTCCCAGAATCATTCCGATCACCGCCTTGTGAGGCAGCGATTTGGATCCAATCAATATAAAAGCGCTGATGGAGCTGACCTGTATAACCGCCACCACAGCGATGACTTTGACCAGGCGCACCAAGACCGGGTTCGATGGCGGATGAAGCTCTGTTTCGTCCATGCTATCGCTTGACCGGCAATGCAAGCGTATTCATCCAGGTCTGGTAGCTCAAACGCTTATTGCCGTCCTGATCGAGCAGGCCGATATCACGCCAGCAACGGCCCAAGTCCTTCATCTCCGCCGGAAACACCTCCCAGAGAGCATCAAAATCATGATATGTCCACCAGATCACAAATAGATACTTGTCCTTCTGAGCATACTCAAAAAGTGTCTTCATATAGGCGTTTTGGTCTTCAGGTGTCAGAGGATACACCAGCTTGAATGATGCGATTTCCAGCGTTTCGGCTGGTTGGCCGGTTTCACAGAACGCGATCGGCTTGTTGCTAAAACCGTGGATAAAGTCCAGGCTTTTCGAGATATCCCCCCTGTTTTTTTGTCCACGGAGGAATGGGTAGAAACTCACCGCGAAAAAGTCATGATCTGCCACAAACTGCTTGATTTGCGTTTGGTATTTGATCATGTCTGGCTGATTGGGTTCAAGCAGTTGGTGGACTGTCACCGACTCGCTGACCGGAAGTGTGGGATAGGCTTTCTTAATCGCCTTGCGGACTTGTTTTGAGAATACCAGGAAGTTCGCCCACTGTCCGGGTACATTCTTCAGATACTCGTTGGTTTCGATACCGTAAACCAGGTAGTCGGGTTTGAAGAACTTCACCATCCATATGCAGTAAGCAGTATAAGCCTTGATGACTTCAGGATCGTTGATGCGGCGTTTCTCCCAGCTTGCCGGTTTGGGTTTGCCAGGTTCAGCATATGCCGCGAGCAGCCCGTTTCTTCCGGTGTTCAATGGAGTTATGTATAGCACCCGTTTCTGAGCACTGCCCAGCCGCTTCCGTCTGCCGTCCATTTTTGCGACAAAGCCTGCCGGATACGGCAGGCCTTTTGCAGATTCAATCCAGGGGATACTCTCGTCGATTTGTTCGCTCAGAATATCCCCATAACTGGTTACGAACTTATTGGTCTCAGAGACGGCGTCCAGGGTCATAGCGTATGGCCATGGGCTAAAACCCATTCGGAATGGCCGGGAAGTGGGTGGAGCCCCCATGCATCCCGCCGTAATCGTCCAGATACTCAGAGCCAAGATGGCTCTCTTCAGGTTATAGCCCATTGTCCCACCCTACCTTTGCGTTATCGCTTTGGATATTTCACTAGCTGCATATTGCAGACACTAAAGGTCAGACGATCGGCGGTCGTATTACAGCCAAGTTTGATCTCAGATATCTCATTCAACGTCAACTTACGTTCAGGATCGTTTGGCATGAATGCAAGATGGTTCATGTTTTGGAACAAAACCACGACCTGCCGCTTCCCCTTGCCCTTTGGCATTGAGTGGATGTAGTGTGCTCCATTCTTTTTTACCAGCATGATTTGAATCAGCGACTTCTCGTCTTCAAAACTCGAATCGAGATCAAAAGAGATACCGTCAAATTCCGAGTAGTCCTGTGCCGGTTCAAACTTCACGAACGGGTACGACCACCTATCGGAATTCCCCGTGAACCGCGAATCGATCTGCAGCCAGCCATCGGGAGTGAGGCTGACGTCAACAACCCCACCCTCACCAATCGCCTTCTGCCACACTTTGGCGTCAATCAGGCCCATAGGCCGTCTCTTCGTAGGCTGTAACTGTGCCACATCATACATGAAGTGGCTGACAGCCGATTCGGCCTGTGGTTTACCAAACTGAGGGTTCACTTTCACATCAAACATACCTAGCTGTGGCTCCGAAGGTTGGATTGTAAACTGCAGTTCCTGCCGTCCCATGGCAGCCAGTTTCACTTTACGTGTTGGTTGATCAACCCTCCAGCCACTCGGCACACTCACGGTAATCGAGCCGGAACTCACGCTCTTTTCATTGAAGTTATAAGCTTCGACAGTGTAGACGAAACTTTTGGCATCTGCGTTTTGGATGACATAGCAGTCATTGCCCTTGTTATTACCCATCACCGAGTGGCCTACTACCACGATCTTCGACGGGTTCAGCTTTGGAAGCTTGCCGCGAGGTATCACCTTGCCGACCAAGCTGGGAACAATCTTCTTGCCAATACCGAGTATATAAACCGCTTCGGGGCCGATTTTCACGGACACACTGCCATTACCGGCCGCTAGACGCTGTTCGTTTCCGAATATATCTTTCACTGTGATCCCAGCTTTTTCAGTGGGAATAGTGACAGTAGCAGGCTTTTCAGACCATGCCACCAACATGTTGCCAGTAGGGGTTGAAAAGAGATGTACTGATGACTTAGCCACTTTTAGACGATACTCGCCTTTGTATTCCACCGATGCCAGCATATTGGCTGCCGTCGACAATGCCACAAAACCCGGGTAAGGAGTCAGGTCTGGCTTCAAGACACCAAACTGCACACCGTTCTCAAGGTAGTCCGGCAGCACAAAGAAGAAGTGCTTGTCATTGCCAGCCACCAGCGACATCACGGCCGACTGCGGCATGAACTGGCACTGCAGACGCTGCTTATCATCATTCAGCAGCCGTTTCCCATCGCCTTCACTTCCTGTAAGGCGTATACCGGCTTCCGATATCCAGCTTGGTCTACCGTTAAGTTTGAACTCTGCTAATTGGGTTCGATAGGCCGCTAATGACTCGGGAAGCGAATCGGGTGTGTTATACAGATGCCAGTTGAACACATCGTAATAATTTCCGACGCCATTTTGGTACAGCCCTTTGGAAAACTGAGAAGGCCCTGTACACAGCGAGCACTGCAATACCGTGGCGTCAGCATCACCCGCTTTAAGGCCCAGATAAGCCGCTTTGAGGTATCCACTCAACCGATCACTAAGGTCCGGCCAGAATGCGATATCGGGCTCGTTCCACGCCTCCCAGGCTTGCCATTGTTTACCAAACTTGCTGGTAGCCGCCCTGGTGAATTTGTATACATTGCGTAAATCGGCTGGATAGAGCGTGCTCTTTGGCGATTTGGCTCGAGTCCATTCAGGTGTCATGTGCCAGACTTGAAACACATGGATCCCTGCATCCTTAAGAGTGTCAGCCGTAGATTGAAAATGCGACCAATCATATTTGCCTGGCTGCTTTTCGATCCCCTCCCAACTTAACCGCTCCCTGATCCATGGGATACCGGCTTTCGCCACGATTTGGGCGAACGGCTTTCTCTGCGCCGTGTTAGCTAATAACCAGGCGCTGGCAGCGTCTGCGCAGATTCGGCCACCATATGGCAACGGGGCCCCCTTACGGTCAATGACGACACCCAGGGATATCCGCTGTGTACCAGCCTTGTCGGAGCAGCTCAGCTCGTACCAGCCGGGTGAGCACCCTTTAACACCGATTTGCAACTGGCCATTCTGCATCACAGGTTTGCCCTGAGCGATGAGTTTTCCGTAGTAATCTTTCAGTTCATATTGGGCGTCTCCTACCGCACCAGATATCTTAAGTACGATGCGCTGTTGAGAGACAAAGATATTGCTCGGTTGCCCGGATGTGATCTTCATGGCTTGTGATCCCACAGACATAGCGAAAATGGCACAGATCAGCGTGCAGACAGCAGATATTTTCATTCATTAGGCCTCTAAGTGCAAAAGTTGATTCATTCCATGAAAGTATACGAAATTCCAAGAGCCATTTGGTCATGCTGATGGTATCCATGACATCAATAGAGTATTATGGAGCTGACGGAATACAGACCTACACCGTCGGCTTTACGAAGTTACCGTCCCTGAGCTCATCAAAGGCTAACTGTAACTCCTCTTTGGTATTCATGACTATCGGACCACGCCAGGCTACGGGCTCCTCAAGCGGCTTCCCTGTCAGTAATAAGAAACGGAGCTGGTGATCTCCCGTGACCACACTGATGCTGTCCCCTGCGCGTTCATAAAGTATGACACTTTGGGCATCGACCACAGTATCTTCGAATGTAGCTGCTCCGCTCAACACATAAATCACAGCGGTATGGCCTTCAGGAACCGTGAACTCATGCATGCACCCTGAGGTCATCTGTACATCAAGCACGGTTGGAGAAGTGACGATATCTTGCACAGGACCAGTCACACCGCCAATCACTCCTGAAATCACTTTCACACTGACACCAGGAGCCAGATAGGATGTTGGTATTGTGTTGGCTTTCACATCGCGGTAACGAGGCGGCATCATCTTGTGAGCTGCTGGCAGATTGCACCATAGTTGAATACCCCACAACATGCCAGTCGGACTGATTTTAGGCATCTCTTGGTGTATGATCCCGCTGCCGGCTGTCATCCACTGCACATCGCCTGCACCTATCACACCGCTGTTTTCCATGCTGTCGCCGTGCTCAACAATGCCCTCGATCACATAGGTGACGGTCTCTATTCCGCGGTGCGGGTGCCATGGAAATCCCGGCAGGTATTCCTGAGGAATTGAGGTATGGAAATCATCAAGCATCAAAAACGGGTCAAATCGGGGTACATCGTAATACCCAAGAGCGCGTTTCAGATGAACCCCTGCTCCCTCAATGGTCGGGATAGCGTCCGTGACACTTGCGATATGACGTGCAGACATGATCAGCCCCCTGGGATTTCATAGTGATGGCATTGGTTATTAATAAAACGACTTACCACACCTAATTATACCCGGGGAAAGTAGTCCGGTTGCCGCCAAAACAACCGATGGCCTCAGATACCTAAATCTGAGGCCATCGGTCATTACGGCTGCGACTTACTCCTTGATCTTACGAACATCTGGAAGTATGTCTATAGGATCGTCACCTTTCAGCGGCTTCTGTTTTGGTTTGATTTTAGGTTGATTGTCGTCCGGCTGGATGACATCAATCACCGGTTTGCCGATAACCGGATCGCCGATCACTGGCAGGGTCAAGCCATATTGCAGCATGTCCGACTGTTTGGTGATGATGGGCACCCATGCATCAATGGAGGGTAGCATCTCATCAATCCGCTTGATCATGTCCTGAAGTTTAAGCTGCAGACCCTCCCTGGCCGTATTATCTACCTTGTCTGGTGTGCTGAGATTCTCCACTTCAATCAGCATGGCCTCGCGAAGCTGCTGCGCCTCTCCACGCAGCGCATCCATCTCTTTTTGGAGATCGGTAAGGCTCTGTTGCATCTCCTGTAGCCTGGGCTGTCCTTTGGCTGGCACAGCGTCAATCAATCCACCCGCTTTATGGTCCTGATCCAAGAATATTACAGATGGCAGGTCGATGATCTCCACATCGCTGCGGAGCATAGGTTTCAGTGACTGTAGCTTGGGGGTGAACTTAATCGGCTCCTGGGCCGTAACCTTCTCCGATTTGAGTTTGCTGTCAGCGTTCTGTCGGCCCATCTTGCTCTCAAGGTCTTGCTCACACTCGAGGATATCCGATTGCAGCCGTGCATACCTCGATAGTACACTGCTAGATTTATCGAGTAATAGAGTGGCAGCAGGTCGTTGTTTTTTCGGTTCCGCCAGCATCACCCGCTGTTCTTTGGTCAGTTCCACCAGCGATACCATGGGTGCGCGGTTGTGAGCTTGAACCAGGTTGATGCCAGAGAGGCTGATGGGCAACAGGTTATTCGCAGGGGGAGTAATGGAATAAACCACATCGGCACTAAAGTCGCCTGGCATTGGTATGCTCACCTTATGCTCACCGATGCCCATATCGTCAGCTTCGGTAAAGCTGTGCCGGATGCTCCCCAGACTCTGAAGATCCTTGCTTAGCTTCTCCTTCGAGCCTGATGCGCCCTCTATCCCCAAAGTAAATGATACCGATGAGGTATCTGCAATACTCGCGAGAAGCACAGGCGTGTCATAGACAAATTCGCCTACTACAGGCACCTTCCACCGCCCTTCCTGAGGTACCGTCATCTCTGGCCCTGCCTTCCCTTGTTGGAACACAAGCCGCATCTCATTGGCAGCACCTAGGCTAGACATACTTCTCACCGAGTTATAAATCCGCACGCTGAGCAGGTAGATTTCTAGTCCACTCACAGTAGTGGCATCCGGCTGCCTGTCGAGGCTGCATGTCGCAGAAGCCGACAACATGCCATCATCAACGGCAACCATTATCGACGGCGGAGCAGGCGTGCGGCCAGAAGCTGACAACTGCAGGTTCGTATGTTCGTATGTATATTCGCTGCTGTCGCCGTTCCAAGCCTCGGCAAGCCGGAACCGCTCCCTGCTCATCCCGTTCACGAAAACCTGCACCCAGATATTGTCGCGGTCTTCAGGATCAGCTTCCGTGATACGGCATCGGACACGGGCGACGTTGCCGTCTATCGTTGGCGGATCAAGGGCTATTGTCGGTGGGGTCTCAGGAGCCTGTCCCATGAATATCCCACGGTTGAACAGAATGCTTTTGAGCACATATTTGTCAGAAGGCCATTCTTGCAGCCAGTGGCTAATGAAACTGTGATTGTCATCACCACCGTCATCGTCGTGTACAAACATGTCAGGACTATGTCGCTTGAATATGGTCCATATTCGGCTTAGATTCGTGTCTGCCATCCCGTCATAGAACTGCTCGTCTCCAGGGATACTCGAATCTTGATTCAAGCGTTTCTCAAAGCCCGTGCTGTCTGCTATATCCCACAAGGCTGCACTGATTTCGCCCTCGACATTCCACCGGTCCTGAGCAGGATCCGCCAGCCGTCGTCGCCAGTCGGCGTTTTGGGTTTCGTAATCCTGGAAGTTTCGGCCATACCGCCGCGCAGTCGTGTATTCACCCAGGAAATCCGCCCAGCCTTCGACCCAGGCCCACTCAGGCACAGGGTTACGCATGGCTGCAAAGTGACTAGAGTTGAGGCCATCTGTCAGGTAGTGGGTCAAGCCCGGCCAGTTCAATGAGCCATATACATCAGCCATGATCCCATGGCTTAGCTCGTGACGTGCGACCTTAGAGGCCTCTATGTTGTTCCTGAAATACAGGTCAGGATACCGTATGTAGTCGATCGGCATGTAGTTCGCCACGGGCACTCCCAGTGGGAAACTGACCTCCTTCTCCTCAAAGTCATTATCGGAAGCGGCCATCGCCATCAATGCACGCCGGTGGTCAGTCATCTCCTGGCACAGGAAAAAGGCCCTCTGCCCTGTGACGGCATTCGCTCCGTCGGAGTTGCCGAGTAGAGCGATTCCTCCCACACGGTAGGTGTCGACATTCGCCTGGCTACCGCCGATTTTGATGTTTGATACAGTGGAGCGATCTTGGGGAGCGTAGAAGCCGCGTCCAAAAGCCTGGTACCCGTCTACCTGCATATAATGGCTTTGGATTTCCAGTTTGTTTGGCACCTCAGCGAACACGATCAAGTAGGCTTGGTATCCATCACGCCACCACGGATTTCCCTTATTGGCACTGAAGTATCCGTCATCATTGGTGGTGGCTTCCACATCACGTGTGTCGGCATCGAAGTCCTCAGCCAATACCACGCGAACGCGAATTTGCTTCATAGGTTCGTAAGTATTGTTGATAGGGTTCCAGACCTCTATGCGCCCATTGATACTGACGGTAGCGTGTAGTATTGCCGAGGTCATAGTGCAAAGAAAGGTGATGAATATGGCGGTTCTCACCCATAGTTTGGAGGAAATCATGATCTTGCTCCTTTCTGGAGTAAAGTATGTCCTTACTATTCTTGGTGATACATGTATTATGTGATTCGTAACTACCACTATGATGCATGATTCTATACAGTTGATGAAGATATGTTGGAATTATACCCGGCCATAACTGCCTTTGTCGCCTGTAGTCCCGGCCTGCGACAAATCCCGGTAATACTACCTGTACGACAAGTCATGAAACCTATGGTGGTGACCAACTATAACCATAACATCATGAGACAAAAAGCTCGCGAGCTTCCATGACAATGCCGCTTAGCCGAACCAGCTCCTATAAACACATCGGTAATCTTGACTTTTATACTTCACTCTGCTATATTGACACAGCTATGTGGACGTAGCAACAAGCAATGATGCTCCGGAACACGCCTCTCGTGTTCCCATGCGTAAAGACGCGCACGCACGAAGTACAGGGAGTGTACCTACCGGCGAAGAGAGAGACAGCACTCAGTTGTGCAATGTTCTCTTATCGTTTGGCCACGGTGGTGTGGCAGGATCATCACGAACATACCACACAACGGCCGCGAGCAAACGGTCGGCATAGAATATTACTCCTTGGCTTATCAAACGTATCGTAGTCGATACACATCTGGAGGAGCAATGAAGTACATTTCGAAAGTGCTGCAGCAAGTGGAGCTGCGCAACCCCGGTCAGCCTGAATTCATGCAGGCCGTTGAAGAGGTCCTGCAATCACTGAAGCCGGTGATTGAAAAGCACCCAGAGTATCAGGATGCCCTGATACTTGAAAGAATTACCGAACCCGAGCGACAGCTCATGTTCCGAGTCGCCTGGCAGAATGACAAGGGCGGCTACGAAATGAACCGCGGTTTCCGTGTTGAGTTCAACAGTGCCATCGGCCCATACAAGGGCGGACTCCGTCTCCATCCTTCCGTGAACCTCAGCATCATAAAATTCCTTGGTTTTGAACAAACCTTTAAAAACGCACTGACAACACTTCCTATGGGTGGCGGCAAGGGCGGTTCTGACTTCGACCCCAAGGGCAAATCTGACGCAGAAGTGATGCGATTCTGCCAGTCATTCATGACTGAGCTCTACCGACACATCGGTGCTGACACAGACGTGCCCGCTGGTGACATCGGTGTAGGCGGCCGTGAAATCGGCTATCTGTTCGGCCAGTACAAGCGGATCACCAACCGCTTTGAGAGCGTACTGACTGGTAAAGGTCTGAACTGGGGCGGAAGCCTCGCTCGCACCGAAGCCACAGGTTACGGTCTGGTCTACATGATGGACGAAATGATGAAGGGTGCTGGCAACAGCATCGAAGGCAAGACTTGTGTCGTGTCTGGTTCTGGCAATGTGGCTATCTACGCTGTGCAAAAAGCGACCCAGCTTGGAGCCAAGTGCGTGGCCATGTCAGACAGTAACGGCTACATCTACGACGCCGACGGTATCAAGCTTGACACCATTCAGCACCTCAAGGAAGTGGAGCGTAAACGCATCAGCGAATACGTGAAATTCCACCCCAGCGCCAAGTATGTTGAAGGCTGCCGCGGTATCTGGGAGATCCCCTGCCAGATCGCTCTGCCCAGTGCAACCCAAAACGAACTGGGTCTAGAAGGTGCATTAGCACTCGTTAAGAACGGCGTGATCGCCGTTGCTGAGGGTGCCAACATGCCCAGTACCCCTGAGGCCGTTGAAGTATTCCAGAAAGCCGGAGTGATGTTCTGCCCAGGCAAAGCATCTAACGCCGGTGGTGTGGCTACTTCTGGTCTGGAAATGTCGCAGAACGCAATACGACTTTCCTGGAGCTTTGAGGAGACAGATGCCCGACTTCATGGGATCATGACCAGCATCTACAATGCCGCTAGCTCTGCAGCCGAAGAGTACGGTATGAAGGGTAACCTGGTTGCTGGCGCTAACATCGCTGGTTTCGTCAAGGTCGCCAATTCAATGCTAGATCAAGGGTTAATGTAGACCCTTTCACAATAGATAAACAAAGGGCCCGGATCGATGCCGATCCGGGCCCTTTGATTCATGGCGTCGTCAAACTACACAGATACAAATACCGCCACACTGCAGCGGACTGCGACACACTTCGGACGGTCATTCGTCAAGCGCAATCACGACCGAATCAAAGATTCCGACACTCTGTATGTCTACAGTCAGAACGCCCTCGCGCCAACTCCAGACGAGACCCTCGCAGCCAGGACGAAGAGTCACATGCTTAGGTGGCAGTGGGCACTTGACCGCAAGTGATACCGGCCCCAATGGCGGTACGTCTTCAACCATTACCTGGCTCGGTGACATAGGATGCGTAGTGCCGTTGTTCAGCAGGTGTATTATCATATAGCCAGGCCTCTGCCGAAGCACGAGATACAGTCTTGCTGGTGCCACCGCAGTGACAGTGAACCCTGGGTTCATCATGTGTAGTATTTCACCGATTAGCTGGCGTGTTCTTGGGTAATGCGTGGCTCGGTAGTTCGTGAATATTGGGCAGTGAATAGCCAGGAACTGACCGGCTCCTATGGCGTTTACTGTGATAGCCGGGATATCGGTGTCGTTCAACCCTGGCTGGTTTTCATTCATCACCTTCTTCACGCATTGTCCGGTGGTCAGGGAAACAGGCTGATATGGACCTTTGAGTGCTGTGGCTTCGCGTCCCACCTGTAGATAGAGATACTCATCTCGCGGCTCTCCGTCGGCCATGACCCCCGCTAACTCTGCCATGTCAGACGACACACTCACGCCAGTGGCTATCACTTTACCGCCTTGTTGGACATACATGCGTACAGCCGTCTTGAAGCTATCGCTGAGTCTGGTTTGTTCAGGAATGACCACGAGTTTGTAATCGCACAGTGAATAAATCAGGTCGTCTGGACGCACGATGTCTACGCTCACGTGGTTCTCCAGCAAGGCGTGAAGCGCACCGAGTAACGGATCTCGAACCTCGCCAAAGACTGGCATCAACATATTGGGGCTTCCAGCGTAGAGATGCTCAGGGCAATGTACGATCACCGCTTGCGGTACTGAGGTAGTATCCTGACACCACGGCTGTCTTGCCGTGGCGAATCGGGCCACATCGGCTAATATATCGGTGTGCCAGTCGGTGTGATATCCGCATCGCTGGGGTTGGTCATATATCGACACGGCTCCCGACAGTGCCATGATTGATGATATCTCCTGACACAGATGGGCGGCAGTTTTAAACGTCCAGCCACCCATTTTGTTTTCAGCCGTGGTAAATCCCCACGCCATCAGGTCCCACGACATTTTGCGGCTGGCAATGAACCGGCCCTCTATCGAGGATGCTTCAGTCCCCCATACATGGGCAAAGTCACCGCTGAGGTAGTCCACATCCACACTGACCGCGTCAGGATGCCCCACTGTATACATCCAGTTGCTGCAGACGGTACACCCGGGCTTCCTCATGTGTACAGCATCTGTGTATTTCCGCACATGCTCCACGAATATCGTGCGGTGGAAGTCCGACCACACATCCCAGTTAGGTTCGCTGTTGTCAATCGGATACTCAGTCATACCAGTGCGCCGGGTAAATTCCGATTTGCACTTATCACAGTAACAGTGCAAACAGGCCCACATGTCGCCATCCACCCAGAAGCCATCGACATCGTAGTTATCGATCAACTCGATCATCTGAGGAATCATCAGTTCGTCAGTGTAGGCACTGAGGTTACATGTCATACCAGACGGTGTCCCGTCACTTTTGATGCTTCGCCATTCCGGATGCAGCTCCACGGCCCGAGCATCCCAAACCCCCGAATAGTGCATCACTAACGGCAGACCCAGTTCTTTGGTCACGTTGCGATATATCCGCAAGGAATCCTTAACCACACCTGGCGACGTGCTTCCCACCTTGGTAGGCCAGCTTGTGTATCCCGCATGTCCCTTGCAGTCACACTGCACCCAGTCCGGGTTGATTTTAGTCAACATCGCTCTCAGGTGATCATGAGTGAGTGATTTACCCAGCTCGTGGTCACCGGCTCCGGCGTGCAAGTCAAAATGCAGTCCAAAAAACACTTGATCGTGCCAGGTTATATTTGGCATTAGGGTCTCTCCTGTTCATGTAGCCGAAATCTGCCAGCACATCAATACTCAGTGCTGCTTCACCCAGTTTGCGATGTCACCGAGAACCTGCTGGTTGACCGGTTTTCGCTGATCATACTCAGAAGGCTTGCTCTTGCCAACACCATCTTGCATCAGGTGGTTGAGCTGGGGGTAATACTTGAATGTGGCCGTCTTCTTGCCCTTGAGTGCTGCCATCCAGCCGTCCAGGTCAGCGCGTGTGACCTGATAATCACGCCCTCCCTGAATAAACAGCATCGGCATCTTCAATGACTTAGCCACTTCAGCTTGTTTGTATTGGTTGAGATCAAGCCAGTATGTTGCTGGAGCGTTGATCAACAGACCTTCAGGCAGTGAGGTATTCGCCCGCAAAGCCTTGATTTTGGCAACATCCGCTTTGATTTCATCCAGCTTCTTCTGAGTCTCCGGAGATGGCTTGCCATCAAGCGAAGCAAGGTAGCCGACTTGCTCAATGACTAAGTCTTCAAGCGGCCGCGATGGGCCGGCCAGTGAGATTAATCCGGTTATCTGAAGGTCAGCCTTGCCGATTCTGGGCAACAGCATACCACCCATGCTGTGTCCAAGTACAAACACTTTCTTTGGATTGATCCTATTGGTGGTTCGCAGCAGCTTCACCGCCAATAGGACGTCATCGGTCACCTCTTCTTTGACGGTGATCTTGACGCCTTGCTTGGCCATTTGAACTCCGTGGGCTTTGGTTCGCTTTTCGTAACGCAACACCGCGATACCCTGGGATGCCAACCCCTGTGCTATGTCGCGGAAAGGCTTATTGGGGCCGATGGTCTCATCACGATCTTGAGCCCCCGAGCCATGCACCAACACGACGGCTGGGAATGGTCCTTTACCTTTGGGAATACTCAGTGTGGCGGGAAGTTTCCATTCGCCACTTCCGACAGTCATCTCCTGTTCGCTGAAGTTGGCGGGTTTGACATATGATGGTGGAGAATATTTCGCAGCAGCAGGATCGGTATACGGCCGGAACCACAATCCGTTAATCTGCAGTTTGTTGTCAAATACCACGCTGGCGGTAAGGGTGGCCTTTTGAAACCGGCATGTGACTAGAATCGCATCAAACCCATTTTCGTGTGCTGGGTTGGTGGCCCCTGTGCCCAGAAATGGACCACACTGCTCAACCAAGGTGTTCCAGACCTTCTTAATACCATCGGCTGGCGCCACTTCTTTCATCTTGGGATCAAACCGCTCCACTGCCTGTGTGAACTCACCATTCGTGAGCTGCGTAATGAACTCAGTGGCGATCTGAGTGCGTTCCGCAACGGTGGCAGAGTATCCTGCGTTAGATATCCAAAATACCAACACACCTATCACGAGTGCTGCCAAAGCTGATGGGGACCATTTCATGTATTAACCTGCATCTACTGCGCAAACTCAGCGCTAAACTATATAAAGTTTACTCCGGTGCTGCTGAATAAAACTACATACTCACTCAAACTCCAGCCCGTAAATACTCGCGATGTTGAGTTTGAACTTCAGTGTGATCGCCTGTCCTGGTTCGTTGCCCATATCATCTACACCCTTCCAACTGACCGTGCTCCACATATGGTCGCCCACGATCGGCTTGCATTCCACGAAGCTGCGGCCGTTTTTACCAGCCACCTCCACCAGCACGCTGCCTGACCGACGCGTGACCGCATTGATCTTCAGTTTCCGCCCGGGGGGTATCATCGCAATCATCGTGAACTCCCCCTGGTCTTGCGCCTCCACTGCCACAAGGCGCCCCTTGGGCCAGACGGCATACCCAACGCCGCCCTGCCGGATACCCCGCGGGTATTTATGCGGGATGTTGTGCCCCATATACAGTAACGCCCAGTCCCCGTTTGGAAACTCAACCAGGTTGGGCATCACCCAGACACATCCCCCATTCCATTGGCCAAACGGCTGGGTATCGATCAACTGCCCACCCGGCACCCAATGCCAGATCTGACCATCATGGCTCGAGAGGAACCCAACGCGGGTAGTGTCGTCGATCGAGGCGTTCCAGATGGTCGGAAACATCAGGTGATTATCTGGAGCGCCAGGAATCGTGGTGTAGCAGTTGGTGTAGAGCACCTCGGACGGCAGCATATCTGGTGTGGGTTCGATCAAGCATTTGGATGGCGGAAAGGAGCGGAAATCACTGCTCTCACTTCTCCCGATCGCCCGCCTGCCGATGCCAGTCTAAATCCCCTGGTTGAATATAGAACCAGTTATCAAACACCACGCGCTTTCCGGCAATTCTATAAGGCTCCCCCTCAACCACGCGTTCGGTGCTGATGCCTTTTACGACTTCCCGCGTAGCAGTTGGGGCAGCATGTACGGACAAACTAAACATCAAGCCCGATATCGCCACTATAGCACAACACAAAACACAGCTTCTACGCATCCAGTTCACTCCCATGAAGCACCACTCCAGTGACGGGCAGGGTATTTACAACACTAGACGAATGTGCCTTGCAGGTGTTATCTACATCGTAAATAACAGCTGCAAGGCACACCATAAGACGGTCACCAAGCGCAGATGAGACTAGTGGCCTCTGGCTATCGCCTCGCCAGCCGATATCAACTGGGCTATTTTTTGTTCAAGGTTCATACGCCGGACCGGGATCATGTCACTGACCACAAAACCGGTGCTCAACAAGACAAAGTCAAGGTCGGAACAGCAGCGTGGAGCCCCTCCACCGCCGCCGCCTGCCACACAGATGCCTACGGCTGGTTTACCGGCGATCTCTTTACGGCCCTCTTCGTTGATGCAGATTCTCCGCAGGCGATCCAGGAATGCCCGCAGGCTCTCGCTGATGTTGCTGAAATACACAGGCGATGCGAAAACCACGGCATCGGCTTCCCGAATCTTCTGGACAATACCAGCGAAGTCATCTTCGATCACACACTTACCTTGCGTTCGACAGATGCCCCAGCCGTTATCTTCACACTGCCGGCAACGTTGAATGTCCAGTATCGGCAGGATGACATGTTCGCTGCGTCCACCCCCTGCCGCGATGCCCTTCGAGTAGGCGTGGGCAGCCTGTCCTGTCTGTCCATCAGGGTTTCGACTACCGGAAATAATGAGTATTTTCATAGATAAACCTCCTGGATACCAAATATCGAGATCGACAATGCCACGTATGGCGAATAATACTAGTCGGGATGCAGAGCCGTCTGTATGTCGCGCAGAATGAGCTCCAACTTCTCTACAGGGGATTCGGCTTCCGTCACCGAACGTCCTACCACCAGATAGTCTGCCCCATCGCGGACCGCGTTGCCCGGCGTCGCAATCCGAACCTGATCACCGGCTGTGTCACCCTTCATGCGAATTCCTGGAGTCACCAGCACAAATTGGCTGCCCAGGCTCTGCCGCAGTCGCAGCACCTCGCGGGCGCTGCTTACCACGCCGTCCATCCCTGAGGACTGTGCCAGTTGAGCCAATTGCAGCACCTGCTGTTCAGGGCTGTTCGTGACACTCAACTCGTTTGTCAGCACCTCAGCGCTGATGCTGGTCAACACGGTCACAGCAATCATCAGCGGCACTTGGCTGGCCGCTGCCGCGGCTTCGGCGGCGGCGGACATCATCGCTGACCCGCCGCAGGCATGAACGTTCAGCATCCACACGCCCCGCGAACAAGCGGCTGATACCGCCTTCGCCACGGTGTTAGGTATGTCATGAAACTTGGCGTCGTAGAACACATTGGCTTGCCCGACTTGTTGAATCTCCTGCAGGATATCAAGACCAGCGGCATTCACCAACTCCAAACCGACCTTAAAACCGCCGACCGCGCCTTTCAAGGATTTCGCCCATGCCACCGCCTGCTGCCGGTCCGAGGTATCTAGTGCAATGAGAATGCGTTCTTTGGGGTTCATACTCTCTCCACCGTTCCTACGATCTGTGTTACAGAAGATTTACCTTGTGCTACTAGATACTCCTCAATGCCGTCGATCACCTGCATACAGGCCAGCGGATTCACGTAGTTCACCGTGCCCAACGCGACGGCGGACGCTCCAGCCAGCATGAACTCCACCGCGTCGGTGGCATTCATGATGCCGCCCATGCCAATGATGGGGATATCGACCGCCTGTGCCACTTTGTAGACCATCAACAAGGCGATCGGCTTAATACAGGGACCGCTCAGGCCTGCCTGCAGATTGGCGATTCTGAATTTCCGGCTATTGGCGTCGATCGCAGTCCCAGTGAAGGTGTTGACCAGGCTCAGCACATCCGCACCACCCTTAACAGCCGCTTTAGCCGCAAGGGTGATGTCTGTGACATTTGGTGAAAGCTTGACGATGAGAGGTAGAGTGGTCTTCTCTTTCACACTTGACACGACATCAACAATGGCATCGGGGTCGATCCCAAACTGTAAACCGCCTTTTTGCTGGTTCGGACAGCTAATGTTTAGCTCAATGGCGTGAACGCCCTCCTGCCCTTCCAGCATCTCAGCCAGGATGGGATATTCCTCTTTATTGTCGGCTCCGATGTTGACTATCACTTTGCAGTCAAACTGCCGCAGAAACGGCAGCTTTTCCGAAAGGAAGGCGTCAATGCCCGGATTTTGCAGCCCGATGGCATTCAAGCAGCCCGATTTCGTCTCCACCATGCGGGGCATGGGATTACCTGGCCGCGGCTTCAAGGTGGTGCCCTTCACCATGATGGCTCCCAGTCGGTTCATGTCCACCAGATCCGCAAACTCCTGCCCGTATCCAAACGTTCCGCTGGCCACCATCACAGGGTTGGCAAGCTGCAAGCCACCAAGGTTCACGCTCAAATCAGGCTTCATTCCCAAATCACCTCTTCAGCATCAAATACCGGCCCATCTGCACAGGCCCGCTTGTATTCAAAGCCACACTCGGTCTTGATCTTCACGGCACAACCCAGGCACACGCCGATACCGCAGGGCATCAGCGTCTCCATTGATACCTGACACGGCACGGCATGCACACTGGCTGAGGCAGCGACCGCTTTCATCATGGCAGTGGAACCGCAGGTGTAGACGACAGCCCGTCCAGTGTGCCCATCAAGAAGCCGCTCCAGCGGCTTCAGCACAGTGCCTTTTTGGCCAGCACTACCGTCGTCCGTGCATTCGATATATTCAATACCCGAATCTTTGAAGCTCTGTCGGCATATTAATAGCTCTGAGCTGCGCGCGCCGTTTATGACCACCACATGACCGTGCAGATGCAGCAGCAGACTGTAGACAGGCGGGGCACCCACACCCCCCACCACGCAGATCGAGAGATCGGCTGACCGAGGCGAGTAGCCCTTGCCAAGTGGCCCCACCACCTGCAGGGTTTCGCCTACATGCAGCCCAGCCAGCCTTTTTGTGACGGTACCGCGTACCAGATATATGATGGAAAATGTGTTTGTTTGCTTGTCGCACTTGTAGATGCTGAATGGCCGACAAAAAAGAGGATCATCGGTTTGCGGCATCCGTATCTGCACGAATTGCCCTGCTTCGGCGTTCTGGGCAACTACCTCGCTTTGAAGTACCAGCTCGAACTGCCCTTCGGCTGCTTTCATATGGCTGACCACAGCAGCCATGTGTACAGATCGCATGTGGCATTCTCCCCTGTTGTTAGATATCTATCCTATCGGATCATTGTACCGAATCGGCAAGCAGCTTCACCAAATCTAATAACATCGCTGCATCCTGATCGGTTTTAGCATCAGCATACTCCGTCAGCACCAGTTCCTGCAGCCGCGTATCGGCGGTATGGTTGGCACCAGCAGCGACCGTCAGATTGCGTATGATCTGCACACGCTTCACCCTGTCCAAGGCCTGGCCATGCCTGATTTGCGATTCCGTACCGGCTTCAAGCATTTCAACCATTTCGACCTGACTCCACCCGCACACCTGCCCAACTAACTCATCCACACCGCTTCTGGTGCCCCGAGCTGGGTATGATTTTGTGGGGGTGTTATATGGGCAGCAGTCTTGACACAGATCGCACCCAAACAGCATCTTGTGCCCCGATGGCCACTGTTCGACACCGACTGCTTTTTTGTTCTCAAGCGTCAGATAGCTCAAGCACCGACGGGCATCCAGCACATATGGTTCCACTAAAGCGTGGTTTGGGCAGGTTTGGAGGCACCGGTCACAACGTCCGCATAGTTCTTTACTGGGCTGGTCACAAGGAAGCAGTTGGTCTAGAAGCAGCACACCCAGCAGCAAATGCGATCCATACTGAGGGTTGATCAGCATGCTGTTTTTACCGATCCATCCTAATCCAGCGCGACGGGCCAGCTCGCGCTCCAGTATCGGCTGAATATCCACACACACTTTCCAAAGCTCTATACCGCAGTCTTTCAGCTTGACAGCCAGACTCTCTAGCCGGGTCGATATCACCGTGTGGTAGTCTGCACCCTGTGCATACCGCGCGGCGGTGTAGTGATCATTCGAATGCTGAAGTGGCTCACCGGCCACAGCTCCAACCACAAGCGCGCTTTTGGACCATGGGTATAGTGATGCGATATTGCCCCGGCTCGGTGACTGCATATAGGCCATCTCAGCCTGATATCCCAGTTTAAGCCAGTCCTCCAGCTTGATCAACTCGTCACCCGGAGTGATGTCCGCCACACCGGCTACACAGAAACCAGCTTCGATGGCCCAGCTCATGGCATGTTGCTTCAACATCATGGGCTCCATCGGAGCACCTCTTGCTGCACAGCATCCTGGTCGTTTGGATCCACCTGATCGGTGACGACCAGCTTTACCAGATGGGCCTTTATACGCCCGATATCAGTCACAGGCAGGTCAGGCCTCAACTTAGCGATCTCTCGGCCGTCTATGGGACTCACAGGCTTACGATTGGCTATCGCACGCAGAAGCTCCAATTGCCTTTCTGACAATATACCGGCCGCCGTTGAGACTTCGATGATCGATGGTAGGTGGGTATGGCATGAGACCAGGGTATCGAGGTGTTCTGCATTTTGCACCACTCGCCAGAATGCACGCAATGCCGATGCCTCATGACGGCTGAACCGAAGGCGTTTGATCAGCCGATCGACATTCGCCAACTCGCCGCATATCGGATAGAGGGCGTATGGCCATCTATGTCGCCTCGGAATCGAAGTGATCCAATCCTCATCCTCAATCGCAGTATCAGTCCCCATCAGCACGGGCCAGATGCCCCACCCCTTCAATGCGTATAGGCCATCCGCCGCATAGCGGGCATCGATGGTCCTGCGAAGCTCTTCACGAATGCGCTCACCACTGACTATTTCAAGCCTGGACGCCATTTCACTTGCGGCTTGTTCCAGTGGTTCCACCGGTTCGAAACCCAATTGTGCTAAAAACCGAGCGGCACGCATGATTCGCAGTGGGTCGTCATGAAAAGTTTGATGGGGAGGTAAAGGCGTCCGTAATACTCCAAGATGCAGATCACGTATTCCAAAGCCAGTAAGGTCTAAAACTTCCTGAGTGTGCAGGTTATATAACAAGCAGTTGATGGTGAAATCTCTTCGAAACACATCATCACGCAAAGAAGCTCTCTCAACCTCAGGCTTTCGGGTTGAATCTTGGTAGGACTCTCGGCGGGCCGTGACCAGTTCTACCGTATCCCCTGCTATCGAAAGCTTGACAGTACCAAATCTTGCGAAAATAACAGGTGCGTCATCGAGGTAACCCGACTGATGGAGCATTTCCGCTAACTCCACAGCATCGAGTTCGGTTACAATATCATAGTCGCAATCAACCGTTCGATCAAGCAGGCAGTCTCGCACTGAACCGCCTACCAGATACAGATTTTTCTCATATTTGGTATGTAGAGTTACATCTGCGAGCAATTTTAGGGTTATTTTTTGATTCAATGCCCAATCCATGCTGATTATTTGGAGAAATTGCGTTACACTGAATTCGTTCTGCAGGAGAACATACTGCTTTAATGGTATCTTATCCTATTCAACATTCTAAGGAGGTTCCACCTACATGGAAGGCTACTGCGTGAAATGCAAGGCCAAACGAGAGATCAAAGATGCCACCGCGACCACACTTAAGAACGGCCGCCCGGCAACTGTTGGTACCTGTTCCGTATGCGGTACCAAGATTTTCAAGATCGGCAAAACTGAATAAGATAGTGTCAAACGGAGCATTCAATGGTGCCCATCCAAAGAATGCTCCAGTTATCTTGATCTCGCCCTTGCACCTTCTGACATGCTCCGGTATAATAATTTTCGTGGAGAGTTGGCTGAGAGGTCGATAGCGGCCGCCTGCTAAGCGGTTGTAGGAGCGTTAAACTCTTACCCCGGGTTCGAATCCCGGACTCTCCGCCATTTTCAAGCCAAAGTCTCATCCCCCCTTCGTAACAGTCAACCCGCCTTCTCGGGTATACTTTTTACGGTGTTTACAGCGGTCGTCCGCTTCGTAGGAGGCTCCTTTTGCAGGTATCCAAAGCCCATCTCTCAGTACGCATCATCTTGATCGTAGCCCTATTCGGACTCGGCATTTACATGCGTAGTGTCTATGACAACTCCCCTCTAGCTGCCCGAATCGCCATTGTACGTAACACACAAAGCCAAATGAAGCTCGCATCGACTGAGATGCCCTCCACATATAAAGTTTCCGATAACATCGACCATATGCAGCTTTATAATGACGTCTATCAGCTAGTCAAGGGTCAGTATGTCGATGAAGTGAAGAATGACCAGGAGATGGCAGAGGAATCGATCCGAGGTATGGTCGGATCGTTGAACGACCCGATGAACCAGTACCTAACAGTTGATGAAACCACAGAATACCGCAACCACTTGGCAGGCACATATCATGGCATTGGGGCTGAAACGACGGTGAAAGCCTATAAAATTGGCAAAACTGGATATGCTGAGATCCAAGTGGTGACTCCCATCGAAGGCGGAGCGGCATTCAAAGCGGGCATACGATCCAAGGATGTGATCGTGGAAGTTGATGGTAAATGGATCATCTCCCACAACCCCATGGATGCAGTTCCATCTAGTGGCACCCTCAAAACACGTCTCGACGCCTTTGATAAAGCGAAAAAGAAACTAGATGACGGGATTCCCGTGTCAAGTGTCCTGAAACTACTGAGCAGCAACAACTGTCCATATAAGACGCTCGCTATCAGGCGCGGAAGCAAGCAGATGAATGTAAAGATCACATGCGAAACAGTGACGACACCCTCTGCGACTTTGATTACGAATGCGCAGGATACGGTGTTGGTGAAGTTGCAGGTCCTTCGGCTTGATACCGCCTCTGTTTTGTCGGATATGCTTCATCAAGCTCACTTTAAGCGTCTCATCATAGATATGCGTAACACCACGGGTTTCGACATTATGTCCGCTCAACGTGTCTACAGTCTGCTCGCAGGACGCGGCTTGCTGGGATATAGCAAAATGGCCAACAAACCAATGACCATGATCAATTCGTCTGAAGGACGTGGAATTGATCAGAAGATCACGCTGTTGATCGGTAATGGGACTTCCGGTACCGCAGAGCTTCTGGCCGCAGGACTCAAACAGAGTAAAAAGGCAACCCTAATAGGCGAGCCCACCTTTGGGCAGCCTCTAGTCTCTGACCTTTACCCATTTGATGACGGCTCCGCTATCAAACTGGTCACCCGAAAGCTTCTCCTCCCAAACAAAACTGACTTTGCGGGGAAAGGGATCAGTCCTGACAGACTGCTCGCCGGTGAACAAAATCAGGGTGACATGCCAGTCAAACTCGCCATGAAGCCTGCCGTAAAGAGTGTGACCAAATGAAAAAGCTACTTCTTGCCATCAGTATAGTCATCGCCGGCTTCGTATCAAGTGACATCATCCATGCGCTGCCAGGCGATACAGCTAAAACACCGGTCACTGTTCACAAGCTACAGCCCACCGCTTCATTCCTAAAAGCTCTGGGCATCATACAGAACAACTATTCCGGCACATCGGATTCAAACAAGCTGACTTATGCCGCCATCCGCGGCATGCTGTATGCGTTGAATGATCAGTTCACCCGCTTCATGTCTCCCGAGGAGTTCAAGGCAATGCAGGAAGATACCCGTGGTGATTTCTTCGGCATTGGTGCTCAACTTCAAGAGACAGACGGGAATGTCGTGATCTACGACGTGATAGAGAACTCACCCGCCTTGAAGTCTGGATTGAAATCCAAGGACATCATTCTTAAGGTTGATAACTATCTGACCCACAACCAGGGCATTGACGCAGCCGTGAAGAGAATCCGCGGCCCACGCAACACAAAAGTCACTTTAACTATACGACGGCCGAAAGAGAACAATAAGATCATTGTGCTGCCGATTATCCGTGACCTGATCGTCAGCCCTGTAGCCAAGGGCTATATGGAAGATACAGTCAATGGTATCGGGCGCGTCACGCTCATGCAGTTCAATGATAAGAGCGACGAGTATATGATGCGGAAGATTCAAGAGCTCGAAAACAAGGGAATGAAAGCACTGATCCTGGACCTTCGAGGCAACCCTGGTGGACTTCTCAATGTGGCTCAGGATATCACCAGCCGATTTCTGACCAAAGGCAACGTGGTGATCATCGAAGAACGGGGCGGACAAAAGCAAGTTCTCAAAGTCACTCCGAATCGGGCCATCGCCCCCTACCCCATGGTGGTATTAGTGAATGACATGAGCGCCAGTGCCAGTGAAATCTGTGCAGGCGCCATTAAAGACTATGGGCGTGCCAAATTGATAGGTGAGCGAACCTTCGGTAAAGGGCTGGTTCAAAGCATCTATCCATTAGACAACAACTCGGCAGTCGCCATCACCACAGCCAGATATCTAACGCCTAATGGTAACGACATTAACCGCAAGATCAGCAGAGAGGGCAAATCGCTTGTCCGTGGTGGCATCGAGCCTGACATCGTCGTAAAACAATCGGATGAGTGGGAAGACTACAACGACAGAGATCATGATGCTCAGTTGAAGAAGGCGATATTGGTACTACGTGATGAGCTCAAAGCAGCCAAGAGCAAATAACACCAGGCCGCGTAATCGGTCTGGTGCCGGCTCCGGCAAGCCACAGAACTCGTCGATAGAATGGCTGCCTCTTGTCATTCTATTGATCGTAGGGTCGGGTCTTTGGGTAGGCTGTCATGGCAAGGTAAAACAGCAAGGTGACGAGACCTATCGTGGTTCGGGCACCGTTGTGCTCCCGGCAAAACCGGTGGATCACCACCGTAATGATGCATCGGAACCCGATGAGCCTAAACCTGATGTGCAGCCTTCCCACAGTGAACCGACAAATAGTGCGACTGACATTAACCATGATCCCGGCACCTTTGACCCGAAGCAGCCCTTATCACCTGTAGATTCTGGCTCCGCTACGCGTAGTTCTCGCCCAGATGAACCCGCCAGCACTCAAACCAGCGCACGCGTAGCCCAACCAAGCGGTGAAGTGAGCTCTGTGCCCAATGCTAAAGGGATGATTGCGCTCACGTTTGATGCCGGAGCATCCGCCGAACCTGTCGAGGATATCTTGAAAGCCCTAGCAAATTCGGGCTCACATGCGACTTTCTTCTTCACGGGCAAATGGGTTAAGCAGAATCCTCAGGCAGCGAAAAGTATAGTGGCGGCTGGGCACGAAATCGCCAACCATAGTTGGAGCCACCCGGATTTCACGGCTCTCAGTGACGATGAGATGCTGGATCAGATCAATCAAACCCAGAGCATTTTTAAGTCAAAGCTTGGCATTCCTGGCGCTGCGCTATTCCGCCCTCCGTTTGGTGCTCGTAACAAAGATGTGCGCAGATTGGTATCTAGCCAGGGGTATCGGATCATCTATTGGGCTGTGGATTGCCTCGATAGTGTCAAGAAAGGCATCACGTCTGAGCAGATTGAAGCGCGGGTGTTGGCGCGTGCGAGACAAGGCGATGTCGTGCTGATGCACTGCGGCAGCCAGCCCACCGCGGACGCCCTGCCGACACTTATATCAGCCCTTAAAAAGAAGGGGCTGAGGCTGGTAACCGTCGGTGAGTTGTTGAAATATGAATGACGGGCAAGAACCGAAACTCAGTAAACCCGCCATCGTCCTGGTGATAGTCTTCTTTGTGCTCGCGGCGATTTACGCGTTCCTTGAGGCAGGCGGACAGAACTGGGAATATATGGCCCCGTTGAGAAGGCTCCTTCACGGGCACTAAGCTATCCGCTTATGCTCCAGTATCTCCATGGCCCTGTCCAAAATCACTCGCGCGCACTCCCGCTTACTCATCACCGGTTGATGCTCTTCCTGCTCAGCTGTGACCAGCCATATCTCGTTGCTGTCACTGCCGAAAGTGGATTGCGGTTTGGACACATCATTCCCCACAACCATGTCCACCGATTTGGCAATCAGCTTTTGACGGCATCGCTCCACGAGTAACTCCGTCTCTGCAGCAAAGGCAACCACGACCTGGTCATCTCTCTTTTGACTGCCTACAGCGGCAATGATATCGGGGTTTTCCACCAGCTTCAGGTTCAGCGGGTTTCCGTCCTTCTTGATCTTCGACGCGACCGGATTTTCCACACGGTAATCAGAAGGAGCGGCTGCAGAGATCACCATATCTGCGGTGCTGCTTTCGGCCACCACCGCATCATACATTTGCTGCGTCGTCCGAACTGCGACAGTCTTAGCACCCGTAGGAACCAGCTGGCTGACTGGTCCGGTTACTAATGTGACGTCCGCCCCTAAACGGCAAGCTACTTCGGCCACGGCATAACCCATCTTGCCGCTGCTTCTATTGGTTAAGCAGCGTACCGCATCGATCGGCTCCTCAGTCGGGCCCGCAGTGATCAGCACCCTGATGCCTACCATCGGCCTGGCAAAGCTCTCTGCGCAGATGCCCAGTAGTTGATCTGTGGTGGGCAATTTGCCCGCTCCAACATCACCACACGCCAATCGACCACTATCGGGTTGAATGACCGTAATTCCGCGCTGCGATAGTATACTGACATTCGCTTGTACCGCAGGGTGTTCCCACATGCTGGTGTTCATGGCAGGAGCCACATACACCGGACACTTAGCCACAAGCAGCAGCGTACTGAGCAAATCATCGGCAATACCCGTGGCCATCTTGGCTATGATGTTGGCCGTGGCGGGACATACTAGAATGAGATCCGCTTGTTGCGCCAGTTCGATGTGTGCGATTCGCCGGCTGTCAGGCTCATCAAACAGATCGGTCAGCACCCCATGACGGGTTAAGGCTCGGAAAGTAGCCGCACCGATAAACTCGGCAGCGTGTTGGGTCATCACCACATCAACCTCAGCACCAGCCTGAGTTAGCTTCGAAGCTAAATCGGCGGCCTTATAGGCTGCAATGCTACCCGTCACACCTAGAAGAATCTTTTTGCCATGGAGTTTTTCGCTGTTCACGCGCGCACCTGCCTTAGTCGTTCAGCAACAATGATACACCGCAGATCATCGACCGCTCGCGACAGTTCATCGTTCGTCACGACATAATCGTAATGGACACTCTCTTGCATCTCGATGGCTGCGATACTAATTCTACGTTCTATTTCGTCCAGGCTCTCGGTATTGCGATCTGATAGCCGCTGCCTTAAGCTCTCAATCGAAGGCGGCTGTATGAAGACCAATAAGGCATCGCTGATGATGCTCTTCACTTTAAGAGCACCCTGTACTTCGATTTTCAAGATCACATCCAGACCGCGATCGGTCACCTGCCGGACAGCGAATAACGGGGTTCCATACAACTGGTCATTATATGTTGCAGTTTCAAGCATTAATCCTGCACATTCCCACTCTAGAAACTGCTCTCTTGAGACAAAATGGTAATCTTTTTGGTTTACTTCCTGGGATCGAGGGGCTCTGGTTGTGGCGGTGACGCACTTTTCAAACCCGTCCACTTGCTCAGCTAGCAGATCAAGCAGCGTGTCCTTGCCGACACCGCTGGGACCTGAAAACACAAACACCTTACCTGCACGCATCGTCACACCCCCTATTGAAGCTCAACAAAACGAGTCTGCTTGTTGCGTGTATCAAAGATGGCGACCGTGGAATGCCCTGACACCCATCCACCGGCCTCACCTGGGTTGATGATGATAACTCCGTCTTTCTCGTATAAATCCTTCTGGTGAGTATGTCCATATATCGCGACTTGTACAAGGTGGCGTGTGATCAGTTCGTGGCTCAAATTAACCGGTTCATGCATCACAGCAAACTTCACGCCGTCACAGGCAATAATACCCACCTGTGGCACGATGACACCAAAACCCTCAAAAGCGGCCCGAATTCCGGCCTTCTCACCATCGTTGTTTCCAAACACAGCATAGATCGGAGCGGACGCATTTGCCATGGCTTTTACGGCGAAAGGGGCCACCAAATCGCCAGCATGGATGATCTGATCGACACCCTCATTGCGGAACAGCTCAATCGCCAGCCGGATGTTGGGCACATTATCGTGGCTGTCTGACATGATTCCGACTTTCAACAGTTGCCCTCCGTCTGAGTGACACGGTCTGTTTGCGGAACATCAAGAAGATTTTCGTATACATCCACCAGGATGTCACGGCTGAAATTCCAAGCAAGGGCGTTCTTAACCCGATTGATGCCGAACTGCGCCATCTCTTGCCTTTTTGTTGGGTCATCAAGCAACTCCACCAGCTTGCGTCCGAACTCCTGCTCATCGCCAGGGGTGATATAGACCGCAGCCTCCTGTGCTGAGAAGCGTGATTCCTTTAGGTCATAGCATATCTGCGGGATACCCAACGCCATATACTCGATCACCTTATTAAACGTCGATTTATCATCAAGCGGTGTCTTGGGGTCAGGAACCACAGCGATGTCGGCGTCAGATAGAGCCACCAGCAACTGCTCGCCACGGATAAATCCTGTAAATTGCACATATTCGTCGAGGCCTAACGTCGTCGATAGTTTTTTCAGATCCTGCAGAGCGTCCCCGCCACCAACGATGACATACCCGATTTCTGTGCGCTTCAACTCAAACACGATGTGATGTATTGACCGCAGCAGCGAATCCAGGTTGTCTTGCGGGTTGATCACTCCCAGGTAAACTGCAAGGTATTTGAAGTTGCGTTTGAACTCACCTGTGGGTGTCACCCGATGGAAGTTACTCAGGTCAGGACCACTTCGCACCACTGTGACACGCTCTGGGGGCAATCCGCCACGCTCGATGGCTACTTGACGATATGATTCGTTCGTTGAAATCACCCAGTCGGCCGATTTGAACTGCATTTTTTCAAGCCACACTACGCCCTTATATGCTCTTCCGCGTTTTTTTGGAAACTTCACCGCATAGAGTTCCGGGCATAGATCATGGTGGTCAAACACATACTTTTTGCCGAAAAGCTGATAGAACCGGCCAATCAGCCAGAAGGTGTCAGGGGGATTACAGCCGTGGACGGCATCGATACCCTCGCGAGCCCAGATCACCAGGCTCAAAGCAAAAGTGACCATCCAACAGTAAAAAAACTCCCACACAAAACTAATCCGGCGCTTGGTGGTAGGTGGAGGTGCATATCGGTAAACATGAACATCGTCGATGACATCCCACTTTTTGGCCTTCGGTGGGCATGGTGAGATAACACTGACATGGAAACCCGCTTTTTGCAGAGATGTCGCTTCCAGCCAGACCCGGCGGTCGTGCGGTACAGGAAGGTTCTCTACCAGAATCAGTACCGATTTGCCGTGTCGCTTCGCTGGTTGTTCACTCATCTTTTTAGCAGCCTGTCCATCAATCCACGAAACCCGCTTCGTTTTTTGCTTGCATACGCATCGTAGATATCTGAATGGTTCACTTCATCACCACTCGCGATGGCCATCGGTATGGTATGACAGAGTAACTCGGCGATATGGGAGCCACTTTTGTCTGAGACATACTTATAGGCTTGCTTCATATGGATGCTGCGCCGCTCAGGGTTGTGCGCATCACTGGCAATGATGCCTACCAGCCCATCGGACAGCAAGCGGTTAGCGGCTACACGGGTGGGGTCAGTTGGATCCCCCATGTAGAGGCTGCTGGCGGTGACCTGCAGAATGGCGCCCAGGTCAACCAATCGGTTGATGAGTGCATCATTTTCACGCAAGGCTGCACAGCGTTCGGGGTGAGCGATCACCGGTAGAAGATGCATCTGCATAGACTGCTTGACCGTATCTATGCCATTGGCTGCGAAAGTCTTGAATGATGGTTCTAGCAACACAGCCTTAGAGTGTGCCCCATAGGTGAGGCCCATATCTGAAATAATCGCTAAAACTTCGGGTTCGGAGATGGGCACTTCACAGCCCGCAACAACCGTCAGTTTCACTTTGGCATTTTTGAGCGCAGAATTAACTTCGGCGACTAATCCTAGCACTTTATCACCGGTCATGAGCGGATTATCGCTCCACCGATAGTGTGATGTCGCGGCGATGACCGAGACGCCCTGGGCGACGGCTTGCCTGGCAAGGGCCACGGATGTGTCCAGGCAATCAGCACCGTCGTCAACTCCAGGTAGAATATGACAATGGATATCAACCATTATACAAGCTAGCTATAGAAGCTATACGTCCTCTTCATCAACGGGGAGATCATCGTGAAGGGCTTCTTCTTCTTGAAGAGCTTCCAGCGAGATTTCGGTGTCGTCATCTTTGTTAATGACGAGAGCCTCTAGCGGATCAATAACCTCAGCCAGATCATCCGATATATCGATCGGGGCAATTTTGCGCCCTCGTGATGGAGCCACTGAGCGATGCTTCTGACGGCAATCCTCACACGTAAAGCTGACAGTAACCTCATCTAACCAAAGCGGTATGAGGTCAAGCACCTTATCGCATTCACTGCATTTTGTTGGTGACAATTGTCTGTGTTTCCTTTCCTGCGGTTTTTTCCTCTGCGCATCTCAACTCGTAAGCACGGATGGACATCCATCCGTTGACTAGCATGACTAGTCCCCCAAGCACGTATAACACAGGGAGAAGGGAGTCTTTGGGTTGGCCTGGATCGCGGAGAATCTCAGCACCCTTAAGGAACCCGACCACTCCTAATACAAGCAACAGAATTCCAAGAATGATGAAACCATTGAGATAGACCTTAAACGGCATTGTGACCCCTCCATGAAACTTTGACATCACCTTATATTCTAACAGATATCGGCGGCCCTCACCGAAGTGACTGCATCGGCCAGACTCGGTAGAATATATTTGTTATGGTTAAATTCGCAGTCTTCACACTTGGATGTAAAGTCAACCAATATGAAACACAGGCTCTTTCAGAAAGGTTTGCGCGTCTGGGGTTCACTCCGTGCCCCTTCAATGAGGTGGCCGATTTGTATCTCATCAATAGCTGCTCAGTAACCGCCACGGCCGAACATAAATCGCTGCAGCAGCTGCGTAAGGCAAGACACACAAATCCAAATGCTAAAGTTGTCATCACCGGCTGCTGGGCGCAGCTCACCGCATTTACTGAGCTGGAGATACCCGAAGCCGACCTGCTGGTGCTCAATCCCGATAAGGAGACCACGCCAGAGCTGATACTGCAGAGCTTCCCAGAATTCGCTGCCAGGCTCACTCAACCCGAGGTTTGCGTGGCCGAACTCAGCCATCGTAAGCGGACCAGGGCCACCATCAAGATTCAAGACGGCTGCACGAACCGGTGCTCATATTGCTCTATCCCACTCACCCGCCCCGAATTGACCAGCCGACCTATCAGCGATATCTGTGATGAAGTGCGCGGTTTTGTGGCCAGCGGATCAAAAGAGCTGGTGATCACAGGAATACAGGTAGGTGCCTATGGCCTGGGAACCAGTGAGACGTTGCCGCAGCTTATCTCGGCACTCTCTAGCATCGATGGGCTGGCAAGGATCAGGCTGAGCAGCATCGAGCCAAATGACATCAGCAAGCAGCTCATAGAGCTCATGGTCAATGACCCCAAAATCTGCCCGCACATTCACATTCCGCTGCAGGCTGGTGACGATGAGGTTCTGCGCCGCATGAACCGCCACTACAGCTCAGAATTCATCATCAGCTTAGCTCATCGGTTGCAACGGTTCATACCTGACATCGCCATCACCACCGACATCATTGTGGGCTTCCCGGGCGAAACCGAAGAGGCTTTTACAAACACACTGGCTGTCTGCCGTGAAATAGGCTTTGCTAAGGCGCATGTTTTCCGATTTAGTGCCCGCCCCAACACTCCCGCACTGAGCATGGATGGGCACATCTCCGAATCCACCAAAGAGAACCGCAGCCACAGACTGATCACGCTGTGCAATGAACTGCAAAATGAGTTTATGATGAAGTTTTCCGGAAGGAGCATGCCCGTGCTGGTGGAGGGACGTCCCGATTCAGAGGGTATGATGAAGGGGTTCACCCCCAACTACATCCCCGTACATCTCAAGGCTCCACGCAGCTTGTCCGGTAAGATCGTGCCTGTTGAACTCACCGATCTCAAAAATGGGTTCATGACTGGGCATCTGCAAAACACGAAGGAGGAAACCAATGTCCGACTGCATCTTCTGCAAAATCGCGAATAAGCAAATCCCGTCACAGGTCGTCTTTGAAGACGACACGGTGCTGGCATTCAAAGACTTGAATCCTCAAGCCCCGGAGCATGTGTTGATCATCCCAAAACAGCACGTTGTGGACAGTGCTTATGTGGACGCCGACCATGAGGCACTAGTTGGGCACTGCATTGCAGTGAGCGCCAAAATCGGTGAAGCCCTTGGGCTGGTGAACGGCTACAGGCTGGTCACCAACGTGGGCGAAGAGGCGGGCCAGACGGTGATGCACCTTCACATCCATATGCTTGGCGGACGCAGGCTCACCTGGCCTCCCGGCTGAGTTTACATCATGAACATGGTTAATGGACCAGCTGGTTACACAAATACACGGAGAATTCGTATACATTTCCGTCCGGGCACCCACGGAGTGGGTAAGATTCCTTATAGCCAGGGGTGAGCGAAGCGATACCCCTGGTATGTGGGAGACCATTTCTACCCCGAAGTGGGTCGCACCCCATTGTCATCACAGAAGACCCGCTTCGGGGTAAGTTATACCGCGGCACCTACCACGGGTTGCGCTTACGCTTACCCGTGGCTATAAGAAGATACCCACTTCGTGGGTGCCGGACAATGAACCGCGCATAACTGGGTCTGCTTATATCGTTGCCAGTTAGCAGTATACGAGTTGTAGGTAGTTGACACGATAAAAACACTGAGGCGGCCATCGCGGCCGTCTCAGTCAGAGGATTTGTTATTCCGACTCGATATCTGACTGCACCTGACGCATATACCCCACGTCTTTTTTCAAGAGCTTGGTGAGTTTATCGGGCTCATTCTCATGGTAGAACGGCATGAATGCAAACAGCCCAGACCAGTCCCGCATATGCAAGGCCCGCATCAGATCATACCAATCCGTGATGCCGTCTGCCAGCGGTACCCACTCGGTTTGCCAGCCTTTGGAGTGCTCGTCCCCGCTTACCGGTTGCCGGACCCAGGCGACGTCCTTCACTCCCATTGCGACCAGGTGATCACCTAATAAGCTCACCGACTTGTCCCACGATTCATACCCCTCATGGGCCTGGTTGCCGGGATCCAACTCCACCCCGATATATCTGGGGTGCAGGTTCTTCACCAACGCCCATGCGGCAAACGCACTGGCGATCAACGTGCCATGATGCACCTGGTAAACCGCCTGTATGCCATATTTTTCACACAACCGCTCCAGGCTGCCCAGGCTCGTTTTTGCGGCTTCGAGGCTGGCCCGTGCATCTCCATTACTCACCCAGATATGGCTTATCCGGAACCGCGTGATGCCGGCATCGGCCATGATACCCAAAGGAGCGGGATCAGCCACCAACTGCTCTGCACTATAATCTGTCGTGGCGAAGTTCACATCTATCGCCTCAGAGCGCATCGCTTTCACAAACGCCGGCAGCTCAGTGCTGATATTGTGCTCATTTACCCAGTAACCATCGCGGACCATCAGATTGATGGTGTCGAGGTTGACTTCGCGAACCATGGAGGCAAGCTGGGGCACATCATATTGCTGATAGAATTTCGGTAAAACGCTGTAAGTAATATCCATCTGTCGCTCCTGTGATATAGGAAGAGAGTTCGGGCCGTCACTCGGATATCATTCATCAACAGGATACTGTTTTCCTGCAACAATACCGGTGAATATGTGGGAGAACTGCGGATATGTTGTTTTGAATTGCGAAATGCGGACTGCGTAGCACTACCCGTAGCCATAGATGCTGCTACACATTCAGTGAAAGCCTGATAGGTCCTTATCGTGCATGTTGAAGATGTTGGCAGTAGACATCAGATGGCAAAAGACCCTGGAAGGGGTAGTATAAACCATGAATGTTCGATATCCCCGGTGCTACCCAAGTTTACATGAGGGTAATGATTCAGCAACACAGCAGCCACTACCAAACCCACATCAGTTTCAAGCTAGAGACCTGGGGTGAGGTATACATTGCCAACACGCATCCCATCGAACGCAGGTACACTTCTTTTGCTTATCCAATAACCACCCATTCAAACCCACGTAACAAGACCTGAGTTTCACTAAGCACATCCATATGATCAGTGGCAGTGTCTATGCCCTTCAAATGTTTAATCTCTTTAGTCGCTATATTAAACACCATGAAATAACTCTCACCGGTTAGCCTGTTAGAGTAATAAGTATTATATCTGCATAACAGTCTATCATTTCCGATGACAATACAATCTCTTATGATATATAGTTTGTTGAATTCAAATGATGTTGAATGAACGAAATCAACTAATACTGATCTCTTTTGTAAAATCTGATCTCCGTGCATTGTCCATCGCTCTTTGATAGCCCGACCATGTCCTGCATCGATCGCAGCTGGGAACCCTGTATTTTTTGGAGCAGAGGATAGCTTTTCGCACTTATTCGAGTTTCGGTTGACCACCCAGGTCATATCACCGCCAACTAAGTAGATGTTATCGCCAACTGGGCATGCACACTTTAGTTGCGACACGCTAGGAAAGTTAATTGGTCGAATTGCTCCACTATAAATGTTGACAGAAAAAACACATTGTCCGTTACTATGCGTCATCAGCAGCCATTCTTTGTCGAGTGAACAAACAAGCTCCGGACGCTTATAATAGGCAATAGTCCACAACTTCTTAAGGTTATTCACATTATAAGATGCAAGGAATCCACGTTTATCCCAAATAATCACATGATCATCATGAACAGCAATAAGCCTTACAGTTCGATTGTTCTGCCATGGTGATGACAGAACCCGACCGTTATTTATATCTACCAGCCAGAGCTTTTTGCGTACTCCATATCCGAATAATAGGCGTGTACCAGATATACGTAACATTCGATCATCATTAGGTGCATATGAATAATTGCCCTTAATGACGTCGTGACTGAGTTCGCTACGCCATATTTCCTTGCCCGGTTTTATGTTTATACGACGTATAGACTGAACGCTGTCAACTTTTCGGAGATAGTCTTTCGGTAACATTAGGTGGTCAACTATCGGGCCATCTTGACAGACGATTATAGTATGATCCGGTAATACGACTAAATCCTCAACATGAAATGCATCCTGATCCATCTTTAGTTTTGCTATCTTGAAGATATCTAGTGAAGCGATATACTTTGTCATTATTAGTTCTCCATGTATTAATCGCACCGAACACACTTCCGTTTTCAAAGCTTAAATAAAGCCTACTACCGCCTCACACCTATGTCAAGGCTTTTTACTCGATTTGAGGTTTATGTGCAAAATACCTATAATTTGGCATGCCATCAGTGCCTGATGTTCACCGCAGATGCTAAACGCCCCAATTCGTTGTCATGGCTAGCGAATAGAGGTAGGATGCGATCAGTTAGGTTGAATTCCCTCGTGGTGGCCAAGGAACTACACAGGCATGGTCAAAGGGCGATCGCCGATCGCCCCTACCCGCCAGACCAGTACTGAAGATTGCTGCATGGCGTAAGCAGGCGTTCCGAGTAACCGCATCGGTCACTACCTAATCTGCGTAATCTGCGTAATCTGTGGATAAACATCCCATTGGTGTCTATTCGTGGTAGAAAAAGAACCAAGGGCGGGGAAACCCCGCCCCTACGATTCTCTGACAAACCGCGCCGTCATTACCCCTTCGCGTCATCGCGTCTTCGCGTGACACAATCGTCCCTGGGTAGCGGCTACTTAATGCGGCAGCCGATCTCGGCATCGGTCTCAGGGGTGAGCAGCACAGCCTTGCCTTCGAAGTCGGCGGCGAGCAGCATGCCGTTGCTCTCCACACCGCAAAGCAGCGCAGGCTGAAGGTTGGTACACACGATGATGACCTTCCCCGCCAAGTCCTCAGGGGCGTAACTGGCAGCGATGCCCGCTACCACTTGACGCTGATGGTCACCCATGTCTACCTGAATTTTCAGCAGTTTTTTAGCTTTGGGGATGCGTTCTGCCACAATGATGCGACCGACGCGCAGCTCCACTTTCGCGAAGTCATCGATGGTGATCTGCGGTTTGGGTTCGTATGCTGGTTTTGTAGCCTCCGCTTTCGGCTGCTCAGGCTGCACTACAGCCTCGGCTACAGGTTGTTCGGTTTGCTTATCTTGCTCGCTCATTTTTGCTCGTGCCTCCGGTGTGATTCGTGGGAATACGGGACTAGGGCTGCCAAACTGGTGGCCCGTCTTGAAACCAGGTTGTGCTGCGTCTGCAAGGAGCTGATCGCATGGCTCGCCACTCAGACCGAGTTGCGCCCACATGACCTTCATCGCTTCGGGCATGAAGGGGGCCATCCAGATAACGCAACGACGCACGCCATCTAGTACGCTGACCAGTGTGCTGGCACACTCGGCCTCTTTGCCCTGTTTAGCCAGGCTCCACGGTGCGCTTTCGTCGATGTATTTATTCAGACGGCTCACCATGTGCCATATCTGAACCAGCACTTCATTCAGGCGGTAGTTGCCATACTCAGCTTCCATTTTCGTTTGGAGCTCCGAGGCCATGGTCACAAGCTCCGCACTCAGAGTCAGCCCCTCTGGCACCACGCCCTCGAAGTACTTATGCGCCATGTTTAGCGTGCGGTTCAACACATTGCCCAGGTCGTTGGCCAGGTTGCTGTTATAAGTGTCGATAAAGTGATCTTCGGTGAACTCGCTGTCCAGACCGAACTGCATCTCTCGGCACAGCAGGAAGCGAACCGCGTCGACCGCCACAGGCAGCGAGCTGCCGCTCATTTCACTGAACCTTTTCGCCAGCTCCACGGGATGCGGCAGGTTACCCTTGCTCTTACTGCCCTTCTCACCCCCCACAGTCCACCAACCATGACCAAACACGCGCTTAGGCAAAGGCAGACCAAGCGCCATCAGCATGGAGGGCCAAAGGGTCGCATGGAATCGCACAAATATCTCTTTACCCATCAAGTGCTCTGCAGGCCACCACTTGGCAAACTCTTCCATATTATCTGGCCAACCGATAGCGGAGATATAGTTGATCAGGGCGTCAAACCAGACGTAGACCACCTTGTCGGGTTCACCAGGAACCTCAATACCCCAACCCGGGTTACTGCGGGTGATGCTTTGGTCGCGCAGACCCTGCTTGATGTAGGCGATGGCTTCATTCTTGCGAAATTCGGGGCTGAGCCAATGCGGGTTCGCTTCGATTTGCTCCAGCAACCTATCCGCATAAGCCGACAGCTTGAAGAAGTAGTTGTTCTCCTCAACCCACTGCAGAGGCTTCCTGCACTCCTTGTTAGGGCAGAGGTGATCGTCCGCCACATCGGCTGGTGCGAAGAAGGTCTCATCGCTGACGCAATACCATCCCTCATAGGTGCCCAGGTAGATATCGCCTTTGGCCTTCAGCCTGTTGAATACCTCCTGCACAGCACGCTTGTGCCGCGGCTCGGTGGTGCGGATGAAGTCCTGGTAATTGATGTGCATCTCATTCCAGGTTTTGCGAAACTCAGCGGAAAGCTGGTCCACAAAAAGCTGGCGGTCAATCCCCCGCTCATCGGCCACGCGGCTGACCTTCAACGCGTTCTCATCGGTGCCGGTCAGGAAATAGCTGCGCATGCCTTGCATCCGCCGGAATCGGGCTAACACATCACACGCGATGGTGGTCAGTGAGTTTCCGATATGCGGTGTGCTATTCACGTAGTAAATGGGTGTGGTGATGTAGCTTTTATCGTGAGACATGCAGTTGCTGTTTTCCTCCGGTTATGGTTTGGTAAATCGACTTACTTCAGGCCGCAGTATCCGCTGCCCGCACAGGCTGGCATGCCGTCGGCGGAGCAACAGGAGTCGCACGCTGAGCTCTTGGGCATCGGCTTTCCGATACCGAATAGACTGAGCTGCCGTTTGACTTTGGCGCCTTTGCATTTCGGACATTGGACCTTGGAGATGTCTGTTGATGGCAGCAGCTCTTCAAAGCCGTGTTGGCATTCGCTGCATAGAAATTCATAAATCGGCATGTTGTTCGTAAGCCTCCTCATCAGGGTCATCATGGGCATCGCAGTCGCATTGACTGCTCCAGTTTAGTTCGGCGCAATCATACCATGCAGGTTGTTCGCTGCCTTTAACAATTAGCGCCAGGTGCTTCAGTATGTTGAGATCTTGCACAGTGCCATCGCCTTGCGGTGTCGTGACCACCTGACCAACCCTGGGCATCCCCTTGCGCATCCCGCAGTATGTTTCGTGCTCGTATTTCAAGCAGCAAAGCAGTTTTCCGCAGATACCGGAAAACTTCACCGGGTTGAGGAACAGGTTTTGGTCTTTAGCCATCTTCATAGAGATCGGCAGGAAATCCGACAAGAAAGTGGCGCAACAGAGACCCCGACCGCAAAGACCCATGCCTCCGAGCATCTTCGCCTGATCGCGTGGGCCTATCTGCAGCAGTTGGATTCTGGTGCGGAAAGTCGCCGCTAAATCTCTGACCAGCTCGCGAAAGTCCACACGGTTGTCCGCCACGAAAAAGAAGGTGAGCTGCGATCGGTCGAAGGTGTATTCCGCCTTCACCAGCTTCATGGGCAGATTGTGTTTAGACACACGATCTTTACACGAATCGAGCGCGGTGGCAGCGGCCTGCTTGTTCTCACGCTCCCGCTGACGGTCTGTATCGCTGGCAATGCGGATAATCGGCTTCAGTGGGGCCTGTAAATCCGCCTCTTCCACCTCACAAGCGGGTATGCGCACGCGCCCTACCTCAAGGCCGCGTTGTGTTTCCACAATGACTTCGGTCCATTCAGGTAGTTCTAGAGGGGAGATATCGCCCAGCGAAAACCAGTAGCACCGGCCTACACGCTTGAAAGAGACGCCTACAGAAGTAGGCATAATGCATTCATCCTTATACGCACTCGCGCGTCAATATGTTGGTGAAACACTATCACCTGTTTTCATTTTAGCACACGCGAGCTATATGGATGCGTAAGAAGGCGGTGTATGCTTCACAGGCCACGGAAATCTAGCCTGCGGCGACCCTCCTGGGATGATACACACCCTTTTCCTTGATAAACTTGTCACCCACTTTGAGATCCGGGTAGACCTGGGAATAGGCGGATCGAGACAGGTTCATCTTCTTTATGCCGCCGCCATCGAGCTTGTAAAATATCTGCATCTCATCTTGCTGCATTTCGTTGCTGTCGAGGTAGCTGTGCTCACGGATCTCCACCACAGTGCCCTGCCAGCTAGAGTTGCGCACACGCATGGAATAGAGAGTTAGCAGAACGGTGAGTGCGATGAAGCCGAGTAGTCCATATACCCATTCTGGCATGTGAACCTCCCCAAATATGACTGTATTTGCCGTATGGCATGACATGATTATGATAGATGCATGGTACTGATGTCAACCCATGGATCGCTGCTTGACGCCCAGAAAGCAAAACACGCCGGTACGGCTTCGAATGAACGATGCCGACCAGCGTGTAATACCTGGATAGGATCGGTTACTCCATCAAGAAGGACATCTCCAGCATGGTCACGGGCTGACCACCCTGTCCCTCATTCACCGGGCAGTCGAGATAGTTCTGCATATAAACCTGCCAGCGGGTGTGTACCTCAGACTTATCGAGATAGGCGCAGGTCGCGGCCCAGTCATCGCATTCCAGGTAGCCGAACTCGGTGCCATCCGGGCAGAGCCACAGGCTGTAGTTGCGCATCCCAGCCGTTTTGAGTTCAGCAATGAGGTCGGGCCAGATATTGGCGTGGATTTGCTTGTATTCTTCGAGCTTGTCGGGCTTGACTTTAAGTAACATTCCTATGCGTTGCATGATGATGCCTCCTGAATTTGGGTTTATCCAACTATTATACGACGGCCGGGCCTGGAATTCCTGCTTGGTCGTTGATGATACCACCATTCCGTGACCAGAGCTACAGCCTCCGTCCACTGTAAGGCCTTACGCGCTTGAGGTAGAATAATAGATGTGGATAATTCTAAACTCTTTCAACTGAATAACAAGTTTACACCACGAGGTGATCAGGCGACGGCCATCCAGACACTGGTCAACAGCTTGAATGCTGGAAACCAGCATCAGACCCTTCTAGGGGTCACCGGATCAGGCAAGACCTACACCATGGCAGCGGTCATCGCGAAGCTGCAGCGGCCTGCGCTGATATTCGCCCACAACAAGACCCTGGCTTCACAGCTCTGCCAAGAGTTCCGTGAGTTCTTCCCAAACAACAAAGTAGAATATTTCGTTTCCTATTACGACTATTACCAGCCAGAAGCCTACATCCCGCAGACAGACACTTTCATCGAGAAGGACTCGGCCATCAACGATGAGATCGACCGTCTGCGCCATGCCGCCACACAGAGCGTGCTGGAACGCCGTGACACGGTGATCATCGCCTCGGTGAGCTGCATCTACGGCTTGGGTGACCCCGAAGAGTATGTCGCCCAGATGCTCTCCTTCCAGGTTGGCGAACAGTATAACTTCGACAATGTGTTGAAGCACCTCGTGAAGATGCAGTTCAAACGCAATGACTTCACGAACGAACGCGGCAGCTTCCGGGTTCGTGGCGATGTGGTGGACATCACCCCCGCGGACGATGACACATGCATCCGTATTGAGTTCTTCGGGGACGACCTGGAGCGTATCGTGACCCTTAATCCGGTCACTGGCGAAGTGATTGACATGCTTGATCAGGTGAGTATCTACCCAGCCACTCACTACGTCACGCCGTGGGACCGAATGGACGGCATCATCAAGGAAGTGCGCCAGGAGATGGAACTGCAGGAGCGGTTGTTCGAGGAGCAGAACAAGCTGATCGAAGCTCAGCGTATCCGCCAGCGCACAGAGTTTGATATTGAGATGATGAAAGAGATAGGCTACTGCAGCGGAATTGAGAACTACTCCCGCTACTTTGATGGCCGAAAAGCTGGCGAACGTCCTTATACATTGCTGGACTACTTCCCTAAAGACTTTTTGATGTTCATCGATGAAAGCCACCAGACGGTTCCGCAGATACGCGGCATGTATAACGGCGACCGGTCACGCAAAACCATGCTGGTCAATTATGGCTTCCGGCTGCCCTCCGCACTCGATAACCGTCCGTTACGATATGATGAATTTGAGAAGCTGACCCACCAGATCGTGTATGTCTCTGCTACACCCGGACCATTAGAGAACAGCCTCAGCAAGGTCACCGCGGAGCAGCTCATACGCCCTACCGGCTTGATCGATCCTGAGGTCATCGTCCGTCCTGTGAAGGGTCAGATCGACGACCTCGTAAATGAGATTCAACTACACTCGGAGGTCGGCGAACGGGTGCTCGTCACCACACTCACCAAAAAGATGAGTGAAGAGCTCACACAGTATTTTGAAGAGCTCGGTTTGAAGGTCAACTACCTGCACAGCGATGTGGATACCATCGGTCGGCAGGAGATACTCCGCGACCTACGGCTGGGGGTTTATGACGTCGTGATCGGCATCAACCTGCTTCGCGAAGGACTAGACCTTCCAGAGGTCTCGATGGTGGCGATCCTTGATGCCGATAAGGAAGGCTTCCTCCGCAGCGAAACCGCACTGGTGCAGACCATCGGCCGTGCCGCCCGTCATATCAACGGTCAGGTGATTCTATACGCCGATCATATTACGGGCAGCATGGAGCGGGCGATTCGCGAGACGAACCGCAGGCGCGTAATCCAGCAGAAATATAACCAAGAAAACAATATCGTGCCCGAATCAATTGTGAAGGCGGTTCGTGATGTGGTCCGGTTTGATAAGGCGGCTGAATCCCACACCACATATAACATCAAGCCCACCCTTGGTGAACATGCCACACCAGAAGACATCCATCTGGCGATTGCTGATATGGAGCGCGACATGAAAGCAGCTGCGAAGTCGCTCGAATTTGAGAAAGCGGCTGAGTTACGTGACGAGATCAACCGCCTCAAGAAGATGATCCCCAATGACCCGCGGTATAAGCGGTAATGCCAGGATTCACAATATTCCGTCGGATACACACCGCCCCCTTCAAATCATCAGGCGCATTGATTCTCAGTGCCGTCATCATGCAACTGGCGTTTCAGCCGATCGGCTGGGCATGGGTGGCATGGATAGGCTTGATTCCATTCCTTGCGACACTGGTTAAGTGCAGCACATGGAAATCAGCAGCTAAAGCGGGCTTCCTTTGGGGGCTGGTGTTCTTTGGGTTGCATATCTCCTGGCTAGTGCCTTTTATCGGTTCTCATGCAGATAAGGCATGGATGGGAATATTTCCGTGGCTGTTCTGTGTAGTGGTGGAAGCAGTCTACCCCTGCCTGTTTGCAGTTATCGTGTGGTCGTTGTCCAGACGCAATTTCGCAAGTCCGATGTTGGCAGGTGCAATATGGGCTGTGCTGGAGTACCTACGAAGCTCCGGTATGTTTGGGTTTCTCTGGGGCCAACTGGCGGTCAGCCAAAGCCGCGAGCTGCTCATCCTTCAGTCCGTGTCGCTGCTGGGCTCCTGGGGCTTGAGTGCGCTTATAGTGGCTGTGAATATGGCCATCTTCGATGCATACCGGGCAAAAAGCGTGCGTCCGCTCTACACCACGGCCATATTAATAGTGTGCTGTGTTATCTACGGGGCTACGACGATCTTCCACACAAACCAGAGCACCCCTACCCTCAAAGTAACAGTCATACAACCGAACATCGAAGTCACCCACACACCCGAATACCAAACCATACCGAAGGTGCTTGAAAAAGCTCAGCAGGGTATTCAGATCGCGCGCAACATGGATAGCGACCTGCTGGTCTATCCCGAATCCTACCTTCCAGATACGTTTCCTGGGATGCTTGATGAAGGGTTGGCGGCGATATCAAAACAGGGTATCACGATATTGGCGGGTGGAGGATGGACTGTGGGCAAGGACAGCTTTAATGCGGTCAGCGCCTATGATAACGGCCAAATCACGCATTACGTCAAACAGCACCTCATACCCTGGGGTGAGTATATCCCCTACCGCAACGCCATGCCGTGGGTGGCTCAATTTGGTGCGAACTTCGGTGACCGAACAGCCGGGCACACTTCGGACATATTAACAAGCTACCGTATCGGTTCGCCAGTCTGCTTCGAAAGCACATTGCCATGGGTCAGCCAGCAGATGGTCAGTAAGGGGGCCAGATTGCTGTGTGTGGTGACCAATGACAGTTGGTTTGGGAATTCTCCCGCAGCACAACAGCATTTTGAGTTCAGTGCTCTGCGTGCCGCGGAACACCACAGATGGCTGGTGCGATCGGCACTGACAGGGATATCGGGGCTATTCAGCCCAACTGGCGAGGTGTTGCGCACAACGCCGAAATACAAAGATAGCAGCTTCAACTGCGAAGTAGGCTTGATCACCGCCAAGACACTTTATACCCGTTTGGGCGATATCCCCAGCCTGGTCATTCTACTGCTTATCGGTTTGTTGACATCATGGCGTGCAAAGCGTCATACATCCGTTGCGATGCCCCTGAGTTCTCCGCAATCACCTTCTGAGCGGTAACCCTCACACGCTCGCGTAAGGCCCCGCCGCTCAAGATATTGTGAAGGGTGTCAGCCAGCTCGTGTGCGTCTTTGACCACAAAACTCAAGCCACGTTCCATACAGATCGCGGAGATATCGCGGAAGTTCTGCATGTACGGCCCGTGAACCACAGGAAGCCCGTATGCGAGTGCCTGCAGAAGGTTCTGACCCCCCAGCGGCACAAAACTCCCACCGATCACCGCGACCTCACCGAGCGCATACACCTTCGCCAACTCACCAAAAGTATCCAGCACGATCTGCTGAGCAGGCTGTGATGGTGTTCCATCTGAGCGCAGCCAAGGGGTACATCCCTTATCGGTTAACGCAGTGACCACATCGGCTTTGCGCTCCAAATGTCGTGGTGCCCACACCAGGCAAAGATCGGGATGTTGTATCAACAACTGGGCGTAGGCATCCGCAACGATGAGCTCCTCTTCAGCAGCTCGGGTGCTGCCAATGACCAGCACCGCTCCCGTGTCCGGCAGACCAAGCTGGTTGCGGTACTGCACCCTGTCTACGTCCGGTATTCCAGCGGCACCATCAAACTTCGTATTTCCGGTGACGACCACACGATCGGCAACGGCGCCAATCGCTTTGAAGCGTTCCGCATCACCCGATGACTGTGTGCAGATACAGCTCACGCGACGCAGCGTGTCGGCGATCAGCAGTCTGGCCTTCATATACTTCGGATAGCTCTTGTCAGAAATCCGCCCGTTGGCGATCATGACCGGTATACCTCGACGTCGAGCACAAGCGATCAGGTTCGGCCATATCTCCGTCTCCATACACACCAGCGCATCTGGCTTCACGCGGCTCATCGCCAGTGCCACGCAGGGTAACAGGTCAATGGAGAGTTGGGTGACTACATCAATGCTTTTGCCCACATGCGCCTGAGCGGTTTCGAAACCAGTATCGGTGATGCAGGTCATCATCAGCCGGGCCTGTGGCATCTCCTTGCGGATCACTTGAAGTAGCGGTTGGGCTGCGATCACCTCACCGACGGACACGGCGTGTATCCAGATCAGCGGTCTGGTGGTGTCGGTGTTTTTCGGTAGGAACCCCAGCCGTGCACTCCATCCGATACGCCCTTTGCCTGCTCCAAGCCGCATGAGCAGCCACACCAGCAGGATGGGACTAGCGACCAACAGCAGCACATTGTAGATGGCGAGAATCACTTCAAGCCGACCCGGTCTTCAGCCTCTTGCTGATGTCGGTTCATTTCATTTTGCACATGCTTGCGGATAGCTTCAAGCTGATGCTCATCGGCGTCGGCTGGCACCGTGATGGCATCACCGAACACAAACTCTGCCCTGCCAAACGGCATAGGGATCATGTATTTATCCCAAGTGGGTAGAAATCGTGCTGGATTCGCGGCGTTGCCGGCACAGTAGATCGGGCGTCCGGACTTCTGGGCAATGATAATAGCCCCCATCTGCACCTGGTAGATCGGTCCTCGAGGCCCGTCAGGGGTGAAGGCCAGCACTTCGCCATCTCGCACCCGTTTGGCTGCAATCAAAGCGGCTTTAAGCCCACCTCTTCCCGTAGAACCGCGGATGGTTTTGAAACCAAATCTGTTAAATATGTGGTTCTGTATCTCACCATCCCGTGAGAGCGATATCAAAGCTAGAAAGCCCTTACCAGTAAACACATGGGCTGGGATGAGTGACCGGCCATGCCAGCCCAGCAGTATCGCCCCATCATGCGGTTCTCCCTTCATACATGGCGGAGGATTGATGACGTTGATGTCCAGTGTGCGCAAAATAGATTTTGCCAGTCCATACACCAATGCCGACAGCACTCTGGGTCTATTCCGCTCCCACAAACCTGGTTTTTCTGCTTTTTCGTCCATATTTACATCCTAACTGAATTGCGTCTTGAACAGGCCTGCATAAGTGCCGCCCAATTCGATGAGTTCCGAATGTGTTCCGCGTTCTATAATCTGTCCACGGTCAAGAACTAGTATCATATCAGCATGGATCACCGTGCTTAACCTGTGTGCTATCACCAGAGTCGATCTTGCCTGCATCAACTTATCCAGTGCATCCTGCACCAGTTTTTCAGACGCTGTATCCAGTGAGCTGGTGGCTTCATCCAGTATCAACACCCGCGGGTTGTTCAAAATGGCACGCGCAATCGCGATTCTTTGCCGTTCGCCACCCGACACGCGTATGCCACGTTCACCCACCGTCGTGAGGTATTTTTCGGGCATCCGTTCAATGAAGAGGTCGGCATTAGCGGCTTTCGCGGCCTCAACCACTTGTTCATCAGTCGCATCCGGCCGTCCATAAGCGATGTTATCACGTATGGTACCAGCAAAAAGCATCGTCTCCTGGGGCACAATACCAATCTGCTTGCGCAGTGATGAGAGAGACACCTGGCTGATGTCGATACCATCAATATAGACCTTCCCGCTGCTGGGTGTATAAAACCTCGGGATGAGGTCAGCCATCGTGCTTTTACCAGAACCGCTGGGACCCACTAATGCGATCACCTTGCCTGGCGCAATCGTGAAATTTACGTCTTGCAGAACCTCTTGGTCATCACCGTATGAGAAGTTCACATGGTTGAACTGGATGTCACCCTTGATGGCTGGCATAGGCTTCATACTGGGGTCGTCGTGGTCTGTGGCCGGATGGTTCAGGATATCCCTAAATATGCGCTCCGCGGCTGCCAGCATCTGTTGCCGCGTGCTGTTAAGCCCCCCTACCTGCTGCATACTCTGGGCCACCAGGTTGAGCATCAATAGGAAGCTGGCCAGTGCTCCGAACGTCAACTGTCCATCAACAATCAAACGCCCTCCCATCCACAGCACAAAAGCAATTCCGCAAGCCCCAATCTGCTCGATCAAAGGCTTCAAAGTGGCGGTGGCCACCACACCCTTCATAGTCGCCTTATAGGCTCCAAAATTCTGTCCTTTGAATTTGGATATCTCCCGCGGTTCAGCGGTGAACGCCTTGATCACTCGAATGCCTGCAATACACTCCTGCATGGTGGCTGTCACCTCTTCAAGCCGCCCTTGCGACACGGCGGTGATACGCCTGATGCGCCTCCCTATGCCGCGAATAACCCACGCCATGATGGGCACTAATACCAGCGCAATCAGTGCCAGTTTCCATGAGTAATAAAACAACATGCACAGACCGCCGACGGCACCCACTGGGGCCGCCACCAAGTCCTTCAACATGGTTCCGCCGCTGGCTATTGCATTGATATCATTGGTCAGCAGAGATATCAATCCACCGGTACGGCGTTGGCTGTAGTAGCTTAACGACAGTTCCTGTAGATGGACAAACACCCGGTCACGGAGGTCCCGAGTAAACCTGTTGGAGGCCAACTGCAGCCAATAGAGGTTGCCGAAAGTAAACGCGAATTTCAGCAAAAACCCAAATAACACAAACAGGCTTACACGGTTCAAAACCCGGATGTCCCTTGTGATGGTCGATGCATCCACCACCAGCCGCGTTTGATCCAAAATCTTGATATTGATGGCCTGTGCCAGACCTGCACAGATCAAACCCAGAATCACATACTTCAGGTGCGGTTTGATACCGAGCCATAACTGCTTTTGTAATACTATGTCTTCGCGCTGTTTGTTATTCACTTGCAGGTGTTACTTACTCCTCTTGGTGGGTATCGAAGCCAGGCGTTGCGCAATGAGCTGGGCAGCCTTCTGGGTGGCCCCTGGTGAGCCAAGCTGCTGCTTGATATGGTCCAACGCTTCAGTCTGCTTCATCGCACCAGGACTTCCTGGCCAGATATTTTCACTTTCGGTTAACAGCCTTTGTGGGTTGACCTCATTCTGAACCAATTCGGGTATGATTTTCGAGCCATAGATCAGGTTCGGCATCCCAAACATAGAGATCTTATGCTTCAGAAGATGATACTCGAACTCCAGCAGCTTCGATCCTCGATACATAATGATCATAGGAGTTCCCAGCACCGCGGCTTCCAGCGTGGCGGTTCCGCTGCAACTCCACAACATGTCGGCTGCCCGCATCAGTCCATGCGAGTCCTCTGTTGCTTTGACAGACACACCAGCTTGACTGAACTGCTTCAATATCCAGTCGCATTCAGATGGGTTCCCGATGGCCACCGCGACTTCCACCTCGGAATGGTGCTGCATCAAGAGCTTGATGCCCTGCACCATGGCTGCTGTATTATGCCGGATCTCTTGCCGGCGGCTGCCGGGAAGTAAGCCAACTAAAACAGACTGCTCATCAACCCCAACCATGGCTCTAAACTCATCTCGTGGGGTGGCATTCTCAAGCGTATCCAGCATCGGATGGCCATAGAAATAGGCATTGACGTTGTTTTGTTTGAGATAGGTGGCCGACCAGGGAAAAGGCGTGATGACCAGATCGGTGTAGTTTGCCAGATCGCATTGTGAAGTGGGGTTTTGCCGCCAGCTACTCGGCGGAAAGTAGTAATATACATCACCACCAACCCAACGCTTGTACCACTGCGCCAGTCGTGCATTGAAAGCACCAAAATCGACCAGAAGCAACGCATCTGGCCGACTGAAAAACATCCTGGTGCGCACAATAAGCGAGGTCAACCATACCACTGGCAGCTTTCTTAACGCCTCAACCAGACCGATACTCCCCCAGTGGGACGTATCGTGCCAAAGGTTGACACCTTCAGCTCGAAGTTTTGGCCCCCCGATACCTTCAATACGCATCTGTGGAGTCAACAAACGAAGTTGATGGATCAAACTTGCGCATGATCCATCACCACTGGCTTCTCCTGCAGAGCAAAACAACATTTTCATGTTATTTTTGACGGCGAGGATCCAAAGCACGTCCACCAAAGCCGGTGCGAATGCTCTTCATGAAATCAAGCAGATAGTCACGCTCTGGGCTTGGATCTATCTCTTGTTCGATGGCCTCAATCGCCTGAGACACATTCAACTTACTTCGATAAAGCAGTTTATATGCCTGACGGAGACCCGCACGGACACTTGATGAGACCTGGTTCCGCCGAAGACCAATCGTATTGAGGTCTAAAATCTCCAACGGCCTTCCGTCGCCCAACACAAACGGCGGTACGTCCTGCACCACTTTCGATAACCCGCCAATCATGGAGAGCTTTCCTATGCGGGTAAACTGGTGAACACCCACCATACCACCGAACACGACATTATCTTCAACCACAACGTGGCCGCTAAGGCCAACCTGGTTCGCAATAATGATATTGTTACCAATCTCGCAGTTGTGTCCGATATGGCAATAACTCATAATCATGTTATGATTGCCGATCGTTGTCACGCCACCTTCGCCAGTGGCTCTATGGATGGTGACAAACTCACGGATGATGTTGCCATCACCGATGACCAGTGAAGTTGGTTCATTAGAGTATTTCGTGTCTTGAGGATCGCCGCCTATAGCCGCTGTTGCGTGAATCTGGTTGTTTTTACCAATCGTAGTACGTTTGTCAATCACAACTTGACTTTTCAGGATGGTGCCATCGCCGATGGAACAGTCTGGCCCAACGCAACAAAAAGGGCCGATTTTAACATTTTCGCCGATCACTGCAGTGGGGTGAATGACCGCTGTAGGATGTATTTCAGCCGATGGGTGGACGCCCGGGAACTCAGAAGATGAACTCACTACTCTTCGCCGCCTTCTTCCGTATTGTCGGTATCGGATACAGGTGGGTCAATGAGGGCAAACATCATCTCTGCCTCAACGACAACTTCCCCGTCTACTTTCCCTACACAACTCACTTTACCGTTGCGTCCGCGGAACCGTAGAACGGTCACTTCGGAGATCAAGGTATCGCCAGGAACGACGACCTTGCGAAACTTCGCATTGTTGATTGCGGTAAAGAACGTCAGTTTACCCTTTTGTTCTGGCAATGCCAGCAACATAACAGCACCAACCTGGGCCATGGCTTCGAGGAGAAGCACGCCAGGCATGACCGCTTTCTGGGGAAAATGACCATTGAAGTAGTCTTCATTGATCGTGATGTTCTTCAAGCCTACGGCTCGCTTACCCGGATCCATCTCCAATATGCGGTCAACCAGTAGCATAGGGAAACGATGTGGCAAGATAGATTTTAGATACTCTACGTCGTAGAGGTAGTTTGCCATTACGGTGTTATCCTCCAGTAATTATTCTGTCGTTATTGAGTTTTCTTGGATCAAGCGTGCTAACGCTGCATTCAGTTTGTGACTGGGATAGACCGCCACCACATGAGCAAGCACGTGCCCTGCAAGATAGAGATCGCCCAGCATATCAAGCAACTTGTGCCTCAGTATCTCGTCTGGGTAACGCAAAGGCGAGCTGTACTTATCGGGGTAGATCACTAGCGCGTTATCAAGACTGCCGCCACGGGCTAGACCGGCTGCCAGCAACTGTTCAACCTCTTCTATGAAACCAAAAGTACGAGCAGATGCCACTTCGGTCTGGTATGCCAGGTGGTCACAATCTATTTGGGCCGTGTTGAGACCAACCATGGGATGTTTGAAATAGGTTGTCAGATCTATCGAATATTTGTCTGAGGGAAATGCCCATGCCATACTGTCCCCAAGTTGCATTTTAACAGGAACTTGCAGCATGTACTGTTTTCTGGCCGATTGCTGCTCCGCTATTCCAGCATTTGCAAGCAGTTCGCACCATGAAAACGCGCTCCCATCAAGTATAGGCAACTCAGAACCACTTACATCCACATGCAGATTATCGATGCCCAGCCCCCAGGCAGCACTCATCAGATGCTCGACAGTGCTGACAGAGACTTCACCATTGACAAGTGTAGTGCAACGCGTGGTGCTGCCTACATACTGGGGTAGTGCTTGTACTGAACCGGTCGAGGTGTAGAAGCGGATCCCACTGTTTTCATCCGCTGGTGCCAGCGTGATCACACAGTCTTGGCCGGTATGAATACCAACCCCCTGTGCAGAAACAGACTTAATGATGGTGCGTTGCGGTTGGATATTCAACTCTGCTGCAACTCTTCAAGCTTCTTTTCCAGATCATGAAGACGCTGCAGTATCTGAGGCATCCGCTTGGCTGTCACAATCTGCTTCATTTCGTCCGCCTGGTTGATTGCCGGTGTACCTAAATAGCGTCCACCCGCTTCCAGGTCCTTCAAAACTGTTGACCGGGCACCAACAACCGCACCTGATCCGATGGTGAGATTATCACTCACTCCAACCTGTCCGGCTAGTATAACACCATCGCCCAATTTACTGCTGCCAGCGATGCCTACTTGAGCCACGATTAAACACATCTTGCCAATCTGAACATTGTGAGCGATATGAACCTGGTTATCAATTTTCGTACCCTGCCCAATGCGAGTGGTTCCAGTCTTTGCCCTATCAACGCAGACATTGGCTCCAAGTTCGACATCGGACTCAATATGAACGCAGCCTATATGGGGAATTCGAACATGCTCACGGCCGTTAAACTGGTATCCATAACCATCAGCCCCTATCACACATCCCGGCCCAATGATCACTCTGTCATCTATAATAACCCCATCCATGATCACTGTATTAGGATAGACGATACAGCCTGCACCTAGCCGGCTGCCTTGACCAATATATGATCCGGCATAGACCACGCATCCATCACCCAGTTGCACATCGGCACCAACGGAGACATAGGCCCCAATGGAAACATCCTGCCCAACTTGAGCAGACTGATCGACAAAGGCGGTGGTATGTATTCCCTGAAAATGATCAGGTCGCGTGTTGAATATCGAGAGAAGTTCGATGAAGGACTGTTTGGGCTGCGAAACCACCAGTAATGACTTTGACACTGGTTCAACTGGTTCCGTACCTACCATGACGGCGGAACATGCGCTTTCTAGCGCCTGCTTCAGATAACGTGCTGTCTCAGCGAATGAGAGCTCTCCCTCTACAGCCAGTTCGATTGCAGACAAACCAGATATATCCACATCTGGACCGATCACCCTGCCTCCAAGTTGAACAGCCAACTCGGAAAGCTTAAAAGACTTGTTCACTGCCACCCACCTTGTAACATCGTAATAACCTGCTGCGTGACGTCTTTACGTTTCCCATCAGGCACCCATACAACCTGCCAGCCCTGTCGTTTGGCTAACTGTCGAACGCTATATAATACCACCCTTTGCATACCGACTTGCATATCCACTTTCTGACTATATGGATCTTGCTGTCTGACAGCGGCCATCTGCAGGGTGACCTGGCCTCCAGGAAACGAAGCTGGCTCCTTCTCACTATCCCAGGGATTGTCAGTCTGCGTAGATATAGCATATTTACTCTGCGACTGTATTCGTCCCTCGCTGACTTTCTTCAGCCTTTCCATCTCCTGGTCGACTTGACGCCCCAGGTTCACACTCAACAGTGCTATATCCTCGCGCGTACGAGTTGCCTGCTGAGTCGCATCATTCTCATACGCCGCTAAAGCCGCCACCAATTCGTCTTCAGATTGCTGATGCATCGGACGAAGGGTATCGATCCATTCCAGTCGGTCACGAACAGCTCTGGCATATGCGGCTTCATCAACACTCAGTTGATTCAGGCTTGACCGATGGTTCATGATGATGTCGAGCAGCCGAGATCGATACAGGTTTAACAGCCTTTCAGATTCCGGCAGATACTCTTCGTCAGAAAGCCGTAACAACCGGTTCTTTTCGTCCGTAAGGCTACCATCTTCCAGTTTGCGTAATCGAGCTACTAGCCGGTCCAAACGCATCTGTGCTTCGTATCCCATGGTCGTATTGTCATCAACGGGCGTCAGCGTACCCGCCGTTTGACTTGCGATCGCGGGTTTTGAGAACTTTAGCGTGCGTGAGGGCATGACATGACTGGAACGGACTGTGGCCACCGGGGGAGAATACTGCCGATATAACGACATGACACTGTGCAGATCGATATACACTGGTACATCGGATGACTGCTTTGCCCTTTGACATCCACATATGGTGACCGCCAAGGCGGCGATCACCATACATAGGACTCTATTTTTTCGCGGCAAGCCGTTTGACCACTTCATCTGTGATATCATCACTGGCATACAGCACTGTGTCTGGCGATATAGTGAAAACCACGCTTAGTTTCTTCCTGGTGGCGACATCGGTCACGGCTGCACGTACATCAAGCCATAACTGACGTTCAAGACCATCTTGAAACTGCTTAAGGTTCTCGCTGGATTCCTGACCGTAATCCTGAATGTACTGCTTATTGATTTTCTCGACGCTGGTCAGCTCATTCATTCGCAATTTTTCAGTATCGGTGAGCGGATTTTTCTGTCGCAGCAAACTAAGTTCAGAGGCCAGTTGCTTTGCCTTATCCTTCATCGCGGTGAGCTTGGTTTTTTGAGCATCATTAGGCTTCGCCGTAGCACTGATGACGAGATACTCTTTATAATCAGCTTCTGACAGAAGCTGATTCTCCTGCATCCAGTCTAGTTGGCTTTGATACAGCCCATGTTTGGTTTTGATCTGAGAGTCGATGTCTTTGATTTTCACCAAAGACTCGTTCACTTTTGCCAAATCCACTGCTCCAAACGACTGAGCATATGCGCCAGCAGAAATGCCCACGGCTATCAGCGCGATTATGCACCTGATCGGGTAGCGAATATTCATTATTCTGGTATCTCTCCTTGTTATCACTCTAGAAGACGTTACCGAAGCTGAAGTGCGTCTGAGAACCCTCATCACCGAAGCCGATGTCGATACGCATGGTTCCGATTGGCAGCTGGAACCGCACACCTACACCATATCCGACCGTCGGTTCGAACTTATCATGTTGAACGTAGTCTGCGAAACCAGTAGTCCGCCAGTCCCCACCCCATGCGTCACCAGCATCAGAGAAAAGAACGAGTGAAAGAGCCTTGCTTACAGGTTTCCTATACTCGAGGGACGCCATCAACATCTCTGATCCCCAGAATCGGTCTTCGGCATAACCACGGATCGACTCGGAACCACCAACAAAGAACTGCTCATAGAACGGCAACGGTCCATTGGTGTATCCAGCTTGTAGACGCATGGCGATCACCGACCGCATGTCGGTCTTTTCGATCGGCGGCCTTTTACCAAGGGCATGATATCGGCGCAGATTCAACTTGATGCGCTGATAGGCGATGTCTCTGCCGGTAAATCCATATCCTTCTTTCAGGTTGCCCTCGGCGGCCTCAAGCAAGACGCTATCAAGGCCTCCACCTACCGGTTCAAAGGACCAGTCGCGCGTATCCCTGATCCACTCTGTGCTCAATGAGTAAATGCTGCTGTCTTGCACCAGGAATGTCGCGGTACTAGTCGCATCTATGTGTGAGCTGGTGCTCTGTGATCGTAAAGTCCAACGCATGGTATCAAATCGGCTCATTGGGGTAGCCACACTTACACTGGCTCCCTGACGTCGCTCATAGTAGCCGTCTGCTGTGCTTGTGCTGCCCACAGAATTGAGGCTGGTGCCAAACCTGTTGTAAGCACTGTCCCAGGCTCCAACACTCAACTCGGTGCCCTTCTTAGTGATCCATGGGATGGTGTAATAGGCTTCCATGCTATCCTTAGAGGCTCCACCGCCAAACAAATAGCGGCCGTTCAGCTTATGTCCAAGACCGCGGAAGTTGCGATCTTCGTATTCGAGTAGTCCAAACAGTTTGCTAGTGGCGTTATATCCTGCTCCAATGTTGAAGCTAGCCACTTTGTCTTCTGTCGCGTTGATCACTACTTTTAACTTATCAAGATCAGAGCCTATTTCTCGACTGTAGTTCAGTTCCGAAAATAACCGCAATGCATGGATTTTGTTCAGATCCTGCTGCATGGTCTGAGCATTGAAGATGTCGCCTACTTTTGTGCGCATCTCACGAAGCAACACATTAGGTTTTGTTTTCTTTAGTCCGACTATCTCAATAGCCTCTACGCGAACCTCTTTCAGCAGAAGGGTGACCTTACTACCATCCGTAGTATCAAAGCTGAATGGTTCGACAAACACGATGTCGCCTTTGTCTTCATATCGGCGCTCCAACCCGCGGTAGTCTTTGACCGCGTCGAGTTGGTTAAAGACGAGGCCGACTTTTGTTAACAATACATCAGTGATCTCTTTTGCCGTAAACACGGTATTACCAACAACGGTGATCTGGCTGATTTTAGGATATTCGACAACTCTAAATATCAACTGCACCCCGCCCTGCACCGGCTGCTGATCATATGCCACAGAGCTGAAGAACCCCATGGCTTTGATCTGCTCAACTGCCGCAGTGGCTGCTTCAGGGGTATATTCCGAACCCTCAAGACGCCCAATCTGCGCCTTGACGGCGTCTAGGTTGACGTTCTGGTTACCCACCACGCTGACACCGATGACGGGTTCTGCCAGTGCCGGTACGGCGGCACACAGAAATGCCAGTAACGGCACAACTCTTTTAATGATACCGTTCATTCCAGGTATGTTCCTCCACTGTCGTATATTTATTGCAAAAGGTATAAAGCATCAAAATCTAAAGGAACCTTCAAGCCCATAAGAAATGATACTCTCTTCATTAGTTGATACAGTTAATCGCAATCGAGGCGAGATTTTCAGCCATCGCGGTAGATCATAACTTAGTTTAACCTCATACCGGTCGGTATGGCTCTCAAACTGACGCCAATAGCTGAGACTGAAATTGGAACCTAGCTGTTTCACCAGCATCACTGACAACGGTAAATCACGCTGGTAATCGATCCTGACATCATCCAGCCGGAATGTACTCTCCAAACCCGATTCTATCGGATTAAACAACTGAGGAACAAATTGTGAGCTTAAAAGGTCCACAACCCCATTTCCAAGCGCATCTCCACCGCCTCTACCCACCACATTTCGGATCATGCCCAAACCTAGTGCATCATAGATATCGGACTGGCTGACATCCGATGGACTCGCCTCGAAATTGGAGTGCATCAGACTGGCATCTTCCAGTGGGCCTTGCAACACCATGGTCACAGTGTGCCTCGATGGGTTTTGACCATTTGATGCGACACTGACCGATGCGGTGGCTCTCATACTGACATCAAGGTTAAACGGCATGGCACCCGGTACCGGGTAGGCCATTGTGATAACGGCCGGTGGCTCAATGCGAAATACCGTGGTCGGCAAAATGATTCTGCCTTGGCGCAGCCGGAAATCGCCTCTCAACTGCGGGTCAGACAGCTTACCATTCAGGCTCATTCGCCCCCCACCCACGGCTTTGAACCGGCTCAGATCGATCTCCGCATTATCGACTATGACGGCTTGAACATTATCGAAGAACGGGTTAAATCCAGGTTTTGAACCGCTTTGAGCGAACTCAAACCCATTCGGAAGAGCCAGGATAAACTTATTTGATGTGATCGTGCCGCTGATATGTGGCTGCCGAACACTACCCTTCATCTCCAGAGCACCATCGAACTCACCACGAATTCGTTCGTTAAACTGCTTTGATAGATTTCGCTGATCAAACACCAGCTTATCTAATGTGAGTTTTGATGCTATCTGAGGCTGTTTACCGAAAATCCCGCTTGCCACAGCCTCCAGTTTGACAGAACCACTGCCTGTGATAGGCTCAGCAGTCGCATTGGTAAGTCTTATCTCCTGCCCATCGAGACTGAGGTTGGCGGCTATTTTCTGTAAACCCAGTTTTCCATCATCCATCGTAATCGAACAGTCAGAAAGTGTCAGTCCTCCGGCTAGTTGAGGCTTTGCGGATGTTCCTAGAACACTAATACTGGCTTGCCACTCACCCTTCGCCGCGACACTTTTTGGCATCTCGAAAAGGCTGGTTAACGAGGATAGCGGTTGTTTTGCTGCCACCAGTTTCAAATCAACTGTCGAGGTATCTGTCCATGATAATGACTTCGGGGCCAATGTCAGGTGCCCACTTAGTGTGGCCTGACCTCCTTCAAGCAGTATGTTGATATTAGGAATTTCTACACTGCCACCCGCAAGACTGATCGGCTCTGCGATGATCTTTTTTAGCCGTATCCCACCCCAGGAAGGTTGGTCGATGTTGAATTCTAGTGTTCCGGAAGGCGACTTGAAGGTGCCTCCCAACACGGCCACCGCATTCACAACACCATCGACCTTAGTGGTATCTGGTAGGGCAACCTGCAGCCGTTTCACATTGAAATCTTGAAGGGTGACGCGGCCAGACAAATCCCCCCCTGCTGTGGCTTGCAGGTCACCACTGAGGTTTACTTCCTTGCCAGTCACACTTAAGGGCTTCACTTGCATAGATCCATCGGTTCGCAGCCGATAACCGACGTCAGCATTTAGCCCATCGACGCCCCTGACCGTGACATCACGCGCCTTGAGTGAGGCATAAACATCAAGCTTGCCGAGTTCCCCGTCTACATTGGTGGTGAATGAGACTTTGCCTGCCAAGGGACGGATCTCATTGATCGTCTTTCGGGCTTCCGGCCATTGACGGTTGATCCATTGCCCAGACACTATCGCATCACTCAGCTCCGCCACATCTAGATCACGGATCTGTACGACAGAACGTATGTGTTTTGTGGGGATATCATACTCAATTTGCGGAGCCTCAACGCGCCCGCGGTATGCGTCTGCACCCAGGTTTTCAATACGTATACGCCCGCTGGTCGCTTTAACAGTTCCCTTTGACAGCTCAATATGCAAACCGTCCCAACTCATGTTTGAGAGTTCAACATTGGCTGTGAGTTCGGGCCCATTGTCTCTCGCAACCAGTTTGAAGTCGGCTTTCGCTAATCCAGCGATATCCTGCGGCAACTGTTTTGGTAGATACCGACGCAGCACACGTAGAGCAAGCCCCGTAAACTGACCATCTACAGAATAATCACCAGCATCCCGAACGATACCCGACGCGTTTAGCTCCCCATCGGGCAGCCTGCCGGAAACCTGGTATATTCGAAGCATCCTGTCGCCATACGCACCATCCAGCACCACATCCCTGAGGTTGACATCGTCATATGTAATGTTATTCGATGTCATCCTCATCGTGACAGATGGGTTGAATAGTGGGCCGATCATCTTCACTTCAGCCTTGATCAAACCGTCTGGCAGTTTTTCAACAGGCTTCTCAGGTGCAGCCATTCCGGCCAGCTCGGAGATATCCCAGTTGCTGAAATAGGCTTGCATATCGGCTTGTGGAGACTTTGTATAGATCCCACCGATTGTTCCGCTCCACCTGACCACGCCCATGGTCCGACGCCCAGAACCTTGCGTAAGTGTGAGGACGCCATTAGCGACCTTAGCATGTACACTCAGCATGTCCAGGTGCCAGTCTTTATATCCGATATCCAGCACCATCAAACGGGCATTCATAGCCGGTTTGCTGATTTTCCCTGTGATACGCCCTGTACAAAATGCTGTGCCATTCACGTTTGTCTGAAGACTGGCGGTCTTCATTGCTTCAGATAGAGGCACGCCTTCCACTCCGAATTTGGCGTTTATGTCACGGGCTTTATACTTATATACCCCAGATGCCCATACACGACCTGTCTGTGTTTTGATCCACAAGGCACGCAGATCGACTTGATTTTTGTCAACATAAGCCATCATATTGACTCGTCTTGCGACCATCCGACGATAGGCTACCTGAGTGGCCTGTATCCGCAGCTCTGCTTTTGGTTTGCTGACTGTTCCTGTGATATCAGCACTGACTTTAGCCTTGCCAGTTAACACGGACTTCTGCCGTGGTAGATGTGCTGATGACAGATTGAAATCTGGGCTGGTAGCATAAAGATGCATATTCCCCGCCTTGAGCGGGATGATGCCGTCAAGACGGACATTGGCCTTATTAAAAGCGATTTGACCGTCTGCGATCTTTATGACATTCTTTTCGTATGAGATGTATGCTTTTCCCTGTGCCGCTCTATACCCCATCCAGCTAAACCCATCAAAAGCCAGCGGGCCGGATAATACCAGCCCCCTTTGATGGTCAAACGAAAACTGCACCTGACCGCCTGTCCGCCCAAACTGAGGGATGGTTGCCGGTAATCCCAACTGATTTGATAGCCGGGATCCGATGATCCCGCGTCCATCAAGATGCCCAGTCACGACCAGCACGGGGCTCCAGCTAATGCTCACCGATGTGTTAGCGCTGCCACCAGCGATGGCGTGTTTAGCTTGTAGATTCACATGCTGCTTATCATACTGGACGCTTCCAGATATCGGCCCAAGGGACTGCATATGGTTGTTCAGCCGAAGGTGAAAACTGTCTGCAGTGACATCACCTGTACCTTGAACCTGAAACTTCCCTTCTCGAAACCACACACGGCCTTCTGTGCTTAAAATGGCATCCGGTGATTCGATAAGTTTGGAACTGATGAATTCTTTGAATGTGGCGGCCGGCCAGTGAGTCACAGCATAGTTGACCACTACCCCTTGCTCACCGATATTGCCCAGAGCCTTGATTTTAGAGGCACCTTGTGAAGAACTGACACCGAACGTAGTGACGCCAGATGTGTTTAAGATATTGGCATTAACATTGAATACATTTAATACCGCGGGAACCACACGCTTTTTACGCATTTCTAAATACAAATCGGCTTTTTCGACTGTGATTTTGAAGACCTTTGTGCTAGGCTTACCCTTTTTGAACTTCAATGCACGCTTGATATTCCATACACCATCAGCCCCTTGAATAAGTGCAACTTTAGGCCGCAATACTTTAACAGATATGATGTCTGTAAACATTCTACGGACCATTACTTTATCAGCATAAGCGATCCGTGGTTGTCTTGGCAGTTTGTCATATAGCTCGAAACCATGAAGTGTCAATCCCCCCATGAACCAGTCAACGGTAACGTCGCGCACGCGGATATCTATACCCTTCGTGTCACGTACGTATTTGATGATAGCAGGCGGGGCTTCACGGTCAAACCACAATCCATATTGGGTCATGATAGCGATGATCAGCGGCAGTATGCTCAACAGACAGAGGGCGAAAATCACCCCTCCCCATCGATTGGCCAGCCAAGATACACGCATTAATAGTTACTCCGGTTGTGCACGATCAGCCCATAACCGTCGCGAAAACTCGGCTGCATTATACGAGCTGCGGACAAGCGGTGCGGAGGCGACAAACAGGAAGCCTAACTCTTCACCTAGTTTTTGGTATGCTTCGAACTGGTCTGGATGAATATACTCAGCCACTTCAAGATGCTGTGTTGTGGGGCGAATATACTGACCAATGGTCATGGCGTCGACTTGATGAGCGCGTAAATCCTTCATGACTTGGATGACCTGGGCTTCAGTCTCACCTAGACCCACCATCATACCACTTTTGGTATAGCACTGAGGATACTGTCGTTTGGCTTCCTGCAGCACCAACAAGGAACGGTGATACTGTGCTTGTGGCCTGGCGATATGGAAAAGCTCAGGTACAGTTTCCACGTTATGGTTAAAAATGTCTGGCTTTGCGTCCATCACGATACGTAGTTGGTCGAATTTCCCCTGAAAATCAGGGGTCAAAACCTCAATAATCGAATGAGGGCTAAACTCACGAATAGCGGCGATAGTTTTTGCGAATTGCTCTGCTCCACCATCGGGTAGATCATCGCGTGTGACCGAGGTCACAACCACGTGTTTAAGCTGCAACTCCCTGGCGGCAACCGCTACTTGATACGGCTCATCGTCGTCCACTGCTTCGCATTTTCCGGTTCCCACCGCACAATAACGGCAGTTACGGCTGCAGACCTCACCTAATATCATGAATGTAGCGGTGTGTTTACTCCAGCACTCATTCAGATTAGGGCATCTGGCACTTTCGCAGACTGTATGCAGACCGCGTTGGGTCACGGCGATCTGGACATCCGGCGCCACATCGGGGCGCGGAGCCCGTACCCTCAACCAGTCAGGTAATCTCTGAATCATTTCTACTCCCACTGCAATTACCTTAATTTGCATAAAGATAAAAGCTCCTATTACCATTATATCCTTCTGAGTTGGTATACTAGTATCAAATGATGGAGTATTGCATGTTTACCCACTCATGTTCCAAAATCAGACGTTTCATCCTGACAGCAACTGTGGCATTTTCGTGCATTGTTGCTGGCAACCCGTCACAGATAGCGATGGCGGATGCAACAGTGGAAAGTCAGATCACAGCAGATGGGCAGCAGCTCTCCGCTCAGAAATACCTCGCCCTCCGAAACACTCTAGACGGTAAATGGCGTGAAGATGATGTCACCATCATAGGGGTAGGTCCCTGTCCCGATGGACATTATCTGGTCACTATGAAAAGTATGACCAAGCCAGGAATCACCTATTATCCAAAACTGTTAAATGAGGCCGCAGCCCCTCACATTGGAATGAACTACAGGGTTCTATTTTCTACCGATAGCAGTACAGGTTCACTGATGCTTCTTGCACACGCAGCACCAGCAGAAGTATCGGAACTAGAGCAGCAAATTACATCTCACGATGCCAAAGCTCTGGCTTCAAAAAAGACTGCAATCAAACCACAGGCCGTGATCCGCCGCCCGACTACACGGCTGGTTTCCCGACACAACACGAATGCAAGTTATATGCCGGTCTATCCAGCTTACTTAAAAGCCATACGCGGGTTCAACCCTCGCCTTAGCGACGAACAAGCTGAACTGATCACGCACAGCCTGCTATCCTACAGCCAAATGTTCGGCGTGGATCCTCGTCTAGTCGTGGCGATGATACTTGCTGAAAGCCGTTTCCGCCCGGATGCAATCAGCCGAGTCGGAGCGACAGGCCTCGGTCAGCTCATGCCCCGCACCGCCAACGGGCTTGGTGTAGGCAACCCTCTGGACCCCAGACAGAACCTCTACGGCAGCATCAAATTGTTGAGGGGTCATCTGGGGAACTACGCAGCCAAGGTTGGCGCCAAAGATGCCGCCAGTTGGAAACATATTGTGTTGACAATGGCTGCATATAATGCGGGTGCCCGTGCCGTCAAAAAATACGGAGGCGTTCCCCCGTATAAAGAGACGCAGGCTTATGTGTCCAAGGTGATCGGGTTCTACAGACAGCTCTGCGCAGGCGATTAGCTGCCCCTAAATCGATGGTCGCCCTGCCGCGGGCTGAAAGCCCCAGTCTATTACCCACAAATATTGCATGGCCAGTAGGTCACCGATTCCGCGACATAAATGTCTCGGCTATTGAACACTAAGCCTGCTGAAACAGTCTTCATTAACGTTATCTTTGTCGGCAAGGAGCTCCGCAGCCCGGTTTACCGGGCTTGTATATAGCTTGGTCGTAGGGGCGTCCTTTGTGGGCGCCCTAATCGTTGCTGATTCGATAGTTTTGGTTTTAGGGCGCCCACAAGGGACGCCCCTACGACCGTATCAGTTACAGCCTGGGCTGCGGTGCATGCACGGGCGGGCATTTTTGATCAAGAGCCGAGACATCTATGTCGCGGCACATGAACGGTACGACTCCCATCTGTATTGGCGGCCAATAAACAACCCTTCAACCTCTACGAGCGCCTACTCCAGGCTCTCCAGAGCCGACTTGAACTGCTCTTCGTAAAGATCCTTGTAGATACCCTCGCGGGCCACTAACTCTGCATGGGTGCCTTGATCAACCAGCCGTCCCTCATGTATCACGAGGATTCTGTCCGCATTGACAATGGTAGACAGGCGGTGGGCGATCACGACGTTCGTTCGGCCCTTCATCAAGTGCTCAAGGGATTCCTGCACATGGGCTTCGGTCTGGCTGTCCAAGGCGCTGGTTGCATCATCCAGTATCAAAATCCGCGGGTCGGTCAGCACCGCACGGGCGATACTCAAGCGCTGCTTCTGTCCAACAGACAGTTTGATACCGTCCTCACCTATGCGTGTGTCATAAGCATCGGGCAGTGTCATGATGAAATCATGCAGGTCAGCCTCGCTTGATGCCCGTACTACATCCTGAAGCGTCGCCCTGCGTTTACCATAAGATATATTCTCGCGGATGCTAACCGAAAACAGCAGTGAATCCTGCATCACCATGCCGATGTGCCGCCGGATACTCTCCAGCTTCACCTTGCGCACATCATGACCGTCTATCATGACCTCTCCGCTGCTCACATCATAAAATCGGGCGATCAGATTGACCAGGGTAGTTTTCCCTGAGCCGCTCTGCCCCACAATAGCCACGGTCTCTCCAGGCAGTATTTTGAAGTTCAAGTCATGTAATACCGTGCTGTTAGGCCGATACTGGAACTTGACATTGCGGAACTCAATAGAGCCCTTCACATCCGGAAGTGCTTCGCTATCGGGTGCATCATCCACTTCCGGCCTTGTGTCCAGGGTTTCGAACACACGGTCGATAGCAGCTCCCGCCCATTGCAGCGCAATGTTAAAGTCCACAACACGTACAGCCGGGTCATACAGGTACCCCATGAAACTGGTGAAGGCAATCAACTCACCAACCTGCAGTTGCCGGCCAATCACGAACTTCGCACCGAAATACCACACCGCGGCCGTACCAAAGGCTCGGAATACCGAAGCTCCCAGACCTAACTGGCGGTTCAGGTGGACTTGTCTCATACCCAAGTCGAAGTTTTCTTTCACAGTCGTCATGAACTGAGTCGTTTCGTATTCTTCACGGACGAAGGCTTTCACCACGTTGATGCCAGCAATTCGTTCATGCAGAATACCGACCATCGAGTCCCACTTTTCGCGAAGCTCAATACTGACTTCACGGATATACTTAATAAAGAACTTGTAGTTTAGGACATAGAACGGTACGACGGCGATCGCCACGCAGGCTAACCGCCAATCCTTATAAAACATCACTCCAGTGACCGCAAAGAGTGTCACGATATCTGTAATGAGCGTGACAATTCCGCCGGTCATCATCTGCTGGATGACTTCTATATCACCATGCAAACGAGCCATAATTTTGCCTGTTTGCCGCTGGTCGTAGAAGCTTAATGACAATCGATTAAGATGCCGGTAGCTTTGAAAACGGAGGTCGAACACCAACCTCTGGCCAAGCCAGTTAATGATGTAGTTAAGCGAATATGAGGCAATGCCACGAAAAAGATAGACACCCAGGAACATCATGACGACCTGTCGTAAGCCAACAAGGTCGTTCTTCGGAAAGACTTCGTCGAATAACCGCTCGAACAATAACGGAATGGGTACTTGGCTAAATGTCACAAGTCCCATCAGCAGTACCGATATGATGACCCTCACGCGATAAGGCTGTAAATACTGCAGAAGACGCTTTACGTTACCCATCTCACTCCTCTCTTCCCCTGTCTACCGTTTACCAACTAGTATGACTTGTCGCGTAGCAGGGTGTATGCCACATCCGGCTAGTGCTCATGCACAAGCCGGATGGTGATTTGGTGCCGTGTTGGCGGTAGTTACTTCTTGCCATAGACCTTTTCGGGATCCACTAATGCTTCACCCTCTGTGATCAGCTCATTCCCTGCATCATCTAGTTTCCTATAGAAGCAGCTCCTGAAGCCGGTGTGGCATGCAGCACCCTTCTGATCGATCTTCAAAAGAATACAGTCTTGGTCGCAGTCGACATACATACTTTTTACAATCTGGAAATGGCCGCTGCTCTCGCCTTTAATCCAGAACTTCTGACGTGAGCGGCTCCAGTATGTCGCTTTTTTTGTTTCTATGGTAGCTCTCACAGCCGCTTCATTCATGTAGGCTACCATCAAGACTTCGCCAGTGATGGCATCCTGAGCTATAGCGGGGATCAGGCCGTTTGAGTCGAATTTCAGTTGGTTCAGTATTTGCATGAGACTCCTCAGTAGTATACTTTTTACATATATTTCAGTATATCATTCCCCAAAACTATAGAACACACCTGCATCAAATAAAACAGATTTCGATCTGTTCAGGGTGCCCAACTCCGTTACCAACTGTGTGGTGATGTGCCAATCATGGCCAATGCTTGTAAATCACAACCATCCGCGGTACAAAGGCCTTAGTGACAGACCAACAACATGACATGCAACAAGGTATCCAAACCTAATTGATATTCAAAAATCTGGTGCCCCCTGAAGCGCGTGACGCATACATAATGGATTCATCTGCCGGAATGATGGCAGCCACTATGTCAGGATTAACTGTGCCCTTCTTCCCCATCGTTGCCCGTCAGATACTTCATGCAAGTGCCATCCAGATCAGTGTCATCACCATGGCTCCTGTGGCCGGCTACGTGTTATCAATTCTGGCCGCTCACGCGGCTGAGGGCAGAGCCAAAAAGCCCATTGTGGTCTGGGTCAATATAGTGGCTTGCAGCCTGTTGATGCTGATGATGTTCGCTCACACCAGTGCGGTTTTTGTGACCATCATCGCCGGGTTTTTCATTCTGCTGGCCATGTCTGGGCCGGCCTATTCGGCCGTGATGAAAGAGATATACCCAAGCAGCAGCAGAGCAAAGATCATTGGGTATGTGCGAATCGGCATGGTGTTGGTAGGGATACTTGTCACAGCGATAGCAGGTCCGCTGTTAAAGAAGGTGGACTACCGTTACGTGTTCTCGCTTGCCGCACTATTTGGAATCGGCTCCGGAATATGCTTCTCTCGCATTAAGGCCACCGACCGCAGCGGCGAGTCCAGCGTCCCGCTCCACCAATTTCTGCGAAGCGCGTGGCTGGTATTGCGTGACAACCCGGGATACGGATGGTTCTGTTGGGGCATATTTATATCTGGTGGAGCAAACTTCATGGCGACACCAATATACGTGCTATACCAGGTTGATAAACTTCATGTGGACATGGTTTGGGCGAGCTGGTTTGCCATCATTGCTCAGATAACCGCGGTCTTCACGTATGCCTTCTGGGGCCATTTCATTGACCGTAAGTCACCTACCCTCGCCGTGGCGATCATCTCACTCGTGTTCGCCTTCGTGCCTGTCGTCTACTGCGTTGCGACACAGGCCTGGATGTTGATTCCGGTATTTATACTGTTCGGGATCATCAACCCTGGTTACGAACTTGCTTACATCTCTGGAGTGCTGTCATACGCTCCGCCAGATAAGGTCACCAGTTACCAAGCGGTTTTCCTAAGTCTGATGGGCTTGAGAGGCATCATCTTCCCCTTCCTCGGCTCGTACCTCTATCAGCATCACTACATGAGCATGCATGGCATATTCATCCTCTGTTCATTACTGATGATCGTGAGCGTAGCCGTCCAACTGGTCGGACACCGCAGATTCCCGCCCATCGAACGAGATATCTGACAAACCCACGCAGACCTATCCGTGGATACCCCACTCCAGCAATGCAGTTTATTGATAGGGCTCCATTGCACTCATTTGCAATTCACACACCGACGCGGTAAAACAGCTTTAGTGACTCGACGTCGCTGCTTCAAAATATGGCAAGTTCTGCAAGCCATTTATCATCGTTTTGCCTTGCTGACCGCATCTTTGCCTGATTTCGTTCTGGACCATCTCGGTATAAGGGACACTTATCTATCGTGATTTTCAAGAAATTCGTTCCTTCTGTGGCACTCGATGCCTACATGAAGGACTCAACAGCCGCAATGCTGGGTGCAGTGATGACAGGATTGACTGTGCCCTTTGTGCCTGTTGTGGCGCGATTGGTGCTTCATGCATCCCCTATGCAGCTTAGTATCATCACGATGGCTCCGGTGATGGGGTATATTCTAGCGATTTTCGCCGCACACTCGATCGAGGGAAGACGAAAGAAACCCGTCGTGGTCTGGTCGAATGTACTGGCAAGCAGTCTGCTGCTGTTGATGATTTTCGCGCGCACCAGCGTGATCTATGTCACAATCGTCGCCGCATACTGGCTCATCATGACGCTGTGCGGACCAGCCTATTCGGCGGTGATGAACGAAATATACCCGACCCACTGCAGAGCGAAAGTGATCGGGTATGTGCGGACCGGCCAAGTGATCGTCGGCCTGACTGTGACGGCCCTGGCTGGACCAATTCTAAACAACCATTCACTTTTCCGCACGGTATTTGCCATCGCGGGATTGTTTGGAATGGCGGCTGGTATCTGCTTCTCGTTCATCAAGTCCGAAGACAGATCGGGCGACCGCAGTGTGCCAATATGGACCTTCATACACAATGCAGTTTCGGCTCTTAAGGATAACCCAGGATATGGATGGTTCTGTCTTGGTATTTTCATATCGGGCGGAGCTAATCTACTGGCACTGCCGATTTTTGTTCTATACCAGGTAGACAAGCTACATGTCGACATGGTGTGGAGCGGATGGTATACCATCATATCCCAGTTAGCGGCGATCTTCGCATATGCCTACTGGGGACATTTCATTGACCGTAAAACGCCCACACTAGCGACCGCCATCCTCGCGTTTATCTATGCACTGATCCCCCTGGGATATTGCCTGGCTACACACGCCTGGATGTTGATACCAGTATTTGTCATATCAGGCATTGCAAACGCAGGATTTGAACTGGCGTATTTAAGCGGCGTGCTTGCGTATGCACCTAAAGAACGTGTCACCAGTTACCAGGCCGTTTTCCTCACCCTCATGGGTCTTCGGGGAATCACATGCCCGTTCATCGGGGCCTTTCTGTATCAGCACAATATTATGTCTATGCACGGCATATTCATGATCAGCTCGATATTGATGTTCATCAGCATATTCGTACAGTTACAAGGGCACCGTAAATACCCCACCCACTCACGGTATATGGAATAGGCTCTTCGTCAACATCGTGAATTACCAGCCTCACTCAAACTTAATTGCCCTCCATCCGCCTAAAACCAGGCTGTGTTAACATAGCCTTAATAATCCGAATGTATCTTAATGTTGTAAGATCGAAAGATCAGAGTTTTCAACCTCTCAGGAGATTAATATGCAAACACTCGGATATAGGTTACCAGCCATCTGCGCATTAGCCACACTTTTGGTTGTTGGCTGCGCTCCGAAACCTGGTTCGCAAGGTAGTAATGCAGGCGGCCAAACGGTAGTCGGAGCTGGCTCCACATTCGTGTATCCCATCATGGCGAAATGGTCGCAGGACTATGCTGCCTCTAACGGTTTGAAAGTGGACTACCAGAGCATCGGCAGCGGTGGCGGTATCAAGCAGTTCAAAAGTAACACAGTGCAATTCGGTGCCACCGACGTGGCCCTTGATGACAAGGCTGTGAGTGAGGTCACAAAGCCATTCATCCAATTCCCTGTGATCGCTGGTACTGTGGCTTTGGTATATAACCTGCCGGAAGTGAAACAACCCCTCAACCTGTCCCAAAAGGTAGTGGCAGGCATTTTCCTGGGTTCTATCAAAACATGGAATGACCCGGCCATCGCAGCAGCGAACGCTGGCTTGAAGTTGCCATCAACCCCTATCGTTCTAGCTCATCGCAGCGACGGAAGCGGAACGACCTACATTGTCACCGACTTTTTGAGTAATGTCAGTCCTGAATGGAAGGCTAAAGTTGGTAAAGGCAAAGCCGTGCAATGGCCGGTCGGTGTCGGCGCTAAAGGTAATGAAGGCGTCACTAACCAGGTTCAGCAGACGGTCGGTGCAATAGGATACGTAGAGCTAGCTTATGCTAAGCAGAACAAACTCCAAACCGCCAGTGTGGAAAATGCCGCCGGTAAATATGTGGTCCCGTCCAGCAAATCCGGTGCAGCCGCGACAGCGGCAGGTATTGACTTGCTGAAGAAAGACATCCGCAGCAGCCTGGTGAACATGTCTGGTGAGGAAAGCTACCCGATCTCTGGGATGGTATACGTGCTTCTATACAAAGGCAGCTCAAAGGAGATCACCGGCTACTTCAACTGGGTACTCACCGACGGGCAAAAGCTGGCGGCTGACCTGGACTATGTGCCTCTGCACCCAGAAGTAGCCGCGCTAGCACAGCAGTTGCTAAAGAGCAACTAGTTCATGCACCAATCGATGCAAGCAGGTAGGAAGACTAGTGCCATGCGGAATAAGCTGACTGACAGTTTGTTCCGCATGGGAACCGCCGTGGCAGCCTTTACTGTCATCGCCACAATTGTGTTCATCTCAGTCCAGGTCTACCAATCCTCCAGGCCAGCCTTGCTTCAGTTTGGCTGGCGGTTCTTCACCACCAGCGTCTGGAACCCTGTAGCCAACGTATTTGGCAGTCTGCCGTTCATTTTTGGCACACTCGTGACATCAATTCTTGCGCTATGTATCGCGATTCCGTTCAGCCTGGCGACTGCGATCTTCATATCTGAGATAGCACCTTCGTGGATGAAAAGACCGATCTCCTTCATGGTGGAGTTGCTAGCAGCGATCCCATCTGTTGTGTACGGGTTATGGGCGATCTATGTGCTCATCCCACTGCTGCAAAAGTATGTCCAGTTGCCATTGTCAACCAAGTTTGGCCATATAGCCATCTTTGAAGGCCCAGCTATCGGCTCCAGTATGCTATCCGCCATACTGGTGCTGGCCATCATGGTCATACCGTACATCACCGCCGTCGCCCGCGATGTCATTTCGTCCTGCCCTCAGAGCCAGCGCGAGGCATCGATGGGCTTGGGAGCCACTCGCTGGGAGACGATCCGGCACATTGTGCTGCGATACTCGCGTGTGGGGATTTTCGCGGCGATCATGCTGGGATATGGACGTGCGGTGGGCGAAACCATGGCTGTGACTATGGTCATCGGAAACAGGCCAAGCATCAGCATGAGCCTTTTCCAGCCAGGCTATACGATGGCCAGTGTGATCGCGAATGAGTTCAGTGAGGCCGATGCGGTGTTGCACTATAGCTCCTTAAGCACCATAGGACTTTGTCTGTTGGTCATCACACTGATAATCAACATCATCGCTCGAATGCTGATATGGCGCGTCACGAAGTCGGGAGATAAAACAGCATGAAAAAACTATCTTCGTTTGAATGCCAACGCCGAATCGGCAGCCACATCGCGCTAGGCGTGTGCGCAGTCGGAGCCATCACGGTGATGACACCCGTCTTTCTAATACTGGGCTATCTAGTGTATCAAGGAGCCAGTTCCATCAACCTTGACCTGTTGACTCAACTGCCGAAGGCCCCTGGCGAACTCGGCGGCGGTATCGGTCAGGCTGTCGTGGGCAGCTTCATCATGGTATCGATAGCCCTTGCCATTGCGGCTCCTATAGCGATCAGTGCCGGAATCTACCTGGCCGAGTTTGGCAAGGGCAAGTGGGCGGACGCAGTGCGGTTTTCGGCAGACGTGATGAATGGCGTTCCCAGCATCTTGTTAGGTGTCGCGGTGTGGTCCTTGATTGTGGTCCCAATGAAGGGCTTTTCGGCATTTGCCGGATCGGTGGCTTTGGCGATTCTGATGCTCCCGGTGATCACCCGCACCACGGAAGAAGCGGTACGCACTGTTCCCCGCGCATTACGGGAAGGCTCGCTGGGTTTGGGAGCGACCACCGCAAGAACGATCTGGTCGGTCGTCATGCCCGCAGCCAAAGGCGGTATCACTACCGGTTTGATACTGGCGGTATCGCGGTCTTTTGGTGAAGCTGCTCCCCTGCTGTTTACGGCCGCAGGCAGCCGATTCTGGAACTTCTACATTGATCGGCCTATGGCCAGTCTACCTGTGCAGATTTTTGAGTATGCAAAGTCACCGTATGCTGACTGGCATCGACAGGCCTGGGCGGCGGCGCTGGTGCTGATCATCATCGTGCTAGGGTTGAACGTCATAGCCAGGTTGGCAACCAAACAGCAACAAGGTGGACACTAAGGTGAGCACAGTGACAACACAAAACCTCATTCTACCTGAGACACGGAATCGTGCTGAAGAGAGGATTCAAATGGAGATAAAGCCTGAGCCAATATTGGTGGCAAAGGACGTTAATGTATATTACGGTGATTTTCATGCCATCAAGAATGTGTCAATCAGCATCCAGCCGCGACAGATCACCGCGCTAATAGGTCCCTCAGGATGTGGGAAGTCTACTTTTTTACGCTCGCTCAACCGCATGAATGACCTGATCGAAGGGACACGTGTTCTGGGCAGCATCATGATCGAGGGAGAAGAAATCACCTCACCAAACACGGATGTAGTCGCGCTGCGAAAACATATCGGGATGGTGTTTCAACGCCCGAATCCATTCCCAATGTCCATCTTTGACAATGTGGCATATGGGCCTCGAGTACACGGAATGAAGCGTAAAGCCGATCTGCTGCAAATCGTGGAGCGTAGCCTGCAGCAGGCCGCACTGTGGGATGAAGTGAAGGATAAGCTGAACCAGTCGGCTATGGCATTATCAGGCGGCCAACAGCAGCGGATGTGCATTGCCCGCACGCTGGCTGTCGAACCCGCCATATTGTTGATGGATGAACCCGCTTCTGCGCTAGACCCTACTGCCACCTTCCGCATCGAAGAACTGATGCAGGAGTTGAAACAACAATATACCATCATCATCGTGACTCACAACATGCAGCAGGCGGCACGATGCAGTGAAATGACGGGCTTTTTCTTCAGGGGTGAGTTGCTGGAGTTCGGAGAGACGCCGAAGATGTTTACCAATCCCGATCGTAGTGAGACAGATGATTACATCCGCGGTCGGTTCGGATAGTCTGCTGGCTGTCTTGTGATATGCTAGAAGTTAGAACTCAATCGACCAATCGCCTCGGACTCTCCGACTGTAATTAAGTAAAGGAACCCAAACCATGATAAACACACGTCATCATTTTGACGACGAACTTAACTCACTGAAGGGTGAATTGATCGAGATGGGCAGTTACGCGGAACAGATGGTGGCACTCTCGGTAGATGCACTGCTCAACCGCGATGAAGGAGCCTGCCGACGAGTCATCGCCATGGACGACAAAGCTGACCAAATGGACATTACCATTGAAATGCATTGCCTCAAGCTGCTGGCTCTGCAACAGCCTATGGCCCGCGATCTTCGCCTGATCGGCACGGTCACCAAGGTGATCACTGACCTGGAGCGCATATGCGACCACTCAGTCGACATCGCCAAGCAAGGGCTTAAGCTGAGAAACCATCCTGGTGTGATCGAGCTAGTCGATGTCACTAAGCTGCGTGATGTAGCCGAATTGATGATACGGTCATGCTTTCAAGCATTTGTGGAACATAGTCTGCCGCTCTGCGAAGAGGTATCAGCCATGGACGAAACGGCCGATAGTCTTTATAAATCGATGCGGAACCATGTGCTGCAGGCCATGAGCATCAAACCAGAGATCACCACACCAGCTTACTCGCTGCTGCTCGTACTGCTTTACCTTGAGCGAATCGCTGACCACGCGGTGAATGTGGCAGAGCGAGTGGCGTTCGTGGAAACCGGTGTATTGAAGCAGCTTGAGTATACCGTCGCAGAGGAGTAATACAGCAACAATGTTCCTTCATAATGGGTTCGATCTAGTTGAACAGCAGATATCGAAGTATTGCAGCCAGTCGTCGCGAAGCCGTGACGATGTCTGCCTGGTCGCGGTGAGTAAAACCAAACCTGAACAGGACATACAGGAAGCCTATGAGGCAGGTCTTCGGGATTTTGGCGAGAACTATATACAAGAGCTTCAAGCCAAAATGCAGAGCATCCAGTATCCCGACATCCGTTGGCACTTTATCGGGCAGCTTCAAAGCAACAAAGTGAAGTATATCGTGCCCGGTGTTTGGCTAATCCACTCCCTCGACTCGTTATCTGCTGCGAAAGAAATACAGAAAAGGGCGGCCGCCGCGTCGATAGTTCAGAACGTGCTCATTCAAGTCAACATCTCGGAAGAGCAGCAGAAAGGCGGAGTGTCGCCTGAGCAGCTTCCCGCGTTCGTCTCCGAGGTCTCCCAGATGCCACACATCTCCATAAGAGGCTTGATGGGTATCCCACCCTTTGACGCGACGGGCGACCAAGCCACCCCGTTCTTCCTTCGGCTACGCGAACTGGCGGCAAATCTGCCCGATGGGATCGGCCGTTCACTCTCCATGGGTATGACTAGTGATTTTCCACAAGCCATCATGGCTGGGGCTACATATATTCGCATCGGCTCAGCACTATTTGGATCACGCAACACCCAGCACGGGTAAGCTTTCCTCTGTGCGGCCGCTTGTAAATCCCCTGTTTTTGCGATATAGCTCACAGTAGTTTATAATTCCCTTGGAATACATTTTTTCTGTATACGGAGGCTCATATCATGTCAGCAGCTAACGACGATAACGCTAAAACGGGATTCTTTCGCGGTTTATCACGGCGGGCAGACGAAGATGATACAACAACGCACATACGTATCTTCGACAGTATTGAGAACTATGAAGACCATGTAGGTATTTCAATTGCTCTTCGTGCTGGTGAGAGTTGCTTCCTCTGTTTTGAAAATGCAACCCCTGACGTGAAACGCCGAATGCTGGACTACCTGCAAGGCTTGATTTACGGAATTGACGGATCAATGATGACAGTCGGATCTGACTGCGTGGTTTGTTGCCCAGAAACGGCTAGCGTGTCCGTCGGTCCATCCGAATAGGCGTAATATGAAATACTGCATCATCGGCTGCGGAGCCATGGGTTCAGCCATCGCCAAAGGACTCGCAAACTCTCATCAAGATGTGAAGCCCGAGCTCTCTCTATATGACGCGGATGACGACAAATCTCTGTCGCTTTCGTCGCTGGTATCCGCACAAGCATATCCCAGCGTTGATCGTGCTGCGAAAGACGCTGATGTGCTCATTCTAGCGGTCAAACCACATATAGTGCCCGCAGTAGCTTCTGAAATCAGCCCAGTACTGGCGCCTCACACACTGGTATTAAGTATCGCAGCTGGTGTAACGATCGATAAGCTAGAGTCGCTGTTACCGGCAAATCAGCCAGTGGTAAGGGTGATGCCTAATGTGGGCCTTCAGATCGCAAAAGGGGCGTCTGCTTTCAGTCTGGGACATGCCTGCCCGAAAGACTATGCAGAGATCGTATCGAATATCTTCGGCGGCATCAACGTCTGCGTCCAGGTTGAAGAGCGACTCATGAACGCCGTCACGGGGCTGAGCGGCAGTGGTCCCGCCTATGCGCTGCTGGTGATCGAGGCATTGGCGGATGGTGGTGTCCAGGCTGGATTACCTAAGCAAGTGGCTTTGGAACTGGCAGCTCAGACCCTTGCTGGAGCCGCTGCACTGGTTCTTGATACCAAGCAGCATCCAGCCATTCTCAAGGACATGGTCACCACACCAGCAGGAACAACAATCGCCGGCTTGAATGAGTTGGAACGCAGTGGAGTGCGCTATGCCTTTATGAATGCCGTGATGGCCGCTAAGAAACGGGCTGACGAGTTGTCGTAGGCACCCTACTTCTCGCGCAGTCTGTCATACCAGCCAGACTGCGCGTGGCATAATGCCACCGCCGCGGCATCAGCCGCATCATCGGGTTTCGGGGTCTCTTTCAAGTTAAGCAACCTCGTCACCATATACTGAACCTGCTTTTTGTCGGCAGAACCATACCCCACCACAGCCTGTTTCACCTGCATAGGGGTATATTCCACCCAGGGTATTTCACGCTCAGCCGCGGCCAGCAAGATCACACCGATCGTGCGACTTACCGACATGGCTGTGGTGATATTTTTACTGAAAAACAGGCGTTCCGTCACTATCACATCGGGCTCATACTTGTCTATTAATGCACAGATGGCGTCGTAGGCCTGCTTCAACCGTAGAGGCGCATCGTGCTCCGGCTTTGTGGTCACCACGCCGATGGCCAGCGGATGGATCACGCCATTAGCTTGTTCGATCACGGCGGCACCTATGGTCGCGGTTCCAGGGTCGATACCCATGATCACCATGATTCATCGCTCAGTTCCATGGCCTGTATGTAGAGAGGCCAATTCTTTAGCTCGTGTCCAAGATGGTGTCTGACCGCCTCATGAGAGGCCAGCAGCAAATCAGACCAGGCCTGTTGATCACTGCCCTTCACGCTTTCAAAACGGATGAGCTGCGACCATATGCTGGCAGCCCCAGCGTTCAACTTCACCAGGTCGTGAACATCAAAGCTGCATCGGTCACATATCGAGCCACCATACCCCATCGACATCTGGCGTGATGCATCTCCAATCATTTCATGGCAGCGCATACAACTGTCGAACCGAGGACTGATTCCCTGGCTGTGTAGTAGCAGGCAATGAAGGGTCGCCACGGAACTGACTGCATCCGCCTCTTGATCAATCATGCTAAGACCAAATTGCAACAATCTGTAAAGACTTTCGCTCGGGATATTTTCGGGCGCTGCTGCACTAATAAGTTCCAGCATGTAGAGCATAGCCATCAAGGATTGGTACTGCCGATGCACTCCAACCCGGCTCTTACTGGGCATCACCTGCCCCATGATGAACCGGCTTCGTCCCAGAATCACTTGGAACTGTCCCTCAACACCAGGCTCTGTCACTCCAGCCAGCTTACTTTTGGGTTTTCGTGCCCCTCTAGCCACGACGCTGATTTTACCGCGTTGTTTTGTAAAGAGCGTGACGCTAAGGTCACCCTCCGCAAAACTACGCCGACTTAAAACCACACCATCTAGTGTGACGCTATCACTCACAGGAGTACTCCATCATGCATCGAAAATGTTCAACCGCTGCACTCGTATCTGAAAGGTCGACTCACTTTTTAGGGATCTGTTAGTCGTGATGCTTGCCGATAATCTTCAGTGCCCGTTCGATGTGGTCAGCCGCTTCGGAATCCAGCTTACCCATCAACCGAATCAAAGGTATGATCCGAGATCGTACTCCAGAGTTAGCCAATTTCATCGCGGCGTCATCTGACCAAGTATCGCCGCCTGTGAACTCCCAGATTGCCCAGACGAGATCGTGTTCGGCATTGAGGCAGTCAGACGCGGCTGTTAATTCCTTTTTCGCTATCGGATAAGCTATGGCAACATTATTAAGGTATTGCGCACCCCAGGCACGGCCTTCAGCGACTGTGAGGCCTGACAGCTTATGTATCGCATATCTCTGACGCATCACTTGCTGGTTATCTTTTGGAAAATCGCCGTCATTCCGCAAACTATCAGCCCAAGCATTATATGCAGACGGTCCACTCAACATATCTCTTACTTTGCCAGTACGCATGACTTTCACTGCCATTCGTAGTGATTCCAGGTAAGCCTCTTTCAACGGTGGTGCTTTGAGTTTGTCGCCTAATGTGATAACCATTTGCGTGGAACTATACCAGTCAGTTTTTATAAAATAGCCAGACGGGTCTTTGCCCGCATTGAAATTGGGATCATCCTGGTCGTTACTCCAACCCAGAAGTGCGTTACATTCAGGATCATATCCGGTGATCAGGCAGAACTCTGGACTGACCACACCATGTGCGATCACAGGATTGCCTTTTCGCAGGCTGTCACAAATCATCGCCACAAACGTTGCTTCATTCGGTTCGCTCGTCTGCAGTATTCCGTATGTTGCGGCGAACTTCTTCTTCATTCGGATATCATACGCGTATCCGAGGCAACCTATAGCCCGTTTGATCGGCTCTAGAGCATCGGGGGACATGGCCATGAGGTCGGTACTACCGAACTGCCACTCAGGCGTCCATAACAATCTAAAGGAGGAACCCGATGCGCCCATCAAATTCATATATGCCTTGTGCCAGCGGTCTGACGTCCCTACAAAGGAGTTGATCTCATCTTCAACACCTTTGAATTGTAAAAAGACCCGAAGGCACGATGGGAAGGCATTCTCTTCCACACACCAGCCGGATTCGCCATTGTAGCATCCAAACCTTGGCACATGTTGGAGCACAACCTTTTTGTTGACTACCGTACTAGATGCAGTCATACCATCACCTCGCTTGATCGCCGCACCGATTGAGTTGTGAGAACAAAAGCAAACACAACCAAACACAACCACAATTTTTAACAGTGCGGTTGCAGCACATTTCTTGCCAAAATCCATCATCGCCACCTCATCATATCTATTATAAGCATCCGCTCGTGCTGGCACAGCAGCCCAGGCTGTAAATAACGCGTCACACTGATGCAACCGTTTTATATGCGAGTGGCTGTTCGCCTCTATTGCAGCCAATCGTTGGCCATGTCCGGGGCGGTCTGACCGTCGGCTAATGACTGCAGAAGGCTCAAAACCGCGCCGGTCTGGCGGACAGCCATGAAAGATGCATGTCAAGAACAAGACCGGCGCGGTCTATAGACCATGGCCACCGCAGGCGTACTGACAGACCGCCCCGGACGTAGCCAACCAGTTACGTACAAGCCTTCTGGGTAAATGCTTCATCCATATTACCATATTACATCGGTACATTCAGTTCACCACACATGGCATCACATGAAGCATTGCCGACCGTGTCATGGTTCATCGTGATACGAATATTACCCTGAGAACCTCTTGACTCACCCCCCGCGTAAAATGCCATACTGAATCAGTGCTGGTAATTCTAGCATATAAAACAAGCTAATACCCATGACGGAGGTCACCATACGATGAGCGACTGTTGCAATAGCTCTTGCTGCTGTTCTGATTATGTTTCCAAGGCGGTTGTAGGTCAGCCCGCACCCGACTTCACAATGAAGACCACTGCAGACATCGACAACCTTACATCGACAGCCTCCCTGGCCGATTACAAAGGCAAATGGCTGGTGCTGTTCTTCTATCCGCTGGATTTCACGTTTGTGTGTCCGACGGAGATCATCGCCCTATCCGATCGTCTGGACGAGTTTGAGGAAGTCGGCGCTGAGATTCTTGGAGCCTCTACGGACTCCGTATTCTCCCACCGCGCGTGGCTCAATACTCCGCGTGATAACCACGGTATCGCAGGCGTGAAATTCCCGCTGGCATCTGACATGACAAAGCAAGTAAGTAAAGACTACGGTGTATACATCCCGGCTGAAGGGATTTCCACCCGCGGTCTGTTTATTATAGATCCGAATGGCGTGCTTCAGTACGCTGTGTATCACAACCTGAACATCGGTCGCAGCGTAGACGAAACCCTTCGCGTGCTTGAAGGTCTTCAGTCCGGCGGTCTATGTGCAGCCAACTGGAAACCCGGCGACAGCAACCTATAGAGGGAACAGATGCCATTAAGACGAGGAACACCCATCCCATCGCTTGCTGGAGCCACGGAATGGATCAATAGCGAAGTCACAGATGCGCAGATTAAGCAACCCTGCCTGATTTACTTCTGGGCAGTGAGTTGCCATATCTGCCATGAAAACATGCCTAAGCTCACCCAATGGCGTGAGCAATATGGCACCAGCATCCAGTTCGTCTCGGTGCATTTTCCACGGCAACCGGAAGATACCGATGTGGACAAAGTGAAAGCGCAGGCAATTGAGTTTGGTATCACCGACCCTTTAGCGGTTGATAACAAACATAAGATCGCTGACGCTTTTGACAACCAGTATGTGCCCGCATACTTCCTGTTCGGCCCCGATGGCACACTCATCTCGCGCAGTGCCGGTGACGCTGGGCTGACGATGGTAGAGGCGGCTATTGAACGGATGCTAAAGCAGGGGTAACCCCCTAGAAACCATCACCAAGGCCCGCCCTGGCAGCGAATCACTGCCAGGGCAATTTTCATGCTGTTACAATGCATATGTGAGTAGTCTACGCTGCAAAAGTGCATATATACATATCCCCTTCTGTCTCAGCAAGTGCATCTATTGTGACTTCGCAAGCTGTGTCGGCTCTCAGGCTGACTATGATCGCTGCACGCACGCCACCATACAAGAGATCACGATGAGCCAAAAGGATGATCCTTTGCTCACCGTGTTTTTCGGCGGCGGCACGCCCAGCGTGATCGGCGTGGAGCGGGTATCGTCGATTCTCGATGCAGTGGTATCTCATTTTGGTCTACACCCAGGGGCTGAAGTCAGTATTGAGGTCAATCCCGCCACAGTGGACTACGCCCAGCTTGTGGAGCTGCGCCAGCACGGGTTTAGTCGCATCAGTATCGGCATACAGTGCTTCGATGATGATATGCTCAAGATACTGGGCCGACGGCATAGTTCCGAGCAGGCCAAACGCACGGTCAGTTGGGCCCGCGAAGCAGGCTTCTCGAATATCAGTGTTGACATCATGTCCGCCCTGCCGTCGCAGACCACAGATCAGCACATTACCCAACTAACACAGGCGTGCGAGTTGAAACCGGAACATATTTCGTGTTATTCACTGACCCTCGAAACAAACACCCCGCTGGCCAGGCTGGTAGAAGCTGGCAAACTATGTCTTCCCGACGACGAAACCCAGGCAGAAATGATGATGGCTACTTGGCGGGTGCTCGCTGAGAACGGATACCACCAATACGAAGTTTCCAACTACTGTCTGCCCGGTTTCGAGTGCCGTCACAACCAGGTTTACTGGCAGTCGCTACCCTATTTCGGTTTTGGCCCTGCCGCTGTCAGCACGGTCAACGGCGTACGGCAAACCCGAGAGCCGTCACCGACCAGATACACGGAGCTGATGGAACAAGGACAATCGGTGGTCGTTGAAGAAGAGCAGTTAACAACGGAACAACAGCGGTTTGAGTACATCATGTTAGCCCTGCGGACCACAGACGGGTTCAGTGGACGGCTGCTGAATGAACGGTTTGGTGGTTGGCCCGAATTGGCAGTCATTTGCGGTCAGCTTCACCGGCGTGGATTATTAACACCTACTGAACACGGCTGGGCATTGACACGGAAGGGTATGTTACTGGCCAACGAAGTAATGATGGAGTTTTTACCTTGAGTGATCCAATGAAGTCAGAGATAATCCATGAAGGACAGTGCGAGTTTCTAGTGCCAGACGGCCCGTTTTTCAACAAGAAGGCCAAACTGAGCCGCGATATGGGCGTAATTGGTCTTCGTGCTGAAGCTGCACGCAAAGGTCACTCTTTGAAAGTGATCGACATGATGTGCGGTATCGGCACCCGTGGCATCCGATATCTGCGAGAGGCACCAGTTAACGATCTGATCATGGCTGACGGGAACCAGCATGTCGTAGCCGCCACCGCCGCCAATTTCGCCCGTAACCCTGTGTCAGGCGATGTCAAAGTAAGATTGGAGCATGAGCAGCTCCACCGATTGGCTTACCAGTTGCGGAATGAGCAGCAGTGGTTTGACTGGGTCGATATCGACGTGTTTGGCAGTCCCGCCCCATTCTGGCACGCTGCGACCCTATTGACCAGCTTCGGCAGTGTGCTGTACCTAACCGCCACGGATACTGCAGCCCTCTGGGGTAAATATGCCGAAAGCGCGTTTCGTCACTATGGTGCGGTCACTCGCAACTGGAACTGTGGTGATGAGGTCGGTATACGATGCCTGATCGGCTCACTGCTGCGGAGTGTTGGCGAACGGGAATTCCACCTAAAACCGCTGTTTTGCCTGGACGAAGGCTACGCATTCCGCGTTGCGGTGCGTATGCACTACGGCATCGACGGCTACCCCATGAAGAACATGGGATGGATGGGCCGATGCCAGCAGTGCCTGACCATATGGAGCACCAGCTTTCGTGATACTCCGTCCATATGCCGTGTGTGCGGTGGTCAAGCCCAAGTTGCAGGACCACTCTGGACAGGCCCATTACATGATATGGAATACCTGAAGGAAATGCGTGCCCAAACAGACGAAGTCGAGTTCAAACACGCTTGCCGGGCCTTGGATATCATGCAGGAAGAGTGCGATGGTGCGATCGGCTATTACACGATGGGCACTATCGGACGAACGGCAGCACTCAAGGGTATCCCCAAAAACAAAAAAATGGCCCAGGTACTACGCGCCGCAGGATACCGTGCTACTAGAACCCATCTAGAGCCACAGGCCATCAAGACCGATGCGCCATTCCCCACTGTATTGGAGCTTGCGAAGACAATCTGGCCTGCGTAGATGGCGGAGATCCACTCATCCTGGTTGTACAAGCGCATGTAGGTAGCCGAAAGCCCACGGAGCCAGGTTCACTCGTTAACCTGGCTGTATAGGTTTTTCTGACACCTGGTTCATTTTTGGCCGTCACACCATATTCCCCCATCACTTAGTGACTAATTTCATAATATTAATATATTACGCATATAATATATCATTCATAAGCACTATATTACCATGATATCCTGGTATCACCCTGTGATAATTAAGACAGAACAGCTCGCAATATGTGGTACAACACATACAAACCCGAATCACAGGGAGGATACCATGAATATCTACAACGCACTGGCAATCAAGGATCTCAAGCAGTTTGTTTTCGGAACCAGTCCAAACCCTGTCACCACGAAGAGTGGTCTGGTTATAGGAGGTGGACGAGTCTACCCTGAACTCAACTTCACACTGCCGCCAATGGACATCACGGCTGATACATGGTCAGAAGTCGAACGGCAGTATACCCAGATGATCAACGATGCCTGCCATCGGGCGGTGGACCTGCACAGTGACGGGATTGTGGTGGAGTTCGAACTGCTTCCTCCTATGACACATAACCCGGAATGGGGAGCCCGTATCACGGCAATTCTCCGGAACACACTCGACAAATACGCCGCTTCAGATGGCCTTAAAGGTGTGCTGCGGATCACACCTAACGACATCCGCGAACATGAACGCCCGCCGGTCATGTGGCATGGTCACTACTGGGACAACATGGTTCGCAGCTTTGAGCTCAACTCACAAGCAGGCGCGGACATCCTCAGCATAGAATCCACAGGTGGCAAAGAGATACACGACGATGCCATCATGAACGCCGATCTGCCATCTGTGGCCTTCGCGCTGGGCATCCTTGGTGCCCGCGACATGGAGCGTCTGTGGGACATGATCGTTGGAGTCAGCAATAAGTACGGAGTGATACCTGGTGGTGACACCGCCTGCGGTTTTGGCAACACCGCCATGGTGCTGGCCGATAAGCAGTTCATTCCCAAGGTGTGGGCCGCCGTCATCCGGGTGATGACAGCCGCACGAACGCTGGTGGCACATGAACGCGGGGCCATCGGACCGAGCAAGGACTGCGCCTACGAAAATCCATACATCAAAGCGATCACCGGGTGCCCCATCAGCATGGAAGGTGCCGAAGCGGCAGTGGCTCACCTCTCACCCATTGGAAACATCCCGAAGGCGGTCTGCGACCTGTGGTCGAACGAATCCGTTCAGAACTTGAAGTTGCTAGGTGGCATGGCACCGACTGTCAGTATGGAGCAACTGACCTTCTCCACCCGCCTGATGAACGTGGCTATCGGCCATGGCGCGGACAGTGCGTTGACTCTACGCGACTGGTTCTCAGAGAGCGACGTCAAATACGATCCACAGGCGTATGTTCTTCGTCCTGACGTCGTGTTGAAACTGGCTGGTCAGATTATCGAAGAGCCCACCGCCTACGGCCGTGTGCGAAGAGCCGCATTAGCCACCTTAGCGGAGCTGCGAGAAGCCTATGATCGCGATGAGTTCATGCTTCAGGGACGCGAGGCAGCCTGGCTGGATATGCTCAGCGACGCTGCCGACGAGTTGCCGGAAACCGAGGCAGAAATCATCGAACAGCAGAGCAAACTAGCCGATCCCAAGAAGGTCAATCTGGCCGAGTATGGCTTGTAGACTGAAGCAAACAGGCGGCCAATCGGCCGCCTGTTGATGATACCTACAATGCGCGGTGTTCGTACAAACTGTGCCCGAAGTGAGCACTCACGCGCTGTGCTAGTTTCACCTCACGCGCCATCAGCGTAATCTCCTCATTCGCTACCAGTGCCGACCGTATGATATCATCGTAGACATCCTCAGCTTCCTTGAATATTTCCGAGGCTTGTATGGCCCGCAATGCCACATCCTCCTTCATCCATGGGCTGAGGGTCTGTTGGTCGGTCACCATGAAAAAGCCCTTGCGGTTAGATTGCCAACTTGGCGTCTGCCAGCAGGCGCCTGGGATGGTCTGCCACACCCGCTCCAGACTGCTGTCGAAGATGCGCCTTAACGCCCAGCTCCCGTTCCATGGGAAAACCTCCATCGCCGTGGAGGTCAGCTCCCAGGCCTCCAGCAGCCGATTCTGGAGCTCTACAGGGTATTTGGCCGCTACTTGCCCAAGCAGCTTATTGAGGCTGCTGGTGGGGCTCTGCAGGAACGCTTTATACATCCAGATATTCGCGCTGAAATGCTCAGGCACCATGCCGTAATACTCTTTGGCTCCGACGATGCCCGGTGTTTCCGCCAGCGCCTGCAACTGCTGGTAAACTAGCCTTGGGCAAGCCAGATGAGTCATCGGGAAGATGTCCTCACCCGCCCCGCTGAAGAACCCCTCACCCATCACCGGAATACCTCTGCGGCTCGCCAGCCGGGCGGTGTTTCGTAAGGTGCCGTCTGTGGTGTTGCAGAACTGCACCTCAGCCACCGTATGGTGCAGAATGAGTCCAAATCCCTCGGGTTCGATGCCCTCGACCACACTCAGTATCTGCCCCTCACTGATCTCCCATGGCTCCCACCACAACCGCGCGGTTGGCTTCACGCTACGCACAGCCTCAAGCAAAGCTGACAAAAACCTAATAAGCCGTATATGAAGCGGCACGCCGTGGCAGCGCGGGCAGTCGCCATACTCGCTGCAAAGCCAGGCGAACTGGTCATACGTGTACACCATCACATCACCAATTTCTGGGTATTCGGTGAACAGCCACTTCAGACGTGCTTGGTAGAACTCCACCACCGAATCATCACTCATGCAGGTCGTGGCATCTTCAGGCGGCCCCATTGGTAGTCCAAAGTGGGCCAGGGTATGGAATCCCAGCTTCTTAGCTAAAGCGACGCGATGGTGCCACTCCATCTGGTGGGCTGCACCGTAGATCGCCCCACCCGGCTGGTTATATCGCACTACCGATTCGGCGTGCCACTCAGGAAGTTGGGCGGGATCGCTGATGAAGTCCTCTAGGTTCAGCACCTCGTTGGCCGGCTTCCAAGCCCAGGCGATGCTGAGCTGGATCGTGTTGACACCCAGCTCCTTGAGAGCTAAAAGCCGATCTTCGGTCCAGCGAACATCAGGTGTCGTAGGATGCCCCAGAATTCCCACTGTATATTGAAAAGCGGTGGTCATGTCATACTCCGATCAAGGAAAGAGTTGTATTATTGAAAGATACACTTGAACCGGTTGCCAGTTGGCAGCCGTCAGACAGAGCTGGATTCGGTCGATCTCCGTCCGTCGTTGGAGAGCCCCTAGACCCACTGCCGTCATCGCGATTGTGATTTGTTCCTGAGATACACGAACCGGCAGCTTCACCGCATGATGCCTACCGTTTGTGCTGCTGACCAGCCGGATATCCATACTGACATCACCGGCGGTAGCGTTTGCGCCTGAACCCGTATCGGCCACAACGGAATAGCGGAACCGCAGTTGGCGTAACCGCGCCAATGAACCAGCCGGTATGTCCCAATACACCGAAGCCTGCCAGAAACCTGAAAGGCCTGTATACGCTCCGAAATGCACGCTGGTCGAACCATCCGGCTGCGGTTGGACAGTCACCGCACAAGGGCCCATGATACCATCTGGCTGCCGATTTAACCGCAACTCCGGAGGTAGCTTCTTCGGCAATATCTGTTGGTCATCAACCACTGTCGGGTATTCGCAACCAGGTAACACACGCACACCGCGGTATCTGACGGCTTCCTCCGCATCTCGGTTGAAGCCAAGATCACCACGACCATATATGCTCATCTGTAAATCTGGCCTGTGGGTGCCGACATATGTTGATATGAACCTCAACCAAACAGGAGATGCTAATGGCTTGATGCCCCTATCCTCCAGATCAGCCTGCTCACCATTCAACATATGGGAATCAATGACACCATCTGGCCGCAGTGGAGTTGACGAGTTCAGCCACTCATCCACAGAACACGCTCCCTTGTCACACAAGATCGGCAGGTTCGATTGACGAAATAATCGCTTCATCACAGCTGTGACCGGATGCACACTCGGAAAGATGATCAGTTTGTATGCTTTCAGTGAGACAGCTCCACTCTCTATCGCCTGGGTGTCGAGCACATGGCAGCTTACACCTATGTACCGAAGCCACCGGACCACAGCACGCACAGCTCTGGCTTCTGTGCCATCACCAGGGGTCAGCAGTTCCGACAAGCTGTTGTGGATCACCGCTACCTCAACCGATGCATTGACCGGATAGGCCGTCTGGGTGTATTGAGAGCATAGCTGATGAGTGGCCGGAAAATCAAGTGCTGGATTCCATGAGTAGTTGATGTTCTGACCACTGGCCATATCAAGATACCCCAGCACCACACTGGGCTGCCGGTGTATATAGCCGTTATACAGTTGCCAGCGCAGGTCACTCAGGCACCGCGGCCGCATGATAGAACCGCCCTCCACAATCCAGACCGGTTTACCAAGCCAATGCGAACAGGCGTCCACGACCGCCATGTTACAATCCCACTGTGCGCTACGGTCAATCTCCCAGTCTGGATCATACTGATAAGCGGTCACACCCAGATAATCTACATAAGGTGCCACCGCCTGATATATGCTCCAGGCGTTATTGTGAGTGCGGTGAGCTCCCCATACATGATCATCAGGCATGGGCCATCCGGTAAAGCAGTTCACTAATAGGCTAATCGGCCGCTTCGTGGCCGTCCGTAGACCCCTGGTGACCTGTTGATAGCTCCAGGCCACATACCAGCGCAGAAACATCGCCCAGTCCCGCCATGCAATGCTGCTCGGAGCTGAGCTCCGAGATGGTTTCACATCATCCCAGCGCGTGTAGCTGGTGTTCCACGCCGAGTTACATGAGGGCACTTTGGGTTTCGCAGCACGCGCAGGCGATGATGCACCGTAGTATGGTGAAGCGAGATTTCCTGGCAGCCACTCTTGGTACATCCGAATCGTGTGCGGATTATAATCAAACAGACCATCTCCCAGATCATTGTCCGGGTTCAGATATATCTCGCCTTCCGCGATATAGCCGGCTATGGTCTGGGGGTAGTTCTTTTCTACATACTGCACAACCGCCTGATGCCAAGCGTTGATATGCGGGATCATCCAAGGATGGCCATAAGCGGGGATAACAGGAGCTGGGTATTTGCCAACAACACTGCCTTCAGAAACACCCTGCCGCCCTGTCTGGTCAAGGCTGTTCCAGGCGAAGGCCTCTTTCCCCACACTCTGCAGAACCCAGTCCGGCATCCCCCAGGCCGAGTTCAATATAAACCATACCCTCAAGCCTGACTGAGCACACAAACGGCAGATGCGGTCTGGCCAGGTAAAGTCATACTTTCCCTCGATAGGCTCCACAAATCGCCACGAACAATCGACCTTCAAGCTATCTGCACAGAACAGCTTCTTGAGTTGCTTTAGCCGATCTACGACCTCAACATCACTTCTGGACCAGTCCATATAATGAATTGTGATAGCCATCTTGGGGACCATTAAGCACCTCTCAGTAATGGAATATACTTCCCTTTAGGACTACATATATCCTTCTGAGGTCATGCGTTGGGCGGATGACAACAAAAATGGCGCCCCGAAAGGGACGCCATTCTAGATATGCAGAAAGATATACCTAACGAAGTATGAACCCGTGCAGCAAGCCATTGACTTCCGCCATTCCTGCGATGGCACCTTTATCGTTGATGCATGTTGCTTCCGTTAGGTTCCAGCCTTCTGGTAAATCGCACTGTTTGTTAAGCACTGCCATCTCATCGTGATCCCAGACTACAGCTCGGCATCCCATGTCTGTGATTACCGCGGATCCCACTATCAGGTTATGTGAATTTACCGCAAACGCTTCGCTATATCCTATACCGTCATCTGGTAGTAAGGTCAATTGGCCCTTTACCCACAACGCAGCAGATCCTCGGCTGCGCGTAGTTTGAACATATCCCACCGCCCAGCCTTTTTTGGACACAGAACGCGCGCATCCACCATAACCATTATCTGGCAGAATGGAAAGAACCCCTTTAGTCCATAGTGCAGCTCGTTTGGTTGGCCCTTGAATCCCTTCTAGGTTGCCATCAGTAATCCATCCGACTTGGAATTTACCAGAAACGGCGAGCACACTCTTTTCGATAGGCTGGTCACCGCGTGCTGTGGCTGCTAATGTACTACCAGTGTTTACCAACCCGGGCATATCTGTCCGCTTGCCCTCATCCCATACGAAAGGCACCTGGTCATTCATATCGATCGCCAGAATGGTACCATCGTTCCGATACTCCACTGGTCGGATCATCGGCCCAAGGTCCAATAGATTACTGGCATACAGACTGCTGCTGCACACGATGCTCGCAAGGCATGTCCAGAATGTTTTTGTATTCATCACGATACTCCCTAGTTGTCGCCTTGTCCGTTAAAGTTCATGTCGATGATCGTGTAGTCGAAACTATTCACTGTGTTGCCGCCGTCAAGATCAGCCATCTGGTTCCAAGTGGGATCACCAGGCCGTGTACCATATGCATTATCTAACACGACATAGTCGAATAGATTGACGGAGTTACTACCATCGGCATCGCCATTTTTCAGGCTCATATTCACCGTTGTGTTGCCTGAAACAGTGATACTGCTTTTCTTGCGCAGCCAGCGCGGAACCCTAATGAGTATGTCCATGGCTCCCTCATACTCTGTGAGAAGACTATAAGCACCATTAGCATCTAAGGTGGCACTGCTGGTCTGCAGCACGGTGCCGTCAGACCGCCTCAGCACGATGGTCGCTACTAAGCCAGTGCGAAGGCCAGAGTAGTTCCCGAGTGTCAGACTTCCGGATATCGTCTTGCGAATGACATACACAGCATCAGCCCGCAAACTTGGCACCATGCCAGTGACAAATGCGCGTGACTTGACTGTCTTGTTAGTGCCAATACTAATGGGGCCTGTATACAACGAGCTGGTTTCTGTTGGCTCGCTGCCGTCGGTGGTATATCGGATTTGCGCACCAGTGGTCGAACAGGAAATCGAAACACTCTGGGTGCCGGTATAGGTGCCTGATGCCAAACTGTAGGTTGGCGTGGCAATAGCGTCGAATTTATACACCATCACACCGGATTCGGCAACATCATTGACTATACGGTTTACATGAGCCACCCAGTATAATGAGCTTCCTATATGGACAAGCTCTCCTGTATCGGCCGTTATTCCACTGGGCAGTGTCACTGTGACATCACCCTCAAAAACTTTGGATGAAAGTCCTTGCGAATATTGGATCACCTTGTACGCCGATTTTGCTTCGTAATAATCGGGATTACCCGACCCATACAAGCAGAAGTTCTCAGCCGAAGTGGACTCATCATAAACATTCCCGACACGATCCCAACCTGTCCATAGATCGCCATTAGAATCGATGTGTCCTGAGGCCTTTCTAGGCATTTCATTCTCGTCAAAACTGCATACTGCCACATGACCAGATGAGGAAATACTAACCAGTGAAACCACATTAGTCGTGTAAATCCCCGCTGCGTGTGAGTGTTGTAACCGCCCCTTCACTACCATCGATATCCGATCGTTTTTAAGGGCAACTTCAGGTGCATCGATAGACAAAGTATGGTTTGGTTGATTGATACACACACTGGCTCCCTGCATTAACGGTATGTCGACTGTGTGCTGAATACCCGCTGAATCATAATAGGCATATTTCCAGTCAGAAATCGTCATGGGTTCCGATTGGGTATCGTAGATGTAATTAATAGTTCCATATTGGTTGTAATATGCATAACTTATAGCAGAACCAGTCGGATGAGGCAGATTGTCGATACTGGTATCCGATAATATCTGCCCTGTGGATACTGACAGCTTGATAAGCCGCAATTGCCCGATATCATTATGTACCAGTAAATTTGCCGTATCAGACGATATCAACAAATTGCTAGCACTACAATTTGGGATATCAATCTGCCTTGACCATTTCGCAGTGCCAGCAGAGTTATAACATACAGCGAACACGTTGCTTCCACCAGTATTCGAAGCATAAAGGCTACCGTTAGTCTCACCGACTAAAATCAAGTCGCCACTAGCACTTGTATCCGCTGTATGGATCGTTTCAGGTTGATCCGTACCGATCTTTCGTGTCCAAGATTGCTGAGCGTTAGTGTCATATTTTGTTACCCATACATCGCGTTGCAGATCACCACCACCCATACCGTCACCAGAATAAACATCAGTGCTGTCGCCGTATACGTAAATACCATCAGGTGCCGCGCAGGTATTGATGTGCTGCAGACCACTCGTCGAGCCCCATGTAACAGTACACAAAGGTGTCGATATCGCCCGCGTCGATGTACAGGATGAGCAGAACACAATCGCTGACGCCATCGCCAGTAGTTTTCCCATCAGATCCATGTCTGTCACGTATCTTTTCCACATCATTTAAATGCACCTTCCAATGCGATAAAATCAGGTACTTTCATACTGTCGTCGCCTATACCACGCATTTCTCTATATCCTGACGGTGGGTAGGCACCATAATGAAGTTGAGAAGCCATGTTTCCATCAAGCATCAGAGCCTGCGTAATGGCCGGAACATCCATGTTATATCCGGCGGCGATATCTGAAGGTATGCTCAGCAGCATGGCTTGAGTGCCTGCCCACGTCATACTGCCTTTCGAAGCCACTAGATACATCGCCCTTCGACCCTGCTTCAATGCACTCCAGGCAACTACACTGCGTGAGGTGCTTTCGTCACCTTGAAACCAATATGCCTTCGCGTCATTCATTGTGGCACCATTGTATATCAACGCACCGAGGTTCGTCCTAAATGAATACGTGGCAGGTTCAGCCGCCATATCAGACACAACACGGACATCAGAACCGTACTGTCCAAATCCTACAGTGCTGCGTTTAAATCTTTTCATCGTGTCGTCGCTTAACGGTTCCCCGGTTCGACGCGCTCCCTGCTTACACACACCAATCATGCTTTCACCTTTTCCACTTGGTATATACCTAGGTGCAGGGCCGCCGTTAAGACTGGCTCGGACTTTTTTAGAGGGTGTGCCAATCCTGAGATACGACGCAGTGGGATTTGCCGCATCACCTACCCACGTATCACAGTTAACAAGGTAACCGTTGAGGGTACGCGGTTTTGCCAGCATCATCTCTTTACGCACGTTGTTCATGTGTTTAGGCGGAACATATGCAATCACTGCAGTCGGCGTGTCAAGATATAGGATCGGACGGTCATCATAAAACTGGTTGATGGCGACCGTACGGCGAGCCATATGCACGCGGTCGGATGCCGCATCATCATCTACTACCCAGGTTAAGAACCGATAGTAACTGGCTGCTTGACAGGCACTCAAGGGCACTGGTATCTTCATCTCATGCCCCATGCCAGGTGAAGCCTGTGTACCAAGACCGTGGCAGCCTGTGTGTGTGGCGACCTGGCAATCCAGTGTTTTACTTTCTATTTCATACACTTTTGCCAGATAATAGTCATACATACTGACATGAAGACGATCGACGTTCTTGTTCCTCGCATCTATCAGCCGATAGCTACGTATGAAGAACTCCTCGTCGTCGTCAGTCGTGGACTCGGTGTTCTTGTCGTTAATGCCTTTCGAAACGGCTCCATATACTTGTTGCCCATTTGAATCGACCGCCCTGAGCAGATGGACAGAACTGCTCCTCAAATACGTCGTATCATAGCCAGTGTTGACAATTCGCCATGCTTTGATGTCATAACTATACAAACCGCGTGGAGACTGGCTTCCATTAGCCTCTTTGAAGTCCCAGTTGAATGTGACATTACCCGGATTCGATATGGACTGAGAGATCGTTCGGGCAAGTCGAGGTCGGAGTGTCGAATTATCGGTTGCACTGGCGGCTTCATAAATCGTCAGCTCAACTGTAATCGGGTTGTTGGTAAGTGTTTTTCCCCCAATGGACACTGTAAGTGTTTCAGGTATTTGGGCGGGGTCCCCTAAGCAACTAAAAGCCTCTTTTCCGGGTTCAGTTCCGAAATAGAGGTTATTGACTGACACAGTCTTAATGAACTCTTCCCAAGTTCCGTTCGGTGACTGGACGCGGATGCTGATGTTAATATTGCCATTATGACACGCACTTGAATTCAAAGTAGTATTCACGCTGTAGTAATACATGGACATCATATAGCCGATATAGGTAGCGGTTCCCGTGATAGGTGTAATAAGCTCACCATGGACCGCGTTCGCCGGTTCGACAGCTCTAATTTCAGACCCTATTAGGTTGACAGTAGAGGTCAAGAATGCGCTGACAGGTACGTTGCCCGCGACCTCTGTCTCTGTCGGTGCGCTCCAGCTTATGGTGGTAGCGGTCGCTGGCCCCGTAGTAGCCATCATGAAGACTGCTAATACGGTAAATAGACCTACCAGCCTGGCACATTTAATCGGCATTATGACACTCCCTTAAGGACGTAATGCATTCAGTTTACTATTGATGTAGCGTGCAATGCAATGAGATTTGGGCATTTTTCTGGTAAAATCTGATCAGTTTTCTGCAAACGGATGATTGTATGCCATTATGATGGCTTATTGTGAACAATCATACCTCATTTGCGCTCCAGGCTTTCCTTCTTGGCGATCAGAAATGCTGAAAAAGCAGAAGGGTAAAACCTTCTGCTTTTTTGGCGTATTTCGAGACTAATTGGTGCTAAACAATGCGAGCGAATCGCAGCTTACCCACCCTGATGACTGCTCCTGCCAATGCCGCTGCGTCAAGTTCAACCTTATCGTCAGTCATCTTTAGGTCATTGATAGATACCCCACCTTGCTGAATCATACGGCGGGCTTCACCGTTACTCTTCACTAGCCCCAGGCCGTGAAGAAGCTTAGGCAGCCACACTTTGCCATCAGCTATGATATCGGCAGGGATGCGCATCTCAGGCATATCTTGCGGTATTTCCTTCTTGCTAAAGACACGCGTAAACTCCGCTTCCGCAGCGTCCCCAGCCTCTTTACCGTGATAGATGCTTACAATCTCGCGGCCCAACCGTCGTTTGGCTACCATCGGGTTGAGACTACCGTCCGCCATCGCAGCCAACATCACAGAGACCTCATCCATAGGCACATCGGTGCAGAGTTCGTAATACATACTTATGGCGTGATCAGGAATCGACATGACTTTACCGTACTGTTGCTGAGGTTCGTCATAAATCCCTATATAGTTTCCAAGGGATTTACTCATCTTTTCGGTGCCATCAAGACCCACCAGCAAAGGCATCGCTAAAACACTCTGAGGCTCCTGTCCGTATTCGCGCTGCAGGTCGCGTCCCACCAGGTTGTTGAACATCTGGTCGGTACCACCCATCTCGATGTCGGAATGGATCGCTACGCTGTCGTAGCCCTGACAAAGAGGGTATAGTATCTCATGCAGCCCCAGTGGACGGTTCTCCTCTAGCCGCTTTGTAAAGTCATCTCGCTCGAGTATCCTGGCGACAGTGGTTCGGCTGGCAAGTTGAATGACAGAGGCGAAGTCCATTTTGCCTAGCCAGTCACCATTGAAGGTAATCTCAGTCTTCGTCTGATCTAGAATGCGGAAAAGCTGGTTCTGATATGTCTTAGCATTTTCGAGCACCTGCTCGCGTGAGAGCTGCGGACGGGTCTTGCTCTTGCCGGTTGGATCGCCGATCATCGCAGTGAAGTCGCCGATCACCAGACAAGCAATGTGCCCATAATCCTGAAACTGCCGCAGTTTACGCAGCACCACAGCAAAGCCAAGGTGAATGTCAGGTGCTGTAGGGTCTAGTCCCAGCTTCACGCGTAACGGCTTACCTGTTGCAAGCGATTTTTCGAGCTTTGTTTTGAGCTCATCCTCGGGAATGAAGTGCGCCACACCACGCATAAGCGTCGCGAGCTGTTGTTCTACCGGAACCATGATATACCTCTCATCGCATTCTGATTCTATAACTACATATACATTATGCCCGATGCAAAGATACCGGCTCTCAGTATACTAATGATTCAACAAGGAATCCGCATGGCCAACATCGAACCATATACTGCATATGAATAGTCGTTCGCAGGAGACCAGATATGGAACTCACAGAAGCACAGCTTAACGAAGGCCACCTTACTTCCATTACTGTGGCAGATCAGCTTGTTTCGGAAGCCGCCGGAACAGTGTCCAAAGACCCCGCTCACCCAATTTACCATGTCACACCCGCGGCTCGGTTCATGAACGACCCAAACGGTCCTGTGTGGCACAAAGGACGATATCACTTGTTCTTCCAGCACCACCCATATTGGGGGATCAACAAGGACATCTACCCGGCATGGGGGCATGTTTCCAGCTCAGATATGGTTCACTGGCGTCATGAACCCATCGCGTTGATGCCCGGACCGCACGAGTATGATATCGAGGGTGTCGCGTCTGGCTGTTGTGTCATTCATAACGGTGTGCCCACCATCGTATACACAGGGGTCGGCCCCGCGGGGCAAACACAGTGCCTGGCGACTAGTAATGATGAGATGAAGGTATGGACAAAACACCCGGGCAACCCTGTCATCGCTCACAGGCCCGACATCGCAGGATTGGGTGACGGCTTCCGCGACCCGTGTATCTGGAAGGATCCCGATGGCTATCGGATCCTGATTGGATCTGGATATAAGACCAAGAACGGCACCGTAATGCTCTACAAATCCAGAGATTTGCGGGTTTGGGAGTTCCTGGGTCCGATGTGCGAAGGTATGGGTGAGCATTGCTTCCAATGGGAATGTCCCGCCTTCTTCTCACTCACTAACAAGGCCCGCCGACGAAAGCATGTGCTCATTGTCTCACCCTTATTCAGCAACATCGCCGCGTTGCGTGGTGAGGTTCAATATGCCGTCGGTCAGTATAATAGCAACAAATTTGAGCCAGAAAGTTGGCAGACGGTGGACCACGGTGGACCAACGAACTACTACGCACCCAGCAGTTTTGAAGACCCCCAAAGCCGCCGAATCCTATGGGGATGGATATTGGCAGACCGCCCGTTGGAATCTAAGTGGAGCCATGCGATGAGCCTTCCCCGAGTGGTCTCTCTGGGCGACGACGACAAACTGCGCTTCAAGCCGGTTGATGAAATCACGAAACTTCGAATACATGAACTGGCGATGAGTGATCTCGAGGTCCAAAACTCTGAAGCTGTCATCCTACCACAGTCTGGTTTACATATCGAAGTTGAGTTGCACTGCAATCTTCCTGAAAACAGTGAGCTGGAGTTGCGCGCGTCCAGGAGTTCGGACGGTGGTCGATACTTGCCTGTCCGAATATCTTCAGTGAGCAAATCAATCGAGTTCAACGGCAGCCATGCGCCTATCACATTGAAAAGTAACCGCGAAATCACTCTGCGATTATTCATCGATGGCTGCATCGGTGAGCTTTACATTGATGACACGGCTTGCATCTCAGCACACATACCTGTCGATGTTGAGGCTACCGGAATATCCGCTGTTCTTCATGGTGGAGCCGTCATCAAGCAACTTAAAGTGTGGGAAATGGGCAGCATCTGGTGATCACCGCGTATGTGGCTGTTCCTGCACTGAATGAGGATATAGATGGTGTACCTGACGGCACTTTACGATATGTGATGTTTGTGTCATGCTGAATGTGGAATGGTGTTTATGCACAGTGCTGATTCCGCACACCCTTGTGCCTGGCTTCTACAACATTGATAACGCCTGCCATGCGATATCACGCCGAAAAGAGAAGATGACATGATCTATCTGGACTTGATTTATAACCTTGCCCTGTTAATCGCATTAAGCATAGTCTCCGGGTTCATTAGGAGGAACTCCTCCAGCAGCACCCGCCATGAACTGCTTCAGGGCCTTCTATTCGGCGTGACTGTCGTAATAGGCATGATCAAGCCCCTTGAGATCACCCCCGGACTGTTCTTCGATGGGCGTTCTGTCATTATCAGTCTTTGCGCCTTGTTTTTCGGTCCCGTCGCTGTGGGTATTACCTCCACCATTGCCATCGTGCTGCGGTATTTCCAAGGAGGTATTGGGACACTCACAGGTATCTCTGTAATACTTTCATCGTCTCTTATAGGCTTGATGTATCACTACAACCTACAACACAAAGCCCAGCAGTTTAGACTTATCACCTTGTGGAAATTCGGTATCGTCGTGCATATCTTCATGCTGATTCTTATGTTGACACTGCCGTTTGGTGTCGCAATGAAAGCACTTAGTGAAATAGCTCTGCCCGTGATACTGATATATCCGCTGGCCACGATTTTGGTCGGAAAAATACTGTCGGATCAACTCACAAATGACCGATACATGAAAGAGATATCTGAAAGCCGCGAACAGTTCCGCACTACTCTATACAGCATCGGAGATGCGGTCATAACCACAGACGCATCGGGCCACATACTGCTGATGAATAGTGTCGCCGAATCCCTGACCGACTGGACATTTGATGAAGCACATGGACGGAAACTCACCGAGGTTTTCAACGTCATCAGCGAAGAAACACTAGCCCCGGTCGAAGACCCGTCGGTACGTGTCATGAAAGAAGGTACAGTCGTCGGGCTTGCTAACCACACATTGTTGATCGCCAAAGACGGAACACAGAGGGCCATCGCAGATAGTGGAGCCCCCATTCGCAACCAGGCTGGCGAAGTGACCGGTGTGGTTCTGGTGTTTCATGATCAGACAAGTGAGCGCCTCGCGGAGCAGCAACTACGGGACAGTGAACAAAAGTACCGGGCATTATTCGAAAACATGGCATCTGGAAGCTGTCTTAATGAAGTTTTATATGAAGACGGTATCGCTGTTGATTACCGCATATGGGAAGCGAATCCAGCCTTCGGCCGGATTCTTGGTGTCGACATCTCCGATGTCGTCGGTAAACGGGCCTCTGAGGTTTATGGCTCCACCGATATCCCATTTTTCGGCATCTATGCAAAAGTGGCCAAAACTGGGTATCCTGGCAGTTTTGAAGGCTATTTCGCACCTGGGAATAAGCACCTGCAAGTCACGGTCGGCTGCCCGCGTCCTGGTTATTTTTCTACAGTTTTCATTGATGTCACCGAACGAAAGCAGGCAGAAGAGCGGCTAAAACGCATCGAATGGATGCTATCTAAACAACCGACCGGCCAACAGTATGAACATGAGCCATACCCATCCGATGAGAATGGGGGCGACCAATCTGGAATCATCACACGCTCGATTTCGCACCATACCTTAGTGGCAATCGTCAGCGATGTGCTCGATTTACTTGGCACCTCGATCACCATCTACGAAGATTCCGGTGCTTGCGTGCTGAATGCCATCGCATCAGGTTGGTCACGTCTGATCAACACCATCCCAGCCAGCCGGATGCATCAAGATGCGCCGAATATGGGTGTCTGCAGCTTTAACATTCGTATGGTATCGCGTCAAACGATGAAGACTGGTCAACCTCAGGATGCACCATGCAGGTGCGGATTGCAGGTTTTTAGTGTTCCCGTGTTTGCCAGCAGTCAAGCCATAGGTGCTATCTGCATGGGGTATGGTGACCCTCCGAGAGACATCGAGGTGCTGACGAAACTAGCTGATGATCTCAAACTCGACTTGAGTGAGCTTCAGAAGGAAGCAGCCGCATATGACACTCGTCCAACATACATAGTAGAAATGGCCAAACAACGTCTACACTCTGCTGCACAGCTCATCGGATACATGATTGAAGCAAAAACAGCCGAAAACCAACGCGCTGCGATGGAACTGCAGCTTAGGCAGGTTCAAAAAATGGATGCAATAGGTCGGCTTGCGGGAGGCGTGGCGCATGACTTCAATAACATGCTGAGCGTCATTCTTGGGTATGCCGATATCGCCATGAAGCAGCTCTCCCCCTCCGACCCAATCTATGATGATATCAATGAGATTCATAAAGCCGGCCAGCGTTCAGCAGAACTCACTAACCAGCTACTTGCATTTTCAAGAAACCAGGTGATCACCCCGAAGGTTCTTGATGTCAACAGCATTATCCCACAGATGCTCAACATGCTTCGACGGCTGCTTGGCGAACACATAAATCTCATATGGACACCCTGTATTGGCCCCTTATGGATCCATATGGATAACTCGCAGTTGGACCAAATACTGGCCAACCTGCTTGTGAACGCCAAGGATGCGTTACCCACCGGTGGTCATGTCACGATCAGCACCTGCCAATGCACACTCGAAGAGCCCGAAAGTGACCTTCACACAGATTTCGTCCCTGGAGATTATGCGAAAATACAGGTCATCGACAATGGAATCGGCATGGACGATGCCACCATCACAAACCTGTTTGAGCCGTTCTTCACCACCAAACCGTCCGGGCGCGGAACCGGCCTGGGACTTGCTACAGTTTATGGCATTATCAAACAGAATCGTGGTATGGTTGGCGTGAAAAGTAAGCCAGGCTGTGGATCGACTTTCAATATCTATATACCCAGGTATAACCAAGAATCAGCCATCGAAGTGGCTGAGATACCGCATATTACTGACTATACAGGTCACGAAACGGTACTGATCGTAGAAGATGAAACGGCGGTTTTACAGCTTGCGGAGTCCATATTGTCACGGCTCGGATACCAGGTCCTTTCTTCCTCAAAACCACACAAGGCGATATCGATCGCTGAGAGTTACAGTGATGGGATAGACCTCCTTATCACAGATGTCGTCATGCCGGTTATGAATGGTAAAGAGCTGCACGATAGAATTCGTCATATTCGCCCATCGATCAAAACAATCTATATGTCAGGATATACGGCTGATGTCATTGCGAACAATGGCATACTTGATGACGATGCAGCATTTCTACAGAAGCCGTTTACCAATGAATCACTTGCGCAGTTGGTCAGGGCGACATTGGATAACAAGCGCAGCAGTGATATGTGAACCCTGCCAAATACGTCGTGGGGATCAGCAGGTAGTGAATATTTGTAAAGATCGGTCGACTAATATCACTGTGATGAGGTGATCTGAAGTATCACCTGGTTAGCGATAGTCAGTCCAAAAATACCGGTGATGGTGCTCATGCTGCCCAGGGTATTTCTCAGCCGCCCTCTATCCTCTGAGTTGGGCTCAGGTTCAGCCAAGGGCAGCGGGTTAGGCAAAGGCTCAGTCGAATAGACGCACTCCACCCAGTCGATATCTATATCCCGTCGACGCATACGCTGCCTTACCGACTTGCCAAGTGGACAGTGGTGTATATCCAGCAGCCTCCCGATACGGACCTTCTGCGGGTCACGCCGTAATGCCGCCCCCATGCTGCTGACTACAGGCGTCTTGTGATTGGTACAACAGACCAGCAGGTTCACCTTGCTGTTGAGTGCATCAATCGCATCAACCAGGTAGTCGGGCTTCAAGGCGCACAGTTGTTCCGCCATTGCCTCGTCAAGGAACCCCCTGATCAGCTCCACCCTGCAATCGGGGTTGATGGAATGTATACGTTGCTTGGCCACCTCAACTTTGGGGCTGCCAATGGTATCACTCGTGGCAAGAATCTGCCTGTTGATGTTGCTTTCGGCCACCACATCAAAATCCACAAGGGTAAGCCGGCCAATCCCGCTTCGCACAAGCCCCTCTAGGGCATATCCACCGACAGCACCCAGCCCTACAACCACCACATGCGCTTGCTCCAGCTTATCGATACCGTCAACCCCTAGTAATAGACGCGTTCGTTTTAACCGTTCGTCATGCATTTGTATCACCTGTGAAAAACTCATAGCTGTTATGCGCCGTTAAAACCGTCAAATCACCCACATTGGTATCTCGCAAACCCGCCACACATTGAGCTATATCAACCAGATTAGCAGGGTGGTTATACGACCTGCCATCAAGAAAATCTAAATGGTGCGACACTAACCCCGGCTGCGGCATCAGTGCAGGAGCATCGGTCTCCAGCAAAATGTAGTTATCCGGAATACTGCACACCGCGTTTCTCAACCGCAGCCGGTCCTCACAGAACACCGTACCGCAAATACTCACCATCACACCCATCTCCACCAATTGACGAGCCGTATCTGCCGATCCGCCATAGGCATGGATGGCCACACGACGATTCAATGGAGCGTACTCGGACAGAATCTCCACCATCTTGCCCCACATCCGCACACAATGGACGCTGACCGGCCGGTTGAGCCGCAGCCCCGCTTCGAGTTGCCATCGAAAACATGCGACCTGTGTCTCGATATCAGGCCCACGCAGCTTATCGAGCCCGATCTCCCCCACCCCAATATGACCACTCTCCCAGAACTCAGACAACTGATCCATACTGTCACCAAGCCGATCAGCATACCACGGATGAAGCCCTATAAACGGACGCGTGTTGGGATATTGACTGGCGATATCCATCACAGTAGACCAATCGTCCGCACAGGTCCCCATGTTATATTGGCAGCTTATCCCCGCGGCACAGCAGGCTTCGATCACCGGGGCCAAATCCACCTCATGGACGATGTCTGCCAAGTGTACATGCGTATCTATGAACCCCTGGCTCCAATTGTCTGTATTGTTCATATCGATCGCGTTCCTTTGAGCACGATAGTTCATAATATAAGGGGAACACCATCGGCACACCATACTATATTATCAATCATACCCATGGACAGATCACACATGATAAGCAAAGCCACTAGAAATAGGCTTGAACAGCCTCGTTTACTGGACATACGCGACCACCACATAAGCAAGTTGACAAGCATCTACAACGGAACGTACTCAGGCCTTCCATTTAGGCTGGATGGGGTTTATGGTGTATCCGATGTCGATCCATACCAACACCCTGAGCTATGGGTAGAGAAGTGCTTTGATCGTCTTGCGGCTTCCGCCGATGTGATGTTGGATGACAATGTATTTCGACCGTTGTGTATCGAATATGGCCCATACGGAGTTCACTTCATCGACAAGATGCTGGGAGCGGATGTCTTCCATAAAGATGGCCAATGGTACTCACACTACCTCGATACCCCCATTGGCAAGCTAACCATGCCCGATTTGGAAACCAACGAAACCTGGTTACTGGCCCGACGTGCTGCCAGTGCATTCACAAATCAAAAGCATGAGCTGCCGTTTTTCGGCCTGCCCACTATCGCCAGCAGCCTGAATATCGCAGTCAACCTATATGGCGAAAAGATTCTGCTCGCACTATATGATGAGCCAGAAGACGCAGTTCATGACCTTCAGATCATCAACGATCTTCTCTGCAGCCTGCATCGCTGGTATCTACAGAATATACCCATAAAGCAGCTTCAACCGGTGGTTTCAGGACATCGCACGCAACCGCCAGGATATGGTCAACTCTGCGGATGCACCACTCAGCTTGTATCAGGCGAGCTGTATCGCAAGTATATCGCTCCGCTGGATGATGAGTTGCTGAGTGTATACCCGCATGGCGGCATGATCCATCTATGCGGAAGCCATGCTCAACACATGCCTACCTGGCAACATATGCCAAGCTTGCATGCTGTGCAGCTTAACGATAAAGCGGCTGAGGAACTGGAGCTCTATTATCATGGCTTGAGGGATGACCAGATCATATACTTCAGCCCCTGTCAGGGCATCACAACCGCTAATGCCATTGATATCACCGGCGGAAACCGCTTGGTCATCGCAGGGTGTTAGTCGATATTTCCGCAATCACCTTGCTTCTTGCAGGAAGCAAGGACACTGATGTAGAAAACTATAACTACAAAATACGCATTTCATGGAGGCTATCCCGATGAATATCACGATCACGATCAATTCGAAACATCTCCTTATCGCCGCAATAGGCCTGGCCAGTATCGCCATACTGACTGCCGGCAGCCACAGAGCGATCTCTGGGGCGAAAGTAGGCACCACTCTACGCGCACAGAAACTAGAGCTTGTGGACCCAAACGGAGTCACTCGGTCTGAGCTAACCGCGTCAGAGGACGGTTTCCGCATGTTCTGCTACGACGGTAAAGGGAAAACAGCCTTTACGATCACAACACGTGATCAGTCAGACGGCAAAAACATCGTCTCCATGAACCTGCTCAGCAAGGAAAGCTCAGTAGTGTTAACCACAATCGGCGGTGGTGCAGTTGAAATCGTGGCCGCCGACGGACAGAAAAGTATCCTAAAACCAGCCAAATAAGTCACCAACGACAGATCTAATCGGAGAATTCTAGAATGGTCACTTTTCAGACGATCCATGACGTCATCATTAGCAAGATACACGCCATTGATGTCGCAAGCTCCATCCCCTCTTGGGCTCACCAGATGGGTGGTGACGAAGCTAACCTGCATCCTGACGTGGACATCAGTAGCTGGGAGCAGATCAAACTTGCCTACACATGGTCGTCGGCTCAAGGCCAGGCGTGGTTCAGGCAAAGACTGAACATACCCAGAGATGTGGAGGGTATACAGCTTGAGGGTACGAAACTCAGCTTTGAGTTCATCATGCCCATCGGTGCCTCATTCTATGTCTCCGGTGAAAAAAGATACTCAGAACTAAGCTGGGCAGATTCCCGTGCGATCCCCCTGGTGATATCTGAAAAGCTGGACGCTGGCAAACCACTTGATTTGGCCATCTGCGCAAACCAAGGCGATGGTTTCGGGCTTCTATTACACACCCGTCTCTATTTCCACGCTCTAGAAGAACTGCGGTTCCGTTTGCTTCTGGTCATCGCACAATACCAGTTTGCGCAATACCTGGCTGGTGACAATACCGAAGAACAGCAGATGATCGGCAACGCCGTTGCCATTCTGGATCAGCAGGCCTTGACGGAGAACCGCTGGGATGCCTGGTGGCAATCGGCTCAGGCAGCCATCGCCTCCCTGGAGTGCCTCAACGCAAAGGCCAAAGAACACACGATACACCTCGTAGCGCACAGCCATATCGACATGAACTGGTTATGGCCCTACGCTGAAACGGTGGAAGTGTGCCGGCGCGACTTCAGTTCGATGCTTTCTTTGATGGAACGCTATCCTGAGTTTAAGTTCAGCCAAAGTCAGGCTGCAACCTACCGAGACATGGAGAGCAACTATCCGGAGATTTTCCAGGGCATCAAGAAGCGTGTCGACGAAGGCCGCTGGGATGTGACCGCCAGCGAATGGGTCGAAAACGACCTAAACACCAGCGGCAGCGAAGCCACTGCGCGGCAGTTCTTGTACGCCAACGCTTATATGAGCGACAAGTTTGGAGTTAAGCCAAAAATCTGCTGGTGCCCCGATACCTTTGGGCATCCCGCGAACATCCCCCAGATACTCACTCAGGCGGGTGTCGAGTACTATTACCACTGCCGAGCTGGAAATGGCGAACCCCTAAGCCGGTGGGAAGGTATTGATGGCAGCCAGGTGCTCTCTACACATGATGTCAACGGTTATGGCGGGGACGTGATGCCCACCACGTTGGTCCAGTGTATGAAACACTTCGCGACCAAACTCAAGGCGCCCCTCGCATATTGGGTTTACGGCACCGGTGACCATGGCGGAGCTGCCACGGCGGTCGATATAGAACACGCTCGTGTGATCAACGCGGCTCCGCTTATGCCAACAGTGGTATGCTCAGGATCCCAGGAGTTCTTCGATAAGGCCAAGGTGTTATGGGCGGATTTGCCTGTTCATAAGGGCGAAATGAACACCGTGTTCGAAGGCTGTTACAGCAGCCATGCCGACATCAAGCTGATGAACCGCAGCTCAGAGAACAGCCTGATCAGTGCGGAGACGATCAGCGCCACCTCGTCTGCACTACTGGGCACTCGGTATCCGTTTGGTGATCTCGCTGAGGCATGGCGTATCACATGCTTCCACCAGTTCCACGACATTCTTTGCGGCTGTTCGATTGGAGTGACTTATGACGAAGCGGCCGTAAACCACGGTATGGTGAGCAAGATCGCTAATCGCACCTCGTCAGACGCCGCAGGTAGTCTAGCACAGGCTATAGACACCGGTGTCGGACAAAATCAGAAGCTGGTGGTCTTCAACCAACTCGCTTGGAACCGAACCGACCTGGTCACCATTGAGGCTTCAAGCCTAAGCTTCGTACCGAAGGCAATGAAGGACAGTGATGGGAACCTCACCCCGGTTCAACTGTCGGATGGCAAGCTTTATTTTGTGGCACTCAATGTACCCAGCATGGGCTGTCAGGTATACACACCCATGGCCGAAGCGGAAGCAGCCAGCAACATAGCCGCTCACGCAGACAGCCTGAGTATGGAGAACGAATACCTTAAGTTGGCAGTCAACCCTGCCTCGGGGGCATTGTGCAACCTGGTGTTAAAGGCAGACGGCCACGAACTGGCAGGCCAGGGCGGCGGCTGGGGACCTGAAGCCAATCTGACCAGCGGCATGTTGAACCGGCTGCAGGTGTTATGGGAACAGCCCCATCCGATGAGTGCATGGAACATCGGCGACATCACCCGTGTCGATCACTTAATCACTGGTGCTGATGTGCAGCTTGAAGAGGTGGGCCCTGTCTTCGCGACCATCCGCATCAACCGCAGCTTCCTGAACTCCTCACTGTCACAGAAGATGCGCATCTACAATGGAATGCCGCGCGTGGACTACATCACCAGTATCGACTGGCATGAACAGGGCACAGCCAAGACAGATGCCCCAATGCTGAAAACCACCTTCACCCCGTTCATCGGCAGCTCAGTTGCCACATTTGAAACACCCTTTGCACCGCTTGTGCGTCCCGCAGACGGTCGCGAGTGCCCCGCTCTACGCTGGGCCGATGTAGGTGATGGTGAATATGGTTTAAGCCTGATGAATAACTGTAAATACGGCTACAGTGCTCATGGAAATACCCTAAGCTTAACGCTGGTAAGGTCTAGCTATGAGCCAGACAACCATCCTGACGAGGGCATGCATGAGCTAATCTACAGCATCTACCCCTACAAGGGCAGTTGGCAAGAGGCCGGATCAGACCGCAGAGCTGCAGAGCTCAACCAGCCAATGATCACCACGGTGACCACGGCACACCAAGGCAAACTCAAACCGAGCCAGCCTTGCCTGGAGCTAGATTCGGCCGGTGTGATGGTCAGCGCGTTCAAATTGGCCGAACACCAGCCCGAAGAGGGTTCCGACTACATTCTGCGGCTATATGAAGCACATGGGCGCGCCACATCATGCAGTCTGAGCCTATGTATCCCATGTCATCAAGCCTTCATGTCAAATATCCTGGAAGCGGCTCTATCTCCACTGCCACTTACGGACGGCAAACTATCGCTTGAGCTGAGGCCCTACGAGATCGTGACACTGCTGTTTCACTCTAACTAGACTAACTAACGGGGGTATCGGTTGATACCCCCATGATCTGAAAGACCTGAGGACTGTTATTCGATGCAAGCCAAGAACTCGCCAGTCTCAATTTCTAACCTTCGGACCGAATACCACACAAAACCCATTAACATCGATTGTGAGAAACCCAGACTAAGCTGGGAGATCACGTCCCCTGTTCGTGCCTCCCTGCAAGCCGCTTATCAAATCCAGGTGGCCTCAAGCTTACCTAAACTTGAACAAAATCAGCCTGACCTTTGGGATAGCGGAATGGTCAATGCTGCCGAAAGCTGCCAGCTGGAATACGACGGCAAGCCTCTGCGCAGCCGGCAGGTTTGTTATTGGCGTGTCAGGATCAAGGACGATAAGGGCCTGACCAGTGACTGGAGCATCAGCTCGATGTGGGCCATGGGGCTCATGGGGCCTTCTGACTGGAAAGCACAGTTCATCAGTGCGCCCGCGAAGATGCAGAATGGCTCTACTGAGAACACCCCTATTCGGTTCCGCAAGAGATTTGTGCCAGTGAAGCCAGTCGCTCGAGCCGTGGTCTATGTCACCGCTGCTGGCTTGTATGATCTTCTGATCAATGGACAGGTTGTGACTCTCGATAAGTTCACACCAGGTTGGACAGACTTCAACTCACGCATCTATACCTTTGCGTATGATGTGACTGAGATCATCAACCCATCGCAGCCCAACCTCATCGCCGCCACAGTAGGATCGGGATGGTTCGGGCTTCACCACGGCGGTAAAGGCCGATTGGCTCTCTGCGCCCAACTGCATATCGACTATGTGGATGGCTCCAGTGACATGGTCATCACCGACAAGAGTTGGGGATGCAACCTTGATGGTCCGATCACATATAGCGACATCTACAATGGCGAGAACTACGATGCGCGTAAAGAGCAAAGTGACTGGGCGTTGCCTAATACACCCAAAAACTGGCCAGCGGTTGAGGTAGCTAAGCCAACCTCAATGGATATCTGGAAAGATGTCACAGCGATTATAGCCCAGCTTGTGAAAAACAACACCGTCAGTGTTGATATCACCACTGGCCTGCTGAGTGACCCATGCTACGGAATCGAAAAGTCGATCAAAGTGGACTACACCGTTGGCGGCGTTCCCAAATCAACAACCCGGAAAGAAAACAGACGCCTCAGTATCGATGGCAAGGGGCAGCCTGTCGTCATCGTGAAAGCGGTGTGGGGGGCCTCCAAGCGTCCGTCAAACCCCACGACAGCGCTGAAGCAGTCACATCCAGGCGAACCGGTGCGACAGACACAGATCATCAATCCTGTCAAAGTCACACAACCCAAATCGGGCGTGTTGATTTATGATATGGGTCAGAACTTCAGCGGATTTGCCCGCTTAAAAGTATCTGAGCGCAGAGGTCAGACGATCACACTGCGGTTTGGCGAGATGCTCAACCCAGACGGCACACTGTATACCGCAAACCTGCGCGGGGCCAAGGCCACCGATAACTATATCTGCAAAGGCGGCGGCGAAGAGGTTTGGGAACCCAAATTCACTTTCCACGGCTTCCGCTATGTGGAGTTAACCGGCTACACGAGCAAGCCTTCGGATGATGCCATCACCGGTTTAGTGCTGCACTCCGACTGTAAGCTGACCAGCAAGTTTGAATGCTCGGAGCCGCTGCTGAACAAGCTCTATTCCAACATCATCTGGGGACAGCGATCCAACTACCTCGAAGTTCCTACCGACTGCCCTCAGCGCGACGAGCGGTTGGGCTGGACAGGTGATGCTCAGGTATTTGTGAAGTCGGGCTCATATAACATGGACCAAGCTGCGTTCTACACAGCCTGGTTGAATAGCTTGAATGACACTCAGGACGCTCAAGGCGGCTACCAGAATATCGCCCCTGTGGCCCCTATGGGAGCCGGTACCTCACCCGCCTGGGGAGATGCTGGTGTGATCTGCCCCTGGACCATTTACATGTTCTATGGTGACACCAGAGTGCTTGATGACCATTACAACAAAATGAAACTCTGGGTGGAGTGGTACAAGAACCGCTCAAACAACCTGGTTGGGCTGGACGAAGGATTTGGCGACTGGTTAAGTATGGATGGCGGCACACCGCGTCAGCTCATCAGCACCGCCTACTTCTTCCGCTGCAGCACGATTATGGCGCAGGTCGCGCTTGTGAGGGGCAAGTCGTCCGACAGAGCCTATTTCAACGATCTGGCAGCCAAAATCAAGCAGGCTTTCAACAAAGCTTTCGTGGCAGCCGATGGCAAAATGTCAGGAGACACCCAGACAGCATACCTAATGGGCATCGCCTGGAACCTGCTCGATTCATCGGCAAAGGTCGATTACGCCAAGCGACGGCTGATCCAACTGCTGGAAGGCAGCAAATGGCATCTGGCGACCGGGTTCCTCGGAGTGAATCTCATATTGCCAGTATTGACCGATATGGGCCGTGTGGATGTCGCCTATCGCATTCTTGAGCAGAAGACCTTCCCGTCCTGGCTCTACCCCGTCACCACTGGTGCAACCACGATCTGGGAGCGCTGGAACAGTTGGACGGCTGAACGCGGGTTTGGCGATGTGGGCATGAACTCGTTTAACCACTACGCATACGGAAGCTGTGGTGAGTGGATGATGAATCGCATGGCAGGTATCGACCTGGCCACACCAAGCTTCAAGCGGATATCGATCCGCCCGGTACCGGGTGGTGATATCAGCTACGTTAAGGCTTCCTATGACAGCATATACGGCACCATCAGCAGCTCTTGGCGACTGGAGGGAAGAAGCATCGCTCTGGATGTGACCATCCCCGCCAACACCACCGCAACGGTGCTACTGCCCACGCGCGACGCCGGAGCCGTGACCGAATCCGGCAAGCCTCTCAGCCAGGTGGACGGTGTGCAGAACGTTGGTTCACAGGATGGACTGGTTCTAGTCACCATCGGCAGCGGCGATTACCAGTTCGTCGCCCCGTACCAGGCCTAAGCACGATGGTATGCCCCGAATGCGTAAGCAATCGGGGCATACCTTAGAAAAGCCTTCACAACACTTGAATTTGCAGAATTCCTTCGGGCGGGGTATACTATCGAAGGCGCGCGCCCATAGCTCAGCGGATAGAGCGCTAGGTTGCGGACCTAGAGGTCGGGGGTTCGAGTCCCTCTGGGCGCGCCAATTAATAATCACGCCCGTGTTGCCATCGTTTCGATTGCGCCCATAGCTCAGCGGATAGAGCGCTAGGTTGCGGACCTAGAGGTCGGGGGTTCGAGTCCCTCTGGGCGCGCCACTTTTTACTTACCCTTAGTTGATGATAACCCCTGCAAATACTCCTGCATACCCTTGTCCTGCATCTTCACTGCAATATCATATGGTGTTTTCCCGTCGCGGTCCTTCAACGCTGGGTTCGCTCCATGCTCGACAAGTAGCTGCGCAAGACCCCGCTCCCCTCTTTCGGCTGCCACATGTAGTGGCGTAGAACCACGCGCAGAGGGTATATTCGGGTCCGCGCCAGACTGCAGCAGCAGCTCCACCATGTCATCAGCACTCTCCGTGACCGCATAATACAACGGAGTGAGCTTCCCACCCACCGTCTGCGTGTTGATCTTCGCGCCGACAGCCAGCAGAATTCCAGCAACATCAGCACGATTCTCTTGCGCCGCCCGATGTAAAAATGTATACCCGTCCGGGTCTATCCCATTCACCTGGGCACCCTTATCGAGTAAGTACTGGGCGATTTCCTGCCTTCTATGCATCAGAGCCGTATACAGAGGCGTGAGGCCGCTCCAGTTCGTGATGTCGACAGTGGCACCTCGGTTAACTAACAACTGCACCATTGGCAGCTCTCCACGATACACAGCCTGCAGCAGAGGCGAAAGTCCTGCTTTGTCACGGTCATTTGGCGAACACCCTTTATCGAGCATCAACGTGGTAATAGCGATACTGCCTGAAGACACGGCCCCAAGCAGGGCGGTCCTTCCATTAGCCCCGACCAACTTGGGATTGGCACCTTTCTGCATGAGCCTGGTGACCAGTGCTTCATTGGCGGCGGCACAAGCCGAATATAGCGGTGTTTCGCCGGTCAGCCCAACTCTGTTGATATTGGCTCCATGATCGCAAAGCAACTCAGCCATATCCACCGTCTTGACACGCGCGGCGATGTTCAAAGCGGTCATACCATCATAACCCACCGCGTCCACCTTTGCCCCGTGCTGCAATAACCACATGACCGCATCTGGCTTGTTGGACATCACTGCAAAATGAAGAAGGTAGTATCCACGGCTGCTCCTCAGATTCTTCGTCTTCTCAGATGTGACAAAAATCCTGAGAGTTGCTACATCACCAGACATAGCGGCGTAATGTACCGGGTAAAGGCCTAGTGATGCCATGAGCATAGGTTTGGCCCGAAACTGCAGCAGCAATAGCACCGCCTTGCTCTGTCCCTTCTGTGCTGCAGCGTCAAGCGGTGTCATTTTGCGATCATCAGCATGGTTGACGTCCGCCTTCCGGCCCAACAGCAGTCGCATCACGTCTACCTGTCCCGCAGCCGCAGCCCGCCAAAGTGGTGTCCGACCTGCATTATCGACAACGTCGACATCTGTGCCTTCGTCCAGCAGTTTGGTCACACCAACCACATCACCCTGCTCCGAAAGGCTGAGTATGGGGGCCAAAACCTGGCCCGCATCCGATGTTTCGTCGGTATGCTGTGACCAGCATACCGCAGTCAGAGTCAGGCAACACAGGCACAACAGCAGCCGTATTGTTTTCATGACTACACCAAATGGGCGATATTCAAATGATCGACCCTCGGGCCGATCTTGGCAACCACTTCGCCTGAGGCATAACTGGCAATCTGACCACACCGCTCTAATGTGAGCTCGCGAGCCAATCCGTATAACAGTCCCGCCGCGAACATGTCACCTGCACCAGTCGTGTCGATGGCATTCACTTCACGCGCATTGATTCGCGCCCTCTTGCCGCCGCCCGCCAGCACAGATCCAGAGGCACCCAGGGTGACCGCAGCAATACGTCCACCTTGAGCAAGCTCATCTACTGCATCAAGCGGATCACTGCAGTCGGTCAAGGCACGCATCTCATCGCCGTTACCAATCACCACATCGACATAATTCTTGATCAAATGCTCAAAGTCCGCTTTGTGCCGTACGACACAGAACGGGTCGGCGAGACTAAATGCTACGGTGATTCCGTGCTCCTTCGCTGTCTGCATCGCGAACCTTACCGCAGCTTTCTGCGCCGGGGTATCCCACATATATCCTGTGATATACAATGTGCGGCTTCTTCGCAACAGCGTAATGTTCACATCATCATCGGTCATGTTTCGACTGGCACCGAGGCAGGTCAGCATGGTGCGCTCCGCATCGGGGGTAATGAGGATGATCGACGTGCCAGTGAGGCCGTCTTTGCGTGCGATGCAGGGGGTAACGTGTTTACGCTCAAGGCCGTTGATATACCGGTCGCCATACTCGTCTCGCCCAACACTGCTGGAGAAGCTGGCAACACCGCCCATCTGAGCAATGCCGATCATCGTATTCGCGCCCGATCCACCCGCCTCTACATTCGTCACTAAACTGCCGATACACTCCAGAATATGATCGCTCTGTTGTTCATCAACTAACTGCATTGAGTTTTTATTCAGATTCAACTCCTCAAGCAGCGTATCGGTAACCTGTGCTTGCAGATCGATAAGTGCATTGCACATACCAAATACATCGAAACCCATCGGCATTTACCCCTTCTGAGGTTACAATAAAGATTGGGAACTATTCACCCATATACTATGTTACTCGGTGTAGGAGGAATTCGGGATGCAGTTACCTCGCGCAGATATCGGGGTTTTCGGCGGTTCTGGTTTCTATTCGCTCTTTACCAACGCAGAAACGTTCGCGGTAGATACTCCGTATGGACATCCTAGTGCCAACATCTCAATTGCCGAGGTCGCAGGAAAGAGTGTGGCCTTTATGCCGCGTCATAGCGTTGACCACACCATACCTCCTCACCAAATCAATTACCGTGCCAACCTCTGGGCGATGAAGCATCTGGGAGTGAGCCGAATCCTCAGCCCTTGCGCCTGTGGTAGTCTGCAAGCCGAGATCAAACCAGGTCATTTTGTGGTTGTAGATCAGTTTGTAGATCGGACGCGGGGACGTTTCGACACTTTTTACGACGGTCCGGTTGTCTGCCACGTGAGTGCAGCCAACCCCTATTGCCCTGAGATGCGACAGATTGCCATCGACTCTATTAAAGAACAAAACATCCCATGTTGGGAGACTGGAACGATGGTCGTGATCAACGGTCCACGGTTCAGCAGCTCTGCGGAGAGCCAGATGTTCACAGACCAGGGATGGCATACGATCTCCATGACCGCCTACCCCGAGGTCATCCTGGCGGTGGAGCAGGCCATGTGTGTGGTGGGTATCGGCCTGGTGACTGACTACGACTGCGGGCTGGTGGCGGAGGGCGATGTGCCGCCGGTCACATTTGCGGAAGTAGGGCGAGTGTTTGCCGAAAACTCTTCTCGGATTAAGCAAGTCGTGCTGGATGTCATCACCAAGACACCCATAGAGCACCACTGCCAGTGTTCTCATTCCCTTGACCACGCGATTTTAGGCCACTAGGCCAGGAGTATATACATGATCCCTCAAACTGTTCAATGGGCAGGCGATGCGGTAAAAATGATCGACCAGACCAAACTACCGCACAAGCTTGTGATGGTGGAATACCATGACTGGCATGATGTTGCTGCCAGCATCACCGACATGGTGGTGCGCGGTGCACCGGCCATCGGCGGAACAGCCGCGTGTGGTCTGGCTCTCGCCGGACGGCAGATCGCTGAGGCGGGTGGTGAGTTCATGCCGCAGTTCCTTCATGCATGCGAGGTCTTTGCTGCCACACGACCCACAGCCGTCAACCTGTTCTGGGCGATTGAGCGGATGAAGGGTGTGGCTCTGAAAGCTCCATCGGCTTCCGAGGCCTCACGTCTGCTGCGCGTCGAAAGCGAGCTGGTGCTGGAGGAGGACATCGCGATCAACCGCAAGCTTGGCTTCTACGGGCAGGAACTGCTGCCTGATCCCTGCCGTGTGCAGACACACTGCAACGCAGGTGCCCTGGCCTGTGTGGGCTACGGAACGGCCCTGGGTGTGTTTCGGGCCGCCAGAGAGGCTGGGAAGCAGATCAAGGTATACGCTGACGAAACCCGCCCCCGCCTTCAGGGGATGCAGTTGACGGGCTGGGAACTGATAGAAGACGGCTTCGAAGTCACCATCATCACCGACAATATGGCCGCCAGCCTCCAATCACGCGGGGAAGTTGATGCCGTCGTGGTCGGTGCCGACCGCATCGCCATGAATGGCGATACCGCGAACAAGGTGGGCACCTTCGGCCTGGCGGTGATTTCAAACTACCACCATGTGCCCTTCTACATCGCGGCCCCGCTCAGCACATTTGACCAGAAGCTGGCCGATGGCAGCGGCATCCCCATTGAAGAGCGAACACACCGCGAGGTCTCGCATATTCAAGACGTGCAGATAGCCCCCAACGGGGCCAAGTTCTGGAACCCTGGGTTTGATGTCACGCCAGCAGCCCTGATAGCGGGAATCATCACGGAGCAAGGCGTGCTGCGCCCTCCATACACTCAGTCGATCATGCAAGCCATCAAAGGAGCCAAATGATGAAAGCACTTCAAGCCGAACAGCTCATCCGGTCCATCCCTGACTTCCCGCAGCCCGGTATCTTGTTTCGCGACATCACACCGGTGCTACAGAACCCAGAGGCGTTCGCTGAAATCATATCAATGATGGCTGACTTCGCACGGAAATGTGATGCTGAGGCGATCGCCGGAATCGAAAGCCGAGGATTCATTTTCGGCGTCGCTCTGGCGCGTGAGCTCAACATCAGTTTCGTGCCGATCCGCAAGAAAGGTAAGCTGCCCTATGACACCGTGGTGCAAGCCTACAGCCTGGAGTATGGCGTTGCAGAGATCGAAATGCATACCGATGCGGTCAAACCTGGACAAAAAGTGCTCGTTGTCGACGACCTGCTGGCTACCGGCGGCACCGCTTGTGCCGCTGTCAAGCTGGTGGAGATGGTCGGTGGAACGGTGGCTGGATTGGCCTTCATGATCGAGTTGGATTTCCTTGAGGGCCGAAAGCTCTTGACTGGGGTTGAGGTCTGCTCGCTGATCCACTATTAGCAAGCATGATTCAAATGGGCCCGTGAGCTGCAGATAGACCTGCCGTTCACGGGCCCCGATTTTATTAGAAGGCACCCGGCTTTAACAGCCCCCTCGCCACTATTGGTCCGTGCTCAACCAGCTCTTGGCCTCTCGCTCTAGCGCGTCCAGCTCATCCGACATCTCGCGTGGTTTGGCCAGATTCATCGTCGGGTTCGCGTCGCGCGCTTTCACATCGGCGGCCAACTTCAATAGCACCTCTTGGTATTGCTCCACGGCCTGTTTGCCATCACCGCGGCGTGCGGCATCTCGTGCCAGCCCACCATGCCCAAATATAAAGTCGGTTTCCGGCAGCTCCGGCACGGCTCGGATTTGACCTGCAGGTGACTGCTCCAGTTCCACGAGCCGCTTGTACACCTCAGCAGCTTTTGGATACATCCTGAGGCGTTCCAACAAACCAGCATACCGCACATATCCCCTCGGCGACACCGGGTCAACTGCCAACAGCCGCTCGTATAGTTCCAAGGCCTTTTGAGAATTTTGCAGGCCATCGGCCATCTTGGCAGCCATCATGTAGTTACGAGGTGACGGCATCAGCGAGCAGGCGTTCTCAATCCGTTGAATCTTGTCAGCACTATCAATGATTGGGTCGCCCATCTGCGACATCGCCTTGTTCAACATCGCCGTGCCGTCGAAAGGCCAGAGTGCCAGCAGACGGCTATACGAAGTGACAGCCGTTGGGGTATCTCCAGACCGCATCGCGGCTTGCCCAATCTGCGCGTAGTAGGCTCCCAAATAAACCCATAGGCCGACAACCAGAGCCAAAGCCGCTGCGAATTTGCGTGCTGCGGTAGCAGCCGGACGATCGATCGCTGCAACACCAGGCACGGTACAAAATCCAACAAGCACGCTTAGGGTCAGCAGCACCGCCAGTATCTGCCAGTCCGAATCCATCAGCGCGTGACATCCGCTCGCGACCACACCGGCGGCCACCCCCGCCATCAAAGGTGCGGGGATTTGTTGCTGTCGGCTGCGCACCAGAACAACGATGCCCCCCAGACCGACGCCAAGCCACAGCAACAGACCGGGGATACCCAGCTCAGACGCCAACTGAAGATAGCTCTGGTGCGCCGTTCGGGTGTATCCGGTGATGGCGTTGCGAGCATAGCCGTATGCGAAGCAGCTTGGCCCGACGCCAGCGACAGGGTGCGCCTTGATCATATTCAAGGTGCCTTTCCAGGTCATAGTTCGAAACTGGCCCGAATGCTCTTGAGCACCAGCGTTTGGGGCCGCTCCCATCCGGTTCCGCAACGGGGCCGTGCAGAGAACAGCGATGATTAGGCCAAACGCAAGCGCCCGTGTGATGCTGAGTACCCTGCGTCGATCCCATTGCTTCTGTACCGCAAGCCAGACCAGCCAGATGAGCAAACCGATCACCGCAGAGACAATCCCAAACCGGCTGCCAGACAACACCAGTGCCGCAACCTGCAACCCCCAGCCGATCATCAAAAGCAGACGCAGTTCAGCTTTGATCTGCTGCGAAAGCCAACCCAGGGTCAATGGCAGTGTCAAGCATAGGTAGGCGGCCAGAATGTTAGGGCTCTGAAACGGCCCAAAAACCCGCCAGTCTGGAGCACTCCGCAGGTTACCCATGTATTCGCGCACCGCCATGAACGCCACGAGGCTGCCGGTAAGGGTTATGACCGCCATGAGCTGCTGTTTTCCGCGTGGATCCAGGCGGCTGACCACCGCGATCACTGCCAGCGATGATAACCAGCAGCCAGCCTGACGCACCGCATCCGCATGATATGGCGACAGCAGCGCGCAGACCACCACCCAGATCGCCATGGCCGACAGAGTGGTCAAGTACCGGCCGGTCCGTTGAATGGGCTTCTGCAGAAGCATGGCAAGCCCAGCCAGCCCCAGTGATATCCCGACCGCCATATTGATGTCTTTCTCGGTGCCGAACATGCCCGTAAGGATCCCTATCAGGCCATTGGATCCGGCGGGCTCCATCAGCACATATCCGCCAATGAACGGTATGAGCAGCACCAACACCGCCAACACCACAACGGCTGCTGAAGGCCTTTCCACTGATGCGACTGGTTTGATTGACGGAGTTGGAGGGGGCGTACTAGTGTGCTTGCGGCTCATATTCTGCTCATACCCTTATCTGCTTTGGCCGACCGGTGCGTAGCCAGATGATGTAGTTACGAAGAACCAGCAGGTTCGCCCGTGCTTGCAGCAGGCACCAGACCAGACCAGCCGTGAAGACATTGCTATCGGGATAGTAGTTCTTCAAATAGAACTGCCAGTGGCTGCGGTGGAAGCACCGGATCATCTTGTTCACCGCCAGGTCGGTGGAGCTGCCGATACGGTGGTGCACTGAAGTGACCGGCAGATATTGCACCTGCCAGTTCGCTTTATGCGCCCGCCAGCAGATGTCCACATCCTCGCAATACATAAAGAACCGCTCATCAAACCCCTTCAGCGCATCCCAGCAGGCCCGCCGGACCACCATGGCACAGCCAGAAACCCAGTCCACCGGCTGCACACGGTCGTGCTGGAAGTCCAGCATGAGGTAGGCCTTCAGGTAGCGGTTATTGGGAAACAACCGTCCAAGCACAGTGTTGCGAAACAGACCGGCTTCATAGATAGGGAATCGGCGGCAGGACATCTGCAGGCTGCCATCAGGGTTCAGTACGCGGATGCCGGCTATGCCAGTATCCGCGTGCTTCTGCATGGCATCGACTAAAGCATCTGCGTCTAGTTCCGCTGCGGTGCTATCTGGGTTCAAGAAGAGCAGGAATTGGCCTTGGCTGGCAGCGGCTCCCACATTGGCCCCACCACCAAACCCGAGGTTCACGGCTTGCGGCAGAACCTGCACTTTAGGAAACTCCGCACGGATCATCTCTACACTGCCGTCAGAACTGGCATTGTCAACCACAAGCACCTCATGACGATCATCAAGACGCGCTTGAAGCCCGCCTAAACATGCGCGTATTGAATCACACGAATTCCAGTTGACGATAATCACACTGAGTTCTATGAGCCGGTGCCCCCTTTATGTATACGTTGCTCACCCTCTGTCAGCCAAACCCTAGTTTTGGCGTAGCAGCTTAGCCGTATCATCAGCTCGCTGAGATTCTCAGCCAGACTAAAGTGCCCATCGCGGCCATTCCGCAGATAGTCGATCAGCGACCGGTGAGACTCCACGATCATCTTGGGCTTCACCTGGCGGGTGCCAGCCCCACCCTCGTGGTATCCCCGCACGGATGGCGTGTAATAGATGCTTTCGCCCAAACGCAGCAGATCACGGCATAACTGAACATCATTGAAGAAGATGGGATACCGCTCGTTAAACATGCCCATTTGAACAAACTTGTCTGCGTGCAAAGCGAGCAACGCACCCATCGGTTGCTGGGCCTTTTGGGCCACAGAATAGTCGAAACATCGTAGGAAGTAGCGGTCCCAGCAACTGCACAATCTCGCCAGTCCTGTGGTCTCAAGAAAAAGGCTGCCGTATGTGGGCAGACCCCGCACGCTATGCTGCGCAGAGCCGTCGGGGTTCATCAGCATGCCGCCTACAGCCGCCGCATCGGGGTGTTCGTTGATAAAGACCTCGAGCTGCCGTAATGCGTCTCCTACCAGCCTTACATCGGGGTTCAATAGCAACAGCCACTCCGCGTCACAGGCAGCCGTTCCGAGGTTGTTTCCTTTCGCGTAGCCGTGGTTGGCGGTCTCCGCCAGCAAAGTCACCTCAGGAAACTCCTGTTCGGTCATTTCGGCGCTGCCGTCGGCTGAGGCGTTGTCCACCACTACCACTTGAAAAGCAGGTGCATCCTGCTGCTCACGCAGGCTCTGCAAGCAGCTGCGGAGGTAATCCCTGGTGTTCCAGTTGACCACGACGACGCCAAAGCGAACTCTCATAGTAATATTGTAGCAACTGAACGGGTTTGATGCGCTACACTGAAGATGGTTACGCACTATCGACATCATGGAGGTCAAGCATGAAGAACATCGTCAGCACCGATCAAGCACCCGCAGCCATAGGTCCATACTCACAAGCGGTTGAGGTGAACGGCACTATATACACCAGCGGACAGATTCCTCTCGATCCAATCACCGGCGAAATGGTAGGCACTACTGCTACCGAGCAGGCAAACCAGGTACTCGCCAATCTGCAGGCTGTGCTCAAAGCCGCGGGCGCAGGTCTTGATCACGTCGTCAAAACCACCATATTTATGACCAACCTGGCGGAGTTCGCCAATGTGAATGCGGTCTACGCCGAATACTTCCCCAGCAACCCTCCAGCACGCTCCACCGTCCAAGTGGCAGCATTGCCTAAAGGTGCTCTGGTCGAGATCGAAGCGGTCGCCATCAAATAGGGTATACTCAGTCAAAATGGCGGATTGCCGCCAATCAACAGGAGTAACCAAATGGCTGTAGTAGCTCCATATCCAGATTTCAACGAGATTATGGTATTAATCGGTGAGGCGGGTCGCCGCTTGGCCGAAATTGAGGCCTCTGAAGGCGCCGCCGGTAACATCAGCGTCTATGTCGGATGGCCTCTGGACCCCAGACGCCATATGCCGATGCAGGAGAAGATCACTCTTCCTGAGGCGTTCCCGGAGCTTAGCGGGAAATGCTTCATCGTCAGCGGCAGCGGACGCCGTCTGCGCGAGATCAAAGACAACCCGCCCGCCAACCTGGCCTTCATACAGGTTGATGAAGGCGGCAACACGGCCACGCTTTTCTCGGCACCTGGCCGGCTATTCGCCAACCCCACCAGCGAATTCAACTCACATCTGGCGGTGCATCGCGACCAGATTCTGGCCACTAACACCAACTTCCACGCGGTCATCCACGCTCAGCCGGTCCACTTAACCTACCTCAGCCACATCAAGCGCTACCAGAACACCAGCTATCTGAATCAACGGATACTGCGCTGGCAGCCGGAGATGATCGTGCAACTGCCTGAAGGCCTGGGGCATATCCCGTTCGCCATACCCGGTTCCGCCGAGTTGATGGCCGCCACCATACAGGGTCTTCGCGACCACCGCATCGTTCTGTGGGGTAAACACGGCGTGATGGCCCGGTCCGACCAATCTGTCATGCGCGCCTGTGACCGCATTGAATACGCCGAGATCGGCGCGAAATACGAGTTTATGGACCTCCAAGCTGGCGGCGAAGCCGAAGGCCTGGCGCCAGAGGATGTGAAGCGCATCTGTGCGGCGTTTAACATCAACCAGAGCGTCTTCTGAGACATTCCCGAACCAACAGGCCGAAGCAATGCACTGACTTGCTCCGGCCTTTGTCATATCACTCGTTAACGGATAGTATAGGAGAAATCGGATTGAAGCACGCGATCATCATGTCTTTTGTGCTCATATCGAGCAGCATTTTCGCAGGGATTTCGACGCAAGCCAAACCTGCATGGAAGAACGCCTTGAAACCCAAAGGAACGCCTGGGCCTGAAGTGGTTCTCGCGAGAACCGGTACCGCGCTCTACTCCATTTTGCTTCCGGCGTCTCCATCAACGCAGGAGCAAAAAGCGGCTGGTGATCTGGCGCAGTGGCTGAAGCAGATCACCGGTGCCAGTTTCTCCATTCAAAATGAGTTTGGCAACATCAAGCCCGATGGCAAGTTGATCAGCATCGGAAAGACGAACCTGCTGGCGAGATCGGGATCGAAATACCTGAAAGCCGATCTCTCAGACGAGGGTTACGCGATCGACGTGGTCGATGGCAACCTGTTCTTAACCGGAGGAGAGACCCGAGGACCGATCAACGCGGTATACGCGCTGCTGGAAGAAGACCTCGGGTGCCGCTGGTATTCGCGATTCTCGCAGACCATCCCCAGCAAACCGACTCTCCGATTCCGACCAGTCAAACGCAGCTATGTGCCAGTGCTAGAGATTCGCGACCCATACTACTGGGAGGCGTTTGACGGAACATGGTCGCTGCGCAACCGGACGAACTCATCAAATGCCTCAGTGCCTACGGAGTGGGGCGGTAACAAGCAGTATGCGCTGTTTGTGCATACCTTCAGCACACTGCTGCCCCCTGAGAAGTATTTCAAAGATCATCCCGAGTATTTTTCGGAGCACAACGGTCAACGCGACCCAGGTCAGCTTTGCGTGAGTAACCCAGATGTGGTGAAGTTGACCGCTGAGAGCGTGATCAGCATACTGCGCAAAAACCCCAACGCGCAGATCATCAGCGTTTCACAAAATGACTCGGTGCCATGCTGTGACTGCGCCATCTGTCGGGCCGACGCCGCCGCTGAAGGCAGCCTGGCAGGCCCTTTATTGAAATTCGTCAACGCCGTGGCGGATATCGTGGGCAAACAGTATCCCAAAGTGCGCATATCTACGCTGGCCTATCTAGACACCGCATCGGCTCCCAAGACGGTCAGACCGCACAAGAATGTGGCTATACAGCTCTGCACAGACAGTCATGCTTGGTCAGAGCCATTCCTGACGATCGACCAGACCGCAACTTTTCAACAGCGCATGAAAGACTGGGCAGAGATGGGCGCCGATATCAACATCTGGGACTACACCTGCAACTTTAGCCACTACCCCTCACCCATGCCCAACTGGCAAACAGTGGCTTGGGACATCGACTTCTTCGTGAAGCACAACGCAAAAGGCGTGATGCTGCAAGGCAACTACCAGACACCCGGAACCGGCGATGGATTCATGCGCTGCTGGGTTTGGGCCAAACAGCTTTGGGATCCCACACTGGACACCAGGTCGCTGATGAAAGACTTCGTGTACGGTTACTACGGTAAGGCTGCCGATCCAATATGGGACTACGAGCAACTATTGTGGGATACCTGGGAGAATGAGCATACCGGTAAGTTGAAGACCCCTGCTGGCGGTATTCGGTTCCCAATGGGCATCTTCGATGCCGCATTCATGAACAAAGCGCAAGACTGCTTCGATCGGGCTACCAAACTAGCTCGTGATCCTGAGACACTCCACCGCGTGGAGGGGGCCAAACTGCAGGTGCTCTACGCCGATGTCTGCCAGATGGCACAGTCAGGTAAGATCACCGACAAGCCGAAGTTCTCCGCTGCACTCGCCGAGTTTGAGCGAATCGGACGGAGAATCAAGATGACCAACATCCAAGAAGGTGGTGCAGACTTCGAGCCCTGGCTCAGCCGAATGCACAGTTTTGAGAACTAAACTGATCCTGATGCGGTGTCTGAGCCGATAGAATATGCTCTGACACCGCCACACCATGGTTTGGCATACAAATCTCACACAAACATACACGCAAGGAGAATCTAGTATTGGCAACGCATATCCCTATATCACTTCACCCGGCAAATCACCGATACTTTATGTTTCGGGGCAAACCAACGGTGCTTGTTACCTCAGCCGAACACTATGGGGCAGTTTTAAACCTGGATTTTCCCTTTAAGCCTTATCTAGACGAATTGAAGCGAAATGGGCTCAACTACACCCGTATCTTTACCGGGGTGTATTGTGAAGTGCATGGAGCTTTTGGCATACGCGATAACACTTTAGCTCCCGCCGCTGACAAACTGATATGCCCATGGTCACGCAGCACTCAGTCTGGGTATGCTAATGGCGGAAACAAGTTCGACCTCAATCATTGGGATAACGCCTATTTTAGTCGACTGAACACCTTTATCAAGGAAGCCGGTGTGCGTGGCATCGTGGTTGAGATCAGCCTGTTCTGCCCATATTATGAAGACGATTCTTGGAAGCTCAGTCCCCTGAACTCGGTGAACAACACCAACGGCGTAGGCAAGGCGACTGCACATGAGGTTCATACCTTGAAACACGCCGACTTGACACACCGCCAGGAGGAAATGACGCGAAAGATCGTCACCGAACTGCGCAACCACGACAATCTGATTTACGAAATCTGCAATGAGCCGTACTTCGGCGGTGTGACGCTGGATTGGCAGAAGCATATTGCGTCAGTCATCACAGACGCTGAACGCAGTTATCCCAGAAAGCACCTCATTGCCCAGAATATTGCCAATGGATCGGAGAAGGTAGAGAACCCTGATCCCAATATCTCAATACTCAACTTCCATTACGCATATCCCCCTACCGCAGTTGAGGAGAACAACAGGTTCAAGGGAGTGATCGGCTGCGATGAGACCGGATTCCAGGGTCAAGACGACAAGGTTTACCGGTATGATGGGTGGGACTTCATCATGGCTGGTGGTGCCCTCTATAACAACCTGGACTACTCGTTTACTGTATCGACACCGGATGGCACTGCGAAAGTCGAACATCCCACACCGGGATCAGGCGGGAGAAGGCTGCGAAACGCATTGTCCGCATTGAAGAGATTTATCGACGGTTTTACGTTAGTAAAGATGGCTCCAGATTCCAGCGTTACAGTCCTTGGGTCACCATCAGGCATCACGGCCCGGACATTGTCAGAACCAGGGCGGCAATATGCCATCTACGTTCGCGGCGGCAAACAGGTCACCCTTGCCACTGATCTGCCCAAGGGTAGATACAAACTGACCTGGGTCAGTCCCCTTACAGGTCAATCGATCCGCACCCTGACGGTGAACCACACTGGCGGAAATGCTGAGTTCTCATCTCCTGCATACGCGGATGACATTGCACTTAGCATCCGGCGATAACATCATGGCAGGCATAAAGTAGCGCCGCTGAGGTCGCTACTTCATGCCACCTTCCAGTCCCTGGAGTGTTGTTGCAGGAAGTCCATTTGACAAAATCCGTGCTCATAGATATACTATCGATGGTTATCTGGGGCAGTAGCTCAGCTGGGAGAGCGCTACATTCGCATTGTAGAGGTCGCGGGTTCGAGCCCCGCTTGCTCCACCAAACATACCACGGTACCCATTAGCCGGCATAATGCACATCCAACCCACAGGAGAATGCGATAATGGCCACACTTCGTCCGATATCCCTTCACCCGGTCAATCCACGCTATTTTGCTCATCGAGGTAAACCCACGGTTCTGATCACATCCGCAGAGCATTATGGCGCTTTGTTGAATCTGGACTTCCCATACAGGCCATATATGGACGAGCTCAAGCGCAACGGACTGAACTATACCCGTATTTTTACCGGTGCATACTGCGAGGTGGCTGGCGATTTCAAGATTCGAAACAACACGCTAGCCCCCGCCAAAGGTAAGCTGATTTGCCCATGGGCCCGCAGTGCTGAACCTGGTTACGCCGGTGGTGGTAATAAGTTCGACTTGAACCGCTGGGATGAGGCCTACTTTGCACGCCTTCACTCCTTCATGAAAGAGGCCGGACGGCGAGGCGTATTTGTTGAGATCGCACTGTTCTGCCCGTTTTATAAAGACACCATGTGGAACCTCAGTCCCATGAAAGCCGATAACAACATCAACGGAGTGGGCACAGCCACAGCTCACGAGGTGCATTCGTTGATGCACCAAGACCTCACAAAGCTTCAGGAAGCAATGACACGCAAGATTGTCACAGAATTGCGAAACTACGAGAACCTGTTCTACGAGATATGCAACGAGCCCTACTTTGGCGGAGTCACGTTGGAGTGGCAGAAGCATATCGCAGCGGTCATCGCCGACACAGAGCGCAGCACACCGGTCCGGCACTTGATAGCTCAGAACATCGCCAATGGATCCGCTAAGGTGAAAGACCCCGACCCCAATATCTCGATACTGTACTTCCATTACGCCTACCCTCCCACCGCAGTGAATGCGAATAGCTCGTTCAAGGGCGTGATAGGCTGCGACGAAACCGGCTTTAAAGGACAGGGTGATAAGGTCTACCGCCAAGACGGCTGGGACTTCATCATGGCTGGCGGGGCTCTCTACAACAACCTGGACTACACATTCACCGTTTCGGCTCCCGATGGCACGGCTAAGGTGGAACCACCCACCCCTGGATCAGGCGGGCGTCCGCTGCGTAACTCCCTGGCTGCGTTGAAGAGGTTCATCGAGGGCTTGAACTTCATCAAGATGGCGCCAGACAACAGCGTCTCCATCCTGGATTCTCCTACTGGCATTACCGCGCGGACATTAGCGGAGCCAGGACGACAGTATGCCACATACATCCGCGGAGGAAAGCAGGTCACCATCGTGGTCGATCTGCCCAAGGCGAGGTATCGCATCAACTGGGTGAACACCCTCACCGGCAAGTCCGAGCGCATCCAAACGCTGGCTCATCCTGGCGGGCGTATGCAGCTTCAATCACCAGAATATGTGGATGATATTGCCCTGAGCATCAAACGGTAGCACATTGTGACAGACATCTCTTTTTAGTCTCAGTCAAAGTGTACATATTTCCCATTATGTGATACAATATAGTTGGATTGTTACGCTGTTTGGGCAATGGCATGGTTCGTCAATAAGCATTTCCAGTGCTGACTTACTGGCTTCAGGCGTCGGACGCAATATTCCAAAACCAGGAGCTTCACATATTGAGATATCAGGACCGTACGTACGTGTGCCGAGATTGCCACAACGAATTCCCCTTCAGCGCGAAATTGCAAGAAGAGTTTGAAGAACTTAACCTCCCCTTCCCCAACCAATGCCCGAAATGTCATGAACTACAGATAACCAAAAGACCCAACAAACGGACTGGCGCGGTTGAGATTTTCAAAGCCCCCTGCTCCAAATGCGGCAAAGAGGCCCGATTACGAACCCGGCCTAGAGGCAACACGCCGATTTTATGCGCCGACTGCTTTAAAAACCAGCTTGCACCCGACCGCACGCCGGTTGTGAAATATGTTAAAACGCCAAAGACAGAAGTAAAGCCGATCACTGTGACCGAGCACAAGGATGGTGTGCTGTTTTCCAGCATGGCCCTTGATGAACAGCTTCTACGGGGCATACAGGACGCAGGCTACGAAACGCCCACGCCGGTGCAAGCCGCCACAATACCCATCGCTTTAGCTGGACATGACCTCATCGGCACCGCTCAGACCGGTACCGGGAAGACCGCAGCTTTTGTGATCCCTATTATTCAGCATCTGCTGGCTAACCCGGTCTCAAGGCATGGCACACGCGCCATCATCCTGACACCCACGCGTGAGCTGGCGGAGCAGATCAACGGCATCGTGAAACAGCTAAGCCGTCATACCAAACTCCGTTCGGCAACGGTCTACGGTGGTGTTGGCATGAGACCGCAGATACTCGCCTTACACGGCGGCACTGAGATCATCATCGCCTGCCCTGGCCGTTTGATGGACCACATGGAGCGCCGGAACACCAACTTCGCACAGGTCGATATGGTGGTATTGGATGAAGCCGACCGCATGCTGGACATGGGCTTCCTGCCCGGAATTAAGCAGATATTGGCCAGTATGCCTGAACAACGACAAGGCATGTTGTTTTCAGCCACTTTTGCACCAGAGCTAACCAAGCTTGCCAACAGCACCCTGACGGATCCACAGAGGATTGACATCAGCCTGCAAGCGCCTCCCAAGACCATCTCACACGCGCTCTACCCTTGCCCTCAGCACCTGAAGACAAGTATGCTGCTGCGGATGCTGAAGGAGACGGATACCAACTCCGTGTTGATATTCACCCGCACGAGGCACCGAGCCAGCAAACTGGCTGCGCAAATCCGCAATGCGGGATATGGAACGGCTGAGCTGCACTCTGACAGATCGCAGATACAACGACAGCACGCCCTTGACGACTTCAAGCAGGGCAGATGCTCTATCCTGGTAGCGACTGACATCGCGGCCCGTGGGCTGGATGTTGCCACGATCTCACACGTGATGAACTTTGATATCCCCGACACGGCAGATGCCTACATCCACCGTGTGGGACGCACCGGACGCATGGAACGCGAAGGCGATGCCATCACGCTGGTCACTCCGGCGGACAATGCAATGGTGGCTACCATCGAACGCGCACTTGGCACTCGCTTGAAACGGCAGAAACTAGAGGGTTTCGACTACGACAGTCCTTCAGCCTATAAAGAAGACTATACGCCAAGCCCTGCCTCGCAGTATAAGGCTACGCCTGACCGCGTGCAATCCAAGGGATACGCCCGGTCTGGGGTCACCACAAAGTCTGCCCGCGCCTCTAGCGGCTTCGGTGGACAGCGAAGCAGTGCCAAACGCTCCAGCAGTTACTAAACAGTAGCCTGCAATCCGAATGACGAGGGGGGACACAGAGATGTGTCCCCCCTCCGTTTTGTGCAATACCGACAATCGCAATTTCCGACCTACTTACCGGCGGTGACCGCATAAATGCTGGCACTACCCAGCAAAAAGCGCAGCCGAACGGACTTACCGGCAAGCTGTCGTGCGGAGGCTTCGCCCCACTTCAACGGGATGTCAATCCGATCCTCTTTTCGGATGATGCATTTCTCCGCTTCGAACCCAGGTATCACCTTGCCCTTCTCGTCCAACACGGCGACCATCAGATAGGCTCTGTCCGCCAGATATTTCTTGTCTGCAGAGGGTACCGAAGCGTTCAACAATACCCCCGTGTTCGGCATGGTAAACGGCTTGGTGGAGAACTCGCCGTTCGCCCTTGCGCCCACAAAGCTGATGCGGTCCTCTGGCATGCCCAACAGCATGTTGTTCCGGCAAAAGACGATGTTTCCCCCCATCACCATCGGATGGGTCTCCAGGCGAGGAATCTGCGGAAACACCTCCAGAGCATTCAATCCTCGAGCGGGCCGATCCCAGCGCAGACCATCACGGCTGGTCCACCACTCATTATCTAGTTGCGGGGCGTGCTTCCCCGGTTCCGCGGCACTCGGTGCGTAGTTCAGCACCATCATATAAGCGCGGTCGTAATACCAAAAGGCGTTCCCGCTGTAGAACTCCAAGTCTGGTGGATCGATCTTGTCGGGTTTCGTGAGATATTTGGCGGGTATGGAGCCCTTCTTGCCCTGAAGGTCCCAGACATCCGGCAGTGAGACATTGGGGTTCCAGCTCCGGCCATCGTGACTGGTCCGCATCATCAATACGCGCCGATCACGCAGCGAATCGTCTTTCAGTGAGCCAGTGGGCCCGCCGTGGTCGATGATGTGCTTACGGAAGGGCTGCAGGCTCTTATTGATGCATACAAAGCTGTGCAGCACGGGGCTCCAGAACAGGCTCATCGCGTCACCATCGTAGAACAGCGGATTTCCGGTATATTCCTTCCAGCTCTTTCCGTCCGCACTGAAGAAGGCGGTGTAGGCAAATCCTGAGATATCGACTTTCAGCTTGAGCAAAAGATACTCACCGGTGTCGCCGTTTCTGGCTACCGCAAGGTGGTCTGTGTAAACAGCGGAATCTTCATACACAGTCTGCAGGTTCTCAAAGTGAGCACCATCGCGGGTGGTGCACCTCAGCAGCTTCCAGTTCATGATGCGCTCACGCGCGTTGCCGGGCTTGATCTCGGTCATCTGCTGACCAAATACTTCCCACGAGCCATCGGGCAGCGGGAAACTGCCCACCACGGTAAACCCAGGATGCTCGCACTCACGGAGCAGCTTCACCGGTGTGACGCCGAAGTCAAGCTTACCCCAGACGTCAGTGACGTCCTGACTGTCGGAAAACAGCAGTTTCCAGGGCAGCTTCGGGTTATCGGCTAAGGCACCGTCAGCAAGCACGCTGGCACCCGATGGTAAACAGCACAATAGTGATAAAAGGCAAAGAAGCAATGTGACTTGCATGAGGCAATCTCCTGACTATCATCTTAGGTTCATCGGCCATCCTGCCTGCTCTCGAAGCCGCAGTGACTGCTCGCCCGGGTGCTCAAGCGACGGCAGTATCGATTGATAGCCACTGCGGCATCTGCAACCCGCTTCATACACTTCAGGCAGCCCGGCCGCCTGCTATGATGTAGAATTCGATTATCGCTGCTAGTTTCGATGAGCATCATAGTATTGGATACCATGATATCCGCATATGCTCGATATTCAACTACACTATCCATAACCACCACTGCAGCTACGCCAAACGTAAGGAACCAAAACGTGATAAAGTACGGTTAGACTTGGTGCCTCAGTCTCCTCTTGCGCCGAAGTTCTGATCGATGATCGCATAGTCAAACAGGTTTACTTGCCCGCTACCGTCTAGGTCTGCCATGTTATCTGCTGTATTTAAATGAGCATCCAGCACGGCGTAATCAAACAGGTCAACACTGTTATTTCCATCTGCATCACCATTTACTAGCGCGACATTCAAGCTCTGATCCACGCTCACATTCGTAATCTTCTTCGCAAGGTAATGAGAACCAGAAATACGGATGTCGTATGGTGGCTGTAGGTAGGTTGACAGTGAGAAATAACCGCCTGATTGGGGTAATAGCTTCAGAATCTGGCTAGTGTTAGCATCAAACACATTGCAAATGGTGGCTGTCAATTGCTGAGATGAAACATCACCAACGAAATTACCCAACTGCATCTGTCCCGATATAGGTTGAATAGCACGTATTGCTATTGTCGTAGTACCACCTGCACCTATACCGATAAATCCTCGATTCGGCGAAGGAACACTGCATTGACCGTCGGTGTTCAACCCCCAGCACACAATAGTTCCATCTCGTTTCAGTCCGATGGAGTGTTGACTTCCTGCAGCAATAGCTACAAAATCCCTATTTGGTTCCGGCACACGGCATTGCCCAGTAGCAAAAACATCCCAGCCACCCCAGCATACTATCGAACCGTCACTTTTCAAGCCCAAGGAATGGTAGTCGCCTGCAGCTACAGCTATGAAATCGCTGTTTGGAAAAGGTGGTTCGCACTGACTGCATTCATTCCTTCCCCACCCTACCACCGTCCCGTCCTTTTTTAATCCAAGACTGTGGAAGGCTCCCGCAGCCACTGCAACGAAGTTACTGTTATCACTAGGTACATCACATTGACCACTATCGTTTAATCCCCATACAGCAACAGACCCATCGCTCTTCAATCCGACAACATGGTACCAGCCTACCCCAACAGAGGTAAATCCCATGTTCGGTACAGGTATTGTGCACTGTGGTTGTCCATCAACTCCCCAACAAACCACCGAACCATCATTCCTTAATGCAACTGAAAGATATCGTCTCGAGGATATGGCGATATAGTCATGATTAGGTTCTGGCACTAGGCACATATCTGGGTGTTTCAGCCCGAAACAGACTATAGATCCATCAGTTTTTAAACCTAAGGTTTGCATATCACCACCAGCAACAGTTACGAAATCCTCGTTAACGCTGGGTATGTCGCACTTCCCATTGCTGCTATCGCCCCATACAGTAATGGCTCCACTCTTGGGCAGTTGTTGAATAACAGTAAAGTCCTCCAAGCTAGTTGCCATACCTCCTACCGTAACTACCGTTATCTTTCCTGATGTCGCACCGATAGGTACTGTAGCAATGACTGAGGTGGCATTACTGACCGTAAACGCAGCCGTGGTTCCATTGAATGCGACCTCCGATACATCGGTGTAATTCATACCGATTACAGTGACGTTATCGCCTACCTTACCGCTTGCAGGTGCGAATGATGTGATCGTTGGAGCCTGATAAATAACGAACTCATCAGCACTACAGGCAGTTCCGCCTACCGTGGTTACGGTGATCTTACCGGTCGACGCACCGATCGGCACGGTAGCACTAATCGTAGTGTCACTGTTCACGGTGAAATCACAGGATATATCATTAAGCGATACAACTGATGCCGCGGTCAGATTCGTACCTGTAACCGTGATCTTATCTCCTGTCTTGCCACTTGTGGGTGAGAATGAGAGGATAGATGGTGATTGATATACAGTAAACTCTGTTTCACTCGTCGCTGTTCCACCGGGGGTGGTGATGGAAATATGACCTGAGGTTCCTAAATACACATAGACATCCATTGATGTGGGGCTAACTACTGTAAATGAAGTTCCGATACCATTCACTGCTACGAGTGTTGTTCCTAGGAAGTTCGTTCCTTTGATAGATATGGTCGCAACTTCACCAGCTTTTCCGTAAGTTGGGCTAAATGAAGTAATTGATGGCTTCTCAAATACTTCGAAGTCTACAGGACTCGTCGCAACCCCTCCTGGGGTAACAACAGTGATTCTACCCGTAGAGGCACCATTAGGCACTATTGCCTTGATGTATGATGCACCTTCCACCGTATAACTAGCATTCGTGCCGTTGAAGAGCACTGCAGACGCACCAGTCAAGCACATGCCTTGAATGGTCACAGCATCGCCAGCTTTACCCTGTGTAGGCGATATTGCTTGGATACCTTGTCCCCAATGTATAACTGTGCCATCGCGTTTAAGACCAACTGAGTGGTAATATGAGGCAGCGATAGCCACAAAGTCACTATTTGGTTCAGGCACATTGCATTGGCCCCAAACATTGTTCCCCCAACAGACCACTGAGCCGTCGCGTTTCAAGCCAACATTGTGGCATTCTCCTGACGCGATCGACACAAAATCCTGGTTAGGAGTAGGCACATTGAGTTGACCGAAATAGTTGTTGCCCCAGGCAACAACAGAGCAATCACGTTTTAGCGCTATGGATTGTGAACGTCCAACGGCCACAGCTATGAAGTCCTGATTTATATCAGGCACGTATGTGTTTTCACCCCAAGTGACTAATGTGCCGTCACGCTTCAAACCAGTGCAACGATAGTCACCCGCAGATACGGCTATGAAATTCTCGTTGGGTGCAGGCACATTGCACTGTCCTGTGGAGTTATCACCCCAACAGACCACTGAGCCATCCCGCTTAAGACCTGCAGTAACGCATCCTGCTGCACTTATGGCGGTAAAATCCTGGTTGGGAGCAGGTGTAATTAACAGATTGTATGCATTTAGCCCCCAACTAATTACAGAGCCATCGCGTTTTAAACCAACTGTATGCCCCTCACCAGCAGCTATTCCAATGAAGTCAATGTTTGGCGACGGATCGTTGCACTGGCCGTAGTTGTTTTCACCCCAGAATTTCAAATAGCCATCACTGCTGAGTTCTACAGTATGTTGGTTACCTGCTGCAATAGCGATGGCTCCCGACTGGAGGACGGTAAAATCATCTGCGCTTATTGCTACATTACCTGGAGCGCTGACCGATATCTTGCCTGTCAAAGCTCCGCTGGGTACCGTGGCTGAGATTGATGTATCGCTGTTCACAGTAAAATTCGCCGATACTCCATTGAATGATACGGCATATGCTTCGGACAGGAACCTACCAATGATGGTGACTACATCGCTGGGTTTTCCATTTGTCGGTGAGAACGAGATAATCGAAGGGATTGAGCTGCTCGGGCGTTCAATGATACCGTAAGCAAGATTCTCTCCTACCGTATGCTCAGGGTTTGCATTCCATGAGTACGTCGTGTCAGGATGAGGACGGACATGCATGTAACCGAGTGCTCCTCCTTGAGGAAACATCGCGTAGAGGTTTCTATATCCCACAGGTTTTCCGCTAACCCACTCCCAGTTACCTGTCTGTTCGTCATGGTAATAACCGATCTGTGCGATGGCACCCCCTTGAATACCATCGTAGCCGATGCAATAAATGTTTGCGAACGTATCTGCCAACCATCTGTTTTCATCGGCAGATTCGATCGTCACCAAGTGACCACCTACACTGACGGCCTCAGCTTCATTGTCCCACCAGAGAGTTCTAGAGGATGTAAGGGCATATTCGCTACTACCATACCTGTGCCAAGTGTAGACGAATGCTGCATTGACTGTGAAGTCATCTGCGCTCGTAGCTGTGCCGCCTGGTGTAGTGACGGCAATCTTGCCTGTGGTCGCTCCGGTAGGCACAGTTGCAGTGATGGACGTGGCACTTACGACTGTGAATGCATCAGCCGACAAACCATTGAAGGTTACTTCACTCGAACCCAAGAGGTAGGTGCCAGTAACTGTGACCACATCACCGACCTTGCCACTGTCTGGCGCAAATAAACTGATGGTAGGCAGTTGGTATACCGTGAAGTCATCTGCACTGGTAGCTGTTCCGCCTGGCGTGGTGACGGTAATTTTGCCAGTAGTCGCGCCATCGGGAACCGTGGCAGATGTGGAAGTGGCACTTACGACCGTGAATGTGACAGCCGATAAGCCGTTGAACTTCACACCTGTCGCACCTGTGAAGTTCGTGCCAGTTATCGTCACGATATCCCCTACTTTTCCCGATATTGGCGAGAAGGAGGTAATCGTAGGCGTGTAAAGCACAGTGAAGTTCGACGCACTCGTGGCGGTTCCACCGGGCGTAGTGACTGATATCTTGCCAGAGGTCGCGTCATCGGGAACCGTGGCAGTGATAGAAGTGGCACTTACGACAGTGAATGTAGAAGCCGCTAGGCCGTTGAACTTCACAGATGTGGTCTCCGCGAAATTCTTGCCTGTTATGGTAACAACATCACCAGCTTTGCCCTTGGTCGGAAAGAAGGATGTGATGACCGGAGGAACCAAAGTGTTGATTGTGAAGTTGCTCGCACTAAAGACTGTGCCGCCTGAGGTGGCAACTGAGATTTGGTAAATAGGATACGCTGCGTTGGCTGGCACTTTAGCAGTGATCGATGTATCACTCACCACAGTAAAGCTAGTGGGAGTACCGCCAATCTTAACCATCGATGTACCAGTGAAATCATCACTGGCAGCGCTAATCCCGTTGAAGTTCGTGCCGGTAATGGTGACCGTGTCTCCGACTCCTCCAGAGGAGGGAGAGAAGGACGTAATGGTCGGAGCCGGAATCGGCTTCACAATAAAGTTGTCGTTACTATATGCGGTACCACCATTGGTGGTGACGGTGATTGGGTAAGCTGCGTAGGCGACTACGACTGGCACTACAGCCGTGATGGACGTGTCGTTGACTACCTTGAAGCTCGCTGATGTGCCGCCGATCATAACTGAGCTTGTGGTGATGAGCCCCTTAAGTGACCCTTTACCCTTAAAATTCGTGCCCGTGATACTCACTTTACATCTAGTTTCACCGACGCATGAATACGTGGGAGTGAATGAAGTGATGGTTGGTACTGGCACAGACATCACAGTGTAGTTGTCTTTGCTGTATCCAGTCCCACCAGAGTTGGCAACCGAAATGGGGTAGATAGGATACATAACGTTCTCAGGAACGACTGCCATAATGGTGGTGTCATTCACGACGTTGAAGCTGGCAGGGCTGCCGCCGATCAGAACGGATGTCACCTTAAATAGGCCGTTGACCGTTCCTGTTCCCTTGAAGTTCTGTCCGTTGATCGTTACTTTGCTCCCACTTTCGCCTGCATAGGAACTCACAGGTGAGAATGACGATATAGAAGGTATTGCTACAGGATTTATAACAAAGTTATCTATACTATAGGCGGTGCCACCTGAGGTGGTAACGGTGATCCAGTAAGTACTGGCGGAGGCAGGAACAATCGCTTTAATAGTTGTTGCATTTACCACGGTAAAATTGGCATTCTGACCACCAATGGTCACAGCAGTTGTGCCAGAAAACTTCTTGGTCGTAGTGACGCCTTTGAAGTTCGTGCCTGTAATGGTGACAGTTTGCCCGACTTCCCCTACGTAAGCACTAGTTGGGGATAAAGAAGTAATGGTTGGGGCTGGGATGGGCTTGATGACGAAGTTATCTTTACTGTAACCTATGCCACCAGGGGTGGTCACCACGATCCAGTATGTATATGCCGACACCGGCACCTCTGCTTTGATGATAGTATCACTGACCACTCGAAAGCTGGCAGGATGTCCGCCAATGTTTACAGAGCTTGCTCCTGCGAAATTGGAGCCTGTGATCGTTATTGTATGACCATATTCGCCTTCATAGGCACTCGCAGGAGCGAATGAGGTGACGTCAGGAGGTGCGACAGCGGCGACTGATGACTGTGCTATTGCTAGTAGTGCGAGCAGGGAAAGCCATACTGGTGATGTTAACAGACGTAAACGTGACATGGGTATTTCTCCTTCGTGGGATGCCCAATGAAGCTCGTGTATAAACATCATGGTTTATACACACCGAATTACCATGAGCTACTAACCCTATTATGCGGTGTCGTCACAGACATGTCAACCCTTTTTAGGATATTTCTCAGATTCGAGGAGTTATTTTTTACTCTGTTTATAATTGAACAGTAAGGATCTTTACTAGTTCGTATCGTTGAAAGAAAATCAGAATATCATAGTCAGTGTGTACGCTCGCATACATAAGGCATGTAGCTTAATCGAAGGAGCGGTCGCGTCTTTTGAGGTCTATGGCCATACATGCGAACAGAGAGTATCATCTGTCGATAATATACCTTTATTATGTGGCATATTACCTACGAAGCATGATAAGGTGCCCGGTATCCTACACCATCGTTAGCCCCCACCCCCTCCAGTTTGACACCGCAAGGCTGGTAGCGTAAGATGTCTATGGGGTTTATCACCACACTCACATAATACTTAGGGGGTAAGTTGTGGCATCTGTCACCCTTCGCAATCTAACCAAGACGTTTAAAGCCGTCGTAGCGGTCAACGATCTCAGTCTTGAGATTTACGACAAAGAGTTCCTCGTACTCGTCGGCCCATCCGGATGCGGTAAAACCACCGCGCTGCGTATGATCGCCGGCCTTGAAGAAACCACCTCTGGTTCGATCCTCATCGGCGAGCATGACGTCACCGATGTGGCACCTAAAGACCGCGACATCGCAATGGTCTTCCAGAACTACGCGCTCTACCCACACATGTCGGTCTACGAGAACATGGCATTCGCTCTGCGTATGCGCAAGTTCCCAAAAGACAAGATCGACGCCCGTGTGCAAGAGTCTGCCCAGCTGCTCGGTCTCGAGAACCTTCTCGACCGCAAGCCGAAGCAACTCTCCGGTGGTCAGCGACAGCGTGTCGCCCTCGGCCGCGCCATTGTGCGCGAACCGCAGGTCTTCCTCATGGACGAACCACTCTCTAACTTGGACGCTAAACTGCGTGTTCAGACCCGCGCCGAGATCACGAAACTGCAGCGCCGTCTTGGCATCACCACCATCTACGTCACACACGACCAGGTGGAAGCGATGACCATGGGCGACCGCATTGTGGTCATGAAGGATGGTCTGCTCCAGCAGTGCGATACTCCTATGAATATCTACCGCTACCCTGCCAACATCTTTGTAGCAGGCTTCATCGGTACCCCTCCCATGAACTTCATGGAAGGTACTCTTGAGAAGAGCGGTTCAAATATGGTTCTGAACGCAGGCGGTTCCAGCCTCGTACTGCCCACCGACCGATGGCCAGCCCTTTCCAACTATGTTGGCAAGAAGCTGCAATTCGGTGTGCGTCCAGAAGATATCGAACTTGCACCCGCCGGCTCACCTAACACCATATCGATGAATGTCGATGTCGTGGAGCCCATGGGCAGCAATCTCACTGTATACTTCACCGCTAAGGCTGTCACCAATACCCTGGTGGCGAACCTCAGCACAGATGCCATTGTCAAGGTCGGCGACACCACAAGTGTATGTTTCGATCTCACGAAGTGCCATCTGTTCGATACAGAGACAACAAAGGCTCTCGAAGTAGTGCTGAGCCAGCGCACCCACTCCGAAGGCTAATATAGACTCTACGAAAAGCCCCTCCGAAGCAGTTAGATTCGGAGGGGCTTTTTTGGGTTAGCACCGCTTTTCAAACGGATATTATCGTAGGGGCGTCCCTTGTGGGCGCCTTAACCGTTATTCATTCGATAGTTCTTGTTAAGGGCGCCCACAAGGGACACCACGACGACCGATTACATACAATATAATCATTGTGTACCTAGAACGCAGTGGTACTCGATGCAATCTGTCGGCCGATTTCCTGCAGGTAGTTGAGGGGTATTGGATACAAACCAAAGAATATGGTGCAGACCACACAGATCAAGACAGCAAGCGACACCCCAAACCCAGCTACCTTAAAGGCGGGTCGATCGCTTTCCTGGAAGTACATCGTGACGATGACCCTCAGATAGTAATACGCCGAGATCACGCTGTTGACCGCCAAGGTGATCGCCATCACCAGACCGATGCCCGGCACAGAAAGTGCGGACTGGAACAGCATGAACTTGCCCATGAATCCTGCAGTGCCAGGTATACCGGCCAGCGAGAACATAAATATGCTCATCGCAGCAGCCAGCGCCGCATTCCTCTTGTAGAGACCGGCTAAATCGGTGATCTCGCTGGTCTCCTGTCCGTCATGGAACAACATCGACGCCACAGCAAAGGCACCCATGGTCATCAGCGTGTAAGCACCCATATAGAACAAGATGGCAGGCGCGCTGATCTGTGCTGCACTCTGAGTCGCCGCCACACCGACCGCCAGATAACCCGCGTGGGCGATACTCGAGTAAGCCAGCATCCGCTTGATACTGGTCTGCCGTAGAGCAACCACGTTGCCCACAGTCATCGTGATCATGGCCAGGATGGCTAATATCCCCAGTATGACCTGCGAAGCCACGCCGAAGCCGATGGTCGCCAGAACAAACCTAAAGAGCACAGCAAACGCACAGGCTTTCGCCGCAGAGGCCAGATAGGCTGCCGCAGAGGTCGGTGCTCCTTCATACACATCGGGTGTCCACATTTGAAATGGCACCAATGCAGCCTTGAAGCCAAGCCCTACCAGCACAAATGCGCATCCAGCCATGAATAATAACCCGCGATACCCGGGATCAGCCATGGGTCCATTCATCACACCGCGCAGCAGATGCAGGTCCACCGTGCCGCATGCTCCGTAAAGCATCGCGATGCCATAGATCAAAAAGCCGGAGGCAAATGCTCCTAAAAGGAAGTATTTCAGAGCGGCCTCTTCTGACTTCGGCTCAGTGCGGCTCAACCCAGCCAGAACATACATTGAAATAGACAGTATTTCCAACCCGATGAAAATCACCATCAGGTTGGTGCTGCTGACCATCACTAGACCACCCACGGAACTAAGCAATAGCAGCGCATAGTATTCGGGCACATCGCTGTTTTTTCGGGTCATGTAGGGATGTGCCATCAACACGGCAATGAACGTCGCCAAGAGTATGATGACCGTCATCGCAATCGCGAATTGGTCAAGGTTGAAGGTGCCATCAAACCCGGGTGAGTATTCTTTAGTCCACAGTCGGATGGTGAGGTAGGCCGTCGTAAGCACACCAATAGCACTGACGATGGTCAGTAATACATTGCGATACGCCTTTTTGATGGTGGTGCCCATCAATAACACAACCATGGCGAATACGGACAGCACGACCTCTGGTGAAATAGTAGCCCAGTCCACAGCAGGAGTTTTCAATTGGCCACCTCCGTATCTTTTGGAGTACCGGATGGCATCGATGATTCAAGGCTCTTCCATGTGGCGTCAATGCGCTTTTCTTTCTGCATGATCATGTTATTGATCGATGGACGCATCTTGTCGATGAAGTAACCTGGCCGGAGTCCAATCCAAAACACCATGATGATGAGTGGAATGATCATAGCCAGTTCGCCATAGTTCAGGTCTTTCATCTTCAAGTTCGCCCCTTCAGCCTTGCCGTAAAACACGCGCTGGAACATCCACAGCATGTAGACTGCACCCAACACCAAACCGGTGGCACCCAGTATACCAAGCACAGAGTTGGCTTGGAACCCGCCCAGCAGACACAGTATCTCGCCGATAAAGCCGTTCGTGCCGGGCAAACCGATGGAGCTCAACATGATGATCATGAAGCAGGCCGCGTATAACGGCATCACGCGCTTCAGCCCGCCATAGTCTTCGATCATTCTGGTGTGGCGTCGTTCGTATACAAATCCAACCAGAAGGAATAAAGCGCCAGTGCTGATACCATGGTTGACCTGTTGTATCAGGCTGCCCGTCAGTCCCTGCTCATTCAGAGCAAACAGACCAAGCATCACAAACCCAAGGTGGCTGACTGAGGAGTAGGCGACCAGCTTCTTCATATCAGGCTGAACGGTGGCCACTATCGCTCCATAGATGATCCCAATCACAGCAATGGTCATGATCACTCCTGCCGCCGCCTGTGAGGCATCAGGGAAGAGTGGTAGACAGAAGCGCATGAAGCCATAGGTGCCCATCTTGAGCAGCACACCGGCCAGGATCACAGATCCAGCCGTTGGAGCCTCAACGTGAGCATCTGGCAGCCATGTATGGAAGGGAAACATAGGAACTTTGATAGCAAAGGCGAGTGCAAAGGCGGCGAACAGCCACATTTCCTGGGCATGAGGCAACCCCTGAGTCGCGAGCTGGTTTTGTATCTCCACCAGATCAAATGTTCTGGCGCCCGTCAGATTGTACAAACTGATGATGGCTATCAACATCAACACGCTTCCGAAGAAGGTGTACAGGAAGAACTTCAGCGAGGCGTAGATGCGTCGTTCCCCACCCCAGATACCGATCAAGAAATACATCGGGATCAGCATCGCTTCCCAGAAGAGGTAAAACAGGATCAAGTCAAGGGAAACAAACACGCCGATCATGCCCGTCTGTAACAACAGCATGAAGAACATATACTCTTTAACTCTGACCTTGATGTTAAACGAGAAGCCAACCACTATGACCGACAGGAAGGTCGTCAACATTATCAGCCAGAGGCTGATGCCGTCAATTCCAACATGGTAGTTAATACCAAAGTTGGGTATCCATGGCACCGACTGTTGGAACTGCATCCGCGCCGTATTCCCATCGAATCCTATCAGCATCAAAATACTGAGCACGAAATTGGCCACGGTGCCCAGCATGGCTACGGTACGAATCCCCTTCACCTGCTCGTTTGGCACTACCAACACCAGCAGGGCAAAAACCAGCGGCAGAAAGGTAAGGGCGGTTATGATTGATCTATTATCAAGCATGATCTTGCTGTGAACTCCTTTCAAAAGCCTTCATGGTTATAACCCCACACGGCTGCCCGAGATAAGTATCCACAGCAGCAATACGACGGCCCCAATCATCATGGCCATGGCATAGTCACGAATACGCCCATTTTGCAGTTTGCGAACCTGCTCTCCAACCCACGATATGACCAAACCAATACCATTCACAGCACCGTCGATGATGGTTGCATCTACCCACTGCCACATGATATTTCCGATCCCGTTGCCAAGCTTACAGCCGAGGGTATTGGTGATCAGGTTGTCGTAGCCATACTGCCGTGCCGCCCAACCGCGCAGCCCCTTGGTTTCGCGCTCGTTGGTAGGCACACCCTTGTATCTGGCTAAGCCGATCATCAGCCCCAAAACAGCCCCAATGATGGATGCCATCACTAGTGCCAGCTCCACGTTATGGGAAAGATGGGCAGCAAGCCCCCCCATCAGCTCTGGACTGGCAGCAGATGGCTCCAGGAAAGCCTCGAACAGATTCGGTATGTTGAACAGAGCAAAACCGCCCATGAAGCCGCCGACCACAGATAACACCGCCAGTATCATCAGCGGTACCATCATAGACATCGGCGCATCCTTCGGCTCCTCGGCTGCATGATGGTCGTGGCTCGCGTCGTGACTGTCATCTACAGGCACCTCGGCAAACTTATCATTCCAACGGGGTTCGCCGAAGAAAGTCAGTGACATCAGGCGTGTCATATAGAACGCGGTCATGACCGCGGTAATCAAGCCCACAGCCCACAGAATCACCGCCACATTGCCGAAACCGGCGACGTGGCTGCCGTATACTTTCGCCAGGATTTCATCTTTAGAGAAGAATCCAGCGAAAGGCGGTATCCCGCAAATCGCCAGCCAGCCGCACATCATGGTCGTAAAAGTGATTTTTAACTTCGTCTTGAGACCGCCATAAACCCGCATGTCCTGCTGGTGATGCATCGAGTAAATCACGGCACCGGCCCCAAGGAACAGCAAAGCCTTAAAGAAGGCGTGCGTGGTCACATGGAACATACCAGTCGCAAACGCACCCACTCCGCAAGCCAGGAACATATATCCTATCTGGCTGACGGTGGAATATGCCAGCACCTTCTTGATGTCGTTCTGGCAGATTGCGATGGAAGCAGCGAACACTGCGGTGAACGCGCCGATGATGGCTACCGTCATCATCGCGGTTGGTGCCAACAAGAAGAACACGTGGCAGCGTGTCACCAACACCACACCAGCCGTCACCATAGTGGCAGCATGGATTAGTGCAGAAACAGGCGTTGGGCCTGCCATGGCGTCAGGCAACCAGAAGTATAGAGGGAACTGCGCACTCTTGCCAGTGGCACCAAAGAACATCAGTAACGCAAGTGCTGTAATGCCGGACACGCTCAATGCTCCAGCTGCGTTCATCGAAAGTGCCTTGGCAAACATGCCTTCCTGGCCATTCGTTCCGATGAATGAGACGGTGCCAAACATCGTGAAGGCGACGAATATGGCCAGCATGAAGCCAAAGTCACCGACACGGTTGACGATAAAGGCCTTATTTGCGGCTAATGCATTCGCTTTATGGTTATACCAAAAACCGATCAGAAGGTATGAACACAGCCCTACACCCTCCCAGCCGACGAACATCAAGACCAGGTTATTCGCTAATACCAATGTCAACATCATCGAAATGAACAGGTTCAGGTATGTAAAGAACCTGGCATAATCCTGGTCATCAGCCATATAGCCGGTGGAATAGACATGTATCAATCCGCCCACGCCGGTGACAATCAGCACCATGAGTAATGAAAGCGGGTCAATCAGCAGTTCAAAAGGTATATGAAACTTCCCTACCGTGATCCAGTCGGCCATGGTAGATATTACCTGCCGATCGTGATCCGGTCGCTGCAGTAGCAAAGATAACAGATGCAAGCCAATGCCGAAGGAGCCAAAAACCAATAGGCTCCCTACAATGCCCACGATCCTTTTTCCGACCATCTTCCCAAAGAAGGCGTGAAAAAGGAACCCGAGCAGTGGCAGGGCAATCACTAACCAAGCTATATTGAAAGGGTTCACCTTGTGGGCTCCTAGAATTTCAGTAGATTCATCTCGTCGATATCAATGGTATGGCGTAGCCGGTACACAGCCACGATGATGCCTAAGCCCACCGCCACTTCAGCCGCCGCAACCGCCATCACGAAGATCACGAACATCTGTCCTGAGACCTGTGTAGCGAAGTCGGCGTGTAATCGGGCAAAAGCCAGGAACGCCAGGTTCGCCGCATTCAGCATCAGTTCAATACACATGAAGATGACGATGGGGTTGCGCTTCACAACCACACCGATCACACCCATGGTGAACATGAATGCACTCAGTGAAAGATAAGCCCAGATTGGCACCGGCATGGCGAGTATTTGCTGGAGATTCACTAGTCGATCCTCCTTTTGGCCATTACTACGGCACCTATGACAGCCACCAGTAGCAATATGGAGGTGAGTTCAAATGGATAGACCCATTTCGTGAAGAGGAACTTACCCACCGTCTCGACAGTGCCTACATTATTTGTGGTGTCCTGGCTGACCGACGCTGCGTTACTAAAATACCTGAATACACCAAGTGTGATCACCACGAACATCATCGAGCCAAGCCCCACCACGAATGGTGTGCGCAGGCTGCCTGGCGAACTCAATGGGGTGTCGCCTGATAGATTCAGCAGCATAATGGTGAACACAAACAGCACCATGATGGCACCCGCATATACGATCACCTGAGCAGCAGCCACAAACTGGGCAAACAGCATGACATATAACACAGCCAGCGCAATGAAGTTGGACACCAGCATTAAGGCAGCACGGACCGGGTTCTTTGTGGCTACCACCCCGATGCAGCACACCACAATCACCAAAGCCATCAAAGAAAAAAGCAGTATCTGCATGTTATTTACCCCACCTGATCAGTAACCATGATGCCACCAGGAAGAGGTTCACCAAGGCAATAGGCAATAGCCGTATCCAGCCAAAACGCATCAGCATGTCAAATCTGAGTCGAGGCAGTGTGGCTCGCACCCAGATGAACAGGTAGAGGAATGCAAACAGCTTCGCAGTGAACCAGATCGGGCCGGGAATGAACGACAGGGCAGGTATCGGTGGATACCAGCCGCCAAAGAACAGGCAGACCATGATCGAAGAGATGACGATCATGTTGGCATACTCACCCATGAAATACATCGCGAATTTCATCGAGGTGTATTCAGTATGGTAGCCGCCAATCAGCTCAGTCTCAGCTTCCGGTAGATCGAACGGTGCCCGGTTGGTCTCAGCCAGCATCGAGATCATATATATCCCCATGGAGATCAACCCTAAGGGGAAAAACTGAAGGAAGTGCCAGTGTAACATCGAGCCAGCCTGGTTTTCCACGATGGTTCGCAGAGAGAGCGATCCGCTCATCAACACCACAGCCACGATCGTCAGCCCCATCGAAAGCTCATAGGAGATAGACTGTGCAGAACCGCGGAGTCCGCCCAACAAGGAATACTTGTTGTTGGATGCCCATCCTGCAAAGATCACACCGTACGTGGTCAGCGAGGCCATGCCCAGCAAAAACAAGATGCCGATATTGACATCCGCACCAGCTATGTCAGAGGCGATTGGGCTAAGGCGTCGATCATAACCCCAGGGGATTACCGCTGTGGCCGCCAGAGAGGTAGTCAAGAACAGGATCGGTGCCAGATAGTAGATTAAGTAATCTACCTTGGACGGGATGATGTCTTCTTTAAAGAACAGTTTGATGCCGTCAGCGAATGACTGCATCGAACCAGCCACTCCGACTCGGTTCGGCCCTTTCCGTAGTTGGAATAAGGCTAACACACGCCTTTCAATCCACACCAGAAACGGCACAAAACCCAATACGAAGCCGAAGACGATCAGTATCCGTATCGGAATTACGATCCATGGATTGCTAAGCATCTGGTTTAACAATCGCGTGACCTCAGTTTATTCATGTGAAAGGCGGTCCTAATTCTCATCTGGTGCCACCTTGTCTACATTAGGTTTATGAAGTAGTTGACCAACGCCAGCTATAGATTTTGAGCTAATTCCTTCGAATTCAGGAACAACACGGGCGATTTCGTCCAGCACATCCGAGGCTGTAAACACAGCCAATGATTTGCCAAGGTAAACTGACAGCTCAGAATAGCACTGCATGGCTGACCGAGTGTCGAAGCCGATCGCTTCGTAAGCTTTGCGTATCTGCTGAACGCGGCCTTCGATGTTCGTGACCGTGCCTTCCAACTCAGGCAGCGGCGCGGCAGGAAGCACCACATCTGCATACTCGGCTGTTTCGGTCAGAGAGGTATCTCGAACCACCAGCAGTGATACCTGGCTGAGTGCAGAGTCCACCAAAGACCTATCTGAGTAGCGGTTCAACAGATCACAGCTATCTACAATAAGCGCTTTCAAGTTCCCAGCCGCTGCCGAGTGCAGCATCTGCTCCGTGCCCATGGCTCCCTCACCGGGAGTGATGCCTAGAATCCCCATTGCGTAACTATTGGATTCCGGCAGCATCATGCCGACTTTCGCACCGTTGTGTTCGGCGATGGTCTTCACCGCCTCAGCCAACTCAGGATATGAAGCACTATCGACAACCTTCGAGCCACACAGGATGACGGTGTTCTCGCTTCGGAACATTTCTGCGATCTTCGCGACCTCAGGTGCCCCATTGGCGGAGGTAAACTGTGACTTCAGGGTAGTCAGCAGTTCGGGGATGCCACCCTCGCCCACGGTTACTTCGTCACATCCATGAATGCGCTGGCTGCTCTCGGTGCGCTGCTCGTTGATGAATACCACACTAGCACCAAACTTCGTCGCCGCTTTCCGCACCCTTAGGAACACGATGGGCTGTTCATCGATCAGGTCACTGCCAATCACAATGATCTTTTTGGCCTGTTCTATCTCAGCTATGGTGAGGTCCATCCACACCGAGGCATCATCACCGCCAGGCTTTCCAGCGTATGTGAACTGTCCAAGGGTCATCTTAGAGCCAATATTGGGCGTGCCCACCACATCCTGGGCGAACTTCCGAAGTATATAAGCGCCTTCATTGGTGATCGACGAACCTGCAATCACACCAACCGCCTTTGCCGAATCGGAGTCGATGACCGCTTTTAGCCCTTTGGCGATGGTCTCATAAGCCTTAGACCAGCTCACCTCAACGAATTTGCCATTTTCGCGGATCAGCGGATTCTTCAAACGACGCTCATTCGCCAGGTCCTCGTAGCCAAACTTGCCCTTATCGCATGTCCACTCATCATTCACCTGCACGTTCTCACGGCCCAGCACACGCATCAAGCGGCCCGGGCGGTAATCCAGCCAGATGCTACAGCCGTTGCTGCACTTCATGCATACGCTCTTCTGCGACTGCATATCCCAGGGGCGTGAGCGGAACCGTGAAACACGGCTGGTCAGCGCACCGACTGGGCAGAGTTCAACGACATTGCCGCTGAACCGAGAGGTGAAGGTGGTATCCCGCATCGTGGTGATATATTTATGACTGCCGCGTTTCATGAAGCCCAGTTGGGCGTCGCCCGATATTTCATCGGTAAAGCGGGTGCAGCGGGCGCAATGGATACAACGCTCGCGGTCGAGAGTCACATAATCGCTGATCGGCATCGCTTTCGCCAGATGCCGCTTCTGTTCTAAATACCGGCTGCGGTCGGTTCCGAAATGAAGGGTGTTATTCTGCAGAGGGCATTCGCCGCCACGGTCGCAGATCGGGCAGTCGAGTGGATGGTTGATCAATAAGAACTCGATGACGCCTCGACGGGCCTTTTCCACCTTTTCGGTGTCCGTCAACACAACCATGCCTTCGGCCGCAGCCATCGTACAGCTTGTTTGCGGTTTCGGCATCATACGCACGCTGCCATCGGCCATTTTTGATCCGATTTCGACCAGACACATACGGCAGTTCGCCGCCTGTTCACTGCCCAGCAGCTTGTGGTAACAAAAGTAGGGAATCTCAATACCAAGCCGTCGGGCGGATTCAATAATCATCTCACCTTTTGGAACCTGGATCGCTATCCCGTTGATCTCTATATTTACTAAAGGCACATCGGCCATGAGTTTACCTCGGGTGGTTGGGGTTTAAGCCCTGTTGCATGCGTTCTCTACCATAGAACGCCCGTTTTTGATGTAATATTCGAACTCTTCTCGGTAATTCAGTATGCCGGCCCTAATTGGCCAAGCAGCCGCGTCACCAAGTGCACAGTACGAACGGCCATCAATTTGATCACAGACATCAAGCAGGGTCTGAATGTCATCCTCGCAGCCGTTGCCGGCCACGATCCGGTCCAGGATCTTGGACATCCACTTAGTGCCTTCACGGCATGGCGTGCATTTCCCGCAGGATTCGTGTGCATAGAATGATGCGGTACGCTGCATAAACCGCACGATGCAGACAGTATCGTTCAGCACCATGCAGGCACCGGATCCCAGCATAGAACCAACCGCTTGAATACCTTCGTAATCGACAGTGAACTGGCACTTCGCCGCAGGAAGAATCGGCACGGACGAACCACCAGGTATGATGGCCTTAAGTGTGCCTTTCACGCCGCCGGCAAGCTCAAGCAACTCATTGATGGGCGTGCCCAGTTCAATCTCGTAGTTCCCCGGCTTATTCACATGGCCGGAGACACTCATCATCTTTGTTCCGCAGCTCTTTTCGGTGCCCATGCTGGCATACCAGGCTCCGCCCTGAGCAATGATCGGCGGGACAGCCATATATGTTTCCACATTGTTGATCACCGAAGGGCAGTTCCAGGCACCGCTGATTGTGGGCAGAGGCGCGTGCGGGAATTTCAACCGCGGTTCACCACGTTCACCCATAAGCGAACTCATTAACGCACTCTCTTCACCGCATTCGTAAGAGCCGGCACCCATATGAACATAAAGATTAAAACTAAATCCTGAACCCAGGATGTTGGATCCTAGATATCCGGCTGCGTAGGCTTCATCGATAGCTTTGCGAACAGCAGATGCCGGTTCGGTATACTCGCCACGGATATAGACATACCCGGAGGCACTCAGTGTGCAATATCCTGCGATGATCATACCCTCTACCAACTGGTGAGGGTTTCGAATCATCAGCTCGCGGTCTTTAAAGGTTCCTGGTTCCCCTTCATCGCCGTTTGCCAGAATATAGTGAGGCTGATCAGTGTTCTTCGGTATACCGTTCCACTTAATCCATGTGGGAAATCCGGCACCGCCACGTCCCCGCAAGCCCGAGGCTTTCACCTCGTCAATGACGGCCTGGCGTTCCATACCCAGCACTTTCTTAAGTGCTTTATATCCGCCGTGATCGGTATACGCGTCTATCTTCTCCAGGCCGGGAGAATCAAGGTAACTACTCAGTACGTGAATTTCTGCCATACTAAGCTCCGATCTCCTGCTGGTCTTTCTCAGTCAGTAAACAAGCTACTACGGTATCAGCCATTGTGACCACCGATTGGTCTCCACTGGCAGCGACCATATCTAACATGACGTCAATCTTTTCCGGAGTCATATCCCCAAAATACTTGTTGCCCACTTGAATGACCGGAGCATGACCGCAGTCATTCACGCACTCTACCGCCATCAAGGTGTAAGTGCCATCTGGTGTGGTCTCCCCAGCCTTAATTCCCAGCCGCTTTTCAACATGCGCTAGAACCTCAAGCCCTCCGCAGAGGGAACAGGTGAGGTTTGTGCAGACCTCGATTAATATCCGTCCCACGGGTTTATTGTTGAACATCGTATAGAAGCTGGCCACGCCATCCACTTCCATTTCGGGAACACCAACACGGTAAGCCACCTCACGGATGGCCTGCTCATTCAGACAGCCGCCATATTCCCGCTGAGCAATCCATAATGCAGGGATGATCAGTGACTTTCGCGTTGGATAGTGCGACTCCAGCTTCTGAAGCTGCTTCACAGCCAGCTCAGAAAACTGCAGTTTGATATTTTTATCCCAGTCAGCAGGTGGGTTAATTTGTATATTCATCGGTGTGTTGTGGCTCCTTTCTATCTATCGATCTCGCCAAGGACGATGTCGATACTTCCAATAATCGCCACGGCGTCGGCCACAAGGTGACCGCGCAACATCGGTGCCAGTGATTGCAGGTTCATAAAACTCGGCGGACGGGTCTTCACTCGCCAGGGCCTGGAAGAGCCATCGCTGACCACATAGTAGCCAATCTCACCCTTTGGGCCTTCAACGGGCACATAGGCCTCACCAACAGGCGGCCGATAACCTTCTGTCCACAACTTGAAGTGGTGGATGACACTTTCCATACTGGTATCAAGTTCAGGACGAGGCGGCGGTACCATCTTGCGGTCGTCAATGGACACAGGCCCCTCAGGAATCACATCAAGACACTGGTCGATGATCCGCGTGGATTGTCTCATCTCCATGACGCGCACTTGATACCTGTCATACACATCGCCTTGCGATCCAGTAGGGATGTCAAATGAAACCCGATCATAGAAGAGATAAGGGTTCGCCTTACGCACATCATGAGCCACACCGCTGCCCCTTAACATCGGGCCGTTGATACCCAGGCTGATCAGTGTATCGGCACTAATGCTGCCTACGCCCTGCATGCGCTCCATGATGATGGGATTCTTGGTCAGAATGCCCTCGTAGTCATCAAGCTCTTTCGGGAACTGAGCGGCGAATGCGCGCACTTTGTCCAGCAGACCAGCAGGCACGTCTTGCCTCCAGCCGCCGACTTGCTGCCAAGCGGGGAACATCCGTACACCTGAGAACTCTTCAAATATGCTCAGGACGGTTTCGCGTTGTGCGAAACACCAGAAGAACACCGTCATGGCTCCCAGATCAAGGCAGTGCGTGCCCAACCACACCAGGTGGCTTGCGATGCGCTGCAGTTCGCTGAAAATCATCCGCAACCAGGCCGCACGCTCAGGAATCTCAACATCCATCAGCTTTTCCACGCTCAGCACATATGCTAACGAGTTGTTGAAGGCACTCAGGTAGTCCATGCGTTCCACAAGCGGGATGACGCCTTTATAGGGCTGATACTCGCAGCTCTTTTCAATACCTGTGTGCAGATATCCGATGATCGGGCGGGCTTTGCTGATCAATTCGCCTTCGAGCTCAAGCACGATGCGCAGAACACCGTGGGTAGACGGATGCTGTGGCCCCATGTTGATGATCATCGAGCCGTCGTCAGCGTGCTCGAACATTCGGCTCAAATCGCCGGTCAGGTTGGCGGTTGGCTGTTGGTTGTTGTTCATGATCTCATCTGCCATTACTCTTCACGTTCCGATGAGCCGGTAATGCCAAAAAAGGAACTGCCGGGATATGGCTGCTGTTCTTCAGAGGTGGAAGGACCATGTGTGTCTTGGGTAAATTCAATTTCTTCACCACCAAGTGGGAAATCTTTCCGCAGAGGATGGCCTACCCAGTCATCGGGCATGAGAATGCGGGTGAGGTCTGGGTGGCCCGTAAACTTCACTCCGAACATATCATATATCTCGCGCTCAGGAAAATCGGCGCCGGGGAAAACAGCGGTTGCCGAAGGAATAGGCTGGCCTTCATCTACGGCTACTTTTAAAAACACTCTATTGAAGTTGAACATGCTGTACAGGTTGTAGATGATCTCAAAACGAGGCTGGCTTCTACCCAGCATGTCGACACCGACTATATCCGAAAGGAAGTTCATCTGAAATTCAGTGGTATCACGCAGGTAGGTTAGGATGTCGGGCAGAGAGGCAGCCGATATCAGCAGCCATTGGTCGCCTCGAAACTGGTTGGTGTTCAGCACAGCACTACCAAAGCGTTTCGCTACTGCATCTACGAGGGATTGTTGGAACTCACTGCTACCCTTAGAAATGCTAGTCATCTGTTTTGCCCCCCTGAGCTATAGAATGAGGGATCGCTGTTTCACTCAGCTTTACTTCTCGGGGCGAATATTTTTTATTGGCTTTGGACCAGTCAAACACATCACGGCTAAGTATGTAGAAATATCCCACGAACAAGATGGCCACAAACGCAGCCATTTCTACCAGGTTGAACATCATACCGGCTTTATCCCAGCTTCTGTAGACAACTGCCCAGGGGTATAGGAAAATAGTTTCAACATCAAATACGATGAACAACATAGCAATCAGAAAAAAGTGTACAGGAAATCTCTCGCGTGCTGATCCTACCGGGGTCACTCCGCATTCATAGGGTTCCGATTTTAAACTGTTACCGCGTTTGGGGCCGAAGAGAAAAGAGAACACAACAAGCACAATCGCGAGTAATAGCGACAGCACTAGCATGAGCAACACGGGGATATATGAGTTGAGCATAAGCTCGTTAACCTCTGCTTGATTTGTAGCGGTTGCGCCTACCTCATGATACCTGATTCCAGCATATCGTCGCAATTTTGGTTACGGCTCACTAATGCATTCTGTGGGTAATGAGGCGCCGGCGTCACACTTTCTAAGCGCGCTTTACACGATGTCTCAATCAGCCGATGGCTGCTCCAACTGGCTCATTTGATAAATGAGCAACCCATACATCAAGCCTGTTTTGCACTGGGAATGCTGCAAACAAACCGATCTCTCCCCCACCCTGATCAGGCCTCACCCACTCATGCCCCCAATCGGCCGGCAGTCCCCTTTTCTTGATGATCACCTGGCTGATGGATCTGTCGGACAAGTAGCTTTTCATGGTGGATTTTCGGTATTTGAAAACCCGGACGACTTCATACGCCCGCGCGAATGGGCTGGCTATGAGCTTGTCACCGCTGAGGTAACCACAATATGGTGAAAGCCTCCAGGCTTGAATCTGGTCAGACAGTTGCGGAAGCAGGTCGGCAGCCAACACCGATGCCGATGGGTCATACAGGTACCGACCGATTGGTTTGACATCGTCGCACTGTGGCTGGGTGGAGAGAATCTCGGATCCAGAGCCGACATGAACAGCCACAACCTGGCCAGGATGGCATGAGCAACTCCCCCAACTGATCATAGCCTCTTTACACTCACTGCTACTCTCAAGATAACTGATCTGCCGACCGTTCAGCAGAGTCCGGTCCGGCTTGAGCATAGGCGAAGCTTTGATAACTCCACTAGATGCTCCTGACTCAAGATAGAATGACAGCGGTGGCTTCCACTGCTCCGGCAGCAGCAGCCGCCCTTGCTCGCTGCGCCGCATGGGGTCGGCAAACAGCCATTTGGCTCGGTTGACAGGCCACTGCATCAAATCGGCATGGACTACAGTCAGCCTGTCGGCCACATCGCATAACTGGCTGTTCAGCCTCGTATATATACAGTGAACGGGGTCAATATCCACACTCACAACACGACTACCGTGCTTGGCAAAGCCTATACTATCTATGCCTGAACCGCAACCTGCATCAAGCACCACGGCATCGTTGGGAAACAACGAGGCATGGTAGTCAGCTATATTTGCATCAGTGGCCTGTTCTAGAGAATGTTTCGTGAAATACATGCGATCTGCGTGCTGATATCGACCAGCAGCCTTCTCACGAGCCTGAAGCAGTTCCAAAGCGGCCTGACAAAGCTCAGGCTCATATTTGCCCCTAAGCCACAAAGCACGTCGGTCCGGCTTTATATCTTCACGGTGAAGCAGGTCAGCAACCCCACTTACCTGTACAGCCTCGGTTTCGGTGATTGGGTAGTGATGCATGAGCGCTAATGACTTAAGGGCCGGTTGTAATCCAACCGACCCTTATCAAGTCTTGCGTACTGCGAGTCCAGGATCAACCGGGTTTTACTTTCGGGAACATAGCCCGTTCCGATGTTTCCATGATCACGCCAGTTGTTTGGAGCCATGCGATGGCGCGTTGTAACTCCGAAACGTCCCCCTGGAGTTCTACAACAGCAGAGCCTCCAGATTCGGTGAAGCTGGCCTTCTGTAGATTCACCTTCACCTTGAAATCCTGTCCTAGTTTCCACAGGATAGGTTCGGTGATCTGCTCTGCAGTCGCCGTAATTGTCACATTGAGTTTCTTCATATGTCGGTTTTTGTCTCCCATCACATTTTACCGAAACATCTAGGTTTCCATGACAAAATGAGCCATAAATAGCCAGCCCTTCGTCAATACCTCAAACACACTGAGCACGCTAGCCCATAGGGTATTCAGGTAAATCCGAGGATCCCAGATACGCCCGGTCTGTACCAGTTGACGTGTCCGCTTCCAGCGGGCCGACGCGTTACCCAAATGCAGATAGAGGCTGCTAGTCCACCCCACCACGGTATTACTGAGTTTTTTCCGCAGGATATTATGTTGATCCTTCGTGTTTTGCACACGCTCAGAAACCTGCTCAGCTAGTTCGCGCTTATACTTCAACAGCCATGTTTCACGCCAGATACTCTCCATGAACAGCACCGTGCTGATGAGCCGCTTACTGTATATCATGGTGTCGTTGAAACGGCGCATGAAGTAATTAAACCGGCCTTCCATCTTGAAAGTCGGTCGCCGCTCTGTACGCCCTTTCAGACGCCAGAATCCAGTGATCATGGGGTGAGCGCGTTCGGTAAACCATGAGTTGCGGTACCAGGCAGCATTCTTGAATACTCGCCAGTAATAAGATGGCTTAGCACTCGAAAGTATCCTCACCAGATTATCGTGTGAATAGAAAGTATTGAAGGCGTGATCATACGCCTCTTCCCATTCCTGGCGTGACATCAACGGATGATCTGAAACGGCATGGAAGCTGTCATATTCGTTAAGGTCCGAACTCATCCATTCGTTGTTCTCCAGCTTCCGCTGATGGTCCACAGAACCAGGCAGAGGTGTCAGCATGAAGAAACTGGCCTGATCTGGGCGTATAACTTCCGTCAGCATCTTCACATCCTGGGCGACACTCGCCTTGGTGTCAAAGGGGAAGCCGATGATGTAGGCTGTATGGACGGGAATGCCGTGTTCATGCCATGTGGAGACCATGGTTTGAAAACCGCTAGCGTCGTTCTGCGTCTTTCCTGCGGCCTTCAGGTTGTCAGGGTTAAGGCTTTCCAACCCCACAAAGACCTCCTGGCAGCCCGCACGCCTCGCCCTCTCTACAAATCCCGGTATCTTGTAGCTGGGCACATCCACCTGCATCATGAATTGAAGGTCCATGCCCTCTTCTTCACGCATCTTGGTGAGACTATCAAAAATCTCCGGCCAATGAGGATTTCGGCTCATGTTATCATCGGTGAAAAAATAAAATGGGATATTAGGGTAGTGTTCCCTAATGTGCTTTTCGATAATTTCTGTACTTCGGAACCGCATCTTATTACCTTGCACGTGAATAATCGTGCAGAATGAACACTTAAAAGGGCAACCGCGGCTGGTATCCATGGTACCGGTGTGGGCAACGGCGAATTTGGCGGCAGTCTGGTCATCGACTAGCGGAGGAGCCCAGCACTGCGATAGGTCTGGCACATTACTGCTGCCATACTCTGTCTTGAGCTGACCATTCATGGCATCCGCTATCAACTCGTCGATACGGCCTTCGGCCTCTCCAAGAAACAGGCTGACACCGTCATTTTGCAGCTTATCAATCTCTTGGGCTCCGCCTAGCAGTGCTTTGGTTCCGCTGATGTGGAAGCCGCCCATGATGACCATGGCTCCGGCTTTTTTGAACCTGACGGCCAGATCTGCTGCTCGGGGGAACTGGTTTGACTGGACGCCTACCAGACCGACCAGGATTTTTTCGCAACCCTGTTTGAGCTTCTTCATTAACGCTTCGGGTTTAACCAGCTCAACGGTCTCGTCGATTATGCTAATTTTATGGGGAAGATTTAGTCTTTCTAGTGCCGAACGGAAAAGACCGTTCAGTGCATTCAGTGTATTACAAGGCAACACACCACGAAAATGGTGGACTACGTATCCATCGGCATCGTACTTAGACGGTTTCACTAAGCAGACATGAAGACTTCGGACATCTAGCAAACTTGCGATCCTCGTATTCTGTGATAGGATGTGCAATACTATCGGATTTTGCACCCCTCAGATTCATAGTACCACTTATACAAACATAGAAGGATGCATATATCTACCGCCAGCTTGTGATATGATATATTCGTCTGATTCAGTCGATATATGGCAAAATAAGACATTGATAAGCCGTCGCGCTTACAGTTCTATTTACTAAACGGGAGTCGTAAGTTTCATGGGAAAGTATAGTACCGCGGTGTTCTGGGGTCTGGTCGCCATTGTTTCCATTGTATGGTTTTCGTATGTCAAGGTTACCAGTAACCGCCTCATGGCCGATATGGTTGGTACCAATACTCAAGAGCAGGTGGCCGCTTCAAAAGTAGTCATCACTTGGGAAACTTTTTATGACGTTGTGCAACAACGCACCGACCCCGAGCGGGTGCAATGTGCTAAAGGCTTAGTCGCTGCCGACAACGACGCTGCGACCGCCGCACTTGTCGCCCTCATGAGGGAGCCAGAACCGAAGGTGCGTGAGCAGATGATTGAAGTACTTCAACAATCTGCTTCCAAGCATCCACAGCCAATTCTAGACGGACTCAAAAACCCTGATCTGAACGTACGCAACAGTTGCATGCTGGTGCTTAGCCGTGTAGGAATGCCCGTTGTTCCTGGCCTGATACTTGTGATGCAAGACCTTGTAGGTCAGTCATCGGCCAGCCAGGCACTCGCAAAAATCGGAAAGCCTGTGCTGCCCTATGTTCTGCCCCTGCTGAACAAGGACTCTGATGTGGTTGTCTTCCTGACGGTGGACTATTTCCGCAACGGAGCCGCTGACCTGTTGGGAAAACTGGCAGACAAACGAGCCACCAAGCCATTGATGGACACACTAGTAAAATACCCATCGACACGGGCTGTGATGGTCAGCGCACTGGCCAATATCGTTGATCCCGTTGCAGAGAAGGTGTACATCGACTCGGTCAACTCGCCAACAGACGCCTCGGAACTGCGCGCCCAGTGCGCTGAGTCCCTGGGTGGTCTAGCCACTCCAACGGCGATCGCCCAGCTTGAGCGATCGATTAACAGTGATGATATGCTCATTCGTGAAGGCAGTTCGGTTGGATTCTCCATCGCCGGACCCATCACCCTGCCTGTGCTTCAGCGCGTGTGGGCCACTGGTAACAGCGATACCAAAGAAGCTGCTATTGCTGCGATGGGCGGGATGCGCAATGTGGCTGCAGTGCCATTGTTGTCCAGCATCATGAAGTCAGCCCCTACTCAGTACCGAATACTGGCTGCGGAAGCACTGGGCAAGACGCTCCGTCCCGAGGCCGTTCCCGTGCTGATGGCTGCCTTAGGCGATTCCGAGGGCTCTGTGGCCTATACGGCCAGCCAGTCGTTAAGTTTGATTGGACAGCCTGCCGTAATGCCATTGGTCGCCGCTATGGCCAGTCCTAACGTGAATGTAGCCTACCTTGCGAGTGAAGCGATTTCCAAAATCGCAAACATCGACGTGAAACCTCTAGGTGTATCCGCCAACAAACCAGGGCCTCAAATGATGTGGGCAATCCGCTCCCTGGCCAATGTGGGCACGGCAGATGCCGCGAAGCTGCTGACTACGCTCAGTGCATCTAACAAAGTGCCGATGAACATCCGTTGGGTGCTTGCCGAAGCATTGATGAAAATCTAGTTCGAACCGGAGTTACGGGGAGGCGGGTACAGCCCGTCTCCCCGTTTTTTTAACATATGAACAATATATACGATATATCGCCACTACGAGAACAAGATATGCCAGCTCTGGCTGATATCTACGTCGAAGGCTTTTCATCCAAATTTGCCTGGGCGGGAATCACGCCAGATATTGTCAGGCAGGTTTTCATCCGTTTAATCGAAGATAAAGCGATGGCACATGATGAGATCATCGTAGCCCGAATAGACAACCATCCAGCCGGTATGATGATCATGCAAACACATACTGAGGTTCCCCCACCGTTGCCATGGTTGAAGGCGTGGAACTACGCTTCAATGGCCAAAAGCTTGTACCAGCGCTACGGCTTATCGTTGATGGTGCAAGTGGCTACATCACGATGGCCAAGAAAAGACAACGTGTATATCAGCTCCCTCAGTGTAGCCACCGTCTACCGCAATAGAGGCGTCGCAAAAGCGATGCTTCATTATGCGATCTCGACCGGAACCAGCATGGGGCGGAAATGGATTGATCTGGATGTACTACCGTCTAACAGCATTGCCATTCATGTTTATAATAGCTGCGGCTTCAGCATGTCGCGCATTTCAGAACTAGGGTTCATGGCAAGGCTCAGCACAGGCGAGAACAAGATGAACCGCATGAGCAGGCTTCTAGTCAATCCATGAGAGCCTGTCACAAAGCCATTCCGCAAAAGGGGCCAACAGCCGCTTTCGACCGATTTCGTATATGGCACGCGTCACGACAGGTGTAGGCAAAAACCGCATGGTCACGAGAAGGTGATGCGGCACATCAATTCCTAACCAGCGTCGAGCATGGTTACCCAGAACATAGACAGAACGGCATAATCCCAGCTCGTAAGACCGGGTGATAAGGCTTACCCAGTCATCCACATGCCAAATGGCTACCCCACCAGCCATTAAACTGATTGGGTCGTCACCGTGTCCTGAAAAGCAGTATTCCGCACATAAGGCCGCGACGGCGACATCAGGTGCCAGCACCTTCCGTCCATCGGTTGCCATCTCAATGCTGTCCAGCACAGAGGAGCGTTTTCGCACCCCAGGAATACCGCGCCACACACGGATCATGTTCACCCCATGTGTGAACTCCAGCACCCAGTTCTTGTACACCGAGCGGTTAGGCTGATACACCCACTCCGCTGCCAGCATAGTATTGATCACGATATTGATTTCTGCATCGACCATCAGCAGATTGATGGCCCAATGGTCTGAAAACGGGCGGCGGGAATACTCAGCCTCATTGAACAACACACATTTCTGCCCGGCAGATTCCAGTTGTGCGACGGCCTGGATCGATGGAGCCGATAGCTCACGATGCAAATCCGACCAGTTCTGGCGTTTAACATAACTTTGGCAGTATTGTATGGCTTGCTCAAAGTGTTCGGGGGCACATCCCCGCTTCTGTTGAACCATATTAGTAGTATTCCCCTAGTGGAGCACTGCTACCCGGTACGCCCGATGAATCCACGAACAGGCGTCCAAGCCGCAATGCGCAAATCTCTTGAAATTGTTGGTAAGGGCTCATTAATTGGAGCCGCTTGTTCTGAAAATCTATTTTTTCACAAACCGCAAGTGAACGACATAATCCGTCGGTACCGATCAAACCGCAGATCAGTTGACTGAAATAGTGCTGACAACTAATCTTAAGTTCGCAATCACCCCAGCTGCCTTGAACCCGCAATGGGCTCATGTCCGCCTCGCGTTCGGAAATCATCGAATATATCCGGTTGTCCACTCTTTCGGCCCACACCACATGAAGGTCAAGCAGCTCCGATAACTCAGTGATCTGTTCACGGCTCAAAGCGGTACCGCTAAACAGCCAGCTTCCGTCAATACTGACCTCTGACCAATCGATGTATACCCTCTTCATCGCAGCTAAATGGCGGGATAATCTTCGGCTCCGACGTTCTGAGCGCAGTTCCCTGCTTTTGGTGCCCACAGAATTGGGACGCGGAAGCCTGATGATTCTAGCTAGGCGGCGGTCAAATGTTTGGAGTAGTGGTTCGAGTTCGCCACTAGATTGTACAGCAAGTATAATATCGGGCCTTAGTGCTTCATAATAGCTCAGCCACAGCCTTCGAGCCACACCGCCAACAACAAGACCGTGTCCATCAATGAGACAACTCATGTTCTGCGGAATCAGCGGCAGTACGGGCAGCAGTGCCTGTATGGTCTCGATGCCCATACCACCGGGTGTTAATGCACCAACAAACCCCATTCCCAGAGGCTTCGCGTATCCCACCTGATGCGCCACACGGTCGAGTAACCCCAGGCCCATGGTAGTTGGAGGTCCTACCTCACTCTGCCCCAGGTCCAAGTCCAAAACGGCTACTTCCGGTTGATGCTGCAGGATTCTCGCTGCCAACAAGTTAACCAAAGTCGTCTTACCAACATCCGATATCCCCATGACCATCACACGGCTTGGCACCGCCGCGCATCTTTGAAGTGCTTCTTCCCACTCTGGAATGTAATTTTGTATCTCTTCAGGCGCCATTAACTGCTGGTTACCTGTATCACGCATTTTTCCACACTGTCATTGTATCCAATATGTCAGGCACACTTCGCTTGGAATGTGCTAAAGTGTTTTAGGGTTGCTACAGTATAGCCCTGATATACTATTTGTTTGGATATACATCAAAATGCGTAAGCTTAGGACCGAACAGCTCTACATCACCGACTACCACATACACACATTCCGATCGCATGATGGTCGGGCTACCATGTCTGAGCAGTGTACGATGGCAGCATCAATGGGACTTGACGAGATAGGCTTTGCAGAACACAAAGATTTTGACCCTAATGACCCGGTAGTCCACCATTTTGACCCTCTGGCGTATGCCGATGACATTGCGCGTGAGCGTGAACATTTCGCAGGCCGACTGACCATTCGGCACGGTATAGAACTCGACTTCCAGCAGTGGTTTGTCGATGAGCTGCACCGCTGGCTCATTCAGCACCCATTCGACTATGTGATATCTTCTGTGCATCACATTGACGGACGAATGCTGATGACCCCTGAATACCTGGAGGTATACCCCACAGAGCTAGAGGCCTACGGGGCATATCATCAGGCCATCCTGTACTCCGTTCAGTCTGGAGCCCTCGACATCGTCGGCCATTTAGGATACGCGCAGAAACGTGGCACAGGGTTGTTCGGTGACTTCAAGGTGGGCACATTCCGGGATCAGCTCGTGGAGATTTTTGAGTTGATGATGGAGAAGAACATCGCCCTGGAAATCAACACCGCCGGTTTATATCAGCCGCCCATGGTGACTTATCCTGACTGGACTATGCTGGAACTGTACTATGAGACAGGCGGGCGTATGATCACGCTGGGTTCCGATGCCCATCAACCCAAACGGATCGCAGCGAGGATGCAGGAAGCCAGCTTGATGCTCTACCATATTGGTTTTCGTGAGATACTGACATACGAACACCGGAAACCCATACCCAAACCCATTATTCAGTAAGGTACCGAGCTGTGGCCGGCTACGTAGTCAGAATGCGGTATCTATCTAAAAGATCCGCCCACCGTATCTCGCCATCTTCGGACATGGCTTCACCCACAGCTTGACGCGCTAACTCCCAGGAGACCATGGGCAGCATCTTCTTACACGGCATAATGCAATGCAGCGGCATACAAAGGTCGCTATACCCCAGTCCAAGATAGACACCAAACACCGTGGGATCTACCGCACCAGTCACCGCCATTCGTGTCAGCAAAGCATTCTGAGCGTACTGGTTTTGAACGATGCATTGTGACGCGCACAGCTTGTCCAGCATACTCACAGGCGGCAGGTCAACCCACAGGCTGTTGATGTCGTCAAACTGCTCTATTGGCTCCGATCCTGGCTGCCAGACCGCACCCGACAAAACTGGGCGACTAAGGCATATGCCGCATGTCTGTTCACTCGTCCGACTTGCTCCCGCCTCAGCCATGCGATAGATGCTTTGTTTGACCGACTGAGGCCCGTACACGGCCGTCACGGTCAACTCTTCGCTAATGCGCATTAACCCGTCCAGCGCGGCACCCTCGAGGGAAGCAGGCATCTTTAAAGCCATGCCGCGGCCTCCGCAGTATTCGATGAGCCGTTCTACCCAGCGTTTATCCTGCAGACACTGCGAGGCCCAACTACCATCAAGATAGACACCGTCTGCCCCTGCGTCTTCGGCTATCATAAAGTCGGTCGATGATTGTAGATGCGCATACATCCTGACGGTATGCCCATCAAGGCTTTGAAGCACATCGGTGCCCTGCTCCAACCTGTACCTGTTGCGGCTTCGATGCTGCATGATCTGCTGGAATTTGGAGATAAGCTCTAGCGAGGGGTTTGATATCACCAACCCGCGGTATCCCTCCACAATCAACAGGTCGCCATCTTGAATCTCCGAGGTGGCATCCTCAACATCCGCTACGATAGGGATAGAGGGGTGCCCCATCGTCACGTCCTCACCGCCAAAATCAGCCACAATCGCCTGAATGGCTGGGTTGAAGGGCAATAAGCGTTCAGCCATGGAGGCATCTCTGGTCACCAGCACATAGCCCAGCTCCGGGTCGATGTACGCGGCGGCGGTTTCGTGAACAGCCATTTCGAGTAGCTGTCTGGGATCCTCAACGACGCGAGCGACTCCAACGACCACTCCCCCGCTTCGTGAAGTTCCCATCCTTATCCACATTGTCTACTCCTCGTCCTCTTCAATGATGGTCATGGTTCCGCCTGCAGTCGCCTTGATCCACTCATCGCCCTCTTTTAACCCAAGCGTCATGCTGGGTACCCGCAACTCTTGCCCCTTCTCGTCTATCGCATACACGTTTCCGGTGAGCTCCATTACTTCACCATTCACGTCGTAGACCGCTTTATTGGCGGTGAGTGTCCTTGTGCCCTCGGTGATCCTCTGAACTATTTTCAGGTTGCCCGTCAGCGTGATGATCTTGGTGCCATACAGCACATCAGCCTTATCGCAGGTGATTGTAGCCGGCTTGTTACGTTCTGTGGCCAGGCTTTTGTCTTCCTTAGCCGGTTTGGAATCGGCGGTCGGTGCTGCAGGTTCAGCAGGCTTCACATCGGCCTTTTTCACTGAAGGTTTTGTGACGATGATCACGTGTCCGGTGATCACAGCGTGCCGAGGTTTGATCTCGATATCGGCTTTATCGCCGGTGCCTGAGTATTTTACGTCATCCATTTTCAGGTTACCTGTTGCCAAAACCGTGTTTTTCGCGATATCCTGAGTAGCCTGATCTGCTTGAAACTGAGTATCCCCGTCCACAACCTTCAATGCCTGCCCCTTGCGGGTCTTCCCTTGAAGTTCCTCAAAAGACTTAAACGAGACGGTCACCTGACGGGTCTTCTTCGCTTTTGGGTTATTGTCCACTGCAAGAGCAGGTTTCTCTGCGACCGTCATCTTGCCATCTGTGACCACAGCACTGTTGGTGTCGAGGTTGAAGGCAACCTTCTTGAACACGACATCTGCGTCCATATATCGGCCGCGGCAACCCTTCGGCAGCTCTAGCTTTCTGGTCGTTTCATCATACACCGCTTCAGAAGTCATCAGCTTGCCAGCGTTGGGCATCACCTCCGCGTTTTCCATACGCAGACGGCGTTCCCAGCGGCTGTATGAGGCGGTTTTGGAGGCAAACTTCAGCGTCAGCTTTTTTTGCCCAGGGAGTGTGACGGAGCCGTTGTACAGGCCATCAACATTCCAACTTCCCAAGTCACGAAGCATACTGATGTGCCGTGCTTGAAACTGCCAGTTCACCGAAGTGTAGCGGCGAGAACTCACCTTCACGTCATCACACACCAACACCGCATTGTTCATGCCAGCATCGGCGTATTGTTCACTGTAGTGCGCCATCGGATCATAACGTTCCAGTGCCTTGATGCCCATATAGCTTAAAACAAGCGCAGCAGAAACCCCCATATAGGCAAGTGCCTGCAATCCATATTTACTAATCCACGATTTTTCCCGCATATCTTCTCCATCAGCAATGGCAATGGTACTATCAAGCATACCATATGATACGGCCCTCGAACAGACATTCGTTGCTCGAGGTGCCGATCATGAATTTGGCCTCAGAATGGCGGCGGCGGCGGATCATCGGTGATGTCATCTTGGAAGCGTAAATCGCCAAGACTGTTGCTGATACTCTTTGTCAGAGGATTATCAAGCACGATCGTGCGGGTATCATACCCTGATGCCGATATGGTCACAGTGGTAAACCAGGCAGGGGCCTGGGCGAAGCTGAAAGTGCCGTCAGCTGTCGTCGTGGTAGTGAACTTACCGATCTTCACGATGGCAGACGGTACCATCTCCGACTTCGTATTGACTACCCGTCCTGTGACCTGACATATCCCGGAATTCGTGCCTACATATACAGTGCCAAGATCAAGGGTTCCGGCAGTCAGCGACACTCCAGGTGTCGCCGTCAGCGGGAATTCGCTCACAGTAGAACCCTGGGTAAAGCTGCCCTTGCTGGAAGTCAGTGGCACGGTGATCTGGAAGTTATACAGCTCTCCAGTGCCCAGCGCCTTTGGTGGACTGAAGACCACGGACGTCACATCGCCCACCTTCACCACGGTGCCCGCATCGGCCAGAGCATCGCTTTCTTGACTAGCCAAGCCGGTCACCGTCACGGTTTTCGCAGGGTCAGGTGTATCGCCGCCACCTCCCCCGCCGCCGCAGCCCGTCAGCAATAAGCCGCACAGCAAGACACCAAGGCCAAGAAACTGAGTGTATTTAGACTGGTTCACTAAAAGACCATCCTTTGATATTGCACGATCATATAGGCACGCCCATTTGCGTCGGTTTTGATTTTGATAGGCCAGCCACCAGTCAGCATCTGGCTGATGAGTGTGGTTTGGTCGGTCACCACAATCCGCCCTAGTCTTTTCACAGACGCCAGATCGGACAGGCTTAACGTGATCACACCGCGAGGTGTAGCACCCGATACCTGCACCCGCCATACCGACCTATTGACGACTGGCTGAATGTCCTGCAGCAGCGGTTGATTTGCTGTGATCTGTGCGTTCAAGCCCGAAGGATCAGCCGGACCGCTCTCCGCATCATAGGCAAGATCGAAACCGGTCGTAGCCAGTTTTGATTGCCCGATCCACACTTTTGTCTGTGCATTACCAGCATTGACTTGAATAGCTGTCCGCCAGCCATCTGCAGCGGCTGCATACGGAGCCATCGTGCGGCTTGATACCGAAGCCGCTGCAACAGATGATGGCGGAACGATGAAAGTCACCCCTTCGGACTGCCTGACTCGTATCCAGTATCCTTCCCAAGGTGATAGGCTGCCAGTGGATAGGATGGGTTCATAACCGCTGTTATATTTCAAGAAGCTGTTGCCAACGACGCCCTGTGTCACTGCGGTAGCGAAGCTTACCGGCGTTTGATCCTTCACCTGCACCAGCAGCTCGCTGAGGGCCACCGTACGATCCACTGGCAGCCCCACCATGTTCCAGCCAAACACAGCCGGGAAGATCGCATCGCGGTCCATCGGGGTGCTGGTGCCAGTCAGGATAGCCGTGAAATTCGTATCGGGCTTCATCCAAAACGCCCTGCCTGGAGCAAAGCTGTCGATCGCAGGATAGAGCGAGTAGGCCTTATTCGGCTGTATCCACCTGGCCAGTTTGAGCCCAAGCGCCGGCACACCAAGCACCCTGGCGTTATCTGCCTGCATGAAACTCATCGGTATGCTGAACATGCTTAGTCCGGCATTGTATGGCTTGTTGACCGTAATTTCCGCCGAGTTGAGGTTGATATAGACTACGCCTTCGGTATAACCAAGGTTCACCTGCCTGGTGCCGACCGTGGTTCCACTACCGTTTTTGATTGTGATCTGGTAGGTGCGTGGGGTGTCAAAACTTCCGGTGGGCAAGACCAAACCAAAACTGCCCCTTACGACAGCTCCGCTGATGGTGCCTACCGCGCTGCTCACCTCGATGGTGCCGGTGGTCAATCCATCCACCACACCATAGAGCGTATTCGGAGAGCTCAAACTGCCGGGCTGGCCGAATGCGTAGGGCAGTTCCACACTCTCCATGCCCACAGGTAAGCTCATCCTTACCCGCTGGGCACCGCCCAGGAAGTCGTTTTGAAAGCTTGGGCTAAAGGCCCCCTCGCCCTGATACACCTCAACCGACTCATACTGAGCACCAGGATAGATGTTCACCTCTTCAAAGTCGAAATACTGAGGATAACTGAAGCCGCTTACCGGCGTTTCATCGCCATCGGTTGCGGTATCGACATACATCAGATCGATGAATATGGAGCTATCGGTTCCTGAGGCAGTCCGTATCGGCACATTGTAAGCATAAAGCTTACGACCAACCCGGATGCTGTTATCCAGCACATACTGTTTGCTAAACCAGGTGTCCACCGGATCGCCTTCTACGGTTGTCATGACCTGCTTCAACACCTGGCGCAGTTTCGGCACATCGCCTGCGATGGCTGCACCGCCTGCCGTCTTATATGCCTGCATGAAGTTCTTGAAAAACAGTGGGTCGTCGATATACACCTTCATCCAAGCCGATCCTGCCATCATATACCTGGGCAGCCAGATGCCACCGATGGATCCAGACTCGATGGGTGTTGTGAGCTGTGATTTCGGTATGAAGCTGTTGTTGGCCAGTGCAGGCTGATTCATCAGGTCGTAGAACGGCAATGCGTGGTAATTGCTTTCTCGGCGCAGCGCGTCAACCACACTGGTCGCGCGTCCCAATGCTTGAGCCACTCGGGGTGCCGCAATCTGGCTTGTTGCCCGCGCAATCCCTTCTTCCCATGAATCATACGCCAGGATGTCCGCTCCGCGCATGGCATGTGCCACGAGGTGCGTCATGTTGGCGATCACGGAGACTTCGCTGTTATAAACAGGGAACAAAAACTGGTTAGTCGAGACGTTATATATCCCACCCGCAACGGCGTTACGGTCCGATATGTTAGCATCATCATTCAGAATGGTGATAGTCCCCCCATTCAATGGAGCACCACATATCGAGGTAAGCTCGATCACAGCTTGATCAGCAACCGACTTGATGAAGGCGGCTTGCTCCGTGGTCCATGCACCGGTACCCGTGGTTGGTACCACGAAGCTCAGTGCGGTGCTTCTAGTAGCTGCCGTCCTTACCAGCTTGCCAGAGGACAACTGGGCTACCAGCGTGTCTACCGCAAATGGCATGGCGCCAGGCAGCACACTTTTCGCACGCAACCGGGCGACAGTCGGTGCAACGGCCCTGGCCATGCTGCGTTGGTAGTTTTTGATGGGCGTCATATCTACCGCTGAGCGTGTAGTTTGTACGACATATGCCGATTGAAGGCTATCTGTAACTGTCTTGAATGGTGTGTTAACCCGGTTACCCTGTGCTTGCACACCCCCTGTTAACGCCATACCGGCCAGCAGTAAAGAGGCGAGTTGAATCACGCTGTTTCGTCTTGTCAAGCGATTATACCTCACGGAATTTCGGCACATGAAAGTGCCATGGCGACCATACAGTTACATTCTACATGCACTGCTTATCCGATATGGTTTGACGCTTAAGGCTTCGACACTGTTACATGAGGGGCCAGCCACCGCACATCAAGAGGTCATAGTATGCTCAGAGCCATATGGTAAAATCTACGTAATGGGGTCATGCCTGTTCGTATAGGCTAGCCATACAGAGCGTTCTATTCAAGCACAACAAGAAGCAGAGAGTGGCGATTTGAAGGTTTTGATCATCGGTGCCGGTTATGTGGGGCTCAATTGTGCAGTCGCATTTGCCTTTGTTGGTCACGATGTTGTGCTCATTGAAAAAGACGACAACAAATTGGCGATGCTGCGATGCTGGCAAAGTCCCATCCATGAACATGGGTTGCAAGAGCTGCTGCAAATGCCGGCTGTTCAACAGCGTTTAGTTGTTTGCAACAATATGGAGCTTGTTTCCGAGGCTGATATCGTGATGATCGCCGTTGGTACACCAACTATGGAAAACGGCCATGCTGACAACTCATATGTAGAAAACTGCACCGCTGAACTGGCCACCCATCTCTCGCCCACAAAAAGACAGACTGTCGTTGTAAAGTCGACGGTTCCGATAGGCACTCATCGCCGTGTACGCACCATCATTTCTCGTGAGCTGGAGAAACGTGGTCTGACACGCGATGTGCATACCGCCAGTAACCCCGAGTTCCTGCGCGAAGGAAGTGCACTGTCAGACATGCTTTACCCTGACCGTGTGGTGATTGGGTGCGAAACCCAGAGCGATTCCGACATGCTTTATGGTTTATACAGACCGATACTGGAGCAGAGTTTCGAACCGCCTTTAGTTTTACCGAGATCACAGAACTACATGCATCCCCCGTTGATAATGACATCGGCTACCAGTGCCGAAATGATCAAGTATGCAAGCAACTGCTTCCTGGCGACCAAAATCAGCTACATCAATGAAATTGCACAGCTTTGCGAGAAGCTGGGGGCAGACGTCACCGAGGTGGCCCGCGGAATGGGGCTGGATACCAGGATCGGCCCCGCTTTCTTGAATGCCGGAATTGGATGGGGTGGAAGCTGCTTCCCGAAAGATACTAAAGCGATGCTGGCCATGGCACAAGAACATGACCTCAGCATGCCACTCATCCAAGCTGCGGTTGAAGTCAACAAGAGAATGCGCATGGTCATTGTGGAGAAGCTTCAGATAGCTCTGAAAGGTCTGCGTGGCCGTACCATCGGTGTGATGGGTCTCACCTTTAAGCCAGGTACAGACGATGTTCGCGAATCACCGGCTGTGGAGCTGGTTGAACTTCTTCTGGAACGTGGTGCTTATGTGAAGGCACATGACCCTAAAGGCATACAGAATTTCCGTCATGCCTACCCGCATCTTGATGTTATGTTGTGCTCCTCCCCCACACAATGTGCGCTCAACACAGACGCAGTGGTGATAGCCACCGACTGGTCCGAGTATAAGCAGTTGGATTGGGGTTTTTACAATGGCGTATTCATCGATGCAAGGAATTCCATGCGGAATATCTCCGCTCATGGTGTTCTTGCACACAGTGATGGTGGATGACACTGCGGCTATAAAGCGCAGTCTCCAGACCATCTGCCAGACCGCGCCGGTCATTCGCCTTCCCCTTCGCGATCTTCGCGGCTTCGCGTGAGATGACCAGCTCCTCTCCGCGCCCTCCGCGTCTCCGCGTGAGATATCCTTCAGCAGGCGGTGCCGCACTTGGCCGTTTTGCTCTTTCTGTGTCACAATTAACATGCTGGCAGAATGCGGGTTTTTCCCCTATTCCGCTCTTAAGTGCATAGCAGCACAATCGCCCTAGGAGGTTTCCATGGCACGCATTTTGGTCGCTGACCCAATTGCTGAAGCCGGTATTGATGCCCTTCGCCCAGCAGGTGAAGTACACGTCCGCACAGGCTTAGCCCCTGAAGAACTCAAGAAAATAATCCCTGATTTCGACGCGTTGATAGTCCGATCTCAAACCCAGGTGACTGCTGATATTCTTGAAGCAGCTACCAACATGAAGATTATCGGCCGCGCCGGAGTGGGTGTAGACAATATCGATGTCCCCGTAGCTACCAAGCGCGGTATCATCGTCGTAAACTCTCCCAGCGGTAACACCATTGCAGCATGCGAACTCGCGTTCGCTTTGATGATGGCTTCCGCCCGCAATATTCCCCAAGCCCATATGTCCACCTCAGCCGGAGAGTGGAAGCGCAGTAAGCTAGTAGGCACGGAACTTAACCGAAAGACGCTGGGCGTCATCGGTCTTGGCAAGATCGGAACCGAACTTGCCCGCCGTGCGCGTGCCTTCGGCATGACTGTTCTGGCCTACGACCCATACACCCCTGCCGATGTTGCCGAACAATACAGCATCATCCTCACCGAGTTGGATGAACTGCTCAAGGTTTCTGACTTTGTGAGCATCCACACTCCATTGAACGACAGCACCCGCAACATGATCGATGCAAAGAAGCTTGCATTAATGAAGCCCTCTGCACACCTGATCAACTGCGCACGTGGTGGAGTCATCAATGAGCAGGACCTGGCAGATGCCCTCAACGAAGGCCGAATTAAAGCGGCTGCCGTTGACGTCTACTCCAGTGAGCCCATCAAGGCGGACAACCCTCTGCTCAAAGCTCAAAACTGCATCCTTACCCCTCACCTTGGCGCCTCCACTGTGGAAGCACAAGTGAATGTGGCCATTGATGTCGCCGAGCAGATCGCTGAAGTGCTTCAGGGTGGCGCCGCACGCAGTGCGGTGAACCTGCCGCCAGTCGATTCTGAAGAGCTGAAGAAACTCGGGCCTGCTATCTACCTTGCAGAGCAGATGGGTAAGCTGATGACCCAGCTCAATACAGGCGCTGTGACAAAAGTAGACGTCAAGTTTACAAGCGACTTCGCAGGACAGCCCGTAGACCTGGTGGTGAGAAGTGCCGTCTCTGGTATCTTAAGGCCTCAGTTATCGCACCCGGTTAATCCGGTCAATGCGTTCCTGATCGCTAAGAACCGTGGCATGGCGATCAACACGACCATCGAAAGCCAGAGCCGTATTAACAGCTACCAGAGCTCCATCACCATCTCTGCCGAGATCGACGGGAAAACCACCAGCGTGACGGGAGCCGTGACCCCTCAAGGGCCGCGCATTCTTGACGTGAACGGCTTCCTGGTCGACATCGTGCCCGAAGGTCACATGATCTTCACCATGCACACCGACACACCTGGTGTGATCGGACGCATCGGCACGCTGCTTGGCTCTAGAGGCGTGAACATCGCCGGTATGAACCTGGGACGTCAGGTACCTCGCGGTACGGCATTGATGGTTCTGATGATCGATACCCCACTCGACGAGACGCTCCTGCATGAGTTCCGCCAGCTCGATGGCTTGGAACTGGCGCAGGTGGCCAGCCTCTAGTTGAAGAAGGTTCATGCGTAAAGCACGCACGACTACAACAGCGGGGGCATCTTCCGAGATGCCCTCGTTCTCTTTCTGGCTGACCGCTTTATGTGTGCTGGCCGTCTTGATGCAGATCGGCCTGGCGTTTCACACCCCTGTGGGCCAAAATGGCCTTTTTCATACGCCCGACGAAGGAGCCCATCTGCAGTATGTGCGCTATGTGGCAGAGCACTCCACCACTCCTAAGTTCGAGGGTTACAGCGGTGTAGGTGGGTATGAAGCGCATCAGCCGCCGGCTTACTACATCCTGGCGGGCAACTTGTATAAAGCAGTCAACCCATTCACCGATTCCCCAGCCCGTTGGGTCCGGCTTCTCTCCGTGCTATTCGGAGTTTTGGCCATGCTGGCTGTATACAAAACCAGCCGATGGCTTTACAATGGGTCGCAGACTATGGCTCTTGCTGCCACCGCGTTCTACGGGTTATTGCCCATGAACCTGTTTTTGAACAGTGCCATCAATAATGACCCTCTGGCCAACCTAATGTTCGCGCTCTGCGTGATGGAGACCGCTCAGATATACGCCCAACGAGAGTTAAACCCCTGGCCCATCACACGCCTAGGTCTCTGGCTAGGAATCGGCCTTCTCACGAAGATGAACTTCGCCATTGCGTTTGGCTTCGTGATGTTTGCCATCATCCTGAGTCCCGGCCGTGACCGGCGCCAAAAGTGGATCACCGCACTCATCAGCTCAGTCATCTCGCTCTGCCTTGCCGCACCTTACTGGATTAGCACCATCCGGTCTCGTCCCGATGACCCGCTGTTACTGAAAGCGTTCGAGCAGACCTTCAAAACCACCGCATTGGCTGACCAGATCATGTCGCAAACCGGTGGGATGCTAGGCTATATAAAGCTGGTCGCGAACTGGACCTTCAAGTCGTTTTGGTTCGCATATGGCACGCCAAGCACTATGAAGGTAGGCATGCCGGCCTTCTGGCAAGATGGCGTTTACAATGTGCTGCTGATCGTGTGCGTTATCGCCTTTGTCGGCTACATATTCGGCCTGTTCACCAACAAAAGTGATAACTCACAGGCACTACCCACATGGTGGTGGCCTGCCTGGGCCCTCATCGCGGTTGTAGTATTGGGGTTCGCTGGCTTCACCTTGAAGTATTTTCAAACGCAAGGGCGCTACCTGTTTGGTGCGCTTGGCCCTCTCGCTATTATCTTCGCATTCGGCTGGCGCAGCATCTTCCCGAAGGCTGTTCGAGGTGGTGCCGACTTGATATTGATATTGACTATGATCACCCTCAGTACCATGGCCATCTTCACGATTTGGTAACATCTACTGTGGGGATACCATCCCCTAACGTCATCTGAAATAACCAGGAGCCGCCTGTTCATGAATAAATCCGTCCGCACCCGCTTCGCACCTAGTCCCACAGGATCACCGCACATTGGCAACATCCGCACTGCGCTGTTTGCCTGGCTGTATGCCCGTCACCACAACGGGCAGTTTCTACTGCGTATCGAAGACACCGACCGTAACCGCTTTGTCGAGGGTTCGGTGGAGCAGATCATGCGCGCCTGCCAGTGGCTGGGCTTGGACTGGGACGAAGGCCCCTTCTACCAGTCGGAGCGGCTGCCGTTGTATACACAGGCTGCCGACCAGCTGATAGCCAGCGGCCATGCCTACAAGTGCTTCTGCAGCTCAGAGCGCCTCGATGCCATGCGCCAGAAGCAAGAGGCGGAAGGCACCCCCTCAGGATACGACCGCCACTGCCGCAACCTCAGTGCAGATGAGGTGGCGAAGCTTGAGGAGAGCGGAGCTCCCTGTGTGGTGCGCTTCGCCATGCCCGACGAGGGTGTGACCAGCTTCACCGATGCCATCCGCGGGGAAGTCAGTTTTGAAAACAGGCTTCTGGATGACTTCGTGATGCTCAAGAGCGATGGATATCCTACCTATCATCTGGCGAGCATTGTGGATGACCATGATATGGAGATCACCCATGTCATCCGCGGCGAGGAGTGGATATCCAGCACTCCCCGGCACGTACTGCTCTATGAAGGCATGGGATGGCAGCACCCTGTGTTCGCTCACCTACCGATCATCCTGGGAAGCGACCGCAAGAAGCTATCGAAGCGGCATGGTTCCGTGCAATTTGTGGACTACATAGACCAGGGTTACCTGCCAGAGGCGATGTTCAACTTCCTGACCATGCTAGGCTGGAGTCCGGGGGATGACCGTGAAGAGTTCAGCACAGAAGAGATCGTGTCGATGTTCGACCTCGATAAGGTGACGGATCACGCCGCGATTTTCGACGGTCAGAAGCTGCTGTGGTATAACGGCCTGGCCATCCGCAAGAAGCCGCTGCATGAATTGGCAGCACTGTGCGTTCCGCATCTACAGGCAGCCGGGCTTTTATCTGCTGAACCCTCTGAGAGTGACCTGGCGTATGCACAAAGCGTGATCGCACTAGAAGCAGAGCGTTTGAAGCTGCTGCCGGAGATTGTGGAGCTGACCAGATTCTTCTTTGAAGAGATCAGCGAATATGACTCTAAAGGCACCAAGAAGTGGTTATCGAAACCCGAATCGGCACCGCTACTGAAGCTGATATCGTCCAAACTGCAGGCACTCACAGACTTCACCGTGCCCAGCATTGAGGCCGAGGTTCGCGCGGCCGCCGAGGAGCTGGGTGTGGGCGCAGGTCAGGCGATTCACACCACCCGCCTGGCTGTCAGCGGCCGACTCGTAGGCCCCGGCCTGTTTGAGATGATCGAGGTTCTGGGTATTGAGCGTGTTGTAGCGCGGCTGGAAAAGGCAGCAGAATTCGCCCAAGCAGGTTAGCAAGCTGACGTTAAAAGTGCCCCACCGCCTGGTGGGGCACTTGCTCAGCAATATATCTGTCCAATCGGTCGAATCCGTCCGATTACCAGGGAACAAACTGCTGCTATGCTCTTCGTCTACGCTTAAGTAGCAAGCTGGCTACACCCGCGCTTAAGAGCACCATTGATGCTGGCTCAGGCACCGGAACGGCTATGATCCGTGGACCTTTACCGCTCTCCGCGGTGTAAATGGAGCCACCAGTATCTCTGGATCCTGACATCACGAATGTGGAATAAGCATGACCGGCGGCGATATCTTGTTGGACGAAACTAGTGACATCAAATGACTTCACGCCTGGTGTGTCACCGTAATCACTGTTGTAAATCACAAAATCGCCTGGCATTCCTGAACTTGCCGGACCCATCTTATCAGCTTCCACATCACCTGTAAGAACAGTTGAACCGGTATTCAACCATCCGATTTTGGCAGAGCCATAGTAATACCCGGTGCTGAACCCCAGTGATTCCACTTCCAGCAGTGCACTCGATATGTCTTTGCCCCCCAAGTCAATGAGCGGAATCATGAAAATCGACACGGTGTAGTCGATACCGTAGGGGGAGTTGTTCTGTAGGCCTACGCCTATTGAATCTGTACCTGTAGTATAACCATACGGCCCATACTTGCTGTTCCAGGCGTACTGGGCATCTCCAGGAGCTTTGGTGGTGAGCGTAACCGCAGCCTGAGCAGCGAAGCTCATAAGAAGTATCAGACAAGTGATACTCGAGACTCTCAGTCTAGCTTGCATAGGTATCTCCCTTCATGTTGGTTTTCGATTCATCTTGGTCACGCCGAATGATCTGCTGGTTCATCATCTGTGAATATCTGCGCTCCCTGACGAATATAATATTGTAGCATATACAAATCATACATTGTACTATTTATTACACTAATATCGGATATTTGTACATTCCAATTATTTGTACCAGTATACCGACTTCCGCGCCAACTGATGCATAGCCACAGCAGCCATGCGTTTTTTGCCGCAGGCTGCGTGACTGTTCAGGTAGACCACCTGCTCAGAACTGATTCAGAGTTCTGCATGAATCTAGCTACTTCGCCGGCTCAAGACGGTAGAACGCCTCTTGACCAGGCGCCAGGATCAACTGATGCCTTGGACAGCCGTTCTCATCCACATCCACATTGCCTGCGCAATAAGCACCTCCCTCATACTCCTTCCCATTCCAGTCCTGGCTGAAGCTACGGGTGCCTTTGGGGAAACTCACATTGAAAAACTCACTCTCGGCCATGCTGTTATTCACGAACATCACATAAGACCGCCCCTGCAGGTCCGCGAACTCACCGATAAGCAACTGAGCGTCCTTGCCGCACTCCACTTGCTTTACCAACCGATCTGGTGTGAAGGCTTCTCCATCACCGTAAACCTTGCCCACGAAGCTCACGCGGGTGGAGGCAATATGGTTGAACAGGTCCTTATACCGCCGATGGAATCCAGTTTGGATGCGTCGCAGGTCATAATACCCCTGCGTCTTTTCCCAAAGCTCATCCACAGGCGACATGCGGTAGTTGGCGTGCGGCTGACGCATGTAATAAAAGAACCAGACAATGCCGTTGGCACCGGCAGCCAAGGAGGTGTTGAACTGCCATCGCAGGTCATCCTGGTTGGGACACCGGTATTTGTAGTGCCCGACCGAAAGCACAGTATTCCAAAACGGGATGCCGTTACGCAACGCCGCTTCTCGATACAGCTTCAGGTTTCTGTAATACTCGTGGATGCCACCCTCTCCTGGGTTCATCTGTGCGTAATGGTCGTAACCCAGCAAGTCTGCGTTGCTCTTTTTAGCATATTCGTCCAGATAGTTAGGCCAGGTATCTGTGCCTGCCCTCAATTCAGCGCCTGTAAAATATGGCAGCAGATTGGCAAACGGATGAAGGTTCGGAGCGATCGCCTTTTGTATCCGGTAACACTCAAAGAAGCTGTTCTTCATTTCAGCATCAGGCTCATCACCAATGTGGAAGCCAAACAAGGCCGGATCCTTGCCAAAATCGGCCACAGCCTCGCGGATGCCTTCCGCATATTGCTTGGGAGGTATACCGTCAGAGCCTTTCTGAGCATAGCCACGCGGGTCGCATACCACCATCTTCATTTCATATTTCTTTGCCCAGCCCAATATCTTGTGCATCTGTGACATCTGTGCTGCGTCCTTTGGGTCAAAACTAGAGCTTTGAGGCACTGTAAACCCTGCGTCTGCCCAGGATTTCACCTCATCCTCGGTCATGTGCTTCCCGTGTTCTTTCAGGTTTGTGTAGCTCCAGAAACTAATGGGAAATCGGGTCAGTCCAAATGACTGTGTCTTTGCGATCAGTGCGCGCATTTTCGGGGTCACCTCCTGGCTACGAGCGTCGGTCTGCCAGCAGCATAATCCTGTTGCGGCAAGCATTAAAGTAATGGATCTGGCGAATCTCATGGTTGTCTTCTCCAGTATCTTAGGGTGGTTCTTATGTGATAACTATAGCACACATTTATGCCAGTTTCTAAACCTTGGACGGAATACAACGCTATACCCACTATCATTTTCTGGCTGCAGAGGGTATACCTAATACACACTTCTTTACAGGAGTGTGTATTACACAGTAATTCGGAGGGCACTACGATGGTTGTCACTACAAGAGATGCCGCAGGAACCCTACCAGCTACCCTGAGAGACTACGCACAGCAAGCCGTCATGAAACTCACTTCACACTTCAAAGGAATCGACGAGGCGACCGTTGTGCATGAGGCGGTGCGTGAAAGCCACACAATCGAAATCACTGTGGAGGGGCACGGATTGGTGCTTCGAGCGGAGGAATCAAATCCTGATCTGCGCATAGCCATTGATGAGACGGTCAGCCACTTGGAAACTCGTCTCCTCAGATTTAAGGGCAAACGCTTCCGAGCGATCGCAGGCCGACGGGAGGCCAACCACCATCTTGATGGTGAACTACTACTCGCACTGGAGGACATCGAGCCGACAGCTAATGTTAAGAGCGATAGTAATGAGTCTAGTAAGCAATTTCGCATTGCAAGACAGAAACATTTCGAATTGAAGCCTATGAGCCAGGAGGATGCCGCACTCAATATGGAGATGCTAGGCCATGACTTCTACCTCTTCCGCGAGGCTGAAAGTGACCAGTTCCAAGTGATCTACCAACGTAAGGATGGTAGTTATGGGATTATAATACCGCGTAACTAACGGTTCAATTACCGCAGATCATCACTCGGCTGGCCATCTGGCCAGCCGAGTGTTTTTTATTTAGCTGACACCGGTTTACTATGGATGGTCATATTCCTCGCGGCGATAAGGCAAACCTCCCGTCACATAAATCCCAACTTAGCATTTCTGCTCACATTTACGCCCCAATGCGTATATGTCGTTGCGTGTATACGGTATAATCAGTCTAGATCATGGCAGGACGGTGTGGCACTTGAGGTTTACTATAGCTCTCTGCATGATGCTGGTCATGTGTGCAGGCAGCATCTGCGTCGCGGCTTTAATTAGTCCCGTGGCACTGGCCCAACGGGTGCTTGGGTATGGTGCCGAAGGCAGGGTGCTAAGTGCGGTTCAGACCGACCTTGACCACGACGGCCGCTCTGAACTCATCGCGATCACCTGCAAGAGCATCGAAAACAACCACCCTTTGGGCGGCAAGGTGATCGTCATGCAGAAGACGCAAGTCATCTTCCGTCCAGTCTGGTCACAAAAGCAACTCAACCCATGGAAGCTGCGTGTGGCCGATGTCGATGGTGACGGCCACAAGGAAATCATCACAGGGGTGTGGAAAAAGAGCCCTAGAGACCCGATAATGGCAAAAAGATGCTTTGTCTACTCGTGGACAGGAAGCCGAATGTCTCCGAAGTGGCTGGGAAGCCGCCTCAGCAGGCGGTTCATTGACTTCGATGTCCGTGATATCAATAAGGACGGCTGGGCGGAATTGCTGGCCATAGAAGTATCACCCGGCAAGCCGCAACGCATAGGGATTTACAGATGGAGTTCATTTGGGTTTGACTGGATCGGCAGTGCCAAACCCACCATGTGGAAGGAGATCACAAGGTAAACCGCATGAAGAAGCATGTCGCTGTTGCATTCGTGGTACTTGTAATATTGGTCATCTCTGGGTTGATGTATGCCCTCAACGGACCGAAGCCAAGACCGGTTGCAAGTTCGAAGCCACCCGTTCAGCTCGCACAGGTGTCCACCCCGGCACCCAAGGCGGAGACTCAATCGCCCACTAAGGAGGTCAAGCCTTCTTCTTTCGCCTCGGCAGGCAGCTACGACGGCTTAGCTGCTGATATTGGGAAGATAAAACCAGCCATACCCGCATATACCGTGAAAGCTGACCTGTCGAACGTGCAGAACTTGAAGCTATTCAAGAAATTGCTGGATCCCAAGATGAGTTCGCTGCTGACGAAGAACAGTTTTGTGGTCACCCCGACGGACTATACCCAGATTTTCTATGTCTATGAAAACAACGAATACCAGCGTCCTGAGAAGATACCCTCATTCATCACCTCGGACAGCATGCTTCACACTTACCACGTGTTTTATGACTACACCCTGCGCGAGGTTGAATCCGGTAAGCTGTCCGATGCGGCTGCCAAACTCACCACTTCCATGCTGGAGGCATCCAAAAAGCAGTTATCGACGGTGAGCCGTGCCGAACTCATAGATGCCGCAGCCCGCAATGTGGCCTTCTTCACCGTAGGGAAAGCACTGCTTGCTGGAGCCACGAAAGATGCCAATCCCATGGCGAACGCGGATTTAAAACTGATCGCTAAGCACTCTGGCATCACACCATCTAGTGTAACGGGTGCCAAGATGGACTTCAGCCAGTTTGTACCGCGCGGGCACTACACCCGCAGCCCCAAGTTGAAGAAGTATTTCATGGCTATGATGTGGTACGGCCTCTCCCCATTTCCAGCTAAAGAGCTCAGAGCCAACCTGCAAGCGATGCTGATGACAAAAGCCCTCCAAACCGCGTCTATAGACGGCACGCCAGCGTTGAAGCTCTGGGACATGATCTACGAGCCCACCGCATTCTATGTGGGCACGGCGGATGATTTCACCTATAGCCAGTACAGCAAGATACTAGAGAAGGTTTATGGCAAGAACGCCAATGCCAATCAGTTCGCGGAGCAATCAAAACTCAGCCAGTTCAACGTAGAGGTCAGTAAGCTGCCAGCACCTGGGATCGATAACGGCGCGGGAACTGGTGGCTCGCAATTCCGATTCATGGGACAGCGGTTCATCCCCGATTCGCGCATCATGAGGCAAATGACTGATGATCTCGTCACCGGCAGGGGTATCCCCCGAGGGCTGGATATCTTCGCCGCCATGGGGTCAGACCGTGCGTTGAGCCACTTAAAGAATTACTACAAGGTGGAGAAGTTTCCGAACTACGACCTGCAGATGGCCAAGATGCGCAAGGAGATGGCCGAGACACCACGCAGTAAATGGCAGTCGAACCTGTATTACGGATGGTTATGGTCGCTGCAGTCTGTGGTGGAACCCTCGCCCAAGGGTTATCCCTCGTTCATGACAAACGACGCATGGCTGGATAAATCACTGTTCACAGCACTCGGTTCCTGGACGGAACTCAGGCATGACACCATCTTGTATGCGAAACAGAGCGTGTCCGAATGCGGCGGCGATTCTGAAGCCCCGCCTACGCCTAAGGGATATGTGGAGCCGAACCTGGAGTTCTGGACGCGGTTGCAGTGGCTGAACAAATACACTAAGGACGGGCTCAACAGCCGCGGCTTGCTTAATGAGGAAATGAAAGATAAGTTCACTCGAATGGATGACTGGTTAAGCTTCTGCCGCAAGATCACCGTCAAAGAGCTGACCGGCAAAACCGTGACGAAGGAAGAATACGACCAGATATGCCTGTATGGCGCCGAGTTGGAGTCGTTGGTGATCTCCTTCTCGGGCGGTGACCTGCTGAGCGACGCCGATAAGGACATGGCGTTAATCGCCGACACCCACACCGATGGCAGCACTGGCACCTGCCTGGAGGAGGCCACCGGACGGGCTTCCGCCATCTATGTGGTGGTGCCCATACAAGGCAAACTCTACCTGACACGCGGAGCTGTATATACTCACTATGAGTTCGAATGGCCGGCATCCAACAGGCTGACCGACGAGGCCTGGCAAAAGATGCTGAAATCTGGAAAGACACCGACGCTGGCGGACTGGATCAAGAGCTTCTTTACCGAACCGAAAAAGAAGCTTGACAACAACTTCGAGGCCTTCAGCAGCGGATGCTAATTCGGCATCTATCCGCGATGTGCCTGGCACTCATGGCCATATGTGTCGTGTCTGGTGGAGAATCCATCAGACACGACACTGTCAAATTGGTGGCTGTGGGTGACATTCTTTTCGCCAGAGGTGTGGGCAAGCAGATCGAGAGGCACGGTGCGGACTGGCTGTTCACTCACGTGAAGAACACCATCAGTGGAGCCGACATCGCCTTCTGTAACCTGGAGTGCCCGCTCTCCCTGCGCGGGGTGCCCAGGCGCAGAAAGTTCCTATTCAGAGCCGATCCAAAATGCGCAAACACACTCAAAGCCAACGGCTTTGATGTGGTCTCAGTGGCCAACAACCACACGCTCGATTACGGGCGAGAGGCACTCACCGATACCATCTCCGCCCTGAAATCGGCAGGAATCACACCAGTCGGTGCTGGAAACAACCGCAGCGAGGCCTTGGAACTGAAGATCATACACTGCAAGTCGCTGAAAATCGGATTTCTGGCCTACTCCGACATGCCTTCCGACGGCGTGGTACGGCTGTCGGACAAGCCCACCATCGCAGGACTGGAGCCCGATGAGCTGAGCGAGCAGATCAAAACCGCCAGCCGGAAGTGCGACACACTGGTGGTCTCCCTTCACTGGGGTGTGGAGTATATGAAGAAGCCCACGGAACACCAGCGGGCCATCGCGCGCCAATGCATCGACGCAGGGGCCGACCTCGTCATAGGCCACCATCCGCATGTCTTGCAGCCCACCGAGATATACAAAGGCAAGCCGATCATCTACAGCGCAGGGGCGTTTGTGTGGGACGGTCGGCTATTTGGTGCTGATAAGAGCGCGATTTACGAGGTAGAGCTGGGCAGGAATACGGCTCGTCTCGTGCGGACGCTGCCGGTGAAGATCATCAGTTGCCAGCCGGTGACGCGGTGAAAATCATTACATTCCGCCATACCAAGCGCTATAGTACATGGCTATTGACTTGCCAAACCTGCTGAAGCAGGCTGCAGGGATTCGCCCTGTAAAGTGAGCGCTAATGCTAGTCCCAGACTGCTTCAGCAGGCTTGGCAAGTCAATAGCCGAGACATTTATGTCGCGGAATCGGAGGCCATATACCTATCATTCATGTGTTGTTTTTTACTGACTGATCATCCTGTTGCTTAGGCTACCCAGCAACCGGAATAAGCAAGCGAAAAAACTTGATGAACTACGACTAAGCAGGGGCCATTACACGCATGTGAATGTCCAAATGTGTATATACGCTGACCACCAACGTTCGTAGTCGCTATCACCGTTGCCGTTACCTCTTGATATATCTTGGGAGCATCTGTAAAAAGGACGATCCCACAGACAATGCACAGGCAGCATAATGTTGTAGGACTTATGCGATGAGTAACCTTCTGTGTTCAACAATCAGATAGGGTGTGCTACTTGACTGAAAAGATGCAACTATGTAACCGGAGGCTTCAAATGCGATCCCATTTTCGGGCTGCACTGTATCCTTATCGACTTGAACGTGGACATGGTATTTAGTGTCTATGTCAATGAAACACAATACCAAGGGGAACTCCACACAGTTCCAAACATCCGACTTGGTTTTCTCTATTGCTGAGCAGGTAATATGCAACGCCGAAATAATGCTTTGCCTTACATTATCACCTTCCTCTTCAAGATCAATAGAGCGTCTATAAGCAGCTACTTTAGGCCATATACAATCATCGAGATGCTGTTCCTCAACCGTGCCATCATCCATTGGCAGGTCGAGGTTATAGGTCTCAGTTTCGTAAGCTAACTCAGTACGATAATTGCATTCCATATAACACGATAGCATGTCATTCTCAACGGTCGCGAACTCAATATGCATTGTATACTCAGCGTTCATGTCACGAACAACTAACGCTAGCTGGCAGATCTGGCGTCCAAGAATGACCGTAGATATTGAGCTAAATGCGCATATAGCACGATTAGCTAGTTCATTTTTTTCTTGTGACATTACTTTTTTCTGATTTCTCTGAGTCCACTCAGTTGTAATAAGCAAGTCCCATTCTTTATTTTAGCAGGGAATGCATTGCGTTGTCTTATATGAAATACCCGTTGAAACGAGTTGCGGTGTATTGGTAAGCGATCAAACCTTGATTGAACAGCAAAATACCGGTAGACGGCTTCAGCCGACTTGTCGGATAATAAGCCGTGTCCTTCAGGGCGCGGTGGTGAAGGAGCCGGTGAGCAGCACCCGCCCCTCTACAGCTCGCTGGCGGCGGCCTTGTCCAGCAGCCAGAGGCAGTCGCCATCAGGAATTACCATCGAGCTGGGGAAGTCCTCACTGGGCGGGTTTGACAAAACCTCGCTGACGGTGCAGGCCTTCTCCTCGCCAGCCACTAGGAACAAGGCGCGCCGGGCACTGTTTATGAACGGCAGGCTCAGGCTGATGCGCTGATGAGGCGCGACCGGTGCCAGACCTTTGACAGCTCTCGCTTGAACTTCAGGACCAAACTGCCTGGGAAATAGCGAAGCTGTGTGGCCGTCATTCCCCATACCGAGCAGCACCAGATCGATACTCACGGATTGAACCCGGCGGCTATAGTCCGTCACGCAATCTTCCCAATCCAACTCGGTATCCATGGTGATCCATTGATCAGGTGTCAATCCCAGCGGATGTATCAACGACTCCTCAACCATGCGCGTATTACTACTGGGATGATCAATAGGAACATACCGTTCATCGCCCAGAATCAGCCGTACACGCGTCCAATCAATACGTTGGGCATATTCACCCGCCAGCAACTGGTAAACGGTCTCAGGCGTGGTGCCGCCACTCAAAGCCATGGTGAACAGACCCGTTGTGTTCTGCACAGCCTGAACGATCTCATCGGTTGCCGCTCGAGCTAGCTGCTCTCGATCATCATAAATACGCCACTGCCTCATGCCAGTGGTCTCCATACATGTGACGGAGAGTCCAAAATGCGGTTCGCCTCGCGAGGTCCGTCGCTGCCGCTCACGTATGGATACAGGGGCACTGCTTCCTCACGCCAGGATGTGATGACGGGATCCAGCACCCGCCAGGCCCACTCCACCTCATCGATTCGCAGGAAATGAGTGCGGTCACCCAGGAAGGCGTCCAGGATCAGCAGCTCATACGCGCCGAAACCGCCGCCATCGGTGCGGTAAGGTGACACCAGCTCTACACTGCGGGGTTTGAGCTGCAACCCTTCCTTCTTAGCCTGTGCCACCAAGCAGATGCTCTCGTTGGGCTTTAACTCAAAGATAAACCGGTTGGGTTCCATCACATCCAGCGGGGTGTCACGGAATAGCTGTACCGGGGGACGCTTCAGTTGGATCATGATTTCGCTGCGATTTCCAGCAAGTCGTTTGCCGGTGCGCAGATAAAACGGCACCCCCTGCCATCGCCAGTTATCGACATACAGCTTCACCGCGGCATATGTTTCAGTGCGGCTGTCTTTGGCCACGCCGGTCTCATCAAGGTAACCTTCGACCGGCTGACCGCCGTTCAACCCTTCGGTGTATTGCCCGCGTACAGCAAAAGCACTGACGGCATTCGATGGAATTTGCCGCACACTTTGCAACACCTTCACCTTCTCGTTGCGCAGCTCATGCGACTGGATCCGCGGAGGAGCCTCCATGGCAGTAAGTGCCAGCATCTGCATCATGTGGTTCTGGACCATGTCCCGCAGCGCACCGCTTTGATCGTAATAACCAGGCCGTCCCTCTAACCCCAGCGTCTCAGCCGCCACAATCTGTACGTGGTCGACGTAGTTCCGGTTCCAGACAGACTCAAACAAGATATTCGCAAACCGCATCACCAGCAGGTTTTGCACGGTCTCTTTGCCCAGATAGTGGTCAATGCGGAATATCTGTTCTTCCCGCCAGTATTTGCTCACGCGTTGTTGTAGCTGTAACGCAGATTCCAAGTCGCGGCCAAACGGCTTTTCGACTATTAAACGCCTGGGTGCCAGGCTCTCATCATTCAGACCGACCTCACCCAGTGCCTCTGCCGCCTGAGCAAACATGCCGGGTGGAAGGGCCAGATAGAAAAGGGCGTCACCTTTCACCACATTACGCAGTTGAGCTACACCTTCCGCATCTAGGCCACCAAGAACCGGCGCGTCAAACCGCTGGGCGAAACCAGCCAGATCACTGTCGGAAGGCCTGTCGTAGTTGGTGCCTCCCATCTTACCCAGCATCTCAATGATACCTATGGGTTTACGGGCATAAAGCACCAGTCGTATATCGCGGGGGAGCAGATCGGCTTTGTGAAGGCAGTAGAGGGCAGGCAGCAGCAGACGCCGAGTCAGGTCACCCGTCGCCCCAAAAATCACCAGAGTAGCTAAAGGGTTTAGCCTTTCGCGCACGGAGTATGGCATCGGTGCTCCTCCTGACAAGACGCGTAAAAAGTGAGGTCTGCCTCCATTGCTTACCGGAGGCAGACAAGATGAGCTGTGTCTACTTGACCAGTTTCAGTATCGACTTGAACTCAGGAGCGTCAGCCGCTTCAAGCAACTCATACAGCACGCTTTCGGTCACTGGCAGCTCAATTCCGGCGGCTCCCAGCCGATACAACGCGCTCTGCCAGTTGGACGGGTTACGACTGGAGACGGCGTCGGTCACCACCGCCACATCATATCCCAGTTGCTGAAGATCAAGTGCGGTCTGCATCACACAGATGTGCGTCTCCACACCGCATAGCACCACTTGCTTTTTACCTGTGGATTCGAGAGCCTGAATGAACAGCGGTTGCTTCGCGCAGCTAAAGCTCATCTTGTCCACATACAGAGTCGTATCAGGTAAGGTGGAGGCGACCGCCGCCACGACCCCTCCCATTCGCTCCGTATACTGCGTTGTGGCGATGATCGGAACAGCCATAATCTTGGCCGCTTCGATCAGCATCCGACTCTGCGCTTCCACCCTGTCCCGTTGAAAAATGGCGTTCAGAAACGGCTCCTGGAGGTCAATGACCACCAGAACCGCTTCAGAACACTGCATTAAGTGCGATGCCATTAGGCGTTCATCGCTTCAATGATGGCGTCTGCCATCTGACTGGTACCGACTGCCGTGGGGTCGGTGCGGGTAGGTTTCAGATCGTAAGTCACGTGTTTGCCCTCAGCCAGCACGAGCTCAACGGCCTTCTCAAGCTTATCCGCCGCTTCCAATTCACCCAGGTATCGAAGCATCAGCATACCTGACAAGATAAGAGCGGTGGGGTTGACCCTGTTCTGTCCCTTATACTTGGGAGCGGAGCCATGCACCGCCTCGAACATCGCACAGTCTTTGCCGATGTTCGCACCCGGGGCCACACCAAGACCGCCCACCAGACCGGCGCACAGGTCGCTGATGATATCGCCGTAGAGGTTGGGCAGGCAGAGCACATCGAACTCCTCAGGACGCTGCACAAGCTGCATACAGAGCGCATCCACCAATCGCTCATCATACTCAATCTGGCCGTCGTATTTCTTGGCCACTTCACGGCAGGTATGGAAGAACAGGCCGTCGGTGTACTTCATGATGTTCGCCTTGCTGATGGCGGTGACCTTCTTGCGGTTGTTCTTCAGAGCGTATTGGAAAGCGTATTCCGCAATCAGCGTGGTTCCTTCAACGGAGATCGGCTTGATGCTGATCGCGGAACCCGGCCGGATTTTGGGTGACATCGCGCAGATGCCCTCTGCCTCTTTGGTGCCCGCTTCAAACTCCACGCCGGCATACAGGTCTTCGGTGTTTTCACGTACGACCACCAGGTCTATGTCTTTATATCGACTGCGCACACCCTTGTAACTGCGGGCAGGGCGAAGACAGGCATACAACCCTAGTTCTTGCCGTAAAGCCACATTGACAGAGCGGAATCCGCTGCCGATGGGGGTCGTGATGGGTCCTTTGATGGCGATCTTGTTCTTGCGAATGCTATCGAGCACTCCCTGGGGCAGCGGTGTGCCGTATTTTTCCATCACATCCACACCAGCTTCTACCACGTCCCAGTTAAATGAAACGCCGGTGGCATCCAGCACGCGCCGGGTGGCTTCCGCCAGTTCAGGACCGGTGCCGTCGCCAGGAATCAGTGTTACGTTATATATCAAGGTGTAATCCTCCATTTATATAATGGTTCACAATGGAGGTAATACGCCCATTATGCCATCACCTCTATTTTAAGCTTATGCCGCCATCACGTCAAGCACGGGGCCGTCTGTCCCATGTGACGAGCCCTGGAGCCTGTTTTACAACAGTCCAAACCCGGCGTATACTATGGAAGAACAATCACCACTCAGGAGAGACCCAATGCCACATGATCAAGTGATCGCCGCCATGAAGGAACTGTTTCGAGATGCACCGTATGGAATCGAGCACACCCTTGCCGTGCTCAAAGATGCAGAGGCGATTATGGATGGCGAAGGTATCCAGGGTTATGAGAGGGAGTTGATCACAACCACCGTGATCCTGCATGACATCGGTGTGCTGGAAGCGAAGCGGAAGCACGGATCCTCTGAGGCCCAGTACCAAGAGATCGAGGGGCCGATTATCGCCCGACAGATACTGACCGACCTGGGGTATGAAGAAAGCTTCATAGCACGCGTCTGCTACATCGTCCGGCACCACCATTCCCCGGCCTACATCGATGGGCGCGATTTCCAGGTGCAATGGGATGCGGACCTTCTGGTCAACGTGGAAGGGATGGATATCCGAAATAACAAGCCCGAATTGGCGAAATACATCGTTATGAATTTCCGAACGGCTACCGGTAAATCCATCGCGACCGCTCGGTTCCTGCCCTAAACTCATGGAGGCAAGTTGATGGCTGAACTACCCGAAATCCACAAGTTCCGCAGACAGATGGACGCCGAACTCTCCGGCAAGCGGATTCAGCACCTGCATCTGCTTCAGGAGAAGTGCCTGAACATCCCTCCCGAAGAGTTCCAGAGGAGATGCCACGGGACGAAAATCGCTGGTGTTCAGAATAAAGGCAAATGGTTCGTCATCAAATTGGAGAACCATGAGAACATGCTGCTTTCGCTTGGGATGGGTGGCGATCTGCTCTATCTGAACGAATCCACGACAGACGCGAAATACCAGATCAAGCTGGATTTTGATGACGGAACATGCTTCACCATCCGGTTTTGGTGGTTTGGCCGGTTTCTGCTCGTGTCGGATGATGCCTTGCCGACGGAGGCTAACACCTGCAGTATCGCGATAGACCCTTTCGACGAAGGATTTACTTACGAGTATTTCAGACGGCTATTCACCGGCAAACGGACGCAGATCAAGCCCTTTTTGTTGGATCAAAAGAACATCAGCGGAATCGGCAATATGTACATGCACGACATCTTGTTCACAGCCCGACTGCACCCGCAAACCACGATCTCCGATATCAGCGAACAGCAGTTCACACAGCTCTATCACAGCATTTTGGATACGCTCAGGCGGTCGGAAGCTAAAGGAGCCTTCTCCTACGAGAAGGACATCTATGGCAACCCTGGCGAGTTCACAATAGACGACTTTTTGGTCGGCTACAAAGAGAATGGAAGCTGCTCGCTCTGCGGCCATGCCATTGAGCAGATCAAAACAGGCAGCACCACGAGCTACATCTGCCCCGTCTGCCAGAGGTTATAAGATCGCAAGGATGGTGTGATGTGGGTTTCCATGAACCTGCAAGAGTTGCCAATGTCCGGGGCGGTCTGTGCGTAGGCTAACGGTTGCAGAAGGCTCGAGACCGCGCTAGTCTGGCGGTTAGCCATGTATGCTTGGTGTCGTGAACAAGACCGGCGCGGTCTATAAGCAGCGGCCCTCGCAAGCGTACTGACAGACCGCCCCGGACATAGCCAACCAAGTGGTCGACCTAGATGCATAGCCGGGGGTAACTGATGGCGGTTACCCCCTTAATGAATCGCTACTTATACAACGGGCCGTAGGCGGCGCAGGCTCGGTAGTCTGCACCCTCCAGCTCGCTGGTTCCGAAGCGGGCCCAGGCTGACGGTCGATACACATCGGCCTCGGGCACATTATGCATGTCTACTGGAATTCGCAGCATGCTGGCCATCGTCAGCAGATCCGCTCCGATATGACCGTAGCTGATAGCTCCGTGGTTGGCTCCCCAGTTGCTCATCACGCTATAAGCGTCCTTGAAGGCACCCTCACCGGTCACCCTTGGAGCAAACCAGGTGGTAGGCCAGGTCGGGTCGGTGCGTTCGGTCAGCACCATGTTTACTTCGCCTGGAAGCTGCACGGTGTAGCCCTCGGCGATTTGCAGCACAGGTCCGAGGCCCTTCACCATATTCATACGCACCATCGTGCAAGGCATACCGCCAGCGGACTCAAAGTTGCTGGAATAGCCGCCGCCTCGGAAGTATTCGGTGTTAGCCGGACACCATTTGGTGGCATCCAAGCAGGCCTTGACGTCGGATTCTGTCATCTCCCACCAGTTCTTCAGACAGTGCTGGCCATTCGCCACCGAAGCTCCGCTCCAGTCCAGCGCGCTGGCACCGCTGTTGATGAGGTGGATGATGCCATTCGCGGCATGACCGTCCAGAGTATGGCCGGTGACCCGCTTCACTGCATCGGGGCTCCAGAAGGTCCGAACATCGCTGAACATCGCGGCTTTGCCGGTCAACTGGTGGCAAAGCAGCATCGCCACACCGTTCAGGCTGTCATTCTCGGTCGCCATCACAAACGGCTGCCGGATGCCGTTCCAGTCAAAGGAGCTGCAGAGCATGGCTTCCATGAAGTCACCGTTGGTGATGTGGTCTGTCCATTGACGCTGTCCCTGGAATCCACCGGCGATGGCGTTGCGTCCCCTCGCCTCTTCGTAATATCCATCGATCGCCAGGTTGGGGTTACCCACCATGATATCGCGTGCGATCATCGCCATCAGAACGCTGCGCTGCCAGTCGCCCTCAAGCTGCTCCGCGCTGCGTTGCTTTTCGGGTTTGTTGCGGTTCTCGCCCTGCTTGCAGTTGGCCTTCACCCAAGCCATCGCTTTATCATATTCCGCATGGTCATAAACACCACGCTCCATACGGCGCAGAAGCTCAATCATATCCACATACTCGCAGCGGATACCGAGATACTCCTGGAAAAAGTCGGGGTTAACAACACTGCCCGCGATGCCCATCGAGACGCTTCCAAGGCTGACATATGCCTTCCCACGCATCTCAGCGACTGCGAGACCGGCCTTGATGAATCGGAGGATCTTCTGCTGCACATCGGCAGGGATCGTAGTGTCACCGGCATCCTGCACGTCTCGGCCGTAGATACCGAAAGCAGGGATACCCTTTTGCGAATGAGCGGCCAAAGCGGCCGCCAGGTAGACAGCACCCGGACGCTCGGTTCCGTTAAATCCCCAAATGGCTTTCGGGCGGATTGGGTCCAAATCCATCGTCTCTGAGCCATAACACCAGCAAGGCGTCACGGTCAGCGAGACACCCACGCCGGCGCGGTCGAACTTCTCGGCGCAGGCTGCCGCCTCTGCAAATCCGCCGATACAGCTATCGGCAATCACACACTCTGCAGGCTGCCCGTCAGCGGTACGGACCTCTGCCTGTATGAAATCGGCAACCAAGCGGGCCATCTGCAAGCACTGGCTTTCCAGAGCTTCACGCGGGCCGCCGTATCGGCCATCTATCGTCGGGCGGATACCAACCTTTGGTACCGTCCTAATCAGTCGGTTCTTAACTTCTGGCATATCTCTAATTCCTCTTATGTGATGATACCGAGCAGAGTATGATTATCGATGCTCATAGCTATTATAATACGAGTGTGCAGAGAAATCCTCCCTGCACACTCATGACCGGAGAGATTTAGGCCGCTGGCCCCTGCCCGAAGGTCGGTGCGACGAATACCCGTAATGCCAATTCTTTATCAAGCATCAACAATCCATATCCGTTGTCACCAATCAGCTTCAACTGGTTGATGATATCATTGGCGTTCTTCTCTTCTTCGACCTGCTCGTCGACAAACCAAACCAGCATCGATCGTGTAGCGTGGTCCTTCTGCTCGATCGCGATGTCTGAGAGCATGTTGATTCGGCCGGTGATGTACTGCTCATGCTCTAGAACGGCCTTGAAGGCATCCAATGGTGATTCCCATGTGTTGGTTGGTCGGTCGATCGCAAGCAATTCCACTTCAAAGTCCCGCTCTATCAAGAAATCATAGAAACGGAGTGCATGCGCTTGCTCTTCTTGAAATTGAATCCGCATCCAGTTTGCGAAACCATCCAAACCCTTGTTGTGGAACCAAGCTGACATCGCGAGATATAGGTAAGCAGAGTAAAACTCCTTGTTCACCTGCTCATTAAGGGCGTCGCCCATTTTCTTCGTGATCATCTGTATCTCCTTATATTGTGCTTGCATTCAGCGTTAGCACTTGTCTTCTTATCAATATTACCCCATATCACCATGATAGGGTTCCCATTTCACCTGTACAATGTATGTATTATCACCTCTCAAGGAGACAGCATGCCGAACCTAAACGCCCAGCCGTGGCACGCCTGCGACGTAGAAGCCGTGGAGAAGAGCTTGAATACGAGCTGTGAAACTGGCCTTACTGCACTAGACGCCGATACCCGGTTAAAAAATCAAGGACCGAACGAGCTAAAGAAGAAACGAGAGACACCAGCATATATCGCCTTCCTGCAGCAACTCAACGACCCGTTGATGTATGTTCTGATCGGTAGTGCCTTCGTCACCTTTATACTGAAAGACTACACCGAGTTTGGCGTCATACTGGCCGTTGTGCTTCTGAATGCATTGATCGGGTTCATTCAAGAACGCAAAGCCGTCAATGCGATCGCGGCTTTAGGCAAACTGCTCAGCGCAGAATGCACGGTAGTGCGTGATGGTGTGGCACAGAAGATCCCCACCAAACTGCTTGTACGTGGTGATGTGGTGATGCTGGCGAGCGGTGACCGTGTGCCGGCCGACCTCCGGTTGGTAAAGCTGCGCGATCTGAAGATAGAAGAGGCGATGCTGACCGGCGAATCGGTGCCCTCCGAAAAGAACACCGGTTCACTTGGTTCTGGAGCGGTGCTGGCAGACCGCAGTAATATGGCTTACAGTGGCACGCTGATCACCTACGGCACCGGATCCGGCATCGTGGTAGAAACCGCCGCTGCGACTGAACTTGGCAAGATATCCACTATGGTGGATACGGCTAAAAAGCATGATACCCCCCTCACCCAAAAGCTGGCGGGTGTGAGCATCTTCCTGACTTGGACTATCTGCTTCTTCGCGGTGATCTCCTTCGTTTTCGGCATCGTGAATGGCCAGCCTTTTTCGAAGGTCTTTATCGCCGCAGTCGCCTTGGCGGTCGCCGCCATCCCGGAAGGTCTGCCTGCGGCTGTCACAATAGTTCTGGCGATCGGCGTCACCTATATGGCGAACCGTCACGCCATCATCCGCAAGTTGCCGGCCGTCGAAACACTGGGTAGCACGACGGTCATCTGCACCGATAAAACGGGCACACTCACACAAAACGCCATGACGGTGGTACGCATCTGCACCTCGGATGGTGACTTCGCGGTCACGGGAAAAGGGTATGCGCCAGAAGGGCATGTTTCGCTTGATGGTAAGACGTTGGATGTACTGCCCAAGCTGACTTCACATTGCGTGATCGCCTCCGGTTTGTGCAATGATGCACGGCTTGTACAGACCGATGGCCGCTGGTGCATCGAAGGAGACCCAACGGAAGGTTCGCTGTTGACACTGGCCGCCAAACTGCACCTGCCCGCTGAGGGTCAGGAAGACCAATATACGCGCCTTGACACCATTCCGTTTGAATCGGAACGCCAGTATATGGCCACCCTCAACAACACTCCAGATGGGGTACACATCTGTGTCAAAGGCTCCATCGAGCGCCTGCTGACACGCTGTCGTTACCAATACACAGCGGACCTGCAGACGGAGGAGCTTGACGAGGATTACTGGAACGAACAGGCAGCCGGGATGGCCAACAAGGGCATCCGTGTGCTTGCCGTTGCCCTGAAGCCAGCCGCTCACCTGCAGCATCTGGAGGGTGACGAGATACTGGATCAACTCATCTTCATCGGGCTGATCGGCATGATCGACCCACCACGTGAAGAGGCTATTTCCGCAGTCAAACTCTGTCGTGAGGCTGGGATCACGGTCAAGATGATCACCGGTGATCATCCATTGACGGCCAAAGCGATTGCCGTCCAATGCGGCCTGGCCGATGAGAACGAGATACGTCTCATGACAGGTAAGGAGCTGGAGAGCGTCCCGGACGACTACCTGCCTACGGTAGCAAGCAAGACCCACGTCTTCGCAAGAGTAGCACCAGAGCAGAAGCTCAATTTGGTAAATGCCCTGCAGTCTTTAGGCGAGATTGTGGCCATGACCGGTGATGGTGTGAATGACGCACCAGCGTTGAAAAAGGCCGACATCGGCATATCCATGGGCATCACCGGCACAGAAGCGGCCAAGGACGCCTCGGATATGGTACTGGCGGATGACAACTTCGCCTCCATCGCAGCGGCTGTGGAGGAAGGGCGCGGTGTATTTGATAACCTTCGTAAGTTCATCAGTTGGTCGCTGCCAACGAACGGTGGGCTTGGGCTGTTGATTCTATATTCGGTATTCACCGGCCAATCGCCAGCCGTCTCCCCGGCTCAGATTTTGTGGATCAACCTGATCACAGCGGTAGTGCTGGGAACCTCGCTGGCTTTTGAGCCCAAAGAGCGGGGTCTGATGCTGCGGCCGCCCAAGAAGCCGAACGAACCACTGCTTCCCTTGGACCTGATGCTGCGCATCCTGATGGTTTCGGTGATGATGCTGGCTGGCGGACTGTCCCTGTATGACTACTTCCATCGCCACCAGGGCCTCTCCATCCCTCAGTCGCAGTCTATTGCAGCCACCACTGTAGTTGGCATTGAAATCGGGTTCTTGTTCTGCGCCCGCTCGCGGTTCAAGTCAATCTTTGAAATTCCGTTCTTCAGTAATAAGTGGATTCATGTCAGCGTGATTACAATGCTGCTGCTCCAGTATGCGTTTGTCAACCTGACCGTAATGCAGAATATCTTCAGCACGGCATCCATACCCTTTGGTGCTTGGTCATATATCATCGGCGTTACATTAGCTTGTATGGCCATCGTCGAAATCGATAAGGTTGTCTGGCGCAGTGCCAGACACATGGCGGAATTGAAGTCGCAGAATGATAATGATTGATCATCATGAGGGGACGTCGAGTTTGTGATAGTCCCCAACAAGTGGTGATTCAAGCGTTGATGCCGTGAATGTTATTTACATACCGCCTGTTTCAGAAAGAAATTACCAATTATGCTAAAATGTGTTGGATAATGAACTAGCGGTATGGTAACATTGTTTCGTAAGGTGTCCATTTGAACTAGATCGAGCCGCAATATAGAGACTCACTCCAAGATAGAAGGAATGACAATGGCCGGATATAAAATTCTAATCGCTGATGACGACCAACTTATCCGCGAGATGCTGAAAGCTCGCTTGCAGTCACTAGGTCACCAAGTTGTTGGCGAAGCCGCAGATGGTGAACAAGCAATCGAAATCGCTCTCAAAGAACACCCTGAACTCATCATTATGGATATTCAAATGCCCGTCATGGATGGATTGGATGCCGCTCGGCAAATCGTACAGCAGCACTCATGTGCCATCGTATTTTTAACTGGCTATAATCAAGAAGAGTTCGTGTCGGCAGCATCGGAATTGGGTGCTTTTGGCTACCTCATGAAGCCTTTCCGCACAGACGATTTAGGCCCTGCCCTGCTAGTAGCCATGAAGCGGTATAACGAGGTGCAGGCTCGACAGCGCGAAGTAGACGAGCTGAAAGAGGCCCTTGAAACACGGAAGGTCATTGAGCGAGCCAAAGGCATCCTCATGCAGCGTCTGGGCTTAACCGAAGAAGAGGCTTTCAAGAAGATTCACTTCCAGGCCCGCAGCCAGCATAAAAAGATGAAAGAGATCGCTGACAGTATCATCACAGCAGCCGACTTAATGTAGTTCCGAACGAGCACTACAGCGCCGTCTGAAACAAAACCAGACGGCGCTTTTTATTGGAGATAGACTAACCAGAATGCCTAGAATAGACGGACGATCCCCATCTTCTCTCCGCCCCCTTACCATCACCATCGGCAACATGATGTATGCAGAAGGTTCCTGCCAGATTGAGTTTGGCAACACGAAAGTGATCTGCACCGCATCCGTCGAAGAGAGAGTCCCACCGCATCTGAGAAACTCCGGTACCGGATGGGTCACAGCCGAATATTCCATGCTGCCCCGGAGTTGCCGTCAGCGCACACAGCGCGACAGCAGCCGTAACAGCCCCAATGGGCGCAGTCTGGAGATACAGCGGCTGATTGGCCGAAGCTTACGGTCAGTGGTCAACCTTGACCTTCTTGGCGAACGGACCATCACAATCGACTGCGATGTCATCCAAGCCGACGGCGGCACCCGAACCGCCTCTATCAGCGGCGGGTTCATCGCACTCGCTCAGGCACTCAGCGTGATGAAAAAGCGCAAGATGCTGAAGCATCCTGTGCTGATCGACCAAGTGGCCGCGATCTCTGTAGGTATAGTGGGTGGCACCGACATGCTGGACCTTTGTTATGATGAAGACAGCACCGCTCAGGTAGACATGAATGTCATCATGACCGCCAAGAACAAGATCGTAGAGGTTCAAGGCACCGCAGAAGGTCTACCCTTCTCTCGGGAACGCCTGAACAGCCTGCTGGATTTGGCTCAGGGCGGCATTGCGGACATAGTGGAAGCACAAAACAATGCACTCAAAGAGGCTTTGAACTCATAGATGAAACTGGTAGTGGCCACGAATAATGTAAAAAAAGGCCAGGAGATGACCGCCATCCTCTCGCAACTCGTGGCTGAGGGTTTGGAGATACTCACTCTTGCGGATTTTCCACCCTACCCCGAGCCAGAGGAGACCGGCAGCGACTACCTGGAGAACGCGCTGATCAAGGCCCACGCGGCCGTGGAGCACACCGGATGCGTATGCATCGCCGACGACAGCGGCCTGGAAGTAGCCCACTTAAACGGTGAGCCGGGCATCTTCAGCAAGCGGTTTGAGGGCGAAGGCTCATCATGGCCTCACAAAATCGGCAGGATGCTGGAAATGTTGACTGACGTGCCCGAAGAGATGCGCGGTGCGCGCTTTATGAGTTGCGTAGCCATCTGCTGCCCAGACGGTGCGGAATACACCTTCCGAGACACCTGCAACGGCCGCATCCACACTCAGCCGGTTGGATATTCCGGGTTTGGCTTCGACCCCATTTTCTACCTGCCAGATATGAGCTGCACCATGGCGGAGCTAAGCATGGAAGTGAAGAACACCATCAGCCACCGCGCCAAAACACTGGCCGCGGCTCAGCCATTGTTACGCCACCTCATGACCATTTATCCGTAAATAGACAGCACCGGTATACAAGCACCCGCCCGTGCATGCACGGCAGCCTAGGCTGTAACTGATACTGCCGTAGGGGCGTCCCTTGTGGGCGCCCTAATCGTTGTTCATACGATAATTTTGGATTCAGGGCGCCCACAAGGGACGCCCCTACGACCAGTTGCATACCAGTGGACAGGGGCGGCTATAATTAGCCGCCCCTGTCTGCTGGTATGACCCCACACCACTCTACAGCAGCTTGTACGGGCTTTCCATGATGGCCTTGAGGGTATTCAGGAACTGAGCCACTACGGCTCCGTCCAAGGCCCTGTGGTCGGCAGAAACTGTCACCTGCATCAAGCTCTTGATCGTTGTCGTGTCATCATCATTCACAACCAGCTGCTTGTGGATTCCGCCGACTGCCAAGATGGCCACTGCTGGTGGGTTGATGATCGCGACGAAATCATCCACACCAAACATCCCAAGGTTGCTGATACTGAACGTGGCGTCGGTCATCTCATCGGGGGCGATTTTCAAACTGCGGGCCGCTTCCGCCAGCCGCTTCGTATCTGCGCTGATTTGGCGTAGTGAGAGATGCTGGCACTGTTTGATCACCGGCACGATCAGACCGTCAGGCATAGAGACGGCGAATCCAACATTGATATCCTCGCAATACACGATCGAATCATCTTCATACAGAGCATTCACAGCTTGGTGTTTGGCCAGGGCTAACGCTGTCGCTTTAGTGACGAAATCACCCACGGACAGCTTAGCGGACGGCTCTTCAGACGCCGAGTTCAACTGTGTCCGGAGCAGCAGTACAGCCGTCATATCGATCGACACAGTCACCTGAAAGTGCGGGATATTTTGTTTGGTCTGGGTGGTTCGTTCGGCAATCAGCTTACGCATCCGGCTCATCGGCTGGACGATCTTGTGACCCTGTTCGGCCACCTTCGGCACGGCTCCGCGTGTCGTTGCTGGCTGGGCTTTCCGGCTCTTCATGGCTTGCTGCACATCGTGTTCCACAATTCGGCCGTTCGGCCCCGTTCCTTGAACCGTGCTTAGGTCAATGCCGTTATCAGCGGCAATACGCTTCGCCAAAGGCGATGCCACTACGCGGATCTCCCTTTTCGACCCCTCGTGACGTTCCACCGGTGCCTCTTTGTCTTTTTCAACATGAGGCGCAGGTGGGCTTGCCACCGTTGGTCGTGCAGGAACCGGCGGCTGGACTGGCACTGGAGGCTGCGGTGGCACGACCATTTCATCGCGATTACCCAAATGAGCGATGACAGCACCCACAGGGGCACTTTGACCATCAGTAATCAGCACATCGACTAGAATGCCTTCCACATCCGACGGTAGATCGACGCTGGCCTTGTCGGTCTCCACCTCGGCAATCAAATCGCCGTTCTCCACCTTGTCGCCAGGCTTCTTCAGCCATCGCAGGATGACGCCTTCTTCCATCCCATCGCCCATTTTCGGCATTATAATGTCAATCATGGCATCCTCCTACATTAAGCTCTTCACTGCGTTGATCACATCTTGTTCTGAGATCAATGCAGCGCGTTCGAGATTTCTGGCAAACGGCATCGGCACGTCGGCAGAGCCCACTCGCTTTACGGGAGCATCGAGATCATCGAAGCCCTCTTCATATATCCGTGAAGCGATTTCCCCACCGAACCCTCCGGTGCGGTTCTCTTCGTGCAGAACGATGACTTTATGGGTTTTGCGGACCGAATTTAGCACAGTATCCATGTCTAGTGGCATCAATGTGCGCAGGTCAACCACCTCTACACTGATGTCGTGTGCCTCGTGAAGCGTCTCCGCAGCCTTCATGGCAATCGAGCAGCCAAGGCTATAGGTCACAATCGTCACATCGTCACCTTCGTGCAGCACATTGGCTACACCAAAAGGCACTGTGAAGTTGGGATCCTCTGGCACCTCTGCGCGGTGCGAATAGAGTTTTGCATGCTCCATAAAGATCACAGGGTTGTCATCGCGGATGGCAGTCTTTAACAGCCCTTTCGCGTCCGCAGGTGTTGAGGGCAGCACCACCTTCATCCCGGGGATGTGCGCATACCAGCTCTCAAGGCTTTGCGAATGCTGAGCACCCAGTTGGGCACCACTGCCCGCGGGCCCTCTAAACACGGCAGGCACTTTCAAGTGTCCACCAAACATATAGGGGATTTTGGCTGCATGGTTCACCAGTTGATCCATCGCCACCAGGGCAAAGCTGAAGGTCATGAATTCCAGCACTGGCCGCAGGCCACACATCGCCGATCCGATGGCCATGCCCACCATACCGGCTTCCGAAATGGGAGTATCAACAACTCGCCGCTCCCCGAACTTTGCAAGCAGCCCTTCTGTCACGCGGTAGGTTCCCTGGTAGTGTCCCACCTCTTCGCCCAGTATATATACTTTGTCGTCTCGCTCCATCTCTTCTCGAAGAGCAAGTCGCAACGCTTCTCTATATGAAATTACCGCCATTCCTTCACCTCCATGTCCGTATACACAGATCGATACAGATCCGCTATTGCAGGTTCAGGACTGTCATTAGCAAACTTCAACGCATCTGCGGTTCTCGCTTTTGCCTCATTATCAAGCTCATCAAGCTGTTGCTGAGTAGCGAGGCCGTTTTTCAAAAGGTAGGCTTCCAACTGCGCCACCGGGCAAAGCTTCTTCTGCTCTTCCACCTCTTGCTTCGAGCGGTATAGTGCCTGGTTGGTGGCATTGTCTGCGATGCCGTGCCCTTCAAAGCGGTAGGTCATGGCTTCAACGAATGATGGCTTACCTGTGGCGCGGACCTCATCGATGACCCGTTTGGCATCACGGTAGACCTCGAAGAAGTTCATACCGGCGATACGCTCACTTTTCATGCCGTAAGAGGCCGATACCCTATCGGAGACATTCGTGACGGCACTGGCTCGTTCCACCGGAGTGGCCATCGCATAGTTGTTATTCTCAACGATAAATACCACTGGAACTTCGTATATGCTGGCCATATTCAGCGCTTCATGGACAGCCCCGTTATTGAACGCGCCTTCACCAAAGAAGCACAGACAGACCTGATCGCCGCCCTTATACTTGATGGAATACCCGATACCGGTGGCCAGAGGCACATTACCGCCCACAATGCCGTATCCGCCATAGAAGCCCAGCGCAGGGTCAACCAGGTGCATACTGCCGCCCATTCCGTGCGCTACACCTGTTGCTCTACCGAAGATCTCAGCCATGATTCGATTGGGGTCACCACCGCGTGCCAGTAAATGCCCATGGTCACGATAAGTGCAGATGAACATGTCATCCGATCGAAGAGCCTCCATGAAGCCCATGGCCACAGCTTCCTGGCCTGTATATACGTGAAGATACCCACCGAATTTACCCTGCCTGTAAGGAGCGTAACAGCTCTCCTCAAAACGGCGGATCAAAATCATTCGGCGGTATATATCTAAAATCTGCTGGGGTGAAAAGTTACTGTGGATGGGCACTACCTCGTTGATTGAGGGTTCTGCCATGTTGCCGACCTCCTATACGCATTGATTGCGTGATTTACGCCTCTTTGCGTTCTGATTCTGACATATTTACGAAGGCAAAATCAAATATTAGATACTTTAGCCCAAGAAAGCGATTCAGATGGCAGGCATAACACCGCCCGCCACCACTCTTATTGTACTGGTACGTAAAACTCGTATGTGCAACCGTAGCCATACTGGCGTATGATGAATTGCCGACTAAAGTCAGGCTCATGCCCGGTCTTGATGCTGAAGTCTGGGCTATTGACCCATTCAATCTCCCATCCCGGTTCCCCAAGCGGCAGACTCTCGGTGATTTTGAGGAAACGTCCACCTTGAAGGGTATATGACTGGTAACCATCTGGTATGACCGCATCCATATTAGCTAATACACCTTTGACGAGTGGTTTATCATAGAACAGCATCTTGTTCGCCTTCGTCAGTGTATACCCGATCATATACGAACCTTTGTCCATATTCGCTGGCAACTCATAGAACGCCAGCTTTTCGGCATCAGAAACTACGCTGTGAGGTGGAGCTTCTAATTTCCCGATCACATTTTGCGGCGCCAGTTCCACCAGCTCGAATTTCTGCTCGCCTCGCACACGGACAGGGGCGACTATCTCAGTATATCCACCGCGCGCACGGTATTCATACTCGTTGAAAGCTCTAGGATGCGCTAATGTGTCTCGAGTCAGAAGGCTGTCGTAGAAGCTATCGAAGTTCCAGCCGCAGCTCCCGCCGTTGAAATGCTGTTTGCCCTCCACATGCCAGTAGCCGCCCTTAAGGTCGTATATTTCCACACCATCAGGGACTGGTGTCAGGTCACCAATTTCCACGCCGTTCATACACTGCATCGGCTTGCCAAAAAATGCATGGATGCTCGTGTTGATGTGCTTATCGGCATATGGAAACAGTTCTTTGAGTTTACATGACCAGTCGAAATTGTATTCATTATGCAGTGGGTGGTCATTTTCTACATAGTTCGTGAATCCCGCCATTTTGATATTCGGAGTATGAACTAGCACCCAGGTTTTCGCGCTATCTCTTCCCATTTCTGGGTCTACAGGAATATGTACATCTGAGTATCGTCCATCTCGGTCGTAATACTCAAATGGGATTCGGGCGGTGTCGTAGCCCATTTTCTCAGCATCGTAGAAATGGTCGGTGAAGTGCCGCCATATGCTCTTATAGTCGTGTGCGCTGCTGTTGTAGACCGCCCACGTTCCGCATCGCAGCTTGCGGCAGACCATTCCCTCTGGCAGCTCTTTAGGTGCAGATCCGCATATCACACCAAACACATAATCATACAAAACACCATTGGTGAAGTTATCCGTCGCACCAACGTAATGACCGTCGTCGGCTTGCCCAGTGGCCTCCAGAACCTCATCTATCTTGCGTCTACCGTTCATATCAGCTTTCAGTATGGAAGCCACAAACTGTTCGTCAGAAACGGTGAACTGGTTATGAACCGTCTTGTAGCCCACGATGTAGAAAACGCCCTTCTCAATTAGCGTATATGTGACCTCATTCTGGGTGAATAATTCTACATGCATATGCGGATAAACATATTCAAACATCATAACGGCAATTGCACGGCATGAATCCAGCTCATCAACCGTCACATTCATGTGCAGATGATGCCGCCATGGGGCACACAACTTTTTGCTATGACCATTAAAGGTGATCGTACGCTGCTTCGCCATCAGGAACGTAGTGCATTTATCGTCTATGCAATATTCACAAACAGCAGCCGCATCAAACATCAGCTTTTTCGCAGTTTGATCCTCCGTATGATGGTAGAGGTTCATAAAAGCACGAAGGTCATATTCCCCACTGAACGACAATTGTTCGCCCATGATGTGAATTGCGAACGACCTCGCTGAGTACACAATGTGAACCCCATCCTCTGCCGTGTCGACTCGGTATTGGCAGCAATGGCTGACGGCGACATCGTGTAAAGGCGTGACGAGGTTTCGGACACTTTCTGGCAGATCCTGAAGTAACTGCTCAATGATGATGTTGCCGTTCATTATAATGACTCCTTAACCCTATTAACGAATTTGGATTCAATCTCCCCAATGCGATTTAACAGGTCCGCATACAACCTGAGTTTCGTCTTATCGCTGAACACATCCAGTGCCGAAAAGTCCTGAGGGATCATCTGGCCCATCTCCACGCAGAGATCGGCGATCTTGTCATAGTAACTGGCAAAATCATCTCTGCCGTTCATGCGTAAATAGGCGGCGGCATACCGTCTGTCGAGGTATTGCTTGTAGTTGCACATCACGTTAAGGTACGGCTCTAAGCCGTCTTGCCACTGACGTGTCATCAACGCATCCGCAAACGCCTGGTGCGCCGCAAGACCATTATGCTGACCTTCCACCAGGGAGGGAGCCTCTATGAGCTGCACTGCCAATTTCAGCGTCTCACGAAACACATCGTCAGGCGCAGGTTGTTCAATCTTCCCATCGATTATGATGATACGCAGCAAGCTGCCTTGAGCTGCGAAACCATCGTGCCAGTTCGACTTTCGGAAGTAACCTGTCACATCGTGAGGTTCGTTGTGATCATCGGGGATATACATAAAAGGACTGTATCCCAGCAGCACGTCGCCTTCCTGGTCATAACCGGCGATCACACAGGCATCGGAGCAGTTGACCACTCCCTCCAGCGTGATGACAGGCACTCCCCTGTCGATGCTACTAGTGATCAAGGCTTTGTCATCTTGATACTGACCTCGGATGTGCTGCGTGACATAGTATCCCAGCATATTGAAGGTATGCTCTATGATAATCGGGGTATGCACCACGTGGTAGCTGCCGTGGTTCCAACCTTCGACCGAAAATGATGTGCGAAAGGCACTCCCCGATACCGCGCATACTGTGTCGTAGTCCAGTGTCTCTCCAAGAGCACTGTGCGCAGAAACCACGCTGTTCACAAACTCGTTCTGGCGGGAGCCGTCCGACCAGTCAACCTTCGGTAATCCTGTGATCACATTCCTAAGCATGTTAACTCTCCGATTTCTGTGATTTATATAGTTCCGGCTGGGTCAGTAACAACCTCTATTTGAAGGACTTGATGTTGTTCATCCTGACATCTACAAACTGCTGTAGATACCGCACGTCATCAATTGAAGGGTTGCGCATCTGTATTTCGGGGGCGGCACAGATGTAATATTCCTGCCCGAGGATAGTGATCTGCCGACCCTTGCCGTGTGTGGGGTTGCATTGTCGGCATGGCCTCAGATGCTTGAAATAGAAATCTTGCATCTCCTGTGAGAGCGAGCGTAGGGTACTATCCAGGTCGTCCTCTCTGGCCACTGTCAGGTTGATGTCCCAGTCCCCTTCCGGGCGTATACAAAAGCGAAAGACGATCGTGTTTTTGAACTTTACGTTCATCGAATTGGTGGCATACCAGTGTGGTGATATGCGCTGGGCTTTCATATAGTCCAGCAGCCAGACAAGACTGGCCCTCTTCTCATCAGGCAAATTCTGAAGCAGTGCCTCAAGCGGTAGCTTCGTGTCGAGATATGACATTGTTGTTATATGATTCCTCTCGGTAGATTAGTAAGTCAGGTTGATATCATCAAATCCAGATGGTGTAAAATACTGCCGCCACAGGAACTCAAAGACACTCTGTTCCGTCTGCGCGTTCACGGCAACCGCCGACATGATTCCAGTTGCCCGATGGAGTGAAGCGTCCTTGATTCGCCTCTTCATAGCCGTTCCGTGGCATTTCGCCAGAAGTCTGAGGCGCTGGTCGTCTTCTTTGCAGATATACAAAGCGATGGTGCTGTGAGGCTTCTCGTAGTTCGCCCAGCGATCCCGGTCAAGCTGGTCGGCAACGCACTTGCCCTGCAGAAGCCTATTGATGGCTTCATCAGTGTTTCTGACGTCTGCCAGGGCGGAGTATTCGATGTAGTCGCAGTTGATCTGATCATATACAGGATAGTCGTCCATCGCCTCTTGACCGAACAGACCCATGCAGGCGGTGCGCAGAGCCTCGGGAAACTGCTCGTTGTTGCAGCCCAGAAGCCTGAAATCCACATCAACACGCATGAACCAGATACGGCCGAAGCTCTTGTAGTTGATATTGAATAGATGGACCTTTGTGATCACACCGCCCGGGTATTCCACGAAGTTGTTTCCGATGATATTGTCACCAGAGTTCAAACCCAACCTCTCACAGATCCGCTTATATGTCGCTTCACTCAGATAGTGAAGCAGATTGATTTTAGTGATCATGACCGTCCTCCCATTCGCATAATATCTCCTTCACCACTAACCGCAGCTCTTTTTCAATCTGCACCACATGGCGTAGCGCGTCGGCTATCTGCATACGCAGTGGTTGATCCCATGGCCACGTCTCTTGACCACCAAACGCCGCGGATGTTTCTTCATATGGCACAACAGCCTGGAGAACACGGACAATAGAAGAATACAAGTCGGCTACCTGCAGTATGCGGCTTCGATTGGGCTCCTCCAGCAACATGGCACTCTGCTTTAGGTAGGTAGACGCGGATCTGCGGGCATCAAACAGCGTGCCGAGGTGGTGTTCGCCGTTATTACCAAATTCGTCATATTGATCATCATCTAATTCGAAACCCGATATCAACACTTGGTATGCATCGTAACCGAACAGGTAGTTGTTGGGTGCCTGCTCAAACAGTTCTAAGCAGGCGATTAGTGAGGCCTTCAAGGCTTCACGTGATGATACCGGTGTGCATCGTTTGTCGTAGAACCTGAGCAGATTTTCGGGAAATTGGCCGGGATACAGGTCCGCCAGATAGTAATGATTATTGGTATATGTCTCACTGGCATCCGCTCCTTCGTCATCGAAGTAGGTCCGGCCAAAGAAGTTGTGGCCATTACCAGCGTAACCCGTAATCACGCCCCACTCAGGTGCCCCTCTCAGCCCACAACCGAGTACAGGTACACCGGCATCGACGCATTTTACTACATGCTGATCGCGTAGATCAGCATCAGCTATACAATATGGGGCAAATCCAATCGCGTTGTTCAGAGCTGCTTCCACATCGCGCCCAATCTGTGGCATGCCGGAGCTTGGGTCCCAGTTCTCAGCCATAGCCATACGGTAACACACGCCGGAATAGCCCATGATCTGCTCATAACTCACGTTGACGCCCAAAGCGTCCATCACCAACTTCACAGCCCCGCCATATGTGCAGTCCTGCCAATTACCCCAGCGCAGCACAGGGATACCGTCGATGTATTTGCCGTCAGCACTGGATATCACAGGGTATGATTTCATTTCTGGTATCTCCTTTTGGTCACTTGTTCTCATCAAGCACTTGCCCGTGCTTGCAAGGCAGCCCATGCTGTAACTGATACTGTCGTAGGGGCGTCCCTTGTGGGCGCCCTAATCGTTGTTCCTTCGATAGTTCATGTTTTAGGGCGTCCACAAGGGACGCCCCTACGATCAGTTATTTACAAGCCAGCAGCAGGGGCACAAACACCGAGGCGCAATTCGCCTGCCGGAATCTGGCGATGACATGCTTGCTGAAGTCACGCTGATACTGTGGGTGGGATGACAAAAACAGACGGTCAATATGGTTGAAGGCGACATCATATGGCATGGATGGGTTGTCACCGTTGACTTCAAGTTGCGTGATATGCAGATATATGCCTCCAGGCAGCGTGATCCGTTCCACACATTCCGGCAGGGCCTCAAAGCTGCTGACACGCGTGCCAAAGCAACTATTATAGCCCCCATCATCTGTGCTGATGGGAAAGCCATAGTAGTCATGAAGATAGTATCTCGCGGCGTCCGTGGTGAACACTTGCTGCTCCACGGCGAAGTATTTGAAAATGACAAATTCCCCCGAACCGGGCACAGAAATGCTGCAGGCGATCTTCATCTCAGGCAAGGTGACGACTTTGAACCGGAAAGAATCATACCGTTCGATCTCGTCAGCCGGAATCTTCACAGGCTCATACTTGGTCAGCATGTCGCCTGTTTCATCGTAGGTGTTCAATGGATAACTCGCCTGGTTATACACATACGGGGTCTCTTTGCGGAACTCACCAATGAAATACTCGTCGGCATGCATGCGTTCGTCGTAACCGATACGGCCTTCCTGCTTCTTCTCGTTGATCAGCATCTTAGCGTAACGGCAGGCCGGTACGCTCAAAGTGACGGTATACTCGGGGAGGTACTCTGGAATGTTATCAAAGCTGTCGACCACAAAACCAACAACCACCTTGTAGTTTCCGTCACCCTCCACATCGTATCTGGCACTGATGATCTCCGTGTCAGACAAGCAGACTCCGAGCACCTTCGCCAGCAGTGCCACCTCACCCTCAGGGATGACTTTACGTGCAAAGAAGTAGTCATTCAAGTCGCAACTAGCGAACTGGTAGCCGCCATATCCATATCCGCGGCTCTCGAAGGATATCGGAACGCCGATACCGATGATCTTGGTTTCGCTTCGGTCTACTATGGAGCAGAACTCATTGATCTGCTCTATGAAAATCTCTTCACTCTGTGCCATACTCATACCCTCTGCCGATGGATTTAGGAGCCACTACCCCGTTGCGTTGTACTGAGCGGTGACGATACCAACACTAGACATAATACTACATGAATTTATCTTTAGTGTCAAGACTATTTTGGGGGTATTTCGGTAAGATTTACGACGCGATTACCGTGAAGGTGTCTCGCCCATCACACGCTTCCAGAAGCTGCATTCCGGTGTGATGCCGTAAGCCAGCATGTGATCCCGGATGATCTGCATGGCCTGCTCACTGCCCAGTTTACCGGCACTCTGCAGCACATCAGGCATCCAGCGTTCGGTAGTGTCCCAAATGTAGCCATAGGTGCCGCGTGTGCGGCCGGTGATGCCGCTTTTGGTGATGAGGAACTTACGGTCGAGTAAGTGCAGATAGGTATCAGCACCGGTCTTTGCCTCAGCACTCAACTGAGCGTTCAACTCACGGATAGGGATCGGACCATGACGCTCGATACATTGGTATATTTCGACGGCACCAGCAGGCAGTTCGCCACGGAACAGCAGCTCATCAAACACGCAGCCGTAGCGGGCCACAAACGCGGGCAGCATTTCGTTGGAGATAAAGCCAGGTTTCCCGCCAAACAGCCGGGTGTAGTAGAGCTTCTTTTCGGTGTGAAGATCATCTTTCCAGAACCATACATCAAACAGCCCCATGCTAGCCAGTGCCTGCTGCTGGTTGGGAAACAACGGCCATGCGGGGATTGGTTTCGCCGTGCAGCAACCGACCGCGTTTATAAACTTGACAAACTGCAGGTCGGTCTTCACTTTGGCCAGCCACGAACTCATGAGATGGTCAGGCATCAAATCACTTCCAGAACCGGTAGCGGATGAGTGTCCAGATCGCCTCTACGCCGTCGGTCCAGCGGATTTTTTTGTGCTCCGCATGTGTTCGCGGATGATATTTCTGCAGAGGCACCTCGGTGATCCGTATATTTAGCCTGAGCAACTTGGCGGTGACCTCCGGGCAGAACTCAAATCGGTGGCAATCCAAGGGCACGCTCTTTAGTACCGAGCTTCGGAACGCCTTATAACAGGTGGCTTCATCCTGTAATGGAACCCGGAACAGCACGCGGACCATCGCCGCCAGCAGCCGGTTCACCAGCTTGTTTGGCCAGGCCATGTCTTTAGGCAGCCCGTTCCAAAAGCGGTTGCCATACACCACGTCTACCTGACCATCAAAGATCGGCTTGACAACACTGGGTATCTCTTCGGGGGAATATTCAAGGTCCGCGTCCTGAATGATGCACACTTCACCAGTCGCATGGGCGATCCCGCTGCGGATGGCCATACCCTTGCCAATGTTTTTGGGATGCTGCACCAGCGTGATGCCCGGCCGTTGAAGCAGCACGCTGATGGTGCCGTCCGTGCTGCCGTCATCCACCACCACGATCTGTTTTTCAAAAGGGGCCTCGAACAACCGGTCAAGAAGCGTTTCTACCGTCTTGCGCTCGTTATATACGGGCACAATCACGGTGACCAACCCCTTGACCGGCTCAGTTTGAGGCGCGATGGTCATGAAGGTTTCACAACGGTCACTTCACCGTAGGGTTCTAGCTGAGGCTTGATCGCTGCAGCATCACCAACCGCCACGATCAGGTTGATGTCCGGGTTCAGCACGCTGTTCAGCGTCTGCACCAGTGCGGTGGCATCGGTCTGTTGAATCCGCTGCCTGTAGGTATAAAGGTCATCCTCAGGTCGACCATGCTGTTCTATATGAAGCACCCGGCCTGCGATGCCGTTCTGAGTGCTGGTACTGATGCAAAACTGGCCATCAATGTAGTTCTTCGCGGCCTGCAGTTGCTCGCTGCTTAACCCATCGTGACAGGCGGTGTGCAGCTCCTCCAGCATCAGCCGGATCGCGTCACCGACCACATCGTTACGAACTTGCGCACTCATACTGAACTGCCCGCTCACGGCATTCACACCAAAGGAGCTGCCAACACTATAAGCGTAGCCGTGCTTCTCACGCACGTTCATGAACAGCACAGAACCTGCGCGACCACCAAAGGCTGCATTGAACAGACTAAGCTGATGGTTGTTTGGGTAGTCCCCCGCCACGGCTAGCTGCCCTATCTTCAGGTCTACCTGCACCGAACCGGGCCGATCGACCAGTATGACCCGCTGTTTACCTGCCACACTCGGTACAGATGTCAAAGTGGCCCCATCAGGTGCCCCAGCCCATTCACCGAAAGCGGCTTGCACCGTCTCGAGCAGTGAAGATGGATCATATTGCCCTACGACGACAAGAGTGGCTCCCTGCGGCACGTAGCGCAGTTTGTGAGCACTTCGTAGCTGCTCCGCACCAGCGGCCATCACCTGTTCGTCGCTGGGAAGCATGGCTCCATAAGGATGGTCACCATACAGTGCACTGTTGAAGTATTGCCTGGCCATCACACTGGGCAGAGAGCGCATGTAGGCCAACTCTTGCAGGGTGTTCTGCTGGTCGATCATCACTTCTTGCTCATCGAAACGAGGGGCTGTGATCATCAGAGCCGCTAGCTTCAGATAGTCCGGCAGATATTCCGCCAGGCAGGAGCCGCCAATACCGGCGAAATCGACGCCGCCGTGAGCCTGAAGGCTGGCTCCATAGTCATCCAGACGCTGTGAGAAAGCCACTGCATCCAAATCGCCACAGCCTTGCGTCAGCAAGCGGCACACTGCGCCATACAGACCGCCCATCCCCGCTGGGCTATACGCGTCTCCGGCCAGGATACTCATCTGCATCGTCACGATCGGCACATTCGGCATGTGCAATGCCACCACGCTCAACCCGTTCGACAGGGTGAATCGGGTAGTCTGAGGCAGGTTCAACGGTTTGACGGGCCCTGCAGAAGGCATACTTGCAGCTTTAACGGTCATTTTCATCCTCCTCGGGTGAGTCAGTCATACCGGCACCAGGCAGCACATTCACCGTGACATACTTATCCGGTTGGAAGTATTTCGCCGCCACCGCTTGAATCTGTTCAGACGTCACGCCATACAGGCGTTGGATATCCGTATTTATCAACCCAGGATCGCTTGAGATGAGGGTATGAAGTCCCAGCTCAAATGCGCGTCCTTGAGGTGTCTGAAGCCCGCCGGTGCCCGCGAAGCCGCTATTAAAGCGCTGGGCCATGGCGGCCGTCTTCATACGCACCAGCTCTTCAGGTTTCACGCCGTGCTGCGCAATAAGTTGCAACTCCTGCTGGATGGCCTCCAGCACCGTGCCGAACTCCGCCCCAGGGTTCAGCATCGCGATGAACTGGAAGCACCCAGGGCCGCGACGCATATCATACCCACCGCCAATGGAGGCACAGCTCTGGTCGTTCTTCACCAACCGTTGGTGCAGCCGGGCATTCTCGCCCTCCAGCAGCAGCCGTTCCAGCAGCGTGAGCGCAGGCGCATCATCACTAAGCGCATCGCACACGATCACCGCACTCGCCAGCACCGGTACCGCGGCCAGCGGGTCAGTGTAGTCCATGCTCTCCGGCTCAGCGCGTTCTGGTTCTGAGAAATCCGGGTTTGCTGGCCGCACTTCCGGCTTCATGCTGCCGAAGTGCTTCTCTATCATCAGCTTGGCTTCGTCGACATCGAAATCACCGGCAAGAACCAAGATGGCGTTGTTCACGGCATAATAGGTGCGCCAGAAACTCTGAACATCCGCAAGGGTGGCCGCGTTCAGGTCATCCATGCTGCCAATCACGGTGTGCGCGTTGGCGAAGTTCTTGAACAACTTGTCCATCAGCAGTTCGTAGATGGCATACACATATGGTTGGTTGTCGTAACGGAGACGCTTTTCCTCTTTCACCACATCACGCTGGTTGTCCAGGTTGTCCTGATCTACCTGCAGTGCGCGCATACGGTCAGCCTCTAGCCATAAAGCCAGCTCCATCTGGTTCCCCGGCATCACTTCATAATAAATCGTAAAGTCATTGCTGGTCATGCCGTTCATCAGTCCGCCGTTATCTTCCACGCACTTGAAGAACTCACCCTTCGGCACGTTCTCGGAACCTTGGAACATCATGTGTTCGAATAGATGGGCGAAGCCAGTGCGTCCTAACTGCTCATTGCGCGCCCCCACATCGTAAAGAACCACGTTCGCCACCACAGGTACCAGATGGTCGGGTGAAAGCACCACCCGCAGACCATTATCTAACTTGTAATATTCATATGGCACGTGAAATGTCTGATGGTCCGTGCTCTGCGTTTCGGTGCTCATTAACTGTCCGCCTTTCCAACATCGGGGTGAGATTGCAGCAGATCGCCCTGCTTCACCCTTGATCCGTTCATCCAAGATATCACACCCATGCGTGCTTTACCTGCCGGCTGCACTTCGAATATCTCCAGGCATCCTTCACCGCATGCCACGCAGATGCTCTGTTTATTCACCGCCACCACCGTCCCGGCGGGTTCTGAACTCGTCTCAGGCATCACGGCTGCCTGCCACAGTTTGACGCCTTTGCCGTTCCATGCGAACTCCGCACCTGGTTTGGGTGACATCGCCCGCATACGCCCAAAACAGCGTGTTGCGGACTGTTGCCAGTCGATGCAGGCGTCCTGACGAGTCATCATCTGAGCATATGTCACCAGATTCTCATCCTGTGGGATGGGGTTGGCTCGTCCGGCCAACAGCTCATCAATCGTCTGCACCAGCAGCTTTGCACCATCATCGGCAAGCAGTGATTCTAGAATGTGCACGTCATATTCCGGCAAAATCGGCCGTGAGACACTCGCATACACATCGCCGGCATCCAGCTTTGCTACCATCTGCATGACGCCCACACCGGTTTCCACCTCACCATCCATGATCGCCCGATGTATTGGTGCAGCGCCGCGGTATTTGGGCAGCAGTGAGGCATGCACATTGAGCGCGTATCCTGATCGTGCTGCATCAAGCAAGCGCTGGGGCAGTATCTGACCAAAGGCCGCCGTCACCAGCAGATCAGGTTCCAGTGATTCCATCTGATCGATAAAGCGTTTGGATCGGCACCGCTCAGGCTGGAACACCGTGATGCCAAGCTCCTCCGCCAGGTGTTTGACCGGTGTGGCCTGCATCTTAAGTCCCCTGCCGGAGGGACGGTCGGGTTGTGTGACTACTGCAACCAAGTGATGCCCAGCCTGCACTAGTTGTTGCAGACTGGGCACTGAGAAGCCGGTGGACCCAAAGAAGATGATTCTAGCCACTATAACACTGCTGCTTGCTCTTGCTCTAGTTCTTGCTCTTCTTCCGGTTCTGCTTCGTCACCAAGCCAATAGAAGCTGTTGGGGTCGGCAATGTCGATGAACAGCTTACCAGACAAGTGGTCGATTTCGTGCTGGAGCACCCTCGCGGTCAGGCCATGAGCCTTCACGCGGATGGTGCGTCCGGTCATGTCCATACCCTTCACCCACACTTCGCTGGGCCGGATCACCGTCGCGCGCAGTTCAGGCATGCTCAGGCAGCCCTCATCAAACGGCTCTGTCTCTTCGCTGAATTTCACGACTTCAGGATTGACTAGAGCCTTTACTACTGGCTCGTCTCCCTGCATGAAGTCCATATACACAATCACACTTTTCGATACACCGACTTGCGGTGCTGCCAGGCCGATGCCGTTGGCTTCGGTCATGATCGTCCTCATTCGGCTGACGAGCAGGCGTATCTCACTGTCGACCTTGCGAACCTGGACGGTCGGTTGCCGTAGAATCTCGTTACCGTATAAAACCACCGGGTAATTTTTCGATACCCCGGTAAACATCATAGATAGATCATCTGACATGGTCATCACTCTCCTAATCTAATTTTACCTCAAAGAGTGTTTTACCCTATACACCAGCCGATATTGCGCTTACAATAAAATGTAATGAAAAACACACTCAAGACCATACAACAACATCTCTATCTTCAAACTAAAGCCGCACGCGTGTTCTGGGGCGTCTTCAGCTTCCTGCTGATGCTCGTGCTGGCCATAGTTGACTATGATACCGATGTTGACTTGATGGTATTCTATTTTATTCCCATCGTCACAGCAGCCGTATTAAGCCATGAATACTATGCGTTTATTCTTTCCATATTTAGTGCTTTTGCGTGGACGGCCGCCGAGTTATTCGCAGCCTCAGCGTTAGCGACGCACTCGGACTATGCAAACCAGGCACTGGCCCGGCTGAGCATCGTCGGGGTAGACATGATTCTGAAGCTGGTTGTGTTCCTTCTCCTTACCTATGGAATCTCGCTCATTTTATACAGCAGACGGCGTCAAGACGAGTTAACACAGTTCATCGTTCATGACCTCAGATCACCTTTGACTAATGTAAAGACCGGCTTGCTGACGCTTGAGATGATTTCGGGTGACCAGCTTGATGACACCGGCAAGGAGATGGTGAACATCTCCCTCATCTCGGCCGACAGGCTTATGTGGATGATCAACTCCCTGCTGGATTTACCCAGGCTGGAATCAAAAAAACTTAAACTGCAGCCCAAGGCTGTGCTTATCACTGATATTTTTGAAGATGCTCAACAACAAGTGGCTTTGTGGTCAAAACAGAACCGTGTCGATATCCAGTTTCATGCGCCTGCTGAACCCCTCCACGTCATGGCTGATCCTGCCATCCTCACCCGTGTCATGGTCAATCTGCTGAGCAATGCCTTGAAATTCAGCCCAGAAAACAGTGTGGTGGACATCCTGGCAGAGCAGCTTCTTGATGGGACAGCTCAGATTTCGGTCAGTGACAAAGGACCAGGCATTGACTCCGAATGGGCTGGTAAAGTGTTCGACAAATACACACAGATGGATGCACGCAAAGCGGGTGCGGCTAGTTCAGGCTTAGGACTCACCTTCTGCCGACTGGCTGTGAAGAGCATGGGTGGTCGCATATGGATTGATAGCGCAGTAGGTGTAGGCACTACCGTAAGGTTTGTGCTGCCGATAGCTTCATAGCATCACCTGCTGAAGCTGTTCACCAATGCACAGCCCATATTCGTTTGGTTACCTTCGATCCTCTGTCCACCAAAAAACGCAGGCGTCACCCCGCACTTGTTGACAATGTATAGGTTCTGCACCGAAGTCGTTGTGGCTGACGGTCGACAACTCCACAGGTGCTTTCCCCGGGCGATTTTTATATATCGCTCTATGGTCCGCCAGCTATATCGATCCCGCGCTGATAAATCACGAAGGTCCATGGGGTAAAATGTCCGATACCCGCTACCGGATTCGTGGTTGAACTCACCAGGTTCGTAAGGATGCAGTGTCTTGAAAAACGCGCTGGCGGAGCGGATGTAGAATTGGTCAGGGATACGCACGGTCAGCATCGAGTTCCCCGTCACATATCGAAAATAGTCTTGTAGTGCTGGTGCTTCGGTATGGCAGATCGGCGCAAACTCAGTATCGGAATGTAGGCTGTGGGATTGCTGCAGGTAGCTCTTCCTGAACTTGTAACTCACACTGTTGAAGTTGGCGAAATCTTTGTAGACGCCGATATTGAATCCGCTCACGCATCTTCGGGAGTTTAACCAGCGTAAATCGCGATTTTGAGGTTCTGCGATACCACGACACTGCATATAGAAGTTGAAGCCCTGCGCCAGAGCACTGTAGCCATAACGGTAGCATCCACCATCACGGCAGAAATCATGCTGCAATTTACGTTGCAGTAGTTTATAGGAACGGGCTGAATCAGGTTTGGCTAATACTTCCGACAACGAGACACCAGCTAATGTCATCAGCGTGTCAGCACTCAGTTTCGCGTGGCTGCTGAGCGCCTCCCAGTCCGCTGCCGAAAGCCCTATCACATCAAAAACTAACCCATACGACAGATGCTGGGTATCGGTATCCATTGCGACACCTCTTTTTTCAGTGACACGCGCTTCCGGGTCCATATCAATATATCTGCGTGAGCGGATCCTGCAGCCCTCCTGGGTCAGCACATCCCGAAGGTTGTTTCCCTGACGGTTCACGTGGATCGAATCATAGGATGCCGTCTTAATGAGCGTAATCCGTCCCGCATACTTTTGTGCGAGGTATTCAGCCAGCCGCGAATCGACATCGAGAGGGATTGCAGTCCAGTTGCTGATCCGCAGTCCCTGACGAAAGAGAATGTGCTGCGCCTGCGGGTGTGTAGTGGGCGCAATGTTGTCAAAGAAACGAAGGTTCCCACCTGTGTCCGATGATAACCCGCCCAGCGGTCCCGCATATAACACCACCACCCGAAATCCACGCTCCGCAGCAGCTATGGCAGTAGCAAGCGAAGAGAGTTCAGCGCCGACGACCGTCACATCCGTATCGAGTGTCTTCTTGACATGGATGGATTCCTCCCATCGCACAGGGATCAGCCGGAGCTTCTTGGAGTTGCCTGCACAACGGTAAAAGGTCACCTGTGGGTACCTACGCCGTACATCGCCGATAAACTCGATCGTGTTTTGCATGAGTTGGGCACGGTTCCGTCTGGGCGCCCAGTTCTCCGAGCGTAGAGCCCGCTGATACTTCGTTCGCAGATACATCAAATCCCGTGAACAAACTAGTTGTCCAGGTGCCAGCAACTCGGCATCAATCTCAACAGGTTGGCGCGAGATCATTGATGCGCTCGAACCAAATCCTAAAGTGGTCCCTTCGTCGTTTCGCCACATGTAGTTGATGCCAGTACGTAAAATCAACATAGCGATCAACAGTATGACGAGTTTACGCCACGGCGGGACCCGGTTTTTCACCATTCTCAACAATCTCAGACGCCAAACAATCTATCAATCATTTTTGCTAAACAGGCTCATGATATAACTCGTCTGCTGACCTTCATCCACAAAACCAAACCGACCTTGTTCGGTGGTAGCTCGGGAGTTCAACTCCCCCGCAAACAGGTTCACCCTTTGAACATCCGGCCAGGTCTGCTTCGATAGTTTTGTGAGGAATTCCAATAATTGCGCCTTCTTGCTGTGCGTACCGCCTAGTTCGCATATTTGAAATGGAGTGGTGGCATCCAAACGCCGCATAAAGGTATGATACCAGGCAAAGGCTTTATTAGGGTCTATCCATTGGGTGGCGTAGAGGGTTCCTCCGATGCGTGCATAGACGCCAGGTTCATACATCGAGCGTATAGTATTGAGTTGCTGAGGTTGCTTTAAAGCGACCGTATTCACCAGAGGGCTGAACACCAACCGAGCATTCGCGGGCATATACGCATGAAACCAACGCACTTTACTGCGGTATTGTGCGATTTTGAGCTTGTTATAGTAGACCGAATAGACACTTTTTCGCAGATTACACTCGGAGGCAAACCGCACCCAAACGATGATACCCGCTATATCCGCATCCCTGAATATCGACCTTAGTTCACGCATTTCAGGTGTATCGGCAAATGCACCAAACTGCTCAGGGCCGGTCGGCTCTATGGCGATGGTGGGGTCACCGTATGCCGAAGCTCGGAATAGCCACCTGCGAAAAATGCCCATCCGATGCTCCCATCCCACGGATCCTACCCCAAGGTAGTTCATGTCCGATAGCTCCGCACCATATGTGTTTCGTATGGCAAGCCGATACAGGGCATAGGTTTTCTCATTATCAAGCGCCGCTAGCGAGACGTTCTTGATACCATACAGCCCGGCAGATTCGGGTGCAAAGGCTCCAACCTGTACGTGACCTATCATTGGTGACTGGCCTTTGTTACTGGCCGACTCTCTTATGGAGGAAGCCGAAGAAGGCTTTACGATGTAATGCTGAGGACGGCACCCTGATAGTAAAGCTGTGCACATCAACACAAAGCACAGCACGAGAAGCACCCTCTGTGGGCAACCTGCACACTTTGGCGAGTCCATACCCCACTCGCGAAGAGTCACGGGCCGTTGATAATTCACAAACGCCACTCCAGGAACATCAGTTATACGCTCTACACAGTATTACGCTAAAATACTATCCCGTTGTCACGGATTAGCTGATTTCTATGGCAATGAGGCGATATGGCAAAGCAACAGTGCCCCGCGGTCAAATTGATGGGTGTATATCGCCAGATATTGAGGATAAACCATAAGGAAACATGATTGAGGTGCTCCATCATCTATGATTACATTTGTATCTGGAGGCTAAGATCCACGGTAATTTGTTCGAATGAACTCTGTACATGACCATATCTAGGAAATCGCACGATACCATCAAACAATATGTGTAATGACAAATACTCGTTCTAGTCGATGGACGCGCAATTAGTGAGCGTTCATCGTTTGGTTTCATAAGGTGGATAACCCCCAAATGGCGAAGCTGCGTGTGACAAGCCGATACAGGGCAAGAGTTATGTCATCATCAAGGGCAGCTAGCGACAGGAAAAGCTGGAATTCGCTCGATACAGTATTACGCCAAATGACTACCTTAGAAATGGGTGCGGTATGAATTCCAGCCCTCGGAGTTTGATATGACCGGGTTGCGATGATATGAGTCGCTCTGCCACAGGTTGACCTGTGGCAGAGTTTGATATTTGCCTATGGAGCCACTTCCGTCATGTTCAGGTATTTTAGAGTTCCTGTCTGAACCATGTTTTCGTCGATGAGTTGATCGACAGACACTCCGGTAGGCTGGTCCCAATACTGGTGCGTCGCCTCGTATTTCACGACACCCACACCGGGTGCACACCACCACTTGCCGTTAGCATTGATCCCTTGGAATTGGATCACGAAGCAGTTAAAGCTGCCTGCGGGTACTGTCACTGTCTCTATTTTCGTCACAGTGCCACTCATGTTGGGGCTACCGTCTGGTGCCCAAGTTGATCCGACCTGAACCGATGCTGGGATAAAGGTCCAGCTAGTAGATGCATCGATGCGTAACATCAACGCGTCACCAGAATTGAACAGATCCATCGGACCAATGGGGGTAGTCAGTGTTGTCACTCCTGCATTTTGGCGCCCAAGTGTGATCAAAACGTCCGCTAACGATTGACCATTCATGGTAGCGGCCATCACCAAGGTCTTTGATTCCAAAGGTAACAGGGTAGCCCCTGTCGCTTGCGATGCAGGCAAGTTTCTAGAGACAAGCTCCAAGCTGCTTTGTAATGTGCCGGCCACCGTCTCGGTTTGCTTGATCAAACCCACGTTGACAGCGAACCACAGCGTGGTTATTTGTGTCTTCGATGACCTTATCGAGGTCATCTGGAAGCCCCAGCAGTCAGGGTAGGTGCCTTCAGGCACCGTGATCGTCTGTCTTGGCAGAACGAGCATAGTGGTGTTCGCACCCTTGTTAATGAAGCTCCAGGTGTCCCCAACCTTAATAGTGCTGGGCAGGAAAGTCACCATTTCTGCACCATTCCACATTTTAATGCTGCTGCTCACATACTGAAAATAGACAGTATTTGTTGGCGTGACAAAAGGCCTTACAGAGACACCCGCCAACTGTGTGGCCACTGGCTGTCCCAAACACACGACCACGTCGGAGCCAGATCTGGCGACTGTTTCCCTCATTTTGAATGCAGTTGCATTATTGGGGAAAAGGCCAGTGCCTGAGGTAGTATCACCTGATGGGTTGTCATCGTTTCCGCTTCCTCCACATCCGCTGACAGCGAATGCCAGTAGCGCGAAAGCTGCTACTCGAATTACACGCTTGCCTAGGTTAGAGAACTTCATAGTATCCACCTTTCTGGTGTAGGATGGCATAAGTTTACCCTGCCTGATGAATTAAGTGTATGAATTTATACCGATAGTATAAAGACTAGTATTAATAACAGCTATTATATAGTAATATTGTGCTGATTTCACACTAATTGGGCGGAATATCCCAACAAAATGACATGTTTGGTAACCCATTTACCGTCATTATTCTGTTATAATATGTACTTGTTCAAGTCGATGAACGCGCCATAGGTGAGCGTTCATCGTTCTGTTTTCATAGGGAGGATAACCCCCAAATGGCGAAGCTGCGTGTGACCCATCTCGTTCAAAAAGCTCTACTGAATGCTCGAGAGAGCGGTGCTCTCTCTTTTGATACGATGCCCGACTTCAGCGTCGATCCACCGAAGAACACATCATTCGGTGATTTCAGCGCGAATATTGCGATGTTATTAGCGAAGCAGGCCGGTAAGAAGCCGTTCGAAATTGCGAATATCCTCATCAAGCACATGCCGGAGGACCGCCTCGTGACTGAGGTATCTGTGGCTGGCGGTGGCTTCATCAATTTCAAACTGAAGCCTGATTGGCTGCATGAACTGGTTCGCGAAATTTGTGCTGCAGGATGCAGTTACGGCCATAGCCAGATTGGCAACGGGCACAAGATCAACATCGAATTCGTGAGTGCCAATCCCAATGGCCCGATCCACATGGCCCATGGCCGTGGTGGTGCTATCGGCGACAGCCTTGCGCGTATGTTGAAAGCCGCTGGTTACGACGTGACCTGCGAGTTTTACGTGAACGATGCCCTGAACTCCTTGCAGATGCAGAACTTCGCCGACTCGCTGCTGGTCCGTTATAAGCAGCTCCTCGGCCAAGAGATCGCCATGCCCAGCGATGCTTACGAAGGCGAATACGTGATCGACATCGCCCGTGAGATGCTGCAGCAGTTCGGGCCTGACTATGTCATCGGCGCAGCCGATGAGGTGAGTGCCCGCTTCCGCACCTACGCCGAGGCCGCGATGAAAGCCCAGCAGAAGCAGGACCTGGCTGATTTTGGTATCGAGTTCGATGTGTGGTTCAGCGAAAAGGAGCTTCACGACAGCGGTGAAGTGATGCGCTGTATCGAACAGCTCAAAGCCGCCAACTTTGTCTACGAGAACGAAGGCGCGCTCTGGCTGCGATCCACCCAGTATGGTGACGACAAAGACCGCGTGATCGTGCGTGCGAATGGGCAGCCGACCTACATCGCTGCAGACACCGCCTACCACAAAAACAAGCTAGACCGCGGATTTGACACACTGATCGACATCTGGGGCCCTGACCATCATGGTTATGTTGCCCGCACCAAAGCAGCAGTTGATATGCTGGGTTACGGCAGCGATAAGCTGGAAGTTCTCATCCACCAGATCGTGCGCATCTTTAAGGGCGGCGAGATGGTCCGCATGAGCAAACGGGCAGGCAACGTGGTGACGCTTCGCGATGTTCTGGAAGAGGCCGGCAGAGATGCCACACGCTTCTTCTTGTTGATGCGCAGCAGTGACACCGGTCTGGATTTTGACATCGAACTGGCCACCAAGAAGAGCAACGAGAACCCGGTCTACTACGTGCAATATGCCCATGCGCGTATCTGCAGCATCCTGCGGAAAGCCGCTGAGGAGGGTATCCCCCTTCCCGATGTTGCCACGCAGGACCTGAGCGGACTCACCTCTGAGCACGAGATCAACTTGATCAAGAAGATCGCGGAACTGCCAGAGGAGATTCTGACCGCCGCTTCGCAGAGGGCACCTCACCGCATGACGCAGTATTGCCGTGAAGTGGCGGACACCTTCCACCGCTTCTACCAGAACTGTAAAGTGGTGCATCCCGATACACCGCTCGAACTCTCTAAAGCCCGGCTGGCGCTGGTTCAGGCTGCACAGATCACTCTGCACAACGCACTTGACCTTCTGGGTGTCTCCGCCCCGGAGAGCATGTAGCCTCTCTCGCGGCATCCAGATCTTACCCCCTCCAGGCGTCAGTCTGGAGGGGGTTTTGGTTGTTATTGCTCTGGTAGTTTGTTATCATAAGTCGACATGGGGCCCGACCACCAGTAACCTGGCCGCCAGTATATAGGAGAAACCCACCCTGATGACCGACATTTCGCAAATCCGTAACGTGAAGAGTTATGCCTACTCACCTGAGAACCCTAACGGCTCCAGGGGAGGCGGGTCAAAGGGCGAACCCTGTGAAAAGTTGAATCCATCGATCGCAGTTGAGGCTGGTCAAACGCTGGTGCTGGTTGATACCGATGGCCCAGGCAGCGTGCGCAGCATGTGGATTGGCGGACATATCAGTCAGAGCTTCATCATCCGCATCTACTGGGATGGTCAGGAGCAGCCTTCCGTGGAGGTTCCCCTGGGTGCCTTCTTCGGATATGGCTACCCGGACACAGTGAAAGACACATCGGGAAACTTCCCTACGCTGAATTCCGCCATGGTGATGGTCGCCCCCTGTCGAGGCATGAATTGCTACTGGCCCATGCCGTTTCGCAAGCACTGCCGGATCACACTCGAGAACCGCTCGCCCAAGGATACACTGTTCACCTACTACACCATCACGCTTGAAAAAGGCGAAGTGGCTGACAACAGCGGATATTTCCACGCCTGCTACCGTCAGGAACGCCCCGTTGCCCAAAATCAAGCCTATACCATCGTGGATGGTATTCGGGGGAACGGCCACTTTGCGGGCGTTGCGCTGTTTACTGGCACCAACGGTGATAACGGCTGCTGGGTAGAAGGTGAAGCGAAGATGTATATTGACGATGATAAGTTTCCTTCGGTCAACTATACGGGCACGGAAGACTACTTCTGCGGTTCCTTCGCGTTTGGGTATGACAGCGAGCTCGGTAAATACCAACCCTATTCTGGGTTATACGCCGGTATGTATGCCGTGATTGGCGGCGATGGTGTGCGGTATAACTATCAGCCGCGGTTTATGCTCTACCGCTGGCACATACCCGACCCCATCCATTTCGACAAGAATTTCCGCATGACACTGCAGAATATGCACTTCACACCCCATGGGCACCGCTCCCGACGTGATGACTTTGCCAGTACAGCCTACTGGTATCAAGCTGAGCCTTCAGCCATGGCCCAGCCGTTGCTCTCTGACGAGGAGATATTCATACGGTGATAGTAGACCCGGCCATCGTCGCATATTACTGATCTGGTGACTTACCAACCGTGTTGATGTGGTATTGAAGCCGGTTCAATGCTTTTTTGATAACCCAGGTCTTGCCATCTGTCACCCGCATAAGAAAATACGAACCGCCTGGGTTCAAAATCACATGCTCATCATCAGCAAAATAGGTACCGACAGGATTACCCCATACAAAGAAGTTGTAGAGTTTACGTGTGCTTATACTTTTAGTTTGCAGGTTGACTACCGCGAAAACGAGCCCAATTGGTTCTATAAATGGAAAGTCGATAGTGCTGACAGGAACCACAGCATATTTTCCGTATGGAGACACCGCGAAACTGCCCACTCTCCAAGGCACCTGCGAGGTCAGATTGGGTATCGGGATGGTATCTTGAACCTGTTTGGTCCGGGCATTCCACAGAGCCAGTCCTTTGCCATTACAGAACCAAAAACACTCCCCGATGCTGGAAGCACCTGCCTTTGTACCTGGCATGAGCGGCCTAGTAATCTGTCGCGACTTCAAATCTAGCAGATATGGTGACGCTATAACATATCGTTTTGTAGTGTCACAACTCCACCTACGCGGGCTCGAAGCGAAATCATACTTGCGGTATTCAAGGAGCCAGTCATCACGGTCACCAGTCATCAGCCGAATCATCGGTCTACTATTGCCAGATTTATCATCAATCCAGTCTTCGCCGACTAATACACGCTCTTGCCTGGCATCCCACACTATCGGGCCATACTTGTTCATTGAATATGTCTTACCGGTCTTGAAGTTCAGAAGCCCATCGGATGTATGGAAATACGCGTCTCCGGTGAGTTCCGATGAGACATCTTTTACCGACATGACCGGATACTGCTGCATCCTGTGCAGCCGAAAGCCATTGAGTATAAGCAACACCAATAGTATGCCGATACCCTTCAGAATTTTAGTTCGACGGTTTTGTTTCATCATCATAAACCCTCCCGGTCAATGGGTTCACAAACGCAGCAATTAGCCGATTTTGGATAATCGCCGTATTTACATAGTGAACTTATTGTAGCATAAAACATGCAACGTATTTCTGGACATTGATCAGAAGCGGCTTTACAGGGAATTGGAAGTGAGATGTTATGGAGGTGTCGATTTGATATTACCGTAAAAGCGGATGAGCAATGTAGCCGTCATGTATCATATGCAATATGTACCCACTATCCGAATAGACCAGTATATGTTAACGGCCCCTACTCTTCGATCCCGTTGATGTAGGCTTTGGTGAACTCATGCTTTGGTGAACCTAACACCTCATCAGCGCTGCCGGCCTCCACGACCTCACCCAACCGCATAAATATCACGTTGTCGGCAATACGCATCGCCTGTTGAAGGTTATGCGTCACGACCACGACGGTATACCCTTGCTTCAGGCTGAGTATCTCGCGTTCGATCCATTGTGCGGACAGCGGGTCTAGTGCCGAGGTGGGTTCATCAAAGCAGAGCACTTCCGGCTCCACAGCCAGCCCGCGAGCCAGGCATAAGCGCTGCTGCTGACCAATAGACAACCGACCGGCCGGATCCTTCAACCGATGCTTCACTTCATCCCAAAGCCCGGTCATAACCAGACACCGCTCAACCGTATCATGCAGCTTCTTCCGGCTCTCATAACCGTAGATTCGCGGTCCGTAGGCCACGTTCTCAAAGATAGACATCGGCAATACCGTGGGCTTCTGGGCGATGAGCCCTACCCTCTTGCGCACCGCAGTGACGTCCACCCCTTTGGCGTAGATGTCCATATCACCCACCAGCACTTTACCGGTGACCACCGCACCTGGCACCAGATCGATCATCCGGTTGAGGCAGCGCAGCAGGCTGGTCTTACCGCATCCCGAGGGGCCAATGATCGCAGTGACCTCGTTACGCGGAAAGGCGACAATGATATCCTTTAGCCCAGGGTGTTCCTGGTATGTCAGGTTCAGATGTTCAACTTGTATGTGTGCCGTGGTCATATTAATCCCTACTTCACTGAGTATCTATTCAATCGGGCACTGATTAGCCGCGATACCACACTCACCGTCAGTACCATCACGACCAGTATCAACGCAGCAGCGTAGGCCCGTTGGTGCACCTCTTCAAACGGAGTGCCCAACTGAAAGAAGATGGCCAGAGGCAGCGTCGCTGTGGGATCCATGATTGAGCTTGGGATGTGGTCGGTATATCCCGCCGTAAACAAGACAGAGGCGGCATCGCCAATCCCCCGTCCAAAGGCCAGCAGCGTGCCCAGCACGATGCCCGGAAGGGCCTGCTTCATGATCACCTTACGGGCAGTTTCAAAGCGTGTCGATCCCAGCGCATACGCTGTTTCGTCAAGCTCGCGGGGGATCATGCGCACCACTTCATCTATTGACCGTATGATGATGGGCAGCTCAAACAAGGCCACGGTGATGATACCCGCCAGCAGGGATGCCCGTATCCCCAGCCATATCATGATGGTGAAGCCGAAAGCACCAAATACGATCGATGGGATGCCCCACAACACGTCCATCAGACCACGTATCACAGCCGCCAGCCGGGTGCCATGTGCCCAGCAACGCAGATACAGAACGCATGGCAAACCTGCAAGCAAGGCCAGTGTGGTGGCTCCAAAGCCGATATACAACGAGCCGACGATCGCATTGGCGATCCCGCCTGCACCACCCGTATAGAAGCTGCCCTTAGGCTCCTGCGTGAGTATCTGCCAGTTGATCGCTCCGATACCTTTGCTGATTATGGTGCCAAGTATGGTCGTCAGACAGGCCAAAATCAAAATAACGGCTGATACAGCGGCAAAGGTAAATAGACTGTCACGCAGTTTCCGCATCTTCACCGTGTGGACCTCCTCACCGCTTGCATTAACGCCAGTTGGGCCAGGATATTGAAAATCAAGATGATGCCGAATAGGAGCAAAGCTGCCGCCAGCAAAGCCGAATCATACAGCGGGATAGACATCATCTCGCCATAGTTATTCGCTATCAAAGCGGGGAGCGGATAGGCGGGATCGAATATCGACTTGGCGATCTGAGGTACGTTCCCCACCACCATCAGCACCGCCATCGTTTCGCCGAGTGCACGCGATGTGCCCAGAACCACCGCGGCCACCAAACCGGGCAGCGCTTTACGCATCACCACTCGGGTGATCGTCTCATACCTGGTGGCCCCCACAGCATACGAAGCGGCCCGATATGCCATCGGTACCGCATGAAGCACCTCCGCGGCCACCGATACGATCACCGGGCTTATCATCACCGCTAGAACCACACCGCCGGAGAAGATGCTAAAGCCTGTGCTATATTCCGCGGACAGAAATGAGATAGCGTGCCAATGTCGTGAAGCATAAGGGGCCAGCACATTCGCAACGAATGGGACCACCACCAACACACCCCACACGCCATAAACCACCGACGGTATCCCCGCCAGTATGTCTATCATCGGCTTCACAATCACCCTGATACGGGGCGACGCATATTCAGAGAGGTAAACAGCGGCCATGAGGCAAACAGGCACTGCGATGATGACCGCCAGCCCGGTCACCCAGAAGGTGCCTTCGATAAACGGACGGAAGCCAAACAATCCAGCGGAAGGTTGCCATTCACGGCTTAGCAGTAGCTGCTGCCAGCTCTTGACCGCTAATAACGGACGTGCCCTTAGGTAGAGCGCAGCCCCGATCAATATGACGACCGATGCAGAGAACAGGCTGGTCAGCAACATCAGCTTACCAGCCACGAACTCATACAGCTTGCGGTGCAGTTTCATATGTGACATTATAATGTCCGTGATAGCTCGATCAACTCAACGATGGCTATTTCATGCCCTTCAACTGAGCAGTTCGCTCGATTGGTGTCACAGGCACAAATCCACCGATTTCTTTCATTATTTTCGTTCCCTGTTCGCTCAGGGCGAAGCTGATGAAAGCTGCGGCGATCGCATTTGGCTTACCTTTGGTGACCAAAAACTCACGCCTGGCACCGGGGTATTTGCCTGTGGCCACACCATGATATGCACGCTCACGGGTATCGATGAACTCAGCGGGATCAGCTTTACCGTTCCCATTAGCATCAATTGGCACCAGGTAGATCCCCTTCTCAATGCCCTTTTTAGTGAACACGAATCCCAGGTTGCAATATCCGATACCCAGAACATCCTTCTTCACGGCGTCAATCACACTGGGATCGCTGTATATACCTATGCCTTTGATCTGATCTTGCTTGTATTTACCAAGGGTCGCGGCCCATGCTGAGCCGGCTCCGCAGGCATCCGATCGTGTGTAGACATGAACCGGCACATCAGGCCCGCCAAGTTGCTTCCAGTTGTTCACCTTCTGAGAGATGAACATCTCGGCGAGCTTCTGACGGCTGATACCAGCGCGAAGTATTTTCGCACGCACTGGATTTTTCGAACTGATGATGGCAAACACGCCGTCTTTCGCAACCATAATTGGTTTGGCTCCCCGTGCTCGCTCGCTGGGGTCGATCTCGCGCGATACCATGCCGATATCAACGGCACCAGACAGCACATCAGCCATCCCCTTGCCGGCTCCCCCTGCAGAGATATTCAGCTTCACATCTGGGTGGAGCTTCTGGAACGTCTCTCCCCATTTTTGAGCAAGCGGATAGATCGCCCAGGCTCCAGACATGTTGAGTTGCCCGGTCAGTTTGGTGGGTACCGGTGCTGCCATCAGGCTGCTCACCACTACCATTAGTACGCTCAGAATCGCAATGACGTGTTTCATTTATACAACACCGTAAATGCGGTGTAATTCTCCTTATGGTTTACATAGTCAAGTGCGCTCAAGGGTGATAAGCACTACGCACCTTCGACATTTTACAGAGCTTCCACACTCTATTCAAGCAAACCTCACAATTGTATTGCTCTTCTTCCTATTTAACACGACATAGGAATTGGCCATTCCGTATTTGTTGACAAATCGGGAAAAGAGGCGAAAGATATTAGTGTTGACGAAATATATTAGGGAGATGACTATGGCGTTAAAATCTGCCAAGCTTTCGGCCAGTCTGGAAGACTACCTGGAGGTTATCTACCATGTGGCTAAGGAAAAGGGAGCTGCCCGCGCGCGAGATATTGGTGCGAGGTTGAGTGTTGCCCCACCATCGGTGACGGCAGCCTTGAAGCTCCTGGCCGAAAAAGAATTGATTAACTATGTACCATATGATGTGATCACACTCACTGCGCAGGGTCACCGTGTGGTTTCAGATGTTATCCACAGGCACGAAGCATTGCGTGACTTCCTAATGAATGTACTTGATGTCGCTCCAGATCAAGCGGAGCCAGCGGCGTGCAAAATGGAGCATGCCGTGCCAACCGACATCATAGAACGGCTGATCGACTTTACACGCAGAGTGCGCAAGTGCCCCAATATGAATTGTCACCTGAAGGAAACCTAGATACCCAAACGACCAGGATCAAAACAACATTAATCGAGTTCCGGAGGAACATTTAGAATGATTCACAAAGTGGCCATCATTGGCGCTGGTCCTGCAGGATACACAGCCGCCATCTACACCGCTCGTGCGACCCTGAGTCCAATACTTTTTGAAGGCACACAACCAGGTGGGCAGCTTACCATCACCACCGATATTGAGAACTACCCAGGGTATCCCGAACCTTTGTCTGGGTCGGAGATGATGGGCTATTTCAAGCAGCAGTCAGAACGTTTTGGTACCGAGGTGATCGGCGACACGATTGTGAAAGCTGATCTTAGCAAGCGCCCATTCACTTTGACAGATAGTATGGGCACAGAATACTTAACGGAAAGCGTGATCATCGCTAGTGGCGCCTCTGCTCGTTGGATGGATATTGAAAGCGAGACCGCCCTCCGTGGACGAGGCGTTTCCGCCTGTGCCACATGCGATGGCTTTTTCTTCCGCGGTAAAGAGGTCATGGTGATCGGTGGCGGTGATACAGCCATGGAAGAGGCCATCTTCCTGACGCGATTTGCCACTAAGGTTGTGGTTGTTCACCGTCGTGACAGTCTACGCGCCAGTAAGATCATGCAGAAACGCGCCTTGGAAAATCCAAAGATCGAATTTGAATGGAACTCTGTGATTGATGAAATACACGATGTCACAGCAGGGAAAGTCACTGGTGTCACTCTACGCAATACGGTCACCGGAGAACTCAGGCAGCGCGATATCGGCGGCGTCTTCCTTGCCATCGGGCATAAACCGAATACCGAGGTGATTGCGGGACAACTGGAATTGAATCCTGAGGGATACATCGTCACCAGACCAGGAAGCAGTTATACCAGCATACCAGGTGTGTTTGCAGCCGGCGATGTTCAAGATCATGTCTATCGTCAAGCTATCACCGCGGCCGGCTCTGGTTGTATGGCAGCCATTGATGCTGAACGCTGGTTGATGGAACAGTCCTAGAGGGTATTACAGTGTTTATTCCCACAGCAGATGGATTCATGAATCAGAGCACCGGCAAGGAGTTCCGGCCGATGGGGTTTCAATATATAAGGTTGCTGCCCAATGGTGCCCACACCGTATTTGCCCCAAGCAGCTACGATCCTAAGCATGTCGAAGCGATGCTGGATGACATGATGCGCGCGAAGTTCAACATCGTCCGGGTATTCCTGGGTAACGTGCAACTAACAGATGGCAACAAGCTGAACGTCGCGTTCCTAAAGAACATGGTGGATTTCGCTAAAAGATGCCGACTGCACGGAATCTACATCATCATTGTGGCGGACTATTTCCCAGGCATCCAGCGTTACCAAAGCATAGCGGCGAAAGCAACTGGCGTTTTCGAAGGAACCTCACGGTTCTTCTTTGAGAAGAGTTACATTGAGGCAAAGAAGGCGTACCTGACCAGCCTGATCACCGGGCTATGTAAGCTGGACCCGGCATTCCCGAAGTCCGTATTTTCCTGGGAGTTTGAGAACGAGGCTGTCATTGAGATGAGCTTGAAGCCCTTCATCACGCAAGGCATCATCACTTGGAACAACAAACCCTGGGACTTGGCGAACCCATATGAATGCCAGCAACTGCTGGACAAGGCGATCATTAAGTATAGCAACGAGTTGAGTGCGCATGTGCGCAAGCTTTCACCAGGGGCGCAAACATCACTCAGCGTGTTCACACTGCGTGCCGTGGCCCGTACACGTATCGCCAAGATGTGGAGTGACAAAGCACCTGATCCGCGCGTGCCGTTCCGACCTTTAGCATTAGCGCAATCCAACCTGTCATACGTTGATATCCACTGCTACGGTCCTGCTCCTCAAGCATATGCGGAAGATAAAGCGTGCTGTGAATGGCCGAAACTGCTGCCCATCTGCAGGCGTAACAAAAAGCCTGTGTTTTCAGGGGAATTCGGCACCTTCACCACGGTGCATCACACGGAGGCGGAAGCTGCAGGGGCAATACGCTGGTATCTGCTCAGTATGATCGCGGACGGGTTCTGTGGAGCCTGCTACTGGACTTACGACTGCTTGGAGCAGCCTGACCTATGGCATGCCAAAATGGGATCGGGCTCGATATACAATGAAATTACAGAAATCAACCAAAACATGCAGAGCTATCTGAAGAAGTTAAGTAAGTAACACCAGATCGGACGGGTCGGGCGGATCAGTCCGATCCGCCCGATTGCATTTCATTAAAGCAGCCAAGCCTTTAGCTAAACTTCAGGCCTCGTAATTCGCCAATCAAACGCGTAGCTTCTTCATGACTGTGACAGAACGTAATCATCAGCAGGTCCTTGGTACCCCACCGCTTTGCGAAGTTCACCGTCTCACTGGATGGCAAGTTGATGTGAAGAGCCTTACCTGCATCTAGCGTCTTGCGATATATGTTGTCCCACACAGGATCAGGCAGCTCAGGCTGACCAGCTCCTGCCACCCACTGCAAACAACGTAACCGCTCGAGGCTTAATACGCTGTCTAGATGCTTGATCGCATCCGGCCCATCAAGATGATACATAGAATAGTCAACCATCTCCAGCTGCTCCACCAGATATGGCATCACGAACTCGTCAAACATCGGCTTACCGATCATGGCACTGAAGTCACATTGAGCTTTGAGAATGCGGCCGGGAGCCCATATATCGAAGGCATAGAATGAGCTTCCACCCTGTTCATCCTTCACGAGATCATAAATAGCATCATAAACCTGTTTCCATACCTGCAGCAACTGTCTTTGCAGCCGATGTATGTGCTCTGGTTCATCAACCAGATCAAGTAAAAGCTCCATATTCCCTCTCATAGCACTGATGACATCGATATTTTCCATCAAGTCAGGAATACCGACCAGCCACTTGCCCTTACCAGCATCTACTAGAGTCTTTGTGGTCTCGAGAGACCACTTGTACCAGATATTATTCGGATCCAGCTCGATATTGGCTTGGTCAATGCTCGTCCAGCAGGGATCATACCAAACGGTGTTAGCGTCAAAATGGGGTTCAGTTCCTAGGATTGTGTTTAGTGATCCAGGTCCTAGCGATGCACTTGCCCAAGGAAAGCCTTGTTCCATGTATGATAAAACATTTGAACGATATGCGGCAGACTTAACAAGATACTCAGCGTTTGTCCATGCATTATACGCATCGACTTGAGGTAAAGCTTCCTGGTTCTTGGGATCTGGATTTGGAGCTACGACTATAAACATCGGCTCCCGGTCTGCTTCGCAGTTCCACCACGCACTCCATTGCTGCTTCGCTTCTTCCCAGTTCGGTTTGGATTCCAGTATCATGCCGGCTACTCCCAGTGCATTTAGTTCTATCGAATATTATAACAACAAAGGGCCGTCACAAATACGTGACGGCCCTTTGATTAATGCAATTCAAACTTATTTTACGGGGATGCTGATTACTGCTCGGAAGGTGAGGGCAGCAACGGAGCTATCTTTCATGTCGCCAACTAAACCTTCGGAATCCGGGAAATAGATACTGTAACAGCTCAAGGTAGACAGGTTAGATCCGGCAGCGGGAAGCCCGCTCGGTGCCAGAGTTCCGCCAATTTCCATCGTGAACCAGTCATTAGGATGGTATGTGAGGGCACCATTCATGACAGTCTTCAGGGTGTTGCTTGAGTGCATCCTCTGGCCGGTAAGGCCTAACGATGCCCTTGCGGTGAGGCTTTTGCCTAAGGGTTTTTCGAGTATTGCGGTGCCTGTCACGGCCTTTGCGCTTTCGGATCCACCCTTGACATCGGCATACTGTCCCGTATATGTCCAGGTCATATCACCCTGTTTACGAACCGTGTACACGCCATAAGCATCAGTTTTTACTTTAGCCAGTATCTGTAGATTGGCATCTTTTACAAGAGTCCCTTCGCCAGCATCGGTATGCTCGAAATACACTCCCACATTGGATGCGTCATATGAGTTATGGGGTCTGCCGTAGGCGATGCCCCACTTACTAGCGTCGGTGGTAAAGCGGTTGGTCTTTGTTTTACCTATGGCTTCTTGGTCCATCGTCATGTACCAGCCAGCCACGCCATCGGCTGTATTTCCATAGACGAAAGTTTCTCGGATTACCAGTTCCCGCCCAGACAGTTCGGCACCCCGGTAGACACCACCGGCGGCCACGGTCCCTGCTTTGGCGGAAAATAGCGAATAGTCGGGTGAAAAAGAGTTGTCAATGCTCTGCGCGTTTGATCCCCAGGGCTGAGAAAACACAGGGGCGGCCGCAATTGCGGCCGTCCCTAATGCGCACAGCAGACTGATCAGTCTAGCTGTTTTCATCTCTAAGTGGCCTTAGTCTTACAGTGACCAAGAAGTGATGAGAGAGATCGGGTTCCCGAGTGCAGGTCCGCCATCAACACCGTTGACTATAGACTTGCCGCCAATAAAGCCCTTCTCGCTTGGCTGCGAGACGCCGTTGGCATGCACCATGTAGAAGCCTGCACGAACAGCGTTAGCTGCAGAGTTGGTTTCTATTTCTATTGTCGAAGTGTGGTCCATAACCTGACCGTAGGCAGGCAGGGCCATTGTGACCTGGGTTGGGAAGGTGGAAACACCCGCTATGATCAATGGTTGTTCGCAGACGCGGAAAATGACTATTCCACGTGCAGCCTCTAGACCAGGATAGAAAGGTACACTACGCATAGCTGCAGCGTAGTATCCTGGGCGTAGCGCGATTGCGATGTTCCTCACATCAGGAACGCTGATGATCGGAGAGTATGACCTGCCGTTGAGCTTACCAGCAAGGGTGGTAGGAGCTAGCGCATCAGCCTGGCTGATGAGATAGATGTCCATCCCTGGATCTACTGGGTCGCCAACCAAGCCGCCCTGGAAGAAGCGGGTGGCGCGGATGAAGGCAACACCCTTCTGATTCAGAGTCGGAGGATTGGTTAAAGGTCCAGTCGGCAGACTATTAGTAGTTACAGCATAGTCGTCAACCGCAGCACCCATCTGTGCTTGCACTACTCCGTAGTTTGGCACTTGATAATTGGCACCAATAACGATAGGACCGGCAGTTTGATCAGCACCGTTCTGTACCGAGGTACCACTGATAATTGGGCGAAGTTCTAACGGAGCAGTGTTGTCGCCACCGCCGCAGCCTGCAAAAAGGGCAACTGCGGCTGTCAAGCCGGCGAACAACTTCAAATTTCGAGAAACTGACATCACTCAGGCCTCCTTGAAGAGCTCAGGAGCGCCCAACATAGCAGGCGCACTCCTCATATTCTTTTAAATTCTGGTGAAGCTTACACGACGGGACACTTACATAGAATCATGTTTATACGCATAGCGCATGGCGTGTCTCGCAAACAAACCAAGCATGAATCCAGCTCATTTGGTTGGTTAATCCTCCTGAACGTTCTTATGGTACCATCTTTATGAGCGGGATGTATATATTTATTCATCCAATTTCAAAGTTTTTTTAAAAATTGAGGCTAAAATGACCGCAATCGAGGGGTTCTGCCAGCAGTTTCGCCTTCTTTTGAAGGCTCGTTTCGCTGCTATTAATGTTGTGACGCAAGAAGAGGCGAGAGTCATCCAGGCTCTGATGCCTGTTGCGGAGGAGCTTGGTTACCAGATTGTGCAGTGGTCGAACGCCACGGGGTTCTCATCTGACGGACGGCCTGACCCAAATACCATGAAACCCGTGAGGGCGCTACTTCAAGCACACGACCTGCCGTCACGCAGCCTCTTGATCATGAAAGACTTTCACCCGTATCTTGATGACAGTATTAACAGGCGGCTACTCAAGGAGCTCATCACAGTTTTTCGAACACGTCAGAGCACTCTGTTATTAATATCACCAGTTCTTTCGGTGCCGTCTGAACTGCTGCACCTGATCACCGTGTTGGATTTACCATTGCCAGACCGTGATGAGGTAAGGCAGATGATCATCACCGCTAGCAAAGCCCTCGGTAATGGCAAAGATGTTATGGAACCAGAGATGCAGCAGTTAGTAGATGCCGCCAGCGGGTTGTCAGCCATGGAGATTGAAAATGTGCTCGCGCTATCTCTAGCTCAGACCGGTTCATTTCAAACATCTGTCGTGCTTCAGCAGAAACAGCAACTCATCCGCAAATCCGGCATCTTGGACTACATAGGACACACTGAGCCCTTTAGTTCCATCGGAGGTTTGGATCTTTTAGTGGACTGGCTGCGTCAGCGCAAGGACGGGTTCAGTCCGAAAGCTCTCGAATTTGGACTGCCCTACCCCAAAGGTGTCTTGATTATCGGTGTGCAAGGATGCGGGAAGAGCCTGGCAGCCCGAGCGATTGCATCAGAGTGGTCCATGCCCCTGCTTCGGTTAGATGTTGGCCGCGTGTTTGGCAGTCTGGTGGGTTCATCTGAGCAGAACATGCGGGCAGCTATTCAACAGGCTGAGGCGTTGGCCCCTTGCGTGCTGTGGATCGACGAGCTTGACAAAGGCTTCAGCGGCGTTCAGAGCTCCGGTATGAGCGACGGAGGGACAACCGCCCGAGTCTTCGCTAGTTTCCTGACGTGGATGCAAGAAAAGACAGCCCCGGTTTTTGTGGCTGCGACAGCTAATAATGTGTCGCAGATTCCACCGGAAATGTTACGCAAAGGGCGCTTCGACGAAGTGTTCTTCACGGACCTTCCTGAGAGGTCCGAACGGGTGAAGATATTCGAGGTTCATATCAACAAGCGGAAGCGTGATGCCACGAAGTTTGATTTGGAGCGGTTAGCGGGAGCATCCAGCGGGTTCAGTGGAGCCGAAATAGAACAAGCTGTAATAGGCGGCTTGTTCAAGGCATTTCATGCTGGTGAGGAGCTTGAGGCCAAGCACATCATCAAGGAGCTTCACCAGACGGTGCCGCTGTCACAGACCATGAAAGAGCAAATCACAGCACTCAGGCAGTGGTCAAAGGGGCGGGCGAGAAATGCCTCATCCCGCCCGCGTCAGAAGGATCAGCCGGTAGAGCCTGCGGTGTAAGTTCCATAATAATATGGTGTGAGCGCTTCAAACTCGGCGGCGCAGGTATCGACCATTTTGTAATTCGGCATGATGCCCGCACTCTGCCGCGCCTTGCGCATCTGAATGACACTGACGCCGGCCATGTCGGCCAGCATCTTGTCAGGATAGTTCAACGTCTTGGCGTCTCGTATCATAGTCAACACATCATCGGAAACTGAGGATGGCTCGTTGGCGAAATCAGCAAGCTGCTTGGCGTTGATTTTCAGTCGGGTTTCCATCTCCACCAGCAGCCGCACTTTTTCGAGGAACCAGACATCGATGTTGCTGATCTGGTGTATCTCTTCCACCATCATTCCGCGACGGAACGCCTCGGCGATGATAAACAGACGTTCGTCGGTGGCGACTGCGATCCCCTCTTCGATCTGCATATCCGACATGCTCGCGGTTCCCTTACGGGTCAACCCAATCGCACCGATCTCGAGGCTTCGGATGGCCTTCATCAAAGCGGCTTCAAAGGTGCGGTCAATGGCCATGATTTCGCCAGTGGCTTTCATCTGAGTGCCTACGCGGCGGTCTGCTGTTACGAACTTATCAAAAGGCCAACGTGGGAACTTCACCACGATGTAGTCAATCGCAGGCTCGAAACAAGCCTTCGTCATGCCAGTGACTTCGTTGCTGATCTCGTCCAGCCTCAGCCCAATGGCGATCTTAGCCGCCACACGTGCGATCGGATAGCCTGTGGCTTTAGACGCCAATGCAGAGGATCGGCTCACACGCGGGTTGACTTCGATAACGAAATACTCAAAGCTGTGCGGTGACAGCGCAAGCTGCACATTACAGCCGCCTTCAATCCCCAGCGCACAGATGATCTTCAGCGAAGCCGTGCGCAGCATGTGATACTCTTTGTCGGTCAGTGTCTGTGTGGGTGCAGCTACGATGCTGTCGCCGGTATGAATACCCATGGGGTCGAAGTTTTCCATCGAGCAGACCGTGATGCACGTGTCGTTGCCGTCACGCATCACTTCATACTCCACCTCTTTCCACCCGATCAGGCTACGCTCAATCAGCACCTGGTTGCGCATGGAGAGGCTAAGCCCCTTCTCGCCGATGCTCAGCAGCTCCTCTTTGGTGGCCGCGATACCGCCGCCGGTACCGCCCAGCGTGTAAGCGGGGCGGATGATGGCCGGATACGGGCAGAGCTCCGCCACTTCCCGCAACTGGTCTACGCTTTCTACAATCCAACTTTGCGGCACCGGCTGATCGATGCTGTTCATCGTGTTGCGAAACAACTCGCGGTCTTCCGCCTTCTGAATGGCGTCCAGTGAGGTGCCCAGCAGCTCCACGTTATACTTCTCAAGAATGCCTGCCTGTGCCAGGTTCACCGCCAGGTTAAGCCCGGTCTGCCCTCCCAGGGTGGGCAGCAGTCCGTCTGGACGTTCGCGTGCGATCACCTTCTCAGCAAATTCCACCGTCAACGGCTCAATATAAACTCTGTCCGCCACTTCGTTATCGGTCATGATGGTGGCCGGGTTGGAGTTCATCAGGATCACGAACATACCCTCTTCACGCAGGGCACGGCAGGCCTGAGTGCCCGCGTAATCAAACTCCGCCGCTTGTCCGATGACGATCGGACCCGAGCCTATCACCATCACCTTTTTGATATCTTGTCTTACTGGCATGAACGAACCTCTCTTAACTCTGAAACTGTTGACAGCCTACTTGGCACTCTTATACTGGTCGACTAAATTCAAGAACTCACCGAAATACGGGTCACTATCTCGCGGACCAGGTGAGGCTTCCGGGTGGTACTGGATGGTCATGATGGGCAGCTCGCAGTGGCGCAGACCTTCGACGGTGCCGTCGTTCAGGTTCTGCTGCCAGACCTGCATACCATCGCCCAGCCCGTTGGGATCAAGCGCATACCCGTGATTCTGGGATGTAATCCGCACCTTGTCACTGAACAGGTCATGCACAGGATGGTTCGCCCCTCTATGCCCAAACTTCAACTTGAAGGTATGGCCGCCGAAGGCGCATCCCACCATCTGGTTACCCAGACAGATGCCAAACATCGGCTTCTGTGTAGAAAGTTTCTTCACTAGCGCCACGATGTCACCAAGCAGAGCCGGATCACCAGGCCCAGGTGAGAGCAAAATGCCGTCAGGATTGGTGCGCATCACATCCTCAGCCGTGCTGGTGCAGGGCATCACCGTGATTCGGGAACCAAAACTGGCAAACCGGCGCAGGATGTTATACTTCAAGCCGCAGTCGATCATGGTCAGGCGATACTTCGTGCCCGGCAGAGCTGGCGCGATGGACGGCTTCATTCCGTTGATGTCCCATACATATGGCTCAGGCGTGGTGACCTGCTTCACATAGTTATTGTCATCATATTTGGGGGCAGCCTTGAGCACAGCCAAAGCTTCGGCAGTGGTCAGCTCATTTGTGACCACACCCATCATAACGCCGGCGTGGCGTATCTCACGGGTGAGGGTGCGTGTGTCGATGCCATGAAGCCCAAGCATGCCGAACTCTTTCAGGTAATCATTCAAGCTGATGCTCATGCGCCAGTTGCTGGGCACCGCACAAGCCTGATGCACCACCAGGGCCTTCGGCTGCAGAGCGCGGCTCTCAATGTCTTCCGGGTTGATGCCGTAGTTGCCTATCAAAGGGTAGGTCAAGGTGACGATCTGTCCTGCGTAGCTTGGGTCGGTCAAAATCTCCTGGTAGCCGGTCATGCCGGTATTGAAGACGACCTCCCCGACTGCGGTGCCGATGGCTCCGTAGCTGAGCCCCTCATACACCGAGCCGTCTTCTAGAACGAGTATCGAACGCATATCTCTGCTTCCCCCTTGTGCTATTTCATCAAAAAGCCTGCCGGTATCAAGGGCAGGCTTTCACTCATCGTAACTGGTATACCGTCTCACCACCAAGCAGCGTGTGTACAGCTCGGCCCGTTAGCGGCCAGCCCTTAAACGTGGTGTTTTGAGACTTCGAATAGAACTGGTCTGGATCGACCGTCCATTCTTGGTTGATGTCAAAAAGTGCGATATCCGCCACACAGCCCACCTTGAGGCTGCCGCCCGGCACGCCGATAATTCTAGCAGGCATCGTGCTCATCTTGTTGATGAGCTCCATCAGACTCATCTTGCCGGTCTTGACGAGGTAGGTGTAGCTCACCGCGAAACTGGTCTCCAGACCAACCACTCCAAACGGAGCGTAACCAAACTCTTTGTCCTTCTCCATTTTGGCGTGAGGCGCATGGTCGGTTGAGATGGCATCAATGGTGCCATCGAGCAGCCCTTCCAGCACCGCCAGTCGACTGGCCTCATCGCGCAGCGGAGGGTTCATTTTGAAGTTCGTGTCATATCCCACGCACGCTTCGTCGGTGAGGGTAAAGTAATGCGGACAGGTTTCCGCCGTCACATTGGCACCCCTGGCCTTCGCTTTGCGGATCAGGTCCACGCTGAACGCGCTGCTGACATGCAGCATATGCACATGCGCTCCCGTATACAGCGACATCGTGCAGTTTCGGCTGACATGGATATCTTCGGCGATCGTGGGCATGCCCTTCAGACCGATCTCAGTGGAGGTGTAGCCCTCATTCATGAAGCCTTCGCCGCTGAGCGTTTTGTCCTCGCAGTGAAGCATCACAGGAAGCTTGAACATTTGGGCATACTCACACGCGCGGCGCAGAACACCAGCCAGTGCCAGCGGATGGGCATCATCCGTCACGGCGACCGCTCCAGCCTGCTTCAGCGCGGCCATGTCTGTCAGACCTTCATCCTGCAGGTTCCTGGTCACGGCAGCAGCCGGGTAGACCCGTGCTTTACCAACCTCAGCCGCCCTCTGCAGGATACCGCGCACGATGACTGGGTCATCGATGGGCGGCACGGTGTTAGGCATACAGACCACACCAGTGACCCCGCCCGCCGCGGCGGCCATGGTGCCGGACTCGATGTCCTCTTTGTATTCCTGGCCCGGTTCGCGCAGATGCACATGCAGGTCGATTAGCCCAGGTGACAGCACCAGACCGGTGCAGTCGACCACCTCATCGCCACTCAGGCCTTCGCCGATGGCGGCCACTTTGCCATCCTCTATCAACAGGTCGGCGATCGCATCCATGTTTTGGGAAGGATCGATGATCCTGGCCCCTTTTAACAGCTTTGTCACGCTTCCGAACCCCCTCCTAGCAGATGGTAGAGAACCGACATGCGGATGGCCACCCCATTAGTGACCTGCTCCAGCACCACCGATTGCGGCGAGTCGGCCATCTCTGCCGATATCTCCACACCGCGGTTCATCGGCCCGGGATGCATGACCAACGCACCGGGTTGGGCGTACTTGATTGTGTCACTGTTGATACCCCATTGCTGAGCGTATTCCGACAGGCTGGGCAGCAGACCACCGCTCATGCGCTCACTCTGAAGCCGCAGGCACATCACCACATCAGCCCCGGCGATGCCGTCACGCAGACTGGTGCTGACCTGGGCGGGAAACCGCTCTACGTCGCGAGGCAACAGGGTGCGCGGTGCCACCAGCCGCACGTTCATACCCATAATGCTCATCCCCCAGACATTGCTGCGCGCCACGCGGCTGTGAGAGATATCCCCCACTATCGCTACGGTCAACCCCTCCAACTGGCCTGTGTGCTGCCTGATGGTCAGCATATCCAGCAGTGCTTGAGTGGGATGGGCGTGCATTCCGTCGCCGGCGTTGATTACAGGAATGTCCAGCTTGGCCGCCGCGTAAGCTGCCGCACCGCTTTGAGGGTGCCGCATCACCAGCGCATCAAACTGCATCGCCCGGAGCGTCCAGATGGTGTCGGCCAGGCTTTCGCCCTTTTGGATGGAGCTGCCCGAAGCACTCACGCTGGCGGTATCGGCGGACATCACCTTGGCGGCGGTCTCAAACGAGACGCGCGTGCGGGTGCTGTTTTCGTAAAATAGTGTGCAGAGTGACCGGCCCCGCAGGGTGGGCACTTTTTTAATGTCGCGGTAGAGAATGTCTTTGAAGGAATCTGCGCTGTCCAGCAGGGTCTTGATGTCCTCTGCTGATACGCCTTTAAGGTCCAGTAAGTCAGTGATCACTCGTTCGGTTCCTCCTCAAGCGACTTAACAATGCACACCGAGTCTTCACCGTGGAGCTCCTGGAGGCGCACCTCTACGAACTCGCTTTTTGAGGTGGGGATGTTCTTACCTACATAGTCTGGCCGGACAGGGATCTCGCGGTGACCGCGGTCCACCAGCACGGCAAGTTGGATGTTGGACGGCCGGCCGAGGTCAAACAGGCCGGTGATGGCGGCCCGTATGGTGCGGCCTGTGAAAAAGACCTCATCCACCAGCACCACGCACTTGCCGGTGATATCCACAGGCATCTGCGTGCTGCCCATTCCTGTCACGGTGTGAGTGCGGTAATCATCGCGGTAGAGGGAGATATCCAGTTGACCTACCGGAACCGGGTTGTTTTCGATCTCTTGAATGAGTGCGGCGAGGCGGTTGGCGATGGGGGCTCCTTTGCGAAGCACGCCCACTAAAACGAGGTTTTCTGACCCTTTGTTGCGTTCCAATATCTCATGGGCTATGCGTGTGAGAGCACGGCGCATGTCTTGCGCGTTCATCACGGGGATTTCGCGAAGCATAAGGTCCTCCTTACAGGTGTTGGAGGTCCTGAGATGGATCGGATTAGAGACAGATGAATGCGGGTTCACCAGGCTCCTTACCCGCCTCTCTGGACGGTCTTAAAGGATCGGTTTCCGGACTTCTTATAGCATTATAGCTGGATTCGGGGTTGGTTGTCAAATGTGGTGAGTGTTGGGGCAGGCGTCGAGGCCTGCCACAGCGAACGACCTTTGTATTCCTGAGGACCCATAACTGGAATTCGATACACCCGCATGCATCTACTAAACATGGGTTGTTAGGATACTGGCACATAATGCCTTCTATTCAACCCGATCAATCACGCACTCGGTAAGTGGCGTAGAAGGCTGTGTTGATGCCGACCGAGCTGATGTGGGATGTCATGAATCGCCACTCAATACCATCTATGATAAACAAGATAATAATCTATATAGTCTGTTTTTATGATGCATGCCGCAACGTTAGTTATGTAGATATAATACACCGTTAATGATAACGCACAGAAGATCGTTACTATCTCATATTTATAAAGATGATCCCTCTCCCCTAGCATCAACCGCCTAATGTTCAGAAGATATAACGCCCATACTGTACAAATAATCCAATACAGCACAACCTGATAGGACATCGACAGTATCGTATAAAGACAGGTTATCACGAATAATAGAATTCCGATTGCTAAGCGTCGTCGCACGAAAGGTGTATAAACACCTTTCTTTCGCAATACCAAGAGGGTGTTTATACACGACGCTCCAAGTAGTGATGAGATCACTACCATAATCTTCAAGGTAGGTGGTGCAACCCTGACGGCTGATCCGTCACCGAACCAGTTGTATGACACCCCAGCATACAACATCATGATCCATGATAATCCTGACACGATCACACAATAAAGCAATAGATATGCAGTTCTCACGATAAGCATTAGCTTGGCACGCTTCCTTGGATTCATCATGACCATTATAAATGACATCCTACTGGTCGATACAAAGCCGCTATATTCGCACCGTCGATCATACCACCGAATTAATTACCGAATGCGCGGTAATATTCGCGCCGGTATTTAGCAATTCTGGATTTGTTATATGCCTTTCCTTTCTGCGGATCATTGTTTAGTACCATCGATGATGGTGCCAGTACCTATTAATCTCACAGGCCATAATAATGGGTATGATGAATTTTAAGTAGAAGACTATTCCGATCCACCAAACTGACACTAGAATCAGCCAAAGATACCGAAAACCGCCTGATAATCCGCGTATTATGCGGTAGTCTTCCGTGCTATGTATATAACTTATACCGCATAATAAAAGCCCAAATATCAGGTATAGATGCGACCATGCAGACAAATGCCAAACATATGCAAAAACTACGGCCATACAAACAGTCGGCCACCCTAAGTAACGAAGCAAGGTTTGTCGTGGATGTCCACTATCTCTCGTAGTTATGATATATCTGCGCATAATTCCGAATTGAATCATGAAATATATCGTTGCCGCTATCAATAATATCCGTAATAGCGGAGGTTGATTAGGGTAGTATCGACCTCTAGAATGCTCTGTGAAACACAACACAAAATATCCGATCGTTGGTAGCACTACGATAAGGGTTCTTGAGGCCATATCAAGCACTATGATTTTTAACTTTGTGATACCATCTGCGAGGTTTTTAATCAAGGTCGTACTTACCTTTGCCATTACAGATGTACTCGGAGACTAACTGTCCCTATCCCAATCTGTACGAGCGAACGCCATACAGCATCTCCAAAAGGTGCTAGAGATTTGATACAGCTCTCGTCAGAACTGTTAAGCCAACCATCGACGGTCGGTTCAAAATTGAATTTCCCATTCCTTACACAATCATTTAACACTTTCCATATGGCATCGAAATCGCTGTATATGGGCGTTACAGTGTTTGCTATACCGCAAAACCATCTTGCCACCCTACCAGCGGCGTATCCTAAGGTCCTTCGCATTACAGGTTCTTCGTAGACATGTCCGGCTGCATATGATACTCCCGCACTTGCTCTTGGAATGAAATCTGCTGCCGCCTTCTCCCAAGCAAAGCCCGATACCCCCAACCCGAACGAAAACAACGATGCTTGCCCAACAACTTCCCAACCGGTAGCTGTGCTGGCATCATACATTCCTGAAGCATTTCCGCAGTTGTCCGCCAGTCTGTATAACCATGGCAACCAGAATTGGACCCTGTCAGTATGGGGACTCATACCCCACGGGTCCACCGCCACCATCGATTGCCCGCTGGTGTAGGAATACCAGCTCAAGCCGTCTTTCGCCGCATCACGCTGGGTGAAGACGCCAGCGTCAGGGTCGTAGAAGCGTGTGCCCAGCAGCAACAAAGTATTACCTGCTTCTGCATGGGTGTAATACCCCAAACGGCCCACATACTTGAATGGGTTCACCGTCGTGCCGCTGGAAGAAACCACCTTGCCCCAGGCGTTGTAGACGTATTTGTCGGTCTGCACACCGTTGGCGTCCGTCAGGAAAAGCGTGCTGCCGAGTTCGTCGAAGTGGTGATACTTCAGATCTGTGCCTTCTTTACGCATATGCAATGGCCTAATCGAATCTAGACTTTACACCTTCACTCATATGTATATGTGTCACCTATATAGGCCTTCGTAGTCGTATTTTGCCGGTTTTCTTATCTGTGATCAGCAGGTTATTTCTATCCTTATCTAAAGACAGACAGACATTATCCGGATCCGTCAACACCACTATTCCGAGCACAATGGAGTGTAATCTGAACCAACAGTCCCGATTACTATTATCACCTAAGAAGCACAATACTCCATCTATTCTCACATTGAACTGTGGATCCTTGTTCTCTATTGCTATTAATATGTAGGGGTTACGTCGAAAGTCTGCAGTGGACATTACCAACGGACCGTCCTCGAATATCTTGAATATCTCGCTTATTGAGTTATATTCGAGTTTTTTAATCGTGATTGGTACTTGCACGCCTACCACATATTCGTAACCCTCACGACATCGGATCGTTTGCTCCGATGGCAAGTCGTATCGCGTGTCTATTGTGTGTGTCACTACTGCACTCTCCCTCTGCACCCCGCTCGCATCCGTCAGGAGGAGCGTGCTGCCGAGTTCGTCGAAGTGGTAATACTTCAGATCTGTGCCATTGAGGCGCATGTCGCCCGTGGCGGCGTTGCACTTGTCGTAGTTATTTGTACCGGTGGCGGCCTTCACGCATAATATGTCCTTTGCTGTTGTTGTTTGCTTCGTTGCATTCGTTTTATCGGTCTGATATCAGCTTACTGCTGTCCACAGACGGATGTCAAGCGATTTTGGTGCAGTTGTGCGTTATTTTGTAATTGTGGGGCAACTCTCGGCGGACAGGCACGTAGATAACAGGCTATCCGCCAGACCGCGCCGGATATTAGTCGCTCGGTGAATGGGAGCTGGCCGCCAGACCGGCGCGGTCGTTACCCTTCGCGTCTTCGCGTGAGACCTTCCCATTCGTGATCATTCGTGTGTATTCGTGGTTAATACTTCCTAACAAGGCTAGGGAGGCTAACCGCCAGACCCGCACCGAGTATATGCCAATCGGGAGATTGGCGTTCCCAGGCCAGACCGCGCCGGAGATGGGCTGCAAGGTGTTTGATAATGCTCTGAGAAACCGGCGCGGTCATTAGCTCATTTGTGTTATCTGCACCATCTGTGGATTTCCCCTTTGCGTTCATTGCCCCCCTTGCGCCATTGCGTTAAGTCCCGCTCCGCGTCTTCGCGTGAGAACTTCCCCGAATCCCACAGAAGGGAAACGCCGCGCGGATGGCGAATACTATCACATATCCCTGTCATCCTTCGGAGGCCTAACATCATGCTATCCAACTTTATGGGCGTGCTTCAGCGTATCGGGAAGTCGCTGATGATGCCCATCGCAGTGCTGCCCGCCGCGGCACTCATGCTCAGATTTGGCGAACTCATCCAGGCATCGGTACCCATCGGAATCATCCACACCGTGGGATTCGTCATGATGAAGGGCGGTGGTGCGATTTTCGACAACCTGCCGCTGATCTTCGCCATCGGAGTAGCCATCGGCTTTGCGGCCGACGCGGGCGTGGCCGGGCTGGCGGCGGTGGTGGGCTACCTGGTCATGACCAAGACCATCGAAGCGGTCCACCCTGGCTTGAACCCCGGCGACCCGTCCACCGTGAATATGGGCGTTTTAGGCGGTCTGGTGATTGGCCTGGTCTCCGCCAGTTTGTACAATAAGTATCACCGCACGCGGCTGCCCCGAGCATTAGGCTTCTTTGGCGGGAAACGGCTGGTGCCCATCTTGACTTCATTTTCGGCACTCATCATCGGTTTGTTGGCCAGTTGGCTCTGGCCATATGTACAGGCCTCCATCCACGCCGGGGGCAACGCGCTCATCGCCAGCGGACCCATCGGCGTGTTTTTCTACGGCATCGCCAACCGGTTGCTGGTGCCGTTCGGTCTGCACCATGTCATCAACACCATGGTCTGGTTTGACTTCGGCTCCTTCACGGACGCAGCAGGGAAACTGGTGCATGGCGACCTCACGCGGTTTGCCGCTGGCGACCCCACCGCCGGTCAGTTTATGACCGGATTCTATGTCATCATGATGTTCGCACTGCCGGCGGTCTGCCTGGCGATGGTGCATGAATCGAAGTCCTCGCAGCGCAAGGTGGTCGCAGGTCTGTTGATGGGATCGGCACTGACCTCGCTGATCACCGGCATCACCGAGCCGATTGAGTTCGCGTTTATGTTCCTGGCACCGATCCTTTATGGCGTCCACGCAGTGCTCACCGGAAGCGCGCTGGCTGTATGCGAGTTGCTGGGCATCAAGCACGGCTTTGGCTTCTCCGCGGGGCTCATCGACTACGTGCTTTTCTACGGCAAGGCCACTCACCCGTTGTGGATCATACCCATCGGCCTGGTCTACGCCGCGGTCTACTATTTCCTATTCCGGCTCATCATCCGTAAAATGGACTTGGCCACACCGGGCCGCGAACCCGATGAAGAGGTCGATGCCAACACGGCATAACATATAAGAGGTATAACCATGGACGCACAACATATTCTCGATGCACTCGGTGGTAAAGCGAATATCAAGAACCTTGATAGCTGCATCACTCGGCTGCGGATCACATTAGTTGACATGAGCCTGCTCAACGAGCGCGCACTGAAGAGCGAGGGGGCCGTGGGCATCATGAAGCTGGGCGGCGGCAACATTCAGGTGGTGATCGGCACCGAGGCGGAGATCATCGAACAAGAGATAAAGGACTTAATGTAACACCGATGGTCATCACAATCATGTCACCGATGTCCGGCGAAGTCATCCCGATCGACCAGGTGCCCGATCCTGTGTTCGCGGAGAAGATGCTGGGCGATGGCGTGGCGATCATCCCCGATGAGGGTGTGGTCGTGGCACCAGCTTCAGGCAACATCTCCGCACTGCCCAAAAGCGGGCACGCCTTCGGGATGGAGCTTGCGGAGGGCGTGGAGCTGCTGGTGCATGTGGGCATCGACACCGTGGAGATGAACGGTGAGGGCTTTACCCTTCTGGCGGCCAAAGGCCAGCAGATCGAACTGGGTCAGCGGCTGATCGAATTCGACATCGAGGCCATCAAGGCGGCCGGAAAACAGACCATTTCGCCCATCGTGGTGATGGGCGGCAGCGTGAAGATACTCGCCGGAAAGCACGTAAAGCTGGGTGATCCCCTGCTGGAAGTTGAGGGTGAGGCATCATGACAGAGCTTACAGTCACCATGCACCCGGAGCTGGCGCTTCATGCCCGGCCAGCCGCACAGTTCGTGAAGCTGGCGAAGCAGTTTGATGCGCTCATCACCGTCGAAAAAGACGGCAGTGAGGCCAAGGCCAACAGCGTCATCTCGCTCATCGGCATCGACGCGGGCAAAGGATCTACGGTCACAGTCAAAGCGGATGGTCCGGACGAATCGGCTGCGCTAGAAGCTCTGGCCAAATTCCTGCGAGAAGGCAGCTAATGGAGATCATATTTGGAATAGCCGTTTCTGAAGGTACCGGCATCGGCCGTGTGCGGATTCCTCGACAGGTTGTACCCGAGCTCAACCCAGATGCCTCTGTCACGGAAGAGCTGGAGCTGTGGGAATGCAGCCTCGCAGAAGCGCAGGATGACGTCGAACTGCTATGCGACGATGCCACCGATGATCTGCAGCGTGAGGTGATGGAGACTCACCTAATGCTGCTGGAAGACCCCGAGCTCATCGACCCCATAGTCGAACTCATCAAACAAGGTGTCTCGGCATACGAAGCGGCCAAACAGACCAGTGACGCCATCGCCGCCAGATTTGAACAGCTTGACGACGAATACCTGCGCGCCAGAGCGGTGGATATCCGCGACATCGGCCATCGCCTCTGCACCAACCTGGCAAATCAGAGTGCTGATAATGCGATCGGCGCGGATACCGTGTTCGTCACCGATGAGCTCTACCCTTCACAGGTCGCGGCGTTAAAAAAGGCCGCAGGGGTCATTACCGCCAAAGGTGGATGCAACTCGCACGCGGCCATTTTAATCCGCGCGGCAGGCATCCCCGCCGTGTTTGGGGTTCCGGATATTATGCAAAAAACCCGCGAGGATGAGATGATCATCGTCAACGGGAATTTCGGCGTAGTGACCGTCCAGCCACACCGGCGTGACATAACGTCTGCGATGATCGCGGCAGAAGACATGCTCTCAGAAGCCAAATGGGCACTGGCAGACTACGGCATCGGTGAGCTCAACATCAAAGCCAACATTGGCTCGATTGAAGACGCCAAACAGGCGATAAGTGCCGGCTGCGACGGTTTCGGCATCGTACGCACTGAGTTCTTGTTTCAAGACCGCAGCACCGCGCCTACTGAAGATGAGCAGTATGAGTGCTACGCGGAGCTTGTCAAAATCGCAAAGGGGCTTCCTGTGGTGTTGCGCACCCTGGATGCCGGCAGCGACAAGCCGCTGGCCTACATCCAGCACCCCAGCGAGGCAAACCCGGCACTGGGCCTGCGGGGCATCCGGCTGAGCCTGGCACAGCCCAAGCTGTTCACCACCCAGCTTCGGGCGATGATCCGCGCATCGGCCTTTGGCCCGGTCACGATTCTGCTGCCCATGGTCTCCAGATTATCCGAATTGAACACGGCCTTGAATCTGGTGAAGGACACCATCATACGGATGTCAAAACAGGGGCATCCGGTCAGCAATGTCAAAATCGGCGCGATGATCGAGACGCCCGCAGCCGCCCTCCATGCCAGCCAGATCGCTCACGATGTAGACTATCTCAGCATCGGCACGAATGACCTGACGCAGTACACCCTTGCGGTCGACCGCACCAACGGCTCCGTGGGGCATCTATACGACGAGTTGGACGAATCGGTGCTGGAGTTGATCAAAATGACCGTGGACGCAGGCCGCGCCAATGGCAAGCCCGTGTGTGTGTGCGGCGAAATGGCCGCCCGCACCGCTGCGCTGTTGGAGTTGCTCAAGATGGGTGTGCGCGAGATCAGCGTCAGCCCGGTGTTCATCGCCAGGATCCGCGACCTAGCGTAGGGGAATAAACCATTGATGACCGCGCCGGTTTTCTCCTAACCGGGGCGATCTATGGGGCACCGCACGCGATGCCCCTACGGTTTCTGGGTAAATAGCGTCCGCCAATATTACTGACACACGGCGAATCCCATCATTCCCCTTCGCGTCTTTGCACCCTTGCGCCTTTGCGTTAAAATACATCCCTTCGCGTCTTCGCGTGAGACATCCCGTCCGCGTTCATCTGCGGATACGAATCCGAACAGGGCAGCCACGGGGGGCTGCCCCTACCCGATCACCCAATCACCACGGCCTGGGTTTCCCAGCGACGCAAGGTGCCCGGGATGGTCACAAACTCGCCGTCGCGAACCAGGCTGATGGCACTCTCCCCATCTCGGTTGATCCGCCTGGCTTGAGTACTGCCTCCGCCAGGTAAGAAGACGCGCAATTCGGACACATCATCGTCAGCGAAGTTGCTCAGCAACAGACAGGTCTGCCCGTCTTGAATATGCTGCTGCAGGTAGACATATGGTGCATCCTGCACAAAGGCAGGCCGTTCGCTGAGTTCGGCACGGCGAAGCACGTCTTGAATCATCGCCTGCCGGACCGGGTTCAGGTGGTTCTGCATCCCGAAGTGGCCGTAAGGCAGCACGAACACACGCCCATCCACCACCGCGCAACCCACACCTGCCGTGTCACCAGCCGGACTCTTCATCTGGGACAGCACCGTGGGGGTGTTGAGATACTCTATATCCAGGTAGTCACCACAGGAATTTTGCCCCGATAGCCGTGCCTCTTCCAGACCGCTATACACCGATCCGTCACATATCTGCTCATACGACACCACACCAGAGTCCTGAGCCACCCATTTGGCGCTCTTGATACCTGCCATGGCGCCATACCCCAGTTCGCACAGAACATACGCGGCTTCGGCTTCCAGCATCACGAAGTGCGTGTCAAACAGTGCTTGAAGCTCTTCGCGGCTGCGGCCTCGGAAATACTGCCCGGAGACCGCCACCGCGCAGCCCTCTGGCACCAATTCCGAGTCATAGCGGTTGCTCACACAAAACGCGCTCAAAAGGCTAGACCAGAACGAGTTATACGGGTAGAGCTCATGCATCCCATGACCCTGCGAGGTGTGGATATCGTAGGACGCCAGTGGGTCAAACAGCACGCGTACCCCAGATCGGCTTTCGCGCGTCAATCCCAGTGCCTGTATACTGTTCAGCAACGGCTTGACTTCGGCTAAGGTTTGCTGGTAGCCCTCGGTCATCATCGCCCCGTTGCCCATCATGTCGAATATATTCAACGTGATGCCTTGAGAACCAATCAGCAGAGAGGTCTCCAGTTGCAGCCGCGTGAACGCTCTGGACTTTGTGAAGCGGGTATCGGGGAAGCTTTCGAGTTCAGGATATAACTCCGTGCTTGAGGGCACTGAGGCCTGAGTCATCTGCGTCACATCGGAAAAGCCCATCAGATAGTGCTGCCCTGCAGTTCCCTGATATGCGGGCAGATGCGGCCGTAACACCATGGGCACGTTGTCGCCTGCCAGACCATGAAGGATAGCTTCCCAGTTCCGGGCTTCTGCACAGTGGACCGTGGGGCTGGAGCTCATCAGGCCAACGCGGGTATCGGGCGAAACGGCATGAACCGCCTGCCCTATCTTTTCAGCCAGGTCGGCCATGCTTTCGCGGGCGGTGTCCAGCCATATCTTGCGGTATGGATGCGGCTCGCCGGGCTGCAGCAATCCGGCTACGAACTGTTCGCGGCTGAGCTCATGGCCCGCTTTTTGCGAAAACTGCTGCATATGCAGCGGGCAGAAACAGCCTCCCCACTGCAAAGGAGCATGGTTGTGCAGACGGAAATCATCTTCTACCCACACCATGTGCGGCTTGATGCTGGCATATAACGCGAACATATCGGTAATGTAGCTTTGCCATTCTGGACACAAGGGGCAGGCCACGGCAGTCGAGACCTGACCATATGGGTCCACCATGGTGGTGAAATCTTGCCCTGTCTGCAGCTTGCGGCCGCGGTCGGTATGCAGCGTGGTGATCCAGGGGTTAATAGAGGTGGTGATTCCCATTGGTTTCAGTATCTGCTGTGCCCGAGCAATCAGATCAAGCCAGGGCATTGTCTGCTCTCTGGTCAGGTGACCCTGATTGAGCTCTTCGCAGTTGATGAAAAACATGACGTCGTCAATCTGCGCCTGCTGGCAGAACTCCACCATAGAATCAAATCGTTCTTTTTCGTGGAATCTCGGTTGAATAGCCAGACGCAGTATGTATTTATAGGACATTAAATAACCTCGTATAGTGTGGGTATCGTCGCTCGTTTGCGCTGTATACTAGCCTTATATACAACAAAAGTAGCGATATACCCTTCTATCGGTTGGTCATATTACTGACCTTATACGCCTAGTCCGTGTAAAATCTCACCCCGGTGATGATCACACCACGTATGTTTCCCAATGCATGCCTCAACATGGTAGCATGGTTGGCATGAAGCACACGGTAATACCACTTATCGACGATGAACTCGGGGAGGATTACCGTCACGATATGATCGGGCCGGTCCTCTCGCACCTGCTTCACATATTCCACGATCGGTTCAAACAACGACCGATAAGGCGAAGCGATGTTCACCAGCGGGATATCCCCGCCCCACTGGTTCCACTCACGCCGCACCATCTCACTCACTTTGGCATCCTGATGCACCTCAACCCGCACCGCACGAACGTCATTGCTGAGCAATTTCGCATACCGCAGCGCTTTGATGTTGCCACGGTGTAAACGGTCAAGAAGAACTAGTACAGTATGCGGCCTGTCTGTGGCTTCAACGGCTTTTTCATCATCGGCCATCCGAAGCATTTCGCGCAGGCGTTCATAATGCTTATTGATCATAGTGAACATGGCCATCAAGACCGGAATGATGATGATGACGACCCATGCACCTTCAAGCGTTTTTTCATAAACTATCACGCTGAGCACTATGAATGTGGCGACTGCACCCATTCCATTGAATAACGCCTTGGTCTGCCAGTGTTTTCCCCTGTCGCGAAACCAGTGCCGTACCATACCCGCCTGAGACAATGTGAAGCTCAGGAATACGCCTACCGCGTACAGCGGGATCAACTTATCTGTCTTTCCATGGAAGGCCACAATCAAAACGCAGCTAAATATGCCCAGCATCACGATGCCGTTGGCAAAAACCAGCCGGTCGCCCAGATTGCTAAGCTGCCTCGGCATGAACCGATCACGTGCCAAAATCGCCACCAGCCGCGGGAAGTCGGCATAACTGGTATTGGCCGCCAACAGTAATATGATGGCCGTGCTAAACAGGACAGTGCCCACCACCACAGGGTTATTGTGGAACACAATACGGCTCACCCAGGCTACCACCGTCTGGTGGTCAAAACCATGGGCATAAATCACATGGTTGGTCTGAGCCAGGTAGCTCATGCCCAGGAACATGATGCCCAGAAGTATCGCCATCGCCGCCAGTGTCTGAGCTGCATTTTTGCTCTCAGGCTTCTTGAACGCCTGCACTCCGTTCGAAATGGCTTCAACACCAGTCAAGGCAGAACACCCTGAGGCGAAGGCTTTGAGGGCGATCGCGACCATCGCAAACCCACTCAGTTGGACAGCCAGGCCATGCTGGTGGATCTGCCAGGCTGCATACTGCGCGCGTTCGGCCGGTGTCATCACATCAGAATATGCCATCAGATGGTAACCCAGCATCGGTCCAAAAATACCCACACCCACCATCACCAACATGCAGATGAGAAAGAAATAGGTGGGCATACTGAAGAACCATCCCGATTCTTTGGCTCCCCGCAAATTAGCAAGCGTCACCACAGCCACCGACAGTAAGCACAAGGGTACTTCCATGTGCATGTGCGCCAAATGTGGGAAGAACGAGGTGATCTGCTGCACCCCGGAGGCAATTGATACGGCAACCGTGAGCACATAGTCGGTCAACAAAGCGGCAGCCGCTAACAGCCCCATATTGGTGCTTAAGTTTTCCCTAGCCACAATATAGCTGCCGCCACCGCTGGGGTAGGCATATATCGTCTGGGTGTATGAGATGGACACTAAAACCAGCACGAAGATGATCGCCGCTGCGACCGGTATCGTGATGGCTAGTCCAGCCATTCCTATAGCTGTGGCCTGGAGCAGAATCTCCTGGGTTCCGTATGCAACAGACGACAATGCGTCCGATGAGAACACAGGTAATGCCAGGAATTTAGGTAGCCTTTGATGGGCAAGTTTGTCAGAGGAGAGAGGGCGACCGAACAGGAAGCGGCGGAACTGTTTCGAACTGATATTCATTTTTAGCCTGTATATACCTTAGTGGCTGTCACCCGGAAAGTTCATGCGGCCTCAATGTCGTATTGGTTGTCCGAAAAGTAACATGCTACCGATTAGGGCAGATTATCCGTCTGCCGCGCCGGATCTGATGACCCGGTGTCTATTAATATACCGGCTTTCATGACCGGTTTATAGGTTGCTTCATTGGGTGAATAGCCGACAGCATCATCTTGTGGTATTCTGCAAGCAGCGCAGAGTGGTAGACGTCTCGTTACATCCATATTCATGGTGATACCTGAGCTATTATACATCTTCTACCGCTAATGTCAATCTACACTAAATTGGTCTAGTATGCATATTTGCCAGGATATATCATAAATGGTAGAGTCTACACGATCGCTCAGTGATAAAGGAGTCCCATATGTCTACTAATATAAGCATCCGAAAGGTGATTTCCGGCATCTTAATGCCGGTGATATTCTGTCTCGTCATGGCACCAGTTCGTGGGGCAGATTTCGTGCAAGCCGGTAACCAGGTCACCTGTGGACAGGCGCGGTTTGACGTTCTATCTACCACCCTCATCCGCATGCAATACGGATCATTCACAGATGCACCAACTGCCATCGTCACCAACCGCTCGATGAGCACAAAGCAGTTCAAGACGAGTGAAAAGAACGGCTGGCTGCAAATCAGCACCCCCAAAGTGCTGTTACGATACCGCGTGGGATCTGGCAATTTCAATTCAGAGAATCTTCGTGCGGTCTGGCAGGACTCGACAAGACACCACGAATGGAGTTCTGGGATATATGACGACCAAAATCTGGGTGGTCCTATGCCTAGCTTTAACTCGATCTATGAGCAAACCATGCCCCAGAACACCCTGCCCGGTCTACCCGATGGTTTCTTGAGCCGAAATGGGTTCTGCTTCTTTGATGACAGCAGCACGCCGGTATGGGATACTCACGACCAGTGGATTACCCCGCGGAGTTCCAAAGAGAGCAAAGACTGGTACCTGTTCGTCTATGGCAAAGACTTTAAACACTTTTTCAGCGAGTATACGACCTTAACTGGCCGCATCCCCATGGCACCTCGGTATGTGCTAGGTGCATGGATCACTGATATCAACTTCGAGTATAACAACCAGAAAACTGACGAGAAGTATCTCTGGTCACTCGTCGAGCGCTTCCGTACAGAGCACATACCGCTGGATGTGTTCGTATTTGACTTTGGATGGCATCTCCACGGCTGGGATGGTGGCCTCGACTGGAGCCCGGTGTTCAAGGATCCCACAGCCTTTCTGAAGAAGCTGCACGAAAATGGGATCAAAACATCAGCTAATGACCACCCCAGTTCAGGTCTATCAATACTGGACACCAGAATTAACGATGCACTCAAGAAGCTAGGTAAACCCAGCATCAGTGACCGTGTAAAGATGGACATCAGCACGGATTGGATATTCCAAGTCGACCCTTCCAACCAGGGTATGGCTCAAGGCTGGTCTCAAACCGAATATGACGACTCTTCGTGGCCAAGGATGGCGAAAGCCACTATGTGGGAGCAGGCTGGTTACCCGAAATACGATGGATATGGATGGTTCCGTAAATGGGTGGAACTGCCTGCGAAGATGCAGACTGGTAAAGTCTTCCTTAGCTTTGGTGGTGTCGATGACGAATACGAACTCTATATCAACGGCAAGATGGTGGCGAAGTATGGTTCACCAGGCAATAGCGTATATGACAAACTCACCGAAACTGAGATCAGTGGTTACCTTAAGCCCACTGGCCGGAATCTGATTGCGCTCCGCGTGCTGGACTGGGGAAACAACGGTGGATTCACCAAACTGCCGATGGTTCTGGGCACCGAATCGTATGGGGTTCAGGGCGTTCGATTCAATCTGGCAGACAAGAAAGAAGCCACTGTCTATACCGACTATCTCAACGAAATTGTGGATCAAGGGCTTGACTTCTGGTGGATAGACGGCGACTATGCGAATATGCCAGGACTAAATTCGCAGATGTGGACTAACCGCATGTATTACACCGCTCAGGAGAAGCATACAGGCGAACGCAGCTTCATCTTTAGCCGATATGGTGGGCCTGGATCGCATCGGTACCCCGGATTCTTCACCGGTGACGCCTGGTCGACATGGAAGGTGCTGAACTACGAAGTACCTTTGACGGTAAAATCCGGCAATGTGCTCATCCCCTATGTCACCCATGATATCGGCGGGTTTGTGGGCAATCTGAAAGACAACTACGAGCTTTACGCCCGCTGGGTACAGTTCGGAGCCTTCAGCCCCATATTCCGACTGCATAGCTGTCATGAGAATCCAGAGGAAGGCAATGCTCGGATGCCCTGGAACTATGGCGATAAAGGCCTCAACCTGGCCCGGAAATTCGTAACCCAACGGTACCGGTTGATCCCATACCTGTATACCTATTGCCGTGAAGCTTACGACACCGGGCTGCCGCTAAGCCGCCCGCTCTATCTGGAGTATCCCAACGACAACGAAGCTTACAACCACTTTGACGAGTATCTGTTGGGTAAGGAAATGCTGGTGGCGCCCATCGTGACACCCGCCACAAACGGGAAAGCAACACGTAACATCTATTTCCCTGCTGGGGTGTGGGTCGACTACTTCACAGGTCAGCGTTACCAGGGCGGTCAGACCGTTAAGTATACCTGTCCGCTCGATCGCCTTCCTGTGTTTGTGCGTCAGGGTGCGATTATCCCCATGCAGCCAGATATGGAGTTCAGCAGCCAGAAGCCCATCGATCCGTTGATTTTGGATATCTACCCTGGGCAGAACGGCTCATTTAAACTCTATGAAGACGATGGCACCTCACTCCACTACAAAAACAACCAGTGTTCTTGGACGTCCATTAAGATGCAGATGCAGTCCTTGAACAGCCTGAGTATCACCGTAGCGCCTGCGTCGGGCACATACAAAGCTCAGCCCAAGCAACGCGGATATCGGCTGGATATGCACCTCGTGAAACAGCCCAAACGCGTGACTGTGAACGGCAAACTCGCTTCCTGCAAGTGGGACGACAAAACCAGCCTCGCGGTGGTCTCCATAGGAAAGAGTTCGATTCACAGCATCCAGCAGGTTCGTGTCGAGTGGTAGAGTAAAGCCTCTCAAACCAAAACAGACAATCAGGGCAGGCACCAAATCCTGCCCTGATTGTCATTTCTTTGCCACAGTAACCGCCTGCGGACGCTGCGAAGTCGAAAGGCGTCCGCTTCAGCGGGCAGCCATTTGATCAGCGACGGGTGACAAGGCCTGCTTTAGCAGGTCGATGGAACCCGTCGACGATGGCTGAGCAGTTACTCATCGTGTCGCCACCTGCCTAGTCCAGGCTCCAATCCGGCAGGTTCATCTTCTCGATCTCAGCCTTTTGTCCATAGAACAGATACCGTGTGGATCCAAATGGCATATCGTCCAGGTTCACCGACGATACATTTTCATACCACTTGTTGTGGAAGTAGTCATATACGTCCATACCAGGTTTGAAGTGGATCAGCTTAATACCAGCATAGGACGCATGGAGCATGATCATGTTGTTATTGGCCGCGCAGACATCATTATCCTCTGCAAACACCTGAACCCCAGCATATTTGGCAATCGCTCTGAGTGAGTCGGGAGTGATGATGGTCGATCCATAAACAGCGTGTTATAGTTCGGTGCCTGGTAGAGCGCCGCGCCGATGGCATCATCCGAATAGTATCCAAGGGTCTCCGTCTGATGAGCTGTGACTTTATATCGCGGGTTGACGGTGGCTCCGGCGTCAGAAGTCAGTCCTGGGAGTGCTTTTTGGAGCTTGTTGATGCTCAGTTGACTGCTCAAGTTGGTTTTGTCAGCACTGATATCCATGCCGGTCAGTTTTCTGATATTTCCGACACTTTGAGCACCAAACCCATACATAAACACCGAAGTTTTACCCTTTTGGTGTATGATGGAGCCTAGTTTGGTCACCTCATCATCAGACAAGCGATATGGGTCAGCAAAAACATACAGCTTTGCGTCATTCACCTTCCCGGCCAGCACATCACTGAGGAGCACGAAACAGACAGATGCGCCCATCCTGCAGGCAGCATACCGCAAACCAGATTTCATGGCAGTGATAGTTTGTATCGGCTGACGCGAGATGCGGTCTGCCTTTTCATCCACCACGATCGCTACTTCGTATGTCGCTTTTGATTTCGTTGCTTGGATATACTTCAGATACAGTTCAGTGAGAGCATTGTAGTTGGTCCAGATCTGCGCATCATCAAGCCAGCCCTGACCCCGCAGCTCCATCGGCCACATGCCGGTGGAGTTCACAATGCAAACCCCTGCTTCTCGCTTATGTACGTTGTGTATCTCGTTTATATTCTTGAGAATCCCAAACATACTTTCTGCATCTGCATCGGTCATGTAACGGCCTTTGAGCTTTTGTTTGTAGGTCATATCGTCGCTCTCGAAAAGCCATATCTTGCCGGCGCGTAATACGGACTCCGCCGTGCTCATGTAGGCGCCCGTGGATCCGGCTATGGTGGCGGTCTGCTGATATGGGCTCAGGTATCCACGGTCGAGGTATGATATTGGGGAGGTGAGCATGTCGACATTCCTAGATTCAAGAAGCCGCGTCAATGAGTAGTGTCCTGAAGCCGCATTCCCAAGTTCAAAGAAGTAGCCATAGTTGATCATGATGACCCATTGGTTTTGGGAATAGTCTTTGATCACTTTGGATATCTGCAATAACCGATCTGTCACCATCGTGCTGATGTAGTCCAGATAGTCGATCCATCTCGCATCACCCTTCTCCAAAAGCAGTGTGCGGTCGTAATGGTCGTTATATTTGTTGGCGGGCAAATCCTCGGGCACCTGAGCTGTCTCCAAGCTGTATCCAGTTCCCCATGCCGCCTGCAAGGCATTGTTAGTTCCGTATTTCTCTTTCAGCCAGAGCCTGAATAGGCGGGAGTTCGCTTCGCTGATATCAAGCCCCCACTCCCTGAAGCCATACTGAAACCACTCACCACAGTCCAAATGCAGACCTATGATGTGCTTCGCGTATTTCGGTGAGCTGCGCAGGTAGTTGATGATTCGCGCTAGTTCATCGGCTGTATGCTGTATCCACAGGGGTGAGGCCATAGATAGTCTGGCCATCTCACCCAATTCGGGGTTGCCGACATACTTCATCCGCTCCGACGCGGGGATGGCAGAGTCGATATATCCTGTGTTGATGATCCCCAATCGCAGCATGATCTTCGCTTCTAGATCGCCAGCGATCGTCATATCCAGCTTACGGTCGAGATCGGAGTATTTCCGGCTGTCATCAAGCTCGCTATTGCAATCAAGCCAGTAGATCATGGATACCAGATGCTGATTCGCCTCGGTTTTGGCCAGTGCCACTTGATGGGTGATCTGCTGTGAGTATTCCTCACTAACGGCACTATCTGTGTTGACAAACAAGAAATTTGGCACAGCCAACCGGCCGTTCACGAAGAGCCGAGGGGTGCCCTTTACCTGCCGGATTCGAGCTCCAGCGGCATCAGGCATCGCTTTCTTAACCACCAGTTTGGGAGTAAACCATTGTGTTTTGTGGAATGTGTCGCGGCTGAATGATGGCGATGATGCCATCAATGTTATCATGACCGTCGCCATTAGTGGGATTAGTGAATGAGCCAAACGGAGCACTATATCTACCCTTTCCAATCATAACTGATCCCATGTGCGAGTATATGATTTTTTGATAACTGCCTGCTAGTACATGATTGTACGACGCGGGGTTACATACCGATGTGGTGATGAGATATTGCGACTCTGCATATTTGCAGACATGCCAACGGCGTAATCCCGCCATGCCGCCTAGAGTGTAGCACGGCATCTACAACGGCGTCAAGCTCTCACCGTCATATCACTCGCACCGCGGTCTGTCAATGGGCATTCATATTTACATTGTCTGTCTTTTAGTCGGCTTTAGCTCCGAAGTTTTTGTCGATGACCACGTAGTCGAACAGATTCACGTGCCCGTTGCCGTCCAGGTCTGCCATACTGTCCGAAGACCCGAAGTGCATATCGAGCACCACGAAGTCGAACAGGTTGATCTGTCCTTCACCATCAGAATCACCGTTGACCAGCGTGAAGTTCATGCTGTTTGATGGATCGAAATTGGGGATTTTGAGCCGCAAGAAATGCTGACAGCTAATCAAGACCTGCAACGGAGGACTGATGGCACTGTTGATCAGAAAACTTCCGTCGATCTGTGGCGAAAAGCTCAGGCACTGCGAGTTACTCGGGTTAGCCGTGCTGCTGATGGACGCCACAAGCTGTTGATGAGTGACATCGCCCACGAAGTTACCCAGATGGGCTGCACCAGACACCGAATGCTGAGTACGAATGCCTTCAATAATGTAAGCCCCAGCAGAAATACCTGCAAATCCGCTGTTTGGTGTCGGTACCGCACATTGGCCATGCCCATCAAGTCCCCAACAGATGATCGAACCGTCACTCTTCAAACCGACAGTATTACTAATTCCTGCTGACACGGAAGTAAAGCCGCTGTTAGGAGCTGGTACGGTGCATTGACCGAATGCGTTTGATCCCCAGCAGACAATAGATCCGTCGTTCTTCAGTCCAGCAGAATGGCTTGTCCCCGCTGCAACCGCTGTGAAGCCGCTGTTCGGAGCCGGTACGCTACACTGCCCTGACGTGTTGGCTCCCCAGCAGACCACCGTTCCATCAGTTTTCAAACCTACCGTATGGCTGTCGCCTGCGGAGACCGCCATAAATCCGCTGTTGGGTGAGGGCACAGAGCACTGAGACGACGAATTCGAGCCCCAGCAGACCACTGATCCGTCAGTTTTAACCCCGGCGTTATGGTTGATTCCTGCAGATATATAGCTAAACCCGCTGTTGGGCGCCGGTACCTGGCGTTGACCATATGAGTTATCGCCCCAACAGATGACAGAGCCATCACTTTTCAAGCCGATTGTATGGGCGTATCCAGATGAGAGGGCAATGAACTCGCTGTTGGGAGCTGGCACAACACACTGACCATATGTGTTCCATCCCCAACAAACCACCGAGCCATCTTGTTTCAACCCGGCAGAATGATATCCTGCCGAAACGGCGATAAATCCGCTGTTAGGTGCAAGCATGTTGCACTGACCATCGTCATTCCATGCCCAGAATACCAGAGAACCATCCCGCTTAAGTCCTGCCGTATGATAGTCACCTCCCGATATGGCGGTAAAGTTGCCGTTGGGTGCGGGAACATTGCATCCGCCATCACCGTTCCAGCCCCAACACACGATCGAGCCGTCAGTCTTCAATCCCGATGTATGGTATTTACTGGCCGCAACCGCTATAAAACTGCTGTTCGGTGACGGAACGCTGCACTGACCATCGGTGTTCAGGCCCCAACACACGATCGAGCTATCACTTTTCAAGCCAGCGGCATGGTTGACTCCTGCCGATATTCCGATAAATCCGCTATTCGGAGAAGGAACACTGCATTGGCCTTTTGCGTTATTTCCCCAGCAGACCACGGAGCCGTCGTGCTTCAGACCAACCATGAACTCGGGACCTGCAGAAATGGCGACGAAGTCGCTGTTGGGTGCAGGCACACTACACTCACCATAGGCGGCATTGCCCCAGCAAACAATGCTGCCGTCACTCTTCAGGCCTGCAGAATAGTAGGTGCCAGTCGAAACAGCCGTGAACCCGCTGTTAGGTGATGGCCCATTGCACTGCTCCTGCTGGTTGCTGCCCCAGCAAACAACCGAGCCGTCATTCTTCAGTCCTACTGTGTGGTAAAAACCTGCGGAGACCGCCACGAAGTTACTATTGGGTGCTGGCACATTACATTGGCGGTCGTGGTTGTATCTCCAACACACTACCGACCCATCGTGTTTTACCCCTGCGGAGTGCATGGCACCTGCTGAAACTGATATAAAGCCACTCATATCACCAGGTGCTGTGCAATTAGATCCCCAACCTTCTATTGTGCCCGTCAGGGCAAAGCTATAGACACTGCAAACCAGCATCAAAAGCCAGATGCCCCACCTGACCATGCTTCTACAGAATACGGCTATCGTGTGTTTCATGTTATGCCTCCATCATCTAGGGCTCACACACTTGTCTAGCACTGGTTGGTCCTCACCGCTGATCACTTATGCCCTTACATGTACCCGACAGGAGATGGCTATATCAATAGAAATCATGCACTGTGAACTCGATGTGGGCATAATCAAGCATTATTGCTGTCATGAGCACATCATAATATGGAGCCCACGAATCCTCATTCTGGCTTATCTAGACCCGCTCCGATACATCATCCTGCTGGTCTTAAATGTTGCCCCAATGGACGATGGAGCCGTCACACTTCAGTCCTAAGGCGGCTTAGCCGCAACCAAAAAAGGAATGATTGCATTCGCCACGTAATATACATTCAAACACCCTTTCGTGAGGTTGCCCAGAATGACATCACTTCAAGAACGCTATGCAAAGCAGATAGCTGGGGTATATTCATGCTTCGACCGCATAGTTATCACCGGTACAATCCCAGGCTGGTGTCATAGCGACGGAATGGGCATCTATCTTCATCAACGCAACATCAGGCTATTTGACTTTCCTAAGGAATTTGCCGAACCTCTACGAGATGAGATCAAAGCCAATGCGGAACGCCTTGCCGTTACCAACAGCATTGAAATTGAGTATATACGCCGTGCCTCTTCATTTCGAAAAGAAGACCGCATCAAAGAGATCATTAGTAGTCGAGGGTGTCACCCCGGTCTCGTCCACATATTCTCAGTGTTGGAAAAATGTCCTGCATACACCCCGTGGCACGACAAGATTACCCACAAAACCCGGCTGAATATCAAGGAGACCAAGTGTCTTCATTACTACTTCTATTTCATCGATGCAGAGTTTGGACTGTGCTATCTACGAGTTCCGACCTGGGTGCCCTTCCGTCTGCAATTCTATTGTAATGGACACAATTATCTCGCGCATTGCCTTCAATCCGAGGGAGTAGTTTTCACTCCACTGGACAACGCCTTTGTAAAAATCGACGACTTTAGCTGTGCTCAGAGGCTGGCAGACGCTTTTCCTGCTGATAAGCTGCACCATGCGCTGGATGCATTTGCCAGAATGTATTGCCCCGTGATACGGCTTGCTGACAATTCATATCATTGGTCGCTAATGCAGGTGGAATATGCTACAGACATCGTGTTCAAACGCGCCGAAGACCTCAAAGCCATCTACGATAATCTAGTCAAAACAGCGATACATACGGTAACGCCAGAGTCTATCGCGATGTTTCTTGGTAAGAAACTTGATGGGCGAACACTCGCTGAGATCGGCACTGACTACAAGTTCGATCGCCGCATACAAGGCACGCGCATCAAACACTACATGGGATGGGCTTCTATCAAAATGTATGACAAGCAAGGGATAATCTTGCGTATCGAGACGACTGTGAATGACGTCTCTGAATTTAAACACTACCGTGAGGTAGAACATCATGATGGGACGACTGAGATTAAATACGCCCCTATGCAAAAGACCATCTACAGCCTTCCTCCATTGAGGGAACTGTTATTATCTGCAAACAACAGATATCTTGACTTTCTTTCCGCCCTTGATGACAACAGCGATGGTGAACATCAGATCATCAAAATCGCGACCTCGACCACCCGTGATCATCGCTCGTATCGAGGATTCAACCTTTTCCTCAAGAAGGATTTGGAATGTCTCATTGCACTTGCTCGCGGAGAGGGATGCATCAGCGGGATCACAAACCGTATGCTTCAAAAAGCCTTACCGCAGATGTCCAGCTCTCAGATATCATACTTCATCAAGCGATGCCGAGTATTCCGGCTCGTTAAAAAATGCGGTAAACGCTACAAATACTACCTCACTGCACTTGGCAAGCGTATCATCATGGCAGCACTTGCTATTCGCCAGATCGTTGTGCCTAACGCTTTGTGTGGTGCGTAATATCAGAATATTCTATACACCGTGTTCAAAATATGGTTGGTAAGATACTAATATGTGGTAGAGTGCAGGGCCCAAAAACAGGTAATCTGGATTTGGTGTGGGAACATCGCACTGTCTATCAAGTCTATCGCTCCAACACACAACGGATCCAACTGCTCTCAGTCCGCATGATATGTTTGATCGGCATCAATAACCAAAAATCCGCTGTTAGGAACAGGCACATCGAGCTGACCGTATTTATTGTCACCCCAGCAGACTATGGAAACATCCTATTAAAGACCAATTATTTGGCTGCCGCGGGCAGCTATGGAACATATTCTGACCGGACACCTGGAGCCAGGCGCATCACCCCCCAAGGAATCGATGGTTCCAGTTGCCCATCTTTGAACATGACGGCACAGGGTACTAACCGAGAGCAGAACCGCAAAATACCAAACGTTTCGACATGTTATGTATATTTGATAGACGGGTGCGATGTTGGGTTCAATCTCCCCTGGCTCCGAAGTTCTGGTCGATGACCACATAGTCAAACAGGTTCACCTGCCCATCTCCGTTCAGGTCTGCCATGGGGGTCGACTTGCCGAAGTTGGAGTCAAGCACCACGAAGTCGAACAGGTTGATCTGCCCATCGCCATCGGCGTCGCCGTTGACGAGGGAGAAGTTGGGGATATTCCCGCCGGCAACATTTGCCGCCTTGATGGGTAGAAAATGGGATCCAAAAATGCGGACATCATATGGGGGCGGCAGATAGGTTGTGATTTGATAGTCGCTGACATTACGTGAGTTCAAGCTCATACATTGGGTGATGTCCGGATACCCAGTAGTGTTGATGGTAGCCGACAGCTCCACCGGTAGCTGATTACCGTAATATCCGTCCAGATGCAAATTCCCAGATATCGAATATAGACTGCGTATAGCCAGTGAAATGTTGTATCCTGCTGCTATAGCTGTAAAGCCACTGTTAGGGAGAGGAATATTGCACTGGCCTTCGTTGTTACTTCCCCAACAGACGATCGATCCATTACATTTGAGACCCATAGTATGTGAATAGCCAGCCGCAACAGCTATGTAGTCCTGATTTGGTTCAGGCACGTTACATTGGCCTAATCCGTTCCAGCCCCAACAAACAATCGATCCGTCGTTTTTCAATCCGACCGAGTGGTAGTCACCTGCCGCGATGGCCACATAGCCGCTGTTTGGGGATGGTAGTGGATATTGTTGACAATAATACGCATATCCCCATTGAGCTAAAGATCCGTCCTCCTTCAAGCCTATCGAATGCGCATCGCCAGCGGCCACCGCGACAAAAGCGCGGTTTGGCTCTGGTATGTCGCATTGGTTATATTCATTCCAACCCCAGCCAGCAACCGTGCCGTCCCTTTTCACTGCTAGTGTGTGCTGCGCTCCTACGGCAATAGCCACAAAATCCTGGTTGGGTAGAGGAATATCCAACTGACCCAAAGAATTATCGCCCCAACACACAACTGATCCGTCATTTCTCAGGCCTACGGCGTGACCTTGCCCGACACCTATTTCGACAAACCCTTGGTTAGGTTCGGGAACATGAATTCGATTGCCTAAATTGCTTCCGAAGCAAACAATGGTGTCATTTTTTAACCCAAATGTAACATGATCGCGCGATTTGACTAAGGTAAAGTCATCATTCGGTGTGACTCCACATTGGTTATTGTCATTGCCCCCCCAGCACTGCACCGATCCGTCTTTACCTAAAGCCACCGAATGAACACTACCAGCGGAGATCGCTATGTATATACCATCTGGTTTGGGTATATCACACTGACCGTACGTATTGTTACCAAATACAACCACCGAACCATCTCCCCTAAGTGCCACTGTGTGATAATACCCGGCTGAGACCGCAACGAATCCCACATTCGGTTCTGGTGGTGAACACTGCCCATATGCGTTATTACCCCAACCTGTGATGGACCCATCCTTTCTGAGAGCTACAGTATAACTTAAGCCAGCAGATACAGCCACGAAATCGGCATTTGGAGAAGGCACACTGCATTGTCCCATGCTGTTACTACCCCAGCATACCACCGACCCATCTTTCCTTAATGCAACTGTATGACTATAACCAGCGGACACCGCCGTAAAGTCTGCATTTGGTGACGGTACGTTACATTGCTGATTTTCATTACCACCCCAACAGACTATGGTTCCATCAGCCTTCAGACCGGCATTATGATACGCTCCTGCATCTATCGATATAAAATCCTTGTTTGGTGCAGAGATATTGCGTAGTCCGCTTGTGTTGTTGCCCCAACATACAACGCTACCATTTTTCTTCAATCCAACAGTGTGCGCACATCCTGAGGCCACCATCCTAAAATCGGAGTTCGGTAACGGAGTCATGAGCATTCCAACATAGTTTGATCCCCAGCCTACAATGGAACCGTCCCGCTCTATACCTATCGTACTGAGATCATCAGCTGAGATGTAGGTGAACCCGTTTGGCTCTCCCGGTGTAAGCTTACTTCCTCCCCATATCTCGATGGCTCCAACTGGCGGAGTGGATGGAATTACAACAAAATCATCCTCGCTTGTCGCCGGCCCGTACATGGCATCGATCGATATTTTGCCTGTGGTCGCTCCTTTCGGCACTACTGCCGTAATGTGTCCATATTCAGATCCGACTATCTGTGCGGGCATTCTGTTGAACGCCACATTCTTGACACCGGTGATGTCCATACCATAGATGTCGACCGTGTCGCCCACCCGTCCACTGACAGGTTCAAATGAATCGATGGTGGTCGTCATGATAGGCCCGTAGGTGTAGATCGTGAAATTCTCTGTGCTGTACGCGGTGCCACCAGGACCAGTCACTGATACAGGGCCTGTCCCATCCCTGTATTCGGGCACCAAGGCACTGATCAAATTGTCGTTCTCTACCGTAAATTCGGCGTAGAAATTGGCAATATATACCTCGGTCACACCTGTGAAGTTTGCCCCGTAGATACTCACTGTATCATAGGCCCACCCGCCGAGGGGTGCGAAGTAGTCAATGACTGGCGGCTGTGATGCATCGGTGGCTTGGGCAGTGAGCGATCCGATAGTTCCATGGGCATCATTATGTCGAACACCAAAGAAGGGGAGGGAGATTCGACTATTAGGAGTGGGCAGATCCGCCCGAATCGGCTTGAATTGTGCATCGACCTTAACGCTGCATATCACTACGAGGAGTAGTAATACAAATCGGATACTTTTTTTGAGGTTCATATGTTAGCCTCCTGGCCATCCCACGGCCATATACACGAATTACATCATTCAACTATTGGGGTGAACCCAGCCGGTCGCTCCATCTCGGCACACCCCATTCGTCTGCACACGTGTGAGCCTTCTGGCTCCATGCGTGTATGGGTGATTTAATCGCCCTTCGCTCCGAAGTTCTGGTCGATGACCACGTAGTCAAACAGGTTCACCTGCCCGTCGCCGTCCAAGTCGGCCATCGCATTGATCTTGCCGAAGTTCTGGTCCAACACCACGAAGTCGAACAGGTTGACCTGCCCGTCGCCATCCGCATCGCCGTTGACGAGGGCGAAGTTGAGGCCTGTGTTGGCATCGACGTTGGGGATTTGCAGAGCCAGGTAATGTGGGCTGGTGAGTCGCACTTGGTACGGTGGTTCCAAGTAGCTGTGAAGGGCGAAACTACCATCGCTCTTCGGGTGGAAGGGCAAGATCTGAGTGACATTCAAGTTGCTCATGCTGCTCAAATCCGCCGTGAGCTGCTGGCGGGTGATGTCACCTATCAGATTACCCAGAGTCGATGTGCCCGATATACCATGCCCACCCCGGAGTCCCACCGTATGCCACCGGCCGGTAGATACTGAGATGAAGCCGCTGTTTGGTGAAGGAACAATGCATTGACCATAGGTGTTGTCGCCCCAGCAGACGATCGAACCGTCACTCTTAAGCCCGGCCACTGTCCCGCCGCAGGTGGATACCGCAATGAAGTCCTGGTTAGGCTCAGGAACATTACATTGCCCACTTCCATTGTCTCCCCAACCAACAATCGTTCCATCGCGTTTCAGTCCCACAGCGAAAGCGGGGCCTGCGGCAATCGCAATGTAGCCGCTGTTGGGCTCTGGCACTGTGTTGACCCCGGTGAAGGGGCTGCCCCAGCCAACGACCGATCCATTGCGCTTCAACCCTACTGCATTGTTGGAGTTAATAGCCACCGCAGCGAAATCCGTGTTCGGTTCGGGCACATTGCAAGCGCCATAGTGGTTGAAACCCCAGCAGATAATGGATCCGTCTCTTTTGACCCCTGCAGTATTTCTGTATCCCGCCGAGACAGATACAAACCCACTGTTTGGTTCTGGAGTATTACACTGCCCCTCCCCATTGTTTCCCCAACAGTAGATCGATCCATTTGCCTTGAGAACAGCGCTGTGCCCATATGAATCCGCACCCGCGCCCCAGCCTGCGGCAACGGAGATGATGTCACTATTGGATGTCGGCATATGCGCCAATGCGTTATCGCTGTCACCCCAGCAGACGATCGTACCGTTAGGTTTCAACCCGATACTATGATTTTCGTTCGCCATTATGGAGACGAAATCTCGGTTGGGCATCGGCCCGTTGCATTGCCCGTAGTTGTTCATCCCCCAGCACACTACTGTGCCATCTGACTTCAGTCCCAGGGTAAAGAAGGCACCTGCAGAAACGGCGATAAAGTCACTATTCGGACCAGGAACATCACATTGTCCCCACCGATTTCCTTCGGGGCTGCCAAAAGTAATGATGGATCCGTTGCTCTTCAACGCGACCTGATGGTTATTGCCAACAGAGACTGCTGTAAAACCGCTGTTAGGCACAGGGTCGATTACCCACCCACCCCAACCGTTGGTGCCAACACCGACGATGGAGCCGTTCTTTCTCAATCCAATGGTATACCAAGTACCCACAGAGACTGCATCATAGTCGTTCGTGGCAGGTAAATTACACTGAGCTCCATTATTATCGCCCCAGAACACCACGGAGCCGTCCTCTTTGACTCCGGCAGTCGTAAACGCACCTGCTGATATGGCTTTGAAGTTAGTGTTTGGCTCAGGCACAGTACACTGTCCACTGCCGTTGGCCCCCCAACAAACCACGGAGCCATCACTCTTCAGTCCGGCGGTATGGTTCCCATTTGTCGACACTGCAGTATAACTGTCGTTCGGAGCAGGAACACTACACTGACCTGTATTATTCAAGCCCCAGCAGACCACCGTCCCATCAGCCCTTAGCCCCACAGTGAACTCATTACCTGCGGATACGGCCACAAAGCCACTGTTTGGTGTTGGTACACTGCATTGGCCATTTGCGTTGCTACCCCAGCACACAATTGAGCCGTCAGGTTTCAAGCCAGCCGCATGAGTATAACCTGCCGACACAGCCGTAAAACCTGTCAGTTCACCGGGAATCAGACGATAGTATCCCCAACCCTCCAGGGTGCCTCCCTGAGCCAGGCAAGAAACGCCGCACACCACCATCAATAACCACACCACCCATCCCATTGCACCGTTTCCGAGCCGCGTTGCTGAGTATTTCATGAGTTGCCTCCGTTCGTTTCATTCTAGCCACTAACACATTTAAAAGCAGCCAATCTTACGATGCCTGCGGCATATATGTCGTAAAGTGTACCTTTTAAGAAGTGATATATCAATATTTAGTACGCATAATATTGGAACGTTGATCATAAACTGGCATTTTTACGGATATCGGCATCGTTCGTTACAGCCGGTGATTGCCCACAAATACCCATTCTGGCTTATCTAGACCCGCTCCGGTAGAATCTCCTTGGCACCAAATACGCTATGCACTGCTCAAGGGAGCCTCATGAAACACACGCCCTCAGTTATCAAAAACAATATGCACCTTATCCTCTTCGCCATTGTGGCCTTTGTATGCAGCCTGAGCGCGTTAAATGCAATCGGGCTATTTGACCTTGACGAAGGGTTATATGCCACATGCTCACGGCAGATGCTGGAGTCTGGCGACTTCATCACCCCGCGTGTGGGGCATGGGCTCTTTTTCGACAAACCCCCTCTCACCTACTGGGCGCAGGCGCTCAGCATGAAGTTCATCGGCTTCACGCCACTCGCAGCCAGACTGCCCTCAGCACTGGCTATGGTGGGCACCGCCGCGTTGCTCTGGTGGTGGTCCAAACGGGCTGGACGTGCACAGGTAGGCTGGCTGGCAGGGTTGTTTACAATGAGCAGTCTGTTATGCACAGTGGTGGCCCGGCAGGCCGTGATGGACAGCATGCTCACATTCTTTTTAACAATGGCGATCATTGGGATTATCGAGGCCATCCGTGTGGACCGCCGCTGGTATTATCTCGCAGCCGCAGGGGTCGGTTTGGCGATGATGACCAAAGGTCTGCCGGGATTGGTGCTACCGGGCTTGACACTGCTCGCGCTGGTTTCATTCAAACGGGACTGGAAAGAGCTGGCCCGAGTGCCATGGCTTGGTTGCCTGCTGTTATTATCTATCATTGTGCTGCCCTGGCATATCGCCGTGTATATGGCCAATGGCCACGCCTTTGTTCAGGAATATATCATCCACCACCACATACAGCGGTTCGAAGGTAAAGATTTCGGGCATAATGCGCCCTTCTGGGCCTACATCCCCATGCTGCTGGTAGGGATGCTCCCCTACATCGCCCTCGCTCCCCGCATCTGGTGGAGTTATATGCGGAAGATTTTCGACAAAGATAACCGAAGCCCCGTGGCGATATGGGCCCTCTGGGCGGCAGTGGTGTTGGTGTTTTACTCAATCAGCAAAAGCAAACTGCCGGGCTATATTGTGCCGGTCATTCCTGCGTTATGCCTGCTTGTCGCGAATCACCTTGTGGCGAACTGGCATTCTGCTGGTGCCCTAAAAAAATGGGAAATCGGCATCATAGGTTTCGCCGGTATCTTCTTCGGATTTCTCTTTTTCGCCGCTGGGATCACCAGTCTGTTGATTTCGATGTCGCCGGACAGCCCCCTGTTTGGCATGAAGATACCAGCTGACGTGGTTCCGATCGCCTCAGGAATGGGGCTTAGCGCTCTGGCGATTGGTGCCTGCTATGTCATCGGCTGCCTTGGTACCGCGATGGGCGCCACCAAGGTGCCTTCATTTACGGCTAAAGCAACGCTATTTTGCATGTTGCTGACCAGCGTGATCGTCGCCATCGCACTGCCCGCCTGGAACAAGATCGACATAGAACCACTGCACAGCCTGGTTGCTCTTGCGAAACCTGAGCTTGATGCAGGCAGTTCCAACCTGGTTCTGCTGGCGCTGGAGCCTCGGCGACCGTCCTGCCTGTATGTGGCGGGAAATGCCGATCATGTGAGTGAAACCGATCTGGGCAGCGAGGCGTATCCCGTGCTCAGCAAGACTAACAAGAGCTATGTGATCATGCAAAAATCCACCCAGAAGGTTCCATTCGCAATCAAGCTATGGATGGCTCCGGATGGTGAGTTGTTGACCGCTCCCGGCAACCAGGCGATCGAGTTGGAGAGGCTTCGTCTTTCAGGTAAGTGGAGCTTATACTGCACAAAATAGCTTAGTATGACAGCGAAATCCACGATCCAATAATTCGCATGTCTCCCCTCTTGCCACAAAAATGAGGCGGTAACTTGATCAGTTACCGCCTCATATCAGCATGGTAGTTCTGGGAAAGCCTACTTCAATAGACCCTCTTTTACGCGCAACCGTGTTTCAACATAGTAACCGACTTGAGCTTTCTCGGTCAGCTTATCGTCCCACTTCCATCCCAGCCCCAGAGCAGCACGGCTATACCGACCAGCTCTCAACTCACTTAGGTTCGGTTGAATGGTCGCTGGGCGCAGCAGGAAAAGATCGACTTGCTTGTTGATCATCCTGCCGTCTGGCAACGCTACTGGTTCAAAGGTAAACAGATTGAAATCATAGTCATTTGTGACGCCCTGTCGACTGCCGATATCGACCAGGATAATACCATTCTTACCAACGGTCACCTTCAGCACCGTGGCTTTGATGGGTAATGCTTCCTGCAGAGCACGAACATAGATGTCGGAAGCGACAAGTGCACACCGCTGATATAGTGATGAGGCGTCGATAAAGCTGCCGCCTTTTTCATTTGTGCGGATGATGCGCTGGTTCAATACCACTAATCCGCTGGAAACCTGCACAACGCTCCAATCCACTGTCAGGTAGGCCCTGGTCAGGTAGCGTTTGGTGTTGTTATCGCCAGCCAGAGTTAAGATTTCACGATCCATCCGCACTACTTCGCCATACATCACATAGTCGGCACCCAGCTTCTTGCCGATGGCGATGGCGGAGGCCTTCTCCACAAGCGCGGAGTTGGCGATTTGCATATCGCTGATCATTTTGGCAGTATCGCCACGGTCAGGCATCCGGAAACGCTTACTGCTTGACAGGCTATCCCAAATTTCAGACAACACTATTTCACTCAGAGAGGTGTTTTGAGGCATTTTAAACCCTGCCACAACCAACATCGGAGCCGCAGGTTTCACATCGGCAACCAACGATTGGGCTTCAGAAGAAACCACCGGTGCCGCTGCATCGGCTGGTGCAGGAGCGATGACCGTCTCCGTGCCAGCCGGTGTGGCTGGTGCAGGGGCCGCCTGAGCAGCAGCTGCAGGTGCTGCAGCGGCGGGTGCCGGTGCGGCGGCAGCGGGCGGCTCAGCAGGGGTTTGAGCAAGAGCAGGTATCACAACACCCGCGCAGATTACCCCCATCATAACATGGGAGATCACACTCCGTTTCATAGGAACACCTCTCAATAGTAACTTCATACGACTTTGCGCCAAGCATCTGACGCTCAATTCTACTATAGCCTTTCACGCGAGCATCTGCAACTCTATCGGAAAAGCATCTCTGAGTGATACAAAAGCTCCGGAACAAGACAATGACAAGCCGAATCACGCAAATACATATACGCCAATGCGGGTAATCCCGTTAATAATGCTGTATTGATGTTTACATATAGGGTATAAATGAAGAGATGGAATACGCATTCATCCATCTGGTATACCATTGTCCTTACAGGAGGAACGTATGAACAAGATCACCGCCGTTCTAGTAGCAGGAGCGATGTTAGGCTCCGTATGTGCCGCTTTCGCTCAGGATATCGAAAAACCCTGGGTAGCCTCTATAGGTATGTATCAAAGCTCACTTGATGAAACCCATATAGGCTCTACTATCAAGGCTGACGCCGGTGTTTCGCTGACTGGCAGCTACACTTTCAAGCAGAACCCTGCAGTCGACTATTTCCTGAGTGTAGAAGCGGACTTCTTTACAGTAAAAGAAGAGATGATCACCTTCCCACTAACCAAGGTCAGTACGCAAGCCTATCGAGTGGCCCCTATGGTTGGACTACGCTATGCCCTCAATACAGACGGCACAGTATATGCAGCACCAGCCCTCGGTATTAGCTACAGCCACATGGACCTAAACGGCGACACACGAAACAACACGAAGCTCGTAGGGTCAATCGCCCTGGGATATCGCGCTGATTTTTGGCGGGCCGAAATCAACTGGAATGTGCTGAATGACAACGCACTTGATGACGGTTGGGGTATTAAGGTCGGTTACCGCTTCTAAGGCCAAACCACGGCTGACAATTCTAATCCCCGGCAAGCTGATAGCTTACCGGGGATTTTGTTTATGATGGCAGCCTGGTCAGACCCAGTGATTCCCAGTGACTGTTCAGCCGCTCTGCGTATGCTGCTGAATCATCAACCAAGGGCCGATCGAGGATCGATTGAGTTTCCGAGTTGATAGAACCCGTCTCAGCCACCTGCCGTCCAGCCTCCTGAACTGCCTGCAGATACCAGTGAACGGAGCTTCGCAGGGCAGGATTTGCCAACATCGCCCCTCCGGCACAGCAGATCATCGGGCTGGCCACGCCGAAACTCTGGCGAAAAACCTGCTTCATTCCGTCGAAATGGCTCACCTCTGGAAAACCGCTATTTGAGACCAACACAATCGCCTTAGGCTTGAAATGAGCATACCGCGATGGATGAGTGCTCACACCATTGTTGACATCGATAAATGGCTGGGCCGTCGGCAGCAGTCGATCCATGAAGTCCTTCATTAACCCGCTGAAGTTGTAGATATAGAGCGGGCTGCCAAGCACCAGGATATCGACGCTCGTGCCGCTGTTCAGTATTTGCTCCATATCATCATGCTGACAGCAAATACCGGGGGTGGTCGTCCAGCAGGTAAAGCAACCCTTACAGTGTTCTATCTTCTTGTCTTTCAATTCGATACTGCTGACGGTATCGCCTTCCGATACAGCCCCCGCCAGGAACGCATGGATCAACACCTCAGTGTTTCCATGTGCTCCACGCGGACTACCATTGACTACCAGGATATTCATATCTCAACCCCATTCATGATCGCTTGTTCTACATGCCACATCCTCTCACCCTGTGGTGTGAAACTGTAGCGTCCGTTATCTCGGTTCATCAGCCTGTATTCAACAAGGTATCTGCGTGCGGCGCAGTAGTCCTCGCATACACAGGCAATTCGTTCGGTCAGCTCTTTCTCATCGTAGATGCGCAGCTCTGGCAATCCGTAACGCATTACGGCATCAAGCGAAATGAAGCAAACTGGCTGAACCATCCGCTTGCGTTTCTCCGCCAGACGACGCTGGACCTCTGACAGAGGTGCTTGACGAGGGGTTTCCCCACCATACAAGGCTTTTGCAGCAAGTCTTCTTGTGGCGGCTTCGCCCGTGGACATCAGACCCGACAGTATCAGCTTTGCTTCAGCAGTGGCTATCCCGCCCAAGGCTGCCACAGCAGAGGCTCTCACAACCTCATGTGGGTCATCCACTAGTGCTGCGATATTTGGTACAGCATCAGCTACGCCCATAGCTCCCAAGGCATCAAGGCAGGCCACCTGCTCATCGACACTCACCTTGTTGAGCATCTCGGTTAATATACTCACCGATTCGACATCACCAATGTCAGCCACAGCGCGGATTGCACATAACATTGTCGACAAAGTGTCGCTTGCCAACCCGCGCCGAATATGACTGGTGTAACGGTCATTCTTCAGTATGGCGAGTATCCGTATGCAGTAATCACGGACCTCAACACTCGGACTCTCAGTCAATAGTGCTATCTGGTCTGCTGTCGATTGAAGCACATCGCCATCGAGATCATCTGGCGATAGGGCTGGATACTTCACGGCGATTCGCCGTTCGTGGTTCAGTTTCTGAGCGGAAGCATCCACACTCCACGGGTGTTTCATAGACCGGACGATCAGTTCAAATCCCGTAAGCCCTTTCAACAGCATCTCCGGCTGCTCACTTTTAACCAATTCGGATACACGGTTCAAAAACCGCGTTCCGAACCGAGCTAGTGCGTGTTTCACCCATTGCTCACCATGAGTTGAGGGGGCCATATACTGGCTCCATAACGTCTCAAATGCCTCATCGCCATACAGACACATCGTGCTGATGAATAGTGCTCTGGCGGCTTGGTCGTGTGCTTCCTCTGAGCACAACATCAGCAGGCTGAGTTTCATTGAGGTCACCATATCCGAATTCAGCAGACGGTAAACCAGCTCATACGCCCGATATGAGGCCATGTGTAGCTCCGCACCGGGCACCGATTCTGGCTCACACAACTTCATATACTCACGCAACACCACGCGGGCCCGGTCTGCACGCATCGGTGAACTGGAGAAGCACTCTCGAAAGACCGCATGACAGGCATCTGCGCTCAGTCGCGGCAGCACCATCGCGATGTTCGTCAACACCGAATCTGATGCGTCGTCAAGCATCAGTGTCAGTCGTTCTGGGGACTTCTCAAACACCGCCCTCAGTCGCGTACCGGTGGCACTCTTGACGCCCCTCATTGACAGCAATAAGGCGACCTCCGCTTGAATCTCTTCCTTAATCCGAATGTCTGCGATCTCCGTATGGTCACAGTCAGCATTTTCCATTTCTATTTCCTCCTTCAACAACTTGCGGGCACGGCTCAGACGGCTCATCACTGTGCCTGTCGGCACATCAAGGAACCTGGCGATATCGGCATATAGCAGTCCCTCAAAGTAGTGAAGAGCTAACACCATGCGGTGGGCTGCCGTCAGACGTGACATACCGCTATAAATATGGCCATACCATCTGCTTGGTTCATCCACACTCACGAGTATTTCATCGTTGAGAGGCACAGTCTGCAATCGACGCCGGTGTCTGATCCACATTCGGCAGGTGTTCATCGCCAGTACCTTCAGCCAGCCCCCGAACCTTTCGTGGTTCTTGATCTGCCCGATTTTCAGGTAAGCCTCAACGAAGATATCGTGGGTCAACTCATCGGCATCGACTGCATTGCCAGACATACGGGATGCTATCCCATACACCATGTGGTAATACCGGTCTACCAGCAGGTCGAATGCCGGATGGCTACCCGATTGCGCTCGCTTGATGATATCAGTCTCTTCCATCACACCAGTCACTTCGTCTTTCGTCGTTCCAATATAAAGATGCACGAACTAGTCAGATTATTCCATACGATGAGCCGAATTCTAGACATATCTTAAAAGTAAGACCGTCTCGGCACATAGCCGAGACGGTCGATTGGCAACATCGATACAGCAGCCGTCTATTTGATGAACTTAGCACCAATGTCTGTACGGTAATGCATCTGGTCGAATTTGATGTGGCTCACACCTTTGTAGGCAAGATCCCGCGCCTCGGCAATGGTGTTCGCTACCCCTGTAACCGCCAGCACGCGACCGCCAGCCGTCACCACTCGCCCCTCGGCGTCAAATGCCGTGCCCGCATGGAACACGGTCACCCCGGGGATAGAGTTGGCTTCTTTGAGGCCACTGATGGGCAGACCAGTTTGATACTTTCCAGGGTAGCCGCCAGAGGCCACGATCACGCAGACCACACTCTGGCTCTTCCATTGAATCGGCAGCTTGTCAAGCCGGCATTCGATCACCGCTTCAATAATATCCAGGAAATCCGTATCTAGTAACGGCATCAAGCACTGCGTTTCGGGGTCGCCGAACCGCACGTTATACTCAAGAGCCTTTACACCGTCAGGCGGAAGCATCAAACCGCCATACAACACACCCTTAAATGGGATACCTCTATCTCGGCTGGCTTGAATGGCCGGCATGATCACCTTATCAAGTGCTTCTTTAGCCATCTCAGGGGTAAAGAAAGGCACAGGACTGACACAGCCCATTCCACCAGTGTTGAGTCCGCGGTCGCCATCAAGTGCGCGTTTGTTATCCTGAACGCTGGGGCAAGCCAGGGCCGTAAAGCCATCGGTAATGGCAAGAAGGCTGACCTCCTCACCGACCAGACGTTCTTCGATCACGATCTGGCGGCCAGCCTCACCTAATACTCTTTGGTCAAGCAGGCTCACCACTCCGTCAACTGCCTCATCGTAGCTATTGATCATCAGCACGCCCTTACCGGCGGCCTCACCATCAGCCTTGATCACAATACTGCGTGTACCCTTGTCCCACAACCCCTTCAGATACTCTATGGCGGTTGCCGAGTCGGTAAAACTGGCGTAGTCTGCCGTTGGTATCTGGTACCGACGCATCATATCTTTAGCAAAGCTCTTGCTGCCTTCCAGCTGGGCAGGATCGGAGCTCGGTCCAAACACCAGCAAACCACGTTGCTGGAAGGTATCCACAATTCCGGCGATTAAAGGGGTCTCAGGACCGACCACCGTGATGTCAATCGCATTCTGCTCTGCAAAACTGGCAAGCCCTTGAATATCCTTCACGTTGATATCTACGCATTCAGCGACATCAGCAATTCCAGCATTTCCAGGCGCAGAGTAAATTTTTTTAACACGGGGGCTCTGAGCCAGTTTCCACGCTATCGCGTGTTCACGGCCACCACCGCCCACTATCATGATCCTCATGGTCTATTCCTCCGACGTAAAGTCCAACGGCACAAATCGCGCGTAGTCGGCCTTAAATCCAACCTTCACGCTGCCTGTCGGACCATTTCTCTGTTTTGCTACGATGATTTCGGCCTTCTCCACTGCACCAGGTATCGGCCTAACCTGTTCGAACTCGCCTTCATCGCCGTTCTTCAACGCTTTTTGCTTGTAATAAGTGTCTCTATAGATGAAAGCCACGACATCCGCTGCCTGCTCAATTGTTCCTGAGTCGCGCAAGTCGCTCAACATCGGACGTTTATCATCACGGCTTTCAACCGACCGCGAAAGCTGCGACAAAGCGATCACAGGTGCTTGTACCTCGCGGGCAAGTGCCTTTAACGCATGGGCGATGTCCGATATCTCCTGGTTTCGGTTCTCGTTCTTCCGGTGGCCACGCATGAGTTGTAGGTAGTCAATCACCACCAAGTCCAAACCATGCTCGCTTTTTAATCTGCGGCATTTGCTGCGGATTTCCAACGCGGAGGCTGAGGGTGTATCGTCGATGAAAATCTTAGCCTCCCACAACCGGCTGACTGCCGTCTGGATCCGATCCCACGCTTCTTCAGGGACCCGCCCCTGCCGCAACAGGTTGCCGTTCACTTCGGCTTGACTGCAGATCATGCGCTGGACCAGTTGTTCTTTGCCCATTTCCAAGCTAAACACAGCCACAGTGCTTCCATGGTGAATGCTGCAGTATTCTGCCATGTTCATCGCGAGGCTGGTCTTACCCATACTCGGACGTGCCGCAACGATCACCAGATCACCGCGCTGCCAACCTGCCGTCATCTCATCTAGATACTGGTATCCAGTCGGAACTCCAGTCACATGCTTCTTCTCATGGAACAGAGTCTCGATCTGGTCAAACGCGGCACCCAGCATCGGTTGTATATGCATCAGCCCCGATACATCACGGCTTCTGGCCACTTGATATATGCGCGACTCGGCATCGTCTATCAGCTCTGTCATCGTCCTGGGATCTTCGTCTGTCCCACTCGCGAGTCTAACGATATCGAGGCCAGCCCGCATTAGTCTGCGTCGCCGCCCCATCGCCTGCACGATGTTCGCATAATACTCGACGTTCGCGGCGTTAGGCACCGCCTCCATCAGCATTGCAAGGAACGGCGCCCCACCAACATCGTCCAGCTTACCCTGGCGTTTTAGCTCATTTGTGGTGGTGACCAGGTCAACGGCCTCATTGCGTGTAGCAAGGGATATCATGCTTTCGAACAAGGTGCGATTGGCAGGACGGTAGAAGTCATCGCTATCAAGAACTTCCGCCATGCGTTCGGTCGCTGCTCCATCAATGAGCATTGCGCCTAAAGTCGCCTGTTCGGCATCCAGGTCATGAGGCATCATCTGGGGATTGGCTGTCGATGACGCCTCACTTCGTGTCGAGTGCTGGTTATCGCCAAAGGCCATTTATTGGGCCACGGCCTCAACCACAATCGTAACGGTAGCGGTTACATCGTGGTATAGATGCAGACTAATGATGTAGTTGCCAGCAATCTTAATCGGCTCCTTCAAAATGACCTTGCGTTTATCGATGTTCATCTTGAAGTCGGATTTCAGGGCATCCACGATGTGCTGCGCGGTGACTGCACCGAACAGCTTGGTGCCGTCTTTGCCGCCTTTTGCTTTGATCACAACCGTCTTGCCTTTGAGTATATCGGTCTGCTCCTGAGCCTTTGCCCGGGCCACCTGGTCCTTCGCGGCATCATTCTTTTCGCGTAATGCGATGTTGTTCATAATGCCTTTATCAGCCTCTACTGCCAGCCCCTTGGGTAGCAGATAGTTGCGAGCGTAACCTTCAGATACACTCTTTACCTCACCTTTTTTGCCCACTCCAGGCACGTCCTTACGAAACAGAACTTGTATTGCCATCAGTTCGTCCTCCTACTAGTTATTTATATTCTATCCCAGCCTGGGGGTGTCTATCTGTTGATCTGAACACCGACTAGAGGCAGACCTTTGTCGAATATGCTATCCATACCCGCCCAGATGCTCCACTGCTTGCCGCCGCGATACCGCACTTTAGCATCAAGCTGCAGGTTGTTGGGGTTCCACAGGTCGCCGCGGAATTGCCATGTGGGGCTGATATTCCAGTCGAGGCCTGCTCCTGCCTTACCAGCATATAGCCCATATCTGCCCTCAAGGCCAGGTGTCAATTCCAGCCCGTACTGGATATTGGTTAAGTCGCGTTCCGTCACATCATATAGCCCCAGACTCAAGAAGGAGCCTTTCGGCAGTGGCAGCCGCATGTTTAAGTCCGAGCGCACAGTACCATTGGTCGGTAGTGCAAAAGACTCTAGGGTGATGAGGGGCTCGAATTTCCAGTTTGGTGGGGCCAAGACACGGTCCATGAATTTACCAACCTTGATGGTTGTCTCTTTAGCACTAGCCATCGTGTCATTCGCCTTAGCGACTGTACCCTTGATGTCCTCTTGGAATTTGGTGTCCCCGGTGATGTTATTGATGCCTTTCGCAATGTCATTCATCTGCTTGGACAAAATCTCTATCTGCGCAGACGTAGACTTTATGGAAGCCTGTACCTCAGGGTCGGAGGTTAGTTTTGATATCCCTTCGGTCGCTTTATTCGCAGTATCGATCAAGGTTTGGGCCTTCTGCAATGCGATGCGCATCTCCGATATGGTAGCCGGCAACTGCCGACTGGCCCCCTGGGCGTCTCGCGCCAGCGCATCAACATGATCGGTCAACTTCTGCAAGCTGACCATCGCCTGCTGTGTCAGTGCAGCCGCACCGGCCGTTGCCCTTTGCACATTGTTAAGTGTTTCGTGTATCTGTCTGCGCATCGTGGCATCGGTCAACATCTTGTTCGTGGTGTCCATCAATCTCTTCGCACTCACCATAGTGTCAGCAATCACAGGCCCCATCTCCATGATGCCAATCTGAAGGGAACACGGTAGAATGTCACCTTCTTTTAACCTACCGGGACCATGGCCTGGCATAATAGCGACCAGTTTATCGACGCCAGCGATCCCAGGTGACTGAAGCGAGGCCACAGAACCTTTCGGAATGACCACATCGGTATCGATCTCCAGAGTAATCGTAGCCTTCAGATTTTTGGACAGTTCCACAGTTTTTACCTGTCCAACCTCGACACCAGCCATGTAGACCCGGCTCTGTTTTTGAATGCCTATAGCATCGTTTGGCAGCATCCGGAGATGATAAACACCTTTGCCAGCTAGCGGCCCTTTTAACAGGGTCACAAGTCCGTATAACAGCACTGCTGCGATGAATATCGTCAGTCCGGTCATAATCGCAGCTTTACGTGATGATAGCATGGCTATATCCCTCCATTCTGAATCAACAAACCGGCTTGTATAAATGCCCTGACCGATTCGTCAGGATGGTGCATCAACTCCTCAGGGCTGCCGATCGCCTTCGCGACACCGTCGGACAGCATCATGACCCGGTTGGCTGTCGTCAGCACGCCTTGCACATCGTGCGATACCACTACGGAAGTCACACCAAGGCTTAAGGCTGTCTCTCGTATCAAGCTGTTGATGGCTCCAGCAGATATCGGGTCTAGCCCGGATGTCGGCTCATCGTATAACAAGACTTCAGGCTCCAGTGCTAATGCACGAGCCAGCCCCACCCGCTTTTGCATTCCACCAGAAAGCTGTGAAGGATAGAGCTGTTCAGATCCTTCCATACCCACCAGTTTCAGCTTTTCAGCGACTAAAGGTTTGGCTTCCTTTGCGGACATTGGTTTATGCCGCCTCATGCCAAACGCCACATTCTGTTCGACAGTCAGTGAGTCAAACAACGCAGAGTACTGAAACACTAGCTGGAAATGGCAGCGGATTTTACTCAGTTTCACTTCTGGCATTTTGGCTAGAGAGTAATCCAGCATGTTGATCTGTCCTGAAGTCGGCCTGATCAACCCGCCTAATAGTTTCAAAAAAGTGGTCTTTCCGCATCCCGAGGTACCCATGACAGCGAATATCTCACCCTTAGGTATACTCACGGTAATGCCTTGCAGTACCTTCTTGCCATCAATGGTGTAACATAGATCCTTGCAGCATATGACGTCCGGGCACTCCTTCTTGGCTGTTTCCGTCATTGTCCAGTACCAAAAAACAGATACGCCATGATGAAGTTCACTACGAATATGCTCAATACACCGATCACCACGCTATTGGTCGTGCTCAAACCCACTCCGGTGGCTCCACCAGAGGTCCGAAGCCCCGTCCGGCATCCGACCACAGAAATGATAAGGCCAAACACGCATGTTTTACCTAGCCCTGTGAAAATATCTTTTGTGGTTGTCAGTTCTCTAATCGACATGATGTAGTTCTGTGAGGGTACTCCAAGACCTAATGCTACCAAATAACCTCCGGCAATCCCGGCAGCAACAGCGATCATAGTCAGCACCGGCATCATCAGCACACTGGCGATGATTCGAGGAGCCACTAAATACTGCACAGGAGGAACCGATAAAGCTCTCAATGCATCGATTTGTTCGGTCACTTTCATAGAGCCGATCTCTGCGGCAATCGCTGATGCACTTCTAGCCGCCACGACCACGCCTGTGACAATGGGGCCAATCTCTCGAGTGACTGCCAGAGTCACGCTGCCGCCCACCAGTGAAGCCACCCCGTACTGCATCATGAGGGGTGTGATGTATAGTGTGATGACTCCAGACATGAAGCAGCTTGCGATGATGGCCATCGGCAGGGCTTGAACGCCAATTAACACCATCTGCCGGAATACGTTGGCCCATTCCACCTTGCCCTTTATCAGGGCCAGGCATGTTTGCATGACCAAAGAGCCAGCATCGCCAAAGAAGACGAGGGCTTCGTAAATCCAGTCTATCGTAGGGTTTGTGTTCTTTTGTATCAATACTCTACCATTTGGGCTAGTTGTGATGAGACCCCTGTTGCATACAGGCTGATCTCAGATAATCGATCAGTGACCGTCAGGCTTCTGCCCAAGCGGCCCCCACATCCAAAACATCCATCTCATCATATGGGTCAAACTCAGCCATGAATACAGGTAAAGCAGTCATGATATTGAACAGAGCTTCTTCGCGGGTTTGCCCATGGCTGTAGCAGCCGGGTACCTCAGCGCACTCCGCAACCCATACAGAGTTACCTTGGCAGGTCACGGTTACAGTCACTGGTTACACCTCCGCAGAAATAGCATCCGCAAGTGTTACCTGAGCCTCCGTAAGCCAGTCCCGCCATAAAGGAATATGCAAAGGGGCGCAAGCACACCAATTCAGTTTACCCGATGGAAGCCACCTTTGCCCGCTCGCGTTTCCACCATCTTCAAACTTTATGAGAGATGCCGACCTAGAAACAAACCGCGGTACCACCTCGCCATCACCAAACGGTTTGTTATCAGCCCATATACACCGGCTGCTGCCTTTGGTAAATTGCAGACTGAACGGAATACCGGTCACAGACTGCATACGGCCCACATCCCATTGTCCGGTGTCCGGGTTAATTAACCCTATCGCACCGACAAGCACAAAATGACGCTGCCCCTTGCGAATGAAAGCCTGAAGGGCAGTCATCTCGGCATCGCTTAACGCACAAGCATTCGCGATGACCACTAACTTCACCGTAGATGGAAGCTTCTGCAAATCAGACACCAATCCATCCCAAACGGCCAGCTTCATCTCGCGCAAGAGTGAGCGCATCTTCAGTATCTGCGAGGGGAACTGAGCACCATATCCTGTCCAGCAAGTGCTGGTTTCATGAAGTAAAAAGGCTACTTGAGGATTGGCTTCCGGCTGCGTTCCAACCACTGATAGACCCCGGGCAATAAGGCTGTCTACGGGGATCCAGCTTTGGCTATCCTGCAATAACACGCTTTTACAGACCGAGGATTCATGCGTAATGGTATCCAGTAGATGAATACCCCACAGACGGTGTCTATCATATGAACTGCCTACACAACCCTTTGAACTGATACCCACCGGCACCTTCGATGACAAAGCGGTAGAGAGTGCGTCCATCATTCGAACTTGCCAGTGCGAGGCTGCTTGAGCTAGAAATGCGTCATACAAACCACTCAGAGCACCCATAGGCGCGTCAGGGAAATACTCGCCCGGACCCGCCGCCCGCCATTCTGCACCAGGTATAAGCTCCATACTCTCTGGAATATGTTTGTTTCCTTCCCACATCCAGGCAGTAAATGCTTCTTCAGCCACATCGCTGTAATCACCCCAATAGCGGGTGTTTTCATCCGATTCCCCTACACCCAGATACTCCACTTGTTCCAAATAGATACACGACACCCGTGATACCCAGCTCTGGTTGTGAATATCGATTCCCAGCTTTTTCATCAAACGCAGTGCCTCATCACCCCAGCGCTCCGAAAAGATACTGGGATACGGCAGCACTACCGCCTGAGAATACGGGGCCATACCCTTGACCAGTTGCGATTTATTACGTTCCATCCATTGCTCAGAAGGTCGCAGATATACGCGTACAATGATCGGGCCTGGAGGTAACTGTGCAATTTCGTGAGCCATGGTCGGCCAATCGATATCTGTGGCTGGTGTGTACAATGAAGTATCAATCTGAACAGAATGTTGTTCAGTTGAACCGACAGCACCCTGCTGTTCGTTATTACTTTGCATCATACTATCAGTGTATCTAATAGTAGTGCAAAACGGCAGTCTCACGATCCATAGCTGTTGCGTAAAATCCAGATGAAGCAAAGGGCGGTTTTATACCACCCCTGTTCAATGTGCCACCACAAATGGGGTTACATTCTAGCCCTCAACCTCAGCATCAGGTGCATCTTCAGCGACGGCCTGAACGATCACCGGGCCAGTGCCAGGACATGATTTATGCGCCCCATCGCAAAACGGGAAATCCTCAGATTTGAAGCATCGGCATAGACGAACTGTCTCACCGGCCTTGATTACGATGGTGGTACGCAGAAACGCGCCGCGTTGTTCATTCGTGAATTGTGCCATATCAAACTCCTGTTGTGTTTACCCAAGTGTACCCTATGCAGCACTGGATTTGCCGTTGCCAGCTCATTCGTGTACTCTGACATAAGAAGAGAAAACAGGAGATGGTGACATTCGATGACTAATATATTACTGATATTGGTGGGCGTATGCGCAGGTGGTCTGGCCGGAGCGTTTGGTGTGGGTGGCGGGATCATCATAGTGCCCGCACTCGTGGCGTGGTTTGGGTTCTCGCAGAAGATGGCCACGGGTACCTCATTAGCACTGATGCTGCCCCCCATCGGGATCGCCGCCGTGATGGAGTATTACCGAAGCAAAAACATTAACGTGCTTGCTGCCGGGCTCATCATCATAGGGTTTGTGCTTGGCAGTTATCTATCAGCCAAAATCGCAGTCATGCTTCCTGAAATATGGCTAAAGCGGGGATTCGGATTGTTGCTCATCGTCATGGGGATAAAGAACCTGCTCATCAAGTAGGCCGGTTTACCGAATTGGTATCTTCAACCCGTCGTATGCCAATTCGACATGGTCAGGTAACTGTGAATTCACCACATCGTGGTCATAGTCATGCGACAGATGGATAAAGTAGGTCTGCCTGGGCCGCAATCTTTTAACCACCTCAAGTGCCGCATCCATATGGTAATGCGTGGGATGCGGCTTATACCGCACAGCATCCAGCAACAGCACATCCAAACCCTGCAGCATCTCCTCAGCATCTGCCGGTATATGAGAGACATCGGTGACAACCGCCACATTGCGTATGCGATAGGCCATCACAGGCAGCTTGCCGTGCAGCACCCTGATCGGCTGTATCTCCTCACCAAGTAGACCAAAGCACCCATCAATCGTGATCAACTCAACCCGCGGTAGTGATAACCCTGCGGGAGCAGGCTTGAAGGCGTACGGGAACATACTCTCCAGACTGGTCAGTGTGGCTTCATCGGCATAGACAGGCAAGGGGTTCTGTGCATGGTCGGTAAAACCGCGCACGTCGTCAAACCCGCATACATGATCGGCGTGATGATGTGTGTATAGAACCGCATCTACATGCTGCACATTGTGTTTGATGCAGGTAATGCGGAACTCAGGGGGTGTATCGATGATGGCACTGCCCGCTGGTAGCTCCAGCAAGAAGCAGCTCCGGTTGCGGAAATTCCTGGGATTCGTCGATCGGCACACCGCGCACTGACACTTCACCATGGGCACGCCATGTGATGTTCCGCTGCCGAGTACGGTAAGCCAAGATGGTGCTGTATATGTCACTTCGTGTCAAATTCCTCTTCTTACATTTTGCCACAGCTTGCAGACGGTAGAATATAAGTATGAATAATACTGAATACAACTCCTCATTCACCGCCGTCACCAGATATTACGATGAGCTCATGGGCTCTGTTCCCTACAGATTCTGGTCGCGATACATTCTGCAGTTGTGCAGCAGGCACAACCATGTGCCTCACCGTCTATTGGACCTTTGCTGCGGCACCGGCACGATGTCTTTGATATTCCACGAGATGGGTCTGGAGGTTGTTGGCGTTGACCTCAGCGAAGGCATGATCGCCCAGGCGCGCCAAAAGGCCGAGGCGAAAGATATACCAGTGCCTTTTTATGTTCAAGATGCCGCCGAGTTGGATGTGCCAGGCTCTTTTGATACCTGCATCTGCTTGTATGACAGCCTGAACTACATTCTAGACGAAACACGCTTGCAAATGGCTTTTCAACAAGTTTATGACCACCTGCTTCCGGGCAGCCTTTTCATATTTGACCTCAATACCGAGTATGCATTCGCGGAATCGCTTTTCAACCAAAACTGCGAGGACGAGAAGGCCACCCTCAACTACAACTGGATTGGCACATACAATGCCGAAACCCATATCTGCGAGGTCAACATGACCTTCCTCGTAAGGAATGATAAAGGCGAGGTTACAGAAGAGTTCAATGAGCAGCACCACGAACGCGCCTATGACTTGGCCGACATCAAAAGCTGGTTAATGCAGGTCGGATTTGACAGTGTGCGCAGCTTTAACAGCTACAGCCAGCATGCACCGGACAAGCGCAGCGACCGCGTGCATTTCGTCGCGCGCAAGTGGAAGGCGTAGCTAGATTCAGGAATTACCGGACGGATCGGTTGGATCCGTCCGAGATTTGAATCCTACCCGCCGACGGCCCGCTCCACGAAGCCAACGGCCCGCTTGTCAATCGCTAGAGCCGCACGCATCGCTTTTGCTTGCTTGCGACGCTGGATTTCGTTCCATTCACCGTTCCAGGGAGCATCTAGGCAAGCCGCTGCGAGTATGGTGTGTTCCTGCTGGTATTGTGCGGCTGCGTCCTTTAGTTTCGAGCGCATCCGCAGGGGCATCACGTCTGCCCACCTTGCCAACGCCACACCGGCTTGCTTTCGCGAGTCAGTTAAGTTACTCAGGAAATATGCGTTCATGCTCTGCCAGAAGCCATAGTCGAACTTCGGGTTGCGCTTGCACCAGCCCTCATCCTCAAGCTGACCAATCCAGGTTGTATAAGCTCTCCAACCGTTGTGATACGGAATGAACTCCGGCTGCCGCGCCAGCATCCCTACTCTGCGTAAGGCCGCTAGATATTCAGCTTCGCCTGGCAGCTTACCGCCATCACCATCAGCGATGGATACGATCCATGGGAATTTGTCTACGGGCACAGCCTCATCGGTGCTGTCGAAGTAGCTGTGGCATATGAGTTTCTCACCGTTATCTTGCTCACCGCAGATCACGCCCCATTCATCAGCAACCCGAATCCCAATTGCTGGTACCGGCCGACCCAGTCGCAACTGACGGATCAACACCATTCTGACACGTCGAATATCCTCTGGCTTTTTCAGGTCACACCCCAGGAACTGGTTGGTATACCCGAAGTTCTGCCAGAGAACGGTGGAGCAATCGAAACCGCATGTTGCATCCACACTGCTCGGACAAAACTCCGGTTGGTAGAAGCTCAGCTTGAAGGCGAAACCAGACAGTGCAGCGACTTCAGCGTAGTCCGTTTTGACACCCATCGCCTGCAGTGACACCGTCGAGCTACCGATGTAGCTGTTCGTCATTTCATTCCATTTCAAAGGGTTCACGGTAAGTATAGGCATGCGGTACCTCCGAGACTAAAGCGAAAAGCTCTTGTTATTATACTTATTCATTGCCGCATCCACACCGTCAGTGAGTATCATCTCCACTGCATCTGCGGCGGCATGTAGTGCCGGTATCAGTGCCTGACGTTCGGATCCGGAAAAAGGACCCAACACGTGGTCTATCATATTTTCGCCACCCGGGTCGCCGACTCCTACCCGAATCCGTATGAATTCTTGTGTTCCCAACATGGCAATAATGGACTTCAAGCCGTTATGCCCGCCAGCGGAGCCTTCTAGACGGATTCGCAGCCGGCCGATCGGCAAGGCCACATCGTCCACCAGCACGATCAGCTTGTCTGCCCCCAGTTTATACCGAGTTAATGACTTGCTGACGGAAACCCCGCTGCGGTTCATAAATGTGATGGGTGTGCTGAGCAGTGCAGGTACATCCCCCACTTTGGCCAAAGCCAAACGGGCGTCGTCATGACCAGGCCTTAGCTGTACAGCATATCGGCGCACCATATGATGGATCACATCGAAACCGGCGTTGTGGCGTGTGTGGGCGTATTCAGGCCCGGGATTACCAAGGCCAGCCACCACCCACTCGGGACGCAGTTTTTCTGAAGGCTGAGTTCTTAAGCGTTTGAAAAAGCTCACGCTTGGTGTGGCTCCTTTTTGAAGTGTTTCTCACGGTTGAGCGCCACCCAGCCCTCTTTGTTGAGCTGCCGAGAGCGTCCAATGGCCAGAGTGCTGTCGGCCACGTCCTCCGTGATCGTACTGCCGGCGGCTGTGATGACTTCGTTACCCAATTGGACAGGCGCTACCAGAGTGCTATGGGAGCCCACGAAGCACCGCTTGCCGATGCGCGTGCGGTGTTTACGTACACCATCGTAGTTGCAGGTGATGGTTCCTGCGCCGATATTGGTGCCTGCGCCAACCTCGGCATCACCTAGATAGCTGAGGTGACCCGCTGAGACGTGGTCCTCAAGCACGGTTCCCTTCAACTCCACAAAGTCGCCGATTTTGCACTTGGCGCCCACCACGCAGTTGGGGCGGATATTCGCAAACGGCCCTACGGTCACGTCCTGCTTCAGTTCGCTGCCGTTGATCTGCGAAAAAGCGACTTCACAGTTGGCAGCGATTGCGGCATCCGTCAGCCGAGTATTCGGTCCGATCACGCAAAGCTCACCAATCACCGTATGACCGTGAATATGGCAGCCAGGCTGAATGATGGTGTCTTCACCGATCTTCACATTCGCGTCGATGTATGTGTTCGCCGGGTCCACAATGGTTACGCCGTCCAGCATTAGCTTGTTCAATATGCGCTTCTGCAGTTTCGCGGTCAGATCAGCCAGCTCCACACGGGTATTCATACCCAGTATCACTTCCCAGTCCGGGCTTATCCAGGCATCTACCTTGTGGCCCTGCTCACGCATCCAGCCGACCACATCGGTGAGGTAGTATTCACCCTGAGCGTTGTCGTTCTTCAGGCAGCCAAGCGCCTCATACAGAAGCGGTCCGTTGAACACGTAGATAGAGGAGTTGATTTCCCTGACCTGCATCTGCTCGGGTGTGGCATCTTTGGCCTCCACAATACCCAGCACATGATCGGCCTCGTCGCGCAGGATGCGGCCATAGCTACCGGCATCGTGCGGCAAGACAGCACTCAACAGTGTGGCCATCGCCCCTGACTGCCGGTGATACTCGATAAAATTCACCAACACATCGCTAGTGATCAGGGGAACATCACCAGGCAATACAAGCACGTCACCATGGAAATCCAGAAGGTGTCCACGGGTCATCATCACCGCGTGGCCGGTGCCTTTTTGCTCTGCCTGCAGGGCGTAGTCCAGGCCTTCACCCATCGCCTCTTTCACCATCTCCGCCCCATGGCCTACAATCACCACCTTGCGGCTGGCACCCGCTGACTGGCAAGCCTCCAGAATGTAACTCAGCAAACTCTGACCACACAGTTGGTGCAGCGGCTTTGGTAGACGTGATTTCATCCGAGTACTCTTACCCGCAGCCATCACCACTGCGGCAAATTCTGGATTATGCATAATGATCCCCCTCATGTTTAAATTACGGTTGATTACAACGAGCCACTTGGTTATTTTACCCCGCCAGAAGCATCAGTTCCTACACGGGGTAGTGTTTACCAATAAAAACGCCCGAGCTAGCGGATGCTTGCTCGGGCGTGATTGACGATCGAAAACTAGGCTTCCGAACCGAAATCAGCCTTGTAGGCATCGGCCAATTTGGTAGTCCAGTTGTCAATGGCTTCCATCTTGCCCGTGAAGAAGCGCAGGATTGGCGGCTCGTAAGTGAACTTCAATCCACCGATCATCTCACGGTGCGCCCACAGCCATGCCAAACGGTCGGTCACATACTCCATGTGGCTTATGCTATAAACACGTCGGGGTACAGCCATACGCACCAGTTCCAGATCACTCGGCACTTCGTTCCCGTTCTCATCGCGTTCCATGCTAATGGTACCTCGCTCCATGGAACGAACACCGGAGACCACATACAGCGCAGCGGCGAGTGCACCAGCGGGATACTGAAGCTGCGGAATATGTCCCACGAACTTCATCGCATCAATATGCCCGGCCAGTCCGCCAGCAGGAGTGACGGCAGGCAACCCGCATTCCACCATGCGGTCTACGAAGTATTGGATCAGGTCAGCGGAGCTGCTAGCCACGTCGATGTCAACCATCTCACGCAGGCCCACGGCCATCGCTTCGATCTCTTTGGAGCTCATACCACCGTAGGTGATGAAGCCCTCGTAAATCGGCAAAAGCTCTTTCAGCATGTTGAAATAGCTGTCGTCATTCGTGGCGATAAATCCACCGCGGACACAGGTGCTCTTGCGGCCTGATGCATAGATGAGGTCAGCCTGAGCCATCATGTCAAGCACGATCTCGCCGATTGTGCAATCCATGTAGTCGGCTTCACGTCGTTTGATGAAGTAGGCGTTCTCAGAGATCAGACTGCAGTCGATGATGACAGGGATACCGTTGGCTCGTGCCATTTTGCTGACGGCTTTGAGGTTATTCAAGCTGAAAGGCTGTCCACCGATCAGGTTGGTCGTGGCTTCCATACGCACGAACGGGATTTTTTCGGTACCGTAGTCATCAATGACCTTCTGGAATTTTACGAGGTCCATGTTGCCTTTGAATGGGTTGGTGCTGCAGGTCTCAAGGGCGTCATCACAGTAGATTTCCAGCACTTTTCCGCCATGCATCTCGAAGTGCGCTTTGGTGGTGGTGAAGTGATAGTTCATGGGGATGACGGTTCCCGGTTTGACAAACATCTTCGCCAGAAGGTGCTCGCAGGCGCGTCCCTGGTGAGCTGGCACGTAGTTCTTAAAGCCCAGAATGTCTTTGATGGCGTCGCCCATCTTATAGTAGCTCTCGCCACCGGCATATGCGTCGTCAGCCACCATCATGGCGGCCAACTGGTTATCGCTCATCGCGTTAGTGCCGCTGTCAGTCAGCATATCAATAAAGATATCACGGGTGTTCAGCAGGAAAGTATTGTGCCCTGCTTCGGTGATGGCCTCCAGCCGTCGATCAATAGGCTTTAGATTGGCCTTCTGCACGATACGGACCTTGTGCATCTCGATGGGCAGCATCTTGCCCGATGTTAGCTTGACGTTCAACTAGGAGTCCTCCAAAAAGTGTATAGGTGATTAGTTTGCCGTGGTTTCACACAGTTAGCTGTGTTTGGGTGCAGCCGTGGTGATAAAACACATGGCCACCCGCGACGGCAATATTGGCGAGTGTTATGTCTAAATAGACGTGCTCACCAAATAACCCAAATTACATAATACGGCTTGAGGTGGCTAATATCAACCGCGATTGTTTGTGATGTGCTCTAAGGGGGTGATGAGAAGCGGTAGAGACGTATGCCCCATGCGGTGCAGTGAGACAGTCATAAATCAAATGGCGCCCTCGGAGGGAATCGAACCCCCGACGCCCTCCTTAGGACGGAGGCGCTCTATCCACTGAGCTACAAGGGCGCGCTGGCTATAATATTATATCACGCTCAGGCGGCCTATTTCTTTACCGGTGCCCACCGTTGATAAAGCTGTTCCAGGCTGTCACGCCCCTGCTGGTAGTCGTTCTGGCTGCGCAGAATGCGCATATTCGGAGTGTCCAGACTGGGGGTGTTCATGCGCCAACCCGGTAGGCCATCACTCAACTTGGGGCTAGACCAGCCGAGATCAAGCTTCCGCGATGGAGTTAGACTCTGTGTGTAATCGGGTGTTGTGCTTGCCGAAGTTGACGGCAGCATCCATGCGGGTGACGGGCCAGTTTTGTCGAAAAAAATGCTGCTGCCCAGGGTGTCAGCTTTTTGCCGGGCATCGGTAGACTGTCTTTCACTGGTTTTGGGGTTCAGTATATCAGGCTGCATAAACCCAGGAAGTGTGTTCTCCACAGGCTTGCCGTAGTTGGGGTCCGCCCAGACGGGAGGTTGCATGAAGTCGACCACTCCAGGCGACTGACCGGGAACCGGCTTAACCTGGTTCGCCTTCGGTGCATCAACTAAAGAGCGTCTATTATCTTCAGTGGGTTTGACGACTGCTTTGGCCTTCTTGGGTTTGGCGGAAGTGGTGGCAGTGTCCTTTTTCGACATACTACCAGTCGCGGCTTTATCCTTTGCCGCAGATTTACTATCCTCTGGCTTCTTCAAACTCGGCCAAGCGGCAGGTTCCGCTGTTATTGCAGTGGAAAGCAATAACAACAATGCAAATATGATAATTTGCCTCTTCATGATGCACCTCTACTTAGAATCTACCCGATTTACCCTACTATACACTCCGCTTCGCAGGATAAAATGTATATGACTGTCAGATCACAGAGGTAATATATGTCGCGTATCCAAGTCACAAATGACCCATTCGTCAACCATGCAAGACGCCAGGATCCGACCCCCATGGACTGGGGCTGGCCATCATATGGGGATTGGCCCGCCCAATGGATTGATCACCCCACCCGCTCGCAAGTGGAGCCATCGGTGGCGCTGTTCCAACTTGACTTCGAACTCGACACCGCTCAGACATTGAAGCTGCATGTCACCGCAGACCATCGCTATATGCTGGCGGTAGATGGTGCGAGAATCGGGATGGGACCAGAGCGCGGCGATGCACTGAACTGGTACTACGAAAGCCACGAAATAGAGCTGTCCGCTGGCAAGCACCGCATATGCGCCTTGAGCTGGTGGCTGAACAACCTGGCCCCATGGGCGCAGTGCAGTATCCGCCCCGGATTCCTTCTGGCCGCAGAAGGCGCAATTGGTGATCTCGTATCCACCGGCAAGGGCGACTGGAAGGCGACGATCCTGGACGGCATCGACTGGATACCCACCGGCCCCACCATCGTCACCGGCTGTAGGTTCAAAATTGACGCAAGGCAGTTCCCAGCCAACTGGATGCAAGGGGTATCTGACAACCTGGTCAATACCGTGACGATATGTCCCGGGATGTGCGCGGAATGGAAGAATGAGATACAGCCCTTCTGGCTGCTTCGACCTGCGATGCTTCCGGCCATGCTCAGTCAGAATATGGCCCCGGGTACAGTGCGGTTGGCGACTACATCTGCCAAGCCATATCCGGCAAACGCATCACAAAATGACCCTAGTTTGGTGAAGTCTTGGCAGTCACTCAGCGACGGTACCAGCCAGCTTACCATCCCAGCAAATACGACCCAAACTGTGCTGTTTGACCTGGACAACTACGCCTGCTTCTACGCCCAGCTCACCATAAACGGCGGAGCAGATGCCGTTGTTAGCATAAAAACTGCCGAAGCCCTGTTCAACAAACCCGAAGGCGGCGTGAAGGAGAACAGGGACAAGATCGAGGGCATGTATTTCCTGGGTGAGGGCGATACCTATATCGGTAATGGCCAAAATGTGACATTGCATCCCCTTTGGTGGCAAGCCGGCCGTTATGTGGAGGTCACAGTCACTACCCAACAAGAGCCTCTGTGTATCGAAAAGCTGCTGTTGGAAGAGACCCGTTACCCCATCAAGCCAGAAGGCAACCTAGAGACAGGCATGGCAGAGCTGCAAGCCGCTGTGCCGCTGATGGTCAGAGCAGAGCAGATGTGCATGCACGAAACCTACATGGACTGCCCCTACTACGAGCAGTATATGTACGTGGGCGACACCCGTCTGGAAGCCCTGGTCACACATGTGTTGTCGCACGATGACCGCCTTCCCCGGAAAGCCCTGGTGACGTTCGACCAGTCACGCCGAAACAACGGGCTCACCCAGTCGCGGTACCCCAGCCGAATCACGCAGGTGATTCCGCCCTTCTCGCTCTGGTGGGTCTGCATGGCTCATGACTTCATGATGTGGCGGAACGACCCGGAGTTCGTGCGTGGCCTGCTTCCTGGCGCGCGGGCGATCATGGAATACTTCCGTGGGTTGCTACGTGAAGACGGCTTAATCGACGCGCCTCGGGGGTGGAACTTCGTGGACTGGGTCGACCAGCCCCTGTGGATTACCGGTGTGCCCTTCACCGGCGACTTCGGCACGGTGGCACCCATCAACCTTCAGATGGTGCTGGCACTACAAGCTAAAGCCGAAATTGAGCGGAGCGTGGGTGATGTGCTGTTGGCGGAACGCGATGAGAATGCCGCGAAACAGCTCATGGAAGCCATCTTCAAAGCATACTGGAGTGAGGAACGGCAGATGCTGTCGGATGACCTGCAGCACCAGTATTACAGCGAGCACAGCCAGTGCCTGGCCATACTCAGCGGCTTGCTAGATGAACAGATGGAAGCGAAGCTGGCACACGCCCTGCTGAACGAACCAGTGTTGGCTCGTACCACCATCTATTACACCCATTACCTGTTCGAGACCTACCACAAGATCGGCGCGCGTGACGCCTTCATCAAACGGCTTGATCTGTGGAACACACTCAAGGCTAACGGCTTCCGCACCACCTTCGAAACACCGGAGCCTAGCCGGTCAGACTGCCACGCATGGGGGGCCCATCCGCTTTACCATATTGCAGCCACCATCGCTGGCATCCGGCCCGCAGCGCCGGGATTCCAGAAGGTGCTGATACAGCCACTGCCTGGTGTGTCTTCCGACATCGATGTGCGCATCCCCCACCCCAACGGCTGGATCAGCGTGAATAACACCCTGATCGAGTTACCCGATGGCGTGACGGGCGAATACGTAAATGGCAGTCGCCGCATCGCCCTGAAGAGCGGTATGAACCGGGTGTAGGCGACCTGTTCGTAGGGCGTCTCTTGTGGGCGCCCTTATACATGAACTCTCGAACGAACAACGATTAGGGCGCCCACAAGGGACGCCCTACGGTCGTATCCGTTACAGCGTGGGCTGCCGTGTCAGCACGGGCAGGTTCTTTGGGTGACCAAACCGGTGGCATGAGGGGCTGATCGGCTTCGATATGAGCCGATCAGCGCCGCGTCGACGGGTTCCATCGCCCCAGGGGGCTCCATCACCCGTCGCTGATCAGATGGCTGCCCGCGTCGCTTCGCTCCAGCGGGCGCGGACTGAGGGCCACCTGCGCCCGCTTGCGGGCTGCATATGCCTAGACGCGCGGTGAGGTAACCCCGTTTAGGGACACAGTCCCGTGGGGTGACTAAACCCGCAGCAGCGTGGCTGATAACCTGCGATCAATACCACAGGCACATGGCGACGGGTTCGGTAGCCCTAGGTGACTGCGTCCCGGTACGGGCACAGTCACCCAGGGCGTTTCGCGAAACGCCCCTACGAATCCGCGTTCCGGCGGGCGTTGGATAAGCCCGCCCAGGTGTGACGGGTTCGGCTATCTGCCACACCGGCGCGGTCGATATCCATTCTAGCCATCCACAGCTGAGCCGTTACCCCACAAACAAATGCCCGCTCAGATGCAAACCTGAACGGGCTTTTGTAAGGTGTTTGGAATACTCTCAGCGAGCGTAGTCGTCCTGCAGGCGTACGATGTCGGCTTCGTTGCTGGGGTTGGAAGCATCGCTGTGCTCCCATATCTCCGCCACACGGCCCCAGTTGTTCTCTCCGCCGCACAAACGGTGGATTTCGCCGCAGTACAAGTGGATCGCTTCACCGCTTTGATATACGCGCTCAGAGAGGTTCGCCTCATCATGGCCCCTGACGATGGTCACAGGCCCGTCCAGCACCCTCCAGAGCTCACTGCGGCGATGGTGCAGTTGCAGCGAGAGCCTGGCCCCGGGAGCCACCAGCAGAACCTTGGGGTCGCGTTTTCCGAAGTCGCCGTCCACCTCTACGCCCTGAAGGTAGGCCTCAGTGAAGGCTGGAAGGCTGGCCTCAGTGAATTTCAGGAATCCACCCCATGGACGCTTGGCGTCTTGCTCGCATACCTCCAGACCAAACCCTTTGGCTTCGGCGATCGCACGGGTAAACACGAGTTCCTTAACGGTATCAGCCATTCCGTTTCTCCTTATGGTTCGTCCAATATCTAGTGAAAAAGCCTGCAAAAGCAGAGTGCTCCAGCAGGTTTGTAAGTAACTGGTCGTAGGGGCGTCCCTTGTGGGCGCCCTAAAACCAAAACTGTCGAATGTCCAACGATGAGGGCGTCCACAAGGGACGCCCCTACGACAGTATTAATTACAGTATGAGCTGCCGTGCCATCTCAAGCGGTTACTTATGTAAAATACGCGGGTTCCTAAGACCTCAGGCTGGCCCCAATACCGCTTAAAGCGTCGACTATAGCCGTGATGCAGCCATCGACTTCGGTATCCACCAGCGTGCGGTCGGTTCGCCGGAAGGTCAAGCTCAGCGTCATGCTGCGCATCCCCTGCTGCACGTGTTCGCCCTGATAAACATCCACCAGCCACACGGAGTCCAGATTCTCTCCTGCCTGCAGCGTGGTCAGTTCCAGCAGAGTTTGGAATTGCATTTCCGTAGGCGCCAGGATGGCCAGGTCACGGTAAACCGCAGGATACCTGGATATCGGCTTGTAAGTCATCTTCGCTCCACCAGCATCCACCAGTGACTGGAAGTCAAACTCCCCGCCCACGATACGCACACGCTTGATATCAAGCGCACTATACACATCAGGATGCAGCTCACCGAACTGCCCCAGAACCACACCATCCGCCAGCACGCGAGCACTACGGCCGGGGTGGAAGCGGCAGTCGGTTTTGGTATCCAACGTCCAGTTGGCCACACCAGCGCTCTCAAGCAACGCCTCTACCACAGCCTTCGCAGTGTAGAAGTCGGCCAACTGAGGTTTGGTGTTCCAACCGGCGGGCACACTATGGCCAACGCAGGTAAAAGCCAGCTTATATGGCTGATCGAACTCATACTCACCAATCTGATGCATCACACTGGCCGTCTCAAACAAGAAAGCGTCGTTCTGCCGACGGGCCATGTTGTGCCGGATCACATCCACCAAGCCTGGCAGCAAGCTGGTGCGCAGGGTGCTCAACTCAGGGCTGGCCGCTTGGCGCACCTTCGGTGCCACCTTACCAGGCTCATCCAGCACACCAGGTGCACGCAGCGTGTGACACACACATTCGGTGAGTCCAAACCGCAGTAATGCTTCACGCATCGGCTTGCACTGTCGGGAGCGGATGCTGTCCGAACCTTGACAAGTCATCCCTTTAGGCAGGCTCTCCTCGATATTCTCATAGCCGTAGACACGGCCTACCTCTTCGATAAGGTCATGCTCTTGTTCAAGGTCGGCACGCCAGCTAGGGATGGTTGAAGTGATCACACCATCGGTCAGAACCGAAGGGATTTGCAAACGAAGCAGGCAGTCCTGTTGGGTTTCATCGGCGACATCAGTGCCCAGCAGAAGTCGGCAGAAGTCACAGCGCATCGAAATAACCTTGGGTGCCTGATCACGATGATCAACGTCCAGAACACCAGGCACTGGCTCACCAGCACCCATCAGCGCCAGCAGTTCACAGGCACGGTCGAGTGCAGCTACCACACCATCATGATCCACATTGCGCTCAAATCGATAACTCGAGTCACTGGCTAAGCCCAGCTTCTGACTGGTCAGGCGGACGCTGGCCGGATGGAAATGCGCGCTTTCCAGCAACACCAACTTTGTAGCCGAGGTCACCTCGGTCTCTGCTCCGCCCATGATGCCGGCTACTGCTACAGGATGGGTTTCGTCGCAGATCACCAGCATGTCGTTGCTGAGGGTATGTTTCCCACCATCAAGCGTTTCGACCATTTCCTGCTCATTGGCACGCCGCACCACGATGGCACCTTTTGGCAGCAGTGCCAGGTCAAACGCATGAAGCGGCTGACCCAGCTCCAGCAGAACATAGGTAGTCACGTCCACCACGTTGTTGATGGGGCGCAGACCAGCCGCGAATAACCGCTTCTGCATCCATAGCGGTGACTGGCCGATCTTGATGTTATCTACGATACGGGCGGCATACCGGGGGCATAAGTCAGATGCTTCGACGGTCACGGAACAACGCGTGCCCAACTCACCCAGATCACTCGACTGAGCGGTCGGCATGGGATGCTTGAGCGCAGTTGCTTGTTTGGCGGCCAGTTCGCGGGCGGAGCCGACCAGTGACAGACAGTCACCCCTGTTCGGGGTCACCTTCATATCCAGCACCGCTTCGTCGCCCTCTTGCTCCACGGTCTCCACTTCCAGACCGGCCATAGTCAAAGTGACGGAAATCTGCTCGGGGTTGGCGTCGATATCTACGTAATCTTTCAACCACTCAACAGGTAGTCGCATGATTCACCTCATGTGGGGACGGCATACAACAATATGCCGTCCGACGAATTGTAGGGTTAGGCTCCGAACTGGTTGAGGAAGCGCAGGTCGTTCTCCAGGAACAACCGCAGGTCATCAACACCCCTCTGGATCATGGGGATGCGTTCGATACCTAAGCCAAATGCGAAACCACTCCACTCGTTCGGATCCAGCCCATGTGCTCTCAGGATGTTGGGGTGTATCAGTCCAGCACCGCCAAGTTCCAGCCATCCACCCTTCCAGGAGATGGAGTAGTCCACTCCAGGCTCCACAAACGGGAAGAAGTCGGGGCGGAACCGCACCTGAACGTCCGATCCAAACATACGCCTGGCAAAGGCCGCGAGTGTGCCCTTAAGGTCCGCCATGCTCACACCTTTGTCCACCATGTACACATCAATCTGATGGAAGGAGTGGTGGTGCGTGGCATCCACCGTTTCATTACGGAAACAGCGGCCTGTGATGGCATACCGGAACGGCGGCTTCTTCAGAGTAAGCGTTCTACCCTGAAGCGCGGTGGTCTGTGTTCGCAGCAGATGCCTGTCAGTGACATAGAACGACATCTGTTCATCCATAGCGGGATGGTTCTCGGGATAGTTGAGGGCTGCAAAATTGTATTTGTAGTCTTCCAGCTCAGGGGCGTCCATGAATTCAAACCCTAAACCTATGAGGGCGTCTTTCACGGTCTCTTGAGTGAAACTAACGGGGTGTTTGTGTCCGATTCTTTGAATGCGTGATGGGAGCGTAATGTCGATTTGCTCTGATTCCAGCTTTGCGCTTTTTTCCTGCATCATCAGGGCTTCTTTACGAAGGTTCAAGGCGTCCTGTATGCTGGCTTTTGCCTCGTTCAGCAATTGGCCCATGACGGGTTTTTCATCGGCGGATAGCCCACCCATCATGCGCAACAGGCCGGTCAGTTCTCCCTTCCGGCCTAGTACTTGCGTTTCGAGTGCATCAAGCGTCTGTGTGGTTTGCGCGTCGCGGATGCTAAGCATCGACTGCTCCACCAGAGCCTGTAGCTTCTCTTTCATAGTTACCCTGCGGTCACCAGGGTGCAGTGCTGCTTCGCGATTTCCACAATCTTGCTGAAATCTTGTGGCTGTTCGATCGCCATATTACTCAGCATCTTGCGGTCTACTTGCACACCGGCCTTAGTCAGGCCTTCGATGAAGCGGCTATAGGTGATGCCTTCAGCACGACATGCTGCAGAGATACGGGTGATCCACAGTCTGCGGAACTGGCCAGTTCTCTTGCGGCGGTCGTTGTAGGCATACTGCCCACTCTTCATGACCTGCTGAATAGCTTCGGTAAAGACGTTACGCTTCTTAAGGAAATAACCCTCGGCCATATTAAGAATTTTCTTATGCCGCTTATGGGTCATCATTCCGCGTTTTACACGTGCCATTTTTTGCTAACCTCCTTAAGGTATCAATTCGAGGGTTACTATCTACCCAGTAGTCGTTTCATGCGCTTGCGGTTGCCGTGATCGCACTCTTTGTCCACGTCGAGGCGACGCTTCCTACCGGGGCTCTTGGCACTAAACATATGGCTGTTGCTGGCATTACAGCAAATCAGTTTTCCGGTACCGCTGATCTTGAAGCGTTTCGCAGCGGTCTTACAGGTTTTCATTTTCCCATTTCCCATGGTCTATACTCCTTTGCTAGAGTCGCGAAAAAACAGGGGGCTTATCGGCCCCCCATCGTAACGCAGTATACGGCCCTACCGAACGCCAGAAAACAGATTGTTTACTTGGGCTTCGGGCTCAAGACCATTGACATCATACGGCCCTCCATTAAGGGGGGACGCTCGACGACGGCAACCTCAGCCGTGGCGTCGATGAACAGTTTCAGAGCTTTTTGGCCGTATTCTGGCCGGGTGATTTCCCTGCTCCGAAACATCACTGTAACCTTAACTTTATCACCATCAGCAAGGAACTTAATTGCATTTTTTATCTTGAAGTCGATGTCGTGATCATCAGTTCCCGGGCGAACACGAATCGCTTTCAAGTCAGCAACCTTACTCTGCTTAGCAGCATCTTTGTCCTTCTTGGCTTGTTCGTATTTATACTTACCGTAGTCAATAATACGACAAACTGGAGGGGCTGCTTGTGGGGCGACCTCTATCAAGTCGAGACCGCGCTCGCGCGCCATCTGTAGAGCTTGGTTCGGTGTCATTATCCCGAGTTGGTTGCCCTCTGCATCCACTACACGAATCTCTCGAGCGCGGATACGATCATTCAAACGCAGATCAGTTCTGATGACAGGTTACCTCAAATTTGTTATGATTCACCCATAAGGGTGCATGATATTTTACCGGATTTCGATACCGTCTGTCAAATGACGCCTCAGAAAGTTCATTCTGTGAGGCCTGACGGCACCGGGTCATACGCAACGATACGCGGCTGATGCAAGACTATACAACACGCCGTGGAATTGGTTCCGTCAACCAGCATTTTAGACCCACACTGGCAACTGCTTGTTCCAGCAGTTCGGCATCTTCACGTTTCTGGAACATACCAAAAACGCAACTTCCGCTGCCGCACATTAAGGCACAAGCGGCACCATTGGACAGGAGCCTTTCCTTCAACCCCTGTATCTGCGGATAGCTGGGAAACACAGCCTGTTCGAAGTCGTTTGACAGCATACTATACCAGTTTACGCCTTCTACCATCGCTTGTTCAAGGATCGGTGTGCGTGATATCGAGCCGCCAGCGCTGGGCCGCACCTTATCGAGTTCTTTATATGCCCAGGCGGTCGATATCCCCACCCCGGGATGCACTACGAGCACATGAAGACCGGTGATGTCAGGTAAGGCGAGCATCTTCTCGCCGATACCGGCAACACGTGTCACACCACCTGTCAGGAAGTACGGAACATCCGAGCCAAGTGCAAGGCTCATGTCAACCAGAGCTTCATAGCTAAATGGGTGACCATACATCTCGTTGAGTGAAAGTAGCACAGTGGCGGCGTTTCCGCTGCCGCCGCCCATTCCACCCTGCACGGGTATGAACTTCTCAAGATGTATCTTAAGTTCGGGCATGATATTGGCACGCTGTAGAAAGGCCTCCGCCGCACGGTAGACGATATTGGTGTTGTCATTCTTCAAAAACGGCAGATTATTGGACAGGTGAATACCTAGTTTTGGTGAGCGTTCTATTGTGATGAGGTCAGCGATGCCGATTTCGCAAAACACAGATTCGATACGGTGATACCCGTCATACCTGCGATCGCCGACATCTAGTGTCAGGTTCACTTTTGCGTAGGATTTTACTTCCATGTTCAACTCCGAACTTGCGGCGACAGTGCACCGTTGTTTTCAATTTCGTTCACCAACTTGGAAACAGCACGAACATAGCCGATATGTTCTTGCTCCAAAACCCGCGCAGCGAGACTGTGCCAGTCATCACCTGGCAGAACTGGAACGATGAGCTGTAGTAGTATAGGACCGCTGTCATACTCAGCATCAACAAGATGCACGGTGCATCCCGACTGCTTCTTGCCGCTTGCCAGTACCGCCTTATGGACACGCTCACCATACATCCCTTTACCGCCAAAGTCAGGCAATAAGGCGGGATGAATATTGGTAATCCGGTTGTGATACTGCTCCAGCACCGCGGACGGCAGCAGGCGCATATACCCAGCCAGACAGATCAGGTCGATCTGTGCGTTCGCAAGCTGACGAAGCAGCTTTTGAGCATAGACATCATCATCTATCCCTGCTGGTGAAACCACGACTGTTCGAATCCCCGCTTCTTGAGCGCGAACCAGCGCAGGTGAGTTCTTACGAGTACCGATGACCAGTGTGACCACAGCATCTATTTCACCGGAACGGCACCCTTCAACTAAGGCCCACATATTACTGCCGCGGCCTTCACCACTCACCATCACTGCGATGTTCAAAGACATTAGTCTTCGGACTCCACTGGTTCTTCTGTATAAGCGATCACGATATGGCGTGCGCTGCCTTCACCTTCGGAGTAGGTCACGATCTGCGGATCTTCTTTCAGTGCCATATGCACCACGCGACGCTCGTATGGAGGCAATGGATCCAGCTCCGCTTCACCATGATTTTGCTTCACTTCTTCAGCAATTTCTAAAGCCAGTTTATGCAGCTTCTGCGCGCGTCGCTCACGATACCCATCGGCATCCAGCACACATCTGGCTTCAAGGTGATACTTGCGGGTCAGGATGAGGTTCATGATCTCCTGAAGCGCTTCCAGCTGGGTGCCGCCAAACTCACAGGCGTCACGACCCACCAGTTCGACGTAAAGGTACCGCCCGTTATGACTGACCACCATCGCTTTTACGCTCAAGTTGCCAGCCCGCATCGCACCATTTAACACAGCCACTGCTGTGCGCTCGGTTTCGTCTTCTGGAACCTCTTCAGGCGGTGTACTGGGTTTGACCACAGCACGAATGATGGTAGGTGCAGCACCTATTCCCAAGATGCCTGCAGTACCCTCTTGAACTACCTCTATATCAAGATCCTCAGCACTCTCGACACCCAGCTTTTGTACAGCCAGTTCGATCGCTTCCTCGATACATTTACCCGGTAGTTCAACCATTATTTCGTTGTTTGGTTCCTGCATTGCTTATACCATCCTTGTCGCTTTGTGTTGCCTTATCTCTAGTCTACTTCTTCTTGCGCGGTTTTGGTGCGGGCCGCGCATTTACTACAGCAGCACCGGTTGTGGCAAGTTCTAACTCGGCATCTTTTTGGAATTTCCATTGCTGCCACATGTTCAGCACGTTAAATATCAGCCAGTAAAGAACGAAAGCCGATGGGAAGTTCCAGCTAAACATCATGAATGTGATCATCACAGTCATCATGAGGCTGGTCTGCTTCTGTTGTGCAGCCTGCGCAGGATCACTCACTGGTGTCAGTCGCTGTGAGACGAACATGGAGATCGAGTATAGAACCAGCAAGGCGACATCATGCATGCCAAGGTTTGCGGCCACTATATGTGGATATTGCTGACTGAGCGAGCTATCTCGTATCCACAGGAAATTACCATTTGAGAATTGGTACTCATAAAGCCTGATGGAGTTATAGATGTAGATCATGATAGGAAACTGTATGACCATAGGTAGACAACTCTTAGCAGGGTTGACCTTATGCTCTTTATACAGCTCCATCATTTTGGTGTTCAGCTCTTCGCCCTTAAAGCGTTCCTTCAGCTTCGCGACTTCGGGCTGCATGCGCTGCATCTCTTTCATGCCCTGCATGGAGGCCTTTTGCAGCGGATTGGTGATGAGCTTTACGAAAACAGCCAGCAGGATCATCGCCAGAGCATAACTGAATTCTCGGTTACGTCCTGTCGCGGCCACGATGGCATCTAGAACCTTGTACGATATTTTGGTCTGGTTGCGCCGATCCATACGCGCTAACACCTCACGGTGCAGCACTTCAATCTTTTGGGCGTCACTGTCCGTCAGCTTCGCTTTTCGAGCACTATCTAGTGCCAGTTTGGCCTGATCATCAAACGCCTTTGCGCCCGGTGAATCGAGCGGCACCATCAGTGACACATCATGGAAGAGCGTCGCAACTTGAGCTAAACGGTCAGGAGTACCTCCCACCATTTTTACGCTCTTGACGTAAGCGGATTGGAGTAGCGTCACATTGAACTCCGCCAGGTTCAAACCGGTCAGCTTGCCTGAGGCAGCATCGGTCAGTTTTTGCGGAAGCTTAAACTCAGCGAAACGGCGTGCATCATACAGAGAAGCATCATCAACAACATTGTTCAGCACATTAAGCACAGCCTGAAGAATGCCAGGTGACACCTCAGAGCCGGCTTTATAGGCATTCAGCACTGCACTATCGGCAGGTAATGCCTTGCTCATCACATAGGTGCTTACCGCATTGGAACGGTTCTTCAGCAACAAGGTCACACTTTGCGGATCTACGATGTCAACAGCCTTAAATGTGCAAAAAGCAGAGACAGCATCTTTATTGATCTCAGTGCGCTGTTCAGGTGTGAGCGCAGAAAGCGGCTGTATGTTTTTGCTGAACATGGTGCCAGAGACCGGTGCGGGATTACACCCGGCCAGTAACGGCAGCACTATGGCAAACAAGGCAATTAGGATGTGGGGACGTCGGATACTCAAAGACGGCGACCTCTACCTTCTACTTCGGGCAAAATCTGGTTTCTCAGGGACGGGGTCTATGCCTCCCTGGTTCCACGGGTTGCATCGCACAATTCTATATATGGTCAAGAACGTACCTCGCCATAACCCATACCTGCTCAATGCTTGTGCGGCATATTCAGAACAAGTTGGGTAAAAACGACAACTCGGCGGTGTACGCCGTGATAGGGGCTGATACACCCGGCGGATAAGCCAGATGATACTCATCGCTGGGATTTGGCTCGCACGTCCGAGGCGGTTCATTTACAACATCACTCCAGCCCGATGTAACAACGTGTCACAGTCGGCGGAAAGCTGCTCATAACTGGCCGTTAATGCCTGTTTTCGAGCGATAAATACCATGTCATACTCTTGAGCTATGTTCTCTCGGAAGCTGCGGCATATCGCCCGCAGACGCCGCTTGATGAAGTTTCGCTCTACAGCTGATCCCACTTTTTTGCTGACACTGAATCCAAACCGCCGGTGCTGTGCCTTAGGAAGGACATACAGCACCAACCGTCGGGAAGGGAATGACTTACCAGACGAATAACAACAGCGGAAGTCCTGACGACTTCTAAGTCTTTCTTCGCTTGGCAGCATCAGTGCCCTCGGATTCTAGTAGGCTTCGTGACCGTAATGCCGGCAGGTATCAGATACGGTCAACGAGGCGCGGCCTTTTTGGCGGCGCCGTTTCAGTAAGTTGCGACCATCTAGAGTCTGCATGCGCTCGCGAAAGCCATGAGATCTTCGTCGGTGTCGCTTATTTGGCTGATAGGGACGTTTCATGCGTAAGGTGTCCTCCATACGAGGATGTATTTATTAACATCGACTGTCAATCATTCAGTATACTACTGATGACTGTACACATGGAGTATTATAAACCGGCAAGGCCTGTCCTTGCAACTTTTACGGAGATTTGGATGTTAACCCTTCGCACTATCACCAGTTTCCTTCTTCAAACCAACTGCTATCTTCTCATTGACGAGCCCACGAAAGAGGCCATTCTGATCGACGCTCCAGCCGGTATCAGCGATGATGTTGCTCACGAGCTGGAAAAACATCAGGCCCAACTGAGCCACGTCATACTCACCCATGGACATTTCGATCATACCATGGATGTGCCGATACTGAAACGACGGTTCGGGGCAGACATATGGCTGCATGAGTCCGACTGGCCGTTTGCATCCGATCCTGAGAGCCAGGGTATTCCGTTTAGCTATCTGGGTGTCGAAGTGGAGAGCTTCAAGCCTGATCACATATTGCAGGATGCACAGATAATATCTGTCGGATCCACAGATTTACAGATAATACAGACTCCCGGGCATACGCCAGGTGGTATATGTGTATATGGTGCATCAGAAAATCGGCTGTTCACAGGTGATACCCTGTTCGCTGGAACGTGGGGACGTACGGACTACGCGGGTGGTGATGACAGCATGATTGTGAAAAGTCTCAGGCTACTGAGCAAAATCGCACCATCTACGATATTCTATCCCGGACACGGACAGAGCTCAACCATCGGCAGTGAACGATGGCTCTCATCTGTATGATATACACGAAGGCAAGAGGTTAGGCTATGAAAATAATCATGTTATCTTGGGAGTTCCCACCACGTATTGTTGGTGGAATTGCCCCCCATGTTCACGACATATCAATAGCTCTAGCCGCCGCTGGCACTGAGGTTCATGTGATCACCGCCGAGTTCGGCGAAGCACCAGCATACGAGCAGATGCGTCCTGGGCTGCATGTCCACCGTGTGCATAACCCCGAGCACAGCAACGACTTTATCCATTGGGTGCAGCAGCTAAATGTATTCATGCTGGAGAAGGCGCAGCAATTGATTGAAGGTAGGCGTCCTGCATCTGGAGCATGGCGCGACGCTGATGGCATCATCATCCATGCGCACGACTGGTTATCGCACTTTGCGGCTGCCCATTTGAAGCACCAGTACCATCTGCCGATGGTATCAACCATCCATGCCACTGAGTTTGGCCGAAACGGCAAAATATCAACTGATATTCAAAAGTATATCTCCAGTGTGGAGTGGCAGCTCGCATTTGAATCATGGCGTGTGATCTGCTGCAGCGACTTCATGCGAAATGAGATAGCTTCGGCACTGGAATGCCCATGGGACAAGATGGATGTCATTCCAAATGGTGTCAATGTTGCGAATTTCACAGTGAATGCAGACGCCGAACAGCGTGCCCAATTCCGGTCACGCTTTGCCGCAGACTACGAGCGAATTGTGTTCTTCATAGGTCGCATGGTCCGCGAAAAAGGCGGTGATCTGCTGATTGACGCCCTGGCACAGGTGCGCACAATGTATAAAGACGTGCGGTTGGTGATTGGCGGCGGGGGTAAACGGGACAATCTTCAGGACTTCGCAAGATGGCTGGGAGTATCCGAAGCAGTGACCTTCACGGGATACCTCAGCGATGACGATAAGCGCATGATGCTGGCTTGCTGCGACGTGGCCTGTTTCCCCAGCCGGTATGAACCTTTTGGAATCGTGGCTTTGGAGGCTATGGCGGCGCAGGCCCCAGTCATCGTGAGTGACACAGGCGGACTGAAGGAGATCATACGCCACAACGTGGATGGCCTCACCTTCTTCAGCGGTGACAGCACCAGTCTGGCCCGTATGATACTCAAGGCGATAGCTGAGCCGGATTACAACAGATCAAGGGCTCAGACGGCACTACAGCGCGTTAAAGAGCTATATAACTGGCCCCGCATCAGCGGAATCACACGCGCTGTATATGACCGCGTGTGGGAAGAGTACCGCAACTCAAGCTGGTAGTCAGTTAATCGGATGGGTCGGACGGATCATATCCGTCCGACCCGCCTGACCCGTCCGATTAACAATCTATTCGGCGCAGTCGCTTATGCGTTCTTCAAAGCCCAGCTTTCGATGGTGCCCTTAGGTGCCAGACCGACCTGCCTTGATACAGCCTCGCCGTTTTTGAACAGGATCATCGTTGGGATACCTTGGATGCCGTATTTTCCCGCAATGGCCTGCTCCTCATCGGTGTTCAGCTTCACAACCTTCACCTTGCCATCAACGGCTTCAGCGACCTGCTCAAGAACAGGGGCCAGCATACGGCATGGGCCACACCAGGGTGCCCAGAAGTCAACAATCACCGGGATGTCGCTCTTGAGAACTTCCTGATCGAAGTTCTCGGCATTCACATGCCCTACCTTACCGGGAACTGTGGCGGTATCATTCTTTTTGCCAAAACCGAAAAGTGCCATTTGTGGCCTCCTTGCAGATGCGGTGTTTACTTACATTCTTTAGATGCAGCCACATCCGAAAGGGATTCAAACAAAAAATGGCGGTCTTTTCAGACCGCCATCAGGTTGCGTCAGCGATTAGAATCCGCTGTTGACCTTATTCCGTTTGGCAGGCTTGACGTCCTTAGCCTTGGGCTGTCCACCATTCACCTGACCAGTCTTAACAGTTGTTGCTTGCACATCACGAATGCTTTTGTATTTTTCTACTTGCTCTGGGGTCAAGATCGCCATGACTTTCTTCTGTGTATCGTCGCGGACAACCTTCAGTTGAGCAGCCTGCGTCTTGAGAATCGGCTTGATGAGGTCCGTTTGAGCGGTGGTCAAACCAAGCTCCTGCACCAATCTGCGGAGTTGGTCAACACGCTGACCTGGTTTTCGCATCTGCGCATTACCAGCAGCCGGTGCTCCGGGTTTCACATTCTGGTTTGCCTGATTTGTAGCAGGGCGCATCGCGGCATTACGCTGTTTGACTATCTCATCGTACTTCTTAATCTGATCTGGCGTTAATATTGCCGCGATTTTTTTCTGAGAAACATTTCGAATCCGCAGAGTTTTTGGTGCCTCCGCCTTCATCAGCGCCTTTACCTTTTCGATCTGATCGGGCGTGAGGCTTAAGGCCTGCGACAGCAGACGAAGCTGCATCTGTGGCTGTCGGGCAGCCATGGCTGGACGCCTTTGCGCCGCTGCTGGTTGGGTGTTGGTCTGCGAAAAGACAGGTGCGGCAAGAACTAAAGCCGCCAGAGCTGCTGTTAACAAGGATCGGTTCATGAGATATTCCTCCGTCAATGCGGTTTGATACTGGCGATCGAGCCAGTACAGTTGTTTCCACATATGTAGACGTCACTAGAACATCATAGTTCACAGAGGCGGTGCAGTTTGTGCCATCACCGCCTCTTGTTTATGCTCAAATCTACTTCTTCTGAACTCTGAATAGACGGGTCTGCCCATGCGTGAACGGACAGCTCATTGTGGTCCCCTCACCGTGCCAACCATCAAACAGATCGGTGACCATGACATTCTCCGGCCACTTCAGCTCGATGTCGCGATCATCAACATATACGGAGGTCACAGACACCAGCTCTTTCGTGGCATGAATTGAGCAAGTTGCCGGGGCATAACAGTGCACGCCAGCTGCGATCACCTGTTTTCGGAGCCACTCATCGCCGGCATACGGAGGCACACCGCACCAGATGAGTTTACCGCCCGTTGGCAGATCGCGCTCTACACCGGCGGTTTTACCATCTTCATAGTGCATAAAGCCCTCTCCCGCTAGATACGGCCGTGGCCTGATCAACTTCGGTTCCGCGTCATTCATCGGTGCCATGATCGGGCAAAGCCACTCGTTCGTCTCGATGATCCCAGCACGAGCCGGTTGGGCCTCATCGTCAAGGCGGATGGGCAAGCCAAGCAACCGCTCCACATTAGCCGGTTTCCAGCGTAGGCTCTGAGCATCGATCAACCCAGGCAACCCAACGACCATGATCGTGCGGCCGCCCCGTGCGATCAATGTACGCAGCTTCTCCAGATCATCAGCCCGTGGAGCCGTCGCGTTCACGACCACCACGAATTTGATGCGTTCAGGAAGGCGGTCTACGTCCGATAACAGCCACACGCCCATCGACGCGCCAGTCCGACCCACGGCACCAAGCAACACCTGGTTGCTGAAGTGGGTGCTCGCAGATGGGGTCAATGACAGGAAAGTATGGTCATCAATGACGAACGCCACCTCTTCGATCGGTGTGCGGTCCTCCTTGAGGGATTCGGTATGGATGCGTGCTTCTAGTGCAAACTCATCCATCACGCCTTCGTCATGATGCCACTTGGGGTCCAGACTGAACCATTCGTAGGCATTTCCATAAATCACTTCGGTCGCCAGCCAGCGGCGATGCATCTTGATCAACGCTCCACGAGGGTCTTTCTCATCGTATGGAGTGTGCCATATGCCTTCATGCAGCCAGGAAAACAAGTCGTTGTCGTCCATATATTGTTTGTTGTGTGCGACCACACTGGCCACGGCCGTGGCGTTCTGGGCGTATCCATCACCAACCAAGCGCCGCAGGTAGTGCTGCGGCACGCCACCGAGGTAGTCGACATCCTCAGACTCCAGCAGTTCCCGCACCCCAAACTGCCCGGAGTCGCTCTGCCTGGCCTCACCAGCCAGCAAAACCACATATCCGTAGAACACGCCGACCAGGCTGCGCCGTTTGGTCTCCTCTTTGATCACCGCAGCGAAATACTTCACCGTGTCGGCTGACACCTCGTTCATGAATGCGTTATAAGCCATCACCCAGCGGCCGTTAGTGTCGTCAGGGAAAAGATCATATCCCAACTTATTTCGCAGCTTCGCATCAGGAACCCGTGTGTATGGATAGCCCTTTGCAGCACACCACTTGCGGAAAGCTTGCTGGTTGTCGTGACTGTAGTCACCGAAGTATTTCACCGGTTTGATGATCTCATCACAGGTTGCCCAGGCAAACCACTCCTCTGTCATCGCACCACCGATATTGAAGCCAATGACCTGGCTAGCCCACGGGCGCGACGCAAGATACTGCACCAGTTTACGCAGTGCGATGGCCTGCTGTTTCCGCCAGTCTTCTGAGGTTAAGGAACCCACCTGACTGTCGGTCTCAAACCAGACTACCTCTTTTCCGTCAGTCGATTGAGTGCGTACCAGGCTATCTTTGTGCTCGTTATACCAGAACGGCGGAAGGCCCAGGGCCAGGCGCATCATGATCCTGGCTTTGGGGTTCGCCTGCAGTATGGTGGTCGCCATCTGCTCAATTTCTCCGAAGTCATACTCATTACCGCCCAGCCAGGTGGGAGCAGCCACATTATGGTAGTGCCGCCCCGGTGCGCAGGTGATGTGGAATAGATTCGCCTCATTGGCAGCAAACTCGTTGATGGCACCCGGGTAGAAATTGTATGTGGCATACCCGTTCCAAGTGAAGGGCTTGCCATCGAGCATGAACGTTGGCCGACCATTGAGCTGCCGTCTCTCCATCACAGGTAACTGGGCACGCCGTCGATTGACCACCTCAGCCTGTGCCTCCACACCTTTAGCTCTGAGGCCATCAGCCACCAAACTGGCATTCACTTTACCAGAGGAGAGATACCAGGGTACTTCGCGTTCGATGGTGCATTGTTGACGCGTAGAGAGTTGCCTCAGCTCCTCGGGAGTGAGGCGGATACGCCACACCACCCAGTGCTCTTTGCGAACCTCAACATCGATTACCTTTTTGTCAAACACACCCTGGGCTGCCAGCTTAATGATCATCTTCCGGCCAGCCACCAGTTGCCTTGATATCTCAAACTTCTCTGTGGTGATGCCCTCAGCTTCAGGATAGAAGATGCTCAGGTCGCGTAGATACAGATCATACTCCACGTCTGGCTTTGTGGCCTGGGCCACCAGCGAAGTCATTCCGGTGATATGAACAAGCTTCTCCATACCTGGTTCGAGTGTGATGAAGTTTTTCGGCTCATTATCACCCCAGCCCGACACGATAACAGCTTGAGGCCCGCGGTTCAGAACACGCAGCGAATAGCCAGTGGTGGCGATGCGTGAAGGGTATCTGTAGGCGATGGACGGGATGTATGTCGCAACCGCCTTCTTGATGAAATGCCACCGTACCCACTCATCACCCTTATAGGACACACGCGTGAACTCGGCGAGCTTGAAGTTTTCAGCGCGCCAGTATGAGTGAGCGGGCTGTAGAAATATCCGAGAGAGCGATGTGAAGTCGCGTGGTTTGAACACCGCAGGCATCGAGTAGCCGTCAGAGGGGTCCTCTACCAGCTTCGCTTTAGCAGGCCGTGAACAGGCTGCCCACAACAGCAAAAGCGCAGTCGCGAACAGACAGAGATGGATGATATCTGACAGGCATATGATGTCACTGAAATGATTCATTTTCATCGGCTCCCTTGGTTATATCTTGAACCGCAGCTCACCTAAGTGAGCCATGCTATTCGCCATTATACCAATCAAGCTTCGCCACAAATGGTAGTTATGAAACATGGAGCCGTACAACGTGTAGGCGTGACTGGTGACCCACAAAGATAATCCATATGGCCCGATGGGAACTTACAGCCCAAGCTCTCCCCAGATGCGGTCGATGGTCTGCTTGACCTCTTCGCTCATGCGGTTGACTTCCGGCCATGGCCTGGTAAAGCCCTCAGTTAGCCACTTTCGTGTGGCATCAAAGCCGATCTTGCTGCCGAACCCGGGCAGACGCGAGGCGTGGTCCAGTACGTCTATTGGGCCTTTGACCATCTCCATGTCGCGTTCAGGGTCAATGTTGTTACTGAACCGCCAGAGCACCTCCGGCAGATTCTGCACATCGACATCGTCGTCGGTCACAATGATCATCTTCGCAAACATCATCTGGCCGGTGCCCCAGAGTGCGTGCATCACTTTACGTGCGTGGCCAGGATATTTCTTCTTGATAGACACCACTACCAGGTTGTGGAAACAGGCTTCGGTAGGTAGGTTCATATCCACCACCTCAGGAAGCACGACCTTCAGCATTGGTAGAAAAATGCGCTCGGTGGCTTTACCCAGCCAGGTGTCCTCCATCGGCGGCGGCCCCACGATGGTGCAAGGGTAGACTGCGTTCTTGCGCATGGTGATGGCGGTCACCGTCACCCGCGGGTAGAGGTCCGCCAGGCTGTAGTAGCCGGTATGATCTCCGAACGGGCCTTCGGTGACAAGATCGTCTGGGTCCAACGCACCCTCGATCACGATCTCCGCATCGGCGGGCACCCGTAAATCCACACTCACCGCGGGGCAGAGCTCCACCGGTTTGTGGCGGATAAAGCCGGCAAACAGCGTTTCGTCGATCCCGGGTGGGAGCGGAGCGGTGGCAGCATAAGTCAGTGCAGGATCACCCCCGAGGGCGATTGCCACTTGCACTTTTTGATGGGCGGCCCTGGCTTCTCGGGCGTGTTCTGCACCGGTTTTGTGCATCTGCCAGTGCATGGCACAACTTGATTTGTCTAAGATTTGCACCCTATACATACCCACATTGCGCTTACCGGTGACGGGATCGTGGGTGAATACCAGTGGCAGGGTGATGTAGCGTCCGCCGTCTTCTGGCCAGCATAACAGGTGAGGCAGTGCCTCCAGGTCGATATCCGCTCCGCGGAGCACGATCTCCTGGCAAGCCCCCTTGGAGACTTTCTTAGGTGGCACGTCCTTAAGACGGGCTACGAGCGGCAGCAACTGCAGTGCACCGCCGATGCCTTCGGGAATTTCAGGTTTGAGCAGAATGGCGATCTCTTCAGCGATCTCATCGAAGTCAGCCACGCCCAGCGCCATGCTCATGCGTTTGCGTGATCCAAAGGCGTTGATGGCGACTGGCATGTGGTATCCGGTGGGGTTCTCAAAAAGAAGAGCCGGTCCACCGCTCTTCATCACGCGGTCGGCCACTTCGGTGATCTCGAGCAGAGGCGAAACAGGCTGGCGAACCCGTTTCAGTTCGCCAGCCTTTTCTAGAGCCGCTAAGAAGTCTTGGTAGTGGCGGTAAGCCATCCCTACACGTGCAGCCTATGGGCTACGGCGGGGCGTGCAGATGGCACCACTTCCACCATCGCGAACGAGCGACGCACTTCGCTCAGGCGGGTCCGAACTCGTTGGCCTGCGGCACACTGTCCTTCGGATATCTCCAGAAGGTATCCTTCGCTCCAGCCCACAAGGCTCACATCATCACCGCTCTGAAGTGCGGATTCGTACACATCAGCTTCTACAATCTGACCGCGGCGATAGCCAAGCCAGGCACGGTCGTAGTCAGCCATTGTTCCGCATTGGATGTCGTATTTTTCACTATGCATGTTCAGATCAGCGCGCACATAGATGGCGCAATGAAGCAGCCGCTCCAGATCCTCAATGTTTTCGCCTTCTGGCCCGATCAGCATTTCAGCAACCTTGGGATGCGAAATGACCAGCATGGCTTCGGGATGTTCGCTCTTGCACTTCCGCTGAAGCTCGCGCTCAATGTCCAGGCTGACCGTCTCATGCCCCAAAATGCGGCCTTTACCGGCGCAGTATGGACACTTCTCGGCAAGCTGTTCGACAACGGATTCGCCTGTGCGCTTACGCGTCATCTGAACCAGCCCCAGTTGGCTGATAGAGCTGATCTTCGCCCGCGCTCGGTCGTTCTTCATGGCACGCTCAATCACACGAGCCAGTTGCGAACGGTGCGAGGCACTGTCCATATCCACGAAGTCGATGATGATGATCCCGCCCAAGTCACGCAGCCGAACCTGTCGTGCCACTTCATCGGCGGCCTCCAGGTTGAGGCGAAGGATCGTCTCAGAAAGATTGGCTCCGCTGGTAAACTTGCCGCTGTTAACGTCAATAGTACACAACGCTTCAGTCTCATCGATGACCAGATATCCACCCGAACGCAGATAGACCTGCCTTCGGCTCAGGCGGTCGATCTCATCTTCCAGCTTGAAGGCATCGAAAATCGGCACATCGCCATCGTGCAGCACGATGTCTTGTTTCAGTTTGGGAGCAAAACGGGTCGCCAACTCCACCGCATTCTGATATTCATCGGGGTCATCGATTACCAGTCTGTCTACATCACTGCCGAACATATCTCTTACAGCTTTATACAGAAGCGAATAGTCGCGGTGTACGCACGCAGGAGCTTTTTGCTTGCTCGCGCGGTCAGCGATCGCGGTCCACTGTTCTTGAAGCCACTCGATATCCTGTACCAGCATCTCATCGGGTTTATCTTCCGCTTCGGTACGGATGATAAGGCCATATCCCTGGGGGCGGATGTCGCGGCCGAGTCTCTTCAGACGGTCGCGTTCTTTGAAGTCAGATATCTTTCGCGACACACCCAGGTGCTCGCCCTCGGGGGTCACGACCACATATCGGCCGGGCAGACTGATTTTGGTGCTGACTCGCGAGCCTTTGGTGCCACGCGGCCCTTTGGTAACCTGAACCAGGATCTCCTGGCCCACCTTCAGAATGTCTTTGATATTACGGTTGCGCAGTACAGCACGTCGGACCGACGCGGGGGCGGTGCCGTCATCGCTGGCTTCCGGTATGATGTCACCTACGTAAAGGAAGGCGTTGCGGTCCAACCCTATATCAACGAAAGCAGCATCCATACCCGGAAGCACATTTGCCACGCGCCCCTTGTAGATGCTGCCTACGATGCGCTCTTCACGTTCGACGTGCAACTCCATGATCTTGCCATCTTCAAGCAATGCCAAACGGGTTTCACGCGCACCCACATTTACGATAATCTCTTTTTTCAACGGAAAAGTTGGCCTCCTATGTGCCTAACACCTGCGCAGGCGATCGCCTTGAGGTGGGCAATGAATATGGAATCAGACCCTAAAAGCAGGATTTACCAGCTTGAATCTGACGTAAAATCTATTGGAAATAGAATTTCCCTAAGTACAAGTATAACCGTGGGCACGAATTTGCACAAATATGTCGTAAAATGCAGGATTCTTTCATGGAATCTGATAACATCTATAATAAGAAGGCGTGTGAATCGCCTTGGCTATCTATAAAATGGGGATATAACCATGAAGATTGCATCGTATCTCATGACAGCCGGTTTGATTGCGGCTACCGGTGCCTGCTTAATGACACCAGCCACCGCAGATCCGCTGGAAATGAAAATCATCAACGCCGAAGACTTTTCTGGCCCAGTCATTACTGCGTCTGAGCTATCTGTGAAATATTCTGGCATCGCAGTCTCACGAGTGGAACTGTGGATCGCAGGTAAGCTGTTTGCTCAGCGTGTTTTAGAAACGCCGGTTGATAAAGGAGTCGCCTCTTTCGTGGTTGACCCCGTCTATCTGAATCCAGGACGTCACTCTGCAGAAATACGCGTCATCCAGCTTGATGGCCGCCTGACCACCTCCAAGCTGCTTTTAGTTGTGGATCGAGACAGCGTGGTAGGATTGCCTATTCGCATCGTCTCTCCCACTCAAAACGGAGACGTTCAAGGTAAGGTCGAAGTCAATGTGGCTGTAAATGATGGTGTCAAAAACCCCTACGTTAGCATCTACATCGACCAAAAGTTCCGTAGCTTGAAGAATGTGCCGCCCTATGTGTTCACATGGGATACAGCGACCGTCAGCAACGGCTCACATATGGTTGAGGCGATGCTGGTCGATAGCAGCCAGAACGTATACAAGGCTGCCCCCATTACCGTGATGGTGAACAACCCTGGTGGTTTCACCATGACCAACGACTTTCTGTCTACCTCCAGTGCGATGCTCTCTACCCCGCCGGTCACCGGAACTGAACCCAGCGTGATGGGCTTCCTTCCTGCACCAGTCGGTTCTGAGGGTGTTCTCAACAGCATCATGCCCACCAACGTAGTCATTCGCCCTGCATCACCCGCACCGGTGATCAAGTCGGCTGTGGCTGCACCCAAGCCCGGATCAAGCAGCATACCTTCGATATCGGTGAGTAACAACCCCAGTATCGGCCTGCTAAGCATGGGCACCAGCTATGATGGTCAAGTACGCATGAGCGCCCCTGACTCGGTAAAGCCATCACAAGCGATTGCAGTGGCTACGGCTGTTGAAAAGGCAGTCAATGTCGTCGCACCCGCAGTTGTGAAGGTCAAACCCGCAGTCAAGCAGATGTCTGATGGTTTGATGACCGCAGCATTGCCCGGAAGCGCTTTGAATGTGCCTGGCCTGTTGGCAGACAAAGCCTCTGCACAAGGCGCAGTGCGTTCCACATCACCCAGTATGCCTACCTCACAGACTGTGGTAGCCAAACCGGTGGCAGTGGTCGCTAAGGTTGTCGAAGCCAAGCCGGCTGTGGTTGCCCCCAAGCCCGTAGCAGTAGCCGTCAAGCCGGTGGCAGTCGTGGCAAAAGCGCAGACCGCTCCAAAAGCCGAAGTGAAGGTTGCCGAAGCCAAGTCATTCATCAAAGTGTCCAAGGGCAGTCATGTCAGGACGATGCAAGTCGCCCGCAACACCAGCGAGGACAGCACCGCGTCCAACGACACCTTTGACGTGATGGTCAAGATGATCAACGGAACCGCCTATGTGCCCTTCCGAGCCGCCTTTGAGGCCGATGGTTATGGCAAGGTGTGGTGGTACTCCAAAGAGAACACCGTCTGCGCCGTGAGCAACGACCGCAAGCACTCCGTAGTGTTCATGCCCGGTGCCAACATGGTTGAAGTCAACGGGATGAAGATGCTGATCAACAACCGGCCATTCATCAACCTGGGTTATACCTACATGGCCTTGGATTACATGGACGAATCGCTGGATGCCCAGATCAAACTGAGCAGCAGCCAGACAGGCGCGAACACCGTTCGCTAAGCATCGATCTGAAATCTCACGCCCTGCCGTCACAACGGCAGGGCGTTTTGTTTTTCTGCTGTATGGCAGTAACTGTATGTAGTCACCTAACACAACGGAATGAGCGATGGAATCCGTCGACACGGGGCCGGCGGCGTAGATCGAAGGCCACCAGCCACGCTACCGCGGGTTTAGTCACCCCACGGGACTGGCGTCCCTAACGGGGTTCCCTCACCGCGCGTCTACCCAGTCTCAGCCCGCAAGCGGGCGCAGGTGGCCATCCGCCTGCGCCCGCTGGAGCGAAGCGACGCGGGCAGCCATCTGATCAGCGACGGGTGATGGAGCCCCCCTGGGGCGATGGAACCCGTCGACAAATGCCGGCGGCGTAGATCGCAGGCTACCAGCCATGCTGCCGCGGGTTTAGTCACCCCCACGGGACTGGCGTCCCTAACGGGGTTCCCTCACCGCGCGTCTAGGCATTCGCAGCCCGCAAGCGGGCGCAACTTGCCATCCGCCAGCGCCCGCTGGAGCGAAGCGACGCAGGCAGCCATCTGATCAGCGACGGGTGATGAAGCCCCCTGGGGCGATGGAACCCGTCGACAAATGCCGGCGGCGTGTATCGCAGGCTACCAGCCACGCTGCCGCGGGTTTAGTCACCCCACGGGACTGGCGTCCCAAAACGGGGTTCCCTCACCGCGCGTCTACCCAGTCTCAGCCCGCAAGCGGGCGCAGGGAACCCTCCGCCAGCGCCCGCAGGAGCGAAGCGACGCGGGCAGCCACCTAATCAGCGACGGGTGATGGAGCCCCCTGGGGCGATGGAACCCGTCGACACGGGACTGACGGCGTATATCGCAGGCCACAAAGCGCCCTATTCGTTCACCATCACCATCTTCTTAACCGTCCGCCCCCTGTCGGTGTGGGCCAGGTTCATCATCGCCTCCAGCTCATCCAACTTGAAGCGGTGCGATATCAGCTCACGTCCCAGCTCAGGGTAAGCCTGCAAAATACGCAAGCTCTTGGCCGATTGGATATCCGGCGAGGCGAACGACGCTTTGAGGCTGAGACGTCTGTAGTGGAAGTCATCCGCATCAAATGAGATGACGGCTCCCGGGCCTGAGGCAATCCCGATATAGGCAATGGTCGCACCAAACGGGGCGATGGCGATGGCATCCAAGATGCTCTGCGGCGGAGAGGTGACCAGGATCTTATCAGGCTGATTTGGCCCGAAATCCACCTGAGTGATCGGGGTTTTGTCGATCTCGATGATCTCATCGGCTCCCAGTGCGCGGGCGGCTTCGACCCGAGCAGTGTATGTCGATCTGGCGGCCACGGCAATGTAGTGGGCTCCGGCGTTCTTAGCCACGGTGATAGCACCAAGCCCCAGCGGACCGGCCCCAATGATCAGCACATTGTCGCCGCAGCCTACATCCGCGGTCTCCACGATGTCAATGGAGACCCCCATCGGCTCCACCATGCTGGCGACGTCGAATGGCATTGAATCGGGAATCAGAACGGCACTCTCATGTGGTGCGATGATATATTCGCCGAAACCCATCTGCGGACCGCCCCAATACGAGACGGGTGTTCGGCAAAGCTCCGGTTTTCCTTTACCGTAGGGCTGGGGTAGACAGATCGGACACTTCCCGCACGGAGCGGCTGTGTTGAGAGCCACACGGTCGCCAAGCGTAAAGCGGCTCACGCCCTCGCCCACTTCGACCACCACACCGGCCATCTCGTGCCCGAACGCTTGCCAGTCCAACGCGGTACGGTCTGCGGTATGCAGATCGGTGCCGCAGATACCGCAGGCCTTGATCTGCACCACTATCTGGCCCACGCCAGGACTTCCCACAGGCATCTCACGCAGCTCAAATTGCCACGGTGACTTCACATATGCTGAACGGTTCGCTCTCATTACCCTATCGCCTCCCTGCCGCCGTCCACGCGGATGGTGCTGCCGGTGATGTATTCCGATTCGTCCAGAGCCAGGAACACCGCCGCATTCGCGATGTCCGAAGGCATCCCAAGCCGCGGGATCGGGTTTTCTATCGCGAAGGCCGCCCTGTGTTCCGGTACATCCCAGTGGAACGCGCCCATTTCGGTATAGATGACACCCGGTGCGATGGCGTTGACGGTGATGCCCTGTTTGCCTAACGCTGTTGCCATTGTAGCCATCAGCATCTTCACACCCGACTTCGACGCCGCATAGTCCGCCTGAGCACTGGAAGCCCTTATGGTAGCCAGCGAAGAGATGAAGATGATTCGACCGCCTTTGCCCTGGGCCACCATCTGCTTCGCGCCAGCCTGAGCGGTGATGAACGCGCCAGTCAGGTTGATGTAAATCGTCTTCTTCCAAGTTTCGACATCCATCTCCATGATTTCCACAAACGGGCAGACGCCCGCATTCGCGACCATGATGTCCAGGCTGCCCAGTTCGGACACAGCTTTGGTGATCATGGTGACCACAGATTGCTGATCGGTCACATCGCAAGCGATGGCGATTGCCTTTCGGCCTGTCTCGGTAGCGATTTGGCGGGCCGATTCGGCCGCATGGTCCGCATTAATGTCCGCGATGACCACGTTCGCCCCTTCCTTGGCTAGCCTGAGCGCGATGCCGTAGCCGATACCCCGGGCTGACCCGGTGACGACCGCCGTTTTACCTAAGGCGGCTTAGCCGCAACCAAAAAAGGAATGATTGCATTCGCCACGTAATATACATTCAAACACCCTTTCGTGAGGTTGCCCAGAATGACATCACTTCAAGAACGCTATGCAAAGCAGATAGCTGGGGTATATTCATGCTTCGACCGCATAGTTATCACCGGTACAATCCCAGGCTGGTGTCATAGCGACGGAATGGGCATCTATCTTCATCAACGCAACATCAGGCTATTTGACTTTCCTAAGGAATTTGCCGAACCTCTACGAGATGAGATCAAAGCCAATGCGGAACGCCTTGCCGTTACCAACAGCATTGAAATTGAGTATATACGCCGTGCCTCTTCATTTCGAAAAGAAGACCGCATCAAAGAGATCATTAGTAGTCGAGGGTGTCACCCCGGTCTCGTCCACATATTCTCAGTGTTGGAAAAATGTCCTGCATACACCCCGTGGCACGACAAGATTACCCACAAAACCCGGCTGAATATCAAGGAGACCAAGTGTCTTCATTACTACTTCTATTTCATCGATGCAGAGTTTGGACTGTGCTATCTACGAGTTCCGACCTGGGTGCCCTTCCGTCTGCAATTCTATTGTAATGGACACAATTATCTCGCGCATTGCCTTCAATCCGAGGGAGTAGTTTTCACTCCACTGGACAACGCCTTTGTAAAAATCGACGACTTTAGCTGTGCTCAGAGGCTGGCAGACGCTTTTCCTGCTGATAAGCTGCACCATGCGCTGGATGCATTTGCCAGAATGTATTGCCCCGTGATACGGCTTGCTGACAATTCATATCATTGGTCGCTAATGCAGGTGGAATATGCTACAGACATCGTGTTCAAACGCGCCGAAGACCTCAAAGCCATCTACGATAATCTAGTCAAAACAGCGATACATACGGTAACGCCAGAGTCTATCGCGATGTTTCTTGGTAAGAAACTTGATGGGCGAACACTCGCTGAGATCGGCACTGACTACAAGTTCGATCGCCGCATACAAGGCACGCGCATCAAACACTACATGGGATGGGCTTCTATCAAAATGTATGACAAGCAAGGGATAATCTTGCGTATCGAGACGACTGTGAATGACGTCTCTGAATTTAAACACTACCGTGAGGTAGAACATCATGATGGGACGACTGAGATTAAATACGCCCCTATGCAAAAGACCATCTACAGCCTTCCTCCATTGAGGGAACTGTTATTATCTGCAAACAACAGATATCTTGACTTTCTTTCCGCCCTTGATGACAACAGCGATGGTGAACATCAGATCATCAAAATCGCGACCTCGACCACCCGTGATCATCGCTCGTATCGAGGATTCAACCTTTTCCTCAAGAAGGATTTGGAATGTCTCATTGCACTTGCTCGCGGAGAGGGATGCATCAGCGGGATCACAAACCGTATGCTTCAAAAAGCCTTACCGCAGATGTCCAGCTCTCAGATATCATACTTCATCAAGCGATGCCGAGTATTCCGGCTCGTTAAAAAATGCGGTAAACGCTACAAATACTACCTCACTGCACTTGGCAAGCGTATCATCATGGCAGCACTTGCTATTCGCCAGATCGTTGTGCCTAACGCTTTGTGTGGTGCGTAATATCAGAATATTCTATACACCGTGTTCAAAATATGGTTGGTAAGATATTAATAATGGTTGCGGGTTCATGATAGATGATTTCCTCCAGATTTAATGTATGATGTCGACTTATGATGACTCTGTATCGGCAAGGTCGCGGTAAACAACCGGCAGCACCGTTCGAGTGCGGGCACTTTGAGTGATATGGGCGATGAGCTCATCGACCACATACCCATCCCAGGCAGACGGCACCCCTGGTTCACCGGCTGAGAACCGGCGAACTATCTCCGCCATCTCCAGATCAAACGGGTTTTCCGCTGGATAGCGGTACTCAATGGACCGGCCAGTGGTATTATCGAGATGCACGAGCAGTGCACCGTTGCGCTCTGGGTGGTTCCAGGTGACAGTATACAGCTCAAGCCGGCCCTTCACGGTGTTGATCTCAATCCGCTCATCCCAGCCGTTTCGTTCGTAGCCGACGGTAGTATACGGATGCCCCAGTGCCTCAAAATGCACAATTCCGCCGTTCTGCAGCCAAAGCATGGCGTTAGCCTGGCGTTCCACATCCATCCCTGCCCGGATGTTCATATCACCAACCACCTGCACGGGACGGCCAAGAAGCCAGTGAACTAGATCCAGCATATGGCTACCAGCCATCACCAGCATCCCGCCCCCGTAGTTTCGGACATATGCAGAAGGATGATCGGTCAACCCGTCATATAATGGGGTCGTCCAGATATCCCAAGGCTGATAGGAACGAACATAAACGCTGATGACCTCACCCATATCTTCTAGAAGCCACTTCGCCTGTTTGGCGGCCGAGAAATGCCGTTTCATATAGGCGGTGCTGAAGAAGTTGCCGGCACTATCTGCCGCTCTGGCGATTTCGGATGAATCGGCGGGATTATCGGAGAGTGTTTTTTCGCACACTACCCCTTTGCCAGCGGCAATGGCCGCCAGGCATATCTCCTTGTGTGCGGAGGCGATGGTCAGGACGCTGATGAGATCGACTTGCGGGTCATTGATGAGCTCATGGTAATCGGTGCTCACTGCCGCCCCATATCGGTCGCCGACCGGCTGTGCGGCCTCCCTGCGCAAATCGCATATGTGGGTAATGCGTGCTCCAGCACGTTCATAACCCTCATAGTGGAAATGCGATATCCCTCCGCAGCCTATGATTCCTACATTAACCATATCAGGTTCCCTTCATATGTTAGTGATTGTTTTTGCTGGGTCAAATGCTGTTACGGTGCCAGATCGACCATCATCACATCACCTGCGGGCAAAGCGACTGTAAACGCGGACTTTGTGACCTTGATACTCTTGCCAGAAAACCGCTCGATGGCCGTGAAATCCGGCTTCACGCCCAGTTTCGCGGTATCTAGGCGTATGGTTGCGGTCTGTGGTTCCTTGCTGTCGTTCAGTAATGTGATGAAGTTTTTACCATATCGCTCCACATATATCGTCTTGTTGGAGCTTTGTGCGTAGCTGACAGGCTGCCAACCGCTTTCCGAGAGGCGCGTGATCAGCGGGATGTAGCGTTTAAACAACGCACGGTCGCGGTTATACCATTTCGGGGTGTCGAAATAGGCCTCATTGGCGGCGTTGTGGCTGAACATGCCGGGCAGTATTCCGTAGAACGCACTGCGTTTGAAATAGCGTTCCACCATGTCCACCCCGAACGCGTCAAAGCGAGTGTTCATCAGCAGCAGATACGGCTTGCCGTAAACCATCGAACGGCGCATGATCATTGTTTCATCGGCGTCTGGTGTGAACACATCGCCCGGCAGCCAGTTGGTCTCTGTGCCCATCACATCCAGCCAGGGGCAGAGGTAGGTAAATCTATACGGCACACCATTCGCGAACATCAGCTTGCCCATGCTGTGGACATCCTCAGATATCCACTTGACGAACTCGTATATGGCTGGCCCGTTGAACATCACGATATTGTTGTTGTCATCGAAGCAGAGAGGCACTGAGGAGTATCGGTAATGATCTTTTCGGTAGTTCAGGTCGGCGGTGATGTAGCCTTCCAGCGAATCTAGATACTCACCGGCACGCACAGGCTTCGTACTACTTCCATAATCGGCAGCACGCACCTCATCGTTCCAAATGACCGAGGCACCGTTCGGCTTTTTAGGCAGGTAGGGGTTGACGCTCATGTTCCACACCGCTCCGTCACACCAGGGGGCATCCTGCACCAGGTAGCACGGCTTGCCCTGCACATCGACCATGCCCGAATTGATCACCGCATTCGCCATCAGATTCGTGCTGGCGAGTTTGTCACGCTCCGCTAGCACCGCCTCCTCTGTGCGTGCCCCACCCTTAGGCATCGGCATCCACCATGTGGTCGGCTCCGAATAGCGGAACGCCAGCAGCTCATTGGCGACGTCAAAAGGCACATTCTCAATGCCCTCATGGTATTTGAACCCGAAATCCTGCCAGCCTTGAATCCGGCTGATATCGCCGAACGGCATCCATATACCGTGCTTAGGAGACCGCACTTTAAAGTAGTCGGGAAATATTCGCGCATAATCGGCCCAGGCCTGGCGGAAACCCCATTCAGGATCAAACCGGTAGATCACGAACGAAAACTCCGCGGAACCCGGATGCTTCACCGAATCGGGCACCAGACCGAAATCATACGATATCGCCAGTTGGCGGGTGGAGGAGTTGTAGAACACCCGGTAAACCGCGATCTTGCCCATGTCGATTCCGATGCACAGCCCATCCCGTTTCCCCGAGATAGCCGCCACCGGGTAGAGAGATGCGGTGGTGGTAGAGCCGCACGGAATGCTGACGGCGTTGATGTACTCCGCACCGGCGTTCTTCGTATCCCGCATCTGTATGACTCGGCTGCGGCGGACATCGTCGCCCCAGCTCCAGCCCGGCGCATCAATAGGCAGCGCGAACATCATGTTCAAGGCCCGTTCTTTTCGGGTGATGTCCGTGATACGTCCGGTTACCCTGATGCAGTCGGCCTCTGGTTTGAATACCGCCTGCAGGTTGACACCCAGCTCTGCACACGAGGCTTTCAGAGTACCATCTTTAACAGCGGCTGAGAAGCCATAGTAGTCGGACCCCTGCTTCATATCCCTGACCATGAACCCTGAAGGCGCGTCGCAGCCCAACTGCCGGCCGTTGAACTTCACAGATGAGACGGCAGCACCATCAAGCCCCAAACTCAAGCCATTCTTTGCAGAAACCACCAATCCTGGATTCTTGGAGCGTGGTTGTTTCATCAACTGCACTGGTTGGCCCTGAAGCATGCTCACACTGGCGGTAGATCGCAGTTGCTCCACCCGTGCGTCGTCAAACCACACCCTGCCCTTACGGTTGCGAAACAGGCAGAACACCGCTATCGACTTGATCGGCTTAGTGGTGTAGATCACAAACTTATGGTTGTTCCAGCCATTAGTGTCGGTTGGGAAGGCACGCAGTTGGCCCCAGATCGGAGTGCCATCGGTGTATTGCAGGTCCAGGTATATGGAATAGTCACCACCCGGAATACCGTCCACGCCCTCGCTCTTGCTCCAGCACGAAACACCGATCGGGTAGGCTTGCTTTTGGTTCAGAACGACCGTCTGCAAAGCACCCATCCTGCCGGTGGTGCCATCGGATTCGCACATGAGTGCATCCGAGCTGTCTCTGCCAGCTCCCCTGGCGAGGGTGTAGCCATCGTAATACGGAGCCCAGTTTCGAAAGCGTTGACCTTCGATCTCGGTCAGGCTGCCATTCAGCAGCAGATTGCTTCCTTTACCTTCGAACATAACAAGGCTCTTCATCACAGGCTGAGCAGCAAAACAACTCACGGTGGAGATGATCACAACCAGACAGACAATAACAAATTTCACTCAGAAACCCTCCCAAAGCAAGTGACTTCCATTGGATATATTCGCCGCAGTATGTGGCAAATACCTTCTTTCGGCTGCTTGTTGACGTCCTATGGCTTGCGGTGTTACACTCTCGACAGGATCATGCAGATTGACAGGTCCAATGTGCGTTACCTAAATGTAACTCAGATGGGCTAAGTCCTTTTCGCATTTTGTTTTCAGCAAGCGTGGCCAATGTCCGGGGCGGTTTTCCCTAACCGCGCCGGTCTGGCGGACAGCCACCAAAGACTGGTATCGGGAACAAGACCGGCGCGGTCTATAAACAGCAGTCATCGCAAGCGTACTGACAGACCGCCCCGGACATAAGCAGCCGATATAAATACAGGAGAACTCATGAAAACTGCATACAATCTGTCTCAACTCGACTGGAGCCTTACTGGCTGGCTGCCCTATCTATGGAAGCTGGGCAACCCCATCGAGGCCAATACATCACAGTCGGCAGAGATCACAGCGATCCCCGCCAAAGTGCCAGGCTCTGTGCAAATGGCTCTGCTGCAGGCTGGCCTGCTGCCCGACTGGAATGTCGGGCTCAACTACCGCGCATGCCAATGGGTGGAGAACCTGCACTGGGTGTATCAGGCGACCATCCCAGATGAATGGCTGGCCAAAAAGCTGAAGTACCGGTTGGACTGCCAGGGGCTCGATGGTTCGGGCTGGGTGCTGCTGAATGGCGTGGAGGTTAAATCCTTCAACGGTTCTCACATCCCTCATGTCATCGATCTGTCCTGCGAGATGCAGCCGAAAGGTAACATCCTACAGATTGTGTTCGATTGCCCTCCCCGATGGCTGGGTCAGTTCGGATACACCTCTAAGATGACCGATTGGAAGGTGCGGTTCAACTACACCTGGGACTGGACGGTTCGTCTGGTCCAAACAGGCGTATGGGACACCATTGAATTCGTGGAAACCGATGGAGTAGAGATATCCAAGGCTTCTTTTGAGGCGTTTTACAGCGAAGATGACGGCCAATGCCTTACAGTCAGAGGCAAAGCGAAGTGTCCGGACGACTATTCGTTGCGAGTATCAGTAGAACAAAATGGCTGCGTTCTTTATAGCCAAGAGGTGTCCGCAGATTGGCTAGACGACTTTGTAATCTACATGACCTACCTTAATGGTCTTGAGCGTTGGTACCCACATCAGTATGGCGAACAGCCGTTATATCACGCGCGGTTATCTCTGCTTGATGACGATGGTGACGTCGTCGATGAGCTGATCAAGAGGGTGGCCATACGCGAAATCCACTGGAGGCCTTGTGAAGGTGCGCCACGACAAGCAGACCCATGGCTGTTGAAGTGCAACGAATATTCAGTATTCATACAGGGAGCCAACTGGGTTCCCATCAGACCCAACTTCGCGGATGTCACCGAGGAGCAATATCGGCAGCATCTGGATTTATACAAGGAGCTGGGTTTCAACCTGCTGCGCGTGTGGGGCGGCGGGGTGCTGGAAAAAGAGTGCTTCTACGATATCTGCGATGAGCTGGGGATCATGGTCTGGCAGGAGTTCCCGCTCTCCTCGTCAGGCATCGACAATTACCCACCAGAGGACGAGCAGTTCATCAGCGAGATGGTGAAGGTAGCCAAATCATATATCGCACGCCGAGGCCACCACGCCTCCCTTGTGATCTGGAGCGGTGGGAATGAGCTCTACGACAGCAACAACGTGCCCGTCACCGTTGAGCACCCCATGATCAAAGCACTGGCCAAGGTGTGCAAGCAGAAGGACAGGTCACGGAGGTTCGTGGTGGCTTCTGGCAGCGGTCCAAGGTCCACCGCGGATAAGTCAGAGTTCGGTCAGGGGGTGAACTGGGATGTCCATGGCCCATGGAAGCCAGGCGGCTTCGGCATGGCCGATGAGTCCCTGGCCGAGTGGGCAGACTACTGGGCCAAGGACGATGCGCTGTTCCGTTCAGAGACGGGTTGCTCCGGAGCCAGCTCCCTCGACATCCTAGAGCGTTACCGCGGTGAGTGCGAGATCATGCCCGTCAACACCAGCAACCCATTGTGGCGGCGGCCGATCTGCTGGTGGATTGACTACGACAACGTGGTGAAAGACAACGGCTGTGAGCCCATCTCCCCCGCCGAATACGTGCAGTGGAGTCAGCAGAGGCAAAGCCAGGCCCTGGAGATCGCCGTGAAGGCCTGCAAGAGCAGGTTCCCGAAATGCGGCGGCGTGATCATCTGGATGGGCCACGACTGTTTCCCCTGCGCGGCCAACACCTCGGTGATCGACTACGAGTGCCGACCGAAACCGGCGGCGCTGGCTATCAGCAAGGTGTTCCAGAGCTGATCGTCAAAACCGCAATGCCATGGCACATCACCACAGGTGCGCCATGGCATGATACATTGCGTCTAATCTAGGTGCGATGTTACAGATCAGCCAGCCCCTTCATCCTCATGTGCAACTCGGCCGTCATCACAATATCCCCAAAGAGTGATACCTCTTTACCATAAGCCACATTGTCATCGCGGCTCTAACGTGCTACGATATAGTAGATCGTGGCACGTAAGAGCTGCGACTATAGGTAAGGGTGCAGAAGATCAGCATCTCATACACACAACTAAATTAGATTAACTACCGCTCATATTGCGGATATTGAAATTGTTACTCAAGGGGGACCTGATGAATCGATTGGTATCACCCGTCTTCACTTCCTTACTGGCAGTGATCTCTGTCCACGCTATGGCCAATGCTCCTATATGGGACACACAGGCACCAAAGGCTGATGGCACTGGCGCGTATGCTCTAGTCAATGCCGACCCCGTGGAATCCAACCGTGTCACCGTAGAAGGCGTCGCGTTGGCCGGATGGAACGAACTACTCGACCCCAGTGTAATGTATACGGCCTTCCTCCAGGACACCACCTCAGATAAAGGCGGAATCCAGGCATGGTCCGGCAAATTCTATTACGGCAATCTGTGGCGTCCTGCCGAATACATTCCGTTTGCTGCAGGTGACCGTCTTCGCATCACCGGTTTTCTGGCGGACAACCGCGGAAAAGTGCTTATCAACGACCGCCACTCCTCGGCCCCTGTGATGAGATTTACAGTTCAAATTGTCGACCACCCAGGCATGCCTGACGCCCAGTTGATCCCCAGCGTGGGATCATGCAACAGCTTCGATGTCACACGCGCCACCGGAGGCGAGCGATATCAAGGACGATGGGTCATGCTTCACGGCCTCGAATTTAACCCGCCTCAGGGTGGATCAATCACATGGAAGCCAGATGGCACCATCCCTGTCAAGGACGCAACGGGCGAGATCAATCTATATCTGGCCTCCCAGGGAGCCTTCGGAACAACAGCACCCAGTTATTCCAAATTCGCAGTCGCGGCCATTTTCGACCAGGAGGACCTGCAGTCTCCGTTCATTGACACCTACCGATTGTGGGTGAAATCACCCTCCTTTGTCGCAGAGTCACTCGACACCTGCCAGGAAGCCGCCAACTCCAGCCAATCGCCAGTATGTATCGTCAATAAGAGGGTCGCAAGGACCACAGCCACCGGTTTTGTTCTTGTTGACGCCTCTGGCGAGCTGGAAGTGCTGTCCGACCGCCGTCCTGCAGTGGGCAGCTATCTTGGGGTTATGGGAACCGTCACTGACAGCAAACTGAGTGCCAACGTGGTGCAGCAGCCAAACCCGCTGACCTCCCTGGTGCTTGACCCTTCCATAAGTAGCTGGTTAGGTTCAAAAGCGGATCGCAGCTTCAATGTAACACTCAGCGGGCCTGATGGGTTGTTTGATAACTACACCGCAGTCAGCCTGTCCGATGGTGCCATACCTCTCGGCACAGTTCCGCAGGCTGAATTGAAGGTAGAGCTCACCGCTCGCCCATTCCTGAAGCGAACCCTTCAGATCACCCCCGCTGGCGGCTCTCAGAACCTGACCATCACGCTGGTACCGGGTGACGCTGATGGCAACGGACAGATCAACCTCTTCGACTATGTCCAACTAGATATCAATTTCGGGCATAGCGATGTGAACAGTGACGTCAACGGTGATGGAATGGTCAACCTGTTCGACTATGTTGTGCTGGACACCAACTTCGGAGCACAGGCGGATCTGTAGAATATGATGAGATGCAGGGCCTTCACAATTATCGAGCTATTGGTAGTCATCGCCATCATAGCTATACTGGCAGCACTGCTATTCCCCGTTTTCGCGGCAGCAAAGCAGAAGGCCCTCATCACCCGTGTGCACAGTGACCTTCGGCAAATCGGCTTCGCGCTGCAGATGTATTATGACGACTACGAAGCATTTCCCATGGCACGCACGTTTTGCCATGGGATGTCCGATAAACTGGAGGATTTCAATGAGCTTCCCCCCGAGCTTCATTCCTCAGGGTATATATCCATCAAGAAGTTTGCCGACCCGTTCAGCCCTGGTCACGCATATAAATACTCAGCCCCAGGCCTGGGCTGGTCAAACGGGGTCAAGACCTACCTTGGCTTATGGGCGCCAGAGGACTACCCAGAAAGCACCAAAGAGATGCAGCTCTTTTTTGACCCGCTGACAAGCCCTGTAAAGTGGGTAGCATGGAGCCAGGGGCCAGGTAAACAGGTTGATGTATTCACGGCTGACCAATGGATGCTCCCCATGGCCAAAAACCACTGGTACCCGTACGATCCAAATGGCATTATCGTGCGAATTCACGACGGGAAGTCTTCACCGTAAACACTGTCTGTGACAGTCACTGACTGCAACAGTCACAGGCCAATCTGATTCTGAAGGGATTACGCGAATTGAATCACGAGAAGTTGAACCTAATCGACTCAAAAACAACGAGAGGGATTGCGGTTATCGTGCTGTTGTTGATGATGACAACAGCGCTCTATGCCCGCACATCGACAGCACCCATGCCAATAGTCACCACCACTTCGCTGTTGCAGTGTGCAGTGCAGGATGTGGGCGGCTCCCATGTCAAGGTGACCACCCTGGTCGCGCCAGGCAGTTGCCCTGGACATTTTGATATCTCGCCAAGAGACTTGCACACCCTTTCTACATCAAAAGCGGTGTTTACGCATGGGTATGAGGAGTTTGTGCCGAAAATCATGAGTTCGCTTGGTTCCCGCAAACCCAAACTCGTCGCCATCAAGACATCCGGAAACTGGATGATCCCTACTGTCTATATCGGCGCATTGAAACTGGTCACCAACGAACTCTGTGCCATGGATCCATCGCATGCTGCCGATTATCGCAAATCATTTGCCAGCCAGAGTCGGAAATATCAGGCTTTAAGCACGGTATTGAAGGCCAGGCTGAAGAAATCGGGTGTACCGGGAAACCGGATACTCTGCTCAGACCAACAGGTGGAGTTCGCCATGTGGATGGGCTGCGTCGTGGTGGGCACCTATGCCAGGGCCGAGGAGTTCACACCCGCCCTGTTACATCAGCTCACTAAGATCGGCCGAAAAAACCACGTCAAGTTGTGCATCGACAATCTGCAAAGCAGTCCCACTGCAGGCAAAGAGATCGCTAAGGACATTGGTGCCGCGCAGGTTGCGTTATCCAATTTCCCAGGCGGGTATTCGGGCACCAGCAAATGGAGCGAATGTCTCACAGACAACGTGTCGCGGGTAATTAAAGGCATATCCCGCAAATGATGCCACAGCCTACAGCCATCAGGTTAAAGCTCATGATCGTTCCAGCCGATACCATTTGGATGGTGACGGAACCGCCAAGTCAGATATCCGCCCGCCGAAAGATAGATCGACCTTTTATTGGAGGTAACGCAGGTTGAGCTGTTCTGTGAAACTAAATGGAGTTGATGCGGGCTATCAAGATCACATCATCCTCAGAAACATCACTCTTGATATCCCTACGGGTAGCATTGTGGGTATCTCGGGACCAAACGGTTCTGGGAAAACCACCATTCTTCGGGTGATTCAAGGACTGTTGACGATCAGTTCAGGGACAGCCAGCATCCTGGGGCTTGAGCTTGTGGTGCCTAACTACAGAGATATCCGCCGTCGGACGGCTTGTGTATTTCAGACGTCTAATGTCGACCCTCGCATGCCCGTCTCCGCCGGTGAGGTGGTGATGATGGGCAGATATGGAAGGCTGGGGCTATTCCATCGTCCGAAACCTATGGACATAGAGAAGGTCGATGAGGCACTGCGCCGCGTCGATGCTCAACACCTTGCGGAACGGCCATTTGGGCAGTTGTCGGGTGGTGAGCAGCAGCGTATCCACCTCGCCCGAGCCCTCGCTCAAGAGCTAGAGCTACTGCTGCTTGATGAACCCACCACATTTCTGGACACCGAGTCACAGCAAAGAGTAAGGGAGATCGTCAGGACAGTGCATTCCGAGATGGGTCTGACGACCATTGTGGTGTCACATGACGCCGATATGCTTTCCGGCATCTGCGAGACGATCGTGATGATGAAGAGCGGGCGTGTGACCGATGTCGTGTCGTCTGGGGTGTTTGCTGATGTTTGACATCCTTCAAGACCCATTCCTGCAGCGAGCACTGCTGGCCACGCTTTGTGCGGGTATCGCGTGCTCGTTGATCGGTGTCATGGTTGTCACCATGCGGATTTCATTCCTGGGTGTGTGCATGAGCCATGCGGCATTTGCCGGGGCTCTGCTGGGGCTGGTTCTGGGTGTGAACCCGATGTGGTGTGCCATTTTGATGAGTCTGGTCGCTGCGGGCGCTCTTGGGCCGTTAGCGGATCGCGGTGATTTTTCGCCTGACACAGCCATCGGCATCGTCTTTTCATCGGCCATGGGGGTATCATTCCTGCTGCTCTCGCTGATACCAGGGCCCAAAACGGAGGCGCTGAGTCTGCTTTGGGGCAGTGTGCTCACCGTCAATACTGCCAACCTCTATCTGCTCGCGGCGATCGCCATGGGAGCTGGACTGGTCATATTTCTGTTCTTCAAAGAGATTCAAACCGTCATCTTCAACAGGGATTTGGCGAAGTCTTTAGGGTTACCGGCAACCGGTATCTTCTACGGCATTTTGATTCTGAGCGGACTGACCACGACAGCGTCCCTGAATGCCATCGGCGGGTTGCTGGTGTTCAGCCTGATCGTCAACCCTGCCGCAGCGGCCTACCAGCTAACCTACAGCCTAAGGAAGATGTTTATCATCGCAGCGGTGTTTGGGGTCGCCTCGGGTTGGATAGGGCTGGCGCTCTCCTGGCACTTCAACCTGCCCACAGGAGCCCTCATCATCCTCGTGTCTTGTGTTCTCTTCATTATAGCGAACACCTTTTCGCCTAAAAGACGCACAACCAAACAACAGCCAACAAAGGTACATCATGAACAATCAAGTTGAATTTTTCGATTCTTATGCCGATAGATGGGATAGCATGGAGCGAGATGACATCTGCCAGTTATTGGCGCGTGTCGTGGCCGAAGCCGGCATCACACCCGGAATGACCATCCTTGATGTGGGGACTGGGACTGGTGTGATGATACCGTGCCTGCTTCAGTCCATGAACGGCGAAGGAAGCATCATCGCCATAGATATCTCGCCCGGCATGCTCCGAGTCGCCCAATCCAAGGGGCTTCCTGGGAATGTCCAACTGCTACTTGCAGACATTGAGGAATATGATTGTGGTGAGGTGTATTACGATAGAGTGATCTGCAACGCGGTTTTCCCTCACTTCTGCGACAAGCCCAAGGTACTATCACGCATACTCGTTATGCTGAAACCGGGTGGTCTGATTGTGATCTCACACCCCACCGGCCGGGAGGCTGTCAACAAGGTGCATCGCGAAGCTGGTCCAGTAGTCGCCGAGGACCAGGTTCCGGATGCAGACACCATTCGTACGATGCTCACACAGGCTGGATTTAGCGACATTGCGGTCACGGACGAACCCGAGTTTTATTTGGCACTCGGCCGAAAGTCAAGTTCCACCAGCTAAAACAGCCTTACTGCCTGCGATGCTTAGGGTGTGGTCACTATCAAAACCGCAACCGCAGCCAGTAGCGAGTCATTTCAGGCGAGACGTTGATCACGGTCGCCTGAGCCTTTGTCTGCAAGGAAACCACGGTCAGTTGTCTTGCATCAGGGGCGAGGTCGACCAAATCAATAGAAACACAGCCGGGGCGGTCGAAGCAGATCGTACCCGGCTGTTCGCTTTTGATGAACAGCTCCTCGCTGCTTGTCAGATCGCCGGTATTCGTGAAGGCATACAAATACGATGAATCAGGCCCGGTCAGCCAGTTCCGCCCTGCATGGGTGAGCGCACCCATCGCCATACCGCCCAGGCACTGATCGCCATGGGAATGTATGATCTGCTGGCTCGGTTGGCAGGTATCCTTGTCCAAACGAGCACGCAGAGTTCCGCGTGAGGTCACGACTGTCAGCGTATCCCCGTCATACCTCTGCGGCTCCACCGATCTCATCAGCATCGCGATGTCTTTAAATACCTGCCCGGCTGGTTTCAGGGTGCCATCCTCATGGGTGTGCATCCCCAGCCGGTCATCCCACTTCTCCATCGGGAAGCTGTGGTGGTGCTGGTAGACGTCCTGCCACAACCGCATCTGGCGTGTCCATGACCACGGGCACCAGCCCGCCACGCCATTCCGCACGCAACTCACCACCATCCGCCGAAACGCCTCCGCTTGAGCCAGTTCGTCAGACAACTGCTCTGGCCTGTCGAAATGCGCTTCCTGCAGCAGAACGGGCCGCTCCGATGGCGGCTTGAAGTCGTCTGATATCCCGCCATGCGGACAGTCGTAGTCGACCCCAGCCGGCAGATGCATCGGACCGCCGACGGTCAACAGTCGCGATGAGCCGTCGTTGTGTAACGCACTCCCCAGAAACTCAGCCCAGTCGGCCACCGCTTCATCGGTCACCTGGTATGGCTCGTTGAACAGGTCCCAGCTGATGCCTGGTACATTGCGGAAGCGACGATCCAGCTCCAGCAGGAACTGATTCTGGGCGGGACGCTTGGCATGGTCATAAACCGCCTCAGTGGTGCCGAACCAGCCCCTCGGGTCGCCCAGTTCCTCCGGCACCAGGGTAAATAGGTCACCGTTATACACGATGCCGTATTTCTGCCCAAGGCCGATGAACAGCTCCCAGATACGCCACACCCGCTCATCGGGCATGGCGTTCTCCAGGCTCTCCAACGACTTGTAGAACGAGAAAAGCCGTCCGTGGTGATGCAGCAAATAGTCCTTGAACCACTTCAGATGGTGGTAATGAGGCCGGATCATGTTCACACCGCAGGCGTGCATTGAGCGATGGTCATGTATCAACCGCGCCACATCAGGGCGGTACCACATCGCCTCGCCGCGGGTCGATTCGTAGTAGTTGGTGCCAGTGATAAAGGCTCCACGCCCATTGATCGTGAAATACCCTTTTGAGATGCCGATCGCGGGGCCCTTGCTGACCACTTCTTCGTTCCTGACCACAAAACCATTGCTTGCCCGCGACACACTCTGGCCATCGCGAATCACATCGATCTGCACTGTGTATTCGTCATCTGCGAACCCTTCAGGCTGCCATACCCACTCCAGGTTGAGAACGTCAGCCAGCGGAATGACCGCATCTTCACTCCACTGCATGACCATATGGCCTGTTGAATCAAGCAGCTTGACGCTCAACCGTACCTCGACCGGGTGCGGCTCGAAGCCGACCAGCTCTGCACGAATCCGCACCGCCTCACCCGGATGGTAGCATGCATACTCCGTTTCGATCTCACGCACCACAATGCGGTTGGCTAACAACCTGAACAGATCGCGCATGAGGGCGTCAAAATGCGGGCTGTCCGGCGACAGCGGATGGGCATCGGACTCGTGGGTGAAATGGATGCGCCTGCTGCCATCCTCGAAATCCTGCGAGAGGATCGCAGAGGTGCAGACCTGCTGACCGAAAGAGTCAAAGCCGGTCATCAACGGGATGATCTGCCGGGCTGGATACCGTTCCGGGAACACATTGCCGTGTGGAGGTTTTGGTTCTGGGTCATGCGAGCTGTTGACTACCACCAATCCCGAACGTGCTGGCTCCCAGGCATTTGCTGCAGGCATTCCCGGTAGGAATGTACTGTCAACCCGCTCTTGCATTGGAGCCACTCGTGGCTCGTAATACTTAACACCGAATTTCGCGATCCATTTATCGAAGACGTCTTGCTTCGCTTGTGTGCTACTGGTGTCGATGAACTGTCCGAACGGACTCGCCTGCTTTGAGAAGGGTATCCCGCCGGTGGTCAACACCGCACCACCCCGTTTGAGATACTGCTGGAACGTCAGTCCAGAATAGAGCCCAAAAGCATCCATCGGGTAGACCCCGCCATATGGGAACACCAGGATATCCATCTTCCCATTGAACAGTATTTCGTATGAACGGATTTGGTTCGCGTCCAGCGCAACCACACGCACTCCCGGATAACTCCCCCAACTCGCGGCGATGTGCTCGAACCGAAGCTCCGATGGGGTCTCATGGTCTGCATAGACCGGGTCACATAGCACTCCGACCACGATACCGTCGTATTCGCGTAACTCCCTGGCCAGCTCCGAAAAACTGGTTGAAGAGGAGGCTTCATGCTCCTCTCGATGCGAATACAGGTTCTGTACGTTATCAATCTCGCTCATTGGGAACCCCTTATTTATCTCGAATCATCTGGTCAATTCTACGGCTGCGGGTAATACACCATCTGCGCTTTGGTGCGTGGTTTGCGCGTGCTCAGCTCCTTCGCGGGAAGCCATCCGTCCTGCATCAAGCAGCCATACACAGCGGCGTGCGGAGCGATGCTCTCCCACGAGGTGAATTCGTTCTGGGCAGGTTCGAGGCTGGGATGGATGAACATCCGCCGCATGATGGGATACATCGGCTCAATCAGCGGACGCACCAATGCCACAGCATCCCACATCCAGTTGCCGACACGCGGCAAGGCCGCCAGGCGTTTGTTGATGTCTGTCTTCGCGCTGAGCGCCGGCAGCACCACCATCGGGGTTTCATCATAGAACGTAGTGGAATCGGGATGTGCCTTCTCCATCAAGCTATATTGGTACCACCACGAGCTGGCACTCATGCCGTAAGTCAGCGTAAATGGCGATATCCCTGGCACAGGTTCATCAATCCCGTCGCACTCACTGTCGATATGCTGCAGCACCACCGGAAACACGCTGCCCAGCCCGGTCTCCAGACTCCGGCCCAGCTCATTGGCCCCCAGCTCCCAGTTCGCACCATTCAGGGCGGCTTCGCGGTATTTCGGCTGCCCGGTCACTCGGTAAGCCAGTATCTGAAGTCTAGCTCTGTAAGCCGATGAGCCCATACCCCAGCCCATGTTCTGGAAATACGGGTGGTCGATCGGCCTCCACAGGTTGTGATACGGCAGGCTGCGGCTGCCCTCCACAAACAAATCGGCTTCCTTCAACACGGCGGTCTGTATCAACTGCTTCTCTGCTGATGTGAGTAGGTCGCTGCAGAGGGCAGTGACAAAGGCGAAGTGGGGTATCTCATCGGGCAGCCACTGCACCATCTGCTGAGCTCCCCCCTCGTCCCGGAACCGTTGCAGGTAACTGCCCTCCCCTGTCGTGGCGGCTAACTGCAGCGAGGCCATCAGCCGGAATATCGGCCCCATACCCTGGATTTTCGCGGGTTCTTCGAACTTGATCGTCTTTCCTGTCAGGTTTGGCTGCCGGGAACCTTCCGGCACCTTGAACTGCATAGTGATACGGTTGTCATCATCACTCGCCCAAGTGTAAGCCTTCCTGGCCTGCTGTAGATACAGTTTGGCCTTCTTCGCATCAAACGGCATCAGCAGCCGACTCATCTGAGAGGCCGCCGCCGCGAAGGCGTAGCTGCTGGCGCGGTCTGGCATCGCACAATAGAACCGGCCTTTGTCTATATCCGCGGTGCCCGTATTCAGGGGATGCGAGGTCTGCTCAATCCAGCCAGCGACCCCACCCTCAGGGGTCTGCGTTTTCGCCCAGACATCGATACCGACCATCGCCTCATCTAAAATGTCAGGAATGCCATTCTCCGACTCAGGTATCTGCAACTGCCCGTCGCGGAACTTCCTGGGATACATCTCATAAGCTCCGCAAAGATCCCATACCGCCTCGTAGTGCCAGAAGCGACGGTCGAAGTCGGCAGCATCATGCCATCCACCCTTCAAACCAGGCACCAACTTATCGGTGGCGGTGCTGTAGACCATCGTAAACGGGTTGACCGCCACAGCCTTGCCCTGCTCGTCTGTGAACCCATAGAGTTTCCCGTCAACGGTCACCCCGTTGGGGTTCTCATAGTAGCGGTTGCCTTCGGGAATGAACTTTGCTTGATATGTCTCGGTATGGCAAGCCTTACGGCTCCACTGGGTGAACTGTGGGTCCAATGCCACCCCGCAGCGTTGATGGTACAGTCCCCGCATGCTGGTGTAAAACGGCAGGCCATACACATCATTACCGATGCGAAATGGCCAGCTCTTGCCCACCCCAGGAATGAACACAGCGTACTCCCCCGGCTGAATGAGCTTGCTGAAATCCAGCACACACAGATCCTCACCCGTGAGCGGCTGACCACCTCGCTTCACATCCACATTCCGAGCCCGCAGCGCGATGATGCCGCGGTAGACCGGCTGATGGCTCTTTTCCGACACAATCTCAAATGGCTTGCCAACCAGATGGTCCACCGGCATCGCTCCGCCTTCACCCAGCCACATGCCGAAGTAAGCCAGCTTCTGCGCATCGGGCAGATACCCCACCTGGTTAACCTTAATACTCCAGCAGCTGCTCTGAAGCGTGCCGATGTCGGCACTCAGTCGTTGCTTGTTAGGTGCCGTGATATCGAGGTGGGTCTGCCCCCGAAGCTCAGGCAGCCTCAGGTATACATACTCCACCATCCGTGGCAGCGGCAGGCTCTTGGCACCTTTCAGCGGGTCGGGGTAGGCATCCACGCTCTGTGTCCAAAGGCTGCAACCCTCAGGCCTCTTGCCGTTCACCAACCAACTGGCAGGGTCTACAAGCTGCTTCAACATCGTCGGCCGGGTTTGCTTCCATATGGCCATGGTTTGGAACTTCAACAGCATGATACGCTTCCAATAAGTAGCATCAGTGTATTCGGACAGGCCGCCATACAACCTTTGGCGTTGTGCTTGCACTGCGTCCGTGCTGTCCCAAACCACACAGATGTACCGATCGGATAACACACGCACCTCCTGCGCTTCACGCGCAGTGTACATGAGCAGCTTTTGCGAGAATGCTGGGGTCGCCAAACAGGCTATTATGCTGATCATCGCGGCGATCTTTATGTGCATCACAAGCACCTCATTTTGTTGTATACGCACTGATTGTACTTCAAAACCATGAGATCATATGCGTGTGATCCGGTACTTCAGGCTTCAGCAGCCTGAAGTATAATAGATATAGAATATGGCAACCAATCCGTGGCGCACTTCGAAGGGATGGCACACCGTGAGCGATCAAGACCTGTGGCCGATTGAACCCCGAGCGGGCGGCGTGAATGCAAAAAAAAGCAAACTCCGACAAATGCGGATTTTTGTAGCATCATTAATGGTCGCGTTGATTCTGGTCGCAGCGATTTTGATCTGGGCAGCTAACGACAGACAAGCAAAGCTGAAGTCATCATCGAACGCATACTCCAATGCATATTCCACGGATACCGGCCAATCAGGTAACATCACTTCAACACCCGAATACGGGTCAAGCGGCCTATCTTCACCAGCGAACACCTCTGGGCCAACGACAAACGGCAGTGCCCATACATCTACGGCACCGGATGTACGCTCGTTCAACAAACGCGATACATTGGATGAACCAAGCGATGGTGAGGACACCAACCTTCGGATGCAGATGCTGACGATGCGGGACAACTACGAAAACCAACTAGCGTTATATCGCCAACAGCTTGAAGACCAACGACAGCTCATCGCTGCTCAGCGTTTGATCATTGACCAACTACAAGCCCAAAACAAGACAAACACACCCAATGCTCAAACCGGATATGCAGGATTCTACCGGTGCAGTAACTGTGGGGCCGGCATGAATTGGGCCCACACCGACACTGTGCCAGATGCCAGCACCGGCGGCAAATGCCCGGCCAGTGCAAATGGCCAGCATTTTTGGATACGCATGTAGATGTCCGAATGTAACGAGCAGAACGCTGTTTTAGTCTAATATCGTACAGAAAGATGTGTGCGATCACCTATTATGGTGGTGAGCTGGGCAAATCAGCTTGCATCCCAAGCATCATTTCCCATACCATAAGATAGGTAACCGCACCGCTCACGCGCACTCTCTCTGAGAGTAAAAGATTTCTTGAAGGCAGGGATATCATGGCAGATAACAAAACAGGCAGCACCACCCCTCAGACAGATGCAGCAAATGCAGATGCTCAGATGGATTGGAACTCTATTCAAGAAGACCTTAAACAATTTGAGGATCAACACAAAAAAAGAGGTGGCAAACGTCCCGCACCTAGCAGCGGTGGGAGCAAAAAGGCAGAGCCTGCTGCGCCAAGTGCGCTTAACAGTGTGCCGGTTCCTGTACTGATCGGAGTGATCGTGGTGGCTATAATTGCCATCATCATCTTCGTCGCGATGTCCAGCGGATCCGGCGGTTCATCGCCCAGCACATCAATCACCCCACCTCAGATGGGTAAACCTCTTAGCCCAGGCGGTATGATGAACGGGGCCACCGGTACCGTGGGTAAAGCTGGAGCCAACAGTAAGCTGGGCCCCGCCGGAGTGAACTCAGCCGTCAGGCAGCCTGGCATCGTGCGCCCCGGTTCTGCGACACCATCTGGGACCGCGCAGACAGGAACATGGACAGGTGCTGGCACACTCACAGAGCAGGAGCGTCGCAAACTGGCTCAGCAGCAAAAGAACCAGATCGCTCCCACAAGAATTCAGAACAGCCGGACCACAGGCTTCAGCACTAGATCAAACCAGGTCCGCCCGAAAGGCCGCACAAACGAAGGCTTTGGAACAGACCCGGAGTCGTCAGTCAGCGATTATTAGTAGTTCACCTGAAGGTTTCGCTCTGCCCATCAATAGGTTGGGCAGAGCTTTTTTGTGCTACTTATATCAAGTTGGTACAATGGTATATGTGAACCTGCACATTCAACCGAAAGGTGTTATATAACTGTGATTCTAAAAATAGGTCTGCCAAAAGGCAGCTTACAAGATGCGACATTCGACTTATTCAAAAGAGCCGGATATGATTTTCGTGTCTCACCACGATCTTACGAACCTGAGATCGACGATAAAGAGATCAATCCCCGCCTGATCCGCCCCCAGGAAATCCCTCGCTATGTTGAAATGGGTGTGATTGATTGCGGACTCAGCGGGAAAGACTGGATCGAAGACAACGCTGTGGACGTCATCGAAATATGCGAACTCACCTACAGTAAAGTGACTCGCAACCCGGTGCGCGTCGTATTGTCGGTACACAACGACAGCCAGATCACCAAAGTGCAAGACCTGGAAGGCAAACGCATCGCCACCGAATACGTAAGATTGACCGAGCGTTACCTTGAGTCTCATGGCGTTCACGCAGAAGTTGAGTTTAGCTGGGGAGCCTGTGAAATGAAGGTACCCACGCTGGTAGATGCTATAGTGGTGAACACCGAAACAGGCAGCAGCCTAAGGGCTCACAACCTTCAGATCATAGATACGCTCATCGTATCAACCCCACGCCTGGTGATGAACAAGCAAGCATACGCTGACCCATGGAAGCGCGAAAAATGCGAGAACCTGGCCATGCTGCTTCAGGCATCGCTGAACGCAGCGAACCTCGTCGGTTTGAAGATGAACGTGCCTGTATCTACCATCGAAGATGTGTTGAAGATTCTTCCCGCACTGAAAAATCCGACGATCAGTCCCCTATCGGACAAGAGCTGGGTTGCAGTTGAGACCATTCTAGACCAGAAGGTCGCCCGCGATATGATCCCGGCCCTCAAACGGGCTGGCGCCACGGGCATCGTAGAATATTCGCTGCGCAAGGTCATAGAGTAGCTAGATGATCGCACGTATACGCGGTGAGCTGATCAGCTCGGATAACATTTCTGCTGTAGTTGACGTCAATGGAGTTGGCTACAGGATGTTGTTGCCAGAATCTGCGCTCACCGTGTTGCCGCCTGTAGGTGACGAAGTGATGTTTGTCACCCACTTGCACGTTCGTGAGGACGAGTTGACTCTATATGGGTTTAGCGACGATACCGAACGCAAACTGTTTGAACTGCTTCTGACAGTCAGCGGTGTAGGACCACGCGCAGCACTGAACCTGTTAAGCACGTTTGGAGCAGAGAGCCTGGTTCACCTCATCGCGGGTGATGATACCCGAGCGATCATGAAGGCACCAGGGATTGGAGCGAAGACAGCTCAGCGTATCGTCATCGACCTCAAAGAGCGTGCCATTGAGATGAGCCTTGTCTCCCGCTTCGATAAACAATCTCATGGCCGTATGGTTGTGGCTCCATCGGACGATGCCATCACTGCACTCGTCGGCTTGGGATACCATCGGCAGGATGCTAGAGCCGCTGTCGAGCACGCACTAGCCACGGAAGTGCCCCCACAAGATGCAGGCGGCATCATCAAACTGGCGCTACAGTTACTAACATCTAGCCAGTCATAAGCTGGAGCAGTTCAAAATGCGCCCCACGCGAGTAAAGAGGTAGTTTGGTGTCGGATTTTACCGGCGTCGAGTTCGATAGGATCGTCTCTCCTGAGCAGACAACACGAGAAGCTGAAGAAGAGTTAAGCCTCCGCCCGAAACGGCTGAGGGAGTTCATTGGGCAAAATCAGCTCAAGGAAAACTTAAAAATCTTTATTCAGGCTGCCCAGGGTCGTAATGAACCACTTGACCACGCCTTGTTGTATGGCCCACCAGGACTTGGAAAAACCACTTTAGCCAATATCATCGCGCATGAGATGAACACAACCATTCGCAGCACCTCTGGGCCTGCCATCGAACGGCCTGGTGATCTGGCTGCTATTCTTACCAACTTGGAACCTAACTCCCTGTTGTTTATAGATGAGATTCACCGCCTTAGCCGTCCGGTTGAGGAGATTCTCTACCCGGCGATGGAAGACTATCAGTTAGATCTCATCATCGGCAAGGGGCCAGCGGCGCGCACGATCAAGATCGATCTGCCGCGCTTCACTCTTGTGGGAGCCACAACCAGAGCGGGCCTGTTGACCTCCCCCCTTCGGGCGAGGTTTGGTATCATCAACTACTTCCAGTTCTACAATGCGGATGAGCTGCGTGTGATCATTGGCCGCAGTGCTGATATCCTGGGTGTGCCCATTGATGAGGAGGGCTCCGCCGAGATCGCGCTCCGAAGCCGCGGAACGCCCCGCATCGCCAACCGGCTGCTGCGCCGAGTACGCGACTTTGCCCAGGTGCAAAACAACGGGACTATCTCCCGGGCACTGGCTGACTACGCGTTACAGCAGCTTAGCGTCGACAGCCTTGGGCTTGATGAGTTCGACCGCCGGTTCCTCTCCCTGTTAGTGGAGAAGTTCGGAGGCGGTCCTGTCGGCATTGATACGCTGGCGGCAGCCCTGAACGAAGAGCGTGACACAATCGAGGATGTATACGAACCTTACCTCATTCAAATCGGGATGCTCAACCGTACGCCGCGAGGGCGGACGGCCACTCAGCGCGCTTTTGAGCACTTGAACGTTGCGTTACCCCCCGGTAGCGACCAGAGGCTTTTTTAGAGGAGGCATATTCAATGTTCTGTCCAGACTGTGGACTGGAGACCACTGAAGGGAACCGTTTCTGCAAGCGTTGTGGACAGCGGCTATCCCATGGCAGCAACGCCATTCAAGAGGAGCTGATAAACGCTGTTACAGGTGCCGATGGTCAGGCAGAGGGTCATGCCACAGGTGTAGAGTTCCGTATAGATCAGTTGCTGCATGACGCCATGCGCTGCCAGTCGGAAGGGCGATATCAAGAAGCTCTGATGATATGCGAGGCGATCATTGAGGTCGACAAGACGAACACCAGTGCCCACTCGATGATGGCCATTGTGTATGAAAGACTAGGCAAGACCGCACAGGCTATCGAACAGCTTAGAATAGTGGTTCAACACAATCCCGGAAGCATTGCCGATCAGATCAAGCTCGAAGAGCTGCAGCACTCTATTGGTATCAATGGAACCACCGCCGGACTTGCTTCATCACGACCGATGCAGATATCTAGCCGGAAGCCTGTGAATCCGTTACTTCTTGCTGCTGCTTCCGCCATAGCAGTGTTCGTGCTGGGTGCTGTCGCATTGAATAATCGACCGGGCAGCCACTCGGAGATTCGGCCTACTGGCACAGGTGACGCATCAAGCAACCTGGTTCCTGCACCGACCAATGGTATAGCCATTCCGCAGGCTCAGCCTGACAACGGCGGTAATCCCCTGACGCAAAATAACGGGGGTGCCATCCAACCGTATATCGCTGGAGGCAACAACCCGCAAGTGCCTCAGCAAACCAACCCAATCATGGCAGCTCCCCAGCCGCAGAATTACCAGACACGGCCATCAGGCAACTCAGGCTCGGGTGGCGGATTAGCCTCCATCCCAGCTTTGCCCCCTATCTCTGGCCTTACCACCGAACGAACGACACCAACTGCCACACCATCTCAACCGGCGGCTGATAAACCAGAACCTAAAGCCCCGACGAGAACGGCGCCAGACAACACTGCACCGACCGGTATCTACGAGATCACGGTCAACAGCGGAAGCGTCGTCCGTCCAAAACCAACCCAGTCGGGCACCAATGAGGCTGACATGTTGCTTCGGATTGCCGCCGAGAAATCTTCCAAAGGCGACTACCGCGGAGCCATTGAAAGCTATACGGCCGCGCAAAACTATGGTGCCAATTCGGCAAGTATAAGCAATAGTATCGCACAAAACCAGAGACGGCTGAATAACATACAAGACGCCCGCAAGGCATACCATGACGCCTTAAAGAAGGCCAATGATGCCATCTCCCGCGGTGTTAATGTGCCACAAGCAACACGCGATAAAGAAAACGCAGAACAGGGGTTAAAAGCATGCGGCGACTAATTGTGCTCTCATGTCTACTCGTCGGGCTGGCCAGTTCAGCCATCTACGCTCAAGCCCCAGCAAAGCGGCCGTTGGTCGTGATATACCAAATTGACGCTGTGGAATCAGCATTCCCTATCGCAGCATCATTAAGCGAAATGCTTGACCAGACTAAGCGTGCTGAGACACTCATCTATTCACCTTCAGAGCCGTTTGTGCAGCGTTTAGTGGTGGAAGGTGCGATTGATAAGAACCTTCCAGGCCCAAAACCAAACGCCTCACAACAAAACGCCATCTCTGCAGCGCTGGGAGCTCAAGCCTCACTGGAAGTCTCAGCACAATTTGTTGAGGACACCGTCAAGCTGCCGGCACCTCCTAAAAGCGTGCCTAAGAAGAACAACCTACCCACCAAGTATACCAAGGCCGCGGTGATCAGGCTGACTGCCACGTGGCGCTCAGCCACGAGCAACCTAAGCTGGCAAACCAAGTTTGACTCACCGATGGTCTATTCAGGTAAGACACAAGAACTGGACAGGCCCAGCTCCGCAAAGACAGCGGCATCAACTCTGGTGGCTAAGTTAATAGCGGAACCACTCAGCAACATGGCGATGATTGAAACCACACAGGATGACGTTCATCCGGCTGTGCAGGAAACCACCGTATTTGCGACCCCGGACAACGCTGGTCTGGCCAAGCAAAGTATGGAAGCGGCCGACCGTGCGATGTCGACGGGTGATACCGCCATCGCTGTTGATAAGTATAGACAGTCGATAAGCCTGGAACCGCTGAACCCTGCACCACGGGCAAAGCTGATTCAAGCACTGTTGGCACTCAAAATGGATGTCCAGGCGCTCAACGAGGCCAAACGTGCCACCCTGCTCATCGGAGCAGTTCCAGAGCTAGCCGGGCCCTTAGCAGATGCCTATGTCTCTGCAGACCAGCCCGAGGAAGCGGAACGGTTGTTCCGCTCGATGCTGGAAAAAGACCCTTCCAACGTGCAAATCACTCTACGACTGGTTGATGTGCTGTGGAATAACGGTCGGATCAACGAAGCTGAGACGCTGTTGAAACAGGCTTGTGCCCATTCAGACAAACAGTATGAGCCCTTCCTCAAGCTGGCTCATCTCTACGCCCTGAAAAGTCAGTTCGCTGAAGCAGCCGAGATGGTTAGTAAGGTCTACACATTGGTCCCCGTTGATGATGAAACCTTGCGCTCCAAAGTATTCGGAAGCCTGAGCGAAGACCTATACCCAGCCATCGAACGGATACACAGGCTCAGCACTGAAGCTCTCAAATCGCAGATTGATAAGAAGATCACGCGTGAACAACAATATAATGCGCTGCAGGCCCGCAGCAATGAAGCGAATAGTTTGAACAGCTACGTAGCAGGTTTACTACCAACGCCTCCGCAGATCACAACACATGAAGGCTTTAAGCTGAGTTGTGTACTGCTGAAGAATGGTCTTGCGACGTTAGTCGATGCCATCACCAACAATGACACCGCTCAACGAACGAACGGCGAGACCAGTCTCAGCGACGCTCTGCGCGAGGCGATCAGCGCAGGTAAAACAAACGCAGGTAGTGTAAACTAATTTCAGGAATCAAACATACATATCACCCGGAGGGTATACATTGAGTAACGACAGCCGTTTTGACCTTACAGCCCGACAAATGCCAACCCATTGGTATAATATTGCAGCCGATTTCAAGGAACCGATGGCCCCGCCACTGAACCCTGGCACCAAAGAACCGATCAAGCCAGAGGAGATGGAAGCCATCTTCCCAATGAACCTCATTGAACAGGAAGCCTCTACCGAACGGTATATCGAAATCCCTGATGAAGTTCGGGATATTTTGTTCCGATGGCGTCCAAGCCCTCTTTTCAGAGCCCGTCGCCTTGAGAAGTTACTGGATACGCCCGCCCATATCTATTACAAGTATGAAGGTGGCAGTCCGGCAGGCAGCCATAAACCTAACACCGCGGTCGCGCAGGCTTATTACAACAAACAAGCCGGTATCAAACGGTTGGCTACGGAAACGGGTGCAGGCCAGTGGGGAGCCAGCCTTGCGATGGCATGCCAGATGTTTGATATCGAGTGTGTGATATACCAGGTTAAGATTAGCTATCAGACCAAGCCCTACCGCGGCCTGCTGATGCACACCTGGGGTGGCACCGTATACGCCAGTCCAAGCGAGAACACCGCCTATGGTCGTCGCGTGCTAGCTGAAGATCCGAACTGCCCCGGCAGCCTGGGCATCGCGATCTCTGAAGCCATCGAAGACACCGTGACCCACCCAGGCACGAAATATTCGCTGGGCAGCGTCATGAACCATGTATGTCTGCATCAGACGGTCATCGGTCAAGAGACCATCCTACAGATGGAGATGGCCGGCGAAGAACCGGATGTGGTCATTGGCTGTGTAGGCGGCGGAAGCAACTTCGCGGGGGTATCTTTCCCATGGGTTGGCCGTAATCTTCGAGGTGAGGGTGGTAAGAAGGTCCGCTGCCTGGCAGTAGAACCCAGCAGTTGCCCCAGCTTAACGACGGGTGAGTACCGCTATGACTTCGGGGACACCGCAATGACGACTCCCCTGATGCTGATGTATACCCTTGGGCACGACTTCATGCCGCCAAGTATTCACGCTGGCGGGCTACGATACCACGCGATGGCACCTACTGTCAGCCATGCTTACAAGCACGGCTTGGTAGAAGCTGCCTCATATCCACAAACCAGCGTATTTGAAGCAGCGATCACGTTTGCTCGCGCTGAAGGCACGGTGCCGGCACCGGAATCCAGCCATGCCATTAAAGCAGCAATTGACGAGGCATTGGCGGCCAAGCAAGAAGGCAAGGAACGTGTGATCTTGTTCAACTTGAGCGGTAACGGCATGCTTGATCTGCCCGCCTATGAGGCTTACCTCAGCGGACACCTGGAAGATTAAGGAGTAGTTCAAATGACGGACGAGATGCTTATGGCCCTGATCGTATGTGATACAGGTGTCTCCGAACATGTGCTTCAGCTTCTTGATGAAGCCAAGGTACCCGGCTATACCGTGTCGCAGGACGTCAGCGGTATGAGTGAGAACGGCCGTCGTGAGAACTCCGCCGTGTGGCCTGGTGTTAATACCACCATCCACTGCGCATGCACCGCTGAACAACTGGCTCAGGTGAAGGAGAGCATCCGCCTGCTGCGCGAATCGCGCAGTCCCCGCCATGTGCCCCTTCGGCTATTCAGTTGGAAGCTGACGGAGATTTACTAGGCCTCTGGCTAGATATTCCAACAAACTTCATCGCACTCACTACGGGCGGCCATCTGGCCGCCCGTAGCCGCATTTTTACAGGGATGTGTGGGGGTCATACGTGTGGTCATTCGCCGATAATGATGTATTGCCTAACCTTCCTGGATGCCGACACAGGCCCTCATATGCTATCCTGTAGTTGTGAAAAGAATACTAATCTCGAATGATGACGGCATCCATGCCGACGGCCTCTGGAGGCTGCGTCGCGCGTTGTTGCCCTACGGTGAAGTGGTGGTTGTGGCTCCAGAAAGCCCCCGCAGCGGGGCCAGCCATGCCATCACGCTACATAAGCCGCTCCGCTTGAAACAGGCCCGTCTTGCCGACGGCAGCGCAGGATACTGCTGCAGCGGCACACCGTCAGACTGCGTCACCCTTGCTCTCTCGGCGGTCATGAACGACCAGTGTGACCTGGTGGTCAGCGGGATCAACCACGGTGCGAACTTAGGCTGGGATGTTTTCTATTCAGGCACCCTCGCGGCGGCCATGGAGGGCACGGTTTTTGGCATCCCGAGCATCGCTGTGAGCACATGCACCAACTCGGGCATCTGCGACTACGATGCGGCTGAGCAGGCGATTGCACGCGTCGCAGAGATGGTGTTGTTGCATGGCCTGCCAGAAGGCTCTTTGATCAACATCAACGCACCTAGCGCCCCCTGGGAGCGCGTGAAAGGCTTGAAACTAAGCCGCATGGGACGCAGGCAATACCATGACCGCATCGACAAACGGCAAGACCCTCGCGGAGGCGCCTATTACTGGCTGACCGGCACTCCTGTAGAAGAAGGCGAAGCCGACGACAGCGATGTCAACCTGGTACGAACTGGATATGTGGCGGTCACCCCTTTACAGATGAATCTGACCGACGACTCATACTTGAAAGTGATGCACGACTGGCCAATTGAATAGCCACAATAGTCGCTATCATAGACTGTGTCCACTAGGCCGCCTGATATGGGTGGCCTTGATCTTATCACAGCTATCGTGCAGCATCTATGCTGAGCCGATCAGCCGGGCTCACCTCTACACCCTGGATACCGCACTGTGTTCACCACAGATGAACGGCCGCGCTACGGGCACAGAAGGCGGTAGACAAGCGCAGCAGTATGTCACCCAAGAGTTTAGCCGAATCGGCCTATCAATGCTTGGCAGCTCCAAAATGGATGACCTCACGGCCAAATGCGATGGTTCAGGGTATTACCATCCATTCTCCGTATTTGGCCACTTCATCGAGAGCCCACACAGCACCCTGTCATGGGAACACCAGCCAAGACGGCCTGTGTGGCAGCGGGATTACCGCGCAGATATGCTGAGTGCCTCCACTTCGGTCGCTGCGCCGGCGGTATACGTGAATTACGGATATGTGGCCCCAGATGGCTCGCATGACGACTATGCAGGGATAGTCGTTGCAGACAAAATCGTGGTGATCAGCGATGGAGCACCGACTAACGATGCCCTTGATAGCAGCCGAAGCCAACTGCCGCTCAAGATCGTTCAGGCCGCCATGCGGAAAGCCAAAGGGATTCTATTTGTGGTAGACGACAGCCAGTGGAAGGCTGATATTCCCACCGGTGACCAGATCACTATGTCTCTTCCAGTCATGCGCATCAAGCGGTCTGCCGCACAACCGTTGCTGGACGCCCTTCAAAAAGGCCTATCACCCGTCGTGTCTATGAGCATCACACTCAAGACTGTCAACACAGGAGCCAGCAACGTAGCCGGCTGGCTGGAAGGCACAGACCCGAAGATGGCCGAACGGCCCGTACTGGTTGGGGCACATGCAGATCATCTTGGCGTGGTCGGTGGCACGCTCTACCCGGGTGCAGACGACAACGCCAGCGGAAGTGCTGTGATGCTGGCTTTGGCCTCTGCGTTGAAGGACCATCCGCTGCGTCGACCGGTTCTATTCATTGCGTACATGGGCGAGGAAAAAGGAATTTTAGGTTCAAACGCCTTCATCAAACAACCGGCATGGCCACTTGAGCAGATCGAAGCCGTTTTGGACCTCGATATGGTGGGCCGCCTGAGGAATGACAAGCTTTGGGCGATGTGTGTCGGCAGTGATAAGCGATGGAGTGGTATGCTGGACGAAGCCAACCAAAAAGCGCTCATCCCCTTCCAGATATCCAAGGAAGACGGGTATTCCGGTGTGTCGGACTTTGCCGCCTTCATGAACGCCCATGTGCCTTGCCTGTTTCTTTTTACCGGCTTACACGAAGACTACCATAAGCCCACAGACACTGTAGACCGACTAAACACATGGGGACAAAAGCGAGTGGCACTCTTCGCAGAGCAGATTCTGCGCTTGGTTGATACCAGTGACGAGAAGCCTGAGTTTGTGAATAGTGGGAAATAGAGTAAGAGGTTGGAGGCGCCAACCGGAATCGAACCGGTGATCGCGGTTTTGCAGACCGCTCCCTTAGCCACTTGGGTATGGCGCCTTGAGCAAAAATATTATAACCCGAAATCATGATTTTCACAAGTGCGGTGGTTTTACGAACAAAATGACCACGGGATGATCCGCCATTATGAAGTTTTCGCCGGTATAGTGAACCAGAAGGTGCTCCCCTTCCCAAGCTCACTGTCAACCCCTATGGACCCGCCGTGGGCCTCTACAGCCAGTTTACAGAAGGTGAGCCCAAGCCCAGTGGAATACTGCTGTAGATTCTTGTTTTGCGACGCTTGGCCGAATTTCTCAAAGATTCTCTCACGACTCTCAACTGGAATCCCAGGTCCGTTGTCCCGGACATAAACATGTAATCCACTGCTATCAACACTAAATCCGACAGTGATAGAACCGTGATCTGGAGTGAACTTCAAGGCGTTTCCCAACAGATTTTGCATAATCCGGTCCAGCATCTTTGCATCAGCTCGCACGGTCACCGTCTCATCTGGCCCTTCAACCGAGACATTCCGCTGTTTACGTAACGATTCGAGCCGATCTACCACCGTACGTATTATGCTAGCGGGATGGCATTCGCTTAACTCTATCGGCATCTCACCGGCTTCGATCTTGCTGACATCAAGCAGCGTCGTAGTCAGCTCGATGAGGTTGTCGGTTGACTTTGACACGATGGACACATATTCACGTCCATCGGTTGATAGTGCTTCACCTTCAACCATATCGAGCAGTTCAAGAAATCCCTTCATGCTGGTCAATGGTGATCGCATATCATGCACGATCATATGTACCAGATTATCTCTGAGTTCCTCAAGCTTGCGCAGCTGTTCGTAGCTCTCCTGCAGCAAACGCCTCTGCTTGTGCAGCTCCAAGTGCGTCGCGACACGGGCTTGAACCTCTCCAAGTTGAAATGGTTTGGTGATATAGTCGAGGCCGCCCACTTGAAAGGCCTTCACCTTATCCATGGTTTCATTCAAGGCACTGATGAATATGACTGGTATGTCTGACAGCTCATCATCTGCTTTGAGCAGGCTGCACACTTCGTATCCGTTCATGTCAGGCATCATCACATCAAGCAGTATCAGATCGGGCGGATCATGCTTCGCAGTCCGAAGTGCAAACTGCCCGTCAGAGACCGACCGGACCTTATACCCCAGATCCTTCAGCATGCCTGTCAGCAAATGAAGGTTAGCCGGAGTATCATCTACGATCAAGATGCTCGGTGTACGTTCCATATAATCATTAATTCTCCTGAATAGCGTCGTTTGACAGCATGTTCAATACACGCTGGTAACTGAATGTATCTACTGCCCTTTTTATCTCGAGTGCCTGAGGCACACTATACTCAGCCACTTCATTGCAGAGAAGCATGAGCTGTTCATTGTCTGCACCCAATGCCGCATCACGTAGACGACCAATGAGATCATCGGGCAGTGGTAAACTGTTCGGAATTTCGGTCTTCTGTTCATCGGTCTGCACAGACACGTCAGCCGGAGCATGAACAGGGTGACTACCTGCGTTGTTGGGATGCTTGAGCGCCATTCGGATGGTGTTCGCAAATGTCTTAATATTGAGAGGTTTTGTCAGATAACGGAAGAACCCCGCATCAAGCCCCTTTTTGATATCACTCGACATGGCATTCGCACTGACAGCAATGATGGGTATATGGGCGGTCTCCGGCTGATCATGAAGTATTTTCATAGCCTCTACCCCACTGATCCCAGGAAGATTTATGTCCATCAATATCACATCGGGTTGCATAGTATTCGCTAGTTCAATGCCAGACATGGCATCCACCGCTGTCAACAGCCTCAAGTCCGGATGTCGGGATATCAACTGTTCTACAAGCTTCAGGTTAGCAGGATTATCCTCAACGTAAAGTATTGTGTGTACATCCAAACCTACCTCGGAGGAGAAGGATGCTTCTGCTGGAAAAGTTTGTTCTCGCGTTAGCGTGGGAGCTGCAGCCGCTCGCAACTCAATCCAGAATTCGCTGCCAACCCCTAGCTCGCTTTCCACACCGATCACACCGCTCATCAACTCTACCAGACGTTTGCTCATCACCAGGCCTATACCTGTCCCCTCAACGCTGCTGTTTTCCTGACCAAGCCTATTGAATGACTGGAACAGTTCCGCAACTTTTTCAGATGATATCCCAACTCCAGTATCTTTCACCCTGATCTGTATATTCGAAGGAGCCACCTCAGTACACTCTACGATGATAGATCCACCGGCTCGGTTATACTTGATCGCATTTGAAATGAGATTAATCATCACTTGTTTGAGTCGTGTCCGATCTGCAAACACATAGGAGGACGTATCGATGTGAGGAAATGAGATCTTGATATCACGCTTCCTGACCTGAGGTTCCATCATCGTCTGAATTTCGCGAAAGACATCAGCTACAGATACTGGCTCCATAGACAAAGCGATTTTCCCAGACTCCACGGTGGCCAGATCGAGAATCTCGTTGATGAGGGACAGCAGATACCAGCCCGATTCCAGTATCTGGTTGATACTGGTCGTTTGTGATGGTGAAGGTGGTGGAGTATCATTTTCCATCAATTGAGCAAAGCCTAGAATGGCATTCAATGGACTTCGCAACTCATGGCTCATGCTGGAGAGGAATTCCGATTTGGCCTGATTTGCCTTTTCAGCTGCAACTCTGGCACTCTCTATCTCAGCATTATATCCTTCCAGTCTATGCTCAACTCTCTTTAACTCGGTAATATCGCGTGCAGCCGCGAACACACCCTGTAGTTTCCGGTTACGGTCATAGAACGTGGTCGCATTATAAGAGACCACTGTTTCGGTGCCATCCCATGCTCGCACCGTAAGCTCATAGTTTGTGACCTTCTTTTCAGCCAGCACCAGCTTGATGCTCGCCTCCGCTAGTGCCGGGTCGGTGAAGTAGCTCTTAAATGGCGCACCTATCAACTCGTCACGGGTACGGCCGGTCAGAGCCTCCATCTGCTTGTTGACATCTGTGATGATGCCGGACGGATCGGTGGTCATGATCGCATCGATATTCGATTCAAACAGAGACCGGGTGTAGAACTGCTGGTCCCGCAGACGCTGATCAAGCAGCATCTGATCGGCCTCAACCTGCTTACGTACGGTATTGTCGGTGCCTATCAGCAGATAGCCGATGATAGAACCCTGTTCATCCCGGAGTGCTGTGACTGACACCACGGCAGGAAATCTACTGCCGTCTTTACGGATATAGGTTAGTTCATAGATGTCTTCAATTCCGCGGGAGGCCTTGAACACTAAGGCTTCAAACCCAGGCGCAATCGGCGTTCCGAGTTCCTGACTCAACTCCTCCGCCCGGGCAATCACCTCCTGCGGATCGGAGATGTCGGCAGGCGTGATCTTATCCACCACCTCAGCCGCCGCATACCCTAACATCCGTTCGGCGCCCACATTAAATATCTGAATCACGCCTTTCTCATCGGTGGCGATACTTGAGAAGTTGGCACTATTGAAAATGGCATTCTGCAAAGCTCCGGCCTGTATCAGTGCCGCTTCGGCCTGTTTACGCGCCGTATTATCTGTGCCGATTAGCAGATAGCCGATGATGGCGTCTTGATCGTCGCGGAGAGCTGTGACAGAGACCACCGCAGGGAACCGGCTGCCATCCTTACGGAAGTAGGTCAGTTCATAGATGTCTTCGATCCCGCGTGAGGCTTTAAAAACCAATGCCTCAAAACCAGGTGCGATTGGTGTTCCAAGTTCAAGGCTCAACGCCTCCGCACGGGCGATCACCTCCAGAGGATCAGAGATGTCAGCCGGGGTGATCCGATCAACGACCTCAAGGGCTGAGTATCCAAGCATACGTTCAGCACCCACGTTGAAAATCTGTATGACACCCTTCTCGTCAGTGGCGATACTTGAGAAGTTAGCACTGTTGAATATCGCATTTTGAAGAGCTCCAGGTACCAGAGCTCCCCTGCTTCCATAACTCGGCAGATGTTGGATGGCCTCTCCTAGTTGCTCATTTGTGATCAAACCGGCGTTAGTCAGCATCTCACCTAGAAGTCTGGTTTCCGGATGCATATGGTCAAAACCTTCCTAGAAGTGCGTAGTGTGTCGTAAATGATGAAGATGGGTGATCTTCGAGTACGGCGAAAAATGTGTCTCAACACCCGGTTCTATAACGAGGTGATTCGCGACTGATTAGTTGAATAAATGCTGGCGATTTCAACTGTATTTGAAACATTGTACCTTATGTTACAGCCACAATTTCGTTATGATGGAGGCATGAGTAAAAACTGGTAATAGTGTGGGTTCGGTTGAGCAGTATATAGGAGTACGAAGTAGCGAAGGGCCGGGCGGTGAGATTTACAGCAAGCGTTGCTTATGTCTGGATAAGCTCCTACGCCTGCCAGCTGAGGGCTTGCTGGCGCGCCCATTCGTCTGTGCTATACACATTACCCAGGCTGGCTTCCAGAGGATCATGCTGCAGCATCACGCTGCGCACCAAGTCCACAATCTGAGTAAACCCGATTTCGCGGTTGACGAAACGAGATACCGCCAGCTCGTTGGCGGCGTTCATCACTGCGCTCATCGTACCACCTGCGTCCATGGCCAATGTGGCGAGCTCCAGTGAGGGGTAGCGGGCGGGATCAGGCTGCAGGAAGCTCAACGCACTCACCTGAGTCAGGTCAAGCCGAGGCAAACCGGTGTCAATGCGCGCCGGATGCAGCAACGCCAACTGAATAGGCAGACGCATGTCAGGCAACCCCAGTTGCGCCAACAGCGAGCCATCGTTGAACTCCACCAGGCTATGCACAATACTCTGTGGGTGGATGATCACCTTCACCCGCTCGAAGGGCACATTAAATAACCAGCAGGCCTCTATGACCTCAAGGCTCTTGTTCATCAACGTGGCGCTATCTATGGTGATCTTCACCCCCATGCTCCAGTTGGGGTGCTTCAGCGCGCGCTCAGGGCTCACATCAGGCAAGTCCTCTACGGGCACATCGCGTACAGCTCCGCCGGAGCTGGTGACCAGTATCTTCGCCACGTCCTCACTTCGATATCCCTGCAGGCACTGGAATATGGCGCTGTGCTCGCTGTCAATAGGTGCCACCACCACGCCGCGCTCACGAGCCAGACGCATCACACTTTCGCCAGCCGCCACGAGAACCTCTTTGCTGGCCAGGGCGATACCCTTACCGGCCTCGATGGCCGCCAGAGTGGCTCCAAGTCCGCACACACCGGCGACACTGATGACCACCACATCCACTTCGGGTAATTGAGCCAATGTGCACAGACCATCATCACCGCTCAACACGGGCAGTCCATCAAGGTCCTGACTGAGGGCCTTCGCGGCATCCGGGTTCATCAGGCATAGATGGTGGACATCAAACTTCTTCGCCTGTTCAGCTAGGAGCTTCACGTTGCTGTGGGCGGCCAAAGCAACCACCTGCAGCCGGTAGCTCAACCGGGCGATCACATCAAGAGTCTGAGTGCCGATGGAGCCGGTGGACCCAAGAACCGCTACTCGTATCATTAAGAGCTCACCACCCCGCCAAACTTGCGCACCCTCTTCTGGTAGTCGTCAATGGCAGCCACCAGATGCGCCAGTGTAAAGTCGGGCCAGAGTGTGGGGGTGATGTGCAGCTCCGAGTAAGCGGTCTGCCAGATCAAAAAGTTGCTCAGGCGCATTTCGCCTGCTGTACGGATTAATAGATCAGGGTCGGGCAGTCCATGTGTATAAAGATGGGCGGCTACAGTCTGTTCATCAATCTGTTCGGGAGTGATTTCACCAGCCGCCACCTGCGCGGCAATGATACGCATCGCATCCACTATCTCAGCACGCCCACCATAGTTGATGGCAAGATTGAGTATAATCCGGTCATTGCTTTTGGTGGTTTCGATCCCTCGCTGCAGTTCCTCACGCACCTCTGTGGGCAGACCGTTAATACGTCCGCTCACCTGCACTCGGACACCGTTTTGATACATGCTGCGTAGCTCTTGACGGGCTGCTTCACCAATCAGCTTCATCAACCCTGTCGTCTCTTCCTCAGGACGTCGCCAGTTCTCCGTGCTGAAAGTATACAGGGTGAGAGCTTTCACACCAAGGTCCGAGGCTTCACGCACGATGTTGCGCACCGTCTTGTATCCTTGCCTGTGGCCGATCAGCCGTGGCAGTCCTCGTCCTGCAGCCCAGCGGCCATTTCCATCCATAATGATGGCGATGTGCGCAGGGATCCGCTGCAAGTCAAGACCAGCTTGTATGGCGGCTTTCACCGCGGGGGTTTCCATATCTAGTTGCTGCATAAAGTGATTCACTTTTCGTTAGAGATAGGTCCACTGAACAAGGTAACTGCAATACACCAATTACTCATTGTCCGTTCTGAGTTGGTTATTGTCAATTGCGCACGTTAACTGCTGGCACTGCTGTAACTGCTGATGGCATACCGAAAGAAGCCGACTGCCGCAGAAAGCACCGTAACCGCCATAAGCACGCCGACAGCCAGCCACCAGTATGGAAGCCGGCCAAGCAAGGCACCGCACGGCAGACTAGCTAAAAAGGCGACCGGTAACACATATGTCAGCAGTACCCGTGTTGCTCCCCGGAAGATATCCAGCGGGAATCGGGCCGTCCAGCTCAGCATGTCCATCAGCACTGTCAGATTTTCCACGCGCACAAACCAAAAGGCTGTGCTCATCATCAGCAGATACATGCCAAAATAGATCACTAATCCGCAGATGAACATCACTAGATAGAATACCCAATCCACAGCACCTGGCGTTTCCACTCCGAGTTGGGTTCCACCCCATATCAACATGCCGATTGAGCCGATGATGCTCGCGATGGCATCCAGGTTCACAAATCGAAATCCCACCCAAAACAGTGTGTTGACGGGTTTCACCAACGCGAAGTCAAAAACGCCGGTCTGTATCATGATAGGAAACTGGCTCAGATTACCGTAGAAAGTGAGTTGTGCAATGGCCCCCATCAGGTAACAAGTGCCCATCAGCATAAACCCTTGCGGCCTGTTCCACCCCGCAATGCTGGGGGTCTGGCTGTAGATAAGCTGCATGGTCAACAAGAAGAAGAACAGCCATGCTAACCCGCTCAGCACCTTGGCCCAGAAGTTGGCTTTGAACTCCACTTCGCGACGAAAGCTGTTCGCCAGGAACATCTTGTATACCGCGACAGTTCTATTGAGCTTCACATCCCCACCCCGGTATAGTGTTTGAGCCCACGCTTCCACATGATGATGGAGAGCACACCAAACAGTGCAATCCAGCCGAGTTGGTTAGCGAACGCCCACCACATGTCAGCACCGTGAAGACGCCCCATCAGAACCTCAAGCGGGACTGAGAGCGTGAACCTGAACGGTAGATAGGTGCTGACAGCTTGCACTGAATGAGGCAGTAAGGCCACAGGAGCGATGGATCCGCTGAGGAACAGCATGGGGATGTAATATAGATCAAGCACATTCCGTATCTCCTGAAAATACAATGCCAGTATACCCATGCAAAACACCATACTAAACGATAGAAGATGCCCTGCGAACAGCGTCGCCCAGAACCCGGCACCCAGTGTAAAACCAGTAAAAGTGATCATATCCCGATACAGCCACAAACCCAGGCAAAACACGGGCACGGCCAGAATGGTGCGGTTGACTCGCCAACTGAAGTTTGTCACAAGCATGTAGAGGTAATAAGGGAATGGCCGCACCAGCGGTACGCTGAATCGGCCTTCGCGGATATCATTCGCAATGTCCCACTGCACATGCGATGTGATGAAGCTGTTCATCATCATAGTGAACAGATAGTACATCACCATCTGGTTCGGAGCGAATCCGCCTAGCTGGGTACGCCCCTGGTAGGATGCTATCCACACAAGCGGCATCACCACCGCGGGGATGGCGTCGGTCAGTATCCAAATGAACGCCTGTGCCCGGTACGCCATCATCGTGTGGAAAGTAAATACGTACACAGCGCCAAGTTTTCGGGCTGTACTCATGTTGCTTGAAAGAGCCTGCAATCTATCCTCACAGTTGGTGGTGTGCTTGAACTTCAGTAATTTCAGTGGATGCAAATGGCTGTTCGCCTCTATTGCAGCCAATCGTTGCCTATGTCCGGGGCGGTCTGTGCGTAGGCTAATGGCTGCAGAAGGCTCAAGACCGCGCCGGTCTGGCGGATAGCCATGAAAAATCTGTGCCAGGAACAAGACCGGCGCGGTCTATAGACAGTGGCCTCGGCAGGCGTACTGACAGACCGCCCCGGACATAGCCAAACCAGCTACTACCTAGGCGCTCTTTACAGGTTGTTATCAGCCACACGCTGCAAAGCTGTGCGGTCTAGAAGCACAATGCGACGGTCCACGATCTCGATGAAGCCCTCACGCCGGAAATTATTCAACTGACAGGTTGCACTCTCGCGCGTGGTACCGGCGATGCTGGCAAGCTCGCCCTGCGTGATGCGTACATTGATCGATTTTGACTGCTCATTCGGGTAGCCGTTATATCTGGCAAAAAGCTGAAGGATCGTACGCGCCACCCTTTGAGAGACCTCAAATATGGCAAATTCTGTCGCTTTTTGTTCCATGATACGCCGTCTGTCGGCCATGAGCAGCAACACGCTCTGACTCAGCTCGGGTACATCCTGCATCCATTTTTTGAAGACATCAATCGAAATGACATATATTCTAGTTTCTTCCAGGGCAGCGGCGGCATTTATCCTCTGACCCGTAAAGAATAAGGCCATCTCGCCAAATAGCTCGTTGTCATCCAACAGGTTCAGTGTGATGTCTTTTCCAGATGGGTTCTGACGGAATAACCTGACGCGACCCTGTTGAATGATGTAAACATTACGCTCTTCATCACCAGGCTTAAATATCATCTCTTTCCGACTATATGAAGTCAGCGTAGAAAAGTCTTCGAGTTCTGCGCCTACACTATTTCGTAGTAGCCTTAGGATATCGGTCGTCGGAGACGAACCTTGAGGATGGTACGCGTTCATGGTGTTACCAACTTGCTCCTGCTGCATATTACAAGGCCACTTCAACACTGAGTGGCCTTTTACTGACTATCGGCTACAGTCCGATCTGTATCCTGACACCGTAGTTCAACTGGTCGTTAAGATTAGCTACTGTGAGGGAGACGCCGTTGATCGCACGCCAATCTAATGCGGTATTGAAGTCACGACTGTCATATTCACAACGGAGCGTCATATTGTGTGTCAAGCCCATTTCCGTACCGAAAAAGGCACCGGCGTATCGGCCTTCACCCAATCCGGCAAAAAGCTTGATCGAGTTTACTAACTGGTTCTCGGGTAGGTAGGGCAGTTGGAAACTAGAGGTGATATATAGCCCGCTGCCAGCATCTGTCCTGCTGGTCAGGTCCGTCACACCAATGCCCACGGCTGGTGTAAAGCCTGTGTCAGGCAGCACGGTATACTGCAGTCCAAAGCCCATATCACTATTAGTTTTAGTCGATTCGCCATCTACACTCACTTCAAGCCCCATGGGAAGCCCCACGTTGGCCCAGTATCGTGTTTCCCCACCACGGGAATCTGCATGCAGAACCTCAACCTTGGTCTGTGCGATACCAAGGCTGGGAGCGGTCGGTATTGTAATCAGTCTGTCTGCATTAGCAGCACCGGCGAGGACGCAACTGGCTGAGACAGCCGCGAGAACGTGCAGCATCTTCATAATGTGTGTCTCCTTCATACGCAAATTGTGAGTTTGTTAACGAAAGTCTCAATACGAGACATCGCCTCTTCTATTCGTGGTAAAGAAGACGCATAGCTCATACGAACATGCCCCTCTCCACTCGCTCCAAACACGTTACCGGGTACGACAGCCACTTTAGCTTCGAGCAGGAGACGTTCTACGAACTCCTCACTGGTCAGACCTGTGCTGGTGATACATGGGAATACATAAAATGCACCTTTGGGCGTCGGACAGTCCAATCCCATCTCATTTAGCCGCTTCACAATGTATCTTCGGCGTCTATCGTACTCATCATGCATGCGCAACACTTCGTCTTCACCGTGCATAATCGCCTCTTCAGCCGCTTTTTGGGCAGTGATGGGAGCACATAACATGGTGTACTGGTGAATCTTCATCATCATTTCGATGATATGCGCTGGAGCACATGCCCATCCCAGCCGCCAACCGGTCATGGCATAGGCTTTACTGAAACCACCCAGCAACAACGTACGCTCCTCTGCACCCGGCAAAGCAGCTACGCAGGTATGGATGGCATCATATGTAAGACGATCATAAATCTCATCCGATATCACATAAAGGTCGTGTTTGATGGCTATTTTCATTAATGCCTCCAAACTCTCCTTTGATGCCACAACCCCAGTAGGGTTATTCGGGTAGCACACCAGTATCGCCTTAGTGCGTGATGTGATCATCTGCTCTACCATCTCTGGCTCAGGTTGAAACCCGGTTTCACGCTTTGTAGGCACAGGAACCGGTTTACCACCAGCTAATAGAATACACGGCTCGTAGCTGACATAGCTGGGCTCAAAATAGATCACTTCATCGCCTGGATTGAGCAGAACTCGCAAAGCTAGATCAAGGCCCTCACTGACGCCCACAGTAACCAAGACTTGGTCATCTGGCCGGTAATGCACATCATATCGATTGGCCAAATGCTCGGAGATGCGCTGCCGCAGGCTTAACAGACCATAGTTACTTGTGTAACTGGTGATCCCGCGTTCGATCGAGTAGATCGCGGCCTCACGTATATGCCACGGGGTGACGAAATCTGGCTCACCCACCCCCAGCGAGATCGCTTCGGGCATCTGCGCCGCTACATCGAAAAACCGCCGTATGCCAGAGGGCGGTACCTGTTCAACTACTGTATTTAGTGATTTCATGGAGCCATCACCAATCGGTTATCTGTCTCCATCTCACCGAATATCTCATCGTCCTCTTTGTATCTTTTCAGGATGAACTGAGTGTTGCAGGCTTCGATCCGGTCAATTGGCGCCAGACGCTCCGACACGAAGGAGGCGACCTCCTTCATGGTTCGTCCGCTGATGATGACACGAAGATCCTGTCCACCAGAAACAAGGTAGACCGCATGAACCTGCGGGAATCGGTAGATGCGCTCAGCGACGCCATCATATCCCACCTCGCGGGCAGGACTGACACGCACATCGATGAAGGCATATACGCGCTCATCACCAAAAAGTTCCCAGTCAACAATGGTTTTGTGGCGCCGGATAATGCCATCTGCTTCGAGTTTCGCAATGGCAGCGGCGGCCTCTGCCTCATTGATGTCCAGCATGGCTGCAATCTGTGCAGTCGTAGTGCGAGCGTCACGCTCAAGGATGTCTAGAATGCTCTTTTGAGTTGAGAGTTCCATTTTTTTCGCCTTCTCGAAGTGATATAGAGGTGCATATGGCAGCCTCAGATACAGTGATATCGCCCGCCTGGCGGATGATTCAAAGGATGAGACACGGGGGATTCTTCGTGGATAGTCCCAGTAAATCGGCGCGTCACGGACGGGCATTGTCCAGTAGAATTGTATCATGAAATACCATTCAAGCACAAAACCATCACTGTGAACGAATATTTGCAGAGAGTTAGTTCAGGGGGATATGGCTTGGTGGACAGCGTTGGTGGCGCAGAGCCGGACACGACCGGCGAGGTTATGCGGTGTAGGGCAGGCACAGAGGCCTGCCCTTGTATGGTTCGGTCTTGTCCCATTTCAACATGGGCTCATGGACCATCGTATATCTTTACTGAGGTGCCATGGATGCAGGCCAACCGGTGGCCGGAGTGGTCAGCCATTTCCGACCAAACTTAGTCAAGCCTGCATGTCCGTCAAAATAGACCACATTGTAACCTCGGTCGTGGTTGCGTCTGTTGGCTCGATCCGTCACCGGGTTGTTGTTGTCGTCGCGTGCATCTGGTCCGTCCCAGCCCATCAAGCCGTAGTCGGCCAGCAGCATACGTTCAGATACATAGTTACTGGAGTCGCTCATAGGGTCAGTCGATAGGTTGCGGTATTCAGGATCGGCCGTAGTGCCGTAGTTCACGCACGGGTTAGTTCCATCGCACGTGTTGTATATCCAGTTTGTCGCCCAAACGTAAGTCTGCAGCCCCTGAGCTTTGTTTTCGGGTGTGATCCTTATTTGGCTGCTGGGGCAATACCACATGCTGGGTGCTTTAAGGTAGTTGGCCAACTGGTAGTTCATCAAGAACCTATAGAACCGGGCATTATCGCCACAGGCACCGGCCACTGCGCCTGGTCCTGCGGTTGGAGCTGGATCAGGCACGGTGTTGTTGATGATCCAGTTGGGCATCTGCGTTGGGGTGCCCTCTTCACCGGAACATCCATTTGGAAAAACACCATCAGCATCATCGGCATAAAGCCTGATGGCAAGCCCGATCTGTTTGATATTGCTCATACAACTGATCTGCTTGGCCCGTTCTCTGGCGGTGCCGAAAACAGGGAAGAGGATCGATGCTAATATCGCGATGATCGCGATGACTACGAGCAGCTCTATTAGCGTGAAACCGCTCTGATGCTTGTCACGGGACATTTGAAGGCCTCCTGTTCACCGTCGCTCACTCTCAGCACTCCATCGTGCCGGGGAAGGCTGCGGGAGTTACCCTTTAGCACTTTCAATATATTAGACGCATTTCATGACCACGGTAACCAATATTCCGCTATGAAGGCAGCCATCTGGCGGTAATTCAACGTAATTTACACAGGTTTTACATGGACCGGTTGGGAGATAGCACCGCTCTTGGTTTCAAGTCAGCCCAGGTTGTAACTGATCCGCACCCTTATATTGGCTAAGTCCGGGGCGGTCTGTGCGTACGTTAGCGGATGCAGAAGGCTCGAGACCGCGCCGGTCTGGCGGATAGCCACGAAAGATCCGTGTCGGGAACAAGACCGGCGCGGTCAATAGACAGTGGCCTCCGCAGGCGTACTGACAGACCGCCCCGGACATAGCCAATCAAGACACTTCCGTGACCAAACCCATAACCGGATGGCGTATGAATATCAAATAATCCACTTAACTACCTTTGCGTCCTTGCGTAGGCTCCCCCGCCATTCGTGGCTCAAGACCGATGACAATGGGGCGGCAAACCTACCAGCCGACACCCGCTGCGCTGACGTGGACGCCTCGGCCCTCAGACTTGCTGCTGCCGTCTGGCTGACCGATCTCACCTGAGCCGTAGAAGCCGAAGATCGGCAGTTGTTTACCCATCTGTGCCATCAATATCTGGCGCTCTAGGTCGCAGTCGCTGAACAACCCTTGTCGACCCGCACACTCAAACAACATCAGCATTTTGTTGTTGCCGTTGGTTTGCAGTGCTGTCTTCATGCTCTGGAGGGCCAAGGCGAGTGCTTCTTTCTCGTTCGCGCTGCCGCCGGCCAGCACACTGGCGGCCTTGCTGTTCATAGTGGCGATGCCGAACGCCGAGTCGCGGCGTGCCACGCCCTGATAGTAACTGTCAGCCTCAAAGGAGGTGGAGCCGCCGTATATCGGCAGTTTGTCACCCAACACGCTCTGTACACCCTCCACCAGCGTCTGATCGGTGGGCACATGGCAGTCGCCCATCAGCATCACGCTCACGGCGGAACCCGCCTGGCACCCCAGCCCGTTGGCGATACTCACACCCGCTTTGTGCATATCGGCTTTCACACCATCGGCCCTCGCGGCGGTGATCTTCATCTTAGGGTCGGCGATCGCCACCACCGCGATGCTGTTGCCGCGTGCGAAGCCCTTGTCACAGATCGCACCAAAGCTCATCCCGCCGTAAATCGTCTGTTTTGGGAAGTATTTCGCGATGCGGTTCAGCATCAATTGCTTGTCACCGCGGTAGCCATCGGCCACCAGCACTAGCTTCGGCGCCGCACCTTTCAGTTCACGCTTCGCTTGAAAGGCGGCCATGTCGGCGGCGATTTGCATATCCGGGTTGGTACTGAAGCCGGTCCCCACAGCGGTTTGGGCATGGCAAATGAACGGCAGCAAGGTCAATCCCACCGCAAGGGTGAGCACAAGGTTATTCACAGAAATCTCCTAATAGTGTGTTCGAATTTGAGACTATTGCGTGTTTATTGTGCCCGTTCTGGGCGTTGAGTTCAAGTGTGAGGAGGTTGATTCGTCCGAACCGCGTGATGTTGTCTAAACCACGGATTACGCGGATTGCGCGTAATCCGCGGTTCAGACGATCACAGAATGGTGCACCAGCTCACCTTCTGCGCACCAGCCGGATGAAGCTGTAAAAGAACAGGGTGAACCCCGCGGTGGTCAAACCCAGGTAGAACACAGGCCCTGTCCGCAGCCGTATGTGCGCATAATAGAGAATCGCATATACAGCCGTCGAAACGGCAGGCATCACCAGAATGGCAGCATAGTTCCACGGGTAAACCCTACCGTCAAGCTGCTGAAGGACATCAGGTTCGGTTTCAGCCTGCCTGTTCTTGTTCAGCGCGTAAAAGGCTAATCCCATGCAGACCGGTAGAACAGTCAGTGCCAAATGGTTCGCTCTGATGGTTATTAATAGGTAGAACAGCAGCACCAAAAGCATGGTGACTATGATATCACCCTTCGAGGGTCGGAAAACCGCCGAGGGTATCATCGCTGACACCCGGAGCCCCACAATCAACATCACGGTCGTAATGATGGCGTAAACGGCATATTCGTCCGGTGTAGACACCAACCCTTTGGTGATCCACCACCAAACTGACCACAATGCCCATATCAGCCCGGCCAAAACGGAAACCTTCAGTGTCGGCAGAGGGCTGTCCATCAGCATCAACCTGCGGAACAGATACCAACCGCAGCAGACCGTCAACAACGCGTGCCAGGCCAGACCGGTGAAGGAGATTTTTATTGGAAAGTCATCATACATCGTCTGAACAAAAATGCCTTCGCACAGCCATCCGAACACCGCTCCGGCCATAAACAGCGCATGCAGACTGCGCACACGGAACAGACGCACCACAATAAGGAACACCCAGGCCATGAACGAATAGGCCAGCACAGTGTGCAAGTATTCGGCAGGGATGTTTTTCGCAAAGTCGTAGCGTCCCCAAAACATCAGCTCGGAGAACACGACGAATATCACACCCGTGCTCAGCACCAGCAGTAGGCGGAGCAAGTATTCGCGAAGCAGTGGACGCATGGTATTCACCCTCCGAAGACCGAGATCAGTTCCATATTAGCCGATAAGGAGTGGCTGAACCATCACGGGCACAAAGTTGAAGTAACAGCGTCAAGATGATCAGTATCACTCGTCTCAATAATTCGCATCCGATGGTTTCCCTTTCTTACCTATTTGATGTAAACTACTGACTGTATACGGTCACACGGTGTTTCGTTGATGTGACACTTCCTTGCTTGTGCTCGCTGTATCTGCAGGTAATATCGGGTCATAACATAGTAAACGAGGGTATCTCAAATGCATCTGCCGCAGCTTTTGTCTCTTTGCCGCAAGTCAGTAACAACTGTTTTCCTTCTGATGTCCACCGCGGCCTGCTTCGCCCAGGGTGGAACTGTGGAAACCTGGGGCATGCGGGTTCTGGCACCAGGCCAACTGACAGGTTTCCGCTCCGTTACTGCAGGATATATGGACACAATAGGCCTGAAGCGCGACGGCAGCCTTGTCGGTTGGGGGTATAGCGGACAAGAACAATGTAAAATTCCCTTACCTAACAGTGGTTTTACCTCCGTGGTTTCAGGATTCAGGTTCTCTGCAGGATTGAAGACTGACGGCACGGTGGTTTGCTGGGGTAGCTTTGGTTATAGGAACCCGGACCAGAAATTCACTGCTATTGCAGCGGGATTTTCGCATATGGCAGGACTGACAGTTGAAGGCAAAATCATTTGTTGGGGAGACAGCTATCCCACAAACTATATCACACCTGAGCCTAACGAAAACTTCAGTGCTGTTTCTGCGGGCATGACCTTTAATGTGGGACTTAAGAATGATGGATCGGTGGTTTGTTGGGGTGACAATAGTGCAGGACAGTGCAACGTGCCTCAACCTAACCAAGACTTTGTAGCGATTAGTGCTGGCGCTGAGTTCGCAGTTGGACTAAAACGTGACGGATCAGTGGTGATCTGGGGTAGTGATGCTTGTGGTCAGCGTGATGTGCCCGTGCCAAATGCAGACTTCGTATCAATTAGTGCCGGCGCCGGGCATATCATGGGTCTGAAGAGCGATGGATCAATCGTCTGCTGGGGATATAATACGGACAAACAGTGTGTAGTTCCGGAACCTAATCGTGATTGGGCTTCCATCAGTGCAGGATACGCTCACTCCTGCGGAGTGAAGCGCGACGGCACGGTGGTATCATGGGGGTCTCAAGATGGAGAGTGTGGCCTGCCGGTTCCGAATGAGGAGATCATCGATGTATCTGTGGCGGCTTACAATACCGCAGTATTGCGAAAGGATGGTTCGATCACCTGCTTTGGAATGAATGATGTTGGTCAGTGCAACGTGCCTGCGCCAAACAATGACTTTATATCGGTATCCGCAGGGAATGGACACATGGTGGCTTTGAGACGTAACGGAATGATAGTGTGTTGGGGAAGCCCAAACAATAATGGCTTAATTGTACCAGCACCTAACCAAGACTTCGTTGCTGTATCTACTTCCGGTGCTCACACGGTAGGTTTGAAAAGTGACGGTTCAGTGGTGGACTGGGGAGATACATCAAGCAGCGACACCAGCTTGCCTATCCCGAATCAGGGTTTTGTGGCGATATCTGCAGGTGTTAATCACGCTGCCGGACTGAAGGGTGATGGCTCTGTCGTGTGCTGGGGTGGTACCTCAGCCATACGAACGGTGCCTGAGCCCAATAGTGACTTCATGGCTGTTTCTGCAGGAGAAAGATTCACTTTAGGATTGAAGCGGGATGGTTCGATCGTCATCTGGCCCAATGACACCTATCTTTCCAGAATACCAGAACCCAACCAGGACTTTACGGCCATCGCCATGGGTCGAGGTCATGCAATAGGTTTGAAGCGTGACGGAACTGCAGTCTTCTGGGGGTCATATGACAGTGGCCCTTCTGTCATACCGAACCCAAATAGCGGGATCCTGGCGATCAGAGCCAACGGTGGTTCATCAGCCATCATCCGTGGCCTCAAGTCGCTTTCTGGGCAGGTGCAACTGACCGACTTTGCAGGCAGTATGGCCTCGCGGCAGCTCACGGCATATGTCAGCAACACATCGGACCCGAGTGTTAGCCAGTGCCTAAGCTTGATCCCACAACCAGATGGCCGTTTCAACCTCTCCAGCTATCTGCAGCCGCCATATGACATCCGCATCGCTAGTCCGCACTTCCTGACAGCGAGGCTAAGCAATATGGCCGCAGAACTAAGCCTGAACGCAGCGCTTGTCAACGGCGATGCCGATGGCGACGGTCAGGTGAACCTGTTCGACTATGTGCAGCTAGACAGCCGCTTCAACAGCAATGACCCCATGGCTGACCTTGACGGCGATGGGCAGGTCAACCTGTTCGATTACGTGGTAATTGACCGCCATTTTGGCGCCATCGGCGACTGAGAATCTTTAGAACACCTGAACCGCTGGCATATTCCATCGCCGGCACCAAATCGAATCTGATCCGTGGAGGGTATGATATGACGTCCGTGAAAGCATTACTGATCGGTATCCCGGTATGGTGTATCTCTTTACTCATGGTGATTTACTGCAGTTCGCGATCGTTGGCACTAGGTGGGACCATCGAGACTTGGGGTTATCAAGTTAGTGTACCGGGCGAACTCAGCGGGTTTTCTGCTGTGGCAGCGGGATCAAGCTCCTGCGCAGGCCTGAAACGGGATGGAAGCATCGTCTTGTGGGGTTCTAATCTAAACAACAACTGTGTATTGCCCTCACCAAATCGCGGTTTCACGGCTGTGTCCACAGGGGGGTCGGGAACATATGGGATAAAACGCGATGGTACAATAGTATTCATTGGCATACCAAGCAGCTACCCTCCGTCATACATCGATTACACTGCCATCGCTATTGGCTTTACGCAGACAGTCGGACTGAAACGTGATGGCTCGGTAGTCTGCTGGGGAAATTCATCAGCAACACCGTCACCTAATAAAGATATTGTTGCGGTCGATACAGCTTATACCCACTCTATCGGATTGAAGCGTGATGGTTCGGTAGTCTGCTGGGGTACCAATGCAAACGGCGAGTGTAATGTACCCATGCCAAATTCAGAATTTACCGCCGTCTCAGCGGGCAACGGCTTTTCTGTAGGCCTGAAGCGCGATGGAACGCTGGTATGCTGGGGAACTAACGACCGCAACCAATGTGACATTCCTGTGCCTAACCAGGACTTTGCGTTTATAGATGCTGGAGATTCATATACGTCCGCCGTGAGACGCGACGGTTCAGTGGTTTGCTGGGGATTGAATGACACGGGGCAGTGCAATGTGCCGGCTCCCAACCAAGATTTCGCATCGGTCTCATCTGCCTATTCATACACCGTCGGGGTGAAACGCGATGGAACACTGGTGTTTTGGGGAGCTGCCTACAGTGGCCAGTTGAACATACCTGCACCCAATCAAGACTTCACGAGTGTAGCCTACACCACCGACCACTCCGCAGGATTGAAAGCTGACGGATCGGTGGTTTGCTGGGGACAGAACGACGTTGGACAATGTAGTGTTCCTGAACCCAACAGCGGCTTCACCTCAATAACCGTAGGTATCGGCTATACAGCGGCACTCCGACAGGATGGCTCGATCGCTTGTTGGGGTCTGAATACTGACGGCCAGTGTAGTGTTCCGGCTCCAAACCAGGACTTTATGGCGGTCTCTGCGGGTGATGACCATACGATGGGATTGAAGCGTGATGGTTCTGTCCTCTGCTGGGGATCGAACGAAGCGGGTAAAGGCACGGTACCCGCACCGAACCAGGAGTTTATGGCGATCTCTGCGGGAGCTCACCATTCAGCCGCGATTAAGCGTGATGGTTCAGTGGTCTGTTGGGGCTCATCCTTTGGTAATGCTTGTGTAGTGCCGGCACCAAACATTGATTTCATGTCAGTATCCGCAGGTTACGGAAACACCATCGGATTGAAGAGAGATGGGTCTATCGTTTGCTGGGGTTATAACAACTGGGGGTATCATACGGTGCCAGAACCCAACCAGGATTTCATCGCTGCGGATATCGGATACGAACATGCGGTCGGTTTGAAGCGCGACGGGTCGTTGGTGATCTGGGGAAGCAATGACAACAAGGTGTATTCCGTGCCAGCTCCCAATAACGGCATCCTCGCAATTGATGTGTATCGCAACACTACCACAGTCATCCGCGGCGTGAAGCAGCTCTCCGGGCAGGTGCAACTGGGCGATTTCACAGGCAGTATGGCCTCGCGGCAGCTCACGGCATACGTCAGCAGCACTGCAGACCCAAGTGTCAGTCAGTGCCTCAGCTTGATCCCACAACCAGACGGTCGTTTCAACCTCTCCAGCTATCTGCAGCCGCCATATGACATCCGCATCGCCAGCCCGCACTTCTTAACGACGAAGCTAAGCAATGTGGCGGCAGAACAAAGCCTGAACGCCGCGCTGGTCAACGGCGATGCCGATGGCGACGGCCAGGTAAACCTGTTCGACTATGTGCAGCTAGACAGCCGCTTCAACAGCAGCGATCCCGTGGCGGACCTTGACGGCGATGGACAGGTCAACCTGTTCGATTACGTGGTGATTGACCGCCATTTTGGCGCCATCGGCGACTAAAGGTATACTGCCCTTCGGTAAATCCGCGGTTCAGACAGGACATTCCCCGTCTGAACCGCGGATGGACCAATCCCTCTCCCCATCCGCATAATCCGCGTCACCCGTTTTATCCGTGGTCCGTCTTATTTGTGGTCAACGTGGGTATACTGATGTCGTTACCGATCAGAAATCCGAGGTGGCTTCATGGCGTCGAATAACCCCTATCCTGTGTATTGCGTGAACTGCCGCCGTGCAATAAGGGAAACCGACGTGTGCTGCCCCTATTGCCAGCAAGACCAGCCGCCGGGCGCGCCAGACATCAACGTGGAGAAGATGCGTCAACAAGCCGCAGCGCAGGCAGCGCAGGCAGCTAGCCAACCGCAACAACCAGGTGGCCAGGCAATATCATGGAAAGCACAACAGGAAGCAATCGCGGCCAGGCAATCGCAATATCCGGGATTCCAGGAACCGCTGCCGATGGCCCCTTATCGGCTGACCAATGCCCCTGTGAAAAACAAATCCACCGCGTTGATCCTGGCAATCATATTTGGTCACTTCACTTGGATTTACACCTACAGATATGATAGCTGGAAGTTTTGGCTGGGACTGGTACTAAGTGTGGTGACTTGTAGCGTAGCGAGTATCGTCTTCTGGCTATGGGCCGTTATTGAGACAGTCGGCAGACCGGATTCATTCTATGAACAATATCCCGTATAACTTACTCCGTGATGCAGACCGAAGAGAAGTCTGAACCACAGAGGACACAGAGGACACAGAGGGTACGGGGGTTTGCGGATGGCGAGGGTAAGGTTTTGGTTGCTTCTGCTTGGTTCACTCCCACGAAATCTTTATGGTTAGATCTCTAGCCTAGTGCCTTCACGGCCGTAGTCATCTTCATGACGGACCTGATCTTCTACCGTCCACTCTCCGAAACAGACCACCAACATGCGAAAATCTATATTTTCCGCCCAGAAACGGTGCTGCATACCCGGCAGGATGAGTACTTCTTCGTGGGCTTTTGGCCTGGTGATCTCACCATCAATTTCCAAATAGGCCCCATCGTCCATAAAGTGAAAAAGTTCAGTACGCACAGCGTGGGAGTGGAGACTGGCCCTCTCCCCTGGCTTAACGTGAGTCAGATCAACGGAACATTTCTGGTTCCGCACGACCATATGGATATCTCCCCAGGGTCGAACAGACATTACGGTCTTTTTGCCCCCGCGCGGATCAGTGTTTTCATTGTGCGCAGTCATATTTGCTCTCTCCCGTCATCTATAAGTTTCTTTTCTTGATGCATTTAGAGGGTTGAAAGTATTTTTCCATACCTTATAATCTCATCGATGGTCTCCTGGTCCTCTTCAAACTGGGTAAAGTGATGAGCTGATAGGTCGTAATTCCGAAGTGCCTCTTCATTTCTACCCAGCAGATTCCAAAGCCCTCCGTGGTTCATACATGTATTCCCTTTGCCACACTTAATACATGGGGGATTAAAGCTCTGGTAATACACTTCACCCAACACATTGAACTCATGTTCTTGAACCAATGAAGCACCAAAGGTCCCTCGAGCATGTTCTTTATCACAAAGACCAGATGAGACAAAAACGACAGGTTTATGGTAAATAACACAGTTATCGTGGAGAAAACACCAAAGACGTGAGAAAAAGCTATATGTCGAGGCCGTCATCGTGCCATGATGCCTGGGACTTCCGATGACCAAAGCTTCCGCATCTCTGATGTCAGCGAGAAAGGGATGCAAATCATCTTTCTGACCACACATGGCAGTAGCTGCACAGAGATGGGCACATCCCCGACAGGGAAAGAAATTGAGTTTGCTCAGTTTTACAAACTTGGTTTCCTTGCCGCTTTCGTGTAGCAGCATCTGGACCATTCTATCTACATTACTGTTGGGGGTGGGGCTGCCGCTTATACCAATTATCGCCATGATAGCTCCTATTTTGTCCAGATCACCCATGCAGAACCGGGTAACCCTGTCTTTTGCTGATCACTGCACTTACCGGTTTCAGTATACATCGGCAGCTTGCGCTATGGGAGTCATGCATCAGGATTTGTATTTTTGGCCGTCAGAGCAGCCATCGTGTTGTCTGAGCTGCTTTTTGTCTGAACCACGGATTACACGCATGACACGGATGGGTTCGGATGGAGAGGTGCTGTTTGGATGCAAGGTTGGTATCTAAACTCAGGTACAATAACTGTACAGTCTGCAAGTTTTGGAGGTTTTCAAAATGACGACAATCACGGCGGAACAAGCGAGAAACGCATTCAGCGAGCTAGTGAGCCATACGGCGTTTTCGAAAGATCGGGTGGTGGTCACGCGCAACGGAAAGAAGATGGTAGCCATCATCCCTCTTGAAGATCTCATGTTGCTGGAAAAGATCATCGATCGGCTTGAAGATGATATTGATTCTGACGATATACGGGCGACGCTGAACGAAATCCGTGAAGGTAAGACACTACCCTGGGAGCAGGTTAAATCGGAACTAGGGCTTTGAGTTACCGCATTGAGTTTACAGCCAAAGCCATGGATTCTTTTGCCAAGCTACCAAAAGAGATACAAGCCAAGCTCGCAGAGCAAATTGACCGTCTAGCGGAAGACCCTCGGCCTGCTGGATGCCGCAAGATCGCAGGGCAGGATGACTGTTACCGTATCCGCCAAGGTGACTACAGGATTGTATATGCCGTCATTCAGCAGGAGTTGTATGTACTGATCGTCAGAGCAGGCCATCGTAAAGATATCTACCAGCGAATGGACGGGTTGTCGCGTTTGGTAGAAGATTTCCGCGACTCTCATAGTTGAGTTTGGCAGATAGTCTGAGCTGCTTTTTGTCTGAACCACGGATTACACGGATGGCACGGACAGGTTCGGATGGAGAGATGCGGTCACTATCGTTGGATTTACACCTAAAGGTATGGTAGCTGGAAGTTTAAGCTCGGATTGGTACTAGTGTTGCTATTGGTGGCATGGCAGGTATCGTCATCTGGTTACGGGCGGTTATCGAGGCGGTAGGCAGACCGGGTATATTCTACGGCGAGCATATTGGATGACCGCCGATTTGCTGGGTATGGTGAAGAGAATGGGTTCTTCTACAGACTAATAACGCCGTTATGCGTAATACATCGGAATGTGCAACGATGTTAATCGAGCAAGATGTGTAACTAACCTTCGGCTGCAGAAAACCAAAGCAAAAAGAAGGATATCGGAATACTTACAGTGAACGTAACGCTGTAACTAATCTCTGTGGCTCGAGGATTCCGATATGCCCACACCTAATCCTATGCGCACCTGCCTACACTGTGGCAGCCTTCAGCCGGCATCATCACAATACTGCATCAGATGCGGACGGAGTGCCAGCGGTGAAGTTCGCCAGACAGCAAAGCCAGTGCAGATTAATCCGCTTGATGATCCCACCATACGCAAAGTGCTTATAGGTGGTGCGATCGGGCTGGTTATTATTGCAGGCACAGTTTATACATATCTACTATGGTTGCTTGCATTTGGTGTGGTTATCTACTACCTTGCTACCAAAGAGACGAATGTCGGATCGCACAACGTGCCTATACCCCCGCAAGCCACCGTTCAGATCATTCCGCATAAGCCTGAAGGTTACAGCGCTTCTGACGCAATGTTCCACCTCAACTATGGCAAGTTCCCTGGACTTGGCACACATTTGATTCTTGTATCTAATCAGATGAAACTACGTGGGCTGACAGGTAGAGATGTGTTCACACAACCTGATTTATCTTTGAGTGTTGAAATTGGTTACTACTTCGGTAAGCCATCGAATCGAACTGGAATGCAAAACCTGCCTCCTCTTCCAGGATCAATGAATTGCCTCGACTATTCCAATCTGCTTGTGTTATGGCTGCAGGATGAAATATACAGTGGGACACCTATTGGTCCACTAAAAGAGCTTTCAGAGCGGCTTGTATATAACAATTATCATGACACGTGGCGCAAACTAGATATTGCTATCAACAACAGCCTTGCGAAACGTCGTGAGGATGGTATGAGCTTTTGGAAGATCGAGAACTACGTCAAGTGTGCGCAGTATTTTATGTATGAACTGACTGATCACCTATCGGCATATAAGCATCTTGACCGTCTTCGTATGTGTTACGAAAAGATGGGTGAGAAGCAGAAGGCTTTGGATCTATTGATCGCTATGGCTGAAGGACGTACTGGAGTTGTGCCAACACAACCACAGATTGAAACAATCCAACGAAGCATCACAAGGCTTCAGAAGGCCATAGCAAAACGCAAGTAGCACAGGCATAGTGTGGCGCCTGCACAATGTGAGCAAAGATACGCAACTTACGCCTCCATATTCAGTGGCATGCTAAAACGCTCAAGAATAGCTGATCCGTAGCTGTATCGGCTTAGAAATAACATCGGATACTGTGGGTCAATTAACAGATCATACGGTTATATACAAAATAACGAAATATGCTGATCGTTTCTGCAGAAATGTGGGTATACTAATGTCATTACACGAACACATTCTGGGCTAACAGACAGGAATAAGTCATGATTGATCATAAAAACAATTCTTGAGTGCGCCTTGAAAAGGAGAATCGCTCATGTCCCGAATATACGCCTCGGTTTCCGCAATGTGGCTAATCGTACCCGTTCTATTTGTGATGGCATTACCCGGTATATCGGCACCAATCACAGCTACAGTTTCGGCGGTAGCCGATGGTAACACGATCACGGTAAAGTGCCAAAATGGAAAGACCGAGCACGTATCGCTATACGGCATCGATGCACCGGAAGTTGGGCAACTCTGCGAGAATATCTCAACAAGAGCACTGAGTGTTATGGTCTACGGTAAGCAAATTACTGTGGACGAAGTAGGTCGCGACCGCTGGAACTCTATCATAGGTTATGTAAAGTTAGGTGACCAAGATATAAACGCCATCATGGTTGAAAAAGGCCATGCTTGGGCGAACAGCGAGAAATATAAGCTAGTTCAAGAAAAAGCGCAGGCAGTAAAGGCTGGACTATGGGGCTACCACGGTAAGCAAGTAGCTCCGTGGGAATGGATTAAAAAAGGTCAGCCTGATGAAACATTCGAGCGTGTAGGATCTCGAACAACTGAGCGTAAAAAGCCTGCAATATGGTTTATAGCTACTCCGGGTTATATAAAGACCATAGGAAGTAGCCGTTTTATTGCTGGAACAATCAAAAACACTTCAAAGAAAACTTTTTCGTATATTAAAATCACGTATGACTTATATGACAGCTCAGGCAGCTTGTTGGGCCGTACCTCGGCAGGCATAGATTAGTTAGGTCCTGGAACCGCATGGACATACAAAGCGAAGATAGATGATACTGAAGTAACACAGGCCATTGGGCCTGTTGTTTCACTGCAAGATGAATAGCCGGTTCATCGCAGCTAACTAGAGGACCGAGGCGATATTGTTTTGCCGTGTATTTCCGGCGTTGTTTTGTAAACAACCGTAGTGTTCGGGTGTCCTCGTGCCCGGCCAATGGTCGAACCACAAAGAAGGGCAAGTGACCTTTGTAGTATTATCGTTTTGTAGCAAACGTGGGCATACTATCTGTAAAGTGAGGTGGTATCACTATGGAATCACAAAATCCGTATCCTGTGTATTGCGTTAATTGCCGCCGTTCATTGCGGGAATCCGACGTATACTGCCCTTATTGCAAGCAAGATCAGCGGCCTGGCGCACCAGACATCAACGAGGTGAAGCGGCGTCAGCAAACAGCGCAGCAGGCAGCACAAGGAGCTAAACAAGCGCAACCACCAAATGAACAAGCAGTATCTTGGAAAACGCAACAAGAAGCAATAGCAGCCAAGCAAGCGCAACAAGCGAAACCTATACAAGAGCCTATCATCACACCCCCGCCGCCACAGGCACGACTACAGGTACCGCAGGCGCCTGCGCAAATACCACCAGTGCGGTCTGGCATATCTTGTTCGAATGTAGTAATGGGCGTTCTAGGAGTGATTGTGTTAATCGCATTGTTTAGTCCTTCATATTTATCTGACACACCTTCATCGATTAATAAAACTCATACTGCTGGATCTCCTAGCGGTATCAATTCGAGGCCGAATGTGAATACACAGCCACAGCCCACACCATGGTTGTTGAGTGAAACTCCACCGACACCACCAGCGCCACCTCAGCATGTAGCCAATATATCGGGTGCCTGGGTAATGACGTGCGAATATGTCAGGGCCAAGTTAAAATCACCACATTCTGCCCAATTTCCATATTCATCTGAACCTGGTGTAGTAGTTAACGAAATTTCACCCGATTCCTATACAGTGCGTGGGTATGTAGATTCGCAAAATTCATTCGGTGCCATGTTAAGAACATGGTTCACCTGTATCCTTAAAGAAAATATCAGCAGTGATAATTGGACAATAATCGCTTTTGAGTTTGATGAATAGAATCTAATATCCGATCGATCATCATGCTGATCGTTCAATGTAAATACACAGGTATAATACTGTTATTATGGCATGTCGAATGTGAGGTGGTGTCACAATGGCGTCAAAAATCCCGTATCCTGTGTATTGCGTAAATTGCCGCCGTTCATTACGGGAATCCGATGTATACTGCCCTTATTGCAAGCCATATCAGCGGCCTGGCGCACCAGACATCAACGAGGTGAAGCGGCGTCAGCAAGCAGCACAAGCCAGTAGCCAACCGCAAAGAACACAATCGTCAGTTTCTCCTGGTAAACAAGCAAACCAACGTCCTATACCTGGTTAATCCGCCAGACAGTCCAGACGATTTACCACGAAAACCAATATAATGGCATTGAGCGTTCTAGTGTGGGTTATTATTGTGTTCATACTAGGCATGACCAACTCAGATAAGCCAAAAGATTCAAGTTCCACTACGGCATCTAGTCAGCAACAATTCAACTCATCGGAAGTATGGGTATGTGCATGTGAGTTTGTGAAGAAAAAACTAGTGTCGCCGACTTCTGCAGTATTTCCGAACTCCGGTGCCGAAGGTGTGAAAATCGAGCAGTTGACGGAAAATCAGTATAGCGTTTTTGGATATTTTGATTCGCAAAATGCCTTCGGGGCCACTCTTCGGAAAAGTTTTACATGCTTGTTGGAAGAGGATAAGGCAGATGATTCTTGGAAGTGTATAGCTATAGATTTTAAATAGCAGGATGTGACTTTAGAGGTCCAGGCTATCCCTCCGCGCACTCTTCGGCTCCGCGTGACAGAATCCCTCTCCCTCTTCGCGCCTTCGCGTCTTCGCGTGAGAATTTCCCTCTCCGGGTGATGCATACAAGCGGATGATCTGTGAAGAAAAACTGTGGAGTTGGGACAAGTGGTGGTCGGGGTGACAGGATTCGAACCTGCGACATCTTGCTCCCAAAGCAAGCGCTCTACCAAGCTGAGCTACACCCCGCGATGTGTCCCGCAATATTTTACCGCATTCGCCTCAATCCTGCCACCCGACGCCGCACGAACACACGGTGACTACCAGAGGCCCAGATCCAGGCGGGCGTCTTCGGAGGCCATCGTCTCAGGGTCCCAGCGCGGACTCCAGGTCCAGTTCACCATGGCGTCGGTGACAAAAGGCAGCTCCTTCAGGTACATGCGCACATCAGCTTCGATCTCGGGTGCCAGAGGGCATCCAGGGCTGGTCAGAGTCATGGTCACCAGCACTTTGCCATCCTCATCGCTGTCCACACCGTACACCAGACCCAGGTTTACGATGTCGATCGCCAGCTCAGGGTCGACCACGTTCTTCAGAGTTTCGCGGCAGATTTCGAGTTGCTGTTCATCAAGCTTCACTGGGTTCCTCCAATGCTTCTTCTAGGGTGGTCCAAGGCAGCAGTGCGCACTTAATACGCACAGGGAACTGCTTCACGCCCTCCAGAGTGGCTAAGTCGCTGTCCTCGTCAATGGCCTCATGCGCCTCGCCTTTGAACATCGCCTTGATCTTCTTGATCTCATGCTTGGCCTCTTCGATCGACAGCCCGATCACAGCCTCGGTCATCATGCTGGCGGAGCTCTGGCTGATCGAGCAGCCCTTGCCGTCAAAGCAGAGGCACTTCACCTTGCCTGCTTCCAGATGCGCCGTGATGGTGATGTCATCGCCGCAGAGCGGGTTATGACCATGCGCCTTGCAGTTGGCCGTGTTGCAACAGCCTTTGTGGCGCGGGTTTTGATAGTGATCGAGAATGATCTCTCGATAAAGTCCTTCATCCATTGTAGGTGCCAAATACCTTTCTGACTGCTTGCAGGCTATGCTGAAGAGCTTTGATGTCCTCTTCATTGTTATAAATGTAGAAGCTGGCGCGCACGGTGGCGGCCACGTCCAGCTTGCGCATGGCCAACTGACAGCAGTGGTGCCCTGCTCTTACGGCCACCGCTTCGCTGTCCAGAAGCTGACTCACATCGTGTGGGTGTACATGCTTGAAGTTAAAACTGATCAGCCCGCCTCTGTCCACACCAGGACCAGGGCCAAACAGATCGATGTCACCCTCCGCCAGAAGCATCTCCATGGCTAGCTGAGCCAGTTTCTGCGAGTGCTGCGCCACCTGCTCCATGCCGATCTCCTGAAGGTAGTCGATGGCCGCTCCCAGCGCCACCACGTCGGCACAGTTGGGCGTGCCTGCCTCAAACTTGTTGGGTATCTCTGCCCATGTGCTGTATTCACGCTCGACTCGATTGATCATACTGCCGCCGCCCAGGAAGGGTGGCATCTTCTGTAGCTGTTCCGGCTTGGCGATGAGTGCGCCAATGCCCATCGGGCCCAGCATCTTGTGTCCGCTGATGGCGTAGAAGTCGCAGCCGATCGCCTTGATATCTACAGGCATATGAGGTGCCGACTGCGCGCCGTCTACCAGCACGGTGGCTCCGGCCTGATGGGCCCACTCGGTCATCTGCTGCACCGGGTTGATGGTGCCCAGCGCGTTGCTGACGTGCGTGAAGGCCACCATCTTCGGCCCTCTGGCCAGTGCGGCGCGGTAGTCATCCAGGTCCAACAGACCATCCGCACCAAACGGCACGTAATGCAAAGTTGCTCCGTGGCGTTTGGCGGCAAGCTGCCAGGGGACGATGTTGCTGTGGTGGTCCATCTCCGTCAACACGATCAAGTCGCCGGGTTTCAGGTTCGCCTCACTCCAGCTCCTGGCCACCAGGTTGATCGCCTCGGTGGTGTTCCTCACAAACACCACGCCCTCCACAGAGGGTGCATTCAGAAACTGGCTGAGTTTTAGGCGCGAGCTTTCGTAAAGCTCCGTGGCCTCCGCAGCCAGCGAGTATAAAGAACGGTGAACATTCGCATTGCTGTTGTTATAGTAGCTGGTCAGCGCCTCGATCACCTGGCGCGGCTTCTGAGAGGTCGCCGCCGAGTCGAGGTAGACCAGCCGCTTGCCGTAGAACTCGCGCTTGAGTATCGGGAAATCCGCTCGTATTTTCGCCCAGTCACTGTTCATTGGTCAGTTGATCTCCACGCTGATTCCGGCATCATCCACCGTCACAGGGTAGCTGGTGATGTCTTCGGTGGCGGGCAGGGTCAGTACTTTGCCGCTGCGGATATCAAAGCAGGCACCATGGCGCGGGCACTCCACCTCATAGCCGTAAAGCTCGCCGGTATCCAGCGCGGCGCCATCATGTGAGCACAGATCGTCCACGGCGTAATATTCGCCCTCTTTGGTATGTGCCAGAAGAATGCGCCGACCAGCCACCACGAACACCTTGGTGGAGCCTTTCTCTATGTCGTTTGATGCCTGCAATAGATATTTCATGTGTTTGATCCTTGATGATTATTGGTGTCGGATTTTGGTATTCAACTCGTTGGTCACGATGTCCTGCATTTCTTCGCTGATGATCCGGTCGATGACCGGCCGGAAGAAGCCCTCCACAATCAAGCGCTCCGCCGACCGTTTGTCCATGCCTCGGCTGGCCAGGTAGAACAGCATCTCATCATCCACAGGAGAGATGGTGGCGCCGTGCGAGCACTTCACATCGTCTGCCAGGATTTCCAGGTCAGGCAATGCCTCTGCATGGGCCTTGCTGCTTAACAGCAGGTTCTCGTTCTTCTGGTACGCATTCGTGCGCTGCGCACCGAAGTCGATGCGGATCAAGCCCGAGTAGACGGAATAGGCCTCGTCCTCCAGCGCGCTCTTGAACAGCAGATCGCTCTGCGTGTCAGCCGAGATATGCCGCAGCACGGTGCGGATGTCAAACTGTTGTTTCTGGTTCCCAAACACCAGCCCGAGCATGTTGCTGCTGGCACCTGGTGCCGACAACGCGCTTTCCACCTGCGCTTTGTGCTGCTTACCGCCCAGTGCCACCGTGATGGTGGTCAGGCTGGCATCCTTGGACAGCACGGCGCGCTGATGCTGGAAGGCCCTCATGCCGTGTCCCCAACGCTGGAACTGCACGTAGACCAGCTCCGCGCCCTCTCCCACGAACAGATCAGTGACACCGGAATGGAAGGCGTCCACACCATCTGGGCTGTTCTGGTCGTCTACCACCAATAAGCGGCTGTGCGGCTGAAGCACCACCAGGTTCCTTGTGAACCCGACGGCACCCGCCTGATGGCTGAGCATACGGATCGGCGTGGGTGCGTCATACCCTTCGGGTACCACCACCGCGCTGCCCTTGCCATACAGTGCCCGCGCCATGCTGGTGAGTTTCAAGAACACGTCGTCATCTTGAATCTGTGCAAAAAGTCCGCGCATCATTTCCGGGTGATGGCCCACCGCCGTGGCCACGCTGCCCAGAAACACGCCGCGTTCACGTGCGGTATTGCACTCATCGCCAAAGCTGGCCTCAAACTCATTTGGCTGCTCAGCCAACGCGTTCAGGTTAAGGTCGCTGATATCGGCACGCCGCCAGCCCTCGTCGCTCCGGGTGGGCTGCGACAGGCTGCTGAACAGCTCTGCCTGCTGGGCCCGCTGTTCGGTCATCCAGGCGTTCTCACGCAAACTCTGGCTTATAGTCTCTGCACTTTGCATTATAGTCTGTTGTGTTGTGTCCATTACCCTACCGAGCCCTCCATCTCCAGTGCGATCAGCCGGTTTAACTCCACTGCGTATTCCAGCGGAAGCTCCCGTGCAAACGGCTCGAAGAAGCCATTGATGATGGTGGTGACGGCCTGTTGCTCGGTCAGTCCCCTACTCATCAGGTAGAACAACTGCTCGTCGCCGACCTTGCTGACGGTGGCCTCATGCTCCACGCGCACGCCGCTCTCACGGATGTTCATCGTGGGATAGGTGTCGCTGCGGGACTGGTCGTCCAGGATCAACGCATCGCAACGCACGTTCGCTTTCACGCCGGTGCACCCCGGGTTCACCTGAACCAGACCGCGGTAGCCTGCCCGACCGCCGTCCTTGCTGATAGACTTGCTGACGATGGTGCTGCTGGTGTCGGGTGCCAGGTGAACCATCTTGGCGCCGGTGTCCTGGTGCTGGTCACGGCCTGCAAAGGCGATGCTCAGCATGTCTCCACGCGCTCCACGGCCCATCAGGTAGACGGCCGGATACTTCATGGTCAGCTTGCTGCCCATGTTGCCATCCACCCACTCAATCACCGCATCTTCATGCGCTACGGCCCGCTTGGTCACGAGGTTGTAGACGTTCTTGCTCCAGTTTTGGATGGTGGTGTAGCGAACATGCGCGCTCTTATGCGCCACTAGTTCCACCACGGCGCCGTGCAGCGAGTCGGAGCTGTAGATCGGTGCGGTGCAGCCCTCCACGTAGTGCACGCGGGAGCCTTCGTCCGCAATGATCAGCGTGCGCTCAAACTGTCCCATGTTCTCCGTGTTGATGCGGAAGTAGGCTTGCAGAGGGATCTCCACATTCTTGCCCGGAGGAACATACACAAAGGATCCACCTGACCATACGGCCGTATTCAGCGCGGAGAACTTATTGTCCGCCGATGGGATCACCTTGCCGAAATAGCGCTTCACGATGTCGGGGTATTCGCGCAGCGCCGAGTCCATGTCCGTAAAGATGACGCCTTGCGCCTCCAGGTCCTCGCGGATGGAGTGATACACCACTTCAGATTCATATTGCGCGCTGACGCCAGCCAGAAGGCTGCGCTCAGCTTCTGGAATGCCCAGCTTCTCAAAGGTGTCGCGGATTGAAGTCGGCACATCGTCCCAGGTTCTGCCCATCTTTTCGGAGGGTTTGATGTAGTAAAAGATGTTGTCAAAGTCGATCTCGTTGAGCATCTGGGTGTTTCCCCAGGTGGGCATCGGCTTGCTCTCGAAGATAGCGAGCGCCTTCAGCCGCTGTTCCAGCATCCAGGTCGGCTCATTCTTCATGCCGGAGATCATCTCAACCACGCGTTTCGTCAGTCCGCGCTCACTTTTGAAGGCAGCGACGAAATCATCGTCGTGAAATCCGTATTCGTATTCCGGGCTTATGCTCCGGACGTTGTCATCTGCAGCCATCTACTTGACCTCCTGCTGAACTCCAGCCTCCGCCAATACCCAGTCGTAGCCACGGGTTTCAAGCTCGTGCGCCAACTCTTTGTCGCCGTTTTTGATGATGCGGCCGTCCGCCAGCACATGCACCACCATGGGAGGGATATACCGGAGAAGCCGCTGGTAGTGAGTGATCACCAGAAGTGACATTTCGCCGGACTCGTTGAAGTTGCGCATCACATTTTCGGCCACTATTTTCAGTGCGTCGATGTCCAGGCCGCTGTCTGTTTCATCAAGGATCGCCAGGTGCGGTTTGATCATGCCCAGTTGGGCGATTTCCAGCCGCTTTTTCTCACCGCCCGAGAAACCGTCATTCACATACCGTGTGGCGAACTTTTCGTCCATGGTGAGGTGCTTGAACTCTTTCTTCAAGGAAGCGCGGAAGTCGCGGGCGCTCATGTCTGCACCATGCAGTGACTTCATAGCCGTTCGCAAGAAGCTGGCCACTGACACACCCGGGATAGCCACCGGATACTGGAATGCCAGAAAGACCCCCGCCCGGGCGCGCTCATCCACGCTCATTGCCAGCAGGTCCTGACCACGGAAGCTGACGGAACCATCGGTAATTTCGAAGCTCGGGTGGCCCATCAACGTGGAGGCAAGTGTGCTTTTACCTGAACCATTCGGGCCCATGATGGCGTGTATCTCGCCGGGCATCATCATCAGGTTCAGACCCTTCAGGATGGGCTTGCCTTGCACGGACACATGCAGATTTTCAATATTTATAAGTGGTTGCTGGCTCATTTAAGTTCTGCCTCCTGTGGCGCAGCTACGAATTGATCAGTGTTTTCGGTATTTGCTGGACTCAGCGATTCCCTGGCATACCGGAGCGGCTCCATCTGCATCGGGAAATTGCCGTCGACTAAATCCCTCAGGGTGATGCTGTCGAATACCAGCGACAGATAGTCGCCGATGAATCCCCAAACGCTTCGGATACCACACCCTGCATGCTGGTGAACACACACCTCATGCGAGCCGGTGTACTGGTCGCATACATCCATGGTGTTGATCACGCCGCCCAGCGCATCTAGCGCCTGGCGCAATGTGATGGCATCATTCATGCGTTTCAGGCGGTATCCACCGGAAGCACCTCGCACGCTTTCGGTGAGGCCGCTTCGTGTGAGCTGATGCAGGATTTTTTCCACGTATGCCACCGACAGTCCTTCGCCTTCGGATATTTCGCGGGCATTCACGGTCTGACCCGGCACCCTTCTAGCGAGGTTCATCAGGCATCGAAGTCCATATTCTTCTTGTGCGGTAATCTTCATAATTCGTTCTCCACTATTAGTCTGTCACAATCCCTACTACAAAGTCAAGTATATCCCTACTTTTCTTTCTGGATTGGGAAATATGGCTATGGAGGGAGAAGTCAGGAGTGGAGGAGATGAGGAGAAGAGGAACGGGATTGTCTCAACCGCTGGCTTTTTATCTGAACCACGGATTACACGGATGGCCCGGATGGAGGGGAATGTCTCACGCGAAGACGCGAAGGCCGCGAAGGAGAGAGAGGGAGAAGCATATACTGCGTTTGCCAATGTCAGCAATCTCCGACACCTTGTATCGTCTGACATCTACGATTACCAATGTCGTCTGCATCCTCCGGCGCCCCGAAGGGGCAGGATTCCTTACAGCCAGGGGTGAGCGAAGCGATACCCCTGGTAAGCAGCAACAAGCCCTCTACCCCGAAGGGGTCTGTCACCCAAATACATACTCCGGGTTGAAATCAATCTGAGCATGCCGCAGCATCTTAATGAATTCCTCATCAAATGTAAACCGCGCATGGTGTATATCCTGTGCTCTTATGTAGTTCGTCACCAAACCCAACTCACGTTGTCCCACTGAAAAGGCACCATAACCTGCCTGCCATTCGAAATTCAGACCTTGCTCATGCATCCAATGGGAGGTTGCCACCTTAACATCCCTCACCACATATGACAATCGGCACTCTTGGTTGAGCGATATAAGTATGTGCATGTGGTTACTAGTTCCACCGATCGCCCGAACCGGACAATGGTATTTTTCTATTACATCGACCATTTGGGCGATGATGGCCTGCATATGGTCAGATCGGATCAATTCAGCTCGTTTTCTGGTGCTAAATACTATATGAACGTGGTTGGATACCAGTGACCCAGACATATACACCTCCATCGAACCATTCGACCCACGTTCGTGGGTAGATGGTTTCTGATTACCCTCCACGGGTTGCGCTTCGCTTACCCGTGGCTGTAAAGAATCTTGCCCCTCCGGGGCGTTTGCCGCCCTGACTTTTCGTGTCCTCAGAGTCTTCGGATGAAGCGTTCCGTCTCTTATCCGTATCATCCAATTAATCCGTGTCATCCGTGGTTCAGACGTACGGTCCGACGGATTAGTAGAATCGGACGGATCGATCCCTAAGCAAAGCTTCACTCTCCAAACCTTCGCGACCTTCGCGTCCTCGCGTGAGGCGTTCCCTCTCCATCCGTGTCATCCTGTAAATCCGTGTAATCCGTGGTTCAGACGTTCCTGTGAGCCCTTCCCAATCCGGGTAATCGCTAGAAATCGCCGCCGCCGATGTCGCCGATGTCGCCGCCGTCAAAACCGCCGATGTCAAAATCGCCTCCGCCAGCATCGCCGCCGAAGTCGGTGTTGCCGAAGTCCACGTTATCTGCACCGCTGTTGCCGTCACCAAACCCGCCGGAATTATCGTTCCAGCCGCCATTGTTGCCGTAACCGGCATGACCCCAACCGCCAAACATGATGTCACTCATCACCATCATGCTGAACATATCCATACCGCCATAGCTGCCGTACTGGTAGCGAGGGTCGTAGTCATCCGCCTCATACCATGGTCGCCGGCGGTCACCACTGGATATGGTGGCCATCAGCGGTTGTTCACCGCGCTTCACTTTCTCCGCGCAATCATGGCAGGCATACACACGCTTCTGGGTGTTCCCCAGCGTCATCTCCACCGGCTCCATGTTCACGCCTTCGGGTTTGCTGCAGAAGAAGCAGCCGTTTAAGCGGAACTCCTTCTTGTCGCGCATCTTCTCCTCAACGCTCTCTTTCGGCACATCCACCTTTTCACCCTTCGCCCGTTGCACATACAGTTCAGATCGGTGGGTGCGCTCAATGGCGCGGTCCAGCAGCTCTTCAGCACGCCACACCTGCTCCGCCCTTGAGGCGGTGTTAATTAAGGCCGTGGATTTTTCCAGCAGCTCCGCGGAGGTTTGCCGCTCTTCCTGCGCCAGAAGCGCATCCTCGCTGGTGGGAAGGAACTGGATGTCGCGGTCCAGCGACATGATCTTGTCCACCACCTGCGTCTGCTTGGGCTTCAGATTATCCGCAAACTGACGGACCGCCTTCATGCGGTTCCGGCGAACCACCACCCAGGCCACACCGCCCAACAGTGCGATGCCGCCCACAGCCGGCCAGAGGTTGATTGGACCAGCAATGCCCGTGGAGATGGGCTGTGACGTGGCTCGTGCAGCGGCGATACCCTCAGCGAACGCCGTCAAGAACGCGGTAGCATCACCGCGGGTATACAGGCTTCTGGTGGACTGAAACACCGAGGTCACATCATCTGGTGTGCGACGATCAGAGCTGGCCCGGACACCAGTCTGGCTCAACACGATCACCACACCGTTCTTCACACCGACCTGCGTCCTGAGCCATTTGGATAGCTGATCCAGCCGCGTAGAACCGCCATTTACATTCCGAACCACAACTATATATGTGTTAAATGGCTTCAGTTTACTGACAACAGACTCAAGTTTTGCGACGTCCGCCGTCCCTTCCATACTCGGGCTGATATAGACAGGGTTGCTTTTTAACGCGCGGACAATCTCATTTCCTGTCTGTGCCATCGCAGTATTGACAATCAACAACGCCAGCATCATGGTCAGGCAGCTTACCACACTCTTTTTCATCGGTGTCTCCTCGTGATCATACTCATGGTCAATTTGCGCTATGATCCTACGGTTATTGTACCGCTATTACATTAACCTACCTGGGTTAAGCCGCCCAGTGTTCCCGCGTTAGCGGTAACATATTAATAACAAGCACCCGCCCGTGCATGCCCGGCAGCCCATGGTGTAACTGATGATTTCGGCAAATGGCCACGGGTTCAGTCACCCCACGGGACTGGCGTCCCTACGAGGATTTCCTCACCGCGTGGCTGATCATTAGCGGCCGGCGTCGCTTCGCTCCGGCCGGCGCAGGGCGTATCCCCGCGTCCGCTTCAGCGGACAGCCAGATGATAAGCGACGGGTGACGAGGCCTGCTTTAGCGGGCTGATGGAACCCGTCGCAGTTTGGCGGCATGATCTTTATAACGAGCAGTTACATACTAGATTTCCGTCGAGGAGTGAACATGAAGCATCCCGTAATAGTCATGATCGCATTGTCGCTGCAGGCCAGCAGCCCGATGATATCTCACGCTGACACCACCTGGGCACAAGGCATTGTCTATAGTGACCTCAACGCCAACAAGACGCGTGAACTCAACGAACCAGGTTTGCCTGATGTGCGCGTCAGCAACGGACGTGTCATCACCACCACCGACAAAGACGGCACATACCAGTTGCCAATCCGCGATGGTGATATCATCTTTGTCATCAAACCCAGTCAGTGGAAGCCACCCGTAGACGCGCAGAACCGCCCAAAGTTCTTCTACACTTATAAACCGTCTGGCTCTCCAAAACTGAAATACGCCGGGAATAAGCCGACTGGTCCCCTGCCAACCAGCATCGACTTTCCTTTAACGCCCGTGTCGGAGCCCAGCCAGTTCGATGCGATCATCTTGGGTGATACCCAGGTGCGGAACGCCAAAGAGGTGGGTTACCTATCGCGCGACATCGTGGCGGAGCTGATCGGCACCAAAGCGGCTTTCACCGCCATTCTTGGTGACATCGTGTTCGACGATCTCTCTGTATATAAAGATATCATCCCCGTGATGGGCCAGATCGGCAACCCACAGTATTACGTCAAAGGGAATCACGACACCAACTACGACGGATATGAACACTCCAAATATATCAATGAGACCTTCGAACGGCATTTTGGCCCTTCTTATTACTCGTATGATGTGGGGAAGGTGCATTTCCTCGTCATCGACAATCCGGCATTCTCTACGGTTGACTTTAGAACATACACAGGAAGCATCGGCATCCAGCAGATGTATTTCATCAAATCCGACCTTACTTTCCTGCCCAAAGACCAACTGGTGGTCATGTTGTCACACATCCCATTTTCCGAGATGGAAGCGGACAACCGTAAAAAGCTGTTCGCACTTCTGGCTGATCATCCGAACCTTCTGGCGATGTCTGCCCACTGGCACAACCAATATTTCAGCCAGATGGGTAAAAGCGTGGGCTGGGACCAACCGCAGCCGTTGTTGAATGTGGTGCTGGGCACATCCTGCGGCAACTGGTGGGGCGGCGCAGTTGATGAGACTGGCATCCCGAATGCGATGATGAGCGATGGCACTCCCAACGGCTACGCCACAGTGCATTTTAACGGCAACCGCTTCAGCATTCGATATAAGGCCGCCCGCAAGCCCACCGATTACCAGATGCAGATCGCTGCACCAGACGTCGTGTCTGCGGCGGATGCAGGTTCGACTGATGTGCTGGTGAACTTCTTTGTGGGCAGCGAAGGCGCCAAGATTGAGATGCAAATCGCAGGTTTCCCTGTCTTGCCGATGTCGCGCACCGAAAAAGGCTGGACGCCAAAGGGTGAGGTCGCAGCAACGGCGTATGCATTGTGGAATGGAAGTAAAAACCCGCACCTGTGGCAATGCTCACTTCCGTCAGGTATGAAGCGTGGCAGCACCACCATGCACTTCACCGCCACCGACTACTTTGGGCAGCAGCACAAAGCGTCACAGGTGATCGTCGTGAAGTGATTTCTAGCGTAGGGATGGCAGCTTGGTTATCTCTACCTTTTCATGAATCATAAAGGTTCTAGACCGGATGCGAATCAGCTTCGATATCCCTTAACCTCTTCGCAGCTAGTTTTCGGACCTGTTCGTCTCCATCACTTTGAGCCAATGTGGTCAACAATAGACGGTCAGTTAGGCGAGTAACGGAGGTCTTGCGAACGTCGATTCTTGACGCAGTAAGTGCCAGGTTCGCAAGCATTGTTTGATCGTCGATATGCCAGATTGCCACGTTCCTGACGCGTGCAGATTCGTCCTCCAGGGCCAGCTTCTCAAGTAGGACATCACTAGAAAGGTGTTTTACGGCATCCATACGCACACACTCATCTTTGTCGGAAAAGGCCAATTCGGTGAAGGCAGCCTGATTGTTCATTTTTCTGAGTGCCGTAATGCGTATATCGGTGTTTTCATCTGTTCGCGCCAAACGCATTAACACAGACTGATCGGCAAGCTGCCGTATAGCCGATTTTCTGACAGCAACGCTATTCTGTCCCTCGGCAATGCCTGCCAGTCTGGCCTGTTCGGCCATGTTTAGTGTCTCAATCCTGCGTGCATATATCTCATTGGCATCACGAGCCAGCTTCAAAACCAAATCATGATCTGTTAACTTAGCGAAGGCGATTTTGCGTACCACGACATCATCAGCCTCCAATGCAAGCATCGCCAACAACGGCTGATCGATTATTCGGTCAACAGCATCTCTGCGTGTATCCGCATCATCGTGTTCAAGTGCGACCTTAGCCAGATGCGCTTGCTCTGCATCGTGCTCTGCATCGTGTAATGTTTCCATATCATTTCCCGTCTCCGCGTCTGTTCATTGTAATACATACATTTACTGCACTCGGAGCAGCTGTGCTGGCTATCTAAACCGCTGATTAGTTAATCTACATCAATGACTATGCGCGTTTTTGCCCAGTGCTCTATCCAGCTCCGCTTGAGTGCCGAACTGCTCATACCGGGCGTTGACCACGCTGGTTTGGGCCTGCGTATATAACAGCTCAGCATCGCTTAGCTCAACCTGGCTGGCCATACCCTCTTCATACCGTTCGCGCGACAGCCGAAGGCTCTCAGCCGCCTGCTCCAACTGCTTGTTTGCGGTGCTAAGCTTCTCGGCCGCGTTCTGTATGTGAACATAGGCGCTCTTGACCTGCAGCGAGACCTGTGCTTTCATCTCAGCGTCGGCGATGATCGCAGACTGTATCTCCGACGCCGCCTGTTCTGCACGGCCTCTGGTTTCACCGCCATCGGAGAGCGGGATGCTGATCTTCACGCCAATGGAGGCGTTCTCGTCGCTGGGACTACCGTGCGCGACGTCAGACTGCGCTGCAGCACTCAGCAAGACTCCTGGAGCCATCCCGCGCTTCGCCAGCTTGTGACGCCCTTTGGAGACATCAATCGCGGTGGAGGCCATCGCCACCTCGGGACGGTTGGCAAGTGCCTCCGTCAGACACTCATCATAACTCGGATAGTTCACACTAACGTCATCAGGCTTCACCAGGTCAATCGGTGCGTTCACATCCTGCCCAAGCACGCGGTTCAGCACCGACTTACTCACCTGCAGTGCATTTTGCGAGCTGATGATGTTCTGCTGGGCAGCATATATCGCAGCATCGGCGCGAATCACATCTACTTTAGAGCTGATCCCAGTTTCCACCAGCGCTTCGGCGGTCTTCTTGCGTATCTGCGCGTTCTTCATCACTTCCTGCGCCACCGCCACGAGTTCATCGCTACGGAGCACATCGTAATACGCCAGCTTCGTCAGAAGCACCACATCATTGCGTGTGCGCCCGATATCCAGCATTGCCACCTTTTCGCCAAGCCGGGCCACATTCACGCCGGTGCGGGTGAGGCCGCTCACATCCAGCACCTGCGTCAGTGCCACGCCTGCCGAGGCCACGTAGCTGGGCACCAGCGGAGCGTCGACCGTCACCAGCTTCATGTTGGCGTCGATGTCCACCGCCAGAGGAACCGTGATCTCGTCCGTTCTCTGGCTGGCGACACCGAAAACACTGAGCTTAGGAAGCCCGGCTCCGGCCAGCTCTTTCACTTTACCAGCCGCACTTTTCGCGTTCTGCTCAGACTGAAGTACAGACCGGTTCTGAACAAGCGCCGTCTGAACGCATTCGTCTATACTCACCGGCTTGGCCATAGATGCCGTCAGAAAACCGTATACCAGGAGAGCCGATCCAGTCACCCTGCAGAGGCCGATCTTAAGAGTGTGATTCATCATATACCTCCATATTCCTCGACACATCCCGCTATTTTAACGTGATGTTCACAGCCACAGACATCCCGTTGCGTAATCGATCTATGTCTTTCTGACCAGGATCCATGATGAGTTTCACAGGTACCCGCTGCACGACCTTGGTGAAGTTGCCTGTCGCATTATCAGGTGGAAGCAGTGAGAAACTCGCACCAGTGCCTGCAGAGATGCTGCCAACTGTGGCATTGAACGACATACCTGGGTAGCTGTCTACCGTGATCACCGCATGCTGTCCCACTGCGACATGTGCAAGTTGGGTTTCTTTCAGGTTCGCCACAACCCACATGTTCTGGGATGGTGGAGGTATGATGGCCATCAAAGGTGTGCCAGGTTGCACCAGCACGCCCTCATTGATGCTTTTCTTGCTCACGCGCCCATCTACCGGTGCCAGGATACGAGTATATGACAGCTTCAGCTTCGCATCGACCAGCGCTGCCCGCAACTGGTCCACTTTGGCTTGCGCTTGATGAGCGGTCGCCATACTCATTTTCAGTAGCTTGGGTGCAGTGTTGGACTGATCCAGTTGGGCCAGCGACTGTTTGTGTCGGGCCTGAGACTGTGTCACAGACATGACAGATGACTGTAACTGAGCTTTGGCTTGAGCCACGCCCGCATCTGCCGCCAGGTACTGCTGCTTCGAAGCCGCGTATAACGAACGCTGCTGATCAACAGTCGCTAGTGCCGCGTTCACCTGTTCCTTCGCGGCTCGTAATTCGGCCTTTTTGGAACTCAAAGCCGCCTTACTGGAGTTCACCTGCTCAAGTGCGGCTTGAAGCTGCGACTTGGCGGTCTGCTCCGCAACAGCAGCCTGTTCTGCCATTTGTGTGCCGATCACGCTGCGGGCTACAAGCTTTTGATACCGCTCATTATCGCGGATCGCCTTCTCGCAGATCGCTTTGGCGGATTCCAGTGAGGCCTGCGCAGACCTGACGCCGGCTTCCGCTGTGAGCACTTGGGCTGATGCCGAATCCATGGAAGCATCGGCGCGCTGCTTCATAGCGATCGCCGCTTGGACACCAGCCTCAGCGGTGTTAATGTTCGCCTTTACTCCCGCTGCCGTCGCATTCGCCTGTCCGACCTGCGCCTTGATGCGCTGGACATCCGCCAGCGAACTACCAACGGCTCCCTCCACCTGGGCGACATTGGCCTCTGACTGTTTGATCTGTGCATTGCCGGTGTCGCCGGTCAGAGCAACGTTGATGTTGCTGCTGTCCACAGCGGCCAGCGCCGCATTGAGGTTTGCTTCGGCCTGTCTGACGGCCGCCTGGTAAGGTGCGTCATCGAGAACGGCGATAAGCTGTCCCCGCTTGACGGGTTCATTGTCATCGACGTAGACTTGCGTCACGGTGCCGCTCACCTGTGGAGCTATCTGCACGATGTTAGCCGTCAGATACGCATCATCGGTGCCCACGTGAGTGGATGCATATTTCCAGTAGTGGTATCCTAATGCAACCACGGCAGCGATGAGCACCACTACACCGAGGGTGACAAATGCTCCGTTTGGTCCAGAATCCCTTCTGTCACGTAAGTAGCCAGACAAAGTGTTGGACTTACGTCTTTCGTTGGTATCAGCAGTCTCTTTGTTGCTCACGGAAATCTCCTTCAGGTATGGTTTATACACCTAGACGGGTTAGCGTTATGTATACAGTGAAATCCGATCTTTTCTGGCGGATGTTATCTATAAGTTGCTCTGCCAGTATCGGCTGGAATATGCCATCAGTCAATCGGCCCTGGGCCTGCCTGCCTGGATGCTTTTCCCTTGTTGAACAGTAGCAGAAGCGGGAGCGCACACAGGAAGAACACAGCCACGAAATGGAACACATCCTCAAACGCCATGATGGTGGCCTGACCATGGACGGCACCGTCGATCATCTTCAACGCACCAAGACGCGCGGCCTCCAGCGATGCACCTTTGGACATCAGCATCATCTGAACTCCGCGCAACCGCTCCAATGCGATCGGATTCAACAAGCTGACATACTCCACCAGGTTCGCTCTATGCATAATGGTGCGATGATCAACCATAGTTGATAGAACGGCGATGCCCATGCTGCCGCCGACCTGCCGCGTCAGGTTGAACAACCCGGAACCCTCCGAGATATCACGGCCTCGAAGACCCAGCAGTGTGGCCATGGTCAGAGGCACAAATAGAAACCCCATGGATGCGCCTCGGATGACCAGAGGCCAGAACATCTGATCCGGGCCGGTGTCCATGGTCATGGTCTGAAGCATAAACATAGAGATCACAAACCCAACCGCTCCCAGGGCCACCAGCAAGCGCGACGACACCTTGGAAACAAGCCTGCCCACTATGGGCATCACAAAGGCGGTGGCCAGCGCTCCTGGTAACAGCATGAATCCGGATTGCTGGGCGGTGTAATGCCTGACTCCCTGTAGAAACAGGGGGATGACAAAGGTGCCTCCGAACAGCCCAAACCCAAGCACCGCGCCAAAAAGCGACCCAGCGGCCAGACCGCGGTTTTTTAGCACCCGCAAGTTGACTGCCGGATGATCTATCCGGAGTTCCCAGACCACAAACGCAATCAGCGTGGCAATCGAGATGATGGTCATCCAAATGATGAGCGGCGATTCATACCAGCCCTCTCGGTGGCCCTTCTCCAGAATGGTCTGCATGGTGCCCAAGCCAACGGCCATCAACCCGATGCCTATAAAGTCGACACGGCTGGATGGTGTCTGGTGCTTCGAGTTGTGGATGAACATAAATGTCATGGTGGCAGCGATGATACCAATGGGCACATTGATGAAGAATATCCAGGGCCAGTTATAGTTGTCCGTAATCCACCCGCCCAGGGTTGGCCCGATGGTAGGGCCGGCAATTACACCCAGACCGTAAATCGCCTGCACCATACCTACCTGCGCCGGTGGGAATATCTCCATGATGACGGCTTGCGCTACGGAAAGAAGTGCCGCGCCTCCCAGACCCTGCAGTACGCGGAAGAACACCAGCGAGTTGAGGTCCCAGGAGATGCCGCAGAGAAACGAGGAGACGGTAAATATGATGATTGAGGCGGTGAGGTAGTTCTTGCGGCCATAAAACGAGGACAACCAACCTGTCAACGGCAGCACAATCACGGTGGAGATGATATAACCCGTGGTCACCCAAGCGATCTGATCGACGGTCACACCAAGGTTGCCCATCATCTGCGGGATCGCCACGCTCACGATGGTGGTGTCGATCACCTGCATCATCGTGCCCAGCATCAAGGCTATCAGTATGAGCCAACGCATGGTGCTAGTGTATTCGGAGTATTCCGGAATATGGCGCACGGTGCCATTAATCGACATGGATGAAACTGACCTCATCTTCAATGCATCGATTATTGGTGACTGCGGTCTAGCAGCTCACCAATAATTTTGATGCCGTATTTCGTTCTGGTGAGCTAGTTCGTTTGAGCTAGTTCGATTGAGCACTTGCCGTGCGACTTTGCGACATAGTCAGCGGCATTGCTGCTAGATGAAGTGCAGGTTCATTCTGAAAAACAGGGACAAGACGGAGCCTATCGGCTCACAATGCCATTAATCACCAAATCACATATCAGCCTCACGTACCGTTCGATCTCTTCGCGCTCACCAAGCTGCTGAGCGCTGAGACTGTAGGGCAGCAGCGAGTTGGTAGCCAACACCATGCAGTAGGCCGTATCAGCCACATCATCGCATCTGAATACACCGGCTGCACAACCATCCTTAATCACTTCTGCTAGCAGGAGGGATTCTGCTTTATGGTTACATACACGAGATCCCAGTAAGGCCGGCCGTATAGCGGCGAACAGTTCATCGAAACTCTCGGTAAAGTGAAGGGAACTATCGAAACGACGGATGACGCGGAGGTAAAGCATCTGCTTGATACGGTCAATCGGTGGTATGTCCAGATCGGCGACCTGCATCAACTCAACCCTGAGCTTCACATTGAAATCACCCAACCACTGCAGTGCCACATCCGACTTGCTGTTGAAGTGAAGGTAGATAGTGCCCTTGCCAATCCCAGCTTCTTTGGCGATGTCGTCCACAGTCATGCGTTTATAACCGTACCGCGGGAGTAAACGGCCAGTCGCTGCCAATATCTGTTCTTTGATATCGTGAGTCGAGTCTGACTTTTGCAACGACCGCCTCCTCTGACTGATGACTATATTTGTATTCCAGTCATATTGTATGACTCTGTGTGCTGTTTGTCAAACCAAAGACCGTGGGGAGGCAGGTGCAATCACCGCCCTCTGATGGTGCGGGCGAGTACATTGCGCCACATCGCGGCGTTGGTGGGGTAGGTTCGTGGGCGTAGTATCGCCCGTGGGAAGGCTATCAGCATTCGCAGCAGAGCACCACCGACCAGTATCCACTGGCACAGTAACCGCACACCGCGGCCGCCATGATCCTGAAAGAAAAGCAATCGGCTTATATTGTAATGCGCGATCATGCTGGTACGTACCTCAGATTGCTCACTGCTGGCACCCAGCTCATGTCGGAAACGCGCCAGTGGAGTGTAATGCAGCTCAAAACCGGCTTTCGCAATGCGGTCGCACAGTTCGGTGTCCTCGGCATACATGAAGTAGCGGTCATCGAATAGCGGGAACTGCCCGTCGGTTATCCGCCGCATCATCAGACAGGCGCCTACCACCTGCTTCACCTGCCGTTCCGACTCATAGTCCCACCAGGTGTAGTTATATCCGCCGAACAGTTTGGTGCGCGGAAAAACCTTCGCCAGCAGGCTCTGCTCGCAGAACAGCCACCAGAGGTTCAGCATCTCCCCTACCGAGCTCTGCGTTCGCCCGCTGGGTAAGATCAGTCGGCCGCCTAAGGCACCGCAGCGCGGATTGGCACTCATCTGGGCCAGCATCGCCTCGATGGCGCCCTCATAGGCCACGATGTCGCTGTTCAGCAGCAGCGCGAACTCACCGTCGGCTTGCTTCAATGCCAGGTTGTTGGCCCGCCCGAATCCCAGGTTGGTCTCGCTGGCGATGAGCTTCACCCACGGGAAATCCGACTGCACCATCTTCACGGAGCCGTCGGCGCTGGCGTTGTCCACCACCGTCACCTGCACGCGGCCATCGCACAGTTGCGGCTTCAGGCTCTCCAGGCAACGCCGCAGATGGGCTTCGGTATTCCAGTTCACAATGATGATATTCAATTCAGGTTTCAAGAGTGCTCCTTATTCATACCGATGGGTCTACATTAGTCATCGAGATTGTGTGCCTTCGATGCCGCGACATAAATGTCTGGGCTATTGAACAACAAGCACCCGCCCGTAAAGGCACGGCAGCCCAGGCTATGCCGGATCCGGTCGTAGGGGCGTCCCTTGTGGGCGCCCTAATCGTTGTTCATACCATAATTCTTTTAGGGCGCCCACAAGGGACGCCCCTACGACCTGCCACATACAAGCATCTTCCCATGCTGGCACGGCAGCCCGGACTGTAACTGATGCGTCACGCTGAGGACACAGATCGATATGCGAATGGCTATCCGCCCTTATTGCAGCCCAGTGTTGCCTATGTCCGGGGCGGTCTGTGCGTAGGCTAACGGCTGCAGAAGGCTCTAGACCGCGCCGGTCTGGCGGATAGCCATGAAAGATTTGTGTCAGGAACAAGACCGGCGCGGTCTAGAGCCTTCTGCAGCCGTTAGCCTACGCACAGACCGCCCCGGACATAGGCAACACTGGGCTGCAATAAGGGCGGATAGCAGTCTATGATGCTGTTATCAGCGTTTCAACGGGCTTGCTGATCAATAGCCGAGACATTTATGTCGCGGCAGATATCATGGCCGCCAATATGACCGTCATCATCATTATGCTTCACACTCCGTTTGTTTTCACGCCGTTCCTGATTCAGTATCATGATATATGGTGCGTACCGCATCACACACTACAGGAGTCAACCATCTGTGTTAAACCGTCTCTTCCACTTGAACGAAAATAAGACGGACATCAGGACCGAAGTCATCGCGGGAATCACCACATTCCTCACGATGGCCTACATCGTCTTTGTCAACCCAACTATTCTCAAAGCGGCAGGGATGCCCTTTGAAGCCACCATGGTCATGACCTGCATCGCCGCGGCCATCTGCACCCTGGTGATGGGTTTGATGACCAACTACCCGTTTGCCATGGCAGCCGGTATGGGCATCAATGCGTTTGTGGCGTTCACGGTCGTGAGCGGCATGAAGCTGCCCTGGCAAACCGCGATGGGCATGGTGGTGATTGAAGGCATCATCATTGCGATACTCGTATTGACAAAATTGCGGGAAGCGCTGATGGACTCCATCCCGCTGAACCTGAAGCGAGCGATCGGTGCCGGGATCGGTCTGTTCATCGCCTTGATCGGCCTCAAAGACGGCGGACTCATTGTGGCCGACCCAGCGACTTTTGTCACCATGGGTAAGGTGAATGACCCCACCGTGATCGTGGCATTGATCGGGCTACTGGTGACCATCGCGCTACTATCACGGAAGGTGAAGGGCTCCATCCTCATTGGTATCTTGGCTGCGACCTTCGCGGGGTTTTTCATCCATATGGGCAACTCCACAGTTACGCACGCACCGTCACAGGTATTTACTAGCTTTAGCCACGACACATTCAGCACCTTCTTCAAAGCCGATATCAAAGCGGCTTTCAGCCTTACGTTCGCAAGCCTCATCTTCGCCCTTTTGGTAAGCGACTTCTTTGACACCATGGGAACGGTGGTCTCAGTGGGAGAGCAGGCCGGATTTGTGGATAAAGAGGGCCGACTGCCTGGTCTGCGGAATGTGCTGCTGGCCGACTCGATAGGTGCCATTTTGGGCGGTCTGTTCTGCTGCTCCAGCAACACCACCTATGTGGAAAGCGCCTCGGGTGTGGCGGAGGGTGGCCGGACAGGTCTGACGAGTGTGGTGGTTGCATTGCTGTTCGTGCTTGCAGCCTTCTTCGCACCGATTGTGGGGGTGGTTCCCTCTGCGGCTGTGGCACCGGCGTTGATTGTGGTGGGTTTCCTCATGATGGGCATCGTGAAAGATATCGACATCGAACACGTGGAGGAGGGCTTCCCTGCCTTCATCACCATCATTGGGATGCCATTTACTTACAGTATCGCCGACGGCATCGGCCTCGGCATGATCAGCTATGTGGTGATCTGTCTGGCGCGGGGCAGCTACAAGAAAGTGCATCCGCTGACATACTTTGCCGCGGCGATGTTCGTCGTCCATTTTGTGCTTAAGACGGTGTAGGTTGGATCCGCACCTTATGCCGAAGGCTTTGAAATACCGAGCCGATGAGCCGTAACGGCCTAACGAACCATCACAACGGACACGATTTGCCCGTTTGGATGCTTGAACTCGATACGGATACTTTGTCCTGGTTCTGTTTTTGTCATCGCCTCCATTTGCGAATCAGAAATCCCATGCACTGGCTTACCATTGATTCGCACGATCTCATCACCGATCGCAATTCCGAAATCGGCAGCCATGAACGGGTCATCGAAGGAGCTGATGATCCATTGACCCTCCTTCATTGCCACGACTGCTCCCGGTAAGATGGTATTGTAAAGATTGTGCTCCGAAGCTTCGGTAGCGGTGTCAGGTTCCTTCGCCGATTGAAGGGTGCCATTCTTCTGGTCATCACCACTTTTCTCACTCTTGGTCTTCGGGCCTACTGGTGTAACCGGGGTCACATCCTTCAGCGTGCCGGTTGGCAACTCACCCGCCTCCGGTTTGACTTCGCGTTTTTCGTATGTCCACCGCCGCACCAGATATGAGTTTGTGTAGGGGCTCTCACCCACAGACCATTCGATATACGGCTTCTGCGTATCTTTTGGTATGAACTTCAGGCTCATGTTGTAACTGTCACGCCCGTCTTTAGGGTTGGTGCAGGTCACCATGCTGATGAAGCTCTGGTAGGCTTCGCCACCGAAGCCAGACATCGCATACGTGCCAGCCAGATAAGCATGCTCGTTTTGGGTACATGAGGTTCTGAACTCAAGGATATCCCCTTCATTGACAGAAAGGGGTGGTTCAGTCCACGACATCCGGTTGGTGTATATCTTTCGCTCCGGCCCTATGGCATCATTATAAACCACAAACCCTGCGCTGATCTGCAGGGCACTGCGTTCACCGCTATCGACCCCACCGCTGCTGACCCACACCGTCTTTGAGGCAGGGCCAGACTTGCGAATGACCGTGAAACTTCCTGTGGCGACAACTGGAGCGTCCGAATCTGCGAAGTTACTAGTCAATGTGATCTTCCACGTATAGCTGCCTGGTTTCGAGAGCTTCGCTTCGTATACGCCTTCCTCTTCATCTGTCTTGTCATCTGTATAACGCATCACCGAACCAGACAGGTTCTCTGGGCCAGAGATCACCACATTCTCAGTTACCCTAGGCCACAAGCCCGACCGTATATTCGTCAGTGCATATTTCACCTTAAGCCGGATGGGTTTTCTGATATCCACTGAAGTGGCATCTGTGGAAGCACTGATGAGTTTCAACTCAGATACCTGATTAGACTCGTCATGCCCCACAACAATACGCTGTTCGAGCTGTATAGGTTTGGAATCTGCACATTCCAGCCTTATCCGCAGCATATACGATCCGGGTTTTGTAAAGCCAACATTATACTTGCTTGATGTCGTAATACTCGACTTAGCCGGTATCACCATCGGACGTGCCTCTGGCTTGAACTGTCTATCTTCAGGGCCAAACACACTCATCCGCTCTGTGACTGTTGCCTTTAAACTGCTCGGTTTTGACTTTGTGTTACGCACGGTATACTTGACAGTCGCCATCTTGCGATTTTCGGTAGAATCCCTCAAGTTCACATCTTCAACCGTGATGGATTCTCCAATGATGACGAAAGTATCGTTGGATGGCTTCACCATGAACTTCCGCTGTGCATAGGTCGACAGCACCGGTTTGCCAACTATAGTTCCAACATCGACTATAATTGCATACTCTCCTTCATCAACCCTGGCATATGTGGTAAGATCCCGAGCGAGGCTTAGTGTATATACGCCGTTTTTCCGGCAAGTAAGGCTCTCTGCATTACCCTTCGTGACCATGACACTGTCCTTCCCGATGGCAGAAGATACGTAAAGAGTCACTCCATTCTTGTATCCCGACAGCTTGATGGTGACAGTCCCTGAAATCACATCGTTTTGCGACACTGATGATGCAACACCAGCGATTGACACCGTGAGTTTGGGTTGCTGCGCGTGGGCGAATGGCATAAACCATGCGGTCAAAATAAGCACGAGAGTGCGTTGTGTAAGGCGTGTACGCAGCAGGTTCATAGTTACCATTCCTGGCCTCCTTATCAGGTCCAGGTCGAAACCCTGGGGTGGGTTTACGAGATGATATTCCTGCACTCGGCCGGAATATGCATGAATTATACCCTATATCCCAAGCGGTAAAAGTAAACAAGGCCGAGGCTCTAAAAGAACCTCGGCCTGTGGATATGCAGCCTATCTACTCGTATAAGCCCAGAGGGTCGTCGCTGAGTTCCAGCTTGATGGTCTGTATCTCAAACGGACGGATCTCCAGCGTAATATCGCCTGCGGTGCAGTCGATCTCGCTGATCTCACGCTCCATCAGGTCCACCAGTGACGCGCGCTTGACATCCAGCGGTGTGGTCAACACCACGGGACCGCGGCTGTTCCATGCGTCGTATAACCGCACGATCACAGAGTTGTCATCTTCGGCTCGCTTGATGCACTCAATCATCACACCTTCTCGGTCCACCTGGAACACGGTCAGTTCCTTCGGTAACATGCCAGGCTGGTTGGGCTGAAGCATCATCACCCGGCTCGGGCTGTTCAAGTCGTAGGCATGTTCTACCACTCCGCCCATAGTGTAGTCACCAAGGTGCGGCATCAGCGCGTAAGTGAACCGGTGATGGCCCATGTCAGCCTGAGGGTCTGGTGCCTTGGGTGATCTCAGCAGCGACAACCTCAGGGTCCGTCCAAGGATGTCATACCCATACTTGCAGTCGTTAATGAGTGCCACGCCGTAGTCGCCTTCGCTGAGGTCGGCCCACTTCTGAGCGCAAACCTCAAACCGGGCCATATCCCAGCTTGTGTTCATGTGGGTTGGCCGCTCTGCACTGCCATACTGGATTTCATACGTCGCACGTGAGCTGTTGATTTCCACAGGGAAGCCCACCTTCAGCAGCTTGCGCCGTTCGTGCCAGTCCACATCGGTCACGAACTCAATGCGTCGGCTGCCGGCTGCCAACCGCACAATTTGGCTGATATGGCTGCTGCCGAAGGATCGCTCGAACCGCAGAGCCGCGCGGATCGGGCCCTGCTCGATCACTTTTACGGAGTCAAGCGATGTCAGATCCTCGTATTTCTCTTTGTAGAACAGGTCGATGTCCCAGGCGTCGTATGAGTTTGGCTTGTCATCATGCAGACGAAGAAGGTTGCCCTTGTCGCCTTCATGCATCACATTACGGCCTACTTCGTAGTCGAAAATCTGGCTGATGAGACCATTTTCGTCGAACTCAACACGAAGCACACCATTATCGATCAACCGGTTATTGACACTAAGGTCATGACCTTCATCACCAGGTTTCTTAGTGCTCAGGTCATAGACTGTGTACCCATGTCCATCTTCTTCAGTCGTAGGACTAAAGAGGGCGCACCGCTGACCATCCTCATTTATGATCTGCACGACAGCATGGGTATCATCATCGTAGCTTACCGACTTGGGTGTGAACCCGTCTGGCAATGGCACCTTCGCAACAGAGCCTATCACGAAACCATCCAGGTTGCGTGTCACCATCACCGGGTTTTCCATCTCGGTGGTGTCGATCTTGGTGGCAAGGCTGCCCAGGGCGGTGTTGACGACTGCCAAGCCTGTCTGCTCGATTTCGGCATACGCAGCCTCTGCGTCTTTGTAGACCTCATTGATCGATGAGCCAGGAATGATGTCGTGGAACTGATTCAGCAACACCTTCTTCCAGGCATCTTCCAGCACCTTATGCGGGTAACTGGCACCCGTAGGGTCGGTCATCAGCGCGAAGAACTCCGCGTCTCGCAGCAGGAATTCGCTCTTGCGGTTGCCCTTCTTCGTTCTGGCCTGTGTGGTGTATGTTCCACGGTGAACCTCAAGATACAACTCGCCAACCCACACCGGCCAATCATCGCTCTGCTTGATGGCATCTTCGAAGAAACCGCGGATGGTGCCCTGCTCCACCTTGGGCAGACCCTCAAAGTCCTTCAAACGCCGTAACCGCTCAAGCATTTCGATGGTCGGGCCGCCGCCCCCATCGCCGTGACCATAAGGCATCACGCTCATATTCGCCCGGTCGTGCTCACCGTAGTTCTTGACGGCTCTATATAGCTCATCCGCGTTCACGCCGGCTACATAGGTGTCGACCGGTGGGAAGTGACTGAATATCTCCGTGCCGTCGATGCCCTTCCACATAAAGCTGCTATGTGGGAACCTGTTAAACTGGTTCCAACTGATCTTCTGCGTCAGGAAATAGTCGACACCGGACTTTTTGAGTATCTGAGGCAGTGCGGCGCTATATCCAAACACGTCGGGCAGCCACAGTTCCACCGTCTCAATGCCAAACTCCTGCATCCAGAACCGCTTGGCATATACCACCTGCCGCACCAGGCTTTCGCCGCCGGTGATGTTGCAGTCGGCTTCCACCCACATGCTGCCGGCCACCTCCCAGTTGCCCTCTTGCGCCTCTTTCTTAATGCGCTCAAACAACTCCGGGGCCAAGTCCTTGATCCATTGATACTGCACGGCCTGCGATGCCAGGAAGCGGTATTCTGGATACTTCTTCATGTAGTTCAACACCGTGCTGAAGGTGTGCATACATTTATGCTGGGTGCGCTCGATGGGCCACAGCCAGGCACTGTCGATGTGGGAATTACCAATCGCCGTGATTTGATGCGACGAGGCGTGAGCCGGTGTATCGTATACCGAAGCCATGGCTTCACGCGCCGCGGCGATGGTATCAGCATCATTTTCGTCAAACTGGTTCACCGCATCATTCATGGCATACAGTATGTTCGACTTCCGCGGTTGTTCCGTATCTGGCATGTTGTTGTAGATGTCCAGCAACAAGCTCACATCCCAATAAAGCTGCAGCAGCGGATCATTCACCACGTTCAGGAACGCGAACTGAAACACAAACGGCGTGCTTGATGGCTCCCATGGCTCCACTTCACACTGCACATTAGGGTTCATTCCCGTGGCTCGCACGTAAAGGGTATAAACATGACCAGATTCTGCACAGTCAGTCAAATTTAGTTCGCGGTGATTATGATCAATGCCTTGAACCGGATTACTGCCATCCCAGACGGTGGCTTCTGAACCCAATTCTATCCGTGCCACCAGCGGTTTGCCCGCCCATTGTTCAGGCACTTGAGCTTCCAGCTTAAACCATGCATTACTCCAGATTGGTCCCCAAGCTTGCCCTGGGTTTATCGGCGCATAGTCCACAGTATGGGCCAGTGAAGGGTCGAGATTATGGTCGGGTTGAGCCATCGACGCCTGCATCACCACTTGATCCTTCCAGATCAGTGGGGCCAGCGTCCAGTCGATGAATCGTCGGATACGTGTCTGAGTGACTTGGGGGTATTTCTGCATGATATTTCCTCGTATGATGGAATGGCACGTCTTCTTATTAGTATTCGAGAAACTGCACCTATATTCCTTGTATAATCCTGAGAATTCACATACTTTTATAATTCGTTATCGGTCACAATATATAAGGATGTCTTATGACTGGGAGGAATGTATGTATGGATGAGAGACTTTTATTAGCTGATCTTGCCACTGAAGCTAGAGAGCTAATGAAGAGCGGACAACACACCAACGACCGAACAAGGCTTACCATCTATTCCGGATATACGAAGAAAACGCTATTTGACTACGATCAGTATTTTGAAGCGATCACACAGTTTTATCTAGGCTGGCCTCCGGTATTCGCATTAAATGGAGTTCGTGTGTTTTTCGCATACCAGGATCGAAACACAGGCCTGCTGCCGCGATCCGTACCACCTATCGCCAGTACCCGCGGAGAACACGCCAAGCCTTGGCTAGCTCAAACATGCGTGCTGACCGGTGCATACATCAATGAATGGGGTTGGGTCACCCATGGCCTGCTGGATGCGTTGGAAAAGTATCTGACCCATTGGATGCTTCGGCGTGATGTCAGCGGCATAAACCTCAGTGTATGGGAAGGCGCCAGCCATGTAATGGAAAACCAGACGGAACGTCTTGGTAAAAATGGCGAGGCCTATTGTGCTGGCGTAGACTTAAACGCTACTTTGGTGCGCGAGTGCCAGGCGTTATCGCTGCTATATCAGCGGGTCGGTCGATCCATTGAATCTGAACGCTGGCAGGAAGCCGCCAATACACGAACCGATGCGATTCAGTCGCTATTGTGGAATGAAGAACAAGGGATGTATTTCGACCTTGATGTCCGCACGAATGAGCAAATTCCCGTTAAAGCAGTCTCCACATTCTTTCCCTTATTCGCCGGTATCTGCACGCAAGAGCAAGCCGACCGTTTGGTGAAAGAGCACTTGATGAACCCTGATGAGTTTTGGCGCCGTTATCCCATCCCCGCCTTGGCTGCCACCGAACCGGGGTATCGCGATGAGTTGATTGAAGGTGAAGAGGGCAGGAACTGGCGAGCCAGCACGTATATCTCCATAAACTACCTTGTGTTCCAAGGGTTGCGCAAATATGGGTTCATGGATGAAGCCACCGCGCTTGCCAAACTGTCATTGAATATACTGGATAAAAGCAGCTACAGAGAGTGGTATTCGTCTGAAACCGGGGATGGCTACGGCCAGGATCCATTCATGGGCTCATCGATCGTTGGGTTGTTTATGACACTAGAAGACGAAATGGGCTTTGACCCAACCGAGATCACCGACGAACCTATGCCAGAAATGAAGCAGATAACCAATGATATTAACCAGTTGGGTGATAACCAGGACTGAGCCGATTTGATCCGTAGATTCTAAATCAAAATGGCGTTGCAGTTTGTGTTCTGCAACGCCATTTTCATCGTAGCTACTTTATATCACTCGACGGTGCGGTTGGTGTAGAACCACCAGTTGAGGCATCGCTAGTTGAAGTAACGGTAGTTGGGGTTTCGGTAGACGGAGTATCGCTGGAGGGCGTTTCGCTGGGTGGAACCACGCCAGGTGCTACCGCTTTCGCGTTATCTGTCACGTAGAATCCCGAACCCTTGAAAATAATCCCGGCGGCAAAAATTTTCCGTTTGATCTCACCCTGACACTTCGGACATACGGTCAGGGAGTCGGCAGTAATGCTCTGGAACTCCTCAAACTCGTAGCCGCAGTCCTGGCATCGGTAACCATATGTGGGCATGTATCACATCACCTCTCATTTAATATTATGCCTCCGCCGCCCAATCGATGCAACAAACGTCACACCATGGCATGGGTGTAAAATGAACATGACACGATTTTACCTGGGGATAATACACCACATGTGGCAAACCGAATACCCGCGCCGACATACACGCAAGATCGCACTTGGCCGTCAATTCATTGGCGGAGACGCACCGGTTCTGGTGCAGTCGATGATCAATGTGCCCACTCACGACGTGCCCGCAGCGGTGGAGGCCGTCAAACGACTGGCTGAGGCCGGTGCTGAAGCAGTACGCTTTACTGTGCCCACGATGGCCGATGCAGAAGCTGCACACCGCATCCGCGAGCAGCTTCTGGCTGACGGCTGCGATACTCCGCTCATTGCCGACGTCCACCACACCGGGCAGAAGATCGCCATACGGGTGGCGAGCGCCGTCGACAAAGTGCGCATCAACCCAGGTCTGTATGTGATGCAGCCGGCAGATGAAATTTGGAGCGAATCGGAAGCTGAACAACAGATCACCGACGCACTATCTCCCCTGCTCGCTGAGCTCCGTGCGTATGGGCATTGCCTGAGGCTGGGCGTGAACCATGGCAGCCTGGCGCCACGCATGATGCTGCGCTACGGCGACACGCCCGAGGGCATGGTGCAGTCCGCGCTGGAGTATGCACGCATCTGCCGGGAGCTGGGTTTTGAGGACATCGTCATCTCATTCAAGGCGAGTCGTGTTCCTACCATGCTCGCTGCGAACCGCCTGGCAGCGATTCGCATGGCCGAAGAGGGTCTCGACTGTCCGCTGCACCTTGGAGTGACCGAAGCGGGTGACGGCAGCTACGGCCGCACCAAGAGCATCGCGGGAATCGCCACGCTGCTTCTGGAGGGCATCGGAGACACCATCCGAGTCAGCCTTTCTGAGGACCCTGAGAAGGAGATACCGGTCTGTTTCGAGCTGCTTCAAGCCACCGGGCATCGCAAAACCAAAGTGGAATATATCGCATGCCCCAGTTGCGGCCGGACGCAGTTTGACCTCCAGCGGGTGCTTTCCGAGGTTCGCGAGGCCACGCAGCACCTGGTTGGACTGGACATCGCGGTGATGGGCTGCATTGTGAACGGTCCTGGCGAGATGGCGGACGCGGATTACGGCTACGTAGGCAAAGGCGCCAGCCAGATCACTCTCTACCGCGGCAAGCAGCCCGTGAAGACAGTGCATCAGTCCGATGGCGTGGCGGAGTTAGTGGCCCTGTTGAAAGCTGATGGAAAGTGGAAGGAAAACGGGTAGGGCGTGGGGGCATGGAGTAAGGAGTAAGGAGAGCAGGAGTCAGGAGAGATTGAACCGCTGGGTTGTCTGAACCACGGATTACGCGGTTAAGTTCAGATAGATAGGAGAAGATACAGCATCTCCTATCTCCTGCTCTCCTAACTTCTGCTCTTCTTCCCTACCCTTTCGCCTGCTGCTCGCGCACGACCCGCAGCACGGTGTCAAACGCCAGCTCAAGCTCCTCCATGCTGCAGTGGTCCTGCACGAAGTGCGAGGTGCAGTATAGCATATTGCCGTCACGGAACCGGCCCAACACCCGCTCGATGTCCGCCACCAGAGCGTCTAGGCGGCCGAAGCCGATGGTGGTCTGAACATCCAGGCCGCCCATGATAGTGAACTTGTCTTTATACTGGTCATACAGCTCGTAGCTCATGCCTGCACTCTCCTGCCAGGGATGAACCACGTCGAAACCGAGCTCTACAATGCCATCCACCACGCTGCTGTTACAGCCGTCGGTATGCAGACTGACATATCCTCCGCGCGCTTTCACCGCGTCGATAATCATCTTATGATAAGGTGCGATCAGCCGCTTCCAGACACGCGGGTTGAACATCAACGAGTGTTGGCCACCCCAGTCATCCGAGATGTGGATCATGTCTATTCCGATATCCAGGCAGTTATTAGCAAACTGGATGGTCCACTCAGCCTGCCGTTTGTACACTTCGTGCAGTTGGTCCTCGTATTCGGCAAGGTAAGCCAGGTGGTTTTCGATACCGTAGGGCCCGTTATGACATTCGAAAAATCCGTTCGTCTGCACATACACCCATTTGTCACGTTGTACCTTATGGTGCGCCACTTCGGCACGCAAGCCATCGTAGTCACCGGAGACGTTCGGGTCTGTCAAAGGGACATCAAGCAGCGTGCCAGGTTCGGTATCCATGTTGAAAGTTTTGAACCACTCGGCCATATCTTCGCCGCGGTAGTTGCCTGGCCCCCCGAACAGGTGGGCGTAATCGAACTCGTATTTGTCTTCAAATGCGGCTAGGCTTCCCCATTTTTGGTTGATCTGCTCGCTCAGGTTTGCCACGACCCATCCATAGATTGGCACACGGTCTGGCCGCTGGTGATTGATGACTGCTAAGACCCGTTCACGTGATGTCATATTATCCTCATTGGTTTTCTGCCTGAGTATTGCTCAACCCAGGCAGGTTTGTTATAATACAGAAGCTGCCCTGAGGGCCCGTAGCTCAGTGGTTAGAGCAGTCGGCTCATAACTGATTGGTCGCTGGTTCGAATCCAGCCGGGCCCACCACTATTCCGCCTTCTATTCACCCCACTTTACCTGAACTTTCTGTCCAGGGCGAAGCACCACCGGTCCGATCAACCCGGACGGCTGCAGAGCATCATTCTTACCCCACAGACGCCAGCTTGTGAAGCTCACACGCCCTGTCGGGCTGACGCCGGCGCCATCTACCCACTCCGGCCATTTCACCAGCGTGCCGTCGCCTCGCCGTTCACTGTCATCGGGAAGCAGTTCGTCACCGATCTGGCGGTTTGGCCACAGGTTCGTCACGCGAACTTCGATGTTGTTCGCTCCCGCACGCAGCCATCCGGTGATGTCATATCGGTATGGGCTCTTCCAAAGCGTGACAATCTTCTTGCCGTTCACTGTCAGCTCCGCAATCACCTTCACATTACCCAGGTCCAACATCCAGCAGCGGCCAGGTGCCAGATCAGAGGCACTCATCTTTGCCTTCAGAAGGTAGTTCGCGCTTCCTGAGAAGTATTTCACGCCAGGGTTTGAATTCTCGCTCCATGAGGCCAGTTCCGGCATCACGATGGAGGCTGGTGCGCCTTTACCTGGCTGGAATTGCACCTTCACAGGACCAGTGATAGGCTTTGCCTTGGGTAAAGCAGAGATCGTCTTCACCATTGACCTGCCGTCGGACGCAGAGAGCTCGTATTTCCCGGCACTCCACACCGTCAGTTGGGCGCTGTTTGCATCAAGCGGCCGCACGCTGGCGCGGTTCGCCACCACACCCTCGGGGTCAGACAGACTGACCATCTCAGGGTCGGTGCCAGTGACGGTGTAGGTACGGTTCTTGCTCTTAACCACTATTTCGGCTGTTTTCACGATGTTGAACGCAGGGTCGCCGCCAATCGCCAGATCGGCCACCCGGAACTGCTCCACACCTTTGGCCAGAAGGGCATCCACCCTGGGTTTCGCGTCGATGGTGCGGGATGGGTCGGAGAAGAGACCATATCTGGCTGAAACCACCTGCAGCAAGGAGGCGGACGGCTTCGCAGAGGCCTTGCTGAGCGCGACCACGGTGCTGCCGTTGAGCTTCAGGCTGGCGAGCCGCAATGACGGCTTGGTTCCCTTCCGGAACACCACGAACACGGACTCCTGCGGAAGCATCGACAGCCGCACGGAGGTGCCTTGCGCGGTGGGTGCATACACAGCCGCCGTTTCAACAGTACCGGTCTCAGGATGCCACAGCTCAGGAACCATGCCCTTCACACGGAAAGAGAGGGTAATTTCTTGTGCCAGACTTGATGGGTTGGCTACAAAGTAGAGCTCCCCATCGGCCAGGTGCCTGTGTATCCAGTTCATGCTGACGCCGCTGATACGTCCGCAGTCCGGGGCCACGCCCATCATCTTCAACGCTTCTTCGGGGGACATTCCGCTCAGCACACGTCCGACGCCGGCTGGGCGCTTGGCAGCGGAATAAGCAGTCAGCTCAGTCGTGACCGCTTTCAGCTTGCCATCACTCGCAGGATAGTATGTCAGCCCGGGAGTCAGTTTCGGTAAACTGCCCAGCACCACTCCACCCATCTTCACCAAGTCGCGCACTTTGCTGACCAGCGTCGGCGTCATTCGGACCTCACCTGGCAGCACCATCAGCCGATAGCTCATGCCGCCTGGCAGCACAAATCGGCCGTTTTTCACCGTCATCAAGTTGATCACCGCTTCTGGCGTGACCTCATCATAGGCGTAGCCGTTGAGTTGCCGCATCTCAAAGCCTCGGAACGGTGTTTCTGGCTGCAGGTAGCATACATCGGCCGCATACTGCCCGGTGCGCAGCATCTGCTGGCATCTAGCGAGATACTTGTGCCAGGCATTTGACTGCTGCCACCAGGTTGTGGTGCGCTCGTAGTGTAGTCCCCAAGGCCCCATGGTCATCCCAGGTTCACGGTTGACCCATGGCTGCATGGCATATCGATGGAACACAAACCGGTTGATGCCCTCACAGAACGCGCGGTCACCTAGCGCTTTAATGCTGCCGTGATACTGCAGCCAGCGCTCGTCAGACCCCGCAGTGAACGACTCGGCACCGATGATGTTCTTGCCGTAGATATGCCCTGCGGACGCCATGCCTCGGCAGCTTTCAATCGCACCGGCCCCAATCCAAAACTCACCCATCGGCTCATCGGCCTGCTTGGCATATGGTAGATAGTCGCATGGACTGCCGTAGGCCTCAATGGTGAAACGCAAGCCGTTCTTGTTCGCCAATTTTCGGATGGTGCCCGCATAGTTATTCACCACGCCAAACGAGATAGTGGAACGCAGGTCCCAAAGGAACCGTTCGGTCTCCTCACCGCTGTTCACTACATAGCCAGCGAAAGCAGGTAGATATGAAGTCAGGCTATACCCAGAGTGGAATCGGAACAGCTCTGGCATCTTTTCTGTCCAGTTCTGCGAACCGACTTCCCAGCTATCCACGTGCGTCGCCACCAGGCTCTTGCCCACGTATTGCCTATTATCAGCCAGCAGCTTGCCCATCATGCCGTACCAGTTCGCTTCAGCCCCCTCAACACTCAGCTTGTCGCACTCCAGCCCAGTGCCCGTAGCTGGTGCCGGCCCATTCACAGCACCGGTGGTGGTATGTCCAAACCGCATGACCGTCCATGTGCCAGCAGGAGCCTTCCAGCTAAGCTTTCCATTCGCATCCATTGAGGCGTCTAGATAGATGATGCTGTCCGCCGATATCACGCTGTCAGACGGCACTGCGCCGATCGGCTGACCAGCTCCTCCCAGCCCATACGCTGCCTTACCTGCAATGTCAGGCACACGGTAACTACCACGTTTTGGGAAGGCCATCACCGTGATGTCTTTGTAGTAACCTCGTATGGTTTCAGGCTGCGGTAACTGCACGCTGACATCCTGCCCACCCTCCACGGTGGTCTCGGTAAACACCACTTTCTGCATCGACTTGTCCGGGGTAATCCATGGGCCACCGCTGCCGTTCCAGCCAGCATCGTTGTTCATATTCACTTCGATGCCCAGCCGGGCGGCTTCTTTCACCATCACGCGGAACAATATCTGCCAGTTTGGACCCATGAAATCAACAGGGCCAACGGGAGCACCCTGGTCGACCTCCATGATCAATACACCGCCGATGCCCACCTTGGCCATCGCTTGAAGGTCGGCCTTGATGCCCTGTTCGGTGATATTCCCATTCAACCAAAACCAGTAGACCCATGGCCGTGCAGACGCGGGTGGATTAACAAAATGCTGCCGCATCACGTCAGCACCTGCCGACAAGCTGCAAAGCAGCACGAGAATAGCGAGAATCAGACGTCTCATAACGGACCTCCCATACGATGACGTGATGTGTTCTAGCAAACTTTCAACGACCGGATGCCCAGCAAGCTGGCCAGTTTCACGAGTTTACCGCCAATGTGCCCTACTCCAATTGCGAAGTGGTGAGCCGGCCCTGCCGCGCACCAGGCGTTGATGAAGCCTTTGGCACCGATGCTGAAGCGGTAACGGCTGTTTGTGTTGCCGATCTGCAGAGTGGGTCCGGCTACCGACTCCGCTTCTGCGATGAGCAGCAGCAGTTTTCCATCGCCATCTTGAACCACGCTCAGCAGTGTAACAGGCCCATGCTTCACTTCCATCTGAATGGAAAGTCCCTGACCAGGTTTGCCGTGATACAGCGGCAATGGCACCAGTCTCACCTTCTCCTGAGCGATCGCCGCATGGGCCGGACCATCGTGACCTAGCATCACGATGTCGTCCTCCAGGTCCATCAAGTAAAGCTCTGAGAAAGAGCCACCTGCACCGAACGCATCCATGATCTTCATGGCCTGCACGTTCTTCACTTCGCACTCCCCGGCGATGGGCACATGGTTAGCCGTGAGCAATGTGTTGCCAGGGATCACGCTGGTCACGATGTCTTCATACTCGTTACCGGCCTCACCCTCGTAATAGTAGGCCATCGAGCCCAGGTTGTGTTTCGCCACCAGCGCATCCAGTGCGCAGGAGGTGCGGGCTGCGCGCTCCATCTCATAGGGCGTACACGCCGGATCGACTACAAACCACTCCTGGAACTGCTTCAGCTTAGCCTGCAGCGCGGTGTCAGTGACCCCATGCCGCAAAGCCGCCAACTGGCACATCTCCAGCAGCTCAAAGTGGTTGCCAAACACGATGCTTTGCTGGGTGAGGTCGGTGTAGACGTCCAGCATGCCGCAGTAATAGTGACCCAGAACCCCCACACGGTTTTGCTGCATCACAGCTTTCACGTGTGAGGCCTGCACCCAATCCTCAATCTCGACCCAGGCCTCAGGGTCATCCAGCGTGCCTGTCACAAGATGATACGGGATATGCGCCTGATTGAACACGCTGGCAATCTCAGGTGCTGAGCAGGCCTGGCAATGCTCCAGCCAGATGCCCGTCATCAAGCCACGGTCGCCAAGCGCGTTGAATTTGTCGTAATCCAGCCTGGCCACCGGTTGAAGGTTCAACACCACCACCGGAACTCCCACCTTTTGCACCACTGGCAACACGGTGGAGGAGAGCGCATAGGTGCTGACATACAGAAAGATGACCTCGACCTGCTCACGGCTGAACAGATCGGCAGCTCCGCGTGCCTTGACTGGGTTATCAATAAGGCCCGCATCCACAACCTCAGCGCCGAACCCGCCGATACGTTTGCATATCCCGGCGTGATACCCAAGAAGATGCTCTTTGAGCTCACCAAACTGCGCCCAGTAGGTGTCAAGCCCGATGGCAAACACGCCAACCTTCACCATAGGGGTGTCACTTGTTGTAACATGATCGCTCATTTTGTCACCTTCGTGATCTTATCGATGTAGTTGCCAACGCCGACCAACACCGTAGATCCCACCAATACGTAGATGCCAGCCAACAAGGTGTTGAAGGTCTTCTTCGAGCAGCCTTTCCACTCTTTGTAGAGTATTCCCCACAAGGTGCTGAACACGATGATGAAGGCCATGTGGATGGTCCAGCTTGAGAAGTCATAACGGCCCATCTGGGTGGTGCCCATGCCGTAGAACATGAACTGCAAATACCAAGTGATACCTGCCAGTGCCGAAAACAGCAGGTTGATCGCATTCGGAGCCGCGTTCTTTGGCGAGAGTTCCTGCCAGCTTTTGTTCTTGAGAAGCAAATACGCGCAGGCGATCAGGTTGACGGTAAATCCACCAGCGAAGATCACGATGTAGGAGACCGAGTTCACCCACAGTTCGGGAGTGCCATACATTTTGGCTTGTTCTGCCATCGGCTTGCCTGCTTGAATGGCGAAGGCCATACAGGCACTCATCACACCGGCGAAAATCGCCACCCAGACACCCTTCACGAAGCTGAACTCCTTGATGGTGCTCTTCTTCTCGGTGTCAGATACCTCACGCTCTTTCATCATGCCAGCAAGTCCGCTGATGCCCACACCCAACAGACACACCACCATACCCAGCATCAGCACTAATCCTGATGGTTTAGCGATCAGCTCCATGAACTCGCCTTTGAATATGGGCGGCACGATGGTGCCAAACAACGCGCAAAAACCCAGTGCCATGGCATACCCCAGTGACACACCCAGGTAACGCATCGACAGTCCGAAGGTCATACCGCCGATTCCCCATAGGCAGCCAAATACGTAGCTCCAGATGAGGCTGCTCTTAGGGGCGGATGACAAGATATTCATCGTATAGGGGCACACCGAGGCGGCGATGATCCATGGCATCACGACCCAGCTAAAGATACCGCCCAGAATCCAGTAAAGCTCCCAGCTCCACTTTTGGACACGTTTATAAGGGATATAAAAGCTGGCAGCAGCCAGCCCGCCGATGGCATGTAGTAAAACACCTAACGCAGGATTTGAATGCATCATTATCTCCAGAATTTGTCTATTTGTCTAGAACGTGTTTATATTATGGATAGCCATATATGGGAATTCAATAGCATTAATGGTGTGATATTTGCAGATTTTGACCAGGAGCTCCGATAAATGAAATATGCATGCCGCTACCTTCCCATATCAGTCGAAACCCAAAACAACGGCCTGTATGTCATCGCAGGAGGTTACACCCACGTGGATGCAAACACCGTGTATCCACCGTCATTCCACCCTACCAGTTACCATTTCGACGCGAAGACGGGTAGAATCCTGCATGAGTTTCAACTTGTGTATATCGGCAAAGGGCGTGGAAGCTTCGAATCCACATCCGCTGGCAAGCAACATATCACGGAGGGTACGCTTTTTGCTTTGTTCCCAGGCGAATGGCACCGCTATCAACCCGACCCGGTCACCGGCTGGCACGAGTATTGGGTGGCGTTACGCGGGAGCGATGTTTACAGCCTGCTTCAGGACCGTCAGCTCACGCGCTCGAAGCCAGTCATGGAAGTTGGGGTGCATGAGCGAATCGTGAACGACTACGTGCAGCTTGTAGAGGAGATGCAGACCGAGGCGGTGGGTTATACACAGGTAGTGGCGGCCCAGGCGATATTAATCATCGCCCATGCGGCAGCACTGTCACAGCGGAAAAGTCTGGCTTATTCACCATTGAACAACTGCATCGAACAGGCGAAGTCACAGTTGCTGACGAACTATACCCAACTATTTGACTTTGCAGAATTTTGCCACAACTCAGGTGTGAACTACAATAACTTTCGTCGAGAGTTTAAGCGCATCACCGGCTTTTCGCCTGGACATTACCATATGCAGTTGCGCATAGATGAGGCGTGTCGGCTGTTGCAGTACACGCACTACTCCGTGGGCCAGATCACCAGAGAGCTGGGGTTTGATTCCATCTACTACTTTTCACGGCTGTTCAAGCAAAAGGTTGGCGTCAGCCCAGTCAATTACCGTGCGAAGTTTCTGCCGAAGAATAAGGTTGGGCAGGAGGATTGAGGTATTTTAAGTTAATCGATATATATACTAATTGATATAACCTTTGTCTAGTAATATCTGCTCTACACATGACACTACGTCCTTAGCAATTGACACCATACGATCGGCATCTTCATACATGGCGTCTGGTAAATCACCTGGGTATCTTGATTCAACAGCCCAAAAAGAAAGATCCGACAGATCGGTAAATTGTTTCTTAATGGTACATTCATCGGGAAGGTTGCTGATCAACATGTCAAGGTCATGGCTTTTTGGTATTCGTTGACCGTAGACAATATATAAGGCTTTTATGGCTTTTTCAGCACTTTGCTGGGCAAACATGCAGCTATGCCTAAGCGTTCCAGATAGCATAGCAATGGCTGCGTCCATGTCTTCTCTGGCAAATTGCATCCAGCGGGCGATATCATGGCCATTCGCTTCATCTGGCATACAGAACCTTACCCTCTAGCAATGCTGGAGACCATATTGTACTCACTAGCTTTCCACGGGTTTCAATTTCTTGCGGCGTCGTGACAATGATGTCTTTGCTGAATGGGATGTCAGCGAGTTCTTTCATGATCGATACTGTGACCGCTCTACGATTGTCACATGTAGATAGAACCACAAGTAGGTCAATATCGCTATCCCGGTGTGTGTCTCCACGTGCTTGAGATCCGAACAAAATGATGCGTTCGGGTTTGAACCGAGCTGCGATCCTGTCCACCATGACCTGTATGGCTTCTTCTGTAGTAATTTTGGGTGCCATGACCGTTACTGAGTACCTCCAGTAAAAAGATAGCACATTTCATATCGCTCGTGTGCGGTGCGGGCAACGTTCTAGGGTCCTACCCTTGGCTCTTCATAAACTCCCAAATCGCAGCCTCAGGCTGCACGCCGGCGCAGGCACCCATAGCTCCGATGTTGAGCGCCGCCACGGCACTGCCAAACCGGCAAGCCTCTAACAGCGTGTCGCCGCACACAGCCCAGCGGTAAAGCAGCCCGGCGCGGAAGGTGTCACCGGAACCAGTGCCATCGACAACCACTGGCGGAATATAGGCGGGCAGATGCACGGCCTCACCGGCCAACCGATCCAGCACCACACATCCCTTATCACCGGCGGTCAGCACCACACTGCAGCCATAGCTGGCGAAATACTCTTGAGCCTTTTTCATGAGGTGCGGTATATCGTCGATACGGCCGACCTGTTCATAGCTGGTCAAGATGATGCTGGATGCGTTGCAGGCAGCTTCAGAGGTGTGCATGTCCATGTTCACCACAGGAACACCATATTCATGGGCGTCGATACAGGCCTGGGTTGACGCTTCGCCTGGGTTCATGTCGCAACTGAACGCCTTACAGCCCGCGATGGCATCATGCGGCAGCCATTCGGTGCTCATCTCTTTGAAGCCGGTGCCAAACATCGTGCGTTCGCCATCTGGAGTCACGTAAACTTCGCAGGTAGGCGTGGGAAGGGATGCTATACGGCGTAGAAAGCGGGTCTCGATGCTGGGGTATTCGGAGAACTTATGCATCAACAGATCGCCAGCGGTATCCTGGCCGATCGCGTTACCCACGATGACCACCTTCACACCCCAAGTGGCAAGTGCCACCGCTGTGTTCAGTGCTTCCCCACCTGCCGCTACCATCTGAGAATCGATGTCAACATACCCGCCTAAAGGCGGCAATGCCTCCACCGTAGAGATACGGTCGAGGCATATCGTTCCATACAAGCAGATATCATACGGCATGACTACGTCAGCCTCTGCTCATGCTCCATCGGCATGCCAGGGTGAACCCGGTCACGCACCTTCAGGAATTCATGAGCGATCAGCGTCGAGGGTGTATCCGTGTTGGTGGCGATGCGTTCGATCACGCGGGCCAAGTTGCGGGCGTTGATTTCATCTACCGGTTCGTCTGGCGGTATGATGCGGTCCATGGTCTCCACCGTCAGTTCGAGAACTTTTTGCAGATAGATCGCACGGCCTTGGGGCAGCGAACGCAGCGGCTGAGATGCATACATACGCTGAGTGCGTTCAAACAGTTCGCTCCAGAGTTCGTCACTCGCTTTTTCACGCTTGCGGACCGCTTCGACTTGCTGCTTCTGGCGGTCCTGCGTGGCTTCACGGACCTTGACACGCTGCCAGTCCTCACGGGTGATGCCATCAATGATGCGCAGAAGCACATGCACACCAGAGATCTCTTCAATCGTCCGCTCAAGTTCACTGCGGTATGTGCTGTTCCGTAGATGTCCACCCAGGTGGGCATCAGAAGGCGGCATACCTACAACAAAAAAGTCGCCATCAAGTATGATGGGTTTCGCCGCTTCCAGCGCACCCCAGAAAGTGATATTGACGATTTTATCTTTGACTCGGTCAACTGTCTCTGCCCAGACTTGCTCAAGGTTCATCGCCATGAAGTTACTCCAATGATTGTTACGATCAGCGTTTTATATTATATTAGACGGGCACTGCATGACACAAGGCCCATATTGCTCAGGGAAACAGCAGTTTGATGGCTCCGGCGGCTGCCAGAATTTGCACAGTCGCATTGAACCCCTTCTGCGGGATGCGCGGTAACAGCCATCTTCCTGCCCATACACCTATAAGTATGGCAGGTATGCAGTATAAATCAAACTTTAAGCTGGTACCCGTCATAAACGGGAATTTGCTGTTCGCCAGACTGAGCCCGATGAGTATCGGCACTTTAGAAACATTCACGATGAAGAAATACCATGCACTGGTGCCCACAAACTGATCTTTGCTCATGCCACAGGCGGTTAAATAGATCGCCATGATGGAACCGGCCGCATTCGATACCGTGGTGGTGAACCCAGCCAGCACGCCAGTCACCACTTTGCCCACACCGTGGTGCGGTTTGTAACTCTTGAAATAGCTCAACACCAGCATGGCAAGCACCATCACCGCGATGGTGACATTCATAGAGTGCGTGCCGTTGCTTCGCTGAGCGACTAGCGCAAGGTATGCCCCGCCGGTAACTAAACCAAGCAGCACGGAGGGTAACAGCCGGACGATAGCATCCCACTGGGTATGTTGGCGATACCAGCTCACAGCCCAGATGTCTGCAAAAATCAGCATCGGAAGCATCACACCCACCGACATCCGGCCACCGAATATGTAGGCTAGCAAGGGAACTGCCAGCATCCCAATACCGGGGACACTGGTTTTGCTGATTCCTATCAGCATGGCAGCGATCAAACCCACAACCCACTGATTTGTTTCTAATCCCAGCACAGATTATTTCCCTTCCAGCAGGTCGGTTCGACCCTTCTTTTTCAGCATCTTGATATCATCTTTGGTAGGCACAAACTCCGCCCACAGGTCGGGTCGGTAACGCTTGGTTCGCTCCATCCGTTGAAGCCTGCGCCATTGGGCGATGTTGGCGTGATGGCCAGACTGCAGCACTTCGGGAATTGGGTGCCCATTGTAATCAGCAGGCCGTGTATACTGCGGATACCCTAACAGCCGTTCGGCGAAGGTTTCGTCGCTCAGCGATTCAGGGTTGCCCAGCACTTCCGGTAACAGCCGTGCGATCGCATCGGTCATGACCAGAGCCGGTAGTTCGCCGCCGGTGAGCACATAGTCACCCACACTGATCTCATCCGTCGCAAGATGCTCACTCACACGCTCATCGATCGCCTCATAGTGGCCGCAGAGCATGATTAAATGCGGGCAGGCTGCCAGTTCCTGCGCCACCTGTTGGGTGAAGGGGCGTCCCTGCGGAGTGGTGACAATCACGCGATGAGCACATCCGCCGCACTGCTGGCTGAGATACTCCACCGCTTCGAAGAAGGGTGCGGGCTTCATGACCATGCCTGCACCGCCGCCGAAAGGCTCATCGTCGGTGGTGTTGTGACGGTCATGGGTAAACGCGCGCAGATTCAGTGCCGCCGCCTGTAAAAGGCCTGTACGCCTGGCTCTGCCCACGATACTGGCATCCAGGACCGCTTCGACCATCTCAGGAAAGGTACTGACAATATCGATGTGCACTACTCGTCCTCTGGAAGCATCCCTGGTATGATCTTGACGACCATCTTGTTTTCAGCCAGGTTGATGTCCAGAACGAACTCACTCACAGCCGGAATCATGATGTCGCCGATGCAGTAAATATCGTTGGCTGGATTCGGCAGTACCTCAGAAATCACTCCAAGGAATTTACCGTCATCTGTATATACTTTCAGTCCTACGATGTCATCTACATAAAAAGTCTGTTCATCAGGCATGGGCATGCGGTCGTCGTAGTCAACAACCAAGTTGACACCTTTGAGTTCCTCAGCCAGTTCGATGCTGTGGCAGACGTCAAATAGAACTAAAAAGCCGTTCTTGAATTTCGAGCAGTCGGTAATAACCACAGGTTTCAGGTTACCCTTGGAATCCTGCAGTTGGACTTTAGTGCCCTTTTTGAAGCGATCTGGGAAATCCGTCAGGGGAAACACAAACACCTGACCAGCCAGACCGTGTGTTCGTGTGATGGCACCGATGGTGCGCCACTTGGGTTGGTCTTGCATATACGATCGAATTCTCCTTGAAAGTCACTGGTCGTAGGGGCCACCCTTGTGGTGGCCCTAAACAAGACCTATCGAATGAACAACGTTTAGGGCCACCACAAGGGTGGCCCCTACGAGCGTATCCAACATAATACGGGCCGCATTGTACTCGAGAGCGGTGCTACATAGGGCAAAAAAAGCGGGCCGGCGTTAAGGGTCACGCCGGCCTATATATTCAGACGGTGAGAGTGTCAGCCAACACTCCTAAGCAACGATGTCCAAGAAGACACGCTTCTTCTGCTTCGTCGCGGCAATTTTGGCGATTGTTCTCAGATCATTAGCGATACGCCCCTGCCTGCCGATGACTTTCCCGATGTCGGTTTGGGAAACTACCACCTCCAGGTTCACCACGCCATCGCTCTCGGTCTCGCGAATCTGCACCTTCTCAGGTTGATCGACGATCTCTTTTACGAGGTATTCGATGATCTTCTTCAAGTTGTAATCTCCTTATCGGCCTCAGTACATCGGCTGAGGGGTGTATTGCTTTAGAAACCCGTCTTAGGCTTCGGTAGTTTCGGCAGCCTTGCTGGCAGCGATGGCGTCATATACGCCCTGCTTCCTAAGGATGCTGGTGACAGTTTCCGTCGGAATTGCGCCTTTGCTGAGCCAATAGATCGCTCGCTCAGCGTTCACCTTAACCTCGGCCGGATCAGTGATCGGGTTGTAGAACCCTATGTTCTCGATGAAACCGCCGTCGCGAGGGTTGGTGCTGGGCGTAACAACAATTCGGTAGAACGGTCGCTTTTTAGCGCCCATGCGTCGAAGTCTGATTTTTACAGCCAAATTTCCCTCCTCCTTTCTTCATTCGTTATTTGCCAAATGGGAAGCGAGGCATGCCTTTGTTCACTTGCCTCTTCAACTGTTTCGCGTCTTTTTGCATGACATTCACTTTTTTGAACATCTTCTTGATCTGTGCATACTGTGCCATCAGTTCATTTACCTGCTGCACGGTAGTCCCAGAGCCTTTGGCTATACGCCGCCGCCGCGAACCGTTGATCAAATCCGGTCTCACGCGTTCGAGGTTGGTCATCGATAGGATGATCGCCTCTATGCGTTTCAAATCTTTTGGGTTGACGTCAAAGCCATCCGGCATCGCCGGCATGCCCGGGATCATGCTCATCAACCGCTTGATAGGAAGCTTTTGCACCTGCCGCAACTGCGCCAGGAACTCATTCATCGTGAAGCCGCCGCCATCCTGCAGCCGCTTCATACTGTCCGCCATGGCGTCTTGGTCGATGCTGCCCAACACCGTCTCGATGGAGGTGAGCACGTCGCCCATTCCTAAAATTCGGCCAGCCATCCGGTCTGGGTGGAATATCTCAAGACCGTCATTCTTTTCGCTGATGCCGCACATCTTGATGGGCTTGCCCACCACTGCGCGGATGCTGATGGCCGCTCCACCTCGGGTATCGCCATCCAGCTTCGACATGATGAAGCCGTCCACGTCTAGAGCTTTGTTGAACTCTTCCGCCACACGAACCGCATCCTGCCCGGTCATGGCATCCAGCACCAGCAGTGTTTCCGCCGGGTTGGTGGTCGACTTGACTCGGCGCACCTGGTCCATCAGATCCTCGTCCACGTGCAGTCGGCCTGCCGTGTCCAGGATCACGATGTCGCAGCCGTTCTTGGGAGCCCAAGCCACCGCAGCTTGCGCCACTTTCACTGGGTCGGTCTCACCTGGCATCACGAACACAGGGGTTTTGGTCTGCTCGCCCAAAACCTGAAGCTGCTTCACAGCCGCCGGGCGTTGAAGGTCACAGGCCACCAGCAGAGGGTTGCGTCCCTGCTTCTTGTAATACACGCCCAGTTTGGCTGCGGTGGTGGTTTTACCACTTCCCTGCAAACCGCACAACAGCAGCACTGTGGGAGGCCTGGGCGAATACTTCAGCGGCTCCGCTTGAGTTCCCAGCATTTCCACCAACTGGTCATGGACGATCTTGACCACCTGCTGGTCAGGGGTCAGGCTTTCCAGCACCTCGGTGCCGATCGCCTTCTCCTTGATCGCAGCGATGAACTCCTTGACCACCTTGAAGTTGACATCCGCCTCCAGAAGCGCTACACGCACTTCACGAAGTATCTCGTTGACATCAGATTCGGTCAGCTTCCCGCGGTCTTTCATCCGCCGGAAGAGATCCTGCATCTTTTTGCCTAGATTTTCAAACATCAGGTGTTGCGGTTCCTCTTCTTACTCTGTGTACTATTGGTTATTGAGAACATCGAGCATAGCCATGATGTTCTCCGGTTTGGCGTCGCCAGGAATCGCGTGAGCAGGCGAGGCAATCAGCCCACCGTCTTTCCCTACGATATCGATCAGTCTCTTTGTCTCATCCCGAACCTGCTGCACGGTGCCGTAGGGCAGCGTGCGCTGGGTGCTGATGCCGCCATAGAAGCTCAGCCGGTCGCCGAAATCCTTCTTGGCCTGCGCCACATCGATCACTTCCGGCTGGAACGGGTTGAAGCAGTCCAGTCCGCATTCGATCAGGTCTGGGAACAGCTCCGTGACTTTACCGCAACTGTGAATAAACACGAACTTGCCGTGCGACTTCACCGCTTGATACATCTCACGGATGCGCGGCTTGATCACATTTCGCCAAATCCGCGGGCCGGTGATCAGTCCAGTCTGGGTGCCCCAGTCGTCGCCGAACATCACGGCGTCCACATCATACTGGCAGACATTGTGTATGACCTTCAGGTTATACTCTAAAATCCTGTCCAGCAGCTTTTCAGCAAACTCAGGCTCCTCAAGAAGGTCAGCGATGAACTGCTCAAAGCCAGTCATGGTCCAGGCACGCTCGAACAGGCTGAAGCCCAGGTTGGCCACGATGAACTGGTCATTTGCGACCTTGTCAGGGCAGACCTGCTTATACCATTCGGTGCGGCTGGGGTCGTTCGCATCCGGGAACACATAATCGTCCAGCGTATCGGGCGTCACCAGCTCGTTGCAAACATTGCCGATGTCCGGGTCAATCGAGCGGTTCCACTTCACTCCAAACTCATCTGACCATATGTCGGATCCCAAATCCTTCCAGGCATTGGCAGAGCTGAGGTTGCCGGTGGTCAGGCAGTTATGTATCTGCGAACTGACGCCTTCGCCAGCGTATTCTACGAAAGCCTTCCAGGCGTGCTGTGTAAATCCTATATCATACGGGGTTCTGCTCGGTTGCTTATGAGCAAGTGTCAGAAGAACGTCGTTTCGTGTTGAGCTCATAGCCACCTCCAGTTTGGGTAAAATACGGCACCATATCGCTTTAGTGTAACGAAAGTGGAGCATCGCTGTCAAACCGCGTGAGGAAAACCGCTCCCGAGGAGGGGGATTTGCCTCACGCTGAGACGCGGAGGTCGCGGAGGGTGGAGAGGGTTGTCTGAACCACGGATTACACGGATGACACGGATGGGTTCGGATGGAGAGGAGAGGCGCACAATCCCGTTCCCTTGCTCTCCATCCGTGTAATCCTATAAATCCGCGTAATCCGTGGTTCAGACATTCCCCCCTGCCATCTGTGGTTAAACCATCCTCACCGCTATCAGGTAAACTGAACACATCAGCACAGCCCACGCCCTCGGAGGCCGCCATGAACCAGCAAACCGCCAACACACTGAGCATCGAGAACGAATACTGCCGCTACACCCTGGACCAGCAGGCACGCAGTGTGGAGTTCCTCGACAAACGCAGCCGCACCAACTACTGCGACACCGCGAACCCAACGCCCTTCGCACGGCTGCGGAAGAACGGTGTGGACATCCCAGCCACCCAGGTATCCGGTCCCGCCCACCGGCTGAAGGTGCTGTTCGGCAGCTCGGGGATTACGGCAGAGTTCTCCTTGAAGGCACTAAAACGCCACTTCGTGCTGGAGCTGCTTTCCATTTCTGACCAGCAAATCGAAGAGCTCACGCTGATCGACCTGCCGTTGAAGATGAAGGCCACAGCCGATGAGCCCTTCGTGGCCTGCGCGCTGGCCCGCAACCTGCAGACCAACGTGCTGGAGCTGCCGCAGCCCAGCAGCCACCTCTGGGCGGGATGCGTCCCGCGGTTTGGTCTGGCGGGAGCGAGCGTGGCGATCATCGGATGCCCCGCACCAAAGCTGCGCGAGGTGATGAAGCTGGCGGTGGAATCTGCGCCGGAACTCCCCCACTCGCGGCTTGGCGGTCCCTGGGCAATGGAGAGTCCGGACAGCCGCGGCTCATACCTCTTCAACTTCGGCAACGTCACCGAGAAGAGCGTGGTAGAGTGGGTCACCGTCATCAAAGCGCTCGGCTTCAACCAGCTCGATTTTCATGGCGGCACATCCTTCCGGTTCGGCGACTGCGAACCCAATATGGACATGTATCCCAACGGCTACGCCAGCCTCAAGGCGGTCATCGACCGGCTGCACCGCGCGGGCATCAAAGCGGGGCTGCACACATACGCTTTCTTCATCGACAAGAAGTGCCCTTGGGTCACGCCGGTGCCCGACAAACGGCTGGCCAGTGATGCCATCCTCACCCTATCAAATCCAATTTCACAGGATACGACCAGCCTCACAACAGACGAATCGACCGCCGCCATGCTGGACATCACGGGCTTCCAAACCCGAAACAGCGTGACCCTACGCATCGAGAACGAACTGATCACCTACACGGCCTCATCGAAAACGGCGCCCTGGGGATTTACCGGCTGCACTCGCGGAGCACTGGGCACCAAAGCAGCGGCCCATCCTGCGGGAGCGAAGCTGTATCACCTGAAGGAGTGTTTTGGTCTGTTTGTGCCCGATGGCGATTCCACGCTCTATACAGAGGCGGCCGCGAAAACCGCCGAGGTCTATAATGCGTGCGGTTTTGACATGATCTACCTGGACGCGCTCGATGGTGAAGACATCCTGGCTGGGTCAGAGAATGGCTGGCACTACGGCTCGAAGTTTGTATTTGAAATCGCTAAGCGCCTCAAGAAACCGGCTTTGATGGAGATGAGCACCTTCCACCACCACCTGTGGTATCTGCGCAGCCGGCTGGGGGCCTGGGACCATCCCAACCGCAGCCACAAGCGGTTCATCGACATGCACTGCAAGGATAACGAGGCTTACACCAAAATGTTCATGCCCGCTCAGTTGGGCTGGTGGGCAGCAAAAGGTTGGACCAGCCCCGACACCGAGCCGACATTCCCCGATGACATCGAGTATCTCGCCGGCAAGGCACTTGCCACAGACACAGGACTGGCCCTGATGGGCATCGACCCGGAGACCTATAAAGCCAAACCCGGAATCGCCCGACTCGCCGGTATCTTCAAGAGCTACGAGCAGTTGCGCCATGCCCACAAGCTTCCTGCGGCCGTGCTGGCCAAACTCGCCGTGCCAGGAGCTGAGCACACACTCAGCACCGATCGCCATGGCAAGCGCAGCCTGTCGCCGGTGAATTACTCAAAACACAAAGTCACGGGCAGCCGCGATGGAAGCGCAGAGTGGTCGGTCACCAACGGCCACGAGCCGCAGCCGCTCAAGCTACGAATCGAGGCCTTGATGTCCGCAGCGGCTTATGATTCGCCAGAAAGTGTGGTGCTGCTCGATCCCTCGCTATCAGCCTCCTGCCCAGACAAGGCTGCGGCCGCTGGCGTGTCTGTCAGCCTCGCGGATTCCAACCTCCACCCAACGGCTGGCCTGAAGGCTGTGGAGTTGTCCGCCGTCAATGCCAACCCAAAGCGAGAAGGCTCATGGGCGTATGTTGGCAGTGCATTCACACCATGGCGTGATATCTCAGCCAAGAGGGCACTGGGTATCTGGGTGCATGGCGACGGCAAGGGCGAACTGCTCAACTTCCAGTTGAAGTCACCGGAGCACATCAGTGCGGCTTTCAGCGAGCACTATTTGACCGTCGACTTCACTGGTTGGAGATATGTGGAGCTGATCGAGACGGAGGGTGACCGCTGGTTGGATTACCAGTGGCCATATGGAGGGCCCTATCCGACATTCCGCGAATCCGTGGACTTCGCCGGTATCCAAAACCTGCGTATCTGGGTCAACAACCTGCCCGCGAACGGAGGCGTCTCGTGCCACATCAGCGCGGTGAAGGCGTTGCCGTTGCTGGCAGCCAGGATCATAAATCCGAGGGTCACCCTTGGCGGACAGAGCATCACTTTTCCGGTGGAACTGCCCAGCGGCAGCTACCTTGAGCTGATATCCGCCATGGAGTGTAAACTCTACGGCCCTGACGGTCAGTTTATTCGCGACATTACGCCGGTCGGAGATATCCCCTCCCTCAAGGCAGGTGTGAACAGGCTGAGTTTCAAGGCCGATGCCGACGGTGGTTTGAGCACCCGAGCAAACGTCACCGTGATCAGCCAGGGCAGACCCATCTGGACGGAGCGGTGAAGCTGGCCGTGGGTGCAGGGCAGCCACATGGGGCTCGGAGGAGGCAGGAGCAGAGGAGAAAAGGAGAACAGGAGCAGTTTCTTTTCTTCTCTTCTCCTTACTCCTTGGCTCCTCTCCAACCCTACCGCAACCGTATCCGCACGGTCTTATACTCCCATGGCTTCATGGGTGCGATGATCTGGTTGCCCTTGACCGTCAGTTTGCCCAGCGTCTTCCACTCCATGTTGTCCATCTCGACCGCGGAGGCCACCGGCCTGTCAAGGGTGATGACGGCCTCTGAGGCCTCGCCAGCATGTTCGTAGAACCTCACCACCAGATCGTTGGAGTCTTCCGCCTTTTTCATGGCGGTCACCACCACATTGGCGGAGCCCTCCAGATAAGAATGCGCTTCCGGCAGTGATCCCGTATGGGCAGCCGTGCGCACTGCGATCAGCGGGTTGTTGAATTCGTAGCCTTTGCGCACCACATCGACTTTTGCCCAGTCACCATCATGCGGATATAGCGACAGCGCGAACTCGTGGTCACCCACATCGCCGTTAGGGTCAGGAGAGATGGGCTGGCGCAGCAGTGTCATGTGGATGGTGCTCCCACTCACGCTGACACCGTATTTGCTGTCGTTCAGCAGTGCCACGCCATGTTGCTTGTTCGACAGGTCGACCCACTTCTGCGTCACCACCTCATTGCCGTCTGCGGCCCGCACGATGCTTCCAAATGGTATCTCAAACCTGGCGGTGGCGCCCTTGATCTCGAACGGAAAATCGGCTTTCAACATGGTTTTGCGGTCTTGCCAGCGAACCTTGTAGCGGATGTCCAGCCGTGGCAGGGATGCATACTGCACGATGTCCTGAACATACTCGGTCTTGTCTTGCTTAAGGGTGACCCGCTTGATCGACCTCACCGGACCTTCCGCCAGGACGTTGATATCGGCATTCGCGGTGATCTTGTCAATGACACCGGTCGGGTAGATATTCCAGCCGTCGCCAGTTTCGCGGTGAAGCCACAGATCGTTGGCCATCTTGCCGCTGATCAGCAGCTCACGGCCCGCCGCATCCTTCACGCTGCTCATACAGCCGGTTTTCGGATCGAGCGTGGCACTCACCGAAGACTTCACTGGTGCCGCTGAGGCAGGTGCCGTCTGACGGATCGGGAACAGTTTGTATCCCATCGCAGGCACGTCGCGTGCGATAAACACCAGCTTACCATCTTCCTTCTGGCAGTCGCCAGGGTCGCCTACACTGATGTCTGCGTTGCCCGGATTGGGAAGCTCCACCACATCGGTGCGCGACCAGGCCATCGGGTTATACACCACCACCGAGTCGCCGCTCACTTTGATGTTGCGCGTGATGGTATCCAGTGACAGCGAGAGGGCAGACTGTCCCAGCTTGATCGCCTGCTGGTATTCCTTCGCGCCATCATCGTAGATCGGGTGTATGCCCGAGCCGTCCAGGATGTCATGGAACTGGTTGAACAGGGTATGCCGCCAGGCGGTAAAGATGTCCTTCGATGGGTAGCTGCCTCCATATCGCTGTGCCACCACGGAGAAAGCCTCGCTTTGAGGAAGCAGATTTTCCAGCAGACGGTTCGCCTTCTTCACGTCAGCCTGGCTGGTATAACATCCCTGGAAGATGAAGTTCAGCTCGGAGTTGACGGATTTATACTCCGCTTTTTGCGCCCTCAATGCCTTGTTGGCCTGGTAAACGGTGTCGAATTTCACATTCGGGAAGACCTTTGTTTTGTCCAGCTCAATGGCCGCCTCAATATCCCGCATCGTCGGCCCGCCGCCATGGTCACCCACACCGTAGACCACGGCGATGTCTTTACCGCCCTTAGTCGTCGTCTCGTTTTTGACCAGCCGTTCACCGATCCAGTCACCCACAGAGCTGTTGTAGTTCTCGGTCGGGCTGCAGAAAATCCGGCTTCCATCAAGACCAACCCACCAAAACGGCTCATCGGATGGGCGGCATCGCATGAACGTGTAGCTCTCCAGCCCACTTTTGCGCAGGATCTGAGGGAGTGACCAAGCGTGCCCGAAGGTATCCGGTGCCCAGCCCGCGGTGGCGGATTTGCCAAGCTGCTGCTTCATATACCGCTGACCATACAGGAATTGGCGCACCAGTGCCTCGCCTGAGGGCATGTTGGAGTCACACTCCGACCACATCCCGCCCACTGGGTCCCAACGACCCTGCGTAACCCGCTGTTTAATCTGGGCCAACGTGTCGGGTGCATATTGCTCCATCCACCAGTAGGTCGCCGCGGAGCTTTGGGAGTATTTGAATTCCGGGTACTTATCCATCATGCTGAGGGCCGATTTGAATGTGTCTTTGGTGACCTGTATCATTTCGGAGGTCTGCCACAACCAGGCCAGGTCGATATGGCCGTGGCCCAGCATGTGGGCGGTGTAAGATTTAGCAGACGGAGCCAGTTTATCGATCGGCAAGCTTGCGGTCTTCACAGCCGCCTCAATCTTTGCTGGGTCACCGGTCAAGATCGCACTCAGGATGCCTTTCAACTCCGGTGTGCTGGATCCGGAGGTCTTTTTGAGCAGTATCTGTGCGAATTGGTAGCTCTTCAGATAGTTCTCTACCGCTGGTATCCTCACGCGCAGCCAGCCGTTGTCGTATCGCGGCGCGCCTCCGGCATTGACAGGCACGAATAGATCAATTCGGTTGTCCGCAGCGTGTGTCATCGGTAGGGCAATGTCGCCCGAATCGCCGGAGAAATGGTCCTTCACCTCTTTACCATTTACCAGCATCCGACCGACACACTCCCAACCGATGTCAATCCCTGCGGAAAGCTGGTATTTTCTGACAAACTCAGGAAGCATCTCCCTGATATGATAGGATTTCACCTGTTTGAGCTGCGCCTGAGAGAGTGTGTTGGCAGCGAGTATCTGGCCATCGTTGAGCGTCGCCGTCCATTCATACCGTAATGGCCGGAACAGCATCGCCATGATCTCAGTCTGTGCGACCGGCACGGTCATCCTCGACTGCCCACATTCGACAGTGATATCCTGCCGGCTCAGCAGTGAGGCACGCACTAGATTCTCATATGGGATGCCCAGCACTACCGTCTCGGCGCGGCACGCGTTCAAAGCGGGTAACTCCACATCACCCAAAACCGACTGTCCTGCATCTTTAGCCTGAACCCGATATGCTGCCGATGCGGTGGCTCCGATGTTGGCTACACTCAGCCGGACATTCACCAGCAGCTTTTGTCCATCAATCCTGCCGTTTCCGTCCATACTGGCTGAAATGATCTTCAGTTCGGATGATAACCGCGTGCGGCGTTGGAACAGGCCATTAGGGTCAGGGTTATCGGTCTGGTATTTCAAGTTGGTGATCGGCTGACCGTTGGTATCCAAAAACCGCGCGGAGAATTGCCAGAAGGAGGTGCCGTTGGTCACACGCATCAGCAGCAGGTTCCAGCCAGCACGCAGCGTCACGTTTTGCTTATACCAGTTGACGCCATAGGACTGCCAGGCGTCACTTCGACCCACTTCAACGCCGTTCAGCCAGGCCGCATACTTGTCGTCACAGCCTACCGATAAAGTGGTGCTCAGCTTATCTGGTGAATAGACATAGACCGAAGTATATGCGGTGCAGTGTTCATTCGCATCCCAGTTGAGCTGCGCCTTCGCGAAGTCGACCGGCATGGCGTCCGCACGGATCGGCTGCCAGCTCTTCCCTGCAGAATACCCGCCCGAGGATGGGAAGGTGTCCGTCGCGAAGAGCGGGTCGAGGCTGCTATGGATGTCATCACCGCGGAAGGCTCCGCAAGCCAGCCAGTCGTGGATATATCCCTCGTCATCCGCCCGTAACGGTGTCACATGGAATATACAAAGTGCCATCACATACAAAACCAGCACCCATTTCGATCTGTTCATCTGCCGATATCTCCCTGAATATATGGAAGCCGTGACCCACACCATCGAGTGGGCGCTTTGTTCGATCGCGCGACATAGATGACTAAACACGCCAGTGAGTCACTGCATGGGCTCATATCGACAACTTAGCATCCAAAGATACCTAATCTATGATATTACCTCTTCGAGCACTCACGAAGAAGGCGTGTCCCATATTCGGCTATGCTGTGTAGCGTTTCGCCTCATCAAGAACCGTCATGTAGTTCTCTACCGGCATATAGTCCGTCAGCGAGTTGCCGGTGCCGATGGTGTAATAACCGTCCGCGAAGCACTGATCGATCTTGCTGCGGGTGTAGGCGCGTATCTCCTGCTCGCTGCGGCGGCAGATGAAGTCCACATCCAGCCCGCCCATCGGAGTGCAGCGGTCACCGTACTGCCTCTTGAACACCTCAACTGGAGTAATCTTCTCTTCATAGGAATGTTTCGCGTCAATCTTGATGTCCGAAATCAGCTCCTCATAAACGCGGGTGAGGTTGCCGCAGGAGTGCAGCACAAAAGGCTTATCGGCATCATGCGCGGCCTGCACCATCTGCTTGTAGGTCGGGAAGATCAGCTTCCGCAGCAGCTCCGGGCTCAGGAATGTGGCGGAGTTGAACCCAAGGTCATCTCCCTGCCGAAGCGCACACACCGCATCCATCTGGGCGATCTGTTTGTCGGCGCTGATGTGCAGCTCACCGATCTTGTGCGCGACAGCTTCCACCAACTCCGGCTCATCGGCGAGTGCATAGGAAAGTCCAATAGTGCCCATCATCTCCGACAGCCACTCATATGGGCCCATGCAGACTCCGCCCACGATTTTGGCACCTTCGGGCAGCAGCTCCGCCACGGTGTCGAAGTGCGAGAATTCCAGCGGGTTGCTGACATCGGGCCATGGGTACTTTTCGAAGTCCTCCCAGCTCGCAATCACCACCCGTGACTCGCTGCCAAAGCTGGAACCACCACCACCAGGCGTGCCCAGAGTACAATTTAGCGGTATCTCCATCGGCACCACATCAAAGCCCATGCCCAGCCAAAAATCTACAAACATCTGCCAGTATTCACGGCTGCCAGCGGGAACCTCGTTGATTTCTTTGCCCAGACGGCGGCTGATGAACCCCGAGCTGGCGATGTGCTCGTAAGCTGGCAGATGATCTGGTCGGCCAGTCCGCGTGATGGCCTTAAGGAACTGGGTATAGTCGGCAGGCATGTATGTCGCTCCATGAATGTATAGCAATATTAGGTATATGCCACGCAACCACTACCATCACGTGGTGACAAGTAGCTCGCAGCTTGTGGATACCTATGATTAGTGTATACGCCTGCCTGCGTAATTGGTAGGTTGGTGATGCCGGTTGGTGATCCTCCCTAATCGTCGCCTCTGGCCATGAAGTTGCGATCGATCACCATGACATCATACAGAGTCACCTCGCCGTCGGCGTCCATATCGGCCTCATCATTCCATGCGCTGCTGCGCACGGTGGTGCCATACCTTGCGATCAGCGCAGTCAGGTCAGCCAAGTTTACCTCATCATCACGGGTGCCGATCTCACCGTACTCTCCGGCAATGTCACCTGAATGCAGACTGGCGTTGTTGCCGAGGCTTTGACTGCTGTTCGCCAAAGTCATTTCACCAAGCAATAGGCTCAGCCAGCGGAGTTTATCTGGGCTGTCCAGTTGGTATTTGATGGGGGCAATCAGCACGCGGTATGTGCCGGGATCGATATCTTGCAGTTGGTAATTACCGTTGTCTAGTATGACCGGGTATCGGTACTGGGTGGATTCGACAGCAACACCCGCCATCTTCTGAAGGCGTATCATGCAGGCGATATCCGCAGGATTGGAGCATCCGCCTTCCAGAGTTAATCTACCGGCAAGGCTGTTGCTATAGTTATTGCGGACACTCAACCCGCCCTTGATCAGGTCGACCGAATTCCACAGTGGTTCGTCGCTGATCCATCGTATCCGCCGTTCGAACGTGGCGTTCACGAAGTTACTCGGCACGACCACCGGCACAGTGGTCTGGCCATTCGCATCCAGAATCCGGCTGCACAATGTGGTGTTGGTTTCGTCTTGAACGATGACTTGCTTTCCGGCTGCGGGTACAGAGCCAAACTTGATGGTGATCGGCACCTCCGTGGGATAGGCGCGGCGGAAAGCAGTCATTTCAAGCCCTGTCGCGGTCACCGTCGGCTTACTCAGCATTTGTATCGGCGTGGAAGGTAGCGGCGAGGTTTCGTCATCTATGAGCTGGTAGACGGGTGTATCTATTCCGCAGTTTTGATAGAGCTTGATTTGGTATTGTGGCTTGAACCAGGTGCCGCTGGGTATGGTAGGTACTTCCACCGCGGGCAGAGAACCGAGGTCTTTTACCACGCTGCTACCTCCTGCGGGTATTTCAGCCCAGGTATCTATATTGCTGTGGTAGAAATCCCTGGTGGTATCCTCGCTGACCAATTTGGCTATACGTTCAAAACCGATACCGTCTGTATAAATCGATGGCACTGCCAGATAGCCGGTGCCATTATAACTATACGCCGGAAACATATCATTCCTATGCAAGGTAATGGAATTCACCGCGAAGTTGAGGGTCAGAGGTTTTTCCTGTATGATCTGATATCCCTCGCGAAATGGGTCGGTGTCTGTGTAGGTGCTTCCATCAAGGATACTGTGGGATGAATACACAGGGCTAAGGGATCCAATGACCGTCACACCGGGAGCCGCGGCTACTTGCAGGCAGACATACGCAGTCTTTGCGGTAGTGGCTGATGCTGTATTAGTGATTAGCACTGTAATGGTGTCACCTATCGCCACCTGTTCTATGTGTGTTCCGCCACCGCTGATTGTCTCGTAATTGACCACAACCCTGCTGTTTATCTTTACATGAAACTTAGCTGAGGTTGATGTTGCACCTAGATTCATACGTAGCCCAACCCGTCCTCCTGCATCACCTGTTCCTGCCAGTTTGAATGTGCATGTGACTTCACCTGCCTGCATTTTATTGGTGTTCAGCTTCACACCGACAGCCGCAGCAGAGGGCGGTGTGACCGCATTCGGAGTTAAGACTGCTTCGTTGGGTATATCTGTGACCGTCGGTGTTCCCTTGATAATACTGCCTATGGCGGTATAGGACAACACCGGTGAACCCATCACACACTGTGATGCGGCTAGCAATGCTAAAATACTCGACAGCATTTTCATGCGGATTCCCTCCAAGGATGAACTGCCGCTTCTACACTGCGGCAGTATCTGCCACAAGTATGCCATATCGAAACACGATAAAGTATCGGTTTATACGCATTGAAGCCAAAATATAGCAGAAATACTAGTTTTTCACGCCGACAGATTCGACCGTTCAGACCGATATGATAAGGGCGTATGACCGTTCAGCCATACGCCCTTATCCTTGGGGATTGTCGTTAGGTATAGGTAATGCTAGTCAAGCACTACCTTGAACCGCACGCTGCCCTGCTTGAACGGCGCCACCAAGATATCCGAGCCCACTTGCACCTCAAACCGCTCATACATGCCCTGCAGGTCATACTGGATGTCCGAATCGGCATGGGTGCTGATGCCCTTCTTGTAGACAACCTGACCAATCCCGAGCGGCTTGCCATCGAAGGTGAGGTTGTATCCCAGCAGACCCGAGTTCTGGGTCGCCCTGATCGGCTTGAGGTCACTGAGGTAGACCATCTGACCGTCGGAGGTGAACAGCTTGGCGTCCGCCCATATCGCACGGTCATTCGCCGGACCATCTCCGGCATCATCTACCAGCAATGTAATCTTGTGCGCGCCTTTAACTGACATCACACCGCTGACTGCCGGTTCGCCGAAGCGGCAAATCGGGCTCTGGAACGCCAGCCGCCGGTAACTGCCTTCCACCACCGGCCCAACACGTTTGCTACTCACAAACAGGCCCACTTTAAGCTTCGTCCATTCGCACGGCAGTGGCTTGCTGTAGATAGATGAAGCTGCTGTCGGATCGCTGCCGTCCACTGTGTAGCGAATCACGCCAGCGGTACCGCCGGTTGAGACCATCACCTGGTCCGTCGATAGCATCATCCCAAATTGTGGAGCCACAATCAGCCTGCCGGTGGCGTTGGTCAGCACGCCGAGTAACCGCAGACCGTCGCCGCCAGGGATCAGCAGTTTCCCGTTCTTCACAGCATTTGGCATCTCATGAAGTGGTTCGCTGTCCTCTTTCAGCTGGAACACACGGTAACTCCCGCCTTTCGGCAGAGGGATGCACTTGGCGAGGTCTATGCTGGTCTCATGCTGGCTGTCCAGCACGATGTTCCACTGGCCGGGCTTCGCTTGGAACAACCCGAGCTTACCTTGTATCTTCACAGCTCCCACCTGCTGCAGTGCCTCTGTCTGCACCCAGAGGTAGTTTTTACCATCCACCCGCGTAACAACATTTTTGCCAACCATCAGCTTGGATTGCGTGATGCCTGGAGCGGTGACGGTGAACCCATTGGGAGCCAACGTCAGCTTTCCGTAAGCGCGCGGCTTGGAATCGAAGTTCACCACGGTCGTGGAACCGTTCGCGAAGACCGAGCGTTGAATCATACGGTCGGCACTCAGGAACTCATGCCGTTTCAGCTCCTGCCCGAACAGCACCGCATTTAATCGGCAGGTCTTCCAGTAGGTCTCCACGAAGCGCGAACGGTTGCGGTCCCAGCCATACCCAAGATTGTTCGCCCACATCAACGGCATGGTGCCGTAGAGCATATTCACCAGCTCCTTGCGGTCACACATCTCGGGAGCCACCGCGTAGTAGTAGTCGCTGGAGTCGCCCCAGTACCAGGCCGACTGAACGCAGTCATGAAACACCAGCTCCCAGAGCGGAATCTGCTTATCATACACGGCTCCGTATCTCAGATAGTTGGGCTTGATCTCATCTCGCGACTTCGGCGGCAGCAGATAACCCGCCGGCATCTCCCACCAGAACGGGCCGCTAGCCATGCCCTCATTGTAGTCCAGAATATCTGCGTTCCACGCTTTCCCATGCTCACCGCCGACTACCAGGCCGTGATCAGCCATGTATTTATACAAGTCACGCCGATACGCCATGTCCTGCCGTCGGTCGAAGGTGTGCTGCGGATGATGATCCTCATACAAATCCACAGCGGCCGAGACATCCAGGAAACGGCCGCTGAAAGGGTATGTCTTTAAAATGGCCGGCACATAGCTCTCTGCCGCTTGAATCGCACGTGAACTGGAACGGGTATAGTATTGCAAACCTTCCATCGTGCGCCATCCAGGTTCCGGCTTACCCTCTGTGTTCCAGTATGCGTTCTTCTGGACATCATCCTTGTTCATACCCACTGGGCCTTCCAGGATGTCCGTATAACAGTCATATTCGCCGGTCAGAAAACCCATCTTTCCGATTTCAGCCAACACTTCCGCCGCAGGCCGGCCGTAGATCATGGCTCGGAGGATACCCGTGGCCTTCAATTGCTTCGCGAACTCCACGCTGCTGTTGCTTCCCCAGATGAGTGTGGCACCGCGCAGCCAGTCGACCTTCGGACGTTCAGCACTTTTCTGGGCCAGCGTCTTGAACAGCCCGGTCTGCTGAGCGTAAACCCTGAAGCTTTTCGCCATGGCCACATAGCCGCCACTGGGCAGAAACTGCCATTTCATGCTGCGGGTGTAAGAAAAGCTGCCCATAGAAGGTGCCCATCGCACCTGCGGCCACATCCGACCCGCCGCGTCCTCCCGCAGATCCACAAACACGTTCGCGGGTGTCTCGAACAACGACATGACGCCTTCACCCGTCACGGTGTCGGTCACGCCGATCCATGGCATGTCCAAGCCCAGGTTTTGGTAGCATCCAAAGCTCCTGGTCGGGAACAGCTTATCTTTTTGGTCAACCAGCTGCCCGTTGCATCGCTCAGTCACCACCAGAGCACCGTGCTTCAGGTCGGTTTCCAGGCGTGGAGGGTAGTTCATCCGGTTCAGCTTCGAATTGTTGTCCTTGGCTGTGATCTTGAACCGAACCGCGGCGTTTTTGTCTAAACTGACCATGCAGGTGTAACTGGCAAGCTGTGTCCGGTCAATCAAGCTCAGTTCCATGCTTGATGAGTTCAGAGGTTTCACACCAACCAAGCGTATGGAGCCCGCTGACGCCGTGCGCCATACCCGTTTCGTGCGCTGATCGGTGATCGTGTACACGTGCTTCGCGGTATCAAGCTGCAGCGTGATGGCACCATTTTTCAGCTTCACCATCGGAGCAAGCTTCGCAGCCGGTTTGGCGTCAGAGCCCTCCACACTGAGGGTTTCCAGCTCGATGCTCTGCACATCAAACTTCCCGATGCCCTTGCCCGGATCCAGCCGGAGCTGCGTGATCACTCCATCAATGTCGATCGGTATGGCGTAGTCGTGCCACTGCCCGTCGTGGATGACATCGAAGTAGACCACCGCGTCTTCACCCCATGCTGATGACACCAGCGAGGGCAGCTTCACCGTCCAGTAGAGACGTGCCTGACCAGAACTGGTAGATCGGGCCTTGATCCTGACGACAAACGGCGCGTTGATGGTCAGCGTCGGGCTGAAGACGAACGGCTCGGTATTGCTGTTCGTGATCTTGAGTATGCCATCAGCGGCTTCTACGGTGCAGTCGTGCCCGGCTGCCCAGCCCTGGGTACCTTTTTCAAAGCTCCAGCTTTTGATGGACTTCGGTGCCGCACTCACCGGCGTATAACTTCCCGCAAGCAACAGCATCACCAGCATGACGCACATTAATCGTATAGTGTTCAAGTGTTCTATCCTCATCATTTTCGGGTTAGGTTGCTCTATATTGTTAGGCTCTGACGGATGGTCATTACCATAGAATCACATAGATGATCGATTATCAATACCCAAACTGCAGGGATGTTTCGGGCACCGACAAGAGTCGATATAACGTATGATCACAGACCACCATGAACCGAGCTCACGGCCTCAGTAATATCCGCGCGTCGGTGGCGCCGATGGTGAGCTTCCGCAGCAGTCGACCTTGCTGCAGCGGAGTGGTGCTCTCCATCTGCACGGCGTCGGCGATGGTGCTGCCCGTCAGACCCGTGGTCAACTCCAGCCTGATCCGCTGGCCTTTGGTGGCCTGCACTTCAAACAGCTTCTGCCAGCCGCCGTCGCCCTTTCGCTGGTCGATAGTGATGTTCTGAGCGCCGCAGGTATACACGGCATCCGGTGAGCAGCCCTCACCGCCTGGAATGCTGGCTGAAAGAACATATCGTCCTGTCTCGGGTGCCACAAAGCTCCAGGATGCCTTCTCCCCTGCGCTGCTGCTCTGCCGATACCCACGGGCATAATACTGGATGGGTGTCACCAGCTCCTTCCACTCGCCTTTGTAGACGGCTTTGTCATCGTCTTCAATAAGCTGCACAGAGGGTGCTTCTGCGATGGCAAGCTCTCGGTAGTTGCCGCCCAGGTCGACCGTGATCGGTCTAGGCTGTGGGTTCACCACTACCACACCACCCGTAAACTCACGCCTCAGATACACCGGCGCGACCCGAGTGATTTTTAGTCGCTTCAAGGTGACACCGCCTTGGCCAGCCATACTCAGAAGGAACCGGTAATCCGAAAATTGATCCTGCGTGCCATGCGCGGTGAATCGCCACATAGGAGATAACCCCGAATCCCGCATCCATACGGAGCGCTGGTATGGGCTCATCACGCCGCGGTCTTGCAGCCATCCGCCTTTGTCACTTCGGCAGGTCCACTGCAGACCGGGCTGAGGCCCAGAGGCGATCTCAAACTCTGCATCTACACGGAAGCTGTCCCCCGCCGTCAGACCTAGTTCAGCCACAGGGATACTGAGCAGTGGCGTCCAGTCCGTGGGTTTCGCCTTGACGATACTCCACTTCAGCCCATGATCCGATTTGGCTACGGGATTCGTCCAACCAGGCAGTTTATGGCTGGAGGTCCAGTCCAAAACTGTTTGGTCTACGGCTTTTGATAAGGGAACTTGTTTGCTGGCGGATATCGGCTTCCCCAGCGGTGCATCATAGTCGGGGTACCAAAGCGGCAGCCCGTAGAAGGTGGTGCCGAAGTCATATGCGTAGTAGCTTCCGCTCAGCAGGGCGACTCCCAGCCCCACTCGCATCCGCCGGAAATCGCGACGCACCAGCTCACGAACGCCAGGTGTCAGAGACTCGCGCCCTTTACCTATGCGCCAGTCCTGGTTGCCGTCCGGGTGGCACATCACCACAAATGTGATCGGTGGCTTCTTGGTGGCTCCCTGCCAGCGGCTGAACCCATTCACCGCGTCGATGGCACTCAACATCCCGTCAGCCACGGTATCAAGGATAACCTGCCCCTCTACCTGCCGGCCATTCACATGGGATGCGTGTCCCATATCGCAGTCATTTCCCATGATCAGCGGTTTCGGGCTCCACTCAGAGAAACTATCAAAGAACCGGTTCTGAGCCGCCAACCAGCTTCGATTCAGCTTGACAGGGTCATCAGCCTTGCCATCACGGTTGAGGTCGATATCGCCGAAATAGCTGATACTGCCCGTCACGCTGTCGAAAAACAGTCCGTCGATCAGTCCCTGCTGAAGCGCCGGTTGAGAAACCCTGCCGGCCATGATGCGAAGCCCTTTACTCACTTTGTCATCCAGCAGGTTTGGGATTCGTATCTGCCCTGCCCACCATCGGAGCTCCTCGCCATTCGGCCGATATAACGACCAGTTGTCATCGGTGCCAGGTGGTCTTTCGTAGGCGTTGGTGAGTGTCTCGGTGTGCAGAAGCAGCGAATGGGGGTTGACGGCGCGGGTGTTCTGCCGGATGGTCTTCAGGTCATCTACAGTCCAACCAGCGATCACCATCAAATCATAACGGCCCCAGACACTAAAGTCCAGGTTGCTGGCGGATTTCAACGACCACGCATCCAGCCCCCACATGTTGCCGATCTTGGGATATTCACCATTCGGGTTAGCGAAGGCCATCGCAGTAAACACCAGGCATGACAGACAGGCAAGAATGCGCTTCATGAGTCAGGTCTCCTTCGAGTTCGAAGCTGTAATATTCCTATACTACCGTGGGTTGATCCGGTCCCTAATATCGCGTGCCTGCTCCAGCAACTCAGGATGAAGGTGCGGTGAGTGTTCGTTCTCGTTAAGTGTTTCGGAAAGCAGTCCCCACCAGTTGTATTCATCCAAATAATAGCTATCGAATATCATGATCCCCTGCCCGTTCTTCAATGCCTGTGCGATGGCGTTCTTGAACCGGTTGGGGTCACCCTTGAAGTCCAGCACATAGATGCCCGGATAGACCCAGCACGCATCTTTGGCGCCGGTGACCGACAACTGAGCCGCGGCCTCGACGCTGGCCCCAGCGGGAGCTCCGTTCTCGCGGGCCTCTGCCATGGTAGGCCATTTGTAGTAACAGCCGGTGGTCAACCAATCCATCATGCCTGCAAAGCCGTTGATCCGGTAATCGTCATCGGCCCAGGAATACGGTGTATGGGTCAGATCGTTGCCCCACTCCACACCCACTCCAGCATAATTGCCATACCAACTACCCACATACGCCGCCAGTTTGATCTTGGGTTTTACAGGAATCACATGATCGCGAATGTCGAGCACAAAGTCGTGGATCTGTTTGGCCCGCCACTGTTGCCACTTGCCCCATAATGGGCCATACTCGGCTTCGCCATTGGGTATAGACGGCGGTTTCAGCACACATTCAGGCCAGTCTTTGGTGTTGGCACCCGTCTGTTGCTCGAAAAGGTAGCGGCTCGCCTCTGAGAAGTCCGCTTCAGGAGCCGGATACCGCATACGGTCCAGCACGATGCCGTCCACATCGTAGTTCTGCACCACCTCACGGATGAGGTTCAACTGGTAGTTACGCACTTCCGGTAGTGCCGGATTCACAAACAGCCCCGCTTCCTTCACCGGAGCCGCCTCAGAGGTCACCAAAGACCACTCAGAGCTCACACTAATCCGGTCTCCCGGTTTCAATGCGGTGTCTAGATATTCGCGCAACGAACCTCGGCATCCCAGTGCATACCCGCCTGCAGGATATGGGAATCCGCCATCCGGTTGGCCTGCAGCATCTACAGGGCCGATCAGAACACTGTCTGGGCCAAAAATGAAGAATCGCACTCCACTGTCTTTGGCTGCAGTGGCTTTTCCTTTTGTCACAAACCAGCCAGACGGCTTGTCAAGTACCTCCTCATCGGTTTCGGCCAGGGGCACCACCTCGCCATTGGGCAAAGTGATGCGATACAACGGCACAAGATACTGCACCTGCCACCGCTTCTTCTCATACGCCTTGCCGCGTTCGACCTGCCGGTGCCCTTCAGTGAAGGTGTTAAAGCTGGCATACAGTTCCAGTCCCTTGGCATGAGCGGCTTCAGTCATCGCCTTCAGCACATCAAAGTCGGGTGACAGGTTCACACCCTTCCAGTCAGGAAACGGTGCTGCTACCTTGCTTTTGAATATCACCTCGCCAGTGATCGGCTTCACATCAAGGATGATGGTGTGGAACTTCGCTTGTGCCACCCTGTCGATTAGGGCACGCACACCCTCCAGCGTATTCACCGACTTCAAGTTCCATGATGGGTCTACCCACAGCACATGTGCCTTCAGATTAAGTCGTGAAGACATCTCCTGCGTCACGGTAGGTGTCTGTTGTGCCGTAACACACGATGCACAAAGCCACATGATCAATGCTGGTAGTAAGATTCGGTTCAACTGCCAACCACCAACGTCACGGGATAGTTGCTGCCAGCTAGCGGCATCGTATGAATTCTGATCTGTTTACGCTGCCCCGGCTGTAGCACCAGGATCCTCACCGTGTAGTCGCGGTTGGGTTGCAGCAGCCCTAGCTGCACCATGTCCCCGCCGATGGCAAACGCAGCATCAGCCAGACCGCCACTCGGCTCCAAAGCCACACGCACCTTCTTTATCACATCACTCGGGTTATACATGTCGATATCTACCGAGTAGACCACGCCATAGTTACCAAACAGTTTATTTCCCTGCTTATCTACCACGGCATGTTCACCAATGCGGATAAACTGCCAAGCCTTCCCTACCTCGTAACTGGCCTTGATCGACTTATGGCTGGTTTCATATATGGAGTCTTTCTCATAGATCATTCCATCTATCGCAGAGATATCCTGCGGCAGGCTGGCGGCAAGAAGCTCAGTCGCGGAATCGACTGGCGGCTGCCCATCGAGGCTCACGCGAAGACCACAGGCGGCATCCATGTCTCGGCCCATCGTGATCTGGATCACACCGCTGGACGATAGCTTGTTCGGCACCCGTTGAGTGAAGAGGTTCATCTTGCTGCGTGGTTTGATGGTAATCACCATCCCCTGCTGCCCAAACAAGCGCGACAAGAACTCCTTGCCCGCCACAGCACCAAGCTGCAGCGGGTCGATGCGTGCGGCAGGCGTAGCACCGATCAACTGCAAACTTCGAGGCTGATCAGATGGGTTGGATAGCTCAATGCGCATCCAAGCCATACGCCCGGTTTCATTCACGTGGTGATACAGCAAACGGGTCGATCTACCAGGCAGCACGGTGCCCTCAAACAATCGGCCCGCCTTCTTCACCGTCTCAGGATTGTTGCTGACGCGCAGAACGGTCTCCTGTGCCGACAGAACACTGAGATTGTATACAGGCACGGCCGCGGTGTAGTTTACCGGTAAAGCGTCTGGAGCGGTGATACCTACTTTGACAGTGATGGTCATCTTGTGACCTTCATGTAGCGTTCTATTCATCGGTGTAAGGTATTTCACATTCAGCACCGCTTGCGGCTGCCGAATAGAGTGCCGATAGATGGCTGATGTGACGGCCCTTTTGATCAATGAGGCAGACACCACCGAGCCCATCACACCCACGGTCCCGCCGTAGCCGACATGCCCGGCCCACGGACGAACCTTGATAGCCATCCGGTCCTCGCCTTCAGGGCCTGAAACCACAACTGTGGTATCACCAGCACTCAAGCCGTTGATCGTCAGCTTTTTACTGGCGCGATCGAATTTCGATTCAAGCACAGGAGAGATATCGGACTGCAGCACCGATATCTCGCTATCCGACACACCATACCCAGATACACTGACGGTGCGGCTGGAACCCAACGGAACCACCATACCGGATACCGGCATCCTTACAGCGGGCTGCGCCACTGCATGCTTAAGTTTCGATGCAAAACCCATAGCCATGCCTCTTGCCTGGCGCCCTCCGTAGCTGCTGATGAGCTGCCCGGACATCCACACAGCGTAGTTTCGCCGTTTCCCTTTGAGGCTGACAGAACCAGCCGAAGCACCGAACTCTAACGCTTTGTTGATCCTCTGGGCCACAGTTTCAGCCTGTGACGTGCTGCTCCCCCGGAAGACCACAGAGCCCGCTACCAGCACGTCCCTGTCCTGAAGCTGTATTCTCGATGCTGCATTCACCAAGGCAGCGCAAATAAAAAGTGATATTGATAACCAGATAACCAAAATCCGGCGATTGTATTGATTCATCATGATAACTAAGCAGATTCCTCTTCCCCGTGACACAATAGCTGCATCACTTCATCCTTTATGGGCGTGACCACCCCTACATGCCGCACCACGCTGCCAGCGGCGGCGTTGGCAAACATCATCGCAACATCCATTGATACCCCACAAGTCATGCACAAAGCCAGCATGGAGATGACGGTGTCACCCGCTCCTGCAGGGTCACTCACATCCACCGAGTAAGCAGGCTGATGCAGGCTGTTTTGGCGAGAGCTGAGCAGGCAGCCGTGCTTGCCCAGTGTCACCATCAAGTATTCGACATCCAGAGGTTCGAGCCACTGGGAGGTCGCGGTCAGCAACTGCTCAGGAGTTTCCAACGGTAGATGGCAGTGAGCCACTTTCGCATAGGCGCGTGCTTCGTGGATGTTGACGCTCAGAAGCGTTGCCTGCTGCAGATAAGGCATCAACGGCGGTTTCGGGTTGCAGATCACCGGTATGCCAGCCTGTAGCGCCGTCTTGATCACATCACCGACCACACGCGGCGTGAGCACACCCTTCTGGTAGTCTGAAATCAGCACCGCATCCACACCGAAGAGTGCACCCATCGCGGCTTCAATCAAGCGAGATTCGACCTCGCCTGAGACATCGTCGTTGCACTCGGTGTCGACGCGCACGATCTGCTGATTTCCGGCGACGAGCCTCGTCTTCACGGTCGTGGGTCGTGAGCCGTCTATCACCATGCGGCTAACATCAATGCCGGTTTCGCTTAGCTGGCTGCACAACTGCTGACCGGGCAGATCATCACCCACCACACCGATGAGGGTAGTGGAAGCTCCCCAGGCGTTGAGGTTATTCGCCACATTGGCAGCACCACCAGGCACGCTGAAGCGTTGTTCGCTCACCAGTACAGGCACAGGCGCTTCAGGGCTGATGCGCTCCACCGTGCCGGTGATGTAGGCATCGACCATCAGGTCGCCCAACACCAGCAGCTTCTTCTCCGAAAACTCTCGAAACAACGCTTCGACGGCAGCTTGCTTGATCATGCGATGGCTCAAGCTTTGTCAAACCCGTTTGGATGGGCGATCCGCCAATGATATGCACTCTCCACGATGCTGCGGATATCACCATACTGAGGCACCCAGCCGAGTTCGCTCTGCGCTTTGGCACTGCTGGCCACGAGGCGCGCAGGGTCACCAGCACGGCGATCCGCGTCTACCACAGGCACCTCCTTGCCAGAGACCTGCGCCACCGTATCGATGATCTCCCTGACCGAGATTCCGGCACCGTTCCCCAGATTGTAGCGGGTCGTGGCCTCACCAGCCAGCAGCCTTTCATAGGCCAGCATATGGGCATCGGCCAGGTCGGTCACATGCACATAATCACGAACGCAGGTGCCGTCTGAGGTCGGATAGTCCGTACCAAAGATTTTGACATTAGCGCGTTTACCCATCACCGCGTCGATCACCAGCGGGATCAAGTGGGTTTCCGGGTCATGGTCTTCGCCCAGCTCGCCCTCCATATCCGCACCGGCAGCGTTGAAGTAACGCAGACTGACGGACTTCACGCCGTAGGCCACGTCATACCACTTCAGCATCTTCTCAAAGGTAAGTTTCGATTCACCGTAAGCGTTGGTAGGGTCTTGAGGGTGGTTCTCAGGGATTGGCAGGGTCACAGGCTCACCGTAGGTGGCGGCCGATGACGAAAAGATGATTTTGTTCACTCCGTGAGCCCGCATCGCCTCAAGCAGGGTGTATCCACCGACCACGTTTAACCGGTAAAACTTCGCAGGGTCGGTCATCGACTCCGCCACGCTGGCATACGCCGCGAAATGCATCACGCAATCTATCGGGTACTTTGTGAACACCTCATCAAGCACAGCACGGTCGGTATAATCACCTTGAACGAACTCGCCCCACTTGACGGCCTCGATATGCCCCAGTTCCAGGTTGTCAAGTACCAGCGTTTGATAACCCTTCTTGTTGAGCTGTTTGACCGTATGCGAGCCAATATATCCCGCTCCACCAATCACGCAAATCATATTTCGTATCCCCTCTCAAGATGCGGTATCATCTATTCATTTCAACTTTTGTATACCAACTCTATTGTACGACAACCTGTACTTTGAGCCACACACAAAAGCGGGACGCAGATTAGCAACACTGCTATCCGCATCCCGCCCTATGGTTGAGCACTCAACCAGTTTTATCGTGCGCCTACTTCACAAGCTGTTTGATCTCATCATCAGACAACGCCCGAGCGTAAAGCACGAAGTCCGACACTTCGCACCAGGAGTTCTGTCCTATCGCGAAGTGTGGATTGGCCCCTATGGCCAGATCATCCGCGTAACTGATCAACTCCTCGGGACAAGCCACCTTTTGCTTCTTCTTGCCATCCACATACACGGCCAGTTCGGTACCCTTCTTCACCATAGTGATGTGTATCCACTTGCCGTGAACCACAGGGATGCCAGGCGTCATGTAGTTCGCGCCGTTCTCAATGGCACCCATGATCTGGTTGCCGATCATCACCAGGCGCATGGGATCATCCATCGGCAGTCGCCAGGCGCTGATGATCATTCGGTTGTCAGTATTCTTGGGATCAGCATACAGCGGTTTGACCCACAAGCTGGCGGTGTAGTCGCGCAACGGCATCACGGTCGGTTTGATCTGAATCTTACTCGACCCGCCATTGAAGCCGCTCGCGGTATTCTCAACGCCATCGTGGTTGGAAGTTGGCGCGATAGCCACAGCCTGCACCAGTGCACCGAGTTCCACTTTCGCGTCGCCATGCATAGCAGCCCGTGCCACAGCACCCTCTTCGTCCGGCTTCATACTGGCATCGAGGGACAGCTTCCAAGGACCGTTGATACAGAGCTGCTTGCCCTTGCTGTTCACTGCCGTAACCTGCCAGTAAAGCGGCCTCTCGGACTGCACATCATCGCACGCCACGGAGAATGTGGTCAGGCCATCTTTTACTACCAGCGGATCCTTCATTTGCGAATTATCAGCCAGTTCGAACTTGTAACTGCACTCATCACCGGCATCGCCCCAACGGAACGACAGACGCCCTGGAGCCACCACCGCACCATATGCCGGGAATTCCAGCAGGAATGCCGCCGGAGCAGTGTTGACCATCGGCATCCAGCTTCGGTAGGTCGTGCCCAGGTTGCCTGCCGACGCGAAGTCACGCAGCACCACATTCTGACCCTCTACGTCCTTGAACTGCAAGGAACACATAGGAGCCAGAGGAGCCTGCGGCTTAAGCAGCTTATACTCCAGCTTCTCCGCGTCCAGCGCCTTCATCTGGTCGGGATCATACGGGTTGTCGTGCTGATCTATCGCCAGCAGCAGAGGCCCTCTGTAGATGCAGCCGTTGTTTTGCTGACGCTGATCGGCGCGGAGCACACGCAGCGTTTCATCAAACTGGATGGAAACTCTATCGCCGGACTTCCACTTTCTGGTGATAGCCAGATATTCACCAGCCTCTGGGATAGCCAGTGACTTTCCGTTCAGCTTAACCTGAGTTTTTGTCGACCAGCCAGGGATGCGGAACCGCACGCAAGCCTCGACACTCGACTCTGGTTTGAGTGTGATCTCGGTGGCCAGCTCCACGGGGTACTCGCCCTTGAGCTCGATTTTCCACTTGTGACCCTGTGCATCTTTGGCGTTGATCTGACCAGGAGCATAGCTGTTGATCGCCAGTCCCTGCTCATTCGCCATCACCGACCATTCGCTGAGCATACCCAGGCTGCGAGGTCCATTCGCCGAACAGCAGTTGAACTCAGGGCTGCCCGGGCGGGATTGCCAGTAGATGTTCGTCGTAGCGGCCTCGCGCCGGCCGTTCATGGGAGTGTCGTAGGTCCACCATCGGCCGGTCGGGCTTTGCGCGCCCAGCATGGCGTTGTAGGTGGCGTTCTCCAACGCATCTGCGATGCGGCTGTCTGAGCTGAACTTGAGCGCGTCGATGCTTAGCGCCATCCAGGCCACAGTGCAGCATGTTTCGATAGCCATCGGCACATACGGGTTGCCGACCGCCTGCTCACCTGCGCTGAAGGAGCCGCTGTTGTGTACATCGGTCATGTGGATGCTGTACCAGTCATGCAGCAACGCGGTCCGATACTTCTCATCGCCCGTGATGCGGTAGAACTCGCCGATGCCTTGCAGAATGGGCAGGCTCTCCCATCGCGGTTTGGGTGTGTTATAGAAGTCCTTACCTGCCAAAGCCTGCTCCAGGTAGTCTCCCGCCTCTGGCTTGCGCCAATCCTCTTCAATCTGCCGCATAAGCTGCAGGTAGCGAGGGTTGCCGGTCTCGCGGTGCAGAATGCCCATGATATGCACTACACCCATATTCATTTCCAGGCTGCCCGTATCGTAGATGCGAAGATCCCCATTCAAGAAGGTGTCGCAGATATAGTCTGCAGCCTTGATGGCCGAGGTCAGCGCGGTTTTGTCACCCGAGTAACGGTACCACTGGTAGAGCCCCAGCATACAGTGATAATGTCCCCACACATCCCAGCCGGTGCGCAGCCGCTGAGCCTTCGGGAACGGGCCCATGTAGCCCTCTTCGCTTTGCAGGCTGATAAAACGCGCGACCATCTGCTCGATGTTTTGTTTAAGCTGCTTGCTTTCGGTCATGCGAAGTGCCTGAACGGCGGAGATCAAGTATTTCCCGAAAAACTCACCCGACCAGGCCAGTGGGTTGGGATACGGCTGCGACCGGTCCCGGACGTTGAACATCTCCACCATAGACGGGTTAGCATCTGGAGCGGGCAACAGCCACTGGTTCAGATTCGCTTCGATACGCTGGCCCAACGGACCCGTGATGTGCATTTTTGTAATGGCAGACATCTCTTTATCCCTATTCTTTTGAGCTGGAACACCGGCTTTGGCTTGTGGTGAAGACGCCACACAGACAGTTATAAGCGCAGCCAGAATTCCTGCTAGTTGGCGATTGTAAGACTTGTGATGCATCGATGAATAAACTCCTGGTGGACGACGAAAAGCAGCCCACTTTGGTATATTGTGCCGGTGAAAGGTGATAATTGCAAGGGCGGAAGATAGTGTTTTGTTCCACAGATGACGCCGGCCGTATTTTAACCACGAATGAACACAAATGGAAAAAGGCTCACGCGAAGACGCGAAGACGCGAAAAGGCAAGCCCCCGTCCTACTCGTCGTACTCATCCTACAGGTCTTCTTGTTCACCACGAATGAACACAGGTAGACACGAATACGGAATGTGGACACGCGAAGACGCGAAGACGCGAAAAGGTGGAGCAGATCAACGCAAAGACGCCAAGGTGCAAGGACGCAAAGGGTTGACGGGGTCGCCTCCCCATCCGTGAAATCCGTGGTACAGCCACCCTGCCGCGGGTTTAGTCACCCACACCACTCCGATCCGGGAGCTGACGCTCCAGGAGCTGCGTTGGTGCGGGTTCCCTCACCGCACGGCTTATCATTATCGGCCGGTGTCGCTTCGCTCCGACCGGCGCAGGGGGGAAACCCGTTGTAGCCCAATTGCCTATGTCCGGGGCGGTTTTCCCCTAACCGCGCCGGTCTGGCGGTTAGCCTGTAACCACCATGCTAGAAGGTCGCAGCCTCCGGACACCCACGGAGTGGGTAAGATTCTTATAGCCAGGGGTAAGCGCAGCGCAACCCCTGGAAGGAACCGCCGAAAGCCTACCCCGAAGTGGGTCGATTCATAATGGGGTGTTGGTGACAAACGGCACTTAAACCCCATTAGCGCAATCCGTGTTTCAGACAATAACCCCGCAGATACCCTCTATTTCTGCCCGCGTACCCAGCCACAGATGTCACTCACCACCTGCTGCGGGACGTTGCCGTAGATGCCATACTCGATGGGCGTCGCCATCCCTTTGCCAGAGATGAACAGTTGATTCAAGTCGGGATAGAGCTTCACCGCCACATTCGCCCGTGAAGCGGATAACTGCTTCCACAGCTTCAGATCGGCATTTGTCGCTGTATAATCACGACCCCCAAGCATGATCAACATTGGTTGCTTGAGCCCCTTGGCCACAGACACCGGGGAATACCCATAGAGGTCGCGCCAGTAGGATATGGGCTGACCAAGGACAGTCGTCGTTTCCTTTTCAGACGGATCGATTATCTTAACTCTGGAGACGTCCTGACTTAGCTGCAACAGTGACTTTTTCGTATAATCACTCACTGTAGGCTCTAAAGCCAACGCTTTATATTTCTCTGAACCCGAAATCACATCCTCCAGAGGGCGGGCCATTCCAGCCATCACAATCAGACCGGCGATTTGCTGATGATCCCTGCCCATCCGTGGAGCCAGATAGCCTGCCAGTCCATGCCCAAGCACGAAAATCCGATGCTGGTCGATCATCTTTTCGTTCTCGATTGACTTCATCGCCGCCGCCACATCGTCAATAACCTCTTCGTTCACCGTCCAGGTTTTCGTGTGTTGCCGGTTACTCAGCGTATTATCATACCGCAATGCGGCGATCCCCTGAGATGCCAGGCCCCAGGCGATATCCTGCAGCGGTTCCGCAGGCCCTGATCCCTGAGCACCTTCTACTGATGTGTCGGGAACCAGGATGACGACGGGAAACGGGCCCACTCCATAGGGCACAGAAAGGGTAGCCGTAACCTTCTTGACACCATTCTTGATGGAAACACGACTAGTCGTGTTGCTGAAACCACGACTAGTCGTGTTGGTTTTTTCCACCGCTAATATTAAATCCGATCCTTTACCCTCGCCACTTTTAAAGCTGACACTGCGCTCATCGAAGCGGTCCTTATGAACATACGCAGGTGTTTTTTCTAGCCCGACGGATTGCTGTTCGGGCAGGCTGTAGCGTATCCCCACGACCTGATCATTTCGGTTAAAAGTGACTTCCAGGTCCCAAACCGCTTTTTCGAACTTGCACGGGATAGTGACCGCTTTATATTCACCCCTACTGATCTGGCGGTAGCCGTTGTGGGATACATATGCTCCCGATTTGGCTGTCAACTTTGTCCATAATGATTTTAGGACTTCCGCCGAAAGCGTGTTCTTCATATCCGCGTTCACATCGACGGTTGCGGTGGCGTAGTCGCCCTTCGCCAGGGCATCAATCATAGCAATCGCTTTCGGGGCTTGTGTGGATTTCGCACAGCCTGAGGCCATCGTTACCGCCAGGCATATTGCGGCCAGGAGAACAAACTGCAGGGTAGTTTTTACGATTCTGATATTCATATTGCCGACCCATCTTTACCAACTAGTTTTATTGCACACAGATGCTCGATTAACCAATCCGAGCTTTAGGTTCTTTCATCCGTGTCGAATGACATCGGTATATATTATCCTTTTTTGTCTTGGCATTACCAACCCATATCGAGGACGGAGGAATGCGTGTGTTTTCTGTCGACGGCTTGCTATGGGGGTGTTACAGAACCGTATCGAGCAGGGCCGTTGCAAACCACCTTTGCATCGTCGCAAGACACTGGGTCAATCGCGATCTGTTATAGAACCACGAATGGACACGAATAGACGCGAATGGGAAGAACACATCCACGGATTACACAGATGACACAGATGAGGCATCGACCGGTGCGGTTTTTGCCCGCCACAGCTGTCTTAAATACCGATTTCTTGGGCGGTTTTGCCTAACCGGGCAGGTCTGGCGGAGAGCCTACACCATCGGTCTTCCCACCGCGACATCAATGTCTCGGCTACTGCTCAACAAGCACTCGCCCGTGAAGGTACGGCAGCCCATGGTGTAACGGATGATGTCGGCATATGGCCACGGGTTCAGTCACCCCACGGGACTGGCGTCCCTACGGGGTTTCCTCACCGCGTGGCTGATCATTAGCGGCCGGCGTCGCTTCGCTCCGGCCGGCGCAGGGCGTATCCCCGCGTCCGCTTCAGCGGACAGCTAGATGATAAGCGACGGGTGACGAGGCCTGCTTTAGCGGGCTGATGGAATCCGTCGAAGTTTGGCGGCATAACCTTAATAACGACCAGTTACTTGCAAGCGCCAGCGCAACCCGTGGTAGGAACCGCCGGAAACCCTACCCCCGATGCGGGTCAATTCAAAATGGGGTGTTGGTGAAACCAGTCACCAACACCCCATTCGTGCAATCCGCGTCATCCGTGGTTCAGAGGATCTCCGGCATGCAGAACCCAAACCTACCGTTTGCGTTTGACCTTCACGGGTTTACTAGCCTGGCGTTCCTGCTGCCATATCTGGTACATCCACAACGCCGCGGCGGTGCAGATGCAGATATCCGCCACGTTGAACACGGGCCAAACTTGAAAGTCGAAGAAGTCGACCACATACCCCAGCCGGATACGGTCGATCAGATTGCCCAGGCTTCCGCCAGTGACGAGCCCCAAAGCCCATATCTCGATACGTGCCAGCCGGGGACGCTGGAACGCCCACCAGATCGCCCAGCCAATGACGATAATGGTGATCATGGCAATGGCCATACCAGTACCCTGCAACAGCCCGAAGGCTACCCCCCGGTTACGCACATAGGTTAGCGTAAAAATGCCATCAATCAAATCAATTTCGCGTATGGGCATCAAGGCTCTGGTGGCCCAGAGTTTGCTGCACTGGTCTAGTATCATGACCAGTGCAGCAACCAATAGGAAGTGTAATCGCCGCAATGTTAAGTCAGCGCTTCAGCACATCGGCCGCAAACTTCCGGCTGTGCCGAGTTGGCCCCGATGTCGGTTTTGATCAGCCAGCAGCGAGGGCACTTCTCCCCTACCGCCTTGCTGACGGTCACGAGAAGCTCAGCACCCTCGGACAGTTCGACGCCACCTACCATGAACAGATCGGCCATCATGCCGGTGTAATCTGCCAGAGATGCCAGCATCTCAGCGGATGCCGTCACAAGAACAGCCGCTTCTTGACTACGCTTGATCTCGCCGCCTTGACGGAACTCTTCCATTGCCTTGTTGACCACTTCACGCAGCTCTAACACAGGTGCCCACTTCGCCACCACAGCGGCGTCTTCAGGGCCGAAGTCCTGACACTCAAGCACGCTCAGCAGCACGCTCTCCTGCTTGTTGCCGATGGGCAGTGCCTGCCATATCTCTTCAGAGGTGTGCGTCATGATCGGCGCCAAAACCTGCGCCAGCCTCTTGCAGATTTCCAGCAGAACCGTCTGCGCGCTGCGCCGGTCCAGACTGTCCGCCTTGGAGGCATACAGCCGGTCTTTCAGCACATCCATATAGAAGCCGCTCAGGTCTTGAGCGCAGTAGAGATGCACCTCTTGATATACCTTGTTGAACTCGAACTCATCGAAATAGGCGCGGCAGTTGTTCATCACCTCTCGCAGCCGGGCCAAGGCCCAGCGGTCGAGTGGCAGCAGATCAGCCTCTGGCACCGCTTGCGTCTCCACATCGAAGTCACTGATGTTGCCAAGTATGAACCGCGCAGTGTTGCGGATGCGCCGGAAGTTCTCCGAGGTGCGGTCCAAGATGTCGTAGCTCAGCCGCACATCTTCCATGTAGTTCACGCTGGCTACCCATAACCGCATCACATCAGCACCGTATTTGGCGATGACTTCCGACGGCAAGATCACATTGCCAAGTGACTTGTGCATCGGGTGACCCTGAGCATCCAGCATCCAGCCGTTGGTGATGACAGTTTTATACGGTGCTTGGCCTTTGGTGGCCTGTGCGACCATCAGACTGGAGTTGAACCAACCACGGTGCTGGTCAGAGCCCTCAAGGTAGACGTCGGCTGGCCAGTGCAGCTCAGGGCGGCTCTCCAGCACAGCTCGGTTGGTCGATCCGCTATCGAACCAGACATCCAGTGTGTCGGTCTCTTTCTCGAACGTGCTGCCACCGCACTTGGTACACTTCTGCCCCTCGGGCAAGAAGAATTCCGCAGGCTGTTCGCTCCAGATATCGGAGTTGTTTTGTTCCACCAGATCAGCTACGTTCGCAATGATATGAGAATCCAACAGCACTTCGCCACAGTCAGAGCAATGGAAGGCTGGGATATTCACACCCCAGCTTCGCTGACGGCTGAGGCACCAGTCAGGGCGCCCCTCCACCATGCTGGTGATGCGGTTGATGCTCTGTGCGGGATACCATTTGGTCTGCTTGATGCTCTCCACGCACTTCTGGCGGTGTCCATCGTGGTCGATGTTCATAAACCACTGCGTGGTGGCCCGGAAGATCAGCGAGCTGCGGCATCGCCAGCAGTATGGATACTGGTGCTCAAATGGCGTGTGGTTCAGCAGAACCCCGTTCTCCCTCAGCCACTCGATGACAGCTCCGTTCGCCTCTTTGATATGCAGACCCGCCAGCCGCTCGCCCACCGTCTGGTTATAATGGCCGGAGCCATCGACAGGGCAGTAGGCATCCAACCCGTAGCGCTTACCTGTGCGGAAGTCGTCCTCACCGTGGCCAGGCGCGGTATGAACCACACCGGTGCCGTCGGTCATCGTGACGTAGTCGGCCAGAACCACAGGCGATTCGCGATCATACAGAGGGTGTTTGAACACCAATCCCTCAAGACCGCGGCCGGTGCAGGTACGGATCACTTCATGCCATTCCAAGCCGCAGACATCTATGACGCTGTCGATCAGTGCGGTGGCCATCAGAAGGGTGCCGGCCTCGCACTTAACCCAGGCATACTCCTCGTCGGGATGCACCGCGACGGCCAGGTTAGCCGGGATGGTCCAGGGGGTGGTGGTCCAGATCACCACATGCGGATCTATTAGCCCGTCAGCCAGCTTTTTTGGGTCAGCCAGCAGGGGGAACTTCACGGTGATGCTGTGTGAGGTATGCTCGTGATACTCCACTTCAGCATCCGCCAGAGCGGTCTCGCAGACAGGGCACCACAGAACAGGTTTCAGCCCGCGATAGACGAACCCCTTTTCCACGAGCTCGCCGAATACGCGCACGATGGTGGCTTCAAAATGAGGTTTCATGGTCAGGTAAGGGTTATCCCAGTCGCCGCCGATACCAAGCCGAAGGAACTGTGACTTCTGCTTCTCAACGTATTCCGCGGCGTAGCTGCGGCACCGCTTGCGAAGGGTGACTTTATCTGGAGTCTGCTTTTTCGCGCGGAACTCCTTGGTCACCTCGTTCTCAATCGGCATCCCGTGGTTGTCCCAGCCCGGAACATACGGCGCGCTGAATCCGCGGAGGGTTTTATACTTCACGATGAAGTCTTTGAGTATCTTGTTCAGCGCATGTCCCATGTGGATGTTGCCGTTGGAGTATGGCGGGCCGTCATGCAGCACGAATACGCCGTTCGGACGGTTCTGCTCCACAGCCTTGCGGGTGATATCATGCTCTGCCCAGAACTGCTGCCACACGGGCTCCCTCTTCACGAGGTCTGCCCGCATGGGGAAGTCGGTCTTGGGTAGATTCAGTGTCTTATTGAAATCCATCAGTCGCCTCTATCTATATATCAATCGGCGCATTCGCCGATCTCTTTCATAAAATCTTTCAAGGCCAGTTGCCATGGCCTCGGTTCTGTTGCTCCCGTTTGCTGCAGCCGCTCCGTGTTGAGAACTGAATATGGCGGGCGTTCCGTCGGTGTCGTGAATTCGGTATGATCGATCGGCTTGATCGTCACATCGAGACCGGCTATCCGAAACACCTCTTCAGCCAGACCATGCCAGCTCGTGCTGCCGGAGTTTACCGTGTGGTATGTGCCGTATGGCGCGCCACTCAGCAGCAGATGGCATACCCAGTCCGCCAGGTCCTTGGTGTAGGTTGGGCAACCCTGCTGGTCTGCCACCACCCTCAGCTCTCTGCCCGCGCGGTGCGCGTTCAGCATGGTCTTCGGAAAGCTCTTCCCATTGGCACCGAATAACCAGGCCGTGCGGCAAATGTAGTGCTCCGGGCATACCTCTCGCACCCATTGCTCACCTGCCCACTTACTGGCACCATACACGCCAAGCGGGTTGGCCGGCTGGTGTTCACGGTAAGGGCTCTCTGTGCAGCCATCAAACACGAAGTCGGTGCTAATATAAACCATCGGAATAGAGTAGCGGCGACATACAGATGCCACCGCGCCAGCTCCAAATGCGTTCACGTGATAGGCCAACTTCGGGTTGCGCTCGCAGCCGTCCACATCGGTATAGGCTGCCGTCAAAACCGCGGCATCACATCCGCTTAATATGCTCTCAACTGAGTGCATATCGGTGATGTCTACCGGGTGTTCTGTGCTTGTTTTATCAGCGGCAATCGCCTCGATTCCGCGAAGCTGAAATGCGCTGACGACATCTTTGCCAAGCATGCCTTCGCCACCGATGACGGCTATACGAGATATACCCATTACAGGCCTCCGTGAGAATTGTTATGAACCCACAGTTTGCATTATATCGTAAGCACCGACACAGGTAGAAATATGGTGTTTGGAAAGGTTACAGTAGCGTAAGGGAGTAGAGGAGTGAAGGAGAAGAGGAGGAAAGAAGGAAGCAGCCTATCGGTCCAATCCGTCCAATCCGTCGGATCGGACCGATGGAGCTACCGCCATGCAATGCTTCCCTCTTCGCGTCCTTCGCGGCTTCGCGTGAGACGTTCCCTTTCCTATACGTGAAACCGCATGGTATAAGAATCAGCGGCGGCAATCTCGGCTGCTTGCCTGGCCATCGCCTCGAAGTCGGTGTCCACATCAAAAATCCGCCCGCTCAGCTCGTTGCAGGCGTGATGCAGCAGCCGCACGGCCGCTTTGGCGCAATCTTCGGCAGGGCGGTTGGCACCTTCGTCAAACGCCTGCCCGGAACCGGGTAGCCATTTCCGGCCGCCCTCGGTGGTGACCTGCAGCTCCGTCATCTCGGTGCGAACAAACCCTGGGCCGAGGGCATATACCTGCACATCAGAGCCTGCGATGGCTAGCTCTCGGGCCAGGGTGTCTGTCATGCGAAGCACCGCCGCCCGGGAGCTGCCATATCCGGAGCCACCCGGCAGCGGTCCCAGTGCTCCCTCACCATTCATGCTGATGATGATTCCTTCATTTCGCACCATCATATGCGGCAGCACCGCCCGTGAGCAAAGCTGCACGCTGCGGATGTTGATCATCACGTCGTTCCACCAGGCATCAGGATCGACCTCCCAGAAGGCACCGATGGCGTTGAAACTGCCTGCGTTGTTGAATAGCACATCGATGGAGCCGAACCGCTCGATGGTCTGCAACACCAGTCGGTTGACCTGCAGCAGATCGGTCACATCGGCCGGTATCGCCAGCGCGGTGCCGCCTCCGGCTTCGATCAGCGCCGCCGTTTCGAGGAGTGGCGCTTCGCGTCGCCCGCAGCAGACCACGTTCGCGCCATTCGCGGCAAACTCAACGGCCAGTGCCCTGCCGATCCCGCTGCCTGAGCCGGTGACGATGACGGTTCTACCTTTGATATCCATGATTTCTCCTTTTGGCGGTTCTCCCATGCCTTGACATCACCCTCATAATACCATTCGGACCAACCTGGATTCTTGTACAATAATGTCATATAGAGCTTGATTAACACAACCACCGCACCCTAGAGGTCTCACATGAACAACACACTTTGTCGTCTGATCATCGCAGCCGGTTTGATGGCCGCCGCTGCCTCATGCCTGGCATCCGCACCCGATACGCTGGTGTTCAGCCGCAAAAACATCATCTATTTGCTGCCGGCAGGATCTAAAACGCCCATCAAAATCACGAAAGGCCGTAGCCCAAGCCTTAGTGCAGACCAGTCGAAGATCGCATTCACCCGCAGATCGATGCCCGACAGCGAGATATACGAGTTGGTGGTCTGGAACCTCAGGACGAGGCGAGCCACTGTGCTCACAAAACGGAACTTGATTTACGACGTAAAGTGGGGTCCCAGCTCTCAGACGATTGCTTTCACCTGCTTTACAGGGGTTGGTCATCTTCTATGTACGATACAGGCAGACGGCAAAGGGTTCAAACGCATCGGTGTATCCGGTAAATATGGCATCGACAACTTCTATTCACTGCGCTGGGCAGGTGATGGGCGCAGCCTAATGTTTCATGACATGAACAAAGTTTATCGATTGGATCTTTGCGGAACGGTGGTTTGGAAGACGAGTGTGAAGTCGTTACTGGGCGGCAGCCAGATTTCGAGCACGGACAGCTTTGCTCCCTGTCCGAATAACCCCAAACTCATCGCGTATACCCGCTTTGTCAAGCCCACCGCGTTGTTCGAAAAAGTCGTCGATGAACCGAATACCGCACTGTATGTCATGGACCTGGTCTCTAAAAAGCATACGCGAATGACCGCCGAAAATCTGTTTGCCACTTCACCGATATGGTCGCGAGACGGGCAGACGCTATACTTCTGCGGATACCAGGATATTCATGCAGCCGAACCCTACCCGTTCCGGATTTACAGCATCAGCAGAGGAGATAAGGCCCTGAAAGTACACAGCATCGGTGAAGAGCCATCGCCGTAAATAGGCTACGAACAATCATTGTCGATGACTACAATCCCGAATGGGTCCGTTGGTTCGAGCAGATCAGGGAGCATATCGAAGCCGGGATCACGCCACTGACAGTCCCTATAGAACACGTAGGAAGCACATCAGTTCCTGGGTTAGCAGCGAAACCTATCATCGACATGGACATCGTGCTGCCCTCAATTGAACTGCTGCCTGAGGTGATCACAAGACTATCTGCTCTGGGATACTCTCATGAAGGCGATTTAGGCATCACAGGCCGGGAAGCATTTCGCCAACCGTTAAATGGCCTTCCAGCTCACCACCTCTACGCCTGTGTTGCTGGTGCGGGTGCGTTGGCTGACCACATTGATCTACGCGACTATCTGCGCTCCCATCGAGAGGCCGTCATCGAGTATGGTGAGCTGAAGAAGCAGCTAGCCGCGCTGTACCCACATGACATTGATCTGTACATCGCGGGAAAGACCCCATTCATAACGAGGTGTTTGCGTCTGGCACGCAGACAACGCCCAACCCCGGCTCATGATAGCACGGCTCTTTAAATATATTTACCAGGATTTCAGGTTCATCAAGCACCGCTATCGCAATACGGCCATGGTAACAGATATAATCTAGTAAACAGACTGGTTTAGTTTTGTATCAGTACTGAGGCCACTGTGGCCAAGTCACAGCTCACAAACAGGCTGCTGCCACACCCGTCTAGATCCGTTTGGTGGACTACCCGTGTCAATAAGGAGACGATCATGGCTGTATACAACATAGATGCTCGGGAACTGCAGTGCCCTGGACCCATCGTGCGCCTGTCAAGCAAAGTTAAAGAGCTTGATCCTGGTGACATTGTGACCATAGAAGTCGGGGACTTAGGGTTCAAACAAGATATCGATGCCTGGTGCAAAAAGACGAGGAATGAGCTGATCTCATTGAATGAGGAAGATGCCATCATCGTCGCCAAAGTCCGTAAATCATAAACGGCATGCGATGTCTTCTGGCCGCTGAAGAGCAGCCAGAAGACATCCAATTTAACGAAGCAGCTTCTTCAACACCGGCAGCATCACCTTGGCTTGACGGTCCATGCCCAAGTCGGTCAGATGGACGCCGTCCACGGTGGCTTCGCCATCGTCGCCGATCAGCTTGTCGCCTGGTATCAGCACGAGGTTCTTGTCACCCTGCTTCTGCAAGCTGTGCACCGAGGCCTCTTGCTTGCGGGTCATGGATGTGGGATGTGCTTCGGACTGTATCAACGACTGCCCTACAAACACGATGGGTGTGACAGGATGTATTTTTCGGATAGCCTGTACCAACCCAAACACACGCCGATCGAACTCCTTCTGCTCGAGGTCACCCATGTTCCACAGGCAGTCGATGACAAAAGCCGCCGCATCAATCTCCGCCAGCACTTCGCCGACTGGAGGTACCATATCACCTGAAGCTGAGAAACCCAGGTTTACCATCGTACGGTCCTGCCATCTGCCCAGAATCGACGAACAGAGCATACCCGGCCTCGAAGCACATCCGCCTTGAGCAATCGAAGTCCCGTATACCACCACAGGCTTTCGCTGACGCGCTGGCCGGGGAGCGGCAACATCCAGTCGGCAGTCAGCGGGCACTCCGATGGTCAGCGATTTAATTCCGTTATATAGAGGTAAATAGAGCAGGCACTCACGAAGAAGCTTAGCACCCTCAGGTAGGTTAAATGACGATTCGTTGTCTACACCGCCAGGTCGGCCATTACCCACAAACCGCCACTCACCATTGGCGTTCCTACTATACAGATCGAGTCCGCTCACCCCAGTCGCTGGCATATGAGGCATGGCCATATTAGCACTCGTCACCGTCCACTTCACGCTGACTACTGCAGCATTTGTGATGAAGCGGATGCAAATACCAGCCGTGTTCTTGCTGAGATCCCAAGCCAGCCAGTTGATTTTACCTTTGGCGGAATCAGGCAGCCTGTCATATGGACCTGCGGTGTGGCTCCATCCCCTCCCCTCGACTTCTAGTGAGGCGGCATCTCGCCATTTGATATCATCGGCCAACGCCTTCTTTGGCTGTAGGGTCACTAATGCGATTACAGAGATCACGAACAGGCTTAATAGAGTCATCTGTGGGACTTCCTTTCGAAGCAAGGTTTGCTTTGCTACAGTTTACCACTTTAGGTTTATGTTAGGATCGACGCCAGTAGCTTTCGAAGAAGGGTGGCATACACAGTGTGAAGTGGGCCCAGCTCCCCTCCACAAGCGGATTTTCTTCACGCATCCACTCGGTAAGTTTCAGAAACACAAACCCGTTCTGAGCCATCGTGTTCATCACAGTGCTGAAGGTATGCCGGAACTCATGAGGGTGCGGCACGCTGATGACCGAGCTGTCGGGCTGCTGCACCTCAAACATCGCCGGCAGATACCTGCTGATCTCCTCACCATCGGCATACAGACCGCGGAGGCGATATCCGCCGTCTGCCCACTCGTTGTCGGTGGCCGCCGCGAACGGGTTCGCAAATGCCAGATGGTAGAGCCCGCCGGGTTTTAGCACTCGGGCGACCTCAGCGATGACGGGAGTGATCTCAGGGCAGAAGTTGATGGAGTAGGGCTGCCAGACCATGTCAAAACGGCCATCTGCGAATACCGATAAATCGCACATGTCGCCCTGCACAGTCGCCACATCGTAGCCGTGGTGCTCAGCAGCTTGCTGATCACGCTGCAACTGCACCTCGGACAGATCATACACCGTCACGTGAGCACCCAGCAACCCGAAAGCGGCGGAGTCCTGACCACCACCGCTGGCCAAGCAGAGCACCTCTTTACCCGCCACGTCGGTGATGAACTCATGCCGGTAAATGTATCGAGCCGCGTCTTCCTTGTTGAACTGCAGGAAGGGCACTGAATACATCACATTCGCCTTTGCCAGCGCGTCCCACCGCTGGCGGTTCTCTTCGATCAGGCGTTCACGCGTATCCATCGTCACTTGCCGCCAAACGCCTGCGACACCGCCGCCCACAAGCGTTCTGATCGTTCGTATGCCTGCTGGTATGCCTCATAGAGATCAGCGTCGGGCAGATGCCTCTGGTGGCTGACCACACCCTGCGCCATACTCTCAGCGGACATCAACCCGCTGCCCTGCGCGGCAAAGCAGGCCGCTCCCAGCGCGGAAGCTTCAGTCACCATCGGCAGCTCCACTGGACACCCGAACAGATCGGCCTGCACCTGCACCCAGGACTTGTTGTTGGCATACCCACCGCTTGCTCGGAGCACGGTCTCATCTAGACCGGAGAGCTGCTGCACAATCCGGCTGATGTTCAGCAGCCGATACAGGATGCCCTCGATAATCGCCCTGACCAGATGGTGTTTCGTATGGTTCAACGACAAGCCGTAGATGGCTCCGCGCATGTTTTCGTCCCAGCCAGGGCAGCGTTCACCCATCAGCTCAGGCACCACAGTCAAACCATCACAGCCGGCAGCCACCGCGTGTATCGCATCGGATACCAAGGCATCCGAACCCACTTCAGTTCCAAGGAGCTGCTCGCGCAGCCACTGCAGCGCGATGCCTCCGCCATTGATGGCTCCCCCGACAGCCCATAGATTGTTGCCGAGGTAATAACACCAGGTTCGCATCTGCTCATCAAGCAGCGGACGTTCGCTGACAATCCTCACCGCGGCACTGGTTCCGATGGTGGAGGTCATCTGGCCGCGGGCCAGCGAGTTCGTACCGTAGTGGCACAGCGGCCCATCGGTCGCGCCGATCGCCAACGGCACGCCGGCATACGCACCGGCCTTGATCGGCCGGACGGTATCTTCATCCGTCAGCGGGTTTAGCTGTGATACGCTCAGATGCGCCCAGTCTAGCGCAGACTGATGGTATGCCAGCGTGTGCACATTCAGAAGGCCCGAGCATGAGGCGATCGACTTGCTGACCAGCCATTCACCGGTCAACTTGAAGAAGAGATATTCGGCTGTGCTCACCCAGCGGATATTCGGCGCATCCAGCTCAGGATGGTCTAGCTGTAATCGGCGGATTTTGTATAGTGGGTAGATCGGATTCATGCGGCAGCCCGTCTGGGCATAGAACTCAGCCTGGCTGGTACCGAGCGGCTGCTGTTTGACTCCGTCGGCCCAGCTCCGCGACATGGAAAGCGGCTCATTCTCCGTTGAGACAGGCTGGATAGCAAACATCGCGGTGCTGATGCCAATACCAGCCACCCGGTCTTTGGGAACCAGCGTGGCCATCTGCGTCATCAGCCCTTCGACCACATTTACCACATCAGCGGCCCACGTCACACGCGATCCATCAGCCTGTATGGTAATCGGATTGGGTGCCTGGCAGGCGGCGGCTTGTTTAGCATGGAGATCGAACGCCACTAGTTTAATGCTGGTGGTGCCGAGGTCAAGCCCTAATACGTATTCCACTCATCTCTCCCACTTTTTCACGAATCGGTCATGCGATTTTCCGCCAAGTATACAACTCGCTCATGCACCATCGCATCCCGTGCGGAATTCAGACCCTCACCGGGCACACGTCCTTAAGCTCCTTAACTCGCTGAAGCACATAAGGTTTGGTGACTTCCAAAATGCTATCGAACTCAGAAAACTGGAACCATGTGTAGCCCATCACAGGCGGTGAAAACACGAAATCGGCGTTTTGCAGTTCATATGCGTTGATGCGGTTTTCCATGATCTCCAGCGCGCGCGCTGCGATCTGCCAGGCGTTCAGCTTCTCGGCTTCATGGCTTAGCCCTGCCAGACAATACACCGACGAGGCGATCACATACTCCGCGCCCTGCTCTCTCAGCGGACTTACGGGCATGTTCAAGCTGACCGCCCCATCAATGAAGTGCCGGCTGCCGATCCTCTGCATCGGAAAAACACCGGGATAGGCGGCGGAGGCCATGGCGCATTCGATGGGGTCGCCGGAGTTGAGCACAGTCACCATCCCGCTCTCCACGTCGGTGGCGACGCAGGAGCATGGGATCCGTAGCTGCTCGAAGGATGTAACGGTGATGATCTCTCGAAGCAGTTTCTCAATCTGAAGGAAGAACCCGTGAGGGTTGCGTATCTTGAGGATGTTCCGAGGGTTGATCACACTGTAAGTGCCCAGTTCTTTGAAAAATCGGCGAACATACTCCACACCACCAGCGGCATACAGCACGCCCACAATGGCACCGGCAGAGGTGCCGCACACCATATCAATGTCGATTTGCGACGTCTCAAGTCCATCTAAAACGCCCAGATGGGCAATGCCCAAGGCACCACCCCCGCTCAATGCTAGTCCTGTCTTCATGATACGGTCCATCTATGATTTCCCATACTTACCCCACCAGCACCATGCCCACAAACGAGACGGTGTTCTGGCCGTTGATGTATTTCAAGCCCACGCTCTCCACCAGCGCCTTCACGTTGATGCCCAGACCCTCAATCGCCTGAGTGGCCTCGTCGGGATGCCGGCACGGTTCGTCAGGGCAGGTGCATTTTTCACACAAGCCACAGCCGCCATTGCCCATCGCCTTGATCCGAAGATCAGGGAACCGCAATCGCAGATCTGCCGCGATGGCCCGTACCACCGTCTGGTTCTTTTCAGCAGCCTCACCCATTCCCTCGAAATCCCATGAGTCCTCGAGTTCGGTGATGTTTTGGACGACAAACAGTTTCTCGTAACCCTTGATTTCAGCGATTTTGTTCTCGGGGTCGCCTATGCCTGGAGGGCAGGTCCAGTATTTACCATAGCTTCCGCACGCATTGGTGGCGCAGGCATCGCGGTAGCACTGCTCCGCGGTGATGTCTAGTGGGTTTACCTCCCGCACAAAGGTGGCCCCATGCCCGTTGGCGATCTCTAATATCTGGTCTGTGGTGACTTGCATCTGTCTACTCCCGGATTGGTGTGGCGGGCATCATAAATGCCCACCATCTTCATGGTATCGCATCTGTGGATGGTGTTTATGTCCATGTCGAAGCGCATTGTTGCCCCACTGTTTCGATCAGCCCTCTGAGTTCCAGTGGCTCGATCCAGCGACTGGGTATATACTCCATACCGTGTAACGCGCCAAGTATGTTGCCAGTGATCGCACAGGTGGAGTCGCTGTCACCACTGTGGTTAACCGCCAACCGGAGGCCGTGCTCAAAATTCTGCGCCTTGATGGCACAGAACAGCGAAATGGCCAGGGCCTCCTCCGCCACCCATCCCGCGCCTATGCGCTCGATAGTCTCAGGCGAGGATTCAACCGATACCGCCAGCTCGCACGCCAGCGTGATACATGCCAAGGTTTCCTCATGCCCAGCTTCTTGAATCAGCCGTTCTGTGCATAACTCGATAGCCGGCATGAGGCCTGTACCTTCCACCAAATGGTGGATCATTAAGGCCAGATAACCCGAGGGCAGGTAGCCGGTGACGTGCCCATGAGACAGCTTCGCCAGCTCGCATCCCAATGCAAAGTGGTCTACACCCGAGACAAAGCCGACTGGCGCCATGCGCATCACACCGCCGCAGCCTTTGCTGTGGTTGAGCGGATGCAGATCCGTATCGCCACCGCCTGACTCCATACTGCCAAGATATCGCGAGAGTCCGCTCAGGCAGGTGCCACCGGGAGCGCGCCGGGCATGAAGCTCACGTGTGTTCCACAAAACACCCTGGTAGATATACGCCAGCTCGGACCTCTTTGATATCGTGCCTTGCGTTCCTAGCCAGCGGATGTAAGCCTCCAGCACGCATTTTCTGTAATCCGCTTCGTGAGCATCCATACTGCTTTGCCGTGCCTGTAGTAGCCCTTCTGCGGTAAAAAGGGTCATCTGCGTGTCATCCGTGAACCGCCCAGCCTGACCGTAACACGGCGCATAATCCTGAATGCCCTTCTTGCCGTATGTCCGGCGGATTTCGGCCATGCTCCTGAACTCCACAGCAGCGCCCACCGCATCGCCCACCGCACCCGCCAGCAGACAGCCCGTGATGCGCGATAATCGGGTCGACTGAGGTGTGCTCGTGCTTTCTACATCCATATCACTGTGGCTTCACTTTTGGTTTCGGCCCCACCTTGGCTGGCTTCTTCGTGGACTGGGGCGTATGCAGTGTCACCAACTGCTTGTTTGCTTTGGTCACAAGCGACACAAACGGCGTGTAAGGCGCATCCTCGATGTTCACCAGCCCGTAGTTGCCGTTCTCGCCATCGAACCGGCCCTCTTTGGGTTCATCCATATACTTGAACCAGTGGCAGCCCACAAAGTAAGGCGTCTTCGCCCAGGTGGTCACCCACTGTGCATACTTCTCACCCTTGGATTTCTGGGTGGGAACGGTCGGTTGCACCAGCTTGCCATCGGGGTGGGAGTTCGGCAATCCGCTGTCATCGGCCCGAAAGCCAAACTCAGTGATCAGCAACGGCTTCTTGCCCGCCCGGTAGAACTCCTTGAAGCTCAGATCCACCGCCAGAGTCTTGACCGACGGCCTCATCGCAGCATAGGCGAAGGATCCCAACGGACCCAGCTCGTAGTGGTTGATTGAGATGATGTCGCAATATTCGCCGCAGGCTTGCACCACCACTTCGGGAACCGTCCAACTGGTGATCCGGCATCCAGCGATCAGATGGTTTGGATCGTACTTTCGGATGGCGGTGGTGGTCACCTGGAAATAGTGTCGCGCCACCTTCAACGTCCACTCTGTGCGGTCACGCTGTGCCAGCACTTCGTCGACGGCTTTCAGCTTAGTCAAGCTATCATACTCATCCCAACTATTGATGGCTGGCGACCATACCTTGTTGAAATCGGCAGGTGTGGCATACCGCTGCTGCAGAAAAGTCTTCTGTTGCTGCTTCCCTTCGGCAGTCTGTGGCAGTGCGGTGTAGAGGTCGAACATCGACGGGCCAAACCGCCAGTCTGTCTCCCATTGCAGCTCGTTGTCGGTGAAATATCCGATGAGGTTGTGGTCGGTGGGGCGTGTCCTTGCCTTCGCTGTCTCATCCACACTTTGCGTAAACTGCGGGCTGAAGTAGTCGGGCAAGGTGCCCTTCTGCCAGTGACCGCTGCTGAAGTCGAGGTTGATGAACTCTGGGAGAGCTTTCGGCTGCGTGCTCCAAGCCCCTCGGCTGTTGAACCCCCACGACTTCAGGCGGATCTCTGTCACGGTCACCCAGGCCCCTTCGCTGCCGTATTTCGCCTTGATGTTTCGGTTGTAAGGGGCATATCCCAGCTCAGGAGCATCATCCCCCACAGGCTGAATTGAGCAGACGCCCACTGAATAGAACTTTTTACCGTTGGGTTCGATCAGCCACCAGACACCATCCTGCTGGCGAACCTTATAGAAACCAGCCACAGATTTACCGGGCTTTATCGGCGCGGCGTGAGTAAGCCCCGCGCAGTTCGCAGTCAGCATCGCGATCACAATAAACAGAAACCTGTTCGACATACACCACCATCTCATCTTCTTATTCGTTACTTGGACACAATAAAGGACATGAAACTACGAACTGACATGCCCTCTATGACCTCAGCGAAGATACGATATCCGGTTCGTGCGGGAAGCCTATGGTTTCGCGTCCGGCGTCGCCTCCACAGGCACAGTGACTTGGTACTTATGCACCAGAGTGGCGCCCATATGCCCAGCCTGGGTAAGCTTAACCGCACCGAACAGCCACAACACCATGAAGATGGCGGCAACACCCCACAACACCAGTTTCTTCAATTCTAGTTTTCGCATGGCGACAGTCGCCATGAAGGCAGCAAATAGAACTGTGATAACCGTGAATATGTTGCGCACGTCCTTTGCCGCATCAGCGTGTTCGCCCACAAGTTTCATAATAGCATCAGAACTATCTGGGTTCATAGCGATGGCTGTAGCCACCACTCCGCCCTTGATCGACATACCGCCAGTCCGAACGGCGACCCATGCTGAGATGGTGCCTATCAGTAAGGTGACAAGTGCAGCCCCCCACCAGGCCATGTTGCACTTCCTGGCCAGCAGACCGCCCAGAATCAGAAAGGGCACAACCAGTAATAGTCCGATCGGCATGTGTACGATTAATGGATGCAGTCCCTCAGATGGAGGTGGAGACGGTAGGATAAAGGCTGATAAGCCGAACATATTGAATACCCCGTTTCTTGGATGGTGGTAGACATGACAGAAGGCAACACCCGTATGACTGCGAGTGCTGCCTCCCTGAATCATGATGCTATTTGATTACTTTGAATTTGCTGCTGGCGGTTTCGCACACAGGGCAGTTCGTAAAGGAAAGCTTGTCTACGGTGTATCCGCATACCGGACAGACATAGAAGGTCGCTGCTACCTTCATCTTCGATAGGTTCTTCAGAGTCTTCGTATACAAAGCACGATGGCTTATTTCAACGGCACTATCCGATGCAAAAGCAATCACCGCATCCTTCTGTCCTGAAGCCTTCGCCTCTTTGACAAACGAAGGATACATCACAGTCGCTTCGTAGTTCTCACCTTTGATAGCGGCCTTGAGGTTCTCAGCGGTGCTTTTCAACACCACCATATCATGCTTCATCTTCGGTTTGGCCTTGAGTGCTATCAATTGCTTGGCGTCATGACCTGCATGAATCTTCTCAGCCATCGAAGCCGCTCGGAACAGTGCCGCGACGGCCTTGTATCCCTCTTTATCGGCCTTCACTGCGAACTGCGCATATTTGCTCGATGCGTTGGATTCGCCACTATAGGCGGTCTGCAGGTTCTTGATGGTTTGGGTTGGTGCGGCGAACAGTTGGGATGTCGCCACCATGAGCAGCGGCAATAGAAGCCATTTTTTCATCAGATAATCCTCCCGGATCGCATTTCACTTGACAGTGTAGACACTGGAGCCAAAAGATGCCGTATGACCATACGGAAATCGGACGGTGTTCGAAACTAGTATACCCTGCCCAACCACTAAAACGACCGTTATTTCGCAGTTGATCCATATCGATGACCTAGTATTCGCGTGACCGAACCGAGGATATCTTTCACCTTGTAGTAACTTGGTTGGCTATGTCCGGGCGGTCTGTCAGTACGACTGCGAAGGCCACTGTCTATAGACCGCGCCGGTCTTTTTCCTGACACATACCTTTCATGGCTGTCCGCCAGACCGGCGCGGTCTTAGGTCTTCTGCATCTATTAGCCTACGGCCAGACCGCCCCGGACATAGGCAACGCTCGGTTGCAATAGAGGCGTACTGCCATTCTCATATCAATCAGTCGCTTCAGCGGGACGCGTACATTACTGCGGTCTGCCCCGAAATCAAGAGCGGGGCTTACTTAGGTTCCGGTTTAGTGTCGGCCTTCGTTCCGCCACCATCATCAACTACACGGATAGCACCACTGCGCAGCAGCGTGTTGTTGGCAACACCGGCTGCCTCCTGCGAGCCCACCAGTATACCCTCAGGTGTGTCACTGATGACGTTGCCCATGACGGACAGACCTGGTGACTTCAACAATGACAACCCCGTCTGACAGCTTGCCAGGCTGTTTCCGGTGAGTGCGATACCCTCGGAGCCGTCCAGCCATATCCCCCGCCGAAAGCCCCGAAGCGTGTTCCCGTTGATCGATGCATTTTTACAACGCTGAAGGTATATCGCATTCTGCCCTGTGTCATTAATGCCTGCGATGATATTGCCGTTCACCGTGATCTCTTCACATTCACGCAGGATCACAGGCGAACCAACCGTCTTCGCCAGTCGGTTGCCGCTCACAATCACCCGCCGGGCACGGTTCACGAATATCGAGGTGAGTTGTCCCCTCTCGGTGACCGGGAAATAGGCGGACTGATTGCCAATGATGGTCACTCCTTCGGCCCAGAATGGATCATCATCCACACTGGCCGCATCAACCGCCCGAGAAGGATCGAATTGACTACCGCCGACGGTGATCGGATTACGGAAATCCATGAATGTGTTATCGGCGATCGTGATGTTCCGCACGGCAACATCGGAATCTGCAAGCGGCTTGTTAGTGCGCACATAGATCGCACGGTCACCTCCACCTGAACTGAACTCGTTGCCTCTCAATTCCAGGTTCTTGACGTTACCCTCCGTATAGAAGAAGGCACCATGGCCCGGCGTTTTGCCGGTGAAGTTATTGTCCTTGAAGATAAGCGTGTGACTGTAGAGCGGCTCGCCCAAACCGGGTTGCACTCCACCCGGCCTTGGTGGCAGGTTCATATAGATACTCGACCACTTCGCATCATCCGACGGTGAGGCCTGCCAGAGCGCATTGACGTAACAGCCGCTGACGGTCATCAGGTAGGCGGGTGTGGTAGGGATCCGGCTACTGTTCCTGTCAACAAGCGCGATCTTGGAACCATCCATACTGATGAATTGTGAGCCCATATAGAAGCAGTTGATCAGCGATACAGCCTCCATGAAGTTGCTTTCACTTTTGAAAAACACGTTCCAGGGCTGCGGGACCTTCGGACCTTGGATTGCGGTGGCGACGGCGTTGATATCCGTAAACGTGGCTGGTCCCGCCAGCATATGCCCTTGGTTGATGTAAATGGCGTTATGCACGTCATGGATAAACATCGTATGGGCCGTGATATTCAACCAGGGACCGTTGACCTTAATGCCTGTCTCGAACGGCCGGCAGAACCCGTCAGTCACCATATTGTTGCCGGTGGTGTTGATGTTCACATTCAAAATCTGAGGGTCCGTGCCCCAGGCCGGCGGAGGGAGCTCTGGAAATTCCAGATGGATGGCAGTTTTAAGCGGGTGCTGATCCCAGTCCAGGCGATATGTCGCTTGGGTGTCCGCTGAAGTGATCGACAGGTCCTGTATGGTGCAGTTGCTGTGGGTGATTCTAATCGTGGCTGGGACATCGGCACTTTTCTGGATGATCTGTGTGGCATTCACACCATCGCCGGTGAACGACTGGTTCCTGGCCGTCGACTGAATGCTGGCCTGCCAACCGGCGGCCGCTCCGTTGAAATAGTAGGAGCCGGCCGGGAAATGAAACCTGCAGTGCGCTCCTATCCCAGAGGAGCTCATGATAGATTTCATCCGTGATGTGTTCAGATCGGCGATACGCTTGTCATACCGGCCGCTGCGGATGAGTGGAGACTTCACATAGGTGCCGTCCGCACGGGTCACATCAATAAACGAGGCGGAATTCACAGTTTCTGGCATCAGCTTCGGAATGATGGCAGCTTTTGACAATCCTTCGCGAGGTGCAGCGTTGCCAGAGGTCACGATAATCACTAAGATGATGGCGGCCAGAAACACAACGAAAAAACAATGCTTCACAGGCATATACCTCTTGTCGCTAGTAATCGCTCACCCAGCGTTCAGCTTACATCATAACTCAAGTCAAGAGGTAGGGCGGAGACTTGCTCCGCCCTACACTCGGTGTTACCTCAGCTTCAGACCACTTACCCATTTACAAGCCTGTTTTATGCGAACCAACAGTCGATAACCGACTAATGCCAGCGTGACCGTCAGGCAGATCAGGGCGAACCAATCGCCGAAGCGTGTATACAGCGTCCGTTGGTAGCGAGGACGTATCTTCGCGATGACCGCTGCCTCTTCGTTCTCTCCAGCCTGCTTGATGACCGCGCCCGAAGCGTCGATCACGGACGAAAGGGAGCTCACCTCTGACCACACGATTGGGATGCGATTCTCAGCGGCGCGCAGACTCACCATCACCAGATGAAGCTTGTGGAAGGCATGGTTGGGCGAATCAGGATCGGAGTTCGGCACCAGCAGAAGCGTGGCCCCACCCAGTGCCAGTTTACGCGGCACATCGGGATAGACCATATCGAAGCAGATCGGCACCGCGACGCGCACACCCGGAGCCACCTCTACCGCCTTGTTTGAGTTGCCTTTTTGATACTGCAGCACCTCTTTACCAAACAAGTGATACTTATCTGTGACCAGCAATAACTTGCCCGATGGTCCGTATAGTCTGGCGGAGTTGGTGGACCGCTGCTTGGGGATTTCGCGCTCAAAACTGCCTGATATAGTTTTACCGGATCGCATGGCAGTTTGCCTGGTAGTGGTATCCCAGCATAGCTGCACTTGCTCCGGCCAGGCAACGTAGCGGACCTCCTTCGGCAGTTTCATCGTGATCTCAGCTGCTGTTCGTTCGCCAGGTGCCTGCACGGCCGCGACCCATACCTGCCCTGGCACAGAGACCAGCTTTGGTGTGATGGGCAAGCAGGTGAGCACAAACAGTGCGATTCCTGCCGCTATGAGCCAGCCCTTCCGGGTGATGGCACCCATGATTAACGCCGATGGAGCCAGCCACAGCACCCAGGAAATACCCCACTGACCAGTGATCCCTGCCAACTGACACGCCCATGCACTGGTGTGCTGGGTAACGGCCAGAGAGACCGGGAACATGTGTGCACCGACAAACTCAGTGCCCACAGCCGCGGTCGGGATGAACCACCATAGGGAGGTTAAGGGAAGCCGCTTCCGGGCCCAGCAGATCAGCCAGCAGGTGATGCCAAGGTTGATGCCTACCGTGCCGAAGATGGGCAACATGTTTGCGACGGCGGTGTAGTCGGCGCCTCGGCCTATCACTAAAACACCCATCAGCAGGCCTGTAAACAGTCCAAGACCAGTGGGGTAAAGACCGCGGGTATGCAGAAGGGAAGTGATACAGCAGAGAGTTAGTCCTACCATGGCCAACACGCGGATGTTGTATGGCGGACACGCCCACGCCAGGCAATAAGCGGACATCGTCATCAACGCCACGCTTGAGATACCGATTGCAATAGTTCGTGATACAGACATCTACTGCCTCTTTCGGATAACACCATTAATTTGCTGCCCAACGCCATTGTTGCACAACAGAGTGTTATACATAATGGACGATGCCATCAGCACCTCAGTTACCGAATTATCTGTGGTTTGATAAGAAATCCAAGAAAAAGGCCATCGAAACGCTTGACATCAAGAAGCTTTTCGCCTACCCTTGACATGGAGCCCCACAGGTTTATCAGCCTGAGTGTTTCTTGCCGGTCACTTAACGACCATTTGTAGGAGCAATGCTTACCATGAAGCCTGCGCGACCATACGGGTTTACATTGATAGAGATCATGGTCGTCATATGCATCATTGCCGTATTGCTGATGATCGCAGTACCGGGTGTCCTCAACGCTCGCAACACCAGCCACACAAAAGCCTGTATCGCCAACATGAAAGCGATCGAAGACGGGAAACAGCAGTTGATGATGCGCAACATCGGCATCAATCAGCATAATCTGATCGGCCCAAACTGCCCCTTAAAGCAGATGCCCGTCTGCCCCACTGAACAGCAACCATACACCAATCTCGGGAACGAGAATCACACAGTGACCTGCCCCAGCGGTATAGATGATCACGTGCTTCCCCAGTAACCCTATCGGACACGGTGCCGACTAGAACAAAACCACCATACAGCACCTTGTCTGCCACGCTCGATTATTTCCGCTCTGCGCTATCTGTAGTCTACTGCGACTTTCCCAGTTCTCAACAAGCCGTTGGGCCAGTCTGCATCACTTCTCAACAGCTTGCCGTTGATGCTGACATTATCCAGAACGATGTTGATGGTACCATCGTTCTCCGTGCGTAAGCGTGAGCGCATGGGGCTGTCCTTTAAATCGGCGACCGCCGGCCCCCAGTAGATTCCCCTCTCTGTGCCGGTAATCTGAACGTTCTTGCAACTCAGATTTACGGGCCGGAGTGTGACCTTACCCTCGAGTTTGAGTGACCATGGAGTGGGGATATTCCGGTTGTCGATGGCCAGAAAGTTGAGCACATCGCCATACACCTTAAGGTTCTCGATCCGGCAGTCGGTGAAGCTGGTGCCTGCGGATGATGCCAAACCAAACAGGCCGCGGGCCAAATCCTGCACACTGGATCGGTCCATGATCACCCAGTTATCCTTGAACAGATGCTCAGATGATGTGTAGCTGTAACCATACCCGAGCTGCACCATACACGCATTGTCCTGCTTCCAGATCACGCAGTTTCGGGTCTCCGATTTTGGTGCTATCCAGCAAAACACATCGTCTTCCACCTTGAAGAAGCAGTCGAGTATCTTGTGGTTATGCCCCCCGATAATCCCGTTGTTATTATAAAGGTCGGACATGATTTTCAGGTTACGGAACACCGTGTCTGAGCCGTGAGTTCTCACCATATAGAATGGCGATTCGATGATGGTGATGCCCTCGATCAGTGCTCCGTTACCCTGGACATCTCCAAAGATCGTAGCCCACTTATCCGCATACATCTTGTCGTGACCAAGGTCCCAGGCATTCGATTTCCCCGCGGCTTTCTCTGCTAATGCCGACTTCACCCGCTGGATCATGAGCTTGCGGTCAGTCAGAATGCCTCTGCCTAGAATCTTAACTCCCGCTCCGTCATAGTAGATCGATCCCTGAACCATGGCCCCGCCTGCCAGATAGACGGTCTCGCCAGCCTTCACTTTATATTGAAACCCGATGTTGTGAACACCTGGCCCAAAGTAGTGAACGCCACGAGTCCTCTTCACCGGCACATCGGTCTCCGGGGGATTTGCGAAAATGAACAGCGGGTGCTCGAAGTCGAACTTCTCGTCACCCTGCGCTTTCACCAACACGTAATATTGCCCGGGTCTGGATATATCTACCCTTATCTTTCCATCCTTTAATGAGGCCTTTACGCCTTGTGGGTCAGGGCGCACTTCGACCCCTATCGCCTTAATACCTCTGGGTTCGATGACCACCGTGACCGTACCTGAGAAGGAAAAACTCACCCAGTTATTCTCTTTTGGAAAGTAATCGGCGGTGTAGGGCTCCGGGTACTCATGGTGCCATATCGAGCGTGCCTGGTAACAGAATGCCGTTTTCGACTGCACAGCCTGTTCCACACGCACGCGGTATTGCTCCGAGCGGTAAGCATCCTGCCCTGGAGCCGGGTAGACCCATAACTGCTGTTTCACGTTATGTGTAGGCATCGTCATACCGGTATGTAGTCGATGCGGTTAATCTCTATCGGTCCTTGCACAACGTCCATGAACGGCAGGCCATCTTTCACACCCACAGTGCCATACCCATACGCCGTGCTAAGGAAACCACGGAAATCTCCCTGAATAGCTGGATGCAGCGCAAGAACCTTAGTCACCGCATCGTAGCACGCACCTGTGAGTGCTTGAAGCAGCGTATACGAGGCCATCGCCCGTGCATACCAATGCCCACATTCGTATTCGTTATACGGGTTGCGCTTCCGGCCGTCATAGCGGTCGCGACAGGTTTGCACGATGTCCAGCCCCTCATCCACCAGACCATTCATGATGCAGTGCGAAGCCACTTGGTATTCTATGCCGGTCCACACCTCGTCGCTGTACACAAACGGAAGCTGCGGCTTGCCACCATTCGGCCACGAACAAAGCAGCAGACCACCTTCATCACCCAGTGCGAAAGTTGGGCGTTGAGGATTGGCGTGTTTGGAGAGATCGTGTTTCAGGTTGTATCGATAGATCGATGCCAGATGGCTTTTCACCCGGTCAGCATCACCCACCATACCCAACCCGGCCGCTTGCGCCATCCAAAAGCCGATCACCCCATCGGAGAGGCAACCGGTGCCGTACTGATACTTCGGCCCCTCGATCTCCAGAATCGCCTGCGCCTCAGGTGAGTAGCCGTATGTGTTCAGCATGGCCTGAGTGGCTTTCAGGTCACGCCACTGCACCTTTTGGGTGTAATACTCGCCGTTATAAAGCTGCTCATCAAGATAGGCCAGGCCCTTGTTCAGCAGTTCAGAGTAAAGCGGTTCGGCATCACCACACGCAGCGCCCATACGCTCCGCCGCTTTCAGCGCGCCAAGGTAGATGCTGCTGCACATGCCGTCAGCTCCCCAGAACTCGATGTCATAGGTGTTGTGGTGCGGCTCTACGGTCACACCAAGATGGTCCGGGTCCCACAGCTCGATACAGTAGTTGAGGCTGGCCTTCGCCTTCGGCCACAGAGAGCGCAGCCACGCTTTGTCGCCCGAAATCCGCCAATCGCGGTAGAGCTTGATGATGCCGCCCAACTGACCATCAGCCGCCGCGTGGAAGCTGTGGTCCGGCGTCCGTATCGGCAGCCAGGCGCGGAAGTTCTGATGCCCGCGCTCATCCTGGTTCACCTGGAATTCCGTCTCACGCATCGTGCGTTCCAGCTCTGGGAAGAGGTTCGGCAGTGCCTGGGCGTAGTTCCACACGTGAGTGCAGGAGCCGTGGCAGCAGCCGGTCGAGTCGCAGCAGCCCTCCCAGGCCCATATCCGGCCGTCGGTTTGACGCAAAATCGTGGGTGACTTTAGTATTGAGAGGTTCGCCTCCACAGCCTCCAGCGCAGTATCAGGCAAGGTGCTGTCGAAGAAGCAGTCGGTGAAGTTCATGGCCTCAGCACGCAGTTGATGATAATCGGCGCGCCAAGTAGCCGCGACCGCTTGGATATCGGCATACTGCCCGGCATACCAGGGTGAGTGGGTCGGTTTGGGCTGATCGCACGAAGCACAGCCGCAGCTCTCGCCGATTTGGAGCTCACTGTGAGGCACATACCAGCAGAGCATCAGCGTGATGGTCTTAACCTGGCCGGCTTCCAGACGGAACGGCACATACAGGCTGCCCCCAGGGCTGGCGTCGCCTTCGCTGACCGGCGGGTTGGCGACCACTTTTCCGGCTGCGACCGCATTCCACGCCATCGTCAGACTGTCAAACCATCCACCACGAAACCACTTGTGTTCTACCACTACATCCGCATCATCCACGCAGGCGCAGAACGCGCCCTGCTCCCAGGGTTTGCCCTCAACAGACGCCTGCTGCAGCACAAAACCGCCTGGCGCCGCAGCCACTCCCGCACCTGGTGAACCAGTCGCCATGAAGTTTCGGCTGTGGAAAGAGTAGACCGCATCCACCGGCTCTTCAGTCAAGTTCGCAAACTGATACTCCAAGGCCGCCATCGGCAGCGAGGAACTGTCTGCATCGCCAAGCACGAACGGGCTCCAGCCGAGTAGGCTGGCTTCTATAGGCCCATGTTCATGATCCTGCAGATCAACGCTGGCAAACGGGTATCGGGATTGAAACTCGGCACCTGAAAAGCGCGGTAGGCCATAGGTTTTGTCAGGCAGACCGTTGCCGGTGCCAGGGCTGCCGAACGCCTTCCAGCGCGGCACAGGCGCCTCCAGCACACGCGCAGACACGCTGTCACCCAGCACGCTCAGGGCCGAGAACATGCAGGGCTCAAGGAACACATTCGGTTGGTTACGCACAGAGACGTTGGAGATGGCGCCCGTGCCGTCCAGGCAAATCATCCCTGCGCCGATTCCGCCCAGTGGATATGCGATGCGGTCGAGATTCTCACCGGTATATTTTCGAGACATGTGTTCCTCCAGAGTGCAGCTACCTGCCGTGACGTCAGATGATACCAGAATGGTTAGGAAACGGGCATTGGTTCATGTTACTTCATGAGTGGGGCAATATCAAGCCGAGGGTGAACGAGGATGGGCGGACGGAATCCGAACATGTTAATGAATACAGACCTGTTACCCGTCCTGCGACCATGGTTTGTCGTAAATCATGATTTCGGATGGGCACAAGGCCCATCCCTACGAATTACAGCGACGGTTTATAAGCCAGTCTATGACCCACAAATGTAACGGAAGCACCTTGCCGCGACATAAATGTCTCGGTTCTTGATCAACAAGACTGCTGAAGCAGTCTAAACAACGTTGCCAATCACGACACGAAGCACCGCAGACCGTTTCAACGGTCTTGATTGTCAGTAGCCGAGACATTTATGTCGCGGCAGCAAGTATGGTGAGTTTGTGCATGATCTCTCTAAGCCTGCCCATGTGTCAATACACAGCCACAGGCTACCTACTGGTCATTTCCAGTCAGGCCGCTGCTCCACATATTTCTGAAGCAAGGCTTTGTCCACTTTAAGTCGTTCGGTACGCATCATGCGCTCCAGGGTGATACCACCCGTGATATCTTCCTGTCCGCTGCCCTTATGTCCACGCACCCGAATAATCGGCCGGTCGAGTTCATCTTTCACTGTCACGCGGCTGAAGCTGATGACCCCCGCAGGCGGGTTCTCTGAGCCCACATCCTGAAGGTAGAATGGTGCGAAGAAGGTATCCCCTACGGCACTGCCCAGAAACGCCGAATTCGTCAGTTCAACACGCAGACCGTTATAGTTGAATTGAACGGACAATCCGGCCATGCTGTCATCGCTGGATTTGAACCTATTCACCCGCAGCGACCCACCAGCAGCATCCTTAGGATTGCCGCACAAATGGATGGCGTGCTGCTTGTTCCCGCGGCTCACGCAGTCTTCAATGGTGATAGACACCGGTTCCGAACTGCTGTTCATCTGCTGCGGCACTATCAAGAAGCCCGACCCACTGTTTCCTTCGGAGACACATTTGCGAACCACGCAGTTCACAAGGAACTCCTTCGGGCTGTTCGGCTCGAAGTCGATGCCAGCCTCAGGTGCCGTTCCGCTGGTATTTCGCAGCCAGCAGTCATCAATGGTTAGGTTCTTGGCGGTGATGACGCTGATGCCCTGGCGGTGGTTGTTGTTACAGTCCACGCGTCTGATCACCACATTTTCGTTCGGGCCTTTGCCAAAAGCGGCACCCAGGTAGATGGCATCGCCACCCGTCTCTTCAATCGTGAGGTCTTGAATCAGCACATTCCGGCATCCGTAGAGCGCCAATCCGTGCCGCCACTCCGACTTTTCGTAGGCTGAGGACTGGTAATCCGCCTTATTCATGCGGATGTGCGCCGACTTCCCACGGTCTTTACGTTCCCCGCGAAGGGTCACATTCTCACACTCTTGAAATGAAAAGAGACATTCATCACGTGACTGGAATGCGCCTTTCTTGGCCACCAGTTCCGTGCCCTTGGCGAACACGATCTGCTGGTTGCTCACTCCCGTCAGCGGCCGAGTCACCCAGGCGGAGGCTTGTTTATCTACAATGAGCTTTGGGACTTTGGAGTTAATCGCGCTTTGCAGAAATTCCGTGGAATCCTTGGCGTCAAAGCCCCACCACGACACACACGCTTCCGTCCGTTTGCCTGACATGACCTCCTCAACCAGCTTCGGATTCGCGAAACCTGGCTTTGCGGCATGGCCGATTGAGCTAAGAAGGCAAGTCATCGTAATCAGCATCAGTAGCAATATTGGGTGCATTGAGCTCTCCTCATCGGGTCACATTGAATATCGTCGTGAGCCACAATTGTTATGTGGCATCTGTATCATATTACCCTCAAGCAGTTAAGTATCTCACTTTTCAGTAGCTATTCAGCCATATGATCATCATGTCAAAGTTTAATTCTGCATAGGACAATTGGCGGGAGACACCCTCCGGACACCCACGAAGTGGGTAAGATTCCTTACAGCCACGGGTGAGCGTTAGCGTAACCCGTGGTGGAATGTGCAGTATTGCTACCCCGAAGTGGGTCGATCCTTTTTTGAGGTGGTAATGGGATCAGCTGCATCACGGACCATTAAGTTCGATATAACTCACAAAAAGCATGGTAGTGACTTTTTCCCACAGGCCGCTCACCTGGGGTATAATCTCCTCATGATAGAACTCACATGCGACATACTTATCGTCGGTGCGGGCACCGGCGGAACAGCGGCGGCGCTCAGCGCTTGTGATCTGGGTTACCGGGTCATCATGACGGAGCCCACATCCTGGGTGGGAGGTCAGCTCAGCAGTCAGGCGGTTCCTCCAGATGAGCACCGCCATATCGAAACCCAGGGAGCGACCGCGCGCTATCGACAGTTCCGGACCGGTGTCCGGGAGTACTACAGGCAAAACCGCCGTCTGAACCATACCGCGATGACTAACCCGCTGTTGAACCCCGGCGAAGGCTGGGTCTCTCGACTCTGCCACGAACCAGCAATCGCCCACCAAGTGTTGATGCAGAGCTTGCAGCCGTATGTAGCTAGTGGAAAACTGCAGCTTTTCTACGGGTATGAGCCCGTCTCAGCCGATATGGACCGCGACACCGTCACAGCCGTTAGTTTTAAGAGTTCAACAGGCGGCGATCGGCTGGTCATACAGGCACGCTATGTGCTGGATGCCACCGAGCTGGGTGATCTGCTTCCGATCACCGGCACCGAATATACCACCGGAGCCGAAAGCCAGAGCCAGACGGGTGAACCGCACGCCCCCACCGGCGACGCTCAACCTGACCAGGTACAGAGCATCACTTGGTGTGCGCCGCTGGGCTACGACCCCCATAAACCTCATCCGATCGAGAAGCCAGCCAGCTACGAGCACTGGCGCGACATCGTGCCTCCCGGTTGGCGCAACGGTTTGCTGGACTGGACTACCTACAACCATCGGGGTGAAGCCCAGGAGTGGACGCTGCTGGACGACGGCCCGGAGGGGTTTTACGGCAGCTTCTTCACCTACCGCCGAATCGTCTGTCATCAGCACTATTTGCCGGACCATCAGCCGCAAGAAGCCACCGTGGTCAACTGGCCCCAGAATGACTACGTATGTGGCAACATCATCGATCAGCCAGAGGATGTCGTGCAGCACCACCTTCAGGCCAGTAAGGAGCTGACCCTCAGCCTGGTCTACTGGCTTCAAAACGAGGCACCCCGTCCCGATGGCGGCATCGGCTGGCCTGGCGTGCAGCTCCGGCCCGACTTGAGCGGAACCGCGGATGGTCTGGCCATGGCACCCTACCATCGCGAAAGCCGCCGTATTCAAGCAGAATTCACCGTGCTGGAGCAGCATGTGAGTGCCACAGGCCGCGAAGGCGCGGCGGTCAGCCCGGCCTTCTGGGACAGCGTGGGCGTGGGCTCATACACCATCGACATCCATAACGGGGCTGGCGGGGCCGCGGCCTTCAGCATCCCTACCCTGCCCTTCACCATCCCGCTGGGTGCGCTGATCCCTGTGCGACTGAAGAACCTCATCCCCGCCTGCAAGAACATCGGGGTCACGCACATCACCAACGGCTGCTACCGGCTGCATCCTGTGGAGTGGAACATCGGCGAGTCCGCCGGCCTGCTCGCCGCGTTCTGCCTCGGCCAAGGCTGCCGGCCATCCGATGTGCGTGCGGATGGGGAGTTGTTTGGTGAGTTCCGGCGTCTGTTGCACGCCCAAGGCGTGCAGACCACGTGGGAGTTATAGCGTCACACAGCAAGGATTTACTATTACGACGATGACATGGAGTGAAGATGTGAAAGAGATTGGACAATTCAGGGCAGTAAACATAAGAGATATCTGTGATCAAAAAGAGACGGAGTTTACGAAATGGTTAGCACAAAATCCGAAGTTTCTAGGTGATGCAATAGGCATATCGGTAGCGGATCTATGGGCTGAACAATCGACAGGAAACTTCCGGGTTGATCTTGTTGGAAGAGATGAATTAGGAAACACAATTGTCGTGGAAAATCAATTTGGGGATAGCAACCATGATCATCTCGGTAAACTCATTACATATCTTGCGGCATCAAAAGCTATGACTGCGGTGTGGATAGTGGAACGTGCGAGACCAGAGCATGTCGAGGCAATAGGCTTGCTGAACCAACTTCAAACCGCAGACTTCTACCTGTTAAGCCTGGAGGCCGCGGCGATCGGTAATTCGCTCCCGGCATTGAAGCTCACACTTATCATGGGTCCTGGTGACGAGATCACAGCTATCCCAAATGAAAATCATACGCACTTTTGGAATTGTCTCATAGAACAACTTAGGAAACGTCAAATTGCATTACCACCCCACATATCACCTGGTAACAAACACTGGTTTGATACAAAACAAGGGTTAAGTGGTTTGATGTTCTGTTATGTAATTCTGCGCAACAGCGCCCGAATCGAGTTGTATATCGATAGATACCCGACCGAAGCAGAGAATGAAGTATTATTCCGGCACTTCCATGAACGCAGTGACCAAATCAAAAATGCATTTGGGCAACCACTAGAGTGGGGGAAGCTTGAAGGCAAACGTGGCTTTCGGATCGCATACACTATCAGCATTGGTGGGCTTCTTGACATTGAAAGATGGGATGAAATTCAAACCGAGATGATCGCAAAAATGGTAAAGTTTCAGGGAATACTCAGGCTGCACTTTGACAAATTAGTTTTGTAGATGCCGATACCGAGCGTATAGTTACGCCCATTCATCACCCTCGAGCCTAACGCTCGCGGGTGATGGTCACACCGCTGGCGGCAGCCAGTACACGCATGGGGGGCATCAGCTTGCGCACGGTCACGGTGACACTCTGCACATTAAACTGCTGCAGCGTCTGCTCCGCGATACGCTCCGCCAGCGTCTCGATCAGTCGGAAGCGGTTCTCGGTGCCGATTTGCAATATAAGCTTGCCCATCGCGGTGTAGTTCACCGTCTTCGCAATGTCGTCATTCTGCGCCGCCTCACGGGTGTCCGTGCTCACGCTGATATCCACGCGGTAGCGATGGCCTGTGGCCTGTTCTTCGTCAGAAACGCCGTGATACGCTTGAAACTCAATACCTTCTAAAAAGATGCTATCCATGACGGCCATCCTTGTTGTGTTTGGGGTGAAATGCGAATGTGAAACGAAGTGAAAAGTTGGCGCCCTCGAGAGGGATCGAACCTCCGCCACCGGCTCCGGAGGCCGGTGCTCTATCCACTGAGCTACGAGGGCTTAGCGCTAGTTATTGTAACTCTCCGCTCAGCTTTTGTCAAACTTGACCTCACCTTTGAAGCTGCAGTTCAAGCACTTGACCTTAATCCCGGTCTTGGCCGGACGGGCATGAAGCTCCATCATACACTTGGGACAGGTCAGGTTACCGTCCAGTTGGTCGCTTAATTCGTCCAGGCCCAAAACATGGCGGAACGAACAACCCTTGGCCACACAAATCACCGCCACGCCATCACCCTGCTGCACCAACTTGCTGGTATCTTCATGCCTGGTGCAGTTAATGCCAAGCGCCGTCATCAGGTCGCGTTCGAGGTAGCTGCGGGTATCCGACGCGGTGGCGGTCGACCGGCTGGCTTTCCGCAGGAACATCAACTCCGCGGCCACCGGCTTCGCATCGATCTTCAAGAATGTGCTGTGGCTGCGCGGGTCGGTCACACTCCCCCACCATATCTGCCGGTTGCCGATGATCAGGCACTGGTCCTGATACGCCTGCCGTCCCTGCGCACTGGGCACCGGCAATAGCGCACATCCGGCCGCCTCTGCATCCGATGCCGCCATGGAGGGCTTCTTGCCGTCGGTGACGATAATACTGACCGAGCACCCGCCCTTGGCGGCCCGCACCGCCGCATCGAATATCTCAGGAACGTGCAGAAGCGGCTCATAAAGCGTGACGGGTTCGTGGCGCGTGATGGACTTCAATATCTGCTCGGACATCAGCGGGATCACGGTTTGGACATCCATGATCTCAATGCCCACCGCCTCCTGAAACAGCAGCGAGAGCATGTTGTTGGGATGCAGTTTGGTGCCGTTGTTCCAGGCCTGCTGCATCACGTTGCGCAGGAAGGCGTTAGGCAGCAGCTTCTGGTGCAGATACCGCAGGTCACCTACAAACCAGAACGCCTTGCGGGCGCGTGTGACTGCCACATTCAGCAACCGGCTGCTTTCATCGGCCGCGGAGGTGCCCCTCAAGAAGCGTCCAGCACTCCAGAACGGTGCGCCATCCACGGCGTCAAACACCATGATGTCGCGTTCCTCGCCCTGGAAGCGGTGAACCGTGCTGACCCTTACCTCGTCACGCATCTTCAACTGCAGCATCAGCGCGTGGATGATGCTTGCCTGCGCCGCATATGGCGTGACCACTCCCACGGTGTAGCTGGGATACTCTCGGAACAGGTGCAACACCAGCCCGACGGTTATCATGGCGCTGATGAGGTTGAAATGGCTGTAGTTCGCCGTGCGGTCGGACAGAGGAGCCAGGAAGCTGGTGTCCACCACGCCCAGGCAATCCGTGCCCGCCTTCTGCAGCTCCTTCGGTGTGCGAAGAGCTCCGTGGTAGATCGGCTTGTTCACCAACTCGCAGATCGGCTGCAGCATACGCCGCTGTTCATACAGTTTGCACAGGTCAGCGCGGGGTTGGACCACACCCTCGGCGTCCACCACTCCGCTCTCCAGGAACACATCGGTGGTCAGCCAGCGCTTCGCAACTTCCGCCTGGCTGATGCTGATTGGGGGCAGTTGCCGGAAGTCGCCACAGATCACCGCATACTTGCTGCACAGAGCCGCCAGAGCGGCCACATACGGCAGCGGGGCCATACTCGCCTCGTCCAGAAGAAGCACATCAAATCGGCGATCCTTCAGCCGTGTATCGGTGCAGGCCTTCGCCAGTGTGCAGCCCGCCAGCTTGGTGGTCTCCATCAACTTCCGCATCCGCTTCTCGCGTTCCGCCGCGTTCTGCTTAGCCACCGCTCCGTATTGCCGTTCCAGGTGCATATCGGCGGTGAACTCGTTCAGGCGAAGGCTGTCCGTGATGCCATACCGCACCAGATCGTGGTCGCGGCTGCGGTGAGTCAACACCGGATCGGCATCGACCGAATCCAGTAGCCGTTCCAATGCCCGGTCCACCGCCACATTTGTGTTGCTCACCAGCAGCGCACTCAGATCGCGGCGCATGCACTGTTCCGCCAGCCAGCTCAGAGTGGTGGTCTTGCCGGTGCCGGGAGGTCCCCAAACATACAGAACCTGCCAGGTGCCCATCTTGTCCAGCACCTCAAACTGCTCGGTGTTCGGCTGCTGAGCCAACACCTGCCCCATCTCCGTGTGGTAATACATTTCCACAGGAAGCAGCGGTTCGTTCAACTTGTTGGAGCGCAATCCGAACAGGATTTCGACCATCTCCATGTTGAACTGTTCCGGATGTTCTTTTTGGTATGTAAGCAGTTCGATGAGACGCTCATAAATGAAGGTCAGGTCGATCAGCAACTGGCAGGCGGCCAGATGCTCGCCGATGTCCGCCGCGCCTACCGTGATGGAGAATCCGGAGGTAGTGATCACGGAGCCATCGTAGTGCTCGGAGCCGGTGTCGATGGTCACCGGGGCGTCCTGCAGCGAGGCGTGGGCCTGTTTCAGTATCTCAAACTGGTAGATCGCCTGATCGCCGGAAAGGCTGATGCGCTCTGCCGAAACGGCGTGCAGCGACTTCAGACTGCTGCGGTCCATCTGGGCGGCAGTCAATTCTGCAGTGACTGATTGGATTAATTGGTCATATAGTTCCGTAACCGTCATATGTCCAGTTTACCGCAGCCGGTGTAAAATGGTGAATGGTGCGCAACTGCGAACCAAAGGAGCGATCTACTATGACAAGCAACGTCTTATGGACGACACCTATAAAACTCGGCCATAGCCCCGATGCCGATGATGCCTTTATGTTCTACGCCCTCGCCAAAGGTAAGATAGACACCTACGGCCTGCAGTTTGAGCATGTCCTGCGCGATATACAAACGCTGAACGAATGGGCCAAAGAAGGAAAGCTGGAGACTACCGCCATCTCCGTGCATGCCTACGCCTATGTGGCTGGTAAATATGCTGTGCTGACCCACGGAGCCAGCATGGGTGATGGTTACGGTCCTCTGCTGATTGCGGGCAAGGATGTCACCCCTCAGCAGTTGGAAGGCAAGACCATCGCCGTGCCTGGTTTAATGACCAGTGCTTACCTGGCCTTGAAGCTGTTCATGCCCGGCTGCAACACCGTGGTGATGGACTTCGATGCCATCATGCCCGCAGTGATCTCCGGTGAAGTGGAAGCCGGTGTGATCATCCACGAAGGTCAGCTCACCCATCCCAACTACCCGGTGTTTGCAGTGCAGGACCTGGGTGTTTGGTGGAAGAACGACACAGGACTGCCTCTTCCATTGGGTATAAACACCATCCGCCGCGACCTGCCAGAGGAAGTCAAGCTAGCGATGAGCCAGGTGATGTATCAAAGTATCGCCTATTCACTGGGCCATCGCACCGAAGCACTGGAGTATGCCATGAGCTTTGGCCGCGGGCTGGACACCGCCACCGCTGACAAGTTCGTCGGCATGTATGTCAATGAGTGGACACTCGACCTGGGCGACGCGGGCAAGCGTTCGATTGAACTGTTCCTCACCCGGTCATATGAGCAGGGACTGATCCCTGTGCTCCCTCCGTTTGAGTTCGTCGCCTAACTAAGCCAGGAGGCCATCCGATGCGTCTCATCATGACAGTGCTTTGCCTGATCTGCAGCCTCACGATATGGGCGAAATCGCCCGTGGCACCTGAGGTCTCCTTGGATGACACGCTGACGCCATCGGCGATCATACGCCTCACCAAAGCGGATGTGAGCATCAAAGGCGAAGCACCTGGCAGCAGCCGGGTGCTTCTGCGCGTGACCACCAGCCGCGGGCAGAGCAGCCAGATCAGCCTGCCGGTTCGTGATGGCCGGTTTGAGTGCCTCTACCCTCGGCAGTTCCCGAAGGCTCCCAAACTGGGAGCCGATGTGCTGTTCATCGATGCAACCTCCGCGAACTCATACGATGCCTCAGACAAACAGGCGGAGGCGATGCTCATCGTAACGCGCCCAGGCAGCACGCCGCCTGACCTGCCCACCGCCTTCACCAACGACCTGCAGGACCGTAAGGGCAACGTCGATCAGCGGAGCACCGAATGGCCGAACATGCGTGCCTTGATGAACCTCTACATGCGCAGCCGCGCCGCCAAAATCTGCGGAGTGGGCCGCAGTGACTTCGACCTGGCGAAACCCGCCGATCTGAGCTGGTTCAAGACAAACCTGGCGCTCTACGAGTTCCAGTATCGCGACCGGAACTGGTCGACGCCGCTCAACCACCGCGTGGCGCGCAACTTTTGGCAGTCGGTATGGGATACCTGGTTCAACGCAAGCAACGACCACCCGCTGGATGGCGATCCAAAGAACACCAGCTCTGACAACTACATGCCCTACGCCTTCAGCAACGACTTCGCCGACATGCTGATCATGTATCTCATGCGTCCCGGCATGAACAATTTGTTGGACGACAACCTCCCGCAGATGCAGCAGGAAGGCGTGCTGAACCTGCTCGCGATGCAGCACAAATCGGCTGATAACTTCGCGCTGCTTGACCACCGCGGCTTGCAGGAACACTACACTGCGGGGGCGTTTCGGTATGGGGTGTTCACTGATGGCAGCTATCTGACCGAGGGTAAAGGCTGGTTCTACAACCCGGCGTCTCTGGACTACGCCGTCGGCGGTTGCCTCAACGGCCGTGGCATGTGGGGCATGGGCGAAGCACTCCTCCGCTTCCCTAAAGGCGCTGTCGCCGAAAAGCTGAAAGCCGCGATCCCTCTCACGGTGAAGTTTTGCCTCAAGGATGGGCTTCTGGGCGGATACACAAAACGAACTTCCAAAGGCCACCTTTACTGGCGTGATGCCGGTGAACACGCCTACTTGGTAGTCGGAATGCTGGCAGCATGTCAGGTCGCACCCAATTTGCCTGTGGAAACCGCCAACGGCAAGATGAGCCTCCAGGCGGCCTGTGTCGATGCTCTGAACGCATTCGTGGATCTCGAGAAGCCGTATCACCAGTGGGAGGTCTATCCCAACACCGACAGCATGGCCATCGCCGCTCTGGCCGACGGATGCCTGCTGATGCCCAAGCATCCTGACGCCAAGGCTTGGCGTAAATCAGCAACCGAAGTCGCCGATGCTTGGATGAAGGCCAAAGTGTCACCCGCCAACTTCAAAGGCGAGGTGATTCACTTCGGACTCCGCCGCACACCAGAGACCATGACCTACATCTGGGGTGAGGTGGACAGCAGTAGCTGGCAAGCCCACAACTTCATCTTCTTCTACCAGACCGGGCACTGGACACACGCCCTCGCCAGGCTCTACCAACTGACCGGCGATGACCGTTACCGGATTCGCGCCGAACAGATGGTGACATATCTCTGCGGTATGAACCCCTGGGGTGTGCGGCTGTTCAACGAGCTGGGTGGAGTTTATAACTGGGTGGAAGACCGCGACAAAGACGGCATCGAAGACAACCTGAAATTCGATATGTATCCCGAATCGACCGCATTCAGCCAGATCGGCATCATGCACTTGATGAAGGCCATCGCCCATTAGGCAAAATAACACAGAGCCATTTGGGTTTTATATTTTGCGACATATAACCAAATATGGCATAATAGACCAAATTCAGCCGTTTCCTAAGGCTGTTAATGGAAGGAAAAGATCATATGATAGAGAAGATTGATAAAGGGGCTTCGAAAGCCCAAAGTGGCGGTGTCGCAATAGTATCGTCGGGTAACACCTGGGTGCTGCGAAACTCGCGAATGCGGGTCACCATATCCAAAGAAACAGGCCAACTGCTTTCGCTGTTCACCCGAAGAGAGCTTTTATCGGCCCCTGCTGATGTGCTGTTAATTGATAAAGTCACGGGCATGAGTTACATGATTTATGGCGGAGTTCCGCTCGATGCCAAAACGCATCAGACCAGCTCTGAAGCCAGCATCGCCTTCTCCAGAACAATCAACAACGACTATACCTTCACAATGACGTTCACCATCACGCAAAATGCACTGCGATGGGATGTGGAAGCAAGCACCACTCTATCCTCCGACCGTGAAGCCAACATCGACTTCCGCCTGCCGGTGCTCACTACCTCAGAAGAGGCGTTTTGGGCGGCTCCTAACGTGCCCTGTAAGATTGCTGGTATGCGGTCTCAAGAGATTCTTTACCGCACCAGCACATTCATGCCATGGGTTTCTGTATACAACAGCAAGACCGACACAGGGTTATCGCTAATCGCTCCACCAAATGTGCCCAAACCCGGGCTGACATTCGCGATGGAGACGGCCAGCACACCAAAACGCATCCGCGTGTCCAACCACCACTTGCGTCTTGGGGTTAATCATCCTGCGAAGGCCACGCTCATCCTGGTGCCACATGAGGGTGACTGGCGTCCGGGCTTGGGTTGGATGAGTAAAAACTACCCCGACTATTTCCGGCCAATGGTCAAACGGGTTGTTGATGGCGAAGGCTGGTATACCGAAGGCTGGCCCTCAAGCGTTGAGGCCGACATGGTGGATGCCGCCGCACGTGAAGTGACATGGCAAGAGCTGCACGGCCACTTCCCATTTTATGGCCTCTATCTTCCCGATCGTGACACTTGGGCAGTCGCAATGGATCAGGATACCATCGGCCTGGACCGCTGGGAGAAGGGTGACACGCCCGGGATGTATCAAAACAGCCTGGCCCACATGCGCTCAGAACTAGCCCTGTGGAAAAAGCATGGAATCCAGACCTATCTCTACTATCAAACATTTGAAGCCTGGCACCAGTACACCGAGAAGTATTTCGCGGCGGATATCGCACGCGATGCCACAGGTAATCCGTTGATCGCCTGGCAGTTTTGCAGGCTGATGAATCCTGACCCGACCTCGCCGTGGGGTAAGGCCATTCTTGAACAACTCGACAGGATCATCGCCACGTATGCCGATATCGACGGTGTGTTTCTGGACCGTGATGACTACCGCGACTACGACTTTTCGCATGACGACGGACTGACCATGCAGGATGGCCGCGCCTGTTACATGCTGGGGTTTGCCCAGGAGAAGGCTCTTAAAGAGATCGGCGCCAGGCTGCACAAGCGTCAGCTTGGTATATGGACCAACGGTCCTATGAACCTTGAAGTATGCAAAGGCGTTGATGGAATCATGTCGGAAGCCGTAGGTGACACAGCCAACCTGACACAGTTCTTCGGCCTCGAACGGCCCATGATCTGCTTACCTTACGACATGGATGCAACAAGCACCGAGATCAAGCTCAAATCGTGCCTGTCTGGCGGTTATTTCCCAGGAGCCACCACTGCCGCACCTGGCAGCCCGTCAAGAGCCATCGAAAGCAAATACATTCCGCTGTTCCGCCTGATGAAAGGCCGCAAGTGGGTACTGACAGCACATGCCATCACAGTGCCGGCAAACATTCAAGGGAACCTGTTCCAGGCTCCCAACGGAGACTATCTGGCCACTGTGGTGAGTGAGAAGCCAACGCAGGTCGTATCTGCCGGATCAAGCCCTGCCATGACGCGTGCAGTGAAGGTCACAGCGAATGTGCCCAACGCCAGTAATATCCGACACTGTTATCTGCTGTCTGGCGACTACCGCGGAGCGACGGAACTGCCGTTCTCGCGCTCAGGAAATCGCCTTAGCACAGTGATCCCGTTGCATATCGCCGCATCATTGGTGGTTTTCGCAGCCAAACCGATGGTTGACACCACGCGCCAGACACCCCCTGTTCTCATACGCGGGGCAGTGAATACCGTTGAAGTGAAGACCACAAGCCGAGGTCCTGTGATGATGACTACCCCATGGGGAGTGGCGGCGCCTAAAGGATCTACGACCACTTTCAGCATCTCCGTACCTTCAGACGCTGCCAAGGGTGAGGTATCTCTCAAGATATCCGCTGGTGCAGAGATTACCGAATTCTCAGCGTGGGTCGTCGATCCGGTAGAAATGGTCACACCGTTTGACCCGGTTTTTGTCCGTGACTCCAGCGGTGATGATATGTCTATCCAGTTCACGAACCATACGGATCGTCCTCAAGCTATCGCCATCAGCAGCTCGTTCGCGAATGGCAACGGGACGGTTCGCATCCTCACCCCTCATCTCACACTGAACCCATATGAGACACGAATGGCGCACTGCCACGTGATGGCCGCACAACAGGGCAGCATATCGCTGCGTACTGAGTCTGCCGGAAAGGTTCAGACAGTATCGATACCGGTGGATGCGATCACGCCGTTTACCGCGAACGATCTCTTTCACGATGATTTCACTTCAGGCAGCATGAGCAAGTGGTCTATCTCCAGCGGAAAGTGGAACGCAACTCGGGGAGTGGCTGAAGTCACAGGTCCTGCTCACCTGGCTTTCATCGGCGACACCAACTGGTCCGACTATTCGATCGAAGTCACTACCAAGATGGACGGCAGCGATCTCCCGGAAGTCACCTGGCTGAAGTCCTATGTGTTCTTCCGGGTCCAAGAGCCAGACAGCTACTACCGGTTTGGATACCATGGTGATAGTCGCTCGCTCGAACTGAGTAAAATGATCAAAGGTGAGTGGACCCCTATGTCGCTGGCGCCTTTCGATATCGGGGTTAACACCTGGGTCACATTCCGTGTGGTAGCAAACGGGTCTGACATCCGTTGCTACGCTGACGGTAAACTGGTGATACAGGTCACAGACAACTCGCTGGCTACGGGACGAGTGGGCATCGGCGTGATGGAAAACTCGATGATTAACTCTTACCGGCATATCGTCGTGAAGAAGCTATAGTCAGCCTGCATATGCATACCGCCTTTCATGACCGATACCACACTGACTTTAGTGGGTTGCATATACTGTGTGGTTCCCCGCAGAATATAAGAGGGCAGGCTTCAAGCTCAGCTTTCGGAGGGCAAGACCGTAGAGATACTCTCGGACATTATCATCGTGGCACTGACGGGTGTGGCACTGAGCATGGATGCGTTGGCGGTGTCCGTCTCATGCGGTCTTAACAGCACTCACCTTGGCACTCGGCCCGCGCTTCGCGTAGGGGGCTGCTTTGGAGGATTCCAGGCGGCAATGCCTGCACTCGGTGGATTGGTGTTTCTGCCGTTTCAAAAGGTGATCGGCGGGATAGATCACTGGATCGCATTCATCCTTCTCGCGATCATGGGCGGAAAAATGATCAAAGACAGCGTCAGTTCCCACGACGATGACCAGAAGATTGATGCCAACATGCCCCTGAAGACTCTGCTGACACTGGGCGTCGCGACAAGCATCGACGCCATGGCTGCCGGGTTTGCTCTGCCCACAATGATCAAGCAGATGCCGCTGTTGGTCGCCTGTGTGTTGATCGGCTGCATCACATTCATCATCTCTGTGCTGGGCGTGATATTCGGCAGGAAGTTGGGCCGATTTGCAGAAGCGCATGTGGGTGTACTTGGCGGCACCATCCTCATCGCAATCGGCATCAACATATTACTCGAACACACAGGCCTTAAGTAAATCTATACTTAAGGCCTGATTGGCGTTTGTTTGGTTTTACCGACGCTGTTTTCTACCGGGCAGGCAGCAGCGCAATCTGCTTTCGCAGCCTGTCGATACGTGCCCCGGTCACGGGGTGGGAACGAAGGTTAACCATGAAACCTGGGTGGTCTTTACCTTGCGCACTCTCCATGCGAGTAAAGAAATCCAAGGCTGCCTCGGGACGATAGCCGGCCTTATACAGATACTTCAGCCCATACTCATCGGCCTGGTACTCGTCATCACGAGAGTATTTCAGCATAGTCATCCCACTGGCAATGCTGGCCACATCACCAATTCCGCTCTTGCTGCTCCCTAGGCCAACGGCAACCACAGCACCCATCAGCTTTCCAGAACTCAGTTGTTTGGCAGCATGGCGCCTCGTAACATGCGCCATCTCATGACCCATCACGGAAGCGATCATATCTGCATCGCCAGCCGCCAGGCGGATCAGTCCTGAATTCACATACACCGGCCCACCCGGCAGACTGAATGCATTCACATCCTTGTCTTCGACCACTTTGAATGTGAAATCATACACATCCGCACTGCTGCCCTCAACCGACCTCACGGCTGATACTAGCCGCTTACCGATGGTTTGAATCAGGTGGTTATCAGCACTATTGGTGCTCAGTTTTACATCTTTCTTTTCAATAGCTTGTGCAGCTTCCTTACCCATCTGCACCTCATCTTTAGCGGTATACATGTTCACATTCTTGCATCCCGTCATAGCCACGGAAGCGGTCGCTATCACCACAGCGGTGAGTATCATTTTAGTCACGGTTTTCATGCGATGTCCTCTTATTACTGATGGCCGGTCAACCGGTTAAGCTGGTCTCGCAACCCGTTGATGGTCTTTTCAGCGTCCTTCAACTTACTTATACCTTGTTTGGTGAGGGAATCGAGTGTGATACCACCCGCAGCAGGTGCTGTCTTCTCAACGCCCGCTCTCACCTTCAATGTCTGAACCTCTCTCTGAAGCTTTGCCACATCAATGCTGAGTGACTTCACTTGAACATTCGTTGTGTAGCACAAGTAAAGAACCGCGATTGAGATCACCAGAACTATAAATTTGTACATACCTAACCTCCATGCAGTTTTGGGGCCAGCCACTGCCAGATACGACATTCTGCAGTGATCCTGGCAAAGTGGAGTGGACGCATCAAGGGAGCTGCGTTCGCGATGCGGTGATGATGCGCGGTTTCCGGCTTCCATCGGTATTTATAACTCTCCCCACCGCGCAGAAAATCAAACACCTCTAGACCCTCCGATATGGCCAGCTCGATGGCTTTGCCTGTCAAAACTGTGCCCATTGAATACTTACTCAGCTCCAGATCAAATCCGCCAAGATAGTAATACGCTCTGCTACCGAGGTGAAACACATACAGAACAGCTTTGATGTCGCCCTGAAATCTTAAGGTATGAAGCCTTAGCCAGCCCTCAGCCAGAGCAGTCCGAGCCCACTCCATGTGAAACCCGCGCAGCTTCGCGTTGTAGAATCCACCAGGAAGACCGCGTTTTCGCCAGCGCTGTGTATGGAGCTCAAACAAGGCATTCATCGCCTCATCTAGGTTCTCAGTATCGGCTATGGACATCTGCATCTGGGGATCAGCCTTCAGCATCTGGCGCTGGGCATACCCGATGTTGAAGCGTGTCTTTTTGCCCAGCCGCTGGGTAAAGCTCTCCCAGCTTGCAGGCAGCGGTACATACGGACACACCTCCTGCAGTGCATGGTGCCAGCCAGCTTGATCCGCCGCCACAGCCACCGGCTGATCAGACAAGCATTGTTGTAAATCCACGTTGCCACGCAGCTTGCCAAGGAGGCCATCGGCGAATTCGGGCCAGTAAGCAGCCTCAGCCACCGCCCCAGGCCGATCACTCGGCCCTGTGGCCATCCATAAAAGCTGCCCGGCCCGACGAACTAAAGGCGCGATGCCCACCGCCCGATCACCGTCGAAGGCAACCCATATCTCAGGGCTGCCGTTACCAAGATGCTCCCACCAGCACTTGTGCCACTGGTAGGTTTGAAACACCGAAGCGTACGGGCAGGCCACTTGCAGCCGCAGCCAGTCATCGCGTAACCACGATAACCAGTTCTCGGATATCATCTCCCATCGCAGCATTAAGCAGGCTCACCAGCTTGGACGGCCACCTGGCGCATCCGTCCGGCCAGGTCGGCAGTCACATCAGCCACCACAGCGATCCCGGCTTCTTCATAGTCTGCACTGTAGACGCGGCCGCGATCATACGCCATCGCTAGCAGACCGCTCTCACCATACGGTAAAATCAGCTCGACATGGTTCAGAAGCTCCCGAGTCAGCCGTTCCATCGTGGCCACTAACTCCGGCAAGCCCTCCCCGGTCTTAGCACTGATATAGACCGCTCGTTCTTCGCTGGCCACCATATGGCGAAGTTCATACTGGTCTACGACCAAGTCGGACTTATTATACACATTGATGATGGGCTTGTTTTTAACTCCCAGTTCATCAAGCACCTCAAGAACAGCGTCTCGCTGCAGTTCATATTCAGGATGGCTGACATCAATCACATGCAGCAAGAAATCCGCCTCGGTCACCTCTTCCAGCGTCGCACGGAAAGCGGCCACTAAGCTGTGGGGCAGTTTGCGGATAAACCCGACGGTGTCCGCCAGCATCACACCGAAGCCGTCAGGGAAGTCAAACTTGCGGATGGTGGGATCTAGCGTGGCGAACAATTTCGCATCTGCAAATACATCCGACCCAGTGAGAGTGTTCAACAACGTGGATTTACCGGCACTGGTATAACCTACCAGCGAACCGACTGGGTATGGAAGCTTCCTTCGCTCAACCCGTTGTGCCAGTCGTTGCTTTTTGACCTCGTCCAGCTCATCTTTGAGTAAAGCGATGCGTTCCCGCGTGACTCTGCGGTCGGCTTCCAGCTTCGTTTCACCAGCACCACCACGGATGCCGATGCCACCCTGCTGCTGCTCAAACTTGGTATAGACCGACATGAGGCGAGGCATCATGTATGTTAACCTGGCCAGTTGCACCTGCAGTTTGCCCTCACGGGTATGCGCCCGCTGTGAGAAGATATCCAGGATCAACTGGGTGCGGTCGATGACCCGCACCTTCCATGCTGTTCCCAGGTTACGCTGTTGGATGGCGCTGAGTTCGCCATCGATAATCACGAGGTCGGCAGCACAGTCCTGGATCATGGGTGTGATCTCTTCGACCTTCCCTTTACCCAGATAAGTCGCGACCTCAGGATGCCCCTTGCGACGTTGTCGGTCATACCCGACCACCTCTCCGCCAGCGGTCTGCACCAGTGACTCCAACTCGTCTTCTACGTATTTATCATCCGACTCATCTTCGTTGATGAACACCAGGAACACCTTCTCGACGGATTCCACTTCGGATGTTTGGTTCTTTCCAGATATAGGTTCCTGCATAAATGCTCCTTTTGAAAAACAAGGGGATCAAGGAGGCGTGATCACACGCCACCCTTGATCCCCAACTTGCTAGAGTGCCTGATACCGGCTTAACCGCCATTAGGCGAAATGTTTTTTGATCCTCTGCACAGCTTCGACTACTCGCTCACCGTCCACATCACCATTCACTGTGACGCTGAACCGGCAGTAGCCATCGCCGTGTGGTCCATACCCGATACCAGGAATCGCCAAAATGCCCGCTTTTTCAAGCAGTGCGCCTGCGAACTCCATGCTGCTTAAGCCGTTAGGCGTAGGCACCCATACATAGAAAGTAGCCTTTGGTGTGGGCACATCCCAGCCAATTTCACGCAGTCCGCTGCACAGAATATCCAAACGCTTAGAAATCAACTTCAGACTTCGGCTGTTGTCACCATGAAGCAGCGCGTAGGCGGCGGTTCGGGAGAGTGCCGCAAACTGCTTACTGTCGATGAAGCCCTTCATTTTGTTCAGGTTAGCCACGGCCTCTTTATTGCCCGCAGCGAACCCGACACGCCATCCTGTCATGTTGAACATTTTGGACAAGGAGTTGAACTCCAGACAGACATCCTTGCCGCCCTCTACCTGCAGCAGGCTCGGGTGCTTGTAGTCTCCGTATGTCACCATACTGTAAGCCGCATCATTGACGATCAGCAGATCATATTTCTTGGCGAAAGCGACCGCCTTTTCGTAGAACTCGATCGTGGCCACCGCTGCCGTGGGATTGTTGGGGTAATTCAACCACAGCAGTTTAGCTTTCCGAGCGATGTGATCCGGAATGGAGTCTAGATCAGGTAGGAACCCATTTTCCTTCAGCAGCGGCATCTTGTAGACTTCGCCGCCAGCCATACGAGTATTGATCTCATAGACGGTGTAGGCCGGGTCAGGAACCAGCGAGAGGTCGCCCTCTTCGATGTAGGCCCAAGCCAGGTGTGCCAGCCCCTCTTTACTACCGATCAGCAGCAAGCTTTCAGACTTGGGATCGATGTCCACACCGTAGTTGGTCTGATACCACTCTGCGACGGCATTCATCAACGCAGGCTCGCCTTGAGGTGTCTCATCATAACAGTGCGTGGCGGGATCATTCGCGAACACTGCAAGCTGATCGATAATAGGCTGCGGGGTCGGCTGGTCAGGATCACCAATGCCAAAGTCGATTAAATCTACACCCTCAGCTATCGCTTTGGCTTTTTTCTTTGCGATCTCACCAAATAGATAGGGCGGTGCTTTGTCTAGTCTCGCTGCTCTCGTGGGCATTGGTGCTCTCTCTCCTTGTTGTATACAGTTGAATGAGGCGCACCAGAAGGTGCGCCTTCATTTCCATATTTGGTCATGTTATAGATATATTATATCTATAACGACATTTCGCCGGTAAATACTTCCTCTGCAGGACCAGTCATCAGAACACGATTATTACCTGTCCACTCCACCTGAAGGTCTCCGCCAGGTAGATGGATCAGCACGCTGCGTCCTGTGAGCTTATTGAGGTGACTCGCCACTGCGCAACTGCAAGCCCCCGTGCCGCAAGCCAGGGTGATCCCTGCTCCGCGCTCCCAAGTTCGCATTTTTATCTCGTTGGGGCTGATCACCTGGACGAAGTGTACATTGGTCTTTTTAGGAAAGATTTTGTGCGTTTCGATCAGCGGACCCAGCTTCTCCAATGGAACGGAATCCACATCGTCCGCGAAAGCCACAGCGTGAGGATTTCCCATGCTGACGCATGTGACATCAACACGACGCCCCGCCACCTTTAGCTGCAGGCCAATCACCGGTCCAGCATCGGTGGTCTTCACAGGAATCAACTCAGGCGTCAGCTCAGGACAGCCCATGTCCACACATACTTCACTGACTTTGCCGCTCTTGAGCGTCAACTTCAGCGGCTTCATTCCAGCCATTGTCTCCACGTTGATGCTGGTTTCCGGCACGATCTGGCGGTCGTAGATGTATTTTGCGAAGCAGCGGATGCCGTTGCCGCACATCTCCGCCTCGGAGCCGTCTGGATTGAACATACGCATCATCACATGCCCCTGTTTGCTGGGCAGCACCAGGATTAGTCCATCACCTCCCACACCAAACCGGCGATCGCAAAGAGTTCTGCTCAGTTGAGGCAGTTCCTCTTCGCTGTATGTGTGCTTCAGGCACTCTATCACGACAAAGTCATTGCCTATGCCGTGCATTTTAGTAAATTGCATGATGAGTAAAGAAAATCTCCTTTGTTGTTATGAACACTCAGATGTAACGGATGCTTCCAGAGGGTTGCTTTCCATGGCGGACATGGTGTTGTTAAACAACATGAGCTCCTGACACGGTACGATTATCGCCACGGCGTGTTTATATACCAGCGTTGTCGGCTTACCCTGGGTCTGAAGTAATATCGAGTAAAAGTCAAACCCTTTGATAACACCCTTCAATAAGGCTCCGCTCAGTAGCTGAATAGTTACCGGAATACAGTCTTTACGGGCCTGATTCAGAAACATGTCTTGCACATTCATCTGTGATTTCTGGCTCATCTTGCTGTCTCCCTGTCATTAGTATCTATATGCGTCATCACTTCGTTCAGTATGTTTTCCAGCGGCTGAGTGGCATCTAGCCACTGTACACCCGGTTCTTTACGGAACCAGGTCATCTGTCTCTTCGCATACTGTCGTGTCTGCTTTGTGATCTCCGGCACTGCCTCTTCCAGGCTCAACTCCCCCATCACCACAGCCGCCAACTCCCGGTAGCCCAACGAGCGCATGGCGGGAGAACTGACCGGCACACCTGCATCCAATAAGCGCCTGACCTCGTCTAACCAGCCAGCCTCCAGCATCAAGCGGCATCGCAGTTCAATGCGTTCTGCCAGCAGCTCCCTTGGCATGGTCAGTCCGAAAACAGCTACATGGAGCAGCTCCTCTGGCGCCTCCGCCTTTTGAAGCTGCGAAAAAGGCTGACCTGTGGTCAAGATCACCTCTAGCGCCCTCGTGAGACGGATCACATCATTCCGATGGATTTTGGCCGCTGCATCAGCATCAAGCTGCTGGAGCTCCAGATGCATCTGCTCGGTCTCACCATCAGCGGCCCGCTGCAGCAGCTTCTGCCGCATCTCGGCATTGCCAGCTGCGGGCGGTAGTGAAAAGCCGTGCAATAATGCACGCAGGTATAACCCAGTACCACCGGCAATGATCGGCAGATGCCCCCGCTGCTGAACCTGTCGGACGGCCTCACGCGCAAGCTTCTGAAAAAGAGCCACATTGAACGGCTCCTCAGGCTCCACGACATCAATCAAATGAAACTGAGCGCGAGCCAGCTCATCTGGTGAAGGCTTCGCCGTGCCTATATCAAAACCTTTGTAAGCTGCCATGCAGTCTGCGGACAACACTTCGCCGTGCAGCAGCTCAGCCAGCCGCACAGACAGTGCCGTCTTACCAGATGATGTTGGTCCCACAACTGCGATAGCCTGCAATTTACCCATGCTTGAAGCACACGATCTGAGTTGCAGTTATATATTCAGCCACGATATCATGTTACCCGTTCGTGACAGTGCTATTCAATGCCTTGTTTATGCTATAATTCTAAACATGATAGACACACGCGCACTGAATGTAAAACTAGGTTATGCCCCCGCCACCAAGCTTCTGATCGTCAACGCCGATGACGCAGGAATGTGTCACGCTGCGAATGTGGCGGTCAAGCGGTGCATCGAACAAGGCCGTGTGACCAGCACCACGCTGATGGCCCCCTGCCCATGGTTCTCCGAGATGGCTGATTTCGCACGACGCTCCACACAAGCCTCCTTCGGCGTTCATCTGACGCACACCAGCGAATGGGGCAGTTACCGGTGGGGACCAGTGGGAGTTGGCGATGAGTTCAAGAGCCTGATCGACCCCAAAGGGTATCTATTCAGTGATGTGATGACCTTCATGGCGAACGCCACAACAACAGCCGCTTTGGCCGAAGCAAAAGCGCAGGTTGCCAGAGCACTTAGCAACGGCATCGATATAAGCCACGTGGACAGCCATATGGGCGCCCTGTGCTACAGTCTGCCGCTATGGCAAGCTCATATGCAGATAGCCAAAGAGCTGAATGTGCCGTTGAGAATGCCCAGCCAGTCATTGCTTGACAAATTCGGCATGAACGATATTCGGAAACAGGCGGCTGACATGGGGCTTGTGTTTACTGACTACCTCATACATGGTGAGCGTGCGAACGGCGAAAATATTGAGGTCTACTGGCGCCGCATGTTGAATTCCCTTCAACCAGGCGTGACGGAACTCTACATTCACCCTGCGGTGCCCACTGACGAGATTCAAGCCATTACCGGGAGCTGGCGCGACCGTTCCACCGAATTCCGGCTTTTCTCCACCGATCCTGAGATTGGCAATATTATGCGTCGTAACAATATCAAGCTGATCAACTACCTGCCACTGCGCACACTGCAGCGCAGCCTGTAGGCAGTTCCTCGACTGGCCATATCTGTCTGTCGGTCCGATTCGGCCGATCTGTCATGCATGATGATAATGGATTCTTCTGCATCAACCCTGACATGTTATAATTTATTGGTAAACTGTCGTCTATGACGCGTCAGTTTCATCCCCGCGCAAAGCTGCAACCTTTGGGCAGCGTCTCCCCGCCCAAACGCACCATCTCGGCAACCACCCCCACAGATGCGGTTGGCTTGTCCCCGTCTATGTATAGAGGACAGACACGTGCGCAAAAACACAAAGATCCCGATTTCAATGGCGATATTATCGCTCATTGCTGCAACTCCGGCTCACGCTGCACAGACTTTGAAAGTTGATTCGGGCGATACCGCCTGGATGCTGCTTTCTACCGCTCTCGTTATGCTCATGACACCTGGATTAGCTCTCTTCTATGGAGGACTGGTCCGCCGAAAGAATGTACTGAGCATCTTTATGTATTGCTTCGCCGCTTTGGCGGTCGCCACTATCCAGTGGGTGACCATCGGATACTCGGAAGTATTCGGGCACTCCATTGGCGGATATATCGGCAATATGGAATTCGCTTTCCTGCGGGGTGTCGGGCAGACACCAAGTGCCCATTATGCCAGCACCGTGCCGCAGATCATATTCGTGGCCTACCAGATGATGTTCGCTGTGATCACACCCGGTTTGATTGCAGGTGCAGTGGCCGAACGCATGAAATTCTCGGCATTTCTGGTGTTCTGCTTCCTATGGAACACCGTGGTATACGCTCCGGTCGCCCACTGGATGTGGAATGTAGACGGCTGGCTGGCGAAACAAGGAGCCATCGACTTCGCCGGCGGGATCGTCGTCCACGTCACCAGCGGGGTCTCTGCGCTCGTAGCCGCCTACATCGTGGGCAAACGGCGCGGATATGGTAAAGAGTCCTTCTTCCCCAACAACCTCACTATGTGCCTTACCGGTGGAGCGCTGCTGTGGTTCGGATGGTTCGGCTTCAACGGGGGCAGTGCGCTGACCTCTGGAGGCCTGGCGTGCAACGCCTTCATGGTCACACATATCGCCGCTGCCAGCGCCTGTATAAGCTGGATCGCCATCGGGTGGATACAGCGCCAGAAGCCCAGTGCCCTTGGCGCGGTCTCAGGTGCGGTGGCTGGGCTTGCCGGCATCACACCCGTCTCAGGATATGTCAGCCCCACAGCCGCCATGCTCATTGGTGCCATCCTTGGGGTGGTGTGCTATCTGGCGGTCAATGCCAAAGTGAAGCTGGGGTATGACGATGCTCTGGACGCCTTCGGAGTCCATGGCGTGGGCGGAGCCACCGGCGCGTTAATGGCTGGTATCTTCGCCACCAGCGCGGTGAATCCTGCCGTGGTACACCTCGGTCTGGCCATGGGGGGCAACAATACGCTGCTGCTATCACAGCTGCAAGCCGTCGTGGTCACCATAGTCTATGCGGCGGGGGTGACGGCCATCATTCTTTCGCTATTAAAACTGACCACAGGCCTTCGGGTCAATGACAGTGATGAGCGAGAAGGGCTTGACATCACCCAGCACGGTGAACTCGGCTACCATATGCTCCACGAAGAGTAACGACGCTCCAACTAGCTCCAGGCGGTCTACTGATCGCCTGGAGCTACCCACTGCGGAATACATCACCAATATGGTATCTCGAGATCCTCGTTTCTGCCCCGCAGTTTGGTATAATTTTATTAATGACTGAGCAGGCGCCTAAGACGAGCCTGCCCAACAGCGCACCACCGCAGGTTCCATGGGCTATGTTATGAAGCCCAATTTTACTCCCGGGCAATCCACCCTGAAGACGCGGCTGGCTTGTCTCCGTAAATACCGGAGGATAAACACGTGCGCAAGAACACAACACTCGCAATCACCCTCGCGATAACGACGCTTATCGCCTCTCTGCCCGCCTTCGCGGCAGGCACCCCAAAAGCTGACACCGGAGACACCGCATGGATGCTACTCTGCACCGCGCTGGTCATGCTCATGACACCAGGCCTGGCCCTCTTCTACGGAGGTCTTGTCCGACGTAAAAATGTGTTGAGCATCTTCATGTACTGCTTTGCAGCCCTGGCAATCGCAACCCTTCAATGGGTTTTGTTCGGCTATTCCACGGCATTCGGACCCAGCATCGGTGGTTTCATAGGAAATATGGACCACGCATTCCTTAGGGGTGTAGGTCAAGCACCCAGCACCACATATGCCACCACGGTGCCACAGTTGGTGTTTATGGCTTACCAGATGATGTTTGCGGTCATCACCCCCGCGTTGATCGCTGGTGCCGTGGCTGAACGCATGAAATTCAGTGCGTTTGTGCTGTTTTGCTTCCTGTGGAACTCGGTCGTATACGCTCCACTCGCCCACTGGGTGTGGAACGCAGATGGCTGGCTTTACAAACTCGGAGCACTGGACTTCGCTGGAGGCACGGTTGTGCATATCAGCAGCGGTGTATCCGCATTAGTAGCAGCACTGGTCATCGGCAAGAGGAAGGGCTACGGTAAAGAGGCCTTCTTCCCCAACAACCTGACGATGTGCCTTACCGGTGGAGCTTTGCTTTGGTTCGGCTGGTTCGGCTTTAACGGAGGCGGTGCGTTAGGCTCTACCGGTTTAGCTGCAAACGCCTTTGTGGTCACCCACATCTCCGCGGCATGCGCGTCTATCGGCTGGATTGTGGCTGAATGGATTCACCGTCAGAAGCCAAGTGCATTGGGTGCCGTGTCTGGAGCGGTAGCCGGATTGGTTGCCATCACCCCTGGGTCTGGGTTTGTCACACCAATGGCCTCCATCGCGATCGGCTTGATCGTCGGAGTGGTCTGCTACGCGGCTGTCAATGCAAAGAGCAAACTGGGCTACGATGATGCACTGGACGCCTTCGGCGTACACGGCGTTGGAGGTACCACTGGTGCTTTGTTGACGGGTGTGTTTGCCAGCAGTGCCGTCAACGCGGCCGTCACCCATCAAGGTCTGGCCCTGGGGGGCGGCTCCAAGCTGATGATTGCCCAGATCATCGCGGTCGTAGTCACCATCGCCTATGCAGTGGTGATGACGCTGATCATTCTTGGCATCTGTAAGCTGACGACTGGCTTGCGGGTGAAAGACACCGATGAGCGTGAAGGCCTTGACATCACGCAGCACGGTGAGCTTGGCTACCACATGCTTCACGAGGACTAACGGTTACGCGCTATTCAGCAAAGAGGGGCCGCCCATCAAGCGGCCTCTCTTTTTTTTGGTATTCACTCACCATCAATGGGCATTAGTCGCATTCGTAGGGATGGCCTACTGCAACGAGACCTGTCATCCGGAACGATGGTGACAGAATGTGTCGTGGCAGGCCGATGCCAATCGGGAGATTGGCGTTCCCAGGGAGTTCATGATCCATGATGGAAATATCCGCTAAGTTGTGGTATCAAACAAAGGACATCGCATTATAGTTTTTCGGAGTTATATCATATGAAATGCGTCATATTAGCCGCGGGTAAAGGCACACGACTGGGTGTGCTCACACAGACCACCCCCAAACCCATGCTTCCGCTTGTTGGTGAGCCTGTTATGCAGCACATCATTAAGCGAATCGCCCGGCACGGATGCCAGGAGTTCATCATCGTCGTCAGATACCTCGCGGAGGCGATACAGTCGCACTTCGGTGACGGTTCACAGCTAGGTCTTGACATCAAATACGCCACCCAGCCGGATGTTCACGGCACAGGCGCAGCTCTGCAATCGGCGGAAGAGCTCGTGGCCGTGTCACCTTTTGTGATGACCTTTGGTGATATCCTGACCTCCGATGACCTCTACGGTAAGATGGTAGCTCGCATCAACCGTGGTGACTGCCAGGCGGTCACGGCCCTGAAGTGGGTAGATGACCCCTACAAAGGTGCCGCGGTGCTGATTGACGGCGATGACATGGTGCAGCAGATCATCGAAAAACCCAAACAGGGCACTATCCCTTCGCACTGGATGAATGCCGGCATCTTTGCATTCCAACCCACCGTTTTTGAGTATCTTCGCCGCCTCACACCCTCCCCTCGTGGTGAGTATGAGCTTCCAGATGCGGTAAATATGATGATCGCTGACGGTCTGCCCGTGGCCGCGGTGCGCATGGAAGATGCCCCCTGGCTAGACATCGGCACACCGGAGGACCTGGCTACGGCCGAGCGAAAGCTGAGTGAGGGCACGTTATGAGCAAGCAACTATTAGACACCGCCAGACAGGCATACACGGCTCGTTTTGGCCACTCAGAGCCTCTGCTGGAGGCATATGCCCCCGGACGAGTCAACATCATAGGTGAGCACACCGACTATAACAATCTACCTGTGCTTCCCATCGCGACTGAGCAGCAGATTTGTTTGATCGCCGCACCAGTGGAACAGCCGACTATCACGGCGATGAACACCAACCCGAAGTATGGAGAGCGGCAGTTTGCTATCTCCGCAGACATCCCCACCTACCCGGCAGGTGACTGGGGAAACTACCTTAAAGCGGCGTGTCAGGCGATTTGGATTTGGTGCGCTCAGCACGCGCCTGAGCAGCTGCCTCTGAAAGGCGCGACCGTCTGTGTTTCCGGTGATGTGCCCGAAGGCGCGGGCCTCAGCAGCTCATCCGCCACAGTCGTGGTGATGGCCCTCGCTCTGGCGAAAATGAATGGTCTGGAGATCAGCCACGAGCAGTTGGCAGGAATCTGCTCTGAGGGTGAGCAGTATGTGGGCACCCGCGGCGGAGGTATGGATCAGGCGGCCAGCCTGTTGTCACTGAAGAACCACGCGTTGTGCATACACTTCAATCCGCTGCGAACACAGCCATACCGGATACCGGAAGACTGGCGGTTCGTGGTGGCCCACAGCATGGTCGTCGCCGAAAAATCGGGAGCCGCTCGCGACGCTTACAACTCCCGCGTGGCGGAATGTCGAATCGCCGTGCGGATGCTGAGCAAACTCGCTGGTAAAACATATGGATCACTGGGAGAGCTGCTGCGTGACCGAAACGACTGGCACGAGTTATTAGCCCAACTGCCCGATGGCATTCTCTCGCTAGATCAATGTGCTGCGTTCATAGGTCTGAGCGCCAGCGAGCTGCAGCAGCTCATACCAGATGGATGCAGCAGCTTTCAACCCAAGCGACGAGCCCGTCACGTGCTCACGGAAGGGCTCCGGGTACAACAGGCTTGTGAGGCCATGCAGAGCGGCGATATTGCCGCGATGGGCACGCTGATGAACGAGTCCCACCGCAGTTGCGCCGAGGACTACGAAATTAGCTGCAAGCAGCTGGATGAGCTGGTCGGCCTGCTGCGGTCGTTCGGCGCCGCTGGCGCTCGCTTGACCGGTGCCGGTTTCGGTGGCTGCACCGTCTCACTAGTATCAGCAGATCAAGCGGAGACGCTGGTGGCGGGCCTCCGAGGCAGTTTTTACAGCCATCTGCCAGACGATGAGTTCGTAAAACGAGTGTTTGTGACATCAGCCTCCGCCGGCGCACTGGCTGGATGGCTAACGTAGGGATGGTGACCTCATACCATCAACTAACAAGCACCAGTCCTTGCGGTCACGGCAGCCCACACTATAACTGACGCATCACACTGGGATGACAGGTGATATGCGAATGGCTGTTCGTCTCTATCGCAACTAAACGATGCCTATGTCCGGGGCGGTCTGTGCGTAGGCTAGCGGATGCAGAAGGCTCAAGACCGCGCCGGTCTGGCGGATAGCCCTGAAAGATTTGTGTCAGGAAAAAAGACCGGCGCGGTCTATAGACAGTTGCCTCCGCAAGCGTACTGACAGACCGCCCCGGACATAGCCAACCAAGTGACTTGCAAGGAGAATGTCAATGACATCCTACGGTGAATATCAACTGCTGCACCCAGATGAGTTGGAGCAGATCAAGAACCAGAGCCCCATCGCTTACCTGCCTCTGGGCACGTATGAGCATCATTGCTACCATCTGCCGGTCGGCTTTGACGGGATCAAGGCTCACGCACTCTGCATGAGGGCTGCCGAGATCACAGGCGGTGTGGTGATGCCCTGCTGCTTCTTTGGCACGGGCGGCGGACACATCGGTACGCGATGGACGCATATGTGGACTCCCGAAGAGCTGATCCCTCTGATAGCCCAAAGCATCGATATGCTGGTGGAGAACGGCTTCAAACGCATCTTGCTGTTCACAGGACACTACCCATTCGAGCAGGTCGACATGGTCAAGCAGATCGCCTCCGATGCACAAGCACGGCACGCTTGCACCCGCGTCATTGGAATATGCGACTGTGATGTCACTACGCCTCTACCAGGCGACAGCTTCGCTGGCGATCATGCTGCCAAATATGAAACCAGCATCGCCTTAGAACTAAACCCCGACTGGGTTCGTATGAACTACCTTTACGCGCACGACTCGAGTGTGGTGACACTGCCCATCACACCCATCAAGGACGATGGGGGGCCGTATGACCCCACCAGTCCGTTGTATGCAATGCACGGTGTTGACCCTCGCATCCACGCCAGCAAGAAGCTCGGCCAAAAGCTGGTGGATGAGATCGTCAGACGCACGGTGGAGCTGCTTTCGTAACTCGTTTACCGCTATGCCGCGTGGAAGGGGTAGAATCTAGATAGAGTGAACTAAGCACGCGGTATACCGCAGAAAGACAACGCATGACCCAGGATTTACACCCCAGCGGATTTTCCGAATCTGAACAGCCACATCCGCATCAATTGAGAGTAACTGATAACCTCGCGGAACTTCTTGATGTATTGCCAACCGCTATTCGCCAGAGTTTGATCCGTGAAGCCAATCTGGAGGAGCTGCTTGAGGTCGTGATGGACCTTGGCCGTGAGCCAGAAGCCCGCTTCCGTGACAGGCACATACGGTTGAGCGACGAAGAGATCACCCGTGAGGAGATCGACTATGTAGTAAGCCGTGTGGTGGCTTTCGGTAAAGACAACCGTGCAGGTATCCCCCGCACGCTGCACCGCATTTCGGCTATTCGAAACCGTTCTGGTTTGGTGATAGGATTGACTTGCCGTGTGGGCCGTGCGGTGTTCGGCACCATCGACATCATTCAGGATGTGGTGGAGAAGGGCAAGAGTATTCTGTGCCTGGGGCGGCCTGGTGTCGGCAAAACCACCAAACTGCGTGAGATCGCCCGAGTGCTGGCCGACGAGTTCGACAAGCGTGTGATCATCGTCGATACATCCAACGAGATCGCTGGCGATGGCGACATCCCCCACCCTGCCATCGGCAGGGCGCGGCGTATGCATGTGGCTGTGCCCGAACAGCAACACGCGGTGATGATTGAGGCAGTGGAAAACCACATGCCTGAAGTGATTGTGATTGACGAAATCGGCACGGAGCAAGAGGCCTTCGCGGCTCGCACCATCGCGGAACGCGGCGTGCAGCTCATCGGCACCGCCCACGGCAACTCCCTGGAAAACCTGCTGATGAACCCCACGCTCAGCGACCTGGTGGGCGGGGTGCAGACGGTGACCCTCGGTGACGATGAAGCGCGACGGCGTGGCACTCAGAAGACGGTGTTGGAGCGTAAAGCGCCTCCCACCTTCGATGTCGTGATTGAGCTGATGGAGAAGGACAAACTCGCCATCCACCACGATGTCGCCGCGGTTGTTGACAGGATGCTGCGGGGTGATATGCCGCGTCCTGAAATCCGCGTGCGCACCGATCAAGGTTCCATCGACGTGGTACAACGAGGCGATTCCAGCGGAATGGAAGAGGCCGGCCCCACCGTTCGTGAGATGAGCTCGCACCCGCGGGTACCCAAAGAGCTGCCTCCCACCGTGAAGCTATTCGCATATGGGGTAAGCAGGTCGCGCCTTGAGCGGGCCGTCCGCGAGATGTATGTGCCTGGCTTCATGGTCAGGAACCTGTCTGAAGCCGATGTGGTGATCGCGCTGCGCGGCACGGCGCAGAAGGATGCCCATCGGCTGCGTGAAGCGCAGAATAGCGGCACGCCCATCTACCTGGTGAAGAGCAACACCTACGCCCAAATCGCCAGCGCCGTGCGCGATGTGTTCCACATGCGTCCTGCCAGCAGTCTGGAGCCCACCGTAGAAGACCCCACCATCAGCGCGATGCAAGAGGCTCAAGAAGCGATAGACGAGGTGCTGGAGCGTCTGCAGCCCGTGGAACTCAGCCCGCAGAACAGTTACATCCGCCGCCTGCAGCATCAGCTTGTGGAGCGCAATAACCTGGTCAGCGAAAGCCTGGGCGAGGACCCGCACCGCCGCCTGAGGGTGCTACCTTCGTAGGGACATGCCCCTGTGGTTGAATGCTACTGGTCGTAGGGGCGTCCCTTGTGGGCGCCCTAATCGTTGTTCATTCGATAGTTTTTTTAGGGCGCCCACAAGGGACGCCCCTACGACCAGTAGCAACTACACCATGTGCTGCCATACCAGCACGTGAGGATGGTTGCCCCCTTGTTTACGAAACCACAAACCGCAGCATGTTCCAGCTTAAGGGCAGCAGCGTCACATCTAGCATCCCATCGTCGGCAACTGGTGGCGTGATCTGCCGTGGCTGCACGTTGTGTGGGTTCGCCGAACCGTTCTGAGCTTTTCGATCGGAATGGTTCAGCACGGTGTGTTCGATGCACTGCACCTCACCCAATCCCCGCAAGTCGCAGTTGAGGCCCATGGCCTCATCCTGGCTGAGATTCACCGCCAGAAGCGTAGCGGTGCCCGTCGCTTCATCGTATGTCAGCGTCGACTCCAGATAGCAGCCCTCACACTGGTCAGACGCAAACATCGGAGCATGACGGATCATCTTGATCACCTCACCCTTGCCGTATTGCGAAGCATGAAGGTATGGGTAGAAGATCGTCTGAAACCAAGCCGACCCATTCTCATCAACCATGATCGGGGCAATCACATTGACCAGTTGGGCGAGGCAGGCGATTTTCACTCTATCGGCATTGTTGAGCAATGTGATGAGCATAGAGCCAAATACTACCGCATCTTCCATCGTGTAGATCTGCTCCAGTAAATGAGGGGCGGTTTGCCAGCGCGTTTCAAGCTCCTGTGCCCAGTCGCCTTGATACCACACGTTCCACTCATCGAAGGAAAGATTGACCGTGTGACGGCTCTTCTTTCGCGACTTCACGTGATCACAGGTGGCCGCCACGCTCTTGATGAAGGTGTCCATCCATCTTGCACTGGCGGCGAAATTGTTCCATGTTGACAGCCCTCGATACATATGCAGCGAGATATAGTCAACTTGCTCATAGGTATGCTCCAGTACCGTCGACTCCCAATAACCAAAGCTGGGCATGTCAAACGTCGAACTGCCGCAAGCCACCAGCTCGATGCTGGGATCAACCCACTTCATCAGTTTGGCGGTTTCGCATGCCAGTCGGCCATACTCCTCAGCCGTCTTATGTCCGATCTGCCATGGGCCGTCCATCTCATTCCCCAGGCACCAATATTTGATGCCATGCGGGTTTTTGTAGCCGTGAGACACGCGCAAATCGCTGTAGTAACTTCCGCTCGGGTGGTTGCAGTATTCCACTAGAGCCCGCGCCTCTTCCGCTCCACGTGTGCCCAGGTTCACCGCCATGATGATCTCTGTCTCGGCCAGCTTGGCCCAGTCGACAAACTCGTTGATACCAACATGGTTGTTTTCGGTGCAAAACCAGGCCTGTTCGAGCCTGGTTGGGCGTAGATCGCGCGGACCTACACCATCTTCCCACCTGTAACCTGAAACAAAGTTACCTCCCGGATACCGCACCACTGGCACGCCGATTTGCTTGACCAGATCCAGCACATCCGTGCGAAATCCCGAACTGGTAGACCGCAAGCTGGCGGGGTCATATATCCCGCCGTAGACAGCCCGGCCCAGGTGTTCGATGAACGAACCGTAGATTCTCCGATCAATCGCCCCTAGAGTATAGTGACGATCGGCATAAAGACTAGCATTCATAATATCAGTTCCCCTGTCATTCTTAGGATCAATACAGCAGTTGCCAGGAAGCTACCGAAGATGTGTTTTCAGTGTTACCACCATCATGCCACAATATAGGTTACATGACAATAGTTATATCACAGAGGATAATACTGCGCATATGGCTAAAACTAGGCGTGGTTAGTGTTTCATTACACACATCAAAGCTTAGGAGTAAGCATGCGTTTACTGAATTCACACCGCGTCAAAATTCTATTAGCCGCTTGTGGCAGCTTCATTGCCCTGTTATTAGCGGGCTGTGGAGGCAACGCCCCATCTGAGGTCAGCACGATGCCCGCTGGAGGCGAAGTCCTTGCATTCCGGACCTCCCGGATTCCGGCCACAAACTTATGGGGATCGTCCGTATTGGCTGCCGGTAAAGCCGACAGCGCCTCACTGATATCCAAGCTGATGGAAGTGAACGGTCAGACAGAAGACCAGACCAGATACTTCCTCACATCATTCGATACCACCGGCCCCAACGCTGTGCAGGTGCTGAAGTTGAACAAAGAAGTTTATGCGGTGCGTTACTGGGGACCAACAAGCAAGCTGGGACGATGGTATTCGTTCGCGAAGACATATCACATAGACACTCCGTTTAAGGCGAGAGCGGCCTTTGCTCTGCCCGAATCCAACAACGCCCATTATGTCACGTTATACAAAATCAAGCCAGGGGCAGTTGTAGTCTACGGATTGTGCGCAGACATGAGTTGGAACAGCCCCACATTCGGCCCCTATGCCAAGGGTGGTGGGGCACAGTTGTTCGCCCCCAATGCCACCAAGTGGGTTGTGGACCATGCGGAGATCAACTCGGACGTGATGGAGCTGGTCTCAGAGCTGCGATACCCAAGATAACCTCATGGCATCATAAAAAAAGGAGCATCATCATGGAGAGCAGAGCCGCGATACTATCACAAGCTGCCAGTGTGCTGGCTGAAGTTTATTCCGACGACATCGTACCGGGTTTCATCACGGACCACCTCAGCCGGATATTTGACACTCTTTCTGACAGTCACATGGGCTTTCAAGACTGCGCAGGGAGTGCTCATGCCATTGCCCAATGGTACACCGATCAAGGGTTCAGCGAAGTACCCGTCCACCGGGCTCTATCGGACATCGCGCTGGGAATCATCAAGAACCTGGACGGCCACTAACGAACCAAAGGAACTGATATGAAGAAGACGCTACTGCTCGGATTCGCGATAATGACCCTATGTGTGCTCATAGCCCCCATCGCATCCTTCGCTGGGACGGTATATTACGTAAGCCAGTCGTCCGGCCATGACCGTTATGACGGGCTAGCTCCGGCCTGGAACGGCACCCACGGCCCATGGAAGAGCCTGGCAAACGCCTCGGCGAGGACATGGCAGCCTGGCGAGAAGCTGCTGCTGAAAGCGGGCGACATCTGGGATGAGACGCTGACTCTCCGCGGTGACGGCACCCCAAGCAGCCCGATCACCATCACATCCTACGGCAAGGGTGAGCGGCCATATATCAAGCGCACGCTGGGCAAGAACCAGGTCTGCATCTTCATCCATAACTCCGCAGGTTTTGTCATACGCGATTTGGAACTGGGTTACGCTTGGACGGGCATCCACATCCGGTATGACGACCGCGAACGGCGGGTCTACGACACCCTGCGCTTTGAAAACCTGTTCATCCATGATATAGACGACCCGCTCTGCCCGCCAGCCGCCCAGATCGACCCAATGGGCATGTATAACCGCGCTGGCAAGGCGATCTGGTGGGATATCAACGCTCAGGTGGACAATGTCACGGTAAAGAACTGCATCGGGCTGAGAACCCAGTGCTTTTCGACCGACCTGCACGGCAGTAACAGTGACCCCACCCGTGGCGGTTCTACCAACAACCTGCTGTTCGACGGCAACACTATCAGCCACGGCAGTTGGAACCAAGTCTACCAAACCTGGGGCAAGAACCAGGACATCATCAACAGCGTGTTTGTGTATAACTACCCATGGACCTACTTCCCGCTGGGCAACACGCAGGTTCTCACCGGCTACCTGAAGGGCGGCGATGGCGTCCGCAACGAGGTGACCAACAACGAATTCGGCTGGGCGGGCGACTACCCCGGCTCACCCGACGGCTGCGCATATGACTTCGAATGCCCCACCGATGATGTCACTTTCCAAAACAACCATGTGCACAACTCATCTGGTGAGTCGGTTTTATTCATGGGCAACTATACCCACAACAATATACTGTTTGACAACAACATATTCCGCGGAAACGTGCGCTTCAGCCCCAGATGGAACGTGGAGATGAACATCAACAAATCCAACAAAGGCAGCGGTACCTTCAGCAACAATACCTTCTTCTCGAGGCCTGGCAAACGCGCATTCGAAGAGCAGCCGGAGTGGTTCACCTTCCGCAACAACCAGCAGATCGCGAACGGTAGGTTCGCCGCCATGCCCATGGTGACGCGCATCGAAAACAAGGCCGGCGCACGGATATTCACGCTAGCAAGTGCCACACCTGGTGCCATAATCTACTACATGTTGGACGGCAGCCTGCCCACCCAGAAAAGCCGTGTGTATTCCAAGCCTATCGCGATAACACGATCCGGCGCGTTGAATGCCAAGGCGTTCATTAGTAGCCGCTACCCTAGCTATGTCAACTCGCTGGTGGTGGAGATGCGCAAACCAGAAGGCGGCCCACCTGTCGCCACATGGAAACCAGGCTCCTCACCTGCGCTATCATCCAAACTGGCCAAGTTGAAGGGCAACTTCACCGTCGCCTTTTGGGCGAAGCCGCTGACCAAACGCACCGCCACCGTCGAAACCGAGTATGGTATCGGCGGATCTGGTATCGCCTGGTGGAAGCTGAACGAAGCGGTAGGCATCGCAGTGGCCGATTCGGTCGGCGGCAACCCAGGCACGCTGACCGGCTGCACGTGGACCGAAGGCAAGTTCGGCAAGGCGCTGAGCTTCAACGGCAGCACCGACTACGTCACGCTCAACAGCGGAAGCCTGTCGTCGATCGCCGACACCTTCACCGTCTCCTTCTGGGCGGCACCTGAGGCCACCCGCGCCTCCACACCGGAGGTGCGCACCGGCGCCACAGGCCTCTCGGAGCAGCGATACGCGCTGGCACCCAGCCAGTTCGGCGGCTCCAGCGGTGAAGCCGGCATCGGCCTTTCGGTGGGCACCAACGGTGTGACGGTGTTCGAGCTGGCTGACAACCACCTGCCCTCGCCTCTCGTCGCCGACCGTCCCCTCACAGGCTGGAACCTCATCACGCTGGTCTACAACAAGAAGAAACCGAGCCTCTACATCAACGGCACGCTGGTGAAGGTGGGGCTGAAGAGCACAAAAACCGTACACCCCTATTTCAACCGGCTGGGCGGCGCGATGGGCGGATACGGCTGGTACAAGGGCCAACTGGATGATGTGCGAGTCTACCCGCGGGCCCTTTCTACGACCGAGCTGATGCAGCTTGCCAGCGGCGGAGAGAACCCGAATGTGGCCTGGAGCTTCGGCAAGACCGCAGGCACGCGCCGACTACCCTTCGCGCTGGCCCCCGTCAGCCTGGACGGTAAAGCAGATGGCAAGTCTGCAGGTATAGGCATCGCGGTGGGTACAAACGGCGTCAGCGTTTGCGCGGCCAAAGCGGGTGGGCTGCCCTCGCTGCTGGTCACTGAACACGCCCTGTCCGGCTGGAACCATATCAGCGTACAGTTCCGCAACGGTCAGCCCACGCTGTACATCAATGGGATGTTCGAGAAGGCCGGCTGCAAGAGCCTGGAACCCGTGCGGCCACGGTTCACCCTCGGCGGAGCTAACGGCGGGCTGAAGGGGCTGCGCGTGTATGACCGGTTGCTGACTGATGCGGAAATCCAGCAGTTGGCAGCCGTTATGACAGCTCCCGCCAAGCCGGTGGCTGTTCAAAAAGCGATGAAACCCGCTTCTTCTGTTGTACAAACGAAGTATACTGGCACACCCAAGGTAATACTAGATACAGACATCGGCCCCGATTGCGATGATGTGGGAGCGGTCAGCCTGTTACACGAGCTACGAAGATCGCACAAAGCCGAAATACTTGCCATCACCTGCTGCACTTCCAGCCAATGGGGTCCGCGTTGCCTGGAGGCGATCAACAGATATTTTGGCGGTTCACCGGTAGCAGTGGGTGCCTACCCAAAGCCCGGATTTTTAGACGATGAGATTCACCAAAAGTATAACCGTGCCGTATCCGAGCGGTTCCTTGGGGACGAACCCATCGCTTTTCGCAGAGCACTCGATATGTTACGCAGCAGCCTGGTCTCCTCGGAGGACGGCAGTGTGGTGCTGGTATCAGTCGGCCCGTTGAACAACATAGCCGATCTGTTGCTCTCTCCTGCCGATGCCATCAGCCCTAAATCCGGGCGAGCACTCGTGGCAGCGAAAGTGGCACGCATCGTCTGCATGGCTGGCTGCTTCGATCCTGCTTATATGGGGCCAGAATTTGCGGAATGGAATGTGCAGCAGGACATAAAGGCCGCTCAGACCGTGGTGAACGACTCACCTGTGCCAGTCATCTTCTGTGGCTATGAGGTGGGTGACCGTGTGATCACATGCACCAACCTGGCGAAATATCCAGCGAACCACCCTCTGCCGATGGCCTACCGGCTGTATATCGGCGAGAATGGACGGTCGTCGTGGGATCCCATCACCGTTATGTATGCCCTGGGTGCTCAGGGCAGCGCGATGAGCCAGTCTGAATGGGGCACTATCACCATCGATGACAAGGGTGTTTCCCGATGGAGCAAATCTAGCACCGGACGGCACGCCTATGTGGTGAACAAACGCACACCCGAAGAGCTGGCTAAGCTAATGGACGGGTTGTTATTGGGCCAGTGACGGAGCCTTGCCATGCTGTTGTTTGAAGGTCCGCAAGTTAAGGAGTGCCTTCTGACCGACTCGGATATCCCGCAAATGGCCGCGAAGCGGTAATCGGCAAAGCAGTTTTTGCACATCCAATCGCAGGATATCAATGGGCTGTCCTCACATCATCACTTCATGACTGGCCCGACGCTCACTAGCGAATGCGGGGCCACCGTGACCTCGCGTCCCACGATTGCGGAGCGCACCGGTGTGTCGCCGTGGTTGTAAGCAATAACCTCGCCGGACTTGAGCAGCAGGGTATATAAGTTGCCCCAGGCGGCGGAAGGTGTCAACTCCTGGGCGTCCTTCTTTGTCGGGTCCAACGCCGACAGGCGATAAACGGCATCGCGCACCACGGACCTGAAGGTGAGTGCATCCTGTGGACCTCCCGCACAGATGATGCTCCATCCCCTGCCCACGCGCCGCGCCCAGATAGCCGGTTTCCCGCCCGCGGTTGCCAGCTCCTTCGCGGCGAAGGAAACATCGTCGCAGCCGGTGATTTTTCGCTCCGCGATGGCCTCCGCTGTGTAGCCAAGAAAGGCACCATTCACAATCTCAGCATTACCCGGAGCCGTGGATTCGCTGATCATACCGGATGACCAGTCGTCGGCCGCGGGTTCGTTCTTCAGGGCGGCGGCGGTGTTGCTGCTCATGCCGGATATCCGGTTCCAGACCGTGGTGTCGCCTTCGATGGTCATCATCGGCACAGCCCCTCGTACCAGCACTCCACCGTCCCTCAACCACGCTTCGATACGCGTCAGTGTCTCAGGTTCGAAAAATGCCCCATCAGTGGAGATCAGCACACGAATCGACTTCAGCGCACCATCCGAAATCATCCGCTCGTCGATGATGTCGAAGTCCATCGTGCTGCGCAGCATGGGGCCCATTTTGAGCAGCCCCGTCGGGTATCCCACCATCGACCGCAGCATATGGTCTGTTGACGGGAACAGCATCGCCACATCGCACACAGTCTCTTCACGGGTCATGAACTGCTTGTATTTTCGGAACACCTTGGCGTTGCCGACCGGATCGGCGAAAAAGTCATAGAAGCCGCTCGCCCGGCAAGAAAGCGACTCGAAGATACGTCCAACCATCTGGTTAGTGCCCATCCCACCCGGAGGCTCCGACCAGAACGGAACTCCGTAGAGCTGCGATGCGCTGGCCAGCCGGCGCAACAAGGATGACAAGTTGGTTGGCACCGGATACACGCCACCATGGGTCGATCGTATTTCGGCACCGGTCTCACGGCAAATCTTCACCAGTGCCGAAAGATCGGCACCGGTGACCACCTGTTCTTCGCCGTTGCCGACCGGCAGCACCAGCCGCGCCTTCGGAAAGTGCCTGCGTGCTGTCCGCGCAACCATGGCCGCATGTGCGGTCAAAGAATCGTGGTACCACGTCAGAAAGTCCAGCCAGTATCGACGCTCAGGCACAGTCATCTGTTCAGGCCATTTGATCGCCTGGTAAGGAAAGACCGTCTGCTGCGGATAACTCACCTCACCCCAACTCCCGGGCGATATACCCCATGCCGCGCCCAAGGATGAAAGCGTGGTGTATTTACGCCGTGCCCAGTCACGGAATGACGTCCGCGCACACTCGTCGCCGCACCAGTAGTCCGGGCAGGCCGAACCATTATCACCGAACTTCTTCTTCTCAATAGGGTGCAGCCCCAGTGGGAAGGTGGCCTCGCCGAAGTCGCCATAGATCGCCAGGTAGATAGACGCAATCTTGGTGCCGTAATGTGCAGCCAATGCGCCGTAACAATGCTCATACCATTCCGGCAAATTGGGGTCCCAGATGGACATAGCCCGTAACTTCCGTCCGGTATTCAACCCCACGGATGGCACGAACCGGTCCGTCTTCGCAAGCCAGTCGGGTGCCCAGTGAAAATGCGGGAAGTACTGCCATGCCACCCCTGCGGCTTGTGCCGCTGCCAACCCCGCATCACCGGCGCTCCAATCCCAGTTGCCGGGCGCCAGCTCGTTGACGGTGAGGTGGTCGTCGTCTGTCTGAAGACAATTGAACCCCAACGAGGCCAGCATTCGGTTCATTCGGGCTTGTCCGGCTTCCGAACCCAGCAACATCGGCGGACCAGGTTTCATGGCACGCTTGGCCGGCACGATCTTTTCTGTTTTCAGCTTTGCCATGGGTTTCAAACGCGGCAACTCCGCTGGCGTGACCAACCCATCGGGCCGCACGTCTCGTGCCGTAACGAGCACCGCATCCATATACAGCAGGTACTTTTCTGGAAGAATATAGATTATACGTCGGTTTGTGACCTTGAGTGTGAGGGAATGATGTCCTGGTTTTAGCGTGGCGGCACCCAGTCGCACCCACACCATGCAATCTGAGACCCCGTAGATATTACCGACATCTCCATCCGGGATTTCTTCGCTGCTGTACCATGGTCCGTCATCGATACTCCAGCTAAACGGCGACACACTATTGACGGATACGCCCACCCACAGGTAATACTTCCCCGCCCGATCCGTCTGGAACGGCAACCGGGCATGGTACCCCTCCGGCCCAGGATCAATATCGCTCCAGAGACGTAGTATCTTCTCGCCGCTTACAACTCCGGGAAAATCGGCTGGCCCTTGCCAATTGTGGTCGACGCAGCTTTCCGCCTCAATCCAAATGTCGGGCGGTGCTCCGGCACGCGCAGAGCTCATCAAGCCGACGCACATAATAACGACAAACAGAATGGCGTGACGCATGGATTTCCCCCAGATTTGAAGCAAGACGACCGTCAAATACTCCTTATAGCATACCGGAGAGTTGCAAAACGCCGTATCCAAGTCACCTCCGCGCCATCGGTGGTTCGCTCACTCCCGCCCGTTGCCTCAACAGCCCAAATGCTCTATACTCTACCGGGTGAAACAACAAACCAGGGAGAGCACGCAAAAATGTCAAACGAACTCAACAAAAAACCAGTGGTCATCGTCGACACGGACATCGGGCCCGATTGCGATGATGTGGGCGCGGTCTGCGTACTGCACCAGTTGCGGAAGATGCAGGAGGCCGAGATTCTGGCCATCACCTGCTGCGCCTCCTACCACTGGGGACCGCGATGCGCTGAGGTGATCAACCGCTACTATGGTTATCCGGTGCCGGTCGGTCAGTGTCCGCGACCCGATTTCCTGTCGGAGGAGCTGCACCAGAAATACAATCGTGCCGTCTCTGAACGCTTCCTGGGCGATGAGCAAATCGACTTTCCGTTCGCCCTGCCTGTGCTGCGCCAGAGTCTGGCCTCCGCGGAAGCCGGCAGCGTGGTGCTTGTCACCATCGGCCCGCTGAACAACATCGGTGAGCTGCTGCTCTCACCAGGCGATGAGTTCAGTCCCCTCTCCGGTGTGGAGCTGGTGGCGCAGAAGGTGAGCAAGATCGTGTGCATGGCGGGTTGTTTTGACCCCACGAAACACGGCGTGCAGTTTGCCGAGTGGAATGTGGAGATGGACATCAAAGCCGCCCAGGTTGTGGTGAACCGATCGCCCGTGCCGGTGATTTTCTGCGGATACGAGATGGGTGATACGGTGATCACCTGCGCCAATCTGAGCGAGTATCCTGAGGAGCATCCCCTGCCGCTGGCCTACAGGCTGTATATCGGCGAGGGTGGCCGCTCGTCATGGGATTTGGTCACGGTGCTCTATGCGGTACGCGGCGAAAGCGAGCTGGTGGGCCAGTCCGCCTGGGGCACGCTCACCATCGACGACCGCGGGGTATCGACCTGGCAGCCAGATGCCGATGGTAAGCACGCCTATGTAGTCAGCAAAGCCACACCGGAGGCACTGGCCGAGGCGCTGGACAGCCTGCTGTTGGGGTGAAGCTCGTACAAGGGGCATGGCGTGCCGTGCCCAAACCGAAAATATGCGGATGGGAGAGGGAGAAGCCAATCGGGAGATTGGCGTTCCCAGGGGCGATCTGCCCGGTCCCTCCCCATCCGTGTCATCTTACAAATCCACGTAATCCGTGGTTCAGACAATACGGGGGGGTGCCACCTACATCAGGGCAGGCACGGGAGCCTGCCCCTACGGCACCCTACACCAGGGCGGGGTGACCCCGCCCCTACCGAAGCAACTCCTCGCGCATCTTCACCAACTCCTCTCGCTCCAGGCTGGGACCAAACGGCTGCGTGGCGGAAGCCTTATATAGCTCTTTCAAACGCGCCAGATGGGCAGCTCCCATGTCGGCGTAGTCTAGCAGGCCGGTCACCACATCCAGCTTTTCGATGCCCTCATAGTTCAGGCGATGCAGAGGTGAGCCGTCGGCCAGCGTGACCTGGCGGTCTGAGATTCCCATATACCGGTCCATCAGCCGCGCCAGTTTCGCCGCATTGAGAATGGCAGGCGATGGCGTTTCGGTTTGATGAAGCGCGGCGAAGCCCCAAGCGGATGCCTCGTTCCAGAAATACCGGAAGTGCCCAGAATAGGGTGCCGGTGCTCCTTCATCATGAAGCAACAGCGTCCATTGTTTATCTTTGCTCCACGGAATCTCTACCAGCTTCATCATGGCCACTTCTGGCGGCGCTGGCTCCCCACCAATCACTTGCTTATATCCCATTTCAACGGCATCGGCTGGTTTAGGTAATACGATCATCTTCAGACTATCAGCCGGGATCACCTCGTCCAGCCTTTTTCGGGCCAGGTCGACTTTGGTCAGGCTGTTGAAGTCCATCGAAAAGCCTTCAGGGAAGCCCTGCCCGTCCGGTGAAGTCACATGCTGGGCGGTCAATTGTGTAGATGGGCACAGCGTATCGCCTGTGGCCCCCGTCACCACGATCGGACAGGTGATGCGGTCCAGATAAGACAGCGGGCTGAGATAATACCACTTGTCGTCGGCCAGATTATCGCCGTAGATCGCACAAGCCTGGTCCGCAATAGGCACCACAACCGCGATCACCGGCAAAATTCTGTCTTTACCGTCGCTGGTCATCATCTCTGTGTATTTACTGTTCGTGTGCAGATAATTCACGTTATATGCTAAGTTAAACAAAGGCATCCCCGCATAGGCTGACGACACAGGGAAGCACTCAGCGCACATGGCAAGTGTCATATATCCGCCCGCACTGCCACCGTAGATATGCATATGGTTTCGGTCAATAAACGGCAGCCGCCGCGCCCACTGGTTGATCGCCTTGGCCAGGTTCACGCTGTCACCGGCACAGAACTCCAAAGGATATTCCCCATCCGCTACATTGCCGTAGTGGGGTGTCACCGCAGCCCATCCCGCATCACAAACCGCTCGGGCAGTGCCCAGGTCGGTTTCGTAATGGGCTATGCTGACCAGCGGGAGCTTCGCACCGGGCTTATACTTGTCTTCGCGCATGAACAACCGCGCCTTCCCCATCTTGGGTTTGCCGTAGATATCAATGTAGGGCACATTTACTGTCACACTGATCAATCCATCGGTCACCTGCTCATTGGCGACGGTGACGGCTCCTTCAAAACCTGTTTCGCTGGTTACTATCTTGCTTTTCTCCACCTTCATCTCCTTGCAGTTGGCACCTGACACGGCGAACAAAACCATGCCCAGGCATATCATGCCTACAAATCTCATAAGCACATAGATATTCTTGTTTCGGTTCGTCATATGGATCACCTCGTATACGTCAGTGTTAGCATACCGAAAATTAAGCCGATTGACATCAAATCATTAATTGGCAGGTGGCAAATCACTGATCGCTTATACCAATAAGCCAGTGCGCATTCTGGTACACTAATACTGACATGAATAACGAAACGACAGTAAAAAGGCCCTCAGTGGTCATCGTGGGCCGCCCCAACGTAGGCAAATCCACACTTTTCAATCGGTTGCTGGGTTACCGCTCTGCTATTGTAGAGGACATACCGGGCATCACTCGCGATCGCATCTCCGCCGAAGCGGAATGGTGCGGTGCAGTGTTCAACCTGATCGACACCGGCGGCATCTTGATGACCGCCAACGACCCGCTCATGGACCAGATACGGCTGCAAGCCAACATGGCCATGTCGGAAGCTGATGTCATCCTGTTCATGGTGGATGCTATGGACGGTATGACGGCGGCTGACCAGGAGCTGGCAGACGCACTTAGGGGCACTAAAACCCCCGTCATCATCGTCGTCAACAAAACCGACAACCAAAATCGCGAGATAGAATCGGCGGAATTCTACAGCTTGGGCATGGGCGAGCTCTTCACCATTAGCTGCATCCATGGTCACGGTGTGGCCGATGTGCTAGACCGCGTGGTACAGCTGCTTCCCCGAAGCGACGGTGAAGTAGCCGAAGATGAGAACACCAAGCTGGCCATCGTAGGCCGCCCGAATGTGGGAAAATCATCCCTGGTGAACTCGCTTCTGGGCGAAAAACGCCTCATCGTCAGTGAGATCGCCGGCACAACCCGCGACGCCATCGATACCCGCTTGAAATGGAATGATCAGGAGATCACACTCATCGACACCGCCGGCATCCGTAAAGCCGGTAAAGTGCAGGGCTCCGTGGAATATTATTCCGTGCTGCGCGCCCAGCGGGCGATTGCCCGTTGTGATGTGGCGGTTTTGGTGGTTGATGGCACTGCAGGAGTCACAGAAGGCGACAAGCGGGTTGGCGGCATCATCGTAGAAGAGGGCCGGGCCTGTATCGTGGTCGTCAACAAGTGGGACTTAACGGCTAATCCGAAAAGCCGCACCCTGATCAAAGACTACACCGCCATTTTCCGCAACGAGGTGCCTTTCCTCGCGTTCGCGCCGTTAGTATTCACCAGTGCCCTGGAAAACACAGGCATCAAGCATGTGGTGACCACCGCGCTCGATGCGGCGGAGATGCACGCTCACCGTATACCAACCGGACTTCTTAACAGGGTCGTTCGGGAAGCTTCAGATGTGAAGCCCTATTCACGCAAAGGAAAAACTCTGCGGATTTACTATGCAACGATGGCAACAGTCAAACCGCCAACGATCGTGCTATTCGTCAATGATGCCGAATTGTGCCACTTCTCATACCTGAGGTACCTGGAGAATGCGATCCGTAGACACGTCGCATTCGAAGGAACGCCCATCCGGTTAGTGGTCAAAGAGGCGTCTTACAAAGCTAAAGACGAATAGGTAGAATGCCCGATAATCACAGTCAAAGCCCGATCCTTTCCGAAGAGTTCCTGACCGAAGTCGGAATTCAAGACATGCGTCGCGCAAACTCCATACTGGAGGCATTACGCGGATGGGGTCCTCATGCAGAAGCGTTTGATGAGATGCTGCCAGCTCTCAGAAGCTCGCTTCTGCTAAGCCCTGATCCCGATATGGCTCTGGTGAATTTCGACCGCTGGCAGGCGTCCTTAACAAACCGTCTGCCATACTACAGATTTTTATGCAGCAACCCAAAGACATTTGAGATTTTCTTTACCGTCTGTGCCACAAGCCAATTTTTCAGCGAGATACTCATCGCTCAACCCGAGCTGTTTGAGTTTTTCAGCGACCCCGATCAACGCAGCCGCGTGATATCGACCACACAGCACTACCGCGAAGCCCACAAGATGATCAAAATCAGCAGCAGCTATGCGATGCAGCTCAACGCCATTCGGCGTTACAAGCGCCGTGAGGTGCTGCGCATCGGAGTGATGGACATCTTAGGCACACAGCCATTACCCGTCATAGCACGCGCACTCAGTGACTTTGCTGATGCCATGACCCAAGTCTCATTTGAAGTGGCCCAGGAGTATGTCAGCCACAAATTCCAGATGACGACTACACCGCCGTTTGCGGTCATCGCCATGGGCAAACACGGCGGCCGAGAGCTGAATTACAGCAGCGACATAGATCTGATGTTTGTCTATGATGACACATCGCCAGTCAGCGGTAAACTTGTGGCCTCAGCTTACTCAGACAAACTCGCGCAAGAGATCGTGACAGTGCTCAGCAAATCTACGGAACTCGGCATGGTGTTTCGAGTGGATCTCCGCCTAAGGCCTGAAGGCCGCTACGGAAGCCCCTCAAGGTCGCTTATCGGATGCGCCAACTACTACGAGAACTGGGCGGAAAGCTGGGAGCGTCAAGCGCTGATCAAAGCCAGATTCGTCGCCGGAGACCCAGACCTGGGTGCCCGCTTCATGCAACTGGCACAAGAGACCACTTACCGCCGCACGATACCGAAGCAATGGGTAGATGACATCCACCTGAACAAGCAGCGCATCGAACAATCTGCGGTGATATCGGACGTGCAAGAAACCAACGTGAAAATTGGGCTTGGCGGCATACGCGATGTGGAGTTTACGGTCCAACTGATGCAACTGCTCACAGGTGGCCGTCACCCCGCCCTGCGGACAGGGAATACGCTCGAAGCACTGGATCGGCTATGTCAAGAAGGGTTCCTCAAGCAAGACGAGGCCTCCGCATTTGCGGAGGGATACACCTTCATGCGTACGGTCGAACATCGTCTGCAAATCTTATACGAACAGCAAACTCAGACGCTGCCCAAAGATGAGAGAGCACTCACATTGCTGGCCCGCCGAATGGGATTTATCGGCACAGATGACTTCATGACGCACTACAACGCCATCCGCACCAAAGTTCGGACGCTGTTTGAACAGCTCTTCTATGGTGAAATGGCTGACCGACAGGTAGATGCATACACGGAGTCGATGAGCAACCTTCTTCGTAACATACAAATGCCCATCGCCCAAAAGACACTCGCCAGCATGCTTTCCGCTGTAGGTTTTCGGGACACGGAACGCGCTTTGCACCTGTTGCACATACCGGTCACGGGTATGTTGACCCCATCTGGTGCTATGAGTGCCGGAGCAGCCAGCCCACAAGTCCAGCAGCATTTTCTCACCATCGCGCCGAAGTTAATCGCGTTTGCACAACGGAGTCCAGATCCTGACGCCGCGTTGTTGGGGATAGAGACACTGTCCGTGGCAGCTCCAAGCCGGGCACACCTGTATCAAGTTTTTAACGACAGCCCTGTGGTTCTGCGTCAACTGGTACACATGGCAGGGTGCAGTCCCAGCACCATCAACACCTTGGCCAGCCACCAGGAACTTCTCGATGTATTATTCAGCGAAGAGATCGTGGAAAGCCGCCCCAAAGGTGTGCATCGCCTCAAAGAAGAACTCTACGAACGGCTTCCCCGTCGAGGAACCCCTGCTCAAAAGATGCAGGCTGTCGCCCCATTTATCCGCCGAGAGCGTATGCGCATTGTCGCACGTGATCTGTGGGGTGAGATATCTGGAACGGACACCGCTCACGAGATCACGAATCTCTATGAAGCTGTTCTCGATACATTGCTGGAGATCGCGCGACGCCAATCCAGTCTTGGTCTGAGTGTCTACGAGCAAAAGGTTCTTGATACGGTAGCCATCATCGGGCTTGGTAAATTGGGCGGTCACGAGATGGGCTACAGCAGCGATCTTGATATCATGTTTACATTCGAGCAGCCCGACGATGTGCCGCATAATGTGGCGTACCAAACGGCTGCTAAAATGTGTGAACTGGTGCTCAGCATGGGCAAAATGGTGGAAGTTCAAGGTGAGTCACTCGAGATAGACGCCAGATTACGCCCAGAAGGCCGATTTGGAGCCATAGCCAGAACTCCTGGAGATTACGAAGGTTACTATGCAAGCCGCGGTGAAACCTGGGAACGGATGTCACTCATCAAGGCCAGAGCCATTGGCGGTAACTCAGACACCATCGCCAAATGGATGAAGATGGCCAACGAGGCCGTCTATGGCAGATCACTCTCTCAAGAGGAACTCGACTCCATACGTGAAGTAAAGAAACGTGTGGAAAATGAACGCCTCAAACCAGAGAACAACTGGAGTGACCTGAAGCTGGGTGCAGGCGGTATGATTGACATTGAGTTCACCACACAGTCACTGCAGCTAATGCATGGGCACGACAACACATCGGTACAACGGACCAGCACGATAGCGGCGATCAACGCGCTCAGATCGGCGAAACTGATAGCCGCGGCTGACGCCAGAGCGGCGTGCCGAAGTTATGAAATATGCACAAAAATACGCAACGCCATGAACCTCTATTTCGGCAGAGCTATCGATAATCTACCAACGGATGTCAATCAACAAGCTATCATCGCACGTATGCTGCATACCGCGACAGTTGCTGATGGAGCCGCAGTTGAGCAGAACCTTATCCGCGAACTGGATCAGTTCCGTAAAGAGGTTCGTGACTGGGTTGAGCGCGACCTATACGGCCGCAGTTTCTAAAATCGGCTACCACATACTCATACTAAGGACGATATATCATGGATCACACGGCGCTTACGGTAGTAATAGGGCTCGTCGCAGGATACATATGCGGCAGCATCCCCTTTGGATTCTTGATCGCGAAATACTTCAAGGGAGTGGATATCCGCGAGAAAGGCTCAGGTAACATTGGAGCCACCAATGCCTGGCGCACTCTCGGGCCAGCAGCAGGGCTGGGAGTCTTCATACTGGATGTATTGAAGGGTTGGGTTCCCACATACCTGGCAGTCAAGGGGCTGTATCCGTATGATCAGCTTGCCGCGGGCTGCGGAGCGATCCTGGGACACACATTCTGCCCATTCCTCAAGTTTAAAGGCGGCCGAGGGGTAGCTACTGGACTTGGCTTTTGTATCTCAATGGTGCCCATGGCTTCACTCGGCGCGTTCGTGATATGGGTTGTGGCTCTTATGGCATTCCGGTGGGTTTCTCTGGCCAGTTGCCTGGGGGCCATCGGGTTGCCTCTATTGGCCATGACCATCGCCCGTGCGCCCGCGAGCACACATCCTTACCACCTGTTCCTGATCGTGCCTGCTGCTGTTTTTGTAGTCGCGAAGCATAAAGCCAACTTTACGAGGCTGATGAACGGAACAGAGCCTAAGGTGCATATGCCGTGGATCAAGAAGGGTTAAGCACCAGCCCGTGCTGGCCCTGCAGCCTAGACTAAAACTGATGCGTTCCCTCTTTTTGGCTAGGTCCGGGGCGGTCTGTGCGTAGGCTAGCGGATGCAGAAGGCTCGAGACCGCGCCGGTCTGGCGGATAGCCCTGAAAGATCTGTGTCGTAAACAAGACCGGCGCGGTCTATTGACAGTGGCAGCCGCAGGCGTACTGACAGACCGCCCCGGACTTAGCCAACCAAGTGACATACAAACCCACGAAACCGGTAGTAACAGTTGCTGCATTCTCACCCCGAAGTGGGTCGCACCGGACAATCACCGCGGATGACCACAAGGGTCATCCATACGAAATCCCACCCTTACAGTGTCCGTGTCACGCCCCAGTATCCCAGATAAGCGGCGGCTATCCCCAGCATGTTGTTAGCCAGCACGTTGGTCAGGCTTACCAATATGGCTCCCTGCCGGGCTTGTTCGATGGTCTCAAATGAGAATGTGGAAAATGTGGTCAGTGCGCCTAGAAATCCGGTCACAAAAAACAACCTGAGGTGCTCATCCATCCCCCTGGTCTGAGCAACACCTAAGGCGACCCCAATCATGAGACAGCCTGCGGTGTTCACTATAAGGGTGCCCCACGGGAAGCTGCTGCCAAACAGCTTTGCGCTTCCCGTTGACACAAAATACCTCAAAACGGCGCCTATAGCCCCGCCTACCATAATGGCGAGGAGCTTGTTCACTTGCCGGGTTTATCTTGCATGAATGACTTCAGGTCCATGATGTAGCTGGAGTTACCGCCAGATACAGTCGGCAGGTGCCCATCCCACTTGTCAATCCACTCCCGAGCCAGCACCTTATTGCCCCCGGCAACCTGTAACGCAATGGCTTTGATTTTGACGGATTCGGCTTCGCCCTTTGCTTTCATCACCGCAGTTTGCCGCTCAAGGTCGGCTTTCTCCAGCACATACTTCTGCTTTTCGGTTTCCTGCTGGGCCACCTGCTTCTGCTCAATTGCGGCACTGAATTCCGGACTGAAACTGAAGTCCGTAATACTCACGCCTAACGGCTCCACTAGAATATCATACTTCCCTAGACGCATGGTGATCTCATGTTCAACCTGCATCTTGACTTCTGAGCGGCGCGTCACCAGTTGCTCGGCAGAGTATTTGGCCGTGACTTGCTTCAACGACTCCTGCACCGCAGGGTCGATAATGCGAACTCGGTAATCGGTGCCCACATTCTTGTAGAGATCGCCGACTTTCGATGGAATGAGGTGGAAGTTGATCGCCACTGTCGTTTGCACAGTCTGCATATCCTTGGAGGCTGCACTAGCCGAGGATTGCTCCTTCTGGGTGCGGACCTCAATCTGTTCTGCACTGCTGATGAACGGCACTATCAAGTTCATGCCCTCATTGAGGACACCCGTCACGGCACCAAACCGCAGCAAGACCCCGCGATACCCTGCGGGTACGATTACCACGCTGGCGCGTAATATCATGATAACCACGATGATTAACACGATTGACCCGATTTGAGCCGGGGTTCGGTTACTGAACTTCACCTTGCCCGGGAATCCGTTATATGTGCTCATACTCACTCCTTATAGATATCAGTGACGGCCGAAACTACCAATAATAGCATAACATGTCACTGCCGAATAATTCCGTTGTTTCCACTGTGGCTGTAATACGGAAGTGCCGTCCAAGAAAGCTTTTGGCTCCCTGGGCGGCACTCGTTTGGGTTTCTCTCCAATATGGTGAGTCTACCGGTATACTCAGGTTAAAGTTTGAAGTCGATCAGGGCGGCTACTCCCACACCTTCGACACGCTTGATATCGGTAAGTCCCTTGCTGTTTATCGGAATGAGTCCGCGGAGACGGACGCCACCAATCGCTTTGAACTCCCCTTCAACCTGCGCGCACGCCTTGACCTTGGCAATCTGATCCTTGGGTCCCACCACCTGGGCGGCACCCATGTAACCTCCAGAGCCCACGCTTAGAATCGGTACAACCTTGGTGTCATACTGGCTTGAAAACTTGTTATTTCCATACAGGCCGTTGATTCCCTTGTTGATGTCCTTGCCGAACTTATCCACTAAGTAGCCCACTCCAAGCCCCTTAAGCAGCCCGCCAAGTTGCGCATAGGCGACACTGACACACAGAACACCGGCCATCACACCGATTGTTGCTCGCATTTTGTTTGAAATCCGCATCATTCATGCCTCCATCTTGCTAGTGATACAGCTTTACGTACACATGGTTAGACCCCATATCGAAAATAGTTGTTTCAGGTCATCGGCACCGGCCATCATTTGGCGACACCACATTCACACCCCACTGGAACATGCCAAATAAACCGACATACTAAAATATTGGCTTAATGTGTCCAATGCGGTTTAATATATATGCCCGGCTTTATGCCGTACTCGCAATGACACCCAGGAGAATCTGATGATTAATAAAGCTGTTCTGCTTGCGGCCATGGCAGTCTCTATGTCTATAGGACAATGTGTGGCTCACGCGGCTGATGCGCCTGTCTATAAAATCACTATCCTTAATGGGTTAGGTGGTTCGACATCGATAGCTTACGACATCAATGATTCTGGTGTTGCCTGCGGATATACCACCCGCACAGGTCAAGGTGGCTATGTGGCTGTAGCCTGGCCCAATGCTACCCCCGTAGAGTTGAGCACTGGCACCATGGCAGGTGACATGGTGGCGATGAGCATCAACAACTCGGGCCAAATAGCCGGATGGGGACCTGGGATATCTACCCCGCATGCACTGGTCTGGCCTACCTATAACGCAGTCGTAGACTGGGGTACGCTGGGCGGTTCCAAGGGATTTGCGCGCGCAATTAATAGTAACGGACTGATCACCGGTAACTCATCGGACGCCACCGGTCAGCGCAACCTGTTCTACAAGCGTCCCACCGACAGCAGCTTGACTAGTCTAGGCATCCCCCTCGGCAATGTGGCTGCATATGGGCTCGATATCGCAGATAACGGAACCATAGTTGGATACTCAAATAATGCTGATGGATCACTTGTGACTGCGTTCACATACACAGGAGTTGGTTTCAGCACTCTACCGTCGAACGGGGGCACTTCCACATACGCCAACGCCATCACGAGCGACGGCAGCACCATTGTGGGCAGCGGTCTGGATGCCTTGAACAACCAGCGGGCATTGATATGGAACTCACCTACCACCGCGCCTACCGTCATAGACCCATTACCCGGCGATTCCTACTGCAGTTTTTCCGCGATCAATGCCAGCAAATGGGCGGTGGGCCTCAGTTCCGCGGCTCCAGGCAGTGAACACGTACTGCTGTATATCCCAGGCCTGGGCAGCTATGACTTGGACAGTATCAAATCGGCAGATAGCGATATTATCACTGTAAAGTATGCCACAGCCATCAACAGCTTGGGAACCATCGTTGGTATGGCCACGCAGCAGCTTGAGAGTGGCGGATCGAAGGAAGTGGCCTTTATCGCAACCCGAAAGTTTGATATCAATGGCAGCGTGACCCTCTCAGATTGGATGGGAGGAGCCACCGACGTCACCGTGAAATTATTGAAGGACGGAACCCCGATAACCCAACAAACAGTTAGTGTGAACCCGTCCGGCACCTTCACATTCCCATTAATAGACGCTGGTAACTATGTGCTCTCAGCCTCGACCCCTTACTGGTTGTCACTCTCCATCCCTGTGTCGCCCTCTGACACGACATACAACATGACACTGGCCAATGGGGATGCAGATAATGACGGTTCTGTGAATCTCTTCGACTTTGTTGTTCTGGATTCGAACTTCAACACAAGTGATGTCGGTGCCGACAGAGATGGCAGCGGCTCGGTGAATCTGTTCGACTATGTAATCATTGACAAGAACTTCGGAGCCCAGGGTTCGTAAGCAGTTTTCCCGCTAACATGAGGGCTTGTGGCTGTCTCACCGCAGACAGCCACAAGCAACCGCCCGTGCCTACCCGGCAGCCCAAGCTGTAACGGATTCGGACCCTTCAATTGGCAAAGTCCGGGGCGGTCTGTACGTACGCTAGCGTATACAGAAAGCTCGAGACCGAACCGGTCTGGCGGATAGCCACGAATGATATATGTCGGGAACAAGACCGGCGCGGTCTATAGATAGCGGCCATTTCAAGTGTACCGCCAGACCGCCCCGGACATAACCAACCAAGTTACGTACAAGCCCTTTTTGGATCAACCCGCAGCTTCTGCACTTCTGCATGGGGCTTTAAGCCTGTATACTACATTTGATAGTTTGAAATCCGGACACCCTTTAAGGAGCACCACATGAGCACTTTTATCGATTCAATCATCGCACGTGAGATACTGGATTCCCGGGGCAACCCTACCGTTGAGGTTGAGGTACTCGTCTCAGACGGCATCAAAGCCCGAGCTTCAGTTCCCAGTGGAGCCTCTACAGGCAGTCACGAGGCGATGGAACTGCGCGACAGTCTGAGCAGCCGATACAATGGCAAAGGCGTGCTGGCGGCGGTTGATAATGTGCTCGAACAAATTGCACCTGCCCTTCAGGATATGGATGTCACCGACCAGATCACCATCGACCGCCAACTGTGCGAACTAGATGGAACCTCCAATAAAAGCCGCCTGGGTGCTAACGCCATGCTCGCAGTTTCACTGGCTTGTGCCAAGTGTGGGGCCGAATCGGTAGGGCTTCCATTGTTCCAATACATTGGGGGCGTGTTTGCACATACCTTGCCGGTGCCGATGATGAACATTTTGAATGGCGGAGCTCATGCAGATAGCAACGTCGATTTCCAGGAGTTCATGGTGGTGCCTGCAGGTGCCGTGAGTTTCCCTGAAGCACTGCGGATGGGCACCGAGGTGTTCCACAGCCTGAAATCCGTGCTGAAATCACGCGGATTAGCTACTAGCGTGGGTGATGAAGGCGGGTTTGCACCAAACCTGGCTTCCAACGAAGAGGCTTTGATACTCATTGTGGAGGCGATTACCTCCGCTGGCTATACCCCTGGTCAGGATTGCTTCCTGGCGCTCGACATTGCGGCCAGTGAGTTATACAAAGACGGGCTCTATCATCTGGCGGGTGAAGGCGTACAGCTTACCTGCGAAGAGATGATCGGCAAATACGCTGAGCTTGTTCAACGCTACCCCATCGTGAGCATCGAAGACGGTCTTGCTGAAAATGACTGGGACGGATGGGCTTCCCTAACCAAGCAACTGGGCGACAAAGTGCAGTTGGTTGGTGATGACCTCTTCGTCACCAATGTGGAATTCCTGCGCAAGGGCATCGAGCAAAAGTGTGCGAACTCACTGCTCGTCAAAATCAACCAGATCGGCACCTTAACCGAAACCCTGGCTGCGATCGAAATGGCCAAGCGTGCCAGTTATACCACAGTGATCAGTCATCGGTCTGGCGAAACAGAGGATTGCACCATTGCGGACATCGCGGTGGCCACCAATGCGGGACAGATCAAAACAGGAGCTCCCTCTCGCACTGACCGTGTCAGCAAATACAACCAACTGTTGCGCATCGCACAGGTGTTGGATGGCTCAGCGGACTATCCTGGCCGCCTGGCTTTCAAAAATCAGATCACTCGGTAGCAGCCGAGATCACATCGACCCTCGCTTCGTTTAGGATCAAGACCTCTTTGGTGCAACGCATCCCAGAGGTTAAATTTGCCCTGAATTGTTGAATATCGACGGAATATATTGACGTATGATGTCTATTTGGTGAGATATCCAATAAATGTAAGGAATCTTGCAAAAACTAATGATACAATAATAGTCACAGCTCAGTTTCGCAGAACGTCTGGGCATGTAGATTATCACCGGTGATCACGCTTCGGAGAATTGCTTCCTTCATGAGACATCTGTCAACTATAACAAACACTCAACATAGACCCAGTCCTACATCAGACGGCAACTCAACCGTGATGGTAGTGGGTTTGTGCGTCATGTTTGTCATGATACTTCTCATCTCTTTTCAAGTCAAAACCATTGGGCGTGACTACCTTGTCCGCTCAAAGGACATTGCCAACATGAAGGTAAAACGCACCCATCTTCTTCATGATAACCGAGACTTACGCAAAGAGAAGGCGTTTGTTAAGACTGACCAGGGAAAAGAGATCACAGCCCGCCGACGCTATCTTTATAAACATCCACAGGAAAGACACTACATCGTCAACTTTGAAACACAGAAATAGCTCGACATCCGCGGCTACGCCAGTGCCTCCATCAACGCAGCATGGATCTCACTTCTAGTCCACGTAAATCCACTTGTTTCTAGTACCTTTGGCCGTATTTTCTGACTGCTGATGAGAACCTCAGCCACAAAGGCCTTCCCGAATACGAGTTGCAAGGCTAATACTGGCACAGACAAAAAGCACGGGCGATGTAATAAGTGCGCAAGCCTCCTTGAAAAATCAAGATTGGTCACCGCTTGAGGTGCCACAGCGTTGACCGGCCCCACTATCGGTTTGGTAAGACACCATTCCACACATCGCGTTAAGTCGTCGATATGTATCCAGGGCATCCAGTGTTTGCCTGAGCCTAAGGGACCGCCAATCCCTGTACGGAATACCGGCCTAAGGCGCGCCAGTATCCCGCCACCACTCCCGATGACCACACCGATCCGCATGTGTACACATCGGCCAGCGAATCCATTGGTGGCTCTCTCCCAGGCAGCACATAGGTCGGCAAGATACCCAACTCCGGCAGGCTGCGTTTCATCCACAATATTGTCACCCGTCGAACCGTAGATGCCCACCGCACTGGCGTTCACCAACACCGATACACCTGCCATGTTGGCGGCCTTCACAACGGATTTGGTGGTATCGACGCGTGATGTGTACAGCACATGCTTCCGTTCGCGGCTCCATGGTTTGTCAGCGATCGATTCACCTGCCAGGTTCACCACCGCATCTATGCCAGCAAGATGAGTTGCGAGATCGCCTGCATCGTGGCCATCCCAGACGATCGATCTATCTGACAGGTGTCGTGAACTCACCAGCACATCATGACCTTGCGAGGTCAGATACTCAGACAGATTCCTTCCGATAAATCCGCGCCCTCCGATGATGACTACCTTCATAGCGCTCTCCTTTCAGCTGCGGCATTCGCGCAGGCATCACTCGCCTACAGATTCATACTACCCGGCGCTCGTTGATTTTCCTCTCACCCACCCGTATAATGTGAACCAGTTACAAACATCAAAAGAGGTTCTATGGGCAGCATTTTTGGACAGATATTCCGAATCAGCACTTTTGGGGAATCGCATGGTCAGGCAGTTGGTGTGATCATCGACGGCTGTCCAGCCGGTTTGGTCATTGACGCCGGTATGATTCAGTCTGAACTTGATCGACGGCGGCCAGGGCAAAGCAAGCTGACCACTCAGCGCAAAGAAAGCGATACCGTCCAAATCCTCTCCGGCACATTCGAGAGCAAAACCACCGGAACACCCATCGCACTATTCGTCCAAAATCAAGATGCCATGAGCAGCTCATATGAAGGCTTCCATCATATCTACAGACCATCGCACGCGGACTACACTTTCGACGCCAAATACGGATACCGCGATTGGCGAGGCGGTGGACGGTCAAGTGCCCGGGAAACAGTCGCCCGAGTAGCCGCAGGCGCGGTAGCTCAGATACTTCTCTCTTCCTTTGGCATTGAGATTATTGCCTGGGTTGACACAGTTCATGAAATCAAGGCGCAGGTGGATCCCAATTCCATCACCCGCGAGCTTGTCGATGCCCACCCCACCCGATGCCCAGACCCGGCTGCATCAGCCCTCATGGAAGCGGCCATCATGCAGGCCCGAGCCGATGGCGACAGTCTGGGAGGCACGGTGTGCTGTGTGGTGCGACACTGTCCGCCAGGTTTCGGTGACCCAGTGTTTGACAAGCTGGAAGCACGGCTGGGTATGGCTATGCTCTCCATCCCTGCGGTCAAGGGTTTTGAGGTCGGCAGCGGCTTTAGTGGCACGCTGATGAAGGGCTCGGAGCATAATGACCCCTTCGTCACCGGAGCAGATGGAAAAGTTCATACCACAACCAACAACAGCGGTGGGATTCAAGGCGGGATATCGAACGGCGAAGACATCAGGTTCCGAATCGCCGTGAAACCAACCGCCACCATCACCCGTGACCAACAATCGGTGACCCAGGATGGTGAGGCAACCACCCTGCGTGCCAAAGGTCGGCATGACCCTTGCGTTCTACCCCGAGCGGTACCGGTTGTGGAGGCAATGACCGCACTGGTTCTGGCCGACTGTTTACTGCTTCAGCGTTCTGCAAAACTGTAATCGACCGATTATTCATCTGCACGTATGAAGGGAGATATCTGAATGATTAGCAAAAGAGAATTTAGCTCCGCACAGCAACGAGCACGTGACTACTACCAGAAGGCCTCCATTGTGCTGACACCTGAAGAGTCAGAGGGCATTGAAGTCGTGGACTTTGGTTTGAGTGACCTTCAGCATACGGGGCTGGAGATCGTCACATACATCAACACAGAGGCTTATTGTGCCAAAGAGATGGTGCTCTTCCCGCACCAAACCTGTGCAGAACACAGGCATCCATCGGTTGATGGGCATCCCGGCAAAATGGAGACATTTCGATGCCGTTGGGGTGTTGTTTATCTCTACATTGAAGGTGAAGCGACTCCGAACCCGGTGTGCGCCCCGCCACCAGGCACAGAACAATACTATTCGGTCTGGCAGGAAATCGCCTTACAGCCGGGTGAACAGTTCACGATTCCTCGTAACACACTACACTGGTTTCAAGCCGGCGATGAAGGGGCCGTGATCAGTGAGTTCAGCACCACTAGCCGTGATGAAGCCGATGTGTTCACGAACCCCAATATCGGGCGAGCGACCCTTCTGGCAGCGAAGTAGGCATTGCGGCGATATCTAGATAACCGCATTTTCGTTTGTGCGTTATCACTCGCCACCTACTTCATCTACAAAGTGTTCATCCCGCTGTTGCCCATTCCCAGCGGGATGATGCCCTTCGCAGCAGCCGGCAGCTCGCTCATCTTCATGTTTCTCACGATTTGGTTGCTGTTGCGTGTGGTGGTCATCAAAACATCAGCTCTGGCGGAAGTGCTCACGCTGGGCATCAGCGTCGGACTGGCCATTCTGGTTCTTAACCTGCCTATGCCCACCGTCCGCGCATTGGCCTCAACCCGATTGGGCATCCCCTGTGCATTGGCGTTTCGAGATATCCTCATACTGCTCTCAGCAGCCCATCTCGGTAAGCTCGTGAGCCGCGTATTCAGGGAACCCAATATCGTGCCACCGGTGGCACTTTTCTTGGCCTCCATAGATATCTTCATTGTGAAATACTGGCTGCCAGTCTATATGAAGCACACCCCTGAGCTGTTACCTCAAGTAGCTGTATCGATACCAATGGCTGGATCGGCAGCCAAAGCTGGCCATGTCGCATTGATGGGCCTTATAGGTCCCGCAGACTTCATGTTTTTCAGTGCTTTTTTGGCTTGCTGTGTCCGTTTCAAGCTAAACACATCACTCACCGCAGTTTGGACAACCGTCGTACTCACCGCCTTTCTGCTGCTCCAATTCACCCTTTCGCCGATCATTCCGATACTGGCCATGCTCCCAGGACTAGTGCCGATTGCCGCCACCTTTTTGATTGTGAACCATAAGCAATTCCAGCTCAGTCGTGCTGAATGGCGCGACATCGGTATTGCCGCTATCATCGTGATAGTAATCATGACGGTTCTGGCTCGTTTCGTATTAAACTGAAGAGTTGTGCCGATCGAATCACTGCTGGCTTCTACGGCCTTCGTTAAAATCACATTTTTCTTCTACATTACGATATGTAATTCACATTTCTAGGGTGTTTTCTGATAGAATTGTTACTTGAGTGGGTTATCAACTCACCCACAGTGCATGATAGTGACGGCGGTTAAATATCGTCGTACACAGTCGCTATGGTAGTAACATTTCTGGAGGATCTGATGGCTATAAACCGTCCCCCCGCACCTTCTGACGACCGTCGGTGGCGTGTGGTTGATGCAACAATGCGCCGACATGGTTACAGTTCCGACGCTTTAATCGAATCTTTACATACAGCTCAAGAAGCCTTCGGTTACCTCGACGATGACGCTCTGCGTTTCGTTGGAGAAAGCCTGCAAGTGCCTCTGAGCAAAGTATACGGAGTGGCCACTTTCTACCACTTCTTCAACTTAAAACCACAGGGACAGCACACCTGCGTACTTTGCATGGGAACGGCCTGCTACATCAAGGGCATCCCCAGCATCATCACTGCCATTGAAGATGCTTACGGCATCAAGCCCGGTGAAACCACCCCTGACGGACAATTATCACTGATGACAGCCCGTTGTATTGGTGCCTGTGGTTTAGCACCAGCCGGCGTTTTTGACGGAGTCATCGTGGGTAAGCTAACCCCCCAAGAAGCCATAAGCCAAATATCGAGGTGTATGTCTGATGAATCTCGATGAGATGAAAACTGTTTCGGCGACTCAATTGTCCGCCGAAGGCCAATACAAGCACGTGATCGCAGTATGCGTGGCGGCAGGATGTCTATCTTGCCATTCAAATCTCGTCAAGGCGGCTCTTGAAGAGGAAGTCAAGTCTCGAGGTCTCGAGAAGGATGTACTGATTAAGGGTGTAGGCTGCTTAGGGCTATGTTCTGTCGGACCATTGCTTCAAGTCAGACCATCGGGCAAGATGTTCGAAGCGGTCACTGAGGCAGATGCCGGAACCATACTCGACAGCCTCAACATGGATGTCCCTTCCCAAATCGATTGTGACGCCAACGCCCCCTTCTTCACACGTCAGGTAAAGATCGCTCTCGAAAACTGCGGAGTGATTGATCCTGAGAAGATTGAAGATTACATCGCCCACGATGGGTATTCCGCTCTTCTCAAGGTGCTCAAAGAAATGACGCCGCTTGAAGTGATTGATGAGATCAGCACTTCCGGCTTACGTGGCCGTGGTGGAGCAGGCTTCCCCACAGGTAAAAAATGGGCACTCATGGCTCATGAAACCCGCGCACCGAAGTATGTCATCTGTAATGGCGACGAAGGTGACCCCGGTGCATTCATGGACCGATCCGTTCTTGAGTCGGACCCACACCGAATTCTGGAAGGTATGGCGATCGCAGCCTACGCCATGGGAGCCAGCAAGGGCTTCGTGTACGTACGTGCTGAGTATCCTCTGGCCATCAAAAGATTGCGGACAGCGATCCGACAAGCGGAGCGCAGCGGTCTGCTGGGCAAGAACATCGCTGGATCCGATTACAGCTTCAGTGTAGATATCAGGCTTGGTGCTGGTGCATTTGTCTGCGGTGAAGAGACCGCACTCATCGCCTCCATCGAGGGACGCCGCGGTATGCCTAAGCCTCGCCCACCATACCCTGCAGTCAAGGGACTATGGGGACAACCCACATGTATCAACAATGTGGAAACACTGGCTAGCATCGCCCCAATCATCCGAAACGGTGGAGAGTGGTATTCCAAAATCGGAACTCCCAGTAGTAAAGGCACGAAAGTGTTTGCTCTGGCAGGACGGGTTCAGAATACCGGCTTAATCGAAGTGCCAATGGGTATGACGATCCGCGAAATCATCTTTGATATCGGCGGCGGCATCCCTGACGGTCGCTCCTTCAAAGCGGTGCAAACCGGCGGACCATCCGGTGGTTGTATCCCTGCTGAGCATCTTGACCTGCCCTGTGATTACGAATCGCTGAAAAAAGTCGGTTCGATCATGGGTTCGGGCGGTATGATCGTCATGGACGATACCTCCTGCATGGTCGACGTTGCGAAGTTCTTCATGGAGTTCTGTCAAAGCGAAAGCTGCGGCAAGTGCATCCCATGCCGAACGGGCACTTACCAGCTTCTCCGCCTGCTGAACAAGATTACAGACGGCGACGGCACGATGGAAGACATCGACCTAATCGAAGAGATATGCCAAGTGGTGACCACGACCAGCCTATGCGGCCTTGGTCAGACGGCACCGAACCCGGTGTTAAGCACCTTGCGCTATTTCCGCGATGAGTTCGTAGCTCATATCGTTGAAAAGCGGTGTCCGGCCGGTGTCTGCTCAATGGCGCACGCCAAAAAACTGCAGGAGGTCAAGTGATGTCTCCCAATTCTGACAAGAAGTTAGTCACGATCAACGGTACGGAGATCGAATTCGAAGCAGGTCAAACCATTCTGCAGATATGCCGAATGAATGACATATATATCCCAACCCTGTGCTTCCTTGAAGGCTTAGAAGCGTATGGTGGATGCCGGCTATGCATGGTTGAAGTTGAGGGCATTCCGCGCCTCTTCCCAGCCTGCACTACCGAACCCGCCTCCGGATGGATTATATCCACCGACACTCCCAAACTTCTGAAGTTCCGGAAGCTTATTCTAGAGATGCTCTTTGCGGAGCGTAACCACACCTGTTCGATCTGTGTCAGTAATGGACACTGCGAACTACAGTCGATGGCTAATCGACTAGGTGTCACCGGCCTTCATGTGCCTTACCGATATCCAAAACTATCTATCGATGCGTCTCATTCACGCTTCATGATTGACCATAACCGCTGCATTCTCTGTTCGCGCTGCATCCGCACGTGCGACTCCATCGAAGGGATGCATGTTTGGGATATCGCTGGACGTGGTATCGACTCACAGATGATTTCCGGGCTGCTGCAGCCATGGGGCGAAGTAGATGCCTGCACTGACTGCGGCAAATGCGTTCAGGCCTGCCCGGTAGGTGCCCTGAGCGAAAAAGGCAGGGCGGCTGGCGAAATGGTCAAGAACCCCGGCCTCATCGCCGAAATAGTGATGATGCGAGGTAACAAATAGATGGAAAAAGTGAAAATTGCGACTATATGGCTTGACGGATGCTCCGGATGCCATATGTCGTTCCTTGATATTGACGAACGTCTCCTGGAGATCGCTCCCCTGATTGACCTCGTCTATAGCCCGCTGGTTGATATCAAAGAGTATCCCGACGAGGTGGATGTATGCCTGGTTGAGGGTGCTATCAGCAGCGACGAAGACGAAGCGAAGATCAAGAAAATCAGAGCACACACCAAAATAGTGATCAGCTATGGCGACTGCGCGGTCACGTCCAACATACCTGGTATGCGCAACTCATTCAAAATTGAGGAGCTGATGACCAGGGCATATATCGAAAACGCCATCGTGCAGCAGCAGACACCGGGTGAGCGGATTCCTCACCTTCTACCACATTGCCGACCAGTTGGCGAAGTGGTGAAAGTGGATTTCCACCTGCCAGGATGCCCGCCACCGGCTGATCTGATCTTTCACGTGCTCAGCGAACTGCTGGCAGGTCGGATCCCTGACCTCACCGGCATCGCCAAGTTTGGAGCATAAGGAGTTATAACATGGCTAAAACCATTATTATCGATCCCGTCACTCGTATAGAGGGTCACAGTAAAATCACCCTCTTTGCAGATGATCAGGGCAGCATCGTCGACGCACAATTTCATGTCACCCAGTTCCGTGGGTTTGAGAAGTTTTGCGAAGGACGCCCTTACACCGAGATGCCTGCGTTAATGGCCCGTATCTGCGGTATTTGCCCTGTTAGCCACCTTCTGTGCTCCGCTAAGGCCACAGATGCTTTACTGGCCGTAGATATCCCGCACACCGCCGCGAACCTGCGCCGGATTATGAACTTTGCGCAGCTCGTTCAGAGCCACGCATTGAGCTTCTTCCACCTCTCTGCGCCGGACTTCATGCTGGGCTTCGATAGCGACCCCAAGACCCGTAACATTCTGGGACTCGCCGCCGCCCACCCTGAACTGGCAAAAGACGGTATCCGCCTGCGCAGCATCGGCCAGAAGATCATCTCTCTGCTTGGCAACAAATCCGTTCACCCGCACTGGTCAGTGCCGGGCGGAGTAGGCCAGGGTCTCACCACTGAAGGTTCTGACACGATCAAAGTGATGCTTGATGAAGCATTAGCCATCGCGTTACGCACCATCGGTTGGTTCAAAGTCGCTCAAAGCCAGTTTGTAGATGAGATAGCTGTTATGGCTAACTTCCCCACCCTGTTCGTCGGTCTGACCGGTTACGACGGGTTATGGGACACCTACGATGGCACCCTGCGCGTCAGTAATGCCAAAGGCGAGATCATTGATGAAGTGGTCGACCCGATGGACTATGCTAACGTGATCGGCGAAGCAGTAGAACCCTGGAGCTATCTCAAGTTCCCATTCTATGCCCCGATGGGTTACCCAGATGGCATGTACCGCGTAGGCCCCATGGCCCGCCTTGCCGTCTGCGACGGATTCGGCACCCCATTGGCTGATCAAGAATGGGCAGAATACCGCGAACTGACACGTGGAGCCAGCACCAGCTCGTTCCACAACCACCTGGCCCGCCTGGTGGAGATCATCGGTGCAATCGAGCGAATGCAAGTAATACTGGCTGACCCCGAGACCACCTGCATGGCTCACCTGCGTGCAGTCGCAGAGCCCAGCCGTAATGAAGGCGTCGGCTTCCTGGAAGCACCCCGCGGAACGCTGATTCACCACTACCGAATAGACAACAACGGCTTGATGAATTACTGCAACCTGATCATTGCCACAGGTCACAACAACCTCGCGATGAACAAGGGTATCCTGCAGGCCGCTCAGCGGTTCGTGAAAGCCGATGACATCAAAGAAGGCGCTCTGAACCGCGTAGAGGCCGTCATCCGATGCTATGACCCATGTCTTAGCTGCTCCACCCATGCCCTGGGCCAGATGCCCATCGTGATGGAAATTAAGAGCCTGGATGGAACGCTTCTCCGCACCATCGAACGCTAATCACCTCTCACCGTTAGGGGGCATGGTTTACCGTGCCCCCTTTCCATCCACCATTCCATCGCAATAATCTTCATAAACCACCCGTTCGGATCCAATCCCATGGCCTTCGCCGGCGTATTGACAATCGTTGGTTTCCATACAGTGGCCACCGGAATGTTGTAGAATAGAATATGTGGTTTCTTCTCACTTGAAATACCGGGTGGCAATCAAGCACCTTTTTATATACGGGTTGTTTGCGCTGTTGCTCATGTGGCTCTTTCCTATGATCAAGCCGCTAGTGTCACGGGTTGGCAAACCTGCACGGCCAGCCGACTGGCCCTTAGGCATAGTGGTGCATCACAGCGATACTCCGTTCCGTATCAAGGGCAAGTTTGTTGACGCCAAAATGCTGGACAGGTTCCACGCCCAACGCGGATTTTCTAAGCTTTACCAAGGAAAGATATATCACATCGCCTATCAGTATGTGATACTTCCCGATGGAACAGTGCAACATGGCCGTCCAGATAAGTGCGTCGGAGCGCATTCCGGCAAAACATTTTATAACAAACACTACCTCGGAGTGTGCCTGATCGGGTCGTTTGACCCTTCTAGTCCATATTTCGGGAAAAGCAGCGCGACCCAGCCTACGGTCGCACAAATGACCGCTTTGCAGTCACTATGCGTCCAATTGATTAGGAAGTATGAAATTCCGGTTGAGAATGTCATACGTCATCGAGACACTAACAGTACGTATTGTCCCGGACGCTACATGCCGTTCGGCCACTTTGTACTGGCATTGCGTAACCAGTTAGAATCTGAGCACATCAATGGAAATACAGGTATTTATGCTAGTATTTCGCCAGATATGCAATGCCACCAGGTCTCAAAAGAAGGAAAACACGACCACGGCAGTGAAAACTACCAAGTGGTGAAAAATGTGGGAAAACCCTACAAGCAATAACCTGCCAGGAGGATGATTGATGCAGTTGAAAAGACGACTAATGGTCGTTCTTGCCGCTATTACAGTAGCGTCTAGTACAGCCATTGCCGCCACCAAGGTGATCGTGAAAAATGGAGATAATATCTCCGGTATTGCTGTAAAGCATCACACCACCCGCAACGCCATCATTAGCGCCAACAAGCTTAAGAACCCCGATAAGTTGAAACTGGGACAAGTCCTGGTAATCATTAGCAAAGCCGATGCGAAACGTGCTGCGATGAAGCACGATAAGGCTGTTAAGCTGGCCGCAGCAAAGGCACATAAGCATGCCCTGATGGCCAAGCATAATAAGGAAATTGCACTTAAGGCGAAGCACCGAAAAGCCATCGCTGCAAAGGCGAGGGCCAAAACGCACGCTGTGGCCAAGAAGAGTTCTTCTCACATAAAAGTCGCTTCGAAGAAGGCTGGTAGCAGCACACAAGCGAAGATGGTCAACACCGCCAACCGCTTCAAAGGTGTGAAATACGCCTGGGGCGGCAGCAGCCGAAGCGGATTTGACTGCAGCGGGTTTACCAGCTACGTGGTTAGGAACTCAGTAGGCCGGACATTGCCGCACAGCTCACGAGCCCAGTTCGGTAAAGGTATTCCTGTGAGCAAGGCTGATTTGAAACCAGGTGATCTCGTATTCTTCAGCACCTATAGCAAAGGTCCCAGCCACGTTGGAATATACGTAGGCAATGGGAAATTCGTCCATGCGTCACATCCGGGTAGTACGGTGAAGGCAACATCACTGAACTCAGGATATTACAAGGACCGTTTTTTAGGTGCTCGGCGCGTAAGCCATTAACACTGTTTCCGTAAAAATCCGGTACCTCCTTGCTCACAGGGAACTATTTCCTGGTCCAAGGAGGTATTCTTAGAAAGGAACCGCAGACACAACTCGGTTTCAATACCCGAAACTCGACGAGTGGGTGATACACATAGATGACTGTCCCGAATAGCCCCAAAAAAGTAGTTTCAGGAGCTAGCCTCAGTACCGGCCCGCGTAGAAGTGGAGCCAGTGAGGCACCCTCACTCCTTAACCGACTAACTAGAACAGGCCTGCTCACCCCCAGGGAAGAGCAAGACCTGGCCCATGCCGCACGCAACCCGGAAGATCCTATCCGAGCGGAGCATGCCAAGCAGAAGCTGGTTGAGGCCAACATGCGTCTGGTAATGAATATTGCCAAGCACTACCGCAACACACTAGTGCCTTTTGAAGACCTGGTTCAGGAAGGTGCTATCGGCTTAATGAACGCTGTTGAGCGTTACGACCCTGATAAGGGCTTCCGATTTAGCACCTATGCCACGCACTGGATTCGCCAGGCCATCGGACGAGCTATTGACAACAAAGCTAAAACAGTCCGTGTACCCGCCCATGTTGCAGAGCTTCTGCGACGCATGGAGCGTGAACGCGAAAAACTACGCCGTGAATACGGCGATGAGCCAAATATAGAACAACTGGCAAAGGCACTAGAGGTGCCTGTCAAAAAAGTGATGCAGCTACAGCAAGCTGGTCAGGAGCCTCTGTCATTGGACATGCTGGTCGGTGAAGAAGAAGACACCAGCCTTGGTTCCCTCATTCACGACCAAAACGTGCGTGACCCTGAGGACATGGTTCTGGAAATCGAGCGGCACGAAGTGCTCGACGATCTGCTTTACAACGAACTCACAGACCGCGAACGCCAGGTCATCATCCGACGACTCGGCTACGGTGACCAAGACGAGCAAGTGCTTCAAGAAATTGGTGAAGCATTGAAAATCAGCAGAGAGCGTGTCCGCCAGATTGAAGCGCAGGCTATGCGCAAACTGAAGGACGCTGCCAAACGCAAGGGATTGAAAAACTATCTGCTGATATAGACCAACATGCGACAACAACAGATCAGGGGCTGAGGGGATTTATCCTTCAGCCCTTTTTGTTTGCCCAATGAACCTAATCACCGATTACTGTAAACATCCTCTGAAATGCGTAATCATATTTCCGCGATATAAGGCTCCATGATGTGTAATATGAGATGTTATCAACATAATATCCTGCTGATAACCATATTCAATCATACATTGGAGTATCCCATGAAGTACCTCGCGCTACTGGTGTTATGCCTCACGATGAGCCAAGGTTCAACCACTGCTTTTTGCAAATCACTGACAGGAATAGCTTCCGAGCTGAAAATCGCCACAGTCGGAAAGGCCGTCCGTATCGTCTGCTCCCAGTCTGCTGATGAACAGCAGATGGGCAAATACCTCATTAAATTCCTCCAGGAGCGGAAACTGTCTGTTCAACCCAAACTGGGCAACACATATGACAGCCACTACGACGGTCCACAGTGGATTTTGGCTACGGCAGCAACATTAAATGCTCTAAAGCCAAACTCCCAGCCTCCAGTCTTTGATAAAGCCTGTAAGCCAGAAGCCTTTATGCTGGCTGCGGTTCGGACAACGAACGGCCCAGTTTTAACGATGGTGGGCAAGACCATTTCGGGTCTGCGTGCGGCTGTGGCCAGACTGATCGCCACCAGCGCGAACCACGGCGAGTATCTGTCGATCGCTCAAGGTAAGATCACGGTCGACCCGTTGATCAAACTGCGATTGATGAATGTGGGGCAAGCAGCCCGGCGTCAGGCTCCGGCGGGATCGCCCTTTGAGTATGCCAACTACGAAACCTGGACGCCAAAGGCCATCCGTGCTTATCCCGAAATGATGTGGCAGCTTGGCTTCAACGGGATACAGGTCGACGAGTGCCGCGGATATGGTGCCATCCAGGGCTCCCTATTCACCCGTGCACGCAGGGCGGTGAAGACCGTCTCTCAAGGAGCTCATGACTGGCATCTGTTTGTATCACTCAGCCAGTGGGGTGATGTTATGTATAGAGAAGAAGTGACGAACTGCTGGAACGACCCTCAGCAGCACGTGATGATGGTGAAGTTCATCGATGAGTTTGCCAAAACATATGCCCCGTATGTTGACAATATCACCTGCCGATTTTGTGATCCTGGCGGATGCACGAGTAACGGATGTGATCTCTACAAGACACCCCAAGTGATTACCAACGAGTATATGAAGGCATTCCAAAAGATCAATCCCCGTATCACGGGAACACTCAGTCTGTGGGCGAACATACCATTCTGGTTCTCATCACCAAATCCTGTCGATATGAGCAACATCGACCCTAGTCAGAATCATTCCAACCAGTTTGGTCGTGTGATACCAGATGGTGCGAAATTCCTTGATGCCACCTATATGCCCGGAGATGTAGGCATCGCGATCCATCGGCTATACAACCGCGATCAAGTGCGGGCGATCAACGCCTCCGGCAGACCGGCCGACATCAAAGGCTGGTATATCGGCGACCAGGAAATGAATGACAACCTGACCATCAACATGACTTCCGTAGATGAGATGATCGGCAGCTACCCCGAAGAAGCCAGGCACACAGTCAACTCCCAGACCGTAGAGATGTGTTTCCATGGCCTGCCTCAGGTCGTGAACCACTACGTTGCGGCCCAGAAGCTGATCGACCCCACGCGGCCCTTGAGTCAGCTCATGCACGAATTCTGCACAGCCGCCTTTGGCCCCATAAACGCAGAGGCGATGACGGCGCTATACTTCGCATGTGAGAACGGCGTGAACTCCCCTATTCCTCATCCGACCGGGTTTGGTACGGCCGCTTACAACGCAAAACTGCACAAGGTCTTGGCCAAAGCCGAAAAGGTAAAGGTCGCAAAAGAGTGGAAGCCGAACTTCAGATTCCCGGTGCCAGTGCAGCACTATGTGGATATGCTGATCGCCAGACTGCGACTGACACTGGCGGTATCCGAAGCAAAACAGGCGATCGATACGGCAAGAGTTCAAAACAATATCGGTCAGCAAATACCGATCAGAAGCATCCACATCGATGTTCAAGATATGGGCGGTATCAATATCAACTCAACTGGAGGCAAGGACATCGCTCTGACAACCCGTCTAGATAAGGGACAGACGATAGGTCAGACTTTCGAGGCTGTTAAGCAGTTTGATAAAATCGGCATCTACTGCACGACCTGGGGATCGCAGAACTCAGGGATGACGGCTTCTCTGTATGACAATATCGGTGGAAAATTGATCAAGTCGACGACAGTGCAAAACATGAACGACAACGACCATATTTGGTTATACAGCACTCAACCTGCCGGAAAGTACTACATGGAGCTATCGAACCCCACTGGCGACAAGATCGGCATCTACAACTCACAGAAAGCGGCTAACAACGGTCAGTTGATGTCCAACCAACAACCGGTGGCAGGTGAACCCGAAGTCATCCATCAATTGAAAGTCAAGGCGTTGAAAAATCTACCCAAGTTGCCGATTGACCCGGTCTATAGCCAGGACGCTTCGGTCATCGTACAGGATTTCCGCACGCAGTCTATCCCTGAGATGATCATGGATTTGTAGAGTGGCCTGCGGTTCCATAACTGCAACATAAAGAACCGCTCCGGTGTTCCGGAGCGGTTCTCTATTTCATATATGGTTAGAACTCAGCGTTGCCTGGGGTACGAGGGAACGGGATGACGTCACGGATGTTCTTCATGCCGGTCAGGAACATCATCATCCGCTCAAAACCCAACCCAAATCCGCTATGCGGTGCGCTGCCAAAAAGACGAAGCTCCAGATACCACCAATAGGCCTGCTCGTTGAGCCCCTGCTCTCGGATGCGCTGCAGCAGCACATCGTGGCGCTCCTCACGCTGGCTGCCGCCGATGATCTCGCCTATCCGAGGGGCCAGCACATCCATGGCCCTCACGGTCTTGCCGTCCTCATTCTCACGCATGTAAAACGCCTTGATCGCCTTAGGGTAGTCGGTCACGATCAGCGGTCCTTTGACCACCTCTTCCGCCAGATAGCGTTCGTGTTCAGTTTGAATATCCATGCCCCAGTGCGGGGGGTATTCAAAGCTCCGACCGCTCTTTTCGAGTATCTCGATGGCAGCCGTATAACTTAACCGTTCAAAAGGCTTATCGGCCACGTTCTGCAGGGTGCTGATCACGCTGTCATCTACGAATTTGTTGAAGAACTCCAGCTCAGGCTGGCATGTTTTCATGACATGCGCTATGCAGTGCTTCAGGAAGGCTTCTGCAACCTCTGCATCACCTTCCAGGTCGCAAAACGCCATCTCAGGCTCTATCATCCAAAACTCCGCCAGGTGCCGCGGGGTGTTGCTGTTCTCTGCACGGAAGGTAGGTCCAAAGGTATACACATCGCCATAGGCCATGGCGAATATCTCAGCCTCCAATTGCCCCGAAACGCTGAGGAATGCCGGCTTCCCAAAGAAATCCTGGGTGTGATCTACCCCACCCGATTCATTCCTGGGCAGGTTCATCAAGTCCAACGTGGTCACACCAAACATCGCGCCAGCCCCTTCACAGTCGCTGGCGGTCACAACCGGGGTATGCACATACATAAACCCACGCTGCTGGAAAAAATCATGCACGGCCACGCTCAGCGCATTCCGCACTCGGAACATGGCTCCAAAGCTGTTCGTGCGAGGACGCAGGTGCGCGATTTCGCGCAAATACTCGTAGCTGTGCCGCTTCTTGGCTAGCGGGTAGCTACCGGGGTCAGCGGCTCCCAGTAGCTCGATACGGCTCACCAGCACCTCAACAGACTGTCCCTTGGCGGGTGAGGCTACTAATTCACCTTCCACTTGAATACAGGCCCCAGTGGTGATTTTTGCCAGCAGCTCGTCGCTGACAACACCCTTAGGCATGACCAACTGCAGACCGGCCATCCCTGACCCGTCGTTCAACTCAGCGAAACTCACATTCGCACTATCACGCCGCGTCCGAACCCAACCATTCACGACCACAATCTGCCCTGGCTCCATCTGTAGGACACGGCTAACCTTGAACCCTCTATTGAACATATATCCACTCCATCAGCATAAGCATTACCGCACTCATTATAACCCGCAGCTTGAAGGGTAACCAAACCCCTGTGGTGTATATTATGGAGACGGCTTCATCGGCGAACTGATGAGACCACATGGAGGTCACGATGAGTTACTGCACCGGATGCATCACTTTGGTCATGGCATTGTGCGTTTTCTGCGCGTCGGTTGCCCGCGCCACGCCAGTTTCACCGTTGGTCCAATGGATGGGCACAGACCTCAAAGGCGGTGCCTCCCATCTCTTCAGCACAACGCATGATGATGAGATCAACGTAAACTACGTCTACGCGCAGCCAACAGGCCCGACCAGCCGGATGTCCGTGGAGTTCACCCTCGGTAAGCTGCCAGAGCAGCCCATGAAGCTGTATATTAAAGGCTGTGACGATGATGCGGGCACAAAATGCCCTATTAAGTTGACCATCAACACAACAGTCATCTACGATCAGCCCAGCCGATTCCGCGACAATGTGTTTGAAGTGCGCAGCTTTGCCATCCCGCCGGACTGCCTCAAAACAGGCGTTAACACTCTGACCATAGAGAACACCGCGCCAGAGGGCCCCATCGGCAATGTGCCCTGGTTCATGGTGGCCCGATGTGCCATCGCGCCTGAAGGCTTTGAATTTCGTGACGACCTCAGCCGTGACTTTTTCATCACGCTGCCCGCCGAACGTCAGCCTATCCCCGTCGCACTGAGCGCAGGCGAGCAACCAGGCTTCGCTTATAGAGGGCTGAAGGGATGGCTATGGAAGGCCGATCAATATGTGAAGATCATCCCATTCATGGCGAAATACAAATTGAACTTCCTCATGAACTGCTACGGCAGCATGTGCGACATCGAGCACTACGCATGGGGTGACCCCGCCGTGAACCGATGGTATGAACCGCTGAGCGACCAAAAGCGAAAAGATTATGAACAGATTGTGAAGCAGTGCCAAAAGGCCGGTATCGAGTTCTGCTTCAGCATGAACCCGAACCTCTGCAGTGCCAAGCCGCTTCAATACTCCAGTGATGCGGATGTGGATGCCCTCTGGCAGCACTACAAGTGGATGCAGTCGTTGGGTGTGAAGTGGTTCAACATCAGCCTGGATGACATCACGAATGGAATCGACCCCGCGGGGCAGTCCAGGGTGGTCAACGAAATCTATCGCAGGCTGCGCCAAAACGACCCAGAAGCTCACATGATCTTCTGCCCCACCATCTACTGGGGTGATGGCAGCTCTGAAGCCGATGCGGCTTACTTGGGTGTCCTCAAGAAGCAGCTAAATCCCGATGTCTTCATCTTCTGGACAGGCGACAGCGTGGTGGGTCAGATCACCACCGCTGCGGCTAAGCGTTATCAAGCGGCTATCGGGCGCAAACTGTTTCTGTGGGACAACTACCCGGTCAACGACGGTCAGCCCACCATGCATCTGGGTCCTGTGATCAACCGCGACGCTGACCTGTGCAGTGTGGTGACCGGATACGTGGCAAACCCCATGCATATTGAAGATGACTCAAACCGCATCCCGCTACTGACAGCAGCCGATTACGCATATAACCCGGGGCAGTATGATCCCAAGCGATCCATCGGGCAGGCGATCGTCAACCTGGAGCCCAACCCAGTCAAACAAAAGCTTCTGAAGGATTTAGTGGAACACTACCCTGGGTTCATCATATGGGGCAAGCCCAGCACAGGACTAAACCCCATCAAGGAGCAGTTGAACCGGATCATCGCCCAGGGGCATGGCCGGTACCTTGCGGAGGCACTATTGGCCGATATGGAGAAACTGGAGAAGCGGTTTGACTCGGCTTACCCCAAAAGATATCGGGCGGAACGGGCCCGAGTGCATGAGGACGCTGCGTATATACGCTCTATGATCAAGCAACGCTACGGCGATTAGCCTTCACTCCACAAGGTGCATCCCCGAGACAGCATCGGTCGGACCGCTCGGATCCGACCGGTTCGCTAGTCATCACCTTTCAAAAACGTACATATCTGTTCGGCTGCCTGCTGGGGGGTGTCCACCACAGTAAACAAGTCCATGTCGCCATCTTTGATATAGTGGTGGGCAAGCATAGTTGTGCGAATCCAATCCACCAGCCCGCCCCAATAGCTGCTGTCAAACAAGATCACGCGGAATTTCTCCAGCTTTCCTGTCTGGGCCAGCACCAGCGATTCAAACAACTCATCAAGCGTGCCGAAACCGCCCGGGAAGATGATATACGCATGAGCGTACTTCAAAAACATAGTTTTACGCACAAAGAAGTAGTGAAACTCAAGGCTGATATCAAGATATGGGTTTTCGTGCTGCTCAAATGGTAGTTCGATGTTGCAGCCTATGCTCAAGCCACCACCTTCTTTGACACCCTTATTGGCGGCCTCCATGATGCCCGGTCCCCCACCGGTGATCACCGCAACGCCCTTCTGACCGAGCAGCTTCGCAGTCTCATAAGCCGCTTGATAGTGAGCATGGCTCGATAGCGAACGAGCCGACCCAAACATCGCCACCGCATTATCCACCCGTGACAGGGCTTCAAATCCATGCACGAACTCGCTCATGATCCTGAAGACCCGCCAGGTGTCACTACTGGTGAAGTCCTTACGCTGCATTGATGAATCAAGCAGCTCAAAGTCCGTGGTTGGTTTCCTTGGCACATTCTGGTCATTCATAAGACTATTCCTCCGAATGTTGGTATTTCTAGTCACTTGTTTGTCTCACACTACCTGTTTATTTTCCAGCTTTTCGTAAACTTTTGGAATATGTATACGTCCAAGAACATGTAAGTAGTTGACGATAGGAGGCACATATGAACAAAAAACGTGTTAAGGCTCGGTCGCGTCTCTGGGTCATGGTGGGATTAGGGGCATTGATCATCGCTTTGCTGGTCTGGAAACCGTGGGTCAGTAAACAAGCAGATGTCATCATCAAGACCGCCAAGGTGAGACGAGGATCTGTTACGGCAACGGTCTCAGCTAATGGTGTTCTCCAACCGCTCACCACGGTGCAGTTGAAGTCGAACGTGGGTGGACAAGTGACCTCTCTGCTCGTTGACGAAGGTGACATCGTGAAAGCAGGACAGCTGATCGCCAAAATCGACCCCACAGATACCCAGACGGCATACGATCAGAGCCAAGCCGATATGGCGGCATCTATGTCCAAAGTGGACCAAGCGCGTGAGCAGCTCAGCATCACGGGTGTCCAGAGTAATACGGGCATTACCGCCGCACGTGAAGGGCTGGCTTCCGCTAAAGCGCAGCTTGCTCAGGCAACTGATGAAGCTCAGGTCCAACCTTCTCTGACTCAAGCTAGCATCAACAAGGCGCAAAGTGCCTATGATAGTGCCATGGCAACTTACGATCAAACTAAAACGGCGCTGAACCCTCAAGCAGTGGTAAACGCACAGTCGAGTTATGATCAAGCGGTGGCTTCAGCTAAAACAGCAGAGCTGGACATCCAACGTCAAAAAGCACTTTTTGCTAAAGGGTTCGTGGCCAAAAATGTGGTTGAGGCTGCTGAAGAGCGCAACACTGTCGCGCAGGCACAGCTAGAAAGTGCTCAACGAAAACTGGACACCATCCAGGGTCAAACGGATATTGATCTACGCAATGCTGATTCCCGCGTACAGCAGGCTAAGGAAGACTTGAAGAGTGCCAAACTAAACGCTGTTCAAGACAAGATCAAACAGCAGCAACTGAAAACAGCCCGCGCCAATGTGAAGCAAGCTGAAGCGACGCTGCTCAACGCTCTCGCGGCTGTCAAGCAGAATAAGATCCGCCAGGGCGATATCGTTCAAGCAAACGCTCAAGTGAAGCGTTCTGAAGCGGCTCTCAAGAACAGCAAGATTCAACTGGGTTACACCACCGTCGTGGCGCCTTCCTCTGGCGTGGTCACGATGAAATATGTAGAGGTTGGATCCATAGTCAATGCAGGACGCAGCTCACTGGCTGGGTCTGGTGCAGGCGTCGGGATCGTCGATATCGCAGACATCAGCCGAATGTTCGCTTTAGTCAGTGTCGACGAGACGGATATAGCCACCATCCACATAGGCCAGAAGGTCATGGTGACGATAGAGGCCTACTCTGATCAGCCCATCGCTGGTAAGGTCACTAAGATCGCCCCGCAATCTGTTGCGAATCAAAGCGTGACCACCATTCCCGTGACGGTAGAACTCTCAAAGACGGACATCCGGTATAAGCCAGGAATGAATGTCACATGCGACTTCGTCGTCGCCGAAGCGAATGATGTGCTCACCGTGCCTAACGAAGCAGTTAAAGAGGGTAGAGGCGGTTCGACTGTCACCGTCATGCAGGACGGGAAACAAGTTGTAAAGAAGGTCGTCACAGGCTTATCTGGCCCCGACACCACTGAGATCAAGTCTGGCCTGAAACGGGGTGACGTGGTCATCACCGCCATTATCGAAATGAAGAGTACCCAACCGGCTGCGGGCGTGCAGCAACCAGGTGCCATGGGCGGTCCTGGTGGAGGCGGAATGGGTGGACCTGGCGGTATGGGCGGCGGTGGAGGCAGACGTGGAGGCCGTTAATACTGGGGCATCAAGTGTCCGTCAGGTAGTTTCAGCCCTCAATGTTGTAAAGAGCTACCAGACAGGTGACGTCTCTGTACACGCCTTGCGTGGAGTGTCGCTGAGCGTCAATGCCGGTGAGTTTGTGGCAATCATGGGCCCTTCAGGCTCAGGAAAGTCCACCTTCATGAATATCATCGGGTGTCTTGACCGACCGACTCAAGGCACATACACACTTGATGGTGAGGAGGTTGCTGATCTTGATGACGATGAGCTGGCTATTATCCGCAACCGAAAGATCGGATTCGTATTTCAAACATTTAACCTGATCCCTCGCCGGCCTGCCATTCGTCAAGTCATGCTGCCAATGCTCTACAACTCCGAGTTCCATGGTGATGCAGAAGAAGCAGCCACCATTGCTCTACAGCGTGTGGGGTTAGCCGACCGCATACACCATAAGCCAAATGAGCTATCTGGAGGGCAGCAGCAACGAGTAGCCATCGCACGTGCTCTGGTGAATCAGCCACCCATCATCCTCGGTGACGAGCCCACTGGCAACCTTGATACACGCACCAGTGAAGAAATCATGATGCTGTTTCAAGAGCTTCACAAGGAAGGTAAGACGGTCATCATCGTCACCCATGAAGAGGACATCGCAGCTCATACTCAGCGCATCATCAGGTTCCGTGATGGCCACATCGTGTCTGATGAACCAGTGGCCACCCCCATCGATGCGCGCGCGGAGCTGTTGAAACTTAAGCCGGAGGATGACGAATGAGCTTTCAAGAGAGTATCTCCGTCGCCCTTGAAGGGTTATTAGCAAACAAACTACGAGCAGCCCTCACCATGCTGGGCGTGATCATCGGTGTAGGCGCAGTCATTGCCATGCTAGCCATCGCGGGTGGTGCTCAACAACAAACCATGCAGCGCATCCAGCAGATGGGCACCAACGTTTTAGTGGTGATGTCAGGCCAGGCACGGACTGGGGCAGTGATGGGTGGATACGGCAGCCGTCAAACGCTGACGCTGGATGATGTCGATGCGATAATCAAACAATGTCCGTCCGTTCAAACGGTAGTTCCTGAAGCACGGTCGAATATGCAGGTCAAGCACAAGAGTCTGAACACAAATACCACCATATTCGGAACCTATCCAGATTACCCATCTGTCCGCAACTACAGCCTGGCTGCAGGCCGGTTCATCACCTACGGCGATGTCCGGTCCAACCAAAAAGTAGCCGTGCTGTGTGCCACCACTGCCATGAACCTGTTCGGCACCGCACAACCCGTCGGTGAGTATATCACCATTCAGGGCACAAGATTCAAGGTCGTTGGGCTGATGGCAGCCAAAGGCAACGCAGGTGGGTTCAACGACCCGGATGACCAGATCATGGTTCCGGCTACTACCGCGATGACCAGGTTGTTTGGCACAAAATACCTCCGAAGCTTCAGCGTACAAGCTAAGAGCATGGATCTCATGAACGTCGCACTCGAAGAGTCCGCAGCCGTTCTGCGTAAAACACACAGGATTAAAGACGGACAGGATGACTTCATCATCCGTAACCAAGCTGACATCATGGAGGTTGCTGCGGAAACCAGCCGTGTATTCACTCTGTTGCTTGCAGGCATTGCCAGCGTGTCATTGCTGGTGGGTGGCATCGGCATCATGAATATCATGCTGGTCTCTGTGACCGAGCGGACACGCGAGATCGGCATCCGAAAAGCCTTGGGGGCACAGCGAAAAGACATCATGCTGCAGTTCCTCATCGAGAGCCTGGTGCTTTCCTTGATGGGCGGTCTATTGGGTGTTGCCTTCGGTGTTCTGGGCTCTATGCTGGTGGCCCGTCTATCGGGGTGGATTGTGACAGTCTCCATTCCATCGGTGATCGTGTCATTCTCGTTCGCAGCGTTCGTCGGAGTATTCTTCGGATTATACCCCGCTCGCAAAGCGGCATATCTCGACCCTATCGACGCACTTCGCTACGAATAAGCTGATCTATACCCACACAAATTCGGAGTGCCCAGCCGGCACTCCGACCCTCACTCAAGCACAAAAAAGGCCTCATTAAGCGATTTTTGGTATAATGATAATTCGGCATACTATTGCCGATATGATGTGATTCCGAAGGGAGAGCGCCCCAAAATGATACTACCCAAAGCCGATGATCTGGCTAAGTTCAACGCCTATGCGTTGGTCATCGCCGCTGCAAAGCGCGCGCGCCAGCTACATGAGCAAGGCATCGAACGAAAAGCTCTAATAAAGACTGATTCCAACAACAGTCTGACCGTGGCACTAGAAGAGATTGCCGCAGGCCGAATCGTGCCCACACTCAAAGAGGTGCAAGTACTTCCGCCCGAGGCCTATCCGGACTACCACGTTCAGCAGCAAGCACTCCGCGAAAGCGAAGCCGCACTGGCCGCAGAAATCCACAGTCAGGAAGCAGCAGACATCATCAATACGATGGAGCTGTTATCGACTGAAGAGGCTGCCGCCGCCGCCGCTGCTGCGGACATGGAGAACCCCGATGCCATGCTGCCGCCTTCTGAGTTCAATGCGGGCATGCTGGACAAAGCGTTAGCGAAAATCCGTGAAGAGCTGAACCAGCCTATCTCACTTGATGAGGCTGACGACGAAAGCATCGAAGATGCAGACGAGATTGATGGCGACACGGAGATACCGGATGTCATCGATGAGGAACAGAGTTAGGCCAACAATACCGACATGCCTGCACAACAAGTAGATTATTACGAGCTATTAGGGGTCAATAGAGACGCCTCTGTAGATGACATCAAAAAGGCCTATCGTCGGCTGGCGATGCAGTATCACCCTGATCGCAACCCAGATAACCCTCAAGCTGAGGATATGTTCAAGCAGATCAATGAGGCCTATGAGGTGCTGAGCACACCCGATAAGCGCTCTCAGTATGACCGATACGGCACCACAAGCGGATCGGCATCTGATTTCGGGTTTGACTTCAGTAACCCATTTGATATCTTCGATATGTTCTTCGGTGGCGGCGGCGGTGGCGGACGATCTAACCGCAACAACCGCGGCAGCGACATCCGCGTTGATGTGGAAGTTACACTTGAAGAGATCGCTACCAATGCGCCGCGTTCGGTGGAGTTTGCCCGTCGAATGCCTTGCGAAGCCTGCGCCGGTACAGGTTCTGAGGGCGGTGCTGAACCGTCTATCTGCCCGGAGTGCCGCGGCAGCGGGCGTGTGCGCAAAGGTCAGCAGACCATCCTGGGCACCATTAGTGTCGCCACCACTTGTTCACGATGTAGAGGCGAAGGCCGCATCGTGGAGCACCCGTGCAAGAAGTGCCGAAGCGAAGGCACTATCCGACAGGTCTCTAACAAGGCGATCACGGTGCCATTTGGTGTTGATGAAGGCAACTACATGGAGGTTCCCGGTGAAGGCGATCATGCCATACGAGGTGGCCAACCGGGCGACCTGTATATCGTCTTTCATATCAAGCCGCACGAGCGGTTCCACCGAGAAGGATTTGACCTCAGCACCAACGCCAACATTAGCTATGCTAAAGCGTCTTTGGGCGGCACAACAGTCATCAAGACCCTTCTTGATGAGCACAACATAGAAATCCCCGCAGGAACCCAGCCCGGTACGGTCTTCCGTATCGCAGGCAAAGGGTTACCCCGCCAAAACGGTGGAGCCGGCAACCTGATGGTGGTGATGAATGTGGATGTTCCTAAAAAGCTGAATGAGCAGCAACGAATCATCCTGCGTCAACTGGCCGCTTCGCTAGGTGAGGACACAGATACCATCGCCGATATGGAACCCAGTTTCATCGACAAGTTCCTGGGTAAGAAAAAGAAGTAACGCAACCAGTTGCGATATTGACCGCCCTTTACGCCCCTCAATGGAGATATCCTGCGAGGGGTTTCGTATTTTGATGTATAAGACATGGTTGCTACCGTAGGTAGGGATCATGTGGCTTACTGGTGAACTATTCTGTAACGAACACCATCATTTGGAGGCCACCCGTGCAGCAAAAAGCATCTACAGACAGACCATCCATGCCGTTTACGGCAGTTAGAATGGACGTAAGCCAATGGCGCATCAATGAGGATGCCGGATTTGCGGTACTCAAACAAGGCGAGGAATCCCCATGGGGGCCATCACTCAACATTATGTACGATGCTCAGAAGCCATGGAGCAACTGCGTCTGCATGGCTAACATCCCTCCAGCCGCCATCGCCATCACTCTGGCCGTCAAGCCGCTGGCTGTCACACCAGGTGTGATGCAGTTCATGTGGATGATGGAGGCCGATGGAGATGGTCATCTGGCAACGGTGAAGTTTGACCGGGGTAACCTCAGTAGTCAGCCAATCGGTGAATGGCAGCGGGTGATGGTACCGCTCACCTCGTTCAGTTTCGAACCACGGGGCGACGGTAAGCCGAATATGCTCTCGGTGAACCGAATCATGATTGGACTGAATGGGTCTTCGTGCCAGATCGAAGTGGCCGATGTAGGCTGGCTATGCAAGTCTGAAGTCCGCCAGACCGAGGCCCCTTCCCAATCCTGGGTATTCTCGCAAGGCAAGTGGAATTACCGTGAAGGCAGTTCGATCAAACCGGCGCAGATGGCCGCCAGTGCGGCCGGACGAAACGGGTCGGCGGTGATTTTCGCCGACAATGTCGCGGCTGAGAAGGGGTATTCTGACCCTCACCTCATCGCCGCTCGATTGACCGAGCAAGGGTATGGCACTCTATTGTGCAGCGCAGAGCAGTTGGCGGATCCCGGCTTATTGGCCCAACCGGAAGTCACCTTGCTTGTGATGCCATATGGCCCTATCTACCCGGCTGGGGCGGAAGAGGCCATCCGAGGCTACTTGAAGCGCGGGGGAGCCTTCCTGTGCATGGGCGGATATACTCTAGACACCCCCTCGTCGCGCGACGATGCAGGCATGTTGATCCCATCAATGCCTGGTGTGACCGCCGCTCAGATATCATCCAGTAACAGTCACCCTACCCCACTCAATGGCCGCTCAGGCGTACCCTCGGACACAATGGGATTAGCGCCTGATCAGGTATGTCTGTTCGACCCCACATGGCGGTTCAAAGCCTCCAAACTGGTGAACATCGACGGCACAGAATGGTCAGACACAGCATTCGGTGGATTTGCCTCTTGTTGCCTGCTCGGTGACAACAACCCAGTCTATTCCAAACAACAGTCGCAGTATGTCAGCCTTGTCAAAGCCAATAATGTGCAAGGCTACTGCGCAGATGCTCTTGGAGTGGTGCAGCATTTCGACGGTCCCTTCAAAGGCGGCGTCTGGGCATTTACAGGGTTGCAGACACACGATCTGTTTGGCGAGGCATCACCTTTTAAAAGCCTGATACCGCAGATTGTGGCGCGCTTTAGTGACCGCATCTGCATACAATCCGTCACCACAGACAAAGCCATCTACACAGGCGGGTCAACCGCTGCAATCACAGCCGTCGTCGGGCAGTTCAGCAAGCCCGATACCGAGGCATCGCTGAAGATCACGGTAACGACCAGAGAAGGTGTCACGCTGCTGAACAGTGTGATGACGCTGCCTAAGGACAGGCAGCCACAAACCACGCTCAAGTGGAGCGTAAAACTGCCCATCAATACCGACCTGGTGCGTATCTACTGCGAGCTAATCGTCAACAAGCAGCTTGTTCAGGAACTGACCACCGGTGTGTGCATCAAGCAGCCAGTCAGCCCAAACGCCTTCGCCGCAAAGTGGAAGGACAACCTGCTTCATAAAGGTAACCGTCCGGTGTTGGCAATTGGCACCAACCAAACCGGCATGGTGTTCAATGCGGGCAAGGAGAACCCATGGACCTGGGATCATGACCTGCAAAAGATGGCCGATTATGGACTGAGCATCATGCGTGTGCTGCACTTCTTCCCACAGCAGAACGAAAAAGGCGAACGCTACACGCTGGAACAGGGCAACCCGGACTGGGTGATGTCCAAACTGGATGCCTTACTGCAGCTTTGCCAAAGACATGGCATCGTGCTGCTGTTGAGCATCCATGACTGGGTAGATCAAGACCTGTCACCGTCGGACCTTCAGCTTGAGTATCAGTTCGCGAAAAAGATCGCACTGCGATATAAGAGCGTGCCAGGATTCATGATCGACGTGCAGAATGAGCCCGCCATCAGCCTGCATGACGACAAATCAGCAGACGTTAAACCGCATGTCACCAAAGGCTGGAATGAATACCTGAGCATGCGCTACCGGACCGACACCGCTATAAAGTCTGTATGGATCACCACCCCGCCCGAAGCGTCGATCGGGCAGATACCCTATCGACGGGGTTCTGGGCGATGGGAAGACATGCGCAGCCATGATGCGGAGAACTATCGCAACCTCATGATGACCACCTGGGGTGAAATCAACACCAAAGGCATAAAAGAAGCCGATCCGAACCGACTGGTACTCATTGGGTTCCTCCAGGAGCTGATTGGCTGCAACAAGCTGCAGGCCGTTAAGCCGGTCGATATCGCGAATATGCACAGCTACACCGATCTCGACACATTCAGTGCCGATATCCGCATGTTTGACAGACGGTTTACGGGAAAAGGTCTCACCGTAGGTGAATTTGGCTCCATCACCGACCACAACATCCGGACCTATGGACAGTTCTCCGACAAGATGGAACTCGAGTATTATCTGACACGGCTATGCTATCTGTTCGGCTCGGGTGGAACCTTTATCTGCAACTGGAGCTGGAAAGAGATTGAGGAAGCGGTCTTCCCCTGGGGTCTGATACGCCAGAACATCGGTGTGCCGAAGAGTATGGCAGGGATATACCGCAATATGGCCTTGCTGGTGCGCAGTGTCAAGCCCCTTGCGAAGCTTCCAAAGGTGTGGCTGATGATACCACTAGATAACCTCTGTGGCGGTGAGCAAGAAACCTACGCACGGATTATCTACCAGCAGGCCTGGCAGCTCATGGAAGCGGGTATCCCCTTCTGCACCGTTGATGACCAACACCTCAGCCAAGCCAAAGAGCAGCCTGACGTGATCATCTACCCCTGCCCAATGGTCATTTCTGACCCTGTCATGGCTTACCTCCAAAGCTTCATGCAGAGAGGTGGCCGGCTGTTTACATCCGCCGATATGGCTTATGACAGCAACCGCCAACGCACCCAGTCCAAGCGTATGCAGCAGTTATGTGGCGTGAAGGCGTCAGGAAGTGTGACGGCTAAGCCATGGCAGCCCGGTTGGGAAGCCGTTAAAATGACCACCACAGCCGCACGGCCGCTGACAGGTATCCATCGTACACCAACCGGCAAGGGAGAGTGTTTGTATACCCGCCAGCCGGTATGGACTGCCGAAGCGCTCAGCACTGTGAATTTACGGGGCCCGGCCATCTCCGGTAGCCACGTGCTGCCTCTGGCAGAAAAATTGGGCTACACCAGTCTATTCGGTGTGACGCGGACAGCACGTTCCAACTCCCAGCCGGCACGAACACTGCCCTTCCAGGGAGGAGCGGTCAAAGCCAGCGACGAAGCGAACGCGGCATTCTACGCCCGGTTGAACCCGGGTAAACAGTTGATGGCCTGCTTAACCCATGGAGCTGTCACCACTGCGGCTGGTGTGCTCACCCCTGCAGGGGCACTGGGTGTCATGAGCCTTGATTCGAAGCCACTCTCAGCCGCAGGCAGCCTGGTAGCCATGGGGATGGGCACCAGCACGATCACCATGGATGTCTCTCACGCAGGGTATGTCATGCTGCGTGGCCGTGTGGATGGAGGCAAGTGGGTGAACCTCCAAACAATAAACCTGTCACCTGGACGACAAACAATTTCAGACGTGGAGCAAGAGTTGTTTGTCATCGCATCCGCATCACAAGCAGAAGCCGCCACCAAGAAGCTTATCCAGCTTCTGCACTTAACAGATTAAGGAGTATATTATGAGCCGTGAAGTGATACACATCGTGTTATTTCGATGGAACGATGATGTGAACCAAGAGACGATCGAGCTAATCAAACAAGAGCTCTTGAACCTCAAGAATGCAGTTGGCGGGATTCTAGATACCTATGTAGGTGATGATTTCAGCACCCGCAGCAAGGGGTATCACACCGCATTATGCACGCGGTTTGTGGACAAACAGGCGTTACTTGCCTATGGTCCGTCCGATGCGCATCAGCGAGTAGTGACTCAGTTCGTCCGCCCGAACAGCTCGGATATACTCGCGTTTGATTTCGAAATCTAGCCAAACGATCGACTTACCACTCGTAGAATGAGTATATTTGAGATAGAGAGGCGTTATCCAGCCACCTACCCAAAGGCTTACTCACATTGCGATTTGAAGGGAGTTTCTGAATTTGATACACGCAACAGGACTAGAGGATGTTGTGATTGGCCCCTCAGCCATATCGGACATCAATGGCAAAACGGGCCAGTTAATATATAGCGGCTACGACATCGATGATCTGGCAGTCAACGCCACCTTTGAGGAGGTGACCTTCCTCTTGTGGCACGGCCGTCTGCCTAACCAGGCGGAATATGACAGGCACTACCAGCACATGGTAGAAAACCGCGACCTTCCAGCTCAAGTCATGAAGCTATTGTTTGAGATACCACAAACTTCACGCCCTTTGGATGTTCTGCGTACAGTGGTCTCTGTCCTGAGTAACTACGATCAGGATTCAAACAACAACACAGCCGATGCCAACATACGTAAAGCCACACGGCTCACTGCCAGACTGCCCAGCATCATCACCGCTATAGAGCGCATACGCCGCGGTGAACTGCCCATCAAAAGCGAACCGTCACTGGGACATGCCGCAAACTTCCTGTATATGCTGACCGGCACAATGCCTAACAAACTGCATACCGACGCCATGAACACAATGTTGATACTTCATGCCGACCACGAGCTGAATGCCAGCACCTTCACTGGCAGGGTCATCGTATCTACCCTCGCAGATATGTATGCAGGCGTGGTAGGAGCTATCGGGGCATTAGGTGGTGCTTTACATGGCGGAGCTAATGAGGAAGTCATGAAAATGCTGCTTGACATCGGCGAGGATACCAAAGCCGAAGAGTATATCCACGGCCTCCTCATTGCTAAAAAGCGTGTGATGGGCTTTGGCCACAGGGTATACAAATGCGAAGATCCGCGCAGCAAGCACCTGCGAAACCTCACCAAGCTGTTGTGCGAGGAGCAGGATGATATGACCTGGTATAACATGTCGCAGCTTATCGCGGAGCTGGTCCTCAAGGAAAAAGGCCTTTACACCAATGTGGACTTCTACAGTGCCAGCGTGCAATACATGATGGGCATCCCGATAGATATGTTCACACCGGTATTTGCCGCCAGCCGCATCTCTGGCTGGACAGCGCATATCATGGAGCAGTTCGGCAATAACCGCCTGCTCCGTCCCCGCGCAGAATACACTGGGCCATCCAACCTGAAATACACAGGCATCAACCAGCGTCTGTAACACGGTCGGCAGCCACCAGCACTGGCAGGTGGCAGCCCAGGCTGTAACTAACGCGTCACGCTGAGGCGACAGAGTCATATGCGAATGGCTGTTCGCCTGTATTGCAGCCATTCGTTGCCTATGTCCGGGGCGGTCTGGCCGGAGGCTAGCGGCTGCAGAAGGCTCAAGACCGCGCCGGTCTGGCGGATAGCCATCAAAGATATGTGTCAGGAACGAGACCGGCGCGGTCTATAGTCAGTGGCCTCCGCAGGTGTACTGACAGACCGCCCCGGACATAGCCAACCAAGAAATGTAATAGCGAAACGCTCACCCCTGGCTATAAGGAATCATACCCCTCTGGGGCGCCCGGAAGGTATCTAAAGTTTACGACGTATATATGGGGATTTGGCTGAGCAATGGCAGGTGGCGGACCAAAGCATACAGCATCATCAAGTGATTGCGTCAAGCCATTGAGGTAAACTGTAACTGTGATATTCCGTTTTGACGTCAATTACCGAAAGGTTCAGATATATGGCACAACGCATCGTTGAGATTAGCGCCCACGACACATCCATGCCGCAAATACCGGGCACAATACAAAAAGGCAACATCCTCATTGGCTCACTTGACGAAATAGTGAAGTGGGGCCGAGCAAACTCGTTATGGCCCGTCACATTCGGTCTGGCCTGTTGCGCTATTGAGATGATGGCTTCCATGGCGGCCACTTTTGATGGCTCGCGATTTGGCATGGAAGTTTTCCGGCCAAGCCCCAGGCAAGCGGACGTGATGATTGTCGCAGGGCGTGTCAGCAAGAAAATGGGGCCAGTGCTTCGCACCATCTACGACCAGATGCCTAACCCTAAATGGGTGGTGAGTATGGGCGCATGTGCATCATCCGGTGGTGTATTCAACAACTACGCCATTCTCCAAGGTGTAGACCAGATCGTTCCCGTTGATATCTATGTCCCCGGATGCCCCCCCACCCCGGATGCCCTGCTGTACGGTCTTTTGCAGTTACAGCGCAAAGTCCGGCAGGGTACTACAGACAGCCTGGTCGAATTAGGCTCCTGGGCACCGAAAGCGGAGGACATATAATGGGTAACCCCTTCATAGGATTTAAAGACGGGCTGATCGCCATCACCAAAGGCTTGGGGATTACCTACCGGCATCAGCCCCCGTTTACAAAACCCGTCACTGTGGAATACCCCGAAGAGCGAAGACCTGTCTTTGAACGCACCCGCTGGCGTCATGTACTGACTCGCCACGAAAACGGGTTGGAGCGGTGCATTGGTTGCAGCCTGTGTGCTGGAGCATGCCCGTCACGCTGCATCTATGTGGAAGCTGCCGAGAACACCGATGAGCACAGAATTAGTCCTGGTGAGCGGTATGCGGTTCGTTACGAAATCAATATGCTGCGCTGCATCTTCTGTGGTTATTGCCAGGAAGCCTGTCCTACAGAGGCGATTGTGTTACGGGAAGACTTCGAGCTTTCTGACTACCATCGCGCTGATTTCCTGTATACCAAGAAACTGCTGCTTGAACCTGTCCCCAAAGATGAAAAATAAAACAGCATCAAGAAAAACAGCGACTGAGGCGCGGATGTATTGCACTCCGCGCCTCTTTTGCCATATGGGAACTGAGGAAGGAACTCCATGCGTAATGTAAAACAGGAGGACGCTCAAATGGATGCAACCACACAAAGCGCACAAACCATCTGTAACGCACAACCCATGTCATTTGATGATTTGATGCGTAAACATTATAGAACCGTCTATGCGATAGCCTATCGCCTAAGTGGGCATCGCGCTGATGCAGAGGACCTGACTCAGGAAGCTTTTGTACGCGCTTACCGGTTCTTCCATCGGTACAACAATGCGATGCCATTTGAGAATTGGATGTACCGCATTACACGAAATGCCTTTGTTGATATGATTCGAAGGCGGCCATCAAAACTGCCGATCTCGCTTGACCAGCCACTCAATGCCAGTGGTGATGATCAGCGTCACTTCGAACTGCCAGACGTAACAAATGAACCACAATCGGTGATGATGGCATTTGAGATAGATCATAACCTTCAAAAAGCATTGAACACACTATCACCTGACTTTCGTGAAACAGTGATCCTTGCGGACATGCAAGGGATGAGCTATGAAGAGATCGCAGAGCTTCTCGGATGTAGCCAGGGGACCGTCAGGTCACGGCTGCACAGAGCACGTAAAGCAATGAAAGACTGGCTCGTGACCAATGCTGGATCCGACTTTCTTAAGGAGTTCCAACCATGACATGCACACAGACCCAAAACATGATTTCCGCATACATGGACAAAGAGCTCAGTGGTATCGAGATGCAGATTGTCAGTCAGCATCTTAGACAATGTCCAGATTGCTCAACGGAATATCAACAGATGCTCGCGATGAAACGTATGATGGCCAGGCTGCAAGGGCCCGCCCCGAGTGCTGATTTCGAACAGAAGCTGTTCGCGGCGGTATCTCAAAGCCAGCAAACCAACAGAAACGTCCAGCCTATATGGACCAAATGGTTTCACCACTCAAAAATGATGAGGCCGGCTCTGGCGTTCTGCGGTGTGTTCCTGACGGTCATAGGCTATCAGCTTTCACATCCGGCATCGTATGTGACTGTTGCCCTGAAGCTAAATAACGAAATTGAAGCCCCAAGACGAATCGACCTATCACGGTTACAAACAGAAGCTGAAGAGATCAAGCAACGATGGACAGGGCTCGACAAGACCTACCATAGTTGGCGACCAATACGACCAGAGAGTGAATGGCGAGGCTCCAGTGCTAACATTCAACCCGTGTCGTTCGTCAGTTATTCTGAGTAACTATATACCAACCAGTGAAGTTAAGTGGGAGGATCAGCTCCAAAATGAAAAACAATAAGCATCTATCTCCAGGGATAATGACGACTCTCATTCTGGGAAGTGTGGCACTAGGTGCCTTCCTGGGAACCGCCATGCAGAGGCCTGTCGTCGTCAACGCTGCGGGCACCTACGCTACTGCCGATGTCAACAGCGGAGGTGTACTCGCTTCTGCAGAACAACTACAATCCGCGTTTACCAATATAGCCGATCAGGTGTCGCCTGCTGTTGTGACTATCTATTCGGAGAAATCTGCACCTGCACAACCAAAACTCCAGTTTCCGGGTGGAGACGCCTTTCCATTCCCGTTTGGGGGTGATGGTGCCGCACCGGGCGGCAAATCGAAAGGCATCGGCTCCGGGTTTATCGTACGCAACGATGGATACATCCTGACCAACGACCATGTGGTCAGTGGAGCAGATAAAGTTGAGGTTTTACTGAACGATGGCCGCAGGTTCCCGGGCGAAGTAAAACGGGACTTCCGCAGCGACATCGCCTTGATTAAGATCAACGCCACCAACCTGCCAACTGCCAAACTGGGGTCCAGCAACAGCGTGAAGCCTGGACAGTGGGCTATCGCTATCGGCAGCCCGTTTGGCAAGCGCAACACCATTACCGTGGGCGTGGTCAGTGCCATAGGACGTCAAGAAGAGATTGGCGGAGGCAATGATGAGAGGTTCTATACTAATCTCATCCAGACAGACGCCACGATCAACCCTGGCAACTCCGGTGGGCCATTGCTGAACATCCGCGGTGAGGTCATTGGAGTGAATACGGCCATCGAATCCCCCACCGGCAGCTTTGCTGGCATCGGATTTGCAGTGCCTGTAGACACCGCTCACTACGTGATGGAACAGCTTATGGGATCGGGTAAAGTGGTCCGCGGCTTCCTCGGAATTGTGCCTGAGGCCGTCACAGCCGAAGACGAAAAGCGGCTGGGCACCAAACAAGGCGCGCTGGTGGCCAGTGTTAATGACGGTACACCCGCAGCAGAAGCCGGTATTCGTGTCGAGGATGTCATTACCAAAATCGGCGATCAAGAAGTCCGTAACGACCTTGATCTGCGGGACATCATCAGCCGCACGAAGCCGAACACAACCGTCACAATGAGCATACTGCGTCAGTCGAAGCCAATGACTGTAAAAGTCAAGATCGGTGAAGCACCGTCAGTACCTGGTGAGAGCGGCGTTGGTGATCAAGCAAACCCTGAGAGCGCACAGAAGCTGGGCATCAGCGTGGAAAACATCACACCCAAGGCTCTGAACGAGCTGGGTCTGCCACGAGATACTAAGGGCGTGATCGTCAACGGTATCGCCCCAGACTCGCCTGCTCAAGAAGTGGGTATCGTGCCAGGTGATGTCGTGCAATCCATCGATGGTGACGCCATCAGTTCCGTTAAGGAGTTCCAAACCAAGTTGGACGCATACAAGTCTGGTGACCGTCCTGTCTTCATTCTGCGAAGAGCTAAAAGTCAGGGTGGTGACGGCTCCACTATGCGAGTAAGGATATCTGTACCCTGACAGGATGACCGCCATATCAAAGCCCCGCCGATTTTTCGGCGGGGCTTTGTGGTAATCTGCTTGTAGAAAGAAACCATATAGGAGTCACAATGAAAACAGCTCAGTATCTAGTGCTCGCACTCGCTGCATACAGTACCGTCACCGCCATGGCCCAGCAACCTGCTGAGGGCACGGCCACACCGCCTCCAGCACCTGTCGTGACAGAAACACCCGCACAGCCGCCAGTCAAGCCCCCCACGACCACCGTGAGAAAGCCAGGAGCAGCATTCATGGGCTGGCAGCTAGCTAATACCATCCCCGCCCCTGTCGGTTGTACGGCAGTCGAAATCGCCCGTCCGCATTTCGATGGCAAGACCCGCATGGTGTTCCGTATCGATACCCCAACAGGCTGCAAGCTCAACATTCAAAAGGCCGATGCGAACGGGCTTTGGGTCACAGAAACAGTGATCCCCATGCACCAGGAAGCTAGCACCACTCTGCTGGCAGGGAAACTGCTTCCCAATGAGCCACTTGACCAGTTGTTCACCGCCTCACAGATGGTCTACTGGAACAAGACCGCATACAAGACGGTGAGGCGTCCGCAGGAAGTGCCATGGTATTTAGTGAGCATCAACAAGAACGGAGCCATTCAACCGATGGCCGCTTTCCCTGGCGGATTGTGGAAATCAGCAGCCGTGAAGCCCTTAAAGCTAGGCGGTGACTGGCTCAGCTTCTCATCTGCTGGTCAGGTCCGACTTCTCGATCTTCAAAGTGCCACTAAAGATACAGATGCCATTTGGGCAGTCAACCCCATCAACATGGCGGACATCAACGAATCGAAATTGGTTGCGCAGGGCCTCCCCGTGCTGCAGGCGCGGTTGAATGCCCGTTTTGGTGGTGATGGTCCAATGCTGTTCATCAGGCCCAACCCCGAGGGCAATGTGCTGGTACTCAGCCAGCAATCCAACGACCCCGATGGCGGTATGATGATGCTCTGGCAGAGCGATCCGATACCCGGCGTTATTAAGGAAATTCGTCTCATACGAAATGGCGAAAACAAGGATGGTCTTCTGCTGCTCATCACCCAACTGACCGGAACCGTGGCTCAGGTATGGGTCCCAACATATGAGCTTTAGCGTGATCACACCCAGTGGATCGGCTAAGGTCGGTTCTTCAAAAGACCCTATGTGGGAAGCCTTCTGCGCACCACCTGCGGAAGCGAAAGTGTTTCGCATTGAACACTACTGGCCTGCTGATAAACAGCAGGCCCAAGACCGAATCCGAACCGCCAAAGAAATGGGGTTTGGCGGCTTTGTCAGCAGCCTGCCCCTCGGGGATGGATACGCACAGACCAGCGCGAATTTCGAGGCACTGAAGAATGCAGTTCAGTGTCTGCATGACCAGGGAATGCAGGCATGGTTTTATGATGAAAATGGCTACCCGAGTGGCCGCGCCGGCAAACTGGTGCTTCAGGGGCACCCGGAGCTAATTGTTCAAAGCCTTTACACGTCTGATCTTAAGCTCGATGGCGGGAAACACACCGTTGTGCTACCCCCTGGTAGGTTGATGAACGGCACAGCATTTGGATCTGGCCGAAACATCGACCTGAAATCAAGCACGCAAGGCAATTCACTGGCGTTTTCCTTACCTCTAGGCAGTTGGCGGGTGATCATCGTCACACAATATAACGGCACTCAGCTAGAGGGCATCGCATCACCCGTGAGTATGCACCATGTAGACTTGCTGAGTTCATTAACCACAAAAAGATTTATCGAAGTGACACATGATGCTGTTGCCAAGCACCTTGGCCAGGATATGGGCAAATCATTTGTCAGCACCTTCACAGATGAACCGAGCACCCTGGCGATGTTTTTCAACCGCCAGGAATACGGAGTGTTACCCTGGTCCAGCGTGATGCTGCAGGAGTTCAAGAAGAGGCGCGGGTATGACCTCACCCCAAAACTGCCTGCCCTGGTAGCGGATGTGCTGCCAGACACAGCCAAAGTACGCTGTGACTACTACAAAACCATAGCGGAGCTCTTTTCGCAAAACTTCCTGGCACCGATACGCAAGTGGGCTAAGGCGCACCACACCCTCTCCGGTGGCCACTTGCTGCTAGAAGAGAACGTCGTCCACCAAGTCCCGCTCTACGGCGACCTGTTTGTCAGCATGCAGGCGCTGGATGCCCCGGGTATCGATATATTAAGCAGTGATCCCCGTATTGCTAGATCCGGCACCCTTTCTGGCATGGACAGCCATGTGCCCTACGACGCTGCCCGATTTGCAAGCAGCGTGGCGCAACTTGATGGATCCAGAAACGTGATGTGCGAGATCAGCGACTACCATCAGCAGGTGATGGGTGACGTCGTTCTGTCTGGTGAACTGCTCCGCGGGGCCTATAACCGCGCATTGTGGGGTGGTATCACCGCATTCAATACCTATTCCAGCTACAACAAACATGATCCAAAGGTGATCAAATCACTCCTGCAATACGTATCACGTGTCAACAGCATGATGTATGATGGCTATCGCGTAGCGGACGTGGCCGTGCTGTATCCTATCGAAAGCGTATGGGCCCATTTTACGCCATCAAAACAGTATACGATGGACGTGACACCCGCATGTGCCAGCATCGGGTATGTGCAACGCGATGTCACTCGCAGCCTGTTTGAAGATATGCGTGACTACGACTACCTGCATACCAACAGCCTTGCCAAAGCTGCTGTCAGGAGTGGCGAACTGGTTATTGGCAGGAGCAGTTATCGTGCGGTCGTGTTACCAGCCGTCGACACCATACCAAAGGCAGCCTGGACGAATCTGGTGAAATACTGGAAATCCGGTGGTCGCATCTTATTCGTAGGCACAAAGCCGATGAACACAACCGAGGCGTTCCCGGCTCCCGGCATGGCCAAACAGGTTGAAGCCATGCTGAAAGATCGATCAGGGCATGTGAAGTTCATCACCGAAGCCGATGCGCTTCAAACAGGCAAGGTAGTGGACCAATGGCTAAGCCCGCAACTGAAGGCCTCGGACAACGCCAATCTGCGCATGACCCATCGGCGAAAAGACGGATATGACATCTATTTCGTGATGAACGAAAGCGATAAGGCTTGGAATGGTCAAATCGAGCTCACCGGCAAACAGGCTGAAATGTGGGAGCCCATATCGGGCAGCCGTTCGATGCTGACCGGTACCGTAGCGGAAGCAAAGCTGGATCCATGGGCAGGATGCATTCTGCGTATGAAGGCTGCAAAGCGCAGCCGACCGCTATAAATCACAGCGCGATGACGCAGGTAACTGCGTATCAAAACCCTAAATATAACCCTGGATTGGCAAGTATATAACAGTCTGGAGGCAATCCTGTGCTATCAAGAAATGGAGATTTCCTGTATGGGTTCAGCAAAATCGACAAACCGAACATCAAAAACACGAATGATATTGGGGTGGTTCATCATGGCTCTTAGCTTACTGCATCTTCAAGCTGCTCCCGCCAGCGCGGCCAATGACCCAATGTGGGATGCATTTACCAATCCCCCGGCAGAAGCCAGGGTGTTCCGTATTGAACACAACTGGCCGCTTGATGCCAAGCAGGTTGAGCAACGGATCGACACCGCTAAAGAGATGGGCTTCGGCGGTTATATCAGCAGCCTTCCTGTCGGCAACGAATATGCCGTCACAGAGAACAACTTCAATGCTCTCATCAACGCAGCGAAGGCGATCAACGACAAAGGGATGCTGAACTGGTACTACGACGAGAACGGCTACCCCAGCGGCCGTGCTGGCACACTGGTGCTGAAGGACCATCCTGAGCTTGAGGCCCAGTGCATCATGACTCAGAGCCTCAAGATGAAGGGCGGTGACCAAACCATCACACTGCCGCCAGGTCAGATCATGAGTGCGGCAGCATACCGTGGTGACCAGATCATCGATCTGAAGGCAAAAACCCAGGGCGATCAGTTGTCCTTCAGCCTGCCGGATGGTTATTGGCAAGTAGTGGTCGTCACTGAAGGGATTCTATACACAGGCACGCAGGTTGACGGCAACGCCTCGCCTGTCAGTGCCCCTACTGTCGACTTGTTGAATCCTGACACAACGAAGCGTTTCATAGATGTCACGCATGATGCGCTTGTGAAACACATGAAGCAAGATTTTGGAAAATCATTCGTCAGCCTGTTCACGGATGAGCCAAGCACTTCTGCGTTCCTGTTCAAGCGACAGAACTACGCCGTATTGCCTTGGTCTAGCGTGATGCTGAAGGAGTTCAAACAGCGAAGGGGATATGACCTCGCACCAAAAATCGCGGCCCTCGCAGCCAATGTGCTGCCCGACACGGAGAAGGTGCGATGCGACTATTTCAAAACCGTCACTGAGCTGTTCTCTCAAAACTTCTTCGGCCAACTCAGAACATGGGCAGCCGCACACCATACCCTATCAGGCGGACACGCGCTTCTTGAGGAGAACGTAGTCCACCACGCACCGCTCTACGGCGATCTGTTCGTCTGCCTGCAAACACTTGATGCCCCGGGAATTGATGTGTTGAGCTCGGACCCAAGGATTCCACGGACAGGCACCCTTTCGCTGATGGACAGCCATGTTCCCTATGATGCCGCCCGTTTCGCCAGCAGCATCGCCCAGGTAGATGGCTCGCGATACGTGATGATGGAGATCAGCGACCACATACAAAACATGGGCGGAGCCCCGCTGATGCCGATCGAGCTTTACCGTGGTGCTTATAACCGCATGCTCTGGGGTGGTATTTCGGCGTGGAATACCTATTCGTCCTTCAACAGGCACGAAACGAAGGATGTTCAAGGTCTGCTGCAATACACGGCACGCGTCAACGCAGTGCTGTTTGATGGATACCGTGTAGCCGATGTAGGCCTGCTCTACCCCATCGAAAGCGTGTGGGCTCACTTCACGCCCTCACGCTCCGGGGCCGACGAGGTTTCACCGGAATGTTTCACCATCTCAAATGTGCAGCGGGATGTCACCCGCAGCCTGTTTGAGGGGATGCGCGACTATGACTATATCCACAGCCACAATCTTGCGACTGCTTCTGTCAAAAATGGCGAGCTGGTCATCGGCCAGAGCAGTTACCGAGCCGTCGTGCTGCCTGCCGTGGACACCATCCCTCAAACGGCTTGGAGCACCCTGGTCAAGTTCTGGAAGGCTGGCGGTCGCATTCTGTTCGTTGGCACAAAACCGGCCAACTCGATGGATCAGTTCCCTGCCTCGCAGATATGCACCGACGTGAAGGCGATGCTCAATGACCCTTCAGGCCGGGTGAAGTTGATCGGCGAAGCGGATGCGCTGAAAACCAGCTCCGTCATAGACGAGTGGCTGAGTCCGCAGCTCAAAGCCTCCGACAACGCCAACCTGCGAATGACGCACAGGCGTAAAGATGGGTATGACATCTACTTTGTCATCAACGAGAGCGACCAGGCGTGGAACGGCAAGATCGAGATCACCGGTAAACAAGCCGAGTTGTGGGAACCCATCACAGGCACCCGCAAGTCATTGGGTGATGTGAAATCAACCCAAACCAGCCTGGATCCTTGGGCTGGCCTTATTCTGCGCATGAAATCGGCGAAGCGCAGCGAAGTTCTGTAACCATCGCAACACAGGCTGGTGTGGACTAGTGCTTCACCAGCCTGTATTCATACTGCACACCACCGCCGAGTTCAGGTACCGTTAAGACACGACACTTCGTATGAGGTTGATCCTGCATGAACCGTCGACTAACCCCCGTTTTGCTTCTGGCAATCATCATCATCGCGTCCACCCTCTGGGCCTTACGTCACAACACGCCCGTTGAAGTAGTCGAGGCTACCCGTGGTGATGTGACCGAGACCATCGTGGCGACTGGCAAGCTCAACGCGGTTCTCGAGGATGAGATCCGCTGTGAGGTTGCTGGGGTGGTTGACCAGGTCTTCACGAGTGAAGGCAAGCAAGTTGTGCAAGGTCAGGTATTGGTTACGCTCAAGGATGATGAGGCCGTAAATCGGCTTAGTCGTGCAGAGGCGCAGCTCTTCTGTGCCCAACAAGAACTGCTGGCTGTTAGCACTCCAGCCTCGCCGGAGGAGATCGCTAAAACACAGACCGAGATCCGCCAAGCACGCGAAGTCAGCTTAGCGCAGGTTAAGGTTGCGCAGGAACGTCTGTTGAAGGCGCAGCAAGGTGGACGCCAGGATGAACAAAACCGCGCACAAGCCAGCCTAAATCGAGCCGAAATCGCACAAGCGCAGGCCGATGCCGACCTCAAGAGAAGTGAAGAGCTGTATGCTAAAGATGCCATCGGGCGGGTAGAGTTGGAGAGAACCCAGACCAGGGCGAAGGACGCCGCAGTGGCTGTTCGTGTGGCCCGTGAAAGCTATGACCGGAGCATAGCGCCTGTTGATGAACACGCTATCGCAGCGGCCAAAACCCAACTGGCACAGGCGGAAGCGCAGTACCGCGCCTCTGCCAACATTGCACAGCAGAACCTTGGTAACCTAAGGAACACTCCCCGTACCGAACAGGTGAAGGCCGCTAAAGCGAAAGTATCTAAGGCTATAACCGACGCGGCTGCGGCGAAAACAGACATAAGCCGTCATACGATCCGAGCGCCGTTCAGTGGGATTGTCGTCAAGTGTGATACCCAACCCGGTACCAGCATTCGCACAGCGACCGTGCTCATGAAGATCGCAGATATGAGCGATACGGAGATACTAGTCGAAACAGACGCACATAACCTTAACCGGTTGAAACTTGGTCAGATGGCCCGAGTGGTTTCAACCTCCGCCAGGGAGTTGGCCTGGGATGCAAAACTGACCCGTATCGACCCGGCGATCGGCAGCAAAATAGGCGTCGCATCGCTGCATCTTAAGCCCGTTTGGCTGCCTTCGTTCTGCAAGCCAGACATGACCGTGGATGTCTCACTCGAAGCAGCACCGCTGACTGGGGGCATCGTCCTGCCGGCCTCCGCCGTCTTGGAGGGCACAAACACCGCATCTGTCTACATCATTCACAGAGGACGTGCCAAACGCCAGGAGATCACCGTTTTAAGCCGCGCCAACAACACCATAGCTGTTTCGGGTATCAGTGTCGGCACACTTGTGATCAAACAGGCCACGACGGTTGCCGAAGGCCAAAAGGTGCAACCACTTATGACCAAGTCCACAGAGAGTCAGTAGGAACACGCCCGAAGAGGAACAGGCCTAGAGCTCAACCTCCAGGCTGTCCACCAGCAGCAGACCATTGATTGCGCGCATGGTCAAAGCATGAGGCCCGTTCGTCAACCCCTGCCTGGTGAACACCACTTCCGACGGTTTCGTGTCCTTCCCGCATTGGTACCGGCCAATCGGCTTGCCGTCCAACAGCAGCTCCACTTCCCCACCCTCGGGTAGACAGGGGCTGAACAGCCGGAATCCGCAGCCCACGCAGTTCCACTTCGCACGTTTGATCTGCCCAGGATTGTAGATGGCGCCGATCCCGTACCGAAACGCCGTGTGTTCGACTATCTTCGGGAGGTCTGCTCCTGTACCCGCGCCCAGAAGTGCCTCAGTATAGAACAGGTTCATCACTCCACCGGCTGGTTTGGGTGTAATCATTATATGTTTGATCTCACACTCGCTGTTCGGCTGCTGCAGTCAGCCGATCAGGCCGGTCCTCAGTGGTAGATCGCCTTCCCACATCTTTTTGCCGTCCAGTAAGAGCTCTGTATAGCCCTTAAGCGAGACACGAACCTCGATATGGCTCACCGCGGCGTTCATCTTACCTGAAGCCACAACTGCGGGGGCCTCGTCTGCTGTGCTTGATAGCAACTTCCAGCCATCGTTGCTCAGTTCAACACCATGGTGCGCCGTCAAACTACGTTCATGGATCGTGGAGCCAGAGGTCGCCTGATTGGGCCCTAACGGCGCGTTGTGCCCCCACACAAGCCGACAGGTGCCTATACGGTTGATCTCAGCCTCAATCACACCGTGGCTCCAATGGCCGCGCAACAGAGACATGCTTGGCGCACTGTAAGCACTCATAAAGAAGCCCTGGTTTCGGTAAGGTTGTTTCCATGGCCTCCGCGCGATGTTGATACTGCCGTTCTCTTTGCTGTCCAGACTGGGATACATCACCACGAACTGGCCATCAGATGGGTCTACAAATCCCGAAAAGGTCTGTCCCCAGATGCCTGCCCGTTCGTGTTCCGTCGTCTTTCCATGCCACATGCTGCCCTCTTGGCCGATTTTCCAGGCTTCCGGTTTATGTGCCTCTTCGAGTGGTGCCTGGCACATGATCTGGAAGTTACGGTTGGAGGCCACACTGGTGAATGGAGCGTATAGCACACCCTCGTGAGTAAAGGCAGGGTAGCCCTCCATAATCGGAGGATAATAGAGGTCGATGTCAGTACCCGTCAGCAAGAATGGCTCCGACCATGGCCCTTCAGCTCGCTTGGCGGTCATCCCAAGTAACACCCAGTTATGGCCGTAGCCGTCTGACATACATAGCATCATCCAGTCGTGAGCGCGCTTGATCAGGGTTGCTGCATAAAATCGCTTATACTTGCCCATCACGGGTTTTGTCAGGCCTGTGGCGGCCACTGGATCAGCACTAACCACAAACGGCCCTTCCGGGCTATCTGACACAGCATACGCCACCCCGTTATAGTCCTCGGGGCCTTGCGGATTGAAAACCCTCTCCCATGTGGTTCTTGGTGCCCAGTCAAAGCCCATATGGTATTTGCCATCGGCGTAAACCACAGAAACATCCGCATGATGCACCATAGTCGTACCGCATCGGAAGGTATGCTCCTTCGGCAGCACACGCCCAAGGAATGTCCAGCTCTTACCTTTGTCCACAGACCGGTATACGCTTGTATAGAGCGGTTCTGAGGTCATGTCGGTTCGATAACCATACATATAGTTCCCGATATACAGATACCAGTTGGTAGAGACAGGGTCGCGGAAGAGAAACCCGTTCACTGGCCAGCGCATCGGCTCGCTGCCGCGGTGTACCGGATTGTGAGGGTCGCGGACGAAGTTGTCCCATGAGGCATCTCCCCAGACAGGATGGTGCGTCCACAAGGTTCTATGTGAGACATGTGCGTAATCTAGTGCCATTGATTATCTCCTATCGCTGCACGCTTACATAACCCTAGAACTGCACTTCCAGGCTGTCGACCAGCAGCAGCCCGTTGATCGCACGCATCGTCAGCGCGTGGGGACCGTTCTTCAAACCCCGTTTGGTAAACACGACATCAGACGACTTCGTGCCCTTCCCGCATTGATACCTGCCGATCGGCTTGCCGTCCAGCAGCAGCTCCACTTCCCCGCCATCTGGCAGACAGGGGCTGAACAGGCGGAAACCGCGCCCTACGAAGTTCCACTTCGCCCGTCCGGCTTCGCCAGGCACGAATTGTGCCCCGATACCATACCGGAAAGCTGGGTTCTCGATACTGTTCGCACTCTGCAGCCCAGCACCGCCGCCCAGCAAGGCCTCAGTGTGCAGAAGGTTCATCACACCGCCCGCAGGCTTTGGAGTGATCTGCATCGACTTCACTTCGCACTCGCTGGCAGGCTGCAGAAGCCATCCCACCATACCCGTCCGTAACGGCAGATCGCCTTTCCACACCGGTTTACCATCAAGATGCAGCTCGGTCGTGCCCGTTGGAGCCACACGCAGCTCAATGCGGGTCACATAACTTATGAGTTTTCCGGATGCCACTTCCGCGGGCAGTTCGTCAGCTTTGCTTGATACCAGCCTCCACCCCTCCGCACTCAGCTCCAGCCCATGATGGGCGGTCAGACTTCGGTCGTGCAGCTTGGCATCGGCTGTAGGTGAGTTGGCACCCACAGGAGCGTTATAGCCCCACAACAGCCTGCAGGTGCCCTTCATGCTGATCCGGGCATCAATCAGCCCATGTGACCATTCAGAGCGCAGCAGCGTCATGCTGGGGGCAGCATGGGAGCTTGTGAAGAAACCCTGAGGCCGGTATGGGTTGTTCCATGGCCGCCGGGCGATATTGATGCTGCCGGTGCCTTGAGAGTCTTTACTGGGATAGGCCACCACGAACTGGCCATCAGACGGGTTTACGAAGCCGGTGAAGGTCTGACCCCAGATGCCGTAGTGCTCGTGCTCCATGGTGGTGCCGTGCCACATGCTGCCTTCCTGCCCGATACTCCAGGCCTCTGGCTTGTGGGCATCCTCCAGCTTCGCTTCACACATCAACTGGAAGTTGCGGTTCGCCGCCACGCTGGTGCAAGGCGCATATAACATGCCATCATGGGTGAAGGCGGGGTAGAACTCCATGATCGGCGGGTGATACTTGTCGGTATCCGGCCCCATCAACAGGTAGGGTTCCGACCATGGGCCTTCCGGTTTGGCACTGGTCAAGCCCAGTAATACCCAGCTAAAGCGCGGACCGCTGTCGGCCATGCACACCATCATCCAGTCATGAGCACGCTTGATCAGCGTTCCTGCATAAAATCGCTTGTAACGCCCCAATACGGGCTTGTTAAGCCCGGTAGCGACTATTGGGTCGGGTGCTATCTCAAACGGCCCCTCGGGGCGATCGGCCACAGCATACGCCATGCCGTTGTAGTCTTCAGGACCACGCGGTTCCGCGAACCTGTCCCATGTGGACTTCGGCGCCCAGTCAAACCCCATGTGGTATTTACCATTGTCGTACACCACCGAGACATCAGGCGCATGGAACAGTTTGGTACCGCAACTAAATGTGAATTCCTTGGGCAAAACGCGGTCAAGGAACGTCCAGCTTCGGCCCTGGTCGGCAGATCGGTAGACCGTGGCATACATAGCAGGCAGACTGGGGTCACTGGCATAGCCGTACATGTAGTTACCCACGTAAAGATACCAGTTGGTGGAAATTGGGTCGCGGAACAGGAACGCATTCACCGGCCACCGCATCGGCTCACTGCCCCGATGCACAGGGTTATGCGGATCCCGCACGAAACTATCCCATGACGCGTCACCCCATATCGGGTGGTGCGTCCATAGAGTCATCTTTGTGACGTGTGCATAATCTGTAGCCATGATTTGGTCTCCTATAATAGTGTTCACTGTCCAGATACAAAAATGGGGCACCCATTACGGGTGCCCATCAGATATGTGACTGCCTATTCGAGTGCTAGCTTAAGGATGGCCTCATACTCAGGCGCCCTTAGCACTTTGACTGTTCCCAAGGTAGCATCATGCCGGCTGATGTTCTCCACAATCGGCTTGATATCCGCCACGCAAAGACCGAGCTGGCTGAGTGACACAGGCATGCCCCAAAGCTGGTATTTGTTCTTCATCGCCTTCACGCCCGTCTCTACGCCGTTTTGCCCCCAAACTTCACGGGCCCATCGGTCGTATAACGCGGGGTTGGCATCGGCGGTGTAGGAAATCCAGGCAGGGAATGCCACGGCCAGGCCGGCTCCGTGCGAAATCTGAGGATGCATCGCGCTGATGCCGTGCTCGATACCGTGTGTCGCCCAGTCGCCCTCAAGTCCGAACGAGCTGATGCCGTTCAGTGCCAGAGTGGCAGCCCATGCCAGGTTGGCACGCGCCTCATAGTTGCTTTCCGCCAGTTGAAGTTTGTCTGTCGACTTGATGATTTCGCGCATCAGTGCTTCGCTGACTGCCAGCGACACCTCATCACCCTTACCGCTGAAGTATCCCTCCATGATGTGAGAGATCGCATCGACGGCGCCGTAACCAGTCTGACGCCAGGGCAAAGTCGCCTGTACCGCAGGATCAATAGCCGAGGCCACAGGTCGAACCAGATCGTTGATGATGTGGTATTTCTTCTGCTCCACCTCTTCGGTCAACACCGAATTGGCGTTCATCTCGCTGCCGGTGGCACTGATAGTCAGCACGATATACACCGGTAATGCGTTGGTGATCTCGGCTGTACCTTCGTATGGAGCCCAGGGATCCTCTTGAAAGACACCTTGAGCCACAGCCTTAGCACTGTCTGCCGTGCTGCCTCCGCCTATGGCCAAGACCGCATCGCAATTACTTTGCTTCACCGCTTCGATGGCCTCAAGCACCTTACTGAGCACGGGATTGGGCTTCACGCCCCAGACCTCTACCCATTGCACTCCCGCTTTGGTGAGTGCCTTGGTCACATCCGAGTAGACCCCGTTGCTCTTGATACTGCCGCCACCTGCCAAAAGCAGCACCTTCTTGTGCCCTTTCGCGGTGATTTCATCTACGATCTTCGCACTGGCTCCCCGTCCAAAGATCAGTTTGGTTGGATTATTGTAAACAGCGTCTAGCATATTCGCCTCCATATTTGACACCCGTAAAGGTGCTAGTTTTTTGCATACTGTAGCAAGCATACCATATTTAGCAACTCAAATGACACGTAAATATTACGGCAACCATGGATTTACGTGCAATTTGGGCTATGTATGCGCGCAACCAGCCACATATGGGCTAAAGGACGGATATGTCGGATCGGACCGATCACATGCCATTGCGTTGAACAAAAAACCGCCCCGGATTTGACATCCGAGGCGGCTTGAAGCATGAACTAGATTCGTCGCTTGAACGTAACTAGGTTGGCTATGTCCGGGGCGGTCTGTCAGTACGCCTGCGGAGGCCACAGTCTATAGACCGCGCCGGTCTTGTGTTTGACATATATCTTTCATGGCTATCCGCCAGACCGGCGCGGTCTTGAGCCTTCTGCATCCGCTAGCCTACGCACAGACCGCCCCGGACATAGGCCGCGCTTGACAGCAAAAGAAGCGGACAGCCATTCGCATATCGATCAGTTGCCGCAGCGTGACACTTCAGTTACAGCCTGGGCTACCGTGTCAGCACGGGCAAGTGCTTACCAGCGTTTCGCTCCGTTGAGGGTTAAGTCAGTGCGGCCCATCAAGTATTCGTCGACCCCACGGGCGCACTCACGCCCTTCGGATATGGCCCAGACAATCAACGACTGTCCGCGACGCATGTCACCTGCTGAGAACACCTTGGGCACACTGGTCTGGAACCGGCTGTTTACCTGCACGTTGCCGCGTTCATTCAGCTCCACACCCAACTGCCCGATGGGGCCGTCGTGCTGCGGGTGAACAAAGCCCATGGCCAAGAGTGCCAGGTCACACTTGAGTGTAAACTCGCTGCCAGCCACCTCACTCATGTTGCGGCCCTCCCACTTCACACGCACAGCATTCAGGTTCTTCACTACGCCTGATTTACCGGTGAAGCTCTTGGTCAGCACATCCCAGTCGCGAGCACAGCCCTCTTCATGTGAGCTGCTGGTTCGCATCTTGTAACTCCAAAGAGGCCAAGGGGTGCTTGGTGCACGCTCCGTTGGAGGCTTAGGCATGATTTCAACCTGCGTCACACTCGCGGCACCCTGTCGGATGCTGGTGCCCACGCAGTCAGAGCCGGTGTCGCCGCCGCCGATAACCACCACATGCTTGCCAGTTGCTGAGATCGGATCTACGGTCAGATCATCGCCAGCATTCAGGTAGTTTTGCTGGGTCAGGAACTCCATGGCATAATGAACGCCTTTAAGTTCTCGCCCCGGCACAGGCAGGTCGCGCGGGATAGTCGATCCACCGCAAAGCACTACGGCGTCGAATTCCGACAGCAGCTTCTGGCTGTCAATATCGAAACCCACATTCACTCCCGTGCGGAACTCGATCCCCTCTTCTTCCAGGATCGCAAGCCGGCGGTCGATGATCCACTTCTCGATTTTGAAGTCTGGGATTCCATAACGCAACAGCCCGCCGATGCGGCTAGATCGTTCAAACACCACCACGCTGTGACCAGCACGGTTGAGCTGCGCCGCCGCGGCCAGACCGCTGGGGCCGGAGCCGACAACCGCGACTTTTTTTCCGGTGCGTTTGAGCGGCGGTTCCGCCTTCACCCAGCCCTCTTCAAAGGCGGTATGGATGATGGTCTCTTCGATCATTTTGATATTCACAGGCGGCTGGTTGATACCCAGAACGCAAGCCTCTTCACACGGAGCGGGGCACAGCTTACCAGTGAACTCTGGGAAGTTGTTGGTGGCATGAAGCCGCTTGATGGCATCTTCCCACCGCTCGCGATAGGCAAGGTCGTTCCATTCTGGGATCAGGTTGCCTAAAGGACAGCCGTTGTGGCAGAACGGAATACCGCAGTCCATGCAGCGTGCTGCCTGATGCAGGAATTCGCTTTCCGGCAGCCTCAAATGAAACTCATTGAAGTTCTGCACCCGGCCATCAGCCGCTAGATCGGGGGCGGCGACCCGTGTATACTTCAGAAACCCTTTAGGATCAGCCATTGGTAATGACCTCCTTATGCCGGTTCTCGATCTCTTCCGATTCGAGGATTGCCAGCATGTTTTTATATTCCTTGGATATGACCTTCACGAAGCGTGGCAGCATATCATCCCAGCGTTGCAGGATACTGGCGGCCTCATCAGAGCCAGTCCAACGCAGATGTTTGCTCAGCATTTCTCTCAGCAGATCAGCGTCGTCTTGTTCCGTCACAGCCTCAAGGAGGATGCTTCCATGCCCGCGGTTCACCCGCTGTCGGAAGCCGCCATTCTCGTCCATGACATAGGCCACCCCGCCGCTCATGCCGGCCGCAAAGTTTCGGCCCACGTTGCCAATCACTACCACCACACCACCGGTCATGTATTCGCAGCCGTGGTCTCCGCAACCCTCAACGACCGCTAGAGCGCCGGAGTTTCGCACGGCGAATCGTTCGCCCACGACACCTCTCAGGAAGACTTCCCCACTGGTGGCACCATACAGCAGGGTGTTCCCTGCGATGATGTTTTCATTGGGCTTGTAACTTGCCAGCCGTGGCGGATAAACCACCACTCGACCGCCAGACAACCCTTTGCCGAGGTAGTCGTTGCAGTCGCCGGCCAGCTCGAAAGTCACACCGTCGACCAGGAACGCTCCAAAGCTCTGCCCTGCTGATCCATCGAAGTGAACCCTGATGGTGCCATCAGGCAGCCCCTTTTCGCCATACTTCTCGGCGATCCGACCGGACAGCATCGCACCGACTGTACGGTTGCTGTTGCGGATTGGCATTGTTAACCGCACTGGCTCCCGCATACTGATAGCATCAGCACAGAGTTTGATCAACTCGTTGTCAAGCTGCTTCTCAAGACCGTGGTCTTGCTTGGTTGTGCAGTGCAGCGGATGGCTCTTTGCTTCATCGGGTTGGTTGAACAGAACATCAAGGTTGAGGTTCTGAGCCTTCCAGTGGTCCTCAGGTATCTCAAACCGCAGGCGCTCACTGTGGCCAACCATATCATCGAACTTCCTGAAGCCCAGTTCGGCCATATGTTCGCGAACTTCCATGGCGACGAATGTAAAGAAGTTCACCACATGCTCAGGTTTGCCTGCAAAGCGTGCCCTAAGAACCGGATCTTGCGTGGCGATACCGGCTGGGCAGGTGTTACTATGGCAGACCCGCATGAGTATGCAGCCCATACTAATCAAAGCAGTTGTGCTGAAGCCAAACTCCTCCGCACCCAGCAGAGCAGCGATGACCACCTCACGGCCGGTTTTGATCTGTCCGTCGGTCTGCACCACGATACGGCTTCGCAGGGTGTTCTTCACCAGAACCTGCTGGGTTTCTGCAAGCCCCAGCTCCCATGGCAAGCCAGCATGTTTGATTGAACTGACTGGGCTGGCTCCGGTTCCCCCATCATGACCAGAGATCAGCACGTGGTCCGCATGGGCTTTCGCCACACCAGCAGCCACCGTGCCCACTCCCACTTCCGCTACCAGCTTCACGCTGATGCGTGCTTTTGGATTCACGTTCTTCAGGTCGTAGATGAGCTGAGCCAGGTCCTCAATCGAGTAAATGTCATGATGTGGCGGCGGGCTAATCAGTGTCACACCTGGAGTGCTATGCCGCAGTTTTGCGACATAATGATCCACTTTGTGGCCAGGAAGTTGTCCACCCTCACCAGGCTTTGCACCCTGGGCCATTTTAATCTGAAGCTCATCGGCGTTCACAAGGTAGTTCGCCGTCACACCAAATCGAGCTGATGCGATCTGCTTGATCGCACTTCGCCGCAGGTTGCCGTCGGCATCAGGTTTGTAGCGGGAGCTGTCTTCGCCGCCCTCACCCGTGTTACTTTTACCACCGAGTCGGTTCATCGCTATGGCCAGTGTTTCGTGGGCTTCGCGGCTGATTGAGCCCAACGACATGGCTCCAGTGACAAACCGCTTGACAATCTCACTGACCGGCTCCACTTCGTCAATAGGTATCGCAGTGCTTGGTTTGAAGCGGATCAAACCTCGCAGAGTGGCGATCTGTTCTGCGTGCTCATTGACGAACTTCGAGAACTGCTTGAACTTCCCATAATCGCCAGTGCGCACGGCATGTTGTAGAGTGCTGACGGTGTCAGGATTATACTGGTGATACTCGCCCGCTCGACGCCACTTGTATTGGCCGCCCGTATCCAGGCCAAGGTTGCCAGGCACCTCATCAAATGGGTATGCAAACTCATGGCGCATGACGGTCTCTTTGGTGATCTCAGCTAGTCCGGCTCCGCTGATACGCGAAGGGGTGCCTGAGAAATAGGCATCAATGAAGTCTTCATGCAGACCGATGGCCTCAAAAATCTGAGCACCTCGGTAGCTGCGTATGGAGCTGATACCCATCTTCGACATCACCTTCATGATGCCTTTACTGATGGCTTTGATGAAGTTTTTGCATGCCTTCGCTATGGTACCTTCGATCACACCATCCTGGACGAGTTGTCCGATGGTGTCAAACGCCAGATATGGGTTGACCGCACTGACGCCATATCCCAGCAGCAGTGCGAAATGCATCACCTCGCGTGGTTCGCCTGATTCCAGCACCACACCGACGGAACTTCGTGTGCCCTGTTCGATGAGGTGATGATGCAGGCTCGCGATGGCCAGTAACGAAGGAATAGGTGCATGTTCGCGATCCACACCACGGTCAGACAACACGACGATGCTCACGCCATCAGCGATGGCCTGGTCCGTCTCTGCAAAGACACGCTCGATCGCATCCTTCATAGAACCTTCATCGCGAGGGTCGAACAGAATGCTGATGGTACGCGCCCTAAAATCACCGTCTTCAACCTGACGTAACCGCTCAAGCTGCACATTGCTGAGAACCGGTGTGTCGATATATATCTGGTGGGCGTGCTCAGGGCCATCTTCGAACAGGTTTCCGCCCTTACCGATGTAGTATTGCAGCTCCATCACAAGCTCTTCACGGATGGGGTCTATCGGCGGGTTGGTCACCTGTGCGAACAACTGTTTGAAATAGTTGTAAAGCAACTGCGGCCGTTTGCTTAGAACCGCAAGCGGCACATCGTTGCCCATGGAGCCCGTGGGCTCCTGCCCATCAACAGCCATAGGCTTGAGTATCAGGTTCAAATCTTCCTGAGTATAGCCAAACACACGCTGGCGTTCTTGAAGCTGCGTGGTTTCTGGGTTGCTCAGCATCACGGGGTCGGGAAGGTCGCTAAGGTTGATACGCTCATCTTCCAGCCATTGGCCATAGGGATGCTCGTTCACGATGCGGTCTTTCAACTCGGCATCGCCGATGATACGGCCCTCTTTCAGGTCGACCATGAAGATACGTCCAGGGCGCAGTCGCCACTTTTCACGGATGGTCTCTTCGCGAATGTCCAGCACACCGGTTTCGGATGCCATGACCACGAGGTCATCCCTGGTCACCAGGTAACGAGCCGGGCGAAGTCCGTTACGGTCGAGACAGGCTCCGATCACTCGGCCATCGGTGAAGGCCACAGCAGCAGGTCCGTCCCAGGCTTCCATGATGGTGGCACTATACTCGTAGAACTCGCGGCGAGCCGGGTCCATCAGCTTTTCTTCCTGACCCCAGGCTTCCGGCATCAGCATCATCATGCTCTGCGGGAGGCTGCGTCCCCCCATTACCAGCAGTTCCAAAGCGTTGTCGAGTGTGGCACTATCGCTGCCCGTTTCGGTGACTAATGGGTAGAGGTTCTGCAGGTCACCGCCCAACTGGTCGCTGTGCATCGTCGCCTGACGGGCGCGCATCCAGTTTCGGTTGCCGCGCAGAGTGTTGATTTCGCCATTATGAGCCAGCATACGATACGGGTGAGCAAGCTCCCAACTGGGGAAGGTATTGGTGCTGAATCGCTGGTGAACCAACGCCAGTGCCGACTCAAAATCCGGATCGAGCAAGTCGAGGTAGTAAACCCCCATCTGTCGCGCCAGCAGCAGCCCCTTATAAACGATGGTGCGGCTGCTGAAGCTGTTGATGTAGAAGCCCTGACCCTCAGGTATCGTCAGAATCGGACTTCGGTGCTCAATAGTCTTGCGGATTAAGAACAGGATTCGCTCGAACTCGTCATCGTCTGAGATGCTGGGTGCAGCGGCGATGAACACCTGCTTGATGACCGGCTCCGATGCGCGAGCTGCTTTGCCCAGCTTCGAGCTATCAACGGGAACATCACGCCATCCGATCAGCTTCTGGCCATACTCTGAAATGACTGATTCGGTCAGTTCTGTACATGCCCGTTGGGCCTTGCTGTCCTTGGGTAAAAACAGCATACCAACGCCATAGCTGCCATCTTGCGGGATAGCGAAATTGAGCACCTTTGTAAAGTAGCGATGCGGTATCTGCATCAATATACCAGCACCATCGCCCGTTTCAGGGTCCGAACCGCTGGCACCTCGATGTTCCAGATTCATGAGTATCTGAAGTCCATTTTCCACGATGCTGTGAGACTTCAAACCCTTGATATGTGCAACGAACCCTACGCCACAAGCATCATGCTCATTTTGCGGGTCGTAAAGGCCATCTATTTTGGGAAGACTGGGAGACATAGTTGTATTCACCCCGTATCGAGATAAAAAAACACTCGTATTCAGAAGAGCAAATGGCCTCCCCCCATAGGGTGGCCCAGAACATCTCCCGAACACGAGCGTCTTTGAATCCGTGTTTATCTATTATTAGCTTATCACACCGCGCCCCTTCGTTCAATGCAGGTATCGTGGAGAAGGACGCTGTTCATTCAATCGATTTCAGATATACAAATGGTTGGGTTTTTACCATACCGCCCACGGCCGGTATTTAACAGGCGGTCTTGACCTCACGAGCAGGTATGCCCCAAATGACGGATCAGACAAGTAGGATGAGTAGGACCAGTAGGACACACCTGCGACAATTGTCTTCGTCTCCTCCGCTCCTCATCTCCTGCTCTCCTCATCTCCTGCTCTCCTGACTCCTTTCTCCTCCCCCTTCTCTTAAAAAACGCCCCACCGGTCGTATGACCAATGGGGCGTTTCAGTGACTTCAAGCACCGACTACCGAGGCGGTCGTGGTGCCCAGGTCTGGTAGAACAGGTCGGTGGCGCCTGTTCGGCTGCTGCTCCAGAATAGCCATAGCTTGCCGTCTTTTGGATCCTGCACCGCCGACATGTAGCTTTCGCTTGCGGCGCCGGTGGTCGGAACCATGGTTTCGCGGATGTTGTCCCACAGCAAGCCAGTGGTCTTGATCTGTCCCGCATTCGCCTTGTCTACGATCGATTGATCCACACTATATTTCGGATCCACTACCAGCCGTTTCCCAAAGAAGGCTTGAGTGGCGCCCGTATTAGCTACCTTGCGGTATAAGGTCCACATGGCTCCGCCGCCACCCTCTACGGTTCCGATGGCGTTTGTATTGCTACCAGCGTAGATCGTAGGCGCGGTGTCATCGCGGTTGACCGTCAGCCGCATCGCCCTTGCCCTATATTGCGCCGTGACCACGTCGGTCAGCTTGGGTTGTGCATAAGGGAACGTGACTGTGCCTTGAGACAGGTCCACCAGATAGCCTCCGCCATCGGCAGTCGCAAAGGTCATCACACCGCTCTGGTCATCGTATGAACTCGATGTTGCCACCAGCTCTTCGCCGTTCAAGAACAGTTTGATGTCTTGTTGCTGCCAACTCAGGTCACGGCCAATCCATACATTGCTGTTCGTGATACGCTGCAGCCTTGTGGTTTCTGTTGTGCTGCCCAAACCGGTAGCGATCAGATTGTTACCCCTCAGGTTATATCGCAGCATGTAGGCTTGAGCTGCATCCCCGTTTTGTTCCAGTCCACTGACCATCACATAGATGTTGTCATTTCCATTCACCGTCAAGGTCATGGGACGGGCGCTATCAATTTCGCGAATACCACGGGGTGTCACAAGGCGTACAGGGGTACTCCACTTGGTAACGTCCAGCGAGCTGTCGTTGTTCATGGAATACATAACCTGACCCTTGTTGCTCATCCACATCAGTATGGCGCGGTTGTTCTCAACAGTGATCGCAGGTTTACTCATGGGAAGCATGGGGTCAAATGGTAGCCTGTCGATCGCCGAAGCGATTGGCTGACCGTCACTGCCGATAGGAGCCATGAACAACGCATGAACGTTGAACTGCTGTGAGTTATATACCTTCACTGCTGTTCCGTACCATACGCAGTATTTCTTGCTTCCGTATGTAAACAACACTGGCCCACTATGCTGACCACTGTCAGCCAGAACAGTATCACCTGAATCGCCGCTTTGCTTAAACAGGTCGCCTGTAGGATCGTCAGGAAAGCCTGCGGTAGCCAACGGATTCACTTTGAACCATTGGTCGGATGTATTAGGAAGCCACTGTCCAGTCGTCGCATCCCTACCCATCTGGCCGAAAAAGAGCTTCCAAGACGGGATCAAAGGATTGCCTCTGTTACTGGTCCATGCCACATTCAGCGTGGTGTTGTCGATGATCGCTGAAGGCAGCAGATTGGCAGGCAGATCGCCTCCCTGTTTGGAGCTCTGCAGTTGCCACAGAGTGCCTTCTGGGCGGTCGTTGGTCATGCGCGCTTCCACCACAGTCACATTCGCCTTGAGCACATTGGTGCCGTATGGCTCATTTTGGTCGTTCGGACCAACCGACACAGGTACTAATCCCTGGTCGTCTTTCACCGTGAGGAAACCGGTATAGGTTCCTTGCGGTGTACCGACCGGTATGCGGGCTCCAATCCTTGGTGGCTGACTATTGATAGTCATGAAGGTTGGCGAGCCGCCAGGCCGTGGTTTCAGGGCGTTGCGATCAGGCAACACCGAATCCCATGCACGATCCAGAGTGCTAGATATCTGCATCCAGGTAGTCGGACTGTAATACAACCCAAAGGAGGGGTTGACCTGCCCGCTGTTCCAGACGTTGATGCCTGTAGCCAATGGGGGAAGCCCGAGGAACCGAATTCCGATCAGGTTGACGTTGCCGGTATTGCGCATCGCGATTGGCTTCCATGTAGCACTGCGAGAATCACCACCGGATGTAAAGTTGGGCAGCGTGTTACCCATCTGTTCACCAAAGCCATGGGCCACTGTTCCCAGGAAGACGTTCTTGTCAACTACATCGATCTTGGGATCCATAGGAACCTTGGCGGTTGCTGTGAATATACGGTATGTTTCGTCCTTGGTACTGGGCACGGGATTGGTCCAGTAGTCCGATGAGCTGCTGGTATCAAGCCGTCCATTCGAGTTCAAGTCAAGATACACGGTATACATGCCGGTGTAGGCATCATTGGCTGGCTGATATTTCGGCACGGACACATTAAGGCGTCCGGGCAGCTCCAGCATGGTGCGAGTATCGCCTGGCATCACATCGGAGGTGCTGTTTGCCTTCGCTGGCGGCAGGGTTACCCTCTGCGTGCCGTATGTGACATCGCTTCCGTTCAGGAAGAAGATACTTGAGCGCTCCGGGATGTCAGGATACTCCAGACTACGGTTCGGCACGGTCGGCTTGATCTCACTGGGCAGGTAGTTGAACGGAGTGGACGAGCCATATGCCAGCTTAGCAGGAATGACGCGCAATCCTGAGATCAAAGCACGAGGCTGACCAGCCGGGAACACATTACCTGCACTGTCCACCAGACCCATCTTACTTCGGTTGGCGACACGCACTGTGGCCATTCCACCGGTTCCGTGCCGGATGAAGTCGCCGCCTGCGCTAGCAACCACCGTACCCACACGCTTGACACTTGTGCCGCCACTTAACGGGCTGCCAACGCCATTGCCGTTGAGGGCAAATTCGCATGTGCTTGGAATGGTGCTGCCGGTAGGAGTATCAGTTGACCAGCCGATACTGGCATTGCCGGTGTTCAGTGCAATCGGATTGTAGATTGTGAACTCAGTGATGCCTTTTGTGGGATCTACACCCACCTGAAGCTCACCGTCGGTCGGCTTGGCAAATAGAGCCAGCTTCTGACCAGGTGTCCACCAGGTGTTGCGGTCAGGTGTGATGTTGAAAGCCACATAAGCGCGCAGCTTCACATTCGGGATCACTTCACCGGTATCAGGATCGATAACCGGAGTTGCATTCGGATCCTCATATGGGATGAATGTAGTGGATATCTGGTAGTTCTCGATATTTCCACGTATCCCGATAGTCACACTGCGCGGGCGTTTTGAGTAGTCCTTCACGCAGGTCACATCAAGTCCGTAGACCACGGCAAACACACGGTCGCCCCATTCAAATCCAGGGCGTCGCAGTCTCAGGTTCTCAACCGACTCTGGTGTCCGGAAGTCGGGGTTAGGGCTTCCCAGCTTATTCTGACCCTGGCGGATGGCCTCGTATTCCTTCTCACTGAAGAACTCCACCTTCATGGTGCTCCAGTCGATACAGGCGTCGGAGTTAGGATCAGCATCTGGGTTCGTCACCTCTTGACCCGGCATATCCTCACCAGGTGTATACCCGTTCACAAAGCCAGCTTTGTTGTTGAAGGCATACAGGAAGCCGTCGTCACTGCCCATATACATCCATGAGTTGGCAATGGCGGCACTGGCGAATACATTCTGGCCCTCGGTGGCGTATCCCCAAACGTAGGATGATGCGGTGGTGGCCCCTCCATTCAGCGCGTTGACGCCATACAGAGCACCATTACCCATCACTCCGAAGACCACTGTCCAGGAGTTCAAGATACGCGTGATATAGGTAAAGCTTGGTGAACTCTGTATCTGGCCATTCCACCTGCGGCTTGCAGATTGGTTGTTGGTCGCATCCGACCAAGCGAGTTCCGTCGTGCCGTCACCATTACCAACGGCATCAATCGCCCAAAGGTAACCGGCTCGGTCGCCGATGTAAAGCACTTTGCTCTTGCCGCGTATGGTGGTCAACCCATCTGGCAGCTCGAGGACGGCGGGGGAGCTTAACACAAAGCTGTCTGGAATGACGGTCTGTGTAGCAGAGGGATATTCCCATACCGGAGCCGCCACATCCGTGCCGGTCGCCGGCAAAGCGACAACGTGGCCAGACTCAGTGCCGAAGAATACTTTGTCTTCAAATATGGCAGGTGTGCTGCTGATACCACCCCAGGTTGGCGTTTCAGGATATTGCCATATCTTCTCGCCAGTGGTCAGGTCAATCGCATGAACACGTCCGTAAAGCGTCGTAATGAAAACACGGTTAGCGGACACGGCAGGGCTGCTGACAATCTGTTCACCAAGGCTTGGTTCGTCAGTCTTGGGATATGCCCACAGAAGGTTGGTTGTCCCCTTCCGGTTAGTGCCCTCCATATAGTCGCCATTACCGGTGGTGTCGATGGCCATGGTCCGTCCCCAGAAGTTGTTGACCAACACCATGGTTTGTCCACCCGCCCCCTTGGTGGCGAACACAGGAGAGCTAAAGCTGTATTGAACGGAACTGCTCTTGTCTACGCTGGCATCCACCACCCAGTAACTCAGGGTGTTGCCCGTCAGCGGATCGCCTGTCGCATCCAATCCGTAGAGTTCGCCACCCAAGGTGGGAACTACGACGATCAGCTTGTTAGCGATGGTACCATCACTCAACTTCACATCAGCATTACCGATGGCTGGGGTTCCAGTGACTGCACCAGCGGTGCTGTTAGGAGCGGAGTATTCAATGGCGTCAGCCACCACAACACGACGCTCTCTGGCACGTACCACATCAGTGATCGCTACAGCCGCTTCCTGCTCCAGTCGGATAGCGTCAGCTATGACTACGGAACCTGCACTAGCGGCATCAGCAGTGTAGTTTGTGAGCATGACAATCGGGTTGCCCGTCTTACTAAGAGTAAACGTGCCCAGCCGTAACCAGGTCGCATCTGTGGTGGCGGTCTCGCCCACCAGGCAGTTACCCGCTTGATTCACATGCACCTTCTCAGGCCCGTTCACGGTGTTGATGGTATATTCCACCCATGAGGCCCGCTTGACACCACCGGTGACTTGCGGCAGACGCACATACAAGGTGTAACGCCCGACGGAACCAGACTGCGGGTTCAGAGTAGGCTTCCAGATGAAGCTGCCTACGGTGGTAGGATCATTCGCTAAAGTCGCAGGACTCTGAGTGTATGTGCCGTTGATAGCACCTTGCTCTGGGGTTGCCGGAGCCACCCATACGCCATCACGCTCTGTGCTGGCGGTGACGGAATCATCCAACTCGACTATGTCGCCGTTGGTACCACCGGCAATACTGGGGTCGAAGTTGGTGCAGACCACCTTGATGGTGCCATTGTTGGCCACTGGGAATATACCCAGCGTCTTCCATTCCCCTTCCGGTTTGTCAGTATTTTGGTTCACATACACTTTGGTAGTCACACCACCAGCAGTAACCAAATATTGAACCTGGTATCCACGCTGGCTGCCAGAAGGCATGGAAGGAACAAACACGTCCACTAGATAGTTGGCTGTGGTTCCTCCGTTGACAGGCAGCATGTTGGGGATCGAATATTCCGCCGTCGCCCACAAAGCGGGATCGACTGAGCCTGTTAAGGGGGTCTGTAAATAGTTACCGTTACCGGGGTTGAACCCGCCGGTCACCACACTCCAACCAGGGCTGGCTGCTGGGTTATCCATCGACTTCTCAGTAAAGCCGCCGGTTGCATTGCCCTTGAGTTCTAGATAGTCGCCCGACTTCATGTTGAAGGTTCCGGGCACATCCACCCATCGTCCACCGCTTTGCCCAGGGTCAGCCACCTGGTTAATAGTGAACGGGAACGTTCCACCACTGTATACCAAGCTATATTGAGCAGTCACCGCATCGCTCGCCGGGACATCAGGTAGATGCACTCGTATGTGAACCGGCGTAGCTGTTCCTGAGGTCAATGATGGATACCATCGAAACTTGGCGATATCCGCATCCACACTGGATGGATTGGCGAAAGCTGCATAGCATGATGCCGTAGCACTGGTGATCGGCCAGGCACCTTTATAAACGGGTACTCCGTCGATGGAATTTAGCAGGAAGTTGAGTTCCGGGTTCACACCGCTCAAGTTCTCTATACTTCCTGCTCCACCGGTGTCATCCAGCACATGAGGCTGGCTGATTTGGCCGACCTCGTAACGCCATAGTTGCTTCACTGCGTCTTGAACTGGATCGTAGTTGAGGCCGTATACAGCACCCACAGTAATGGAGCGAGCCGGGTCAGGCACGGTGTAATAGGCACCTGTGCCTTCGCTATCAATCGCCGTGACTGAAGGAGCGTTGAGATCGGGCACATTTTCGTTTCGAGTGACGATGATTCTCTGCTGGGCGTTAGCGCCTGTACCTAGGCTGGAGACCACCGGCGAAGCCACAACATTGCCGTTATCGGGCACGAACTTCACCGCATCATAAACAATGATGCACTTGTTGGTCATATCCGCTTCATTATCGGTCAGGTTGAATAGCCTCACCTTGATGGGCGTCTTACCATCGTATGGGAACAGGCTGTCCAGACTGTCGCCGGAGCTGTTCGCTTCACGAAGCTGAATCCACTGTCCACCTTTGGTTTGATCCATATAGATGGTCTTTGAGATGATGCCCGTCTTACCGTTGATCGAGATGGGATACTCAACGACATACATCGCTCTGGTGGCGTTCGACGGAGTCTTATAGGTGCTATCAAGAGTGAGTGAGTTATCCTGCAGACGCGTACCGGAGCTTGGGAACCAGACATAGATACGGTAACGAGCAGGACGGCGTAGTTCGGCTCGCGAGGTGATTTGGGTGGTGGTGGCATTCTGCCATGTCGCAATCACAGTGGCGTTTGACGTCGAGTTGTTATCGCCAGCTTTGGCCACACGGGCATAATGGTAGAAAACTGTAGAGCTCGCCGCTGTGGGTGGATGGTATCCATCCGGCGATATAGCTGCCGAGTCCTGAAGCTCTGACACACCCGCTGTATTGCCATCAAGGTTGCCGTAGTAGGCTTGGCCAAGTGAGTTGGGTAGTGATTTGATGGCAAAGCTGCCAGCATATGAAGGGCTTTGAACTTCGCTGTCGTCCGCAATAATCTGTGGAGGCAACTGCGAATACCGTGGCCAGCTCCATCGCAAATTCGCTCTGCCAGGGCCGTTGTCTTGAACCTTATCAGCACCTGTGCGGGCCTGATCTTTACGGAACACTGGCCAGTCTGTAGACTGCTGTGCCGTAGCGATTGTACTCACGAGCAGGGTAGCCATTAGTGCGGCCAGCGTGATTTTCCCGAATTTTAGCATTGCCATCTTCCCATCACCATCACATTCGTAAGGGCGTTCTAATACTTAGACCGCCCTTATTTGCCTTGTTACTCAGATTGCCTCTACCAACGGTCGGCATATTCGGGGATATCGCGAATGGTGGGCAGCCACCAGGCTATGTTAGGCCCGGGCACGCCACCAGACGTGCTATCTGGGTCAATTTCAAATACCAGACCGGTATATCCGTTGCTGCCGGTTCCACCTTCATATGCCACACTGCCGTTCGCAACCAACAGATTGCCATTGCTGAGCATACGCACGCTCACAGGTTTCAACAGTGTTGGGAACTGTGCCGGAGCACCAGTGTTTTGACGCAGCCGCAGATAGTCACCCTGCGAGAACATCATCATCGACTTCAGCTTGGTCGGGTTGTCCGGATCATCAGGAACCAGAATGCCGATACGGAAGCTCTGGTTTGGATCCTGGCTGAGCCTGGCATTCATGCCTAATAACAATCCGTAGTGGCTGATCACATTGCCTGTGATGCTGCGCGGTATGAGCTGTAGACTGCTTATCTCGCTGAAAGGCACATTGACCTCAGAGTTATCAGGCATCGTCAGCACGAAGTGGTCGAACATCACCGGCTTGTTATTACCAAACCGCAGCATCAAATAGACCCGTTCTGAACCACCAGATTCAGCATCTGCACCCGATGCGGTGCTATCCATCCCCTTCAATACCGCCGCTATACCCGCTAGCGTATTGTTCGGGTTTCGCATCACGTCAAGACGTGTGTAATTCAGCCTTGCGTCTCGGTTCAGCAGCTTGGCAGCATCTGCCACATCGCGCATGGAGCTGCTGCTCCACTCAAGTTGCGTGGTAAAGGGGAAGGTACCGGTTGGCCTGACCAGCGAAAGGTCCACCAGTCGCCCGTTGCCCTGATCACACACCAGTATGTGGGTCTCCGCCTCAGAGGAACCGCCGGAACCTGTGATGTAATTCACATACCAATCGGCATCTACTGGCTGCCGGAGAGACAGCGAGCCGCCCGCCTCCAGACCCTTCGGATCCGTAAAGCTGCTGATCGGATTGATGGGCATCATGTGCCCTGCGTCTGCCGAATACAGCGCACCCATATTCCCACGTTCGTTCATCACTAGCACACGGTTATTGCCGGTATCTACCACCAGCATCTCACCGGGCACATTGAACGGGATCGCTTTTGAGGCTCGTGCAAAAGTCAGATTTAGGTCTTGCAGCCATGGGTTAGCCCTGGGGCCATCGCAGTCCCAGTAAACATCACCTTCGGGTCCATATTGACTTAAGCGTGATCCACCAGCCACGAAGGTTCGTAGGGTTTTGAGCAGTTTGATCCCATTCTCTCCCACGACTCCGATCGAAGTATCTGCGAGACTAAATGAGGAGCTATACCGACCGGTGCTCACCATCCTGGCGCGCTGCATAAAGGTGTTTATGGCTTCCGTAGCATCTTTATACAGGGATAGTGGGCCTATGGCCGGCATCAGTAATGTACCGCGCGAGTTCTGGTCAATAAGCGGCACATCTTTACCCTGTCGATCCGGGTAGAACCTGAGCGGTTCAGAGTCAAGGCCCAACACGGTCGATACCCCGTTCACCTCAGCACTCAAGTAGACCACTCCACCGCTGACAGCGGGTTGACGCGTCACCGTCGTCCCGGGGATGAATACCATCCAAAGCAGATTGTTGAACCCATCTGGCATGAACGGAGCAGAATCGAGCTTGTTATCACCCAGTTTGATGATCACCGGTTGGGATAAACTAATCGCGTTTTGCATTGCACCCGAGCTAGCAGGTGTCATCAAGTTGGACAGGTTGAGCGTGTTTGTGCGAGCGTTGACCCGTATATCAAGCCGCTTATAGGTAAGCAGCGCATTGGTCGAACGTGCCAAATCCACCTGTTTGACCGACACAGTGGTGCCAGCCTCAACCGTCTCGCCAAGGTCAATGTTCACACTTGGTGTGGCATCGTAGGCCATCAATAGCGTGCCTGACATACTGGCGCCCATGAACTGTGCTGTGGCACTGCCGCACACATAGGCAGTATCGCCTTGGACGGCCATTGGGCTTGTAATCCTAAAGTTGGTCACTTTACCTGTTGGGTGGGACGGGACCATCCAGTCAGTGACAACAGGCCGAAAGTCCTGTGATGCTGATGATGACCCATTGACCATTTCGGTATAAGCCGCACTCACAGCATCCCAGCGCCACTTCAGTCGACTTCGTCCAGCCCCAAGTTGTTCTTCATACCCATAGATTGATCCGCCACTCAGTGTTGATACGCTGCTCCCAGCGGTGCCGGGTTCGGCCGAACTAAACACAAGGGTATCGTGAGCATCAAGCACGGGCACACCCAACACACGCTGTGTAGGTGAAGACACGACATCAGCAATCTCTATATCGGTGCGTTTGGGTGCCTTTCCCGATAGCTTCATGTCAATGGTGTAGTCTACTGTCAGAATATCAGTCGTTGCGAGGGGCGCCGTTAGAGTGATCACACCATTGTTTTCCGTAAAACTAACAGGGGCGAAATTCTTGTAGACCTTAACTGAATCTGTCTTGAGTTTCATGCCTGCATGGTGGGCCCGCGTCTCATACCGGTCTCGAACCAGATCATCGCTTGTTGGTTGTTCATTCATAGAACCAAGCCATATAGAGCTAATAACCGCGGCACCGTTCGCAGCCTTCTGAGGGACATACAGCATGAGGTCTGAGCCCAGGGGCATTGTGCTGCCTTCAATGTCAACCCAGCCACAGGTCATCAGTCCGTTGATGGGTGCAGTCAAAACTATCTCATATTGGTTGTTGGCGTCAGGGTATGGTGTAAGCAGGCTTAAATCATAGAGGGATATTTTGCCCACTCCGCTGCCATCTACCGCAGACGCTGCTGCTAGAAACTGCCCCATATAGACAGGCGCAGGCACAATGGTGTCCGTTGGGAAATCCACAGCAGTAGTCGGCTTTTGCTTACCAAGCTGTGGGAGCATCATGACAGCACCACGTCCGGGCATGATCGCCCGATATAAAACCGTCGTGCCATCATTTAATGTCAATGCGACACGTGTCTCATCGCCAGCCGGAAAGACAACAGGCTCCGAAGTCGGGCTATCTGTGTCAAGCGGTTGAGCCCAGATCAGGTCCTCTTTACCACTTACACCATAGTCAAGAATTCCATCGTCTGGATTTCCATCGCCGTTCAAATCGCGTCCGGGTTCCATGTCGAGTGCGAGTAATGAGATTTTGCTGTGGTAAAAACCCACCACATACATCACGCCATCATAAATCGCAGGACGGATATACCCGGAATCGGCCGCACTACTGGCCCTGACTCCCTTGATATCTGTGCTGCCCCACTGCTCAAGCAATGGGGCGTTGACTGACTGCCAGGTTCCGTTGGTATGACGACCTCTGAGCTTGTGTGTGCCTGCGACTCGCAATACTTGCATTGCGATCCTTGAGAGCACAAACGGGTTGTCCGTGGTAGGAGCATATACTATCGCACCCTCACCACTGGGCACCACTTTAAAGCCAGGAGTTCTGACCCAAAGGATCAAGCCTGCATCCACGCCACGCATCATCGAGTTCGCCAGCACGGGGTTCTGCATCATCACGCCGCCGACGATGACGACATCATACTCACGCCAGACCTCTGATCCGGCCATGATCGGCATCTGCCAGTAACCCGGACTGTTTTTATCTATACCTGTTGCGAACGGATTGACTAAGTCCCAGCCTAACGGAAGCATCGAACTAGAATCCAGAATCGGCCAGGGGTTACTCCCCCCATCAGCAACGGCTACTCTAACCGTGGTAGGACTAACATCATCGGTACGCACCTCAGCAATTGCAGGTAACGTCGCCCCAAACAGGGCAATCGCTGCCCCGATTAGCACGCGATTGGTCCATTTTACGCCAAACATCGCGAATTCCTCCTACTCGGTTACCTAGGCTTACCGAAGTATACAAACCCCGGACACACTGGCAATGAAGGCATGGGCGGCAATGGCCGACCATACTCGTCCTCGCGAAGCTGTGCATAATGTCCATCAGCATCGGCTGTCAGTTGCGGGAAGCAATACTCCATTGTCAAGTTGGGCGAAGCACCCGGGTCGTCCGTGGGCTTCGCAGGGTTCGGCGTGATGTGAAGGTCCGGCACAGAGTTGCCACTAGATCCGTATCGGGTTGGTATCCAACCCCAATGCTCTAACCATACACGCTGATCTTGAATGCTCATCGGCCTGTTTTCAGCGATGCTGCCAATCAGCCTGACTCTGATATCCACTGGCTCCGCATAGAACGGGAACCGTGCATCGCGCACTCCCGAAACCTGCCATCGACGGTTCAAAGCCGATGTAGAAGACAGATCCACACTGGCGGGATCATCAGGGTTCAAATACATCGCCAGATTTTCTGCCGTGTCACGGCTGTTGTTATTAGCCCATGGTCCGGCAACAACGGCGAAACTGCCATCCTGAGCGTAAATCAAAGCTTCTATACGCACGTCAAGAGGTTGCACCCATAACCGTCCAAGGTTATAGTCAAACACAGCCCCTGAGTTGCCAATGCCGGTCTGAAGTCCAAGAGAGACATTATTGACAGCCATGGCATCGAGATTCAAATAAGGGTTCGCATCCTGCGTCATGGGAATGTCTACCACATCACGCTGGAAACTCGGCGCAACCGCAGTGACCTTCAGGTCGCTGACGAGCGATTTGCTGTTGGCCCAGAACGGAACCCTACCTGGCACACCAGTATTGCTATGAGTAAGCAAAGCCATAAGCCCGCTTGATGCGGCCGCTCCATACTTGCTGAGTAGTTCAGCACTCTGGAACGAGTATTTAGCCCAGCTGCCCTGCTGCATCACTTGATAGGATGTGGATCCTTCGGTCATTCCGCCCACGAAACTGGGCATCTCCTCCGGTGCCACAAACATTGTGGCATTCACAACCACATTGTTTTGTGCCATTAAAGCAATCGTCGAGTTTCGCTCACTGCGGATCAAGTTGCCTTCAATATAGATATTGCTGCCCGACACCACGGTAAACTGACGCGCTGGTATTGAGCCTTTGACCCTCAGGTTGCCCTCAGCGTAGATGATGCCGTTATAAGGCGGAAAATCTTCATCTGGATCGCCTGCCAATGGCTTCGGGTTCCGAATTCGTTCAGGACGGCCCAAACCCCTGTTATACATGCTGTATCGCAGAGTTTGATCAGACGCATCTCCTGGTGTCCGGTAATAGCAAACAAGCAGCGAGTTGCTGGTGCGCTGTCCGGATGGCAGGCTCCATCTCTGTCCTGAAGTCAGCTCTATGGCGAAACCTTGGGCATTGGAGGAGGCACTGCTGTTGCCTTCTATCGCACGCACCCAGTTTCCCAGCCAGGCTGGGTTGAATGTAACGATAGCGCCTGGTGGCATATAGAACGGTCCGCGCCAGTTGGGGCCCGAACCAGGGTTCAACCACTCACTTCTCAGTGAATTGCCACCGAAGAAGCCTGCGCCATTCTGCTGGTCTACCCAGTTAGAGATATACATACCTCGCCCGTAGCCAAAGGTGCCTGTTTGGGTGCGGCTGTCAATCAGCACGCCGCTGTTACGCGTCATACGCAGGTAACGCGTGACGTTGTTCACAGGGTCAGCATCATCTATCAATGGTGGATCTAACCAGGCGGTTTTTCGCGGGTTGCCTTCAGCATCAAATCCATCTCGTCCATCCATCACAAGTCCCTTTAAGGTGCTGAACTTGTCATTGGATGGGTATATCAGCTCACTGTCGGTATCGTTGGTCCACACTTTGGCCCAACGGTCTCGCTTATTCACATCATTAGGATCGTAAATGTCAGAGGTGGTGCTGTGGTCCAGGCTAATATCGCCCGCCACTTCCAGCTTTTGCCCACGTTTGGGATCTAAGAATATATCCATAGGTCCGTAGAGTTTCAAGTCGCCATTAACACGAATTGGTGCTCCACTCACAAGTAACCCATCGTCACCGCCATCAAGCAGATCAAAAACGGGGTCATTGTAGAATCTTTTCAGACCATCGGCTCCCACTGCTTTACTGGCCCCTAATAGAGACCGTATGGCAAGCGGTTTAATGTCATTTGGTGTTTTGTCCCACGCGGTCATCCCAGATGGAAACTCTTTACCAGCCGAACCCGAAGAGGTTTCCCATATGACAGGCGAGCCCAGTTCCAGTGCCAGATTCTTGCGCTTGTCTTTGTTGGTGACGAAGCGCATGTAGTCTGTCAGGCCGATGGCCTTATAGGCTACCAACATATGCTTCTGGGTGGTCTCTGGCCCTGTCAGCGTGGTGGGGTCGTTCGGATTCACTTTTCCGATACGTCCAATAGACTCAATTTTCAGATATCGGCTTTCCGGGTTATCGGGTTGAGGATCATAACTCAACCGGATCAGCGATCTACCTTTTTGAAAATCTATGCGGGTATATCCTTGATGCAGCCATTGCGCATCAGGATCATCAGCAGCAATGTCTATCGGGTCAACGGGTACCGGCCGCCAGTCTGCACCTTCGTTGCTGTATGTCAGCCGTTGGTCAGCGTATCGTACACCAGCCTCAGCATAATACTCAGCACTGACAATCTCAGCACTCTGTTGCGAGTTTCGCAGGTTTCGGCCCACAATGGCTAGAAAGAGCGTACCCAAACCAGCCATCACCATGAGCACCAGCATAGCAATGACCAGCGTCTGGCCTGAATTGCGCCGATGAGCTTTCGTAATGATATGTGACATAGCAAACCTCAGCATGGCACGCCCTTATTGTAATATATTGCGGATTTTCACTGTGTTACCCAGCGAAATCTCGGCAGGATTTCCCAGCCGGTCAAACAATCGCATGGTCAGAGCTATCGTCATCGCAGAACGCGACATATAGTCTGCGCGTACCACATCCGTGGCCTTATTCGTCTGGAAGTTGAAGCTGACAGAGAACTCAGTACCTGCCACTGTATCCAAAGGTGTTTCGTTGTTTAGCTGCACGAAGCCTATTTGTAATGATGGGTCAGCATCTTTATCACCCATCTGCGCATACTGTATTCGATAGCAGTTGACGGGTATCCGTCCACTGCCAAACGGCACTCGGGCATACCTGATCTTGTGGCCGTAACCGGCCCCTGGCTGCATATCAGGCCCAAACACCCGCTCAGTGCCGGGAACAATCGTGACATCGTTCAAAGCTCCGAGCCCCGTCGGTTTGGCGCTTTTGTCTCGGTCCAGCATGAAATAGCGTCGTCCGCTTTCATCGTATGTCGTGATATCATCCACGGCCACCTTGATCTCTGGGTCGCGGTTGGCGTTCAACAACATGCTAGGTAACGAAAAGTTGATATCTCCCGAACCTGCATCTGCAAGGAACCCTAAAGCGTGGATCAAGTTATTCCAACTCCGAGAACCCGGTTTGACCGAAGGGCTGACACTACTGTGGAATGGGTCACCAATCGTCTGGCATGGGTTGTCTTGATAGGTGTTAGGGTCAAAACAACCGGAGTCACGGAGACGTTGAGCCAGGCTGACGCTAAATACAGGTTCTTCTGAGGTATTCCCACCAGATTCTTGAACACGCGATATCACGGTGTCCCCTGCTCGCCATCCGCCGTTAGCACTGCCTGTATACACAATCGTCTTGTAGTAATCCAGGTTTTGGTTGGCCGAAGGACTTTCTGGCGCGCTGCGGAAGAGAACTATATTGGCAGGCCAAGTCCAACTGCCATGCTTCGTCTTGTATATCGCAGGCGGCATTCTTATCGACCCGCTGGTTACACTAGCAGCTTCATTGGCAGCATCGTCATCCTGCCCTGGCACTGCAGCATCTCCAGCCATCATCTCAGGAGTAAACTTAATCAAAGAGCTTACTGAAAAGATGCGCCCCTGCATTGGTCCAGGATTCAAATCCACTTGGATCTGTTTCGTCCGGGCGTCACGACCGATTGAGATCAAATCCACGCCTGTTGACTGGGTGATAACGCGGCTGACCGCCATCCAGTTTTCAAGATAACTGATCCGGCCATCCCCGTTGATATCTCTTGCTCCAGCGACTTTCGCAGGTGCGGTGTCCGTGTTCTGGAAAAAAGCAGGGTCGTTGAGAACAGGCTGCCCATCAAGCAGATCAAAAAGTGCGGTGTTGGGTGAGCCATCCTCAGGGTTGTATAGCCAGAACTCCGCACGCCACAGCACATAGGGATTATCGGCCTTCTGTCGGCCCATTTGGCTGCGGTTGTAATACGGGTTATAGGGGTCGCGAAGACCCACAAAATAGCGCACAATCTTCATGCTTTGCCGCAACGGAAGATATGGTTCCTGGTCCGCCCGACGAGTCGGGGGAATATACGGTGACCCATCTGTCGGATCAACCTGGGTAGCTGTCAAATCCGTCTTCTTCACGGCAAACGCCATGTCAAGCTTGGCAAATGGCAGACAGAAGCTGTCCAGCAAACCATCGTTAGGATTGGGCACTTGAACCAGGATCGTAGCGTCCCTTTTTAGTGCATCGCCAGCCGGTTTCCTGTACGGGTTGAATACCAGGCTATTATCAAAGATGTAGGTCGCATCCTGCATTTCACGCGTGATCTGAGCGATGATCAAACGCCCCTGACTCTGTGCATCTGCAATCTTTTGCACACGCTGAGTCATGTTGAAAGTATCAATCATCGGCTTGATGATAATCCCCATGAGGATGCTAGTGATCGCGATGACCACCAACAGTTCCATCAAAGTAAAGGCCCGATTTGCCGCTATGTTATAAGCTCTCGTGGGCTTCATCATTCAGCCTCCCTGACTAACATCGTTTCGAGGTCACGCATGCGCACCCGGCCGTCTTCATACCAGATCGCTCTGACCTTGAAGGAGGTACCGGTCACGCCACGAACAGCATATCCGTAACTATCGAAATCGAATGTATCCATGTCTGGCGCTATCGCCTTCACATTCACCCAACACAGACCAGTGTTGTCGGTTTGAGGACTGATCTGGAACGGAACATCCTGCAACGTGATAATGGTGCCGCTTGAATTTACGTAATGTATCTCAGAGATACTCACGCTCTTGTTGGCATCCGTAATCGGGAAGTATATACGGGTAGAATTACCAACACCATTATCGCTTCCACCAACATAGAACTCACGCTGGGAAAGGCTAGGGCTAAGACGCTCTCTGTAAAGGTCGAAAGGCTTGATGAGCTGAATACCCCAATCATCTTCGGCCTGATAGTAGAACCTCACATTGGCATTCACTACCGAATCGTTCAGCATCTTCACCACACCTGACCGATAATCTACCTCGTAATCCCCATTGGGATTTGCAGGTGTTCGAGGTTGTAAGGTCGTCCCTGTGGTCAGGTTCACGGCCACAAAGTCTGGCGATGAGACACCATGGACAATGCCGCGATACCTTACGTTGTTTTCGTCGAAGCTTCCGCGCGTTTTGATATGACCCAAAGTTAACTTGATGTCGGATGGAACACCCGTAACCAGGCGGTCTTCACGTATGACGCGCCAGTCCATCACATCGTAGTCAATGTAAGCTGTCAGCGGGACGGCTCCGCGTGCAGTGCGCTCCACATAGTCACGCCCGAGTGGGTTAAACAAGATGACACCAACATTCGCAGTATCATTCGCTTCGCCAGCACTCACGGTAATCCCGGTGGCTATCGTGGCGATATCGCCTACGGGCAGTATCTTATATTCATATGGGTCATCAGACCAGTCGGCATCAGCACTTCCCGCTGGAGCGGTCGCGTCCAGTTGACGGAACTCGCGGCTGAGCTCTTCACTGCCCCATCGCATCTCCCAGCCAGATTCCATCACGGTTTTTCCGTCTTTGCTCGGTTCAGTGTCCAAATTGATAGGGCCACTTTCATTCGGCCCTACTTCAAAAGACTTGTTCGCTGAATACAGCCTGCTTTTGCCGGTCTGAGCAGAGTAGTAGTCAAAATTTATGGTATAGATTCGTGAATATTTGACAGGGTAAACATAGATACTCACATCTTCATACTGTGAATCGCTGTTTGTGTCGTAGTTGATAGCGTAATCCCTGGCATTTCGCAGCCTAGGAGTGCGTTCGTCAGTATCGAACTGCAGCCGTCGCATCGCACCGCCATGCACGTTGATGTTACTGCCGTTCAATGTGCCGCCATTACGATACTCGCGGTAATAGACGGGGCCTGTCATCATGATGTAGAGCCCGCCCTGCTGAGTTCCTAGACCGTAGTTGATAGGTGTAGGTACAGGTATACGCGCCGCTTCTCCGTATACGCGTCGGAAGCGGTTAGCTCCTTCAAACCAATAGGGGTCTATGTTGAGGGCTGCTAACTGCGCTTTCTCGTCGGCTGTCAGAGTCATTCGGTCGGGATGCACATTGGGCTGGTAGACCAAATCGCCTGTCGCATCAACGAACACAGGCATCACGGACTTGGGTAGTGAAGCAGCGTTATTTTTCCAGTGCTCCATCTCCTGCCGGATGAGTGATACCGCCAGAGTTCGGTTCTCAGCATTCTTTGTCAGTGCAAATCCCGCAGGGAATACTCGTAGAAGCGCCAAGATACCGAGGGCCAAGACCGCAATCGCCGCCAATACTTCTATCAGAGTCGATCCGCGTTTGCTTCGCATTTGGCTCCATTTCATCTTAGTTCGCCTCCCTGCATCCCTGCACAATAGCTTGGTTGTCTTTGCCATCCAACAGTATGACTACTTCAGACACCAAAGCTCGTTGTTGCCATCTGCATTGTAGTTAGGGTCGTTGCCGTTTGAGCGAGTGAGCATCTGCATGCTGTCCACGCGTTTGACAGACCCATTGAGAAGCAGTACGAGGTCGAAGCTTTGGGGAGCAGGCAGTAACCCGTTACAGTTACGGTGACTAGTACACCAGGTTACGATAGTGTTTTCAGGAGGATTGTTATACTGCAGTTGACACATATCATCAGACTTGCCGCTCTCGTAGGCACCATTATTTGCTACAGGCATGTACGGCCGATAGACATTATACTTCTCCGTAAAACTGCCGTCACACTCTTTACCCACGCTATAGCTTTCAAATGCATAAGTATAAGCTGTGATTCCATTTACTTGATAAGTAATGCCGTAGTAGTCGGTGCTGCTCCCATAGGTGCGGTTGTTATCATCATTGGGGTCAGGCCGCAAGATTCGCATCTCAGGGGTGACATCCATGCCGCTCCTGGAGCTGTTATTAGGGCAATGAAAGATGGTATGGTCCTTCACGTATGCTTTCATTAGGAAGCCGTATTGTATACGCGAAAATTCCATCAGCGAGCCATTACTATTAGTAAAGACCGGGCCAACCAGCATCTCAGGATAAACCCTCTCGTCCAGCTTGTACATCTTCAGTGCCTGCTGGATTTGGTTCATGTTCGCCATGCACGAGGCTTGGCGGGCCTTCTCTTGAGCTGTGGAAAACACAGGGAATAGAATCGCTGCCAAAATAGCGATGATGGCGATGACGGTGAGTAGTTCCACCATCGTAAATCCCCGATTATTCATTTTGAAGGAGCGCATATTTTCGCCTTCCTTTCTTGTCTGCTTATTGGACGCCTTGGCCCGATAGACAGTTCCCCGTTGTGTACTATTGACCACCTGTTGCCCACCTAATGTAGGTAGACCACAGGGTAACGAAGGTATCACCGAAAAAGATCATACAGAATGCTCCCATTACCATACAAGGGCCAAAAGGCAATATGGTTGGTCCAGTTACTTCTTCTGTATCCTCAGGTTCTACAGCCTTCCGGTTGATCCAGGCTATAAAATCTAACACCATATCAACCCAAAACAGCACCGCCAGACTGTACCAGACCGTCTGCCAGATGCTTAATGGTACATCGCCAGATGAAGCGGACGATTCTTTAGTTTCCACCGCCATCTTTCGACGGTTACGGACTACCAGGGCGATGCCAAATACAGTACCGAGTACGACCGCAACAGCGTAAGAAAACATCGCCAGCATTAACGGTAATAGTGCCCCAATCGCCCTTGCCAATTTAAGGTCACCAAACCCCATGGCATCACGCCCAAAAACGGCACGACCAATGATCGTAATAAGTGCAAACACACCGACTGATACCGTCGAAGAGATCAGCCAAAGCGGAGGATACCATCCCCCAACAGCCCAGCTAGCGTAAGTTCCCTGGGTCATACCCACGAAAGCCCCACACATCAACGCAACGAAATTCAGGCTGTCTGGTATGATGTAGCATTCCATGTCAATAAAAAAAGCAGCTACCAGGCATGACATGAATATGCAAGTTGGTATTAACGCTATACTATATCCAAACCTATGAAATGCACCCCAAAACAAAACTCCGGTCAGAGCTTCTACCAGCATATAACGCGGGCTGATGGGGGTTTTGCAATAACGGCATTTCCCGCCCTGCACCATCCAGCTTAAGAGCGGGACTAAGTCCCGCTCTGCTAGAACATGCTTACACCTCGGACAGTGTGACCGAGGTGTAACGATTGATATGCCTCTGGGTAACCGATAGATCAGCACATTAAGAAAGCTTCCTATCGTCACCCCAAAAAGGATAAGGAGGCTTGCGCCATACCAATATGGCATGGCGCGTAGAGCCTCATTACTCATCCCCACTTCCACCGGACAGGTTGGCAATTAGAGATGACAGCGGCAGCATAACCGCCACAACGATGAACCCGACCATGCCTCCAAGGAAAACAATCAGCACAGGTTCAATCGCCGATGTCAGTGAAGCCAAAGCTGCGTCTACTTCAGATTCGTAGAACTCAGCTACCTTCTCCAGCATCGAGTCTAATGCACCAGACTCCTCACCAATGGACACCATGTGTACAACCATGGGAGGGAAAAGCCCACTCTTCTCCAGTGGGGGTCCTATTCGGTCTCCCTCACGGATACGAGCACGGGCTTCCATAATCGCTTCGGAGATCATCTCGTTGGACACCGTGCCGGCCACTGTCTCAAGCGCACCAAGAATAGGCACACCAGAACTCAGCAGCGTACCAAGGGTCCGGGCGAACCGGGCGATGGCGACGCGGTGGTTAAGTGGACCAAATACAGGAGCCTTCAACTTGACCAGGTCGAACGCTCGACGTCCAAACTTGGTCGAGATCAACGCCTTGAAGGCAATCGCAAACACTATGAAACCTAATGTTGCGAAGTACCAGCGTTGGACCATGAAGTTCGAGATGTCCATCAACGCCTTAGTCATGGCCGGGAACTGGTCTTCCTTGATTCCTAAGTCCTTGAAGAGATCAAAGAACTTCGGCAGGATGAACGTGACCAGGAAGCCCACGATACTCAAAGCGGCCACAACCACGATGACAGGGTATGTCATAGCGGACTTTACCTTACGACGAAGTTCCACGTCAGATTCCAAGAAGGCGGCTAGTCGTTGGAGGGATTCCTCCAAGACGCCTCCGACTTCACCTGCGCGGATAAGTCCAACAAATAAGTTGTTGAATATCCCCGGATATTTCGCCATCGATTTGGAAAGGCTCTGTCCACTTTCCACTTCTGCCTGGATTTCACGCAGAACCTTACGAAGGGTTGGACTGGCTGTCTGTGATGACAGTACATCCAAACAGCGTACCAAGCTTACGCCGGCATCCACCATCGTGGAAAACTGGCGACAGAATAGCGACAAGTCTTTCAGGTTCACTCGTCCAAATTGGAATTTCGGGCGTGTGCGAACCTGTTTGATTTCGACAACGGTAAACCCTTGCTCTTCCAGACGCTGCTTTAGTACATCTGGAGTTTCCGCTTCACTTGTTCCCTGTCGTACAACACCTTGGGAATCGCGGAATGAATAGGCAAATGCTGGCATAGTTTAGCCTCCTAGTTGCCTTACCGAGCACCAGGACGAGACGAACCGGTGTTTGTAGTACCGGATTGTCCAGTCAAGGCATCGGAGCTAATGAGTTTCTTTAGTTCGTCAGGTGATATGGCTGCGTTCATGGCCACTTCCATAGTGATCAAGCCCTTTTGATACAGGTCACGCAAGCATTGATCCATGGTTATCATCCCCATGGCGCCGCTAGTCTGGATCATGGATGTGATCTGGTGAGCCTTGGCCTCGCGGACGAGGTTTCGGATGGCCGGGGTCACAATCATGATCTCGTTGACGGGTACGCGTCCCGGCTGTCCTGCTTTTGGCAGCAACTGCTGGCACACAACCGCTTGTAGTGAGTTTGACAACTGCACACGCACCTGCTCCTGCTGCCCAGGAGGGAACACGTCAACCATACGGTCGATGGTTTGCGCGGCAGAGTTGGTGTGTAGGGTGGCCATCACAAGGTGTCCGGTTTCGGCAGCGGTAATGGCCAGGTGGATCGTCTCTGTGTCACGCATTTCTCCAACCAGAATGACATCTGGGTCTTCTCGAAGAACGGCGCGCAGAGCATTGGTGAAAGATTTGGTATCCTGTCCCAACTCACGCTGGTTGATGACACTAAATCTGTGCTGGTGAAGGTATTCAATAGGGTCCTCGACTGTCACGATGTGGCAGCTTCGTTCCGTATTGATCTGGTTGATCATAGCGGCCAATGTGGTGGACTTACCAGAACCTGTAGGCCCTGTCACCAGGATCAATCCACGGGGAATTCGAGTTAAGTCCTCAAGAATACCCGGCAGCTTTAAGTCTTTGATCGTAGGAATACGGGTAGCAATCAGTCGGAATGCAGCAGCTACCGAGCCACGATCGCGGAAGACATTTACACGAAAGCGTGCAATCTTCTGCATTTGATAGGAAAAGTCAAGCTCCATAGAGGACTCAAAACGTTGAATCTGCTCGTCAGATAGAATGTCATAAACCAGACGCTGGCATAACTGAGCGGTCGCCTTATCATAGTTAGTGGGTTGAAGCTTACCATCTACACGAAGGATAGGCGGAACACCCACACACAGATGAAGGTCAGAACCATTCTTTTCTACCAGGATTCGCAGCAACTCATCGAGATGCGTGTCGTCGAGTTTATTCGTACGAGAAGAGGCAGCGCCTGGAGCTCCTATTGGAGTCTGGGCATCGGGCTGATTGCTTTCCAAACTAATTACTCCCTAGATGGTTCGATACGGATGCGGAACGCTGGTTAGCGTCCCGCGGTGAATACGACGGACATAACCTCTTCTGGAGTGGTATATCCCAAAAGAACCTTCTTCAGACCATCTTCGCGGAGCTCCATCATGCCATAAGCTTTAGCCGCATCACGGATGTCGGCCAATGGTGCACGTCGGGCAATGAGTTCAGCAATTTCGTCGTTCATACGCATCATCTCATGAATGCCCAAGCGTCCTCGGAAGCCTGTATTACGGCAACTGTCGCAACCGCGTCCACGGTAGAGTGTCACCATCTGGTCTGGATTCTCCGGCCGGAAGCCGAATCTTCGAAGAACAGTTGCAGGTGCTTGATACTCTTCTTTGCAGTCCTTACATATTCGACGAGCCAAACGCTGGGCAAGGACGCAAATTACGGTCGCGGAGATCAAAAAGGGCTCAACTCCCATGTCTACCATACGAATAACCGCAGACGGAGCGTCGTTGGTGTGAAGAGTGGAGAGCACGAGGTGTCCCGTTAGTGAAGATTCAATGGCGATAGAAGAGGTCTCAAGGTCACGCATCTCTCCGACCATGATGATGTCAGGGTCCTGTCGGAGGAAGGCACGCAAGGCGATGCCAAAGTTCAGTCCGGCCTTCTTGTTCACCTGAACCTGGGAGATACCAGGAAGCTGGTATTCTACCGGGTCTTCAATGGTCACAATGTTCTTCTCAACGGAGTTCAGTTTATTGAGAACTGAGTAAAGCGTGGTGGTTTTACCAGAACCAGTCGGGCCGGTGCAGAGCACCATTCCGTTAGGCTGAATCACCAGCTCCTCCAATTGGGCTTGAACATCGGGCAGGAAGCCAAGTTTATCAAGACCGATTAACACGCTGTTCTTATCCAAGATACGCATGACGATCTTTTCAGACTGCCCTGAAGTAAGGTGGACAGGAATAGAACTGACACGAAGGTCGAAGTCGGCTCCATCAACACGGACAGCGATACGTCCGTCCTGAGGTACACGGCGCTCAGCGATGTTCATGTCGGACATAATCTTATATCGCGAAATGAGCGGGCTTTGCACGTGTCGAGGAACGGTCATGACTTCGTGTAGCACACCGTCGATTCGGTACCTTACCCGGACGCCGCGCTCTTGAGGCTCCACATGGATGTCAGAGGCACGTTCGCGCACAGCTTGCTGAATGATGGTGTTAGCGATACGGACGATCGGGGCTTCTTCAGCCACACGGCGAGCCGCTTCTGTATCTTCTGCATCAGCATCATCACCGAAGCCAAAGGTCGCCACATCAGCCTTCACATTACCGATAGCGCTGGACATCGATGCTCCAGACGACACGGCAGGTGCATTGGCCACTGCAGAGGTAGGTACTGCTGGTGCCGCCGGTGCGGGGGCCACAGGCTGACCCGTAGTTGTAGCCGGAGTTCCGGGCAAAGTGCCCACAACCGCCGAAGCGTATACTCTGGCGATTGCTTCTTCGATAGCATCCGGACTGGCAAGGGCCGGCCGGATAGTACAGCGGGTCACGAGCCTAAGGTCATCGTAAGCACCGACGTTGTTGGTGTCTGACATGGCCACGATAAGCACGTTGCCGTCTTTACGAATCGGAAGGACCTTATGCTGCCGTGCAATTCTTTCGGAAATCGTGCTCACAGCGGCGGGATCGATCTTGAACGCACGCAGATCCACGTAGGGAATGCCCAGCTCATGAGCCTTCGCTTCAGCTACCTGAGCGGGTGTCGCCAACTGGTTCTCGATGAGGATCCGTCCAAGCTCTCCGCCAGTGCTCTTCTGAATCTTCTGGGCGTTCGCCATATTGTCTCGGCTTACATAACCCTTCTCTACGAGATAGTCGGCAAGGCTTTTTCGGACTACTGCCATCGTTGTGATAACCCCTTATTCGAACTGTAAATTGCTGTCCGGTTTCTTGCTGCTAGAACGCAACATCAACGCGATTATATCACACGCAGTCACGCGGAGCAATTTGTTATCTGCTCTGAAACGCTTGCTGTATCGCGTTGTTCATCGATTCTATGGGCACATCTCTCTGTGTCCATAACTCTAACGCAGCCGCTCCCTGCATCAGCAACATTCCAAGCCCATTGCAGGCGTGATGCCCTAATTGCCTGGCCTGGTTCATCAGTCTAGTTTCTGCTGGTGAATATACTGTATCAAAGACTAATGCGCTTTTATTCAGCAATTCCAACGGCAGGGGCAGCGAGCAATCGGCTTGCGCACCCATACCTAGTGATGTCGCGTTAACTAATAACTGCGAACGCTGCATAATGGAAGGCACCTGTTCATCATGGTACTCTATTACGTTGGCAGTTATCTCTATTTCCGCGCACATCTGGGCGGTTTTTTGAAGATTTCTGCTCACAACGGTCAAATCGCAACCGGCGTGGGACAAAGCATACGTAATTGCGCGGGCTACCCCCCCACTTCCGGCCACCATTACAGGTTCGCCACCACTTGGCTTAAACCCTTCTTTTTCTGCAGACCGTAAAAAACCTGCAATATCGGTGTTATACCCAATCAGCAAATCATCCCGCCGCACTACTGTGTTCACAGCACCAACCGCTTTCGCCTCAGGCGTCACCACATCAAGCAGTGGGAGGATATTCAGCTTGTGTGGAATGGTGAGGTTCCATCCTGGCGAGTGGATGGCCCGCAAGCCTGCCACCACATCACTGAGGTCGTCTGGGTTGACAGACATGGGCACGTACACCCAGTTGATACCCATCTCTTCAAGTGCTGCGTTCTGCATGGCGGGTGAGAGCGTATGCTCCACCGGCCAGCCCATCACCCCTATGATTTTGGTGCGTCCGTCTATATGCATTTACTTTGTTTGACTCTCAGAATCGGCAGACAGGTTCCTTTGTGTAGGCAGCTTGCCCCGACGGCGATATCCCCACATCAGAACCCTCTCCAGCGCACGGCTGATCTTAGTGCCGAAAAACTCACGCCCATCTACAGGCTGCACCAGTATGGTATTCATGCGCATCCGGTTGCCTGCCCATATGTCGGTAAACACCTGATCGCCAATCATCACAGCGTGATCGATATCGACACCCAGAACCTCAAGGGCCTGCCGCAAGCCCCGCCGACGGGGTTTTCCTGCATGTGGCACATGGACGACCCCCAGCGACTGAGCTAGAGCTGACAAACGCTTGGGCCTGTGCGTGTTAGACACCAGGCATACTTTGATACCTGCCTTGCGCAAGGTGCCTACCCAAGCGTGTACAGCATCCGAAATCACCATGCCCTGCCACGGGATGATAGTGTTGTCTATGTCCAGTAAAACGGCTTGAAAGCCATTCTCTAACAACGAATCGGCCGATATATCGGTCACCTTGATTTCCATCTGGTCGGGGCACCAGCGCATCCATCCTCGCTTTTTCGGTTTCGTGCTATTCGAGAATGGCAAGTTTATCTCCTTCTGACGCGTTTTACGGCTGCCAGATGCTTTTCGTATGTGTCCGAAAACAGATGGGATCCATCAAGCCTTGCGACGTAATACAAAGCTTTGGTACCGGCGGGCTTCAATGCAGCCTTGAATGAGCTGACGCCTGGTGAGGCGATCGGCCCCGGCGGAAGCCCTGCATTTCTGTAGGTGTTATATGGTGATTCTACCCACAGATCCTTGCGGTATACAATGGCCTGATGCTGCTTCTTCGCATAGAGAACAGTCGCATCAATTTGAAGCCTCATTCCCTTGGCCAGCCGATTGCGTATCACGCCGGAAATCATGGGGCGGTCAACCGCCACTTTAGCCTCACGCTCGATGAGCGACGCCACCGTTAGAAGTTGGTGAAAGATCAGCTTCTGTGACACGATGGCTTTCAGGTTGGGCTTATAGAGTTGCCGGGTTGTGGCCGAGACCATTTCCTGTGCCGAAGCACGGGCACCCAACCCCACTGGAAGATGATATGTGTCTGGAAATAGATACCCTTCAAGGTTAGCGGGAAGTTTGTAGGGTGCAGTCAGTGATTTACCGCTTGTGGTGCAGAAATCTATAAACTGCTGCTCCGAACAGACCTTCGCTTGCTGCAGTCTGCCGGCAATTTGTTTAACTGTGAAGCCTTCGGGAATGGTCACCATGCCCAACGCCGTGTGCCCCGATGCGATCATGTTGGCGATATCGACCAAGGTCATGGCGGGGCTGACTTCGTAGGTGCCCGGTTGAAGCTTGGAAGCCTGCTTTTGCCAGCGAACCACCAGCTGGAAGGCGATCTCGCTGCGAATCACCCCACGTGACTTTAGCCGAGTCGCCACTCTCTGAGCGGTCGCCCCCTCCCCCACAGCCACCAGCTTCGATGGCCCTTCACCAACCGGTGTAAATGCGATGTAGACAGCGTAAGCTGAAACGATGATCAGCGATACCAGCAGCAAGATCACTGATCCTCGATTGTTCGGTCTCCGTTTCTTTGCTGCCAACTAGCTGTCCTTTGCACATCGCCGTCTGGCGAGGTAGTTTTCCAGAATCAGGGCTGCCGCCATTTGGTCCACCACATTCTTCCGGTTTTTTCGGCTGATGTCCATTTCGATCAGCCGCTTGTTCGACTCCGCACTGGTCAGACGTTCGTCGACGGTGTCGATAGGCAATGCGATATTCTCCCTCAGGAAGTCGATAAATCGGTCGACTGCCTCCGCTGCGATCTGCTTTTGGCCCGACAGAGAGAACGGCATACCCACCACCAATATATCGACCTCACGTTCCACACAGATATGCTTGATGATCTCCGTATCTTTGAGGTTGCTTTGACGATGAATCGTGCGCAACGGGTGCGCCATCATCTCCAGACCATCACAGATTGCCAGGCCAAGACGCGCCTTGCCGAAGTCGATTGCCAGTATTATGGCCATCGAGTGCTACTTATTGCCATCTTGGACCATACGCAGGAACAGCTCATGCAGCCTCAAGTCGTTGGTTAGCTCTGGATGAAACGCGCCTCCCAGCAGGTTGCCCTGCTTCACTAAAACGGGATGCCCCTTCACCTCAGCCAGCACTTCCACACCATTACCCACGCTCTGCACGTAGGGAGCACGGATAAACACCGCCATCATGGGATCCCCTGGCACACCTTGGATACTCAGTTCGGTCTCGAAACTGTCCACCTGCCGCCCGAAGGCGTTCCGCCGCACCACGATGTCCAACAGACCGAGGGAGGGCTGCTCTGGGTAGTCAGCGATCTGCCGGGCCATCACGATCAATCCTGCGCAGGTGCCATAGATAGGCAACCCCGCTCCGGCCCGCTCACAGATGGCACTATCTAGACCATACAACCGCATCATTTTGATGATGGCGGTGCTTTCGCCCCCCGGTATCACCAACCCATCGATACCGTCGAGGTGCGCCGGCAGGCGCACCTCGACAACGTCAACCCCGCACTGTGTCAGTGCGGCGATATGGGCATGGAAGTCGCCTTGTACGGCACTGACCCCTATCTTCATTCCAGCGGCAGCCTTTCGATGTTAATCGGCCCCATCACCGCCACTGGCATATCCTGTTCGTCCACCAGGTTGCATAGCGGATAAAGCCCCCATCCATACCACACAACCAAATCTTCTCTGAGCGGATCCTGGATTTTCAAGAGAACCTCCGTAGGATTCGCCTCATCAACTTTTTGGTTATAAAGGCTGTGGTAAGGCTCGCCATCGACCGTGCGCAGGCTGAAGCCGCTCAACTGCCCTGGGCTCACGAGGCGTCCATTCACACCAGAGAACCGCACACGCACTTCGCATGGAGATGACTGCCAGGCCCGCTCCAGTTTGATGGTGGTCACTTCGCCTAACGCCATTTTCGCCAACCGCAACCCTAGCCGCTTTTGGGCCCAAGTGCCGATGTGGATCAGGTCGTCGTTGGGCAAGTCGATGGCACTGACCATCGCTTGATGCGGTATGTCCATCTCAGATTCCCGCTGGTCGTTCTGAATTTGATTCCACCAAACCACCAGATCTTTGTTGGGTTCTACAAAAACCTTGCCGATCTGCACCTGGTAGAACGGCAACTCCGGCATATTCAGATGCGTTCTCACCGCTGTGACAAAATCGCGAAGCCGCTGGGCAAACAGCGGAGGGTCACCAGGCGTCATGGCATCGCTGCAGCCTTGATACCACAGCATCCCGGCTACTTTTCCACCGACCACGTCGATGCGGCGCATCATGCTGCCATACAAACTGGCTCCGCCAAGCTCGAGCATCGAGGGATCCCACTCCCACATGCGGGTTCCGCCGTGACCGCAGGGAAGCAGTGCAATCGGAACTCCTGTGGCTTCCACCATATACTTAGCGAAGGAAAGCCCGCATCCCGCACCCTTCGTGCGCACGCGTCGGGCCTCTGCAATCGCCTCACTGTGCGCCGGTTCTTCCTGCGAAATGTGGCAGCTATCTATGGAGTCCATCAGCCAGTGCAGCGGCTCTTCGGCCTGCTCCCACTTTTCGGCCAGATTATAGGAGACCACTAGCGGGTGGGATGTCTCCATGTCCACCATATCTCCGCAGCCTTCCATGTTGCTTTGTCCACCTAGAACCCAGATGTCACCCACAAACAGCGGGGTCACCATCACACCGTCTAAAGAGAGTGTATATGGTCCTCCTGTCGGCAGTTCCACATCAGCAGACCATCGGTCTGCACTGAGGGTCACCGCCTGCTGGCTTGTAAATCCGGCTCCCTCCACAACCAAAGAGGATGAGGGTTGGCCAGTGCCCTCCACGGAGACCGTCGCCTTGCCGTTATTGTTTCGTTGAAAAAGCTGGTAAGCGTGAATATTGGTGATAGTAGTCAATGTATTACCCTCCTTGATCATTTTACACGGCGACAGCGTGATATGGGAACACCAAATGCTGTTGTTAACATCCGTGCAGTACAATGGTGTTGTAAAGATCAGCTTACGGGAGAGAAATCTTGGAGATACGCATTACCATTGAGGCTATCCGAAATAAACCGGCTTTCATCTGCGACATGGACGGTGTGATTTACCACGGCCCCAACCTGCTGCCCGGTGCCAAGGAGTTGTTGGAGTGGCTTCAGCTCAGCAACAAAAAATATCTTTTTCTGACGAATGGCAGTCAGCAAACCGCCCGTGAGCTATCGCAGAAGCTGGAGCGGATGGGTTTGCAGGTCGGTGAAGAGCACTTCTACACCAGTGCGCTTGCGACCGCTAGTTTTCTGGCTAGCCAATGCCCGGGCGGGAGCGCCTATGTCATCGGTGATGCAGGGCTAACTAACGCCATCTATGAGGCGGGCTTCACCATGAACGACTACACCCCTGACTATGTGGTCATTGGCGAGACACACAGCTACAGCTTTGACAAGATCGAAAAAGCCAGCCACCTGGTCCGTCAGGGAGCCAAGCTGATCGGCACGAACCCTGATGTCACCGGCCCCACCGAGCGTGGCATTGTGCCCGCTTGCGGTGCTCTGACGGCCCCGATCGAACTGGCCACCGGCCGAAAGGCCTACTATGTTGGTAAACCGAACCCGCTGATGATGCGCCACGCGTTGCGACGGCTGGGTGCCAAGCGCGAAGACACGGTGATTGTGGGTGACCGTATGGACACAGACATCATTGCGGGTATAGAAAGCGAAATCGAGACAGTGTTGGTGTTGAGCGGCGTCAGCGACGAACGCAGCATGAACCGCTACCCGTACAACCCTGGCATCGTGCTGAAGGGTGTTGGCGAAATTCCGGGGTAAGCATCTTCCCCTGCTGACATGGCGGCTTAGGCTGTAACTGATAGTGCCATAGGGGCGTCCTTTGTGGGCGCCCTAATCGTTGTTCTTGCGATAGTCCTAGTTTAAGGCGCTCACAAGGTGCGCCCCTACGACGAGATACTAGCAACATCACTCCTTCAATGAAGAGCGGTAGCGTCGGGGTGTCATGCCCATCACGCGGGCAAACTGCCTGGTGAAGTAGTTGCTGTCACCTATCCCAACCCTGGCTGATACCTGGGAGACGCTCAGATTCTCATCCCGCAGCAGCTCCAGCGCATGACGGATTCGCAGACGAATCATGTAGTCCACGGGCGAATGGCCCGTGGCGGTGCGGAACTGCCGAATCAGGTTACGCTGCGACATGCAACCCACTCTGGCCAACTCCGGCAGGGAGATCGCTGAGCTGTAGTTCCGCTCCATGTAGCTGATCACCTCGCCCAGGTTGACCAGCATCTTCGCTGAGTGGTGCTCCATCTGCTCGTAGCGTCGCGAAAGAAACACCACCAACTGCACCAGAGCACTTTTCACCACCAGCTTATAACCAGGCTCCGTGCTTCTCCGCTCGGTGCGTATCTGTTCCGCCCTGGCGATCACATACGGGATGTCTTCCGCATTGAGGTGGAGCCGGCTTCTCCCGCCGTTTTGTAGGCGCAGGTGCGGCTCCAGTTCAAAAAGCGCGTGATACCCGGGGATTCGGCGCAGGTCCGGCAGTTCCTCGCTGAGTGCCTCCTGCTGGAATAGCACGTTGATATACCGAAACCGGGCCATGTTCAAGTAGGCATGGACGTTGCCTGGCACCACCACAAACACATCCCCCGCCTGCACCGGCACCGGCGTATCGCCCAGCACATGTGTGCCCTGTCCCGACAAGATCAACACCAGCTCAATGAAAGGGTGCGTGTGGATGGGATAGCTGAACTCCGGGGTGTCCACCATCATCACATCGATCGGCAACCCATCATCCGGGAACTGGTAGTAGACGATCTCCGTGCTCATAGTTACCCCATTCCTGTGTTATGGCCATATTATGCGGGTTTTTGGCCATATCGTCAAGGATAGACTACCAATAGCTCTTTACAATATAACCATACGCACCCAAACCACACCGGAGGATCGCACGGAAAATGGCAGTAGCAACAGTATCACGGGGCCTTCAAAGCGCACTGCGCAGAGGAATCACCCCCCGCACTGAGATGATGGCCCACGAAGCCGCGAACATGAAATTCACCCCATGGATTCAGTGGGCTGAGACCTGCCGGACTTATGGTGCGGTATCTCCGGCACATCCCATAGAGCAGTTCGCAATGGCCACCTCCGCGATCTGGAGCCACCTGCCGCCTTACATCCGACCGGGTGAGTTAATCGTCGGCGCACGGCTGCGAGCTCCTCAAGACAGTCCTGAGGTTGGCGGATGGGTTCCTGACGGCGATGCCTACGTGCCTGAATACGCCAAGATGGTACCCCCGGATCGTGCGGACTTGAAGGCGATGGCACTACGCAGCCTGATTTCTCCCATGACCGCCCATTGCCACCGCATCGCAGACTATGAAGCCCTGATCAATATCGGTTGCGAGGGCATCATCGGGCGTGCTGAGGAGCTGGCAAAAGACCGAAGCGGTGAGGAGCTAATCTTCACTCAAGCTTATATCGCAGTTCATAAAGCCGTGATGCAACTGGCCGCAAATTACGCAACTGAGTCCTTGCGAATGGCTGATTGCGAAGAATATCCTCAACGAGCGAAGGAGCTGCGGGAGATCGCAGCCATCTGCAGCAAGGTGCCTGCGAAACCGGCAGGGACTTTCCGTGAGGCTCTGCAGAGCTATTGGTTCTTCTACCATACCTGCAGTTGGGATATGGGACGGCATGACCAGTTGTTCATCGACTTCTACCGCAAAGACCTTGCCGAGGGCCGCATCACGCCAGAGGAGGCCCAGGAACTGATCGAGTGCCTGCTCATCAAAGCGCACCGTGACTACTCGGAGGCCGACAGCAATGTCAGCAGCATCCACACCCTCACGCTGGGCGGGCTACACCCTGACGGCTCGGATGCCTGCAACGAGCTGACCATGCTCTACCTGAAGGCTATCCGCAATGTGCGGCTCTCACGCCCCACCGTATATGTCCGCCTGAACACCACCACACCGGACGAGGTCATTGACTTTGCGGTGCAGATGCTGGCGGAGGGCCTTTCAGAGCCTAACTTCTATGGAGACGAGCCCATCATCAGGGGTCTGGAACGCGTTGGTATCCCAACGGAACAGGCACGTGGATATGCTCTTGGCGGATGCACTGAGGTAGTTAGCCCGGGGAAAAGCAACTGGGGATCACCCAATGGCTGGATCAACCTGGCTTTGCTTGTCGACGATGTCATCCGCGAAACCGCCGCGTCAGATGAGCCATCGGAGCAAACCCTCTGGCTCAGAATGCAGCAGCACATCGACATCGTGGCCGACGCCGTGCGCGACACCACCATATGGATGGACGAAACCAGCCCACTGTATCTGGGTTTCAGCATGTTCATGCCTTGCTGTCTGGAGAAGGGCCTTGATCTGACCAAAGGCGGTGCGGTGAACACTATGGCACAATACGCCGCCATCGGGCTGCCAAACGCGGCTGATATGCTCTATTCTTGGTCAACCTTGGTGTATAAGCAGCACGAGAGCCCGGCTGAGATCATAGCACGGCTAGATGACGGCGATGAGGCATTCCGAAAACAGGTGAAGGCAATGCCCAAATTTGGACAAGGTGAGCCAGAGGTAGACCATCTCGCCGCGAAACTGGTCAAGATGCTCTCGGAAGCCCTGGAATCGCGCTCTACGCCATTACGGAAGGCGATCGCACTTGGGCATCTCTCCGGCGGGCAGAACATGCACATCGACTACGGGCGATACATGGGAAACACGCTGGACGGCCGCCGCAATGGCGACACACTCGCGGACTCGATGGCGGGATCGCAGGGCTTCGCCAACCGGGGCGTCACCAACACACTGAGGTCACTTTATACGCTAGATCATTCACATCTGCAGGGTGGGAATGTCAGCACCATCTGGCTGGCCCCGGCTGATGCACGCACCAGTGAAGCTCGAACCAACATCGTGGCGCTCATCAAGGCCTACGTGGCCATGGGCGGCAGTCAGTTGCAGATCAACTTCATGGATTCGGAAACTTTGAAGCTCGCCCAAGCCCATCCTGAGCAGTACCACGGGCTGATGATCCGCATCGCCGGCTACAGTGCCGACTTCACCAACATCGGCAAGACACTGCAGGATGAAGTCATCTCACGGCTGGAGGGGTTGAAGTAGTTCGCCAATTCATCAATAGATACGGCATATACCTATACACATCGACCAATCGCGCCACGGTATAGTGGCGCGATTGTGCAACAAACGCAGAACACATCGCATTAGCGGATACGACAATGGCTCCTGCATACTTCAGTGGTATATAATGGCTCAGCCACCATTTTGCTGCATGGCTGGATGAGAGGGCAAGGTCACCCTAAAATAGGTTTTGTCATCATCGAAATCAAACTGAGGGTCACCGGAACCATTGTCACGCATCGCCTTAAAAAGTTTGGGGATTCCGGTGCCACGCCCTTCCGCAAGCCTCAGCTCCTTAAGGAACTCCCCTATCCGGCGGTTTCGGGCAGGTACAGGTGGCATGGGAATCTGCTGCATTAAATGCTCGATTTTAATCCCCTGGACTGGGCCAGGGTAGCTGATGATTTCTATACGGCCTGGGTAAAGATACACTTTTGTCGGTTCCGGTTCCCCATCATATGACCGATGGTATACGGCATTCACTAGTGCTTCTCGCAGTGCTTGTAGTGGGTAACTCACCCAGCCCTTCACATAAAATGAATCCGATTGTTTCTCAATATAGGCACTTGATATGCCTTCTAGATGAGAGAGAACACTTGAAAGCTGCTCTTGAATACCGCCTCGAAACACCTTTTCCTCAATGACATTCCCAGATGCATCATCTGCAAAACGCACAACCTCAATGCGGGCACCATTGAACCACTCGTCTGCATCATTGCTGAACAGCATTAGACCGATATTCCTTGGGGCATCATGACCATTTACCTGCTGGGCTATCCGCAGTTTCCGGTAAAGCTCCTTAGTATCCGGTTCATCAACCAAGCCACTACGGATATCATTCAGAAACTCACGCACTTTACGCTCGCGGATATCATCAATGCGAGCATGCAAAGATCGACGGTCATCGAATGGCACTCGTGCCGTTTGCTGCAATAGCTGCTGCAGTAAGCCGTTCGCTTCAGCATCAACACTTTCAGAGCCTATACGAACGTAGAATTTGAGCCTCCCCTTTTCACCATCGGGTGCCCTGTGCGGGCGGATGTCGCTGGCTTGAACCCAAATGACCATAATCTGCTTACCATCGACCACTTCAGGCGAAAACACAGCCTGGTATTCAGGATCGATGGTGTTGCAATGCCCTCTGATCCACTTTTGGATGACATCCAGGCTGTTTGGAAGAATACCCACTGGAGGCAAAACAGCACAACCATTCTCCTCCTTGACCCCGATGACGATGTACCCGCCATTTAGGTTCTGAAAGTCATTCGCGAAGGCGCATATAGTTTTGATGACCTGGTGACCGGTGGTTTTTGCATCCCAGCTTCCTTTGAACTCGACACGAGCCGACTCCACACCTCTGCAATGAAGCAGTTCATCAATGTTGATGGGTAGTATTTTACTCATGTCGAGACCTCCTTACGATGAATGCCACCGTCATGACTGAAGCACTAAGTTAATCATCTGTGCCTCTATAGCGACCGATGTCGATATATCATTATAGCTGCAGATGCCCCAAAAGACAGTCACTGATGCTCTAAAATCCTACACTCAGACTCCCTGCACCAGGAAGGCGCACTACCAGCAGCTTGCGGTCGGGCAGATAACTCCAGTCAGTTGCGGACATAGGTGCCCCTGCGAACTTCACGCCCTTTGGCAACGGGCAGCCGTTGATCACCACCAACTGAGCACCGTCGCGAGTCAGCGTGACGGAAAAGGACCCGACAGTGCTGACACCGAAAGGCGCACAGCCGCTCACACTCCCGCTCCAGACGCCGACCGTCACACGCTTGGACTGCACCCGCCCCATGGCGTTAGCTGCCGGAAGCTTCGCCAGCAGCTCGTCGCTGATCGGCAATCCGTTTCGCAGCAAGTAGGCACCACCAAACCGGCTAGCCCAGGGCTGCAGCTTTTGAGAGTTCAACGCACAGCCGGTGACCGTCACATCGCGCAAGCAGCCAGCCCATTGCTCGTTACCGGTCGCAGTCCAACTATTCATCGCCACACTCGCCATCTCAGGTAAGAGCATCGCCGATGCGTCAATGAATCCGTCACGCCCGTAGAACCGCTGGGTGGCGTTGTTCAGCCAACTGCTTGCCAGCATCTGCATGGCAGGATCGGCGGTCAAGAGCGCCGTTTTGGCAGCAGCAGCAGCCTTCTGGGCGGTAGCAGCATCGATCTGGTTCGGGTCAAAGCCCGTGTCACCAGGTGCCAATAGGGCGTTGGAGTCCCCTGAGAGCACAGCGGTTTCCGCTGGAGTGTCCACGATGGGCGTCATGGCACCGCTCAGGTTTTGCCAGGCCACGCTGCGATTCTTCAGCCAGGGCCATAGAAGCGGCTCCACACTGAGGTTATCCGGACATATCTGAACACGAACCGACACGCTGATGCTTTGACCTGTGCTGAGGCTCATTGGAAGGATGTCCGGAAGTTGGGGCGTGACCCGAAACCACACATTGTTCTGAAGATACGGGTTGTTGGGCGAGGCGAAGTCCCACTCCACAGAACTGCTCACGGACCGAACCGAGGCCTCCACCGGCTGTACAGCCACACCACCCGACTGCCCGCTCATGGCCATCCAGGAACTCGCGGCAGGTGCAGATTTCTCGGTAGCGGTGCTATTGGGGGTGGCCGCGGTCAGGTCGTTGTATTTATAGGGGAAGGCGCCCACCTGGGGCACCAGTCCGATGCCGTTACCGATGTCCGCATCGCCCGCGCGCAGGTCAAACAGGCAGGCATCCCAAACCTGCATGTTACCCTTGGCGGTATAGCTGATATCAGCCCGTATGGTCGTCAGCGAGGCGGCCGTAAGATCGACACTCACCCGCGCACCGTCACCGCATTGGCCGGTGATGCGGGCCACTCCGGGCTTCACCATGCTGATTTTGGCATCATTCAAGCTGCTCTTGTGACGCACGCCCTTGTTGAGGCTCGCGTTCACATTCACTAAGGGAGCACTCACGCCCACCGTTCGCCAACCGGTAGCTTCAGGAACCATCCAACGTACCACCGTGCCCACCGAGGTCTCCACCAGACCAACGCCCAAGTTGCCCAGCTTGACCATGCCGGTCTCTGTGCCGCCCACATAGGCTGTGGAAGCATTCGCTAGAACCATGGCGGGGTCTTGGGGTGCGATGAAGGCAACAGGTGGGGCGTTGCCCTTCAGGTTCAATCCGAACGAGAGGGCTTGCACGGGTTTCGCCGCGGATAACTCCAACGGCTGGACCACATTTCCTCCGCCAAAATCCAAACCGCTGACCGGGTAGATGGCGATCCTAGTACCGCTGGGGATTCCGCCCTCCGGCAGCAGGCGACACCACGCGCGCCACTCGATGGCACCTGCAGCCTGCGGATACCACGCCCGAGACGGCCCAAACCAGTCGATTTGCAGAGGCTGGCTCTGACACAAAGCCGGGATGAGCGCTGCGATCACAGCCCCCACCCCGGTATAGAATCTCTTATTCACGCTTATAGTTTACACTATTCGGCTTCGGCCAGTGCCTTTCGGAACGCCGCGGCGTTGTCCATGATCGTATTACCCGGCAGCCAAAGGCTGCTGGTGCCACAGATAAAGAAGTTCGCTCCAAGGGCGGCCATGCGTGGACCTGCCTCGAAACTGACATTGCCATCGACGGCGATATCGATCTCTACTTCTAGACCATCGGCCATATCGGCCAGTGTCTCGATCTTCCGCAGAGTGCTCTCCACTAGTTTCTGGCCTGCAAACCCGGGGTTCACGGTCATCAGCAGCACCAAATCGACCTCAGGAAGGATGTTTTCAAGCATATGCACCGGTGTGCCTGGGTTCAAGCAGACGCCCGCCTTCGCTCCCGCGGCCCGCGCGGTCTGAGCCAGCCGGACGCTGTGATTCGTGGCCTCAGCGTGCCAGCAGACAATCGCCGGGTTCAACTCGTCGATCACTTTCGGCACCCAGAAGTCGGGGTTGCTGACCATCAAATGCACATCCAGCGGGATGTCACTCGCTTTTGCCACCTTCTTGGCGAAGTCCATCCCCACACCCAGATTAGGCACGAAGTGCCCATCGGCAGCATCAATATGCAGATATTCGACACCTGCGGCCTTCAGGCTCTGCAGGTCCTGCTCAAGGTGCAGCACATCGGCGCACTGGAGCGAAGCGGAAAGTATATTCGGTCTCATTATTCGCTCCTTAAGGCTCGATGATCACTTTGCACACCGTATGGTCTCCCGCAAGGGCCAGAGCATCCAGGATGTGGTCAAGGTCGTATTTCGCGCTGATATACTTCTGGGCGTCGATGCAACCCTTCGCGATCAGGTCAAGCGCCAGGCCATGCTGTCGCGGCACCGAGCCATGTGAGCCGGTCATGAGCGCCTCGCGGTAATGCAGAAGGTTGCTGTCGATACACAGCTTCTCGCTGCCAGCGGGTAGACCGCCAAACAGGTTCAGCCGTCCGCGGAAGGCCAGCATACGATAAGCCTGCTCCTGGGTCTCCAGCGAGCTGGTGGCGGTGAAGATCACGTCGGCACCCTCTCCATCGGTCTCAGCCATCACACGCTGCACGGGGTCTTCGTCAAGCGGGCTGGTCACTACATCGGCGCCGAAGCTTTTCGCAATCGCCATGCGTGCTTTGCTGCGCTGCACCACAATCACTTTGCCGGCTCCCTGGAACTTCGCCATCTCCACCAGCATCAAGCCGATAGGGCCAGCGCCAATCACCACCACCGTCTCACCGGGGTTCATGCCGGTCATCTCGATGCCGTTGATCGCACAAGCGAGCGGTTCCGCCAGGGAGGCCTCTGCATAACTCAGATGGGCCGGTATCTTGTGGACCGGGCCGAAGTTTACCACACGCCGCTCCAGCAGCACATACTCAGCGAAGCCGCCCGGGAACTGGTATCCCATGGCCAGATTGGTCCGGCAGTTGTTGCCCATCCCCGCCTCGCAGGGCTTGCACTCGCCGCAGGGGATATCCGCACCGGTGCATACGCGGTCACCGACCTGGAACTTGGTCACATTCTTGCCCACTGCCACCACGTCACCGGCGATCTCGTGGCCCAGAATCTGGGGAGGTGTGATGCGGTTGTTACCGTAGTTGAAGATACGGATATCTGACCCGCACACCGCGCAAGCGCGCACACGCAGCAGAACGGCATCATCGGTCACGACTGGATCGGGGACGGTTTCGACGCGCATGTCTTTGAGCGCATGGAATACGGCAGCTTTCATTCATCGGCTCCTATATATCCGCAGGGTGACTGCGGGTAGTCATCATTCATCGAATCTGGCGGCGGCAGGCTGGCGCCTACTTTACGCCTAACCGGACGCGGTAGCTCACATACCAGGGTTGCAGAGTTTCACCCAGTATTTCATGGATGGCCTGTTTGAACGGCTCAATGGCGTCGACCAACTGTGTGACACCCAGCTTAAGCAGGCTTTCGACACCGCCCTGGCTGTACATCATGCCAATGAGTCGATCGGCATTGCCCGTTTCGGTGTTGTGCAGAGTGACCTCCCTGGTATACCGGAAATGGCCAGATCGCTCGATATTATGCATATGCTCGCTCTTGGGCCACTTCTTTACATCGTTCAGTTTCTTCTGTGCACGCTCGAGCGAGCTTGTTAACGCCATCAGCTCACGGTATTTCTGTTCCGCCTGCCAATTCATCATCGGCGGCCAGTCGCAGTCTATCACAGCCAAAATCCCGTCAGGACGCAACACCCGTGACACTTCCTTGAGGGTTGCCACCGGCTCCATCCAATGAAAGGCTTGCGAGACAGACACGATGTCCGTTGATTCGTCAGGCAGGCCAGTCTGTGTCGAGGTGCCAAACTGATAGCTGATGCCGGCTTCGGATGGCGTGCGTTGTTCTGCCACGCTGCGCATATCATGGTTCGGCTCGATACCGATCACCCGATCCGCCTGCGACTGCCATATCCGCGTAGAGAGGCCGGTTCCGCAGCCGATGTCTACTACCAGCTTCGGCATGGCACCAAGCCACTGGGTGAGCATCGCCGGTATGACCTTCGGGGGTTGCGGCCGATACTTATCATATATCTCCGCGAATCCATCAAACCGAGAGACGTTTGCTTCGTTGTGATCACACATGATTTATGGCTTCACCAACACCTTGATGTAGTCGATCTTACGGTCGCGCATGGCCACCATGGTGTCGTATGCCTGTTCCAGACCAACAACCTGCGTGATCAGTGGGGTGACATCAAGCCGACCATCCGCCATGGCCTCCAGAACGACCTTCCACTCGTTGGTGGGATAGCTTCCGTAGCTGCTGTTCCATCCACCCACCACCGTGAGCTCACGGCGCAGGATTTCCCAGTAGACCTTCTGCGGGAAGTTCATATCACCCGCTGGGTTGCCCATGAACACCACGCGGCCCATCTTCCGGGCCACCATGATCGCCTGGTTGGCGGTCTGCGCGATGCCCACCGCTTCAACCGCCAGATCGGCACCACGCCCGCCGGTCTGCTGCATCACCCAATCGACAGGATCCACCTGGACGCTGTTGATGGGCTCCGCACCCACCCACTCGGCGGCCATATCGAGCTTCTTCTGGTCGATATCGCTGATCATCACGCGGCTGGCTCCCAGGATTTTCGCCCACTTCGCGATCAGCAGTCCGATGGGGCCAGCTCCAGCCACCCACACGATGTCACCCGCGTTGATACCACCTCGGCGCACCGCATGAAGCGCCACAGCGCATGGCTCCACCATCGCAGCATGATCAGCATCCACGCCGTCTGGCACTTTGAGCAGGTTCTGCACAGGTGCGCTGACATACTCCGCGAACGCGCCGTCTCGACGGGAACCCAGATAGTCGTAGTCGTCGCACAGATGGTACTGCCCGATGCCGCACATCGCACATTTCCCGCAAGGAATCAACGGGAACACCGCCACGGTATCCCCCACGCTCAGACCAAGCGTGTTCTCACCGATCTGTTCAATCGTGCCGGAAAACTCATGGCCAATGACCGTGGGAAAGTGATAGGTGCCCTTGGAAAACACACGGGGGATATCACTGCCGCATACCCCGCAGGCCACCACGCGGATCACCGCCCAGCCCTCTTTCGGCTCGGGCTTCGGCAGCTCCACCATCGCCATCTCGCCAATGGCCTTCAGCGTGAGTGCCCTCATCTAGCTATTCTCGCTTTCGTAGCGGGCGATGGCATCCTTCCAGCACTGAGCGGATTCGGCCAGTTCGGGGATGACATAGGTATCATCAGGCCAGCGCTCGCGATGGCTGATTTCCAGGAAGAGGGCAAACTCTTCACGGCCTGTGGCTTCGAGCTCCTTGAGCATCTCATATGGCTGGACCACGCCTTGCGCATTGTATTGCGCGGTGAAAGGCCAGTGACGGCTATGGCCCGCTTCAGTCTGCTGAAGGTGAATCACCGGACTGACGGCCCCCGTCTTGCGTATCCAGAGCACGGGGTCGCGCTGATCGGGGTGCGGTGCATGGCCGAGGTCGAGGCATATCTCCATGGGGATGGCCGCGTCCTCGTTTACGCGGTCACGCAGACGCAAGGTCTCTTCCCAGGTCCAGGCGTTCTCACGCGGGCAAGACATCGGTTCGTAGATCAAATACTTCAGACCAAGCTCTTTGCCGGTTCGGCTCAGCTCCTGCCAGGCCGCCACGCAGCCATCTTCGCGCTGTTTGAAGAGCTCGGGGTTGTTCACGTCATTCACGCTCATGATGCCAAAATGGCTGCCGGTGGTCTCGGCTCCCAGCTCCGCGGAGATCGCGAACCACTTCTTGAACCACTCGATCCAGACACGCCGCTGCACGGGATCGGGGTGCATCAGGTGGTTGACACGGGTGAAGGCACTGGTGAAGGTGCTCTGGACGGTGATGCCGCGCTTCGCACACTCGTTCTTGATCTCGTCCATCTGGGCGCTGATCACCATGTCGGGCAGGAAGGGGTTGAGAAGGTCGGCCACGAACTGGATGTTGTCCAGCCCGAAATCCTCTTTGACCAGCTTCGCCCACACTTTTGGCTCGGGGAAGCGGTTGATCGCGAAACCCATATTGATACCGAAGCTGAACTTCGTCATTATTTGTCTCCATGCTGAGTATCTGGCCAGGTGGACACCGCCCACAAGGCATACGAGGTTATGATACCCGGTTATGGAGTGATTTACCAGTATTGCACGGTGTTTACGGAAAGTATTTCCTAAAGGGGCGGTGGTGGTGTATGAATCTCGACGAGTCGGGCTGGGTGAATACCTCCGCTTCCGGGTCGTAGAAGCGGCAGCCTAGCAGCATCAAACCTGTGAAGCTGTCTGAATAATACCCCAACTGACCCACATATTGAAACGGGTTCACCGTGCTCCCGCTGGATGAAACTACCTTGCCCCAGGCGTTGTAGACATACTTGTCTGTCTGCACGCCGTTGATGTCTGTCAGGAAGAGGGTGTTTCCGAGTGGTAGTGATTCAAGTCCATGCCGTCTTCACACCGTGTGTCATTTTTGGATGAATGTAATTAATAACTAGTCACCGCATTGAATGCTAGGATCACACGAATAAGCCGTAAGTATAATCTCCACAACCTGACTGCCAACGATGAGGACAAGGCTAAATGGCGTATCATGCTTTACATATTCCACTAGTTTTTTTAACGCAAACAGCACTGCTAATGCACACAAGACAATTGCTGTTATTTGACTGGGAGGCTCAATGCGAAGCCAGAATCCAAATGGCCATAAATATGAAATCGGACCACTGTCGAAAATTCTTATGGTAATACTTGCAATCACAGCGATACAGGTGACGATATATGCGATTACAGAACTGCTGACCAACCTCGCGAGCCCAAACAAGAAGCATGGCATGAGTATAGAGAGAAATACCAGCCTCACTATAAAACTATGTGTTGGTAAATCGCTTACTGCTAGATAGAGATTAAGTATGTACCTAATACAAACAAATACCAGCACCAGTATAATTTTAGCTACTACTATTATTGTGGATTTTAGACCTATAGTCATCATGGGTGTTTACCAAATAATCCTCGGCCAATAACCGATCGGTATCCACGGTAATGGTCTCAGCCACGCTAACTCACCACTATTAGCCTTCGCAGCACAGCCCTCCAAGCAAGAGCCGTTTCCATTAGCAACATATAAACCCACGCCATTATTCCATAAACCCATAGGCCCATTCCATCCATCCCATCTGAGATACTCATGGTTATCATTGGCATTTTTGGCTAGCGAGCTGCCACAGTACCTCGATATATTACATGCGGCTGTACAATGCACTATGGCGTTCCAAATAGTACCATCTGGGATATTTTTGAGGCCTGCATACTGCTCAACCTGTACTTGGGCACTTCTCCATCCCTTGGCAACGCAATATATGTCAGTTCGTTTACAGCCTTTGGTATCCTGCAATAGATCACGCAGACGTTTCTTATTACTTTCAAGTGTCTCCCGGATATGATCGATAGGGAGATTTATAAACGGATTAAATCCCCCGGGGTTAATAACCTCACCCATAAACTTCCCCCACGGATCCATCGCCGTCATCACCTTTCCGCTGGTATAGGCATAGTAGCTCATCCCGTCCTTCGCCTTGTCGCGCTGAGTAAACACCCCTGCCTCCGGGTCGTAGAAGCGCTTGCCTAACAGCATCAAACCAGTGCCACTATCTGAATAGTACCCCAATCGACCTACATATTTATATGGGTTCACCGTCGTGCCAGAAGACGACACCACCTTGCCCAGGCGTTGTAGACGTATTTATCGGCCTGTATGCCATTGACGTCCGTCAGGAAGAGCGTGCTGCCCAGCTCATCGAAGTGGTAATACTTCAGGTCTGTGCCGTTTTTGCGCATGACCTGCTCACCGCGCGGAGGTTTTAACAAGGCTGCGCTTGTCAAGATGCTGCCCACAACGCAGAAAATTACAAATTGGGATAAACACGCCGAATACTGATGGCATTAATATGCCGAACAGACTTACAATTCACGCCATGATCCCTTAGTGACCTTGGTGGATTTCCATCGACAGCATTCAGACCGCCGCTGTGGCTCTTACTCCACCTTGACACAAGAAAACACATTTACCGTCGGGCATCGCCGCTTCAGAGTTTATAAGCACTGTATTCGGTTAATTGTGCACTCGCGATGGGGGGAGAAGGCTCTACTGGGATAGGTGTTTTTTTAAAATTCATCACTGTAGGCTAGGCACTAATCAACGATTATAATCGAGGGCCCCGCACGTGTTTCAATCCCGAAACGGACACATTCGGCTTGCCACTACTTTACCTTGAGCATCAAACACAATATATGCCCGCCAACCTTGCAGGGGGAGTTTAGTAGAGCTGAGGATCCAGTGGACGTGCGTAGAAACAATGACACTACTTTTTTGCTTCGGTTCCTCACATTGTGGACAATCACGTAACATGGATGCAATTGACACACCAGTGTAGTCAGTACCAAGTATATGCTTTACATCCTCTATTGTATTTCCTTTTTGACTAGCCAAATACACTTGAATAACCCAGTCTTGCCAGGAAAGACAGAGAAATATCCAAGCAACAGTCAGCCCGGCAACTAACGCTACCACACCATTCGCGAAACATTCCAGATACCTCTTGTTAACTTTGATCCAAGTTTTATAGCTCATATTCAAGTCCTTGCGTACGTTGTTATTATTATGTGTAAGCTCATGTTTTAGGACATCGTTCTTCTGTGTATTTGCCTGATGATTGATTTACGTCGATATCACCAGTGGAATTTAAACTTCGTTCGCCTATTTGCACCAATGTCAATCTTCAGGTCAGATGTTTTATCAATACAGCAGGCTACGCAGTTAGGATATAAACCGAACATCTTTTGTATTTCTCCAAATTTATCTGACCCTATCCTGAAAGCACAATCAACGCCAAAGTCATCAGCTTTTTTGTCTTCAGGATCATCTTCAAAAAGTGGGGATTTTATTATTTCCGATATAAACCGGGCTGATACTTTACATGTAACTTGAGCCTCACAAACTGCATAGCAGTGAGCGATCTTGTCGTTAACCTTCTTGATTTTATCGGCAAAGCCATAAACTGTGTTAAGGCATATGAATGCCTTGTAAGCACACATGGCTACAAGAACTGTACCACCAATGCTTGTTACCGGGTTTTCTCCCCACGGGTCCACCACCGTCATCACCTTCCCGCTGGTGTATGCGTAGTAGCTCAGCCCGTCCTTTGCCGCGTCGCGTTGCGTGAACACCCCTGCCTCCGGGTCGTAGAAGCGGCTGCCCAACAGCAGTAAACCAGTGCCACTATCTGAATAGTACCCCAATCGACCTACATATTTATACGGGTTCACCGTGCTGCCGCTGGAGGAAACCACCTTTCCCCAGGTGTTGTAGACATATTTGTCTGTCTGCACACAGCTCACGTCCGTCAGGAAAAGCGTACTGCCCAGCTCATCGAAGTGGTAATACTTCGAGTCCGTGCCGTTCTGGCGCATGACCAGCTCACCGCTGGGTTCACGCCCGTAGAAGGCATTTGAGGCACGGTTCACGGGTGAACTTCGGTTATGACAGCCAATATTGGCTGTGGCATCATATGTGTAGACGCCCAATCGCTCGATTCTTCAGTATGATTTCACGCTTAGCTTAGCGATCTCCCGAATCTTCGGATCAGGGTCATTTTTTGCGATATGGCGCATTACGGTTACGACATTTGTGCAATCTTTCGGGTATTTCGTAAGGCACCGCACGATCCCCGCACGACACGTGGTCAGCTTGGATGATTTTGCGTACATTGACAGTAGATTCTCGGCTTCAGGTGAGGCTGTACAGAAGTCATACACCATAGAATTGGTATATCTTACCATAGCTTGTCGAACTAAATCGCTTGTCAAGGGATGTATCTGGTCGTATTTCGTAGTTGACCAACTGACTAATGCATCGAACAAATACGGAAGAAGGCGATCTCCAACTCCAGCTATGTATGTATATGGAAAACACAACACATATGAAAACTCTATAGCGCTAATAGTTTTTCCATAAGCCCGGGGCTTATCTCGACCGTTCCAGAATAACGGCCACAACTGAAGGGCTTTACCAAATTCCAATCCTCGTTTGCCTGTGGGCGTCAAGCTTAGCAAATGATTCACATCGACAGCACCTGAACATAATAAGTCGTAACATACTGCTATCAGCTGCCGAAATGCCATTTCGTCAAGCACTGCCAATCCAGACTGGACTATAGGTTTGATTGCCCTAACTTGGGCGTATTTAGCGCGAAAACTCATTGCAGACCGATATCGGCTGATATAATGGTGACTCCGACAAGCCTCCAAAGCTTCAGCATTGAAGCGATATACAATTTTCTGAACCAAATGTACCATACCTCCTAAGGAATGTCAACATTGGTTTGAATGAACCTGTCGAAACAATACCCTCCGACTTTGTGTACCCTTTTTTCCAACAAGGTTGTCAACAGGCGTTACAATCGTGCCAAATAATAACCTGCCGGTAAAAAAGACCGGCGCGTTCTTGAGCTTTCCGCAACCGCTAATCACCCGCCAGACCGCGCCGGAGATTGGCAATCAAGACAACAAGCAGAACCGATATGCCAAAAGATAAATTGGGTGATTGTGTTATTATCGTTTCCATGGCATCCATGCTTTCTTTTCCAATTTCTGATTTCTGAGTTAAACTGCATGTTTTGTTGCTTTTGGGCTCAGGGAAAACTATATGGGGCGTCTTGTCATTACTTTTCCTGTATGCAAATCGGTGACAAGCAAATATCTCCTCGTTGAGTCAAGCGTTATCGATACTTGATCTCCTAGGTAACCACCTGAAACACGTGTTACAATCGAATACAACGTGAACAGACTATTGTAATGTCCATATGACCCTAGGAAACACACGACAGACGAGTATGCTGTGTTCATTTCTGGCGGGCTAGTTGAGATTGCCATTAAAATGTATGGTCGTCGGATGAACCCATATTCCCGATGAACTGTATAGATATATCCAGGACCTTGCTCGAGTACTTCAAATACCCGATGCATAGGCATGTTTTCAATGTAATCAATTGAGAACACAGTCATTTCATGTGCGTAATTACTTAGTCGGTATTTATATTCCTTCCTGCAGCGAATTGTTGACTTCTCTTCGTACCTTACATCAATAATCTTATTTACACCCATTACCCGTCTCTCCTTTTATTATTGTCTCTTGCACATCTACATCCACAGTTATTTTTGGTGTATTTGAGTGCTTTAGCAATCTTATTTGGATCTGTTATAAGCTTATATAATATACATTGGTAGCATATGTCAAACCTCGCTTATGAGACGGATACCCATGGTTATCCTGTCGTAACCAATGATAGTCATTTGTGCTAAGATACAAACAAACTTGATGCCATCCTTTTTGACAGCCCACTTTCGACACATCCTTCAAGTCATAATCTTAACCTGAGTGTCTCCGTATGTCTTTGCATGTTTCTTTGTACAGCTGATATTGCTTCAACCTACTTTCACCAGGTTGAGGCTTATCGTCATCCATCCAGCCAGGTATCCCGACACTTGGGTCATTCATGGCATATGAATAACAGGTATTAAACGTCAAGTGTAACATGCCATTCCACACATCTGGATCATAACTAGTATTTCCGCACGGGTCTACAGCGGCCATCACCTGCCCACTGGTGTAGGCATAATGGCTGAGACCATCTTTCACTGTGTCGCGTTGGGTAAATTTCCCCCGCCTCCGGGTCATAGAAGCGACTGCCCAACAGCATTAATCCCGTGCCAGCATCTGAATAATACCCCAATTGACCGACGTATTTATACGGGTTCACCGTGCTGCCGCTGGACGACACCACCTTGCCCCAGGCGTTGTAGACGTATTTGTCGGTCTGTATGCCATTGACGTCCGTCAGGAAAAGCGTGCTGCCGAGTTCGTCGAAGTGGTAATACTTCGAGTCGGTGTCATTGGGGTATGTATCTCAGGCACTAGTACAGTAGTGTAATCCGACTGGTGAACATCCGGCGGGCGTCACCGGTCGGATTATACAGTGGTCGCCAATGGTCCCTTTACTTGGTCGGGCCCCAACTTCCGGGTTCGAATCCCGGTACTGGCGATAGGTGATTATCTGGTGATGACCATATCCTATTCCCTTTTGTATCCCATATCCTTATTCCAGATCCATTTGGTTCACCGCTGAACATACCACGCATTTTGCCATCTGTGCCAAACACTGTTAGTCTGGAATCTAATGGAGAGGCCTTGAACTCTCCTCGGTACAGACCGTCTGCGTCACGCAACACAATTTTAGAGCCCGCATTATCAGCGTTGAACTCTCCTCGTAATTTGCCGTTTTCGTCATATAAAACTAATGATGAAAAAGGACCTTGTAATCCGAATTCCCCTCGCGCACGGCCTTTACGATCAAAAAACGAAAGAAAAGGTCCCTCGTGAGTTAAGGCAAATAGCCCTCTCATTTTGCCATCCTTGTCTTTCAATTGTATATTTGGTCGATCCAAGTTAACGGTAAATCGTCCTCGTTCCTTGCCTTCTTTGTCAACAATAATGAGCCGTTTTGTCTTAACCTCGGTTATATTCCTCATTGCCACCTTGATACCTATCCTAGCCCCAATATACCCCCCCATAGTGGCTACAACAGCCACAACCAACAACTTCATTCGGTCTGTCATCTATATTACCCCCGTGTTCCGGAAGTCGTCTGTCGGCTCTATACCAACCGACACAGTCGCTTTACCGCCTGGCCGGATGTCCTGCTTTGGCAGAACAACCGTGATGCAGGCCGCACATCCCGAAGTCACCTGCTCCAGCTTTAGCGGCTGGTCACCGGTGTTTTTAAATACAAGGCTTGCTTTTTGCTTGGTCTGGGCGTAAAACTTGCCCAGGTCTACGCTGGTGGTTGTCACCTGCACGCTGGGGGCGGCGGAGAGAAAGCTATTCATGCCAAACACTAATCCGGTGGCCAAGAATAATCTATTAGCCATTATCACTATTATCATATACCCTTTGCTGTAGTTGTCCGATTTGTTGCATCCGTTTTTATCCAGACTAATTTGACCTTACGCTTTCAGAACTCATATGTCAAGGGGTTTTGGGGGATATTTGGAGTTACTTTTGATATTCGTTTCAGTTAGGCTCCGAAGCCTAAATCCCGCACCCTCCTCTGCGCCCGGTTACGGGTGGCGACCCATCAGACGAGTGGTGAGGGGATCCCTTAGGGACGCCAGTACTGTGGGGTGAGTAAACTCGCTGCAGGGGGCGGGCGATTCGCGAATCGCCCCTACACCTAGACCAGCGCGGTCTTGAGCCTTCCGAATCCGCTAACCATCCGCCAGACCGCCCCGGACATTGGCAACAAGGCGCCAGAGCGCGGCTCCGCAGACTGCTTCAGCAGTCTTGTAAGTAACTTTTATACGGCTATCATACCACCTATTGGGTATAGAATGCCTGTCGGAGCTGCCTATGCACTTCTCCGATGAAATTGTGCTTAAAAGCATCGAAAATCATAAGGTCAGACGGCTTCGATCAGATCGAAACCTAACTTCTTGGCCCTCTTTCTCATGGCAGCGACTTGATGAGCATGATACCTCGCTTCGTAATCCTGAACCCCAAGATCAACGTATTGCTGGCCGTCTTTGAGCAGATGGTAATACATCCTGGCAATTTTGTATGCCGTGGCATAGAGAGATTTGGGTTTGCTAATGCGAGCCGCTAAGCGTCTATAGAAAGCACCGTAAGCATTATCAGAACGTATAGTCGCAACGGCCGACTGTAGAAACAGAACGGCCGCAGGATGTATGCCAGGCCGGGTACGGCTCGATAGCCGTTTACCTCCGCTGATCTTTTGAACCGGCGCAAGACCAAGGTATGACCCGAAATGTCGATCCGTTTTCCACTTATCCATGTCGTAGCCTAACACAGACAGAAGGCCCAGAGCTGTGAGACCGCCGATTCCTGGTAGCTGGGTTGGGTCTACACCCAGAAACAGTGTCACCATCGCACCAGCATTAAATGGCGGTGGATGTTTTCCTTGGTTGACTGGGTGGGTTTCCAAGCTGACAGCTTCTGTGATCTCATCCACCTCCTCAGGCATGATCGCAGTAAGATGCTGTAATATCTGAGCATCGATCTGAGCGATTTGAGCCTGATGGAAAAGATGGTCGTTTCGGGCTATCTTGAGAGCGAACACCAGGTGGGGTTGGTAATACCCTGTCAAAGCCGCATAAAGCTCTTCATCGGTGCAGTGACATCGATGATCGCGATATGACGCCAGTTTGACTGGATCACGCTCTCCATCCACGATCGCATCCACGATACGCTGACCAGTCACTCCATCCAGGTCGCTTATTACCTGGTGAGGGCGTAGATTCATCATATCCAGAGCCCTCTGCTGGCGACGGACCGCATCACCGCAGAATTCCACTTGTTTAATTCGTTGGTGCCAGAATTCTTGCAATGGGCGAATGTCATCGCTCGGGCGAAACGAGGCCGCAAGCAAGCCGAATTTATGCAGTTTCTGTAACCAACGTGCGTCTAACTTGTCATCTTTCGGGCGTCCAGGAACATTCTTAGCATGGCTTGGGTTCACCAGAAATACTTCGATGCCGGCCTTCTCCAGAGCATCGAACACCGGAATCCAGTAGACACCGGTCGCCTCCATCGCCACCGTAGTTACGGCATGCGATTTCAGATACTCAACCCACACCGTCAGATCCGGGGTCATTCCCCCCACCTCTATGACCTCAAGCTCTGTTTCACTGATCTCCAGAGCGATGAAGTGAGCGCCGCGCCCTGCAAGGTCAATGCCCGCTGCATTGCGGTGGATCACCTGGAGATCCTCTTTCGGGTAATGAGCTACGAACCGAGGTGCCGGTACGCGGCGCGACGGCAGGGAGTGGGAAGGAGGCTGGGCCTCTACAGATGCGTTGTCTTTTCGAGAGTGCTGTGCCATTGTTTGATCCTCACACTTAGAAATATGAACACATCTCGAGCCGGAAAGGCATATGCGGGAAATCTTGTAATCGGGTTCACTCGGGTTCGCCACCGAGTACTACACCATCTGGCTGATCAGCCACCTTTCCGCCCCATGCTTGCTAACGGGCTATGATGCACCAAAGACTGTCCGGGGATGCTGTCAAGAGATGTGTGCTATAAATGTACCTGAAACGCATCAGTTACAGTATGGGCTGCCGGGTAGGCACGGGCGGATGCTTGCTGGTCAATAGCCGAGACATTGATGTCGCGGCGGCCAAACGACACACCGTCCCAGCCACTCCCCTTCGTGTGCATTCGTGTGCATTCGTGGTTCAACTAGGACCGGTACGACGAGTAAGACGAGTAAGACGAGTAGGACAACACAGATAGTTACTCCCACCCCGGGTGATCTGGTAAACCGAACCTGTCATACCCTTCGCGTCTTCGCGTCGTCACCTGTGGTGTCGCGTGACAGAATTGAAACCCTACTCGCCCTTGCGGGCTTGGACGGCCATGTCGATGATGTTCTGCCGGGCGCGCACGGATTTGCCGCGCCGGCGCCCCACCGCCACGCAAAGCGCATCAGCCAGGGCGTATTGCGTCAACCGGCCAGTGATCGCCTCGTGGATGAACTGCATCTTCTTCGCAGGGGTCATCAGCACCACATCGCACATTTCAGACAAGGGCGTGCGCGCGAAGTTGGTGATGCAGATGGTGGTGGCACCAGCCCGTTTGGCCTGGGCGGTGCTTTGGATGGTCTCGCGGCTGGTGCCGCTGTAGCTCACCGCAATGAGCACATCTTTCGGCTGCAGCAGTGCGGCGTTGATGGTCTGCATATGGCTGTCTACCGAGAACCGGCTGTTCAAGCCCGTGCGTAGAAAGCGATAGTAAAGGTCCATCGCGACCGGCAGGGAGCTGCCGACGCCGACCACCTCCACCGTATTGGCATGAAACAGCGCCTCCACAGCCCGGTCGAACGCGTCGATGTCCAGCAGATCAGCAACAGACTGTAGTGCGGCGATGTCAATTGAGATCACCTTGTTGATCAATTCAGTGCTGCTGTCCTCAGGGTCGATTTCGCCTCGATGGCTGCCATCGGCGGTGTCAGGTGCCAGCTCCTCAACCAGCTTCAGCTTGAACTCGGCGTATCCGGTGAAGCCAAGCGTGCAGCAAAGCCGGTTGACCGTGGTCTGGCTGACCCCGCACAGCGAGCCGAGGTGGGTGATGGAGACACCTTTCACGGCCGCTGGCGACTTCAGGATAAATTCGGCCACGGTGCGCTCTGCCCCCCGTAAGGAGGGCAGGTAACTGGCTATCAATGCGGTGACTGAGAGGCGGGTTGTGACTCCCATACTGATCACCCTATGCTAACTGCGTGACGCGCCCGGCAAGCTTGGCAATACGTGCCTGCAGCTCTGTGGCGTTTTCGCGCTCTTTTTGGACAACCTCGGCTGGTGCCCGTTCTACAAAGCTGGGGTTGTTCAACCTGGCCAGTAGCTTGGTCAATTCGTTCTCGATATTCGCCTGTTCTTTTTGCAGACGGGCGATCTCTTTACTGACGTCGAACTGCCCCAGGTCCATGTAGATGTCAGCCAACCGGCAGCTATCCATGATGGGCTTGATGTCAGACGGCAGCTCGGGCACTAAGCTCACAGGCTGCACACGCTGCAGCGGGTTCAGCACCGGCAGCATCTCTGCCAGCATGGCCGCATGTTCTGGCCCGTTGGCCACAGCGTATACCGGGGCCTTACTGGAGATATCCAGCCCGATCTCGCTGCGAAGCGAACGGATGGTGCGCACGAACTCGATGGCTTGCCCCACCTTGGCTTCAGCATCCGCGGAGTCCATATCTGCATCAAACTCAGGGTAGTCGGAGTACATGATGGTCTCGCCCACATGTGGGATCGCCTGCCATATCTCCTCCGTCACAAACGGCATGAACGGGTGCAGCAGCCGCAGCACCTGGTCCAGCACATACACCAGCACCGTCTGAACCGTGCGCTTCTGAGCCAGATCATCGCCATTGAACCGCGGTTTGGACATCTCGATGTACCAGTCGCAGTAGTCATCCCAGAAGAAGCTGTAGATGGCCCGCGCGGCGTCATCCATATTGTAGCCTTCGAGAGCCTCGTTCACGGTCTTTGCGGTCTGGTTCAGACGGCTGAGTATCCAGCGGTCCAAAACATCACGCTGCTCCACGGCGGGAAGCTGACCGTTGTATACGGCCAGGAACTCATCGTCAAGGTTCATCATCACGAAGCGGCTGGCGTTCCATATCTTATTGCAGAAGTTCCGTGCCTCTTCGGTCTGACTGTGACGGCCTTTCTGCACCGCGGCGAATTTCAAGTCCTGGCCGGTGGCCGTCCGCGACAGCAGCGCATACCGCAGCGCATCGGCGCCGTAGGTATCCACCAACTCCAGCGGGTCAACACCGGTGCCCAGCGACTTGCTCATACGTCGGCCCTTTTCGTCCAGCACTGTGGCGTAGATATACACATCGTTGAAGGGCACCTCATTCATGAAGTGCATGCCGCTCATGATCATGCGTGCCACCCACAGATAGATGATGTCCCGCGCGGTGATGAGCACTGAGGTCGGATAGAACTTCCTCAAATCCTCCGTGGGTTCAGGCCAGCCGAGAACAGCCTGCGGCCACAGTCCAGATGAGAACCAGGTATCTAGCACGTCGTTGTCTTGGGTCACAGCGCGGCCGCCCGACTTCACGAGTGCTTCCTCTTCGGTGATGGCGGCAAAGGCCTCGCCATCCTCCGTATACCAGACCGGAATGCGGTGACCCCACCATAGCTGACGGCTGACGCACCAGTCGCGGATGTTCTCCATCCACTCCAGGTAGAGCCGGTTGAAGCGGTCGGGGATGAACCGAACCTTGCCTTCCTTCACCACATCGATGGCGGGCTGGGCCAGCTCCTTCATGCGCACATACCATTGCTCGGTGATACTGGGCTCAATCACGGTGTGGCAGCGTGCGCAGGTGCCCTGCGGCACGGTGTAGTCCTCTTCGTGGTCAAGCAGACCAAGCTCTTCCAGGTCCACCAGAATTTTCTTGCGCGCCTCTTCACGGCTCAAGCCAGCGTAGGCCTCGCCTGCCTCCGGAGACATATTGCCGTGCTGGTCGATCACCACAATCTGCTGCAGATGGTGTCGTAGACCCACCTCAAAGTCGTTGGGGTCATGAGCCGGGGTGATCTTCACCGCACCGGTGCCGAACTCCGCCCGGGCGTGTTCATCCGCGATGATGGGTATCTGCCGGCCAGTCAATGGCAGATTCACCATCGTACCGAACAGGCTCTGATAACGCGCGTCTTCCGGGTTGGCCGCCACGGCGGTGTCACCCAGCATCGTCTCGGGGCGGGTGGTGGCCACCACCACGTTACCGCTGCCGTCAGCGTAGGGATACCGCAGGTGATACAGCTTGCCCTTGGCGTCCACATGCTCCACTTCGATATCGCTGATGGCGGTCAGGCACCGAGGGCACCAGTTGGTGATGCGCTTACCGCGGTAGATATGCCCCTTCTCCCACCAGTCGATGAAGCACTGCTGGATCGCCTTCACGTAGCCTTCATCCATGGTGAATCGGGTGCGATCCCACTCATACGAGCAGCCCATCCGGCGGAACTGGTTCAAAATGGTGCCGCCCGACTCATCGACCCACTTCCAAATCTCTTCCTGGAAGGCCTCACGGCCCAGGTCGTGGCGGCTGATGCCCTTCGCACGGAGCTGCTTCTCCACCACGTTCTGGGTGGCGATGCCCGCATGGTCGGTACCCGGCACGCAAAGCACCTCGTAGCCCTGCATCCGCTTCCAACGCAGCAGCACGTCGTGGATGGTGTAGCACAGCGCATGGCCGATATGCAGTGAGCCGGTGACATTGGGCGGCGGGATGGTGATGCAGTAGTTGCCTTTGCCGTTGCGGGCGGGTCGAGGTTTGAAACAACCGCTTTCGTTCCAGTATTTATACCACTTCGCCTCGCTGGCGGAGGGATCGTACACTTTGGGTATGTTAGGTGAGTCGCACATGGTGAAAATCTCCAGGTATTACTAAATCTCGGTAAACTCTTTTTTCATTATACGATCAATAATGTATGGCGTCCACAAAATTTCCGGAATATTCGGATAACTCCGCCAAGTTTAGCTACCTGAGCAGCGTATAAATACATAGTTGGACGGATCGGACGAATCCGACCGATCGATTACATCGGTCCGATCCGTCCAATCTGTCCTATGAAGCGGCTTAATCCGATGCAGCAAACCGCCGTGCCTTCACGTTGAGCCAATATGAATGCAGCCTCAATAAAACGGCATACAATATGAGCGTGGTTACCAAGCTGCAATTGACAAACATAAAATAGGTCATTGGCAGAAAATACGACGCGCGCATCAGCACTGATTGCCCTGTGGGCGATATGTCCATTTTATAAAACCGGTAGTAGTCATCCCACACTATCTGTAATAATAAGTGGTCGCGGTCGCGCGGAAAAACACCCAGTTCCCCATCAAAACTAGCCCATTTTTGGCCATCACAACTGATGGTTTCATCACTCATGAATACTATCTTGTGGTTCGGCTTGATGGCGACACGCCTTAACGTCAATGGCCCTATGGACATTTTGCTACCAACCCCTGGCTTTTTTACACACACGTATTGGGGGTTTGTGTCGAGTGTCTGCCATATCTCCACATCGGGTAGTTTGTTCTTGAACGTAGATCGTCTTTCGAACTGGCTCAGGAGCGAAGCTGGCAGTAAGATATTTATCCAGAACTGCCAGGAGATGACCATCGCTAGAACGAAGATTCCGATCTTGAGCAGACACGATTTGGTTTTTGGTTGCATTTCATATCACCCCTTTGATGTATGGCACCAGCTACTTCATCGTGCTGGTGCCTGTATGGTATGGTTAGGCTTCCCTCTATCTTGCGATTGAAAATCGCCCGTCTATTGAAGCAACTTAACTCGGTTGTGCCAACCGCCGTGCCTTCACCTTGAGCCAAATGGCACGAAGCAGCATCATGAAAGCAAACAAAATGGGAGTGGAAACCAGAAATAGCGCGAAATAGAAGGTAGCCATCATTGGCATGAAGGCTGGTCTTCGCTTGAGAATGGCTTGGCCATTCGCCGAGATATCCATTTTGTATAGGTAGTAGTAGTCTTCGTCTAGCAGTTGAACCAGGTAGTGCGCTGGCTCATGCGGGTACCTGCGTATCGTGCCGCCATAACTGCGCCACGCAGCACCTTCACAACGAATTCGGTCGCTGTAATATAACACAGTCTTGCCGTCAGGCACACGGGTCACGAGCTTCAACAACCGACCACTCAGTGTGATTTGTCCATTATGGCTTGGCATATCAGTGCAGTAGTACTGTGGGTTTGGTGCCGTGTCCTGCCAAATCGATATAGCAGGCATCTTACTATTATTTTTGCTGTTATCGAAGTATGAGATAATGTTATTCTGCATTTGGTAGTTCATCCAAAACTGCAAGGAGATGACCCCTGCGAGAACGAAAAGACCGATAATGACCAAACACGACTTAATTTTCGGCTGCATTTCATATCACCCCACATATGTGTGGCACCAACTACTCCATCGTGATGGTGCCTGTTAATGATACATTCGAGCTTCCCTCTATCTTGCAATCGAAAATCGCCCGATGAGCAGCCCCTTGTCCTTGCTCTTGGCCTTGTAGAACAACTTATACCGGCCTGGGCCAGGGGCGTTGACCGATAATGCTCCAGATGAGGCTGTGAAGTTCAGCGTCGAGGCTTTGCCATCTAGTGGGCCTGTCAGAACGAGCGTCTGTTTACCCGCCAGCAAGGCGTTGATGCGATCAGCCGGCGAGGTCTGGAACCGGTAGCTCGGCTTGCTGTTGACGATCTTCCAGGCACTCAATCCTGGTTCAGGCTGGTATGTCAATCGCCAGCTCGGTTTCGCTGCAAACATAATCAGACCCTTCGCAGGCATCGTCTCGACTACCACCACAGGCTTGGCGGCGACGGTCGGCTCTGGCTTCCTCGCCTTGCATCCACTGCGGATCATACCGGTGGCTAGAGCCAGCAGAATGGCCACGATGATCACTATCATCTTGTGTGAGTTTAGCCACTCAAGCATTGGTGCAAAACGGTTGGGCTCAGGAAGTCCAGTCAGCGTATTAGCTATCGGTGCGGACGGCTTCTCCGGTGTTTCCGACGAAGCTGCGGCGAAGACCTCAGATGCCGGCGGGGTGGACACCTGAGAGCGAATCACCACCGTCTCACTGGGGCCGACGGCCGACTTCTCCGTTTTCGCGTCGCGGATGCCCCGCTCACCATGTGGCCAGCGGCCGTGGCAGTAAAGCACCAGACTGACGGCATCATGGGCGTTCCGCTCCTTCGCGCAGTCAAGCAATGCAGAGGCTGCCGCTTCGCAGGAGCTGGAGTTCATCAAAATATGACGCATCTGGTTGTCATTCACCGTGGTCCACAGACCGTCAGAACAGACAAGGATGACATCCTTAGGACGCAGCACCACTCTACCAACTGAAGGAGCTACCTCGGGTTGAACCCCAAGACTTTTTGTTAATTCCGAAGGGTTAGAGGTAGGATCGGCGTCATAAGGCTGGCTGCCAGGTTCGATCACTGGGTAGTCATCGCGTGTGACCTGTTGCATCCGTCCCTGTCGATAGTAATACAGCCGGCAGTTGCCCACATGTATCCAGATCAGCGCATCGCCGGTGACCATCGCACTGGTGCAACTGCAGGCGAGTGGCGTGCCATCCGCTTGATCGATCATCAGGCCGTTCGCTTCGCCAAATGCCTCGACTAGAATGTCCTGCAGCGAGGCGGCGTTGGCCTCCGTGCTGCCGCGGTCAATGACCTTACCGATGGCGTTCTCGCACTCCACACGAAGGCGCTCCCGCAGCACATCCAGGCAGAGCTCACTCGCCTTAGGTGCTACTGCACGTCCGCCTAACCCGCTGGAGATGCCTACCAGCGCACGCATCCCATATGGGCCCACGGCATTCTCCGGCCATACACCACCTATCACGTGATCCGGGTTATATCCTAACCCCATTGGTTCGCTTATCTGGCTACATACAGGCTGGTCCTGCACAATCAAATTATCGTTTTCGTTATCAGGCATGGAAGGCAACCTCATGATGAAACTTGTAACACGATGTCATTGTAACAGTCATCATCTCATAATTGACCTACGCCAGACCGAAATCCTGCGTAAATTACACCCGCAGATTACAATAACGCCACTAATACCAAACTGTGAGGGTATTGCTGTGGTATCATGGGCATAAACTTAAAAACAACACGGTGCCATGAGCACTAATAGAGGTCACATTCGCATATGGTGTTTCACAAGCTCTACAGACATGCTGCAGCCAGTATCTCGCAAGGCCCATCTCTGAATATCGTCGTTGATGTCTGCGTGGTGGGCGGAGGCATGGCGGGAGTCTGCGCCGCGCTGGCCGCAGCCCGACACGGAGCTAGCGTGGCGCTGGTGCAGGATCGCCCGATGCTGGGCGGCAACGCCTCCTCGGAGATAAGGATGCACATCTGCGGATCCGACAGCTATTACGAGGGCGAAACCGCCCCGCGGCTGCGCGCCCGCGAGACGGGCATTCTGGAGGAGCTGCGCCTGAAGAGCCTGTCGCATAACAGCGAACATAATATCTCCATCATGGACCTCGCACTTTACGATACGGTGCGGTCGCAAGCCGGCCTTCAGCTCTTCCTGAACGCACAGGTCATCTCGTGCGAGACGGCTGATGATGGCGGGTTCACCAAGCTCACAAGCTGCACTGCCCGGGAGTTGACCAGCGACCGCATTTTGCGTTTTGAGGCGCAGCAGTTCATCGATGCCTCAGGTGATGGCAACCTCGCCTACCTCGCGGGAGCCGCTTACACCAAGGGCCGCGAAGCATCGGCCGAATTCGGTGAGAGCCTGGCTCCTGCTGAGGCCGATGATTGCACCCTCGGTCACACCATCTTGTTCGATGTGGTCGATGTGGGCCGTCCTGTTCCCTTCACCCCACCCATCTGGGCGATGAAGTTCGATGACGAGCAGTTGCTGCCCTTCCGCAAGCCGGACCGTTCCTTCGGATTCTGGTGGGTGGAATGGGGTGGCACGATGGACACGGTCACCGACACGGAAGCCATCAACCAGGAGCTGATCGCAGCGGCACTGGGCATCTGGGACTATATGAAGAACCGCTCGCAGACCACCGTCGATGGCAAGCCCCAGTCTATGGAGAACTACGCTCTCAACTGGTTCGGCTTCCTGCCCGGCCGGCGTGAGAGCCGACGTTTCCTGGGTGACCATATCCTCACCGAGAACGAACTGCGCAGTGTCCCGACAGCGCACAGCTTCGATGACCAGATCGCCTACGGTGGCTGGCCCATCGACACCCACCCGCCACTCGGCTTTCGTGATACCCAAAACACCCCTTGCCAGCAGATACGGCTGCCCAATATCTACCAAATCCCGCTGCGAAGCTGTTATTGCCGCGATTTCAGCAACCTGTATCTGGCCGGACGCAACATCAGTGCCAGCCATATCGCCTTTGCCTCCACGCGCATCATGGCCAGCTGCGCCTCCATCGGCCAAGCCGTGGGCACCGCCGCCGCCCTTGGTGTTCATCAGGGATTGGCGCCGCAGCAGATCGTGGCCCAGCATATGCCCCTGCTGCAGCAACAGCTTCTGGCCGATGGCGTCTACCTGCCGGAGATACTTAACACCGACCCGCATGATCTAGCCCAACTAGCCAAAGTGACCGCGTCAAGCACACTGGGTGACGACGGCCAGTGGCAAGCAGGCAAAGTGATTGACGGCTATAACCACCCTGATCCTGTGCTGGATGGTAATTACCATGCCTGGCGAAGTGCCTCAATACCAGCCTTGTTGGAGCTCGCGTGGGATGAAGCGGTCGAGATCGACACCGTAATGGTGGTGTGCGACACCGACTTCGATTCGCAGCTCATGCTCACGCAGGAGCCCTGCCACCAGAAGGCTGTTGGCCCGGTGCCACGGGCGGTCACCTTGAAGCTATTCACTGTTGATGTGCAAACGGACGATGGCTCCTGGGAAACACTCGCCACAGTGGACGGCACCTACCAACGTCTCGTGCGTGTGCAGTTCCCTGCCAGGCGATGCCAGCGGCTGCGCATCAACTGCCTGGAGACCTGGGGTGCTCCATTCGCCTCAGTGCTGGAAGTGCGGTGCTACGGAAAACTGCCTTCAGAAGGAGTTTCCTAGTGAAGCTACTATTAGCGATATTGGCTGCACTGGCAGTTATAAGCACCTCCCATGCGGCTGACGAACTGATATGGGTCAGGGGCTTCGAGTTTTCGGAAATCGGCAATCCTATCACCGAGGTGAACAACCTGGCCTCGGTGGCTCAGTCTGTGGAGAGCACGAAACAAGACGGTGCCTCCGTGGTGACGGTAAAGAGCACTGGCGTCTGGCGTGGGTATTATGATGTTGGGCTCGAAGGCGTCAATATCCCCCATTTCAAGACCTACGGTAACGAGACCATCCGGCTGGACTACTCAATCTCGACTGCAGCCTCCCTGTGGGATGGCACCTCCTTCTCGATCCAGTTTTACGGCGGTGAGCACCTCCAGATCGCCAGTGCGTCAAACTTAATCGCCGACGGAGCCAGGCACACCCTCGAGTTCAAGCTGCCCGCTTCCGCTAATGGCAAGCAGCTCTGCGCACTCTGGATAATCATCTCAAACCCTGACCTAGGCACTTTAACGATGAGGCTGCACAAGTTCGACGTCTACCGACCGCGTATGAATACCCGCATCGATGCCGACAAGATACTCTCCACCCCTCCGCCATACAGTGCGAAAATCGCCGACTGCAACGGTATGCCAGCCATGTATCTGAATGGCCAGCCGATCACAGGGCAAGGATGGTCGGTGATCGTGATGGTACACACCACTGAGGAGTATCTCAAGACACTCACCAATGACACCGGCTATAAACTCCAAAGAGTGGTCAACACACTGGGTGAGCACCTGTATGGCGGTGATATAGGTGCTTATTATTCGCCCAACTGGCTAGGCCCTGATCACTTCGACTTCTGGGAACTGGATAAGCAGTTGGGCCAGTTCAAAAAGGCCAACCCAGACAGCAAGATGATCCTAATGCTGGCCAGCGATGGAGCTCGATGGTGGAACCGGCTGCATCCGAATGCTGTGGGGACGGATGCCAAGCTGGGTATACCTGACTACCTGTCCCCCGAGTGGCAAAAGGACTTCCGCGACGCCCTGCGCCAGATGATCGCCCATATCCAGTCTGGCCCATATGCCGATATGGTGATCGGGTATGAGCTCTTCAATGGGCGAAGCATGGACTGCAACTTTGAGGTGAATGATTCAACTCCTGCAGCAATCAGCCGCTACAGAGACTTTCTGAAGGCGAAATACAAGACCGAATCTGCACTTAAGAAAGCATGGAATGATTCGTCCGCTTCGTTTGGATCAGCCAAACCAGAGGCACTGCTGAATGACCAACACCCTAGCGACAAGAACGACACGATGTCATTGCTTGTGGTGCCAAAATCCAGACCGGCTTACATGGACAGCAAGGCGTTCCGCGAGCACGTCTTTCAACAGATCATCATTAACTTCGGAAAAGTGGTGAAAGAGGCCACCCATGATCGCGCTTTGGTGGGCGCTCGGACGGGTGACTTCACCGGCAACCTATGGAGCTGGACCAGAGGTTTTGAGGAGAATGACACCAACCCCATCGATGAGCTGGTGGATAGCCGGTATTTCGACTTCTTTGATGTGCAGGAGCCGTATGTCGGCAGGAATGCCATCGGCGTCGAGGGCAGCGGAGCACCCATCATCCCGCCCCTCGGTCTGGCAAAAACAAACAAGTTAGTGGTCATCCAAAATGATGTCCGCACGCACACCGGCCCCGATATGGGCTTTGGCGCCACCAAGAACATGGCGGAGACGATATCTACCCAGCGGCGGGTTTTCGTCAACTCGATGGTGCTGGGTATGTATCCCTACCTGTGGCAGATGAGCTACTCCTACGACATGCCGGAGCTTATTGCCGAATACCGAATGCAGGATGATATCTTCATGTGTTCGCTGTATGCCGACCGCCGCTCCGGTGCCGAAATCGCACTGGTGTTCGACAAAGGCTTCCAGAAATACTTCGGCTATGACCCCCTGAAGGATGCACCGGCACGCAGTTTTCCACTGTTTGACTACATCCGGCAGACGGTCGCCCGGGCAGGTGCCCCGTATGACATGATCTTCCTTGATCAGCTCCCGAAGGCCAAGCCCTACAAGGTCTACCTGTTCCTCAACACGGTCGGCCTCAATGCGAGACAACGGGCCATGATCAAAAAGGTGGTTCGCCGCGATGGACGGGTGGGCTTGTTCGCATGGGCCGACGGATTGATCGATGGAGATATGAGTGCAGCTAACATGAGCGATCTGACGGGGATTCAAATCGCAATGTCGAAAACACCGGAAAACTGGAAACTGACACCTGAGGATTGGTTCGTTAAACAGATGGGCATCCAGTCAGACCACCAGATGGGTACACTGGAATACTATGATCCCAGCGACAAAGATGCCGCCAATATCACCTATGCTCCCAGCTTTAAGATCACAGATTCCAAAGCAACACCCATTGCCCGATTTACTGGCAGCCCCGACGTCGGCATTGCCATCAAACAGACACCAACATGGGCCAGCATCTACACCGCATCGGATAACTTCTCCCCCAACCTGCTTCGCTACGCCCTGAGGCTAGCTGGAAGCTTCGAATATGTGGATACCGATGATATCTGCTATGTCAACAACACGTTCGTCGGGCTACACACCAAACGAACAGGCATCATCCATATCAGTCTGCCTACATCTGGATGCTTATACGATGTGTTCGGTAACAAAGAGTATCCAGCTTCCACTAGACATTCGGTCGCAGTGCAGAGGATGAGCACTTACTTCTTCTACCGCGGCACGAAGGCGCAATGGCAGGCCCTGGGACAGCGGGCTGGCGTGAGGTGAGTGGCAATGCCACCTGCCCTTCCGCGCGCTAAAACACAGTCTATTACCCACAAATATCTGCGGAGCCAGTAGACGCCGATTCCGCGACATAAATGTCTCGGCTATTGATCATCAAGACCGCTAAAGCGGCCTACGGGACATCGCACCGTATCAATTGTTCCGGGAGTCGACCGTAGTATCGTTACAACAGCCTGCATTCGCCAGCTTCACAAACAGGGCGAAGCCCTGCAGCCTGCTTCAGCAGGCTTGGCCGGTCAATAGCCACGTGCTTGAGCGCGTGGTAGGGCAGGTATACATCGATATACAACGATAATACTCCGCGCAAAACTAGTGGGTAATAGACTGGGGCTTTCAGCACACGGCCGGTCGACGATGCTCCGTGTCATCGGGATCACGTATGTATCTGTCACCTGATAGGTTCTATCTGCTCTGCTGGCGCATTACTGGGCACCGCTGTAATGCAGCCATCCCCGTTTCGCGTGGCTGCGATGTAATGGAAACCAATGCAGTTTATAGCTGGCACCACCACCAAGTCCACGAACCTGCCGAAGCCAATCGGATTTTGACAGATTGAGATGCACCTGTCTTTGCGCTGTATCGATGATGTAATATCCGTCCTTAGCGCGTCCGATTATGCCCTTTCGAACCACGCAGTAGTTGATCGGGTATGGCACCCTCCACAAACAGCCTGCTTGTTCAATATCCGTTTTCAGCTGGGTATCCAGGGATTTCGAATGATTGACCACTGCATATCCGAATGTATCGGCACTTGCCGGTGCTATCATATTCCACGCGGTATCTGGGTTCTGATACCAAAACCTATCACCTGACGGCGTAGAGATGGTCGCGGTGATTCGTGGGTCAAAGCAATTAGACCACAATACACGAAGCCCCTTACCGGCCACAAACAGCCAAGGGATCAGAAGGAGTATCCCAAAAATCGCGACATTAGCCTTAAGCCACCGCAGTCTCATTGGTACCACTCCTTATCGGGATTGATATGGGCTCCCAACCATCCACGGCCCTCGTAGCTCTCGCGAATAGGCCCTGGAAGCAACAGTGTATTGGGAGCGATACTCAGTTTTTTCAGGTCCTTCATCCAATGATCGTGGTGGGCATATACGGTTGCTGTTCTCGCGGCATTGTCAAATATAAAATACCCGCTTCGGCTGGCGCCAATCAACATGCGGGGAAGACTGCGATAACCGGCGATGCGTTCCACAGAAAGATCATTGACTAACAGCTTTCTCCCATGTTCATCGATAGTGAAGAATCGGTCGATCGAGTTCGATCCACTAGACTGGTGCCTTTGCCCCCAAATGCTTTCTTTTTCATGGCTTGGTTCACACAATTCGTAGGTTGTAAGATCACCACATGTCAGTTTTCCAGAAATAGAACCGTCGCCAGTGAGGGCATTATAAGTGAACCAGGCTGCCAATAGATTGGGCACACACAACGAAATAAACAGTGCTAATACGCCTGCGGTGATAAAAAGGCGTATGATCCATTCATATTTCGTCATCACATGATGCCTCCAACTAGCGTAGACAATGCTATATACGGTAAATTATAAAGCAAATATCACACTGATACACGCGCATCGCACACAAGCATAAAGCGATGACAAATGAGCCATGTCATTTCCGGTGATCATTGGCTACACACACTTGCCTCTGATGCCAACATAGGTCACAGTATTAACATAGGCTTCTTGCTATAACACAGGCGCCTAAATAACCAGGACATGGGGCTTTCATGCACACAGAACTCTTTTCCTTCGTCACAGTCCTTATCTGCGCAACGATGCTGCTGGCGCCCAGGCGGTGCTCCGCCGACACCATCTGGCTCTCCGCACTCGACCTCACAAAGATGAAACAGGGATACGGCACGCCGATGGTCGACAAGTCCATCAACGGCCAGCCCATATCGATAGGCGGACGGATGTTTGCTCACGGCGTAGGCAGCCATACGCCAGGTTCGTTCATCATCGATCTGGGCGGTCATGCAACCAGATTTACAGCTTGGGTGGGGATTGATGATGATGCGCAAACACCAGGTTCTGCCACCTTCAAGATCGTTGGCGACGGTAACCTGTTGTGGAGCTCAGGAGTGACGCTGGCAGGTGAACCTCCGAAGGAGGTCAATGTCGACCTGCGTGGGGTAAAGATCCTCGCCCTCCGCATCGGCGATGGCGGAAATGGCAACGGCATGGACCACGCCGACTGGGCAGAGGCACGCATCGAATTCAACGGCACCTCTCCAATAGCTCTCGATGGGTCCATCACGATGCCTGCCAAACTCGATCTGCGCAATCCCCCACCAGTGGTGCCAGTCGGCAAAAACTCCTGGGGCGGGGTCAATCCGAAAGGTGACCGTATCACCGTCACCAGCCAGAGCGTGGAGTTTAACGGCAAGCCGCTGATACTGGTCGCTGGTGAACTGCATCCTACCCGCACCGATGAGGCCTCGTGGGAGGAGTCCATCCTCAAGATGAAGGCGGGTGGTCTGAATACCGTCTCGATGTATGTGCTCTGGAACCATATCGAACAGGACCCCGGGGTGTTCGACTTCACCGAAAACCGCAACCTGCGCCAAATCGTCAAGCTGTGTGCAAAGCATGGTGTCTGGGTGTGGCTGAGGGTAGGTCCCTTCTGCAACGCCGAGGTGCTGGCGGGCGGATTACCGGCGTGGCTATATGGGCAACCGGTGAAGGAACGCAGCAACGACCCGGGCTACCTTTTCTATGTGGAGCGGCTTTACCGTGAACTTGGGAAGCAGTTCAAAGGATTGATGTTCAAAGACGGCGGGCCTGTGATCGCGATTCAATGCGAGAATGAGTATGAACACGCCACACCCTTTTGGGATAACCCATTCCCTGGGGCCGGTGGCGGTAACAAGGGCAGCGACGGCGAAAGCCACATGATGAAGCTGAAAGCTCTGGCCATCAAAGCCGGTCTAATCGCACCTCTCTATACCTGCACCGCGTGGGGGTCACCTGTGCCTGAGGGGGAGTTCCTCGCTACATGGGGATGCTACGCCTACCTTGGACCAGGTGGACCAACGGATACCTCGACATTCGGGTTCGGCAACTACGCCCGGAAGTATCCGCTCGCGTTCTGCGAACTCGGAGGCGGCACCCCGGCCCAATCTACATGGCGACCGATCGTGCCACCAGAAAGCGTGGAAGTGGGAGTCTTTACCCGCGTGGCTTGCGGAGGCAATATCACGGGTATCTACATGTATCACGGCGGCGGCAATCCGCTTGGCAAACACGGTTATCTAAACGTCTCCGGGGGGTTGCCCATCATCTCCTATGACTTCCAGGCACCCATCGGCGAATACGGCCAGACCAAACCAAGTTATTACCACCTGCGGCCGATCCAGCAGTTCCTGCAGGATTTTGGCGATGCTCTCTCACCCATGGTGACCGTCTGGCCTGACGATTCTGTCCCGCCTACCAACACCACGGATCTGCGCTACATCGTGCGAGCCAATGGCGACAGCGGTTTCTTGTTCCTGAATAACTTCCAGGACAAACTGGTGCTTCCCGACCGCACTGATGTGCAGGTCACGCTGCAACTAAAAGATGAACAGCTGGTGCTGCCAAGCGGCAAAGGCCTTTCCTTGAAGTCAAACATCATGGCAATCCTGCCCTTCAACCTGCCTCTCGGCCGCGTGAATTTAAAATACGCCACGGCACAGCTCATGACCAAGCTCATGGTCGATGGCTGTCAGAACTACGTGTTCTTCGCGCCCACAGGCATGAACACCGAGTACCTCTTCGATGCCGCCACGGTCACTGCGGTCACAGGTGCTGGAGCGCATGTGACGCGTGATAGCGGTGGATGGCGCGTGACGGTGAAACAGCCAGGCACGTCCTGCGTGTTAGACGTCACGCCGGTGACTGGCAAGCCCTTCCGCATACTTACTCTGACCCACGAACAAGCACGCCACTGCCTGAAGGTGAATGAGCTGGGCGGTACCGAGCGGCTTGTGCTCTCTGACCACACGGTGATCAGCACCCGCGAGGCGCTGCACGTCTCTGCGATCGGCAATGAAAGGCTGGAGGTCAGCATCTACCCCAACCCATCGGGGGTGCTGCATACAGCCGGTGGCGCGCTCAGGGGCACATCGGATGGTGTCTTCACGCGCTATTCGGTGGTGTTTCCCAAACACAAGTCGAAGGCAAAGCTGCAGAAGGTCAGCCCGGACAAACTTCTCATCAAGCTTCCGGCGTCTGAATATGCGGGGATCAACGACCTGTTCTTGAGGATGAACTACAACGGCGACCGCGGCTGGGCTTTCATCGACGGCAAGCTGGTGGCGGATAACTTCAACAACGGCACGCACTGGGAGATTGGGCTCAAACGGTGGCAGCACAGCATCGACAAGAGCGGGCTGTTCGTGCGGATCGTGCCCTGGAGCGGTGACAGCAGCAAGATTATCTTCGACGGCATCACCTTCAAGTCGCCAGAGACATCGACCGACAATGCCGCGGCCTTCACCGATGTGCAGATCGTGCCCGAATACGCTGCGACACTGCGGATCATGCGGTAAGGGGTTAAGGGGGCGTCCACAACGTTGGGGCAGGCACAGGCCGCAGGGTTAAGGGCAGGCACAGGGGCCTGCCCCTACCAGATGCCCCCTGGGCACGCCAATCTCCCGATTGGCCTTCCCTCCCTCCGCGTCCATCTGCGTTTATCTGCGGTTATGAATCCGACCAGGGCAACCACTAGGAGTTGCCCTACCAGACCTTCAGCTCAGACGCACCTGCCTCGTGGCGCAACACATACACGGTGATCTCAGGCCGGCAGTAGAACCGCACGGGCGGGCCGGCCATGCCGATGCCGCGGTTGACATATACCATGTTGCGGCCGTTGCGGTACCACCCAGCGATGTAGTGCGAGCCCATCAAACCAGGCAGCCAGTTGCGGGGGATGAACGGAATACAGATTTGGCCGCCGTGAGTGTGGCCAGAGATCACCAGCACAGGCCTTTCAGGCACCGATTCGCTGCTCTTGGGGCTGTGCGCCAGCAAGATACCTGCCTCATCTGGCCGCTTCTTCAAAAAAGCGCGAGGGACATCGGGGTGCCCCGTCCACCAGTCATCGGTACCAGCAAGGTAAAGTCCTTCAACCGGACGCGTGCCGCGGTTGACCAGCACGTTGATACCCTCAGAGCGCAGTGCCTTCGCCACAACGGAGCCGTTAATCCAGTTGTCATGGTTACCGAGTACCGCATACACGCCATGCTTTGCTTGAGCTGTTGCCAACAGCTTTGCGGCAGGCAGTAGGTTCTCCGGTTTTGAGGCCACAAAGTCGCCGGTAAGCACCAAAATGTCAGGCTTCAGCCCTTCCGCCATTTTGAGTGCAGTCGTGATTTGCATATCAGAGGCCGCCCCCCGACGGTGCAGGTCACTCAGTTGCACCACGCGAAAGCCGTCGAGATTGGCCGGAAGCTGAGGCAGCACTACATTGAAGCTGTTGACATCAATCTGCTGAGATGTGACCGCTTCATATCCACACCATAAACCAACCGCACCGAAGATAGCCCGTTTGATGAACCTTCGCTTGGCTTGGTCTTGAACCGATCTGCGTGATGGCGGTGGCCCGATGCCGGAGCTTCGGGCCGCACCTCGCGAATTGCTGTGGGAAACCCGACGTCTATCCAACGCCAAGTTTTTTGAGGATCATTGTCTCCACATCGGCTGCGTTTGCGCGCCCGCGGGCCGCTTTCATCACCTGGCCGACCAGGAACTTCACTGGTGGTATCTTACCGCTCTTGATCTTCTCTACCACGTCAGGGTTGGCATCTATGGCATCATCCACCATCTTCTCAACCTCACCGCTGTCGCTGATGGCACCCAGCCCCAGAGCCTTCACCACCACCTTCGGAGCGTCTCCGGTGCCGAAACACTGCTCCATCACCTGCTTGGCTGCGGTGCTGGTGATCTTCTTGGCACTCAACAGCCCAAGAAGATCTGCCAGGTGCTCCGGCGTCACCTTCAGGTCTGCAATGCCGATGCCCGCCAGGTTCATCAGCCGGGAAAGCTCACCGGTGATCCAGTTGGCCGCCGCCTTCGCATCGCAACCGGCCGCCACGCACGCATCAAAAAACTCAGAGAGCACACGCTCTGCGGTTAACTGCGTCGCGTCCTCCTTGGGCAGATCCAGCTCAGACATATAGCGCGCCATCTTCACTTCAGGCATTTCGGGCATGGTTGACCGTATCTGTTCCAGCCACTCTTCGGTGAACTGCACCGGTAGAAGATCAGGGTCGGGGAAATAGCGGTAGTCCTGTTCGCTCTCTTTGGTCCGCATGGGGAAGGTCTCGCCGCGGTCCGGGTTCCAGCCGCGGGTGGCCTGCACCACGCGCTGACCATCCTCCAGCAGCGCGATGTGCCGTTTGACCTCAAACTCCACACCATCCTGAACGTGCCGGAACGAGTTCAGGTTTTTAATCTCCGTTTTGGTGCCGTATTTTTCCGCACCCGCCACGCGCACGGAGATATTGGGCTCACAACGGAGGCTGCCCTCTTCCATACGGCCATCGGTGGCCCCCACCCAGACCAGCACCTGACGCAGCTTCTGCAGATAGGCCTTCGCCTGATCGGAGGTATGGATATCTGGAGGGAACTCCGTCACGATCTCCATCAGCGGCACACCCGAGCGGTTGTAGTCGACTGCGGACTCGTCGCTGCCCTCCACGTGGAACAGCTTGCCGGTGTCCTCCTCCAGATGCACGCGGTTGATGCGCACACAGGTCGCCTCACCGTCCACCTCAATGTCGAGGTGCCCGTTTACGCCTACTGGGGTCAGGCCGTATTGGGAAATCTGGTAGCCCTTGGGAAGGTCGGGGTAAAAATAGTTCTTGCGGTGCCAGTGGGAAATCATCGAGATATCGCAGTTGAGTGCAAGCGCGGCGCGCACCACATGCTCCACCGCCTTCTTGTTCATCACAGGCAGCGCGCCGGGCAAACCGATGCAGACAGGGCAGCAGCGGCTGTTGGGCTCACCGGCAAAGGAGTTGGCACAACGGCAGAACATTTTGCTCTCGGTCAGGAGTTCGGCGTGAACTTCCATCCCCACAATGGCTTCATATTCGGGCATAAACGATAGACCTCCAGGGCATTTTCTCACCCTTTCAGTATAGCAACTTGCGGATGTGAGGGGGAAGGACTAGACAGTTTGCTGCGGAAGTGCCTCAAGCTTGTTGAGCCATTCGTTGAAGTGGGAACAGGCAGCGCGCAGTGATTGTAATCCAATCGCCGCAGCGACTCTGGGGCCAATGATGGAATGCGCAACTAGACCGGCTCAGTTCGGAACGATATCAGGGGCAACATACCGTGAATGATGCCACTAGCCAATTACCCATACATATATATCTGAGGCATCCATAGATAATGAATCGATTGATGGCCTGCCGCGGGCTGAAAGCCCTGCGGCTAATTGGACGAAAAGCCGGCTCAAAGCCGGCTACCGGAATTCTGTGGCCGGGTGTGAGAAGGGATGGCTTGCCAAAATACGACGTACGGCGTATCGCAGCCGGCTTCGAGCCGGCTTTTCGGATAATAAGCCGCGTCCTTTAGGGCAGTCTATTACCCAAAAATCCAGATTGGGATCGTATCGACCATGTGCCGCGACATAAATGTCTCGGCTGTTGATCAACAAGCCCGCTAAACCGGGCTGCGGAGCTCCTTGCCGACAAAGATAACGTTAATGAAGACTGCTTCAGAAGTCTTGGTGTTCAATAGCCGAGACATTTATGTCGCGGAATCGGTGACCTACTGGCCATGCAATATTTGTGGGTAATAGACTGTCCTTTAAGGCGCGGGGGTGAATAAACGATTTGTTGTTATTAGACAGGGTTCCTGAGTAAAGGTCGACGTCGCTTCGCTCCGGCCAACGCATGGCCGCTCCCAACGCCTGCCGGAACGCAGGCCGGTAATGATCAGCGATGGGTGACAGTGCCCGTACCGCGACGAAGTCACGGACGGGCCACCGAACCCATCGCTATAGGCCAGGGTATATGGCAAAGAACCGCTACAGGTTGCGATACTCAAACCAGTCGAAGTCAGCCGGTGTGTAGTTCGGCTTACCGTTGTTGGTGGCGTAAATGCCAATCATCACGCCGGCAAAGCCACCAGTAAACTCAGAAGCAAGGCACTTTGTCATCCCGCTGGCAAGCGTCACAAACTCGCCATCCAGCTCATAACCCAGATGGTAGGCGTCCTCATCACCCCTGATCACCAGCGTCACAGGACTGGCAGGGGCGGCCTTGTTTGCGACATTGATCGAGATATCACCAACCTCTTTATGCACCAATATCCGGGCCGCTTTAGCCATATACCGAATGCACACCGAGTAGTGATAATGATCGTTCATGAATACCGTCAGGCCGGCCTCTTCATCATGGTTGCCGCCTGTAAACTCCATCAAACACTTCGCCTCGAACCGGAACTGCTCCTGCCGCCGGCACACCATGTTCACGCTCTTAACTCGACCGGTTTTCATGCCGTTCAAGCCCGATGAAGACGGGATGATCCGGAGATAGCCCGGCCGGGCCGTCAGACTGTAGTCCTCTCGGTGCGGGTTTCGCCGAAAGACGAACTCAAGATCGAGCTGATCGGAATCGAAGTCATCACGCTCAGGTTTGGCCGGCCAGGGATGCTCCGGCAGCGGCGTTAACTCGCACTCATGAAGCATCCTCTTGCCTGGTATCACTGGCCAGCCTTCATCGTTCCACTCCATCGGCGACAGGAAGGTCTCACGGCCCATCACATGATGTTCGCCATGGGTGCGTACACCCAGGGTCACCACCCACCACCGGCCGTCCTGAGCCTGCACCACATCGCAATGGCCCACGTTCTTCACATAGTCAAACACGGCGCAGCGATGGCTGACGATGGGGTTATCGGGATGCCCTTCATATGGCCCACACAGCTCGCGGCTGCGGCTGACACAAGACATATGTCCCCGCCCGGTGCCACCCTCGGCGCAAAAGAGATAGTACCAGCCATTGATCTTGAACAGGTGCGGCCCCTCACACGCGGGGTCTTCAAAACCAGCCCACACCTGCCGCTCCTCACCCAGCAGCTCGCCACTTGGCAAGTCGATCTCCTGCATGTAGATACCGCCCTGGATGTGGTCCATGTGCAAAAAGTAGCATCGGCCATCATCGTCCCAGAACAGGTCAGGGTCGAAACACTCCCCCTCTATCCAAACCGGGTCGCTCCATGGGCCAGCCGGATCGGTGGCGGTCACGTAGAAGTGAGCTCGTTGGGGACGTCGGCTCACATTGGTGCAAACCATATAAAATAACCCATCGTGATACCGCAGTGCAGGGGCGTACAAGCCGCTGTTGAAGTCGGATCTATTCACATCAAGCTGGCTGTCGCGCGTCAGGCAGTGCCCTATCAGCCGCCAGTTCACCAGGTCCTTGCTGTGATGTATCGGTATCCCTGGGAAATACTCGAATGAGCTGGTCACTAGGTAGTAATCGTCACCCACTCGGCAGATGCTGGGGTCAGGGTGAAAGCCTGGAATGATGGGATTTTTGAATGGCATTTCGTTTATTCTCCACTCGAAGCAATATTGTCTGTAAGCATCATATCACACTCATTAAAGGATGCGCTTGCCTAACGTTACCGGTTTACGATTTTACACAAACTCATAGTAAAGTATGCAGGAAGTATGACTGAATCTACCTAATATTAGGATACATCCCACAACCGGAGATCAACGTGAATAAGCTTCGAATATGTATCGGGCTGGCAACCACCTTATTGCTGGTATCGTCTATCGCGCAATCAGCTTCAGGCTTAACGGCGAGTGTGTCTACACAAAACGGCGTATCGCGACTGATCATCAACAACAAGCCTACGCTCCCTTTCGTGTTCTTCTACAACACGCATCAAAGCACGGGGTATATTGAGCGGTTTCAGAACCCTCAGGTGGTGCTCTCCGCCATTGCGGGTGTGCATATATACTCTATGCTGATCCCAACCTCCTTTATACCAAACGGGAAAGACTTCACCGGCCTGAACGAGATCATGCAGTCGTTTGTAGATAAGGATAGCAAGGCACTGTTCATCCTACGCATCTGGCCCGGACCGAACCCTTCCTGGCCGGAGTGGAAGGACATTCCAAATGAAGAGACTATGCTCTACGCCGATGGCACCCGCGGTCCCATATCGCTGGCGTCAGACTACTACTGGAAGCTCTCCAACCGCGGTCTTTCCGAGCTCATCCGCTATGTTGAGGACGGTCCTTATGGCAACCGCATCGTCGGCTACCATGTCGGCGGGCCTGAGTTTGAGATGTTCCCCTACCAGTTCCGTGAGAAGGGGCCAGATGTTAGCCGTCCCAGCCAGGTGCGGTTCCGGCAGTGGCTGATTGCCCGCTACGGCTCGGATGCGAAGCTGCAAAAGGCTTGGGCAAACCGAGCAATCAGGCTTGACACCGCCGAGGTGCCGGTGGGTGAGCCAGGCCGCTTCCCGATGCACTATCAAGGGCCGGGCAAGATGATTAATGTTTTCTACAGCTTGCCCCGTGAGCGCGCGTGGGTGGACTACAGCGAATATGTGAGTGAGCTGGCCATCAGCCGGCTGCAGGACTGGGCGAAACTGATTAAGCGTGAAACCAACCGAAAGAAGCTCTCCATCTTTTGTTACGGCTACACCTCTGAGCTGATCGGCAGCTTCGGCGCACACAGCGCACTTCAAAAGCTGATGAAGTCGCCTGATGTGGACGTGTTGATGAGCCCGGTCCCCTACTACGGTCGAACCGTAGGCGAACCGGCCGGGTTCATGTCGCCGGTCGACTCCATCCCGCTGCACAAGAAGCTCTGGCTGAACGAAGATGACATCCGCACGAATCTGGTTGATCAAACGGCCGTGCCCTCTTGGCTGGTGGACGATCTGTTTGGCGTGCGCTCACAAAGCACGCAAACTACCATCAATTTGTTGGACCGCAACTTCGGCAACCTGCTGGTTCACCGCGCGGCCACCTGGTGGATGGACCTGTCGGGCGCTGGTGCTTTCAACGACCCAGCGCCCTGGGCAATGTTGAAGAAGCGGCTCCCGATGTATCAAGATGTCTACAACAACCCCAAACCCTACCGGCCTGAAGTGGCTGTCATCCTGGACGAACACTCCAAGCTCTATGTCAAGAGCGACTGGGATGCCTTCTTCTGGTCATTGATCGACCTGCGTAACCAGTGCGGTAGGTCGGGTGCCTCCGTGGGATACTACACCCTGCAGGACTTCATTACTGGGTTGGTACCCAAGTGCAAGCTCTACCTGTTCCCCAACACATTTGCTGTCACGCCCGAACAAACAAGCCTCATCAATGCACGGCTGGATCGCGAGAAGGCCACAGCGATCTGGCACTACGCCTCAGGATGCTTGAATGGGAATGCCATCGACGCCAGGCAGTCTTCACGGCTGACGGGCATATTTCTTCGACAGCTTAACGGCAAGCAAAACAGCATCGGTGAAGGGTTGTTGAAGGGATTGAAGTGGGCACCGGACTTGACGCTTAAGCCCCGTCTGGTCATCGCAGACAAAGCAGCGAAAATAGTGGGACACTATCCTGATGGTAAGCCAAGCGCGGCTATCAAACGGACAGGCCAACACACCAGCATCTACCTAGGCAGCCTGGGTTTGACATCGCAGCTACTGACCAAACTGTTTACCAATGCCGGTGTACACACCTGGACACGTGACGGCTCAGTGGTGCAGACAGACGGTCAGTGGCTGATGATCCATACCGACAAACCCGGTCCGAAGAGCATTTACTTGCCGTTAGGTATCAAGGCCAAACCGCTCACTGGCAGCATTGTGAAGCAGTCGGGCCAGATCATCACCGCGAATTTCATCAAAGGTGATACCCGCTGGTTCAAGTTGTCAGCAAAGTAGCTGTTCAAGGTTGGCACTGCACTGGACGGATGAGACCAATCCGTCCGATGCAGTGCCGCCGAATAACACTCACCGGTAGCAAAACCACCACACCGCCGCCATGATGCTGGCGTCTGCCAGGAAATGAGCCAGCATCGGCAGCACAAGGCCTTCGCTTTTGAGGCACATCACCCGCCACAACCATCCTGCTATGCTGCAGCCCGCAAATGCAGCCACCGCCCATGGCCATGACAGCAAGCTGAAAATCACCACGGCGTGATACCCGCCAAAACCGGCATCCATGGCACATGGCCTCAGTCCGTGCCGTAAAAGAACACCACGCCAGAGCAGCTCCTCCAAAACAGGGTTTATCAGGCTGAACCACACCGCAAATCCTATGTAGTTCCCGCCATTCAACCCGACCGCACCCATCCGCTGGGATAACTGTCCGGTTTCTAGAATGAAAGGTGCGATGACTGCAAGTAGCACTCCTGTGAGCACAAATAACAGCGCCACACCCGTGATTGCCGATGACTTCGGCTTGAGCACTCCAACCGAAGGACGGCAGACCAACACCACCAGCAGCGCCAGTATCTGGTAGCACAACACGGCCAGCCAGGCGCTCCTGAATGCTAACAGCCCCACCATCACCGCTAGATAGGGTGACAGTGGGGCTGCTTGTTGAATCCGTCTCTGTAGAAGGCTCAACGACGGCTTACGGTAGTCTGCGGACGCTGAGCCCGGACTCAACCGCGTCGATAGCCCACCAGCGAGCCACCAAGCCGGCCTTGCCAAACGCCTCGCTCATCGCCTTGCCAATAGCCGCATGGCCTTCGGCAGCGAATGCGATCAAGCCAGGTCCTGCACCAGACAACGCGACGGCCACCGCATTGGCATCCAGAGCAGCCCGACGGGCTTCATTTGCACCGGGGATGTCGGGGATTCGGTATGGTTCATGCAGTTTGTCACGCATAGCCTTTTGCAACAGCTCCATGTCGCCAAATCGCAGAGCCTGGGCTGTCAGCATCGCATGACCGATGTTAAACACCGCATCACGGTAAGGAATCTCTTTGGGCAGGCGGGCTCGTGCCGTTTCCGTGAGGTAGTTAAAATCGGGCACACACACCGTCACTCGGAAAGGTGTAAATTCCATCTGCTGCGCCACAATGCCCTCTTTGTCGGGCATGATCAGAGCGACGCCACCTTTCAGCGCTGGGCCCACATTATCGCCGTGCCCCTCTACCTCAAGGGCGCGTTGAAGCACCAACTGCATGTCGATGCAGTCCGGGTCGAAATCCTCATTGTGCGGGGTTAACCGCAACGCCTCAGCGAAGATGATCCCGGCCAGTACCGCCGTCGAGCTACTGCCCAGACCGCTGGCACAGGGCACGCTGTTATAGCACGCGATGTGCAAACCGTGAGGAAGCTGACTATACATCGCCCCTAGTTCGTGCTTGATGATGGTCACGATCAGGTTCGTTTCGTCACCAGGAAGCCGATCTTCGCCCTCGCCCAGGGTGCGCACAGCCACCTGACCTGCCGGGCCTTGCCGCCGAAGTTCAAATGTGTTCCACAAGTCCAGTGCCACACCCATGCAGTCAAAAGCTGGCCCTAGGTTGGCGGAGGTTGCAGGTATTCGTACTGATATCATCTATTCCCTCTCAGCTTGGTTTTCGACAAGGCTGCGGTTTTTTACAATGCTGGCTAGCCCGTCCATCTTCTGTAGAATCTCCTTGGACGCACCATCCAAGAACTCGGCAAGCTCTGAACTGAGCTCGCCATACCGCCTCATAAAAGTAGGCTCAAGGTCCACCAGATCATCTCTGAGCCCAAAACAGATGGTGAATATGCTGTTCACCACGCTGGCAGCCTCTTCTTTCAGGCCACAGCACTCTTTGATCTGAGCGATTTTGGTTCGAAGTTCCGCGACCTGTTCCAGCAGTAGCGTGCGTTGTTCCGGGCGTAATTCGTTACGCTCTTCAAACATCACAGACTGCGCTTCGCGACCTTCAGCCCAGCGCGCGATTCTGCAAAGGTTCTGATCGAGCATCACCAGTGTGACTGAGATACCTCTGCGATGCTGATCGGTCATCTCAGAAAACACAGCCGCGCTCATACGAAGGCACACTCCAACAACAATCTGACGCGGCGTGCGTCGTGGATTTTACACTCGGCATTACTTGCGTCAATTAACATTATATAAAATATAGTAGGCCAAGGTTTCCTTACGCCTGTAGTTTCGTCCTGAAACATACTGCGCCGGTGCTCACACACCAGCGCAGTGTCCGTATGACATCAGCCAAACACGAACCATACCGGCTATGGTGAGATGTCTGCTTGCGCCCCGAAGTTGGTGTCTATGATCACGTAGTCGAACAGGTTGACGGTGCCGCTGCCATCCAGGTCAGCCATGGCGTGTGCCTTGCCGAAGTTGATGTCCAGCACCACGAAGTCAAACAGGTTTACCTGGTTGTCGCCATCGGAGTCGCCATTCACCAGTGAGACATTCACCAGCTTGACGCCTTCAACAACGATGTCCTTAACGACCCGCGTAAGCCAGTGGCTGCCAGACAGTGTCAGCGTGTAAGTGCCGGGCTCTAAATCGACCAGCAACCCAATTCCGCCAAATATCGGCAGAACACCATTGTAAGTCTGGGGACCAACCAGGGTGTAGTTCAACTGAACCTGACCTGGATCGCCAATGTATTCCGCCCCAAGATCGAGCATCACTTCCAATTGAGCGGCCTCATACACAGCGAAGTCATCTGCACTAGTGCCAGTCCCACCGGCAGATGTGACTGCGATCTTGCCCGTCGTAGCCCCGGTAGGCACTATTGCGGTGATGGAAGTATCGCTGTTGATTGAAACCGAAGAAGAAACTGTGCCATTGAACGAAACACGAAATACCCATTGCAGGTTGGTTCCATTGATCGTGATGGTATGACCAGCCGCTCCATTTCCCGGAGTGAAAGAGGATACCGTGGGAGCAGTAACCTCACGGATTGGGTCGCGTTTGGCCGCTGTCCAGTTCCATTGGCCGGTATCATTCTGTGTGAAGGTGCCTGACATCGCAGCATTACCAACTGCATCTATGGTCAGTGTTCCCACGTAATCCTGGTGTATGGTGCCAATGTCACGGGTATAGGAGACCGTTCGGCCGCTGATAAAGCCATTGATTAGGGGGTTATCAAGCGTCGTTCCAGAAAATGACGCCCCGCTTTGCGACGTGATATTGGTATATCCCCAATGGCCGTTACAGGTGGTTTCCCATACACCGGTCAGGTCAGGATATATGGTGACGGCACTGGTAACCATCGAAAAAGAAAGCAAGCACAGCAGCGTTATCAAGCCAGATAAGGCCGCAGAATGTATATGACGCATAATTACACTCCTTTACTACGCAAATAATGCCATCGTGGCAAGAGTGCTACTGCAGCTTGCCACCTAGATCATGAATGCATGACACCCATGGATTTGTAGAATTTCTACTAGTCTCCTTGAGCACCGAAATTCTGGTCGATGATCACATAGTCGAACAGGTTTACGGCTCCGTTGCCATCCAAATCAGCCATGGCGTGAGCCTTGTTAAAGTTGATATCCAGCACCACGAAGTCGAACAGGTTCACTTGACTATCTCCGTCAGCATCGCCATTCGCTAAGGCGATGTTCTCATGGAGGAACCCATCTATGTTGAGGCCAGATACCACGCGTTTGAGCCAGTGGTTCCCAAATATCGTCAGTTTGTAATTACCTGGCTGAAGATCCGTAAGAAGAGCTATCCCTCCGCCATCCATCGGCAGCACACCGTTATATTCCTGAGGCCCGCTTAGAATATAGTTCAGTTGGACCTGGTTCGGAGCGCCTATGAATTCGGCTCCTAGATCAACGGATAGTTCAAGCTGCGCGGGATCATACCCCACAAAACCGGTATCACTGATAGCCACTCCATCCTGGGTCGTGATCTGTATCTTACCCGTTCCGGCACCTACGGGTACCACGGCATTGACAGAAGTGTTGCTATTACGCGACCAGCTGGCAGCAGCGATATCGTTGAACTTCACCCCTAGTACATTAACGAAAGCAGTACCCTGTATGACCACAGTGTCACCCGGTTTTCCACTTGCCGGTGTAAATGAGGTGATCGTCGGCAAGACAGTGAATGTGGCTGGGCTTGATTTAGAAGCATGAGGGATATCCAGGTTTATCTTTCCTGTCGTCGCGTTGGCAGGCACGACTGCGGTTATCTGAGTATCACTATTAATCGTGTAGGACTGAGCTGGGTAAATGTTGAAATTGACACCCGTCACGACATTGAATTGGAGACCAGTGATGACCACAGACTGGCCAGCTATACCACTAGTGGGCGTAAACGAGGTGATTTTTGTGCCTTCCACCACCGTAAATTCGATGTCGCTTAAGGTATGGCCTGCTGGCGTAGTCACGGCGACTTTACCGGTAGTGGATTGAACAGGCACATAAGCAATGATCGTTGTGTCATTGATGACCGTATAGCTCGCATGGTACGCTCGGAAGGTCACCTCGGTCGCTCCCGTAAAGTTCATACCTGTGATGGTTACCTCTGATCCGATTTGGCCGCTGGAGGGCGTAAAAGAGGTAATAGTCGGCAGCACGGGAAAGTCTGCATTGCTCGTGGCGGTGCCGCTACCGGTGGTCACGGTGATCTTCCCGGTCGTGGCTCCCAGTGGTACAGTGCTGGTGATGGATGTAGCACTGTTGACGGTAAAGCTCGCTGTGATACCATTGAATTTCACTGCAGTCGCGCCGGTGAAACTAGCGCCCGTGATCGAGACGGAAGCCCCTACTTTGCCAGATTCGGGAGCAAACGAACTGATGACCGGCTTTACTTTGAAGTTCGTTACGCTCGTTGCCGATCCGCTCGGTGTTGTCACCGATATCTTGCCTGTCTCGGCACCAACAGGCACAGTGGCCAGTATAGTTTTGTAGTCTGACACATTGAAAGTGGCCGTTACCCCGTTGAATTTCACTGCCGTAGCACCGAGAAATGCCGTTCCTGATACGGTGACGGAATCTCCCACAATGCCTGAAGATGGGGAAAAGCTAGTTATCGTCGGCAAGACAGTGAAGTTAGTCGCGCTAGTGGCCGTTCCACTAGGCGATATCACTTTAATCTCCCCTGTGGTGGCTTTCTCAGGGACGACAGTGGCAATTGAGGTCGAATTACGCAAGGTGAAGCCCGCTGACACTCCATGGAATTGCACCGAAGTCGCTCCCGTGAAGTTCGTGCCGGTGAGGATCACTTCTACGCCAGCGGCTCCACTCGTTGGCGAGAAGGAGGTGATCGCAGGACTGGCTGCGTATGTAGGCATCACCATTACAGATAATGCCACGACCATGCGCCATACTGATGACAGCGATGTCAATATCCTGTTCATGTCGATCTCCTGTATTGTGTATAGCGATGCATTATATGGCAGCTAGGAGTACACCATCATACACTTCATCACCTTAATGCACCTATTATGAACGAATATCGAACAATATGTCAACCCCGCAAAACTACCAGCTATACAGTCCACATCCGGTGCATTACACACGAAGACGAGATCATCCGATTACTGCACGATAAGCCTCCGAAAGCCCGCCAATCTGTGAAAGGTGATCCTGTTAGAATCATGGTAGTTATGAGCACCGTCATATGCGGTCCGAACCAGGTAGATGATATCTTCGCCGTCAAACTGCCAGTCCACATACTGAAAGCCTGTCGACCGCCGTGACTGCCTCTCGTCATACCCCAGATCGTCCTCCATCAACAGCTTCACCTCGCGCCACTGCAGCAGGTCATCTGATGCGCACAACACCAGCCGGTTGCGTTGATTCTGACCAAAAACGGCCGTGTCGGTCCGCGGATTCGTCAGTGTCAGGTAGCTGCCTGTGAGGGGATCGCGCCTGATCGTAAACTTGGTCATTCCTCCGGGGAAGCTGATAAATCCTGTCTCAGGGTTGAATGCAACTGTCTTTCCGGCATCGGTCACGTTGATGACAGCAACTATATCGTCGTGTGGTGCCGAATTGAAGCGCAAGATGTTCCATATCTCGCCGGTCGGGGTCGCCACGCAGTTCCCTTCCAGCCAACCGGGTATGGGTATCTCGCCCCACTCTTTAGGAAGCCAGGCTGGGTCGAAGGCCAGTTTGTTGCTCATGCTCCAGTTGTCAGCCTCCAGCAAGTCTGCGGTGTCGGCGATGGATACGACGCAGGACCTGAAGCCGCTGCCCCACACGCATGGATCGCAATCTTCAAAGGCACGGTAGAGGCGCCCTTTGTGGTTCAGTATGGGCACAGGGGCGCAATGGTAGTTAGGGGCCTCATGGAAATAGCCGCCTTTGAACAACAACCCCGTATGGCTATCTGTCGGGTGGCTCCAGGTGTAACCGCCATCGTCGCTGCGCCGGATCACAATCGAGCCGTACTGCTGCGAACACCCCAGCAAATAGACAGCCCTGCGGTTGACAAACAACGAGCTCCAATAGGCATTGGCGATATGGGTAAGGTTCCGCCAGCTGAGTCCATCGTCATCTGACCGGTAGACACTGGTGAGATGCTCCTCATTTTCGTGGTTCCGTGGGCACCCTTTACCGAAGTAATCGTGTGTCGCCAGAAGTGCGCCATCTGGCAGTCTCACCAGGCTCGGGCTGCCCAGGTAGGTGCGCGTTGCCGCATCCTGAACCCGTAGTTCGTTCAATTGCATGTTTTACCTCTTGTAGGTGACTGGTCGTAGGGGCGTCCCTTGTGGGCGCCCTAAAAATGAACTATCGAATGGACACCGATTAGGGCGCTCACAAGGGACGCCCCTACGACAGTATCAGTTGCAGCTTGGGCAGCCGTTCCGCCACGGGCTGGTGCTTGTTTGTGTATACGCCGTAAGCGCATGAATTGAGGCCAAGTGGGATATCCCATCTCGGCCTCTTAGCGATCTGATAGTCAAACACGCACTAGCCCTATCTCTGCAACTCATCCACCATCTTCATGATGCGCTGGCCATACTCCAGGTAGTTGTTATACATCGCCTCATTATCTGCGTCAGACGGTTCGTGCGCCACGCTGACCATGTGCGGTTCGATAGATATGCCCCCGTTGTAGCCAGAGGCGAGTAGATCGGCCAGAATGCGTCGAACATCACCGAACCCTTCGCCTGGGAAGCTGAACACCGGCCGCCCTGTGGTTTGATCAAACGTGCCATCCTTAATGTGGATATAGGCGATATGATCTTTGACATGACGGTAGAAATCCCAACTGCTCTGCTGCGGGTAAGGCTGAGGCTTTGTTCGATCCACCGTAAACACCGGATTACCGGTGTCGTAAACCAGCTTCAAGCCGGGCACATTCTGTATCAGGCGCAGCGTGTATACCCAGCCCATACCACCATAGTTCATGCAGTTCTCGTGAACAGGCTGAATATCAGCCTCAAGGAAGCGGTTGGTGATAATGCGCAGCCGCGCGAACCGCTCCTGCTCCATCTGATCATCCACATCGCGGTCCGGTAACACGGCATAGCTCATGATTCGTATCAGCTTGCTGTTCAACCGCTGCATACGCGGAATGGTCCGCTCAATCTGCTGCTCGGTGACCTCAAACGGCTCCTCAATGCTGTGAGCCCAGTTGGCTATCGCACTGCCAAAGCAGTTCACCTTGATGCCCGCTTCATCAAGGGCCTGCGCCACAGCCTCGAAGTGTTCGTCGCACAGGTCATGGATGTTGATACGGGTGATCCCGCGCGCCTCGATATTTCCCCAGCCTAGCTGCTTTGTAACGGCAATCTGACCAGCTAGCTCGAACGAGGCTTCATCGGCAAAACCGGTGAAATACATCTAAGCCTCCTTGCTCTTCAAACGGCCATCCTTCAGTTGAGCAAGCACCTCATGATATCCGTCTGCATCGATTGGTAGTGCAACGCGCTGCTTCGTCAAACCGCTCCAGATCATCGCATTGGCCAGTTCCACGCTGTTGATACCCTCTTCTGCGTGAGCGAGCAGCGGTTTACCATCTAGAATCGCATCCACGAAGATGGTCAGTGTCTCCACATGCTCTCCACCGCTAGAGGGGATATCCAGCGTCTCATGGTGACATGGAGGAGCACCAAACCCTTGGTCGGTGGTGCGAGAGAACTCAGCAGCGCCGACTTCATTCATCCAGACATCAAACTTGCCGTCCTCGATTACCACCTTGCCTTTGTCACCCACTACCTCTAGTCGGTTAGCTCCCGGCCATTCGCCGGTACTGGTGACAAACACTCCGGTGGCCCCGTTGGGATACTCCAGGCTCACCGTCACCTCATCTTCCACTTCGATGTTATGCTTGACGCCGAACCCGCAATTAGCAGTCAACGCGCTGGGCATTCCGCATATCCACTGCAGCAAGTCCAAGTTATGCGGGCACTGATTCAACAGCACGCCGCCGCCTTCTCCGACCCAGGTGGCCCGCCAGCCCCCAGATGAGTAATAGGCCTCTGTGCGGAACCAGTTGGATACGATCCAGTTCACACGCACAAATTCGCCCAATTCGTCGTTCTGCATCATCGAGCGAAGCCTTTGGTACATCGGATTGGTTCGTTGGTTGAACATCGCTGCGAACACCTGGTTCGGGTTCTTGTGCGCTGCCGCCAGCTTCTGAGCATCATACTTGTCGACTGAGATCGGCTTTTCGACCATCACATGAAGACCTGCATTCAATGCAGCGATGCCTACCGTGGTATGGTCATAATGCGGAGTCGCGATCAGCACAGCATCTACCTCGCCGCTGGCGATCAGCTCTCTATAGTCGGTGTAGTGCTTCGCATTGATGGGAGGCCCTTCAATCAGTTCCTCTTCTTCGCCGGGTTGACGGGCGGTACGCAGGGTGTATGGCTTTGCACCCCAGGTCTCCATCTTTTCGGGAACCAGGTCGCATATGGCGGTAATACGGCAACGTGCCACCTTGCCATCGCGCACATTACAGGCATGACCCTGCCCCATCGTTCCGAAGCCAATGATACCTAAACGTACTTCCTTCATACTCACATCTCCACCTCTTTTGAACAGAATGTCGCCGATAGATATTCATAACTCTGCTTTAGCGCATCAAATGGGTCGCCAGGACAGGTATCTTGCTCCACGATAAACCACTGGCAGCCGGATGCCTCAGCAGCGACGATGATGCGATGCCAGTCCAGGTTGCCTCGGCCGATGCTTGCGAATCGCGGCTGGTTGTCCTCACCGATTTCGTAATCCTTTAGGTGCAGTAACGGCAACCGGCCATTACTTTGTTGGCACCATGTCACGGGGTCACCGCCCCCATACTGAGCCCAGTAAGTGTCCAGTTCGAGTTTCAAATACCGGGGATCTGTCTTTTCCATCAGCCGCGACAAAATCGTCTGACCGCCGACTTTGCGGAACTCAATCTGGTGGTTATGGTAGCTCAAGGTCATGCCGTGGGCATACAGCAGTTTACCGGCAGCATCAAGGCGAGAGGCCAGCGCATCCACACCCTGCAGGCAGCTGAGGTCCACATTGGCCGGATGCGGGTAAGCGGTATGCTGGCAGTTGAGCGCGTTAAGCCGGTCAACGATCTGCTGCGTGTCGTTCAAGATGCGTTCTGCACCCTCGTGCGTTGCACAACACACCAGCCCTTCGCCGTCCAGCATGGATTTCAGCTCAGCTTCAGGGATGGGCCCCATTCCGCTGACCTGCACGGCATCATAACCGATCTCCCGTATTTTCTTGAGGGACTTCGCGATTTCCGGTGGGGTTTTGATATAGTCACGAACAGTATAGAGCTGCGCAACGATCTGTGAAGCGATCATTGGAAACATCCTTACTCAAGAACACATCATGTTGTTCTGAAATTGGTGAGCAGTATACTACTGCCAGCCTAATATTTCGCCAGAACAAAGGTGATTCCCTGCTTACCGGTGAAATATCATTCGGTAATACATATTTCGCAGACTATCCTGTGATTAGTCAATATTGCCTTGCATATCGGCACCCATTCGAGTCATACTCAACCCGGTACCATTCCTATAAACACCAGCGAGGTCATAATCGTGATACGTGCAATGAAAGTCGGAATAGTGGGATGCGGCAACATCAGCGGCATCTACTTCACGAACGGTCCCAAACTACCTATGGTTGATGTCATAGCATGCGCCGATCTCAATCTCGAGAAGGCCAAGGCCAGAGCGGCGGAGTTTAACATCCCCATCGCATGCAGCACCGAAGAACTCATCGCGAATCCCGAAATCGAGATCATCATCAATCTTACGGTGCCGCAGGCCCACTTTGCAGTCACTACAGCGGCCTTAATGGCGGGGAAACATGTCTACACCGAAAAGCCTCTGGCATTGACCCGCGAGGACGGCATTAAGATCCTCGCGCTGGCTGAAGAAAAGGGGCTGCGGATCGGTTGTGCTCCTGACACATTCCTGGGAGCAGGCTTACAAACTTGTCGAAAAGTGATTGACGATGGCTGGATAGGCCGTCCCATCGGTGCTAACGCCTTCATGCCTGCCCCGCACCGTGGACCTGAAAACTGGCATCCAGACCCAGAGTTCTTCTACAAGGTTGGTGGCGGTCCTATGTATGACATGGGCCCGTATTACCTGACAGCCATGGTACACCTGATGGGCCCCATCGCACGGGTAGCGGGAGCCAACCGGATCAGCTTCCCCACGCGCACCATCACCAGCCAGCCCAAATACGGTCAGAAGATTGACGTGGAGATTCCGACCCATGTCAACGGCTTGCTTGAGTTCGAAAATGGTGCAGTTGCCACCATCATGCAGAGCTTTGATATCTGGGCCGCCAACCTTCCGTTTATCGAAATCTACGGCACCGATGGAACCCTGTCATTACCCGACCCCAACTTCTTTGGCGGTGATGTGAAGTTATACCGCCCCGGAAGTGACTGGAAAGTCATCCCGCACAGTCATATCTACAGCGACCACTGGCGTATGCTGGGCGTGGCCGACATGAGCGCAGGAATCCAGTTGGGACGGCCGCACCGCGCCAGCGGAGCTCTTGCCCTGCATGTTCTTGATGTCATGCAGAGCATCCATGAGGCCAGTGACCAGGGCAAGTCTATCGCCATCACCAATACTGTGGCGCAGCCAGAACCGATGAAGATGGGCCTCATCACAGGTCAGATAGACTAGCAGTCAGGTGGCACTGCCATAAGACCTTGAATCACGGTAAACATTGAGTCATACTCAACCCAGTTCCATTCACCATAGAGGTAAATACATGATACGTCCCATGAAAGTTGGAATAGTGGGATGCGGCAACATCAGCGGCATCTACTTCACGAACGGATCGAAGTTACCGATGGTCGACATCGTAGCCTGCGCCGATCTGATCACGGAGAAGGCGAAGGCGCGTGCGGCGGAGTTCAACGTACCATTGGTCTGCAGCACCGAGGAGCTACTGGCCAACCCAGAAATCGAGATTGTGCTGAATCTCACCGTACCGAAACAGCATTTTGCCGTGAATAGGGCCGCATTGTTGGCAGGCAAGCATGTCTACTGCGAAAAGCCATTGGCCTTGAATCGCCAGGATGGTGAAGCTACGCTGGCACTGGCGACGGAGAAGGGCCTGCGGGTGGGCTGCGCTCCCGACACCTTCCTGGGTGCGGGTATTCAGACCTGCCGCAAGCTGATTGATGACGGTTGGATTGGCCGTCCCATCGGTGCCAACGCCTTCATGACCTGCCATGGCCATGAGAGCTGGCATCCGGATCCCGAATTCTATTATGAGCAGGGCGGCGGACCGATGTTCGACATGGGTCCCTATTACCTGACCGCGCTTGTGAACCTGATGGGTCCAGTGGCGAAAGTTGCTGGAGCCAACCGAATGAGCTTTCCCACAAGAACCATCACCAGCGCCGGCAAATACGGCAAGGTGGTGGATGTGGATGTTCCTACCCACGTAAACGGCCTTCTGGAATTTGAGAACGGCGCCGTTGGCACTATCACCACCAGCTTCGATGTGTGGGCTGCCAACCTTCCTTGGATCGAAATCTACGGCACCGAAGGAACCATCTCCGTGCCAGACCCCAATGGATTCGGCGGCGAGCCCAAACTGTTCCGACCCGGCAGCGGCTGGCAGGTGATCCCCTACAGCCATATCTACAGCGACAACTGGCGTATGCTGGGTGTGGCCGACATGAGCGCAGGCATCCAGCTAGAGCGGCCTCACCGCGCCAGCGGAGCGCTCGCGCTTCACGTGCTCGACATCATGCAGAGCATACACGAAGCCAGTGACCAAGGGAAATCCATCGCCATCACCAATACGGTGAAGCAGCCAGATCCCATGAAGATGGGCCTTATCACCGGACAAATCGACTAACAAATAAGGAATAGTAACCACATGAAAAAAGCACTCGTAGTACGCGGCGGCTGGGATGGCCATGAACCCGTGCAGACAACCGACATCTTCATCCCCTTCCTGAAAGAGAACGGCTTCGACGTTAAAGTAGTCGATGGCAGCATGGATATCTATACAGACGAGGCGTTCATGAGCAGCCTCAGCCTGATCGTACCCGCTTGGACCATGGGCCAGATCAGCGGCGAACAAGAAGCCGGGCTACTGAAAGCCGTCCGCAGCGGTGTTGGCCTGGCTGGCTGGCACGGCGGAATGTGCGACAGCTTCCGTAACAACACCATGTATCAATTCATGACCGGCGGCAACTGGGTAGAGCATCCCGGCGGCATCATTGGCTACACCGTGCAGATATCCAAGCCGGAAGACCCCATCGTAGCTGGCCTGGGTGAGTTCGCAATGCACTCAGAGCAATACTACATGCACACTGATCCCGGCAACGAAGTGCTGGCCACCACCACCATCAGCGGTGATACCTACCCATGGGTTGCCGGCACCGTGATGCCCGCCGTGTGGAAGCGCAAGTTCGGCGAAGGCCGCGTGTTCTACAGTTCGCTGGGGCATGTCGCATCTGACTTCCAGGTACCCGAAGTAAAGACCATCATGCAGCGCGGTATGCTCTGGGCAGCCCGCTAACCTGCTATTCTGTAATTCGAACAAGGGCGGTGGATCTACACCGCCCCTTAGAGCTGCCTGAGTGCCCGCAATTTCCGCTAATGTACATCCCCCAACTCCGATGACTACGCCCATATTTAAAAAGGTATCCTGATAGTAATGATATGGCTCGATGCGCTGTCATTACGAACAACTAGCGTTGGCTAAGTCTGGGGCGGTCTGGCATGATGCTAGCGGTTGCATATGGCCGATGACCGCGCCGGTCTGGCGGTTAGCCATACAAGATTAGTGTCGGGAACAAGACCGGCGCGGTCTATATCCAGTAGTGATAATGATCCTACTGACAGACCGCCCCGGACATAGTCAACATGAACTTACATGCGATAATCATTCTTATCCAGGAGGGTCACAATGAACTGGATACGCCTCATAGCACTCATCTCCATGCTTTCGGCACCGCTTATCTGTCATAGCAGCACAGATGGTCAGATAGTGACCACAGGCGCAACCCCCACCATCGTGTTTGACCATGTGCCACCATATGGTTCCAACGATAACCTCACTGGGCATGTCACAAATGTCACTCCCAATGACTACAGGGTCGCGGTGTTTATATATACCCAAGGTTGGTGGACCAAACCAAACTTCGATGAGAGCCTGCGCCTCGTGCCTATCAACACCGATGGTACATGGGTGTGTGATATCACCACTGGAGAGGGTGACGAGGCTGCCACCCGCATCGCGGCCTATCTGCTGCCCGCAGGCTACATGCCGCCCATATCCCAGGGTTACCAGGAGATACCCGCTGAGGTATCACAGCATGCCGTGGCGAACGTCCAGGTGACACGCACGAACCCTGAACCGCCTCGTGAGATCGACTTCTCAGGCCTGAAGTGGACGGTCAAGAAAAGTGAGTTTTTAGTTGGCCCTCCAAGTGCTGGCAACTACTTTTCCGACCGGGTTGAGGATGTTTGGGCGGACGCCCTTGGCCGGCTCCACTTGAGGATCAGCAACCACAATGGCCGCTGGTATTGCTCAGAAGTGATCGGCAAAAACAGCTTTGGGTATGGAACCTACCGGTTTGTGCTCGATAGTGACCCTGCCGCCGTCGACTACAACGCCGTGTTTGGCCTGTTTACCTGGGATGACACGGCCCCGTCACCTTACCGAGAGATCGACATCGAGTTTTCCCGTTGGGGCACGGCTGGTGATCCTAACTCGCAGTATGTATTGCAACTATGGGATCAGCCGAATCACAGACACCGGTTCAATCTGCCGTCGCTGACAAACTCATCTACCCACAGCCTGACTTGGAGCCAGAACGCCCTCACCTTTTCCAGCAACACCGGCAGCACGCCGCTTCAGTCATGGACATACACAGGTTCGGGCATCCCCACACCAGGCGCCGAGAAAACGCACATCAACATATGGATTGTCGGCGGGTCTACCGTTCCGCCATCCGACAATGCGACCGTTGAGGTCATCGTCAGGCGTTTCGAGTTTGTTCCTGCGCAGCAGACCAGCGTCATACTCAACCCCACGATCATCCAGTGGAAAGGCGCACTGACTGACAGGCTGTTCCAGATCCAAGTTTCTGGAACTGGTCTATCAAAAAGCTACGAGGTCACAGCACAAAGTGATGGCACCATCCCGCTCGGAGTGCTGCCCCAGCAGCCCCTGACGGTGGACATCACAGCCCAACCGTTCTTGAAGCGCACGATCCAAATCACGCCCGCAGGAACTGAGCAGATCGTGCCGATCAGCCTGTTATCGGGTGATGCCGATGGCAACGGCCAAATCAACCTGTTTGACTATGTGGAGCTGGACATGCACTTCAATAGCAACGACCCCCTGGCGGATGTGGATGGCAGTGGCAGCGTGAATCTTTTTGACTACGTGGTGCTGGATCAGAATTTTGGAGCACAGGCCGACTGAACACAGCCGATATGCAACTATTTCCTGCTGGAGTTCGTCTGACATTGGGTGATCGAACGCGCACTTTATGACGTACATATTTTGGAGAATCTAACAATGTCTCGAAAGACACTTACGCTAGCCATCAGCTTGATAATGATTATCTCAGCGTCCGGTGCATGGGCCCAGTCATCCAGTTTTTTAGACAACGGCATCATTAAGGTCGGGATCGACTTGAAATCCGGAGGAGCGATCTACTGGCTCAGCACTTCGGGTGGGGCTAACCAGATCAACATCGCAGACAAAGGGCGCTATGTTCAGCAGTCCTATTATTCAGGTCCGCAGCCATATGGAAATCCCAGCTCGAGCTGGCCCAACTGGTCATGGAACCCCATTCAAGTGGGCGACTGCTACGGTAACAGCGCGACGATCCTGGCACATACCAACGATGGTAAGACCATCTATACCAAAAGCATAGGCAAACAGTGGGCACTCAACAATGTCGACCAGGAGGGCACGCTGGAGCAATGGACCACGATAGATGGATCATCAGTGAATGTCTACTGCCGCATCAACAACGCCCGGTCCGATACCACGTCGTATGGCGGTCGTGAACAAGAAAAACCGGCGGTTTACACCGTGGCGACACTATACAAACTATACTCCTATAATGGAAACGCGCCATTCACTAACGGAGCAATGAATGAAGTGGTGAACCAGGGTCCACCCTGGAACTACTGGACGGCTACCGAGAACTGGGCAGCCCAAGTGGATGCCAGCGGCTGGGGCGTCGGCACCTACAAGAAGGGCTCTTACTCGTTTGTAGGCGGATTTGCGGGAACGAAGAATTCAGGCGGTCCGACCAGCGGCAACACCGGATACATTGCTCCGCTGAGCACCGACATTCTAGACCACAATATCACATATGACTTCGAGGCGACGCTGATCCTGGGCAGTCTGTCGAGCATCCGAAGCTATGTGTATTCACATGCGCCTAACACTAGACCGAATTTCGTATTCGCCCACGACCGCCAGAACTTCATAATGAATGGCACAGACACCGGCTTCCCTTGGGTAAAACATCAGATGCAGATGAAACTCGACACATCCGACCCATATATCACCAGCCCACCGACGTTCTTCACCGCTTCGAGCGTTCCGAAGCTCTATATACGCATGGCTTTTGTGGGCACTAACGATGGAAGCTGCCAGTTATTCTTTGCCCCTCAAGGCGGACAGTTTACACAGGCGAATTCTGTGGTGTTTAACGCCATTGCCGATGGCCAGATGCATGACTATGCGGTGACGATGTCCACCAACGCAAACTGGACGGGGAACATCACCCGGATCCGCCTCGATCCATCCAATGGAGGGGTGTCGGGCGCCCGGGCAAACATCATGTGCATCAACTCGGACCCGATAGCTGGCAGCATCACCATCAATAGCGATAGCCCCACAACCACCAACGGCACGGTCAGCCTGGCACTCAACGCCTCCTCGCAGTTACCCGGCGGTACCATATCGCAGATGCGCTTCAGCACAGATGAGATCAACTGGAGTGCATGGGAGCCGTATGCCGGTAGCAAACTCTATGATCTGGGATCCGTGGGCGGTATCAAAGTGGTTTATGCGCAATTCAAGGATAATACAGGAAACATCTCTGGCGTCGTTGCAGACAACATCGTGCTAGACACCGTATTGTGGTCAGACGGGTTCGAGAGCAACAACCTCACCACCGGTGGATGGACAAACACCGGAGCGACGCTGCAATCCACAAGCAAGTACATGCAGACCTATACTGCGAATCTGAACTCTACAGACTCGATCACCAGGTCATACTCTACGGTAGCGAAGCACGATATCATCGTGGAATACGCCCGTCAGACAGCCAACGGAACCTCAAGCAGTCATTTGATCGCCGAGTGGTATGATGGAAACTCATGGAACACGCTAGAGGATGTGGCCGGCAACAGTGCATGGAGCTACAAGCAGTTCGGCCTTCCTGCCGGTGCCAGCGATAACACGAACTTCAAAATCAGATTCCGAACCACCAACACGGCCACGGCTTACGGATACGTCGATAATGTGGTGATCCGCGGCATCGACCAACAGACCAACGTGATCTTAAACCCGACCGTCAACTACTGGGATGGTAGTATGGCTGGCCGGATATTCAATATTGCGGTGACCGGGGTTGGCTACTCAAAACGCTATACCGCAACCACGCTAGGCGACGGCACCTTGCCCCTCGGTGTGCTGCCCCAGCAAGCTCTCACGATTGAGATTTCGGCACGCCCTTTCCTCAGGCGAAGGCTCCAACTCACCCCCTCAGGAAGTGAGCAGATCGTGCCGCTCACTCTACTTTCGGGTGACGCCGATGGGGATGGTCGAGTGAACCTGTTTGACTATGTGGAGCTTGATATCCACTTCAACACCAACGATCCCCTGGCGGATATGGATGGCACGGGCAGCGTGAACCTGTTTGACTACGTGGTGCTTAATCGAAACTTCGGGGCTCAGGGAGACTGAACCGTCTAGCCATGCAGTAAATCAGCACTATGCACTCTGCAGAGGTACCGCATGGCTTGGATTTAACTCTTGTAACAACGCATCGATGCAGATGCTTAGTAACGCCGGTGCGTGATCCAAATCACATGGTTCATTAAATCGATGTAGTATTCCTGATCCTGACAATATATCACGCACCTGTGAAATCACAGTGAGCGCCATGGATTTCTGCATATATTCAGACCACTTAGCCGCTTCAGATACGGCATAAAAGTCATCTATAATTCGGATCGCAGTCATCAGCTGTGTCCACGACCTCCATATAAGGGATCTCGAATCTAGCCGGAAAAAACTAGACCATCGCGGTTTATCTATCTCATACAGACCTGACGATGCTTGGTATATGTATTCTGATGACACCATGTCCTTTAATATCGACTGCACAGATGGTATAGAATACCCTGAAGCAGTGGCTATGGCTTTTTGCCTGACAGCATTCTGAGTTAACATAAATGCGATGATTTCAGCGCGAGGTGATATGCCGAACAGACATCTTAAGGAGATGATCAACGAGCTAGCTTCACTATTCGCTTTGTAACTAGCCTGAGTCCTCGGTTGCCACCTGTCTCGGAGAAACCCATGCAGTAAAAACACAGGGTCAGGCTCACCGATGGTAGGTAAGTCATCTCCTGAGCTACTGACAAACAACGGCTGTGTATTTGTCGGCGGTGCCGTGGATGTTCGGGTAAGCGCAGACCAACGGGGATGGCTGCTGATGGTGTCTACTGAGGTGGCGACTGCACTCAGTAGCTGCTGTATCAGTTCGCTTTGGCCTTTCATGATGGTTTTTAGTCGATGAACACTCAGTTTGTCTTGGTAATCTACGACCCAGTCCATCATGCAGTCAAAGAGGCGCGGATCGTCTCTCCCAAAGTCCAGTGTCATCAATAGCAGCACCTCAGGATCAATGATCCAACCGGGACTGATTTGCCTATAACCCGAAGCACCTAGCTGGGACCAGTGGTTCCACAGAAATCCCAGTAATCCTTCCCTAAATGCCCGTCTACACAAGCTCAGCAATGTGATCCCACCCGACTTTCCTGAGAAAACTTTCCACTATCTGCGGAAAGACTTCTGATGCATCTTGTGTCAAGCACCAGCGAGCTGCGAGCAGCATCTCATCATCAGTAGGATTGAGCACTAACAGATCGGACAGGTGTCGATCTGCACCTCCAAAGAGCCTGCAAGACTTGCTGCATCCCAGATCGTTGTAACACATCACACCATCCAATTAGTATTATACTTACTTTATATTAACATCATACTTTTTTCTATATTACTGGATCGTCGTGTTGTATACCCATAAAGGCACACAGAACACAGGTTCATAGGAACGATGTTCGGCACATGGGATCACGCCGCTCTTACATTAGATAATGGAGGCAACACACACGAGAGCAGCCGACCGTGCTGGCACGGCAGCCCATATTGTAACTGAAGCGTTCCCTTCAATCGGGCTAAGTCCGGGGCGGTCTGTGTGCAGGCTAGCGGATGCAGAAGACTCGAGACCGCGCCGGTCTGGCGGATAGCCTCCCTGGTTATGTTTCGGAAACAAGACCGGCGCGGTCTGTAAACAGTGGCGATTTTCAGCTTACAGCCAGACCGCCCCGGACACAGACAAACCAGTTATTTACAAGAAAGTCCACAGCCGTCAACGCTCGAGACCATATCACACCCTCTACCCCATCTGCTCGTAGATACCCACACCCCAGGGCTCGAAGCTCTCGGTGAAGCCCTGCCGTGTGATATCCAGCTTCCGGCGCGTGGCTTTCTCCAGCCAGACTTTGGTGCCTGCAGGCACGGTGATACGGCATTTCATGCCACTTTCCGATTGGTTAACTGCGATGATGATGCGCTTGCCTCGGTAGAGTTTGGTGATCAGCTTGAGCCGTTTATCTGCTGATTTGGCTCCTTTGGGGTCATTCGGTGATGCCAACACGTTGTGCATCGCCTTCAGCTCAAGCCCTATCGCCTTCACCTTGCGATTGATGTAGTCGTAACGGCCGTCTTGGAACATCAGTATCCCCGTAGCTCCGCACACGATGGCATCATAAACCATATACCGGATGAGGTTCTGCGGCGGGTAGGTGTAGCCTTTCGCCTTCAAGGCCTCATCGGGTGTGCCCTCTGACCAGCCGAAGGCCTGCAGTGTCATCATCACCGGTTTGTTCTTGCCCATCGCTTGCAGGTTCTTTACCGTTTCGTCCCCGACCACCGACAAGCTCTTGTTGGGCAGATCCGAATGCTTGTCAGGCTCGCCGTTCCACCATGGGTAGATATCACTGCCGCCGATGTCGGCAAACCGGTAATATCGCTGCAGACTGGCGATACTCCCCCGAGGTGCCGCATTGGTGAATATCGGGTGGTGTGGGTCGCACTCACGTATATAGTGCGCTCCTTTGGCCAGTGCGGAGATGTCATTCCCGGCCCACGCCACCTCATCGCCGATGTCATAGGCAAAGAAGGCAGGATGCAAACGGGTGATCTCCATCACCGGCTTATGCATGCCGTTCATGCGTTCCACTTCAGTAACTATCTCAGGTGTCTGGGGGGTGAGTGCATACCGCATCACTCCAATGGCCATCAGACCCCGTATCTGAAGCTGGTCAAGGAACGCCTTCACACCGTTGGCTCCCCGGGCAGAGAGATGGCCGGTTCCGGTGATGTTGAAGCCGTAAGACTGTAGGTCGTCCATCTGTCTTTCGTTAGGGTAGTCGATACCCCACAGTCCAATTGGGAAGAATGGCTTGCCGTTGACTTCAAATCGACGGTCGGCAAGGATTCTCACATTCTGAGACGAGCCCACGAATTTCGGCAAGTCCTTCAGCAGTCGCTCCTCAGCACCGATCGTGCCTGCTGGTAACTGCTCTATGCGTAGATCGCTGATCCACACACTACCAGGGGCCTTCACTTGGATCATCAGCTTGATGGCGGTTGCGACTGGGTTTACATCTCGAAAGTCAAGCCGCACATCCTGCCAGGCGGAACCCACCTGCCGCCACTCATACCCCACCGTGAACGGAAGCTGTTCTCCCTGCATCATACCCAGAAACAGGTTGTATTCCTGCGGGAAGTGGTCCGACTTGGCACGGAACCTCAACCGGTATTCGGCTTTTGCGTCAAAGCCCTTGATATCGAGGAACTGCCAAATGGCGGTCGATTCTGAACCATCTGAGGCATGAGGGTCAGAGCTGAGTTTCACACGGGGCACACCATCTGCCGTATCGGTGCCGAGTTGTATCAAAGCGGGGTTGGAGAGTTTCCACCCTGCAAGACTTCTGAAGTCACCATTAGGAACCAAATTCACTGGGGCACCCCTTGTTCAGAAATACTATTGTAGATAACTGCGCAACAGATTCATGTTGGGCACCATAAAGGGTAAATCCTGCTTTCATGAAGGCATTCAGATGGCAGAAAATAACCACACCCCCAACCAGTCTGTGGTCGGGGGTGTGCTACACACTTGAGGCCGAAATCTAATGCTTCGTAAACAATAGACTGGCGTTGTGACCGCCAAATCCGAACGAGTTGCTGATTACAGCTTTCACGTCCGCTTTACGAGCAACATTCGGCACGTAGTCCAGATCGCACTCTGGGTCTGGAACTTCGTAGTTGGCTGTAGGTGGTAATATCTGGTCACGAATAGCCAGTATTGAAACAATCGCTTCCACTGCGCCAGCGGCACCCATAAGGTGCCCTGTGCTGCCTTTTATGGAGCTGACAGGCACATTACAGCCAAGTGCCATTTTGATCGCTTTTGTTTCAAGTCGGTCATTCGTTTGGGTTGATGTTCCATGTGCGTTCACATAGCTCACATCAGACATGCTTAAGCCAGCCTTTTGGATAGCCATTTTCATGCAGCGTGAGGTTTGGACGCACTCCGGATCGGGTGATGTCACATGAAAAGCATCTGAGGTGGAGCCATATCCCGCTAACACAGCGTAGATTTTGGCACCACGGGCTTGCGCATGTTCAAGTGTCTCAAGCACAACGACCCCTGCTCCTTCACCCATCACAAAGCCGTCGCGATCTTTGTCAAAAGGACGACTGGCCCGTTCAGGAGCATCATTTCTACGGCTCAGTGCCTTGCACGCATTGAACCCGCCCAGAGCATATGGGCTGATGGTCGCATCGCACCCACCGGCTATCATAATGTCTGCGTCACCCCGTTGTATTACCTCCGCGGCTTCACCTACACTGTTAGCACCGCTCGCGCAGGCTGTGGTTACGCACAGGGTGATCCCTTTGGCACCCAAGGCCATGCTCACCTGGCCAGCGGCCATGTTGGAGATCATGTTGGGTACCATAAACGGGCTCAGCCGACCGGCACCACGCTCAAGGAAGATGATGTGCTGCTCTTCGATGGTGATAATGCCGCCCATCCCAGATCCTACCACAACACCAAACCGCTCAGGGTCAACAGACCCTTCCGTTATCCCAGCATCGGCAGCCGCTTCACAGGCAGCCCACACGGCGAATTTCGAAAACCGGTCCATACGCTTAGCCGCCTTAGCGTCAACGTATGGCAAGGGATCGAAATCCAGCACCTGACATGCAATCTGTACAGGGCTGTGTTCAACATCCATATCGACGATACGCCTCGAGGCGGTTGCACCTGCCAGTAGATTACTCCACAGAGTGGGAATACTCTTACCGAAAGGGGTCACAGCCCCCAGCCCCGTGATTACGATTGTCTTTCGGGAATTGGACATCTTGTGACTTAGCTCAGTTTGCTTTCGACATAACTGACTGCATCGGATACTTTGCGGATTTTCTCTGCATCTTCATCGGCAATTTCAATTTCGAACTCTTCTTCAAGAGCCATCACCAATTCGACGAGGTCCAACGAGTCTGCACCCAAGTCGTCCATGAATGCTGCATCTGCGGTTACTTCACCGGCGTCGACATTGAGTTTCTCTACGACGACTTTTTTCACTCGATCGAAAATTTCCATGAGATTCTGGTATCCTCCATTTATGGTATGTAAGGGATATTTGATTTTCTGTTTAAACTGCGCGACGCAGCTCAATTTATATCATAACCAGCCCGCCGTCAACAGTCAAGGTCTGACCGGTTACATAACCCGCATCATCACTTGCCAGGAACAGCACCACTTTAGCGACATCAACACCGCTGCCCAGCCGCGCCAACGGGATGTTGGTCATCATGCCATCGCGCACGCTGTCAGGAAGCTTGTCGGTCATGGCTGTTTCAATCCAGCCTGGAGCCACCGCATTCGCTCGAATTCCTCGTGAACCCAGCTCCTTGGCGGTTGACTTAGTAAGGGCAATCAGCCCTCCCTTTGAGCTGGCGTAATTCGCCTGCCCGGCATTGCCGATCTGCCCCATGATCGAAGCAATATTCACAATAGCACCGCAACGCTGTTTCATCATTGGGCGTGTGGCGGCCTTAGTGGTTAGGAAAGCACCCTTCAAGTTCACATTCATCACAGCATCCCAATCCGCTTCGGACATACGCATGATCAACCCGTCTTTGGTGATCCCTGCGGCATTCACCAGCACATCGAGGCGTTCGTGCTTGTCGAGTAACTGTTTGAAGCCTGTATTCACGCTATCGGCGTTACTGACATCCATCTGTAGAACCTCGGCCTGGCCACCAGCGGCTATGATGTCATCGACCACGCGCTGGGCGTTTGCTGCCACATAGTCAGCCACGACAACATGAGCACCTTCACGTCCAAAGGCACTGGCAATGCAGTAACCTATGCCGCGTGTATCTGCTCCACCACCGGTCACTAATACGATCTTTCCTTGGAAACGCATTTTATACTCCTATTCTATCGGCTACAGCCAGTATTTCTTCTGGCTTGCTGCACCGCATTGTCTGAGCTCCCGGGAGCGTGCGCTTAACCAAACCGCACAACACCTCTCCGGGACCAACTTCGATAAACAGCTCAACCCCCATCTGTTGCATATAGATGAGGCTTTGGCTCCACATCACCGAGCTGGTGATCTGCTTGAGCATAAGCCCTGGGATATCCGAAACATTATGAGGAGGTTCTGCTGTGACATTCATCACCAGCGTTGTGTGAGGTTCTTTCCATTCAGTGAGCGCAAAAAGGTCTTTAAGCTCCTCTGCGGCCGAAGTCATCAACTGGCTGTGAAACCCGCCGGAGACAGGCAGCATCAGTGCTCGTTTAGCACCCTTTTGCTTGCATAAAATGCAAGCCGCTTCAACGGCAGCCTTCTCGCCTGAGATCACGACCTGGCCAGGGCTGTTGTAGTTCGCAGGGGCGACTATTCCGTCCATACTGGCATCTTTGCAAGCCTCAGATATCAGCCCATCGTCTAGACCCAATATTGCTGCCATGGCTCCCGGATGGGCTGAAGCAGCTCGGTCCATCGCTTGTGCGCGCGCATCGATCAGCTTCAGGCCTTGTTGATAGTCTATGACACCCGCCGCTGATAGTGCAGCATACTCGCCCAGACTGTGGCCAGCGACCACAACTGGCGCCACGGGGGCCATTCTGCGTAAAACAGCCAGGATGGCCTGGCTAAGGCAATAGAGTGCGGGTTGGGAATTGAGGGTCTGCTTCAGTGTCGCATCATCGGCCGTCGTCAGAAGATCAGTGACCGAGCGTCGCAGAACCGTGTCGGCTTGAGCAGCCATATCGGCAGCTTCAGGGTAATGCGCGAGCAGATCGGCTCCCATGGCTGAACTCTGTGAGCCTTGCCCCGGAAAAAGCAGTGCGTATTTAAGCTTTGACAATCCGTGTCAGCCTCACTTTCGTGTGGATATTAGTGGTGATGGCGGTGGCACTGACTGTGCAGTCAGTTATTGACAGGACCGCCCTCTTGCAGCAGGAATGGCAGGGAGCTGACCATCTCAGCACGTTCAGCCATGGCTTCGGAAATTCGAGCGACCATGTCTTGTTTCACCGCACGCAGGGTGATTTTTAAGCCATTGGTCACCGCTCTCGCGTGTGACGAGCCATGTCCTATGACAACCACACTGTTCACACCGAGCAGATGCGCGCCGCCGTACTCATCCGGGTCAGTGTGACGTTTCAGTCTCTTCAGGGTAGTCATCATCAACGCCATGGGCAGTTTGAGCAGCGGGTTATGTTCAACTTCTCTCTGTATCAGCTTCATGAGCATCAAGCCCACACCCTCAGCGGTTTTCAGAACCAGGTTCCCAACAAACCCGTCGCAAACCACCACATCGGCTTTACCTTCGAACATCTCGCGCCCCTCAATGTTGCCTATGAACGGCAGACCGGAGGCTCGAAGAAGGCGATTAGCGGATTTCACAAGCTGGTTGCCCTTGGTGTCCTCTTCGCCGTTGCTGATCAACCCAATCCGAGGTTCTTTAACACCGAGAATGGTCTGAGCATATACCATACCCATCACGGCGAACTCGACTAGATGGGTGTGATCACAATCGACATTGGCTCCCGCATCAATCAACACATAGTGTCCCTTGACGGAGGGCATAGGAACAGTGATGGCCGGTCTGTCTACACCGGGTATGCGGCCTATGATAAGCGCGCCCACGGCAAGGGCGGCACCACTATGGCCGGCACTAAAGAACCCGTCAGCCTGACCCTCTTTGACGAGACGGGCGCACACCACCAGAGAAGCGTCTTTCTTCTTGCGGATCGAAGTGACCGGGCTTTCGTCCATTTTGATCACTTGCGAAGCGTGCTTGATTATGACGTTCTTGGGAAGTGTGCGCCCCTTAAGGCACTCACGCATGAGGCTCTCATCGCCGACTAGAATCCAATCTGCATCTGGATTCTCAAGAGCGACGGCAACGGTGCCTATTACAACTTCGGCGGGAGCGTGGTCACCGCCCATGCCGTCTATAGCAATCCGCGGTTTCCTGTTCGAATTAGGCATTCGTTTGCTTCCGGAAGCCTATTCCTGGATTTTCTTTTGTTTGACTGGAACGGCTTGACGGCCATTATACCAGCCACACACAGGGCATGCGGTGTGTGAAACACGTGCACCAGGACAATCGGGATTGTCACCTGGGCACTTGCTGGCCACTACGGTCACAGCAGATAGAGTGTAGTGAGTTCGTCGCTTCGCTCCACGTGCGTGCGAGTGTCTTCTTTTTGGCAGCGGCATTGTATAATCTCCTCAGTTGGTTATGAATTCAAATCTTCGTCATCGTCAAGCTGCTTCAGCTCTTTAGCATCCAAAGCCAGTTTGGCGAGATCGGTCCAGCGCAGCGGTGCGTCGTCATCGTCATCCGTGCAATCGCAAGGCCCATCGTTCAGGTCTGCACCACATCGCTGACAAATCCCTTTGCAGTCAGGTGCATGTAACGGCTGCAGCGGAATTTCCATTAACAGCAGTTGTCGCAGAAGCTCCGAAAGATCAAAAGTGTTGCCTTCAAACAGCAATGTATCTTCATCATCAATCGGCTTCAGCCTGGCAGAGGTGGGGTTCCCATGACCTCCGCTGTACTCCACATTAGCAGCTTCATCAACAGCCACCAAGGTAGAGATGATTGTCGGACGCAGGCATCGGCTGCATTCCAGCAGGATATCGGCCTTGATCCGGCCGCGTATCACTAAACAGTCACCTGTATTAGAGAAAGCAATGGTGCCAGTCACCGGAGCTGCTAACTCAATTTCAGGAACCGTGCCAGGGGCTTCATTCACTTCGTAGTTGTAAATAGCCCCTGGTTTCAGAACAACTTCATTGAGATCAAGCCTCATATCTGAACCTCCAAGGGCTGTAAATCACTCAGCGATCCGAAAAACGCCTGTTTATTATATCACGCTTTACGCGAGAACAGCCTTCTTGTCGTTCGTCAGCCGCATCGTCTCACGTGCGATCACGCGTTCTTCGTCTGTCGGCACCACGTATACCTTCACCTTGCTCTCAGGTGTGCTGATACGGCGCTCCTGTTTGCTGCGAGGTTCGTTGATGGCATTATCGATGACTATGCCCATATATGACAGTGAGGCGCAGACACGGTCGCGCACTAACGGACTGTTCTCACCGATACCGCCAGTAAACGCTATGGCATCAAGGCCGTTCATTGCCGCAGCATAGGCACCAACATATTTGATAATGCGGTAGCAGAATATATCAAATGCCAGACGTGCCTTAGGATCACCAGCCATATAGCGGTCTTCAACATCGCGCATGTCCACCACGCCAGCAACCGCCAGCAGTCCACTCTGCTTGTTAATCAGCTTGTCCAGCTTGTCTGCATCCCAGCCTTGTGTACGCTGAAGGTAGATCAAAACAGCCGGGTCGATGTCTCCACACCGGGTGCCCATCATCAGCCCTTCAGCCGGGGTAAGCCCCATGGAAGTATCCACGCACTTTCCATCCACTATCGCAGCCATGCTGGAGCCATTACCAAGATGGCAGCATACCACCTTACTGCCGGACGTGATGCCTTCATTTTTCTTCAGTATGTCTACCATACGGGTGGACACATAGAAATGACTGGTTCCATGGAACCCGTATCTCCGGATACCGTGTTCTTTTCGCAGATTTTCAGGAATGGGGTAGGTGTAAACATAGTCGGGCATTGTTTGGTGGAATCCGGTGTCAAAAACAGCAACCTGGGTGGCATGAGGAGCTTGCTTGATGCAGGCGCGTATGCCTTGCAGGTTGGCCGGATTGTGAAGCGGCCCAAGCGGAATACAGGCATCAATGGTGCTGATGACATCCCGGTCGATAATGACTGGTGAGGTCATCCACTCACCGCCATGAAGCACGCGGTGCCCGATGGCCTCTATTTCTGAGACACTTATCTTAGCTGGATTTCCTGGGTCTGTTAACTGGGAGAACATCTTCTCCACGGCCACATTGTGATCAGGTGTTTCGGCCTGACCAATGCGTTCTACCATGCCTTTGGCAAGCTCGATATCGTCCTCAAAGAGGCGGTATTTCAAAGACGAGCTTCCGCAGTTGATAACTAGGATCTTCAATCTATCTTCTCCGTATCGTCGATTATGGTCTCTGCTGCGCCTCGGTTACCGAGTCCGCTGTGAAGGCCCTAGCTGTTCCTTGCCACGCTGCACGGTGCTAAGGGATTTAGCAAGATATTCCTCTACACGGTTCAGAACATCGCGAGCGTAATCGTCGGCTCCAGTGCGTAGATCGTAGGATTTAGCTTCCGCTTCTGCTATGATTTGATTCGCTCGATCCATGGCTTGTGCCACAATGGTGTTCTGCTCCACCATGGCCGCCGCCTGTGCAGAGGCATTATCTACCATCTGCTGGGCTTGAGACTGTGCCAATGAAATGGTATGCTGAGCGTGATCATTGGCGTTCTGAGTGATACTATCTTGACGCTGTATTATGCTTTGAGCTTTTTGAATCTCTGTGGGTATCGTCGCCTTCAAACGTTCAAGTGTGGCGTAGCATTCGTCCAAATCAAGACCAAGCACGATCATGTTACCCATGAAGTGGCGAGCACCTTCAAGCATTTCTTTCAGGTTCTCGATAATACCGAGGGTTTCGTATTTTTCAGCCATATTAGTCCTCCGGTTCTTGCTGCACCGATGTGAATTTAGCGTAGAGCAAGGGTTCGACTGCGGACGGCACCAGCCCGCTTACACTACCGCCCAACCTTGCTATCTCTTTCACGATATTAGAAGCCAAGAAAAGATACTCAGATGATGTCATCATGAATACAGTCTCCACTTCCGGACATAGCCGTGCGTTGGTAAGTGCCATCTGAAGCTCGTATTCGAAATCGCTGACCGCACGCAGACCTTTGATGATCACATGGCAGCCGCTTTTCACAGCATAGTCAACCAATAATCCATCGAAATGTTCAATCTGCACATTGGGTATCTCAGCACACGCTTCAGAAAGAAGCCTTTCTCGCTCATATACGCTGAATAACGGCGTTTTTGAGGAGTTAGGTGCCACAGCTACTATTAGTGTATCGAAAAGCTGCGCGCTGCGCTTTATGATGTCAAGATGCCCATTAGTCACCGGATCAAAAGATCCGGGATATATTCCTTTTTTCATGGTATACCTTTATGAAGTATATTGTGATTAGCTGACAGATGCCAACTGTGCCCGGTCTGCCCGTTGTTCCAGCATCCATTTTACGCCCTGGTTCTGTGTCTGTGCCAACTGAGGGTCAGACGCGATCAGTTCAAACGCATCTTCACGAGCACACATCAACATGAGTTGGTCTTCCAAAATGTTGGCGATTCGCAGTGTTGGCACACCGCTCTGACGTGTTCCAGTTAACTCACCAGGCCCTCGGATCCGTAAGTCTTGTTCGGCAATGATGAAGCCATCGTTCGTCTTGACCAAAACATCCAGCCGTTCCCGAGCCACCTCTGAGTTGGATTCAGTGACGAGTATGCAATAGCTTTGATGCTCACCACGCCCTACTCTACCCCGCAGTTGGTGAAGCTGAGCCAAGCCAAACCGTTCGGCGTCTTCAACCACCATCACGGTGGCGTTCGGCACATCCACTCCCACTTCAATCACGGTTGTCGACACCAACACATCGATCAAGCCAGTGCGGAACTCCTCCATCACTAGCTCTTTGTCTTTTTGTTTCAACTGCCCGTGCAGCAGTCCTATCTTGAACTCCGGGAGTATTTCGGTTTGAAGCTCCACAGCCAGTGCTTCCGCGGCCTGCTTTTGAAGTTTGTCTGACTCCTGCACCAGCGGGCACACCACGTAGGCCTGTCGTTTGGTCTGCAACAGCTTCCGTAAAGCCTCGTAGACCTCGGTCCGCTGGGTATGCCACTTCATGTGCGTCTTGATCGGCTTGCGTCCCGCCGGCATCTGGTCGATCACAGATAGATCAAGGTCGCCATAGACAGTCATCGTCAGCGTTCGAGGTATCGGTGTCGCCGTCATCACCAGCACATCGGGGTTTTCGCCCTTATTCATCAAAGCTGCGCGCTGCAGAACACCAAATCGGTGCTGCTCGTCGATGATCACTAACCCCAGGCTGCGGAAATCGACACCCTCTTGAATTAAGGCATGAGTGCCCACCACAATCTGTGAAACACCCTGTGCCAACCGTTCGCGGAAGGCCTTCTTACGGGTTGAAGTTAAACTACCCACTGCCAAGTCGACCACTACGCCGCTCTTGGCAAACAGCCGACAGAGCCCGATGAAATGCTGCTCAGCGAGTATCTCGGTCGGGGCCATGATCGCTGCCTGCCGCCCATTCTCTATACATGCCAACATGGCAGAGGCGGCCACCACCGTCTTGCCTGAACCCACATCACCCTGCAGCAGCCGGTTCATCGGCACGTCACGCTGCATATCGGCCCATATCTCGCCCATCACCCTGCGTTGCGCATCGGTCAGCTTGAATGGCAGCATCTGGGTAAGGCGTTCGTTGAGTTTCGGGGTGTCAATGGTAAATGGGTTTTTATGCCGCAGTTTGACATTCTGCTGCTGTAAAGCGAGATACGACTGTAATGTAAAGAACTCATCGTATACCAGCCGATTACGGGCAGCGTCTACATCATTCAGGTTTTCTGGATAGTGAATCTGGAGTAAGGCTTGTAAGGGCGGCATCAAACCGCGTCTTGCTATGATCGGTCCAGGCAGGTATTCAGCAATCACATCGCGGTAAAGCGTCAAAGCGTTGCTGGTAGCAAGCCGGATGCGGGCCTGCTGCAGCCCGTCCGTTGAAGGGTAAACAGGCACGATTCGCAGTTGCGACTGGGGGTCGTCTTCGATCAGTTCCTCCCATTCGGGAGTATTCATCTGCCAGTAATAGCTGCCCTGCTGCACCATGCCGTAAACGACAAGTTCGCGTTCTTTCTTTTTCCAAAGAGTGTCACGCATATACGGCTGATTGAACCACACCAGCTCAAGTGAGCCTGAACCATCATTGATCACTGCTCGGGTGATCTTGAAACCGCGCTTTGTTTCGCTGTTTTCGACCGCTATCAAACGGCCCTTAACGGTGTTGTTTTCACCGACGACGACATCCGCCAGCCGCCGCAGATGAGAGCGATCCTCATACCGGCTCGGGATATGCATCAATAGGTCAAATACGGTCTCAATCTGCAGCTTGCGGAACTTCACAGCCAGAGCTTCGCCCACACCGCGCAGATATTGAACCTTGTCTGACAGCGACAACCTCCGAGTCGAGGTTGCTGAAGGTGACGGGCTTCTAGGGTCAGACACTTATGACAACACTCCTTCGCTCAGGCTATCGGCTGTATTGTATGACGCATCTGTACCATTGTCAACTGGAAGGGGATTGAGAAATACCGCTCACCATTTGTAATAGTTCGCTGACTGACGGAATGTCACCCGCATGTTTGCTATAACGGATGGCGGTAATGACCCCATCTGTATCGACTACAACCACAGCAGGCATCACAAACGCGTGGCCGATAGGCCGCATAGACTGCCGGTATCCGCGGGTGACAGCCTCTTTATAGCTACGGAGTGTTTGGGGCCCAATCATCTGAAGCAGACTCGCGTTTCCAACACCATAAGCACGGTAACAATTGAGTTTGGCATCAGCAAGACACGTATGCCAAAAGTCGCCTTCAGTGCAGTATGCGCAGGCATCAGCCGCCGAAGCAGGCACTATGGATACCAGGCGAACACCGTGGGTTTCTAGTTGTCCCACACTGCAGTCGAGTCGTTTGAACGCCTGTTTGGCAAATATACTGCCCAGATGACGGTGAAAAAACAACATGACCGGCGTATTAGCCCACAGTGAGCTTAATTGAACAGCATCACCATGAAAGTCCATTAGTTGCAGATCATGAGCCTTCTCGCCCACTTCAACCTTCATCATTCATCTCCTTGGATGTAAGAAACCCTTGCTTGGCGGCCAAGTGTTCACCTTCCACCATCAAGGGTGTCATTCCAACCTGGCAAATATCTTATTGTGTACATATTCTACCCTAAACCGCGATATCAGCCATATTCTGGTAATTTTGCGGGTGTTTTTGGGCATTTCCACAAATATCAATGGTTTTAACGGCGTTTGACACTCATCGGGCGCACCGGTAAAATGAAATCGCACCGAAACTGATATATCATCGGAGGCCGTCTATGAATAAATCAAACGAGTTTCTTGATTTACTGAATATTAATGGAAATCAATATGCGTATCTCAGCCTGCCACAACTGGCTTTAAATAACCCATATGTGACCAACCTGCCGTATTCTATACGGGTATTGTTGGAGAATCTGCTCCGCAGTGAGTACCTCGGCACCATCTCATCTGATGCTGTGACGCAATTAGCAGCCTGGGGGACTCCAAATGCCCCCGATGAAATCCCCTTCATGCCCGCCAGAGTGCTGATGCAGGACTTCACCGGTGTGCCGGCCATGGTAGACCTGGCCGCGATGCGGAGTGAGGTGGCCCGCCGCGGTGACGACCCTCTGAAGATAAATCCGCTGGTGCCTGTGGACCTGGTCATTGACCATTCGCTGCAGGTAGACGAATTTGGATCGAATGAGGCCTACACCGCCAATGTCTCCAAAGAGTATGAGCGGAACTCCGAGCGTTACCGCTTCCTGAAGTGGGCGCAAACCGCCTTTCAGAATGTGCGCATCGTACCGCCAGGTATGGGCATCTGCCACCAGGTCAACCTCGAATTCCTGAGCCCACTGGTGCATGATACGGTCACAAATGGCCAGCATATGCTCTACCCGGACACCTGCATCGGCACAGACAGCCATACCACTATGATCAACGGCCTGGGCGTGATGGGCTGGGGTGTGGGCGGCATCGAAGCCGAAGCGGTGATGCTGGGCCAGCATTATGTGATGCCCTGCCCTGATGTGGTGGGAGTTCGGTTGACTGGTTCGCTGACCGAAGGCACCACCGCTACCGACCTGGTGCTCACCATCGTGGAGATGCTGCGCAAGCTCAATGTAGTTGGGAAATTCGTAGAGTTCTTTGGTTCTGGATTGAGCTCACTCAGCCTGGCAGACCGCGCCACCATCGCCAATATGGCCCCCGAATATGGTGCCACCATGGGCTATTTCCCGGTCGATGAGCAGACCATCAGCTATATGCGGCAGACCGGACGGCCTGAACAGACCTGTCAGATCGCGGAAGCCTATTTCCGTGCCCAGGGTTTGTTTGTCACCGCTGATTCGCCCGAGCCCGTATACACTCAGGTGGCAGAGCTCGACCTCAGCAGCGTCAAACCCAGCCTCGCTGGGCCAAAACGCCCGCAAGACCGTGTGGAACTCGCCGGTATGAAGATCGAATTTGAGAAGGCCCTCACGGCCCCTGTCAAAGAGCGCGGTTTTGAGCTGGCAGAAGAGCACCTTGCCGATATATCTGAGGTCGCCGGCCAGGGATACAAAATGCGTCATGGTGATGTGGTCATCGCAGCCATCACCAGTTGCACCAACACCAGTAACCCCAGCGGGCTAGTGGGAGCAGGTTTGCTGGCTCAGAAGGCTCTGGCGCTGGGCTTGAAGACCAAACCATGGGTCAAGACCAGCCTCACGCCAGGATCACGCGCGGTCACCGAGTATCTGAAAGCGGCCGGTGTGATGCCAGCTCTGGATGCTCTTGGCTTCAATGTGGTGGGCTACGGCTGCGCCACCTGCATCGGCAACAGCGGCCCGCTTGCCGCTGAGATTGTGGATGCGATCAAAGCGAAAGGCATCGTAGCCGCCAGTGTGCTCAGCGGCAACCGCAATTTCGAAGGCCGCGTCAGCCCGCACACCCGCGCCAACTACCTGGCAAGCCCTCTGCTGGTGGTTGCCTATGCTTTGGCCGGAAATGTAACGGTTGACTTGCTGACAGAGCCCATTGGGATGGGCAGTGACGGCCAGGCCTTCTACCTGAAAGACATCTGGCCCAGCCAGAAGGAGATCAGCGATGCCTGCGCGTCGAGTGTGCGTCGCGAACTCTTTGAAGATGAATATGCCAAGGTGTTCCTTGGTGACGAGTTCTGGCAGGCGCTGCAGGCCCCCACTGGTGATGTATACCAGTGGGACTCAAGCAGCACTTACATACAGGAACCACCCTATTTCCTGAATGCCGAAGGTAACACGCAAGACTCCATCAACAACCTGAGACCGCTTGCGGTATTTGGTGACAGCATCACCACCGACCACATCTCGCCCGCCGGATCCTTCGCCGCCAGCACCCCTGCCGGGGTCTACCTCCAGAGCTTAGGCGTGATACCAGCAAACTTCAACAGCTACGGTTCCCGCCGAGGCAATCACAACGTGATGATGAGGGGCACCTTTGCCAACATCCGCATCAAGAACCAACTGCTTGACGGTGTGGAGGGCGGTTACTCGATGATGCCAGATGGCTCGCAAGCCCCCATCTTTGATGTCGCGATGGCCTACCAGCAGGCCGGTACACCGCTGATGGTGATTGCCGGTAAGGAATATGGCACGGGCAGCTCCCGAGACTGGGCCGCGAAAGGCCCGTTCCTTCTTGGTATGAAACTCGCACTGGCGGAGAGCTTCGAGCGCATCCACCGCAGCAACCTGATCGGTATGGGCATCCTTCCGGTGCAGTTCCTTGCTGGACAGAATCGGGAAAGCTTGGGACTAACAGGCACAGAGAGCTACAGCATCTGTGGTCTCAGCCAGCTGGCACCCAAAATCCAACTTGCCATGAAGGCTAAGCAGACCGACGGCTCAGTCAAGACATTCAACGTGCTGGTGCGCATAGACACCCCGGCTGAGGTGGACTACTTCCGCAGTGGAGGCATTCTGCAGATGGTCATCAACAAGCTGACTACAAATAACGCGTGAACTAGAAACATGGTATAATACTCAATGCGTGCGCCGCATGAGTGTACGTACCAGGTATAGGAGATAGACTATGAAGGCCGGTATTCACCCAGAATATATTATTTGTCAAGTTTCCTGCGCATGTGGCAACACATTCCAGACGCACAGCTTGACCCCTGAGATCCGCGTTGAAATCTGCGCCAATTGCCATCCGTTCTTCACCGGCAAGTCCAAACTGATGGACACCGCAGGACGCGTCGAAAAGTTCATGAAGCGCTACGGTATGAAGCAGGACAAGTAGTCTCTTCTACCCAGCCACAAGAGTTTATGGGCGGGAGCGTATACGCTCTCGCCCATTTCTGTTTTTAGATTCCACATGGAGGTACCGTATGTCAGAGCAAAACAACCGTCCACCGTATGGCGGTCAGGCGATTATAGAGGGCGTGATGATGCGCGGTCTTCATGTGTTTGCGGTCGCCTGCCGAAAGCCAGATGGCAGCATCGCACTCGACACGGAGGATCTCAACCTTTCGTGGATATCCAAACTCTCGTGGATGAAGCGGCCCTTTTTGAGAGGCATGTTCGCCCTGATCGACGCCATGGCACTCGGCACCAAAGCACTGCGGTTTTCCGCCAACATTCAATTGGAGGAAGAGGCGCAGCAGCAGGAAGCGCCATCGAAACCCAAGAACGCCATCAATGACATTGCCGTCACCGGCACACTGATCCTCGGCCTAGTTTTTGGAATGTTGTTGTTTGTGGTCATACCGACGTCACTCACAGAGCTGCTCAAGGGTGTCATCAAGCAAGCACCCGTGCTGAAGTCACTCATACTAAATCTGCTGGACGGTATAGTCAAGGTAATCATCTTTATGTTGTACATCGGCCTGATCAGCCGTATGGCGGAAATCAAACGAGTTTTTGAATACCATGGTGCCGAACACAAAGCGATCAACACCTGGGAAGCCGGAGAACCGCTGGATATGGAACACGCACTTAAGCAGACCCGCATCCACCCCCGATGTGGCACGAGTTTTATCGTGGTAGTGCTGATGGTCAGCGTTGTGGTCTTCTCGTTCTTAGGGCGTCCGATATTACCGCTGCGAATCCTGTACCACTTAGCGTTGATGCCTGTCGTGGCAGGGATCAGCTACGAGATCATTAAGTTAGCCGGTCGATACCGACAGCACTTGTGGGCACGGATTATGGTCGCGCCTGGATTAGCCAGCCAGCTCATCACCACCCGCGAACCCAGCGAAGACCAGATCGAAGTGGCGCTGACCGCCCTTCAGGCTGTGGTCGACCGCGAGCAGACCTCGGGAGAGTAACGCAGGCGAGCCTTGGTTTTGAGAGTATAGTGTTGGCTATGTCCGGGGCGGTCTGTCAGTACACTCGTGATCACCACTAGCTACAGACCGCGCCGGTCTTGTTCGCGATACCAAACCTGAGGGGCTAACCACCCGACCGGCGCGGACATTGGCAACGCTTGATGCGAACGGCCAAGCCCCAGCAATCTCTAATATTAAAACGCCTCAGGTATCCAGTTTATGCGGTGGTTCCCCTCGGTGCCGAAGATTTCAACAATATCCATCCGCCCATTTGCTTCTGGCGCGAAAAGCGCAAGGTATTGCTCGGCTGCTGAAACAAGACGCTGCCGTTTGGATATATTGACCGCTTCACTGGGCCGTCCGAAAAAGCTCATTTCGCGCTGCTTCACTTCCACAAACACAATCAACTCATCGTCATGGGCGATGATATCAACCTCAAAATGGCCGCTCTTCCAGTTGCGTTGAAGAATAACCAGTCCCCTTGCCTGCAGGTAGCGGCAGGCGGCTTCCTCAGCCCAAGTGCCTTTACGTGCTGCCATCGAAATCGAGCTCCAGTTGCTTCAGGAAGCCACAGAAGCTGTGGCGGTGGATCACAGTGAGCCCCAGCTGCTTGATGGCCTCCCTATGCAGCTTTGTGGCATAGCCCTTGTGTTTCGCCAGCTCATAGCCAGGATAAATCTTGTCCAGTCGGACCATCAGCAGATCTCGAGTTACTTTGGCGACGATTGAAGCGGCACTGATGGAGGTATCCAGGTCGTCACCACCCACAATACAGACTGCAGGCAGTGTCAAGCCGCGGGGAAGTGTGTTACCATCGATGCGCAGCTCCGTAGGCTGGGGATCGCACTTTTCTACCGCGCGTTTCATAGCAAGCATGGCGGCCTGCAGGATATTGATCTGCTCTATCTCCGCCACATCGGCCAGCCCGATGCCAACCGAGAGCGCGTTTGTAAAAACCCACTGACACGCGACGGCGCGTTGTGCTGCGGAGAGTTTTTTGGAATCTTTGATGAAGGGAGGGACAACGATCTGGGGCAGAACCACACAGGCTGCCACGACGGGGCCGGCGAGGCATCCTCGCCCCGCCTCATCCACGCCGCCTATCAAGCAGTTACTTAACGACACGCACCCGCTGCACAGGCCAGTAGAGCAGCCACGCACGCCCCACTACCCTTTCAACCGGTACAAAGCCCCACATGTGGCCATCATTGCTATTGTTGCGGTTATCGCCCAACATCAATATGCAACCTTTCGGCACAACAGAAGGCTTCGCTGCGATGACATAATTTACTTCATTGGGATCGCCTACGGGCATTAAGTTAAGGAAGATACCAGCAGCGCGGGAATCCGTACGATAGATTTTGCCATCAACAATCTTCATACTATAGTCAGGCTGCTGCGCGATAAAAGGTTCTTTGATCGGCTTACCGTTACGGTAGAGCACACCTTTTTTAACCTCAACAATATCCCCAGCCACCCCAACACACCGTTTTATGAACTCAACCTCATTTGGGTCGGCTTCCTTAGGTGCTTTGAATACCACAATCTCATCAACACTCGGGGTTCGTAAGCGGTAGCTCAATTTGTCAACCATGATGCGGTCATTCACTTGTAGGGTGGGCACCATAGATTCGGACGGGATGTAGAAAGACTGCACGGCGAAGGGACGTATCACCATAAACACGATGACAACAGCCATTGCTGCGGACTCAAACAGCTCCGCGACCCATCGTGCGTAGGGGCTAGTGCTGAAGCACAGCCCCCAACGCAATAAGGTGAGTACTAATGCGATGACCACGACGCTGCGAACGTTGAGGTTCGCTATAGTCTCTACCCAGCCACCAGTCATTACTTAGTCAGCTTATCCCACTTGGCGGTGCGGAGCTCCTTGATTCGGGCAGCCTTACCAATCTTGGCGCGCAGGTAGTAAAGTTTCGCACGTCGGACTTTACCGCGGCGAAGTACTTCGATTTTGTCAACACGGGGCGAATGCACCATGAAGACACGCTCTACACCGACGCCATTGGATATCTTGCGAACCATAAAGGTCTCGCGGGAGCCGCCATGCTTACGAGCAATAACGAGACCCTCGAAAACCTGAATACGCTCTTTGTTGCCCTCCACCACTTTGGCGTGGACGCGGACGTTATCACCAGGGCGGAAGAAGGGAACATCGGTCTTCATCTGTTCCTTCTCGAGTGCCATGATGATCGCTTGCTTGTTCATCTTAGTCTATAACCTCTTATAGGTATTTGGTTCCTGCAAGCGTATTGCTGCAGCCGAGGCTCGTCTGGTGGCTTACGCACTTCTTAATGGGTATCATCCCATCAGTCAAACCAGGCACCTGGGGGAGTGACGTGTATTCCTTCGTCCTGCGTCTCCCGTATGGGGAGGGCTGCGCGGAATCACGGCGCACACAATCTACATTTTACACATATCGACGTTGAATGACCACACAACGAAAAACCACGTTATCTGGAGCACCTATGCGGTTCACATGCGTTCATGAATCCGCCAAAAATATCCCAAATGTCCACCCGAGCTGGTATCAAATCCTATACTGTAACCGTGTATTCCCTGAAATCGGCAAAGTCCGGGGTGGTCTGTAGCAAGTAGTTACTGCAGGCCGTCAGACAGACCCCCCTGGCATTGGAAAGCAACGAACGACGAGGGGCAAACGCATATGCGCCTGCCCCTCTCACCAATCGGGAACTCGCTCTACCCTACGGTCAGTGCCTGCTCCAAATCCGCTATGATGTCCTGCACATCCTCAATCCCGACAGAGAGCCGGATGAAGTCAGGCGTCACTCCGCTAGATACCTGCTCTTCAGCGGACAACTGCTGGTGCGTGGTGCTGGCAGGGTGAATCACCAGCGACTTGGCGTCACCGATGTTTGCCAGCAGACTGATCAACTTCAGCTTGTTGATGAAGGCCTTGCCGGCCTCCAAGCCGCCCTTGATACCAAAGCCAATCATGCCGCTATACTGGCCATCTTTGAAGTATCTCTTGGCGATCTCATGCGTGCTGCTGCTTGCCAGACCAGGATAGCTGATCCAGGCCACATTTGGGTGCGCCTCCAGGTATTGAGCCACCTTCATCGCGTTGCTGCTGTGCCGTTCCATACGCAGTCCGAGTGTTTCAACGCCGATCATGATAGCCCAGGCATTAAACGGGCTGATACAAGCCCCCAGATCGCGCAGGCCGCATAAGCGTGCTTTGTTGATGAATGCCATCGCACCCATATCGGCGAAAACAAGCCCATGATAACTGGCGTCAGGCTTAGTGAAACCGGGGAATTTCACGTTGTTCCAGTCAAACTTTCCACTGTCGATAATCGCACCACCGATCACCGCCCCATGCCCTGCCAAGTATTTTGTGGCTGAGTAGACCACGATGTCAGCCCCATGCTCTAACGGTTTGACAAGAGCACAGGTCGCCATTGTGTTGTCAATGATCAGTGGGATACCCGCCTCATGAGCGATATCAGCGATGGCTTGGATGTCGATCACATTCAACAGTGGGTTGCCCAGTGTTTCCGCATACAATGCTTTGGTGTTTGGCCGGATCGCCTGCCGGAAATTCTCCACATCATCTGGGTCCACAAAGCTGGTCTCGATGCCCATACGAGGCAGTGTGTGCTTCATAAGCGCGTAGGTGCCGCCGTAGAGCGTCGATCCCGCCACTATATGGTCACCAGCTTGGGCGATGTTGGTGATCGCCAGCAGCTCCGCGGCCTGTCCGCTGGCGGTCGCTAATGCCGCGACTCCACCCTCCAGCAAGGCCAGGCGCTTCTCCAAAATAGCCGTGGTGGGGTTGCCCAGCCGTGTGTAGATGTTGCCCGCCTGCTCCAGTCCAAACAGCCGCGCGGCATGGTCAGCATCTTCAAATACAAAAGACGAGCTCAGATATAGCGGCACGGCACGGCTTAGTGTGTCGCTATCGGGTACATGCCCGCCATGCAAGGCAAGGGTATCAAATTGAAGTTTCGACTCATCTGGTTTAAATGGCATATCTATGATCTCCTATTCGTGGTAACTCGCATGTATGTATCTCTTCCATGGCTTAAATCCAATCTTGCCATAGAAGTCCAGCAGATTCGTCCAGTCTATACACATCTCAGTTATACCCTGCTGGCGCAGCATCTCAACTCCCAGGCACAGTAAAGCCAGACCTATGCCCTGCCCACGCACACCGCGGCTGCAGCCAATGGCACCCAGTCCGCCGAAGGAAGCACGGTGAACACCGGCCCACAACTGAGACGAACCGACCATTTTGGCCTGTGCGTTGAATATCTGACAGAAGCCCTCGATCCGCTCACCCACTCGTGCCACCAGGATGCCGTCACCATTGCCCTCGGCCTGCAGACGCCACATCGCCTCGTACTTCCAGCGTCCGCCAAATTCGCGGTCAAAAAACTCCAGCATCGCTTCCAGCTCATGGGGCTGGACGGGCGAAATCGACACATCTTTGCGTGCTTCCAGCATTGCCGTCACACGTTCTGGCAGAGTGTAGTTTCGGATGTCGCAATGCATGTCCCAGGCTGCGCCTTCGATCTTGAACCTGCGTGTTTTCAGTAGTTCCTGCAGATCGGTGTGAGCTTCAGGGATCCCGGGAAAGAGATGAAATGGGTCAGTGCCAAAGCTAATGTGTTTCGCTCCGCGTGAACTGAGCTCATCCAAGCCCCAATCCAGCAACTGCTGTTTGGCAACCGGGTCTGTGCCTACCAAAAGATGAATACAGCCCTTATCTGGCTGCATTCCATCTGCGCAAAGCGGCTCACGGATACTGCGTATAACGCAGACACCAACCGGCAAACCACCTTCCATGGCGATGCAGGCATCGCCTGACACAAAATGCCGGGGGCAAAACACCCGCTGTTCGGCAACTTGCGGGCTCAACGGCCACTCAGGGCCCATATCGGCTGCCCACAACTGAGCTAATGCCTTGATGTCTGTGGGCTGAAACATTCGTAGCTGCATGGCACGGCCTCCAAAAGTCAAAAGGGCGTCCCGCAGGACGCCCTATCGAATACGTTTCGGTATTACTTGCTGCTCAGGGACTTCTGCACGTAGTTCAGTCTGAGGTCAGCCAGATGTCGGTCAAATTCGCGGCGGTCGCTGTCCGATTCTAGAATCGGCTTCACCACTTTGGCCAGTGCCTCTATGGTGTCTATCGCCACCTTTGCTTCTTCCATGTTCACGACTACCTCTTTACCAGGGGCCGGCATGAATCCTAAGGCTATTTGCGCCCGAAAGTCCATCTCTTGTACCATCATCGTCAACATGGCGGTAATGGGCGGAAGGTCGTAACTTCGTTGCGCTTGCTCATCTGCCTGTTCTGTAGGCATTTCTTGTTCGTTATTGACTTCGTCACTCATTTTCGTACCTCCAGATAGAAGGGGGCTTTGGGCAGCTCCCCGTGATTGTAACTGCATGCGACTACTAGCCATATGCAACTCCGGTAACACAGATGACCCTTGTGGTCATCCGTAAGCATTGCGGATGACCACAAGGGTCATCCCTACGGATTCATTGCAACCAACCACGGCCATCACCACCGCATATTGAAACCGTGTACGCCCGTATCGGTCACAATACGGGCGTCCTTGATATCAGGTCCGAAGCGACTAGCTATTTACCGGCGATTGAGCCGATCAGGTCACTCGTATCGGTATCCAGCCACATCGTCTGAGCACGATCAGGGCCTACACTCACGGCGAGCACGGGTGTATCCGTCAGTTCCTGTAGACGCATTACGTAATTACGTGCCTGCTGCGGAAGCTCTTCCCAACGGCGAACCGCTGTGATCTCTTCTTCCCAGCCTGGCAGGGTTTCATATACCGGCTCACACGACTCCAGCAACTGGCTATCCGCCGGGAAGTCACGGGTGATCGTACCATCAGGCATCTTGTAGCCCACGCACACGTTGATCTCTTTCAGCCCGCTCAGAACGTCCAGAAGGCTGACTGCCCAGCCGGTCAATCCGTTGATGCGGGAGCTGTAACGAAGGATCACGGTGTCCAGCCAGCCGCAGCGTCGAGGACGCCCGGTGGTGGTGCCGTATTCATGCCCGCGTTCGCGCAGATAGTGTCCGGTATCATTATCCTGCTCGGTAGGAAATGCACCAGAGCCGACCCGCGTGGTATAAGCCTTGGCCACACCCAGCACGCCATCAATCATCGTAGGTCCTATGCCAGTGCCCAAACAGGCCCCACCCGATATCGGGTGTGACGAGGTGACAAACGGGAAGGTGCCGTGGTCGATGTCCAGAAGCGCGCCTTGAGCGCCCTCGAAAACCACCTTCTTACCCGACTTCACAGCCTCATATACCAATGGCTCTATGTTAGCCACGTATTGTTTCAGCTTTTCTGCAAATGGTGCGAATTCGCACAGCAGATCATCGATGTCGGGTACCTCAGCATCAAACAGGCATTTGAATATGGGGGCCTTCTCTGCCAGGTTGCGGCGGAGAGAAGCCTCAAACCGGACAGGATCGATGAGATCGCACATGCGGATACCGCATCGGGTGGTTTTGTCAGCATACGCTGGGCCGATGCCCTTCCCAGTTGTGCCGATCTGCCCCTTCCCGCGGCTCGTCTCCTGAAGCGAATCCAGCATTTTATGGTATGGCATCACCACATGAGCGGTATGGCTGATTTTTAGGTTATTGACAGGGATACCGCGATTTTTCAAGCCATGTATCTCTTGTAACAAAATCGCAGGATCTACCACCACTCCTCCACCGATGATGTTCATCGCGTGTTCTCGGAAGATACCAGACGGAATAAGGTGCAGGGCAAATTTCTGGCCATTGAAGGTGACCGTATGGCCGGCGTTACTACCGCCACCAAATCGTACCACCATATCGGCATCTTGCGCGAGGCAATCTACCAGTTTTCCTTTAGCTTCGTCGCCCCATTGGGAACCAACAACTACAACTGTGGGCATCTGCGTTCAACAGCGGCCTAAGCCGCCGTCCTCCTTTTACAGCGGTGGGAGATTGAAATCCCACTCAGTGACAGCGAAACGCTGCCGGGCCATTATCGCCCAACAGCGCCACTACTCCATCGGAAGTTTAACAGTGTTCAGTATGCTTGTCAAATCGGATCGACACAAATGAGCCAAATGTCCGCTCGCAGCCATCCCGAACCTTGATGATTCACATCCGATCAAGATTGATTGATGTGTCCAGAATTCATGCGTATTTCCCTCGATTTCATCAAAAACCGGTATTATTGCATGGTCGTTCTGAAAAACGAACCGAGTATAATACTTTAAATAACCGCCGTTTGAGGTGAACTATGGCGAAAATAACCGCTCTCGCAGTGATGCTGTGCCTTGCCTGCACATCTCTACAAGCTGATGTGCCCTACCAGTTGTGGGTGACGCAAGATCGCGATGACCCCACACCTCTAGCTGCACCATTGGTAGTGAAGCCCTACAGCAACTTCGAACTCACCGTATGGTACAGTGCGCCTGACATTGACCCAAGTCCAGACAAAAGCTACGGGCTCTTGAGCCTGGAGGTCTGCCTTGGTTGGGATATCACCACACAATCCGGCCCCTCGGCGGCACCACTTAAGCATAAACTGCTGCTTGATGGCAGCCTGGCGGAAGCACTCACTGTATACCAGACCGGCCCTGGCGGAAATGCAATCTGCGGATTTCGTGCCGCAGCAGGTTCACCAAGCGACTCAGAGCGGCCATACGGACTGCAGTTCTCGCACGCCTCAATGCAAGGGTTTCCGGCCTCAGCGGCTCAAAGGCTGTTTAGCATCCGATTACGGAACAACGCTCTGCAACCCGGTGAGTCGATGCCGATTGTCATCTGGGATGCGGGATCCAATCTGTCATACACCAGCTTCATGACGCCACAAGAGGGGCAGATTATCAGGTTGGGCACTCAGTCCATCACCGTGAGTTGTTCGGCTGAGTGTTGCATCACAGGGAAAGTCATCCCTGGTGTCAGCCGCATGGCTGGGCATATCGAGATTATCCCAGACGGCCAGATGACGCCTGTAGAAACCGCTTCAGTCACGCCAGACGCAGATGGAGTGTTCAGCATCATTACGTCACTTACGGGGCTGCACACTCTTCGATTCGTTTGGGATCATCACCTGGCACACGAGCTGAAATCTGTCAATATAATGGGCCAAACCAGCCTGCCTGTTGATGTCGTGTTGATTAACGGCGATGCGAACAACGACGGCCAGATCAACCTGTTTGACTTTGTGGTGCTTGATTCGAACTTCGGTAAACCCACGACATCCGCCGACCTGGATGGCGACGGCATCGTGAACCTGTTTGACTACGTCATCATCGACCAGAATTTCGGAGCGCAGGATTAGCCGTTTGTAATGGCTGTTCGCCTCTATTACAACCAAACGTTGCCTATGTCCGGGGCGGTCTGTGCGTAGGCTAGCGGATACAGAAGGCTCGAGACCGCGCCGGTCTGGCGGACAGCCATGAAAGATTTGTGTCGGGAACAAGACCGGCGCGGTCTATAAACAGTAGCCACCGCAGTCGTACTGACAGACCGCCCCGGACATAGCCAACCAAGTCATAAACACATTGCTACTCACTCCATTGATACCCGGAAGATCACTGTGTCACGCCGCATTTTCCGGGTAACTTCCCGAATTTTAAACTGAAGCTACCAGATGACCACCGTCTGGTTGATGCGCGGAGTGGTGGCAGGCCACACCAGCTGACCGCCGCTGCTTTCCGCCACGATGTAGTATTCATACGATGTGTTCATAGATGGCATATCGACCATATACACAGAGCGAGTCACGTGCTTCAGAGGCAATGCGTGGTAAGCCCCCTTGCCCAGCGGCCGCCAATAAAGCATGGCTGATGCGGGAGGTTGAGCAGCCAGTATAAACACCTTCAGCCGCACCACCTCACCCTGACCAGCTTGTGTGCGCACCGTAGGCACGATGATACGCGGCCCGCCAGTAAAGCGCGTCGACAATGCCACTTCCTCGGGCAGCTCACTGCCCAGAGCCGCAGAAATCACGTCATCATATTGCGACAGAAACTTCATACCGCCTCGGTTATGTCGTTCGAGGTTATCGATGGTGCCCATCTCACCGGGGGTATCCACGGCCGCTAGTTGGTATCCGATGGTGCGTTCCCACAGCCGAGACAGGTCAATGCGTAGTGTCAGCATCGTTTGGGCGGTCTGAGTGCGTTTGGCGGCATCAGCTTCAGCCTTAAGCTGCTCTGCGAGAGCATCGAGTTCCGCCCGACGGCACCCCACCTCACCCAGGCACCTGGCATACCGGTAGGTATTCAACCAGTAGTCAAACCGCTCCCTGTCTCCCGGGCTGGTGATACGCGGGCGGAGTGCCTCCAGCTTATCAACAAAGCCATACCTCAGCTTCTCAGTGTCCCATGGCTGACCATTGGGCACCAACCCACCCGGGCATAGAGCCACAGGGGCAGGCATGTTCAGCCCATCGATCTCAGACAAAATCGCTGCGATAGGCTCCGCCACAATCCTGCCGAAATTCGCTCGAGCATCATCCAGGTAGAAATCCCGGACTGGCAGACCGCGGCGTTCAGCCGGGCTCTCGATGACCTTCAGGTCACCCTCATAATCACGCAACGCAGGCCCACCGCAGTTGATCTTGCGCGTATACGCTTCCCCTGTGGAACTCTTGCCGGAGATGACAATGCCGTTGATGCATGGAAATTCGACTATGTATGCGAAATCGAGCCGCAACTGTCGGTTGGTCACCACCACGTCGGGGTAAGTGTAGTCCAGGGCTTTGTTCTTGCCGACCTTCTCGAAAATATCCAGACGGTCAATCACAGGCTTCCCCTGCAGGCTCACGCCGAAGACCCGTCGTCCTGGTGTATCATAAGCCAGCTCGCTGAACATCAAGCGCACGGTATACCGTCCATTGGGCACCGTCAGCCGGTATCCGGTGAGGTTGTATCGCACCGACTGATACACATCGTCTTCATCTGTGCCATCGATGGGGTTGCCATAGGTGACCACCTGACCAGTCACCGGCCCGTCTTTCGGCTCAGATACTTTCTGCAGTGCGCGATACTCATCTGAATTCCAGTCCTGGTTCCAGGCCGCGCCTGCCAATGCGGACACATTCATGCTCAGCACCTTAGTGCGCCAATGGATGCCCAGAAGGCCGGTGCATCCTAACCGCGCCGCATCGGCAGCGTCGTAGAGCATACGCCCCACCCAGGGTTGGGGTGCTGTTAACACGGGGTCGTTCTCCATCCATGGGATCGCCCACTTCGGCCGTCCGGTAAGCTCACCAAAACTCGGCTCCACAGGCGAATGCCCCACATTGCGGTTGATGCAGCTCATGGGGCTGTCCTTAGGAAGCACTCGGCCCAATGCCAGTCGATCCTGCACAGGCCCCAGCACCCAGCCCGATGTCGCCAATTTGAACGGGTTGCCGAGTGATTTCAGAGCATCCAGAGCGCTCTGTACGTCGCCAATTGTCGCCTGTGTGTCAACCGCACTGTTACCTTCCCATGTCCACCGTTCAGGCGTCCACAGCCAGTAATAGTCAACGGGGTAGGCCGCGGCGATACGGCTAAAAATCCCCTTGTAGACGTCCTGCACCACCAACGGATCCGCCGGGTCTTGCCCTTTGGCAACAATGCGCTGCTTGACGAGTGCGGGGATGGTGATAGGCGTCTCAGTGCCGATGCAGCTCTTCACTCCCAATGAGCGAGCGTAATCAAATGCGGTGTGAAACAACTCCGCGGTGTTATTGAACAGCCGATTATTCTGCTCGGGCGTTGAGGGCAGCGGGAACATCCCCTTCTGGGCATCCGATCCGTGGATATCATCATCGAATATCTGACCGGCACCGGCCGTGAAGTCCGAGCTGTTCATGGGCACATTCCACCACACACCAGGATGGGCTGTGTTCGCCCAGGTAGAGGGGTAGCTGAACTTGACGCGACCGTTAGCTCCGACATCCTCAGGCAGTCCAATCCATACCGCGGGCTCCGCCATCCCCTCCGGGTAGCAGTGCAGCCCTATGAAGTTCATGCGCATCTTAGCAAGCTGGGTGATATAGCTCAGATAGTCATCGGTGCTCCACCAGTCAGGCCCTTCAGAAAAGTCATGAAAAGGCTGTATACCCCGGGTATCGAATACCGGCTTGCCGGTCTCACTCACGTTCGGGATTTGTTTGAGCCGATCGTCTGGTATCACATCACCATGAAGGTAGAAGCGCACGCCCAGCTTCTCGGCGAATCGGTACACGCCATACAGCGTGCCGATGTCCGAGCCTCCGATGATCCACCAGCTTCGGCGGCCGGCCGTCGTCAATGTGCGGATGATGAATTGTTCCGAATGTATTCCGCGCGCCGCAGGCCGTAACTCCGCAGGTATTTGCAGCAGGCGGTCTGAGCGCAATACCATAAAGTCACCCTGTGAAGCTCCCATAGAGATGGTTGGCAGACTGCCAGTCCGCAGGTACAGATACCGCTGGAGCTCGCTGGCAGCCAGGCGTTCGAGCGGTGACAGTGCGGGGGCAGTGGCAATGCTTGCGGCATGAGCGGTCGTGATGCATATCGTCGCAGTCAGGCATGCCAGAAAGGCTGTGATGTGCTTCATCGCTGGTTACTCAACGCGGCGCTGTATCGGCGTAGAAGCGTCGCTGCCACGCGTGCCAGGTCACGACGGAAACCATCAGGCTGCAGAACCTCAACCTCAACACCCCAGCCCAATATCCACGGCATCATCTCGCCGGAACCATACGGCTCCAGGCTGCATATCAAACAACCGTCTGTCATCTCCTGCTCAACATGAAGACGAACATCAGTCAACTGCTTCACCACATCAGCCACCTTCGCACTAAATCGCAGAACCACCTGCGGACCAACACCGCTCTTGGCTTCTGCGATACATCGGTCAAATCGAAGAGACGCATCCATCTTGCTTGGTTTACGGAAACGATCAGTCATGACATCCGCCTGATCAATCAGAGCAATTTGAAACAGACGGGTCTCACCATGCCGTTCCGAAAACGCCATGAGATACCACAACCCCTTGCTCAAGGCGATATGCAGCGGGTGGACCACCATCTCCTCGGGGCGGCTGTTCCCAAGCTGCCAGTAGCGCAGCAGCACTTTGTTTCGATCATCGTAGGCATGGCTGAGGGCTAGTATGATGTCACGATATGCCGGTATATTTCTGCGTGTGTGTTCATCGATCGCGCCGAACTCGCCAAACCCCTGCTCAGCCGCCAGATCGAGCTCAGTATCGGTCGCCTCGTGTATTTTCGCCATGGCTTGGTTGAGGGCGGCAGTCAGCCTGCTCGTGGTTTGACGTTCAGCGCCGCTGCTGGCAGCCTCAAGGGCTAGTGCTTCTTGAGGAGTAAACCGAATAGGGCGCAGGGTCTCATTGGATTGTAGAAAGTGCTTTCTATGTTTTCTGGAGTAGCGTGTCTTCAGCAGCTCGTTTTGCCGTAACTTTCGCAGGTAGCGGTATACAGTCCGTAGCGACACATTCATCTTCTCGGAGATAGCTTCTGGCGCGATCTCCCGATCTTGCTTGATGATCTCCATGAGTTCATCAAGCCGATCATCGACTGAAAGCTTAGGTTCGGCTTGTTGTTCATCCGATTGGTGCGAAGGCATTGCTATACCACCTGTATCTCATCTGGCCCTTTATAACCAGATCCACTCCGGCACCTCTGTAAGTCATCAGGGGTGTTTGTGTTCACCCCTGCGTTCGCTCGCTTATATGATTTGGACGATTGCCGCCGCAGTCCGAAGTTCAGCAGCCTTCTCTTCGGCAAGAGTGTCGTTGATAAATGAACCAGCTTGTTCACTTCCTGCCAGGTATTTCAACTTTTGGGGTGTTCTTTTGAATGGCAAGAACTGCACATACAGGTGGCTTGATGCACTGTGCTCCCCTTTGGTGGGGGCCTGATGCATCAGCATGATATATGGAACAGACATGTCCCATAAAGCACGCAGCGCGCCAGTGATCTGCCGCAGCATCTCAGCCAAGGACCATCGCTCTTCAGGTGTGGCCTCAAGTAATGAAGAGATATGCCGTTTCATCACGACATGCGTCTCATACGGGAATCGTGCGAAGAACGGGATATAAGCAGCGACATGCTCATTCTCAGCCACAACACGCGTGCCGTCTTTCAGCTCATTCGCGGTGACATCACAGAACATGCAGCCCTGTTTCTCAGCGAAATACTGCACCGACGAATCCACCTCGCGCGCAAGCACAGGCGGTATGAATGGGTAAGCATATATCTGGCCATGTGGGTGGTCAATCGTCACACCTATTTCGGCACCCTTATTTTCGAATATCAACACATATTCGCTTTGCGGGAGAGAGCCTAGCTCCTCATACCGATCGGCCCACACCTCTATCAGCTTAGCTATCTGCAGCACGGGTATATCGGCCATCTCACCGTCGTGACGGCTGGTATACAATACCACTTCACACACGCCATCAGCCGGCTTGACTGGACATAAAGGGAACGCCTCTACAGCAGGCCCCGGTGCTGGTGACTGCATTGAGGGGAACCTGTTGTCAAACGCGACGATATCGTAATCCGTATATGGTATCTCTGTAGCCAATCCGCCGTCCTTGGTGGGACAGAGGGGACAATACTCTTTAGGAGGTAGAAACGTTCTGTTTTGTCGGTGGGTTGCTGTGATGACCCACTCGCGGAGATAAGGATGCCACCGAAGTTCTGACATGGATATTTACCACTCCTAAAAGGTGTCGTAGCGTAGTTCGTCTTTATTCATCTTATTCATCATACCATATGCCAAATTCACACACTTGAGTGTCATTATGAAGTATATTTTATGTGAAGCTCTTAATACATGAGGTTAATAACAATGGCACGTTACCCGGATCAGAATCGTCGTAAGCCTATATGGCCAAAGGTTCTAGCCTTCATCATTTTGTTAGTTGTTGTAGTGGTAGGTCTCCGTTTTGCTATCCCCAAAGCCCTCGATATGAAGGCTTATAACGAAGCCGATCAAGCACTGAAATCCAACCAGCCCCAGATCGCTCTGCGCGTGATTGGCAGACGTGGTAAGTCAAGCAACAACCGCAAAGAGTTGGACCCCAAGTGGCTGGCATTGGAGCTGCGTGCAGCGGTGGAATACCGCGATATCGTCCGGCTAGTCAACATATATAACCGGAAACCGGCCGTCATTGAGGCGAACGAGGATGCTAGTGTTCTAGTAGCTCGAGCTTTTAGTATGATCCAGGGTTCACAAGCCCAGTTGGCCTCCCTGCAAAAGATATGGGAGAGCCATTCGGCTCAACCTGAAAGCTGGTTCTGCATCCGTGTCGACGACTTGATAAGCAAAGGGTATCGCCCCCAGGCTATGAATATGCTAAAGAGTCGCAGTTTCCCTGGTAAGGCCGACATACCACGCCTCACGCGAATCGCCATGCTTCAGATGGCCACCAACCCATGGCAGAGCTGGCAAACAGTGCAGCAAGCCACGGCACTGGACCCGCGGAATACCGATGTGTTGACCATCCGAGCACAGATATTTGAGCGGCTTGGTAAGACACGCGACGCTCGCGTATCCTATGCAGCGGCGGTTGTGGCCGATCCGAAAAACCCCCTGTTGGTTGATCAGCTTGCCGAGTTCTACATTCGACAAGGCAGCTTCCCCCTGGCCGTCCAAACATGGGCAAATGGCATTAAAACACGTCCACAAGATTTTCTGTGGGTAAAGCTGGCATTTTGGAGTAAGGTGGCCGTATCAGCCGAGAAGGCTCCGACTGGGGATATCCCTGAAGGGGAGATCGACAGCTTCGCGAAATACCTGGTCTCGCTGAAACCAGAGGTGTTCTGGGACGATGCGGCCTTCGGTAAGCTTCCTGAATATAGCCGCTACCTTGAGGAGCGCCAAGAGACCGCGTGGCTGCGGCTTCTGAGTGAGCTGGCTAAGGGCAATGATACAGAGGCAATCGAGCTTATTAAAGACTGGCCATTCAAGTCTAGTACATGGCAGCCGGAGACATTGAATGCCATCAATTCGGTACTCATCGCACGGAAAACCGGGCAGTTCGGTTCATCTACGTTCACCGGACGTAGCTTGCCATCCAGCCATTCATTCATTGCGGGTATCAACAAACTGGCGGGTAAGCCGTTGGCCAAAGCATCCCCAGAAACCCAGATGTTGGTCAAATCGAACGAGGTCTTTGCTCTGATTATAGCTGCCAGCGGGTGGAGTCACGCAGCATACATTTTGCACCGCACCGATGTCTACCCCACTGGCTTCCCAAGTTGGGCTGCCTATACGATGACCCATTCCATCGCGCAAACCAAAGGGGATAAGGCCGCTTTACAGTGGGCGCAAAAACAGCCCAAATCACCGGAACTTACTCAGCTCATTGGAGAGCTCTTGCTGGCTACGGGCGATGTACCCGCCGGTATAAAGATCATGGCTAAAAACTCGACTAAGGCAGGGCCGATAGGCTACCGAGCCGCCTGGCTGCTAAGCCTGGCCCAGTTGGAAGCACACCAGACTACCGCCGCAGAGCAGACCGTGCTGAGAAACCAGCAGCTTCTGCAAAGTGTAGCAGGTAAAGAGGTGCTAGCGAAAACTGCCCTGGCTCGGAAACAAATTACGCAAGCCGAAAAGATATACACATCCATCGCATCTCAGTCCATTGAAGCCAAGGTATTTCTAGCGAAACTGGCCTATGACAACAAACAATATGACAGGGCCGAACAGATTACCAACCAGTTAATCCTGGCCGCTCCTGATGAGATGCAGTTCCGCAAAAACATTCAGGCCATACAAGAGGCGCGCAGAAAGCGATGAAGCTAGTCGATGCCCTAATCCTGACCGTCCTCACCATACTGGCCGCATTAATCTGGGTCGTGGACCGAAGTTGGCTCTCCATGGCTGGTGATGTATTACCCGTCATGGTAGGACTATCCCTCGCCATATGGATGGGCTGGCCATGGCAACTCAGCAAGTCTCCCGCTCCGCCACGACGGTGGATGATCGTGGCGGGGGTGTTGCTGATGTCCCTGGGCAGCGGGTTAGAGGTCGGGATGGTAACCTGCATGAGCATTGGTTGGTGCCTGCTGTTTTATGCCTGGCTGTGTATGCACCTGGAGAGTCACTCCCTCGCGACCGCGTGGCGGCTTCTGCCCATGGTGTTGATGTCATTCCCCTGGGTATCGATCGACCTGCAGCAGCCTGTGGGATGGTGGTTCCAGCTCTCTGGCGCAGCGGTAGCCAGCGGGTTCTTTCAGATGATCGCTGTAGATGTCAGCCGACAGGGCGTGCATATGGTAGTAGGTGGACAACCGTGGATCATTGACGCTAGTTGCGCCGGTATGCATACCCTGCAGACGATGATGATTGGCGGCACAGCCGCGGCCTTTCTGGTGCTGGGCAAGTCGGTCCGATACTGGTGGAGTATCCCGCTGTTGTTGTTGTTCAGTTGGTTAGCCAACACACTGCGCATCATATTTCTAGTGGGTGTGGGGCTTGCGTTCGGACGTGAAGCGGCGGCTGGATGGTTCCACAACTACGGCGGATTCCTGGTGGTATTCCTGACATTCTTGCTAAGCTGGGGCTGCTTCCGGCTGATCAAGCGGGGTGAGGAACGCTCACATGGATGATCGCCTCAGCACCCGATTGGCCATTTGGTGCATCGGTGTCTTTATTTTCCTGAGCGGCTTAGGACTATGGGAGGCGATTTACAGTAACAACGGGTCCCCATACGACCGCACGACACGCGGCCCGCTGATCGCCCTGTTAGCCACGTTGGCGGTCATAGTGCTTCGGAAGAAAACGAAGCCCGTCAGTGCGGTGCTGGCGATAGTCTGCTTGATAATGTCTTTGCTCGCCTGGCTTCTGGATGTCAACGCATTGGGGCATATCTCACTAGTGATGTTCGCCGCAGCGCTATTCCCACAAACTGGCCAGGCTGTGGTGTGGGCTCTCGGCGCCATCTACATGCTGCCAGCTTGTAGCCAGATTCTCAAAGGCTTACTGGAATTGAACCAGGTGACACTTTTTCGCTGGATCATCGCCATCATATGCATATCGATCATTTATAGACTCTCCCTCCGAAAGGACGAAACACATGCCCTCTCGTAAAGCAATAGATCGGCTTCTGTGGCCACTTTTGATCATCGCGGTCATACTCGCAGCAGCGTGGCGGTTCCAGAAACTACCAGATGCCTCAGCACGGTTGAACGGCCTGCCCAAGGCCGGTATGGGCTTCGCAAGCCGTGAGTTACCGATCACGCAGACTGAAAGAGAAGTCTACGGGAAAGCGCAGTTGGTAAAGCGCATCTATTCCGTACACAATAAATTGATGGTCGCCATCGTGATTGATGGATCAAATAACCGTCATGCCGTCCACGACCCTCTATTTTGCCTCAGAGGCGGAGGATGGCAGGTAGAACGACAGGCGGACTACCCCCTATCAAACGGCATGGCAAAGTTGGTGGGTCTGAAGCGAGGGAGTGAGAGGAGCGAAGCACTTTACTGGTTTTCGGACGGAACCAGCCACTGGTCGTCGCCCAATCGGTACTTATGGGAAGCCAGTCTGAGACGCCTATCATTTGGCCACAGCGGCGATGAGCCTGTGCTGGTGGTGCTTCAACCGAGTAAACAGCCCAATATGCGCTGGGACATCATACTCAACACGTTCACGCAACTTCAGGATTTATAATTGGATAAACTGCAACAACTCGACGAACACCTGTTTCATGTCATCAATACAGGCTGGCATTGGGGTACCTTTGGGGGATATACGCCTTTAGCTTGGCTGCTAAGCTGGTGCGGCCGTGGCGAAACCCAGATTGTGCTGATCCTGCTGGTATGGCTGGGTTGGAGGGAGCGTGCATTATGGCAACAGAAAGTCGTCAGAGTCCTGCCAGACATCTCTCAAGCCGCCGTGAGTTCGCTCTGCACTACGATGGCTGATGTCAACCGCGGGCTCTATGTGATGCTGTGGGCGTGGGCTTCAGGGCTGCTGGTCCAAATCCCTAAAAACATATTTCATCGGATGCGCCCATCCACATTGTCCGACACCTTCTTCGTGGCACCGGATGAGCATCTGACGACGCATTCCTTCCCATCAGGGCATAGCTGGAGCGCGGCCGCCATCGCCATGGCCATCACGATGCTGTTCGGACGATCCAACAAGACCCTGGTCATCTGCAGTTGGATACTGGCTTTGGGCGTGATGCTCTCACGCATCTACCGCGGGGTACACTACCCCAGCGATGTGCTTGCGGGCGGTCTTATGGGTGCGTATTTCGGTTGGTTATCATGGCGTATAGTTCAGCGTCGGGCAGCTCCGCCAAGTCGGTAAGCCCGTAGCAGCATTCGGCCAAACCGTGCCTCACGGCCCAACCGGAATCACCGTAGCTGTAGTGCCAAAACTCATCACGGCAGTTGCTGAAGCCGGCATCGGTCATCACGTCAAACATCAGCTCTCGGGCTTCGCGAACTTCTGGATTCGGATGCGGATAGGTGGTGGCGATGGATTTCAGATTGTGCAGATCAAAGCCCATATCGACAGCCACATGGCCTGGCCGCATCAGAAACACATCGACTGCTCCACCGGTGCTGTGACCTGGAGGTGCCGGGTGATCTAGAGGTGCTAAGAACTTATTCGTCTGCCGCCTAAGGGTATGTTCTGGCCACTGCGGGTTCCGCCGTTTCAGATCAGCATAGTGCCCTTCCCACGATCTGCGCTGCCGTTCAAGGCTGCGCAACCCGGTTTTGAGCCATAGATGCAGGCCATCAGGCAGTGCGGCATCGGCTTGTTGGAGCATATTCGCCACGGTCAGCCGCACCAGCGGGACACAATGCTCGTGTATGATAATGTTAGGGCAGTAATCTGCCACATCAACCAGCGGCTCGCCATTCTCCACCAATCTCACACGATCGAGTGCGGCAATGGGCTCCGCTCTAAATGGATATTCAGAGAAGTTCATATTTACATGATACGAAAAATCACATGCTTAGCATAGATAACCAGGGCTCTAAACGGAGCAGTCTCGTGCAGCGTTTGCCCGATATCACGTTGACATTGCTCTGTGTGGCATTGATGGGACTGCTCTTTCTATACAGCCAGAACCGGTTGCCCGTGTGGCCTCGGCTGCCCTATGGCGAAGGCCGCTATGAGCAGTTTCTGCTGTTCAGCCACACCATACTGTTGATCCCCCTTTTGATCGCCTTGCCACTGTGTATGAGGGGGCGGGAGTTCGGGTTTCAGATAGGCAGTCAATGGAGTTGGAAATTCTACGGCATCTTCACCCTATGTATGTTGCCAGTGCTCTGGTTTGCCAGTGCCCGTCCCGACTTCCGCGGATACTACCCCATCTACGCGCCAGCCTCATCGGGTGGGTGGCCGCTGGGATATCATCTGCTGTTATACAGCCTCTACCTGTTCAGTTGGGAGCTGTTTTTCAGAGGGGTGCTGACCTTTGCCTCGTGGCGGGCCTTCGGATATGCCGGTGTGATCCTGCAGGCAATGGTCTTCGCGGGGATGCACTGGGGCAAGCCGATGCCTGAGTTGGCAGGCTCGTTGGTCGCCGGGATTGCCATGGGCCTAATCGCTATCCGGGGCAAAAGTTTCCTTCCTGGCTTCGCCGCCCACGCACTCATCAGCGGTTTGATGGACATCATGGTCGTCTGGCGCAACCTGCACCCGGGGTTGTAGGGCTGCTGCCAAATTCGCGTTTACTGTCCTACTTGTCCTACTTATCCTACATGTCTTATTTACTTGTGTCATATGACTTGTAGGATGAGTAGGACGAGTAGGACAAACCGGGCCTAAGGAACGAATCTTTCACTGCAGAATCTCAATTGGGCTAGGGTCACGGTCTATGATCTGCACCTCTTTGCTCAATTTCGTCCAGTAGTATTTCAGATCGTCGTTGTGCCAGCCCTCGTAAATCTTCTCCCAACTGGTGCGCTCGTAGTGTGGCAGCAGCGAATCGGCCACCACAGGCAAATCATAGTTCTGGTAACGGTAGTCGACAGATACCCGGAACTGGCCATCGCTGTGATTTGGGATGCCTTTGTGGATGGTGTAGCTGGTGAACAACAGCATATCACCGGCATGCAAATCTTGTTGATGCCACCGATCCTCGGGTATACGCTCCAACGCCACTGATAAACCGCCTGGCCCCAGAGCCGGACGGGCTGGCAGCAGGCCGTAAGTATGGGAGCCCTCCAGCACAGCCAGACCACCCAAACTTACCGGACAGTCACACAACGGAATCCATCCGGTGTAGAACTGCTTGGTGCCTTGAATCAGGGGCCAGTCCTGGTGTGGTGGGGTGGTGTATTCCGGGCAGTAAGGTGGTGTGACCCTCGCGATATTGCGCGGATGCACCAGCACGTCACCGCCCACCACCTTTCTGACCACATCAAGCACAATCGGGTGATGCGCCATGGTATGAAAGCTCTCCAGCATCTGTATCCGGTCATACGCCAGGAAATACTCCGGCTTGCCCTCGGGGTAAGGCTCGGTGATGATATGGCCATGTTCGTCTGCCCAACCCAGATCACGCAAGATATCCATCGTTTGGTGGTAGGCCTCTGAAACGACACCCGGTGGGACGATTTTTTGGAAAAACAGATATCCTTGAATGGCCATACGTTGAGTCAGAGCATCGGTGTCAGATATGATGTCATTGGAGCATTGGAAAGGCGTGACACTCATCGATTTCTCTCCTGAGGTAGTAGTTCCTGTCTCAACAGTACCTTATGTCGCGATGATTTTGGTGTGGACAGTATGTGACCAAACCAGCTTGGTCTGTGTCTAATGGTTGGAGGGTAACTATTTTGAGACTTATCAGGCTGATCGGCATCTTCATACTGGCTGTGTCATTCGTTGCCCCGGTGCTGGCCCAAGCATTACCGGCTGATGCCATCACAGTGACGCCGACCTTTGTCGACAAGACGTCTGGCCATTTTGAGCTGACGTTGAAGGTAGCGATCAAAAAGCCATACCACATCAACGCCAATCCGGCATCCGAATCTTATTTGATTCCTACCAGTGTGGATATCACCGCGGCCCAAGCACTACTACCAGGTTCGATCATATATCCGAAACCAAAGATGGTCACTTTCGCATTCACTTCCGGGAAAAAAATCGCGGTCTATGCCGATACTGCCATGATCGTCGTTCCTTTAGCCACAAATGGGGTATTCAAGCCCACCACCATCAAAGGCAAGCTGAACTACCAGGCCTGTGATGAGCACTCATGCTACGCACCAGCATCGCAGAACTTCAACATAGACACATCGACCGCGACCGCGACCGCGACCGCATCGCCTGCAGCCGCGCCAACTGAGTCAGGGGCCACACCAACTGACCGGTTGTCAGGCCTACTCTCAACAGGTCATCTTGCGACCGCGATCCCGTTGATCTTCCTGCTGGGCTTGCTGCTGAACCTGACACCCTGTGTCTACCCGATCATCCCTATCACCATCGCCTTCTTCGCGCGACAGTCTGAGCAGAGCACGAAAAAGCAGCTAGGGCTGTCTGGCATGTATGTGCTGGGGATGGCGTTGATGTATTCCGCACTGGGTACCGCCGCAGCGGTGCTGGGCAAGACCTTTGGCTTTCAACTGCAGAACCCGTGGGTGGTGGGCGGGTTTGCCGCGGTGCTGATCGCGTTGGCTTTGAGCATGTTTGGACTATACGAGCTTCAAATGCCCGCCAATTGGCGCAATAAGAGCAAACTGCGTAACGGACATATTGGCGCACTGACGATGGGTATGCTGGTAGGGATTGCAGCCGCACCGTGTGTGGGGCCGGTGGTCGTGGCACTCGCCACCGCTGTCAGTGCCTCAGGGAGCATCCTGTTGGGCTTCACCCTGTTCTTCGTGCTAGGGCTGGGGTTGGGATCACCATACCTCATTCTGGGTGCCTACAGCAGTAAGATCAAGTCACTGCCCCGCAGCGGCGACTGGATGATCGCATTGGAGCGTATATTTGGGTTGATGCTGCTCTGTACCGCCGTGTTCTTACTGCAGCCGATTTTGCCTAAGGGATGGGAGTGGAGCCTGCCAGTGGTGATCGCATTGTGCGGCATCTACCTTAACCTGGTAGACCGTCACGCAGCCCAACTCAAGGGCTTCAGCCTGTTCAAGCGAACACTGGGATTAGCTGCAGTGCTGGCGGCTATGTGGATGTTGAAGCCAAGCACTCCCCCTGCCGACCAGCATGTCTGGACGCCATACAGCGCACAGCTTCAGCAGCAAGCCAACGAAGAACGTCGCCCGGTGGTGCTGGATTTCTACGCTGACTGGTGCATCCCCTGTAAGGAGCTTGATGCAAAAACATTCCGCGACACTGAGGTGCAGCGTCAACTTAATCACATGACGACCCTAAAGATCAACCTTACACGTGAGGACACCCCCCTGGCTCAGATGATGAAACAACGGTATGGGATTAAAGGGGTGCCCACCATCGTATTTATAGATAGAGCGGGGAATGAGCGGCGTGATCTCCGGCTGACCGGCTTCGAACCCGCAACACTGTTCTCGCAAAGGCTTCGTAAAATCGACTGATCGAGAGATCAATGAAGGAGACCAGAACCATGAAACTCAAAAACCCAATACTGGTTGCGTTGCTCGCTGCAATCGCAATAGTACCGATGATATCTCGCGCCCAATCTGAACAACCCAACTCACCTGCAGGCCCGCGCAAAGAGTCGGGTATCAAGATGGAGCAATACACCCCGGCGGCTGTCAATAAGGCGATTAAAGCCAAGAAGCCCGTTGCGATTTTCTTCACGGCCGAATGGTGTGGATATTGCACGAAACTAAAGACTGAGACATTTACCGATAAAGGCGTGCAAGCTAAAGCCAAGAAGTTCGTCTTCTTGCTTGCTGACATGACCGACCGCAACTCCACCACACCTGATGAGTCCGCTGCGGCCGAGAAGTATGGCATTCAGGGCTTCCCCACCACGGTATTGATCAGCAAGTCTGGTAAATACCTGCCCGATGCTTCGGTGGTCGGGTTTGCTCCCCCTGCTTCTTACGGTGCCTCGCTAGACAAGGCTATTAAAGCCAAGTAGAGGAAACGACTCACGGCCGCCCCGTTTTTTCAAACAGGGCGGCCGTTCTATTTTTAGCCCCGAATGCCATATGATATAGTAGTAAGCAACGGCTTGTGCTGGCACGGCAGCCCATGTTGCAACTGATGCGTCCTGCTGAAGCAACATATAGATAGGCGACGAGTCGTTCGCCTGTATCATTACAAGCGTTGGCTATGTCCGGGGCGGTCTGTGCGTAGGCTAATGGCTGCAGAAGGCTCGAGACCGCGCCGGTCTGGCGGTTAGCCTCCCTGGTTTGGGTTCGAGAACAAGACCGGCGCGGTCTATAGATAGTGGCCACCGCAGGCATACTGACAGACCGCCCCGGACATAGCCAACCAAGTTGCTTACATGCTTTGAAGGTAAAGGAATTGACAGATACGCCAGTAAAGGATTGACCGTATGAAACTACATCGCAGGTATTTCGGGGGGATCGTCATGCTTCTCATGCTTCTTTCGCATTTTGGCTCAGGATCAGCCTCTGCACAAGACACCAATCAAGATCAGTGGAGTGGAGAGAAATATCTGCTGCCGGTCAGCGCACCGGATATGGTTCTTGAAGCGGTCAACTCGGGAACAACCGATGGCACCGTGGTCTCAATCGGGAAACCCACAGGTTCAGCTAACCAGAAGTGGGTGTTTACCTCAAGAGGAAACGGCCAGTACTCGATCCGCCCTTCGTATAGCACGGAACTCGTGCTGACGGTCCAAGATGGCGGAACGGCCAATGGAACCCAACTCGTTCTCTCCAAAGATCAGGGATTGGACTGGCAGCTTTGGTCCATCAAGCTGAACGACAGTGGGAAACTCAGTATCATCCCCAAACATGCCCCGTTGAAGGGTATCGATGATTTCGGTGGCGGTGAGACACCAGGATCCAGGCAAGATATCTGGGACTTGATCGATGGGGATGAACACCTTCAGTGGAGCATCGTCAGCACCAAAGATGGCGTGCCCGTGCCAAACCCAAAAGGACGGATCACCACAGGCACATTCAACCAAAGTAAAATATTTCCCGGAACCATACGCCAATATTGGGTTTACGTACCAGCGCAATACGACCCCTCGAAACCGGCCTGTGTCTATGTACAGCAGGATGGTTTTGGTAATTGGGAAGCGCGGGTGTTGGATGAGCTCATAGCCACCAAGCAGATGCCAGTCACGGTCGGCGTATTCGTCAGCTCCGGCTGGCTTCCGGCTCCGACGGGCATGGATACCGACGTCCGGCGAAATCGCGATTTTGAGTATGACGCCATGGGCGATAACTATGTGCGCTTTATCACCGAAGAGATACTCCCATATGTCGCCAAAACGGAGAAGCTCAATCTCTCCACCAGCGGCAACGACCGTTGTATCGGCGGCGGATCCAGCGGCGGCATCTGCGCGTTCAATGCCGCCTGGGAGCGTCCCGATGCGTTCAGCAGAGTGTATGCGGTCAGCGGCAGTTTCGTCGCCTTTCGCGGAGCGCATGAGTTCCCCACCCTGGTGCGCAAGACGGAAGCTAAGCCCATACGAGCATTCCTCACCACCGGCACGCATGACATGGAGAACTGTGCCGGTGACTGGACGCTATTGGACTTGGAGATGGAAAAGAGCTTGAAATTCTGTGGCTACGACTACATCTTCCACACCATCGAAGGCGGACATGGGGCGGGTGGTGGACCATCAGGCCTGACGGAGGGCTTGCGCTACCTTTGGAAAGGCTGGCCTGAGCCGGTGAAAGCCGGTGTTGGTGCTCCGCGTGCTCAGGATATCTTGGTGCCTGAGCAGTCCTGGAAGCTGTGCTCCGGTGGTTTTAAGCAGCTCAAGGGGGCTGCCACCAACTCGAAGGGTGAGGTCTTCTTCATCGATGCCGCAACCAATCGCATTGACCGCATAGGCTTGGATGGCAAGACACAACCATTCATCAAGGACGCACTCCATGCGAACAGCTTGAGCTTCGGCCCCAAAGGCGAACTCTACACGGCCTCAACCACCACCGGTCAGGTGATGCGCTACGATGCCGCAGGGAAAGGCAAGGTGGTTGCTGAAGGTCTGAAGGGGCAGTATATCATGGCCAAGCCCGATGGTGGCGTCTATGTCACCAGCTCGGGTGTGGCAGGCCAAACCAGCAGCCTGTGGCTCGTGAAGGGCGGTAAGACGACAAAGCTCGACACCGTGGCGAAATCCGCCACTGGACTTGCCATGCGCCCGGACCAGTGGTTGCTGGCCGTTGCAGATAGAAGCTCCAAGTGGATATACAGCTACCAAGTAAACCCTGACGGCACGGTGGCCCATCGCGAGCGGTTCTTCTGGCTTCATGTGGCCGACTGGGATGATGATGCGGGCACCGAGGCCCTCTGCTACGACCGTGAGGGACACCTGTTTGCAGCCACCAGGCTTGGGATCCAGGTCTGCGCAGATGACGGGCCGACGCAGGTCATCATTCCCGTGCCCAAGGGTCGAGTGACCGGCATCTGCATCGGAGGTGCCGAGATGAACACGCTCTACGCCTTCTGCGGCGACAAGATATACCAGCGCCAGATCAAAGGCCACACGATGGGCGCTTTCACCCCCTGGACGAAGGTCGACCCGACGCCGCTATAAGGCGACATGCCATGTTTTCGAATGACCAGTCCGGTGTTCATTTCCGGGCTGGTCTCTCTCCCCATCCGCGTCCATCCGTGTCCATCCGCGGTTCAGACGATCTTAGTCAGGGGCAGCCACGGGGAGCTGCCCCTACCAGCCTATTTCCGATTACCGCGTTTCGTATACACGAATGTCGTAGCGCAAGGTCTCGTCTTCATCGTGACCTGCAAGCCGACTTCCGTCAGCTCCTTGCCAGTGATCACCACACTCTTGCCTGTGTCGAGATCAGTCACCCGATATTCGGCATCAACATCAAGACCCTTGAGCCTAAATTCCGCACCATCGTGAGGACTGTCCGCCCTGCGAAATACCTGCACTGAACCCGCATCCTTGTCGCGTCTGTGGAACTGCCACGCCATCCAGTCGGTGTTGGACACGCTGTAGGAGGTCAGCGGGTAGAAGTCGCCGCTGTAATAGTCCGTGATCTTCCGCCACTCGGCCACCATCTTCCGAAGGCCTGCATAGTCCTGGTCTTTGCGGTTCATATCCCACGCCATCAGGAAAAAAGGGGTCATGTCGCTGCGCACGGTGTATGCGTCGTCTTTGTCGATTCCGGTTCCGTTGTAAGGAACCCACATCGACAAGCCGTAGGTCTGCCCCTGCTGAGCTACCGGATCAAACGGGTAATCGGTCCGCCACAGCGGAACAGAGAGCCGCAGCGTCTCGATATCTAGTCGGTGACCACCCGAAGCGCACGTGTCGATCATGCGCTTGGGGTTGCGCCTGAGAATCTCCTTCCAGAACGCCAGATGACCAGTCACATGATTGATCTCATTGATCCCCTGCCGATTCTCAGGCTCTTGATACGACCAGCAATCCAGCGGTCCGAAATTGTAGTCCTCACGGTATATCAAAAATCCGCCATCATTCATCGCCTTGTCGACCATGTCGGTCACCCATGCTAAAGATTCGGGGTTGCCCATATTTAGCAGCTTATATTCGCCTTCTCGGCCCAACAGCCACTGGGGCCTCTCTGTATAAAGCCAACGCTTAGGTGCCACTCGCTCCGGTTCAAACCATAATATCCCCTGCCCGATACCCTTCGACTTCGCATGATCGAACACCCCGCGCAGCCCGTTTGGGAACCTCTTTCTGTCAATTTCCCAGGTGCCGGTGAATGTGTAGGATGATTCACCCTTCTCGTCCGTCATCTCATACCAACCAGCATCTACCCACCAGCAGTCCGGTAGAAGCCGCTCCTCAGCATACCGATCGATGAACTGGTTCTCGCCTTTTTCCGAGATCATGAGGTTCGGGAAGTAGAACAGGTCGATCGCACCGGTCATCGGTTTTGGAAGCTTGCCCCCGGGACGTGGCATATTGTGAGCAAACATCCACTGCCGCCACATGTTCTGCCCATCGATCCAGTCGCCCTTATACTGTTGGATGACGATGAGTGGACTTCGGACCTCCTCCTGCGGGTGTAGAAGGAAATGCGTCTTCTGTTGGCCGGCGGTCACATGCAGACCATTCGCGTCATCGCGCTCAAACCGGGCGGTCCAGGCTCCGGGCCAACCCACCACGATGATCGCGCCTCCACCCTTCCAGGCCAGGTTGTAATACGGCCACTCACCAGCACACGGCCGACCTTGAGGCGGGATGAATGCCAGCTTCTTGCCTGCGGTGAGTTCAGTGGTCAACGGCTCATAGTCGCGTATGCCTGCTGGCACGTTGATGGTGGTCACCAGGGTTCCGTTGTTGTGATGCAGCAGATACCCCTTGTTGGCATCCGGAGCCTGATCCAACCGCATATCCAACGCTTGAATGTTTTCGATGATGGGTGTGTCCGATGTGCCGCTGTTCTTGAAATGCAGAGTCCACTCGACGGTCGGAAAGTCAAGATACTCCACAGCCACGCAGCTCATGACCAACCCTGTCGCTCGGTCGGTGTAGATCAGCGTATGCTGCTTGCGGGTCTTGTCCAGCATCTTGGCCGATCGCTTGAACTGGCATCCGGCAAGCCAATCCGCTGACGGCTTACCCCCATATAGGAACGAAACAGGCAGAGCCTTGATCGGGCCATTTCCAGACAAATCCAGACTGCTCACACTCGTATTCGCTGCAGTAATATCTGACACGCGTGTCACCTCACTTTTCGACAGGTTCATGCTCCAAGCGCTGACTGCCATCAGCATCATGGTGCTCAATAGTATTGGTTTCATAACACTTACTTCGCATCTACTTTTGTGTAGATGTAGTTCACCGCACCTGGCTTGCTCGTGATACTTCCTGTGATGCCTTCATCCATCAGAACGGTACCGCTGACCGTGATGCTCTTTCCGGTCTCCAGGTTCATCACGCGGTATTGCATCTTGGCATCTAGCCCCTTGAGCTTGTAACTAGCCGAGATATACGGACACTCCGCGCGGCGGAACAACTGCACCAGTCCCCCATTTACGTCGGTTCGGTTATATTGCCAGGCCATCCATACGCTGTTCGACACACTATACTCAGACAGCGGGTAGAAATCTCCGTTGTAATATTTCGATATCTTACGCCACTCCGCCATCAGCTTCCGCAGCCTGTTGAAGTCTATGTCCTTGCGGTTCATATCCCACGACATCAAGAAGAAGGGAGCCATGTCGCTGCGCATGATATACGGGTCGTCTGAGACCACTCCGGTGCCATGATAGGGCACCCACATTGACAGACCGTAGGTCTGCCCCTGCTGCCCGATAGGCTCCCAAGGATAGTCGGTGCGCCATAACGGCACGGAGAGTCGGAGAGTCTCAAGGTCCAGCCGGTGTCCACCAGAGGCGCAGGTGTCGATCATGCGGTTGGGGTTACGCTGGAGCAGCTCTTTCCAGAACGCCAGGTGTCCCGTCACATGCTTGATCTCATTCACTCCCTGCCGGTCTTCAGGTTCATTGTATGTCCAGCAGTCGAGTGGTCCGAAGTTGAAATCTTCACGATAGACGGTGATACCCGCCTCGTTGAGGGTGCGGTCCACCATGTTGGTGACCCACTCCAGCGCATCCGGATTTCCCATATTCAGCAGCTTGTATTGACCCTCGCGGCCCAACAGCCACTGAGGACGCTTTTCGTAAAGCCATCGATTAGGGGCTACACGCTCTGGTTCTAACCAGAGGATGCCCTTTCCGATGCCGCTCTCCCGAGCATGGCTGAACACCGCGTTCAATCCACCAGGGAATCGCTTCATGTCAGTCTCCCAGGTTCCGGTATATGTGTATGAGTTCACACCTTTATCATCGGTCATCTCATACCAGCCTGCGTCTACCCACCAACTATCGGGCAGCAGCCGTTCCTGTTTATACCGGTCGATCGCCTGGTTCTCACCTTGTTGGGTGATGGTGAGGTCTGGGAAGTAGTAGCCTGCGAAGCCGCCGGTCATCGGCTCTGGCAGCTTCCCGCCTGGCCTGGGGATATTGTGCGCAAACATCCATCGGCGCCAGGAGTTTTGGGCACCGATCCAGTCGCCAGAGTATCGCTGCACGACCACCAGAGGGCTTCTCAGCTCCTCCTGCGGGTGCAGCTTGAAGTGCGTATGCTGCTGCCCGGCTTTGACATCCAAGCCGTTGCCCTCATCACGCGTGAAGCTTGCGGCCCATGCCCCAGGCCAACCCACCACGATGATGGCTCCCCCGCCCTTCCATGCCAGATTGTAATACGGCCACTCGCCGGCACATGGGCGCCCTTGAGGCGGGATAAACGCCATCTTCTTACCTGGCGTGAGTGCTGTGGTCAGTGGCTCGTAGTCTTGGATGCCAGCCGGCACGTTGATTGTGGTCACTAATGTGCCGTTGTTGTGGTGAAGCACATACTCATCGTCAGCAACTGGCTTCTTCTCAATGCGCAGGTCAAGAGCCTGGATGTTTTCGATGATTGGTGTATCCTCAGAGCCGCTATTCTTGAAATAGAGCGTCCACTCTACCGTGGGGAAATCCAGATACTCCATCGCGACGCATGTCAGAACCAGCCCGGTGGCTGGGTCGGTGAAACTCAAGGTATGCTGCTTGCGGTTTGCATTCAGCGCTTTTGTGGAACGCCCAAACCGGCAGCTAGAGAGCCACTCCGAGGAGGGCTTTCCGTTGTAGGTAAATGAAAATGGCAGCGACGAAGGACACTCCCTGCCAGATCCGGTGATGTTACCAAACCAGGCCGAACGGCTGTCATTCTGGACGATCTGTGGTAGCACGTTATTGGACATATCCATACCCCATGTCTGGACCACCATTAACAGCGTGATCAAAATGGCGATCAATCTCTTAGTAACTAAATGCACTGTGCTGCTCCCCGTTTCTATACCGAAACACGCGTCTGCATTCTGTGCGCTTCGATCATTGGTTACCAGCTCTCGCCTTGCTGAGCTTGCGTTTGGTGTAGATGTAGTTCACCGCTCCCGGTCTTTTGGCAATGGTGCCGATCAGCCCCTCATCCATGAGCTGCTTACCAGACCGCATGACGCTCTTTCCGGTTTCGGCGTTGGTCACACGGTAGTCGCTGGTCGGATCCAGTCCCTTGAGTTTGAAGCTGGCAGAAATATATGGGCAATCTGCACGGCGGAATAGCTGCACAATACCGGCGTCGATATCTATCCGATGGAACTGCCAGCCGATCCAGACAGCATTCGACGCGCTATACTCCGTCAGCGGGTAGAAGTCGCCTCTATAGTATTGGTTAATCGAGCGCCACTCAGCCATGAGTTTCCGCAGCTCAGGGTAGTCGACATCCTTGCTGAACATATTCCAGGTCAGAACAAAGAATGGCGCCATATCGCTACGCACCACGTAGGGGTCATCCGACCGCACGCCGGTGCCGCTGTATGGAACCCACATCGACAGTCCGTAGGTCATCCCTTGAGCCCCTACCGGTTCATGCGGGTAGTCAGTACGCCACAGAGGCACAGACAGCCGCAGCGTCTCGATGTCCAGCCGGTGCCCACCGGAGGCGCAGGTATCGATCATGCGGTTGGGGTTACGTCTGAGCAGCTCCGTCCAGAACGCCAGATGTCCGGTCACATGCTTGATTTCGTTGATACCCTGCCTGTTTTCGGCTTCGTGATAGGTCCAGCAGTCGGATGGTCCGAAATTGAAGTCTTCGCGGTAGATCGTGAAACCACCGTCGTTCATCGTCTTGTCGACCATGTCGGTCACCCAGGCTAGAGCCTCTGGGTTGCCCATGTTCAACAGTTTGTATTCGCCTTCACGGCCGAGAAGCCATTGGGGCCTTTCCGTATAGAGCCACCGCTTAGGAGCCACACGCTCCGGCTCAAACCAGACGATGCCCTTACCGATACCCTTGGATTTGGCATAGTCGAATACTGGGCGTAGACCATTAGGGAACCGATCGGTATCCACCTCCCAGGTGCCGGTGTAGGTGTAGGACTTCACACCGTTCTCATCGGTCATCTTGTACCAGCCCGCGTCAATCCACCAGCAGTCTGGAAGAAGCTTTTCCTCTGCGTGACGGTCCATAGAGCGCATCTCTCGCTGGGCATCAACGGCCATGTCAGCCACATAGTCACAGTCCGACGCGCCGGTCATCGGCTCAGGCAGCTTGCCTCCCGGCCGCGGCATATTGTGTGCAAACATCCACCTGCGCCAGATGTTCTGTCCATCTATCCAATCACCCTGGTAGCGCTGCACCACGATCAACGGGCTCCTGACTTCCTCCTGAGGATGAAGCACGAAATGCGTCTTCTGCTGACCGGCACTCACCTGCAAGCCGTTGCCATCGTCACACGTGAACCGAGCCGCCCAGGAACCCGGCCAACCCACCACGATGATGGCTCCCCCGCCCTTCCAGGCGAGGTTGTAGTACGGCCACTCCCCGGCACACGGCCGCCCCTGAGGCGGGATAAACGCCATCTTCTTGCCTGGCGTGAGTGCTGTGGTCAGCGGCTCATAGTCGCGTATGCCGGCGGGCACGTTGATGGTAGTCACTAATGTGCCGTTGTTGTGGTGAAGCACATATTCGTCATCAGCGACGGGCTTCTTCTCAATGCGCAGGTTGAGAGCCTGGATATTCTCGATGATCGGCGTGTCTGCAGAGCCACTATTCTTGAAATAGAGCGTCCACTCAACCGTTGGAAAATCCAGGTAATCCACCGCGACGCATGTCAGAACCAGCCCGGTGGCTGTGTCGGTGAAGCTCAAGGTATGCTGCTTGCGGTTCGCATCAAGCTGCTTCGTGGAACGCTCAAACCGGCAGCTATCTAGCCACTCCGAGGAAGGCTTTCCATTGTAAGTAAATGAAAATGGCACAGCCTGCGGACGCGCATCTGTGGCCCGAGTTAGGCTGTCGAACCAGCGACTGCTGGCGCAATCTACTTTGGTAACATCATTCTGAGACATATCACCACTCCATCCAAATGCTGGAACAATCGTCAACACGATCATCATGAGTAAGGCCGCCGTCGACTTCATTAATAACGTCATCCTATCTAGGTTTGGCCGCTTGCCGTTTGGTGTAGATATAGGTTGTCGCTCCAGGCATGGCCTTGATGCTGGCGGTGAAGCCTTCGCCCATCAGCTTTTTGCCCGTATACACGCTACTGCTGCCCGTACCGGCGTTGACCACTCGGTACTCCGCGGAGGCGTCAAGCCCCTTGAGCACAAATTGGGCCGATATGTACGGGCTGTCGGCACGACGAAACACCTGAACCATTCCTGCATTATCTTCTGGACAGTTGTATTGCCACGCCATCCACGCCGTGTTGGACAGGCTGTATGCCGACAATGGGTAGAAGTCACCCTTGTAGTATTTGCTGATCTTATGCCACTCAGCCATCAGTTTACGGAGACGGTCGAAGTCGATGTCCTTGCGGTTCATGTCCCATGACATCAAGAAGAAGGGCGTCATATCGCTGCGCATCACGTACGGATCGTCAGAGACGACGCCTGTGCCCTGATAGGGCACCCAAAGCGATAGTCCATACGTGATGCACTGCATACCGATGGGATCCCAGGAACAGTCACTGCGCCAGAGCGGAACCGAGAGGCGAAGGGTTTCGATATCGAGCCGATGACCACCCGAAGCGCAGGTGTCTATCATCCGGTTTGGATCACGCTTGAGCAGCTCTTTCCAGAACGCAAGATGGCCTGTCACATGCTTAATCTCGTTGATCCCCTGCCGGTCCTCAGGCTCATTGTATGTCCAGCAATCCAATGGGCCAAAGTTGAAGTCCTCACGGTAGATGGTGATCCCAGCATCCTTCAACGTCTTGTCGACCATGTTGGTCACCCAATCCCAGGCCTCGGGGTTGCCCAGGTTCAGCAGCTTGTACTGCCCCTCGCGCCCCGATAACCATTCAGGATGCTGTTCCGACAGCCATCGGCCTGGAGCCACACGCTCCGGTTCAAACCACAGGATGCCCTTCCCGATACCCTTGGACTTTGCATGATCAAATACAGGACGCAAGCCGTCTGGAAGCCGCTTGGTCTCGATATCCCAGGTGCCTGCGTTCCAGAACGAGGAAACGCCCTTCGCATCGGTCATCTGGAACCAACCGGCATCCACCCACCAGCAGTCCGGCAGCAGGCGTTCCTCTGCGTATCGGTCGATCGCCTGCTTCTCGCCCTTCTCGGTAATCTGTAGATCGGGGAAGTAATAACCGTCAAACCCACCTGTCATCGGCTGCAGCATCTTGCCGCCTGGCCGAGGTATGATATGGGCCCACATCCATCGTCGCCATATGTTCTGTCCCGCCAGCCAATCGCCCTCATACCGCTGCACCACAATCAGCGGGCTTCGCACCTCTTCCTGCGGATGGAGCCGAAAATGGGTCTTCTGCTGTCCAGCTTGAATATGCAACTGTGTGCCCGCATTTCGGGTGAACCGGGAACTCCAGGAACCGGGCCAGCCGATGGCGATGATGGCTCCGCCGCTCCCCCATTCCAGGTTGTAATAAGGCCACTCACCCCAGGATGGTTTGCCGTTGAGGGCATCGAACTGGCATTTGGTCTCTGGCGGCAGCGGCTTGCTGAAAGGCTCGTAGTCATTCGGACCGGAGACAGAGCCCCTGGCATGATGAAGCAAAAACTCATCTTTGGCATCCGCCTGCCTGGCGAAATTCAAATCCAGCGGCTGGATGTTCTCCAGTATAGGCGTGTCGGCCGTGCCTTCATTCCTGAAATGGAGCGTCCACTCTACCGTGGGGAAATCGAGGTATTCCACCGCGACACAACGCAGGGTCAAGCCGGTGAGCTTATCGGAGTATACCAGCGTGATCTCATGACGCGAGTTATCAAGCTGTTTCGCACTCCGGGAGAACTCGCATCCAGCCAGCCATTCCGAAGAGTGCTGGCCATTGCATATGAATGAGAATGGCAGCGATGCCGGCCTTGCCCCTTTCTCTTTAGTGATGTTGTAAAACCAGCCAGTGGGCTCGGATGTCTGCACCAACTGAACACTATTATTTTGCACTTCTACACTCCTTGTCATGACCGCAGGCAGCATCATAAGAAGTATGATGGCCAACAGCGTCGATATTTGCTTCATTGGTTAATCGGTTAACCTCGCACATAAAGATAAAACTGCGGACAACATCGCATTTATACCGACCCATCCGCAGCACACTCAAAGATGATTATACACCGGGTAGCTACAGGGCACAACAGCCGGTCTATTCCGACGCGTTGATCAGTGTAAGGTAGGGCTGGACGGCCTGCCATGTAGAGCTCATGCGCAGCGTGAGCACATGCGGCTTCCCGTCGGACAAATCGACCACCGGGGTTGTGCCGTAGCCGAAGTAGGCGTTGCCCTGACTGCTGATGTTCTTCTTGCCCCAGGTGATGGGCTGCGGCTTCCCATTGACCAGCAGCGTATAGAACGGCTCCATATCGCTGCCGTCTGCTGACAGACCGCTTCGCAGGAGCAGCATCCGCACCTGATAGCGTCCCTTCGCATACTCAGGGAACCGCCAACTGATCTCGCCTGGCTGCACGAAGAACACCGCTGAGTTCTCCGCCATCACGATCTGCTCGCCCTTGCGCTCAATCTCACTGTTGCGGTTGATTGGAGCCTGACGTGCAGCGGACAGTGCCGGTACCACATCTCCGGCGCTGATGCGAAAATTCACCTTCACGGGCTGCTCAGAAGCCCCCAGTTGGGAATCTTCCGTGTTCCACCATAGGTCAAAACCGAACCGCGCGACACGCGCACTTAGGTCACGGTCGACTGACAAGAATCGCAGATCAAGGCCATACGGCGTGTTGATGGCCTCATCGGTGCGGTCGGTCAGCACTATGTTCTGTGCATTGCTTTGGATGCTGTCGACCAACAGCCGCCCGTCACCGCGGACAAAGCCCAGACCTGGCTTGTCGGGGTGCAGCGGCTCAATGATGCTTTGCCAGAGCCGACCAGTGGGGAACACATTGTTATACAATCCGCCCCACTGCAAAGCACCCCAGGTCATCGTGCGATCCCAGTGGTAGCCCGTGTCGGCAGGCCATGGGAAATGGCGCCTGATCAGCCGGTCGTGCAGCAGCGCGGTTCGGCCAGAGACCAACCATTCATCGGTGTTGAGCACCCTCAACACAGGCGCATCCGCGCCTGGTTTCAACTCCATGCTGACATTCCAGCCATCTCCGTCACGCACAATCCTGCACTGACCATCAGCAACGCCGTATACGCCATCTGAGGTTTGGCTCCATCCCGTGGGCATCACCAACTGGGCTCGCAGCAATCCGCTGTCTATCTCCACACGATCCTGCAAAAAGGCGAGGTGGAACGGCTTGGCGGTGGCCTCTGCGCTCAACTCCTGCCCCGCATACTTGATGACCTTCAGAACCGGCGCAGGTAGCTCAAACCGGCAGACCATCGTCTGATAGGCTTCCATCTTCAGACTGAAGCGGTGCGACCGCACGACACCCACCTGCCTGCGGCCCACCATGTCGTGCACAGGCCGACCATCCAGCCGCAGCCAGCCGGGCAGACACACCTCGCCCTTCACCGCTTTGCCCGACAGGTTGCTCAGGCACAGTGCCTTACTCTTCGTGCCCCGCAGCACGGTAAAAACCTCGGGTTGGAAGATCACGCTGCGGTAGTCGGCCCAGTCGGTGTGCAGTTCCGGGCTCTCCATTCGCGCGCGATTCATCGCCTGGTAGGCGAAGTAACTGCCCGATTCCTCTTCCTGGTGCATCTGCAGCACTCCCGGCACCCCCAACAATGCTCCGTAAAGAGCACGCTGAAGGCCATACCCGTACCGAAAACTGGCGCGTCCCAGTGCCACGACTTCATTCAATCCGTTCAAGGTGCTCATCACCTGACCACCCTCTGGCATCGAGCCATACTCGGTCGCGTACCAGTCGGTCAGCCGTTGCACCATCGTGCGGGCATCGGAAAGATCAGATGGGAACTGTTGAGAAAGCAACTGCTTATTCTCAAACCCGTACAGCAGCGGCGTGTAGCGATACCGTTCGGGCTGGTGCACCATGTCTTCGCTCATGATTACAGAGGCGGTGTCACCCAGCTTGGCGCTTTGGCTGATCGCCTTCAACATCTGCAATGAACCGCCCAGATTGGAGAGGCTGTGATGGTTAGTGTAGATAGACCCATAATTATCGCCTGATCCACTGCCCAAATCCAGCCGCATCCCCTCGATGCCGAACTCGCTTTGATAGCGCAGAGCCACTTTGGCCATCGCCCGCTGCCACTCACGGCTGCTGTAGTCCATACTGGCTCCACCGAAACTCTTCAACTGCTTGCCATCATGCCCCACGGTCCACCATCGTTGCAGGTGCGCGTTCTCTGTGCCGGTAAATCCGGCTTTCACGCTGTAGTAGCCGTTCAAGCAGAGCTCGCTCATCACCCGGACGCCGCGATCTCGTGTGCCATCGGCCAGCGCCTTGAACGCTTTCGCCCCGCCGTTGATGATGTCGATGTTGTCGTAGTCCGTGATCCCATACACATTCCAGCCGCCCGTCTGAGGGTCGGTGCCGAACTTGTGCTGGGTGATCGAGTGATACATGATGGCATCCAGCCCCATATCCGCCAGATAGTCCAGCTGACGGCTGTAGTTGGCAAATCCGCCGATATCACTGGAGCGGCTTTCGATGGTACCGCCTGGAGTGGTTTTGTAGTAGATCGCTCCTGGCAGCCATTTTGGCGCATTCGCCACCAGCGTGATGCCGACCGCACGGTAAAATTGCTGGGCCTGCACACGGTATTCACTCTGTATTGTGTGACCATTCCCGCTCAGCCAGATGCTCTGGGTTCCCGCCCATGCACTCTGACCGGGCTTTAGTGTATAGACTGCGTTCACGCCGGTGTCGACAATCTGACGGGTCAGCGGGCCAGTTGCGGCAGGCTGTTTGTGCTCCTGGAAGGTATACATATCTTCGTCGCTGGTGAACCCAACCGCAAGGAACCTCGTCGCTGAGACGCGGCCCATCCAAAAGGTCTTGGGACGCCACACATCCGGCCTGTCGGTGATCGCGGGGCAGGCGCGCATGGTGACACCAGACAACCGCTGAGGCTTATCTGAGGTGTTGGTGTAGCACACCTGTCTTTGCCAGGCTTGATCTCCCAGCTTGGGAAACCGATTGTAGATATCACGCAGACGGCCGTTTGGTGTGGCGTAGATCACCTCAATTCGACTCTCAACAGGCCGCTTCACCGACACCACCGCTTTGCCGTTCATCACCGGCACTCCATCGACGATGGCATCCACTGCCCCCGCGGCGGCAGGCACCAGCAGGCGGGTCTGCCCCTCATGGGCACATAGATAGCCATTCTGCACATCCCACTGTACCTGCGCCATCGAACACGAGCAGAGCGCCGCCCAAAGCACCATTACCGAAAACAACTTCACGATTTATATCCCTTTTGCTTGACCAGCAGCCGGTAGGCCTCGGCGCCTTTGCGGATGTAGTCGACACTCTCACGCCGCTGATCCGCCGTGTCGAACAGCGCTTTGGCTTCCACATCACCTGCGTGTTGCTGCATCTGCTTCGCAAACCAGATCGCAGCCTTCGCATTAAACCGGCGACGGCCCTCCACGTCCAGGTAGATGGCGCTGGTATGGGCGATGTCGGCACCAGTGAACACCCAGTATGACCACGGGATCGGGCTGCACCGGGCGCAGACCCAGCTCGGTTCGTCGATTGCCAGATTCACATCCAGCTCTGCCGTGTGGCCCTTGGTGCTCTTCTGCGCCACCACTTTGCCGTTCACCACAATCTGCAGTGTGCCCAGTTCCCGTCGGCTGCGTCCCCAAGCTTGAATTCGCACCTTCTGGCCCTTCTGCAGAGTCATCAGCTCGCCGATGGGCTTGCCATCTACCGTCAGACCAATCAGTGCCCCTGAAGTCACAAAGATCGCCCGGTTACGGATGCCCTGAATCCAGCCGTCATGCAGACCACCAGCCGCGTTGAGCACATACATACGAGCGACCCCAGCCACGCGGGCCGGGTGATCGGATCCGTTGCCCAGTGGCAGGCGAAAACCGCAGTCCAGGAAGCGGTAGTAATCCAACTCCATCATCTGGTCGAGGCAGTCGATCTTGCCGTTGATCACATTCACGGGCACATCCCAGTTTAAGCCAAGCCCGTGCGCCTCACACACGATGCCGCCTTGCCGGTGCGTCTCGTCGATGGCTGGAACATTGTTGGGGTAGTCAGCCATATCGCCCATGTCCGGACCAGTGGAGATCGGCTCGATGAGTTTCTTGATAGCCAGCAGATTGATATGTCCGTACCACGCCTGGTTACGGAACTCCTCAGCCATTTGAATGTGGTATTCCTGGTCGCACATACCAGGAACTGGCCCCATGGGATACTGTGTCGGAGCCACAAACCGCACATTCGTGCCGCGCACCCAGTGCTTTAGCGTCAGGTTGTTCACCACCCGCAGGTCTTCCGCCCGCTGCACCATCCCCAACAGGGTGATGTCCTCATTCACATCCCAACTATTCTTTGCCCAATGCACATGGGTGTCACCGGATACCCAACCGCGGGCCTTCATGTCAACTTCACGTCGGCTGTCAAGCCTCATGCCCACTTTCTGCCCGGCTCGGAGCGTTCTGCGCTTTGTCACGATGGGATGCTCGAATCCCCGCTCCATTTGTACGGTCACAGGGCCCGCAGGCACGGTGATCTCCAACTCGCCATCGGTGTAGAAGAACGGCAGCCGATACTGGATGGGTCGGGTATCCACACCCAGTACCGGTTTATAGGAGAGTGTGTTGTTCTCGGAGTATGCGCCGGCATATCTCAACACGCCATCTGCACCATACACGCTGGCCCGGGCAGGCCACAGCTTGCCGTCAGCCATCATGCTCACCCGCAGGGTGGCGGTGCCCAGTTTCCTAACGGGTACTTTCACAGCCGGCTTGCCCTGCATCACGCTCAGCTCCACGGTGTCGGCTTGGCCCTGCTTCAGAGTGATCATATACGGTCTGATATCACCATCTGGCACCCATAAGCCGCCCATCGCCTCACCATCACCCCATGAGGAGCTGAGGTCAACCCGCGACACCGCCTCGGCACCTTTGTTTTCAACCCATACCAGCACGGGCTGCTCCAGTCCCTCGGGCAGCGTCAGCTCCGAGGCGGCTACAGACAGCCCCTCTTTGGTGATGACGACATGCACATATGGCAAACCGGCGGTGATCTCCTTCACCAGATTGTAGATGCCACTCGAAAGCTTCTGCAGCCCATTCGGGCTCTGATCTCTATTAGGCGAATCCGTCATCATGAAGTATAGCTGTATCGCCAGGTTGGCCAACCGGTCTTGATGCAGGCTCGGACAGAACTGCAGTATCCACTTCACCAACCGGTAGTAGTGTTCCATGTCTGGCTTGCTAAGCGGGGTATTCCAGTGTTTCGGGTTGATTTTGTACAAGTTCTCACTCCTGGGTTCAGCTATATCGTATGGCCAATTCTGAGGGTATCCTACCAATGACGTTGCACCAACACCACTCAGTAGCATGATCTATCTCTACTGTATCATGCAGGCATATTCCTTCATAGCACTCGATGCCATATTTGTGGTACACGGCACCCTATGCATGCAGTCTGTGGTGTCAGGCGCCCTCGGCAAACCACGGAGTCATATAATGTAAATAGACACACCTGAAAGGAACTCATCATTTACATGGAACCTCTGTGCCACTTCGAGAACATTACCGTGAAGCGTGGTGGTCAAACCGTGCTGGATGGTCTGACCCTGCGTATCGATCGCTGTGAAAAACTGGCGATCCTCGGCCCGAACGGCTGCGGCAAAAGCACCCTGATCAAAACCATCCTACGCGAACTGTTCCCGATAGCCGACAGCAACAGCTACGCCGCCATCATGGGGCAGCAGCGCTGGGATGTCTTCGAGCTGCGGCAGCATCTGGGCGTGGTCTCCGGTGAACTACAGCGCGAGTGCTGGCGTGATATTTCGGTGAAGCAGATGGTGGTGTCAGGTTTCTTCGGCTCGATGGGACTGTTCCGACAGCACGAGGCGACCGCGGAGATGTGGCAGCGATCCGCAGAGCTGATGGATTGGCTGGGATGCGCTCACCTGGCGGACAGGGCGATGAACACGCTCTCCACCGGACAGATAAGGCGGGTTCTGATCACCAGAGCGTTGGTGAATTCACCCGAGACGCTGCTGCTGGACGAGCCAGGCAACGGCCTCGATCCGGCGGCTCAGCAAAGGTTGCGCCAATCCATCCACCAGATCGCTGATGCTGGGCACGGAATCATCCTGGTCACGCACAATTTGCCCGATATCACCTCAGACATCCACCGCGTGGTCACGATGAAAAACGGTCGGATTTTACACGATGGGACCCCATCTCAAATACTCACAAGCAAGAACCTCACCGAGCTGTTTGACACCCCGATTCATGTACACCGCAGCCGTGACAGCTATCACATCACAGCAGCCGATGCGTAGCATGATTATGACACGGATTCCTGTAATATATATCTGCATGACAATATTACATGAGGGCGCCCATTGCTCAGCCAACCGCTAAAAATTTTGTTGACAGTACCCCGTCTAAATGCGGGGGGGGCTGAAACATATACAGCGTTGCTGGCCAGGCAACTGCTTCAACAAGGGATCAGAGTCAGTGTGGCATCAGGCGGTGGTCAGATATCCAAACAGTTGGAGCAAGACGGCATCGAGCAGCACTACGTGCCGTTCCGCCTTCATGTGGGTATCTCAACCATGCTCCTCGGGCGCCTTATAAACAAGTTGAAGCCCGATGTCGTTCATGCCAACTCGGCGAATGCGGCGGTGGTCACCGCCAAAGCATGCAAGGCTGCCCGCACCCCATGGGTGATGACAGCTCACGGCAGGCTGTTTCGGCACCAGGTTAAATATCAACAGTTTGGAGAGGCGTTCAAGATGATCTGCGTCAGCGATTACCTGCGTAACGACATCATCGCCGAGGGTATCTACCCGGCGGAACTCCTCACCACCATTCCGAATGGTGTGCAGCTTCAACACTTTTCGATGACACCTACCGAGCCAAATATACGCGCTGAACTGGGTATTCCCCCAGAGGCCTTCACAATAGGGCTGATCGGCCGGATGTTCTCTCAACATCGCAAAGGCCACCACACAATCATAAAGATTTTAGCATCCAACCCCAACTGCAAAGATTGGCACGCCATACTCATCGGTGGCGGCCGGTTCTTCAGCTATTTCCAAGAGATGGCACAGACGCTCGGGGTAACGGACAGGGTTCACTTCCTGGGAGCCCGTCAGGATATCCCGCAGATACTTCCCTGGGTCGACGCCGTGGCCCTGCCCACGTTTAGCGAGACCTTTGGATTGAGCCTGGCGGAAGCGATGGCCTGCGGAAAACCCACCGTGGCCTACGCGGTAGGTGGCGTTCCAGAGTTAGTGGCGGATGGGGAGACCGGATTTCTGGTGCCTTATCAAGACGAAGAATCATTAGCTGACCGTTTAGTGTGGCTGGCCATCCACCCAGACGAAGCAAGGCAGATGGGCATGGCTGCCAGGCAGCGTATTGAACAGCATTTCACCATTGACGCCATGGTGAATAAAATGATGCCCATTTACACGGCAGCCCGGGATAGCCGCTCATGAAACGAGTGCCCATACTCATGTATCACAGCATAGCGGATGTGCCAGGTCATCGCAACAGTGTGCCACCGGATGTGTTTCAACACCAGATGGAGCTGTTATGGCGCGCTGGATATAAGACGGTTTCGGTCATTCAGTTGATTGACACCATCAACCGCGGTTTCGACCTACCCGATAAGCCTGTAGTCATCACCTTTGACGATGGGTATGAAGATAACTACACACACGCGATGCCCATCATGGCCGCGTTTGACTTCCACGGTACGGTGTTCCCCATCGCCAACTGGGTAGGGTTGATGAACGACTTTGAAGTCAAACCCAACAATCCGCGCTGCAGGATGATGAACTGGGACCAACTTCAGATGTGGCTGGCGGACGGTATGGAGCTGGGTTCTCATACCTGCTCGCATGCTGATCTCACTCACATCGGCTTGTCTGAACTCGAAGATGAACTGTATATCTCCCGTGAGACATTCCAGCAGAACCTGGGTTTTCCACCGGAAACGCTCTGTTACCCGTATGGCCGCCACAACCGGCTGGTACGGCGAACCGCCGCTGAGGCGGGATACCGCGGTGCCCTGGCCATATTCGATGGTGTGAAGTTCGCAGGAATGAACCCATACGCCCTGCCCCGTATACAGATCACAGCCAAGGATGTCGGGCTGGGTTTCCTTCGCAAAATTGGGCCTATGCACCGATGGCTGACACTTGGCCGCAGCCTGGAGCGCAAGCTCAAGATGCGCCGGTAGCGTAAACAGCATTCGATATTGGTCGTCTTATTCGTGGCATTAAGGAACCCTACTCACAAAGCACCTAACAAACCACGTTGGAAGGAAACATGCCGCTGAGCAGAATGATCGTATTTATGAGACCAGTTACGGCGACTGCGGTATGCCTGTCTACCTGTATTCTCTTCCTGGTGGCAAGCTGCACATCCGCTTCGGTGCCTGAGCGCACGTCCGACCAGGCGATCGGGATACGGTATCTTGCTGCCGATCCGACGCTGCGCGCGGAGATGACCAATACGCGCATCGTGGTGGGTCAAGCGACTTACGCAGGGCCGCTGGTGACCCTGGACAAGGCAAATTGTGAGAAGGACTGGTACTTCCGTAATCACGGTCAGGTATCGTACGACCCCACAGTATATTCCGGCCAGTATCCGAAACACCCATGGCGCTGGTGGTACATGCTGAAGAGCCGAGTCGATGGCAGTATATGCTGGTCTTATGCGGAAAGCAGCGACGGCATCCGCTGGAAGAAGCCAGTTCTGAACCCCAAGGGCGACAGCCACACCCCTGAGCCGAACAACATCGTTCATCATGACACGGGATATTTTAACCCGAATCCGAACGCCCTGAGCTATGAACGTTATCTGTGCCTCAGTAGGCATTCCGATGATCCTACATTCCATCGCCTTTACGTGCAAACATCGCCAGATGGCATCAACTTCTCGGCCCCAGTGCTGGTCTTCAACGAGCCCAGTACTAAGGCCTACGCGCTGGATGGTGGTAACCAGATATACTGGGACGCCGCAGAGCGGAAGTATGTCCTCACGGTGCGCTATTGGTACAACGCATCGGGCAGTCCAGCCCCTGGCGCGGGCACGACCGAATATCGCGGCGGCGCCACTAAACGTTCAGCAACTATCAAAGGTCTGCTCAACGCACCCCTGGAGTATAATCTGAAGCCCAATCTCCTCTATAGTCCCATCACTGAGAACTGCGATGACATATATATGACCAATATCGTGGCCTACCACGGTCAGTTCATCGCTACACCCAACGTATTCCACGCTCCTCGGGATAACCACAATAGCTCGTGGACGGAGACGTTGGGGATCAGTGGACCGATCTATCCTCAGTTGCTCTACAGCCGCGACAGCAGGACCTGGTTTGCGGACCCCGAGACGAAGGGTGCATCCCTTATAGCCCTTACCCGTCACAACCCCAATTTCGAGGCGGACGGCGACATGATCTTCATGGAGCCTCTGGTGGAGCAGGGAGGGAAGCTCTGGTTCTTCTATTCGTACCGCGACTTCCCGCACAACTCGTATGGTGGTAAGGATGAGAAGACCCGCTCCATGACCACATACATTACGCAGATGAGAGTCGACGGCTTCATTGCGATCGCAGATCAGCCTGGGCAAGTCGGTATTTGGACTACTCCGGCGCTTCAGGTGCCGGCGAACGCTGAGCTTCGGCTTAATACTGTGGTGGCGGCGGGAGGTTCAGTGAAGGTGGAGATGCTGGATCCGAGTGGCACACCAATTGCACGCTACACGGTAAAGGACTCTGTTGCGATCAAGAAGGGCGACTACCTGGCTGCCAAGCTTTCTTGGCGCGGCTCGCGCAGCCTAAAGGGTTTGGCCGGGCGGAGCGTGAAGTTCCGTTTCACTCTAAAGAGCGCATCCCTTTATAGCTTCGAGTTCGTCAAATCCACCAAGTAAGGAATAGTCAGCGGTGCATTTGCCGGCAACTACGACAAAGCGGGCGGTGGATCAGTAAACCTCATTTTGCGAGTTATCGTAAAACCGCAGGGGAATACAGTGACTGGAACCACATCGGGTACCGCGATCTACATCGGTCTTAAAAATAAAGTGACTAAAACAACCGTCAGAGGCACTTTCAAGGGTTTGACCAACGGAAAGTAATTTACTCGACTCTACTGGCTGTAGATATGCACACTGCTGGCCGCGTTGGGCAGGATGGTGACGCCAAACCAGCAGACCAGCAGCACCATGAACGCACCAAACACCACCCACAGACTGAGCTTCGTAGTGAGCAGCTTGGCGCGGTCCAGGTGTAGGTAGGCCAGATACACCGCCCAGGTGAGGAACGCCCAGGTCTCTTTCGGGTCCCAGCTCCAGTAGTGGCCCCAGGCGACCTTCGCCCAGAACGCCCCCAGGATAAATCCTGTGGTCAGCAAGGGGAAACCCACATAAACCAGGCTGCGTGCCATCTGCTCCAGAGCGGTACCTTCTTGTGCTCCGCGGCGCTTCAGCACAATCAAGGCCCAGGCCGACACGGCTCCCGCCGTGCCCAGGGCCGCATAGGCCATCATATACACGATCACATGCGGAGCAAACCAGGGGCTGTTCAAGGCGGGCATCAGCGTTTTGTCCAGGCTCTCCGGGTGGAGCATCGTGATGATCAGGAACACCATGGTCATCACAATCGCCGGTGCCACCAGCACCCGTGACCGCCACCGGGCCTGTATGGCCAGCCCCATCAACACCAGGAACGCCATGTACCAGAGCCGCGTCTCGCCTTGAGTGCGCATCGGCAGCCGCTCCAGCACCTTCCACAGCCAGCCCAGATACCCCCAGACCACCACTCCGCCTGTGGCAAAGGCGATGGCACCCGCACGCTGCAGCCAGGGTTTGACGGGCAGAGCGTAGCCTACTAACGCCAGCAGCCACAAAACCAGCAGAACAGAGCCGATCAAGCCGAATGGCCCATGGGCGCTCATGCCGACACCTCCACACTGGCCATCACGCGCCGGCTCCACAGTGCCCAGAAGGCACCGACCACCATCATGCCCAGACCGGTGAAAACCACGGGCACCGTCTGATCTTTCACCGCCATGATCACCGAATAACGGCCGAACTGGTCCTCACCCCAAGAGCTTTGATATAGCATCCAACCATCCATACTGAGTGGTTTGTTGACTTCCAACGTGACCCGATACTTCGGCTTATCGACAGGCTTGACCAGCAGATCGGAGCGGAACAGCTTGGGAACAGCCTGGCTGAGCTGCACAAAGTGGTTCTCTCCCACCAGCACAGCATCCTGTGCCTCCTCGCCCGATGCTTGCGGCGTCAGAGCCAGCCAGATGTCACCTTGCTGCCCGGATGCATCCGATATGGACAACTTGACCGCGGGCACCCCACCCTCTCCATCACGCCAGTCTTGAGGCACATCGGGCACCGCAGACGCCAGATACTGGTGTATCGTCACACTGATTCCCTGTGCACGATAGGTATGCAGCTCATTCGCCCACTTCGGATCCATCTCCCCATCGGCGGGACCTCTATCCGTCATCTCACCGATGATCAACTTCGGTGGGTAATGCTTTACGGTGAACTTTTCCAAGCTCATCGCGTCCGGCAGGTTCATCGTGGTGCCAGTCTTGCTGATGATCTGACGACTCTGTTCCCTTTCATGGAGCTGCAGCATCCCCTCCTGCATCGCACCGGGTTGCGCCATCATGCCCAACAGCACCAGCACCATGCCGATGTGGTTGCATAAGAAAGCGCCATTACCCGGCTTTGGCTGCGCTATTCTGCGTCCAACCACCAGGCTCAGGTTCAGCAAGGCCATCAACGAGGCGATAAAGAAGGGCGCGGAGTGAAACACATCCCTCAAGCCGATTCTGGCTGCCAAACCACCCAGCTCGGGCTTTTGAAGCACCATCGTGCCAATTAATCCCAGCAGGCACATCAGCAGCAGGCTGACCACCGCGAACGGCGTCCCGCTCAGCCAGCGCACGATCGGCTTCGAGGCACACAGATACCCAAATACCAGGCAAACCAGCACCAGCAGACCAAGCAGCAGCCAATTCCAGGGGCTTAACGCTTTCGCCATCAGCGGCTGCAGCAGCGGGTTGAAAGCCGCACAGGCGATCACCAGACCAAGCTGCAGCTGCACCGCCGCCGCCCAGGGGGTGCGAGTCACCATGCTCACTTAGTCTTTCCCAAAATCCAGTTCGACCGACCGCGCCTGCTTGATGCCCTCCACCCAGATCCACCAGGCGTCCTTCCCATGCCACGTGCCCGAGCGATCCAGCCGCACGGTGCTGCCCAGAGGGCGTTTACCCGTCTCCAGCCGACGTCTCGCGGTGGCCTCGTCGAAGGGTCCCAGGCGCACAGACAGCTCTGGAATTTCGCGATCACACTGCATCGTAAACAGCCCAGGCCGTGTGAACTCAAACGCCAGGCGGCTCTTGACCAGCTTATCACACTCAGGCAGCATCACGAAGTAGTTGGATACCTTGATGCCCGTCATCGGCTCGGGAACCCGCGGCAGTATCTTGATATTAGAAGGGTCAAGGTCATCCACCCCAGCACAGCTATTTATCGCGTGCATGGGTGGGCCCTGGTTCGCGCCATTGGACAGATCACTGACCCTGTGCCACATCCCGTTCGGCAGCAGATTGGTGCCTTCCGGTATCAGCCACAGCCACTTTCGCCAGTCGATGCCCCGTTTGGCATCCACGTAGTCCATGTTCTTGTCATACGAAAAGCGCGCGATGTTGGTCAGTAACGGCCCAGAGGCGTCCATGTCGTCCAAGACCAAAGCCGACTGTGTCAGCCAGCCTTGACCGTAGCCCATGGCCAATACCGCCGCTTTGCCGTACGGCTGTGATAGTTGCTGCTTTAACGTGTTGCGGGTGATTGCGGTCATCTCTGCATCGAACTTGTTGGGATCCAGCCCGTCTTGGTATTGAGCAAACCAGGCCTGCACAAGCGAATCTTGCTGCGATGAAAACCACGAATAGGGGCTCATTTTCCAGGTAAAGTTGTTGGTATCCCCTGCCCTGAGCAGCCGCACCATACCGTCACGCAGCCGCTTGGCATACGACCGCCACTTCGCAGCCGAGGTTGTGTCACCCACCGCATCCGCCATGTTAGCAGAGCATCGTAATGCAGAGTAGTTCACGTAGCTGGCATATGGCAAATACATATCAGCGTTGGCGTAGTTCTGCTTGATCTTCACAGGGTCAGTCTCTGTGGCCATGCCCTTAGGTATCGAGACCTGATAAGGTCCGGCCCAGCCCACCGATTCGCCTTCGGTGTAGATCACATCCCGACCGGTGTAGTCCATCAGCCAGCAGATGAAGTCCGCTGCATCTTTCGAGGAATCCCAGCGACTCTTGCCATAAACCCCGGGACGTGGAGCGTTCAGCCACTCACCCTTCGGCGCACCGAGCAACCGCCAGGCAGCCCATCGACCCACGATGGTGGAGCCATGCCCCTCCATCTCCTCACCACCCGGTATTTCGTTCAGAGGGAACGGCAGGCTATACTGCTCATGCAGCCCAAAGGTCCAATGCGGTGGCGCGTCCTTGGGGTATTTGGTGATGTCGAGTGCTTCGTTCAGCGGACCCTTGTCAGGGTCACGATTGGTTCGGTAGTAGTACAGCCGGCTGTCGCAGTAGTCAACATAGCTCTGTGCGCGTTGGTCATTGTTCAAGCCACGCAGCGCCAGGGTCACAAAGTGATCCGAGCTCCGCCCGTATGCCCCGCCGTAATAGATGCCGATGGGTGCCCACACGCCGTATCCGATCAAGCCGCTATACCACGGACTGTCCGCTTCGGTCTCTTGAAAGAAGCCGCTCTTGCTGTCGAATTTGCGGTCGATCTGCGTCAGGTTGGCCACCCAGACATTGGTGAGCATATCGGCCATACGGTCGCCCTTGAATTGGATGAGAGTGGCATCCAGACCTTTCGGAAATGGCAGCAGCTCCACTTTTTTGGGTAAATCCGAATCTTGGGTATACAACGCAGCCGCCAGACGGTTCGTGTCTTTTGCCCATCCACTGGTTTTGGTGCTGTCAACGGTCGGTTTCAGGTCCTCCGCATCGACCTTGTTTTTGCCCAGCCACTGCAGGTTGTTATTGGCATGTGCTCCAGCCAGAGTGACTCCCGATACCAACGGCACACCACGCGTCGCCGGATTGTCTCGAACGATGATTGATTCGATCACTTGAGCTCGGGGCTTCACCGGCAGGTAGTAGAGCGCGTATCGGCCGGGATAGTTGCCCCCTTTCGCAGTTTCGCGAAGCTTCATGCTGCGGGCATAGGCCTGGGCGCAGTCTGGCCGCGAGATGAACGGCTCCCTGACCATAACACGATCCTGATACATATAGGTCCACTGAGCAAACCAGGCGGTCGCGCCCATGATGAAAGGGATGCGGTCCGACTTACCGTCAGCATACCGGATCTCGATCTCGCCCAGATTTTGGCCGACATACTGCTGGTCGTTGCGATTGGCGATTAGCTCAGGGTGGTCCATCCAGGGCCCCGTGCCATAGTCATAGCCGTCGTTGATCATGCCAAGAAGGTATATCTGACTGGCCGTCGCACCCACAGGGATACGCTCCTCGGAGCCGATCTGCGTGCGAGTGGTCTGCCCACGCTTGTCAGGTGCGCACGCCAGGAAGGGCATCGTGCGGCAGTTCACCGGCTCCGCGTTTTGGTCAATCTTCAGCGCATAGAGATCGTCGTGCGGCTGTAAAGGTGTCGTCTTCTCTGCAGGTTCCGCGGAGCATACGGCAGCGAGCGATAGGCACATGACCAGTAGTGAGAACCCGATGTGGATATAGGGTTTCAGATATTTATGACCATTGGTGGGCATGGATGTATGTTCCTTTATCATGGCTTGAGCGTTCGGATTCTGGAATGTCAACATGTCGAAAAGTAAGCATAAATAATACCCACTCCATCGCGCCGCAATATTAACGTCTCGGCTATGGAACAACAAGCAACCGCCCGTGCTGGCACGGCCGCCCGGACTATAACTCACGCGCCACACTTAGGTGACAGGTGACATGCGAATGGCTGTTCGCCCCTATTGCAGCCAATCGTTGCCTATGTCCGGGGCGGTCTGTACGTAGGCCAGCGGATGCAGAAGGCTCAAGACCGCGCCGGTCTGGCGGATAGCCATGATAGATATGTGTCAGGAACTAGACCGGCGCGGTCTATAGACAGTGGCCTTCGCAGGCGTACTGACAGACCGCCCCGGACATAGCCAACCAAGTTTCATACAGGCCCGTTAAAACGGGCTGTAACACTTCGTACCGACGGTGATCACGCCATCTCAGACAGCTTCAGCAGTCTTGGTGATCAATTGCCGAGACATTTATGTCGCGGAATCGGTGCTACATCATCCCGATTTTACCTGGGTAGTCGACGCTGCGGTCCTACAGCTCCAGATGCTCCGAGCTCACGATGAGCCCGCGCTCATCGGTCAGGTTAAAATAGAACACCTTCACGCCATCGGGAAGCTCCGCACTCACGCGTTTAGAATCCACCTTGGCAGGCAGTGACTCCCATTTGCGTTCAGGCCACTTGCCGGTGTCTTTGGTATACACAAGCTCCGCGATTTTGATCGGCGATTTCGATGTATACTCACTCCATGCCTGTTTCGCATCTTGTTGGGTCGCCTTCACTTTGGCCAGCGGCAACCCCTTCTCAGAGAAGGTCTTCGCAAACGCGTATATCTCCTCTGGTCGTTCCCCCGCTCCGCCATGGCCGTGCGGCATCGCGATGCGTAAGCACAGCGTCGCCTTTCCATCGAGCAGTCGATAGGTCTTGCGCAAGGAATCCATCGGGTATGCAAAGTCATTGGTGCCGGTCACCCAGAGCACGGGCATCTTCGCATGTCCTACATACACAGAGGGGTCCCACATCGACAGCCACTTGGCACGGTTCGTCTCACCCATCCCCTGGAAGGTATCTAGCCAGGTGGAGTTATCACCGAGGAAACCGCAGCCATACACCGGCACCGCGTATTTGAAGCGGGAATCCACACCAGCCGTGATGCAGGTGAGGTAACCACCCCAGGATATGCCAGTCACACCGATGCGGTTACGATCCACACCAGGCAGCGAGCGCAGCAGCGAGTTGGCCAGCATCACGGTAGCGACCGCCTGGTAGGTCCAGTTATCTTTGGCCGGCAGTTCGATATTGCCGAAGGTGTCATTACAACCAGGCCCGCTGTGGTCATGAGCCTTCCAGTTACCATACTCGCCCTCCGGTACCGTGCCGCAGTTATCCATGGCGATCGCCGCATAGCCGCGCGCGTTCCACAACCGCACCCAAGCCTCAAACGCGGTGCCTCCGCCACCATGCACCAGCACGATTCCCGGAACCTTGGTGCCCGCAGGCACCTTCGGCATACCCAGATACGCAAAAACACGGGTTGGTTTACCTTTATATTCAAGGCCGTCGTAGAAGATGGCCTTCACGTCGCTCTCAAGCGCTTTCTCGCGCAGTGGGCTGTCATAAAACATCGAATCGAATGCATATGACTTCGTACCAACAGGTTTTGCCACATCGCTGTCGTACATCTTTGGTGCTTTATTGAGTATCTTTGAATCCGACTTGAACAGTTCAAGCATGTTTTGATCACCTGTCACCCGGTTTGCTGACGCCGCGGTCGCGACAAGCAGTCCGACAGCCAACATCATTCCTATTTGGTATTTCACTATATGAGCTCCCACGGCACCGATTATGCCAGTATTGAAGAGAAATTCTGTGCAGCAAGATGCGCGCGAGGGTCCGCGGACATCTCGATCACATCATAGATATTCAAGGCGCGCTGCCAGTATTCCTGCTCAATCTGCGCTCTGTTGGGCTTGTCGCCTGCCATCGTCAAGAATTTTCGGGCAAACCACAGCAGATCAGACCGATATTGATCGAACGCAGGATAGATCGGCAAGCAACCCGACGGAGCCTTCACAGCCTCAAGTCGGTCGATGATCTGCTGGTATTTCAGGCGGAGTTGCTGTTTTGACCACTGGTGCCGGGGATAATGTCCCCATCCCTGCACGACCTCGAACGCCTCAAACAGCTCACCCAGTTCCGCATGTTCTGCACCAAACACATCCGCGCAAAACTGCCTGGAGAGCTGGTCGGGGTCAGCATCGGGTTTTATCAGCAGTTGCCCACCCGCATACAGAGATAGTAGGTTGAGCTTCGGGGTCATGGTGTAGCACATCCCGCCAGAGTATGGTGCAGCCGACCGCTCCTCGCGTCGGCGGGCAGCCATGCGAGGCAGCCGCCAGTGCGGGTAGTTGATCAGCTCACCCTCGCACAGCGAGTAGTCCCACGTCACAATCGGGCGGATGGCTGCGATTTCCCGTGCATATCCGCGAGCGTCGCCGCCCATCAACATATCGCCGTCAGGACTGAACCCAAGGTTTATCGCCACCATCGTCTCCTGAGGGAACTCGGGTAGACGTCGCAGCAGATAACTCATCGCACGCTCCGCGCGTTCAGGGTCACCGTTCCAGATGTGGCAGGGGGTTTCAGGAGTGTCGTGCTCGCAGCTGGTCAGCATCGCCCAACTGCCGTCCCAGCCTGGGGTGTGCCGCAGGTCGCTGCCCCATCCTGAGAACGGGGTTCCCCAGGTGTTGAGCTCAAAACCGCAATCCGGCAGGTATTTTCGTGAGACTTCTGTGAGATTCAACGCTAGCTCTATGAAGGTCTCATGATCGCAGCCGTTGCGGTTACAGCCTCCAGGATCACCTGGAAAGATGGTGATGATGTCCGTTCCCGAAAGCTGCTGACACCAGTGCGACCAGAGTTTCATGATCCGCTCGCGGTCGGCCTTATCGTTGAGGCAGGCGAAATACCAATCGGCACCCAGACAGTTCGGGATGGCACCCGCTTTGGTCTTCAAGCCCAGCTCATGCGCTAGTTCCGTCACCCTCCGCATCGTATCCGCGAACATGCCGTAACGACCTTCGCCAGTTAGCGCAGCCTCTTGAAACATCGTGGGCGGAATCCAGTATTCAAAGCAGTTGTATCCAAACGCTTTGATCATGGTCAGAAACTGCCGCCAATCCTCAAGCTCCCATCGGTTCGGGGCCTGGGGGTAAAGCATGTTCACATTCCAACTGTTTTGCAGATGCTCCGCGAAGTTCACATAACAGGATCGGTGTGTATAGAAGGGCGTTTGTGTGAGCGGCATATCATATTCTCCCAGGAAGAGCGTGCGTCATGATATAGAAATAGCCATGCCGCCATTCAGAGTAGTTGAGGAAACCATCCAAAAAGCAACATGGCCATATAGATGTTACCCGAAGTCGGCTTTATCCGTATGTTTTGTGCCTATTGCGGTGCATTCTTGATGCGGGTATCGTGTTAGGTAGTCAGTATTTTGACGAGGATCACAACCCGAAGGAGCATCACGTGGCCAATATCCTCCCCACCAGCCGAAATCTAGACTTGGCGAAACGCAAGCCTCGCCCCAGCTTAAAATACTACGGGTTCGCAGCCATCGACTGCGGCTGGCACGACCCTAATGACCATACAGGCAAAACCAACTACATCGACGAAGTCGCGGGGTTTACCAACATAGGGCAGATGGGTGTGCTCTCTAAAGACGATCTGCTGGCCCCTCGGCTGGCGAAGTTCCAGCGAGCCAAAGTCAAAGCGCTGCTGCACATCGAACCGCTGTTGTTCGAGCGGGAGAAGGTGACAGCCCTCTCAGGCACCAAGCTGACCTTACGTCCAGACGCTGAAAAGCTATGGAGCGACTACGTCAAGCGCAACAAATCGGTCTTGACCGCCCAACATATCGCGGCACTGTATGTGGTCGATGAACCCGCATGGAACGGGCTGTCGCGCGCCGAGTTCACTAAAGCTCTCAAGATCGTGAAGAAGTATGTACCCGGTATCCCTACGGTCATGATTGAGGCCTACAAGATACTCGACAAGATCATGGTTCCCAAGGAATTGGACTGGGTGGGGTTCGACCGGTATGACATCAAAGACCCTGAGCACGACCCCAGGTGGCAGGCCGATCTGCGTGGAGTGAAGGCTGCACGCAGCAGGCCCGATCAAAAGATTGTGGTGATCTCAAGCACTCAATGGCTGCCGTTCTACCAGACCGATGCAAATGTCAAAAAAGAAGATATGGCCAAGATCGCAGAGAGTTACTACCGGGCATCTATGGCGGAACCCGATGTGATCGCTCTTGTCTGCTACATCTGGCCCGGCGGGCTTGACGGCCCAACCCACCTTGGCGCACGCAACCTTCCGCAAAATGTGCAGCAGACACTGCGAAAGATCGGCAAGCTCATCATAAACCGGTTGTCAACACAAGCCAGTTAGTTTGGTCAGAATGTGCAAACAAAAGGCCAAATCAACCATTGCACAAGCATACGCCATGGCTGTATCGTGGTAGGTAGCACCGACGCATCAGCATTGAGAGGATACACAAACATGACCTTCTGGCGTATGCTATCTACACTATTCTGCGCAGTCATATGCTGCAATTCCATCGTATCGGCAGCACCTTCGCTGTTAAGCAAGGAGTTCGCCGCACCACCTATGAAGGCACGCCCCTGGGTGTTCTGGTGGTTCGAGGGCGGATACGGCAACAAAGAGGGCATGGCGAAGGACATCGCGGCCATGCGCGAGAAGGGCATCGGCGGGGTGATGCATATGCAGACCATCGACACAACCGGTCTGCCCCTCCCCTCTCAACCCCCGATGCTGGGTGCCGAATGGGCCGACTGGTTCGGCGAAGCCGCCAAGCTGGCGGGGAACGCCGACATGACTTTCGCCGCAAGTATGGTGGATGGCTGGGCGTTTGGCGGCAAATGGGTAGATAAAGAGCACGCGGCCATGATGCTGGTCAGCTCTGAACTGCAAGTGGATCGCTCAACTGACATGAGCCAACCACTGCCGAAGCCCTTCAACAGGCTCGATGTCTACCACGATGTGGCCGTGATCGCCTTCCCAGAGCGGGCCACCCGTGCGCTGACGCCGGCATCCGCTGTCGGCAGCAACACCCACATGGGTTATTGCGCAGAGGAAAACTGGCCGGCTATCCACGCGGCTGACTGCGACCCTGACACCTTCTGGAAAACCTCCAGCGCGCCAAGTGTCACCAGCCCCGTTTGGATACAATATGCCTATTCACAACCGCTAACCGCCGTGTCGGTATACCTGAAGGGTATGCCCGGCGGAGGCCCACGTGAGAGTGAGCTTCAAGTGTCTGACGACGGCCAAAACTTCCGATCGATCAAGCAAATCAACATGAAGCAGGGCGAGGCGAAGCAGATTTCCATCGCAGAAACCACTGGACGTTACTTCCGGCTGGTGATCACATCGGCCTATTCACCGGATGTCAGTCTGGCGGAGTTCCAGATGCTGCGTCAGGGTGACCAGCCCACGGTGCGCCAGGGCATCAAATGGTGGAACTACAAGTCTGGCAACCGCGGCATTCTGGTGGAAGCTGCGATGGATGATAACAACCCATTCCACAAACAATACGACCTCAAGAGCAGCCAGGTGATCGACCTCACCAAATATCTGCGACCCGACGGTCACTTGGACTGGAAGGCACCCTCAGGACGCTGGACAATCATGCGCTTCGGATGGACCACCATCGGACAGCCCGCGCGTATGTCCGCTGGCGGTGGCTACGAGGTGGATGTGCTGAGCACCAAAGGCGCTGACCTGATGTTCGACAACGCGGCGATGGGCATGCTCAAGGCTACCGAAAAGAGCGCACCGGGCGTGATGAAACTATTCCACACCGATAGCTGGGAGATCGGTGCCGATGTCCAAGGACAGCAGCCCACCTGGACGCCAGAGTTCCGCGAGCAGTTCCGCAAGCGCCGAGGGTATGACTTGCTTTCGATGCTCCCTGCGATGGCGCGCCGCATCGTGGATGACAGCGAGACCACCGAAAGGTTCCTTACCGACTACCGCGCCACCATCGCGGACTTGGTGGCGGATTACTACGGACAGCTCCAGCACAGAGCGCACCTGACCAACACCATGATGAACCCAGAATCGGGTTATGGTAGTTATCCCTCACCGCACCAGGATGGTCTGAAGGTTTTTGGCCGCGCCGACCTGCCAATGGCGGAGGTCTCGCACAACAACTCTTTAGAGAACGTCTCCAGTGCGATGTCAAACCCCTTCGCCGATGCACTGCGTACCGCCGCCTCCGGCGCACGCATCTACGGCCGGCAGATCGTGCAAGCCGAGACGCTGACTTATCACCCCTGGCTGGGGCAGGTCACCGCCCCCGACCGTTACCGCAAAACACTCAACTATTGCTTCGCCAATGGTCTGAACTCCGCGGTGATACACAAGTATGTTCATCAGCCCTTTGAATACAAGCCCGGTTTGGAAGACTATGGCATATTCAGCCGTCACTACACCTGGTGGCCGATGGCTGAGGGGATGCTGAACTACATCGGACGCTGCCAGTGTCTTCTGCAGCAAGGGAAGTTCGTGGCCGACGCCGCCTACTTTGTGGGCGAGGGCTCTTCCCGATATGTGCCCAGCAAGGCGAGTTTGAAGCCTGCGTTGCCGTTGGGATGCGACTACGACGGCATAAATGCTGAAGTGCTGCTCACCCGCCTCTCGGTCAAGAACGGCCGGTGGACACTGCCGGACAGGCTGAGCTACCGGTATCTCGTGCTCACCGACCCATACAGTTCGACCATGAGCACTGAAGTGCTGCAGAAGATTGCGAATCTGGTGGCAGCAGGTGGCACACTGGTTGGGAAACCGCCCACACGCACCCCAGGCCTGGCAAACCGGGCGTCCGCCGAGGTTAAGCTGAAAGCACTCGTCAACACCTTATGGGGTACCAAACGCACACCGAAGGGCATCCATAGCGTGGGCATAGGCCGCGTAGTGTGGGGGCTCTCGATTGACAAGCTGATGCAGAAGGACAACTCCCTGCCCGATATGGTGGCTACCGATATCGGCAATGCCTCTACCGCCAAACGAGCGGGTCTGGCGAATGCCTCTTGGATATGGCATGGCAGTGCCGCAGGATACCCAGCACCCGGAACCCGTTACTTCAGATCGACCATCGATCTGCCAGCAAAAGCCAAGGTTCAGAAAGCATTGGTCAGCATGTCCGCAGACAACGAGTTCACCCTGACGGTCAACGGCAAAGAGTGCTTGAAGAGCGTAGACTGGCAGAAAGCATCTGACGCCGATATTTCGAAGCTGCTGAAGGCCGGACGGAACACAGTCCTGGTGAAGGCCGTCAATATCACCAACGAGCCCAGCCCCGCTGGGTTGATCGGTAAATTCGTGGTCACACTATCAAACGGCAAGACAACGGAACTCTGCACCGATGCGGACACATGGCAGTCCAGCCAGGATGCCAAAACTTGGACATCCGCCAGCATCGTCGGACCGTTAGGCTGCAGCCCATGGGGCTCATTCGATCCGTCCGCAACCATCAGCCTCGACTGGATTCATCGGCGCACGAAGGACACTGACATCTATTTCGTAGCGAACCCGTCCAGTAAGCTGCTCAAAATGCAGATAGCATTACGCATCACTGGCAAAGTACCGGAGCTGTTCGACCCGCTCACAGGCAAGGTCAGTGCGCTTCCGAGTTACTCAATCAAAGCACAGCAGACAGTCATCCCCATGCGCTTCGAGGCATACCAGGGGTTGTTCATCATCTTCCGCCAGAAGGCAGCCACACCAGCCACTGTGAAAGCCAAACCTAACTTCCATGAGTATAAGCCGATGCAAGAAGTTAAAGGCCCTTGGGCCGTGCAGTTCGATCCAGCCTGGGTATCACCTGCTCTGGGGACTTCCGGCGACCTGTCGAAAGGCAGGCTGGTGTTCAAACAGCTCACCGACTGGACGAAACGTGCCGAACCCGGCTTGAGATTCTACTCCGGAATCGCAACCTACAGCACCAGTTTCAACCTACCCCAGGGTCTGACGCCAGCGCAGATTTCGAAGCTGCGGCTCAGCCTGGGTGTGGTGAAGGACATCGCCCGTGTGCGCTTGAACGGCAAGGATTTGGGCGTGACCTGGTGCGAGCCCTGGCAGGCCGATCTGGGAGCAGCCATCAAACCTGGTGTGAATACGCTGGAGATCGAGGTGGCGAACCTGTGGGCGAACCGCGTGATCGGTGATGCCGCCCTGCCTGTGGCTCAACGGTTGACCAAATCCAACTTCCAGTTGGGGGCTGATACGCCGCTGTATTCTTCGGGGCTGTTAGGGCCGGTGCAGATACTGGCTGTGAAGTAGTCACCCGCAACCGTTGGGGGCAGCCACAGAGGCTGCCCCAATGGATTAATCGTCGAAGGTATATAGTCGCTATACTCTCTGAAACCTTGCTGAGCATATCAGTTCAGCAAGACGCCCTGTGGGTTTGCTGTAATTAATGCTCCCATTACTCCACAATGTCGGCTTGCGGCTCATTACGCCTCAGCTTTTCGTCCCGCCAGGAGGGTTCGTATAACTCCGGCTCCTCGGTGATGCCGTAGGATTTTAACTTCAGTATCCAGTTGTGCTTATTCAAACCGCCATACACCTCTTTCGTGCGTAGATCAAGGATGAAATAGCCGGGCCGTCTTTCGTATAAGTCGTGGCTGATATTCATCTGCGATAAATCCTGGTCATTGGGATGCGGTGTTATCTTCCCTACGATGGCAGATTGATATACGTGATATCCACCCACATTAGGGCCTATATACCGTTTCTTTGAAGGTGGCGGTTGAAGGCGAATATTTTTGAATATCGCACCATACTCATCTCTATAGGATACAAATCCTCCAGGGAGATATATATAATAATGCTCGCTGCGATTTATGTCCATCAGCCAGTACACCCCGGTCACTGTAATCCCGATGAATACGAGTATAGTGATAACCTTCGACTTGTTCATGATCTTACCCTTGGCCGTTGTATGTGTGAGTTGGACCCAGCTAGCGGTTTAAGCTGCCAGCATGCTTGTTGGGATGTGGCATATTGCTTTTACCAGAACCCCAACGCAAACGTTGGGATACGCAGTGATTATGTTATACCATTTCCAACGAGGGTGTGTAAAGCGGCCTTGCGTCAGAGTCCAATCAGTCGTCGTGCTGTCGGAAATGCAGGGTAGCCATTCCTGCGCGCACGGCGGCCTGAATGCCTATATCTGAGTCTTCAAACACCACGCAGTTCTCGGGAGAGATGCCCAACCTTGCTGCGGCGGTAAGGAATATCTCGGGGTCTGGCTTGCCGTTGCTCACATCGTTATTCGAGACAATGATCTCGCATGGAATGGCAAACTTGTCTACAATCGCCTGAATGTGCTCCCGTGAGCCGCTAGATGCAATGGCCACCGAGCAACCGGCAAGGGATAATGCACGCATTATCCCTAACATGGGCTCGATGATGACCACATCTTCTATTGACTGCAGGGCATAGTTTTCTGAATATCGATCGAATACTGCATTTGCATTCACCTGAACGTTGGAGTGGCCTGCAAACAGCTCAATCTGCTGGATTACCGGGATGCCGTTGTATCTGACAAGTCTGTCCCTGTCTACATGTATACCCACTTCTGAACAGGCTGGCATGAAGCTGGACCAATGCACTTCAATGCTATCGACCAGCACACCGTCAAAGTCGAAGATGTAACCAGTTCTCACCGATAACAGATCTTCCGTATCGCCTGCTTGATGCGCTCCTTACTCGGCACATACACATCCTCCAATGGAGGCGAGAAGGGTGCAGGGGTATCTGGCGCGGCGACACGCCAGACCGGCGCATCAAGATAGTCGAACACATCGAACATCGCCTTCGCGGCGATCTCAGCACCCCATCCGCCCGTGATGGTGTCTTCATGCACTACCACCAGTCGGCCTGTCTTCTTCACAGAGGCATACAGCGTCTCATAGTCAAATGGCACCAGCCAGCGTGGGTCGATGAGCTCCACTTCAATGCCCTCTTCCGCTAGTTCACTGGCGGCGAAACCGGCCTCGTAGACCATCCTGAGGTTGGCCAACACGGTCACATGCTTACCCGCTCGGACGATCCGCGCCTTGCCTTCGGGGATGGTGTAGTCTTCCTCTGGGATATCACTGGAGGCATCCAGTGCGCCTTCCACCTTGCGGATGCCTTTGGCACCATACAACTTTTTGTGTTCAAATATCAACACCGGGTTGTCATCCCGCACGGCTGTTTTGAGTATGCCTTTCGCATCGTATGCATTCGAAGGGCAGGCGATCTTCCAACCTGGGCAGTGCATGAAATAGCTCTCCACGCTCTGGGCGTGCTGGGCACCGCGGGCGGTCACCCCCACAGGAGCGCGCATCACCATCGGCACCGAAAAACCGCCACCGGACATGTAACGCATCTTCGGAGCCTCATTGATCATCTGGTCCATACAGCAGAACAGGAAATCGCAATACTGCACATCGGCGATGGGGCGCATGCCCATCATAGCAGCACCGATGGCGGCCCCCGCCAGACCTGCTTCCGAAATGGGGGTATCGAGGATACGCTCATGCCCAAAGATGTCGGACAATCCAAGGGTGACCGTAAAGGCTCCACCAAAGCCATTCTCCACCCCAATATCTTCACCGATGCAGAACACGCGCTGGTCGCGCTGCATCTCCTCTTTGATGCCTTCCCGTATCGCTTCGGCGTATGACAGTTTTTTCATATCTCTCTTCTCCTATGCCCAGAGGTCCGTAAAGCACTCGTCCGGTAAAGGAAGCGGGCTGTTCACCGCAAACTCCGTCGCATCTTCGATCTCTTTTTCGATCTCATCATCGATGCGTGCGATGTCGGGTTCTGTCATCACGCCCATGCTGATCAGCTTTGTCTGCAAGTTTCGAATGGGGTCGTGCTCAAACCAGAGCTTCTCTTCTTCTTTGTCACGGTAAGCGTTGCCGTCTGAACGGGAGTGTCCGCCGATACGGTAGGTCTTGCACTCCACCAGGCTTGGGCCGCCGCCAGAGCGTGCCTGTTCCACAGCCTCAGCCAACGCCCCATACACTGAGAAGAGGTCATTACCGTCGCAGATCGACGATGGCATGTCGTAACTGGCTGCACGGTCGGCGATATCCTCCAGCTTGCACACAAGCTTTAGGCTAGTGGAAGCACCATACAGGTTGTTTTCACACACGAACACCACCGGCAGATTCCATATCGCGGCCATGTTCAGTGCCTCATGGAAGTCACCCTCGTTGGACGCACCATCACCTAGAAAGGCGATTGCCACGTTGTGATTCTTCTGCATCTTGAAGGCCAGTCCACAGCCTGTGGCGATGGTAAGTCCGCCACCCACGATGGCGATAGCCGGCAGCATACCCACAGAAGCATCGCCCACGTGCATCGACCCGCCTTTTCCCTTACAGCAACCCGTTTCCTTGCCGTAAAGCTCCGCCATCAGCGACCGCAGACTCACACCCTTAGCTATGGCGTGGCCATGCGGCCTGTGTGTGCTGGCAACGGCATCTTGTTCGTTCAGATGTGCGCACACACCGACCGCCACGGCCTCCTGCCCCTGATATAGATGAACTGTTCCAGGCAGTGTGCCCTTCAGGAATCTCAGGTGTATGGTGTCTTCGAACCGGCGGATCCTAACCATGGTTTTGTACATGGCCAGCAGCCTATCAGCCGATATCTCTTGTTCGGGTTCACGGCCTCTCAGGTCGCGTGTTTCATGAGTCAACGTATCATCCCCCTGTCAGCAATTCGCGGACCAGCGCGACGCTGCGGTTGGCGTCGGCCGATCGCAGCACAGCCTGAATTTCGGCAACGCCCTTCTTTTCGACCGCCGCCATCAACGTCGTCAGCCAGGCAAAGCAGTTCTCCACCACCGGTATTTTGTCTTCGCGGTATGGGAAGATGTCCAGCGTCAGCCATCCGGTGTAGTTGAGTTTCTTCAGCCAGAATATGAACTCTAGAGTCTCCGGTATATTCACCGCGGCGAACATCATGTCATCGTCCCACACGCGGTAGTTATCATTCAGATGAAGATAATCAAGGCATCCGTAGTCATCTAGCAATGCCGCCGCTTCCGCGATGTTCTCGCCCGCAGCCATCGAGTGGCCGATATCCAGCAGCACACCGGTGTTCGGCAGTCCGTCAATCAGCAGGATCGTCTTCGCGGCACTGTTGATATAGCAATGCGTGCGAGGCTCCTTGAGCTTATACTCCACCAGCACCTTCACATCGGTGCGGTGGGCCGCACAATCCTCAATCCCGTCTTTCATCCATTTCCAGGCCTCAGTGAAGTCCGCTTGAAGCGGATAGTCATAACCGTCCTGCCCGGGCCAAACATCCACATACGAGCAGCCAACCCCCGCAGCCCAGTCCATCGACTTCTTCACTTCCGCCACCGCCGCCTTGCGAATCAGTGGATCCTGGGAGGCGAGGCTACCCTTGCCCCACTTCGCTTGAGTCCACAGATCCGGCACCACCATGCTGATTTCAAGGTTACGCTCTGCGAACAGCCTTTTCACCAGATCGATGTTTTGGTCATTCACATGCCAGTTACCCACGATCTCAAGGCCATCAAGCTGCTTGACCTGAGTGGCTAGGTCCAGCATCTCCTCCATCGTGGTGCCACCCCCACCATACCCCGAGAGGCAGTATCTGTCGGCACATGAGCCGAACGTTGGAAGGCACGCACCCAGTTTGTTCTTACCAAGCATTTCTATTTCCTCCCTGTCACTGTCAGGTATCGTTGATAGGCCTCGTCCCATGCTTTAGCACGGTGTGGCTTGTACAAAGTCAGGTCGTAGGAGGAACGCAGCAACATGCGCCCCTCGTCTATCGTCTTTACAATGCCTGCACCCATCATCTGGGTAAGCAGGTTTCCGCTGCAGGTTGCCTCCATAGGGCCGGCCACAACCGGAATCCCGACCGCGCTGGCTGTCAGGCTGCACAGCACTGTGTTCTTCACACCACCACCCACGATGTGCAGCACGTCAATCGGCTTCCCAGACAGCTCTTTGATCTGGCGCAGCAGGAAGCGATATTTCATTGCCAGACTCTCCAGCACAATACGCACCATCGTGCCCTTATCGCCCGGAATCCGCTGCTCTGTAGCTGTCAAATACTCAATGATCGCCGTGGGCATATCTACCGGATCGGCGAAGGCAGGGTCGTCCACATCGATGAACGCGGTGAACGGCTCAGTGGATGCCACCACACGCACCATGCCCTTCCAGTTCATCCGGCTGCCCTGCCCCTCCCACGCCCTGCGAATCTCCTGCAATATCCAAAGCCCGTTGATATTGAAGCGCGACATATACTTGCCGTCAGCGGTGGCGGCACTCGTGAGGTTCAGCTCATAGGCGCGGGGACCGAGAATCGGCTTATCGGTCTCTACACCCAGCACCGACCAGGTTCCGCAGCTCAAAAACGCCCAGTTGGTGGTGGGATCAGCCGGTATCGATAGCACCGCACTCGCGGAGTCGTGCGTCGCTGGAGCAAAAACCGGCACCGAACCCATACCTAGCTCATCCGCCACCCGTCCTCGAAGCAATCCTATGGTGTCTCCAGGCATCACAAACCGAGGCAGGATATTGCGCGAGATGCCGATGGCACTCAGCACCCCCTTGGCAGGGGCGTTGTCCTTGATGGCCAGCAAGGCGGTATTGGATATATTGGAATGCTCATCCACCTTCTCGCCGGTCAGGTAGTAGTTGAAGATACTCGGTATCATCAAGAACGACTTGGCCACCTCCAGCAGGGGCGACTTGTTCTTCGCATACGCATACATCTGAGTGATAGTGGCTACCTGTTGAATCGCCACACCGGTCTGCTGAAACAGCTCATACCCGTTGATGATCTGCCTGAGTTCCTCGGCGGCGCCGTCGCAGCGGCTGTCACGGTAGTGGTGCGGATTTCCCAGCAGTCTGCCGTTTCTGTCGAATAGGCCGAAGTCCACTCCCCAGGTGTCAATCCCGATGCCATCCAGCTCACTACCGCATTCCGAACGGTAAGCCCATAATGCCTGCTTGACCTCGTGAAACAGCCGAAAAATATCCCAGTGAAATCCACCTGGCACATGCACGGGGTCGTTAGGGAAATGGTAGATGTCGCGACAGGTTAGTTTCTCGCCATCAAATTCCCCCACCACGGCCCGTCCGTTAGATGCCCCAATGTCATATGCCAAAAACCGCTTTGCCGTCGTCATCGATCATTCCCCTGTATAGGTGTGCGGCACATCAATCTGCGCACATGGTCGGTAAGCTGCCGGTATGTGTTGGTCGGGATACGGGAGTAGATCAACTGTGTCTGATGATCTACCCCCATCTAGAAGGAACTCTACAGCTCCATATGCTTCGGGTGGAACTTTGGTGCCACACGCAGCCATGGGCTCTTCGGTCGCTCAAGGTATCCCCACTTGCTGATGGCTCTCCTGAGCTCACCGCACTCTGGCCGTTTGGCATACTCGATGAATGGTTCATCGCTCATCGTGGCAGCGATCGCCTGCTGCCAGGACTTCGCACCGGCGGTGTAGCCGTCCGGGTGCCCGAGCATCCCTCCACCGGCGGGGATCACGATATCCGTGCCGTATTCGCCGACCAGGATGGGAGCCAGCCCTGGGTAGACCCCGGCGCAAGGCATCGCGAAGGTCGGCTTGATGTGAGCGAGAGGTGCCAACTGCATGTGACTGGTGCGTACGCCCTCTTCAAGCGACACCATGGGGATGGAGCTCCACATGGTGGGTGTGAGCATAAGGTCAGCACCGCACAGGCGGCAGAGTTTGGCACCTACCGGCCATGACACGCTCTTCAACGAAGCGATCATATGCGAGGCGTGCAGCATCACAGGCACATTGATCTTGGGGTCTTCGGTCAGTTCGCGCAATGCGCCCAGGCCAGCCGAATAGGTGACCAGCAGCCCGTTAGCACCAGCATCAATCGCCTTGTAGGCACGCTCTTTCATCTTTTCTGGCTCGTGGGTGATGGATAGCAGATAGATAGGGCGCTTGCCCGTCTCGCTCTCCGCTTTGTCCAGCGCGATATTCACCGCTTTAAGACGATCAAGGTAATTGCTGTTGGAGACATCCGAGGTCATCTCGTCGTCTTTCATCATGTCGACACCGCCGATAGCGGTCTGATAACACTGATGAGCCACCTGCTCGGGTGTCATCCCCATTTTGGGCTTGATGATATGAAGCGACAGAGGCCGTTTTTCCACACCGAGGATGTCGCGGATGCCCTGCACGCCGAATTTCGGTCCTTGGAACCCCTTAAGAATGTTCTCACCGAGATAGACGTCCAGCAGTCGAATCGAAGGGCTGTAAGCAAAACAGTTGCCCGCGATGGCCAGAAGCATCATCGTGATGTTGTTGCCCCATGCGGCCAGCGGGAAGGCAAGCTGAACGATCGCCCGTTTTCGGCTGGGGTCATCCGACGGCAGCTCAAAATAACCCACCATCTTGGAGGAATAGACCTCGCGCATTTCGGGCGTGTCTTCTTCGACCTTCTCCCATGTGCCGGTGGAGCCTTCCAGGGCCATCGCCTGAACGAGTGCAAAATGGTCGATGAAATCCTCGCCAGGCAAGCAGTCATCCATGTAATATGTGGCGACCACATATTTGTCACGGTCGATACCATCGAAGGTCTGGCAGAAGATTTCAGGGTTGTAATAGGTTTGATACATCTACAGGTTCTCCTTGTGTGTTTGGTATGTTACCTTGCTCGGATGATTCGTTCTGCGTTCGTCTCGATTTCCATTACCATTGATTCAGATATCGGCCCTTGCAGGTGTGCGATCAGAAAATAGAGCGCATCTAAAATGCACAACTGCTCAATGCTGGATGAGGAGACGGCGGCATTGATGCGCCGTTCACGGAATGAGGTCAGGAAAGTGAACTCGCACTGGTTGGCGAGTGTGGTGTCTGAGTAGTTGGTGATCCCCACCGTGCGGGCACCTTTCTCTTTGGCAATCTCAAGCAGCTCAATGATGAGTCCGCTGCGTCCAGAGTGGCTGATGGCTATCAACACGTCCTCGCATGTTGATGATGAGAGGGTGAGTATCCCCTCATAGGGGTCGGTAATCGCCAGTGCTGTAATACCCAGACTGGCCAGCTTTAGCGCACTTGATCTGGCTACCAGCCCTGAACTGCCTATTCCCAGCAGACACAGTCTTCGAGATGCGGTGATGAGTTTCGCCACCTCTACCATATCATCATGCTTCATCAGCGATTCTGTGTCGGCCAGTCCCTGCCGATTCATCTCAAAAACCCGCTTGATGATGGTCGATGTATCATCTTCCGATCCAAACAGGTCAGATACGGAAGTGGCGTTATTAGCCAGGGAGGCAGTCAGGTCGATCTGAAACGCCCGATAGTTCTCATAACCCAGCATGCTGCAATAACGGCTGATACTCGCCACGCTGGTGCCCACACGGGTGGCCAGTTCAGTTAGGGTCATCTGAAGCACAGCCTCAGAATGCTGAAGCACATATGCGGAGATGGCCGTCACACTTTTTTTGCCGCTGGCGGACATACTTTGGATGCGGGAAAAGACCGTGCCCTTCGATAATTCAGTTTTAGATGCATCTATTTCCGGTGTCATATAACCCTCTTTGTCGTTGATGAAATGTAATGTCATTTCACTACTTGACAGGATACTGTAAGGATGTTACATTGTCAAGTGATAGTTCTGATGAATTTCATCACTTGAGATAACCAACCAAGAAGGCCCACAGAAGGAGATCAGAATGCCGGAAGCAGATGCACGCGAAGAGAAAAACTTCTATCTGGATATCCCACAGACCAATACGGTCTACCCGCTAAAGGGATGCAATAACCTGGACTGGGGCCTGAAAAACAGGCTATCCCAGATTTTCGATCCCAACACAAACAAGACAGTCATGCTGGCCATCGACCACGGATATTTCCAGGGACCGACCACCGGCCTTGAAAGAATTGACGTCAACATCCTGCCGCTACTCCCCTACGCTGACACCCTAATGCTCACCCGCGGGGTGCTGCGCTCGGTGATCCCTCCCACGTTTACCCGCGGCATCGTGCTGCGAGCCAGCGGCGGACCGAGCATCCTGAAGGAGCTATCCAATGAGCAGATCGCCATCGACATCGACGAAGCGATCCGTTTGAACGTCGCGGCGATGGCCGTGCAGGTGTTTGTGGGTGGCGAATACGAGTCGCAGTCCATTCATAACATGACCAGGCTGGTCGACATGGGCAACCGCTACGGCATCGCCACCCTGGGCGTCACCGCTGTTGGCAAGGATATGGCGCGCGACGCACGCTATATGAGGCTCGCCACCCGCATGTGCGCCGAACTGGGAGCAACCTACGTGAAGACCTACTACGTGGAAGAGGGTTTCGACACCGTGGCGGCCTCATGCCCCGTGCCAATCGTGATAGCCGGCGGCAAGAAGCTGCCCGAGCTTGACGCCTTGAAGATGGCCTACAACGCGATCCAACAGGGAGCTTGCGGCGTGGACATGGGCCGCAACATCTTCCAAGCCGAGTGCCCCATTCCTATGATCCAGGCCGTGCGCAAGGTGGTTCATGAAGGGCTATGCGCTGAACACGCCTACGAATTCTATCTCACCGAGAAAAACAGGAAGGCCTGACATGCCGCTTACTCCCGTGATGCAAACACTCAGAGCCTTGACACCTTCAATTAGTGTCGGCATACTGACCGCCAGTATGATGAAGCTTGGGGATGAGCTGACGGCTCTGGAGAACACGGGGGTCGGCATCCTCCATTTCGATGTCATGGACGGGTGTTTCTGCCCGTCCATGACAATAGGCCCGCCGTTCATCAAGGGAATCAAGACGAATTTGCTCAAAGACATCCACCTGATGATCAATGAGCCGCTGAACAAACTTGCAGATTTTGTGGCTGCCGGTGCGGATATTCTCACTGTGCATTGGGAAAGCGAACCAACCCATATCCATCGCGTGTTCCAAGCTCTGGGTAAGATGGCGAATGCGAACGACCCAGACAGAGGGATTGTCCGCGGGTTAGCCATCAACCCAGGAACACCCATGCAGGCCATCGAGCCGCTGCTCGATGAGATCGAGATGGTCACACTGCTGGGCATCAACCCGGGCTGGGGCGGTCAGAAGTTCATCGCCGCCACGTCCGAACGAATGGTACAGTTGCGCACACTTATTGCCGATAGAGATATTCTGATCTGCCTGGATGGCGGAATCACTAAAGAGAACATCGTAGAGATTGCGAAACTGGGCGCGGATGTGGTGGTCACCGGAAGTGCTGTATACGATGGTAAGACACCCCACGATAACGCCATATCGATGTTAAATATCATCAGGAGTGCCAAATGAGTTACAAAAAAGCAGTATGCCGTTACGACCTAGATGGGCGCGTGGCGTTTGTGACCGGAGCCGCAGGCGCGATAGGCGCAGGCATCAGCCGCGGCTTGCTTGAGGCGAACTGCCGAGTGGCCGTCACCGACTTGCCAGGCGAGCGGCTGGATGGCTTGGTGGCGGAGTTGTCTGCCCGATTTGGAGACCGGGTCATCGGCGTGCCGATGGACGTGACCGACCCGGCTTCGGTTGCTGAAGCAGTGGTGGTCATCAAGTCACAATGGAAAAGCATCGAGATCGCCGTCATAAATGCCGGAGTGGCACATGTGTCATCACTGAAAGATATGGCACTGACGGCGTTCCAAAAGTTGGAAAAGATCAATGTCGAGGGCACGTTGTTGGTCTTGAGCGAGATGGCGCGCGTGTTTGAAGAGCAAGGCGATGGCGGCGACATCGTGCTTGTTTCTACCAAGAACGTGTTTGCTCCGGGAGCCACATTTGGTGCCTACAGCGCGACCAAGGCCGCGGCGCACCAGTTGGCGCGCATCGCCAGCCTGGAACTGGCCCCCATCGGCGTGCGTGTGAACATGGTCGCACCCGATGCGGTGTTTTCCGATGGTGCCCGCAAGTCAGGTCTATGGCAAGAGGTAGGGCCGGGCAGAATGAAGGCACGTGGGCTGGACGAGAAGGGGCTGGAGGAGTATTACCAGAGCCGCAACCTGTTGAAAGCGCAAGTCACCGCAGAACACGTGGCGAATGCGGTGTTGTTCCTGGTGTCGCACCAGACGCCCACCACAGGCGCCACCATTCCGGTGGACGGCGGCCTTCCCGATGCAACTCCCCGATAGACAAACAGGATTGGATGGTAAATCATGGCGATGACGATATTGATGCCCGCGTTAGGTCAGACGATGGAAGAAGGCACCATTGTCCAATGGTTCAAGAACGAGGGCGATCATGTTAAGGCTGGCGAGTTGCTGCTTGAGGTGATGACCGACAAGACGAACCTTGAGGTAGAAGCCACAGAGACCGGCATCCTGCGCAAGATCACTGCACAAGCTGATGACGTGATTCCTGTGGGAGACCCCATCTGCATCATCGGGACGGCTGATGAATCTATAGAGCCTGAGATCACCACCCCTGCTCCAGAACAAGCGGCTCCTGACACATCTGATGTCCAAGTGTCAAACATCGTCATCGATCAGCCAGATGCTGACAGGCTATTCGCGTCACCAGCCGCCCGACGCGTGGCCAAAGAGCATGGCCTCGACATCATGAAGTTGTCATCACGCGGCACCGGCCCCAACGGGCGCATCATCCAACGGGATGTGGAGGACTACCTCAAGTCCGCACCGAAAGTCACACCACTCGCCAGTAAGATGGCTGCCGAGATGGGGATAGATATCCATGCGGTGTCCGGCAGGGGTATCGGCGGCAAGGTGACCAGTGCGGACATCCACCAGGCCGTTTCCCCTGCTCAGACAGCCCCAGGTAGTGTAAGACTAGGTTCAAGTATCCCATACACCGGCAGACGCAAAGCGGTCGGCGACAATGTGATGAAGAGTGCCCAATGTATACCGCATGTGACCCTCGTGATTGAGGTAGATATGACGGAGTGCGTGGCGCTCCGCAACCGGATACTTAAAGACATAGAGGCCCACGGCGGGGTGCGAATCTCGTACACAGACATCATCGTCAAGGCTGTTGGTAGGGCCATCCAAGACAGGCCCATAGTAAACTCCTCGCTGACCGATACGGAGATCATTATCCACGAGCAGATCAAAATCGGAGTCGCCACCGCGGTAGAGGGTGCGCTTGTCGTGCCTGTGATCAAGAGTGTGACCTCCACGAGTTTGCCCGACATCTCCACTCAGTTGAAAGCGATCGTGGCACGTGCCCGCGCGGGAAAATCGACCCCAGATGACTTCACCGGGGGTACTTTCACTATCTCCAACCTGGGTGCATATGGTATCGACCAATTCGACCCCATCATCACCCCTGGTCAGGCCGCCATCCTGGGCGTTTGTCGGATCGCAGAGAAGCAGGTGATTTGCGGCGGGGAGATTAAGCAGCGCGCCATGATGAACCTTTGCCTGTCATTCGACCACCGGATCATGGACGGCGTTCCCGCCGCCGAGTTCTTCGCCAGGCTGAAGGAGATACTAGAGAATCCCTGCCTTTTGCTGACATAGACACGATATCATTGTGTTGCCTATGTCCGGGGCGGTCTGTCAGACAGCTAGCGATGCCTACAGTCTATAGACCGCGCCGGTCTTGTTCCCGAAACCAAACCCGTGAGGCTAACCGCCAGACCGGCGCGGTCTCGAGCCTTCTGCGGCCGCTGGCCTACGCACAGACCGCCCCGGACTTAGGCAACGCTAGAAGGGTATAGATGACATACCACCCGGTCAATGCAGCCTCTGGTCGGTGGCCATGGTCTTGTCGAACCCCTGGTAGGCGTTCACGCAAAACCACCAATAGTCGGTGCCGAACATATTGGGGTCGATCTCATCCTTCAACAGCGTGCCATGGGTCTCCGTGAAAAATAACGCGAACTCTTTCCGGTAAGCCTCGCTTTGGGCCTGACCACCGGTCACGATGGCATGATACGCCTTCTTCAGCAAAACACAGTAAAGGCCATGCACCTTCAGCACCTCGATATGGTGGCGTTCGCGCTCAGAAAGCATTGATGTGCGGATACCATCCAGGCCCTTGACCAGCTTTTCGAGTTGGACTAGATTGCGTTCGTAATCAACTGAGACCAGCTCGTGCATCAGCCCGGTCAGGCGGTGGATATACGACCGAACCTTGCTCCCTGCAGCTCCGTAATATGCCGGGTAGAACCTGGCCTCCAGTTTCGCCAAATCAACCCTGCCATCCGACCATACCTTGAGCCAAGCCCACATCATGTATGGGTTCGGGAAGCACATCTTGTTGTAGAGCACCCAGTCGGCAACGGCGGTGACCCCGCGCTTCTTGTAGTATTGCATGTCCTTCTTGATCACATCGACCGGCCACAGGAACGAATGGGTTCTAGGCCCCATCCCAGGCAGTTCGCACAGGTTGTAGTAGTCCTGCATGAGCACGGTGCCCTTGAATCCACATGAAGCCAGATAGGCTAGCTGCTTGTCCAACATGCCATCTACGAGCCGGTTGAGCTTATTATCGCTGTTCAGAGGCTCATACAGGTCGCGGTCGTACCCCAGGCTCATGTTCACGATCAAGTTACGCCCGCTTGAGGGGTATTCCACCTTACGCGTCGGCGGCGTCCGCAGCGAGTGGTAGGCGCAGAACTCCATCCTGGTGCCCGGTGCCTCTTCCTCCACGATCTTCCCGGCCTTGCATACCAGCATGGCATACCAGTTGGCGTTGGGCTCCTTGATGCATTCGGGGCAGCCGCAATAATGCTCATCGGGCACATCCTCGGGGAAATAGGTGATCACATCCCAGGCACCACGGTTGGTTCGCACATACTCACGCCAGTTGTCCATGAATATCTGCACAGCCTTCGGGTTCGAGAAACAAGCCGTGCGGCCATTCACCGTACGCTTCCCATCGACCATGGGAAAGTATTCGGGGTGAGTATCGAAAAGCTTGGCATCAACCATGAAGAAGTGCCAGTCGTGGATCGGCCCTCTTACCAGCAGACCCCGTTTTCGTATAGCATCTGCCGGTGATGGCGGCTTCGGTAGCCCGGCACCGATGTCCTGCCCGACGGTGATGATGTTGACGCGGTTCTTCGCCATGAAGTCGATCGATTCAGGCACGCTGGTAAAGTAATCCCGCAGCTCCATATCAGAGCCGTATTTGGCGTTCAGTGAATCCGGCAGCGTGATGTGACTCACCGGCGGGATGTGCTCATGTGATTCGTCCGGCCCGAAAAACTCGATCTTGATGTATTGCTGCAGGAAGTCGTAGACGGCATACAGCGCAGACCGTTTGTTTTCGCCGACCAGGTAGACGCAGCCACCCTTTGCGGTGACAAAAGCCTTGTCATAACCATCTCTGCGGAACCTGGTGCTGACCCCGGGCGGGATCGAAGCACTCACGAACAGCACCCCGGCGCCGGGTAAGCCCTCCGATAGACGGAACTCGACCCCGCAGGCCTTCTGCAGATAGCGGGCCAGCTCGGAGGCGGCAAACCGTTCGGTCTCCGTCGCTCCTGCCGGATACCGTACCATCGTCAGCTGCACGCCAGCGATATCTAATCCCGCGCCAGATGGTCTTTCGTTTATTGTTAAACTCATCACTTCGCAAGCTCCAGGTTGATTGAGTAGATGTCGATCTTGGCCTGGCTGGCATCCGTCGGGTCAAAACGGAACCCGGCGATATTGCCTTTCCAACGGGGATTGGCCTTCATATCAAGCCGATATGTCTGTGTTTCGCTGCCCGGCTTCAAGTTGAATCGCACGCTGGCTGCCTCGGAAACACTTCCTCCGGGTGCAGTCCAGTAAAGTTGCGCTTCTTTACCTGCACTGACGTGCATCTTAATGACGATCGCCTTGACTTTGCTGGCTTCAACATCAATCACCTGACTGGCGAAGCTCGGATCGTAATTCTCTGACAGGCCCGATATCATGCCTTTTTGCACTTTGAAGTCAGACACACTGAAAAGCACTTCCCAACCGGGATTCTTCGGATCGTTGAAATCCCAGCTCGTAGCTGACACAGGTTTCTTAATGTTATATGGGCCCATGCCCACATCCTCCGGCACCACGTCGATATGCGGCCCCGCATTGGGCGTAAACACGCGGCGGATGGCATCTAGGTAGCCGAAGCCCCAATCCCGTGTGGGCTCAATCGCGTCGCCTTCACCCAGCTCATTCCAGGCCTCCACAAACACCACCTTGCGCTGCTCTTTGGCATGTTCGGTGTCCACAAACTGCTTGGCCAGATCCAGCATCTTTTCGAACTTATAGGGTGCCTTGTCGGTGCGCACCATCGCGTTCGCGCCGTGCCAGGGGCGGCTGTCCCAGCCCGGGTCGGTCACAGGGATGTAGCGCAGCGTGCTGCTCTTTGCGATCGACTTCCAGATTCCCTCGTATCCCTTGATGTTCACATCATAAGGTGCGCGCAGTTCGCCATTCGTCCCTGCCGACGGGTAGTTGTAGCCGCTGATGGCATCGTAGCCGGCATCATCGATCAACTTGATGTCATTCGGGCTCGGTCCGGAGCAGGCCACTAGGTAAAGACCAGGAAGCCCCTTCTCCTGACACATACGGCGCATCTTCTCAAATGATCTCTTGACTGCCTCGACTCCTATGTCGTCCGTGAAGCGTCGTGGTGCAAAAATCACCATCACCGGCTTTCCGTCAATCTTGTAATACTCTGGACGCAGGAAGTAGTTATCAAGCCAATACTGAGTCACTTTGATCAGATCGTCCTCGCTGCTGGTCCCCTCAGGATTATGGTTGGCCCACAGCAGACAGAACTTCATCTGGTTACGGAGATCGGCGTTGAATAAGCCATTATGCAGAGCGTGCTCAAGAGACCGGCTTCCGTTGTTCCAGTACCAGTCGTATATGATGAAGTTGATGCCGTGCTCCGCCATCCATTTGATGTGCCAGTCAGCCACTTCAGGTTCCCCTTCACGGTAATAACCCAGCACTGGGCTCCGCTCAGGGTAATCGTTTAGCACGCTCCATCGGCTGTAGTTAAACCAGCCAGGGAAGTAGTATACGCCCACATCATAATCACTTTTTGGGGCCACCACTGGCGGAATTTGGCCTTGCGGAAGGGTGGGTCTTGCGGGGTTGATCTGCAACAGGCTGGTGGCAATCGGTGCGCTATGGCCCGCCGTCATCAACTCGAATTTGACTGAACCCGCCTTTAGAGGGGTCAATGCCCAGTTCACCTTGATGGTCTGACCAGGTTTGATGCTGGGCAGATTCATCACCGCGGCGTCCTTCAGCTTGACGGTACCAGGCACCAGCTCCTTGGGAAGGTGAGCGCTCATGCGGATGCTCAGTTTCTGAGCCTTGCTGGGAGTGCCCCCCAAGTTAATCACATTGGCGGCGATATCTGCCGTCTGCCCAATCCTCACGAAGTTCTGCTGCACGATGAACTGGGGAGCGCTCAACTCTGCATCTCCCAGAGGCACCGCACTCGCACCGAAAAGCCGCACTTCGGTGGGTTTGCCGTCCGGCGAGGTGATGTTCAGCGTCAGCATGTTCAACACGCCCGTCCAGTCGGCGAGTGGCTCAACTGAGACGTTGTATGAGTGCCATAACCCGTCCGATTTTAACGGGAACACACAAGTGCGGGGCTCTTTCCATTCACTGGTCGTCCACTGGGCGATCGCCTGCTGAGCACCGGTGGACTTCACCATCAGCGACATCCAGGGCAGCTTCGCCGTAGGGGTCGTGAGCATTGGCGACATCATTTTCAGCTCGCCAGTGGCCAGTATCCCATTGGGGTTTGATTTGTAAGTACCAAGCACACTCCAGGTTGACGGTTTGGATGCCTTCCACACACCGTTGGTAGCCTGCCCGTCAGGGGCCTGCATAATGCGGATGCTTTTATAGCTGAAAGTCCCTGCCGGTGGGCTCAACCGCAGCCTGATGATCTTCCCAAGGCTACTCCAATGAGGGAACAGCGTGTAGACCCTCATCCCACCCTTTTTGATCTGGAACTGCGCACGCCAGTCGCCACGCATCCCGCCATACGGCTCTTCCGTGGTGTTGGTGTAGAAAATCTGGTGTGTGGCATCCACACTGCTCTGCATCGTGATCTCGATATATTGGCGGGCATCGGCTTTGATATCAATCAACGGCCCCATCACCACGTTGTCTTCAGCAACCGTGCTGACTTTCAACATGTCACCAGTCACCGAGCATTTCACCACCCCGCCAGGTATCCACTCAGCTGATTTCGTCTGGTTGAACACAAACGACTTCACCACTCGTGGCGAATCCGCGCGGCACACCGAGAGGGGCATCGCAACCACTATGGCTGCCAGCAGAATCGAAGGCCAGATTTTCATGTCAGTTCACCTTGTTTACTCATAACATGCATGGCACTGATCGGTCAGCACATGCCGAACATCGTGTATTACTATCGGTCATTGTATCGCACCTCGCGGTTAGGGGCCTACCTCGTCGCTACTTCGTGCGGTGAAGCCGGATCACCAACACCGAATAGGCGGGAATTTTCTCATGTAATGTGGCCTCCAGCCGTTTCTGACCCGCGAGACTCCACGATCCGTTGGCCCATCGTGAGCTCTCATACAGCTTGCCCACCCGCAGCCCCCAGTCCTTCTCATTCACGGGCACCGAGGCGGATATCGCCGTGGTGGTCACATTCACCAGCACGATGCCGATATCGCCGTTCACTGCCCGGTAAGCCGACCCCATGATTTTGGGAAGTGTCTGCAAGCCAACCACTTGGTTTGTCTCAGGGTTGACCACGTTGATAGGCGCCAGGCTCCAGCCCACGGTGTGCATGCCGCTGGAGGAGGTATCAGGTGGACGCAGGTATTCCCCGAACAACACGAAGTCCTTGGCAGCCGCCCGGCACTGGGCAGCCGACTTCAAGAATGCCATCTGCCGTTGAAATTGCTCTCCCAGCAGGTCGCCTTGGTCGAGATTGATCCACCCTAACTGACGTCCACCCACCAGTTGCCACCCGATTTTCGCGGCAAAGGTGTCCATATTCGCCAAGTCAGTGCTCATCATCATCTGCCCAAATGGGATCGAGCAGTCCTTCAGTATCGCTTCATGGATCGGCTTCACATCCGTAAACACGCTGGCCCAGGTGAGGCCGCCTGCCACTAGATCGGCGTAAGTCTCACCGGAGTGTTCGCCTGTCAGCACAAGCTGCTTGATTCCGCATTCGGCTTTGGCGCGTTTGATAATCTTACGGAAGCCGTCAGCCAAGTAGCTCCCGCCGATGTCCTCGTGCAGATGGTTCTTAGAGAAACAGAACGGCGGGTGATAGTACAGCTCATCGAGGTAGATCGAGCGCACACCATAGGTCTGGACAAGCTGCTTCATGCAGGAGACCATCTTGTCCTGCCAGTACGCGGTCGATTCGCACATATTCACATTTGGCCGCATCTCGGTATAGACCGGGTTCAGCTTGCCATCGGCACTGCGTGAGGCCCATTTCTGGGCGTTTTCGGCTTTCCACATCGGTATGGTGGTGTCGAACATCTCCATATCGATGTAGGGCATCAACTCTACGCCCTTCGCCCGTAACCCTGTGACGGCTTCGCCGAATCCCGGTATGGCCGGGAAGTAGTCAGGAAAGCCTGTCGCCATGGTGCTGCCCTTCCACCACAGATAGAGATGGAAGCCGTAGGGCATCCCCAGAGCCGTGCGGATATCGGTAAGTCTCTTTGATAGGGTCGCCATATGATCCGACCCATTCAGTGAGTCCTGCCCCTGGTACCAAACGTGCGTGTTCAAGAACCAGTCGGGGATGTCGTGTCGCTGGGCTATCGGCTTGATCTTGCCCTGGGCCAGAAGCTGCTTGCGGTATATCTTGCCCGCATCATACCAGTCACCTTGAATAGGCCCAAAGGCGACCTGGTAGGGCAGCACACGCTTCGTCTGAGAGGGCTTACCATCGGGGTAGTGAACTACCTTCATCATGAACGATCCCCGTTTTGGCGTCGCGCTACTCTCGAAGTATTTGCGTGAATAGGAGGCATCCTCAGCCGCCAGATACAGCCCACCGTGTCCCAACCCGTCACTGTAGCTTAGCATCTGCATGCTCATACCGCCGGGATACTCCGTAGAGCTGGCATCGATCCCTAGCTTCGGCACAGCAGAATCATACGTTGACCTGGGATGATGGAAGGTGGGATACCCGGGCGCGACCATGTAGTCGGTGGCATCCGAACCGGGAACCGAGCTTCCAAGACCGCTCAGTGTGGGGAACGCAGTCTCCCTGACCATGGCCTTCTTGAAGTTCTTCAACTCCAGACCAAACCTCAGCAGAGGGTCATTCGTGCGGAGGGTAATGGAGATCACCGCATCAGTGCTCAGACCGCCTGGGCCAATTGGACACCCGGTGAACTTCAAGCGCAGCACAGTGGATGCTTTGTTCTTCACCAACTCAGTGCGATACTTTTTCGCACCTGACCCATTCGCAACCAGGGTTCGCCCTGCCGACTTAAAGTTCGCGGAGAACAGGGTTCCGCCCGGCTTCACCACGTAACTGATGCCCTGCTGCAGATCGATGATGTCCACCAGTGTAAACTCATGGGCGTCGAGGTATAGCGCGGTCAGCCCGTTTGAGAACACCAGGCACTGCCGTCCCCGGTGGAATTGGGTCTGAAGCGAAGTCTGCTTAGTGCTGGGTTTCGAGGCTTTCATTGGCTTAGCCCTCACCGTGGTTGCGGGTACCATTGCAGGTGGACGGTTCGTTGACGGTGCAGCACCCGGTTTTTCGCCGATGCTGATGTTGTCCAGCAGCAGCGTCGAATCGCCTGACATGCTGGTTGACTGAAAAGTGAGCGCATAGTCACCATCTGAGGGTACCGAAAAACTGACTACTCGCTTCACAAATGGCTTGGTGAAGACCCCGGCTTTCCCCATCGACGGCACCGCATGGGCGGGGTCGACCACCACCTCACCGACACTCACCAAGAGCAGCGGTACAGCACTGGACTGCCGAGAGTTTTCGCTATACTGCAGCCAGTACACCCTGCCGGCCTTCAGACCGGTGATCTGCTGGCTGAGTGACGCCTGACTGTTGCTCTGAATAAATGCGACCTGCTTGCCATCAGGGGTGGCTCCGTTATCGAACCAGGACTTGCCATCCGGCGTGGCGATACCCGCATGGAAGTGATAGGAACTGCTCCATCCAGCCGCCACACCATACCCAGGCGTGCCGTTCTCGAAGCTGCCGTTCAGCACGGCCTGTGCCACAGCAGGGAATGCCGCGGCACACATGATCATCACCGATAGAAGGGCTCTATTCACCAAACGAAGCACAGTCATGCCGCCTCTCACGGCACCATCACGGCCTTGATGACAGGTTGGCTGCCATCCACAATCGCGGCCATCACAATCTTGGCATCGGCCATTTGGAAGGTGGTCGTGACTAGATCACGGGCATCGATCAGCCCCTCCTTTAGCAGTCTGTTCGCGATTGGGAAGTTGATCGCAGGTTCCGCAAATGCCGGTTTGAGAGTGATCTTTCGGAAGATCATGTCGTTGATGTCCACATTGACCATGTTCTTACCACCAAAGTGCAAGCCAAAGAAGGTGATGATCCCACCGAAGTGGATGATCTTGAAGGCGTCATACATGCTTTCAGGCGGTGAGCTGACGATCACCCTGTCCACGCCATCTGGGAATCGAGACAGTATCTCATCTTCCACGCTCTGTTTGCCAACCTGGATGTTCTTGTCGCAGCCGAATTTGTCTGCGACCGCGAATCTGGCCAGTTCCCGCTCGTTATCTGCCGTCAGCCCGGTGATGGCTACATAGCCTGCACCTTTAAGCTTGGCCAGTTTAGCGGCCATCAGCCCCAACGGACCGTTACCCAGCACCACCACACTTCCCCCAAGAGGGATGTCGGCATGCAGCACCGATGTGAGGGAGACCGCCAAGGGTTCAGTCAAACAGGCGGAGACATGGTCCAGCCCCTCATATTTGTTGAGGCAGTTATACCGCACCGACATATATTCGCCCATGCCGGGCTGCCCCTCCATGTCATACATATTGCGGCAGAATTCGGGGTGCCCACTCTTGCAGTTATCGCACACACCGCACATCGTGCAGTCCTCTACGATCACGCTGTCACCAGGCTTCACACTCGTGACGTTCTTGCCGACCTCCAGCACTTCCGCCGATATCTCGTGCCCCAGGGCCATCGGATCATCGTCCCAGTCGCGCACGAAGTTGATATCCGTACCGCAAACCCCGCAGGCCATGATCTTCAACAGCACATGGTCTTCATCAAGCGGCCCGATTTCCTGAGTGCGCTGCTGGATATCCAGATACTTCTTGCCGAACAGTCCCTTGCTTATCATACAAATCTCCTATGTGACGGCCATCGAAGGGGCAACACTGCCCCTTCGACAGCCCATCTGTTAGCCCGCTCCGTAGAGCTTTCCGTCAGCTCCCGGATAGATGGCATCATCTGCGTGGGCGATAGCCGTATCAAGATCAGCAAACACCTTCTTGAAGCCGGCCACAAACCGTTGCATCAGCTCCAGCCCATTGGGGGTGTGGATGCCATGCACGATGGTGTAGGTATCGCAGAGGTTCTGCGCTACCGGATAGGCGTCCGGGTTGTAGTCGTATGTGATTCCTTTGGTCTCGTTGATGCTCCAGGGATACCCGGAACCGCCATACCCGAGTTTGCTCTGGAACAGGTCTTGAGCGGGCACCGGCATGGTCTGCCACTGTCCGAGCAACAGCCCCTCTTTGTAGAGGGCCTTCTCCACTGCGTCCCTGAACTTCCGGGGTTCACAATCCACACCTGCCGCTTTGGGGTCGAACCGCACGTTATACATGAAATACACATGCTTGCAGTCATCCGGGCAATAAGGCGGGATCACACCAGGGATCTTGCTCAGCGCTTGCGTCAGATACTCCGCATTCTGAATACGCACCGCATTGGAATCATCCAGGTGCAGCAGTTGGCCTCGGGTGAGGGCCGCGGGCAGCTCCTGGTTGCGATACATATAGCCAAGTATGGAGGCGTTGTATTTTCGCCTGCGACTCACTTCGTCCACTTCATCACCAAAGCAACGCACGAGCGCCGCCTTGTTCAGTATGTCCTCATCGTTAGTATTGAACAGGCCACCTTCTCCGCCGCACAGGTTCTTGAAGTTATTCAGGCTGAAGCATCCCACATCGCCGATGTTGCCGACCATCTTGCCTTTATACATGGCACCGTGCGCCTGGCAGGCATCTTCGATCACATGGATGCCATATTTCTTCGCGATCGCTAGAATGGGGTCCATGTCGGCAGGACAGCCCTGGATATGCACTGGGATGATCACTTTCGTGCGTTCGGTGATCGCGGCCTCCAGCTTGGCGGGGTCCATACAATAGGTCTTGGGGTCGATATCCACAAACACAGGGATGGCGTTCTGATGCAGCGCGCAAGACGCGGAGGCCAGGAATGTGAATGCCGAGGTGATCACCTCATCGCCCGGACCAACACCCAGTGCCGCCAGAGCCATATGCAGTGCGGCGGTACCGCTGCAGGTGGTCAGGCAGTGGTTTGAGCCGATGTATGCCGCCCACTCCTTCTCCAGGTTGGATACCTGAGGGGCCGTTCCACCGGCCAATATCCCGGAATCGAGCACCTGGTTGATGAACCGGCGGTCATCATCTGTGATGACCGGCCAGTTTTTGAAGTCACTTCTCTGCAGGATTGGTGTCCCGCCGTCGATAGCTAGTCTTTCGGACATGGTGTTCTCCCTATTTCAGTTGGTTGAGAAGATACAGCGAGTGGTCTATGATGGCCTGCTCTGCATCTGCATTGATGGGACGGGTATCCACTTCATAACCACCCTGCGCAATAGCCGCGCTGGTGGGCACATAACCGGTATATCCATTGGCCAGGTCGATGATGTAGGTCTTGTTGAACGGGCTTCGGCGTTTGATCTCCAGCCCGATTTCAGTGAAGAGCTCGCCGGGGAAGCTGAGAAACGCGCAGTCGCCTACCACGATGCATACCTGCTCGATATCCACCGTTTTATCTCTCAAATCATATGTCTGCTTGTATAGCAATGCCTTGAAGTCATCACCCACGCCATCGGCCACGGCCTGCAGCTTGCCACCGGTTTGGGCCAGGATATCCTCAGCCCACCTGAGTTGTTCTTCAGAGATCGTGCGGCGAGGCAGTGAATAAGCCACCCGCGAGATGCGCAGTTCCTGTGATGAGACTTCAACACCACATGAGACATCCGAGACCACCTGCGCCAGTGCCGATCCCAGAACCTCGACACCTTGCCAGTCTCGCCAGGCCCAGTTGTCGATGTCGACGGAACCCTGGGCGCCGTTGGTAAACATCGAGATGCAGCTTAGCTTCTCTTCGAGTATGCGGGAGGCTGCACCCGCGTAGTCGGCGCTGATGCTGTAGTTATCCCCGCTCATCACATTCGGGTGCCCTGCATAGTTGAATAACAATCCGATGGTTTTCTCCGGATTGGATGCCTTCACGAATTTGAGTACACCCACCTCCGTGTCCGCTTCTCCCATGACCGTCATGCCACCCAGGGAGGGGTCCTGCTCCCAGATCATCACGATCTGGCCGGCATCGGAGCGGAAGCGGCGGTAGTGGCTGATGGTGGTCTCACTTCCGCTGGCACATCCGGTCAGGGCAGGCACCGCACTCGCCTTGGCCTCCGCGACCGCCAGCACGACTTGCTTACCCAGCCACTGCACGTATTCGGGTTCACCATCACTGAAAAACCCGATGGTCGCTGGTCCGGAATGGGTGTGGCTGGCAGCGATGATGATGTTGGCTGATGGTATCCCTAGCTGCGCTTCGATCTCATGACGGATGGCAGAGGCGTCACTATCTTGGATGGCGCACACATCAAGCGTGATAATGGCGGTCTGCATTTCACCGTCGGCCACATACAGTGCGCGGGCGGTGAGCGCATCATGAACGCCATCTGAGCGATGAGCACGGATCATGCCCTCCATCCAAACAGCATCTTTGGGTGTGATATCTTGTTTTGCGGTTCCTGCAAGCATCTTATTCACCAATCACTTTTATATCGGATCGATTTTGAACTAACATCACCGTGCCAGACAGGCGGCCTCTGTCTCCTCGATACCGGCTGATGATCCAGGCACAGGCTCGGCTGTTGATATCATATACCAACTCGGTGGTGATCAACACTGGGCACTCTGGCTGCATCTTCAGATATTGAATGTCCATTTCCGAAGCGGTTTCGGTCCAGATTTGGTATTGTGTGCTCACCAGCTCCAGGCCAGATTCCTTCTGCCACAGATGCATGAACACCGGCGATCCGGCAATCTCGTGGTTAATACACGAGCCGATATCAGGTGGGATATACACCTCATCGAGAGATAGCGGTGTGTTGCCCTCATAGTCCAACCGCACCAGACGACGCAGCATGGATCCGACCGGCACATTCAACTGATTGGCGATATCCACAGGCGCAGTGGTCATCTCGTCTGTCAGAAGAGATCGGATCAGGCGCAGCCGTCCACCAACAACATCAGACGTAAAGCTGGACATCCCGACCACGACCGAGCCCGTGCTGCTGTCCCGCACGAAATTGCCCATCCCCTGCCGCGATTCCACCAGCCCATCCAGGCAGAGCTCGCGAATCGCCCTGCGGATTGTGATCGTGCTGACACCATATTCCAGTTTCAGCTTTGGTTCAGAGGGCAGCGAATCCCCAGGCGTGTAGTGGCCTGAGAGTATCTTGCCCTTCAAGGATTCGTATATTTCGTTATATAACGGGGAACTGGAACCTACGCTCATTCTGCCGTCCTTGCCGAATATGTATACTCATTATAATGAGTATACATATATGATTAAGTGGTGTCAAGGGCAACGGAGCGGCATTTCGCGGGTGACGCCGTAGGACAGGTATGATGAGTAGGACGAGTAGGACGCGGTTGCAGATACTGGTCGCCTTTTCCTATTCTCCTCTTCTCCTAACTCCTTGAAAAAGCCACCTTCCCCCGCACAATGGTATACATCAGCTCCAGTTGCTCATCCAGCACAATCAAATCGGCATCCCAGCCCACGGCCAAACGACCTTTGTTCAAGCCCAGCAGTCGGGCGGGATTAGCCGAACACAGGCGGGAGGCCATGCCTAAATCCTTACCCAGCATTTGCACGCAGTTCCGAAGCGAATCGATCGGTGTTAAGGCACTCCCGGCAAGACCCATCTCGCGTTCCACCAGCCGGACACCGTTGTTGGGACCATCGATGGCCGCCAGCCCCCAGCCGCCAGGCAGGTCGTATCGGCCCGATGGCAGACCCGCCCCATAGTTACTGTCGGTTACAAACACCGTCATATCATCTGGCTTGCATCGCAGCGTCATCTCAATCAGCATGGGGTTCACGTGCGTGCCATCGGCGATGATCTCACAGGCCACCCTGTCGTCCACCAGAAACAGATCGGTGACCCCGGCCGGGTAGACACCCGGATCGATCATTTCCGGCACTTCAAAGGTGCAGAACAGATGCGTCACCAGTTGCGCTCCCGCGTCGATGGCGGCCCTCGCCTGGTCGATCGTGGCGCGCATGTGCGCCAGGCTGCAGATGATCCCCATCGAGGAAAGCTCCGATATCAATCCCGCGGCACCCTCAAGTTCTGGCGAAATGTCCCATATCTTGATGTGTCCCCCACCTGCGTCAAGAAGCTCATTGGTAACTGCCTTGCTGATAGGAGCCAGGTCGCGCGAGATTCCTGCTCCGGTGAATCCCAGATAGGGTGACTCCAGCCGGAACCCTCCGACCTGCGGAAGCTCAGCCAGTTCGTTCGTGTTGCGCCGGTGCCGGCGCATATGCTCAGCGCTCTCTTCAGGTGGGCCAAACAGCGTGGGGTAAAAAGTGGTGCAGCCGTGCGATGCCTCCAGTTTGGCATACTCATGCAAACTCTCCGACGCGGACGATTCATAGCCGATGCCGTGGGTGTGGATGTCGATAATGCCTGGCAGCACGTAACAGCCGGTTGCGTCGATGGTCGTCTTGCCCTGGCTTTCAACATCAACCAAAAAGTGTATCAAGCCGTGTTGAATACCAACATCACCTGAGCAAGGTTCACGATCAGGCATGACTAAGGTTCCATTAGCGATGATGAGATCAACCAACTCTGTCTCCTGTCAATATGAGATAATGCGCGGTCAAAATATAAACGTCCGGTAGGTGGGCAGGCCGGTGATGGCACCCAGTAGCCCCCAGGCACTGGCGACCACATAGTCGCCGATGATCAGCCCCAGGAAGAACGGCTGAAACTGCTTGTAGAGCTTGTTTCCGCCCACCTTCAACGTCACCAGCTTGATCACCCAACCGATCAGCATGGTGGTCCAGAAATACTCCAGCGCGTAACTGTTCGCCAGTGCATACGCCAGCGGAGGGAACGGCCACCAGGAGAGCATCCCCCGCGCCATACCCAGCAGCAGCGTGATCGCCGCGCCGATACCAATGAACACAATGCGTATTCCGCTGGGACCTCGCGGGTTGGCGTTCCAGTCCGACAACCGCGAATAGGCCTCCAGCCCTATGCCATACGAATAGCACTGAATGCGCGGGGTGGCTTCGCCGTTACTGTAGAATACCCATAGAAAAGCCAGTATACAGCAGATACTGCCCACTACAGCCGCCAGCATCATCGCGACCAGCAGCCGGCGCATGTTCCAGTTCTGCTTGCCGCCCATATACGAGGCTTCCAGCATGTGCGGCATCTGGTGGCATCTGTATCCTCGGTTGAACCAAAACAGCATCGAAAGCAGCGTGAGGTTCTGTGTGCCCAGAGCGGTCGTACCGAAGAAGGTGACCAGGAAGTTTTCGGGGTTGACCCAGTTCAGCTCATGTGCGGGCGGTCCAAGCTCAGCACGAACCCTGGTGACCCCGATGCTGAGGATGAAATAGAACGCAAAATAGAGCGGGGGCAGCCACCAGCTCATGCCGGCCTTCACAAACATCAGCGTCAAGACCACACTACCCACTAACATACCCAGCAAAGCCGCTCGATAGCTCATACCAGCCTGGGGGTCGTCACCGCCTGTCTGGGGATGTATCGCCTGCTTGAGCACCGCCAGCCAGGTGGTTCGTGACAACCATAACATCGTCAGCACCAGTCCCAGCCATGCACCCGTCCCCTGCTCCTTCACATATGGCAACGCCAGCGTAGCAGCCGAAGCACCAGGGTCATGCAGCCCCCAGGCCACGCAGCCCACATCGATCAGCTTCCGCAGCAGATAGAAGAACCAGCAGCCAAACAGCAGGTCGACCGGCAGAAAGTAGGCGATCCCGATGGCAAACGGAAAGAACGCGATGGGAAACCAGCCCAGCCCATTCCAGGGAGGTGTGGTGAAATATTGCCCGATATTCTGCAGCTTCAGATGGCAGGTCGGCAGACTAGGGAACCAGTAAGCCAGGTAATTCAGTGACTGTATGAGCACGGGTATGATGAAACCCAGCAGGAACACCTTACTGCGAAACGGCGATGGGCTGGCTGTGATGGCGAGTGGGATGTTCATCAGCGGGAAGCTCAGCTTCTCATCTTCAACCCAGTGTTTTCGCACCACGGCATTGAGGCAGAGCATCATGTAACTCAGCACCGTCAACATGCCCACCCAGAACAGCATCACAGGCAGCCAGGCTAGAAGGATTCGGCGGCTCAACACCGTGTCGCCGTAGAAATAACCATGCAGGATGTCCTTATCACGCACAGCCATCCAGTCGGGGATGTGCTTCATGAGCTGTGCATACCCGTTGGCCGTGGTGTCATACCAGAAAGGATGGGTCAGGTTCGGCAGCAGATTGGTCAGCATATCCCGTCCGCCCATCGCACTGCCCACGCTGACCATTGAATAGATGGTCAGCAGCTCCCCCTGACACAACCCCCAACCTGGTTTCATACGGCGAACCAGCGCGTTGAGGGCGGTGATCAGCAAGAGCATGAAGATCACATGAAAGAACAAGCTGACCGCCGTGGTGTCCAGCGAGTTCGTCTTCACTTCCATCAACGCCATCCACAGCGCGTTGAGCGGCAGTAGAAGCAGACCGATGATGATCGACCGCCAGGATGCGCCGCTATGTTTTGGCTCTTGGATACTCATGAACCAGTCACGCCTTCGATGTGTGATGTCTCCTTGTAAGCAACTAGTCGTAGGGGCGTCCCTTGTGGGCGCCCTAAAACATGAATTATCGAATGAACAATCGAGTAGGGCGCCCACAAGGGACGCCCCGACGACCGGATAAATCCGGTAGGGTTTTTATTCAGGATCGGTGCTTTATTTCCAAACTGTCTGCAGCCGTATGTCACCCCACACTGCCCAGTCGTAGTCCGCGAACCCGTTGGGGTCGGTCACCAGGCTCAGCATCACAGGGGCGCCTGAATAACGGGAAATATCTACCTCAATCGGCAGCCAGCCATCGTCAGGCACTGCGACTTTCCTGACCACAGGCTGTCCATTCACCCACACCTCGAACGCCACACCCGTCGACTTGGAGCCATCCCGCAGGCCGACATACCCGATCACCCTCGCTTTGCCAGAAGGCACATTCAACCAGTAGTCCACGATGGTCTTGCCATCGGCCGGCGGATGCGCCGATAACGACTGCTTAGGTACATTCAGGCAACTCACCTCACCGACGCCCACTGATGACCATCCACCGGGAGGGCTCTCCATCCCTGTGCTCGATCGTTGGCACGCCATGTATGGCGTGGTCAGCAGGTTTGTATCCCCTGTGATTGCCAACGGATCGGAATACACCATCGTGATGGTGTTGGGAAAGGTGCTCTCGATGCGGTACCGATCAACCGAAACCCTGGTGAGTTTCGACTGCCCCGATGCGCTGAGAAGATGCTTGACTGCCTGCGGACAGACCACCTCAACCGCACCCGCCATCTCAGCGGTGACTTTGATCACCGGGTCGTTGACCATGGCGCCATCACAGGTAAAGTTGCCGGCCGGTCCTGGGTTGAGCGTGAGTGTCAGCTCTACCTTCTGGCCACTCAGCGAGGAAATATCGAGACGCAGGGGCTTTGGCACCGTGGTGTCATCGAACGTCTCAGCGGAGAGCCGTTTCCCGCCCGCCGATGCCTCTATGCGGAACAGCACCCCATCAGAACCTGGGTCCTGCCCGGCCCTAAGGTTCACCATCGCCTCGATAATGATGCTTTTCGCGGCAGGCAGCTCAAGGTTGTAGGTCACGAAAGTATCGCCGTAGCCAGTCCCAGCCTTCGTTGTTTGAGGCCCTCCCTTGGATGGCTTCCACGGCGGATGCATGTAGAGCGCTGAGCCTGATTGTATCATCGCCCCGCCGCATTCGTCGCTAAAACCAACACCTGGGTAGTGCTTCACCAGCCCGTTATACAGCTTCACACCGGACTGGGCCTGCCTCGCGCAGTCCATCAGCCTGATCGTCTCTTTCGCATACTTCATCTGGAACCTAGCGAACTGCTCGTGTACCCCGATCCCAGCTAAGGTCAATTCCTGGCTTGGTAAGGATGCGATGTGGAGTGCCTTCATGTCGCGCGGCTTTGGGCTCCAGTAGTATGTCTGCACCGGGTCCAGGCCGATGATCTTCTTCTCATCATAAGCATACCAACTGGGGATGGAGCCGGTGGTGGGCAGCTCAGACACGCCCGTGATTCGCCGCCAGAGCGTTTGGCTACCGCCTGGAGCATCAACCTGAAAGCTGCTGCCGGTGTCCTGCCGATATGCAGCCCGCCGGCCATCTGACAGCTTGTATACAAAGCGGTCACTCTTTCCCCAGGTGGGGCTGAAGTCTGCCGTCGGTTTGTATTTCTGGTAGAATCGGGCCTCGTCAAATACCTGTGCGACTAACCCGCTTGGCTTTTCCAGTTGGTCGATGCTGGGCCATGGCAGCGTCGGTATGATCCCATACCGCTCATATCCGGTCCGCCAGGCGGTAAACAGCCCCGGATTGTTGTTGGGGTTTGGCATACCAAGGTAGCCATACATCCGGGTGTACTGAAGTAACAGCGAGGAGCTGATGGGATGGGCTTGATCGAGTTTCTTGGTATCCCAAGTACCGGCAGTAAAGTCGATGGAGAGCTCATGCCGCTGGGCGAAGCTCTCGTATAGACAGGTCACTTCGTTCAACCCCTCACCGCCCACAGGCACATTGGGCAGTGCTTGGGTCAGCTCTCGGATCAGCGCGATGTTGCCCTGAATGCAGTTCATCCCGTCGACCAGTCCAGCGCCATCATTATATATACACAGCGTTTGGTCAATGTAGAGTGCGTCGACTTTATACCGCTTCACCAGCTCCACCAAGCGGGACACCAGCAGCTTTCGCCAGGCCTTGCTAGCGGGATTTATGTAGGCGAATTTGATGATCGGTTCGGCTTTCCAAATCCACCATTGCGGTTCCTTGGTGAAGGCATCGCGGATCTGGTATTTTTCAAACTGCGCGAATAGCGGGTTCAAAGGGTCGCAGCCAAAGTAGTTGCAGTGCGGCATCACGCGAAAACCGAACTTGTGGGCGGCCTGCACGAACAGCTCGAAGCCATCTATCGCCTCGTAGGTTGGATAGTTGCGGTCATAACCGTCTTTACGCCAGCCCGGCAGATAGAGGATGGTCTGCCTGGGGTTCACCTGTTTTGCCAGAGGCTGCAGCAGGTCCACATTGGTATCCATGGTGACGATGAACTGGATATCCTTGGCCCAGGCGGCCGACTTACGCTCGAGAGACACCATCTTGTAGGCCTTGGCTGCCCAGTTGTTATAAATCGCCGCGCCGACTTGCCACGGTCCACGGAATGCGGTGATCTTCCAGTTGACGGACTTCACAGAGTTCAGCTTGTCAAATGGTGCCTGGTTTCGGCTTTCAAACCGCAAACGGAAAAAGCCCGGACGGTGCTCCACATGCAGAGTTTTGAACTGGTATTTCGTGTCTTCCGCGCGGATGACCACCCCACCCTTCGATCCCAGGATCACCACATATGGGGCTTCCCATTGCATAGGATAGTCAAAGCTGCGTGTTTCGAAGGCCGATTCGGCACCCAGACACTGGCCGCTGTCACCGGGTACGAGTATCGACATGCTGTCAGGCACATCCCCCAGCTCCCAGGACACCCCATAAACACCACCCGATGGGGTGCTGGCCTGCTGGGTAATCATCACCTCGCCAGATTTGGGATCAACTTCGCATACCGTACTGGCTTTGCTTCCATCGCTCCAGATCGATCTCAGCGTGGCTACGCTCCCCTGGCGGTTCACGCTGCATTCACCAGGAGCCTGGCTCGAGGGCAGCTTGTTCGCGGTGCTGTGGACACGGGCATATACCTCAGAACTATTAGCCATCAGATAGCTTTCTGAGGTCAACCGGTTGGTGATCGCCACCACCGCTCCCTGCCGAAGCCCGACGGTCACGTCCTTGGTCTCAATCTGAGTGGTTGCGGTATCGGAAGATGCTTTCATCCCATGTCTCCATACAGCTTTTGTTGGGTATCGCTATAGGTTATATATACGTCAACCCATGGCTCTGTTCCTTCTGAGTTCGATACGATCCCATCAAGGTCCGCTTCTCAACTATTGGGATAGTTGTCCTGAACCCACTGGGTTGGCGAAACCCCCATCACGCGATGGAATACTCGGCTGAAGGCGGCCACCGTCGGGATCCCAACACGCTCGGCGACCTGCGTACAGCTCAACTCGGTGGTCGTTAATAGCTGGGTGGCCTTGCTGACCCTGATGTTGGTGAGGTAGCGGTGTGGGCTGCAGCCGGTGTACTCCTTGAACGCCTTACAGAAGTAGGCAGGTGATAGACCAGCCACTTGCCCCATACGATCCACGCTCAATGGTTCCATGTAGTGTTGATGCATCCAACTGATGGCGCGTTCGACATCCTGCCAGGCACTGGACACGACCACATCCGAAAGAACATCGGCGCCGCGGTGACGCCAGAAAATGCCCAGTGCCTTCACCAGCAGACCTGAGGTGACTAGCCGATATCCTGGCTGCCCGGCCTGCCATTCTGAGACTATCTCCTTCAGGGAGTTGGATACCGCATCGGCATCATCACCGGTCAGTGATACCACCATAGGGAACGGCTTCAGCAGGGTGGAATCCTCCGGCAAAGAGAAATGCACCACCAGATACCGGTAGTCCCTCACCTCAGTCATAAAGTGCAGCGCATGGGGCAACTGCGGAGGCATCAGAAAGGTGGTGCCTGGTGTCACCCGGTACAAGCTGTCCCGCAGCCGGAACTTCGCCTCGCCGCTCACGCAGTGCTGGAATACGTATTCGCGGTCAATGTATGCCGCCAGAACCCCGCCCTGATGTTCTCTGGCGTGCGTAATTTTTGGTAAGTGTAATATACTTGATGAATCCAATTGACTACCCCCTCAAGGCCACCGGATAGAATGTCACGCCTATTGATGCTCTATATGGTCACTGTATAATAACAAGAATTGCCAAACATTCGATATCAATGCTATCGACTCTCACTTCACATAGGACTATATTCATACTGTAATGCAACGAATGGAGACGACATTGATGCACAGAACCAATATTAGCCAAATCATGGGGGTATTATTCATGGCGATGACGACAGCAGCGGTATCGACGGCTGCCGACCTGACGGCAGTAGACAAAACAACCGCAGCGATCACAAGCGCCCAGCTCGCTGGCAACCTGATCACCAAGGAAGGCACATGGAATCTAGACGGAACTTCCCTCCAATCCACAGATGTCGATGCCGTCAGAGCACGCACATTCGTGAATGGATATGAATGGATAGACTGTGTGTTCGAGGCGACCATCAACATGCAATCGAACAACGGGGAATCCTGGGCAGGCCTCGGCCTGATCCTGCGTGGTAACGATGCGACAGATGATTTCATCAACGTGCGGTTCAATGCGCCACGGAAAGTGGTCACCATCGAGGTTGTCAGAAATCTGCAGTTCACCACGCTGGGCACCTTCCCGTTTCAGGCTAAGTTTGACCATCCGTATCGAATGAAAGTGGTGACGGACCGGGCTGGCATCTACTGTTATATCGACGGTCAGTATGTAGGGCACGCGGTCGAAAACAAGGTATCACAGCATCCCAGCGGAATGGTTGGATTCTACGCCGCGGCGGCGACCGGTTCCTTCAGCGATATATCGGTGAAGCCAGCTTTGCGATCGAAAAGCCCGTTCACCGTCTACGCCGGGAACCCGCTGAACATCGACGCCTATTCGCCAACCGTGATCCTGGACGGCGACACCTATAAGATGTGGTACAGCAGCGGTGATGGCCAGGCGTATGCGGAATCCAAGGATGGCATCACCTGGACGCAGCCAGCCGGCACCAAGGCGGTGAAACCTCTGGGAGCCCCAGGAACTTGGGGTGACTTCAATGAGGCCGATGCCGACGGTCTGAAGTACGGAGACGAGTATCTCATGTGGCACCCAGCCGGCAGCACCATCAACGCCAACTGGTGGGATGGCATGGGTCTGCACCGCTCTAAGGACGGCATCCACTGGACATCCGAACCCGGCAATCCCCTATTTTACATGGGCCCGACGGGTGCCTGGGACGAGAACGTGATTGGCGACCACTCGTTCATCAAGGATGGCAACATCTGGAAGATGTGGTATACGGGTATCAACTTCGCTGAGCGAGGTTACCGTAACGAGTTCGGATACGCTGAAAGCAGTGATTGTATCCATTGGAAGAAGTCATCCCTCAGTCCTGTGATCACCCAGGGCGAACCAGGCGAATGGGACAGCGGCTGGCTGTCGGCCGCCGCAATGCTGAAGCTGGGCGATGAAGAGACACAAACACGTATATATAAAGGTAAATCCGGCGCCAGCTACCATTGCTTCTACCACGGACACATCACCAATGATGAGTTTGTGGCTGGGGTGAAGCGGCTGGGATGGGCGTTCTCGCTGGATGGAGTCAACTGGGTGAAGTATGACGACATCGCTACCACAGAACCGCCCTTCCAGAGCAGTGACCCGATCGTCACCTGGTCGGACTGGGGAACATGGGGTCACCTGGGTGTGCGCGCTTGTTCAGCCGTGATCGCTGGTGACGAAGTCAAAATCTGGTATTCAGGCGAGGGCTGCGAATACAGCGGCTCCGGTTACGCCAGCGCCAAGATATCGGATTTGCTGGCGATAGTCGAAAAGGCGAAAGAAGCCGGCAAGCTTAAGGTGATGCCTCGCAAGCAGATTCTGGAAACCCTGGGTGAGCCGCTGCCACTGTCAACCTGGGATGACCTGGCTGACAGCGTGCTTCAGGCCAGCACCGCCAATGGCAACTCCAAGCAAGCTCCAATGAAGAAGATCGCCAACATGTTGCAGCGCATGAGCATATCCGAACATAGCTACCTGCAGCAGCACCTCGCCCCACTGCAAAAAGTGGTGAATGAGCTGACATCAGGTGACCACCAAGCCACCTCCGTGCGAAAGTGGAAACTAGATATCAGCACTCTGGGTCTGCCTTCAGCCACCTTGCATGACATCAAGTATGAGGGCACTTCCAAGGGTGTTGCCAGCTTCACGGTCATGGGTAATGATCCTTACATCGTGCTGCCTATGTCAGATTTCGAAGTCAACTCCGATGGTTTGAACCTGCTCAAACTGGAGATACAAGTAGAGAAGCCCACCAGGGACCTGCGGGTAAGCTGGTCACTACCGGGTAAGGAAGACGCAGGGATCGTGTCTCGGCAGATTCGCTTCCCGGATGCACAGAAGAGGCTTTGCTTCATGATGCCATGGAAACAGGGTGAGATCGTGCAAAGCCTGAAGCTCCATCTGCCCGGTGCCGGCAGCGTGAAGCTGAAGTCGGGTAGTGTGTATGAGGTCAAAACTACCAAGTAGGGTTACATCACCATGAAGAAGCCCATCCGACATAAGCATGTCGGATGGGCTTCTTCACACTTGGGGGTATCACGCACTCTGGCGTTCGTAGATCAACACGCCCGTGCGGCGGATTTCCTCAAGGAAGCCGCTGCGGTCTGAGCCGGAATACATCAGGTGCGGTTCGATCATTGAGTCAACATCACTGCACATCCGCCACAGATCAGTCACCCTGGGCCACCAGTTATCTTCGGTATCAGTCACCACGGCAACATCAATGTCACTTTCATCATTGGCAGTTCCGTGGCTGTATGAGCCGAACAATATCACCTGCTGGATATCTGCATCGTGTCGTACCAGATCAGCTAATCGGCGCACGCACTCTACAACATAGCTTTTATCCAACATAAGAACTCCTCCGTTTTCCTGAGTATTTCCTTGCTATAACTGGCCGTCAGCAAGTCATAGATTTTCTTTTTCTCCTCAGGACACCTCGTTTCCAGGTTCATCGGTGTCAGGTCCACCAGGAAGGCTATCTGCTCAGGACTCATTTTAGCAAGACATCCGGCCTTTTCAGCAAGTGCCTTTAAATTGTGTATCTTCGGCGGAAACACACCAGTTGATGCGACCACCGCTTTCATCGCCTTCTCAACAGCCTGGTGGCACATGAACCCTACGTACACGTAACGCTTGGCCTTAAGCATGTCACGTGCGGTGTCGAGATCGTAATCAGCTATTTCGAGCCAGTAAAGAACTTTGTCAGTCATCGGTTTGACTCCTTTACCATTCAGCTTGATTTTACCTGATATCTACCCCCCAGAGGTCAGTCGCTGGTACCGAATGATCACGCTAGACTTCCTCGGCAGCCGCACTTCGAAACCCTCTTCCTGAAGCTGCACACCAGTAAACTCAACAGACTGCACGATGTGGCGGTGGTCATCGATTACCTCTAGCTGATAGCCCGCTTCAGGATCGAGCCCCTGAAATGCCAACACCAGCCCACTGTAGAGGCAGAGCTGCCTGCGGAACACATAAACCACACCTGCGTCCAGGTCGGTGCGATGGAACTGGTAGGCGATCATGTCATCGACCGTAGAGGTGATGCCAGTCAGGTTGTAGAAGTCGCCATACCAGTATTGACGGCACTGCTCCACCTCCGCGATGGCCTGCCGTGCCTCCTCGTACGGGAATTCCTCGTCATGATAAGGTAACTGCACGATCACGCCAGACGTGGCAGAGCTGCGCAGCGTATAAGCATCATGGCTCCATCCGCACGCGGTGTGCAAGGGCAGGTATTGGCTGAGCGCCGCCGACTGCAGTTGGTTCCACTCTGGGTGACCGCTGAAGCAGCCGGTGTCGCTTCTCCACAGCGGCACGGATCGTGAGATGGTCTCCAGGTCGATCCGCCGGCCGCCGCTGGCGCAGTTGTCGATCCACAGACCCGGGTGCCGCTCCAGTAGCTCATCCCACATGGCGTAATGGCCCTCAATAAACCGTATCTCCGCCATGCCTTGCCGGTTGGAGGCGTCACAAGATCGCCAGAAACCCAGTGGGTCGATGTTGTAGTCTTCGCGATAGACATCCACGCCGAACTCCGTGATCCGGCTTGAGAGCATATCTGTCATCCAGCGTCTGGCCTCAGGGATACCCAGGTTGAACAGCCTATCCGCGGATGAATCGCCCAACAGCCACTCTGGATGCTCATTCGCAATCTGAGTATTGGGAGCCACACGGCAGGGTTCAAACCAGAGCACAAACTTCATGCCCAACTCATGGCAGCGATCGCTAACCGGCTTCAGACCATTCGGGAACTCTTTGGGTTTGCAGAACCAGTTTCCGGCTCCTGCTGGGAAGTCACCCACAAACCAGCCGGCGTCAAACCAGTAGGTGTCGCAACCCAGTTTGTGTGCAGCCTCTACCGCCTCAATCTGGCCTGCTTCGGTCGCCCAGTCGGCAAAATCGACATGGTCGGTGCAGAAGTTGTGGTACAGGTCAAATGTCTGCAACACCACAGGCATGTTGATCAAGTGGCCATTTGGCCTTGGTAGATATTCGTCCATCATCAAGCGGCGGAAGCGGTTATGCGCCTGTGCGCGATCACCTGCCCAGGGCACCAGCAGCACTCGAGGTGTGCGGATGGACTCCCCGGGTTGGAGCTGCAGATGCGTCAGCTCCTGCCCTGCACAAAAGGCCGTTTGCAGCTTATCATCAGACCGATGGTAACTCGCGGACCACTGCCCAGACCAACCGATTGCGGTGATGACACCTTGCCCCTCATACTCAAAGTCAAAGAACGGGAAAGCCGTGGCGTTTGACGGCCGTCCGCCGCTGGGAGCCATGGTGAGAACCTGCCCAGACCAGAACAGCTCCGTGTCGAAAGGCGCAAAACTCTGCCCTCCACACGAATCACCGTGCAGTTGGTGCAGCACCGGAGCGCACTCTCGGCTATTCGTATCCAACGTGATGTCCACGGTCTTGATATCTTCGATAATGGGTGTCTCTGCGCTACCCTTGTTTTCAAATCGTAGCAGCCAGTCGATGGCCGCAAACTTCTTGAACACCTTGACCTCAACGGTAATGGTCAACCCGGTAGCGGGTTCCGACCACTCTGCGTCGATCAGCAGCTTGTCTTCTAGTTCCGTGCTGACACTGCTGTGATGCCAGCGGTCGAGGAACTCCGTAGATGCCACCCCGTTGAGTTTGAAGGTGAATGGCAGAGATGTCGGCTTGATGAGTAACGCGTCCCACGTCTCGAGAGGTGCCCCGGCGAATGCCGCTTTCGCCCAGCTCACGACACGAGTCACCTCGTCCGGCCCAGCCATGATGGGATCATTGGGGAAACCTGTCGGAATATCTGTATCATGCATGTGATAATGCTCCTGAATAAGTGAAGTTCAGTTCATTGTATTGCAATTGTGAACTGTCGACAAACACGGATTTTCCGATAGAGCGATGGGAGGCTTGAATGAACATCCTGACCTACAATGTCCGAGGCACCCGAGGCATCGATGATATACGCTCTGTGGAGAGAATCGTCGACACCATCCGTTCCTCGCAAGCCGACATCGTCTGTCTGCAAGAGGTGGAGCAATGGGAGCCCGGGGTGGGTTTCGGGAATCAACCCGCAGATTTAGCTCGATTGTTGGCGATGCATGTGGAGTTCCATGGCATTCTGACCCTCCCGCACTACCGCTACGGCATCGCGATATTGACGCGCTACCCTGTGGTCCAATCCGATAGATACCTGCTGCCCAGCGTGGGCGAACAGCGGGGCATGATCCGCGTGCAGATATCGACAGAACAGGGCGATTTGAGCGTGTTCTGCACTCACTGGGGCTTGAACGGCGAAGAGCGCATCAAGCAGGCTGGTGAAACTGCTGCCGCGATCAACGCCACCACTGGGCCCAAAATAATCTGTGGTGACCTCAACGAAACCGCCGACCACGCGGCCGTCAGCACGTTGATCAGCCTCACGGGGCAGCGTGATCTAGCGGTCAAGGACGGTGATGTAGAATTCACCTTCCCGGCAGACACGCCGGATTGCAGGATCGACTACATGCTGGCGAGCCCTGAGCTTACGGCATCGAGTGTGACGGTGGTCAACAGCCAGGCATCCGACCACCGGCCTGTTTTGGCGTCAGGGGTAGGCATCAACTCAGGTAGCTCGTGATCTCAGCCATGCTTCCTTAGGCATGACATAGGTCACCAGCTCGCGACCGGGGTCATTGGTGTGCAGAACGGGTTCTCTGTATACGGATTCCCATGTGAATCCGAGCCGTTCGGGGATCGCCCTGCTTCGATCGTTGGCAGGCTCCACGCGGATGTCGATCCGTTGAGCCGTCGTGTGGTGGAATGCGAACTCGATCAATGCTTTGCAGGCAATGGTCATGATGCCGCTGCCCTGGTGGTCTTTGTCGAGCCAGTAGCCGATTTCGTGCCGCCCCGGATCCCGAACAGTGAGTGAAATCACCCCCACCACAGAGCCACGATCGAATATCCCGGCCGTGATCGAACCATCTCCCGCATACTGACGTAGTGATCGGTTTATAAAGGTCTCTATGTCGCTCACAGACAGTGTTTTGTCTACCCAGGGCAGCCAGGCCCGCAGATGCTCGCGGTTTGTTTCCACCAGCGAGAAGAGCTCATCTGCATTCGAATGCTGAAGCAGTTTGAGCTCGGTATCACCGGAGAGTTTCAGGGCAAACACAGACAGCACCTCTTCAATCAGCAAGATGACCACACACCGATATGTGTTGAGTATAGCAATATATCAACACATCGCCAACCACACGCTTGACAATACAAAATAATCCGTCTATATTGCAATTGGATTGCAATATAGACGGAGATTACGTGCCATGTATCTACCACGCACGCTTGAGAGTTTCGCCAGGTCGGCTGGGATGCAGTTTCCGGTGCTGATGGTCACCGGAGCACGGCAAGTCGGCAAAACGACCTTCCTGCGCCACCTGAGTTATTCTGACCGCACATATGTCTCGCTAGATGACCCGCTGGTGTTGGAGCTCGCGAAGCGTGACCCTGCTCTCTTCTTCCAACGATACAGGCCGCCTCTGCTCATCGACGAAATCCAATATGCACCTGAGCTGCTGCCATACATCAAGATGGAGGTTGACAACACACATCAACCCGGCCTTTTCTGGCTGACCGGCTCACAACAGTTTCACCTGATGAAAGGTGTTTCAGAATCACTGGCTGGCAGAGTGGCAGTGGTCCAATTGCTGGGTCTCAGCCATTGGGAGATGGTCGGCCAAGGTTCAGTGCATCGTCCTTTTCTACCATCAGCAGTTCAGCCTCCAGTCGGGCATAGCTTGACCCTACAGCAGCTATATCATATGATCTGGCGTGGGTCGTACCCTGCCATCGCCTTGTCAGATGGGATGGACAAAGGCCTGTTTTACAGTTCCTACGTCCAAACCTACCTGCAAAGGGACATACGCGACCTAGCCAAAGTGGGTGACGAACTCGCGTTCCTGCGATTCTTGAGGATCGCGGCGGCGCGATCGGCACAGCTTTTGAACCTGAGCGATCTGGCACGTGACGCAGACATCACCGTAAACACAGCCAAAAGCTGGCTGTCGATTCTGCAAGCATCGGGCGTAGTCTATCTGTTGGAGCCATATCACCACAATCTCGGAAAAAGACTGGTCAAGGCACCCAAACTCTACTTCCTCGACACAGGCCTATGCTCATATCTGACCGAATGGTCTAGCCCTGAGACACTAGAGGCGGGGGCGATGTCTGGTGCCATTCTGGAGACATGGGTCCTTTCGGAGCTTCTTAAGGGTTACCTGCACAACGGCAAACAACCGCCCTTCTACTACTACCGCGATCGAGACCAGAAGGAGATTGACCTACTGATCGTTCAAGATGGCACCATCTACCCGCTTGAGATTAAGAAGTCGGCTTCGCCTTCCGTCGCCGATGTGCGGGCCTTCTCAACACTCGAGAAGCTTGGGTTACCCATAGGTCCCGGAGGCGTGATCTGCCTGGCGCAACAATCGCTGCCAATCACGGCTTCCACGGCGTCCATACCGGCGTGGAGTATCTAGTGTTAATCACGCTTCGCGAATTCCTCAAGACACTCTCGCACAACGTACAACCAATACTCTGACGGCATTGAGACTAACGCAGGTTCTGCACGCTTGAGTAGGGATGATGAATACGCCTGATCTTTCAGTCGCGTCATGAAGCTCTCCGGCAAAATGCAGTCATCATCGATAGCCTGCCATCGGACGAACGATAAGAGATGAGCTATCATGTGAGGATCCCCTTCATCAGCCCACTTCGCGATGAATTCATCCCACTGGGTCATACAGGGACTGCTTACGCCTGCTCTGTTGTGTAGCACAGGTTGGAAGAAACCTTCAAGCAACTCATTCAACAGATCCGAACACACAGTGTAGTCGCTGCCTACTAAAACAAAAGTGGATGTTCGATCGGCAAATATGCTATACATTGTGTTTTCGATACTGTCCCACAGCCCCAAAACGCGATATTGCTGCTCATGGTCGACCAGCAGCCGAAAAAAGCTGAAGTTGAGGCACCCATGTGTAAATCCATCTTCCGATTCATTCAGAATCTCCATCAACCTGGGCACGTAATATGCCATCTGCTCGAATGTGCCAAAACAACCGCAAGCGTGATCGATCGGACTACTCAACTCTTCTTCGGTAAGTTTTGCCCTTGGTGTTTCGATCAGCAGCCGTGCTTCATCGTCGCCGACGCAGCAGCCATTGTTGTAAAACGACGCTGGCCGACGAAACTTGTCGTCAAAGAGCTGTGTGAGCTGCTGTATATAATCGCTGGTGGTCATGATACGGCTTTTCCGCACGCGCTTTGCCATTCCCTTACTCCTTCTCGCCAAGATTGGCTCTGCCGGTGGGCGGGATGTAGATCGGCAGCCCGTTAGGACCAAGCTGCTGGCCCTCCTGGCTCACCGCATCCTCGCTATTGAAGGCCACGCCCAGGTTCTGCAATAGCACGGAGGTGACGCGCCGCTTCTTGGCAAGGTTCTCGGGGAAGTCCTTGCGAGCCGGTGTATCCAGCTTCAGATTGTTCAACACGAACCCACCTTTGCCACGCGGGTAGCGGATCAGTCCCCCGCTGTTGACCAACGGATAGACCCGCCCCTTATACCACTCCGGCACCTCACGGATTATCTTCACTTCATCCAGACCCACCAGCTTGGATGTGCCATGAACGCGTGTGCTCAGCGATGTCAACATGAGGCTGCTAGCGGAGGCTCCGCCTAAAGGCACCTCCACAGCGTCAAAGGAATCCGGCAACTCTACCCTCTTGACGGATTTGCCGTTCAGGCGGATATCGCACTCCTTCACCGTGTCATAATTCTTGTTGTTCCAGATGGTGATGGACTTTAGCTTGCTGCTCACGGGCAGCTTGAAGCTGACCAGTTCATTCTCGGGTTTGGTCGGGTCGTAGCTGATCTGGTCAATATACCACCACATGTCGGCGTTGAACAGCCCGTTCACCAGGTTATAGGCTCCGTTGCCGTTCGCCTCAGGGTAGTCCGGGTTGGGTGCTCCGAAGCAGAACGGGGCGATATCCTCACCGTCCAGGCAATAGCTGAATAGATCCCGCGAGACGTTGCGCTGCCCAGACCATGGCGCGATGACCTGATCGGTGAACTGCGACAAGTCGGAGCTGCTGACCCCAGCCATCAGCGGATCGTCGATAAGCTGCACAGACTCCCGCCGGAACTCGCGCATCACATGCTGAGTACCCAGCAGCTTGTTGTATAGTGCCAGACCATCTGGCTGCAAGCCCATCATCATGACGTATCCACCCGCCTGTGTATACGCATTGAGCTGCGCATTAGCCGCACTGAGCGCTTCAAGACCGGCTATCGACGCATGAACAACCAAAACCGGTGTCCCTTTCAGATTCAACCCATCGGTCAGCTTAGCCAGCTTCTTCTGCTGGCAGCCCAGGCCTGCGATGAACTCGCCTACCTCTGTACTGTCAGGAGCGTAGACCCCCACCGTGGCCGACGGCCTTGTGTAGGTATCAGCCCGCTTGAGCATGTTGGCCAGAAGCAACTGCGCCGCCGGCTCCACCATGAGCAGTTCACCCACCCGCATCTGCGTGGCGATCACCTCGCCTTTACCCTTCGGCATCTCGATCAGCGTGGAGCCGTTCAGTGCCGGTCCACAGGTGATCCAAGAACGAGCGGCTCCAGAGCTCTTCTCCCAGACCGTCTTGCTGGTGGAGCCAAACCCTGCCCAGTTGGAGAGCGTCAGGCTATCGAGACCGTCCAGCAGTTTGGTGCCCTGCTGTGCAAACGCGAAATTGGCGTTGTAGGGGTTCTTGTCGAGTCCCTTCCCGATGTTCAGCGGGGAGCCAAAACGGTCACCCAGGATCGGCTGATCCTGCTCCAGAATCACCACACGACCACCGCTCTGGGCATATCCCATCAGATCGTTGACGGGTTGTTTCTCAGCCACAGCATTATCACCTACCAGCACGATGCCACCGGGTTTGATACCCGCCACGCTCTTGACCGGCTTGGCGATGATGCCCAAGCTGGCTAGTGACTTGCTGGTCACGCCCTTGCTCTCAATCACATACAAGCTGCGGCGCAGCTTCACACCCTGCACTCGCGGGTAGAAGGCCACCGGCTTCACATCCTTGAAGGGCTTCGCGCCCTTCTGGGTGACTTGAAGAATGAGCTGGCCGTTGACCCGCGCGGTCACTTTCGGCGAGACACAGCTAATCGACACTTGCTTCGCGAATCCCGGCTCGATGCTGAGCTGTTGTGTCCCGCTGCCGACCATCTTGCCGTTGGCCATCAATTTCCAGGTGAAGTTGAGTGGGTCAGTTGAGAAGGTGTCGTTGAACACCTTCACCGTGCGCGTCATCTTCTCCCCGCCGAAGAAGCTGCTGTTGTACTCCCGCGTGAAGGCAGCGATCTCGTTCATGGCATTCCAGGTCTCTTCGGCATCAGCCATGCCGGTCCACGGGCAGATCATCGCCACATCGTTCCAGCGGTATCGTTCAAATAGATACTTCATATACTTGGCATACGACTTGATCGCGCCCACTTTTCCGGTGGAGGCCAGTTCTCCGCCGATCCAGGCGTGGTCGGAGTTATTTCCCGAGAAGTAGGCGACCTCGCCCGCACTATAGGGCCGCTTCATGTCCCAGCTCCAGCGGTTCTGGCTGATGATCTTGTCCATCGGAAAGGCGTTATCCGGGTGGAACCCATCTTCGGCGTAGTGGGTGCAGCAGATGTCCACCGTGTTGTTCTTGAAGGCACCGCCGCCGTCAAACATCACCGGCCGTGTGGGATCAAGCTGATGCGCGGTGTCCACCAGGTATTTCTGCGCGTTCTCTTCGACCAGGTCCATCCCTTTCGCATCCCGCGTGAGCGCGCCGTTGATGAACAGCAGCTCATTCTCCAGGCTATACACGATGACCGAAGGATGGTTTCTATAGTTCCGCACCACCTGGTCGATGTGTTCCTTAAAATTCTCCCATGTGGTCTGGTTCTCCAATGTGTACGTGATAGCCATGCCGTCGATCATGGTGGAGAGCCGTCCGGGAATGCCGTGTTTGTCGGCCCACTCGAGTTGCTCACACCTGCTTGATGAAGGGATCTGCCCATTGATGTCGGCACTAAACCGCTCGAAGCGGTTGTTGCCCAGGTAGAAGTTGCTGAGCCTTTGGGCATCGGTGGAGCCAGATAATCCGCCCAGCAGGTTCCAGAAGTTCCGCCTCAGACCGTTGATGCGGATATACTTACCATCGATCTTCACTTCGCGGAAGCCAAACGGCTGCTCGTGGATATCCACCACTTTACCGTCCACCGCAACGGATGTGCGCAGGGTATACATATTGGCCGGATTCTGCTGCGGCCACCAGAGCTTCGCCTCGGGCCAGGGAGCGGTGAGGGTCACCATCTGTGACTTACCGGCAGGCACAGTCACGCTGACAGGTGCCAGAGCCTTTTCGCTGTTCCGGCTCCCCGCGAACACCGCCTCCGCGCTCACACTCACCGTCGCGTCCTGATCCGTGGGGTTGGTCAGCGTGATCTCAGCGTTGATCTTTTTGTTAGTGGGCTTGAACTGCGCGTCAGTGACCGTCGTCTTTACGAATACATCCGACACATACGCCGATGCTCCGGCTACGACCAGGCTCACGGGGTCGGTGATGCCGCACATCACTCCATCCGCGTCACCCTTGGTGGAGGGCATGATGGGCGCCACGAAATGCGGAGGCCATTGGCGGATGGCGTCCAGCGGGATGTTGCGCGATTTGTTCAGGTTGTCGTTGTCGATGGTGTAATAGAAGCCTTTGATGCCGATCCAAACCTCATTCACCTGCCCGGGCTTGATGCCCTTCGTGATGTCGCACTGCCACGGCACACGGGTGGACTTCCGCCATCCCATGAACTGGCCGTTCACCACTACCGAGGCGATCCAGTTCGTGCCCGCGAAGTCCAGCATGAAGCTGCGTCCAGACATGCTGGCAGGGATGTCGACTTTGGTGCGGAACCAGACGCGGTGTCCCAGCTTGAGAGCCGAAACCTGGCTGGCGTAGTCGCTGGGGATGTTGATGCCGCGCCACCGCGGCTCCGCTGGGAAGTCGCGCACCGGTTCATAGCGGTTTTTGTTCATATCGAGGTCATCGTGCCGCGCAACCTGCCACACGCCGTTCAACGAGAGGCTTTGCCGTTCGCCTGGGGTGGATACTGCGGTATTGGGGAAGCTGAATATCTGCGCTGCGGCTTGCTTGTCGAGTTCGCTACTCGGCTGCTCACCCGGTTTCAACGCGCCATCGGGCTGCCAGTCACCCTGAACCAGACAGAAGCAGTCAAACGCCGCCACCATGTTATCGCCCGTTTTCGGCCCGAACTTCACTTCCAGCTCGTGCGCACCAGCTTTGAGGTTTACCGTGCCAGCATTCATCCATGAGAGCTCCGCCCAGTACCAGATGCCCGTCAGGTTCGTGGTCAGGTCGTTGGGGCCGATGGTCTTCCACTCGCCACCGTCGATCCGCCACTGCATGCTGGCGCGGATGAACTCCATGCCGATGCGCAGCCACAGGTGGTAATCACCTGGTATTTGCACGTTGAGCCTATAGCTCAGTGTGCCCCCATCGGGGATGCCCTCCTTCAGCCACTGTCCCCCGCTAAACTCGGGCGATCCAGGCGTCGCTTGAACAGCGAAGTTGGCCGTGTCGGCGGTCTCCGCCTCACGCCACAGGTAATCCGGCGCCGCGAGGGCGCTGGTGGAGAGCATGGTAAGCATGGCGAATAGTGCGAGCAGACGGTAGAGCATCACGGGTTTCCTCATTGTGTGGTTGGTTATGGATATGTTCACCAGCACGCCTGGGCAGACCTGCTTACACATGCACAATCAAAGACCTGAACAAATGCGTACCGGAGTTGTATTCCCCATAGGCCGCGACATAAATGTCTCGGCTATTGAACAACAAGACTGCTGAAGCAGTCTATGAAGTCGTTACCACCGTCGGCACGAAGGGCCGCAGCCCGTTTGAACGGGCTTGCTGATCAATAGCCGAGACATTTATGTCGCGGAAATAGAATTCAGCCTAGCCACCGGTAATGGCTAGTCCGGGCACCCACGAAGTGGGTATGATTCTTATAGCCACGGGTGAGCATCAGCGATACCCGTGGTTGGCGCCCATAAGGCACCTACCCCGAAGTGGGTCTATTCAGACAATGAAGATGGGATCAGGGATTCGACCCACTTCGGGGTAATGTGATGCACCGCTTTCCAGGGGTATCGCTTCGCTCACCTCTGGCTGTAAGGACTGCTACCCACTCCGTGGGTGCTGGATTTTCCACAGCGCGTAATTCGATGGGTTGATGCCATCACCATTTACAGGTTGCGGTCAACCATACACCGCCCTCGCCCCCTACCGCGCCAGCCGAACGAGCATTCCGCCGCAGGGCGGAAGGTCGAGCTTCAGCCGCGAGCTGCCCTTCGTCCAGACCTTCGTAGCGGGATGGAACACCTCCATCGCACCAGGGCCGAGCAGCGTGGTGCTGACCGCCTTCTTGTAGTCCAGGTTCACCACTACCACATGGGTGGGCATATCTGCACTCTTGCCGAAAGTGCCCAGCACCAAGTCCTGTGACCGCCGATCGGGTGCAAACACCGCATTAGCGGGCAAGGCAACTCCACCGATGGGCATCTTGCCGATATGGAAAGCACCCAGCGACTTGAGGGGCTGCAGCTCCGTGGCGATCGCCACAAACTCACGGTTGATCTGCGACAACGCCCAGTAGAGCGGCAGCGGTACCGTGGCTTCCTTTGGGTCTTTCCAGCACCCGAGGTCATAACGGAAGTGTGCTATCGCTTGAGCACCATATGCCACCGAGGTGTAAGTCAGCCAGCGCAGCTCGTTCGCCACCGGCTCGCGCCAGCCTTCAGCGGGCGAGTCGCAGGTCTGGATGATGTTCATGAACGGGATGCCAGCCTTCATCGCCGCGAGCCGGACCAACCCCAGGTTCAGGAAATACTGCGGACCATCGCTGTTCTTCATGAAGTGGTAGTGGTCGTAACTGATCAGCTCAGGCTTGACGGTGGTGATGAACTGCCGCAGGTGCTCCTGGTAACGCAGTACCGTGCCATTGCCGGTATCGATGCCTGAGAAATTCGATGGTATGCCCACTTTGGCCTTCGCCGCGGCATCATCGGTGACGTTAAGCTGTTCAGGGGATGCGTAGGTCGGCAGCAGATTAATGAACGCGAGGTGTGCGGGGTCCAACTTGCGCAGGAAGGCCACCAATTTACCCAGTGCGGGGAACGCGCCAGCACCTGGTTCATCTACGATGTAATAGGCATACAGCGCCGGGTGGTTGCGCACTTTGACGACAATATCTTCAAGCGCTTTTGCTTGTGCCGGGTCATCCACATTGGGGGTACCCACCTTCAGCATGACGCGTAGACCGTGGCGATGATACACATCCAATTCCTCGGGTGTCTTTGCCCAGCCCACATTCCAACCGCCAGCTCTGAGCTGTTCAGCGGTCCGGTCGTTGAGCTCCATAAAGTCACTCGGCCCGGCCCAGTAGGTCACAATCGGCGTGCCTAGTTTCCACTTGGCGGCGGGTTTAGCGGCCGCAGGCCTTATTGCGGTACAGGCGAATGTCATTAGGCAAACAAGAATGGTGAGTGTCCGAAGTAGCATTTCAATCTCCATATCTGCTGTGATCCTCCGTTGCGATCGCCAGAACGGCTCGTTATCGTGATTCCATTATGCGGTAATGGGATGAGCTTATCAAATGGATCATTCCCACCAGTGAACGGACCTAGCTTATCGCAGACTGACCAGCAGCTCCCGCAATTGCCAGCATCTTCCCGGTGGCTTCCTTCGGGTTACACCCAAAGTAGCGTTTGAACTCGCGGCTGAACTGCGACGCACTTTCATACCCCACCTTGAAAGCGGCGCTGCTGGCCCCGATACCGTCTTGAACCATCATCATCCTGGCTTTGTGCAGCCGGATGCTCTTCAGATACTGCAGCGGTGACACAGCCGTGACCGCTTTGAAGTTGCTATGGAAGGACGACACGCTCATATTGGCTTCATTGGCCAGGGTGCTGATATCAAACTCGGAATCATACTCGCTATCCATACGCTTCAGCACCTTCGCGATTTGGCTAAAGCGGCTGTGCCGGAGTGCCAACGACCGCAGCGATTCGCCTTGTTCGCCACACAGCACCCTGTAGACGATCTCCCTGACGATCTGCGGCCCCAGGATGCGCGCATCAAGAGGATTGCCCAACGACTCCAGCAGCCGTATCAACGCATCCATCAGTTCATCGGTGAGGTGCGAGGAGTAGATTCCACGCGGTATGGAACTCGACATCGAGTTACTGTCATCCATATCCAGCAGCAGCTCACTCACGGTGGCCACGTCCACACTGATCGAAACGCCCAGCAGCGGCTCCTCTGGGGTGCCAACAGTCTCGCAATCGAATGGCAGCGGTACAGACAACACCAGGTAGTTACGCGCGTCATATCTGTAGACCTTTTCCCCAAGGTAGCCCGTCTTGTGCCCCTGAGCGATGATCACAATACTCGGTTCATATACGACGGGATGCCTGGGAATGGTCACGGTCGACCGCAGAAATCTGACGCCCTTCAGCGAGGATTCGGTATACCCGTCATTTGTTGTGAGCGGCTCTATGAGCTCTGCCAGCCGACGGTCTTTACTATCGACAAGGTCATGATCCAAGTGCATTCCTCCTACTAGGTCACCTAATAACGTGACAATTGTATGGTACTAACCTCTAGAGGTGTTGTCAACAGCATATCGCCTATTAATGTTACTTCATGTAGTTTTAGGCAAGAAATTAGGAGTATTGTGTATTGTAAGTGGCATGGTGCTGTCTTAACATATATATAGATCACTACGAAGGCCCACCAAATGCAGACATAATTCGTAATGAAAGGATAGAATACATGGATCAAAATATCTCTCGGGGCGACTTTCTAAAAGCATCTGCAACATTGTTGGCGGCGATAGCCACTTCCGGAACCAAAGCTCTCGACGCCCCCCCATACGCGATGTCAAAGAGGCCGCAGGTCTATTTCACCAACGACATCGGCGAACATGGATTACTACGAATATATGCCAAAGTCAGCCGTGGAATAACAGGCAAGACGGCCATCAAGATACACACAGGAGAACCCCACGGCCCCAACATTCTACCGCGCAACATGGTGATGGCCCTGCAGCAGCAGATACCCAACAGCAACCTTGTTGAAACAAACACCTTGTATAAAGGCAAGAGGCAGAATACTACGGACCATCGCGTAACTCTTAAAACCAACGGTTGGGATTTCTGCCCGGTGGACATCATGGACGAACACGGCGCGGTGATGATCCCCGTGATTAACGGCAAGCACTTTACGAAGATGTCGGTGGGAGTAAACATGCTCAAGTATGATTCGATGGTAGTACTCACACACTTTAAAGGACACGCCATGGGTGGATATGGCGGATCAATGAAGAACATCGCTATCGGCTGTGTTGACGGGCCAGTTGGCAAGAAGATGGTTCACGCTGCGCAGGATGATGAGCACTACGAGAACTGGCTGCAGGGCGAAGGCGTTCAAGAAAACATGGTCGAGTCGGCAAAAGCGACCATAGATCATTTCGGTAAGAAGATCGTGTACATCAATGTGTTGCGAAATATGTCTGTGGACTGCGACTGTGCAGGAATCTCAGCCGCTCCCGTCAAAGCCCGTAACCTGGGTATTCTAGCATCGACAGACATCCTGGCGGTGGAGCAGGCTTCCATCGACATGGTATACAGTCTGCCCGAAGCGGAACTTCACGACCTTAAAGAACGTATTGAGACAAGAAGCGGCCTGCGTCAACTTACGTATATGAAAGAGTTGAAGATGGGCAGCCCAGACTACCAACTGGTCAGGATATAAGCAGATGACTCCAATGAAGGGTAGAACCCTGATCGTCTTTTTCTCCAGGCGTGGTAATAACTATGTCGATGGCCGAATCGTCAACCTAGAGGTAGGAAACACGGAAGTCGCGGCAGGTATGGTTGAAAAACTGACCGGCGGAGAGTTATACCAGATCATCCCTGTCAGGACGTATTCCGATGACTACACCGCCTGCACCAAGGAGGTAAAGGAGGAGTTACGTGTACACGCAAGGCCGGAGTTGCGTAGCCTTCCAGACAGCATCGAAGCCTATGATCATATCATTTTATGTTATCCCAACTGGTGGGGTACCATGCCGATGCCGGTTTGGACATTCCTTGAAAAGTTCAGTTTTTCCGGCAAAGCTATCTATCCGTTATGCACCCACGAAGGCAGTGGATTGGGGCATAGTGTGAGTGACATCAAAAAGGCCTGTCACGACGCGATTGTCAAAGAAGGACTGGCCATCGTTGGTGGTAGCGTGAAAAGTGCCGAGAACGACATCGCCTACTGGCTCGATGTGTGATTAGAATGGCATACCGCATGCAGTAATGAGCAAGAACGAAATAGATGCTGTCGGTTAGTTGACAGCATCCCCAAGCTCGGAGAGTGGGTGGAGCCTGGGTGTTCATAACCACTCAAGAAACTAAATGCTGGCATAGTGGCATGTCCACATGTCCAAGAAACGGAGAAACAAAATGCAAAAGCGCATGATTGGCAATCGGAATCTGGAAGTATCTGCCCTGGGACTAGGCTGCATGGGAATGAGTTTTGGCTACGGTCGATCTGCCGATACGCAGGAGATGATATCGCTTATAAGGAAAGCGGTTGAACTCGGCGTTACATTCTTCGATACCGCTGAGATATATGGTCCATACATCAATGAGGAACTGGTAGGTGAAGCACTTGCACCTGTTCGCGAGCAGGTAGTCATAGCCACAAAGTTCGGGTTTGAGATAGTAGACGGCAAGCAAGGCGGGTTAGACAGCCGCCCTGAGCACATCAAGGAGGTGGCCGAAGCCTCGTTAAAACGGCTGAATACAGATTCAATCGACTTGTTCTATCAACACCGCGTCGACCCCGATGTTCCTATTGAGGATGTAGCGGGAGCCGTGAAAGAGCTGATCCAAGAAGGTAAAGTCAAGCACTTCGGCCTCTCTGAAGCTGGAGCGCAGACTATTCGAAAAGCCCATGCAGTCCAGCCTGTGACTGCGTTGCAGAGCGAATACTCGTTGTGGTGGAGAGAACCAGAAAAGGAGATCATTCCGACGCTCGAAGAACTCGGAATCGGGTTCGTGCCATTCAGTCCGTTGGGCAAGGGGTTTCTTACCGGCAAAATCGATGAGAACACCCAGTTCGAAAGCTCTGACTTCCGTAACATCGTCCCACGATTCACATCAGAGGCTAGAAAAGCCAACAAGGCTGTTGTTGACCTGGTTAGTGTGATTGCTGGACAAAAGGGTGCCGCACCGGCTCAGGTAGCACTTGCCTGGCTGCTTGCACAGAAGCCATGGATCGTCCCGATCCCCGGAACAACAAAGCTTCATCGCCTGGAAGAATATATCGGAGCAATCAATGTGGAACTCACCCCTGATGATCTCAGTGAGTTGGATATCGCTGCCTCTATGGCGCAAGGCGAACGGTACCCGGAACAGTTGAACAGGTTGACCGGAAGATGAACATCAGTGAAACGGCCAGGAAGAACCACGCGGAGTTGTTCCCGGATCACCAGTCGGAGCTGAGAGTTACCGATCCCGGTCTGATAGAGATGTTCGATAACTTCGCGTTTGATGAAGTGATCGGACACGGGACGTTGGACAGGAGTACCAGGTTGATGGTGATCCTGGCCTCAATGATTGCGTGTCAGGCGGTGAACGAATACAAGGTCATGCTTGGAGGCGCACTCAATGTGGGTGTGACACCCATTGAAGCGAAGGAAATCCTCTACCAGGCGGTTGCATATGTAGGTATGTCCAAGGTCTATGATTTTCTGCACGCAACAAATGAGGTATTAGCGAGCAGAGGAATCAAGTAACCGTTGGAGAGCCAATCGACGACAACCCCAGAAACACGACGTGAGAACGGGCTGGCAGTGCAGAAATCTATCTTCGGCGATATGATTGACCGGATGTATGAGCAGTCGCCGTCAGATCAGATACACATTCAAGAATACCTGTCTGCCAACTGCTTCGGTGATTACTACACTCGAACTGGGTTGGATATCAAGACAAGGGAACTGATGACATTCGCAATGCTGCTTTCGATGGGCGGGTGCGAACCGCAGTTAAAGGGGCACATTAAGGGCAATCTCAAAGTCGGTAACGTCAAGGATGTATTGCTGAATGTCATCACGCAGTTGCTGCCATATGTGGGATATCCACGATCGCTCAACGCCTTGCGCTGTCTGAACGAAGTCTCATCCGAATAGCTAGAACCATACCGATAGGCGCGTTTTTCGCGCCTATCACCCTCAAACCCTGTGCTCCGACGCTTTCGCTTCAGATTATTTACCGTCGCCTGCTGGATCACATATAGGAATATTCACCAACTCCTCAAAACCACTTGACAAACCAAAATCGCCACAGGTATATTTAGATGTTAGACGAAATAGCAAACAGGTGAGTCATGGCTAATGTGTATAAGGCCCTTTCAGACCCCACCAGGCGCAAAATCCTGCAGATGCTGCGCGAACGCGACATGACAGCGGGTGAGATATCCGAGCATTTCGAGATCACCAAGCCCACCCTCTCTCGGCATTTCGCGATCTTGAAAGAGGCCGACTTGATCTACGGTGACAAGGTTCAAACTACCATCACCTACCATCTGAATGCCTCCGTGCTGGAGGATGCAATGGTGAGTCTGCTGGACAGCTTCGGCCTCTTGAAAGAAGATGGCCTCAACAAAGCGATCAAACGGATGGCATCAGGTAAAAGCGTGATGAACCCCCGTTCAGAGCCGTCATAATCGGTTACCCAGTCTTGGAGGACATGGCAATGGAAGAGAACTCGGCATCCAGTATCCGGCCACTGCTAATCGCAAGCGGTTGTATTCTAGCCATTATGCTGATCATCACCGCAGTGGGATGGGTCATGATCCCCGATGGGCAGCAGATGGTCACCCACACGAACCTTCAGGGGCAACCCGACGCCTATTCAGACAAGGCGACCGCGCTGCTGGGGCTTCCAATCGGCACACTCATCATGATTGGGGTCTTCATGATTTTGGCCAAACTTCAGAACCTCACATCGGTCAAGACCATCATGTGGATTGCCGCGCTCACGCCGATGGTCGTGCTGCAGGCTGTGGGGATTGGCAATGCGCTTGGTCGGAAGATCGATGTCGGTGTGGTGATGTGGGGCACTTTTGGATTGCTGCTCATCGTGATTGGCAACTACTTCCCTAAGCTGCGCATGAATCGCGTCTCGGGCATCCGGACGCCCTGGACCCTCGCCAGCGAGCTCTCGTGGAGCAAAACCCACCGGCTGGGCGGTCAGCTGACCATTATCTACGGTCTGGTGATGCTGTTGGGAGCCATTCTGCTGGAATCCACCGTGCTGCTCAGGCTGATCCTTATCGGGGGTGTGGCTCTGGTGCTCTTCCTGTCGGTCTACTCGTATACCGTCTGGCGCAGCGACCCCAACCGTTCACCCTGGCTGCGGTTGTAGTAAGCCAATCACCGACTGTCGATGAACTGCGAAATCGCTTCAGCTCTGTCTAAACGGTCACGCCTCTTGTTCACCTGAAGCTGCAGCTCTAGCGGCGGGACTTTGACATTGTGCCCATTCCAGCAAACCTCTTGAAGGTTCGCCATGGCATATGGCCCAAAATCGGCTGGTTCTGGGTCGTCCACAATGCTTACCGGATCAAACGCTAAGTCTACTCTCGCTCCCATGTATAACACGCCGAAATAGTCAACCACCCAGCCATTGGTGCTGCTGATCGGTTCGATTAAATAATCTGCGAACAGCTCGTTCACGAGATCGATGTCCTTCGATGTCAACATCAGATCAATGTCGTGCGGCTTGAAGGGCAAACCATACACGCATGTGGCACAACTACCTGTCAGCCACCAATCAATTCGGTTGTCATCTAGAATGGGAATGAGTTGCATTAACACCGCCTCCCAATCTACCACCGCGAAGTGGCCCATTTGTGCAAACATCGCTTCGGCGTTGCTTTCCCAATTCCGCCGGATCCTCGACATATTTGGGAGATCCTTCGAGAACCGTTTGACATAAGCACCATCCACCAGTTCATAGTAAGCTTCTTGAAACACAGCTTGATATTCGAGTGGATAATCGCTGATCACAAACAGTACATCATCGTTCTCAAGCTTTGTAGTGAGCTCCATGTTGTTTCCCTTTCATCGGTTCGCTGCGTTCTCTTTCATCAGTTATTATGACACGATTTTCTGAGCTATACGCTACTATGCGTCACTCCCCATCCTACCCCAGCAGTCTGTCCAACAACGCCTTGACGCGCTTCTCCCGCGTAGGCTGCGTCTTGGCGTCGTTGATCTTGTTGATCTCATCACGCCGTATATAGTAAGGAAGCAACACAAACTTCTCCATCGCGGCTTCCGTGCCATCTAACGCCGCGACCACATCCTCGGGCAGTTCCAGCTCGCGTGGCTGGTCATCGACTTCCAGCGATACGCACAGGCTCTCACCGATCTCTTTACCGCAGTGCTTGCGTATGGCCTGGCTGTAGACCAGGTAATGCCCGTTACTGCTGGGCAGCAGCGTGCCGCGAAACTCGGCGCCGTCCACCACTGCCAGCACATTGATGCGGTTCTTGGTGCCCAAGGCCTCCGCGAAGGAATCCGGGATGTAGAAAACCGGCCACGCGATCTTACCTGGCAGCCTGACGATCGTCGCATCAAACTCTATCACTTTATCGCCTCCTTGCTCACGCGCCACAGCAGTTGATGCCGCTCGCATGGTCGGCTGTCGATGCGGTGTTGTTGAGCTTATGCACAATATACCAGTTCATCATCCAGGGTTCAAACCCATTTCGACGGAGCTGTCCATGGACAGATACAGGTTGTGATCCATGCCTGAATATGGCTGCGTTCTAAAATGACGTGCATTTGCATGACACCGTACATATAGGGGGTTAAATACGAGTAGTTCTGCGGGCAGCGTCATGCTGACGCGATTCGAAACTGATAGCCTTGATGTAAAGGCCTGTTTAGATGGAGTGTACTGATGAAATCCGGTTGGGTTACCTTGGTTACCGTAATGTTACCCGCCATCGCTTTCGCCAAAGCCCCTGTTTTGTTGGGCAAGGTGGCCGATGGAGGCTATGTGGTGCCTACCAAGCAACTGATCCGGCCTGCGGGCCAGGTGTTGGAGATCGCAGGGCGGCCTGTCGACATGGTGCTCTCGCATGATGGCCGGCTGATCTACGTGAAGAACACCAGTGCTGTGGCCGTCATAGATGCTGCCAGCCTCAAGAGCCAGGCCACCCTTGCTTACGAAAGCGGCACCGCGTCTCTACACGGTATCGCGCTGAGCAAAGATGGACGTAAGCTGTATGTCACCACTCAAAACAAGATCCTACAGGCGGCGGTTTTGCCTAATGGAAAGATATCCTGGAAGCGGGGTATAGTATTGCCTCAACCCTCAATTAAGGGGGAGCCGGTGGCCTGCGGTATCGCCATTTCAGACGATGACAAGCTTGCGTATGTCTGCCTGTCGAGGAGCAATTCACTCGCCGTGGTCGACCTGCTCCAAGGCAAGCTGCTGGCCGAGATCCCCGTCGGTGTGGCACCCTACGATGTGGTGTTGTCCAGGGATGGCCAAACCGCGTATGTGACCAACTGGGGTGGCCGACGGGCGAAAAGCGGTGAACGGACCGCCGTATCCTCTGGCACAGACACGCTGGTCGATGAGCGCGGGATCGCCAATAGCGGCACGGTCTCTGTCATCGACATCAAGGAACTGAAGGAGAGCTCGCAAGTGGTCACGGGGCTTCACCCATCTGGGCTTGTTCTGGGACTGGATGGCAAGACGCTCTATGTCACCAATGCGAATTTAGACACCATCAGTGTGATTGACACTCTCAGCCTGAAGGTGACCGATGATATCCTGGTTCGTCCCGTGGCTTCGCTCCCGTTTGGCAGTGCGCCCAACGCGCTTGTACTCAGCAAAGACGGAAGCAGGCTTTACGTCGCCAATGGTGGGAATAACGCCATCGCCGACATCACTCTTGCCGACGCACGCCACAAGAAGGCTAAGATCAACGGATTTATCCCAACCGGCTGGTATCCTGGCGCGGTCGCCACTGACGGGAAGAACCTGTTTGTCGTCAATGTGAAGGGCATCGGTTCACGCGATAAGAAACCGGACGTCAATGGCTACTCCGTCTACTGGACCATGGGCTCAATCAACAAGGCGGCACTGCCCGACGCCAAAATGCTGAAGAAATACACAGCCCAGGTGAAGTCAGATGCACAGATTCCGCAGGCACTAAGGGCCCTCGAAAAGGCGCAGATCGGCAAAAGGCCCGTTCCGGTGCCTGACAGAGTGGGTGAACCTTCGACCATCGAGCATGTCGTCTACATCATCAAGGAAAATCGCACATATGATCAGATTTTCGGTGATATGCCTCGCGGGAACAATGATCCCAGCCTGTGTACATTTGGCAGCAACGTCACACCCAACCATCACGCCCTGGCTGATCAGTTCGTGCTGCTCGACAACTTCTACTGCAACGGTGTGGTCTCCGCAGATGGCCACCAATGGGTCACTCAGGGCTATACCACCGACTATATCGAAAAAGAGGCCGGCGGATGGCATCGCAGCTATCCCTACTCTGGTGATGATCCCATGGGGTTCGCATCATCGGGTTTCATCTGGGATAACGTGTTACTGCACAACCTCTCCTTCCGCAACTATGGCGAAATGGGCGTAGGGACGGTCGAACCTAAAACAGCATCTTATTCGGACATTCAAAATGTCTATATGCATAATGCAAGCAGCGTAAAACTGGGATCAAAATACTACGTGAACGAGCTGTCGCGTTACAGTTGCCCGGACTTTCCAGGCTGGAACCTGGCGATCCCTGACATGGCGCGTACCGAATCGTTCCTGCGTGAATTCAAAAAGTATGAGAGGAAAGGCACCTGGCCTGATTTCGTGACGATCTATCTCCCGAATGACCATACAAGCGGTACAGCTCCAGGTGTCCCCTCTCCGGAGGGTTATCTCGCGGCCAATGATTATGCTCTCGGCCAAATCGTCGAGGCGATCTCCAAAAGCAAGTTCTGGTCGACAACATGCATCTTCGTCATAGAAGATGATCCGCAGAACGGGTTCGACCACGTAGACGGTCATCGCTCCATTTGCCTGGTCGCCAGCCCCTACACCCGTCGAAACGCCGTGGTAAGTGAATTCTACAACCAGACATCGGTGCTGCATACCATGGAGCTGATGTTGGGCCTACCTCCAATGAATCAGTTGGATGCCAGTGCGCCAGTAATGAAAGAGTGCTTCACCAATACGCCGGATAATCGGCCATACACCTGCCTGCCCAGCATCATTCCGCTGGAGCAAATGAACCCCAAATTGTCACAGTTGTCTGGTCCGCAGCTTCAAATGGCAAAACAAACACTCAGTATGCGATGGGATCTACCGGACAAAATAGATGACGACACCCTCAACCGCATCATCTGGCATTCCGTGAAAGGCGTAGATACCGCATACCCCACTAGTTATGCCGGAGCTCACGGTAAAGGTCTGAAAGCGCTGAACCTGTCATTCAGTGGTGATGCTGAAGATGACGACGACTAGATAGGGATACCCCACGATCGGCTGCCCGTTCCGCCAGGGACGGGCAGATTCCGCCCCTCTTGTTCTCGCCTCAGAGTGCTGTCTATACTGCTCGCTCATTGATATATCCTAAAAAGCAAAAATCCCGCCAGCATCGCTGGAGGGATTAGAGAGGTATAAACGGATGTATTTGAATAAATTGGCTCCCCGACCTGGACTCGAACCGGGAACCTACTGGTTAACAGCCAGCCGCTCTGCCAATTGAGCTATCGGGGATCACCAAAAGAATTATATCTCAGCCTCGGGAAACTGTCAAGGTGTCCAACGGCATCATCTAAAACTAACCTAATGAGACTACTTTTCTAGCCTGTCATAAGGTTTGATCGCCTCTACTCGAGCGGAGGATGGTATCCCAACTTCTACCGTCACGATGCTCACCGTCTTCTGATTTGGATCTGCAATGGCGAGCCATCTTGTGGAACCTAACTTATCGGCTGGCTGGCTGAGTTCGATCATGTTCACAGACGCCGGCTTGACGCTCCTGCTGAGCCCATACTGGTAGGCATACATTATCAACACAACCTGCAGCACCACAACGGCGTAGATGATTGTTCGGTTATTGTATCGAAGCATGAGGGGCCTCCCTTTTGGGGGTTCTAGACCCCGCGTATCACCGCACAGCCGCAGCTTACCTGCGGATCATATTTCCGTCTACGATTATATATACCAACCCCATGGTAGAGCCGGTTCCCGCTATTCGGTACGATGCTTTCGCGATGGGCGCCGCAGGATGTAGCGTTTGCCATCTATACCAGCCGCATACAGCGCTTTTTCCCAGCTCTCAAACCGGCGGCGGGCGGCGGTCACCAGCGGCATATCAATCAGCTCGATCGCCCGGGCATTCAACGGATGTCCATCCGCGTGAAGCCTCTTCAAACGGCCAATGATGAGTTCTTCGGACCACTCTGTGTAACGACGGACCGAATCATAGTTAATTCCTGCAGCCTCTACGGCTTCACGCCAACTGCCGAAGTGTTTCGGTTTAGTCGAGGCAGCGGCCAGTTGAGGATCGACATTCACGCTGATATTGCCCCAGCTTAGGTCGGCGCCTTGATCGTGCAGTTCTTGAATTCTGGCGATGATACGCTCTCTGGACCAGTCACGATATTTCCGAACACCGCCATATGGGATACGGGCAGCCTCTACGGCAGCACGCCAGCTACCAAAACGACGCATCGCCGCCCTTAGAAGAGCCAGGTGCGTTTTGGTCACTCCGGAATAGGACAGATCAACACCCTCTTTATTGAGTTGGATCAAAGTAGTGATAATGCTGTCTTCCGACCATTTTGCGTTGCGCATATGATAGCCTCCTAAGTAATTCTATGAGACTGATGAGCAGACACACAGCCTGCAAACCAGTGGTCAGTTATAAATCAACGACACAGAAACTGTAGATGCTGCAGAAACATTTTGTCCACGTTACTGCCGCAGGGCAATCCTGACGCTAGAACAGTCGGAACTCCCGGTTGCTTTCCTAAAATGTATTGTTTTCTATGAAGGTCTTCCTATCTTACATACAGATATACAGCCTTATAGATATACATTCTGGGATGATCGCAAATACCAATGTAGCGCAATAGTTACAATAATTCAAGCATTGCCGTCAATGCGGATAAAATTTTCATGGTGTTTACTGGTAATTTCGTGCAAACTGCGTGGTTGTTAATACCAAATTTTACGATCCAGGCTTCGATATTGCACCGCTTCCGCTATGTGTGCCACGGTGATGTCATCGGAATCTGCCAAATCCGCGATGGTGCGCCCCAGCCGTATGATGCGGTCGAAGGCCCGACCGCTGATGCCCATACTGTTCGCAATATGGCGCAGCATCGCCTTCACATCATCGCTGAGCACACAGAACTCCTTGGTCTGTTTGGTACTCATGTGCGCATTGCAAGTTACTCCAGACGCACTCATCCGCTGCAGCTGCTTATCCCTCGCCGCCAAAACACGGTTGCGGATGGCAGAAGATGATTCGCCCTGCTTGCCGCCCAGAAGGTCATCCTGAGTCAACCGTGGCACCTCAACATGAATGTCAATCCGGTCGAGTAAGGGTCCTGATATCCGCTGTTGATACCGCCGTATCGCGTATTCGCCACAATTGCACGCACGCGTCGTGTCACCAAAATAGCCGCATGGGCAGGGATTCATCGCCGCCACCAGCATAAAGCGGGCTGGGAACTCCAGACTGGCCTGGACGCGGGCGATGCTCACAATGCCGTCTTCCAGTGGTTGCCGCAACACCTCAAGAACATCACGCTTAAACTCCGGCAGCTCATCAAGGAATAGTACCCCGTTGTGGGCCAAGCTGACCTCGCCTGGCCGTGGGATGGTGCCGCCCCCCACAAGCGCGGCGTTGGAGCTGGTATGGTGCGGTGATCGGAATGGTCGGCGTGACACCAGACCACTGTGCGCTTGAAGCAGCCCCGCGACGCTGTATATCTTGGTGGTGTCAATCGCCTCTTGAACGGTCATGCGCGGCAGGATGCCGGGGAAGCGTCGGGCCAGCATAGTTTTACCGCTGCCGGGAGGGCCGATCATCAGCACATTATGCCCGCCGGCGGCAGCCACCTCAAGAGCCCGCTTGACCTGCATCTGTCCCTTCACATCTGCAAAATCGAGCTCCTCATGGCTCTCCATCTGCAGCACTTCCTCGGGATCTAGCTGCATCGGCTCGATGTTATTCCCACCATTCAGGAATTCGACCACATGCTCGATGCGCTCTACAGGGATAATCTGGATGTTGCCCACCACCGCGGCTTCCTGAGCGTTCGCCAGCGGAACGATCAACCGCTTCATCCCCTTCTCACGGGCGTGAATGGCTACGGGCAGCACTCCGCTGACACTGCGCAGACTGCCGTCCAGGCTGAGCTCACCCATGATGATGCTCTCCTCCAGCATATCCACGCGCAACTGCCCAGAGGAAGCCAGCACGCCAAGTGCGATAGGCAGGTCAAAAGCAGGGCCTTCTTTGCGGAGATCGGCAGGAGCGAGGTTGACGATGACACGCCGAGGGGGCATATGAAGCTGACTATTACGGATGGCTTGCATCACGCGGGTACAGGATTCCTGAACAGCACGATCTGGCAATCCCACGATCAACCAATCGATCACCCCTGCGCCCAGATTGACTTCCACCTCAATGGTATACGGCACCATGCCATGTACTGTGCCGGACAACACCTTCACCAGCATTGGTACGATCCTCCGATTCATGTGTGGTAATCGCTAAAAAACAGACACCATGGCTTAATCATACCCACTCGTGTCACGATTCATAAGCGTTTTATCATGAATTCGGTGAAATCGACGGAAATCGGCTTAAAACAGGCTACCTTGGATAGGGGCAGGAGCCAGTAAATCGGCACCCTCATACTTCACACTGTTGACTAGCGGGTTCGCAGCTTGTTTACAAAGCATTTCCGCGGGCACGGGTGCCAGCAAGTCGCTCACCAGCCTCGGTAGTTGCATCTCAGGGTCAAGCCAGCGTTCGAAGTGTTCTGGCTGAATGATCACCGGCATTCGGTCATGTATGGGAGCCATCAGTTCATTGGCCTGTGTGGTGATGATTGCACAGGTCTCCAGGATACTCCCATCATCACTGCACCATGTGGCGGTGATCCCTCCGAGGCTCATGGGGGACCCATCGGCCATCGTGAAATGGTATGGCTGTTTCCCCTGCCATTCGTAGAATCCACTAGCGGGGACCAGACAGCGATGGTGCCGGAAGCTGCTGCGGAAGCTGGCCTTTTCCATCACCGTCTCCGCTCGGGCATTAATGGAGGCGTGCCGAAAGTCGGCTTGTTTGGCAAATGCGGGTATCAGTCCCCAGACCGTATACAGGAACTCGCGCACATGCCTGTCGCGGTTAGCTCGCACGACCCCTACTGGCTGCACTGGGGCGATGTTATACCTGGGCATGATGGTGGGCAGGTCTGTCAGTTCATACAGGCTCTTCAGCACCTCATCATTCACGTACATGGTGAATCTACCGCACATGATTTACTCCGGCTGATAGGGGCAAAGCGGATCACTCTCAAGCACGTCGCCTGTATATGCCAACGCCCGGGCACGGCTGCCGCCGCATTGGTGCTTATATGAGCACCGGCCGCATTTACCCTTCAGGTTGTTCATGTCGCGTAGTCTTTGGAACAGATCGGCTTCGCGATAGATATCAACAGGGCTCTTGTCGCGCACATTCCCCGCCACCACAGGCACGAATCCACTGGGGAAAACTTCACCCAGATGCGAAATGAACATCACACCGCAGCCATCACGAATGCCCATCCCTCGGTTGATGGAGCCCTTCACTGCAGCCGATTCGTTCTGAAGGTCACTTTGCAAAGCCACCCGCCGGTAGAAGGGTGCCTCTGTGGTCTTGATGACCATCGGACCTTCCTTGGCCCATCCATACAGAGTGTGCATGAGCTGTTCCGCCTGCGCGGGTGTGATCTCTTCCAAACCCTTACCACGCCCTACTTGAATCAAGAAGAACAGGCTCCACCGAGCGGCACCAAACTGCTTCATGAGCTCATAGATCATGGGGAGGTCATCCAGGGTCTGCTGGCAAACCAGGGTGTTCATCTGCATGGGCAGTCCCTGCTCACGGCACCATTCACACGCCTGAACCGTCTGTGCGAAGCTGCCAGGCACCTGTCGGATGCCATCATGCCGCTCCGGGTTGCTGCCATCAATACTCATACTGACCATCCAGATGCCGTGCTGCCTGAACTGCGACACTACCTCAGGGTTGATGGCATAAGTTCCGCTGGGTGTGATGGCGGTGCTGATCCCCTGCTCTATCAGAGCGTCGATGAACACCCACAGATCGGGCCGCTTCAACGGATCGCCGCCAGTGATGACCACGTGCGGCAAGGGGTCACCAAACTGCCCGATCTGTTTGATGAGCTGCAGACCCTCTTCGGTGCTCAACTCATCAGGATGCCGTGACTTCTGTGCCTCTGCGCGGCAGTGCCGGCACGAAAGCTCGCAGGCGCGAGTCAATTCCCAATACAGCATCATTGGCCGTTCGGTGGGGTCAAAAGCTCCGTGTGGGGGTCTCATTCTTCTTCACCTTTCAGCCATCTGGCAACATCCAGGGCATGGTATGTAATGATGACATCGGCACCAGCGCGCTTGAAAGCGACCATCGTCTCCATCACAACTTTTCGTTCATCAATCCAGCCATTCTGAGCAGCCGCCTTCACCATGGCATATTCGCCGCTGACGTTGTAGACAACAACAGGGTGTTGCGTGACACGGCGTGCCATCGCCACCAGATCAAGATAAGCCAGCCCAGGTTTCACCATCAGCCAGTCAGCCCCTTCGGACTCATCCTGACGAAGCTCCAGCTCCGCTTCTCGCGCATTAGGGGGATCCATCTGGTAACTGCGACGATCGCCAAAAGCCGGTGCCGAATGCGCCGCCTCGCGGAAGGGTCCATAAAAAGCACTGGCAAACTTCGCGGCATACGCCATCACGCTGACGTTCAAAAAGTCATGACTGTCGAGACGGTGGCGTATCGCCGCAATCTGTCCATCCATCATGGCACTGGGAGCCACCACATCAGCTCCCGCCTGCGCGTGGATGAGCGCCATCTCCGCAAGCAACTCGACCGATGCGTCGTTGTCTATCTGGTTACCATCAAGAACGCCACAATGCCCATGATCCGTGTAGGCACAAACACACACATCCGTGATGACAACTAAATCTGGATGCCATTGTTGGATAGCGTGTATCGCCATCGGCACTGGGCCTTTCGCATCCAAACAACCTTTTCCGGTGGGCGTAGTGTGAATAGGTATTCCGAACAGCAATACAGCGGGTATGCCCGCCTTGGTCACTTGTGACAGCAGCTCTGGCAAGCGGTCAACGCTCCAACGATACTGCCCAGGCATTGATTCGATGGGCTGCTTCTGGTTTTCGCCCTCCACCACAAACACAGGATAGACCAGATCATCAATCCTGACGTGGGTCTCGCGAACCATCCGCCGCAGATTTTCGTTGCGGCGAAGCCGTCGCAACCGGCCATTTACAGGCACAAGATTTTCATTGTCCAAGGGAGATACCACCATTCTTACCGGGTTCGGTCACTTATAGATTACCTCATTACGCCTCATTTTCTGGCTGATAGTAACCAATCTGTGATGTTATCCTTGACAGTCCTGTGTGAGCGGGCTGGCTGCCCTCCCATACCAGTAGGATATGTCAGACGAGTAAGACGAGTAGGACATGTCGGATGCCAATACCTTGTCTCCTTCCCTCCTACACTCCTAACTCCTTCCCAGCTATTCGAACGCGATGCTCACAATCTGCTTCGGACCGGCATCAACCGACACCCAGCCGCCATCATCGACCGCCAGCTCATGCAAATGGCACTCATTGAGGTCTACCAGTGCGGCCTTTGAAGCGCCATGCAGCCGCACTCTGGCATTGCTGACCGGTTCGTCCAGGATGTTGAACAGCCTGATCACAGTAGCCCCGTTGTCTTCCGCCTTCTTGATCGCGGTGACAACCATCCCTGTCTCACTCACCTCAATAAAGCTGAGCGATGCGGACAGTGTTCCGCTGTGTGCAGCCGTCTGGACGCTCGCCATAGGCACGTTGTGAGCATGGGCTTGCCGCCAAACCTGCGCTTGCTGCCATGTTCCGGCATGAGGGTAGATCGCATACTCGAAGCGATTGTTGCCCTTGCACTGCGCACCTGGCGTTGGGATGGCGGTGGGGGTGTCCCCTGTGCCGCTGAGCTTACCAACACATCGAAGCAGCGTCAAAGCGATGCTGTTGGTGCCGAGGTCATAGATTTCATACTCTGGAAGCCCCTTGTTGATGATCGTCAAGCCGCGGACGCCGTCATTCACGTCAACCCAGTGACGCTGAGGGAAGAAGCTCGATGCTCCATGCCAGTCCTCCGGCACATGGATAGACCGGGCAACCACATCATATGGCATCTCAGCATAGGCCACGTCGCTGGCCACGCCGGTCGGGAACACCACACGCAGTCTATGATCCTCAGCCATGTTCTCAATAGTGGTGACCACATCCACCCGAGTAGCCCCTGCGGCGAGCGTGTAGGTGGTCCGCACCGCGCAATCGACGGTCTCCGAAGCTCGCTTCTGGCTATTGGATGTCTTCGGCAGCTTCAAGACGGAATCGCGCACGATACTCATAGAGGCGGGGCTGTTGTCTACCAGCGAGATGGTGCCCTCGCCGCTGTCAAGCACCAAACGGTCGTTCAGCGGATTGACATAATTATACTCATCACCCACGTCTCCGCCGTCTTCAATCATCCCCAACGCATCAAAGAAGAGCTCATCGTCAGAAGAGGCGCTCTCATCGTATATTGCGATGCCGCCATGGGAGGGGCGGATGGTCAACAACCCGTTGGAGATGCTGTTGTCCTCAAAGCTGAACGCGAATGCATTCTGGCTTGCCACCGGCCACCGGCGTGTCGGCTTGATTGAATAGCTCTTGTATCCACAGGACGGCACTTCAGCGGCTATAAACTCGATCTCAAACGCCCGCACCATCACAGCCATCGGTAGTTCATGCGGGTCGGTGATCTGCCTGGCGGTCACCTGGTTACGCAGCAGTTTGAAGGGCACGCTCTGGCCATCACTATCAAATAGCTCAAAGGCATGGACATCACGTGACTTGTCGATTTCCGGGGTACCTCGGCTCAAATCACCAAGCCGGATGTCGATCTGAGCCACAACTTTGTCGGTGCGTGTCCAAGCCAGTGTATTGAACACCACCAGGCTTTCCGCTTCGGTGTTGATCTGCGACGCGATACACGACAGGCTCCTCTGGCTCAACTCATCGGCGATCTGGTCGACCTGCAGAAAGCGCGGCATCATCTCATCATGAACCTGATCCAGGCTGCAGCCGCAGATGGAGTCATGAGGGTGATTTTGCATCAGCAGCTTCCATGCATATCGCAGCATATCGGCATGGTACTCGCCACCCACCGCCATTGAGAATGCCGACAGCGGCTCCGCATACCGCTCCAGCCAGGTTTCGGAGCGGTTGTTGGCCTGCTTGAGATACATCCGGCTCGAAAGTGTGCCGGCCAGAACGCTGCCGCCCCGGTCTTCACGCAGCTCACCTTGGACGCGCTGCAGGGCGATGTTATGTGTCTTGATGTAGTGCTTGACATCATCCATGTAGGCCGGCATGGTGGAGTGGATGATCTCGTCATCTTTCAGCACTTTCGACAGTCGCGGCAGGATATCGCCCAGGTCGGGCTGCGCTTCCAGGTGGTCCACGCCGTTCATCAGCAGCAGATAAGGTGTCGCGGCAATCGGCGCCATAGCGTTACGGATACGCTCCGTGTAGGCTAGGGCGGCCAATGTGGGGTTTGGGAACCTCTGGGCGTTGTTGTACCAGTGAGCCATCAGCGATGAGATCACCTCTGAGCCGTCGGGTGATACCCAGACCGCCTCCATCTTGTCATCAGCCGATGCGATCTGCCGGCCACGGCCGAAGATCACTCCATCGATGCCAAACCCCCGGAATATCTGCGGCATCTGCGAGATGTTGCCAAACTGGTCCGGAAGGTAACCCAGCTTCATCACACCACCAAAGTCGGCGGCGATCCGATGGCCTATCAGTAGACTACGGACGGTCGACTCCCCGCTCACCAGATTTTCGTCATTCAACTGGTACCAAGGGCCGACTAGGATCCGGCCTTCCTGAATGTATTTTCTGAGCTTACCCTCGTTTTGCGGACGGATCGCAAGGTAGTCCTCCAGCACGATGGTCTGACCGTCCAAGTTGAAATACTTGAACTCGGGGTCGGTGTCTAGTATTTCCAGCAGATGGTCGACCAGGTCTACCAGCCGCAGCCGAAACTGCTGGAAGGTGTAATACCACTCCCTGTCCCAGTGAGTGTGCGAGATCACGTGCATTTTGTATTTGGTCATTTCCATCCTGCCTTTGTTTGTATCAATTGTGGCGTTTCGGCCTCCCTGGGCACGCCAATCTCCCGATTGGCCTCCCTCCATATCCGAGCCTATCCGTGCCATCCGCGTAATCCGTGGTTCAGACATTCCGGTCATCGGACCGATCACGAATAGCGGGATGCCCCCTTGCGCCTTCGCGTGACACATCCCATCCGTGTTCATCCGCGTCGATCCGCGGTTAGGAACCCGGGCAGGGCACCGCACGCTATGCCCCTACGATTGCGTTATCCGGCAAACCAGATGCGGCCGCCGTGGGCGGGCAGCTCGGGGAACACAACCTGCGCGCCCGATCCCGCGATCTCCTCATTGTCAAGCCACTCCGTGAGGTGCCACTCATCTGACAGGCCCAGTTTATCTGCTGGCACGGTCAACTGCACAGGGGTGTCACCCATGTTGAACACGCCCACCATCACATTGTCATCGTCCAGGCTCTTCATCACCACCACATCCGGGCAGGGGTAGTAATCGGCCCAGCCGGTGGGGCGTTTGTTCAACGGGAAGAGCTTCTGCAGCAGCTCATATCGCTCTGGCTCAAGGTCGGCCAGATGCTCGCTGAGCATCACAAGTCCGCCGGTAAACCAGATCATTCGCAGCCAGCAGCCAGCCTCCTCGTCGTTCAAGCCATACGGAGGGTTACCATCGAACTTACCTTCCCACTCCTTGGCGAACACGGCGATTTCGCCGGGGCTGCCATGCGTACGCACCTGCAGGCAGTCGGGGTCGTTCTGCCACCACGCGTTGTGCATCCAGTGCCGCCAGATGGTAGCCACAGCAGCCGGTTTGACCGCGCAGTTGCCATTCGGCCAGCCATCGACATTCATGGGGATGCTCCAACGGCTGGACACGTCGTAGCCGATCCGCATCGCGTCCGCGATGCCCACCGATGGGCCCATCGGACTGCCGCAATTCAAGATGAACCGGTCGCCAGCCACATCACGGATCACCTGCATGGCCGTTCGGAAGGCCTGTGCGGTGGTCTGGCTGGGGTCATAGCGTCTGCCAGGCATGATGCCATGCACCAGGAAGTCGATCTTGATATACTCAAATCCCCACTCGTCGAACACCCGCACAAAGGTGTCCCGGATGTACTCCAGCGTGCGAGGGTTGGTCAGGTCCATCCCGTAACAGCCCCATGCCATGATGGGTTCGTCTTTGACAGGGTCTTGAACCAGCCAGTCTGGGTGTTCCTTGTAGAAGTTACTGGTGGGCATCACGCTGAACGGAGCCAGCCACAGTCCCGGCTGCAGGCCCAGCGACTTCAAAGCATCTGCGGTGTGCTTCATCCCGTTGGGGAACTTGTATCCCGCCTGCCAGTCACCCCAGTCGCGGCCGATCTCCGGTGAGGGGTAGGTCCAGCCATCATCTATCTGAATGACTTTCAGTTCATCGGCAAATGGCGCCTCGCTCAGCAGCTTCGCGTTCTCCATCACTTCGGTTTCGCACTCGGTACCGTAATAGTAATACCAACTGCACCAGCCCGTCATGATATCGTCAGGAATTCGGGCACCCATTCCCTCTGCGACAGCTTCAGTATATTCGGCAAGCAGCCCGCGCAGAGACTCACCCGCACCGATTGTCAATGGGCTGACGGTCAGGCTTTCCGATGGTTCCAGCGCGACGCCCTCCCGCAGCACAGAGCAGGTGATCGCAGAGAGCTGTCCATCCACACCTTTGGTTGTGAGTTCATTGAACGCCTCACCCAGCTCCACGAAACCCAACACCATCGCGCAATCGCCCTCGGCATCCGTGAAGCCGATCATAGAGCGGCTGTAGTTCGTGTCACGAATGGCCACCAGCGCGTTGTCTCCGCACATGTCATTCCCGTTCTGCAGCACCCAGCGCACAGGCGCCTGGAACTGGCCTGACAACACCGTAACGGTGTCAAGCGGCAGCGGGTCTGCACTTGTATTGGCTACGGTGGTATCAATCGATAGCCATTCTTCACAAATGATATCGATACTAGTTTTTAGTGTCATCACTCCCGGCAGGGTGTAGGTGACTCCGCCCTCCCAGATGTCATAACTCCATAAACTGTCCGGTTGGTGGCACTGACCTGCCACCGTCACACTTGGTAACAAGCCCGTAAGCTTGCTTCCGTTGGAATGCGCCAGCGTAATTCGCCCGTCACACGCGATATCAATACTCCATCCGCTCATCCGGTATCCTCCTGATCGATTCATCGACGATGTTCCACAATATATGCGATAAAGGGCATCCCGAAGGATGCCCTCTTCTTCATGCTTGGCGCGGATCTACCCGAGCACCTTCTCCAGCAGCGGTTTAAGCGCGGCCTCAAGCTGGTCGTCGCTCTCAGGCGCCTTGAAGCCCTTGAACAGCCACCATGTCTCCGGGTGGAATTCCGTCTGGCCGGGTTGAAGTTTCACCGTACCGCCCACGCTCTCCACTTCCAGCATGGCCTCGTTGGTGAAGGTCTCGCAGTTGCATCCCCAGTCGGGATAAGTCTCATCGGCGATATAGGGGAAGCTCTTGATGAACAGCCGGTCGCCGTTGTTATATCCTGCCCAGCCCTTGGTGTTCAAGATGCCAGCCTTTTGGGGGTCACTGCGGTTCACATCCTGGCGTAGACGCATGTATTTCGGTCCCAGCGTCCAGCGCGGATCGCTGAAGTTGGTGTATGTCCACATCACCAACGGACGGGCGGGCAGCAGCGACTCAGGCTGCGGTGCGAACTCTTCCTGAGGAAGGATGCAGGTGCCGCCGGGAGCCATCATAGACAGCGCCCAGGGGGCCAGCTCGATGGCCCACAAATTGGTGTTCGTGAGAAGATGCCCCACCACCACCTTGTTCTGCTTCTCGTCCAGCGAGATCAGCATCTCTTTGCGAATGCCCGTCGAGGCCTCCACAGGCTGCTTGATGTGCAGCATGTTGTCTTCCAGCTTCCACTCCACCGGCGAGTTATCCGATGAGTAGGTTCGCGGGTTCTCCTCCGGAGCATGCCACAGACGGTGACCGCCGTAGCCACGCCACTCGTCACCGCCGGTTTTGCCCTTCGAGTCCTCGAATACCACAAACTCATTGGCGCCGCCAATGAAGCCAAAGTGGATGATTCGCGGGCCCACATCCGTGGTGATGATCAGTTCGACCTCGCCGTTCTCAACCCGCAGACAGTTTTTCCAGCCTGCATACTCAACTGTGGTTACATTCATAGATAACAGCCTCCCTATGGGTTTACTCAGAAATTTTAGGTATGGTATTCCGCGTTGATTCGAACATACTCGTAGCTAAGGTCACATGTCCACACGGTGCAGCTCTCCGTGCCCAGCCCAAGCTCTACCACGATGGGCAGCTCCTTGGCCTTCATGGCGTCACTCACCGCAGGGGCATCAAAGGGCACCGGCTGACCGTAAGCACACACCGGCGTACCCGCCATGGAGATCGCCACCCGGTCGATATCAAGCTCCACTCCGCTGCGACCCGCGGCCGCCAGGATTCGCCCCCAGTTGGGATCGTTGCCGAACAGTGCCGTCTTCACCAGCATCGACTCGCCGATGGTCTTGCCCACCACACGCGCCTCTGAGTATGTTCTGGCACCCTGCACCACGATCTCCACCAGCTTGGTAGCGCCTTCACCGTCGGCAGCCATCTGCCGGGCCAGCTTCACGCAGAGAGCCTCAAGCGCCAGTTGGAACTCGTTCATGTAGCGGTTCACGTCCACACCGCTCGCGCCATTGGCCAACACCACCAGCATGTCGTTCGTGCTGGTGTCCGCGTCCACCGTCACGCAGTTGAAGCTGCGCTCCACCGCATCGCGCAGGCACTGCTGCAGCCGCGAGGCCGTGATGATGGCATCTGTGGTGATGAAGCAAAGCATCGTAGCCATATTCGGCGCGATCATCCCGGATCCCTTGCAGATCGCTCCCAGTCGCACATCACCTTCGGGCAGATGCATCACAATCGCTTCGCGCTTGGCGTAAGTGTCTGTGGTGCGGATTGCTTCCGCCGCGTCCGCTCCGCCTTCTTCACTTAGCTCGGGTACGGCGAGTGCAAGCCCCGCCTGGATTTTCTCCAGCGGCAGCAACTGTCCGGTGACGCCGGTACTGGCGGTGATCACCGCCCGAGGGCTAATCCCAAGGAGCTCTGCGGCTCGCTGCGCCATGGCCGCGTTGGCCACAAAGCCCTGCTCACCGGTCAAGGCGTTCGCGTTGCCTGCATTCGCCACGATCGCCTGGGCTTTGCCGCCCTCCACCACCAGTTGGCTGAAGCGCACGCTGGCGGCGCACGCTTGATTCTGCGTGAACACGCCGGCCACGGTGGTATCGGCTCGTTCACTATATATAAGGGCCAGGTCGGGACCAGCCTGTTTCAAGCCGCAGCGCACTCCGCAGGCCGAAAAGCCCTTGGGAGCGGTCACAGCACCATCTATCCAATCGAATTTCATGGGGAGTTGTATTCCTGTCCGTCTGTTAGTATTGACACTAGATTTAAGTGTATCGCAGATAGCGGAAGGATGCACTGAGAGGTGGTGATGAAAGAGGGGTTTTGTAAATTAGTGGGTCATCAGCATGTCAGTGCCGTCTGTCCAGCTCAGCAGATAGCTACTATTTTGGTTCTTCAGCTTGAGGAATAGTAAGCCTTGAGTTCTGATCTCGCCAGGAAAACCTGCGTAATGCAGGTTCCTTATCAATTCCATATGTTTTGAGCATCCTGATCCAATCTCGCTTGCCCAACCCACCGTACACCTTCTTGGTGTCGATTTCTACGATAAAATACCCTGTCCGTTTTTCTACGGAAGGAGAAAACTCGATCTCCTGGGTTGGTTCGCCGATAAAAGGTCTGATGTGGCCGGTTATGACATTTTTGTAAGCACGATATCCATCGATATTTGGACCTATCGTTCTCTTATCTGGAAATTCTATGTCCGAATTGTTAGCCACCAACTTCAATTCTTCCGAAGAAGGTCTCCACGACATTCTGATTCCATGAAGGGAATATAGTTCATAGCCTCCAGGAAGATAGATGTGAGTATGTTTATTCCGGAACATCTCCATCAATGGGTTGAATATCGCAGATGCAGCAACAACCAACACTGCCAGCATGACGACTTTGTTTAGCTTCAAAATGATTTAACCCCATCCATTCGTTCCGACCAAGATGCTGTAATGACGTTTATAACAGTTGGTCAGGAGGACTCCAGTGCATCATGACCGCATATCTGCCACTTACACTCTACTGACAATATTTGTCTTCCCATGCACTCCCCGAGTGCATGGGAGCTCTGCACTACGCTGAACTAACAGTGGATCATCACCCCAGTTCGCACCTATAAGGGCAAAGCTGGTGATTCTCACCACAACCGCGTGGTCTGCATCTGTGCCAACGAGCTCCCACTGAGCGTGAAATGTTGGACAGTTGAATTTGCTTGCCAATTCATCATCATACAGATGATCGACTTTGTGCGACACCACATCAGCATAACAAAAGCTGAGTGGACTGCTCAGTGACCGAACGGCTAAATATGGCATCTGACTCAACAACTGCGCCGATCGGTCCCATATCTGATCAACCTCATCCTGCCATACTTCATCAAGTCGCATTCTACGCCAACCCCAGACACAGTCATAACGGTGTTCGCGATTGAGCGAGTTTGGCCCCATCGTGGCAATATCAATGTCGCTAGTGAACGACTCACTGTGAATACAGTTAATGTCGATAACATCATCAAGCATAGTGTTATCACCGTCAACACACCAATGTCCCGAAAACGAAAAACTCAGTAATGGTTCATTGGTTCTAAAGTGGCCATCGCAAACCGCCTCAAACACTTCGTCATGGACCCGGAACTGCATTTTCCAGATTTCACATACTCTCAAAAAAAACTGCTCTGGTATGTGGGCAAGTAGGATTTCAAAGCGTGATCGCCATGATTCCCAACGCGCTGGTGTGTGCGGTTCTTGTTGATTCATCGGGTGTATCCTTGTGTGTTATTTGCCCAGAAGGCTCCATTGGCTGCTTTCAGTAATTATGTGCAGCGGACACATATGTCGTGTGACGCTCCGATTTGGTTATACCCTTTCCAACGTGGCAAGTCAAGGCTGGGGAGATTATGGATGAAACGACCCTCATTCGAGGGTAAGGATATTTCGACGTATTCCAGGGGTATCGCTGCGCTCACCCCTGGCTGTAATGAATCTTACCCACTCCGTGGGTGCCCGGAAGGTTACAGTTGATGACGATTCGGAGCGGTTGACATAATGAGGCACAAATGGCCATGTCGCATGCAAGAAGGGCGGTTCGCGAACCGCCCTTACACGACAGACCCTGCACGCCAATCACCCGATTGGCCTCGCTCCCATCCGAACCTATCCGTTCAATCCGTGTAATCCGTGGTTCAGATAATCCCCCATCCGCTCTATCCGCGTAACCCTCGGTTCAGACAATCCCCTATCCGCGTCTAGGAATCCGGTCAGGGCACCGTACGCGAAGCACCTACGATGCGCTGGGGGCGTCCACCTGCTCGATGCGAAGCTCCACGCTGCGGCCGAAGGCCTTGCGGAAGCTGTTCACATGGTTACTGGTGCCCCAGGCTTCCAGTTGGCAATCGCCCTCAGCGCGGGCCATAAGAGCCACCCGCTTCTTGTCAATCGGCTCAATGCGCACCTGCTTCACCACGTCCATATGGGTGCGGTCCAGGCTCTCCGCAATCCGTAAAATCACCGCTAACTGGCGCACGCAAGCCAGCCGTTCATCATCAAACTCAGCCAGCTCCGGGCAGCTCCTCTTGGGCCAGCTTTTTCGGTGGAACATCGACACCACCGCCATCATCTCCAGCTCCTTTTGGTCGAAGCCCAGCATATCGGTGTTCTTCACGAGGTAATAGCTATGCTGGTCGTGGTTGGTGTAGCTCAGGAAGGTGCCGATGTCGTGCAGCAGGCAGGCATAATGAAGCAGCTCACGCTCCTCCTCGCCAAGAGTAAGAAGCCGGCACTCCCGCAGCCCTTCAAACATCTGATCCGACAACGCAGCCACGGTGTTGGCATGGTGCTCATCAAAGTGGCAACTCCGAGCCAACTGCAGCACGCTGCGTTCGCGGGTGCTCATCTGCTCCGCGTAAGCACCGATGCCCATACGGCCCAGGTAGTCCACCAGCAGGCCGTCTCGCAGGCTGCGTTCGCTGATGCATATCTGCTTCACACCGATTTCGGTCAACAATGTTTCCAGCACGGCGATGCCCGATACGATGATATCCGCCCGTTCCGGGTTCATGCCCGGCACCTTGCGCCGGTCCTCCAGCGAAAGTGAGCAGAGATGCGCCGCCAGCTCCTTGATCTGCTCCAGGCTGACCACATCATCCCGCACCAGCCTGCGCTTCTCGGACCGTTGCATGATCATTTCGCCAATGTTCATGATGGTGCCGGACGAACCGTAGCAGATGCTGGTGTCTTCTTCCCTCAGCCGGTTGATGGCACGAATCGCCGTGTTACGCACATAGTTCTTAATCAGCGCATACCGCGATGGAGCCACTGGTTCCGGCTCACCCGGCAGGAAATAGAGCTGCGTCAGCCGTATGGCACCCAGCTTGAACATGTCAAGGTAATCATATTGGTGCTGGCCGCCATACGCCAGCTCCGTGGAACCGCCTCCGATGTCGATAAACATCGCTTTGGTATCTGCAAGATCGACTCCGCTGGAGACTCCCAGGTAGACCAGGCGAGCCTCCTCTTTTCCGCTGATGACCCGAAGCTCAAGGTTGCACTCCTTCATCAGCATCTTCAGGAAGTCCGCTTGGTTATTCGCTTCACGGGTGGCGGATGTCGCCACTGCGATCACTTCCGTTGCCTGGTAGTGCTTAGCCAAAGCAGAGAATCGGCTAAGCACATCCAAAGCGCGCTGCATCGCCTCCGGTTGTAACACTTCGTCGTCACTGAACTCCCCCTCACCCAGCCGCACAACCTCCTTTTGTGAGGTCAGCACGGTATAGGAGTGGTTCGGATTGATGCGCACCATCAGCAGTCGGGCTGAGTTGGTGCCCACATCCATGAAGCTCACTACACGGCCGAAGTCCGGAGACGAGTTCTCAGCCATTCTGCATCTCCGCAATCACACGTAAACCGCCGTCAGCCAGCTCATCGGCCTTTTGTTGAGTGGGAGCCTCCGCGATGACCCTCATGATAGGCTCAGTGTTGCTGCCGCGGGCCTGCAGCCAAGCATCCGGCCACAGTATTTTCAGACCATCGATGAAATTCATCGTCTGACCAGCGTAGTGTTCCTGAAGCTTCGCCAGAGCAGGTTGTATCAACCGAGCAGGAATGCCGATCTTGCGGCGAGCCAGAGCGTAATGCGGCAGCTTGTTGGCATATTCGCTCATGCTCAAACCGCTCATGGCCAGTGCCTCCAGCATCAATGCCATCCCCACGAAGGAGTCACGGCAAGGGTTGATGGCGGGCACGATCAGACCACCGTTGCCTTCGCCACCCACGATGGCACCCAGCTCCAGCATCTTCTGCACCACGTTCACTTCGCCCACTTTGGCATAAACCATCGGCACTCCGCAGAGTGCTGCGGCGTCTTCGCTTAAGCGACTGCTGCTGATGTTCACCACCACAGGATTTTGTGATCGGCCGGCTATATGCAAAATGCCCAACGCCAGCGTATACTCCTCGCCCACCGGATTGCCGAACTCATTGACTAATGCCAATCGGTCCGCATCGGCGTCCTGAACAAAGCCCACCTCGCCACCGTATTTCTTCACGGCATCGCAAATCTGCCCAAGGTTCTCAGGCACAGGTTCCGGGTTATGCGGGAACGGCAGGTCAATGTTGTCATTAATCGCTACCACATCGCAGCCCAGCATTTTTAAGAACATGGGGGTGGCGATGCTGGCGGCTCCGTTGCAGCAGTCGCATACCACGCGGAAGTGTTTCGCCCGTATCGCCTCCACATCCACATGGCTGAGCACAGATTCGCAATGCTTCAGGATAGCGGTGTCGTCGTATAACAGCTCCGCGATCTCGTTCGCAGGCACTCTGGGGAACACACCCTGATGGTAAAGGTCGGTCAGCTCTGCAGCCTGGTTCGGCCTCAGCAGAATGCCGTCCTCGGCAAAGAACTTCAACGCGTTCCACTCCACAGGGTTATGGCTGGCGGTCACACAGATGCCCCCCAGCGCCTTCACCTGGCGAATATGGTGCTGCAGGGCCGGTACGGGCAATACGCCAAGGTCGATGGGCTGGCAGCCCACACTCAGCAGTCCGGCGATGACACCGCGCTTCACCATTTCACGGCTGGGACGGCTGTCGGTGCCTACCAGGATGGGTCCTCGGCCGGTATGGCATCCGAACGCAGCGGCAAAAGTGGTGACCAGTTGCGGAGAGAGGCTTTCACCTACAATTCCGCGGACACCCGATACTCCGATTTTCAAAGATGATGGTTTAGGCATGTCTTACTCCTCCAGAGGCAGCGAAGCGGTTCACAAGGCTCATCGTCTCAGAGTAAAGCTGTTGAGCTTTCTCGAGCGTGTCAGCCTCGCAGATCATTCTAAGCAGCGGTTCAGTGTTGCTGGCCCGGATATGCAGCCACTTATCTGGCCACTCCACCCGGATACCATCCTGCATACTTGGCTGCTCATCTTCGTAGTATTTCCTCAGAAGGTCCAGCAGTTGGTAGCTGCTGGTGGGCGGCATCTCCACCTGCCCCTTGCACATATGCGAGACGGGAAGCGATGAAGCCAGTTGGCTCATGCTCACATTTCCCAAAGCTAACTGCTCCAGAACACTCAGCAGTGCCAGTATGGCGTCAAAACTGTTCACTTCCGGTGGTGCTGCGATGGTGCCGCTGCCCTCTCCTGCCAAGCGCATTCCGCGAGTCACGGCCGCGCTGATAACCGAGGCCTCACCCACCGATGTGCGCACCACGCGACCACCAGACTGTTTGACCACAGCATCGATCATGCTGGAGGAACTCAGGTTGGTCACCACCCCGCCGGGCCGATTCCCGATCAGCCCCATCACAGCCATCGGCAGCGTGTATTCCTCAGAGAGGGCCTGCCCAGATTCCGTGAGAAACGCACATCGGTCGCCATCGATGTTCACCACAGCACCCAAGTCGGCGTTGAGGTGCGGCATCAAAGCGGCCAACTGACGCATGTTCACCGGAGTCGGTGTGGGCATGTGGGCAAATTCACCCGTTGGCTGGTCATTGAGAGGAAGTAAGGTAGCGTTGATCTTCTCGAACAGCTTTTTGAACGGCTCAATGGCCGCGCCGTTGCAGAAATCCACTGCGACGCGGAACTTTCGCTTGGATATCGCCTCTGCATCCACCAGGCTCAGCAGGTTATCGATGTAGCCATCGGGCACGCCTTCGCACGTGCTGACCGGTTTCAGACCGTCCCAGCGGGTGTTTAAGAACGCTGCCGCGTGGTAAATGTCAAGCAGCTCTTCGCTCTTGGCGGAGTTCATCAATGCGCCATCAGCGTCCAGGAACTTCAACGCGTTCCAACGGGCGTCATTGTGGCTGCCGGTGATACACACGCCAGCCGCTGCTTTCTGGTCACGCACACTCCAACTCGCCAGCGGAGTAGTGGTGATGCCGATGTCGATCACTTCACAGCCACTGGAGATCAGTCCGCAGGTGACTGCATTGTAGAGCATTTGGGAACTACGCCTGGTGTCTCGGGCGACGATGACTTTTCCGCCATCAGCCCAGGCACCCAGAGCGCAGCTCAGGTTCACAGCAAGTTCAGGGGTTAAAGCCTCGCCCACAACACCTCGAACACTGGATATTCCGAACTTCAATTGCCTTATGTTGGTTGCCATTTACACTATCCATTCCAACCCTCTTCCGAGAGTAAATACTTGAAGCACAGGCTTGGGATAGCCCAGCTCCTTACACCGCTTGCACAGTGCATCAATATCATATTCCACAATTTTCGGATAAAAGCGAAGACTCTTTGGCCCCATATCCAGCAAGGCGTATCGTGCCCGAGGGTCGCCGTCATGTTGTCGGCCCACACTGCCAGGGTTGGCCCAGCTAATCCCGGCTAATTGCCGCCACATCGTCTGGTGAGAATGGCCCATCACGATCAGGGCCGCTTCGATGCCTGTGGATATTGCCTTCAACTCCGCGTTCGGTGTCTGAGGCGTGATCGCCTGTTTTTGGGAGCGAGGACTGCAGTGTGTCATCAACACCCAGCGCTGGTCCATTTGCTGGGTGATGATTTCGGGCTGTCTGAGGCTCCACTGCTGGTATTCGGGTGAGGTCTGTTCTGCGGCGAGTTCAAGAAGCCGCAGTTTTATGGGGTCTTTACGGGCACGCCAACTCTTAGGACGATCCTGCATGGTAAATGCTTTCTTGTCGTAGTTCCCCAGCACATTAATCGCACCGATCTGCTGCAATTGCTCAACAACCTCATTGGGATATGGACCGTACCCCACGTTGTCGCCCAGGTTCCACACCTGCTCCACACCTGCCTCCTCTACATCCTTGAGGACTGCTTGCAAGGCTGGCAGGTTGCCATGGATATCAGCTATTATGGCTATCCGCATCGTCTGACTCGGCGTGTTCGGATGAGTGTGATGCGGGATGTTTGGTGGTTAAAGCAATGGCACGTAGCTCTGCACGCAAACTCGGCCAGGTTTGCATCTTATCCAAATCGGCCCACTTTGACATGAAATCAGCGTAGAGCTCCTCACGATGCTGACGTCTGTTGTCACCCAGCATCTTGATGCCCTGCGCAAGGTTCTTCATACCGCGGGTATCCCCGTAGTAATCCATGGTAGCGCGGCGTTCCTCGTCCAGAAACCTGGGTAGAAGCTCAAGCCACACATCGCAGTCGTGGATGTCGCCCAGCCGTTCCTGAATATCCTTCACCAGCTCCAGGCGCGCTTTCCCGTCTCCTGGCAGCACTGGCGTGAAAAGCTCTAGCGTGTATCGTAACCGCTTGGCGGCGATCCTCATCGCGTGAAGCTCGCTTACGTTCTCTGGCTTTACGATCAGGCTTGACCAGCTTAACAGCTCCTCAAGTCGCAGTGATATCTCCGTAAGCCCTTTCATCAACAGGCACGGAGACACCGCCTCCACATCGCGAAGCCGACACTCCACCAGGCAACGACGCATCGTGTCGCTGATCTCTTCCGCCAGTCCGCTCGCTTCGTAATTGGTGATGGCTTCTACGACACCCGCCTGAAGTTTCCGCCGCCTCTGACGCAGCCGAAGCTCCAGCCGTTCGATGCCGGGCTGGGCGGCAGTATCTGTGATGACCGCTGCGAGTTTCTCTAATGCATCGATCTGCACATCCGAATCGCGGGCGGTGCCCAGCGCGCGCGTGATATCTCCGATACCGGCGGCCCATCGCTTGCGCTGTTTGGCACTCAGCATGGGGTCGAACACCTTGAGCGCCGAACGCATACGGCGGCTGGCCACCCTCATACGGTGGATGTATTCGATGTCTTCGCTGCTCTTTACACCTTCCAGTTCGGCCATCAAGGCCTGGAGCCGCTTCAGCAGGCACTCAGATGCAAAAAGCCGGAAGCCATCGTCTATCGCCATGAAACTACCCCTCCAGTATTAAGTCAAGTTTGGCCATGATCTCAGAATTGACAGTTCCGGCATCATGTGTAGCATCAATCGTCTCAAACCCGTATTTCGCCGTCATAATGTCGAACTGCTCCAGCATGAGTTGCTGGTACGCCTTAAAGCTATCATACAGATCGCCCGCCAAATTTAAGTCCATGCCAGACTCCCAGTAGTTCAACCCGCGACCGTATATCTGCCGAGCCACCAGCGTCTCCACATCGGTACGCAGATAAAACACCACATCTGGCTTTAGTGCGAAGCCGTAGACATCGAGGCTGTAGTCAGATTGGGCCCCACGCACGATGTTACGCGCTGCAATGGAGTAGAAATAGCGGTCAGCAAGCACACAAAATCCTGCCTTTAAAGCCGGGATGATCTGGTTCTCCAACCGGTCAGCAAAGTCAGCCGCATAGAAAAGGCTTAAAGCTAGTGGGGGTACCAGATTGCCTTGCTTTGCCTGTTCGATGCCTGCCTGGGTAAGTGCCGATCGGCTCATAGCGGTGTCGATCACGCCATATCCACGCTCCTCAAGCTGCTGTCGGAGCAGCCCCACCTGGGTGCTACGCCCCACTCCATCCGGCCCTTCGATGACGATGAGCTTGCCGCTCAGCTCGGTGATGTCCAGATATGGCATCCCCGCACCGTAATATATCGACTTTGTCATAATGCACCCCCTGCCGAAATCGCAGGTACACTCAGACCCTGCCAGTCTCCCAGTGTCTTGTTGAAGATATCACGCACCTGGTCCTGCTGTTCTTTGATGGACAGCGTGCCGTCGACCACAGTCAGGCCAAACTCCTCAACCATGCTGTCGTAGGCTCCCATGATCCGCCCCTGGAAGAGTTTGAAGCTCTCCACGATGTCATCAGACAGGCCTATATCCATACCCGCTTCGTAGTATTTGATGCTTGCCCGAGCTCCCAGAATTCGGCCGACGGCCACATCAAGGGGAACACGGAAATAAAAGGCGATATCAGGCTGGACGGCAAAGGAGTAGACCTTCCGAACCCACTCAGGGTCAACCCCGCGTGCCGTATCGCGCGCAAATGCAGTAAAAGCGTATCGGTCAGCCATCACCACGGCACCTGCTTTGAGTAGGGGCAGAATGTGATTTTGCCATCGTTCTGCAAAGTCGGTGCATTGGAGCAGGCTAAAGGTCGTAGGGGTAAAGAGCTTCTTCTTTTTCCCAAGCCGCGTGGTGTCTTTCACCAGCGGAGAGGAGTTCCATTCGCTAAAGTAGACGGCGCGGCCCTGGCTTTTCAGCCATTTGCACAGCAGATCGATCTGGGTTGATTTCCCGCTGCCGTCTATACCTTCAACGATGATCAACTTACCCGGATAGGTGTTCGGTTTCAGCAATGTGCCACCTCAATTGGTATGGTGTTCATACTATTTATACCCGTACGATCACGGGTAGTGTTTCGTTATACCAACCACAAGTTAACATTCCGTTAACAAAACACCCTCATGCGGCAATTTCGGAACTCCCCGTCTCCACGCTGAGGCAGGGCGAGCTAATATCTGTCGTGATGAACCCGTTCAGGGAGGTATGTTTGCGAAGGGAATGGCTGATGTTTTGGATATCCCACCGGTACAATAGCTAGAGGGATGATATGGTCGGGGATGCCGAACAGCGTTCGGGCTCCCTCCACACGTGCTTCATCTGGGTAGAGTGCGGTCCAGACGGCGCCTAAGCCCGAAGCATGGGCCGCCAGAAGTAAGTTCTCAATGGCAGCGCAACAGTCTTGAATCCAAAACCCATGAAACTTTTCGAGTGAGGTGTCCCCGCAGACGACTATGGCCATCGGAGCCGTCAGGCACATCGCCGCATACGGACTGAAACTAGGGACAGCATTAAGCAGCTCGCGGTCTTTCACAACGATGAACTGCCACGCTTGTTCATTACCGGCCGATGGCGCCCTCATTGCGGCTCTCAACAGCATCTCCACCAGATCGCCTGGCACCACCTGCGAGGTGAAGTCACGGACGCTTCGGCGTGAGATGATCGCTTCGTAGGTATCCATTGTTTCCATGATGATTTCCTCCTTGTCCTATAACCCTGGTCGCCAGGCCCCTGGGCACGCTAATCTCCCGATGGGCATGGCCTCACCATCTGTGTCATCCGTTCCATCCGCGTAATCCGTGGTTCAGACATGCACGGGCGGTCACGCAAGATCGTGGCACCTGATAGAAGGGCGGTTCGCGAACCGCCCATACAAACGATAACTCGATATCGATTGACCACAATGCCCATCCCTACGGTTGGAGACATCCGGTCTACAAGGTATACTTTCGCCCCTCGTCAAGCATGGTCAGGTAGTTCTCTACGGGCACATAGTTTGCCACGCTGTTACCGCTACCCAGCAGATACCCGCCTTTTGCCCAGCAGTCATCCAGTGTCTTGCGTACCCTGGCCCGGATTTGATCTGGAGTGCTGCGGCACAGGAAGTCCATGTCGATGCCACCCAGAGTGGCTACTTTGTCGCCCCATTCCGCCTGGAAATCTTGAACCGTCTCGATGGTATCTTCGAAGCTGTGTTTGGCGTCGATCTTCACATCGTTGATTAGGTCTGCATACACTTCGGTCAGTTTTCCGCAGCTATGGAATAAATATGGCATACCAGCATCATGCGACATCCTCGCCATCAACTTGTGGGGAGGGAAAATAAACTCCCGCAGATCAGATGGCCGTATCAGCGTGCCGCCCTTATAGCCAAGGTCATCGCTGCCCCAAGTGATCTTCACACGTGGGAACTGCAGGATACGCTCCAGCACCTTCCGGTTGTGTTCACACACCTTATCCGCAATCGCTTGAACCAGTTCGCGGTCTTCGAAAAGCGCATAGCACAGAGTTTCGTAGCCCATCAGCCAGCTCACCCACTCCATGAAGTGGCCGAACCCTCCGCTGCCAATCACGCACATGTCGTCCGGCAGGTTCTTCTCCAACCACTCCAGACCGTGACTGGTGGCCTTGTCTACATCCGGCCAGGGGTAGGCTTCAAACTGTTCCCAGTTGGTGATGGGCCCTACATGCTCGTCAATGTAGTTACGGCCAGCCGCCCGTCCGCCGGTATCTTCGGTGTGATGCCAGTTCAGTTGGATTTCAGCACCTTCGAGCCCCATGCGTATGTAGTCATAGCCAAGGAAGCGCTTGACCTTCAGATGCATCTGCATATAGAAGTCCGGGTCATTCTGGTTGAGATCGTCCAGAAGCCCGTATCGCTGGCACACGGCCAGATCAATTTCGCCGTCGTTGTAAAGCTCGATATGGTGTACCCGCTCGGTTGGTTCACCCCGAAGAGCCTTCATCAGGCTTTCCCAGTCTGGTTTGACGGCGGTATTCAAAAGATGGTCCAAGATATTTACCTCTTATTGATTTGTTGCTACCCCATTGGGGATTGCTCTGGTGAAACGTGCTTTTTGCGGTGGGTCTGGCCTGTTTCAAGCCAGACTAATTGCTCTCTGATGCCGTTTTCGATCGACTGAGTAAATGCGTCAAGTATATCATCATGTCCTGCATAACCCTCAGCAAATTGATGATAGTATATTGGCTCTCCAAATGCTACCTGTATTTGATGAGGAAGGTATATTACGCTGCCCGCAGGCAGTGCGCGGTGGGTACCTAGTATGGCAGTAGGGATGACTGGAGCTCCAGACTTTTTGGCGATCAGAGCCACACCCTTTAGCAATGGCTGGAGTTCACCATCTGAACTGCGGTGCCCCTCCGGGAAAAGGCAGAGGGCAAACCCGCGCCTCAACATCTCCACAGAGAGCTTGACCGCCTGATGATCGGCTCCATGTTGGTGTACTGGGATACACCCCAACCTCCATATAAAGGTGTTGAAGACCGGCACCCGAAAAAGCCCATCTTTGCCGAGATAAGCCACGGTTCTATGAAAAGCCGCCGCCGAAATGACGGGTGGATCCAGATAACTGGTGTGGTTCGGTGCAATGATCACGGGACCACCAGCCACCTGCAACCGTCCAGATACGTGAAGGCGATTGTATAGCGTGAGCACGGTGGCCCACAGTGCCCGAACGATGAAGTTTGCCCAAGGTTTGATACCTATCGACTTATAGTCTGTCTTCAACCGCTTAAGTGCCATGAGCCACCGCCATGTGTATAATTGAAACCGTAAACTACTTCATTTCAAGCTTGATTGACTCGATCTCGAAGCTGGCCTTAGGCTCGTCTGTTGGATCAAAGCGGAACCCCGCAATTTGGCCCTTCCATCGAGGGTTACCACTCAGATCCAGCCGATAGGTCTGCGTCTCGTTACCAGGGATCAGTTCGAAACTCATGCTGGCAGCCTCTGAAGTACCTGCCCCTGGTGCTAACCAAAACAGCTGAGCCCCTTTACCTGCACTGACCCGCATTTTGATGACGATCGCCTTAACCTTACTAGCTTTCAAATCTAGTGTTTGACTCGTGAAACTGGGGTCAAAGTTGGCGGCGATACCCGACATCTTGCCAGCGGTCACCTTGAAATCTGAGACGTTATATAGCGGATCCCATCCCGGATGCTCAGGGTCACTGAAATCCCAGCTCGTGGCAGGTACAGGCCTTGGCAGGCTGTATGGCCCCATGCCCACATCCTCCGGCACGATGTCGATGTGCGGACCGGCGTTAGGCGTGAAGACACGACGGATGGCGTCCAGATATCCAAAGCCCCATTCTCGATGGGGCTCAATGAAGTCGCCCTCACCCAGTTCATTCCAGGCCTCTACAAATACAACCTTGCGTTGATTCTTGGCATGTTCCGTATCCACAAATTGTTTCGAAAGCTGCAGCATCTGCTCGAACTTCCAGGGGGCCTTATCGGTGCGTCTCATCGCGCTTGGGCCACCCCACGGACGGCTGTCCCAGCCTGGGTCGGTGACGGGGATATAACGTAACGAGCTCATCTTCGCGATAGACTTCCAGAAACCTTCGTAGCCCTTGATATTCAAATCATAAGGGGCGACGGTCTGACCATTCGTGCCCGCACCAGGGTAGTTATAACCACTGATGGCGTCATAGCCCTGTTGTTCGATCATATTAATGCCGCCCTGATCAGGGTAGGCACAAGCCACGAAGTAAATCCCAGGAAGCCCCCTGTCTTTGGCCATCTGACGGGCATTGTCGAATGCACGCTTACCAGCGACAACTCCCATGTCATCCCATATGCGTGAGGGCGCAAAAATCACCACCACCGGCTTGCCGTCGATCTTGTAGTACTCGGGGCGCAGGAAATAGTTGTCCAGCCAGTATTGGGTCACATTTTTGAAGTCTTGTTCAGATGAGGTGCCAGGGGCGTTGTGGTTGGCCCACAGCAGGCAAAACTTCATCTGGTTCCGCAGGCCAGCGTTGAAAAAGCCGTTGTGCAGCGCATGCTCCAGCGAACGGCCACCCTCTGACCAGTACCAGTCGTAGATCATGAAGTTGATGCCATGCTCTGCCATCCATTTGATGTGCCAGTCAGCCACTGCGGGTTCGCCTTCACGGTAGTATCCCAGCAAAGGTGTCCGCTCGGGGTAGGCGTCCAGCACCGCCCAGCGGCTGTAGTTCCACCAGCCGGGGAAGTAATACACTCCCACATCATAATCGCTCTTCGGAGCCATCACCGGTGGGATCTGACCCTGCGGTAGATCGGGCTTCACAGGTTGAATCTGCATCACACTGGTGGCTATTGGGCTTATCACCCCTTCGGCCATGAGCTCAGCTTTCACCCAGCCAGCCCTCTGTGTATCCAATGCCCAGTTGATATCAACACTATCGCCAGGGGCGATGCTCGGTACCGACTTCACAGCCCCCACCTTCACCTTGGCTTGACCGGGTTCAAGCTGAGGCGGAAGTTTGCTGCTCCAGCGGATGCTTAGTTTGAGAGGTTTTGTGCTTGTCCCACCCGAGTTTGTGATGTTAGCCATCAGAGAAGCGGGTTGCCCCACCCTCACGAAGTTCTGCTCCAGCATGAACTGCGGGGCACTCAGTTCGGCCATGCCCAGCGGTTTCTCGCTGGCACCAAACAGGCTGATTTCGGTGGGTTTGCCAACAGGCGATGTGACCTCCATGGTCAACATCCGAAGGGTTCCGGTCCAGTCTGAGAGCGGCTCAGTTGAGATGTTGTACGAGTGCCAGGCGCCGTCTGCCTTGAGTGCGATGACCTGACCGCGTGGCTCTTTCCAGTCATCTGATATCCACTGCACGACGGCCTGCGAGGCCCCAGTGGACTTCGCCATCAGCGATATCCATGGAACCTTCGCGGTGGGGCAATCCAGCTTCGGCGAGATCATCAGCAGCTCACCGCTGGTGCTCAGACCCGAGGGCTTCGCCTTAGTTTCACCAAGCAAGTTCCATGTGGAGGCCTGTTTCGCTTGCCACACTCGGGAGCTGGCCTCGCCATCTGGCAACTGCATGATTCGGATACTCTTGATGATGATGTCAGACGAATCCGGCGGGTCAAGTCGAAGGCGTATGATCTTACCCAGTCCACCCCAGAACGGGAAGACACGATAAACCCTCATGCCGCCCTTCTTTACGTTGAACTGCTTGCACCATTCGCCGCGGATTCCACCGTATGGCTCGTTCTTCGTGTTGGTGTAGTAGAGCTGAGGCGTGCCGTCCGCACTGCTCTGCATAGTGATCTCTACATACTGGCGTGAATCAGCCGGAACTGAGAACTCCGGGCTTATCATCAGCGGATCACTGGCTGTCGTGCGCAAATGCAACTGGCTGCCGACTACTTTGGTCGACGTCACGCCATCATTCGTCACCCATTCCAGCTTTTTGCCCTCAGCAAACGGGAACGACTTCATCTCGCGAGGCGCATCCGCGCGGCAGGTAGAGAGAGGGTACGCTAGAACGACTACCGCAAGCAAAACAGAAAGGAAGGAACTCATGTAGGCTCACCTTATGCTATTCAAAGCTAATGGGGTGTTCAACACAGATGCTAACACCTTATGATTGGTTGTTCACCACCACCACCCCGTATTCCTGCGTGGTGTTACGATTTGCTTAGGATTAGCCAGCAATCAAGATGAAACCACGAAACAGCGGCAATCTCGGGAGAGGCCAATCAGGAGATTGGCGTTCCCGGGGGGAGGCCTCTACACCACCTCGCCGAGAAAACCCCACATGTGGCCGGAGATGGCGCGGATGCGCACGATCTGACCAGCTAGATCATGCTCAGAGGCGAAGTTGACGGTCTTGCTTTGCCGAGTCAGTCCGGTCTGTTGGGCGGGATTTTTGTGAGCCGCTCCATCTACCAGCAGTTCATATACCTGCCCAGCCTGCTGTTTATTGATCTCGCAGGTGACGCTATTCTGCACGGCGATCAACTCGGCAAGACGGGCCTGCTTCAGCTCCCTCGGTATCTGATCCTCTCGCTCAGCGGCTTTGGTGCCTGGTCGCGGGCTATAGGCGAACATGAAGGCGTTGTCAAACCGGATGCGTTTCACAGCTTCGATAGTGTTCCTGAACTGCTGGTCAGTCTCACCCGGGTGCCCGATCATCAGGTCTGTAGTGATCGCGATTCCTTGAACACGGCTGCGCAGCTTACCGACAATAGTCTCAAACAGCTCCATATCATAATGCCGTTTCATATCGCGTAGCAGGTCGGAATCACCAGCCTGCAAGGGTAAATGGACCCACTCACACAGCTTGGGCAGCTCCGCAATCGCATCAATGAGCTCGTCTGAAAAATCTGTGGGATAGGGTGAAGTAAACCGAATCCGTTCAATCCCCTCAACTTCACTTACCAGACGCAGTAGCTGCACAAAGCTCGTATGTTCACCCTGCATCCGCTTGCCGTAGCTGTTCACGGTCTGACCCAGCAACGTCACCTCCTTGGTGCCGTGCTGCGCCAGTGAGCGCACTTCCTCCATCACCTCGTCAACCGAACGGCTGCGTTCCCGCCCGCGGGTCAGAGGTACCACGCAGAACGTGCAGAAGTTGTCGCAGCCATACATGATGGGCACATATGCGCGCAGTTGCGCGGGGCGATGGACCACCCTACTGGGCAGGTAGTTGAGTGCCTCAGAACTCTTCACAGGAAGTGAGATTGCCATATTGTGGCCGCTCTGCCGTTGAGCCGTCAATACAAGATGGGGAAGCTCCGAGATATGCGCGGTACCGGTCACAAAGTTTACGTGAGGTGCCCGTTTGAATATCTCTTCAGAGCGTATCTGTGCCATGCAGCCGCACACACCGATGACACCACTTGGATGCTCTACCTTCCAATCCTTCAGCCACCCTAGCAGGCTAAAGACCTTATCTTCTGGTTTTTTGCGCACACTGCATGTATTTAACAGCACCACTTCGGCTTCGTCTAGATCATCGGTAATCTGACAGCCGATCTGCTGCATCAGCAACGCCATCTGCTCGCTGTCCTCTTCGTTCATCTGGCAGCCCCAGGTGTATATCTTGCATTTCATTGTGGAATTCATACGGTAACGTCTGTCCAACTTTCGAGTAGTTTCACGACTTCGGTGTAGTCGACATCAGCCCCTACAACCATCTTGGCTGCAGCAAATATCTGAGAGGTAAGTGAGATCATGGGTGCCGCGAGCCCGGCTTGACTGCAGCTTGTTGCTGCGATTCGCACGTCCTTGTCCAGCAGCCCCAGCTTGAAGGTTAGCGGGAAGCTGCGGTTCAACACCTTTTCGGAGATGTAGTGCTGTGTCACAGCCGATCGGCCGGTTCCGGCATTGATCGCCTCCAGCGCAACAGCAGGATCAACCCCATTCTTACGCAGCATCAGCAACACCTCAGAGGCGGCCAGCAGATGCATGGCTAGCAGAGCGTTGTTCGCGGCCTTGACCGCATGACCAGCCCCCACTCCGCCCACGTGAACGATCTTGGAGGACACACAATCAATCACCCCTCGCATGGCCTCCAGATCGTCCGCATCAGCCCCTGCCATCACGGTCAGGCTGCCCTTTTGTGCCCCCGCCAGTCCGCCCGACACGGGGGCATCAAGGTAACTCCAGCCGTTTTTTCGCAACAGATCAGCCGTTTGGCGGCACTCACCAGGATCGCCGCTGGTGAAATCTATCCAGTATCCTGATGGTTTCAGATTACCAACCATCGCCTTAACAACCGAATGGACATCCACACTAACCGGCAGGCAACTGCAGATCACGTCGCATGGAGCTAGCTCGGAGAGCTCAGCGACGGCTTGAGTTCCATATTGCTCCGCGTGATTCAAGGAGACCTGCGCCGTGCGGTTCCAGACCAGAGTTCGATACTTGCCTGATATGTGCCCAGCCATCGGGTAACCCATCGTTCCTAGACCGATAAAACCTACGATCATTCTGAACGCCTCCTAAGCAAAAATATAAACATTGGCGATCCGATGAGCGCTGTGATCACACCCACGGGCACCTCGGCAGGCCTTGCCAGGGTGCGTGCTAGAGTGTCCGCGCACATCAATAATACGGCCCCTACACCGGAGGCTGTGAACACCAATATCCGGTGATCCGCCCCAAACAGCCTTCGGGCGATATGAGGTGCCATCAGACCCACGAAGCCAATGATTCCGCTGACTGAGACCGCAGCGGCCGTGCAGAGTGTTGCGAGTAAGGAGGCTGCCTTTTTCGTCTTCTCAACATCAAAGCCGAGATGCCAGGCACTCTCCTCACCCAGCGCAAACCCGTTCAGCGCGAAGGCGATAGCCCGTAATCCAACCAAACCTAATAACACGAATGGCAGAAGAAGGCGTACTCGGCTCCAATCGGCATCGGCAAAACTGCCCATCAACCAGAAGAGGATGCGGGCGGTGTCCGCTTGAGCCAAACTCATGAACAGCGTGACCATGGCCCACAAGAATGAACCGACCACAATGCCTGCCAGTAAAAAGTTGTTCACATCCAGCAACCCTTGCCTGCGGGCACTGGCGAACACAATCACAGCCGCCAACAGGCCGGTCACGAACGCTGCGAGAGGCACAGAATAACCAAATAGCGCAGATTCCAACCCCAGCAGCACCACGCCAGCAGCCCCCACAGCCGCTCCGCTAGAGACGCCGATGGTATACGGATCAGCCAAGTCGTTACGCAGTAGACCTTGAAGAGCCGCGCCAGCCATGCCCAGCAGCGCACCCACCAGTCCGGCTAAAATCACGCGCGGCAGGCGTAGTTGCCAGATCACCACGGCATCCGGCGAGTTGCTGTGGATATGCGTCAGTGCGAACCAGATTTGTTTTAGCGACAAGGGATCAGCACCGAAGCAAAGCCCTGCGACTATGGCTGCACAGATGCTGGTTAAAAAGACCGCAACGAGGCTGCCGCGGCGTATGTTGGTAGATATCTTCACTGTTTTAGTGTAGCACGAAGGCGGTCAAGCAGAAAAGCAGGTGCATTGCGTCACGCAAAATGACACCATCTGGCCAGCAACACCTTGACAGGCCTGAACAGACAGGCTATCATATGCCCACAGCATAACACCAAGGAGCAGACATGGGTAAATACGACGACATCGAGTTACAGGGAACAAGCCGAACTGAGGCTCTGACCGCAATCGGCAAGCAGATCGCTGATTGGGCACTCACAATGCCTGCTGTTGATCCCATCTGCCTGCATTTTGGTCTGAATGACTTCTACACCATGGGTGAGACGGAGTTCTGGATCGCCAATGAGACGGAGCACGGCTATTGCGGTAAATATCTGTTTGTTTTTGATGGCCAGACCTGCCCCCACCACTTCCACAAGATGAAGCATGAGACCTTCTTCGTGGTCAAAGGCAGCATACGTATGAGAACCGACGAGAAGGATCTAATCATGGAACAGGGAGCGGTTCTGGTGATGCCGCCAGGTGTCGCTCATTCCTTTACCGGGATCGGTGCTGCGCTCGTCCTGGAGGTTTCCCAGCCATCGGTGCTTCAAGATAACTTCTTTACGGACGAGCGTATTGGCCAAAACGGTGTGATCTAGAATAAATCGGTGAGCCTGTTCTATCACGGCGATGCTTTCATCTTGTCTTGGATTATCAAACACATGCACTGATGTTTTTATCGGCTGATCTGGAATTAGAAGGCTACATTTGCGCAAGCACTAAAAGGCTTCAATGGCCTCATCCACGGTGCTATAGATGTCAACCATTCGATGCATACGCACCAGCTCGAACAACGAGGAAACACCCTTGCTCAACGCCGCCAGTTTCAGTTCGCTTCCATGTGCGTTCAAGGTCTGAACACAATACATAATCGCCCCGAGGCCCGAACTATCGATCATACGAATTTGCCCACAATCTATGACCACCTTCTTGTGGCCGAGAGTCACCTTGGCAATCTCCGACTTAAAGTCCACCACGTTGAGCACATCAAGGTGGTCGGCCGCGATATGTACGACTGTGACATCGTCCTGCATCGATATAGTTAGGTTCATGATAACTTCTTCACTCTGTCATTCGACCTCATGTACATCAATTGTACCCGACGGAATCAAGGGTCAGACCGCATCATCGTTGACCTGATACGATTGTTTTACGGGTATGAAATGAACCCATTTCTGACACCGCACTCGCGCACGCATACGAAATTAGCAGCACCATCATCAGGCCAGCCGCGATAATGTGTCATAATCCACCTTGTTCCTCAACCTGCTGCCGTTGATATATCGCTGCAACTCGTCCAGCGCGAAGTCCGCCATGGCATAGCACTCATCGCCCATTGATCCGGCGATATGGGGCGTGTAGGTCACATTGGGCAGCGCGTAGAAGGCGTGACCAGATGGAGGCGGTTCCGGATCGCTCACGTCCAGCACCGCATAGATACGCCCCAACGCGAGGTGTTTGATCAAAGCAGCCTCATCGACAAGAGCACCACGAGCGGTGTTGATGAATGTGCTGCCGTCACGCATCAGCGCAAGAAGAGGTTCATTGATCATATGCTTAAGTTGGGGTAGATTCGGTGCATGTAGCGAGACGATGTCGCTTAGTGACATCAACCGCGGAAGATCCACAAGCTCTACCTGCATCGTTGAGGCATCTGCTTCACTAATCGTAGGGTCGTAAAGAAGAATACGGCACTCAAACGGCCGTAAGAGTTCAATAAGCGCACGCCCAACCAGACTCGCCCCTATAATGCCCACCACAGGGTGATACAAGCCAGGTACTGCCACGCTGTATGGCTTGCCAACTTGCTGAAAAAATCGCTTCTGACTGAGCAAGATCGCACCCAGAGTGTAGTTGGCGACTGGAATAGCATTCACAGGTGCGGCACTGCTCACCACGACGCCGCGACTGGCCGCTTCCGCTGTGTAAAAGCCCTTCACGGAACCTGCAGCATAGAAAACCGCCTCAAGCCTCGGCATCGCCGCTAGCATCTTCTCATCGAGGCAGGGCATGCCCCACGTGCTCACCACCGCTTGCACACCGGCAAGCTTAGGCAGTACATCATCTGCGCTCATAATAAAAACAGCGTCAACATACGTACCAAGCTGTTGCAACCTTGCGATATGCGAACTGTGAAACACAGAAAGAAACTTGTGTTGAGGTGCCAGTAGTGCTATCTGCATAGGATCCCCCTGCTCGTTGACCATACAGCTATTATAACGCCAATATGCCTTTGAGGGGAGACAGAAGATTAGGAGAATGGGAGGGCGTGCCGATTACCTTACTCGTCCTACTCATCATATATGTCTTATAGGGCGATAAGTCGGGAGACAGAAAAGTGGTCGGGGTGGCCGGACTCGAACCGGCGACCTCACGGTCCCGAACCGTGCGCGCTACCAAACTGCGCCACACCCCGATTGCCTTCACCATTGTACCACACGAACAGGATACTGTCACGTCTTCGCATTTCGTCACAAGGAAACGCCATTGTTTCGTAATGAGTCACAGATCGGGAATAAGTCGTTATCAACCGCGTCATAGCAATATTACTAGTAAATGACAGATATTTCGCACACAAATCCGCAAAATACCGAAAATATCATCTGTGATCATGGCATTTTATCTGCAATATGAGGTAATCTTAATTCGTCCCTTATTGCGGATCAATCTGATGAGCCGCATAGATCCATACAAGAAGTGCTTCTGTGGGTCACTGACAGCAACCACCCATCGAGGCACTTCTTTACTGTTTTCTGGGCTTGTGGTTGGATCGCCTACTGAAACTGCATCGCACACTGCGCCATACAAGACGTATAGATACCAGTACTAATAGCATATATTTTTATGTTATATTACATCTAGTATAAATACGGCTAACACGCGTCGATTGGTGTCAGCCTGCACACGAGATGATTACACCATGAACTCACAGGATTTTCACCAAGTCAGGTGTTGGATGTATCGCAACGCCCGACCGCTTGATCTAGCCCGCTGGCGGTATAATTTAGAAGATGGCGCTACTGACGATGTGCTGAGTGCGCTATCGGCCTACCAAAACCCAGATGGAGGCTTCGGGCACGCCCTTGAGCCAGATTGCTGGAATCCGCACTCCTCCCCAATCCAGACATGGTCAGCCACTGAAGTGATCCATGAACTGCGTGATATTCCGGCAGACCATCCGATCATACAGGGCATCCTCAGATGGATGGAGAGTGGGGTTGATTTCGATGGACGCATCTGGTCTGGTTCCGTGCCCACTAACAACGACTACCCTCATGCTCCGTGGTGGGGTTATTCGGCTTCTTCTGAACCTGCAAGAGAACCTAAAGCGGTGGACTACAACCCCACAGCTGCACTTGCCGGTTTCGGCTTGCGGTATGCTCGCAGAGGATCAAATGTCTGGACGAAGTGCGAAGAGATTGCCAAGGCCGCGGTCAACAAACTGTTAGCTGATGAGTCGATGAACGATGACCACACATCCGCATGTTACCTACGGTTGCTGGATGACATCGAGACAGCCGGTGTCGAAGGTATCGTCCTTATGGAAGCCTTCAGGGGGCAAATCACGGCATTGGTAAGCAATCAAGTCAGCACCAACACAAAAGCATGGATAAGTGACTATGTTTGCCGACCATCACGGTTCGCGAATACACCTGACAGCCCGTATTACCCATGTATCGCAGAGCTGGCGAAGTATGAGTGCGAATTTATCGAGATGACACTCCCCAAAGAGGGTGTGTGGGACATCAATTGGCAGTGGGCTGACTACCCTGCAGAGTGGGCCATCAGCCGTAACTGGTGGCGAGGCTCACAAGCTGTGAACAACATGCTCTACCTGCGCAATTTCGGGCGCTTGGAACTGTAGAGGCTGTCGAAACACAGAGATAACAAGCGGCCGCCGAATAGCAGGGGTAACCACAGGGGGTTACCCCTACCATCCATGCGACAAGACAGTCAGAACCCCTAGTTACTCCCCGGGGTTCATCAGACTTACGCCCATCAGCCCGACCACGACCTCCTGAGACAATGCCTCCAGCCTGACCTGCTGCAGCTTCACGCCCTTGCGCAGACGCCAGCCATAAAGCATCGCACGGCAATTGGTGCCCAGGTTCACCATCAATGGAGGGTTATCACCCAGAGCATACCCATCGCGCTCCTGGTTGTAGTCCGATCCGCCCCATCGGCAGATGTTGCGGAAGTTGAGCGGTGGAACCAGCTCAAGCCGCTCCTCAACCCCATCGGCATAGAGGAAATGAACCACTGAGTTGGCAATACGCCCCTGCAGCGGCTGTGTGGAACCAGCGATCAGCAGCCACACCGCATCGGCACTTTGGCCCACCGGTAAACCTAGTTGGTCAGGCCAGTTATCCCATAGTGATACAAAAGCCGTGTTGTGGTCTGGTGATGGTGCGATGAACGGAACCCCCTGCGGTGTGACAAGCTGGCCGCCATGCAGCAGACTGCCCAGCTCACCGGTGACCTGTTCACCACGCCTTAGCATGGCCTGAGTGCCCACCACAGGCCTCAGTTCGGCATCGGCCTTGTTCTGCAGAAGCCATTCGGCATCTGCTTGCAGCGCAGGCTTCCAGGTGCCGTCATCTGCCGCCACTTCGGCATCACTCAACGCCCGGGGGTAAAGCACCACCCTCTGGATATCACCCTTGAAGCGGTTACCACCTGAGGCATCAGATCCAAGATACAACGCCTGTTTGGCCACGGAAAGGGCTGGGAAAGACCCATCGTCTCTGCTGGCAATGAGTTTACCGTTCTTGTAGAGCTTCGCAACACGTTTACTGGCACTGTATACCGCCGTCACACGCACCGGCACTCCGGGTGTCAACACATTCGGGGCACTCAACATGCCGTTGGAGGTTAACAGTCGTAGGCTGTTGCCTGGGTAGCTGTCGAGCAGGAAGCCATCGTATGTGCCAGGTATCGCACGGTCGACAATACGCCCGCCCATATCCGGCATCGTCTCTGGCATCAGCCAGGCATCGATGGTCAGCTCATCACGATACCCAAACGCATTGGGGTCTTTAGCCACCCAGCTGCTGGGCGGGGCTGATGGCACAGTCGACGCGTTTTCCAGACCAATGTATGGCGGAACCATGCCCCATATGGCCATCGTCCAGGCCTGATACCCATCGCGAGCCAGTCGCACACTGCAGGTAGCCGGACGAGGCGATGCGTAATCCTGCTTGTAAATCGTGCGGATGTCACCGTTGGCCACAGGTGCAATGTCGACACCCTTCCAGGTGGCACCCGATTCAACACTCCGCAGATTCTTAAGCGCCGCCAGCCGCAACTCCTCAGGATTCTTGATCTCTATCTTCCAGATTTTCCAGTATGGAACTTTTGTTTTGATAAGCGCCATCACTGCGTAGTGCCCCGCTATCTGGGAACACTCTGCGTAGACGCTGTTGTTTCGAACCGTGTGTGATAACAGGCAGCCTTGGGCGTCATCGACCTTTTGGATGGGGCCGTCAGCCCGCAGCGCGAGCTTCTGACCCACCACGAACTCCAGCTTCTCCTCCGCTTGAGGAAGCTGACGCTGGCTCACCGTCAGTTGGACATCCACCTTCGCACACTTCGGAACACGGATCATCGCCATGCCATATCCGTACCACGGCTGCAGGTCGGCCTCAGCCACTGTTCCGTTCACGGTCACGCTCAGCAGCCGCTTGCCATACACAGGCAACCTCAACACTAATTCCGCTGCTGTACGAACTCCAATATGGTAGCTATCCACCATCCCCGTGCGGTGGAAGCTCAGTTGATAATCTGGCGTATGGATACTGGCCTTATCCCATCCGGTTGGCAACGACGGCTGGACATGCACCAGTCCATTTGGGTAGTCGGGGTGATACCCAAACATGCCTTCAACCATCGATCGGCAGAACATACTGGACACATCGCTAAAGTCAATACTACCAGATGGATGGCTCAAACCCCCTGGCGAGAGCATGTTTGTCCGACCGTCATATGCAGCCTTTGGCTTCACGTCACCAAATCCGCTCTCCGTGAGGGCACCTTTCAACAGCTTCCATCCGGCGTCACTCTGCCCCATACGGAAATAGCAGAGCGCCAGATGGTAGATGTCGCCACCATACAGTTCTCTCACACTCCATATTGATGGCACCCAGTTTGAGGTCTCGCAGAGTTCACCGCCGTATGGCAACCCAATGCGCTCTAATCCCCACTCGGTATAGTGCAGCGTGCGGATCGATTCGGCAGGGGTGGTCATGCCCAAGTCGATGGGCAGGAACTCGCTGTATAGCCAGGCATCGTCGTGGACACGCTGGTGCCCACCTTGTTCGATATACGAGGCGAAATAGCCCTTACGCTTCAGCCACAGGATGTCATGCAGTGCCTTATATATCTTCTTGGCCTGTGCGGTATGCCGGGCAGCTCCTACCTGGTCCTTCTTGTGAAGGCACATCTCGGCAGCAGCGGTATGCATATAGTAGCAGTAGGCGCTCTCTTCAACTGATCCCCCACCGTTATATCCAAACGAATCGGTTGGCCAGGTGTTTATGTAGCTTTCATACAGACCGTCGTCATCGGGGTCAAAGCACTCTTTGGCCCGTTCCAAATGCAGCTCCAGCGCGGGCAGCAGCATTGCCTCTAGCTGCTTATCGCCGGTATGCCGCCATGACCGTATGAGCTCTTCAAAGAACTGAACCTGGAAGTTATAGTTGCCCTGATCGATGCCTATTCGCCCTTTGCCGTAGTAGCGCGAATCGGACGCCTCCTCCGTGCCTGCCGCATTTGCCTTAGGCGTGGTGAAGGGTGAGGCCTTGATGATAGTGTCGATGTAATATTTGGCTTCATCTTTCACCAACTGGTGCCAGCCGTAAGCCGTGGCACCGTCCAGCATCCGCCAACCAGGCATCTGGCAACGCCATTGCGATCCGCCGTGTGTGAACACCGGCGACACATACAGCCCATACACGGCAGAACAGGCAGCACTTGCTTGGGCATCTAGATACGGGTCTGGGCTCTGCACCGCCACCGCGCGACCAATTTGCGTGGCGTGCTTCCAGGCATCGGTAAACGTCTTGGATGGAGACTGACCGATCTTCTCGTCAAACTTCCGCACTGACGGATCGAGCTTCTCTGGTGTCAGATGCTTCGATCCCTGCCAGGTGTTGTATATCGAGTATGGCCTGTCAGTGATGCTGTCTACGTACACGGCCAAACTGATGGTCTTCGCATCAGCCATCCTGGTCACCACACACACGCCTTTGTCATTGGGTTGTGGCTCTGCCGCTAGCATCTGACCCGGATCAGCAGGACGAGAGGAGCTCACAAGTCTGGCCTCAGCCAGCTCACTGAACTGGCCGACGATGCGCAGTGGTGGTGGGTTGTCGGTGTATTTGCCAGGATCGACTAAGTGCACGTCAAAGCCGCTCTTATTGTGAGTCGTAATGTAGGGTGTGGTCGCATCGTCAGTGGATGCTTTGATCTGTGTTTGTCCATCCAGACCCCAGCCGATGAGATAGCCGCCATAGTGCCATAACAGTTTGTCCTGTGGCTGAGCACCTTTGCTGCTAAGCTGCACGGTGAACCCGACCCCGCTGGCCAGCGTAGTCGCCTCTAGCTTGATCTCCAGGCCTTTGAATCGGCTGTCAGAGAGCTGCCACTGCATTCTACCTGGCAGATAGCGCGAGGTGATGGTATCAAAATCATACAGCCAGACAGAAATCCCCTGTCGCACCAAGGCGATGTCTAGATGGCCAAATACGCCATTCCAGTCCAGGCCGACCAGCCGCGGACGATCGCCCGCATACACGACCGGCCAGGCCTTGTTGCAGTATAGCGGCCGGTTATAGTCACCACCACCATTCGTGGTCACGATCGCCTCGCCCTCGGGATGGTAGCGAAGCTGCGGATGCGGAGCGGAAGCCGCTGTTGCGGCCATACTGCCGGTTGCTAATGATGCCAGTAGACAGAGCATAATATACCTCATGAGACTAATGACCCCTGTAATAGGATGGCGTATCTTATGAAGTATAACTGAAACAAGCTACGGTTATCTATATACATCGGCATAAGTGATTCCCATGCAGGTGTACATACCAGGGTACTTCGGGTGCTACTCGGGGGAAGTCGGTGTGCGTAAATCATCATGCGGTGATCAGGCGGTATGGGAATGACGAAAAGGCCTCCTTCCAGCCCGTTAGAGGAGGAAGGAGGCCTTAAGGTCATTCGCGATTAATCGGGCAAGCTACTTGGCAGGAGCGGCTTGAGCCTTTTTAAGCAGCGGTACGACCTCGCTAATCGGTATTAGCTGCATGTAGCCTTTATCAAACCTGCTGCCTAGTTTTGGCAGCACCACACCGGCCCACTGCCCGTCCGTTGTAAAGGCGGGAATCCCGGCGATGTTGAAGTTGCTCTCCAGCACGTACCGCAGTTTGGGCTCCGTCAGTTTCGCGGCGATGTACATCCCGCTTACACGAGGAGCATACTTACTGACACTGCCGAGACGGCTCACGCACAGAAGGTCGTCTCCCAGGTCGACAGATACGCTTGCGGGGACCACCATCGCCTTGATATCAGCAGGAAGAGCCGAACTGGTCTTGATGAAGGCAAGCTCACTCTGAGTGTCTTTCAACACGACAGTGGCGGGCAGCTCGGTGCCATCAGGCAGCTTCACCACAATCTTCTTAATCTCGATGCGGTAGGAGTCCATGGCCTTCTTGGATTCCGCGCTGCCATCCCCCATCCCATCCATGACCTGCTTCAGTGCATCATTAGGGCTGATGATGACCAAAGGAACCATGATTAACCCAGACTTATCCACAACGATACCCGTGGCGTCTTCAACCTGTTCACTCTTGTCGCTGCTGCCTTCGATGGCAATTGACGCTTCCATGGTGACTTCGATGTAGACAACCGAATTTGCGTAGTTACTAATGATGGCTTTGCGCTCCGCGGGGGTGGCCATAAGCTGGCTGGTAGCCACAGATAGGATCGTCATCACTGCGAGTAGTCGTTTCATAAGGTATCTCCAATCTTCACCGAGGCCGATTTGGCTTTGTTCAAGAACTTCACGATCTCAGAAGCCGCATGCATCCCGTTCATCATGTTTGGATTCACCGAACCGCTTGTGGCGATCCCTGTGGTCATGCCCACGCACTCGCCTTTTTGGGTAAATACAGGCAAAGCATCGTCCGAACCCTCGTCGAACACACATTGCGGTCGAGGATTTTCAAACACGCTGCACACGGTCATACGCAGTACATTAACGGCATATTTCACGGAGGCGTCCATTCGGCTCACCGTGAGTAACACATCACCGACTGCCACAGGAATGCTCGTATCAAGTGTGATCGTGGCTGACGGCTTAGCGAGCGGTGTTTTGGGCCGCACAAGCGCCAACCCAAGTTCAGCGTCTTTGGCTACCACCTCTACAGGAACCTCAGTGCCGTCGGGAAACTTCAGTGAAGCGGATACCAGTTTGACACTTTTTGGCCCCATGTCGTCATCAATACGGTTGTACGCAATCAGTTCGTAATTCACCAGTGCCAGACCAGTAGAGTCGACGATCGTAGCGGCCCCTTCGTTGTTCTCTTGTTGTGTGGTGCTCTGATCTTCTTCATAGGAGTATTCAAGCACGGACTCTATCCGAACAATCGCAGCACTCTTTGAGCCCACCAATTGCCTGGTCGATTGCGCCACGGTGAGTTCCTGAGCTTGCGCCAAGCCAATAGCACCGAAACACAACACCGTCACTGCCGATAGTAACCACTTATTGCCCATTACTTACCCCCCGATACGGCCACTGGCCAGGTTGGGCGCAACTCAACATACAGCGTTTCTGACTCTCTGACTACAAACAGCACGACTGATGCCGGTTTCTTTGACTTCAGTTGCTGCATCGTCGCCTCAAAGCTCTTCAGGTTTTTCACCGGCTGACCATCCACTTTGGATATGATGTCATCCGCTTGTAACCCAGCCAGGCTGGCCCATCCGCCCTGGGTCACGGAAATCACTCTCACGCCTTCGCCCTGTTTGTTTTCAGACTCAATGCGCTCCATACCCGTGATGTCGCGCACCACAATCTCCAGAATATCATCACGCAGAGTGGGGTATTCGTTTGAGGACTTTGGTGCCAACTGCAACTTCACGCTGACTGTCTTGGTCTCCTCACCCCGCACTAACTCGATACTAGTATCGGAGTCGATATCCATCTGCCTTACCATGCTCGGGAAGATATTCTCATCTCCCACCTGGCGTGCATTGACCGTCCGACCATCCATTTTCATGAGCACATCGCCCACTTTCAGGCCAGCCGTCTCCGCGGTCGTGCCTTTGTAGACACGGGTCACACGCACACCGCTCTTGCCCGACAGCTTTAGTGCATCGGCCAGTTGGCGAGTCAGCACCTGTGTCTCCACACCAAGCCATGCTTTCGGTGTCTCCTCGCCCACAGATGTGTTATTCTCTTCGCCGAGTTTGACTACCGTAATCTGCCGTTTCTCGTCATTTGTGTATTCCACCAGGCTGGCGACGCCAACACCTTTGGCCTTGACGATCTCTGCAGAGAGCGTCTCCAAAACGGCAACACTGGTCACGGGCTTTCCATCCAGGCTTGTGATCACATCACCTTGACGCAGGGCCGGCCGAGCACTTCCTGCCGCTCCGCTGGGTAAGACACCGGTGATGACCACGCCGTTTTTGGATTTCAGGTCGTAGTCTTTCATCACGGATGCAGTGATATCCTGTACCGTCACACCCAAAAGGCTGAGTGCCCTAAAGCCGGGATCAGCACTGGGACGCTGGATCACGTTCACCTTTAGCTGCTGGTTTTTGCCAGCTCTGAGAATATCAACCGGCACCACACTGCCAGGTTTTAGGGCCGCCACGTGTTGGTTGATGATGGGGATGTCCTCATCGAACTGTGCCGTCACCTTCTGGCCGGAGATCTGCGTCACGACATCACCGGGTAAAATACCGGCTTTGGCTGCAGGACTGTCAGCCCTCACAGCACTCACGAGGGCTCCCTGCATAATCCCTGAATCACGCAGAAGCGGTTGAAATGTGATACCGATGCTGCCTCGGCTGACCCGTCCATCCTTAATCAGCTGTGCGGCTACCATCCGGGCGATGTTACTGGGGATCGCTCCCTTCAGTCCTATGCTGATCTCGTTGATGCCAATAATGGTGCCGTTATTATCAACCAACGGTCCTCCGCTGTTGCCGGGAAGAATCAAGGCATCGTGCCCCAGCCAACGCACATAGCTACCGACATCCTCACCAGACAAAGTCAGGCTATCGCCCATCAATTTGGGCAATATCATCTCGGAGTTGCTGATGATACCTCGCGTGACAGACTGGCTGATGGCCAGAGGCGAACCCATGGCATAGACTTGATCTCCCACTTTGACTTTATCGCTGTTGCCCCAAGTGGCAAATGGATATGGAGCCTTCCGCGCCTTGAGTTTAACGACGGCGATATCAGCTAAAGGGTCAGTACCTATCAATTTCGCTTCGACTTCGGTCCGGTCTGTCAGCGTGCAAGTGATGTATGTCGCACCTTCGACTACATGGTGATTGGTCACAACATAGCCATCGGCAGAGATTATCGCGCCGCTGCCCGATGCCATCGACTTTACCTCTCTGCCCTGAGAAGGTTCCCTGGAGACCACTACAATACGCACTAACGCCGGACGAACCGCTCCAATCGCTTTAGCGATAGATGGAGCGATATTGGAAATATCTGATTTCGGTGAAGCGATCACATGCCCACAAGAGATCATTGGGGCAATTATCGCAATTCCAGTGAAGAGTGAGGTTATACGCAGCAAAGGAGCCTCCTAAGTGCCGTGATGGCGGCAGTCCACAGTTTGACATACCCACCTTACCCATAGAGGCACAATGGATACATTTCTTTACTAATAATAGCATACGCGAAAAACTGATGATTACGAACCGCATTGATCGTAATACTGGCAAAATGAACAGGAACTCTCTATGACAACTGTATGCAATGACAGGCTGGCATAAGAGGTTCCACCATCGAAGGCTTTAAACAAGAAGGACGTCTAGCGGTGAACCGCCTTCTGAAAAAGCTGATAGCGTACACCGCGCAAGCTGCTCTCCTGTACGGGCACCCCATCAACAAGATATTCGATGGTGTTTTCTGGAGTACGACGCTTCACAAGGTGGTGAACCCGTCCCAATCCCGGTAAATTATCAAAGAATACAGCACGATCGACAGAAGGGGGATCTGATTCCAGCACATTCGCAATCGCGGCTGCCCACTTTGATAAAGCACTTTGAGGCAAATGCAGCTCTAGGCGAGTGACTGGGTTTGGTTGTATAGTATCGATTCGGAAAATATGCGTAATGTCGCGTCCCATCCTGGAGACCTCCAAAGAAGCAGTATAGCACGGTCACAATTGTACTATTATTATACCGTTAAGGCATTCGTCATAACGCAAGTTGTAGGTGTCTTTTTTTCATATTGATAAGAATCTGTGGTAATAACAGACCACCACACAAGCAGGTTTCCACCATATACGGTCGATTAACGGAGATATGCATGGTTAAGGAAGCACCTTACGATGCTGTAAAAGAGGCGGAGATACGCACGAGACGATCCATCTTACTGCTCTTGCGACACACCGACTTGTATGGCCACTGTCCGGGGCGGTCTGTGCGTAGGCTAGCGGCTGCAGAAGGCTCGAGACCGCGCCGGTCTGGCGGATAGCCCTGAAAGATTTGTGTCAGGAAAAAGACCGGCGCGGTCTATAGACAGTGGCCTCCGCAGGCGTACTGACAGACCGCCCCGGACATAGCCAACCAAGTTCGTTACAATCTACAACCCTAGATATCCAAGAGCTTGCATCAACACGGTATCTATTGGCTGTGTGGCATCAATGATTTTAAAACGCGACGGACTGAGTGTCGCCTCTGCCAGGAAGCCATCCCGAACCATCTGATGGAACGCCAGCTTCTCAGCCCCTATTCGGTTCAGCTCCACCTGGCGTGAAAGGCCGATATCAACAGGCAAATCAAGCAGCAATGTCACTTCAGGAATCAAATCAGCCGCTGCGAATGCGTTCATGCTCTTCACTACGGCCAGTTCAAAGCCGCGCGCGTAGCCCTGATACACATTGGTACTGTCGAGGTAGCGGTCGCAGACAACCCAATCGCCTTGCTGCAGGTGCGCCTGTATCTCATCACGGTGGGCCGCTCTATCAGCCAGGAACAGCAACAGTTCCGCTTCGGCGTTCAGTTTACGACCGTCCAGTAATATACTTCGGATGGCTTTATCATACGGCTCGGCTGTCAACCAGCACCCCACCTGCCTGTCCGCTAATCCCTGAGCGATCGCCTTAGCCAGACTGCTTTTACCAGAGCCCTCTATGCCCTCGAGGCTAATAAACCTGGGGGTCATGAAGGCACCTCTGTGATCACAGCGATTTCGTGGCAGTCATAGAATTTCGGGCAATGCACGCACTCTGTCCATACTTTGCGCGGAAGCTCCGCACGGTCGCAGATGCGAAATCCCAGCTTCACGAAAAACTCCGGCTTGTATGTCAGCGCAAACACCTTATCAACACGCACAACCTTGGCTTCCTGCAGGCACCGCTGCACCAGCATCCGGCCATATCCCTTGCCCTGTGCAGACTGGGCGACAGCCAGGCTTTTCACCTCAGCCAGGTCCTTCCAGGTCACGTGCAAGGCCGCGCAGCCGCATATCTCGTTGTCGAACTCCACAACGAAGAAGTCGCGCAGGTTTTCGTAAAGCTGCGACAGGCTGCGGCTCAGCATCTCATCTTTCGAGGCAAAGCCATTGATAAGCTGCTGCATGGCCACCACATCGCCAGTGTGGGCATGCCGTACTATGGGCTGCATGTCTGTGTTCACACTCAAACTAATGGGTGAATAGCTTCGATAGGTCGTTCACGGTCACCAGCACAAAGAGGGTCAACAGCAGAGCAAGTCCCACGGTCTGCACCGCGTTCTGCAGTTTGGCACTCAGCCTCTTGCCCCTGCGCAGGAACTCCACAAAGAACAGCAACAGATGTCCACCGTCAAGCACGGGTATCGGCAGAAGGTTGAAAAAGCCAAGGGTCACGCTCAACGAGGCTGTGAGTGCTAATACGGCGGCTGGCCCCTGCTTGCTGGCACTGTTGGTGATGTTGACTATTGCCACCGGCCCGCCGATGTTGTCCTTGACCTTCGAGCTGAACACAGCCTTCGGTATCTCCAGAAGCATGTATTTAGTGACCAGTGTTCCGTTGACAATCGATCCAACCACACCTAGGCGCTGGGTCTCAAACTTCGGCACGAAACCAAGCAGCCCGCGAACCTTCCGGCCATCTACCTGATCGGCGGCGGCAACAGGCGTCGGCTTTGGCGTGCCATACAGCGATCTCTCATCGCCATCCTGGGATGTGACCACCAGTTTGATGCGTTGGCCTGGGCTGTCATGGATGATCTTCATCATCTGGTTGCCTGTCGTCACTTTGACATCATTGATCTTTGCGATCGTGTCACCAGACTTCAAGCCCATGCGCTCGGCCTCGGTTTTAGGCTGCACATAGTAAACCTGGTTCAGTGGGCGGTCAGGATTCTCCACACCCACGGTCATTCCCATTCCGCAGAAGATCACATATCCCAGCAACAGGCTCATCACCGGACCAGCCAGCACCACCAGCGCACGCTGCCATAACGGCCGCGAGTAAAACTCGCCCGCCACCGGCTCCGCGCTGGGGTCGGCTTCCATACCTGTGATTTTCACAAACCCGCCGATAGGGAACGCTCTGATGTTGTATTCGGTTTCGGCTCTCTTGCCCAGCCGCACGACGCGCGGCCCCATTCCAACCGCGAACTCTTCGACCTTCATTTTGCACAACTTCGCTACAATGAAATGCCCGAATTCGTGAGCGACGACCAGGACACCGAGCATCAGAATAAAGGTGATGGTGGTTAGCATGGGCGGATTGGTTCTCCTAAACTTGTAGAGCTAGCTGCACTCCATATATATTATGGCAGACTACAGCACGAAAGGAAACCGGATAGCAGCAGATCACTTCACCCAGAGCACCTATATATAACAACGATCCACTACGTATACTATGGTGCCTGCATGGTAAGCCAACTTCAGTATTTGAAAACAAACAGCATTTTCGCCACAATAATCTATATACCAGTAAAATCATCAGGTATACTACTATCACATCACACAGAGGTATGTATAGTGGCATCATGGATCACACGCATGTTAGGTCAGATTCTGACTTTGGCGTTCGTACCTTCAGCATGGCGTATGCCGTGCTACGCTGTTCTTGGTGTCATGGTAGGTCTCGGTTTACTGGCATTTCGGGTGTCTGAAGCACACAGTTACCTGGGCGAGGACAGCCGCACGTGTATTAACTGCCACATCATGGTGCCCGAATACGCTACCTGGCAGCGAGGCAGCCACAGATCAGTCACAGTATGTAATGACTGTCATGTTCCCCACAACTCCATCATTCGTAAATACGCGTTCAAGGCTAAAGACGGTTCCCGCCATTCGGCGATGTTCGCGTTACGTCTTGAACCACAAGTGATTAGGGCACATCCCGCATCGGTAGGTGTCATCCAGGAAAACTGTCAGCGATGTCACGGCTTGTTAGTGTCCAATATCCCTTCACTACAGCCTGGGCAGCGGAACTGCAACGACTGTCACCGTTCTGTGCCTCACGGCGATGTGCATAGCCTGGCTTCAGCACCGAATGTATCTGCTCCGAAACTGCCTTCCATTTTAACAAACCCGTTTAAACACCGTGACTAAATCCAGATTGCCTGCAGGAGGCTCTGTAAAGATGAGCAATAATCAAAAACCGGCACCCAACTCATGGAAGGGATGGGCGTTATTTAGCGTAGCTATGGTGGTGACATTCGTATTAGGAATGCTGGTGACCTCCATTGTGGAACGTCGGCAGGAAGCCGCTATGGTTCCACAGTTGATGACCCCCATCCCGCCAAACACCTCAGACAGTGCCGTGTGGGGACGCAACTTCCCCAGAGAGTATGGCACTTGGCAAAAGACCATCGAGGGCGGGACTCAGACCAAATACTGTGGCCCGAATAAGGTCAGCTATTTGAAAAATGACCCGCGTTTGAAGATACTTTGGGCAGGCTACCCCTTCTCCATCGAGTATAACCAGCCCCGAGGTCATATGCATGCTCTGGAAGATGTTCGAAGCACCGCCAGACGCGATCCAAAGCGAGGCGGAACACCGCAGCCCGGCACCTGTATGACCTGCAAAAGCCCTGAAGTGCCTATCCTGATGAGCCAGATGGGCATAGGAAAGTTCTATCAGTCCCATTTTGAGGACATCAACAAGCAGGTCCAACACCCTATCGGCTGTGCAGATTGCCACGACAGAAAGACCATGAATCTGACCATCACCCGCCCAGCACTGCGTGAGGCCTTCAAAGCGATGGGTAAAGATGTGGACAAAGCCAGTCTGCAAGAGATGCGCTCACTGGTGTGTGCTCAATGCCATGTGGAGTATTATTTCGCGAAACAGCCTGGTGACACCAAAAAGGGAACCTACTTGACCTTCCCATGGAAGCGCGGCACTAATATTGACAACATCGAAAAATACTACACCGATGATGTGAAGCATGTGGACTGGGTTCATAAGATCAGTGGAACCAAGATGATCAAAATGCAGCACCCTGACTATGAGATGTTCCAAAACGGCATCCACGCTCAGCGCGGTGTCGCTTGTGCTGACTGCCATATGCCCTACCGCAGTGAAGGCGGCGTGAAATTCTCCGATCACCACGTGCAAAGCCCACTGAAAAATGTGGAGAACTCCTGCATGGTCTGTCACCACTGGACCAAAGAGGAAACCATCCAGCGTGTCTACCAGATTCAAGACCGTCAGCATGAAATGCTGATCCGGGCAGAAGACGCTCTGGTTTCGGCACACGAAGAGGTCGGGGCAGCGATGAAAGCCGGATACAACGATACTCAACTGCAGCCTGCCCGTGACCTGATCCGCCGCGCTCAAATGCGTTGGGATTACGCCGCTGCGAACAACGGCATGGGAATCCACGCTCCGCAGGAGAGTGCCCGTGTGCTGGCCAGTGCTATTGACCTCGCTCAGCAGGCACGGTTGAAGGTCGCATTCCTGAAGAAATAGCAGAGGACCCGTTCTACAGTTTCTATACCGAATACACACGGATCGGCTGTGCAGGCCGATCCGTGTGTATTTTGGAGCTAGAATCTGGTTTTTCTGTCGGTTTATACAACCGGTTACTTTGACGCTACCAACTCCCTCAGCTATAATACTGAATAGTGACTCATTTTATCTGTATGGGAGGTCGTATTGGGTTATCGAGTTGCCATCGTAAACCTGGGCTGTCCCAAGAACACTGTGGATGCCGAAGAGATGGCCGGTGTGCTCAGGCGCGCCGGTCACGACATTTCAGGAGACCCTGCGCACGCTGATGTCGTGATTGTAAACACCTGCGGCTTCATTAAATCAGCGCAGGATGAATCACTTGCTACGCTGAAGCAACTGAAGCAGACGCTCGCACGCACTGGCGGTAAGCTGATCGCGGCAGGATGCCTGTCGCAAAGGCTAGGTGCAAAGTCACTTAACGGATTAGTGCAGGTAGACGCGGTGTGCGGTGTCGGTCAAATGGCACAGATCGAACAGGTCATGCAGCAAGCGATAGCGGGCACCATTGGTGACGCCGTCCCACCGGCCCCCTCACACCAGTGGGCAGAGGTTTCCGACCGCACGCTCTCGGCACCAAACTGGAGTGCATACCTGAAAATATCTGAGGGTTGTGACCACCGATGCAGTTTTTGCACCATACCCAGCTTTCGGGGAAGGCACATCAGTAAGCCGATGGCTCGTGTGATGGCTGAGGCCGAGAACCTGGCCTCACTCGGTGTGAAAGAGCTGGTAGTGATCGCTCAGGATACTACGCAGTATGGGTTGGACATCTCAGGACAGTCGATGCTGCCAGAACTACTCGGTGAACTGAGTGCGATGGACAGCTTCCCATGGATACGAGTGATGTATGCCTACCCCACCCGGTTGGACGACCGATTGGTGACAGCACTGACCACACTTCCTGGGATAGTGCCCTACATCGATATGCCGCTGCAACACAGCGAAGATGAGCTGTTGCGGTTGATGAAACGCAGCCATAGCAAGCTGCCAACTCTGGAGCTATTGAAGCGGCTGAGAGAGGCCAACCCGGATTTGGCACTACGCACTTCGATGATAGTGGGATTTCCTGGCGAAACCGATGCCCAGTTCGATGCTTTACTGGCATTCTGTGAGGAGGCTCAGTTCGATAGACTGGGGGCCTTCGTCTATTCTGCAGAAGAAGGGACGCCGGCAGCGGCTCTTGATAACCAGATTCCTGCCAAAGTGGCCATGCATCGGTATGATAAGCTAATGAGGCAGCAGCGGCTGACCAGTTATCAGCGAAATCACGCATGGATCGGACGGTCTATGCAGGTTTTGATTGAACAGCGTGTTCAAGGAAAACCGAGGTTATTTCAGGGGCGCAGCTTTAGAGATGCACCGGAAATTGATGGTTCTGTATACGTAACAGCACGCGATCTTGTGCCCGGTGAGTTCGTGGATGTGATTATCACCGGTGCCGACAGTTACGATCTGCAAGCGCAGATTATATCGTCGCCTTAAATTGGAAATCATCCGGTTCAACGCGTAACCGGTAATGGAATATAAAATTCTGGAGGTAGTGCAATGAGTACAAAGGCAACTCAGGTATCCACCGGCGATTTTGCCAAGGGATATCTGCGCGCCGCTATGGTCAGCACCCTGCTGAACCTCGGCGAACCAGCCGCTCTTAAAGATATCGCGGCGAGATTTCATGTGCCGGGGTCGGACATGACTGTCATCCGCTACACACTGGTATCAAACAGTCAGTTATTTGTGCAGTCTGATCGAAAATGGGGTTTATCTATAGGGTTTGAGGATTCAAGCCGCCCGATGACCTACCTTCTCGACCATCTGCTGCAGTTCTGCGGACAGCCAGTGCGACTAAATGCCGTGATCATTCCGATGGCGAAAGTATATCAGCGCCCCGCAGATATACTGGCAGAGAGTATGCAAAGGCTGATCGGTAACTACTACTTCCACACATCTGATGGGCGTGTAGGCATTAAAGACTGGCTGTTTCAAGTCGATCAAGATGGCACCGATGAAGATATGGCATTTACCAACTTCGTCGACTATGCCGCGGCCGAAAAGATGCGCAGCAAAAAAGCAAAGATACGCTACGATGGCACCGATGAGTCGGTTCTGGCACTGCTTGATGCCGCAGAAGGACCTGTTTCTGTACGCACACTGGCTTACCTGAACTGGCGCCACGACCCGAAGGCGTTTAACAGCCTCGCCTGTTTTGAGCATCTGATGAGCATCCAGGGTGCCGTGGTTATACCGGCTTTTGAGCCCGGTTGTGATGTGAGCGTGCCTCACCTGGCATCTAACGAGCTGGCAGCAAGCTGGATTGATTCGCTGAAACCAGAGATGGATGCCGTGAATGCCCAAATGGCAGAACAGATGGCTGAGCCACTCGCTTTGAGCGAAGAGGGTGTAGGAACCATCATTGCCTATATCAATCAGCAAGGCAGCGTGGTAGACGCATCAGAGATTGTCACCAATCTGTATGAGCGCACCTCAATCGACAGCACCTATAAACAAGATATAAAGACGGTGTGCCGAGTGCTGCAAGCCTCCGATGGTGTGTTATGGGTCGGTGGTTCTCGATTTGCTCCAGAGACTATCTTCCCAGTCTACACGGACTCCATCCCAGATAGCCTCACCTTCCCTGTCGTTCATTTTTATGATGAAGACAGCGGCGAAGAGCTTGAGGTCGATCTGAAAGACGAAGGATTCCTTGGAACACTGAAAAGTGACATCATGGACCCGGTCGTGCTGGACGTGCTGGATGAAGAGAACGACGAATACATCATCGTCCCTGAACCCACCACCATCAGTTGTGTGCTTAAAATGAGGCACAAAGAGCTGGGTACCTTCCCGCTTTGCCAGATTCCGAAAGGCTTCTTTGCCGGCGGGCCACAGAAACAGCTCCTGACCTTCATCGATGGCCAGACCGAAAAGTGGTATGACATCTACCTCAATCACACCACACGATTGCTGTATGGCTTGTTTGAATTCTACATGCAGCGTGAGGCACCAAGTGGTGCCACCTTTGAGATAAGCAAAACCGAGACAACTGGTGTATACCGCTTGAATTGGACTGATGCGATTGATTCGCGGGTACACTTATCTCAGAACAGGGTGGAAGCGCTATACAGCTACGCAGCCAACATCCATGGCGAAGCGACCTTCGATGTCATCTGCAAGGTACTCACAGATAACCGCCGCGGTTTAGAGTTCGCAGGTGTGTTAGCGGAAGTCAATGTGATTCGACAAACCACCCGACGCCGTGTGGCTTCGGTTCTCAGCGCGTTTCCTGCTTTCTATCAGCGGGGTGGCATGTGGCACCTTGACGAAAGCAAGCGTGATCAAGGTATAGATAAAGCCCGACGAAAATACATTATAAAGTGACGTCAGACCGGTTCTGAAGCGTCATATAGCAGTTGGCCGGTATCCAAATCATGGGTACCGGTCTTCAACACATCGTGAAAGGGGTTACCTGTAGATGAAAACCGTCCGATTCCTGTTAGGTGCGTTATGTGCCGTCATCGCTTGTTTCTCATTACCAGCATCCGCGCAAACCTCCACTGATCCTGTAATCATTGGAACACGCGACCAGATTCAAGTGACGATACTAGGCACAGATGAAGAAATGGGTGGCAAACAGCAAGTTGACGATGCAGGTAATATCAAGCTGCCATTGATCAATGTTGTGAATGTGCTAGGTTTGAGTGAACAAGAGGCCGCCAACAAGATCACGGCTCTTCTGAAGAAATACTACATCGACCCTCAGGTCACCATCGTCATTATCGAACGCGCAGAGCGGTTCGTCACAGTGATGGGTGCCGTCAAAAAGCCAGGCAAGACCCCTCTTCGCCCTGATGTGCCAGCCTATTTACTTGAGGTCGTCCAAGCCGCTGAGCCGCTTGATAATGCAGACCTCACCCGTGTGCTGCTGCGAAAAGCAGGAGCAACCATAGAGACCAGTGTGAACCTGGAAGAGATGCTGAAGAAGGCCGACCCGGCAGCCCGTGAAGAAGTCAAGCCGGGCGACCTGGTAACAGTCAGTGCGAAACAGACGATGAGCGTGTATGTGGTGGGTGCCGTGGTGAAGGCTGGAGCATACGAGCTTCAGACAGGCGGGAACCTGCGTGAAGCTATAGCTGCTGCCGGCGGCATCAGCGTAGAAGCTGATACCACACGCGTTTCCATTCGCAGTGAAGGCAGTAATGAGGAAGTGCTCGTTTCCTACACTGATGCAATGAGCAGCGACGCCTTCAAGCAAGTAATGCTGAAGCCCAATGACCGAATCCTGGTGCCGGTGATGATAGACCCGACCTACTTCTCAGTGATGGGTGGAGTCGCAAAACCCGGCACATTGCCGTTGATGGGCCGCATGCGCCTATCCGAGGCCATCAGCGCCGCCGGCGGGTTTAAGATCGAAACAGCCAAAAAACGCGATATCAAGGTGCTGCGCCAGGTGAAGGGCAGCGAAAAGCCAACCCTCATCAAGGTGGACTTCACTAAGCTGGAAAAAGGCGAGGCCGATGATATCCTCATCGAGGCCAACGATAAGATCGTAGTCGGCGAAAGCCGTGGACCATCCGCCGCATGGCAGCCCATCGGCACCGTGCTTAGTGCATTGTTGTCTATCGTCTATCTTGGCGACCGCATCAAATAGTCGCGGTACGGAAATCAAACAAAGCCCTTATCAGCAATCGCTGGTAAGGGCTTTGACACTGGTCCATGTCCGGGTGGCCTTTGGATACGCCGATGGTAGCCACAGTCTCCTGACCACACCGGTCACTGCCTTCGCGTCTTCGCGTGAGACTATTTCGTGACATGCAACCATCATACACAAAGCAACTATTTTCTCAGATTGCTATAATAAACAAGGAATGAGCGGAAGTTAACTGCTCTTAAGGAGATTCGGAAACGATGAAAAATGTGATACTCGTATACTCCGGAGGGTTAGACACCTCCGTTTGCATCCCAATGATGAAAGAAGACTATGGTTTCGACCATGTCGTGACGGTCACCGTTGATGTGGGCCAACCCCAAGCCGACATTGATCAAGCAGAAAGCAAAGCGCGTGTGATGGGCACCGAACATTACACCATAGATGCCAAAGAGGAGTTCGCCGCCGATTACTGCTTCGCTTCAGTGAAGGCAAATGGCGACTACGAGGGCTACCCCATCAGCACCTCCATCGCTCGCCCGCTCATCGCTAAAAAAGCGGTGGAAGTGGCTCAGAAGCTGGGATGCTCGGATTTTGCCCATGGCTGCACCGGCAAGGGTAACGACCAGTTCCGAATCGAGTTTGGTATCCGCGCCCATATGCCGGACGCACAGATCATCGCCCCCATGCGCGAGCGCAGCATGACTCGAAGCTGGGAAATTGAATACGCCCAAAAGCGCGGTATTCCGATCACCGTCAGCACTGAGAAGATATACAGTATTGACGAGAACCTGTGGGGACGCTCCATCGAAGGTGGACACTTGGAAGAGCCGAACTTCCACACCCCAGAGGATGTATACATCTGGACCACCAACCCCGTGGAAGCTCCCAACACTCCCCGCGAGGTCACCATCGGCTTTGAGAACGGCATCCCCGTGTCACTTGATGGTCAGAAGATGGCCCCGATGGCACTCATTGCTGCAATGCACAAAATCGCAGGCGAGAACGGCGTTGGCCGCGTAGATATCATGGAAGACCGGATGCTTGGCCTGAAGGCCCGCGAGAACTACGAGTGCCCCGCCGCGGTGGTATTGATAGCCGCGCATAAGGCATTAGAAGCACTCGTCATGACCCGGGAAGAGCTCAAATTCAAGTCCATCGTAGATGCTCAGTGGGGCGAAATGGCCTATGCAGGTCTATGGTGGGATCCTCTAAAAGAAGACCTGGAAGCGTTCATCAACAAGAGCCAGGAGCGCGTGACCGGCGAGGTCACCATGCGACTGTTCAAGGGCGGCATGCGGATAGCCGGACGCAAGAGCGAATGGGCTCTCTATTCAGAAGACCTGATCTCGTTCGACACCAACACCTTCGATCAGAGCGAAATGACCGGTATGGTAAAGAACTTCGGTATGCAGGCCCGCATGCTGGAATCCCTCCGTCAGCAGCGCCGGTAATATGGCGAAACTCTGGGGAGGCCGATTCGAAAAAGAGACTAACCAGGCAGTGGAGGCGTTCAGCGCCTCCATGAGCCTGGATCAGCGGATGTGGCACGCCGATATCATCGGCTCCATCGCACATGTGCGCATGTTGGGCATGAAGGGTATCATCCCGCCGCAAGACTCATCCGAGATCATCGCCGGACTGCAGATCGTCCGCAACCGAATCGCTAAAGGTGAGCTGCAATTCGACCCAAACGCAGAGGATGTCCACAGCGAGATCGAGCGATTCCTGACGGAAGAGATCGGTCCGGTGGCGGGTAAACTGCACACGGGACGCAGCCGCAACGACCAGGTGGTCACCGATGTGCGCCTCTATATGCGGGCTGAGATCGACGGTTTGGACGCCATGCTCAGCGATATGATGGGCTGGATTGTGGAAGCCGCTCCGCAGTATGTGGAGACGATGCTTCCCGGTTTGACGCACACGCAGCACGCGCAACCCGTCAGCCTGGCGCATCACCTGTTAGCCTATTTCTGGATGTTTGAGCGCGACCGCGACCGCCTTCGCGACAGCCGTAAGCGCATGAATCGCCTGCCGCTTGGCAGTGCGGCCTTGGCCGGAACAGGCTTCCCGCTCGATCGCCAGATGGTGGCCAAGGAGCTGGGCTTCGAGGCTGTGATCCCGAACAGCTTGGACGCAGTCAGCGACCGCGACTGGATCATAGAGTTCCTGAGCGCCGCCGCCACCATCATGACGCACCTCAGCCGGCTCTGCGAGGAGCTGATTTGGTGGAGCTCGCCCGATCTTGGTTTTGTGGAATGCGATGACACCGTCACCACTGGCAGCAGCATCATGCCGCAGAAGAAGAACCCGGACGTGGCGGAGTTGATCCGCGGGCGTGTGGGCAAAGTAGTAGGCGACTTGACCGGTATGCTGGTCACCATGAAGAGCCTGCCTCTGGCCTACAACCGCGACCTTCAAGAAGATAAAAGCTATCTGTTTGACGCGCTGGATACGGTGAAAAGCTGCTTGGAGATGAGCTACTTGATGCTCAGCACCGCGCAGTTCCGGCCACAGCAGATGAAGGACAGCCTGAGCGGCGACTTCAGCAACGCCACTGACCTTGCGGACTACCTGGCTCGCAAGGGTATGCCCTTCCGACAGGCGCATTCCGTCGTCGGCCATGTGGTGCGCTGGTGCATCGAGCAGGAGCTCCATCTAGAGGACCTGAGCGTAGCCCAGTTGCGCGCCTTCAGCGAGCTGATAGACGAGGATGCGCCGCAATACCTGCAGCACATCGCCGTGATGCGCGCCCGTACCAGCGAGGGCGGTACCGCCCCCAGCGCCGTGCTGGAGCAGATCGAGAAGGCCAAAGCGGTATTGTAGTTTCATAAAACAAGGAGAGCATTGTGTTATGAAAATTGATTTTTCCGCAAGGCCTGAAAAAATGACCGAACCATGGTGTACATGGCAGGGTTTTCTAACTGCCATGCCATCATTGGTATTCGTCGTGACTGGCTGGAAATCAAATGGGAAAGAAAACGCCTGTCTCCAATCCTGGTCGACCTTTGTGGGAGGCGGGAATGATGAATTTGTCTGTATCATGGGCGCAGTCCCAAAAGGCGGACATATGTATCAATCCCTCAAAGAGACCGGGGTTTGCGTGCTGAACTTCCCTACATATGACATATATGACCGCTGTATCAAAACCATTGGCAACAATGAATTTGACACAGATGAAATTACCACTACCGGCCTAACAGCAGAGATGGCCGTGAAGGTGAATGCGCCGCGTATTAAAGAGTGTTTTTTGAATATCGAATGTGAGTATTTGTGGGAACATGAGCTATTTGAGAACACCGGTTTCTTTGGCCAAGAGGACGTGACAGTGGCACTGAAAGCCGTCAATATATGTATGGATAGTGACCACTACGATCAAAGCAAACTCGGCAGATACGGAAAGACCGGGTTTTTGTATCAAGTTGACCAAGCTACCAATCCGGAATCAGCGGAAAAATCGCCGATTATGGTCGGAACATTTGAGCCAAGCAATCCCATTCCATGGAATACAAAATAGAGCACTCAGTTTACCTTAGTGTTGATCTAGCCACTCTGTGACCATTCTGTAGGCATAACCCTCCTGCTCTACATTTGTACGTATCAAGAATGCACGGATGTTAAGTTGTTCCTTCTTGTAGCATCTCGTGAGCGTGTTGGGAAACCTAATCTGTATTTGTGAGTAATAGACGGGGCGACAGAACCTACGGCACAGATGACCAGACGGGCACCTCTCCCAATCCGTGGAATCCAGCTCTCCACGGGTTTCGATTCGAGAAACCTATTCTAGCTGACTCCCATTTTCGAAATACCCACAGATATATGCAAAATCCTGTTGACATTGTCCTTGGGACAACCGCTATACTATTTGCATGGAGGTGATGATTATGGATGGGTTATGTATTACCGATGCGGTGAAATTATTCGGCGTGACATCAAAAACGCTGCGTTACTATGAGCGTGTTGGGCTATTGGAAGCCAAACGCGCCGACAGTAATAACTACAGATACTATGACGAAGCGGAAGTCGAACGAATAAGGCAAATCATCATACTCCGCAAAATGCAGATATCAATTAGAGATATTATTCGCATTTACGAAGACGAGGATATGCGTACAGTCGTTGAAGTATTTACAAAACGCATCAATGATCTTGACGATGAAATTGGAGCATTGTCTGAGCTTAAACGAATTACGGATGTGTTTCTCCAGGTCATGCTCCAAAACGGCGTCACTAAAATCTCTGCGTTACCATTCCTGTATGATCAAATGGAAAAACAGCTTGATACTCTGGATAAGCGTAATACTATCAACTACAAGGAGCTGTCTGAACTGTCGGACAAGCTGGGAAAGCCCGTTGAGCCGTCTATACTACCTTTGCCGCCTATGCGCGTCCTATCGTCGGTACGTAAGGATGGGAGAAGTGACCCAGACGGTTTCTGGCGCTGGGTGCAGACGAAAGGTATCCCGTACGGCGAACCAGGGCGGCATGAGCAATTTGAATTTCAAACGGAAGCCGGCGACGTGCTTGTATTACGGGTCGCCAATGATTTTGTGAATGACGGCGATTACTCCGACTATATGTTCGACGGTGGGTTGTTCGCGGTAGCCAATGTCTATTTGGACGAAGATATCGGGGGGCGATTCGGCGCTTTGATTAAAGATTTTGATACCAATAAATACTACCAGATCGATTATCGGAGCGATGGTAGTCTACGCCATGCGGCGATGCTGGAAGATTTGATTTCTCCTGACGACCAACGGGAGCTTGTCGCTCTGCTGATGCCGGTGAAAAAGCGTATGGCCGATCCTGCGCTGTTTAATCAAGCGGAAGAAGTGACCGGCATTTCCATTGCAGAAATAGAAGCGGCGAACCCCACTCTATGGAAAACTGACGTTCCACTGGCCAGTCTGACACAGACCCACGTGAATAACTCGCAATTTCGAATAAACGAGAACGGCGAAGCGGAATACATCGGTTGGATCATCAGAGCCGTACTGAACACCCACATATCTGTCAAACTACCTTTCCGAGTTGACATTGAATTTCGGGTTTCCGGCGAAGGGATTACTGGTCTCGCTTTCTACCACAGCGAGGACACCGGCTATTCCACAGGAAACATAGGCAGAAGGGGCTTTGGTGTCAACATGGGCAATGATAATGAGCAAATGACCCAAGCCATCCGTTTTCACCAGCCTCTATTCTGGGACAGTTTCAATTTGCCGGGCCGTGGCGCCATCAATAAAGATAGCCTAAACCGGTTGACATGGATTGTGGGCCAAAAACACCTTGTTGTCATTATCAACGGCGATGTACGCTACTGCGGCGTGAACTTCCCATATATGTCACTGGATCTGAGCCGTGAAGAGGCCTGTCCTATCGTCATCGGCGCACATGGGAATGACAAGCTGTTTTTTCGTTCCATCCAAGTTTCGCAGCTCACCGATATGAAAAAGAACAAACTCAAAGGAGAACTGACCATGGTTACGAAACAAAGTAACAACATAATCCCTGTCATTCACCGCCTTGTCACCGACGAATACGGTGAAAACTACTGGTTCAATGGCTGTGCGAAATATGTGATGGAGTGTTTGGGCGAATCGGAATATGACTACTGGTTTTTCGCGGGATTAACCGGCGACCTGTTCACGCAGCATTACAGCTACACGAAATACTCCGGCGATGCCTTATCGAGCTATATGATGGACGAAAATCCCAAGCAATATGTTAAGGATACCTTCGCTAAGTGCGGCTACGCTGCTACCTATGTTTCCAAGGAGGAGTTCAGCGAAAACACAGAGATGTATCTGAACACGCTGATGGCATATATCGACAAGGGGATACCCGTCATCACTTGGGGCAACTCTCTTGTCGGCATTTATGTCGGCTATGAGGAAAATGGGAAGATTCTGCTCTATATCACGGGCAACAACAATCAACCCGATCGTGTGACGGTTGATGAGGCGATAAGCAAAGGTGGCTTGATTTTTGTGGGAGAGAAAAAGGAAAGCCTTCCACTCGCTCAAATATACCGGAATGCCATCGCCGCGATACCACAACACCTGAACATGAAATCAGACACCTATTGTTTCGGTGCGGAGGCTTTCAGGGCATGGGCCAAGGATATTGAGGCCGGGAAATTCGACAGTATGACACCCGATGACTTTGACATATGGTCATACTACACCAACTATGTCTGTGTTCTTGCTACCAATGGTAGTTGTTGCTACGGATTTTTGGATAAGGCCCAGCAACTCAATCCCGATTATATTTGGCTTGACGAAGTCAAAGAATTGTATCGCCGCATGGGTCAGATGTGGAACAATGACAACGGCAGCGATCTAGAGGCGCTCGGAGGCGGGTTCAATGTCACGCTGAAGATATTGCAGGACAAGGAAAAACGGGCGGAAATTGCGGCCGTCATCCGCAATTGCGCCGGTTGTGTTGACGAAATTGTACGGATTGTGCAATGTAACGTTTAGTCGATGTTTCTTTGGTGGATTTTGTATTGCTGCGAGTTCCTCCTGCCACATCTTAATCGGGGGCTATCTCATCATGTCGGATCGCCCTTGCCATACAACATCATCTTTAGTTAGCGGTTCGATGTCGGCCCATAATGATCAGCCGTGTGGTCAGGCTGATTGAACCCAGCCAGTTACCCATAGATGAGTAGCAGGTATGTGGCCACCGATTCCGCGACATAAATGTCTCGGCTATTGACCGACCAAGCCTGCTGAAGCAGTCTGGGTGCCGCATCCAGCCACAATGCGATGTGGTGCAGCCTGCTTCAGCAGGCTTGCTGATCAATAGCCATGTGCTTTAGCGCGTGGTAGGGCAGGCATATATAGTTATACAACGATATAACCCCGCGTTCGGACTTTTGGGTAATAGCCGTGTCCTTTAGGGCGCGGTGGTGAGTGCATATTATGCGCATTGTGGTTCCGGATGGCCACAAGGGCCATCCACGAATTCCACTGCACCACACATGGTGACGCACCTACGCACACAGAGGATTACGGCGCCTAGTCACCGAATACTAACCCCGTAAGCGAACACTGACCACAAGGAAACACAAACATGCGGAAAAGCAATCTGGTGACCTGGCAGCAGCCTGCAGGAACCCAATCCAACGAGACCTGGCAGGTCGCCGTGCGGGAGGTCGGCACAAATGACTGGACCGAGCTCTTCGTCAGCACGGTCAAGATTGGGCATCAAGGTGCTATCGGGGTGGTCGATCCGCTGTTGGTGAAGGCTGGCATACCGTTCCGCGGACCGGTCGGTACCTCCCTTATCACGCTTGACTTTGATGGTGTCGTGGAGTTCAGGGCTACCTATATGAAGGGGACGCTGACCACTTCACACTTGTCTCCGCTGTCATACAAAATTCCCGTCCGCAAAGAGGGTAACACGCTTTATTTTACCGTCCGACAAAATGCCAACGCGCCGCGGAAGATGGTGCTGCGCGCCAATGACAACTGGGAAGAGGACTGCCTGCACATCCTCAGTAACCCGCTGGAGAAAGACGCCCCGCGCGAGAACGACCCTGCGGTGCTGGTCATCGAACCGGGTCAAGATATCCCCCGCACGCTGCCGAAAGGCAAATCCATATACTTTTTCAAGCCAGGCATGCATCATCTGCCCCGCGGTCTGTGGATCGATTTCGATCTGGGTGCGGTATATCGTGTCGACCGGTTCGACCTGCTCAGCGGACCGTTGAAGCCCTGGCAGGTACCCGGTGGTCAGAATTATCGCATCCAGTACCGTCAGAACGCGACTGAACCCTGGAAGACCGCCTGCGAGAACTTGGCGAACTTCGAGACCGACCTACGCGAAGTGCCCTTCCCTCCTGTCAGCGCACGATGTGTGCGGCTGGTGCTGCTGGGCAATTCCAACAACGAGCGTAAAGAGGCCTCCTTCCGATGGCCCCACTCCAACTACATCACCGCTTTCAAGGTGTATGAAGCCGGGAGCAAACGCGTAGTCAGCAACGGGAAAGCGGTGAATGGCGCGCTCGAAGGTTTCGCCGTTGTGGCCCAGGAGAACTACACCACGCCGTACGGCAACATTCGCGCGAGTGAGGTGTTCTTCCTTACCCAAGACGATGTCACGCTATACCTGGCCCCTGGAGCGGTGGTCAAAGGGGCCATCCGCTCCGACGGTCGTCGCAACCTGACCATCAAAGGCCGAGGCGTGCTGGACGCCTCGGATCTGCTGCACGAACCCGGTACCCAGCTCAACGAAGCGCGCACCTCAGCCATATGGTGCGAAAACACAGACAGGATCACCATCGAGGGGATCACCGTGCTGGATTCGCCCATGTGGGCGGTGGTCGTGAATGGCTCCAAGAATGCCACTGTTCGTAATATCAATGTGTTCGGATCGGTGTTCAACGGCGATGGCATCCACATGAGCCGCGTGACCACCGGCGTGGTGCAAGGGTGCTTCATCCGCACTACCGACGACCTGTTCGTGATGTATCACTATGGCCCCGCAAAAGATATCACGGTCAAAAACTGTGTCTTCTGGAGCGACGGTGCCCGCGTTTTTCTGATCGGCCTGGACAAAACGCATGGCGACATCACCGGGGTGACCATCGATAGTTGCGACATCTTGAACGTTCATAATGTGTGGGACATGGCTTATGCTGGTGGTATGGTCCACCTGGTGGCCACCGGTGGAAATACCATTGCCGACCTTCAGTTTCGGAACCTCCGAATTGAGCGGTTCCGTGCCCCGGAGATCGCATCGCTGCTGCACATCGAAACCACCAGCCGTGACTACCCGGCCGGCAAGATACAGAACCTGTTGTTTCAAAACATCCGCTACAGCGGGGAGAACGAGTATGTCTCCACCATTCAGGGTGCCGATTCGGAACACGGTGTTCGTGGTGTGGCTTTCCGCAACGTGATTTGGGGGAAAAGCCGACTCACCGCCGGTAACCTGGTCAACCTGCGGATTGGGCCGTTTGTCTCCGGCGTGACCGTTGACGGGGTGGCATATGAACCGCCGAAGACGAGCGGCGAATAAACCCTGGGAACGTCTTCGCGTGAGGCTTTCCCATTCGCGTTCATTCGCGTTCATCCGCGGTAAATAACAACCAAATAGGACCAGTAGGATGAGTAAGACGAGTAGGACATAATGTGGCGCACCGGCGCAGTCACCCCCCCACTTTGCGCCTTTGCACCTTTGCGCATTTGCGTTGGAAGCCTCTTCCCCATTCGCGTTCATTCGCGTTCATTCGTGGTTAAAAATAACTACCGCTTCAGGAGAAACTCCACCATCACCGCGCGGTGGTCGGAGCCGGGAAGCCGCAGCACGCGGCTCTTGAGCACCCGCAGGCGGTGTGCCAAGAACACATGATCGATACGCAGCAGCGGAAATCGGCTTGGGTAGCTCATGCCAGAACCCACGCCGCCGGCGAGATGGCTATCTTGATATCGCGCTAAGAACCTGTCCAACAGGGCAGTGTGGGACGGCGAATTCATATCGCCGCACACGATGTCGGGCTGCGGGTGTGCGTCCATGATGGCATCGACCTGCTTGTTCCGATACCAAGACATCGGCCAGAGGCTGCGCTGATACTGCCGCGGAGTCTTGGCGAACATGTTATACGGCAGCCAAAGGTGGGCCGTGGTGATACGCAACCGGGCTTTATCGATGCGAAGCTCCACCGCCATCATGTTTGGGTTCAGGCTGGTCATCTGCGCAGGATACCGGCTGATCACCGCGTACTGCCGCTGTTGGATCACAGACCAGCCCTGCTTCCGCAGCCTCTGCCACAACGGGTTTGTGCGTCCCTCCGCCATAATCTCCTGCAGGCACAGCACATCGGGGTGTTCACGCTTCAGCAAAGCCGGCACCTCAGCCAACCCGCCGTTCCACTTGGTGTTCCAAGTGATCAGTCGGATGGCGCCGCGGAAGGACGCAGGCTGTGGGCGGAAGGGAATCCAATCTGTCCAGAAAACCAGACAGATCAAGCCAGATAGACCTAGGATCCAGGCCGGCCGCGGCCAACGGCACAAACCATATATGATGGCCACAATAAACACGGGTGCCAGCAGGCCAATCACAGGAAGGTAATCCACCAGTATAAACGGCCACCAACCCAGCGGTTCACCCGTCTTCGCAAGGGCGACCAGCAGAAGGTATAGCAGTGTCCACTGAGCATAGTGTGGCAAGCCTATTCTGTAAAGCCATTTCATACTAATATTCTACTGGGTGTGATGGTTGGTATCGAGCACCAGGTGCTTATCCGTGCTACACTTAACACGGTGGAGCACAAAAAAGCTGCACAATACACTGCATTTTCATGTTTTTTCTATATATTCGGAGGACGCCGGGATTGAAGTATCTGCTCAAATGCGTAGCGATCGTGTTACTCTGCGCACAGCTCGCATCGGCTCAGATGATGGGCGGCGGCTCCGCACCAACAACCGCCGTAAAACCGGCCAATGGTGTGATCCCTTGGCGCAACGGTGTGGCTTGGATGATCTATATCCCGAACATCGACCAGCCCGAAGGCGCACTCCAGCACTTCATTGCGGCCCTGCGCGCCCGTGACCGAGCAGCGGTGCTTGATCGGCTGGACGTGAATTCAAAGCCACTGATTGACGCCTGCTTCACTAAAGATTTGGGAATGAACCACCTTTTGACGATGACCCACAACCTGCAAATGGGACTGGACTACAGCGTCAAGGTGCTTTCGAGCAGCTCCGAAGAGGCCTGGGTGGCGATGATCCCCGGCACTGAGCCCAACCCCATCTTCAGTCTCGAAGGGCTTCCTGACGCCATCAAGATGGATGGGTATCTCTTTCACTTCGTTAAGGTCAACAACGACTGGTATTTCGACTATATCGCCAGCCAGAATAAGCTAAACAGTGTTCTCGAGGTCAATACAGCCGACAAGAAAGATAAGGCCCTCGCGATGTTCATACTGGCTCCTAAGCTGCCGTCCCCTGCCAAGCCAGCCGTCAAGCCAGCACCGGTCAGCATAAAGCCCAAACCGAAACCCGTCGTGAAGCCTGATGCGGCCAAATCCAGCAAAAAGCCACAGAAACTGAAGGACTGGCGGCTCAGTAACGCCGTATATAAGCAGAGCTCCAGCGAGTTTGCAGGCATGGTAGCCAGTGCTCAAGCCGTTGCGGGAGCGATGGTGCATGGCAACCTCAATACGCTGAACGCGCTCTACCTATATGGCAGCTCACCGAAAACAGGGTTAAATGCCAAACAGATTGAACCCATCCGAGCCCAGTTTGGCATCAGTGCTCTGAAGTCCGACAGGCCCGAATCATGTGTAAAACTCCCCTCGTGGGTGCCAATGTGGGTATTACTGGTGTCGTCGCGCGGAACCACAGCCAGCGCAAACGTCAGTCTGGAAGGCATCGCCATCTACCAGCCAGACCCATCTCAAAGCGGTTTACTGCTGCCGATGGTTAAAAAGAACGGCGTATGGCTTCTCAGTGCGCTGCCCCAGCTCACCAGCAAAGCACTGAAATACAGCAACTACACACTAGGTATGAAAGATAAAGCCATCATGGTGAACTCCCCTGCCGTTAAAGAGAAGTCGGGCCGGTAGCGATGTCAGCCCATACCGGTGTCATCCCCATCTCAGACGGGCAGTTGATGCTGAGTGCCCTACTGCTGCTGCTCACGGGCGGCATCAGTGCCTTGATGGGGCTGGGACTATGGCGCAATCTACTGGTAGGTGCTGTGCGCACCATCGTGCAACTGACGGTCACAGGATATGTACTGGTTTGGCTGTTTCACAACGCCAACCTTTGGCTGGTGCTGCTGGTGTTCTGCGTGATGAGTACCGCCGCCACGCATGATGCGCTAAAGAGAGCCCCCTCCGCAAAAGGACTGCCCAAGTGGATGGCCTTCACCAGCCTGTGGACCAGCACCCTGCTGACGGCGGTGATCGTGCTGGGCGGTATCATCAGGCCGGTGCCGGTGTGGTCGCCGCGAGTGGCCATCCCCATTTGCGGGATGCTATTAGGCAACAGCATGACCGCCATGAGCCTGTCGGTGGAAAGTCTGTTCCGCGAGGCACGGCTCCGGCGAGACGAAATCGAACAGCGCCTGGCAATGGGAGCCTCGCCCTGGGAATCGGTGATTGACTCCGTCAGAGCCGCGCTGCAGGTCGGCATGACCCCCAGCATCAACGCGCTGATGGTGGTGGGCATCGTCAGCCTGCCCGGCATGATGACGGGCCAGATCATCGGCGGAGCGGACCCACGGATGGCCGTGAAATACCAGATCGTGGTGATGTTTATGATGACCACCGCGACCGCCATTGGCAGCCTGTCGATTATCGGCATGGCCTTTCGCAGGCTGTTCAGTAAAGAACAAGCACTCATCTCTTAACATACACATAATACTAATCAGTTACGCTGTACCGTAAACACACGGCGCAGTATACGGAGGCAAAACTTGGGCACCGCATATACACCTGGACTGACTGTCAGCGGATACACACTCCTCACCAAAACACGCCGATTACCGCTGAAAGGCAAGGTGCTTGTCTCAGTTGGTGACGAGGTAACCCCACAGATGGCCGTTGCGAAGGCGGCCATCCCAGGCATTATGCACACAGTCAAGGTAGCGGAGCTATTGGGCCAGGACCCGGAGGATGTGCCGAAGTTCCTCAAAATCGAAATCGGTCATCATGTTCAAAAGGGAGACATGATCGCCGAAAGCCGTGGCCTTTTCGGCTTAATAAGGAACACCGTCAAAAGTCCCCTCTCTGGCACGGTCGAAGTATACTCCCAACTGTCGGGGCATCTAGGCATCCGTGAAGAGGCGAATCCGCTTGAGGTCAACGCCTACATCGCCGGCACCGTCACCACGGTGATTCCTGAGGAAGGTGTGGTGATCTCGGCGTTTGGTGCGCTGGTGCAGGGTATCTTCGGTGTGGGTGGTGAGCGTTATGGTGAGATCGCCGTCGTCTGCCAGTCCCCTGAAGATGAGCTGCTGCCTGAGATGATCACATCCAGCCATGCTGGCAAAGTGATAATAGGTGGGTCATTCATCTCCGGTGAGACATTGAAACACGCCGTCGCCGTCGGAGTGTCAGGTATTGTGGTGGGTGGAATGCTGGATACTGACCTCGCGGCTTTCCTGGGCAGCGAGATCGGTGTGGCAATCACCGGTGATGAGGAAGTCGGACTGACGCTGATCCTGACCGAAGGGTTTGGACATATCCCCATGGCGCAGCACACGTTTGATCTTTTCAAGAAGCTCAATGGCCAACGAGCCTCCATCAACGGTGCCACCCAGATCAGGGCTGGCGTGATCCGTCCTGAGGTCGTGGTTCCCTGCGCTCAGGCCCCATCTACGGCCGAAGTCTCGGAAATGGCCTCGAATAGCGTCGAGCTTGGCCGTCGCGTGCGCATCATCAGGGAACCAAACTTCGGACAGATCGCCAAGGTCGTCGGGATGCCGGCTGACTTGGTCACCATCCCGTCTGGTGCTCATGCCAGGGTCTATGTGGTCAAGCTGGAAGACGGCAGTGAGTTTACCCTTCCCAGAGCGAATGTCGAGTTGATTACGGAGTAAGTCATTTTGAAGATTCTGGTAGTTGATGACGAAGAGACCATCCTGAATGCGGTGCAGTTCAGCCTGGAACGTGCAGGCTACCAGGTGATTACAGCCAGCGACAGCGAACCTGCCCTGGCGCTGTGGGAATCCGAAAACCCCGACATACTGCTATTGGATGTCATGCTGCCCACTCGTAGCGGATTTGAACTCTGCGAGCAGATACGCCTCACCAGCAACGTGCCCATCATCATGCTGACGGCCAAGGGCACCGAAAGTGACCGAGTGACCGGGCTCACACTGGGGGCTGATGACTACATCACCAAGCCTTTTGGCACCAGAGAGCTGCTGGCACGCATCCAAAGCGTGATGCGCCGCTCCGGCAAGCAGCCGGTGAATGCACAAGATATACTGCGTGCTGGTGAGCTATCGGTTGACCCGCAGCGGCATGAGGTGACCATGGCGGGCAAAAAGCTGGAGCTCACCCCGCGCGAGTTCGAGCTGCTAAAGTTTTTGATGGAGAACCCTGGTCTTGTCTTCGACAGGCAAACCCTTCTTGACCGTGTCTGGGGTGCTGAGAGCTATGTCGATGAACGAACAGTCGATGTGCATATCCGATGGCTGCGCGAGAAGATCGAGCTCGATCCGCCGAAGCCTCAGTATCTGCTCACCGTCCGAGGGATTGGCTATAAATTCAGAGGTTAACCGTTGATCACTAACCTGCTTATCATAGGTATTGTCATTCTGGTTACTCTGTGCTGGGCACTGCTTGTGCGTACCAAGTTCATCCAGTCCAACCTGAATTTGCGTGAGCTGCAGATGCAGGGTGTGGCCAAAGAGCTCAAAGACAGCCACTTGCTGCGCGAACAGTTACTGAACTCCATCGGTGACGCGGTGCTGATTGTGAGCAATGATGGCTTCATTCTGGAGGCCAACCCGTCAGCCCACCACATGATGGGCTCCCTGCTGATGGGCGATACCCTGTTGGCAAGAACACTCTGCTACGACCTCAACCAGCTTCTGCAACGCACCGTGCAGACTCAGCAGTTTCAACAGGCTGAGCTGGTGATCTCACACCCCAATCGGGTTGTGGGCACCGTGCGGATATCCCCGTTGATGGAACACCGCCCGATGTCAGACCCAACCTACCTGGTGGTCATCACCGACCTTTCCGAAGTGCGCCACTTGGAGCAGGTACGTAGAGACTTCGTGGCCAATGTGTCACACGAGCTCAGAACCCCCCTGGCCGCCGTCCGGGTGAACGCCGAAGCTCTGCTGGACAACCCCGATGTGCCTGTGGAGATGCGTGATAAATTCCTGCAAGCCATTGTGCAGCAGAGTATCCGGCTGGCCAACATGACGGACGACCTTCTGACTTTGGCCAACGCCGAAGTGCATCCTGTAGCCACGCCCACGCCTGTGGTATTGCGTCCGATAGTTGAAGAGGTGCTGAACCAGCTCAGTTCACGAGCCCAGGCATTGAATGTAACCATAGAGAACCAGGTATCGGAGAAACTGGTGGTTCATGCAGACCGCAACTATTTAGAGCAGATCCTCATCAACCTTATTGATAATGGTGCGAAATACAACCATCCTGGCGGGCATGTGCTGGTGACCGCCGCAGAAACCCCTCAGCAAGTCACCATTAAGATATCCGATGATGGGTTGGGCATCAGCAGCAACCACCTGCCACGCATTTTCGAGCGGTTCTATCGTGTGGATAAGTCGCGAAGCCGGGCATCGGGCGGAACAGGGCTTGGTCTGGCCATCGTGCATCACCTGGTGGAGGCACACGGCGGGGAGATCACTGTGGAAAGCCAGCTTTGCGAAGGCACCACATTTACCGTGACCTTCCCCTGGAACAGTCACGAATAGAGCCCATCACGCGGATTCTGTTTTGGTGCGTGGTTTCGGGGAAGTGCGGTCATGTATGGTTTACTCGGGGATCAGTCAATTACCCGCAAATATCGCATGGCCAGTAGGTCACCGATTCCGCGACATAAATATTTCGGTACATGGTCGATACGAGCCCAATCTGGATTTGTAGGTCATCGACTGCTCGGGGATGAGGGGCAGCTTATTAGTCCGATTCGTCTGATGCGTCCGATACATCACACTAAGGGGCAGCCACAGGGGGATGCCCCTACGTCACCCGGACCTAAATGAACAGCGTGGTCTTGCTGGTACCTGCGTCGCCCAGGAAGGCGGCCACGCCACCGACCTTCAAGTTGGGATAGTCCACCATCTCGTCGATCGACATGCCCATCAGATCCATGCTCATCTGACAAACGACGATCCGAACACCTGCTTCGCCCGCCGTCTTGATGAGCTGCTCCAGGGACATGACGTTCTTCTTCTTCATCAGCCCCTTCATCATATTTGTGCCCATTCCGCCCATATGCATCTGCGAAAGCTTCAGCTTTGACGCGCCTTTGGGCAGCATCCAGCCGAACATTTGTGAGATGAGGTCCTTGCCCTGTTTGTTCTTATTTGGGTCGCGCAGTGCGGCAGTTCCCCAGAAGGTGAAGAACATCACCACCTCCTCAAACATGGCACTGGCTCCGGTGGCGATGATGAAGGCGGCAAGCTGCTTATCGAGATCACCGCTGAAGACTACCATTGATAGTTTGTCTTCGGGCAGGGACATGGCCTTGATATCATCGATCTGAGATTGCAGGCTGGACACTTGCTCAGAAAGTTGTTCTATAGATAGCGCGTTGTCGGTGCTCATGCTGGTTCCTCCGTAGATTTCTTCAGGAAATAGGCAAACAGTGCGATAGGGCGATAGATGACGTGCGCCATTTTGGTGAACGCCATCAGCAGCACGAGTTCCATCGCCATGGCGGCATGGATCAGCATCACTGCGTCATTGATGGTCCCCGCAGCTTTGAATGTGACAGCGAGTTCGAGCCAGAAGCCCGTGACTCCCAGCACAAACAGGAAGACGAGAACCCACCAGTCTGGCAGCCGTGAGTGTTCGACGTTCTTCTCGGCCCTGCTCATGCGTCGACCGATGGCAGCACTCACGCCCCACATCATGGCCAGACCAGCCACCGTCCCGATGATACGTGCCGGCCAAAACACCGTAAGGTGCAACGGCAGCAGCACCAGGAAGATGAAGTCCAGGGTGGTGGCCACCAGTAGGCCTATGAAGCCATACATGATACCCATATGAACCCAGGCGGACTGTTTATACCAGGGGCCAGGAACCGACTCTTCTGTGGTCTGGCGATGGCGGGCCATTGTGGCGATTTCTACGATGGTCTTTTTAATGGCGGCGACCCACTGGGGGCCGTTAGTCTTCGGCATCTCAGCACCGTTCATGATGCGCCGCCACACATTGGAAACCCCACCAAGTATGGTGAGTAAAGTGACGATGGACACGATGATACCAAACACGTGTATGAACTCGTAGGAGATGGGAGAAAACAGCCAGTGCGCCGGGTTCTCCCCCATTTTGACCGACAGCATGAAGGCCCCGAACACGATGCCGACAAGCAGCGTGACGAGTATCGCCATGATGCCGCTTTGGTACATCAGCTTTGCGATCCCGGTTGGTTCACTGGCAGCGATGGTGTAACGGCGCAGAGCGGCCATGTACTCGCCGGGCTCGGCCTGACGCGGGCAGGTATCGGAGCATTCGCCGCAGTAGTAACAGAGCCAGGGCTCAGGACTGGACAGGATCCGGTCTCTGCTGCCGATCTGTCCCAGCCGTATCAGCTTGCGGGGGAAATTCCCATGCTCGTCAGATAATGGGCAGACCGCTGTGCAGTTGCCGCAATTGAAGCAGGCACTGATATCAAACGCACCATACTTCTTGATATCTTTGATTAGTTTTGGGTTGATGGTAACACTCATGCCTGGCCTCTCACTTCTTCAGGTACGTGGCGTATTCGCCGCGCTTTTTACCGTCTTGAACGCGGTTATATTTGCGCATCGCGGTGACCCACCAGAACACGTCCTGGGTGGCTATACCGGTGATCTCCGCGATCTCGGGCACGGTTTTTGCTTCCGTCTCGATCGCCGCTAGAATGGCCTTTTGCATGGTAATCTGGCTTTTGCCCCGCTCTACCATCTCTTTCGGCAAAGGACCACGCGCAGCCCTGAGCTGCTTAAGCTGCTGCAGATAGGCTTTGGGTGTGTTGTCAGGCATGAGGCACCTCCTCGGTGGTGATGGCGTCGATCATAGCATCAAACTGCTCCAGTGTCCATCCAGCGATGTTGATAGCGCGAGGCGGGCAGACCGCCACACACGCTCCGCAACCCACGCAGATGGCGGGGTTAACCGAAGCCTTATCACCCACCATGGTCAGGGCACCTCGGTACTCACACTCCGCCAGGCAAAGCTGGCAGCCGTCGCACTTATCAATATCGACACGCGCTACGAAGGGGTCAATCTCGATGATCGGTTTAGAGAGCAGGATGGACGCCTTGCTGGCGGCGGCTCCCGCTGCCACACAGGCCTCGTTGATGTCCATGGGCCCCTGGCATGTGCCCGCGATCATCACGCCGTTGTTGGCCAGCTCCACAGGCCGAAGCTTGGGATGCACCTCCTGCAGGAAGCGGTCAGCACCAATCGGCAGTTTCAACATGGACACGATGCTTGAAATGTCTCTGGGCATCATACCTGTGGCAAGAACGACCATATCCACGGGGATCGTGACCTCCTCTCCCCAGGTCAGCCAGTCGGTGACCTTCAAGCTAGCCTGTTTCCCGTTGAGTCCCGGTTCAAACTGCGGAAGACCGTCGTCGTTATATCTGAAGAAGAGCACGCCCTTCTTGGAGGCATTTTCGTAGTATTCTTCATGGCCTCGTCCGTAGGTGCGGATGTCTTTGTAGAGATCGTAAATGTTGACATCAGGGTAGCGGTCTAGCGTCTGCTCGATGGTATGCAGCGTTGATGTGCAGCACACTCGTGAGCAATAGTCATTGACTTTACCGTCAGGTTGTGGCTGATGAACACCCTCCACTTGGCGGCTTCCCACGCAATGGATGAAGGCGATGTCATGAATTGCGCGGCCATTATGCTTGAGTTGGCTGCCACTGGAGGTGTGTTGGCGAAGAATTTGGTTGAACTCTGGCAGCGTCACCACCTCGGGGGAGGTGTGGTAGCCAAATTCACCATCATAGGGCTGGTAGTGGTCAAAGCCTGTGGCGATGATAATCGAACCGGCCAGTATCTCCGTCTGAGAGCTGAGTGCGATTTTGAAGTTACCCACAAAGCCGTCAATGGCGGTGACCTCGGTACTCGTCAGCAGTTCAATCTTGGGGTTGTGAGTCACCGCGTCGGTGAGCTCAGCCAGCAGCTCGGAGGCCTTCTCCGCGGTGGGATATACCGTGTCCAACTCGGCCATTCGTCCGCCTGCGGCGGTATTTTTCTCCACCACGGTCACACCCAAACCGCGTTGTGCCAGGGTGAGCGCAGCGCGTAGTCCTGCGACGCCAGCCCCTATCACTAGCACATGGCCGTTGGCATCAACTTCTATCGGCTCCAAGGCGTCCTGCCGCACAATCTTCGCGACACCGGCAGCAGTGAGGCGGATGGCTTTGGCGGTCGCCCCGCCATGGTCACCCTTATGAACCCAGCTGACCTGTTCTCGGATGTTGACGTGCTCATAAAAGTAGGGATTCAGACCGGCACGTATGAGTGCATTACGGAACGTGAGCTCATGAAGCGACGGTGAGCAGGCAGCGACCACCACGCGGTTGATGTTGTTCGCGATGATGTCGTCAATGATGAGCTGCTGGCCCGGGTCGGAGCACATGAAAACATAGTCGCGTGCGATCTTCACGTTGGGGTCTTGTCCGACCGCCTCTGCCACCGCTTTGGTGTCCACGACATCGGAGATGTTGCCGCCGCAGTGGCATACATACACGCCAACGCGGATATCATCGAAGGGCGGTGTGCCTGGTGTTGTTTGTTCAGATTGTGTCATATCACTATGCCTCTATACTCATCAGGTAGTTCGCTGCTTCTGCCGCGGCGGCACTGGCGTCCACAATCGCGTCGACAATGTCCTTAGGTCCCGTCGCGGCACCGGCGGCAAACACTCCCGGCATGCTGGTCAGCGTGGGGTTAATCTTCGCTTTTGGGTTGTGTATAAAGCCATCAGCACTGGCTTCCAGCGGGATCATACCGCCCGGCGAAGGCTGCCAGGCTGGCACCATTCCCAGAGAGAGCACCACCAGGTCGTGCGTGACTTCCTCCGGTTTGGAGCCATCCTCCTGACGCTCTATGCGCAGCACAGAATCATGGTTTTCGCCTTCAGTGATACGTCCGACTTTGGCCTTAACGAACTCGATCCCCATGGCCTTGGCGTTTTGGTAGAACTGTTCGTAGCCCTTCCCAAACGCACGGATATCCATGTAATAGATGGTGATGTCGGCGATGGGCAGCGAACCGGAAAGCAGCATCGCCTGCTTGATGGCATACATACAGCAGACGCGTGAGCAATACGGCACACCCAGACTTTTATCACGTGAGCCCGCGCATTGCACATAGGCGATTGAAGAAGGAATCTTGCCGTCAGAAGGTCGCATCACGCCTCCGAAAGGACCATGTGGTGCCAGGATGCGTTCCATTTGGATGGGCGAAATGACATTGGGGTATTTCTCCCCGCCATATTGCTTCTTCGCACTCATCTCCGTCAGATTGTAGCCGGTCGCCATCACCACCACACCGGCATCCACTTCAATTCGCTTTGGCTGCTGCAGGAAGTCTATGCAGTCTTTTGGGCAGACCTTCGCGCAGGCCCCGCAGAGCACGCATTCAGACATGTCCAGCACCGGTAGTTGCGGAATGGCATTAGTAAATGGAATAGAGATGACTTTCTTGGCTCCAAGCGCGTGGTCATACTCATCCGGCAGGAAAGTGGGACAGGCCTCTTCGCACTGTTTGCAAGCGATGCAGTCTTCCTCGTTGATGTAACGGGGTTTCTTCACGATCGTGGCATGGAAGCGGCTGCCGTTCTTCTCGATCTGCTCGACGTCGGTGTAGGTGAAAAGAGTAATATTCGGATGGTGCGACACGGATGCCATGCGGGGGGTGGTGATGCAGCTTGCGCAGTCCAGCGTAGGAAACACTTTACTAAGGTTGATCATGCGTCCGCCGATGCTGGGTTGGGGTTCCACCAGCAGCACGTGCTTGCCCTGGTCCGCCAGGTCCAGTGCGGATTGCAGTCCAGCAATCCCTGCGCCGACAACCAATGCATCTGCGACTAGTTTTTCGGTGAGTGTGCTTATAGGATTTTCCACTTAGGATGCCGTCCGTTGTTTGTTAATATTGGCCTGCATTTCGGCGATCTCTTTCAGAAAAGCGGCCTTACATACCGTGCAGACTGTGGTCAGTTTCAGCCTGGACTGGTCAATCCCAGCCTCTTTCATGCGTTTGTAGAGGCGCCCAACCCGGTCTGAAAGCCGTTTATAGGCTCCTTCATACGGGCAGTCCGAGCCACTAGACATGATGATGATGCCCTCGATGCCCTTCTCAAACGCGCGCATATAGAACTCCTCGGGGAACATCACTGGGTCGGGCACACGAATGATGGAGGTGCCCGGCGAGTATTGCAACCGGGCTTGACCTGTTGTGTTTGCGCCAGGATAGGAACTGATCATAGTGGTGATGATCAGTATTTTGGAGTTAACCTGCGGTTCCATGGCTGCTCCCAATGCGGCTTACTTTTTTCGGATGACGTAGAGGCTGTCGTATCCGTCGCGCTCTACAAATCCGAGGTACTCGTGTCCGGTCTTTTTGCACCATGCGGGGATGTCTTCCTGGCTTCCCTTGTCACCGGACATGATTTCAAGTGTCTGCCCCACAGCGACGGTGCTAATAGCCTTTTTGGCTTCAAGCAGCGGACCGGGGCATGCCATAGCACGGGCGTCAACAGACTTATCTGGGGTGATGGATTCAAGATTTGCGGCCATTAGAGATGTCTCCTTGTGTTTGTCATGAGCAGATATGCCCATCTGGTCTATTTACAGTCTTTACCATGTGTCCGGATGCACTCCAGAAGGTGCAGCAGAGCCGGGTTGGATATTTCATACATCATGAACAAGCCGTGACGTTGGCAGGTGAGCACGCCCTGGTCTTTGAGTATGCGCAGTTGTTGACTGACGAATGCCTGAGCAACATCGGTTGCCTCAGTGATCTGGTTGACGTTCTGTGGCTCCCCTGCGCACTGGAGGTAGTCCAGAATACGCAAACGCAGTGGATGTGCGGTGTTTCGTATCACAGGGGCCACCTGGTTCAGCACTTCCATCGGTATCAATTTGGTTGTTTTTTTCATGTGTTTTGAGCACCTGAATATAATTATATCACTATATAGGGATATTCATATATACTTCGTGCTTTTTTGGTAAAATAGTGGGATATTTGTGGAATGTGCCCAGGGAATTTGTCTGAACCACGGATTACGCGGATGGGAGGATGGGGAGAGCACGGGAATAAGCAGTACGCCCCTATACGTCGCGTCTTCGCGTAAGATGTCCCATTAGCGTCCATTCGTGTGCATTCGCGGTCAAAATGAGCCCCAGCAGAACGATTAGGATGAGTAAGACGAGTAGGACACTGCCAAGCCATCCCTTCGCGCCTTCGCGTCTTCGCGTGAGACTTCCCATTCGCGTTCATTCGTGTTCATCCGCGGTTAAAAGAGCCCCTAATAGGGCGATTAGGATGAGCAAGACGAGTAGGACACTGCCAATCTGACCCCTTCGCGTCTTCGCGTGAGATGTCCCATTGGTGTTCATTCGTGTGCATTCGTGGTTAAATGCACCCGCAAAAAGAAGGGCAGGCACGGTAAGGGCGGTTCGCGAACCGCCCCTACCTTCTTCTAGCCTATTGCAGCGTGTGTTTCCTTCAACTGCCGGATGATCTCGATGTGCTGCGGGCACTTGGCTTCACATTCACCGCACTCCACGCAACCCTCGGCGTTGAGTTTGCCATCTTTGTTGTTCACACCAAAGTGAGAATACATGTGTTTGGCCAAATCGGTGAGCCCCCACACACGGTGATGGTTCATCGCAGCGAATATCTCCGGGATAGCCACTCCCTGCGGACAAGGCAGGCAGTAGTTGCATCCGGTGCAATACAGCTCGCTCAGGCTGCGGTTCTCTTCCAACGCTTCTTCGATCTGCGTGCGCTCTTGGGCGCTCAAAGGCTCTTCACGGCTGGCCGTGGTGCAGTTTTCGTCCACCTGCTGCATGGTGTTCATGCCGCTGAAGGCGGTGACCACCGCAGGGTTGCTCAAAACAAATCGCAGTGCCAATTCCGGCGTGCCCGAGATGCCCGGGATCAGGTCGCGCAGCCGGTTGCTGGCCATGCCCAGGCGCCCTCCGCCCACCGGCCCCATGATCTCCACGCCCATCCCCTTGGCAAGTGCCTGAGCGAGGGCGGGTTCGTTGCGGCGGTCCAGAAGGTTATACTGCACCAGCATGCCCTCGAAGGCACCTGTATCAATCAGCTTGATGATGTTCTCCGGGCTGTCATGGCTGCTGAAGGTAATGTGACGGATTTTACCCTCTTCTTTGGCTTTCATGATCTCTGGCAGTAAGGTGTCAAGATACACACCTTCGTAGTTACTGTAGTTGATGCCATGAATCACTTTGTAAAAGTCGATATAGTCTGTATCCAACCGCTTAAGGCTTGTTTCCAGACGAGTGCGTCAGCCTTCCGCAGTCTCATCGAATAGCGGGTTCTTGGTCGCCAAGATGATTTTGTCTCGACGGCCCTTCAGAGCCTGCCCCACTACCTTCTCGCTGGCCCCATCTTCACCGTAGACATAGGCGGTATCGATGAAGTTTACCCCTTTGTCCATTGCATGTTGTAAGATGCTTACAGAGAGATCCACATCTTGGAATGGCAGCCGCATGGCACCAAATCCTAATGCAGACACTTTGATTCCGGTTCGTCCGTATTCACGGTATTGCATGTTGCGACCTCAAAAGAAATGATCTACTATTTTTATTGTCCCACATGGACAAAGTTTTCGCGATATACAGCGAGACGAAAAACGGAGCGTATTTTATGGCAATCAGCATGAGCCGACGAGAACGAGTAGCCAGAGCTATCCGTGGCGAGGAGGTAGACCGCGTCCCAACATACGACATCCTAATGAACGACGATGTGATTAAATACTATGCCGGCGAGGCGCTGACCGTGGAGAATGGCCGTCAAGTCAAGGCCAAAGCGATCTCCCGCTGCCTGGATATGACCCGCATGGTGTTCGGCCCGAATGCGCCCGGCACTTACGAATCTCCAGACGGCCATGCCTGGCAGACGGAGCGCTGGACGAGTTGGATCACCAAACGGCCATACCACGATGTGGAAGGTCTGGCGGAGTGGGTCAAGACGCAGATTACAGCCATCAACGCAGCCGATACGGTTGACCCCGCGGCTGTGGCCGGTACCGAAGCCATGGTGAAGCAGTTCTACACCGAATGTATGTCTACCGTAGGTGACGAGAAAGAGCTTCCGATGTTCGTTCTGGAAAGCGGGGTAGGACTCACAGAGGCTTACGGATCATGCGGGCTGCAGCTCTTCGCGGAGCTCTGTGCCGATGAACCCGAGCTGGTAGACGACTGGCTGGAAACACGCAACAAGGCACAGATCCGATGGGTCCATGCCCTCGCCCCCACGGGGCTGATAGAAGTCGCACTAACATATGATGACATCGCCGCCAAGGGCGGACCGATGTTCAGCCCAAAATGGCTGCGGGACCACTTCTTCTTCCGGCTGCAGCGGCTGGTGGAAGCCTGGCATCAATATGGTGTGACCTGCCTGTTCCACAGCGATGGCGACCTCACACCGATCCTGGCCGACTTGGCGGGTGCCGGTATCGATGGCATCAACCCGATCGAGAGCTGCGCGGGTATGAGCATGGCCACAGTTCGCGAGCTGCAACCGCAGCTTTTCATGGCGGGAGGTATCGACGTCAGCCAGTTGCTGCCGTTCGGCACGCCGGAGCAGGTGCAGGAATGCTGTCGCCAGGCGATCGAGATCACAGGCGGCCGCAAGTTCTTCATGGGCAGCACCACAGAGCTTCACCATGCGGTGCCATTAGCAAACGCACGGGCGATGTATGAGTACCAATGGTAGTTGGTGCGTGTGATTAGCTGCTCAACCACGATTGCCACGGGTGACGAGGCCCGCTTTTGTGGGTTGATGGAACCCGTCGCCGAAGGCTGAGTATTTGTGCCAACGGTCACGCAGGAATCGAGAAACAAATGGCGAAATTGAAAGTGGCCAGGTTCATTACCGGGCTACAGTGTGTCGCTTCCAAATCTGTCCCAGGAGTATCAAACTATGAGATTCAGTGCATGGCCCTTAGTGGCCTTGATCATGGTTTCTTCGGCGTGTGGAATGGCTAAGCCTATCAAGCGCCTTACGATAGATGCCGAACCCGGCTGGACTATCTTCGATCATACAAAAGACGGTGCCGCGTATCGGTATGGCCCGACACTGTTGATCAACCCGGACGGCAGTATCGATTCATACTACGCCTCGCCAGGTGGCTCCGTGGAAAACAAGCCCGATTTCAAGGTATTCCACCCATTTCCTGAAACTCCCGTGGAGGGTGACAGCTACCACCAGTGGGACTGGATCCGACACCGTAAGCTGACCGCTGAAGGTAAGTGGGCCAGCGCTGAAACCATCGTGCTGATGGCGACCCCTTTTTCGCGTGATAAATACAGCGTATGCGATCCGGGTGTGATCAAGCTGGGTACCTACTACTATCTTGGTGTAACCGCCGTCGACAATCTACCGGGTAACCGTAACGAGGTATTCGTGGCACGCGGCACCAGTCCCACCGGTCCCTTTGAGAAATGGAACGGGTCTGGCTGGGGTGGCGTGAAGCCGCTGCCGATTGTGCGATTCCGCACACCGTTGCTGGTATGGGGAGCTGGAGAGCCCAGCTTTGTGCGCTTGGGCAACACACTATACATCTATTACACCATCACCAGTGCTGAGGGTCCGTTGAATGCCAGAGTGGGTATCAACCGCACGATGGTCGCCACCGCACCGGCCGATGATGAAGACTGGCCTGCGAAGATGAAGTTTATCGGCACCGCATGGGATAGGCTTGAAGGCGAAGATAGTGCCGACGTGAAGTACATCCCAGCCTACAAGAGCTTCATATCGGTCAGCACCGCCAGCCGGATGGGACCGGATAGTTATATTGCAGTCCGCACCTCTAAAGATGGGCTAAGCTGGAGTGAACCGATCCATATCAAGAAGAACCTCCACCCCTACCTTCATAACTGTGGTATCAGTGCCGACACACAGGGGCATATCGACCTCAAACGGCCGATTTACCTGGGATACGCCTATAGCGTGACCCCCGGCGTGAACTGGGGCAGCTGGAATACAGAGCTTCACCCCGTGAAGATCACCTGGGAAAAATAACCACATCATCTCCAAACCCGGTCTGCCTCATGCAGACCGGGCCATTCCCATATCCTGCATCTTGCGGACCGAGTGAACAAGATGCTACTCATGCCGCAGTTTGCGGCTTCTTAATCAATCTCAGGAGAATCTGTTAGTGAAATATCCCGCATGGCCATTAGTGGCCTTGATCATGGTTTCCTCGGCGTGTGGAATGGCGAAGCCCATCAAACGCCTCACGATTGATGCCGAACCCGGCCGAACCTTCTTCGATCCCACAAAAGACGGCGCCGCCTATCGATATGGTCCCTCCCTGTTGATCAATCCCGATGGCAGCATCGATGCTTACTTTTCATCACCGGGTGGTTCGGTAGAAAACAAACCAGACTTCAAGGTGTTCCATCCCTTTCCTGAGAATGCTGTAGAAGGTGACAGCTATTACCAGTGGGACTGGATCCGCCACCGCAAGCTGACCGCTGAAGGAAAGTGGGCCAGCGATGAAACCATCGTTCTGATGCCTACCCCATTCTCGCGTGACAAATTCAGCGTTTGCGATCCGTGTGTCATCAAACTAGGGAAATATTACTACCTGGGTGTGACAGCCGCCGATAATCTGGCAGGGAACCGTGCCGAGATTTTTGTGTCACGCAGCAGCAGCCCCACGGGCCCTTTTGAGAAGTGGAACGGATCCGGCTGGGGTGGTTTGAAGCCGCTGCCGATTGTGCCATTCCGCACGCCATTGCTTGTATGGGGGGCTGGAGAACCCAGTTTTGTGCGCCTGGGCAAGACGCTGTATATCTACTACACCGTCATGAGTGCTGAGGGGCCGCAAAATGCCAGGGTGAGTACCAACCGCACGATGATTGCCACCGCTCCTGCTGACGATGAAAACTGGCCAGCGAAGATAAAGTTTATTGGCACCGCATGGGACAGGCTTGACAATGAAGACAGCGCCGATGTGAAGTATATCCCTGCATATAAAAGCTTCATTTCGGTCAGCACAGCCAGTCGGATGGGGCCGAACAGTTTCATCGCTGTCAGGACTTCGCAAGATGGACTAAGCTGGAGCGAACCGATCAGCATCACCAAAAATATGATTCCCTATCTCCACAACTGTGGCATCAGTGCCGACACACAAGGGCATATCGACCTCAAACGGCCGATATACCTGGGATACGCTTATAGCGCGACCCCTGGTGTGAACTGGGCCAACTGGAATACGGAGCTGCACTCCGTCAAGATTACCTGGGAGAAATAGAACCTTTAAATTGGGCCCGGTCTAACTACCGCAGACCGGGCCATTCGCATATACTGTATGTTGGGGAGCGCATGGATGAGCTAACAGCCATCGCGACCTCAAAGGAGAAAGCCCAAAAATGCATCTCTCGTTATTAGCATCATTACGCTGCCCGGCAGGATGCGAATCGTCACTAAAGCTTAAAGATGAGGTTAGCAACGGCGATATCGTCACATCTGGCTTGTTAACTTGTCCGGTATGCAACCGAGTATATGAAATAGTCAACGGCATTCCTAAAATGCTGCCCGATCATCTTCGCACTCCAGCGAGTGCCGCGGGAAGTCTTCCCACCGATTCGCTGCAGCAGCAGAAAGAGATCCAGGCGCGCGATGCTCAGGTCAACGACTACGACGGCATGTGGTATCTCAATCTTTACGGACTGCTTGAGATTCCGATGACCATCCGCTATCTGGACCTGTGTTCCAGGCACGTATTGCTGGAAGCGGGATGCGGCACAGGACGAATGACGATTGAGTTTGCCAAGCGGAGCCAGCAGGTCATCGCGATGGACTTTAGCTGGGAATCGCTATTGGTGTGTGCCCGGAAGCTTAAAGAAGCCGGTGTGGAGAACGTGGACCTCATTCAAGCTGACCTGTGCAATATGCCATTACGGCAGGAGGTTTGTGACCGTGTGGTGAGTTGCGGAGTGCTGGAGCACATCCCTACGGATGACTTGCGGAGGCAGGCGATTCGCGAAATGGGCCGGGTGTGCAGCGCCGGTAGACCGATCGTGATCTCTGCCTATAAGCACTCCTTATATACACGCCTCATGAGCCAAAAAGAAGGCGAACATGAGGGCGGCATCTATTATTTCCGCTTTTCCAAGCCTGAGCTTCATGCACTGTTAAGTCAGGAAGTTCATGTTGATCACATCACAGGCGCACTGGTCTACTATTTCATAGCCCGGTGTACCAGCCCGGCAAAGTAGAGAACAGTCTTGGCTGATGAGTGGCTGCAAAACAGGGTTGAGGAGTTTGAACAGCGGAATGCCTGGTTACCGGGCACACCTTACTACGAGCAATGGGAAGAGGCTACAGTCACCGATAGTGATGGCACCACTACAGTAAGTGCCTTCACAGGCGGTAATGGAGCCCGATTTTCCGGTATGGTGCTTGTGGTGTTTGGGATGCTGTGGGTGGTGGCGCAGACGATGGTGATGTCTGGACCCAAAGGCTTCGACTGGGTGTTGCTGCTGCGTATGAGCCCGATGATACTGGTTCCTTGTGCCGTGTTGTTTATGTGGGCTTTTCGTCGTGAGAAGCTCAGCACAGATGGTCACACCATAAGGTTACAGCGTAGCTTCCTGCCGGACATCATGTTTCAAGCTGATAAGGGGGCTTACCTGCACTTCGGCACACTGCCGATGCCTGGCCTGCTTGGCAACGAGCCCCGGATGTGGATGGTACAAGGCAGCGAATGCCACCCGTGGGGATTGGGCCTGACCTTGAAGGAACGCGACCGGATATGGCAGTATATGAAGCCCAGGCACGCTCAGATTATCCGAGAGGACATCCGTGAACAGCTCGCAGATGGTGAGTTGAGCCATTTGACGATGCGTTATACCTGTGAGACGGATCAGGGGATGCTCATCATCAAGCCCAAACAACGCGCCAGCTACGGTGTGATGGGCTGGTGGGCCCTGGCCGCAGGTGCCATCATCATGGCTGTCAACCTCGTCGCTTCGACGCTGGTCTCTTTTGGATCCATCGTCCTGCCACTGATCGTGCTGCTGGCGGTTGCTGTGTATGGCATCCGCCGCCGACCCAGCGACCGCCATATCGTGGTGGGTCTTGATGATATCAGTTACCCGAAGGGATCTGGACGCAGGTCGGTGAACTTGAAGCTAGTGACCGACCTTCAGGCTTTGACGCTGAAGAACAGCAATCCACATGCAGCACAGAGCATGGTCGCCTTCCGTGAGAAGCTGATGCCAGTGGTGCTGGTGAAAGACATCACCCACAGTGAGGCGGAATCAATAGTGGAAGCCATCACTACGGCGACGAATGGCGTGATTCGCAAAACAGGCGCCGGGCTGTAAACCCGTCACACTTACGGGCAGGAATTTGGTTTTATTGTGATCGGACGGATTGGCAAGATACGTCTGATCCGTCCGCTACAACCTATGATTAGTGGGAGCCGTTTATGTATCTGCGTGCGCTTAAGTCACCAAAGCCAGTATCCCCAGTTCGTAAAGGCCGTTCGAAAATGGTCACTATCCAGCAAACCCATGATGGACTGCGCGTGCGCAAGAGCGACGATAACCCTGTGTTTGTTAAGACGGTGTTTATATTGGTCATGTCGACGCTGTTGGGTATGATCGCCTACCACATGCTGGTTTCTGATGCGTCTGCGGCCTTTTTTGTCCTAGGGCCTGGTATTGTATTAATCCTCGTCATTCTGGGCTACATGCATTTAAGCCATGAGCAGCTAGAGATCACTTTAAGCCATCTATCTGTGGTGCGTTGGCCGTTCAAGCCGAAAGTGTTCAGCCTGGGTAGTGTGCGTGACTTCCAAGCCATCCATAATCCGGCCAGTAGCGATGATGCAGGATGGACATTGGTGTTCAGCACGGAAAGCGGTGATTTCGCCGCCTGCCAGAACATCGATCGCGACAGCATGGAGGAGATACGCTCTCTCGTGCAAAGGTATTTCCCCATGGTGATGCAGCCTCTTGGGGTGTCATATGCAACACATGAACCCGCGAAAAAGCGGAAGGTTCTCTCGCGCCAGGTTGGTCAGGGGATGCAGTACTGGATGCCGCAACCGGTAGCCTTGGCCTTTAAGGGTGTCATCGCCGTGGCCATCATCGTCTATGTGGCCATAGGTGCGCTATCTGATGCCTCCTCATCGCCAGTTTGGGAGCGGTTGTGGCACGCGCTAACCCAGTATGCAAATGCGCTGATCAACGCCTTAGTGGCTTTGGTGACGATAGCCGCATCGTCTTTGAAAAACAGATACATCGAAGTAACGCAAGGCCTATTTGTCGTTGGTGAACGTCCATTCGGGCAGCGGTACGAGTACCAGCTCTCCGACATCGGTGACATCCAGCCTTCGGAATGGCTTCTGACCACCAAAAACACACCTCAATGCGGCCTTGATGTGGTGATATGCGGTGTGAACACGCGGCTGTTTCAGGGACTCAGTAGACATGAGGCGGTCAATCTGGCAAGCGAGCTGCGTTCCGCCATCGGCCTGCGCCGCGGTTACGGTCGGCAAAGTTCATAGTTTGGGGACAAAGGAATAGGGCGGATCCGACCGATCCGCCCCACAAATTCACCTACACGAACCGCCGCAACCGAAGGGCATTCAACACCACCGTCAGCGAGCTGAGGCTCATGGCCCCTGCTGCGATCATCGGGTTCAACATTGGCCCACCCCAAAGTGTGAGCAGCCCCATCGCCGCGGGGATGCCCAGCAGATTGTAGAAAAAGGCCCAGAACAGGTTCTGCCGGATGATCCGCATGGAAGCGCGTCCCAGTCGGATCAGCGTGACCACCCCTTCGATACCTCGGTGCATCACCACCGCATCCGCCGACTCCATCGCCACATCGGTGCCGCTGCTCAGCGCGATGCCCAACTCGCTGCTGGCCAATGCAGGCGCGTCGTTGATGCCATCGCCGGCAAACGCGACATGCGCAGGCTTGTTCTGCAGCCGGGCGATCTGCGCCGCTTTGCCATCGGGCAGCACGCCTGCTACCAGCTCGGTGATATGCAGTTCATCCGCGATCTTCTGCGCCACTTCGGCGCGGTCACCGGTGATCATGGCGGTGCTGATGCCCAGTGCCTTGAGTTGCCGTATAGCCGAGGCCGATTCGGCCCGTATGGGGTCAGCCACAATCAGCGCCCCGATGGGCAGCTCATTGCTGGTGACATAGAAGCTGGCCTCTGCCGGCCAGTCAGATGGCAGCTCGATGTTGCGTGAAGCCAATAGCTCCGCACTGCCCACCAGGATGCGCTTGCCAGAGATGGTGGCCTGCACCCCCTGCCCGGGCAGGTTCTGGAACTGAAGCGCACGCTTCAGGGTGAGATCACGATCCTCCGCGGCGTTCACTACAGCACTGGCCAGAGGATGCTCGGAGCCATGCTCCACGCTGGCGGCTATGATGAGCAGTTCCTCCTCAGAGATACCTTCTGCGCAGATAAGCCGTGTGAGTTTCGGTTTGCCCTCCGTGAGGGTGCCGGTTTTATCAAAGGCGATGGTGTCGATTCGTCCCGCTTGCTCCAGTGCCTCGGCATGTCGCAGCAGAACGCCTAGTTCGGCACCACGGCCTACCGCCACCATCACCGCTGTGGGGGTGGCTAAGCCGAGTGCACAGGGGCAGGCGATCACGAGCACCGAAACAAACACGGTCAACGCAAACTCCAGAGGTTTACCCGCGAGCATCCATCCCACCGCACTGAGTATCGCGATGACCAGCACCGCCGGCACGAACCAGGCCGAGACCTGGTCGGCCAGCCGGGCGATGGGAGCTTTGCTGCTTTGGGCGTCATCCACCATGCGGATAATGTGCCCCAGCGCGGTGTCGCTGCCCACCTGATGAACCTCGATAGTGATCAGCCCGTTGCCGTTGACCGTCCCGCCATACACGCGCTCACCAGGCTGTTTGCTGACCGGCATACTTTCACCGGTGAGCATCGACTCATCAACAGAGGTCGTCCCCTCGGCCAATTCGCCGTCCGCGGGGATACGCTCACCCGGCCGGATGAGCACCAACTCGCCGGGCTTCAGCTCCTGCGCCGGGATGGTGGTCTCTTGACCGTCTCGAATCACTGTGGCGGTCGCGGGGGTGAGCTGCATCAATGCTTGGATGGCCAGGCTGGCCCTCCCTTTGGAGCGTGCCTCCAGATGCTTGCCCAGGGTAATCAGTGCCAGTATCACCGCCGCACTTTCGAAATAGAGGTGGTGCTGGCTGCCACCCGCGATCATCAGATACAGGCTGTATACAAATGCTGTCCCGCTGCCCAGTGCTACCAGCGAGTCCATGTTGGGACTGCCGACCTGAGCCGCCTTCCAGCCGCTGCGGAAAAGTGGTGCGGCTACGATGATCACCGGCATGCACAGCACGGCCTGCAGCCAACCGCCGTAAGGATCGGGCAAATGCAGCGCGTGGAAGCCGACCATCGGGCCCATAGAGATCACCAGCAGCGGGATGGCAAACGCCAGCGACACCCAGAGCCTGGTGCTGACCGCCTCTGAGCTTTGCTGTCCGGCCTGCAGGGTATCGTTGGCTTCCATCGGGATGGCACCATATCCGGCGCTCTTGACCGCTGCCACGATGCCGTCCACAGAGGTGCGGTCGGGGTCAAAGCTGGTCACCAGCCGCTCGGAGGCCAGGTTCACGCTGGCTTCCGCCACTCCGTCCATCTGCGAAACCCGCTTCTGCACCCCCGCTGAGCAGGCTGCGCAGCTCATACCTGTGATACGAAATATCTGCTTCTTCATATATATATAGATACGTCAGACATTCTATGGATACACGGGGCGTGGAAACCGCAGCCGTGTGACCGCGCTGGGTGATTGTCTGAACCACGGATTACGCGGATTTGCAGGATGACACGGATGGGACGGAGAGGGACACCGGATGCCAATCGGGAGATTGGCGTTCCCAGGTGGCAGTCACTCCATCCCCTTCGCGTCTTCGCGCCTTCGCGTGACACGTCCCCCTCTCCAATCCGTTCCCATCCGTGTCATCCAGTCAATCCGTGTAATCCGTGGTTCAGACGATCCCCCTTCGCGTCTTCGCGTCTTCGCGTGACACTTACCATACCCCTTCGCGTCTTCGCGTCTTCGCGTGACACTTACCATACCCCTTCGCGTCTTCGCGTCTTCGCGTGACACTTACCATACCCCTTCGCGTCTTCGCGTCTTCGCGTGACACTTACCATACCCCTTCGCGTCTTCGCGTGAGAAAGATCCCCAAACGCGAATTGACTGGACAGACCACATGTGATACACTAATATGGTTTCTGTGTGTTTCCACGCCTCTCCGTTCCGGAGCCGTGCGGCCTCACTCCGTCACCACTATCAAAACTAATTCCATATGGCAGCGATAATCGCTGTTCACACCACAAAGGAGATACCACCAACATGCCGCTTAGCACTGATCACAAAGCGGAGATCGTAAAAAAATACGGTCGCACCGAGGGAGATACCGGCTCACCCGAGGTTCAAATTGCGCTCCTGACCGCTCGGATTCAACACCTGACTGAGCACCTGCGAACGCATATCCACGATCACGCTACCAGACGAGGTCTTATGATGCTCGTTGGTGAGCGAAAACGATTGATGGAATACCTTGCGAGAATCGACATTACTAGATTCCGAACTGTCGTCGCTTCGCTGGGCATTCGCGCCAAAATATAGGAGCTTTCATGCACAACATTTTAAACGTAGAAGTCAATCTCGCTGGTACTCCCCTTATCATCGAGACGGGCAAGCTGGCTAAGCAAGCCGGCGGCTCCGTCACGGTGCAATGGGGAGATACCATCGTGTTCTGCGCCGCGACCATGAGTCGAACGGCCCGAACAGACATCGACTTCTTTCCTCTCACCGTAGACTACGAAGAGCGTAAGTATGCCGTTGGCAAAATCCCCGGTGGATTTATGAAGCGCGGCGGACGCCCTAGTGAAAAAGCTATTCTGACATCTCGGCTGATCGACCGCCCTCTGCGCCCGTTGTTCCCTGACGGTATGCGCAACGAGGTGCAGATCGCAGCTCTTCCCCTCTCTGTAGATCGTGAGCGGCTTCCGGACGTGCTGGCTATCAACGCCGCCTCCTCAGCGCTGATGATCTCCAACATCCCATGGGCCGGGCCAGTTGGCGCAGTCCGCGTGGGACGTGTTGAGGGTGAGTGGGTTATCAACCCATCTCTCGCTCAGTGCGAAGAGAGTGAACTCGACCTGGTTGTGGCTGCTACTAAAGACGCCATCTGCATGGTTGAGGCTGGTGCCAATGAAGTGTCCGAGGATATCATCCTCGAAGCATTGCTCATTGCTCAGGAAGCGATCCGGCCCATCTGCGATGCTCAGATTGAGCTCGCTGCCAAGGTCGGTAAAGCGAAGACTGAAGTGCCTTGCTACAAGCCCGCCTACGAAATAGTAGAGCGCGTCCGCAAGGACTACGCAGCCCAGATTCTGACCGCCATCCAGGACCCCGAGAAAGCCTCTCGTGAGGCCGGTATCCAGTTGCTTAAGGACGAAATCGTGGGCGAACTCAGCAGTGAGTACGCCGACCAGATGACCGACCTTAAAGAGGCTGCCGACAAAGTGGTCAAGGAAGGCATCCGCGACCTGATTATCAACCATGGCGTGCGTCCTGACGGCCGCAAGTATGATGAAATCCGCCCGATCAGTTGCGAAGTAGGCATTCTGCCTCGCGTGCATGGTTCCGGTCTGTTTACCCGCGGTCAAACGCAGGTACTCACTACCTGCACCCTCGGCCCGCGTGACGATGCTCAAATCATCGACACGCTGGAAGAAGACGGCGAGCGCACCTATATGCACTTCTACAACTTCCCTCCCTACAGCGTAGGCGAGACCCGCCCCATGCGCGGACCCGGACGCCGAGAGATCGGCCACGGAGCCCTGGCGGAGCGAGCCCTGCGTCCTGTGATACCCAACGCAGACGAATTCCCTTACACCATGCTGCTCACCTCCGAAGTAATGGAGAGCAACGGGTCGTCCTCTATGGCCAGCACCTGCGGAAGCACTTTGGCCCTGATGGACGCTGGTGTGAAGATCAAATCGCCAGTCGCCGGTATCGCTATGGGACTGATGACTGAGGGTGACAAGTTTGTTGTGCTCAGCGACATTCAGGGTATGGAAGACTTCACCGGTGACATGGACTTTAAAGTCACAGGCACCGCTGAAGGCGTGACTGCTATGCAGTTGGACACCAAATGCGGAGCGATCCCGCACGAAGTTTTCGTGCAGGCACTAGCTCAGGCTAAGGTGGGCCGCTTCCACATTCTGGGCAAGATCAACGAAGCCATCGAAGCCCCTCGCGAAGACCTGAGCATGTATGCGCCTCGCATGATCTGCATCGAGATCAACCCCGAGCGCATCGGCGAACTGATCGGGCCAGGCGGACGCACAATCAAGAAGATTTGTGCTGACACCGGTGCCCGCATCCAGGTTGAGCAAGACGGCCGCGTATTCATCGCCGCCGACTCCGGTGAAGCTGGGGAAGCCGCTCGCAAGATCGTCTCCTCCCTCACCAAAGAAGTCATGGTTGGCGAAGAGTTCACCGGTAAGGTCACCCGCACCGCCAGTCTTGGTGTGTTCGTGGAGATCATCCCCGGTAAGGACGGTCTGGTTCCGATGAGCCAGTTGTCTGACGAGCGCGTCCGCCGCGCTGATGAACTGGTCAAGATCGGTGACGAAATCAAGGTCAAGGTGATTGAGGTCGACCAGCAGGGTCGCATCAACCTCACCGCCAAAGGCTTGGGTAACGTGTTCACCGGTGGAGGCCGTCCCAGCGGCGGTGCACCATCCGGCGAGCGCAGCGATCGTGGTGATAGAGGCGACCGTGGCTTCAGCCGCGAACGCTCCGAGCGCCCTGACCGCTCCGAAAGAGCCCCACGTCGTGAAGCTGAGCCTCAAGCACAGCCAGACGTGAAACCAGAAGAGAAGCCCGAGGATGATGATATGCCCCGAGCTCGCTTCCGTCCCCGCCGATAACAGCTAAACGGACGAGGTAACACAGAGGGCGAGCCACCGGTTCGCCCTTCTTATATATGATCACTACTAGCCTTCTTCCCAACGGCATACGTGTCGTACTTGAGGATATCCCAACCGCCTACTCCGTATCCATCGGCGTGACAGTCGATACCGGCTCCATGAATGATCCGCTGCCCTCACGCGGCATCTCGCATATGCTGGAGCACATGCTGTTCAAAGGAACCACCACACGTAACGCCCAGCAGATCGCCCACCAGGTGGAACGATGCGGCGGGTATTTGAATGCCGAAACCGACAGAGACCACATCAGCTTTTATGCCCGCGTGACCACAGATGAAATCGGCACAGCCATTGATGTGCTGGCAGATATGCTCACTCACCCGCTGATGGATGAACAAGAGCTTCAGCGCGAAAAACAGGTGGTGCTGGAAGAGTATTACCAGGTGCATGACGACCCTGAAGACACCGTTCATGACCATGTACCCACCAGTTTGTGGGGACGCCACCCCCTGGCCATGACCGTGCTGGGCACACCCTCCACCATTGAGAGCATCACCGCCGATCAGTTACGCGCGATGATGCTGGAGCGTTGCTCGGGTTGTCATCTTATTATCTCGGTGTCAGGCCAGTTTTCCCGACCGGCAGTGTTGAAGCTGCTGACCAAGGCGTTCAGACAGATACCGGCAGGTGAGCCACTCAAACCGCTACGCGAGATCAAGGTGGCACCCAAGTCTAAGCAGATCAGCAGCCGTGTGAAGCAGTGCCACTACTGCACCGCTTATCCTGCGTTCACCCAAAGCGATGACCGGCGGTTTGAGCTGGTAGTATTCGATATACTCATGGGTGCCAACATGAGCAGCCGGCTGTTTCAGGAAATCCGTGAGAAGCGCGGGCTGGTGTATCACGTGCAGAGCTTCACCAACTGTTACCCCCAGGCGGGGTATTTCGGCACCTATGCCTGCTGTTCACCCACCAATGTGGCTGAGGTAAGAGAATTGGTATCGGCCGAGTTGGCGAAGCCGTTCGTTCATGGTTATCATGAGGGTGAGTTGGAGACCGCCAAAAAGCAGATACTCGGCGGGATGCTGATCTCTACCGAGAGCACCGAATCGCGGATGTTCCACAACACCCGCAGCCTGTTGTATCTCAACCGAGTGATCAGTATGCAGGAGATTCAAGATAAGGTGTTAGCCGTCACCGCCGAGAGCATGCAGCAGCATCTGGCGCCCCTATTTAAATGCCCGCCTGCGGAAGTGATATTGGGGCCGAAAAGTAGTATCATCAACACAAGCAGTAATCCGTAACAGGCGCTCTAGGGTGTTGTGTTGTGTTCGCAAGGATATTTCAACCACGTATGGACACGAATAGACGCGGATAGACGCGGATGGTTGCATGGAACACGTGCCGACGGCTGTGTTTGGGTTCAATGTATTCGCCGATGGCCCTGTGGGGTTTCAATATGTTCGCGGATGGCCATGTTTGGTTTCATGGAATTCGTAGGGATGGCCCTTGTGGCCATCCGAAACATAGACCGTATACCGGCCATCGTCGCAGCGAGGTCACATGATGGTGGCCAACAATTGTAAGCGGTAATGCTGATGGACCGTCCGGCACCCCGAAGGGGTATGATTCTTATAGCCAGGGGTGAGCGAAGCGATACCCCTGGTATAGGGCCACTCTGTTAACCCCAGAATGGGGGTCGACCCACTTCGGGGTAGGAATGACATACCATCCACCACGGGTTACGCTGCGCTCACCCGTGGCTATAAGATTCTTACCCACTTCGTGGGTGTCCGTCCCGAGGCCACCTTGTTTACCCGTCGCTTAACGACCCTTACCCACCTCGTGGGAATGCCACCTTACGATGGCGCATTAGTATCCTATACTTTTTATATATATTGAACCCTAAGGAGAGCCAAATGAATACTACCAACCCCAAAATCCGCATGGCGGTCGCAGGCGCGTGCGGTCGGATGGGCCGATCTGTGGTCAACACCGCCATGCAGCAGACCGACATCGAACTCGTCGGCGCGGCCGACCAGATGCATGTCGGCGAGGACATCGGCAGCATCGCCAGCGGAACCCCCAACGGTGTACTCGTGCAGCAGAACCTGGCCGATGTGATCGCTGAGCACAAACCACAGGTGGTAGTTGACTTCACCAACCTTGGCTCCGCCATGAACCACATCGGAATCTGCCTTCAGAACAGCGTGATACCCGTGGTCGGCGCCAGCGGTTTCTCGGCACAGACACTGGCACAGATCGAAAGCATGATGGAGCCATCATCATCGCCCGTTCTGATTATCCCCAACTTTGCGATTGGCGCGGTGTTAATGATGAGCTTCTCTCAGCAGGCCGCGAAATACTTCCCCAATGCCGAGATCATTGAGATGCATCACGACAAGAAGGTCGACGCCCCCAGCGGTACCGCCATCCGCACCGCTGAGATGATCGCTGCTGGACGCACAGAGGAGCCCAAGACGCTGGTTCAAGAAGAGAAGTTCGAAGGTGCCCGCGGTGCCGAGGTAGCTCGGGTGCCTGTGCATAGCGTACGTTTAAGCGGCTACATCGCCCACCAGATGGTGCTGTTCGGCGGCAACGGCGAAACACTCACCATTCGCCATGACTCAATCGACCGCGAATCGTTCATGGGCGGGGTGATGCTGGCCGTTCGCGGAAGCATCAAGTGTCAAGGTCTGGTGGTTGGTCTGGAGCACCTGCTTTAATATGAGCATCAATAGACTTCGCTGGTTAGGTCATGCGGCCATCCATCTACAGACGGCAGACGGGCTGGATATTCTGGTCGATCCCTGGATATCCAACCCCAATGCACCCAAGGACGTCGTATTTGACAAGCTGGACTGGATAATGGTGACACACGCCCACAACGACCATATTGGCGAAGCGGTTCCGCTGGCAGTTCAGCACAAAAGCACGATCGTCTCTATAGGCGAAGTCGCCCGTTATTTGGGCAGCAACGGGGTCACCACCAAAGGCTTCAATAAGGGCGGCAGCATCTTACTCGGCAAGAACCGGCTGCATATGGTCCATGCCGAACACAGCAGCGCGATCACCGACAGCGACGGCACTTCCAGGATGCTTGGCGAACCCGTGGGCTTCGTGCTTGAAGTATCCGCCGGACCCACCGTTTATTTTGCGGGAGACACGGCCCTGTTCGGTGACATGAAGTTGATTGGCGAGCTCTATCAGCCCGATCTGGCATGCCTGCCTATCGACGGGCACTACACCATGGGTCCGAAGCACGCCGCCCTCGCCACACGCTGGCTGGGTGTGAAGCGCATGCTGCCCATCCATAGCGGCACCTGGGCCGGTCAAGGAACTCAGGATGAGTTCAAAGCCGCGCTGGCTGGCGCCGGGTTGGATATCCTCACCCCCACCCCCGGCGCGTGGGTTGAGGTGTAGGGGGGGTATGATAACAGGTAACAATGTTTGTCAATTACTAGATAAACGAAATAAATACCGAAATGGTAGTTAATGCTCTCCACAGATCAGGCATTGGGTTGTTAGATACCCAGTATCCCTATACTCTAAATTATAAACGATTTATCTTCCGATCACGTATTGTGATTTACCGATATGATACTGCCATTGTAGTTCTGGACTGGCACTCTAGTGATTTATCTGAAACATATACGCATAGCTACTCCGTCAGAAGCGAAGACATTGTAGCGATTCATGACAGGTGATCTACAGCATACCTTTTGGATTACTTTGGCTGCATTACCTAATCTTAATGCATTTCTAAGTATGGTTCAGCTTCGATAAAGCAAATCTAAAACTGAACCATAGAAATACACGCATCCTTACTACGACATCGATCTACAAATTATTACCGTTTTGCAGGTAAACGCGCGCCAATGGCCTTCTTGATTTGGGTCGGCACGTCAATTCTCACTGAAGAGTATGATCGCGAGCCAGCGCCAACAACGTTACCCGATGGTAGATCAATGTCACAAACATGTATAGCCTCGCCTTGCCGATCGCCAGAGTAGTTAAGTTCAAAAGGACCAAATGTGCGAAGGCCCGTGAGAGTCGACACCACTAGATTAAACTTGGTAGAACCATATCCGTTCCAATAGTGTACCCAAAGACTGTAACGCCCAGCGGTAGGCATCTTGTTCAACGTGATATGTTCAGGTCCGTATCCGTCGATGTCGTCGATATCTAGCTGGGGATCATCACCTGCCCCTGCTGCTCCCCAGTCCGGTTTCATATTACTGAAATAACAATCACCGGGGATATCGAAGAGCGATGCTCCAGGTTTCAGTAGGTGTATATCGACATCCGTTCCGTTTGTGTCCCAAACAAGCTCCGTCCATATAACTGGGTTAGCGGAGCTACACCGAACGTTCACACTGGTATTTCCGACGCCTCCTGAGTTCAGAGCAGAAACGGTTACCCGGTTTAGTCCTGGCGAGATAGCTTCACGGGCATCGAACACCCCATTAACTAGTAGCAGAGGAGCAGATACACTTCGTCCATTGTTTGTAATGGTAACCGTTCCCTTATCTATTGAAGCATCGCTGACAGTCCCTACAAGATGGATAACAGGTGAATACTGCGAGCTTCCGTCTAGCGGGCTGCTAATTGTGATCGCAGGAGCCGCGGTCGTAGAGGCAACCGGTAATTTCCATCCCCAGACAGTGCTGTCTTCGTTGCGAACTAATCGCAACTCTGGGTGGTAGTAGTCGAATGGCCACCATGTGTCCTCATTTTTGATCTGGTAGTCAGTAATACCTTCGTTTTTGGCACTGTCATACGCTTGCCGAAGTGTTCGGCCATCTATCAAATAACTCAGGAATCGGGCACCATATTGAGCACCATGATTTCCGGCATCGCTCCAGCCGATAAATACAGAGGCCCCAGCGCGTCGAAATGCATCCCCCATACTTGTATTTGCTGCCCCGAAACAGGCGCCTGTATAGATCATGAGTTGCGTTTGAGCTTCTGTGATCCATAATAATAGTCGAGGAACTCTGGAGTGATGCAGTACCTAAACGCGCCACCATGGTTCCTATCCCAATCGTGATGTAATCGAACAAGTCGCGGATTACCACCAGTTAGGTCACCGTAATATTGATTTAAATAGGTATTTGCAGAAGGATCTTCACCTGTTGCGAGTACAACCTTACCATCATAGTTACCCCCATGTGTGTTAAATATGATCATGTCTGCAGAAGGTAGATGCTTTAGTGCATCAACAGACACACTAGATCCCTCAATTTCTTGAAAGTTTAGGTTGGCGGATGATGCTAGTGATTGGTAGTCATTGGAATAATCTGCGATGCCAGAATGGCTCACATCATGTAGTGGGCTAAGGTACAGAAGAGTGCCCACATTATTACCCCGACTAGCGCGAGTGGGATGTGGAACATGAGATGATCGAATGTCACTCTTATCAAGCGGTGAAAAATCCCAGATCGTCGTAACCCCATTGGTCATCGTTACCTTGATTCCGTAAGATCCTTTCGAAACCTTCTCAACGCCAGGGCATGCCTTCGCCGTATTTACCATTTTCTCGATCATTTCAGCACTACTGCTACTGTTTTTCACCGTTTCAACAGCTTGGTCTAGTTGTTGAATCTGTTGAGTTTCCACGGCGGTGAATGACGAGTTCGAACCGTCATCTCCACCTCCTCCTCCACATCCGGTCATGGTAAGTTGTAATACGACTAACGGTAGAAGAGCAAGCACTAACCTCTTCGTGGACTGTTTCATCTTCCGTCTCCTATTCGAGTATTTGGCAGAGACATGCCTGCCAATATGGGTATTAGCACCTCAAATACGATGCTTTGCATTACTTTACCTCAATAACATTGTGAGCGTCAAGGGCACTTGTATGTATTCTTGACTTATTTCCTACGTTTTTTCTGTGTATTTGAACAATGGGACCCAATGATGTTAAGGAAGCTGAAAATGTGTGGTGATGCTGATGCTAGAGACGCAGAATGATCGGTTATTACCGAGTCTGGTGATCTGACTGGTTGACGAATTTAGGTGACACAAAGTCACAGCACATGGTATACCAATACCCATTCAGGTCGAGGAACCTCCGCTCTCCTACCACAGCTCCCGATCTGCGGTCTTGACCGCTTCGTAGCCGGCGGGGGTGAGCTCCAGCACCTCATACGGCCAGGTGATGACCTTCAGGTAGTGTCGGGAGATAAGCTTGTCGACCAGATGCTCAATCTCTTGCGTCTTCATGCGAGCCATGCTGCCATACAGCAGGTGCCGGTCGTAGCCCTTGTCCGACAGCTCCTTGGCCTTGCTGCCCTTCAGCAGCTTCACCAGCTTGGTGGCGCCAAAACTCCAGTTGGCGCTCGCCACTGCGGCCAGAACATTTAGCCCGGGGCAAGCCTGGCTGGCCATGCTGATCTGGATGTCGCTCAGTTTGGCAAAAGTGGGCTCGGTACTGGCCACAACATGATGCCCGTTGCACACATCACAGCAGCGGTCATGGGTCTTGACCCCCTTATCGCCAAAATAGCTCAAGAGCACCTTGCGACGGCATTTGGTGGACTGCGCGTAGTCGATCATCTGTTGCAGCATAGTTGTCTTGTGCTTACTGCGCATAGTGCTCTGCTTCACCAGCGGCTCCAACTCGGCCTTTTTATACTCCACAGGCTCAAAATCAGCGGACCAGTCATCCGGCTGGTCGCTGTAGATGCATCCTGTATTCACCAGATACGGCAGCAGCGTGCGGATTTTAGCGGTGTTGATGGACATCTCCTCCGCTACCTTGGGCCAGGCGATGCGTTTGTTATACTTGTGCGCCTTCGAGATTTGCGTATAGAGCTGCTTCAACTGGTGCAAGTCCACCGTGGCATTCTCGATGAACCACTCGTGAAGAGCTTTGTCTTTTGGGGTGAAGATGAGGGTCACGGTAGAGGGCTGACCATCGCGGCCGGCTCTGCCCGCCTCTTGGTAGTAGGCCTCAAGCGTTCCCGGCAACGTGTAGTGAATCACCTGCCGTACATCAGCGCGGTCGATGCCCATGCCGAAGGCGTTGGTGGCGACGATGGTATTACACTTGCCTTGCATGAACTTTTCCTGCACGGAGGCACGCTGCTCGTTGTCCAGACCGGCATGATAACAGCCCACCTCGCGCTTCAATTGCAACGACAGATAAGCGCTGATGTCCTCGCAGTCCTTCCGTGTGCCCGCGTAGATGATCGTGGCCCCATCCTTATACCGGCCGACCAGATCGATCAGCAGAGTGGCCTTCTTCATCTCGTTCGCGCAGGTGCAGACCTCCAGCAAGATATTCGGCCTGTCGAAACCGGTGACCACTGGTTTGCACTTTTCAAGACCCAGGTTCCAGGCGATCTCCCGTTGCACGGTCACAGTGGCCGTGGCGGTCAGAGCCACCGTCAGCGGGTTCTGCAGCTCGGCGCGCATCTTGCCGATGTTCAGGTAGTCGGGGCGGAAGTCGTGCCCCCACTTGGCGATGCAGTGCGCTTCATCGACCGCCAGCAAGGATATCTGCGTCTGCGCCAGCTTCGCCCGAAACCCCGGCATCTTCAACCGCTCAGGTGACACATACACCAGCTTATAGTCGCCATTAGCCATGCCCACTAGACGGGTTTTCTGCTCATCCAAAGAGAGGGTGCTGTTGATGAAGGTGGCCTTCTCGCCCTTCTTCAAAAGGGAATCGACCTGGTCCTGCATCAAGGAGATCAGGGGCGACACCACCAGCGTCACGCCTTCGAGCTGTTGAGCAGTGAACTGGTAGATCAGCGACTTGCCCGAGCCAGTAGGCATGACCACCAGAGTGTCTTTGCCTTCCATCAAATGCGTGATGGCCTCGGATTGGCCTTCGCGGAAGTCGGGGTAACCGAACCGGTCTTGCAGAACCTTGAGTAGTTTAGCCTTCATCTACCATCTCAACACCGATCTCACGCATCAGCTCAGTAAACTGCTGCTCCGTCAACACCGATACCCCCAACTGCTGCGCCTTAGTCAGCTTGCTACCCGCATTCTCACCCGCCACCACATGACTGGTCTTTTTGCTCACGCTGCCGCTCGCTTTACCGCCCATCTGCTGCACCAGTTCCTCCGCCTTCTCGCGGGTGAAGCTCTGCAGCGCGCCGGTGAACACGAATGTCTGGCCTGCCAGTGCATCCGATCGGTTCGCTTCCATCTCTTCAGGGTTCACTCCCGCCTCCAGCAGCTTGCGGATCACCTCGCGGTTCCCTTCGCGTTCGAAAAACTCCACAATCTCCTTCGCGGTGGCGGGGCCCACATCGGGCACCTCCAGCAACTGCACCTCTGTGGCCAGCATGAAGGCATCCAACGATCCGAACTGCTTCGCCAGAGTCTGCGCCGCCTTCTGGCCCACCTGCCGGATGCCCAGCGCGAAGATCAACCGGTTCAACGCGACACTTTTGCTGGCCTGAATGGCCCCCGAGAGCTTCTCCGCCAGCTTCTGCTTGAATCCCTCAAGGGGCAGCAGTTGCTCCATCGTCAGGTTGTAGAGGTCGGAGGGGTCCTTCACCAGCCCCTGTTCGAACAGCATACGGGGGATTTTGTCACCAAGCCCTTCGATGTCCATCGCGTCGCGGCTGCAGAAGTGGATCACACGCTCCACCACCTGCGCCGGACACTGCAGGTTCACACAGCGCGCTATGGTTTCGCCTTCAGGCCGCTCCACCTCGGCTCCACACTCCGGGCACTGAACGGGGCGGATCACCGGCTGTTCCTCGCCTGTACGCAGGTCGGTCAGCACCGACACCACCTCAGGGATCACATCGCCGGCACGCTGGATCATCACCCAATCACCGATCATCACACCCTTGCGCGCGATCTCATCCTCGTTGTGCAGTGTGGCGCTTTTCACATTCACGCCGCCCACATTCACGCTCTCCATCACCGCCACGGGGGTTACAGCTCCGGTTCGGCCCACCTGCCATTTGACATCCAAAACCAGTGTCTTGACCTGCTGTGCGGGAAACTTATAAGCGATCGCCCATCGGGGACTCCTGGCCACGCTGCCAAGCTGCTGCTGCAGGGCCAGGTTGTTCACCTTCACCACGATGCCGTCGATGTCATACCCCAGGCTATCGCGCTTCTCCGCCCACTCCGTGCAGTGCGCGATCACCGCTTCGATGCCCTGCAGCCGCTTCGCGTGAGGGTTCACGGGGAAACCCCAGGTCTTTAAAATCTGTAGTAGCTGCCACTGCGATGTGGGTTGGGGCATGCCCTCACAGGCTCCCAGCGCATACCCGAAGAAGGAGAGCCGACGGTCTGCGGTAATGCGGCTGTCGAGTTGCCGAACCGATCCTGCTGCGGCGTTGCGGGGGTTTGCAAAGGTCGCTTCACCGTTCTGCTCGCGCAGCGCGTTGATGCGAGCGAACTCCTGGTGGCTCATGTAGACCTCGCCGCGCACCTCCACAAAAGTGGGCAGGGGCAGGCCCATCAGCGCCAGCGGGATGGCCCGCACGGTTCGGATGTTGTCGGTAATAAGCTCGCCGGTGCTGCCGTCCCCACGGGTGACCGCGCTGATCAGTTGCTCATTCTGGTAGCTCAGCGACATCGCCAGCCCGTCGATCTTCAACTCCACTGTGTAGTCGATCTCGGCCTCTGCGTCCATCTCCAGAACGCGCTTCACACGGCCGTCAAACGCGCGCAGCTCCTCGTCGTTGAAGGCGTTATCAAGGCTGAGCATCGGCACGCGGTGTGAGGCAGGTTCAAAAGCGGTGGCGGGTGGGGCGCCCACGCGGCACGTGGGGCTATCCGGGCTTTTCAGGTTGGGATGCAACTCTTCCAGTTGGATGAGCTCATACATCGCGGCATCATATTCGGCATCTGAGATCGTCGGCGCATCATCCACATAGTAGGCGATGTTGGCAGATTCAAGCAGTTGCTTGAGCTGCTGCACACGCTTTGCGGGGTTTGTTTGATCGCCCATGAGATGCCCTCCGATGGTTAATTGGCCTACCTATTCATTATAAGCCAAGCGGACTACACCGCACCGGTTACCTGAACCGGGGCGGTGTTCGCCATTGGGGCGATTCGCGAATCGCCCCTACCCCGCGAACCGGTAGACCCCCGGCTCGAGCAGCTCAAACCGCCGCCCGCGCGTGGTGGTGCCCTTCAGAGCCAGGTCGTGCATGAACTCCAGGCGCAAGCCCTCAACAGGCCGGTCCTTGAGTGTGAACTCCACAAAGCCTTTACCGGCCCTCACGTCCATCCGAACCCCATGGTAGAGAAGGTTCCTGACCGTCATCTCAGGGCATTTCGCGGGCAGCTTGGGTTCGATGCACAACACAGCCGACTTCGGCTCCAGTCCCAAAAATCCATAGACCACCGCTGAGGGCACCAGACTACTCTCAAAGAACTCCACGTCGATACCAAGCCCGCCAGCCACCCCACTCCCCTGCATGGGTGCATCGGGCACGCTTTTATAGTAATCACGATAGCTGCTGAACGGCAGTGTCTTCGCCTCCCAAGCCAGCAGCTCACTCATCCGATTCCAGGCATCATCCGGTCCCAATGTCTTCAACCTGGCCATGATGTCGTAATATGCAAAGCCCAGCACCGCGCCGCCATCTTGTATCTGTCCGCCCCAGGGCACGCTTTCTGGCTCATACCAGCCCTGGACATACCACTCGACGTTGCGTTTTGTGGTCATTCGCGGACCGAACTCCCACTTGTAGATGTCGGCGCCAGTCGATGTATCGCCCTTCACCACGCGCTTGCCGGATATCCAGCTCATGATCTCCTTTGCGTGGTCAGGGGTCGGTAGGTCACGGCAGACGGCCTCAAGATTCATATAGGTAAAGCCGTAGTCATGTGCATTCCCGTTTTGATCAATGCACCCCACAAACCGGCCGGTCTGTTTGTTCCAGAACCGCTTGTTCGCCACAGCCGCTACTGCCTTCGCGTGCTTCAGAAGATCAGCGGGATCGAACGCCGAAGCCCCGCAAGACACATTCCAGCCCGGGTGGTCGATGACCGCCTGCTCCAAATCCGCCATCGCTTTGGTCGCAGCATAATAGTTCGAGGTGGCATACATGTCATCCCAGCCAAATGGCAGCAGATCGTAGTAATTATCAGCCAGACCATTTCCCGAATGGAACAGCTTTGAGCCGTCGGGGTTGGTCGTCCAGGATGGCAGACCGTCGTGGCCATTCCACGGGTTGCGGATGTGGCCAAGCTCCATCCCGCCCATCACCGTCTGATCGTAACGCAGGGCAGCACGCATCTTGTTGATGTTGGCCCGCAGGAACTCCAGGTCGCCTGTCCAGCGGAAGGTATTCCAGCAACTCAACACATATAGGGGGTTGTTGATCGATTGACGTGTGTCATAGACGGTGAAGAAGGAGTCGATCGCGAACTGCATGTGCGACTCGCCAGGAGCCAGCACGATCCGCATCCGCTTGATCTTGCCCCGCCACTTAGGGTGTTGAAACATCTCGATCATGCAGTGCTCGGTGCCGGATTCGGCGGTGTTGGTGCGGTTGCTGTCAGGACGCCAAATCGCACAGATTTCGGACAGATCGGTGCTCTTCAGGCCAAAGTAGACGCGCCGGTCCGCACCAAACTCCGTATCACCTTCACGCAGCCACTCTACATAAGGCATCGCATTGTTGGATGGCTCACCGATGCGGTTCCACCTGAGCTGCAGAAATGGTGCCTGAAAAGCATCTATGACCGAGCCATTGGGTGTTGTGAGAGTTGGCGACGGGCCGGTGCTTTCCAGTTGCCACTTTTTCTCTTTGAACCCCAGCGAGCGTAAATTGCTGAGTTCCCATCCTTGGATCGCCGTCTCGCCGAAGTAGCGTGCCATATCCCATCCGTTGGTGACGATGGCCAGCAGCGACCAGGCAGGCGGCGGTGTGAAGTGCCATCCTGCTGTTTTGCCATTCAGTTGTTCAGGGTTGGTGCCTGCTTGCGTCCAAAGCGGAAATGGCCAGCCGTTTTCGTGGGCATGGGAGAAGTGCTGATGGGTATGCACATAGCCTTCATCATCGAGCTGGATGTCGGTGATGTCTGAGCGGAGCAGCTCCTGAATCGGCTTCTCCGCGACCTTATCGACGGCACCCGCCACCCACAAATCTGAAAGTGTGAGATACTCTTTATTGAACACGGCCTTCCCGCCTCCGGCCAGCCGTGAGTTGAAATGACGCCAGAGATAGCCGTTCAGAAACGCAGATTCACGCTGGTGACCCGCAAACTCAAAGCTAGTGAACTCGGCGGGGATGGTCCCAATCGCTGGGCTCACCGCCGGCTGCGAGCCATCTGCCGATACCGAACCAGCGAGCACGATGACGGCCATGACTGAGACGAACATGCTAAACACCAACGATGCACCTCATGTGATATAGATTATTTCTTCGTAAACACAAACTCGCCCTCAGCGAACAGCCGGGCGGAACCCACCTGGCGGCCGTGGACGTCACGCCAGCCTTCAGGGAGGTGCAGAATCACCGGTAACTTCCCATGCTTCCGCAAGCGGAAGATAATCTGTTGGTTGCTGCACTGCACATCCAGCTCCGAACCACGGAATAGCAGACCGTGTAGTGCCATCTCCGGCTGAGCGGACGGCATCTGCGGGTTGATCGCCAACCCATCCCCCATCGGCTGCAAGCCCATGAACCCCAGCGGGATGATCGCAGGGATCATACTGCTCTCCAAAAACTCAAAGTCGATGCCGATACCTCCTTCGGTACCACCGCCCTGGAGGGTGACACCAAGCTTCTTGTAGTAGTCACGGTAACCGCCAGCGTCACGCACCTCCTTCTCCCAGTCCAGAATCTCCAGTAGCCGCTTCCAGGCGTTATCTGCTCCGGCGGTCCGAAGCCTTGCCAGCAGGTCGAAGTAGCTGAATCCCAGCACCCCACCGCCGTCCTGCACCTGACCGCCCCAGGGCACGTTCTCCGGCGCAAACCATCCTTGAGCATACCACTCGGTGTTGCGCACTGTGGAGACGCGCGGACCAAACCGCCAGGCATAGATGTCGCTGCCGGTTGAGGTTTCACCTGGCACGATATGCTTGCCGTCCAGCCACTCCAGGATGCGTTTCGCATGTTCTGGTGTGGCGATGCTGTTGGTGATGGCCTCGATGTTCAAGAAGGTATAGCCGAAGTCCCATTTTCTTCCGTTCTGGTCGATACAAGCAATGAACCGCCCTTTCTTGTCATCCCAAAACTTTCGGTTCATCACCACTTTGACCTTCGCGGCGTGGTCACGCAGTTGGTGCGGATTGAAGGCTTTCTCTCGTTCCACACGCCATTCTGGGTGCTGAGCGACGGCCTCCTCCATCTCAGCCATCACCAGAACACTGCGGTAATACTGCGATGTGGCGTAGGCGTCGTCATACCCAAACGGGCAGACATCGAAGTAGTTATTCCCGATGCCATGCCCAAACTCGATCTGCTTCTTGCCGCCAGGCAGCGTTTTGAAGCCCGGCAGACCGTCGTGCCCGGTCATGGTGTTCCGCACATGCTGGTATTTCAGGGTGTTCAGTTCGCTCTGCTGCCAGGCCAACGCCCGGCGCATCCGAAGCGCGTTCATCCGCAGGAAATCCACATCGCCGGTCCACTGGTATTGCATCCAGCAAGAGATGATGAATATCGGACAGTTGATGGGGTGCCGGGTGTCGTATGCGGTGAACAGGTTGTTCAGACAATAAGTCTCACGGCCATCGGTTTTTGTGAAGACCACCCGAAGCCGTTTGATTTTACCCTTATATAATGGATGTCGATGCAGTGTGGCGGTCAAGTGGTGGTCGTCTGTCATGTAGTTCAGTCCCTGCGCGTTCAGGTTGTCCTTGCCGACCACCATGGGCACTTCACGATCTGAACTAAAATCGCGGTCACCCTTGCGCTGCCATTGCAGCACCACCCCTGACATGCCCGCTTCATCCGTGGCGCATACGCCTCTGAGCTGAGTGAACGGCGCGCAGAAGGCGTCAATGATCCAGCCTTCGGGTGAGGTGATGCTGGGCGATGAACCTGTGCCCTCCAGCTCCCAGTGATTGTCCACGATACCTCGGCTTTTCATGTTCTGGGTGGTCCAGCCCATCAGCGCCTGTTCGCCAATGAAAGGCGAATCGGGCAGTTTCCAGTTAGGAAACAGCGCAGGCAGGCCGTAAGGACCACTCCAATTCCAGGCAGTCGCATGACCCGAAAATCCATCGGGCCAGCACCACACAGGGAAAGGCCAACCCAAGTCATGAGCACAGCTTAGCACCTGGTGACTGCTCAGGTAGCCGTCCACATCCTGAAATATCTCGCTCAGTTCTGTGGCGTGGGTCTGCTGGATGGGCACACCCGTATGCGGTTCGTTAGCCTCCGTCAGCCAGAGGTCCGCAATCTGAAGGTACTCCTTATAGTATGGGGCCTTTACATTCACCGCACGGTTCCTGAAGAAGTCCCACAGATACCTGTTCAGCAGTTGCGCCTGAAGCTGCCCTCCCGGGAAGCTGAACCGGCTGAAGCCTGTGGGGGCCCCTTCCATCAAGTCGGTCGGTGCGGGTATTATCTCAGGCCTGGGCATGATGTCTCCTTCTGCAGGTGTGGTGTTTTATTATAGCCATCAAGGGCATTGAGGGCAGACAAACACTGCCATCAACGCATCTCCCCTACCCCTTACTAAACCCGTAAACACCCTCAGCGAACAGCCGGGCCGTCGAGAGCTTCCGCCCCTGCTGGTCTTTCCAGCCCTCGGGCAGGCGCACGATCACGGGTTGGCCGCCCCGCTTGCGCAAGCGAAGCACGATCTGCGTGTTGCTGCACTGAACATCCAGCTCTGCATCTCGGAACCGCAACCCATGGAGTGCCATCTCCGGCTGTGCTGCTGGCATTTGCGGATTGATCGCCAGCTCCTCACCATTTGGACGTAAACCCATGAAGCCAAGCGGTATCACAGCCGGCAGCATGCTGCTCTCGAGGAACTCAAAGTCGACACCGATGCCGCCGGCAGTACCTCCGCCCTGCAGGGTGACACCGAGTTTCTTGTAATATTCGCGGTATCCGCCAGCGTCACGCACTTCTTTTTCCCACTGAAGTATCTCTTGAAGCCGCTTCCAGGCGTTATCAGCTCCGGCAGAACGAAGGCGGGCGATGATATCGAAGTAGCTGAAACCCAGCACACCGCCGCCGTCCTGCACCTGAGTGCCCCACGGCACGTTCTCTGGGGCAAACCAACCCTGACCGTACCACTCCGTGTTGCGCACGGTCGATATTCTGGGGCCAAACCGCCAGGCATAGATATCCTTACCCGTGGATGTTTCGCCCGGTATGGTGATGTCACCATCCAGCCACTGTATGATGCGCCTGGCGTGTTCTGGTGACGCGATGCCGTAGTTGATCGCCTCGATGTTGAGGAAGGTATAGCCGTAGTCCCACTTTTTGCCGTTCTGGTCGATGCAGGCGATAAAACGGCCCTTCTTCTCATCCCAGAACTTGCGGTTCATCACATCCTTGACTTTCGCCGCGTGGGAACGCAACTGCCGCGGATTGCAGGCCTCAGTAGGGTCGATGCGCCATTCAGGATGTTGGGCTATCGCCTCTTCCATCTCCGCGATCACCAGTGCGCTCTTATAATACTGCGATGTGGCGTAGGGGTCATCGTAGCCAAACGGGCAGATGTCGAAGTAGTTATTGCCGATGCCGTGGCCGAACTCGATGCGCTTCTTCCCACCGGGAAGGTTGGTGAACCCAGGCAGCCCATCATGACCTGTGAGGGTGTTCCGCACATGGTTCATCTTCAGCGTATGAAACTCACGCTGCTGCCATGCGAGCGCCTTGCGCATGCGAAGCACGTTCTTGCGCAGAAACCCCACATCGCCCGACCATTGATACTGCATCCACGATGCGATGATGAAGATCGGGCAGTTAATGGGGTGTCGGGTGTCATAAACAGTGAAAAACTCGTGCAGCCAGTAATCATTGCGAACGTCCTTTGGTGTAAACACCACTCGGAGCTGGGCGATCTTGCCGCTGTACTGCGGGTGTTGGTGCAGCCTGGCGAGCAGGTGGTTCGTGCCCGTGACCGCGTTCACACCTGGTTCCTTCAGATTATCTGGGTCGATCTCGAAGGCCACCTGCCGCTGCGTGCTGAAGCCCTTGTCGCCTTCACGCCGCCATTGCAGCACGGCATCCGCCATCAGCGGGATATCTGTCTGACAGATTCCGCGCAGTTGGATAAATGGCGTACAGAACGAGTCGAACTCCATACCTTCCGGGCTGGTCATACTCGGGGCAGCCCCTGTGCTCTTCAGCAGCCAGTGTCCGCCAGTGATGCCGCCGTTCTCCATGTTCTGGAAGCTCCAGCCCTTGATGGCACCTTCTCCTGTATAAGGAGCCCGCTGCCAGTCCACGAACAAGGCCGGCAGACCGTATGGACCACACCAGTTCCAGGCTACGGTATGCCCCTCGAAGCCGGGAGGGTAGCACCAAACCGGAAACGGCCATCCGGCGTCATACGCACTGCTAGGCACCTGATGGCTGCTCAGGTAACCGTCCTTCTCCTGGTATATTTCACTGAGCTCAATTGCATGCGTATCTTGTATTGGTACCCCTGTGCGGGGCTCATTAGCCTCAGTCAGCCATAGGTCGGCAATCTGAAGATACTCCTTGAAATATGGTGCCTTTAGGTTGACTGCCCGGTTCTTGAAAAAATCCCACAGGTACCTGTTGAGCAGTTGTGCCTGAAGCTGTCCACCGGGGAAGCTGAACCGGCTGAAGCCTTTTGGGGCACCTTCCAGCAAGTCTTGAGGCGTCTCAGTGATCTCAGAAATGCGCATTGAGTTCTCCTATGAAAGCCGTAGTGCCTACATTATCCATCGGGATCGGTCATGCATCAACGATGAAGGTATAATGCACACTAGGTGACGAAAAACAGTACAGTTCGGGGAGTGGATTCATTTGAGTGAGCTTTGGTTTCAGGCTATCCAAAATCGAGATTGTGATCAAGTCATCGCGCTGCTAGCCGATCAACCGGAGCTGATAGCTGTTCAAGACGAGTTAGGCCGGACAGCAGCCGAGATCTCACTCGCACTCGATGATGAACTCAGCCTACGCCATTTGCTCAGCAATGGGGCTCCGAGCACACCACTGCTGCCACTGGCATTGACAGCCCAGCCACAGCTTCTTGATCTGCTCATGGAATTCTGGGCTGACATCGAAGAGCCCATCATCCGTGACGACGGCACTCAGACCACCGCCCTTCACTTGGCATGCGAGTTCGGGCCGGTGGACAGTGTCCGCACTCTCCTGCGCTATGGGGCATACACCGATTCATGCGATGAAGCCGGCCTCGCGCCGCTGCATGTCGCTTGCAGATATCTTAACCCCAACGTCGGTAAAGAGCTACTTTTAAGCGGGGCCAATCCGCGCAACATCGATCCAGATGGCCGCCCGCCGATCGTACTGGCCGCGCTGCACGGCAATGACGATGTGCTGAACGCGCTGATCTTGCTGGGAGTAGATCCCTACGATCAGGACTTCACAGGGCTCAGTGCCATCAATGCCAGCCTCAATCCTGCACTGTTTGGTTATGAGTGCCATTACGCAGGCATCATGCCCACAGATGAGTTTGGCGTCGTTGGAGTTCATTCGGCGCAGCTCGCTATACAGCCAAGCCCAGCCAGGGCGATCAACATCGCGGTGGCACTCAGCTTTTGTTACGATGACTGCGAAGTCACCCTTCCACAAGCCGCATTCTTAGGTGATGCCGACCTGGTGGATCAGATTTTGCTGAGCCAGCCGGAGTTGCTGAACCAGCCCGACGTGTTCGGATGGACCGCACTGCACATCGCCTGCCGATGTCGGCATGAGGAACTGGCGCAACGGTTGCTGGACGCTGGAGCTGAGCATGTGGCCCCTTGTGGGATACATGTCAGTGAGCTTATCCGTAAATATGAGCTCGATCAGCTCAAGATATAACCCGCCCAACCCTATCTACAGGAGAAACCATATGGGATCAGCCCACATTCCACCTTACGCCACGGTTTTGAAACTCACGCTTTGCCTGGCCACGGCCGTCATCTCAGCTGTCGCGTCCGCAGCCCCTGTTCGCACCGCGCCACTGGTGGGCGTCATCCGCTGGGATGGCTATAACGGCAGCCCTGCGATCACTCAAAAGCAGGAGTTCGGCTTCCTCAAACCTGCGGAACACCACTGGCGGGCCCCATGGTTTGTGAAGCTGACCGGCGATCCCGAGAAGCCTTTTTCCTTCAACCCAGGATTTTCACAGAGCGAGATTCAAAAGGTCACCAACCAGGAAATCCGCTACGCTGCCGATGCTGGCATCGACTACTGGGCCTTCTGCCACTACCTAAAGAGTAAAGGTGATGGTTGGCAGCTCCGAAATAACCTGCAGGCCTATCTAGATAGCCCTCTGAAAAAGCGCATTGGATTCTCGTTAATCTGCCTGGGTGGGCTTATTGGATCGGGACTACCAACAAGCGGCCCAGATACGACCTGGTCAGACTGGCACAACACGGTCGCGGAATACATTAGCCTGATGAGAGAACCCACTTACCAGAAGGTACTGGGGAACCGACCGCTATTATACATCATGGGACCAGATGAGTTCTCGGAAAGACTGGGCGATAAAGACTACAAGATTGATCAGCTTAAACTGGCGATTCTGTATCTCCGGCAACAGGTGCAGTCGGCTGGATTGGGTAATCCATATATCGTGGGTATGAATTCCGGTGGAATCTGGGCCGCGCGCTACATCGACGAAGCGGGTCTGGATGCAGTAAGTGCCTACCGGGGTGCCTTTGGTGCCACGAAACAGGGGCCGCCATACAGCAGCCTTTGGGGAACATCAAGAAGGATTTCCTGGAGAATGGTGATATGGGTGGTGGTGCCCGCAAAGTGGTAGTACCGCTACTCTCAGGCGTAGATGACCGGCCCCGTAATCCCGCTGCGTTGTGGTATCAAGAGCCAAAACCGGATGAGATCGGCAAACTGCTGACGAACGCCTTTGAGTATATCAAGGCGAATCCGGCCAAGTGCGAGGCGAACAGCGTGCTGATCTACGCCTGGAATGAGCACAGCGAGGGCGGGTTCCTCTGCCCCATCATCGGGAAAGCTCTGAACCCAAAGAAGCCCGACTGCACTCGGCTGAACGACCTGGCAAGCGCCATCAAGGCCTGGCGCAAGCGGAAGTAGCCACACAACCTCAGACGGATCGGTCCAATCGGCCCGATCCGTCTGCTCGATCAGTCGCAGCGGATGTTACAACCCCGGCACGGCACGGCCTGAACTGTCAAACGGGTGGTCCATCACAGGAACCTCTACCGTGGCTGACTGGCTGCCGCGTTTTACGGTCAAGCTGACCTTCTCGCCAGCCTTCTTAGCGATGATGTAGCTTTTCATTTCGCCGCTGGTCTTGAAGGCCTTATTGTCGACCTTCACGATAATGTCGCCTGGTCGCACGGAGACCTTGTCCGCAGGACTATCGCGGAACAGGTTCGCCACCACCACGCCACTGACCGGCACATCAGCGTCATCCGATGGAATAATGCCCAACCATCCTCGCGTGACCTTGCCATTCTTCAACAAAATACCCATAGTCTGCTGGGCCAGACGGCTTGGAATCGCAAATCCGATACCCACGCTGCCTCCGCTTTGACTAAAGATGGCGGTGTTGATACCCACCAGTTCACCTTGTGAGTTCACTAAGGCGCCGCCGCTATTACCAGGGTTGATGGCGGCATCGGTCTGGATGAAGTCTTCGAACAGATTGATGCCCACATCGCTGCGGCCTTTTGCGCTGACAATGCCTACCGTCACGCTGGATTTCAGCCCAAACGGTGCGCCGATGGCCAGAACCCACTCCCCCACCTCAGCCTTGGAGCTGTCAGCCCAGGTGATGGCGGGTAAGTCGTTGGCTTTGATTTGAAGCAAGGCCAGATCAACGCCAGGGTCGGTTCCGACCAGTTTCGCTTCCATGCTGCGGCCGTCGGACAGCGTCACCTGAATCTGGGTGGCACCATTCACCACGTGGTTATTGGTGAGTATCAGACCGTCTTTGCTGACGATCACGCCGGAACCCAGGCTCTGCTGGACTCGGTCTGGGATACGCATCTCACCGCGGTCGCCGAAGAAGAACTGAAAGAACGGGTCATCAGCCATGGGCGACCGACGGCCCTGGATCACAGTCGCGCTCTTGATGTTCACCACCGACGGCAGTGCCGACTTTGCCACTGTTCGAAAATCTGGTGCCCCAGCGGCAATCGCACGGCTTCCGTTGAGAATCGGCAGATCAGGTTGTCGGTTAAATGCGCCCGCCAGATAGCCTACAGCCAATGCAATGATGACCAGAACCAGTCCAGATAGTATGGACTTGGGACGCAAGCGTACATTTACTTCCTTGTTCCAATCATTCACTTTTCGCTCTCCTGCATGTATCATCTTAGTTCTCCATTTTAGATATCATCGCCCCACTCAGGTAGACCTGGTGGGGTTACACCCAGTTGGCACATCACGCGATGCACCACGCTATCTACGACCTCTGTCACGCTTTTTGGATGCCGGTAAAAGCTGGGGCAGGCGGGTATGATGCATGCGCCAGCTTCCGCAAGTTTCGTCAGGTTGCGCAAGTGGATAATCCCCAGCGGCGCCTCACGCGGCACGATAATAAGCGGGCGACGCTCCTTCAACGTGACATCAGCCGCGCGGCACAGCAGGTTATCGGCGATCCCATTCGCGATCTTGCCCACACTGCCCATGCTGCAGGGGATCACCACCATACCGTCATGGTGGTAACTACCACTGGCGGGAGGCGCAAACAGCTCATCACTTTGATAGAGCGTGGCATTCGCAGGAAGGTTCATGGGCTCCAGCGGATTAAGGTCAGGCATTTCATAATCACAGACCTTCCACGCGGTGGGTGTAGGCACCACCAGCAATCGGTCCACCAGTGGTGCCAGTAATGCGACCAACCGGGCCGCGTAAATCGCCCCACTGGCTCCGGTCACCCCGATGATAATCCGCTTCAATATACACCCTCCTGCATTCGTCTTCTACCCTCATTTTACCGTGCAGAGGGCCTGATTCGTTTCGGGGTGTGCTTGTATGATATGTCGACACCATCGACATGTGGTCAGAGTCATGTCGACGAAATTGTCTTTCGTCGACATATCATCCCGCATATGTCGACGCTATCGACATATTACACACCTAATGTCGACGATTCGTCATTTCGTCGACATATCAGGTATAACTGATGTAGTATATATGCCGACAGGTGAGTCAAATGAGCTTCGATCCGTCTATTGCTTTCAACGAGCTTTCTGAGCTTCCGCCAAAGGAGCAAATCGAGACCATCCCTGTGCTGCGTAAACTCGCAACCGCCTCCAGAGCGTTAGCGGAGCTGAAAGGCTCTGGAGAGCTGATCCCAAACCAAAAGGTGTTATTGAATACCATCGCCTTGCAGGAAGCGCGTGATAGTTCCGAGATAGAGAACATCGTCACGACGACGGATTCATTGTATAAGGCTCTGGCCAATCCTGAGACTAACGGAACTGATCCCGCAACCAAAGAGGTAATCCGCTATCAAACCGCTTTGTGGGAGGGTTACCAGGAGCTGCAGCAACACCAACTCATCACAACCAACACGTTTGTACATATTGTGCAGAAGATCCGAAATACCAACTCCGGTATCAGGACGATGCCAGGAACAGTGATCGCTAACCAGATCACTGGTCAGGTCATCTATACGCCGCCAGATAACCAGTCGGATATCCTGCGGCTGCTTAAGAATCTCGAACAGTTCATAAACGATGATGAGATGTATTCTGCAGACCCGCTGTTAAAGCTGGCGATCATTCATTATCAGTTCGAATCCATACATCCCTTTACAGATGGCAACGGCAGAACGGGAAGGATACTCAATATCTTGTACATGCTGCAGAAAAATCTGCTAGAACAGCCGATTCTATACCTCAGCGGTTACATCATCAAGAATAGGCCTGATTACTACGCCAATCTTCGTGCCGTCACCGAGCAACGTGTTTGGGAACCGTGGCTTCTATACATGCTTGATGCCGTGGAACAAACATCGCGTACCACCTTAGCCAAAATCATCGCCATCCGCGCAGACATCGACAGAGCAACCGCACTCTATCGGCAAGTTACCAAGAATACCACGCCCGCTAAAGAGTTGATTGAACTGGTGTACACACTGCCCTATACACGGGTTCGCAACCTGGTGGAAGCGGGAATCGCCAAACGTGAGACAGCAAGCAAATACTTGAAGGAGCTGCAGGCGGCCGAGATACTGACCGCGGTCATTGCTGGCCGGGAGACGCTCTACATAAACCACCGGCTCTTGAAGCTGTTATCGCCCTGACGACAGACTTATATCGACGAAATGGCGTTTCTTCGACATATCATCCCGTATATGTCGACGCTATCGACATATTACACACCTAGTGTCGATGATTCGCCATTTCGTCGACATATCAGGTATTTTCACTGGTTTTCACACTAAAAACACGCATCCTTCCAAATATCTCTCAATTCACTTGACAATACTTGACTCATGTTAAATGGCGTGGTATAAAACTATTGGCACTCAGACATCGAGAGTGCTAACATGATTAGTGACACAACCAAATGGGAGCAATCCCGTAACCACAAGGAGGTAACAGCGTTGCTGAGACCACTAGGAGACAAGGTTATCATTAAGCCTCTGGGTTCTGAAGAGAAAACCCAGGGAGGCATCTTCCTTCCCGACTCCGCACAAAAGCGGCCACAAGAAGGTGAGATCATTTCCGTAGGCCCAGGTAAATTGCTGGACGACGGCACCCGCGCCGCCATGTCCGTAAAAGTAGGCGACAAAGTCATCTACAGCAAATACGGCGGTAACGAAGTCACCGTTGACGGCGAAGAAGTGATCATTCTTGACGAAGATCAAATCTACGCCATCCACGAATAAGTCCATCCACAGGAGGATACGCACCTACAATGGCTGCTAAACTGATCCACTATAACGAAGATTGCCGGCGTGCAATGGAGCGCGGTGTTGATGCCGTCGCTAACGCCGTTAAAGTTACCTTAGGACCCAAAGGCCGCAACGTCGTTCTCGAAAAGAAGTGGGGCTCCCCCACCATCACCAAAGACGGCGTCACTGTTGCCAAAGAAGTTGAACTCGAAGATCCGTTCGAGAATATGGGTGCCCAGCTTGTCAAGGAAGTCGCTTCCAAGACCAACGACATCGCTGGAGACGGCACCACCACAGCCACCGTGCTGGCCCAGGCTTTCGTGCATGAAGGCCTGAAGTATGTTGCCGCTGGTGGAAACCCCATCCTTGTTAAGAAGGGCATCGACACCGCCGTTGCGCAGGCTGTCGCCGCCATCAAGAACATCGCAGTCACCATCTCCACCAAAGAGGAAGTCACCAGCGTGGCATCCATCGCTGGTAATGATCGCGAAATCGGCGAAATGATCGCTGAAGCGATGGAGAAGGTCGGTAAAGAAGGCGTCATCACCGTAGAAGAGAGCAAGGGTACCTCCGACACTCTCGAAGTGGTTGAAGGTATGCAGTTCGACCGAGGCTACATCAGCCCCTACTTCGTGACCGACGCAGAGCGCATGGAAGCTGTTTACGAAGATGCTTACGTGCTGCTTTACGAAAAGAAGATCAGCAACGCTCAGGACCTGATCCCCGTTCTTGAGAAGATCGCCAACACCCGCCGACCCCTCGTCATCATGGCTGAGGATCTCGACGGCGAAGCACTGGCCACCCTTGTGGTGAACAAGATGCGCGGCGTTCTGAACATCTGCGCCGTGAAGGCTCCTGGCTTCGGCGACCGCCGCAAAGCCATGATGGAAGACATCGCCATCCTCACCGGTGGACGCTTCATCTCTGATGACCTCGGCATCAAGCTTGAGAACATCACCATTGAAGACCTTGGCCGTGCAAAGCGCATCGTCATCACCAAGGAAAACACCACCATCGTGGAAGGAAACGGCGCCAAAGAGGCCGTTCAGGGCCGCATTGGTCAGATCAAAAAGCAGATCGAAGTCACCGATAGCAACTACGACCGTGAGAAGCTGCAAGAGCGCCTGGCCAAAATGGCTGGCGGCGTGGCAGTCATCAAGGTTGGCGCTGCCACCGAGACTGAGCTCAAAGAGAAGAAGCACCGCTTCGAAGATGCTCTTTCTGCAACCCGCGCGGCTGTAGAAGAGGGTATCGTCTCCGGCGGAGGCGTCACCTACATCAACATCCTTGGTGCCCTTAGCACCGACGGCATGTCCAGCGACGAGCAGCACGGTGTAGCCATCGTGAAGCGCGCCCTGGAAGAGCCTCTTCGCCAGATCGCTTTCAACGCCGGCCTCGAGGGCAGCGTGATTGTGGAAAAAGTGAAGGGTCTGCCCGCAGGCGAAGGCCTGGATGCTCTGACCGGTGTCTACGTGAACATGATCAAGAGCGGCATCGTTGACCCTGTGAAGGTCAATCGCTCCGCCCTGGAAAATGCTGCTTCCATCGCTGGATTGGTCTTGACCACCGAAGCGATGATCGTAGAGAAGCCGAAACCAGAGTCCGCAGCTCCTGCCATGCCTCAGGGTGGCGGCGGCGGATACGATATGTAACTCTGCACCAGCAGAGGGTTATCAGACCGGCGGCTAACCCCGCAGGTTTCGCCCCGGGTGGATTTTTCCACCCGGGGCTTTTTTTGGTATGGGAATTATGGCCATCACCCATGCCGCGACATCAATGTCAGTCTATTACCCGCAAATATCGCATGGCCAGTAGGTCACCGGTTCCGCGACATAAATGTCTCGGCTATTGAACACCAAGCATCGGCCCGTGCTTGCACGGCAGCCCAGGCTGTAACTGAACTATCGGGGCGTCCCCGATTACTAACTGACAAGACTGTTGAAGCAGCCTGAAATGCGTCCGCCATCATCCCGCTCCATCTGTGTCATCCGCGTAATCCGTGGTTCAGACTATTCCGGCGGATTCGGTTCCTCCCGGAACCCAAGAAGTAGGCCATAGCTATTCGTGTGTCCTAAGCTGACAAGCAACCGTACCCCCTCAGCAGGCGTCAGCTTGTCATTTTCGGACTTATGGTGTAAACTATATGTATTAGGGTATAATGTTTTATTCGGCACATGCAGGCAACGGATCATGCGTCTGCGGTAGAGTTTGTGAAGTCTCGAACCACAGCATGAGCGGAACACACACAAGGCAGAATGAAGATAGATGCAGATAGAAATTAAGGACACGAACAATGCAGTCATCGTGACCGGTGATTACCAGGATATCCTGACCGCAATACAGACTAGCAAAAACGAACTACATACCGCTAACCTGAAGGGTGTGGTTTTAGCCCATGCCGACCTGCCCGATGCCAATCTAAAAGGCGCGATGCTGGCAAATGCCAACTTGGAATCGGCTCAGATGTGGGGTGCCGATTTACGTGGTGCCAATCTCACTAAAGCCAATTTAGAGAGCACTAAGTTAATCAGGGCGGACCTGTCGGAAGCTAATATCTCTAACGCCAACCTTCGCAAAGCCAATTTAAGTAATACGCGGATGATCAACGCCTGCCTCAAGGGTGCTGACTTGACCGAGGCGAATCTGGTTGGAGCTGATCTGAGTGGTGCTGATTTACGTGATGCCCAACTGTGCGGTGCGTGGCTCAACTTTGCTAATCTGACCGGTGCTAATCTACAAGGTGCGAACCTGAGCAACGCGAAACTGGAAGACTCAAACCTCACCAGCGCGAACTTGGTGAGCGCCAACTTCGAGGATGCCAATCTGTCTCAATCTGATATGCATGGCACCACCCTAAGCGGCTGCACACTTGAACGCGCTAAAATGGAGCACACGAATCTGAGTGATGCCGACTTACACGGTGCGAATCTTCGTGATGCCGTTCTACATTGCGCCAACCTGAGCGGCGTTTGTATGGAAGGTGCAGATCTGAGCCATGCGATACTGCACTACGCCAATCTTCACTGTGCAGATTTTTCTAAAGCAAACCTGTCCAATGTGGACCTTAGCAACGCCAAGCTGGCCGGTATTAGTCTCGTAGGAGCCAACTTGGACGGAGCCAACTTGAATAAGGCGCATCTACACCGTGCCAACCTGCGCGGTGTCAACCTGGAAAATGTGAATTTGACTGGGGTCAACTGGGCCACGTAGCGATACTGCACGGCACCCCCCAAACTATGCTGGAAACCCATTGTAAATTTGGTTTGGTGTGCCTAGTCGAAGCTCATCCAGTCAAGCCTCATCAGCTCAGCCCCTTGACCTTTAAATACCAGGGCAATGTCCATTTTCTCTGCCGTGTTTTTAAGCTTGCACTCGACGGTCTTGTAACTGGTCCATCCTCCGGTATACGGCACCTGACATCGGCCCAGCAACTTGCCCCGGAAACCGCTTGCACGCACCTCTATGACGCCCCCCTGCAGAGCTGCTGAGGCCACGTGGAACTTCATCGAGCAGTTGGCGGGTATATTCCTCACACGGGGATACACCAGACGGCTGTTCTCCCGAATGCCCTTGATCTCAAATCCGCCCTCAGGTGACTGTCGCTTGGTGGTGTTCACCGCCTTGAAGTAGTTCTCCGCCTCGATGCGCCCATTGGCCGCATCATATTCTCCCACTCCTACAGAGTCCAGCGTGACGGGTTCAATCTCACCGTTGTCACGGTAGTGAACATAGCAGATCACCGAGTTTCGAAACACTCCGTGGCTGCCAGGCCAGCTCTGATCATTGCACATGAAATACCATTGGTTGTAGAGCTCGAAGAAGCAGCCGTGACGGTCCATTGTCAGCCCCTTTTGAAACTCGGGTGAGGTGCGGCTTTCCACGATCACGGAGCCTTTATAAGTATATGGACCGTAGACGCTATCGGACATCGCGTAGAAGCATCCCCAGGAAAGATAGTAATTGCCTTTGTATTTGTGAAGATACGGCTTGTCGTCTGTCTTGCCGGGACCATATGGACCATCTTTTTGATCGAGTTCGATCTTCCGGGGTGCCTCCGCCAATGAGATCATATCCTTGTTCAATCGTGCAATATAGAAGTCCCACACCCCAAACACGATGTAGACGTTCCCATCATCATCCATGATGATGCCTGGATCACGCTCTTCGGTTGGCGTCAATGTGGATGGTAGAAGCGGCTTGCCCAATGGGTCACGCCATGGCCCTTTGGGTGTATCGCCAACGACCACACCCACATCAGTGACACCCATTGAGAAATAGAAGTAGTATTTGCCGTGAGATTTCAAACTGTCGGTAGCCCAGCAGGTCGTCGATGGAGCCTTGTGGTAAGTATCCTCCGGCCGTAGTGTGCTCTCATGTGTCCAGTTCACAAGGTCAGTTGAGGACCACACCCACCAGTCATGCATTGTGAAGCCCGTGTTGTTGACCGAGGCGTCATGGGTAGCGTATAACCATGCTCGATTGTTGTAGATGCGGATATGCGGGTCACACACTCCCAAGCCTCGCAGTATCGGGTTGGCAGCGTATACGGGCCTGGCTTGGAACACGGCCATACCGACCACAAACATCATTAAAATGAGCATTTTCATCGAATCGACCTCACACATTCTGAACTGGCGATTTGAAGGATAGTTCCCCTCAGATTAGTATACTGCGACTGGGTATCCCCTACTATACGGCGAGCATATCCGTATTTTTGCTAGTTTTAACATCTGCTGTAGATTCGGATTGCATTCTCTTTACGGTAGAGGGTATATTTAAAACAGTCTGGTCTATAGCCTTTGGTGGTAGATACAGAAACAGGTTGTAGCTCCACGAAAGTGGATGACTACGCGACCCACGGTAAACACCGCTGGGTTCGACCCGGGTAGATTTTTTACCCGGGTCATTTCTTGTTCTGGAGGCAGTCATCTATGCAACGCACACTCATCACCAGGCCGCTGCCTGATCTACCACACACGATTCGCGGCATCGTGAAAGATGCAGTGTGGTATGACAGCCATTGCAGCACTGATGCCCGGGTTTGGTTCGCGGATGGAAATATACCATGCTATCTCAAACAGGCACCTGCCGAAACGCTACAACCGGAGGCTGCCATGATGCAGTTTCTGCACAGCCACCAGATGGCACCTGAAATGCTGAGCTTCGAAACTGAGAATGGGTATGACTATCTTTTAACTCAAGCGGCAGATGGCGAAGACGGCATCCACCCCGATCACCTCGCACACCCTGAGCGGCTAGCGGTGTTATTCGGCCATCAGCTTCGACTCCTTCATGAGCTTCCAACAACCGGCTGCCCATTCCCCAACCGCACAGCACAGATGATGCAGGATATTGACTGCCTATATGCTCCTGACGCACCGCAGCCATTCCCATCAGGCGACCAGCAGATACTGCAGATGCCCGCTGATGACGCGGTCGAATCCTGCCACCACCTGTTTCACAACCACAGCGATAATGTGGTGATTCATGGCGACTACTGCCTGCCCAATATCATCATTCATAACTGGCAGTTCAACGCATTCATCGATGTGGGGTATGGCGGTGTTGGCGACAGGCACTACGACCTGTTCTGGGGCATCTGGACACTCAACTACAACCTGCACACCGATCGGTATGATCAGGCCTTCAAGGATGCATATGGTCTGGAACTGATCGACCCTGACCGGATTGAACTGTATCGGCTGATCTCCGGCTTGACTGGATAGGTAGAACCACCGCATCTGCTCCGTTGCATGGATCTACCATTACAAGAAACTGCCCGTGATGGCACGGCAGCCCATAGTGTAACGGATTCGTACCCTTCAATTGGCAAAGTCCGGGGCGGTCTGTGCGTACGCTAGCGTATGCAGAAAGCTCGAGACCGCGCCGGTCTGGCGGATAGCCACGAATGATATATGTCGGGAACAAGACCGGCGCGGTCTATAGACAGCGGCCATTTCAAGTGTACCGCCAGACCGCCCCGGACATAACCAACCAAGTTATTTTCAAGCTTTTATTAATGCCAGAGAACAGTAAATCACCCTGCCGCGAGAGCTCTGTGTTGATGCCAATATCCAGTATTTCTACTGTAATAATATGAGCTCCATCAAATTCATCACCACACTGTGGACATATTCTGCATGGGAGGGTATTATAAAGATAGTCTGTAATGTCACTTACAAGTGGATGATACAGAAACAGGTTGTAGCTCCGCGAAAGCGGATGACTACGCGACCCACGGTGAACTCCGCTGGGTACGACCCGGGTGTTTACACCCGGGTCCTTTTTTGTTGATGCATCATGCGAAATGGCGGTTTTATGTGATTTTTCTAGCCTCTACTTCATCATTTTCCATTTTCGTTACCATGTTCACCACCTTAACAGTAAACTGGGGTACAATTAAGCGAAACTACACATTGAGAGGTGCTTCCTCATGAAACTTTCCGTATCACGGGTATTGATGCTGGCCGTCGCAGGTGCGATGTTAGCAGCCCCTGTATGTGCCCAGGATGCCACAGAAGGCTACCTACTGCGTATGACGCCTAAGGTAGGAGTTACCTATAAAGTTCGGTCTGTGATAGATGGGCAAGGCACCATCTTAACGGCTCAAAGCACTCAACCGATGCCCTTCAATATGCAGATGTCAATGTCAATGCGGCAGAACATAGCAAGCGTAGATGCTGACGGTAATACACAGATTAAACTGATTTTTGAAGGCTTGCAGATCACTGCCAACGGATCTCCCGTCAGCACACCGCCTGCACAGAATATCTCGATGCTGCTCAAGGTGAACAAGCTCGGTGTACCCATCCAAGCCTCCGGCATGGAAAGTATCACTCGATTGATGCCGAACGGTAACGTCCAGGGATTTATGAACAGCCTGATGGGCCAGAGTGGCGTGTCGGCTTATCCTGAACAGGCCGTTAAGGTAGGCGACAGTTGGGAAGCCGCCATCAATGTACCCAACACCACCAGCAGCAAGATCGTCGCCACCAACAAGCTTGAATCGGTAGATGAGATGGGCGGTAAGAAGATCGCACGCATCGCATCTAAGTTCAACATCGATATCCGCAGCCTATCTGGTCTGGTTCCCGCCAACATGCCCGCAGGCCTGGACCTGACAGGTACCATCACTGGCAACAGCACAAGTAATGTCGACTTGGCCACTGGTATGACGATTGATTCCAGTTTAGACCTAAACACGGACATCACTGTCACCGGTGATCTTCGTGGTGAAGACACCAATGCCAAGCTCTCGATGGCCTTTAGCGGCATCGTCACAGCTACCGAAATGGAAGCCGCAAAGCCCGCTGCAAAGCCCGTTGTGAAGGCCGCTCCTGCAAAGGCCCCTGCCAAAGCAAAAGCCCCTGCGAAGAAGGCTGTCAAACCCGCTAAGAAACCCGTCAAAAAATAACTCTGTATTAACGTGGGGGTTGCTGATGCCCCCACGTTCCACGCTGTATCACAAGAATAGTTTGAGGAGGCTCGTTCATGCGTTTTCCCATAAAGATGGCGTCATTGTTGTGCGTAGCGATGACTGCCCTGCCCCTAGCTATGTCGGCTCAGGACGCCGTTCAGCCGTCGGCAGCCCCTACTTACCAGATTCGCCTTAATGTCCCCGCAGGAACCCAGCACTACATCGGTGTTTCCATTGCCGGGAACATCGTTTCGACCATCGGTGAAAATTCAACTCCCTTCGATATGAAGATGGACACGTATACCAAAACAGACTACTTATCTAAAGACGAAGCCGGAATCTACACCGTTAAGGCCACTATCACCTACGGCAAGATGATGATGAACAATCAGCCGATGCCCATACCCATTCAGAACCTCAAAATCGGCATCACCATGAAAATGAATGAATTCGGTCAGCCCATAGAAATTGTCTCTATGGACAAGGTCGACATTCCCAACATGCCGAAAACCATGGACCTGAACAGCCTGATGAAACAGTCTGGCATGACCTACTTTCCTAAAGAACCCATCAAAGTGGGTGACTCTTGGAATAATGAATTCGCCCTGACAAAAACCGATGGCCCAGCGATGAAGTTGACAAACACGCTTGAGAAGGTTGAAGAGCTCAACGGTAAGCAGATCGCCAGTATCCGCAGTAGAGGCATCATGGATATGACGAAACTGCTTGAAGCTGCAGCCAAAGGAAACCCCATGGTAGCCGCAATGAAGGCCACTGGTGAAGGCACGATAGACATGGTATCCGATATCGATCTCGCGACCGGCTTGGCAGTCGGCGGAGGAGGCGATATCGACATGGTGATGAACATGACGATGCCGGACAACAAGAACAACCAAGCCTCGATGGACATCAAAATAAACACCCATATGAAGGCTACTATCAAGGTATTAACAGCAGCGGAATATCTTGAGGCCACGAAACCGGCCGTAAAACCGACGGTAAAACCCGCAGTCAAGCCAACACCCAAACCTGCACCTAAACAGGCCCCTAAGGCCAAGCCAACCGTTAAGAAGAGCAAGTAGCGTTCGAAGCTCAAGCCACCAGTCTTCCAAGGCCTCGCCCACCAGCGAGGCCTTTTTTGGTAATGGGTAGAGATATGTAAGAAACTGGCCGTAAGGGTTGCCGTGCCAGCACGGGCATGTGCTGGCAAGTAACTTGGTTGGCACTATCCGGAGCGGTCTGTCAGTACGCTTGCGGTGGCTACTGTCTATAAACCGCGCCGGCGTTTTATGTAGCAGGTCGTAGGGGCGTCCCTTGTGGGCGCCCTAAACAATTACTATCGAATAAACAATCGAGTAGGGCGCCGACAAGGGACGCACCTACGACCGTATCCGTTACAATACTGGTTGCCGTACCTTCACGGGCGGTTGCTTGTTCCTGACACGGATCTTTCAGGGCTATCCGCCAGACCGGCGCGGTCTTGAGCCTTCTGTAGCCATTAGCCTACGCACAGACCGCCCCGGACATAGGCAATATGTGGCTGCAATAAAGGCGGACAGCCATTCGCATACCATCGGTCACCTCAATGTGACGCGTAAGTTACACCATAGGCTACCGTGCCAGCACGAGCGGATGCCTGTAAGAAAGACCCCCGAATCGTAAAGGCTCCCGCACCTAATGCGGGAGCCTCCCAACTATATAACAACTGCGAACTAATTCAGGCTTAGTTCAGCCTCATCATGAAGAACACCCACTCGGGTGACATCTACTGACTTGTCGTTCTCTTTGCGATGGAGCAACATGCCGTCACCGCTCTTTAACGATCTGGCCATGATATCTAGTAACCAGTTGGCCAGGTTCTTGGGCTCTGTCTGCTTATCAGACAGCGAAATCGGATCCTTAAATGTCATGCATTGGCCTCTCTCGATTCCTTACAATAAATCGCGTAACCCCAGGTTAGTACCTGGCGAACCGCAATAACCTAACGCTCATGATGAGCGTCCAAATGAAGGCTTTTACTGCATATTGCGTGGAAGGTAATTCGCCTCGTCTATATCACAGGCAGCATCCCTTCCGGGGTAAAGTCAGTATGCCAGAGCCACGTCCATTGTGCAATGTATAAAGAATTCGACGTGATAGTCTCGCTGGAAACAAGATAGCTACATGTTCGTCCACTATCAAGCACGGATTAGGAAGTGTTTCACAGCCAGTATGTATGATTCTATCAAGCACCTGAGCACGAATTCGTAAGATCATATACAAGCAAACCTACCAAATAATCTGGTATTTTTACTGTAATTCTCGATTCGCGGCCATCTCAAACTACCCCCACATTGGTCAGTCGTCACCCATCGAGCATGATCCGTCCGGTAATCAAGAGCTACAGGTAGAACGAGTAAGTTGGGATACCGCTTAGCCCACGGATACAGCTCCACAACCCGCCTACCGCAAACTCACCAAGTACCAGGCCCACAAAGAACGGCATCGCCCAGCGATAGCCTTTCAACCCGTAAATGCGCAGTATGAAGCTCTTCAGCGCCCAACTAATCATGATGGGGCACCAGATGTAATCCAAACCAAAAGCCATGCCCAGCGCATATCCTGCCGGGTGGAAGGGGTTTCCATGCCAAATCATACTCAGCTTAGTCAGTAAGAGGGTGATGGCGGCTCCCACGCCTATCGCCGTCATGTTGGCCACCTTCGGCTCAATAGGGGCTCCCATCCAGCTATTCAAGATGATCAGGTACTCCGCGGCGAACGCGCTGCCGGGTGCGCCGGGATGAATATACGCCGGCAATATGCGGGCGTAGCTGTGATGCAGTAATGCCCAGTATCCCGCCAGGATGCCCACGAAGGCCGCTGCAGCCAGCACCCCCACCATATAACGGGGCTTCATTCCAACATGGTGTGCAGCCTTCAAACACTCCACCTGTTGGGGCATCAACAGTCCGCGGTACATTCGGTTCTGGAACCATAGAATCCCAAGTATGGTCAGGTTATGCGGACCCAGCAGCGTGCTGCCCAGGCTGTAGACCATCATGTGTGACGAGCCCATGCTGCCGAATTCGTGCGCAGGGGCACCCAGTTCCGCCCTGATCCGTCCGATGGAGGTGCATAAGAGAATATACAGCGTCACATACAACACAGCCACCCACCAGCTCATCCCGCCAACGGCCAGAAACAGCACCATGCCCAGCAGACTGGCGCCCAACATGACCAACGCGCCACGGTACTCCCGCCCCTCGCTGTCCTGTCTACCCGCGCCGCTCCAGGCCATCTTCCACAGTGTGCTCAGATGCCCCCGGCTCATCCATAGCGCAAAGATGACAATCACCATCAGGGCACCAAATGACTGTTCTTTCACATACGGCATATTCGCGTCCAGACCGCTCCAACCCAGCGAACTGCAGGCCACCTGCTGAAGCTTACGAACCCAGAAAAAGAACCAGCTTGAAAATGCCAGGTTTGTGGGCATGAAATAGCTCAACCCAATGGCGAACGGGTAGAAGCTGATATTGGTCGGCCCGATCGCATTCCAAGGCGCATTGAACGTGACCCAGGTGCCGATGTCTTTTTGCTTGACCATGATAGCCGGTATGGTAGGAACCAAAGCCGCCAGGCCGTTATGAATATCCAGGTAGGCTGCAATCGCAAATCCGATCCAAAACAGCTTGCTTTTGAAAATCGGCCCAGCCCCACCCTCTTCTGTGATCAACAACGGGATCTGCACTATCGGGAAGCTGAGTTTCTCATTCTCTATCCACTGCCGACGCAGCAGCACGCAGATACTCAGCGTGGCCATCGCGGTACACATCAGAAAGATGCCCCAAGTGCCCATCGGCACCAGCCATATCTTGATGTGATCCCAGCGGTAGAGCGTAGAGTGCCCGCGTTCGAATGCGCGCACGGCCTCGCTGTCGTGGTTGATGGCCATCCAGTCGGGTAGATTGGAGGACACCATCTCATGCCAGTGATTAAACGAGGTACCAAACACCGTGTGATGCGCCAGACTGGGCACCAACATCTGCAGGTAGTCATGCCCCGCAAAGCTGCTGCCGGTGGCCACCATCGCATAGACCACCAGCAGCTCCCACTGGTTCAGGGCCAGCTTTGGGGCCACTTTCCTGGCAACCATATTGGATACCAGCAGGACCATGATGCTGAAGATGACGTTGTAAAACAGCGAGATGATCGTTGGGAAGCCGCTGTAGTCCATCGCCTCGCTGCGCACAATCCAATAGCTGTTGACCGGGATTAGTAACAAGGCCAGTATGATGGCTCCCAGCCGCACTTTCGGCTGGGCGGTGTCATGTGAGGGTGGCTGTGGCGGTGCGCTCATAGTGGCCTCCAAAGTGGAATAGCTTTTACTGCTATAGGTATTCAACGCGCAGCTGTTATAATCCTGTAACGGACCGAGGTTGGGTGTCGCCAGTAATAGATGAGCCACGAGTTCAGACTGCCCGGAGACTGCATTTTGGTATTTTGACAAATAGCCCTGTTGTTGTTACAGTTCATATACATAGCATCACCAGACCGGATATCATCATTCGCATTAAGCTTGGAGAAGCCGCATGAGCACCAGAATCCCTGAGAACAAAAAGTTCCTGACGAACCTGTTTACCGGAGAGTTTGAGCGTTATGGTGTGATTATGGACGCGGGTTACGGCCCGGTGGACTGGTCAGATGGCGACTTCACCACATCAGCCATGCCGATCGCGGAGTGGATCCCCCAAATGGTTCGGCTATATGAACAGCGCATGGACTGGCACGAGCAAACCGGTGACGACAGCGTGCCCATCGCCAGCCTCGTCTCAGGCACGCAGCTTTTTGCAGACGCCTATGGCTGTGAGGTGCATGTCTACCCCAACAACATCCCCTGCGCCCTGCCGCTGGTCACCACGGCAGAACAGGCGGATGCGCTGCCTGAACCCTCTCTGAATGCTAGGTGCCTGGACAGGGTTTTCGAGATGGCCGCCGCGCTGCAGCAGAGGCTGGGTAAGGACGCCATCATAGCCGTACCCGATGTGCAAAGCCCGCTGGATATCGCCGCATTGATATGGCGAAAAGAAGATATGTTCCCGGCTATGCATGAGGAACCGGAGTCCGTCAGCCGCTTAATCGACAAGTGCCGCAGGCTAGTGGAGATGTTCACCGCCGAGTTCCTGCGGCAGAACCCCACCGGCTGTTTGAGCCACGTGCCGTATGTCTGGACGCCGGACAACATGGGCATCTGCCTGTCGGAAGATGAGGTGGGGAGCATCTCCACGGCCATGTTCGAGCAGTTCACGGCTCCCAGCCTGAACAAGCTGAGCGAGCGGTTTGGAGGCCTGTTCATCCATTGCTGCGCCACAGCAGACCATCAGTATGAAAACTTCACACGGCTCAAGAATCTGCGCGCCATCAACCGCATGTTCCAGTCACCAGGCGCCCGTCCTGCTGTTGAGGCGTTTGAAAACAAGTCGGTGTTGATGCTATGGACTGACGAAGCGATGGTACGGAACCTGCTTGATATGGCTCTGCCAGGCACCCGTTACCTGTTCAACCCGTGGGCCGGCAGTGTGGACGATGCGAAGGCGATACACGGCCGGATACGTGAAATGATCGCACGCTCGTAGGGGCGGGGTCTCCCCGCCCAATCGGACGCCCTAGCCGGATTAAAAACCGCAGATGGACGCGGATAAACGCGGATGGGGAGGGAGGCCAATCGGGAGATTGGCGTTCCCGGGGGACAGGGGCACCGCACGCGATGCCCCTACCATTATGTCCACCGAAAATCTGGGCACGGCACGCCGTGCCCTACTTTTTCGGCTTGGTCAGCTTATACATGGCGGAACCATGGCCGCCGAGTTTCACGTTCATTGCCTTCAACTGGCTACCAGCCGATTTCTGCTTCCACAGGTCGCGCGCACTCATCCCATCGGACAGGCCACACTCCTTCATAGTGAACGCGAAATTCACAGCTGTCCAGTTCAGGTTGGTCACAGAAATGGCGGTTGAGCCATCTGCCAGCGGCTTCATCCAAACCTGGACTTCGTCCCGCTTGAGCACTATCTTCCCACCCTTACCAAGCGCATCTTGGTTGACAGCCAGCACTTCGTCGTTTGTCAGCAGATCCAGTGTGTAGCCGTCAAGACGGTTCAAATCACAGCCGATAAGCAGCGGTGAGGCATTCATGCACCACAGCGTCATGTGCGTCAGTTGTTCTTGAGCTGTCATGCGTGTGGGGTGCAATGATGGGCCCCATCCTACCCAACCCAAAACCAGCATGTCAGGATCATTCCAGTGGCCTGGTGATGAGTACTGCGCAATGTTGGACTGCCATAACAAATTGCCGGTCATTGAGCTCCAACTGTCGGTAATATCACCGGTGGTACGCCACAGATTACCGCCCTCTTTTGGACCCCACTTCCATGGCTCACCCATGCCATACTGACAATAGGAGAAGACGATGTCGCGTGGTGCCTTATCGAGGCCCTTACGCATCACACGATAGGGTTTGATCATCTCGGCCAGGCCGGGTTTGGCGATGTTGCCATAACTGCACCAGTCGTATTTCACATAGTCAAATCCCCAGGCTGCCCATGTTGCTGCGTCCTGCTCTTCGTGCTGATAACTGCCTTCATATCCGCCGCAGGTCTGTGGGCCGGGTGAAGAGTAGAGACCGACCTTCAAGCCTTTGCTATGCACATAATCAGCCAGCGCGGGCATGTCAGGAAACTTCGAGTTTGCCACGACGTTCCCGTTGGCATCACGTCCAGCCTGCCAGCAGTCGTCGATATTGACATATTGATAGCCGTGAGATGCCAGCCCGCTTTTCACGAAGGCATCCGCAGCGGCGCGAACCTTGGCGTCATCGATAGCACCTGCCCAGCAGTTCCAACTGTTCCAGCCCATGGGTGGGGTCAAAGCCAATTTGTCTTTGCCAGCCACTATCTTCAGAATGCGTTGGTTGCTCCCTAGAGCACCGCTTACTTTCAGGCTCACATTGTAATCACCAGCCGATTTCACTTTGCCCGTGATGATACCGGTCTTTGAGTCGATGGTCAGCCCTGCTGGTAGCCCCTTGGCGGTGACGGTCACTGGGCATGCCGCGGAGACCGGCACCAGATAGACGAAATCATATCCAGGCGTGCAGCCCACCACTGAAGGACCGTTGATGCGGGGTTTTCCGGGCACGATGTGTGCTATCGCCGGTACCGACTTGTCCGCCGGTGTGGCGATGATCTCCGGCTTCACGCTGGCATCAACCATCGAGACCATGGCGTCAGCCCAGTCGGAATGAGCCGAGTCGACGTTGTCCGTATCGACCTTCAGCACGATGACATCCAATTTGCTGACATCAAGGTCAAAGATATGCGCTTTTTGGCCGTAACGCATCATTGGCGATTCAGCCAGTTTCTTGCCGTTCGCCCAGACCGAAAACACCGCGTGTCCAGGTCCGGTCTTTTCATCATCAATGCCGACAGCGCTGGTAAAGCGAACTGCCTTGCCGCTTAGCTTCACCGCGAAGATCGAATTGGCATGAGTTCCGATCCCTGACGAATAGCGTGTACCACCTAGTTTGATGGGGTTGCCCTCCACCGACTGGTTGGCGTGTGGTGTGCCCCAGCCTTGTTCGATACGTTCAATTTGCAGACTACTTAATGGCACTGTCACGGGTGCGGCATGAACAACCGCGGCCAACACTACCAATCCTAAGGTCATGAAATAATTCATATCACCCTCCCATAGATTTCATTAGTAACGCGGCTATTTTAGCACCATTATAGAACCATTGCAAGCATAGCTATGCAGGCACTCGCCGGACAAAGGAGATATGTTTAAGCCAGAACCTCGAGAGTGGCGGCGATGGTTGTTTGTATGCTCATAGCGGGTAAACTGGAAATAGTGGTCAGAACACAGGAACGAGAGGTACGATATGGATTCACTTAAAATACTATTCGTGTCCGTCGAGGTCGCCCCGTTAGCTAAAGTCGGCGGTCTTGCCGATGTCGCAGGATCATTACCGAAGGCACTCCGGGCGATGGGGCATGATGTGCGTATCCTCATGCCATCCTACAGCATGAATGAAAAAGATCCAAAGGTTTCGCCAAAGACTATACAGAATCGGATACCCGTTCAGATAAGTGACAAGTGGCAGACCCACGCGCATGTGAGTGTGACTTATTTATCGGACGGAACCCCTGTGTATATGCTCGGGCACTATAAGTATTTCACCGATGCCTCAGACAGCACTAAGGTCTACACCAGTGACCCCCTCGCCTACTTATTCCTCGACCGCGCCGCACTGGAACTGCCTGATATACTCGGCTGGACCCCGGATATCATTCATATCAACGATTGGCACACTGGGCTCCTACCTCACTACCTCAATCAGTTGCGTGATTCCCGTCCCCGCTTGAAGGATGTCGCCACAGCCTATACCATTCACAACCTGGCTTATCAAGGACAGTTCAACTGGGAGATATTTCAAACATCGGGGCTACCAAACAGTCTGTGGGGCATCGATGGCGTAGAGTGTTATGGTCAGTTGAATTTCCTGAAGGCTGGCCTGACCGGTTCGGATGCTGTAAATACGGTCAGCATGACCTACTCGCGTGAGATACTCACCCCAGAATATGGTTGCGGTCTAGATGGCGTGATGGGCAATCTTCATCGCGAGGATCGGCTGTTCGGCATCCTCAACGGCATAGATGACACAGTATACGACCCCGCCAATGACCATGAGATCGCGGCTCATTTCAACACGGACGATATCTCAGGCAAAGCGGTCTGTAAAGAGGCGCTTCAGAAGGAATGTGGCCTTGAGATCAACCCTGATGTTCCTGTGATCGGCATGATCAGCCGGCTGGCAGAGCAAAAAGGGCTTGATCTCATCGAAGAGACCATCGAACCCGTGATGAAAGAGACGGGTGCGCAGTTTGTGGCACTGGGCATCGGTGATGAGCACTTCCGGGACTACTTATTGACTCTCGAACGGCGGATGCCTGGTCAGATGAAAGCACTCATCAGGTTTGATGAGCCCCTGGCCCACCGCATCTATTCATCCGCCGACATATTCCTGATGCCCAGCCGGTTTGAACCCTGCGGGCTTGGTCAGTTGATGGCTTTACGATACGGCACCATTCCCGTTGTGCGCACCACAGGAGGACTGGCTGATACCATCATCGACTACTCCCCCTCCACCCGCATCGGCAATGGCTTCACCTTCAACGTGCCGACTGCCGAGGAGCTTCAGAAGACGCTGCTGCGTGCCGTTCACACCTACCAAAACGAGCCGGATGTCTGGAAATATCTGGTTCACACGGCCCTGAACAGCGACTTTGGTTGGCATCGGCCCGCCGGTAAATATGAGCAGCTCTACCATCGCGCGCTTGATGTTCAAAAGGCGAAAAGCCAGTAAACAACGAAGAGGCGCAGATACTGCGCCTCTTGTGCTTCTATTACTTCATGGTCAAACGGGATCATGACACAATAAATGCTGAGGAACTACATCACCAGCTAGCGTTCAAGATATCAAACCGCCATGTGTGGGTCTTGTTGCTCCAACTGAAGTTCATTTGCCTCACCCCTAGACGGTAGCCCAGCCACATCACCAGTTCATCATACTGGTCTTCAAGATATCTGCTGCCCGAATAGTCCGCACCCAACAGCAACGCATCACCCAGCTTAAACGCCAGGCTTCCCACCAGCGAGTCATTTTGGATATCGAGAGCTTTGCTTCCGCCCACGCTAAGGTTCATCCACTTTACTGGCATCAGGCTAAGTTGGGCACTCAACATTTGTTTACTAGTGTATGTCTCCTGTGGGCTGTCATGATAGTTGTAGACAAGGCTCAGAGCCCCCAGGTTGCCCAGGTCGCGAATGCCCATTATCGTGGCATCCTGTGTGACACCACGATTGCTTTCATTGCCATCACGATAACCAATGCTGGCGGTTGGTATGAACCTAAAACCTAGAGCACGGTAAGGATCCGTGTAAAATCTGGCGGTCGTTCCGTATAAAGTCTGTTGCCGGATGGTGCTCAGCATCTGCATCCACTCGTAGCTAACGCTTGGTGACACCGTCATGCGCAGCCTTGAGGTCAGGTTTATCGGCTTGGTTTCCCAGAACGCCTGTCCCCTCGCCGAGCGTGCTTCATCGCCTGAGAACTCGCTATTGCCGCTCAAGCTAAGCCCAAGTCGGCCAGAGTTCGTCCGTAGCGAATAGCCGGTATTACCAAACACAGCGCTATTCGAGGGTGTATCAAGATATATGTAGCCAGAGGACTTCTTGTTGAAAGTGACGTTGTGGTTCCAGCGCACTGACCAGTCATCTCGGTTCGCTCTGTAAATGCCAAATTCGCCTTGCGATTTGCCCGATTTGGAGTAGTTCTGCACAAGATCCAAGGACCATACTTTTTCACCACCATCAGCGGCGCTGGAATAAACCTGTCCTCTGCGGATGTGTAATGCACCGACGCTGCCAGGCCGCATACTGTAATATATGGGCAGATCGACGGTGAGACCATTGCTGGATGCTCCCAGGAACGACTGACCAAGTGGCTCTTGACTTTGCAGCGACATGTCATACAGCGGAATAGACACCGCCTTCATCCCTGACACATACATTCGCACTTTGAACATCTGAATCCGCTGGTTTGGAACCAAAACGCCACGGCTCATACTGAAGAGCACCTGGCTGTCAGACATTTCCTTGAGGTCAAACAGGTGTGGGCTAACGATTGCATCAGGCTTTTTCAATTCGCCTTGCTCGAGCATGACAGTCTCAATAGATCCATCATCTTTTTCAATGAGCCCGATACCGCTGTCGCTCAAGGGGTAATATAACAGTCGATAATAGTTCTGCGTCTTGCCGCGTCTCGTTAAGACAGCTTGATGTGCAACCAAACCATTACTGCGCGTATCATACTGCCAGGATAGTGACATAACAGAAACCTGTCCTCCCGAAAATGTAGCTTCTTTTTCACTGAAGGCTTCGATGATCCTATAGTCACTACTGTAGGCGAGATAACCTCCACCATCGAGCGAAAAGTAATCTGGAATCTCAACGGAGGCATCAGCTTCATCCACAAATGCTATCTGCACACTGGCAATCGCCTGCCCCGGGATACTGGCGGTGATAGTGCCTTTACCCTTTATGGCGGCACTGACAATTTCTACTGTGGCCATTCCGTTTGTGGTCGATACTGAATTATCGCGGAGTTGGCCCAATGTAGCGGTAAGCTGCACGGTGGTTCCATCGGAAACGGGACGGCCGCTGGCATCTCTCGCGTTGATATTGATAATACCCACGCTCTTTCCATCGGCAACCATACGAGGAGGTTCAGGCCTGATTTCGAGGCTCACAGGTGCGGCCATACACATCGTGCACAAAAGCAATAGAATCGCCGCCCAGCAGTAAACTGCAAGGCGGCGGAGCTTATTTCGATGAAACAATAGCACTAACTGTTCGCGCTATGGGGTTCCTGGAGGATTGACGATAGTGTTCCCAGAACCGCTACCACCGCCACTGCTGCTGCCAGCAACCGCGGCAATCACGCCTGCACCCAACATCCACCATATCACGTTGTTATTGTTCTTCTTCTTGATTTTGGGTGCTGTTGCCTCTACTGCAGGCATCGCACCATAAAGTTCGATGGCGACTTTGTTAGCCAACTTCGCTCGCAACGATGCCTCTAGATCGGCCTGAAACACAGAACGGTCTCCTGAGACATCAGCTTTCGAAACCACTACCTTGACACCACGCTTGCTGTGAACATCAACCACTTGACAGCTGACGGACGCACTCAGAGTGCCTTTATCTGCATCATAGGTATACTCGTCTACCGAAGTGGTTAGTGCAAAGTCTGCGCCAAGTTCAGTGGCGATTCGAGCGGTAACTGAGGCATTTTCACTGGCCCGCTTGACATCTTCACGTCGGATTGAGCTTTCAGTCAAAGCGCGCTGGACTGAGGGGTCCTTCTCTGTGAATTCCACCACTTCCATGTTGGAGTTCAAAGTGACTGCACCGCGTAGAGAGCGGCCAAAATCTTGAAGGAATGATTCGGTACTCTCTTCCGTGTAGTTCTTTTCGACCGGCATCACCAGCAGGCTCTTTGTCACCTCAGGAGCAGGCTTAGGAGCCGCTGTCACAGCCGTAGAAGCGAACAGCGGAACGAGCAACGCGCCCATAGCCATTGTGATGGTCAAATGGGAACAGGTTGACCGTCGATTGATTTTCATCCAGATATCTCCTTGCCGATGAGAGGTTAAACACCACTCTCGTGTATGATGATTGCATTTGGTAGGATGGCCGAGTGAACCCGGCCATCCGTTGTTTCTGTCTAGCGAACGACCACGAAGGGGCTCATCGCTTGACTGGAGTTTCCGTCTTCTGCGTCAGCACGTACCTTAACAAGGTAAGCACCTGCGGGCACGGAGACCCCGGCCAGATCGCGACCATCCCATGTGATAGTGTTGCTGCCCTTGCTCACTGCACTTGAACTTAACGTGCGTATAAGCTTGCCGGCAACATCCATCACTTCAACGCTGGTGGTCGCATCGGTGTTCAGCCCAAAGCTGATCTGCGCCGCACCACCACGGGTTTTCGCCACACGGAGGCCAGTAATCATCGGGCTCTGGTTGCTTCTCGGTGCAACGGTCATCTTGAAGCTGCGCTTCCCGGTGGTTCCGCTGTTGAATGAGTAGCTACCTGCGCCTGTCAGGCTGCGAGTGACGTTACCGGAGATGTCTGTAAGCAGCACGTTATACTTGCCAGCTAGTCGGGCAATGCCCTCAAGCTGAACAGTTACGGGCTGGTTCTTCTGGTCGGTAATCACGTCGAAGGTATACTCGTTGGTCAGGCTGCCTGTTCGGCGAATGTCCTCACCGACTGCCGTTCCGTTTGATGTCAGGTTCACTTGCACATACTCAGCCATCGCTGCGGGTTTCAATACGCGGCTTGCCTGAGATGCCACACCGATGGTTGCTGTGTCTGATCTGTCTCCGCTGTTGACACGGATGTTAGCAGACCAATCCACGGTGACGTTTGACTTGACTGAGGTCGCAACTACAGCTGATGAAGCAGCAACCAAATTCAGTTTGGCCCCATCAACCCAGCTATATATCCAGTAACCTCGGCCGTTGCCCAAAGCACCGGTCGCACCGTTTCGTCCATCAACTAATTGGTAAGCGCCTGTGGTTTTGTTATAACCCCATGCCCAGTTACCAACTTTGTCCTGTGTGCCTGCTTGAGCAAGTGTCATGACAGCGCCACCGATTTCCACTGTGGCATTGGCAAGATTCGCTCCTGCACTGAACTGAGTGCCTATCAGGTTCCAGCCCTGACGCAGTGTAAATACCTGCGTGGCAGTCTGATCAAATAGGTATCCGTTCAGCGTCAATGACGTCGCGGCGTCGGGTTTTACCCAATAACCGGCGTTGGCGTCAGCGACGGTAGCTGCAGCATATGGTGCATTGTTGTTACCGGTAAAGCTCATCGCTTTAAGGGTAGCAGGGTCTACACCAAGTAGGTCAGCCAGCACTGTCGTGTTTGGCACCATTGGGAAGGACACCAAATCCAGCCCTGCGGCCAGGTCGAATGTCGTAGTAGGTGCTGATTTCAAATTGAACTTGAACGCTGCGTTCGTCAGTTCAATATTCAGTCCGTTGTTATCCATGCCGATGAAGCTAAAGGTATAGTCTCCAGCAGCAAGGAATGGGTCGCTAGTAATCGTGGTGCTATAAATCGCACCCTTGGTGTAGTCACCACCGGTTGGAGGTGCATCCTGTGTGAGTGCAAAGTTCTTGATGAGCTCACCAGTCTTAATGGCGACCTTCATGCTATCAGCGGTCGGTGCATCAGTTGATGATCCGCCCACATACTTCACTTGGAACTTCACAGGTAACTGGTTCTGGTTGACCGTAAATGCTACAGGTGATCCAACCTTCACGAATGAGGCCAATCCGGTAATACCGAGTTGTCCAGCACCTTGTCCGAACCGGAAGATCGCGTCACTGACACTTACGTTCGCTGGCAGTTCGTTGACCATGATTATCTTGGTCATCACGCCACCGGTCGTATAGTCAGTACCGAGAACTTCGGTATCCATTGGGAAGGTCAAACCACCTACTGTGACGTTGACTTCGCCGATACCGCCGATTGGCTTGTTACCTTGATTGTCAGTAAAGGTCGCGCGGAATGTGTATCCCGTGATAGCGTTAGCTTGATCACGCATAACCAACACTCCAGCCTTGCTCAGCTTACTGAACTGGTTGACTGTGATTTTACTGGCTCCAGCTAACGGAACCGCCAACTTCGAACCGTTGGTGGCTTCGAATGAGTAGTCATGTAGGCCAAGACCAACGGCAGCTATCTGTTCTGGGGTGAGCTTCACTTGGAAAATCACACCAGCAATATAGTCGTCGGTTGTTGGGACGTAAGACGTACCATCTGCTTTAACAGCAGACATGGCAAACTCGGTTTTAGCGATGCCGAACAGCAATTTAACCGCTGCTCCGTCTTTTGTGCCAGGTCCTAGACCGAGAGTATCTTTGTAGACCACTCGGAAGGTGTATGTTGTTGTGTCGTCACCGGATGTTGGCGCAGCGTCGATTACATCCAGGTCCTGTGCATCTTTCAAGCTCAGAACTGGTTCAACAATCGTCACAGCTTTAGTAATGGGCTGCCATGGAGCAACTACGCTGTCGTAGTCGTTCGATGCTTTCACCCGATAGACATAACCGATGTTGACAACTTCAGGAAGGAGCCCTTTATAGCCCTTGCCATTGACGTAATCAACTGTCGTATCGATCTCGGCTGCGTTGATAGTGCTGGAGGCACTCACTGGGTTCCAGGTAGGATCTTTCCACTTCTGGTTCAGAATTTCCATCTGAGTCATGGGAGCGGATTCTACCGTTACTGTTCGTGGAGCGCGTCCGTTCTTTTGCACGTACTTCGTGGTGATTGCCACGCGAGGTGTTCCAGATACCAGCTCTGATTTCTCATCACCGCCCTGGTCCACAGCGTCAGGTGCCCAATCTATCTCGCTGCCTACTGCTGTACTTGGCATCACGACGAAAGGCTTAACTTCGAGTTGAATCGTCGGACCTGCAGCTGCGATTTCCGGTTTGATTTCGCCATCGGAAATCAGATAGTTGATGCGGTTGTCATTATTAGTATCGACCCACACGCCTGCTGGGCTTGTAACTACTTCTCCAGGAACGTTGGAAGTCAGGTAGTCAAGCGGGTTTTTCCAAGCTGGATCAGCCGGGTCGCCCCAACTGTCCATGAACTCGAAGAAATACTTGCCTGTCATGCTCTTTCCAGAGCCGATGTCCCATAGTTCTTTAGTGGCGTCGATGGTGTATTCGAATTGAACACCTTCATCCCATGCCACGAGATTTGGATTAGAAAGCACTTCATTATCAGGTGTGCCCGGAATCGGATCCACCGGATTCATGATGTATGATCGCCATTCTGATGTCACGGTATTGCCGTTTTGAACGAAGGTATATGGTTTGACCTTCAGCCATAGGCGATATCGCTGCGGACGCTGTTTATCAGGGTCTTTATAGGTCACTTTGAAGCTGACCTTGTCGCGATAAGTGACGGTAGAAGGTGTGACACTAATGGCACTGATGGTAGGAGCATTGTTTACATATGGGCCGACAAAAGCATTCTTGCCAGGCCACAATGGATCCTTATCATTTCTTACCGGGAAAGTGATGACGCGTTCGCCATCTCTAGCTTCGAAGTAATACTCATTTGAGCCGACCATATCGCTGAGGTTAACCTCTGCCGAATAGGTGTCGCCCGCGTTGCTGGGTATTAATGCCGCGAGCGCGTTCACTGAATCCAGGATGATTCCACCCGGGACAGCAGTAAGTGTCAGCGGTATTGTCTTCGTTAGGTTTGTGACTCTGTTTTTTACGATCACGTTAATAGAAGCTGGCACGTTCTGTCCCCAGTATCGAATACTAAAGACATATGTTCCAGCCTTGGTTCCGTAAAATACAGGAACCTGGTTTTTAAGCAAGGATATCTGTCGGCTCTCGTTAGTTTCGTTCCTCGTATCAAATTGGACATCTCTGGCCATCTGAGCATATCCGTTGACCTGAGGATGGAAAGGTCCTTGACGAGTCACGAGATCCAAGTCAGGATTAACCAGGTCACGGGTAGATTTCGCCCCCGCGGCGATGGTTCCTGAATACAGCCAGTTGGATATATTGTTGGTCCAGTCAACACCCCAGAGAGCGCTCTGTACCTTAGGATACTGACGGCTGTCTGTTGGGTAGGTCGGAATCACGGCGGCATTTGGTGCCACTCTGGGATCCCAAGGCTCACCTGAATCGGGGTTATCATCTAGAACACCAGGCCTGATCTGTCGGTAGAAAACAGCCTCAGGCATGAAGGCGTCGTAAGCCGGGAAATACTCGGCGCTGGCGGCAAAGCGATAACCATCTACGGTATTCACAAAGTCTTTGCCATCCAGGTTTTCAAACCCTACACCAAAGCGGTTGTCAATCGATCCAGGATGGTAGATCGGTCTGACGGCTTGCATGTTGTCATTTTCCGCATGAGATGGCTCCCATCTCCAGCGGTAAAGAACACCGGCTGTATTAGCATATTCTGCAGCAGTCGGTGAATATCTCGATACAACACCGCCTGTAGACATAGACACAGGTTCCATGAAATGGTAAGTGCCCTGTTTTTTCGCAACCACGTTGGCGTTACGGTCACCGAATATGACGGCAACACCGTTTGTTTCAGCGGCGCCCCTCAGTGATCCGTTGACGTTGATACGTGTGTTTGGCCGCGCTCCGTTACCTGTTACGTTGTCCACGATCCAGCGTTTGAAGCCGGCTTCTGGAACAGTTCCGGAATTGTAGCCATCACGGTATCTAAATCCAACCAGTGGCGCACTGGCGTCTGATGACTCGAATAAGCCATTGACAATTGGCGGCAGTCCACGGGGATGTTGGTAACGAACACGGAATTCATATATTGAAGAGCTAGTGCCTTCATCATGAGCAGCATCATCTTGTCCATTGTTAATCACAAGCAATGGGTCATGCTGCTGAGGTGACGAAAATGATGGTCGGTCAGGCCATAAAGCCTGCCGGAACACCTGCGGCAGTATATTCGTGACGTTGATCGTCGAATATGGGACAGGATACGGGAAATCCGTAATTGTGTCGTTTGTGGCAGTAGCAGCTCTCCAATAAACTCGCAACACTACTGTTTGATAAATAGTATTACCAGCAAACAGACGGTTGCCTCTAATGACCCAACCTGCACCATCGTAGAAATATGCATCTGAACCAGAGGACTGATTTTCGAATTCATTCTGATTGAATCGAAGTCCCAGTTTTGTAATGACTTCTGTAGCCCCTACAGTGATGCTAGGCTTGGGGAACATGAAATATGAGGCGACTGTGCCATCACAGAACTGCCCTGGAGCAAATTCACCCCACCCAACGTCTACATCCGCATGGCTGGGTACAAAACACTTAGAGGGAAAGACTACTGTAGGCGCAGCCGTAGCTGGCCCTCCGGTGAGGGCCACGGCAGCGGCAATCACCGCACAGAGGCCCAATATGGGCCTCAGTCGGTGCCAGAGATTTCTGGTCAAATTCTTCACGTGTGGTTACTCCTCGTCTCCGTTAGCGTGTCATTACTACGGGTTGAACGGTCTTTGCTGTTTGGCCGTCTTCTGTGCTGGCGGCAATTTCCATCAGGTATATTCCTGCCGGCACGTTGATACCATTAGCATCCTGCCCGTTCCAAGTGACGGTGTTTACACCGCGGGATGCAGAACCTGAAGTAGCTAGGGTGTTCACTACACTACCGTTGGCTCCCATCACCCGCACGCTGCAGGTTGCGTTATCGGATAGGTTATAACTCAACTGAACTGAGCCGCCACGGCTCCGTCCAACTCGAACGCTATTGATGCGTAATGCGGAGCTTCCGGCGGGTTCGGCAACTATCTTAAGTGTCTTCGTAGTCTGTCCGGCCATGTCGAGCACATAGCTGCTGGTTCCGCGCATATCGCGGTTGCGACCAGCAGATGCATCGACTAACATCAGCCTTACATTACTTGGCACATTCCGACTGCCATCCCACTTCAACTCCACACTGCTGGTTCCAGCAGGCACGTTGACGAACAGATCCCAGCTCTTGCGGCCGCTCATGCTGCGGATATCCTCAGCTAAACCACCGGCTAAACTGATCTGCACTCCCGTGTCAGGGCTCTTTGGAGGTACTGGTGTGTCCATACCGTCTTCTGAATCACTGGCATCTACATTACCGCCTATTGCCGCGGTTCCGCTGCAGATTCCATTTGATGAGCCGTTAAGGCTGATCCTCCATCCGTTGGCAGCAGACTTGTTTGGCCAGGTCTGAGTGGCTCCAGTGACGCTGCTGCTGTAGAACTCGAGGGCCAGATACTTACCGTCGATATACATCCAATATCCATCGCCTGGTTTCAGAAGCTCCCCTTGTTGTGAAACAAAGGAAAGGGCCTGGTAACCACCGGGATACGAACCAGCCTTAGGCTGCCATCTGAAGATGGTTCCTCGAGCTTTGTTCTGAGCGATAGCCTGAGCTATAGTCAAGGTGTTCTGTGTCGTGCGGTCGAATATCTTCAGGTTTCCGATTGCCACGCTGAATGGGTATGGGTTACCTATGAGTATCCATCCCTTCATCGTAGCAGGCAGATTTACCCTGTAGGGGGTCGTGCCAAACGGGTCTTCGGCGGCTATGGCTCCATTCAGGGTTTTTGACCCTGCATCAGCCACGTTCTTAACGCGCATCCAGTACCCAGTAGCTGGCGAAATTTCAGCTAAAGCGTCGCCAGTCACATATTTCTGACTAGTTACATCCCAGCCGAACATATCATATGTGTCTGAAACAGGTGCACCATCAGCGATACCCAGTACCGAGGTAGGTAGAGGGTTGCTAAACTTGAAGCCGAAGCTCTTAAGTTGGTAGTTCTCGGTGATATCAGTGATGGGCACCATAGGCACGAACACCTTGCGTGTCACGGTGTATGTCATCTGATCCCACTTCACACTGATTGTATATTGAAGATCGCCAAACGCTTGAGTATTCGCCTTGACTTTCCAGTTCACTCCAACCGTCTTGCCTCTATCTACTGAAGCAATCGTCTTGGTAGCAGACTCACCAGCCAAGAGTTCCAAACCCTTAGGCAGACTGATCGTCATGGTGACATTATCAAGAGATCGATCGAGTGTCTCGTCATGAAGGTTGGTCGTGTAGCCATATATGCTAAACGAAGCCGGATCATACTTGCCTGGCATCGAGCTATTCAGGCTTAATGACCGTTGGCATTCCGTCTCAGCCGTGAATTTCGAACCCGCTGGCGCGTTCAGTGTACTGGAACCAAGTCCAAGCATCATGCTCATGGTCTGGGTAGCACCAGCCGCAATCGTAATGGGCTTGTAGGTGATCATACTACCCATCCAGTTCACAGGACGAGAAGGTACTGCACCGTTGGGGTCCATATCTACGCCCAAACGACCACCACCGGGCAGCGCGTGGTCACCAACCTGGATCAAATTGGGTTCGGTCAAACCATTGCCTTTGAGCAGGACCTTAAGCTCAGGAGCAAGGGACTGCTGAGTTGGTAGGAAACTCAGATCATCCGGCACGGTACCAGTGATCGTGGTGTCACTAACAATGATTCCCCAACCGGGAACGCTCACATAAGGCACTTTGAAGATGTTGAGCATCTGGCTGAGAACCATACGCATGTCAACATAACGGCCTACTGCATTAGTGTTCTTAAATGACCAAGATATTTTGGCCCAAGAACCAATCAGTTCGACGTTCTGGGTAATGAGAACGCCATCGGTCGTCCAACGGCTGCTCATGATGCGGCCGGTGATGTCGATGAAAGGAGCGGTGGTCCACTCACCATCACCTGCGTATTTGGCCCAGGTTAATGCATCAGCGGTCAGACCAATTCCTACATCGAAATAGCTGGCGTTACCACCGGGCCATCCGTGCATTCCGTGCAGAGCCACATTATCATCGGCCGATGAAAATCCAGCTCCAGCCTTCGTACCCATGGAAAACCGCCCTGCGGTGTCTTCCATGATCGCAGTGGTTCCGTCCATGAAGTGGGCAACTTGATGACCCACACCCTGGGCATATTCGATTTTTTCATTGTTGAAGATGATGCGATATGCACCTTCTCCAAGGTTGGTATCGGATACCTTGATCGGATAGTCTATGGGCGGCATAACCGCCCATGCGCAATTGGCCAAGCCTACTAGAAGCATTGCCGCTGCGGCTAAACTACGTGCCCATTTAGGCACAATGCCGTTATTTCTACAGGTACTATTCACGCCTGCACTCCTCCACTACCTGACGAGAACCACGGGCTGAGATGCCGTTATTCGGTTCCCCTCGTCGTTTGTTACGTCTAGGGTCATGGTGTATACGCCTGCCGGTAACGACACGCCTTCGCGGTTCTTGCCGTTCCAACTCAGCGAGCCAGGCCCGCTGCTCTTGGCACCTACAGGTATCACGGTCACAGATTTACCCGCGGCGTCATAAACAGTCGCGGTCACATTAGCGGAAGCACTTAACGTGTAGTCCACACTGATAGAACCTCCACGTGTGGCTCGCACTCTCATGCTGCTCACGCGTAGACTGCCAGTGCTGTTATCAACTTGTTCCACCATCAGGCGGCTGCCAGGTTGAGCAACAATTTCGCCGGAGCGACTGATGCCAGTCTTAGTACCGGTGCTCAGATCGGTCAACAATAGTCGGCTTCGCACGGGCACTACGCCTGCGGATTTCCAACTCAGGTTGGCTTTCTGTGCGCCTTCTGGGACTTGAATGTACCATTTTTGTTTGCCCGAGTTGCTTCGAACATCCTTCAATAGTGCGTTCTCAACACCCATCAACTTCAAGTTCGGGTTGATGGCTGGTGGAGCCAAGACATCCAAGAGGTCCAAACTGTCAGAGGCATTGTTGGAGGTACCGATCACTACATTACCGGCCGCCCCACCGTCTAATTTCAACGCGAAGTTTACTGTCCAGTTCTCTGCAGCGACGGTTGCTTTCGCCGCATCGCCGACTACTGGGTTAAAGATCATGCGGCAAGGTTGCAGCGCCATGATCCAGTAACCTTCCCATGCTCTTAGCATGCCAAACGGAGCTGTCAGCCAATAGTATGACCCATTGTCGTAACCATAGACATTCGGCAATATGACATTTGCGGATGCTGCTGCTTGCACGGTATAGCTTTTATCATCATAGGTGATGAACTGACAGCCATTCCACGCGACATCATAGGTATATGGATTACCAATGAGGTTCCATCCCTTAACAAGCTGCACTTCAAACGGAACAGCGTTGGTCTCAGAACCCGAAGATACGGCATACAGGTTCGCATCGCTGCGTACAAAGAAGCCAAGACCTACAGGGCTTGATGATTTGCCAGCGGCGACATCAACGGGATAGCCAGTCATCCAGCTGTTAGCATCAAATGATGCTGCAGCGTCTTTCCGTGATCCGTTGCTCTGCCATGACGCCCATGAGCCGTTGGTGTCCTGGTTCATCCATCGCAGAAGCGTGAAGTTGGCCGGTTGGTCACCTTCCAGGCTTCCACGCAGTATGTTGTCAGCAGACAAGCTGGTTGTTGAGCCTTCAGCCGCTTCGAAGATCGGCAGCGACATTAGGCGCATTTTCGCGGGGGTATTGTTGACGTCGTAACGATAAGGTGTCACGTCAAAAGCGATCGTCTTCGTTGTCGTATCGGTCGCGTCTTGTTTATTAGTGGCCGTGACAACCAGGTTGTGGCTGCCAACTTCCAACTCAAGTGTGATAGCCGCTATGGCACTATCTGCGTCGATAGACGTGTAAGTGATGCTGTCAGCCGGTACCACATCGCCATCAATCTTAGCTTTCATCAACTTTTTCGTCGTATTACCTGCGACAAAGTTGAGTTGCACTTTCTTTGTTCGCATTGTGTACTTGCCAGCAACTTTACCAATGCCACTATCTTGTAAAGTTAAGCTCACAGACGATGCCGTCACTGCTTTATAAAGGTCAATCATACCGTATCCCACTTCGGCGTTCGGTACGGTGTAACCCACCGGGTTCGCCGTTGCAATGAGCACGTCTTTGATCTGGTTAGCTGGAATACCGCGGGAAAGCATGATCGCAATTGCACCTGCGGCCATCGGACTGGCCATTGAGGTGCCTTGTTCAAAAATATAGTCATCTATCCCAGCACCTAGCCGGTTAGGGCCTGTGCTTAGAATGCCGTTAGTGTCGGTTGAACTATACATCTCACCGCCCGGTGCGGCCACGGTGGTGTAGGATCGATAAGAGCTATAGTATGCGCGCTTGCCTTTAGGTCCTACCGACGCGATACATAGGATATTTTTGCTCTTCGATGCCATATTCGCTGGATGTGACGGTGGGTTTCCCTCTTGAGCTGAATTTCCAGCAGCTATAGTGAATACTATCCCATATTCGTTTGCAGCTTGAAGCAATATGGTGTTGTAAGGATCCGTCAGATCCGGTTCATCAGATGGGGCAGCACCACCAAAGCTCATATTAACAACCATTTTAACGTCTGGCACACCCAGTTGGGTGGCTATATAACGCTTGGCATTCATACAGACTTTTATACCGTTTATAACCGAGTCGTCGAAAAACACCCACGCTAGAACTGTGGTTTCAAATCTGGCGGCTTTAATCGGCAGAAGAGTTACATTCTCATAGGTAACGCCAGCAACACCTATGGTATTGTTCGCAGTTGCTCCAATGATACCCATTACGTGAGTGCCGTGAAACCATGAGCCAGTATCATCAGTACGGTACACAGCACTCGGGTCTGCGTCATTGTCACCAGTATCGAGCATCACGTCGGTACCAGCGTCGTCTTTCAGCCGCTTGATGAGCCGCGGAGAATCAAGATCAGGATGTGTTAAAACAACGCCTGTATCCATCACAACGGCTACGACGTTACTCTTACCCTTTTCAACGGACCAGGCTTTTGGCACATTCATCAGGGGTACGCCCCACTGCTCAGAATACCTAGCATCATTGGGGATGACAGGGCTAACCTGAGAAATCCTATGCATGCGGTTTTCTCCGGTATATCTACAAAGACCAGAATCTTTGTACCGGGTGATGATTTCCCCGGATCCGTCCACGATATCGGAACCGCCTCGGGTTTTCGATACCGGCTTTACGATCCGATACACGTCATCCATTAATAATGGAATAACGGTATAGCCGTTCTGAGTTGCCAGATCGGCAATTTGCTGACGAGTTACGCCAGCATTGGCCCACACAATGGCCTCGTTGGGTGCATGCTCAGTTGCCGCCATAGCCGCGCTACCAAACACAACTGCCAACAGCAAAGCTAATGGTGCGAACCACTGAGCTATCCGCCGTATGATGTTTATCACAGGTATCCTCCCGCGTAATCTAACCTACGAAATCCGGCTTCGTCACAAGGAGCCGGCCTGTCCTGTAAATCTTGTCGGACAGGCCATATTACTCTATTCGGGTCTCCTAACCCTCTATTAGTTCGAGGGGGGCGGAGGTGGTGTATCCGATGATACAAACAGGAACCTTTCGCCGTAAATCCAACCATTCGGAGATGGCTCTGGATCACCAAGGTGTCTGGCCCCTACTCGCCAATAGATCGGCAAGCGCTGAGTTTGTGCAGCTAAGAACCTGGCGGCCATCGTGCTGCCTACCACGCCACTGGAGATCAGATTGATCTCATCCGTGGTGGTCTTGCCTGCAGGCATGATCACGCTGTAACTGCCAGATGCTGGGAACATTGGGTCTGTTGATACTTGAACCTGGTACTGGTCAGCACCTAACGAGGTGTTGATGATGAACTTCATCTTGGTCAGGTCTTCGGTATCAGATCCAGTGAACGGCGATAGACAGCTAGGTGCACCAACAGTAGTCACGCGGTTGGTCCACACAGGGTCACTCAGCTTCACTGTCACTTCTGCACTTGAGGGGTTCACATAGTTGTATTCTAGAACAACTCGGTAACTGTGAGCTGCACCGGCAACAACGGTTGTGTCGATGTAGTTCTTCGCATTCGGATCACCAGTGGCGATCCAGCCGGTTTTGTCAGTTGTGTTTCCTTCATACAGCACGTCATCACGGATGATGTAGAACTGTAGACGGTCTGCATTACCCTGAGCAAACTTGCTTGGCTCCCAGTTAACCACGATGGCAGGGAGACCAGCTGGGCCTAATGTGGCAACAGCGGTTACATTATCAACGCCGTTATTACCGCCCCCACCGATCATAGACACACCATATATCACTGCGCCAATCAACAGGATCTTGCCCATGCTGCTCCAAACACTTGGTTTGGCTACTTTAGCTGGCTTAAGAACGGTGTTGCCCTTCACAGTGGTAATTTCAGGAATCGCAAAAATCGCACGGACACGATCTTCAGGTTTAATCCCACGGGTTGAAGTGATGACTCTAGCCACTGCATCGGTGTCGCTTACGCGGATGACGCGCACACGGCCGATGTTCTGTCCGTGGTTTTGAACAAGCATCTCCATACCAGTAGCGATACCACCACGGGCACCACCATTTAAAAGTATTTCGTCCCCACCAATCGTGTTCAACACGGTGGCTGTAGGAATGTTGTATGATGCCATGGTTTTGGCAGCTTCATAAGCAGCGTTGCTAACAGCTTCACGGATTATTTGCTGGTCATCGCCGTTAAAGCCTACGCGCTGATTGCTTCGTCCGCTGACAACGGCACCATTCACATCTTCGCCCGAAAGCGGGTCGGTCATGCGAACAATGATGTTGACACTGGCGCGCCGTGGCTCGCCTTCCAGCCGAAGGTTCATCACGGTGCCTTGCACGATGGACGTGGCGCCCAGCTTCTGGCCTAGTTGAGAGACGCCCACCTTATCTAAAGGAGTGTCAAGGCTCAGGTCACTGATCGCAGCCTGAACTTGGCTGCGGGACATCACCACGAACCCGTTTCGAGAGAGTTCCAAGGCCACTGCATCTGTAGCAGCTCTGGCGAGTAGGGTCTGTTGGGAGCTGGTGCGGGCGGTGAATTCGGTTACAGCCACTTGGGTCTGCTCGGTCTGAGCCTGAGCAGACACAGCAACCATTCCGACCACCAGGCCGCACAGTGCTGCCAACCAGCCTTTAACCCGGCTTGAGTTGGTTTCCCGATTGCGTTTCAAAAGACGGTTCCTCCACTTAGATGTCATCTGTTAGACCGGTAGCTAGTGTCACTTGTTTTCACCGGACTCAGCTTTAGTAATGCTGTGTTGTGATCCACGGTTCCCATACTGATCGAATCTGATGTTCGGTGAGGGTCCAATCGGCACTATTTTCTATTACGAAATCCGCAAGGTATCTTTTCACACGTGCTGATAACTGGCTGTCTATTCTTAATTGCGCATCGCGAAGGTTGAGTCCTCGTTGTGTCAGTCTTTGTAACTGCACTTCCTGACTGCAACACACAAGCAAACTGCCACCAAACTGGTAATGCAAACCACATTCAAAAAGTAATGGTACTTCAACTACCAGTGGTTTTCCACTCTCAGCGCCAGTTGTCTCCAATTGGCGGTGACACTCTGCCATTATCAACGGATGCGTAATGCTGTTCAGCCGTTTCCGGTTTCGGGTGCTGCTAAATACAAACTCGGCTAAACGCACCCTGTTTAGCCCTCCCCGCGGATTCAGGAACTCGCGGCCCATGTGATCTGCGACGGCCTTTTCTATCAGGCCGCCCGGTTCACTCAGATCGCGAGATATATCATCTAAACTGATTGAGTGCGCACCCAGGTCGCTTAAAAAGCTGGTTACCCTGCTTTTCCCGCTGGCGATACTGCCAGTCACCGCAAGAACTCGCGATGATACACCGGGGTGCTCACTCACAGAGGCTAGGCCTCTTTCGGCTCTTCAGGGGCCTCAACGGTTTCGACAGCCTCAACGGCCTCAACAGGCTCAGCCGCTTCAACGGCCTCCTCTGCTTCAGCTTCGGCTTCAGCCGCTGCTGCGTCGATTCGGAGTTGAGCCATGCGCTCACCTATGGTTGATGCTCCCGCTTCGCCCACTTTCGCGGCGTAGGTGGCAACGACCTCATGCTCCTGCTTCTCTTCAATCTGCTTCTTGAGTTGGCGCAGACTGAGGTTCATGCGGCGGTCATTGGCGTTGACATTCGTCACGATCGCTTCAATATCGTCGCCGATATTTACGACTTCGCTGGGATGCTTCACTTTTTTGTCAGCGAGTTCAGAGGTGTGGATGGTGGCTTCGATATCGCCCTCAAGCTCCACAATCACTCCGAACGGTGCAAAGCGGACGACGTGACCATGAATCTTCTGCCCCACGTAGTAAGCGTGCTCGGCGTCTTTCCATGGATCACTCATCAGCTGCTTCATACCCAGTGAGATGCGATTAGAATCGGAGTTCATGCGCAGGATAACCACGCGCACGGTATCGCCCTCTTTCAACACTTCGCTGGGATGGTTCACTCGCTTCCAACTGATTTCACTTTTGTGCAGAAGGCCGTCCACACCACCCAGGTCGATGAAAGCACCGAATTCGACGATGCGGCGTACCACACCATCAAGCTCAACGCCTTCGGCGATGTTGGTCATCACCTCTTTACGGCGAGCTTCGCGCTGCTCTTCCTCTGCCTGGCGGTTACTGAAGACCGCTTTCCGCTTCATGCGGTCAATCTCAAGCACTTTTAGTGGTACGGTCTTGCCAACCATACTGTCGAGAGCGGAGTCGGACACGCGTCCGCGAGCAGTTCCCACTTGTGAAGCAGGAACGAAACCGCGAACACCCTCTACGTCAACGATCAATCCGCCCTTAACGTGTTGCTTGACTTCGCCTTCAATAGTGGCGTTGGCCTGCTGAAGCTCATCAAGCCGCTTCCAGGCTACATCGAAATCTGCTTTTCGCTTAGACAGCAGAATCTGTCCCTCGTCGCCGTGCATTCGAAGCACGCAGCAGTCAATTTCTTGACCCTCTTTAACGACGTCTTCGGGATTTTCGTTAGTCAGGCTTAGCTCGTCAGGTCTAATGAAGCCTTCGGATTTATACCCGATGTCCACCAATACTCCTTCACGGTCTACCTTAACTACGGTACCGCGAACGATCTGGCCTGGGCGCACGCTGCGGCTCAGCCCATCAGCGGGTTGCTCCATCGCTTGAGCAAAAAGGTCGGCGTCACTCATCTGCGACATACTGTCGCTGTGAGTAGACTGAACGTTGTTGTCGTCCAACATGGTCGTATGAACTCTCCTAGGTTGACATGGCTATCATTTGGTTATAACGCCCAACTAGCCAAGTTGATTGGGCGTCCGACATATATTGTACGCCTCTTATTATATTATGCAGGGATAAGACGCATTCCTGCCTCATATTATCAAATTTTCATTGCAAATGCGTAACAATTTCTGAAATGGCCACCTGATCGGCTTTCTAAGGGCATCGTTCCATCTCTGCCCAGTTGCTGCCAGCCTTCACATCAACCTCAAGCGGAACCCGCAGTTTAGTCACTTGAGTCATCGCTTCGCGTAAGAGCGCAGCCGCATCGTGAATTTTGCTGGAAGGAACTTCCAGCATCAAGTCGTCGTGTACCTGCAAACATAGTTTATACCCATTGCCTGCCAGTTCAGGATTGAGTTTGATCATCGCCAGCTTGATCAAGTCGGCGGCGGCTCCCTGCAATGGGCTGTTCACAGCAGCTCTTTCCGCTGCTGTTCGCACATTATGGTTACTGTGCCTCACATCCGGCATCATCCGTTTTCGGCCAAATATCGTCTGCACATATCCATTTTGACGCGCGAAAGCCACCGTCTGTTCTATGTATGTCTTTACCATCGGTAAACGCGCAAAATAGTCGGTGATAAACGTCTTAGCTTCTGTACGAGAAACACCCAAGGCGTTGCTAAGCCCGAAATCGCTCTGCCCGTAAAGCACCCCGAAGTTCACTGTCTTCGCCCTCCGGCGTTGAGCCCCCGTAACCTCCGAGACCGGTACATCAAACAGGATCGAGGCCGTCGCTGTATGAACATCCTGCCCGGTTTCGAAAGCTTCGATCAAGCGGGGCTCTTCACAAACATGGGCCAGCAGACGCAGCTCAATCTGCGAATAGTCTGCAGAGATGAGCTGATATCCGGGTTTCGCGACAAAGCCTTGTCTGATCTTCATACCCATTTCACTGCGCACAGGGATATTCTGCAGGTTGGGGTCACTGCTGCTCAGTCGACCAGTGGCCGTCACCATTTGGTTGAACTTGCTATGAATCCGCCCGTCCGACGGATGCAGCAACCGCGGCAGCGAGTCTGCGTAGGTACTGCGCAACTTGCTGATCTCGCGGTATTCTGTCAGCAACCGAGCGATGGGATGCTTCTCCGCCAAAGCCTCCAGCACATCGGAATCGGTAGACCATGCGCCTTTGGCGGTCTTCCGACCGCTAGGCAGCTCCATCTTCTCAAATAGAATCTGTCCCAACTGCTTCGGCGATGCCACATTAAACTCTTGGCCAGCCTCGGCAAAGATGCCTTTCTCACATTTAGTGATCTGTAGCTGAAACTCATCAGAAAGCTTAAAGAGGTAGTCGCGGTCTGCAGCGATGCCGTTCAACTCCATCTCAGCCAATATAGGCACTAGCGGTAGGTCGATATCCTCATAGACATTGATCACTTTCTGCTGCGTCAAGCTGTCCAGCAGCAGCGGCATCAACCTCATCGTGGCATCAGCTTCCGCCCCAAGGTTTATAGGGTCCGCAGTCGTGGGCAGCTCTTGGTAGAGCCAGTTTTCCGAGATTTGCTGGATGGTGTTGCCGCCACGGGAGCTGTCAAGCACATAGTTGGCCAGCAGCGGATCAAAAAGCGGAGGCACTGGCATCTTTTCGCGAAGCAGATATGCTGCCAGATTTTTACTGTTGCTGATACAAACACGGGCGGTCTTCGCCAGCTTATTCATGATGGGCATAAACGGCGAGGGCTCTGCGAACAGCCCTCCCCCTTCGCTTAACGAAAGCAGCCAGGCCTCACCAGGTTTCAAACTCACCGCCAGCCACTCTGGGTGGATGTCAAGTATTGAGGTATTCTGCCAGCGTATGGTACAACCCACCACTGCTGCATCATCTAGCTGCTTCATCAGCGCGTTGAACTGAGCGGTAGTCTCCACACGATGTGTTGCTGTGGTCATCGAGGTGATCACTGTTGGCAAAGCAGGCGGCTCCTGAGGTAGAGCCACACTCGGATTAGGTGCCGATTCCGGCAGTGGTTTTGCGGAGGCTGACTGCGAGGAGGGGGCGTTGATCAACGCATCCACTTTCCGGGCCATTGAGCGGAACTCCAGCTCATTCATCAAACCAACGAGCTGGGTGCCAGCCTCTGGACTTATTAGCCTGGCTGGTAAGACAGGATCCACATCCACATCACAGATGATGGTGGCCAGCCGTTTGCTCAGTTCCGCCTGTTCGCGATGTTCTATAAGTAGATTCTTGATCCGCTCCGGTTTGACCTCATCAACATGCAGGTAGATATCCTCCAGCGTGGGCCATTTGGCCAGCAGACCTGCCGCCGTCTTGTCACCAATTCCGGGCACCCCAGGGATGTTATCGCTGCTATCCCCTTTCATTGCCTTCAGGTCTGGTATCTGGTGCGGCCACACACCCGTCTTTTCCATCACCTGGGCGGCATCATATACGGTCGTTTCTTGAAACCCCTTCTGGGGCATCACGATACTCACGTTGTCGTTCACCAGTTGGAAGCTGTCGCCATCACCCGTCAGCACCACCACGCGATAGCCCTGCTCAACCGCGATACGGCAGTAGGTTCCTATGATGTCATCGGCTTCGAACCCAGGCTTCACAGATTGCCCAAACCCCAGCCCCTCCACCAGACGCTTGACGTAAGGAATCTGTGTCACAAACTCTTCAGGTGTGGGTGGCCGGTGAGCCTTATACGCTGGGTACTCGATATGCCTAAATGTCGGTTCGGGCAAATCAAACGCTACGATCGCAGACTCAGGATGGTAACGGCCCAACAGTCCGATGAGCATGTTCGCAAACCCATACACCGCATTGGTAGGAACCCCCTGCGACGTGCTAAGATATCGAGAGGCAAAGAATGCTCTGAAAAGCAAACTGTACCCATCGACCAGTAACAATAGTGGTAGCTGTCCGTTGACCATTTTATATCCTTAAATACCATACAGAACCATCATCACACAGCCCTGTTGGTGTAGACTACTAGAGTAGTGGCTTCATTCGTCACTCTATCATGAATTACATTACCAGTTTCGGAGGGATTCGCCAATGGAAATCCAGTTCATACCGGTGCAGCTCATTGTGGAAGACGTCGAGCAGCCCCGAAAGAGCATGGATCAAGAGGCACTTCAAGGCCTTGCGGACAGCATCAAACAACATGGATTGCTGCAGCCGCTTCTTGTACGTCCTCTACACAATGTCAATATGTACCAGGTGGTGGTTGGCGAACGACGCTGGCGCGCCGCACAATTAGCAGGGATGTATGAGCTGCCCTGCATCGTGCGCGATGTGGCCTCCGATGAGATTGTCACCGACCAGTTGATTGAGAACATGCAGCGTGAAGACTTGCAGCCGTTTGACAAGGCGAAAGCGCTGACAAAGGCCAAGGAGCTGCTGGCACTGACCAACAAAGAGCTGGCTAGTCGGCTGGGGATTTCCGAACGGATGCTGAGCTACACGCTAGAGCTGCTCAATCTGCCGGAGGATATCGCCAACGAGGTGGAGAGCCGCCCCAATCGCCCTAGCGATGGAGCCATCACCCCGAAACATGCGCGATACCTTACCCAGCTGAATGATGAGCCGGAGCTGCAGACCCAGGTTGTAGAAAAGATTAAGGCTGAGAAGCTGAATACCGACGACACCGCCAAGCTTGTGAAGGCGATGAAGGACAACCCTGAGCACGCCAGTGACCTGTTAAGGTCGCCAAAAATCGACTGGGCCGAGTGGATCAACCCCGAGCTGCCCCCTGTTGATGGGTATGCCAGCAATGCACAGCCAACACAGCCGCCCGCTGTGCCCATGGGAGCCATGACAGCACCCCGCTCCGCAGATGAACTCGTCAGAGATGCCATCATGCTGGTAGCGAACGTGGAAGGCATGGAGATGAACGAGCAGACCAGGGTTGAAACAATCGACACCCTCGAATCGCTGAAGCTCATCATCGACGAGATGTTGAACAAACTGAAAAGTCACAGATAGCAGCCCTGCTTGTGACTATCGGAAATATCACGTAAAATCAATATGAATATAACAAATTTCACATATACCCTACGGAGGCGATGATGAAAGTTTCCGCTATCCGGAAAGACCTGCAAGAAGGCGTTAGCACGGTGTCTCACGCAGTGAGTCAGCGCAGCTCTATGGCAATTCTACAGAACATACTCATTTCGACGCGACAAGATGGCATCTATTTATCAGCCACAGACCTTGAAATGAGCATCGAGTGCCTGGTTCCATGCACGGTGGATCAAGAGGGTCAGATCACTATCCCCTCTAAAACCGCCAATGAAGTGTTGAACACATGGCCGGACGGTACCATTACTTTAGAGAGCGATCTTTCATTTAGCACCCGCCTCACCGCCGAACGCTCCGAATACAAACTTCTGGGCCGTGACCCTGAAGAGTACACCCCATTGATTGCACCCACTGAAGGGGTAGCGATTAGTGTGCCGGCTGGCACTCTGAAAGAGATGATCAAGCAGACCAGCTTCGCCGTAGCCAGCGACGACACTCGCCCGATTTTGGCGGGGGAGCTGCTGGAGTATGATGGCGTGACTTTTCGTCTTGTTGGCACCGATACGCACCGTATGGCGGTTCGTTCTGCCATCATAGGCACCAATGCTCTGGACGACATCGTATCAGCTGTCGTACCCGCCAGAGCTTTGAATGAACTGCTGCGGATCATCAACGACTATGACGGTGATGTCTCGATCACCCTCAGCAACACACACATATGTTTCCGTCTGGCCGACAGCCCACGTCAGGTGCTGATGACGGCCCGGCTGATCGAAGGGCAGTTCCCCAGCTATCAGCGCATCATCCCGGCCAACTGCACACGCAAGCTGACCATGGAGACGGCGTCGCTGCTCAGCAAGTGCAAACGTGTGAACATCGTCTCGCGCGATGACATGAACCGAGTCACCCTGAGCACCAGCGGCGAGTATCTGATGCTGGAGGCCCAAAGCCCGATGTCAGGTCGCGCTCATGATGAAGTGGACATGGTACGCGAAGGCGATGACATCACTTTGATCTGCAACGGCCGATATCTGGTGGACTTACTGAACGTGCTGGATTCGGATGGTGTTCAGATCGAGCTGACAGAGCCACTACGGCCGTTCATCGTCAGACCAGTCGATGATGATGCGTTCCTATGCGTGATGATGCCCATGGCGTCAGGTTGAGCATTGAACTGAAGCGAAGTGGGGGCATCAGCCCCCACTTCATCACCTCATATGAACCCTAAAATCAAGCAAAAACTACAGAATATCAAACAACAACTGACCGTGGTGAAGCTAGTTGCTTCACATCCACGCACTCCTTGGCTCTCCCGAATTATGCTTCTAGCAGCGCTGGCCTATGCAGCCTCGCCCATAGATATCATTCCGGATTTTATCCCGGTTTTGGGCTACCTAGATGACCTACTCATAGTGCCAAGTACCATATGGTTCGCTTATAGAATGATCCCTGCTGATGTCATCAGCGAGTGTAAACTGCAGGCAGCCCAGATGCATCCGATAGAAGGATAAAACCAATGACCGAGAATGATACTCCCCAAGAGCCAATGAGGCTTCAAAAGTTGCTGGCAGAGGCGGGCTTCGGCTCGCGGCGAGCCTGCGAAAAGATCATCACCGATGGCCGTGTCACCGTGAATGGCAAGGTCGTGACTGAACTTGGCAGTAAAGCGCTGCCCAGTGACAAAGTGGTGGTGGACGGCGTTCTGGCCAAGTTTGCCGACCGGCTGGTCTACTACATCATGAACAAACCAGAGGGTGTGGTCACAACCTGTATCGGCCAGCAAGAGCAGACTACGGTGATTGACCTCATGAAGAATGTGAAGCTTCGGGTTTACCCCGTCGGCAGGCTTGATATTGACACCACTGGTGCCCTGCTGCTAACCAACGATGGCGAACTGGCTTTCCGTTTGACACACCCGCGCTACGGTGTCAATAAAACCTACCTGGCTTTGATCGACAGACCGCTGGACCGGGAACAGATCACCGCCCTGCGTCAAGGTGTGGAGCTGGAGGACGGCTGGACATCACCCGCACGTGTGTGGTTTGACAAAAACCCGACTCACCTGGAAATCACCATCCATGAAGGACGCAACCACCAGGTGAAGCGCATGATCTCCGCGGTAGGCGGCAACGTCGTGCGGCTGCACCGTAGTGCATTCGGTAATGTCAGCATAAAAGGGCTCGCTCCGGGAGATTACCGGCCACTTCAAACGGGCGAAATCAAAGATTTGCTGGAGCAAGTCGGACTCTAGTTTAACCACTATCACTACCTCTTGATGGCTCTATGGCCGAAAATGACGGCCATAGAGTTACAATATTGATATGAGCATAAATTCCAAACTTACATATACCATTGCTACAGAGAATGAAAGGGAAGCATTTAACCGTTTCATTGCAGATTTCCCTACCGGCGACCTCATGCAAAGTTTCGAATGGGGCGACCTAAAGGCCAAGTCGGGATGGAAGCCCATCCGTGTGATGGCTCACCAAGACGGTAAGGTTGTCGCCGTCGCCTCTCTGTTACGCCGCAATATCCCTAAAACCGGACGATGCATACTATATGCCTCCCGAGGTCCAGTCTGGGATTCATCAGACCGCGAACTCACCCTTCAGTTCATGGACCATTTGCGCGAAGTGGCACGGCAACAGCGTGCGATACTATTGAAGATCGATCCACCGGTGACTATTGAGCAGACCACCGATGCAGAGAATATCGCAGATGCAGGATTTCAACCTGTCAACGCAGGTGGATTTGGCGGTACGCAACCCAAATGCGTGATGCAGCTTGACCTGGCACTGCCTGCCGATGAGCTTCTGGCCAGTTTTAAGGAAAAATGGCGCTATAACATCCGGCTGGCGGCCCGTAAGGGTGTCACTGTAGACAACAACTGCAGCCGTGAACAGCTACCCGTCTTTTACGAGCTCTTGAAGGAAACCTGCGCCCGCGATGGGTTCCTGGTACGCTCGATCAGCTACTTCGAACAGATGTGGGACTTGCTTGTACCCGCAGGTATGATGCGCATGGCCTTAACCTATTACAACGGCCAACCACTAGCAGGCGCCTTGGTATACATTATTGGTGACCGGGCGATGTATACTTATGGTGCAAGCTCCAATGAACACCGCAATATGATGCCTAACCACCTGATGCAATGGAGCCTCATCCAATGGGCCCAGGAAGCCGGATGCAAGTGGTATGACTTCCGCGGTGTGAGCCCTAAAAAAGGGGCGGGAGATGCTCACCTTGAAGGGCTTAATCGCTTTAAAGAGGGGTTTAACCCAAGGTTCGTAGAATATCTTGGTGAATATGATATGGTCTTATCACCAGCATGGTATTGGCTATGGAACGTTGGTATGCCCAAAATTCAATCAATTATCAAACGACGGGCTCAAAAACAACAGGAGTAACGGTGATGACCTGGACGCCACAAGACACTTGGGTTGAGGTAGACTTAAAAGCCATCGCAGCGAACCTGATATCGGTACAGCAGCTCATCGGGCCTGATGTTGCCATCATGGCCGTGGTGAAAGCCAATGGCTATGGACACGGGTTCGTTGAACCGAGCATCAGCCTCATCAAGGCTGGAGCCAATTCCCTCGCTGTGTCTCGGCTTGGCGAGGCGATCGCTCTGCGTGAAGCCGGCATCACCGCACCAATCCTGGTTTTTACTCCCCTGTTTGATGACGAACTCTGCGAGGCATTCAACCGAGATATCAGCATCACCGTAACGCGAAAGACCGCTGTCTCAAAGGCAACGGAGATCGCTGTGAAGATGCAGAAAACCGCCCGGATACATATTAAAGTCGACACAGGTATGAGCCGTCTTGGGGCGTTACCGGCAGAGGTCAACGACATTATCGAGATGGCCCTGATGTGCAAGTTTGTGCAGCTTGACGGTGTCTATTCCCATTTTGCCACAGCATCCGAGATCTCGGGGGCTGGTGTCAGTAAACAGTTCTTGAAGTTCAAAAATATGTTGGCAGACCTTTCGCAGCCACTGCCTGCTTCCACCAAAACCCATATAGCCAACAGTGCCGCCATGTTCAAACATCCAGAAACCAGATTGAATATGGTACGCATCGGCACCGTACTATTCGGCCAATGCCCGGTATCAGGCTGTACGACACAGCTCAATCTGAAGCCCACCTGGGCATTTAAGTCGCGGGTTTGCGAGGTCAAACTGCTGCCCACTGGCTGTGGCGTAGGATATGGTGCTGATGTAAAAACGCGCCGGCCGACCCGCACCGCGGTGTTACCTGTCGGTTACGCCGATGGATACACGATGATGCCAAGTGGCCCCTTCTACCGACAGAATGTATTCAAGCTGATTGCTAAAAGAAGCCAAGGCCGTTTGCATGTGTTACATGACGGCAAGGCCATCCCAGTGCTTGGCCGTGTGGCCATGCAGTTTACTGTGCTGGACGTCACCAACCACCCTGACATCCAACTCGGCAGCGTTGTGGATGTCCCCGCGTTTCGCATCCCCACCAGCCCAATGGTGCCACGGGTGTATAAGTCATAGCTGACTAAGGTATTGGCTGTTATTTGACTTCCTATTGCTTCTCCAGCAACCAGTTCCAGGTTCTTTGAGATGTAGCCTTGATACGGGCTTGCTCAAATGTATTGATCAGCGCATCCACCGTCTGCCGGGCTTTTTCGATGGTTGCCTCAGGGAAGTCAGACGTTGGTATCTGCTGGGTATAGATCCGCCAGTTGTTATTGGCTATGTCATCCTGCAGCTTGGTGATGGCGTTGACCTTCTTCCCCATCTCCGTCCATGGACCGGGCTTATCAGTCAGGTTCACGCCAGCCGCCAGCTCATCAGCGGTAAAGACGCCCACCTCAATGCCCTGCACCGTCAACTTCCACCTGCCCTCAGATAGTCCTGACACGGTCAGCGGGTAGTTGTTTAATTCCTTCGAGAATGGCAAGTAGGCTTTCATCTTGTCAGCTTCAGGATCGAGGTAGGTTGGCAACGCCGCATCGGTACGGATGAACACGACTTTGTTGTCGGTTATGTGTAGTCCGCTCACGGTGCATTTCGCGGCCGACATCCTGCCGAACCGCACGTTGATATTTAAGGAGGCAGGCTGATCACCGAAGCCAAGACCCTTGAGCACCGCATACGCCATCACCGACTGAGCTGCATGAGAAGGCTCATTACCCCAGGGGATGAAAGTGTAGCTGGAGTCATCCGCCTTCATTCTCGTCATCACATCAAGCATCAGAGTATAGAGGTCAACGCAGGGCAGCTTTTCGTCGGCTGCGATCTTCTTCACAGCATCTGCCAGCCCTGCCACGATGTTAGTATTGTAATCGCCCTTGAACCGCCAGTTTTTACCGAGCTCCATGCATGGTGGGGTGATGAGCACTACCTTAATGCCATCGTTGTGGAGTTCATGAACAAGCGACCTGATGCCGGCTATATATGGGCCGATGGTGGCACTGGTGAATGGCCAGAAGCTGACAAACGGCACGGTCTTGATTTCATAGTTGGTGCAGAGCACGACCGCCACATCCGGCTTTAGAATCAGCACATCGTGCTGTATCCTGGCGGTTCCAGCCTGCACCGTGTCGCCGCGCCGTTCCAGGTTACGGAAGCTATACGAAACCCCGGGGTAGCGCAGGGAGAAGGCGTTGGCAACATATCGTGTATACATGTTTTGTTCTGTGATGTAGTCACCCAGGAAGACCATCCGCTGACCCGGCTTAAGCAGCGGATCAGCCTGTATAGGTGTAGTTAGGATCGTGCCCATGACCAACGCAATACAGAGGACTACGCCACGTTTGATGTAGTTGATGTGTTGTGCTTTCATTTATTGCTTCTCCAGGTTCCAGTTCCAGCACCGATGTGCTACGGCTTCCAGACGGGTTGTCTCCATCAGGGCTGCCAGGGTACCCATCTGCTGTTTAGCTGTGGCAGTCTGGTCGGACGTCAACACGGTGTCAGGAAGCTGATCTCTCGAGATGCGCCAGTTATTCAGGTAGAAATCCTCCTGCGCCTGCGAGATGGCGTTCACCGACTTGCCCATCTGCATCCAGGGGCCATCATATGTGGCCAGGTTTACCCCTGCCGCCAGGGCCTCGTTGGAAAATGTGCCGATGACAGTATTCTGCACTTTCAACCTCCAGTTGCCCTTTGACAGCCCGGAGACTTTGAACATGTACCTGTTGATCTCATTGGTAAGGTCGATATATTTGCGGATGACCGCCGCATTGGCATCAAACCAAACCGGCAGCGCATCATCAGTTCTCGTGAAACTTAGCCTACGTTCAGATACCCGCAGATTGGTCAGCTTGCACTTCTCTGCACTGAACTGCTTGCTGCTGGCATCCACCGTAAGTGTCGCCGGTTGCTCGATCGCTCCCAGCGCCTTCAACAAAGCCAGAGCGATCAACGAATGCCCTGCGTTGTTAGGATGGACACCATCCAGGAACATGGTAAACCACTTATCGTCGGCCTTAGCCCGGGTTTGGATATCCATCATCAGCGCATACAAGTCGTAAATGGGCACCCTTTCTTCGCGAGCAAGAGCCATCAGGCCGTCCCTGAACTGACTAAGTGCCTCATTCAGGAAAGGCTTGAAGCTAGCAACGGTATCATCATCCACTACGGTCGATGTCAAGAGCACGACCTGAACACCGGCCTGCTTCAACTTCACAATCATCGCCTTCAGGCTGCCGATGTAGGCGTCATACGCCTCCTGGGTGAACGGCTTATAACCGACATCGTTGACCCCGAAACATATGGTCACCACATCGGGCTTCAAGCTCAAGACATCGCGGTCGATACGATCGACTGCCCATGAGGCCTGATCACCGCCTATACCCGCGTTCCGAAAGCTAAAACTGCTGCCCGGGTAACGCATCGTGAAGTAGTTCATCACATAGCGTGTGTATATCCGCTGCTGTGTGATGCTATCGCCTAGAAACACCAGCCGTTGCCCAGCTTTGAGCAGCGGTGCAGCTTTGAGGCTCATCGTGAGCAGCACCGCCATGAGGGCCGCAGCGCAGACAAGCGAACACTTTCGGATCAAGGTCATCGAATACTCCTTCAGGTAACATCGCGATCGACGCTAATCATTATGAATCTATTCTTACTTATAGACTGGGATTATGCGAATCCAGTTACCGACATGCACCGTTGCCACCCGATGATATCGGGCCCAAGGCCACCTGTCCATCAAGATGGGGACTGCCACGGAAAAAAACATAACCCCGGCTTATTCCAGTGCTTCGAGCATGGCCTCGATATTGCCCCATGGTACATCCGTCTGTATGGTGTGCGAGCCTGCAAATATCAACCCACCGCCTTCACCCATGGTGTCGATAATCCTTCTGGTTTCGTCTTTCACTGCCTGCGGAGATGCGTTCGGTAGGAAGCCCTGCGTGTCTATGCCTGCCATGAAGCTGAGAACCGATCCATACTCTCTCTTGATCTCCAGGTTATCCATATCTGCCGCCATCGGTTGCAGCGGGTTTAAGACGTTGATGCCAATTTCCACGAGATCACCGATGATCGGGTGAATGGATCCGCATGAGTGATACGCGATGATCACCTCCGACTTGACCGACCTTAACTCGTCGATGATCTGCTTCATCCTGGGCTTCAGCATCTTACGCCAGATCCGCGGGCTCATGATCATGCCGGTCTGCGTGCCCACATCGTCGCCCAGCCACACCCAGTCCACCCCTCTGCGCAGGGATTCCTTCGCGGCGAGGATGGTGAACTCCATTGTCTTGTCGAATATGGCTTCGGCCTCTTCGGCCCCCGTCATCATATCTATCAGCAGATTTTCCATATTTCTTAGGTGGTAGGCTGGTTCGAATATCGAGCCAGACACATCAGCACCGATGAACTTTTCATGTCCAAATTGAGCCATCAGTTCTTCAAGAACCGAATACCGCGAACTCCCTGTAGCATCAGTCATGGGATAGCTCTGAATCATCGCAATGTCCGCATCCTTGAGGGGATGGTGGATCACGGTGTTGTACAGCCCTCTGCGGAGCCAGGTGATGCCGAAGTCATCCGTGAACTCCACCCCTTCCGCCACCTGACGGGCCATCGAGCCGTTGATCGACACCCATGGCTGGAGGATATCGTTCCCCAATGCTGCTTCAGTGGCAAAACCACTGGTGCCAAGCCGTCTGCCGGCTTCTATAAGAATGTCGGGATGGAACCAAAGATAACGGGGCACACGGTCGACACTCTGTCGCCTGATGGCCGCATAGACGCGTTCTTTCGATGTCATGATGATATTCCTTTCGGTGGTTAGCGGAAGGACCGAGTGCCATACACCACATTCATAGTATCCGCTGAGACACATTGATGGGCACGATAGGGTCAGCCAACGACAAATTCACGCGATTAGCAAGCCATGTGGGGTATGATGCAGATAGTGAAGTGAATTTCCGGTAAAAGGGGCAATATCCAATGCAAATCGAAATCAGAAGCAGACGTGGTGAGGTCATCATTTCCGGCGATTTTGCCGACACAAGGTCGGTGATAGAAGCCCGTAAGGCGAATCTGGAATTTGCGAACTTGTTTGGTGCCAACCTGGCACAGGCCGACCTCAGCGGAGGCTTCCTTGGAGCCGTGGAACTGAGTGAGGCGAACATGCAGGGAGCCAATCTGACAGATGCCGATTTTACCGGGGCAAATATGGGAGGGGCCAACCTATCAGGAGCCAATTTAACCGGTGCTGACCTGAGTGGGGTGGACCTGAGTGGAGCCGACTTAAGTGGGGCGATACTGTATCGTGCGAACCTCAGCCGGACCAACCTCACGGGAGCGAATCTGCTGGGTGCGGACTTCACCAGTGCCAATATGACCGGTATCCAACGGTAGTATGACCGCTAAATAGTATGCTGACCATCCAAAGAAGGGGCAACCCCCCGTGGTTGCCCCTTTTTAGTCCGCCTCACTCCCCCTTGGCTCCGAAGTTCTGGTCGATGACCACGTAATCGAACAGGTTCACCTGTCCGTCGCCATCCAAATCAGCCATCGGGGTGGATTTGCCGAAGTTGGAATCCAGCACCACGAAGTCGAACAGGTTGATCTGCCCGTCCCCATCTGCATCGCCGTTTACCAGCGCAAAGTTGGTACTTTGCCCACCAGCCACATTCGTCGCCTTGGCGGTGAGGAAGTGCAGGCTGCTCACGCGGATGTCATACGGAGGCTGCAGGTAGGTGGATAAGGAGTAATTCCCGCTCGGTTGCGGAAGCAGGCTGAGGCAGTGGGTGATTGTTGTATCTTGGTGGTTGTTCACTGACGCAGTGATGCGTTGCGAGCTGATACTGCCTAGGAACTTGCTCAATTGCACCTGCCCCGAAATCGGCTGCTCACCCCGGATCGCAAGCGTGAACTGCTCACCAGCAGAGATCGCGGTAAATCCGCTGTTTGGTAACGGGACATCGCACTGGCCGTAATCATTGAGCCCCCAGCACACCAACGAACCATTACTCTTGAGGCCAACGCTGTGGTCAGCACCTCCTGAGATGGCCACGAAGCCCGTATTTGGCTCAGGCACCAGTTGAATATCATCGCCTTGACGTCCCCAGCAGACTATGGAACCGTCGGTCTTCAGTGCTAAATAGTGGTAGGCACCCGAAGAGACGGCGGTAAAACCCTGGTTGGGAACTGGCATTGATGGCGTAGAGTTATATTCTGTAGTCCAGACAGTGCCGTCTTTTTTAAGCCCGATGAGCTGATCATATCCTGCCGCGATCGCCACGAAGTTGGTGTTCATCGAACCAACCGGAGGCAGTGGCGCAAAAGGCCCTCCCCATATCTCAATGGAGCCGTCACTTTTTAACCCGGCGCAGAAGCTGTGTCCAGCGGCAATGGTAGTGAAGCCTTGATTGGATGCAGGCTCGTAGATGTCATCACCCCAGCAACGAACAGAGCCGTCACTCTTTAGCAAAGCAGTGAAATTTAGCCCAGCATCGATAGCGACAGTATTCGTGTTTGGTGCAGGCACACTGCATTGGCTATAGTAGTTGGAGCCCCAGCAGATTACAGACGCGTCCGACTTCAGCCCGACTCCATGCTGCCCCCCTGCTTTAAGGGCAACGAAATCGCGGTTTGAAGATGGCATACTGCATTGGCTATACTCGTTGTCACCCCAGCAGACCACAGAACCATCGCGTTTCAAGCCGATCGAGTGCCACTGTCCACCTGCGGCGTTTATGAAGTCCTGGTTCGGCACTGGTGGGCCACACTGACCGGCATCATCCTGTCCCCAACTGACAATGGTGCCGTCGCGCTTGATTCCTGTGGAATAGTAGTTACCTGCGGCCACCGCCACAAAGTTTTGGTTTGTCCCAGGCACCACACACTGTTGGTAGGCATTGTATCCCCAGCACACAATCGTGCCATCACGCTTCAGGGCTACTGCGTGATACGTTCCGGCTGCAATCGCCACAAAGTCGTTGTTGGGAGCTGGAATGTTCTCAATGCCGTAGACGAGGTAGCCCCAACACACGATCGAGCCGTCGCGCTTCAGGCCCACGTTGAAGTAGTCACCAGCCGCCACAGCGGTAAAGTCCTGGTTCGGGTTGGGTAAGGAACTGGCACCAAGCGTGGTCTCACCCCAGCAGACCACGGTGCCATCGCTTTTTAACCCGACCGTATGGTGAAGTCCGGCACTCACTGCGATGAAGTTCTGGTTCGGTAGCGGCACATTACGCTGCCCATTTTCAGGATTTCCCCAACAGACTACCGAGCCATCCCGTTTCAGTCCCACGGTATGGTCGAAACCTGCGGTGACCGCAGTGAAGCTGCTGTTAGGGGCAGGCACGTTACACTGCCCTATGCTGTTACTCCCCCAGCAGGCAATAGACCCGTCTTGTTTCAGGCCCACAGAGTAGTAGTCGCCCGCATCCACAGAGGTAAAGCCATTAAGGCTGCCGGGCGGAATGCGTAGGATACCCCACGATTCGACGGTGCCACCTTGAGCAATGGATATGGAGCCACATAAAGCTAGTGAAACCCCAATAATCCATGATGTAAAGCGCGCAACGAACAGTCTTGAACTGATATCCATGACTTCCCTCCGCTCGTTCCGAACGACCATTGTAGGTTGTATTACAGTTCATGCCACCTGATTGTATGATATTGTTCTTGCGTGTGTAAGATACCTGCTGCTAGTGATGAACTAATTCATGTACACATGAAATACTGGCATTATGACTTACCAATTCCATGTATGCACCACATTATGGGTCATCGTATACGGGTGGCAAGAGATCATCATCGTTACCACCCAAGTTCGCCTCAATCCCCCTTGGCACCGAAGTTCTGGTCGATGACCACGTAATCGAACAGGTTCACCTGCCCGTTGCCGTCCAGGTCTGCCATCGGAATGGATTTACCGAAGTTGGAGTCCAACACCACGAAGTCGAACAGGTTGACCTGGCCATCACCATCCGCATCGCCGTTCACCAGAGCAAAATTGGCACTTTGCCCACCAGCCACATTCGTCGCTTTGGCTGTCAGGAAGTGCTGGCTGCTCACGCGGATGTCATACGGCGGCTGCAGGTAGGTGCTGAAGGAGTAATTCCCGTTCGGCTGCGGCAGCAGGCTGAGGCAGTGGGTGATGTCGGGTATGCCTGCACTCTTTATGGATGCAGTGACCAGAGTCGATGACAATCCACCGCCGAAGTCGCCCAACTGCAAATTGCCGGACATAATCTGCATGCCCCGTATGGCAGCGGTGGTGTTGGCCCCTGCTGCTATACCCATAAACCCGCTGTTCGGTGCAGGTCCTGAGCTCTGTCCATCGGGCCGCAACCCCCAGACCACCACGGAACCATCGATCTTAAGCCCGGCTGTGTGGAAGTCACCGGCAGCAATGGCGATGAAATCCTGGTTAGGAGCCGGAACCGATGTCTGCCCATAACTGTTATCACCCCAGCAGACCACCGTTCCATTGGATTTCAATCCCACAGTATGGGCCCATCCCGCTGCGACTGCTGTGAAATCCTGGTTGGATGCTGGCGCAGCGCACTGGCCGCTGCTGTTGTCGCCCCAGGCCACGACAGACCCATTTTGCTTCAAACCCACTGTATGGTTGTGGGAGGCAGCAATGGCAGCGAAATCCTGGTTAGGTGCGGGCACAGTACACTGTCCGTAGGAGTTGTATCCCCAGCACGACACCGAACCATCACTCCTGAGCCCCACTGTGTGTTGATATCCAGCCGCAACTGCTGTGAACCCACTGTTCGGATCGGGCACGTTGAGCTGACCTTTGCCATTATCGCCCCAGATGACGATGGAGCCGTCTGTCTTCAATCCTACCGTATGTAACCCGCCCGCAGACACGGCAGTGAAGCCCTGGTTGGGGACAGGCACATCGCACTGGCCCTTGATGTTTTCGGTCCAGCACACCACACTGCCGTCGGTCTTCAGTGCTGCAAGGTGGTTTGCACCAATAGAAATGGCTTTAATGTCGCTATTGGGTACCGGAAGGTTGCACTCCCCATGGTAGTTGTTACCCCACGCCACGACACTGCCATCATGCTTTATGCCGATCGAATAATGCACCCCGGCTGAGACAGATGCAAAATCCTGGTTCGGTGCAGGTATATTCAACGCACCCTCGGTTGGATATCCCCAGCAGACAACCATGCCATCTTTCTTCAATCCCATAGAGTGGAAGCTCCCTGCCGCTATCGCAGTGTAATTCTCGTTAGGTAAGGGGATATCGCACTCGCCATTGTAGTTTTTACCCCAAGCCACAACCGTTCCGTCGCTTTTTAACCCGAGAGTGTGGTCCAAAACCGCACTAATTGCTACGAAGTTGGCGTTCGGAGCGGGCACGGTACACTGAGTGTAATAGTTGGAACCCCAACAAACCACAGTGCCATTGCTCTTAAGTCCCACCACGTGGCTGTTACCGGCGGAAATGGCTACAAAATCCTGGTTGGGGGCAGGCACAGTGCGTTGTCCATAGGTGTTATCACCCCACACAAGCACAGAACCATCGTTCTTTAGGGCAACCGTATATGCGTAACCGGCGGACACAGCTTTGAAGTTTAGATTGGGTGCCGGAAGGTTGCACTGTCCATTGCTGTTGGAACCCCAGGCGACGATGGTTCCATCCTTTTTCAAGCCAACCGTGTGGAAGTCCCCTGCAGAGACGGCTATGTAATCACTGTTCGTGCCGGGCACTGTACACTGGCCTTGGTCGTTTCGGCCCCAGCAGACCACAGAGCCGTCTTGCTTGAGGCCTGCGTTATGCTGGTATCCGCCATCAACCGATACAAACCCCGTCAGATCACCAGGCGGAGTGCGCCGTGCCCCCCAGGTTTCTATGGTGCCCGATTGGGCGGATAATGGACCGCTGCAGATAACCATCAGCAAAACTAAGATCGTCATGGGAGTTGTTTGAATGCGAGAGTCTTGAATACTAGCCATCGACTGCCTCCTGTGAGTCAGATCATACAGATCATTAGCCTATTGTACCTAAATAGTATGAAATATCGATGCGTTTATGGATAAGTTCACTTCCATTCCGAGTTTACCGCATTACCCGCGTCTTCTCAGGGGGTATGCGTCGGATATCGCCTCCAAGATAATATGAACCAGATACTACAATGCTGAGTAGCTGATGTGCTCACAAGCATGATTACGCACCGATACTAGTCGATCGACAGAGTGACCATATGCAAAGATAGATAGACGAAACCTGGCCGGTAAAATCATACTCAGTGGCGGATACAGGTTGATGTAGGACACTGCCACGGCGCACCTAGACCATTTGATAGAGGCTAATCTTCTCAGTGCCGATTTACATCTAAATGGTGCTGATTTGCGGGGTGCCTGCCTGAAACGGGCGATACTAGTCGGTGCCTTTTTACGCGGCACCGACTAGAAATAGTCAACCAAACTAAGGCGAACTTGACATAGGTATGTAACGAATATCAGCGTATCAATCGCCCGTGCGACCGTTGGCTTGGTAATATTGCAACCCCTGCACGAAGGTCTCCAGGTTCTCCCAAGGCACACCCGGTGCCACGGAGCTGGAACCTCCCAGGAACAAGCCGGTCTTGGGTCCATGTTGGACCAGGAACTCCATCTCACGCTTCACATCGGCTGGCGTGCCCATCGGCAACGTGCGCGTGACAGAGACTCCGGCGATAATGATGAGCTCCTCGCCGTCTCGCGTCTTCATCTGGCAGATCTTTTCGTAGTCCATCCCGTCCTCATACTGGAAGCCTTGAAAACCCCGAATACCCACATCCAGCAGCCTCGACACCATCTGCATCAGGTTGCCATCGCAGTGCCAGATGAGGTTCATGTCAGTGCTCAGTATCGGCTCAAGACAGCGTGCAAAGTGCGGGAACCAGATCCTATCCAGCGACTTGATGTTCACCAGCGTACCTCGGGAATCCGCCATGTCGAAATCAAGGCGATAGAGGAGCGGAAGGCCACCTTCAGTGATGGCCCGAGCTGCAGCCCGGTTGTTCAATAAGGCCAGATCGGCCTGAAGCGAGAAGTGTTTTTCGATCACTTCGAGGTAGAGCGCATAGGCGGAGAAGTAGTTCACATAGCCATACGGACCATACGAAAACACAGGGAATGAAATATACCCATACCCCGTTTTCAGCATCGCGGGGCCGATGCTTTCTTGGATGGCCATCTCCTGGTTGATGATAAGGCGGCACTGGGCATCTTCGTTGAAGTTGCTTATCCACCCCTTGAGTGCAGGGAACACAAATCGCTCCATATGCTCGATCACCGCTTCCGGGGAGTCAATCAACATCCCGTCAAGAATGATCTGCTCTGCGCCTGTGGTCGCCCCATGCACAGCGCCTTCGTAACCGGCCTGACCCATGCTCAATGGGTTGTCCCAGATATACTGGTCCAGCATACACACACCGATGTTGCGCTGCATGGCGAGATAGGTCGGCTCAGGGTTCGCGCGGTAGGTTCCTTGTGGTACCCCCGCCAGGGGGTCGATGTGGTCATGTTCCATGATATTCAGCAACCAGGTGGGTATGCCCTTCACCGGTTTGCGCATGATGGTGTCCATCGCGAGCTGTGCTGTTTGGGTTGTTGGGGTGGTCAACATGGTCGCTCCTTGGTCTTGGTTTGTGTATGCATACCTTGTTTCGGTGATTGGTAGGGTGATACCTTCTTTGCGGGCAGCTCGCTTGCGGAATGCGTGAGATTAGCTGCTTCGATAGGGGTTGGCCGGCCTCGTGTCTACGGGTTCCATGGGCCAGGTGTTACGTAGATGAGGGCGATTCGCGAATCGCCCCTACGCTCCTATGCCAGTGGCCCCTGGCGACGGGTTCGGCGGCCCGTCCGTGACTTCGTCCCGGTACGGGCACTGTCACCCATCGCTTATCAGTACCGGCCCGCGTTCCGGCGGGCGTCGGGAAGGCCACCCTCCCCATGCGCCGGCCGGAGCGAAGCGACGCCGGCCGCTAATGATCAGCCGCGCGGTGCAGGAACCCCGTTAAGGGACGCCAGTCCCGTGGGGTGACTAAACCCGCGGCAGCGGGGCTGACATCCTGCGATGTGGGTGAGCAGCCCCGTGTCGACGGGTTCCATCGCCCCAGGGGGCTCCATCACCCGCCGCTGATCAGGTTGCTGCCCGCGTCGCTTCGCTCCTGCGGGCGCTGGCGGAGGGCCACCTGCGCCTGCTTGCGGGTTGCGAATGACTAAACCCGCGGCAACGGGGAGATCACCGCGACCTACACCACCATCCCCGCGTCGACGGGTATGGTGAAGCGCCACCTCACGCAAACATAAACGGATTGTCCCCCACCGGTAACATGCCGTGCCACAGACCATCAGCGTTGGCGCTCAGTGGCGTATCACCGCTCGGTCTGGCACCACCGGGAAGCTGCAGCGTTAGCTCCTGGACGTGGTCGCAGCCCAGCTTCAGAGACACCAACCTGCCCTCCCGCCACCGAATGTCCACCCTGATCCCCCCACGGGCGACTAGGCCGCGCACTTCTCCGCTGTACCACAACGACGGCAGCGCGGGTAGAATGCGCAGCACCCCGCCATGACTTTGCAGCAGCATCTCGGCGATACCGGCTGTGGCCCCAAAGTTGCCGTCGATCTGGAACGGCGGGTGGGCGTCAAACATATTGGGGTAGCTGCCACCGGTGAGTGCGACCCCCTCGCTCTCATCACACAGATGCAGTTGCGTGCGGATCAGCCGTTCGGCGCGGTCGCCATCACATAACCGCGCCCAGAGGCAGACCTTCCAGCCCATGCTCCAGCCTGTGGCCACATCACCGCGGCGTTCCATCGTGACCCGGCAGGCCTCCATCAGCTCAGGACTGCGTGACCAGTCAAATTCCATACCGGGGTAGAGAGGGTATAGGTGTGACATATGGCGGTGGTGCGGCTCGGTCTCCTCAAAATCATGCAGCCACTCTTGCAACTGCCCATGCTGACCGATCTGATAGGCTGGCAGCCGGACAAGAGCCTCGCTCATATCAGTGGTCATGGGGTCGGTGATGCCCAGAACCCTGGCACCCTCCAGGCAGGCCGTAAAAAGATCACGGCAGATGCCGATGTCCATCGTGGGCATCTCGCACAGCCCGGCCCGCTGGCCATCCGGCGTGACAAAAAAGTTCTCTGGCGAGCAGGATGGCAATGTCACCAACTGCCCAGCGGCATTCTCAGTCAAATAGTCGAGCAGGAACCGGGCCGAACCAGCCATGATCGGGTAAACCTGGCCCAGGAACGCACGGTCACCGGTGAACAGGTAGTGCTGCCAGAGGTGCGTGCTCAGCCAGGCTCCGCCTGTTGGCCACAGACCCCACCCGGCGCCATCCACCGGCGTGGTGGCGTGCCAGATGTCCGTATTGTGGTGCAGCACCCAGCCTCGGCAGCCGTAATGCTGCTGCGCGGTGCGGCTACCGCTCTCTACCAGCTCGTCTACCATCTTCAACAGCGGCATATGGCATTCACTGAGGTTGGTGCTTTCGGCGGGCCAGTAGTTCATTTCGGTGTTGATGTTGCATGTCCACTTACTGCCCCAGGCGGGGTTCAGATTGTCGTTCCAGATGCCCTGCAGGTTGGCCGGCTGCGTGCCGGGTCGGCTGCTGGCGATCAGTAGGTAACGCCCAAATTGGAACAGCAGAGCCGCCAGGTTACAGTCGGTCTCACCCTCTTGATGCCTCTGCAGACGCTCATCAGTGGGTAATGCCTCGTTTGGAGAATGCGGCAGTTCCAGTCTGACACGAGAAAACAGACGTTGATGGTCGACAATGTGCCGTTGGAGCAGCTCATCATAGCTCTTTGTGACCGCAGCCGCCAATTGAGGGTCTATGTTGCGGTAAGGGTCGCCGTTGATATCCTTGGCATTCAGATAGCTGGTACCCGCGGCGATGAAGAGGGTGGCCTCGTCGGCATTCCGTATCGATATCCCCGCATCGGTGATGTCGCAGGTTCCACCCTCCACACGAGGCTGCACGGCCATCACGAACCGTATCCCCTCGCCCGGCAGGCTAGTCTCACCGGACCCGCTTCGCCATCGGCCACTAACCTCCCAGCGGGGACCTTCCGCCGATGATCGTTCCGCAAGCGGTGATTCGGCATTGATGTCCAGGTTGATTTGGCCTGGCTTATCCGCGGTGATCCGCATCACGATGAGCTGTGCCGGGTGCGAGGCGAACGCCTCGTGGGTAAACACGGTGCCGTGGCTGTTGAACTGGCTTCGGGTCACGGCGGTTGCGATATCCAGCTCGCGCTGGTAGTCCGTATATGACCCCAGCCCCTCATGTTCTATCGCTAACTCTCCAAAAGTTTGGTAGCTCTGCAGACCCAGCGGGATGCCCATCATACAATCGTCGGCTAGCTTTGTTGCCTGCAGGTACTGTCCTTCGGCAATCAGACGTCTGACCTCGGGCAGTGCTGCCAACGCCTTGGGGTTGATGCTCTCATAGGGGTATCCTGACCAGAATGTGTCTTCGTTGAGCTGGATTCGCTCAGTGGGCAGCGATCCGTAGAGCATCGCGCCGAGTCGTCCATTTCCGATGGGCAGCGCCTCCACCCAGCGTGCGGCGGGTTGTTGATACCATAACTTCATGTGATCAGGCTCCTTGCAGGGTTATTACCTTGCAGTTTACCCGAAGTGAGGCACGCCTGCACCCACCCCGTGCGGCGGTTTCGCTGACGGGGTGGGTGCATTTAAGGTGTGCTTACTCCCCTTGCGCGCCGAAGTTCTGGTCGATGACCACGTAGTCAAACAGGTTCACCTGCCCGTCACCATCCAGGTCAGCCATGGGGTCATTGCTGCCGAAGTGCTGATCCAGCACCACGAAGTCGAACAGGTTGACCTGGTTATCTCCATCTGCATCGCCATTGACCAGTGCGACATTGGGACTTTGTCCAACGCCGACATTCGCAGCTTTAGCCGTCAGGAAATGCGGGCTGCTGATCTGTATGTCGTATGGTGGTCGCAAGTAGGTAGAGAGGGAATACTGACCGTCGCTTTGTGGCACTACACTAAGGTACTGCCTGATACTGGGTGCGGCTGTGCTACTCACGATCGCAGAGAACAATTGCCCTGGTAAGCTGCCGGTGAAATTGTTCAGTTGTACCTGCCCAGACATAGTGTTATTGCTGCGTATGGCAGATACAAAACTCCAACCCATCGCAATTGCTGTAAATCCACTGTTTGGCTCTGGTACAGTTTTCTCTGACTTTATGTTGCTGCCCCAAACAACTATTGATCCATCACGTTTAAGGCCACAGGACTGATAGGGACTCGCTGAGATCGCAACAAATTCAGTATTTGGAGTAGGTACACCGCATTCCCCGAAGTAGTTTCTACCCCAGCAGACTACGGAGCCGTTTGATTTTAGCCCAATGACATGGCTGTCACCGGCTGCCACAGCCACAAAATCCTGGTTCGGTGCCGGTACTGTGCACTGGTTGAAGTCATTTCTACCCCAACACACGATTGTCCCGTTGCTCTTTAGCCCGACAGTAAAGTTTTCACCACCGGCAAGTGCACTAAAACCTAGATTGGGGCTAGGTACATTGCACTGGCCATATGTATTTGATCCCCAGCAGACAACAGAACCATTGCTCTTCAATCCTATTGAATGGAAACCGCCGGCAGCAGCGGCAGTGAAGTCGCTGTTGGGCGCAGGGATATTGCATTCGCCATATCCGTTATATCCCCAACAAACCACCGTGCCGTCTTTCTTCAGTCCGACTGCCTGGTTGGTTCCTATTGACACAGACATAAAATCCTTATTCGGAGTGGGTATGTCATACAGATGGGAGCCCTTATCACCCCAGAAAACAAGTGATCCATCGCTTTTCATCCCGCAGACGTGCATATTTCTAGCGCTGACGGCTATGAAGTCCTGGTTATCTCCAGGAACACTGCTCTGTATCCAGTAGTTGTCACCCCAGGCAACAACCGAACCATCGCGTTTTAGGCCAGCTGAATGCCAGTCTCCAGCAGTCACAGCAACGAAATCTTTGTTGGGTGCGGGTACACTAAGTTGTCCTTCGGAGTATCTACCCCAACACACGATGGTTCCGTCTTTCTTCAAGCCCACGGTGTGGAATTTGCCAGCGGAGACGGCGATGAAGTCTTGATTCGGCGCAGGAGTGTCACACTCTTTATACCAGTTCTGACCCCATCCTACTACGGAACCGTCTCTTTTCAATCCGACGGTATGGGATTCTCCTGCAGAGATAGCCACGAAATCCTTATTGGGCTCAGGCACACTGTACTGGCCAAGGCTGTTATCTCCCCAGCATACTACCGATCCGTCCGTTTTTAAGCCAGCACTGTGGCCTCCGCCTGCCGAAACTGTGGTGAAGTCTTGGTTGGGTGCATAAACACTGCACTGACCCGTTGTGTTATCACCCCAGCAAACGACAGTTCCATCACGCTTCAATCCGACAGTGTGCTGGTAACTACTGGAGATAGCGATGAAGTCCTTGTTAGGTGAAGGCACCGTGCACTGGCCCACATGGTTTTCGCCCCAGCAGACCACAGAGCCATCGCGTTTCAAACCGACAGTATAATGATACCCAGCGGCAACTTCGATAAAATCTTGGTTGGGAGAGGGCACCATTCCCTGAGCGCAGCTATTATCACCCCAGCAAATGACTGACCCATCGCGCCTGAGTGCTGCGTTGTGAACGCCACCTCCATCCATGGCCACGATTCCTTTGAGCCCACCAGGAACTACTTTATATAATCCCCAGGATTCAATGGTGCCTCCCTGGGCAAAGGCCTTGGGGCAATTCCCAAGTGTCAACACCAGTGTTGCGAGCACGGCTGCCCAAAACGCACGCGGAAGCTTAACTTGTATCAACGAATGATCTCCTCACACTTCATAGGTCCACTATCGTGTTCAAACTGCGGGGCGGCCGTCACGGCCGCCACACAATCGGCATCTACTCGCCTTGCGCGCCGAAGTTCTGGTCAATGACCACGTAGTCGAACAGGTTCACTTGCCCGTCGCCGTCCAGATCGGACATCGGGTCATTGCTGCCGAAATGCTGATCCAGCACCACTATGTCGAACAGGTTGACCTGGTTATCGCCGTCGGCATCTCCGTTGACTAGAGCGAAGTTGAGGCTGCTCGTAGAATCAACACCGGTGCTCTTCGCAGCGAGGAAGTGGGGACTGACTACACGGATATCATATGGAGGTAAGAGTGTCGTAAACAGTCCGAAGCTGCCATCGGTTTGCGGCAGTAAGCCAAGGCACTGTGTAGTTCCAGGATCGGCTTTGCTGTTCACCATGGCATACACTTGCTGGGTAAACACATTACCCTTGAAGTCATTCAGTTGGACATGGCCTGTTAATCGGCCCATGCTGCGGATACCGTGTGTGTAGTTTCCACCCGCGCCGATCGCAATAAAGCCCCTGTTCGGACTCGGCACATTGCACTGTCCATAAGCGTTGTTTCCCCAGCACACTATCGTGCCGTCCGCTTTCAATCCAACACTATGGTCAGAGCCGGCGGCGATTGCTATGAAGCCGGTGTTGGGTATGGGAACCACACACTGCCCGTATGTGTTGCTGCCCCAACAAGAAACTGAACCACTAGACTTCAAAGCCATGGAGTGGTAAGCTCCAGCGGCTACCGCTATGAAGTCTTGGTTGGTGCCAGGGATATCGAGCTGTCCTTTTACATTACTGCCCCAGCAAGCTATGGTCTTGTTGTTCCTGAGAGCCACATTATGAAGATTACCAGCGGCCACCGTTTTGAAATTCGCATTTGTGACATTATTCATGTAGGTTCGATCGTCACCGCTATAACCCCAACTGACAGCGGTGCCATCGGTCTTGATGCCAACGGTGAACAGATCGCCAGCAGCAATCGCTTTGAATGTCACACCAGGTGTAGAGATATCACACTGTCGGGAGCTATTGTTGCCCCATGCCACAGCCGTTCCATCACGCCGCACGGCCGCGGAATGTGATGTTCCAGCCGATACACAGATGTATCCCAGGTTCGGTTCTGGAACATAACACTGCCTGTCGGTGTTTAGTCCCCAACTGACCGCGGATCCATCTTTACGGATGGCGATCGAGTGATTCTGACCTGCGGTGACGGAGACAAACCCCTGGTTGGGGCTGGGGACGCTGCACTCACCATAGGTGTTCCACCCTTTGCAGACCACAGAACCATCACGTTTCAGCCCGACCGAATGATCACCACCAGCCGATATCGCCGCATAGTTGCGATTATCTCCAATGGTCAGAGTAGGCACCATGTCGCCCCAGGATACCGTTGTGCCATCCACCTTCAACCCAACCACGTGGAAGGCACCGGCGGCGATGCTGGCAAATCCCGAATTCGGTGCAGGTACCACGCACTGCTGGAGGTTATTTCGTCCCCAGCAAACCACCGACCCATCGCTCTTCAACCCAACCGTCAACGCATTTCCTGCGGATATGGCGATAAAGCCACTATTATCCGCAGGTACCGTGCCCTGCCCGAGGTTGTTGTCACCCCAACATACTATAGATCCATCTCGTTTGAGCCCGACGGAGTGGTACCAACCGGCTGCGATCGATACGAAGTCACTGTTAGCCGATGGTGCTGTGCATTGGGTGTATGTGTTGTCACCCCAGCAGACTACGGAACCATCCTTCTTCAGACCAATCGAGTGGCGTTCCCCCGCGGCGACCGCGATGAAGTTTTGGTTAGGCAACGGCACGTTGCACTGACCGTAGTAGTTGTCACCCCAGCAGATGACTGAGCCATCATCTTTCAGCCCTACAGTGTGGCTTGTTCCCGCTGCAACCTCGGCAAAGTGCTGGTTATGGGCAGGTATATTACACTGCCCGTAATAGTTATATCCCCAGCAGGCCACAGAACCGTCAAACTTCAGGCCAGCGGTGTGATATCGACCAGCCGAAATGTCAGTAAACCCTGTTAGTTCACCTGGGACAATCGCTTGCCGCCCCCAGGTTTCGATTGTTCCGCCCTGTGCCAAGACGGCAGCACAGCAGATGCATATCATCACGATAGATATCAGCCATGCAGGTTGATGTAAGAGTCTCTTTACCGCTAGGTTCACGAATTTGCCTCCAAGGATCTGCGTTCTGTGCTCGGTCGAGGTTCCGGATATTGCTGCGATTATAGAGTTGCTATGATTATTCACCTACAGCACCAAAGCTCTGGTCGATAACCACATAGTCGAACAGGTTGACGCTGCCGTCCCCATCCAGATCGGCCATTGGGTCGCTGCTGTTGAAGTGGGTGTCCAGCACTACATAGTCAAACAAGTTGATCTGGCCATCGCCGTTCGCATCACCGTTAGTGAGTTGGAAGTTGGTTGCTTGACCTGCGGCCACACCGGATGCCTTAGCCGCAAGGAAATGAGGGCTCGCGACACGGACGTTATACGGCGGTGGCAGGTAGGTGGATATCGCATATATACCACCATCACCAGGCAGCATGACTGGATACTGTGTGACTCCGGGGGTCGCAAGGCTAGTCACAGTAGTGGAAAATTGGTGATTGGCAGTAGTACCAAGGAAATTACTGAGCTGCATGGTACCCGATATCAACTGAGTTTTACGTATTGCGGCCACGGTGCTTTCACCTGCGGCAACAGCGATGAACCCACCATTAGGTTCAGGAATGTTCAGGGCGCCACCGTCATTGTTACCCCAGCATGCAACTGTTCCGTCTTTACGTAATGCAATCGAAGTATACGAACCCAACGCGACACTGGTAAAGTCGGCATTAGGAACCGGAACAATAAGCTGGCCCGCTGTATTATTGCCCCAGCATGCAACAGTTCCATCACTCCTCAGACCAGCCGAGTGGGTATCACTCGCATAGACTGAGACGAAATTCGCGTTTGGTGATGGCACCGATAGGGCGTTATCATCAGCACTGCCCCAGCAGATTATCTTTCCATCTTTTTTCAAACCGACTGTATGACGATATCCGACTGCTACTCCAATGAAGTCTTGATTGGGAGATGGGACAGTACACTGCCCATAGGTATTGTCACCCCAGCACACAATTGAGCCGTCCTTTTTTAAGCCTGCCCGTACGACATTTCCAGCCGCAATTGCTGTATAGTCGCTATTAGGCTCAGGAACAGGCATGGGTGAGAGTCCAACATGGTCCAAATACCATGATGCAATCGTGCTATCTTTCTTCAACCCCAGAAATACCCCGTCCTTACCCATCACGACATCTACAAATCCTGTATTAGGATCAGGCACTAACGGTACTTTATCGATAGCGTCGCCCCACCCCACTTTAGTCAGTGTGCCATTACTCCTGAGTCCGAGCCAGAAAGATCCACGACCAGCAAGATCAACAAAATCGTCATTATGAAAATCCGGCGTAGGCAGCCCATTGCCATTAGGCCCCCAGCACACCACCGTGCCGTCGCGTTTCAATCCAACGAAGTTCCCAGTACCTATCTGCACTGAAACAAAATCCTTGTTTGGTACTGGCAGGATGACGGGATATAGTGCCCAGCAGATAACGGAACCATCACGTTTTACCGCTCCCAGTCCGTTGTAGCCTGCCGCGATCGTCGAGATATCTTGATTCGGTTCCGGTGGGCTTGCCCAACCCGGTGAGCAATCACCCCATACAACAATAGAACCATCACGTTTCTGACCTACTGTTACATTGGTGCCCACAGCTACAGCTACAAATTCCGCGTTCTCACCCGGCACATCACACTGTCCGTAGAGGTTTGTTCCCCAGCATACGATCGTGCCATCACGCCTTAGTGCTGCCACATGATCTGCTTTAGCGCTGATCGCCACGAAATCCGAATTTGGCAGCGGCACAGGAAGGTCACCCACTCTCCAGCCCCAACTCACAATGGAACCATCGCGTTTTAAACCAAGAGTGAATTCATTCCCTGCCGCAATGGCCGTAAAGTCGGCATTTGGTGCTGGCACATTACACTGCTTTTCATAATTATCTCCCCAGCAAACCACACTACCGTCGCGTTTCAAGCCGACTGTGTGGTTCCTCCCTGCTGACACCGCCACAAAATCCCTGTTTGGCGCAGGCACTGTACTCATAAAGTAGGCGTTACCACCCCAACAGACGATGGACCCGTCGCGTTTCAAGCCAGCGGAGTGGTTTCCACCTGCAGATACCTGAGTAAAGCCCGTCATCTCTCCAGGTAACTGCTTCCAAAAACCCCATACTTCGACGGTACCTTTCGGCACCAAAGCATCTGAATTCGCTGTAACATTCGCCAGGAATGCCATGATACACACTACAAAATAAACGAGTGTCCGTTTGCGATTACTCACTGAATGATCTCCTCATACCCTATCGGATCGTACCCAAGCTTGATCGGAGTGGCAGCCATCACGGCTGCCACAAACTTGCTGTTACTCGCCTACCGCTCCGAAGTTCTGGTCGATGACCACATAGTCGAACAGGTTCACCTGCCCGTCCCCGTCGAGGTCCGCCATCGGATCGCTGCTGTTGAAGTGTGTGTCCAGCACCACGTAGTCAAACAGGTTGATCTGACCGTCGCCGTTCGCATCACCGTTGACGAGCGTGAAGTTTTGGGTCGTGCCAGGCGCGACCCCTGTCACTTTCGTTGAGAGAAAATGGGGGCTCGACAGTGTTATTTGGTACGGTGGTTTCAGATAACTGAAGACTGAATATGTGCCATCCGATAGTGGATTGATATCTTGACACTGAGTGATGCTGGGATTGGACGTGCTGTTGATGATGGCGGTCACTGGACGAACCGGGGCACCAGCAGCTAATCCAGACAACAGAATACGGCCCGCTAATGACTGTTGGCTTCGGATCCCATAAACAGTATGGTAGCCCGCTGCGATGTTCTGAAAACCGCTGTTTGGCTCTGGAACGGTACATTGCTTGGAGGCGTCCGATCCCCAGACGACTATCGAACCGTCTCGTTTAAGGCCCACACTGTTTTGGTCGCTTGCTGCTATTGCCACGAAATCTTGGTTGGGCTCGGGAACTGTGCATTGCCCGTCGGAGCGTGCTCCCCAGCAGACCACAGTGCCGTCATCCTTCAAGCCAACAGTGTGATATTGACCGGCGGCGATGGCGACAAAATGGCTGTTGGGCGTTGGCACATTGCATTGCATGCCGGTGTTGTTCCCCCAACAAACGACACTATGATCACTCTTCAATCCGACGAAGTGATTGTAACCGACGGCGATGGCTGTGAAGTCTCGATTAGGCGCTGGAACCGGATCGGCTTGCCCCCAAGTGACTATGGTGCCGTCCTTCTTGAGACCATTATTGCTGTTTACTGTGGCACGAACGCAGACAAAGTCAGTATTCGGCTGCGGTACCGTGCATTGTCCATAATCATTGCTGCCCCAACAGACCACAGACCCATCGCGCTTCACCCCTACGGAATGCTGGTAGCCGGCGGAGATGTCGACGAAGTCCGTATTCGGTTCTGGAACGATGTTCAAGCCTAATTCGGGATGCCCATTATCTCCCCAACATGTGATGCTGCCGTCATCTTTAAGCCCCACCAAGCGGTTAATGTTGCACGCTATCTTGGTGAATCCACTATTTCCTGTCGGGATGAAATAGAGACTAGGCTTCCCCCAGTATACACACGACCCATCGCGTTTAATACCTACGGTGCCGAACCCAAGCGTGTGGATACTGACAAACCCTTCATTGGGCTCTGGGGGAGTACACTGGTTATAGCCATTATCTCCCCAGCAGACTACAGAACCATCACGCTTTAATCCTACGGTGTAGTTTTCGCCTGCGACCACTGAAACAAAATCAGTGTTCGGCAGCGGAACATCACACAGACCACTGTCTTCGTAACCCCAACAGACTATAGAACCATCCTTTTTCAGCGCGGCAGCATGTCTGGCTCCGCAGGATACGGCAACGTAGTTCTCATTGGGCAGGGGTATGGTTGCATGAAGCGTTTCTCTATACCCATCGTAGTCAAGTGAACCGTCGATTTTAAGGGCGATCGAATAGGGCGGGTAGAAGAAGCTCGAACTAGATGATAGCGATGCAACCCCATGCAATGCTTGGTTGGGCGCTACTGTATATCCAAAGTAGACCACCGCCCCATCGTCCTTAACACCGGCCACATACGGTAGATTATAGTGCCACAAGTCAGCTTGAACGGCTACAAATCGGTTGTTCGGCACTAGAATTGAGCACTGGCCTTTGTCATTCACCCCCCATATGACCACAGACCCATCCTTTTTCAGGCCGATCACTTGCTGTCGACCGGCCGATACCGCCACGAAGTCAGCATTCGGTTCAGGCACATGGAGCATAGAATCATATATCGCACCCCAGCAATCTATAGTGCCGTCACGTTTCAGCCCTGCGATCACTCCACCCACCGATATCGATACATACCCATTCTGTTCACCGGGTAGTATCCGTGTATTGCCCCAGGCCTCCAGGGTTCCGCCCTGGGCATGACTAGCGGCACAGGCAAGCACAAGCATGAGGAATGACATCACACAGACGATCTGGTTCCTAAGCTGTAGAACTGCTGGTTTCATTATTTCGGCCTCCGAGTTTGGTGGTTCAGATGCCAGTTATCGTGATAACCTGTCTTTCGGCATCTCAGAACGGTTATTTGCTTCGATCTAGTTTCCGACTGCTCCGAAGTTCTGGTCTATGACCACGTAGTCGAACAGGTTGACTGCCCCATCGCCGTCGAGATCGGCCATCGGATCATTTCCGCCGAAGTGGGTATCAAGTTCCACATAGTCAAACAGATTGATCTGACCATCACCGTTAGCATCGCCGTTCACGAGCGTGAAATTCACTCCTGTCCCCGGGGCCGTATTAGCCGCTTTGGCCGTAAGAAAATGCGGGCTCGATATATAGATGTCATATGGTGGAAGCAGGTAGCTTGACAGAGTATATGCACCATTCAATTGTGGCAACATGCTGAATTTCTGGCTGTGTACAGGATTGACGCTGCTGCTCACTGTGGCAATGAGTGGTCGGTTTAATACATCGCCCAGGTAATCTCCAAGTACAACCTGGCCAGAGACAGGGTGCATCGCGCGGATGGCGTAAATCGCACCTTTGCTTGGTGTGACAGATATAAACCCGTTGTTAGGTTCAGGCACGCGGGTTTGACCATTCACATCATAACCCCAGCAAACGGCAGATCCATCACGCTTCATTCCGACAGTGTTATCACCACTGGCATATACGGCCACGAAATCCTGGTTAGGGCTTGGTATGTTGCACTGACCAAAGGTATTTCCACCCCAGCAAACAATCGATCCGTCTCGCTTCAAGCCGGCAGAATGGTTATATCCGGCGGCGATGGCCATGAAATCCTGGTTAGGTTGAGGCACGGTGCACTGATCCGCAAGGTTATCACCCCAGCCAACCACCGAACCATCAGTTTTCAACCCCAGGGTGAAATTTTCCCCTGCAGCAATCGCTGTGAAACCACTATTAGGCGATGGAATTTCGGTCTGTTTTAACCAGTTGTCGCCCCAACTCCTCACAACGCCGGTGCTCTTTAGCGCGGCGATATGTTGCCCTCCGCCTACGATCGCTGTATAGCCGGTACCCGACACTGAGCTAGCAGCACTAAAATTCCCCCAAGTGACGATAGAGCCATCTGATTTCAATCCAGCCGCATAGCTTCTAGCGGCGATGACGTCGGTAAAATTCTTGTTAGGTAGCGGAACGGCCGGCATGTTATCGGGGAAAGCACTTATACACTCCACCGTACCGTCCTGCTTCAGCATCACGACATGATCGTAGCCTGTGGCTATGGCTTTAATACCCTCGTTAACGACTGGGACATTACATTCGGTCCCCCACCAAGCCACAGTTCCATCCTTCTTGAGGGCGACCGAATGTCCACCCATTGAGGATATCGATACAAAATCATGATTCGGTAAGGGCACTTTGCACCGATTGTAGGTGGTGTCACCCCAGCAGACTATGGAACCATCACGCTTAAGCCCTACAGTGTAGTCGCCACCGGCAGCCACGGCCACGAAGTCCGTATTGGGTTCCGGTACGATCATCTGTCCTTTGTCACTGTAGCCCCATACATCGCCCCAGCAAACGATCGAGCCGTCTCTTTTTAGGCCTACTCGGTGCCTGTCACCTGCTGCGATCGCAATGAAGTCCGTATTCGGATTTGGCAGATCCCAGCTATTCATTGGTGTGCTTAACATGGCGACTGACCCATCGCTCTTTAGGCCAAATATAGATTTGTCGCCTGCTATGATGTCTATGAAACCGCTGTTAGGTTCGCTGACATTGGCCCCCATAATTGACCAGCATATCACTGAACCATTTCGCTTTAGGCCGGCTGCAAAACCCACAGTGGATACCACTTTGGTAAAGTCATTGTTTGGCGAAGGCACGTTGCACAACAGGTCATGGTTGTCGCCCCAACAAACGATGGTGCCGGCTTGAGTCACCCCATATGTTTGCGACACCCCTGCCCCGATCGACACGAAAGATTCCGTCGAGTTAGAGAAATCACACTGCCCGTATGTGTTATCTCCCCAAGCCACTATCGATCCATCGCTTTTCAACCCGACCGTATGGCTCTTGCCAGCAAGCACCGCCGTAAGCCCAGGAATATTACCAGGAAGAACACGGCGTTGACCCCATGCCTCTACCGTTCCGCTCTGTGCGTGACATATGCTGCACGTCATTACAATGACTAGTGCTGACCATACCCATGCTGCCATACGGCTGTGTGTCCATTTCACGTGGATGTCTCCTCTGTGTGTAAACATGTTGTTATTCACTTAACGCTCCAAAACCTTGATCGATGATGACATAGTCGAACAGGTTGACACTTCCATCACCATCAAGATCGGCCATCGGATCATTGCTGTTGAAGTGAGAGTCCAAAACCACGTAGTCGAACAGATTGATCAGACCATCACCATTGGCATCGCCATTGATCAGCTCAAAACCGGTGTTCTGCCCTGGTGCCACATTTGTGGCTTTGGCAGTGAGGAAGTGAGGGCTGGCTAGACGTATATTGTATGGCGGTTGCAGGTAAGTTGACAGGTTATAGCGGCCATCAATTTGCGGTTGCAGATTAAGGCATTGACTAAGGGCTGGATTAGCCATACTGGTGATGGTGGCCGTAAACCGTTGAGATGGCACGCTGCCAGTAAAACCTCTCAAACTGATCTGCCCTGGCACGTTCTGCTGGCTGCGAATCATGAGTAAACTACGATAAAACGCAGCGATGGACATCACACCGGGCCCCTTAGCTGGCATTTCAAATGTGGTCCCATAGTTGGATCCCCAACCCACCACAGACCCGTCACGCTTGAGGCCATAGGAATAATCATAGCCCGCGGCGATGCCCACAAAATCCTGGTTTGGTTCCGGAACCGTGCATATATCAGCAGAAGTATACTGGCTCCAGCATACTATAGAGCCATCACGTCTTAATGCCACATTATGCGAGCTGCCGGCGGCGATGGCAACATAATCGGTATTTGGTTCTGGAACGGTGGTAAGGCTGGGGCTTGAACTCCCCCAACAGACTATCGACCCGTCACTCTTCAACCCCAGGAAATGGTAGTCACCTGCGTCTATCGCTGTGAAGTCTGAATTAGGCTGAGGTATCTTATAAGCTGCCAGGTTACCGGTGTTCCAGCTCAGCACAGAACCATCTTTTTTTAGCCCTAAGTTATAGGCTTGATTAGTAGCCTTGGTTGCCGCTACAGCCTTGAATTCCGTATTGGGATAAGGTAGAGTGCATCCGCCGTCGTCATGGCGTCCCCAGGTGACCACCGACCCGTCACTCTTCACGGCAATCGCGTGCTGGTCACCTAACGCCACATCGATAAAGTCTTGGTTCGGATATGGAACGACATCCAGGGGATACACGTCATACCCGTGCCCGCCCCAAACGGTGAGGCTGCCACCTTGCTTCATTCCGGCAATATAACCACCACCACAGGTCAGTTTGGTGAAACCCTCATTACGTCCTGGCATCAGATATTGGTTACGGATACCCCAATAGACATATGATCCATCTCGCTTAAGGCCAATCGTGCCGTAGCCAACCGCAAAGATTTTGACAAACCCTTCGTTAGGTACAGGCGGTGTACACTGACCATAGATGTTGGAACCCCAGCACACCACCGACCCATCGCTTTTCAGTCCTACGGTATGCTGAACGCCGGCTGCTACTTCCACAAAGCCGGTATTTGGCTCAGGAACAGAGCATTTGCCGTATGCGTTCTCTCCCCAGCAGACGATCGAACCATCTTTTCTTAGGGCAGCAGCATGGCTTGCTCCGCATGATACTGCGGTAAAGTTGGTATTGGGTTGTGGTAGGGGTTCCATACTGGTTCCGCCATAGCCATCGTATATCAAGGATCCGTCAGTCTTCACACCGATTGAATAGTTGGAGCCATAGTCGTTTGAACTCGATGAGACCGAAGCGAGATTGGTAAACACAATATTGTAAATGGTGTCCGCGCTAAAATATACAACAGATCCATCACTCTTGATACCCATACAAAGTGGATTGTTGCTATGATAAGCATCGGCTTTTACCGCAACGAACCCACTGTTTGGCTCAGGAACGGTACATTGGCCGTAGTCATTTCGGCCCCATATCACCACAGATCCGTTTTTTCGGAGGGCGATTACCTGCTCACGACCCGCTGAAACAGCTATGAAACCACTGTTGGGTTCGGGCACCTTCATCATGTTATCTATCTGTGAACCCCAACATACAATCGATCCATCACGCTTCAATCCAGCGTAAACGCCGCCAGCAGATATGGAGACAAAGCCGTTCTGTTCACCCGGAAGGATTCGTAATCCTGACCAGGCTTCGACGGTGCCTCCCTGGGCGTATGCGGAAACGGGAATTTGAATTAGCGTTATGAGTATTGCTAGGCATACAGCTACACAAGACGCGGTGTTTTTCAACAGGAAACCTCCAGGACTCTTCCATTCGCTAGATATCTGGAAGACATCTAGGCTGGCTATATATCAAGCATTTATGGTCTGCCCACAACTACGTGCAGCACCACTTAATGGTAGAATAGTGGATTATATCCTCTATCCTTTTTTCATCAATTACGTTATACCGCAAAAAAATCGCGATCAAGGGGCATCTTGAGCGAATTTCATGAAAATCTTAGTGAATATCACAAACATTAATCCGTGGTTATCTAGAGGAGTGGAAACAATGACGAAACGCGTGCTGATTGAATGGTCACAATGATGGTGTGGCTACATCCCCTCGCAGCACGGATGGGGATGAAGTCGAGGTATTTTCTGGTGTCCCATGGCTCTGTAGCGGTACACAGGGTAGTTCAGCGTGCTGATACCCTGTGTACTCGACGTCATCCCCTACATCCGCTCGATCATCTCCGCGAAGGTGGGTACGGTGAATCCCGGGTTGGCGATGGAGCGGTCCATCTTCCACATCGGGTCGATGGGCAGGTTGGGCAGCTCCTCAATCAGCTTCCGCTTGAGCTGCATCAACTCCGCCGGTTCAGACGGCACAGCCTGGCCGTTGGTATACACAGTGACGCCCTCCTTCGCCACGGCGGATCCGTAAACGCCGGTCGGCACGCCCGTCGGGTCGCTGACCTCCAGATAGTAGCCACCAGCAGGCTGGTCTGTGTCCAGGGTGATCCACTGCTCCGCAGGCAAAGACGTAAACACCTTCTGGGCTAGCAGCTTCCCACCCTGCTTATCATACAGACTAAGGGTCATGCCACAACCTGGGTTGCCGAAGCTGACAATGCCCGCCTTCTGGAAGTCACGGATCGCATTGAAGCTCACGCCAAGCGTGTGCCCTGGCTGTAACGGCATGGATATCTCGTAATTTCGGGCCGCGGCGACTTCCCCACCGCGGCTGTCTTCCGCCTTGAAATACAGCGTCTGCGCGCGGTTGCTTTTCGTGATGCCATGGCGTTTGCGCAGGGAATCCAAAGCCAGTTGCGCCTGCGAGACCGCCCTGATCAGCTTGACGCGGGCTGTAAGCAGCTCCACATACTTCTGAGCGGGCACAGGGAAGGCGAAATTGGACTTCCAGTTGGGTGGAAACTTGATGCTGCTGGCCTTTTGAAGCACCTGGGTGAGGTAGGCGTTGTGTTCCGGTGTGCCCCACTTCTCCGGTGTGGGTATCGGCTGTGTCCAGCCGCTCTCCACCGCGTGATAGAGTCCCAGCACTGCCTCGGCGTTCTGCGGACCAAAGCTGGCCACACAGAACTCCCTCTCGATGTCGATGAGTGGTCGACGAGGGTTCCACAGCTTCTGTGAGCCGACATAGGCACTGATGATGTTGGGCCATCCATGCCAGCAGAGGTCGTGCGTCTCCCAGTCGATCTGCTCCCGCGCCTTGTCCGGCATGGCGCTCAGCATATTGTTGGTGTGCTGCATGGTAAACCAGTAGGTGTTCAACATCTCGTTGTCGCCGATATACCAGCTCCAGATGCTGGCAGGCCGGTTGTGCGAGCGGATCATGTCCGCCTGCTGCTCATTGTAGCTGCGGTTCATCGCGATGCCGACGTCCATCGGAAGGAAGTGGTCGTCCATGAACTTCGCACCGCTCGGAATCGGCTCGTTGAACTCCTTTTGCGCCACCATGTCGGGGAACATCGGCCCATAATTAGACATGTCGAGTTTGACCGGGCTTTTCCGCCAGAAATAGCTGTTCGCCCAGGTGCTCAGGGTGCCGATCATCTTGGGATTATACCTGCGGAACTGCTCCAGCATCGATGTGGTGAGGTCCTGCGGCGTTTTGTACAGATCACAGCCGTCACGGCTGCAGCCGCCCGGGTCGCCCACATGGATGATGAAGTGGTCGATCAACGGACCGAAGTCGCGGGCGATGTCTTTTTGGTATAGACGCATGATTTTGCGTTCCGTGCCATTGTTCCAGGAGTAGGTCACGCCCTCGTCAAACAGGCAGTCACCCCATATGAACATCGAGCGGAACAGATCATAATCACCGGCGCCTTTATACAGCGTCTGAAGCGCCTTGCGGATGCGAGGCATGTCGCTGTCGGGCACGCTGCCATATCCGCGGTATTCGCCCGCCTGTAAGCCGTTGAAGCCGAACTGCCAGAACAGCTCCGGGTAGGCCCGGATTCGGGCTTCCGACCATGTCTCGTAGTCTGCGTCTTTGAATGGCGAGCCGAAGGGTACCTGGCGCCGTGCCGGGTCACCCACAAAGATCAGTCTTCGCTTGATGAAGGGGTCGACCTGCTCCCTGCCGCTGTCGATGCTGAGCTGCTTGCCGTTATTGGCCAGCTTGCACACGAACCGGGAGGCGGCGGCACGCAGGCCTGCAGGCGACTTACCTATTAGTAAAAGCGTAGAGCTCGTCTTCCCAGCGCGCACATCCAGCACAAAAGCCTCATCGCGGGCAGCTTTGGCGAACTTCGGCACTGATACCTCTGAGGCCAATGAGGGCAGGCTGCCTGGTGTAGCTAATACCATCTGTGTGGCCTGGCTGTCAGGAATTAGAGTGCCTTTCAGCACAACGGTGGCAGGGCAGTGCCGCGCTTTCAAGAAGTCGCGAAGGTATCTTCCCATCTTGGCCGCTTCCGGCGACTGCTCGCAGAGGATGCGCACCGGCTGCTTCACGCTGCCGGTGATCACCGCCTGCGGACTCGTTCCAGCCGCTGCTGGCAGCGACGACATCACAGCGATGGCGAGAGGGAGTGCTATGTTATTCTTGGTCATACAGATAGATAACTCCTTTTATACGGATGCAGGGCAATTCACTACCCGCATCTACGGCGGCGGGCCTCCGGACACCCACGAAGTGGGTAAGATTCTTATAGCCAGGGGTAAGCGAAGCGCAACCCCTGGAAAGCGGTACACCGGTCCCTACCCCGAAGTGGGTCGTATCTCTTCAGATGCCAGGCAACCTGGTCATTACAACAGACCCCTTCGGGGTAAATTGTTTTTGTGTGCCTACCACGGGTTGCGCTGCGCTTACCCGTGGCTATAAGAACCGCTACCCCTTCGGGGTGCCGGACTGCCAGCAAACATAAACAGTCTGTTGATACGGATGCACCTAAACATGGATCGGGTTGCGAATATCGGCAACCTCATCCGCCCCTCTGCTCAATGCTACATCCGCTCGATGATCTGGGCAAATGTAAGCGTCGTATAGCCGGGATTCACGATGCTGGCGTCCATCTTGTACATCGGGTCGATGGGCAGGTTTGGCAGCGACTTCACAAGCTGTTGCTTCAACTGCATGATCTCCGCCGGTTCCTCAGGTATCGCCTGACGGTTGATGAGCACACTGATTCCTTCGCTGCCATTGACTGATCCGTAGACCCCAATGTCACTGCCTGTAGGATTCGATGCCTCCAGGTAGAAGGTGCCAGAAAGCTGCTTGGTCTCTAGCCAGGCCATCTCGTTATCTGGCTGGTTGGTGATCACCTTCTGCGCCAACAGCTTGCCGCCCACGGAGTCATATAGCGATAAAGTATAGCCCGAGTTGCTGCTGCTCCAGGTGCAACTGATCAGACCCAGCTTTGAGAAGTCCTTGATGGCGCGGAAGCTCACACCCACGGCCATGCCCGGCTCCAGCCGGATGGGGATGTCCATGCCGTTCACGCCGATGAGCTGTGAACCGGAGCTGTCGGTCACGGCCAACGCCAGGCTCTTCGCCTTATTGACACTGCCGACCTTCAGACGCTTCCGTGCGGCATCGATCTGCATCTTGGCGTCAGAGACCGCCCGCATCAGCTTGACCCGCGCGGTGAGCATTTCGATATAGTTCTTCACCGGCACAGGAAGGCGAAGTTGGGCTTCCAGCCCGTCGGGAATTTGATACTGGCAGCTTGCTGCAGCACTTTGGTCAGTTGCGCACTATATTCGGCGGTTCCCCAGTTGGGCGGGGTCGGCAGTGCCTGGTTCCAACCATTCTCCACCGTGAGGTAGAGCTGCAGCACTGCGTCAGCGTTCTGTGGACCAAAACCTGCCACACAGAACTCACGCTCGATCTTCAGTAAGGGCTTCCGGGGGTTCCACAGCTTCTGAGCACCCACATACGCGGTAATCACCTGCGGCCAGCCATGCCAGCATAGGTCATGTGTCTCCATGTTGATCTGGTCGCGCGCCTTGTCAGGCATCTTACTGATCATCGCATCGGTATGCTTCATGGCGAACCAGTAGGTGTTGATCATCTCGTTGTCGCCGATATACCAGCTCCAGATGTCCGCAGGGCGGCCATTCGCGCAGATCATATCCGCCTGCTGCTCATTATAGTCGCGGTTCATGGCGATGCCCACATCCTTGGGCATGTAGCTTGCATCCATGAACTTCGCGCCTCCAGGCACGGGCTCGTTGTATTCGGTCTGCGAGGCCATCCCGGGGAACATCGGCGCATAGTTGGACATGTCGATTCGCTTCGGACTCTTGCGCCAGAAATAGCTGTTCGCCCAGGTGCTCAGCGTGGCCACGATCTTAGGGTTCACCTTCCTGAACTCAGCCAGTGCAGATGCGGTGATCTCCTGCGGCGTTTTATAGAGGTCACAGCCATCGCGGCTGCAGCCACCCGGATCGCCCACATGCACGATGATATGGTCGACCAGCGGACCATAGTCCATCGCCAGGTCTTTTTGGAAGAGGCGCATCACCTTGCGTTCGGTGGGGTTATTCCAGGAAAAGGTCTCGAACTCATCAAACAGCGCGTCACCCCACATGAACATTGAGGTGTACATATGGTAGTCGCGGGCCCCTTTGTACATCGTCTGTTGCGCGGTTCTGATGCGCACGATGTCGCTGTCAGGCACGCTGCTATAGCCGCGGCACTCACCCAACTGCAATCCATTGAACCCGAACTGCCAGAACATTTCAGGGTAGGCACGGATCTTACTTAAAGGCCATGTTTCTATGTCGGTGGATTTGAATGGCGATGTGAAGGGGGTTTGACGCCGAGACGGGTTGCCCGGGTTCGTCACACGAAGCTTGATGAAGGGGTCAGCCTGTTCCCTGCCGACGGGCATTGTCAGCTGACGGCCATCGTTGGCAATCTTGCACACGAACCGCGCAGTCGCAGCCCTTACCCCGGTGATAGACTTACCTATTAGTAATATTGTCGATCCCTGCTTGCCTGTTTTCACATCCAGCACATAAGCTTCATCACGTGATTTGGCCGTGAAGCCGGGCATTTTCACCGACGGTGCCAGTGACTTCAGATATTCAGGGGTGGCCAGAACAATCTGTGTCACGGTGGTGTTTGTGTTTAGAGTACCGCCTGTCACAAGCTTCGCAGGGCATCGGCGAGCACCTAAAAAGCTGGCGATGTAGCGGCCCATCTGAAGTGCTTCGGGCGATGTGCCACAAATGATCCTTGCTGGGTGCTCCGATGTGCCCGTAAGCACCGCCGTCGCCGATGATGCCGTGAGGGGCGCACCCACAAGCACCGCAGAGAGTGCGAGGGGTATAACTGCTGCGAACCTAGTCATAACTATTGTATCTCCTGGTGATGATTCCACTGTACTCAGTATACAAGCGCGTCTGGGTATAATCCGGTGCCCAGGGTTGCGGATTTCAGAGGTTGTTTATGATTTCCGGTGATTGGCGAACGGACCTGAATGATATCAGACGCGACATGCCGCGGGTTTAGTCACCCACCGCGCGTCTAGCTATTTGCAGCCCGCAAGCGGGCGCAGGGTGCCCTCCGCCAGCGCCCGCAGGAGCGAAGCGACGCGGGCAGCCATCTGATCAGCGACGGGTGATGGAGCCCCCTGGGGCGATGGAACCCGTCGACGCGGGCCGATTGCCCATACCGCAATCCACCAGCCCCGCTGCCACCTACGGCATCGAGCGGATGGTCACAGCCATATCCCAATGGTCGACGCGCTGACCGGTGCCGTCTTCAGCCTGTTCGGTAGTCAAGCGGCTTCCATCAGCCATCACCATCGTGTTCCACTGGCGTTCGCCATAAGGTGCCACTTGAATGCTCTGGTCACCCGACAGGTTTGGCTCTCGGTCGGTGGTCTCGTAGAAAGCGACCACCTGCCTTGGGTGCTTGATCCTCTTCACATAGACGCCACTCAATGCTCGGTTCATGGCAAATGGCTCGTATCGATATCCGCCAGATTCCCATGTGACCACACTAACCGGTTGTTTCGGGCTTGCTGGTGCCTTCACACCTTCTCTCTTGAGACGATTGAGGTATTTTTTATGGGCTCTGTCTACCACCTCATTCACACATGGCTGTAAGGCGGTCGCCCATCGGTCGGCAGGAGGCAGGTAGTAGTCATTCTGTTCATAATAGAGCGACAGGGCTCTACCGATTATCTTGGCCGTATCTTGGTTGGCAGACCACCGATGAGTGTTCGTGCTTGTGTTCTTTACACCCTGTAACAACATCCACAGATAGGAAAGAACCAAAACCACGGTGATGAACCCAATGACCCATTTAGGTATCTTGGGTTTGTGTTTTGATTCGTTTGGCATCTCGACATCTCCTTCACATTGGCACAGGCGGGTTAACGCGTGACTGTCGCGGGCATCTTGACAAGTTTCCTGTTGCCATCTGCCATCACCACCACATTCCATTTACGCTCACCATGTGGTGGAACCTGCATTCGAATGTCACCTGACACATTAGGTTTGCGCTCCGCAATTTCGAAGAACACCACAGTCTTCTCTGGGTTTTTGAGGTTATTGAGGTTAACACCCCCCATTGCACGGACCATCGCATATGGCTCCGTGTTAATACCATTACGCTGCCATTTATGAAGATTGAAGTAAGCATCAGGTGCGACGTGTGGTTGCAGGGCATCACACCAGCGTTCGGCAAGTGGAAGACGCCCGTTGTTCTTGGCACAGTAAATTTTCAATGCATCACCGATGAGCTTAGCATGTTCCTGTGTGTTCGATGACCGGGCTAAATCCTGTGCCCCCAGATAGATCGGGGCAAGTATTTTTGTTAAGCCAGCCAGTATAGCGATACAGACTACTGCTTCGATCACGATATGGATTCGCTTACTGTTTTGTTTTTGCTTTTCCATGTAGATTTCTCCTTTAATGCCAGTTTACCCCAGCGCCCGCAGGAGCGAAGCGACGCGGGCAGCCATCTGATCAGCGACGGGTGATGGAGCCCCTTGGGGCGATGGAACCCGTCGACACGGGGCTGGTGGCCCACATCGCAGGATATTCGTCCCGATACCGAAGGTTTCGTCATACATCTCCCCGCAAAAACCAGGTAATAATAACAGATATTAATTACACCACACAAAACACTTGACAACAATATACTCAAGTGGTGTATATTATATACAGAGCAATCAATCGGGAGAGGGTCAAGGCCCAATACCCATAATGGAGGATACATCCGAAAATGGCTAAAACAGTAGGTATCGACCTCGGTACCACCAACTCGGTCATCGCCGTCGTCGAAGGTGGCGAGCCGCAAGTGATACCGAACTCCGAAGGGGCGCGAACAACCCCCTCCGTCGTCTCGTTCCAGAAGAATGGTGACCGAGTGGTTGGTGCCGCCGCGCGGCGTCAAGCTATCGTCAACCCAGAGCGCACGGTCATCAGCATCAAGCGCAAGATGGGCACGCGAGACCGCGTCTCCGTTGATGGGACTGACTACACTCCCGAGCAGATTTCGGCGATGGTCCTGGGCAAGCTGAAAGCTGACGCCGAGGCCTTCCTTGGTGACAAAATCACCGAAGCGGTCATCACGGTACCGGCTTATTTCAACGACGCGCAGCGCCAAGCGACCAAAGATGCCGGCGAAATCGCCGGTATGAAGGTTCTTCGTATCATCAACGAGCCGACAGCGGCTTCCCTGGCTTACGGTCTGGACCGCGGCAAAGAAGAGACCATCCTGGTATTCGACCTTGGTGGTGGCACCTTTGACGTCTCCGTACTGGAGATTGCCGACGGCGTGTTTGAAGTGAAGTCCACCTCCGGCGATACCCGCCTGGGTGGCGACGACTTTGACACCAAAGTGGCGGCCTGGCTGGCTGGTGAGTTCCAAAAAGAGAACGGCATCGACCTTCGCAAGGACCCGCAGGCCAACCAGCGTCTGCTGGAAGCGGCTGAGAAGGCCAAAGTTGAGCTCTCCGGTATGACCGAGACAGAGATCAACCTGCCATACATCACCGCGGACGCCAGCGGACCTAAGCACTTGCTGACCAAGCTCAGCCGCGCTAAGTTCGAAGAGCTCTGCGGCGACCTGATCGACCGGCTGAAGAAGCCCTTCTTCCAGGCCATCCAGGACGCCAAAATGGACGTCAAGGATCTGGACGAAGTGATCCTGGTAGGTGGTTCCACCCGTATGCCCTGCGTGCAGTTGCTGGTCCGCCAGTTGACTGGCAAGGAACCGAACAAGACGGTGAACCCGGATGAAGTGGTGGCAGTCGGTGCCGCGATCCAGGCTGCTGTTCTGAGCGGTGAGACCGTGGGCGACGGAACCGGAACCGGAATCCTGCTTCTCGACGTGACCCCGCTTTCGCTGGGTATCGAGACGCTGGGCGGTGTGATGACCCGGTTGATTGACCGGAACACCACCATCCCCACCAAGAAGAGCGAGACCTTCAGCACCGCTGCCGATGGGCAGACTGAAGTAGAAATCAACGTGCTTCAGGGTGAGCGAAGTATGGCCACCGATAACAAGAGCCTTGGCCGCTTCCACCTGACCGGTATTCCGCCGGCACAGCGCGGCGTGCCTCAAGTTGAGGTCACCTTCGATATCGACGCGAACGGCATCCTGAAGGTCACCGCGAAAGACAAGGGCACAAACCGTGAGCAAAACATCACCATCACGGGTTCCAGCAACCTGGACCGCAGCGACATCGACAACATGGTGAAGGACGCACAGTCCACAGCCGATGAAGATAGGAAGCGCCGCGATCTGGCCGAAGCCAAGAACCAGGCAGATTCTCTGGTCTACCAGACCGAGAAGCTGATCAAGGATCTGGGCGACAAGGTTCCCGCCGCGGAGAAAGACCGCCTCGACACCGCCATCGCAGACCTGAAGTCGGTCAAAGAGGGCAGTGACACCGAGGACATCCGCAAGAAGATCGACGAACTGCAGCAGGCCAGCTACAGTCTCAGCGAAATTCTTTACAAGCAGCAGGCAGAGCAGGCTCAGCCCGGCGAAGCCGAAGGTCAGCCAGCGGCTGAAGAGCCGAAGAAGGCCGATGACGACGTAGAGGATGCTGAGTTCAAGCAGGCCTAAACCGACACGCTGTGTGCCTTCGGGTAAAAGCGATCAGAAGGTACACAGAAATTGACATAACGAATCAATGCATCAGGTGCATAGGCACCAATCTGAAGGAGGTTCTCCATGCCAGTATCACGTTGGGACGATCCATCTGAAATGATGGGACGATTACAGAGCGAACTAGACCACACCCTCCGACAGGTATTCGGGGGACGTTCAAACGGCACTAACACGCCGGTTATGTGGACGCCCAGCACGGACCTGCGTGAGGACGACAACGAAATAGTGATCAAAATGGACCTGCCTGCGGTGAAACCCGAGGACGTGGACATTGAGCTCACTCGCGACACCCTGGTTGTAAAGGGTGAGCGCAAGTTCGATGACATCGAGAGGCGCAAGGACTACGTTCGGGTAGAACGACAGTTTGGCACCTTCCAGCGTAGCTGGACCATAGCTACTGCGGTTCAGGCGGAAGCCATCAAAGCGGAGTTCAAAGACGGTGTTCTGACGATCACTCTGCCCAAGGCAGAAGCGGCCAAACCCCGAAAGGTCCAAGTCACCGCAGGATAACAGAAACAGAAAACTGTTCGGCTTTATGACCGGACTTCCGTGTAAGTAACTATTGAGTGGGGGTGCGGCCATTGATGGCTTCATCCCCACTCTGCCTACCAGCCGTTGGGGTGCACATATGGATTATCAATATCAAGACTACTACAAGATATTAGGGGTTTCACGCGACGCCACCGATAAGGAAATTAAAACAGCCTATCGTAAGCTGGCGCGGAAATACCACCCGGATGTCAACCCCAACAACAAGCAGGCCGAAGAGCGGTTCAAGCAGATCAGCCAGGCGCACGAAGTGCTGTCCGATGCCGATAAAAGAGCCAAGTATGACCAGTATGGTGAGCAGTGGAAGCACGCCACCGAAGGTGGTGCTGGAGCGGGGCAGCCTGGACAACGCGGCGGGCCGGGTGGTGGTGGCGGTGCTGGCGGCTTCGGGGGTTTTGGCGGTTTCGGAGGCCTTGAAGACCTGCTGGGCAGTATTTTCGGCGGTTTTGGCGGAGGAGGCGGGAGCCCCTTCGGCGGGAGCGGACCAGAGCCAGAACGCGACATCACGGCTGAGATTGATGTCTCACTGCTGGATGTTTTCCATGGCAACAACAGGCATATCGAATTCGATATCGATGAGGCTTGCAGCGCTTGCGGAGGGGCTGGCACCCAGCGCACCTCGCGCGGAGGCTATAATGTGGGCCAGGTTTGCCAGCAGTGCAACGGGCGTGGCCAGACACGGGCGCACCGCTCCATTGATGTCACCATACCTAAAGGGTTTGAGAGCGGCAAGAAGCTGCGTGTGGCAGGTCAAGGCCGTGCAGGCCGAAGAGGTGCAGTCGGCGACCTCATACTGACGGTCAATGTCAGTCCAGATGCCCGATTTGAAATGGATGGGCATGACCTCACCACGGATGTGGACGTGCCTTTCACCGTGGCGTGCCTGGGCGGTGAAGCTGTGGTCAACACGGTGGATAGCCAGTTGAAGCTGACAATCAAGCCGGGTACCAGCAGCGGTAAGCGATACCGCCTGCCAGGCTACGGTATACCCCGCCGTAATGGTAAGCCGGGTGATCTGTATGCCCGAGTTCGAGTGACCGTGCCTGTTGAGCTAACCGAAGGTGAACAAGAAATCATGAAGCAACTACAACAAAGCCTTCATGCCAGAGGGAAAGGATAGGCGAATATGGACCACAATCAATATGAACCTGTCTACTTGATATCAGTCGCTGCGAAGTTATGTGGAGTACATCCGCAGACGCTGCGTCTGTACGAACGGCTGGGATTGGTAACCCCTCAAAGGGTGAACGCCAAGAACCGCTTATACAGCGATGCGGATCTGGTGCGACTACGGCAGATTCAACGTCTGACGCAGGATTTAGGTGTGAACTTAGCGGGGGTAGAGGTTATTCTAGAACTACTTGACCGCATCTCGCAGATGCAGGCCCAGATGGACGTGATGGTAGAACAAATGGACGACGCCATGCGTGAACGGCTGCGCCAGACGCTAGACCCGGGTCCACGCCGCAGCTTGCCCAGCAGTATCATGGAAAACTAGGCAAAAAAATCGGACGGATTGGACGGATCAGACCGATCAAATATATCCGTCCGATCCGCCCCAATCCGTCCTACTGAATCAACTACCCCAAACCAAGCGCGCTGCGAACCGCCTCGAACGTAGCGGGTACCTTCTCAAAAGCACCATCACAGCAGCTCATTGCAGTATCGGGGTCCTTCAGACCATGGCCGGTTAGCGTGGCTGTGATCACGGCGTGTTCCGTGAAGTAGCCTCGGTCTGCCAGCATTTTCAATCCCGCGAGCGGAGCCGCACTTGCTGGCTCGCAGAACACACCTTCAAGAGCGGCGACCATCTGGTAGGCTTCCAGTATCTGCTCATCGGTGATTTTATCGATCAGACCACCGGAGTTATCCCGGGCTGCTTCGGCTTCCTTCCAACTGGCAGGATTGCCGATGCGGATGGCGGTTGCGATTGTCTCGGGGTGCTCGATGATGTGGCCGTCCACAATCGGCGCACTGCCGGCAGCCTGAAAGCCCAGCATCTTGGGCAGGTGGGTGCTTTGGCCGACCTCGTGGTAAACCTGGAAGCCCTCCCAGTAAGCGGTGATGTTCCGCGCGTTACCAACTGGCAGCGCGTGGTAATGCGGGGCGTCGCCCAGATCATCGCAAATCTCGAATGCCGCGCTGCGCTGGCCAATACCGCGGTAAGGGTTCGTGCTGTTCACAATGGTGACAGGGAACTTCTCGCCGATCTCCCGCACGATATCCAAGGCTTCGTCGAAGTTACCTTCCACTGCCAGCGCTTTCGCGCCGTGCATCAACGCCTGGCTGAGTTTCCCCAGTGCTACTTTGCCTTTGGGCAGCAGCACAAAACACTTCATCCCCGCGCGGGCGGCGTAAGCGGCGGCGCTGGCACTGGTGTTACCGGTGCTGGCACAGATCACCGCTTTAGCTCCAGCTTCAGCCGCCTTGCTGATAGCCATCGTCATGCCGCGGTCTTTGAAGGAGCCTGTGGGATTCATACCGTCGAACTTCAGGTAGACCTCCACGTGGGGTGATATCCACTTGCTGATACGTGGAGCGGGGATCAATGGGGTCGAACCCTCTAATAGAGAGACGACGGGCGTCTTATCTGTGACCGGCATGTAACTCCGGTATCGTTCAATGATTCCTTGTCGCATTTATCCTACCGTTCTGGGCTGGTTATGAACTGATCTTAGACTTGCTGACCATGACTTCACATGGCGCTTTAGACAGGATTTCGTTCAGTTCAAACCCGCCTTCGTTATTTTTGGGAATACCGAGCACCATGATTTCGGGGCTCTCCGATACAGCCAGCTTCAATATTCCTGTAGTGAGGTTTCGGCAACGGTGAACATGCGTTTCGCATCTCACTCTAGCAGCCTTAGCCTCAATCTTAAGCCGATCAAGAACCACGTTTGCGTTCTCTTCCTCTTCGGGCAGAGGGGCATCGATGCTCAATTTCTGTGGTACCACCAGCATGTACACCACTTTAACCATGCCATGGTAGTCCTTGGCCAAGTGCTGACTATGGTCGGTTAGTGACTTGATGTCCAACTCATCCCATAAAGGCAGCAGCACCCTATAGCTGCAGGCCTCATGCTTGTGTGCATCAATCTCTTCAAGGTCATCACTACCCTCACCTAATGACGCGAGGGCGTCCTCAAGCGTCTTCGTGACATTCAACTGGCTGCGCAGTCCGGGTGTGGAGCGCAGCACGGGCAATAGCTCCGTGGGCACTTCACAGAACACAATCCGTGCGCCATTGTTTTGAATGTAGTTCTGAGCGTTCAAAAATGTAGTCGCACCTTCGGGCGTTAAGCCTTCCAGACCGGCGCAACTGATAATAATACCAGACGGATTGCGCTTCAGCAGCAGCGTGGCGGCGGCCTTGATGGTCAACCACTGGTTGCTGTTTAGATCGCCATACAGCGTCACGCGGTTAGCTCTCGCATCGACTATCATTTATATATGGTCCTTTTCCAGCTGATTATCTATTTGGCGGCAGCAAACGCTTTGAGGCCTGCATCGTCTACAGGTACCTTGATCGCACCGCTGATGATGGCCTGCTTCAACACCTCGATACGCTTGAGCGCACCCGCCGGGATTTTATCACGAGTGTATTTCATAGGGCTAAGCCTGACCCCATCTTCCTTCAGACCAAAGCTTTGGTTATCGGCCTTATACTTGCCGTTCTTTACATCGGCGGTGACATTGTATACCACGCTGTCAAGCCCCTTCATCATGCTGGTCAGAACGCGGCCTGGTGCAATATAGTCTTGGTCAGCATCGGTGCCGATGGCATAGTAACCAGGGCCCTTGGTTCGGGCTGCCTCGATGACACCCAGGCCGGTCTTGCCTGACGCGGTGAACACGATGTCGGCTCCGCGTTCGATCTGGCTCAGCGCGAGTTCCTTGCCTTTGGTGGGGTCTTCCCAGCTTCCGGCGTAACCTGCAAAAAGCTCAATTTTAGGATTCACCGCCAGCGCTCCAGCATGGTATCCTACCTCGAACCTTTTGATCAACGGGATGTCCAGTCCACCCACAAATCCTAGTTTGCCTGATTTACTGACCATCGCGGCGAGAGCTCCGGCTAAGAAACAGCCCTCCTGCTCACGGAAAACCAACCCCTTGCAGTTCGGCAGCTTCGGAGCGTCTGTATCGACGATCGCAAACTTTGTCTTTGGGAACTGCTTGGCGACCTTAGACAGCGGATCGAACTGCGCGAAACCAATTGCAAAGATCACGTCGTAACCCTGGCGCGCCAGTAAAGACAGGTTCGTTTCGTAGTCTGCCACGGCTCGGCTCTCCACCGCCTTGATCTCTATACCAAGATCCTTTTGGGCCTTTTGCAGCCCCTTCCAGGAGGTCTCGTTGAAGCTGCGATCTGTCAACCCGGCTGTATCGGTGACCATCGCCGCACGGAACGGTTTTGGGCCTGTGGGGGTGGCAGATGTGTTAGGCGCAGGCTTGTTGCAGCCAGCAATCAGCAAACACATGGCAGCTAAAAGTCCGAGTTTAGAGTGCATTTGGTTCATCGTGAGTTCTCCTCAAAGAGTGTGGTCAAGGCACATGAGAGATTATGGCACACCCTTATTATGACAAAATACGGTCTGCGACGTGCGCAGACCGTATTTCAATGCCCCATCGCGGCATATTACTTATGGATGGCGTGTCCCAGTGCGTCTTCAAAGCCTTCAAGCAGCCCCTCGGTGACGGTGGGGTGAGCATGGATCACTCGCACCATATCCTCCAGGGTAGCCTCAAGACTCATCGCGGTGGTGGGTTCACCGATCATGTCCGTGGCGTGCGGTCCCATGATGTGAACACCAAGGACCTCGCCATACTGAGCGTCAGCAACGACCTTCACAAGACCTTCGGTCTCGCCCATGGCCATCATCTTGCCCAATCCGCGCAGGTTGAACCTTCCAACCTTGACTTCATGGCCTTCAGCGATAGCTTGAGCTTCAGTCAGACCCACACTGGCTACTTCCGGCACGGTGTAGACACAACTAGGCACCACTTTGTATTTCATGGTCTCATTGTGGCCCAGCGCGTTGCTGGCCGCGACGATACCCTCAGCAGAAGCCACATGTGCAAGCTGGATTTTGCCGATCACGTCGCCGATGGCATAAATACCCGGCACGTTGGTCTCCATCTTCTCGTTGACTTCAATGCCCTTCTTGTGCGTGCGGATACCAAGACCTTCGATACCCAGACCCGCAAGCACGGCTCGGCGGCCAACGCCGACCAGCACGATGTCGCACTCCACGATCTGATCGCCCTTCGCTGTCTCGATGACCACCTGCTTGGAGCCGTCGGGTTGGTGCTTTACTTCTTTCACCTTGGCGTCGTTCATCAAGGTGATACCCTGGCGCTTCAGGCTCTTGTTCAGCTCTGCGGCGATCTCAACGTCTTCCAACGGCAGGATCTGCGGCATCAGCTCTACAACGGTCACCTTACTGCCAAGGTTGTTGAAGACGTAGGCGAACTCGCAGCCGATCGCTCCCGCGCCCATCACCAGCAGACGCTTGGGTACGAAAGGTGCGTTCACCGCTTCGTTACTGGTCCAGATGCCCTCACCGTCTAAACCGGGAACCGGCAGGCGGACTGGCTCAGAACCGGTCGCCAGGATGATGTTCTTGGCTGTGACCGTCTCGGAGGAACCATCTGCGCGTGTGACTTTGATGGTATTAGGGGTGACGAGGGTGGCGTTGCCCGCGATGCTGTCGATGCTGTTCTTTTTGAACAGGCCAGCGATGCCTCCGCGCAGGGTCTTGACGACCTTCTCTTTGTGGGCCATCAGCCCGTTGAAGTCTATAGTAACATCACCTACTGTGATGCCGAAATTCTTACTGTTTTTGATTTGGTGGTAACGCTCGACGCCAGCAACCATCGCCTTCGTGGGAATGCATCCCCAGTTCAGGCAGGTACCGCCGATGTACTCACGCTCTATGCAGGCGACTTTGCCACCCAGCTGAGCGGCGCGAATAGCCGCTACATAACCGCCAGGGCCGGCACCAATTACTGCCACGTCGTATTGAAAACTCATATCAGGTTCTGCCTCCGGTTGGTGGTCACTCTCCACCGAGGGAACCCCGATAGGGGGGTGATCACATAAGGTCGATATCATCAGAAAAGATCTGTAAATGGTGCCCGGGGGGGGACTCGAACCCCCACGCCTTGCGGCTCGGGATTTTAAGTCCCGTGTGTCTACCGATTCCACCACCCGGGCTTGCAGACCATGAAAAGTATATCAAGAAGCGCATGGTTTGGGCAATATCTGAGCACAAATTGGCTCGCTGAATACGAGTGGTGGAGGGAGGATATGTACACCCCATACGCCGCGACATGAATGTCAGTCTATTACCCATAAGTATTGCATGGCCAGTAGATCACCGATTCCGCGACATAAATGTCAGTTTATTACCCACAAATATTGCATGGCCAGTAGATCACCGATTCCGCGACATAAATGTCAGTTTATTACCCACAAATATTGCATGGCCAGTAGGTCATCGATTCCGCGACATAAATGTCTCGGCTATTGAACACCAAGACTGCTGAAGCAGTCTTCATTAACGTTATCTTTGTCGGAAAGGAGCTCCGCAGCCCGGTTTAGCGGGCTTGTTGATCAGTAGCCGAGACATTTATGTCGCGGCACATGGTCGATACGATCCCAACTGGATTTGTGGGTAATAGATTGACATTTATGTCGCGGTGGACGAGCACTCATACCCGTTTTTGATGCCAACATACGGCACCAGTTCCTCAAACACTCCCCTCCTCTTCGCGCCTTCGCGTCTTCGCGTGAGCCTCGTCCCCACCCATGCAGGAACACCGACCCCATATGGCGAACTCTACAGGCAGTTGCAGTAATGCACCAAACGGAGGAGAACCATGAAGCCCGCAATCACCTCGCTTCTTGCGCTTTCACTTATTGGAGGTTCGCTGATGGCAAAAGCCGTTGACACGATGCCCGATACCTGGGCCGCCACCGATGCACTGGGACGTCCCCTGCTCACTGCCCCGAATGTGCCGGCACCACGCCCCGGTAAAGCCGTCGGCATATTCTACTTTTTGTGGCTAGATTTGAAATACGGCCCCTACGATGTGACGAAGGCTCTGGCAAATGACCCCAATGCCATGACGAACGCCGACAGTCCCGTATGGGGACCAAAAATGGCTTACCATCACTGGGGCGAACCCATGTATGGCTATTACCTCAACACGGATCCCTGGGTGCTGCGCCGTCACGCCACCATGCTCAGCGATGCCGGCATCGATGTGGTGATTTTTGACGTCACCAACCAGGCGACCTACCCAGATAGCTGGAAGGCACTCGCCGAAACCTGGACGCAGATGCGCAAAGAGGGTCTCAAAACCCCACAGATGGCCTTCCTGTGCCCCTTCTGGAACCCGATGGGCTCACTGAACCAGTTGTGGGAACAGCTATACAAGCCTGGTCTTTACAAGGACCTGTGGTACAAGTGGAAGGGCAAACCGCTGATCATGGCCGACCCGGCTCCGGTGCCGGCTGAGATGAAGGAGTTCTTTACCTACCGCAAGCCGATGCCCAGCTACTTCGACGGCCCCACCGGTCCTGACCAGTGGAGCTGGCTTGAGATCTACCCGCAGCGCATGTACAAGAATAGTCAAGGCGAACGAGAGATGATGGTGGTGGGCACCGCCATGAACGGCGTGAATGGCCGCCTGGGCTCTATGAGTGAGGGTGACCAAGTATATGGCCGAACCTGGCACAACGGCGCGCGTGACACCAGCCCAGGGGCCGTAGACAAGGGTCCCAACTTCGCAGAGCAGTTCGAGCACGCCATCAAAGAGGACCCCGACTTCATCTTCATCACCGGATGGAACGAGTGGATCGCGATGCGCTTCAGCGAGTTCAACGGCATCAAGAAGCCCGTGATGTTTGTGGATCAGTTTGACCAGGAGTACTCGCGCGACATCGAGCCGATGAAGGGCGGGCACACCGACAACTATTATTACCAGATGGTGAACTATATTCGCCAGTTTAAAGGTGCCCGAACGGTACCGAAAGCGGGCCGAGAGGTCAGCATCGGCAAGAACACGCCATGGTCGGCCTGGCAGAAGGTGCAGCCCACCTATCTTGATGCCATCAACGAGACACTGCCCCGTGACCATGATGGCATCGGTCAGGAGCTTCACTACACCGACAACAGCGGACGCAACGACCTGCGTGTGACCAAAGTGGCGCGTGATGCGAAGAACCTGGTGTTCTACGTGCAGACCACCAACGACATCACACCACGCACCGGCCAGCAGTGGATGCAGCTCTTCATCAGCACCGGCAACGGGCCGGCCTGGGAGGGGTTCCAGTATGCTGTGAACCGCGTGCAACCCGGCAGCAAGGCGGTTCTGGAGGTATGCCAGGGTGGTTACAGGTGGAAGAAACTGGGCGATGTGGATTACAAGCTGCAGGGCAACCAGTTGATGATCACCATCCCGCGCAAGCTTCTGGGACTAGATGGTAAGCAGGTCAGCCTGCAGTTCAAGTGGGCCGATAACTGCCTGAAGGACGGCGATATCGTCACCGCCTGGACTAAAGGCGACACCGCCCCCAGCGGCCGCGCGCGGTATATCTACCAGCAATAGAGGCTACGGGTTCGACGTGTAGGGGCGGGGTCTCCCCGCCCCTGGGGTCGGGAAACCCGACCCCTACGACCCGACCGCGTCCAATACGTGTCTGAACCACGGATTACGCGGATGACACGGATGACTCGGATCGACCGGTAGCCGGATATATCTAATCTGCGTCTTCTGTGTAATCTGTGGATGGTAATTCCCGACACCGGCGCACGAAGGGAGGGCACCGCACGCGATGCCCCTACGATAACTGCTTACTACACGGAAACGCGTTCATCGATCAACGCGGAACCGACCTTATCGATCTCGTCTTGGCCAGGTAATTCTTCTCCGAACTCGTCCCGGTCTTCGTAAGCGAGCTGTTTTTGGCCAGTCGCTTTAATGATATAGCCACCGACTAACCCAGCAGTGAAGGCCAGAGCGACCGTGAAGCCGATGCCGATCAACTGCGGTTTCAATATCCCAGGAACCACGAAGATGGCCGCCAGTCCGCCGATCAGTCCTGGCATACCATGCAGGTTGTGTACTCCGCAGGTATCCACGCCCTTCAGCAACGACATCAGCCGAGGCTGGATCAACACATAGCCGATGACGCAGACACCACCCGCCAGCAGTCCGATACCAAAAGCTCCGCCTGCCGATACCAGGTTGCAGGTGGCACCGATCGCCACGCCGCCGGCAAGAGCGGCATTGGCCATATCGGCGATAGAAGGCTGGCCTTTACGCAGCAGGCTGCTCAGCACGAAGGTCATCACCGTGGCACCGCATAAGGCCAGGATCGTATTGATCGCCGCATGAGGCATCTGCTCCGGCGGCACCATCGCGCAGCAAAAACTCGGCCAGAACATCCATAACACCATAGAACCAAGCATCGCAAATCGGTCGGAGGTCGCATCACTCTTAATGATGGTCGCCCGAACGGCGCGATTGGTTAAGGCGATTGTCAGTCCCAGTCCGAAATATGCTCCGAAGGCATGGATGACGATGGAGCCCGCCATATCGACGAAGCCTTTGGTCACGCCCAGTCCCCCGTCAAGCACCATCCACTCATTCAGCATATATACAGGCATGATCAGCAGAGCGAGCAAGGCGTACTGGTAGAGTTTCAGCCGTCCCAGCACGGCACCCATGGAGATCAGGGCGGCCGCAACCGCAAATTCAGCGAAGAGCAAGGAGTTCATAGTGTCAGGTGAGACAGCCTCTTTGCTGATGACGCCCATAGAGCGCAACAGCATATACACGGGCAGACCGACGGCCACCACCAGATAGGTGCCTGTGGTGGCGCTGTATCCGTAGTTTTTGACAAATACCATCAGGAACCCGAAACCGATCAGAAGCATGGCGAGAATGTGGATGGAGAAGTTGTACTGCTCTACCTGCCGCAGGCCGTTGGCCATAGAGCCGCCGACGCCCTCGGCAGACCATCCTGGTAACGTTCCTACTAGAATCAGACAGAGACACACGATCATCAACCTTGAGATGTTTTTCAACTCAGAATTCCTTTCGACTTCGAAATACGGTCATCCAGGCTAACAGTGATACGTAGCCGAGGAGCCGTAAGATGCGATGTGCTGTGCGATGGATCTGAGTGGAAACGACCCTGTAACCTGCAGGATACATCAAGAGAACCCTTGAACATGCACTGCTATGAGTCCGTATCTAGTGATCTGGATGCGTAGTTGGTCGAGTGTTTTCAGATTGATGCTCGAGGAACCTCTACACCGAGATTTCCAGTAGCCTTTTGCCCAACTGGCTAGATACGTGTCATCCGCATACCTGCTACAGAATGCCATCTGCTATACACATTGTGCCCCATTTTCACTCATTTCCCCGTGATTGTGCATAACAACCCGGTTAGCCTCGCTCTTGGTGGTTATAACATCACGCACACTCGACAGCCGAATTCTGGTAGACATCGTCGAACCACCTTTTCGTATTTGGTATGGTATCCTTCATGCCCGCGGCCCCAGACATTTGAAGATATCCCGCGGTCACAACCCACCACATCATACTTCCTATACAATAGGGTAAACTTGATCAAAAGATCGCGGCTAAGGCCGGCTGCGGAGGCAAATCATGACACCCGTTTCCGTGATTCCGCTGATCGCTCTTGCACTGATCGGAGGATCGCTGATGGCAAAACCTATCGACACGATGCCCGATACCTGGGCTGCCACCGATGCACTGGGACGTCCCCTGCTCATTGCCCCGAAGGTGCCGGCGCCACGCCCAGGTAAAGCGGTGGGTATATTCTACTTTTTGTGGTTGGACCTGAAGTATGGCCCATACGATATTCCCAAGGCGCTGGCGAAAGATCCCAGCGCGGTGAGGAACGCCGACAGTCCGGTCTGGGGCCCGCAGTACAGCTTCCATCAGTGGGGGGAGTCGATATATGGCTATTATCTGAACACCGACACATGGGTGTTACGCCGTCACGCGACGATGCTCAGCGATGCAGGTGTGGATGTGGTCATCTTTGATGTCACCAACAATGTGACCTACCCTGAGAGTTGGAAAGCCCTTGCGGAGACATGGACTCAGATGCGCCGCGAAGGGCTCGAGACCCCGCAAATCGCCTTCCTGTGCCCCTTCGGCGACCCTACCCCCTCGTTGAACCAGCTATGGGATCAGTTGTATCGGCCCGGCCTTTACAAGGAGTTATGGTATCTATGGAAAGGGAAGCCGTTGGTCATGGCAGACCCCGCGTTTGCCACTGGCAGTCAGAAGGAGTTCTTCACCTTCCGCAAGCCGATGCCATCGTATTTCGATGGCCCCTCCGGCCCAGACCAGTGGAGCTGGCTGGAGATATACCCCCAGCACATGTTCAAAAACAGCCAGGGCGAACGAGAGATGATGTCAGTGGGGGCCTCGCAGAATGGAGTCGATGGGAAAGTGGGCTCTATGAGCGATGGCGACCGCGTATATGGACGCACATGGCACAACGGCGCACGCGACACCCGGCCCGGAGCGGTGAATATGGGGTTCAATCTTGCTGAGCAGTTCGAGCACGCCATTAAAGAAGACCCCGACTTCATCTTCGTCACGGGATGGAATGAGTGGATGGCGTTGCGATTACCGGAGTTCCTAGGCGTGAAGAAGCCAGTGATCTTTGTGGATACATTCAACCAGGAGTATTCACGCGATATCGAGCCGATGGTGGGCGGACATTCTGACAACTACTACTACCAGATGGTGAACTACATCCGCCAGTTCAAAGGCGCCCGTGCGGTGCCAAAAGCAGGCCGCGAAGTGAGTATCGGCAAGAACACGCCCTGGTCGGCATGGCAGAAGGTGCAGCCCAGCTATCTGGACACCATCAACGAGACACTGCCCCGTGACCATGATGGCATCGGCAAGGAACTGCACTACACAGACAACAGCGGTCGCAACGACCTGCGTGTGGCCAAAGTGGCCCGTGACGCCAAGAACCTGGTTTTCTACGTGCTGACCACCAAAGATATCACACCACGCACGGGTCCGCAGTGGATGCAGCTCTTCATCAGCACCGGTAAAGGTCCGGCCTGGGAGGGGTTCCAGTATGCCGTAAACCGCGTGTCACCAGGCAGCAAGGCGGTTCTGGAGGTCTGTCAGGGTGGCTGGAAGTGGAAGAAACTGGCCGATGTGGACTACAGGCTGGAGGGAAACCAGTCGATGATCACCATCCCGCGCAAGCTTCTGGGATTGGCTGGTAAGTTAGTGAGTCTGCAGTTCAAGTGGGCGGATAACTGCCTGAAGGACGGCGATATCCTGACCGCCTGGACACACGGCGACACCGCCCCCAGCGGCCGCGCGCGGTATATCTACCAGCAGCATACAAGGGGCGCGGTTCCCGCGCCCTTGGGCACCCCCGCGTGACAGCGTAACTTCACCGGAGGCCAATCGGGAGATTGGCGTTCCCAGGCAGCTACCACCCTATCTCCTTCGCGCCTTCGCGCCTTCGCGTGACAGTCCACCGTCCCCATCTGCGTCCATTCGCGTCCATCTGCGGTTTAGACAAATACCCCGCATGACAGCGTGACTTCACCGGAGGCCAATCGGGAGATTGGCGTTCCCAGGCAGCCACCATCCTATCCCCTTCGCGTCTTCGCGTCTTCGCGTGACAGTCCACCGTCGCATCCGCGTCCATCTGCGTCGATGCGCGGTTCGGACACATACCCTCGTGACAGCGTGACTACACCGGAGGCCAATCGGTCGGTTGGCGTTCCCAGGCAGCAACCACCCTATCCCCTTCGCGCCTTCGCGTCTTCGCGTGACAGTCCACCGTCCCATCCGCGTCCATCTGCGGTTCAGACAAATACCCCGCATGACCCCGTAACTACACCGGAGGCCAATCGGGAGATTGGCGTTCCCAGGCAGCCACCACCCTATCCCCTTCGCGCCTTCGCGTCTTCGCGTGACAGTACACCATCCCCATCCGCGTCCATCCGCGGTTCAAACAAATACCCCGCGTGACCCCGTCACTTCACCGGAGGCCAATCGGGAGATTGGCGTTCCCAGGCAGCTACCACCCTATCCCTCCGCGCCTTCGCGTCTTCGCGTCTTCGCGTGACAGTCCACCGTCCCATCCGCGTCCATCTGCGTCCATCCGCGGTTCCGAATCCAGCCAAAGCACCGCACGCGATGCCCCTACGAATGGCAGGCGCGCACATGGGCACCGCACGCGATGCCCCACCGAATTTTACAATTCCTACCATACCCCTTGACATTGAGGTAAAACACCATATATACTGTTATACATCACTAACACAGTTGGCGGGCCATGATTTTCGTAGTTGATACCAGCAGTTCTATACCGGTCTATGCGCAGATCGTCGAGCAGGTGAAGCACGCCATCGCCACCGGCGTGCTGCAGCCTGGCGACAGTCTGCCTTCGCTGCGCGAGACCTCGCTGAAGTTGAAAATCAACCCGTTGACCGTCAGCAAGGCCTACAAGCAGTTGGAGGGTGAGGGAATCCTGGTCACTCTCCACGGCACCGGAAGCTTCATCGCCGAAAGCGTGAAGGGAGTCGCCGCGGATTACGCGCGCCAAACCCTCAGCCAGGCCATCGACCGCCTGCTGCGTGATGCCAGCCAACTGGACGTCAGCGGTGAGGAACTCATCGATCTCATCCAACAGCGACTATCTTCAACCAACACATCATCCGGCCATGATGAGCCGAAGTAGATTAGAGGGAGTGAACCATGAGCGAATTGAGCTACGCCATTGAGACGTGCGATTTAACCAAGCGTTACGGCCACCAGACCGCTGTGGACCACCTGAACCTGAAGGTGCCGGCGGGCAGCGTGTTTGCCTTCCTGGGCCGCAACGGAGCGGGTAAGACCACCACCATTCAGATGCTGATGGACCTGCTGCCCCGCACATCCGGCTCCGCGAAGCTGCTGGGACTGGACAGCGTGAAGAAATCCAGGCAGATCAAGAGCCGCATCGGGTATGTGGCCGACGGCCAGCAGATGTATGACTGGATGAAGGTGGATGAGATCATCTGGTTCTGCAAGGGATTTTACCCCGACTGGGACGACGCGCTGGCCGAGGAGCACAAAACGCGCCTTGGGTTAGATGGCAAGAAGAAGGTGCGCGAGCTGAGCCGCGGCATGAAGGCGAAGCTGGGTCTGCTGCTGGCGCTGGCGCATCACCCCGAGCTGCTGATACTGGACGAACCCACCGCCGGTCTGGACGTTGTGGTGCGGCGCGACTTCCTGGGCGAAGTGATTGAGATGATCCAGCAGCAGGGCCGCACCGTGTTCTTCAGCACGCACATTGTGCATGAGGTGGAGCGCGTGGCCGACTGGGTGGGGATACTCGACCACGGCCATATGGTGTGGTGCTCCCCTCTTGAGGAGCTGAAGAACGGCGTGCAGCGGGTGGTGCTGAGCTTTTCCGAGCAGCCCGCAGATCTGGCCTCCCTGCCCGGTGTGCTGGAGTGTGATCAGACCGGTCGGCAGGCGGTGCTGACCGTCAAGAGCTCCCCCGAGCTGCTGGAGCGTCTGCGTGCGCTCCAACCGATGGAGATGGATGTGCAACAGATGAGTCTGGAAGATATCTTTGTGGCACTGGTCGGCGGACCGGAGGAGGGGCAATGAGCTGGAGCATCTTTGGGCGGTTGTTTTGGAAGGTCTGGCGCGAGGACTGGAAGCGCTGGGCCTCGGTACTGGCGGTTGGGGTGGTGGCATACCTATTTTTTAGTAGTACCCCACTTCTGGACGATAGCGATCGAAATACCTATGTGGTAATGTCGGCTTTTATCTTCATGGTTGTCGGCATAGCTGTTGCGTCCGTACGAGGTAACAAAGATCGTCTTGATGCGAATACAATAGCGACCTTCTACAGAACACCGTCTATGGTGCTAATAGTAATATGGTCAAGCATATCCGCGATATTACCATCTTTAAGCTTGTATCTAGAGACCAAGAGTTCATATGGCGGATTGTTCCCATTCATCATGTTGTTGATGGTCTCAACCGGACTGATTGGGTATGTCCTCGGACAATGGGTACATCCGTGGTTCTCAGCCATTTTGTTAATACCTGTAGTAGGATGTGAAATCGAGAACTACTATGCACGCAGCTTGACACTTCATACCCACATCCCATACCCAGCATTTACGGCACTCAATTTGGCGGTAGCCACAGTGATCATTGTTGCCGCGGCATCTGCATTATCATCAAGATGTAATAAGCGCATACCGATCAGCTACCAGTTCATCGGTGCCCTATGCATATTGTGGGCTATTGCGGCATACGGCCTAGTCAGCGAGAATCGTGCACAGGATATCACGAAGAGCCGCATTACCTCAGATGATAACACACTCGAAGCACGCCAAAAAACAGCAGGTTTACTATATCTTCAAGACCGCAAGACTGGACGTTCCTTCACTATAAATACCAGGAGATTTGGTGATTGGAGCGCGGCGATACCTGTAGGGATATGTCGTAACCGGTATGTTCTGGCCATTGCATTCAACAAGCAGCTTCACACGAACAGCCTCATACGCTGGGATTATCTGGCTAATCGAGTAACAACACTAATGGACCTGGGCAATAGACAGTATTTTATCAACGGGAACGAGTATCGGTCCAACTTCGACGGTCTAGAATCTCCTCGAACCACCAGCGATGACGGCAGATACGTGGTCATGAGGTTGAAAACAAAACTGGGCAGAGGATGTGACTATTGCTTGATTGACATACGAGCCAATATATTGAAGGTTATCCTGGCTAATGTCAGTCCCAAATACGATATTGAAGTAAACAACCATGGAATCGCCACACTCACCGACCGAGAGCGGAATTCCACTCGAATTCTAGAGCTAAAGACCGCAAACTTGGGTCCCGTTGTTGAGTGGACAGGAGATCATAAATGATGAAGCGCATATTGTGGAAAGAGAACCGTATGAGCTGGCCATATGGTCTTGCTTTAAGTGCGAGTTCCGTGCTGATCGTAGTAATAGGGACAGCATATACATACATAAGGCATATAGATTTCATCACTGGCTGGTTCATGCTACCCGTCATCATATCCATGATGTTTGGGGCATTCTCAATCTCACACGAAAAAGAAGGCAGAACCCATGATTTTGCAGCATACAACACGGTTAACCCAGACACCCTTGTTCTGGCAAAAGCGGTGCTTGCCCTTATCTATAACGCATTAGCCGCTATTTCCAGCCTGATAGTGTTCCTAATTGTATGTCGTCCTGAATACAGAGATTTGCTCAATCCCCATGAGCTCGTTACTAGATTGTTTCAGGCCATAGCAATCAACTCGATGGCTTGGTATTTCGGCTTCGGATTATCTATCTTTGCACGCTTCGAAACAAATCTACACACGCTCATGTGGGGTATGTTAGTCGCATTCTTGGTACCAACGATAGCCACATATGAAGTTGTTCGATCATGGTGGATATTGTGGCCAACATGGATTTTAATGATCACACCTGCAGCTGTCATCCTGTTGCACAGGCAGTGCAGATGGCGTTCAGACCATAAACTGCTCAAACCGGGATTTGTATTGATAGTCATCGCGTCAGTTGTCATAGCGATGTTGTTCGGAAGACATCAGGCTTATATGATCAACCATCCATCCAGTAAACCTAAGCTCATATGTGTCAGCCCAGACGGCCATGTCGCCCTCTTTTTGGTGACCGTGAAGCAGTCCAAACGTTCAGCATCCAACACTTACTGGCAATTTACTGACGCGAGCAACGGCAACAAGTTATATCGATGCGACAACGCCAACATCATAAATGGTAGTTATAATAGCAAAACATGGATTGGGGCAAACACTGCGGTTATTGAGTATTTCGAGACAGCATACAAACCGTGCGTGAGAGTCATCACTTTCCAAGACAGATACCATCCGATAGCGCATACTCTTCCAAGTATAATCCTTGGTTCAGGAAGCAGCGATATCCGACCATCGGTCAAAGGTGACTACATCATAATGAAATCGATTGGATGGGATAGTTCTCCCTTCATCCGCGTCCTCGATGTCCGCCACGCCAAGTGGCTGACGGAGCCGATCAAGGTGCGTAACTGCTGGTGGCAGAGCGACCGCTCCGTGGGCTACATCGACGCCGCGGGCAAGCGCCGCATCCTGCCGCTGGCGGGAGGTAAGGGGCAATGAGCTGGAGCATTTTCGGGCGGCTGTTTTGGAAGGTCTGGCGCGAGGACTGGAAGCGCTGGGCGTCGGTGCTAGCGGTGGGAGTGGCGGTTATATGCATCGCTCGGAGATACATCAATGTGTCAGGGATACCAATTCTGTTTATATACATGTCTAGTTTCATGGCCGCCATACGGGGGAAACGAGATTGTAATAATATCGAGACCACAACGATATATGAAAAACTGCCGTCCATTGTTCTCATCACCATATGGGCAAGTGTATATGCTCTTGTCTTTTTCGCTTGTCTCCCCGAGTTGCATACAGGCTCTCTTGCATATACCACAGCATTCATGGTGACTTGGTTCGTATCTGCTGGTATGTTGGGTTACTCTTTGGGTATATGGTCACATCCGTGGTTTCCAGCCATGATCACAACACTGCCATTCATCGCGGCATTCATTGACTATATAAGTTATCACAACAGTCTGCCTTATGAACCCTCACTCCCAGAGCTAGGAATAGCCAACATCGCAGCTGTGAGCGTGGTAATCGCCACCTTATCTCTTGTTTTATCAACACGCCTGCACAAGCGCATGCCGACCATACTTCAGCTCATACTTACTATTTGCCTGGTCTGGGGATTTGTGGCAGGGATGGCTTATGTGATTGATGACGACCGTGAGCATTTGGGGCAGTATGGGCATCAAATCACGGCGGATCAAACGTTAGAAGTGACGCAGGAACCAGAGGGGGTCGCCACACTCAGTGACTACCGGACAGGGCGTTCCTACAAATTAAACATCAAAAAGTGGGGTGGTTGGGACCGAGTGATTCCTGTAGGCATTCAACGCGATCAGTTTGTTTCGGCGATCGCATTGAACAGCAAGAAGGCCGAGTCGAGTATAGTCCGTTGGAACTACATCAAGAACGATGTATCTATCATCATCGCTATCAATAGTCATCGGTACGACTATTCCATGGAGTCTGGCCGTGCCATATTCCACACTTCAAGTGATGATGGAAGATATCTTCTACTCAGGCTCAAATCAAAACTCGGTAATGGTTTTGACTACATGGTTATCGATATACCAACACGCACCACGAAGATGATCATGGCTAATGACAGCAACATTTACGAAATGGGGTTCCGCAGCCCGAAGATCGCCACGTTTTTGGATGACCATCGTAAAACAACCAGAATTCTTCGACTAGATGCCATGAGTCTAGGACCTGTTATAAAGTGGACAGGAGATGACAAGAGATGAAACGTCTGCTGTGGAAAGAGCACCACGAGAGCTGGATATACGGGCTCGTATTATGTTTGAGCTCCATGTTGATTGTCGCAATAGGCACATCCTACACATTTCTTGGAAGCATAGACTGCACGACAGGTTGGGCATTGCTGCCGGCGATCGTCTCTATGGTGTTTGGAGCCTATTCCATCTCCCGAGAAAAAGAGACCAGGGCGTTTGATTATGGAGCGTCGATGGCTGTCAATCTGGATAAGCTAATGTATGTAAAGGCATTGCTTGCACTGGTCTATAGTATAGCGGCCGCACTGTTAAGCTTGGTCGTGTTCTTAATCGCATGTCAGCCGGAATATCGGCCGTTTCTCAGCCTTCATGGTATGGAATATGGGCTGATCAAAGCGGTGGGGCTCACATTTCTTGCATGGTGTTTTGGGTTTGGGCTTTCTGTGTTTGGCCGTTTCGAGACGAATCTTCACATGCTGCTCTGGGCCTTTCCTACCGCCTTGCTGGTTGTGCTATTACCAAACTCGGCTGGCAAAACTCCAATAACTTTCTATCCAATATGGGGAGCCTTGTTGGCAACACCCATACTGATGCTGTTGTTACACAGGTACTGCCGGTGGGACTCCAGAAGCAGGCTGTTGAGAACAGGTTTTGCCCTAATATCCGTAATCTGGGTAGTTTTCATTTTTTCAATAGGTCATTTACCAAACTTCAGGCGTGATGACATGCTTGACCGTGCAGAGATAGCGGACATTAGCCCTGACGGCGCAAAGGTTGTCTACATGGTACCCATTAGTCGACCTGGACAAACAGCTCCGGAATACAATTGGCATCTGGTGAGCTCCAACCCTAACAGGCACCCTTCGCCAGATCAAGAGATCCATGCGAAACATGTGTTTCAATACCCAGTGTCGTGGTTTGATGAAAACACCTTGATCTGCGACAGGACTCAAAACGGCAAGGATGTGATCGAAATCATCACACTCTCGGAAAAGCACCAACCTGTGTCTCAGCTTGTTCCCGATAGCAAAATCAAAGAGAGCTATATGCATTCAAAGTCGAAAGAATACGCCATATACAGCTCAGGTGTATACAGTGATATCGACCCTATCCGCGTCCTCGATGTCCGCCACGCCAAGTGGCTGACGGAGCCGATCAGGGTGCGCAACTGCTGGTGGCAGTCAGAGACGAGCGTGGGTTACATCGACCCCGCGGGCAAGCGCCGCATCCTACCGCTGGCGGGAGGTAAGGGGCAATGAGCTGGAGCATTTTCGGACGGCTGTTTTGGAAGGTCTGGCGCGAGGACTGGAAGCGCTGGGCCTCGGTGCTGGCGGTTGGGGTGGCGGCACTACTACTCTTTCAGTCTACGGAAGCCATGGTAAGCTGGATAAACATGGTGATATTATGGATACTCGTCTATGTGTTCACCACCATGGCGGCCGGACGAGGGAAACGAGATAGCTTCATCGTTGGAGATTCCACCATATCATACAAAATCCCATCTATCGTATTCGTGATCATCTGGACGGCCATCTCTGCCCTGGCATTATCGCGGTGTTTATACATCCCCTTCGAATGTCCAATCAGCGTATTAGTGAGTTTCCTGCTCGTATGGATCATCTCGGCCGGGGTAACAGGGTACGCACTTGGCATATGGGCGCATCCCTGGTTGCCTGCCATAATAACGACGCTGGTAATAATGTTAGGAACTGACAATATTTACTACTATGGAGATGCATCACATACGGTGGCATTTCCCGCATTATCGTCATTAAACATAGCCATTACCAGCAGTGTAATACTATATATCTCGTTAACACAAGCAGTAAAACGCAAGACTCGATGGCCTGTAATCTTCCAGTTCGCCACAGCAGCTTGCATAATCTGGGCATTTACGACTGTTGTTGCACACTTGTCCAACGATGGGATTAGAACGCAGGACATGCCCAAAAGTATCACATCATCGGATCGCTCCCTCCAAGCATCATGTGCAGAAAATGGATATTTGGTGCTGAACGACTTGAAAACAAAACACAGCTACACTCTCGATATCAAGAAGCATGGATCATGGGATACCTTAGTGCCTTTGGCTGTATGTTCAAACAAATCACTGTTGGCCACAGCATTTGATCGCCAGAAGCAAGTCAGCCAAATCATTCAGTGGAACTACAGATCAAATCAAGTCAAGACCATCTTAAATATCGATAACAGTCAGTATTACGAGGGATCAGAAGGTGTACATATCGGCACAGTCAGCGAAGATGGACGCCTGATGCTGTTGAAACTACGCTCGAAACTTGGGCAAGGATGTGACTACTGGTTATTGGACATCCGGACTCACGAAATGAAGATCATTATGTCAAACGCATACCCGAAGTACGACATGGAGATACCAACACCCACTACCGCGATATTCACCGATCGTGAGCACAACAGGGCCCGGTTACTCAATACTAGCACACTGGTCCTTGGACCCATTCTTGGATGGAAGAAGGATAGCACACGATGAGACGTCTACTTTGGAAAGAGCACCGTGAGTGTTGGCTGTACGGTCTCGCATTGGTCATTAGCTCCATGCTGATTGTAGCGATCGGAACCTCGTATACATTTCAAGGTCGTCTCAACGAGGTCACCGGCTGGTCTGTTCTACCGGTCATCATATCGGCGGTCATGGGAGCATCAACGCTCTCACGTGAAAAAGAGAACCACAGTCTTGAAGGCTTGGTTTCACGATCTATCAGCCTGGATAAACTCGTGTTGGCTAAGGCGCTAATGGCTTTGAGCTACAGTATCGTGGCAGCGATTGCCAGCATGGTGGTGTTTCTCCTCGCGTGCCGACCAGAATACAGGCAATTGATCAACCTTCATGATCTGGGATGTGGCGTTGCAGTTGCTGTTGGGTTGACATCACTGGGCTGGTACTATGGTTTCGGCTTGTCCATCTATCCCCGCGTTGAAACCAACCTGCACATACTATTGTGGGTATCATTGGTGGCCTGGATGATTCCTCTATTCGCTAGCCACAACACTCCAATCACACGCTGGGAATCATGGTCAACTTGGGTGTTGATGGTCACGCCGCTGCTTGTGATAGTTATGCATAGACACTGTGGCTGGCACTCGGACAAGACACCATTGCAATCGGGATTCATCACGATTATGGTGTTGTCAGCAATCATCACCCTGTATGCCGGTAAATATCAGTCCTTCACCTATCGATATCCGGCTATGAGCAGACAGCTACGTACAGTCAGCCCAGACGGCGCAACAGCACTGTACATCGTGTCGACAGAACAGCCCGGCCGAGAAATTAAACACCACTGGCAGTTCGTCGACCTCCGTGACGGTAAACTGCTTCATCGCATTGATGATGTTTATAAGGGAGCAGCCTATTATAAGCGTATACAGGCGTGGGTAGACAGCAAAACCGCCATAGTCTATTCAGAGAAGAACTCCAAACCCTATGCTAATGTCGTCAACCTGGCAGATAACCAACATTCGATACCTCAGGTACCCACCCTGGAGTCCGGTGAACAACTTGCGTTTACTCCATCGGCAAACGGCGATTATGTCATGTATGCGGATTTTGAATACAGCCGTCCTGCCAATATGCTTATCCTCGATGTCCGCCACGCCAAGTGGATGACGGAGCCGACCAAGGTGCGCAACTGCTGGTGGCAGAGCGACCGCTCCGTGGGCTACATCGACGCCGCGGGCAAGCGTCGCATCCTGCCGCTGCCGGGAGGTAACGGGCAATGAGCTGGAGTATTTTCGGGCGGCTGTTTTGGAAGGTCTGGCGCGAGGACTGGAAGCGCTGGGCGTCGGTGCTGGCGGTGGGGGTGGCGGTGATTTGCATCGCTCAATGGAGAGACAAAAATACTGCTGTCGTTTTAATTCTCATACCCATCGTGTACATTATCACGGCCTTAGCCGCCGCACGAGGTAAAAAAGATCATTCCAGTGGCGACACCACAACGATACACAGCAAGCTCCCATCAATTATTCTCATCACCATATGGGCATGTTGTTGTGCTCTTATCTTTACCGCTTGTGTGTCCGAGCTGCATAAAGGCTCTCTTTCATACACTACAGCTTTCATGTTGGCGTGGTTCGTGTGTGCTGGTATGTTGGGTTACTCTTTGGGTATATGGTCGCATCCGTGGTTTCCAGCCATGTTCACGACAATACCATTCATAGCGGCCTTCCTTGATTATGCCGGCAATAGAAACAGTCTCCACTATCAACCGACAAACCTAGGGCTGGGGATTACCAACATCATAGTCGTGAGCGTGATCATCGCAACCTTATCTCTAGTGTTCTCGACACGCCTGCACAAACGCATACCGACCATTCTACAACTCGTGCTGACCATCTGCCTGGTATGGGTATTTATAGCTGGCATCCGGCAGATGCTCAGTGACGACCGTGAACGTTTGGGTCAGTATGGGTACCATATTACGGCGGATCGATCGCTGGAAGTGACGCGGAAACCTGAGGGGGTCGCCACACTCAGTGACTACAGGACAGGGCGTTCCTATCAGTTAAAGATCAAACGGTGGGGAGACTGGGACCGTGTGGTCCCGTTAGGTATTCACGGCAGGCAGTTTGTATCAGCGATCGCATTAAATAGCAAGAAAGATGCCACGAGTATCATCCGCTGGAACTATGAATCAAACGAAATATCGATCATCACCACCATCAATCGCGACCGATATACCTATGAACCAGAATCTTCCGCATACGTGTTGAGTATATCAAGTGATGATAACAGATACCTTCTTCTCAGGCTCCAATCAAAACTCGGTCGAGGTTATGACTACATGGTTATCGATATACCTACTCGCACCACGAAGTTGATCATGGCCAACGACAGTAACATATACGAAATGATGTTCCGTAGCCCAAAAATCGCGACATTTGTTGATGACCTACCTGGTGAAGCCCGTATTCTAAAGCTAGACACCATGACGCTGGGACCAGTCATAAAGTGGACAGGAGATGAAAAGAGATGAAACGGTTGCTGTGGAAAGAGCACCGCGAATGCTGGATATACGGGCTCGTATTATGTTTAAGCTCCATGTTGATTGTCGCAATCGGCACTTCCTACACATTTCAAGGAAGCATAGACTGTACGACAGGTTGGGCATTTCTGCCAGCGATAATCTCCATGGTGTTTGGAGCCTATTCCATCTCCCGAGAAAAAGAGACCAGGGCGTTTGAATATGGAGCGTCGATGGCTGTCAACCTGGATAAGCTAATGTATGTAAAGGCATTGCTTGCACTGGTCTATAGTATAGCGGCCGCACTGTTAGGCCTGGTCGTGTTCCTAATCGCATGTCAGCCGGAATACCGGCCGTTCCTCAGTCTTCACGGAATGGAATATGGGTTGATCAAAGCGGTGGGGCTCACATTTCTTGCATGGTGTTTTGGGTTTGGGCTTTCTGTGTTTGGCCGTTTCGAGACGAATCTTCACATGCTGCTCTGGGCCTTTCCTACCGCCTTGCTGGTTGTGCTATTACCAAACTCGGCTGGCAAAACTCCAATAACTTTCTATCCAATATGGGGAGCCTTGTTGGCAACACCCATACTGATGCTGTTGTTACATAGGTACTGCCGGTGGGACTCCAGAAGCAGGCTGTTGATAACAGGTTTTGCCCTAATATCCGTAATCTGGGTAGTTTTCATTTTTTCAATAGGTCATTTACCAAACTTCAGGCGTGATGACATGCTTGACCGTGCAGAGATAGCGGACATTAGCCCTGATGGCGCAAAGGTTATCTACATGGTAAATAATTGCCGTCCGGGACAAACAGCTCCGGAATACAGTTGGCATCTGGTGAGATCCAACCCTAACAGGCACCCTTCGCTAGATCAAGAGATCCATGCGAAACATGGGTTTCAATACCCAGTGTCGTGGTTTGATGAAAACACCTTGATCGGCGACAAGAAGATAAACGGCAAGGATGTGATCGAAATCATCACACTCTCGGAAAAGCACCAACCTGTGTCTCAGCTTGTTCCCGATAGCAAAATCAAAGATATCTATATGATTTCAAGGTCGAAAGACTATGCCATATATAGCTCAGGTCTTTACAGGGATGTCCACCCCATCCGCATCCTGGACGTCCGCCACGCGAAATGGCTGACGGAGCCGATCAAGGTGCGCAACTGCTGGTGGCAGACAGAGACGAGCGTGGGCACCATCGACGCCGCGGGCAAGCGCCGCATCCTGCCGCTGCCGGGCCCGTAGGAACCGAATGAGGGCAGGCACAGTGGGCCTGCCCCTACTTGACTGATGGGCGCCTAACTGTTATAATTCTGTTGGTTACGGGGTGTGGCGCAGTTTGGTAGCGCGCTTGACTGGGGGTCAAGAGGTCGTGGGTTCAAGTCCCGCCACCCCGACCATTTTTCGTTTTCTCCCCCTTCGTTTCGCGTCTTCGCGCCTTCGCGTGAACCAATTCCCCTCCTCTTCTCCTGTCTCCTGCCTCCCATTAGCGTTATAATATCCTCGATTGCCAACTTTACGGAGGTTCATCCACACATGATAGATCCATATACCAACCTAACCATACTGTTCCAGGGTGACAGCGTCACCGACGCCGGTCGCAGCCGCACCAACGATGCGGAGCTGGGCGGCGGATACCCGATGTTTATCCAGGGCCAGCTCTCCGCCGCACACCCTGCCCACAACATCACCATCCTGAACCGTGGTATCAGCGGTGACAGGAGCATCGACCTGGTCAACAGGTGGACGGAGGACTGCATCGACCTAAAACCCGATGTCGTCTCCATCCTCATCGGCGTCAACGACACCTGGCGTCGGTATGACAGCAACGTCCCCACATCCACCGAAGAGTATGCCCAGAACTTCGGCACCATCCTGGAGCGTGTCAAAACAGAGCTTGACGCCAAGATAGTCATCATCGAGCCATTTCTAATGCCGGTGTCCCCTGCTCAAAATGACTGGCGTGAAGACCTCGACCCCAAAATCCACGTCGCGCGGGCCCTGGCACAGAAGTATGACGCCATCTACATCCCCATGGATGGCATTTTCGCAGCGGCAGCCTGCCACACCGGTTTGTCCTACTGGGCATCCGACGGGGTACACCCCACCAGTGCAGGCCACAGTTTGATCGCACAGTCATGGCTCAAGGCCACTGGCTTAGCTTAAGCATCACTCATCAAATTCATTGAGGTATCAAATAACATGAAGTCATCTGGTTTCGCCGTCGCTCTGGCGGCAGCCGTCTGTGTGGCCTCCACGCCCCTCTGGGCCGATGTAGCCATGCACTCCCTCTTCACTGAGAACGCGGTGCTGCAGCGCGGCATCAGCCTGCCCGTGTATGGCACCGCCGCTGAGGGTGAGAAGGTCACCGTGCAGTTCTGTGGGCAAACCGCCAGCACCGTGGCCGCTCAGGGCAAGTGGATGGTGCGTCTGAAATCCGTGAAAGCGGGCGGACCTTTCGACATGGTGGTCACAGGTAACAACAAGATCACCATCAAGAACCTTCTGGTGGGTGATGTGTGGGTCTGCAGCGGCCAAAGCAACATGCAGTTATGGCTATCACAGTCAGATGGTGGTAAAGAGGCCATCGCGACTTCCACGAACCCCATGATCCGGCTGTATACGGTGCCATCCACCATCTCAGCTACCCCAATAGACGACGTCAAACAGAGCTGGCAGCTGTGCAACCCGGATACAGTGCAATACTTCACTGGAGTAGGCTATTTCTTTGGTCGAGCCATGCAGCGGGACGAGAAGGTGCCTATTGGCCTGATTCACTCAAGCTTGGGCGGTACCCGTGTGGAGGCCTGGACCAGCCCCTTGGTGCTTGATCCTAAAGATAAAGCACAGTGGACCAAGGATCGACCGATCTGGCCTGAGTGGGCGCAAAAGCCCAATGACCCTTCTGTTCTCTACAACGGCATGATAACCCCGCTTATCCCCTACGGCATCAAGGGCGCCATCTGGTATCAAGGGGAATCCAACGCCGGATACGCAGCCATCTACGAGCAGCGCTTCATCACAATGATCAATAACTGGCGTAAAGACTGGGCTCAAGGCGACTTCCCCTTCCTGTTCGTTCAGATCGCGCCGTTCAGCACCATTGTGAAGCAGCCTCAGGAAAGCGAATGGGCGGAGCTCCGCGAAGCTCAGCGTCTCACCGCTCTCCACTGCCCCAAAACGGCCATGGCGGTCATCACCGACATCGGTGATCCCGATAACATCCACCCTGTATGGAAACAACCCGTAGGTGAACGCCTGGCATTGGCCGCCCGAGCCATCGCCTACAAGCGCAAGGTGGCTTATCGCGGTCCTGAATATAAGGAGATCAAGATCAAAGACGGAGCGGCGATCGTCAGCTTCAACTTCGCAGGCAAGGGGCTGGTCGCCAAGGGCGGTCCGCTCACGGGCTGGACCATCGCCGGTGCTGACAAGAAGTGGCACAACGCAGAAGCCGTCATCGTGGGTAAGTCGGTAAAGGTCAGCAGTGCTGATGTACCCGCTCCCGTAGCGGTGCGCTACGGCTGGGCCTACTGCCCAATTGTCAACCTGTGGAATGCTGATGGCCTTCCAGCCTCCCCGTTCCGTACCGACGACTGGACCCTCGTCACCGCCGCGAACTCAAAGTAGCCACCATTCAGGGCGGCCATCCGGCCGCCCTTCGCTCATTGCCTCATATTCGCGTCATCCAGCAAGATCACGCCCGCGCAGCATCCTGCCGCCATGACAGCAGACTTTAACCAAGGGAAACTGGTTGATTACTACTATGAAGATCATTGAGATTCAAACTGGCGGATATACAGAGGCGGTTTTGAGTGCGAAAATGCGGTATGAAGTAAAGGGTGCTGTTTGATGCTCAGATATACCGTTGCGTGCCTGAAGAAAATAAACCTTAATCACTACCATAGTGATGACAGGTTTCACATGATCACTTTAGTAAGCCTTGGCAGCTTCGTCAACTGTGTTGTATATCCCAATCATTTTATGCATCCGCACCAGCTCAAATAAGGCCCTGACGCCTTTGTTCAACGATGCTAACTTCAGGTCGCACCCTGATGCGGTTTGGGTTTGCATGCAATACATGATGCCCCCAAGTCCGGAACTATCTACGAAACGTAGATGGCCACAATCTATAATCAGCTTCTTGTGATCATTGAGCAGCTTGGCGATAGCCACCTTAAAATCCTTCACGTTGCGAGCATCGAGGTGGTCCACCGGGATCGCAACTACTGTGATGTCCCCGATCATTGTTACGGTCAAGTTCATGGCAATTTCTCCAATCGGTCGTATATGCTCACTTATCGCATTGTACCAGAAGGCGACGGAAGTTTAGGTTGTGCCTCCACTCTTACATGCTGCAGGAAAAAACACCCATCTCCTCGTCACTGCCACATATCGACGTCATCAATCCAGATCGCACCAGAACCACCGCCGGCAGTGTCGATCAAAAAGGCTGCGCGAGTCGCCTCTTCCGGCATGTATGGCGGCTTTAGAACAGCCTCAACAGCCTCCCAACCCTCGGTATTCTGCGGAATCCGGCTGACCCCTTCAGTCTGAATATCACCGTTCTGAGCCAGACAAGTCGTCCGTATCCAGTCTTTAGGTCCAAACCAGGCCATGCTGAGGTTGACGTTGCACTCCGCCAGCTTCTGCGACTTGACCCAGAACTTCAGATGCAGCGGTCTGTTTCGATCCGGTATGATATCCCATTGAACCAGCCTTTGCAGGAATGGACCTGTCAGTTTCAGGCTTCCGGGCAATAAATGATACTGAGATGTGTCCAAATGATAGTCCGACTTGCCGTCCATCGACCATGCGGACAGATCGCTGCGACCAAAACTACCGTCGCAAATCAGGTTCGGGCTTCCATTGGCGGTGACAGGCACTCGCCGCGTCATCGTGATCGCCTGGGACAATCCGTATTCCGCCACAGGAATCTCAGTGGATATCTCGATCACGCCATTCACTCGGTCAGTGGCCGCTTTCGCTTCCACCGCATAGCTGCGGCTCTGGGCGGATTTCGAGAGTTCGCGCAGAGTGAAAGCCCCGTAGGGATGAGAAACAATATTCAACGGATACTTGGAAGGCAGGTTGACCTCCAGCTCTACCGTGCGAGATATGTCCATAGACAACTCATCTGGCTGTACATGGAAGGCGTTATTCGCAGCCGCAAGCCCTGCCATCTGATGGCTCCCCTCGATATACAGGGGCCCATGTGCAAAATCAAGCATGATCTGACCGGCCTTGCCAGTGCTGATGATGTTGGTATACATATCTCGAACGGTGATTTGTTCCTCGGCTTGGCAACCCAGTTGCCCGGTAGGCACTAGATCAGTTGATTGCCCGCCCTCACGCCAGACAAAAGCCACCGGAGCATCAAATAAGACTTGATACAAACCGGTATTTGGATACGCCACCCTTCCCTGACAGCGCTTGCCATCTGTCATCCTGGCATAAGCAGCCAGGGCCGCATAGGCCAGTTTGGGCAGGAACCCAAGGTAGACAATCCCGATCCCGGCGTCGCCGGTCCATTCCGGTTCGTAGGTCGGGTTACGCGGGTCATATGTGCAAAAACAAAAGACCTTCATATCGGGGTTTAAAGCCATGGCCTGAGCATAGTTCTTCACAATCGTGGTCGCCTGCTTCAGCTCAGAGCAGTCAAACTGCGCCGTATACCTGGCATCAAAGTCATATGCAGGCGCCCCTAGTTCGTTGATCCAATAGCGATTGATCCCGTATTTCTTCAGCACATTGACGCGTTTGAGGGCATCTGCGGGCATCTCTTGAGGCGAGGCATAGGTATGGAATGTGGCGACGTCCATATACTCCGCCGCCCCAAGATCACACACCTTTTTGAGCCAGTCGATATTGGCTGCCAGCGAAAACCCGTATATGGTGCACTTAGGATCCGCCTTCTTAGCGGCTGCCCAGGTGGTTTTCAGCAGCTCCATGTAGTGTTCGGCTGAGTTTGGTTCGGATGTCCACATGCCGTCTGGCTCATTCCAGACCTCATAATCCCTGATTTTCCCTTTGTACCGGCTCACAAGCCGGTACACATACTCACCCCACTCCTTCATGCGGTCAGAGGGAGGAACTCCCCAGGAATCATCACCCGCCACCCACTTCGGGGCTTGATAGAGAATATCCTGGTATCTCATCCCAAACCGCTCCATCCGACGCACGGATGCATCCAGAGCACGCGGATCCCACTGATCAGGTTGGGGTTGCTGGGTATTCCAGGTGTTCTCCCACGCCAGCCATGGCCGTATCCAACGCACACCCGCCGCCGCCATCATTGGAGCCTGAAAGGCATACCACCAAATCTGCTGCTGGAACAGGTTGATACCAATACTCGACGCATCTGGACTGATCTTGCGAGCCGTGGGAATGCGGCAGATTCGCAGTGTGCCGATGGTTTTGGCCTCACAGACCGCCTTCAGCTCAAAGATGCCCATTTGCTTCATCGGAATGGAAAGCCCCTGTAAGGAGACTTGACCAGCCTTCACCCGGAAACTAAGCGTTTTACTCCAGACGTTCTTTTTGGTGGTGTAGTCAGTGAGCTCCAGTGACAGCGCCAATTCGCGTCCAACGTCGTTCCCCAGCCCAGCCAATGTGACCCGCACATCTTCTTTACCGGTAAAAATGTGTCCCACACGGTTAGTCAGCAAGCGCACCGGCGGCACAGATTCGCCGCCAACAGGAGCCAGCCATACGGGATAGTACTGCCCGTCGGCTAGCACATAGAGCGCTTCCACATAGCGGTCACCGGTGGTCGCTGGCCCCAGCATGATGTCATTGAACTGACACTCCAGCACACCTGCCGCGCTTCGGCTGGTCGATATGCTGCACGAAAAGTAAGGCTCATTGATGTGGTGCAGATTTGTTCCCAGTTTGCCCACAGCCGAAACCGCATCGCGCATCTCTCCGTGCGAGAACTCACGCGGAAACTCCGGGTCGCAGCAGAGATAACTGATCTTCACAGACTTCGCGTCGCGCGGAGGGTAAGCGTAAGCGGTCATCGCATGAGGAAGCTTCAGGTGCTGACCATGCCACTCCACAAACTTCCAACTGCCGCGGTTGATGTCCAGCATTTCCACGGTGAATGGCTGAAGCGGTAAAGGCGGATGACTACTGCTGGGTTCAGCTCTCAGGCTCACAACGGCTCCCCCGGCAAGTATGCCCAGCGATTTTAAGAACTTCCGTCGGTCAATAGACACTATGCAATTCCTTTCGGCCGTCTCCGCTTCAGCGACACGTAGTTTGAGTCACAGCTTTCGTGTGATGGTAGTGATATTGTAGTCTGCAAATGATGATCCTGCCACACTCTATATATGGCTGTCGCTCAATGATTAGGCCACTTTCGTCCGATGGACACTCACGAGTTCCTCTAGTATACTCAACTAAACAAGCTGAGAAATCGGCCAGAATGAGTTCATTTCGCAAAACGGGGTCATGAAGCACAAATGAAGCACTACATACTCTCAGGCATCCTCATCACGATTTTCATGTGTTCCGCTGTCACCGGAGCATCGGCGGCAAAGCTGATCACAGAAACTCTGTTCAAGGTCCCCTACAACATCCCAAAAGCGGATAACCAGCCGACTCTGCAGCTCATCAAACAAGATTACGAAGCGCTCGAAATCGGCAAGTCGGTGGTCAAAACGCCCCTGATCATCGGCTCACGGCATTTCACACATGGACTGGGCACGCACTCTTTCAGCCAGATACGCGTCTACTCGCCAGTTCCCATCACCGGCTTCAGCGCATGGGTTGGTGTCAACGTGTCATCACCCGGCCAAAGCGGCCTCGGCTCTGTGGATTTCGCAGTGTCTGTCGACGGCAAGGTTCTGCACAAGACCAGGGTGCTGAACGTAGGTGAGGAACCAGAACGCATCGAGCTCAATCCCGGCGGTGCTAGAATACTTGACTTACTGGTGGGCGACGGTGGCGATGGTCCCGCATGGGATCACGCTGACTGGGCTGACGCCTACATCACCACACAAGAGGGTGCCAAAGTGTATCTTGACGACATGACACAAGGAGCCATCCCCGCAATTCTCTCAGATTACCCCTTCTCCTTCACATATGGCGGCAAGTCCAGTGACGAGTTACTCTCGACTTGGAGCAAGGCGTCCCATTCAGAGACGCTGGATGCAGACCGAACGAAGCTTGTCACCACTTGGACCGACGAATCAACCGGCTTGAAACTGACCTGGGAAGCGCTGAAGTTCAGCGATTACCCTGCAGCGGAGTGGCTTCTGTATGTGGAGAACAAAGGCACTTCCGATACACCGATCATCAGCAACTTGCAGGCAATGGACATCGGCATGAAGTCGCCGATCAATCCACATCTTCCACCACACCAATGGAGCGCAATCGACCCCCACGGACTATGAGGTGAGCATCAAGCCCCTGGACAACAGCGGAGCTCGAAGCCTCAGCGGCGGCGGCGGGCGATCATCAAACAAAGACTTCCCGTTCTACAAAGTGGAAACAGGCAATGGCTCAGTCATCGTCGCCGTGGGATGGTCAGGGCAGTGGGCCTCGCGCATTGAAACGGTCGACAACCAGACCCTCCACATGACAGCAGGGCTTGAGAAGACTAACTTCATCCTGCATCCAGGTGAGAAAGTCCGCACGCCGCGGATCCTCATCTTCCACTGGCAGGGCGACACCCTGGAGAGCAATGCCCAGTTCAGGCAGCTCATCTACAAGCACTACTCTGCCCCCAGAAATGGGAAACCGAGCCCGCCGACGCCCTTCTGCAACACCTGCTTCACACGAGGTGGCGGATGGCTCAACGAGTGCAATACCGAGAACCAGATTTCGCTCATCAAGGCATACTCCAAGCTCGGTCTGGAAGCATTGCTGACCGATGCAGGTTGGTTCACGGGCGGCTGGCCTGAAGGCGCAGGCAACTGGGATGCGCGCAAGGACGCGTATCCGCAGGGGATGGCTCCGGTGGCTCAGGCTGCGAAGGACAACAAGATGATCTACGGCCTGTGGTTTGAGCCGGAACGTGTGGTGGCCGGCACGACCGTCAACAAAGAACATCCCGAGTGGATGCTGGGTGCTGTGGCAGGCGCGAACGGCACATACCTTCTGAACTTCGGGTTGAAAGACGTGCAGGACTACTTCTTCAACATCGTAAAGGGCTACATGGACATGCCCGGCTTCCGGGTCTATCGTCAGGACTTCAACATGGACCCGCTGCCATACTGGCGGTTCAATGACGCACCAAACCGTCAGGGCATGACCGAGATGAAATACATAGAGGGCCTCTATGCATATTGGGATAAAATCCGCACCACCTGGCCGGATGCTTTCATGGAGGAATGTGCCAGCGGAGGACGCCGCATCGACCTGGAGACCATCACGCGGATGAACGCGCACCAGGACAGCGACTACTGGTTCGACTATGACGTCGATCAGGCGCAGAACTGGGGAGTGAGTCAATATCTGCCCAACAACCTGATCGTGCAGCACCTGCACGTGCTGGATGACTACTCGTTCCACTCCACGATGGCTTCCTCGCTCTGTCTGGGATGGATCGCAGACGCACCTGACTTCGATGCGAAGCGTGGTAAAGCGATCTTGAAACGCTATCTGGAGGTCCGTCATCTGCTGATCGGTGCCTGGTATCCGCTGCTGCCTTATTCCAGAAACTCCAAAGACTGGATGGCCTCTCAATATCACCGGGCGGACTTGGATGAGGGATTGATCATCATCACCCGCCACAACGAGAGCCCGTATTCGACTGTGCAGGTCGCACTGCATGGGCTGGATAAGAATGCGGAGTATGAACTGCGTTTCGACAGCACAGGCAAAAAGGTGAAAAAGAAGGGCTCAGAGCTGATGAAACAACTCGATTTTGGTATCGCTGAGAAACGAAAATCAGACCTGATCTATTACCAAAGGGTGAAGTAACCCATAGATGGGCGAAGGGCGGTTCGCCTCTATGCCTATAAGCGTTGCCTATGTCCGGGGCGGTCTGTGCGTAGGCTAGCGGATGCACAAGGCTCAAGACCGCGCCGGTCTGGCGGATAGCCATGAAAGATCTGTGTCGGGAACAAGACCGGCGCGGTCTATACACTGCGGACATTACAGGCGTACTGACAGACCGCCCCGGACATAGCCAATTAAGTTACGTGAAAGCAGGACCGACGAGAAATACCGATCGAACCGGGTCGAGGCTCACGTGCACTCGGGTGGCGATACCGTCTTTAGTCTTGAGGTGCTGAACTTCGCACGGCCCGGTCCTACCGTCATGCGGGTCCCATACCTCCGGGGCAAGCTTGCCACGCAGCCGCAGCCAGCTGTCTACCTTTTGGTCTGAAGAATTCCCTATAAAGATGATGTGCAGACCCTCTTTTACTTTGTGGATATACGACAGATTCCCACCAGACGGGGATACATCCTGCTCGAATACCACATCGCCATCCGGCAATACCATCTCAAGGATCGACTTAAGTGCTGACACCTGCGGCGATGATACGAACCAGGATCGACCGCCTCTTGCATTACTGCGGCCTTCCTTATGATCGCCAAAAATCGCGGTAACTAACCGGCGCACCTCGGCATCAGCTCCGAACTCAGCTGCGGTGTCGGGAAGCATCGTTGTAGCGATCACCTGACCGCCCTGATCGTAGAATTTCTTCACTTTACGCAGCGTTTTGACGCTGATGGCCTTGGAGCCTGGGATCATAAATACACGGTAACGCTCCCAGTTGGTCTTGTTTTTCAACACAATCTGGTTGCCGTCCACGGTGCATTTCTCATCCAGCACCTCAGGATGGATATAAGTAAAGTCGCGCCGAACCCCCAGCGACAATGCCTCACCCACCGTCATGTAGTCCGCTTCAGGCACCTCCACACAGCCATGGTAGGGGTCACCCGGCCCAAACCAGGAACCAGCTTGCAGCGTGGCGATGGGATACAGAACCCCGATATCCGCCACATGGCGTCCCCCCTGCAGCATGCGTTGCAGGCGCCCGATATACTGGTTGTACACCGGCAGCTCCGCGCCATACAGTGCCGAACCCGGGGTCAGATCCGGCTGGAACACAATTTGCTGCTGGTCATACCAAACCGCATGGGGAACCATCGTATTGATGCCCTTGGCGAACTGATCCATGGCCTCTTTATACAGATTGGGCAAGGGCAGAGCCATCCCGCCGTAGCACTCCACCATCACCTGCGGGCGATCATAGTTATTGGCTGCGGAACTCACCACTTTATAAGCGCAGGAGGCCCTTCCGTAGGCAAAGACCTGGTCGATGCCTGGCATACTTTGATATTTGAAAGACTTGATCAGATCACCGACCGAACCTATCACAGGATTCGCCAGCTCCTCCTGGTCAGCATGTCCGGTGAGGCCTATGTGGTGCGCGCTGCACCAGTCGCTGATCGTCTTGATGAAGCCAGTGGCATAAAGCTCGGTCCGCATTCCAAACAGTGCATTGCGCGCAGCAGCTGTATCGGGTCCGATGTCAAACCACAGCGCCGGATACAGGGTAACGGGACTGGTCTTGAAGCGTGCTTCATAGCGTTCATTGAAGTTTTCGGTCCATGCCCGTCCGCCTTGAACGTGGTAGAAAGCCGGTTCGTCATAGAAAGCCGTGTCGATGGTCGTGCCGAAGTGTTCGGGCATGGCGTCATAGTAAGCTTGATAGGTGAGAGAGATAAACGCACTCACCGCCTTAGGATCGAGGTAGTCCACCAGACCACCGCCGCCATCGGGCACGCAACTGAAGATCATCAGTTTCCATTCACCCGCTGGCACCGACCATTCCAGCGAGCCATTCCTCACCGACGCGGTGATATCGAGACGTTTTTTGTCGCCATCTCCATGGCCACCACGCCCATCAGAGCTCCGGAAGGTATGGTTTTGGAGAACAGGGCAGGGCCTGATATATCGGTCGCATCCATATCTAGCCGCTTGCCCAGTGCCTCGGGATGTTTCTTCGCCATCAGCCCGCCCGCAGAGCCGCTGGGAAACCAATACTCGTCGTAGAGACACATCTTCATGCCCAGTTTGGCAGCTTCATCAACCGCCGCTTTATACTGTCGTAGAAACGCCGGGCTCATGAAATCATAGCCCATACCGTTGCAGGGCAGGATTCCCATGCCGTAGTAACCGGCTTGTTTGCATGCTAAGACCATCCGGCGGGTTTGAGCGGTGTTGAGTTTCCCGTTCCAGAACCACAAGGGACGGGACTGGTATTCATACAGGGGTATTTCAAACTCGGAGCGCATTGCATCATGACTGCCCGAAGTATTTGAATTCTTTGGTGACATGTCTTCTACCCTCCTGTTCTCCTCTGCTCCTCTATACTTGCTTCGTGCTTCCCCTCACCAGCAGGCGCTGGCTCAGAAGTATCTCCCCACCGGGCTTCTCACCGTGATCCAACTGCCCCACAAGGTTAAGCACCGCCCGATGCCCGATCTCCTCGATAGGCTGCGACACGGTGGTCAATGGAGGAGTGCTGAACCGGCCGATGCGTTCACCGGCATAACCCACGATAGAGATATCGTCTGGCACTGATAATCCGGATTCGTAAACCGCCAGATGGCTGCCAGCGGCCACATAGTCGTTGTGCGCCAGTATCGCAGTGAAATCCACCCGCTGCTCTATCGCCCGCTTGGTGGATGCGTATCCACTGGGCGCATCCTGATCGGTGATGATGGTGAGGGAGGGGTCGCATTCAAGGCCTCTCTGTTCATAAGCGGTATAGTAGCCCTGTCTGCGCCGTATGGCGGTCAGATGACGCTCCGCCCCGCTGAGATGCAGAATCCGCCGATGACCTAACTCCAACAGGTAGTTCACGGCGTGAATACTGCCGTTGATATCATCACTGCTGATGCATGTGAACCCCTCCACCAGGTCTTCCACAAACACCGCAGGTAACTGCTCATGGGCGATGAACTGCTTCACAGAGTCATCCAACGCGGTGCTGATGATCAAGCCATCGATCTGCCGCTGGATGAGGAAGTCCACCTCCTGCATCTGCTGTTCCACGGGCGAAAAGCAGGGAAGCTGCGCCACGATGGCGTGGTACTGCAGCTCCGCGCAGCTTTCCTGCACGCTGTGCAACAGCCGGGCGTAATACTCCATGTCCAGTTGCGCGCTGATCAGTGCCAGCACATGGCTGCGTCGGCTGCGCAGGCTGCTGGCCAGGCGGTTATACCGGTAACCCAGTTGCTCACACGCCTCCAGCACTCGCCGCTTTGTTTCTTCAGCCACATACTGATGGTTTTGCAGCACACGGGTCACCGTGATATGGGACACTCCGGCCAACTCGGCCACATCTTGTCTGCTCACCGAGCGTCTCAGTGCGCTCATCCGCGCCTCCCAGAAGCTTCTCGGCATGACTCAATCAAGGCCTTTATGTTGTAAATCGGTACATCACCCTGAACATCCTGAGCGGGTGCGGTGATGTACCCGCCCTGATGCCCCATCATCTTCGCCACCTGAAGTGTTTCTCGGCGCACCTCCTCAGGTGTTCCAAACGGAAGCGTCTGCTGGGTGCTGATCCCGCCCCAGAATGCAAGCTTATCCCCGAAATCATGCTTGAGCATGGCGATATCCATCGCCTCAGGCTGGATAGGGTTCAGCACTTGCAGCCCCATCCGCACCAGATCGGGAATCAACGGCACGATGTGCCCGCAGGAATGCACCCACAGATCCTTACCCGACTGCCTCACTAGATCATACATCGCCTGTTCGCCGGGCATGATCATGCGCTGCCAGGATGCTAGTGACATCAGCGGTGCGCGCTGGCTGCCCCAGTCGCTGCCAAGCAGCACTCCGTCGACATCGGCAAAGCTGAGCATGTTTTCCAGCATCACCAGATTCTTGCGGATGATCGTATCGCACAGCTCCTGCGCGAACTCGGGCTCTCCCGCCATATCGGCCAGGAAGTTCTCAAAGCCTCTAGCGAAATACGCCTTCTCGAAGTGAATTCCGTACAGGCAAACCAGTATGTACATGTCACTGTTGTCACGCATCCACTTCAGCTGCTCAGCGAACCCCTCATAGCTGCCGTATCCGCGGGTGGCGGGCATATACCCTGGGCAATTCGACTGCTGGTAGGCCGGGTCGGTGATATCCCAGCCCCACCAGGGTGCCTGAACACTTCGCGTCGCGTAATTTCCGATGGCGATATCCACTTGTTCCCCGCCATACACGGATTTTACGGCCGGTTCCGCGTCGCCGGTGAACACCACAAAATACGGGATTTCGCCCACATCCTCATGGCGAATCGCCGCCTTGACTACATCGCGCCTCAGCATTCTGCATACTCCTCAGATGGTTCGTTAATGCTAGCATTGTAACATGGGGTTCGTGATGAGACAACCGAACCCACCACACCGCTGGCATGAATCATTCTATTTCGCCGTGCTGCCTTCTGAGATGAACTTGATCCAGTTGATGTTAAAGTTGCCGCCGTCGCAGACGATCTTCATGACCTGGTTGATGGTGTTTAGGTACACCCCCTTTTTGATGATCGTCGTCCAGGTCTGCCATCCACCAGTGCTGGGTATCAACACTCTGCCGGTCACATCGGTGCCGTCGACCTCGATATGAAAGCTCGAATGCCCTGGCATCTCACGCGATACCCTCATCTCCATCGTGTAACTGCCAGGCTGAGGAATACTCAGGCTGTAGTTCAACCACTCACCCGCAGCGATGGTACATACGTTGAAGCCTCCGCCCGCATCGGTCGTCGGTTGGATGTCCACGTCCTCACTTCGATGCATACCACCGGCATTCCCCACCGTAGTGTCGTGATACGCTACACCTTCGCCGCCCATGTCGAAGTTCTCGGCCTCGATCATTCCAGGAATCACCCACATGTGGCCGCCGTAAGGCTTGCCCTCGTACCGCTTAGGGGCTGTGGCTTTCTGTTCCGCTATTTTCGGTGCAGGTTTTGGTTTCGGCCGCGCTTTGGCACCGGGTACCGCCTTCAATGTGACACTTCCGGTCAGCCGGATATCGTCAGAGGCGCTACCCACCAGCAGCTTGTATTTGCCAGGTTCCGCATACCAGTTGTTAAGCTCTGACCAATAGGCGAATGATCGCTGATTGAGAGTCAGTGTCACGCTCTTGGTCTGCCCGGGCTGCAGCATGACTTTCGCGAATCCCTTCAACTCCTTGACCGGTCTGGCAACACCAGGGCTGACAGGCTGCACATACAACTGCACGGTCTCCATACCGGCTCGGGCACCGGTGTTCTTCACATCGATACTGACCGATACCCTGGGGTTTGTGTTATAGTTCTGCTGAGATTTAACCGACAGATTGAAATAAGCAAAGCGGGTATACGATAAGCCGTGTCCAAAAGCGAATTCCGGTTTGATATGCTTCTTCTCATACCCTCGATAGCCCACGAAGATACCCTCGGAATATTTCACTAGCGACTCATTACGGGTCTTATAGGACGGCTGATCCGAATCCCGCTTTGGCCAGGTGATCGTCAGCTTACCGGATGGGTTCACATCACCGAACAGCACACGGGCCAGTGCGTTGCCATGCTCCATCCCCGGATACGCCTCATACAACACCGCGGACACGTTGTCAATCCAGTCGCGAAGCTCACCGGGGCCGCCAACGACGACCACAACCACCTTCCGGCTGACCTTCGAAACGGCGTTGATCAAGCTGATCTCGCTTTTGGGAAAGCTCATATCGTCTCTGTCGCTGCCTTCGGTATCACCGCCTTGATACGGGATGGCGTGCTGATAGCCGGTCACAATGATGGTGACGTCGCTGGTTTCCGCCGCCTCAACTGCCCCGCTTTGGGTCGGCTGGTAGTTAACGGCTAATCCGCCATACTTTTCCAGACCAGCCATCGGCGTGATCTCGTATGGCACATGCACGGCGCTGCTGCCGCCGCCATAGCACTGTTTTACTATAGCATTGCAGCCCGTCAGGCAGATTTTCTGAACCTGCCCCTTCACCAACGGCAGTAAACTCTGGGTGTTTTTCAGTAATACGATGCCCTCTTCAGCTACTTTTCGTGTGACAGCGTGGTTAGCCTCGGTGTTGATCTGCCCTGCGGGTGAAGGTGGACCCCATCCGGCCACGCCTGCATAGTAGGAGACACGCAGTATCCGGCGTACCATGTCATCAAGGGTCGACTGGCTGAGCTTACCCTTGGTCACCAGCGCGGCTAAAGTGCTGTATGAACCCGGATTTGGCATGGAAAGGTCCATGCCGTTCTTGGCTGTCAGCTCGGTTGGACCAGTGATGGTTCCCCCCTCCGCGACTGAGCCCCAGTCCGTCATCGCCAGGCCCTTGAACCCGTATTCGTCTTTCAATACTTTGCGTATCAGCGGGGTGCCATAGCACTCCACCCCATTCACCAAACCACATTGGGCCATTACCGCCCACGCGCCGCCCTGTTTGACACCCATCTCGTAACCGGGCAGATAGATCTCGCGAAGTGTGCGCTCATCGATGATGGCGTTTGCACCTTCCCTGTTATTCTCCTGGTTGTTGGCGATGAAATGTTTCATGGTGGCCGCGACACCCTGACTTTGTATCCCCTGCACCATCCTGGCAGCTAACATGCCATTTAGATACGGGTCTTCAGTGTAGTATTCAAAGGTTCGTCCGCACACCAGGTCACGGGCGATATTGATGCCCGGGCCAAGGATCACATCCACACCACCGGCATCGGCCTCCCTACCTAAAACCACGCCCGCGGAATACAGAAGATCGGGGTTCCAAGTTTGCGCCAAAAGCATGCCGGACCCAAATCCAGTGGGCTGGCTGGTGCGCGATACGCCCAAAGGGCCGTCGCTCATTCTCAATGCCGCGATGCCCAGCCGCTTGCAGCCGCCGCCATCCATGCTGCCATTCCCATGGCACATCGCCTGTTTTTCTTCCAGGGTCATCTTCTTGATGATCTGTGTGATCTCCGCTTCGAGCTTCGCTGCACTTTTAGCAGAATTCGTGGTTGCCACTCGTGGAGCGGCACAAAGCGATGCTTGAGATATCGTGAGGACCACCATGGTGATAGCAATCAGCAGGTGGTTCGTTTTGCGGTTATTCATTCCAGTTCCCTTCAGGTGGTAAGGTTGGTCAGGTTCTCTACGAGCTGCGTTCGGTAGCTGGCGGTGCTGCCAGGTTGACGAGATAGTAAACCGCCACCGCAATGTAAATCCCTAAAGATCCGCCAAGGATAAACGGAGCCGATTTACCCACGGTATCCCACAGGAGACCGGCAATAATCGAAGCCGGCAGCAACGCCACTCCCGTCAGCGCCGAATGCAATCCAAGCGCGGTACCTCTGGCTTCCGGAGGGGCCATCTCAGCGATCAATGCGCGCTCACCGCCTTTGGTCAAGGCAATGAAAGCTCCATACAGAATAAAGAGCAGCCAGAACACCGACTTCACATTCGATAAACCAATCCCCAGATATACGATGCCGAAAAGAAGATAGCCGAAACTCAATGTCTTGCGCCTGCCTATCCGGTCAGACCACTGCCCAATCGGATAAGCCAGCACTGAGGCTGACAGATTGAACACAAAATACAACAAAATCGTCTGCTGGGCAGAGAACCCAGCCGAGTGTGCCCGGAGAATCAAGAACGCGTCCGACGAGTTACCCAGGGTAAATATTGTGATGAAGATGAGGAACAGCTTGAGACGCCCGTCCAAGCGGCCCCACCTTAAATCCAGTTTGGCGGCAGTCGTTCGGATGGATTTGTCGTCCTTTACCCAAATCATAAACAACGGCCCCACAAAAGCAGGGATCATCGACCACATAATGATCGTCCGGTAGCTGCCAAGTGTAGCGGTATGCATCAAAAAATAGGCGATCAAAACTCCGACAGCAGACCCCAGCATATCCATCGCCTTGTGCAGCCCATACGACTGCCCTAGTTTGCTTTTGGACGACGACTCAGCCACAAGCGCATCCCTTGGTGCAACGCGTATCCCCTTACCGAATCGATCCACCATGCGGGCGAAAAGAACGCCACCCCAGGCGGTGGACATCAAGATAAGCAGCTTGTTGAAAAAGGAGGCCAGATAACCGACGAACGCCAACTGCTTTTTGTAGTGTCCAAACTTGTCCGAAACAATACCAGAGAGCAGTTTGACTATGCTGGCCAGGCTCTCAGCGATCCCCTCTATCAGCCCGATCACTACAGGGGTTGCGCCTAGTATGGAGCTCAGATACAGGGGCAGGATGGGATACACCATCTCCGACCCGATGACAGTAAACAAGCTGACAAAACCCAACAGCACGATATTCCGGCTTGTGCCTGCCCTGTCCGTCTGTCGATGTTCACCGTTCACGCCTATTCACCACATTGCTGCTCATTGTTGACTAGATGCCATGATGAAATGACTCACTGAGGCCACGCCTGTAGAATTCGGACACGTTGCCATTTTACCATTCATCGGCAGGCCTTCGTCGATCTATATCCTTATTTATTGGCTGACGATCGCAGCCAACACTAATATGCTGCCCTTATACATATAGAGTCTGTTCGTGACAGGTATAATATGCACGGTGAGATACCAAAAATCGCCTCTTTGGCATGATACTAACTGAGAGGTGTTTCGCGTCATATTTAGTATGCGAAATCAAATACTGGAGGAAATGCAGTTGAGCCATGAACTCTCAACTCGCGCGCGGCATGGGTTCATCACCCGCCTCATCATGAGTGCTATTGCCGTGGCGGCCCTTGCTGTGCCCGCCCTCTGTGCTACCACTGAGCCTCCGCTTAAGCCAGTCGATGGTAAGGTGGGGATCTTTGACTTGAAGGCCATCCACGCGGTGCCCTTAGAGCCACAGACCATAAGCAAAACGGTAGACGGGAACATCGTAACAGAACAAATAAGATACACCAGTGAACCTGGCATCAAGGTGTTCGCATACCTGAGTTACCCTAAAGGTGGACGAAACCTGCCAGTGAACATGCTGGCCCGCTTCGTCGGGGCAGAACCACGTAAAGAAGATGCCAGTTTTGGGTTCATGGGTTTCTCTGTGTGTGCCCCTGACGGCAACACGGATGAATCCAAGCCCGAGTCCATTGGCGGTCAGCCAATACAAAACGACTTTATGGACGATCCGAAGCAGAGCTGGGTGTATCACCACGTCGTGGCCCTCACCAGGGGAATCGACTATCTAGCCACCCGCCCTGATGTCAACATGAACCGCTTAGCCATGTCTGGATATAGCTGGGCAGGATATATCACAGCACTCTTGCACGCCATTGATGACCGGCCTTCCTGCTATGTCACATGGCACAGCACCGGCTACTATGCGGATGAACAGGGCTACTCAGGCGGAATTCCAAGCCGCATCAAGACCCGAAAACTTTATGACATGTATGCACCGTCGGCTTACGCGGCCTATGGCAGCAAGCCAATCATTGTGTGCATTGCTCTCACAGACTATTTCGCCACACTCGATGGGCTCATCGAATTCATGAATAGTGTCCGCAGCCCGAAGCAACTCTGTGTGGCTCCCAATAGATACCACGCAAACACCTCGCGTAACGAGTTTCGGGCCATCGGCCCATTCACAGACTATTACCAAAATGGCCGTGTGAAACCGCCCGGTATCTCATCTGGGCTCGTCACCGCGAAAGACGGCAAACTTGTCTATGCATTTGCCCATAACAGCACCGACACAATCATGCATGCGGAGGTGCTGTATAGTTACGGCAAGCCAGGTGACTGGACAGGCCGCACATGGCATCGCGCTGAGGCCACAAAATCAAGCAGCCGTTACGAATACAGCATCCCAGTTTATGATCCCGCCATACCGGTTTACGCTGTTGCACAGATAGAGACCAAACAATTTGGCAGCATCGCGAACACCCCGCAGCTTATTGATCCCGCGAAACTGGGCGTCACACAGGCCAATGCGGTGTATCCCAACATGCTGTTCGACTTTGAAGACCGATCTGACCTGTATGTATCGGTCGGCAGCATTAGTTTCGTGACCGGCCACGACGGACAGGCGGCCGCCAAAATTAAACCCTTCCAGGACGGCACCATCAAGCTCATGAACATAGAGCCCTTCCTGTGGAACAACCCAAAGGAGCTGCGGTTTTGGCTCTATGGCGACGGTAAACCCGGCCCACTCACGCTCTACATGACGTGTGAATCATCATACTGGCTGGACCATGAACGCAGGTATTACACAAAAATACCAATCCTGTCCGATTCGGCTACCATGTCTACAGGCTGGCACGAATATGCCATCCCTCTGAATATGGTTAGAAACCTAAAGCTAGTGGATGCACTCTTTTTCGATGTCGGAAAGCGTGATCTCATCATCGATTCGGTAAGTTGGAGGTAACAACGTGAGGCATTTAACATATCTAGTCAGTGCAGCACTACTTGCATCCTATACGAGCAGTGCCATATGCGCTCCAGCAAGCACCACATCGCAGAAGCGTATGCAGGTAGGCAAACCCTTCACGCTGATACTCCAGATCACCCCTACTGGCACCCCCGCCAAGGTCGATAGCCTTCTGGCGGCAGGTAACAAAATGCTGTTGGGTCATGGAAAAGAAGAGTTCACCTGGTTCATCGCGAAAACACCAGGCAAGTGGGTAAAACTGGCCTCTGGCTCCGCTTCAATCGGTGTCACCACCAAGGTGGCCCTCAGCTACGATGGCCAGACTCTGCGCAGTTATTACAATAACTCGCTGGCAGCGTCGCTGGCGGTCTCGCCCATGCAGTTCAACGGTGTTGTGCCCATTAAGCTGAACAGTTGGCTGGGAGAGTATAACAGCGCGATCGCATATGCCAAGGTACTCAACCTGAAGCAGATTGAACTGGCATCAGAGCCCAAAAGCGACCATACAGGCACATCATCACCATCTGAAACCACAACCGAAGCCGATAGTACATTACCCTCTGACACAGGAAACAACATAGCGCCAACAGTAAAGAATGGTTCTGTGAAACCGACAAAACCGGTTGAACCCGAACCAGTGGTTGACCCTACTCAGCCTACGGACGTCAACCCAAGCGAACCGCAGCCTAATCAGCCCGATGGGACTGTCACGCCAGTGGAGCCCGTCAAGCCAGACGAGACGGTCACTCCTGTAGAGCCTGTCAAGCCAGACGAGACTGTCACGCCGGTGGAGCCAGACGAGACGGTCACGCCGGTGGAGCCAGTTAAGCCAGACGAGACTGTCACGCCGGTGGAGACTGTCACGCCGGTGGAGCCAGTCAAGCCAGACGAGACGGTCACGCCGGTGGAGCCAGTTAAGCCAGACGAGACAGTCACACCTGTAGAGCCGGTCAAGCCAGATGAGACGGTCACGCCGGTGGAGCCTGTCAAGCCAGACGAGACTGTCACGCCGGTGGAGCCCGTCAAGCCAGATGAGACGGTCACCCCGGTGGAGCCTGTCACCCCAGTAGAACCTGTAACACCTGTTGTGCCTAATAATTATGGGCCGTCATCGCCATCTGCACCAGCCGATTTGAATACCTCCTCGGTGAAGCAGATCACGGTCACGGTGAAGGTGCTGGCTGTGACCGCCACACCGGAGCCTGACAAGATACTGCCGTACAAACACGCTATTGTGACCGAAGAGGTAGAGGTGCTCAGCGTCAACAAGGGCAGCCTGTTGAATATCAAAAAGGGCGACAAGCTTCGCATCGCCAGATGGGGCATTCTGCAGGGTCAGAAGACCGACGTATCGAAAACCAAGGTGGGCGACAAACTCAGTTTGCCACTTGAGAATTACAAAGACCACCAGGAGCTGGAACGCCAGTACACAGTAGATACCCTTCCCGAAAACTACAAACTGCCGTATCTGCTTGACATGACAGAATAACCATGGGAACTGCCCGTCTGTCGCATCCCGCCATTCGGATACGCAATATCTAACGCGCGCTGGCTATCTCCAGCGCGCGTTGTGTATATTAAGATCACGGATCCTGTCAATATCTGCGACACATGATCACGCGCCGCGACACCCCTCACCATTAAGTCATCGGCCCTATACTTGCCATCTGCTTCAGACTGCATTATGATGTAACAAACTCGTCCAAATCACATGGGCGACTAAAAGAACCGTAAGGAGTCATGATGATCAGACTTGGCATCGTTGGTTTCGGCTTTAGAGCCGCTGGATTATTCAATAGCGAACTGCTTGCTGTGGATCCCACCATCCGCGTCACAGCAATGGTAGATATCAATCAAGAGGCTGCAAAGTCTCGACTTCCCGAAGATCAAAGGGAGGGAGTGGTCTTCTACGACACTCTGGACGAGATGGTAAGGTCGGGCAAGGTCGACGCATTGCTCATCGGCACCAGATGCAGTATGCACACCCCCTATGCCATACAGGCCGCCAAATACGACCTGCCGCTTTATCTAGAGAAGCCAGTCTCCATATCGGTTGAGCAGGCTTTGCAACTGGAAGAGGCCTTCACAAACACCCGATGCAAGGCGGTAGTGAGCTTCCCGCTCCGCCTGACGCAGCACTGCATCGTCGCCCGCAACCACATTCTAGATGGTGCTGTAGGCCGCCCGCAACATATCCTGGCCACCAACTATGTGAACTACGGAACGGTCTATTTCGGCGACTTCTACCGTGACTACTCGGTGACCCAAGGGCTGTTCCTCCAAAAGGCAACGCACGACCTCGACTACTCCAGCTTCTTGATGGGTTCGCCGATCGTGAAGATCGCCGCAACGCACTCCCTGGGACGCGTGTATGGTGGTAAGAAACCCGCTGGGCTTCGTTGTGAGGACTGCACAGAAGCACGGCAGTGTACCGAGAGTCTGCAGAACCGCATGAGGAACTGCTCGCCCGGACACACATGGGCTGAGCATGCCTGCCTCTTCTCGGAAGATATCGGCTCACCTGAAACGGGGATGAATGAGGACTGCTCCAGTGCGCTGCTCACATTTGCCAACGGCACAATGGGCGTTTACACACAGGTCTTCTTCACACGGCGCGATGCGGGCTCCCGAGGCGCAGTGGTCAGCGGATACAACGGTACCATCAGCTTCGACTGGGCCACCAACGATCTTAAGCTGGTGCATCATCACTCACCCGAATCTTCGGTGAGCCGCCTCGAACCCGGTACGGGCCATGGCGGCGGCGACCGCGAACTGGCTTACAGCTTCATTGACGTGATCAACGGTGATGCGGAGCCTCGGGTCACCATATGGGACGGTCTACAGAGCGTGTATGCCTGCCTGGCGGCGAAAGAATCCGCCGAGACGCGGCAGTTCGTGGATGTGCGTCAGGTAGGGGCATCGTATGCCTACCCTTGCGACATCACACCCGCCCATACCTCACGGCCGCTGCACGGCATCGGTCCCCGCCGAGGCTAAGAACCATGAAGGCTCCCCTGCCAATTCTACGCAGGGGAGCCTTCTACTTTAGTCATGATCCGGCACCTGAAAGTAATCCTGGTTGAAGTGAGGCTTTTCTCTACCCCAGCCCCTGCACGCGGGCCCAGAGAAGTGTGGCTACGCTGATGCTATCCATGATCTCACCTCGCAGCACCATCTCGATGGCCTCCGACAACGGTAGCCGCCGCAGATGCAACTGTTCGCATTCTTCCTCATCGGTCGGACCCAGGCTCAATCCCTGGGCCAGGAAGACATAGCAGTGCTCATCGGTCACGCTGTTGCTGATTTTCATCTGCAGTATTTCACGCCACTGCTGGGCGATGATGCCTGTTTCTTCACGTAGCTCACGCTGTGCAGACGCCAGAGGTGGTTCATTCAGGGGACCACCGCCCTCGGGCAGCTCCCAGCTATACTCATCGGTCGCATACCTATACTGACCCACCAGCCAGGTATACCCCTGGTCATCGATGGGCAGCACGCCGATGGCTTTGTTCTTGAAGTGCACCACCCCGTAGATGCCAGCACCACCGTTGGGGTTGATCACCTGAGCTTCGCTCAAACTGATCCAGAGATTCTCGTATATCGCCTTCACGCTCAGGGTTTGCCAGGGGTTATTCATTGCTGCCTCATTTCGGGTTAAAGAACGTCAGCCACACGGAATCGACCAGCGCATGCACCACACATGCCGCTACGATCCCTCCGCGCTTCATATAGGTGTAGCCGTAGATAGCTCCCGCAGCGCAGCTCATTAAGCCGTAGAAGACGCTGTAAGATATCGGCCGTCCATCCACATTCGATGGCAGGTGTGACAGACCGAAAAGTATCGATACGATCACCAGTGCCAGCCATGGCCGTTTCGTGCTCTGGGCCAACAGGTTCTGCAGGGTGCCCCGGAAAACCAGCTCTTCAGGAATCGCCACGGCCAGATACATGCCTAAAGGCAGCAAGAGATGCACACCAGCCGTCACCAGGTAGTTGGTGGTGTGATAGAGTGATATCTGCATTTGAAACGGGTTCCATTTAAGGAAGCCAAACAACACTCCCGGCGGCAGCAGAATCAACATCGCCACACCCAGCATCTTGATGCCATATTTGATCTCTGACCGAGGCAGCCACAACCGGAAGTCCAGCCCAGGCAATCGTCGGACCACCAGCATGGACCACAAGAACATGGTGATAGAGCATATCTCCCTGGGGTTCACGCCCTTCTCCGCAGGGAGCCTAGCTAAGAACAACCAGTCCTTGTAGATCAGCGGTAAGGCTATCACCACCACAATCATCCAGTCTGCCCAGTTACGCTTCAAGGTGGCCAGGAACACCGGGAGAAAGACATAAACAGCCAGTATCGAAGCGGCCTTCAGCTCAAAGTGCCCCGTCGGGATGGCGAATAACTCGTATAAGCACCAGAGAGTAACTGGTGCAATCCATACGCAGATTGGCTTTCTCGTCACTAACTGCTGCCACCATCTCTGGCTGATACCAACACCAAGCGAAAGGGCCAACCCCATATAGCCTAGAATGATGGGGGTTGTGGCTAACGCACTCAGTAGGGAAACATGAACGGAGTACCTCATGATCTTCGGGATGAACATCATGCTATAAACGATGTATACAGCCCCTACAACCACTAACAAGACAGAAGCCATGATGGCTTCCATACGGTCTGCACCGCGCGAATAAAGCTGTTTTTCTTCCATATGAGTATTTTAACATCAGTGATCTCATAACGATGGTTGCCCCATATATTGAAGTATTGAGTGCTGTGATGAACTATGTCCGAAATACTATCACAAATACGTTATACGGCCTTGTGTACTCCGACCTATTCCATCTATAATGCATCAGAAAGCCGTAATATCGGCCGACGATGCAACGAACCAAGCGCGAATAGAGAGGTGCAATATGATATACACCCGTGATTTTGAAGAACACAACAACTATGTTTCGGATGTTTGGAAGAGTTATCAACAAGGAAAGCCGATTAAGACTCCTGTGATTTTGGGCATTAACCCGCGGCTGACTATGAATATGCCAGAGGTGAACGTCAACGGCTTCACCTTCGAACAATACTGCAGTGACCCTAAAATTATGGTCATTCGCCAGATAGAAAATGAACTCTGGCTGAGATTCAACCTGCTCTACGACCACGAAATGGGCTTACCCAAAAACGGCTGGGATGTGCGGGTAGACTTTCAGAATGTGTTTGAGACCGCCTGGTTTGGTGCCAATGTGAACTTCCACCCAAGCCAGGTGCCTGACGTGGACACCCTGCTGACCGATGACACGAAAAACATGCTGTTTGATAAAGGTCTGCCAAGCCCTAAAGAACAACCCTGGTCTAAAAAGAACCAGCATCATTACGTCTCCATGCTGCGTATGCAGTACGAGGGCTTCGAATATGCTGGTCGCCCCATCATAAATGTCACTCCTTGTGGGACAGGCACAGACGGCCCCATGACACTCTGCTGCAATCTGCGCGGAGCCAGTGCCTTCGCAATAGATATGCTTGAGGACCCAGATTATGCCCATCAACTGCTCAGTTTTGTCACCGAAGCCACGATCGCCCGAATCTTGGAGTATCGCAAGCAGTACGAGCTGCCTGTCGATCCGAATATGGGCGGCTTTGCGGATGACAGTATTGAGTTGATTTCTACTGAGATGTACACCGAGATGGTGCTGCCTTACCACAAGCGTCTGAAAGAGGCGCTATGGAGTGCTGATGCCAAGATGGGCATCCACCTGTGCGGCAACGTACAGCGTCATCTGCCTACCCTCAAGAAGGAGCTCAATCTGGTCACCATCGATACTGGTTTCCCATTTGATCATGCCCTCGCCCGAAAGCAGCTTGGCCCCGATGTTGAGATCATGGGCGGCCCCAGTGTGCCCATGCTGATCAACGCCTCACCAGAACAGATCGACGCAGAATGTAAGCGCATTCTGGAGTCAGGCGTCAAAGAGGGTGGCAAGTTCGTTCTGCGTGAAGGCAACAACCTGGCACCCAACACCCCTATCGCTAACATCAATGCGATGTATGAGGCCTCATTAAAATACGGAAGGTATTAGCATATGACTCCACTGAGTTCCCACGAACGCTTCAAGCGCATGTTTGCACATAAAGAAGCCGACCGCATCCCCATTATTGACGGCCCCTGGGGCTCGACCATTGAGCACTGGCAGCAGCAAGGCATGCCTGTGGATGTGGACTTCGTCGACTACTTTGATATCGACAAGACCGCCATGATCGGCATCGACATCAGCCCGCAATATCCTGTCAAAGTGATTGAGGACACGGAGCAATACACCATCGTGACCAGTGCCTACGGTGTGACCATGCGAAACTGGAAGCATGCAGGCAGCGTGCCGGAGTTCCTGGACTTCACCATCGTAGACCCCGCCTCATGGCAAGAGGCCAAAGTGCGCATGACCCCTGATGAGGCCCGTATCCCATGGGACTATCTGAAGCAAAACTTCTCCAAATGGCGCGATGAAGGCCGATGGATCAGCGGCAACCTGTGGTTCGGATTTGACATCACCCATAGCTGGACGGTCGGCACAGAGCGAGTTCTCGAGGCGCTGATCGATGATCCTGACTGGTTGGAAGATATGTTTGACCACTTCCTGGCCGTTAACCTCAAGTTGATGGATAGGGTCTGGGAAGAGGGCTACCACTTTGATGAGGTGTTCTGGTGCGACGATATGGGCTATAAGGGCCACACCTTCTTCTCACCGGCTATGTATCGCCGGTTATTGAAGCCCTACCATAAGAAAGCCGTGGACTGGGCCCATGACCACGGTATCGTCGCACGGCTGCATAGCTGCGGTGATGTGCGCACATTGATCCCAGACCTGATCGAAATAGGCATGGACGGTTTGAACCCCATCGAGGTCAAAGCAGGCATGGATCCCGTGCTCATTAAACAGCAGTATGGGGATGTGCTCACCCTGCACGGCGGATTGAACGCCGCCATCTGGGGTGATCGCGACCGGTTCGAAGCCGAGATGAAGAAGGTTCTGCCGGTGGTCAAGCAAAACGGTGGATACATCTGCAGCAGCGACCACAGCGTACCAGACAGCGTCACGCTGGAGGATTTTCGGGCATTCGTGGAGCTGGCGAAAAAGCTAGGCAGCTACGAGTAGTCGGTAACTAACCGCTCAGGGACGCCAATCTGAGGATAGGCGTCCCTCTGTTTTTATTCCTGCTGGTAACTACTCTGCCACAGGCGATGATCGTGCATCGGTCTACGATCAGTATGCTGCTGTAGCTTCCGGCACCCACGAAGTGGGTAAGATTCTTATAGCCACGGGTAAGCGCCAGCGCAACCCGTGGAAGGCAACCGATAACCGCCTACCCCGACGTGGGTCGTCTTTGGTGACTTGATAAAGCGGCTACCGCGAATAGATGCGACCCACTTCGGGGTATGAATGACGCGCCGCTTTCGAGGGGTATCGCTTCGCTCACCCCTGGCTATAAGAACTGCTACCCACTTCGTGGGTGCCCGTAGCGATGCATGAGGGTGTTGCGACTATATTTAACACAAACTTGGCACGACAATCTGACGGCTAAGTGGTTATCACTGCTGTTTCAGGTGAATGGTCATCAGCAGCGCAGCGATGGACTTCGCATCGGCGATCTCACCACGGCTGATCATCCCCGGCACATCGCTTAGCATGACCGGAAGAACCTCAATATTCTCATCGTCATCAAAGCTCTTCTTGCCGGTCACCAAACTCTCCGCAAGATAGACATGCAGAATCTCTGCGCTGTATCCTGGTGCCAGAAATTGATGAAACAGTTTCGTCATTTTGCCTGTCCGGTAGCCGGTCTCTTCAGCCAGTTCTCGATAGGCGCAATCCTCGGGGTACTCGCCCTCTTCCAGCGTGCCCGCAGGCACCTCCAATAACACAGAATCCGCGGCCCGCCGGTATTGTCGTATCAACACCACACGGCCATTATCCAGCAGCGGCACAATCGCCACCGCACCACGGTGCGCGATCACCTCACGCGTGGTGATACGGCCATCCGGCAGCATCACGGTGTCTACGCGCAGTGTGACCACCCGCCCCGTATACACCACCTCGCTCGAGATCAGTTCATCCACCAGCTTCATATCGGCTCACCTCTTATCTGCGGTCTGTCACCGCCTCCCGCAGATGTCATAATATCTTTGGGCCTATAGATACAAACTACCACGATGGAGGTCATCTTGAAAGCGATCTGCGTATACAGCTCATCCAGCGATGCGGTTCCCAAGCGCTTCTTTGATGCCGCAGAGCAGCTTGGCACCGCCATTGCCCGCTCAGGCTGTTCTATGATCTACGGCGGTGGGTGCATCGGTTTGATGGGCGCCTCAGCACGGGCTGCCCAAGGGCAAGGCGGAACGGTGGTGGGAGTGATCCCCCACTTTCTGAATATCCCCGGAGTGGTCTACGATCAAGCTGATGAACTGGTGCTCACCCAGGATATGCACGAACGGAAGCGCATCATGGCGGAGCGGGCGGACACCTTCATCGCGCTGCCTGGCGGATTTGGAACCCTGGAGGAGCTGCTGGAGATGATCACCCTGAAGCAGCTTGGGCAGCACGCCAAGCCGATTGTGATGATCAACACGACCGGTTTCTACCAGCCGTTGATAGACTCTTTTGAGATGATGTTTGAACAGCAGTTTGCAAAGCCGCACTACCGCGAGCTGTATCACATCGCACAGCACGCCGAGGAAGCGATGAGCTACATCGCCAGTTACCAGCCCCCTGTGCGCCTGCAGAAGTGGTTTTAGGGGTAGGCATCGACCTTAGGATGACCCAGGCCATACCCATGACCGTGGTTGGTGGCGGGTCGAGGGATGCCAATCGGGAGATTGGCGTTCCCAGGGTTCCGAATTAGAGATTACCGGACACCTACCCTCCTGCCTTCACCCGCTGGGCGGCTACGATGCCGGCGGCGCCGGCAGCCAGGAAAAACACACGGTCTTCTTCAATGCTGCGTCCCATGGTCTTCACACCCACGCCGCGCTGTGCCAACACATCCAGCGCAGGCTGTCCGGCCGTATAGACCAGCTCATGAGCCAGGGGCAGCGAACGCACCGCCTTTTCCGCTGCTTCGCCATACTCGCCCCCGTCGGAAGGAACCGGTACCACACATCCTGCCAGGCACACCTGCGACAACACCGTCAGGCTGTGGTGGCTGAGCCCTTGATGCCTGGGCCGCTTATCGCCCTCGCTGATGCGCAGCACAGCAAACGCCTGCCCATGAAGACTATTCACCGCGTTCAGACACAAACCCTGATCCACACCGCTGAAGCCGAATTTCGTGCCAGTTCCTGTATTGCCCACGCCCTGGCCTGTGATCACCACATCGGCCTGCAGAACCCGTTGGGCAGCCAGCAAGCCGCTATAGACGTTCACTGCCTCCAAATCCCCTCCAAACGCTTGTCCGCAGCTCACCGTGCCATGCAGAAGGTCGGCCTTCTTGAGCTGCCCCACCAGTTTGCTCACACCAAGATGAAGGCACGCGGTGTCGGTCATCACATACACCACCCGCAGCTCCGGGTTCACCGCCGAAATCCCGGCAGCCACGGCTGCCACCTGACTATGCAGACAGGTACAAACCACCGGCAACCCGTCCAGACTATCGGCATCGGCCAACTGCTCATGATGCACGCTATGCTGCTCTTCACAGCTCAACACCGCGTGCTGCAGCGGGGTGTATCGCAGCCTCATGATATGCCCAGGATCAGCAGTATAATCCGGCAGTTTGCCGCAGATGCTCTGCACATAGTCATACCCACCCGAGCCAAGGCTCAGTCGACGCGCGGTGTCATTCACCACGACCTCATCACCGACGGCGGCCACCCCGACCAGACCAGTCTGGCAGAGTGCCTGCCGCAATTCGTTGCCCACGCGCAGCTCCAGCTCCTGAAGGCCCGGGGTATGGCTCAGAACCTGCAGAACCACTCCGCGGCTCAGCCCGATCATCGGCAAGCCTCTGGCAGTGTGCTGGTCGCGATACGCAGCACCAGCTCTGCACTGGCAACCAGTTGGTCGATGTGACAGCACTCCTGGTGGGTATGCACATTCTGCATCGCACAGCTCAACACCGTGCTGGGCAGGCCGTTCGCGTTGAAGATGTTGGCGTCCGCTCCCCCGCCCGTGTGGAACAACACCGGTTCGATGCCCATCTGCTGCAGCGTGTGCTGCGCTACCACAACCAGCGGATGCTGCTCATCCAGCCGGTAGGCGACATATTCATGGTGAAGATCCACTTCCAGCTTGGCCCCTAGTTTATCAACGGCCCGCTGCATGCAGTCGATCATATGCTCTGTCTGCACCACCAGCTTGGAGGCATCGCGGCTGCGCGACTCTGCCGTGATCTCTACCCGTTCGCAGACTACATTGACGGCTTGACCACCCGAGATGATCCCGATGTTCGCGGTGGTATCCGCATGGATTTTGCCCAGCCGCATTTCGGCGATTCCCATGGCGGCCGCCTGGATGGCACTAATCCCCTGCTCAGGATGCATCCCTGCATGGGCAGCCCGCCCGGTGATGACCATCTCAAAAACGTCATGTGAAGGGGCGCTCACTACGATCTTGCCAACCGGCGCGCTAGTATCCAGCACATAACCGTAGTCGGCCTCTATCTGTGAGCAGTCGAATACGCTGGCCCCGCGCAGACCGATCTCCTCCGCCACACTCAGCACCAGGCTGATCTGGCCATGGGGCAGGTTGTTTTCCTGAATGCACCGGATCATTTCGATCAGCACAGCCAAGCCGACCTTATCGTCAGAACCAAGGATCGTCTTGCCGTCTGTGCTGATCACACCGTCATGCTCCACCAGTTGGATGCCGGTGGTCGGCTCCACGGTATCGAAGTGAGCGCTGAAGAACATCGGTCGTTGGGGGCCGCCGTTGCCAGGCAGTACCGCCAGCACGCTGTTCGCGTTGCCGCCCAGCTTCGCACCGGCATCATCCTGAGTGACGTGCATCCCAAGCTGCTGCAGCATCGGAACCACCAGCGCCACTATCTCCGCTTCATGAAGTGCGGGGCTGTTGACCAGGCAGAGCTGTTTAAATAGGTCGACGAGGCGTTGTTGATTGACCATATGGCCTCCATGAGCAGTCCAGAAATAGCGAAAAACCGGCCGCGTCGATAGGTGAAAATCGCCTGATCTTGACCCATCGACGCGTCAGATTGCCGTCATCGCCTAGAATGTGATGGTGATCTTGTTCAACCCTTTGGAATCATCGGGGTTCATACCGCGGGTCATCGTCAGGTGACAAGCGAACAGTTGAGCATAGACAATCAGTGCGATCGGACTGATACGCTCATCTGGGAACCCTGCGATCTGCACACACTTGGTGGCCACATCCTGGATTTCGGTCTGAGAGCTATACACAATCACCTCAGCCCGACGCTCCATGAGGGTGTTCGCCAGTTGAAGCATGGTGGCATAACCGCGGCCATCTGGGGCGAACAGGAAGCAAGGGAAGCCGGCATTGGCCACCGACAGCGGACCATGCATGAAGTCTGCAGCCGAATAGCTCTTGGCTAATGTGCCGCTGGTCTCCATCATCTTCAAGGCCGCTTCGTGTGCCGTGCAGTAGTTATATCCGCGGGCCAGAGTAAAACAAGCCGGCGCATAGCGGTAACGCTCTGCCAATCTGGCGATCTTCTCCTCGGAGTTCAGGGCGTGTTCCATCCCGGCTTTGACCTGCAGAAGCTGCGGCTGGATGTCCTCACCCGCCAGGTTCGCGACCAACATCGCGATGATGGCCATCGTGGATGTGTAGGTCTTGGTGGCGGCAAACCCCTTCTCCACGCCACAGTGACAGCTTAAAAGATACTCTGCTGTCTGAGCCAGCTCACTGGTGTCATCGTTGGTGATCGCCGCAGTTAAGGCCCCAGCCGCTCGTCCGGCAGACACTACTTCCACCACATCTGCACCCTTGCCGGACTGGCTGATGCCAATCACCAGGGTTTGGTTCAGGTCCATTTTCCCGCCATACAGCGTGAAAGCACTAGGTGCAGCCAGCACCACGGGGATACCGAGCTCGATTTCAAAACGGTATTTGGCATACTGGGCGGCATTGTCTGATGTGCCGCGGGCTGCAATCATCGCGAACCGGATATTGCGTTTACGTATCTCATCCGCCAGCGGCTTAACCATCTGCGGGCCGATCTGCATCAGATTGGCCAACACCTCAGGCTGCTGCCCGATCTCTTGTCTCATGTTACTATTGGTAAATGGCATTTAGATACCTCCATACTATTATCCGTTGAATCCGCTTCGATTTGCAGTGAGCCCCTCTGCGGGTTTATCAGATGCGAGTATAAGCATGGTATCGGATGATGGACAACAGCGTTTGTAGATCATGCAAGCCATAATCACGTGTTTAGGCAGATAGTGGACTGATAAGGCGGTCAGGCGGATAGCATTGTGGTGTTTCCGTCTCCCCCGCCTCCGGGTCGCAGAAGCGACTGCCCAGCAGCATCAAACCCGTGCCTGCATCTGAATAATACCCCAACTTGCTGACGTATTAATACGGGTTGACTGTTGTGCCTGCGCTGGACACTACCTTGCCCCAGGTGTATCGCACCCGGTTACACAGACACGGGTTAGTGTTAAGCCGCAGTTGTAATGGAGTGCTCTTCTACAAAGCACTGGCGGGTTTCAAGCGGCGTTTTGAATCCCATCTTCTCCAATCGCCACGAACGATTGTACTCCTGTTTGAATTGTAGCACTGCTTCCCTCACTTCGTCGACATTCTGAAATACATGTGCGTAAATGACCTGTTCCTTTAGTGTCCGGTTGAATCGCTCAACCACACCATTTGTCTGGGGCTGTTGCACATAGCTGAAGCTGGGTGTGATCCCCAGCCGCTTGATTTCATACTGGAAGTGATCGGAGCAATTTGCGGATCCGTTGTCGAGTCTCAGAGTAAGCCCGTTGGCGACAGCACGCTCTACGCTGCCATATATAGCCTGAACCCCTTCAAGCACAGGTTGAACGGCGTTGAACCGGGTACCGAGTTTGCAGACATATATGCCTACGCACTCACCGTTCCAGTGTTCTACCGCACTGAATATCCAGATATTTCCATCATCAACCGTCCGCACCTGTGTGCCGTCAGTACCCCACATGATATTGGGAGCATCAGTAATGATCGTTCCATTGTGTTGATTAGTATCTGCCTTAGGTCTGCGATAAGGCGATAGAAGCTCATTGTTACGCATTAGCCGAAGCACACGGTTCCTGCCCACTCGCAACTTCTGTGCTCCAAAGTGCAGTGACGCGTGGATTTTCTTATAGCCTTCACCTTGAAATGGAGAGCCATTGATTACAAGCTTGATCGCTTCCAATAGTTCATCATCGGAAACGGAGGTCTTGGGTCCACGCTTTAGCCTGGGTGTGCTTAAAGCAGGATGAACAACCTCTGTGATTTGCATATAGTAGGTAGAGCGAGGTTGTTCCCAAACTCGGCATACCCTTTCTACACCATAGTGAGCGCATGTGGCGGGGGAAATGGCAGTGCTCATTTCCGTAATATCCCCCGCGTAAAAGGGGCTTCTCTCCGGTGACATCGCTCGTATAGGAGTTCAATCTCCATAGATTGCTCACCGATACGTCGCTGGGCCTCTTTGAGCTGATGCTCTAAGGGATCTTGAACACGTATCTTCAGAGCGGATTCCATGCCAGCCAGGGCTCTATCACGCCACTCCTCAATCTGATATATCGGTACACCTATTTGCCTTGATACGATCTCCAAGGATTCGCCGCCAATCAAGCGTTGAACCACCTCAAGTTTGCGTCGGCAGGACCACCGTCGGCTCTCCGGTAAAAAATTTACGTCCGGGGTGGAACTCGCCCCTTCAGTCGCGCTCCGCGCTCCTTCCGGGGCTCTTTCCACCCCGGACGTCGGAACAGACATCGGATCCGGATCATTCAAATGATGTGTCTTCATGAACTCAGTTTACCTTAATATTCTGTCTGTAAAAATTCGGGTGCCGCTCAGTCGTATATAGCATTATGTGCTTATTGAAGCGAGTGTTAATCATTATATCCTCAAATCCCGGGTAAATTATACTTACACAGGTTCATCGACACCAAACGTCTTGTAGCTGTAGCTATTGCCGCCGTAGCTTGTTAACTGATCAGCCGTATTATATACCGCGGTGAGGCTAGTGCTGTTCCCTACCCTGTCGTAGCCGTAATCCGTGCGGCTCACGCCAGGGATGTCTGCGTTAGCTAATCTTCCCTGGTTGTCGAAGCTGAATGTCTTAATGAACTTGTCTGTGTTGTCTGCCCAGCTCAGCGGGTTGCCGCCGTTAGTACGGGTGAGGCGTATAACGCCGATGACGGCCGAGTTACGCCTATATTAGTAGTCCATGCAAGAGGTGGCCATCATGCGTAATATGTCCGTCGCTGTCGTTGTTTACTTCACTGTATCCTTTTTCATCGCACTGATACAAGCATACTGCTATCTCCACTTTGATGTCAAGCGATTTTAGCTCATATCAATGGTTGTTTTCGGTTATATACGGGGCAAAACCTGCGGACGAATGGCGTGTAGATATTGTGCAAGCCGCTATGTCTCATTGGATATACATCACACGTCGACAGGGAGTATACCGACAAACTTTCGCGGTCATCACTCTTCGCGCCTTCGCGTCTTCGCGTGTGATGTATCCACACCGGTCATTTGCGCTAGTCAGCGTCATCTGTGGACGGACTCAAAATCCCGTCCCTTCGCGGAACTGGCCGCGGTTTGGCATAATAACTACGGCACACGGTTATTTCACACATAAGGGCTACTACCAAACAGCTATGTTCCTCAAACGCCTCCAGATTCTGGGATTTAAGAGTTTCGCCGATAAGACCACCATCGACTTCGCCGATGGTGTGACGGCGGTTGTGGGTCCCAACGGCTCTGGCAAGAGTAACATCGGCGATGCGATGATCTGGGTTCTGGGCGAATCGAACGCACGCACCCTTCGGGCTGACAGCAGCTCAGAGGTGATCTTCGCCGGAAGCACCAAGCGCAAGCCGCTTGGCATGGCGGAAGTCAGCCTCACCATCGACAACACCGCCCGCATTCTTCCCACCGACTTCGCTGAGGTCACCATCACCCGCCGCGTCTACCGATCCGGCGAAAGCGAGTTTTTGATCAACAAAAGCCCCTGTCGTCTGAAGGATATCCAGGAGCTGTTCATGGATACCGGTGTGGGGCGCAGCAGCTACGCCATCCTCACCCAGAGCGAGGTTGATGCCGTGCTCTCAGCCAAGCCAGAAGAGCGGCGCATGTTGTTTGAAGAGGCGGCGGGTATTCAGAAATACCGCAACCGAAAGCGCGAAGCACTCCGACGTCTGGAAAACACCGAGGCCAACCTCAACCGAGTCATCGACATCTTGGGCGAGCTCGATGTGCAGCGTGAACCCATGCGCATCCAGGCCGAGATCGCCTCACGCTACCTCACCCTCTCTGACCGGCTAAAGCAGATCGAAGTGGACAGCCTGTGGGCCCAGTGGATTCAAGCCGAACAGAGCCGTCAAGAGGCGGAAACGCAAGGTCAGCTTCTGCACAAGTCGGTCTTGCAGCTCAATGAGCAGATGACCCATTGTGAAGCGGACTCCAGGCGGCTGGCGGCGGAGATCGCCCACCTGGACACCCAGATCGACACTCTCCGGGTCGAACAACAGCGGTTGATCACCGAGATCGAACGCGGCGACGGCACCCGGCGGCTATCTGAGGAACGCATCCACAACGCGCAGACCAACTCCGAGACACTTCAAGCTGAGATCACGGAGCTGCAAGCCAGACAGAGTGCCAACACGGCCCAGCTCGCAGTCTTGCGCCAACAGGCCCAGGAGTTACAGACACAGCATCAGACCGCTGTGCAGGCTTGTGCCGCAGCCAAACAGGCCCTTAACACCGCCCAGCGGGTACTGCAGGAGGCTCAACTCGCAGAGTTGAGCCGTGCGCAAGAGGTCAGTAAACTCCGCACCCAGCTCAGCAACCTGCAACAGCGTGAGGCAGAGCACCGCCAGGGTCAACAGCGCATCGTGAAGGCTCAGGAAGAGCTCTCCACGCGTGAGGAGCAGATGCTGCAGGCAGTGTCCCAGTCTGACACGGTCCGGCAGACCACGCAAGACAGCCTGACACAGTTTGAAGCCGATATAAAAGCGCTCGAAGATCAGATTCAAAAGGACCGCGCGGCCATCAGCAAGAGCCAGGAGGCCTGGCAGCAGTCGGCCCGGCAGAACGCCGCACTGGCCGCCCGCCTGCAAGCTTTGGTCGAAAGCGAAGCCGCTCAGGAGGGCCTATTCGGCGGGGTCAAAGCCGTTCTAGATGGCATCAAGAAGCTCGAGATTGATGGCAACTACCAACTGGTCGTGGATATCATGCGTCCGTTCGAAGAGTTCGTCACCGCCATTGAGGTCGCTTTAGGTGCCAGCGCGCAGGACATTGTCTGCCCCACCCAGCAAGAGGCGCGCATGGCCATCAACTGGCTGAAACAGGCCTCCCGCGGACGCGCCACCTTCCTGCCCATGGACAGCATTCAGCCCAACATACCGCCCAAGGAGCTTGATAAGGCGATCGATGAGGGGTTGGCCATCGGTTACGCCAACGATCTGGTGCGAATAGAACCCGGGTTTGAGGATGTCGCAGCTCACCTGCTGGGTCGTGTGGTGGTCGCGGCAGATTATGATTCTGCAGTGAAGATCAGCCGGAAATACAACGGCTGGGCACGTATCGTCACTCCAGAAGGGGAGCTGTTCACTCCTGGCGGTGCCGTCACCGGCGGCAAGATGCCGGGTAAGGCCACAGGCATCGTCTCCCGGAAAGCGGAAAAAGCCCGCACAGAGCAGTTACTGGCCACCGGCCGTGACCAAGAGGCGAAACACAAGCAGTCCACCACCAACGCTAACGAGTGGCTCAACCAGCACGACACCGAGCTCAAGACAGCGCGCAAAGGCCTCAGCCAGATGCAGTCTGAGCTGATGAAACAAGAGCGCGAGCACCAGTCTGCAACCCAGCGTTTGGAGACCGTGCGCCGTGACAAGCAGTCCGGTGAGGTGCGTATCGCCTCCATCACACAGCAGCTCGCTGAGTTGTCACCACAAGTGGAGCTGATCAAACAGCAGCTAGAGCATTTGGATGACACCAATCCATCCGCCGCCAACCCCACCGCGGAGCTGCAGGCCGCTCGCGAGGGAGCTGCGCAGCTCAGCCAGCAAGCCGAAGTGGAGCTGGGGCGAATCCAGGAGCAGCAGCGTTCACTCGCACGCGAAGACCAGGCGCTCATCAAGGCCATCGCCGATGCCAGTGCACAGCTCCAACTGCGCCAGGAGCGCCTAAGCAAGCTCTCTCAGGGCAGCGAAGCGGACGAGAAGAGCCTGATTGAGCTCAGCATCAAACTGGCCGACCTGAAAGGTCAGCGCGACCAGGTTGACGTTAACCTCAGCCAGAAGCGCGTCGCCCGAGCGGAACGCAGCGAGAAGAGTCAAGCCAACAATGCCAGTGTGCGCGAACTAGTGCGCAAACAGCAGGCTAACAGCGACCAGCAGCACCAACTGCAACTACAGCTCGCTCGGTTGGAGGTGCAGCACAGCCAGTTGGTCACCCGCCTGTGGGAGGACTACGACATCGACGCCAACCAGGGGCCACCTGCGGAATTCGAAGCACCGCCCAAAGAAGTCCAATCTGAGATCAACAGGCTGCGCCGTGATCTGCGAAGCATGGGCAACGTAAATGTAGGCGCGGTGGAAGAATATAACCGCATCTCGGAGCGGTTTGATTTCCTGACGAAACAGCATGAGGACTTGAATCTGGCGAGAGCCAATGTGCTTCAAGCCATCCAAGAGATTGACCACAGCACTCGTGACCTCTTTACCAACACCTTCCTGCAGGTGCAGGAAGCCTTCAGCAAAATATTCACCGAGTTGTTCGGTGGCGGTGAAGCGCAGCTCACGCTCACCATGCCTGACAATCCGCTGGAGACCGGTGTCGATATCTATGTGGAACCGCCAGGTAAACGGCGTCAGAACCTGAACCTGCTGTCTGGTGGGGAGCGCAGCCTAACGGCCTCCGCCCTGCTGTTCGCATTCATGACGGTGAAGCCCAGCCCCTTCTGCACACTGGATGAGGTCGACGCCGCGATGGACGGTGCCAACGTGGAGCGGTTCGCCGATCTGCTCAAGAGCTTCTCGCTGCGAAGTCAGGTGATTGTGATCACGCACAACGCCAGCACGATGGAACGCGCAGATAGCTGGTATGGTGTCACCATGCAAGAGCCTGGTGTCAGCACCATCATCAGTTATAAAGCACCGCTCGTGCATGAACAGCTAAGCTCGTAACCCCAACTCTCCACCCCTTCACCACAGTCTATTACCCACAAACTGGTAGCATAAGATGGTTATAATCCAGACACCCACTACGTGGGTAGTCGGACTATGCGTAGCACATGACTTTCTGTGGTTATACCGCTACTCACAAATCAGCCTGGAGATGTGGGTAATAAACTGCCTTCACCGTAAGGCACCAACAGATCCGTATGTATATGCCCCTGTGAGTAACAAGTGAACTGAATGCTAATCGTCCACACAATACAACACTGAGGTTACCAACACCACCCTTAACGGCCAATGGAACCCATTGACATCTTTGTGATGAACGCGCATAATATTTGTAACGATGTGGAACGGCTCGCACGGTTTGACTAAGGCGTCACTCGGCAACATCGTTCATGGCACCCGATAAAGGAGTTCACAGTATGGCACGATTACGAGTTCTAGCATCTGCAGTATGGTTGATGGTACTGGCATATATGATGGTTACCCTACCCGTCTGTGCCGCCGGCTTGCCCGCCATCACCTCATTCACTCCACAGTCAGGCGAGGCTGGTAGCATAGTCACCATCACAGGCACAGATTTTACTGGTGCCACCAAAGTGACATTCTGTGGCTATGCTGCGAATTTTACAGTCGTCAGCGACACCACCATCACCGCCACGGTACCTGATAATACATCCAGAGGTGTCATTGCTGTCACTAACCCATATGGCACCAGCCAAACATGGGCTCAATTCACCATCAACCCACCTGTAATAACTGGGTTTAGCCCCTCACGAGGTAACACCGGACTACAGGTGACCATCAGTGGAAGGCACTTCACTGGGGCCACTGAGGTAAGGTTCAATGGCGGTACAGCGGTCTTCACAGTCAACAGCGACACATCGATCACCGCCACAGTTCCGGAAAATACCTACAATGGCAAAATCACAGTAGTAACACCATATGGCACTGCGAAAAGTGATACAGACTTCGCTACGGATTCCCCCACCGTTGTGAGCTATCTTCCGGTTGAGGGTAAACCTGGCCAAGTGGTGTCAATCACCGGCACGAACTTCACAGGAGCCACTGTAGTCCAGTTTGGAGCAGAGCCCGCGGAGTTCGTTGTGAGAAGCGCCACCTTGATCACAGCGAAAGTGCCTGCTAACGCGGTTACGGGTAATATCATCATCGTGACCCCATACGGATACTGCTTCAGTTATGGCCAGTTTATCGTGATCCCTGAACTAAACCTGACCATCACTTCCTTCACACCCATCAGTGGTGATGTCGGCCAGGAAGTGACCATCAAAGGGACCGACTTTGATACAGTCTGGGGTGTGGACTTCAACGGCACGTTTGCAGCCTATAACGTTGATGACAGCAACACCATCACGACCTGGGTTCCTGAGAATGCCACTACAGGAAAAATCACGGTCTGGACAGATTTCTACACGGCAGTCACCACCACCGACTTTGTCACTTCATGCCCAACCATCACATCGATCAACCCATCAAACGGTAAAGCCGGAGACACTATCACAATCTCTGGCACCAACTTCGTGACTGACAACACATGGGTAGACTTCACCGGCATGTGGGCATCTGACGTCACAGTGCTCTGCCCAACATCATTAAGTGTGAAGGTTCCGGCGGGTGCCGTCACCGGCCCGCTGACAGTCACCACAGATACAGGGACATTTACCAGCAGCAACGACTTCACGGTAGAGATCACAACGACATCCCTTGATGTCAACATCGACCCAGGTTCTGACTACAAGGGAGCCTACAGCGGTATCGCCGTAAAATACGTTCTTGATGGTGCAGCACACTACACCGGGAACTTAGTCTGCGACTCGAACGGGAAAGCGACCATCGATGGGATCACTCCTGGCACTTACAGCCTGACGATTAATGGCAGCCACTGGCTGACCAGGAAAATCAGCCAGATTGATGTGAACGGCACAAACGCTGTGAACACCACCCTGACGAATGGTGATGCCGATGGTAACAACGGCGTAGACCTGTTCGACTATGTACAGCTAGACATTCATTGGGGGCAAACAGATTCCATGTCGGACCTGGATGGCGATGGCAATGTGAACCTGTTTGACTACGTGGTGCTTGACACCAACTTTGGAGCCAAAGGCGACTAGCCACGGCGGTCATGACATCGAGCTATCGGTGCGGTGGAACGCCGCACCGATAGCGATGACACAGCGATATGAGATGACCACCGTCGATCGATTTGACAGCATCCCCTGTGCTGGTGTACAATGAACCTCGCGCGGAGTGGTGGCCGAGTGGTCGATGGCGCACGCTTGGAAGGCGTGTTTACTCGTAAGGGTAACGTGGGTTCGAATCCCACCCGCTCCGCCATTTCTATTTTCTGCCTCCCCATACAGACAAAATGACCAATACCCAACCGGATACTATCATCGCTATCGCCACACCTCAGGGCACTGGCGGTATTGGTGTTATTCGCGTCTCAGGCCCATCCGCGTGGAATATCGCACGGCAGCTCGTGAAGCCCTTCCCTAAGCATCCTGTGGCCAACAAGGTGTATCCCAGCTGGCTGTGGCCCGAAGGCTTCCCATACCGCATTGACCGATGCCTGCTTCTACTATTCAAACAACCCCACAGCTATACCGGAGAGCAGACCGCGGAACTGCATCTGCACGGTGGTCAGGGCATCTTGCAGTCAGCCATACAGGCAGGCCTTCAGCACGGTGCGCGCCAAGCAGAGCCCGGCGAGTTTACCCAGCGGGCGTTCTTGAATGGCCGCATGGACCTGAGCCAGGCGGAGGCGGTGGCCGACCTAATCGCCTCGCGCAGCCAGCTCGCTGCGGAGGCGGCCGCCAGGCAGCACCACGGAGACTTGTCAGAATGCCTGCGCGGATATCAACATCAGATCACCGCCCTTATCGCGCTGATAGAGGCCCACATCGACTTTCCTGATGAGATGGATGAGTTCGACCCCATTCCGGCCATACAAGAGCTGCGGGCCATCTGCACCCACCTGCATTCGCTCGCGGAGCAGGCGGACCGCTTTCGCGCCGTGAAAGACGGGGTAGTGCTCACCATCGCTGGTCTGCCCAACTCCGGCAAATCCAGCCTTCTGAACGCCCTGCTGGGGCACAAACGCGCCATCGTCAGCGACATCGCAGGTACCACCCGTGACATGGTCTCAGAAAGCATGGAGATCGACGGCGTGGTGGTTCGGCTGCAGGATACCGCTGGACTGCGCAGCTCTCAGGACAGCATCGAGCAGATGGGTGTGGAGATCAGCCGCGAAGCAGTGCAGCAGTGCGAGCTGTGCCTTTATCTGCTCCCCGCTCACCTGCCAGTGGAACAACAGCAGCACAGCCTCATAGAAACCCGCCTGCCCAGACCGCTGATACTGGTCAGAAGCATGGGCGATCTGACCGATCAACCTTCGCCACTGCCATCTGTATGGCAGACACAGCCCCAAATTGTGCTCAGCGCGAAGTGTGGCACCGGTATGAAGGATCTACGAGAGGCGATCGCGGCCCATGTTAAGCAATATACCGCCGGTGAGCTGCCTTTATTGACCAACAACCGTCACGCTGAGGCCGCTATACAGGCCACCGTGGGGCTACAAAGCACCATCGATACGCTGGCGCACGGAGAAGAGCTGGATATGGCAGCCGTGGGGTTACGTTACGCGTTAGATAATCTGGGACAGATTACCGGTGAGACCACCACAGAAGATGTGATTGAGCAGATATTCAGCCGCTTTTGTGTGGGCAAATAGAGCACCGTCCCTCAAACACGGCTGATGAGGGACGGCGTTGGCTGGCTGTTAGCTAGATATGCTCGGACAGTAGCTCCGAAGCGGCCTGGATGAAGAATATCGATCCGATATCACGGATGTGATACGGGTTGTCATCTGTGCCATCAGGCTTGTTAATTTTCTCGATTATGGAACCCTTCAGATTTGGATCAACAGGCTTTACCATCTGCATCTTCATGCAATAGCGCATTCCCCGCATGATCAACGAAACCCACTTATGGTCATGCGTCTGTTTATACAGATCAAGGTAGACCATCACTGCACACGCGGTGGCACTGGTAGCATGACCGAAAGACTCAGTCTTCAAGTTGGTGTACGTGCCCCGCAGAATCCCGCCGTCTTTGCGCTGTGCACCCGCATACCACTCGCCTGCCCTTACGAAGCAGCTAAGGTATCTGTGGTCACCACTTTGCTTATACGCGGCCAACATGGGACGTCCCCACCAGTAGCTCTGTCTTGGGTGTATGCTGCCCTTAATGGGATTACTGGGGCCAAACGCCACCCAGTTACCGGGTGGGTCTTCTTCGCGAAGCAGACGTTCTGCAATCTCATAAAATACCCGTTTGAAGTCTTCATCTCCTGTAATCTCATATGCTTTCAGCAAGATAGCGTCATCAATCAGCGGACGGCCGGGAAAACTGTGTGAGAGAGCATTATTCTCCACCACCATTTGATCTTTAGGATCATACCAGTCTCTGAAAAGGCCTTCGCCATGCAGATACATCCTGCGGATAACCCAGGTCAGAGCGTCCAATGCCCATTGCTGGTATTTGGTGTCGCCAGTCACTGCAGAGAGAACGAATAGTCCGTCAAGTGCTTCAAGAATCGCTGAAGTATTGACTAAATCCGGGAAATCCTCATAAGCAAGGATCAATCCGTAATCGGGATGTTCGGGGTCGGAGATGCGGTTGTTTTCGATGAAACCGGCACTGAAAATCGCGGCCTCAAGCAGACTCTGATCCTTGAGAACCTGAGAAGCCATCACAAGTGCTTTGATAGCTTGTCCGGTGTGCCACGTGGGGCAGAAGAAGCTCCACTGTTTTCTGGCTACACTGTATTCCCCACGGATCGCGCCCTTCCAGTTGGAAGTGGGGTGACTGGCTTTGTTCTTCTCAAACGTAAGCTCTTCGGTTTTTACCTGAGCTACGTCTACTAGCCAGTGGCACGCCAGCTTGAGGGCCGCGCGCAGCCCTTCGATGTCATTGGTCTCCAAAAAGGTGCCCATTGCCGTGTACCTCTTTCGCATAGTCCACAGGCAGCTTTTTTATCCTGTGGTGTGTATGTAGTTTACCTCTTCAGAGCTATGGATTGTTCCCCATTTGGGGTGAATTTGTGATCTATCTTAATGTATTTCATCCACTGTTACACATGTGAATAACACATTTCGCCTGACCATACAGTAATGTCACGACACAAACGATGCGCTGTGTTACCATATAACTTGCTTACACTTTATACATCGGCGAGTGATCAGTGACCAACATACTCCACGCCTCTTCGCAAATCAGCCTCAAGTTACCGCTGTTTGAGGGGCCTTTGGACCTGTTGCTGCATCTGGTACGCCAAAACAGGGTAGAGATCACTGATATCCCTATCGCGTTGATTACCGACCAGTATCTACAATACCTCCGTATGATGGAGGAGATGAACCTGGAGATCGCCAGCGACTTTCTGGTGATGGCCACCACACTCATCGAAATCAAGTCACGCACTCTGCTGCCGAAACCTCCAAAACTGCAGGAAGACGAGGAGCTCGAAGACCCCCGCGCGGAACTCGCCGCCCGCTTAGAGGAGTATGGCAGATATAAGGCGGCAGTGGAAACACTGAAAGCCTGGGAACAGGACCGGCTGCTGTGGTTCTTCCGCAACCCAGAAAATGCTGGTGCGGATTACGAACTGCCTTTAGAAGAAGGCGAAATGACCAGCGACTGGCTGGCCAGAGCGTTGGATAAGCTGCTGTCAGACGCCATGGAGGACGAGGCCCCACCCACCACCATCGTGCCGAAAAAGCGAATCTCGCTGCGCATCCGCATGGTAGAGGTTTGGCGACGTGTTTCAAGTGCGGGGCAAGGCAAGCGGGTTCGGTTTCGGGAACTGCTGGACGAGAAGTATAACCGATGGGATGTGGTCATCACATTTTTAAGTATGCTGGAGTTGTTAAAGCAAGGCAGACTGATGGTAGAACAACGGGATACATTTGGAGAAATTGAGCTGATGATGCGGGAGGAAGAGATAGATTGAGTTTTCAGAATGACACCCAGGCACTCAGTGAACTGCTGGAATGCCTGCTGTTTGTCAGCAATGAGCCTGTCCAAATTCTTGACCTGATGAAACTGTTGGAACTAGATCGTGAGCAGATAGAAGAAGGACTGCAGTTGCTATCGGCGCGATGTGCATACAGCGGTCTTCACGTGGTGCAACTAGCTGGTGGTTATCAGCTCTGCACCAAAGGCAGCTATAGCGAGATCATCGCGAAATACCTCAACCCCAACCAAAACCGCATGACCCGTGCTCAGCTTGAAGTCATGGCCATCATCGCTTACCGGCAGCCGGTTACCATTCCCGAAATCGAGCAGGTGCGCGGTGTGCAGAGTGACGCGGTCGTGCGTAAACTGGCGCAGAAGCGGCTCATCGAAGAGTGCGGTAAGAAGAACACCCCGGGCCGGCCGACGCTTTATGCCACCACACGGCAATTTCTGCACTACTTCGGATTGAACGACATCAGCGAATTACCCGATATCGACCAGTTCAGCACCCTGGTTGCCCCCGTCGAAGAAGCCCTTCCTGCGGAACAGGAGGCTGAGACCGTTGAGTAAACTTACAAGGCCAATTACTATGAACTTTCGCCGTCATTTATATATACTCGCCATCGTATCAGCACTTATTTCTAACCTGAGTACTCATCTTGATGCACAAACACGAGGTCTGACGCCTGGAATCAGTCCTACCCCCATCATACAGCCCGCCAACTGCCCCGTGGTGGATGCCGAGGCCGCCATTGTGATGGACCCCGTCAGCAAGCAGGTGCTGTGGAGTAAAAACGCCGACCAGTCCAGGCCCAACGCCAGCACAACTAAAATGATGACAGCCCTGATTCTCATGGAGCAGGCAAAGCCGGACATGGTCATCACCGCCAGCCCCCGTGCTATCGCTATGAAATTCGCATCGTTGAACATGAAGCCTGGCGAGAAGTTCAGCCTCAGAGAGATGCTGTATGCCATCCTGATGCGCAGCTCGAATGATGGCTGTGTGACCGCTGCCGAAGCACTCAAAGGTAACGTGGCAGCTTTCGTGGCTGAGATGAACAAACGAGCGAAAGAGCTGGGATGCACGGGCACGCACTTCATGAACCCGCATGGGTTGGAACAGGCCGGACACCATAGCACGCCCCATGACCTGGCGCTCATCGCCTCGGAATGCATCAAACACCCGCTGTTCAATGAGATCGTGGCCACCAAACACCATGTCATGGTGCGCAGCATCAACCAAAAAGACCTTGCGCTGAAGAACCTGAACAAGGCGCTATGGGCGGTTGCCGGCTGTGACGGTATCAAAACGGGATATACCAAACAAGCCGGTAACTGCCTGACGGGCTCGATCACCCGCAACGGATGGCGCCTGATTACCGTGGTGATGAAGTCGCACTGCTTCACTGCCGATACGCAAGCGATAGCGGACTGGGCTTTCGCACGTTACGAACCGACGCAGGTGATGCCTGCCGGAAAGCCGCTGGAGACGATACCCGCGCTGGGGGTCTTTGGTAAGCCGGTGCCTCTGGTCACTGCCGCGGAGGTTCGCGTGGTGCTGCCAAAAGGTGAGCATGGAAGGGTCACAACAAGCCTCACCACAGATAAGCCCAAACTACCGGTTAAAAAAGGCGAACAGATGGGTGAGCTTCAGGTAAGCGTTGATGGTAAGCTGCTTTACACCGTAGCGGCCGTCACCGCTGAGGATGTCTACCCCAACACCGCCCGCCGCAACCTCATCATCGGGGTGTTTGGTTTCGCGGTGTTCTTCAGGGCAGTTCTGTGGCCTCGCCCGCCAAAGGGAGCCACACCCAGAAGGTTCAACGCCAGCATCAAGCCCGCACGCGCACGAAACAAAGCCGGAGATTAACGGCTCCGTGACCGGGTGGAGATAGCGGTGGAATGCGCCTAACAGTTTATAGCCCCGATTTATACCGGAAGCCCTCACGCCCTATACCGCGACATCAATGTCTCGGAACCGGTGGCCTACTGGTCATGCAATATTTGTGGGCAATAGACTGACATTTATGTCTCGGTAAAATGGACCATCACGCCGAATATCGTGCTTTCGCCGTAACCCACATCCACCCAAATCTGAGCCATCTACCCCCTCCGTTTGACAGCCGACGCTAATCACCATAAAATGAATCGAGTGGCATACGCAATTGCGTTGACCGGGGGAAAGCGGTGAGAATCCGCTGCAGGCCCGCTACGGTGTATCTCTTGCGAGATAAGCCCGAGTGCCCGGATGCCGAAACACACCGTCATAGCACGGACTCTTCGTGGAAAAAGGGGTATATCTGTTGATGCATCACCGCGCCCACAAGGCTTTTACCCTCATTGAACTGCTCGTGGTCATCGCCATCATCGCGATACTGGCCGCCATCTTGTTCCCTGTGTTCGCGCAAGCCAGGCTCAAAGCGCAGCAGACTACCTGCTTGAGCAATCTGAAGCAAACCGCACTAGGTTTCCGCATGTATAACCAGGATTACGATGAGACCTACCCGATGGCGGTCTACTACAACACCGACTACACGGTGGAGACCGCCTGGGATTACACCATCACCTGGAACCAGCAGTATAAGGTCGTTAAGCTGCAGCCCGGTCTGATCGGTGCCTACACCAAAAGCAACGCAGTAAGCAGTTGCCCGGCCAACGAGATCAAGGAACAATGGGGACGCCCCTACACCGGTTATGCCTACAACACCAGTTATATCGGCTGTATACCCGACCCGCCGGAGTTCCGTCTACCCGCCACGGAGAGTGCCATCACCCAGCCCTCTGACACGGTGCTGATGGCTGACAGTGCAATGTTAAGCGGCGGTTCCCGTGCGGGCAATAACTATCTGCGGGCCCCGCTGGATGTCTTCTACGGCTACACAGGCCCCAATGTGCATTTCCGGCATCTTGGCACCGCCACCGTGGCCTATTGTGACGGTCATACGAAAGCCGCCAAGGCCAAATACCACCCGCGCACCGAAGCCCCCGACCTGGCGGACCTCAGCGACGACGACAGCGCCTACGACCTGCAGTGACGCATTGAGGCGGACGGATTGGCGTTGGGTGGCACCGGGTGATGGGGCCGGTGCAGGAGGTGATGGGGCCGACAACGGGTGATAGGGCAAGCACCAGGAGATAGGGCCGACACCGGGTGATGGGGCAACCACGGGGGGTTGCCCCTAGTACGCGCGTTCCAGCAAATGCCAATCTCCCGATTGGCACGTCCCTCCCCATCCGTGTCATCCGTTCCATCCGCGTAATCCGTGGTTCAGACAATCACATGGGCACCGCACGCGATGCCCCTACAATCCCCTCTGCGCCTTTGCATCCTTGCACCTTGGCGTTAAAATGTATCGCTCTCCGCGTCCTCCGCGTCTCCGCGTGACACATCCCTACCCCCGCACCATGCGCAGAAGCTGCGCGCCGGAGGCAGGCAGCTCGAAGCCCGTGCCGCGCATCGCCACGAATCGCCGCGTGGCCCCATCATACCGCTCCAACTGCCAGCCGCTGCTCAGGCCCAAGCGCACGGAGGCACCGCGGTCGCGCAGCTTGTTGACCACCATCAGGTGACCCTTCGTGAACATGCCCACAGTCAGCGATTCGCCCTGAACGGACAGCAGCGGCACCGTAGGCTTAAACGGCTTGACCGGCTCGCTCTCCTTGCCCACATGCATCACGTGGGTGCTGTCCAGGCGGGCCAGCACCTGACCGATCGGCATGATCTCTTTATTGATTTCGGCGATCTCGTAATAGTTGTGCGTGCGCTGGCCATCCCTGTCCAGGCAGGCATCGCGGTAGTTATACTGATCCTTAGGTGGTGTGCAGAAGTTGTACCACAACATCCCCTTCGCGCCGTAAGCCAGCGCATGATAGGCGTCCCAGCGCAATTCCGCCGGTCTGGGGTCGCGGCAGTTACCCTGAGGCACAAGCTGCGCCGTCACCCACATGGGTAGTTTCGCGCGCAGGCACTCATCGCGCACGATCTCCAGGTTGGTGATGTAGCCAGGCGCATCAAACCCTGAGGCCTTGTTCCCCCAGAGCTCCATCCAGCGCTGCAAGGCCTCCTCCCCCTGATCGTTGGGCATGGGAGGGGCCTTGGGGTCGATAAACCAGTGGTAGTTGTCGTAGCACACCATATCGGGTTTGACCACCTCGATATACTGGCGCACATACTGCTGGTAGGTAGCGGTGCCGAGGACAGGTCCGCCGTAGGTGGGCAGGATGTTCACCATCGGCAGATGGTTTGGGTCACCCTGGCGACTCAGCCTCACCATATCGGCCACATGCTCAAAGGACTTCCGTGACGGCTCATCGGTCAGATAATAGCCATACAGAGCCGGGTGGCTGCGGTAGTCCTGCACCGCTTCGAGAACCTTCTCCACTGGCAGCGACCCCCAAAAGGCCTCTTCGATGCGGATATCAAACAACAGCGCCTTGATGCCCATCTTTTGGCAGAGGTCAAGCAGTTGGCGGTTACCCGGCACATAACTAACACCCTTCGGCCGGTATTCCCACGGTCCTGGCGGCATGATCAGCGTGAAACCAGCCTCCTTCACCTCACGAACCGTTCTTTCGTTCATCCGCCCATAGCCCAGGCCGTGCCAGGCCCCAATTTGAAACTCCCGCATGTTTATCATTGGTTATTTCAGCTTGTCGATAGTGAGGTCGTCCAAATACACATCGGTCGCCTCGGTCGCATTGCTGATGAACCCCACCCAACTCACTATCGGCAGCGTTGGAGCGGTGCATGGGATGTTGGCATAAGTTTGCGGCTTCGCTCCGGGCAGAGTCACCGTCAGATCCCAGCTTTTGGTGTAGCGTTTACCCACACCGGCACGCATCTCAATCACCACCCACTGTCGGTAAGGGATGTCCGCGACCACACTTCCGGCGAGCTTGCCTTGTTTGATAGACAGCAGCGGGCCCGTGATGTATTGCGAAGGGTTGGTCAGCCAGTCACGCCACTCCACCATAAAGTCGGTTCTCTCATCGATGAACAGCGCGTATCGGCAAGCCACCACAGCGTCTCTGAGGTTGGGGTGATACACCAGGTGCGGATCGAAATTATTGGTCAATCCTGGGGCATCGGTGATCTTCACGCTCTTGTTCCCTGAGTGGGCCTCGTTGCTGCTGACGGTAATCAGCTCTGTCTTGCCTTCCGTGTTGAGTTCTGCACCGGGTGGCGTGGCGGTGGGTCCGTTACTGTCGAAACTCTCCTTGATGGGGTTAGGCACGACCGTTGAGACCGTCTGCACCTGATCACCGCTCAGCTCTGACACCGGCTTCGGACCATTCGCGGCCAGCTTTACCCAGGCTTTGTCGCCATAAACGCCAGCTTGGTCCAGCGGGAAGGGCTTGAACCCGACTTTGAGCGCTGGTGAGTTTGGCTTCAGCCGGAAGTCACGCTTCTCCACATTCACAAACAGCGGGTCAGCCACGATCGAGTTTTTGTCCTGTCCTTTGGCCTGCCATGCGTCGAAACTCAATGGCCCACATTGAAGCGGCTGCTTCAGCCGGTTCCAGTAGAGGTTGTTATCAAACGTGACCACGGCTTGCGGCGTGCTGGCGCTGAGCAAAGCCCCCTGGGTATAACTCACGATGTTGTTTTCAAACCAGAACGAGCGATGCTGCTCCGGCCGGGCGAGATAGACCTGAGTATAGGCGGAGTCGACAAATATGTTGTTCCTGACCCTGTTCTCCTTACCGTAGTGATGGAACAACCCGCCATCATCGGTGTCGTAACAAACATTGTTTTCGATCAGCCAGCCGCTGCTGCCTTCGTCAGGGTAGATACCGCTGGCGCCGTATGTAAACCGGCGGATGTCATGGATGCGATTCCCCCTGTTGATACTTCCCGGCGCGTTTCCCAGCGTATAGATACCCGCCATATCACTCAACACGCCCTTACCGATGTGGTGTATGTGGTTATCTTCTACCAGGTTGTTCACCGTGGCGGTGGGGCCGTATCCCCACACCCATCCCACGCTGATGCCGGTGTAATACATATCAGCGATTTCATTGTGCGTGATGCGGTTATTGCCGCACTCACCAACCCATACACCCACCGCATCCATATGGATTAAACCACCCTCGCGGATGATGTTGTTATCCACTGTGATGCGTGAAGTGGCGGCGCTTCGCGAGACCTTCTGTGTGCCAGATGCCACACTACCGTCGCTGTCATCTTCCACATAACCGCCCAACGGCACAGTCGCCACGCCTATGCGTACACCGCCGGCGCCCATATCGTGAATGTAGTTCTTCTGCACCAGGCAGTTCTTGTTTCCCTGCCGGACCCATATGCCGTAAGTGCCTATGTGCGATATCTCGCAATCGCGGAAGTTCACATTCTCACAGCCGTCAACCGTGATCACGGCAGGCACGTTGAACGCGGCTTGCGCATCGGCGTATCCCTGCTCAGGGGTGATCCACTGCGAATGGGCGAACTTCAACCCTTCAAAGCTGATCAAACTGATGATCTCGCCCTTCTCACGGTCACCCTTAAGTGAAATAAACCCATCGGTGACCGGGGCCACCACTTCGGTATTGGAGGGCTTCTGTCCCTTCAGCGGAATATAGCTCAGCACACCGTCACGACCTAAGAACCACTCCCCGGGCTTATCCAGGCAGACGCGCGCGTTTTCGTAGTGATACCGCGCGTTGGGACCGGAGTAAGTAAAGGGGTTGGCTGGTCGGTTGGTGAGGTGCGCGATACTGTCCGCATCAATGCTGGTAATGCGATGCCTGGACCGCTCCCAGCTTTCATAGACCACAATCTGGGTATCCAGCAGTTCCTGGGGCGAAAGCCCTTTCAGCGGCTCAGCATCCACAGGCTTTAGCGGCACCCAGTTAGTGCTCCCGCCATCATCGGTGGGCGTATATTTCAACCGCAGAGTGCTGTTGTTGGGCGTTCGGGCACGCATGGCGCGCTGCCCATTCACCCAGAGCTGCTCGAAATACCACTTGCCAGCCGCCACCTGAGGCAGCTTGATCCGCCAGACGCCATCCTTGCCCACAGTGAAGCCCTTAATGCGCTGCCCCCCATCGAACCAGACCGTGGCCCCTTTGGCCGCCCGATAGGTAATGGGCATGTCAATATACCCGGTATCGCCGCTGTGGAACTCGATTGGTTTGAGCACCGGGTACCGGCCTGAGGCAAACTGCACGTCCACCGGTGTGCGCATGATCTTCAGCGGTTTGATCTGGTTGATGCGCTTGCGGGCCCCGTCCATACTGGCCAGCGGACCGTCGGTCTGCTCCTTATTAGGGGCAGGAATATCCCCGCTCCAGGTGTCGCGCCCGGTTGGGCTGACATACAGCGTCACCGCCTGTGCGCTTAGTTGGAAGAGAGTAGCAGCCGCCAGTATGGTGGCAAGGTGGGCAATATATCGCATGGACAGCACCTCATGATGTGTTCAGAATGATCACTTACATCCGTAGTGTTCGAGACACACATGAGTATATCCTACTAACTATCAGAGCGTCAGCCATTGATGCTCCCCCAATGGCTGACAGATGCACAAGCTACATATCTAGTCCAACAGGCTGTGGTGCGTTAATCCACCCACCCTGTTCTGCGGCCTCCTTGGCAATCTCCTTCACCAGCAGTCGATATTCTGGTGTCAGCCCCTTGTATGGAACCTCCAGCATGAATGGGAAAGCTGGTATCTCCTCACCGTTAAACCGGTTGTTTGTCCAATCAGACTCCAACTGATAGCTTGGTGCTTTAGTATTGCTGGCGACCCATTTGTTGGTGCCAGCACCGCCGTTATCCCATATTTTACCAAGGGCACAGATCACATTCCCCTCAAGGATTGACCCATCGGAGCCCCCATCCATGTAGATGGGATTCAACAGATGCATGTCGGTGTCGCTAAACACAGCGTTCTTCCGCCAGGTATTCCCGCCAGCTACATAGAAAGAATAGAGTGCGCCACCGTCATTTAGCCGCTGCATGAAACGCTCCACGATATTGTGTTCCATATAGTTCGTGCCATTGTTCAGGTAGCGTTTGATGCTGTATTCATCGTATGATCCGTCATTCGCCAGCCATCGATCGTATGATCCAGCAGGAAGCTCATCCCACCGCACGTTAAACATCGCGCCAATGTTTCCATATGCATCTGATTCGCACTTATTACGCCGATTCCAACATGTTGTTTTCTGACCAGAGATCATTATGGCACTATACGGCAAGTCGTGCATATAGTTCAACTCGATCTTGTTGAGCGGCACCCGAATTTTTACAGACAAAATCTTAAGGTAAACTGAGTTCATGAAGACACATCATTTGAATGATCCGGATCCGATGTCTGTTCCGACGTCCGGGTGGAAAGAGCCCCGGAAGGAGCGCGGAGCGCGACTGAAGGGGCGAGTTCCACCCCGGACGTAAATTTTTTACCGGAGAGCCGACGGTGGTCCTGCCGACGCAAACTTGAGGTGGTTCAACGCTTGATTGGCGGCGGATCCTTGGAGATCGTATCAAGGCAAATAGGTGTACCGATATATCAGATTGAGGAGTGGCGTGATAGAGTGAGCCCTGGCTGGCATGGAATCCGCTCTGAAGATACGTGTTCAAGATCCCTTAGAGCATCAGCTCAAAGAGGCCCAGCGACGTATCGGTGAGCAATCTATGGAGATTGAACTCCTATACGAGCGATGTCACCGGAGAGAAGCCCCTTTTACGCGGGGGAAATTACGGAAATGAGCACTGCCATTTCCCCCGCCACATGCGCTCACTATGGTGTAGAAAGGGTATGCCGAGTTTGGGAACAACCTCGCTCTACCTACTATATGCAAATCACAGAGGTTGTTCATCCTGCTTTAAGCACACCCAGGCTAAAGCGTGGACCCAAGACCTCCGTTTCCGATGATGAACTATTGGAAGCGATCAAGCTTGTAATCAATGGCTCTCCATTTCAAGGTGAAGGCTATAAGAAAATCCACGCGTCACTGCACTTTGGAGCACAGAAGTTGCGAGTGGGCAGGAACCGTGTGCTTCGGCTAATGCGTAACAATGAGCTTCTATCGCCTTATCGCAGACCTAAGGCAGATACTAATCAACACAATGGAACGATCATTACTGATGCTCCCAATATCATGTGGGGTACTGACGGCACACAGGTGCGGACGGTTGATTGTCGCTAATCGGGTTACACTATACCAGCCCATTCGGCATGTGTGAGCCACCCATGTTCGGCATGACTATACCACTCTAGCCGTGTTTCGATGCCCCTGACCGCCTAAATGATAGACACAGTTTTATCAGGAGGGCATACATGGAAAGGCTAAGAATGCAGATCATAGAAGAGATCATATTCCGACTGCGGCGTGGGCAGTCCCAACGAGCGATTTCTCGTGACACGGGCTGCGCTCGTAACACCGTCAGCCAATACGCACAGTGGGCTTCTCGACTTGGATACCTGGCTCCAGATTCAGATATGCCGAGTATGGAGGCATTTCGTGACACCTTACCGCAGCGCAAACGACGCAGTAATGTGTCTAGTGCTGAACCATACCGCGAAATCATCGAGACCTATCTCCAGACTCACATAGAGGCAGTGACCATCCACAACAACCTCAAACGACTATACGGGTTTACCGGTAGCTACTCTTCGGTTATTCGCTTCATTAACGGACTGACCCCCAAAGAGCAGTTGGCCATTATACGTCTAGAGACAGACCCAGGAAAACAGGCCCAGGTTGACTTCGGATTTGTGGGGCAAATGAAGGACCCCGCAACAGGCAAGATGCGTTCAACGTATGCCTTCTTGATGACGCTATCACACTCTCGACATCAATATGTGGAGTTTGTATTCAATCAAAGGATACCCACATGGGTGAACTGCCATATCAACGCCTTTGAATTCTTCGGAGGCGTTCCAGAGGAACTTGTGATAGACAATCTAAAGTCAGCGGTTCTCAAAGCAGATATATACGACCCTGTCATCTCGGAGCCGTATCGGCAACTGGCCTTGCACTACGACTTCCTCATTCATCCGTGTAGAGTGAGAACCCCGGAGCATAAAGGAAAAGTGGAAAACGGGGTTCATTACGTGCAGCGAAACTTCATTGCAGGCCGGGAGTTCATGGATATCGACGAAGCGAACCTGCTTGTGAAGACCTGGATCACCCAAGAGGCAGGTCTGCGTAACCATGGAACCACACATAAACAGCCATTGGCGCAGTTCAATCAGGTAGAGAAGAGCACGCTTAAGTCATTACCAGACACGGAATTTGATCTCATTGAAGTTCGTAGTGCGAAAGTCCATCGGGACTGTCATGTTACAGTGTATGGTTCTTACTATTCCGTGCCCTACAGCTACATAGGCAGCCAAATGGACGTGCATCTGCACGAACGAGTGGTGCAGATATATGATAACGACCATAAACTAGTTGGAACACATCAAAGAGCGACACAACAAGGGCAGCGCATTACCCGCATGACTGATTACCCAACACATAAAGTGGCCTATATGGTTCTTTCAATCGAGAATTGCCTGGAATTAGGGCATGACATCGGCCCCAGTTGTGTTACGGTGCTTAATGCTTTGCTGGCTGACAGGCCTGTAGACCGAAGACAATCCGTGAAGAGGATCGTCCGGCTAGTTCAAACGTACAGCAGTAGTCGCCTGGAAGCGGCCTGCGCACGCTCTCTCTATTACCAAGATGGTAGTTACCAACGCATTGCTAAGATACTGAGGGCCGGTACAGATCACGAGCCAATGGGAATAACATCTTCTCTTCCCCCTAAAAAAGACTACCTCTTCGCTCGTAGTGCCGACGAATTCATTTTGGTCAGTAATGCTGACACCAATATGGAGGTAGAAGCGTGTTAACTCACACACTGCTACCCAAGCTCAGGCAACTCAGATGGTCTGGCATGGTTGATAGCCTCGAAGAGAGAGCGGAGCTAGCCCGTGAGCAAAAGCTCTCACCAACGGAGTTCCTTGCGTTATTAGTAGATGATGAGCTTGAGCGACGCAGCCAAACTAAACAGGTAAAGATGGAGAAGGCGGCCTGTTTCGAGAACACGAAACTGCTGTCCCACTTCGACTTCAACGCTGTACCTACCCTTGATCGTTCGCTGGTAAGGGAGATGGCGACCTGCCAGTTTATCGCTCAACATGCCAACTGGCTGGTGTGTGGTCCCACTGGTGTGGGCAAGACACATCTAGCCACCGCCATAGGTTATGAGGCCATTAAGCGAAGCTACAGTGTTTATAACAGTTCTGTCCACAAGTTGCAACAGGAGATGTTTGCGGCCAGGGCAGACGATGCTTATACGCGGTTGATTAAGAAATTGGTCAACGTTGACCTCCTGATACTCGACGACTTTGGTCTTCGCCCCATCACAATTCAGGGAGCGGAAGACCTCTACGAGATCATCCACCAGAGATACGAGAAGGGCAGTATTGTATTGACATCTAATCGGGCTCCCTCCGAATGGCCGGAGATGTTTGGCGACTCTCTTCTCGCTTCAGCTGCTATGGACAGATTGACTCACCATGCCCGGGTGACTGTTGTCACCGGTGAGAGCTATCGCCAAAGGCAGCGCAGAGGGGAGGTAAGCAAGCCGGATAATGCATCCGTAGAGTGAGATACCGACGCATCCAACACTTACATTGGGCAATGAACACGAACTAGTCAAGTGGTATACATATGCCGAACATGGGTGGTAGTAATAAGGTGACTATTGACACGGTTGATGATGGAAATATCTGGATATTCAGTGCGGTAGAACACTGGAACGGTGAGTGCGTAGGCATATATGTCTGCAAACTCGGTACCCGGTTCAACGCCGTTCAACCTGTGCTTGAAGGGGTTCAGGCTATATATGGCAGCGTAGAGCGTGCTGTCGCCAACGGGCTTACTCTGAGACTCGACAACGGATCCGCAAATTGCTCCGATCACTTCCAGTATGAAATCAAGCGGCTGGGGATCACACCCAGCTTCAGCTATGTGCAACAGCCCCAGACAAATGGTGTGGTTGAGCGATTCAACCGGACACTAAAGGAACAGGTCATTTACGCACATGTATTTCAGAATGTCGACGAAGTGAGGGAAGCAGTGCTACAATTCAAACAGGAGTACAATCGTTCGTGGCGATTGGAGAAGATGGGATTCAAAACGCCGCTTGAAACCCGCCAGTGCTTTGTAGAAGAGCACTCCATTACAACTGCGGCTTAACACTAACCCGTGTCTGTGTAACCGGGTGCGATACACAACTCGATCTTGTTGCTGTTGCTGCCAGACAAAGTGATCGCTGCTGCATGCCAGTATACTAGCCCAGAGTGATGGATATGATTAAGTGATACCTCGTTGAATTTGTTGACGTCTGTGGTGCCGGAACCATACCCGTAGAGTTGAATCCCTCCGGAGCCCGTATACCCAATTTCATTGCCGGTGATGCGGTTTCTTTGAGCGTAGTGATCTAGAGCCACCGCATATGTTCCCATATGCAGGAACCGGTAGCGCTCAACGGTGCAGCTATCAACGCCCTGCATAAACAGCGCGGCGTCAGGATTCTCGAAATTGCGCTTCAGCCACGAGTCAGGCCACTTGTCTTCCGGCAGCCTGTCTGTGTGCATGAAAGTGATCCCACTGAGGATGATGTCATGTACCCAGGGACCATTCTCTTCTTTACCTTGAAATCGGATCAGGTTATTCAGCTTTGGTGCAACCACCTTCAACCCATCCATACTGCCGTTAAGCGGCCAATAGTAGACCCTCCCCAGAGTCGAATCGACACACCACTCACCGGGCATATCGAGAGCCACCAGTGCATTCTCGATCCTATATGGATCGCCCCTTCTTCCTGGGTATGTGATGTTCTTGCTATGCCTTTTCGCCGTCCGTTTTACCGGATCGACATCACGCAACACAAACATCTCGTTCATATACCGCCAGTGAGGCAAGAAACACATCTCAACATCGCCATTACCTGGCACATTGTCTAGTTCGCCGCCCTTAAACTGTAGAGGCTGTCCACCTGGAGCGCGTTCTCCAGCTCCCCGGATATATGGCCACTTTCGCCAGTCTTCGGTATTCGGAGTTGCCGCACGAGGCTGCTTTACATCGTCAACAAACATACTGTGAAACAACCAGCCCTTTGGTATTTCCGCCACCCATAATTTGTCTTTCGCTTCATTCGTCAGTCCCGGAAGGGGTTGAGTTGACTTCTTCCAACCACTGATCACTCTGCCCCCAGTAATCACCGGTTGTTCTCCAGGATAAGCTTTGAATATCACCGGTTGTGCCTTGCGTCCGGAATCCGCTGGCGTGAATATAGTCACCTCATTCGGTGCGTAGCTGCCTCCGCGCAGGTATACCGTCCAGGAATGGTCCCTTCGTGCTTTTCCCGCACCATACTTGCGGATGACATCGCGTGCTTTACGGATACTTGCGAATGGGCCATCAGTTCGCGAGGAGTTTGGGGCAGCGAGCCGACCAGACCATGTGTCACGGCCAACTGGTGACACATAGAAATCGGCCGATTCTTCACTGTGTCCAGTGATCGGCATGGCGAGAAACATGACTGCTAATGCAGTGGCAAAGATGAGCGGTATGGAATGACCACACCAATTCTTGTTCGAGCAATCCATTAAAATCTCCCGACTTTTGTAGTATAAATCTCACCTATGCAACTATTCCATATAGCTGTCAGGGACTATATGAAATGACTAGATAAGCATGTTGAGAGTTACCATCACGATGCACCAGCACTATTAGGAGGGTAAAATGACACTCGGTTGTGCATTTATGCTCAACCACAATCCAAGATACTGGGGCGGTAAGAACGCTGATGCGATATAAAGCAGCCATTCTGGACTTCGACGGAACACTTTTGGATTCAATGCCCGTGTGGAAGTATGTGGGCGAAAACTACCTGCGCGGACAAGGTATCACACCACCGCCTGATCTGCGGGATACATTGAAAGAGTTCAGCCTGGGACAGTCGTCAGAGTATTTCCGCACCACCTACAGTTTGCCCTACACCAACACCGAGATCATTGAGCAGATCATGGCTATGGTGGAGCAGCAGTTCTGCCACGAAGTGCCCCTGAAGTCCGATGTCAAGCCATTTCTGGAACGCATGCATAAAGCTGGTATGAGGTTTTGCGTCGCCACTGCCTCACACCGCAGGGTGGTAGAGGCCGCGCTGCGCCGGCTCGATGTGTTCCAATACATCGACGACATCGTGACATGCATTGAGGTTGGTCACGGCAAGAATGAGCCACATATCTATGAGGAGGCGCTTCGAAGGCTGGGGGTGGCGAAGCAGGAGTGTCTGGTGTTTGAAGATGCGCTCCACGCCATCCGCACTGCCGTCAACGCTGGGTTTACGACAATTGGAGTCTATGACGCCTCAGCGGCGTCAGATGAGCAGGATATCTCTGACACAGCCTCTGACTACATCCGCACATTCGCCGAGTGGGACACAGACACACTGCCGAGGCCGTGTAACCTTCGGTAGAAGCCAACCCGCACAAGAAAACAAAATCAGGGCTGGTGGTGAGCCAGCCCTGATTTTTTCGTGTAAGCTTCGGTTAGTTTATTTGTTGCGTTTGCGAAGGGTTCGCAGAATGGCCATTCCAGCCAATGGCAATGCCATGGTGAAAGGTTCTGGAACCGGATTGGGTTGTGAACTACTACTAGATGTGACACGTGAGACACCCACACCAATTTGCGAGAGTACTGGTGTATCGATACTCACAGCCACATTACCCGATTGGGCAGATGCTTGTTTCACTAGTCCAGCCGTCAGGGTCTCTGCGCTTTTCAGCACTGATCCTGGGAAAGGAGAGACTGTGGTTACAGGCACCAACTTGTAGCTACCAAGGTTTTTGTTAGGAACAGGCATATAAACTACTGCTCCTCTGACTACACGAAGCGAGGAACCTGTCGATAATTCATCACCGAAATCAATCGAAATTGAGACAGGTGATTGGTCATCTACGGTTGTCGGCTGAACTGGTTGGAGAATTCCAAGCAGTCCTCCTTCTTGAGAATTCGCCTTATTACTTAGCGCCTGGCTTAACGCCATTACTTGATCGATAGATATCTGACTAAGCATATCTATAGAAACCAAATTACTGACGGCGTAAGATTCACTGATATCATCCAATGTACCAGATGCTAAGAATACGGACGGATCTACCTCGCTTCGAAGGGCGTCAATCGCAGCTTGATCGAGAGAAGAACCAGTTACTGCGGTATTAGATACCGTGTTACTGTTTACTGCCCCTGAACTAGCTGCAAATGCGACCGACGCGGATAAGGTGCAGAAAGCTACAGCGATCGCCGCAACAATCTTCTTCCGTTTGGTCATGCACTCGTACCTCCAAAGCCTGACTTGCAAGTCAGCCTCATCATTCCAAACGTGCACAGGAATGACAGGCGTCGAGCACTGCTGTAATGGGAACCATCCGCTACATCAGCACCACATTAAGCGTACCACCCATATTTAGCGAAGTCAACAGTTTTTGCAACAAAATGGCTCATTTCTGAGATAATCTGGGCAAAATCTCAAATTCTCATAAAAACGAGTTGAGACACCAACGATAAACGACAGATGAATCCCATCTCATGGGTTTTCAGTGGTCGCTCATCTACCGACACTACTTGACAGACGATGCAGGAGGACTAGTGTTATAGCCGCTTGGAAGAAGACAGACGGAAGGCTTATACGCCTTCCACCAACTTCAACACGTCCGCTAACTTCACCGCCCCGGTATAGAGCGCCTTCCCTACGATCGCACCTTCAGCACCGCTGCGAATAGAAATCGCCACATCTTCGAGTGTGGCAAAACCACCGGAGGTGATGATGGGGATAGGTGAAGCCGCACACAGCCAGGTATAAAGTTCTTCATCAAAGCCGTTCAACATGCCGTCACGGCTGATCTCTGTGTAGATCACGCGCTTCGCGCCTATTGCAGCCATCTGTTGAATCAGCTCAATGGCGGGGATTTCGGTCTGACTCTGCCAACCATCAATCGCCACCATACGATGCCGTCCATCGACACCCAAGGCAACTTGCTCGCCGAACTCGGCGAATGCCTTGCCCGCGAACGCTGGATCGCGCACAGCAGCACTGCCTATCACAATACGGCTGGCACCAGCCGCTAGAGCTGCTCCTGCGGATTCAAGGCTGCGGATCCCTCCGCCCAACTGGATGGGTATGCTGATGGCCTGGCTCACCCGTTTGATGATCTCCAGCTGTTTCGGCTCACCGCTTTTGGCTCCATCCAGGTCTACCATGTGAAGCCACTTGGCTCCCTGGCTTTGCCACTGCAGTGCCATCTCTACCGGATCCTCGCCGAACACCGTCTCCTGTTCGAAGTCACCTTGAAGAAGTCGAACGCATTTGCCGTTTCTTAAGTCAATCGCGGGGTATATATTGAATATGCTCATGTGTTTGTATCCTGTGTATGTGTTGTGATTTCCGTTATGTGTTAGCACATCGTGCAATATGGGCGGTTCGGATGTTAAGCCTGCAAACGCATGTCGTAGGGATGACCCTTGTGGTCATCCGCTCACATTAATGTCCACCGGTCTGTTACCGCCTGCGACCAAATCTTTATACCGTCGCTATTTGCGGATGGCCACAAGGGCCATCCCTACGAATGAACAACGCAGGGCTTTCAACCCGAGGCCACAGGTAAGCACCCGCCCGTGCATGCACGGCAGCCCCGGCTGTAACTGATACAGTCGTAGGGGCGTCCCTTGTGGGCGCCCTAATCGTTGTTCAATCGACAGTTCTAGTTTAGGGCGCCCACAAGGGACGCCTCTACGACTAAACCCACAATGCCGCTAGAGCTGCGAAAAATTGCGCAGCATGGTCATACCCACCGCACTGCTCTTCTCGGGGTGGAACTGCACCGCCCGCACATTCCCCTTACGCACCGCACAGCAGAACGGTATGCCATATTCACTTTCGGCCAGAACATTCTCTCGCTGACTGGGAGCACCGTAATAGCTATGCACGAAATAGACATACGATCCTTCGAGAACACCTGCAAACAGCGCGTCCTCTACGCAGGGTTTCAGCACATTCCAGCCGATCTGAGGCACCTTCAGAGGCAAGCCATCCGGACCCGTCATCTCAGAAGGGAACTTGATCACGTTGCCCGGGATCACCCCAAGACCACCCGGTGTGAACCCGTTGAAGCTCTCTTCGCTCTCATCGAATAGCAGCTGCAATCCCAGGCATATCCCCAGGAACGGCTTGCCAGTCTCGATGAACTGCCTGACAGCATCCAGCAAACCTGAGGTCCGCAGATTATCAATCGCAGCACCGAATGCCCCTACGCCGGGCAGCACCACGCGGTCGGCATGAAGGATGCGTTCGGGGTCGTTGCAGATGGCCGCATCTACCCCGATTTTGTGGAACGCCTTCTCCACGCTGCGCAGATTTCCCATGCCGTAGTCCACGATCTCGATCATCTATAACGCCCCTTTTGTGCTCGGAAGTCCCGTTTCACCGGCGCGCATCTGAACGGCATCCGCCAGCGCGCGTCCCAATGCTTTGAATGCCGCCTCCGCGATGTGGTGCAGGTTGGTTCCCGCCATCTTGTTCACGTGCAGGGTCAAACCAGCGTGCAGACTGAACGCCCGCAGGAACTCATCCACCAGCTCCGCGCTCATCGTGCCGATGATGGCTGGGGGCAGCATCAGATTACTCGCCAGGAAGGGTCGACCGGAAATATCCAGGGCCACCTGAACCAGACTTTCGTCCATCGGAACCAGACCACTGCCATACCGATTGATCCCGCGCTTGTCGCCAATCGCTTTCGCGAACGCCTGTCCTAGACAGATGCCCACATCCTCTACGGTGTGGTGCGCATCGATCTGAAGGTCACCCACGCACTTCACGCGTAGATCAAACAGGCCATGCCGTGCTACATGAGTCAGCATGTGGTCGAAAAAGCCTACGCCGGTCTCAATCGTCGAAAGGCCGGTGCCATCGAGATTCAACTCAATGCTGATCTCCGTCTCGGTAGTCTTGCGCTCAACACATGCGGTTCGGTTGTTCATAGCCTATTCCTCTCGTCTGATCGATGCGGCGATTTTGTGAGCTTCGAGGTGCTCCAACTCAGCCAGTGTTTCGATGGTGCCAATCAAAGGCAGCAACGCCTCTTTGGTGAAGCTGATCACACTGGTCTTTTTCACGAAGTCATCCACATTTAGCGGTGAGCTGAACCGTGCGGTGCCAGCCGTTGGCAGCGTGTGGCTCGGGCCCGCCACATAGTCACCCAGTGATTGCGGCGCGTAATGTCCCAGCAGCACCGCCCCAGCGCAGGTGATCTGCGGGAGCAGCGACCATGGGTCGGCAACCATCAGCGCCAGGTGCTCCGGCGCGCACTCATTCGCGTATTCTACCGCCTCAGCCATGTCCCGGGTCACCACCACACCGCCGTTCTCAGCCAGTGTCTGTGCCAGTATCTCATGGCGTGGCAGCGTCGGAGCAATCTCGGCGATCGCGGCCACAACGGCATCCGCCATTTTCTGGCTGGGGGTGATCAGGAAGGCTGCGGTGTGCGAGTCGTGCTCCGCCTGAGACAGCAAGTCCAGAGCCACGAACTTCGGGTTGGCCGTATCATCAGCCACGATACCCACTTCGCTGGGACCTGCCAGCATGTCGATGCCGACCACACCATACAGCAGCTTCTTGGCATAGGTGACATAGAGGTTACCCGGGCCAGCGATTTTATCGACAGCCATGATGGTCTCTGTGCCGTAGGCCATGGCGGCGATGGCTTGTGCTCCACCGATCTTGTAGATGGTATCAATGCCCGCCTCGCGCGCAGCCGCCAGCACCAGAGCCGGCAGCTTGCCGTCCGGCCCGCATGGGCTGCACATCACCAGGCGCTTCACGCCAGCGACTTTGGCTGGTATGGCGCACATCAGAACACTGCTGGGATACGCGGCTAAACCGCCCGGCACATATAAACCGGCACTGCGTAGCGGGATGATCATCTGCCCCATCGCCTCGCCTGGCTGGAAGTCGATCCAGGTCTCGCGGCGGTGTTTCATATGGAAGCTGCGGATACGCTGTGCGGCCACGCGGATCGCAGCCAACGCCTCTTCGGGCAGCGAGGCGATCGCGTCATCGAACTCTTGTTCACTTACGCGAAGGTCATCGAGCACCGCTCCGTCGAACTTGGCGGTCAGCTCTTTAAGAGCCGCATCACCCCGATCCTGAACGAGCTGCAGAATCTCCTTCACACGCTGTTCAACTTCCGGATGATGTTGGGCGAGTGGCCTTGCCAGAAAAGCCCTGACAGCTTGTGGTGTCGCTTCTGCGGTGTTGATGCTCCTCATCGGTGCCTCCCGATCGTAATTTACTATTCAACTACTATTATATCCGTTCAGAACGTTAGGTAACGCTCCGTCAATTCGGTAAGCTATAAATGATGCATTGATAAATGTGGTGCAGGCAGCGTGCCATGAATTACAGGGGGAAGACTATTAACAGGTTCGTACGGTATATATTGCCATTGATTTTGTGGATGTGTCTGATGTTTATGTTGTCGACATCGGCTGGTTCGAGTGTTGTCTCGGAACACATACTGTTAAAATTCCTGCACCTATGGGATCCAGAAATCACACCCAAAATAATCGAACATATGAACGCGGTGGCCCGTAAGTGCGCGCATCTGACCGAGTATGCTATCCTGGCTGTGCTGCTCTACCGAGCGCTGCACCAGGGCTATCAGCGCAAAATGACCCACGCGTTTCGTGCTACAGTCGCATTTTCTATTGTATTTGCGATGCTCGATGAGTATCACCAAAGCTTTTCGGCCAGTCGAACACCGTCCATTTGGGACGTGATGATCGATGCCGCTGGGGCCATTATCGGAATCGGCGTGTTATATCTCATCCACCGACATAGCCACAAGCCAAACAAGTATCTCGTACAGTAAAAAGAGCCGGACACCGCCATGGTTTACTTCACTTGGCCGATCCCCAGCTCTACAATACGTAACCGCTTACTATTTGATGCGTGTCAGCACTAATGCCATTGAGGCGTTAGGCGGGGTAAGGGTCATAGTATCTTTGTCCATCTTCATAGCCATTTCTTCGGCTTTCCCACGGAGAGTCATCTTAAGTTTGTCGCCCTTAAGCTCCCATGTGCCGGCCAAAGTGTTGCCTGCAATTGTGAGATTGAACACTTTATCCGACTTGAACTCCCAAGTGGTGTCAGCCTGCCCAAGCTTAGCCGACCATTTGCCTTCAACCTTAGGGCCGCAGCCAACCAGAACGCCGAGAATCGAGACGCAGATAACCATTGCAAGGATGCGTTTCATGAAAATCACCTCGAACAGAATTTAGTGTAGTATACCGTAAACTTTCAACCGACGTTTGTATGGCACCCACAAATAACACCGGCTGCCCATCATTCACCGACCGAATGTATCGTCACTTCAACAGCAAAACCGCAGGGTTTTGATCTCAAACGGTCCAAAACTCAAGCTGGCCGCATCCACCACAGAAAGGTTCTGCTCCATGAGACTGCACTCCCACACGGTCTGGCCTGCGCCTTTCAACGAGACAGACGCGGTGGCTTCTAGACCGCGGCACTCCAGCAGCCGAACGATCACCCCGTTGCCATCTTCCGAAGGCTTGATGCAGCTCAGCCGGACACCATCGCCGATCAACGTAATACCTGCGTCCTTCGATGGCTTCGGCTCAGACATCGAGCGGTTATAGGAGCAGATGGCCCTCAGCGGCATGAACCGTCCTTCGCCAAACCGAGCCGCCGCGTCGATATCTCCCCTAGCCATACTGCACACAGAGAAACCCGTCTCGTAGTGTCCAGCGAAGGGATGGAATATCTCAGGCTGCATCCATTTGGGGCTCATGCTGGACAAGAAGTTGATGGCGCAGCCATCGTCAAAGAACTCCACCAGCTTGCGGTCGGTCGCCACCGCCACGGCGTGGTCAGACCCCTTAGCTGCCATCAACAGCCAGTCTTGAGCTTCCCGTGTGCGCACCCAGGTGTCAGCCGTCACCTCATCACCCAGGCTTGGGCCCGAGCCCGGCATGATGTTCTCAAAACCGTTCGCTCCGAACGGCACGCCGGTGTATACGGGTTCGTCGCGTTCGCATGGCAGCCTCAGATACGCTTGCACCCTCAGATACCCATGACCTGGCCAATGGATACTGCAGTTGACATCCACCCGTGGCAAATTGTGAGTGATGGTGATGGTGGTCTGCACAGGCACCCCGGCGATCGTACCCTTCATCAGCACTTCGGAGCACACCTCCCCTTCCCTCAGCAGCTCACAATGCTCCGGTAGGAATGGGAAGCTGCGACCGGTGGAGTTAAGCTGCATCGTCTGGTTGGTCTGCAGCGTCTCCACGGCCCGAAGCTCGATTCTGTCTATGATCGGCGTACCGTCAGACTGGCAGACACGCACGGCACCCGTTTGCTGGCACACGCCCACACTCAAACCTTCAGCCGACAGGGTGATACTCTGCGCATCCAATTCTGAATGACCGGCATTAACCACGATTTCTGCCGTGCCTGGGCGAAGGTAATAGCTTTTGTAACCCAAGGCAGGCACATCGGTGGCCAGGAACTCGATATCGGCCTCTTTCGTGGGTCCAAACCGACGTTGAGGCATCTGCATCTGCACGACCGCACCGGTCTCATCCTCCAAATGGAACTCCGCCCACTCCGGTGTGGTCGCAGCCACCGAATCACCGAACAGCATGACTCGCCGACGAATCCGGTCCGTGCGCACATACGATGAAGGATTGAACACCACCACAGGTATGGAGTTATCTGGCCGTTCCACCTCACTGGCGATGCGTGTCATGGAGCGCAAGCTGATGTTCTCCGCTTGCTGATAAGACAGCGTGGTCAACCGGTTCTTGGTGGCGTGATACTCCTCTGGAGCGTTGCCAGAGTAGTTGTGATCAAGCGACTCCAGTAGAGGCTTCCACAAGGCGGTGATGTCAGCTTTCTGCACCAATCGGCCCGCCAGTTGGTCAGTCGCGGCCATCTGTTCAGCCCAGAGCAAAGCACGCTCCGCGGCTGCGTGGTGAATGGTCACATCAAGGAATGCGCAGTCTGGCCATGCTCCCCACACCGTTGGGATTTCGCCGGTCAGCGTCGGCACACCGTCCGACGCAGCGACGGAGTGGAAGAACTCAGCCTGCGTGCCAAACTGGATATGGTATTTCGAGCTCTTGTTCCAGGCCTGTAGATTCTGCAGCGCTTCCTCTCGGGGCAAAGACAGGTCCATGCCGTAGTGCATGAGTATGTTGAATGGTGAGGTCAGATGGAGCGTATCGGCTTCGGCTTCGAACCTGGGAATGTCCATACTCTCAAAGGACAGAGGCGAGTTGGCCAACGGCATACCCCAGGAGTAGCAGTATGGGCTATACCAGGTCAGCACACTCGACCCGTCTAGCGCTTTCCAGTGAAACAGAGGGGTCTTCTTCGGTCCGCCACGTGAGATGACGGCGTAGCGGATCCCGCTCTTCGCCAGCATCTGAGGGAACTGCGGAGTCATACCGGGGATATCACCCAGGTGAATCACCTCAGGACGTTTCCCACAGATCGCCTCCGCTTCCCTTAGGCCGATCATCAGGTTGCGAAGGATCGTCTCACCGTTGGTCTGCGTGATGGTGGTGGCTGCCCACTTCGCACCTACCTCCACCTGCCCCCTGGATATCATACCCAGCAGCTCCGGCTTCGCATCAGGATAGGTCTGAACGAACTCAGACAGCACCACCACATCCTCAATCAAATACCGAAAGTCCGGGTATCGACGACAAAGCTCCATCGCCTTGAATATGCCGTCATATGCTCGTGAGAGGCACTCCTCTCGGTTGCCCAGTCAGAACAGGTCGAGATGGGCAAAGGGCAGTACGTAGATTTTCCCGTATTCGGTATGGTCAGATGTCAAGATCGTATCCTCTTTCATTTCTCAAGTCTCAGAACTTTTCCATCACCCGGCAGCAGCGTGACGACGGGACCAAGCGCATCTCCGGTTAAAGCGTCTACCGCCTTCACGTGCCACGGCCACTGCACACTCTGTGTGGTGCTCTTGTTCGCGATGATCGCAACTCTACCACCCTTCGGAGCGGTAAATGTCTTTACGACCACGCTGTCTGGCGCGGCAGGAAGCTTGATCTCAGCGGGTCGCAGTAACAGCAATAACGGCTCCAACCTTTTGATCACACCGTTGATTCGTTGGAGCTCATCCAGCCGGTGGTCCAGCACTTTCAGATCCATATACAGCACGCCCTGCAGCCATTCACTTTGAATACTGGTGGTGGACTGGTAGACGAAATGGATGAAGCCCTTGGTGCCGTAAGCCAGAGACAGCCAAACCTGAGCTCGTATCTCTTCCGGTGTGGGTATTTTCCAGGCATTCGGCTTGCCAAATATCTGAGTGGCCATCCACAGAGGTATATGATACTGCTCTGCATTTTTCTGTCCATATGCCAGCGCACCGATATACCCGTTCAGGTCGCCGTTCCAGTTGGTATACACGGGATACAGGTCGATGAACAACGCCTGTCCACCCACGGTCTTGAGCGAGAGATCATACTGTGTCTGACCAATGAAGCAGTAGAAACTGGGGTGTTTAGGGTCCGCAACCTCAAGTGCCTTGCGAGCATTCAAGGTTCGTTTCAGCATGGTCGGCTCACCGCCCGGCTCATCGATGATGTAGTATCCAGCCACGGCGGGATGATCTTTTATCTCTTTCACCGTCTGAGCAGCCAGATTAATGATATTCGCCTTGCCATCGCCCGATATCCACTGGTAGATTTCGTGCAGGTAGACCACCACCTTGATGCCGTGTTCCTGCGCGATGTCCAGCACCATTTTGCGATGATCCGTGGGGGTCCACACGGCGAAGACCGTGTTGAAGCCCTGCTTTGCCAGATCACCAAGAGTGCGTTCGTAGTAGACCCTGGCTTTCACTTCATCATCCACATGAGTGCCCGATATCCAGAAGTCATCTTCCCACATATAGAACACACCGCGGGGGTAATAGTCCTTGCAGACATTTCTGGGTTCACGCCATTTCGCTTGCTGATTGATGCTGATTGGCAGCGTCTTCTCTATCCGGCCAGATGGTGACGCGGCGATCATACGGATTTGGTAGTCGCCGGTGGGTAGACCGCTGCCATTCCAGGTATGCGTCTGCACTTGGCCCGGTTTAGTCGGTTTTATGGGTTGGATAGTCTTCAACACGGATCCTGTGGAGCCAAGCACCTCCAGCGTGACGGTGCATGACTCGGCTACTTCATAGGATATCACCGTGCGGTCAAGGAACCCGTCTTTGTGGGGACAAACCAGGGGCTCACTCACCCGAAGGTCGTATGCGTCTGTGCGGTATGTTTTGAAGTTGTCGACCAGCATCGGCGCGGTCGAGAAGTAGGCATCATAATAACCCAGCTTCTTCGGGCCAGCTCCCAGTCCGCCTCGATAGTCATTGGAAGCCACCACCTGACCGTCGACTTCGAGTTTCATACCGGTGAGGCCATATACCAACCCGATTTTGTACCAGCGACCTGGCTGCCAGTCGAAGCCCTTCGATTGAATCCAGTGGTGTCCCACGTTGGACTCGTATATGCCGTAGTCCAGATCACCGCTCGTGGGCATCCAGCGGCAGGTCACGGCCCCAGTGTGCGATCCCGCCGCACCGATATCCGAAAATAGGCACCAGATCGGTCGTTTCGTGCTGAGTGGCTTTTTCAGCTGCACATCAAACTCAACACGACCTGCGACCAGCGAAAAGCACTCTTCGGGATACTCGATCGTCTGCTCGGGGGCATCAAACGAGGCGGCAAGCCCGTCTTTCCCCGCCGCGAAACTCACACCACTGGATTTGCCGAGCGTTTTCGACTCAAAGCCGTCTGAAAACAACAGATGATCTGCCGCCCATACTGGTGCGCAGATCATCCACAGAACGGAAACCACGAGAAGATAGATACGAGACAATTGGGATCCTCCAATGCGTTCACATCACTTATACATCGCGAAGCACAGCCATCGCGCAAAGCTCACTGCGCTTCACCTAGTCCTTCTGAAAGAAGTATTTGGCCGTGCGCCTCACATTCTGGTCAGGGTCATTATAGGCGATCTGCTTCATCAGCGCACGCACCTCGCGGCTATCTGATGGATACTCCAACATGCAGGATACAACCATGTCACGGCACCAAGGTTCGTTGCGAAACTGTTTATATGCCTGGATTAATGGTGTGGCTTTCGGATCTGCCATATATGAAAAGTTACATAAAACATCATACACTGACTTCATGAAAGGTTGAATGGCGATCACTACCATCAATCGGTTCTTTCGGTAATAGTGCAAGGCCTTCATCATATGTGGTGTCAACACTTCACCGCTTATCGCAACATTGAACGCTTGTAGAAATGAGCCCATGGATTTGCCTAACAATGCTGCATCGTTCCGCTTCTCAGAGAATCGAGCTAAACACGGCAGAGCATGAACAAAGTAGTCGTGGAACTTTTTGTCATGTATCATGGGTTCAATCTGTGCTAGCTTGACCTTCTTCTTCATCATGTATTCTAAGGATATCGATAGCAGCAGATACCAGTTCAAACCATCCATCTTGTCCGATTTCAACAATGGCATCAGCTTTTCCGCATCATTCCAGCGCTCCCTTAGCTTCTTGCACTCGGTATAGCGTTGCGTATAATCTTTTAATCGCCATATAGCCGTGCATTCGGCTTTATATGCATCATAAGCCTCTTGAGGAGTCATAGTTTCCGCACCTCGCTTGACTGGTCCAAGTCATTAATAACCCTGTCGAATCGCAGTAAGAAGTTGTTTACCTGTCACCTTTGACTGCGCCATCAAATCATCCAAGTTACACGGCATCTCGTTCCAGTGAGTTGAATTTGTGCTCATCCCCTGCATTTGGACACCATCCATTTCACAACCCTTCACGTAAGCACCGTCAAGATTAGTTGAGATCATGTTGGCACCGGTAAAGAAGGAGACGTTTAAAAAGGCACCAGATAGATTCGCATTCTTTAAATTGGCACCCTGCAGCTTTGTACCTATCAGATAAGCATTTCGCATATTTGCATTACTCAGTGATGCACCATGTAGCTTTACAGCGAACAGACTCGTCTGGATAAGCGAGGCTCCGGACAGATTGGCATTGTCTAGATTGCACATACCCAAATCTGCACAGTTCAAGTTCGCCGCACGTAGATCAGCACCCTCAAGAGAATCGGAAATGATATCGGCCCCTTGCAGATTGGCGCCTCTCAGATTGGCGCCTTGCATGCTCTTCATGCATATAAGAGCACCTTGCAGATCGGCACCTTGTAGGTCAATACCTTTTAGGTTGCTATTGTCATGAATCTTCAGGCCAAGAATGGACACACTTTCTATTGTTTCCAGGCTCAATGTTCGCAAGTCCCTTTTATTTTCCTGCAGAGCGGCCTTCAGATTGGGGTAATAACCGGATATAATGATGGAGCCGTCGAGTCTCTTCAGTGCAATGATGCCGCTTTTGTACCAGAAACCCGCGATCACAAATATTACCACCGCGATCGCGACGATTACAACTCTTATTACCTGTGACTTTGTCAAGACACTCACCCCTTCATCTATATGCGCGGTTTGTTTACCGACTTGGATTGTACGCTCACTCTACGATGAATACAATGCCGTTTTCATCAAGATTGGTGGGGTTTATTCGATAGCTCGCAATATACTAGGGCAACGTTCAACCCTACTCCATCGCCAGTACCATGGCGGAATACGCCTCTACGCCTACGCTCAAGGGCAATGTAACCACGGCATACTCGCCCTTCCATGGGTCGTAGAGCACCCCATGGCCACGGCCGCCGATCTTCAGGGTGTTCGTGCGGCTGTGGTCATTGACCAGCAGGAAAATCTTCTTTGGCCGTCCCTCGATATTGCGGGTATACGGCACAAAATAGAAGCGGTCGGGCCGTGTAGCGGTCACCGTCAGCCCACCGGCCCCAATCTTACTGACGTTACTCACAAGTTTCTTAAGGTCACCGGTGGTGTGTGCGCCTGCTAGCAGTTTCTTGACCTGCGGTGTTTCGGCCTCGCTGTCACCCAGTGCCGGGATTTTGCCTGACCAGATCAACACACCTCCCTGCGAGACGAACCGAAGCAGCTTCTGGAGGGTCGCCAACGGGATGATGTCCATGTCTGGCATGATCATCGCTTTGTATTCGTAACCGGCAATCTTGATGGCACCATCGGCTAACTGAGCGCGACCAATGGCGTCGGCATCCAGCAGATTGAAGTCGATGTTCTGCCGGAACAGCGTCTCAAAAAGGGCATCTTGCCTCTTTTGCAGAGTTTGGTATTCGGGATTACCTGAGCTGGTGAACACATTCTGCGGCGTAGGCCGATAGCGCCCCTGGAAGGTCTCGATCGGGTAGTAGACCGCCACCTTCGCCACATCACGAGTACCGCGCAGGAAGTAGCAGAGCCGGGCCGCATAGTCCGTCACGTTGCGGAACTCATCCACCGGGTAGGCGTTGTAGTTCACGTAGCTGTTGATGATACTGGCCCCACCCGCGCACATCATATTAATGTTCTGGCGATACACGCTGATCGGGATCATTCGCAACTGCTGCGTCACCGTATCCAGGTAACCTGACAAGATCGGCTCAATCAAGGCTTGCGCCACGAAGTTACCATGGGCGCGGTTCCCTGAGAAGGAGTATTTCTGCATCACCAGATTATTGGCCTGACTGATACCGTGGCGGTTGAAATAGTGGTCGTAACCCGCAATCTTGAAGTGCTCCATAGACTGCATGAAGTTGCCATACAGGCTGACGTGGCACGACATCCACTCCTCGAGCAGCAGGTGACCGGAAAGGGAGCTGCCGTTCTTTGCACACCACTCGGCGATCTGCCCGAAGAAGTTTTTGGACATCAGGTTGCCCACGGTCTGCCAGAAATGCCGCCGGATGATGTTACCCTCATCGGATTGCGGCAGGTACATCGCCGCGAGACAGGGGAGCAGCTCATACCCGTGGTCGGCACGGAAAGCCTGCTGGATGCTGTCATCCCAGGGCAGATAGGACTCACCGCTGGCCCGAACGGCTTCCGTGAACTCGAAGTTGGCCACGGTCGCCAACGAGGGTTCACCGGTGTAGAAGGCGGTCAGATAGCGAAACCGGCTGCCAAAATGCTGCTGATAGGCCGCATGGGTGATCGCGATGTAGCGCTTCACCGCATCGGCATTCAGCAGGTTGGGATACTCCCCGTGGTTGAACCATGTTTTGCGCCGTTCCGGGTGCCCCAGCATCTTCTTCGCGACGTAAACACAGAACGCCCAGTCGCCATCCATACCATCGGTGGTGGCGGACGCTGCACTACAGGCCACCGCACTGCCGTTCTTGTAGCGCATCTTTCCATTCACCACCGGATACAATACGGCAGCCACAAACCGCATCGCATCTTTCGGAAGATTCACGGTAAGCGACTTACGCCCTTTACCCAAGTGAGTAACTTGACAAACACCGTAAGAGACATACTCAGGATGGCCGTCTACAGTCAGGCCTCCGGCAGCACCGCTGGGGTAAGCATCTTCATCGTAAACCCAGGCACCCATTTTGCGCTTGATCGCATCATCGAGGTTGGCCTCCACATCAGCCCACGCACGGTCATTGTGCAGATAGTTCTCGTGAGGCAATCCGAGCACGACGGAGCCAATGCCGTATTTCTGCAGTTCATCGAAGTTCGCTCGGAATCCCATGATGTACTGCACTAGCCGATACTCAGGACCAGGCTGCTCGAAAACTGGATCGGTGCCCTTCAGAAGCGACACTTTTGCGCTTGATATGCTTGCGATTCCTGAAGGTGTCTTATCAACCGTGGGTGCTAACAGGGGAAGCTGCTGGCAGTATTTTGCGTAAAACGAAGCCAGCTCATCTCCGCTCAGAGCGTGTTTGATCACCGCAAGCTCCGTGATCGATCCATCAAAACCAGGGATGTTGTAGGCCGGCTCACTGCCGATCCGCATAGGTGATGCGGTGTTGTTCCACTTGCCTGTGTCGAGAACGGAGCTCTCGGTATCCAGTTTGCCATCTATATAGGAGCGGATCCGCTGGCCGTCAAAGCTGATGGTGAGCATCATCCATCTATCTGTCAGGTCAGAATTGTCGAGATTCGACCAGACCATCTGGGCCGAGTTCGCGCCGTACCAGCTAATCTTCTGAGACGCCAGTACGAAGTTCGGGGCGGGCCCGATCTGAATTCGGAAATCGAATGGGCCTAACGCACATTTGGTAATCAGCGAACCGGTGTTGTTCTGTTGTTCCCGCATCCGCATCCAAAAGTTGATGGTGAACTTCTCGTGTCCCCACAACTGCTCACGGTTGGCGATCTCCACGAACTGCTTTGGGCTCAGCGAGAGTGCCTTGGTGCCCGGCGTCGGACCTTCAGCCTGCATCCGTTTGTCAGTCAGCTTGATGGTGTTACCATGGCCCGATAGGTCGACAACGGCGTTGCCCTTAACATCGGCGAAGTTCCAATACCCGCCAAGATCAGCCTTGGTGATACCGAATTGCTCAAGCAGGGGAATGCGTGCTGAAGGTTGTGTTTGCACTATTTGGTAACTCCTTGGTTTATGTTGACGGCTGTATAGTAATGATAGATATCCTTAGAACTCCGTGACCCAGGGCGATTCGCGAATTTCCCTAACGGACAAACCGCGTGGTCATTACCGTCGCGTCTTCGCGGCTTCGCGTGAGGTTGAATAGTCACTGATGGCTACTAATTGATCTCCCAGGCTGTGACTTCCGTGTATTCGCACACCCCATCGAAGCCCATCAACCCTACCCTGCCTGTCATGGTTTCAGGCAGCAAGTAGGTCTGCACATACAGATCGTCGATGTAGAGCTCGAAGTAGTCGCCCTGTGCAATCAGCCGGAAGTGGTGCATCTTCATATGGCGAACACCGCCATATGAGGCGTGCCCAAAAGGTCCCACGGTGTCATTGAAGTCAAACGCAAGGGTGCCCTGAAGCTCGCCTGAGCGGGCCTGAACCATACCATCACCGGAATCGGCGTAGATATTCTGATCTGTGATCTTATGGTCGGCGTATCGCAAATTGCCGCTTCTCGTCACACCCAGAGTGTCGAGTACCATCGCGACGCCACTCCCAGGCTCAGCTTCGAAATAGAATCCGGCGGCAGCGGCATGCTGGTGAGTGGCGATGTGCCCACGGTTCTCGCTGACTTTCATACAGCCCTCAATGATGAAGCCTTTTTGCCGATCGAATGGCATATCCAGCAGAACAACGCCCCCGTCGCGCGATGCGGAAAGCACCAGGTTTCCGGTACCCAGCGCATGGAGTGTGTCGCGAACAGTCTTCACCGCAGCAGCAGGGTGGGCCAACACGCATTTTTGCATATCAAGCGCCAAACCACGTCCCTTCGCCGCGTCATTCTTCTTCCAGTATCCAAGGCGAAGGTGGCCATTCTCGCAGTTCAGCCGCTTCAACGGGCCGATGGCGAAGCTTTGGCTGGGGATATCCGGGTTACGATCATGGCTGAGCCAGAGTGCCACCAGAAATCCGTCGGGTGTATCAAGCGTGTGTCCGAGCCAGGTGATGCAGGCCCGCGAGTGACCGGCAAGTCGGAACATCTCGCGATCCGGTCTGAACGGTCCGGCTGGTGAGTCACCGATGAAGGTGTAGATGGCATACCCATAGCTATCGAGATACATCCGGCCAGAGGCATTGAGGTAGTATCGGCCATCAATCTTCTCCACGAAGTTCAGCTCCATGTGGTGTGATGGAAGCTCTCCCCACTCAATGGTGACGGGCGGCAGCACCTGCCAGGAGATGCCGTCGCGGCTTTTCAGCATCGCGACGCCGGGTTCGCCGATATCCTCCCTGGTCTCCGAGGAGATGTAGCCGTAGTAGATGGTATCGCCGTCCTCCACCTCCTCTATCACGTGCATTTCGTCCCAGCGTTCGTGATACAGGCTGCGGTCGGGTGCCACATCAAACTGCTGGCCCACATACTCCCATTGTTTGAAGTTCCGTGTGCGGTAGACCTTGAAATGTACCCCCTGATCCGGGTTGGAGCACGTGGGGTAGTAGTAGAAGTATTCACCGATCCGCTTGATGCCGAAGCCTGCATGGGCCCCTGGGATTTCGACCGCATCTCGGGAGATGAACTTCCAGTGGACCCCGTCGGTGGACGAGGCAACATCCAACCCATACGGGTATGCGCTGGGGTTCTGCTCTGACTTTCGTCCCGTGCAGAACAGCGCATAATAGCAGCTGTCCACGGTGTCATAGATGGTGTAGTTCGCCCAAGCCTTCTTGTCAGGCGTCTGCAGGATATCGACAGGCTTGACGAAGAGCGTATAGCCGTCGGATGCTGTGTTTTGGTCAAGTGGTTTCATGATGATCCTCCGTATTCACATACCCTTTATACCTTATGTAAACTGCGGTATGCTCGATAACCTAGCCGGTCACCAGTACCAGCGCGTAATACTCACCGATGCTTACGGTCAGAGGCAGGCTGACGGTGGCGTAGTCGCCCTTCCAGGGATCGTAGAGCGCCCCTTGACCACTCCCGCGTATTTCCACCTCATTCGTGCCGCTGTGATCATTGACCAGAAGGTGGATATTCCTCATATGCCTGTCGACCATGCGTTCAAAAGGCACATGGTGGAGTTTTTCGGGCACCGAAGCCTTTACTGTCAGTTCCCCCTCACCCACTCCCCGCAACTTGTCTGCAAGTCGTTTGGGGTCGTTGATGCACACCGCATCTGCCAGCATCCGCTTCACCTGAGGTGTCTCCGTGTCACTATCGCCAAGATGCGGCAGCTTGCCTGCCCAGATGAGCGTTCCCCCATGCGATTGGAATCTCTTCAGCTTCTCCAGTACCGATAGTGGGATGATGTCCATATCAGGCATGATCATCACACGATAATCATAACCGGCGATCCGCAAAGACCGTCCTGCCGGCACCGCTTTTCCGATGGCCTCTGCGTTCAGATAGTTGAAGCTGATATTGTGCTTGAAGAGTTCCTCACACAGCGCGTTTTGCCTTGACTGCAGCGTGCTGTATTCCGAATCATTCACGAAGCTGAAGGCATCATTGACCGTCGGCCGGTAGCGTCCCTGGAATGTCTCGATGGGGTAGTATACCGCCACCTTCGCAAGATCACGGGCACCGCGCAGCAGGTATGAAAGCCTCGCGGCGTAGTCGGTCAACTCACGGTATATGTGCGCTGGATACATGCCCCAATACAGATAGCTGTTGATGATGCTGGCACCGCCTGCGAACATCATGTTCATGTTGCGACGCAGCACGCTGATGGGTATTTTACGCATCTTGCCGGATTCGAAGTCGAACCAGCCTGTCACAATCGGCTCAATCAACGACTGAGCGACATGCACACCGCGAGCACGGCCTTCGGAATAGGCATACCGCTGGATCATCAGGTTGGTGGTCTGGCTTAGCCCGTGCTTATACATATAATGGTCATATCCCGGTATCTTGAAGTGAGACATCTGCTGCATGAAGTCGCCATACATGCATACATGATGGGTCATGACCTCCTCATCGACCAGGTGACCCGACAGGCCCGCGCCGTTCTTTTTACACCAGGCCTCCATCTGACCAAAGCAGTTTTTTGAGACCATATTGCCCACGCTCTGCCAGAAGTGGTGTCGGATGATATTGCCCTCGTCGGACTTCGGAGCAAACAAGGCCGCAAGGCATGGAGCCAGTTCATAACCGTGGTCAGACCGGAATGTATTCTGGAGGCCGTCCTCCCACGGGATGTAGGCCTCGGGGTTCTTCGGCCACGGCGCACCAAATAGGGTCACAGTGGTGTCCAGCGAGGTCTCGCCGGTGTAGAAGGCGATCACATCACGGAACCGGCTGCCCAAACGCTGCTTATAAGTATCATAAGTGAGTTCGATAAACCGCTTGATGGCCTTTGGGTTCAACAGGTTGGGCATCTCGCCCTTGTTCAGCCAGTATTCGCGCCGCTCCGAGTAACCCAGCATCTTCTTAGAGATATAGACACAGAAGGCCCAACGGCCGTTCATCCCGTTTGTGGCAGCGGTTTGTCCGTCGGTTTGAAAGACCACGCCCTTCTTGTATTGAATACCACCCTTTTCCATGGGGTACAGCACCGCCGCCACAATTCGGAGTGCCTCTTTCGGCAGCTTCACCGTGATGGCAATCAACCCAGTTCCGTATTCCACATGCTGGTAAACGCCTATGGAAGCCAACTCAGGATGGCCGTCTACTGTCAGTCCACCGGCTGCAGAACCCGGATACTGATCATCGTCTGCCAGCCAGAAGCCAATGCCACGCTTCTTGGCCTGATCGTAAAGCGTGAGTACATCATCCCAGGCTGTTTCATCGCGCAGATAGTTTTCGTGAGCGACACCCAATTGGATGTTGCCGATGCCGTAGTCTTCCAGGTTGACCAGCGGCGGCACCCACCCCTGCGCGAACTGCGTCAACCGATACTCAGGGCCTGGCTGCTCAAACACCGGATCCACACCTTTAAGAGGGGTGACAGAACGGGTTTGCAGGGTCGCCAGACCAGCCGGACGTGGCACTGGCGGCTTAAGCTCAGGAACCTGCTCGCAGTATTTCGCGTAGAGGCCTTGTAGCTCAACTTCCGGGAGGGCGCGCTTGATAATCGCGAGCTCACCGATCCAGCCGTCAATCCCGGGGATTTTATATAGCGTTTCGGCTCCCACAATAATCGGCGATGTGGTGCTGTTCATTTTGCCGGTGTCATAGGCCATACTCTCGGTGTCTATCTGACCGTCTATATATGAGCGTATGGTGCCGTTATCCATGCTCAGTGAGAGCATCGTCCATTTGTCACACAGAGTGGTCGCATCCAGCCCTGTCCACACCGACTGCGATGAGTGGGCACCGTACCAGCTAATCTTCTCAGAGCCGAAGGTAAACTTGGAGTTGATACCAAAATGGATGCGAAACTCGTATGGCGCCACCGAACCCTTGGTGATCAGCGCGACATGATCACCAGGCTCTGTGCGCAGCCTCAGCCAGAAGTTGATGGTGAAGCGATCATGCCCCCACAGCCCATCGCGGTTTGCGAACTCCACACTCTCTTTTGATCTCAAGCTCAGTGTGCTCATGCCTGGAGTCAGCTTGTCGGCCGTCATCGACTTGCGAAGCCCCTTCACATCGCCAGCCTCAAAAAACCGCCAGTAGCCACACAGCTCTGAAGCTGTGATACCGAATTGCGATAGTAGATTTTTGTTCAATTGTGCTGATTGCATGGCTGGCGTTCTCCTTGACCTATTGGCTTATTATACAGTGTTCTAGGCTCAGCTTCACCCGGACCGCCCGTATCCGCAATGATAGGCTAGGCCGGATGGTCAACTGAAGGATTTCCAGGTATTGGTGTACAATTGTGATTAGGTTGTTCATATACTGAGGTTTGGCATGTCGAAAAGTTCCTCGGCTTCCATTGAACCCGGCCACCGCTCCCCTGCAAGCTTGCGCACCGTGCTTCTTGGGATAGTGTTGATACTGATCAACAACTACTGGATCACGTTAATTGAGATAAGATATTACTCTCTTGACGGCTCCTGTTTGCCGCTTTTCATCACTCCTATTTTCATTCTTTTCCTGGTGACTCTGTTCAATCTGCTGGTCAAGCGTCTGAAACCATCGCTCGCCATGAGCCCTGGGGAGCTGATCACTCTTTACATCCTTGTGGTGATCGGTGCCTCAATGGCCGCGCACGATATGGTGCAGAACCTGTTTGGTGTGATCGCCCATCCCGCCCATTTCAAGCCGATGAACCCCAGCTGGGACACCTGGTATAAATACCTGCCTCCCCACCTGTTTGTCGATGACCCGCTGGCGGTCAAAGCGCTCTACAACGGCAACGCCGACCCCAACAACCCCAAGCTGTTCATGCCGTTCATCGCACCGCTCGCGCTCTGGTCGATACTGGTGTTCGCTCTTGTGGGGATTGCACTCAGCATGAACCTGCTTGTGAGGCGGCTATGGAGTGAGCAGGAGAAGCTCACCTTCCCGCTGATCCAACTTCCGATGGCGATGTGTGCCGGTATCGACGGGCAGTCGCTCTACAAGATGCCGCTGCTCTGGGCGGGATTTGCATTAGCTGCCACGATATCGGGCATCAATGGTCTGCATGATTTCATCCCGAACGTGCCCTATCTCACATTCGTCAAAGGGCTGAAGATGCAGGACTTCACGCAATCGCCTCCGTGGAATGTGATCGCAGACACACAGTTTAATATGTATCCCTTTGCGATTGGACTGGCGTTCTTCACCCCTTTGGACCTTGGCTTTTCCTGCTGGTTCTTCTACATCGCCCGACGGCTGTTCCAGGTATGGGGTGTGACACAAGGTTTTGCTTCTGGTCAGAGCACCTTCCCCTGGTTCATTGAGCAGGGCAGCGGTGCCTGGATGGCGATGGGTATCGCGTTAGCCTTCGCAGCAAGACATGCCATCCGCGATTCCTGGCGCATCGCCTGGCGAGGAGCTGGTAGTAATCGCGAGGAGGTGAGCCAATACCGCACCGCCTTCATCACTTTTCTGGTCTGCTGTATTGTGATCGGGTTGTTCGCTAAGATGGCCGGGTTTGGAGCAGGCATCGCCACGGCGTTCTTCGGGATATACTTGATACTCGCGCTGGCTATCACCCGCGTCCGAGCAGAACTGGGAACCCCGCATGAGATCTATTTTGTGCATCCGCAGGACATCATGGGCACATTTATTGGCAAGTCCGGCTTCAAAAACCAGGACCTGACCGCCATGAGCAGCTTCTACTGGTTTAACCGCGGTTACCGTGCGCACCCCATGCCCAACCAGCTAGAGGCGATGAAGATGTATGAGCGCGTGGGCGTGATGAGTACACTGATCTGGCTGATCCTGCTGGCCACTGTGGTGGGATACGTCAGTGCCTGCTGGGCGAACCTGCATGTAACCTTCATATATGGAGGCACCGCCAAGGCAGCCATTGGGTTCAAATCGTGGGTCGGTGGTGAGTCCTTCAACAAACTGAACAACTGGATATCTATCAGCCAACCCTGGCGGATGGACAGCAACGTGGCGATGGCGGTGGGTGCGGCGATTGTGGGCATTTTACGCGTGGCCAGAACAGCCCTTCCCTGGTGGCCGTTGCATCCGGCGGGATATGCGCTGGCCGTCAGTTTCGCGATGGACTATTTCTGGTTCAGCTTCCTCATCGCCTGGGTCATTAAAGGTTCTATGATCCAGATCGGCGGGATGAAGCTATACAAGAAAGCGGTGCCCTTCTTCCTCGGGTTGGTGTTAGGTGACTACACCGTGGGCTGCATCCTGGCCATACTCGGTCCTATGACGGGTGTGTCACTGTACAAGATATTTATCTAGTCTACACGGGGGCATGTCATGTGATGCCCCTGTAAGTAACTTGATTGGCTATGTCCGGGGCGGTCTGTCAATACGCCTACGGAGGCCACTGTGTATAGACCGCGCCGGTCTTGTTCCCGAAACAAATCTTTCATGGCTGTCCGCCAGACCGGCGCGGTCTCGAGCCATCTGCAACCGCTAGCCTGCGCACAGACCGCCCCGGACATAGGCAATGAAAGCAACCGCATCAGTTACTATCTGAGCTGCAGTGGCATCAACCCTTCCACTTACCGGTAGCGCCATACAACCGCCAGGCGTTCCCACCCATCACCCGCTGCCGTTCGGCCTCACCTAAAAATGCCAACTGTTGTTCTGCGGAACTTAACAGATGGGTGTAATCCGCGCGGGTCAATAGCCCCGGGATATCACTGCCCCACATCAGCCGGTCGGTGCCGATCACATCCACAGCTCTTTTGAGATACTCGGAAGCCGAAGCGAACGGGTATGCTTCCGCTGGTAGATAGAGCGGCAACGCGGCCATATCAAACCAGACGTTTGATAACAGCCCCAGCTCAATCTGTGCAGCCCACTCGGAGCACAACGCAGGATCATGCAGCACCTGCCAGTTCGGTTGAGCCAGGTGGGCGATCACGATGTTCAGTGCCGGATGCGTTTGCGCTATCTGACGGACCGCGGCGGTTTGGTATGATTCGCTGCCCACCCCGCCCATATCCAGCACCAGCACCTGCCCAGACGCCTCCAAAGCACTCCAGAGCCACTCAAGGTTGTGGTCGGCAAGGGAGGCACCCGGATGCAGTCCGATCAGCCCGGTTTCCATAGACAGCTCCAGCTTCAATGCACGAAACCCCTTGCCTTGGAACGCACGCTCATAGGCTGCCTGGGCGTCTGACACGAAGATATCGAGGAAGGCGGCAGCCCAGAGGCGGTCAGGATAGGCATCAAGTGCCTGCAGCACCAGCTCATTGCACTCACCGTAGAGCGAACCCTGTAAAAGCATCGCCTTATCGACACCGGCAGCGTCCATCTTCGCAATAAGGGCCTCCACCGGATGTGTGGTCTCCGCATCACCAGGTGGCATCAGCCGATGTGGATGATCTCCCATCTGGATGAGTCCCTGCCCCATGCTGCGGGTCGGCCCAGAGGCGATCTGCCCGTGAACGCGCCGAAATATATGTGTGTGGACGTCTATTATCATGTCATTTCCTATGAATGTTGGTGGCGATAGTACGTATCATCACGCGTCGCCTAGACTATCGGATGAGTATCATGGCTATTTGTTCTGCGGTGAGTACTAACCGTTTATCCAGTGAGATGGTGAACACGCCATCCACAACCTTGAACGATGACGGTACCTCTTTGCCGTCGACCGACACGGTGACCTTGAATGACGGACGGTTGGACTTATACTCAAGCACAATCGTGTTAATAGACAACAGGCCTGAGCTGATACTGATCGCATCAGACTGCCCGTATTGCGACCGATTTTGGACAAAAAACCCATATCCTTCCGCCGCTGTAAAGAATGACATGTGATTAGTTGGCTGCCACACAGGTCGAAACCCGATTTTGCCGGCAGGGCCATCATAGATGAACCCCTGGCAGGCGAGCAGAATACTCCAAACGCTCATCGCTCGGGCGTAAAACTTCCCGCATTCGTCATCACCAAATGGGTTGCCCGTGTAGCCCCAGTTGCCGATATCCAGAGCTGACTGTCCGGTGCGCAGCTTGCCGTCGTATCTCTCGTAGATGGCCCGTGTCAGTGCGAACCCCTCTTTCAGTAGTCCGGCCTGTATCATAGTGGCCGCGGCGGGATATTCAAAACCTGACATGATTTCGGAAGAGCTGTGGAACTCCTTACCAGGAGCCGGCCTGCCCTCTTTCGGGTAGCTGATCAGTTGCAGTCCGGAGTCAAGCTCGTCTACGAATTTGCGCGGTTTCTGCTCATATCCACGGAAATCCGCATGGAAGTTGTATTTCATAAGCGACTGCATCGACTTACGTACACGCTCAGACGGGTATAGCCAGCCCAAATCCAACTGATGTGCCCACCATTGCCCTAGCAACTGGTCGGTATCGCAACCCGTAAGATAATCTTCACGAGGTTCAGGGTAAGTATAAGCAGGTGGCTCAACATCAGGTTTTTGGATGTAGTATTCGCCATCCCATAATTCGGCATTCTGCTTGTCTTTTCCCGACTGGAGTATGCGGGCATATCGCTGAGCATCGGTCGCACTGTTCTCAACATTCGCCATCCTCTCACAAGCAGCGAGAGAGGCCAGATAGAGCGAACCAATCCAGGTGGTGTTGCCTTCCAGTGCGCTGTCGAGTGTATCCCACTGGTATCCTGTGAGCACACCATCTTCATCTGCATCCCAGGTCTTGATGCAGTATTCCATCGCCTTTCGGCAGTTTGGCCAGTACTGGTCAAGCCACTTGTTGTCGGCACTGAGTTGGTGTTCTCGGTAGGTTGAGAGTATGTCGCCCAGAAGACCATCGGCAGCGACCCATTTCGCGAACCCTTTGCTCAGCCGGTGACCGATGCTGCCATCCTCGTTCTGCACCGCATACTCTTGCTCACGCATCCGCCGGCCAATTTCGGGAAACAAACGCGCATGGCTTTGTGCATAATGCCATACATGGGTGCAGTTGCCCTCACAACACCCCTCACCGGTGCCAGATCCTTCCCATCCACCGAAATAGCCATCTTTCGCCCAAAAGCAGGTTTGCGTTCGCATGATCGATACCTGCGAACTGATTCTATCCAGTATCCAGCGAGGTAGATTCGACGAGTAGAAGCTGTCATGATAAATATCGGTCTGTTGAGACAGCTCTGTCAGCCGTGTCTTCACATCCTGTGCCACATCGAGTGCGCTGGAATACCAGTTCTGATACATATTGCCTGAGCCGCTCCAGTTCTCTGTACCGTGGCTGGCGTTCGGAAAATACCACGTGAGCACAAAGCTGATAGTCCTCGACTCCCCTGGCTTCAGCTTGAATGGTACCGCCAAAAACCCATCTAGAGTCTTGCCTTTGGCGGATGGCCCCGCATGGTCGGACCCAGTGATCAGGCCATTTTCGGAATACTGCTTGTGCATCTCATTGACATCACCAAAATCCGTGGAGCCTATCGCATCAGGCGAGACAGCCAGCAGCGCCATATCACCGTAGCCTGCTGCCTCTTGCGGGATATCTGCGGTCATATGGAGAATAGAGCTGTCAGGTGACTTGATGATCTGGTTCCGGTTGCCACCCAGCTCTTCGCCTGTGACAGCCCCTGGCTCAACCGCCAGACCGCTCATCGAGAATGCCTTCGCGGCGGTGTATCCCACCGCGTTCCGTTGGGTTGCCATCAAGCTGACATCAACTGTCTTCGGCCCTTTGTTCTTCGCGGTGATGTTAAATATCGCACAAGGAATGGCAGAATCTTTAGCATTCAGCGGTATCAGCGGGTTGAACACCTCCATACTAACGGACACAGGCAACTTCGAATCGCGAAAATCATACCAACCATAGGGGAATTCACCCTTAAAAGTCAGGCTGCGCATGGGAGCAAATCCAGCAGCAGCCGCAGTTTGAAGCACTCTGACGACAGGTTGGCCGGGCTCAGCCTCAGCCCTAACCGCAAAGAAGCTATTCGGAAGAGATACGCACTTGAAGTTGTTGAAAATCTGCCAGATGGCTCGCTGTGCTTTGCCATCCATTTGGATATTCCCAGCACCGATTCCCCCGATGGGAATACTGATGGCTTCTAGTTCAGCCCCCTTGTATACCTTTGTTTTACCCCCCATGACAAGGTAGTCTGGTGATGTGAGTTTCTTTATACGCTTCATCCTCTGATCCTCCCACTTCTTAAGTTGCGCTTGACGGCGTTGCTCCCGCCCTTGTTCTCGAGTGTCATACGACTTCCTGACAGCCAGAGTGGCTTTCAGATCCACTTTTCCATCGGCGATGAAATCATCAAAGGTGATGTGTCCCCACGACCCGGTATTCCGGTCTACCAATTGTAAGAACAGCTTTTTGTTCAAATATCTGCTGGTATCCCATACGATCCCGGTCATCATCTCCGAGTTACTACCAGTGGCTTTTAACAGTTCATCACCGTTGATATCGCACAACGCCACATAGGTGCTGGCCGGAAATGATCCGCCTCCGATCAAGAAAGAGACCTGACGTGACTTCAAGGTGAAGACAGGTGACTCAATAACTCCGGTCATTTTATCATCATATCCGCCATCTTGAAGTTCGACGGTATTGAGATAGAATATCCCTTGCTTGTTCCTCTTTTGAGAAGGCTGGTTTCGGGTCATCTCGATGCTGGTCACGGGGCTATCTAGCGTGCCCTCCATGATCTGCCATCCCTGCATACACCCCGTTTCGAAGTCAAACCTGAGACTGCCATCGGTGGTCTGACTGCAGATACTGCCCTCACAAGCACAATCACTGCCGTATGCTGATAGCGTGACCGCCATCGATACCAGCGAGACAACCACGAGCACATACGCGAACTTTTTCATATGACCACTCCTTTATCGTCATGATCGTTCAACCGCTTGAGCCCTGTGTGGGTGACAGAGACCCACGAGCAGTCATCCCACAGTCTGGAAAGAACCCACAGTGATTAACCCGCCTTGGTCATACAACCAAGACGGGATTAACACATCGTTGATGTGCAGGCGTATCACCGCATCTTCGCCACCCAGGTCGATTGCGGTGGCATCGTCAAGCAGCCTCCATCCAGGCTGCATCCCCCATTCTGCCAGATGTCCGCGGGGGTGCAAGCCAGATCCACATGCTGCTCATCGCTCGTGAGGTTAAACACGAACCACACCTCGCGTCCCTCAGCCACGCGCCGCCTGACCCACACGCCAACGGGCAGCTTCGCAGCACCGATGGGCACACCAAGATGCTCGCGTATCAACCTGTGCAACGTCTGCACCGCAGGATCGTCTGGTTGTTCTCCGCAGGCCATGCTCAGGTTGATGCCGCAGGTGAGAACCTGCCCCTTGCCATACCGGTTGAGCACCACCGCAGCGGAGCCATCACCCCAGGTGGCAAGCACCTGACCGTCTGTGGGCTGCAACTCCACCTTCCAGTGGCTTGCAGTGATCTGGGTGCCGTCATCGAACGTGACTGTGTCTGCGCTCGAATGCCGGCTCTGGATTCGCTCGATCTCAGTGCAGCCAAGTAGGCGCCCCAGACCGTGGTTTGGCCGAGCGGCGCTCACCCAGGTGTTGGCATCGCGGCAGGCAAATGGCATTTCGACCACCAACCGTCCCCCGTCGGCCACAAACTGCATCAGCCAATCCGCGGTGGCTTGGTCACACATCTCATCGGCTGTCACGTGAAGCATATCACCGCTGTCCAGGTGGTCACCCGGAACAACGAAATCTAAACACTCACCTGCCAGCATGTAGGAACGGTGAGCACCGTGCAGCGCCTGTTTGTAGAAGCTGCCTCCCCCATTCTCAAGGCAGTTACCTAGTACCGTCACCTCGTCTTTAGTCAGGCTTTGCACGCGTGCCATCACATCGGCATGACGGTTATACATCAGCTTCAGCTTGGATTCCGCACGATGGGTGTCTACCAAGGCAGCACCTTTGTCTCGGAGTATCTCGGCGATATCGTCGCAAACTATACTGCGCTCCGTCTCGGTACCGTCGATGTTGCGCATCCCAAACCCGTTGGTCTCGTTGCCCACACGCTCACTGCGATACTGCCAGAAAGTAAAGCCGACTGTTCCGCCAGAAACGGCAAGCCAAACAAGCCGGTTCAACGCCTCCGGCGTGGGCGGCACAGACCAGTTACCCTCATTCGTGTAGAACTCATGGCACCAGTAGTTGGCATCGACCCGCCGCAACCAGTCAGAGATCAGATCGCCACCGTGGTTGTCGGCGATGGAATGGGGGCGCAGGTTCACGGGGTAGCTGGTACCGTAACGGTCGACCATGCGAGCATTCGCCAGATCATCACTGGCATCGCAGCAAGGATCTTGAATGACAGAACAGCCACCTACGTGTGTCATCACAAATGCTTTCGGATCACCGCATTTGATGGCATCGGTCACCAGTTTAACATGAGTGGCCACAGCATCGGCAGCCCACTGACGCCACATATACATTTGCACATAATCCCATGCTGTCTGCGGAGGATTGAGCGTGTCGTATGATGTCCAGTATTTGCCCAGGGCTGTGTTCAGTTGTTCGATGCTTCCGAACCGCTGCTGCAGCCACTGCCGATAGCTGCGCACCGAATGCTCACACTGGCACTGACCCAACGGACGGCTGCGAGGCTCATTCCAGGCGTTGTAGAACCACAGTGCGGGGTGATTTCGGTAACGCTCTGCCATGTGCTGCACGAAACTTGAAGCGGCTTCCCGCACCAGCGGGTTGTCGAAGCACGGCAGCCAGCCGCCCGCGTAGAACGCGCCATGACCTTCGGGCGAGATTCGTTCTCCGCCAAACCCAATCCGATAGCCATTAAGCTCGGTGTAGACCCAGTCGGGAGCGCACTCCATCATGGGCTTCAAGATCACCTTAAGGTTGTATTTCTGCGCAAGGTCAAACAGTTGGTCGATGTCATCCCAGGTTTCTTGCCCGCGAATCCGCTCGTGGCAGATCCACTGCGGGCGCAACTGGATGTGGGTATACCCTGCTCTGGCGATTTCGCTAAGGTCATGCTCCCACTCCTCCGGCAACGGGGTTGGCTCGCGGTAATACTGGGTGCCGAAAGGGAAGAAATCGAACTGTGACTCAAACTGCATTGATAACTCCGTTTATTTTACTCCAGCCAACTATTGTGATTGCTGGTTTGATGCATTTATTCGTGACGATCGGTAACTATCCAGATACTTGCTCTGCCTTCAGCTTGATCTTGCTCAGCCGAGACATGCAAATGAAAGCCACCAGCGGGATGATCGCTGCGGCCAGCATTCCCGAACGCAGCCCAAGCTGCTCCAGGTTGTCACCGCCGGCTTTGGCCAGGTTCTGCAGCCATTGCGTGCGTTGAGAGGTTTCTATCACCACACCAGTCATCCAGGGGCCCAAAGCGCAGCCCACATCCCCACCGGCGGCCAGCATGGCGAACAGCCCGGTCCCAGCCAGCGGGTACCGTTCGGCGGTGATGACCAGCGTGCCAGGCCACAACAAGCTGACCGAAAATCCACACACCATGCAGGCTGCGAATGAAAGCACCGCACTGTGCGAGAAGGCGATGACCACATAACAGCCCATCGCCACCAGAGAACCGTAGACCATCACCTTCCGCAGGTTAATCTTCTGGCCGAATATTCCATACAGCAGCCGCGTGACACCCAGGCAAAATGCAAATGAACAGACGCCTGCCACATCACCAACCACCTTGGGGATGTTCAGCCCCATCTCAAGGAATGCAGAAGTCCATTGGGCCGCGACCTGCTCCGAGGCTCCACCAAAAATAATCGCCAGGAAAGCCAGCACGAAGAACGGCTTCCGCACAAGCGATCGGTTGCTCAGCCTGACATCATCAGGCACCAGCGGTCCCAACGGGGCCTTCAAAAACATCACAAAGTTGACAGACGGCACGATCAACCACATCAGGATGATTAATTGCCAGGAATGGATGCCAAGGTAATAGACCATCAATGTGGTAAAAAGTATGACCGATAGTTGCCCCCACGCGTAGAAGGAATGGAGCACACTCATCGCCGTCGCCTTCTCATCGGTGGGTATGGAATTCACGATGGGGCTCAGCAGCACCTCGAACAGGCCGCCTGCTCCCGAGAAGATGATCGTGCCGATGATGAAGCCCGTGTAGGGGTGGCTGAATAGGCTGGGTGCCGTGGCGAAGACCAAAAATCCGATCACCTTCAGAACATTGGCGGCAAGGATGAATGGCCTGTACCCGTATTTGTCGACCACGCGGTGGAATGCCAAATCACAGATCACCTGGGTGGTGAAGTTGATGAACACCAGCAAGCCAAGCTGCTCGTAGGACAGCCCATACAGCCTCCGCAGTGGGATGAACAAGATCGGGGTGAGGTTGATGACTATCGCCTGGGCGAAAAAGCCTAAATAGCAGGCATAGATCGTCAGCTTATATGACTTTTGCTCTGGAGCGGACACCACTTACGCACACCTCTTGACAGACACATTCATGATCGAATTCCGACACAGTGATATTGTATAACAGGCGTGCAGGCATATATCATATTGCCTCATATGACTACCAAATAGCACCGCACTTGAGTTCATGGCATCCCACACCGTTATTTATACGGTCGTGGACGCCCATACGACCAGTTACAAGAATATTGATGGTATCCTTTAGTAGAGATAGCAACACCAGCGTCAGATAGAGGGGTGGCATGCATGCCAGAGTTATTACCGACACCACAGTATATGAGTCCGATGGGTATAGACGGCTCACTACGGATCGAACAGATCAAAAATTACGTGCTGGAACGGGATAGTACTAAAGCGATAACTGGGATCGAGCAGTTGAACGCCGCCCTCAAGACCAAGCGAATGGCCCCGATCCCCAAATCTACAGCCGCAAAGCAGCCGGGTACGCCTTGCACACTCTGGCTTGGGGTAAAGCCGAGTGCCAAGCTAGACAACATGTTCACAGGCATGCCCATGCCGAAGGAGCAAGGGTACCGATTGATGGTCGGTATAGACTGGGTGGTGATTCAGGGTAAGGATGTGCAGGGCCTCTACTACGGGCTTATGACGATGATGCAGCTTGTGCAATCCGATGGCAGCGTGCCCATGCTGAAGATATCCGACTGGCCTGAGCTGAAACTTCGGGGTACTTATATATGTGATGCCAATCCAGAACAGAAGATAGAGTATCTTGCCTCGATGAAGTTGAACTTCATCGTGTTTGAATATCCTGAGCTGTATATGCTGGATAAGCCCGCCGCTAACGCTCGCTGGAAGAAGATAGCGGATGAGTGCCGAAAACACTTCGTTGAGCCCATTCCTGAACTCCAGAGTTTTGGCCATGGGAACGCGGTGTTGAGCATCGAACCGCGCTGTGCCGAGGCCATACCGCTAATTAATCTGCCCGTTGTGGCCCGCAATGGCAAGGTTCAAGTGCCAGACAGTGCTGTCCCAGCACTATCAGTCAACAATCCTGGTTTTGAGCAGTCCGAGCAAGGCAAACCGATCGGCTGGGAGTTCGACAAAAATGGTGAGGTTGCGGTAGACCAGACGGTTAAACACGAGGGGGCAAGCAGTCTGCGTATCTCTCGATCGAGCTCAGGTATGCTCAGGGCATGGCAAACTGTGCCTTGCCAGCCGCATTGTATTTATGAGCTCAGCAGCTTTGTAAAAACACAGGACGTGAAAGCTACCCGTGATACGATCGTTGGTGCCTACATCGAGCTCTACGGCATCAAAGAGGATGGCGGATTATCGCCTGCCCCTCTTCGCTACACGAAAAACCTCGTGGGCACAAATGACTGGACGAAGCTGTCGGCACAGTTCTTCACAGATGGATACACGAAACTCCGAGTCTATATACGGATGCAGGATGCCTCAGGCACCATCTGGTTCGATGAGGTCGCGGTGACTGGCGTAAGTCACGACACGCGGCTGCTGTCGGGGCTGATAACTGGGCCTGTCGTGCTCACCGACAAAACAGGACGCATCAGCTACGAAGAAGGTAAAGACTTCAAAATACTAGAGCCCACCATCATGAAGAGCCCATCATCATCCAGCCTGGTGATCACTAGCTACAGTCGAATCAAGAATCGTGAGGAACTGCTTCTCAGTTTCGACGCGATCTACGAAGGCTCCATCACATGCTGCCCCTCCGAGCCGCTTTACCGCAACCTCATGCGCAAGGCCATCAGGAATGTCATCAAGTGTATGAAACCCAAATACCTGCACATCGGCCATGACGAACCGCAGATACTAAACCAGGACGCGCGTTGTAAAGCCCGCCATATGAGCAATGTGGAGATTGTCGCCGATGACATCATCCGCATGAGGCAGTATCTGCGGGAAGCCGATCCGCACTGCCGTATGATGATGTGGGACGATGCGCTCAACCCGTTCTCGAATGCTCCCATCTTCCAACTGGAGAAAACGGCGGAACGGCTTCCCAAGGACATCATCATGAACGCCTGGGCATACAGTTATCCCGCCGACAATGAGAAGATTCAGAAGTCTATCGACTTTTGGCTGAAACAGGGTTTTGACATCACCGGCTCACCGTGGTTTGACCCCAACAATTGCAAGTTCTGGTCAGAGCAGCTCATCAAGAACAAAGGTAACAAGCAGATTCTGGGACTGTTCTATACCGCTTGGGGCGACCTCCCCGAGAAGCGATGGGATGGCCTCACCGCCGCAGCGCAATCAGCCTGGGCGGGGGTCAAACCCAGCGACTGGTAGAATTCGGGTCTCCGCTCCGGCAGCCGCTGCCGGAGCGGGAGACCGATGACGATAGGCAGGTGTGACTACTCAATAGAACCAGACCGGCGTATTCAGACCAAAAACTCAACCAAATCACCCGTTCACTTCCGTATCGATTTTTCTGAGGTATTCCAACGCGGGTTTGCACTCGGTACCGAAATCCGTCCATCGGCATTCCACGCTCATCATGCCGTGATATCCCGCACTTTTCAGAGCCTCGAAAAACTCCCGTGTTGGATAACTGCCGGTTCCGGGGCTGAACCGTCCGGTGTCGGCGATGTGGGTATGACGAAGATCACCACCGGCCTCGATGATGTGTTGGAGCGGCTCGTGTTCTTCCATGATGTGATAGAGGTCTGCAAGGCACTTGACTGAGGGATGCTGAACAGCCATCACCAGCTTCATACCCTCTTCCACCGAGTTTATCACGTTGGTCTCGTTCTTATTCAGGGGCTCAATCACAAAAGTGATCCCATGTCCGTCAGCGATCCGACCAGCCAAAGTGACAAAATCAAGCAACTGCTGCCATGCCTCTTCAGGCGGAAATCCTTCGGGTATTCGCCTCGCTCCGCCGCTGCCGAACACCACTATTTTTCCGTCCAGCTCCTCAATCCGTTCAAAAGCTGTGCGCAGATACCTCCTTTGTCTATCTACGTCAGTCCCAGGCCCGGTGATACGCAGATCACCCGGCAGCAGGCAGTTCCACGCCTCCGGTTTGATACTAATCTTCCGCAGCTGTTCCACAATTGGATCGAACTCTGAACGCGCAGATTCGGGCTTCACCGTGCCAACCCCAAGCTCGATGTAGTCATAGCCTGCATCCTGGACGGTCTGCATACACTCTAGCCCTGCGCAACAACCGATCTTCATTTTGGGTATACCTCCAGTAGTCTTGTAAAGACCATACACTTAATATATGGATACACTACCGCGATTCGGGCAGGATCGCATGATGGGCCAGCAGCAGCTTCCGCACATCAGCAAGCTCCAGATCAGCCGGTATCCGCTGCTTATCGACCGACAGCGCCGCCAGAGCACCTGCCGACTGCCCCATCGCCATGCAAGAGGCCTGAACCCGAAGTGCCGAATTTGCCAGCCGGTCGCTTGAGACGCAGCGTCCTGCCACTAGCAGCCTGCGGCTCCCCTTCGGGATCAGTGCTCGTCTAGGCACGGTCGGCACGGTGCCAAACACCAAGGGACGGGCCATCAGCCCGCTCTCTTTATCCCGCTGATGCAGGTCGATCTGGTAAAAGGCGTTGCACAGTGAATCCGGCCAGTAACGCCCAGAGGTGTAGTCCGCCACACTGATACTCAGCTCACCATCCACTATCGAGGACTCACGCACCCCGCATTGAGGGGCCATACTGCTGACCTCCAGCTTCTCCAGCCCAGGGAACCCCTTCAAGAACCGGTAGATACGCAGCACCGCGGCGCGTCCCAGCCGCTCCACCTCAGACTTGCCCTCACTGGTATCCGCCTCGGATACCGGCACATGGATGCAGTTCTCACCGCGGCTTTGAAGAAGGTGAGCCATCGAACGCGACATGCCGGTGTCGAGCCACTCCATATCGCCTGAAGCAACAGCCGCGCGATAAGCGGTCTCGATCTCAGCCAAGTTGAGTTTCGCCGGGTCATAACCGCTTAGTCGGATGATGGGTGTTCCAGGCTGCTTTTCCTCACTCGGCTTGAGCTTGTATCCCGCTTTCGCCACTAGATTGGCGTCCCCCGTGGCATCAATCGCCACCTGGCATCTCAACTTCCGGCTGCCCTGTTTCGTCGCCAAGGTCAACTCCAGCTTGTCGTGCTTTTCGAGCACACTCAGCGGCATCGCATGATACAGCACATCAACGCCGCTGGCCGTGAAGGCCTCATCCAGCAGGCATGCGTAGATCGACGCGTTCAGCTTCACCTGCAGCATGGGGTGCGGTAGATCGTAGCGGGTGAAATCCGGCAGCGTGCTGTTTGCCTCTTTCACCGCGGATGTGACCAGCTCCCAGCCGATTCCGGCGATAACCTGCTTACCCCAGGCATGGAACAACCCGGGGAAGTCGACCCCGCACAGGGTGGTGGTTCCGCCAGGCAGGCTGCTCTGTTCCACCAGCAGAGTCTTAGCACCCGCCCGCGCAGCCTGTATCGCCGCCACGCTTCCAGCCGGTCCGGCACCCACTACGACGACATCGTAACTATGACTCAGCTTGTTCATACGGAGCCCCCCTGCAGACAGGTTGTCTGAACTCATTGTAGCAGACTGGCGGTCAGCGGATGCCCAAAACGACGGAACTGCGGCGATTCGTGCGGCGGGCGTCGACGGCCTCCCCTGCGCCGGTCATGACCTAATCTGTGTAATCTGCGTAATCTGTGGATCAATATGGACAGCCTTCCCTGCGCCGGTCATCACCCCTTCGCGTCTTCGCGTCTTCGCGTGAGATCAATCCCTTTCATACATACTTCGCTGGTGTACCATTTGCCCCTCCGTTGCGGTCTACTAATATGCATAGACACTGCCCGCCTTTTCAGCAGTACAATATAGGCAGTGATATATCCGTAATACAGGAGTGTGTTCCATGAACTGGCCGATACCTCGCATTCATCTTCAGGCAGCGACCCTGGCTTTAGTCATGCTTTTTGGGTGCCTGACCGCCCATGCGCAGAGTTCTCGTAGGGTCAGCGATGAGACGATTATCTTCAACGAACTGAAATCTGGCGTCGTGACGGTGATGACCGACACAGGCCGAGGCAGCGGCTTTGTGGTAGATGCTCAAGGTGGACTGGTGGTGACCAACAGCCATGTGGTTGGCCGCGCCATGTGGTATGCGATCCGCTTTGACACCGGCCACAGCTACCTCGCCCAGCTCATCCACCAGGATGTAGCCAGCGACATCGCCATTCTGCGCTACAACCCTCAGATTCAATACAAGCCAGCCCAACTACCGCTGATCAATCCAAAATCGGAAACGGTGGCCTTTGAGGGTGAACGTGTGCTGGTGATCGGCAGCCCGCTAGACCAGGACAAAAGCCTGGCAGTAGGTGTGGTCAGCAAATATGACGGCAATATGATCATGACCGATGCTCAAATCAACCCGGGCAACAGCGGCGGTCCGCTGGTGAATATGGACAAAAAAGTCGCCGGCATATGCACCTTCTTAGTCAGCGAAAGCTCTGAGCAGGGGTATGGCGGCGTGATCAGCATCGCAAAAGCGATTCCCGTCATCGACGCCGCCCGTGGTATGCTTGGCTATGCCGAACCACCGTCGGTTAACCCGCTGCCAGATGCCCCTACGCAACTCATCACCGCCCCAATGCTCGAATCGGCCGCTAAAGGCAAAAAGCTGGAGCCGATTTGGATGCAGGGGGTGAAAAACTTCAACCTGACCATCAGCACCCCGTTTGTATACGCCTGGCAGACTGGCGAAGCGCGGCGCTTACACGATAAAGAGCGTGGCAAGCGAAAAGGCGGGGCAAGAGCCAGCACCGAAGATTTCACCATCCGCGACTATGAGGCACGCCGGGCCACGGTCAGCATCAGCTTCACCCCTCAGCTTAAGGAACAAGGTTCCAGCGTGGTGAAACGGGTTCTTGGCACAGCCGCCACGGCAGTCATCGGCATCAAAACACCCAATGTGGCGAAGATGAAATATAGAGCTGACTTCCTTGACATGGAGTTGTATGTCAATGGGAAGCTGGTGCCGCCTATCCGCCGGTTCAGGCATTCCGTCGGTATCGACAGCTACCAGATGAGCTCCATTTTTTCTTTAAGCACGCTGTATGTCGATACAGAAGACAGCGCGACGGCAGGCACTTACGAATATGACCCCATGTTGTTCTACCCCAAGAACGAGATTATGATTCAAATGCGTGATGCCTTCCGACCTAACGAGTGGCACAAGGTGGAGTTCGAACGTAAAGCACAGAACGAGATATGGAAGCAGTTTGCACCGTGGCGTGAAGCGGCAGGTATCACGGTCCAATAAATGCCGTGTTTCTTTTCCTATCTGCATGAGTGTCTTGAAAAGGACAAGCGGCTTTTCTATGTTCAATACCCGGCATAGAGAAGTCGCTTGTTCATATCGGGTAACATAAGGGTATATAAACTTACAACATTCCGTGGAGGACCAATATGAAATTCTTGGCGATCGTATCCGCAGCACTCGTGCTGACTATTCCTGCATATGCTGCTCCTGTAAAGACATTAATAAACCTGGAAGGGGCCTTGAATTCTGAGAAGCAAGTGCTGATGGATTCATCATATTGCGCGATGATCGCACAACGTCAAAAGAATCTTGGTGTCGCTTCAGTGATGAAAGCCGTCAACACCAGTGCTCAAGTCCATGTCAAGAAGATTCAAAAGGCGATCAAGGATCTGGGCGGAAAAACAGCTACCATGATGCCCAGCCTGCCACCTTCAGAGACTAATGCGGGCAAAATCATGAAATCCATCACCGCCCAGCTCAACAAGCTGGTAAAGAAAGACTACCCAGCCTACCTTAAGATCGCGGCTCAAGAAGGTGCAAAGTCAGCCAACATAGCCTTTGGCGGTTCGGCGGTCACTGACAAGTATCTGGTGACCCTGATCAGCGGTGTAACGGCGAACAAGAAGGGTTGGACGACAGCGCAGGTGTACTATGTGTGCCCTCGATGCGGCTATGCGGTGACGAAAATCACATTCAACACCTGCCCCATATGCGCCGAACCGAAAGCAGAGTTCATCAAGGTTAAGTAACCACACAGGAGAAACGCCCAAATGATGTTTTTATTGCCGCCACCGCCACCAGTTGAAGGGTTGCATCCTCTCATCGTGCATTTCCCAATCGCACTGTTGCTGGTCGCGCCAGTGCTGGTAGTTCTCGGTTTATCTACCAAACGCTGCACGATAGCCTGGTGGGGTGCAGCAGCGGTGATACTGATATTGGGCACCCTGGGAGCATGGGCCGCCACCATGAGCGGTGAAGCCAGTGAAAAGGCAGGACTGGTGGCTGCCGCGATGGCAGCCCAGCCTGACGTAAGCAAGGTGATCGACGATACGCTGGAGACCCATTCTTCACTTGCTGAATCGGCACGTAACATTTTCACGGCCATCACCGCTCTGTTTTCGCTGTTTGTGATTTTTGCACTCGTCTCTAAACGTGAGATGTCCCGAGTCGCAGCGGTCGTGATTGCGCTGATCTTCGTTGCCTTATGGAGCCTGGGTGCCATCAAAATCGCCCAGGCGGGCCATCTGGGTGCGACTCTTGTTCATAAATACCACGTCACTGTGCCAGTAGAAGTGCTGCCCTCAAAATAACTAGTTGCCGATAGGAGTGATGAGCATGTTTGAGACTAAGCTGCTGCAAGAGGCCATAAATCATTTACGTGCCTCTATGTTTAGTTACCTCGCTACGGTAGATGGTGATCGCCCCAATCTGCGTGTAATGCGCACAGCCGAAGTGGACGACGACGGCACCATCTGGTATGTACTGCATCGCAGTTCACCGAAGATGAAAGAGATCATGGCGAACAATAAAGTCTGTGTCGTCGCATGGGCTAATGGCCTCAACCTGCGCATATGGGGTACAGCCACTGTGGCCACTCCGAAAGAGGCATCTGTTCACTTCGATCCCGAATTCATCAACGTGTTCCCAGAAGGAGTCAAACACCCTGAGTTTGCGATGATCAAAGTCACGCCCACAGAGATTGACCTCAAGCATATAGAAGGATAACGGCATCCCTGGCTGTATCAGTGGTTGTGCCCTGCGGCCGAAAGCTGTCGCGTTACTTTCGAGGAGGTACCTACATGCTGTCTGTGCAGTTGATATCATATGGTGACCCATTCACCGGTCTTCAGGTGAATGAAATGCCCGAACCAACACCGGGGGCCAACGAGGTGCTTGTGGAAGTGATGGCACGCCCCATCAATCCATCTGATCTGCACTTTTTCCAAGGAAACTACGGCATCAAACCGCCATTACCATCGCCTTGCGGGTTTGAGGGCATGGGGCGGATTGTGTCAGCTCCTCAGGACAGCCCGTTGATGCCAGGCCAGAGGGTCAGCTTCACGGGCCTGGGAAGTTGGCAGCAGCGGATTTGCGTCCCCAGCAGTGCCGTCATACCCATCCCTGACGAGATGAATGATGCCACCGCCTGTCAGATGTTCGTCAACCCATGCAGTGCCTGGGCGATGCTTCAAGAACTAAACCTGAAACCTGGCCAATGGCTTGCCATGACCGCCGGGGGAAGCACTCTCTGCCAAATGATCGTTCGGCTGGCCTCACAAAGAGGCATCAACACCATCTGCGTGGTGCGACGAAAAGACCAGGCGGACTACCTCAAGGAACTCGGTGCGACCGAGGTGGTGGTCACCTTTGGCGAAGGGTTTGCCAAACGAGCCCTGGAAATCACCGATGGTCGCGGTGTAGATGCGGCGATAGATGCCGTCGGAGGCTTTTGCGGTGTTGAGGCCATCAATGCGCTGGCCACGGGAGGCACTATGCTGGTCTACGGCCTTTTGAGCGGTGATAATACCCCCATCAATAACGGCCAGATGATATTCAAAAGCTTGACGGTGAAGGGATTTTGGATGACAAGTTGGGCCCGAAGCAACTCCGCCCGGTATGGCAGCCAGATGGTGAGTGACGTCATGAACCTGCTGCTTGATCACCGCTTTGAGCCGCGTGTAGAGGCCAGCTACCCCCTGACACAGATTCATGAGGCGGTTCGCCACAGCATGAAATGCGGACGCATGGGTAAAGTGCTGTTGGTGTAGCCGAAAGCGATCCCGTACAATGCCTGACTGATTATCAGCAGAAGCAAGTACTGCATATCTGCGTGGTTTTCTGTGCCTGTTTGTTTTAGTGTGCGTTGGCGGGCCATCGCTTGTAAATAACTCGGTTGGCTATGTCCGGGGCGGTCTGTCAGTAAACCAGCGGGGGCCACTGTCTATGGACCGCGCCGGTCTTGTTCCCGACACATATCTTTCGTGGCTAACCGCCAGACCGGCGCGGTCTTGAACCTTCTGCAGCCGCTATCCTGCGCACAGACCGCCCCGGACTTAGGCAATTGAAGGGTACGAATCAGTTACAGCCTGGGCTGCCGTGTCAGCACGGGCAGTTGCTTGTTTGTGTGTTATAATGAGCTTGACAAAATCGATACACGAGCACGGCAAAGTTGAGCTCAGATTGGCATGGTAATATTTTGGTAAGAACATCTGGTCACGTGAAGCGAAATGCAGTCATGAGAAGCTGCACCTATATCATGATTGCATTGCTGCTGTTTACCGGATATTCAGCAGGCGCGCATGCCGGAACTATTGAGGCATGGGGACGGCAACGCCTGCTGCCAGGCGATCTCTCAGGATTTACCGCCGTCGCTGCTGGTGCAGCTCATACCGCTGGGCTTAAGCAAGATGGCACGGTAAGTTGTTGGGGCGATAATAGTGATGGCCAATGCACACTTCCTACACCAAGCCCGGTCTTTCAAGCGATATCTGCTGGAGGTTACCATACAGTCGGTATCAAGCGCGACAGCACGGTTTATTGTTGGGGCAGAAATGACTACGGGCAGTGTACCCCGCCAGTGCTCAATATTGATTTCAAGGCTGTAGCGGCAGGCTCTGAGCATACGATTGGGTTGAAAAATAACGGCACCGTGGTATGCTGGGGCCGGAACTACTACGGCGACACCAATGTACCAGCCCCTAACAGCAACTTTGGTTCCGTATCAGCAGGCGACTACCATTCGGTTGGGTTAAAACAAGATGGTTCCATTGTCTGCTGGGGTGATAACTCATACGGTCAGTGCGATATCCCCCTTCCCAACCAGGATTTCGTTGCCATTGACGCGGGTGCCAACTATACAGTTGGGCTCAAGCGTGATGGCTCCGTGGTCTGCTGGGGCGAGAATGATGATGCTCAATGCGATGTCCCCTCACCCAATGCGGATTTCGCCTCTGTGACGGCAGGACGGTATCAAACCGTCGGTCTGAAGCGAGATGGCTCCCTCGTGGTCTGGGGAGACAACAGCGATGGTCAAGCTGATATACCCACCCCAAATTATGACTTCACTGCAATAGTAGCCGGGGATTATCACACCGCAGGCCTAAAGAAAGATGGAACAGTGGTCTGTTGGGGATATCGTGGCGATGCCGCGTGCAATGTCATCCAACCGAATGAAGATTTTACCAAGGTGGCCGTGGGAGATTCCCATGCTATTGGACTGAAGAGCGACGGCTCCCTGGTTCCTTTATATGGATGGAACTACTCTGGTGAAAGCACCATTCCTGCACCGAACCAAGGTTTCATTGATGTTTCCGCTGGGCAGGATCATTCGGTAGGTTTAAAACAAAACGGCACACTGGTATGCTGGGGCAGTAATGCCAATAACATGAGCACCGTGCCAGCTCCCAATGCCGATTTCAAAGCCGTAGCCGCGGGATACATTAATACTATTGGCCTTAAAAAGAATGGCAACATAGTGATATGGGGCGAAAACTACAGTTCTAGCGGAACCGTCATTTCACAGGTGTTCACCGCAATAGCTGCTGGAGCATATCATACTGTCGGACTAAAGAGTGACGGGAGTGTGCAGTGCTGGGGCGGGTTGGACAAGGGGTGGCTAAAGCGAGACTTCGGGCAATGCATTGTGCCGGCACCGAATCAGAACTTCAAAGCCGTGGCAGGCGGATATCTGCATACAGTTGGACTGAAAAATGATGGCAGTGTCGTATGCTGGGGCAATAACGACAACGGCCAGCTCAACGTGCCGTCCCCTAATTCGCACTTTGTCGCTGTGGCCGCAGGATATGGACATTCGGTAGGGCTTAAGGATGATGGTACCGTGGTAAGCTGGGGTAACGGCGATGTGGTGCAAGATAACATGGTCGCCCCAAACAGAGGATTTCTTGCCATCGCCGCTTGTGGGCTACATACTATCGCGATTCGCCCGACGTATCAACTAACAGGACTGATGCAGTTTGGTGATTTCAAAGGCGATCCCGCAACGCGACAGGTCACGAGCACTCTTTCCAGCAGCTCCTATTTCGGGGCGACACAAGACATAAATATCCATCCAGGTAGTGACGGCCAGTACAGCTTTACCACATACCTGCTGCCTCCTTACGCCATCCGGATGAGCAGCCCTCACTTCCTGACCCTTAAAGTGAATGATGTTGATCCTGCTCAGAGTTTGAATCTCTCGCTGGTCAACGGCGATGCCGATGGAGATGGACAGATTAACCTGTTCGATATCGTGGTGCTTGATGCCCACTTTGGCAGTGCCGATGGTATGGCTGACCTTGACGGTGATGGCAGCGTGAACCTGTTTGACTATGTCGTGATCGACCAGAATTTCGGCGCGAAGGGTAACTAGCGGAGATTATAATGAAAGTAAATCGAGACGTTGTGATTCCTAAAAGTCATCATTGGCTGGTAGCGCTCATTCTGCTGATATGCAGCGCCGCTGGATACACTCAAGGGGGGACGGTTGAGGTCTGGGGAAGCCAGCGCACACTGCCCGGCTCGTTGTCAGGATACACCTCGGTTGATGCAGGAGACAGGCATTCGGTAGGGGTCAGGGTTGATGGCACCATAGGCTGCTGGGGTGACAACAGCGATGGGCAGTGCAACATACCTGCACCAAATTCCGGGTTCGATGCGGTATCCGCTGGCGGTATGTATACCGCAGGCTTGAAACTGAATGGCTCTATTCAGTGCTGGGGAAACAACGACTACGGCCAGTGCAGTGTACCGGCTCCTAACCAGGACTTCATTGCAGTGGCTGCAGGCAGCCAACATACCGTCGGGCTCAAACGCGATGGGTCTGTGGTGTGCTGGGGTAACAATGACTACGGTCAGTGCAGCGTGCCAGCTCCCAATGGGGACTTTGTGGCCATTTCAGCCGGTGCATGTCATACTGTAGGACTGACGCGCGATGGGTCCGTGGTCAGCTGGGGAGACGACACATTCGGCCAGTATGTCACACCCTCACCAAACACCGGCTTTGTGGCCATATCCGCAGGCAACTACCATACAGTTGGGCTAAAGCGTGATGGTTCCGTTGTGTGCTGGGGTATGGATGACCATAGCCAGTGTTCTGACATACCTTCACCCAACCAGGATTTCACTTCTGTCACGGCTGGATCCGAACACACTGTGGCGATCAAACGTAACGGCTCCGTGGTGAGCTGGGGACGAAACATCTATGGTGAGTGCAGCCTGCCTTTGCCCAATGAGGGAATCACAGCTGCCGCCGCCGGGGAATACCACAATCTCTTCCTGAAGCACGACGGCTCTGTGATCTCCACTGGGCGTAATCAGTACGGCCAAAGCGGTATACCCGGGGAGAACAAGCAGATCAGCGCACTGGCAATCGGAACTGCACACAGCCTTGCGTTGAAAGAAGATGGTTCCGTGGTCGGATGGGGTCAGAACAATAGCGGTGAGTGTGACATACCTCAGCCCAATACAGACTTCACAGCCGTGGCCGCAGGAGATGCTTTTAGCATCGGATTGAAAAAGGACGGTGTGCTGGCGTTCTGGGGTAAGCCAGGATTCTATAACTGGGGAGGGAGCTGGGCCAACATTCCCTTCCCAAACCAGGACTTCGTAGCCATCTCAGCAAATGAAGGAGTGATGGTAGGAGTCAAACGAGACAGTACAGTGGTCAGGTGGACCAAAACTGAAGGTGTAAACGCCTATCCGATGAACTACACGCGTCCACCCGAGCATGACTTTATGAGTGTGGGAGCCGGTGAAGATTTTACTATTGGATTGCGACTCAATGGGACACTAGTGGCTTGGGGGCGCAACTATTACGGACAGATCGATATACCCACACCGAATCAAAACTTCACCGCGATCGACTCAAACTCTCAATACACTGTCGGTTTGAAGAGCGATGGTTCTGTTGTCTGCTGGGGCGACAACCAGTATGGACAGTGCAACGGGCCTGCCGTGAACAGCAATATCACTGCCGTCTCCGCAGGAAATATACATGCCTTCACCCTGAAACAAGATGGCAGCTTGGTGGGCTGGGGAGATAACAGGGCAGGACAATTGGATGTGCCTTCCCCCAACAGCGGTTTTGTGTCAGTCGCTGCAGGTAATTGTTATACTTTAGGTCTGAAGAGCAACGGCACCGTCGTCCAATGGGGTAGAAGGATGGAGGTCATTGTGGATCCTGTTCCCAACAACGCCTTTACTGCCATCGCTGCGAGTTCGGATTTTGCATTAGGCCTCAAGTCGGATGGATCGGTCATGACATGGGGATACATAACCGACCAAAGCGGTACACCTGACGTAAGCCACGATGTCATCGCGGTGTCTGCTGGTGACCGTCATGCCGCCGTCTTAAAAACGGATGGCTCTATTGTTTGCTGGGGTAGAAACAGTGAGGGCCAGTGCAACGTACCGGCCCCGAATTCAGACTTCGTGGCCGTTGTGGCGGGTGATTACGACACATTCGGTCTAAAACGTGACGGCTCCATCATTGGATGGGGTCAGAACTACTACGGCCAGTGTGTGGTGCCTTCTGACAACCCGGATTATGTGAAGGTGGCTGCTGGCCTTTACCATGTTGTCGCACTCACCCGCGATGGTTCAGTGGGATGTGGCGGCTATTCTGCCAATCTCGCAACCAAGGTGCCCTTGCCGAACCAGGACTACACCGATGTCGCCGCAGGCTTATCGCACAGTGTGGGACTTAAGAACAATGGTTCTGTAGTATGCTGGGGATATAACACCCTGGGCCAGTGCAGCGTGCCTGCTCCCAACCAGGATTTCATCGCGATAGCAGCGAAAGAAAACACATCGATCGGCGTAAAGCGTGACGGGTCTGTGCTGGTATGGGACAGTGGTGCCGCTGGACTTAGTGACGTGCCAGCACCGAATAGTGGCTTTCTGTCCGTAGCGACAGATGGCAAACGGATTTCCGGCATCCGTGGAGTACATGGTATCAGCGGTCAGGTTCAGTTGAACAGCTTCACGGGCAATACGACCGAACAGCGGATCACAGCCGCCATCAATAGCAACATCGACCCCGCAGTGAGCCAGACCATCAGCCTATTCCCTCAACAGGACGGTCGGTTCACGCTTTCAAGCTATCTGCAGCCGCCCTACGATATACGGATCAGCAGCCCCCACTTCCTGTCATTGAACACCACGAACATCGCAACTGACACCAGTCTGAATGTGTCGCTGGTCAACGGTGATGCCGATGGCGATGGGCAAATTAACTTGTTCGACCTGGTGGAGCTGGATACCCACTTCGGCAGCAATGACTCAATGGCTGACCTTAATGGCGACGGCAGCGTGAACCTGTTTGACTACGTGGTGATTGACCAGAGTTTCGGCGCAAAAGGTGACTAGAACCCTGTCCTGACCGTCCCCCGCGGCATAAATGCCACGGCTGTAACTTACGCGTCACACTGAGGCGACAGAGAGATATGCGAATTGACCGTTCGCCTCTATTGCAGCCAAGCGTTGCCTATGTCCGGGGCGGTCTGTGCGTAGGCTAGCGGATGCAGAAGGCTCAAGACCGCGCCGGTCTGGCGGATAGCCCTGAACGATTTGTGTCAGGAACCAGACCGGCGCGGTCTATAGACAGTGGCTTCCGCAGGCGTAATGACAGACCGCCCCGGACATGGCCAATCGAGTTGCAGCCAAGCGGTGCGCAACCCCTGGAAGGCAGCCATAAACCTACCCCGGACGGGGGTCGTATGCGGTTACTGGCTGGGGGCAGGCACGGGGGCCTGCCCCTACAATGGCTCTTGGGCACGGCCCGCCATGCCCCTACAATGGCTGCGACGCATGGCGGCCCGTCCCTATCTTCCCCGTCCCTATCTTCCCCGTCCCTATCTTCCCCGTCCCTATCTTCCCCGTCCCTATCTTCCCCGTCCCTATCTTCCCCGTCCCTATCTTCCCCGTCCCTATCTTCCCCGTCCCCATCCTCCCCATCCGTGTCATCCGCGTAATCCGTGGTTCAGACAACACCCCGTCAACAATCCCATAAAAAAGCGGGGATGTGGCAACGCCACATCCCCGCAGGTTCTATGCTATCGGATGATAGTGTGCTATCGGATGACAGCCTGTTGTGAAAGCTTATCACCCTTCTTCATGGCCGGAAGCGGACCGTCTACCGCACAGATGTACAGGTTGGCGGCTTGCTGTCCCTGTCCAATGGTAAACACCGTTCCGTTGCCCTTGCTCCAAGCCACCTCAAACGGCGCTTTCCCACCGTGCAGCTTGATGCTGCCGGGGGCTTTGAGCAACGCGTTCCGTCCCTGACCGATTTTGTCAGATCCTTGCTGCACCAGGGTTGCATCATGCAGAGGGATGGTTAAACCTGCAAAGGCTGATCCCTCAGCGACGTCTTGCGTAGCGATGACACTGAAGGTGATGGCCAGCTCGCCGTTCGGCCGCAGTTCGTATACCAGCTCATACTCCAGCACTGGACCAGCCAACCCGCAGGTCTGCACGCCGTTCCAGCTTTGGCTGTGCATCTTCCCGGTGAACCTGGCGATCGACTTTCCATCGGCTTCCATGGTGAACAAGCGCGGGTTGGTCTCACCGTTGATGGAGACCAATTCGCCCTTTTTGTAGAAGCCGAAGTCGGTATATGCCATGCATGCCTGAGTATTGATCGGTTGGCCGGCGATCGTGATGTTCATCGGGATGCCGCCCTGTCGCCGCACTGCCTTCACACTGCTCTTGCCAATCGCCATTCTGAGATGAGTGGCACTCACGTTCATCTCAGGGTGTGGTGTCGGTGCCAGCGAGGTCAGAGGCAGCATCGCACTGGCGGGTTTGATGATGAGCTTCACCTGCTTACCGTCCAGCCGCTCATCTTCAATCCGCACCTCGGTGGCCTTGGAGGGATCAAACGCAGCGGAGATCAGCTTGTTGTCGGCTGTCTGCAGACCAATCACGGCCCGATGACTGCCATCTAGTATGCCGGTCTCAAGAGGTGACCACATGCGCTTGAGCACAGGCAGGCTCTTCATGGGGTCGTTGGTTTTGCTGAGATCCATACCCCAATCCCAAAATTTCTCGCGTAGATCACCATCTGGCGTCTGCATCGTCCAGTGTGTGGCATTCGCCACGACCAGCTCACCCGTTTCGGAGTTATATCCGTTCTGCAGGGCATCGACCGGTCTTGGTGGAACCACCGCGATGGCCGGAAGGACGACCGCTTGTTTCGTCAACAAAACCACGGCTGGCCGATAGGCTGGCACGGTGATAGCCGCCGTCCCAGGCTTGACCACCTTCACGCTGCAGCCTGGTAAAGCTGATGCGGAGAAGGGATACTTGCTCAGCATATCACCAGGGATGGTGATGCGCGTCTTGATGGTTTCGTTGCTCAGGTTCACCGCCACCACAGCGGCTGATGTGGGCCCAACCCGCAGGAAACTGAACACGCGGGGGTCTGAGCTCTTCACGCTGGTATACTGAGCGCTGCCGTGGGAGAAGCAGTCCCACTTCTGACGCAAGGCTAGCCAAAGTGCCAGCTCCTCGCTGAAGCCGGTCTCCTGCTCCTGGTACAGAATAGGCGTACCTTCCATAAGACTGCAGATGGCCAGCATCGCCTGGTTGATTCCTGCACCAAAGAAGCAGTCAGGTGCTACGGTGTCGTGGTTGTCCGTAAAACGGCCCCATCCGTGCATCGCCAGAGTGGGGTTGGTGGCGCGCTGCCAGTCCAGCCAGAGCTTGGCGTTGGTGATCCAGGTAGGAATATCCGAGGTAGTCAGCAGGTCACGCATCACCAGATACCAAGGGTAATCAAACTGCAGGTCGCTTTGTTTGAAAGCGATCGGCTTGCCGATCTCGGGCAGGATCATGGCATCGGGAATTACCTCGCGGAAGCCGTCACGCACCGCCTTGTTCAGCTCGATCCCACCTTTCGCCATGGCGGCATTGGCGCGGTCGGGGTTGTTCCAGTTGTGAATCTGCCCCCAGCCGCCCACATCAAGCCGGGCACCGTCGAAACCATACTCAGCCGCCCAGTTGTGTGAGGCCTTCTTGATGTATTGCTGCCACGGGATAGAACTCGCATCGGCCGGTTTGATGCTTCCGCTCCAAACCAGGTCTATGTCACCTTTTGGGTTGCGGCACCATACCTCGTCGGGGAGTGTTTTCGCATCAGGTGCGTCGGGATGCATACCGTAGACCACCAGGTCCGCGATCGACTTGATGCCGATCTTGTGGCCCGCAGCGATCATGTCCTTAAGCTGCTGCTTCGTGCCGTTGGCTTCATGCACCAGTCCCTGACCCATGGTGGTATACACCCATGGCGGAGTGGTTTGGGTGGGCAGATGCCACAGAATATTCACGCCCAGCGATTTGTAATACGGCATCTGGCGTTGCAGACGGTCGTATCGCTGACCGTTGTCGCCGCTCATCCATATCTCAAGCGGTCCCCAGGGGTGCAGCTCGTATACTGTGCCGCCAAACAGCCAGGAGGGTGGGTTGGCCGCCGGACCATGGTCCAGGCTGTTCACCAGGCTCATGGTGGCGTTCATGATCACATCCTCGGAGCCAGAGACCAACCGGATACGCTGCTCTCCGATGGTGACACTGTCACCGGTCTTCATGTGCTTCGCGGTATCGAACTGGTGAAACAGGCTGACGGCTTTGTCGCCCTCATGCACGCCCACGCGGGCCTGATCTTCGATGAATTTGTAGCCGCAAATCAATGACAGCTTGGCTTTCGGGGAGTGGAGGAATGCGATATTGTATTCCGCGCGCGTCCAGCCGATCTCCATGCGGTCCTGACCTGGGCGCCAACTGTTTTGCATCATCGGCTGCACCGGGTATTCGCCGGGGATCAGCGCATACTGCTTGGCATCATTAGCGAGCGAAAGCTCCGGAGTGTAGAGCGACACACCCCACAAATCCAGCGGCTTGGTGCCCTTGTATGTGATCGTGGCATATCGGCTTATCTCATCCGCGTCGACGGTGAGGCTGCTGGATATCTGCCAGTCGCCCTCCTCGCGGGTCACCACCCATGTGTTGCCTGTGTGGGTGATGTTCGCATTGTGAGAGCCCTTGCCATCCAGCGACCATCCCATGCTGGTGTTGATGCGCACATCGGGCCGCACCGCACCCGTGGCCTTGATGGTTTTGGAGCCCTGGGATATCCCGATCCAAAGTCCGGTGTCCTTCTGGAAAATCGGCTGGATTTCAGCCTGTGCTATGGTAGACATTGCTATGACCCCCGTCAACGCAGCGATGAGAGACCTCATGTAGCCACCTCAAGTTGTGATTATGGATATAGTTTCGGTATGGGGGTGTTGAAATCCTGCGTGGGGGGAGGAGATCGGAGTTAAGGAGAGCAGGAGAACAGGAGAAAATCCGTCCTCCTCGTCATACTCATCATACCGGTCGTATACCAGGTTTATCGCGCGCGAGGGCGCGAAGGGGAGAGGATCATCCACAGATTACGCAGATTACACAGATTAGGTATGTGTGGGGCGTTTGTAGGGGCACTGTTTTCGTGCCCCATCCATTCACCGGCCTACCCAAACCGGCCCTGGGTGGCGCCGATCAGCCGCAGTTTCTTCAGTGCCCGAAGCTCCACCTGACGCACGCGCTCCCGTGTGACGCCAAGGATGACCCCCACCTCTTCCAAAGTGTGGGACTGCCCGTCTTCGAGCCCGAACCTCAACCGAACCACCTGCTGTTCTCGCTTGGCCAGTTTGACCAGCATAGCGTTGATCTGATCCCGCTGGATCATGGTGTTCACGATGTCGGTGGGAAGCATGACGGTGTCGTCTTCCATGAAGTCCGCCAAGCTGGAGTTATCCTTCTCGCCCACCGGGGTTTCCAGTGAGACGGGTTCCGTGCTGACCCTCATCACCTCATGGACGCGCTCTGGGGCCATCTCCATGGCTGTGGCCACCTCTTCGGTGGTGGGGTCGCGGTTCAAGTCCTGGCGCAACTGGTTGCTGGTTTTGACCACTTTTTGGATGATTTCAGCCACATAAACAGGGATTCGGATGGTCCGCCCCTGGTTGATGATGGCGCGTGCAATCGCACGGCGAATCCACCAGGTGGCGTAGGTGCTGAAACGGAAACCGCGTTTCCAGTCGAATTTCTCAACGGCGCGGATAAGTCCAAGGTTACCCTCTTGTATTAGGTCAGGCAGGGTGATGCCCCGTGAAGCGTAACGGCGTGCGATGGAGACCACTAAACGCAGATTGCTTTCAATTAAGCGTGTCTTGGCATCTTCGTCACCGGCTTCCACACGCTTAGATAGCTCCACTTCCTCTTCAAAGTTAAGCAGCTTGCTGCGCCGGGCTTGATGCATCCACATGGAGAGCTCTTCGTCTTTTCCATGGGTTTCGCGAGCGATTTCATCCAAATCTTTATCGGTCGTCGTCGCCAGGTTTTCGATGTCAATATCTTCGCCTAAATCGGCAACTGCAGCCAAATCGTCGTCGTTATCATCACCATTCGTTACATCCAGACTGACATTTTGCGCATCTTGATCTAAGGACGATGTCTCCGCGGCTCGGGGATCTTTGGCTTTGTTTGCCATTTCGTCTCCTCCTTATCATCGCTTCAATTGCGAGGGTTATTACTTCGATATAATGAGCTCGATATATTGTTAGATACATCAGCGACAGACTTGGTTACAGTAATATTTACAGGTAGCATCGGGGCCAGTATTATAATCATAGCATGGAATTAGTAGTTTGTTAAGGGTGTTTTTGAAATGATTGGGATATTAAGGCCGCAAACATCACTGTCAGCGGCCTCGACGCAGCTTAACCAAGGGTTATGCCTTAAACAACACCAGCCGACTGTCATGAATCGCCTTGGTGTTTTCCATTGAGATCAGGTCGCGGACGGGCTTGAGCGGTACATCGACACCAGCCCATCGATAATGCCCATTCCCCTCGTATTGAAGCTTAGTGGATGCCGGCAACCCCATCGGACCCTGCACGCCCTGCACCCCCAGCATTAACGGACCGTGCCACAGGCTGCGCAAGTTGCTGTCATGAAGGGTGTTCCGCGGCGATTCCTCACGCAGATAGTTCTCCCATGTGATCTCCACTGCCAGGCAGCTTCCGGCAGGGATTACGACCGACACAAACCCTCGATCGACTGGTGTTGATATGAACTCACCATCCAGCTTAACCTTCGGTGTCAGCACCCAGTATGGCATGTAGACTTTCAGGGTATGGCTGTTGGAGGTGTTGTTTGATAGCACTCGCATCCGCCAGTGAGATTCTGAGGGGTAGTCGGTCTCTATCTCCAGCTTCATAGTGCCGTCAGAGAAGTCAACATCCGCCTGGATGCTGTTTAGCATGGTGACCCACAGGCTGTGCTCGTCCTGGAAGAGCGTATACTCGGTCGCTTTACTCATCCCCTCACCACCGCGCATGGTGCAGCACCAGAAGGCCTCGTAGGTGGCCTCCTTCGGCGCAAGAATTTGGGTGTCGGCCCCTGCGCAGGTATTGGTGCCAAACCCGCCGTTAGGCCTCTGGCCGTAACCCAATCCGCTGTAGTATATACGGTGCGCATCCGCCAGATATTCGGGCTCGCCCGTGGCCTGCCACAACCAGATGGCCAGTATATAGGAATCGACCACCGCGCACGGCTCCGTCCAATGAGGCCGACCGAACCAGTTGTAGTTCTCGTAGTTCTCGGTCACGCCGTAGTCCATATACAGTTTGTATATTCGCACCGCTTGAGCCAGATACTCCTCGTTCTGGGTATATTCGGCCATACGCATCACCCCACGCAGACCGCTCAGCGTGGCATGGGTCTGCGCTGAGATACCCATGAAGTCTACCTCAAGATACTTCGCGACCATCACATCGATCAGCTCTTTCAGCTCCGGCCAACGCAGAATGCCATAGGCCTGTGTCACGCCATCCAGTGCGATGAAGGCACAGCCGATGTCCGAGGAGGATATCCAGTTGCCCTCAACATCAGCCGCCAGACTACCGATCGCCTCCCCATCATATTTGCGCTGCTCAGGCTTGGTGGGGTATGTGGTGTATCCGCTTCGGGCAGGCAGATAGAGGCCGCGTACCATCCCCTCTATCGTCAGCAAGACCGATGGTTCTTTTCGCCAGAGGTAGAGCTCACACAAGGCTCTTAGCAGCCAGGAGTTACCCGAAAGCTGCTGCTCATCGATGATGCCGTCCTCCAGCACCTTCCCCATGTATCCGGCTTTGTTGAAGTATTTGGGCAGCTCGGACATGATTGCATCTAGATAGACAGGTGAGCGTCCGGTTGCCTGAGTCAACAGTACCAGTGCCAGGATGGTACGGCCCTCCCAGTCAGCGGGCCACTCATAGCTGAGGCCGTCAGGGTCGGTATGGAACACTTGAGGGGGTTGATATTCCTCACGCTCCATCCGGTCAAAACTGCACAGCGCGCGGCTTAATATATCGCCAGAAATCTTAATATGCGAAAATGAGACAGGTTTCATGACAGACACCTCAATATGCTCGATGGTAAGCAGGCCATCAGGATTATTACTTCTACTGAGATTATTGTACAGAGTGTGGGTTCCCATTGACATATGGGGTTACAAAACGTCGCTCATCAAAGTCGTATAATGTGTATAGACGCAATATCAATTGGTATAGGAGCATCTCATGAACGTAAGCAAAATTCTCGCGGCCGGCCTGATACTGGCCGCCATCAGCCCGTCAGCCTGGTCAAAGGAACCATCACTTCCTAAGTGCGCCATCATGCCCGTCATCTTCCTTGAGAAGAATGACACCTGCGATAACGACACAGCTAAAGGCAAAGTGATGGCCGCCATCAACGCCGACCTCGAAAAGGCGGGCATAGAGGCGATGTCACCAGCCAACGCTAAGTCGGTATACACATCCGAAACGGGTAAAGCGATATATGACACCCTACCCACACCGGCAGAGATGCTGATGGTCGGACGAAAACTTAATGCGAAATATGTGATGGCTGCCAAACTGAAGTGGGATATCACCTCTAAGTGGGTCGCTCTGGGACCCAAGACCAAAGCCTACGCCACGGTGGACATGCTGGTGATTGACACCGACAAGCAAGAGATCGTGATAAACGCGCAAGGCGTGAAGGCCGACAGCACCAAGATTGAGAAGAGCTGGGAAACAGCCGCTTCCCTGCTGGTCACGATGGGTGCCACCGTGTTCAGCGGCGGGCCGAAGACTCCACATATGGAGCGCAGCGGCGTGGTCGCTATATTGAAAGCGATGGATCCCTGGCTATCTACGCTTAACGCACCCAGCAAGAAGATCGTGCTGGATGAGCACAAAGGCGCGAAGCTAAAAAGTAAGTAGCCCATGCAGCCTGCGTTGTAACCGATACGGTCGTAGGGGTGCCCCTACGACCAGGCACCGATACCGCGACATAATTTCAGTCTATTACCCACAAATCCAGATTGGGATCGTATCGACTATGTGCCGCGACATAAATGTCTCGGAATAGGTGACCTACTGGCTACGCATAGTCCGGCCACCCACGTAGTGGTTAAGATTCATTATAGCCACGGGTAAGCGAAGCGTAACCCGTGGAAGAGGGCCCGATATATCTACCCACGAACGTGGGTCGGATCAGGCCTCTCGAACTTTAGCCTTCACTGATACGGTTCGACCCACTTCGGGGTAGGAACTCTCCACCGTCAACCAGGGGTATCGCTTCGCTCACCCCTGGCTATAAGGAATCATACCCACTCCGTGGGTGTCCGGATTATAACCATCGTGTGCTACCTATTTGTGGGTAATAGACTGTGCTTTAGCGCGTGGTATGGTCGATTATGCATCCCCCATTTCGCATTTTGAGGTAATCAACTGGGCTGTCCCTACTTCTCCACGCCACCCACATAGCCGGTGTTGTGTTTACCATCCTCGGTTTCCGTTTTCGCATTCCCCGCACCGTTTGCCAGCGTGAACTCGCCTTGCAGTCCGCTGACGGAGTCTCCGCCAACCCACACCTTGAACAGACCAGGCTGGATGACCGCATCGCCGTAGTCGTCGAAGTAGGCGATGTCGCGTGAGCTGAGCGTGAACTTCACCCGCTTCGTTTGGCCGGGCTGAAGCATGATACGCTCAAACCGCTTCAGCTCCTTCACTGGACGGGTGGGCAGCGAGACCACGTCCTGCAGGTAGAGTTGCACTACCTCTTCACCGGCCCGAGAGCCTGTGTTCTTCACATCAACGGCCACGTGGATATCCGCACTCAGGTCAGCCGTCTTCGGGTCGACACTCAGCTTCCCATACTCAAAGCTGGTGTAGCTCAGTCCATACCCATACGGGTAGACAGGAGCATACTCGGTGTCCATGTAACCCACGGAAAACACCGGGTGCGATCCCACTGGCCGACCAGCGTTCTTCCGGTTGTAATACATGGGGCAGAAGCCGGTCGATTTGGGGAAGGTCACTGGCAGACGCCCAGCCGGGTTGTAGTCACCAAACAACACATCAGCCACAGCAGATCCCGCCTCGTCACCGGCGTGCCAGGAGTCCAGGACGGCGGGAACATGCTCCGCAATCCAGGGAATCGCCAACGCCCTGCCGTTCACCAGAACCACAACCACAGGTTTCCCCACCGCACACACCGCCTCAACCAACTGCTGCTGCAAGCCAGGCAGTTCGATCTCGCTGCGGCTGGAGGCCTCGCCGTTCATGCCGGCGTGTTCGCCCAGCACAACGATGGCAACATCAGCCTTTTGCGCGGCTTCTACCGCCTTCGCAATGCCATCGGTGTTGTCTGCGGTAGCGTTTCTGGGAGCATCGAAATACCGGCCAGGCAGTGAGCATCCCTGGGTGTAGGTCACTACCGTGTCGACCGAGACGGCCTTCTTGACACCGTCCAGTATGCTCACGGCATCGGAGCTTCGGCCCAAAGCTGCCCATGTGCCCAGCATGGAACCGGCATCACCCGCTAGATCACCGATCACCGCGATGAACTTCGTGTCTTTGGCCAGCGGCAGCAGTCCATCCTGGTTTTTCAGCAACACCAGCGACTTCTGCGCTATGCGGCGGGCTTCCGCGATGCTCTGCGGGGTGCGTTCCACCTTCGCCAGCAGCGTAGGGTCAGTGTAGGGGTGGTCAAACAGCCCCAGCCGGAACTTGACCCGCAGAACCCTGCGCACCGCCTCATTGATCTGGCTCATCTTGATATCACCCGATTTCACCAGCTCCGCGAGCGTGTCCCGGAAACAGTTCGAGCCCATATCCATGTCCATACCAGCACTCAGTGCCAACCTGGCGGCATCGGACCGGGTAGCGGCCACGCCGTGGTTCACCAGCTCGTATACGGCGTTTGCGTCGCTCACCGCGTAGCCGTCAAAGCCCATCTTCTTCTTCAACCAGCCAGTCAACAACTCTTTGTGACAGGACATCGGAATGCCGCCAATTTCATTGAACGAAGGCATGACGGTCTGCATCCCAGCTTCCACAGCGGCGATATAGGGATACAGATAGACATTGTAAAGCGTGCTCTTGGAGATGTCCGCGGTGTCGTAGTCACGCCCGGCTTCAGCTGCACCATACGCGGTGAAGTGTTTGGCGCAAGCCGCGACTGCGTCCTGACCTGCCAGGTCTTTGCCCTGGAAGCCCTTCACCATTGCGGCCCCCATCACGGAGTTCAAATAAGGGTCCTCGCCGCATCCTTCGGCCATGCGCCCCCAACGGGCGTCGCGGGCGATATCGATCATCGGCGCGAAAGTCCAGTGGATGCCCGAGGCCCGTGCCTCCGTGGCGGCAATGCGGCTGGCCGATTCCGCGCACTGTGGGTCAAACGACGCGGCGATGCCCAGCGGTATCGGGAAGGTGGTGCGGCAGCCGTGGATCACATCATGCCCGATAATCAACGGGATGTGCTGCCGTGATTCCTCCACCGCGATGTGCTGTAACTGGTTCACTCGGTCGCGGATTTGCGCACCCGACCCAGCCAGCGAAAGCAAAGAGCCCACCTTGCCCTTGCGGATGTCTTCCTCACCGTTCTTGTCCAGACCACCGCCGTACTGGGTGAGCTGGCCGATCTTCTCTTCCAACGTCATCTTCGCCATCAAGCTGGTGATTTTTTTCTCTATGGGTTCATTTTTGTTAGTCATTCTTTGAGATAGTCCTATGTTTTTGACTGTATATGTTTTTAACGAGGCTGTTTTCGAGGCGGAAGGAGTCCCCAGCACAGGCTGGCTGACAGCAAGATTGAACCCACATGCCATCCCCAAGCCGATTTTGAATAGCTGGGTCGTTTGTCGGGTCATATGGGCGTTACTCTCTTTCGCGTTTGGAATCTGGGGCTTATTGCCATCGGATTTATTCTATCACGTACCATCCGGCCCAACCTGCACCGACAAGCGGGTTTGCGACCAGCAACATGGCGCAGAGGGTTATAATGTGATCAGCACGATGGAGCTCAAGCGGCCTTCCCACGAACATAGAAGGTGAATGAACATGCCCATACCGAAAGCCAAGCCGACGATAAAACCCTCATTCCGAGGCGTCTATTTCAACCCGCAGTTCGCCACTAAAGACTACCCCTGGCTGCTCTTCTACACCGATCACCGCAGCAGGATTCGCACCACCTTAGCGGAGCTGGTCGCAAAAACCGGCATGAACCTGGTCGACGTGTTTGTGCTGATTCCTAACAGCCTAAAGAGGCCAGCCGTGGGTAACCGCGTGGGTGAATCGGTAGACCAATGGGCCAACACCAGCTTCCTCAATAATGTGGCGGCATTCGTAGATGATTGCCATGATGCGGGTCTTTCTGTGGAGCTGGATCTGGCGGATAACCGTTGGATCCCTTACTCCGTGGACTCCGCGAACCACATCGGTAAACCCGAAGGGCCATGGTGGCCGGTAGCAGACGAAACCCCCTGGGATGAGGCTGCTGGCTGGTATAAGCAGGTGATTGAGTATGTAGAAGCACATACCAGGCACCCGGAAAGCATCGCGATGTGGTGTATGATGGGCAACTACACATGGGGTGGCGCGGAACCGGTGCTGTGGAACGACGACGGCCGACCGACTATCATTACATGGACGGAGCGTTTTATCAAGGCTGTATGGCCTGTGTTCCTGTCTGCTGGGCGACGCCCAATAGCGGCCCCTATTCTACTGCCGATCTTCGCCAGCAATGAGTATTGGAATAGACAACGGCCGCTGGATCGCCTGGGCGGATTCACCAATCTGAAGAGATGGATCGTCGATGATTTGAAATTGCCGCCCGATTACTGGGTGATGTCAACCTACCCGTATTGCGATCCTGCGTCAGACGGCTTCAACTACCTCAAGGCGATCATCAACATACTGGGGCCAGGCAGTGCGACCCGCATTCTGTCTACCGACCTCAAGGGCGATGGGCATCAGAGCGAGTTACGTGACACAATCATCAAGGACGACGGAAAGAGCGGCTCGGAGATGCTGAAGTGGCACATGGCGAAGTGCGCTCAGTACCGGTTCGCTGGCTGGTGGATGTGGGCCTACCAGGATACCGTAGATTCATCGACCGGCCTTCGCACGCTGGACGGACGATGGAAGCCGGAGCTGCTGAGGGTGATCCGCGAAGCCAGGAAATAGCGGGCGTACCGCAGAAGAGGGCAACCACGGGGGGTTGCCCCTAGTGTGGCGCGGTTCCGATCAGCCCGAATACTTGCGCCGGCTGATGATCTCGTCCTGACTCTCCTTCGACAGTGTGCAGAACCGGGCAGAATATCCGCCGACTCGAACCATCAGGTCACGATGGGCGTCTGGATGCTTCTGCGCTTCGATCAGCCTATCCACAGACATTATGTTGCCCTGGAAAATGTGCCCGCCCTCGTTGATGTACGTCTCCAGAACCGGACGCACAATGTTTGGCTTGGCCCAGGTATGATCGATGTCCCACATCATGGATGCGCCGCCCGCAATCTCGTTCAGCGACAGGCTGGTGGCATCACCGATTGATGCTGTGATCCCATTTGTGGCGGAGCCGCACTGTGGCGAAAGCCCATGAGCCAACGGAGCTCCTGCGGTCCGTCCGTCAGCCATCGCCCCAGTCTCAAGCCCGAAACTGACCACCCACACAAATCCCAGGATAATCGGTCGGCAGTGACCACCCTCAGGATTGACGTGATTCTTCAGGTTATGAGTGAAGTCCAGCAGCACGCGGTCGACCAGCCGGACAACCTCTTCGTTCGATCCACACCCGTACTTGGGCAGGTTCCTCAGGCAGGTGTGCATCTCCGAGAAGCCTTGATAGTTCGCCTGGAGGGCCGCCAGCATCTCCGCACCAGTGTATTTCTGATCATCAAACACTGCCCTCTTGATAGCATACAGACTGTCGCCCACGTTCGGAATGCCCACACCGGAGCCTCCGTAGTGTGGGTAGCGTGCACCACCATCGTTAATCGCCCGGCCCTTGCTGAGGCAATCATTGACCATGGTCGACAACAAGAACGCGGGCCGGTATTTCGCGTAGCACCCCAGCGATATATCGAGGTGCCGCATCAAAATGGCCACTTCCCGGTTGAGCTCTGACAGGAAGGCGTCATACAACTCGTCGAATGACGCATAGTCACCAAGCGTTTTCGTGATGGGGGCCATGGCGATCTCCGAGCCAAGCCGCTTCCCGCCGTTAAGCACCAATTCGAGGGTCTGCGCCACGTTGAAGGCGAAAGCAAAAAGCAGATCACCACTCGCTCCCTGCACGCCCACTTCCATACACCCGCCGGCCGCCCAGTGTCTGGCGTCCTCGATCTCGGTACCGTCCTCCACCAGCGCACGGATGATGGCATCGTCGCCGTACACCTGGCCGCGGTTCTCGGATTCGATCATGTAGCGCGCGGCCAGATCGAGGAATGGCTTAGGCGAATCGTCTGGAACCCGCATGTAGACCGATGGATGGGTGTTCTTGAGCTCAATCATCGCTTCCACGATCATATATGACAACGGGTTGACGGCGATGCTGCCATCGGGGTTCCTCCCGCCGACCATGACGGCCTCAACCCATCCGTCGGCATCGTGAATCCTCTCGTCCAGCTTGATCATGAGCTCCGTCACGAGCTCGCGGGCTTCATCCATAGACATCCGACCGGCCTCGAGATCGGCTTCGAGATATGGCCACAAATACCAGTCTAGCCTTCCCGGTCCGTTACCGCCAAATGGGTTTTCAAACATCACCGCCAGATGCTGCAGCAAGAAGCTCTGAACCGCTTCGCGGAATGTGCTGGCGGGCTTGGCAGGAACGCGTCCGCAGACCGCGGCCATATCCAACAGCTCCGCCCGCCGCAGGTCATCCGACTCATCCGCCGCCATCGCCCTCAACGTCTCCACGTGCCGCTTGACCCAGACCATGAAACCCTCTAGAACAATCGACGCGCAGTCATAGAACTCCACGGCTTTGGCATCTGCTTCGTGATCGATATGCCGCTGGGCGATCTCACTTAGCATCCCCTCCACTCCCAAGTGAAGCATTTTGCCGAAGTCCCATGTCACGTGGCCCGGCCCCGCCATATTGCCAAAATGCCGATCGGTGGGATCGGAGTCCGTAAAGGCATGGTCCACCGCCACGCGGTAGTTGTCGCATACTGTAAACTCGGCCCACCTTAGGTCGGCGCTGGACCCGCTGAGTTCCGGCGAATCCGCTCCTTGGCAGGCTTGATATATCTGCCCAGCCAGCCTTTCCAGCGGGAACACGTAGACGGGTTCGTTCGCAAGTGCATACGCCATCGAACATGCCTGCCGCTCCGCCAGAGGCATGTCGGCATAGTGTTCAAATAACGCCCTGGTCCAGTTTCGTTCTTTCGGGCTTTCGTGCGGCATTCTTGCTCGTGCGACCGCTTGATCTCGGTAATCTGCCAGTCTGCTGTTCATTGATATCTCCTTGTGTCGTCATGATCTGCCGTAACCTGCGACATGGTGCCGTTTCTGTATAGATACCGCATTGCCTTCGCCCCTGAACGATAGCCCTGTGTGTCAGATAAGCCATTTTCCGCCGATTCCGCGACATAAATGTCTCGGCTATTGACTATGAAGACTGCTGAAGCAGTCTGGCCTGACGATCAGAGCCTGCTTCAGCAGGCTTGGCTAGTCAATAGCCATGTGCTTTAGCGCGTGGCACGGTCGAATGTCCAGATTCTTGACGCACGACCCCAATTTTGTATGTATGGGCGAAGATAGCACTCCACCCCTACGGCTTCACCTGCAAAGACGCAGCCAGGGCCTTATCCCAGCTGACCCACTCCAGCTTCTGCAGGTAGACGCTGTTCAGGTCGCTCTCGCCCGGTAAACCGCCGATACGGCTATGAACGGCCGCGCAGACCACGAAGTCATTCCGCCCCGCCCTCACCATCTCGGGAGCATGACCGCTGATCTCATACAACCGGTCGACGGTGGAATCACCGAAGTGGTACGGGCTCTTGCTGGCATACACGGAGACACGGCCGTAATCAAAGCCGCTGACGAACAAGTAGTACCAGTCGTCCTTCTTGATCACAAACGGCGACTCCCCGCACTTATATGGCTCTGGCATGTTTCCTATGACAACAATAGGCTCCGACCACTTCAACAGATCGAGCGACTTGCGCACTTTGATCGGCCCGGTGCTGGCATAGTACATCAGGTAGCACTTCTCGGCCTTATCGTAGAACACACAGGCGTCGCGGTCACCCTCCTCGGAGAAGACCAGGTTGCCTTGAAGCTCAGGGCCGGTGTATGGCTCCCACTTCTCCAGTTTCGGGTCATGGGACACGAACAACCGGATGCTCTGCGAGACCTTGCTCATGTGAGAGTAATACAGATAGGCGGTGTTCTTGTCTTTCCATATCGCAAATGGTGCCCACATGTGGTCGATCAACGGGTCATCACAACTGATGCGTGGCAGGTATTTATACTGGCTTTCCAGCCGGCTCCCCACCGCATGGAACATGCTGGAGTCGGGCTGGCTGATGCCGATGCAGTGCCATCGTCCCAGCTTATCCTCAATCATGCACATGTCGCTGTGCCATTCGCCGTTGGCCACAATCGGCCGGGCGGTTTTCCATGGGCCGATCAGTCGCGGGTATAGTTTCGGTTTTGTGGTGTCCATTGTTATTCCCTTTTTTCAGGCACATTGTTTTTAGGACGGGTAGGATGAGTAAGACGAGTAGGACGTTATTTGCGATACCGCCTTCTCGGGTCTGCCATTCACACGGGTTTACCACCAAGCCGGGCCACGGTGGCGGCGATCACCTCTTCAGGTTCGCGGTAAGGGTTCTTGCAACCCTCCACTACTAATTCGACCGGGTAACGGCGTCGCAACTCCCAAAGACCGCACTCCACCAGCATCAACACGGTCTTCTGCCTCGCTGGCGAATCCGCGATCACCCGCAGCACCCGAAGGGCTTGATCGAGTTTGCGCTCCACATACCCTGACGCGACATCCCAGTGAGACTGGCGATGCTGGTTCAGCAGCTCCAGTTCGAACTCCTCCATCAGCATGGGCACATCCCCACCCCAGTGCGCGGGAAAGCCCTTCAGGATGTAGGCCACATCCTCCTGGCTGCCTCGCAGTGACGCCGTCTTACGAACCATGGTCATGGTGGCGGTGTCGAGATCGCTGGTTTCTGGCGCCCAATCATACGCAAACGGCACGCGGATGTTCCAACCCGGGCCTGGAATGTCCTCCCACATGATATTCACCGCGGGGTCAATGGCGCTCAGTGCGGTATAGCTCTCACGCGTGGCTCCGGCGTGGATGTTCGCCAACAGCTTCAGTTTGGGATGTTTCGCACGCACAGCGTCCATGATGTGACCCGCGAACTTCACATACAGCGGCCCGATGCCGGTGGCATAAGCATGTTTACATACCTCGCAATCCAGGCGGCATGTGGAGGTCAGCTCAGTGCCGCCCACTTGAAACACGATACCATCGCAGTTCAGCGGCGCATAGTGCTCGTCAATCAGCTCCGTGACGATCTTCGCCCATTTCTGCGCATCCTCGCGGCTGTTCAGACAGACCGGGCTGTTCCAGCTCCAGTTGAAGCCCCACAGCATGGAAACACCACGCTCACGGGCATACCTCTGTATCTCGGCGGCCGCCGGTGTCGGTTTATCGGTGTGCCAGAACACCGCGGTGTCCATTCGCGCGGCCTGCATGTTGTCGATGAACCTTTTCCAGTTGTAGACTCGTCCGCCCCAGGTCCAGATCCCTACGTGATCTATTCGTTTTGCCATTTGTCTCTCAGCTTTCGTTTATCGATACGGGCCACGCAACAGTCTCATATACTGTCACCTGGTGTTGGCTTCAGCTCAGGCTATTCCTTATCAAGAAGTATCACGCCGCTTGAGTTGGTCCCACCCTCTCCACGCACACTCGCCCTTACTGTATACTTCGCCCCAGGCTTCCAATCACTCAACGGTAATCGGTAGACGTTATTCCGATCACCGTCAGGTCCGGTGTAGCCTGCGTGGGTATCACGCACCAACTCCCTGCCATCCTCCAGCAAAGCCACCCACTCAGCAGTCAAGGGACGTTCCCAACGATACTCTGGTCTCACCAGTATAACGCCAGACGAATCGACATTCGAACTGATATCCCACTCACTGGTTTGATACTCGGACTTGATGGTTTTCTCATCCCACGCACCAACCTCAACGCCGTAACTGACCCTGCTGTAAGCCACCTGAAGCTCATCGAGCCGCGGGAAATGGTGTTCTAAACGCGCCTTAAAATCCGCGAGATTGCGGGCTTCTCGTGCCGACCAGACGACCTCAGCCATGGCGATCAGACGGGGAAACAGCTGCAGATTGCTGGTGTCTTCGCCACGCGCCATGTGAGTCCACAGGCTTGCTTGAGCACCCAGAACATGCTTCGCCTGCTTGCTGCTGATCGCAGCACCCACAGGTTCATACGAATAGACATTTTCGGTGTTGAAAGACGCGTTGGTGTAGTCGAAATAGCCATACTGCACCGGGGTGAACACCACATCATGCCCCTCATCTATCGCCTTCATCCCAAAATCGATACTGCGCCAGGACATCACGGCGGCATTAGGGGCCAAACCGCCCTCCATAATCTCGTCCCAGCCCATCAGTCTTTTGTGCTTAGTGATCAAGAACTGCTCTATCCGCTTAACGAAGTAGCTCTGAAGCTCAAACTCATCTTTCAGCTTTTCGGCCTTAATTCGGGCCTGGCAGTGCGGACATTCGCGCCAGCGGGTTTTGTCAACCTCGTCGCCGCCGATATGAATAAAGGGCGACGGAAACAGCTCCGCCACCTCAGCCAGCACATCCTCAAGGAATTGAATTGTGCGATCCTGACCTGGGCAGAACACATCCGGCTGTAGTCCTGGCACCAGCCCCTCCATGAAGGGGAAGATCACAGGCGTCACACCCTTGCAGGAGAGCCATGGATAGGCGCGTACCGCCGCCGCACTATGACCGGGCATCTCAATTTCGGGCACAATCATCACATTACGGCTGGCCGCGTATTTCACCAACTCTTTGATATCGTTCTGTGTGTAGTAACCGCCAAACTGGTTATAGCGCACATCGAACTTGCTTCCAACCGTGGTCAGCCTCGGATATTTCTTGATCTCTATCCGCCAGCCCTGGTCGTCCGTCAGATGCAAATGCAGCACGTTCAGCTTGTAGAGAGCCATCAGATCGATCTGACGCTTCAGATAGTTCAACGGCTGAAATGTGCGACTGGTGTCCAGCATCAAGCCGCGCCAGGAGAAGCGCGGGGTATCGCTGATGCTCACACACGGCACACTCCAGGTGACGCCTTTGACCAGCTCGGGGTTCTCGACCTGGGCGGGCAGAAGCTGCCGTAAACTCTGGACACCATAGAACAGCCCTCTGGCGTCCTTGGCCTTGATGGTCACCAGCTTCGGTGTGACCACAAGCTGATAACCCTCTGGTCCTAGAGACTTATCGGCACCAGAGAGGCTGAGCACGATGGCATCAGAGGTCGGGTTGCCTCCCACCACCAGCTTCATTGGATAGCCAGTAGGTGGCCGGAAAGCTTCGGCCAGCAGCTCAGCCACCGCCTTTGCCTTTCGTGATGAACTGGCCGTGCTGATCACGGTGGTCGGCTTGAGCTCGAAGCGGCCTTGATGCAACTCGGCTTTCACAGGTTTCGGTATGATGTCTATCAATCCATTATCTCCAGCAGACACAGGTGCGACGACGGCAGCCGTCAAAATGCCCACAGCCGCGAGCAGGGCCTGACGAACGAAGGAGCATGAAATCATCTATATCCTCAAACACGGCAGTTTGGTTTCGACGAACCGCTTGTCTGTAGTCTATCCTGACGCCATTTCGATGTCAAACACGATGTTCAGTCTTCAGCCAGCCGCAAACCCGAATACCGGTAAGCGAGAATCTTGCTGTAGTCGTAATCGGGCATACGCTCGAATATGGACCACATGAACGGCGCTTCCCACGTCAACCGTTGCCCTGGCTTGCGCACTTCCACCAGGTATTCCGTGCGATGGATCCCCATATCAGCTTGAATGATCGCCAACCCGGACTGCAGTGCTTTGACCAAGCCATCGGCTGACACCGTCACCGCATGGCCCTGCTTAACCGTGTATCTCACGGATGCCGATGGGTACCGAAAATACCCGCGGTTCGTGATTTCGCGCAGCTCCGTGTGAAATGCTTGGCCGGGTTGAAGCAGCACATACGGCTTCGAGGCAATCAAGCCCATCGGCTTCACTACAGCATCATTAACGACCGACTGACCAACATGCACGAAGCACTCCAGCATCAACGGACCACCCACCGAGGTCTTGGGGGTGAGCAGTGTGATCTTCGCATCGCCCTGCTTGAGCCCGGTGATGCGGCCATCAGCGCCTACTGCCACGATGTTCGGGCGGCTGCTCTCCCAGACGGCTCCAGGAGCAGGCTGCCATGGCTCGGAGCTGCCATTGGAGTAGTTCCGGGCGGCCGTGAGCTGCGTCTCCGCCCCTGTAGCAACACTAAGGTTCATCTCCGTAAAGGCCGTGCCGATGTGTGATCTTTGCGCAAGGGCATCGTCCCATGTCATGTAGGCTTCAGCCAGGTCGAGTCGGCAAGCTTCCACAGGCGTCCCATCCTGGTGCCGCACCAGGAAGTCAAGCCGAAGCTCCTGCCCTGTATATGCGGAGAGGTCGGCCTCTATAGTGGTGCCCTTGCCGGTGGGTTTGGCCTCTATCTGCTTGGACAACACACCAGTTAGTTTCTTGTCGTAGCCGATGATGTATACCGTCGCGGCACTCTTCGGGTCGGTATTGGCGGGGAAGATGAATCGGGCCACAAGCTTGACGCTTCTTTTGGCTGGTACCGGCACGTTATTCAAGGAGACACCCACCTGCTCCCCGTTTACCAACGGCTGGAAGCGCACCACCTCCGGACGAGTCAGCCCATCCTCACCCACCGCACTCTTGAGCACAGAGGCGGTGCCATAGCTGTTGGGCTTGCCAAGCGCAAAGGTGTTCAGACCATGCGCCGATGACCACGTCGACCATACCGCTTTTGCATCGGTCACCTCGCGGATGATGGACTGCCTTGGCTGTTCCTTTACCGAGAGATTGATCGTCGCAGACTTACCGACCCCAGAGGCTGTGATGACCGCCTCTCCGGGCTGATTCGCCTTCACATACCCGAGGATATCGACCGTAACCACGTCGGGACGGTCCGAGCTCCAAAATGGCGGCATTTCCATCTCATCGCGGTAGAAGTAGTAGCCCTCTTTGGTGATACCGGTCACATCCAGTTGTCTGCCAGACCCAGTGTCCAGAGTAATGGTGCGAGTAGTCGTGCTATCCAGATGCTGCTCCTGCAAGGTCTCTCCAGCGGTTCGTATCACCAACCTGGCTAGGGAGGTGGTGAGCAACTGGCTTGCGGGCAGCTTCAGCTTCTCACGGTTACCCAGGTATAGTGCCATAGTCGTCGGGCCTTCGGTACGCACATGCAGCGAACCATCTTTGGCGGGCTGCAGCATTTTGTCATTCTGGATGTCATACACTGGCTGGTCACTCTGCAGCCTGATCACCTCATCTGAGGCCTTCGGAACAGTCACAAACACGAACGAGGCGTTCGCATTGACCACCCTGCCAGCATCGGAATAGATATGCACCCCCGCCAACCTGCCTATTGCCTGGTAGAATTGCGAGGAGGCGACCGAGGGCGACCCCAGCCACAGCTCGCTCCAGCCATCCATGCGTTTCAACACAGCGGTAACTTGACCATCGGTGCGTCCCAGTACGGTGAGCCCACGCTCATCGGTGAGATGCGCGAACGGGATTTCGTTCTGCACACTGGCCAGCGGATCGCCATTCGCCAGCGAATCCATGATCGGTATACCCGACTTCACAGCGGAGATAGTATATGTTTTGCTGGGACCCAGCTTGATCGGCAACCCTGTCAGCTCCATGATCCCATTATCGGAGCAACTGTCCACACCCGCAGCGTCGCGGCTCCAGTAACCCGGCGCATACAGCCACATCACCGTCTGTCCGCGCTTGTCTAGCCCTTGCCAGTGTTTACGCATGCCGGCGTCCCAGGCATAGGCGTTTGCCATGATCAGCAGTTTGTAGGATCGGGCTTTTCCACTCAGCACATCAGACAGCAGGATCACATCATAGGGGGCTCCGATGCGGCTGAGCTTCGACCGAATACTCGCCATCTGGGCGTTCAACGGCGACGCAGAGGCCTTGTTCGACAGCACCATCTGCGAAAACTCATCGACCACCAGAGCCACCTGAGTGGTGGATGTCCGTGGCAGACTGACGGCGGCATTGGCGATCTGTGTCATTTTCTGAAAGCCATTTACCAGTTTCGCGTTGTTAAAGCTGCCATACCCGCTGTCGTCATACCACCACTGTCCAAACCCTTTGGTCAGTGTGTATCCGAAGTTCCGCCAGTGCAGGGCCAGTGATCCTTTCACATCAGCCGCCAGCGGTCGCGCACCCCAGTGGTCGGTGCCGATGTGTGTAGAATAGTCATCCTCGCCGACATGCATTTTACCGTTGATGCGTATGGAGTCCATGCTGCCGTGGCTGCCGGTATAACCATCAAAACCGCGGTCAGTGTAGTCCAACGGTGAGAAGATCAGGTCGATGTCGGGGGATTCCAATATCTTCTGCATGCACAACTGTCCGCCGATCGGCCCGTATGCGCCAAGCTCCATATTGTAACCGCTGTATATCGCCACCAGTTTCTTTCGGCGCGTCTCTTGCTTGATCACCGAGGCCAGCCGACTGGTCACGTCGGCAATTCGCTCGTTGTGATACTGCACATAGTCCACCACATTGCGTTGTTTGGACGGATCAAGGAAGGGGCTGCCTGCCGATTTGGCCGGGATTTCCGCGGTTTCAAAACTCACGTCTGGTAGCTTCCAGAGCGAGCGCAGCTTTTGGAGATCACCACCGTATTTGCTACGCAGCCATTCACGCCAAGTAGCCTGATTGGCCAGACTGCGGTCAAAATCGCGGTCGGTGTAGGTGTCCACATAGAACCATTCACCGGTATTGCCCGCTAAAACCATATACCCTAGGATGTGCCCCGCCCACTTGCCGTTCTCCAGCTTGCGGATATTACTCCTGAGTTGAAGCTCCACGCGGTTCACCCACTCCTGCGATCCAAATGAGATGGCGTTCCAGGAGGCTGCGGTGTCGGTGTTATACTCTGCGCTGTCGCGTTTATCGAACCCGTATATCTGATCACCACCAACCCACATCGAGGGTAGAAAAGTGGCGTTCGGGTCTTTCGCAAGCACCTCCTTCATCTGGTTCTCGATGAACTCGGCAGTCTGGAAGCCGGCGATCAGCCGCGGCTGGTAGATGCGTATACCCGCCCGCACAGCCGTCTTCACCAGGTTGGGATAGGTGTCATACTGCGCCCAGGCGATGAAAGGCTGCGGCTTACCATTGATATGCAAGGTTGGGTTCCCATCAATACGCTTAAGCTTCGCTTCGGTAATCGGCACGAAATATTGTGCTGCCTCCCCTTTGGCGGCCACAAGTCTTGGTATGAACGCCATTGTTATAACAATCGCCAGAAGCACCAGTCGTATCATCATGAAACCCCTATTGTATATGCACTCTGAAACCCGTAACCGCTCGCGACTAACTTTGCGACCGCTGTCTGGTAGACCGCACCGGACACAGGCTTATTATAAGACCTGTAAGACGAGTATGACGAGTAGGACGAGTAGGACGGCGGCTGCCCTTCTCCCGCTCCTCCCCTCTCCTGCTCTCCTATCTCCATTCTTCTTTCCCTTCTATCTCCTTGTGTGCAGTTTATCTTGACCCGCAGGCCTTGTCAAACGGAGTATATCTGGTATACAATAACGTATCGGTCCATGGCCGAATAACCACCACAAGGAGGACTCGTATTATGAAGACCAACACAGCATCGGCGATTGTGTGTTCACTGCGACACGCCTCCAGGGACTTCCACCTCTAGCCAGCTCGTCTGAGCTCCGGCAGAGTTCCCTCCTGAGGCCTTGTCGCGCACTAATCAAGCACACGCAAGTATCTCCTGCAGGAGGAACACACCTTGATCCAACAATACGGATGGAATCCATCCAGACAGTTCCTGGCCGACCAACAGTTCGGTGAGGGAGCCATCATGGCTCGCGTGCTGTCCGAATCACGCACACAATATGAGATAATCTGCACCGATGGGATGCATCCGGCGCAGACTACCGGCGCGATGCAGCACCACGCCGCCAGTCGGCTTGATATGCCCACGGTTGGCGACTGGGTTCACCTAAGGGCTCTGCCCGCAATAGGCGAAATGGCACTGATTGATGCGGTGATGGAGCGTCAGAGCCTGTTTATGCGCAAACAGGCAGGCCCAACTGAGCAGCCGCAGCCCATTGCCGCGAACATAGACACGCTGTTTGTGGTCACCGGGCTCGACTTCGACCTGAACCCCGCCCGCATCGAACGATATGTGGCTCAGGCCTGGCAGAGCGGAGCCGAACCTGTGCTGGTGCTGACAAAGTCAGACCTCAAATCTGACTGGCAGCGGGTTCTGGACCAGATGCAACGGCGGATGCTCTCTGTAGACTGCATCGCCATCAGCAGCGTCACCGGGTCGGGTTTTGACGAGTTGGACCGGCACCTTCAGCCTGGCAGAACCATAGCACTCGTCGGCTCAAGCGGCGCGGGCAAGTCTACATTGCTGAATGCACTTGCCGGTCACGAGTTGGCCAGCACACAACAGGTTCGGGCTGACGACAGTAGAGGTCGCCACACCACAACCAGTCGAAACCTCTATCTGCTACCGTCCGGGACCATGGTGCTGGACACTCCAGGAATGCGTGAGCTGGGGCTATGGGGTGTTGAGGGCAACGAGGCGGGTTTTGAATACATCGCTGAGCTAGGTAAGCTGTGCCGGTTTGCAGATTGCCAGCATCAGACAGAACCTGACTGCGCGGTGTTGAAAGCGGTTGATGCAGGAACCCTTGAGCAGTCCAGGCTCAATAGCTATCATCGGCTGATGCGCGAGGCAGCCCACCAGCTTCAAAAGCAGACCATCTCAGCCGATTATGCCGAACGGCTTAAGTGGAAGGCCATCCATAAAGCAGCACGGCATTTGCCTAAGCCATAAGCCAAAAATCGGACGGATCAGGTTCACACAATTGTCAATTGGTAATTGACAGTTAGCAACTGTGAACCTGATCCGTCCGAAGGCATTTATTACTTGCCCAATTGCTAGAGGCGATATAACTACGGTTCCTGGTTCTCGCCCTCTTCATGAGTGTGCGGCTGCATGGCAATGCCGTGTTCTATGTAATACCGCTCGATATCTTCTGGCAGTGACAGACCAAGTTCAATGGTGTAGTCAGACAGAACCTCTAGTATCTCTTCATCACCAAATGCCAGGTCAGGATGCGCTAACACCAACAGCAAGTGGTCGCCAATCAAGCGGATGGGGATGATACCATGCCGCAACAAGGTATCCATCACGCTCTTTGGCAGGTTCGTGAGCTGCCCAGACGTCGACGAGGCACTTTCGATGTCGATGAATGGTACTTGATACAGCTCGGAAATTGACTGCAGATGTTCCTGCGACGTGATGATGTTATGCGTAAGCAGATACTGTACCACTGCTTCATCAGTATCGTTCGTATTAATAGAAGCCTCTAGCAACTGCTCGTCTGTCACGTAGCCTCGCAATTTCATAATCTCACGTAAAGTCAAGACAACTCGCTCAGGCGTAACCATTGTCGGGAACCGGTTAGTCGTCTTTTCCCATGACAACTGGATACCAGTCTTGCGTCCCTTGAAAAACTGCTGCATGGCAATGAACATTGCATGAGAGCTGATGATGTTCGCGTAGGGCGTGCGTGTGACGCTAAGCATGGCTGGCAAGAACCCGTAAAGCCTGTAATTCGTAGTCACCTTCTGGCTCATCCTAAATAGCATCAGGAACAGGTCTGCCACTAGAACGAAACTCAGCCAGGTTCGGTATTCCATTAATGACATCATCTGCAGCGAATCTGGCCAATATTGTGTCCAGACAGCAAAGATAATGGTGTAGATAAACACCATATATCCCAACATAGTCACAAAGTTGGCGAAAAGGGCTTTGCGGTCCCGATACAGGCAGTATTTCATCGCCAGGGTACCCGGCCATCCTGTGTTGGTCCACTCCTGGAACACGATGCCGAGTATCCAACGGCTGCGCTGGCGCACCGCGTTGCGATAGACTGTCGGGAAGAATGACCGCGTGGCGATCCACTCAGGCACAGTCGCTTCCACCCAGGGTCCAAACAAACCGAAATACTTTCTACGGTCCACGATACGCGGCACGAACTGCTGAACGAAGACCGGCCGCAGGTTATGCTTCCTGATCTTTACCGAGATCGCATAGTCTTCCGTCAGACTATTGGTGCTGAACACTTCACCTGCGTAAATGTCGTTCAGCTTCTGCAGTGCATCTCGGCTGAATGCCGTGCCCACACCAGCCGAAGGCACGATACCGCTTATCAAACCGCGGCTCACAACGTCTTTTACGTGGTATTCGGCAAATTCATCGTTGTATACCCAGTGGGTGAAGTTAAACAACGGCACCTCAAGAGGGAAGATGGGTATCTGCACCATCCCCGCCTCAGGCATCAGATAGTTGTAAAGCTTGAACGCCATGGGATGAATAACATCCTCCGCGTCATGCATGACAATCACATCAAATAGGTTACCTGAGGATTCTTGATACTGTAGAATCGCCATGTATACCTGGTTGAGGTTGTCCGCTTTGTTAGTTGGGCCGGGGTTGGCACCCACCACGCAGTGAACCCTAGGAAATCGGGAAGCCGCCTCAGCCACAGCATCGATGGTCAGCTGGTCGTTAGGATATGTTCCGACAAAAACCTCGTAGTTATCGTAGTCGATAATTTCCAGGTTATGTGCAATGGCCGCTCCGATTACTTCCGCCTCACGCCAGCACGGCACCATCAGCGCAATGCGCTTACGCTCCCTGGTGTTCAACTGCTCTAGCGAAATGGCGGCATACGGAGCCTTGGTCATCCGCTTGTGAGAGACGATTTTGCGTGTGTAGTAGATTAGGTCCAAGAACAGGTCGTCTAGTCCCGACAGCAGGAATATGGTGGCCACAAACGCCAGCAGCCATCCAAACACCTGCCCCAGGATCATCCAACCCGTCACGCGGAAATAGCCCATCAAGTCGCTGATGGCCCATAGTGCCAGTGTAAAGCCAGCAATCATGAAGGTGATAGCAGTGACTAGTGTGATCGCTTCAAGAGGCCCTATGGGTATCTCAAAGCGCTGTTTTCGCGCTGCTATAGTCGACATACTATAACCTCACGTACCAATCCATGCCTATTTGCAGGTCTTCGTAGGATGGCATGACATCGGATGGCCTTACTCCGCCACCAATATAACTACCCCAGATGTATTCTGCATGGAGGGTCAGAGGTGTGAAACGATCCGGTCTCCAGGCAATGCCTATGCCACCAGCCAGGTTATTGTTGTAGTACTCGCCCTTGGTGTCAAATGAGATGGAACCCAGTGCATACAAGTCTGCATAGCTGGATGCCGTATTGATCACCCGCAACCCTAGACGGCCTCGCCCAAACCCTATGATGTTATTGTCATATCTGGAATAATAGGAAACATCCATGTTGATGTCACCCATGGGTTGGAAAGCCTTGAGCTGTGTGATTTTGAAGCCTGGCTCAAACCCCTTGAAATAGTAGGCGCCCACGCGGTAGTCTTCCTGCCACTGCTTTTCGTAAGGGTCTTTCAGGTATTTGTAGGCCGTGCCAGCTTCGGCATACAGCGTAATAGGAATACCATCAAATGGCTGCGTCCTGATGCCAAGAGCCATGACCAGCGCATTATCATTAAATATCTTTGGTATGGCCCCTATACCGCTTCGGCTATCTTTGCTGCTCTTCAAGCTCACATAGACATCAGTGTTCTTCATACCGGCAAGCTTGGTGCCCAGCTTCAAGTTCATTGGAAATATCGTGTTGTCGAACCGGCTCATGTACAGCGGGGAAAAGGTGAACTCGACAAACTGCGGATCTTTCAACTGCCGTGTCTGCTGACCTGCCAGGTTTTGGACCGCTGTAGAAGCCTGGTCTCGTGTTTTGTTATCAGCCTTGCTGTTCATGGCAATGCGGAAATAACGCATCGCCTCTTTTTGCCGACCCAACCCATCAAGCAAGAACCCTATCTGCATCACGGTCTGTATATCGCCGGGATCCAGCTTATAGCTCGTCTCAAAATACGGCAGTGCCAGAGCAGGCTCTTTCTTTGCAAGCAACTGATAGCCTGCACTCAACTGCACGGTTCTATTCTGCGGATATTTTCGGGCAAGCTGCAGCATGAGATCCATCGCTGCAGCTTGATCTGTCTTTTGAAGATCATAGAACTTGTTCATATCCGCTTCGTATACTTTATCTGCCGCCAGGCAGGTGAGACTGGCGGCTATACAGACTAACGAAACCGATAGACCAAGGAGCTTATTTACCAAATGCATCGCATCCACTTCCTTTCGCTATGGTGTGGAGCTGCCAGGAGTAGGCTGCTGTCCGCCCTGCGCCACGATCTGTCGCAGATGACGATACCTTCGGAAGGACATCACACCGATGAGGATCAACAGCAGAGTCAGGCTGATCCACACAAGCGGATAGTTGCGCAGCCACAGATGCACGGCGTCTGCCATAGGTAGATTACCAACATAGAACGCTTTGGCCAGTCGTGCGGTTTTCACCGCCTCAGGACCGAATACGGCGGTATCACGTTTGATGCCGCTTCGCAGGTTCGGATCCAAATATGCCGCCACCATATGGTCAAGCATATCGGGGCCAGTAGCCAGCATGGCCACCAGGCATCGGCTTTTGTCGTCAGGCCGCTCGCAAGAGACCATTACTGAGAGCTGTCCATCTTGACTGGCCAGCAGATCGCCCAGTTCTTGCCTGTTTAGCTGCCCATCTGTGTCGTTGAACAGGTCATTCAGGTCGTTGTCTCGTATACGGAATCCACCACCCTGAGCGCGTAGTTGCAGCGCATCGCGCCATGCATCTGGTAAGGCGGCACCATTATCGTCACGGATGGCGATGATGTCTTTACCAAGCGGAGCCGTCTGAGCGCCGTTGATCAATACATGCCGGTAAGGAGCCATGCCTGTGATAGCACCAAATCTGGCGCACACTGCCATGAGCGCAGTCCGCTCCGCTGTGCTGGGGTTATCCGGCAGCGAGAACACAGTTTCCGATAGATCAGCCAGCTTGGTATACGGATATCCGTTGTTTACGAACAGCGACAAGTCCGGCATACGAACATAATGCGGAATGTTCGTCAGATCAATCGTGCTGTCTGGGTCAATCCTTCCCCGGAACGCGAAGAACGGGAAGTCGTTACACGGATTTTCACGCGTATAGTCAAACGCAAACCGGAATTGCAGCTCACCCGCTGTCGGCTTATTGTAAGCATCTGTGATGTAGAATGTGCGTTGTTTTTCATACTCTTTGTAACCAGGTTTAATAGTTTGCGCGGCACCCTCAGGGTCGTTCCATTGCGACAGCAACGGATAGCTCTGCAGTAACTGGTTGTCGACAAACACGTCAAGACGGTTGTTGGTCTGGTTGCGACCAGGTGTGTAGCGGTAACTCAGGTTGATCGGCAAACCCTTGGTCTGCTGCAGGAAAAGATCCGGCGGCAGGCGGAAAGGCAGACGTATAGGATCGGCTGTCAAGCCGACAGATTCCATCGCATCACGAGCTATCAAATCTCCGAACCGAACCGGTCGGTCAGATGGTATCCAGCGCGGCGCATCGTATGGGTTCCGCTTGCTGGGAGGGGTAAACTCCTGCACCGCCACACGGGAACCGCTCATAGGTAATGACGAGAATGCTAAGGCACCTGCGGCTACCCGCAACTGCTCTTCGCTGCTGCCGGTTACCAGTAACACGGCACCGCCGCCCATAGGATTGGGTATCAATTGGATGCTGGGGTTGCCAACTGCATATTGCGATAATACCTGAGGCAGCTCAGATTCCAGCATGACCGCGATCACATTGCCTGCAGAAAGAGAATCTGTCACCTTAAGGTTCAATGGCCGATAGTCGGACTGAACACCAAACCAGCCAGCGACAACTGAGCCAGCCCAGACGCTTCCCTTTTGGCGGCCAACCATCATATTCAGATTTACAGAAGTGTTCTGTGAGGTGCTGAAGAACGGCGCAGGCAGTTCCGCCAGGTCATATAACCCCGGAACTTCCTGTCGATCGAGCACCAGTTTTCCATCCAGAACCTCAGACCAGATAAGTGGGCTGTTGGGATCTTCGCAGAACAGAGTATAGCTGCCTATCAAACCGAAAGTAATGGTATTGAAACTACCCAACAGTTTAGGGTCAATCGGTATCTCATACACGCGGCCCATGTAGTCCTTGCGCATTAAAGGCAGAACGGCCACTGTGCGGTGGTTAATCTCTACCTTCATACTGGAGATCTCTTCCAGCAAAGCCGGACTATGACTGATCTTGAACTTTAGTGTGGCACCGGTCAGTTTTTTTGGATAACTCACACCCACCGTGAGCTGACGTATTCTTGCTATCCCCGTAAACTTCATCGGATCTTCAGCACCCAGTGCGGTGAACGGGATCATCTTCGACACATCCGAAGCATTTCCTGAAACAACCGCTGGCAACATCTGCCATGGGCTTTGTGGTGAAGGTGCCGGGTCATTGGATTGCAGCGATGATCGACCGGAGGGTGCCATGGAAGAAGCGTTGCCGGTCGAACCGGAGCCCATCTCAGCCTGACCACCCGTCGTCACCATCACGTTCGGTGCTCCCGCCCGACGAACCGCATCAAGAGCAGCGGAGCGCATCATATTCGCTTGTGCCGATTGGGCGACGGGAGCCGTAGCCCCGCCCATCATCGTTGACGAAGTGTTGCTGACTGCTGGTTTGCTTTTCGTCACGTTCTGTGCAGGGGCTGCACTCGCAGAGCTTCCTGCAGCAGGCCAAAGCCAAACAACCACGGTATTCGGACTGGGTTGCGACATCTCCATCTTCATCGCACTGGCGCAGAATGCCTCAATGGCTGGGTTTTGCCCATCATCTCGCGCGGCCATGTACCATCGAAGAGCCACCCCATTCACCTTGGAGCTGCCGGGAACCACCGCCCGTCCACCATGAACATCCATCAATACCATGGTTGAGCCGTTGTTAGCCTTGACAGCAAGCGAGCTAGGGCTTTTTATGGTGAGTTTGACACCAGATCCCTGCGCCACCGCTTTCACCGTAGTACGACCAGCAGGCACCGCCGCTACAAGCGCAGGTCTGCGTACCTGAGTATATGTATGGCGAGGCGCGACTCTTCGATGCTTTACGGTGTATCGTCTAGCTGCCGGTTGCGCCGTATTCTGACTGGGCTCAGCCACCTGGTCAAGCACAGAATCCGGTATTGACGTTGTAGCCGTAAGGTCTGGCGACTGTGCCGCCAATGGCGTAAATACGGCCAAAGCCAGCAATGCTGCTGCGAGCACTACCTTAATACTGGAACTCCCTGGCTGGTTGGTGATCTTTTTCATGGTCATTCTCCTCGTGTCATCTCAAGCCTATTGCTTCAAAGCTGACGCATCTAGCTTACGCAACGTCTCGGTTACGTCGCCCGCTCCCTTTTCAGAAAGGTGCGGGGTGATCAACATCACGACATCTGTTCGTGATTTACTGGTCTTATTTGACTTGAACAACTCACCGATAAACGGAAGGTCGCCCAGTACAGGTACCTTGGTCGCACTCTTCGATTCTAGCTCTTGCACCAATCCACCGATGACCAAAGTCTCGCCGCTCTTGACCCGCATAGTGGTATTGGCTCGCCGTATGGTCACAGTAGGATTGCCACCGACCGGAGTGGTAAAGTCCCCCACTTCGGGGTCCAGCTTCATCGTGACATAGCCATCAGCCCCGATATACACGGTCACCTTCAAGGTAATACCGGTGGCTATCTTTTGGATCTGTGATGAGCCGTATATCGCATTCCCTGTGATGATGGAGTAGAAAGTCTCTTTTCCGACGGTCAGCGTGGTCTCTCTACCCTCAAAACATGAAACCCTTGGATTTGCCTTCATCTTCGCGTTGCCATTTGCCAACAAAGCCTTGAGCTTCACAAAGTCAAGCTCAGTCGCTTTGGCATACACTATGTTCTGGTCCGCATCAACCCCGCCTTTGCCGAAGTTCCAGCTAAAGCCGGTGTCCATACCGGTATCGGCTGTCATCTCGATAATGACTGCATCCACCACGATCTGACGCAGGGGTGAATCGATCATCTTGAGGTCGCGTTCGATCTTTTCAGACACTTGAGGGGGTGCTGTGATGGTGATCATGTTCCCAACTTTGTCTACCTTGTAGTAGTTCTTCCAACTACTGGAAAGCAGATCCCCCAGCGTTTCAGCGCTCATATTAGATGGCATATACCGCTTAGTCATGGCGAATTCGCGAAACAGAGGCGAATCGGGTGTGCCTGAGCTGACCAGATAAACACCATCTGATCGCTCTTTCCAAACTAATCCGCCAGACAGAGCCACCTTTTCGAGAGCCGTGTCGAGAGGCTCCTTGTTAAATTCGATCGAGATATTCTGCGGCTTCACACTGTCGTCCGAGATAATCACGACATGCGCCACACTCGCGATATCTGACAGAACCTGCTTAATGTCGGAATCCACAAATACATTGGTCACCAGAGGCTGATTCTTCTTGACCGTCGGTATCTCAACATCGGTCACCACTGGCGTACTATCCAACAGGTTGGTTACACCACCTATATTGGATGAATAGTTGTTTGTGCTGCTTCCATCATCTGGGGTCACTACCGTGGAGTTTTCGCTAGCGCTCCCCTCAACATCCGGAACGAGCACAGTCGCCCCACCGGCATCAGGCACAGAAGGAACGACATTGGTCGTTCCCGCCTGTTGGTCATCTGGCACTAACACATTGGGTTTACTGACATCCGGTGTTGTGACAGAGGGCTTATTTGTGCTCGTGGTATTTGCTGCTGTGCTGGTATCCGGCACCAGCAGTTCAGTGGGCGGAGATGCAGCCGTCGATGTGTCAGGCACCAATAGTTCAGACTGGTCCTTATTTGGCCCGCTAGTATTATCTGTGTTTGTAGAAGTAGTCGTCTCAGTACCCGTATTTTGGCTGTCAGGCGATGCCATCTGTACAGGTACCGGCTCCGGAGGCGTTTGCTCAGAGCCGAGTGATGGCAGAGAACTGCCTGTATGAGAGCCTGTCTCGGATGTATTTGTGTTTTGGGTATCAGGCTTTAACACATTGCCAGATGTGTTATCAGGTTCGGTTCCGTTTTCTTTCGGTAAGGCGTTCTGTGTAGGGGGCGGCTCGTCGCCAGGCACAGCGTTGATCCAACTGTCCAGGTCTGACGGAGGTTTGGCCTGGTTTGATGTCGAACTCGTGTTCGTGCTTGTGCTTGTGCTTGTATCCTTAGCTGGTTTGGATCCAGGGGACGGTTTGGCCACAGACTGATGCCCTGCCCCCAGCAGGTCCGTGCCATCAGCACTTATATCGGCGGTTTGGGTGACAGCAGTCGGCACGTCATTACTTACATTAGTATTGTCTGATGTCGGTTCAGCAGGCGTGGCACGCCCTGGAATCTTGAGCTTCGCCCCTACAGCAAGCCTGTATCCCGGACCGATCTTATTCAGCTTAATGAACTCCGGCGCACTGACACCGTAGGCTTCACAGATTGATCGTAATGTTTCTCCAGATTTCACAGTATGCATCACTATCGGAGCATTCTCAGTGATCACAGGAGTGGGTGCAGAACCTGCAGAGCCGTTCAATAGATCAACAGGGGCATCTCCAGCGACGGTTTCAGAGGCTTCTGGAGCCATCGATGGGGTCGAGGTCGGTATTTTAATCTGTTCACCAAGCACTACAGAATCACGCTTCAAATTGTTCGCTGCTTTAATTTGCGCTACAGAGCATCCATATTTGCGCGAATATCCCCATAACGTATCGCCACGTCTCACCACCACGGTAACCTGCTGTGCAGGCTCCGGTGTCATAGACGCATCCTGGCTCCAAGTCATGGGTGCCATCATCGACAGCACAATTATTGTGGTCAGCTTCGCCTTAGTAGTAAATGCGAGCATTTCACACCCCCTTGGGTGCAACACAAATAGATGCCTGCAAATTTGCTAGGCTCTCATATGTTACCTTGCTATTGGTCCAAATGTCCAAGTATTTATACTGGTTTTTCATTTTATTTAGTCTTTTTTACCGGTTTTACTACAGATAAGGGCAGTCGACCCTTCGCTGTAAGTTGAGGAGTATACTGATATGATATTTCTACAACGTATTCCCCAGGCTTAATGTCGATCGGAAGCATCACGGAATTGGCGATCGTAGCTCCCGGGATCACACCCCCATCACCAACACGAGGCACTTCCAGGTAGTTCACCACTTGAACGCCACGATCCAATATAGCGGCGGTGGCGACCGGCGAGACCGCTTTGTTTCCGGTATTTTTCACATTGAACCGAACTTGGATCGGCCTGCCCTGCGCCTTGATGAGTTGCAGATCAGTGACTTCCATCTTGGGATCCGCCGTCTTACTGACCATCACATTACCTGTGATCATCTCACGAAGACTGGTGGTGCTGCCCTTCACCGCCACAGACAAAGCCATCCATAAATCGCCCTTGGCCGATTTATCTACACCTATCTGGAGTCGGCTGCTGCCCAGCTCATTCGGCTGAAGCACCAATTCCACAGGATCGATAGTGACCGTGAGCCCCTGCGGCGGGGGAAGTTCACTCGACCCAAGTGCTCCGCTTATTACCTGTTCCACAGAGTTGGCGGATATCTGTAATGTAATCGGCTTGGTCCCATTGTTCCGGATACGCAACGCCTGCTGCTTAGTGGCCCCGGCCGGCATATCCAACGCGAATGCCGGAGGTTCTATAGAAATGGGAGCCATTTCCAGCACCTTTGGGTCATCAAGGCCTGTCGCCTTACCCTTCACCACAGCAAAATCTACTTTAATTCTGGGCAATGTGCGGCTATTCACGTTCATGCGCATCGTCACACGATACTTGCCATCAGATACTTTCGGTAGTTCGGCGAGGATATATCTTTTGCTCTGAGGAAGCAGGTTCTTGTCAGGCACATCAAATGTCTTGATAATGCGACCGCCCTCAAGAGGCCGGATGTCTCCTGTGGCGGTAATGACCGCGTTGCCATCACCGAGGTTAAGCATGGGCACTGTCAGCACCAGACTACTTTCGGTTTTGACTGGGTTCGCCGTCACGATAGGCGTTTGCAGCTTGATGTTTGGACGGTAACCGCTGCCGACATTGAAGATGATCGGCACTTCAAAAACCACATTATTGGTGCTGGCGCCAGATGCAGGACGCGGACTGATACGCAGCATACACCAGTAGGTTCCCTTGGCGGAGCGAGGGATCGTATAGTTGTATCCGCGAACCTGTTGCTGATAGGGACCAAATCGGTAGGTCTCAGGCGATACCTTTAACCACGGACTGGCATCGCGAGCATGAGGTACGTTCAGTTGCGCGTCATAGCTCCAGTCTTTCGGCAGAAAAGAGGTGAGCTCTATGGTGGCAATAGTAGGCACGGTGTTGGGATTATACAGCTCAAAGTTGACCGTGCCGGTGGCACCCGCGCGCGAATCCACACGCTGGATACCCGGCGACACCAACAGACCGCCCATACCGCCGCTAGGCTGCTGAGCAGACATTGATGATGCCAGTGCTGTGGCCATGAACAGGCTCGCTACTACTGTTTTGTACATACGCATGTTATTCACCTCTAGATTGAACATGACAGGAAAAGGAGCCCGCTGATTAGTGCGGGCCCAAATCTCATCAACGTGCCAAAAATCGGCAGTGTTACAATCCAGTGGGCGATGTTTTATAACCAAGCCTTAGAGCTGGGTTACGATCATCGTCGCGTAGTTGTAGTAGTTGCCTGCAACCGTGGTCTGTGTTATATGCACCTGCCGGCCGACAGCCAGTGCGAGATGCCCATAATCTGCACCAACGGTGATCACGGGGAACTCTACGTTGGCATCTGGTGCTTGAGCATAGTCAGCACCTAACCAAAGCGAATTTCCGTTAGCACCGAAAGCTTGCAGTTTAACAAGCATGTTCACATTTGCGGCTCCCGGAGTTCCGTTCAGGGTGGGATGGTCCCAGCCCACGAACTTCAGGCGCAGGTCTTTGTTGTGATAGATGTGCAGCCACTCTTCTTTTTGATCGACCGCAGAACCCCATCCATTTACAGTCCAGCGGCTGGTAAGATTACCAGTCACATAGATGTAAGGGCGAATCAAGATTTCAGTCCGAAGACCAAGATCGAGTTCTTCACCCGCGCGATTCTCGTAGGCAATAGCAGTGAGGCTATTGTACTCGAAGGCCATGTTGTTCGATGGCGGTTTCACGTTCGGAATCTGTGCGAATGCGGATGCGCCTAGCACAACCAGGGCGGTCAGCGTCAAGGCAGACTTTAGTAGCCCATTGCGTTTCATTGGAATTCCTCCTTGGGAATGGTCGTCACGGACCGTTGTATTCCATTTATACCACAAGGTAATGGCACATATCTATATATACCATACATTATAAACTAGTAATAATACTGGATTCACGTAGCGAACCACGTGAATCCAGCATTTTGAACACTAGCCACCGAAAATCGGCGCACTCATGATCACTCGAACGGCCTCAGAAAGCTGGCCGGGAAGCATCCAGAGCGTGTATGCGATACTGGCGCAAACCAGAACCCATTCGCCAATTCGAGGCTTGTTACGAATCACGACATTGCGTGTTCGCGTGTCTTGATACAGCATAAGAGGCCCCCATAATCTCGCCCCAACAGGGGGAGTAGGGGGGTCGCGCCCTAAGAGGGTCATGCCCAGTTCGGGGTCTAGCCCAGTGGTTCTCGCCACAGGGCAGCTTCTTGGCTGTGTCTCAAGTATAGCACATCCACAAGACCGAATCGGAATCACGAATAACATCGACGGTGCTCAGAAGCTGGCTTTATCGTCCAAGCAGGAATCATACTCCATCGCTGCTAAACTATTAGTAATATCATCTGCTTTTACTCAACCAGGAGGGATACCTATGCCTAGTTATCAAATACGCATCGCCAAAGTGCTGCCTAGACTTCGGGATCACATTTATGCTTCCAGTTATACCGTCATCGCCCCGCTGGACTGGGAGGCTTGGCGTACCAAAGAGCCAGTCCCCTACTCCGAACGCATGTCCGGTGAGCCCATTGAAGCCAAGGTGGGCGAGAACTGGGGCGAGTTGTTCGACTGCGCCTGGTTCCACCTTTCTGGCACCGTCCCTGCTGAAGCCGCCGGCCAGCAAGTCGTGCTGCTGATCGACCTGGGCGGTGAAGGCCTGGTGGTGGATGCGGACGGCAACCCCGTGATCGGCACAACCAACGTGAAGGCGCATGTCAAAAACGCCATGGGCTGTGAGGGGAAACGAGTGGTGCCCTTCGCCGAACCTGCCAAGGGCGGCGAGACGGTCGACATATGGATGGACGCCGGGGCCAACAGCCTGTTCGGTGCTCACGGCACTTGGGGACCATATAAACAGCCCAATATCGCCATCAAGAACCCGCAGATGGCTGCGCTCTACTATGACTTTGAGGTGCTGCTGGACCTCTACACCGTGCTGCCCGAAGGATCTGCACGCAAGGCGCAGATACTCACCGCGCTTTGCGATGTATTCCAGGGAATGAGAAAGCTCAACGAAGTCGAAGCCGAATGGGCACGCGGTATTCTGGCCCCCGAGTTAAGCAAAAAAGGCGGAGATGCCACGCTCACCATCGGTGCTGGTGGACATGCGCACATCGACCTGGCCTGGCTGTGGCCCATTCGTGAGACCATCCGTAAAGGCGCGCGCACCTTCGCCACCGCGCTGCGCATGATGGAGCGGTATCCCGAATACGTATTTGTGCAGAGTCAGCCCCAGGTTTACGAATGGATGGAGCAGCACTACCCCAGCGTGTATGCGGAGATTGAGAAACGCGTAGCCGAAGGCCGATGGGAACCTCTGGGCGGCCTGTGGGTGGAGATTGACACCAACCTGCCTGGCGGTGAATCGCTGGTGCGCCAGTTGCTGTACGGTAAGAACTATTTCCGCGAGAAGTTCGGCATCGACAGTAAGATCGTGTGGCTGCCCGACAGCTTCGGTTATACTGGCAGCCTGCCTCAGGTGATGAAACTGGCCGGTATCGAGCTGTTTGTCACCCAAAAGCTTAGCTGGGACAGCTTCAAAACCTACCCGCACCATAGTTTTTGGTGGAGCGGCATCGATGGTTCAGAGGTAATGACTCATCTGCTGCCCGAGGACACCTACAACGGCAGCGCCACCCCCACATCAGCCTATGTGACCGAACAGCGTTACATAGATAAAGGTGTCAGCGAAGCCGCGTATATGGCCTTCGGAATCGGCGACGGCGGCGGCGGTCCGGGCGAAGAGCATATCGAGCGTCTGCAGCGCATCGGTAACCTGCTGGGACTGCCTCGCGTGAAGCAGGAATGGTGCGGCGACTTCCTGACCAGGTTCGCCAAGGATGCCCATCGCTTCGAGCGTTGGCAGGGCGAGCTCTACCTCGCACACCATCAGGGCACCTACACCACCCAGGCACGGAACAAGAAGTGGAACCGCAAAATCGAGTTGATGCTGCGTGATTGCGAGATGCTCAGCACCTGGGCCAACAGCGTGAAAGGCCTGGAGTATCCAAAGGCAGAGTTGGAGAAAATCTGGAAAGAGGTGCTGCTCTACCAGTTCCATGACATCATCCCCGGCAGCAGCATCACCCGCGTGTACGACGAAAGCCGAGAGCGGTACGCCGCCATGGCTGAGCAAGTCTGCGCATTGACCAGCACCGCGCTGACGTCGCTGGGACAGGGTTCTGCAGGCGTGTTCAACAGCCAGAGCTGGCTTCGCAGTGAATGGGTGAAGACCGACGGCGGCTGGCAGTGGGCGCAGGCCCCCTCTTGCGGCTTCGGCATCCTCAGCCAGGAGGCGATTCCCGAAGTGACGGCTACCGAGACACTGCTGGAGAACGAGCTGGTGCGCGCCGAGTTTGACGCCAGTGGGAATCTTATCAGCATGTTTGACAAGAAGACCGGATTTGAAGCACTCGAAGCACCCAGCAACCAGCTCCGTATCTATGATGACTATGGCGATGCCTGGGACTTCCCAATCTGGTTATCCGACCAGATGCCACAGTATATGGAGCTCGTGGAGCAGTGTGCTTATGTGGACGGTCCGCAGGCGGTGCTGAAGCAGGTCCGTCGCTACGGCGAGAGCAGCTTGACGCAGTGGATCACCCTCACAGCGGGATCAGCCAGTCTGGAGTTCCGCACCGAATGCGACTGGAAGGACGCCGCCAAGCAGCTGCGTGCGGACTTCGACACCACCATCCACACCAACACCGCTGACTGCGAAATCCAGTTTGGCACCATCCAGCGGCCCACCCACCAAAACACCGTGTGGGAATACAGCATGTTTGAGGTCTGTGCCCATCGCTGGGTTGACCTCAGCGAGCGGTCACGCGGTGTGGCGGTACTCAACGACTGCAAATACGGCCACGCCTTCCACCAGGGGCAGATCAGCCTGCACCTGCTGCGCACCCCAGGCGATCCCGATCCTGTGGCCGACCGTGCCCAGCACAGCTTCACCTACGCGTTATACCCACACACCGGTGACTACGTGAAGGGCCAAGTACGTCAAGCCGCGCATGTGCTGAACAGCCCGCTACGGGTTTTGGAGAGCGGCAGCAAGGGCAGCATTCTGAAACTGAGCTCCTCTAGCGTCTATGTGGAGGCGATCAAGCGTGCGGAAGACGGCGAAGGTCTGATCGTGCGACTGTATGAGGGCACCGGTGCCGATGTGGACTGCCTGGTGACATGCGGCCTGCCGGTATCGTCGGCCACGGTGGTGAACCTCATGGAGGAGCCGATCGAGGGTGTGGAGGTGCAGGACAGCACCATCGCGCTCAGCTTCCGCCCCTTCGAGATCAAGAGCCTACGGTTGGCGTAGGGGCGAGGTCTCCTCGCCCAAACCGTTAAACGGGCAAGCACAGGGGCTTGCCCCTACGATCACATACCCCCCAGCGCATCTGCGCTGGGGGGTATGTGATGATGCATGAAGCTGATGGTCATAATCCTTCAAACCGGTAGTCGTCAATCGACATCCAGTCGGCACCCAGGTTATCGATCTTCACAGTGTGTTCACCCGCTGGCACATCCACGCTGAAAGTGCGATGTATCTCACCGACAGGTGGCACTGTGTGGCTATCGGAGCGGCTTAACATCTGGCGCAGCACTTCGACTGCATCGAGGTATACCACCAAAACCGCATCGGTTGAGACGGAGTTCACGCTGATATGAACCGCTCCCTTGCGCCTTAGCTGCAACTGGAAGGTGGGGCCGCGCCCGTGGTTTGCCCGATGCATGTCACCATGGATCAACCGGGTCACTTTGACATCGGCGGGTGAAAGGCTGCCGTCAGCTCCAACAGTGATGGGTTCCTGCGTTTGCCTCACGCCGAACTCACCTGCCGGGCTCAATACCAGCGTCGTGTGATCCCAGAACAGCAATGGGTGTCGCGCTGCTTTTATCCCGCTCGCGCTGTCACCATAGGATATCACCAGCTCAGTGGGCACACTGAAGCGTATGCGCAGAACGCGGTCATCGGCGTCGAAGGCTGCCTTTCCGCCCTGCACCGACTCAAAACTATCCGTGATATTGATCAACTCCGCCTCACCCCGCAGTGACTTGTCAAACAGCAGCCTCACGCGTTGATTTGTGACGAACACCGGAACACTGGAACCCCTGGTTTTGACTATTGTGTCCAACGTGAAAATATGGCGACGAGTGGATCGATCCTGGCCAGCATAAAGCGGGTTCACGGTGTCACCTGCGTCACTGGTCACTTTTGGCTTCACCCCTGCCTTGGCGGCCTCATTGGCTAGTTGGGGCATCACCCAATCTACAAACTTGCTGCCGTCGGGCATTCGCTCCTCCACATCAGCAGCACGTAGATACAGCACCACACGCCCCTTGCCTAGCTGTTTTTCCAGTCGCGGCAGGCCCTGCTTCCTGGCATCGGCTAGCTGCTGGTTTGTGAAAGTATCTGCAAAACCTGGCGATGGGCGTAATTGCCGGTTGGGGAGCACCGTGTAGCCCAAACACCCCTCGCCAAACCCGATGAGCATGCCACCAGCTTTCACCCAATCAAGTATCGATCGAACTGCCTTCTGGGAAGTGACCGTCACACTGGCGTTTGGTATCACCAGCAGCGTATGCCCTTTTAGCACCCCGTCTTCGACCATCTGATCGTCGGCCACACCGGGGCTATCCAACACTCGTCCCCAGCTCGGGTATCCCAGACCACTCGACCACAAGGTATTCACACCGTCGTACAGGTTCAGACCATCGGCATTGTTTCGGGATTTTCGATACCACGCGGTCATATAGCTGTGGAACATCAACGCTTTGGACTGAGTTCCGGGCGTATCAACTTCACGAACCACAGGAGCCAGTGCCCGCCACGCCTTCGCGAAGAAGTGCTCAGGCTGGAACAACTCACCCAGATGGGCCAGATGGAATACACTGGCACCAACAGCCAGACCGTTCAACAGCATCTCATACTGATGGGCCAGCGCCAGGTAAGGAGGCCCCACGTGTTCCACCATCAGCGTCACGCCATAGTGCCGGGCTGCCGTCTGTGAATACCGCACTGAGTATAACGTCTGTGCATCGGTATCATTGAACAATGCCGGTTTGATGCTGCCTAGCATCTTCATCATCGGTCCGATGTTCCCCAGCTCTATCCCCTGCCCCATCCCCACTTTTGGGCCACCCAGCATACCCTCAATCGGCTTTCGGGTGCAGTTACGCATGGTAGTGTAGCCGTTGCGGGCTATCTCCAACATGCACCAGTTGTACCAGTGGATAAAGTCGCTCCACTTTTGGCTGATGTCCAACCCTTCGCCGTTGGCGTTGTGACCATCCGGTGGTACGATTACGTCCCAACTCGGAACAGGCTCACCCCACGCTTGACGTAACGCCGACAAACTGCCTGCGTATGCCTGCCGGAGCCAAGCACGGAAGCTTTGCTTGGCCGGACGGCTGAATACCATGTACTGCCCTGTGGTGGACATTGGGAAATGCAGTTCACCGTACATACTGGTGGGAGCGGTAAAGATGAACGAGGTGACCCACGGAGCCTTGCTCAATGGCGCCACCTGGATGGTCAACGAGTGGTTCATCCGCGTGATCACTTCAGGATGGTAAACGGCGCCTTCAAATCCGTTATCCGCACGGTGACCCTGCGAATCCTGATCAATATCTTCTGACGTCAATCCTAACCCCGCCAATGCCTGAGGAGCGCGAAGCCGGTTTGGGATCACATTTGTCAGCCAGCCTTTGGTAAAGTAAAACATCTCCAGGGCCGGCCCATCGGTGATTCCGTCGCTGAAGCCCAGACCCAGTTTCTGCAGCGGCTCAAGATACTCGGGGTTTGTGAATGGCCATGACCAGTTGCCTAACCGCGGCATTTTACGGGCAGGCGGCAACCGCTTTACCGCAGCATCATGGATTCCGGCGTATAGATATTGTGTACCTGTGCCGCGGCGGCTGACTGTTATGTCATCAATCAACACTTTCGCTGCTGCGATGTCGGACATCACACCGATGTAGAGCGAATATAGCGATATGGCACGTAGCTTGACTTCGGGTTGGCTGGCTTGAAGCTGCTCGAATGGGATGCTGACTTGCAGCCAATCGGTGCCCTTGACCGGCACTTGAACGCGATGGAAAAGACCGGGCTTCATGTCATCTTTGGTGCCCTGGAACCCTACAGTAAGAGTCACCTCTCGGCCATCGCCCTTTACCCATAGATTCAGAGTGTCCACGCGGGCTTCTGCCCAGGCTAGACAGATGGGGACCAAGCTGTAGGTGGCGGCGGCCCATTCCTTCACATCGCTAAATGACATCTCAAGTGCGCCTTTGCCGGAATGCGCCTGGTTGCTGATGTCGATCTGCACATACGGTGTGGCGGATGGGTTATTCCGGCCAGCATCATTCGTGAACCATCCATCCAGGCCATACTCAAAGTCATTGACCACCAGCAAATCAATGCCTTCAGTCCGCGCCTGCGATCCTCGAGTGAACACAACCAGCAACACAGCCGAAACTAAAATGGGCAGCAGCATCACATATTACCTCCCAGGGCGTCACCATCACCCAGGTTGCGGACTACTAAAAATAAACCGGACGGATTCGACGGATCTGGCCAATCGAGTTGATCGGTCGTATCCGTCGAATCCGTCCAATAAGGCGGTTCACGAAAAGGCCTACAGCTTGACGCGGCAGCCCTTCTCGGTGCTTTCGTAGCAGGCCAGGATCATTCGCAGGCTGTCGCGGCCATCCTCTGCGGTGCAGATGGGGTCGCGCTTGCCGTGCAGCCAGATCGACAGCGGCTCTGCCAGCCCGGGGATGCGCTCACCCTGGGTGCGGATGGTGTTCTCTTGATGCCATGCCGGTTCGCCCGCCAGGAACCACTTCAGAGAGATACCACCCTCAGGACGCAGACCGCTGCTGGGGCCGTCGCCGTAGTTCTGCACGATCATGCCCTTCTCGCACAGGATCTCGGTGGTGTTCTCACCGGTCACGCTGGTGAAGCTGCTGACAACCTCAGCGATCAGGCCACTGTCGTAGCGCAGGATGGCGATGCCGTTGTCGTTCTTCACTTTGGGGTTCACGATGGTGCTGATCTCCGCGGTGATGGAAGCCGGCACGCCAAGCAGCCAGTGCAGCATATCCATCGGGTGAGAGGCATCGTCAGCCCAGATGTCGCGGTTCAGTTCGGCGGAGTTGTGCCAGGTGTTCTCAAAACCAGGCCAGGTGTGGGTAGAGAGGCAGTGCCGTCGGCGTGCCATCAAAATCTTGCCGAAGTCATTGGTCGCTAGAAGTTCTTTCATGCGCAGGTTCTCGGGGTCTACGCGCATCTGCCAGGCCATGGTGAAGCGGGTGTTGTTGGCCTTCACGGCCTCTACGATGGCGTCTGCCTGCTCAAGGGTCAATGCCATGGGCTTCTGCAGGATCACCACTTTGCCGGCGTTGGCAGCCTTCACAACCAACTCAGAATGGAAGGCTGTTTCGCTGGCTACGACTACGGCCTCTATCGACTTATCGTTCAGTATCTCGTCAAGTTCCGCTACGCAGGGGATGTTAAACTGGGTTGCGAAGGCCTGGGCGCGCTCCGCCTGGCGGTCCCAGCAACTGACCACTTCAATATCAAGTTCCGGTCTCTGCTGCCATACATTCACATAGGCGTTTACGTGGCCGTGGGCTAATCCGGTAATCGCGACTCGAACCATTGGTTGCCTCCGATTTGGGTTTGTATTGCCAACAATATAGCACAATAGTGTGATTACTTCCAGTGTATCTGTAAGCATCATATAGGCTGATCATGGCGATATATGAATGATTTAGTACACTTCATGGCAAATTTACCAGTAACTATACACAATAACTCCGCCTGTCAAGGTATCATATAAGACACCAATCTGTTACGGAAGGCAGTCACACTCATATCACGATTTATACAGGGCCATTTTCTGTCTATTGAATGGCTGGAGGTTTCTTATCATGATTCGGAAATACTTCACCCGAGTGCTAGTCATGACCGAACTAATAAATGAGTTCGTGTCCCTATCATCCCCGTTACCGGCAGCGCTCAAAATCGATGCGGCCATCTCAAGTGTGCCCGCTCACGTGCCGATCTGTGAAGGAGCCGAAGCAGTGACAGCTTGATGTGGCTATCTGTGTCCCGACAGCTCGATGATCTTTCGGAGTCATATATTGAGTGACAGCGACGGTGTAAATATGCAATACTCCATAAAGATCACACGATCTTATGTTATATATCGGAGGTTTCTATGTCTATTAATCGGAAATATCGCTTTACCTCCATACTGGCAATTCTTGCAGTAGCCATTGGCTTTACGGGTTGCGGAGGGAACTCAGATTCGACATCTGATCAGAACCTGCCATATCGCCCGGTTCTGTTTGATGCACTTGGCGTGGCACGCTTCGACGTACATCCCGATGATGTGCTGGTGGTATACCGCACTGGTGATCCTGCACCGTGGCCTGAGATGGATACCCAGCCACCATATGAGCCAATCACAGTGGCTCAAGTCGGCACCCAAAACCGGACCAGCTGCTCTGTACCGTCGGAAGATGATCATGCGATTACGGGCAATCTTATGAGCCAAATCAGCAAAACCACCCCGGCAACACGATCCACGAGAGTTTATATGCCAGAGGTGGGCGATACCCACCTCTTCAAAGTGGGTAACCCAGCCACCGAGTTCAACATGGAGTTGCGGGCCATAGGTACGCATTGTTACATATGGATACCTGCTGAGATCAGTTCGATGATTCCGGATGATGAAATTGAGTACGCTGTGACAGAGTTCGATCGTGTCTACGAGCTTGATGTGGCGCTCTTCGGCCCTACTAGTGACATTGATCATGATCCAAAGATATACGTGCTTGGCATGTCAATCACCGATTCTGGGATATTCTCTCCCGACATTAGTTCCTTAAACGGGGTCGATATGATCACAATAGACCTTACTTCGGCTTCAATGAACAATAATGAGATGATGGCGGGGTTATTCGCACACGAGCTTCACCACAGCATCTGGTGGCAAGGCAAAGGTAATGGCGGATACAAAACGATTAATGAAGGCATGTCAGAATTTGCGTGGTTCAAAACAGCCCCTGATCACTTTTCCTCAGCCCTCTACTCGAATTTCCTTCGTTACCCGAATGGATTTTCCTATATTCTCACAAACAGCCAGTTCATGTATGGCGGCGGGTTCCCATTTTGTGCATACCTGAACGACCGGTTTGGACCTGAGGCAACTAAGCAGATCGGTGGCACCTCACCTTATATCAATGATGACAACCTTAAAAAGGTAACGGGATATACTGCCGAACAGCTCCTGGTCGACTGGTCAGTGGCGCTGCTGCTAACCGACAAGACGACCGACCCGCGTTACAAAATAACCACTATACCGACCCGTGGTGTCATGCCAAATGGATCAACCCTGCCAGCACTCGGGATGACTTCTATGGACAGTAGTGTACCAGCGAAATGCCGTGCTTGGGGCTTTTGTTATTACCGAGCTACCACAGCGGGCAGTTATAGTGCCACGGTCGAGGTCGGCAAAAACTTCAGAGCTGTGCTGGTACCCGGAGGGGCTGCTGGACTATAACTACAAACGGCAGCGAGCGTATATGAGCATGGGGGCACCGCACGCGGTGCCCCCGAGGTTTGCTGTCTACTTAACCTGGTAGCGGTAGTTGAAGCGTGCGTTGGGCGCGGTATCGCCATCCTCAAGCAGCTCGAGGATATCGCCCGTCTTCAGGGCGTTGTCCACCCACTTGAAATCGATGCTTAACCCCTTGTCTGAGCTGCTGAGTCCCAGCGCCTTGCGTGGTATCTGCACCATCAACTCCCTACCGCTCAGACTCAGACGAACCTTCGCAACCACCTTCCACTTCCAACCGCCCAGGCACCGTTCCAGAACGATGTAGGGGCCGGCCGCATCATTCAGCACTGAGCCGTTCAAGCGGTAATCGTAGCCATTCCAACCATTGGTGTGTTTCTTATCTATGTCCAGATAGAGCTGCATCCATCGGCTGGCACCAGAGGGGTCGGTGATCGCATTCTGGCAGCGCACGTAGAAGCTCAGGTTGAGCTTGTCGCGGCTCACTTTTGCCACCACGATGTCGTTTCGGCCAGTCTCATTGATATACGTCGTGAAGTTGTGATAACCGCGGTGGTTGCGATGGTAAACATCGCCGATGTCATCACGGAACTCCGGCTTGACGTCGCTCCACTGAGCGAAGTCAGACTTTAAGGATATCGTCTTGGACTTGCCAGCCACAGGAATGGGACGTGCCCCTTTGAACTGCCGTGCGTAGTTGACGAACTGGTAGTAGTAGGCGTCGCCGAATCCGCTCTTCATCGGCTCGATGTCGCGGCTGTGCTCGATGTCATATTGATCCACGAACTGCACGGTGCCTTCGGGGGTTTTGAACCGTTGGGCGATCCACTCGTTCCAACCGGTCACGAAGATGAACTGCGGGTCGATCTTCTTCGCCCGGCCCCACTGCTCCTCGAAGTTGAGCCCGTAAGCGGTCTTGCTGGTGTCCTTGGGTATGGTGCCCTTCACATAGCTGCGGCCCAGAGAGAGCGGATTGGACATGGCGTCCAGCTTCCCGTCGGCGGCGTTTTGAGCGGTACCCACGCACATCATCTCCGCCTCGCCCTTGGCGTTCTTGAACACGTGCTGAGGGTAGATTTCCAGCCAGCCCCACTGGTTCGGGCCGTCAGATCCGGCGAAATAACTGGGCATCGGTTTTCGGGCTGTGAAGAACTGGCGAATTCTCACCGCCTCATCATCTTGCGGCGAGACCCTGAATACGCGATCGCCCGGCACTGGCTTGCCATTGGTCATCGCCTCGCCGTCTTTATACACGTCATCCGTGTTGCTCCACCATCCGATGGTGCCCACAGGGTTGCTGATCTGAATGGTATACTGACCGGCCGGCTGTGCCGGTGTGACTTGAAGGGTGACCATGGCGTTATCGCTTACATTAGTGAACTTCTTTTGAGCCACGAGCTCGCCATTGACACCGCCCTTGAACAGCTTCATGGTATACCCAGAACCCTTCGTGCTCCAGGTAGGAGTGCGGGCAGCGACAGAAACGAATGGTTCAGCTGATGTGAAGCTCTGTGCCAACGTCATACCAGGCTTCAGAGAATCCGGGGCGTTCTGCGCGTTGTTGCCAAAACCGGTCGCCAGCGCATCCATGTCCGCCAGGATCAACGGCTTGCCGTCGAGTTTATACCACAGATCCTTGTATAGCCCCTTGGTGTAGAGGTCCTGCCAGACTTGGGTGACCGAGGCGGTGGGGTCACCGAATGGGCACAGGAAGGTGATCTGCGGTGTTCGTCCGCCGTTGGCACGCACCTCGCAGAAACCCTGCAGCAGCGCCATGTAGAACGGCTTGTAGGTCCAGTTGTTGGTGGTGTCGAACACGATCAGATCGACACCAGCATCAGCGAGCATCTGCGCGTGTTTCTTGATGACCCACAGATCATCATCGGTGTAATAACCAAACCGCGGCTCGCCCCAGTAGTGGAAGGCCCCATCTTTTCCCCACAACGGACTGTCTGGCTTGAATCGTGCCTGAGGGTCCTGCTTTAAAATCTGAGTGATGTCATGCGGGCCGCTATAGGCATGGGTGTCCATCCAAAGGAAATAGAACATCGCGATCTGCTTCTTCGCCTGCGGCGCTCTCGCCTTTGGGCTGTTAGGCAGCTCTCGTTTCAAGCCATCAGTGGCCACCCAGGTGTCGCTGTAGGTGTCCCAGGTGCCTCCACTTTGTGCCAGTGCTGCGGAACTCAGCGTCACAGCCGCGAGCAGACACATCCCCATTTTCTTCCACATATGCCGAAAACCTCCTGCGGTTTGGTCTATTTGATCCGAAGCCGTTTTATTCATTATAACTGCACAAGCCCTCTGACACTTTGCGAAAGTGCGGCATGCCCCTTCACGAGCTGATTACTTCACATGGTAGCGGTAGTTGAACCGCGCATTGGGGGCGGTATCGCCATCCTCTAGAAGCTCAAGGATGTCGCCTGTCTTCAGTGCGTTGTCCACCCACTTGAAGTCGACGCTCAGATCTTTGTCCGAGCTGCTCAATCCTAGAACTATGCGGGGTATCTGCACCATCAGCTCCTTGCCGCTCAGAGTAAATCTGACCTTCGACACAGCCTTCCATTTCCATCCGCCAAGACTGCGCTCCAGAACGATGTAGGGACCTGCGGCGTCATTCAGCACCAAACCATTCAGGCGGTAGTCATAACCGTTCCAGCCGTTGGTGTGCTTTTTGTCGACATCAAGGTACAACTGCATCCATCGGAGTGCACCTACCGGCGAGCTGATCGGTTGTTGGCAGCGCACATAAAAACTGAGGTTTTGCGCATCTCTGCTCAGTTTCGCCGTCACGATGTCATTCCGACCCGTCTCATTTTTGTATATTTTGAACTTGTCGTATCCCGGATGCTCTCTATGGGACACATCGCCGATATCATCGCGGAACTCCGGCTTCACGTCGTTCCACTGAGCAAAACCTGCCTTCAGCGAGATCGCTTTTGTTTTACCCGCCACTGGGATTGGTCGAGCTCCCTTGAACTGGCGTGCATAGTTCACGAACTGGTAGTAATAGTCGTCGCCGAACCCGCCTTTCATCGGCTCGATATCCCTGCTGTGCTCCATATCAAACTGGTCCACGAACATCACGGTGCCATTCGATGTTGTAAACCGCTGGGCTATCCACTCATTCCAGCCGGTCACAAACACAAACTGCGGGTCAAGTTTCAACGCGCGGTTCCATTGTTCGGTGAAGTTCAGACCATATGCCGCCTTGCTGGCGTCTTTAGGCAGGGTGCCCTTCTGGTAGCTGCGACCCAGTGAGCGCGGGTTGGTCATCGCATCCAGCTTCCCATCGGCTGCATTCTGGGCGATGCCCACACACACCATTTCAGACTGTCCCTTTGCGTTCTTGAACACGTGCTGCGGGGATATCTCCAGCCAGCCCCACTGGTTAGGACCGCTAGGCCCAGTAAAATAACCAGGCATCGGCTTTCGAGCCGTAAAGAAATTACGGATTTTCAACCCATCGCTGCTTTTCGGCACCACGCGAAACACACGGTCACCCGTCGTGGGCTTTCCGTTCATCAACGCCTGACCATCTTTGTATACATCATCGGTATGGCCCCACCAGCCGATGGTGCCCACCGGATTGCTGATCTGCACTGTGTATTCACCGGCAGGCAGTGCCGTCGAGAGTGGCAACTGTACCATTTCGTTATCGAGCACATTGGTGCATTTCCGCTGAGCCAGCGGTGTTCCAACCTGCGCGCCGCGGAACAGCTTCATGGTGAAACCCGATTTCTTAGTTCCCCAGGTGGGTGCGTATACGGAAACCGCCTCAAACGGCACCGTCGAGACGAAACTCTGGCCCAGAGTCATACCTGAGGTGAGCAGCTCAGACTGGTTACGCGAGTCGTTGCCGAAGCCGATGTTCACAGCATCAAGGTCGGCTAGAATCAACGGCTTACCATCAAGCTGGTACCACAAGTCTTTGTATAGCCCCTTGCTGTAAAGATTCTCCCACATCTGGGTGACAGAATAGGTAGGATCACCGAAGGGGCAGATGAAAGCCACCTGCGGCGTCTTGCCTCCCATCGCACGCACCTCACTGAAGCCCTTCAGCACCGCCATGTAGTATTTGGTATACGTGACGTTGTTGGTGTTATCCATGAGGATTAGGTCCACACCGGCGTCCGCCAGCATCTGCGCATGTTTCTTGATCACCCACAAATCATCGGTATTGTAGTAGCCAAACCGGGGTTCCGCCCAGAAGTGAAAGGCGCCTTCAGGCCCCCAAAGCGTACTTTGAGGCTTGGACAAAGCCGTGGGGTCCTGCTTCAGGATTTTGGAGATATCGTGCGGCCCGCTATAAGCATGTTCTCCCAACCACAGGAAGTAGAAAATGGCGATCTGCTTCTTTGCTCGAGGGGCTCCCACTGTCGCGCTGGTGGGAAGCTCTCGCTTCAGCCCATCGGTGGCCACCCAGGTTTCGCTGAAGGTATCCCAGCGGTTGCGGTTCTGCGCTGGCGCCGCCGAACCCATCGTCGCAGCCGCCAGCGTCGCGGCCGCCAGCAGACAGATCCCCATATTCTTCCACATCATGCCGTATACCTCCTACGGTTCGGTCGATTTGGTCCGACGCCGTTTAGTATATTATAGGAGATTTGGGTTTGGTTATGTGTTCATCAGCATCATTGCCTCACGGATAGACCACCCCGGGCAGTTGCGGGTCCCACATGTCCACCTGACCACCACCATTAGTGACCTTGAGCCGCTTCACCAGCACCTCAGCCAGATCGGTGTTGTAGTAGCTGATGTTCTGCATCTGACCCCGGCCATCTTCGCACCATGTCTCTTCAATGCGCAGTGTCTTGACGTGACCATCCACAAACAGCCAGTTGCTGCGGCCAAGATGGTACACAGTCGGTGAGTTGGCGGGCATCGGCGGATGCGCGGACGCAGCCCCCTCGCTGAAATAGAGACTGCCGTTCCGGTCGACCCAGCCATCTTTTCGTTGAGCCGCTTCATATATGAGGATCAGTTGCGAGGGGTTGGGTAGACCGCCCATAGATGCCCCATCAAAATAGCCAGCGCAGGGCATCGTTGCCGAACCGCATTTACAGGCACCCGGACTCGTCACAGCTTGACCGGGATGGCCCATGCGAACATAGTCGTTCATCACATAGTTTTGGCCAGGGGAGAACACGTGGTCTTTGCCTGGTATGGCGTAGGTGCAGCTCCAAAGGTTTGTCGTGGGGTTGTTGGTGCGCGAGCGCACGTAGGGGAATATCCCGCCGATGTCTTTATTTTGACCCGGCGCGGCGGACTGAACCCAGCCGTTCTCCGGGCTTTCGCAGCTTCCTGACGTGGTGAACTCCTTGCGTCCGCCAGGGGTGGGCAGAGTGTCGTCGAAATCCGCCGCATACATCCCAAAGGCGCAGCCGATCTGCTGCAGGTTGGCTTGGCACTTGGTGCGTATAGCGGCACCCCGTGCCTCATGCAGCGCAGGTGTGAGTATGGCAACTAATATGGCTATAATCGCCACAGTAACCAGAATTTCTAGTAATGTAAAGGCCGACCGGTACGCCCCATGCGGGCACCTCCTGAATACAGCTTACAACACGATATCTCCACGCTCTTCGGTCCGCACGCGCACAGAATCCAGCACCGGGCAGATGAATATCTTCCCGTCACCTTGTTCGCCCGTGCTAGCGAAGTGCAACACAGTGTCAATGACCATATCCATATCCTCATCGCGCACCACCATTTCGATCTGCACCTTTGGCGGCAGGTAGACCGTGTAGTCGGCACCTCGGAAGCTCTCGCGTGCCTCGGCATGACTTCCACATCCGCGCACATCCGTCACGGTCATGCCCACCACTCCAGCCTCACCCAGTGCCATCTTCACTTCATCCAGCTTGAAGGGGCGAATGATGCATTGAATCCGTTTCATACTGCGTCGTTACTCCACCGTTGGTCGTGTTGTAGCAGGGTGTAATAAGGATACCCCAAAACATTGCTAATACTCAATTGATTTTACACAATATTTGGTAATCCATGCAGTTTTTTTGTTTTGCAGTGAAGCACCGATAGGACGGGTATGACGAGTAGGACGAGGTGGACATGAACACCGCCACCACCAAATCCCCTCATCCCTCACAGCCGCGCGTTGCGGACGCGCTGGCGGTAAAGGTCGAAAATCACGGCCGCGAGAAGCACGCCGCCGCGGGCGACATACTGGTAGAACGGCTCCACGTTCATCAGGTTCATCACATTCTGCATCGTGCCCATGATCAGCACACCCACCATCACGCCCATGATGGTGCCCACACCGCCAGAGAGCGACACCCCTCCCAGCACGCAGGCGGAGATCACCTCCAGCGCGAACCCCTCGGAGGTCTTCGGCTGCCCGCTGGTCATGCGCGAGGCCAGAATCACCCCCGCAAAGCCGGCGATCAAACCCTGGATGAGGAAAATCCAGATGCGTACGCGGTCCACCGCCACACCGGCCAGACGTGCGGCCTCCGCGTTGCCGCCGATGGCCAGGGTGTTCTTACCGTAGATGGTGCGGTTGAGCAGGAACCCAAACACGATGAAGCAAATGACCGTGATCCACACCGGAAGCGGCACACCCAGAGGCCTGGCATTGCCCAGCACGAAGAAGGCCTCGTTGGACACCCCCACCGCTTTCCCATCGGAGATGATGTATCCGATGCCCTTCACGATCTGCATGGTCGCCAGTGTGGTGATCAGCGCGTTGATTTTAAGTTTGGCAATGATCACGCCGTTCAACAGTCCGACCACGCCGCCCGCAGCGATACCCGCTACTATCCCCAGCATCACATTGCCGCTCGCGGAAACCACCATCGCCGCCAGCACACCGGACATCGCCACCACCGCCTCGATGCTCAGGTCGAAATCCCCCGAGGCCAGGCAGAACAGCATCGTGCAGGCACTCATTCCCACCATCGACACCGACAGCAGCAGACTTTTCATGTTGAAAGCGGAGCTGAACCCATCCACAAAGAAGCAGGCGCACACGAACATCACGATGAACACCAGTAGCATCCCGGCGCGGTCAAGAAGCCCCATCAAGCGCAGCCGGAGGGATGGCTGCGGTGAGGCCGGGCTACCCGGGGTTATTTCTGGTTTTTGGGTTGTATTCGTAACACTCATGCGTTCATTGCCCTTCTCATTTGTTTATTATCTACTTCTCAGCCCCGCCACCCAGGGCGATTCACGAATCGCCCCTACGCCCGGAACGCCAATCTCCCGATTGGCATTTACCCCATCCGTGCCCATCCGTGCCATCCGTGTAATCCGTGTAATCCGTGGTTCAGACAGCCGCTTCTTCAGCCACGGGCAGTGCCAATCCCAAAATACCCTTCTCGTCGCATTGCCCGCGCTCAACCGAGTCCACCAACCGACCGCTGCGCATCACGATCACGCGATCACAGATGCCCAGCACCTCGGGCAGCTCGCTGGAGACCAGCAGCACCCCTGCGCCGTGCTCCGCCAGCCGGAAGATGATGGAATAAATCTCGCTCTTCGCGCCTACATCGATGCCACGCGTGGGCTCATCCATCATGATCACCGTGGGGTTCTCCGATAGCCAGCGTGCTAAAATCGCCTTTTGCTGGTTCCCGCCCGAGAGGTTGCCGATCAGCTGGTCTAGTGAAGGGGTTTTGATGGAAAGAGCATCCACCTGCTTCTGGGCGTGGCGGCGTTCCATCGGCATGTTGATAATGAAGGGCATATTGGAAAACTTGCGGCGGGCGCTGATGTTGATGTTCTCCGCCACAGAGCGTATCCCGATGATCCCTTCGCTCTTGCGGTCTTCCGGGCAGAGCACCAGACCTTTGTCAATGGCGGCGATCGGTCCGGTAGCCCTCACCGGTTCACCGCCCACCTCCACCTGCCCCGCTTTGGGGTGAACGGCACCGTAGATCAGCTTCAGCAGCTCGCTCCGGCCCGCGCCGACAAGCCCGAAGATGCCCACGATCTCACCCTTGCCCACCTCAAGGCTGGCGGGTGCGGAGAGGCCGCGACCAAAGAGGCCCTCCACGCGCAGCACGGCGGGACCAATCGGACGAGGAGTGTAGCTGTAAATATCTTGAATAGCACGCCCCACCATGGCACTCACCAGGTCACCGGTGGTGATGCCATCCAGTGTGTCAAAGCTCTTCACCAACTGACCATCACGCAGTACCGTAGCCGAGTCGGCGATCTCGAATATCTCCTCCAACCGGTGTGAGACATACAGGATCACTTTGCCCTGCGCCTTCAGTGAGCGGATGATGCCGAACAGATTCTGCACTTCGCGCTGCGAAAGGCTGCTGGTGGGCTCATCAAATGCGATCACCTTGGCGTCGCGGGAGAGTGCTTTCGCGATCTCCACAATCTGACGTTGTGCAATCGGCAGCGAGGAGACCTTGGCATTCAGAGGGATGTTCTCACCCAGCTCGGTGATACGCGCCTCGGCCGCCTTGAGCAGCCCCTTGCGGTCCACCACACCCAGCTGACTGGGGATGTGGCCCAGCATGATGTTCTCGGCCACCGTCATGTTCGGCACCAGGTTGAGCTCCTGGTAGATCACCGCCACGCCGTTGGCAAACGCATCCGAAGAGGAGTGGAACACCACATGCTGACCACCCAGCCGCAGTTCGCCGCCATCGGGCATATAGACCCCGCTGAGTATCTTCAGCAGGGTCGATTTACCGGCCCCGTTCTCGCCGATCATGGCATGGACGGAGCCTTCATTGACCTCGAAAGAAACCTGGTTCAGTGCTTTCACACCGGGAAACAGCTTACTGATTCCGTGGAACTGAAGATAGCAATCCGCCATCTTTAGTCCATCAACCCTTCCGCTTTCATGATCGTCTTGTAGTTGCTGCGGTTGATCATGATCCCCTTGGTTCTGATGTCCTTCGGAGGCTGGATGCCGTCTTTGACCCATTTATACAGGTTCTCGGTGGTCTCATACCCGTGTCGTTTGGGGCTGATCAGGCAGGTGGCGTAGAAACCGCTGGGTTTGGACTTCTCGAACTCCACCAGACACGTGCTGCCGCCGATGCCGATGCCGATCACGTCCGCAGCGGTGAACCCCTGACCTTCCATCGCCCGCACCGCGCCCAGAACACCTTCGTCGTTCATCGAGCAGATCAGCCACTTCTTGATTTTCGCTTGCTGGGTCAGCACGATGTTCGCCGCGTCATTCGCAGCAGGGATGGTGGCGACCTTCTCAGCACCCTTGAATATGCGGTTCTCAGGGAACCCTGCCGCTTTCAACGCGGCAATCTCACCATCGGTGCGCTCCTTCGCGGTGGGCAGCTCCTCAAAGGTGATCACGCACACACCAGTTTCATTTACATCCCACTTGCGCTTTTTGAACTCTTCATACAGCGACTTGCCCACGTTCTGGCCTATCGCGCTAGCCGAGATTCCCATGTGCGGGATCATCGTCATCGGCTTGCCGTCGGAGCCCAGGAACTGGTCGTCGACCGAATAGACCTTCATGCCGTTGGTCACCGCTTTGGCCACGATCGCCGGGCCCAGTTTGACGTCCGGTGTGCAGATCACGAACCCCTTCACGCCCTGTGCGGCCAGGTTGTCGATCGCGTTCAGCACCTTCTCGCCATCGGTGGCGCCAATCTTCTTCAGCTCAAAGCCGTTGTCATCGGCGCACTTTTGGGCAAATTTCCATTCGTTCTGAAACCAGAGCTCCTCCGGCTGCTTCACGAGGAATCCGAGTTTGATGTCACTGCCGGACTTCGCGCCGTTACCGGGCTTCTTCGCACATCCTGCACACACCACGGCGAGTGCCAGTATGGCCAGCGTGGGTATGATCATTCTTTTTGTCAACATGACAGGGTGACTCCTTGATTATTCATTGGGTTGTCTTACTATCCATATGGTTATCCGGGCAGGGGCGGAATCCCTGCATGAGGTTGGGCATGTAGGGTAAGGGCGGTTCGCGAACCGCCCTTACCATTCGCGTTCATTCGTGTTCATCCGCGGTTAAAACGAGCCCCCAACAAGACAGGTAGGATGAGTAAGACGAGTAGGACAGGGCCGGCGTGGTTCAGGCAACCCTCCGTTACCTTTGTGCCCTCTGTGGTTCAAAAAACCCCTACAGGTCCGCCGGAACCAACTGCACGGTGGCGGAGCACTTCAACACCTGGCCATCAGCCACAGAGCCCGGGGAGGCCATCAGCACATGAAACACCCGTCCACCGGACTGTTTGTGGCAGCGCACTCCCACATCGCCCTGGGCAACCACGCGTAGACCGTGACCATCCGAGGCCAGCAGTTCCGCCGTGTAGATACCCCAGCGGCTGGCCCGGAAGATATTGCTGCCGTAGTCGTTGCCTGCCTGTTCCCACCGCTTCGCCGGTCCTTCAACCGGGGTATCCGTGACCGAACCCTTCGCGGCCCCAATATGCCCCTCAGGGTAGACGTCCCAGTCGGTCTTGCGATCCCACTTGATGGTGCGTAAAGCCTCATTAACAGGGAACCGGATACCAAACTCCCGCACAGGCAAGTTCATGCCCGTGGAGGTCATCTGCACATCGGCGCGTATCACGCCCGAGCGGTCGATGGCTAGAACCACCTCGCCCTCAAACCCTGCGTAGGTGTCGTGGTAGCGTATCTCCAGCGCATCCCCTACCCGCTGCAGCTTGATGTCGCTCAGATGGCGCGTGCTCTGGTCGGGCAGCATCGCCCACGCTCGTCCGCTAATGCTCCATGGGGCCTGTTCATCACGCTGGGTCATGTGGATGCCAGGCAACGCGTTGAGGCCAGCTCCGCTAAAAGCTCCGGTCTGGGTGTTCAGGCGAAACTGCCAGCCATCACCCTCGATCAGCGCATCGTGGGCTTCGAGCTTCCACTCCGGCGCACCGGATGAAGGCGCCAGCAGCCTCGGCAGCGGTACCGTGCCTATGCGGATGCCATGGTGCGTCACCAGACGGCCATCGGCCGTGCTGACGCGTACGGTCAGCAGATCGCCATCCTTGTAGCTCTCCGGCATGGGCAGCGAGATCGTGCCCTTACCACCAGGTGCCATCGACACAGTAAACCCCTTGCGCCAGCTCCCGCAGAGCACCGCAAAGCGCAACTCGCTCAAGTCGGTGAAGCTGTAGTGGTTCTCTACGGGTATCTGCAGGCTCTGTAAACCTTCGGTAAACTCAACCTGCTTCACCGGGAACACCACCGGGCTGTATACCCTTTGAAGCCCCCAATACTCTGGCTTTTTGCGGCGCAGGCTGTCGATGATGCCCCACTCCCCGTAACCGGTGATGGTGCCATCGGGCATCTGGAATATATCGTCTATGCCCGCCCAGATCGCACCGCCGATCATCTTGGAGCTGGCCCGTATCTGACTCCACAGCCCGTCTGGGCCGTCCTGCCCGCTGGCCCACTGGTCACGCAGACCAGGATCCAGGGCCAAATCACCCTTTTCGTAGCAGGGCAGATGCCAGTATTCGTCCACCATCACCGGTCTAGTCGGTTTGGCAATGTCGGGGTTCGTCTCCAGCGGCGAAGCGGGGTAATGAACCACCGCAATTTCCGGTATCCCGCCGTCAAGGGCCCACTCATTGTTGAACAGGGTCGGTCGGCTTGGGTCGTTGGCCCGCAGATACCGGTGGCTTTCCACATAGTTTTGCCCCAGTTGGTCCGCACCACCCGACACACTGCCAGACTCATTCGCGAGGCTCCAGATGATCACACTAGCGTGGTTACCGTGTTCGGCCATCATGAGCGCCGTGGGGTCTAGGAATGTGTTCCGGAACGCCGCATCATCCTCTTTGCCAGCCTGAGTGCGTGTCCAGCAGAAAGGTGCCTCCACTTCCACATACAAGCCCACACGATCGCAGGCATCGAGGAAATCCCTGGTCGGCGGGTAGTGCGAGGTTCGGACGAAGTTCACATTGGCATCCTTGAACAGCTTCGCGTCGGTCTCCGCCCATTTGAAGGTGTCGGCACGGCCCGTCAGCAGGTCGGTCTCATGATGGCAGGCGCCAGCGAGTTTCACCGAGACGCCGTTCACCAGCAACTGGGTTCCCTTGACCTCAATGCTGCGGAAGCCCAGCTTTTGCTTGAAAGTCTGGATGATGTGCTTCTTCGTGCGCAGCTCCAGCTCCAGATCATACAGGTTGGGCTTTTCGGCACTCCAAAGCGCGGCCTTGGGCACGTCACAGCTCCAATCCAGCCGGCTCTGGCCTTTTTCGATCAGCGCCTTCTTTTCCATCAATATCTTGCCGTTGCGCATCAAGCGCACATGGATCATCTCACTGCTGACCGGCTCCGACAACTCCGCGTGCAAGCTGAGCTGACCGTCTTTATAGCCGTTCGCGGTGCCGCCGGTCACCTGCAGTTTGGTCAGATGCTGCATCGGCAGCGTGTAGAGGCTCATACTGCGGTCCACGCCTACCAGATCATGGTGCGCGTAGGTGCTGCTGTGGCTGAGTGCCTCTGAGACGCTGCTGGGGTAGATGCGCATCTTGAGGACATCGTTGCGGCCCGGCCGGATGGTGTCGGTGATATCTATCTCTACGGGAGTGAACAGGTTCTCGCTGTGCGCCACTTTGGTGTCATTCACAAAGTAGTCCACGGATCCATGCACCGCTTCCAGCCGCCAGATGATTCGGCCCAGTCGCCAGTCGCGTGGTATGCAGACCGGCCGCGTGATGGTGTATCCCTCTTTGGCGTCCGGCTTGAGGCCCTGCTGCAAGAACTGCCCCGGAGTGCGGAACCGTGTGTGCTCACCGTTTTCGAACACTAAATCCCAGTTGCCATCCAGCTTGTAGCGTCGAGATTCGTCAGCAATCGGCTGCAGTACAGGCGCGTGATACCACATGCTGGAGGCCTTAATCTGCTGCTCCAGCCGTTCATCACCTACAAGTGCGGTCACGCGGTATGTGGACTTGTCTGAAGCATCCGGGCTCACTCGGTCGAAGGCGAATCGTCCGTTGGCATCGGTCACCGCAGAGCCCAGCTTAGGCTGACCATCGCTTGATACTTCCACCGTCGCTCCTACCACACCCTTCCAAAGATCATCGCTCAACTGACAATGCACCCCGCCTACCGTAGTAGACGATACCTCAAGATGGTATTCCTTCACCGCAGCCTGGTTGCTGTAAAGCGCGACCGCAGAGAGCACCGCATTCGGCCCTGCCAAACTGTTCACTTGGGCATTGAATTGGCCGTTGACCACCAGCTCCGCTGGGATATCCATATAGACCCACTCGGGTGTGGTTTTGATCTGATACCGCCCGATCAGCTCATGTGCCCCACTGGTGACACTCACTGCACGCTCATTTGTGCTTTCAGTCATAAACAGCATCGCCATCACATACCGGGCTTCTGCGGGTAATATCGTATAACTCACAGTGATGGTCGGCGGGTTAAAGGTGCAGGTAGAGGCCGCCTGCTGCCACTCACCCTCGGGGGCGGTCATGCGCCAGCTGTTCATGGGGGTCACATGGGGCTGCCTGCCGGAAACACCGCAGTCATCGAAAGCGATCAGGTTCATATCAGGGGGTAACTGTGTCAATCGGGAATTCTCCATATCTTGGGCATACATCGAAGTGGATACTGAGGTCAGAGCCATGACGAACACGAAACACAAAGCTCCATATAGAGTGTACATCAAGCGATTTCTACAGCGGGTATTTTGCATCGTACCTCTCCGGAATAGATTAAGCACACATGGATTTTACGGAATATCACTCATCGACTCCATAGGAAGAACGGAACTAATCCATCTCTATTTCGGAATTATCGGCCTGTATTCGTGCTCAACCGGTTCTGTATATGCAACCGGGCAGACTGCAGATATGCCATCACCATCGCCTTAGGGCGGTTCTTGCGTTCAAACTGCCAGGGTACCGCCGGGCTCTTCAGTCCAACACCCTGCACCCATTCTACCAGTTGAATGATATGGTCGAAGTATTTCAAGCTATTGGGCAGCCAGGCGACCCAAGGTTTCGGTGAAAGTCTGTAGTGCCCCATGAACGCATAAGGGTTGATGTCAAGCTGATATTTCATTGTTTTTGGTGCGTCCTTGCAGAAACTAAACAAAGAGCTCAACACCGACTCGTCAGTCATGAAATAGCCCTTGTTCCGGTAGTCGACCACCATCCTGCGGTCTGAGGTGAGCACTTTATCCATCTGCTCTGACCACCTGCGGATGAACCATTCGTGCTTTTTGTGGTAGATAAAGCAGTTGCTCAAGACTTGTGTGTTGACGCGGGGGCTGGTTAGCTCGCCAACATCATGTCGCCAGATATCAAGCACGCTCTGTGCCACTGGGCCGCGTGTTTCGTCCTTTGCATAGTAGTTTCGATAGACAGCCGCGTTCTCAGTTCTGTCGCGAAAGCGAATCTGAATGCTGTCCTCCGGGGTATTCAGGTACCGGCTCACATCGCCTATGGTGATACAGTCTGCATCCATCCACATCACGTACTCGGTATCGGCAGCCAGCAACGCTTCAGGTTTACGGGTAGCGACGCTCCGAGGGTGTTTGGGGTCCATGCGGATCACCTTGACTCGGTCAAACTGCTCCAGCAAGGCGATGTCAGCCGTGGTGTAGTCCGGACCGGCCACGATCATCCGGGCATCAATGCCGCTATGACGAACCGAGGCACAGGCAAGATATACGCCCCAGATGAAGTTATGATCGCTTGCAGTCACCACGGTCAGATTCATGATATCCTACCTCCTGGCGATGGCAGAGACAATCGGTAAGCACACAACGGGTGATTACCCGTATCTAAAGATTTCTACGCTGGCTGACCCTATCGCGAGCCCAGCAGAAGGGTGCGATACCACCGGCTGCGGGGTTGTAGCCAGATGTGAGCGGCACCGATCAACCCAATGGCCAGTGCGCATATCACCAAAGCAGCCGGCAGGAACTGCCATCCATGCACGTGACGCTGGGCAAACCGACCTACCAGGTCCACAAACCCATCATGCAGCAGATAGACAGGCAGGCTCACCTCACCCATCCAGATCACGGTTTTGCGCAATCGGCTGCTCTCTTGAATCGCCTGCCCGGTGCCACACATCGCCAGAACACCCAGAATCGCGATCACGTACCGCAGCGGTCTCAGCCACAGCTCACTCTCCTGAACTACCGGGTAGTGAAGCAGTGTGATCGTGAGCAATATAGCGGGTATCCAAAGCCATGCCAGCCTCTTGTCAAATGGCATCACCCGCTTCAGCTTCCAGGTGTACCAGCCCAAGGCTACAAACGGCAGCAGGAACACGATCTTGCGGGTATACAACAGATTATCACCCGGTAGAAAGAACGCCGCCAGGCATAATGCCAGCAACAGCCCGCCTTCACCCACGATCTTCCGCATGATCAAAAAAATACCACTCACCAGGAACAATACATATAAGTACCATAAGGGCGGGTTCGGCGTCTGGATGGGATATAACAGCAGGTTCGTCAATGTCTCAGGATGCATCAGCGGCTGGTGGGTGATGGCATTCCGCACAGCTTGGATCACCATATAGATGGCCTCTGCACAGATATACGGCACCAGCAACTGCTTTGCCCTGCGGCCGATCAGATGCCAGACCCCATCCCACCCAGAAGAGACCGCATGTTTCTGGTAGCTGTAATAGGCAAGATAACCGGATATAAATGCAAAAGCAGGCATGTTGAAGAAGTCAGTAAACTTGATGAAAGCTTCGTAAAATGCAGGGAAATCGGCGCGGTTCCCCACATGCTGCATCACCACAAACAGCATGGCAAATCCCTTCGCGCAGTTGATAGAGGCCCCGGGCAGTTTGAACTCGGAAATCTCCATGGTGTCACCTCGATACGTGATGAGGATGGTGGTGGTAAGGCACCGATATGGCATATTATAGCATATGCGTTGGCTACTGATGCTAGTAATATACTGGATTATGTCGCGCTAAGCTACAAATGATAACTGGAGATGCAGAACAACGTTAATCTACCACGCGGAAGGTGAAAGGGGTCAGGCTCAACACCACAATACTACCCTCATACACGGCCACTTCTGAGTCGTGATCGGTATAGGTTTGGCCGTCCACTTTGATAAAATTCGTGCTTCCCATATGCTGCACGTACCACTGACCGTTCTTACAAAAGAACTTCGCATGAAGCCGTGAAATCGCATCGATATCCGGTACCCCGGTAATACGCACATCCGCCTTATCACCGCGGCCCACCACCTGGCCATCCTGCACGTTGAACACCACATTGGAGTCAGAAACCAGCTCCAGGCTGCACACCGCTCCATCGCTCTTCTGACCGCATGGTTTGACCACTGACGTGGCATCAGATGTCTTCTGCGGCGGTGCAGGTGTCGTGATGGTCTGCTCTGTCACCTCGGGAACCTCCGGCGGCACCGTGCTGATATCCATCTGGCACTTCGTACAAAAAACCAGATGCGCCGCGTTCTGTTGCCCACAATCTGGACATATTCTCACTGCAGTCATATGGATGGCCCCACTTCTATTCCTCGTTGACGCATCAACTCTCTATACTGTTCGATCCCGCCGCGCTTCGGAATGCCGATCACCCGATACTCCGTGGCACTGCACATCTGCACTTGGATGGGCCTTTGCTCCGGCCAGGGCAGCTCGGTTTGGTCGCGGTATATCTGCGCCCGCTCGGAGAGAAGCAGAACCCGCTGGTTGTCGGAACCGCGCCACTGCAGCGTGTTGGGCGTGTCGACCTCAAATGCACCATCCACTAACATATCGATCTGACCCAAAAGCTGTGTGTGGGCCGTTGACTTCGTCTGCAGCTCCTCATAAACATATCCGGTATACACCAGCACCTCCAGCTCCGGCATGGCTGTGCGCAACTGCCTGATGAGCTCCAGCAAAGCTTCCGGCTGATCCATCGGCTCGCCACCAGACACGGTCAGCTTGCCGCATCCTTGAAGCTCCGACAACAAATAGGCAGCCACTTCCGCAATCGGGGTCGGTTCACCCGAATCCCACAGCTCCGGCGCGATACAACCCTCGCACCGCCGTGAGCAGCCGCGCAGCCAGATCACCAGCCGTTCACCTGGCCCAAGCCCCTGAACGTGGGCTGCCGCGCCGTCGATATCTATATGGGTCCGCCTCATTCAGTCCACCCGACAGACAGCTCGTAGCGGTGTTCTGCGTTGGATTCCGGTGCCGTGAAGCTGATCACACGTAGTGTGCGATTCTGAAAGCCTTGCGGGTCTTCGGCCAGTTTGGCGAACAGCAACCGGCTAAGGGGGTTCACCAGAGCCACCTCTACCAGGTTACCGATGCCGCGCCCACCGGAGCCAGGATCGGCCAGCACCCATACCGAAAGCTGCTCCAGAGCCTCGGGGCTTAGCTCCAGCTTAATGCCCCAACGCTGATTGAGCTGCTTGCTGACACCCTTCAGCACCTTGTTCTCCAAAATGCTTCGCATCGCATCTGGGCGGATGAAGTCGAACACAACTACATTTTGGCCGATGCGGTTCAGCAGCTCAGGGCGTCCCAGGTAGTGCTTGAAATAGTCACTCACACCCTTAATCACCTGGTCACGAACCTGCTCGTATTTTGGATTGGTGTCGGGGTCGATATTTAGTAACGGTAGACCCGTCACAGGGTCCTGCTCAGGCCGGCCTGTCTGCGAGTTGACCTTATAGATGCCGGCATTACTGGTGAAGATGATGATGCTCTCGCTGAAATAGACCGTCTGGCCTCTGCCGTCGGTCATGCGCCCATCTTCCAGAATCTGCAAAAACTTATCCAGGATATTCGGGTGCGCCTTCTCAATTTCGTCAAACAGAATCACACTGAAGGGGTTCGCCCTGATCTGGTTCGTGAGCTGTCCACCCTCTTCATAACCGACGTAACCGGGGGGAGCTCCCAGCAGGCGCTGATCACTATGGCTGGCACTGTATTCGCTCATATCAAACCGGATGCAAGCCTCTTCAGAGCTGAATACCAACTCGGCCACCGCTTTCGCCAGCTCGGTTTTACCCACGCCGGTTGGTCCCGCGAAGAACAAGACTCCTCTGGGTTTGGTCTGGCTGCTGTGCTGCACGCCTGAGAGGCCCAGCCGGGCACGCCGCAGCACATCGGCGACCGCCGCGACAGCCGCAGGCTGCCCCAGCACACGCTGGCTGAGCGTCTTTTCCGCATCCAGCAGTCTGGCAGGCTCCAGGCTGTCCCATTCGCTCTGCCGTTCGCCATATTTGAAGCGGTCCACCAACGCCTTGGGGTTGGCGGATTCCTCATTCATACCGGTTGCGATCTTTTGAATGCCGAACAGGTCGCGGAAGCTCATCTCGTCCGTCAGGTCCACCAACTGGTCGAGGTGCTGCTCCGTCGGCACAGGGCTCAGGTAGCTGCTAAAGAAGTATCTGCGTTCCAACGAGTTCGGGCGTTCCACTTCCACGGTGGCCGCGAAGGGGTTATCGAGGTAGACCCAGGGAGGCAGGTCCGTCGGCCTGCTGGCGCAGATGATCAGCAAATTCTGCATGATCCGCCGCTTTCCGTCGCGGTCAACACCCACCGGACGGCTTTCGGTGCTGCCGATCAGCATCCTGAGGAAGGGGTTTCGCTCATCCATCGGCAGATGGTTGGGCGTTCCCACCATCTGGGTGGCGTTCTCCACGATAAATGCACAGGGGGTGATGGTGTTGCGGGTGCACATGCGGAGCTGCTGGATGGCGGCATCGGACGCGGCTTGTGTCTGCTGCGGTTTGATCGGGCTGTTGTTCGTCTTCTGAGCCTGCTCTGCCTGTTTGACCGCATCGGCGAAAAGCTGCTCCGGTGTCTGCCCGGTACCGCTGCCGGGTGCAAACAGCAAACCATCTAACCCGCTGTACGCGCCGACCAGCGGATACTCTCCAAACAGCGGATTACGGCCCAACAGCTCAAACAGCGCACTGCGAAGCGGCCCAAATGTATACTGCTGAGTGCCCTCCAGGCTCTGGACGGGATACAGTACCGTGTCACGGATCGCACCATGCAGGATGATAAGCGTCTTGTAGCTGCTGACGCGCAGCAGCTCCTGTATCCATCTGGGCTGCGAGGCTAACTCCATGCGAAGCTCCTTATTTGGCTGTTAGGTTCTACCTAGGCATCGGCGACGGGTTCCATCAACCAGCTAAAGCGGACGCCTGAACTGGCTGTTACCTTCGCGTCTTCGCGTGAGACCAGGTAGATGCGGTATTAGTTTCTACTGCTGTTCCAGCGTCTTTGGGGCCTCGGCAGTGGTGGTTTGTTCCTCGGTATCTCTCTGCAGGCTGCGCACCAGCCTCGGTACGCGTCCATGCACACGGCTGCGCTCGCGCAGCTCAACTCCGGTGCCTGCCAGTTTCGCCCTGGCCTTTTCCAGTACCTCATCAACGGTCGTACAGACCTTCTGCTCCAGCTCTGGATTGAAAGCCACGTTGTTGATATCTGTGGTGACCGTGTCTGACAACACCCCGCCCTCGGGGTCTGAGATAAACTCGATGCCGGCGGTGTCCGTCAAGGCCACCCGCCCGCGCCATCGGCCTTGATACCGGTTGAGCGTCATGACCTCATAGCCCAGCTCCTGGAAGGAGGCGGTGACATTGTTATACACCAGTTCGGCAGCCGCCTGCTTCTGGATATACTGCTGAGCCTGATGGTATAACAGCTCGCTGTTTTGCGACAGTGCCTCTAACTCCTCAAGCGAGCCGCCGTTCCAGTTGGTGACGAATTTCTTGATCGCTTGCTTCAACGCCGTGCTGCGGGTGGAGAGATGAGGCACCAGTTCCTGGGCGGTCATCACCGCTGCTAAAGCCGGTCGGGCCACTGCCAGCAGTTGCTGGATTCGGGCGATACCGGCACGCCGATGCTGCTCATGCTCAGCGGCATCCAACATTAACCGCCGCAACTGAGCCGTCAGCGTCTCATAACCCTGAGCTGCGATCTCGGGGCTTTGCTCCGCCACGATCTCCAGACGGGCGATCTGCAGCTTCATCTCTTCCAGCTCTTTAGGCCGAAACTGCCTGATCAGCGCGGTGTCCAGCATCGAACGCAGATATTGCACCTGCTGAGCAAACGGGATGGCGGTGTGTGCCAATGCGCTGACCGTTTCGGATTGCTGCTGCTGGCTGAGCTCCGCGATCTGCTGGTGGAACTCAAATATCGCATTGGTGTGCGCCACCATCTGGTCGGGATGATTGGCCACCTGGCGAATTCGCTCATCGATCGCTGCACGAAGAGACTCAGTGCGAGCCCCCTGGCTCTGCCCAAGCTGCTGTTTCAGCTCACCCAGTGCCTGGAAAAGGAACAGCGTGCCAGGTTCGTCCGTCAGCATCTGCGCTGAGGCGGCCACAACCTGCCCACTTTTGATCTGATCCTCACACGCCTGCTGCAGCTCCATATCGCGCTGAAACTTCACTGTCTCTTGCGCGGTTTCCATCTGCCGCTGGGCCGTTTTGTACGCGTCTTGCATAGTATTGACTGCCAGGCTGACCCCTTCAAGCAAGGCACCTACCAGCAGTACCATATCGACTGCTCCACTCATTTGATTTCTCCTACCTTTTGATTAACTGTCCGATTAGGGCAAGAACCAGCATCACTGCCGGTACTGACCATCGCGATATCTGAGCCGCTCTCTCGAGCCCCATCCGTGGTGCCACGATCTGCAGACCTATGGTTGCTCCGATCACAACACCCCAAAAGCCCCACATAATCTGAGGCATCTCAGGAACCAAATACGTGCTGAACACGAAGTCCAGTAGAGCTATCGCATACGGCCCTGCCATGAATAGTAAAAACAAACCTATGATCGCCGCTTGCACCAACATTTCGCCAGGCGTCGGGCGTCGGTATCTGTACACTACTCTTCCTCCGCCGATTTTAGGGCTGATAGATACATCATTCTGCCGAGAAATATCATCACTGCCAGAACAACCATACCTATTGCCGCAGCAATGCGGCGAAGTTCAAAATCTAACTCGTTAATACCAGTGTATTGCATCAACTGCCTGGGCAGCCAAAGACCTAGCAGTCCATACGCAGCACTCCAGCCCACATAGACACCAAACATACGCGAGTTGGTAACCACTTCATAGGTAAGCGTCGGCTCTCCACCCACCAGTTTCGAAAAAGGACCCGTGCTTTTAATATCCATCAGACGCGGTACACCCTTAAGTGTTACCATCCCGGTCAGCTTCACCCAAACCTGGCCTTCACGCGAGCCTATCACTGGGGTTTCCAGATACGCCTCATCTTTATCACCCATGCCGACAAACCGCATCAGCGGACATCCGGGGCCGATAGTGTGGTAGTTTAACGCCACTCGCGTCGGCTTACCATACACCAGTGTCACCGGCGGAATGCGCTCAAAACTGACCTTCACCGTGGGCAACTTCGGATTGATCACCCGAAGTATGGTCTCGAAGGCCCCGTAAGGAGTGTCACGCATTGTCTCCTTCAGATCAGCGCAGCGCACGGCCAGAGCCGTCAGTCCGCGCTGCCGGAACCATGCCTCCAGAATCCCTGTGCTCCACACGCGGTATGCCTGCTCATAGCACGCCGGTATCCCGTTAGTCCAGCTCTGCTCATCACCGTAGGCCATGGTCGAAAAATCGACAGGGTGCGACACCGTCACACCTTCCGCCAGGCTGATGCCGCGGCGCGGGTCAATTACAAAGCTGACCTCAGCCAACCGGCACTCCGGGTTACGGACTTCCAAACCCTCCAGCCGTCTGGCGATATCACGGTCGGCAGCTCCACGCCTCTGCAGCCATAGCAGCAAACGCTCGGCCTCTTTTTCATCCAGCCAGCAGTCCGGTTCTTTACGCTGTGGGTATATCCGCTCCGCCTCGGAAAGCCACTGTTCGGCCGTCCGCACAGGCAATCCGTTGAAGAAGATCATCGGCGCGTTGGGGTCCAGCCGACAGGCGCCGATCATTGCCAGGTCAGGATGGTTGATGTATTTCTGAACATCCTTGCGCAACAATATGGCCAGGCTGGTATCACGCTGCCCCACCCACTGGTAAAGCGCATCGCTCATGCGCAGGTGGTCCGCAGCCATCTCAGGGTCCGCGGCAAACATCTCCGCCAACTGGCTGAAACTCCTTGCGTGCTGCGCGCCAAACGAGTAGGCATCGCCCGCCGCCTTGCTGAAGGGGCTGTGTTCGCGGTCATCGGTGATGAGCTGCACATCGACATCGGTGTTCGTGCCCGTCAGCCACCGGCCGACCTGCGCCTCACCCCAGCGCTGGCTGGAGTTGCGTATCAAAAGCCCCTGGATAAGCAGTCGAAGCCTCTCGGGTATGCTCAACGGCACGTCGATCTTCTGTCCGCTCAGATAGAAGTCGAACATATCCGGTAGTTTGCATGTGTGCAGCGGAGTGGTTCCGCAGGCCATTTCCAGCATCGTCACGCCCAGGCTGTAGTAGTCGGAGGCACGCGTCACCTTCGCCCCCACCACGCCCTCTTCGTCCTGGTATCTTGGGAACGCCTCTGGCGCGGTGTAGGTCCAAGTGCCCGCGGCCCGCATGGTGATGCGCTGATCGAGCTGCAAACTCAGCTTGGAGCTGATATCGAAGTCACCAAGAAGAAATTCGGGATTTTCCGCGTTCTCTTCTATTAGTATATTGCTTGGTTTGATGTCGCGATGCACAAGCCCCATGGAGTGAACATACTTGAGTGCATCCAGCATTTGCGGAGCGAACCGATCTAGCATGGAGCCCATCGGAACCTTCAGCATTTTTGTTTCGTTGTTTAGATACACCTCAACCAGCGAGCCGCACTCACAATACTGCAGCACATCGCAATAGAGGCCGTCCTGCAGCACCTGGCGAACGATTCGCACCACATGCGGATGGTTTAACTGTCCAATCTGGGCCCAGACATCCGCAGACGGCGGGAAATCCAACGGGTAGACCTTCACCACGACCCGCTCCGAGGCGGTGTCACACAGATACACGCCGGGGCGGCCTGTTTCATGTGCGCGGAAGGTCTGCACCACTTTATAATCGCCGAAGAGCATGGTGCCTTCAGCCAAGGCTCCCAGTGCGAAACGGGTTGAGGCTTGGGCTCGGGGTTTATCGGTTGAGCGCACCGCACGGGTGGAATCGCCGGGTGCCGCAACAACGTCTCCCACAAGCCGTGTCGGGTTATCGTTACCTATTTTCTGTGTCGGACGATCTGCCATTGCTGGGAGCAACTCCATCGGCCTCCAACTTCAGAGACCATGTTATTTATACCACAACGCACTGACAATTGGAGCCTTACGCATCTGCCCGATGGTCATCGTTATCGGATGGGCCAGATCGCAAGGTGGGCGATGGGTTTGGGCGGGGCGTGTGTGGGCCGGAACCCCGAGCGGGGAGACCCTGGGCGTGCAGGCCCAGGGCGGGAAGACCCCGCCCCTACGGTGGCCGCATAAAATCGTAGGGGCGGGGTCGCCCCGCCCAAAAAACCACCTTCCGCAACGCCCCGCCCACGAAACGGCATTTCCCTCCCCATCCGTGTCATCCGTGGTTCAGACAATCCGGGCATTCGCGTTCATTCGTGTTCATTCGTGGTTTTATTTCCCGTTCCGGACATGTAGGATGAGTAGGACGAGTAGGACAATGTGCCAATCAGGAGATTGGCGTTCCCAGGGGGCGTTCCCAGGGGGCGTTCCCAGGGGGCGTTCCCAGGGGGCGTTCCCAGGGGACCTGCCCCTACGGTGGTGGGCACAAACCGTAGATCACCAGACCGAGCACCGCCATCAGCAGAACCACGCCAGCCAGCACAGGGAGGCGCAGGTAGGTACGCCCCCGCAGAGGGCTCACCAGCCAAAAACCGGCCACCGCACCATATATTAGTCCCCAAAAGGTCCACATGATTTGCGGGGTTGACGGGATGAGCAGCGAGCCCGTGACATAGTCCAGCACACTAATTGAGACCGGACCGCCCACGATGATCAGAATCCCGGCTGATAGCCATGGGTGTTGCACCATCAACTGACCGGCCATGGCCTCCACCCTCGATTCGGGATCATATGCATACGCAGAGGAATCCACGATTTCAAAGTCAGCCATCTGAATCCGCAGCTTCTCCACACGGTCACGAACCACGCAATGAGCCGTCACCCCTGCTCCCAGCAGCGACACAAATATAAACATCCCTGCCTGCCCCATGAGCCCATCCTGAGTCCTGGTGGCGTGTTCACCAGCGATACTAAAGAATCCGTGGTAACCCATCGCCGCCATGATGGACCGGCTCACGCCAAATATCAACCCGCCCAGAATAGTCGATGCGACCATCTGAATGGCTATACTCCCGTTCGGGTTGACCACCTCATACGGCAGCCAGTGCATGCCAGGGATGAGCTTTGCATTCGGGCTTTCGACACTAAAACCAACGCGACCCTTCTCTTCAAGCTGTCCACCCTGTGCAATGAGCTTCGCCTCCACATGACCAACACGTTCCACATATTGTTCTGCGGCGGCATCTAAACCACTGTGTGGCTGCCACTGGACATGCATCACAGGTTTTCCTGGGCCCGTGGTGGTATATGGAACCCGCACGCGGGTTGGGATTTTGAAGTCTACCTTCACGCAGCTTGGGAGCTGGAAACTGACTTCAGGCCTGCGAAGCCCGGGTTTCATCAGACGCAAAACCTCTTCAAAACCGGCCACCGGTTGGCCGGCACTCGCATCGCGTTTGGCTTTGCTGAGGACCGCCAGCTGCTGATGGCCCAACTGCCTCAGCCAGGCCTCCACGATGCCATCCAGCCAGAGCGACATCGCCCGTTCATACTGGTCGCATCGTCCGCTGCTCCAGTCCGCCTCCTGCCCGTATGCGATGGAAGCCAACTGCTCTGGAGTGCGGGCATCATAGCCCTGACACACTGTCAACGGGGTGCCGGGATACATTGCCCAGCGAATCTCGTATAACCGGATGCCATCCAGCGTCTTCAAGATCGGCATGATCCGCTTCGCCAAGTCACGATCACCGTCAGCATGGTAATACAGCCAGTAGAGGAACCGGTAGAGCTCAGCATTGCTTACTGATGCGCTGCGGGCACTGTCCAGCATGTCAAACCACTGCTGGGCCGTGTTGAGCTCATGGGAGCCGACATGGCATACCACGTGCGGGTTCAGCAGGCAGGCCAGTATCACTTCGGCTCCACCGCCGGATGCCGCCTCCACGCGCTTCCGTATCGCCACCGCCCGGTTCACATCGATCCTGCCCAGCCAGACCCACAACCCTTCGGCACGACGCAGCAATGTGGTGGCTGCATCCAGGTCGTCAGCGATGAGTTGACCGAGTTGTTCAGGGTTCTGCATAACCTCATCACGATACTGAAATGGCGGTTCTGTCTTAGCACTCAGTGGTCTGACCTGAGAATCCTGTATGCGCTGCATGTCATCGGCGGTGTTATTGCTTTGAAGCCAACGATCAACTTCGGCTTCACCCCAGCGCTGCTGCGGATGACGGATGAGCAGGCCCTGGATCAACGTGCGCAACCGCTCGGGCAGCTCCGACGGCACAGAAATCCTCTGACCGCTGAGGTAGAAGTCAAACACATCGGGTAGTGAGCAGGTGTGCAGCGGAGTGGTACCGCAGGTCATCTCCAGCATCGTCACACCCAGGCTGTAGTAGTCAGATGCCCGCGTTACCTTGGCTCCGACCACGCCCTCTTCGTCCTGGTATCTGGGGAACGCCTCTGGGGCGGTGTAGGTCCAAGTGCCCGCGGCGCGCATGGTGATGCGCTGATCAAGCTGGGTGTTAAGCTGTGAGCTGATGTCAAAGTCACCCAAAAGAAACTCCGGCTGATCATCTACGCCGTCCACCAGGATGTTGCTCGGTTTGATGTCTCGGTGGACAAGCCCCATTGAATGGACATACGCCAGGGCATCGAGTATCTGCGGAGCGAATCTGTCTGTGATGATCTCCATCGGCACTTGCAGCAGGTTCGAGCCTTCTTGTTGATACGCCTCCACCAGCGAGCCGCTCTCATAATAGGGCATCACATCGCAGAAAAGGCCGTTCTGCATGACCTGCCGGATGGTGGGTACGACATGCGGATGGACCAACTGCCCGGTCTGGGCCCAAACATCAGCCACAGGCGGGTAGTCGAGGGGGTAGAGCTTCACCACAACCCGACCGGTGGCGGTGTCACACAGGTAGACGCCCGGGCGGCCGGTTTCGTGCGCTCGGAAGGTCTGCACCACCTTGTAGCTACCGAGCAGCATCGTGCCCTCAGCCAGTGCTCCCAGCGCGAAGCGGGGTGATGCCTGGGCCCGGGGTTGGTCGGAAGAGCGCACCGCACGGGTGGCGTCACCGCCTGCCGCGACGGCACCGCCCACAAGCTGTGTCGGGTTGTCGTTGCCTATCTTTTCCGTCGGGCGATCAGCCAATATAACCACTCCATCAGTCAGACATATTTCCCTTTTCATACAACACTATACACCAATGGAGGCCGATGCTACCCAAGTATATCGCCTCACGCATGACCGCGTCGCAAGAATGTTTCTAGACCAGTCTTGATTGCCTATGTCCGGGGCGGTTTTCTACTAACCGCGCCGGTCTTGATCTAGTCGTGACAAGGGCTATCAGGCTATCCGCCAGACCGGCGCGGTCTTTTACCCTCCGTCACCGCTAGCTTCCTGTAAGACCGCCCCGGACTTAGGCATTGCTAGTTTTCATTTGCTATGTCCGGTGCGGTTTTCTCTAACCGCGCCGGTCTTGGTTGCTATGTCCGGGGCGGTTTTCTCCTAACCGCGCCGGTCTTGATCTATTCGTGACAAGCGATATCAGGCTATCCGCCAGACCGGCGCGGTCTTTTACCCTCCGTCACCGCTAGCTTCCTGCAAGACCGCCCCGGACATAGGCACTGCTGGTTTTCCGCAAGACCGGCGCTATTGCCTAAGTCCGGGGCGGTTTTCTCCTAACCGCGCCGGTCTTGACCTGTTCGTGACGAGGGATATCAGGCTATCCGCCAGACCGGCGCGGTCTTTTTCCCTCCGCCACCGCTTGCTTCCTGAAAGACCGCCCCGGACATAGGCTATGATGTTCTTGAATACTAACAATTACCCAAGACAGGGTTGGTATTTTCTAAACCACCCGAAGATAGTCCATCAATCGAGGCCAGTGGCCGCTACCGGAACGGCTACATCAGGCATCATTATCATCGTGACGGCCGCCAACACCACCATCACAATGATGACAGCCAGAAGCACCCATCCGCGCCAATAGGTGCGCCCTTGAACGGGACTGATCAGCCAGAACCCCGCGACCCCACCGAGCACCCCGCCCCACACAGCCCACATCAACGCGGGATGGGATGATGTCAGCCTGGAGCTGGTCAGGATGTCCAGGATATAAGCCATCCATGGCCCGACAAACCCCGATATCCCGATGAAGGCCACGATGCTGCCCATCACCTCGCGGTTGATGAGGTCCCTCATGCTCGGATCGCCGATAGCAAGCCGCTCAACACGCATCCGGGCGCTCTGATGGCAAAGCCAGCCGATGGACATCAGAGAGGCCCAGACCGCAATGCCCAGTTGCGCCGATAGCATGGTGTTTGTGGCAGCACGCCGGTATGGACGCCACGTGCCGTTCACTTCAAGCTGCTCGTACGTAAAAGGGGCATGAAGACCGGTGACGGACATCACCCAGCGGCTAAACCAAAAGATCGCAATCCCGACCAGGATAGAGATGATCATCTGCCGGATGAGGTCGCCGTTGGGATTGACCACGCGGAACGGCACGGTGTGCAGCTCCTGGCTCACGATGGCATTGTGGCTGCTCAGGCTGAAGGCCATCTCCCCAGAGGCCCTTGCCCGCCCCATCTGGGCACCAAACACTGCGCTGATATGCCCCTCACGGCCCACCAGCGGATTTGGTGCGGGCACCAGCTCCGGCTGAGCCCGCCACTTGACCTGAATGATGGGGTTGCCCATGCCTTTGGTGTGATACGGCACCAGAATAGGGGTTGAGGTGGCAAATGATATCTGCACCGTAGAGGCGTGATCCACCCTGATCACTGGTTTGGGCAGCTCCGGGTTGAGCTGCAACAGCAGCTCCTCGAAGGCGATGATCGGCTGATCCGAGCTTTGCTGACGTATCTGTTCGCTGCGCTCCGAAAGCTGGAGCAGACCACGCTGGCGCAGCCAGGCCTCAAGCAGCCCGTCCTGCCACACCACCATCGCACGCTGATAGCTCTCACAACGTCCGCTGGCCCAGTCCGGCTCCTTGCCGTAGGCGATCAGGGCAAACTCGGCGGGTGTTTGCGCGGTGTAGCCCGGCCGGATGGTGATGGGCAGCTCGGGGAAGAGCGCCCACTGCATCTCGAACAACCGCACCGAGTGGGGGGTCTTCTTGATGGGCTTCAGTCTCTCTGCCAGTGCTGGGTCGCCGTCACGGTGGAACTCCAGCCAGTAGAGCAGGCGATTCAGCTCCATGTCGGTCACCCAGCTCGCGCGCGCCTGCTGTTTATGGTTCTCCAGCCACTGCGCCGCATTTTGGAGAACATCCCCGTTGACCAGGCACCTCGCGGAGGGGTTCGACAGGCAGACCAGCAGCATTTCGGCCCCGCCGGCTGACCGGGCCGCTTCAAACCGCTTACGCACGGTGACCGCCCGGTTGACGTCGATCTGCCCGAGCCAGCTCCACAGCCCCTCGGGCTGTTCGAGGTAGAACGCGGCTTTGTCGAGTTCGCCCGCCATCAATTGGCCCAGATGCTCAGGGCTCTCCACAATCTGATCGTAATACCGAAACTCCACCACCACTTTGCCGCTGACAGGCTGGTGCTGCGCCTGTTCGATACGGGTAAGGTCCTCGGCGGTGGTGCCATGCCTCAGCCATCGGCTGAGTTCGGGCTCACCCCAGCGCAGATGCGGCTGACGGATCAGCAGCCCCGAGATCAGCTCGCGCACCCGTTGAGGGATCGATGCCGGGGGGTCCAGGCGGTTCCCAGTCAGGTAGAAGTCATACATATCCGGCAACTGGCTGGTGTGCAGCGGGGTGGTGCCCACACACAGCTCGAGCAGACTGACCCCCAGACTGTAGTAGTCACTCGCCCGCGACACCTTAGCACCCAACTCGCCGTTGTCATCGCGATACCGCGGGAAGGCCTCAGGCGCGGTGTATATCCAGGTGCCCGCCGCGCGTGATGTCAGTCGGGTGTGGACATCGATAGCCAACTGCGAGCTGATGTCATAGTCGCCCAGAAGGTAGTGGTCGCCGCCCTCTTCGGGTTGAATCAATATGTTGCCCGGCTTCACATCGCGGTGCACAATCCCGCGCTCGTGCAGGGCCGCCAGAGCACTGCTGATCTGGGGCACCAACCCGTTCTCGATGTATGGCAGCGGCATCTGCACCAGACCGGTGAGGCTCTGCGTGTAGCGGTCGACCAGGCTGCCGCCTGACAGGTACGGCTGCACCTCGACCCACAGCCCCTGCCAATGCAGCGTGTGCAGAATGGGCACCACACTGGGATGCCTGATCTGCTGCAACATGCTCCACAGGTGTTGATCGGGCGGGATATCGAGGGGGTGTATCTTCACGACCACGCGGCCTAGCTGGGCGTCGTCACACAGAAACACGCCTGGCCTGGCGGTTTCATGCGGGCGGAATGTACGCACCACCACGAACCGATCACACAACAAAGCCCCCTCTGCCAGCGATCCCAGCGCAAAGAGGGTTTTACGGGCGTCAGGCGAGTTAAGTTGCCTTGTCGTGTCTCGGGGCGATGGATCACTCATACTGTGGGACTGCACCTGCTAGTTTTGTGGTTACTGTTGATTGTTTCCAGCAAGCGGGCGCAGAATCCTTCATCTGTTGGAATTGGTCCATCTTATCGGGCAGGAACGTCCACCGGTTTATTCCACCCTCGATACTCGTCCATCCAGTGTGGTTTATGCAACGCTGGTTCCGTGGTGATCCCGTATGTTTTGAGCTTCGCCAGCCAGTCCCGCTTGCTAAGGCCGCCGAAAATACGTTTCGTATGAAGGTCGATGATGAAATAGCCAGGTCGCATTTCAGATATTTGAATAGTAAAATTATGTATTGCATCATATGCTGATATATCCTTGTTTCTCCGCATCGTTACGATCCCAACTATTGTGTTGGAGTAAACACAATAACCGTTCACATTAGGTCCTACCTTAAGTTTTAATTGGTCGTAATTTATAACAGAGGCTTGATCTTGGTAGAGTTCAATAATCACACCCATCAAAGCAGGAGTGACGCCGGAGAAGTTGTTGTTCCGGCATCGATACCCCCCTGGAAGCTCAATGACGTAATGCTCATGTAAATACCCTTCAAATAAAAACAGGAAGGCACCTAATGACAGTGCGATTACCACGACTAACGCGACAACCCACCTGCGTATGATAGAGCCTTTTTTGTACATATTTATGTAATTGCAACCTCGAGACTACGATCTTAGGCGGTCATATGGCCATAGCACAGTATGGTTATCCCAACACAATTAACTGCTTCCAGCAAGCGAGGGCAGAATCCTTCATGCTCTGGAGCTACTCGCCTATCGCCCAGGAGCATCTGATGGTTTGTTCCGCCGAAGTACTCGTCCAACCAGTGGGGCTCATGCAACGCTGGTTCCGTGGTGATCCCGTATGTTTTCAGCTTCTCCAGCCAGTCCCGCTTGCTTAGGCCACCATAGACTTTCTTGTGGATGATATCCATGATGAAGTAGCCCTTCCTTCTTTCACACCCTATATCGGAGAACCCGACACGGATGTAATCATCCTCTCTCTCATATGAAGTGATAATACCTACGACTACATTAGAGTAGACGTGATAACCGCCGATGTTAGGGCCGATCCTCATGATATAAGGCCAATTCTTAGTATCACTATCTCTGTTTTGTGGTTTCAATCCATATGTCATCGTCAAGCCATAGTCATTGTTATAAAGAGTATAACCACCTGGAAAATCAATAAATATACGTACACTCAACGAATGATAGATGAGCCATATCAAGCACAATGCGACAATCGGGATCATTATTCTTGCACGCCTGATTGTTCCTGTAGGTAAGTTTTTCAAAATGATATATCTCCTGGTAGTTACTGAAAGTGGTGCAAAGATCAGCTTTGATCGATGTTTTGCTGTCGTTAGTTTGTCGCAAGTGAGATATGGCTATGCTTGTCTGCTCTGTCTAGTTACACCCTTTTAAGTGTTGGTTGTCAACGGGTATCCTGACGCCAGGGGCATCGGCAACGGGCTGTCCGCCAGACCGCGCCGGAGACGGGCTGCAGGGCGTTTGATAGTGCTCTGAGAAACCGCCCCGGTCATGACCTAATCTGTGTAATCTGCGTCATCCGTGGATGATATTCCCTATGCCAACCGCCAGGGGCGTGGCTACCCCTCGACGCAAGAAGGGCGGTTCTCGAACCGCCCCTAGTACGCTATATATGGTGAGCTCCCCGGACACCAAAAGCAGTCGGGGAGCTAATCTCACCCCTTAGCTGGGGGTGAAGGAGAAGGATTGGATGCCGGAACCGCCCCTGGTGGAAAACACCGTGACGTAGATAGGCATCCTTCTCCCAATCAACCCATATCGAACAGTATCTTGGGAGAAAACCCCGTGTTCGCTAGGCTGATTTGGTTGATTGCACCATCAATCACTACCAACTGGAGATTACCACATGCACGAAGTTGAAGACAAAATCTACATCCATTATGTCGGGATCGACATCTCGAAATTGACGTTTGACGCGTCTGTATTAGGTTCATCGCACAAGCCGATAGACCATAAGGAGTTCAAGAACAACAAGGCCGGATACAAGGAGTTGTTGTCATGGGTGAAGAAGCTTACCCGAACTCCCGCCTTGTATGCGGCTGAAGCCACCGGGCCTTACAGCCGACCGCTGCTTGATTACCTCTACGAGCACCAGCACGATGCTGTCCAACTGGAGCCAAAACGGGTTCTCTATCACCGCAAAGCCAAAGGCTGGGAACAAAAGACGGACTGCTCTGACAGCGTGCTAATCGCTGACTATGTGAAAAGTCACAATGTCTCACTCTATGTCCCTCGTCTAGCATGCTATGATGCGCTTATTGGTTACACCAATGACCGCCGTATGCTGGTGCAACACAGACAGGCGATCGCCCAGCGCCAAAGCTGTCGGCTTACGCGGAGCACAGTGCTGGACGAGATGATCGCTTTTCATGACATGGGCATCAAAAAGCTTGATGTTCAGATCAAAGAGCTTGTGATGAGTTCACCGCAGATGACCGAAGATATGGCTCTGCTGAAGAGCATTCCGGGTATCGGCGACGTCACAGCAAGCTATTTCCTTGCGAAAATCGGTGATGCTAAACGATTTGAAACATCGAAAGCGGTCGCGCGCTATTTCGGAATGAACCCCTGCCCGCAACGGTCAGGAAGCTGCAAGACATACGACGGCTCCATATCCAAGATGGGTGACCGATATATGCGGACATTACTCTACTGTGGATCGAGCACTGTGGTGAAGATGGTCAACGGTAAGTCGAAAAAGCTTGGCCAGAGCATGCACGACTTCGTGAAGGAACTGCAGCATCCGAATTTGGTAAAGAATCCCAATAAGAAACCGAAGTCCAAGCGAGTTGTCCGGCGCGCAATCATGCGCAAGCAGCTGGTGCTCATGTGGTCGGTATTAATCAGCCGTCAGCCATATGATCCAAACTTCGGCATCGAACAAGCTTCAAATGCGGCCAACCAGCAACCGCTGACCGACGCGAACGGACATGTCCAGGATCGTGCCGGAGCGGCCCATGATATAGCCGGTGTAGGCAATGATCCTGGGCTGGACGTGAGCGTTCCAAGACGGGGATGCGTGGATGGAAATCCCACCAATGAGCCCACTCCTGCCGGCGGTGGTCGGCCCGCATCCCGAAACCGGCCATCGCGCAGTCGGGTGGGCAACAAACCGAGGGTTCTGACACCAGTATCCTAGCTGCGGCAGTCTGCCGATAGCACGCATCGAAGCATAACGATATCTTTCGAAGCCACGAAGATGTCGCACGTCCGTTCGCGACTCCGAGCGTCATGTGAGGTGCTACGGACCAACTGATGCCATCTGAGCCTGTTTCTGTCGCGGATCCAGGTTTGGTCTATATGCCACAAACATCACATTAACGTTATTCTACGTGGTCTAGAGCCAGTGTCTGATATTCAGGTCCAAATCCCCAGATTTGCCCCTGGGGACTTGACAAAAGCCACAGTATCTACAAACCTTACCGTATATCCATTTACCTGTATTGTCGAAGCGCGTGTGTGCCGAAAAACCGCCCGGACACTACCTAATCTGCGCAATCTGCGTAATCTGTGGATAAAACCCCCTCCGCGTCGTCACCTGCGGTGCCGCGTGAGATGAATCCCCTAAAACCGGAACAGCCGCTCCGTTGGCAATTGACTCAAGCGCGGCAGCTTGGTGTCCTTCTCGCTGAGCTGGACGTCGGTGATGGGCCAGATAATGCCGATCTCGGGGTCGTTCCAGATGACGCCGCCCTCGCACTCGGGATGGTAGTAATCATCGCACTTGTAGCTGAACAGCGCGGTTTCGCTGAGCACCACAAAGCCGTGGGCGCATCCTTGCGGCACGTAGAACTGGTTGTGTGCCTCTGCGGTGAGCAGCACGCCATGCCACTTTCCGAACGCCGGCGAGCTCACGCGCAAGTCCACCGCCACATCAAAAACCTCGCCCTGCAGCACCTGTACAAGTTTGGTCTGAGTAAACGGCTTTTGAAAGTGCAGACCTCGCAACACACCGCGGCGGCTGAAGGAGACATTGTCCTGCACGAACGACACGTTCAGACCGTGTTCCGAATACCGCTGCTGGCTGTAGCTCTCAAAGAAGAACCCACGGGCGTCACCGAACACTTTCGGCTCAATCACCACGGCACCGGGGATGGGCGTTTCGATGATGTTCATCCGTGTATCCCCCTGTCGACCATCTCTAGTAGATAGTGGCCGTAGTCGTTCTTCGCCAGCGGAGCGGCCAGTTTACGCAACTGTTCATCGCTGATGAGCCCCTTGCGCCAGGCGATCTCCTCCGGGCAGCAGATCATCATGCCCTGCCGCTCTTCGACCGTCTGCACAAAATCAGCGGCCTGCAGTAATGACTCGTGGGTACCGGTGTCCAGCCAAGCGATCCCGCGTCCCAGCTTCTGCACGCTCAACTCCCCCATCTGCAGGTAGGTGGCATTCACATCGGTAATCTCCAGCTCGCCGCGGGGGCTGGGCTTCAGGTTTTTGGCGATCTCCACCACGCGCTTGTCATAGAAGTAGAGGCCGGTCACCGCCCAGTTGCTCCGTGGTTTGATCGGCTTCTCTTCAATGCTGATGGCCTTGCCATCGGCATCAAACTCCACCACGCCATAACGCTGAGGGTCACGTACGTAATAGGCAAAGACAGTGGCCCCCTGGGGCTGCGCGGTGGCTTTAATAAGCTGCTCGGGCAGACCGTGGCCAAAGAAGATGTTGTCGCCCAGCACCAGCGCACAGCCCTCACCGCCGATAAAATCCTCACCGATGATGAACGCCTGGGCTAGACCCTCTGGGGCAGGCTGCACGGCATATTCGATCTTGATGCCCCACTCCGAACCATCGCCTAACAGCCTCTGAAACAGCGCGCTGTCCTCAGGGGTGTTGATCACCAGAACCTCGGTGATCCCGGCCAGCAATAGGCTGCACAGCGGGTAATAAATCAGCGGTTTGTTATAGATGGGCATCAGTTGTTTACTGACCACCCGAGTGAGCGGATACAGGCGTGTGCCCGATCCTCCGGCCAGAATAATGCCTTTTTTGATCATGACTATACGTCTCCCCTGCTTCCGTAGTTTTGTTCCATCCAGCGTATATACTCACCGGTTTGAATGCTCTCTACCCATGCTTGGTTATCAAGATACCACCGCACTGTCTTACGCAGGCCGGTCTCAAAGCTCTCGGCGGGCTTCCAGCCCAGCTCGTTCATCATACGGCTGGGGTCAATGGCATACCGCAGGTCATGGCCAGGCCGATCGGTGACATACGTAATCAGCTTCGTGAACTCATCCAGCGGCTTGCCGGTTTCGTCCGCCAGAGCCTGACAGATGGCATGAACCACTTCGATGTTCTTCTTCTCGTTGTGCCCACCGATGTTATAACTCTCACCCACTGCGCCGTGTTCAATCACGCTCCAGATCGCTTCACAGTGGTCGCCCACGTAGAGCCAGTCACGCACGTTCAGACCTTGGCCATACACCGGCAGCGGTTTGCCCGTCAAAGCATTTTGGATCATCAACGGGATCAGCTTCTCAGGAAACTGAAGCGGGCCGTAGTTGTTGCTGCAGTTGGTCAGTTTGAAGGGCATTCCGTAAGTGCGCCCGTAGGCTCGCACCAAATGGTCACTGGAGGCTTTACTGGCGGAGTAGGGGCTGCTGGGGTCATAACGCGTCTCCTCGGTGAAATAGCCGCTGTCACCAAGGCTACCAAACACCTCATCGGTGCTGACATGGTGGAACAGCTTACCTTCCCAGCTTTTCCACTGCTTTCGGCACGCTTCCAGCAGATTGAAGGTGCCTACGATGTTGGTCTGGATAAAATCCCCCGGGCTGACGATGCTGCGGTCGACATGACTTTCGGCCGCGAAGTGGACGACCAGATCAACCTGATGCCCCTCAAACAGTGCGTTGACCGCCGTGGCATCGGCGATGTCCACACGGCAAAACTGGTAGTTGGGAGCGTCCATGATGGGTTTCAAACTCAGCAGGTTGGCGGCGTATGTCAGCTTGTCTACATTCATAAACTGGTGCTGCGGCAACCGCGGCACCAGCAGGTTTAAGAAATTGGCCCCGATAAAGCCGGCCCCGCCCGTCACCACGATATTCATTGTTTTACCCCACTATATAAACACAGGTATATGCGATATACCGCAAATTAGCCCGCGGTGTCGGCATGCTTGGCAGGTCGATAGCCACGGTCTTTGGGACAGTCTATTACCCACCAATAGATAGGGGGTATATGGCCTTCGATTCCGCGACATAAATGTCTCGGCTATTGATCAACAAGCAACCGCCCGTGCTGGCACGGCAGCCTATCCTGTAACGGATACGGTCGTAGGGGCGTCCCTTGTGGGCGCCCTAATCGTTGTTTACTCGATGATTATGTTTAGGGCGCCCACAAGGGACGCCCCTACGACCAGTTACTTACAAGACTGCTGAAGCAGTCTGATAAACCTGTCAACCACCTAAAGGGCGAAGCCCTCAGCCTGCTTCAGCAGGCTTGGCAGGTCAATAGCCATGTGCTTTAGCGCGTGGCGGTGGGCTACCACTCACCCAACCACCGCCATGGCTACGTGCCATCGGCGTTCGCAACCATCCGCTGCCTAGTCTACCTTCGACGGTATCTCTTCCCAGGCCCACTGGATTTGGCTCTTCATCAATGCATACATATCTTCCAGCCGCTTTGGTTTGCGCTCGGGCTCATGGTTGCTGCAGAGCATCGCCACGGAGTCGGCATGTGTCGGCTCAAAACCATGCATCCCCTTTAATGGTGCTTTCCCCATGAAGCTGGGGCACAGCAGCACGTGCGGGTTCATCACGAAGATGAGGTCACCATATCGATCGTCTGGAAAGTCCACGCCCCACTCGTGCAGCTCTTCCTGTGAGAGAATCCGTCCCTGCGTGTTGGCCTCCAGTGCATTTTCGATTATCAACTGACTGCTGGGCTTCAGGAACCAGAAACGCGCCATGGTGCTGTCATACATCGCGGCGTAATCTTCGCCAAACACCAGACCGGTGTTTTCGATGAGCTTGATGAGGTCGCAAGTTTCGCGGATATTGGTCATACCGTGGTCGGAAAAGACCGTGATACGCACATCGTCGTAGTGCTTTTTGGCCAGTTCATAGATGCGCTTCAACTGCAGCTCATACCAGGCGATTTTCTGCGTGACCCGCTCGCTGTGGGTGCCATCGGCGTGCAGGGTCGCGTCCATGGCCGCCATATACAGATATGCAAACCGGATTTCGCCCGCCTGGATGTCAGCTTCCAGACGCGACAGATTCTCTTCTTCGCCCTTGCGCCAGTCGCTCAGGCTGAACGCTTTGTTGTCCTTGCGCATGAGGTCGAAGATGGTCTTTTGTCCCCCATTGATGCCACCGGGGAAGTAAATATCTGACTTTTCTGTGTAGTCGTATTGAGGAAGCAGCTCAAACGGCACACCATACAGTTCGAAATAGCCGGTGTAGCGGTAAAACTTCTGCACCAGCTTACTGATGATGTGACGCACGCGCCCCCGATCCGTCAAACTGCCGGGAAGCACCTTCAGCAGCTTAAGCCATTTGAAAGGTGACTTCTTGGGATCATACACAAAGAACGAAAAATGCCCATGTTCTCGGGGTAACACCCCAGTGATGATCGTAGGGTCGCAGGTCGAGCTGTATCCAAACACCGTCCCTAGAGGTTGTCTATAAGGCAGACTTTCCTCCAGGAAGCGGTGTTGTTTCAGTATCTCCCATCCAAACGCATCAATGAATACAAAAAGCGAAATCCGCATTTCGCCCCCTTAGAACGCCTTGACGGCCTCATCAACGGTATTGAAGATGTCAAATATCCGGTGCATACGCACCAGCTCGAATAGAGCCCGTACGCCCTTGCTGAGTGCTGCTAGTTTCAAGTCACCGCCGGCGGCATTGAGGGTCCGCAAGCTGGAGAGTATCGCACCCAGCCCAGAACTGTCGACGAAGCGAAGCTGCCCAAAATCGAAAATCACTTTTTTGTTGTCATTGAGCACCTGCGTGATTTCACGCTTGAACTCTTTAACATTTCCGGCATCCAGGTGGTCGCCAGGGATCTCAACGATGGCGATTTCGCCACTCTTTGTTACGCTCAGGTTCATGTTGTTACCTCCGAGTTATATGGGACGCTGCCTTAGGATCGCAAAAGGCATCTTGTTCGCTTATCGACGTTTAATCATACGGGTGCATCGCCACCCATCCTGCATCGTATCGTAGTCTACATAGTCCATCAGCTCATCGATGATGAAAAGTCCAAACCCGCCATCGCGAGAGCCGTCAAAGGTCGGCGGGTTCACGCTGCCAGGATCAAAATCATCGCCCTTATGTAGAACCAGCCACTCCATATAGGTGGGATACAGTTTCGCTATTAGCCGGACCGGTTGTTGCTCCACACCATTGTATGCATGACGGATCACGTTCGTCACCGCTTCAGTCAGCACCAGCTCCACATTGTCTACTTTATCACGCGCTTCAGCATCCAGCACGACGAAATCATGCACAAACTGCCTGACTTGAGCCAAACAATCCAGTGTGCTGCTAAAGCTCAGTTCCTTGACCAGGCTGACGGGCTCTAGTGGCGGTGCACCGATCTTCACAACGACACATGTCAGGTCGTCCGTTGATTTATCTTGACCCGTCCACTCTTTGATGCGCTCGTAAAGTGCCTCAGTGATCTGCTCTGCACTCAACCGACCATGCTCTGATACGAACTGCAACAGCCGATCCAGCCCATACAGCTCATTCGCGGGGGTTTGAGCTTCAGTCACTCCATCACTGTAGAACACAAAAACGTCGTTCTCAGCAAGTGAGGTTTTGAACTGATGATACTCTTCATACGGAACAAAGCCAAATGCCAGGTTGTCACCGCTGATGGTCTCACAGGTCTCTGTGGCCGCTCTAAAGACCACGGTGCTGGTATGGCCGCAATCCACGTATGTCAGGCTGCGCTGCAACATGTCAAATCGTGCGTAACAGACCGTGACGAAGGTCTCCAGCGAGATCAGTCTTTCCGACAACTGATCATGCACGCTTTGCACGATGCTGTCTGCCCTGGGGATTATCCCTGGTTCAGATGATGCCAGAATCGTGGTCATGGCCTTGGGGAACTGGCTTTTCGTGGCCGCACCAGTCAGCGCAGCCGGTACCCCCTTACCCATCACATCACCCACCACCACATCAAATGCATAGGCATCCCAGCGGTGGAAGTCATAGAAGTCGCCGTCAACATCAAGTGATGGCACCGTAAGGCTGGCGATCTCTACGCCCTTTAAGTCAACTGGAGGCTGGCCTAAAAGCAGCGTCTGTTGAATGCGGCTGCCAGTATCGCTTAAAGCGATTTCGGCTAGTCTTCGTTCTGTGATATCCCGTCCCACGGCCTGGAACTCGGCCACCGCACCATGGTCATCAAGTAACACGCGGATTTTCCACTGCTGCCATTCCGTACCGCCATCGATGATTAACTGATGCGTTTCGTATGTGGCCTGCTGGTTCGCCGGGCCGAAGTGCTGAAGTGCCTCTATGGGCGTCTCAGCGTCAGAGTGAGGTAGATGCGGACCAAATTGCGTGCCTAACAACGAATCCCTGTGTTGATGGAAGTAGTCGCAGTAAGCCTCATTCACGAATGTCAAGGTGCCGTTTGGTGTGAACCGGCAGATCATCTCCGTCTGGTCCTCAACGATGGCCCTATAACGCTCTTCACTCGACTGCAGCGCAATTTCGGCCTGCTTCCGTTCAGTGATATCGCGTGAGACCCCAACGATAGCGAACTGCTGACGCTCCTGATCTTCGATAAATGACCATGAAAGGAGCACCGGGAAATTCTCTCCATTACTTCGCTTATGGTAATATTCACCTTCAGCTATGCGAGAACGGTCATTGACAAGCTCGTTATCGGATTCGTCCATCCACAATAGCGAAGTATTCGCACCGAGTATCTGTGTCTCTTCATACCCATATGTTTCACAAAACGCCCGGTTGGTAAAGATGATTCTATTGCTCAGGTCTGTAATAAACACGCTGTCATGAATGCTCTTGATCGCTTGAGACAGCATCCGCAGTTCTCGGTCGCGGTTACGCTCCTCAATCACCTTATCAACGGTAAGCGGAAGAACCGTCAGGTAGCTTCGGTCAGGGTCTTTGATCAGGTAGTCACGCGCACCCCTGCGCATCGCCTCCACCGCCACCTTCTCATCGCCGGTACCTGTGGCGAAGATGATGGGCGTTTCTTTCACGAGGTCGATGATATCAAAGGCGGTGCCGTCACCCAGGAAATAGTCGGTCAGAACCACATCAAACTGGGAAACCGCAAGCACCTCTTTGGCTTCAGCTATTGACCCAGCGATCACATAGTCATAGTTCAGTTCTTGATCTCTGACCAAGCGCTTAAAAGCCATCTGGTCGACCCGGTCATCCTCTACATAGAGAATTCGGTGTCTGACTTGGTGGCTGAGCAGTTCATCCGTTGGCATCAGGGCAACTCACTCAGTGTCCAATAGATATTGATCGTGCGCATAACCTCAACAAATTGGATATAATCAACCGGCTTCAGCATGTAACCCGCCACACTAAGCTTAAAGCTCTCAATCCGGTCCTGGTCAGCTTTGGAGGTCGTCAACACAATGACGGGAATGCTGCGCAGATCAACGTCGGCTTTCATGTGTTTTAGTAACTCAATGCCATTCATTTTGGGCATATTCAGATCTAAAAGAATGATGGCTGGCCTTTCGTTATCTTTATTACGAAGATATTCAAGTGCTTGCTCACCATCATTGACGGTCGCCAGCAGATTGGTGACATTAATCTCGCGCAATGCGCGTTTCACTGTCATCGCATCTACTTTATCGTCCTCAACTAAAAGTATGCTCTTTCTCGTGTTCATGGTCTCCTCGCGTATTACATAGCATTCAGGCACTGTATAGGTAGTATACCCGCGAATCTCACTTAAGTCAGACAGCTATAGCTGGTTAACTGGTGGCATCTTGCAGTGTGATATCATCTTGCTTATCGGATAGCTGAGCTATTGGGTTCTTGGGTATTCGGAAACGGAATGTTGCGCCTTTGCCTTCACCACTCTGAAGCCATATCTTTCCGTTATACAGATCGACAATTTTCTTAGCATGAGCCAGGCCGATGCCTGTACTGTCATTGTTGCCCCGCAGCTTCATTGTCTGCAGAATACTGAACACACCTTCACGATATTGCTCCGGTATGCCCTGACCGTTATCCGATATGGCGAACTCGTACATATCACCAGCCTCTTCACAGGCCACAGTGACCACGCCGTGCTCTTTGTCCATATATTTAACAGCATTATCAAGTAAATTCAAGAATAGTTGCTCAATACTCGTTTTTGAGGCCACAAACTGAGGCAGCTTGCCAACCACCTCCAAGTGGTGACGATGCTCGCTGTTGAGACCTTCAAATATCTCCCTCACGATTAAGTCGATATCAAGAAGCTCCGTGCGTTCATGTGATTTGCCGATTCTAGCGTAATTCAACACGCCCTCAACCAGCAAATGCATGCGGCGCACCCTATTTACCAGCAGTTCCATGATTTCGCGTCCCTGCTCATCTACGGTTGCTGAGTAGTCGTTCATCAGCCAGTCGGCTAAACTGCTGATAGAACGCAGCGGTGCCTTGAGGTCATGCGAAGCCATGTAGGCAAACTCGCTGAGTTCCTTGTTGACCGCCTGCAAGTCGGTCATCAGGAGCCTTCGGCGGATCTCGGCTTCATGGCGTTCCCGTTCAAATCCGTACCACTGAGCCACCATCTGCAGAAGTTCCATATCATTTGCTTCAGCATCATTGTGATCGGCCTCGAACCGGCAGGCTACGCCCCCAGTCACCATGCCATCCACCATGTAAGGTATCCACAACACCGGCACCAGGTTCATCGTCGACTCGTCCGCGCAGCTCATCTGACAAGCCATCACTTCCGTGCCTTCGGTCCGTGTCAGTCCATCAATCGCTACACTGCAGCCATCCGGCCAGACAGCAGTGCCTGCGCTGCAGACAGCCTCGAGCCCAGTGGCCTGTTGCTGCACCAGCGTGATACTGGTCAGCTCCATCTCCCGCTGGATCATCTGCAGAAGTTGCCGCTGCTTTTGGTCGAAGTTCAGTTCTGGGTCATTCGTCAGTTCATGCACAGTCTTTAACCGGCTTGTATAGTGCTGCTTGCGCTGCGCATCGGCCTTCAGCACTTTGGCCATGCGGGCAAAGTTACTTGACAAAAAGTCAACCTCGGAAATACCTGATGCCTCAACCCGTGGCAGCCCGATACCCTTTGCGATCGCAGTAGATGCCGCAACCAACTGTTCGATCGGCGTACTGATATGCTGAGCGAGTTTATTCGAACGATCATCCAGCAAGCCCCACACCAGAACTGTCAGCAAAATAGCAATGATCAACGCGGACGCACCAAGCCCATTCACCTGGTACTGCAGTTCCATGACGGGTTGGTAAACGACATCGCGATCGACCAGCGTCACGACCTTCCAGCCGGAACTACCGATGGCGCTGGAGGCTAAAACAAAAGGCTTGCCCTGAATCATCAACTCGCCCACATCAGCTTGTCCGGTGATCAGTGGACGGAACGCCTGACCGATGCCTCCGTGGCTGGCTTTCAGCAAGTTAAACTGATCAGGCTTATTCACCGTGTGGGTCACAGGATTGGTATAAAGGGGCTCCGTCATCTCCTTCAATCCAAGCCAGCTGGCCACCTGGACAGGCATCGCTAAAATCGTACCATTTTGATCCACCAGCATTGCCTGCGCACCATATGGTAGTGCTTCATTAAACAAACGCTTGACCATCTGCTTAATGGTGATATCTAATCCCGCGACGCCTTCAAGGAAGTTACCCCGGTATATAGGAGCGATGCAGCTGACAGTCCATCCTTGCCCGGCAGGGTCAAGGTAGGCACGGGTCCACACCGGCTTTCTACTGGGGTTGTGTTTCGCATCAGCCAGATAGTAGAAGTTAAACCGAGGGATACGCATATCAGCCTTATATCCAGCCCACTTCCACACATCCTTGACATACGGATAATACCGGCACATGCTGTCGTATGTGTTCAGGTATACAGCCACAATCGCAGGGTCGGAATGCATGATGTTTTTCGCGATGGGGTCTAAGGCTTCGGTAAACAGGCGCTTTTGCTGTTGTTCGGCACCTTGTGGTGTGATATTGCTATACCACACATAAGATCCGCCGTTATCAACTGGTTTATAGGTAACACCATTTGGTGCTTTTTGAAATGCGGGCACCGGATTAGGTTGTGGGAAGCTCTCTGGGTGGGCAAACAGACGCGCGTATTCCTTCTGAAACAACTCTGTCACGCTATAGACTTTACTCGTCGTCGTTTCGATGCTAGCCGCTTTTGCCCGAGCAATGCTCTGCATCTGAGCCTGAACCTTCTCTAGTATCAAGCCGCGAGCGGTACGCCCATACAAGCTCATCGCCGCAAAGTAGACAACAACCAGAACCACCTGAATGCCCAGCAATGGGTAAAAACCCATTTTTCGATATGTTCCCATCAGCATATCGCGGAGTGTCGGCGCATCTCCTTGCTTAGTCGACATGACAGCTTACCAACGGTATCATCATTCTTATATCCCTACGCTTGCAAAACTTTAGCAATCAGTGCAGACATCTCTTTAATTCGGAATGGTTTCGTGATGGCACCTTTAAAGCCGTAGGTGGCAGGATCGCTCAGAATAGGATCATTAGAATAACCGCTGGCTACAATCGCCTTGACTTCAGGGTCTATCCGGATTAACTCCTTGATGGTTTCACGTCCGCCCATGCCTCCAGGAATCGTCAAGTCCATGATGACCAGATTGAAGGGGGTTCCAACATCCATTGCAGCTTTATACCTGGCAATGGCTTGCTCCCCATTTTCTGAAGTGATGGGTTCATACCCCAGTTTCGACACCAGCTTGGTCATAAACTCCAGAATGGGCAGTTCATCGTCCATCATCAATATGCGTCCGGTACCGCGTACCATCTGGGCGTTAGTGTCTACCAGGCTGCTGGAGGGCATGTCTGTGGCGGGAAGATATACGGTAAAGGTGGTCCCTTCCCCTAGCACGGATTCAACCTGTATGATGCCATCATGGTTACGAACGACGCTATACACAATAGCCAGTCCCAACCCGCGACCATCAGGCCGAGTCGTAAAGAAGGGGTCGTAAATCAAAGGCATCACGTCCGGCGAAATCCCCGGGCCATGGTCTTCTACCTCGATCTTGACATACCGCCCTGCTCTCAACAAAGGGATTTCGTCTTCCGCAAGGATGGTATTGTTGATGCGCACCAACACTTCACCCTGATCATTCAAGGCAATCCGGGCATTGATGATCAAGTTATGCAGAATCTGGAAAACCTGGCCTTCATCGGCCTCCACAGCCCATAGCTCGGGGTCTATCACGTTGACAACCCTGCAGCTGCTTCCGCTGGTGGCAAATTCGCCAGCCTGCATCGCGGTTACCGTCAAGTTCATGGGGTGCCTTACCGGCGACCCCCCGCGTGCAAAGATAAGAAGCTGGGTAGCCAGATTGGCCGCTCTCTGGCAGCCTCGTTCTGCATGTGTCAGGTCTACCGCCAGTGGATCATCATTGGCCAGGCTCTCCTTGACCATTGAGATGTCACCTAAGACTGGTGTGAGTATGTTGCGGAAGTCGTGGGCGATTCCTCCAGCTAAAAGGCTGATGGACTCCAGCTTGTTCATGCGGCGCAATTCACGGTCGATCTGCTCGCTTTTCGTCACATCACGAAACACCAGCACGGCCCCTGTCCGCACAGAATCCTGATCATGCAGGGTGTTCATATCGATCTGCAGCAGCATTTCCTGCTCACTGCTAGATGCCAATGTCACCTGGCCAAACACCGACTTCGACGCGGTAGGACCACATTGGTCTAAGCTCACATCAATGATCTCATCGCTCTCTTCCCAGCGGATATGCATCACATCCTGTAAAAGCACGCCGAGTAACTGGGCTTCCGGTTGGCCAAGAATTTCACAGGCCGATCGGTTGATCATCACTAGGTGACCATCTTTGTCTACAGAGATCACTCCATCACGGATAGATTGGACCGTGACATTCAACAACTCTTTTTCGCGCAGCAGGTTCTGCTGCATCTCACGAGAATCCATGATATTCGTCACGATCAACATGAAGCCTTCCAACAGGTCACGGGGTGTCTTCACAGGACTGACGGTGACTTGCACCCATGCTTGTGACTTATCAGCACGCCTTACCTGCGACTCAAGGGTCACCTCCTGGTGCAGATCCCTCACTTGGTGCCACAGCTCATCACTGCCCGGGGGAAGCATAAAAATATCAAGATCCTTAAGCTTTTGGCCAACTGCCTGCTCGGGATCAAGACCTATCAATGTGGTAAACCCACGGTTGACATACTCCACACACCCTTGAACATCGGTCACACAGATGGCGGTTCCAATCTGGTTAAGGGCACTGGACAGCCGGGTCATCTCCTTTTGGGCCGCCATCACTTCAGTGACATCACGCCCCCCTGCCACTGCACAGGCGCCCTCGACAAATGGCAACTGGGCCAGCATGACGTTCCAATAGATCGTCCTGGTTTGGCCCGCCGCATTCACCCAGTCTGAATTACCTACCAAAGGACCGCCTGTAACAAACAATCCGCGCATCGCAGCTACCGATTGGTCACGACCGGCTGGAGTCACAAGACGATCTGCATAGTGACAACCTGTGAGTTGCTCAACAGAGATGCCCATCTCACTTGCGACAGCTTGATTGGTCAACATGATTTTCAGATTGCTGTCAAGCACTACGATGAACGACTGGCTGTTATCTAGGATCGCATTCAACAGGTCACGCTGACGCACCAAGTCGTTGCGTTGCGAGATCAATTCTTCCTCAGCCTGCCGCAGACGAGTCACATCGCGAACTACATATGAATGCGCGTTGGGCCGTCCATCAGTTCCTACAGTAGAAGAGTTGCTGACCAGCACATTGATAATCCGGCCGGATTTCAGCCGATGGCACGTATCAAGAATGGCTTGTTTATCTTTCTGGGGGGTGCTGTCTGATGGGGTGGACTCTTGAAACACATCGGCTACATTGAGGCCTATGACCTCACTGCTTGCCAACCCGTAAAGCTCTTCAAATGAGCGGTTCACAAATACTATGTTGTAGGCCGCATCAGTGATCACAATCACGTCAGACGCGTTTTCCACCGTTTGTCCAAGCAACTTTAACTGCTGAATGGTGTCACGATGTTGGATGGCCTTGTCTACAGCATTGGGCAACGCGTTAAGGTATGATCGCTCAGTGTCCTTTATGAGATAGTCCACAGCACCCTGCCGCAACGCGTTCATGGCGATGCTCTCATTACCAAAACCAGTAACCATGATTAACGGGATGTCGCCGATATCAGCTCGCAGATCAGACGCACAGCCGTCTTCAAGGAAGTAGTCAGCGATGATGGCATCAAAGTGTTCGCGGGCCAGAATGGTTCGAGCGTCCGCAATGCTTCTCACCGCCTTGCAGACATAATCTGGATGTGCCTTCTTAAAGGTCCTAACCAAACTCACTTGCTCGACAACGTCATCCTCGATATGAAGTATGCTTATACTCATCTGCTCTATATCATCTCTTCGTCGATGTATCTAGTCTGGTAATTCAGACATTCGCCAATAGTCACCAATCACCTTAAGCAGCTTTGCCAACTCGTTCACATCATCAGCGAACGGAAAAAGGCCGGCTGCCCCGGCGGAAAAACAGTCAGTGCAATTCTGCTTCGTGTAGTTCAGTCCAAAAATGAGCACGGGAAAGCGGAGAAGCTTCTGCTGCCCCTTCAGTCCGCGAAGCTGCGCCAGGGAGTTATATTTGGAAAAATCACATACGATGACCAATATAGTGTTTGGAGCCATTTTAACTGGTAATCTGTTGATAAATCCACCGATATCTTCGCCGACACTAAGCCGCAGTCCGATGCCATAAAGTGCAGCAGCCCTACTGAACAAGTCAGAGTAGGTCGGTTCAGTGCCTAGAAGCAAGACGTTGATTTCGCCCCGCATATATCCCCCTATCGGAAACGTATTGCCGTCACATCTCTAAGTATGCTTGTGTTCTCAATGTACCTGAAAGCGAGGATTTATTCCAACGCCTCAGGCATGGGTCATACAGCCGTTACGGATATCGATACCGAACACCCTTCCCCTGGTTTGGAAACAAGCGATATACTACCACCCAGACGATGCACAACCTTATTTACCAATGCCAGGCCAAGCCCCAACCGACCAGTTTCATCTTTTGGGCTGAGGGTTTCAAACAACTCAAACACCTTCGTATGGTATTTGGAATCTATCCCTGGGCCATGATCTTTGACACTAAGTGTGAGCACATCATCTTCGAATTTGGCTGACACCAACACCGGCTGATCGCGAGCAAAACCATGGCTGACCGCATTCTCAACCAGTTCCACCAGTATGATATTCATTAGCGAAGCGTCCGTCGTAACAGTCTCAGGCACATCCACTTGAATACTGCATCGCTCATATGCATGACACTGCTTCAACGCATCATCTACCAAAACCCGGAAGTTCACGGGTTCGTAGGTTGGCCGGATTCGCCCGATGCGTATAAACTCCAGTAACCCTGACAATAGTCGATCCATGCGATGCGTACGGTCGATGATGGTGTTCAGCATTCGGTTCGCAGGCTCATCAAAACCAGATTGGTAATCGGATTGTATCCATTGAGCCAATGTGCTGATGCTTCGGGTCGGAGCTTTTAGATCATGGGCCACTGCATGGATGATCTGCTGAAGTTCTAAATTCGTCTCTTGAAGTTCGGTGACTAGTGCTTCTTTGGCATCAACAGCCTGCCGTTGCTGCGTGATATCTCGCAGGAAATAGAGATACGATGCGTACCCCATAAAGTGGATCTCGGCACTGGTCACCCCAAGATAGCGGCTGTCGCCCGAATCGTTGATCTGACATACATGTCCTGCTTCAGGTAGCTCATGACCTGTGGGCAGATACAGGCCCATCGGCTGACCGGCAATGTCGTTGAATGATACCGAAAGCCACTTAAGAAGCCGTTGGTTGGCGGCCCGCACAAAACCATCGGATATTGAGACGATGAGAATACCCTCGGGGGCGGCATCAAAAACACGTTGAAATCGGCTTTGGCTCAGCGCACTATTGGCCAGCGCATCTTTAGTTAAGATATACGCTGAGCCAAGTACTACCAGCACAATCACCATGATCAGCATCGCCACAATGGCTACCAGCCGGTAACGAGCCACAGCACTCAGCCATAGGTTACCAGTAATGTCCATACCCATCACGGCTACCACTTCATTGGTGGTTTTTCGTACTATGGGCACAAAAGCCGACACATATACACCCCACCGGTCCTCAGTAGGACCGTCGAAGGTAGGCTGAGCCTTGCGAAAAACATCATAAGCGAGTTGGCTTGCCTCAGTGTAAATCTGCATCGGTGGCGAATAGTTGGGTGATAATTCCGACTCACAATCTGCTAGAAATACGATGTTTGGCTCCACCTTGCCTAACATGTAGATGAACCGCGTATCTCCATTCACCCTGCGAACTTTATCCATTTGTTCTCTAAAAAAGCGTAACGTCTTAGGATAGCCTGGGCGATCCAGGTGGTACAATTTCTCTACTTCATCTGGGCTGATATTAGCGACGGCGGTTTGCGCCCGCCCCAGGAGCGACTTACGGAACTGGTGTATGCCGAAGTCACCACCCATTTTACATAGAACCCACCCAATGCTAAGGAGTGGGACCAGGGTTGCGGTGATGTAGATGTGGTAAGGGGTCACCTTGTCATGCCCTAGCCGACGTCCATCACTCTTATTGCAGCTCATGGCATACAGCATCACAAAGACGAAGAACAGGACCGCAGCAAACAACTGGTAATATTCGATTGGCACGCCGTGACGGGGGATAAACGCCGATGTCGATACTTTGGTAATTTGCAGACCATATGCATTCATCATACCGACACTCATGGTCACACCACACATCAGTAAAGAAACCGCACCAAAACCGAGCAGCGCCCGGTTCTCTCTGTAACGCTGATCGGAATGGCGTAGCATGGCGAATGCAGAGGTGATAGAACAGACCATGGCGAAAATCACGACGACAATGTTTAGCTCTGCACTGGGCACTACCACTATCAGCAAAACCAGCATGATAGGTGCAGTGATTACGCGCCAGGTTGCGCCGCGCTTCCCAAGCATAGAGCGCACACCAAACTCAAACAAACAGAAATACGATAGTGACATTATGATAAAGCCCGTAAGGTAGTAGACATCGCTCAATGGTAAGCTGATAGATGCTAGAACACTCCAGGAATGAACCACCTGTAGGCCAGCATATGCGCTAAGCCACTTCCATGGTTGCCATAACACATCACGTCGGCGCATGCGGTACATCTCGACCGAAGCGATGAACAGTAGCAGACCATAACAAGCCAACGCATAGTCTAGCGAATAGCCGAGTATACTATCAATCAATATCTTGGTCCAGTTGATCGGTACCAGGATCTAGCGGGTGTTTCAGAATAGTAAACCAGAATGTACAGCCCCGGCCCACATCCGATTCTATCCAGATGCGTCCACCATAGAGTTCCACAACCTTGCGGACAAGTGCAAGCCCGATACCGGTGCTGTCAGGGCACTCTTCTTTGGTATTCAGAGTTTGAAATATGCCAAACACCAGATCATGGTGTTTGGGTTCGATCCCAGGACCGTTATCCTTAACACCAAACCTCCACATTGCTCCATCGTCTTCACAGAATACCTCAATATATCCCTCAGCCTTGTCGTTATGTTTAATCGCATTGCTGATCAAGTTCTGAAAAAGCTGGATCAACCGAATTGGCTCTGCGTATATGACCGGCATATTGGGCTGAATCGTGATGTGCATATTTGGTGGCGGATTCAACAGGTTCCAAACATCAGCCGCAAGTTGACTGATGTCCGAATTACCGGCTTGTTCGGCCACCCTCCCAGCACGGCTATAGGTCAGCACACCATCTATCAAATACTGCATCCGTATGGCCCGCTGGTTCAACAAAGACAAATGCTCCTGCCCCTCTTCGGGCAGCAGATGGGCATAATCGGTCATCAGCCAGTGCGTCAAGGAACTGATGCTGCGTAAAGGGGCTTTGAGGTCATGGCTGACCACATAGGCAAACTCCTGAAGTTCCCTATTCACAGCCGAAAGCTCTTCGCTCTTCTGCTCGATCAACTGTTCGGCGCGTTTACGCTCTGTGATGTCAATCAGTTCCAGTACGTAATGGGTCATCTCGCCCAAGTCATCCACTACAGGCGCTACGCTGACTAGACATGTCACTGCATGTCCCTTAGAATCTTTCCCGGAAATCTCACCATGCCACGGCTGGTGTTTCAGAAGCGCCTGATTGATGGCATACGAGTGTTTTGGGTCCATACCTCTCGGAAGCAGCATCTCGCTAGTAAGGTGCTTCTGTCGACGCTTGCTTACCCCAAGATACTTCAATAGGCTAGGGTTGATGTAATCTACCAAACCATCACTATTTACAATCGCTAGCATACCGCTGCTCTGCTCAAGAAGATGAAGCAGTTGCCGCAACCGACGTTCTGTAGCACGGTGCTCCGTCACATCCCGTGAGACACCTTGAAATGCCGTGATCTTGCCGTCTCTGTCTGATATGGGCTGCAGTACAGTTTCAAACCAAACATACCCGCCATATGACTTTAAAAAGCGGTGCTCATACGAAACCGAACCGGCTGTGTTGATGGCCTTTCGTATGGATTCACGAACAGTCGGAGCGTCTTGAGGATGTATAAACTCAAAAGCAGATCGGCCTACCAACTGATCAGGTGACCACCCAACAGATAATTCAGATGAATCTGAGACAAAGGAAAAATAGCCTTGTATATCTGAGATCGTGATGACATCGCTGATCGAGTTTGCGATGAGTTGGTAGCGGCGTTCGGATTCCTCCAAGCGGTCAGATAGCTCATGCCGCTTGCTGATATCACGCAACAGAACAATATATCCGTCACCATGAACATTCAAGCTTACATTGAAGGTCTTCGGTGGATCAGAATCCTCCCACCTCAAAACGCATTCAGAGTATTTATGGGACTCCTGGCATAGCCGCATCGCGTCCTTCACATCACAATACGATTCCCCATGTAGGATTTCGCACAGTTTTTTTCCAACGTAGTCGGCTGATGTGGATTTCATGCGGTCAGATACCATGCACTGTCGAATGACATCATTCGAATCAACCCAAAAAAGACCATCGAGCACGCTCAGCAGAATCGTTCCCAGTTCATTACCACCTGCTTCAGCACCCATCTGCAAAGCTTGCAGTATGGCGTCATGACATAGTTCAGCATCGTCGGTGATATCACTCTGCTCACGAAACGCTTGCTTCATTGCCTGCCAGTCCATCGTATTCCTGCCTTCCCTGCCCGCATTTGCTTTTCATTATTCGCATTGGCGGCCAAGTCCATCTATACTATATCTACTATCGAACAGATTTCTAACCGAATCGGTGAACGTGTTCTACGGGGCCTTCCGCTAATACACCTATTGTAATACGTGATGCCCCCATTTGCATAGGGATGATGAAATGCCCCAATTTACTTACCGAGCCCTTGATACAGACAAACAGCTAAAAACTGGTTCTGTCGAAGCACCCACTCGCGGAGATGCCATCATCAAGATCAGGCAGCAGCAACTCCAGCCACTGGCTGTTTCACTCCAGACTGAGACCTCAGAAACGGTAGCTATACCGACTGAGAACCGTGGCACCCCACTACCAATAGGGCAGCAGATGATCTTTTTTTCAACTCTGCAACAAACCCAGGCTGCCGGAATCACGATGGCCGCTTCGCTGGATATGCTGGCCACACAATCGCGCGGTGGCCTGCGCCAAATCGCCATACAGATGCGAGATGCCATCGCCGCAGGCGAAAGCCTGAGTCAGCAGATGGAACGGTTCGAGAGCAGGTTCACGCCTCCCTGCCCCGCTTTAATGAGAGCGGGCGATGTCTCAGGAAAAGTGCCTGAGATGGCGGCGGAATGCAATCAATGGCTTGCCACCATTACTGTAGCCAGGCGACAGGCGATCACCGAATTGATTTACCCCGTTGTTGTGCTGGTCTTTGCTTTATTTGTACCCGCAATACTCTATATTGTGTTGGCTTATTTGGGAAAATCTATGGAAGTAGACCAAACCATTTTCAATGGAGCTAGATCAGCCTTCATAATCTCACGGTCGTGTGGGCTAGGATTACTAGCTGTCTGCGCTATTGTCATCGTGCTCAAACGCTTCAGCCACACCGTTCCAGCCATTAAAATCGCTCTAGACAAATTGGCCTGGAATACACCGATATACAATGCTATGGAGCGAAGCGGAGCCCAAAGCCGGTTTCTCCGTGCATTGGGATCGCTCTATCACGCAGGGCTTCCCCCAGCACAGTGCCTGGAATACGCATGCCAGTCGGCCGGTCAAATGGTCATCTCACAGCGTGTCGCCCCCCATGTCAACACGGTGCGGAACGGTGGAACACTGGCCGCCGCGCTGCTCGCCAGTGATACGATGCCCATGTCGGTCACTTCGCAGATGCTGATCGCAGAAACCAGCGGTAAAGTCGACGAAAGCCTGGTAAGGCTCTCAGCCATGCTGGATGACATCCATAGAAACGCCGTGCGGCGTGTGATCATCATCGCAGGCGCATTGGGTTTGTTGTTCGCCGTGATCATGAGTGCTACCAGCATCATCAACATGGGTGTCGGTGTGAGGAATGGTTATGAAAACCAGCTTAATGGCATAGAGCCGTAAAATAACATTATGAGACTGCCACTACGCGACTACTACTCCGTGCTCGGTGTGAAGCCTACAGCCACACATGAAGAGATTCGCCGGGCCTACCGTGAGCTCGCTCGCCGGTATCATCCCGACGTAGCGGGTGGTAATACCCTGCGCCTCTTCCAGGAGATCACCGAGGCACACACGGTCATCGGTGACCCGGTAAAACGCCGCCAGTATGACGACCTCATTGCTCTCAATGAACAGAGCAAACGCGGCGCAGGCGATATAAGAACAGAGTCGCAGCGAAAATCCAACCCGAAAGATGAGAGTGCCAAAAAAATCACTCAGCTTCTTCACGAAGCACGTATCGCGCTAGCTAAAGGTGACTACAAACGGGCTACCGAGCAAGCCGAACGCTGCAATGCCATAGACAGCCGCAATGCCCAGGCTTACGAAATCCGGGCGGATGTGGCACTAGCACGCGGGCAGCGAGACCAGGCTGCGCAACTGTACAGCATGGCGGTGCAATACTCACCCCAAAACCCCAGTTTACAGCGGAAGTACAACAGCACAATAGAGAGCCGCCCCTCAATGGGTACTGCGCAAGTCATGGTGCTTATCCCCCGGATTCTTCGTGCATTGGGAATGGCGATCGGATGGACCACGGTTGGCGCTGCGGTGTTCTCACCCATGATATTCGGTTATCAAGGCACTAACACGCTGATCGGAGGCGATATCGGGATCAAGGTATTCACCGCGATTGCGGCGGCCTGTGTGGTAGCGGGACTTACTTTGAGCTTGAGTGGGCAGCTCAGCCGCCTTAGTACAGAGATATGGTGGCCGCAGATCAACCGCAGCCGGACACCGGGTATTCCCGGTGGCGGTATCATCATGCTACTGGGCAGCATCGCTTTTCCCATACTAGCTGTGGCCTTTTTCTATCTAGGCATCGCGCTCAGACGTTACGAAACAAAGCTGCTGACACTTGGATTGGTAGTGATTACCATCGTATGCTGCTTTGTGCTGACCGTTCAGCCCCAGCTTAACTCCATACGATCGCAAGCCGCGGAGCTATTTCAGTTTCTGTGGATCGGCTGCAGCTTGGGATGGTTCACCAGCATCTGTGGATGGGCCATTGGAGATGCCATCCGGCAGTCCGTGTAGCGTAGAGCGGCTTACAGCTTCAGCTCGCTGGCCAGGAGTTGGGAGGCCAGGCTCACGCACCCTGCGGGGTCAAGATACTTGCTGCCAAAACAGCGCGCCAGCAGACCGATGGGCAACAGCCGGTCGAACTTCTCGATGGTCATGACCGGGAATGCCGCGGCCAGCTCCTCCACAGATGGGGGTGCTTCGCTGATCCAGCGCAGCAGGGAGAGAACCTCTCCGCGGTCATGCTTGCGGAAGACCAAAGCGATGTCCCTGTCAAGCACATCCATACCCTTCAACAATGAACAGCCAAGAAGTGACCGGTGGATCACAGAACTGCACCAGGTGAACAGCGTGACACAATCGCCGCCCTCTACCAACCGCCGATACCCCAGGTTCGCTTCCAGAGCCGCATGTCGGGCGTCCTCCAGCATTTGCTGCGCTGTGGCATCCATATATGGTAGTTCCCCACCCTCCATCAGTACCTTCATCATCTGGTCACGCACAAGCTGATGGATATTGGGCCCACCGGTGCCGGTGAACAGCGGAACACGGCCCGCAGGTGACGGGCGGACGATGATTTCGTCGCGCTCCAGGTTGACCTCGAGTATGCGCCAGCGTTTCCCCGCCAGAATTAAGTATCTGCTGGCCCCCACATCGGGTACCGCGGTGATGGTGCCAATCAGCCTTCCCTGCGATATCACCTTCAGTTCCTTCGGCGAGGCAAATGCGGCGTAGAAGTCGTGGTGCCGCACCATATGCTCTCCCTTGAGCCCCAGAATGATCAGCCCTTCAGGCGTTTGTTCAATGAGGTCATGCCCAGCCATTGCCTTTAGCAGCTCCAGATACTGGCCTTGCGGGATGTTACGAAACGCCCCATGGCTCAGCAAAGTATTCACCAGTACCGGAGCACTGGCACCACCATACTGCGCCACCAGGCTGAGGGTTTGGTGCAGCAGGGTGCTGCCGTGCCAGATGCCCTCCTGAGGCGGTTCACACCAACCCTGGCGCATCAGCTCCACCATGGCGATAGATTGGAGCAGGTCAGGGAACAGGTGGTCCACAAGGTCGCTGCGTTCGGAGGGTTCGTTCTGTGAGATATACAGCTCCATCACGCTGGCTTCGCCCTCGTGCCGGCCGCTGCGGCCTAAACGCTGGCGCATCTCGCTGACGGTCCAGGGTGCGCGCACCTGCCCCACTGCGGAGCAGTTGCCCACATCTATACCCAACTCCAGCGTGCTGGTGCAAAAAGCCACCACGCGGTGCTGGTCTCGCAGCGCTTCCTCGGTCTGTTCGCGTTCGGCTTTGGCCAGAGAGCCGTGATGGGTATGGAACCGCGGTGGCCGTCCCAGGTGGGCCAGCACCCGGTTGCATAGGTCGGCATAGAACTCCAACTCACCGCGGCTATTGAAAAACACCAGCCCTGTCCGGCCTTCGAAAAAGCGGATCATCTGGCGGGCGATGCCCAGTTCACTCTGCGTTGCCGACTCCTCAGGGGTCTCTTCTTTGTCTTCGTCAGGAGTGGGGCGGATGTCGCCATGATGAAGGTTCTTGCGCAGATAGCCATGCACCGCCATCTGTACCTCCTTGCGGGTGTCGTCCTGCACCACTGTGACGGTTTCGGGAAAATCAGGGTTCATGAACTCCTTGGCGGGCATCAACGCGCCGATGGTGGCCGACAGCCCTACAAGCCGGACGCGCTGCTTGGCGACCGCCTGAATGCGGTGGAGCAGACTACGCAGGTGTATGCCTCGCTCATCGCCCAGGAAGGCGTGGAGCTCATCAATGACCACAAACTGCAGTGCGGCAAACAGGGGGGCCAACCGCTCCGGGTGGTTCACAAACATCCCTTCCAGCGACTCGGGGGTGATGAGCAGCACACCCGACGGGTGCTGCATCAACCGCTTCTTGCGTTGGTAGTCCACATCGCCGTGCCAGCGGGTGACAGGGATGTCTTCTTGCTTGCACAGTTCTTCCAGTCGTCGAAACTGGTCGTTGATGAGTGCTTTCAGTGGGCCCACATACATCACGGTGACCGCCCCCTGCAGGCTCTCCCAGCTCGCAGAGAGGATGGGCAGGAACGCCGCCTCGGTCTTGCCTGCGGCGGTCTGGGCGGTGATGAGGATGTCGCTGTCGCCGTCCAACACGGCATGGATCGCCTGCACCTGGATGGGCTTCAGATGCGTCCAGCCCATCAGGCGAAGCCGACGCTGAAGCGGCACATTCAGGCGTGCATACGCGTTACTCATCTATGGTTACAGCCGGAAGCTGGTGAGGGAGTTATCCATGTCATCGGTCAGAGCCTGTGGCTCATCGATGGGCATCGGCTCCAGACTCACACTGCCCAGCAAGGACTGCCAGTCCGAGCCTGGGTTTTGCTCCAGCACCGACAACAGACCGATGAAGCCTTTCACGGCATCACGGGGTGTGTGGTAGAACTCGGCACCCAATTGGGCAGCGCAGTGATTGAGGTAGGCAGCCAGTGCCTCGTCCGGCACCAGATAGCGGCTCTCATCACCGGAGGCGTATACGTGCCGGATGTTGCGCAGCAGCAGATACATGTCCTCCGGGGTGAGGTTGGGAAGCCGAATCACCGGCCCGCTGAGGTCGGTCAGACCATCACCCGCGAAGCTGTTGTCTGCCAGACGGCTGCTGAGCGCCTCATAGCTGGCCAGCCCCCTGCGCCTGTCATCAAGGAAAGCATCGGTACCGGCGAACAAGAACATCAACCCGCTCACAGCTCCCTGCAGGCAGTCGTTCAACATCCGCAGGATCATCTCATAGTTCGCGTTGCGTGCCTGCGAGTTGTTCAAGCGGTGAGAGAGAACCCCCATCTCGTCCAGGTTCACCACCAATCCGCTATATCCCGCCAGCCGGACAAACGCACTGAACAGCTTCAGATACTCATAGATATTGTCGTCGTCGATGATGCTGCGCACGCCTAAATCGGCACGCGCCTCTGTCTTGGTGCTGTATTCCGCGCGCAACCAGCGTAGTGCCGACTGCATCAGCTCATCGTTACCCTTCAGAAAGCCCTCAGCATACCGTGATATCGCCGTCGAAAAGTCATACCCGCTGACCAGTTGCTGCAAGGGACGGAGTTCCTGTGCGATCTTCTGGGGCAGCAGAGATTCATCTGCACCCGACTGCGTGAGGGTAAAATGGATGTCCGAGACGAAGCACTCCACCACGCTGGCCAGTGCCCCGCCATCACGGCGGCTGCCGGCGCAAAGCCCGGCCATGAGCTGCGCATACAGACCGCGCGCCTGACCGTTGCCGGCGTGCAGACGACGGTCCGGGGTGATGTCGGCCTGCGCCACCACGAATTTCATCTCCAATGCCACGGTACGAACCAAGTTCAAGAAGAAGCTCTTGCCCGCACCGAAGCGTCCGATGATGAACCTCACCGCGGCGGCCCCCTGCTGTACACGCTCCAGGTCGGCCATCACCGCACGCACCTCTTGTAGACGGCCCACTTGAATATGGTGCAGACCGACGCGCGGCACCACCCCAGCCCGCAGTGACTGCAGGATGGCTTCTCGTTCGCGTGTTTTGATGGCTGGTGGCATATCAGGCTCCTTCCGCTAACAGCCCCAATTGGATTTCGTAGGGGTCATCATCATATATAAAGTCGTCATCATACAGCTCGTTGCTCCAGGCGTTCACGCTTTCCACCAGCTTGCCGGGGAACACGCCCAACTGGCGTGCCAGTGCGGCTATCTCTGAGGCACTCCACAGCGGCTGCGCCTTCAGGGCGGCGACGGCTTGCTCTACCAGCCCAATTGGTTGTGCGGGCGTAGGTGGCTGTGCTTCAACGATCGGTGTGGGTTCTGGTGCCTCATGGTGATCCGTATGTTCGGAATCGAGATGCTGGGCCAGCAGGCTCTGTACTTCAGAGGTTTGCTGCTTCAACTCGTCCAAGCGAGCCATATTAATGTGTATCTGCGGCTTAGGCGGAGCCTTTGGCACGATCGGCTCTTGCGGTATCGCCTCACCCTGCCATGAGATGCCAGTGGCCTTGACCAATGTTACCGGCACATGCACCGACTGTTTTGGTGCTCCTATGCTGGCACTGCGCCACTGCTGCGAGGAAGAAACCCTGCGCACATACTTGACCACTAATTGCTGATGCCCAGCCTCCACCAGCCGGCTGACGCGGCGGGCCACATGGTCAATTTCCGGACGCGTGGCCAGCAAGGCTTGCCCGAATATCTCCAACCGGCGCAGCGTAGGACCATCCATATCGACATATTCTTGCAATATCCCCATCGACTTGTGCAGTCCTGCGGGGGCTGGCAGTCCGTTGGTGCGGCTGATCCATAACCCGACTTCAAGCAGCGCGGCCCCCAAAGCCACAGGTTCAAGACCCGCAGGCTCGCGCACCACGGGCTCGTAATCGGCATCGGCTGTGGGGAAGTATTCAGTCTGCATGATATCGGGAAAGTCCGAAGACACGAATGACCTCCGAAATGGGCATTATATAGACATTATAGCACATATAATAGTATATGCTTATCCAAATTATCGATGATATAGCGGTTGAGGCACATGGTACCTCAACCGGATTGCTCAACCCATCGCCCTCATGCGGTCGCGGATATCGGAGCTGAAGGCGGCGATATACTTCTCTACCAAAGCCAGAGGAGAAAGGGTGTCATCCTCCATCAACGGACTGAGGTCCATCGCGAAGGTCAGCAGGCTGCTGGCATCGACACCGTGGCTGGCATAATAAGTAGCATGGGCGCGTCGGCGTCCCATGGCCGCCAGGTCATATCGCTTGCCGCCGCATATCTGGCTGTCGAACACACCCAGAAGGGCCGCCTGCAGGCTTTCATGGCCGCTCACATCCAGGGCAACCTTCTGCTCATCCACCAGCCAGTCAAGGTCTCGCCACACCTCACAGCCGTAAAGGTGCTTGGGCCGACGCTCCATCGGCAGTCGACGCAACGCACAGATGGCGCGGAGTGCTGTCGCCACATGCGTGGGGTGCTTGTCGGCTAGGTTGTGCAGATAGACCGTGTGAGCACTGGAGGCCATAAACAGCTTGTACAGGTCATCAACTACGGGGGTGTCACCTGAGTGCTTCGTCTCTGCGCTGGAGTAACACATCGCTGCTTGTGCACCATACTCACCCACGATGGCCGCCTTGCGCTGCTCCTGCTTGCGTATCTGCTTCATCTGCTCATCGCTGGTGCTGGCATAGAGATCATCACGCGGGCTGCCTGCCCCGTCAGTCACGACACATCCGCAGAACCAGTGGTCGTCACGACCGAAGCACTGCAGGATTCCGTGAATCGCCATGATCTCTATGTCATCCTGGTGGGCAGCTATGGCCAGGTGATCACATCGCACTAAGGCTTGCTCCACTGGCAGCCCATCGGGCACGAACAGTTCGGAACCGGATTTATTGAACATCAACATTCTCCTACTAGATTTCATTCCCATTACATTCTACCGCTGACTGATGACCCTCAGTGCCGCTGTTTATATACATAGAATATATTATATAAACATGTTTATATTAAATATATTTTATATAAGTATGTTTATATTAAGTATGATTAATTAATATTAAATAATGAGGTATAATGATGATGGGATACTACCCGTATTTCGAACGGAGGCGCGGAAATGCTGCCATTTGTTGACCGAGTTATGCAGTTAGAGAAACTGTCAAGCCTGTGGAACGACCACAAACATGCACAGTCCGTGCTTCTTTACGGACGCAGACGCATGGGCAAGACATACCTGCTGCAGCACTTCCTGAATGATAAGCCTCATGCTTACTTTCTGGCGTCTGACACCTCGTTAAGTCAGAACCTGGCGGATCTGGCGCACACAGTGTTGGAGCTTGATCCTGACTCAGGGTATACACTGTCAGACCTGGCGTCACTGCCGAACATCCTGAGGTTTATGTCACACCTTGCCAGTACGCGGCGTGTGGGGCTGGTGCTCGATGAGTTTCAATACCTCATCAGCAGTGACCCCAGCATCCCATCACAAATCCAGGCATGGTGGGACAAGGATGGCATCCGAAGCAAGATTATGCTCGTGCTGTGTGGTTCCCACATAGGCATGATGTCAGCGCTGGAGAGCGGAAGTAACCCGTTGTATGGCCGGTTCAACGTCACATACCAATTGCCACCCATGAACTACAGGCAAGTGGCAGAGTTCTATGCTGAAAGCGGGTATTCATCCCGCGATATTCTGCTGGCCTATGGCATTCTGGGAGGCACACCAAGATACCATGCATTGATGGATGTCTCACTACCGTTGGATGAGAACATCATTCAAACAGTGCTCAGCCCGATGGGTTTCTTGACCCACGAACCTGAGGTGTTGATGTCCTCTACGCAAGCACGCGAGGCTGCTGCCTATAACAGCATCATCCGGGCCGTGGCACAAGGACATACCCGCAACTCAGATATCTCCGGCGCGGCAGATATCCCTGTTGCCCGAATGCAGTATACGCTGCGCAACCTTCTGGAGTGGGAATGGATAAACCGCGAATACCCATACGGCGATACCAGGGAGAAAATGGGGCTGTATAAGATCACAGACCCGTTCCTGATGTTTTACTACCATGTCATGAACCCGTTCCGTAGCGAACTGGCCATGAAACCGGTAGAAGGCATCTATCGCAGCCGTATCGAGCCGATGCTGAACGGTTATATGGGCAAATTCGTCTTTGAGGGTATCTGCAAACAGCACCTGATGATTGAGGGGCATCACACCCTGCCGTCACCGGTGAAAACATGCGGCCGATACTGGGAGCGTGACGGAACCCATGAGATCGACATCGTGGGGCACTTGGAGGACCGCAGTCTGCTTCTGGCAGAGTGCAAATGGTCATCCAAGCCGATCGGTGTCGCTGTTCTGCAGTCACTGCTAGCCAAACGTGCCGCATGGGTGGCGGCCCATCCGGCTGACGAGAAGCTGAACTGCCATTACCTGCTCTATTCGCTGGCGGGCTTTGACGATCATACCCGCATCGCCGCTGAGGCCATGGGAGTCGGGCTGGTTGATGGGGAGCTGCTTCTGAGTAAATAGCAGCCCTCTGTTGTAGATACACACTACAGGGGGCCGTTATTAGGGCACGGGATATCACTATTCGGCATCCCAGATATAACCCACAACTTGGGATTGGCTTCAATGACCATATTCCGCGACATTTATGTCGCGGAATCAGTGAATCACGAGCCCAGCTTAAACCAACGGGCCACGGATATCCCCCACCCAAAATCCACTGCTATCCCAACATATAGCCATCAGGTAAAATGTATTCATGAAGGCATTCAACCCCCTCTCGGCACGGCTGTTCATCAGCCGCAATCTAGCCCGGACCGCCCCTGTCACAGCGGTGATCGCACTGGCGGTGGTGCTGATCGGTGCCGTCATCACGGTCATACGCAGCATTGACCTGACGGTGCTCACGGTGTATGGATACAACCGTCACTTCGCGATTGTGACCCCGCGCAACGGCGTGGAACTGACCCCGGAAGTGCAAGGCCAACTCTATATGATGTCCGAAATCAAACAGCAGGTAGCGTTCCGACCCGCCTTCACCACCATCCGCAGCATCTTCGGCAAGTTTCCGTTCGTGCTGTTCGGACTAAAGCAGGCAGATATGCCCAAGGTCCTCACACTGACCGGTATGCGGCTGATAGAGGGCCGGATGCCAAAGCAGAACGCACCCGAGTGCGTGCTGTCCGTGGCGTTAGCTAAGAACAAGCGAGTGAAGATCGGCGACACGGTGCTCAGTCCAGATCAGTCCGACTCCTATTCGCCCAAGCCGGTGAAACTGGTGGGTCTGCTGGATGGCGAAAACTGGTTTGCGGTCACAAGCTATGAGTTTGTGGCCGAACACTATTTTCCGGCCATGGAGAGCAGCATGCTCACCTCTGGCAGCATCAAAACGCAAACCGCACTAGATGCAAAAAACAAGAAATCCCTTGACCCCACTCAGGTGCGGATGTTCACCTTCGGGATGCTAGTGAAGGAGCTACGCGAATCGCTGGAGAACCTCTACCTCATCATGAAGGTGGTCGTTACTGTTGTGGTTTTCGTGCTGGCCATCATGATGGGGCTTCTCAGCAACATCTATTTCACCCAAAGGCTGCCCGAATTCGCCCTGCTGACCGCCATGGGATACACGCGCAGACGTCTGCTGGCCAGGATCGTGCGCGAAACCAGCCTGATGGTGGTAGGTGGCTGGGCACTGGGAGCTGTTCTGACCATCGCGTTGCTGAACCTTCTAAATCAACTGGTATTTGCGCCGCGTGGGCTGCTGCTAAATCCATATGACATCGGCAGTTACGCCTATACCCTGCCGCTGCCCCTGACGGTACTGGCCTTCGCCTCCATCACCGCGGGCAGCCGCCTGCTGAGCTTCGATCCTGTGGCCATCATCGAAAGGAAGCTGTAGGCGATGCCAGAGGTAATCCTGCAGGGACAACAGCTCAGCCTTTTGTATCAAGAAGGCACAGAAAAGACTTTCGCGGTCGACCATGTCGATATCAAGATTCACAAGGGCGAATTCGTGGGCGTGATGGGCCCGTCCGGAAGCGGCAAAAGCAGCCTGCTGTATCTGCTGTCTGGCCTGAAGCGGCCCACCGAGGGCACGGTGATCTACCAAGACACCGACATGCATATGCTGCCAGAACCCAAGTTGATGGGGCTGCGTTTGCGTGACTTCGGGTTTGTTTTCCAGCAGCCATACCTCATGACCTACCTGAGTGCGCTGGAGAATGTGCTTCTGGCCGCACCATGCGGTGGTGCGCAATCTGTCATGCAGGCGCATGAGGTGATGCAGCAGTTAGGCCTCCATCACTTGGAGTCCAGGCGGCCCTATAAGCTATCCGGTGGTGAGAAGCAGAGGGTCTGCGTCGCGCGAGCCACGGCACACCAGCCCGACATACTATTCGCAGATGAGCCCACCGCCTCCCTGGACCGCACCAACGGTGAGGCAGTGATGAAGCTGATCGCAGGATATCGGTCCCGTGGCGCGGTGCTGGTCGTATCGCACGATCCCGCCATGCTGAGAGAGTGCGACACCATGTACCACATGCATGACGGCCACCTGGAGTTGTAAGGTCAGGCCGATGACCAACAGTGTTGCCCAAGTCCGGGGCGGTTTTCATTCGCCTAAGTCCGGGGCGGTTTTCTCCTAACCGCGCCGGTCTTGATCCATGCGGGACAAGCGCTACCCGGCTATCCGCCAGACCGGCGCGGTCTTGAGCATTCTACAGCCGCTAGCTTACTGCCAGACCGCCCCGGACACAGGCAACTACCAACGTCCGGGTGGTTTTCCTTACTCCGCCGGTCTTCATTCGCCTAAGTCCGGGGCGGTTTGCTCCTAACCGCGCCGGTCTTGATACATGCGAGACAAGCGCTACCCGGCTATCCGCCAGACCGGCGCGGTCTTGAGCTCTCCGCCACCGCTAGCCAACTGCCAGACCGCCCCGGTCATAGGCATTAATGTCCATTAAAAACCACCAATTTCCGATGTCCGGGGCGGTTTTCTCCTAACCGCGCCGCTCTTGATCCATGCGGGACAAGCGCTACCCGGCTATCCGCCAGACCGGCGCGGTCTTAAGCCCTCCGCCACCGCTAGCCTACTGCCAGACCGCCCCGGACATAGGCAATGACCAACGTCCGGATAGTTTTCCCCACCGCGCCGGTCTTGATCCATGCGGGACAAGGGCTACCCGGCTATCCGCCAGACCGGCGCGGTCTTGAGCTCTCCGCTACCGCTGGCCAACTGCCAGACCGCCCCGGACATAGGCAATATGTTACTCGCCAGGACGCTTACGGCTGGTAGCTGTCCCACAACGAGCGCAGCTCAACCTGCCCCAGATCATAATCCTCGTCAGCCCGAAGCACAGAGATCACCCGCTGCTCACCAGCCGAGATGTCGAAGTAGTTGTCGTCAAACACCAGATTCTTGCCAGGTATCCGCAGCCACACAAACCGCGCAGCACGTTGGGCGGTGACCACTAGCTGCTCACCCTCGATGCGCACACTCAAACCAGGATCGCGCAGCTCCAGATGCTTGCAGGGCACGAAGGCCACCGCAGCCCGACTGACGACCTGCTCATCCACCAGCAGCTCCGCAAACAGCATCACGCTGCGGCGTGCGTCTCCCTGCAGCTCAGCGACGAAGTCGCGGCCCACCAGCTCGGTGTTACACTCAGGGGCTGCGATGACGTCCTGCGTTCCGCAAGCCACTGGCTGGCCATCTGTGTTCTCCAGCCACCAGCGCAGCTTGCCGATAATCTCATTGCTGGTGTCATTCGTCACGTGGATGCTGGCACTGGTGCCTTGCTCACAGATACTCAAGCCCACCGGTTGGAAGAACCTTTTGGCGATATACTGCAGCGCCTTCCAGCGGCCATAGTAGTCCACGCTCGCCCAGCTTGCCACAGGCCAAATGTCGTTGAACTGCCAATAGGTGGCGCCCATGCAGCGATAGCCGTTGCGGTTGCGTCGCCAGTGCTCCACGCCGTAGCGCATCGCTTCGGCCTGCAGTAGCTGACTGACATAGCAAAGGTCATCAAACCGGTAAGGATACTGGAAGGTCTGAGCCAGGTAGTGCAGGATCAACCCGTTGCCTGCCGAATTCTTCTGATGGCACTCCATCACATAGCTCAGCGGGTTTTCTTCCTCTGGCTTGGCGAAGCTGCGCACGGTCTCGATATCTGGGAAGGACTCAAATCCGAACTCACTCATAAACCGGAAGTAGTGGTTGCGGTAATCCGAGAACGGCTTCTTACCGTGCCACACCTCCCAGTAATGCGCATCGCCAGATGCCTCTCCGTTGGGGTCTTCATAAAGCTCACCCTCACTGTGCGGAGAAGCAGGCCAGTAAGGACGCTCAGGGTCGAGACGCCTGCACACCTCAGGAAGAACATCGTGGTAGATTTTGGGATATTCCAGCTTAAACTCAGCACAGCGTTTGCCGCCAAAGCCTTGCCACAGCATCCACTCCTGCTCGTTGTTGCCACACCATAACGCCAGACAAGCACGGTGGCGCAGGCGGCTTACCACCTGCTCCGCCTCGTTCTTCACATTGGCCAGGAACGCAGGATCGGTGGGATACTGCCCACAGGCAAACATGAAGTCCTGCCACACCAGCAAACCGAATTCGTCGCACAGGTCATAGAATGCCTCATCCTCATAGTAGGCGCCGCCCCAGCAGCGCAGCATGTTGAAGTTCGACTCTTTCGCACTCCACAGCAGGTACTCCAAATGCTTGCGGGTGACACGGGTGGGATACTGGTCGCTGGGTATCCAGTCGCCGCCTTTACCCCAAATCGGCCGACCATTCACCAGCACCATAAAGCGTGCGCCCCACTCGTCCGGCGTGCGGTCCAGCTCCAAAGTGCGCAGCCCGATCTGCTTATTCACGCCGTCAATCACATGGGTGTCATGCAGTAGACAAAGCGACAGTTGATACAGCGGCTGCTCACCATACCCGTTGGGCCACCAAAGCTGAGGGTCATTGACCTCGAACTCAGCCAGCCACTCGTTACCCGTCACGCTGGTCTCGTATGTCTGCTCAGAGCCGTCAGGGTGAGTGCAGACCAGAAGCAGCTTCACGGGTTCCTGGGAGAAACGCTCGATCGATGCCCGACAGCTCAGTGACACCTTGCCATCGATGTGTTTTTGGTCGAGTGTCATCTCCGCGATCCGCGCGACCGAAGCGGTCTCCAGATAGACATCGCGCCAGATGCCGCTGGTCGGGTTCTTTGGACCCCAGTCCCAGCCCCAGTGGCACATCGCCTTACGCGCGTAGATCATGCCCTGTATGCACATATCGGGGCCGGGTGCATCCAGCGGGTCGCGTGCCATGTCCTCAGCTACCGCTTTCACAGGAGATGTAAAGACCACCTCAAGAAGATTGTCCGTGGCTTTGAGTTTCGCTGTTACTTCAACACGATACTGCACATGCATATTGTTGGTTTCGGCCAGTTGTTCACCATTCAGTCTGATGGCGGCGAAGGTATCTAGACCGTCAAACACCAGCCAGGCGGGGTCACGTAAACCGGCATTTGGCGGCAGATCAAACTTGCGACTGTAACTCCAGTCGGCTTCATGCACCCAGGCGACACGGTATTCGTTGTCACCGACGAAGCTGTCGGGAATAACACCCGCCGCCATCAGGTCGACATGAACACCGCCCGGAACCACAGCCTTCACCGGCGCGTGTAACCGATCACCTGTTAACTGCCAGGCACCATTAAGGGACTGTTTCATATGTATAACTCCTAGATATGATGAGTGTGCGAAGATGATGTCAAATCTATGTTTGCCGAAGCCGAGCGCGATTCCTGCTGATGCATTGGCCGCTCAGGCGTTGCTGGTGGCGATATGCCCTTGCAGGTCGCGAGGGATGATGGGCACCGGCATGATCATCGTGGCGTTTAGTGACAATTGCCCGTCGATGTGCTTAAACAGCATCTCGGCGGCGATTTCACCGGCCCGTATCAAGTTGGGACCAGTGGTTGGGAAGGGCTGACCGGAAAGCTGATACTGTGTGAGGTTGTCAAAGCCAGTGACGGTCATCTCGCCCTCAAATCCCATTTCGGCCAGCATATCCATCGTCAGCCTGGCACTGTAATCCTCCACCGCTAAAGCAGCAGTGGGCCGGAGAGTGGGGTCTAGCTTTGCCCATCGCTTCAGGTTCGCGCGCAGGTGCAAGCTGAGAACACCCGGGTGGAGCCAGCTCAGTCCGCTCCAGCACCAGCTTGGGTCTGGGGTGATACCAGCTTTGCGAAGTGCCTTCACATACCCCAGATGCCGCTCTTTCACACTGCGGTAAGCAACCCGTCTGTCAGCCTGGTTGGCATCCATGAACACAATGCGGCGATGTCCCGCCGCCAACAGCAGCGTCGTCATTTCAAACCCCGCCTGCTCATTGTCAAAGATGAGCTGAGGGCGCTTCTGGTGTGGATAGGTTTGGTCCACCAGCACTATCGGGTAGTCCAGGTTTTGAGTGCAGAGGTGGTCATCCACAATCTGATCGCGTGTGCGCACCGTGGGCAGCATGATCACGCCCGCGCATTTGGCGTTGATGAGCTGCTGCAGACAATCCGATTCCTTATCGTAGTCGGCGTTTGAGGATGAGATCAGCAGCATACAGCCATGTTCCGTACATTTACGTCTGGCCCCTTCCAACAGCCTCATGCAGAAGCTGTTAGGCACGGTGTCTGTGACTACGATGCCGATTTTTAGGTCAGAATAGTTTCGGAATGGGATTTCGGTGTTCACCAGCACGCAACCGCCATCTGGGCGCTTTTCGGCGATGCCGAGTTCGCAAAGGGTATGTAGTGCCTGGATAATCTGGCTGTGTGAGCCGCCAAATCTGGCGTGGATGGCACGGATACTAGGCAGCGACTGCGATTGGCCTAACAACCCGCAATAGACATATTCTTTCCATATCTCTTCCGCCAGGATATCAGTTTTACTGCGCATACCCACTCCCGATGTGTTACGGCTACCCGCCATCAGGTAACCATGTTTATGGTAATTTCATTCCTGAAATACACATATATGTTACCAACTATGGCGATATCATGACAGATATCCGACATCAATAGGCGGTAAGCTGTGGCTCACGGATACCGGGAGGAATGGCCATGATGTGTGCAGTCCCAAATCCATCAAATATAACCTACCCTCAAGACCGAAGCGAACCATCCAACCACCGTGGGTTGATACCAGCATACCATGTGTTCCGTTTATACACACTGGAGACCGGCTGCATTTGATTCTTATTAGATAATTTTGTACTCTTTAACTAGGAGGTACCACATGGAATATCTCGTTTTCCTGTTCGGAAAGAAGTACTTTGTGCTTTTCCTGATCCTGGCCTTAGGAATTTGGCTGGGGCGGTTCAAAATAAAAGGCATCTCGTTAGGAACCACTCTGGTTCTGCTGATCGCACTGGTCTTCGGCCATCTGTGCCAAAACGTGTTACCCGATGCCGTGGTACGCGGCATACCTGAACCCTCTATCAAAGCAATAGAGCTGCAGCTCAAGATCACCCCGAAAGCGGACCTCAAGGATATCGCCGCCAAGGCGCAACTTGAGGCTGCTAAGACCGAGCCTGCCGCAACAACCAGCATCACCAAAGCTGAGGTGAAGAAGGTCGTTAGTGCGGACCATATCAAGGAGATCATCGAACTCGAAGACCTGAAGACCGTAGGTCTGCTGATCTTCCTGTATGCGGTCGGCCTGCAAGCTGGTCCTGCGTTCATCCGAACCTTCAAGCGTTCCGGCCTGAAATTCCTTACGATCACGGCTGTGAGTGTTTTTTCTGCGATGGCTGTGGTCGTCATTGCTGCGATCGTGATGAAGCTTCCCCCGGATATCGCCACGGGTTTATTCTGCGGTGCCATGACGAACACCCCCGCATTGGGCGCTGCCAAGCCGGTGCTGGACGCGTTGCCCAGTGCCGCGGCCTGGGGTATCAAAAGCGGTAACGCAGTAGCCGGTTACGCGCTGGCATATCCCTTCAGTATGGTAGGCACGGTGCTGCTCATCCAACTACTGCCCAAACTTCTAAAACGCGATTTCAAGAAGGAAGAGCAGAGCTGGGATGTGGAGCGACGCGCAGGCAAAGGGCATCTGGCCCGGCGTGCGTTCCGTGTGACCAACAGCATGATAGATGGAAAGACCATCACACAGATTAACCCCGACCGACATATCAATGTCAATATCAGCCGGGTCCGACGCGGTGACGAGGTACACAGCACCACAGCCACCTTTGTCATCAAGACTGACGACATCCTTCTGGCTGTAGGCGAAGCGGGTGAGCTCGATAAGCTCGGTCTGTTGATCGGCGAAGAGTGCGAAACCCATTGGCACACAAACCCCAACGTGGTATCCGTTGACCTTGATCTGCTGTCACTGAAATATGCTAATAAAACGCTAGCCGAGCTTGACCTGTTCAACCGATTTGGTGTAACAGTCACCCGTATCCGACGTCAGGGTGCGGAGCTAACCCCCACAGGCTCCAGTGAGTTGATGCACAATGACAACCTGTGCATCGTAGGTGAGCGTGAAGGCGTTGTTGAAGTGACCAAGCGTCTAGAGGGCGGAGCCCATACCGCCGAAGAGACCAGCTTCCTGCCTTTCCTGGCAGGTCTGCTCATCGGTGTGTTTATCGGCGTGCAAGAGTTCCCGATCGGCGCAAGTTCGATCACACTCAGCACGGCGGGAGGCGCATTCCTCATATCGCTGGTATTTGGTTACTACGGTAAAGTGGGCCCATGGCACCTTCACGTCCCAACCGCTGCCGCAAACTTCTGCAAGGAGTTTGGCTTGATGCTGTTCCTGGCCGGAGCCGGTCTGGATGGTGGAGCTAAATTCGCGGATGTGTTCAGCAAATACGGCTGGAGCCTGGTCGGTGCCGGCGCAGCGGTCACCACAGTCTGCTGGATTCTCACGCTGGTCACCATGCTGGTGATATTCCGCCTCCGGTGGCTGACTACCAGCGGCGCATTGGCGGCCTGCATGACGAACCCTCCTGCACTGGGTGCCTCCATATCGCAAACGCGAAGTGAGCTGCCTGTGTTAGGATGGTCCAGCGTCTACCCGATTGCAACCATTCTCAAGGTGGTATTTGTGCAGTTTCTTGCGCCGATACTCTACAGCGTGGTGAACTTCGCCGCTAAAGCCGCGAAATAACCCGGCTCGATCATCTAGAAGGCGGGGAGCAGACAAATCTGCTCCCCGCCTTTTTTGTTCTTTAGGCTGGCTTGATTTCACTCAAGCCGGTCCCGCATATTCGAATGCGGCGACATAAACGTCTCGGCTCCTGAACAACAAGCGACAGCCCGTGCATTCACGGTAGCCCAGGCGGTAACTGAGGCGACAGAGTGATGTTCGAGTTGGCTGTTCGCCCTTATTGCAGTCACGTGTTGCCTATGTCCGGGGCGGTCTGTGAGAAGGTTAGCGGATGCAGAAGGCTCAAGACCGCGCCGGTCTGGCGGATAGCCATGAAAGATCTGTGTCAGGAACAAGCACCCGTCCGTACCTGCACGGCAGCCCATGGTGTAACTGATGCGTCACGCTGAAGCGACAGAGCGATGTAAGAGTTGGCTGCTCGCCCTTATTGCAGTCACGTGTTGCCTATGTCCGGGGCGGTCTGTGCGTAGGCTAGCGGATGCAGAAGGCTCAAGACCGCGCCGGTCTGGCGGATAGGCCTGATAGATTTGTGTCAGGAACCAGACCGGCGCGGTCTACAGACAGTGGCCTCCGCAGGCGTACTGACAGACCGCCCCGGACATAGCCAACCAAGCCACTTACAAAGTCGCGAAATCGCCTATGATTCTGGGATATACATCGGCATTGTGGGCTACCGGACCAGGACGGAGTCGATCTGGTTTCGAAGATCCACGGGCGTTTGAGAAGGATCATACCCTTGCAGTTTGCGGCTGATCAGGCCTTTTTTGTCGATGATCACCACAGTGGGGTAACTCGACACTTGGAACGCCGACTGAAGTCCGCTGTCATGATCCCATACCACGGGATACTCAATGCCAAACTCCTTGATGCCCTTATCTACGTTGTCGCGTGCGGTGTCCGTCGCCACAGCGAGCACCACCACACCCTTGCCTGCGTATTCCTTAGCCAGTTTATTCATGTCAGGCACGCTCATTTTACAGGGGTTACACCAGCTCGCCCAAAAGTCCAGCACTACCACTTTCCCGCGGTAATCACTCAGTTTCGCCGTTTTGCCATCAAGCATTGACAACTGAATGGATGGACTACTTTTGGGTGTTGGTGGCACATCAGGAGCAGATAGCGCATACACTACATAAGCCACAGCGATCACGGCCAGGATGTTAAGCAGGCGTCTTCGCAAAATCATACTATCTCTGTCTCGCTTTCTGAAGGTTCAGGTGTTCGCAAACATAGAACATATTCCCGCAAGAGCATAATACCAGCTAGAATCCCAACTACTAAGCCTGCACCCAGGCTGTACCAGTATCGAATCCCACCGGGGTATGGATACGCCCAGCTCAGTAGTTGCCACAAGCACAGCGACAGGCCGGTCAATGAGAGCCAGTAGTTTCGCGTCAATAGTAACAGCCACCGCCGGTGGGCACCTTCAATCAGTTTCGATGGTGTAAGAAAGGTCAGAACCGGCGTACAGAGGAAGGCGAAGGCAGCAATAGCTACATACGTCTCGTATTCCACTATTGTTGCCTCCTGTAGAGTATCATGCGGGTCAGAGTGATTGATATAAATACCACCACGCCATATCCAATGCCGCCGATGAAGGCTCCATCACTTAACGACTGCATCTGCTGGTCACGGCTATGATCCATCACAAACATCAACATAGCGGACAAACCCAGCAGCGGCGAAAAGGCAAAGAGCCGGATTCGGCCCATGAACTCTTCACCGCTGAGCTTCTGGCCCTTACGCCTCATCCGAAGATCGCCAACGGCGACCATAACCGGCAGTGCGAAGCAGACCAACGCCATGAACGGGGTCAGCAGGTCGAAGATATTTGTAAAATAATCCACCAAACTCCCCCGCTACGCTACACCAGGAGTGTGCGGTTTGTGATGTTTCCGGCCGCCGCGTCGGCGACGTTTTGCAGCCGCCAACTCCTGCTCTTCGGCCTCACGAGTGGCCAGTGCATTGGCTTGCACCACTTCGGGCTCGTCCGGGATATTCAGACCCAGTGCTTTGAGCTCTTGTGGCGTGCCTGCCACCAGGATGTGGCTCTGCCCCTTCTTCATGCCTAACTTCAGGTTATTGGTGCCGGCCGCCAGCACGCGGTCTTCTATCAGGTCGTATATCATCATCTTCATGGGCAAGACAATGCTTTTCGATCCATCCTCGGTTGCATGGATGCAGATGAATGGCTGACTTACACGCAGGATATCTGAACCGTGCTGGAATACAGACACGCCAGACAGTTTGAATATGTTGCGCAGAAGTTCCAGATTGAGTTGTCTTTCACCGATGAATATGCTCTTCCAGGTACCCATGTCTTTACTGACCATGCTGGGCAAGCCCGTCTGCACATATTCAGCGATGACCGATGTGCCCTGTTCATTGCTGTAGTAGCTGGGATTCAAGCGTTCGCGAACACCAAACTGCTTCGCTTTCAGGTGCTCTGCAATCGGGCTTCGGTCGCTGACGATGATAGAACCCGTCTCGCTGTTCCAGGGCTGCTGCCTGAGCTGTAGTCCCGTCACCTCGCGGATACCGTCCTTGTGCTCGCCATTCTCATCATAAATCCCGGCGGCATAGACCCATACCAGTGTCTTATTGTCGTTCTGCAGCTTCTCCTTGATGGCGGTACGCACCTCGGTGCTGATCTGCAGTGCATTCATGAACACGTATACTTTGGCCTCAGGGAAGGCCTTTCGCGTCAGGTCGCTTTGAAGATACATGCCGAAATTCACGCCCGACTTCAGCACCACATCGCGTTGCTGCAGCAGCAATGGCAGCAGCAGTTTTTCGACATTGCGTATGTGGGTGATGCTGCACTCGTCTACGATGAAAGCTACGTCAGGAGTGGAGTTCATATTCCGGCACTCCATCAGCTTGCGATAGACTGCAACCGCCTTCGCGGCATGCTGCCAATGCTCTTCGTCTGCCAGCCAGCCCTCACCCCATAAATCCATCCAGCTGATGCCGGTCTGACGGGCCAAAGCGCTGCCGATGGCACGCAGCCGTGCGCCGGTGGTGCTTTCGCGGTCGGGATGTTTCGGGTTATAGGTATCGGGCGTATCACGCTTGGCGAAATAGGGCTTAGTATCGTCTTCCATGATAAACAGCTTTTCGTGCAGAAGCACACTGTCGATTGGCGCAGGGATACTGGAACCGCTGCCCACCAAACGGTCGCGATAGCTGGGCGGAGCACATACCATATCGATGCTGCTGGTAGAGAGAACCTCAGCCAGATCAAGGTGACCGCTATATGCGGTGGGGAAATCCAGCGTATAGCCGTAGGGCACCGCGATCAGTCGGCGGGAATCACACGCCTTCTTAGAGGCACGGCTTAGCGAGACCAGTCGTTTGGCCACTGTATCGCTGGCAAACTGTAGGAAGTCGACCCATGGCCTTTCACGGTGGTTCTCGAATAATGCCACGCCGCTATCTTTTACCTTAGCGGGAATCGGTGCATCATCGATATTGACGGTGCCGTTGTGCCATGAAGCGCGAAGCAATACCGGATCGTCCTTATACTTGGCTCGCAGCCATCGCCTAAAGCATTCCACGGCCGCTTTGCAGGTGTCATACCCGCGCTCATACTCGTGGAACCATTCGCGGCAGTCTAGATGGTATCCGAGCAGCCGTTCGGCTTCGTCGTGCAGTTCCATCTTTTGCGATAGATCCGTCACCACCGCTTCCGCCTCTGCCCAATATTCGTCGCTGAAGAACGACGGCTCACCAGTGGTGTTGTCGGCATACAGCGAGACCGCGTCACGATAGCGGCTCTTCCAATCTTGCGGAGGAGTGAACATCAGGCGGATCATCACATAAGCTTCAGGGTCATGCTCTGTGACGAGTCTGATCTGACGGCGTGCCTCTTCTACTGCGGAATCGACCGCTTTGACATCAATGACAAGCTCCATCAGCATCATATGCAGATGAACTCCGGCAGCGGCCGCCATGCGCACCTGGTCCAGAACCCGCCGCTCGCTGGCTCCACCGCTGATGTATCCGAAGAAGAACATCGGGGGTACCGCATTACCGCGGATCACAATTTCTGTGTGACCTCTGCGCATACCAAGCTTGATGGCTTCACGCTTGGGAAGCGTGATTTTTGGCACAACCACTTTGATCTTCGGCTCAGGACGACGCGCACGCTTGACCGGTACCGCTTTGGGTGCGACAGCCGGTTTGGGTGCTTCCGTAGCCACAGGCTGGACAGCCTCAGGACGCGCAGCCTCAGGACGCGCAGCCTCAGGACGCGCAGCCTCAGGACGCGCAGCCTCAGGACGCGCAGCCTCAGGACGTGCATTCTCAGACCGGCTACCAGTAGGACGATTACCTGCATGCCGACCACCTGTAGGACGAGCATCAGAAGACCGAACTTCTGGCTTAGCTTCAGCAGGCTGCGCCATTGGCTGGGGCTGCCCAGACTGTGCTCTGGCTGGTCTGCGATTGCGGGTACGGCTTGGTCTTTGGATTGGTGCCGGTGCATCGGTGCCAGCAGATTCAACGGGCTTGGATACTTCCGGTACAACTGGTGGTGTAGGCAATGCATCTGGCTGTGCGGGTGTTTCAGCACGCGGACGAACGCGCCTCTGTCGGCTGCGGTCACGACGCGATCGGTTCTGAGGCTCTGCAGGGATGGTGTCTAGACCAGGTATCAACACCCGCGGAGTCACATCACCGACAGCTTCTGGCATGGGCACAGGCTGTGCGGGTGTTTCAACACTCGTTGCTTCATCAATATCCACTTTGACTGGTTCGCGACGGCGACGGTGGTTCCGTCCGCGTGGCTGAAGGTTGACCCGCAAGGTCTGGGTGTCTTGGGACACTTCTGCAGACGCGGGCTCTGACTCCGCGGCTTCCACCGGCTGTTCTACCGATGCCTCACCCCCGGGCAGGTCACGTGCGGATTTACGCTTGGCACGGCGCCGCGAGTTGCGGCTGGGCCGGCTGGAATGCTGTGCGGAATCTTCACCCTCAGCCATCACGGGGGCATCAGCCTCTGGCTGTGGCTGCGGTACCTCGACTACAGCAGGGGCGGATGCTTCAGGTGGGTTCTCATCGGACACAGGATTGGCGCGCTGAGGACGCTCAGTTCTACGGCGTGCAGGGCGACGGCGAGGCGCACGCGGCGCCTCGGCGGAGGCATCGCCGCCATCGGCAGGTGCTGCAGATGGGGCAGGCTCAGCCGGCGCAGCGGCCACCGGAGCAGCAGCCACAACCGCGGGAACTACCGGTGCGGCTGCATCAGCGGTCTCAACCGGTTGAGATTGGGGTGCTTTCTGTGTGGGGCGACGTCGGGAAGGACGCGGTTTTGCCGCATCGGAGGCAGCAGCCTCGGGTTGGTTGGTTGCCTGCGGTTCATCTGCGGAGGTGTTCTCCGAGGTGTCATTTACAGAATTAGTGCTTCGGCGAGTGGCCATCGGCGCAATGTCTCCTTAGTATAGGCGCGGCACATGCCGCAGGATGGCCCGATGCCCACGGATTAGCGCGATTCAGCTAGCTTTTCAAAGAAACATAACAGCTCATTAGGAGATTTGAACAACCACTCTGGGTTCTTCGCTTCTAACATCTCCTGGGTGTGAGCACCCCAGCATACCGCAGCAACCTTCACTCCTGCTCGATGTCCGGCTTCGATATCGTACGTGGCATCACCTATGTAGATGGTCTCATCTGGCGATGCATTCAGCCGTTTCATAGCTTCCAGAACTGGGTCTGGATGAGGTTTTGGGTTCTTTGTGTCTGAGGAGCATACAACGGTGTCTGCATTATCCGCCACATGCATACGCGGCAGAAATTCAGCACACTCTTGAGCGTTCTTCGATGTCACTAGCCCCACACTGATGCCAGCTTGTTTGGCGACATCAAGTGTTTGTACAGCTTCGGTAAACAGAGTCTCCAAATGGCGGTAGCGGTCATACGCAATTACGGTATCGTCTTCCATGGCCTTGTGGTCGGGTGAGAATGACACATCAGTATCAAACATCCGCATTTGAGTTTTGAGTGGGAGGCCAATGGAGTGCCGTATGACGTCGCGAGAGATGTCGAGTTGGAGGTGTTTGCTGAAGGTATCGTGCAGTGCGCGTACTATGGCCTCAACGGTATCTACCAGAGTGCCGTCGATATCGAATAGCGCGCAACGAACGGTGGGCGTATCGGGATGCAAATCTGTATATTATCCAGTATTCATGAAATAAAGCTGTTCCTGGCTATTAATAGCCATACCAATTCTATTATACACAAGCATCGTTACTTGCACATCCGGTAAAATGTGTTCATACGCCATTCTGGAGGTTGATATCGAGATTATGTTGCCAATCATGACGTTATACCTTGTATCGGCCTGCTGAGAGAACGGTAAAAACATGTCACACACCGAACTAATGGCACTCGCCAGGCAGGCAGAGCAACAAGGCGACTTCGCCACAGCCGCTCTGCACTACTCCGCAGCCGGAGCCCATGCGCAGGCCGCGAGCTGCTTCGAACGCAATGCAGAGCCCCTCAAAGCCGCAGAGGCCTGGCAGATGGCGGCCGAACCGGCTGAGGCCAACCGCTGCATGGCGGAGCACCACGTGGCACAAGGCGATATGCTGGCCGCGGCGAAGTGCATGGAAGCCAGTGCAGAGGCGGAGTTCTGGGCTTATCACCGCGCCGAGCGCTACAGCCTGGCCGCACGGTATTACAAGCTGGCGGGTGATGAGAACCGCAGCGAGGCTTGCCAGCACGCCGCACGGTGTGCTTTGCGGGGGTAGGTTAAGGATTCTCACGCGAAGACGCGAAGGCGCGAAGAGGGGAGGCTGTCCAACTCGTCCTACTCGTCAGACCGGTCTTAGCTACCTTGGCAGCCACCTCACGCGATGCTACTAACGACAGTAAAATGGTTAGGAGCCAGGATCTAGCCCGGCACCCACGAAGTGGGTATGATTCTTATAGCCACGGGTCAGCGAAGCGATACCCGTGGTAATGGGCCACAGAGTATACCCCGGGGGTCTACATACAACTACGCCAAAGCTTTGAGGCGTTTCTTCAGGTAATACTGCACCACTCCACAGTATTCAACTAACTGCTCATTGCTGTCTCGAGTCATACAGCGGTCCAGTAGTCTTGTTAGTTCAGCCTTGGAAACTCTACCGGCCTTCATACCAAGCAACTTTTGCGTATCTCTTATCACAGCCTTCCGATTTTCGGTTAGGCGTACGTAGTTTAAATTCAGTACATCGTTGATCTGGGCATTAAACTGAGTATTGTCAGCAGATATCATCCCTCGGGTGGTATAACGGATCCCAAGATGGGGGTGGTCTTGAGCTCGGGCGGGGTTGTATGTAAGCTCGGTATCTGCTTTATGCGTATCACAATGCTGCCCACTTCTACTGCAACCCTCACCTCCCATACAACAACCGAGCAAGTTGCCATAGCTCAACTGCTCACCCGGATAGGTGCTTTGGCAGTGCCAGTGCTCGATCTTCATCTTGTCTTTCGTGATACGCCCCATACAATAGGCGCACAAGAAGCCCTGCTCAGATAGCAATCGGTCTCGAACCGCTGATTTTGTGGCAGCATCGAGATCATCATAGGTCCCACCAGATAGCCGGTATTCAGTCAGCTCGTGTGGCTCCGTCTGTTTATCAATTGGAATCATGCCCCGGCTCCATCAGTTCCATCATTGTCTCTGCACTCACAATATCGGGAAGTGAGCCATGCACCATCATCTTTAAGTCAGCGATGGTTTTGCGTGCTTCGTCATAGCGTTCCTGATCGACCAGCTCAGCCATTTCATTCAGCTTGGCTTCAACTTCCGGGTTGCGGGAAAGAATCGTGCCCTTAAATGTATCAGGCATCATCAACTCGTCAATGATCTGGTTAGTGCTTAATCCGAAACTCTGCTCGGGGATGGTGCAGATAATGTTGCCCTTATCATCCCTAGACATCAACCGGATATTCTGCGGATCAATCTCGCCAAGAACCTGCGGACTGTGAGTGGTGACTATAAACTGACAATTTGGGAAAGTCTCCGTTAATAGCGACGGAATGCGGCGTTCCCAGTCGGGATGGAGGTGAAGGTCGATTTCATCGATCAACACAATACCTTCGCCGGCGAGGGGGTCAACTAGCGTAGGGTTGGCGATGGCTAGGCGTCTGGCCAAATCGCCTATCATCGCGATCAGGCACTTTTCCCCATCCGATAGTTGGTTGATTTGAAGTTCTACACCTAGTTTTTTCACAACCATCCGGAGTGGATTTCGTCGAACCTCAAGACCCGAATAGTCCGGCAGTATCTTGGCAAGCGTTTGTCGAACAGCTTGAAGCTGCCGATCTGGGAAATCGGTATCGCTGTGATTCACCTCCGGCCCGTAAAGCCGGTAGTTCTCATTCTCAATATCTTCGCGATTACGAAACCATTCAAAAAAACGTCGGAAATTCGCTCCGCTGGTGAGTGCCTCGTCATATACACTGAGCAGATCATCTTGGTGTCGTTCCCTTATCCTCAACGGGATATCTAGCACTGCCCGATTAACCGGGTAGTAGACTAGAACAGGAACCGAGCATTGGTAGTTGGTCGCTGTGATCGCATCCTGGATGGAATTGACGTACGGCATCATGGGTTTATAATCTGAGTAATCAAAATCTTCCGGCTTGCGATCGCCCTCCAACCTCGTGCCTCTCTTAAGCACGATTTGTTTGATGGTGATTGCTGTATCTATACCACCATTGGCAACTTGAAGAGTTAACCTAATCCCGCCAAATATGGCGTTATTACTGATATCGGTGTCCTTGCGAAGTTCGCGTCCTCTCGACTTTGTGCTGCCAATCCGCGCAGTAAACCAAGATAGCATCACCGCAATGGAGTCTACTACCGTGCTTTTCCCAGCACCATTCACACCGGCTATCACCGTTAAAGGGTATCCCATGTCGATGGTTAGGTCTGAGATGCCTCGAATATTTCCCACATTGACCCGAGTGATTTTCATGACTTACTCCCTTACCGGTAGACCTCATACCCGCAGCATGAAGGCTTAAAGCAATCCTTCTGCTCGTACCTGCTTAGATTATAAAACAATCTGTGTCCCTTGCCCCGAATGTCGGGGTTTCCGGTCTGTTATTTCATCGATGGCAATCTTCCCCTCCCCCCCTCCCCACCCACCAAGGGGCGGTGACCCGCCCCTTGGGATGGAACTACTTGACGCTGTAGCGGTAGTTGAACCGCGCGATCGGGGCCACATCGCCGCTGACGTAGAAGTCCATGATCTCACCGGGCTTCTGCAGGTTATCGGCCCACTTGAAGTCCACGGTGTAGCCGCTGGCGGTCAGACCCAGTGCCTGCTTGGGCACCGCAAACATCAGCCGCGTGCCCTGCAGGCTGTATTCCAGCTTCTGCACGCGCTGCCAGTTCCAGCCGCCGGTGCTCTTCTCCAGCCACATTTCGCCTGTGGCGGCATCGCTGCGCACCATGTAGTCGTAGCCCTCCCAGCCGCTGCCCTTGGTCTGGTTCACATCCAGTAACAGCCAGGTGCCGGCTGCGTGCGGGGCCATGATCCGGGTGGTTTCCGCCATGAAATAGAGGTTCCTACTGTCACGCGCCACCTTCATCGTGGCGAACTGGTTACGCTGGGTGGCGTTGGTGTAATGCGTGCCGTTCTGACCAGCGTATTCGCGGGGCGAACTCACACCCACAGGAACCTTGTATTCCGGTTTGACGCCATCCCACTGATCGAAACCGCCCTCGATCTTGATGCTCTTCGCACCAGACGCCTCGGGAATCGGCGCGGCACCCTTGTATTTGCGGATCCCGGCCACCATCTGGTTGTAGAAGTTATCGCCGTGGCTGGCTTTCGCCGGCTCGATATCCCGCGAATACTCCTGGTTATACTGGTCCACAAACACCCAGTTCTTGCCGCGCTGCCATCTGCCAGCCCACCACTCGTTCCAGCCGGTGATCATCACAAACGGCGGGTCCAGTTCGTAGGCGCGCTGCCACTGCTCATTGAAATTCGCCCCAGAATCGATGGCTATTTGCGAATGATCGGCGACCTTGTTGGCGAAACCGCGCCCGCGGGCGTGACCGCTGCTCATATCGGCAACCTTGCCGTCGATGGCACTCAGATTCTGTGCCACGGCCACGTTCACCTGCTCTGGCACTTTGGGGTCGGTGGTGTAGCCGTAAGGCTGCGGGTAGGTGGCCTCCCAGTGCCATGCGTTCTCGGTGTTCTCCATCACCACCGGCCAGTGGGCCCGGCGCAGGGTGAAGAAGTCTTTGTATTCCGCCATCGCGAGCTTGGGGTCGCAGATCATCAGCGGCTTGCCATCCCACATGAACCAGAGCGGTTTGTAGAGGCCAGGCTTATACAGGTCGTTGTAAATCTGCATCGCTCTCTCACCTGCTCCGGTGTTGACCATGAAGCAAATCTGCGGGGTATGCCCACCCTCTTTACGTATCTGAGTGAACACCTTGCAGAGCGTCATATACACATCTTTGTATGTGCCTGAGTTCGTGGTGTCGAAAATCAACGTGTCCACACCGGCCTCAGACAGCAGTTTCGCATGACGGCGGATCACCCACTCGTCCGTGCTGAGATAGTAGCCGTAAAGCGGTTCGCCCCAGTAGTAACTCTGCCCATTTATCGGTGACCAGTATGGTGAGTTGGGGTTATTCAGAACGTTGGGATCTTTGGCTATTATCTTGGTGAGGTCGTAAGGACCGCCGTCCGGGTTGCCCACATCACTGGTGTCGTTGTGCCAAAGGAAATAGAAGATGCCGACGAATTTGCCTTCACGCGGTGCGGGCACCTCCCCTTCGAGGGGCAGCTTCCTGCCGAGCTCATCGATGGCCGGCCAGGGATTACCGGTGTTCACGGATTTGCCATACATTTTGGGTGTTTTGCCTCCGGATGTTGTGGTATTACTTTGGGCTACGCTGCATGACTGCATGAGCAGGGCTGCCGCTGCGGCCAGAAACAGGTGCGTCGCGTTCATTGGTCATCACCTCTGGTGGCTGTGCTGTGTCAGATTAGGTTTAGCCGTGAAGGCTGCCGATACCTTCTGGCTGGGGAGGAGACCAGATGTCATTATTAACGATCGCAAGCCTGCCGCGGGTTGAAAGCTCCAGTCGTTTATTGGGTTTAGTTACAGGTGATGGTATAGACAGACCAAGTTATGTACATCTGCTAGTCCGGACACCCACGAAGTGGGCAAGATTCTTATAGCCACGGGTGAGCGCCAGCGAAACCCGTGGAGGGCAGCCCCGATATATCTACCCCGAACAGGGGTCTTCTGTGGATCCAATGGAGTGCGACCCACTTCGGGGTAGGAATGGTGTCCGACTTACCAGGGGTATCGCTTCGCTCACCCCTGGCTATAAGAGTTGCTACCCACTTCGTGGGTGCCCGGACGATATCTACCATGGGTACTACACTATTGGTCAATGGCCTGAGGCTTTCAGCCCTACCAATAACCCGAGATTGGCATCGTGGGCTACGAACCATATGCCTTGCGGGCGTCCATCCGTTCAGATGGACGCCCGCAGATCACGGTTATTTTGCGCTGTAGCGGTAGTTGAAGCGGGCGATCGGGGCCACGTCACCACTGACGTAGAAGTCCAGAACCTCGCCGGGCTTCTGCAGGTTGTCAGCCCACTTGAAGTCCACGGTGAAGCTGTTCGTGGTCAAGCCAAGGGCCTCTTTCGGCACAGCCACCATCAGCCGATTACCTTGCACAGTGAAATCCAGCTTGTGCACACGCAGCCAGTTCCATCCGCCAGTGCTCTTTTCCAGCCACATCTCACCGGTGGAAGCATCGCTGCGAACCAGGTAGTCGTAGCTTTCCCAGCCGCTGCCTTTGGCCTGGTTGGTGTCCAACAGCAGCCATGTGCCCGCGGCATGAGGCGTCAAGAGACCGGCCATCTCCGCCATGAAGTAGAGGTAATTACCGTCGCGTGCCACCTTCATGCTGGCAAACTGGTTACGCAATGAGCTGTCGGCATAGGAGGTGCCGTTGGAGCCCAGGAACTTGCGCGGCTTGGCTTCGCCCACCGTTTGCTTATACTCAGGCTGAACTCGCGACCACTGACTGAAGTCGCCTTCGATGTCGATGGTGATCGGTGAAGACGCCTTCGGCAGAGCCGGCGCGCCTTTATACTTGCGGATGCCCGCCACCATCTGGTTGTAGAAGTTGTCGCCGTGGCTGGCCTTCGCCGGTTCGATGTCACGCGAATATTCCTGGTTGTATTGATCGACAAACACCCAGTCCTCGCCCCAGTGCCATCGGCCAGCCTGCCACTCGTTCCAGCCGGTGATCATCACAAACGGCGGGTCAAGTTCATACGCACGCTGCCACTGCTCCTGGAAGTTCAGACCGGAGTCGATCGCCTCCTTGGAGTGGTCCAGATAGCCGTTCGCGAAGCCGCGACCGCGGGCGATTCCGCTGCTCATGTTGGTCACGGAGCCATCTACGGAGCTCAAATTGGCTGCCACAGAGACGTTGACCTGCTCGGGCACCTTGGGGTCGGTGGTGTAGCCATATGGCTGCGGGTAGGTGGCCTCCCAGTGCCAGGCGTTCTCGGTGTTCTCCATGGTGAAGGGCCAGTGCGCCCGGCGCAGCGTGAAGAACTCTTTGTATTCCGGCAGCGCCTCTTTGGGGTCGCAGATGATTAGGGGTTTGCCCTCCCACATAAACCAGAGCGGTTTATACAGGCCCGGCTTATACAGATCGTTGTAGATTTCCAGCGCGGATTTACCGGCCTCGGTGTTGACCATGAAGCAAAGCTGCGGGGTTTGCCCACCTTCTTTTCGAATCTGCGTAAACACCTTGCATATGGTCATATACACATCTTTGTAGGTGACCGCATTGGTGGTGTCAAAAATCAGCGTATCCACACCGGCCTCAGCCAACAGCTTGGCATGGCGGCGGATCACCCACTCATCTGTGCTCAGATAGTAACCATAAAGCGGCTCACCCCAGTAATAGCTGGTTCCGCTGATGGGCGACCAGTATGGAGAATCGGGGTGCTTCAGAGCATCCGGGTCTTTCTCCAGGATTTTGGATAGATCGTAGGGGCCACCGTCGGGGTTGCCCACTTCCTTAGTGTCGCTATGGACGAGGAAATAGAAGATGCCCACGAATTTACCTTCACGCGGTGCAGGCACCTCACCGTTTAACGGCAGAGTGCGCCCGAGTTCGTCGATGGCGGGCCATGGGTTGCCCTGTATCACTGAGTTTCCTTGCATAGGTTTGAGTTTACCTCCAGTTTTTGCGGTATCCGCCGCGTACGCGCAGGATTGCCAAAGAATCGCCAGAAATGCAGCTGCGAGCATCAGCTTGTGTGGCATACGTTGCCTCCTGTGATGGCAATGCGTTCATGAAGTATAGTTAGTGCCACAGTTCGAAAATCCCTGCAAATTCACCCTGCCACATCGGGTTTCGCACCAATATTCTATTTCGCTTTCAACAGCATCACCGGCATCTGGCTGCCCTCCTTGACCGCACCGATCAACCCGGGCACTTTGAAGCCGATCCACTTGCGCGCGGTTTGGTCCACATCGTTGACGATGAACGCCACGCGGACCAATGAGCCCGGTACGATCGACAGACTGCTCAACGACGCCATCGGGATCGCCATTTCATAGTTGGTCACGCCATCCAGCCGTTTGACGACCACCTTCATGCCTGGCAGAGGCTTGCCGTTACCCGCTCCCACACCGACCCACTGGCCGCTGCCATCAATGCTGGACAGTCCCACACTCAGTTCGGTGTAGCCATAGGGGAACTGCGCGTTCGCGAAGGCGATCTGCATGCTGTCCCCGGCCCAGATTTTTGCCATCGGCTCGATGTTCCTATGGATGTCATCTTTGACCCTGCATGCCATATACAGGTTATTATTATCATACATCCAGCTCACCGTGGCACTCAGGTCATCGGGGCCTTTCCAGAAGCCCGGGTCTGGGGGTACCACCTGCTGCTGCCGGTCGAGTACCACCGAACTCGCATTGCCCCATTCACCTAACTCACCATCGATGACCGGCGGTTTGGAGGCGCGTGTCGCGATAATATCCGGCTTCAGGTTGGCCGATGATTTGGCGTTAGCCATACCGGCGACGACGGGTTTGAGCACACTCAGAGTGGCTGATTCGATCGACTTAACCAATCCCGCGGCCTTGCTGCTGGGCACAAGCAGGTAGACCGGCTCTTCGCTGAGTGTGAGGTTCATCTGCCCGCGCTGCGGTTTGAGCAGACCATCTGTCCCCACCATCGAGACGGTGTGGATATCCTCTTTGCCGGGCCAGTTGAGCTTGATCTGCCCTTTCGAGCTCCACAAGGCGAGCACGTCGCGGGTCCCCTGCCGGATCTGCACGCCCCAGAGTTTCGGGTTGGTGAGCTTCAGTTTGCGGACAAACTGACCGCCGTCGGTCAAGCTGGCCAGATTGGCATAGGCCGCCAGATTGGGAGTGATATTGTTGTTGGGCCCCAGGTTGTCGTAGGTCGACTGGTAAGTGGGATACAGCCGCAGCGGGGTGTCATCGGAGCACAGGTGGAACCAGATCACCCGCTTCATCCCGGGGCTGGTGCGGCTGATCAGCATCAGCCTTGTCAAGGTGTTGGCGAAGCTCTTCTCGTATTCGTGGAAGCTGGCCCGCGGCTGCCGGTATCCATTGACCATCAGGTAGCCGATCTCGCCCAGCCATATTTCGAGGTTTTGTTGCTTGGTGAGCTGGCTGGCCTCCATCAACTTCTCATACATCGAGTTATCTTCAGGGCTGACCGGTTCCAGCTCAGGCCCGAACGCGCGTATGCCCGCATAGGGATGGAACGGGATGATCTCGCATGACTTCGCCCCGCCGGCTGCCAGCAACCGCTTGGTGAACGCGAATCCGCCGTCGCTGTCACCGCCAGACACGGAGCAGGCGAGTATTTTGGTTTTGGGGTTGACCTGACGAATCTTCTCAGCCACTCTGGCCGCGAGGCCCGCGTAGTCTTCGGGGGTAATCCAGGCATCAGGCTCATTCCCGATTTCGTAGTAGTCGATCAAGTCATTGTAACTGGCGGGCCTGACCTCCTCCGGGCTATTGATGAGCAGGAAGGAGCCGATGTCATACTGTCGCAGCTTGGTCAGAAACGCCCGGTCGCCCTCAGCCGGATACCATACACCGCCGCCCAGTCTCAGCCAACGCACACCGATCTTGCGCAGGAAGCGGATATTCTCGTCAGAGCCCTCGTAGAACACGGGGTCGATGCCGAAGTAACTCTTCTCCGCGGTGATGACGGCTGGTTTGGGCACCACGGCGATGCGGCACAATCTTTCGCCATGCACACTGCCAGCTTCCAATACCTTCACACTCAGGCTGTAAATGCCCTTGGCTTTCACCGGCAGCTTCAAAACCCGCTGGGTGGGCGTCCGTGCCATCAGCGACAGCACATCATCAGAATGCCACACCAGCCGGTTGGTGTAGTCCCGCAGTTCAGCCTTCAATGTGAGCTTCCGAGTGTTCTGACCAGCCTGGTAGAGTGAAACCCCCAGCTGCTTCACTTCGCCGGGCGTGTAAACACGCGGCTGATTCACGCGGGCCAGAGTCCAGCCTTTGGCATTATCCCGCTCCATGAAGGCGACATCGATGCGATCCGGCCAGTTCGGCGCGGCGATCTGCTTCGGCAGCGGAGTTTCCGCAGGATAGCCCACCCTCAGTTGCACGGCGTTTACGTATCCCGCGGGGAACACGCCGTTCGTTGGCGGCGTCAGCTCCAGAACCGCCATCCGAAGCTCCCTGCGGAAGACATGTGAAAACAGCTTAGGTTCGATGCTCAGGCTCACTCCGCTCGGGTTGGCGCAGACGATATGCGTGCTGATGACCCCATCGACCCCTTGATAGTCCAGACGGCTGACCTGCGAAGGAAACAGCACCTTGGTATACGGGTTCTGAGCACTCCCAGCACCCGCCAGCATATCGACCTGCCCATTCGGCAGCGCGAACGGCATCCGGATGGTGCCCTTGTGTGGCTTCAGAAAGCGCACATAGATGGTGGAGTTCACGCCACCCTCGCTCACATCCGTATGAACCATCTGTTGGAATCCCAACCGCTGGTCGAGTTGTGTCCACTGCCAGATCAGGTGCTCCTGCTGCTCGCGTGACTGGATCGGGAAGTCCGTCGGTGTGACATACTCAGGTTCGCCGGTCACTTGAATCCGCCCCCACATCCCGGTGATGGTCTCGCCTTGGGGTGAGATGATGCGCAGGTCACGCGCGTCGTTCTCCGCCTCGCCGGGCTCGTTGTATCCCATCAGCACGCGGTTGCGACCAAGCTTACGCTCCTTCGGGAATACACACCAATTGTCTTTCAACAGCTCAAGCTTTGCACTACCGAAAGGTGAGGTAGGTCGCTTGGCTCCCAGCATCTCGACTGGCTCCACAGCCGTGCTGATGGCCTTGAGCTCACTCAACACCACACGGCCCGTCTTGGACATGCCTGGCTCGTTGTAAGCCAGTATCCACAGAATCTGAAAAGGCTGTTCAGGTTGATCGGTTGGCTTCGCTCCGCCCCAGGCCGATTGCCAGCTCCCGCGGCATGGCATCGTGATGGTCTGCGGCTGGTTGGCCTCCAGTGTGCTGGTCGCCCCCTGAAACACGCGGCCATTGGTGTCTGTGGTACGGTAACTCATGTGGCAACGCTGCTCTGGGTTTACGGAGATGCTGAATGACTCGGTCTGAGGTGGTGTGATGCCGTTGTAGTTCGCGCAGACATACGCTCCGCCGCCGGTGAAGTCGTAGTCGAGGGTCACCGTGCGGCTATCGTGCTTCAGACCGCCTTTGGCACCCGGAAACTCCCCGCCGTTCCCAAAGACCCATGAAGCCGGCATCCCCTCCGCCTGCAACGGAATGATCTGCTGAGCATGAGCTGTGTTGATACACATAAAGGCAAGAAGTATGACTAGGATTGCCGGTAGTTTACGCAAAATGGTGCCCCCAAGGTAGTGATCTCACTCTTATATCTTGACCGATTATGCGCGAATTGCGAGTGTGGAGGTAATGCTCAACTCCCGCAACAGGGTGGCTGACCACCTGCGATCCACGCCCCTGGCCCTTGGCGACGGGTTCGGTGGCCCGTCCGTGACTGCGTCCCGGTACGGGCACTGTCACCCGTCGCTGATCATTACCGGCCCGCGTTCCGGCGGGCGGACGCGGAAGGCCACCGTGAGATATGAGCTAACCGGCCCTGGCATCCACTGGCAACGGAACATCGCGCCTCATATCGTTCATGGTTGAGCAGTTTCGTTTATGAGGTGTATAATGAGGCTTAAGGTGCATATTACGGTTGCATCGATATATGTGATATTCAAAGGAGATTGACATGAACCTGCTTATAATGCTCCTCACCGCATTGCTGATCGGACTGTTTCCGGTGATTGGGTCCGCATCCGAGCCGATGGAGATCATCGCCCACCGCGGCTCATCCTATGAAGCGCCTGAAAACACAGTGGCTTCCAACAAACTAGCCTGGAAGCAAAAGGCCGATGCTGTGGAGCTGGATATCTACCTGACCAACGACGGCCGGATCATGGTGATGCACGACGGCAGCACAGCCAGGACCACCGGCGTCAACTTCGAGTTCAGCAAAACCAATTCGATGTTGCTTCGTGAGCTGGATGCCGGATCATGGAAAGGCGCGAAATACGCCAATGAGCGTATTCCGTTTTTTGAGGAGATATTAAAGGAAGTGCCCCGTGGCGGCAAGCTTTACATCGAGATTAAATGCGGAGCCGAAGTGCTGCCTGCCCTGCGACAGGCGATCAAGCTAAGCCGAAAGGCCAAACAGATGCGCATCATCGGCTTCAACTTGGACGTCATGACCGCCTGCAAAAAGGTCATGCCCGAAATACCGGCTTACTGGCTGGCATCCAACAACCCGGCGACCCCATACGGGCCCAAGCTGATTGAGATGGCCAAAGAGCGAAAACTGGATGGTCTGGACCTGCACTTCGGCGGCGTCGACCAAACCCTAGCAGACGCAGTCAAGGCCGCAGGCATGAAGCTTTATGTTTGGACGGTGGATGACGCCGCGGAAGCAAAGCGCCTGGCTTCATTTGGCGTGGCGGGCATCACCACCAACCGCCCAGACTTCCTGCGCAAGGAGCTGGGTCTGTAGCGTTGTTGATGGTGGGATAGGCCCAACATAATCAACTGATAGGGGCGAATGGCTACTCGCCCCTATCGTCTGGCCTGCCTTAGTCTCCCTGTGCTCCGAAGTTCTGGTCGATGACTACGTAGTCGAACAGGTTCACCTGCCCATCGCCGTTCAGGTCTGCCATCATGTCTGATGAGCCAAAGTGCTGATCGAGCACCACGAAGTCGAACAGGTTGATCTGGTTATCGCCATCCGCATCACCATTGGTTAACGCGAAGTTCGAGTTTTGCCCAATGACCACATTCATCGCTTTTGCCGTGAGGAAGTGGGGGCTACTCACGCGAAGGTCATACGGCGGCTGCAGGTAGGTAGATAGCGAGAAGCGGCCATCAGACTGCGGCAGCAAGCTCAGGCAATGGGTGATTGATGGATTTTGGTGATTACTGACCGACACCGCAAGCTGTTGCGCGGGTAGACTACCGTAGAAGCTACCCAGTTGCACTTGCCCAGAAATCGGCTGAACACCTCAGACTGCAAGGGTGAAGTTGTCTCCCGCCGAGATAGCCGTGAAACCACTGTTAGGTTCAGGAATGTTGCATTGGCCGTAGTCATTTTTGCCCCAGCAGACCACGGAACCATCACTCTTCAGACCGATACTGTGATTTGCTCCACCAGAGATGGCAACAAAACCTGTATTGGGTTCAGGTATAGTCAGGACATCAGCACTTTGACGTCCCCAACAGACCACTGAGCCATCACGCTTCAACCCTAAAAAGTGGCTAGCTCCTGAGGCCACAGCCACGAAGTCTTGGTTGTTTTCAGGTGTTGAAGGTTGATAATTCTCTTGCATGCACAATACAGAACCGTCCTTCTTTAGTCCAATGAGTTGATCATACCCACCGGCTATTGCCACAAAGTCGATGTTCATCCAGTTATAGGGAGCAGAAGGTGCAAATGGGCCTCCATACACCTCTATCGATCCGTCGCTTTTCAGCCCACTCCACCAACGCGATCCTGCGGCGATGGCGGTGAAGCCCTGATTAGTGTAGGGATCGCTTATACGTCCCAAGCAACGAACAGATCCGTCACTCTTCAGCAGCACCGTGTTGTTAGCTTCAGCATCGGCGGCAGTATATTCCGAATTCGGTAAGGGAACGTTGCATTGGCCAAAGTAGTTATAGCCCCAGCAGACCACGGAACTATCGGATTTCAACCCGACTCCATGCTGCCCTCCGGCTTTCACGGCGACGAAATCGCTGTTTGAAGAGGCCATGCTGCATTGGCTGACTTGATTGTCTCCCCAGCAGACGACGGAGCCATCTCGTTTGAGACCGATGGAGTGCCCTAACCCACCTGCTATGCTGGCAAAATCCTGGTTGGGACTTTGAATGTTGCACTGACCAGTGTCATTTCGGCCCCAACTGACAATCGTTCCATCGCGCTTGATTCCCATCGAATGGTAAGTGCCTGCCGCCACCGCCACGAAGTCCTGGTTAGGCCCTGGGATATCACACTGTTTTTGCACATTGTATCCCCAGCACACTATTGTGCCATCACGCTTAAGACCTAAGGCATGGTAGCCTCCCGCGGCGATGGCAATGAAATCTTTGTTAGGTAACGGGATGTTGTCGATGCCATATGCCAGGTTTCCCCAGCAAACCACAGATCCGTCACGCTTCAACCCCACATTGAAGTATTCGCCGGCTGTGACATCCACAAAATCCTGGTTCACTTCCGGTTGGGCATTAAGATCGCCCCAACAAACCACTGATCCGTCTCGCTTTAAACCGATGTTGTGGTAGAGCCCTGCTGATACATCGGTAAAGTCCTGGTTAGGCAATGGCACGTTACATTGACCTTTGTCATTGTTTCCCCAACAGACTATTAAGCCGTTGCTTTTTAGCCCCACAGTGTGGTCGTAACCTGCGGTGACAGCACTGAAGTTAGAGTTAGGGGCCGGCACATTACATTGGCCTATGTAGTTGTATCCCCAACAGACTACAGAACCATCAGACTTGAGCCCGACTGAGTGGTAATCACCCGCATCCACGGAGCTGAAGCCGTTAAGTTCACCAGCCGGAATGCGCAGGATACCCCATGATTCGACGGTTCCGCTCTTGATAATGGGTGTAGTGACCGTGAAGTCAATGGCACTGTTTGCTGTGCTGACCGGCGTGGTAACCGCTATCCTGCCGGTCGTCGCCCCTAAAGGCACCGTAGCTGTGATGGAGGTAGCGCTCACTACGGTGTAGACCGCGGTGCTGCCGTTAAACGCCACGGCAGTGGCACCGGTGAAGTTCGTGCCAGTGATGGTAATGCCATCGCCTGCCTTGCCGCTTGTAGGCGTGAAGGAGGAGATCGTGGGTGCCTGGTAGACTGTGAATTCGCTCGCGTTGGTGGCTGTGCCGCCAGGCGTGGTGACCGCTATTCTGCCAGTCGTGGCGCCTGCGGGCACCGTAGCGGTGATGGAGGTGGCACTCACGACAGTGTAGACAGCGGTGCTGCCGTTGAAAGTCACGGCAGTCGCGCCGGTGAAGTTTGTTCCCGTGATGGTGACGCCATCGCCTGCCTTGCCGCTAGCTGGCGTAAAGGAGCTGATCGTTGGCGCTTGATACACCGTGAAGTCGCTCGCACTGGTGGCGGAGCCACCCGGTGTAGTAACCGCTATCTTACCGGTGGTCGCGCCTGCGGGCACCGTAGCGGTGATGGAGGTGGCGCTCACCACGGTGTAGACCGCGGTGGTGCCGTTAAAAGTTACCGCTGTGGCGCCTGTGAAGTTCGTACCCGTGATGGTGACACCATCGCCCGCCTTGCCGCTTTCAGGCGTGAACGAGCTAATGGTGGGCGCTTGATACACGGTGAAGTCACTCGCACTGGTGGCTATACCGCCAGGCGTGGTGACCGCAATCTTGCCGGTGGTAGCACCAACAGGTACCGTGGCGGTGATGGAGGTGGCGCTCACTACGGTGTAGACCGCGGCGGTGCCATTGAATGTCACCGCGGAGGCACCGGTGAAGTTCGTGCCAGTGATCGTGACACCATCCCCCGCCTTGCCGGCTGTGGGAGTGAAGGAGGAAATGGTGGGTGCCTGATTGACCGTGAAGTCGCTCGGGCTCGTGGCGGTGCCTCCCGGTGTAGTGACTGCTATCCTTCCTGTCGTCGCGCCTGCAGGCACCGTGGCGGAGATGGATGTGGCACTCACGACGGCGTAGACCGACGTGGTGCCGTTGAATGTCACGGCTGTAGCGCCGGTGAAGTTTGTTCCCGTGATGGTGACGCCATCGCCTGCCTTGCCGCTAGCTGGCGTGAAGGAGCTAATCGTGGGTGCCTGGTAGACTGTGAAGTCGCTCGCGCTCGTGGCGGTGCCTCCCGGTGTGGTGACCGCTATCTTGCCAGTGGTAGCACCAACAGGCACTGTGGTGGTGATGGAGGTCGCACTCACGACGGTGTAGGCCGCGGTGCTGCCATTCAATGCCACGGCGGTCGCACCGGTGAAATTCGTGCCCGTGATCGTCACGCTATCGCCCGCCTCGCCGCTGGCTGGTGTGAAGGAGGAGATGGTGGGTACAGGAACACCGCGAATAATCACAGAATGTCTATATCCAGCGGAGATGGTTATGATCCCGCTGTTCGGCTCAGGTAAATTGCATTGGCCATCGTTGTTATTACCCCAAGCGACCACAGAACCGTCTCGCTTCAGTCCTAGTACATAGTCGTATTTTGCTGAAACCGTGGTAAAGTCCTGGTTAGGCGAAGGCACACTGCACTGGCCATAGTCGTTTAGACCCCAGCAGACCACGGAACCGTTCCGTTTGAGTCCTACCGTAAATCTGAATCCTGCTGCCATACCAACAAAGTCCTGGTTGGGAGAAGGCACATTGCATTGTCCGTAATCATTCATACCCCAAGCTACCAGGCTGCCATCCCGCTTGAGCCCCAAGGCGTGGCCCTGTCCCGCTGAGATGGCAATGAAATCCTGGTTGGGTGAAGGCACATCGCACTGACCACTGGTATTACCACCCCAGGCGACGATAGAACCGTCCTGCTTCAAACCAATATCATAGCCAGATCCTGCTGCGACCGCCTTGAAATCCTGGTTGGGTAGAGGCACGGTCAGGTAAGTCCCGTTGGCCCATGAGACTGCAGAGCCATCACGTTTCAACCATGCCGCGTGTTGATATCCTGCGGAGACTGCGATGAAGTCTTGATTGGGGGATGGCAATCCAATTATGTTATACATACCCACACCCCAAGCCACTGTGGTGCCGTCGCGTTTGAGTGCGATGGTGTAGGTCTCTCCCGCTGAGACGGAGGTGAAGTCCTGATTAGTTGCAGGTACTCCGCACTGGCCATAGCCGTTGTAGCCCCAGCAGACGACCGAGCCATCACGCTTCAGTCCCACGGTGTAGTTTTCTCCCGCTGCAACGGCGATGAAATCCTGGTTGGGTGCAGGCGCATTACACTCGCCATTTCCGTTGCTACCCCAGGCTACTACAGAGCCGTCACGCTTCACCCCGACGGTGTGGTAGCCACCAGCGCTGATGGCAACGAAGTCTTGATTGGGTGTCGGCACATTACACTGGCCATTATCGTTCCGTCCCCAGCAGACGACCGAACCATCGATCATCAGTCCCACGGTGTGCCTTTCTCCGGCCGCAACGGCGGTGAAATCCTGGTTGGGTGAAGGTACATTGCACTGGCCGTAATAGTTACTTCCCCAGGCTATTATGGATCCATCTCGCTTTAGAGCGACGATGTGGCCTGATCCTGCTGTGACCGCAATGAAGTTCTCGTTAGGCGCAGGCACAGACAAACTGTCTATGCGTCCCCATATAACAATAGAGCCGTCACGTTTTAAACCAGTGGAGTAGCTCTCTCCAGCACTGAGTGCGATAAAGTCCTGGTTAGGAGAGGGTACGTTGCACAGCCCGCTACTGTTATCACCCCAGCAGACGACAGTGCCGTCACGCTTAAGCCCAGCGGAGTGGTCGCGACCTGCTGCAACGTCCACGAAATCTTGATTAGGTGCCGGCACATTGCACTGGCCTAATATATTCAGCCCCCATGCAACGATGGAGCCATCAGACTTCAGCCCAAGCGTATGGGAATATCCCGCAGATATCTTGGTCAATCCGGTCAATGCACCGGGCACCTGTCGTTGGCTGCCCCATACTTCAAGGGTGCCACCCTGGGCGAAGCAGGGGATACACGAAGCGATGAGTGATATACATAGTGAACACAGTAGTGCGGTGAAGTGGGCCGTCCATCGAAGGTGTTTCATTTCATGACCTCAGGGTGTGAGTTGATGAGAGCGCTGCATTTTCATGATTGTACCCTTAAGTGATGGAATTGTTGCATAATGATAAGCTGTTTTGTAGTATATTTACCTATTTTCTATAATTGGTGTACATATAAACATCTAATAACGCCGCAGAGGGGGGATAGCTTTTAAAGATTTCGGCGAGGCATCGACTACCACCAACCGCCCGGACTTCCTTCGCAAGGAGCTGGGCTTGTAGCGTTGTCGGCATCAGGCGGGGGTCAGTCTGAACCACGGACAATGCGGATGGCCTGCCATCGCTCAACTCTGCGTCCACTGCGTCCTTTGAGCCTTTGCGTTGTGAACCTTTCGCGCCTTCGCGTGAGATGAATCCCGTATACTATAAATCCGCCCTACAATCTCGGTGAGAAGTACAGCGGGATCTCGGGGGCGGCGTCCAGCGTGTCGGACATATAAATGCCCTCCAACTGTGGGTTGTCGGCGTATGGCTCCAGAACCAGCGTCTGCTGCGAGTTCACTTCAGGCAGCTTACCCAGCTCCTCACCGCCCGCAATCGCCCATTGCACCACCAGTATCCTCTTCGCCTCACACTGGCCCTGCTGCACGGACAGCACTTCATACAGACTGGTAACCAAGGCATCCCTATACGGCAGTATCTCTTTCAAAGTGGGCATTTTGGAGCTGCTGAGAAGTCTGGCTTTCAACCTCACCACACCAACGTCCTTGCTGGGATGTAATGCCAGATAGCTATCATAACTCTGTGCCGCTTCGTTTGCCTTAAAACTTCGATTATAGATTGCCACCCCGTTCACGGTGCCCTGCCACGGAAGACTACCGCCAGACTCACTTCCTAGAAGCAAGTTCTGAGCACTCCAGTTGCGGAAGTCGCCTTTGATCGCCGTCGTGTTGAGTTTCAACTTACCATCGACATAGCACTGCAGTGATCCCGGAGCATAGCACAGCATCACGCGCATGGGGCGATTCGGCAGCATGTCCGCCAGCTCCAGTTCCGTGCCGTTCAACCCGGTATCCGAGCTGCGCAGACTGAGTATCAGCCGGTTGAGTTTCTGCCCGATGGTGAAGTTGCGTGACGATGTCCCTGAGGAGAAGCTGATAGTCCGGGCAAGACCGGTCTGGTCGATGCTGTGGGTCGTGATCACCGCTTCAACCGCAAGCTGATTGGTCGACTGACAGCCCTTGAGGATCGCCTCGTCGGCTCCCAAAACCTGATAGTAACCTCCCGATGTCTGCATCGCATAGTTGTGGTCTGCAAACACTTTTCCCACGGCTTTCACCTCGCAAGGTGCGTTGTCAGCCGTGGTGCAGCCTGACTTGGCGTTATCCCAAACCAGTACCGCAGAGGCAGGGTCCAAAGGCCAGATATGTGGTGGTATGGTAATTTGCCGGGTAGGCATGATGTTGGGCACCTGCGCACGATCGGTTACCCCTTCGATGCGCAGTTCGGCGTCGATCGGCAACGACTGGTCAAATCTGAGGATCACACTCAGACCATCGCTGGAGAGCACCACTTCTTTCGCTGTTAACTTGTCATTGAGCGTAAAAACCGCTCCGGTAATCGCCACCGGTTCGTCATATGTGACTACCACGCTTCGGTCACCTCGTAATGATGTCGAAACAACAGAAGGGATGGTGGCTGCCTGCACGTTGACCTCACCGGTGTAACTCCGGTCTGCACCCGATACCTCCACCGTGTATGAACCCGCCTTACGGTAGGTATGCTCGACCACCGCCCCCTTGCCCGTGCCGCCATCACCAAATCTCCAGTTGGCGGTGCTAGCATCTGCCGGCGCTTTGAACTGCACCGTATACGGGGCCTCGCCCTGGTGACTGCCCAACTGCAGGTCAGAGACGTAAACATCCGGGTACCGGTCGCAGCCGGGATCGAAGCTGTAGCGCACCGGGGTGCCCACCACCTCCAGCGTGGCGGGGTCCATGCGCGCCACGAAGATATCATAGTCCGATTTGAAGTGATCGTGATGTCGTGGCGAAGCGGCAAAGGCGATCAGCCTGTTGTTGCGGCTGATCATCGGGAAATAGATATAGTTGCGTTCTTTCGGCATGCAATTATCACGAGATCTGAAGATGCGTGAGACCTTCCCAGTGGCCAGGTTGATCTTATCAACAGGCCCGCCGTTGCCGCCCATCCAGAACCCCCACTTGCCGTCGGCGGTGAAATACGGCTGACAACCATACTGCTCTTTCGCCACGGATATCTTCTGAGTCACCGGGTTATACGGGCAAAAAGCGGGGTCTCCCGTGATAGCGTAAGTGCTGGTGGCGTTGACCAGCCATCCATATCCCACCTTCATCTGTTTTGTGAGGGGATGGTTTCGCTGGCTAGAAATGCTGTATTCGCGGCTGATTCCCTGGCCGTCGATGTAGTGAAACCTGTCATCATCCACCCAGACCACCGCACGGTCTTCGCAATAGGCGCGAGCACTGGGCAGGATCACGCGGTCGCCAGTGCCGTCCACGTTCATCAAATGCATTGCCGCCGGTTGGTCGGCTTGATGTTCATGATACCCGCTGATGCCCTTAGGATAGCTGAGGTAGACTACCCGGCGTCCGTTTGGAGATATATGAGGGCAGAAATGGTCGCGGCCCGGTTCATCCGGGCTGATCTGCTTGAGTTCCTGACCATCTAGCCCGATGCGCCATAAACGCCAGGCGCCTGTTCGGTTGGATTCCCAGATAATGAATCCCCTACCCAGCTTAGTGATCGCTGCATAGTTGTCTGCGTTTGCGGTCTGCGGTGATTGCGAAAAGGCCACCGGGCTCAGCCCCGTGAAAATCAGGCTAACAGCCAGGATCGTTTGGATACGGTTCATTCATACCTCCGGGGTCTTATCGCGATATCAATGTATGCGGATTGCTGACTAGTTGCATATTGATAAACTACTGCCCCTCACCTGACGGACAGCTTATTACCCACAAATCAAATGCTCACCGCCGCGCCCTGAAGGACACGGCTTATTATCCGAAAAGCCGGCTAAAAGCCGTCTGCATCAGCAGCACACTTACAGGGCGAAGCCCTGTAGCTGGCCGCAGGCGCGTCCCTTGTGGGCGCCCTAATCGTTGTTCATTCGATAATTCGTGTTTAGGGCACCCACAAGGGACGCCCCTACGACCGTATCCGTTACGGTATAGGCTGCCGTGCCAGCACCGACGGTTGCTTGTTGATCAATAGCCGAGACATCTATGTCGCGGAATCGGAGGCCATATACCCATTGTTTGATTTTTGGAACACCACTGCCCCTCACCTGGTGGCGGGGGCAGTGTCCGACTCGGATAGCGCGGTATTACTTATTAACCATACCCTATTTCGGCCTATAATGAAGGTGCAAAGAACAACGGGATCGTTGGATCCGCATTGATGGTGTCAGACATGTAGAGGCCTTCTAGCTGCGGGTTTTCTGCATACGGCTCCAAGACCAGCGTCTGCTGCGAGTTGACCGCTGGCATATTGTTCAGTTCCTGGCCGCCCACAATTGCCCACTGCACCACCACAATCTGTTTCGCCTCGCATTGACCCTGCTGTACCGACAGCACCTCGTACAGGCTGGTCACGAGTCCCTCGCGGTATGGGACAATCTCGGACAGCGTAGGTGTTTTGGAGCTGCTCAGCAGTTTTGCGGTTAGTTTAACAGTGTTCGCTGGCTTGACTGGGTGCAGAGCACGGTAACTCTCGTAGCTGCGTGCTGCCTGGCTGGCTCCGTATTTTTGGTTATATATGGCCAGTCCGCTGATGGTACCCTTCCAGACGCGGTTGCCAACCCATTCATCACCCAGGATCAGGTGGTGGGCGCTCCAGTTGCTGAAGTCACCCTGCACAAGGTTGCTGTTCAGGCTCAACTTACCATCCACATAGAACTGCAGTGAACCGGGAGAGTAGCACAACATGATATGTGTGGGGCGGTTAGGCTGTATCGCCGCCAATTCGATCTCGGGATCAGTGCCGTTCTCACCGGTTTCGGGTGTGCGCAGCCTAAGCACCAGCAGGTTACCCTGCTGCCCGATGGTGAAGTTGCGGGAGGAAGCATCGGAGGAGAACGAGATGATTCTGGCCGGCCCCGACTGGTTGGCATCAGGCGTCGTCAGCACGGCCTCTACTGTCATTTTACCGCTTTGCTTCAGTGCTTTGAGCAGAATATCATCTGCACCCGTGATGTTGAAGTGCCCGCCTGAGGTCTGCATCGCATTATTACGGTCAGGGAAAGCACGTCCCACCGCCTGCGTTTGGCAGCCGACATCGCCTGCCGCGATACACCCTTTCTTCACGTCATCCCAGATCAACACTACAGACTTGGGGTCTATAGGCCATTGGTGAGGCTGCACCACAAGCTGCTGAGCCGTCATGACATTGGGCACCTGAGCCCGGTCACGGACGCCCTCCATTCGCAGTGTGGCCACCTTGGTGATGTTTGCAGCAAAACTCAGTTCCACACCCATGCCGTCACGGTCTGGAACCACAGTTTTGGCTTGTTTACCGTCTAGAATGAACTTCGCTTTGGCGGTCACCACAGGCTCCGAAAAGCTCACACTCACCTTGTTACTGCCACGCAAAGCCACGGCTGTTACTGTGGGTGCAGAGGCTGGCGCCACGCTGACCTCACCGAAATAGCTGCGATCTTTGCCGTATATCTCTAGTGAATAATTGCCAGCTTTGGTGTAGGTGTGCTTCACCACAGTGCCAGTTCCTTTAGAACCATCGCCAAAACTCCAGTTGGCTATGGTCACGCCTGCCGGAGCTTTGAGCTGCATCGTATAGGGCGCCTCTCCCTGATGGCTACCTAGATCCAGGTCGGACACATAGACATCCGGAAAGCGGTCACAGGCAGGATCGAAGCTATACCGAACCGGTGTGCCGATCACTTCAAATGTAGCCGGATCGGTGCGTGCTACAAAGATATCATAGTCAGCAGTGAAGTGATCATGCTGGCCAGGTGATGCCCCGAACGCCAGTAAACGTCCGTTTCGAGACAGCATAGGAAAGTATAGGTAGTTTCGCTCTTTTGGCATACGAGGGTCATTATTTGACAACACTTTCGACACATTCCCGGTAGCCAGATCATAGCGGTTAATAGGACCGCCTGCGCCACCCATCCAGAAGCCCCACTTACCATCAGCACTGAAATATGGCTGACAGCCATCGAACTCTTTCCCCACTTTGATGGTCTGGGTGGTAGGATCATACCGACTGAATACCGGTGAGCCTGGCACAGCAAAGTTTCTTTGCGCATTGATCAGCCATCCACCGCCCTCAATGCTCTGCTTAGACAGTGGCACGCTACGGCCAGTCGACAGATGATATTCGCTGCTGATGCCATCTCCATTGATGTAGTGAAACGTATCGTCATCCACCCACACCACCGCACGGTCCTCACTATAGGCACGCGCGCTGGGCAAAATCACGCGGTCGCCTGTACCATCGGTATTCATGATGTGCATGGGTGCCGGTTTGTTCACATTATATGCATGGTATCCATCTTGACCTTTAGGGTAGCTTAGGTAGACGACCTTGCGGCCATTGGGTGATATGTGGGGGCAGTAGTGATCGCGTGCTGATTCATCGGGGCTGATCTGCTTCAAGCCCTTTCCATCAAGGCCGATTCGCCAAAGTCTCCATGAACCTGATCGGTTGGACTCCCAAATGATAAATCCCTGACCCATCTTAGCTATCGTCTCGTAACTGTCCACGGTTGTGGAAGGTGCCGGTGCCGACTGTGTAACACCGCAAAGACCGGTCATCATAATGCTCGCGACGGCGATTCCAAGATTTCGATTCATACCATACCTCGATATGTCATAGTAGCGTATGTGCGTCATCGCTAGAGTAAGGATACTGAATGTGTTTTTGTGAGGCGATATTGCCACCGGCGCAGTTGCCTGCGCCGGTTAACTCTGGGAGGATAATTACGATTTGGGCTTATTGACAGGCGCTGGTTTTTTCGTCCCATCAATGTATGGAGTTCCTTGAAGTTTTGTGTAAGCCGTGACCTGTGCAGGGGTTAACACAGACAGCAGATCATTATCAAGCTTAGCCCGCCGTGTGGTACGCTCTTCACTCGTCATGACTTTGGCTTCGCCAGCCTGAACCTTTTTGAATAGTTCCTCTTGCTCTATGGTGTATGCAGAGATCAAGCCGTTAACTTGTTCTCGCTGCTCCTTAGTGAGCTGTAGGGAGACCTGGACTTCCGTGATACCCAGCGCGAATGGCCCCTGAGCCTGCATCCGTATCTGGCTTAGTCGCGTGATCTGCGTTTTGGTCAGTATCTTCCGCACTTCGATATCCATGTAATAAGTCAGCTCGTTAATCATGGCCAGACGTTCCTGAAAGGAAAGGTCAACGGCTTCACGATTACGTTCTACCATCTCATCCTGGAAAACCTTTTGAAGCCGAGTAAGGCTCAGCTTCTGCTGATCTGTGAACTTAATCTCTCTTTGAATCGCAGGATCAGACAGTGTCTGCAGGCTGATGCGGTTGATCATATCCGGTGATGGGGTAATCTGAGCCATCGCCGTACTGGCAGCGATTGTAGCCAAGATAATAGCAAAAAGTCGTCTCATTTAGCGTGGTCCTCCATTAGGTTGAGACGACTGGCAGCTCTCAAGGTTTCACCATTTTGCACAAGTACAATATTGTTCGCGGTAAAATGAAGACACCGGTAAAGCGTAAATCGAGGTGTTTCATGAGCTTCACACCCATCCGAGTTTTGACTGTCACATTAAACCCATCCATTGATAGAACATATATCGTGCCCAATTTCCAACCGGGTGAGCTGCACCGCTGCGCAGACTTCAGTGTGCGAGCCGGTGGAAAAGGCCTTAACGTGTCGCTGTTGTTGGTCGCCATGGGCGGACGCAGCAAAGCCACAGGATTTCTGGCGGGCGATAACGGCCGGTATGTAGCGGATCGTGCACTGCAGCAAGGCGTGGAATACGATGCCGTGTGGCTGGACCATGGCGAAACCCGGCTCTGTCTGAAGATCAGCGACCCCGCCACGGGCTCGCTGACGGAGCTTAATGAGCTTGGCCCTGAGGTCAGCGCAGAACAGATAGACCAGCTCAAGCAGAAACTCACCGAGCTGTGCATCCGCTACAAGACCATCGTGCTGAGCGGAAGTGCCTGCCGTGGCATCCCAGACAGCTATTACGCACAGGTCATCACTGCCCTGCAGAACACCCCTATCCGTGTGGTGCTGGACGCTAGCGGAGAGATGCTGCGTGAAGGCGCTGCCGCCAAGCCCTGGATGTTGAAGCCAAATCTTGATGAGCTGACACAGCTTACCGGGCATACACCACGCACCCCTGACGATGCCGCCGATCTAGCATCTCAACTCGTCAACGAGCAGACTGAATATGTGATGGCCACGATGGGTGCCGCCGGCATGGTACTAGCCTGTGCCAGTGGTTGCTGGCATTGTCCTTCTATTCCTATCGAGCTTCATAGCAGCGTAGGCTGTGGTGACAGTGCGCTGGCAGGCTTCTTGATGGCACACAGCATGGGGATGTCCGCACCCGAAAAACTGCAGTGGGCCTGTGCAGCGGCCGCAGCCAGAGCCTGCACCCCCGCGCAACAGATGCCTGGGATGGCCGACGTGCTGTCGCTGGTAGAGAGATGTTTTGTGCGCCAGATAGGGTAACTAAACCCGCGGCAACGTGGCTGGTAACCTGCGACCCAGGTTGGCATGCCCCTGTCGACGGGTTCTATCGCCCCAGGGGGCTCCATCACCCGTCGCTGATCAAATGGCTCCCCGCGTCGCTTCGCTCCTGCGTGCGCGGGCGGACAGCTTCATGCGCCCGATTGCGGGCTGCGACTACCTAAACGCGCGGTGAGGGAACCCCATTCAGGGACGCAGTCCCGTGGGGTAACCAAACCCGCGGCTATGCGGCTGGTAACCTGCGACCCAGGTTGGCATGCCCGTGTCGACGGATTCCATCGCCCCAGGGGGCTCCATCACCCGTCGCTGATCAAATGACTGCCCGCGTCGCTTTGCTCCTGCGGGCGCTCGCTGAGGGCACCCTGCGCCCGCTTGCGGGCTGCATATACCTAGACGCGCGGTGAGGGAACCCCATTTATGGGGTGACTAAACCCGCGGCAACGTGGCTGATCAGTTACGATACACGCTGCCGGCACTTGGCGACGGGTTCGGTGGCCCAGCGCGATTCGCAATTCGCCCTTCTCCTGCGACCCAGGTTGACATACCCCGCGTCGACGGGTTCCATCGCCCCAAGGGGCTCCATCACCCGTCGCTGATCAGATGGCTGCCCGCGTCGCTTCGCTCCTGCGGGCGCTGGCGGAAGGCACCCTGCGCCCACTTACGGGTTGCAAATACCTAGACGCGCGGTGAGGGAACCCCATTCAGGGACGCAGTCCCATGAGGTGACTAAACCCGCGGCAATGTGGATGAGCAGTTACGATACACACCACCGGCACATGTATATTTATGATTTTTACGTCATCACGCCCCCTTCCGACGCTGCCTACGCATACTAAACAGCACGCCCATCCCGGCACAACCCATCGCTATGAGGCTGCCCGGTTCCGGTACAGAGTTGATATTGTAGCTCTGAGAGCCACCCTTCGGACGGCTGCCGTTCAAGGAATGATCTAGCAACTGACTGGTCCAGCTTGTGCCCGAGCCTGCATCCCATAACACTAGCGAACCGCTGCCCCCATGAGCCAGATTGTTCGTAAACAAGAACGAGGCAATCTTGACGTCCGTATCTGCGGCGATCGTCCCATCCAATTTTAACAGTGTCAAGTAGTAGCCGTATGGACGTAGTCCTGTGTCTACATCACCGATCTGCTTGAAACCGCCTAGTGTCGCAGGTATTCCGTCAGTGTCAAACAGCTTGCCGTCATCTATGCTCACGCTGTTCATGGTGAAGGAGTTATCGAGATTGGTAGCCTCTTCGCCCTTACTCTCAGCACTACCCCAGCCAAAGGTCAGGTTTAGTCCATCGAAGGCTTGGGTAGAATTCACAAACACATTGGCTCGGAATTGTTGCCCTGATCCAATGCTGTAAGTGTTGGTGCCGGCATCGAAGCTCGCTGATGGGTCGGTCACGTTTTGAAACTCAACACGCCAGGTACTCTCAAAATCGGCGGCGTGTGTGGTGGAGGATATTACGTAGGGAACAAACAGCAAAAACAGTATCCAATGTCGCATTGATGATCTCACTCCTGTGTAGATATTGGTGGTACAAGCGCAAAAAGCTTATGCCTTCTGACTTGTATAAATCATACTTTCTACTATCCAGAATCAGTACGCTTTTTAAACATCATTTTTCTGTCATTTCTACTAGTTTTTACAGCAGTGCGGGTTTTTCACATAGTGGAGGCACGATGGGCGCGCCCGTGAAGAGCTGGGCTTGACATCTGCGCTCCACTACGCTACACCTAACATGGTCACCGAAACCAAAAGCCAACAATACGGCGCGACGTGCCATTCTAAACCAGTTTCAGTAACCAACATGTCAGGCAGGTGTTTTAAGAATATGTATACCGTGGGTATCGATGGCGGCGGGACAAAGACAGAGTTGGTCGTGGTCGACAACGCGGGTCAGGTGGTGGCTCAAACCCGGGGCGGCGGCATGAATGCCTGCTTCATACCCAAAGAGCAATGCCACCGGAACCTATCACAGGTTCTGCTTGAAATCAACCATCTGTTCCATCATATGGATGAGGTATCATGCGTATACACCGTGATGGTGGGGCATGAGTTTGATGAGCTGTTGTCGCAGTATTTCCCTCACGCGCATCTGTCTGGAGTGGGCGAATATCTGTGCGCTTTGGCGGCTGGAGGCGATCTGGAGCCACGGGGCATCGCCGTCATCGCCGGGACCGGAAGCGGCGTGTTTGGCTGGAACGGCCTGGAAAACCATGTTGGGGTCGGTGGATGGGGAATGACCCTTGGTGATGAGGGTGGAGCCACCGACATCGCCGTGCAGGCTTTTAAGGCAGCGGTACGGGCGAACGATGGCCGCGGCCCGATGACCGAACTGCTGCCGGAGCTGCTGAAATATTTCAACATCCAGAGCCTTTGGGCCATGCCGACTGCGCTCAGTCACCAGACCATCATGCGGCACGAGTTTGCCGGCTTCAGTGCAGTGGTATCGAGGCTGGCCGATGCGGGCGATGAGGTGGCTCAGCGCATCATGCGGGAAGCCGGCGAGAGTCTGGCTTCCGACGCGCTCTACGTAGCCGGTCGGTTGTTCCAACCCGATGATGCCTTCCCTGTGGTGCTGAGCGGAGGGGTGTTCCAAAGCGGACACCGGGTGATCGATCCCATCCAAAAGGCGTTTGCGGGTGCTTATCTGAAGGCGGATGTGCATCAGGTAGTGATGCCACCCGCACAGGCAGCAGCCCTGATGGCCCTTCGCGATGTGCAGCGGGGTGATATCAAATAGGAACGCAGCATGAAACTCACACGCAAACAGTTTATATACAGTAGCGGACTCTCGGCGATGGCAGCATTATCCCCCTTGCCCACCGCAGCAGCAACCCCATACATCAAATCTGGAGGGTCACAAATGAACAAGCTAGATATCAGCCGCATCCCCAACTTTTGCGCACACGAGCACTGGGGCAGCATCACGGTTTTCGACCAAACCGAAGGCGGTTTCCCAGCCGACATCGTGCGCGGGATGCTGCCCAATCAACCCGTCCACCTGATGCATTTGATTCTTGACGCCTATTTTGGCGGGTTTGTGTGGAGCAGCGGCTCGGAACCCAATCTGGTGGCCAAGACGTTTGGCTTTGACAACGTTCTGGAGGTGGCCAGCAAGGCTCCAGCGCGGCAAATGGAGGTGCTGCAACCCGTTCTGCGCTACCATCGACTGCAGGGTGCCTTCCAATGCACCCGGCTGGGTATTCAACGGCTGTATGGCGTAGACATCGAACACGCCAAACCCGAGCAGATCGAAAAGCTCGATGAGCAGATCGGCCGCAACTACCTGCAGATATTCGGGTGGTACGCGCAAGCGATGAAGAAAGCCAGCTTCAGCCATCTGATCCGCCCGGTGCATCCCGACTTCTATTACAAACAACACACCGTCGAATCGGCCACGGCCGAGATGGCCATCACCAATACCATCCTACGCATCGACCCCTTCTGCGAGATGTGGAAAACTAACGACAAATCACGTGACTGGCTGGCAGCACAAACCGGCGTCGATCCCGCCGATGCCGCAAGCTGGCAAGCATTCCTGCAATCCATCTTCCAGCAAAGCACGAAGTTCCGAAACACCGGTATCAAGCAGTTGCAGGCTTACACCCGTGACCTCGACTTCGAAGCGGTCAGCGACGCGGAGGTGAAGTTCCGTGGGGAGCTCAGCCCGACAGAGGTGCGCACCTTCCAGAACTGGATTGTGAATGAGTGCTGCAAGCTGGCTAGTGAGCGGGGGTGGCCGTTGCAGTGCCACACCGGCACGCACAACATGCCGCAGAGCAACCCGCTGCCCTTGAAGAACCTGGCGGCACGCTACCCGAAAGTGACCATCGTGATGCTGCACAACTGGCCTTTTCAAAATGAGTGCGGCTATCTAGCGCAGACTACGCCCAACATGGCGATCGACACCTGCTGGCAGCCCGGGCTGAACCCGGGTTTCCTGCAGGAAAGCTTCCAGAAGTGGCTGAACTATGTGCCGTTACACAAGCTGATGTGCTCGCACGACAGCACCACGGTCGAAATGGCGGTGGGCAGCGGCGTGATCACAAGGAATATCCTGGGTGAAGCCCTATCCCAGCAGGCCAGCCAGCTGGGATACAGCCACCAGCAGATGCTTCAGGCCGCCGCCGATATGCTGCACAACAACGCCGTGCGCATCTACCGTGTCGGCGAGGAATACATCGTGTGACCAACAAGCCGTGACCAGTCCGTAACGTATCAGTCGATCGTATTGCCTAAGTCCGGGGCGGTCTGTGCATAGGCTAGCGGTTGCTGAAAGCTCGAGACCGCGCCGGTCTGGCGGTTAGCCATGAAAGATGTGTGTCAAGAACAAGACCGACACGGTTGATAGTCAGTGGCCTCCACAGGCGTACTGACAGACCGCCCCGGTCAGTGGAAGCCGGGTTACCGACAAGCAGCCGAACGTGAATGCAAGACAGCTAGTGTTGTAACTGACATCCCTCCGGCACCCACGGAGTGGGTATGATTCTTACAGCCAGGGGTAGCGAAGCGATACCCCTGGACAGTAGCCAGTATCTCTACCCCTGAACAGGGGTCGTCATCAGTGCCCTTATGAACTGCAACCACGAATAGGTATGACCCACTTCGGGGTAGGGATTCAGGGGCCTGCACCACGGGTTACGCTCCGCTCACCCGTGGCTATAAGAAAGAACCCACTTCGTGGGTGACCGGAAGGCACCGATGGGTAGCAAGCCGTCAAACTCAAAACCATGTTTTAGTGAGGCAACTGTACTCAGGCTCATGACCACCTATAAATCAACAAGGAGAACCATATGACACTTGAAGAACGCATCATCGCCCTGGAGGCGGAAGTGCAGCAGCTGCGCCAGCTCGTAGAGGCGATCAGCATCTCGCAGGTGGAGGGCGATATACAGATCACGGTCAACTCCAATGGCCCGGTCACCGTGAACAGCGACGTGGTGGAGGGCGACTACGGCGTTGTGCTCAACAGCCAGGGCTCCTCCGCCGTTCAGATGTTTTTGGACAGCGTAGAAGGTGATATGAGCTGCATGGTTGCATCGCAGTGTGAGAATGTGATAGTGACGATGAACGCCGATAACGTAGAAGGTGACTCATATACCAAAATCACCGCGCCTGTGACCAACCTCACGACGAACACCAACCTGGACAGCCAGATGAACACGCCCGAGGAATGATCTACATAGGCCCGATTGGGCTTGCTTTGTAAGCTGGTCGGGGCGTCCCTTGTGGGCGCCCTTGGATGCCAGAACGCCGATGGTAGGGGCGACCGGCCGGTCGCCCCTACCATCGGCAGCCTAGTATTTCGGTGCGGTGATCTCGTTCTTAAACATCGCGATCATCTCATCGACGGGCATAGCACCCTGGTCGCCCACGCTGCGCTTACGCACAGAGGCGGAGCCAGCTTCCACGTCCCGATCCCCTACCACGATCATGTATGGGATCTTCTTGGTTTCGGCTTCACGCACTTTGTAGCCGGTCTTCTCGTTGCGGTCATCGACCTTCACGCGCAGATCGACCTCGAGCATCTTAGCCTGGATCTCACGGGCATAACCCACATGACGGTCGGCGATGGGCAGGATCACAGCCTGCACCGGTGCCAGCCACAGCGGGAACGCGCCCGCGTAGTGCTCCAGCAGGATGCCGATCAGCCGCTCCATGCTGCCAAACGGCGCACGGTGGATCATCACTGGGCGGTGCGGGGCACCATCGCTGCCGATGTATTCCAGGTCGAAGCGCTCCGGCAGGTTGTAGTCCACCTGAACGGTGCCAAGCTGCCACTGTCGGCCGATGCAGTCGCGCACCATGAAGTCCAGTTTTGGACCATAGAACGCAGCCTCACCCTCGGCGACGGTGTATTGCATACCCATCTCGTCGACGGCGCGGATGATGGCGGCTTGACTGGTGTCCCATATCTCGTCGGAGCCCACATACTTGTCGCTGGCGGGGTCACGCAGGCTCACGCGTGCGGTGTAGTCCTGCAGACCCAGCGTGTTGAACACATGCAGGATCAGCTCCACCACGCTCTTGAACTCCTCAAAGAGTTGCTCAGGCGCCACGAAGATGTGGCTGTCGTCCTGCGTAAATCCACGCACGCGGGTTAAGCCGTTCAGCTCACCGGACTGCTCGTATCGATACACTGTGCCGAACTCCGCCAGTCGATACGGCAGGTCGCGGTAACTGCGGGTTTCACTCTTGTAAATCTGAATGTGGAACGGGCAGTTCATCGGCTTCAGCATATACTGCTCATCGTCAACAGCGATGGGGTTGAACATGCTGTTGCCGTAGTGCCCCCAGTGGCCGGATGTCTTCCACAGCTCGAGCTTACCGATGTGCGGGGTGACCACGGGGTTGTATCCGCGGCGTAACTGCTCCTTCTTCAAGAAGCTCTCAAGCGTTTCACGCAGAACTGCGCCATTGGGCAGCCATAAAGGCAGTCCGCCACCGACTTCTGGGGAGAGCATGAAGATGCCCAGCTCACGCCCCAGCTTGCGGTGGTCGCGCCGTTTGGCTTCTTCCAGCTTGTTCAGATGGTCGTCCAGCTCCTGCTGGGTGAACCACGCCGTGCCGTAGATGCGGGTCAGCATCTTGTTGCGTGCGTCGCCGCGCCAGTAGGCACCAGCGATGCTCAGCAGCTTGACATACTTGATCGCCGAAGTGTTGGCGATGTGCGGTCCGCGGCAGAGATCGATAAAATCGCCCTGTCGGTAGAAGCTGATGACGGCCTCATCGGGAAGATCGTTGATGATCTCCGTTTTGTAGGGTTGCTCGATCTGGGCGACCATCGCCAGTGCATCATCGCGGGGAAGCTCCACGCGCTCGATGGGCAGCTCGCGGCTTGCGATCTCCAGCATCTTCTGCTCGATGGTGACCAGGTCGTCGCCGGTGATGGGCTGTGTGGGCTCTACATCGTAATAAAACGCGTCTTCGATGCATGGGCCGATGGCCAGCTTCGTGCCTGGGTAGAGTTCTAACAGCGCTTGCGCCATTAGGTGGGACGCGCTGTGTCGCAGCGTGTCAAAATCTTGGGGTGCTCTTGCCATGAGTTGTTACCTCTTTGCGTAGTCAGCGCCTTGACGAACGGCACTGCTAGATACCATTGTACGCCCAGGCTGCTCCGAAGGCCAATGTGGGGTCTTGGTGCTGTCTCACGCGAAGCCGCGAAGTTCGCGAAGGGTCATTTTACCACGAATGCACACCAATGAACGCGAATGGGAATAGCCAGCGGTCGGGTGAGGCAGCTGTCCTACTCGTCCTACTCATCTTACTTGTCCTCACTAACCACGAATGAACGTAAATGGGAAAGGGGCTTCCAACGCAAAGGCGCAAGGAACGCAAAGACGCCAAGGGGTGCGGTCCCTGCACCCAGGACGGGAAAACCCTGGACCTTACGTGCCGGTCGGGCTTGTTGACAAAATACAATAATCGGTTCATAATGCAGCCAATGCGATGAAGCAATACACGGCTGTTAACGGAAGGCAAATCATATGAATAATGCACCCAGGAAGAAGCTCACCCTGAAGCAAAGGGTAGTTATCACCATCGCACTTGTGTTAGTTGCCCTCCCGGTCTCGCTCATCATCTACACACTGAGTGGTGCGCTGCCCTGGTGGTATTACTTCACCGGCAAGCGGCTTGCGCAAACCTGGCCAGACAACGAGGTCGCGATACTGGTGGCCGGTGTAGAGAATAACTACATATACTGGCCACAGTCCCGCAAGAGTTACACATTTAGTAAAGCGTTGAAAACTGATACACGGCAGCAAACCGCCATCCGTGCGAAGAATGAAATATGGGTGAACATCAGACACAGCAACAAAGAGTTTATTGTCACCGACAAAAAGATGAAGTCTGGCATATGGAAGGACGTCGATGGTCCGTCTACCTCCATCGCCATTAAAAACCACAAGATATACACCCTGTCGCCAAGTGCTGTAGAGCTCCTGCCTTGGCCTGTGGACAATCACATTTCCGGCAACTGGATATGCATCAACGGGCGATATGGCGATGGTAGGACCGTCACGACGGTGTATAAGTTTGATGTCAAACATAGGCACCTCTACAAGGAATTTCAGGATTCGTATGGCTGGTTCTCTGGCAACAGTTTATTGCTGGTTTCTGGAGATGGCTCGATCACGCGTATCGATCTTGGTACATGGAAAAGGCACGATACCGGGAGTTTGGGTATGAAACGGGACGCTCGGAGTTTTGTGGCCAGTGGGCAGATATTGATCAATGGCAGCACTGTGTACCGGTACGAGGGTAATTCTGTCAAAAAGATATCGGTGATTCGACCTCGTTACGGAGAAATCGGGGCGATGTTCAACGAAGTATCAATAGTTGATGACTTTATCATACATAAATACCTATACAATCTCACCTACATGGCCGGATTTGATGTCTACCGTGTGGGCAGCTCGGACTTGGTAGCTGCGACCGTCAAGGGTGTCGATAATTCGTACGCCATTTCCAACGACGATGCGAAGATTATGACCAACATTGACCAACACGGCCTGAAGAACGCGCAGTATATTCCGTAGTGGCCATATATCTCAGATAGGAATATGGTAAACAGGAAACATTCCCACCCTCTCCGGCGTCAATAATAGCAAAGCTCGTTTTTTACGACTACCCACAGGAGGTTATCAAGAACAATGGCTAATGCGTTAGTATCTTACCAACCATATTTTGAACACGGTGTATAGAATATTCTGATATTACGCACCACACAAAGCGTTAGGCACAACGATCTGGCGAATAGCAAGTGCTGCCATGATGATACGCTTGCCAAGTGCAGTGAGGTAGTATTTGTAGCGTTTACCGCATTTTTTAACGAGCCGGAATACTCGGCATCGCTTGATGAAGTATGATATCTGAGAGCTGGACATCTGCGGTAAGGCTTTTTGAAGCATACGGTTTGTGATCCCGCTGATGCATCCCTCTCCGCGAGCAAGTGCAATGAGACATTCCAAATCCTTCTTGAGGAAAAGGTTGAATCCTCGATACGAGCGATGATCACGGGTGGTCGAGGTCGCGATTTTGATGATCTGATGTTCACCATCGCTGTTGTCATCAAGGGCGGAAAGAAAGTCAAGATATCTGTTGTTTGCAGATAATAACAGTTCCCTCAATGGAGGAAGGCTGTAGATGGTCTTTTGCATAGGGGCGTATTTAATCTCAGTCGTCCCATCATGATGTTCTACCTCACGGTAGTGTTTAAATTCAGAGACGTCATTCACAGTCGTCTCGATACGCAAGATTATCCCTTGCTTGTCATACATTTTGATAGAAGCCCATCCCATGTAGTGTTTGATGCGCGTGCCTTGTATGCGGCGATCGAACTTGTAGTCAGTGCCGATCTCAGCGAGTGTTCGCCCATCAAGTTTCTTACCAAGAAACATCGCGATAGACTCTGGCGTTACCGTATGTATCGCTGTTTTGACTAGATTATCGTAGATGGCTTTGAGGTCTTCGGCGCGTTTGAACACGATGTCTGTAGCATATTCCACCTGCATTAGCGACCAATGATATGAATTGTCAGCAAGCCGTATCACGGGGCAATACATTCTGGCAAATGCATCCAGCGCATGGTGCAGCTTATCAGCAGGAAAAGCGTCTGCCAGCCTCTGAGCACAGCTAAAGTCGTCGATTTTTACAAAGGCGTTGTCCAGTGGAGTGAAAACTACTCCCTCGGATTGAAGGCAATGCGCGAGATAATTGTGTCCATTACAATAGAATTGCAGACGGAAGGGCACCCAGGTCGGAACTCGTAGATAGCACAGTCCAAACTCTGCATCGATGAAATAGAAGTAGTAATGAAGACACTTGGTCTCCTTGATATTCAGCCGGGTTTTGTGGGTAATCTTGTCGTGCCACGGGGTGTATGCAGGACATTTTTCCAACACTGAGAATATGTGGACGAGACCGGGGTGACACCCTCGACTACTAATGATCTCTTTGATGCGGTCTTCTTTTCGAAATGAAGAGGCACGGCGTATATACTCAATTTCAATGCTGTTGGTAACGGCAAGGCGTTCCGCATTGGCTTTGATCTCATCTCGTAGAGGTTCGGCAAATTCCTTAGGAAAGTCAAATAGCCTGATGTTGCGTTGATGAAGATAGATGCCCATTCCGTCGCTATGACACCAGCCTGGGATTGTACCGGTGATAACTATGCGGTCGAAGCATGAATATACCCCAGCTATCTGCTTTGCATAGCGTTCTTGAAGTGATGTCATTCTGGGCAACCTCACGAAAGGGTGTTTGAATGTATATTACGTGGCGAATGCAATCATTCCTTTTTTGGTTGCGGCTAAGCCGCCTTAGGTAGTTCCGATTTCGCCCTACGGCTCACGCAGCAATGCTACGAAACCGGCAAGAACCTGTGCCTCTCGCCCTACAGCGCACGCATCGCGCTCAGCATGGTGCTGAACGGGGCCCGGGGTGAAACCCTCCGCCAAATGACGATTGTGCTGGGTTTCGGCGGCAGCTCCATCGATCAGATCAACCAGAGCAATACGAAGCTCATGAAACAGATTAGTGACCATCTGACACCACAGGAGCTGTTGATGGCAAACGCGTTGTGGCTGGAACAACGCTATCGCTTGGATCCCGGTTATGCCCGCAGAGTCGACAGCGTGTACCATGCCCCTGTCAACTTGGTCAGCATGAGTGACAGCCGTACTGTAAATACGATCAACCAGTAGGTGGCGAAAAGCACCAACGGAAGGGTCACACGGATGTATGACCTCCTTGACCCACAGACGATGTTGATCATCCTTAACACGGTGCTGTTCCAGGGAGGATGGATTGATCCATTTGATCCCAAGAAAAATGTCAAGGCGACCTGGCATGGTTTTAAAGGCAAACGGCAAAACATCAACTTTATGAAAAAAGACAAGGATATGGAGTTTTCACAGGCCAAAACGCACGCCATGGTGAGGCTTCCATACAACCTGAGCCGCCTCGCAGTTACCATCAAACCCGGCGGTATAACTGGTGAAACATTACATCAAGCAATGCAGCTGAACAGGACGCTAGCGATGTATTTGATATTGCCCGCTTCAGGATCCTCGCCCCAGAAGCTCCTGAACAGCTTAACCGGTCCTTCGTTAGACCAGATGATCGACGGCCTGAATATTGGTCATGTAGTGCTGTCAGTGCCCAGGTTCAAGATGGAAGTGGAGACTGACCTTATCGCCCCGCTGTCGAAAATGGGTATGCCGTTGCCGTTTGAGAAGCATGCCGATTTTAGCGGCATGTTTACCAAAATGGCCAGCCCGATCGAAATCGATCAAGCCAAACAGAAATGCGTGCTTGGAGTAAATGAACGAGGCACGGTCGCGTCCGCGGCTTCCGGCCTGATGACAATAGCGGGAATCAATCCAGATCCACCGAAGTTGGAGTTCAACCGGCCGTTCGTGTTTCTCATACGGCACGATCCCACCGGCGAGATTCTCTTCACAGGCGTGGTCAACCAACCGCAAGCGTAGGGCGCCTGGACGCTTTAATAGAAAAGTAGAGGGGTTTCAATATGCAGCCTAATTACGCATCGTCCGACTTCGCGCTGAGGCTCACTCAGCAGTGCAACCAAGACGGTCAGAACCTGTGCCTCTCGCCCTACAGCGCCCGCATCGCGCTCAGCATGACGCTGAACGGGGCCCGGGGTGAAACCCTCCGCCAGATGACGAAGGTGCTGGGTTTCGGCAGCAGCTCTATCGAACAAGTGAACCAAAGCAACGTGAAGACTATCAGGCAAATCAGTGGTGCTCTGACACCAGCGGAAATGCTGGTCGCAAACTCATTGTGGCTGCACCAACTCTATCGTCTTGATCCAGGATATGCCCGTAAAGTGAACAGCGTGTATCACGCACCGGTGAACACGGTTGATCTACATGATCGCCAGACTGTGAACTTGATTAACCAGTGGGTGACGAAAAACACTAATGGACGTATCAATCGGATGTATGACAGCATCGATTCACAGATAGCGATGATCATCATCAACACGGTGCTGTTCCATGGCGAGTGGCTAGACCCGTTCAACCCGAAAGCAAACGTCAAAGCGGTCTGGTATGGCAGCGAGGGTAAGCGGTCGACTGCTACCTACATGTGTAAAGATGAGGACATGGGGTTTTCCCAGACCAGTAAGTATGACATGGTCCGACTGCCATACAACCTTAGCCGCCTCGCCTCAGCAATCAAACCAGGAAGCACGACTAGCAGCGAAGGCTTTCGAAAAATCATGCAACTTCAGCAGACGCTAGCGATGTATCTTATATTGCCGGCTCCGAATTCCTCTCCCCAGAAGCTCTTGGGCATCCTGACTGGCAAGGCACTTCACGATATGGTGGCTAACCTTGATACCAGTCATGCGGAGCTCTCGTTACCCAGGTTCAAGATGGATGTAGAGACCAAGTTGATCCCACCGCTTACCAAAATGGGCATGCCGTTGCCGTTTGGGGCACATGCCGATTTTAGCGGCATGCTGGCAAGAGTGTCTCAAGACCTCTGGATTGGCGAAGCGAAACAAAAATGCATGGTTGAAGTGAATGAGCGAGGCACGGTCGCTTCCGCGGCTTCCGGGATTGGCATGATGTTGGGCATCTCTCCAAATCCACCGAAAATCAAGTTCAACCGGCCGTTCGTGTTTCTCATACGGCACGATCCCACCGGCGAGATACTCTTCACGGGCGTGGTCAATCAGCCGTGAGCGTAGAGCGTCCGGCAAACGCACTTAGTACCTATATATGATGAGCTCTCCAATACTAAACAACGGCAAGGGAGAGCAGGCCTCACTCCTAAGCTGGAGGGTGATATGACACTCCGTCATAGAGTCACCCCTAGCGGGTTTCTCTTCGCTTGCATCAGATAGTGCTTGTGATCAATCACCCTGCGCACCGAAGTTCTGATCGATGACTACATAGTCAAACAGGTTGACTATACCATCACCATCAAGGTCGGCAATGGTATCTGAGGAGCCGAATTTAGAATCTAGAGCCACCATATCAAACAGATTGATTTGGCCGTCACCATCCACGTCGCCGTTAGTGAGAATGATGTTGACGCGTTGCCCGATGCCCACATTGGTCGCCTTCGCAGTGAGGAAGTGCGGGCTGCTGACACGAAGACTATATGGTGGTAAAAGGTAGGTGGAGAGGGAGTATTCACCGTTAGCCTGAGGGTTTATACTGAGGCATTGAGTACTGCTGGAGTCAGCTGTATTGCTGATAGAAGCTGTGAGCTGCCGCGCAGTAATACTGCCCAAGAATTGCCCTAGTTGCAGCTTTCCGTCGATTGACTGAACACCGCGGATTCCAACTGTATGATATTCCGATGCGGAGATGGCGGTGAAACCCTTGTTAGTATCTTACCAACCATATTTTGAACACGGTGTATAGAATATTCTGATATTACGCACCACACAAAGCGTTAGGCACAACGATCTGGCGAATAGCAAGTGCTGCCATGATGATACGCTTGCCAAGTGCAGTGAGGTAGTATTTGTAGCGTTTACCGCATTTTTTAACGAGCCGGAATACTCGGCATCGCTTGATGAAGTATGATATCTGAGAGCTGGACATCTGCGGTAAGGCTTTTTGAAGCATACGGTTTGTGATCCCGCTGATGCATCCCTCTCCGCGAGCAAGTGCAATGAGACATTCCAAATCCTTCTTGAGGAAAAGGTTGAATCCTCGATACGAGCGATGATCACGGGTGGTCGAGGTCGCGATTTTGATGATCTGATGTTCACCATCGCTGTTGTCATCAAGGGCGGAAAGAAAGTCAAGATATCTGTTGTTTGCAGATAATAACAGTTCCCTCAATGGAGGAAGGCTGTAGATGGTCTTTTGCATAGGGGCGTATTTAATCTCAGTCGTCCCATCATGATGTTCTACCTCACGGTAGTGTTTAAATTCAGAGACGTCATTCACAGTCGTCTCGATACGCAAGATTATCCCTTGCTTGTCATACATTTTGATAGAAGCCCATCCCATGTAGTGTTTGATGCGCGTGCCTTGTATGCGGCGATCGAACTTGTAGTCAGTGCCGATCTCAGCGAGTGTTCGCCCATCAAGTTTCTTACCAAGAAACATCGCGATAGACTCTGGCGTTACCGTATGTATCGCTGTTTTGACTAGATTATCGTAGATGGCTTTGAGGTCTTCGGCGCGTTTGAACACGATGTCTGTAGCATATTCCACCTGCATTAGCGACCAATGATATGAATTGTCAGCAAGCCGTATCACGGGGCAATACATTCTGGCAAATGCATCCAGCGCATGGTGCAGCTTATCAGCAGGAAAAGCGTCTGCCAGCCTCTGAGCACAGCTAAAGTCGTCGATTTTTACAAAGGCGTTGTCCAGTGGAGTGAAAACTACTCCCTCGGATTGAAGGCAATGCGCGAGATAATTGTGTCCATTACAATAGAATTGCAGACGGAAGGGCACCCAGGTCGGAACTCGTAGATAGCACAGTCCAAACTCTGCATCGATGAAATAGAAGTAGTAATGAAGACACTTGGTCTCCTTGATATTCAGCCGGGTTTTGTGGGTAATCTTGTCGTGCCACGGGGTGTATGCAGGACATTTTTCCAACACTGAGAATATGTGGACGAGACCGGGGTGACACCCTCGACTACTAATGATCTCTTTGATGCGGTCTTCTTTTCGAAATGAAGAGGCACGGCGTATATACTCAATTTCAATGCTGTTGGTAACGGCAAGGCGTTCCGCATTGGCTTTGATCTCATCTCGTAGAGGTTCGGCAAATTCCTTAGGAAAGTCAAATAGCCTGATGTTGCGTTGATGAAGATAGATGCCCATTCCGTCGCTATGACACCAGCCTGGGATTGTACCGGTGATAACTATGCGGTCGAAGCATGAATATACCCCAGCTATCTGCTTTGCATAGCGTTCTTGAAGTGATGTCATTCTGGGCAACCTCACGAAAGGGTGTTTGAATGTATATTACGTGGCGAATGCAATCATTCCTTTTTTGGTTGCGGCTAAGCCGCCTTAGGTGAAGGTACATCGCACTGGCCCCATTCGTTATCACCCCAACTAACCAACGAGCCATCCCTCTTCAGTCCGACGGTATGCCAAATACCCGCCGTAATTGCGGTAAAATCCTGGTTGGGCTCAGGCACCTTGCATTGACTGAGATAGGAAGGCCCCCAGCAGACCACCGAACCGTTGCTCTTCAGGCCTACGGTATGGAACCGACCAGCCGCGATGGAGGTGAAATCCATGTTAGGCGAGGGCACATCACACTGGCCGTTGTAGTTATAACCCCAACAGACGACTGATCCGTTGCGCTTCAACCCAACGCTGTAGTTGTATCCTGCCGCGATGGCGACGAAATCCGTGTTAGGTGCGGGTACATTGCATTGACCCTCAGAATTACTGCCCCAGCAGACTACGGAACCGTCACGTTTCAAACCGACTGTATGCTGATCTCCTGCTGCGATAGCGATGAAATCCTGGTTGGGTTCGGGCACACTGCACTTACCATATGAGTTATCATACCAGCAGACCACTGAACCGTCACTCTTCAAGCCGACGGTGTAACTATTACCTGCAGAGATGGCGATGAAGTCTCGGTTGGGTGCAGGCACATCGCACTCACCATACCAGTTGTCACCCCAGCCAACCACCGAACCATCAATCTTCAGTCCGACGGTATGTTTTGCACCCGTGACCATGGCGATGAAGTCTCGGTTGGGTGCGGGCACATTACATTGGAAATCGTCATTATCACCCCAGCAAACTACAGAACCATCGCGCTTTAAGCCGACGGTATGCCGCCCTCCTGCTTCGATGGCGGCGAAATCCTGGTTGGGTGCAGGCACATTACATTGATTTTCGTCATTATCACCCCAGCAAACCACGGAACCGTCACGCTTAATACCGACAGTATGATGCCAGCCTGCAGCGATGGCAGTAAAATCCTGGTTGGGTGCGGGTACATTGCACTGGCGGTAATCTTGGTAACCCCAGCAGACCACCGAACCATCACTCTTTAAGCCGACAGAGTGCTGCCCGCCTGCTGCGATGGCTGTGAACCCCTGGTTGGGTGCGGGCACACTACACTGACTGTATGTGTTAGCACCCCAACAAACCACCGAGCCGTCGCGCTTCAAACCGACGGAATAGCAGTCTCCTGCCGCGATGGCTATAAAATCCAGGTTAGGAGCAGGCACATTGCACTGGCTGTAGCTGTTAAAGCCCCAACAGACTACGGAACCGTCACGTTTCAAACCGACTGTATGCTGATCTCCTGCTGCGATAGCGATGAAATCCTGGTTGGGTTCGGGCACACTGCACTGACCATATGAGTTATCACCCCAACAAACCACCGAGCCGTCGCGCTTCAAACCGACGGAATAGTAGTTTCCAGCATCTATGGCGGTGAAGTCCTGGTTAGGTGCAGGTATACTGCATTTGCTAGATGAGTTCAATCCCCAGCAGACCACCGAGCCGTCGCGTTTCAGACCAACGGTATGAGCATAGCCTGCCGATACTGCTTTGAAGCCAGTGAGATCACCCGAGGCTATGCGCCTATCACCCCAGCCGTCGATAGTGCCGCCTTGTGCAAACGCGATTTGGCACGTGATAAGCTGCATCAGCGCAAATACGAAGCTTAGGACAAAAATCCAATTAGCACGGTTGGTCTTCCAATACACGATAGTGGCTCCTTTACCTTTATCTAGATACACCAGGGCAACAAAAACATATCAACCATCAGTATACCTGCAGTTTGTGATTCATGTTATATCGGTATAAAGGACTGTTACCAAAATTACTGGTTGTAGCTGATGGTATGGTCTGTGACGTTTTGTGACCAGAAGGGCTTTTAACTTAAAGGCGCCCAAACAGGCAAGCATAGAGGTATCCAGCGGACGCCCTTAGGGGGCATAGCTACCATGGGGGCGTCGCTTGTTTTGGTGAGGATTCATCGGACGGATTGGTCGAATCCGACCGATGAGGCGACAGCGGACAGAACCCCTCCCCATCCGCGTTTATCCGCGTTCATCCGCGGTTCACACATCCCGTGGGCAGCGCACATGATGCCCCACCATAGAACAGGGCAACCACAGGGGGTTGCCCCTACACACGGTTGAATACCAACAACCCCTTTGCATCCTTGCGCCATTGCGTTAAAAAGAACCCTCACTAGCTCAGGTCGCGTTCGCCTTTCCGGGCAAAGACCTGCCGCACGCGCTCCAGGTCCGCTGGGGTATCCACGCCCACAAGGCTGAACGCCACGCGGGCCATGCGGATGCGGATGCCGTTCTCCAGCGCGCGTAACTGCTCCAGCGATTCGGCCATCTCCAGCGGGGTGGGAGCCCACTGGCTGAGCTGCAACAATGTCTGCCGGGTGTAGGCATACACTCCGATATGCTTGAAGCTGGTCACGCCGCTCTCGTTGCGCCGATAAGGCACCTCGCTGCGGGTGAAATAGAGCGCATCCCCGTTCAACGCGGTGACCACCTTCACGTTGTTGGGGTTCTTCAGCTCCTCGGGGGTGGCGGGGCACATCAGCGAAGCCATCTGCACGCTGGAGTCCTCCAACAGGGGGGCGGCGGCCGCGTTGATCAGCTCCGCGGGAAGAAGCGGCTCGTCACCCTGGATGTTCACCACCGCGTCGCACTCAATGCGTTCTGCCAGCTCCGCCAGACGGTCGGTCCCGCTGCGGTGCTTGTCCGAGGTCAGCTCCGCACGGCCGCCGAAAGAGCGCACGATGTCGATGATCTGCTGGTCAGGCGCTGTGACGATCACTTCGCTGAGGGTTTTGGCCTGACAGGCGTTCTTCCAGACGCGCACGATCATGGGTAAGCCGCAGATATCCACCAGCGGTTTGTTGGGCAGTCGAGTGGATGCCATACGAGCGGGAATGATACCGACGATTTTCATGTGAACTCCAGTGAACGAGAAAGATTGGTGCGATGCATAAAGCACACCTATATTCTACAAGCTATCAGGTGATCGCGAGTGAAGGTGAAGTCAGCCCCCTGGTTCGCCTCTGTGACACTCCACGATAACACGAATGCTGCACAGCATCTCCTCTGGAGATGGTAACGGCCCTGTTAATAACAGGGAATAACAGATACAATATGAACAACAAAATGCACGCAACAAACACCGACGGTAATTCCACGCCGTCATAACAATACAGGAGCAACGAATATGGCCTCATCACTTGACCCGGCCTTCCTGCAATACAAGGTCGGTTTCCTTGGTATCCCCGAGTCTTTGTACCGGCTGGTAGACATGCCGGTCGCTGTGTCCTGGACGCACGAAACCCTGGCAAAACTGAAGAACCTGGGCTTCAACACCATCCAGTTGAACGTCGCCTGGGGCGCGCGCCCTGGCGATGAGCCCTTGAATCTGGAAGACATCGTGGAGCTGGATGCAGAGCTCAACATGGAATATCCGCAGGTGGTGAAGCTGAACTGCCGTCCTGGTGACGATGCCAGAGAGAAACGCCGTGCCGATCTGCGCCACAGAATCGCCTTGTGTAAAGAGGCTGGCTTACGCACGATCTTCCACTTCGGTGCCCCCTACAACGCACATGCGGTGTTCGGCGATGGTCCACCCAACTGCCTGATGGACCCCAAAGTGCAGAGCCGTTACGAGCTGCTGCTGGAAAAGTTCGCCGAGGAGTTCCCAGGAGTGGACGACATCCTGATCTACACCTACGATCAAGATGCCTGGCTATGCAGCGAGTTCGGGCCATGCCCGCGCTGCCTCGGTATCCCGCTGTCTGAGCGCGTCGTCCCCTTCTTGGACGGTCTGACCGCCAAATGGCAGCAGATCAGTCCGAAGGGCCTGCTCTGGTGGGAGCCATGGGAGCTGTCGGCGGGACAGGTCTACAACTGCGTGGAGAAGATCAACCCAAGGGGATTTGCCCTATCGCTGCACTGCAACATCGCCGAGGTGCAGGCCACGCTGCCCGTCGACCGCTGGCTGAAGAACACCATCACCATCGCCGAACGGCGCGGAATGCCAGCGATTGTGGAGTACTGGCTGGGTGGCCCCAGTGAGGAGCTGGAGTCGTTCAAGAGTTTGGCCCATCCGCTGGTCACCCTGCGCGGCCTCAATGCGATCGCCAACGTGCCTGGCGTGTGCGGTATCAAGGAGTATTTCGGCCTGAACCCCACCGTCGAGGACGCCAACCTGCGCATGACCGGTCTGTTTTTCAACAACCCAGGTATCTCCGAGCAGGAGGCACTACAGGCACTCGCGGCGCCATATGGAGCTGCCACGGAGGCCACGCAGCAGTTCTGGCGGCTCTGCAGCGAGGGCATGGAGCTGTTCCCATGGGAGACCGCCTGGATGATCCGCGAGATCGGCCGCAGCCGCACCGACCACAGCATGTCCGCTGGCACCATCCGAGGCGAGATGTGCCACACACCGAGCTGGGATTCCACACGCGCCGCCATCTTCATGAAGACCGACAGCCGTCAACCGCACCCCTGGATGCTGGAAGATGTGCAGCTCCGCTGCCAGAAAGCGGCCGACCGATGGGGAGCAGCACTCGGAATCGGAGCCTCCATCCAAGGATCGGTGCCGGAAGCACTGGCTGAGGCGTTCCAATTGACGATGCGGGAAACCGCCGCCATCCGCCGACGGGCACTGGCATACGCATATCATCTGCGCGAGACCAACCTGGCCACCATCCTGCGCAAAGCCATGGAGCTGCAATTGCCCATGCCACAGCACTCGGTGGATGAGCTTCTGGCGGTGCTCCGCGCCGACCAGCAGAACCACCTTGAGGAACAGGCCGCGGCATCCGCCGGGCAAACCGTGCCCGACTGGCCGGAAATGGAGCAGGCAATCGTGGCTCTAGAATCCGATCTCGAGGGGTTCCTGGCGAAGTTCATGATCGAAGAGCCGCTCAGCGCTTCCAAGGGTATCTTCAGCGTCACTTCGCGGTAGCAAGCAACAAGAGGGGTATTCACATGCAGCCAGTCATCATGATCACGGTCGCCATTGGCGTATTGATCGCCACAGACTCGGCACGAGCCGACGCGGTGCTCAAGAACCGGTATGTCAAACTCGCCATCAGCGGCACGAGCATCACATCGCTGAAAGCCGGATCTGGCACGCTGGACTTCGTGAAGGAACTCAAGCCGTCCAACTGGCGTGATACCCCTCAAACTCGCATCACTGTGAAGGACAATACCGCATCGATTGCGTCCCTCGAAGAGTGGAGAGAGCAGACTTATGGTGCCACAGGCGGTACCGATACACCCGTCATGCTGACCTCTGGACACACCTTGGGTCAGAGCTTCAGAATCCCCGACGATGTGTCCTTCAAGGCAGTGTCGATGAAGCTGCCAACCTGGAATTCCGACAGCTCCGGCGTCACGATCAGCCTTTACCAGCAGGACGTGCTTCTGGTGACCAAGAAGATCGAGAAGGTGGTCAACAGCGCCTGGCAGATTCTAGAGCTCGACAAGCCGCGCATGGGCGGCGAGTATACCGTCGTGATCTCCGATCCGGTGGGTACTGTCGGTTGGTGGTGCAGCGACGGCGATGTATATCCGCAAGGCGGTGCGCTGGCGGACGGTAAGCCAGTGGCCGGTGACCGTGCGATCCGTATATCCGGCTCGCGGCTGGTGGGCCATGGCACGCTCAGCGTCTCGCTACGCCAGCGTGTGATATCTGTCGAAGCCTCTCTGAAGCCCGTCGGAGATGATGACTTCACGCGCCTTCCTTGGCGTTGGAACACCACGTGGACGAAATCGGGCTACGACTGCACGCCAAAAGCGGGCATCGTGTTCAGCAGGCTGTTCACAGACAACCAGATGTATATGCCCGTGGAGCAGCTCAAGCGCCGCCCCCATATGGGTTTTGGCCAGGGCTGCCAGTTCACCGGCTGCCAGTGGATTGAGATGGACGGCAATGCCGATGCCGACCTGCGCCTGATGGGTGACGGCATGGGCATGAACTGGACGATGACTGACACGGTGATGTCGATGAACTTCGACACCCCCATGCGGAAAGATCAGGGCGAGTGGAAAAGCGGCTGGCGCATGGAGGTGCAGAAACGCGATGACACCATCCCTGCCCAGTTCCCACGATTCGGCTGCGGCGACCCGGGGCTCACCAGTGAGCTCAACAGGTTCTGGTGGGAACGCGGCTTCACCTACCCGGCGCCCGCACAGCACACCATCGAATGGGCCGACTGGATGGGCATCATGCGCGGCTGGTTCAAGGGGCCATTGCATGACGGCGAGGCGAATTTTCTGACCACCAACCCCATTACTGCCGAGGGGTATGTCTACACCTACGGGCAGACCATCGGCTGGCCTCTGGTGCCAAACCGCGACACTCGGCACTTCGACACCAACGCGCGATATATCATCGGCTGCTGGCGCCACTACCTCTTCACGGGTGATGCCAACTACCTGCGCAAGCAGCAGGACCGCCTGCGCCGGGCCATGGCCTACCAGCTTGATGTGCTGAAGGGCAAAGAGGGACTGATCGTGACACCAGACTTCAAGACCGGCTGGCATGAGGACCTGGGCGACAGCTACTGGGACATCCTGCCGTTTGGCCACCTCGATGCCTACGCCAACATCGCCTTCTACGACTCGCTCACCGCGATGAGGCAGATCGATGAGGCACTCGGCTCAACTCCTCTGGCCGACTATAGTACTTTACGCCAGACGGCCCACCGCCGGTATGACGAAGTGTTCTGGGATGAAGCCAAGGGCCGTTACATCGGATGTGTCGACATCGATGGTGCCCGGCACGACTACGGATTCACCTTCGTGAACCTGGAGGCGATGTATTGCGGTCTGGGTGATGAGGCCAAAGCGAAGCGCATCTACCATTGGATGGAGACCGAACCGACCTCCAGCGGCACCGCCGACACGTATTCCAAGTGGATATTTGCGCCGCGAACCACCACCATTCACAACCCAATGTGGGGAGAGAACAACCCCAACGCCGAAATAAGCTCACCTGTGAAGCCGTGGTGGACCTACTGGTGGCCCGGCACCCCGTTTGGCGACCAATGCCAGGACGGCGGGGCGATCCTCTACACCTCCTTCTATGACCTGATGGCGCGTGTGAAGTATCTGGGAGTGGAGAACGCCTGGACGCGGTTCAGTGAGATCATGGCCCGGTACCGAATGCCCGACCGGCTTTGCGGTGGGTCACCGCTCTATCGAGGCGAAACATCCCAGCAAGAGGATGCAGGTTCGGTGGGCGTGGACTACCCCTTCCCCGAAAGCGGTCTGGTGCCGTTATACTTTTTGTATGGCGTGATCGGTCTCGAGGCCACACCAGACAGCCTGCAGGTCACGCCAAAGCTACCGGCGAAGCTGAGTTATGCCGAGGTCAGCAACATCGACTGGCGCGGGATGAGCCTGCGTGTGCGTGTCACCCGCAGCAGCGTGGAATTCAAGGGAAAAGACGCACAGGGCAAGCCCTACTCGAAGCGGATCAGCATCAAACCCGGCGGTTGTGCGGTGCTGAAGGTTGATAGCATTACTCACGTGCCCGTGGCGGTCAAGGCACCCAGGCTGTAGTTGATGCTGGCCGTATGGGCCGTGCCTTGTGCCGGCCCTAACCTTTGCGCATCCGATAGTTCGTGTTTCGGGTGCCCACAAGGGAACCCCCAGCCAATCACTTACAAGGTGTGCCCCTATGTCAGTGACTTACAAGTAAAATAATCGACAGTTCGATCAATCTTGAGGTGATCATGATGGAATGCGCGACGAAGCAGGCAGTGAGAATGATGATGATAGCGATAGGCCCCTTGAAAGGTGGTAATACAGTATGGTAAACGACATATTCATCATGAGATTCACCTTGGTAACTGTAACCACTATCGCTATAGCCACAGCGATGATCTTACGTTTGAAGGCCGTGGGGAGTGGCGTTTTCGTGAAGGGGTCAGCATGGGAAACTGTTGGTGAAGGTTACAACATAGTCGAGGGGATCGTCGCAGCGGACAACGGCACAATCTACCTGACGGATGTACCCGAAGCGAAGCTTCACAAGATCACCGCTTCTGGTGAAGAATCTGTGGATGACGCAAAAACCTCCCTAGCCAACGGCCTCGCCTTCGGCCCTGACGGCAAGCTTTATGCCGCTTGCATGGCGGAACCAATCATACTCGCCTGGGATCTTAAAACAAGGAAAACAAGCCGCATCTTGCTTCCCAGTCCCGCCAACGATCTCGTCATCACAAAGAAAGGCCAGCTCTATTGTACATGGGGGCCGGAAAACGCCGTGTATCAACTCGATCTCGCCGACCCGAAGCCTGTCAAAGTAGCCGAGTTACCCGATCCCAACGGTATCACCCTGAGCCACGACGGCCGCGAGTTATGGGTCGCCGAATTTATGACCGACACCGTGCGAGCCTACCCGATCCGGGCAGATGGTCGCCTCGGTCCGTCGCGTATTGCCTTCAAGGCGAAGGTGCCTGAAGACGGCAAGGGCCTGCTTGACGGCATGACACCCCTGGCTGACGGTCGGCTCCTCGTGGGCACTGCCCTCGGCCTGCAGATCCTCTCGGCGGACGCTCCGCCGATAGTGATACCGAACCCCACCGACCAGCGTGCAAACTATGTCCGCATCATCACTGATGCCAAGGGACAGCGTTGGATTTATGCATCACATGTGAAATCAGTCATCCGCCGCCGCACGTTGCTAAAACCATAAACTAGTGTCGAGTTCAAAACACAACCTTTTTGGTTGGTGGATGTCTGTAGGGGCATGGCGTGCCGTGCCCGCATTTGCGTATGTGCATGGCGGGGTTTGGGCACGGCACGCCATGCACATACAGACATCCGCTATCCAGGACCACCACAAAGGTTGGCCCTCTCTATAGGCCCAAGGCTTTGATCAGGCGAGGCTGGTGCTCCAAACGCGAAACACACGATGCCCTACCCTCGCCTATTGCGCTGGTAAGCGCGGGGACTGCATCCGTAGATCCTGCGGAACTGCCTGGCGAGGTAGTTGCCGTCGCTGAGGCCCACCATGTGCGCCACCTCGTTGTTGCCCAATTTGGGGTCCATGAGCAACTCAGCCGCGCGTTCCATGCGCTTCCGGATGAGGTAGTCGATGGGCGAAGTTCCCATCAACTGCCGAAATAACCGCGTGAATCCACGCGGGCTCAGGTTCGCCATATCAGCCATCGCCTGAAGGCTGTATTCCTCATCAAGGTTTGTCTCGATGTGCCCCACCACCTCACCCACACGCAGCAGTTGGCGTGCGATGGGATGCTGAGTGTGGCTATAGGCCCTGCAAAGCGTGGTGACGATCAAAGCGAAGTGAGCCATTGCGGCGGTGATCCAGCCCGGATCACGTTGACTTAGTTCATCATCCAAGTGCTGAAGCATCACGCTGAGCTGGGCGAGTTGGTCGGTGTCGAGCGTCAACTGCCCCTCATTGCCCGCGTTGCGCCGGTAGTTGGGTTCCAGTGTGAAAAGCGTGTGGAATCCGGGCATCTGAGACACATCTGACCACAACAACGGCAGCTCCTCCCGGCGGAACATGATGTTGGCCATCAGAAGCTGATGTGACTGCTGATAGGCGTGCGGTTCCCCCGGATGCAGCACGAACACACTGCCTGCAGAGATAGGAAAGCGGTCTGTTTGCGTGACGTGCTGTGCCTCACCCTCCAGCACGATCACAAGCTCGCTGAAGTCGTGCTGATGCCTGGGGTATCCCTTCCCATCGGGCACACTGCTCCGCACACAGTCGAGTGCGACTCGGTGCTGTCGGAACACGCTTTGTCGGGTCAGTGTCTGTTCGCTGGGTGCGGTGGTGGTCATGCGGTCTGGCTCCTGCTCTGTGGTCTACAAATGCAGTTTATCGGAAACGGAGGCGGAATGTGGCTTGTTCGCTGGTCAACAGGGGCTGAATGTTTTCAGCCCCTGTTCGTATCATCAGGTCGAGTTACTTTTCCGGCTTGGCAGCGGGGAAGGTTGCGATTATCGTGTCACTGGCGGTGTCTATTAATATCACGCGTCCGCCAGTAGCAACCAGCAGACGATTACCCTTTAGCTGTAACTGTGAGGGCTGCATCATCTGCATCATCTGCATCATCTGCTGACTTTGAGCTTGCGGATCCTGTGGATCAGCAGTCTGCTGGGGCATGGCAGGAACAGCGTAGAGAGCAAACCGGGCGACATCCTTCATCGTCTTGCCGTCGATATGCACATAATATGGGCCTACCACACAGTAAAGTGCGTCATCGGCTCCCAGTTCACAACTGGCCGACATCATCATGCCCATACCGCCCCCTGCAGGGGCCGCTGGTGTATCACCAGGTCCGGGCACGCGCTGAGAACTTGCGGCTCCCGTTGCATTCGCGGGTAGAAGGGCCACCTGAGTCATCGGCGTAAGGTTAGTCGGGTCAAGTTTCATGACGCCTGAGGCCTGCACCACAAACACGCCAGAGTTACCTAGTTTGATGGTTGGTGCTGATGGTTGACGGTTCATGCCACCCATTTGGCGGTTCATACCCTGACCCTGGTTCCTGTTGCCCTGACCTTGGCGTTGGCCGCCTTGTTGTTGACCGCCTTGCTGCTGTCCGCCATTATCTGGCTGCTGGGCCATTGCCATGGAGATCAAGCTCGCGGTTGCTAATGATACCAGAAACAGTGTGAGACTCTTTTTCATGGGACATCCTCCATAGAATTTGCGATGTGATTCAGTATGTCACATCAGTACAGACGTAGCACCGTTCAGAATGTTTCAATCCATTACTTGCTAGATACTACCGGCGGGATTTACTGCCGGTAGTATCTAGCACCTTGCTACTTACTCCAGATACAGCGGTAGTTAAACCGTCGGTTCGGTGCGGTGTCACCGTTGAGGCACAGCGAGATGGGATCCTTCAGATCAGCCGGATTGTCTGCCCATTTGAAGTCAAACGCAAAGCTATTGCGCTTCAGACCCAGCAGCTCACGAGGCACTGCCAGCTCAAGCGCCTTACCTGCATACCGGTAGTCTAGCTTGCCCACCGTCACCCAGTTCTTGCCTTTATACTTCATGATGGTGGTCTTGTTGGAGTTCAACACGCTGCGGTTGATCAGGTAGTCATATCCGTACCAGCCGGTTTTGGGGTTCTTGTCAGCATCGATCAACAGAAGCATCCAGTTCTTATCTGAAGATGGCGTCAATGGCTTGCTGGTTTGAGCATTGAAGTAGACCATCTTGCTGTCTACAGCCACTTTGCTGGTGATGATGTCATTGCGGCCGGAGTCGTTGGTGTAGCGGATACCGCCGTAACCTAGATGGTCACGATGGAATACATCGTCTGCGGTATCTCGATATTCCACTTTCGACTTTACCCAGTCGGCGAAGTTTCCGTCCAGCTTGATGCTCGACAGTCCCTTCAATTCAGGGATCGGGCGAACACCCTTATATCGTCGGATGTTCTGAGCCATCTGCATGTAGTAATTGTCAGTATAACCACCCTTCACGGGCTGGACGCAGCGGTTGAACTCGGCGTTATACTGGTCCACAAAGAAATATCCGGGGTTTTTGCGGCGCATGAACTCGCCGGTGGTTGGGTATTTCCCAGCCGTCCACTCGTTCCAGTCGTTGATGTACAGGAACTGCGGATTAGCGGCGATCGCCTCATCCCATCGCTGCTGGAAGTAGATGCCGTAAGCTTCCGGGTTCTTCACAGTCTTCTTCAGCCATGGCACATAGGTCGGCACAGGGAGGTCATGGTCGTTTAATTGTGGCTCACCCTTTTCGCGCGTCCAGCTCTTGCCGATCAGACTCGAAGGGTGCTGTCCAGGGGTCACTGCGGCTTCTTCTTTCTTGCCTTTGTGAGTTGAAACCAGGTCGATAGGGTTCTTGACCTTATTCTTCTCATCGCCTAGATCATATCCGAAGCTCCAGTTGTCTTCGCCGCCGACATACTTCTTACCGGCCCAACTGTCATATCCCCACCACATTGAGCGTAAGGTGAAGCTGTTTTTCACCTCTTTGGTGTAGTCTTTGTAGAACTCCTCGGTGTAGTCAGGGTCTCCGTAATGCGGGTTGTTCGGATCAGTTTTCGCTGCGGCATCATAGTTGGGGTTTGGATTCTGCACACCGCCGCCATTGGCATCGGAAGCGGGTGAACCATTGTATAACAGTAACGGCTTTCCGTCCCACATAAACCACAGGTCTTTATACTTGTTCACTTTATAGACTTTTTCGTATAGGTCCTGCACCACGGTGATGCATGGACCATTAAAAGCCCAGAAGCAGAACTTCGGTACCTTCGTGCCTTCGGCCTTCATCTTCTGCATGATGGGAAACAGCACATTCCACTCGTCCCAATACCGAACAGCATTGGTGACGTCCATCACAAGCACATCCACACCGGCATCGGCCAGCATCGACATATCTTTGCGAATCACATACTCATCCTGACTGAGGAAATAGCCCATCTCAGGCTCACCCCAGTGGTAGCTGCCTTCGGTCCAGCCAGGGTTGTTGCCATCCAGGCGGGCACTAGGGTCTTTGGCCAGAACCTTGGACACATCAGCCAGGTATGGACTTTTCATGTCCTTGTAGTTATTGGTATGCCAGGTGATATAGAATATCCCCACCACACGCCGCTGGTCTTTTTTGACGGGACCAACCTGTTGATAGGTAGGCATCGTCCGGTTAATGGCATCAATACCCACCCAGGTGTCAGGGTAGATGTCACGGATTTTCGGCTCCGCCGATTGCACGCTTGCTGATGTGCAGAACACACCAAGCAGCAGTGCCAAGATCGCTCTTCTCATCGAAAACTCCTTACAAGTTAGCTAGTCAGGTGGTTTCACAGGTTGCGTGAGTTGGACTATGCGAAACATCGCTTCCATCCAGCTGTTGTATTCATTCTAACCCATGTCTGCAGTGATAAGTTGCGCCACACAACCCCACAGCTCAGCGGTTTCGTAAAACCATTGGTAGTCGCTGGGTTGCAGAACCACGGTGTTTCGTCGTCCGCGATCCGTCCGATGCTTAGGTTGATTGCTGTTCTTGCCTACCTCTGCCAAATACAGCGGTAGTTGAACCGTCGGTTGGGGGCGGTGTCGCCGTTGAGGCACAGCGAGATCGGGTCTTTCAGGTCCGCCGGGTTATCCGCCCACTTGAAGTCAAACGTGAAGCTGCTGCCCTTCAGACCCAGCAAGGCGCGAGGCACCGCCAGCTCCATCTTCGCGCCATAGACACGGTATTTCAACTCACCCACCACCTGCCACGGCTCTGGCTGGCCGGGTTGATACCGGCAGATCGTCGTCACATCGTCTCCCAAAACTTGCTTATTGATGAGATAGTCATATCCATACCAGCCGGTGTTGGGGTTCTGATCTGCATCAATCAGCAACAACATCCAGTTCGGGTCGCTATGAGGACTCATCGTCTTGCTTGTTTGCACGTAGAAATAGAGGTTCTGGTCATCCACCGCCAGCTTGCTGGTGATGATATCATTCCGGCCGGAGTTGTTGGTGATTTTCGGCTCCCCATAACCCGGATGGTCGCGATGAAACACATCGGCGATGGTGTCACGATATTCGACCTTGACCGCATTCCAGTCGTCAAACCGGCCGTTGATACGGATCGGGCTGATACCTCTGTTCACCGGCACCGGACGGGCTCCCTTATACTTACGGATGTTCTGTGCCATCTGCATGTAGTAGTTGTCGGTGTATCCGCCCTCCATGGGCTGGATGGTGCGGTTGAACTCGGTGTTATACTGGTCGATGAACACAAAGTTGCTGATGGGGCGTCGCATAAATCCGCTCTCCCACTTCCACTTGCCTGCGGTCCATTCATTCCAGTCGTTGATATACATAAACTGAGGGTCGGCCGCTAACGCCTCGTCAAACCGCTGTTGGAAGTATATACCGTAGTTTTCAGGGTTCTTCACCGTCTTGCCCAGCCATGGCACAAACGCCTTTGTCGGCAGGTCGTATTCGTTCAGCTCCGGCTCCCCCTGCTCACGGCTCCAGCTCTTGCCGATGAGCGTATGCGAGTGCTGCCCGGGTGCGACCGCGACCTCCTCGCGTTTGCCTTTCCAGGTCGCAGCCAGATCGACCGGGTTCATCTTCTGCACGGCCTTATCACCAAGATCATAACCAAGCGACCAGTTCCCCTCTGTGCCCACAAACCGCTTGCCCGCCCACTCGTAATACCCCCACCACATGTTGCGTGTGGTGAAGAAGCTCTTGATATCATCTGGGTAGTCGGTGAGTATCTCTGTGGTGTACTTTGGGTCGCCGAAATGGGGATTGCTGGGATCGGTCTTGGCCTTCGCGTCATAATACAGGTTTTTGTTGACCGGAACGGAGCCGGTGGCATCTGTGGCCGGGCTGGCATTGTAAAGCAACAGCGGCTTGCCGTCCCAGTAGTACCATAGATCCTTAAACCTGGCGTCTTTGTAGATTCGGTCATACAGTTCCTGCACTACCCGGATGGCATCTCCATTGAACACCCAGAAGCAGAACCGCGGCACCTTGTTGCCCTCGTTCTTCATCTTCTGCATCACGGGGAGGAGCACCTCCCACTCTTCCCAGTAGCGCACGGCATTGGTGACATCCAGTATCACCACATCCACGCCCGCATCAGCCAGCATGGACATATCTTTACGGATCACATATTCATCCTGGCTCAGGAAATAGCCTATCTCAGGCTTCCCCCAGTGATACATGCCATGCTGCCACAACGGGTTATTGCCATCAAGACGCGCACTGGGGTCCTTACGGTATATCTCCGTGACATCACCGGTGTATGGGCTGGGCAGCCCCTTGAAGTTTTCCGTGTGCCAGGTGACATAGAAGATGCCGACATCACGCCGATGGTCCCGCTTGAGCGGACCCGTCTGCTCCTGGGTGGGCATTGCCCGGCCAAGAGCATCACTACCCACCCAGGTATCTGGGTAGATGTCACGCACGGCGGGTGCGGCAGAGAGAACCCCTGCAGACAAGCATAGAAGGCTTATCGCCATGACACATAGATTTCGCATGAGATTCTCTCCTCGTTAATAACTAGATTGGTTATGTCCGGGGCGGTCTGTCAGTACGCCTGCGGAGGCCACTGTTTGCGGACCGCGCCGGTCTTGTTCCCGATACCCCACCTGGGAGGCTAACCGCCAGACCGGCGCGGTCTCGAGCCTTCTGCAACCGCAAGCCTACGGACAGACCGCCCCGGACATAGGCAATTGCCGGGGCTATATCATTTACCTTCGGGCTGCCGTGTCAGCACTGGCAGGTGCTTATTAATAACTAGTCGTAGGGGCGTCCCTTGTGGGCGCCCTAAACATTAACTATCGAATGAACAACGATTAGGGCGCCCACAAGGGACGCACCTACGACAGCTGTCCCGATGCTACCTCTGCCAAATGCAGCGGTAATTGAACCGCCGGTTCGGCGCGGTGTCACCGTTGATGCATAGCGAGATGGGGTCCTTCAAATCCGCCGGGTTATCCGCCCATTTGAAGTCGAAGCTGAGGGAGTTGCCCTTCAGACCCAGCAGCGAGCGAGGTATCGCCAGCTCCAGGGATTTGCCGGAGTAGCGATAATCTAGCTTGGCCACATTCACCCAATTCTTGCCCTTGTACTTCATGATGATGGTCTTATTCTTGTCTAACACGCTGCGGTTGACCAGGTAGTCGTAGCCGTACCAGCCGGTTTTGGGGTTCTTGTCAGCGTCGATCAACAGCAGCATCCAGTTTTTACCGCTAGAGGGTGTCAGCGGTTTGCTGGTCTGAGCATAGAAGTAGACAACCTTGCCATCGACTGCCACCTTGCTGGTCATGATGTCGTTGCGGCCCGATGTGTTCACATAGTGCGCGCCGGCGTAGCCTGGATAGTCACGATGGGCCACATCACCCAATGTATCGCGATACTCCACCTTCACTTTGTTCCAGTCGGTATATTTACCGTCGATATTCATCGTGGCCAATCCACGCACCACAGGAATCGGACGGACGCCCTTATACCGCCTCACGTTCTGCGCGAGCTGCATGTAGTAGTTGTCCGTATACCCACCCTTCATGGGCTGGATGGTGCGGTTGAACTCCGCGTTATACTGGTCGACAAAGAAATACGGGTTCTGACGGCCCAAGAACGGTGTGATCGACGGCGGTTCATTGGGGGTCGGGAACTTGATGGCGGTCCATTCGTTCCAGTCATTCACATACAGGAACTGCGGCTTGGACTTGATCGCCTCATCCCAGCGTTCCTGGAAATAGATGCCGTAACCCTCAGGATGCTCCACCGTCTTGCCCAGCCACGGCACATAGGTTGGCACCGGAAGATCTTGGTCGTTCAATTTGGGATCGTATGTTTTGCGTGACCAGCTTTTCCCGGCACCCCAGATGGCGTGTTGGGCGGCGGTGACGGCCGCCTGTTCCTTAACTCCTTTATGGGTAGAGAGCAGGTCGTCAGGGTTCATCCCACGGTTTTTGGCGTCAAGCAGCTCATATCCGTATGCCCAGTTATCTTCGGTGCCGAGGAACCGCTTGCCTGCCCACATATGGTAGCCCCACCACATAGTGCGCGTGGTGAAGAAACTCCTCACCTCTTTGGTGTAGTCCTGGTAGAACTCTTCTGCGAAGTCTGGGTCACCGTAGTGAGGATTATTTGGGTCGGTTTTGGCTTTGGGATCGTAATGATGGTTTGGACTGACCAGCTTACCGCCGACGTCATTCACGCCCAGGTTGTTATACAGAAGCAGCGGCTTACCATCCCAATAGAACCACATGTCCTTATACAAGCCGGGCTTGTAGATGGTCTCATACAGGTCCTGCACCACCGTGATCACGGGCCCGTTGAAGGCCCAGAAGCAGAACTTGGGCACCTTGATGCCTTCCGCCTTCATCTTCTGCATCAGGGGCAGCAGCACGCTCCACTCGTCCCAGTATTCGACCGCATTGGTGACATCCAGGATAATCACATCCACCCCGGCATCGGCCAGCATCGACATGTCTTTACGGATAACATACTCATCCTTGCTCAGGAAATACCCATCCTCTGGCTCACCCCAGTGGTAGCTGAACTCCTTCCACAACGGGTTCTTCGCATCGAGCCGTGCCGAGGGGTCTTGCGCGAGGATTTTAGAGACATCGCCACCGTATGGGCTCTTCAGATTCTTGTTCACATCACGGTGCCAGGTGATGTAGTACATGCCCACCACGCGGCGCTGGTCCTTCTTCACAGGACCAACCTGCTCGATAGTTGGCATGGTTCGTCCTAATGCATCCGAACCCACCCAGGTATCGGGGTAGATGTCGCGGAATTTTGGCTCCGCCGACTGCACGCTGGCGGATGCGCAAAACACACCAAGCAGCAGTGCCAAGATCGCTCTTCTCATCGAAAACTCCTTACACGGTTACGAAATAAGTTCATATCAGCACCCTCTACCGCTTCCAAATGAAGCGGTAGGCGAATCGGCGGTTGGGGGCGGTGTCGCCGTCGAGGCACAGCGAGATCGCATCCTTCAAATCCGCGGGGTTATCGGCCCACTTGAAGTCAAAGCTCAGCGCATCGCCCTTCAGACCCAGCAGCGCACGGGGCACTGCGATCTCCATCTTGTCCCAGTCGAGGCGGTAGCTCAGCTCACCGACCACCTGCCAAGAGCCCTCGCTGCCCGGTGCGTATTTGCTGATGGTGGTAGTATTGCCATCAATGACTGTTTTGTTGATCACATAGTCATAACCGCACCAGCCCGTATTCGCGTTCAGGTCGGCATCGATGAACAGCAGCATCCAGTTGGGGTCTGTGTAGGATGTGAGGGGCTTGTTGGTCTGCACGTAGAAATAGAGGTTCTTCTCATCTACCGCCGCCTTGCTGGTGATGATGTCATTGCGGCCCGATGTGTTGACATAGTGTTCTTCGCCATAGCTGGGATAATCGCGGTGGACCACATCGCCAATGGTGTCACGGTATTCCACCTTGACCGATGCCCAGTCGTCAAACCGGCCGTTGATGCTCACGGTGTTCATACCGCGGTTGACGGGGATGGGTCGTATACCTTTATAGTTGCGGATGTTCTGGGCCATCTGCATGTAGTAGTTGTCGGTGTACCCACCCTTCATCGGCTGCACTGTGCGGCTAAACTCCGGGTTGTACTGGTCAATGAAGGCGTAGTTGCTGTGTTGGCGTCGCATGAACCCCGCGTCATTTGGGTATTTTCCGGCCGACCATTCGTTCCAGTCATTGATATAGATAAACTGCGGGTTCGCCTTGAGTGCTTCGTCCCACCGCTGCTGGAAATAGATGCCATAGCCCTCGGGGTTCTTCACCGTCTTCTTCAGCCAGGGCACGTAGGCCTTGATCGGCAAGTCCTGGTCGTTCAGTTCAGGTTCGCCGGTTTCACGGCTCCAGCTCTTACCGATCAGAGTGTGCGAATGCTGTGCAGGAGTGACGGCCGCCTCTTCCTTCTTGCCGTTGTGTCGCGATACCAGCTCATCGGGGTTCATGCCCGAGACCTTCTTATCGCCCATGTCATAGCCAAAGGACCAGTTGCCTTCTGTGCCGATGAAGCGTTTGCCTGCCCACTCATGGTAGCCCCACCACATCGTGCGCGAGGTAAAGAACCGCTTGATCTCAGCGGGGTATTCGGTCAAAAACTCCGTGGTGTATTTGGGATCACCGTAGTGCGGGTGGTTCTTGTCTGTCTTGGCTTTCGCATCGTAATAGAGGTTGGGATTTTGGATGTTCGCACCATTGGCGTCCTGCGAGGGGTTTCCGTTCCATAAGATCAGCGGCTTGCCATCCCAGTGGAACCAAAGATTCTTATACTTGCTCGGTTTATATATCTTGTCGTATAAGTCCTGCACCACCGTGATGCATGGGCCGTTGAATGCCCAGAAGCAGAACTGAGGCACCTTGTTGCCTTCGGCCTTCATCTTCTGCATCACCGTGAACAGCACTTTCCATTCATCCCAGTATCGCACCGCGTTGGTCACATCCATCACAAGCACGTCTACGCCGGCATCGGCCAGCATGGACATATCTTTGCGGATCACATACTCATCTTTGCTCAGGAAGTATCCCAGCTCCGGCTCACCCCAGTGGTATCCGCTATCTTTCCACAGCGGGCTCTTGCCATCCAAACGCGCTTCGGGCGTAGCCTGGTATAATTTGGCAACATCCGACAGGTAAGGATGCTCACGGTGGACATTATCCGTATGCCAAGTGATGTAGAACATCCCGACCACACGCCGCTGGTCCTTCTTCACGGGGCCTGCCTGCTGATAACTCGGCATCGTGCGTCCGATGCCATCGGTGGCTACCCATGTATCAGGGTAGATATCCCTGACGGCGGCATGTGCTGAGATTATCGTGCCGGTGAGGCACGCCATACCAAGAAGGGCGGCTAAGGCGGATGTTCGCATAAGACACTCCTGTGTGCGTCGCTATGTTGATCGGGGATAACTTACTTATTGTTATTATTCTAGCCTATTTCACCGGCAGGCATCGCTGTGATCCCATGTGAAGCCGGTGAACAAGCAAACCCAAGCCGACAGTCCACTCTGACCCACCCTATTTGTGTTCATGCATATTAACCTTGACGCGTGGCACGCTGGAAATCACGACCGGACCTAACAACCCGGACTGGGGCAGAGGCGTGGCCGCCGTATAGGCACTACACGCCGGCCCTTCCACCGTAACCCGCTGCTCCGGCGGCAGACCGCGGTCACCGACATACCGGTTCAGCCAGGTGTTGACCACCAGCACCTTCAGATGGTTGCTCCCAGTTTTCACCGCCTTGCTGATGTCTACTCGGAACGGCGGTCGCCACAGTGTGGCCAAAGACTGCCCGTCGAGTGTCACATCAGCTAGCTCGCGGAGATCGCCCAGATCGAGCACCGCAACACTGCCAGCCGAGGCCCAGTTTTTTGGTAAGTTGAAATCGCAGGAGTATACGGCAGAACCGGAGTATAACTTGATCGCCTTGTCGTCATGCTCGGTCCACGATATCAAATGGTTGAAGGTAGTGGCCGATGGGGCTCCCAGACCATTGATGAAGCTCACGCTCCATGGGCCGTTGATGTGGATGGGCTCCGCCGGCTTTGGCACCTCGGCGATCAGCTTGGAACCCGACGCCGTCGTAAGCTGATACCTGCCCGCTTGTCCGGTTGTGACCAGGCTTGCGCCTTCGGGTGTGGCGACGACATCGCTGGCTGTAAGGCCGAACTCGGCACGGCGGGCACCCACACGCTGTGCGTCGATAAAGTGACCACCCGATTTCTTCCGAAACACCACAAACAGCGATTCATAAGGATTAATTCTCAACGGCAGTCTGGTCTCACCGTTCTTCACTTCATAGAGCGCGCTCTGTTCGATCTCGGTCGAGTCGGGGTTCCACAACTCAGGCGTTTTGCCGGTAACGCGGAAGAAGGCGTCGAGGTTGACCGTATGCCCCGCCCGGTTCACCACAAAGTAGATATCTGCGCCGCCGGTTCGCCGATGCACCCAGTCAATGCCAGGGCCAGCAGTGTCAAGCGGTTCACAACGGAAGTCGCGTGCCACACCAATCGATGCCAGTGCCTCCGTTACCGACATACCCCAAAGCACACGCCCCTTGCCCAGTTTATGGATTCCCTTCGGCGTGCTCGATTCACCCCAGAGCTGTTTCGCAATTTTCTGCACCTCGATGTCGCTACTGGGATGGTCTGCCAACCCGCGTGCTCTTACAGGCTTACTGCCCAGCACAACGGCTCCCTGGCTTACCAGCTCCCTGACCCGGCGCATCACCGTGAGGCTGATATCAGTGCGGTTCGGCAGCACGATCAGCCGGTAGGAGGCCCCTTCAGGGGTAACCACATGGCCGTCTTTTACTTTCATTCGGGTGGTCAATCCATCAGGCAACACAACATCGTAGCGATATTTCGCCGGGAACTCCTCTTGAAAGCGGCCGTCCCTCCATGATTCCCCGGCATCGGATTCGCCAATGTAGCACACATCCGACACGTGAACGCCTTGCCGGAGCATATACTGGCAGTGGGCGATATAGTTGAACCACGCATGGGCCTGATTCCACCAGGTCAGGTTTCGGTTCACCGCCGTGCCGTGTTCCATATACCCAGGCTTACGCTCGGTATCAGCCTGTATCGCATACAGATGGAACACCATCTTGTTATACCCGCCGCACAACGCCCAGTCGATGCCAGACTTGAGTGCCGACGGCGTGCGTTCCCAGTTCTGAGACCGCGAAGTCAGAGTCTCCTGGGCGATGACATTGTGCCCGGTGCCTCGCGCCAAGGGAGCCACATTATTACAGATAGCGATGGAGCGAAGCGGGTCATCTTTAAAGAACGTAGGAAAGGGGCCATACACCGTTTCGGGCTGGCTGACGGCCCAGAATTCGCCCATCGGCACGTCCGCCGCTTCAGGGGATGATTCGCACTCCGTCAACATCCCCTGCTCGTGCGCCAGCGATGTCATGCGGCCGATATAGTTGCGGCGATTCATATCCTGCATCAGATCCACAAGGTCCTCGGTAAACCGGGATCCCTGCTCAGTGGCACTTCCCGCCTGACCGACCAGGTAAGGCATCCAGGGGATGATGTCATATCCCATGCGGGCTTTGAACTCTGCTGGAATGGACTCGGTCCAGTTTTGGGGGCCGCACTCCCAGCTATCTGCACCGATGTATGACTTATGGTTGGTATCATCCGTCGCGATAGCACGCAGCAGTGGGGCGATCCCTATGAAATGCGCTTCAATGCCCTGCGCACTCAATTTGTCGCTCTCCAACCCTGTGCCAGCCGGGTCCCCTACGCTGTTCTTGCTGCCCGTGGTGGTGTAGCCGATACGCAACACCGACCATTCTCCCGCAGGAACATCCCACCTGAGAGTGCCTGACGAATCGAGCATGAGGCTTAAATTGAGAGGCTTGGCGGCTGGGTTCGAGGTTGGCACAGCGAGCACGGCGATGTCTCGATAAAACCCCAGATTCGATGCTGGCTCCGGCAGTTTGGTAGTGCAGGATTGCGGTCCAGTGATGACCACCCGGGCGAAGCACAACTGCTTCATTGAGTTTTCAGCTGTTATCCACGGGCCCCCACTGGTAGCCCATCCCGCGCAGTTATGCACGTAGAAACCTATACCAAGCCGCAAGGTCTCAATCCGGGCATGCCTGATCAAAGCCAGGTAAGCTTCCGACAAGTATGGAGCCCCTTGAATTGGCCCCACATTGTCGATCATCACACCGCCAATCCCCTGCGCTTTCATGGCCTCAAGGTCGGCGGTGATCATCTCATTGGTGATAGGGCCAGACACATTGCCAGGCCAGCGCCAGTATACCCACGGGGCAGTGGCTAAGGTGGGCTTACGAAATCCAGTTTCCAGGTCGGTAGTGGCTGCGAGGGGTTTCGCTTTCGACGGTGCGTTGGCGGCTCCGAATGCACCGGTTGATAGCATCGCGAGGGCGATCCCTAGAGTTGCTACAGATGTCCACTGCAGTTTCATACCATACCGTCCTTCTGGAGCCCAGTCTATGTGAGTACGATGAGCTGCCCTGTTGATTACCGAGATATGACGGAGATAAAAACTGAATAAGGCGCGGAAACCGCGCCTTATTCCCGTCGAGTCGTGCCCCAAGGGCGAGGCACGCCTCGCCCCTACTCGTAATTCGGCTTCAAACGCTCCGGGATGCGGTCCTGCCACAGCAGGTCATCCAGGTTCTGGCGCTCCACAATGATGTCGGCATGGCCTTCGTTCACCAGCACCATCGCAGGACGGCGGAAGCGGTTGTAGTTGCTGGCCATGGCGAAGTTGTAGGCGCCTGTGCTTAACACGGCTAGAATGTCACCAGTGTTCGGCTTCGGCAGCAGCGTATTGTTGATCAGTGTGTCGGTCTCGCAGTGCTTACCCGCAATGGTGACCTGCTGGTCGTACGGCTCATTCATGCGGTTGGCCAAAAGCGGGGTGTAGACCGCATCGTAAAGCTGTGGCCGCGGGTTGTCGCTCAAGCCGCCGTTCGTAGTGGCGTAAACTTTGATGCCCGGCTCTTCCGCAATCGGCACCTCTTTGATAGCCCCGATGGTGTAGAGGGTCAGACCAGCCTCACCGATGATGCTCCGGCCCGGCTCCTGCAGCAGCTTGGGATACGGGAAGTTGTGACTGTCCAGAGCCGCCTTCAGAGTGTTGCAGATAACCTCCGCATAGTCCTCGATACTTGGCGGATTGTGCTCCTCCAGGTAACGGATGCCGAGTCCGCCGCCGATATTCAGCTCATCCAGCACCACACCGGTTTGGGTGCGCACATCGTCCATGAAGCCGATCATGCGGTTGATGGCACCTTCGTGCGCCTCGGTGTCCAGCAACTGCGAGCCCACATGGCAGTGAACACCTATCAGCTTGATGTGCTCAAACTCCAGGGCCTTTTTGATGCCCTCCATGGCGGCACCGGTGGTGATGTTCAGACCAAACTTCGTGTCTTCCTGACCGGTGCTGATGAACTTGTGGGTGTGTGGGTCGATGCCCGGGGTCACCCTCAGCAGGATCGGTGCCACGGTGCCCTTAGCGGCGGCCTCGGCCTCCAACATGTTCAGCTCATTGAGGTTGTCCACTACCACACGGCCGACGCCCATCTCTAAAGCCATGCTGACTTCCAATTGGGACTTGTTGTTTCCATGAAGCACCAGGCGGTCGCCTGGGAATCCGCTTTTCACGGCGGTGTAGAGCTCACCGGCAGAGGCGACGTCCATATGGAAGCCCTCCTCCACGACCAGGCGGGCCACTGCCATGCAAAGCAGCGCCTTGCTGGCATATGCGATCTCGTTGCGGGGGTACCGCTGCTCGAAGGCAGTGCGGTAAGCGCGCATTTTCCCACGGAAATCGGCCTCATCCAGCACATAAAGGGGTGTTCCGAATTTCTGTGCCAAATCGACGGTATCGCAGCCGCCCACTTCAAGGTGGCCTAGTTCGTTTATTCGCTGGGTTCCTAGCAGTAGCATCGGGTTCGTATCCTCCAACAGGCGGTCAGGCCCGTGTTATACATATATAAGTACTCACTCATAGCTTATCACTGTGAGGATACGGGCTGCAAAGCACGGCAGGTGGTGTCACGCGTTTATGCAGCGTACAGGCTGGTTGAAGGACGACCGATGCCTTTTCTGCGTCTTTGCGTAGAGGACACACAAACTCGAATTGGATAGGGTATAATTCAAAAAATCACATGCATGGCTGTGTCCGAGCCGAACCCATCGCCAAAGGCCACCGGTGAACCTTGGTGACTGGTGGCCCACCCTGCCGCGGGTTTAGTCACCCACACGACTACGTTCCGGGAGCTGGCGCTCCGGGAACTGCGTCTAGTGCGGGTTCCTGCACCGCGCGGCTGATCATTAACGGTCGGCGTCGCTTCGCTCCGGCCGGCGCCGGGGAGGGTTGCCTTTCCCAACGCCCGCCGGAACGCGGGCCGGTATTGATCAGCGGCGGGTGACAGTGCCCGTACCGGGACGAAGTCACGGACGGGCCACGGAACCCGTCGCCAACGGCCAGTAGAGAACCTTGGTGACTGGTGGCCCCCCTGCCGCGGGTTTAGTCACCCCGTAAACGGGGTTCCCTCACCGCGCGTCTAATAAATCGCAGCCCGCAAGCGGGCGCAGGCTGTCCGTAATGCGTCCGCTTTAGCGGACAGCCATCTGATTAGCGACGGGTGATGGAGCCCCTTGGGGCGATGGAACCCGTCGAACCGGGGCCGTTCAGCCCCTATCGAAGAGGCGGATGGCCGTCTCTACGCCCGCCGGAACGCGGGCCGGTAATGATCAGCAACACAATCATATTGAACATATAGCCAACGAGAGTGAAGGTTTCATCATCACCCCTCAGTATAGTTCTCCCTATCGCACCGCACAGAGGAGCCGACCCATGTCTCGAGTGATCGCGCTATTCACGTACGTATGGCTTGCCATGCTTGTTTGCTTGACTTTCACGATGCCTGTATCGGCGGAACCATCCACCACATCCCTGCAAGTGACCGTAGACCTGGGTGCCGGTTACCGCGGCGCACTGAGCGGGATCAAATTGAACTACATGCTGAGCGGCACACAACCCTATGCCGGCGTTCTGGCACTGGATAACACCGGAAAGGCCACCCTCACCGATATTATCCCGGGCACCTACACACTGAGCCTGACCGGCAGCCATTGGGTGCGACGGGTGATCAGCGGCGTTGTCATCAACGGGACCAACACGGTCCAAACCGCCCTGGCTAACGGCGATGCAGACGGCGGAAACAGCGTGAACCTGTTCGATATCGTCGTGCTGGATTCCAGGTTCAACAGCAGTGATGCCATGGCTGACCTGGATGGCGATGGCAAGGTGAACCTGTTTGACTATGTGCTGATAGACACCAACTTTGGTGCGCAGGGCGACGCCTCAGCCTACGCGATGGTCAATCCGAAAGACGAAGCTGAGATGGTGTTGGTGGGAGCTGGTGATTTTACCATGGGCTCGACCGATTCATCCTACCTGTTAAGCGACGCCAGACCTCAGCGTAAGGTCACCCTGAGCAGCTACTGGATCTATAAATACGAAGTGACTGTGACCCAATACCGCAAGTTTTGCACGGACACAAGCCGACTGATGCCCGATCCGCCATCCTGGGGTTGGATCGACAGCCACCCGATGGTCAATGTGACCTGGGCTGATGCCGCGGCCTACTGCGCATGGGCTGGCGGACGGTTACCCTCCGAAGCGGAGTGGGAAAAGGCTGCCCGCGGAACAGATGCCCGATTATACCCATGGGGGAACGTGTGGGATTCGACGAAATGTGCCAACCCCTCTAACAGCACCACCACAATGCCGGTGGGCAGTTATCCATCTGGGATCAGCCCATATGGCTGCATGGATATGACCGGCAACGCATATGAGTGGTGCGCCGACTGGTATGATTCGGCGTATTATGCCACAGCACCTGCCACCAATCCAACCGGACCAGCGTCCGGCGATAGCCGTATCCTGCGCGGTGGGTCGTGGCTGTTCGACTTTGCCTACGCCTTCAGTCTTGACTACCGGAACTACTACGGTCCTGACTACAGATATGACTCATTCGGGTTCCGCTGCGCTAAGACACCATAATGTGATAGTCACGGAATGCACACAGCCAAGGGCACGGCAATCCGTGCCCTTGGTATTTTACTTAATGAATGGCTCACGCGAAGACGCGAAGTGATGAGATCCCGCCATCCCCTCATCCGCATAATCCGAGGTTCAGACAACCCCTCGGGCGGTCTATCCTGGGCTACCGGCGGTAATCACTTGGCATCCGGCACACCCAGAACCGAGCCCCAGCACAATATTGTTCTTCGTTTGCCATCTGCCGATGGAGCATCATGGTTAGTGACAGCAGCGTGCCCATCCGCAAATGCAAATATTGTTTTGTCAGGGATACTACATCTCCACGAAGGAACCCCTAGCTTCATTTGGTTCCTGTAGTATTCCATCGGATCCTCGGTATGCAGCGGAGCCGGCACCCCTTCACTGCCATGAAAAATATCGGCCAGGAAAGCTTGGCATTCACACTCGTAGAATGGTTGAACCTGATCATATGGTGCATCTATCCAAACTGGCACCGACCGTGTATAGGCATATGAGCCGATGAGTGGTAAACCAAATGGTTGAGTACAACCATTTGTCCATTCCTTGTCGCTTGGACAACAGGTCGGCATTTTCTTAAGTAAATCGCATGCTACAGCATCATCGGGTGGCACATGCGTCTCGTAGTCGTCCATATATATGCGGAGTGCCACGGCACACTGATGCAAGTTGGATAGGCATGTGGCCTGATTGGCTCTTTTGCGACCTGATGCAAACACTGGGTACATAATCACGGCAAGAATAGCAATAATGCCGATGACGACCAACAGCTCTATTATGGTGAAGCCCCTGTGACTACCCATCACTACCACCGCTATTCAACTCATCTGAACGGACGTTGCATACCCATATGCAGTATTGCTGGAAAAATGCAGCTGGTATCACATAGACGATGACTGTTCCCACAAACGAACTCATGGAATTCCATACATGCTGTAGGACTGAAATGCCTGCTGGTTTTGGCATCCATACCAACACGACAAATAGTGAATATGCCATCACAATACTGACCATGATCGATAATGGCATCCAGTACCGCCGTACAAGAGAACACCAGACCAGAATGGGGACAACGCAGATAAATGCCAAACCCAACATAAAGCCTATACGCTTGGATGTGATCAGACTACCATCAAAATAGGTGCTCAGTAATGATATTGCCACCGATAGTAGCCATGCGAGAAGCAGTCCTGCCATGTATTTTATTGGGTCGTATGAAAAATGTTTCTTCATCAGTATCTCCTTCCTTTCACCCATGGAAGCTCGATTTGGAAATCACCTACCGCTCCCAATCCAGCACAATGTCGCCGCCCTTATCGTAGTCCTTCCCGGTCTTCACCGGTCTGCCGCCGTCGTCCTTCAGGTCGGTACCGATGCTGTAAGCCACGAAGCCCTTGGATGTGCGCTTGTAGACGAACTCTTTGCCGCTGAACGGGTCCATAGGGATATCCCATGATGACGTCGACCGCAACTGCGAAACCGTCTCAGGATAGGCTCCATTATGCGATTTATACTGCAGAGCAGCCAGAAGGAGCTGAGTCAGCCCAGTGTTAGCACGAGCCTCATCCACTTTGGCACTACCTTGTGTGAATATGGGTGCCAATGTGCGAGTCAGTATGGCATATCGGGGTAGTTTGGCCAACATCCCCTCCGTGTTCTTCTCTTGTAGGGTGACAGTACGATAGGGCTTTTCGGACGATGCCACATTGGCGGCCATATATCGCAAGTAGTATCCTGCATCTGCATAGATCATGGGTCGCCACAAGGCGCTGACCGTCTGCAACAGCACTCGCTGAGCGGCTGAAGGCTCCTCACGACCATCCATTTGGTGCATTAATGAGCCATATCCCGCAGCACCACGCTGAAGCAGGTAGTTAAACATCCACAGGCCCATGGCTCGTTCACCCTTGATGCCGTTCGCCCATTCCCGCCTGAAGTCCGTATCCGACAGCATATTGTTCAGCTTCAGAGCCTCCAAACTGCTGGGTTGCCCATATTTCAGTACCGCCTGCAGAGCACCATTTGCCGTTTGGGTGCATGAGATGGTGACCAATGCGCTGATCAAGATCGGTTCATCCTTGGCTGCTTTCGCTACTTGGAATGCCAGCTCGATCTTCGTGTAAGCATCGTCAAGCTTGCCGTCGTGAGCGTCAACAACAGCCAATGCTGACAGCATCCGTGTAAGGTTACGGAAGTAAGCATAGTGTGGGAATGTGGCCTCAGGACCACTTTGCCAATTCACCGGAAATTGGCACTTTGGACGAGAGAGCGCTTCCTGAACCACGGGAACAACCTGCCTATATACCTGGGCTGCTGTGTTTACATCAGTCCACACCACATCGATTTTCTTCTTCGACGGGATCGCTCCCACAGACTTCAACAGATTTTCCATCGTAGCAGAGGATTCGCGTGTTTCTTTCTCTTTTAGCAAATAAAACACCTTGGCGTAGACCACCGCCGCGTTTTGGTCGTCCGGCACCTTCGGCCCACCTAACTCGGCTGTCGAAACCGGCTCACCTTGTGCTTTCAGGGTCCGCACCTCGGCTTCAAACCGCCGCCCCAGAATCATTGTGGCAATGCCGTGGATAACCACCAGCACCACAATGACGACGAGTAACGGCTTCCATGTGCGTCTGACGAAGCGAGAGAACCTGCTCTCGCGGGTGTTGATTTCAGTTTGTGCAGGGGTCATCTGATTTATCCTCCTTCGGATCAACTTCCTATTGTTCCCAATCCAACACGATGTCGCCGCCCTTATCGTAGTCCTTCCCGGTCCTCACCGGTCTGCCACCATCGTCCTTGAGGTCTTTACCAATGCTGTAGGCCAGGAAGCCTTTGGGTGTACGGCGGTAGCCGAACTCCTTCCCGCTAAACGGGTCCATCGGGATACCGGCCAAGCCCACCGATCGCACCTGGGCCATCGATTCGGGATACTGACCGGTGCGGGCTTTGTACTGCTTGGCAGCCAGCAGTATCTGGGTCAAGGCGGTTTCTGCTCTGAGTGTAGCTGCCTTCTCGACACCCAACACGAACGTGCTTCCGGCTTCTCGTGCGGTGAGAGCATACCTAGGTAATCGGTTTACAATTCTCGATATGCCTTGTTCTGAATGTGTCATCACCCAGTAAGGCTGTTTAGAGATAGTCATGAAGTCATCCATGGCTCGCAGATAATAGTGCCCATCTGCGTATGTAAAAGGACGCCAGATGATGCTCGCTGCATAATTCTTAGCAGCCGCCTTCCAAGAAGGGCCAGAAATCAATGACCCTTCGGCGGACAAAAAGTAAAAATAATAAACACTGCGGAAACCTGATGATCCCCTGCGCATCACATTGTCAATCAACCCTAGTTGCTCTACCGTCAAGCACCGATACGACCTCGCCCATTCATCCTGGAAGTCGGTAGCTGACAGCATGTTATTGAGCTGTGTTACCTGTGCATCACTAGGTTGCACGTATTTAAGCACCGATCTGATTGGGCGATTGACCAAGTCACAACAGCTGATTCGCACGATCGTGCTTAAAATCGACGGCTCATTATCCAAAGCACTAGAGACCTTAAATGCCATGCTTAACTTCTTAAATGCATCATCCCGTCTTCCCTCGTGAGCGTCCACCATAGCAAGCGAGGCCATCGCTTTCGTTAACACCCGAACTTGCGAGTAGTGCGGACGCGAGATGCCACCGAACCTACTCAAGTGCGCAGGAAATACACACTTCGGCTTAGTTTGCGCTGCTTGTGTTAACCGGACGACTTCTCCATACAGTTTGGCGGCTCTGATCGCTTTAGACCATTCTGCCAATTTCTGCTGTTCCGATAATCGAGGTGATCTAACTTTTCTGAGCTGATAATACACATCATTTTCAATCCGCGACAAAGGAGGATTTGCACAAAGCGCGAACGCTCTAGCATAGACAACTGCACCATTTAGGTAGTCTGGAACTGGCTGAGGGAGGAGCTCCGCCATGGTCACCGGCTGCCCTTTTGCTTTCAAGGCACGGACATCCGCCTCAAACCGCCGTCCCAGGATCATTGTGGCGATGCCGTGTATGGTTGCCAGCACCACAATGACGACGAGTAGCGGCTTCCATGTGCGTCTGGCGAAGCGAGAGAACCTGCTCGCGCGGGGTTTGATGTCAGTTGCTGCAGGGGTCATCAAGCTTCGCCTCCATTGATTCGAATGTCCAGTTGTTGAAGTCCACGGCGTCATTCATCGCCATCACGTAGCGTCGATAGCCATAAAAGTTGGCGTCGCACTGGTTATACACACTGATGCCTGCCTTATCGCCGATGATCGCCGAAAGCCGCACACTGCGGGCGTGTTCATCCAGGCTGGTCAGCGTGAGCACCAGCAGCGCAAGGATGACCAACGCAGGCTTCCAGCCGCATAGAGCGCGCCATCTCGGTTTCCGCACCAAGTGCATGCATGCGTTGCGAAGCACCCGTTCGCGCATACCGTCCGGTTCTTCCGGTTTGATCGACTGCCGGAGCAGTTCTTCGATGTTCATATCATCCATGACCGTCTGCCTCCATAGATTGCCGGAGTTTGTCGATGGCGTATCGGTATCGGCTGGCCACCGTGTTCAGGGAGCTGCCCACCACATCCGCAATCTGTTTGAATGTCATCTCCTCAAACACCTTCAGCACCAGAACCTCACGTTGTTCCACCGGGAGTTCAGTGAACGTCTGGCAGACCAGCAGCGAATCGGGGTTGGTATTAGTAATTGGAGATGTGAGCAGATCGGCGCAGATGGCCTCGGTTAAAAGTGTCTGGCGCTGCCGGCTGCGCAGCAGGCTGAACGCGGCATTGCGTGTGGCGGTGAACAGATAGGGTTTCGGGTTTTCCACCCTGCGAACGCGGTTGATCTGTTGGGCGATCCGGGTGAACACCTCCTGCACCGCATCTTCAGCATCATCTGGATTTCCGAGCAGCGTCACCGCATACCGAAACAGCATATGTGCATACTCGTCGTAGAGGTTCTCAACGATCGCCTCTTCCGTGTGCTCGTGTTGGTGCAACTCTGCGGCTCCCTGTTTGATGCTGATCTGTATGTCTCGTGTGGTCATTGGTTTTGGTCTCCACTAACTAAGACGCTGGAGGCACGGTTTTTTGTCTATTGGTAATAGGATTCTATCACCGCGCATCCGGTCGGTCGCTGTCCAGATGCAGAGCCCATCATCAGCCGGTAACAGCCGGCAGCCCACTTTTCCGGTAATTCGCCTTAAATAGTATAAATTCTATAGTAAATCGGGCGGAATAGTGTAGATAACTAGTGACAAACCCGAAATAAACAGGTATAAAGAATGTAGTGCTCCAATCGGAAAGCACGGAATTTGAACCACAATGCCAATAGAACGAGGGAAAGCTCATGTCAAACTGGTACGAAGACAACTCATTGAGCATCGGTAACACTCCGCTGGTGCGAATCAATCGGATTACACAAGGCGCAGGCGCACAGGTGCTCGCTAAAATAGAAGGTCGGAACCCGGCATATAGCGTGAAGTGTCGTATCGGCGCGAACATGGTGTGGGATGCCGAGCAGCGTAGACTTCTGGGCGAGGGTAAAGAGATCATAGAACCCACCAGCGGGAATACCGGCATCGCCCTCTGCTTTGTGGCCGCCAGCCGCGGCTACCCCATCACCATCGTCATGCCGGAGACGATGTCTATCGAACGGCGCAAATTGATGCAGTATCTCGGTGCGACACTAGTTCTCACCGAGGGCCCTAAGGGTATGAAAGGCGCCATTGCCAAGGCTGAGGAGATCGTGGCCAGTGACCCTGACCGCTATTACATGCCGCAGCAGTTCGAGAACCCGGCGAACCCGGAAATCCACTTCAAGACCACCGGACCCGAGATCTGGGAGCAGACCGGAGGAGATGTGGATGTTTTTATCTCAGCCGTAGGCACGGGAGGCACCATCACAGGTACCGCTCGCTATCTGAAGACCAAAAATCCAAACCTCATAGCGGTCGCGGTGGAGCCCGAGGAAAGCCCGGTGATCACGCAGACCCTGGCAGGTGCCCCCATCCAACCAGGACCGCACAAGATACAGGGAATCGGCGCAGGTTTCATACCCACGACCTTGGATATGAGCGTGCTTGACCGTGTGGAGCTTGTGAATAGTGCGGATGCATTCACGTATGCTCAACGCCTGGCCAAAGAGGATGGCATTCTCACCGGCATCTCTTGCGGTGCCGCGATGGCGGCCGCCGACCGGTTGGCCAGATTGCCCGAATTCGCAGGAAAGAAGATCGTGGCCATCCTGCCCGATGCCGCTGAGCGTTACCTCAGCACAGCGTTGTTTGACTAGATAGCCAACAACAGCGAAGAGACCGCATTTGACGGATCGGTCGTATCAGACCGGTCCGCCTCTGAGTTTTTTGCGGCTCGGGCATGGCGTGACTAACCGCTTTGTGGGCTGACCGTCCCGAGTCGACGGGTTCCATCGCCCCAAGGGGCTCCATCACCCAGGGCGAACGCCGTTCGCCCCTACACCGCGCTGAGGGAACCCCATCACGGGACGCAGTCCCATGGGGTGACAAAACCCGCGGCAGCGTGGCTAACCGGCTTCGATGTGGGCGATCAGACCTGGTGCGAAGGGTTCGGCTCAGTGGATACAACATGTTTAAATTGAACTATTTATGGTCTATGAGCGTGCAGTCGACCTATTCCTGTTATTCACAGATCACTCCATGTAATAACCTACTGGTATATTTTCAAGAATTGCCGCATCATATAACAAATCAATCATGGAGGCCCTCATGAATTCCGACAAAATCCCCGTCATTCTAGATACCGATATAGGTACAGACATCGACGACGCGCTCTGTCTATCGTATCTACTCAAGCAGCCCAAGTGCGATCTGCTGGGCATAACCACGGAGTGCGGTGACACCATCGCCCGGGCGAAGCTGGCCAGCAGTATCTGCCGGCGCGTGGGCCGTGACGATATGCCCATCTTCCCAGGTGCGCCGATGCCCTTCATCGGTCCCCAGTTGCAGTCGATAGTGCCTCAAGCAACCGCATTGGAAAAGTGGAGTCACAGGTTGGAGTATGCGGAGAACAGTGCGATCCCATATCTGCGGGACACCATCCGGAGCCGCCCGGGCGAGATCACGCTGCTCACCATCGGACCGCTGACCAACATTGGAGTGCTGTTTGCGCTCTACCCAGACATCCCTGGTTTGTTGAAAAGACTGGTGCTGATGTGCGGTAGCTTTTTCGATGGCCAGACCCCACGCCGTCGTGAGTGTAATGCGGTGGTTGACCACATCGCCACCGATGTGGTTTACCGTGCTGATGTTAAAGAGAGCATCTCCATCGGGTTGGATGTGACCATGCAGTGCATGATCACCGGCGATGAGGCGCGTCAAAGCATCCAGGGTGGCATCCTGGCACCTGTGGCCGACATGGCCTCGGTGTGGCTGCAAAATGCCAACCACGTGGTGTTCCACGACCCACTCACCGCGGCACTGTTGTTTGAGCCCTCGCTTTGCGAGCTGGTCAGCGGCGATGTCACCATCGATCCGATTGACGGTGTGACGTACTTCGCCGAAAAGGCCGAGGGACGCCATAAAGTGGCGAAATCTGTCAATGCACGCCGGTTCATGGATCACTATTTCGAGATCACGAAGAGCTAACAGGCAACCAGCAAAAAAGGGGCGTCCGCCGAACGCCCCTCTCGTTCCGATCGCACGTGAGGTCCCTACTTCTCGGCTTTGAAATCGTCGGGTTTCACAGGCACTGGCCCAAAGCAAGGCACAGGCATATCGCGGCTATCCACCAGGTTGATGTGGTTATACACCCCTTGCCCGTAGTAAAGCATCTCGGGCTTTTGAATCGGGTTGGTCAGTTTCAATACCACCGATCGTCCGTCGGCGGCCACAGTGGCGTCGAGGATCATAGCACTGGGCACCTGCCCGCTGGGATCAAGCAGGCTGAACCCAGTGCAGAGCCCTTCCGCAGTCAACTTGCCCACCACATTTCGAAAGCTCACCCGTATGCACGGCATGTTATTGATGAATACCGGCGTCACCTGGTATAGATCTATGCCCACACCCGTGTTTGGCTTCAGGTAGACATGGTTCAAAGCCAACTCCGCCAGGCGATTGCCTAAACGCTGCTGTCCGGCCCAGTCCAGATGGATCACATCATCCATATGACAGTCACTGGCGGCTACCATATAGACATTGGGCAGGGCAGTCATCATCTGTCGCTGAAGTTCCCTCACCTGGTCCCAGGGTACGATGGCGGAGGGGTTGGTCTGGTAGGTAAAGACCCGTCCTATCTGGACCATGAACACCGGCAAGTTGGGGTTCCCCACGTCCTGACGGACGCGGTTCACGAATACCTTGAACTTCGCCAGGTATGCATCTGCTTCCTTCTGACCAAAGGCGTCGCTCTCGCCTTGGTACCACACGATGCCCTTGATGTTACTCAGCCCCACCATTTTGCTTCGGGTGATCATAGCTCCGTAGAGGCTGCCATCACCCTCGGTGGCCATGCTAGCAGGGTCCCAATCGTCCATAGTGGTACCACCGTAGCTGCACGGAATGAGGCCGATCGGCTTGTTCAGCACTTGGGCCAGCTTCAGGCCGAAGAAATAGCCAGGGCCGACGCCGCCGATGGGGCTCTTGCGGCTGTCGGTACCCATCTGCGCGTATCTGGCCTCGTCCACACCGGGATTCTTCTTAATGCTGATCAGTTTATAGGCCGGTAATGCGCCTTCCCACACGCGGTGATCAGGGGGCACACAAGGCATCCAGGTGTTGTCCATGTTGAACATCGTCAAGCGGGCGTCCGGTTTCGGGTGTTGAGTTACCCTACCCGATCCCTGCATGTTACTTTGGCCTGCGAGTATATAGAGGTCAACCTTTGGTGCTCCGGGGAAGGGGTGACTAGCGATGGCTGCTGCGGCCACGGCCGCTGCCAGGATGAACATAGTGTGAGTACTCCTTGCTGGTTTCGTGAATTCGTATCTGAGAGTAGTATAGCATCTACATGTAGAAACTGCGGTGGTGCTGGGGTAAGAGGAATCGTCAAGCGTAACTCGATGCAGCGAACAAGACGCGACCCAACACGAAAAAGGGGCAGACGGGATTCCGTCTGCCCCTGTATATGCGGGGTTACCTATCTTCAGGCTCTGGGAGCTCACTGGTGCTCAGCACCTTTCCGCTATTGATATCTACAGCTATGGCCTGTGGGCCAGCCGTGATGTAGGCAATCTGTCCCTGAACCTCAATCGTTGCTGGAGCAGGTGCCATCTGGCATTGCGGTCCACCAGGGCCACGCCGACCGTTCATCTGCTGATCGTCCTGAGGTCCACCAGGACCGCGGCGGCCGTTCATCTGCTGATCATCCTGCGGTCCACCCTGGCCGCGACGGCCATTCATCTGTTCGCCTTCAGGACCGCCTGGGCCACGGCGACCGTTCATCTGCTGATCATCCTGCGGTCCACCAGGGCCGCGACGGCCGTTCATCTGCTGGTCATCCTGCGGTCCACCTGGGCGACCCTGCGGGCCCATGCCTGGCTGACCATTATGCATCTTGCGCTTGGGTGCCTGGAAACCTGCCTTAGCGATCAGCTTCATAGAGTTCGCATCGACGCTGAAGAACTGGCCGCCAATCACCACCAGCACTTTGCCCTTGCTGAAGCTGATGGTGGCGGGCTCAGGGCGATTATACCGTGGTCCGTTACCCATACGGTCTTCACGATTACCAGCAGTCTCTACCAACACAACAGACTTGATTTGCTTCAGGCTCTCCGGGTCGAGCTTGACCAGGCTGCCGCCTCGAAGCGAGAAGACTCCTTCTGGTCCGGCTTTGAGTATCGCAGCTGCTGGAGCACCGATACCGCCAGGTATTTGCTGGCCACCATGACCGCGTCCGCCAGCTCCGCCGGCGCCGCCTGTACCCTGCTGGGCATAGCCAGATACGGTGATTCCGGCACAGAGAAGAGTGGTCATTCCCACCGCGGTAGCGAAATTCGTGTTTTTCATTTTGGTTCTCTCCTTTAGAGTAGGGTATCGCTGAAGCTACTCTTTTTGTTTGCTTCTAATATCTTAGACAGGGGGGTCCGTGCGCTGTTAGCCGAGTTTGATCGCAGCTTAATCGCAGTTCAATCCGCCTTTAATGGCATCTTATTTTTGGGTATATTGGGGCTTCAAAACCCCCTTTATATGGAGATTTGCGGGAGAAATGACTGATCAACCGAGCGGTGCAGGAACCTTCGGCAGCGTAGGGCTTGCTGCTTCGATTTGGGCGATCAGCTCCGTGTCGACGGGTTCCATCGCCCCAAGGGGCTCCATCACCCGTCGCTGATCATATGGCTGCCCGCGTCGCTTCGCTCCTGCGGGCGCCGGGGGAGAATACCCTGCGCCGCTTGCGGGCTGCAGATGCCTAGACGCGCGGTGAGGGAACACCGTTAAGGGACGCCAGTCCCGTGGGGTGACTAAACCCGCGGCAGCGTGGCTGGTGGCTTCGATCAACACTACCGGCATTTGGCGATGGGTTCCGTGGCCCATCGGCGACTCCGTCCCGCTACGGGCCCTTCGCGCCTTCGCGTCTTCGCGTGATGTCCCCTGCTCTCATGTTTCCTTTCCCTCCGCGCGGTTCGCAATAGGTGTCTGTTAGTGCTACAATGCTTGTAATAAAACCCGATACAGGGGGAGACAACATGGAACTAATCCTAATGAAGACGCTTATCGTATGCTTCGCCTTACCATTGCTGCTGAGCATGATCCCAAAACAGGCCAGTGCACAGCCAGGGATTCGGCCCACTGCTGCAGAGCAGGACATCGCACAAACATGGGCGCAGACCAAGTTGATGGGCCAGATGCCGGTCAAAACTGTGCAGCCCCACATCCAGGTCATCCGAAACAATGACCCGGTGCAGCTCAACGGTCGTCACGGGAAGCCACTGAACCTGAGCGGTGTGAAATACACCAAAGGACTATACTGCCATGCCGTCAGCAGGGTGATTATATACCTCGGCAAGCCCGCCAAATCATTCAACGCAGTGGTAGGTGTGGACAGCAACGAGCAGACCCTGCCGGTGAAAGGCTCTGTCCACTTCGTCGTCTCGGTGGGAGAGAAGCAGCTCTACTCGTCCCCGCTCATGCGCGAAGGTATGCCTGGCCTGCCTGTGAGTGTTGCTCTGAACGGTGCTACAGATTTCGTCCTTGATGTAGATGACGGTGGCGATGGCATCGCGTGCGACCAGGCCGACTGGGCGGACGCGAAGGTCGTGATGGCCGATGGTCAGACCATCTGGCTGGGCGAAATCCCAATGGATGACCAGCAGCAGATTATGACCACGGAACCGCCGTTCTCCTTTATATATAATGGTAAGCCTTCATCGGAGCTTCTGGCGGTTTGGCCGGCCAAACGTGGCACCAAAAAGCTGGACAGCCAGCGCACCCAGCACACGGTGGAGTATGCTGACCCGAACAGCGGCTTGAGGGTGCTGTGTGAGGGTATCAGTTACACTGACTACCCAGCCATTGAGTGGGTGATCAAATTCCGCAACGACGGAAGCAGCGACACGGGCATCCTGGAAAACATTCAGGCGATCAACCTGCCTGTGGGTGGGTTTGGAGCAGCTCCCGTCTCCGTCCACAGCACACCTGGCACCACGGTGCAGGCCACCGACTTCCAGCCCATCGTCAACCCGCTGGCCAAGGGTACAAAACAGACCTATGCCCCGACCGATGGCCGTCCCTGTGCCGCCGCTTGGCCGTATTACAACCTCAACAGTTCATCAGGGGGCGTCATACTCGCCATCGGATGGCCTGGTCAGTGGCAAGCTGACTTCACGCGTGGTGAGGACGGAGCGGTGCAGATCACCGCTGGTCAACAGCTCACGCACCTGAAGCTGCAGCCGGGCGAATCGGTGCGCACACCACTCATCGCCATGCTGTTCTACCGCGGCGAATGGCTGCGTTCGCAGAACCTGTGGCGCCGCTGGATGCTGGATCACAACCTGCCGCGTGTGGAAGGCAAGCTGCCCACACCGCAGTTCACGCCCTGCAGCTCCCACCAATTTGCGGAGATGACCCAAGCCGATGAGGCCAGCCAGAAGCTGTTCATCGACGGCTACATCAAGGCTGGCATGAAGCCCGATTACTGGTGGATGGACGCCGGCTGGTATCCCTGCGATGGCAACTGGCCCAAGACAGGCACCTGGGAGGTCGACAAGAAGCGCTTCCCCAACGGACTTCGCGCCGTGAGTGACTATGCGCACCCCAAAGGCGTCAAGATCATCGTCTGGTTTGAACCAGAGCGTGTTTATCAAGACACATGGCTGACCGACAATCATCCTGAGTGGCTTCTCACACCTAACCCAACCACCGATGGCCATCCGTCTAAATCCCAGACGCAGTTGTTCAACCTGGGCAATCCAGAGGCCTGGAACTGGCTGACCAACCACATTGACGGATTGATCAAGAGCGAGGGCATCGACCTCTACCGGCAGGACTACAACGTGGGGCCGCTGGGCTTCTGGCGTGGTAACGACGCAGCCGACCGGCAAGGCATCACCGAGAACCACTACGTCACAGGCTACCTGGCTTATTGGGATGAGCTCCGCCGACGCAATCCCAAGATGTGGATCGATTCATGCGCCTCGGGTGGTCACCGAAATGACCTGGAGACGATGCGGCGGGCCGTCCCACTGCTTCGCAGCGACTTCCTATTCGAGCCAAACTCCCAGCAGGCGCACACATACGGACTGGCTCTGTGGCTGCCATACTTCGGTACAGGTACCAAATCACCTGACGCTTACAGCATCCGCAGTATGATGACCTTGAATATCATTGGCTGCTGGGACATCCGCAGTGAGCAGACCGACAAGAAGATGATCGCCAAGCTGTTGGCTCAGTGGCGTGAAGTCGCCGGTGAGATGCTGGGCGACTACTACCCTCTCACCAACTACTCGCTGTCTTCGGGCGACTGGATGGGCTGGCAATTCTACAGCCCGGAGAAGGGCACTGGCCTGGTGCAGATATTCCGCCGCAGCCAGTCACCATACATCAGCGCAAACATGCAGCTCCAAGGGCTTGAGCCTGAGGCACAATATGCTGTCCGCAATGTGGATACAGGGCGCGTGATCCGCAAGTCTGGCAAGGTGTTAATGGGCGTAGGTCTGCCTGTGAACATCAAGCAGATGCCCGGCACCGCCTGGTACAGCATCAAGCGGATGTAACCAAACAATCACTGACCGGCGCGGGGCAAGCCTCCGCGCCGGTCATCTGCTTCGCGTCCCACCCCTCGCCGAACCTGCATCATCAGTGGCTTCACCCCTTTTTATGCATCTGCCCGAACCAGATTGGCCGATCAACCCATCGATATTTGTAGCTGTTGGTTGCCCGTATGGAAGCAACCATATTAGTGATATTGCCCTGTAAAATGAAGCTGGTATTCAGCGAATTCAACATCAAGAGGGTGAAGATGGCCACTATATGGTTCGCGTCCGCATTGAGCATTGTCATGATTCTCATATTCAGTGTGAAGGGTCATTGCGCGAAAATCACGGTCTATCCTGACGAACAGATAGGTAAATTGTCGCCGATGCTCTATGGGCAGTTTCTTGAGCATATCTACAGCTCAGTCGTGGGTGGTCTATGGGCCGAAATGGTGCAGGATCGCAGCTTTGAGATGATGCCTCGAGGACAAGTGAACGCAGATATCGATTCTGTCATCGGAAGCTGGGTGGCGGCGGATGGCGTATTGAGCAACGAAACCAGTGATACCCCCGGCATCTCTGTGTTTGGCGATGCGGGTTGGCAGGACTATGACTACACCTTCGAGTTTCAAAAAGAGGGCGGTGCTGAGGGCATCCTCATCCCCTTCACATACACAAATCGTGACAACTTCTACTGGTGGAATATCGGCGGGTGGGGCAACCTGAGAAGTGCCGTTGAGTGCAACGATAAAGGCGTGAAGCAGGTTGTGAAGGAGTTTGATAGCGTCGGCAAGACGGTGGCCACAGGCCAGTGGTATAAGGTGAAGATATCCTGCCGCGGAAGCCAATTTAGCTTCTACCTTGATGGAGTTCAAGCTGGGCAGATGCAGAATTCCACTCACACCGCGGGTAAGGTTGGGATAGGTGTCTTTGCCACGCGGGTCAAGACACGAAATCTGCGTGTGACGGCTCCTGATGGCCGGCTGATGATGGCTCCGGACCTGAAGACCACACGCACAGTCGGTCTTTCATCTGTCTGGAGCATCGCTAAAAGTGTAGATGTGAGTTATGTCGGCTTGAGCTCCGAAAAGCTGAACGGCAGCCGGAGTTGTGAGGTTGATACCTGTAAAGTAGCTGGGTCAGCATATCACAGCCAGTGAATGTAAAACAGGGCCAGAAATACAGCGGCTCGGTGTGGTTGAAGTCGCTGCCGGGTATGAGTGTGCAGGTTCTGTTAACCTGTGGCGGCGGCAGCAGCGTGCAGCGGCTGCCGATACTCGGCCCAAAATGGACTCAGTACCCCATCACACTGGTGGCAAAACAGAGCGGAGATGCGAGATTTATCATCAAAATATCCGGCAACAGCCGATGCTGGATTGACCAGGTGAGACTGATGCCCATGGATGCGGCCAAGGGACTACCGGTCAGAGCCGACCTCTACGAACGCATCAAGGCCTTACAGCCATCATTTATACGCTGGCCAGGCGGATGTTTCGCCGAATATTATCGCTGGAAAGACGGAATTGGCCCTCAGCATCAGCGTGTGACCAAACCAAACTATATGTGGGGTGGCCTGGATCCCAACGGATTCGGCACCGATGAGTTGATGCAGCTTTGTCAGGCGTTAGGCTCCGAGCCGTTGCTGTGCCTGAACATCGGTCATCATGATCCCCCGCAAAGCCAAAGCCTTTACATTAAAGAAGCCCTCGACTGGATTGAGTATTGCAACGGGCCGATCACCAGTCCATATGGCAAACGGCGGGCAACAAATGGGCACCCTAAACCATACAAGGTGAAATACTGGGAGATTGGCAATGAAACCTGGCCAATGGGTGACGCGAAATACTCCGAGGCTGTTAATGCCTTCAAAAAGGCGATCCATGCCAAGTACCCGGACCTGCAGTTATTAACATGCGGATCGGCTGGACTGACTGTTGATTGGAACCGCAAAGTAGCTGATGCGGTCGATGAACCATTGGGCTTGTTATCATGTCACACTTATTGGGGTGGAACGTGGAAGCAGCAGATGGCATATGCTGACGACTATGTTTCCGGGTTGCTGACGTCGCTACAGGAATTGCGCCAGAATGGTCACCCTAAGGTACGGCTGGCCATCACCGAGTGGAACAACGGCAACGTGGATATGGCGGGTGCGCTCTCTGGTGCTTCGATGTTAGTGAATAGCGAACTGGCGGGTGAACAGGTTGCGCTGGCGTGCCCCGCTTTATGGCTGCGGAACGTGGATGCATCCGCGTGGAATAACGCCTTGATAAACTTCGATAAGCAGAGCAATTTCGTATCACCGCTATACTGGGTGTGCCAGAGTTTCCGAAAGGCGTATGCACCGGAGCTTGTCAAATCGGACTTCGAGTGCAGTGCCTTTGAGGAGAACGGTAGACGGTATGGCGTACTCTCAGTGGTGGCCACTGCGGATAGTGCCAAGGGGCGTATTGTGCTGAAGGTAGTCAATCGAAGCGACAAGGCGGATGAGATGGCCACTGTAAGAGGACTGACAGGTATCAGTAACCTTAAAATCACGACCATCGCATCAGAGAGTGTAGAAGCACTGAACAACCTGGCACAACCCAGGCAAGTCGTGCCGGTATATAACCAGATAAATATCAAAAACGGCGAATTCAAATATCGTTTCCCAAAACACAGCGTCACCGTCTTTGAGGGTACCAGCTCTAGATAGCGCGTAGAAGAGCAATCTACCTTCAAATAATGTAATAATTAGCAAATACATCAAATTTCTTGACCACCTTGGGAGGGACATCATGAAAGCTACCAGATTCCTACTACCTGCCGCTCTGATGGTAATGCTGCCCCTGGCGGGCATTGCTCAGCAGGCTCCGGCTACACCTGCGGCCCCTGCAGCAACTGAAGCTGCACCGGCTGTCACTAACGTTCGAGAGATCAACGCCGCCTTGACCGAAATGGCATCGCAGTTCAATGCCACGATCAAGCTCGATCCTCAACTGAAGGCCGTCGTTAAGCCTGCGATGGACTCGAAGACTTTCGAAGAGGCCTTGACCACTACCCTGAAGCCGCTAGAGAACGTCAAATGGCGCAAGATTTATCTCCGCGACAAGATGGCTATACCTGATGCACCGAAACTGGTGGCGATGGTACGTGCCATGATGACCATGGAAGCCAGCGGTATCATGATGCAAGAGGAGAGCGGCACCAAAATCACGTCTTACGTCAAAGGTGCCGATGTTCCTGTGGGATATCAGGCTCAACTGCCCAGGATGACGCCAGCCTTCCAAGCAAGGCCTATCTACGTTATATTTACTAACCCCACGACGGTGCAGGACTTGAACCAGGTTGTCTCTGAGATGAACAGCACCAACGCCGGTCAGGCTAGCCCCCAGTTAGTGGGCACTGCCGCGGCATCGCTGATGAGTTCCCTGGGCAACATGAGTGCCGACGAGAGGGTTGCAGCGGGCAAATCCATCGTGAATGCCATGGTGAGTTTGGACAGCAAGACGCGTGTACAATTCTTCAGCGGGCTAATGGGAAGCTTCCGTAACATGACCCCTGAAGAACGCTCTAATCTGGGCAACACCTTCCGGACCGACCGCCAGACTGCCAAAGACCTCGGCATCCGCATGGGCGGGCCTGGTCGAGGCCCCGGAATGGGCGGCCCGCGGGGCGGTGGAGGTCAACAGCGAAACAACAATGCTGGTGGTGAGGGAGCCCGCGGCAACAAGCTGTAAGGCGTGTGGAGTTTTCGGAAAACACTCACCGAATAAGACACACATGAAGAAAGGCGGATCAACCATTTGGGCTGATCCGCTTTCTTCGGTTATGATATGGTAAAGAACCAACAATCTCAGGAGAAACAGATGAAACCAATACGCTGGGGAATTATCGGCACCGGAAGCATTGCTAAGCAGTTTGCCAGATCGCTGACCCTGACCGAATCTGGATCACTGGTCGCTGTTGCCAGCCGTACACAGGAAGCGGCTGATCGGTTTGTAACGGAATATCCAGATGCAAAGCCCTGCGCAGGGTATCAGTCGATTCTGAATGACCCTGATGTCGATGCTGTCTATGTCGCGACACCGCATCCGATGCACGCCGAATGGGCCATCAAAGCAGCCAGGGCTGGCAAGCATGTGCTGTGCGAGAAGCCGCTCAGCATCAACCTGCCGGAAGCGCAGGAAATGGTGGAGGAAGCGCGTCTAGCCGGTGTTGTGCTGATGGAGGCGTTCATGTATCGCTGCCATCCGCAGACCGCTCAGGTGGTGGAGCTGATCAAGTCGGGTGCCATCGGTGAGGTTCGGCTCATCTTCTCGAGTTTCGGCTTTCAGTGCAACGGTGATGAGAACAGCCGATTACTCGCAGCAGAGTTAGGCGGTGGCGGCATTCTGGATGTAGGCTGTTATGCGATGAGCATGGCCAGGTTGGTTGCTGGTGCAGCGATAGGTCAGCCTTATGCCGACCCGTTGGAGCTGAAGGCCGTGGGGCATATCGGCCATGCCGGCACCGACGAGTGGAGCTGCGCCGTAGCCTCCTTCCCGAATGGCATCACGGCCGAGTTGAGCTGTGCAGTGAATGTGCAGTTGCCAAACGAGGTGGTCGTCTGTGGCAGTAAGGGTAAGATTCGCGTCATCACGCCCTGGTTCTGCAGCTACCCGCATTTTGAGCTAATACACGCCGACGGGAATGTCATTCCACAGCCGGTGCCTCAGGGGCTAAACGCATACACGCTGGAGGCCGAGGTGATGGCCCGCCGGATTGCTGGCGATACCGACGAGAGCCAGGCACCTTCCAATGCCGATACCTTGAGCAACCTGCGCGCCTTGGACATGTGGCGGCATCAGATCGGGCTGCTGTACCCGCACGAAGGCATGACCGCGGACTGGCCAACGTCAGACCGCGAGCCGTTAACCCGAAATCCCCACCATAAGATGCCATACATGAAGATTCCAGGGTTGCCGTTACCGGTCAGCCAAATCGCATTGGGCACCGATGTGCGCTACGGGCTGCTGCCCCTGCCCGGCATGGCGGTGATCTACGACACCTTCTTCCGAAATGGCGGTAACCTGTATGACACCGCGCACATCTACCAGAACGGTTTGAGTGAACAGGTGCTGGGTCAGTGGATAAAAATGCGCGGCATCCGCGAGCAGGTTTGCATTCTGGGCAAAGGCGCGCATACTCCCTGGACCAACCCTGAAGATATGGGCGCGCAGATACTGGAGAGTCTGGAACGGCTGCAGACCAGCTACATCGATCTCTATATGATGCACCGCGACAACTTGGACTACCCGGTGTCAGCCTTCATGGAGGCGCTCAATAAGCACATCGATGAGGGGCGTATCCGGGCGTTTGGCGTGAGTAACTGGACGCTGGAGCGTGTGGATGAAGCCAACGAATATTGCCAGAAGCACGGTCTGCGCCCGATTGTGGCGGTGAGTAACCACTTCAGCCTGGCACCGCTTGCCAAGCCCATCGGCATGGGCTGCCTTGGGGCCAATGATGAAGAATCGATCGCCTGGTTCACAGACCGGCAGATGCCGTTGGTGGCCTGGAGTGCACAGGCTCGGGGCTTCTTCGACCGGCCAGACAGCCTGCTCGCGAACCCGGATTTCCTCGACACCTGGAACAACGCGGCCAACCGCGCGATGAAGAAGAGGGTAGAGAGCCTGGCTGCGGAGTTAGATGTCACCCCAGGAGCAGTAGGTCTGGCCTGGAGTCTGCAACGGCCGTTCCCCATGATGCCACTGATCGGTGCCAGCAGCAGCCGACAATTGCACGAGTCACTGGCGGCGCTGAGGCTGCGTCTGAGCAGTCAGCAGATGGCCTGGCTGGAGGGTGGGGATTAACCCCACCCTTAATCACCCTTATTGCGGCACCGGCTAGTTACTACCTAGAATCTGCCCGTGCTGACACGGCAGCCCAGGCTGTAACTGATACTGTCGTAGGGGCCACCCTTGTGGTGGCCCTAAATGTTGTTCATTCGATGGTTTTTGTTTTAGGGCGCCCACAAGGGACGCCCCTACGGCTAGTTATTTATTAATCGTATACTAACCCCCGCGCCCTAAAGGACGCGGTATAGATACGGGTAACCCCTACCCCAATTTCTGCCAGGCGACCAGATCGGCCATCGTCTTTTTGATGTCCCTGATCTGCTCTTCGCCTGAGATCTCGCGTTCGATGATGAGGTCACCGTCGAAGCCGATCCGCTGCAGGCTGGCGATGAACTCCGGGTAGCGAACCTTGCCCTGACCGGCCGGAACCTCGATGCCCAGTTGGTCACCATTGGTGGGATACATCCCGTCTTTCACATGGATGTTTCGCACATATCGGCCGAACACATCCAACGCGTCAATCGGGTTTGCCTTGCCATACATGATCAGGTTGGCGGGGTCCAGGTTAATACCCATGTTGTTGGTGCCCACCTTCTCGATGGTGCGCAGCAGCACGACGGGGGTCTCCTGACCGGTTTCAAACCAGAAGCCGATACCACGCTCTTCACAGTATTCAGCGATATCCTTGATGGCCGCCACCACAGGCGGATACTCCGGCGAGGTCATGTCCTCGGGGATGAAGCCGCAATGTGTGATGATGGCGGGAGCACCGATCCATACCGCGAAGTCCGCCCACTGCTTCAGCGCTTTCAGACGCTCCTGCCGATACTGCGCTGGCACGATGCCCAGCGTGACCGGCCCTGCAGTGAAGTTCCACTCGGCGGGCGGAGGCCAGCCAGCCCACACCGCACAGATGCGCACGTTGGCGGCGGAAGCCTCCTTCACCACGGTCTGCGCTATCTCCTTGGTGGCCATGCGGCCATCCCAGCAGGAGAGCTGGCAGACGTGCAGGTCGAGCTGCTTCATCATATCGAAGCAACGGCCGCCGTCTGAAAGTGTGTTGATCACGCCAATGTCCATTTAGTCGCTGTTCCCCATTTTGCTGATGACGATACGCTGTTCTTCCAGGGCCAGTGCGATGCTCTCACATGTGCTTTCGGCCTTGATTTTGTCGTTTTGCTGCCCCTTGCTCACGCAGTCAAGGAAATACCGCATCTCTTTCGTGTAAGCCGAAGCGGTATCGACTTCGATCGCCTTAGGTTCTGCACCGAGTCTGCATTCTGACAGGGTTGGGTTGGTATGGATGCTGTATTCCAGCGTGGCATCATCGAAGTTTGCCCGATACTGCATCCGGAACCCGCCATGATACATCCAACTGCCCACGATCGAAACCGTCGTGTCCTCGTATTCCCACACCGACAGCAGATCATCCACTCCACCGGTGATCCCGATGTGTCCCACGGCATCAATTCTTTGGGGCTTGCCCAGGGCTGAGTTCACCCAGTCCACATCGTGAACATGCAGATCAAGCAGAGCGCCGCCAGAACGGTGATGGTCAAGGAACCACGGCGACAGACTGTGCGCATTGCCCATGCGCTCCATATGCAGCGAGCGGAGCTTGCCGTAACGGCCATCATCGATAGAAGCTTTCAGATACTCATATTCGCCCCAGAAGCGCAGGCACTGCCCCACCACCAACTGCACATTGTTCTTGTCGCGGGCAGCGATCATGTGGTGGCAGTTTTCCACGGTGATGGACATCGGCTTTTCACTGAAGGCGCTGATGCCCTTTTCCATGGCCATGATGGCGAATGGGGCATGCAGATCGGTAGGAACCGCCAGCACCACCGCGTCCAGCTTTTCGTGAGTCAGCATGGTGGCATAGTCGGTGTAGGTGGTGCTGCCGGAGATGTCGAACTTGCACTCACCAGCGTCGATGTTGAAAGCGACCTGCTGCATGGTCAGCTTATCGGGGTCGATATCGCAAACAGCCTTAACGCACACATCGTCGAACCCAGCTAACGAGTCAGCGTGGACGTGTCCCAGTGCGCCAAACCCGCAAATGGCTACATCAATCATTTGGAAGCTCCTTTACCCGCGGTAGATAGTAATAACACTTGTATTATGCCCTTTTCGGGCCAAATTGGGGAGGGGTGGGGTGGCTAATACCGCCAGTTTTCATGGCGGACTGCTGCCGTCGAACGGCCTTGTACCTTTGCATGACGGGTAGCTTGTACATCCCCAGAACTGTGATCCGGCGTGGGTGCCGCTGCGGGCGGTGCGAAGCACCATTGATTTGCCGCGCTTTCTCACCAGCACGTCGATTTCAGTATCCATATCTGAAAGCAAAGATGCCAGCTCAGAATGTCCAGTCACCCAGATAGCGGAAGCCAAGTTGCTCGCCAAACAGCTTGATCACACGGTCCTGCGTGGCTCGCTCAGAATGTCCAACTGTCATCATTGATTGGTTAGCCTCTTCCGCAACACGATTCCTTTATCTGTTAACCGATATCTCTGCAAACGACTGTTGGGCTTATTGGGAATGGTCATCTCAATATATCCCGCTTCCAGTGCAGGAGTTAAGTACAAGTCTCTGAAATTGGCTTCCCCTTTTAATGCAAGTGCTAATTGGATATTTTTTCCGAGTCATTGGAGTATGGTAGACTATTACCAGCTTAGTGACTTCACCTGTGACTTCACCTGTGACTTCACCTGTGACTTGATCCGTGACTTGTCCTGTGACTTGTCCTGTGACTTGACCTGTGACTTCACCTGTGACTTGATCCGTGACTTGTCCTGTGACTTGTCCTGTGACTTGTCCTGTGACTTGTCCTGTGACTTGTCCTGTGACTTGACCTGTGACTTGATCCGTGACTTGTCCTGTGACTTGTCCTGTGACTTGTCCTGTGACTTGTCCTGTGACTTGTCCTGTGACTTGACCTGTGACTTGTCTGCGATCAGCGGGTCATCACGCAGATAGTTCCGCAGGGTAATCCGCTCCTGTGCAAATTCCTTCTGCACACTGCTGATAAATATCCGCACTGGCCTCATATCAAACGTGTCCTTCCTGTCAGCAGTCACGGCAGTTGTGTCACTTGCCCGCAAGTGACACAACTGTTTGGCAGTTTTCCCTACTTCGCCCAGACATACCGGTAGGCGAACCGCCGGTTGGGGGCGGTGTCGCCGTTGAGGCAGAGCGAAATGGGGTCCTTCAGGTCGGCCGGGTTGTCGGCCCACTTGAAGTCCAAGCTGGCAGAATCGCCCTTCAGGCCAAGCAGAGCGCGGGGTACCGCGATCTCCAGCTTGTCCCACTCGGCTCGGTAGCTGAGCTCAGAAACCACCTGCCAAGGCTGGTCGCTGCCGGGGACGTATTTACTGAGCGTCGTCTTCCCGGTGCTCAGAACCTGCTTGTTGATGATGTAATCATACCCATACCAGCCAGTATCGGGGTTCTGGTCGGCGTCGATCATCAGCAGCATCCAGTTGGGGTCGGTGCAGGCGGTCAACGGCTGAGCGGTCTGTGCATAGAAATACACGTTCTTCTCATCCATCGCCACTTTGCTGGTGGTGATGTCGTTACGGCCAGAATCGTTGGTGTAGTCCGGCTCACCGTATCCTGGGTAGTTGCGGTGGAAGACATCGCCGATGGTGTCACGATACTCCACACGCACGGTGCTCCAGTCGTTGAAGCGGCCATTGATACTCACAGGATGGATGCCGCGGTTGGTGGGGATGGGCCGGATGCCCTTATACTTGCGGATGTTCTGCGCCATCTGCATGTAGTAGTTGTCGGTGTAACCGCCCTTCATGGGCTGCACACAGCGGTTGAATTCGGGGTTATACTGGTCCACAAAGAAGTAGTCGCTCTTGCGGCGCATGAAATCACCGGTAGTGGGATACTTTCCGGCGGTCCACTCGTTCCAGTCGTTGATGTACATAAACTGCGGGTTGGCGGCTATCGCCTCATCCCATCGCTGCTGGAAGTAGATGCCGTAGTCCATCGGGTTCTTCACGGTCTTGCCCAGCCAGGGCACCAGTGCTCTTCCGGGCACATCGTACTCATTCAATTCGGGCTCACCCGCTTCGCGGCTCCAGGTTTTACCTACCATGCTCATAGGGTGCTGCGAGGGGGTGACCGCCGCCTCTTCCTTCTTGCCCTTGTGTGTGGACACCAGGTCATTGGGGTTCATGTTCAGCACTGCAGGGTCGTGCAACTGGTAGCCGAAGCTCCAGTTGTCCTCGGTGCCTACAAAGCGCTTGCCTGCCCACATGTGGTATCCCCACCACATCGTGCGTGAGGTGAAGAAGTTTTTGATCTCATCCGGGTAGTCGGTGAGGAACTCCGTGGTATACTTAGGATCGCCGTAGTGCGGGTGGTTCTTGTCTGTCTTCGCCTTGGCATCATAGTAGAGGTTCGGGTTCTGAATCCCCGCTCCATTGGCATCCACGGAGGGGCTGCCGTTCCATAAAATCAGCGGTTTGCCCTGCCAGTAGAACCACAGGTCTTTATACTTGTTTTCTTTGTAGATTTTGTCATACAGGTCTTGAACCACGGTGATGCAGGGGCCGTTGAACGCCCAGAAGCAGAACTTGGGCACTTTGTTGCCTTCGGCCTTCATTTTCTGCATCACGGGGAACACCACTGACCACTCATCCCAGTAGCGCACCGCATTTGTCACGTCCATGATCAGCACATCCACACCGGCATCGGCCAGCATAGACATATCTTTGCGGATCACATATTCGTCCTTGCTCAGGAAATAACCCGTTTCGGGCTCGCCCCAGTGGTAACTGCCGTCTTTCCACAAGGGGTTCTTGCCGTCCAGCCGTGCATTTGGGTCCTTTCGGTAGATGGAGGCCACATCAGCGGTGTAGGTTTGTTTTTGATGATTACTGTCGCTGTGCCAGGTGATGTAAAAGATGCCCACCACGCGGGTCTGGTCTTTCTTCACGGGGCCGACTTGCTTCACAGAAGGCATGCTGCGCCCAACCCCATCGGTCGCTACCCAGGTATCTGGGTAAATATCGCGTACGGCGGCTTGCGTTGCAGAGGATGCCAGCATGGCACCCAGAAGCAAAGCCAAGATCGATCTTCTCATGGAAAACTCCTATACGGCGAGATATTGTGAACATAAAAAGCGGTCAGCCGGCTACCTTCGGCTGGTTATACGCCAGACTATTGGCTCCGGCTGAATCTATTCTAACCTATACGAGGGCTTACCCGCCGAGTTCAAGGCACCGCTTGCGATAGTGCATGTAGTTCTCCAGGCTGACTTCCTCAGGCACACCGTGGTCACAGGTGGGGATGTATCCGCCACGGGCGCGCATGGTTGGGATAATGCGGTCGACTATGCGGTCAATGGCCTCAGGACCTTTGGCCAGTTCGCGTTTGTCGATACCGCCTAACAATGCGATATCTGGATGCTGCTTGCCGATCTCCACCACGTCGCAGTTGCTGGCCACCTCGAAGGGGGTCATCACATCCAGGCCGATGTGTTCTTTGTAGACCGGCAAGGCGGCCCGGGCATCACCATCGGTATCGACCTGGATATACAGGTGGCGGTCCTTGTCAATCTGCCGATTACGAATGTTGCGGATCAACTGCTGGTAATAAGGCAGCAGGAACTCCTTCATGGTGTTAGGGGAGCAGAGCAGCCCGTGGTTGTAGCAGATATCCTCCGCCAGATAGAACACATCGATGGTGACATGCTGCTGATGCCGCGCTATGACGGCGTCAGCCAGCTTGAGCCATTGCTGCATACACGCGTGAACCACCTCGGGCATATCGTAGAAGGCGTATAAGATGCCCTCAGGCCCGATCAGGCTACGCAGATACATATACCCGCCCACCAGGTTCTGGAAGATCATCAGCCCCTGGCCAGCGCACGTTTTGGCGGTCGCCATTCGGTCATCGAAATCCACCCAGCGTGCGGGGTCGTCGGGGTTCATGCGCCAGGCGCACAGCTCTTCCCAGGTGCGCATGTCCTTAACGGGGTGGTCGACATATTCTGGCATGAATCCAGAGCGTCGGCCCTTGAAATAGAGCACGTGGCGTCCGGCGAAGTCCTGCACCAGCTCGTAATCGCCGCGGTCCTCAATCACCTTATCCTCAAAGCAGGGCGAGAAACCGGCCTCGCACCATCCCAGTGAACCCAGGCTATACTCCCCCGCCGGGTCGAATCCGAACAGCTTGCCCAGGTCGGTGTTGCGGTCAAGTCCGTCTTCATACCAGCGTTCCAGGCTGTAGAATCCAAATTCGCGCTGGTGGATGGGTGCTCCAGGGGTTCGGGCGTAGATATCGCGTTCTTTACGGGCGGCTTCGGTCATCAGCTCTCGTGGTAAAAGCTGGTGAATTCCATCGGGCTGAGATGTCTGATCCATTATGGCCTCCAGATTTACGGTCTGATATGCATATTACGGATGTTCAGTGTGATTATACATGCACTATTCCGCACGAATCATATCTAAATCGGATCAAGCTGGCTGTGGTCTATCCGCCAAGCTCTAAACAGCGTTTACGAAAGTGCAGGTAGTTCGTCAAACTGACTTCCTCAGGCACGCCGTGGTCGCAGGTGGGGATGTATCCACCGCGCTCGCGCATCGCCGGGATGATGCGGTCAACCATGCGATCGATCTGCTCTGTGCCCTGGGCCAACACGCGCTTGTCGATCCCACCCAGCATGATCAGCTCAGGATACTGCCTGCCGATTTCCACCACGTCGCAGCCGCTGGCCACCTCAAACGGGGCCATCGCGTCCATTCCGATGTGCTGCTGATAGACTGGGATCGCCGCGCGGGCATCGCCATCGGTATCGACCTGGATGAACAGGTGCCGGCGCTTGTCGATCTGCCGTGAGCGGATGTTGCGGATCAACTGCTGATAATACGGCAGCAGAAACTGCTTCATCATCTCCGGTGAGCAGAGCAGGCCGTGGTTGTAGCAAATATCCTCAGACAGGAACAAGATGTCCAGAGTGACGTGCTGCTGGTACCGGGCAATCACGCCATCCGCCAGCTTGAGCCACTGCCGCATACAAGCGTGGACCACCTCAGGCATGTCGTAGAAGGCGTAGAGGATGCCTTCCGGACCAACCAGGCTGCGTAGATACATATATCCGCCGGTCAGCAGCTCCATGATCATCAGCCCCTGCCCCGCTGCGGATATCGCCTGCTGCATCTTCGCGTCGAAGCCGATCCATCGTTCGGGGGTATCGAGCTCCATGCGCCAGGCGCAGAGCTCCTCCCAGGTTCGCATATCTTTGACAGGATGGTCGATGTATTCGGGCATGAACCCGCTGCGGCGACCTTTGAAGCAAAGCACATGCCGTCCGGCGAAGTCCTGCACCAGCTCGTAGTCGCCGCGGTCTTCCAGAACCTTCTCCTCGAACGCGGGCACAAAGGCCGCCTCGCAGCCCCCCAACCCGCCCAGGTCGAAGTGGCCTGGCGGATCATATCCAAACAGCTCCGCCAGATCGGCATCACGGCTGAGCCCCTGCTCATACCAGCGTTCGAGGCAGTAGAAGCCAAACTCACGCTGGTGTATGGGCGCGCCCGGGGTCTGCGCGTAGATGTCACGCAGCTTGCGCGCGGCGGGTGCCATCAACTCCCTGGGCGGCAGTTCGTGTATGCCATCATGTTTGTTGGGGTTCAATCGGGCTCCTCCCGATACAGCGCAGGAGTGCGCAGGAATCGCGGTGGTTTGCCGCTGCGGCTGACCATTCCAAGACCTTCGGCCTGCTTCAGCCAGGCGAGCGCCTGTGATCGAGTGATGGAGAGTGCATGGGCAAGCTGCTGTGGGGTCGATGGCTCGCCCAGCAGCGGCTCCATCAGCTTCCATGCGGAGTTGAACATCTCGGATGACAACTCCTCAGGTTCGGGTTTCGGGCTGCGTTTGGATGTGCTTGACGGCTCAGGTTTACGGCGCAGCGAGTCAAAGTCATCGGGGGACGGGCCGATTTCAGCCAGCAGTTCTCCCACCTCGGTAGATGGCTTGTAGCCGACGGCGGTTCGCTGTAGATAGTCTGCCAGTTTCACGCCGTACCCCAGACTCTCTGCATCCAACTCCAAAGCGCCCAACTCCAGCAGACGCTGGTTGCCGTCCGATATCGGCTGGTCGCACCGGACATATAAAGGCGGCTGTGACTGCACCATACACTCAAGCGCACCCCGCCAGGTGCCGCCGGTGCCCGCACGGCTGCTGACCGCCACCGCCCACTGGCCCATACTGTAGATCAACCTGTTGCGAGCCAGCGCCTGTGCGGCTTGGAACTCCGCACTGGGATGGAAGGGTGAGATGAGCAGCAATTGGTCTTTTTGCAACGGCTTCTTCAACCGAGCTTGCCCCAGCACGCCGAGTAACCCCTGGCTGAGGATGCCGATCGCCTGACCACCCTCATCTAATGCGGCGAACATCGCCAGTTGGTCCGCTCCGCTGGCGTAGCCGCTGATAAGCAGCAACTGCTGGCGGGCGCATTCGTGCCCCAGCCGGCTTGCGTAGATCTGCTCTTCCTCGCTCAGCACACGGCTGCCCACCACGGCCAGCCCCTGGCTGGTCAGCAGCTCCAGGTTGCCTGCGCACCATATCAACTTCGGTGCAGTTTGGCCCAGCCGCTCTCGCCAGATGGCAGGATACTGCTTGTCATCGTAATGCAGCAGGCTGATGCCCTGCCGTGTCCAACTGGCGAACTGCGCTCTGATGATGCCCAGCACGTCCATCGGGCCGATGGTCTGCGCGAGGTGCTCCTCGAGCTCGCCGGCGGTTTGCCGGTCGATGCCAATTTCGGAATAGTTGTGCATGTTCAGCAGATGCCTGGGCTGTTTACCATGCTGAGACAAAGCGTAGTCGATCAGCTTGATGTCAGCGGGCGAGAAGCATAATACCGCCTCGTCGTTCTGGTTTTTTAGTGCGATCACTTCCAAAAACAGGCGGACGGCGGCGTTGTCGGAGATGAAGGCTTCGGTCATACTTTGGCGACCTCACGAGCAGTCAGAATATAGCTCATTATACCCCGGGGTGAGTGCGCTCACCCCGGGGAGCGGCTGCTAGTCGGGGCGGATTTGCACCGTGACGGTGCCTAAGCTGAGCGGGATCTGCACGGAGCCATCGTTGCTCGTCTTGTAGCTGTGGTATTCATTGTCGTTCACAAACACCTGGTAGTTATACCTGATGTTGTGGAATATGACCTTCAGCCGCAGACCTTTGGTGTTGAGCAGGCGGCTGCCTTCCAAACTGACGTAGTCTTTTCCTGCTTCTATATTGATGTAGTTGCCATGGAAGAACACATTCTGCACGCTCATGTGGTGCAGGTCAGTGGGGATGGCCGGTGCGATGGTCAGCACATCAGGGTCTTTGACATCCACACCCAGGAAGGCGTAGAGCGGATGAAGCGAGCCCATGGGTAGATCGGGCGAGGCGGGCAGACACGCCGCCTCTGCAGATGGCGGTTGTTCGCCTGCAATCCCGATGCATTTCTCCATCTGAAGCACACGCTGATAAGTCTGGTCAATCTGCTTTTGCTTGAAGGTTTGGACGCGGGCCATCAGCTCGTAGAGAACCGTGGTGAGGTGCTCACTGCAGTCACTGACGGGCTCCTCAAGCCAGTTGAGCAGGCAGTCGCGCTGTGCTGGCGTGCATAGGCCATGAGCCAGTGCCTTCAGGTTTAATGCGATGGAGCCATCAGCCTGTATCGATCCAGTCTGCGTGGTGCTCTCGCAGAACCTGTGAGTGGCGGGATTCCAAAGCTGCGTTTGGATGGCCAGTTTGAGCGCTTTCGCCCGTGTCTCCAGCGAATAGCTGGTCTCGGTGTAGCTGACTGCCGCGCCTTCAGGCGACAGTATCTGCTGGCCGCGGGCGATGGGCAAGCGGTGGTCGGTGACGGCCTTTTCCAGCAAGGCCATGTGGCATAGGGCCGCACAATAGGCGATGTTGAGTTTTGTGTCACACACGGACCCATTTGTGTTACCGTCCGATGGACTGACGAGCAGAGGATGATTCTGCATCGCAGGCTGTAGGATCAGCCCCTGTATGGCGCGGCGCAGTTTGGGTATCATCGCCTGCAGGAAACCGTCATCGCCAGACCAGGCGTATAACCGGGCACTGACGTTGATGAAATCGGCGTTGGCAACCGGGTTTTCTGCATGTTTGATGACCAGGATGTCTTCAATCTGCAGCTTCACGCCTGTGGCATCACCGCCCAGAGCATCATGACCTGCCGGAACAATGAGCAGCCGAGTGATTGTTTGGTTCACCCAGCCCTTGTGGTGCTTAAGGTCAAACTGCAGACGGAACTGAGGCTCCATCGGGGTCTGATCAGGCTTCAACGCGGCAGCATACTCCAGCGGTGACAGCGTGCAGTCATCGATGCTGACCGAGCGTTTCTCGTCAAATTCGGTCTGGTTGGAGGTGGCCCAGTATAGCTTGAAGCCGCCCAGCATACGCAGACCATCGCGCGTTTCGAGCTCTTTGAAGCGCAAAACCACTTCGACGACTGGCATATCGCCTGAGGAAATGTTGAAGGGCGGGCTGACCAAACGAGGCAGAGCTCCGGTGACGCTGCCAGAGATGCCGATGTGGCTCTCATCGGGAGTAAAGCCGGTAGATGCCCACTGTGCTGCGGGCAAAATCGCCTGGAACAGCGAGGAAATATTGCTAGAATCAAGCTGGTAGCTTGTCAGTTCCGACCATGGCCAGGAGTATTTCGCGCGATCATGGCCAGGCTCTGGCATATCTGACGGATGCAATAGTGGGCTCCAGACGTGCCCAAAGCCGTCGACGGGCAGCCGCAGCAGTGCGTGCAGAACCGTGTCAGACGGAACATAGGATCCAATGGTTGGCAACCGTTTAGCGAAATCATACCTGTTGCCCATGGCGGTGCGGTCCTGCCAGCAGAGCGACCAGCTGTCGCCCTCAAAGGCATTTAGTAGATCCATGCCGGTCGGCTGTGAGCCGGCAAAACGTAATGCAGTTGCGTATTCGTCATTGAAGAGCTGCCGTTGGAAATACTCATTGAGGAATTTGTCGAAGTCACCATTCGATGAATGGAATTGGGGTAGACGATCAAAATCCGGAAGGCTGTCAGCGATGCTGGCGCCGTGACCGGAGTTGTCCAGAACACGGGAATCCCGAGAAGATGCGGCCCGCAGTGGCCGCGTGCTCTGCGTACTCAATGATTCAACTCTCCTAGTTGGCATGGTATGGCTTACTGAACGGTACATTGTTCACCTAAGATTCTACCCTTTGCGATGAAGCGGATGCAACGGGAGGAGCGAAGAGCGGAGGAGTCACGCGAAGACGCGAAGACGCGAAGGCGCGAAGGGGGAAGAGACTAGGGGCAACCCCCTGTGGTTGCCCTCACCCATAATCAGTCCAATCTGTCTTATCCGTCCGATGCCCGGATTGTCTGAACCACGGATTACGCGGATGGCACGGATAGGTTCGGATGGGAAGGAAGGCCAATCGGGATATTGGCGTTCCCAGGGGGGGCGAATCAAGCCGCAACTTATACGGATCCGGTGGGTCTCTCCATCGTCACACCCACCGTCAGCCCCGCTGTGAGGGCGGCGCCGACGGCGGCCTCCTCCTGTTGCTCTGGCAGCACAAGCGGCAAGCTCGTCTGGCGGATGATCTCTGTCCGCACGGCCTCGTTGCGGCGCACGCCGTTGCCGGCCCCCACCACACGCACGGGATCGGCGCCAGCCTGTCTGGCGGCCTGATAATACCCCACCAACTCGCTCACCATGCCTTGGCGCAACGCCTGGGTCATGTGCTCAGGGGTGAAGTTCCCTACACCCAGACCGGTCAGAGAGGCTTTCATACCGGGTTGCTGCCTCGTGCCGCTGAAGCGGGTATCGAACAGAAGCTCGTTTTGAGCGGGCACCGACAGTCTACCCATGGCTTCATAGATATCTGAGAGTTCTGCGTCAATGCCAAACAGTTTCAGACCCACCTCGCGGTAGAACTCGGCCAGCAGTTGGTAGGCACGGCCTCCGCACAGGCTGGAACCCACGAGCAGCCGGTAGCTTGCGATCAACGGGCGGGTTTCGAGCAACGGATGGGTGGAGTAGCTGTTGACGGCTACCGACATCTGCCCACCGGTGCCGAGGTTGATGAGCAGGCTGTCGGTGTAATCCGGCACACTACCCAGGAAGGAGGCCTGATTGTCACCGATGGCTACCGCCACAGGTAGTCCTGCGGGCAGTCCAAGAGCAGAAGCGGCCCCTTCACGAAGGGGGAAGCTGGTGGTGCCTGTGGCATAAACAGGGGGCAGCAACTGGGCAGGAAGACCTAAACGCAGTGCGATCTCTGGCAGCCAGTCGGTCCCATCCTGGGTGTTGAATATGCCCCAGCTCGCCGCATCCGATGGGTCGGTGGCCGCGGCTCCTGTGAGCAGGCAGACCAGCAGATCCTGTATCGTCAAAGCCACCCCATGTTCGGGCAGCTGAGCTTCTTGTGCCAGCCGATACAGCGTGACCGCACCATATCCGGTAGCTGGCCTGCATCCGGTGCGGGCCAGGTCATCGGCTAGAATTTTTAAAACTCCATCTACATAGTTCGTTCCATTGGAGCCTACTTGATGGCCACGCTGGTCCTGCCAGTTGATGAGCGGGGTGAGGGGCACACCACAGGTGTCTGCGATCACCACGCCGTGCATCTGACCTGTGACGCCGAGTGCCAGTATCTCAGCACCTGCAACCAGCTCGTGATGCATCAAGCGTGCGATGCAGCTCCGTGCGATGTCGCAGATCGCCTGCGCGTTCTGCTCGGATGCCTGAGGGTCTGTCGTTAGCCGCGTGTTGTTAGGAGCCGATTCCACGGCAACAATGGCACCCGACTCGGCGTTCAGAGCGAGAGCACAGATTTTGGTGGTGCCCATATCGATACCCAGCAGCAAGCGCATGGTTGGCAGTCCTCATTAGTATTGGTTGGAGGTCATGACGTAATATGCATATCGTACTCTTTGTGATTATTGGTGTCAAGCGAACACTTCATCACAGCGTGCGGGTTGATGATATATTACAGGTGAACTATACAGATGATGTGGTGAATATGGCGAAGTTTTTCCCGACGTTTATCGGCGTAATATGCCTTCTGGGCTTGACCAGCCTGGTGGCGGAGTGTGAGTGCACCAACCGCGCAACGGCATTCAATGGTGTGGCTGTCCATCGCACCCCCGGTACTATCAGGGTGGTGACGAAGGGTGCGGAGTTTCATATTTCGGGCAACCAGCTGCGCTGCCTGCAGACCATCAATCTGCGGCGATGTGTAGCGGTCGTCAAACTACCCTGCCAAGCCACTAACACGTGGACGGTCCAACCACACCAGGGCAGCGACACATGCTCATTGGCGAGCCGCTCTGGCATCAGTCTGGTGATCACAGGCGACTCGGTGCTCAGGGTGAGCGGTGCTTCCTCGCTGGTCGTCAGCTCCTCGCCCGGGTTCGATACGCAGTTCCGTGAGCGGGCAGAAGCGAGCGTGATCTTCGCCGATGAGCAAGGCGGAGCTGGGGTCTACGGTCCCAAAGGCGCCAGGATGCAGGTCTCCGGGCAGGACAGCGGGCCATGGCGGGTAGATTACTCGCAACTCAAGACAGATCCTTACCTGACCAGCAGCGATGTAATGATTTCGGTGTTCCCACCACGGCCGTTCGACTGGCAGCAGGCCTCACAGAACCGACTGGTGCATCACTTCCCGAACTGGATTTCGGGAACCACCTGCCAGTCCGATCAGCCCTATCCCACCGATGAGGAACTGGTTAAGTGGCGAAAGATCGGCAATGTGCTGGTGCTTCATGCGGAGGCATGGAGCAGTTTCGGCAGCGTGAACATCCAGCCTGCCGATCCTGTTCGATTTAAGGAAGTGCTTCAAAAAACGCACCAACTGGGCTGGAAGGTTCTGATCTACACCTCACCCTTCTATTATCACGGGAACCTCAAGGCTTTTGAGGCCGAGATGGCGCACATCATGAGCTTCGGCGTGGACGGAATGTACTGGGACTACACCGCCATCGGGGTAGAACAGGCATGGCAGATCGCCAAAGCCGCCCGGAGATTGCTGGGTGACAGGCGGCTGTATATCCACCTGACCCAAACCCCCTTCATGAACAAACGGATGATCGTGCCATTTGTCGATACCTACGCGGACTTCGTGCTCCGCGGTGAAAACATGAGCTGGGCTGAGATCGACCCCGCCTACCTGCGGTATGCCGTGTCCAGCTATAACATGGGCAATTCCATCGGCACGCTCTGCTACGACACCTGCCGGGTCAGCCCCGAGATCGTGCGCGCCGCGGTCGGGGTGAACGCCCGTTTGGCCTATTGGGTTGGTTCGCAGCACAATACCGACAACGGTAAGGACTACTTCCTGACCCCTACCGAGTCGCAGGTATACATTCACGACTATATGCCTCAGGCGGCGAATCTCACCGCCGCCAAGCTCAAACCGATGAAGAGCGAGATACAGGCCTATTACGCTACGCGAAGCAAAATGCGGCAGAAACTCCACCGCGATCTTGCCACGGCTGCTGTGCGCGCCGGCCGAATGCAAAACCTGGCCGCATTCAAGCCCGTGTCGGCCTCGGATATTTCGGGGAACGGAGCCGGTGCCCATGGCTTAGGTCCAGTGCCCGAGTATGTGACCGACGGCCAGACCAGCACTTACTGGGCCGCTGACCTTGGTCCGCAGTGGGTGGAGGTGGATTTACAGAAGGACCAGCCGATCAACCGTATCGTCGTACGCAACTACTTTTGTGGCGATGGCCGCTATTACCGTTACCGCGTGGTGGTATCTCGCGACCATGTGAACTGGAGGCAGGTGGCCTTCAAGAACGACACGGCCCCCTCCACGGCCGACGGCGATTCGGTTGATTTCCCGCAGGTCAACGCACGCTATGTTCGCGTGATCATGCTGAGCAACTCCGCCAACCCCGGTCTGCACTTGTCGGAGTTGGAGGTATATGGGCGGTAGGTCATCCAACGCCTGCCGGAACGCAGGCCATTACCGGTCAGCGTCGGGTGACAGTGCTCGTACCGGGACGAAGTCACGGACGGGCCACCGAACCCGTCGCCAATGGCCACTGGCCCAGATCGAAGGCGGGTGGCCCCGTACCGCGGGTTTACGGCCGACGGGAGTATGCCTCCCTCATCGCATTCTACTGTCCCACACCCTCACTACCGACCCCTACGGCCTCCACAGCACCTGATCGATCGTCATCGTCTTCGTAAGCAATGTATTCCTGTCAGTGACCGGACCGGCATGACCATCGACAAACAGAATGTTGGCGTTGCGAACCCCAATTCGCTTATGAACATAACCCACAGCCTCAGGCCCACCACAGGGGTTGACCTTATGCAGGTAAGTATCGAACAAAAACACCGTGCTGGCGGGGTGGCTTATCTGAGCCACCGCCACATGATTCAGGTATGTGTTCATGCCGTAACCTATCTCGCGGGATTTCCAGTTCCAAGGGGTATCCCTGACACAGAGGAATGGAGATTCACGCTCAGTGTAGGGGTATAACGCCAGGTGCCAACTGTTTGCCAACGGCAGTGTCCCATCGTAATCACCGGTGTATATCTTCAATGCCTCGCCGATTTTCTTAAAGTTGGTGAGACAGTAAGCCTGTTTCGCCTTCGAACGGGCATAGTCGCTATATGAACCTAAGGCGGCTTAGCCGCAACCAAAAAAGGAATGATTGCATTCGCCACGTAATATACATTCAAACACCCTTTCGTGAGGTTGCCCAGAATGACATCACTTCAAGAACGCTATGCAAAGCAGATAGCTGGGGTATATTCATGCTTCGACCGCATAGTTATCACCGGTACAATCCCAGGCTGGTGTCATAGCGACGGAATGGGCATCTATCTTCATCAACGCAACATCAGGCTATTTGACTTTCCTAAGGAATTTGCCGAACCTCTACGAGATGAGATCAAAGCCAATGCGGAACGCCTTGCCGTTACCAACAGCATTGAAATTGAGTATATACGCCGTGCCTCTTCATTTCGAAAAGAAGACCGCATCAAAGAGATCATTAGTAGTCGAGGGTGTCACCCCGGTCTCGTCCACATATTCTCAGTGTTGGAAAAATGTCCTGCATACACCCCGTGGCACGACAAGATTACCCACAAAACCCGGCTGAATATCAAGGAGACCAAGTGTCTTCATTACTACTTCTATTTCATCGATGCAGAGTTTGGACTGTGCTATCTACGAGTTCCGACCTGGGTGCCCTTCCGTCTGCAATTCTATTGTAATGGACACAATTATCTCGCGCATTGCCTTCAATCCGAGGGAGTAGTTTTCACTCCACTGGACAACGCCTTTGTAAAAATCGACGACTTTAGCTGTGCTCAGAGGCTGGCAGACGCTTTTCCTGCTGATAAGCTGCACCATGCGCTGGATGCATTTGCCAGAATGTATTGCCCCGTGATACGGCTTGCTGACAATTCATATCATTGGTCGCTAATGCAGGTGGAATATGCTACAGACATCGTGTTCAAACGCGCCGAAGACCTCAAAGCCATCTACGATAATCTAGTCAAAACAGCGATACATACGGTAACGCCAGAGTCTATCGCGATGTTTCTTGGTAAGAAACTTGATGGGCGAACACTCGCTGAGATCGGCACTGACTACAAGTTCGATCGCCGCATACAAGGCACGCGCATCAAACACTACATGGGATGGGCTTCTATCAAAATGTATGACAAGCAAGGGATAATCTTGCGTATCGAGACGACTGTGAATGACGTCTCTGAATTTAAACACTACCGTGAGGTAGAACATCATGATGGGACGACTGAGATTAAATACGCCCCTATGCAAAAGACCATCTACAGCCTTCCTCCATTGAGGGAACTGTTATTATCTGCAAACAACAGATATCTTGACTTTCTTTCCGCCCTTGATGACAACAGCGATGGTGAACATCAGATCATCAAAATCGCGACCTCGACCACCCGTGATCATCGCTCGTATCGAGGATTCAACCTTTTCCTCAAGAAGGATTTGGAATGTCTCATTGCACTTGCTCGCGGAGAGGGATGCATCAGCGGGATCACAAACCGTATGCTTCAAAAAGCCTTACCGCAGATGTCCAGCTCTCAGATATCATACTTCATCAAGCGATGCCGAGTATTCCGGCTCGTTAAAAAATGCGGTAAACGCTACAAATACTACCTCACTGCACTTGGCAAGCGTATCATCATGGCAGCACTTGCTATTCGCCAGATCGTTGTGCCTAACGCTTTGTGTGGTGCGTAATATCAGAATATTCTATACACCGTGTTCAAAATATGGTTGGTAAGATACTAACAACAATGAAAGGCCCATGAAACAGCAGATGCCTACCGCAAGTGCGATGAGGCACGACATCAATCCAGACCTACCGCCCTCACCCCGCATTCGCATCCGCCAGTGCCTTGATGACTTCGCTATCCGAGGTCTGCTCAAAGTCTCTGTAGTACGCCCCGACGGCGCCGAGGAAGTAGTCTGGCACAATCACAGCCACAAAGGCATCGACCAGTTTCCGAATCACCGCTGCCTCCTCTTTCGGTGCGACGGGCACGGCCACGATGATCCTCTCAGGCTTCTGCAGCTTGATCTCTTGAATCGCGACCATCATGGTTGAGCCCGTCGCGATGCCATCGTCTACTATGATGACGGTCTTGCCCATCAGCCCCACAGGCTCCTTCCCCTGGAGGTAGGTCTGCCGCCGTCGGTCGATCTCACGCTTCTGCTCATCCATCGACAGCTTCAGCCACACCTGGTCCACAGACTCCCATTCACGCTGGTTACCCACGACCTGGCTGTGCTCGGAGATCGCACCGATGGCATACTCAGGGTTCATGGGATGACCGAGCTTTCGGCTGATGGTGATGTCCAGGGGGCAGCCAAGCGTCCGGGCGATTTCGCGTCCCACGATCACGCCCCCTCTTGGCAAGGCGACCACCACAGGATTTTCATCCTTGTAATGTTGGAGCAAGCCGGCGAGTTGCCTGCCGGCATCAGCGCGGTCTTTGAACAAGAAATCAAACTCCATCAGGTTCCTCCTTGGATATGCCTTCATTTGGCGTTACGGCTTCCAGCGCAGCTGGTCGATGGTAGTGAAATTCGGATTATCCGCATTAGTGGCTATCGCAGCTTTTGAGTGACCATCAATGAATCCAATGTTGGCTACATTTACAACACCGACGTTGTGACGGAAATCTACAGTCTCACGCCCACCGGATGCGGAGGGTATCGGCAGGGAGCTGTCAAAAACAAACACTGTGCTGGCGGGCGTGCGGATATCATGCATGGCAATACCACTCATCGCGTTATTCATGCCGTAGGAGAATCGTTTCTCTTTCGCGCTGAGACAATACGGGAGCTCACTCACTTTATCCTCGCGCTTCTTGGTGGGCAGATACGCCAACAAAGCTGGTTGCCACTTCTCGGCGGGCGGAATTTTGTCGTCGTAGTCACTAGTGTATTGTCTCATTGCCATCGAGATCAGCTTTGTGTTGTAAAGGCAGCCAAACTGGACTTCCTCACGGCGAAACCCCGAAATAACACTTGCCAGAACCGCAACCACAATCGCAAATCCGATGCCCGAAGTGATGAGCCCCACTATGGCCATTCTGCGGCTATTGGCTGATTTTGCCTGTTTGGCATCATGAAGAGCCACACCGCTAACGACAAGTCCAATGACTGAAGCCAGCATGTGCATGGGACTGTCCATGAAGAACCATGGCGCTATCAACGACCAGATGCCGATGATCATGCCCAGTCTAGAGCTAAAAAGAGCCGCGTCCTGCAGCTTAGGCACATGTTCTGGCGGTGATTGCATGCTTGCCCTGCCTTGCTAGACCGTTTACGGCTTCCAGCGCAGCATATTTTCGTCTTTGGACCCCACGGCATGTTCATATTCACCCGCAGCGTGACCATCGGCAAAAATCATGTTGGCGAGAGGGTTTTCCCCCTGGTTGTGACGGTATGAGACCGATTCCATTCCACCAGAGGCGTTAATTTTGGGAATGTCACACTAGAAGACATTCACAGTGTTCGACGGGTCACGCAACGTGCTGATCTTGCTGCCGTTCAAAGCGGAGTTCATGGCATATGAGTAATCGCGGGCTTTCGCACTGATACAGGCAAATACACCATCGCTTTTAACGTATTGTCCAAGGGAGGTTCGCCAGTTACCGGTCATCGGCATCTTATCGTCGTAGTCATCGGTATACAGCCTCATCGCAAGACCGATCTGCTTGATATTCGACAGGCAAGCAGCCTGCTGGGCCTTCATAGGTGCCTGGCTGAAGCGCAGAAACATGATGGCACCAAGAAATAATACGGGGCTTATAACGCAACCGATGATGGAGGTGACCAGCCCGGTGATGGCCATACCCTTGCTGCCAGGTGAGTTCTCACGGTCGGCCTGTGTCATCGCGATGATACTGACGATCAGGGCAATGATCCCGATAGGCAGGATCAAGGAGCAGATACCGAGGATTTGAGCCGCTTTCGATATCTTGAACGCGGACTCCGACTGAACGGATGACGGGTCATACTGTGTTGACATGCAATGTGCCCCTCCAGGGTTTGGCGTTTGTTGATAGCATTGTACACCATTTTCTGGCATCCTTTGAGGCGAATTGCTACCTACCTGTCGACACGGATATGATGACGTGGTGCACGAAGCCCCTCACCGCCAATCTATTCCTCCGCAACAGGCTAGCTGGCGCAGGGTGCCCTCCGCCAGCGCCCGCAGGAGCGAAGCGACGCGGGCAGCCATCTGATCAGCGACGGGTGATGGAGCCCCCTGGGGCGATGGAACCCGTCGACACAGGGTCCGTGGCCCAGATCGCAGCCATCGGCCAACGCTGCCGCGGGTTTAGTCACCCCATAAATAGGGTTCCCTCACCGCGCGTCTAGTGAGTCGCAGCCCGCAAGCGGGCGCTGGGAGCCCTCCGCCCACGCCCGCAGGAGCGAAGCGACGCCGACACTGACACAAATTGCAGCGCAGATCGCGTCAGCTACGGGCTCCATCGGACCTGATCGATTGCTATCACATTCGGTTCATCTGTTTTGGTGGCACTCACCGTCACTGCATGACCATCGACAAACACGAAGTTTGCCATATTGGCACACCCAAGTTGCTTGTGTCGAAATTCCACCGCTTCACGCCCACCGGACGCACTCTGCATATGCAGGGAGCAATCGAAGGCAAAGGCCGTGGTGGTCGGGCTGTTGACGCTTTGCCGAGATAGACTATTCATTGCGTTGTTCATACCGTAGGAAAACTGCATGTCTATGGAACTGGCGCAACGGTAAGGCATCACATTACTTTTGGTGTGTTTGGTTGCTTTCAGATCATCACGCAAGGCCGCTTGCCAGTGATGTGCGGGAGGGAGCTTGTCATCGTAATCATCTGCATATAGGCTCATCGCCAGCCCAATCTGCTTGCAGTTGGCCAGGCAGGCTTCCCGCTTGTGCACACCGCGAACCTCGGGGTAGAAATTGAAAAACACAAACAACCCGACAACTATCGTCGCCACGACCGAGCAGACAAGCCCGATCACTGCCATTTTCATGCTGAGGGGTGAAGGTCTCTGCCGCCCAACAGATATGGCCTTAATGCTGACGATTAGCCCTGCTAGAGCGAATAGTGGGACGAAAGGATAGAAAAATCTGTAAAACACCAAGAATATCATCGTGCATATTCCGAGCAACATCGCCGCCCTGGCATCATAATATGCAGGTTCCGACCGTGCTGATACGTACTTATCATTCATGATGTCTACTCCTTCCGATAGTCTGTCGCACCCATGGTTCGTCCCCAATACCTGCAGGAGCGTAGACGCACGTAGGATGATTCGCGAATCGTCCTGGGCGATGGAACCCATCGCGGCGAGGCTGGTAGCCACATCGCAGTAGCTAAGCTACGCTAACGCTCAGCGAACCGCGTAGACAGGGATGGGGCCTACATTGAAAGATGCCGAATCTGCCATTGGATTGCCCTGGATGTCCAGCAATGCAGCCTTCTTGGGGCATGGGATGCGGTGCATTTTTCCATCGTGGCTCCAGAATACGGTCACCTGCTTCCCTTCTGAAGCGGGGAAATGAAAGATGGACACACCCTGCATACTATTATCTATCTTTGGTGTGCCCGCGCCATCCACCAGTGAGGCGAGGATTGCCCACGCTGCGAGTTGCGGCCGTATGGCCCGGTCGTGCTCCAGCGCAAGCGTGTCTGTGTCACCAACCCCGCTCGGATGTAAAAAGAATGTATAGAGGAAGAACCGCTGACTTCCGGCGGCCATCAAACCGACCAGGAACCGCACCATCCGGGCCTGATCGGCCAGCAGCGTCGCACCATCCTGATCTGGCTGATACATCGACATTACCCTGTGACCCACACCGCCTTCAGTGGTCCACATCGATTTCACCGGACCGCCACCATACTGCTTTTGCAGGCTGCGAAAATCCTGCGCTTCCGCCAATTGCACGTTGTGTGCGGCATCAGCCACAGTATCCGACGTGTAGTCATGGTAGGAAAACACATCGTAATATGCGCTGCCTGAAGCTTGCAGTGCCTGTTTCGTGAACTCAGGGTCGATAGAAGCTATGGGACGGTAGGTGTCGATCCCCACAATGGTCGCTTTGGGATTGGTCTTTTTAGCAGTGATGTAGGCACTCTTCAGCAGAGCCCCATAGTCTGTGGCAGTTCCAGGGAAGAAGCGGTCGGCCAGGTTCCATGGCTCATTCCAAACTTCCCAGCAGTCGATCTTCCCCTTGTAGTGATTCACCATGGAGACTACATACTCTTGCCACTGTTTCATGCCATCGGGCCCATCCGGGTTGTTGTAGAAATAGGCCATATACCCGCCGGACGGGTTCGGTTTGGCGGTGGTCCAGGCCGGTGCTCCATCAAGCATGCCGAGTATCTCCAGACCGGCTTTGCGGCATGAGGCGACGGGCTCATCGAAATATAGAATTGGAGCCTGTTGTGGCTGAACCACCGCCCACTTCGTCAGTAAGCTGGCATCATGCAGACGCACCCACCGCGCGCCTATCGCCCGTGCAATCGGGTAGTATGCTGGCAACAATGGCATGTGTACGCCGAAAAATGACTTGGCTGGATTCACATCGCGCGGTTGTGGCAAACATGCAAAAGTGCAATCCACACCTGCCGACAAAGCCCGGCCATTGGCGTCGCGCACGACCGCTGTGGCCTTGAACATTCCGTAGCGATGGGCTCCGTTGGATGGCACAGTGACAGTCGATTTGGACAATGAGACTGACGGCAGGGTTCGGCAATTGCCATACAGGTCGGTGACGGTCAGGTGCAGTCTAGACCCGGTGGGACCGCTCCGGCGGTGGCGAAATGCAGCACAACAGCGGCCTTGTCGAGATAGACGTGGCCGGGCTGTGAGCTGGTCAGGTTAAGCTCCACAGGATGGGCTGGCTCATACCGCGGTGTCGGCGTGGAGCGAAAGTGGAGTTCGGCAGCGTCCACCCAGATCGCATCAGCTTTATCCGGTGATATAATGGCCCTCACGATCAGCGCTGTGGAGCCTGGTGATAACAGGCCGGTGACAGACACCCGCTGCCACTTGTTACCGATGACGAAAGACTGCGAGACTTTGGAGTTCTTCAGCGAAACCGAGATGGTGATGGGTTCATTCATGACCTTCAGCGCGACACTCGCCGTGTAGCTGCCAGGCTGCCGGATATCGACCGGCGGTGAGCTCAACTCTACCTCGGTCATGCGTTCCAGTGTGGGTAGAATGCGGATCTTGAGGGATGACTTGCCTGCGAACGCGGTGGTTCTGTCCAGTGTCGTAGGCTGCTCGATGAAACGACCGGATGAGTTCCAAACTGACCAGCCTCCTGCGAGTCCTGTCTCGAATGAGCCGTTCTGCAGCAGATTGCCTTCCGGGGCCGCTGCTGGATCGGCTACCTTCACCGAGGCGTCCGCCACCCAGAGCGTGACAGGCTGGGTCACGCGGATATACAATCCGAGCGGAGCATCCCCTGTGGCATACCAGTTGAAACTGACCCTTTTCCAATGGTCACCGGGTGTGATTGTGGCACAGTCGATGTCCTGGTAGGGTGCGCCAAGTTGCCGAACGGCGACTTCGATCGGCACATCCACGCTTTCGAGCAGCCATATGCTCAGCTTATAGCCTTGGCCGGCCGACATGCCGTTCAATGGCTGAAAAAAATGAACCCTGCCATCATCAAGAACCTGCAGCACATCAATCCGCTGGCAGCTTTTGTGGGAATGGACGGTAGTCCGCTCCTCGGAATAGCGCACCCGCACATTCGCCCAGGCGGAGTTGTCCTGCCATCCGTGCGCTATTACACCGCTGATCTTGCCGATCCCTGGTGAAGGAATTACAGGAACGAACGGTGAAGAGATGTCTGGATTCTTCAGTAACGCAGTGCTTAGAGTTGTATCTATATCAACCAATGTCATATGTCCTCTCTGTGTGGAACATCGATAGTAAACCAACTGTGCAGGAATCCGCTGGTCGTAGGGGCGTCCCTTGTGGGCGCCCTAAAAACACAAACATCGAAAGAGCACCGTTTCGGGCGCCCACGAGGGACGCCCTTACGACCGGATCAGTTCAATGTAGGCTTCCATGAATCGGGCCCGCTCCCCTCCTGCTCTCCTCTTCTCCTGCTCTCCTGCCTCCTCCGCTAATATGGCCACAACACAAAGGTCTTGGTGCCGGTGACGGCGGAGATAAGGTACCACACGGTGCCCATGGCACACTCGCCCAGCGTGATGCCCAGGAAGAAGGGCAGAAGCTTATGAAATAGCTTCAATCCGCCAGTCTTCATAATCGCCGCCTTAATAATCCAGGTCACCAGGAATGTGAACCAGATCATGGCGCCGCCGTGGTTGGCGCTCACCGCAAAGGCCATAGGGTGCAGCGGGAAGCTGATGAAGTTCAACCGCGTGATGGAGAGCAGCAGGCTGATGCCAAAACCCACCCCAATCGCCTTCCACACATTGCCCGGAGGCATACTGCTGACCGAGTTGCTGAGGAACCCTGCAGGTATGCTGAAACCCTCGTTACCAAAGATCATGCTGACATAAGGGCTATCGACTTTGGATGCCGCGCCCCAGTGGTAGTGCAAGCCCACATTCATGAAGAAGCCCAGCACGCACGCCAGGGCTGTGGCGGCTACCATAGCCCAGAACACCGTGCGCACGGAGCCATTGCTCTTTTGCGCCGCGCGGAAGCTCTCCGTGCAGATCGGCATCGGGTTGTCGCGGAAGGAGCGGTTGAACCCGTGGAAGAAAGGCAGTATGCCGTAGTCTGCTTTGGTCATGAGGTTGGAGCCGAAAAGCTGCGGCACCAGCCGATGCGGCTGCGCCAGTCCCTGCTCCGTTTCGGGCAGACCCAACTCGGCACGCATCCGGCTAAACGCCACGCAGATCAACACATATAATGCCATCAGCACGATGATCGCGCCGCTGCTCATACCCGCGTATTTGAACAATCCAAACACCAGCAGCATGCTGCCGATGAACCCCAGAGAGGCCCAGCGGTAAGATATTGGCTCATCATCGTCCATACCGCGTCCACCCTTCCAGATGGAGGAGAAGGCCTGCCACAGACCTTTGCGTGCGGAATAGAGGGTGAACAACGCGACCGCAAAGATGGCGCCCATCGCCTGCTGCTGCACATAAGGGAAGCCCGGGATCTGGCTCCAGCCATACTGTGCTGCGATCACCGGCTCCAGCTTCCACACCCAAAAGAAGAACCACATCGAGAAAATCACGTCGGTGGGCATCAGCAGCCCGATGCCGATCAGCCAGGGGTAGAAGTTCAGGGGCACACCGCCCATGGCATTCCATGGCGGTGAGGTGATATATTGCTCCAGCGGTAGGTTGCGCGTATAGGGAATCGGGATGGTGGGAAACAGTGTCGCCAGGCCAAACCAGGTGTCGTGGGTGGCGGCCAGCACAAATGCAATCCAAAACAGCTTGTTCTGAAACAGCGGCTGTTTGGGCTGAACCAGCTCCAGCGTGAACTGCACCAGCGGGTAGCTCAGCCGCTCGCGCTCCGTCCATTGCTTACGGAACAAGATCGACAGGCAATAGAGGCCGAACGCCAGCACCGTGTAGAAACTGCTCCAGAGCAATAACGGGCCGGCCCATATCTTCAGATGCTCAGGGTTCCAAAATGACGCACCGCCCACATAGTAGGCCTGAAGGGCGCGTGGGTCGGTGACCATCATCCAATGTGGGATGTAAGGCAACAAATTGGTCGCCCAGGCGTTGGCGGGGTTGGCGTATTTGGTGCCGTAAGTGAGTACGGGCACCATCACGTTGATCTGGTCGTGACTGGTCAGTGCCGAAGCCACGAACACCATGAAGTAGCTGGTCAGCAGCTCCGCAGGTGATAACCGCTGCTTCGGTGCAAAGCGGCCGACGGCCACATTCACCAGCATCAGCAGCAACAGCAGAGTCAGCACCATCGGCATGGGAGCCACCGTGCTGGGCTGGCCGGCATACCGTATCTCCTCCACGTTGATGTTCAGCCACACGATCAGCGGGATCAGAAATAGCCCGATGACCACCGCGCGTGCGCGGATCGTTGGGGTTCTATGTGGTGTTGGTGTTGGAAGTGACATATGCTTGTAAGTTGATTGGTTACTCTTTGTTCTAACAAATCTGAGGGGTGATGTCCAGATTGTACGGTATGTAACATGGAATACTACAAAACTGCGAATCTAGACTGTTACAGATGGCTGACAAAAATCGGACGGATCAAGCCCATCCGTCCGATTATATGAAGACTGGAGGCTATCTGTCCAGTATCGCCTTGATAATCTGGGTATTGTCGATATACCGTCCGCGGACGGGGTCTATCAGGCGAGCATAAGCATTAAATCGCTCAGCACCTGCCCCTTTTGCGAATATCGGCACCAGGCTGTTGGTGTGGCTGGTGTAGTTGAAGGCCATTCCGGGCAGCTTGCCCTTGCCGTTATTCACGATCGGCTTGAACACGGGCCGGTCGTCACCCTCTTTACCGCTGCCGGTCCCCCACAGGTAGCCGGTTTCGTGGTCAGCGGTGACAATCAACAGGTTGTCCTTCCATCCGCCGTTTTTCTCTATCCATTTCATGACGGACTCCACGGTCTGATCAAACATCACAGCTTCTTCCACCGCGCGAGGGGCGTCATTGCTGTGGCATGCCCAGTCAACCGCTCCGCCCTCCACCATCAAAGCAAAGCCGTTCTTGTTCTGCCGCAGTACGTTCAGTGCGCCTTGGGTCATTTCCTGCAGGGTCGGCAGCGATGAGGCGATCGGTACGTCAAAAGGCACCACACTCTTGCCAGCGCGGCCGCTCGAAAGCGTGGAGGCTGCCTGAGGGATACCCAGCACACGGTCGGCCTTGATTTTACCCGCCGCAAGCTCCTGGAACTGCTGGCGTGTCTCGATGAACTTCAGCGGAATATCACCCTTGACGATCTTTTTCCAGCTCTCTTCGCCGCCTACATAGTCGTAGTTGGTGGGCTTTTCAAGTTTGGCGCCGCTGTCATCATATAACGGATGGCCGCAGCCCATGATGACATTCAGCTTGCTTTTGAATATCTGCTCATTGGCGATTTCGGCGTAGTTTCCGCGCTTGGCGTTGTGGGCCGAAAATCCCGCTGGTGTGGCGTGAGACAACGGTACCGAGGTCACCACTCCACCCGACTTGCCCATAGCCATCTCCGCTTCAATCACATTCTGAACGGGCTTGCCAAACCTGTCCATCCCGATGGCAGCGTTATATGTTTTGATGCCACAAGCCATGGCGGTGGCGGCGGCGGCACTGTCGGTAGGGCGGGTTTTGAGGTATGCGAAGCTGTTCCAGGCCTTACTGGGGTCATAACTGCCGTTCCGTCGGCCTTCTTGACTGTCGCTGGTGGTGTATGGATAGGTGCTCATGGCCAGTTTGACAGGGAAATTCTTGTAGATACCTTCGGTGTTACCGGTGAGGTAGATGTTTCCGGCGGCATACTGATTGAAACCGCCGCCATCCATGATCATCACGATCACATTTTTCTGTGCATGACACAGTGTGCCTGCGGCCATCAAACCAATGGCCAGGGCCAGGGTTCTGAATTTCATGAAACTCTCCTTCAAGATAGCGTCTCGCTATTTATCATTGTAACCCCATGAATATTAAGAGATGGCTGGATATAAGGTAAACTCAGGATACATACTGTGGAGGTATCCCCAATGTCTACAAAATGCTGTCAAGATACGGATAAGCGGAAGACCCGCGAAGCCAAGGTGAAAATCGCGCTTAAAAAAGGCGACGAGGCGGTGGAATGCCGAAAGTGCGGAGCAAGAGCCATGAAGGAAGAGCAAGTCTGCAAACCAAAGGCGATCAAGAAGGACTAGAAAGGCCTGCCACAGACCGCATGCTTTCATACTCCGGGCGCTAACGCTAGACACAACGAAATCGTAAGAAGCGTGGAGGTGCTACCTCATCTTGCCTTCAATCTCCAGAGCGGTCAGCGAATGCGCAGGAATACTGACCGTGAACGGCCCCTTGACAGCCCCCAGATTCTTGCGGATGACCTTTACATTTTGCGGGTTCTGCTCGTTCGTGGCGTCGACCGCCGGGCCGGAGAGAATCCAGGCATTCGCGCTGGCGGGTGCGAAACCGGGTGTCGATACCCTCACACTGAGCGGATGCTGCTGCTCCTTATTAATCAGCATGACATAGAGCTTCCCCTTACCCCCGTTCAGAGTGCGGCTGGCATTGACAGAGAGTATCGGGACTGCGGGGTAATGTTTGGGGATGAACTCGGTGACCTTCGTGTCGCCATAGATCGCCCGGCCCTTAATCGCTCCACCCTGCATCTGCCGACGCGCCGTGACCATGATACTCTTCGTATCGTCAAGCGCGACGTAGTCCGTAGAGAGGCTTGTCCAACCGTGGGTTCCGGTGATATTTGGGGTGAGTACAGCCGATCTGGTAGCATCCCATCCCCTTCCATCGCCGATTTGGCAGGAGGCCCCACTTGTTGACGTAAGCCCGTCCGTCTTCACCATCCCGGTCAGTCGATACCCAAGACCAGGCTTCGCAGGCGCGATCTTCATGGCACTATAGTAGTCGATGTCCTTCTGCGTATCGAAGTCCACCACAACCCTGTTCCCATCCAGGTGGTGTGACACGCCGGTTGGCGGGTCAAATAGGCTCCACTTCCGAGGCATATTCACCGTGCCCAGGATCACCTCGTGCTTTGAGCCCTTGTCCTGCGCGGAAGCGATGCCGTATCCCGAGGAGACGTTATATGTGCCGCAATCCACTTTAGCGCCCAACAGCTCGCGTCCGAAGTGGTTGTGGTAAAGATCAAGGGGGTAGTATTGCGGACGCTTCACCAGGGGCTCGTGGAGGTAGGTGAACCCCTTCACAGTGCCCCAGTACTCGTTAGCAAACTCCCAGAAGTTGGCCATGACAATGTTGTTCTTCGGCTGCATGAACACGCGAATCTGGTCTGCGTTTAAAAGAGCGTTGCCAAGAGTATGCCGGTAAGGCACAGGCTTCTCTTGCACGAAAGCACCGTTGTATTCGGTCACCGCGATCGGGATATCTTTTCGTCCCGTCACCTTCCGTATGAGGGCGTTCATCTCATCGTAGTAACCCTGTATCTGATCCGCTCCGGCAAGCGCCATGGCAAAGATCGTCCGGGCATCTGGCTTTCCATTCTCGCCGCTATAGTTAAACTTGTAGGAGTGGTGGATGGCAAAATCCATCCCCGCACCAGCGATTTTCAATACAGGCAGGGCCCAATCGCTGAGGTTAGGAAAACACGTCGCGACGACGGCACCCAGTTTGATATGAGGGTCGACAGCCCGCATGGCGTGGCGGTAGTTAAGGTAGTTGTGAGCATACTGCTGAGCCGACATCCGCTGGCTACCGTGGTCACCATGCTCCGACTCGTTGCCGTACTCAAACCAGACCGCTTTCCACGGTGCGGGGTGCCCATCCGAAGCACGCAGGGCAGCCCAGGGGTGCTTGCCATCGTTCGGTCCATTCAGATACTCAACCAGATCAGCTGCATCTTGAGCTGTGCCATGATAATCGGCAACGGTGATCAGTGGGACCGCTCCAATCTCACCACACAGTTGCATGAACTCGGGCAGCCCAAACTTCTGGTCGGGGCGCGCAGTGAGTGGGCCCACTGTCTTCTTCCAGTCGAAGAGATGCACACCACATCCGCCCGGATAGCGTGCGAAGCTCATCCCGATGTTCCTGGCAAGTGCCACCATCTCGGGCACACCGCGGTGCTGTTCCGGGTCCCAGACGCCGCACGATCGGTCGGTGTATTCCGACCCTGTTCCGCCGAAGGCACCCTTCTGATAACCTATCATGTTGCCGCCCAGCACACCGGGGTTTACCTTCCCGACGACCGTGCGGGCGTCGATTGTGATTGAGGCGCGAAGAGCCTCACCACCGGACACTGCGTGAGCGCAGCTCCCAACAACCATCGGCACCATCACCACTAATGCCCAGCCAAAGCCCCTGACCAGAGTATTTCCCATGCTAACCTCTAAAGAGTAATCATCCCCTTGATTATAGGCATCGGACCGGGGGATTTCCAGTGGGATGAGTCAAAAGACTCCAGATTTTCACCTGGAGGCTTGGGGGTTGTTTCTGCCGGATCGGAAGCAGGTTGAATAGGCCACAATGTATTGCTATGGGTCATAGAAGCACTCGCTGGAATAGCTTCAATTCGCCGACTTTATGAAGAAGCGTGAGTGGCAGCAGCACCAAGAATATTACCCACAAGACGGTATACGGTGGTGGAGCCAGCATGATGTGGCCAGTCTTGGCATGGTGGCGTATCGCGACGCTTGGCACGCCCGATAGCTTCTTTTATACGTTCCATAGTATAGTCGGTTGCGTTGATACCTTTGTCATAGTTTGGTACGTATTGTTTCAAGCGTATGCTGCATTCGCGCGAGTTGGCGATACCATTACCATTGTCAAAATGCAGTAACAGCCAATACTCGAAGTTGGGATTACTGAGGGCGAACCCGTAATTCGACTGCGTCTGAGACCATGTATACAACAGGTTGACCTGTTCGTTGCTCCACTGGTCTTTGTCAACCACGAGCCAGGCTTCGTCGGTTGATTTGAGCCCTTCGTTCTTGAGGTATATCTTCATTCTGTCCAGAACTTGAGGTGGTGAACTATCGTGGCCACTTTTCAGGCATTTCACCTTAATGATCGACTGGTTGCTGAAGATACCGAAATACTGCGGTTCGGTCTTCACACCTTCAACGGCGATGATGAACAGCTTTCGGTAACGAAGCTGCCCAAGCTGCCTCGGGAAACTGCGCCTTTTCTGGGTCACTCTTTATCACTTTCGCTTTCGAGGAGTCTATCTGAGGTGTTCATGGTATCTCCTAGCCAAATCCTGGGTATCCCACCTAACCGTCCCTGCAGGTAGCTTTTTCGTATATCCTTGTCGTATCGCACATCTTTATATTCGGCGAACGATAATAGTGTGGAGGCACCTGCGACGTCTCGTTCGGCAATCCACATCTCGTCACGGCGCAACAGTTGCTGGTCCATCAACAATACATCATGTGTAGTGAAAAGCAGCTGCGACCTTGTGGTTCCTGAGCAACTGCCTAAGTAATACTCCAGTAGTTTTCGTGTGAGCAAGGTGTGCAGACTGCGATCAAGCTCGTCTATCACGTAGACCTTCTTTGATAGTTTCGCTGAGAGCTCAAGAAAAGCTGGCAACAGATCGATCACGCGTAGTGTGCCGTCCGATTCCTGTTTTACCTCAAATTTAATATCGTCGCCACCGACTTTGGGATGATATGTCACCATCTTCTGTGCGACCAAATCGCCATCTTTACGGGTGATCACAAACCGCTCATTATCTGAGTCCAAACTGATCCGACCGGACATACCTTCGGCGATATCTTCCATGAGTTTCGACTTCAACGATACTGGAATTGGCAAGCTGTCAAATGGGACAGCCTCTCCTCCCAGGTGGGTGATCCCAGTGTCAAGAAGGGGCAGTATCTCGTTCATAGTGGCGTAGAGAGGATTGGTCTCATCTAGGAACAGTTCGAAGGGTTCAAATCGTGAGTCTGGCGCAACCAGTTCGAGAGAGTTCTTGAACCAGTCGTATACAGGTCGGAAGTCGTCGACTTTTTGAGACACCGAGTTGGTCAAAAAAAGCTGGTTATCACGGGTGCCGTTAAAGGCGAAATTGAGAAACTGGTTAGATTTAATCGCGTCATCAAAGTTCGGTTTTCCGTCAATCCGATGATACAGCACCCTCTCTCTGGTGCTGGTGATTATGACCAGCTTCTCTTCCAGCACAGCTCTCCGAGTGACCGTAAAACTATAATCATAAATGACTTCGTCAACGAATATCACGAAACTAAACCGAGATGGCTGCTCAGCTCGGTGATTGTTATTCCGGTATGGTTCAACAGGGATGTAGCTATCGGGCTGTGTGCCCCTGACGACCAACCATTTCGCGAAATTCAAGGCCTTGAACAAGTTGGTCTTGCCTGACGCGTTGCCGCCGTATATGGCGGTGATCGGAAGAATGCGAGTTTGGAACTTGGGTAGTTTTGCGACTCGGTCTCCATGTTGACGCTCCCTGCTGGCGATCATAGATAAGGTGACCTTATTTTGAAAGGACATCCAGTTTTCTAGTGAGAAGCTGATGAGCATCATTTCACCCGATTATGCGGTAAATACGCATTAGTATGCATATTATATGCGCAATATGATCATAATGCCATGGTTTATGAGAATATATCTCATAAACCATGGCAAGCCATATACAGAATGCGGCGACTATCCGATCAGTTGCGTTCAGTTCTTCTTATACACGATCAACGCGGAACCGGGTTTGGCGGCGATGGCGATGTCCAGCCCCTTCTCCATCAGCTCTTTACCTGTGTGTACGCTGGTGCCGCCAGTGTCCAGGTCTGTGACGGTGTAGCTGGCGTCTGCTTCCAAACCTCGCAGGCTGAACGATGTGGACGTGTAGTAGCTCTGGTCGCGGCGGAAGGCCTGGACCATCCCTTCACCCGTCTCCGGTTTGTCAAACTGCCATGCGATCCATAGATGCCGCTCGGTTGTGTAAGGTGTCAATGGGTAGTAGTCGCCCAGCATATACCCCGAGACGGACTTCCATTGCCCCATCAGCTTACGGATGCTGTTGTAGTCCAGGTTGGGGTTGCGCATATCGTAGCACGCGTTCAACATGGGCGTCATCACACTGCGGAAACCATAGGCGTCGGAGCAGTTCACCGCGGTGCCATACAACGGCAGCCAGAGTGAGATGCCATAGGTGTGACACTGGTTGCCCACCGGCTCAAGGATATAATCACTGCGAAGCAGCGGTACTGCGCGGCGCATCGCCTCCAGCTCGTTGCGTCGGCCGCCAGCCGCGCAGGAGTCAATCAGCATGTTGGGATGTAGCCTACGCAATTCGTCCCAGTTGGCCAGATAGCCTTCGCAGTGCCGTATCTCCGTGATCCCCTGACGCTCTTTTGTGTCGTTTGCCCGCCAGGCACCGATCGGGCCCAGGCGGAAATCTTGACGGTAGAGGTCAATCCCCTGCTCATTGATGGTGGTATCGAGCATGTTGGTCAGCCAATTACGCGCATCTGGATTACCCAGGTTCAGCAGACACCAGGCGCCGGCGTTGTCGTGGCCCATCTTAGTCCAGTCCTTTGGACCCAGCACCCAGTCTGGGTGGTTATCAGCCAGCCAGGTAGAGGGAGTGACGCACTCCGGTTCAAACCAGACGATCGTCTTCACACCCTTAGCATGGGCGTGGTCGCTGATAGAACGCAGACCGCCTGGGAACCGCTTAAGGTCCACATCCCATGTGCCGGTGTTCATCCACGAACCGTAGTTGGTATACCATCCTGCATCCATCCACCAGTAGTCAAGAGGCAGCTTCTCCTCTAAATAACGGTCGATGAACATTTTCTGGTTTTCGCTCGTGGCGTTCTGCATCTCAGCACACTGATGCGAACTGCAAGCTGCTAGATGATTTGGGGGCAGTTGGCCGCCAGGCCGGGGCAGGCTGTGCGCGACCATCCATCGCCGCCAGACGTTCTGCGCCCTGATCCAGTCGCCGCCGCTCCAGAACTGCAGCACCACCAGCGGGGCACGAATTTCCTCGCCAGGATGCAGCTTGAGGTTGGTCAGTTCCTGTCCGGCGCAGACGCGCAACCCGGTGCTGCTGTCTCGCATGAACTGAGCGCTCCACTGCCCAGGCCACCCCAGCACCATGATGAGTCCTTGGCCGCCCCAGTCGATGTTGAAGTAGGGAGCATATGCCTCTGTGGGACGACCGTTGCTGGCGGCGATGGTGGTGAGCGGCTGTTTGAGCTCCATCGTGAGGGGCCGGTAGTCCTCTACACCGGTCTCACTGCCCTTGTTCAGGTGCAGCGCATATTCCGAGCCGGTATCGCGCTGCAGCCCCATATCAAGGCTGCGGATGTTGGATATGACCGGCGTATCTTTGGTACCTGTGTTCTTTAGGTAGAGGGTCCACTCCACCGTGGGGTAGTCGTGGTATTGGATACCGACCGTTCGCGCCTGCAGGCCTGTCGAGGGGTCTGTATAGGTCTGCACATGCTCCGTTCGGTTGGCGTCCAATGATCTCTTTTTTCGCGTGAGCTTCCACTTTGATATAAAGCTACTGGACGGCTTGCCGTCGAGATCGAATGAGAAGAAGGCATCGCTTGTCTCTGTCGATCCCCAGGAACCCAGAAATGGCATGTCACCCAACCAAATCTCTTTGCCATCCGCCAAGGTGACCTTCGCGTCGGCCCAGTCAGACTGATCCCATGCGATGTTATCACCGCCATCGCCCACTTCCAGCGTAAACTCGGTGGCACCCTTCAGATCCACCTTCACAGGTAATGCAGGGGTGGTTCCCTTCATCAGCGGCGACTTAAAGGCGGTCTGGCCATTCAACACCACCGAAAACACCACCGTGCCGGGAGGTGCCGCAGCATCGACCCCCACCACTGAGGTAAATGTTGCACCGGGTGAGGGCAGTTTGACCACGACCTTGCTGTTGGCATGGCAATAGAGGCCACGCGTATACTGGGTCTCGCCGATCTTCATGGGGGCCCCGTTCCGCTCGTTGCGCTGCACGGGGTCGTTGTTAGCCAGTACCAGCAGCCCCTGTTCGCGCTGGATGGCTACTTTTCCCTCGAACCGGCTTTCGACCCATCGTTTGGCTAGCTGCAGCTCAGCCGTGTTTGGAGCGCTGGCACAGGCCGCTCCGGCGATGCAGGATGCGGCCGCAGCCGCAAGAGTCATGTGAGTGCGCAATGCGATCATCTGTTCCCCTCAAATATGGAAGCCTTGGTACATGCGTTTCAAATCTCTGGTTCGTTGCTCATTGTAGCCGTATATAACAAATATATCAATGTGATTGCAGGTTTCTGGGCCACTCATGTGGAATGATATGTTAGTTTGCATTCGTAAGGAGATTCCAAATGAAGATAGGTGTCAGCAGTTATAGCTTCCAAAGGTATATGTCCGAAGAGAAGCTCGATATGTTCGGCGTGATCAACGCCGCGGCGCAGATGGGGTTTTCGGGCATCGAGTTCGCCGGGTTCTACCCAGGCTGTGACGGTCAGAAGGCCATCGAGTTGGCGAAACGAATCAAAGAGGCCTGCGCCCAGGTCAATCTGGACGTGATGAGCTGGACCATCGGCGCGGACTTCCTGAACCCTCCGCACGGCGATGTGGAAGACGAAATCGCTCGATTGCGCGGCGAGGTGGACGTCGCCGTGGCCCTGGGCGCACCGAAGATGCGGCACGATGCGACCGGCGGGTTCAAGGGGCGTGCGAATGGTCTGGCTGACTATTTCGAGGCCCTGCCCATCGTGGCACGTGGTTACCGCGGTGTCACCGAGTATGCCACCGACAAAGGCGTGCAGACGATGATCGAGAACCACGGCTTCTTCTTCCAGGACAGTGACCGCGTGGAGAACCTGATCAACACCGTGGGGAACCCCAACTTCGGGGCACTAGTGGACATGGGTAACTTCCTGTGCGCTGACGAGGAGCCGTTGATTGCCGTCAGCCGCATGGCGAAATACGCCTTCCATGTTCATGCCAAGGACTTCCACATTAAGGCCATCGGTGCCGATCCTGGTGCGGGCTGGTTCAAGAGTCGTGGCGGAACCCCTCTGCGTGGGGCCATCGTGGGCCACGGCAATGTGGATATCAAGGGCTGCATCAAACTGCTTCAGGAAGCCGGCTACGATGGCTACCTGTCGATTGAGTTTGAAGGTATGGAAGACAATCTCACCGCACTGGAAGCCGGCCTTGCGAACCTCAAGAGGTATGCCGGGTTGGCGTAACCATCTCTATATGCTCGGATGTACTGTCATCCAGCTTAGGCTGCTTGTTGGATGTATTCTGTGATGTCGCAGGATACATCTGGCGGCCAGCATCCCGTCTGCGTTCCACCGCCGACATCATGAGCTGCAGGCTGCCTAACGGCAGCTTGACCATACGGCTCACCACAGGGCATTTCACCATGAACAGAAATGCGATCTGCCCGGGTGCGTCGTGCAGCGTCTCAAGGTTACCCTGTCCTTTGCTGATCACAAGGTTGGCCTCCGCAAACGCCTTCTGAAACACCTCACTGCAATAAGGAAGGTCGCAGCCTGGACCGTCGAAGCCGTTGTCAATCACCGGCACCAGGCTGGTGATGCCCGCCAGCTCCGCATCGGCCATTGTGACATCGTTCAGGATCGGCCCGCCGCGCACGCTGAAGGTGATCTTCTCAGTGGGCATCAACGCGATCAGCTCGCGGTCGAAGAAAATCTCACCGGCGTTGTCACCGATGTAGAGGATGCTCTCAGCCTCGGCGATGGCCCGCTCAAACCGGACGATGGCGCCGTTCGGAAGGGGCGCGTTGACCACGTCACGCAGTGTTTGCAGTATCTTTTCATCGTCAGGGCCGGAGGTGGCACCATAATCAATGATGTTGCCTCCGATGGCCAGCCTCACCGCGGTTTCAAAGGGGGAAGCACTCTCACGGATCAGCCTCTGGACAGCCGGTATCACCGACTGCGCCAGAGCGTTGCTCTGCGCTTTGATGGCTGCAAAGGGGTCGGCACATCGCAGCCGTTCCCGCACCATGCGGTGCAAGTGGGCGGCATAGGTGGGTGGGGCCTGGCTGGGGTCCATCTTCGTCATTTCAGCCAGTATCTCGGTGGCGAATGGCTGCAGTCTGTGCTCAGGCTGACCCGTCATCCGTGCGGCATCGATCGTCTGCCTGAGCATACACGGCAGGCAGTCTACTGTGGTGATCATGTTAGTCGTAATCCTTGCGAGTTTATCTTCAACTACATTGTACTATGTCGTGGGGATGGGGGAGAGAGCAGCCAACTAACCATGAGTATAAGCGAGGCCCGAAATCACCGAAGCCGAGACATTTATGTCGCGGCATCGGTGATCATTGCATATTCCCGGCAATTGGGTGAGCACCAGCGAAAGGCCGATCTACTGCTGCGGGCGTTCAAAATACCCCCTCATGCTACAATGTTATTGTGCGAAAAATCGCTAATTTGGAGGCTTGACATGATCATCGTGTTGAACAGCGGTGCGGGTGAGGCGCAGATCGGTTCGCTCACGACCTTCCTGGAAGGCCGCGGGCTGGACATCCACATCTCGCGCGGGGTGGAGCACACCGTGGTAGGCTGCATCGGCGCGGTGGATGAGGACAAGCAGAACCTCGCTGAGCAGTTGAACGCGCTGCCGTATGTCGACCGTGTGGTGATCATTTCGAAGCCTTATAAGATGGTGGGCCGCGCGTTTGCGCCAGAGGGCAGCCAGGTTCAAGTGAAGGATGTCTGCATCGGCGGAGGACAACTGGTGGTGATGGCTGGCCCCTGCACCATAGAAAATGAGCAGATGCTGCGTGACACCGCCGTGGCTGTGCAGAGTGCGGGCGCGAATGTGCTGCGCGGCGGGGCTTTCAAACCCAGCACCAGCCCTTATTCATTCCACGGCTTGGGCCAGGCAGGATTGAAGATGCTGGCGCAGGTGGGTAAAGAGCTGAACATGCCCGTGATCACAGAAGTGATGGACACCCGCGATGTGGAGATGGTCTCGCAATACAGCGACATATTGCAGATCGGCACCCGCAACATGACCAATTTCGCGCTGCTGCAGGAAGTCGGCCGCACTGGCAAGCCAGTGGTTTTGGAACGCGGCTGGGCCTCGCTGATCGAGGAGTGGCTGTTAGCTGCCGAGTATATCGCGTTGCGCGGGAATTTCCAGATCATCCTCTGCGAGCGTGGTGTCCGCAGCTTTGAAACCTACACTCGCAACATCTTTGATATCAGTGCCCTGATTGCCGCCAGGCAGCTCAGTCACCTTCCGGTGATCGCCGATCCATCGCATGCGACCGGGCGGGCCAATATGGTGACCCCCTTGAGCATGGCGGCAGTGGCGGCCGGCGCCGACGGTCTGCTGGTGGAGGTGCATCCCAGCCCAGAGACGGCACTGAACGACGGGGCGCAGTCCCTTAGCTTCAAGGCGTTTGAGCAGATGCTGCAGAAACTCGCTCCCGTGGCCACGGCTGTGGGGCGCAGTCTGAAGGCCAGCTCATGAGCGCGCTGTTTGAGCATGTCGGCATCTACGGGGTAGGGCTGATCGGCGGATCGCTGGGGCTCGCACTCCGCAACTGGGGGCTGGCCGATAAGGTAAGCGGAATCGGCCGAAATCCTGAGCGGATGGCCCTCTGCCAGCAACTGGGCGCGATAGACCAGACCCTCTCCCTGCACGAATCCGCCTACCAGTGCGACCTTATTGTTTTATGCAGCCCGGTGGATCACATCGTGCAGACGCTGCTGAACTGGCCGCAGCGTGAGGCCGAGGGGCAGATCATCACCGATGTCGGCAGCGTGAAAGGCAACATCGTGCAGGCGGCTTCTCAGGCGGGCCTGGACCAGTCGTTCCTGGGTGGGCACCCCATGGCCGGAAGCGAACACACCGGGGTGGAATACGCGAAAGAGTCGCTTTTTGAGGGGGCCACCTGGGCCTTGACACCACATGACAACACCCCCAAGCCAATCCTGCGCAAAATGCAGAGCCTGGTGGGCGCGCTAGGCGCCACGGCCGTGATCCTCAGCCCCGAAAAGCACGATAAGTCGGTGGCCATCAGTTCACATCTGCCGCACGCTCTGGCGCTGGCGATGGGTGCGCTCATGCGCCAAAGCCCATGCCCCAAATTGGCGGCGGGCAGCTTCCGCGATGTCACGCGGGTGGTGGAGAGCTCCGCTGATCTGTGGCACACGATCTTCAAGATGAACTCCCAGCAGATCGACATCACCATCGGGGAGTTCATTATCCAACTGGAGCAGGTACGCGATGCAGTCAAACGCGGCGACAAAGAGACGATCGCGCATATGTTCGCACTGGCTCAGCAAGCTCGTAAAGAGGCACTTCGACTGAAATGAAAGTCAAAATCATCCCCGTGACCCAGCCCATTACAGCCACCGTGCAGGTCCCCGGCAGCAAGAGCATCACCAACCGCGCCATGCTGCTGGCAGCACTGAGTGACGGCTATCTGGAGCTCCATGGCGCGCTGCACAGCGAAGACACGCAGGTGATGCGTGAGGCTCTGGTGGCACTGGGCATTCCGACCTCCAGCACGAAGGATGGGCTCATCACCGTCCAAGGGCAGCGTGGGCATATCCCGTATAGCCAGGCGGAGCTTTTTGTGGGAAACGCCGGCACCGCAGCACGGTTCTTAACCGCCGCGGTTTGCCTGGGTGAAGGCAGCTACGAGATCGACGGCGTAGAGCGGATGCGCCAGCGGCCCATCGGCGAGTTGTTGGATACGCTGCGCAGTCTGGGAGCAGTGATTGAGGAGCTGGACAATGAGGGCGTGCTGCCCATCAAGATCCAGGCACTGGGGTTGCTCGGTGGTGAGGTGACGATGCGCGGCGCGGTCAGCAGCCAGTTCATCAGTGCAATTATGATCTCCGCACCATATGCCCAGCGGGACACACATATCAAGCTGGAAGGTCCGATTGTGTCCAGGCCATTTCTGGACATGACACTCAGCATGATGCACCAGTTCGGGGTTCGGGCCGACTGGCAGGGGCACACCATCAATATTCCGTGCGGGCAGAGTTACCGCGCGTCGATGCACCCAAACGGCCACTACAATGTGGAGCCCGATGCCACCGCGGCCAGCTACTTCTGGGCGGCGGCCGCGTTGACGGGCGGCGATGTCTGCGTTCCCGGCATACCGCAGGATGCACTGCAGGGCGACGTGCAGTTTGTGAAGCTGCTGTCATCCATGGGGTGTTCTGTCACCGCCGATGATCTGGGTCTGCATGTGCGGGCATCTGGGCAGTTGAAGGGCATCAACGCGGACATGGGTGATATTTCGGACACATTCTTGACCCTTGCCGCCATCGCGCCGTTTGCCAGCAGCCCTGTAGAGATACGCGGGGTAGAGCATAGCCGCAAGCAAGAGTGTGACCGCATCAGCGCAGTCTGTACGGAGTTGAAGGCCCTCGGTGCGAAGGTGGAGGAGCATGCTGACGGTTTGAAAATCTGGCCCAGCACGCTGCATGGCGGATCGGTGAAGACCTACCACGATCACCGTATAGCCATGGCCTTCTCGTTGATAGGCCTTCGTGTGCCCGATGTGGTGATTGAAGGCGCGGAATGTGTCAACAAGACCTTCCCTGACTACTGGCAGCGGCTAAGCAGCATCGCTGAGATTGAGGTTCATGGCCTGTGAGTGATACCACCATTATTACGATCGACGGACCGGCTGGCGCGGGTAAAAGCACCATCGCACGTCTGCTGGCGACCCAGTTAAATTACCAGTTTTTAGACACCGGAGCCATCTACCGCTGTGTGGCCTTGAAGGCGTTGAGCAGCCAGACCGATCTGTCTGACGAAGCCGCCGTGGCTCAAGCCGCACTGAGCGCTGTGATTCGCTTCGCCCCGGGTGAGGGTGTCCAGCATGTCACGCTGGATGGCACCGATGTGACATCCGTCATCCGCACACCCGAGGTTTCACAAACAGCTTCGATCGTCAGTGCCCTTCCCTCTGTGCGCGCGGCACTGCTGCAGATGCAGCGTGATATCGGCAACCGTGGCTGCACTGTGGTCGAAGGCCGCGATACCGGAACCGTAGTGTTTCCCAATGCGGGCGTGAAGATATTCCTTGATGCCAGCCCCGAGGAGCGGGCGCGCAGACGTCACCTGGAGCTTCAAGGGCGGGGAACTGCACAGAGTCTGGAGCAGATCGCACAGGAGATGCGTGAGCGTGATTCGCGCGACTCGCAGAGAGAAGTCGCACCACTCGCCGCCGCAGCCGATGCGGTCACCGTGATGACGGATGGACTGAGTATCGAGCAGGTTGTGGAGCAGATAAAGGCGATATGGAGCAGTCGGAATGAGGTGGCCGCAGAATGAACCCTAAATACAACACCCCCGGAGTCACTCCGCTTGGAAGCTGGTTCCTAAGACACCTGTTCTGGATTGTGATGAGGCCGTGGAACCATATGAAAGTGGTGGGCAAGGAAAATCTGCCCAATGGCCCATGCATTCTGGCCCCTAACCACATCAGCATGATCGACCCTCCGGTTGTTTCGGCCAGTATGGTCGACAGGATCGTGACCTACCTGGGCAAGGCTGAGTTGTTTGAGGTGCCCGTGGTGAACTACTTCATCTGGCGGGCGGGGTGTATGCCCGTGCAGCAGAATAGCGGTGACCGCCGAGCCATACGGAATGCGGTGGAGATGCTGACCCGTGGCCACATTCTATGCCTGTTTTCCGAGGGCACCCGCAGTGCTGACGGTTATCTGCTGCCGATTCAGAAGGGCATCTCCATGATCGCAAAGATGAGCGGGGCACCCGTGGTACCTGCCGGTATCGTTGGCACACGCGATGCGCTGATGCCCGGCGACAACCATCTCTACCCCCGTCCGGTGGTCATCAGCTATGGTAAACCCATCAGCTTTCAGCAGTTCAGCGAGCATTTTGAGGGAGAAGGCGACGTGATGGAGGCCTTCGCACAGCGCGTGCAACAGGGCATCGCAGAGCAGATACGCAACCTCGGCGGGAAGCCATACCGCGACGAATAAGGGCGACGCCTAAGGCACCTAACGCAAAGGCATCATGGTGCAATGACGCAAGGGTCATCGACCGCGCCGGCCTTGCGGTGAGCATTCCCTGTTTGGTTCGGACGCAAGCACCCACCTGTGCATGCACGGCCGCCCATGGTGTAACGGACGCGTCACGCTGAGGCGACCGAGTGATTCGCGAGTTGACTGTTCGCCTTATTGCAGCCAGCCGTTGCCTATGTCCGGGGCGGTCTGTGCGTAGGCTAGCGGATGCAGAAGGCTCAAGACCGCGCCGGTCTGGCGGATAGCCAAGAAAGATATGTGTCAAGAACAAGACCGGCGCGGTCTATAAACAGTGGCCTCCGCAGGCGTACTGACAGACCGCCCCGGACATAGCCAACCAAGCCACCTACAATATTCGCGCGGTCAGTAGCCACTGGCGAACGTCAGCGTACCGCCTGCCCACCAAACGTAGCCAACCAAGTCACTAATCGCCAACCCCTCAGATACAATACCGATGGGGGATGACTGGCAAATGCTGATGTATCTGAGCCCTGCTGTTCGCAGGGTATTCAAAAGGGACATGTTGTCTGCTTTGTTATGGCAGGCAATGGTCAGCGGTATTTTCAGCTTCGCTGTGGTTCATGCCAAGCGTATGGGCGCTCCGGCCATCCTCGTCGGTCTGTTCGTGGCCATGGGCTTTTTCCCGTTCTCTGTGGCGTGGATACCCCGGTTGCTGTCTCGTTATATCGCACTCGGCAAATTGCTGATCGGACTTCGACTATTGGCTAGCACCAGTGTGCTAATCGCCGCTCTCTTCCCTACCCGTGATGTGCTGGTCGTGACGGCACTTTTTAGTCTGTTCTTTGCCCCGCTCTCCGACACACTATATCCCGCAATCTTCCGTGTGATCTACCCCAGAAAGCACCATGTGGCCTTGATGAGCACGATCTATATGGTCAAGGTGTTCGCCGGGGCATTGATCATGGTCATCGTAGGCAGACTGCTGGATATCCTGAGTCTTCAGCAAGGCATCGTGTTGCTGGGATCGCTGGGGTTACTGGGATTGGGTTCGGTGGTGGTCTGGTGGCCGTTCCGGCACGCACAAGAAACCGAGATCCTGCCCGTCAAAGAAAAGGGAGAGGTCAATCCTCCCAAACAAAACAAAGAGTTCCAAGTGTTTTTGCGTTCGATCACCATCTATGGGATCGGCAACTGCATCGGCGGTTTCTGTATGCCCGTGTTGATGGCCGACAAGAACGCATTCGCCTTCAGCAACAGTCAGATCGGCGTGATCATCGCCACCGGGCTGGTGGTGCAAGTGTTCACCTCTGCCTGGTTTACGCGGTATGGGCGGGTCACCGCCTCTGCCCGGCATATGGGGCTGCCCTGGATCCTTCAAGGCATGGCGATGTTCGCCAGCGGTATTATGCTGATGATCCCGGGGGGACGGAGTATGGCGTTCATCCCAGTGCTCATCGGTGTCGCCTTGAATAACATGGGCATTGGCCTGCAGCTCTGCGCCCACGCCTTGCTGGTCAACGCCATGGCGGGTGAGGCCAGTGCAATGCGATATCATTCCGTGCAATACACCGTGATCGGGGTGCGCGGAGTTCTGGTGCCCATCATCGCCTCGTGGGCGTACCAGTATGTGCCGCTGTGGGTTCTGGTGTGGCTGTCGTTTGTGCTGTTTGTCTCTGGTGGTGTCGCCGCTTTACGATGGGGGGCACCGATTCCGGAAGATGATGGTGAGATCACTCAACCCATCCAAACGGTGGAACTCCCCCTGGCGGAATAAGCATGGATATAACTATCGTATCGCCTTAGCCAGGCAACATGTGTTTACTATTGTATGATGGTTGCCTGAAACTCCACGTTGACGAAGGGTGTGATGTGATGCTAACATCAAGATGATGACATCAAAATAGACGACCGCGAAATTGGTCTGCTGGAAAGAGGCACCTGTTGACATATTACGACGGACTATCTGCTCTGCTCAAGCAAATGGGCGGTGTGGTGATCGGCTACTCAGGCGGGGTCGACAGCACGCTGCTGGCAAAGGTGGCCACCGATGTGCTTGGTGAGAAGGCCGTTTGCGTGTTCATCGAATCGGTGTTGATCCCGGCCGAGGACATTGCGAACGCGGTCAAGCTCGCGAAGGATTTCGGGTTCCACCTGACCCGCATCCAGGCCGATGTGATGTCCGTTGACAAAGTGCCGGACAATGACCCCGACCGCTGCTATTACTGCAAAAAAGCGGTGTTTTCGAAGCTGGTGGAGATCGCACGCGAGCGCGGCCTAAGCTGCGTGCTGGATGGCTCCAACGCAAGCGATGCCTCGGACTACAGACCCGGCACCCGCGCTACGAAGGAGCTGGCGGTTCGCAGCCCTCTGAAAGAGCTTGGCATGAGCAAGCAGGACATCCGCGTTCTCTCCAGGGAACTGGGCTTACCCACATGGAACAAACCCTCGAACGCCTGCCTTGCCTCGCGCATCCCGTATGGCACCGCCCTGTCGCCCGAGATTCTGAAGCGGGTGGATGACGCCGAAATCTACCTAAGGTCGCTGGGCTTCAGCCAGTTCCGGGTGCGCCACCATGGCGACCTGGCCCGTGTGGAGCTGATGCCGCAGGAGATGGAGCGGATCATGACTGAGGAGCTGCGTCAAAATGTGGTCGCAAGGCTGAAGCAACTGGGCTATGCTTATGTGGCACTGGATCTGACCGGCTACCGCACCGGCAGTATGAACGAGATACTTCCCGAAGGGATCACAAAACAGTAATGGATATGCAGAACCTGAAAAGCCTGCTCGAAGCGGTACAGTCTGGCAATGTGAATATCGGCGACGCCATGGAGCGGCTTCGCACGCTGCCATATGACGATATGGGTTTTGCCAAGCTGGACAACCATCGTCATCTGCGCAACGGCTTCCCCGAGGTGGTGTTCTGCCAGGGTAAGGCCACCGAGCATGTGGTTCAGATACTGAAGCGGCTGTCCAGTCATAGCCACTGCGTATTGGGTACTCGGGCCTCCGTTGAGGTATACGAGGCGGTGAAACAGGAGCTGCCAGAGGCCGAATACAATTACATGGCGCGGATCATCACTGTGGGTAAACCCGAAAAGAGCCAGGAAGAACTCGCCGGTGAAAAGAAGTATGTGCTGATCATCAGCGCAGGAACCGCAGACATCCCAGTCGCCGAAGAGGCCTCGGTGACCGCCGCCACATTGGGCAGCAGGGTAGAGAAGTGCTTTGATGTGGGCGTAGCTGGTTTGCACCGGGTGCTGGACCAAAGGGAGCTGCTGTTTGGAGCCAACGTCATCGTGGCGGTGGCCGGCATGGAGGGCGCGATCGCCAGCGTGGTTGGCGGACTGGTGAACAGGCCGGTGATCGCCGTGCCCACCAGCGTAGGTTACGGCGCCAACTTCGGCGGGTTAGCAGCCTTGCTTTCGATGCTCAATTCTTGTGCAGTAGGAGTCAGTGTAGTGAACATAGATAACGGCTTTGGTGCGGGCTATCTGGCGCACATGATCAACCAATGAAGATAGCCTATTTTGACTGCTTCGCCGGCATCAGCGGCGACATGACGCTGGGTGCGCTGGTGGATGCGGGTGCCGACTTTGAGGCGTTGAAAAGCGAACTGGCGAAACTCGGTCTAGATGAGTATGAGTTGAGCGTCGATCGCGTGGTCAAGCGCGGCATATCCGCCAGTGATATCACGGTGGATGTCCACCAGCATCATCACGACCATGAGCATGATGATCACCACCACCATCATCACGGCCGCGGCTTTACTGAGATCAAGCGGATGATCGAGGAGAGCAGCCTGTCAGAGCGTGTGAAGGCCAACGCCGTGGCGATTTTTACCAAGCTGGGTATGGCTGAAGCAAAAATCCATGGTGTTGATATCGAGGAGATCCACTTCCACGAGGTAGGTGCGGTGGACTCGATCGTGGACACCGTAGGCGCCTGCATCTGCCTTGAGCTGCTCGGTATCGAGCAAGTTTATGCCAGTGCGGTGCCGACCTTTCATGGCATGGCGAAGATGGCGCACGGTCAGTTTCCCCTGCCCGCTCCGGCGACCATGGAGGTGCTTCAAGGCATCCCCTGGCGTGAGCTAGGCATCGAGGGCGAGATTGTCACCCCCACCGGCGCGGCGATCATAGCCACGCTGACCAAAAAGTTTGGGGCCATGCCCCCTATGTCAGTGACCTCCACCGGATACGGCGCGGGCAAGAAGGATTTTGGCATCCCCAACGTGCTGCGCGTGCTGATCGGCGAGCTCGTAGAGACGACGCAGCAGCATGAAATCACCGTGCTGGAGGCCAACATCGATGACCTCAACCCGCAGGTGTATGAAGTGGTCATGGAGCGGCTGTTCGCCGCCGGGGCGCTGGACGTCTACATGACACCCATTCAGATGAAGAAGAGCCGACCGGCCACACTGCTCAGTGTGATCTGCGCGCCATCGGATATCGACAAGCTGAGCGAGATCATCTTTGCTGAGACCTCCACCCTCGGAATACGGATTGACCAGCGCGAACGCCTCTGCCTGCAGCGGGAGATCGTGACCGTTGAGACGAAATATGGCGCGGTCCGGCTGAAGCTGGCCAGGAAAGCCGGTGAAGTGGTCAACGTACAGCCAGAGTATGAGGATTGCAAGTCCGCCGCCGCCAGCCATGGCGTGCCGGTGAAGCTGGTGCAGGCCCTCGCCCTGGCGGAGTATTACAAGCCGGGGTAGTTATGAGACTCACATCGCGGTAACAGCCAGAAGAGCTACAATAGCGATATGTCGTGATCTACCTGCCCGATGTCCAATAGTCGTTTAACCGCTTATACTTGTAAGCACTGACGTCAAGGTCCGGCATACCCATCACTAACCATTTTCCGTTGACTTTGGCCACAGGAATGAGCAGTGGGTTTCTATCCTGACGACGACTCAATTCTACAAGTGTGATCGTTGAGATGCCGATAACCCCTGTGGGCATGGCCCCAGCAAACTGCGTACTGATGATATCTTTCATCATGCTCCAGGGACATTTAGTGCTGATCGTAAGAATTCGGTCCTTCGCTGGGGATTCTGACGTTGACAAACCCAGCGTTTGCACCCATGAACTGATGAGTGAATCGTATCGCTTACCCTCACTCCGTATTATACGACCATAGGCCGTATCGCCATCAGTAAGAGATACCAATTGTTGTTTCTGCCCTAAGCGGAGTGCTTCCATGAACTGCTGGCACGCAGAGGTGATTTCGGCCTGTTCCTGCGTTGAAAAAACATATCCTGTCGGTTCAGCATCCACACAATCGAAAGTGTAGCTCAAGAATTCACTAACGTTGTTTTTGAACATGTCAGCCAGATCATAGAAACTCTTCAGTTTGTAGATTTTTGTGTTATAGATCGGCACGCATGCGACTAACCATCGATTACCCACTTTGACCATCGGCACCACTACAGGGTTATGGTTCTTAAGATACCGGAACTCAACCATCGCCACCGTCGATGGACTGATCAGTTTAGGCGGTGCTATCTGACTGGCATACGATGTGTTGATCACATCTTTGGTCACTGTCCACGGACATCCGATACTGAAAGCCAATGATGATGATGGTATCGGCGAATTCTGCGAGTTCAGCCCCAGCCTTGCTCTACAAGTATCGATGTTTGGGAATTCACCATTTCCCGGCAGTATTTCGTTGGAAAATGCTGAACCCGATTTTGTGCGTCAAGATGAACCGTATCCCCTTGTATCTGCTGATCGTACTCAGTTGCCGGTGCTATCAACGATACTAGCGTCGCCTTGTCGCCCTTTCGGAGTGCTTCCAGATACTTTGTGCATACCGCGATGATCCTGGTCTGTTCCTGCTTGGGTATGGCTGTTTTAGGCAGTTCATCGCCTGAAGAGGCCTGTATGAGCTGGCTGTCTAGTTGATAACTCATCAAAGTCGTCCGGTTTGCTAGAATTACATCATATAAGCTTTGAACCTTGTATATTTTGGTGTTCCATTCAGGCAAATCGGCAATACGCCATTTACCGTCCGTCTTCACCATCGTAATCACTGCGGGCGGTTGGTCCTTGCGGTAAGCATACTCGACCAGCACCGGCAACCATGATTTTTTCATTTGCGTATCATTCCAGAAAAACGCCCTGTCAATACATTCATCAACCACATTCTGCGGGCATTTGGTGCTTAACGTGAGGGACTTACTCGATATCGGTACCGGTTGGTTAGCCAAACCCAGTTGCACCCTGACATGTTCGATCGCTGGGTATGTATTCTCAATCTTCTTTATGCGATGTAGTATATTCGAACGCTTGTCTAGTAGGGACACGATGGTCGGTTTTTGGTCTTGGCGAAGTGCCCCCAAGAACTGTTTGCATACAGAGATAGCTTTGGCTTGATCCTGCTTGGACAACCTGGGGCTGGCTGCAGAACACCCAGTAGACAGTAGAACCAGAGCGGCGATGACCACCACACCAACACATTTGGCAGGTAAAAAGTGAACCATCATGAAATACACATCCTTAGCTCGCGTCGTGTAGGACCGAAGACCAGATTTTATGTCTTGTCAACAGCATACTCTTTCGTTTTTCCTAAGTCAAGAGATCCTGCTTTACTGCAGCAAGGCATCCTTCAGCACTAAGCAACAAGGCAACTGCTGCTACGACTCATTGACTTTCGTTACCACGAACGCATATGATGTCATTAAGCCGTGTGATTTCCCATCGCACGCCGCTGACGGAGGAAATGTGATTAGGTTATCGAGCCTGCTCGTCATCTGCTTTATAGCATTAGTTTCGGTCATCATTTCGACCGTCTATGGTGACCTCTTCCTTCCGGTCACCAAAGGGCTGTCGGGGCATTTCTATGTCCAGGAATCAGTAGATGCCAAAACACAAGGCATCAGGTGCTATGACCTGGCGAAGCGCACCTCAACCGTATTCATCACCAAAACTAGTCACCATCGAAACATGGATTTATGGGATGTCAGCCAAGACAACACACGGTTTGTGGCTGTTGTTCCCGTTTCGAAATCAAAAAGTCTCATCCGAAGGTACCAAATCCGAAACGGGCAATTAGTCGAAACGCCAGGCAGCGTGAGCACCATGAGCATACCTGGCACGGTAGACAGTCTGTCGCTGACACCTCATGGGAACTGTTGTGTCGTACAGTATAGCAAGACAAATGGACCGCCTACGACCGTGTTATGTGATCTGGTCAGGCGAACCACATTTGCCATATCTAGCATCACATGCTGCTCAGGTGGAGTTATGTGGGATCATACCGGACGCTGGTTCTTATGGATGAACGATTATTTCCAGCAAGTGCTGTATGACATGAAGCTAAGGAGGAAAACATTACCACACCGTGATCACCAAACTGATAAACTCGATATGGTCTTCAGTGACGAAGGAACCACCTCCCCTGATGGCCGATGGCGTTATATAGGATACGAAAATACGGATCCGTACCTGAAAAATACAGAGGATCACAGAACCATTCGTCTCAAAACAAATCGATGCCTCCAAAGCTGGTCGCCAGATAGTGAGGGTTTCCTCTATTACCGCGACAGCCGCTTCAGGAATGCGACGCTGTATTACGATATCAAGTCTGGCCGCAGCTACCGTCTGCCGATACCCCCCACAGGCCGTCCCATCCGATGGGTGAGATGAGGCATCGTGCAATGTTGGCTGTTGGTGTTACCATTCGATGATCCGGCAACCACTGAGTTGACTTATAACCACAAATAAGCAATAATACTTACAGATAACTATAAGTGTAGGTGATATTATGTCATTGCCAGATGCCAGGCTATCAGCGGTCGATAAGGCCAGGATATTCATTGCAGGAAACAGCGGTCTCATCAAGACTGTTCAGGCATTGAATGCTGGCATACAGCCGCGTACGCTGTATGCGCTACGCGACAGCGGGGAACTCACCCAGATATCACGTGGTGTATATCGACTGTCGAATCTTGATCAACCGTCAGACACAGATATGCTGATAGTAGCGGCACGAATACCGGATGCGGTGATATGCTTGATCTCAGCCCTGGCTCATCACCAGATCACTACACAGATCCCGCATGCGATCTCAATCGCGGTGGCAAGAGGAAAAGAAACGCCACGAATCGATTACCCTCCTCTGGCAATACACCGCTTTTCAGGGCAAAGCCTGACCGCAGGCATCGAAGAGGGAACCCTTGATGGGCGCAAACTGCGTATATACAGCGTCGAAAAAACACTGGCCGATTGCTTTAAAATGCGAAACCAGGTCGGTATGGATGTGGTGATTGAGGCGATGAAGCTGTATCGAATACGGAAACCACTAAAGGTCAATGAGCTAATGAAATTCGCACGAATATGCCGAGTGGAAAATGTGATGACGCCTTATATCGAGATGATACTGTGACTAATCCACGACCCAAGAACCTGGGTGCCTCCATACATCAGCGACTACTCAACAAGGCCAGACAAACCAACAAGCCGTTTGCTGAGGTTTTGCAGAATTATGCCATGGAGCGATATCTATATCGGCTTTCTGTATCGAAACACGCTCATGCGTTTATCCTGAAAGGCGCACTTCTGCTCCGAATTTGGCAGTCACCAGATGCCCGTACGACAATGGACATCGACATGTTATGTGTGACCACCAATGCTGAACATGATGTCAGAACCCAAATACAAGAAATCATCCAAGACGAAGTTGAGTCTGACGGATTGTTGTTCGACCCCAGCTCTATTCAACTGGAGCCTATAACCGAAGAATCGAGGTATAGCGGCCATCGTGTACGTGTAGAATGCAAACTCGACACTGCCAGTATCATCGTTCAGATTGATATCGGCTTCGGAGATTCAGTATATCCTAACCCGCAGTTTCAGACCTTGCCTGTGATCCTAAATCAGCCCGCTCCTGTGTTGCTGTGTTATAGCCTTGAGAGTGCCATCGCTGAGAAGCTAGATGCGATGATCAAACATGGCGAAATGAACAGCCGCATGAAGGACTTCTACGATGTTTGGCAACTCTCGCGCCAGCACGAATTTGACGGTTTGATGCTTTCAGAAGCGATAAAGCGCACGATCTTCAATCGGGATGTGGCACTACCTGTCTCAGTTGTAGCATTCACAGAGGTGTTTGCTGTAGATAAACAGCCTCTCTGGACTGCCTTTCGAAAGCGCCTGGGTCTAGAGTATATTCCAACGGACTTTCGCATCGTCGTACGAGGGGTGAGTGATTTCCTGCAGCCTGTGTTAGCATCTCTCACCATCGAATATCTATTCGACAAATACTGGTCAACCCTCTACCGATGGAGTGATATTCGCGACAAACGCCAGGAATAGTTGGGTGATGAACACGGTCAGTGTTTGGTATCATTGTTCAAGCATGAGTTTATTGAATATCAAAAAACAAGGGAATCCGCCCCACGGTGCCTAATGTGACTCTAGTCGTAGACACAACACATCAAGGAGACCCTAAGCTATGCCCCCATCGTCATTGACCCTCGTATTCGCGCTCGTGGTATGCGGTTTCGCTACCTGCGCCTCCGCGGCTGCGAATGCACCTGCATCCAAATACCAGCCCGGCACCATATCCAAAGCAATGCAGCAGTTCGTCGACGGCAACCAATTCGGCGGCGCGATCATGCTGGTGGCCGATAAAGATAAGGTGCTTGTTACCGAGTGCGTGGGCTATTCGGATCTGAAGAAAAAGACACCCATCAAGCCCGACGCGATCTTCTGGATCGCCAGCATGACCAAAGCGATGACCAGCACCTGCATCATGATGCTGGTAGACGAAGGCAAGATCAGCATCGACGACCCGGTGGAGAAATACCTGCCAGAGTTTAGAGGTCAGATGGTGCTGGCCGAATCTGACGACAACCATCGGCTGCTGAAGAAGCCCATGGCCCCCATCACCATCAAGCAGTTGCTCAACCATACCAGCGGTTTGGTGGGCGGGTATCCATTCACTGGAATTCTCGATACCCCCTCGCTAGGCGAACGCGTGATGGCCGCCGCCCTCACCCCGCTCGGTTTTGAGCCCAACACCCGCTTTTCATACGGCAACGGAGGGTATGAAACCGCAGGACGCATCATCGAAGTGGTGAGTGGTATATCCTACTGGCAGTTCATTCAAGATCGGCTGATCAAGCCGCTTGGCATGAAGGACACCGACTTTGTGCTGACTAAAAGCCAGGTAGCACGTTTAGCGAAGACCTATACCCCCAACGATGACTTCACCGTGATGACGGAGTCGACCATTCCTCTCACCTACCCGTTAACCACAAGAGCCCGTAGCGCGAACCCCGCTGGCGGACTGTTTTCCACGGCAAATGATGTCGCCCGTTACTGCCAGGTGCTGCTGAACGGCGGAGAGCTGGACGGCAAGCGTTATATCTCCAGGGAGTCGCTGGGTATCATGACCACCACACTCACTGGCAAGCTTTTGAATGATGGTCAGTCCGAGAACGGCTACGGACTAGGCTGGACCACTTCGCAGTACTACAAACCAAGCAACCCGCTCAGCGTGAAGGCGTATTCGCACAGTGGTGCCTACCGCACCGACATGTGTGTAGATGACGAACACGGCCTCGTGATGGTCTTCATGACGCAGCGTGGCAACCTGGGTGACAGCAGCGCCTTCACCAACCCGTTCCACAAGCTGGCTGTGGAGAACTTCGGCAAGTAAAGAAATCCGGTGGTCGTCCACCATTGCCATCGGTCCGATCCGCCGCATTCGTCGGATTCCGGATTGTCTGAACCACGGATGACGCGGGTATGCAGGATGTTTGTTTGGGCGGGGAGACCCCGCCCCAGACCACGAGGGCGGGGTCACCCCGCCCTGAACACCCCGCCCTGAATGCGATCCTCACCCCCCGCCCACCGGTCCTATTGCCCGGGCACGAGTGCCTTGCTGCGGGCAGCGATGGCGGGTGCGAACTTCAGGAAGGCCTCGCGGCTCATCAGTTTCCACGCTGGAAGCTGATCACAGTAGGCAATCACCGGGGTGGCCCCGACCACGATGCCGTCACCAGGCACCTTCACAGGGTCCAGACGCCAATCTTCGGCGTGAGTCACGCCACGCAACCCACGCACCTTCACCGTCGGCACCTCATAGCGCAACGAGTAAACTGGTCCCAGGGCCTCTGCGGCCCCGTTCCGCCACATCACGATGCTGTATTTCGGCGATTGCCCGTTGGTGCTCTTCAGTACATAGGCCTCCACATTGCTTTCGGGCTGAGCCATACCCACCAGTTGCCGGCCCTTCATCGAATCCGAGGCCGCTGCATAACTCAGCAGGCGCAGCTTGGGGCGGTAGTCGATATCAAACAGACCGCTGTAGATCAGGTTCCCCGCCTCATACCAGTCACGCGCCAGATAGTAGTAGACGGCCTCCATGTTGTACAAAAACAGGTCACGTGCAAAGGCCTTGACGATGTCGCCCGGATGGCCATATGCGGCCTCCTCGCTGTTGACCAACGGCTTGGCCGCACCATATGGTTTGATCTCTTGCCTGAAGAACGGTGGATAGTTACGTTCTGACAACGGCCAAGTATAGTGCAGCGAGTAGCCGTCGGTATACCTGTTCATGCCAGCCTTCCAAGCCGCTTTCACCCAGGCCCGTCCCTCACCCACCGCATCATGCGTGGTGTCGCGGGCGTAGGTGGAGGCAACCGCCATCACCCTGGCCTTCGGTGCATTGCGCCGGGTGGTCTCAAACAGCATCTGCAGCTCTTTCACATACATCGCCGGGGTCGAACCATTCTTCCACCAGGTCTGCGGGGCATCCACTTCATTCGCCAGCTCGGTGTATTGGATATGCGGGGCGTATCTCTTCGTCACCTTGTCAAGGTATTGCTGGTAGAGACCGAGGTATTCGGGCTTAACGGCCGCAATTACCGCATTGCTCACGCTGAACGGGCCCGCCGGGTATCCCATGGTCAACATGAAATTGATGCCGTATTTGGAGGCTTGCTCGCACTGGTAATCCAGCTCCTTCATGTTGTCGAAGTTGTCACCCAGCCGGTGCCAGCAGCTCTCTGCGGTGCGAAGGGTATCTACGCCGGCACGGGAGATCATCTCGAACATCGGCCCGCATTTGCTGTGCAGATCGGCTTTCACAAACGGCGTCTCCATGCCATGCACACCGAACCGGTGGATGCCAGGAGCCGACTTGGCGCCAAAAGGCCGGTTTCCCAGTTTACGTTCCACCTCATGGGCACTGCTCTCGTTGGCCGCCTCGTGGGTTTTCTTCATCTGCATCTGATACATCCCGCCCTCAACACCTGCACGCCAGCCTCCAGGCCGCGCCATGGCCCTTGCTTTCGGTCCGGAAGGATGCCCGGCCGGCCAGTTATCTACAGGCGCAAAGCTGGGGTCGGTGGTCAACACGATCTCGTCCAGGAAGGCCGCATACATATCCTTGCCGCCTTCTCGCGGGCCATCGACCACAATCTCCAGCGTATGCGCACCGGCAGACAGCGAGATGTCGTCCAGTTTCGTCCAGCAGAAGTAGTTTTCGGGCCATGGCAAACCATACGAGGGGCTGTTCTGCAGTCTGCCCTTTAACGAAATGGGCTTCTGTTCATCAATGATGATGCTCAAATAGCAGGCCCATGTGGTGTTTTGTGGGTTGGCAGCAATCCACAGGTGGAACTTGTCGGCTTGAGGGATGCGGCAACTGTATTTCGCAAAAAACCGTCGATTAGCCTCCCCTTTCGGCTTGTCGACATAAAGCTTCAGAAAGACCCCACCGACCGCACCGGAGCCGTCCTCCGCGGCCATCGGACTCATCCCCGGTGTAAAGTTGGTGGATACTGGGTTCTCAGCAGATATATATATAGTGGGCATTTGGTTATCCTTGGAAGGGTTTTGTTCTATGGACATTATACCGAACGGGGTTTTCCCTACGGGAGCGGTGTTTCCTTCCCCATCCGTGTCATCCGCGTAATCCGTGGTTCAGACATGCACGGGTGATCACGGGATCGTGTCGCTTGCTAGAAGGGCGATTCGCGAATCGCCCCTTCACGGCAGCGTTCCGGTGGTTTCTGCATCGCGCGGCAGCGTGGCTAACCGGCAGCGATGTAGGCGGATCGGCCCCGAGTCGACGGGTTCCATCGCCCCAGGGGGCTCCATCACCCGTCGCTGATCAGATTGCTGCCCGCGTCGCTTCGCTCCTGCGGGCGCATGCGGAGGGCACCCTGCGCCCGCTTGCGGGCAGCAAATACCTAGACGCGCGGTTGAGGGAACCCCGTGAAGGGACGACAGTCCCGTGGGGTGACTAAACCCGCGGCAGCGTGGCTAACCGATTACGGGTTATCCGCCAGACCGCGTCGGACAAAACATACATGGCGATTGAGAGCATACTGAGAAACCGGCGCGGTCATTATCTAATCTGCGTCATCTGCGTCATCTGTGGATTAAGATTCCCTCGCAAAACCGGAGCGGTCTAGGGCATATACAAACGTTGGCATTCTCCTCTCCTCTTCTGTCTCCTTCACTCCTTGCTCCTGTCTCCTTGTGTGTATTTGGTCCGCACCTTGCTTTCATAGATGGATGAGGGTAACATATATGCAGGGCACGATGCCCACGACATCTCCACTGTAGAACCTCTGCCTTGCAGGCACCTCACTGACTGTTCAGTTTTCACACACAAAGACCGCGCGCTCCGTCATGGTAGACTCTCTACTCCAATGTTGTGGATTACGAATAACACCAGGAGGATAGCCATGAGCCACGAACTGCAGCTTCTTGTAGCACTCATCATCATCATCACCGCATGTAAGCTGGCTGGACACATCAGTGCCCGCTATCTACACCAGCCTGTGGTATTCGGTGAAATCATGGTTGGGCTGCTCTTGGGCCCGTCATTCCTCAACATGTTGAAATGGGATATGTTCACGTCCAGCAGTGCCTGGCTAAGCGATCACCTGCATGTGTTTGCCAGCCTTGGCGTGCTTCTGCTGATGTTCACCGCCGGGTTGGAGACCGACCTCACACAGATGCGGAAGGTTGGGAAAACCGCCCTGTGGTCGGCTGTTAGCGGCGTGATCCTCCCGCTCATACTCGGCTTTGTATGCTGCCGACTTTTCGGTCTTGGGATCGGTGAAAGTGCCTTCATCGGCACGGTTATGGTGGCCACATCGGTCAGCATCTCCGCACAGACTCTCATGGAGCTGCGGGCGATGCAGACGCCTGAAGGCATGACGATCCTGGGGGCCGCTGTGATAGACGACATCCTTGGCATCATCGTGCTGAGCGTAGTCATCGCCTTCAGTGCCACCATGGGAGCAAGTCAACTTCACCCCTCAGGGTTAGCTCCGGTCATGGCCAGTGAAATCGCGCATCTATCTGGCATATCGAACGGCCCAGCCCTGGCAGTAGGTTGTGTGTTCGTGTTGATGACGATGTTCTTTGTAGTCTCAATGCTGCTGGGACGCAAATTCGACGGTGTGGTGCATTTGGCCAACCGCCTGCACAGCGAGCACACAGCGGCGGCAGGAGCGATTGTGCTGATGCTGGTATTTGCGGTGTTGGCTGAAGTGATTGGGCAGGTCGCTGCCATCACAGGAGCCTACCTGGTGGGTGTCTTCCTTTCGCAGAGCGGATTCCGAGAGGAGATAGAGAGTTCTGTCAAACCGATGATGCACGCTCTATTCGTCCCCGTGTTCTTTACCAGCATCGGACTAGGAGCAAACATTCACCTAATCACATCAGCCGTCCTGCCGTTCGCATTGGCGATTGTGGCGATCGCATTGTTAACCAAAGTGGTTGGCTGTGGTCTGGGAGCCAGGTTTTCCGGCTTTAACAATCTACAGTCACTGAGAGTTGGCATTGGGATGATCAGCCGGGGAGAAGTGGGCTTGATCGTGGCCCAGGTAGGGCTGAGTGCTGGAGTGATCGGCAAGCCGGAATATGCATCGATGATATTAATGGTTTTGGTAAGCACGGTGGTGACACCTGTGCTGCTGAGAATGGTCTTTCCGAAGCCTGACGAGACACCGGTTGAGCCGCAGAGTCATGTGGCCACGGTCGCTTCCGAAGCTGCGAGATAGACATCGGAAATCAATACTTCGGGTGTTAGAGAACTAACACTCACGGTATGCGCTTACTGTGAAGTGCGGTCCAGACGGCGGCGTCTAAACAACCACCATTGGCGGTCCTAAACGACACAGAAAGGTGACCGAAATGAAAAACACTAGACACCTCCGCCGATGGCTCGGCATTCTGGGTATGATACTCGTAATCGTCGGGCTGGTAGGCTATCGAGCCGTAGGGCAGGATCAGACGCCTTCCGCGGCTCCATCAACAGTAGCGGCGACCGCTCCAGCACCACCCCCAGTGGTTGGTGACCCCAGTGGAGCGACCACAGGAACTATCAACGACGTCACGGCCAAAGAAGCAGGCAAACCCACCACCGCTGAAATTGGGGCTCAGGTGGGCAAGAACAAGATCGGGATCAACTTCGTGTGGACCATGATCTGCGGCTTCCTGGTCATGTATATGCAAGCGGGTTTCGCGCTGGTGGAGACAGGTTTCTGCCGCAGGAAGAACGCTGCTGAAGTGATGTTTATGAACTTCGCTATCTACGCCCTGGGCGTCGTGGGCTACTTCCTGGTTGGATTCGGTTTGATGTTCGGCGGCGTGGGAGCGATCGCCAACCTTGGTGGAACCGCCCCCCTGATAGGTCACGAGTTTGCGATCACCATCGCCGGCAAGTCCCTGGGGCTATTTGGCACCCACGGTTTTGCGTTAAGCGGAAACACCTATGATGTAGGTGTGCTGGCCATGTTCTTGTTCCAAATGGTGTTCATGGACACCACGGCGACCATACCAACTGGTGCACTGGCCGAGCGATGGAAGTTCAGTGCCTTCGTGCTCTGGGGCTTCTTCGTGAGCATGTTCCTATATCCCATCTTTGGGAACTGGGTATGGGGCGGTGGCTGGTTGGCAACACTAGGTGCCAACTTCGGGTTAGGTCATGGTGTAGTGGACTTCGCAGGATCGTCGGTAGTGCATAGCGTGGGCGGTATCGCCAGTGTGGCTGGTGCAGTGGTTCTTGGAGCCCGCATCGGTAAGTTCCGCAAGGATGGTAAACCAGTGGCTATCCCCGGGCACAACATCCCTATGGCGCTGCTTGGCACGTTCATCCTGGCCTTCTGCTGGTTTGGTTTCAACGCAGGCAGCACCTTGGCCGGAACAGACTTGCGCTTGAGTGTGGCTGCTGTCAACACCATGATCGCGAGTGCGTCCGGAATGCTGATGACCATGTTTGTCACCTGGAAGATGAACGGAAAACCAGACCCCGCCATGAGCGCGAACGGTATGCTCGCTGGATTGGTCGCCATCACGGCGCCTTGTGCCTTCGTCAACCCAGCAGGGGCGTTTGTCATCGGCTTGATATCTGGTGTGCTGGTCATCTGGGCAGTATGGTTCGTTGAAAACAAAATGAAGCTCGACGACCCAGTTGGTGCGATCGCTGTCCACGGCTTCAATGGCCTGTTCGGTGTTCTGGCTGTAGGTATCTTCGCAGACGGCACCTATGGCGATGGCTGGAACGGTGTGCCTGGAACGGTCAAAGGCATCCTGTATGGCGATCCTAAGCAGTTCGTCGCCCAGTTGATTGGCTGTATCGCCTGCATCGTGTTTGTCTACAGCGCTTCTTGGATATTCTTCAAGATATGCCAGAAGACCATTGGGATGCGTGTGAAGGCCGAGGATGAAATCAACGGCTTAGACATTCCTGAGGTAGGCATGCTGGCTTATCCCCGTGATGACATGCACGACGTAGGCTTCAACACACAGCAAAAAGCACAGGTTCACGAAGGGTAACAGGTGAGTCGACTATGAAGCAGGTTCTAGCTATCATCCGCCCTCAAGCAATTGAGGTTGTGAAAGATGCACTTCACGATATCGGAGTTGAAGGACTGACCGTTACGGAAGTGCAGGGTTGCGGCCGACAGAAGGGATATACCGACCATTTCCGAATGTCCACTATCACAGTGAATCTACTGCCGAAAGCCGAGATATGCGTGGTAGTTCCCGATGACAAGCTGTCAATGGTATTGGATGTGATACAGGATACAGCTAGGACCGGAGAGGTAGGAGATGGGAAGATATTCGTAACCAGTCTAGCGGCAAGCGTCCTCATCAGAACCGGTGAAACCGGGGACGCTGCCCTCTAATTTCCCCTTGCGCACGTGTCAAACACAAGTGGGAAACGGGGATGGTCATAGTCGCCATCCCCTCTTTTTGCGATTGTAGGTATCGGACGGATCGGGCGAATTAGACCGATCAAGCACATCTGATCAGGTTATGAGCCCTTCATCAACTTCACATGACCGTCATCGCCACGGCGCCAGGGGGCGTTTGGGCCGACCTCGACTCCGCCTATCCAATAGCTGATTTGGTTGTGTTTCACGAAATCAACCTGGTATTGCAAAACGCTCCGGCCCAACTGCGTGAGCTGCAGCCGCTCATCTCTGAACTTGTCCGGTGGAGATGTGAGGGCCTTGTGCGCGATAAACGGCGTGCCATCCTCCCAGGTAAGGGCGGGATCGTCCACATTGGACAATCGCTCCACGTGCAGCCAGAAGGTGGCATCACCCATGAAGGGGCTCTGCTCCATCTCCGTGTCGTTGGCAAACAGCTCAAAGGGGGTCTTCGGGCCAGATTCCAGGCAGTAGAGTATCTGCTCACCGGTTCGCCATAATCCGCTACCCTGCTTTGGATACTGCTGCAGCAGGCGGTACATGGTATTGCTCATGTAAGGCAGGTCGTGCAGAGACTGCTGGGAAGTGACCTCCATCATGGCTGGTCCTTCAGCGCAGAGAGCATGCCAGGAAAGATGCCCATCGGACATGGTTGCATGGGACACAGGGCGTCGCTTATCGTATAGTTTCGCGATTTCGGGTGGTGTGAGCTCACCTAAACCACGGAAGTTGGGCCGTCCTTCCACATGCCCTACACAGACCATATGGTGATCGTAAGGTTGATCCAGCACGATATCCATCAGCGTCAGCCAGCGGGCCAGAAGAAGCTGGTCATAAACATCATGCTCGCACCACAGCACCAGTTTGCCCTCTTCCGCGTAGTACATCAACGCCTCTTCCTGGCTGTGGTAGAACTCCAGTAGGCTTTCGTACTCGCCCCATCCGCATCCTGCCAGGAACCCCGCGCGCCGTTCATGATGCTCAAGGATAGGGGCGTGCAATACGGGTCCTTCGTGCAGAACGTCGGTGAATAATAACACATCACCAGGTAACCCGCTCTGACGAATAAGCTCTGCCGTATGATCCCCATTCACAACATGCGTGATGGTCATGGTCTGATCTCCTTTTGCTCACAGGCGTGTTTTACTTATATTACCCGAAGATGGCACGAACCAGTTCGATGGGGGTCCGTGCAGTGCTGTTGAACCAGGTGGAATTACCTGGACAGCCCCCTACTCCGCGTCCTGCTCCGGCGAATGCTCCGACTGCAGGCCTGCCAATGCGCTGAGTGCCTGGGCAAGATAACCTGCGCCTACAGAATTTAGACCAGCAACACGCAGCTTCAGGCTCTTGGCATCTCGGCGGGCACAGATCACGTTGTTGAACCCCATCCGTGATATCTCCTTAGCTCTCGCCTCACTGGCGGTCACGCCGCGTACCTCGCCAGCCAGCCCGATCTCCCCCATCACCGCCAGGTCCGGGGGCAAGGCGCGGTCGCTAAGGCTGCTGCACACCGCCAGGGCGATGGCCAGGTCGGCGGCCGGTTCGCGCACATTCACACCGCCAGCCGCATTCACAAACACATCTTTATCGCTAAGCCGGATACCGGCACGCTTTTCCAGCACCGCCAGGATCATGTTCACACGGTTGTAGTCGAGGCCGGTCACTTGTCGTCGCGGCTGATTTAAGTAGCTATGGCAGACCAGCGCCTGCACCTCCACCAGCAGCGGACGGGATCCCTCCATGATGCAGGTGACCACGCTGCCAGGCGACTGTTCTGCACGTTCTGCCAGCAGCCATGCGGAGGGGTTCTCTACACTCGTGAGGCCCTGACCACGCATCTCAAACAGCGCGATCTCGTCTGTGCTGCCAAACCGGTTCTTGGTCGCCCTCAGGATACGGTAGTTCAAGTGGGAGTCACCCTCAAAGCTGAGCACGGTGTCCACCATGTGCTCTAATGCCTTCGGGCCAGCAAGACCGCCCTCTTTAGTCACATGCCCCACCAGAAACACCGCGACCCCCTGTTCCTTCGCCAGACGCTGCAGCGCATTGCCGCAGCCGCGCACCTGCGCCACGCTGCCGGGTAGGCTGTCGATCGCGGCGGCCCGAGTGGTCTGGATGGAGTCGATGACCACAACCGATGGGTTCATGGCCTCGATACGCGCCAGCATATGCTCCAGAACTGTTTCGGCCAGCACATAGAGTTCACCGCTGCCCGCTCCCAGCCGTTTGGCCCGGAGCTTCACCTGATGCACGCTCTCCTCACCGGAGATGTAGAGCACGGGAATACGCTGGCTGAGCGTATCACTCACCTGCGTGAGCAGTGTGGACTTGCCAACGCCAGGATCACCGCCTAACAACACCACACTCCCGGGCACGATACCGCCGCCCAACAGCCGATCGAACTCGGCGAGACCTGTGACTATGCGGGGTTGATCCTCTGTCTGCACACCATCAAGTTTCAGTGGCAGTGAGGCTCCGATGATGGCTGATGGTGTGCTGGCGATGGGCATCTTGGAGGGGATCGCAATCGTGGCTATACTTTCTTCATTGACGCTGTTCCACTCGTTGCACTCGGGGCACTTGCCATACCATCGAGGCAGCTCCACACCGCAGGCACTGCATACGAATTTAGTAGTTGATTTGGCCATCCGGGGTTATTACCAAACCTTTCTGGTATGGGGTGAAGGGGTATCGAAAAGGCGGGGGCGTAGATCAAACACGCCCCCGTGTGAACTAGAAGCGGTAACCGACCTTCAATCCCCAAGAGTCATTGAGGTTGTGGCCTGGGATGGCGTTCCAATAGATTTCGGAACGGATGTCCTTCAACTTCAGGCCAAGGGCCAGCGAAGCTGAGAGGTCGGTTAGGGTCTTGTCGTAGCCTGAAGCTCCGCTATTGCTGTATGTGATACCCGCAGATGGAGCGATATAGAGCGACTTCTCTGTGTCCAGGAAATACCGGTAGCCCACATGCGGAGTTACGCTGTAGGCGTTTTTACTTTCCACAGGGGTTCGCACCGTGTAGAAATCCGTCTGAAGGTTCACAAAGGCCTCACTGGAAGGGTAATTTCCAAATGTGTAGTTGGCGGATAATGAGCATCCGTCTTTGACGGTGACCCCCGGAGCTACCTCATCGTTGTTATGGAAAACCCCACCAATAGAAATCGTCCACGGCTTAGCTGCCGAAGGATATTGCCACTGTGCATAGGAGGCGGTGGCTGCACTGAGAAGAGTTGCGGCCGCGACCATGCCTAATAGAAGCTTTTTCATTACTGAAAGACCTCCAATTCAATATTTTCATCGGGAACTCAATACCCGCGATGCGGCCGTCCAAGGTTACCCGCATACAGGTATTTGTAATATGATACCTGATTTTTACCAGGTTGTGTGCCCGTCGACGCGTGCTGGTGGCGTTGGTCGCAGGTTACCGGCCACCCTGCCGCGGGTTAAGGCACCCATTCCGTAAGCGATCAACCGTCGCAGATGCCGTTTTAATACACGGAATTCGTAGGGATGCCCCTTGTGGTCATCCGCAAACCTCGCTTGGAACCAACCGGTTACCCCGTCCCACGAACCGGAATGTACCCAACCGACACCGCGGATGACCACAGGGGTGTTTCACAGCGGTATCACACTTGGTGATGTAGCGCATATCGAGGCTAATCGGCCTCCCTGCCGCGGGTTTAGTCACCCCATGGGACTGCGCCCCTGAACGGGGTTCCCTCACCGCGCGTCTAGCTATTTGCAACCCGCAAGCGGGCGCGGGGTGCCCTCCGCCAGCGCCCGCTGGAGCGAAGCGACGCGGGCAGCCATCTGATCAGCGACGGGTGATAGAGCCCCCTGGGGCGATGGAACCCGTCGACGCGTGCTGGTGGCGTTGGTCGCAGGTTACCGGCCGCCCTGCCGCGGGTTTAGTCACCCCGTAAACGGGGTTCCCTCACCGCGCGTCTAGCTATTCGCAGCCCGCAAACGGGCGCGGGGTGCCCTCCGCCAGCGCCCGCAGGAGCGAAGCGACGCGGGCAGCCATCTGATCAGCGACGGGTGATGGAGCCCCCTGGGGCGATGGAACCCGTCGACGCGGGCTGGTCAACTTCTTACCTTGGCGCATGGAATTGCTCTGAAAGATCGGTGGCGTTGGTCGCAGGATACCGGCCGGCGTATGGGGAGGGCGGCCGCAACCGTCGCAGAACCCGTTTTAATACGCGGAACGCAGGGGTGACCCTTGTGGTCATCCGAAAACCTGCGTGGGAACCAGCCGGTTACCCCGCCCCACGAACCGGATATGTATCCAACCAACGCCGCGGATGACCACAAGGATCATCCGCCAAACAAAAAACCGCAGCATGTTTGATCATGCTGCGGTTGGCGAAATGGCCCGGTGTCCGAGTTACTCTTGTGATAACACAAATGTGTCCATAGCGGGGCGTGAGAGCTTCAACCCAAGCATATCCGCCATGGAACTCATTACCTGGTCTACAGAAGCGGCCCGGGCATTCAAGTTCAGGTGCACGTCAGGCTGCACATGGCCTTTAAGAACAATCTTCACACCCCATGTGGCACTGATAGTGCTCAGAGCCTGTCCGACGCCGATATCCGCATTTTGCAGTTTGGCGAGGTGACCATCTGGCAGCAGCTGCTGCGGCAGCCAGATCGATGTTCTCGTTTGGTCACTCCAAAGCACTTCTGCATATAAGGCCTGGGCTTCGGTTGACGATGCTTGAGCAGGCAAGGAAATCGGCTGTCCGTTGGCCAGTCCTTTCCAGTAGCTGCTCTCTATCGGCAGACTATGATCGAACGTGACAATACGGACTTCGGCCTGCATGACGCTCTTCGGGCTTAGGCGCAAGACCCATCCCAGCGGATTACCACCGGATGTCGCTTGCTCAACTACAATCGACAGATCCGTCTGTTGGTTTGTAATAGCATCTGTCTGCTTACTCAGCAGGCTCATCTGAACCTGGGATTTGTTAGCAGAAGGGATGATCACTGCCATGGTGACAACGGCTGCGACCGCAGCCACTGCACCCACCCATTGCCACGGGTTACTCAACCATGACCGCTTGCGGTTGTTGGTGCCTTCCGCTTCAACGCGTGCCATGATGCGTTCATGCATCCATGGTGGGGTGTCTAGAGCGGGCATGGTGTCCATTGCCGTGTAGATCAGTTGCATCTCGGCGACGAGACGCGAGCAAGCGGAACACCCACTGCGATGGGAATCCATGTTAAGCTTGAGTGCTTGCGCCAAGCTGCCGTCCATATACTCGGAGAGGAGTTCTTCAAACTGATCGCAATGCATTATGTGCCGCCTTCCGCAGGGCTAACCCTGACCTGAAACACAATTTAGACGCCCTGCCCGTTAAGACAGTTCCCGCATCTTGGTCAGTATTTCACGCAAACTGAGCCGGGCTCGGTTCAGACGGCTCTTTACCGTGCCCACAGGCAGGCCCAGAATTTCGCTGATCTCTTCGTAACTGTGTTCCTCAAAGTGGAACAGAACCAGCAACATTCGACGGTCGTCTGGGAGTTTCATGAGGGCTTTTTGCAGCTCATTTTGAAGCTCTTTCGTCTCTAAAATATCAGCAGGACCGGGGCCGTCATCCTGTATCTGGCGCTGCAGGTTCTGGTCGGTCATCTCGATGGCCTGATCCAGCGAGTAACTGGGACGAGCCATGGCCTTTTTGCGGAAGTCGAGGAAGGTGTTCACCATGATGCGGTGCATCCAGGTGCGGAAGTTCGCGTCGCCACGGAAGTTGACCAAACCGTTCCAGGCCCTGGTGAACCCATCGGTAAGCACATCAGAGGCGTCAGCGGCATTTCCTGTCAGGCGGTAACACAGATTATATGCGTAGTTTTCGTAGCGCCTGACCAACAGATCAAACGCGTCGCGGTCTCTGGCTTGAGCCCTCTTGACTAACTCTATATCTGCGATTTCTCCGCTCATTTGGCGTTGCTCGATTGACCAAATGCATCGACAATTGCCTGCTTTTCTTCCGGTGAGAGGGGGGAATCGCTGCGGCCTTTCACGATCTTCTTGGCATAGGTTCGCTGGCTTTGCCGGCCTAAAACACTGGTGATGACAATGCCGTTATCGGCGTTGTCCATGATCGCCAAAGAGAGGCTCTGCTGTCCCCCAAGGTCGTCGTAGGCATCGTACCTCACCACTCCAATGCGTTGATGACACAAAGCCATCTGCGCGTCGGATTGGAAAGCGTGGGATTCCAGAGATTTAACTCGCTGATCCATACCCTCTACCACAACAAGCCTGCTGCTGATGGCCTCCTCTATGGAGTTGCCAGCCGAGTTACGGAAGGCCATTTTCCATCGCGCTTCCAGAGCCCGCAGCCTGAGAGACGCTAGAATGGCCATGATGAGACAGATCAAGGCTATGAGCACCGCGCAGAGTGCGATGATACCGGCTTGTGCCTGTAATGAGTGCATGATGCTGTAGATGCTCACGGTTACCTCTATGTCTTATATTTTCCGTTTGCGATTCCTGAATGCACTAATCTTCCGTCGATTGCAGCTTCTTTGCTTGATCGTCTGCGATGAGTGCGTCAATAAACTCCTGGATGTCTCCATCCATCACCCCTGCCAGGTTGTAGGACGAAAACCCGATACGATGGTCGGTGATGCGTCCCTGGGGGTAGTTATAGGTGCGGATCTTGTCGCTTCTGTCGCCCGAGCCGATCTGTGACTTGCGGTCGGCAGTGCGGTCGGCGCTAGCGGCGGCTTCGGCCTGCTCCTGCAAACGGGAGGCGATGATGATCATAGCCTTCAGCTTATTCTGACCTTGGCTGCGCTCATCCTGGCAGGTGACCACCATACCCGTGGGCCGGTGCGTGATGCGGATGGCGGTTTCGTTCTTCTGCACGTTCTGTCCGCCAGCACCGCTGGATCGATATGTTTCGATATGCAAATCTTCTTGTTTAATATCTACACTAACCACATCGGCTTCAGGTAAGACGGCCACCGTGGCTGCTGAGGTGTGGATACGGCCGCTGGTCTCTGTGGCTGGCACTCGCTGCACGCGATGGGTGCCGGATTCGAATTTCAACTGCGAATAGGCTGCCTGACCCTGTATGTTCAAGACTGCCTCTTTATATCCGCCAATACCTGTCTCATCTACGCTCAGAAGGTCATACTTCCAATGCCTGCGGTCGGCATACCGCATATACATGCGCAGAAGGTCGCCAGCAAACAGGGCCGCCTCTTCGCCCCCTGTGCCGGCGCGTATTTCAAGAATGACATTTTTATCATCGTTGGGGTCGGTGGGCAGGAGCATCAGAGTGAGGTGTTTTTGTTGGTCATCTACACGGCTGCGCAGTTCATTTAGCTCTTCCTGGGCCATGTCGTGCAGCTCAGGGTCAGCCAACATCGCTTCTGCGTCTGCGATGCCTTGCATCGTGTCACGCAGCGTGCGATAGGCCTCAATGATGGGGCTTAGCTCCGAATGGAGTTTGCCTAAACGCTGCAGCTCAGATGGGTCACTGGACACATTAGGGTCGCTAAGGGCCTTTTCGACTTCCAGAAAGTGGGTCTCTACCTCTTGTAGACGGGATATCACTATTTACAACCTCCGGTAATTCACACATTACATTATACTGTTTCCCTTGATATGCCGGCTAACGGAGCAGGCGATGGGGTTTGGATGGTTGCACAGATGGTCTGAACCACGGATCACGCGGATGTCACGGATGCGGAAGATGGGAAGGATGGGGACGGAAATGCCAATCGGGAGATTGGCGTTCCCAGGCAGCCGCCCGTAGAAACAGCCAATGCAGGCAATACAGTCCGGTATCGCAGTCGTGACATAAAAATACCATAGAATCGCAATATTATGCGCAATACGGCTTGACATGCGTCTTAAAATAATGGATACTTTACTATGCCGGTCGGAAAACACTGTATTGACCGGGTGTATATGTGATAACCTTCAGGAGGAACCCGAAATGAGCCAGACTACGAACCAAGGTATCGAGACCATCGCCTTACATGGCGGGCAGACGCCAGACCCCACCACGAACTCCAGGGCCGTGCCTATTTACCAGACCACATCATATGTGTTCAATAGCCCAGAGCACGCCGCCAATCTGTTCGGTCTGAAGGAATTCGGTAACATATACACCCGCATAATGAACCCGACCACCGATGTGCTGGAGCAGCGGCTGGCGCAGTTGCACGGCGGCAGTGGTGCTCTTGCCCTGTCATCGGGAGCCGCCGCCATCACATTCTCGGTGTTGAACATCACCCAGGCGGGACAGAACATCGTGTCCACCAGCTACCTTTATGGTGGAACCTACAACCTGTTCCACTACACGCTGCCCAAACTGGGAATCACTGTGAAGTTTGTGAATTCCGCTGACATCGATGCGGTTGACGCCGCCATTGATGACAACACGCGGCTGGTGTATACCGAGTCCATCGGCAACCCCAAGAACAACGTGGATGATTTTGAGGCACTGGCCGCCGTGGCGCATAAACACGGCATCCCACTGGTGGTAGATAACACCGTAGCACCCCCGCCCATCTTCAACCCGTTTGATTTTGGCGCGGACATCGCAGTTTATTCGCTCACCAAGTTCATTGGCGGCCACGGTACCAGCATCGGCGGCGCCATTGTGGACAGCGGAAAATTCAACTGGGGTAATGGCAAGTTCCCGGAGATCGATGGCCCAGACCCCAGTTATCATGGCGTGAACTATTGGTCGGCGTTTGGTCTGCACGACCAGGCGGTCGTGCCCGGAATCGCCTATGTGCTGAAAGCGCGTGTGCAGCTCCTTCGCGACATCGGCGCGACCGTCTCGCCATTCAACAGCTTCCTGTTCACCCAGGGACTGGAGACCCTCCCCCTGCGAATACGAGAACACTGCAAGAATGCGCTGCAGGTGGCCCGCTGGCTGGAGGCCCATCCCTCCGTCGCATGGGTGAATTACCCTGGGCTTTCCAGCCATCCCGACTACGTGCGAGCGAAGAAATACCTACCCAACGGACAAGGTGCAATCATTGGATTTGGCATCAAGGGCGGAGCCGAAGCGGGCGTGAAGCTGATAAAGTCCGTGAAGCTCTTCTCGCATCTGGCGAACATCGGTGATGCGAAAAGCCTGATCATCCATCCCGCAAGCACCACGCACGGGCAGTTGTCGCCAGAGGAGCAGATCTCCGCTGGTGTGACCCCAGACTATGTGCGGCTGAGCATCGGTCTGGAGAATGTGGCCGACATTATCGCCGATCTCGACCAGGCGATAACCGCAAGCCAATCGGCTTAACCCCGCTACAAATGAATTGATCTGGAGCATCGCCCACCCGCTCCAGAGGCAGTATGCATGAGTGTGTATACGCCAAGCTGAGTGACAAGGCTCCTTCGTGCCAGCGGAGAAGCCCTGTTTCGTGCATCTATGGTAGATTATCCAATTGAGCAACCCCGCTACAGTTTTGAAAAACTCATCATGCGCATACTCATCCAGCGGACTATTGTGTAATCTTAGTCATGGCTTCACCTTCACCACTTATGGCAGCAGCAAGCTTATCTGTTGCTGCCAACCAGGGGATTAGTTCATGAAGGACAGATATGAAGATATCACTTTTTTCACATTCTGTAGACTAACACTGCTTGTCGGCCTCGGACAACAGGCCCCCCCGCGCTTTGTCCATCCAATCACATAGGGGCCATCCATGTCGAAGACACCGCATCGGCCGTGAACGGAACGATACAGCCTGCCATCTTGCTTGAGGAAAACCAACTGCCTGCGCATGGGACTAAACGCCCCTGCGTCGCCGAACTTTGGCTCAAGTATGGTGCCAATCACAATGCTCTTGGCACTACCATTGCCCTTCAGCACTTCGAGGATATTAACATCCACGCGACTGTGGAGTCTCGCTTTCTTGTTTGTTGGCTGATCAGCCGGTGTCACCCATCGTGTTTCAACCACCGCGATGAGGCTAGATTGCTGCACAATAGTCCTCATGCTAGGTCCAACCATATTCGGGTCGATATGAGCGGGAATACAGTTGTACACGAGTGCATTTTTGGCAGGCTGATACTCACCATGTTTCTTTAGGTTGTCCACGATCTGTTTCCTAACATCCTTATAATCTACCTTGTGTGAAAAGTCAGGATAGGATCGCCTTGCTCCTGGCTTGTTCCAGAGGTTCACTTTGCACTGCTCATCTATTGGAAACACGCCGAAGTGGCCGTACATCGCATGGTATACAGCCCCATCGCGAACAAGGAAAATCAGGTAGGTATGTTCGGGGCGGTAAGCCGCAATATCACCTGTCTCCATATGCGAATCTGTTCTAATGACAACGCTATCAGATGACAGACTCCCCTTGAGTGTCTCAAGGACTTTGGCTGTTACATAACCCTCCCCGTATTCCTTACTTCCTCGTTTTTCGATTGGTCTAATCCATTGGACACGAATCACAGCCACCACTGATGCTTCTTGTATCAACACTCCAGTATCTGGTGGGCGGAATCTGCACTGTGCGCTCGGACTAGCACCAATAGTCAGGGCAACTACTATAATCGAAACAACATATAGACGGATAAGACTGTGATTTCCCATTACCATACCAAACCTCCCAAATACGCTCTTCCTGCTCTATAACAGTTACCTTGTCCCGAATACTGCACTGCCCGTCGCCTGTCCTGCACACGTAGAAGGTTGACGGCAGGATCCAATTGTTCCACGTGATCATCACTATGAACTACACGCCCTTCGCGGGGTTGCCACCGACGTTGCATCCGTTTTTATGCCAGACTGATATAACCTTACTTTATACCCATACTGATGTCAAGGGGGTGATTGTTACATTGGAGTTGTATTAGCATTGAATTCAAAAACGAATCACAAATCTCAACCCCATCGTATGCTTGTGCCGACCGTATGGCATCCAACTAGGAAACCGCATGTTACACAGCGCGAGTTCGCACCCATATTGCATCTATGGTAGATTGTCCCTTGGAATACCACGACTGTTTTGGAGGACTCATCATGCGCATACTCATACAGCGGACCACTCGTGCCTCGGTCAATGTAGACGGGCAATGCATCGCCTCGATTGACAAGGGCTACCTGGTGTTCGTCGGCGTGGGGCAGGGCGACACCGATGCCGACGCCCAGATCATTGCTCAGAAGATCATCAACCTGCGCCTGTTTGAGGATGAGAACGGCAAAACCAACCTCTGCCTGGGGGATGTGGGGGGAGAGCTGCTGCTGGTCAGCCAGTTCACACTATATGGTGATGTGCGCAAGGGCCGACGGCCGGGTTTCAGCGAGGCCTCGAGCCCTGAAGAGGGGAAACGGCTGTATCTGCTAACCGCGGAGCTGCTGCGCCAGCAAGGCGTGCCGGTGCAGACCGGACAGTTCGGCGCGCACATGTTGGTGGAGCTGTGCAACGACGGGCCGTTTACCATCTGGTTTGAATCGAGGAGACAGGAGTGAGGAGACAAGGAGTCAGGAGGGGAGGCGCCAAGCAAACATGTCCTACTCGTCATACTCATCCTACCCGTCCTGTGATGGGGTTCATTTTATCCACGGATAAACGCGGATAAACGCGGATGGGTATTGTAACCGAAGTGGCGTGAGGTGACTAAACCAGCGCACCGTGGCTGATTAGCCTGCGAGGTAGGCAACAAGCCCGCGTCGACGGGTTCCATCGCCCCAGGGGGCTCCATCACCCGTCGCTGATCAGATTGCTGCCCGCGTCACTTCGCTCCTGCGGGCGCTAGCGGCGGGCTCCCTGCGCCCGCTGGCGGGCTGCAAATACCTAGACGCGCGGTGAGGGAACCCCATTCAGGGACGCAGTCCCATGGGGTGACTAAACCCGCGGCAGCGTGGACGGTAGCATGCGATATATGCCAGCGGTCTTTAAGGACAATTCCGTGCACCAAGGAACGTAGGCAACAAGCCCCACGTCGACGGGTTCCATCGCCCCAGGGGGCTCCATCACCCGTCGCTGATCGTATGGCTGCCCGCGTCGCTTCGCTCCTGCGGGCGCTGGCGGAGTGCACCCCGCGCCCGCTTGCGGGCTGCATATACATAGACGCGCGGTGAGGGAACCCCATTCATGGGGTGACTAAACCCGCGGCACTGTGGCTGATCACCTGCGACTTGGCCAGCCCCCCGTCACGCGCCGTCTTTGCGCAGACCGCTGAACCGCATCAAACCAAACGCGCTGCAGATCATCCCAACCACCACCGCGATGGCCGAAGCGGAGAGAAGCACCGGCACAGGATGCAGTTTCCCCAAAGAGGCCATGAACTGCTGCAAGGTATGCTGCGGCAAGAACCGCATCGCGAGCAGCGGGATGATGATCATAAATATCGAGCCATAGCTGGCGGATTGGGTAGCTTGCTTGACCGTGACCGCTTTCACCACAATAATGGAGTTGTAACCGGCCACCATAAAAGCCATGCTCAAAGCCAGGATGGGGGCGGTAAACCACACCGTAGGGTGCAGATGCACAGGGACGTGGTTAGGGCTGATCGCATTAGCAAGCAGCACAGAAATGGGCAGACTGGCCATACCTGTGATCCATGAACACAGGCTGGCGGACAGCAGTTTCCCCACCACAATCGCCCCGTCTGACAGTCTGGACGAAAGCAGCGTATCCATCGTATGACGCTCACGCTCGCCGGCGAAGCTGTCCGCCACATACGGCATCGTCATGAGGGTGACTATCCAGGCCCACATAAGTGCGCACCAGGGACTGCCCAGCAACATTGCACCGCTCATGGCGGGCCATATGGAAAACAAAATGATCGCGAACAGGTGCCCCTTCCAGGGTGCCTTGCTGCCCCGCATCTGCCAGTACTCCCACATCTCCTTTTGAATCATTGTGAGCACATCACGCACCATTGGGTTTACCCTCCACCAGTGTCAGCAAGGCCTGTTCCAGGCTGGCGGTATCGCGGCGCACCTCTTCTATCGAGGCACCAGCCATCACCAGCTCTTTTATGAGCGGCGCCACCACAGCCCCCTGCTCCAGTGTGACTTGCAGATGTCCATTTGGGTGCGGTGTGAGCGAGATGATACCGGGGATATCTTGCACCATGGCCATGTCGGGCCAATCCGATCCGGTGATCAGCACCTCATTGCTGCTGGCACTACGCCGGATGTTTTCGGGCGTATCACAAGCCAGTAGACATCCGTTGGACAGCACGGCAATCTGCTGGCAAAGTTGCTCCGCTTCCGCCAGATTGTGGGTGTTGAGGAATACCGTCACACCTTGCTGGTTGACGATGTCGGATAGGTGCTGACGCATCTCCGCCGCCGATACCGGATCCAGCCCCGACGTCGGTTCATCAAGGAACAGCAGGTTAGGTTCGTTCATCAGTGCGCGGGCTACGGCCAGTTTGCGTTTCATGCCGCGACTCCACTCGCCCAATATGTCTTTACGGCGTTCATACAAACCGAACAGCTCCAGCACTACCTGTATCCTGCTGCGGATCTCGCTGCTGCTCATGCGGCAGGCTCGCCCCCAGAACATCAGATTGTGCTCAGCGCTGGTCCGTTCATACAATCCATCATGCTCCAACAGCGCACTGCTGTACTGGCGTATCTGGTGGGATTGGGTGCTGATGTCATACCCCAGCACCTCAGCCTTGCCGGATGTCGGGCGCAACAGCCCCAATAACAAGCGGATCATCGTGGTTTTGCCCGCCCCATTGGGACCGAGTACCCCAAACACAGTGCCTTGCGGCACTTGAAGGTTCAGGTCGTTGAGGGCGATCAGACTGCCGAACGAGCGTGTAAGCTCGTGGGTTTGGATGGCGTATTCCATATGTAGTCTATTTTAGTCCAGTGATGGGTCTGGCGGGTATTCTTTCAGCTCATCACTGAAATCCAGAAGCATGGTTTCTAGTTTCTCAGCCGACTGAATGATCCTTTGAGCGTATAGCTTCAAAGTGTCATTGGCGGATGAATCATCTTCCAGCAACTCGGCGAAACCCAATATCGAGGTGAGAGGCCCACGTGCATCATGGTTCAGTCTAGATAGACTTCCTCTGCGGAATTTATTCCAGGCCACCAGTTTGCGACGCAACTCAATAGCTTGCTGTTCAAAATCCTGCTCGCTCATCGTGATACACCTCTGAAGAAAGTTATAATGAGAAGGCCATTTAACGGCCTGCTATCAATATCTTACAACGGAATTGCATACTTTGGTGGATCCATGTGAACGGTCTAGCTAAACTCATCCGCCTGATCGCATTTTGGCCCCTCTCGCTGTTATATGCGGCGGGGTTGGAACTCTATCTGGCCTGGCGGTTGCCCCGGCGTCAGAGGCTTTCCGTCCCGGTGGTGTGCATCGGCAACATCAGTTGTGGAGGCACCGGTAAAACGCCGGCTGTGATCAGCATCGCCCGGCATTTCGTCGAACGCGGGATCAAGGTGGCCATTTTGAGTCGCGGCCATGGCGGGCACATCACTGGTGATTATGCGGTGGTATCCGATGGCCAGAGCATACTTCTCACACCCGATCAGAGCGGCGATGAACCCTACCTCATCGCACAAAGCCTGCCAGAGGTGCCGCTGCTGGTGGGGCGCGACCGCCGCATCACGGGCCAAGCCGCCATCGACCGCTTCCATCCCCAGTTGCTGCTGCTCGACGACGGGTTTCAGTATTACCAGCTACAACGTGATCTCGACATCGTGCTGTTGAACGGCGCGGATCCGTTTGAGGGAGGCTGGCCCTTGCCCGCCGGTAACCTGCGAGAGCCTATTTCCCACCTGCACCGAGCTGATGCGCTGGTGCTGACCGGTAGCGATGGTCAGCAGATGTCTCTCAAGCCGGTTAAACGGATTGGCTTGCCCAAGTTCACCGGCACCCGCCGTGCTTCATGCCTGAGGGATGCTCATGGTGCTTCCGTAGCGGCCGAATGGCTGCAGGGACGGAACGTGGGCTGCTTCAGCGGGCTGGGCCACCCTGAGCAGTTTGAGCAGAGCTTGATTCAACTCGGTGCTGTGTTGAAAATCCGCCGCCGGTTGGGTGATCACCAGGCCATCACCACGGCGCAGCTAAGGCAGCTTTGGCTTGACACTGAGGCTGCTGGCTGTGAAGCGATGATTTGTACACAGAAGGATATGGTGAAGCTGCCAGCCGACTGCGATGATCTGCCGATCTACGCCCTGGCAATACACATGGCGTTTGATGAGCCGTTCTGGAGCTGGCTTGATGCCCGCATGGCAGGCTTATTCAGGGAGGAGAAAGGAGAAAGAAGTCAGGAGGCGGGAGGGGAAATCGTATAACGCGGTCCTACATATCCTACATATCATACCAGTCCAAGACCCCGCCTTCAACGCCTCAATCCAACGCATTCTGAAATCTGCTTGAAATCCGTTAAAATAGTGCTCATACTAGTACAATCTCTGGGTATAATTAAGCCACAACAACCGTGGCACTACCCGGAGGTAGATGATGGACCCTTCCATGCTTTACAATGACCGTTGCATCCGTGAGTTGAACGAGAGCGACATTCCAAAGGTAATTGAGGTTGTGAAGGCCTCATTTCTTGATGCTAACGCCCGTGTGATTGGGGCCGAGGATCTGCCCGCTATCCCCTGGCTGCGGCTGACGGAAGCTCAGTTTTTGAAGTGGATGCAGGACAGCAGTTACTACCTTGGGGTGGTGGACGCACCGGAGATTGGCATCGTAGGTTTCGCACTCATGATCGAAGAGGGTGGCGGCGGTCGTAAGCTGGCGGCACTGTATGTAGACCCCGCGCACCAGGGCGATGGCTGGGGCACTCACCTGTATGAGGCCGCCACGGAAGCATTTCCTATGAGCACTAATGTGACAGTAGATGTCTTCAAAGAGAACACTAAAGCGATGGAGTTCTTCAAACACCACAAGTTTGTGTCCGTTGGTGAAGGCAAGGTGAAGGTCGGCAAAAACATGTATGACATGGTGCGGCTGCAGCGGACATTGTAGCGTCGGTTGGTATTCGGGCGGGGCGTGCGACCGCCCCAAGCATGATCGACCAGCCCGGTTTTCCCTTTCCGGGCCGGTCTTTCGTTAAGTTCCGATCCAGGGTGCGAGGTCAGGAAGGTAGTATATTGCCCCCAACTTACGCCGCGCCCTGAAGGACGGCGGCTTCTTATCCGAAAAGCCGTCTAAAGACGTCTGAAATACCGAGACACCAAGTGCAAAGACACCATACCTCACCGTTTCTACACGTTCTCAAACCAGATTTCATGCCTGCAGCCGGCTTCCAGCCGGCTTACCGGTTAATAAGCCGCCGTCCTTCAGGGCGCGGCATTGATTTGCGGGTAATCGTCGCGTCGGTGAGGTAAAGGTAACTGGCTATCCGCCAGACCGCGCCGGAGATGGGCTGCACAGCGGTCGTTAGTGTACCGAGAAACCGGCGCGGTCAAATACCCTTGCGGCCTTTGCCACTTGGCGTCATAGCGTTAAGTCGCCTCCGCGCCATCCGTGTCATCCGCGGTTCAGACCATTCAAGCCTAGTATTCATACCAGCTCACATGCCGATTCACCCGTTTACCACCGCCCCCCAAATCGCTATCCGTGCTCAAATCCGGCAATGGCAGGCCTCGTCTGTTACAATGTATCTGGTACTAAACTGTATACAAACATGCTGCCTGCTATTTCAGCCTAAGGAGACCCATGTCAGCCCCAACACCATCTGAGAAAACCATCGTTCGCGAAGATATCCGAAATATCGCCATCATCGCCCACGTAGACCACGGCAAAACTACCCTTCTTGATGCCATACTCCGTCAGTCCGGCACCTTCCGACTCAACCAGGTTGTGGAAGAGCGCGTCATGGACAGCAACGATCTGGAGCGCGAAAAAGGCATCACGATCCTAAGTAAAGTGACCAGCGTGCTGGTGCATGACACGAAGATCAACATCGTGGACACCCCAGGTCACAGCGACTTTGGCGGCGAAGTAGAGCGGATTCTGCGCTGCGTGGACGGTGTGCTGCTGCTGGTGGACGCCTGTGAAGGCACCATGCCCCAAACGCGCTTCGTGCTCAAAAAGGCACTCGCCCAAAAGCTGAAGCCCATCGTGGTAGTCAACAAGATCGACCGCCCTGGTGCACGCCCATACGAGGTGATCGACGAGGTTCTGGACCTGTTCATTGAACTGGGATGCGATGCCGAAGCACTCGATTTCCCCTACATTTTTGCATCTGCCACGCTGGGATATGCAGTCAACAAGCCAGAAGATGTGCCCGTGGACATCCAACCGCTGTTTGACATGATCATGAAGTATGTGCCAGCACCTGTGGGCGACCTTGACGGCCCCTTCCAGATACAAGTCACCAACCTGGACTACGATGACTACATCGGGCGTCTGTTTGGCGGCAAGGTGCTCCGTGGCCGTGCCCGCAAGGGTGAGGTCGTCACCGTCACCAAACGTGACGGCAGCACCGAAAACTTCCAGATCACACGCATCTTCGGCTACCATGGTCTGAAGCGCACCGATGTCGATGTCGCAGAGGCAGGCGATATCGTGCTGATAGCCGGTATGGAAGACATTCAGATCGGCTGCACTATTACCGACCCGAATTGCCAGGAAGTGCTGCCGCTGATCGAGATCGACGAGCCGACCGTCAGCATGGACTTTATCGTGAACAACGGCCCATGGGCCGGACGCAGCGGTAAATACCTCATGATGCGCAACCTGAGCGCACGGTTAATTCGCGAATGCCGCACCAACATCAGCCTCCGAGTGTCGGAGACCGACCAGCCAGACTCAATCAACGTGGCGGGCCGTGGCGAGCTGCAGCTTGCGATTTTGCTGGAGACCATGCGCCGCGAAGGCTTCGAAGTGATGGCCAGCCGACCCCGCGCCATCACCAAAGAGATTGACGGCGAACTGTGCGAACCGATCGAAGAGCTGACCGTCGACGTGCATGACGAGGCCCTCGGTATGATCATCGAGCAGATATCTCGCCGCAAGGGTGAAATCACCTGGATGGGCAAAGATGAGGGCGGCAGCAACCGCGTCATCTTTGATATCCCCACCCGCGGCCTGATTGGACTGCGAACGGACTTCCTGAGCTGGACACGTGGACTGGGCATTATGTCGCACACATTCAAGTGCTATGACAAATTCCGTGGCGACATCGTGTTCCGCCAGAACGGCAGTTTGATCTCCAAAGAGGGTGGCCATGCCACCGCTTACATGATCGAGCCGATGCAGGAACGCGCCATGCTGTTTGTTTCGCCTGGTGACGAGTGCTATGAAGGTATGATCGTGGGCGAAAACAGCCGTGAGGACGACATGGTGGTCAACATCACCAAAGAGCGTCAGAAGACCAATGTGCGCAGCAGCACCAAGGACGCCACGGTCATGATTATCCCCGCCAAGAAGTTCCAGTTGGAGCAGGCACTCAGCTTCCTGAAGGATGATGAGCTGCTGGAGGTCACGCCAGAGGCACTACGGTTCCGCAAGCGTGTGTTGAACACCACCGAGCGTTTGGTCAGCGGCCGTCGCAAAGGCGGCTAACCGCCAACTGTTTCGATACCGGATGGGCAGCTCTTCACGAGCTGCCCTCTTTTTACATATCGGCCCCGAGATGCAAAGGTAGTAGGCGATGTTTTCGGCAGTTAATCTGAAAGCCAGTATCATTTACGTGTTCCGAAGTTCACAAAAGGTATCCAAGTTTCGCCAAACCAAGTTTCATCGCTACAGAGGTAACTATGATGGTATCCGCACGCCGGTTTTGCTTGATGATCGCCGCACTGGCGCTATGCGCTCCTGCCGCATTCGCCATGGACTACTATGTCAGCTCCAGCAGCGGCAGTGATGCCCGCAGCGGTCTGACTGTGGCGACGGCTTGGAAGGGCTTTGCCAGGCTGAACGCGATGACGCTGCAGCCCGGCGATCAGGTGATGCTCAAACGCGGTGACACCTGGAACCAGACGCTGCATCTGCGCGGCAAGGGCACCGCACAGAAGCTGATCCACCTTGGTGCCTACGGAAAAGGTGCGAAGCCGATCATCCAGCGCAAGAGCTACGTTCTGGACCGATGCGTGCAGATTGAGAACCCATGTTACTGGACCATCACCGACCTGCAGATGCAGCATGCCAAGATTGGCTTGTATCTTCGCTACGAGAAAAGCCTGGGGAACCGCTCGGTGACGGTCGCGCGATGCGATTTCCGCGATATGCTGGACAACACCGCCAATCCGGTGCTGCCTCATAACGAACTGGAGATCGCCTGGAGTGCGGGCGTGTTTGTCGGCGGGAAAGTCGGTGACAAGGGTACGGTCATAGACGGTGTTCATGTAAAACAGTGCAGTTTTACTGATCTGGGTGGATCTGGGTTTTACTCAGCTTTCTTCTTCCCTCGCCCCAACCGCTCACGGCTGATGAATGTGACGATGGAGGAGTGCGTGGCCACCCGCTGCGGCTACGGAATCTTTGCCGCGACAGGCATCACCAATGGCCGCATCCGGCACATCGTCTCGCGTGAAGGAGGAGGGGCTAACTGGTATGGTGCCTGCAGCCTGTTCCTGGGCAGCTCCGTGAATGTGCGCGTTGAGGACAGTGAGTTCAGCAGCACCAACCGCTACGAAAGCGGCGATGGCGAAGGGCTGGATATCGACGGAAACTGCGAGGGCATCACCGTGCAGCGGTGCCTGTTCCGAGAGAACGACGCAGCAGGGCTGATCATGCTGAGCACCGAGGGCCCCAGCCGCAACGTAAGCTTAGTGGACAACGTGTTTGTCGGTAATGCGCGCGGCCCGGCGCACTCGCACGACAACTACGAACTCGTCTGCGGTGACCCTAAAAACCTGGCTGTGCTGCGCAACAACAGGCTGTATAAGCGGGATGGACGCGGCTACTTCAGCGACCAAGCCGATGGGATGAACCATTCAGACAAATCCAACCGCCTGGGGCAGCTTCGTGAGGTGTGGAACCTGCCGGTGTCGTGGAGCAGTCTGGCTTCGTGGCGCAAGCAGGCCGGCTGGGTGGTGTCGCCGCGAAGCTTCTTCGGCACCGCCATGCCTGGGTATATCGGCATCACTGCCAGGAAGAAGGCCAGCGTGAAGCTGCAGTGGCTGACGGAGACGAACAGCAGTTGGCAGCCTGGAAAACCCGTGACCGCGACCCTGAACCTGGGCATAAACTGGCTGGAGCTGCGAAAACTCGGAGCCCAGGGTGTGATCAGGCAGCTTCGGCTGAGCGGCGACACCGCACAGATAAGTTCCCTAAGGCAGACCGAAAGCAAATCCGCGGTGTTGCCCATCGTGAAGGCGAAACCGCTGGCTGTGCGCCTGGAGATTCCTTGCGTACCCGATCAGACCGGGCACATATGGGAAGATCTAGCGGGCAACGGCAAAGGCGGAATGCCCTCCCCTATCGGTGCCACGATGCTGTTTGGTGACGATGTGTCCAACCGCGCCTCACGGCTGATACTGTCGTTTGATACCTCCGTGATTCCCGAAGGGGCCCAAATCCAGTCTGCCACCCTAATGGTAAGCCGCGTGAGCAACCAGGGCGATCCCAAGAGCCCATGGATCACACCCTGGCAATGGCTTCCTGAGTGGGGCAATAAGTGCCGTATTGACCTTAAGCAGGGGTCCTTCGGCCCATCGATCGGGTTAGATGCCGTAGATTATCAAGCCAAGCCTGACGTGCTGGATGCTGGCAGCATGATCATTGTGTGGCGCGATGGTTTGACTGGATACTCCCAGTTGCGTGCCCATGCGCTGCCGCTGCTCAACCGTGATGGGCTGACGCAGTTTCGGATGCGCTTCACCTACCCCAGCAACCGCAACGGCGTGCCGGAATGGATGGTGCTGGCCTCCGGGCACTACCCCGATACGGCCATGCGTCCGAAGCTGGTGATTGAGTATGTGGCGGCTAGAATGTAGGGACGGTCCTTGTGGCCGTCCGAAAACCAAGGCGGCCACCGACCTGTTGCCCCGAGATGGGAATATTGTCTTGGTCAAAACAATCTGGCGGATGACCACAAGGGCCATCCCTACGAACGTAAGGCGTATGTTGTAGCATAAACAAACCCGTTCTGGCACAATAGCTGTAATGAGGTCGCCACAACTCACAGCAAACAAGGGCGACACGGGGGCAAATATGCATCATTTGATGGTCGTGTTAATCGTCGCACTGGTATTCCTAATCATTCTGCAATCCGGCCTTTGCCGGCATAGGCAAGACGCTGGTCTCCTGGGTCCGCCTTGATAACATCACGCAGCTGGGCGGCAGTGCACTGACCGTTCAAGTTGGTGATCAGTTCGATGGGATCGTGTTTGGCGAAAAAGCCGTCGGTAAATGGATGGCCGGCAGCCACATGTGGGCACGCACGCAAGCTGATCAGCAGGCAAACCCTGTGGAGACATCGGACGATCACACGCTGATCCAAATGGCCGTGGTATATGAAGGCCGTCAAATACGCATCTATCGTAATGGTGAGCTCACAACCCAATATGAAGCGGAGAACATCGACCTTCTGAGTAGCCCCGACAAGATGGCGGTGTTTGGATTGCGCCACTGGAACAGCTCCACCGGGCAGCACCTGCAAGGCTCCATTGAAGAAGCCCGGGTATATCGCCAAGCCTTGACCGCTGATGAGATCAAAGCCCTGGCACCTGACCAAGCCTCACCGATTGAGCCCTACGGCTGGTGGACATTCGAAAAGGGGCAAGAAACCGACCGCATGAACCATTTACCGGTGAATAACCTGAGCGGTGGGGCAAAAATCAGGGGCGGATGCCTGGAACTCCATACCCCGACGGCCGCCATGATCGCTGCCAGCTATGACTTCAGTGAGGTCGTCACACCCAAAATGCCAGCCAACCCGGATCCCACATGGCTGAGCTACCATCTGGCACATCCCGGTCCTGGTGCGGCTAACCCGGGCGACCCCAACTGCGCATTCTACTGGAAGGGTCAGTATCACCTGCACTATATCTACGCACTGGGCGGCTTCTGCTTTGCGCATGTCTCCAGCACCGATCTGGTGCACTGGACGTGGCACAAGACCACCCTCACCCCGGAGTTTACCGGACACGGTATGTTCAGCGGAACGGGCTTTTTTACCAAAGAGGGCAAGCCAGCCATCATCTACCATGGCCAAGGCTCGAATCGGAACCAGATCGCCATCGCACAGGATGACCAGTTGGAGCAATGGAGCAAACCCGTGGCGCTGGAGCCGATCGTCCGGCCGGACCAGGACGGCAGCCAGATCGCGAACTGGGACCCGGACGCCTGGGTAGACAACGGCAGCTACTACGCGCTCTCCGGCGGCACCCCTGGCAGCGGCAAACCCCCAACACTCTTCAAGTCCGCCGACATGAAGAGCTGGGAGTATCTGGGGCTGTTTCTTGATCACGAGATGCCGGATGTGGAGAGCCACGAGGACGTCTCGTGCCCCAACTTCTTCAAGATCGGCAACAAGCACATGCTGCTGTGCATCAGCCACACCAAAGGCTGCCGATACTATCTGGGAGAGTGGAAGAACGAGAAGTTTGTGCCGGATTTCCATGCTCGCATGAACTGGCATGGTCTGGACTTTTTCGCACCAGAAAGCGTGCTCACGCCTGATGGCCGGCGTGTGATGTGGGCGTGGTGTGTTCTACCGGCCGCTCAGACCGGGGTGCAGTCGCTGCCGCGTGAGCTCAGTTTGCCTCGGGATGGCGTGCTTCGGATCAAACCGCTTCGCGAGCTTAAGGTGCTTCGCTACGATGGAAAGCGTGAAGAGAACATCACGGTCAGCAACAACACGCAGATGCTGCAAAAGATCAGCGGAGACACCATCGAGCTGAACCTTACCATACAGCCCGGCAGTGCCGCGGAATACGGTGTTCAGGTATTCTGCGATGCTCAGGGGCACGGCTTGCCCATCACGATCAAGCCTGCGGACAAAACGCTGGTAGTCGGTGAGACGGTCGCGCCGCTTGAGCTCAAGAAGGGTGAAGTGACTAAACTGAGCATCTTCCTCGATAAAGGCATGGTGGAGGTTTTTGCGAATGACCGTCAGGCGGTCGTGGTGATGCAAGCGCACAAACCGGAGGATGTGGGCATCAGCCTGTTCAGCCAAGGTGGGCAGATTGCAGTCAAGCGCGTCACCTCCTGGAAGATGAAGTCGATCTACGAAGCTGCGAAGAAGTAAGTACCGTGTTCAGGAGTGATTCATTGGACGGATCCGTCGGATCGGTCCAATCCGTCTGACATTACATTGTGCTGCTAATAATAGAGGAGATCAAATAATGGGGCTCACGAAATGGTTCGGGATTGGCTTATTCACAATGGTGCTGGCCAGCACCGCATTCGCTGCGCCGAAGGCAGTCGTCAAGCCAGCCGCTCTGCCGATAGATGGCGTGTTCAACGTGCGTCTTTTCGGTGCCAAGGGCGATGGGGTCACCGATGACACGGAGGCATTCCGCAAGGCACTGAGCGCCGCGGCTCCCATCGGTGGATGTGTGCGTGTGCCGCCTGTGAGTGCCAACAAGGGCTATGTGCTGACCAATGTGCTGACTATCCCGCCTGGGGTCTCTCTAGTGGGCAGTCTGGCCGGTTTCAGCACCAACCAGGTCTGTTACCAAACGCAGGTGGTGGGTTCCCGGATTTTGGCCCGGCCACGGATTGACCAGTATGCAGGCAAGCAGAAACAGCCGCTGTTCCTTCTGCAGGCGGGGGTGACCGTGAAGGGTCTGGTGATTATGTATGACCAGCAGCCGTTCCCAAGTGATGAGGAGTTCCAGGACAAGAACTCGAATTTCTATTACCCCTCGTTTGAGGCGGCCCAGCGTGGTTATATCAAAGACCACGTGAAGCCATATGGCCCCACGTTCTACACCTCGAGCGCCAATGTAGTGATCGAAGACATCGCCTGCGACCGCTACAACGACTTCTATTTCCAGGTGGAGGGCGGCAAGTGCATCGCCGACCGCATCTATCTGAACGGCTACGGCCGCGGATTTGTGATGGGCCGTTGTTTTGATGTGAACCGCATCATGCATGTTCATGGCGTGCCGAATGTGAACTACATCAACCCTGGTAAGATGGGCGATAAAACCTATTCGTGGATTTTCGGCATCATCACCACGAGCCCTAACAATGTGGGCATCCAACTGGCGCAAGCCGATGGCTACACGCTGGATGATGTCACCTTCTTTGGCATCCATACGGGTATTCAAATCGGGGTGAGCAAGCAGTATCCGCTGGTCGACCCCGTGCGGATGACCACCTCGTATTACGATCTTGAAGAGGGCAAAGGCTACGGCGTTTGGGAGAACGCCCCTTACCTCGGCAATGGTGCATGGGGTGACATCAGCGCGCTGAAGGTGGACCAGTGCGTGATCGGCGTGCATTTCGTGTGGCCGACCCACCTGTCCAACCGCATCTCCAACGCGTGGATATCCACCGCAGTCCAGGATGGTGTGAAGTTCCCCACGGTGGCTTCCAGCAAGCCGGGTGAGGTGGCTCGGCAGGGAGCCTTCGTGGTAGAGCCGACTTACGGCATCAAGTCGAATGTGGGCATACGTCCCACCTTCATGGCGACCGGCGTGTTTGTGGCCAGCTATAATGACTCTCCCCGGTTTGGTCCAGCCGCAGCGAATGCCGCCGACGCTGGTGGTCGCGCATTTCTCATTGGTGGGGATATCAACATCGACGTCACCGGCTTCTTGATGAACGACCCCTACCGCGAGGATATGCTCTGGGCACGTTCTGACACCGCCCAGCAGGTCAGCTTCAAAATCAGGGGATTCACGGTAACCGGCAACCCGCAACCGGATGTGATGCTGACGCAGGAGCAAATGAAATAGGCAGTGTAGGGGCAAGCCCCCGTGCTTGCCCCCGTGCTTGCCCTGTGCTTGCCCCCTGCCATCCGCCCGATCCGTCCAATACAAAAATACAGGAATATATATGCCAACCGAAATAATCCTCGCCTCCGCTTCGCCACGCCGGACTGAGCTGCTATCACAACTGGGAGTGCAGTTCCGCGTTCTCCCGGCTGATGTAGATGAGACCATCGATGATACCTTAAGCCCCGCCGAGATGGTGCGGGAGCTGGCCAGGCGGAAAGCGGAGGTCATCGCAGCCCAATATCCGGATTCGCTGGTGCTGGGTTCCGACACGCTGGTCGCCTATCAGCAGCACGTGCTGGGCAAGCCCGATGACGCGGCACACGCACTGCAGATGCTCCAGTTGCTCAACGGCCAGTGCCATCAGGTTCATACCGGCATCGCTCTGATATGCCGCAGTCAAGGTGTGATGGTAGTGAAGTCAGAATCGACCGATGTCTTCTTCCGACAGGTCGATGATGGGTTGCTCCAGCGTTATGTGGCGACCGGTGAGCCGATGGATAAGGCTGGAGCCTATGCCATTCAAGGATACGGCGCGGTGTTGGTGGATCGAGTCTGTGGCTGTTACAACAATGTGGTAGGCCTCCCCACCGCTCTGTTGTGCCGCGAGCTGGAGGCGCTGGGGATCCCGCTTCTGCCAGAATATGGCTCGCGTGGTTGATGATGAAACGACAGCACATCATGGCCTGTATAATGAACTCATAGCATCCTGGTAAGCTGGGGTGCATCAACGGTTTATCTCGGATACCTTTCGTGAAAGGAGACGAACATATGAACACCCCTGATCCTGCAAAAAAAGGCGAAACCAACACGCAGCCTTACGGTGACCGGACCATCGCTATCCACGCTGGGGAAGCACCTGACCCCATCACCCACGCCTCGGCACCGAATCTGGTGATGTCCACCACTTTTGTGGTCGATGCCTGCGCCGCTTTCTCGGCTGAAGCGATGGGCGATGACCCTGGTTATGCCTATACACGCTGGGGAAACCCCACCGTCAGCCAACTTGAGCAGAAGCTGGCGGCCATGGAAGGCGCTGAGACCGCCGTGGCGTTTGGCAGTGGGATGGCCGCTATGTTCGGGCTACTGCTTCACACCCTCAAATCCGGTGACCATGCGGTGATCAGCGATGTCGCTTATGCTGCTGTTTCGGAAAGTGCGAACGAAGTATTACCGGCGCTTGGTATCACTGTGACGCGCGTCAACACGTCTGACCCTGAGAATGTGCGCAAGGCGATGAAACCAAACACCCGGCTGGTACACATCGAAACGCCATGTAACCCCATCATGCGTCTGACCGACATCGCCGCGGTAGCCGAAGTAGCCCATGCGGGCGGCGCACTGCTGTCCGTCGATTCGACCTTCGCGACCCCTGCTGCCACAAAACCGCTTGAGCTTGGTGCTGACTTTGTGGTCCACTCCCTCACCAAGTATCTAGGTGGGCATGGCGACGCATTGGGTGGCACGATCCTGGGTTCGAAGAAGCTGGTGAATTGCATCCGCCGGTCGACAGCGCTCCGCCTGGGCGGTATACTGAGCCCATTCAACGCATGGCTGATCATGCGCGGTCTGGCGACCTTCCCGCTGCGCATGAGGGCGCACGAGGAGAGCGCGCTCAAGATTGCCAAGTGGCTGGAGAGCAACCCGCACGTGAAGCGCGTGATGTACCCAGGCTTGCCCTCACACCCCCAGTATGAACTGGCCTGCCGGCAGATGAAAAACTTCTCCGGTATGATCACCTTCCAGTTGGAAAATGGAGCCGCCGCGGCTCATGTGCTTGCTGACAACCTGCACGTGATTCACTATGCGGTCTCGTTGGGCCACCACCGGTCGCTGATCTTCTACCTCGGCACAGACGATTTGCTGCAGACCACCTTCAAACTGGACACAGAGCAGCTTGCCTCCTGGCGCAGTTATGCAGGCGATGGCGTCTTCCGCTTCTCCGTGGGGCTAGAAGACCCTGAGGATCTGATCGCGGACCTCGAAGGGGCTTTCGCACACCTGTAGCGAAAACTCGCGAGAGCTGGGTGATATGAGACCGCAGAAGGTATTGTTGACCGCGCACTCCGGTGCGGAGGGGACCAAGCCGAATACGCTTGAATACCTCCGTACCGCGGTGGCGTACCACCCAGACATCATTGAGGTTGACCTCAGTCTTGATGCGAACGCCCGGCGGGTGATCTCCCACGACCATCCGCCAGGTTCAGATGCAGTGCCGTTTGAGCGCGTGCTGGAGCATATGGCGCAGCATAGCTATATGTTGAACATCGATGTAAAGCAGCGTGAGGCGGTGGTCGGCTTGAAAGATGAGCTGCTACTTCGCTACCTGCTTGACAGGAGCTTCCTCACAGGCTTGAGTTTCGCGGACATTGGGACACTGAGCCCGCACATCGCGGGTATGCGGTATATGGTCAACATAGTGTCAGCGGAGACCTCGTTGCCCGATCTGGGTTTCAGCGACCCCTGTGCCGAACTCTGCGAACAGATAGTGGCGACAGGTGCCTTTGGACTGAACATCAACTACCGTCTCCTCACCCCCACATTGGTCGACACCGCGAAGCAAACCGGGCTGAAGCTCTATGTCTGGACCGTAGATCACCGCGACGACATGATAGCCCTGGTCAGTATGGGGGTGGATTCCATCACCACCAACTGCCTTGCGGTGGCTGCGGATGCGTTGAACCGAGGCTGAGTGAGTTCGCATGTGGAACCAGACCGCACCACCTAAAACATGCATTCCACCACCCACGTGAAGGAATGTCATCGCACAGCATCACGTGGCAACGCACTGGTATACAAGCTATCATATATGAGAGCAATCATGAAAAACCAACTTCTTAAATTCACCGAGGCGTACCTCATGCTGTTTTCTATGACATCCCTTCTGGCCTCTTCAGCGGCTAGCGGAGCGGCTCCGCTGGCTGAGCTTGCGAAGCTCAATATTCAAACTGCTAATATCGTCATGACTTATACCGATGGCACCATCAACACGCTGCCGGTGCAGCTGCACAGCCCTGGCAAACTGAGTGACGGCGTGACGGCGGTGACCGTTGCCGTAAAGTCGGTCAACGGCCAGACGAACGAGTACACCCTCAGCCTGAAACCCATCACTGAGAAGAGCCTGAAGTTCGTCGATTGTGAGCTGTTGTTCACCCCCGATCTGACGGCCTCCGACGTGCGGGTGTTCGCGAACAGCGACACCACAAACTCCCGGGTGACGGTTCGTTCGATGGCCGACAGCAACGGGCAGATGTCGAAAGATGTGGGGGCATGGCACAGCGCTAAAACTGGCAAGCTGCTGGGGGTGGCCCTGACCACGGTAGACCGTTTCTGGGCTTACCTTCGCTACACACCGAATGGTGTAAAAGTGCGATTTGCGATGGAAGACAAGCCGCTCATCAAGGGGCAAAGCTATCGGCTGGAGAAGTTTATCATTTCGGCTCCCAAACAAGTGGACGAGTTGTTCCGCACCTACACCGACATCATGGCCAAACGCTACCGAGTCAAGGTGACGGACAAGATTCCTACAGGCTGGTGCTCATGGTCATGCGCCTACGGCAATCTATCGAAGGATGTTGCCAAAGCGGCGCTGCACAACTTGATGTCAGAATACGGGCAGACGAAACCCAACACGCTGCAACTGGACGACGGCTGGCAGCGCGGACAATCCTTTGGCGGTTATTGGACGCCCCGTATAGACGGCTTGAACGAAGTGGCTTCTGAGGTTAAGAGCCACGACGTTGATTTCGGGCTCTGGTTCGCGCCGTTCATTACCAGCACATCCTCGGGTTTCTTCACCGACTACCCCCAATACAAGTATGTGAAGACCAATGATGCGGCAGCGGAGTATACCCTGACATACTCCAACAAAGAAGATTACTGTTACCCGATGGCCATCAACAAGCCTGAGACACTGGAGTATTTGAAAACTATCTTCGAGCGCGCCACCAAAGAGTATGGTGCCAGCTACTTCAAGCTGGACTTCCTGCTGATGGGGTTGCGTTCAGCATACAGCAACGAGCAGTTGGTGATCTATCCCGATGACTACATCGTGGCGATCTACCGGCGGGCATTGAAGACCATCCGTGACGCGGTGGGTAAGGATGTCTACCTGCTTGCCTGCGGTGCCCCCATCCCGGAAAGCATCGGCATCCTGGACGGCATCCGTGTGACAGAGGACATCACCCAATGGGGCACAGAGAGCAAGAACCAGTGGAACCTGATCAAGTGGTGCTCCAACAACATCGCGCTGCGGTATTTCTACCACGACAGGCTGTTTATCAACGACCCTGATGGTCTGGTGGTGCGCGACTACGATATCGGCGACAGCGCGGTGATCCCTTACGAGGAGGCACGCGTGTGGGCTACTTCCGTGGCGTTCAGCGGCGGAGCTTCGCTGATCAACGAGTTTATCGACAAAATCGGCAACGACCGTAAGCAGCTCTACCACCACATCCTGCCGGTGCTGGGTAAGGCGGGTCGTCCCCTGGACTTCTTTGAAGCGGGTCAGCCCTCTACACTGGTCATCGACCTGGAGGATGGCTCCAAACTGCTGGCGGTCTATAACTGGAGTGACACAGAGACAGTCAAAACAATAGAGCTCACTGATCTTGGCTTGAAGGGTCCGTGTGTTTTGTTCAACGGCTGGGAATCCAGGCTGGAAGGCTTCATCGCTGACAAGCTGACGCTCAACATGGCCAAACACACCGCGCAGGTCTACCGCATCACGCCAGTTTCAAAAAAACCGGCGATAGTCGGGGCAGATACCAGCGTGTTCTGCGGTGCCGAAGTGTTCAGCAGCAGCCAAAGTGGATCCAGCTTTATCATCACCGCCAACGACAAGCGGACACAGTGTTCAAGCACGAAAGTGTATGTATACCTACCAATGGGTTACACTATAGATGGCACCGATCTGGTGTTTTCAGGCGACGAAGGATCGATCGTTAAACTCGGCACCATGCAGGCCGGTAGAAAGAGTTACCACATAGGTAAGAAGTAAAGGTTCGAAATACTCCCGGTTGCGGCTGTTCACTTTTGCCAGTAATTGTAAATGTAACGGTTGCACAGTTTTATGCAGTGCACTGCATATAGCAACAGGGGATCTTGGCTTACCAAGACGCAAAACAGGTCATTTGAGTGGCACAGGGTGAAAAACCCGGCCAAATGACTAAAACTTGACGTCTTGGAATTTCTGTGTAATAATTACTATTTGCGTGCAGGCCGTAGGAGGGTACCCGAATTGATCAAGACTCACTACTCGGATAAGTCCAAAACCCCGTACAGACAAGAACTTCCAAACCTCATATCTGTGCAACTAAAATCCTACAAGTGGTTTCTGGAAGAGGGCCTAAAGGAGCTCTTCCACGACTTTTCCCCAATTTACGATTTTACAAACCAGCAGTTTGTCGAAATGCTCGACTACACTCTGGGTGAACCGAAATATAGCCTTGAAGAGTGCCGCGACCGCGACATGACCTTCGAGGTGCCTATTCGTGCGAAGGTACGGTATGGTCGCGTTGAGGGTGGTGTCCCTATGGAGATCACCGAATCTGAGGTTTACCTCGGCGACTTGCCTTTGATGACAGATAAGGGAACTTTCATCATCAATGGGCGAGAACGCGTCGTGGTCAGCCAGTTGATTCGCTCCTCGGGCGTCTATTTCGAGAACGTCTTCGACAAGATATTCCGCAAGGGAGCGCCGACAGGTGTCTGGCTGGAAACATTCCTGGCCCATAAGAACATCTTCGGTGCAAAAGTGATTCCTAACGAGGGCCCGTGGATAGAGGTGGATACCGCCTCCGATGACGTGGTGAAGGTAAAAATCGGGCAAGGTAAGCCGATATTCATCACCACGCTGCTCCGCGCCCTTAATGCATTTGATGAGGCCCATCAGCCGCTCTACATGCCACTCAAAAATGCGATCAACCGCATGTTTGAAGGTGCCGTCAGCCGCGGTTACGTTGATGTGGTTGACGAAAACACAGGCGAAATCACACGGGAACAGGTCGAAAATGAGAAGGTAGAAGATTACTACAAAACTGCTCCTGCTCTTAACACGGACGATCTGGTTAACAGCTCGAATGGTTTAGTTGTCCCCTCAGGTGGCCGCATCACCTCTGAGTTCCTTCAGGGACTGAGCGACGAGATGCTGGAGATGGAAGTTGCGATCTCCAGTGCGGCAGACACCAACGAAGACATACTTCACCTCTTCGGCGAGCCCGTGGAATTCAGCAACCCCACTCGAGAAGATCTCTTCCGCAAGGACTTTGAAAATGAAGCCGGCTGGGGCATGTGGACAGTGGAGCCAATCCAAATAGGATCGACCACCATTCCGCCGTGGAGCCACATCAACGAGCCTTTATCCAAGTCTATTGCCGACTACGGTCTGGCCTCTATCAAGCTGCTGAAAGTGCCTGCGCTCATTACAGCTACGCTGGTAGACGAGATTCAGGCATACGAAGAAGATAAGGCACGCAACAGCCGCAAACGTGATGCTGCCACAGCTGTGATGAACAGCCGGTGGGCATTGCTGCACATCTACGGCAAAATGCGCCCTGGCGATCCCGCGACTGATGAATCGGCTAAGAGCTTGATTCACAGCCAGTTCTACGACAACCGCCGTTACGACCTGGCGCGTGTTGGCCGTTATAAGCTGAACCGCAAGCTGGGTATTCACATGGGGCTGGATGTCCGCACCATCACGAAGGAAGACTTCGTGGCCACCCTTCACTACCTTGTGAAGCTGTGCTCCGGTGTGGGTGAAGTGGACGAAATTGACCACTTGAAGAACAAGCGCGTCCGCGCCGTCGGTGAGCTGCTGCAAAGCCAGCTTCGCAACGGCTTCCTGCGCATGGAGAAAGTGGCCAAGGAGCGAATGACCGCACAGGATGCGGAAGTGATCCCGCAGGTGATTCTGGCTATCAAGCCGGTGTCCGCTGCGATCAAGAGCTTCTTTGGCAGCAGCCAGTTGTCGCAGTTCATGGATCAGACCAACCCGTTAAGCGAACTGACCCACAAACGACGTCTCTCAGCACTAGGACCTGGCGGTTTAACCCGACAGAGTGCCACGCTGGAAGTGCGTGACGTTCATGATAGCCATTACGGACGTATCTGCCCGATTGAGACCCCTGAAGGCCCGAACATCGGCCTGATTTCTCAGTTGGCCACCTACGCTCAAGTCAACGAGTTCGGCTTCATCGAGACGCCTTACCGCATCGTCAAAGATGGCAAGGTACTCGAGGACATCATCTACCTCTCTGCAGAGCTGGATGAAGACCGCCGTATCGCCCCTGGTGATACCCGTGTGGACAGCCATGGTCACCTCAAGGACGAAATGGTTCAGGTGCGCCACCTAAACAACCTGGAGACTATCTACCCGGTTGTGAAGAAGGCTCAAGTTGACCTCATGGATGTGGCTCCGGTGCAGTTGGTGTCGATCGCCTCTGCATTGATCCCCTTCCTTGAGAACGACGACGCGACCCGCGCCTTGATGGGCTCGAACATGCAGAAGCAGGCTGTGCCGCTGCTGCGAAGCGATGCTCCGCTGGTTAAGACCGGCTTTGAAGGCCGCGCCGCGAGAGACTCTGGCGTAATGATCCTGGCCCGCAATAGCGGTGTGGTTCGCCACGTGACGGCTGAGTCTATATCGATCATGAACACCAATGGTGCGATCGACCGATACAGCGTCATCAACAATATGCAAAGCAACCAGAGCACATGTGTTTCGCAGCGTCCGGTGGTATTCCCCGGTCAGCGCGTGCGAGCCGGTCAGTTGCTTGCCGACGGCCCCTGCACCGACAACGGTGAACTGGCACTCGGTAAGAACCTGCTGGTAGCATTTGTGCCATGGAACGGCTACAACTACGAAGATGCGATTTTGGTCAGCCAGCGAATGGTGCGTGACGACGTATACAGCTCTATCCATATGGAGCGATACGAAGTGGAAGCGCGTGATACTAAGCTGGGACCGGAAGAGATATCCCGTGATATCCCGAACATCAGCGAAGACGCACTCAAAGACCTCGACCAGAACGGTATTATCTGCATCGGTGCTCAGGTTCGTCCTGAAGACCTGCTTGTAGGTAAAGTTCAGCCCAAGGGACAAAGTGAGCTCACCGCTGAAGAGCGGCTGATCATTGCGATCTTTGGTAAGAAGGCTGAAGAGACACGCGACGTCTCTCTGAAGCTGCCGCATGGTGAAAAAGGCAAAGTGGTTGACGTCAAAGTGTTCAGCCGCTACAACTTCAAGTGCAAATCTTGCCACAAGATCACACAACTGAGCAAAAAGCCGGAAGAAGCGGTCATGTGCCGCAGCTGCGGTGGCGATGTGGAGAAGCAGCCGGCAGATGAACTACCCGCAGGCGTGAATATGCTGGTGCGTGTATACGTAGCCCAGAAGCGCAAAGTGATGGAAGGCGATAAGATGGCCGGACGTCACGGCAACAAGGGTGTTATCTCTAAGATCCTGCCCGATGAGGACATGCCGTTCCTGCCCGATGGCACCCCGGTGGACATCGTGTTGAACCCGTTAGGCGTGCCTTCTCGTATGAATATCGGACAGATCATGGAAACTCACCTTGGCTGGCCTGGTCACTTCTTCGGATATAGTTACGCTAACCCGGCATTCCAGGGCGCGAACGAAAAAGAGATTCTGACTGAACTGGCCCGTATGGCACGCACAATGCGTGAGACGGTGCTCAGGAACTATCTAGGTCAGGAACTTGGCATCGTGCTGCCCGAACTAGCCATTACAGACGACGCTAACGAAGAGGACACTCTACGTGATGCCACCATTGATGCTCTGAAGCGAACCGCGCCAGACCAACTGAAGCGTATCGCAGAACTCGTCAATGCAGCACCCGAACTGAGCCCGTTATTGATGAGCGAAACAGGCGTGATGCCCGCTGTCGATAGCGTTCAACTGGGCCAAGGTGCAGGATACGTCAATTACAACCCTGAGCCGCTTGAAGAGATATGGCAGAAGATCAAGCTGAACACATGGAACAGGTGTGGCGTCGACGAAAAAACCGGAAAGTGCCTCGTTCGCGATGGACAGACCGGTGAAGAGTTCGACAACCCGCTGACCGTGGGCTACATCTACATGCTGAAGCTGCACCACCTGGTAGACGATAAGATACACGCACGATCTACCGGTCCATACAGTCTGGTAACCCAACAGCCCCTGGGCGGTAAAGCACAGTTCGGTGGCCAGCGCTTCGGTGAAATGGAAGTGTGGGCACTGGAGGCATACGGTGCTGCCAATACCCTTCAAGAGATGCTGACCCTTAAGTCTGACGACGTAGTGGGCCGTGTGAAGGTGTATGAGGCGATCGTGAAGGGTGAGCCGATGAATGAACCCGGTATTCCGGAATCATTCAAGATTCTCGTCAAAGAGCTGCAATCACTCGGCTTAAAAGTCAGTGTATTTGACCACTCCGACAAGGAACTCAGCTTGCAGGATGAGGAAGACGCAGACAGCATGACGCGTCGGCCTTTGACCTCTCACGACCTCAGAGGAGGCTTACCTCAGTGAAAAACGACTCCGCGCAATTCGATAGAATACGAATAAGCATCGCTTCGCCAGACGACATCCGCGGATGGTCGCGTGGTGAGGTCAAGAAGCCGGAGACCATCAACTACCGAACCTTTAAGCCGGAGCGAGACGGTCTTTTCTGTGAGAAGATTTTCGGTCCGATTAAGGACTGGGAGTGTCACTGCGGCCGATACAAGAAAATGAAATACAAGGGGCAGGTGTGTGAGCGCTGCGGTGTGGAAGTCACACGCGCTCGTGTCCGCCGAAGCCGAATGGGTCACATCGAACTTGTGACCCCGGTTTCGCACATCTGGTATCTGAAGGCGATGCCCTCACCGCTTAGCCTCTTGCTTGATATCTCAGCTCGAACACTTGAGAAAGTGGTCTACTTCACCAGCTACATGGTGACCAAAGTCGACCGTCGGCGTATCAACCAGGAGCTACCTGCTCTTCGTGATGCACTCGACCTCATTTTGGATGAACTGGTAGAACACCTCGGCACAGATATCGCCGACCGTACCAAGCTCATCAACCAGGAGATCGAAGAGGGTCTCGCTCGCGCTGAAGAGCCGATCACGGAAAACGACGTAAAGCAGAAGCGCACCTACCTCGAAAACTGGATCATCGCCCAGCGCGCCGAAGTCGAAGAGAAGCGGATCAAGCTTCGCATGGCTTTCGGGCCATCAGCTTACGAAGGTCCAGAACCCATCGGTGCATGTCTCGAGAAGATCGAGAAGAAGCAGCTGATCAACGACGACGAGTGGCGCGAGATCGAACGTCTGCTGTTCTACCTCTCCCAGAAGGTGGAGCTGAACGTCAACGAGCTGGTCAGTGCCAATATGGGCGGCGCGGCGGTTAAGGAACTTCTAGAAGAGATCAACCTGTTTGAGCTGCGCGAAGACCTCGCTAAAGAGGCCGAGCACACCCAGGGACAGGCTCGCGTGAAGGTCATCAAGCGCCTTGAGATCGTAGACGCCTTCATCAACAGTAAGATTCAGCCGTCATGGATGGTTCTGGACTGCGTACCGGTTCTCCCTCCTGAGCTGCGCCCTATGGTGCAGTTGGATGGCGGCCGTTTCGCAACGTCTGACTTGAACGACCTGTATCGCCGTATCATCAACCGAAACAACCGTCTGCGCAAGATCATCGAGATCCGCGCCCCTGAGAGCATCATCAACCATGAGAAGCGGCTTCTGCAAGAGGCTGTGGATGCATTGATTGATAATGGCCGACGCAGCAAGCCAGTGGTGGGAACCAACGGACGAGCCCTGAAGAGCCTCAGCGACATGCTGAAGGGTAAAGAGGGACGCTTCCGAAAGAACCTGCTTGGTAAACGCGTAGACTACTCTGGGCGTTCGGTTATCGTGGTCGGCCCGCACCTTAAGATATACCAGTGCGGCCTGCCTAAAGAGATGGCCCTTGAGCTGTTCAAGCCCTTCGTCATGAAGAAGCTTGTAGAGCTGCACGAGGAGCTGGGTCTTGAGCCGGTATTGGCACCTAATGGCCGTCCTGAGCGCTTTGGTGCTCAGAACATCAAGGCAGCCAAGAAGATGATTGAGCGGATGAACGATCAAGTGTGGGATGCCCTCGACGAGGTCATTCGACAGCACCCTGTGCTGCTAAACCGCGCACCGACCCTCCACCGTCTGGGTATCCAGGCGTTTGAGCCGGTGTTGGTTGACGGCAAGGCGATCCAGATTCACCCGCTGGTCTGTTCTGCGTTCAACGCAGACTTCGACGGCGACCAGATGGCCGTCCACGTGCCGCTTAGCCCGATGGCTCAAGCTGAGGCCCGCGTGCTGATGCTCAGCTCGCAGAACCTCTTCTCGCCAGCCAACGGTAACGCCATTGTGGCCCCATCGCAGGACATCGTGTTGGGCAGCTACTATCTGACGATGGCCAACCCGGTCTTCCATGGTCACCCTGACGATGAGACCGCATCTGGCCAGGCGACATTGAAGATCGGCGGGAAAGAAACTATCCTGCCGTATAAGGACATTCAAGAGGCCATCTCTTCATACGAGCAAAGCCTTGTGAAGATTCACAAGAAGGTACTCATCCGGATGGACCGCGGAAATGGCCCAGAGGTAGTGGAGACCACTATCGGACGCGTGATGTTCCATATGATCCTGCCGGAAAGCATCGCTTTCAGCGACGAATACATGAACCGCACCTTCGACAAGAAGTCGCTGGCGCAGTTGGTGTTGACCTGCCATGCAGACATGGGCCATCAGCGCACGGTAGTCTTCCTGGACGACCTGAAGGACCTAGGGTTCAAGGCCGCCAAGAAGTCTGGTATCACCATTGCCATGACCGACATGGACAGCCCGCCCGAGCGAGACATGATCATCGCCAACGTGCGCAAGAGTGTGCAGCGGTTAGACCAAAGGTACAAACGGCTTCAGCTCTCTCACCAACAGCGTAAGAGTCAGGCCATCAAGGCGTGGCAGGACGCTGGTGAAGAGATCGCGAAGGCGATTGTTGCCAACACCAAAGCACATAATCCGCTGTTCGTAATTACGGACTCCGGAGCTCGTGGTTCCAGTAAACAGCTTTCGCAGTTGGCTGGTATGCGTGGTCTATTTGCAGATGCCCGTGGCAACCTGCTTGAGGACCTGCCTATTACCTCCAACTTCCACGAAGGGCTGAACGTGCTGGAATACTTCGTGTCTACGCACGGTGCCAGAAAGGGTATGTCTGACACCGCTCTGCGAACCGCAGACGCAGGTTACTTAACCCGTCGTCTGGTTGACGCCGCGCAGGATGTGATCGTGCGTGCCTTCGATTGCAGCACCACGCAGGGTATTCGTGTCCGTCGCGCTGAAGCCAGCAACAACATCGTTGAGGATATCAACGAGCGTCTGTATGGGCGAACCGCGCTGGAAGAGATCACGGACTATATAACCGGTGAAGTATTGGCCACCCCTGGTGTGCTGATCATGCTCCCTGAAGCGAAGCGTATCGAAGAACTGGTCAAAGGGTTCCCTACTCTCAGCAGAACAGCGCCTGAGCAGTATGCAGCCTCAGTTGCCCATTTCCAAGAGATGTATGCTAAGGGCGTTCTGGTCCGCAGCCCGCTGACCTGTGCTCATAGCCGGGGCATCTGCAGTAAGTGCTATGGTCTTGACCTGGCCACACGGCGGTTCGTTGAAATTGGCACCGCGGTGGGTATCATCGCCGCTGAGTCGATCGGTGAACCAGGAACCCAGTTGACGATGCGTACCTTCCATACTGGTGGTGGTGCAGGCTCTCACCTTGCTGGAGGCAAACAGTCGTTTAATAGCCGACTGACGCTTCTGGAAGAACTGCGGTTGGACTTCAGTCAGCAGAAAGCACTCAAGCTGACTACTGGTGAAGACGACGCCTCGATTCCGATGGTAGTTAACGCGAAAGAGATCCGCGACCTGATGGACACCTACATCAGCCCCGCTGGTTCACTTCCGCGAGTTATCGACCTCTTCATGGCGACTGAAGCACTGAAGGGTCGGGCCATCATGTCCGACGTAGCCGGCGAAGTCATGGCCGTGGAAACACGTGACCTGATGCGTGAAGTGGTCATCGCTAGCCCAGAACCTGTAACCGAAAGCGGCGACCGCATCATCGAGAAGTATGCTGCCGAGGATGTTCAAGCAACTTCTACACAGTTTGAAGCATCTGCCGCATCAAACAAGAAGCAAGGCGTGATCGTAGAAAAAGGCAAGAAAGTCACTGCCAGTGCCTATGATATGATCAAGAAGCTGGGTATTAGCGAAGTCAAGATCATCAAGACTTACCGAGTGCCTGGCCGTGGTGAACTCAAGGCCAACGCTGCGATCTACGATAAGGAAACCGGAGAACTCACGAAGGCAGCCAGTTACGTTGAGCCTGGTGATGCCCTGACCGAAGGACTTCTGCAGCCGCGAGAACTGCTGCGCCTGAAGGGTGTGGCTGCGGTTCAGGAATACCTCGTTCAGGAAATCCAGAAGGTGTATAAGCAGCAGGGTGTAGACATCCATGACAAACACTTGGAAGTCATCGTCCGTCAGATGCTGAAGAAGCGCCGAGTGCTTGACCCTGGTGATACACGCTTCCTGCCAGGGCGTGTCATCGATAAGTTCCTGTTCGACCTTGAAAACCACCGCGTCCGCGACCTGGGTGGGAAAGAAGCGACCGCTGAGTGGGTGCTGCAGAGCATCACCGAAAGCGCGCTGACCACCGAGAGCTTCCTCTCGGCAGCTTCGTTCGAGCGTACCACACACGTGCTGACAGAAGCGGCCGTGCGAGGTAAGCGTGACGACCTAGTAGGCCTGAAGGAGAACGTGATTATCGGACGGCTGATACCAAGCGGAACCGGATATCAAGCTTACCGTAAGCTTGACGTCCAGCCGCTGATGGAAGGCGAAGTCATGACTCCCGAGATGTACGACCCCATTCTGGCGGCCGACATTGAGGCAGCCTTGTTAGCTGAAGACCTGGCTCTGCTGGGCGCTGCTGACGTGACCTACGCCGGTATAGACGAGTCGGCACTTGTGCTTGGCACAGATATACATGGTGAGTCTATGGACGAGGACATCGTAGAGAATGAACCTCTACTGGACGAGTTCGGGCAGCCTAAGGAAGACGAAGAGAATGGCAACAACCATGAGTCCGACGATACGTCGGGCGATCGGTAGTCAGCTCTCTAGTTAGCTAATCATCGGCAGGCAACACTGCCAGCAAAGAAATGGGACGGGTCACACCGTCCCATTTCTGCGTACATACGGCATACATTGGCCCATAATGCGCCTGAGCAACAATCTTTGTTATTATTTGGCTCAGTCCGGGGCGGTTTTCTCCTAACCGCGCCGGTCTTGATGTTTTTGGGTCAAGCGGTTTTAGGCTATCCGCCAGACCGGCGCGGTCTATAGCCTTCTGTTGCCGCAAGCCTACTGTAAGACCGCCCGGACATAGGCAATGATCGTCTTGAACACTAACAATTGCCTGAGTCCGGGGCGGTTTCATCCAAACCGCGCCGGTCTTGATGTTTTTAGGGTCAAGCGGTTTCTGGCTATCCGCCAGACCGGCGCGGTCTATAGCCTTCTGTTGCAGCATGCCTACTGGAAGACCGCCCGGACATAGGCAATATTTTCTTGAACACTAACAATTACCTGATTCCGGGGCGGTTTTCTCCTAGCCGAACCGGGCTTGATGTTTTCAGGGTCGAGCGGTTTCAGGCTATCCGCCAGACCGGCGCGGTCTATAGCCTTCTGTTGCCGCAAGCCTACTGTAAGACCGCCCCGGACATAGGCAATATTTCCTTGAACACTAACAATTGCCTGAGTCCGGGGCGGTTTTCTCCTAGCCGAACCGGGCTTGATGTTTTCAGGGTCGAGCGGTTTCAGGCTATCCGCCAGACCGGCGCGGTCTATAGCCTTCTGTTGCAGCATGCCTACTGGAAGTCCGCCCCGGACATAGGCAATATTTTCTTGAACACTAACAATTGCCTGAGTCCGGGGCGGTTTTCTCCTAACCGCGCCGGTCTTGATGTTTTCAGGGTCAAGTAACCGCTCGAGCTGACACCTCAGGCAACCGCGCCCGGGTGGTGTGTTGCTATAATGCAACTGAACTAGTTGATATCAATGCCGTGAGGGGAGCATTTTTGAAGGTACTCATCATCGCGAACCCAGTGTCTGGGCGTCATCGAGGGCTTGCCGCCGCGCATCTCGCTGAAGCATGCTTTTCTGCGGCAGGATGGCAGGTGAGCAGCCTGTTCACCACCTGCCCGGGAGAGGCCCAGCGTCTGGCTGCCGAGGCGGTGGCGGATCAACCCGATATCGTGTTTGCGTGTGGTGGCGATGGCACCATCTCGCAGGTGGTCAGTGGCCTGGCGGGTTCGGGTATCCCCACCGGGATCATCCCTGCGGGCACCGGAAATGACCTGTGCAGAACCCTCGGCTTACCGACCAACCCCACCGAGGCAGCTCATTTGGCGTTACATGGTCACGCGGTCGACATCGATCTGCTGGACGTGAACGGTGGTGCCTGCCAGTCTATCAACATCACCAGTCTGGGATTTGATGCGGTCGTCGCAGAGCGCATCAACAAGCGGTTTCGCCTGACCGGAGGGGCTTTCGCCTACTTGACCGCAGTGTTTCAAGAGGTGGTCCACCTCAAGCCTACTTCGTTGAAGCTGAATATAGACGGGCAGATATGGGAAGGCGACGCCTTGTTAGTGGCAGTGGCGAATGCGCAGTGTTACGGCGGAGGCATGAAGGTGGCCCCGCAAGCCAGAGTCGATGATGGCCTACTGGATGTGGTGCTGGTGAAAAGTGTCAGCCGAATTGAGTTCCTGCGCAACCTGCCTCGGGTGTTTGCGGGCACGCATCTGGAGCATCCCAGTGTGTGTGCCTGGAAGGGCACCCATGTGAGTATCGAGACCCTCAGTGCCTCTCCTGTGCTGATTGATGGTGATATCTGCGGCCAGACCCCGATTAGTGTTCAAGTGCTGCATAGCGCGGCAAGGATTTGGGTTCATGCTGATTGCCATGTCGGAGCATAAAGGGGTGGCTTACGCTGTAACTGATACGGTCGTAGGGGCGTCCCTTGTGGGCGCCCTAATCGTTGTCATCCGATAGTTTTACTTTAGGGCGCCCACAAGGGACGCCCCTACGACCAGTTACTTACAAGCATCAGCGTAACCCGTGGTAGGCGATCTAGAAACCATTTACCCCGGACGGGTTTCGTCTTCAGTCACTTGGATGAACGGTTTGCACGAATAGGTACGACCCACTTCGGGGTAGGAATTCGGAGCACTTAACCACGGGTTGCGCTTTCGCTTACCCGTGGCTATAAGAAAGTACCCACTCCGTGGGTGCCCGTAGGGATGTCTGATGATAGTGCATCTTTACCGAATAAATACTTACCATAGTCACCTGATGCCCTATTGCCTCACTTCATGTGCCATCAAGTATTCGTGCTCATCCTTGATGAGCTGCTTGATTTCACAGATATCACCCGCAGTAATACCCGGAATCTCGAGTGCATATGCGCCGCAATGAAACTTACTCTCTCCGTCTGGAAATGTGCAGGTGTATACGTGCGTAGAGGGTTCGCCTGCACAATAATGACAGCCGTTGTCCAAACAAAGGGGGACTTTACTCGGATACTTGATAATGGCCGCACTCACAATGTCGGTGAACCTTTGGGAGTATCCACGGCAAGCTGAAAATCTCAACGAGAAAACCGGGGTTATATCGGCATTCTTGCTTATTTTGGTACACATTTTTGCGATCTGTTTATTATGCAGGTCGTGTTTGAAGGAAATATATGACTTCTCTTTTTTGGGATTATATCCTAGTTCCGACAGATACATGATGATGTCGTGGTATAGCGGGCTGATATCATAACCCAACTGAGAAAGATATGTCGTCACCAATTCTTCTTGCTTTTTGGTTTTCATGTATGCTGACCATTCCCTTTATATAGCCGTGTAGCAGGTGGCGGGCGGTGAGCCGATCTCCCACCACCCGATGAAGTTTACTCCCCCTGGGCACCGAAGTGCTGGTCGATGATCACATAGTCGAACAAGTTCACCTGACCGCTGCCGTCGAGGTCCGCCATGGGATCAGCAGAACCAAACTTGGAATCCAGCACTACGAAGTCGAACAGGTTTACCTGGTTGTCGCCATCCGCATCGCCATTGGTCAGCGCGAAGTTCGCGTTCTGGCCTGCGGCCACACCGGCCGCTTTGGCCATCAGGAAGTGCGGGCTGCTGACCCGGATGTCATACGGAGGCTGCAGGTAACTGGAAAGCGTATAGCTGCCGCTGGCATCCGGCAGCAGGCTGAGGCACTGCGTAGCCGTGGGGTCTGATACGCTGGCGATCCAGGCGGTCAGCCGCTGTGAAGGCAGCGGTGCCAGGAAGCCGCCCAGTTGCACCTGACCGCTGATGTTCCGCGTTCCGCGGATAGCGATAGACGAATAGTGTCCGGCACCGATAGCGATGAACCCAAGGTTCGGACTTGATATGACGCACTGCTTAGCTGTGTTGTCACCCCAACAGACCATCGAACCATCGCGTTTTAAACCGATCGTATGGAAATTCCCGGCTTGAACGGCGACAAAACCGGTGTTCGGAATAGGTACGTCGCATTGACCATATACGTTTGACCCCCAACAGACAATCTTGCCGTCGCTTTTCAATCCTGCTGAGTGCCAAGCCCCTGCTGCCACCGCGACAAAATCCGCATTCGGCTCAGGAACGTTGCATTGGCCTGAACTGTTAATTCCCCAACACACGATGGTTCCATTACGCTTTAGGCCGACTGTGTGAGCACCAGCAGATGAGCCACCAGCGGCTACGGCATCAAAGTCACTATTTGGTTCAGGCACGCTGCATTGGCCCGATGCATTGTCACCCCAACACACAATAGAGCCATCGCTTTTCACACCAGCAGTATGCGCATATCCTGCTGATATGGCGACATAGCCCTCGTTTGGTGTCGGAACATCACATTGGTGCGTGTCATTTGCTCCCCAACACACGACTGAACCGCTGGTCTTCAACCCGACTGAGTGATGGCTTCCCGCCTTCACTGCCGTGAAATTCTGGTTTGGTGTAGGAACGCTGCATTGGTTACTGTCATTATTGCCCCAGCACACGACCGATCCATCACTCCTCAATCCCATGGCATGTTCATCACCCGTGGAGACGGCCGTGAATTCGGCATTGATACCAGGGATATTGCATGCGGCATAGTCGTTGCTACCCCAGCAGACCACTTGTCCGTTACGCTTTAACCCTATGGTTTGCCCGTGATTAGCCGAAACGGACACGAATTGCTGGTTAGGTGCAGGTGTGTCACACTGGCCATATTCGTTCCAGCCCCAACTGACGAAGGAGCCATCGCGTTTGATAGCGACTGAATGAACGGCACCTGCTTCCACACTGACAAAGTCCGTATTGGGATCGGGTACCGTGCATTGATTTGCTTGATTCATGCCCCAGCAAACAATCGACCCATTAGACTTCAATCCAATGGTATGGAAATACCCTGCCGAAACAGCGATAAAGCCACTATTCGCTACAGGCACCTCACATTGTCCTTGCCCGTTATTACCCCAACAGACTACCGATCCATCTCTCCGCAACCCTATTGAGTGGTAATAACCAGTGTCTACAGCCACGAAATCGGTGTTAGGAGCGGGAACCTGGCACTGACCAAAAGTGTTGTCACCCCAACAAACCACAGATCCATCACTTTTCAGAGCTATCGAATGGTCATATCCAGCCGAAACCGCGATAAATTCGCTATTGGGAGCAGGTATGTCACACTGCCCATTAGTGTTGCTGCCCCAGCATTGAATAGAACCGTCTTTTTTTAGTCCCATCGAGTGTAGGCCACCTGCCGATATCGCAATGAAATCTTGGTTAGGTGCTGGTAGCTCGCACTGGCCTTGACTGTTATCACCCCAACATGCAACTGATCCGTCAAGTTTTAAACCTGCAGAGTGCCTATATCCCGCTGCCACGGCAGAGAAGCCCGAAAGATCACCTGGAAGTATATGGCTCCGTCCCCAAGCCTCCACGGTGCCAGACTGCGCAAAGAGGGGCAGACTGCACGACAGTGTCACAAGCCACAGCAGGCAACCCCAGAGGGTGCTTAAGTGTTTGGTTCGCGAGGATATCATTGATATGCTCCTTTATAGCCAGACGACGATCATGGGCATGTCGTCTTGAGCCTTACTCCCCTTGGGCACCGAAGTGCCGGTCGATAATCACATAGTCGAACAGGTTCACTTGACCGTCGCCGTCCAGGTCCGCCATCGAATCGGCAGAACCAAACTTGGAGTCTAGCACGACTAAATCGAACAGATTGACCTGGTTGTCGCCATCGGCATCGCCGTTGGTCAGCGCGACGTTCGCGTTCTGACCTGCGGCCAGACCGGCTGCTTTGGCTGTCAGGAAGTGCGGGCTGCTGACCCGGATGTCATACGGAGGCTGCAGGTAACTGGAAAGCGTGTAGTTGCCGCTGGTATCCGGCAGCAGGCTGAGGCACTGCGTGGCCGTGGGGTCTGACGCGCTGGCGATCCAGGCGGTCAGCCGCTGCGAAGGCAGCGGCGCCAGGAAGCCGCCCAGTTGCACCTGCCCGCTGATGTTCCGCGTGCCGCGGATGGCGGTGGTGGTGTTGATACCTGCTGCAACTGTCACAAAGCCGCTGTTTGGGATCGGTGCGTCGCATTGCCCGTTTATATTTCTACCCCAACCTACAATCGAGCCGTCGCGTTTCAGACCGACCGAATGGGCAGGTCCTGCGGAAATAGCTACGAAATCCTGGTTAGGTTCTGGCACGGTGCACTGGCCGTTCGTATTACTGCCCCAACACACCACTGAGCCATCGCTCTTCAGCCCAATTGTGTGTGAATTCCCAGCAGTAACGGCAGTGAAATTCTGGTTAGGTGCGGGAACTGTGCATTGGCCGACAGAGTTACTCCCCCAGCAAACGATGGATCCGTCGCTTTTTAACCCTGCGGAGAAAGCATAACCCGTGGCAACCGCGGTGAAATCCTGGTTGGGAGCAGGAACCGTGCATTGGCCGCTTGAATCGAGTCCCCAACAAACCACAGCGCCCGTATTCTTAAGTCCGACAGTGTGGAAATAGCCTGCGGCGACGGCGGTAAAGTCCTGGTTAGGCGCTGGAACGGTGCATTCGCCGTCATCATCATATCCCCAGCAAACGACAGAGCCCCCGCGTTTGAGCCCGACGGAGTGGTATTTACCGGCTGCTATACTCACGAAATCCGTGTTGTCAGCAGGTAGTGTGCATTGGCCATATTCGTCCTTACCCCAACAAAAGACCGAACCATCAGTTTTCAAGCCTATGTTATGGGCGTATCCTGCAGCGACGGCACTGAAATTCGAGTTAGGCCCGGGCAGATTGGCTTCACCATTGCTTGTATCACCCCACACCACAACAGAACCATCACGCTTTAACCCCGCGGTATAAAGGGCGCCCGCCGTGATGGCCACAAAGTCACTATTTGGGCTGGGCACATCACACTGGCCGTTGGCATTGTTCCCCCAACAATAGATCGACCCATCGCTTTTGAGTCCGACGAAATGGCTGTATCCCATCGCAACACGGGTGAAGTCTTGATTGATCTCCGGCAATGCGAGTTGACCGAAATCATTGATCCCCCAGCAGACCACCGTACCATTACTTTTCAACCCTATGGACATTGTTGATCCTGCAGCGATGGATGTGAAATCCTGGTTGGGTTCAGGCACAAAACACTGCCTGCTACCGTTTGCGCCCCAACCGACTATTGAGCCGTTTCTTTTTAGTCCCAATGTGAAGTTATACCCCGCTGCGACTGCAGTGAAGTCTTGGTTGGGTTCTGGTACGATTTGCTGCTCCAACAGGTTGTCACCCCATACAACAACAGTGCCGTCACTCTTCAAACCGACAGAGTGACGAGCTCCTGCTGAGATGCCGATGAAATCCTGGTTGGGTGCGGGTATGTTGCACTGTCCGACATCATTATGTCCCCAACTTGCCACGGAGCCATCGCGTTGCAGTGCCAGCGTGTGTTCAAGGCCTGCTGCTATGGCGACCGTGTCGTGGCCAGGCCCGGCGACACTGCTTTGGTTGAACGCATTTGAACCCCACCCGCAAACAGAGCCGTCTCGTTTCAGCCCGATGAGGTGTTTCCCCCCGGCTGCGATTGATGCAAACCCGTTAAGATCGCCAGGGGTCATGCGTTGTACACCCCAGGTTTCGATCGTGCCACTTTGAGCCAGTACAGAAGCCGATACCGTCAGGCACAGCAACGTTAAGCCAGATATGATGACAGCATTGATTTTCATAGTTGATCCCTTATTCCCCCTGAGCACCGAAGTGCTGGTCGATGATCACGTAGTCGAACAGGTTCACCTGACCGTTACCATCCAGGTCGGCCATCGAATCAGCGGAGCCGAACTTGGAGTCCAGCACCACGAAGTCGAACAGGTTGATCTGGTTGTCGCCGTTGGCATCACCATTGGTAAGCGCGAAGTTCGCGTTCTGGCCTGCGGCCACAACAGCCGATTTGGCCGTCAGGAAGTGCGGACTGCTGACCTTGATGTCGTACGGAGGCTGCAGGTAGCTTGAGAGCGTGTAGTTGCCGCTGGCATCCGGCAGCAGGCTGAGGCACTGCGTGGCCGAGGGGTCTGACGCGCTGGCGATCCAGGCCGTCAGCCGCTGCGAAGGCAGCGGCGCCAGGAAGCCGCCCAGTTGCACCTGACCGCTGATGTTTCGCGTGCCGCGGATGGCGGACACTCGATTTGAACATGCGGACATCGCGATGAACCCAGAGTTGGGTTTAGGAATGATGTTTTGATTTTTACTATTATCGCCCCAAGCCACCAGCGAACCATCACGTTTCAGCCCCAACGTGCCGTTACCGCCCGCTGCGATCGCCACGAAGTCCTGGTTGGGAAATGGCACGTCACATTGTCCGATGTTGTTGCTTCCCCAGCAGATAACTGAACCGTCTGACCGCAATCCGATCGAATGGCTGCTTCCGGCAGCTACGGCGATATAACCCTGGTTGGGTTCTGGCACGGCGGCCTGGAATGAACTGTTGTCACCCCAGCAGACCACTGTACCGTTGCTCTTCAAACCGATGGTATGGGCGTTGCCTGAGGCCACCGCGCGATAACCCGTGTTAGGTGCCGGAACGTTGCACTGTCCACTGCTGTTATCGCCCCAGCAGGAAATCGAACCGTCGGACTTCAGCCCAGCGGTATTGTAGTTGGCTGCCGATATGGCCGTGAAGTTGGTGTTTGGAACCGGAAGGCTACTCTGCCCTTTGCTGTTATCTCCCCAGCAAATCACCGTACCGTCGCTCTTCAAGCCTGCTGTGTGGGAACTCCCGACAGCAACGGCAGTGAAGCTCTGGTTGGGAATGGGTATGTAACACTGCCCTTTACTATTATCACCCCAGCACATGACTGATCCATCGCTGGTTAATGCCGCCGTATGGTTAGGACTTTCGGATATAGCGACGAAATTGTGATTTGGGATTGTGTCACGTGGTTGTCCGCCGCTGGTGCCTCCCCAAGACACAACCGTACCGTCACTTCTAAGTCCATCTACCCCACCGTAAGTAGCCGTGATGGCAATGAAGTCTTTGTTGGGAGTAGGCAGACTGAGCTGATTAAAATCATTACTCCCCCAGCAGACTACCGAACCATCTTTCTTCAAACCAGCAGTAAAGTATCCCCCGGCCGTTATAGCTACAAAATCCTGATTCGGAGCTGGAACACTACACTGCCCCTTGCCATTATCGCCCCAACAAACCACTGAGCCATCTTTCTTCAATCCTACCGAATGTAGAATCCCGGTTGAAATGGCTGCGAAATCCTGGTTTGGTTCCGGAACGCTGCACTGCTCATAGAAGTTGGTGCCCCAGCAGACGACGGAGCCATTTCCTTTTAGCCCTACGGTATGGTAATATCCTGCTGTAACCGAGATGAAGTCTTGGTTGGGTGTAGGCACATTACATTGCCCGTAGCTATCATCTCCCCAGGAGACCACTGAGCTGTCTATTTTTATAGCTGCTGAGTGGAATGGACCTGCGGCTATGGTTGTGAAGTTTTCGTTCGGAGCAGGCACATTACACTGACCACTGCTATTATTGCCCCAAGCCACAATTCTACCATCACGTTTCAATCCAACTGAGTGTTCCCAACCAGCAACAGCGGATATGAAGTCTTGATTAGGTACGGGCACACTGTTTTGGCCAAAATAGTTATTACCCCAGCAGGATAATGATCCGTCTGACCGTACCCCAATTGTATGCAGGTATGATGATGAGATAGCGGTCAAATCATGACTTGGCGCCGAGATGTTACCCACGTACGCACCACCAGAACCCCAGGATACCACCGAACCATCACTTCTTACTGCCGTGGTGCCGCCATTGCTAGCCGAGATTGCGATGAATCCCTGGTTAGGTGATGGTATGTTGCACTGCCCATCCTGGTTGATGCCCCAACAGACCACTGTGCCATTACGCTTCAATCCAACGGTGTGGAAGTAACCGGTGGCGACTGCAATGAAGTCCGAGTTGGGTGCAGGCACGATGCATTGCCCATGAGTGTTGTCACCCCAGCAGATGATCGATCCATCAGATTTTAAGCCTGCTGAATGCAGACCTCCTGCTGCAATGGCGATGAAGTTACTGTTAGGAGCCGGTATGTTGCATCGGCCATCCACGTGATTTCCCCAACAAACGACGGATCCATTTCGCTTAAGTCCCACGGTATGGGTGTCGCCGGCCGATATCGCCACGAAATCCTGGTTAGGACTTGGGGTTGTGAGTAGTCCATAGAAGTCTGCTCCCCAGGAGACCACCGTGCCATCCTTTTTCAATCCGACAGTATGATATCTTGCAGCAGATACCGAAATGAACCCTGTGTTTGGAGCCGGTACATCGCACTGCCCGTTATCGTTGTAACCCCAACAGACTACCGAGCCGTCAGCATTCAGCCCCGCAGAATGTTGAGCGCCACCAGAGATTTGGGTAAAACCTGACAATTCACCCGGTGCGATACGCTGTGATCCCCAGGTTTCGATCGTTCCAGTTTGTGCGTATACGGACATAGTCGCCATCATGATTACCAGTGACAAGCATCGCTGCACTATTTTGCTGTATTTCACAGATTTCACTCCCTTATTCACCTTGAGCACCAAATCCCTGGTCGATAATCACATAGTCAAATAGGTTCACAGTGCCGTCGCCGTCGAGATCAGCCATCGGATCGGATGTGCCGAATTTCGAATCCAGCACGACGAAGTCGAACAGGTTGATGTTATTATTACCATCTGCGTCACCATTGGTGAATGCAAGACCAAGGTTCTGTGATAAGGCGACGTTCGTCGCCTTCATGCCCAGGAAGTGCGAACCAGTGATGCGAATATCATAGGGCGGCTGCAAATAGCTGGATAGCGAAAAACTACCATCCCCCTGCAGTCGCAGGTTGAGGAATTGAGTAATACTCGCATCCGCGGAGCTGGATACTTTGGCTAAGAATTGCTGAGTTGCCATGTTTCCACGGAAGTTGCTTAGCTGGATCTGTCCCGACAGCGAATGCACCTGGCGGATGGCGATTATACCAAAATCGCTGACATCGACGGCAGTAAATCCGCTGTTTGGCTTAGGTATATCTATCATGTTAAACATCCGGGCTCCCCAGATGACCATAGATCCATCACTCTTGATACCCACATTGTCGTATTTACCGGCGGCGATCGATACAAATCCGGTGTTGGGATTAGGATTATCAATGTAGTTCGATCCCCATATGGCAATCGATCCATCGCGCTTGAGTCCTACGGTACGGGTGGGGCCTGCCGCGATAGCGATGAAATTCTGGTTTGGGGTTGGCACCGTACACTGTCCATCATCATTTACGCCCCAGCAGACAACCGAACCGTCTTTCTTCAACCCAACGATATGGAAATCACCGATATCGACTGCCACAAAGTCTTTGTTGGGCTCTGGAACCACCGCCTGGTTGTGGTCATCACTGCCCCAGCAGACGATAGACCCATCACGCTTTATCCCAGCCGAGTGAGTTCGCCCTGCGGCCACAGCAATGAAGTCTTGGTTTGGAGACGGAGCATTGCAAATGCCATAGAGATTTACACCCCAGCCGACAATCGATCCGTCTCGCTTGAGTCCAATAGTGTGTTGGGCTCCTGCTGCCACAGCCGTGAAATCCTGGTTGGGAGCAGGGACTGTGCTTTGACCGTAATCGTTGCTCCCCCAGCAGACTACGGAACCATCCCCCTTTAGTGCTGCGGTGTGTAGACCGCCTGAGGAGATCGCAATGAAGTCTTTGTTAGGCCTATCCATATAGAGTTGACCGTAGATATTACTGCCCCAACCCAACACCGAGCCATCACGCTTCACCGCGACGGTATGAGTTCCGCCGGCGGCAACGGCAATAAAGTCTTTGTTTGGCTCAGGGGTATTGCATTGGCCACTACTGTTGTCTCCCCAGCTGACGAGACTGCCATCACGCTTCAATCCGACAGTGTATGAGTCATCTGCATATACAGCCGTAAAGCCACTGTTAGGTGAAGGTAGGGTGCACTGTCCGCTAGCGTTATTACCCCAGCAGACCACAGAACCATCGTTCTTTAACCCAACGGTGTGATAGTTACCCGCAGCTATAGCAATGAAATCGGTGTTCGGTGCTGGTACGCTACACTGACCAAAACCTTTATACCCCCAACAAACAATCGAACCATTCTTTTTAAGTCCGATAGATACACTTGGCCCCGCTGCGATGGCGATAAAGTCTTGGTTAGGCGCCGGTACATCACATTCACCGTAATAATTCATACCCCAGCAAACTACAGTGCCGTTGCGTTTCAACCCGATGGTATGATGATTACTTTCGGCAATGGCAATGAAGTCAGTGTTAGGAGTAGGCACACCGTTCGAGGTACCCCCCCAGCCTACCACTGAACCGTCACTCTTTAATCCATAGGATGGAGTCACTGCGGTGAAGCCTGTGTTGGGTGTTGGCACCATGCACTTACCACCGCTGTTATCTCCCCAGCATACCACTGAACCGTCGAGTCTTAACCCGACTGTTCGGGTTTCGCACGTCGCAATGGAGCTAAACCCAGAAAGCTCACCAGGAGGCAGAACGGTTCCGCCCCAAGCATCGACTGTCCCTCCTTGCGCAAAGCAGGCCGTGCAGCCGATCAACGCACACAGGCACAGTATCCAACACCCAGTTTGGAGTGCTCGCAGATATGATTTCATATTCACTTACCATTCCCCTTATACAGAACCGTGTCGCAGGTAATCGGGCGGTGAGCTGATCGCCCACCACCCATAGGAGTTCACTCCCCCTGGGCACCGAAGTGCTGGTCGATGATCACATAGTCGAACAGGTTCACCTGACCGCTACCGTCCAAGTCGGCCATGGGATCAGCGGAGCCGAACTTGGAATCCAGCACCACGAAGTCGAACAGGTTGATCTGGTTATCGCCGTCGGCGTCGCCGTTGGTCAGCGCGAAGTTCGCGTTCTGGCCTGCGGCCACACCGGCTGCTTTCGCCGCCAGGAAGTGCGGGCTGCTGACCCGTATGTCATACGGCGGCTGCAGGTAGCTGGAGAGCGTGTAGTTGCCGCTGGCGTCTGGCAGCAGGCTGAGGCACTGCGTAGCCGTGGGGTCTGACGCGCTGGCGATCCAAGCCGTCAGCCGCTGCGAAGGCAGCGGCGCCAGGAAGCTGCCGAGTTGCACCTGCCCGCTGATGTTCCGCGTGCCGCGGATGGCGGTGATTTTACATCCACCGGCTGCGATGGCTGTGAAACCGGAATTGGGGTATGGGAAGTTAGGCTGGAGTTTGCTGGTATCTCCCCAGCAGATTATCGAGCCATCACGCTTCATGCCCACAGAACAGTAATCGCTTGCTGCGATCGCCACAAAATCCTGGTTGGGCGAGGGGACATTGCATTGTCCATAATAGTTGCTTCCCCAACCGACCACCGAACCGTTGGCCTTGAGCCCTAGCGAGTAACCACCACCTCCAGCGACAGCAACAAAATCTTGATTGGGAGTGGGAACCACATCAATACCATTGAGGTAATCGCCCCAGACGACGACTGAGCCGTTAGCCTTCAGCCCTACTATATGTGCGTTACCTGATGCAATTGAGGTAAAATTCGCATTCGGTTCAGGAACACTTGACATCCTACCCCAACAGGCGACTGAACCGTCGTTTTTCAGACCAGCGGTGTAGTACCCCCCTGTGATGACTGACTTGAATCCTGAGTTCGGCTCAGGGATATCACACTGACCGACTTCGTTGTTTCCCCAGCATATGATGGCACCGTCAGCCTTTAAAGCAGCGGTGTGATTATAACCGGCGGCCACCGCAAGGAAGTCATTGCCTGCGGGCGAATTGCATTGTCCCTCGCTGTTGGTGCCCCAGCAGGAGATCGTTCCATCTGCCATCAGAGTTGAAGTGTGAGTACCCCCTTCCGATACGGAGACAATGCTCCGGTTCGGCATCGTGGTGGTGTTTTGTAGTTCACCCCCGATGGTCACCACAGTTCCATCGCTGCGTACGGCTACAGAGTAATAGGCATCTGCAGCAATGGCAATAAACCCTTTATTTGGTGCCGGAACCACAAGTTGGTGGGCATAGGTACCACCCCATCCGACAATTGATCCGTCTCGTTTTAGGCCGATGGTATGAGAAAAACCAGCCGCGGCAGCCACGAAATCCTGGTTGGGTTCAGGTACATCGCACTGACCGTCATCATTACGCCCCCAAGCAACCACAGAGCCATCTTCCTTAATACCCACTGTGTGATATAAGCCAGCACTGACTGCTGTATAACCAGTGTTTGGCGATGGCGCATTACATTGGCCTTCGAGGTTTCGACCCCAGCAGATGACCGACCCATCATTCTTGACGGCAGCAGAATGGTATCCTCCACCTGCAAGCGCCTTGAAGTTCGTGTTGGGTAATGGCACGTTGCACTGGCCTTCTGCATTCCATCCCCAGGTCGATATAGAACCATCAGTTTTCAGGCCTAATCCATGGCCGCCACCTGCTGCGATTTTCGTAAAGTTGTGGTTATCGGGTGGCATATTGGTGTCACCAAACAGGTAACCACCCCAGCTTAACAATGAGCCATCGTTTTTAAGCCCAAAGCTAAACCCCATCCCTGATGCTACAGCCATAAACCCATTGTTAAGTACGGGCAAGTCACATTGACCTATTTCATTATGTCCCCAGGCTAATAATGATCCATTACGTTTCAATCCGACTGTGAAATTGTAACCTGATGATACCCCTACTAGATCATTAATGGTGTTAGTGGCAGTATTACACTGTCCGTACGCGTTATCTCCATAGCAAACTACAGTGCCGTTCGCTTTTAGTGCCGCCGTATGTGTGCCACCAGCGACTACTGCGACGAAGTCTTGATTAGGACTAGGTGTACTACACTGGCCCAATGAACCGATGCCCCATGATGCGATGGAGCCATCCCTTCTTAATGCTATGGCGTGGTCGCCGCCAAACCCCACAGACTTGAAGCCACTGTTTGGAGCAGGTATGACATTACGACCTTGAGTGAGGTTTCCGAAAAGAACCAGTGAACCATCTTTCTTGATACCCATCGATGCCGAGCCATCGCTTGCTCCGATAGCCACAAAGTCCGAGTTAGGCGCAGGCACATCGCACTGCTTGCTGTCATTACTACCCCAACAGACAATGGAGCCGTCTCTCTTCAGTCCCACTGTGTGGTTTTGTCCAGCAGCCACAGCTATAAAATTGCTGTTAGGCGTAGGCACATCGCATTGGCCTTCCCAGTTATAGCCCCAGCAAACCACAGAACCATTCTTCTTGAGGCCGACTGTGTGCCCCCATCCGGCGGAAACCGCCGTAAAGTCCGCATTCGGAGCTGGCACACTGGATTGCGAGTAGTTGTTGGCGCCCCAGCACACTATTGAGCCGTCGCTCTTGACACCTGCGGAGCGGTTGGTGCCCGCGGATATCGAAGTGAAGCCTGTGTTTGGCACAGGTGTATCACACTGGCCAACATCGTTGCGTCCCCAGCCGACAACCGAACCGTCAGCCTTTAAACCGAGTGTGTGGTCATCGCCGGCGGCAATCGCCGTGAAGCCGCTCAACTCGCCAGGTATGATGCGCCGTGTCCCCCATGTTTCAATGGTGCCCGATTGCGCGAGGAGGGGTAAATCGCATGACAATAATACAAGCCATAGTAGACAAAACCCGTAGATGCTACTGTTCTGTATTCGTGCTGATTTCATAGGATTACTCCTTTGCGTTGATGTGATAAAGCTGTGCATGTCATCTTGCGCCTTATTCCCCCTGAGCACCGAAGTGTTGGTCGATGATCACATAGTCGAATAGATTCACCTGACCGTCGCCGTCCAGATCCGCCATGGAATCAGCGGAGCCGAACTTGGTATCCAGCACCACGAAGTCGAACAGGTTGATCTGGTTGTCGCCGTTGGCATCGCCATTGGTAAGCGCGAAGTTCGCGCTTTGGCCTGAAGCCACACCGGCCGCTTTGGCCGTCAGGAAGTGCGGGCTGCTGACCCGGATGTCATACGGCGGCTGCAGGTAGCTGGATAGCGTGTAGTTACCGCTGACGTCTGGCAGCAGGCTGAGGCACTGCGTGGCCGTGGGGTCTGACGCGCTGGCGATCCAGGCGGTCATCCGCTGCGAAGGCAGCGGTGCCAGGAAGCTACCCAGTTGCACCTGACCGGTGACAGTTTGCTGTCTTCGGATGGCGATCGAGTTAAAGCCTCCACCACCAACAGCGATAAATCCCGTATTAATGCGAGGCACACTACATTGTCCCGAATATGAATAACCCCAGCAGACAACAGTGCCATCCTTCTTAACGCCGATTGAATGGTTACTACCCGCGTCGATCCCCACAAAGTCTTTGTTAGGTGCCGGAACATTACATTGGCCATTGTCGTTTGATCCCCAGCAGACTATGGAGCCATCGCTTTTGAGGCCCATGGAATGGCCACCGCCGGATGCGATGGCAACGAAGTTCTGGTTTGGACTAGGTACGGTTGTTCGACCACCATAGTTTGCTCCCCAGCACACCACAGAGCCATTCGACTTCAATCCGACGACGTGTGAATTACCCGCTTTGACCTGAGTGAAACCTGTGTTAGGAGCGGGAACACTGCATTGGTTATCATCATTGCGACCCCAGCATACTACAGAGCCATCAGATTTGAGGGCCGTGAAGAAGGATGTTCCTTGTGATACAGATATAAAATCTTCATTTGGAGTAGGCACGGACCCCCGATAGTCGACAATACCCCAAGCTACGAGAGAGCCATCAGCTTTCAATCCAATGGTGCTCGAGTGCCCGGCGCTTACTGAGATAAAGTCGGAGTTAGGTTCTGGAATATTGCATTGGTTTGCGTCATTCAGCCCCCAACAAACGACTTTACCGTCCAGAGTCAACGCGACTGCATGCCTGTATCCTGTATCGGCTTCAATGAATCCATTACTACTGTAAGGTACATTGCACTGTCCATATTCGTTCGATCCCCAGCAAACAACCCGTCCGTCGCGCTTGAGACCGACGGTGCTCCCATTGGTTGCAGCGATAGCGATGAAGTCTACGTTGGGTTCAGGTACAGTGCACTGTCCGAATTCGTTTGATCCCCAGCAGACAACAGAGCCATCACGCTTGAGCCCGGCTGTGTGTGCGTAGCCTGCAGCGATGGCTACGAAATCCCGGTTTGGTGAGGGCACGTTACATGCAGATTTCGTGTTACTTCCCCAGCACACCACGGAACCGTCTCGCTTGAGCCCGGCGGTGTGTATGTAGCCTGCCGAGATCGCCACGAAATTCTGGTTTGGGGAGGGAACAGTGCACTGCTGGTCGCCATTATACCCCCAGCAAACAACTGACCCGTCGTTCTTCAGAGCTGCGTTGTGACCACCACCTGCTGTGATTGCGGTAAAGCCGCTGTTTGGTGTCGGTGCTACAGATACATTACTAGAGTTATTACCCCAACAGACGATGGTGCCGTCTTGTTTCAACCCGACAGAAAAAGAATTTCCTGCGGCCACAGCAATAAAGTTCTGGTTTGGTGATGGAATGTTATAACAATCAAATGTGTTGAATCCCCAACCCACTACTGAACCGTCACGTTTTAGTCCAAGAGAGTGACTATAACCCGCGGATACCGCTTTGAACTCAATATTTGGCACAGGAATTGTGCATTGCTGAAGGTTATTATCGCCCCACGCGACCAAACTACCATCCTGCTTGATCCCGATAGTGAAATTACTACCTCCCGATATCGCTTTGAACCCACTTAACTCACCAGGAGCTGTAGTCAAGTCGCCCCAGGATTCGATCGTTCCACCTGTTTCGAAAGGCAGGATGGCGAGTAATATCGTGCTTGTGGCTGTTCCATATAATGTTGTGATGCTGATCTTACCGGTCTTTGCGTTTTGGGGTACTCTGACAGATACCGCAGTATCATCAATCACAGTAACCATGGGAGTCGGCACGCCGTTGAAGGCGACTGAGTCGGTTGTTGACAGGCCAGTACCATTGATAGTGATATTTCTATTGACCACGGTTCTAGTTGGCGTGAATGATGATATTGTAGGTGGTGCAGCAAACACAGGAATCGTTAGTGTAAGCAGTGCGAGTGCTGTAAAATACGCCACATTGACAGATGCAGATAACCTAAACATAAACTTTACTCCTACGGTTGGGGGATTCGCTGACGAGGCTACATCACCCCTTCAGCAGACGGTTTCACACCGTTAACTCCATTATCCGTTTGCACCAACTCGCTGTCAAGCAAAAACAGGGTCGCGGCGGTTCGATTTTACATTAAAAGTATAAAAACCCCAGAAGGCGGTATGCCTTCCGGGGTTGTGGGATTGCGTGATGCAGATCTAGCTCTTGTCGCCGATGCCAGCCTCTTGATCAAGCTCCTTGCGGAGAAGCCGTTTGAGTATCTTCATCGTGGCGGACTTGGGCAGATTGTCACGGAAGATTACCCGCTTGGGCACCTTGTATGTGGCCAGCTTTTGACGGCACCATTTTAAAATCTCTTTAGCGGTGGCCTGCTGATCGGGTTTCAGCACAACATAGGCCACAGGGGCCTCGCCGCGCAGCTTGTCAAACTCACCCACTACGGCAGTCTCCATCACCGCCGGGTGGTGCGCGATCACCTCTTCCACCTCGCGGGGGTAAACGTTCAGCCCCCCCACCAGCAGCATGTCCTTCTTGCGGTCCAGGATGTAGAAGTAGCCATCTTCGTCCTTCTTGCCGATGTCACCGGTGTGATACCAGCCGCTAGTCATCACCTCGGCGGTCTCTTCGGGCATGTTGTGGTAGCCCAGCATCACGCTGTCGCCACGCACTACAATTTCACCGGACTCGTTGGTAGGCAGCTCATTGTCTTTGTCATCGAATATCTTCATCTCAACGCCGGGGATGGGTATGCCTATGCTGCCCACCTTTTGCACGCCTTCAACCGGGTTGACGGAGGTGACCGGTGAGCACTCTGTCGGACCGTCACCTTCGAAGATGGTCACACCGAACTTCTCTTTAAAGGCGTTCAAGACGGCGCCTGGCAGAGGCGCTCCACCGGAGATAGCCTGCACGACCGATGCCAGCTTTTCGGGGCTCTTGCTGCCGAACTGCGCCAGGGCCGCAAACATCGTAGGCACCATGGGCAGCACCGTCACCTTATATCGTTCGATGGCATCCAGCACGGAATCTGGTATAAACTTTTCATTAATGACCACCGAGGCTTTCGATATAAAGGTCAGATGCATGCAGATGGTGGCGGCGAAGGCGTGGAAGAGGGGCAGAACGCAAAAGATGACCGTGCCAGGCCCAAGACCGAGATGCATTTTTGCGCCCGTGCTGTTCGCTAGCAGGTTGCGGTGCGAGAGCATACAGCCTTTTGGGTAGCCGGTGGTTCCGCTGGTATACATGAATACCGCGGGGTGTTTGGCCGGGTCAAACTCCGGGGTAACCGGTATCGGTGCATCAGCTTTTTGCCAGAGCGGGTCAAAGCTGATCGCCCCTTCGGCGTCACCGGTGCAAACAAATATATGCTTAAGACTGGGCACACGGGGCAGGGTGGCCAGCACCACAGGCAATAGCTGCGGAATGGTGACCACCGCCTTCACTTCGGCATTGTTGTAGATGTAGGTCAGCTCATCCGCTTTCAACAACGGGTTACTGGGAACGGCGACGGCTCCTATAGCCGCTAAACCGTAGTAGGCGATCATAAACTGCGGCAGGTTGCCCATCAGTATCGATACACGGTCACCCATCTGTATGTCATACGGCTGATACGCCTGGGCGGCTCCGCACACATACCCGAACAACTGCTTATATGTGATGATGTCATCTTTGAAATAGATGACGGGTTGGTCAGGTACCATTTGTGCAGTATCCTGCAACATGCTAAACAGATTGTTCAAGTTCGCGGTGCTCCTCATGTGTATACTTTCGGTATCAGCTTATGCTCTTCTCTTGAATCGTCTCAAGGAAGGCTTTGTGTTCATCGCGCAGCACCCGCTTGAGTATCTTCAACGACGGGCCCTTCGGTAATGAGTCTCGCAGCATAATTCGGCGAGGAACCTTGTAGTTGGCCAGATGCGTCCGACTGAAGCGCAGCAGCTCATGTACATCAATGGTGTGTTCAGGTTTCGGTACCACGAAAGCCACAGGTATTTCGCCGCGCAGATCGTCGTATTCGCCGATCACCGCCACTTCCGCTATGCTGGGGTGCTTGCTGATGACCTCTTCAATTTCCCTCGGGTAGACGTTCAGCCCGCCCACCAGCAGCATGTCCTTCTTGCGGTCCATGATCCAATAGAACCCATCAGCATCACGTCGGCCGATATCGCCAGTATGATACCAGCCGCCTTTCAGGGCCTCAGCCGTCGCCTCCGGCATATTGTGATAGCCGATCATGACACTCTCACCTTTCACGATGATCTCACCGCGCTCTTCGTCACCAAGGTGCTGGTCATTCTCATCCACCACGGCCATCTCCACACCGGGCACCGGCACGCCCACCGCCCCTGCCCGCTCCGGCCCGCCCAATGGGCTGAATGAACAGAAGGGCGAAAGCTCCGTGCTGCCATAACCTTCGATGATGCCCTTGCCATATTTCGCCTTGAACGCATTGAGAGTCGCCACGGAGATCGGTGCTCCCGCGGAGACAAACAGCCTCACGCCGCTGAGGTCCCGCTGCTGCCCATCCGCAAAGTGCAGGATGGCGGCATACATCGTGGGCACGATGGGGCAAATGGTGTTCCGGTTCTGCTCCAGGCAGTCCAAAACTGCGTTCGGTACGGGGTAGTCCAATAGGTCAAACCGACCACCCAGCCGTATGCTCTGGTTCATACACAATGAACTGGCAAAGGTGTGGAACAACGGCAACACCGTCATATAGCTGTCATCACCGGTGAGCTTCAGGGCCTCTTCGGCCATCTTCATGTTGGCAATCTGGTTGTGGTGAGACAACATGCAGCCTTTTGGGAACCCGGTGGTGCCAGAGGTATATAAGAACACGGAGGCATCATTCACAGGGTCAATCCCAGGGGCCTCAGGTTGAGATATTCCTTTGCGCGCGCAGATCGTATCGAAGTCCTCGCAGCCATCAACGACACCGTTCGCACAGAAGATGGTGCGCACCGTGGGTGAACTCTTCTGCGCTTCAAGCACAACCTTCACCACCAGCGGGCAGCAGACTACCGCCACGCAAGCAGCGTCGTTGTAGATGTATGAAAGCTCTTCCTGGGTCAGCTTGGGGTTACTCGGCACAGGAATGGCCCCGATGGCCTGCAAGCCATAGTAGGCCATCACAAACGCCGGGCTGTTACCGAGCACGATCGATACGCGGTCACCCTTTTTGACACCGGCTTTGATGAACCCGTCCGCCGCAGAACAACACGCCTGGTGCAGCTCTGAGAAGCTGAATCTCTTCTCACGGTAAGTCAGGACGGTCTTATTGGGCAGCCGATGCGTAGTATTTGTAAGTAGTTGAAACAGTGTCATTTCTGTGCAGTGTCCTCCATACTTCTATTGCCATTATACGAGACTTGAGCATCCATATGGTATCTACATGTCCCCAAGTGGCTGTTTTTAAACTAAACGACGTATATGGCAATACGACCGTGATCATTCATTCCACCTCGGCCAAATGGGCAAGGGAATACAGAACGAAACCCACGCGTCACGTTGATGCGACAGGTGATATGCGAATAGCCGTTCGCATCTATAGCAACCAACCGTTGCCTATGTCCGGGGCGGTCTGTGCGCAGGCTATCGGCTACAGAAGGCTCAAGACCGCGCCGGTCTGGCGGACAGCCATGAAAGATATGTGTCAGGATCAAGACCGGCGCGGCCTATGGACAATGGCCTCCGCAGGCGTACTGACAGACCGCCCCGGACATAGCCAGCCAAGTTGCTTACTATCGAAGCACCGCCCCCGTCAGGCCCCGCTCTGTAGCTCCTCGCGCAGCAACCGCTTGAGAACCTTCATGGTGGCCGACTTGGGAAGCGCCTCACGGAAGACCACCCGCTTGGGCACTTTATACGCAGCCAGCCTCTGCCGGCACCACTTCAACAACTCGCGGTCGGTACACTGGACGCCGGGCTTGAGCACCACAAAGGCGACCGGCGACTCACCGCGAAGCTCATCGGGTTCACCGACCACCGCTGCTTCCATCACGGCCGGGTGATGGACCATCACCTCTTCTACCTCGCGAGGGTATACGTTCAGTCCCCCGACCAGAAGCATGTCTTTCTTGCGGTCCAGGATGTAGAAGTAGCCGTCCTCATCCTTCTTGCCGATGTCGCCGGTGTGATACCAGCCGCTGGCCATGGCCGCTGCGGTTTCCTTCGGCATGTTGTGGTAGCCCAGCATGATGTTCTCGCCACGGACCACTATCTCACCCGTTTCGTTGGCGGCCAGTTCGCGGTCCTGGTCATCAAGTATCTTCATCTCCACGCCGGGTAACGGCAGCCCGATGCTGCCCAGCTTCTGAACGCCGTCGAACGGATTTACCGACGTACACGGCGAACACTCCGTGGGGCCAAATCCCTCAATGATGCTCCTGCCGTATTTGGCCTTGAAAGCATCGTAGACAGCCTCAGAGAGCGGAGCACCCCCGCAAGCACAATACTCGACGGACGCCAGCTTCTCGCGCCCCTCGCTGCCAAACTGCGTGATGGCGGCAAACATCGTGGGCACCATCACCATGAAGGTGACCTTGTGCTGTTCAATCTGGTCCAGCACGGTGTCCGGTGCGAACTTCTCAACGATGACCACACTCGATCCGGATTCAAACACGGTGTGCATACACACGGTGGCCGCGAAGGCATGAAAAAGCGGCAGCACGCCCAGTGTTACGCTGTGAGCTCCGAATTTCAAAGCCTCATGGGTGCTGATGGAGTTCACTATGATGTTATGGTGCGACAACATGCAGCCCTTGGGATAGCCTGTCGTGCCGCTGGTGTACATAAATACGGCGGGATGTGTATTAGCATCAAAATCCGGCACAATCGGAACCGGTGGATTAGCTACCTGACAAAGAGGATCGAAGCTGATGACGCCTGGCGCATCACCTGAGCATACGAAGATATGTTTCAAGGAGGGCACTCGGGACTGGGCCGCTTTCACCACAGCCAGCAATTGCGGAGTGGTGACGACGGCTTTCACCTCGGCGTTGTTATAGATATAGGTCAACTCATCAGCCTTCAGCATCGGGTTGCCTGGTACCGCCACAGCACCCAGTGCCTGCAGGCCGTAGTAAGCAATCGGGAATTGTGGTGAGTTCCCCATCAATATTGCCACGCGGTCACCGAGGCCGATACCGTAATGTTGATACGCGCTTGCAGCACCACATACATATTGGAATAACTTGTCGTAGCTGATGGTGGTGTCTTTGAAGAAGATGGCTATATAGTCTGGCTTTGATCGTGCGGTGTTCTGCAGCATGGTGAAGAGGTTTGCCATTTTTAACTCCTCATTTGGTAGATGGGTAACTGAAATTCACATGAAAATGCTACCTGGATATATTATCGCAAAAATGACAAAACATCAGTCACCAGCAGGTTCATTTCACCTACCATCTCAAACGGAACCGGTGCAGTCCATACCGTCAAAACCTTAAGCCAACTCATGGACTGCACCGGTCAGAGGAACCGCATGCATCAAGCCGGAGACCAATTGAAGCTACTTGATATTTGCCTTCTTCTTGAGTGACTTCAATAGATCGTCAAAAGGCACCATCGTTTTACCAGAAGGTCCAAACTTGCGGGGTTTGATGGGATTGAAGTTGGTCATATCGGGCATATTACCAGGTCCGCCAGCTCCCATGCGGCGGCCGCCAGCTCCGCCAGGAGGCATCATCATACCGCCAGGTTTCTGGCCATTAGGTCCCATTCGCATCCCACCTTTGCCTGCAGGACGAGGGGTGTTTTTCTGTGCGCCCGGGCCTATACGGCGTCCGCCGTTCGGTCCGCCTGGGCCCATCATCATTCCGCCGCCACCTGGAGGCATGGTCGGACCACCCTTCGCGCCGAGAGAGGCGATTTGCTTGCGCTGTTTGTCGGTAAGGGTCGTCTGGATGGTTTTGATCGCTTGCTTTGCAGTAGCTTCATCAAGCTGCTTTTTAGCTTGTGCCGAGGTGATAACACCGAGGATAATCTTGGCTTGCTTTACGTTAAGGGCGTTTTTACCAGCCTCAACAGCCCTCACACTGCCTAACAACCCCATCAGTTGAAATGCGTTTTTATGTGCATTCATCATCCTCATCATCGCTTCTGGACTGGGGGGCGCAGGCGCTTCAGGCTTTTGGGCACTGACACCAAGTGTTAACACAGATGCCAGTACCGCTACGATACCAATAGATGCTATGGTCTGTTTTTTCATAGAACCCTCCTAAGGGTTACACGCACAGGCTCATTGCCAGAGCATATGTGTGCTTGATGGTCATACGGTAATGACGTATAACTCATGTAATGAGTTTACCTTTATATGCCACGAATCATGTCTATTTAATGGTCCAATATAACATCGGCCCAAACGGGAGATATACTATCCATCTATACCTTCCGTCTGGGCTGCATGTTGAGTGATGTCAACGGTAACGGTGCTTTACGATCCGGCCGCTTTCTTGTCCAGCACATCCAGCAGCTCGTTGATGGGCGGTGACTGCATCATATTCCCGTTCATGCCAGGTCCGCCTTGCGGAGCCCCTGGGGCACCGGCCTGTTGTGCTCCTCCACCAGGAGGCGGACCGCCAGCCCTACCACCAGGACCACCACCGGGCCCACCAGCTCCGCCAGGACCGCCAGACCCACCCTGATGCCCCTTATGAAACCCCTGCTCAGGTATCATGGCACCAATTTCAGTACGCTGTTTTGCCGTCAATATCAACTGGACCGACCGAATGGCGTCTTTCGCGTTGGTTTCATTGAATGTGTCGCCAGTCCGTGCTGTGGTGATGACCGTTACCATGTCACGCGCCTGCTGAGCTGATAACTTATTCTGCCCCTTGGTTTCAAGTAGCCGGACACCATCAAACAAACCCATGAGTTGCATGCCATACCGCATCTCTTCCATCTTAGGTCGAGAAGACGAATTACCGGTGAGCGCCGTCCCGTTCTGCGACTGCTGCGACCGGCTACAGCCCTGCAATAACGGCACCAATGTTGCCACGAGCAACACCATGGCAGCAGTGATGTAGATTTTCTGCTTTTTCATTTCACCCTCCTTGTGGGCGATTTCTATTCGTATCTCAGCGATTCTATCGGGTCGAGTAGTGAGGCAGAGCGTGCAGGGTAATACCCAAAGAACACTCCCACCAGCATCGAAAAGCTAAAGGATAATGCCACCGAGCCCATACTCACGGCCGCATTCAAACCTGTAGCCTTGGACAATATCAACGAGGCCACCATCCCCAGCAAGATGCCTAATACACCTCCCGTGGTGGACAACACTAATGCTTCGATGAGGAACTGCCACTGGATATCAGCCCGCCTGGCACCGAGTGCCTTACGGACACCGATCTCCCGTGTTCGTTCCGTGACAGAAACCAGCATGATGTTCATCACGCCGATTCCACCGACCAGTAGTGACACTCCCGCGATGCCTCCCAGCAGCAGCGTGAACACCTTGGATGTTTCATTCGCCATCTCCATGATTTCGGCCTGGTTCCTCACCTGAAAGTCATCATCGGCTCCAGTTGCGATTTTGTGCCGACGGCGTAGCAGCTTCGTGATCTGGCTGGTGCCCCTGTCCATCAAAGCCATGCTCTGAGCTTGGCAGTTGATGCTGCGGATGTTGGTAGAGCCCATCAACCGGTGCATGGCTGTCGTCACCGGGATCATGATCTGATCATCGGGATCACCAAATCCGCTGGTTCCTTTTGACTTCAACAGCCCCAGCACCTGGAACTCCATACCCTTGATGCTGATGGTCTTCCCCACCGGTGTGGCTTTACCGAACAGATTTTTCGCAGTGGTTGGACCAATAAGCGCCACTTTGCGGCTTGAATCCACATCTCTTTCACGAAAGCTGTGACCCTTGGCTAACCTGTAGTTTCGCACACTTAAGTAATCGGGCGTAGTGCCCAATATGGTGGTATTGGTGTTCTTGTTGCGGTATTTCACCTGCGCACTGGTTTGCACCTCAGGCGCTACTTTTGCGATGGCAGGGCACTTCACCAGTATCATTTGGGAATCAGCCAGTTTTAGTGTCGGCATACTGCCGAATCCGCCCCGCACAGCCCCCGATCGTGACTGACCAGACATCACCACAAGCACATTGGTACCCATAGCTTGAATTTGGCTCATCATCTTGCCGCTGGCTCCGCCAGCCAGGGCCAGCATAGTGATCACGGCAGAGACACCGATAATGATGCCCAGCATGGTCAGCAAGGCCCGCATTTTGTTGGCGGCAAGGCCCTCCATGGCGACGGACAGGCTCTCTTTGATGTTCATGCTGATACCTCCACCGGCGGCAGGGCCGCCATCGCATCTCGGGCATCGATACGCTCTGTAACAGGCTCATCAGACACGATATGGCCATCTCGGAACCGTATGATCCGAGTCGCGTGACGGCCGATATCTTCCTCATGTGTCACTATCACAACTGTCTTACCCTCACGGTGCAGCTCTTGAAAGATCATCATGATCTCCTCACTGGTACGCGAATCCAGGTTACCGGTCGGCTCATCGCCCAGGATGATGACAGGATTGGTCACTAATGCCCTGGCGATGGCCACACGCTGCTGCTGACCGCCAGACAGCTCATTGGGCTTGTGATCCATACGGCCTTCCAACCCGACTCGGATCAGCGCCTCACGGGCTCGTGCTTCGTAGTGGTCGGCCTCTGGGTTATATAGCAGGGGCAGCATCACCTGGCGTAGCGCCGATCTTCTCGGAATCAGGTTAAATGTTTGAAACACAAACCCGATCTTGCGGTTACGGATCGCTGCCAACTCATCATCATCCATGCCCGCAACCTGTACACCTTCCAGGCTGTATGTGCCATCGGTAGGCCGGTCCAGGCAGCCGATGATGTTCATGAAGGTTGATTTACCCGACCCGGAGGGGCCCATAATCGCCACGAACTCCCCCTTATTCACCGTGACAGTAGCCCCCTTCAGAGCCTGCAGAGCGAAGTCGCCCATGTGGTATGTCTTAGATAGATTCGTTGTCTGTATCATGTTGCACCCCCTACATCGGTGGCGGTCCGCCAGGGCCACCCATTCCCTTCGACTTACTGCTTGTGTCCTCTTCGGGTATCACAATGGTGTCACCCTCTTTAAGCCCGGACTTCACTTCGCAGTATTCGTCACCCGTCAGTCCGATTTCCACTTTCTTAGGGACGGCCTGACCATTTGCCATCACGGTCACTTCGGTGCCGTTATCTGTCTCTACCACGGCGTCGATAGAGATGCAGAGCACGTTGTCCTTGCGGGCGATGATGAAATCACAGCTCGCATTCATCTGAGGTTTCAGGCGGGTGTCAGGCTGCTTAAGTTCTACAGTCACAGGAATGGTGGTCACACTCTGCGTCTGCTCTGCAGCGGGGGCCACTTTGGTGACTTTACCGGCGAACAGCTCCTTCGGGAAGGCATCCACTGTGACATCCACTTCCTGACCGACGCTGATCTTGCTGATGTCGGTCTCGTCCACATCAACCACCACCTGCATCCGGCTGGTATCGGCGATGTCGACGATGGTCACACCCGACCCGCTACCGGAGAAAGAGGACTTACCAGCGGTCACCATAGATCCCGTTTCCGCATACTTCTTCACAACCACACCGGAGCTGGGTGCCACAATCGTGGTGTAACCCAACTGGGTTTGTGCGTTCTTAACGGTGGCCTCTGACCGGACCAGCGAAGACTGAGCTTGCAGTATCTCTTCACCCTTCATCTGCACTTGAATGGCCGATGACCTAGATGATGCGAGAGAGGCTTCAGCCTGCTTGACCGCTGCACTGGCAGCAAGCAGATCACGGTGCTTCAGGTCATCCTGAATGCCGTTGGCTTTCGCCGACTCCAGCATGGACATCGCTTGAGACACCTTCGACTCCGCGCTGCGCATCTGTTCGTCTACTTCAGAATTCACCGTGTCGAGTTTACTCTTGGCGATATCCATCTGTGCCTTAGCGGAGCTATACTGACTCTCGGCGGCATCGACTACGCTGCGCGAAACAAACCCCTTCTCCAACAATGCCTTCTGACGCTGCAGGTTCTTCTCGGCTTCCTGGTATGAAACCTGAGACTGGTCATAGTTGGATTTTGTGCTTGATATCATCTGTGGGATAGTCGCTGTTTTGAGCTGTCTCAGGTCGGAGCGGGCTGTATCTAGTGACAGGCTGGCCTGCTTGATGCTTTCTGAGGTCAGTTTCGGCTGTATCTTGGCCTGCTGAGCTGCCTGAGCCAGACGCTGCCCGGCGGTGATCAAAGCCTGCTCCGATGAGACCACATTCGCATCAGTCTGCTCACGCTGCAGCGAATACGCCTGTTTTGATTGCGACACCTTTGACTGTGCGCTCATGTTATCCGCTTTGACCTGGTCAAGTTGTGATATGGAGTCAGCGGGATCGATCTTGGCGATCAGTTGCCCCGCTTTAACCACATCCCCCTCGTCAACGGTCATCTCCACCACGGTGCCGCCCACATTGGACTTCACCTCAACGGTTGTCAGCGGCTCCAGCACACCATTACCTGAGACGCTGGACACGATCGAGTCCCGTTTCACTGTATCTGTCTGCAGTTGAGGTTTGGATGCCGCTGCATTCCGCGCCTTCATCACCATCACACCGGCCACCACAATCAACACGATCACGATGATTCCGGCGATCTGTTTGATCCTCTTACTTTTCTTCATTGTTCTCTCCTAAGTCACCAACCGCATATTTCAACTGCACAGAGGCGATGGTATGGTCGTAACGAGCTTGAACATAGCTGGATTGTGCAGAGACCACCTGGGATTCCGCATTGAGCAGATCAAGCGTGGTGCCGATCCCTTGGCTGTATCTCTCTTTTTGAGCTGCGTAGTTGCGCTCTGCAGAGGATAGGCTTAGCCGTGCGGCGTCAATCCTCTCACGGGTGCTTTGCAGGTTTAGGTAGGCCTGCTCCACCTCAGCTCCGATATCTCGCTTCTGTTGCTCTAGCGTCAAGAGGCTGTCCTCATACTGAAGCTGCGCCTGTCGGTATGCTGCTTGATTGCTGCCCCCGCTGTAGAGGTCGATCGAAAGCGTGCCCATGATGGTGGCACCGCTTAATGTGTCACTGCCCGACAGTTGCGACTGGTAGGATCCAGTCACTGTAGGTATCGGCAGCATGGCCAGTTTGGCCTGCCGCACGGTGGAGCGATTTACAGCGGCTGCGGCCGCCAACTGCACAATTTCTGTGCGCTTGGTTTGGGCACTCTCAAGACACGCATTCAAGCTTTCGGGCACCACCACGGCGATATCGGCTGCAGGGGCCACATCAAATCCAGGCTGCGATCCCAGCCCCATTGTGTTCTGAAGCTGCACCAGCGACACACGCACCTGGTTTTCGGCGGACAGCAGTGACACCCTGGCACTGGCCGCTTGCGCCTCCACCGGCAGCACATCGACATCGGCAGCAGCCCCTTCCTGGGCTTTAGATGTGATCTGGGCGCTCAGTGCTTCGTTGTAGCTCACATTGGATTTGGCCACATCCACCAGCTCACGCGACCGAAGCAGCTCGTAGTAGCTCGTGCTCACATTGTAAATAGTCGTTTGCCGGGTTCGTGTGAGCTGTGACTGGCTTTGAGTCACGCCGTGCCGTGCTTGGATCAGCTTCTCTTCGCGGAAACCGCCATCGTAGATGCTGATCGAAGCTGTCAGTGAGGCATCTGTGGTCGAATTGGTTCCAAGCTCACCAGATGATCCGGTGAACAGGTTGCCCTGGAGCGATACCTTGGGCAGGTACCCGGCGTTGGCGGAATCAATGCGGCTTATCGATAGCTTCAGGCTGTTTCCTGCACTCAGCACGCTGCTGTTGCTGCGCAGCGCCAGTTCTATACACTGCGGCAGACTGAGGGGTGCCTTTGCCTGTTGGGCCAAGCTGAGTTGGCTGAAACCAACTAAGGTGCAGGCGATGAGCGGTTTGATATATCGGTTCATGGGTGCCTCCCATTACTCTTAAGTGTGTGGTTTTCGGATTTCATCTGTGCTCCATCATCATGCTACCTTTGGCCGTCGGATCAAGCATCGCAGCTTCATCACAACCAGTCCTTGTTTCTGTGGAGAATCTTTGACGCATATGTCGTGCCCAGAATCGGCCTATCGCGTGCTCCGCGACGGGCTCTATCCCGTCCAAGTCACCCTCACAGTTGATGTCCGTGAAATGAAAATCACTGATCGAACACATTTCAGTCTTATCTGTCCTCAAAGGCCGGTTTTTGTGCATTTTGTCCCCCGGACAACCACACATCATGCTAGAATCAGGAATGAATACAGTAATCTCTGTATAGGGGTGATGACATGCGAATACTGGTTGTGGACGATGACGCCGACCTTATCGAAGGTCTGCGATGGTATCTGGAGGCCGAGGGTCTGGAGGTGCTCACCGCATGTGATGGTGAAGTGGCGCTGGATGTCTACCGCAAGGAGAAGCCGGACCTGGTGATTCTGGACATCATGATGCCCAAAATGGACGGCATGAAGGTGTGTGAGATCATGAGCCAGGAGGCGGACGCCATGATCATGATGCTGTCTGCTAAAGATGGTGAGATCGACAAGGTGCGTGCCCTGAAACTGGGTGCCGATGACTATGTTACGAAGCCCTTCCACATGTCGGAACTGGTCGCCCGTATTGAGGCGCTCGCCCGGCGCAAGGGGCGAAGTCAGCTTCATTCACCCGCATTCAAATGGCAGAACCTGGCTCTCTACCCCGAAGAGCGGCGCCTGACGGTGAACGGCACCGAGGTGGAGCTCACCGCGATGGAATTTGACATGCTGGCGGCGTTGATGGCCAGTCCGGCGATAGTGCTTACCCGCGAACACCTTATTGAAAAGATATGGGGGAACGACTTCTACGGTGAGTTTCGGCTGGTTGATAATCTGGTCTACCGGCTTCGCGAAAAGCTGTCGAAGGCGGGTTGTGCTGACTTCCCCATCAACACAGTCAGGGGGGTAGGATATGCGTATCGGCCGACGAACTAGCGTCCGAGCAAGCCTCACTTGGGCCATCACACTGACAATCATCATCAGTTGGATGTTAAGCAGCGGGCTGGCCAACTACTTGAACTACCTGAGCATGAAGACACTGCACCAGCAGATGCTGGACGATCCGATGACTTATCCTCGCCCCTTCCCGGAGCCACGGTTCGACATCTGGGTCTTCATCACCGGTCGACCAAATATGCCCCCGCCTGAGGAATCCGATCAAAACAACCAGTCAAGTCACCGAACTGATGCAGCTCATAGTGATCATGGTGGAGGGTTTCATGGGCGAGGTCCTGGGCAGTTCCCCATATGGATAGAGATTCGCGGCTTCCTGGTGAGGTTGATGTTTGCGATAGGCCTGGCATCTGTCACCGCCGCGTGGATAGCGCGACGGTATACAAAGCCTCTGAATGCACTCACCTCCGGTGTCGAGGCCTACCAGGCCGGCAACTACGACTACCGTGTTCCGACGGGGGAAAACAACGAATTTGACGCTGTGGCCACTGCGATGAATAACATGGCTGATCAGGTCAACCGGCACATACAACGCCTGGAAGATGACGCCAAGCGGCGCAAGCAGTTCCTTGCCAACATCGCCCACGAGTTCCGCAGCCCCGTCACCACCATGCGCACGATGGCCGGTGCGCTGCAGGATGGGATGGCTGACGAACCGGATCGGCGTAAGCGCGCTCTGGACGCTTTGGTTGGCAACTCGGAGCGATTGCTGAGGTTGGTGCAGGACCTGATGGAGCTGGCCAGGCTGGATCTGGACCACTTTACTCTGGACAAACATCCGGTGGAGCTTGTCGGACTGTTGAAGGCGGTGGTGCCCACATACACAGCTTCCGCACAGCAGCATGGCATCACACTGCATCCGCTGGAGGCTGATGGGGCGGTGATGGTGGATGCGGACAAGGACCGGATACTTCAAGCGGTTGATAATGTGATTGGCAACGCCATCAGCCATGCCGGCAGCGGCTGCGATCTCTGGGTCAAGATCATCGTAGATCAGCAAATCACAATTCTGATCCAAGATAACGGCAAAGGCATCAAGCCTGAGCACCTGCCCTACCTGTGTGACCCGTTCTACCGAGCCGATGCTGCCAGAACCCCAGGTGATAAACATTCGGGGCTTGGGCTGAGCATCGCCAGCCGGTTGCTGGAGGCCCACGGCGGGCGTCTTGAAATTGATAGCGAAGACGGGGTCGGCACGTCTGTGCGGTTGGTCATCCCCGTTTTACCGTGACCGTCCGGTCTGTAGCGAGCATCGGCAGCCGCCTGCTGTCGCGGATTTATATTTATCGGGGAGATTCCGCGACCTGTAGCCACGGGTAAGCACCCGCCCGTGCTGGCACGGCAGCCCAGACTGTGACTGATACTGTCGGCAAATGGCCACGGGTTCAGTCACCCCACGGGACTGGCGTCCCTAAGGGGTTTCCTCACCGCGTGGCTGATCATTAGCGGCCGGCGTCGCTACGCTCCGGCCGGCGCAGGGAGTACCCCGTGTCCGCTTCAGCGGACAGCCAGATGATAAGCGACGGGTGACGAGGCCTGCTTTAGCGGGCTGATGGAACCCGTCGTAATTAGGCAGTATAACCTTTATTGCAATCATGTGTTGCCTATGTCCGGGGCGGTCTGTGCGTAGGCTAGCGGATGCAGAAGGCTCGAGACCGCGCCGGTCTGGCGGATAGCCCCAAAAGATATGTGTCGGGAACAAGACCGGCGCGGTTTATAGAAAGTGGCCTCCGCTGGCGTACTGACAGACCGCCCGGGCATAGCCAACCTAGTAATTTACAAGACTGCTAAAGCAGCCAAGATACCGATACCGCCAACGGTCCGATGTGCCTCAGACCGTTTCAACGGGCTTGGTGTTCAATAGCCGCGACATAAATGTCTCGGCTATTGATCAAAAAGCCCGCTAAACCGGGCTGCGGAGCTCCTTACCGACAAAGATAACGTTAATGTAGACTGCTTCAGCAGTCTTGGTGTTCAATAGCCGAGACATTTATGTCGCGGAATCGGTGACCTACTGGCCATGCAATATTAGTGGGTAATAGACTGACATTTATGTCGCGAAATCGACGGCACATTGGCTTTACAATATATACGAGCATTTTCTGGGTCATAGATCCCATAATACTCGCACGCAGGCTACGAAATCCCCTCAGGGCTGGTCATGAAGCTGCTGACCAGCTTCTTCACCTCACCCATCTCCACACCCTCAGGAAGCACGATCTCGACATCCACCTCGGCGGGGTGAATGACCGTCAGGTTCATCTTGCCGTCGATAAGCTTCCAGCTCACGCTGATCTGGCCGTAAGGTGTCGGCACGCGCCCCTTCGCCCACTGCAGATCGCCAATGAATGGCGCAACCACCGCCTTTTTGAAACCGGGGGCCACAGGACGCACACCCAGCACCATCGAAGGAAGGAAGTAGGCAGGGGCAGCCGACCAGGCATGGCACCAACTGCGTGTAGGGGCCCATCGACCCTCCAACGAGCTTGTGTAGGTCTCCCAGCACGTGGTGGCACCATACTCGATCATTTCGCCCCACCAGAGGCGCATCCAATCGAGAATGGTCTGCTTATCCCCCGCTTTCTCCAGGGCCTCAAAGCTGAACCACATCATGAAGGGGCTTCCCACCTTCGTCCAGGTGTCAGGGCACTGCTTCATCATTCCCGCCACCCGTTCTTCCCGCGGACCTGAGGCTATGTCACACAGATAAGCCACGGTCTGGCTCTGCTGGCTGAAGACCGTGCCCGGCGCGCCATCAGGCAGATTGGCATCACGGTAACCGCCCTCGGATTCATCCCACAGGTGCTGGTTGATCGCAGCTTTCAGTGCTTCGGCTTCGGTGAGATACCGGTCGCCGCCGGGTAGTCCTGCCAGGCGCAGCAGTTCGCTGGCTTCGTGCAAAGCTTTGACAAAGAAGGCGTTCTCGTGCGTGATGGCCCCACCTGGGGGGCACTGCATAGGAGCCCAGTCCAGCATATTCCAAGCCGCATATTGCACCAGACCTGTCTCCCCACGTTGATCGAGCAGGAAATCGCACATCCGCTGGACATAGGGTGCCATCTCCTTCACAAACTCGATATCCGCGGTATACAGGTAGTACTCGTGGATTGCGAAGGCCCAGAAGAAGCTCCAATCGGGGATGATCCCAAAACCGCGGGCGGGCGCATGAGATTCGGGCATGGGGGACCGCCACATCGACTCCGCGGCCAGACGCAGGCACCGCTTGGTGATCCGGCCATCGCCGAACACCGCCATGTTGGCCAAGGCCTCGTTTCGGCTGTCACCCACCCAGTAAGTCTGCTCGTAGGCCGGGCAATCCACAAAAGTATCTTCCATGCACAAACGGGTAGTGCGGCGGCTGATGTCGTAAATCTGGTTCAGCATCCCATCGTTGCTGGCGAAATCGCCCAAATACTGCACAGGATAGGTGTTCTGGATCAACCTGACGCGTCGAATCCGCACTGGGGCCGTTGCGTTGCGTACCGTGACAGTGAGATACCGGAAGGCCATTCGGACCTCACTGCGGTAGCTCTGCAAGCCATCCATGCAGGTATACCGCATCGTGTTGTTCAGGTTATCTGTCCAGCTCCACTTGCCGTCGACGATCGCCTCCATGCCGTAAAAGTCGACCGTCACTCCCGGCGCGGCGATCAGCTCAAAATCGAGATAGCCAGCGATTTCCTCCCCGAAATCCAACAGCAGTTCGGTGTCGCCATCGGCGCACGGGATGATAGTCGTAAACTGGGAGTTATCACTACACATCGCCTCGGTATCGAAAACCACCGCTCTCACACCGACCTGCTGGCGTGTGTTAGCCAGCGCGTAGACATCGGTGTAGCTGTCAGCCCAGGTGATGGGCTGCAGGTTACTTAACCAGCTTCCTAGACAGCCGCGGCAATGCGCATCCCACAGTCCGTTGGCCACCTTGTCCTGGCTGATGTCGGCACCCGCAGGCAGCACATAGATGGCGGCTGGTCCCGGCTTGACCGCTTTAGGTGAGAGCAGCCTCAGCTCCGCATCGGTCTCAAAAACCCAGGAGGGATGGCTCTGCATCCCTGGGTTCAGACGTATGACTAGCAGGTTCTCACCGGCTTTGAGCTCAATCTCGGCCACATCATCCTTGAAGGTCACATCTGTGTGGTTGAGGCGCACACTATGAATTGCATCCAGGCCGCAAGAAGCGTTCATGCGCCGCCATACCGCTTTTGTGGGTTTGTCAGAAACAAGGAACGTCAGCAACACGGAGGAGCCATTCTCAGGCTCATGTGGTCCACGGATTTTCATGATCTGCCGCTGGATGGAGAACGCGAAGCTGTTTCGGAGTGTCTTCACCACGCGGGCATCTGAAATCGAGCGGGGGTATAGAACCTGTTCGGTCAGCAACGGAAGCGAACGGGCCTGCATCTGCACAAATGGCTCGGTGCCCACCGGTCCCATTTCATATCCAGCCTGCCAGTCTGCATCATCAAAGTCGGGCTGCATCCAAGAGTGGAACAACGGATCTGCCGTCACTTGCTCCGTAAAGAAGATGCCCCAAGCCAGCCGCGGCGCTGAACGCTTGTATTCGGTGTGGGCCGCCCATTTCCAGGATGCGTCTGTGGTGAGAACCGGCTGGTCATCGACGTTAAGCTGGGCGATCAAACCACCAGGCCCATCCATATACTGCCCGGAAGCCACGCCATATCTGGTGACCATCACCGCGAACGTGTTCTGACCCGCCTTCAGCCAGGGGGCGATTTCGAGTGTGTCGTATTGCTTCAGGTGGTTCCAACTGCGCATCGGGCCGTTGGCAACGCGCTCTCCGTTTACGTAGAGCACATACCGGCTGTCGGCGGAGATGTCCAGATTGGCGAACTGCGGAGCGGCGTCCAGCGTAAAGCTCTTTCGCACGCAGACGATCACGTTCATGCCGCCGTCGTCCAGATCGGTCCATATCCATTGTGCAGAATTGAATGCGTCCATTGAGTAACACCCCGCTGAGAATTGATGCTGACATTTTTAGCCTACTCCGCGCCGAGTGCATATTCAAGGCAGTGATTGGGCTTTGGCTTCATTCAGTACTGATGTGACACCAGATTACTATTGGGGGTGTGGTGTGTGTGCGTTCATAAGCCAGAGCACGCAACTGAGGTTTGAGTTGCGTGCTCTGCGGGTCTTGCTTGAGGCCTAGGGCCTCAGGGGAGAGGCGGTTACGGGATGACAGTGACAGAACCGGTAGAACTACCACCTCGTGTCGTAAGCTTCATGTCGTAAGGTCCAGGGCTTGCATGTGGCATAGTAACCGTAATATAGTTACATGACCAAATTACGATCGAATCGGCAGGAACACCAGCACCAAACGTTACCTTAGTACCATTGGTGAAGTTCGTGCCCCAGATCTCTACAATTCCATATTCCTTGACAGATGGTGTTGAAGACGTAATCGTTGGTGCTTGAATGACGTAGAATAACTTGTTGCTGAACGCCATTCCACCTGATGTACTGACGGATATCAGACCAGTCGTCGCCGAGGCAGGAATGGTCGCACGGATCGATGTCGAATTATCGACGACTGTTACTGCCGCTACGCCATTGAACATCACCTTGGAACCAGCAGTGAAGTTCGTTCCAGTGATGGTAACTACTTCACCGATCCCGCCTTCATCTGTGCCTTGACAGAGGAAGCTAGAAATCGTGGGTGCTGCACCACTTGGATTAACTATGAAGCTGCCATCAGTGGTGTGAAAACCATATGGTGTTCTAACAGTAATCTTGCCGTTGCCACCCGTAGGCACTATGGCGGATATATGGCTAGCATCCAATACATCAAAAAACGCAGGTACGACACCAAACTCCACCGAATATGCGTCAGTAAAGTTAGTTCCCGATAGGGTGATCGTATCTCCTACCAGACCATTCCACGGATTTACCTCAAGAATGTCTGGTGCAGCAGCAATCTCAAAATCGCCGGCGCTTGTCGCTGTGCCACCAGGCGTGGTGACAGTGATCAGGCCAGAAGCCGCGTAATCGGGTATTTGTACGCAGATATCGAACGGGCTGACGATGTAACCAGCACCCACCGTCGTGTTACCGAACTTGATGGACACAGGCTCCTGATCTAGGTTCGTTCCGAAGATATGTATCCAATCGCCCCAATAACCGTACCCGGTAGAAAGGGAGGTTATGGTCGGTGCAGGAACGGTAAGGACCGTGAAGTATCCGCTGCTGTAAGCAGTTCCGCCCTCGGTTTGGACTGAAATGCCTCCCGTGGTTGCTTGCGCATCCACTGTTGCCGTGATACTGTTAGCATCATAAGAACCTTTAATCGCTGCAGGACGGCCGCCAATAGTGACGATGGGTAGTGTAGTGAGCCTATCAGTTCCATTGTTTTTATAAACAATAAAGTTCGTGCCGTGGATAACGACATCGGTGCCCACCCTACCTTCAGGTGTATAGGTGCTGATGGTCGGTGCAGTGATCGGCCTTATAATGAAGGCATCTGAACTATATCCTGTGCCCCCAGCTGTAGTGACAGAAATGCTCCCAGATGCGGCCCCTGCGGGCACAGTCAAGGTAAGATGGTTGTCATCACCAGAGGTACGCTTCCATGAGAAAGTCTCAACTCCGCCAATATATACGTGCGATACACCTGTGGGTAAGCCACCGACTGTACCTTTACCATTGAACCCTGTGCCTGTGACAATGATTTCAATCTTGTCATCTCCGACTATGGCCTCGCCGGGAGTAAAACTATCTACTGTTGGAAGAGGGATGGCATTCACTACGAGATGCTTAGTGCTATATGTTGTTCCGCCTGATGAAGTAACGGAGATAAGATTTGTAGTAGCACCTGCCGGTACAACTACTTCCAGTAGATCATCACTTAGCACTTTGGGGATTAGTGGACTTTTACCTCCAACTGATACCGAGGTCACCCCTGTTTTTACTTTACTGCGGACCCCAATACCCAAGAAATTATCGCCGTGTATCTGGATTTTAGTCGTTGTATCGCCGACATCAATTTCTTCAGGTGAGAAACTCGTGATGACAGGGGCAGGAATTGGTAGTATTGTTAGATAGTCTGCACTATAACCAGTGCCACCGGCGTTAGTGACAGATAGGCCGTAAGTGGTAGCACCAGGTGGAATGACTACCGTTATTATTGTGTCACTCAGGACAGAGAAGTTAGTAGTGGAATGACCTCCAATACTTACAGACTTGGCACCACTAGATGGGTTAGTGCCTGGGATCCCTTGGAAGCCAGTACCAGTAATAACTATTGTTTTACCGCACTCGCCTACATATGCCTCTTTCGGGTTGAAGTCTGTGATAGTAGGGCGCGGAATAGGCAGTACGTAAAACGGAACTTTCCCGTAAGCCGTACCGCCGGCAGTAGTGACATAAATGGGATTACTGCTTGCTGATACGGGCACATAGGCTGTGATGTTCTTACTATCATTCACTACGAAACTAGCAGAGCGTCCCCCGACACTAACCGCAGAAACCCAGTTGAAGTTCGTCCCAGTAATGTTGACACGGAATTTGGATCCGTATTGCCCTTCGTAACACTGTTTTGGGTTGAAATCAGTTATTGTTGGTGGAGCGACGGCAGCAGACATAGGCAGTGCCATCGCTATAAAAGCGAGCGTGGCCAGCCATGCTGACGGTCGGATTGCAGAAATACGCGACATGGGTATTCTCCTTCATGGGAAGCCCTTTTGGGAAAACTTGTGCTGGTACTTCATGACCCAAACACACACGGGTAACCCGAGCTAATAACTCTATTGTGTTCTTTCAGCCAGGCTAAGTCAACCCTTTTTCGTTCATATGGAAGTTATTTTGGTAAAACTGGAACAAATACCAGTATTTTAAGAAAAATCAGACGCTAAAACGCACACAGCCCCCGCTGAAAGGACAGCGGGGGCTGTGGTAAACGGAAATGGACAGGTTAGTTGACTTCGATGTCCCTCGTCAGAACAAAGGGCTTTTTCACGCCAGCCACGTCGGTCAGTGTCAATGTGATAGTATATTTACCTGGCTCTGGGAACTTCAACTGAGCGTAGATCCCTTCGCCATCAGTCTGTAAGCCGTCACGGTTGTCGATATCCCATGTCACCTTCACCGGGATCATGCTGGCGGCGATATTTGCTGTCAGCCATACATTTTTCCGGGCTACCAGGCTCTGCATATCGGCCTGCTCATCATCAAGAAGAACTTGCAGGTCCTCGTTGACGCGGATGTTGTCCGCGCGCAATGGGTTACTATCGGTGGCCCCTGTCACACTTCCTAAATAGAAGGTATCTTGAGCGTCACCAGCTATACGCAACTCTTTCAATAACGGGCTCTTGGCAAAACCAACCAGCTTTTTCATCGGAACGCCAAGAACCAGCCAGCCATCTTCGCTGTATGCGTCACGCAAACTTACCACGAAGTCGCTGGAGCCACCCTTGTCGTTCATCATCACCACGCGCAGCTTCTGCATCACCTTGGGCTTAGCGGTAGTGCCTGCAGCACCCGTCTTGCCGCCCATACCGGGCATCATTCCACCCATTCCTGGCATACTCATACCACCGCCGCCGCCCATACCTGGCATCATCATCCCGCCCATCATAGCGGCTGCGCCCATTGTGCGCTTGGAGCTAATTCCTGTCGTCCCGGCCTTAGTCGCACTCGGCAGCTTGATGTGAATGCTCATCACCGCATTTGGATTGGCGGCTAGACCAGAAAGATCGATTGGGGTTTTATAGGCAAGGCGCACGCCCTGTAGTGGTCCTAAAGTGCCTACTCGGATGGAGTAACCACCCAGAAGAAACATATCAGAGGTCTCTTTAACAGCAGCTCCGCCCCAGGATGTGACTGAAATGCCGTTTGCGGACGCCTTTTCACCTATATAGATGTTTTGAGCCGAGGTGGCTACCGCGCAGCTCAGCACCAGTGCAGCCGCTACGATCTGTTTCACCTGGGTGTGTTTCATTGATATCGCCTCCAGAAGTCTATTGCATACCTACATATAGTATAGACGGTTTTGCTTCACCGGCATTATACTATTTTATGCCAATTTGGGAGTAATAGCCGATATCCGCTGAAAAAGGAGAGAGGAGACGAGGAGAAAAGGAGGGAGAGAGGGAGGGTGCCCATATTCCTCGCTCGAATTCCCTCGCCCCTCGCCCCTCGCCTCCGCTCCTCTGCTCCTATTCTCCTCTGCTCCCATTCCCCTCCGCTCCTCGCTCCAAAGCCCCTACCGCAAACTACGGGTTCCTGAGAGCGCAAGTATAGCTTGCACCTGCACTTATGGCAATGAATCCGCTATTTGGGCCAGGTACATTACACTCGCCATTGGTGTTTGTGCCCCAGCAGACCACAGAACCATCGCGCTTTAGGCCGACAGTGTGTGACATGCCTGCAGATATGCCGACGAATTCCATATTGGGTGCTGGCACATTACATGCGTCATAACCGTTATACCCCCAGCACACGATGGAGCCATCACTCTTCAGACCAGCCGAGTGGCTAGCCCCCGCCGAGACGGCAATGAAACCCTGGTTGGGTGCTGGGACTACACATTGGCCAACGTTGTTGAAACCCCAGCAAACCACAGAACCATCGCTCTTCAGACCGACCGTGTGGGAGTGACCAGCAGAGACAGCGGTGAAGTTTTGATTAGGCATCGGCACTACGCACTGACCATAACTGTTGTCACCCCAGCAAACTACAGTGCCATCACGCTTCAAGCCGACCGTATGCAGATTACGGGTAGAGACCGAGGTGAAGTTCTCGTTCGGTAAAGGCACGGTGCATATCCCATAGAGGGTCCAACCCCAGCAAACCACAGAGCCGTCTCGCTTCAGTCCTGCCGTATGGTAATAGCCCGCTGCAACTTCAGCGAAGTTCTGGTTAGGGGATGGAACGTTGCATTCGCCGTAGCTATTATAGCCCCAGCAGACTACAGAGCCATCTTGTTTCAAGCCAGCGATGTGGTTCCAGCCAGCAGACAGCCGTGTAAAGTTCAGATTTGGGGTGGGAAGGTTGCCTTGACCGGAACCATTCTTGCCCCAAAACACAACGACACCATACGGCTGAACCATGAAGTAGGCGGCACTTGTCGCCACTCCTCCCGGCGATGTGACAGATATCGGGCCACTCGTCGCACCACTTGGTACCGTCGCCACAATAGTTGTGGGAGTGACAGAGTTGATCGCAGCGGTCACGCCGTTAAATGTGACTTGTCCTACCCCATTGAAATTCGTGCCGGTGATGGTGACCACCGTACCGACCTGGCCAATGGTCGGCGTGAACCAACTTATCGACGGGGCGACGAAGAATGGGTTCTGACTCGTCGCTGTACCACCGGGTGTGGTCACAGATATCGGACCCGTCTGGGCGCCACTCGGCACCGTCGTGGTGATCATAGTATCACTGATTACGGTATAAGTCGTCTGCAATACACCGCCAAAATACACAGCTGTCGCACCCGTGAAATTCGATCCATTGATCGTGACGCCAATGCCCACAGCACCTGCAGAAGGCGCGAAAGAGCTGATGGTCGGTGGTTGATTCACAACGAAATCTACGTCACTTGTAGCTGGACCGTAGATTGTGCTGACAGAAATCCTACCTGTCGTCGCGCCACTTGGCACTGTAGCTGTGATCGAGGTCTCACTGTTGACGGTGCATGTTATCGCTGTTGTGATGTTGAATATCACCCGTGTTACGCCAACGAAGCTGTTACCGGTAATCGTGACTACCTGCCCAACTGCCCCGCTCTCTGGAGTGAAGGAACTGATGGCTGGTTTCTGGTAGACGGTGAAGTTACTCGCACTGGTCGCATGACCTCCTGGAGTGGTGACGGCTATAGGACCCGTAGTAGCACCATCTGGGACGCTGACGCGGATGCGCTGTGAGCTAATCCATGTAAAATTCGTCGCGGTTGTTCCGTTAAATGTGACTTCTGATGGATTGGTAAAGTTCGAGCCATCAATCACAACGACGTTAGCAACTATACCACTCTCTGGCGAGAAGGTGTTGATAGTTGGCGGTTGGTAGACAGTGAAATCCGTCGCACTACTCATCGAACCCGCGGGGTTGGTGACGGTGATCGGACCGGTAGTCGCTCCATTGGGCACGCTTACGGTGAGGGAGGTATCGCTTGTTGATGTAATGGTCGCCGCGGCACCCGTAAACGAGACACCAGACACACCGGTAAAGCCTGTTCCGGTGAGTGTTACGCTATCGCCAACGACTCCACTTCCCGGCGTGAAGGAGCTGATGATCGGCTTCTGATAGACAACGAATACCGACGTACTCGCTGCCCTGTATGCCGGGTTTTTGACCTCTATCATGCCCGTGCGGGCGCCACTCGGAACAGTGGCCGTGATCGTGGTATCACTATCTACGGTGAATGTCGTAGCTGCCATACCATAGAACGACACCTCAGTGATATCGAACAGGTTAGTTCCAGTAATAGTCACAACATCGCCAACCTTACCGCTTGCGGGTTGGAAAGAGCTGATGGACGGCTGTTGAAACACAATGAACCAATCCGTCGTTGTGGCTGTGTATGATGGGTTGCTCACCGATATCAGCCCTGTTCTTGCACCATCAGGCACCATGACAGTAATCGAGGTATCACTATCTATGTTGAATAGAGGCGCCGGCGTGCCATTGAACGTAACCCCGGTTACATCGGTGAAGCCTGAGCCGCTAATGGTTACTGTGGCACCAACGAACCCACTCGTCGGCATGAAACTAAGGAGTGTGATTTGTTGATAAACAGTGAAGTCCTCCGCACTCGTAACCGTGCCGTTTGATGTGGTGACTGATATTCTACCTGTGCTTGCGCCATCTGGCACAACTACAGTAATGGAGGTATCAGCGATCGCGTGGTAGCTCACCACCGTGGTCCCATTAAACTGCACGACGGGCGTCTGGCCGAAATTCGTGCCGGTGATTGTCACTAAATCACCAACCTTACCGAATGTTGGCGAGAAGGAGATGATCGTGGGATCTTGAATGACTACAAAGTCCTCCGCACTCGTTGCAATACCGTACGGATTGCTGATCGTAATCCTGCCGGTCGTGGCACCCCAGGGCACCTTCGGGCATATGTGGCTGGTGCTGTAGTTGATGTTATACGTGATCGGGGTGCCATTGAACTTCACCGTGATCGCATAGAAATTCGTGCCTATGATGTCTATGAAATCACCGGGTTTACCGCTCGTCGGTGTGAAGCTTGTGATGGTCGGCACCGGGTTCACCGTAAAGCTGTCATTACTAACCGCTGTACCACCAGGAGTGGTGACCGATATCGTGCCTGTGACCGCACCGGAAGGTACAGTCGCAGTGATGGTGGTTGCGTTAACGGAGGTAATCGTCGCGGACACATCGCCACCGAATGTCACCGAAGTGGCTCCCGTGAAGTTCACCCCGGTGATGGTGACGGTATCTCCAACAGCCCCACTCGTCGGCGCAAACGAGCTGATAGAAGGTGGTGGGTAGACAGTAAAATCCGTGGCACTGATAGCAGTTCCGCCTGGCGTCGTGACCGATATCTTACCGGTCACAGCACCGCTGGGCACGTTCGCGGTGATGGAGGTCGCACTCACCACAGTGAAGACCGCCGTCAAGCCAGCGAATTTCACCGCGGTCGCACCCGTCAAATTCGTACCTGTGATGGTGACGAGATCACCGACCTTACCGCTGGTTGGCGCAAATGAGCTGATCGTGGGAGCTGAAGCCGGCTTTACGGTGAAGTTACTCCCGCTATAGACAGTACCTCCTGAGGTTGTGACCGAAATCCAGTAGATAGGATAAAGCACGCTTGCGGGTACGACAGCCATCAGCGATGTGTCACTGACGACGTTAAAGCTCGCTTCGGTGCCTCCGATCTTCACTGAACTGACTGCGATCAGCCCGCTCAGTGCCCCGGTGCCCATGAAGTTCGCACCGGTAATACTGACCGTGTCGCCGACACTTCCTGAGGAAGGCGTAAAAGATGTGATCGTGGGAGCAGGCACAGGCTTCAGCGTAAAGTTATCTTTGCTATATACTGTGCCGCCGGTGGTGGTGACAGAAATCCAGTAAATGGGGTAGAGCACGCTGGCCGGCACGACTGTTGTGATGGTCATATCGCTGACCACATTAAAGCTTGCGGAGGTACCCCCGATTTTGACACTGAGCACCCTGATGAGCGGGATGAGCTCACCTGTGCCCATGAAGTTCGTGCCGGTGATGGTGATAGTTCGATTAGTCTCACCTGCGTAGGCACTCGTTGGTGAAAAGGATGATATGGTTGGCGCAGGGATTGGTTTGATGATGAAGTTGGTTTGGCTATATGCGGTACCGCCATTAGTGGTGACTGAAATCCAGTAAGTGGGGTAAATCACGTTGACTGGCACGGTCGCATTGATGGTGGTGTCATTGACGATGTTGATGCTTGCTCTTGTCCCCCCGATTTTGACCGTTGTGTTCTTAATATACCCAGCCAAATCGCCCGCACCCATATAGTTGGTTCCAGTGATGGTGACCACCCTCCCCGTTTCACCAACATAAGCGCTTGTTGGTGTGAATGATACTATGGTGGGAGGAGGTATAGGTTTGACCGTAAACGGCAACGAGCTATATGCCGTACCACCCGATGTGGTGACATAGAGAAAGTTGGTGCTGGCGGATGCTGGAACAAAGGCCGTGATCTTGACAGTGCTGTTCACCACAAAGCTGGCAGATCGTCCACCAACATTGACCGCAGACACCGAGTTGAAGTTTGTTCCATTAATAGTAACAGGGAAGTTCGTCCCGTATTGCCCCACGTAAACCGACACGGGGTTGAAGGATGAGATCGTTGGAGGAACGGCTGCACCTGAGGTTTGAGCCATGCAGACGAAAATCAGCGACGCCAGCCATACTGGCGGACAGAATGCAGATGTACGCAACATTGGTATATTCTCCTTCATGGGAGGCTTGTTGTAGGGATGCGTGTGCTGGACTTCATGGCCGTGACACGCATCGAATCCCTCAAGCTGTGACCTAATTATGTTGCATCCTACAACCGAAGTCAATCCCTCATAACTGTTTCAGTAGATTTTTTGTAATAAACTGTACATATTACCAGTATCGTCAGAAAGCATTGATACAGACTATCTGTGGGCTGCCTCCCGTCTCCTGCACTCCTGCCTCCTGACTCCTCTCTGCCCCTCCCCTCCCGCCGCTGTTGGCAATCACCGCCCTAGTGTGGTAACCTGAATTCGCAAACTTAGGAATTCAGGAAGGAAATACGTATAAATGCTAGTCGTGGTAATCGGACGCGGCCATGGTGGAACACGGGCCATCTCACACACACTGTCCGAAAGCGGTGTGTTCATGGGCTCTCCGCTCAATGGCTCCAGTGACCTCGTCCCCCCGGATGACATGTATGAGGCCTGCCGTGTGATGTCCAAGCATGTGATCCACCTTGACCAGATGAGCTGGGACTTTCGCCAGCTTCACACGATGCCTATTGACCCCGAATTCACCACGCTCGTCGAGCGTTATTTACAGTCCGTGCTGAACAGTGATGCTCCAAACAAAGGATGGAAACTGCCAGAGACCACGCTTGTCTACCCATGGATCGTGCGTATGTTCCCCGATGCCTACTACATTCACTGGACACGTGACCCAAAAGATGCCATTCTGGGTGCTCATGTTACAGATGACCTGGCTGACTTCCACATTCCGTATGATCTGACCGAAGATCAGCGTCGACGCCGTGCGATCAGTTGGAAATACCAGCGGGAGATCGTCAAGGCCACGCCGGTGCCAGAACACACCATTAACGTGCGGTTTGAGGACTTTGTGCTTGATCAAGATGCCACCCTGATGCGGCTGGAGCAGTTCCTTGGCATCAAACTAGCCAAGATCGCCGTCAAGCCGGAGGCTGTCGGACGCTGGAAGACAGATACAGGGATTCATGATTTTGACTTCCTGCACGAAGACATGAAAGAGCTCAACTACCACAACCTGTAGCCGTTATGGTATGAACCCTATCTGTCTGTAGATACCCCTTGTGGTCATCTGCCGCGTTTGGTTTTCACAGCAGCTGTATTGGCTATGTCCGGGGCGGTCTGTGCGGTGGCTAGCGGCTACAGAAGGCTCGAGACCGCGCCGGTCTGGCGGATAGCCCCCTAGATTGGTTTCGCGAACAAGACCGGCGCGGTCTATAGACTGTAGCAATTGTCAGCGTACTGCCAGACCGCCCCGGACTGTGGCAACTAAATGACAACCATGAAATGGCCGCCCTGATCTGATCAAGGCGGCCATTTTGATGTCTATGCGATGCGCGTTCGGTTAGCTGTCGGAAGTCAGCCTGTTAAGAAGAATATCCACCGCTTGCTCAATGCTGAGTTTCGTGGTGTCGATGCGCACATCAGGGTACTCGGGCTGTTCGTATGGCGATGTAATGCCGGTAAACTCGGCGATTTCACCTGACCGCGCCTTGGCATACAACCCCTTAGGATCGCGAGCCTCACACTCAGCTAGAGGAGTGTCCACAAACACCTCATTGAACCACTCATCGCCGATGATCTCCCTGGCATGCTGCCGATCCTTCTCAAACGGCGAGATGAAGGAGGCGATCACCATTAGCCCTGCTTCGTTGAACAGTTTCGCTACCTCAGCCACCCGGCGGATGTTCTCACTGCGGTCATCTGAACTGAAACCCAGATCGCGGTTCAACCCGTGGCGCATGTTGTCGCCGTCCAACACAAAGCAGGCACAGCCCACGTCCGTCAGCCGTTTCTCCAGTGCATAGGCGATGGTGGACTTCCCGGATCCGCTTAATCCTGTCAGCCAAAGCGTGCTGGGACGCTGCCCCAACACCCGCACACGGTCTTCAACCGTCACCGCGCCTTTATGCTTCGTGAGGTGACGATTTTTGGCATCAGCGTCACGTGTATCTGTCCCGTGGTGGTGGGTACGGTCTATGATCATACCCGCCCCCACAGTGAAGTTAGTGAGCGGGTCAATCACGATAAAGCTGCCCGTAGTCCGGTTGCGCGCGTATTCGTCACACAGCATCGGGCGGAACAGCTCCAGTTTGACCCGGCCGATCTCATTTAAATCAAGGGTCTCAGCAGGCTGCCGATGCAGGCTATTGGGATCAATCTTATACTTCAGTTCGGCCAAACGCCCCCGCACCGACCGCGTGGTATGCTTAAAGATATAGTTATGATTGATCTTGAGCGGCTCGGTGTCCATCCATATCATCAACGCCTCCACATCCTTCGCAACCCAGGGGGTGTTGTCAGGATGGGCCATCATATCACCGCGGCTCAGGTCGATCTCGTCTTCAAGGCAGATCGTGGCCGCCTGTGGAGGCACCACATACTCCACATCCTCATCGCCAGAAAGTATCCGTTGCACCCGTGACTTCTTGCCCGAAGGCAGTGCCACTATCTCATCACCTATGCGCACAACACCCGAGGCCACCGCTCCGCAATATCCGCGGAAGCTGCTATTTGGTCGGAGCACATATTGAATAGGAAATCGGAAGTCAATCAGGTTTGCATCACTGGCGATGTGTACCTGCTCCAGATGCTGCAGCAGCGGAGCCCCTTGATACCACGGCATGTTGTCGCCGCGCTCCACCACATTGTCACCGTAGAACGCACTCATCGGGATGAAGGTGATATCTCGAATAGGCAGCTTGGCGCAAAACTCGCGGTAGTCGTCGCAGACCGCGTTGTAGACCTCTTGCGAGTAGTCCACCAGGTCCATCTTATTGATCGCCACCACGATGTGCGGAATACCCAACAGCGAGGCGATAAAGCCGTGCCGTTTCGACTGTGTCAGAACACCCAGCCGGGCATCGATCAAGATGATCGCCAGGTTAGCCGTGGACGCACCGGTGACCATATTGCGGGTGTACTGCTCATGCCCGGGAGTATCGGCGATGATGAACCGCCGTTTGGGCGTCGAAAAATGGCGGTACGCGACGTCGATGGTGATCCCCTGCTCTCGCTCCGCCTTCAGACCATCGGTCAACAGCGCGAAGTCGATGTTCTCACGCCCAGCCGTCTTGGAGTCTTTGCGCAATGAGGTGAGGTGGTCTTCATAGATGTTTTTGGAGTCGTGCAGCAGCCGGCCGATGAGCGTCGACTTACCGTCGTCCACACTGCCTGCCGTGGTAAACCGCAGCAGATCCGCTTGCTGTACCTGGTTGACGAATTCGGTGATACCCATTAGAAATATCCCTCGCGCTTCTTCTGTTCCATCGAACTATCCTGGTCATGGTCAATCAACCTGGTGATTCGCTCTGACTGCCGCGCCACCATCATCTCCTGCACGATGTCCATCACAGTGGCTGCACTGGAAAGCACAGCACCGGTGCAAGGGTGACAACCCAGGGTCCGGAAGCGGCACATCACCTTTTGAGGTTCCTCGCCAGGCTGAATGGGGGTATCTGGGTATATTGGGATCAACCGCCCATCGCGCTTCACCATATCCCGCTCTTTCGCGAAGTACATCGGCACCACTGGGATGTTTTCCAGGTGGATATACATCCAGACATCAAGCTCTGTCCAGTTGGACAACGGGAACACGCGGATGCTTTCACCCTTCTGGATCCGTCCATTATAGAGGTTCCATAACTCGGGCCGCTGGTTTTTGGGATCCCATTGCCCATGAGCATCTCGGAAGGAGTAGATCCGTTCCTTCGCCCGTGACTTCTCCTCATCGCGCCGGGCCCCGCCAAAAGCGGCGTCATATCCGCCTTCGGTCAGCGCATCCAGCAGTGCCTGCGTCTTTAGCAGACCGCAGCACTTGGGGCTTCCCAAGTCCCAGGGGTTGGTGTTGTTCGCGATCGCCTCTTCATTGCGATAGACGCGAAGGTCCGCACCGATTTGTTTGCAGAAGTTGTCGCGGAACTCGTACATTTCCGGGAATTTGAAGCCCGTATCGACGTGCAGCAGCGGAAACGGGATGCTGCCAGGGTAGAACGCCTTCTGGGCCAGGCGCACCATCACCGACGAGTCCTTGCCCACCGAGTAAAGCATCACGGGATGCTCAAACTCAGAGACAACCTCACGCATGATGTAGATGCTCTCAGCTTCCAGCGCCTTGAGGTTAGTGAGATGAAGTTTTTCCATATATGTAAAGCCTTTGTGGATGGTCAGTGGAATGTGAGGATCGCCCATATCGGTGTGGGCGAAATGACCTGGCACCAAGTATTAGTGAAAATGCGAAATCATTCGATTCCTACCGGTCATTTTACATCAATCCACAGCTTCGATCTATGGAACTCAAGGCGCCAAACCAGCACTATGTGTTATCAACAGCATCCGTCCCGTAATCCGTGAGGAACAGTACACTAAACAGCCCTGCCAGGCGATGCTGGCAGGGCTGTGAATAGCACTGTTGGGGCTACAGTTTGACCAGCTCCCACTGCCATGTTCGGCTTGATGTCGCACCGATACGCACGGCATCAAATGCGTCCATCATAGAACCTGTTTTCTGCATCACACTGAACATATCTACATCGGTAAAGGTAGGGGGTGTGAGTTCATTACAACTGTGACGCCAATATCCTATGTAACAGGACTCATGCTTCAACGAGATGGCATCAACCATTTCACCCATCGGCTTCCATGGACCCTGCATCTCGGCTAGATTGACGCCTTTGGCAAGCTCATCACTGCTAAAGGTTCCTAACGTCATACCGCTGACTGATATCTTCCAGTCACCCTGTGACAGGCCTTTCACAGTCAAGGGATAGTTATTCAGTTCCGCGGTTAAAGGCACATATTTGCGGATCGCATCAACATCGGGGTTGAACCACGCAGGCAAGGCACTGTCGGTGCGAGTGAAGCTCAGCTTATCGCTGGCGACAGCCAGGTTAATCACTGCGCATTTTTTGGCTACCACAGTTTTGGTGCTGGCGTTGATGACCAGCGAGGATGGTTGGTCGGTGCAGCCTAATGCCTTCAGCACGCCCAGGGCCATGATGGCATGACCTGCGTTCAGTGGATGAATGCTGTCGGGGATCATGGTGAATGCTGGGTTATCGGCTTTCGCTTGTGTCTGAGCGTTCAGCATCAGATCATGCAGATTGAAGAACGGCAGGTTCTCGTCTTTCGCGAGCTGCTGCACGCCCTCACCAAACATGGCCAGGGTTTCGTTGTAAAACAGCCTTAGGCCTTCTTGCTTATCTACGTCAACACAACCGGGTGTCAGCAGCACGACCTTCACTTTAGCCTGCTTCAACTGCTGCACAATCTTCTTCATACCATTCATATAGGCATCGAAATTTTCCTGGCTGAACTTTGTGTATTTACCATCATTCATACCGAAAACTACCGTGACCACGTCCGGCTTCAGACTGAGCACATCGCGCTGCAGCCGATTCGCACCGCCAGGAGCCGTGTCACCACTCCAACCAGCATTACGGAAATGATAGGTCACTCCAGGATAACGCATGGTGAAATAGTCCATCACGTACCGGGTATATATCCGCTGTTCGGTGATGCTGTCACCGTAGAAAACCAGCGTCTGGCCGGGTTTCAGGATGGGGGCAGCTTGTAGCATTGAGGTGGCCAACACCAGGACAAGAGCTGCGCTGGTCAGCAAGGAAATCTTGCGCATCAGGTTCATTGATATCTCCTTAAGTTATGTCGCTCGTAAGTAACTGGTCGTAGGGGCGTCCCTTGTGGGCGCCCTATACATAGTCATCGAGTAAACAACGATTAGGGCGCCCACAAGGGACGCCCCTACGACCGTATCCGTTACAGGATAGGCTGCCGTGCCAGCACGGGCGGTTGCTCGTTCATCACTAAAGATAGCATACATCACAATAGGCCCATATGCACAAAAGGGCAAGCTGCGGATTGCAGCTTGCCCTGAATGGTGGCACGGCTACTATTTGTCGCCTTGGGCTCCGAAGTTTTGGTCGATGATCACGTAATCGAACAGGTTCACCACGCCATCACCGTTCAAGTCTGCCATGGCATCTGAGGAGCCGAACTTCGAATCCAGCACTACGAAGTCGAACAGGTTGATCTGGCCATTCCCATCGGAATCACCATTTACCAGTGCAACAATCAGGCTGTTTGCGCCATTCACATTGACATCTTTGATGATCCGGTTTAGCCAGTGACTGCCCGAGAGGGTGATCGTGTAACGGCCAGGCAGGATGTTATCTATGGTGGTTCTACCGTTGCGATCTAGCGATAGCGTCCCAGTATATTGCGTTGATCCTTCAAGCCGGCAGTGAAGTTCGATCAGGTTTCTGGCACCGCCATACCCTGGGCCAGCACCAATTGTAATCGGTAGTGTAGTGGTCGCAGGTGCCGCTGTTGCTGCAGTCATCAGCTTGAACACATCGGTGTTGTCGATGTATTTCCCCCTCACAAGATCCGTTTTTACAGCATACTGAGACAGCAGTTCTGAACCAGCACCCCGCGCATATAGAGGGATTAGCTGATTGGAATGGCTGCCACTAAAATACTTCATACTTGGAATACTGCCAGTCGGTGTTCCCACAATATCAGTCTCACCGTTGGGGCCAAGCAATAAGCCGCACTCATGGTCGCCGGCAACAATCAATAGCGTCTCTTCCCAGTTACTATTACTGTTGATGTAGTTCACAACAGCATCAACCGCACTGTTAAAGTCCAGCATCTCCTCTATCAGCCGCCCCTTCTGATTGGCATGGTTCGCGTAGTCGACTGCACCACCCTCAATCATCAGAAAGAAGCCTTTCGGGTTGTTATCCAGAACGTTCAGTGCCGCTTTTGACATCTCGGCCAGAGTGGGCACAACCGTCTTGCGGCCCTCGATGTCTACAGTCTGACCATCTCCCGAGCGGGCTTGCTGCATCGATGTGTAGCTTTTATATGCGCCCAGCACACGATTTGGGGTAGCTCCAGATGCCAGTGCCTGGAATGCACTACGATCTTCAATCAACGTCCAGGGGGTCAATCCGCCAGAAGTGCCAGCCTTTAGGGCATTCCATGTGGCTGCACCGCCCACGTATAACGCGCTGCTAACTGCAGGATTACTGTTGTCATCATAGCCGGGATTCCCAGCACCCATTACCACATCGATGGACGAGTTGACCATTTCGTTTGCGAGTTCCGAATAATTACCTCGGCTGATATTATGTCCCATCACGCCAGAAGGCGTGGCGTGGCTCCACGGCACTGTGGTGACCGCACCCACCGAATGACCGGATATCTTGTAGCTATCAGCAAAGGTGGTCAGACGCTGGCCGGATGTGCTCCAGTTGATTCGACCATCATAAGTCTTTTCGCCAGTCATCATTGCGGTGATTGCGGCGGCACTGTCTGTAGCACCGGTGCCTGACTTCAAAGTCTCATAGTTGGGTTTCAAGCCACCAGCTCCGTCAGATGTCCAGGCGGTTTGAGTGTTGTATCCAGCAGTGTTACTCGCAGAATAGGTGGACATGGCCACTGAGGTGAAGTCGGAGCTTTGATAAGATGGGTTCGAACCGATATATGATCGAGCCGCAGCGATCTGGTTATATCCCCACCCATCGGCAACCATTAGTATCACATTTCTGGGGGCAGCGTTTATGGATCCTGACGCACATATGATTAAGCTCAATGCGCCGAGTATCGAGGTACGGTTTAACAATTTTCCACATCACCTTGTTGGTCTAGACTGCACAGCAACACCACTGCGTTGTCTCTTTATAGTATATACACACCTATCAAAACCCATCGATAAAACGGCAGACTACGGTAAAGTCATGGCATCAAGGTGGATGATGTGCTGATGCCCTCGCACTATTGATCGTATGATCGTTGCGAGGGCATCAAGTTTGCGAACGTCGCTAGTCCCCCTGGGCTCCGAAGTTCTGGTCGATGATGACGTAGTCGAAAAGGTTGACCTGGCCGTCGCCGTTCAAGTCAGCCATGGCATCTGAGGAGCCGAACTTCGAATCCAGCACGACAAAGTCGAACAGGTTGATCTGGCTATCGCCGTCGGAATCGCCATTCGTCAGCGTGGTGTTAATGGACGTTGTGCCATTCACATTGATATCGTTGATGATACGTTTTGTCCAATGGCTGCCCGTCAAGCTAAGGCTATACGTACCGGGCACAACCCCGCTGATCTGTGATTTTCCGCTGGCGTCCAGCGTCAACGAACCAGTATATGAACGCGGACCACTCAGACTGTAGTTCAGGATGATGCCGTTCAACGCACCAATGAAACCAAGGCCCGGGTCCACAGTGATCCCCAGCGAGGTGGTCTGACTTGGCTCAAAGTCGTAGATATGAACGAAATCCAATGCGCCAATCTGCAGATTATCGATAGCGGCAGTGAAGTTATCCCAATAACCTGCGGAATAACCTGCGAATATCCGCAAATGCCCAAGCCCGCCCTCCGTAATCCGTGCATCAGGGTAGTTGGAGATATACTGTGACAGTTTATGGGGTGTGGACTGCCCCATCCCAGCATACCCGCCTACTGAATACCAGGTTCCGTTATTCAGAATGTCCCATGTCTGCCAGGTATTCAGAGCAGGTGTCTGGTTGAATGTGTTATTGTTATAGATCGGCTCGTAAACCAGTTGGTCATCGACGGCACCGTCGTCATTCCAGTCGACATCAATCTGCATGGCAAGGCCCTTCGGTGTCGAGCTGCCGAAGTTTGTGACACGGGTATCCATCTTCAGCGAGTTGATCCTGGCCAACTTAAGTCTGCCATATGAGGCGGTTCTGAAAGCGATGACATCACCCCCGCTAGCTCCGACTGACATGACCATGCTGCCACTACCGATCGTAGAAGGGCCATTGACAAAGGTAAAAGAACCAGTCGTGCCGCTGACCTGGCTGGTCCATCCCTGCATATTGTCTGGTGTGACCACCACAGAGACCGGTGCAGCACCGGAAATGGAGGCAAATGCTGCAGCCAGAATTGCTGTGAGGCAAACCGTTCTGGTATTCATCTTATTCTCCTTTAGGTATCGTGCCAGACGATCCACTGGACAGATAAAGAACCGTCAACTGCTTTATCTCTGTAACCTGAACACACCTCGCCTATTAGTTGTATATACCGTGTCACGGCCAGCTGCTAGAGCTAGTCGGCCTGAGCTCCGAAGTTCTGGTCGATGATCACGTAGTCGAACAGGTTCACCGCGCCATCACCGTCAAGATCAGCCATCGAATATGAGGAACCGAACTTGGAATCCAGCACGACGTAGTCGAACAGGTTAATCTGGCCGTTGCCATCGGCGTCGCCATTCGAAAGCACCGTGTTCACCACATTGACGCCATTCACATTCACGCCTGACACCACCCGTTTCAGCCAGTGACTGCCAGAAATACTCAGGTTGTAGCTACCTGGCTCTACACCGTCCAGCATCGCTTTGCCGCTGTCATTTAGCATCAGCGATCCCGTATATTGCCACGGACCGCTCAGGTCATACTGCAGTGGGACGCCACTCAGTGCTCCCAGATAGCCTGCACCTGGGTTAATCGTCACTTGCAGCGTGGTGGGTGCCCCGGTCGCGAAGTCTACCGTGACACCATATATATCAGCTATACCCCATTCGTTGACCTTCAAACCCTCCATCACCCCAAGGTAATATTGGCCGTCAGCAAACAAGGTCGCGTATACCGCCCTGGGACCTGTTCCTGATACCACGGGGAAGGTTCCGGTCACTGTCGTGCCGGTCTCACTGAAAAACTGCCCTGTTATCTCCACATCGGGAAGGGAAAGGTCAGTCCACACTACGAAATACCGGGTGCCGTCGCTGGTGACTCTGGGAAAGGCCTGGCTGCCTGGTATGGTGGAAATCGCCAGCTCAGAGCTTCTGAATGTACCATTCGGGGCGATCACACGGCCGTAGACATCCCATATGGCATCGGCATTGCCACCAGCCCCCATGTCCTTGCCCCAAACCACCATGTAGCCGTCCTTACCGTATGCCAGCCCGATGGGGTTTTGGCTGTTCGGACAATCCGTGGTGTTGATCTTGAACTGGCTGCCCACGACACCCGACTTGGACATGAAGTTGCCGTTGATATCCCGGATGTTAGGATTTTCACTGCGTTTATTCATATATGTCACCAGGTAGTTGGTGCCGTCGAAGGCCATGGCCGCATTACGCTGGTCACGTGCCTGGCTGCACACTGCGATCTCGGAGCCCACCAGCGAACCGGAGGTGGATACACGCTGAGCGTATATGTCAATAGCGTTACTTGATGATTCATTCCGATAGTCGTCCCAAACCACCATGTAGTTGGTGCCATCAAAGCCCATGCTGGCCACTTTTTGCATACCCGGTGCGGAGGAGATGACAAACGGCGTGCCGACGACGCCACTCTTGCTAATGAAACATCCATAAATGTCATCATCGGGTGTATGAGCATAATCGGTCCAGACCATCAGGTATCTTGTGCCATCAAAGGCGATGATGGGCGTGTCACCGTATCGCCCGATATTAATGAGGCCACCCACCTTTTCGCCCATCGACGAAATCATCTGAGCACAGATAGCCCAGGAGTCGCTGGCATTTCCCTGAAGGGTCACAATGTAGTTGCTGCCGTCGAACGCGGCTCCGAAAGTCATCTGCTGGTGGGTATCTGCCGCGATCTCAAATTCGCCGCTGATACTGACCGCGTGCGCCATGAGCGAGCTGATAGACAATATGAAGAGCATTAAGGTGGTCAGACAGTTCTTTTTCATCAGTAGGGCTCCCTTTTGTTTACACAACATCCCGGATGTCTGAATGCACATATGGCAGACACAGCCAGAGATGCCAGTGAATATCTGGCTTATTATACCTTGATTATGGATGATGATTGCTGCTGACCGGCAGATCCTACCTAAGCCATGACCGTTGTTGCCGAATGACTCTGCTCACCTGGCCGGAATCATCTTGAGTAGTAGACTCCATAGTTATCTCATTATTGGGGGTACTTTTACCGCCTCGCTCATGCCATAATCATAATGTTATATGCAACATGCATCTAGCATGGCCAAGATCACTTGGCATGGATATACCAGGAGGTTTCGCCTTATGTCTGATCAGAAAGATTCCACATCACCCTGCGTTGAGCAGTGTGTTCACATCCCCCTCATCGGTGATGATGCACCGGCTTTTGTGGCAGAGTCCACCCAGGGAGTTATCAAGTTTCCGGAAAACTATAAGGGCAAGTGGGTCATCTTGTTCAGCCACCCGGCTGACTTTACACCGGTCTGCACCACCGAGTTCATGACCTTCGCTAAGATCCAAAATGATCTTCTCGACTTGAACTGTGAGTTGATCGGACTATCGATCGATAGCACCTACAGCCACATCGCCTGGCTGCGCACCATCAAGGAAAAGATCAAATACAAGGGCATGGAAAATGTGGAGATCACATACCCTGTGATAACCGACATTTCGATGAATGTGGCCAAGAAATACGGCATGGTGCAGCCCAACGCTGCCTCCACGCAAGCTGTGCGGGCTGTGTTTTTCATTGACCCCAACGCCAAGGTACGGGCTCTAGTCTACTACCCACTGTCGAACGGGCGCAACTTTGACGAGGTCAAGCGGCTGCTAATCGCCATGCAGACATCCGATGCACACGGATGCGCCACCCCTGCTGACTGGCAGCCTGGCGACGATGTGATTGTGCCTCCCCCCGGCTCTTGTGGTTTGGCTAAGGAGCGTGTGGAGCAGGCCGGAGACGACTATTACTGTCTGGACTGGTTCATGTGCTTCCGCAAGCTGCCACTCGCCAAGCTGTTTCTCAAAAAGAAATAGTCCGGTATCACCAGGCACCTGAAAAAAATGGGCCCCGGAAATGGCAGGGGCCCAGTGTGCTGTGTGATGTCAGTGATCGCACATATTGGTGCCGGTCTCCATGTTTCCGCCCAACCAGGCTTCCACCAATGCATCAGGTGCTGCGACTGGAGCCCCCACGACAACATCGACCTTCGCTTCCGCAAACAACTGTTGCGCCCTCGAGCCCATCCCGCCAGCGATGATAAGATCAGCACCAAGACCATGCAGCCAGCGCGGCAGCAAACCGGGTTCATGCTTGGGTGCTGGTGTCACTTCACGTCCCAGGATTTGCTTGGTGTCGATGTCTACATCCACAAGCGTAAACTCATCACAGTGACCGAAATGCGGGCACAGCAGCCCGTTTGAGGTAGGTATCGCGATTTTCATATCAGAGGTGTCTCCTTGATTCTTTTATTTGTTATCGGCGACTGAGCCGCCAGATTTTCCTTGACTGAACTCCACACACATACAATGTCTTCGGCAACCGGGTTATGAGCCAGTTCTACCACACTTTTCATCTGTAACTGAGCGTCGGTCACGCATCGATCATACCGGATCGTGCCCGCCACGGAGATGTTTAGTTTGTCACACCGCTTTTGAATGCGCAGGCTCATATCAAGGTTGATGTCCACCTTGTTCACACAGACCATCACCTGCAACTTCAATCCCTGGCAGAGCGAAGCCACCCGCTCCAGATCGTGCAGCCCTGAGAGTGTAGGCTCGGTCACGATCAACACCAGCGATGCGTTGGTCACCGAAGCAATGACCGGACATCCGATGCCTGGCGAGCCATCAATGATCACCAGCGGAATGGCCTTCTCCCGGGCGATGCGGCTGGCCTCCTTGCGGATGGTGGTCACCAGCTTACCCGAGTTCTCCTGAGCTACGCCCAGCCTGGCATGGACCATCGGGCCGAACCGGGTGTCAGAAACATACCAGTCACCGTTAAGCTCAGGCTCCATCTGGATGGCCCCTGATGGGCAAAAGTGTGCGCATACCCCGCAGCCTTCACACTGAAACGGATCAATACTCACGGTGATGTCAGTGTGTTGATTCGCAGCTCCATCTGCACTCACCGCACCAAACCGGCACAGGCGAATGCACTTCATGCAGCCAACGCACAGCTCTGTATTCACGTGTGCCTGGTTTCCGCCATAAAACGGAACAGTTAGCTGAATATCAGGACTGAGAACTAAATGAAGGTCAGAAGCATCTACGTCACAATCAACCAGCACAGCCTCTTCAGCCAAAGCTGCGAATGAAGCGACTACACTGGTTTTGCCCGTACCGCCCTTACCGCTAATGATCACCAGCTCCTGTACGGTATTAGTCATTCATCTACACCTTCCAGCTCATGCCGTTGTGCCCTAAAACCACCATCGGTCCCAGCTTATTGGCCAGGTATTCGGTAGCATGCTCCCCCGTGCAGTGACAGCATACTACCTCACCTATCTGCTGAGTGTCCAGAAATCGCACCAGCCGATTGAGCCGATCGTTGCCGGCACTACCCAGATGCATGCCACCAACGACCCTGTCGAGTTTCTTAGTGCCCGCCAACTCCATGGCCGTCAGGATATTGTTCTCTACCCCGCGGTGGCTGCAGCCCAGAAGTACGGTGGTCCGGCCCTCATGTTGAAGCACCATGCATCGTTCATCATCGAACAGGTCTGTCTTGATCCCATGATCGTCGATCTGAAACACAGGATTCGCAGGCACTGTGTACTCCGGTACCAGTTTGACCGCACCGCTTAGCCATACTCCGGGAAGAAGCATTTGTGGGTCTTCGCACCTCAGCATTCCGCCAGCGGAATGCAGGGAGCTTTCTGGCATCCCTATCGGTTTGGCGTCATGTTCATGTATTATAAATCGCGGCTTCAACACATCTCCATGAGCATATAGCTTGACGTCAGGAGCCAACTCCATCAATCTGGCAAGACCACCAGTGTGATCATAGTGGCCATGGCTCAGTGCTACCGCTTTGACACGACCAGGCCGCTTGTGCAGCTTGAGCATGTTGTGAAACAACGCATCGCTCGCGCCGACATCAAACAACACATCGCCCTGGCCAGTTTCCACAAGAAAGCTCAGCCCATGTTCACTCTGCAACCCTGCGCCTTCCAGGTTGTCCATTACCAAAGTCACGACCATTTCAACATCGGTGTCCATCAAACAGCCTCATTTCTATCGGCAGCTGTCCTGGCTGCTAATTTGTTTAATACAGTAGACAACAATGATCGGAAAACATGCTGATACTCAGGCAAAGCATCTACGATCATCTTGCCGCGGGAATAGGCTTTCGCAATGTAGCGGTCATCAGGAACACAGGCCAATACCTCGATGTTTTCCTCGCGGCAGTAGTCCAACACCAAGGAATCTGATGACCCCGAGCGATTGATCACCACACCAAACGGCCTTCCCATCACCTTGAGCATCTCAACAGCCAGCTTGAGGTCATGCAAACCAAATCGGGTTGGTTCCGTCACCAGCACCACATAGTCGACCCCATAGACTGAAGCAATCACAGGGCAGGAGGTACCTGGAGGCGCATCGATGATCGTTAAATTCTGCGGGTTGATGTGCTTTTTCGCCTGTTTGACCAGCGGAGCCGCATGGGCCTCGCCAACATCCAGGCAGCCTTGCACGAACTCCACATTGTGAGCATGACCGGAGTCTATTGACCCGGCCTGCCGGTGTTGCTCCGATATCGCCCAGCTTGGGCAGATCAGCATACAGCCCCCGCATCCATGGCAGAGTGTTGGAAAAACGAGAACCTGTTCACCCACGACTGCTAAAGCGTTAAAGGCGCAGAACTCGGCACATTTGCCACAGGCACTACACAGGTTCGCATCGACCTCAGGATAGGTTGCGTAACTCGGCTCTTTACTTGCGATAACAGGCTTTAGAAATAGATGGCCATTGGGCTCCTCTACGTCACAATCCATGTAGCACACAGGGATGCCTTCATTGCTCGCGGTCACTGCGAGGTTCGTCGCCACGGTGGTTTTTCCGGTGCCGCCCTTCCCGCTTGCGATCACGATCACTCCATTACCCATGATCAGCCACCCCAGTGACCTTCCACGTCAGCCTCATGAATCTGCTTCAGCTCGCCAGCCGAAAATGCAGCCACTGCCTGTCGCACGGTACCACTCACGCCCGTATAGACAGCAACGCTAGCGGCTTCCAGAACTCGAAAGGCTTTAGGCCCAGCGTGACCAGTCAACACGGCTTGACAGCCTAATGCGGCCACCCGCGAAGCGGTTTGGATTCCGGCCCCCTGCACCGCATTCATATTGAGCTCATTATCGGCGGTCTCATAGTTTGTGGTCTCTTCATCGTAGATTACGATAAAGCTTGCTCGCCCAAATCTGGTATCGACTATGCTGTCAGGCGTTGAGCCTTCAGATGTGATTGCTATTTTCATGATGATCGTCCTTTTCCCTTGCCTCTGCCTCGGCCGCCAGATCGGCCACGGCCGCTGCGATTGATCTTAGCTGAGGCTGACAGTCTTTTCAGTAGGGACGCAGCGTATGACCCCAGCCACATCCAAAATGTTTGATTTTCTTCAAAGCGGCGATCAGGGGCCATGGGCTGTCCATCAGGCGTACAACCACCAACTCCCCTGCCTGTTGTTTGTCTTTGCCCATTGGGGCCGGTTCCATCTCGTTGAGGCACTGTGTTTCCTCCTTAAGCAGCATACGGGGTTATGCCCCACCGCCTCCGTTAGCACGCCGACATCCACCACGTCCACCGCCCTGACCCTTACCGCGGCCCATGCCTTGACCTTGGCCACGGCCCATACCCTGGCCACGCCCTCGGCCTGCTCCCTGGCCTTGAGCTTGACCCGGCAACTGGGGTGGCACCACACCGTTAGCCGTTGGCGCAGCAGCCTGGTTAATGAGTGGGTTTGATGGTGACGAACCACTTGGCTCAGAGACTAATATCGGCTGCACATCATCGTTCATGAACTGATCTACGGCAGTCTTCACGCTCACATCAACCGCTTCGAACATCCGTATACCGGCTGCGGTCAGTGCTTGAAAGGCATTGGGCCCAACATTCCCCGTGATCACGGCCGATACACCCTGTTTAGACAACAACTGCGCGGCTTGTATACCAGCCCCTTGACCGGCTTCCGCAGCCTCATTTGGGATTGCGTTGAAGTCCATGGTGTCCGTGTCGACGATTATGAACCATGCAGCCCGACCAAGTCGGGGGTCCACAAGCGAGTCCATTTGATTACCCATAGACGATATTGCGATTTTCATCGGTATGCTCCTTGACGTTTCCGTCAGTTACGGCCTCAGCCATCACTTGGCATTGGAGGCCATGGCCGGTGCAACAGACTTCATCGAGCCTGGTTGTGCCGGAACATCGGGTCTTGTATATAGCTGGTCGTAATTAAGGTTATGCCGCCAAACTGCGACGGGTTCCATCAGCCCGCTAAAGCAGGCCTCGTCACCCGTCGCTTATCATGTGGCTGTCCGCTGAAGCGGACGCGGGGATACGCCCTGCGCCGGCCGGAGCGAAGCGACGCCGACCGCTAATGATCAGCCACGCGGTGAGGAAACCCCGTAGGGACGCCAGTCCCGTGGGGTGACTGAACCCGTGGCGATTTGCCGGCATCATCAGTTACACCATGGGCTGCGGTGCATGCACAGACGGGTGCTTGTTGTTTACACATATATGTATTGCACATATCTGTTTCACATCATCATGGACGGGTCAGTATTGGGGATATTCCCGAATGCTGAGGGCACCGTATCAGACTGTTATATGCAACTTACATCTATAGTGTTACCATATTTAGAAGTAGAACACAATAGCATATAGATGTATATTGCATATATAGCAGATTCATGCTAATATGGATGATAGAGATGGCAGGGTTACGATGTATTACATCTGTCGATCCGCCACATTAGGAGAACCCACAAGATGCCCAGAGGTCAGTGCCACCGTCACGCCGGAAAACGCCCATGCAGTTGTGCCATGGGGAACCTCTATCGGTTTGTGGAGCCTGTGGTGCTGTTCGTGCTTGAACACCATGGCCCGGCGTATGGCTATGAACTGAGTAAAGAGCTGGCGGAACACGCGCTGACCGATACCGAAATAGACCGCGGCGCACTCTACCGCACACTGCAGCGCCTGGAGACCATGGGGTTCGTCACATCGAGCTGGGATACCAGCGGCACCGGGCCCGCGCGGCACATCTACGGAATCTCACCAGATGGACAGACACACCTGCGTGAATGGGCGACAGTGTTGGACAACCTGCAGAAGTCGATGGCGGCTTTTGTGGATGATGTGGCAGTCCTTGACCAAGGTCGGCAGACTACAGTCGATTCATCGCCGGAGTCCGATGTGGATCAGGACGTCCTGACCAGCGGATGAAACCCCTTCGCCACTAACAACTGAGTCTCCTCAATGCACCACGGGCTCACGGCCAGACTGCCCTCACTCACCTGCCGACAGAACTCGGCCCAGCCGATCCAGCGCATCGCCTCCACCTCCTGCGGATCAGGTTGCAGCTCACCAGAGATCACCCCAGTGAACACCGGGCAGATTTCATTCTCCACAATGCCGGCTTTCTCGGCGCGGTAGCGGTAGTCGGGCAGCTCCAACCGCAGGTTCAACACATCGCAGCCTAACTCAGCGCGAAACCGCCGGTGAACCGCCTCAACGCGGCTCTCCCCAGGTAGCGGGTGACCGCAGCAGCTATTGCTCCACTCCAACGGCCAGGTCTTCTTGAGGTGGCTGCGCTGCTGCAACAGCAGTTCGCCTTTAGGGTTGAACAGGAACAGGCTGAAGGCTTGGTGCAGCGGGGTGTTGGCCGTATGCACGAGTTCTTTTTCCGCTGTGCCGATCGGACGGTCAGCGTCGTCGCACAGCACCACCAGCTCCGGTTCGGTTTCGGGGATATTCATTGCAGGGGTTTGGCTTGGCATTTGTTCCTTCTGTGTATGTAAGTTGGGTTCACGCGAGGTCATCGTTGCTGTGACTAAACACGCATCAAGATCAGCGCGCGAAGAGCAGCGTGGAGTAGTTCAGCGTGTAGGCGCGGTCGCCCAGACCATACGGACGCTTCTGCATGTATGCAGGGTATTTCGCATCAGGCCACCACACGTGCGGAAGTTCCTGAAGCCAGCCCCAGTTTGAGTTGTCATCAGGCCTGTTTTGTTTCGTGTAGCCCACATACCACCTGCGCCTGTTCGTCTGCCAGTGGTCAGGATCATCAAGAAAGCTGATCAGGCAATCGACCGCATCCTTCATACTCGCTCCAAACCGAGATCGAGTCGTCAGCACCTCTGGGTGACCATGGACCACGGCGATATGTGCCCCCTGAACCATGGCCTCAAGCGCCATCAAGGTATATGTTCCGCACTTATCCTCACGCCACATCTCAAGGGCCAACGAACCATCGCCCAGTATCTGGTAGTCGATGCTCTTCTTGAAATACCTCATGCCTGTGGTGAAAACATCATTATCTTGGAGCACATGCCCGGCACACAGCATAAACAGCGCCTGCCAGTTGTAGTGGTTGTTCTTGAACATGCGTTCGTGTGCGCAGTAGTTGACGTAGACACGCAGCCATTGGCGGAACTCATTGATCTCACTTTCGGACAGTTGCCCAAGCCCCTGCAAGGTATCGAAGGCGTACATGAAACTCGGAAATGTATAGGTGATCACAAGCGGTGTGTCGCCCTTTTTGCTCAGCGTCAACGCATCCAGCCAGGTGCCGCCATCACGGGGCTGGCCCAGTTTATGCACCCATGCGTAGAGATACTCTTTCGATTTATCCGCATATTTACGCTCTTTGCTGATCGCATAAGCCAGAGCCAGGCAGTTCGCCGCGTTGGCGTCCAACCTAAGCCTCCTGACCACCGCCCGGTGTTCTTCACGCTTGCTGGTGTAGAATCCCGGAACCCGGACTTCACCTACTATAGGATCAGGTGACAGAGCCATACTGGCTTCGGCATTGCCGATGAGCTGCTGATAGGCTTCAGATATCACCGGATTACCAGCGCGAAGCTCCCGTTGAATATAAGTGATTCGACCGGCTGTCAGCAGCAGATTCGGTGCTGAGGTCTCCAGTTTCGTGACCTGGACCCCGGCGGCGATGTTCATCAAAAATCCGCTTTGAACACACATATATGCCAAAAACCGCTTGTTCATATTAGTATCCGGCTGCGGGATCTGCTGACTTCATGTGCTTACCCTCCGCTCCTGGTGTTACCGCCAATTTCATATCCTGTCGACTGAGTTGCAGCGCAACGCCATCCTGTCTGAAGTGTAACACGAGGGGAGCATCTGCGACAACGGGCGGAGAATGTAGGCGCTGGGGTGTAAGGTGTTGGAGCGGGAGACGAGGATCGAACTCGCGACATCCAGCTTGGGAAGCTGACGTTCTACCGCTGAACTACTCCCGCTCAGATGTAGTCATAGTAGTTAACCAATGTAACCACAGGTAGTGTGTTGTCACTATCTTAAGAAAATATAAGCTGACGTTCTGATTATACCAGTACATAAAAGAGAAAGCCCACTGTTTCCTGCAGGCTGAATGAATAGCTGTATGAGGAAGGCCTCAACGAAGTGTCTGTGGAATATAAGAATTCCCTAAAAGGAAACTAGTTATCCCGAATAAGCAGAGCAATAATAACACCACAGCTATGGTAATTAGAGCGAGCATAGACCACATAAATATCTTTAGATATTCATCATTCTTCCATCTAATAGTACTAACGATCATTTGTAGTGCGACGATAAGGATAAATACATAAAATATAAGTAAAAAGATATACTCATTTTGCTTTGATGTTGGTATTGCACTTGCCGATGTAATGGCTATGGGCTGTGAATCTCTCAGTATCCCTGTTACTTTCCAGTCACCTCCGTTATTACCATCTGTCAATAGTTGCACCATAAATCCATCGTTATAATTCAGGAACTCAAAATCAACCAACACTCGCTCACCTTCAGGCGTAATGATACGCTTAAGTGATGGCTTAGCATTACTACCTGTAGTCTTGATCATACCAAACAATAATATGTTGGCTCCCTTTGGAACGCATATATAGAGTGGACCTTCGATTGAAATATCGCTTCGGCTAATTGCTTTTCGACCAGCGTTCCAAAACCGAATATTAGTGGAGGTCAGTGACTTTACGGGAGTTCCTTTATATGACACTTTCAGTTGAGGGATAGATGCCTGAGACTTTGATATCAGGCTGGTACTATCTATTGTGTATGTCGGCTCCTTCTCTAGCTTCGATGTGTAATTCGTGTATATGGCGTATAGTATGGAGATCACAGCCAGTCCAATACCTAAAATGACAGGCCACGTCCATTGCCCACGCTGTTTCTCCGAACCGCTGCTGCTCATCAATCCACCTGAGTATCATAGAAATGTAGACAAGGTCATCATTATATAGAATAACAGCCAAGCATGCGCTTGATCCTTTCAATACCACGGCAATTATACATCATATTTCAATCTTGTGAATGCCAGAATTAAAACCCCTCCTATTCTGAAGGGGTGAGATTTACTTACGTTTAGGCTTAGGTTTACAGGCAAACATATCACCTCACATTATCGGTGATGTCACTCGTGACCTTAGTACATGGCCCCTGAAGTCAGAAAAAGGAATGGCCTGCAGGGTAGATGAATCGTTCGTTTAGCAGAATCGGCTCTTGGCATGATAGAGCTAAACCAGTGATCACATGTCTCATCTGTCCTTATTGACCATGCTGAACCACCCTCAATTCAACGAGGTGGCATGCTCTTCAGTTCGTTATCTCAACCCGCCTGAACGCAGTACATTTCATAAACCGAACCTTGAACAGTACGGACCGCTCTACCCTTTGAACCACGTATTGAACAGATGACCGGTTTGGCAGGACTTAACTAACCTAAAACTGACAGCGGGGACCTCCCTGCGCCGGCCGGAGCGGAGCGACGCCGGCCGCTAATGATCAGCCGCGCGGTGCAGGAACCCGCACCGAACGCAGTTCCCGGAGCGTCAGCTCCCGGAACGTAGTCGTGTGTGGGTGACAAAACCCGCGGCTGATATCGCCTCGATCACGGGCTATCCGCCAGACCGGCGCGGAGGGTATCTACATAGCTATCGCCAGCGTACTGAAAAACCGCGCCGGTCATTACACCTTCGCGCCTTCGCGTCTTCGCGTGAGAACGTCCCCTCCGTGCCAATCGCCGTACGCCAAGGAAAAAGACCGGCGCGGTCTATAGCCATCTGCAACCGCCATATTACTGTCAGACCGCCCCGGACAGTGGCATCGGAGGAGAGGGCAGTTCGCGAACCGCCCTTACAGCTTGCTGGCGCTGCGCTTCATCGACTTCATCTTGAAGACATCCAGCGAATCGATGGTGGCGGTGCCGTTGGTGAAGAACTCCATGCCGTTGTTCTCAAACTCCGAGTAGATCAGCCCCAGGATGGAAACCGCCCCCTCGTTGCCGAACACGTCGAAGCAGATCTGGTCCAGCAGCATCTGCAGCTTGATCTTATCGCCCGGCATGGGCAGCATCGCGGCCTCATACACGCCGACCCATCCGGCCCCGCTCTTCAGCTTGTCCACAAACAGCTTGCCCTGTTTCCTGTCATATCTGACCAGCAGTTGCTGTCCACCCGCGGCCTCACCCACCCGCAGCTTGAAGCCAAGCTCCGTGGCGGTGCCCAGCGTGATCACCGCATCGATGTCCGCCACTGAGGCGCAAATCCCCTGCAGCGGGTTGGAACTGCCGGCATCCACGGCCTGATGGCGCAGGCTCAATATGGGCCTGCCATTGCGCATCTTGTTGACCTCGGCCACCGGGTACTTCACCAGCGTCACTTTGCCGTTGATGGTGCGCAGCTTGTTCTCCAGCGGCAGCGACTGGGCACTGTTCCAGTTCTTGTCTTTCCATCCCATCAAAGGGTCGCGGATCCAGCTAATCGAAACCCGACGCCCCTTCGGGTCGTTGTAGAAGGTCTGGGTGGCGTATGTTTCGGGCAGAGGCATCCCCGGCACCAGGTCGGCAAAGCCCTCCAGTGGCACGATCTTCTCGGTTTCTGGCACGAACATCAGCTTGTCCTCGCCGGTCTTCTCCATGTGCCCGATCAAATAGAACACCCCGCTGCCCGTGAACACCCACTTGATGTTATTCGGATCGCCATCGACCGCCAACGGGAACAGGTCGGGGCATTCGGAGTCGAAACTCCCGCCATTCACGTCCTTCATGGCCCCGCAATGAGTCCAGTCGATCAGGTTGTGCGAGGTGAAGATATGCGTCCCGCCCACGGTGACCATCATCCAGATGCCGCCGTTCGGCATCGATTTATCAACATACCAGTTCACTTTGGGGTCGCGCAGCCCTCCGCCATATATGCTTCCGGGATTCTTGACTACCGGGTTACTCGGATGAGATATCCAGGTGCGGCCACCATCTTTCGAATAGGCCATGCTCTCCTTGGCGTAGCCGTAGGTCGAGTCGCCGCTCACACTGGCCCAGAAGGCCACCATCCTGGCCCCGGCCGGGGTGCTGCTATCAAACTGCCCGGAGCTGTTGTTGCGGTCGGTCACGCACGACCCGCTCCAGGCCATCCCATTTTTGTCGGGGAGGATCGCCAGCGGCCACTCCTCCCAGTTCATCATGTCGCGCGACACGGCGTGGCCCCAGGCGGTGGTGCCCGTGACATCCGGCAGACCGGTGTCGAACGGCCGGTTACACTGGAAGAAGAGGTGATACTCGCCCGTCGCCTCGTTGTAAACCAGCCCGTTGGGGTCATTCATTTGGTACATGAAGGGCGTAAAGTGGAACTGCGGTCGCGCCGTCTCTTTGTATATCGTGGCGGGATTCGGCTTACGGATCAGGTTGATGGTGTACTGCTTCACCAGATCAGATCCCTTGTCGCAGGCCTTCACCCGGATGGTGTTGTAGCCCTCCGACAGGGCGACCTCCACCGGCTTCCCACCGACAGGCTCTGACGCGTTGATCATCAGTGAGGAGGTATAGTTGGCCACCGCTTTGATCTTCACCGACTTGATCTTGTATCCTACAGTAGACCAGTAGACCGGCACAACGGGGTCGAAGGCTCGATCCAGTTTGGCCCCGCCGATTTCCAGCTTCTTCAGTTTCGGCATCGAAGCGGGGAAGTAGTTCACATTATCGATGCAGACATTCGAACCTGTGGCGGTGATACCGAACATACCACCGGCGGAAACAGCCAGCTCCTTGCTGCCCACCATATTCTCGTTAAGCAGGAATCTGGCGGTATGCTTCTCCAGGCACTCCACACGCAGCCGGTAATGGCCAGTTTTCTTTTCCGCATCGGTCAAAGGCCGACTGAGCGTCCAGTCCACGCCCGCTTCAGAATGGGCGGTGACGGTGGCTGTCGCGCCTTTCTCCACACCGAACTGCACCCATCGGTTTGGTTTCTGGGCTGAGCCTGCCGTCTGCGCTCCAAAGACCAGGCCACCTGAACTTTCGGCGGGCATCAAGATGTCACCCTCATATATGAAGCTCGCGTCGGCTTCGATGTTCTGGTCACACAGAGCCCAGCTCTCAGTCTCCGATGGCGGTTGGTAGCCGTTGGCCGTCACTTGCCAGGGTCCTTCCATGCTCTTCCAACCGGTCAGGTTGGTGTTGAAGCTTTCCGGGCTGCCATTGATAGAACACTCGACGTTCGCGAAATCGGCTTGAGCACCGCATGTCATCACGCCGAAATAGCCGCCCTTAAAATACGGCATCTCTTTGGTGTGGATGAGCCGACCGTTCACGTAAAAGCTGAAGGGGCCATCTTTAAGCTTGCGTTCCACCTTCAGGTGATAGCTGCCAGCACTCTTCTCGGCGGGTTCAAGCTGCTTATTGTCGATCCAGTCAGCTCGCGAATCGGTCTCCGTGAAGATCATAGAGATTCCGCCGCCATTCACCACATTGATGCAGTACCACTTTGCCAGCGGGTTTTCGGGATTCTTAATGCCAAACACGATCCCCGCCGCATTGCCGCCGTCCGTGAATTTCATATCCGCTTCAAAGCTGAATGGCGCGGAGCGGTCTACAGCCTTGGTAGAGACGAAGAAGCCGTTACCGGGGCAGTTTCCGTGACACCCGGTGTCGGTCGCGCTCCAGTCGCCCCCAATCCCGTGCCAGCCGGTGAATACGGCCGCGGCCATACACGCGCGTGATCGATTTATCAATGAACCCATGTTATCTCCTGAGTATGTCTCTCGCGATATTATTAATGATAGTGTAGTCCGAAAGGCTATTTAGCTAGCATTTCTCGCACAGGCATTTTGCGCTTCATTTTCTTCATTTTGTAGATATCCAGCGAATCGATGCTGGCGGTGCCGTTCACGTAGAACTCCATGCCGGTGTTCTTGAATTCCGAATAGAGTAGACCTGAGACGAACGCTTCTCCATCATTGCCGAACACATCGATGCATGTCTGATCCAAAATGATCCTCAGTTTGATCTTGTTGCCATCGAGTGTGCCCATCTCTGGCGAATAGAGGGGCACGAACCCCGGGTCGGTCTTCGATTTATCCACGATCAGTCGGTTTTGCTTCCTGTCATACTTGACCAGAACCTCTTGACCACCAGCGGCTTCACCAACACGCAGTTTGAAGCCGACTTCCGTGGCGGTTCCGAGTGTGATCGTGGCCTCGATATCAGCCAGCGTGGTATTCATACCGCCGAGAATATTCGCGCTGCCAGCATCTACCGCCTTATTCCGCAGGCTGAGGATCGGCTTACCATCGCGCTGCTTGTTCAGCTCGCGGACCGGATACTGCGTCATGTGGAGTTTCCCGTTGATCGTGCGCAGCTTCATCTCCAGGGGAAGGGACAGGGCACTCTCCCAGTTTTTGTCCTTCCACTTCATATACTTGTCACGAAGCCATGCGATCGAAATGCGCCGTCCAAGCGGGTCATTAAAGAAGGTCTGTAAAGCGTAGGGTTCACCCACCGGTATCTTGTGTACGATGTCGTATACGCCCTTCAGAGGCTCGATTTTGTCCGTCTCAGGCACAAACATCAGCTTATCGCCACCGGTTTTGTCCATATGCCCGATGAGGTAGAACACCCCGGCAGCACTGAACACCCATTTGATATTGCCAGGGTCACCGTCGACCGCCAGCGGGAACAGATCCGGACACTCGGCCTCGAACGCCTTGCCGTCATTATCCAGCAACGGACCGGAATGCGACCAGTCTACCAGGTTGTGTGATGTGAACATGTGCGAGTCGATCGCGGTCACCATCACCCAGATGCCGCCTCCGGGCATCGACGGGTCAGCATACCAGATCACCTTTGGATCGCGCAGACCACCGCCGTAGATATCCCCCGGGTTTCGCACCACAGGATTTCCTGGGTATTTGGTCCATGTGTACCCGCCGTCCTTCGAGTAGGCCATGCTCTCCTTGCCAAATCCGTATGCCATGTCACCGCCAGCATTGGTATAAAAGGCCACCAGCCGCGCCCCTGGAGGGGTGCTGGCATCGAAAAAGCCCGAGCTGTTTTCGCGGTCCACCACGCAGGAACCGCTCCAGATCGTGCCCAACTTATCTGGCGTCAGCGCGAGCGGCCACTCCTGCCAGTTCATCAGGTCTTTCGATACCGCATGGCCCCAGCTCGTGGTGCCGGATCCGGGCAGCCCCGATAGACCGGTGTCAAACGGCCGGTTGCACTGGAAGTATAGGTGATACTCTTTGGTCGCTTCATTGTAGACCAGCCCGTTGGGGTCATTCATCTGAAACATATAGGGGGTGAAATGCAACTGTGGCCGGCTGGCTTCGCGATACACTTTTTTTGGATCTGGTTCACGCACAATATTTATAGTATAGGTATCAGACAGCCCCGATTTCGGTTCGCCAACCTTCACGCTTATCGGATTATGGCCATCTACCAGCTCTACCACAGCGGGTTGTCCACACTGCACATCCTGCTTATCAACCTGCAGTGTAAATGCGTCTACCGCAACACCCTTGAGCTTCACAGATTTCACTTTGTTGGGAAGATGGACCCAATAGGTATGAACTGCGGGATCAAACGGCTTGTCGAGTTCCGCGCCGATCAGCTCCAGCCCGTTCAGTTTAGGCGGGGTGACCACCATGGCATTTACATTGGTAAAGCTCGCGCTGGCTTCATATATCATTAAGCCGAAATACCCACCGGCGTAGTTCGGCAGCTCTCGGCTGACCACCAGTGTCCCGTTCAGGTAGAAATTAGCTTGTCTGTTGCCCAGGTGCTCGATGCGGAAATGATAGCGGTCAGTCTGTCGCTCCGTTTCGGTCAGCGCCCGGCTCTCATTCCATTCCGTAGCGCCGTGGAGCTGGGTAAATACATTGGTGACATTCGACTTGGGCACCACGTTCATGCAATACCATCTGGCAGGACGGCCAGACGCGTTGGTCGGGTCTTGCACGCCGAATATCACACCGGCGGCGAACTGATCTTTCGCTATCTGCACGTCCGCCTCGTAGACAAAGGCAATGTAACCGCTAAGCTTCTTGTCGCAGATCGCCCAGTTGTCACCGCCGCCAGAGCCGCGATAGCCGCCACCATCAACGCTCCAAGTGCCATTCAGGCCATGCCAGCCATCTAGGTTTGTGGTAAAGCTCACATTGGTATTCTGATCAGCCATGACGCGCTTACCCCCATCTGCGATTGATTGCTCTGAACTTGACGATACATCCGCCATACAGCTGTGGCCGCAGATGTATATCCATCCGAAGAAGGCAGCGATGACTACGGCGACTTGTAGTGCAATCGAATGACGCATGTATATCCTCAAAACAGGTGTTGACACAGTGACGACAAGCTAGCACTTTAGCCACCTATTGTATCAAAACCACTTTACCATTAATCCACAGATTTCGCAGATCTGCACAGACTGGTTGTGTGTCGTCACTAAATGGTGATCGTCGAAATCTGTCAACAGGTATGACCAACGTGCATCGTCCAGACATGCTCGTATTACAAAACCCGTAACGGCTATCATTCTGCGAAATCAGTGGATATCTGCCGAACTATACCAAGCGATCTCCGTTTCGTATAATACCAATAGTAAACTAACTTCGCGAGGCACAAAATGGCACTGCACCCATGGCTCGATACCACGCTTCCCATTCCACAGCGCGCGCAGGCACTGCTCGATGAGATGCAACGCGCGGAGAAGGTCTCGCAGCTATGCCACGAGTCTCCCGCCATAGAGCGGCTTAGCGTCCCCGCCTACAACTGGTGGAACGAGTGCCTGCATGGCGTGGCACGCGCCGGATATGCCACCGTCTTCCCGCAGGCCATCGGACTCGCAGCTACGTTCAATCCTGAGCTGCTGCAGAGGGTGGCGACCGCTATTTCGGATGAAGGCCGCGCGAAACATCATGCGGCCGCTGCGATGAACGACCGCTCCATCTACAAAGGGCTCACCTTCTGGACCCCTAACATCAATATCTTCCGCGACCCTCGCTGGGGCCGAGGTCAGGAGACCTACGGCGAATGCCCCACCCTCACCGCGCTGTTGGGGGTCGCCTTCGTGAAAGGGCTTCAGGGCGACGACCCCAAGATGCTGAAAGCGGCAGCCTGTGCAAAGCACTTCGCGGTTCACAGCGGACCAGAGTCGCTGAGGCATGGGTTCAATGCCGAGGTCAGCCCAAAGCAACTTGAGGAGACCTATCTGCCTGCTTTCCGTGCACTGGTTCAAGAGGCCAAAGTGGAAGCAGTGATGGGTGCCTACAATCGAGTGAACGGCGAAGCCTGCTGCGCCAGCCCCACGTTGCTGCAGCAGACCCTGAGGGAGCTGTGGGGTTTTGAGGGGCATGTGGTCTCCGACTGCTGGGCGATCAACGACATTTTCCATGACCACGGGCTGGCTCCAGATGCCCCAACAGCAAGTGCGATGTCCATCATAGCGGGCTGCGATCTTTGCTGCGGTGAGCAGTTCTGCACTGTGCAGGATGCGGTGATCATGGGCTTGATCTCCGAAGCTGACATTGACAAAGCCTTGATGCGGCTGTTGACGACCCGTCTGAAGCTGGGTCTGTTTGATGAACCTCAAACACACCCCTACACCAAGATCAGCATAGATGTGGTGGAGTGTGAAGAACACACTCAGTTGAACCTCCAGGCGGCCCGACAGAGCATTGTTCTTTTGAAGAACACCGACCACGCCCTTCCACTACAGAGCGGCCCGCAAACCATCGCGGTGATCGGGCCAAATGCCACTGACAACACGGTTCTGCTGGGCAATTACAATGGCACGCCGTCACTGACAGTCAATCTTCTGGAAGGCATCATGCAGCTCGCTGAAAGTAGTAAGGTGCTTCACTCATCGGGATGCGCCCATGCAGGTGAGGCTGACGCAGCAATGATGCAGGCCGCACTGGAGACTGCGAAAGCTTCCGATGTCATCATATTCGCCTGCGGTTTGAACCCTAGCATGGAGGGCGAAGAGGGTGATGCCGCCGGATCGGACGCGAATGGCGACCGTGAGTGCATCGAGCTGCCGTCATGCCAATCGGAGCTGCTCAAGCAATTGGTAGAAATCGGTAAAACGGTGGTCGTGGTCAACATCAGCGGAAGTGCCGTCGCGCTTCCTGAGTGTATCCCCGATGCATCAGCTGTTTTGCAATGCTTCTATCCTGGTGCTATGGGCGGGCGGGCAATTGCAGAAGTGATTTTCGGCAAGGCCAACCCCAGCGGTCGGCTACCTGTCACCTTCTACGCCAGCACCGGGCAACTGCCGGACTTTTCGGACTACTCAATGGCGAACCGCACCTATCGCTATTTCCGCGGTACGCCCCAGTGGCCGTTCGGATTTGGTTTGAGCTACACCAGCTTCAGCTACAGTGATCTGGTTCTCGAGGAGAGCGAGGCTGGCTTGTCCGCTACTGTCACGGTGACTAACACTGGTGACCTCCCAGGTGATGAAGTGGTGCAGATGTATATCATGCACCGCTTCAGCTCAGTCGACTGCCCCCGAAGGCAGCTTGTGGCTATGGGCCGTGTTCACCTCAAACCAGGCGAAAAGGAGAAGGTGAAGCTGTTTGCACCTATCATGGGCCTGACCCTGGTGGATGAAACCGGCGAGCGGTTCCTTGAGGCCGATACCATTGATGTGTTCGTCGGCGGCTCCCAGCCTGACTCCGACTCGCTGGAGCTGGGTGCGCCTATGTTTACCCATGGCGAGTTCATTATCATGGAAGCCGAGGAAGGGTAGAGGAAGGCCAGTGTAGGATGCAGGCACCCGTGTCGATTTAATCATATGACACCGGATTAGTGGATGACCCTTGTGGTCATCCGAACACCTTGGTGGGCATCAGCCGGTAACCCCGCCTGCGATGCATATCTGTAGCGATCGCAGGCTTGCGGATGACCACAAGGGTCATCCCGCATTCTGAATTGAAGATCACGGAACGACACCGCCCCGGTTAGGGAAAACCGGCGCGGAGGTTCCGTCCCCTCCCGACTCCTGTCTCCTCTCCTCCTGCCTCCTGTCTCCTCTAAAAAGCAAACACCCCCCGCAGCGGATGCTGCGGGGGGTGTGTAAGAAAACCCCTGGCGATGTCCTATCCTCCCGGAGGCTTGCGCCCCAAGTACTTTCGGCGCTGGAGGGCTTAACGGTCGTGTTCGGTATGGGAACGAGTGTATCCCCTCCGCCGTGATCACCAGGAGAGCCTTGACGCGATTAGATCGCATCGGGTAGACATGGCCGCATTTCACACAACTTATCTATAGGCGGTGTGCGCCCTTAAAGTATCGGGCTCATACAAGCCCTCGGCCTATTAGTACCGCTCAGCTAAGAGCATCGCTACTCTTACACCTGCGGCCTATCAACCCGGTAGTCTTCCGGGGGCCTTACCTGGTTAACCCAGTGGGAGATCATATCTTGTGGCTTGCTTCGTACTTAGATGCTTTCAGCACTTATCAAAACCCGACAATAGCTACCCGGCGTCTGCAGTTGGCACTACAACCGGTACACCAGAGGTCAGTTCACCCCGGTCCTCTCGTACTAGGGGCGACCCCACTCAAATCTCCTACGCCCGCCGCGGATAGGGACCGAACTGTCTCACGACGTTCTGAACCCAGCTCGCGTACCGCTTTAATAGGCGAACAGCCTAACCCTTGGGACCCGCTTCAGCCCCAGGATGCGACGAGCCGACATCGAGGTGCCAAACCTTGCCGTCGCTGTGAGCGCTTGGGCAAGATCAGCCTGTTATCCCCGGGGTAGCTTTTATCCGATGAACCTTGGCGCATCCACACGCAGCCAAGGGGTCACTAGCCCCTGCTTTCGCACCTGCTCGACCTGTGTGTCTCGCAGTCAACTATTCTTATGCGCTTGCACTCAACGCCTGATTTCCGACCAGGCTGAGAATAGCTTTGGGCGCCTCCGTTACCATTTGGGAGGCGACCGCCCCAGTCAAACTGCCCGCCTGAAACTGTTCCCTATACCAGATTCATGGTAAGGGTTAGCGGTCCAAGATAAACAGGGTGGTGTTCCATTGGCGCCTTGCGGCTCCCACCTACGCTCTACAATTTATCTCGAACCGCAGTGACAGGGTGCAGTAAAGCTCCACGGGGTCTTTCCGTCCTGCGGCGGGTAACCGGCATCTTCACCGGTGCTACAACTTCACCGAGCTTCCCGTTGAGACAGCGCTCAGATCGTTACACCATTCGTGCGGGTCGGAACTTACCCGACTAGGAATTTCGCTACCTTAGGACCGTTATAGTTACGGCCGCCATTCACCCGGGCTTCAGTTCTAGACGTTGGCCTTACGGCCGAATCCTTCCCTTTAACCTGCGGGCATTGGGCAGGTGTCACCCCCTATACATCGCCTTTCGGCTTAGCAGAGAGCTGTGTTTTTGGTAAACAGTCGCCTGAGCCTCTTAACTGCGGCTCCAACAGCATTAGTCGTTACAGACTAAACCTGCAGAGCACCCCTTCTCCCTAAGTTACGGGGCTATTTTGCCTAGTTCCTTAACGGGAATTCTCTCGAACGCCTCGGTATCCTCTACCAGCCCACCTGTGTCGGTTTATGGTACGGACAGACAGTTGCAACCTTATCGGCTTTTCTAGTCCCCCAACGCGCCAACTTGGATTCGGCCCGAAGGCCTCCACCTTGGGAATAATCACATAAATGCTATTACTCCGCGCGGACGTCCAGCACCGCACTTTAACGGCTTTGGGGGCGTCACGATAAGGTATATACACAACTAACTGGCTACGGAATCTCTACCGTATGTCCTTCGCTTACGCCAAACGGCCTCAGCTTAGGCCCGGCTAACCTCAGGGGGACGAGCCTCGCCTGAGAAACCTTGGGCTATCGGCGGAAGGGATTCTCACCCTTCTACGCGCTACTCATGCCAGCATTCTCGCTCCCGACAACTCCACCAGCGCTCACGCTCTGGCTTCACCGCTATCGGCACGCTCCCCTACCAAGCAATCAATAAAGATTGCCTCCGCTGCTTCGGTGATAGGCTTGAGCCCCCTTACATTGTCGGCGCGGGATCACATCGACCAGTAAGCTGTTACGCACTTTTTAAATGGTGGCTGCTTCTAAGCCAACATCCTGGTTGTTTGTGTGACCCTACATCCTTTTACACTTAGCCTATTCTTGGGGACCTTGGCAGGCGGTCTGGGTTGTTTCCCTCTCGACTACGGAGCTTAGCCCCCGCAGTCTCACTGCCGCGCTATGATGCTTTGCCATTCGGAGTTTGGTAGGGGTTGGTAACCCGGTGGGGCCCCTATTCCTTCCAGTGCTCTACCGACAAAGCAGAACGCGCGACGCTGCACCTAAATGCATTTCGGGGAGAACCAGCTATCTCCGTGTTCGATTGGAATTTCTCCGCCACCCGCAGTTCATCCGAAAAGTTTTCAACCTTTACCAGTTCGATCCTCCACGGGGTCTTACCCCCGCTTCAATCTGACCACGGGTAGATCACACGGTTTCGGGTTCGCCGCCCCGGACAATACGCCCTATTCGGACTCGGTTTCCCTATGGCTGCACGTCTTAGACGCTTAACCTGCCCAGAACGACGGCTCGCTGGCCCGTTCTACAAAAAGTACGCCGTCACCCCTTCTGCGGGGCTCCGACTGTTTGTGGGCGTGTGGTTTCAGGTGCTATTTCACTCCCCTCCCGGGGTGCTTTTCACCGTTCCCTCACGGTACTATGCGCTATCGGTGGCGTGGGGTGTTTAGCCTTACCAGGTGGTCCTGGCAGATTCGCGCAGGGTTCCTCGTGTCCCGCACTACTTGGGATCGCTTCAGAAGCCAATCATACGTCGCCTAAGAGGCTCTCACTCTCTGCGGCCGGCCTTCCCATGCCGTTCGGCTGTATATTTGGTTTGTAACTTCTTTGGGGCTGTGCAACCCCCTGAAGATCCCACGACACCATAATCGCAACGCTGCACGCTTTAACACGATTATGGTTTAGGCTAAGCCCCGTTCGCTCGCCGCTACTAGGGGCATCACATCTGTTTTCTTTTCCTCCGGCTACTAAGATGTTTCAGTTCGCCGGGTGCCCTCCGCATATCTATGTGTTCAATATACGGTAACCAGACATTACTCTGGCTGGGTTACCCCATTCGGAGACCCACGGATCAAAGGCTGCTTGCGCCTCCCCGTAGTGTTTCGCCGCTTGCCGCGTCCTTCATCGGCCCCACGCCCCAAGGCATCCACCATACGCCCTTACTAGCTTGCATGAGCTTCGATACCTTAGAGGCGCAACACACTACATTACTGCAATGTGCCACCATCTATAGAATTCATTACAGAAGTTTCCTTCTGTGACTGTCTTGTTTGTTTTGTGAAATGTGTAGCTTCAAGTAATTAGCTTTGATTTTTGGATTATTCATCCTAAACCATAGCTTCTTAACTTAAAGATGCCATGTCTACCCTATGCGATTTTCAATGTGCGTCTCGCCACTTTCGTGACAACTTTGCCGGATTGCAACCCGGCATTTCTTCTTACCTGCCACCCACCTACCAAAACCTAAATCTTGGTGGAGGATAGCGGGCTCGAACCGCTGACCCCCTGCTTGCAAAGCAGGTGCTCTCCCAACTGAGCTAATCCCCCAAACTTGGGTGGTGGGCCTAACTGGATTCGGACCAGTGACCTCACCCTTATCAGGGGTGCGCTCTAACCAGCTGAGCTATAGGCCCACGCCGCGAGACCGCGGAGACTAGGTGAAACTTGTTAAACCAAAACTAAAGAATAATAACTCGGACGACCTGAGAGATGCTCACCACTCCGAAGAGTGGGGCGCTTCCCCCTTAGAAAGGAGGTGATCCAGCCGCACCTTCCGGTACGGCTACCTTGTTACGACTTAGTCCCCCTTACTCCCCGCACCCTCGGGCGCTCTCTCCTTGCGGTTGAGCCACGCACTTCAGGTGCAGACAATTCAGGTGACTTGACGGGCGGTGTGTACAAGGCCCGGGAACGTATTCAACGCGGCTTAGCTGATCCGCGTTTACTAGCGATTCCAACTTCACGCAGTCGAGTTGCAGACTGCGATCCGAACTGAGGACGCCTTTATGGGGTTGCCTCTACCTCGCGGCTTCGGATCCCTTTGTTGCGTCCATTGTAGCATGTGTGAGGCCCCAGGCATAAGCGCCATGCTGACTTGACGTCGTCCGCCCCTTCCTCCCGGTTACCCGGGCGGTCTTCCAATAGTTCCCAGCATTACCTGATGGCAAAATGGAACGCGGGTTGCGCTCGTTGCGGGACTTAACCCAACACCTCACGGCACGAGCTGACGACAGCCATGCAACAGCGGTGACAGCGCTTGTATTACTACAAGAATACCCATTTCCGGGTACGGCGCTGACATGTCAAACCTGGGTAAGGTTCTTCGGTCATTATCGAATTAATCCACATGCTCCACCGCTTGTGCGGGCCCCCGTCAATTCCTTTGAGTTTCAACCTTGCGGCCGTACTCCCCAGGCGGGATACTTAACGCGTTAGCTACGGCACGGGAGGGGTCGAGACCTCCCACACCTAGTATCCATCGTTTACGGCGTGGACTACCGGGGTATCTAATCCCGTTTGCTACCCACGCTTTCGCGCCTCAGCGTCAGATATAAGCCAGGATGCCGCCTTCGCCGCCGGTGTTCCTCCTGATATCAATGCATTTCACCGCTACACCAGGAATTCCGCATCCCCCTCCCAATCTCAAGACCACCAGTTCGCGCGGCGGGACAGAGGTTGAGCCTCTGCATTTCACCGCACGCTTAATGGACCGCCTACGCGCGCTTTACGCCCAGTCAATCCGAGCAACGCTCGCCCCCTACGTATTACCGCGGCTGCTGGCACGTAGTTAGCCGGGGCTTATTCGCGGGGTACCGTCATTGTGTTCGCCCCCCGCAAAAGTGGTTTACATACCGAAATACTTCATCCCACACGCGACGTCGCTGCATCAGGGTTTCCCCCATTGTGCAAGACTCCCGACTGCTGCCTCCCGTAGGAGTCTGGGCCGTGTCTCAGTCCCAGTCCGGCTGATCGTCCTCTCAGACCAGCTACCCGTCGTCGCCTTGGTGGGCCATTACCCCGCCAACTAGCTGATGGGACGCAAGGCCATTACGCAGCCACTTATCTCGTCTCCTTAATAAGCGATTTGAAATACAGAAGATGTCTTCCGTATTCACCATCCGGTATTAGCGCACCTTTCGGTCCGTTGTCCCGGTCTGCGTGGCAGGTTCCTTACGTGTTACTCGACCGTTCGCTGCTAAAGCCAAAACCCGAAGGTCTGGACTTCCGCTCAACTTGCATGTCGCAGGCACGTCGCTAGCGTTCGCTCTGAGCCAGGATCAAACTCTCCGTCGAATATCCTTAATCCCTTTACAGGGCTAAGTTCCAACTTTAGTGGATCGATTAGCTTCAAAACCGAATTACCATTCTTGTCAGTCTTTCAACTGACGTTTGGTTCGCTGCTTCACCTAGTTTTCAAGGTCCCAACCGGCTCGAGGGGCTTACCCCGTTTCGCTCCGGCAAAGATAATCATACCATGTAGAAATGCCCGTGTCAAGCCCCACTTTATGCGAATTTTGGAAATTGGGCGAAATTCATCAGACACAGCCTCTCGTCCTTCGTTTCCTTAACCAAAACAGGCATGATAGAGGGCAAATACCCCGTTTGGCGCTACGGATATACCACACGAGACTACCATGAAATATGGCCATATTGGTTTGACATCAGCTCACAGCTTGGATAAACTTAATTGACAACTGAATATGAATAGCCTTAGGTCTGTCTCTATCATACGAGACAGTAGGGGAAATCCGGTGAGATTCCGGTGCAGTGCCGCTACGGTAAGCCGCTTAGTGCGGATAAGTCCGAACGCCAGCCTAAGGTTAGCAAGTATCAACCCTTCGCGCAAAGGGGTGTGGTTATAGGTATCACCATACACACCCTGTCCAAATAAAGGACAGGATTTTTTGTTTTATGGCACCTTCACTCCCTCTGCCTGATAGCGAAGTATAAATCTACTCACTTATTAGGAGAGCTTTCAGAATGATGATCCGCAAACTGGGCATGGCCATACTGGCTATGGTGACCCTGTCTACCCTATCACTCCCCTCGCAATCTTCCGCGGGATTTAACGCACCAGGATGGTCCATCAACAACCTTGGGATCACGGGTGCCGAAATGGCCGTTAGTCAAAGCGGTCTTTTTGCCCTTGCACAGGATAGTTACGCTGGTGGCGGCACTATAGTCATTTACGACAAAGTAGGCAGCGGACGAACTGAGGTTGCCCGTATCGCCGCGCCGTCGGGACAGACTTTTGGTACATTCGGTGGACTGACCTGGGCCGACGATAACACACTGGCTTTCACCGAAAACTCCGATACCAACGCGGCTTGGAGCTACTCACTTAACACCAGTACACTGAACGCGCTCACCAGCATGAACGCATTGGCCTCACCTGCACAGATCGCCTATGCAGGGAATGGATCATACTATGTGGTCGATGCCTCCGCACCTGGTGCAGGTGGGGTAAGCCTGGTGAACAACGGCAACGTCACGGCAATAGCCACCGGTCTTGGCACAGGGTATCTTGGCGGAATCGCACTCGATAATCTAGGAAACATCTTCGTTGGAGATACCAACGACCCCAACTTCGCCGGTAATGCAGGCAATATCTTAAAGCTGAGCAATACGGGCTCCTTGGTGGACACCATTTCGTTGCTCAATGGAGAAGGTTCGGGTTGTTCCAGTATCCTATGGTTATCAGACGGCAGTCTTCTGGCCACGACAGGAAGCACCGTATCCCGGTACGCGAATGGTTCCGTTACGCGATGGGGTCTATTTGATGCTTCTTATGACTATGGTTACGGCCTGACGGACGCGCGAGATGGATCAATCCTCATCAACGGCACCTACACCTCAGCCGGCAGCATCGTGCAAGCCAGCCCCGTGCCAGAACCTGCCTCCCTGGTTCTTCTTGCCATGGGGATGACCGGCTTGATTGCGCGAAAACGCAAAAGCCGAATATAAGGAACGAAGATAATGAAACTCACAACAGCGGTAATAATGCTTCTCTTGGGAACCAGTTGTTATTGCTGGAGTTCCGACTTTGCCACCCGCGTCATCTCCTATACACAGGGGGCTAGCCCGGCACGGATCATTTCTGCCACGGCGTTGGGTGCTCCATCCATAGTTGCCACTCCATCGGTGCCTGAAATCACGGATGTTGTGAGTATCGGAATCGGTGGGCAGTTGACGCTGGGCTTTGACAGAAAGATACCAAACGGCACTGGGTATGACTTGATCGTGTTCGGAAATGCGATGTATCAAGGCGGCAGTGTAAACTATGTCTTTCAGGAGCCTGGCACTATTGAAGTCGGAGTTGATGTGAATGGTAACGGATATGATGCCAGCGATCTGTTCTATCGCATTAAAGGTTCTTCGAATCCGACTTACAGTTATGGAGCCATCGACCGAACGAAGAATCCGATCTGGGGATACGCCGACTGCACCCCGACCGATGGCACTGGCAACCCTCGGATTCCAAGTGACCCCTTTACCAACGGAATCACTCCCGGTTCCGCTGGTGGAGATGCCATCAACCTCGACTGGGCAGTTGACTCCAACGGCCAGCCGGTCGTTCTTGATCACGTGGACTTTGTGCGCATTACCCCGGCGTTGAACGTCGCGGGTTATTCGCCTGAGGTCGACGCTATCAGCATCGTTCACGATGCCGACGTGAACTATAGCGGGCAGATATCCATATCAGCCATTCAGAAGCCCTATGGAGCTGGCGTCAGGAACATGCAGGCGGTGCTGCGCGACCCTGTCAGCCACACAGCTCTGCAGACAATACCGGTCACTATTGATGACCAGGGCGACTTCTCCTTCAGCACCCCCATCTCAGCACCCGTAGAGATGCTGGTGCAAGCCCCGGGCTGCCTGACCGCCAAAATGACGATCAACCCAACAGCAAGTAGCTCCGTGAACATCTCCCTGATTCGCGGAGATACCAATGGGGATAATCAGATCAACCTGTTCGACTTCGTGGAGCTGGACAAACACTTCGGTAACACTGACCCGCTTTGCGATATCAACATGGATGGGTACGTCAATCTGTTTGATTATGTGCAGATTGACACCGCGTTTGGAGCCCAAGGAAGCAACTGACCTCTCCCACTAGCCCGGCATCAACCTCCCTGTGATGCCGGGCCTTTTTTATGCGTTATATCAATCCCTCAAGTATCGGCAAGGCCTGCTGGGTCTCATTGCGGTATCCACCGGGTGCTTCATTCTGTGTGTCCAGTTCAAAACCAGCCCAGCGGTAGATGCGTATCGCCTTGTGACTCCAGGTCTGCGTGTGCAAAAACATCTCACAGTCTCCTTCGATCTCCACCATCAACCGAACACCAGCGGCCACCAGAGCCTTGCCAACGCCCCTCCCCTGGTGTTCTGGCATCACAGCCACCCAGTGCATGAACGGCACCCGCCTTGAGCCGGTGTAGTTCCACCATGCGGTGAAGGTGCCCACCTTCCTGCCGGATGCATCTTGCGCAAACAATGTACGCCGTTTGACCTCGGTATCATACGGCACATAGTCACGCAGGAAATACTCCGTCGCGGCTTGCGGAGTTTCGAATTCCAGCACTGAGCTTTCGATCTCCCCCCAGGCAACCTCGTCACCAGGTTGATAGCCCACAATGGTGTAACCCTCAGGCACCTCCACTTCGGGAAGAGGTGTGCCGGGATCACGGCGTAGAATCACGCGGTAATACGGAACAGATTTATCGAGCAAAGAAGGCCTCCTATACGGCTAGACACAAAAACTCGCCCGTGCTGGCACGGCAGCTCATGCTGTAACTGATCCGTACCCTTCTATTGCCTATGTCCGGGGCGGTCTGTGCGTAGGCTAGCGGCTGCAGAAGGCTCGAGACCGCGCCGGTCTGGCGGATAGCCACGAAAGATGGGTGTCGGGAACAAGACCGGCGCGGTCTATAGACAGCGGTCATTTCAAGCGTACCGCCAGACCGCCCCGGACATAGCCAAGCAAGTTATCTACAGACATATCGTGATTATACCGAGTTTGCGAGACCATGGCGACCTTACGCTTTCAGCTTGGAAAATGAAGCACACGGCAAAGTAATGTCATAATATATATAGTATGAAACCTAAGCATATCCTCCACAATTTTAAGTTTTCGGCATTGTCGGTTGCCATCACGGCGGTCTGCGTCAGCCTGGCCGGTTGCAACCCAGTGCGAAAAATCGAGAACAAAGCCGAACAAAGACTTCAAGTGATGCTGGCACCAGCCAAGAGCTACCGCGTCCGTTTGGGACTAGACATGGGAGTGTTAAAGATGAAGGCACAATCGGCACATATTCAAGGTGAAGCAGTAGAGATTCGCCCCGGGCTCATTGTGGACTGGCTGGACGCCACCGTGCAGGACGTCTCACAGACCCCGGAAGGCATCCTGTTCGCCAAGGGAACCTACACCGCGAATATCAGCCAGGAGAACATTGAAGCCTATGTTCTGAAGCACCTGCCCGAAATCGGCAGCCCGTGGAACAGGGTGGTCAAACGGCTGGAGGATATCAACCTTACCGTTGCACCAGACGGGGTCACCATATCGCTGGTAGCCGTGACGCCAATCACCCGGCTGAGTGCCAAAGTGATCGGTGTGCCCGATCTCCGTCCCGATGGCACCGTCTGGATCCGGGCAGCAGAGGTCCACGCCCTGGGCTTCAACCTGCCTGAATCGGTGAAGAATGCCATCATGGGTCAGTTCCTCAACCGGCCACTGCTGGACTTAAAGCAGATGGGCGCCCCTATCAGCATCGCGAGCATCGTCTGCGGCAAAGCTCAGATGACAATCACAGGCGACATCGACCCCGAAGCAGCCCGCAAGTTTAGTGCGGCAAAATAGCGTGAGGATACAGCCTCTTTGCTAGTCAACCAGATCATCTGCCAGGACACCCTCACGGCGATGAAGGCCATAGAGGACAACAGCGTGGCCTTGATCTTCGCCGATCCGCCGTACTGGATGCGCGTTGAGGGCACCCTGCACCGCGTCAAAGGTGGCGCGTTTGACGGTTGCGACGATGCCTGGGACAACCAATTTACCGACCTGGCCGATTACGAGCGATTCACCGAGGCATGGCTCACGGAGTGCCGGCGGATACTGCATCCAGATGGGTCCCTCTGGGTAATCGGCGGTATGCAGTGCATATACTCCATCGGCGCCATCATGCAGCGGCTGGGGTTTTGGATCATCAACGATGTCGTCTGGCAAAAGACGAATCCCACCCCGAACTTCCTCGGCTCAAGGCTGACCAACAGCCACGAAACCTTGATCTGGGCAGGTAAGAGCGAGAAGTCGAAAGTCACCTTCAACTACCACACTGGAAAACACCTCAACACCGACACCGTGACCTCAGATGAGCATGGGCGCGGTATCCGAAAGCAGATGGGTTCGGTCTGGCGCATTCCGGTGTGCCGAAACACGGAACGCCTGAAGGATACTCAAGGGCATAAGCTGCACACCACCCAGAAACCCGAGGATCTGCTCACCCGCGTCATCGCCATTTCTAGCCGAATTGGCGATCTTGTGCTGGACCCGTTCGGCGGCACCATGACCACCGCGGCGGTGGCCAAACGGTTGTGTCGGCGGTATATCGCGATAGACAGCAGCCCGCTCTACTGCGAATATGGTCAGCGGCGTGTCGATGCGGTGGTGGAGCAGCTCGATGATGTCGCTAAAGCGACCTACGACATCAAGCCGGTTCCCGTGAGTATGCAGAAGTTATTGGTTTCGGGACTGCTGGTCGAAGGTGAAGGTGTTTTCTTTGAAGATCGCGATCTCCGGGCCACACTGACGCACCAAGCCACACTAGATTTCGGCGATATGGTATTGGATATCCACAAAGCGGCGGCATACGTCAACCAAACATCAGCACCGCGCCTGAACGGGTTCCCCCTCTGGTTTGTGGTTCGCGACGGCAGGCGGGTCAGCCTGGATGCGCTGCGTGTTCTCTACCGGCAGCAGCACGGGCTGTAAGCTCACTGGCTTTGTGCTTGGCAAATGCTTTCACTTTAGTATAAGAAGTCGTGTGGCACTGATTCCGCGACATAAATGTCTCGGCTACTGATCAACAGGTCTGCGGAAGCAGTCTACGGACCAGCCGACACGCCATGACCGCAACCAGCATACTGAGCTGCCGCGACATAAATGTCTCGGCTATTGGTCAACAAGCCTGCTGAAGCAGTCTGCGGACCAGTCGGTAGCCATGATGGTATGCCTGTTGTGCCTCATAAATCCGACATCAGATGCCGGTTACCGCTCATTCGGTATCGTCGGCTACCTTCTCAAGGGACGGCCAAACCCGATTGTCGCCATGATGTTGTTGCTGGTGTGCTGCGTATTCGCAGACTTTTTGCAACTCTGTTTTCGCGAATGTAGTGACGCCATACCCTTCCTGCCATTTTACGAGGGTTACGTCTCTGCTAAACACAAAGGCCGTTTCCCCTTTGACATGCCCTATCACTTCGCTAATTCTCTCAGAAGGAGGTATGGTCACAACCGAATGTATATGATCGGCCATCACACCAATTTCGTAAACCATACATCGGTTTTTTGAGAACTGCATAGCCAGATGGTTCTTCATGTTGATCCGCTGTTCGTCTGTGTTAATCATGTGCTCCCGGTTCTTCGTTGACCACACGATATGGTAGTATGCTGCAACATAGTTTCGGGCCATATAGCGCCTCCGCAATTTGGATTGAAGCTGTTTGTTTACACGAATTTTATCAAACGAGTTTACCAAATGTCAACAACGATAACGCCATACGGTGCAACGCGCCTCAGACTGCTTCAGCAGGCTTGTTGATCAGTAGCCGAGACATTTATGTCGCGGCAGCAAACGGCGCCGATATATATATCAACCAAACTCCCTCACAACCAAAACACCACGCGATACAGCTCTACATTTAGAATACTAACGGTATTTGACGGCATTACCATACGGCGCAACGCGTCGCAGACTGCTTCAGCAGGCTTGTTGATCAGTAGCCGAGACATTTATGTCGCGGCAGCAAACGGCGCCGATATATATATCAACCAAACACCTCTCACAACCAAAACACCACTTTATGTGCAGGGCGATGTGCCCATCGCCCTGTATGCGGCACCTACTTGGTGGTCGGTGCAGTGTCCTTAGCGGCAGGCGTGGTGATCTTCAGCTTGTAACCCTCGGCATCGAACTCAGCATTGCACCCTGGCAGGCTGTTGATCGACTGCCACGGGAGGTATGGTATGCCCTTGTGGTCTATCACCTTACCCTGCAACCCAACCTTAACACTGTCTAGCTTGAAGCTCACATCACCTGCGCGTGCAGCGACTGTGTGTGGTTTCGCCAATGGTTGCAGGGTCGTGATTGAGACGTACATTGAGCCATCAATAAAAATGCACGGGTATGCATTGAATCTTGGCTTGCCGTCAATCTGTAGCTGCACCGATGCAGGAGCTGAAGCCGGCTTGTCTGTCAATAATCCAGCCACAGTTCCACCGGTCTTGAGGACATCGAAAGGTCGATCGATGATATCACCGGTGGTGGCATTGATCCTGACGCCAATGACCGGGTATTTATCCAGTTGCCTTTCGGACAGCAAACCCGGATTAGCAACAGTTTCTAAACTAAACCGGTAATACAGTTGGTATTCTGCGAACAGGCTCCCCTGGAATTCAGTGCCAATGCTGATGCTATCCAGATACGCGTTGTCTTTAAAGTAGCACGGCCAATAGCACTGCTCATTGGCCCGTGACTGGTCAACAAAGCCTCGCACTTGATTTTCGGCGATTTTGATCGCTTGCTGTTTTGTGATGTTGATCACAGGTATGGGCCGGTTATCAATGTCGTTTCGTGCGTAGAATCCGCAGACGACCCCATTGTGTGTATTCATCGACATAGATAACCGGGTGTCATGTATTTGGTCATTTCGTTTCAGATAGTAAAATGAACGCCCACTTTTAACCATCTTTTGGCGAGGCATATCTGGACGCAAGCTCCAGACGAACTCCTCATCACGCTCAGGAAACAATTTAGGGTCACCGCTTGAGTTCCAGTTCGCAGATACTATCAAGCCAGAAGGGTCTATCTGGAAGTACTGATCTTTACTAGACAGACTGTAGAGCTCCTTCTCACCAATATAGACCCTGGTCTTGGTGATCTTGACCTCTTGAGGAAGCCACGGATACCGCTCCCGCGCTTTGGTTAGAGCATCCTCTTCAGGCGTTGCGAGGCAGATGGCGGGTAAACAGACGACAGCCAATGCGATGGCGACGAGATACTTCATTTTGACACACTCCTCTGTGAACGATGGTCGATCGTTATTACTAACATCATACTACTATCTGAACTGCTTAGTGCAAACGACCGGGATGTTGGCATCTGTATGCCCATGCTACAATCCACAGCACGATTCCATCTCATGTCTGCACCAGCCCACTGATCCACCGAGACGTACACGACTCGGTTATAAACAGTAAGACTGCTGAAGCAGACTGCATGTTACCGGTTTAGCATCATTAATGGCGATACGACCTGAGATCTGATATGAACGAGAAAACCAGTAGTTCAATCACAGCGGCATTCACGGATGCTGCTACATGGCTCGATATTATGCATCGGTATACCACCGCGAATGCCTCATATCAACCGATGAGCAACGCTCAACCATGATGATCGTCTGGCATTATATATCCTCCCCCCAAACGCAAAAAAACCGGCACGGCGGGAGCCGTGCCGGTCAAGGAAAGAGCCGCGAGCTAAAGCTCGCTCACGTCCACAGGGCGGTTGCCCTCGTTCAATGAGCGGATACCGGCGTGGATCACGGTCTGCGCACGCAGACCGTCCGCACCGGAGCCGTCCACGTCCTCTGGCGACACGCCCTGCACTATCTGCGCCACGTAGCTGTTGATGCGCGCCCGGAAGGTGTCATCAAAGTCACGGTAGCCGCCGAACACGGGGTTCGCCACCACGCGTTTCTCCTCATTGCCTGCAGGGTAGAGGGTTGACTCACGCCACATATCCTCTATCACCAGTCGAGCACCGATACCGGCCACCTCACAGCGCTCCATGGGGTGACCACGGGCGATGTCGTAGCTGCTGGTCAGGTGCCCTACCACGCCGTTGGCAAAGCGCATATTCCATGAGGCGGTGCTCCAGATGTTACGTCCGGCGGACTTTTTCGCGAAGCACTGCACTGTTTGTATCGGGCCACAGAACCACTCCATGATATTCACAGAGTGCGGGTTCAACGCTTTGAGATGGTAATCCTCCGTCTCAAGCTGTTCAAACCGACCAATCCACAACGCCATGTTACAGAATAGCAACTCACCCAGCAGACCCTGTTCCAGCCATTTGTGGGCGGCCAGTGCTGCGGGGGTGAAGCGGTGATTAAAGTCCAGGGCGAAGCATCGCCCTAGACGTTTGGCCTCGGCCACCATTTCGCGTGCGGTGTTCAGCTCATTACTAATGGGCTTTTCGCACAACACGTGGCACCCGTGCTGCAGTGCCTGCATGGTGGGTTCGTAGTGGTCGCTGCTGTATTCAAATCCGCCAGTGGCCACGCTCACTAAATCGGGCTTTAGCTCGCTTAGCATCTGTTCGGCATTCAGAAACGAGGGCACCCCGTAAAGCTGTGCTCCCGCTTCTGCTCGCTCGGGATTTCGGTCACATACGCCAACCAGTTCCACCGACGGATTTTGTTTATAAATCCGGCTGTGCAGGATGCCGATATGCCCTAACCCGATGACAGCGACTCGTAACTTCATAACTACCGGTGTTACTCCTTCTTTTCGGACCTGGACGCCTGAAGGCGCTTGGCCTCTCCTGCGTTACCGATGTGCATGGTTTCGTAAGCCTGCTTCGAGCTGGTGAAAGCTCCACAGCCCTGGCCATGCCAGTTCAGGTTGGTGTACATCGGGTTGGTGCGGCCAGCCTCGGCTTCGCGCTTCGCGATATGGGCCTGCATACGGGCTTCAAGGAATGCCACCACATCGGGATTCTGCTCCGCGACGTTGTTGTTTTCCTGAGGGTCGTTCAGCAAGTCATACAGCTCAACTTCAGGTTTAAAGTGGAAGTCAGGCTCCAGTGCATGGATCAGTTTCCATTGCGGGGTGCGCCAGCCGTTCTTGCGCATCCAGGTGGCTTCCGTAATGTAGAACTCGCTCTCCTGCACGCGCTCTTCGCCATCGATCAATGGTGCCAGGCTGCGGCCGTAGAACAGGCCATCAGCATAGTCCACACCGACGATGTCAAGAACGGTCGGAACGATGTCCTTATGCGCGGAGTAGTCTTCGATATACAGACCCTCAGGAAGGGTGCCGGGCATGCGGAAGGCCAGCGGAACGTTCAGAGTGCAGTCATACAGACCGTGGTGGTCGTAATAGCAGTCGTGTTCGTTCAAGGTCTCGCCGTGGTCACTGGTGAAGACGACCAGCGTCTCCTCTTCCAGTCCCATGGCTTCCAGCTTCTTCAGCACCACGTTGATGCAGGCGTCCATGTAGGCAATTTCGCCATCATACTGGGCGTCTACGTAATCTGCATCAGTACACCCCGGGGGAATCCAGCTTGCCAGATAGTCTGCAAATGGACCGAAGTCATACATGGCATCCAGTGAATGGTTGTCATCCTTGAACTCATCGCCGCCGTAGAACATACGATCGTATGGTGCTGGCGGGAGGTATGGTGAGTGCGGGTCCATATGGCGCATGAACAGGAAGAACGGCTTCTCGTCTGCCGCTAATCGGTCCAGCTCAGAAATGGCCACATCATTCAGTGCCTCAGCCTTGCGAAGCGGTCGGCTTTCCCAGCCACCCCATGACACAGATGGTTCCCTGTAGGTCTGGAAGCCACGTGCGGAAGGGTTGCCGCCGAAGCCGATGCAGGAGGTGTTATATCCCGCTTCGCCTAGAACCTCGGCGAGAGTCTTCACACCAGGAGCCAGGTCGCCTTCGTGGCGCAGAGCCACCACGTTGGTTCCGAAGCAGTCCTGTCCGGTCAGCATAGCAGCGTATCCCGAGGTGGTCGGGATGGATGGTGAATAATGTCTGGTGAACACTACGCCGCTCTGCAGATACTCGTCCATATGAGGAGTCGTCAGACGCTCGTAGCCGTACAGGCTCATTCGATCAGATCGAAGTGAGTCAATACCAAAGAAAAGAATATTCGGTAGTTTTTGTGACACTTGGTTTTGTCCTCCGTGTTCTAGTTATCGAGCGCCGAGGCTTTTCAGCAGGGCGTTCAGGTAGCCATAACTCTCGGCAGCGATGACGGTCACTTCTTCCAGTGGAAGGGTACCAGCACCGATCACCTCAAGGCAGACAGGTCCATCGTATTTGGCTTCGACCATCACCTTCAGGTAAGACAGAAGGTCGATGTCGCCACGTCCGCAAGCTTGAAGCGGGGCAATGCCCGGGTTCTGCTGACGGCCTTTACAGTCGCGAATATGTACGTGCTTTACGCGGGACACAACCTGCTTCAGTGCTTCGGCTGGGTCTTCGTTACCGCGCCAGATGTGACTGGGGTCCATGTCCACGCCAAAAGCAGGGCTGTCAATGGCAGCCATCGCCTGAAGGGTGGTAGGGGTGTTCCAGATGGCTGCGCCCACGTGCGCTTTGCAGCAGAGGGTCACACCATGGGATTCGGCCTGAGCCGCGCGTGCCTTCAGGTTTTCGATGGAAGCCTCTATGGCACCTTCGGCACCGGACGCTCCACCTGGGCCCACGTTCACCACGGGGATACCAGCAGCTGCAGCTGCGGAGAAAGCGAGCTCTAAACGAGCCTCATCATTGGCGGCCACTTCCATACTGAGTGGCTTGAGTTCGTATTTGGCCATGGTCGCCTTCACGGCTTCGGCCTGGTTCTTCCAGTCCTCAAGCACGTAATGCTCGCACATGCCCTGGATTGCACTGACTTCGATGCCATCGTATCCGCTGGCTTTGACCATTCGACACGCTGTGTCGAAATCAAAGGCACCGAATAGAACGGAGTTAACTCCTAGTTGAATCATTACTGTGATAGCCTCCTAGATGCGCTCTACTTTAGGGTCACCATGGATCGCGGGCAGCGGATGCGGTCGCACCAGTGCTCCACCGTTCTCATAACTGTCGATGACAGCAAAGATGTATTCCATGGTTGCCAGTGCATCACGCCCAGATGAACGCAGGTGCTCGAACGGCACGCCATTCGTTACGTCTTCCATGAAGGCATGGATGCGGTTCGGGAAAGTAGCGTCAAAGCTTGTGATGCCGGTATCCAGCACTTCTGGTGCAGGAGCGGCTTCACCGGGCTTGGCAGCACCCCAGTAGGTCAGCTTTTCGATGCAGTTCTCGATGTTGAAGGTGCCCTTGCTTCCGGCGAGTTCGCAACTCCACCAGCCGCCCTGGCCCCACATGGCGTCGCCACGCTGGCTCAACAGGTAACCAACTGTATCATTTGCGAACTTGCAGTGTACACTATTCACGCTCAGCAATAAGTCACCCTTGTTCTTGCGGAAACCTGGGCGGTTACTGAAGGACTGGATGTGTGTAATATCACCGCAGAAGTGTCGCATCACGCTGAAGGGGTGGGTCAAGAAAGCCTTCATGTGTGCATATGGCTGATTAAAGCGTGGGGATGGGTTGAAACCGTAGGTCTCCTCGCCACCGTTGAAGCCAACCTTGAACAGGATGGACAGCATTTCGCCAATCATACCGTCGGCGATGTATTTGTCGGCGCGGTCTGCCGTGGGGGTGAAGTAGTGGTTCAGGTTACAGCCAAGATATTGTTTGTGATCCTGGGCGTATTTTACCATCTCGCGTGCTTCGTGGATGTCGTTGGACAGCGGTTTCTCGCACAGAACGATCTTGCCTGCCTGTAGAGCTTCGATTGTTGGCTCGTAGTGCCAGCTACCGTTCTCGTATCCACCGGTGGTGACGTCGATGACGTCTAGCTCTTCGTTGGCTAGTAGATCCTTAAGACAGTAGTATGCCTTCACGCCTAAACGCTCGGCTGCCTCGTCGGCTCGTTCTTTGACTACATCGCACACTGCGATGAGGTCGGATAATTCATCATTGGTATGGCAGTTGGCATGATTATTGCCAATTCCGCTCATTCCTACCACTGCGACTCTGAGTGCCATGGATGTCCCTCCTATCACCACTTGGGTGACTTTATAGCTTACCATATGCCATTGTGCGCGCAAACTCCTTCATAGTCTTAGGGGAGATGAGCACGAAGCGTAAAGCTGATGGGTAAATAAATGAAATTGTGCTGTTATTACCAAGGATTGGTATACTATTTGGCGAAGTTTGCCAAGTAGAGGTCATTTTCGGAGGATGGCTGATGGAGTGCGAAAGGCCCAGCAAGCCATCATTTAGCAACCGCAGATTCCGCGCCTTGAATGCGATCGGGCCCTCCCTGCCGCCGCATCTGGATTGCCTATGTCCGGGGCGGTCTGACAGTATGCTGGCGGTTGCAGAAGGCTCATGACCGCGCCGGTCTGGCGGATAGCCATGTAGATTGTATTCGAAAACAAGACCGGATCGGTTGGTCGGCCGGGCAGCCACGGGAGATGGCCCCACTATTGGCCCATGGACACGGCACGCCGTGTCCCTACATCGGGCCCCTGGGAACGCCTGTCGCTGATTGGCATTTCCCTTCCCACCCGAACCTGCCCGCGTCATCCGCGTAATCCGTGGTTCAGACAATCCGGGCATCGGACGGATCAGACGGATGAGACCGATCGCATGGTGGGGCAGCCACGGGGGGCTGCCCCTACCGCATCCATGATTATGCTGTGGTGGACAAAATGATTTTCGGGTTGCTCTCCTGGAAGCACTTCAGGTTCCAGTCGCTGTCAAACAACAGCGCGGTGTTTCCGTCGTAATCCACCACCGGCGTGCCGCTGTACATCAGTTTCACGGCGGCCAGATGTTCCTCGCCACCGATGATCCAGCGTACGACGGTCTGTCTCACGGACTCGATCACTGTTTCCACCGAAAACTCAGTTTGCAGTCGAAACTGGATGACCTCAAACTGGAGCTTGCCCACAACGCCAAGGATCGTGTCTCGCGCGGCGATGGCATCCGTGGGATAGAACACCTGAGCCACGCGTTCCTGAAGAAGTTGGTCAAGTCCTTTGGTAAACTTTTTACGTCCAGAGGCGTCCTTACAGCGCAGCAGGGCGAAATGCTCAGGCGCAAACCGAGGCACAGCATCAAACTCCACAGGATCTCCGGAACTCATGGTGTCGCCAATCGAAAACGCGCCGGGGTTCACCAGCCCAAGGATATCGCCTGGATAGGCCTCTTCCACCGTGTCGCGGTCACGCGCAAACAACCTGTGCGGCCTGGATAGGCGGAGCTGCTTTTCCAGCCTGGAGTGGTGGACCAGCATGTCTTTTTCAAACCGGCCAGAGCAGACCCTGAAAAAGGCCACACTATCCCTGTGCCTGGGATCCATATTCGCTTGAATCTTGAATACAAACCCCGAAAAGCAGGAGCTCCCCGGATCCACATAACCATCCTTGGTCCGACGCGGCTTTGGCGAGTCACCGAGTTTGACAAAAGAATCAAGAAACAGCTTAACTCCGAAGTTATTCATCGCACTGCCAAAGTAGACCGGCGTCAATTTGCCCTTCTGAAGCTTCTCCATATTAAAGTCATTCCCGGCGGCGTCCAGCAGCTCCATTTCATCTAAAAATTGCTTATGGGTGGTTGGACTGGTCAGCTTGGCGCACTCTGGGCTATCGGGGGAGGTCATGATCACGGGCGCTTGTGTCGCACCGTGCTGCGTCCTCTCGTAGAGGTGCATTTGCCGGTCCCGTCGGTCATACACACCCTTAAATGATGTGCCACTGCCCAGAGGCCAGTTCATGGCGAAGGTGTCGATGCCGAACACGGACTCTATCTCGTCCAGCAGCTCCAGAGGGTCTTTGCTGGGCCTGTCCATCTTGTTAATGAACGTAAACACAGGGATGCCTCTCATACGGCAGACATCAAACAGCTTCCGGGTTTGCGGTTCAATCCCCTTGGCCGCATCAATCAGCATCACCGCGTTGTCTGCCGCCATCAGCGTGCGGTAGGTGTCCTCACTGAAGTCCTGGTGACCAGGTGTGTCCAGCAGGTTCATCACAAAACCTTCATACTCAAACGGCAGCACCGTGGAGCTGACAGATATCCCTCTCTGCCGTTCCAGCTCCATCCAGTCCGATGTGGTTTGCCGCTGGTCTTTCTTGGCCCTGACGGAGCCCGCCAGATCAATCGCCCCGGTGTAGAGCAGCAGCTTCTCGGTCAGCGTGGTTTTCCCGGCATCGGGGTGAGAGATGATAGCGAATGTCCGCCTTCGCTTCGCTTCCGCAGTGATCTTCTTGGTCATGACATCTTCCATGGATATATCCTCTTGGTAAGGCAAATTGGTTTACATTTATTAAGAACCCACAGGTCACGGTTCAAGCAACCACGAGCACGTACGGCTGACGTGCAGGCATAGGGTCTGGTGGGTAAGGATGTGCAGACTTGTTTATGCTCGGTGCAGCATTCGACAAGTGAGAACTGTCAGGCTCGGTGTTCCATCATATTCCGCTGGGTCGCGTCACCCTGACAGGACAATCTCACGGCAGGCGATGCGACACCTGAGCTGAATGATATCCGCACCATCCGGATTCGGGCATGAGCGGTATCTGTGGGGCAGAAAAAGTGATGAGCTTCATGGCGGCTGTCGTGTCAGTGCCGCATATATGAAAGCTGTAATGTGTTGGAGTCATCGGATCCTCTAGCGCAGGTTGGCCACTCTCGGCTGCAGCAAATCACTGACGCACGAGCGGGGTGCAGATTTACGAACGGTAGCTACACCTTGATAGGCACTGTTTACATTTTACAGCACATGCATCATGATGACCAACAAGCACGCCGTGATGCGCACCAATTACTTGCGTGTTCCTGCGGGATTGACCACAAGGATTGTTCCTTCAATCCACCCAACTTACGAAATCTAGTTCTACACTTTGTGTACATAGAAACTCGTAATCTGAACGGCTTATCTTTGCTTTTGTAGCATTAGCTCCTTGGAAGTTAGCTTGAGACAGGTTAGCACCAACAAGATTCGCGTGTTTTAGATTAGTATTGGCTAAACAAGCTCCGTCAAAAACAGTATCGTTCATCTTAGCCCACATCATGTTGGCATCGGTCAGGTTGGCTCCAGACAAATTAGCACCGGTCATATCGTCATGGCTAAAGTCACAGCGACTTAAGTCCTTACCTGACAGATCAACACTATTAAAGTTGACTCCCGTGAGCACTGCTCCTGTAAAGACCGTTTCGTTAAGACTTGCTCCGACGATACTAATAACCCGCAGATAGGCGTTATTTAACATAGCTCCATCCAGATTCGCCCGCGCCATATACGTGCCCTCCATATCTGCATTCTGGAGATCAACATATTTCAAGTTTGCATCGCGCATCTTGGCGTCTTTACTTATCACATGACGAAGGTTAGCTCCTACGAGATTAACGGCATCAAAATAAGCGTAAGAAACATGGGAATGGCTTAGGTTGGCGCATCGTAAGTCTGCGTTATTCATGATGGCTTTTTTAAGGTATACGTACGTCATATCGGTATAAGATAAGTCGGCCCCCATCAACTTGGCATACGACAAGTTAGCCCCATGCATCTGAGCACCTGACATCATTGCGCTACGCAGATTCGCATTGCGGAGACTAGCTCCTTCAAGATTGGCTTGACGGACAACAGCTTGTTTCATATGGGCACGATCGAGGTTGGCTTTCCGTAAATCGGCTCCAGATAGATCAGCACCGCTCAAGATCGCCCCTTGAAGATTGGCGTTGGTGAGATTTGCTCCAGCCAGGTTCGATTCTGGCAGGTTGGCTCTGCTAAGGTCTATACCTTGTAGATCAGCATGGCGCAGGTCAGCATGATGCAGTTGAGCGCAAGCCATGTTTGACTTATGAAGTGATAAAGCGGTGCCTAAGTCGCGATATTCACCTGCGATGATCAGTGTACCCTTCATGTCCCTAACCACGATCTTCATCAATCACCACATCCTCATGTGTTTGGCCATCCAGGCAGTTGTTGCGTATTTTGCGACAACTGAATCCCTACGTAGCTGAGTTAACCATACAGTCTCTTGAACTAATCGAACATCAACACGGGATATGCGGTCTGATGTTTCATAGATGACGATTTCGCCCTTTGGCTCATCCATGCATAAACTCTGCTCAGATAGTGAATATATCATACCCTATAGTATCTGAAATAACCATATCATTCTCATGGTTTATATGGCGAGCGTGGTAATACGAGACCACCATACTGTCCTGAGCGATATGTCGAAACTCCACAATATACGGAACCTGCGCGCCAGTTTTCCAGGAAGCAACGCGGTTTTGTTCCGTCCCTGGGAACTCAAGACTCCCGATTGGTATTTACCTTCCCATCCGTCCCTATCCACGTCATCCGTGTAATCCGTGGTTCAGACAATCCGGGAATCGGACGGATGGGACTGATAGGACGGATTGGGTGGTAGGCAACCACGGGGGGTTGCCCCAGAGTACATTCAAAGAACGGTCACCACGGATATTGTCACCCAGCCCACACTCCGCCTCTACAACACCCGGAAGCTGAGCTTGCCGCCCTCTGGTGCCAGCCACCGCGCGCCCTCAAGCTGCTGCACGTTGCCCTCAACCGCCACAGCATGGCTGCCGAACTCATCGGGCAGCATGATATGCCCCATCACACCAGCCGGCAGCTCTATCTCAAGGCACATCTCCTGCTTATCGGCAAAAAGATGAACCATGCCCTTCGGGCTGCATGTGCTGCCAGATATGTATGGGAATCCTCCAAAACGGGGGGTGATGTTTAACTCCACACCACCGGGCTTGGCGATGGTCACACCCAACAGTGATTCGTGGAACCACAGCAGGGCCAATGCGTTCCAGCCATGTGAGCCGGTGTCGTCCTCCGGTTGATGCGGGTTGATCTCACCAGGTTTCAAACCCAGATCCTCGCGGCCAATCCAGTATTCGGGAAGCGGGCCGCCAAAGGCACCCTGTAATGCCGCCGGGGTGGTGTTACGAACATGCCCCGCGAGATACGGCTCATACCTCTCTATGAGATGCCTGACCGCCCGTTCCGTACGTCCCACGGCCACCATGGCGTTGAGAGCTCTGCGGAGGTAGGTGGGGTTATTCCAGCGTGTCACGCCAGGCGATGGCGCACCGACCGGCTCCGAAAATGCGTAGTCGATGTCCTCCAGTGCCTCGGTAGGATCGAGTAAACCCAGGCTGATGGCAATGGTCTGAGAGGCTTGGCTGTAGCCGCGATCATCTATGCTTAACCCAGGCCCCATGATATCAGCCACATGAGCGGGCACATCCCGATGCGGAGGCACGATGTGGTATTTACGGAAGGCGTCTGCCAGCTTGCGGGCGGTTTCACGCCACTCAATCGCGGTCGCATGTTCACCGACTGCGTCGGCCAATACGGCGCTGTACTCCAGGCGTTGAATCACCCAGGGCGTGATCGTGCCGCTGCTGGTGAACGGCTTCTTCCACTCTGCCGATGCCCGGATATCCGCCATCAACAACGTGGTTTTCCACAGACCGTCCTTATCGATGTCCTTACACAGCGACTTCCAGTATTTGACCAGGTGGGGCCAAAAACGGCGAGTGTATGTCAGGTCACCTGTCCACATATAGTCGTCGTACAACATCGCGGTCCACTGCATGCTCCAGTCCCATCCGGCTGGAAACGCCGGGAAGTTGCTGGGATAGAAGGGATGCAGGTTGCCATCTTCGCCCTGCCCCTGTGCCAGTGTGCGTATCATGGTGCGTCGTAATGCATTGTCACCAAACCAGGCGCTGGCCAGATTCGCCCGCGGCCGGTTATCTTCAATCCACTGACCATCTTCACGGCCAGGGGTATCTACATACACGTCGCTCATGGTGATTTCGGCGTGGGTCAAGCATAGATTCACAATCTGATCAATCAACGGGTTACCGGTATGGAAGCTGCCCCTGGGACGGATGGCGTACTGATTGTGGTCGATACCCACATCGCGCAGTGTCACCGCGCCGTCAGCCTTGAAGTGGAAGTGCAGTGTGATCCAACGAGCGGTACGTTCATCTGGGAACTCAAGGCGGTGACGTCCAGGACACAGGATCGCCTGATCGGCATACCCCTGCCCCACCACGGCCTCAGTGTTAACCCAGCCGTCCTCAGTCACGGCAGGCAAACCGCTATAGATGGGTGCAGCCACCTCACCATACCCCAGATCAACCTCAACCAGGTCACTGCTGCAGTCGACCACCAGGTATGGATAGCCATGCACAGGCTTCCACAGATCAAAAGTGACATAGAGTGAGCGTCCGGCTTTAGCCTCAATACGCCAGGGCACCTGCTGCAACTGGCACAGACCCTCAGCTTTATGCTTCATATCAGCAACCGGCAGACACTGGCTCTGCCTGATACGTTGAGCGATTTTGATTGGGCTGAAGTCGGGTATGGAGGGCACCACCAGGTTACCCGCGTTCACCACCGCATGGGGGTGTTGCAGGTAGTCTCTCTGGTTGCCGGTCTCCACATCCTCAGGCGTGTTCCATGGGCCCTCAGTCACCACTTGAACAGGCTGCCAGTCGCGCTTCGACAACAGGCTTAGGGCGCGCGTGTCAAATATGACAGGGAACCGGATTCGCTTGGCATCGCCGGCGATACCAGATATCTGCTCGGTGTGAGGCACAAAATGAGGGACAGTGCAGCACTTCCATGTCTCATCGCTAGATACAAAGCTGCTCTTCACCCACAGCCCTGCATGCTTCTGTCCGTTTCGTTGGAAGGTGGTAATGTCGCCCCAGTTGTGATGCATGATGACCAGTTCATTAGTGCCCATCAACAAATACCGCCGCACTGAAATCACTTCACAGGTGATGTTGGTCTCGTCGTACCGGGTCACTCTGCGCCGTATGATGGTTCCGTTGAGCATAACCATGGCGTTACTGTCGGCCGCGATACGCAGCACAGTGTCTTCCGGAAAATCATCCAGAGTGAAACTCTTCATGAAATAGGTGTACCGATTAACGGGGGTCGGATCTGCTAAATTAGACCATATCCATTTAGGGGTAGAAGCCATGAGATACCTCCAGATGCAATATTACGATTGGGTTTTATCTATCGTGGGTAGCCCTCAGAAACGCGTGACGGTTCACGGGAGACCCTAATACACGTTTTGCGAAGAATTTGCCTGCGTTGACACCGTATGGATAGTAAAGCCGGAGCATATGAGCAGAAATTGCCCGCAATTGACGGCTTGTGACAAGGTGCGCGACCACTTCAACTTCAAACATACCAGGTTGATATGAGGGTAGGTTCATGGCGACCTGCAGCACCTCAGGGTCGTGTGTAGCGATCGCAGCGGGCATCTCCGCCTGCCACAGTGCCTGCACCGCGTCAACCATTCGATCACTCACAGTATACTCAGAAACATATGCTTCCGAATATCCCTTTACCAACCGGATGTTGCGTCTGGAGTCTATACATAAGCGCAAGTGTTCATCAAAACCTGGTTCACTCACGGCCAATACGGGTTGGACACAGGGTAAGCCTAAAGCCAACTCAAGACATGCCTTCTGAAATGGTGCCGGTGGGGTGTCCATCCGTAGTGATATGTTATTAGCACGGCATATCAGGTTCAAGCGGACTAAGGATTGCTCAAAAAGATCAAGACCAGTTTGCAGCCCCCATATCGCCGGTTTCATAGACCACTGGCAGCCCGCATACCGTCGAGAGGCTTCCATGATGACGGGCTCTACCTCGGATACACGCTGATCAAGCATCGGGACAGAGCATATCGGGTGTGGCAGGTAATCAAATGATAGCGGGTGCCCTTCATCTGCAGCAGCGGATGCTTGAGGTACGATCTGTGCCCAGCTCTTGTCGTTCCACAGATGGGCAAGTCGCGAAATACCTGACCGTTTCATTGCTCATTCCCCTGTTCTGTGCCATCTCGTGCAGCATGATGTAAGCTGACTGAGCACACAATCTGACACATCATCTGCATCTACGTTTTTGTGCCAGATGCCTCTCAAAAGATCGCAGTTTGAGCTCATCATCAGCCTTAATTTACCATATCACGCCCATGATACAGAAAGGTACAGTATGATTATGTATGGTGCTGTTTTCGATGTGCAGGTCACTTGAGACGAAAGGGGTTCTTCTTGGATCGCAATTTGGACCAAAGCCTCCCCAAAGAAACCGAGCTCGTTGCTGCTAGCAAGCTTGAATCTCTTCATGTGCTTGCGGGCGGTGTAGCCCACGACTTCAACAATATTCTCACCTCGATTATGGGCAATATCGGTCTGGCGAAACTTAGCATGGATCATGACGCCAAGGAATTCCATCATCTTGAAACCGCTGAAGCAGCCTGCGAACGGGCCCGCGGATTAGTGGCTCAGTTACTGGGGCTAACCAAAGGGAATATGGTGCTAACCAACCACTCCTCGCTGGACAAGGTGCTGCGCGAAACAGTACAGTTTGCGACCACCGGCATGAACGTAAAATGCCGCTTTGAAATAGCCCGCGATTTACATATGGTGGGTGTTGATGACGGCATGCTCAGCCAGATCATTCAGAACCTTATCATCAATGCAGAACAAGCCATGCCACATGGTGGCATCATCACCTGCTCAGCCAACAACATTGAGCTGGGCTCCAGCAGTCCGGTACCACTTAAGCCTGGTAATTATGTAAGGCTGCTGGTGCAAGACAACGGTGCAGGGATACCTCCACATGTGATGCCGTGTATATTCGAGCCATTTTACACCACTAAAAGCTCAGGCAGCGGGCTGGGTCTAGCCACGGTGCAAGCGCTTATCGAGCGGTTCGGCGGATGGATAGGCGTAGAATCCGCCGTCAATGTCGGAACCACGTTCACCATATTGGTACCCGCCGTGGAAAATCAGGTCTGCATTGAACAAAAGCAGCCTTCGATCCTGGTGGGAGGCAGTGGTCGGATATTAATCATGGATGATGACGCCGCGATATCTGAAGTGCTATCGACAGTCTTGCGTCAAATGGGTTATCATACCGAAACGGCCAGCCATGGCGTCGAAGCCATCAGTAAATACAGGTTGGCCATGCAGGAAAAGGCTCCTTTCGATCTGGTGCTTTTGGATGCACTGGTTCCCGGTGGCATGGGCGGATTTGACTGCCTGAGTGAGTTATACAAACTTGATAACAACGTAAATGCCTTGATCTGCAGTGGCAGCTACCAAGGATTTGAGGAAGATTTACCCGGCTGCCGAGGCCATGTCATGAAGCCATTCCGCCTGCATGATATTACCAGCCGCATCGCCGAACTGCTCAAAAGCACCAAAACACTGCAAACAAACGAGTAAGCATCCGCCCCTGCTTGCACGGCAGCCCAGGCTGTAACTGGTGCGTTCCCATTGTTTGCCTAAGTCCGGGGCGGTCTGTGCGTAGGCTAGCGGATGCAGAAAGCTCAAGACCGCGCCGGTCTGGCGGATAGCCCTGAAAGATATGTTCCACGAACAAGTCCGGCGCGTGCCTACCCGGCAGCCCAGGCTGTAACGGATACGGTCGTAGGGGCGTCCCTTGTGGGCGTCCTAATCGTTGTTCGCCTCTTTTTTTACAGCCAAGCGTTGCCTATGTCCGGGGCGGTCTGTGCGCAGGCTAGCGGATGCAGAAGGCTCAAGACCGCGCCGGTCTGGCGGATAGCCCTGAAAGATACGTTCCACGAACAAGACCGGCGCGGTCTATAGACTGTGGCCACCGCAGGCGTACTGACAGACCGCCCCGGACATAGCCAACCAAGTTTTTACAAGCAACCTCCGGCGACTCGATGACTGCATTTTCACTCGTTAGTCTGCATTTTAGGAACTTCACCGTTCCACGTTTCTATCTCCATACTCCGCACTCATTATTCATCTACATCAACATCCTTTCAACGCGATTTTCGGGTATGATATAACCGTAAATCACCTCATATGGTGATACTGGGAGGAACCCCCTCATGGAAGTCTGGCATTCTTGGATGATCGTGCTGATCGTCCTGCTGATTTTAGAGATATTCACGCCTGGGTTTGTAGCCGGTGTCTTGGGCATCGCCGCCATCGTGCCGGCGCTGGTCACACTCATCGCACCAAAAACAGCCACTACCGTGCAGCTCCTGGTGTATATCATCGCGGCTGCCGTTCTGTTTGTGTTCATCCGCCCTTTGATGTTAAAGTTCATGCCGGCATACAACAAAAAGGGGGAGCAGACCAACGCGCTTTCGCTGATAGGCAAGACGGGGCGTGTCACGCAACAGATTGAGCTCGATGGTTCGCAGGGACGCGTAAAGTGTGGAGGCGACGACTGGCGCGCGAGAACAACCGAAAAAGAACCAATACCAGTTGGAAGTGAAGTGGTGGTCATCTCCATTGAGGGGTGCACACTCACTGTGACCTTAAGTAGCCAGGAGGGCTAAAATGCAAGTAATCTTGATCTTGCTCCTGTTCGTGGTGCTGTTCATCTTAAGTGGTGTTAAAGTGGTGGCACAGGCCGAGTCCATCGTGATAGAACGGCTGGGCACATACCACAAAACGCTGACCTCGGGCCTGCATATCATCTGGCCGATCATCGATAAACCGAGAGTTGTGGACTGGAGATATAACCGAACTGACCCCTCAGGCCGCACATTTGTCCGCCGTGAGCAGATCACCCGTGTGGACCTGCGCGAGACAGTATATGACTTCCCGAAGCAGAATGTCATCACCCGCGACAACGTAGCGATTGAAATCAATGCGATGATCTATTTCCAGATTGTCGATCCTAAACGCGTGGTTTATGAAATAGCCAACCTGCCAGATGCCATCGAGAAGCTGACACAGACTACACTGCGTAACATCATCGGCGAGATGGAGTTTGACCACACCTTGACCTCACGCGAGACGATCAACGGCAAGCTGCGCATCGTGCTTGATGAAGCCAGCGACAAGTGGGGCGTTAAGGTCACCCGAGTCGAACTGCAGGATATCATTCCCCCAGCCGACATCAAAGCCGCCATGGAAAAACAGATGCGCGCCGAGCGAGACCGCCGCGCCATCATCCTGGAGGCTGAAGGTCAGAAGCAAGCGGCCATCCTCACCGCCGAGGGTATGAAACAGTCAGAAATCAACAAGGCAGAGGGTATCAAACAGTCTATGATCCTTCGAGCGGAGGGTGAGGCACTCGCCCGAGTGAAAGTGGCTCAAGCTGAAGGTGAAGCGATTAACCTGGTCACCGCTGCGATTTCCAGCTCAGGCGGCGATCCTGCCAGCTATTTGATCGCGGTGAAATACATCGAAACACTGCAGAACATGGTCAGCGGAAAAGACAACAAGACCATCTACATTCCATACGAAGCAACTGGTGTGCTGGGTGCCTTGGGCGGCATCAAGGAGATCTTCTCAAAACTGGATAAACCGGCTCCGAAGAACGTCCAGGCAGGGTAGTATGCCACAAGCAAACACTAAGGGGTCCGGGAAACCGGGCCCCCTCGTTACATTTAACGCCGACGATATGCAAAACTGGGCCGCGTCAGGGGGCGAATGGACGTTCAACGGCCGATCTATCCAGCATGACGACCGTAGCCGGCAAGCAGGCACGCTCAGTTGGACCGGTCACCGCTTTCGCGATGTAGAGGTGAATGTCGATCTCAAAATCACCGCCGAATATGGTGATGTCGGCCAGAACTGGGCGGGCATACAGATTCACAACCGCAATCCGCTGGCACTGTCCGTCTTCCAGGAAGGCATCCTGATCATGATCCGCAGCTCTGGTCAGCTTTGCATCAGTGATCAAGGTGTGGCGGAACTGGCCAAACGCGAAACAGGGCTTGATCTGCGTAAGCAAACTGTGCACCTGCGAGCGATAGTCGAAGGTGGCAAGATATCCGCCTGGGTAGATGACCAACCACCTCTCATCGCCCAATCAAGCCCAGGTAGGGACCAGTCTTCCGCATATAGGGAGGGTGAGGTGCTGCTGGTCAACTACTTCAACGGGGCCAATTACTCCAACCTCAGCGTACAGGGGATCGAAGCGCCTCTGGTACCGCTTGTTCCTATTGCGGGCATACAGCCGGTTGTCCGAAAACAGCCCCCAGTCAAACCGCTGCCGCGGATTGGCGTCCGTACGCGCAAGGGGTTGCCAGGGCAGTTCGTGTGGCTCGATACCGGTGCTGTCTATTCGCCGCAAGGATATAATTACACCGAACTCAGCTCCGACACCCACTGGCACAGCATGTTCAACACCAAGACATATGATTCGGCGCGTATCGAATCTATGCTGGCCGCACTTCAAGCGGCTGGAGCGAACGCCATCCGCGTATGGGCATGGGGCGAGGTGGTGAAACCCGACGGCTGGTGCGGTCTACCTGACAGTCGCGGACTTAACCCGGCCTACCTTGAAAACTTCGTGGATTTCCTGCGCCGGTGCACGGCTCATCGCATCTATGTGATCCCTGTGTTTGACGAAACACCACGGAATTACTATTTCAACTACATCACGGATAAATATGACAGATCGACGCCTATACCCGGGGTATCTGGCTACAACCGGCAATACCTGACCAAAGGGTTGATTGAGGCTAAAGCGGAGGCTATCAAGCAGTTCGTCACGGCCGTGAAGAATGCTGATCAGGGCTTGTTGAACTGCGTGCTGGCCTGGTCATTCTCAAATGAGCTTTTCGTGAACGGGATGGATGCTCCGTTCAGCAGATCAAAAGGGGTTGTCGCCACCGCCAATGGCCGAAGCTACCGTATGGATAGCAAAGAACAAAGGCAGGCCTGCTATGATGACGGCGTGGTCTACTGGGCTAACCGCCTGTCGGATGTGGTCAAGAAGATCGACCCCAAGGCATTGACCACTGCCGGCATGTGGACGGCCGACGCCTTCCGACGCGCACCCGATGGCGGTGTCAACCTGTCAGAAGGTGTGACGGCTGACCAGCGCTACTGCCCCAGACCTAGCGTGCTCAGCAGCCCATCCTGTAAGCTGGACTGCCTGGATATCCACATCTACCCCTGGGGTGACAGTCCGCTTATCAACAAAGAGGGGCACGAATGGGAGGCGCTCTGCCGAAATGGCAAACCGGTGTTTGTGGGGGAATACGGAGCCTTCACACATATCCCGCTGGAGCAGGCCAAACAGCAGGTGCTGACCATCCGGCGGCAGATCAAGGAACTGGGGTATTCTGGAGGGCTGTTCTGGACCTGGAACCTCACCGGTCCGGGCTGCTACAGCGGTGTGGAGAACGGCTTCGCGGAGCTTCTTCGCCCGCCCATCGTGCCGTAGAAGGAACCGTTGGTGGCGGGGCGTATGTGGGCGGGGAGACCCCGCCCAAGACACGGCACGCTGCGAAATGCGGTCTCCCCGCCCAAGACACGGCACGCCACACCCCACCAGAAAACTGACCCTACCTGCCGGTTCCGTGTTTGACGGCGCCTTCCTGCTGCTTGGTCATATCTGTGATCACCTGCTGGTTATCCTGATCACCACTCATCATCAGCCGTGTCTTCGCGACACTAAACTCGGCATCATCCGACTGCTGCTGGGAGGAACCAACAGAACGTCCCCCTAAATAATAGGGGCACTTACGATACTGGCTCTGATGGACGGCCTCTTCGGGCTTGATGTAAGCATCGGCAGCCGTTATCGCTATCGGGCATTTCCGCGTGTGGTATTTATCCGATTTGGTGTTGACGTAGTAGACGGCGTCAACCGAATCGTCTGGCGGCGGCAGCGGATACACCGTGGCTGTGGAACGCTTCATGTCACTGATGGCCGATCGTTGGTGCAGGGATGCCGATATCTGCCAAATGACCACGACCACCAGCAAGATACCGACGACATATGTCGCGATTTTCATAAGATTACCCTGCCCCTTATCCATACCAAAACTCCTGTGCGCTTATGACATAGCTTGTTGAACCATCAACGCGGTTAATTCAACATCCACAAGCTTGAAGAAGCTGTCCAGATCGGCGTTCACCACCATCGTCTTCTTACCTGGTGCCATATCCACATCGCCAAGGTTCACCACCACCACCCTGCCTTTGGCATAGGCGGGCAGCAAGGCCACCGGGTAGACCACCAGGCTGCTGCCCAGCACTAGAAGAAGATCGCAGGCCTTGACTTTGGCCAGAGCCGGCTCAAACTCACTCACCTGCTCCCCGAAAAACACCACATCCGGCTTAATCAACCCGCCGCATTGGCAGCGAGGCACATCCTGCTCGAGCAGCATTTTGACCAGCAGATCGTAGGTATAGGTTTGTTTGCAGCTCAAGCAATGACTGTTCCAGTAGTTGCCGTGCAGGCTGATCACGTTCGTGCTGCCTGCCATCTGATGCAGCGGGTCTATGTTCTGCGTCAGCAGTGCATGCAATTTGCCCTCCCGCTCCCACCGCGCCAGCAGCTTATGTGTGAAGGTGGGGGTCAGGTCACCGACCATGCCAATCAACTCACGGCTGAAGTCGAAGAATGGTTTGGGCTTCTTTGGGAAGTGCCTGATATCAAAAATCGTCTCGGGATCGTAACCTGGGCGTTCGTATAACCCGCCTTTGCCCCGGAAGTCGGGCAGTCCGGCCGCTGTCGATATACCGGCACCGGTCAATGCCACCATATACTTGCTTTCGTAGATCCACTGAGCGAGCTGTTTTGCCTCTATCGCGTTCATGCCGTCACCTCTATTTGTCACCGTTCTATCTACGAGTTTATCACGGGTTCATTGACCTGGCTTACCGACAACTGTGGCACCATCCAAAATCGATTCGTGGTATCATTGTAAATAAAGCTGTAATAAACCATATTTTGGCCACTATTTTCGGCCAAAATCGCAATGGAGGCGATGTGTATGAACCGTCTGCTTATCTCGATTTTTTGCCTGCTGACGCTCGCAGGCTGCGGCAACAAGCCGTTTCCGCCACTTTCAGGCGATGGTCGGAACCGAGTGCAGCAGCAACTCGACCGCTGCCTGGTGCAAGTGAAAGAAACGCGTATGGTTCGGCACGATGGCACGCCTGAGTTTAACAAACGAGCAGATACTGCGATTGTGATCAAATCCGACGGCACTGCGATCATATACGGCGGATGGGGATACCCGTTATACAACGGCACAGACGAATATGACAAACCTTACCGAGAGCTTTGGAAATCAACAAAAGTCCGGCTCGCCAATGGACGCTGGGTGGCATATAAGCAGGTGGCTGGCTCAGGTCATCAGCACTGGAGCCTAATCACGCCTGTGAAGCCCCTCAAGAATCAGCCATATCTTGACATCTCCAATACCTGGCGTGTGCCAATGGGGATGCCCGTGTATGTCCGACAAACAGATAACTATAACAGCGCGGTGACCATCGACAAGGCGGTTGTCACCAATGACCCAGAAGTTCCAGTGTCCGACAGTCCACTCACGCTGCTCGCCCTGGCGTTCAGCGCCAGTACGGGTGAGTTTATCGGCTTCCACTTCGACACCAGATCCGGATACACCAAAATCACCCAGTTGTCCCAGCAAAACAAACAGTTCATTACAAAATATGTCGGTATCAAGTTCAGCGACCGCGGTGCAGTTGAGGGACCTGTCGATCCGCAGTATAGCCGGGCCTACGCTCCTCTGCGCAATAGCATGTGCCAGGTGCAATTTCAGTTTGAGGATAACCCCAAACATGATGTCTACACTGCCTATGTTCTTACTTTGGCAGGTGATATGCTGACGAACCTACCGTTTGAGATGAGTGAAGCAAAACCTAGAGTCAACAAGATGCCAGCGACCGCCATTCTGCCGGATGGACAGAAGATCAAGATGAAGTTGATGGCAGTCGACAAGACCCAACAACTGGCTATCTTGCGCCCGTTGAAGCCCTTACAGCGACCGCTCAAGCCAGTGGTGTGGGCCTTAGGCAGTCAGCCACAGATTGACCGACGGTATTTCGCGTGCAACTATGGTGACGTGAGTAACGAAGAGCTGGTGGGACACGACCGCGCCTACCCAGAGCGTTTTGTCGTGCGCGACTGGCCCCCGTTCATTCTGTTCGACGGCCAGGGCCGGGCAGTGGGACTGACCAGGATGGCGTGGGGAGTGTATGTTGGGCAGACGACCAGCACCGCCGAGAGTGTGAAGTATGTGCAGTCGCTGGTGCCTGGCCAAACGATTAGCACGGTCAAGGTTAATCAGCAGAACACGGTGGCCCCTGTCATGACGGCACTGAGCCAGGGTTACCGCATATGGGGTTGGGAATCCGGCCATAACATCAACGTAGGAATACCCCTTGGGTGGAACAGCACCGCCATATGCATCGATGCTTCAGGCTACTTCGTGCTGCCAATGAAGAGTTACCACATGGTTGAGAGCCGATCTGGCGACATCGTAAAGGCATTCAACAGTCGTGATGATATGGACTATATTCGTGATGAATCGGGCACGACTGGTCAAGCAGCGGTTGTGTACCACAATCCCAAACTGGGCATCTCCATCAGCAAAATGCTCAAGCCGCCCACGCGCCCGATGAAGGCGGTCAGCCTGGCCCACTGCCTTGTCGCCCCCAGCTCCGAACAGCTATGGAATGTTGATGTGGCATTATACGATGGCCGATTGATCCCCTACCGAAAGCAATACAAACCGGCGGCCCGCATCGTTGATCCTGGGCAAGGCGATGACGGTGTTGATACCGCCTTTCTGGTGGTCAGCTCAGACGGAACTCTGCGAGGATATGGATCCAGGGTCACATCATTAACGAACCACCAGAAGTCGGTTTTGGTTGACATGGCGGAAATCGATAAGAGTCTGGCATATGTCAAGAAGGCCTTAGGCGATCGGTAGGGGCGGGGTCTCCCCGCCCTGGTGCACGGAGTGCCGTGTCCCCGCCCTGGTGCACGGCGCGCTGTGTCACCGCCCTGATGCACGGCGTGCTGTGTCACCGCCCTGATGCACGGCGTGCCGTGTCCCGTCCTGATGCACGGCGTGCCGTGTCCCGTCCTGATGCACGGCGTGCCGTGTCCAAACCATGAGCATCAACGGAGGAAACTGATATGAAGCGGCTACTATTAGCGGCCATTTGCTTGCTGACCCTCGGCATTCGAACCTGCTCTGCGGATCCCGTCTCAGACGACGTGCTCAGCCGAGTTCAGAAGCAGGTTGACCAGTGCGTGGTGCTGGTCACTATGACCTTGAAATGGAATGAGTTCAACAAGGACCAGAGCTACAAATACAAAAACATCGGGGTAATCATATCACCTGAAGGTGCGGTGATGCTGCAGGGGAAATGCGATGCCAGACTGGCTTGGAGCCAGGTAAGCGATCCCCAAAAGACCACCTTCACAGGTCAGCCCTTTATACAAATGGCCGATGGCCGAAGCATCGAATACCGGCTGAAAGCCTATGATCCTGCTGCCTACTTAAGCATCCTGGTACCTGCCGAACCAATCGGTCCACTGCCTTATATAGATATCTCCCAGCCCTGTCACTTACCACTAGGTTTGCACGTGTTGTCAGTCATAAGGTCTGAGGAGTCCAAGGATTACGTGGTCAACCAAAAAGCAGTGTCTGGTGTTTTTGGCAAATCGGTACCTTACGACATATACAACCCGATGCACCTGGTATTCAGTGCGCTAACCGGGCAGTTCATAGCATGGAGCGGTCAGGAGACCTCCAGCGGCGTCTCTGTATGGACACTTGATGATCGTCTTTGGAATTTCATATCGAGTAATACCGGTGTTCGTGTGAAGCCTGTTGTGGACATCAAGGAGCCGGTGGACCCCATATATCAGCGCGTATATGATGCAAACAAGAACAGCATGGGCACACTCAGATACGAGTCTGAAGAGAATCGCTACGAAAACACCGATTATTACGCACTCACTCCATCAGGCGATGTGCTGGTAATAATGCCTTCAAAGATGCTGGAGAAGGCATCACGGCCTGGCTCCCAACCGGCTAAAGCCACACTGACCAACGGTACCAAGTGCCAGATGCGTTGGAAGAAGATAGAAAAGGGCGGAAACATGGCAGTGCTGTCACCCGTCGCCCCGCTGAAGAAACCATTGACACCGATTACTTGGCAGGTAGACGAACTGCCACAGGTCGGCGAGACTGTTTATGGCTGCATGCCATCAAACGTGAACAGTGGTGTAGTTGATGGTCACGATCCGTCCTATCCCGATCGCATAGTAGTGGGTTCGGTGGCGTCCGGTATCCTCTTTAACAGTGATGGGCGTGCGGCAGCATTGATGATGCAGTCTGATGTTAATGCTTCCTACACTTTTGCATACAATGGAGCCAGCACGGCGGTGAAGCGTCTACAAAACCTGATGCCGGGAATTCAGCTGAGCATGGCTAAGGACAAGCGCAGACAAACATCTCCGTCGGCTGTCGCCAGGATACCACACAATATCCGTAACTGGGGATTTCTAGACTCAGAAAAGGAACCTTTTGGTGATGTGATATGCTCAGCGGTCTGCATCGATGGGTCGGGCTATTTCGTGCTGCCTCATACGGGATGGTTTGATGATAACAAAACCACCCACCCTGCAGCAGATACCTCACCACAACAGATGCGCAGTAACTTCCTCAGCACTGAATTCGATTCGGCTATTGTGGACGACCAAGGCCAGATCGGCGCCATCGCCACCGTGTTCACCTCCGAAAGGCTCGGTTTGTCCATCGGCAAGTTGAGGAAACTGCCAATTAGACCAATGAAGGCTATCGACTTGACGGATTGCCAGCCAGTGACACCCGGAGAAAAGCTATATGGTGTGGACGCCTCAATGGCAGACGGCAAAATGATGCAAGTTTTTACCAGTCATACGGCGTTACAGCCAGCCGAATACCCATTCACCGGGACGATCGACCGCAACGATGACCAGGGAGCACTATGCTACAGCCTGGATGGCCAACCCAGGGGCTATATCACCCTCACCGACCCCTCCAAGGCCAGCAGTCCGTTGATGCTGGTGGACCTGGCGGAGATCGCCAAGAAGCTGGCTCTGGTGAAGGAGGCCTTAGGCGACCGGTAGGGGCGGGCTGCATATGGCCATGAAAACATCCACCTCCATCGCCAGTGAGCACAGTTAAGTGCCCATAAATATCGCCTAACTATTCGGTCACTGATTCCGCGACATAAATGTCTCGGCTATTGGTCATCAAGCCCGATGAATCGGGCTGCCGGAACCATATGCCGATGGTAATAACGTAAATGCAGACTGCTTCAGCATGCTTTTATATAGCTGGTCGTAGGGGCGTCCCTTGTGGGCGCCCTAATCGTTGTTGATTCGATAGTTTTGGTTTTAGGGCGCCCACAAGGGACGCCCCTACGACCGTATCAGTTACAGCCTGGGCTGCCGGGCATGCACGGGCGGGTGCTTGGTAGGTCAATAGCCGAGACATTTGTGTCGCGGAATCGGTGACCTACTGGCCATGCAATATTTGTAGGTCAATAGCCTTGTGCTTTAGCGCCTGGCGGTACTTCAGTTATATTTGTGGGTAATAGACTGACATAGAGCGGTAAGCAGCCATGCATCGTTCCGGGCTAAACCAACCAGCACCTTGCCAACTTTCATCTCGATCTGACCGAATAGAACATGGCGATAATACTTGGCCATATACCACATGATATTTGCACTCCCAGCGTGTATGCGTTAAGCTATGGAAGCCCACAGCAAGGCCGTGGGCTTCCCCTTTTGAATTGATGGAGAAGAAGATATGTATATTCCCAATATGAAACAGGCCGGCACTAATCGTATATGTCAACCCATGTTCCTTGAGAGAACTTATAAGCACTTGCGACGTTTTACCTCGACCATGTTCACTATAATGATGTTCATGATCTTGATGCTTGCTGGTCTGTTTCCCCAACCAACCATGGCCGGACAGCACGATCTATTTCTGAACTCTACTCCAAACTCAATCACAATGGGAAATGAATCGCAGCGGGTTACATTTGCCCGCGACGCCAGCAATCGTTATATAAACTCAACAAGCATTCGCCACGGGGACCGATGGGAACCCTTCTTCGGCACATCGGCTCCCATAGTCACTGGCTCCTCTTTCAACCTCATTCCCAGCGAGGCGAAGGTTGTGCGGAATACGAAAGTTTCCAAAGCGGTCATGTTGAGCGGGGTTCATACGAATCCCAACTATAACTGGGATATGCTGGTTGAGACCAATTCGGATACGCCTATGATCAGCTTTAACATCACTTGTCACCTGCCTGCAGATATGATCCTGCCGAACCCCCAGCCATCAGTGGCTCTATGGATGACAGAAACAAAACCTGAGGTAGTAGTCGATCAGGGACCGGAGAGCATATATGGCTCTTTGGGGATACCCCACAATTTGGGCTTTCCGGCAGCGTATCTCTGGCACAAAGGCACAGAGGCCATGGTCTTTTTCGACATGACCCCGGCAACCTGGATGGCCGCCGACGGCATTCAGCGTTTTTTCGACTTACACGTGGGCACACGGACCGTAGAGGGCAAAACCGGGCTGGGTATGCATAGCGATAAGCTGTCTGGCAGTCGGATACGATCCGGGGATATGGTGGTGAAGTTCCACTTGTACTCCGGTGCCCGTCCCGAGCGACCGACATCACTTCAAGCACTGGACACGATGGTCCGCGTGTGCGCTCCGCTGCATCCGGCGACATCAGTTTTCCCGCGAAACTACGCCGACGGAGGGCAGGTTTCTTGGACACAGTTCGCACGCAAAACGATTAACGATTTGATGGTGGATGGTAGTACCTTCTCTCATCTCAAGGCACCATGGACCGACGGGCCATTGAGCCTGGTGGAACCATCCTCTGAGATGGTAGTTCATCCCGGGCATATCTCATCTGCCCCAAGAATACAAAATGAATGGGACTTCTCCACGGTCAACAACCACCTGTCTGCATGGGAACTGTATTCCCGGATCAATCCTGACAAGAAACAGCAGGAACTACTGAAGCTCAAGGTGGACGGTCTGGAGCGGTTCTTTGATCCCAAGGCAGGCATGATTCGGTGGGGCACGCGTCAGCCTGAGCATGTCGGAGATTTGGAAATGACCTGGCAGAACCTGTTCTTCCATATAGAAACAGCACGCGCCATCGATGCCACACCGGCAGGAGATGTGAACCCCGCAGTTGCCGGACGGTTCCTGATCTCAGCACGCCATCTCATCGACTATGCACACAAAGTCGACTATGTTTTCCCGCAATGGTTCGATCCATATAAACTAATGCCCCTCGTGCAGAACGACGTGCCAAAGCTGGGCATGGTACGCGAACCGTGGCAGGTAGGATCTTATGCCTACGTGATGATGCGGGCTTATCGGCTCTCCGGCGATAGTCTGTACCGAAATGAGGCCGCCGCCAGTATCAAAAATCTCTTGACGGCCATGCGATACACCGTCAAAAATGCAATATATAATCGCGAATACACCAATCCGGTTGAGTTCCCTATCACCGAGTTATTCGGGAACGCATATGGAGCAGTCGCGGCATACGATGTCTATAAAGCCACCGGGGACAGCAGATATCTGCGCTACTCGAGGGATTTCGCGAACACCCTTCTACGTGTGACATTCTGGTATGAAGACGAGACTGACCCCATCAGCCGCGAACTTCGCAATGCGGGATTGTTCTATCCTCATGGGGGAGCCCACGTCGCAACACCATGGGAGACCACAGAGGCAAATCTCTGCATGACCTCCCTGCTCAAGCACGACACGACGAACCCCATCTATAACCTGCTGCTCAAACTCACTAACCTGAATCGCATCAACTCATTCTATTTCTATCCGGCGGCTTGCAGTGACACAGTGCTTGGCAACAGGCAGGCTGGAATTGGACAGTATTTCCCAATTGAACCGTTCTACAGCCTTGAAGGAAACGGGGGGCACCGAGGCAACACTGCCGCTTATATGTCCGGTATGTCGATGTGGAATTACTGGCTTTATGAGGCACTCGCAGAAGTTGATGACCGCAACATCATGGTTCTGAATCTAGATGCACTAGATGGGTATGATGATGCAGTATCAGGCGCAACCAGGCACTTTGTGGTTTTCAACCCAAGCTCAGAGAAGCGCAAAACTGAAATTATGTTCAAGCATTTATCGGCAGGGAAGTACAGGTTGGAGACCCAGGAATTGCAGGGAAAGGCCCATGCTGCGATCTACACAAATGTGCAACTGGCGGCGGGGAACCCTGTGACCATGGCTTCTCAGAGCCACATTCGTCTCACCCTCACGCGAATGGAACCGGCCTCCACACATATTGCAGTCCAGCAGCAGAGGCAAGCCGGCAACCAGCTCTCATGCATGTATGCGCGCCTTCAACTGGCGGCAACTAAGACGCCAGACAATGCCCAACTGGAACCGCTGCAGCGCAAGTTCTCTGCAGCTTTGAAGGAATATCGTTCGCGCAATTATAAATCGGTGTTGAAGATCACGGATGAGATATCAACCATACTCCATTAATTGTCGGTATTCCATATGATGATGATGTGATGCTCATTAAGTGAACTGGATTCTGAGCTAGCCTTGAAGATAACTAAGATCATGTCAAGTGCAGTGTGCTCACCCGGATTACATCTCACAAAATCCGAGCGATGAGAGCACGTAATCTGGCGGTAACGCCACCTGCACAACCTGCAGACAAGCTGTATGGTATGAACGTGGCCATAGACATCCCATCACCCTACTAAAACGCCAGAGAGCGGAAAGCTGTTCGCTTTCCGCTCTCTGAAAATTGGTAGCCCCAAGGGGATTCGAACCCCTGATCTCCTGGCTGAGAACCAGGCGTCCTAGGCCACTAGACGATGAGGCCATATCGCGTGCAAAGATATAGTACCAGATACCAATGAAGCTGTCAAGCTCACGTGGCTCTGAGCACTCAAGCGGCATTCACCATGGTGGATACCCGATTGCAGCCTGATAGGTGATGGCGTATCATGTCACTAGTTTGGTCGCCTGCATCTTATCTGCCCTCTTGGGAGGATTATCATGTCATCATCTCGCTCACTATTCGTTGGGTTTGCTCTTATAATCGCTCTTTCAACTACCAGTACCATGCAAGCCGCACCGGCGCCTTGGCACAACAACCTCTACCTGGGCGGTGACGGCTACTGGAAGCAAAGGCAAATGGTGGAGGTAACCAACCGCTCCAGCCGAGTCTTAGCAGGAGAGCCAGTCAGCCTGACCGTCGGCTCGCAGGATGGGCAGATCAAGTTGGTGTCGACCGATGCGAAGGGGCTGCGTGTCTGCGACGCCTCAGGCCGCGAACTGCTGTGGAAGCTCACCAGTCCGCAGGGCAGGGACATCACCAGCGGGCCGATCCCTGACGGCGCTAAGCTGCTGATACCGGTAGATTGCGAGCCTACCTCCATCAGCCGGTATTACGTCTACTTTGACAATCCGCACGCGCTTGCCGTGCCCGACTTCCTGAAGGGCGGTGGTGAACTCATAAACGGAGGGGTGGAGCAGGGTCAGGCGAATACGCCGACCGGCTGGAAGCACGATGCAGCCGATGAGCAGCACACCGCCAGTTGGAGCACCGATACCCCCCATTCAGGGAAGCGCTGTTTGAAGCTGGAGGTTCGGTCGGATGCAGCCGCGAGTTGGATATCAACGCGCCAGGATGGCCTTCGGCTCGTGGCCGGTGAGCACTACACCCTGTCGGCTTGGGTGCGCACCGAAAATGTGGTCGGAAGCGTGGGCATCTACATCCATGTAGGTAACCCGGGAAACTATATGGTGCTCTCGCCCATGGCGGCTGGGCAGGCTGGTACCAACGACTGGCACCGCGTCAGCACGGAGTTCACCGTGCCGAAAGACTGCAGCATGGCGGACCTCGGCACCTTGCTCTACGGCACCGGCACCGCTTGGTTTGACGACATCAGCCTGGTGACCACGGGAACTGAAGCTGCCATCACAACCAAGCTGTTCCCACCTGAGAAGATGCAACTCACGGAAAAGACGCTTGCCACCACCTGGCCGAAAGGTACGGAGTGGTGCGCACCAGTTAAGCTGTTCAACTTCACAGATCAACCGCTCGGTTCAAGCGTGGTTAGCGTGGACATAGCGGGCACCAAAGCGCGCATGGGCCGCAACGCAGACACCGCCAGCATCGTGGTGTCCGATGGGCTGCGCAGCTATCCCAGCACCCTTCTAGGCAACACGCTGCTGATTTCGGGCGTCAGCCTGCCTGCCCGGAACTCGGTGACGCTGGGGTTGTATGTACATCCTCGAGCTGCGGGCAAGGCTGTGGGGGTTCAGATAAGCAGCACGCGCAGCACCGGAACCACGGAAGACACCCGACAAAACCCGGCGTCCGGTAAGATGGCGTCCACAAACGGCATCTCGCGGAAGGCCTATGAAGCACTGCTCAACAGCCCAAACAACCTCGCGAAGAACCCAAGTCTGGAGACCGGCAGCCCATTCCCGGATGGCTGGCAAGGCGGCGTTGAGGGCATCAGTGCTGAGGCGACCCGCATGTCAGTTGACACGCCCGGATTGTTCGGCCAGCACTGCGGCAAGATAGCGGTGCCGGCTAGTAGTCCTGCGGCCTGGGTGGGCTGGCGTCAGAAGATCAAGGCCAAACCAGGACAGAGTTATCTATGCGCGGTATGGATGAGGAGCCAGCAGCTCTCCGTGGGCACATCGATGTATGCGCACATCCTTGATGTGAAGGGTGATACGATTGTCTACGCCAACATCGGCACCGCGATCAGCGGTGACTCCGATTGGACACTGCTGTCGGGTTCGCTCACCATTCCCTCCAACTCCAGCGAGATAGAGCTGCACCTCACTACAAACGGCACCGGCACTCTCTGGCACGATGGGGTGGTGGTGATGGAAGTCAGCTCCGCCATGCCGCGAGGGGTGCTGACCCGACCGGCTCCGGGCAGCAGCCTTCTGGAGCTGTGGCAGGTGAACGCCATCGAGAAGGTGTTTCACGAACACCATCCGGTCGGCAAACAGCCCGCGGTGCAGATCACCATGGCGGGTAACGAGAAGGAGCCCCTGCAACTGGCACTGCGCAGCCCGAAGGCCCTGGCAGACGTCCGCGTGGTGGTTGATGCACCTGTGAACAAGTCAGGTTCAAAACTCGGTGTCGATGTGGGTATGGTGGGTTTCGTGCCGGTGGATTACCCCACCAACTACTACCAGGATACCAACCCGGTGTGGTTCCGAAAAGTGCCGCAGTCGCCACCGGCATGTGACGGTTGGGCTGGCATGTGGCCAGACCCCATCTACCCGCGTGACCATGTAAAGCTGGAGGCCAACAGCACCCAGCCGATTTGGATCACCGTCAGCACGCCGACGAATGCAGCTCCTGGTGACTATGCGGGCAAGGTCAAGCTGATCTCCGCCGGAAAGAGCGTCAAGGAGCTTCCCTTCACGGTGCATTTGTGGGGGTTCTCGCTGCCGCAGCAGTCGAATACCGTGGCGATCTATGACGTGCGGATGGGTTCCGAATGGGAAATTCCCGGGCAGAGCACCGAGCAAAGCCGCCGCCAGTTCTGGAAGTTTATGGCCGATTATCGGCTGTGCCCAGACCGTATCTATCCCAACCCGGACATCCGCTATGAGAACGGCAAGGTGGTTGCGGACTTCACTGAGTATGACAAGGCGGCCGAATACTACTTGGACGTGCTGCATCTGCCCAGCTCCTACATGCCCGATGTGTTCTACCTGTTTGGCTGGGGATTTCCGCCCGATGTGCGCTTCGGAGAGAAGCCATACGATGGGGTGTTCCCGTATGATGGGGTCGACCGGCGCATCTTGCGTCGAGAGTTCAAAACGGCCATGAAGGCCTGCTTAAAAGCTTACTGGGATCATGTGAAACAAAATAGCTGGGACAAGAAGCTGGTCTACTACATCTCAGATGAGCCCTTCTACAGCCAGCCGGCCACCATCGCGCAGATGCAGGCACTCTGCAAAATGATCGCGGAGGTTGATCCCGCCATCCCCATCTACTCCAGCACTTGGGGGCATGTGGATAGCTGGGACGGTTACTTGAATTTATGGGGAATCGGCCACTACGGCGATGTGCCCGAAACCACCATCAAGAAGCTGCGAGCCGACGGTGCGCGGGTGCGTTTCACCACCGATGGCCAGATGTGCCTGGATACCCCATATTGTGCGATTGAACGGCTGCTGCCGCACTACTGCGACAAGTATGGTGTGGAGGGCTATGAGTTCTGGGGGGCCAACTGGCTGACCTATGACCCGCACACATACGGCTGGCACTCCTACATCCCGCAGACCGACACGCCAGGCAAGAGCTACTTCGTGCGGTATCCTAATGGAGACGGCTACATCGCCTACCCGGGGGCCTCTGTCGGCATCAATGCGCCGATCCCTTCCATCCGAATGGCTCAGGCGCGTGAGGGTGTGGAGGATTACGAATACCTGCACCTGTTGCGCGCTCTGATCGCCCAAGCGAAGGCGAAGGGCTTGGATACCGCCTCCGCGGAGCTGGCATTGAAGTCCGCCGAAGAGCTGGTCGGTATGCCCAGTACCGGCGGTAGGTATTCGTCCGCCATCCTGCCCGACCCGGATGCCGTGTTCGCCGTCAAGCGTCAGCTTGCGCGCGCGATTGAGGGATTGATCAAAAAAATGTAGGGGCGTTTCGCGAAACGCCATCAACCCAGCACCTGAATACGGTGATATCACCCGCCGGTTATACGCCCAGCATATGCCCGCCGCGATCTTTCAGGGTACAATGTATGCGAATTGCAATCTTAGTGCATGGTTGAGTGACATGGATGCAAACTACAAGCCCCCTCGGTAGACCGCCTGGTTGCGATCCCCGACACTGCCTCACAGAAAGAAGGCTATCCCATGAGAAGAACGATACTATGTCTTGCCGTATGTTTACTGGCTGTCGCATGTGCATCTTTCGCACAAGCCGCCGGCGAGTTGCTTGATTTCGCCGAAGTGCAGGCCGAGTTCACGATGCCCATCTACCGCAACCCTTCGCAAGCCGAGCTCACGGTAGTCATACCCAAGGCAATGACCGAGCTGCGCGCCGCTTCGGTCTCCGTTGCCTCACCCGAAGAGAAGGAGGTTTGGAACGGGAGCTTCAAACTTTCACCAGGATGGAACGCCTGTGTGCTTAAAAACATCGGCGCAATTCCTCCGGGACGATACATAGCCACCGTGACGGTAGGGAAAGCCTCGATGAAGCGCATGCTGCGTATCGAGCGCATCCCCGCCATGCAGAAGCCCACTGGTCCTATCGGTTTTCGCAAGATATTCTTCACGCCCGATAGCTGGCTCTTTGAGTCGTTCCGCAACCTCGAGATCCGCTATTCCAAGCCCAAACTTACCGAAGCCTACCACTCAACTAGCCCCGATGTGGTGAACTTGTATGGTATATCGGTTGGCAAAACAGTTGACGGCAACTATGTGATTAGGGGGCAGGAGCATCCGTACAGGCGAGGATACCTTTACTCTAGTGATGCTAGAAACTTTGCCGTCCAGAGCCGATCGCCCGAGGGGCCATATAAGCTCGTTACTTCGGTCGCTCGTATGCAGCCGATGAAAGATATCTACAAAGACTTCGGAACACTCGGTTTGACATCAAGCCAAGATAAGTATGAGATGTACGACCGTAATCGTCATGGCAGCTACACTCTGCGTGACGTCGGAGTCATCCAAAACAGTGAGCCCCATGATTTTGGATGTGTTCAGGCTGGCAGTCGAACCTACTGGCTCGTTGCCCGCACCACATCTGGCCAGACTGTATTCCTGCGCGGTACGCCGCTCTTTCGTGATGTGCCGATATACACTGGCGACAACTTCGATGACGGCTTCACAACCAACGACAATTTCGGCAACATGTGGCTGTCTGATGACGGTAAAACGCTATATCTTGCCCGCGGTCAGACTGTGCGCCGTTTCGCGCCATACGATGTGCCTTACGACTTGCTGCCAAACAGCAGTCGCATCCTGACCATATACAGTACCGTTGACGGCGTTGACTGGAAGTATTGTCACTCCATCACCACATGCGGTCCGATTGATAGCTCGTTCACGCAGCAATATGACGCTGATATCCGGTACATGCCTGATGCAGGGCTCCATTTAGCTTTCATCGCCGCATACGACGGCCAGAGCCAGCAGGTCTATCTAGACCTTAAATACAGCCGAGATGGTTATAGCTTCTACGACTTCACTGACCCGCAACCGTTTGTTAAGTCAAATAACCCTTCCGACTGGTATTTCGGCATGTTGTTTACCGGCCAGGATATTGTCCAAGCAGGCGACCGTTATTATCAGATGGCATCAGGCACGTCGCTGCCGCACTATCTCGCCGAGCCCTTGTTCCGCCGTAACTCCCTGCGCGAAGTCACCAGTGACGACTACAAGGCGGTCTTTGGGAAACGCCGATTCGCGGAAAGCCTGCCATATTTCAAATCTATCGGTGGTTGGGAAGGCCTGGCGGAGAACACCCGTAAGGGCTACTATGCTGTGGGGGTGATGTCTTACCGTGCCGACGGCTGGTTCGGCGTCCGTGCCGGAAGCGGCCAGGGGAGCTTCGTCACCCGTCCCATCCAGGGAGGCGGGGTGCTCCGAGTGAACGCCCGTGTCGCCGCAACCGGTCTGCTACGCATAGAGCGGCTGGATGCGAAGGGCCGAGTGCTCGCCACCGCTAACGTCCGGGGAGACGGCATCAAAATGCCCGTCTTTGCGTTGCCAGAAGGCGATTACCGCCTCCGAGTCACGATGCGACGGGCTGATCTCTATACAATGTACATCGAGCCGTAACCTGTCATCGTTATACCAAAGAGCTGCGATATCATGTAAAAAGATGAGTCATCCGTTGACCTTTCAGGAGAATTCCATGGATATGAATAGTGACATCACCCCGCTGGCGGAGCGCGCCAAGAAGGCCAGCCGAGAGCTTTCGCAGCTCTCGGGGAAAGTACGCAAAGCCGCCATCAAAGCGATGGGCCAGGCGCTGAGTGACAGCCGTGAGGCGATCAAAGCGGCCAACGATCAGGACGTGCAGGCCGCGAGTGAGGCCGGTCTGGAAGGCCCCATGCTCAAACGGCTGGAGATGAACGACAAGGCCTTCGACTACATGGCGAAGCGCCTCTCCGATCTGGCCAATCTGCCCGATCCGCTGGGCATCATCACCAAGGGTCATACCCGCCCGAGCGGCTTGAAGGTGCACCGGGTGAGCGTGCCGCTGGGCGTGATCGGCATCATCTATGAAAGCCGACCCAATGTGACCACCGACGCCGCCAGCGTGTGCGTGTACAGCGGGAATGCGGTGATTTTGCGCGGGGGCAGCGAGGCGCTGCGCACCAATGTGCTGCTGGCCGACACCATGGCCGATGCCGCCGCCCGATGCGGGGTGCCACGTGACGCCATCCAGATCGTGCGGACGCCCGACCGGGCTGCGGTGGGTCAGTTACTGCGCATGAAGGGGCTGGTGGATGTGATCATCCCGCGGGGCGGCAAGTCGCTGATCAAGCGGGTATCGGAGGAGAGCCTGATCCCGGTCATCAAGCACTACGACGGCATCTGCCACCAGTATGTGGCCGCCGATGCCGACATCGAAATGGCCGTGCGGCTGGTGCTGAACAGCAAGCTGGAGAAGGTGGAGGTGTGCAACGCGCTGGAGACGCTGCTGGTGGACGCCGCCATCGCGCCGACCGCCCTGCCCGTTCTGGCCGATGCCCTGCGCCAGCGCGGCGTGGAGCTGCGCGGCTGCGAGCGCAGTTGCCAGATTGTTCCCATGAAGCCTGCCACGGAGGAGGATTGGGTCACTGAATACCTCGCCCCCATCCTGAGCATCCGCGTGGTGGATGGTCTGGAGGAGGCCGTGGAGCACATCAACAGCTACGGCAGCTCGCACACCGACGGCATTATCACCAGCAGCATGAGCACCGCCAACCGCTTCTGCCTGGGGGTGGACAGCGCCAGTGTGCTGGTCAACGCCAGCACGCGGCTATCCGGCGGCGGCGACTACGGCATGGGCGCGGTGGTGGGCATCAGCACGGACAAGCTGCACGCCCGCGGTCCGGTAGGTCCCGAGGAGCTCACCTGCGCCAAGTGGGTAGCCATCGGGGAGGGGCACTTGCGGGAGTAGGGGGGGGAAGGGCAGGAAGCGACGGGTTCCATCAACCCACTAAAGTGGGCCTCGTCACCCATCGCTGATCAATACCGGTCCGCTGAAGCGGACGGGGGGTATGCCTGCGCCGATTCTCCCGAACCGCGGAGTAATTGGATGACGGGAGGGTAATACTGTGCCTCTTGTAGTCACCCGTATCTTTTGAATATATCAATCGCTAAAACGAAAGCTACCGCAACCTGAATCCACGTTGTGTGGCGTGGATTTTCACTATATTGTGACGTTTGTATCCGTTCCATAATGAACCCATAGCTCACCAAACTGGGGGTAATCCAGCATTACGCTTCTATCACCCTTAACATCATGCAGCTCAGACAAAGCATGTAGATATAAATTTTTGTCATCACGCGATAGCTTGCGGAAACACTGTAACCAATCATCTATGGCACCGTCATCAGTACGTTTCACGCGGCTCATGATGTAACCTTCTGGCATGCATACGATCTCTTCAAATGCATTTTCTGTATTTCCAAAGGCCCGATAGAAGAATGATGGATTGGGCGAAACCATCCCATGTGTGGCGTTTAGAATACATTGAATACCTCTGATATATTTCCAATGCCATTTCGCATCTATATAGTGCCGTTCAACATCATATATGGGAGCATATTTCATTGGAAACCCGGTAACCCGTATACCTTTTGATGCAGAAAGTATGATGTTTCGCTCAAGCCGTCTGTATAGGGAATATATATCATCCTGAAAGTTGAACATAACATAGTTCGTATAGTTGGTTATACCTTGGTCTACACACATGCTGATAGCATCGATATATTTATCTGTCACAGATTCGTTATCATACGCAAAACGGGCTGGTCTCAAGCATATTTTGCCTAGTAATGATGCTATGCGTGGGGTAACAAGACGGGCGTCTAATCCTTGGTTGAAGTCTACTGACCGTAGTGAACCATTATATGTCGCTTTCGTACTAAATCCGGCGTCGACTAGCTGACTTATGATATCTGGCAATTCATTGACTGCCAGTATATTGTTGTCCATGAATACCGCATCCTTCTTATTACCAAATTCGTTATTTACTTCGTCAATCTGGTCTTTGATCGGACGGGATAAACCAAAGTATGGTTCGATTACAGGGACAGCACAGAACGAGCATTTCCTGATGCAACCTGTGGTAGCACGTAAATAATAGCAGTCGTTAGGACGATAATTCCACTGTTTATCGTCTGCGATTCTATAATCTATTCGGTAGTTCGATATGTCGGGAATGTGTTGGTCGATCAGACCTTGACGATTGAGTGGGCCGACTACTACGCGGCACCTACACCGGTCTTTAATGTAGTCAGGCATGAGAGTTGCCGCGATGCCACCAACTACTATGTCGGTATCGGGATTGGATACTGCATGTTGGTAATACTGTACTGTCTTTACAGTTCTCGGCAGTTCATATGTAAACAAGGAGGAAACGTAAATACGGTCCCAATACAGGTCTCTATATGCTGGTAAGCAGCCTCTAGTAAAACTAACACAATCTCCATTGTCTTTATGATATGAAGATAATCGAAGTAAACCGATCGGCGGGAACTTAGTTTTATAACTAGGTTCGACTAGGAGGATATTCGGCAATTATAAATCAACCTTTGCATTAGGGTTCGTCAACTCGTCAAGTATAACACCTTTTGCCAGTTCGTAATTATCACTATCCAAAACACCACCCAGGGCCTTAAGAATTCTGTCTACAACCTTACGAAGCTTACGATCTAGCCCGATGTAGGGATCCTTTATTTCAGCAACAGTTGATGCAACTTTGTCTAGGTCATCAACCACAATCTGTATACGTGGGTTTGGAAATTCTCTCTCATCTTGAACAGCTTTTGCTTTTGCTTTTGCTTTCTCAACTTGTTTAAGATAATCCCTCTTGTCGTCAGGTAACACCGCACTATGCGACGAAAACCCGCTTCCCTGCCCAATTAACGCACGCACTTCCTTCTCTATTTTTTTTTCAGGGTCTTCATGCTCTTTTGATGCAGTCCTGACTTTTCGAGTTATGTCCTCAAATAGCGGTTTAATCGCTATTTCGACTATCTCCCGCCAACATTGATTATCTTCAAACATATCTCTTCTAGCATTTGGAACAACGTTATTGCTAATGATGTGTATATCACCAATGAAGTACTTGAGAAATCTAGAATCGGAAGGATTAGTTAACATTATTTGTTTCCATAATGTCTCTAAAGTGTCAACATCACCTATGGCGATATTGTGGTGCCTAAGGCGTAGTCCGGCATATTGATCACAAATTTGACCACGTAAATCGGATTCGCTAAGCCAATAGGCCACCTTACTATGGTCACCAATGCTTACCACGTTTACTAGTACACCATCTATATCGTATATGGAGCCTTGTGCCTTACCTCTTTTCATCCCATATACGGTCCGGAATTCACGATATATCTGTCGTTGAAAGCTATTTCCATTCAGAACAATTTGGAATTCGTTGATATGATATGCGTTGAATAACTCGCTATGCAAATTTTGGGAATATACGAATTTCTCCGACATAGGTACGGGACCGACAATTCCGATATAGTTCATAAGGCTGTCTAGATTGAAAAAGCCTTCATTATCAACACCAGTCATTACCACATCAAAATAGTGGTTATTAGAATCTTCTTTCCCTTCATCAACCCTAAGGCGGCTTAGCCGCAACCAAAAAAGGAATGATTGCATTCGCCACGTAATATACATTCAAACACCCTTTCGTGAGGTTGCCCAGAATGACATCACTTCAAGAACGCTATGCAAAGCAGATAGCTGGGGTATATTCATGCTTCGACCGCATAGTTATCACCGGTACAATCCCAGGCTGGTGTCATAGCGACGGAATGGGCATCTATCTTCATCAACGCAACATCAGGCTATTTGACTTTCCTAAGGAATTTGCCGAACCTCTACGAGATGAGATCAAAGCCAATGCGGAACGCCTTGCCGTTACCAACAGCATTGAAATTGAGTATATACGCCGTGCCTCTTCATTTCGAAAAGAAGACCGCATCAAAGAGATCATTAGTAGTCGAGGGTGTCACCCCGGTCTCGTCCACATATTCTCAGTGTTGGAAAAATGTCCTGCATACACCCCGTGGCACGACAAGATTACCCACAAAACCCGGCTGAATATCAAGGAGACCAAGTGTCTTCATTACTACTTCTATTTCATCGATGCAGAGTTTGGACTGTGCTATCTACGAGTTCCGACCTGGGTGCCCTTCCGTCTGCAATTCTATTGTAATGGACACAATTATCTCGCGCATTGCCTTCAATCCGAGGGAGTAGTTTTCACTCCACTGGACAACGCCTTTGTAAAAATCGACGACTTTAGCTGTGCTCAGAGGCTGGCAGACGCTTTTCCTGCTGATAAGCTGCACCATGCGCTGGATGCATTTGCCAGAATGTATTGCCCCGTGATACGGCTTGCTGACAATTCATATCATTGGTCGCTAATGCAGGTGGAATATGCTACAGACATCGTGTTCAAACGCGCCGAAGACCTCAAAGCCATCTACGATAATCTAGTCAAAACAGCGATACATACGGTAACGCCAGAGTCTATCGCGATGTTTCTTGGTAAGAAACTTGATGGGCGAACACTCGCTGAGATCGGCACTGACTACAAGTTCGATCGCCGCATACAAGGCACGCGCATCAAACACTACATGGGATGGGCTTCTATCAAAATGTATGACAAGCAAGGGATAATCTTGCGTATCGAGACGACTGTGAATGACGTCTCTGAATTTAAACACTACCGTGAGGTAGAACATCATGATGGGACGACTGAGATTAAATACGCCCCTATGCAAAAGACCATCTACAGCCTTCCTCCATTGAGGGAACTGTTATTATCTGCAAACAACAGATATCTTGACTTTCTTTCCGCCCTTGATGACAACAGCGATGGTGAACATCAGATCATCAAAATCGCGACCTCGACCACCCGTGATCATCGCTCGTATCGAGGATTCAACCTTTTCCTCAAGAAGGATTTGGAATGTCTCATTGCACTTGCTCGCGGAGAGGGATGCATCAGCGGGATCACAAACCGTATGCTTCAAAAAGCCTTACCGCAGATGTCCAGCTCTCAGATATCATACTTCATCAAGCGATGCCGAGTATTCCGGCTCGTTAAAAAATGCGGTAAACGCTACAAATACTACCTCACTGCACTTGGCAAGCGTATCATCATGGCAGCACTTGCTATTCGCCAGATCGTTGTGCCTAACGCTTTGTGTGGTGCGTAATATCAGAATATTCTATACACCGTGTTCAAAATATGGTTGGTAAGATACTAATACAATTCACCATATCATCAATGTGTGACTTAGTAATACGATGGTTCTTGATAAGATGCCGGATTGTCTTACAGTCAAAATGAACCGTGATATATTTATTGCTTCCACGATTTGAGGTCTTAAATGATAGCTGGTCACAATAGGCAATACCCGCTAGCCGTCCAATTCCTCTAAATCCGGCAGTGCTCTCCCCATCTTTATTTGAGTCACCTATAGAAGTCAGTATATCTACGGCAAGTTCTGGATTTATACCCGTACCATTATCTGATATGGTTATTGATCTTTTCGTATCATCCATATGGATAGTTACGCGGCCTTCGCTGTCACCAAGGATGCCTTGGTCGATAGCAGTAGTTATCGAGTCCGTTGAATTTTGTATGTACTCGCGGATTACAGCTAGCTCATCAGGATACATACCCAGGGTAAGTATTTCAATGATATAGATTCCAACATTGAGGTGTTTGTCCAATTTCGTGTCCTTAGTTTTTCGGTTGATAATATGCAGGTTTAGGGAAGTGAATACGAATTACGCCCGTCTTAAATACCGCATGTTGTAGCAACAATGTACCTTTAGTTAACCGTAAGAGTGAATTCCTATATGCATCTGGCATATGCTTATAATCTGCGCATTTATTGAGTTCTACACTGCTTGTCCGTCCAAATACGTGGGTTCCACAGTTACCAATCACACGTTCGTGAACACCGCTTCGGAATTGTTCAGCACCAAATAACACAACCCCAAGAGACCGTCCTCTTTCAGCAACATCAAGTAGTACTCGCGTTAGTGTTTTCGTATTACCACCTTGCTGCGGTGCATATTTATTAAGTTCGTCAGCGAAGATAACCACTTTCTTCACACCAGCTAACTTTGCAGGTGTTTCATCTTCAGCATAATCCTCAGTATTACACGTTTTTGCATCGTATATTTTCTTTAATATGGTACCGACAACTACAGCCTGTAAATAGTCAGGCAGAGGTTCTATATCTATCACAGTTACAGTATTCGGTTGTATATGATTGATTATTTCGTCGATAGGTAATTGCCTTCGTTTCTCCGAATAACTCTGGAGCTTATTGGTGAATATGCTGTTGGATGTTCGGGTTGTCACTAAACGCCGAAACCGACGCCACGAAGCTATATGTATACCTGCTTCACTACTACCTGACCCTTTACTAGTCTTTTGATTTATATAGCTGTATATATCGTCCCAGCTACTGAAGGTCCCGTTTTGATTATTCTGTAATTCTGCAATGATACTATCGAATGTAGCATTAGGATCTTCTATGTCGTGAAATAACATCGATAATGATTGCAGTCCATTAGTCGGGTCAACTATATAGTTGAAAGCACTTTTTTGTTGAACGCACTCAGATAAATGGTTAGAATCCATTTTCGACTGTGTATAAGAATTCGGGTTATCGCCATATGGCAAATAGTAAGTTACGTTTTTAAACGGACATGGATTGAGCCCACATGTCTTCCACTTTTTCTCATCATAGTCGGTAAGATTTTCGTTTGTTTTGTCAATGTGTAGAAGGTCACTCCCCTTCACATTGAACAACACAATGGCCGTATCATCGGTAGTTTGTTGGATCGATTGTAAAAGAAACATAGCATACGATGTCTTAGTTGCCAGCCCGGACATGCCACTTATGTTCAAATGGGCTCCTTCTGGTCCTAGAAGGAAATGCCCATCAACATCCACCCTTACATCAATTCCGCTGCCTGAACATGACATGTACCCGGCTGGTATGGGCTGTTCCATATGTGTCAAGCCTAATGCTTCGCGGATGCCCTCTTCGTCAGCCCACTCGACAGGTTGTCCGTCCTCTATTGGCAATTCAACGTCATCATCATTGTATAGAACATTGGCTTCAGCAACGGTTATTCCCAACCGTCGGTTTAAGGGCATAACATCCACATCACCAAAATCGGAAGAAACGAAGTTAGAAAGATGCGCGGGACTGTCTGTACTATGCGACAGGCTCGTAATGATGGCATAGCTATTACTCGTACCACCTGCTCTCCCCATATGCTGTACCTTAACAATGTCAAAAGGGCTGATCATCACACCTGGTTTTAGCCAGAATGATATATCGTTACATGTTGTCGGATTGCGTTCGGTTGCACTGATTTTTCCAATTGTTTCCATATCCATCTCCTAGGCAAATGCTGCACGGAACACTAAGTCGCTCTCAAAAAGTAGTTTTGCGTATTTTTCTGCAACATAGATGGGGTATATATGACTTGCCCATCTATCATCCGATTTATATGGAGTTACGTTTCTTTCTCGTAGTAAAGAGTAGGAGATAGTATCCACATATCCTGAGTTAATACCATTTTCCTCATCTTCAGGTTGCACAGCAAAGCACTCAACTTTAACTACGCCCTGTAGTGGCATCTGAGTATGCTTCTTGTCACGTATTCTAAGGAACCAGCATCCTATCTTACCAGATGGGTGATCAACCTTGAATACGGCTGTTCTATGACCTTCACCAAGATTTACCGTGATATTGCCAACATCCGACCGTCCGATGCGGCTATTTGCTGTAAATGTCTTTGAAAGACCGATAACGAACTGAAACTGAAACTTATCTAATCCTTTAGTAAATTCCAAAGGACCGTCTACCACTAGTTTCTTGAATTGAGATAACTTATTATCTCTAGTCATATTCGATACAGCATCGATCTCAAGTTGATGCATTTCTGAATGGATTTTCGATATTGCACTATCTACGATATCCTGTCTTTGATCACCAACAGGTTTGGTGCATCGCAAAACCGTAAATGACACATTTTCGTCAGAAAGGCTCTTTTGCCATACCTTTACGTCATGGATGTCTGTGGTATGCGGAAAGACTAGCAGCTTCTTCCGGCAACAATAGTCGCGACAAGGTTTATAACTGCCGTCATCAAGTCGTTCTATTACAGAAACACATATTTGTCCACCGACAAGCGGATAGTAATTCCCCTCGAAATTAACATCAGCAAGACGATACGTTTTTCTAGATCCATCTAGAAAATATCGAAATGAAGTGTTTTGGAAGCTTGATAATTTAGAGAGGTCTAGTTGAATAGGGTTCTTAGGGTTTGCCTTAATATTGTCATTATCTTCAAATACCTGGGTAATACCTCGCTCATTACTGCCTTGTACTTCCATATTCCAATCAGTATCAAGACTGATTGGCTTACACGGTATAATTTGCCCACCCATTGTGTCTTTCAAAATGTCGATGATTTTTCTTCTCATGTCACTGACCTGCAGGGTTTGGATATGAATAGTATATAGCATAACGTAAAGGAAAGCTTAATGCAAATTCAAATGGCACACATCAAGGACTGTTGTGATGAGTTGATAAGTTAACTTGCCATCGTTCATCCGCTGTTTGATCACGCGAGACCAGTCATTGGCCGCGTTCGGCAGCAAGGCTGCGTTTACGGCGTTTGAGGCCATCTCTAGGGACCGGCCAATAGGTGGAGACATCGAACCTGGGCCAGAAGGTGATTGCCTTGGTGACGTGCCTCCTGCACTAAAAACGCCCGGAAGGAAGTACCTCCCTAGCCGGCTTCAAGCCGGCTTTTCGTTCAATTAGCCGTGGCATTCATGCCGCGGGGTTGACGTGCTGCATCGGCTTCTTGCCTGAACCACGGTTTTGTCACTCCGCTAGACCGCACCCAAAAACGCGCCATCTGCGTAATCCGCGTAATCTGTGGATTTATATACATCCCCTTTGTGCTAATCGACAGCTGCCAGGGAAACAGACCGGCGCGGTCTTGAGCCTTCTGAATCCGCTGTTTTACCGATAGACCGCCCCGGACATAGCCCACTGGGAGGTGGCCGTCACGCCCCCTTTCTTCGACTGTTATTTCAAGCTCCGCTAGATGAAGGGACGAATGTAGCGCGGTCCCCACCTTCGCGTCTTCGCGTCTTCGCTTCTTCGCGTGAAATGATCCCCATCAATCCGCCATCTGCGCAATCTGCGTAATCTGTGGATGACCTCACCAACCTCCGTGGCTATACGCAGGAATACCCACCCCACCCGCGGAACCTAAGCTCAGAACAACACTCAACCCAAGGAGACCGAAAGATGCCACAACCTGTTCACCAATACCATAAGTGCATGACCAACAAGGCGTTCCTCGCATCCAAATCCGGCGGGGTACACATGACACTCGATCAGACGCTGGACAGCATCCGGCAGCTCTGGCAGATCACCGGCGGAATCAAGCAGATCGTCTACCTCGTGGGCTGGCAGTATGAAGGCCATGACTCCAAATACCCAGCCTTCTTCGAGGCGAACCGAAAACTCAAACGCGCGGAGGACCCCGATGCACACGCCAGCATCCTCTGGCTGATGCAGCAGGCGAAGCAATACAACACGGTGATCAGCTTCCATATCAACATGTCCGATGCCTACGAAAACAGCCCGCTCTGGCAGGAGTATGTCGATAAAGACCTGATCGTGAAGAACAGTGACGGCAGCCTGCTGAAGGGCGGCATCTGGGACGGCGAACAGTGCTACTACATCAGCAAGCCGCGCGAGTGGCAGGCCGGCTTGACCCAGCGGCGCATCGACCAGTTGATGAAATACCTGCCCATCCGCGAATCCGGCACAATACACCTGGACGCCTTCCTTCCGGTGCCCAACCCCAAGCACGGTATCACCCGCGAAGATGAGTATAAAGCCATGGCCGACTGGTGCCGATATTGGAATTCCAAGGGCGTAGATGTCACCTGTGAGGACTTCCAGCCAGAGCTCGCAGGTTTGGTGCCGATGGTGTATCACTTCAATCTGGAAGAGCGCGGCCGTCTTATCTACCCACCCACCACCATCTGCGGCGGCGGCTCTATGTGGAACGCCCGGTATGGATTTGGCCCAGCACCCACTTTCCCGCAGCCCAACCGCCCAGAAGGTGGTTGTCTGTATGAAGCCGCCTGGGGGCATTCGGTGGACCGGGATCTCGGCGTGGGCATGATTCCATTCTTCGCAGAGGAGTTCTTCCTCAAAACGCTGCCCTGGCAGTTTTTGAACAACTCGTATCCGACGAAGCACGAACAGACGGCCGAAAAGTATGATGTGCTATGGAAAAACGGCACCATCAGCAGCGTGCAGCACAGTGACGGCCATCTGACCATCAAACGCGATGGTGTGCTGTATGTGGATGGTCAGACCATGTTCGTGCCCGCTCCGTGGATGAACAGCGCCGATGGTCACCAGATAGCCATCATGGCCTTCAGCAAGAAAGGCGACAAGCGCACCTGGAAACTGCCGCGCGAATACCATGCCGCCAAGCACGCCATCGTAAAGCGGATGTATCCTGTCGGCGACAGCACTGCGCGGGATATCGCGGTCAAGAACCGCAGCATCGCGCTTGAACTGCAGCCCGGCGAAGGCGTCAGCATGATGTTTGAGGTGTAGGAACCCGCGGCACGATTGCTGGCAACCTGCGATATATGCGATCAGTCCGTGTCGACGGGTTCCATCGCCCCAGGGGGCTCCATCACCCGTCGCTGATCAGATGGCTGCCCGCGTCGCTTCGCTCCCGCGGGCGCGGGCGGAGGGCTCCCTGCGCCCGCTTGCGGGCTGCAAATATCTAGACGCGCGGTAAGGGAACCCCGTTCACGGGGTGACTACACCCGCGGCACGATGGCGGGCAACCAGCAATCTGGGTGGGCAGCCCCTTGGCGACGGGTAAGGTTATCCGTCAGACCGCGCCGAAGATTACCTTGTCTGCGTAATCTGCGAAATCTGTGGATTATGATTCCCCTCCGCCACCCATGCGAAACCACCATGAAGGCGTATACAATAACCAGTAGAAACAAACCGTAAGGAGACTCGATATGCCCAAACTGATTTTCCCAGAAAACTTCCTGTGGGGAGTGGCCACCAGCGCATACCAGGTAGAAGGCGCGGCACAAGTCGACGGCCGTAAGCCCAGCATCTGGGACACATTCTCACACGAACCTGGCCGCACAGCCGACGGTTCAACCGGTGATGTGGCCTGCGACCATTACCACTTATATAAGGAAGACATCGCCCAGATGAAGGCGTTGGGGCTGAAGAGCTACCGATTCTCTATCTCATGGTCGCGTGTCATGCCCGATGGCACCGGGGCGGTGAATCAAAAAGGCCTCGACTTCTACAAGCGGCTGTGTCAGGAGCTTCGTGAGGCGGGCATATCCCCTATCGTCACGCTGTATCACTGGGACCTGCCCCTCGCACTGTATGCGCGCGGCGGCTGGCTGAACCGCGACATCGCAGACTGGTTCGCCGACTACGCACGCGTCTGCTACGAAGCACTCGGCGACTGGGCGCATATCTGGTCGCCGCTCAACGAGCCCATTGCCATCTACATCGGGCACGCGCACCCCGGCTTACCCCCCGGGCTGGGCAGCGAAAAAGCCGGTAAGCAGTCGGTGCACAACTGTCTATTAGCTCACGGCAAAGCGATTCAAGCATTCCGCGAGTATGGTCCCGACGGCGGTGAGATCGGCTGCGTGATTGATATATGGAAACACCACCCCCTGCGCGACTGCGAGGAGGACCGCAAGCTGGCCCGCTCTGGTGATGAGAACTCCTTCAGGCAGTTCGTTCACCCCATTCTGACCGGTGACTACACCGACTACCTCAAACAGCAGATGGCAGAGCAGCGCACCACCCCCTATATTGAGGCTGGCGACATGCGCATCATCAGCGAAAAGATGGACTACTTTGGACTGAATGTATACAACCGCGTGCTCGATAGTGCCGACCCGGATGCTGCGATCTCAGACCGTAAGAAACGCGAAGGGCATGACTTCCTCACCAACGGCGCGGAGCTCTACCCCAAGGCGATCTACGATGCCATTATGATGCTCAAGCGTGATTACGACCTGGATATCCCCATCATCATTACCGAGAACGGCACGCCAGACGGTCAGAATACAGTGGACCAGAACGGTGTGATTCAAGACGACGAGCGAATCGAATACCTCACCGGCTTCTTAAGCTGGCTGTATAAAGCGATGAGCGAGGGGGTCGATGTGCGCGGTTACCAGGTTTGGTCACTGATTGACAACTTCGAATGGGGTGCTGGGTTCACAGCTAGGCTTGGTTTGCTGGGAGTGGACTACGCGACTCAAAAACGCAGTTGGAAGAAGAGCGCATACTGGTATCAAAAAGTGATCGCCGACGGTGGGCTTGACGGCATCGACTGCGTGGAGTAGGGTGACCGTTGGACCAGGGGATTTCGTGGGGTACCGCCACCCAGGGCGATTCGCGAATCGCCCCTACAAAACCCGCGGCAACTGTAGCTGACCGAATACGGGATATCCGCCAGAACGCGCCGGAGGTTACCTGCACAGCGATTGCCATCGTACTGGGAAACCGGCGCGGTCATTACCTTCGCGTCTTCGCGTCTTCGCGTGAGGCTATGTATTAACGATGGAGCTTTGAACTACTTCGGATTGTCCCACTGACCGTCGGTCTGTTGCACACGCACCAGTGGGGTTTTCATCAGCTCGGTCAAACGTCCGGGCTTAACCGGGGCCAGCTCATCAATGCGGCTCAGACGCACAAAGGCACGAGGCGGAGTGCGCTTGATCGGTTGAGCCAAACTGACCATCGTCTCCCGACCCAATGCGGATGCCAGCTCAATGCTGCCTATCACAAGCCCGGCACAATGTTTGCGTATGATGGCCAAGTTGGATCTTAGCGCCACTAGTGCCGCATCTGTGCTCAGTTTAGTCGACAGTTCGGCCATGACGCAAGGTTGAGTGCCTTTGACAGATAGGCGCAACAGCATCACAGACCGTTTGACCCATTCATTCACATCAGCATCTTCTTTATATGGATACTCACCCAGGTCTATCCTGCAGACGCTGCATGTTGAAGGCATATCCACACCCAGCACGCCCGCGTATTGGCCAGCTTCACCTGCCATCAGCCCCAACCGTCCATCAGGCAGATGGCAACCCCACGGCAGCTTAGAGTTTTCCGGTATTGCGTCAGTGGTCAAAGCCGCCCATCTCTGCAGGAAAAGCCAGCTCCTGAAGCGTTGGATTTCGTAAATCTTCGTCTGAGGCAGGTCATATTGTTTTAGCAGCTTGTTCCACGAAATCGCGGGAAGTTCGTCTTCCTGCGGCAGTTTTGCTTGAGAACGCCACTGCTTCCACAGACGAACGGCACTCCCACCCGATTTAAACGTGTCCCAGTTATCACTCCCCATCGGCGGTTGGGATAGCCCTATGTCTGGCATAATGGCCGCCACTCCAACGGCGGCACCAAGCGCATCCGCGAAGGTCGACATGGCATTTCCGAGGTGCGTACGCCCCTCTGGTCCATCAATACCCCCGGCAGAAGCCAGCCAGGCCGGCATGGGCAGACTGGATATCTCAATGAACAGCGACACGCCAGCCTTCTGTGTCCGATCGGCAGTTTTACGTATGAGTGTTCCGATGCCAGATATTTGTGCCAGAGAAAGCCGGCCTTCGCCAGAGAGGTCGGACAGAGGAAGATTCAATATCACCCCATTCGCACCAAACTGGGAGACAGCTTGAGCAAAATCCACCACGTTCCCCTGCCACAGGCTCTCCGAACGCATCAGAGGCATCGGCAGCATCGACTGCGGCATCCGCACCACAACCGGTGCGGCCCCACTCGCTCCCACGGTAAAACGCCATACGCCAGCTTCCATATTAATAGAGTCCCCCCATTTCGCAGATCAGTACTAGGACGCCTGATGGGTACGCGGTGTTACCACAAGGAGTGAAGTGATGGATTGAGCACGGTTGAACTACAGCTAGCGGCATCTAGGTGAGTATATTGCCTAAGTCCGGGGCGGTCTGGCGGTACGCTAGTAATCGCCACTGTCTATAGACCGCGCCGGTCTTTTTCCTGACACAAATCTTTCATGGCTAACCGCCAGACCGGCGCGGTCTCGAGCCATCCGCATCCGCTAGCCTGCGCACAGACCGCCCCGGACATAGGCAACGCTTGCAGGATCTAAGACGAACATCCCTTCTGGGCTGCCGTTGTTGCAAATGCGGCATTTCGCATGTTGACAGTGGCTGCTACATCGCAGCCGACAAACCTACCGGCCGGCGGCCTTGCGTATGGCCTCTACCTCTTCGTCCGGTATGGCACGCTCAAACCTGCGGAAGCCGGAGATCTCGAAGCCGTGCTTTGTGGCGATCTGGTCAATCTCCGAGACTTTCTGCGCGGAGATGTCGCCGCCAATGGTGAAGCTCTCGAACCGGCCCTCCAGGCACAGCGCGATGGTTTCGGCCATGCAGGCCTCCGCGTGTTTGGGAGGGAATCCGAAGTTCATGCCAAAGTCCACATTCTCACCCGGCACCTTGATCACGCCGCCGTCGATGACCAGCACGTCCCTGCGCCGCTCATACACCGCCTGGCTGACGTTGCGCGGCCGCGCCACATCGCACACCACGGCGCCCGGGCGGATGTCCTCAGGTTCGATCAGCGTGTCGGTGGCGGAGGTGACGGTGATCACTATTTCGGCCTGTTTGATCGCCTCATGGCTGTCGGTGACGATGCCCACCTCGGCACCATTCAGCAACCGGAGCTCTTGCTGCAATGCTTCCAGCGGCCCCATGCTGCGGGCGCAGAGCGTTAAGTGACCCACCTTCGGGCAGAGCACACGTGCGCAAGCCGCGCCGATCGCACCGGTCGCACCGACCACGGTGGCGTGTGCGTTTTTGGGATCGATGCCCAGGCGTTCCGCACCCAGCAGCGCACCTTGAACAGCACTAGCGGTAGTATAGCTGTTGCCAGTGGTGACTGGCACCGATAGCCCCTTCGCCACGCTCACGCCTTTATCGCCAACCACCTTCAGGAAGGCACCAAGGCCCATGATATCAACGCCCAGCTCCTCGGCGATGTGCCCCGCCTTGAGTATCTTGTCCAGCACGATGGGCCAACGCGTGTTTAGCAGCATCTCGGGCGACCATGGCACTACGATGAACCACCCCTCGGCTTCCTGACCGGTGATGCTTTTAATCCCGGTGATATGGGCCGTTTTGAAGGGGGGTACTTGCTTAAATATGCCTTGGGTAAGCGATGCCGGCAGTGCTTTGAAAATAGGGAATCGGCGAGTGATGTCGCTAATCCGGATGGGATGAAGTATAAATGCGAACTTATTCATATTACCAGTTTACCCTGTTTCGTCTGTGTCATCATCGCTGAACATATGCTCAACTTCGTCTCGGCTCATCAGTATCTCCCGCGGTTTGGCACCTTCCAGCGCACCCACGATGCCGCGTGCCTCCATCATATCCACCAGCCGGGCGGCTCGCGTGTAGCCCACCCGGAAGCGCCGCTGCAGCATGCTGGTGCTGGCCTGCCCGTTCATCACAACCAGACGCACCGCAGCCTCAAACAGCTCGTCGCTTTCAGGCTCCTCAAACTCACCTTGTTCGTGTTCGCTGCTCTCCATCGGCATGATGGTGTATTCAGGCAGCCCCTGTGTTTTCAAGTATTTACAGAGGTCATTTACTTCGGTTTCAGACACGAAACAGCCCTGCAGACGGACCGGCTTATTGGCGTCGATGGGCATGAACAGCATATCGCCCTTGCCAATCAGTCGCTCAGCCCCAGACATGTCTAAAATAGTGCGGCTGTCGATGCCACTGCTGACCGCAAAAGCCAGCCGCGAGGAGATGTTCGCCTTGATCAACCCTGTAATGACATTCACACTCGGGCGCTGCGTGGCGATGACCAGATGAATACCCGTCGCGCGCGCCAGTTGGGCCAGACGGCAGATGCTCGCCTCTACCTCCGCGCCGACCTGCATCATCATATCGGCCAACTCGTCGATCACGATGACCACGTAGGGCAGCTTTTCCTCGGGTTCACAACGGCTGTTGTAGCCCTCAATGTTGCGGGTGCGCATGTTGCTGAACATGGTATACCGACGGTCCATCTCCTTGATGGCTGCCTTCAACACACCGGCGGCCTGCTTCACATCCTTGACAACCGGACAGGCGAGGTGCGGGATGCCCTCAAATAGCGACAGCTCGACACGCTTGGGGTCGATGAGAATCAGCTTGACCTGTTTTGGGGTGGCGCGGTAGAGCCAGCTGCAGATCAGCGTGTTCAGGCAGATCGACTTGCCGGAGTTCGTAGAGCCACCGATGAGCAGGTGGGGCATCTTCGTCAGGTCGGCGCAGTGAGGCACATTCGCCACATCACGGCCCAGAGCAAAAGTCAGCAGGGAGCTGGAACGCCGGAACCCTTCGTCTTCCATGAGCTCTCGCAGGGTGACCATACGCGGGTTGTCGTTGGGCACCTCCACGCCGATGGCCGATTTTCCTGGGATGGGTGCCTCCACACGCACATCAATCGCAGCCAAAGCCATAGCGATGTTATCGGCGAGGCTGACAATCTTGCTGACGCGCACGCCTGGTCCGAGCAGTATTTCGTAGCGGGTGACTGTGGGTCCGCTGGCCACCTCGGCTACTGTGGCCTCGATGCCGAACTGCTCCAGTGTGCTCTCCAGCACCTTTATTTTCTTCTGTACCTCTTCATCCTGGCGTTTCGGCGCCGGCGGGCTGGGTTTTAGAAGGTCGAGTGACGGTAGAATGAAGCCCTCGACATCGTTGAAGTCGATTTCTTGCTGCACAGCGGTGGCGGTGCCGTCCGCCGACTCCGGCTGGGCTTTGGAACCACGCGCCCCCCGAGTACGCCGCGCGGCGGCCGGTGCGGGCATATCATCATTGATGACCGCAGGCCCATCCGCGGCAAGCTCTGCAGCGGGGAGGTCGCCCACTGGTGGTGTATAAAGTGCCGCAACTGGCTTGGGGGTGCTCTTCTGCAGCTTGATGTTTTGGGCCATCTCGCGCACGGTAGGGATGCGCTGGGCATTCCGCTTCACGGTCTGAGCCCCTTTACGGGCAGTGGTCATGCCATTGCGCCAACTGCTCACTCCTCTGGTGATGAGCGCAATGGCGGGGATATCGAAAGTCAGAAGGAACGCTACCAGGCAAAATGCGGTGAGCACGACTCCAGTGCCCACGCGCCCCACCAGGCTGAGCAGCACCCAGAGCAGCGAGGAGCCCATCAGACCGCCATGCGCACGGTACATCTCGGGGAAGTAGAGCTGATCGAAACGCAAAGGCAGGGTGGCCCAGCCGGTGACCGCCAGCAGTGCCAGACCCAGGCCCCAGTAGGTGTGGCCGAATTCGAACTCCGTTTTACCGAGAAGCAGCAGCACACCCATCAGCATGACGATGGGCGGGAGGACAAATGCGCCGATACCCGCAAAGCCGCGCAGCACGCTTTCGATGCCCGCACCCAGCACACCGCTGTTGGAGGTGAGCAGGCTGACCATCATGATGGCACCGAGGGTGACTAGGATGATCCCGCCGATGTCTATGATCCGGCGAATGTGCTGGTCATCTGACCGAGCAGGCTTGGGTCTTGATGATTGCTGTCTCATAACCGCCTCTTCACGACGAGTCGCCGTGCCAGCACCGGCGTGGGAACAAATTGTATCATGCGCCGGGCAGCACTACACATATGAGTTTACCAAAACGGTGTGTTGATGGGTTGTGGACGGCTGTCGCGGAGAATGGTAATCCACAGATTACGCAGATTACACAGATTGATGATGTATGTGGTTGTTCCAACGCAAAAGGCGGGTTGTTGTCTGAACCACGGATTACACGGACTTACAGGATGATACGGATGGGAATGCCATTCAAGGGCGCAACCCTGCGAACGCCAATCTCCTAATTGGCCTCCCTCTCCATCCGTGAAATCCGTGGTTCAGACTATTACCGGCGTGGTCTGACGGTACGCTAGAGGTGGCCCCATCCCTTCGGCATGAGCTCAAGTGACTCGACGGTGATCGGGGAACCTTCTGCTCGGGTGCCCTCCAGCACCAGACCGTCGAAGGGAGCAGGCAAAGGCGCAGCTCCGGCTTGAGGTGTGGAAAATGACCAGGGTAGATCGAACGCGGCCTTACCAGCCTTATAGTTGACCTCCGCGATGCAGGCCTGCTCACGGTTGGTACGGGTGTAACGGCACAGCCTGACATGAAGCTGACCGTCTGTGACTGCGTTCAGTGTCAGCCGAAGGCCCGCGTAATCCTTAGCCCGGGCACTTGCGAGTATCACGCTGTTGGTGACCGCCGTAAAGTGGGTGCTGCCAGCCCCCGGCCCGATGGTAAAGGCCCCCGTTGGCAGTGCAGTTATGCTCAATGGCTCGTGGATGTAGGTTCGCCAGGCCTCTGCCCCGCGGGCTTTGTCCCACAGATTCTCACCTGGCCAGAGCGCGACAGGCTGAGTGGATGGGTCGAGGCCGTTGCAGGAAACCGTCGTGCTGGAGCCGGGAAGACCCTCTGCATCGAAAACCGTGGCGTATGCTTCCCCCGCCATACCGACAAACTGATTGGGAAGCTCCGCCTCCCACGTGTTACCGTGCCGGTGCGCCGCCACCTCAACCCAGTACCTGCAGGGCCAATCCAGCTTGCCTAGGCTAAAGCTGAACACCGCATTTTTGATGGGCTTGGTGCCCTTGCTGCTCCAGGAGTATGTGTTCCCCCTTCTTTTCAGCGAACCTGGGGTCACACTCGGGAACTCATCTTTACCCTCGAAGTACTGCTGAACCCAAGGCCACGCGGCATCGGTCCAGCGAGGGCCTCCGGTGCCGTGGTCGCCATTCGGCACGATGACAAGCTGCTTCTTGCTTGGCAGCTTTTTGTAGTGCTCCATCAGCCCGCCCAGCCAAAAATAGAAGTCATTTGCAGAGGTGGTCATCAGAACGGCGGCTTTGGTCTGTTTCGCGTAAGCTATGGTGTCGTAGAGTTCGAACCATTGCGCTTTCAACTCTGCAGGCAGTTGCTCGATACCCCCACTCAGAGCACTGTGCGACTTCTCCCAGCCCCCTGCTCCGTAGGCGGACATCACGCATCCGACCCGGGGGTCCGCACCAGCCAGCAGCAGGGACAGATAGCCGCCCCAGGATCCGCCGAAGGCTGCCACTTTGGACATGTTCACTTCCGGTTGCTCGGCCATATAGTCCAAAGCACGGTGCAAGGCCAGCACGATGTGATAAAGCATGTTCTCACGCGGGTTAGTGGTCATGGTGGCCAAGGCGGTATACCTGCTGCACCATTTTGTGTAGTGCGCCGGTCCAGGGATGGATTCGCCGCTCCAGTCGACATGGATGACAGCGCAATGATAAGCCTGGGCGGCCCAGAGCGCGCCGGCTGTATCCGAATGCCCTCCTCCGCCATGGATCATGATCAACGCCGGCACGGGCTTGGATGGCTGGATCGGCCTTGCAAATGCGCAGAAGATGCGGTTTGGCCCATTTGGGGTTTGTTCGCTGGTGAAGTATAGCTCGCTGACTCGGTAGCCTTTGTCATCGCGAGTGGAGATAGTTTCGACATCGAACGGCAGGTTTCGGTAATCCTCGAAGTTCCAGAGCGTTTTGCGGGTGATGTCCCCACTCGCAGCGAATGCCGCGACCGATGCGGTGAATATGAGTGCTGTGTGAATTGTTACAATCAGTTTTTCGATGCTATATGGGCTCATTTTGTGCTCGCTCCTGTGGGTTCTATGCCGATACCTATTAGTATATCGAGTGCCTGTGGTTAGGTTTCGTGTGTGTGTGCGGTAATCCTGCCCGTCGGAGTAGGCCATCACGTTCGTCGCATCAGCCAGATTGGGGTGCAGCATGTCCGGCAGAAAAGAAGGATATCAGCCCTATGCTAGCGAATGATATCATCATATCGGCAGAACCGTATTTCCATGGCCCATCCCATGTCGGCCTTACGGTGCTGACCATCTCGTATTTTGAACAGACGAGTTTCGCCACGAGGTAAATATGAACTGGTACATGAAAGTTCTCCGGAAATACGCGATCTTTACGGGTCGTGCGCGTCGATCCGAGTTTTGGCATTTCATGCTCATAAACATAGTGGTTCTTGCATTACTAGGGATCGCTCGTATGGCTTTCGTTGGTGAGGTAATTGATATTATCGCCATCCTGTTCTGTCTCGCCATCCTGACACCCAGTGTAGCTGTTTGTGTACGGCGTCTCCATGATACCGGCCGCAGTGGCTGGTTTGGGTTATTACCACTCATCCCATATGCGTTTCTGCTAGGAGCAGTGGTGCTTATCGTGTTCATGGCTGAGGACAGTAAACCTGGTGACAACAAGTGGGGCCCTAATCCTAAGGAAGAGTCGGCCACCTAACTCCGCCTTGTCATATGTCTGCACAACGCTGGACTACGGCCTGGTTGCAACGGTAATTTTGGTTCGATTCCAGGATATAACAGTCGACGGGCTCCATCACCCAGGGCGATTCGCGAATCGCCCCTACACGGCCCGCTCTACTGCGGGCGCTGGCGGAGGGCACCCTGCGCCCGCTTGCGGGCTGCGATTTAGTAGACGCGCGGTGAGGGAACCCCGTTTAGGGACGCCAGTCCCGTGGGGTGACTAAACCCGCGGCAGCGTGGGCTGAGAGCTTCGATGTAGGCTACCAGCCATTGGCGACGGGTTCCGTGGCCCGTCCGTGACTTCGTCCCGGTACGGGCACTGTCACCCATCGCTGATCATTACCGGCCCGCGTACCGGCGGGCGTTAACGGGAGGCCATGCACGCTACTGTTGCGATCATCGGCATTGGGATTTCGGATGGCCACAAGGGCCACCCCTACGAATCCGTGCTACCTTCGCTCCAACGGGCGGGCGACGGCAACGATATTTGGTCAGATACCAACCAAAGAGGACACGAACATGAGCCAGACAGAACCATCATCACCGAACGAACTACGAACCAGCCGAGGATCACGGCAGTGGCTGCAGCACAAGGGTTGGAGGCTGTTGCTTGGGATTGTGTTGTTCTTGGTCGTTGCCCACGGACTGCTGGTGCTAGCCTTCAAGATGCATTTTGACGCGGGAGTGCGTGCGATCAAGGCCAAAGGTGAACCTGTGTCGTCAGCCGAACTGGCGGGCTCTAAGCTGCCAGACAGTCAGAACGGTGCGATCCAGTTTGAGAAGGCCTTCAAGCTGCTTGAGACTAAAGAGGGCAAAAAGGCAGTGGAGCTTCTTGGCAAGATGAACCCGCCTGTTCCATGGCCAGAAGGTCAGCGGGCAGCGATGGAGCTTGGCGCAGTGGTGCCTTTAACAGAAGTGGCTCTGTCTCGTCCGAGTTGCCAATTCCCCATCAAATGGGTTGAGGGTGCTCGTGCGTCGTTTGGGCATTTGGGCAGCCTGCGCTCCCTGGTTAAGGTGCTATCAATGGCTGCGGTGATCGACGCGCAGTATGGCCGGATGGATGAGGCTTACCGTAAGATCATGCTGGCTTTCAAAGCCGCCAAAGTGTGTAGAAATGAGCCCTCGCTGATCAGCACTCTCGTCACCCTGGCCTGCACCGAATTTGCCAACAAAGGGTTGGTGGGTGTCATCAAATGTGGTAAGCCGAACGAAAAACAGACTGTAGAACTAAATAAGCTTTTGGCCGACACCAACTACGAAGGTAGTATGGTGAACTCTCTTAAGGGTGAGAGGGCTGTCGGACTGTCAGGGTTCAATAACCCATATTATGATGACCGATCATTTGTTGCAGTGATCTATGGCAACTTCATTTCATCTTACGATAACCCAGAACCCGATCGGTATAAGCTGCAAGCCTTGATCAGTCTAGCGCGACCGCTCATATATGCCGATGGAGTGATTTATACACAGGTGATGTCGAAGTATCTCGCTATTCTGGAAAAACGTGATGGTAACGTAAAACAGCAGCAGATGGCCTTTTCGGCAGTCTCAAATAGCATTCCACGCTATGCGATGACCGCCCTCATTCTGTGCCCTGTATATAGCACGGGTGCTCTGAAACTCGATTCCACTCGCGCACGAACTGCCTTGACCCAGATTCTTCTAGCCGCCCAGAGATATAAAGCAAGCAACGGCCAGTATCCTGAGACCATGGCCCAAGTGAGGTCAGCAGGTATAGCGGATATCCCGATGGACCCCTTCAGCGGCAAGGAGTTCATCTACAGGCGCACTGCCAAGGGGTTTACGGTCTACAGCATCGGTGAGGACTTCAAAGACGATGGAGGTCGGCCGGTGGACAAACGCCAGAGCAACAAGGGCGGCGACATCGTGTTGAAGTGGGAGTGACAGGAGTGCGAATACATAAGGATTACTCGACCGCTTTGACAAGGAAATTACGCTGGCTAACCCTTGGCGTCCTGCTTGTGGCGACCATCACGCATGGAGCCTGGTTGCTGGAAATGCAGATGCAGTACAGAGCCGAGATCGAGTTGCTGAGGTCGCAGGGGTATCATGTGTCGATGGCGGAATACCGACCTGCCAGTCTGCCAGAAAGCCAGAACGCGGCACCAATCTACGCGGAAGCCTTTCCGCTGATTAACAGCCAGCAAAACAGCAGGAAAAACAGCGAGGCCATGAACACCCTGATGAGCATATCCAGGTTCGCCAGGGTGAATTCGCCCTACTCACTAGATGCTGATTGGGCTGAAGCTAATCAAGCTGCAAAGAGCCTCTCAAGCCTGGTTCCATTAGTAAAAGAGGCACTCCTTCGGCCAGATTGTCGTTTCGCCACAGACTGGCGGAAGCAGAAGATGGAAAAGATCAGGCATCATGACGGGATGGTAAATATCGTGTCCATATTGGCTGGTATGGCTATGGTTGATGCACATGATGGGCAGATGGAGCAGGCTGTCTACAAGATTGGTTTGGCGTTCAAAGTAGCACAAGCCACCATAAGAGAGCCATCAAGCACGGGGGTACTAACCATGCTGAGTGCTACCCTTGCGGCTAATAGGGGCTTGCGTGGTATCACGCGGTATGGTAAGCTCAGTGTCAGGCAGTGCGAGGATTTTAATAGTCTGCTGTCGCATACCGACTACCGGCCTGAACATACCACTGCGATGATATGGGATCGGGCCAAAGGCCTGGATATGTATCAACAGGTGTTCCAAAAAGGATTGGTCAGTATATGTTGTGAGGATGAAACCCCAGAGAAGCCGTCATTTTCGACTCGCATGTTTGACTACGCGATGCTCCCTACAGTTTTTGCCGACGGTCTTGCCTATCTGAAGTGGATGTCCATCAATATCGCCATGAATACAAAACCGTATCCCAATGCTGCCCAGCAAAAGAGGATGAAGAAATCGGCAATCGATGGGTATCCAACGCGTGTGTACAGTTTGGTCTTCTTAACCGCTTATCCATATGGCCAGAGATGCCTGGCTACCCGAGCTGAGACGGCCTTGACCCAGATACTTCTGGCCGCACAGAGGTATAAAACGGGCCACGGTCAATACCCTGAGACGATGGCGCAGGTGCGATCGGTGGGATTGGCTGATATCCCGATGGACCCCTTCAGCGACAGGGACTTCGTCTACAAGCGAACCGCCAAGGGGTTTACGGTCTATAGCGTCGGACCTGACTTCACAGATGACGGCGGGTTGTCTTGTAGTTCGAGCACGTACAACCGCGACATCGTGCTCAGGTGGGAACAATAGACGGTGCGGGGCGGGCAAAGGCGATCAGCCACGATTGGGTTTCATGTCTGAACCACGAATTACACGGATTATGTGGATAACACGGATTGGGAGGGCCACCCGCCTGCCGGAGCGGAGCGACGCAGGCCGATAATGATCAGCCGCGCGGTGCAGGAACCCGCACCGAACGCAGTTCCCGGAGCGTCAGCTCCCGGAACACAGTCGTGTGTGAGTGACTAAACCCGCGGCACGGGGGCTGAGAGTTACAATACATGTGACGAAACCCGCGGTAAGCCCGCGTTATATGACCAGATACCAAAACAAAGGAAGACCAAAATGAGCCAGACCGAACCATCTCGAACAAACCGAATCTTGCAATCGACCGGAAAAGGTATCCGCTGGTTTTACTTCAATGGCTGGAAACTAGTTCTTGGCCTGGTGCTGGTACTGGTCGTATGCTACAGCTTAACGACCTATCTGCTCGAGCGGCGGTTCGTAGCGGAGATCACGACCTTGAGGGCACAAGGTCAGCCAGTCACGGCTGCTGATCTTGTCAGGCCAGCGGTGCCTGACAAGCGAAACGGTGCGGTCGTGTTCGCAAAAGCGTTCAAGATTCTCGAGAGTAAAGATGGTGAGAAGGCTACCGATACACTCAGATACATGATGTCTGGTAAACGGCCAGTTGCCGGCAAGAGCAAATCAGCGACCTTCAAGCCACCGATGCCAGTATTGCCGATGACACAAACTCCCCCGGGTGTGCCAGTCATGCCACCGATCCAAGCACCGCAACGTATGGAAAAGGGTCCCACACCATGGCTCGAGGTCATACAGGCGGCGAAGCAAGTCGCCGGTGTGGTTCCGATCACACGGGAGGTTCTGTCTCGGCCAGACTGCCAGTTTCCAATGGATACCAATCCAGATTCGTTGGCCACACCCAAGCATTATGCCGGTTTACGCTATCTTGTCAGTGTGCTTTCGGCCCTCGCAGTAGTTGATGCGCATGACGGAAAGATGGGTCAGGCGATTGAGAAGATCAGCCTCGCCTTCGCCACCGCCCAAGTTAATCGTAAAGAACAGAGCGTGGTCGCCGTTTTCAGGTTGCTTTCGTATGTCGAAATAGCTAATTCCGGTCTACAAAAGGTTCTGGAGTATGGTAATCCTACACCAGCTCAGGCAGCTAAGCTAAATCGTCTGTTAAAAAGTCCGAGGCTGGAGAGCCAGCTTGTATATGGTCTGCAAGGCGAGAGAGCTTTGAGCTTGACGATGGCAAATCGTATGTACAGCATACTCATGCCTGAAGGCCTTAAAGGAATCAGTGGAGGGAGCTCGAAAGATGCACAACATGGTGATTCGATGCTTGGCTATCTGTTGCGTCCGGTAGCTTATTTTTACGGCGTCACGGGACTGCGTGTGATGTCACAAACAATCGCCATCGCTGAGAAGCGGTATCCCAATGCAAAGCAACAGCAGGATGAGTTGAATAAGGTCGAAACCAGCGTTCCGAGTTATGCCCCTATGGTAGCAGCCATGATTCCCATGTTTACATCTGTAGTCATGAAACCCCATGCCACCCGTGCGAAGACAGCCTTGACGCAGATACTTATGGCAGCACAGCAATATAAAGCAAGCCACAGCCAGTACCCTGAGACGATGGCGCTGGTGCGATCGATGGGCATATCGGATATCCCGATGGATCCCTTCAACGGTAAGGATTTCGTTTACAAACGTACCACCAAGGGGTTCAAGGTCTACAGCGTCGGCGAGGATTTCAAGGACGATGGCGGCAAATCGAAGTCCGAGCGTCAGCGCAGTGAAGATGGCTGGGACATCATGCTGAGATGGGAGCGGTAACGGGTGGTGTTCTGGCAGGCGGCCGTTGTCGATGCTGCACCTAGACTGCTTCAGCAGGCTTGCTGATCAGTAGCCGAGACATTTATGTCGCGGAATCGGACGCCATAAACCTGTTGTTCATTTGTGGGTGATTGGCTGGGGCGACTAAACCGGCTGGCAGCTTCGACACCTGCGATCGTTCGCGTTGGGATTTCGGATGGCCACAAGGGCCATCCCTACGAATCCGTACCACGTGCCCCGTGTACGGGCGGGCGTTGGGTTACTCCCTGCGCCCGCTTGCGGGCTGCAACAATCTAGACGCGCGGTGAGGGAACCCCGGTTAGGGACGCCAGTCCCGTGGGGTGACTAAACCCGCGGCACAGAGACGGGACGCTCGGGTTCATGATCTGGGTTTGTTACTCAGGCTCTTCGGCGGGTTATCTGAGGCCCAAACCCCTCGCTAGATGTAGTACATCACGTTGCCATTGCCAAGGTACCGCTGCTGCTGATCAGCCAGATCCTGCAGGCTTGTGGCGCGAAATACACTGTACACGGCATCATTTGCCTGTATGTACAGGTTACGTATGGCGCAATGCTCCGAATCGGTCGGGCAGTCTGCCACATTGCCGCAATCCGCGATCTCAATGGGGCCTTCCAGTGCTTCGATGATCTGTGCCACGGTGACACTGGCTGCCTCATGAGCCAGCACATAACCGCCCTTGGAACCGCGAGTGGCCACGACCAAACCCGCCTTCCTCAAAGCTAGCATCAACTGCTCAAGATAGGTGGCGGGCAGCTTCTGTGACGCCGCGATCTCCCTGGTCATCACAGGCTCCGTACTGTCAGTCATTGCTAATGCCAGCATCGCTCTGAGTCCGTACCGAGCCCGGGTAGATAGTTTCATTCCATTTCCTCTCATTTTCGATCAGACATCCGCGTCGATATGGCTGATGTTTCTCTTCTATATTAAGTATATCGGAATGATGGGTTTATTGTTGTCTACTTGCGAATCCATCACCGTCGCCTAACGCCTTAAGACGCCGGCGTCCGGGTGCGATCGGCTGCACAGCGCTATGGGCGATGTCCATGGTCAGCCTGTCACAGAGGGCACGAGGGTTCATTCTGCTCTGACCCATCGGCAGTGTGAGCCAGTCCAGTTGGGCTTCGGCGGCCCCTTTACCATGCATTTCCACAGCCAACAGGTAGCCCAGGTACGCCGGTGAATCGTGCTGCTCCGTGGGAGGTTTCTGATGATACTCCCACCGAAACTGAGCCAGACGAGAAAACCAGCTCAAACCTTCTGCAGTCGGCAAACTCGAAAAAACATGCGCCATCATGCTGACACATAATAGCATGGTGCAGACAGATACCAGCCCAAACTCGCCAGGGATGCGGTGCCATACCATTGCACCAGGAGCCAGCATCAACACCACATTTACAAGTGTCGACAATGCGTTCAGCCGGAACTGGCATGACCGGCGCATCCTGCCGACTGCTAAACAGCCAACCAGTGAGACCCACACCGACCAGTAAAGGATAGTGACCACCACCCACGTCGGGCTGAAGGGGCCGAACATGGTTACACACATGGCTGAGCACGCCACACCAGATACCATCACAAGGGATGTGAGCACACGGCGTTGGCGAACGGCAAACCTCCAGCGATATTTCACGCAGGCCATAAACTCCCCAAGCAGCCGTTGCACATCATGCTGGTAGCTTGGAATCACCGTATAGCTGTCGCGGCCGCTCAATAGGCTGTCAAGGATAAGCCGCTGTTCACCCGATCCGGTCAATTCATGCTCTCCAAGGCGGTGCAAGGTAAATCCACGGCGATGTAACTCAACGCGAAGAACCCCCTTGACAGCCATATCGATGATAGTGCATGCTAGAGCCTTCGCGTCGCTTCGACCTAACGCCAGAAACCGCGCGGCGGCTGGTGACATACCAGACAATAGCTCCGCGGCATGATGGTTTGTGCGGAGCAACCGTGCTCGTATATGGCTTCTGATGAGATATACAAAAGCGCCGAAAGTGGCCGCCATCCAAAGTAATAGGCCCACCGCACTCAGTGCCGCACCATTTTCAGACGGACGCGCCGTCACTAACCCCTGCGACCAGCGCAGCACCACGCTGAATACCTCCTGGGGGTCTAGCGTGTGGGTGGTGCTGATCATCAGCTTATGTTCGCCGGCTGTCAGCAGCTTGATGCTGCGGTCGAGACGGCCATACGAGCCTGTGTATGCAGCCGTCTCAACCTGCCCGGCGGTCACCGATAGAGGCAAATCGACCGTCACACTTGCGTGTTCGATGGGCAGTATGATACGGTCGCCAGTCGCGTTCCAAGACAGTTCATCTAACCCATGAGAGCAGCTGACCATCTGCTGGAGCTCATAGTCCAGCTCGAAATGATGCTCCCCCGGGGGCATTTCCACCAGTGCATCGCCCATCACCACGCTCAGACGGTTATCTATCTGGCGGGTATAGATGGGCATCTTGCGGCCATCAACCATCACCCGCGTGACCTTTAAGGGTAGCTTTATCCTGCGGCCCCAGTCTCCACGCACGACATTCGGCAACTCTCGCGTGATCCCATACCTTACCGTCTCCGCATTGGAGCTCAGTGTGATTTTCTCGCGTACCAGCACGGAGCCGTCGGTACGCAGCGTGATGGTTGTGTCAAACGTATGTATCCGTTCACCCGCAAACGCATGACTGACCAGGAGGCACAATAACAACATCGATACAGACAGTTTCATATATGCCTCTTGGCGTAAGGTGATGGAGTGCATGGATCCAATTAGTTATACCACCAGAGCGGGCGACTTCCACGCCTCACACAAGGTTGTGTATACAACGAACATACCTAGACCAGGTTCCGTGTGGCATCTGCCGCACCGTATGCCACTAAAACCCCACGCAACCGCACGGTTGTTATAATATGTATCCGGCACACAGCCCATAATGGGATGCGAGACACTATCTAGCACAGGAGTACCTCTATATCATGAGCCCAGAACTCACCGCACGCGAGCGCTTCAAACGAACCATGAGCTTTCAGGATGTCGACCGCCTTCCCATGGTGGAATGGGCCCCATGGTGGCACCTCACCACCAACCGCTGGCAAGAAGAGGGGCTGGTGATGCCCACCGAGAACGCCGGCATCGAGCTTCAGCGTCAGCTAGGACTTGACCTGTTCTGCTGCCTGGGTATTGGCTCACGACGGCCGGAGTGCCCGCCATACACCGGACACAGCGCACCGCTGATGCCCAGCGCATCGGACTGGCCTGAGTTCCAGAAATACCTCTTTCCCGAGGAAGGGTTCTCCACCGAGTATGCGCAATATCTTGCGGGTCTGCAGGCCGAAGGTGCGATTATCTGGATGGTAATGGAAGGCTTCTTCTGGTTCCCGCGCACCCTGTTTGGCATCGAGGAGCATCTTTTCGCGCTGCTGGATGAGCCCGAAATCATGCATGAGATGAACCAGGGGCTGGTCGAACACCATCAACGGCAACTGGAGAAGGTACTCAAGATCATCACCCCGGATATCATGACCTTCGCCGAGGATATGAGCTACAACCACGGTCCCATGCTCAGCCGCAAGATGTATGACGAGTTCATGCACCCCTACTACCTGCAGATCGTACCCCAGTTGAAGGAAGCCGGCGTGCTGGTGTTTGCCGACTCCGATGGCGATGTCACGGAGCCCATCAAGTGGTTCAAAGAGTCGGGCATCGAGGGCATTCTCCCCTTGGAGCGGATGGCAGGAGTTGATGTCAACCAGATTCGGCAGGACCACCCCGAGTTCCTAATGCTGGGCGGGTATGACAAGACCGTGATGCACCTGGGTGAGGCCCGCGTGCGGCAGGAGTTCGAGCGGCTAATGCCCGCGATGAAGTCCGGCGGCTATGTGGTGGGCGTGGACCACCAGACCCCTCCAGGCTGCAGCTTCGCCGATTACCAGCAATATCTGCGCCTCTACCGCGAATATGCGGAGTTAGCCGCGCGATAGACACATGGCCACCGGGGCGGCGTTTCCGTGCCGGTACCGTTTATATGGCCACCGTACAAGGGGCGTGGTCTCCACGCCCTGGGCACGGAGACCACGCCCCTACACCGTTTACATAACCACCTCATAGGTATAGTTCCCCCCCGTCTTTGGTTCCATCGTAAATCCACATTTCATGAACTAATAACAGGTACCATATGACATACACATATGAGATAATCGGATTGATTTCCCAACATATGATGCTTTTTATGCCCCGATTTAGCCGGGCATTTAAATAAACGGGAGGCTTCATTTGCCGACAAGAAATAAGGCTGCCGAGAAAGCAGCCATAGAGCCCATCGCAGCTCCACCGCCGATGCCGGTAGACACCGAGCCGCAGCCGGCAGAGCAGGCCGTAAGCGGATTTCCCATCGTGGGTATTGGCGCGTCGGCTGGTGGACTGGCGGCGTTTGAGGCCTTCTTCTCAGGTATGCCCGCAGACACCGATCCAGGTATGGCTTTCGTGCTGGTGCAGCACCTGGATCCAGATCATAAAAGCATCCTCACCGAACTCATCCGGCGTTTTACCCGCATGGAGGTTTTCCAGGTGGAGGACGGTATGGTGGTGCAACCCAACTGCGCCTACATCATCCCTCCCAACTGCGACATGGCATTTTTACATGGCACCCTCCAACTATTGGAGCCTTCATCACCCCCAGGTAAGCGTCAAACCATCGACTATTTCTTCCGCTCTCTTGCCCAGGACCAGCACGAACACGCCATCTGCATCGTGCTCTCGGGCACCGGCAGCGACGGCACGCTTGGCGTGCGTGCCATCAAAGGTGAGGGAGGCATGGTGATGGCGCAGAACATCGAATCGGCCGAGTTCGACGGCATGCCGCGCAGTGCCATCGCCACCGGGATGGCGGACTATGTGCTGCCGCCAGCCGAAATGCCTGCACAACTTATCGCTTTTTCTGCTCATGCATATGGGCCACTGGTAACGAGCACTCCCGCTGCGTTACCGAAGAACGAAAACGCACTGAAGAAGATTTTCACGCTGCTGCGCGCCCAAACCGGCCACGACTTCTCGCTGTATAAACCAAGCACTATTCATCGACGTATCGAACGACGCATGGCAGTGCAGCATGTTGAGACCATAGAGGCCTATATCAAATACCTGCAGCAGACACCTGCGGAGGTGGAGGCTCTATTTCGCGACCTTTTGATTGGCGTGACCTCCTTCTTCCGCGATTCGGAGGCATTCCTGGCCGTCGAGCAGCAAGTCATCCCTAAACTCTTTGCCGGAAAACCAGCAGGAGGTACGATTCGCGTTTGGTCACCAGGCTGCTCCACCGGTGAAGAGGCTTATTCGCTCGCCATTCTAATAGCAGAGCGATTGGATGCATTGAAACAAAACTACTCCGTGCAGCTCTTCGCCACCGATATCGACAGCCGTGCCGTGGCCACTGCCCGCATCGGACTCTACCCTGCTAGCATCTCAGCCGATATCACACCGGAGCGGTTGGCCCGCTTCTTCACTGAGCAGCCAAATGGAGGCGGTTACCGAGTTCACAAAGGGATTCGCGACATGCTGGTCTTTTCTGAGCATGACGTGATCAAAGACCCTCCGTTTTCCAAACTCGACCTCATCAGTTGCCGTAACCTGCTGATCTATATGGGCAGCGAGCTGCAGAAAAAACTGATCCCACTATTCCGCTACGCCTTGAACCCGGGGGGCTATCTATTCTTGGGCAGCTCAGAAACGGTGGGTGATTTCACCGAGCAGTTCGTCGCACTGGACAGGAAATCGAAGCTTTATCAACGGAAAGAAGATATCCCTGTGGATAACCGCACCACGCAGAGCCGGGTAATTCCGCCTCTGACAGCCATAGACGTGTCGCTCCCGCCTGCCGTCGGCAAGCCGGTACCACCCGCCAAGCTACCGTTACGTGAACTCACCGAACAGGCACTGTTACAGCAGCTTATCCAGGCCGGTGCACTGGTGAACGGGCAGGGCAACATCCTCTACCTGCACGGCCGCACAGGGATGTACCTTGAGCTCGCGCCGGGCGAGGCAGGTATCAGCAACATCCTGCAGATGGCCCGTGAAGGGTTGAAGCCTGATTTAACCGCCGCTCTGCATGAGGTAATTGTCAGAAAAGAGACAGTGAGCCGCAAGGGGCTGCGCGTCAAAACAAACGGTGATTTCACTTTAGTAAATCTCACAGTCCGGCCTGTGTTGTCCAACTTATCTACTGCACCCGATGTGTCCCTCTATCTGGTCATCCTGGAGCAGGCACCAGCTGTTGAAATCTCCCCAGTGCCGCATGATGCCACCATACCAGCCGGTTCTGATACACTTGGTATTGATGTTTATAGCCGCATTGAAGCGCTCACGCAGGAGCTGCGCGCCAAAGATGAATACCTTCAGACCACCAACGAGGAGCTGGAGACATCCAATGAAGAGTTGAAATCCTCCAACGAAGAGATGCAGTCGGTAAACGAAGAGTTGCAGTCGACAAATGAGGAGCTGGAAACCTCTAAGGAGGAGCTGCAGTCAGTCAACGAAGAACTGGCCACAGTAAATACCGAACTGCAGACCAAGGTTCTAGATCTGTCACGGGCCAATAACGACATGAACAATCTACTAGCTGGTACCGGCATCGGCACTGTATTTGTAGACCATAATCTGCACATTCTACGTTTCACCCCTGCCATCACCAAGATCATTAACCTGATCGACAGCGATGTGGGCAGGCCAGTCGGCCACATCGCATCAAACCTCATGGGATATGATCAGCTTGTAGAGGACACTCAGGCCGTACTGGATCACTTAGTCCCGAAAGAGGTAGAAGTGCAGACGTTAGCTGGAGCGTGGTATGCGCTGCGTATTATGCCTTACCGCACCACAGATAATGTTGTTGAGGGTGCAGTGATCACCTTTATCGATATTGGAGAAATCCAACAGGCACGGGATGCCCTTCGAAAAGCGAATGAAATGCTCCGTCTAGCGGTTGTAGTGCGCGATGCACACGACGCCATTACCGTGCAAGACCTGGAGGGCCGCATATTGGCCTGGAACCCTGGGGCGGTGCGGATGTATGGCTGGCGTGAGGAGGAGGCACTGCTGATGAATGTGCGCGACCGCATCCCTGAGGGCTTGCGACAGGATGCACTGCATAAGATTCACCAGCTCAGCCAAGCCGAGATTCTAGAGTCGTATCTTACCCAGAGGATCACAAAACAGGGTAAAATCGTAGAGGTCTCAATCATATCGACCGCGCTGGTGAATGAGGCGGGCGATATGTATGCAATTGCCACAACGGAACGGATAGTCGGAACCCAACACCCGAGCGAGGGAGGCACACAATGAGCAATATTGATGACCGGTCCGAACAGGCCGCCGCGATGCGTCGGATTGCCGAGGAGAAGTCGCTAGCTAATGAGGCACTTTTGCCAGGAAACACGGCATCCCTGTCTCCCGAGCAAATCGCCAGAACAGTGCATGAGCTGCAGGTACACCAGATTGAGCTGGAAATGCAGAACGATGAGCTGCGCAGGACGCAATCGGAACTGGACGCCTCGCGCGCTCGCTATATCGACCTATATGATCTGGCCCCTGTGGGCTATTGCACGGTCAATGATCAAGGCATCATCCTCGAGGCCAACCTCACCGCCGTGAAGTTACTGGCCACAACCCGCGAACAACTGATCAAACGGCCATTAAGCAAATTCATTCACCCTGAAGATCAGGACATCTACTACCTGCACCGCAAACAGCTTTTTAGCAGTGGTGATCCGCAACTGTGCGAACTGCGGATGTTAACGTATGACCGCAAATCGTTCTGGGTGCGTTTGGAAGCCACGACTACGCAAGATACCGGCGGCTCGGCCGTCTGCCGAGTGGTGATAAGCGACATCACCCAGCGTAAACTGGAAGAGGAGGCTATGCGGCAGAGTGTAACAAGATACCACGATATCTTTGATGCCGCAGTGGATGCCATGATCATCCACGATCCTGTAACCTGGCAAATACTGGATGTCAATAACGCTATGCTCAGAATGTATGGTTTTAGCTCAAAGGAAGAAGCACGGAACTGCAAAACTGGCGAGTTAAGTGCAAATGCGCACCCATACACACTAGATGAAGCACAACCATACCTCCAGCGAGCGATGGAGGGGCAGACACCCGTGTATGAGTGGTTATCGAAAAAGAATACGGGAGAGCTCTTCTACACAGAGAACACCATGCGCAGAACCCAGATTGCGGGTCAGACCAGGATTCTCGTTGTCATACGCGACATCACAGAACACAAGCAAGCAGAAATCTACCGTGAAATGAGCATTGATGTGCTCAAAATCCTGAATGATTCGGCACCTTTCCCAAAGACCATCCAGCGTGTGTTGGGCTCCATAAAGTCGCACACCGGGTTTGACGCAGTAGGGATCAGGCTGCAGGACGGCGATGACTACCCCTATTTCGTTCAAGACGGATTTTCATCCGATTTTTTGTTGACGGAAAACTCATTGATTGAGCGTGGAGCCGACGGTGGTGTGTGCCGCGACTGCGATGGGAATATCAGCCTGGAGTGTACCTGCGGACTGGTGATATCCGGCAGAACTGACCCGGCTCATCCGCTCATGACACGCGGCGGCAGCTTCTGGGTGAATGATTCCTTCCCTTTGCTGGAGCTGACGCCTGATCAGGAGCCCAGGAACCGCCCGCGAAACAACTGCATCCACCAAAACTACGCATCGGTGGCGTTAGTGCCCATCAAAATCCAAGAAACCATAGTGGGGCTCATTCAACTTAACGACAAGAGGAAAGGTCGGTTTACGCTTGAGACTGTCGAAATGATGGAAGGTATCGCTGCTCACATCGGGTCTGCGATGATGCGCATTCAAGCGGAGGCAAAGCTAAAACAAAGCGATGATTGGCATCGAACCATACTTCAGACAGCCATGGACGGCTTCTTGCTAGCCAATATGCAGGGGCAAGTGTTGGATGTAAATGAGGCTTATTGCCGGATGATCGGTTATAGCGCACAGGAGTTATTGTCAATGCGCATATCTGACCTGGAGGCGATTGACTCAGTAGGAGAGATCGATGCCCGTCACGATGAGCTTATAAAACTAGGTGAAATGCGGTTCGAATCGCAGCACCGGCGCAAGGACGGCACCATATGCGATTTAGAGATCAGCATCAAGTATGATCCAACTGGGGACGGACAGATAGTTGTTTTTTACCACGATATCACCGCTCGAAAAAAGGCAGAGGAAGTCCGAGTCGCGCTTGAGACCCAACTACAGCAGGCCCAGAAGATGGAGACCGTGGGCCGTCTTGCAGGCGGTGTGGCACATGATTTCAACAATATGCTGGGCGTGATTATCGGGCACACACAGATGGCTATGGATGGATTGGATCCCACCCTACCACTGTATGAAGACCTAACCGAAATCAAACTAGCTGCGGAACGATCTGCGGAACTCACCAGACAGCTTCTCGCTTTCGCTCGAAAACAGACCGTGCAGCCTAAAGAACTGGATTTGAATGAGACCATCGCGGGCATGTTAAAGATGCTGGAACGGATGGTCGGCGAAAATGTGCAGCTCATGTGGAAGCCCTCGGCTGATATATGGAGGGTGAAGATGGATCCTTCTCAAGTAAACCAGATACTAGCCAACTTGTGCGTGAACGCTCGCGATTCTATCGCCGATGTGGGTCAAGTGCAAATCGAGACCAACAATATCACGATAGACGAATCCTATTGTGCGATTCATACAGGCTTCGAACCTGGGGATTTTGTGCGCTTGACAGTCAATGATAGCGGATGCGGGATGAGCAAGGACATTTTAACCCATGTTTTTGAACCGTTCTTTACCACCAAAGGTGTAGGCGAAGGTACCGGATTGGGACTTGCCAGCGTGTATGGTGCGGTAAAACAAAATGACGGCTTCATCAACGTCTATAGTGAGCTGGGCCATGGTACTCTTTTCAGCGTCTATATCCCAAGGTTCAAACATATTACCAAGGAGTTGCTGGAAGGGATAACAACAGTCCCCACCATATGCGGTCACGAAACCATACTGCTGGTAGAGGATGAAACGTCTATACTCAGATTGGCAAAGAAGATGCTGGAACGCCTGGGCTACAATGTCATTGCCGCGGCCTCCCCTGGTGAAGCGACCGAGCTGGCCAAGCGGCACCATGGCGAAATCAACCTTTTGCTCACCGATGTGGTGATGCCCGAGATGAATGGCCGCGATCTGGCCAGGAATCTGCTGTCATACTATCCTGGCATGGGGCGTCTGTTTATGTCAGGATACACCTCCGATGTGATTGCTCACCAGGGAAAAGTTGAGGAAGGGATGTATTTCATCCAGAAGCCGTTTTCCATGAGTGAGTTGTCTACCATGGTCCGGCGCGCATTAGGCGATTGACAGTGGCGGGGGATTTTCTGAACCACGGATTCCACGGATGGGTTCGGATGGCGAGGGGCAAGCCAACCATTGTCCTACTCGTCTTACTCATCCTACTTGTCCGGTAGGGGCTATTGAGCCGCAAATGAACGCGGATGGGGATGGGAGGGGATGGCCAATCGGGAGATTGGCGTTCCCAGGGGCTATCCGCCAGACCGCCCCGGACTTAGGCGGTAGCAATCCAATCTGCGTCATCTGCGTCATCTGTGGATACCAACCCCAAAAAAAACAAAACAGCCCCAGGCCGGGGCCTGGGGCTGTTGGTCATTGAAGCGTCTACTTGGCGATCTTCATCCAGCGTTCGTAGGCGGCATCCCACTTCTCCTGGGATTTGGGCAGGTATTCGTGAACCTCAAACGAGCGTCGGATGAGCTCGCGGCCCTCACTCAGGCTCTTCACATCACCCATCGCCATCATCTGAATTAGCACGTTACCGGCTGCGGTGGCCTCAACAGGGCCAGCCACCACACGGCATCCGGTGGCGTTGGCGGTAAACTGGCACAGCAGCTTGTTCTGGGTGCCGCCGCCCACAATGTGCAGGGTCGGCAATTTCTTGCCCGTCAGCTCACGCAGCCGCTCCACAACCCATCGGTAGCGCATCGCCAGGCTCTCCTGCACGGCACGGTTGAACTGACCGGGTGTGTTAGGTACCGGCTGACCGCTGTTCTGGCAGAACTCCGCCACAGCGGCGCGCATGTCCTGCGGTGCCATGAAGCTCATATCATCGGGGTCCACCAGGCTGCGGAACTCCGGTGCTTCGGCGGCCATCTGAGTGAGTTCGGTGTAGTTGTAAACTTCACCATCACGCTCGTAACCACGGCGCAGCTCTTGAACCAGCCACAGCCCTGAGATGTTCCTCAGGAAGCGGATGGTGTTCTCCACCCCGCCTTCGTTGGTGAAGTTCAGCCGGCGGCTATCTGCGTTGATGATGGGGCTGTCCAGCTCCATGCCCATCAACGACCAGGTGCCGGAGCTCATGAAGACATAGTCACGGTCGCCATCGGCAACAGGCACCGCGGCCACTGCACTGGCGGTGTCGTGCGATCCAGGCACCACGACCTTCACACCACTAGCTTTGGTGTCAAACACCACGTCATCGCGAACATCACCCAGGATAGTGCCCGGTTTAACCAGCTCAGGCAAGAAGTGGGTCGGAATACCGGCGGCCTCAATAAGATCCGTCGCCCATTTACCGGTGCGTGGATCAACCAGGTTCGAGGTGCTGGCGATGGTGCTTTCCGCTACACCCACTCCGCTCAGCCAATAATGGAAGATATCGGGCATGAACAGCAGCTTGTTGGCATCCTGCAGCACGTCCATCTGGTTCTTTGTCATGGCATAAAGCTGATAGAGTGAGTTGAATGGCATGAACTGAAGGCCGGTGGCGTCGTATATCATCGAGTCGCCCAGCTTCTGCCGCAGCTCGTCGAAAGCCAGTACATTACGCTTGTCACGGTAGTGAACAGGCATGGTCATCAGCGCACCCGACTTATCGAGCAGGCCGAAATCCACGCCCCAGGTATCTACGCTGACGGACTGAACGCCATCACCATATGTCGAGACTATTGTTTTGATACCCGAAAGAATTTCCGCATACAGGTGGCCTGTATTCCAACTCAAAGCGTTGGGCAGGCGCAGCGGGATATTCATGAAGCGATGAGCTACCTCAAGACTTAGTTTGTCACCATCGAATTTACCGGCGATGGCACGGCCGCTCTCTGCACCAAGATCCGCTGCGATATATACCTTCTCAGCCATGTTGAGCTGATGACCTCCTGGATATTTTAATAATGAAGCGCACTCGCAAGTACGCAACTCTTCGTTTATATCTTACCAATTTTTTACCAGCTTGTGATGGAGCTAGAATCAATGTATCCGGTGTCCGGCGCGGTTTGGCGGTTAGCCTGGAGAGGGATTCAACGCAAAGACGGGTTGTTGTCTGAACCACGGATCACGCGGATTGACAGGATGACACGGATGGAATGCCAACGCATGGGGTTTCCCTTGGGAACGCCAATCTCCTGGTTGGCCTCTCCTCTCCATCCGAACCTATCCGAGCCCATCCGTGTCATCCGTGGTTCAGACAAGTCTCCGATGCGGTTTGGCTAATAGCCCAAGACCTAGCTCCTATACATCGCCCGATCGGTCACCCGGATCCTGATCCCGGTGACGGAAACAGCTTTTCCGCGCATAACGCCGGTTGATGTCGCGGCAGTAGCTGCTGGCCAGTCCCGTGACCGGCGCATGGAGCCAAACCTCCCTAAGCCGGCTCACCACCTGGTGATAGAGCTCGTAGGCATAGCTGCGCTTGATACCCATCTGTGCCCCAGCCTCTTGAACACTGAGGTCTTGCAGCAGAAGCATCACCATCTTTTTCTGCCTCGTGTTTAGGCGTGCTCGGGTCACCACCAGCATCAGCTCCTGGTGTTTCAGGTAGTTCATGGCATCAAGGGTGGGGTCTGACTGACAAACATACTTTTTAAGGCTATCACGCTCCTGTCGTCGTCTGCGTCTCATTTGCTCTTCTGTCAATGCATTGTGGTCGGGTGTCGATTTCAGTAACTGGTCGGCGATTTGTTCCAACATCGCAGGTGATGGTTTGGCACTTGGTTTCGGATACATTGGCAACACCTCTGCGGAAAGATATACTTTATTATATACACATATTTCTACTATTTATGCAACAAGAATGCCGATTCTCGAATATCCATTTCCATCTGGCTCATCCACCATCCCATTTAGGCCATATATTATGATTTCGATCAGCTTATCGAACCTCAGATTTGCATTTCTCTGTACATAAAGCTATCAATATCTATGGGGAATTCCCTCACTCTCAAAAAGGAACAGCTATGAACAAGATTACAAGTGCCGCACTCAGTCTCTTGATGATTGCCTCATGCACTATGCTTTCAGCCGATACAGGTACCGACAAAAGAATCGATCAGCTTGAAATGCAGTTGCAGGCGATCCAAAAAGAGATAACGGCTCTCAAGAAGACACCGAAGAATAACAACCCCGTGCAAGCACCAGCCAAAGACACCATCAAGGTGAGCGGCTATATCCAAAACTTCCTGACCGTCGATAACCGCAGCGACCGCGCGGACCATGTCAAGGCGGATTCCTTCCGCATCCGACGGGCTTACATCACGTTCGATGGTTCCATAGGCTCCACAGATTGGCGCCTGCAGATAGACCCTGCCCGCGATCTGAAATACAACAACACCACTCTGGAAATGGACCAGTCGAGTCGAATGCTGATGGAAGCCTGGGCAGCACTGCCCGTGGCTGATGGCTGGAAACTCACCCTTGGCCAGCAGAAAGTGCCATTTGGATATGAGGCATTGATGTCCTCCAGTAAAGTGGAGACGACCGAACGCAGTATGATGACCCTCAAAGGCATCGATATGCAGTATGAGCTCGGTGCTTACCTTAACAAATCAGGCAAAGACGGCAGCATCGGTATTGGTGTGGTCAATGGCAGCGGCCAGAACACCATGGACAACAACGATGTGAAAGACATGGCTGTTCGTCTCGTGTCCACCCCTGGCAAAGCCTGGAGCATCGGCACCAGCGGATACATGGGCTGGAAAAACACCGACCGCAGCCCCGATAACCGCCTTGCTGCTGAGCTTCAGTACAAGGACAAGGACTGGACGCTGCGAAGTGAAATCTACGAAGCACGGAGAGGTGACGGCATAGCCAAAGCCGAACCTTGCGGGTTCTATGCGCTGGCTGCTAAACGCATTAACCCCGCCTGGGAAGTTGTGACTCGATGGGATCAGTACGACCCCAACCGCTGGGCCGCATCAGACAACATTAATGAATACACACTGGGCGTGAACCACTACATGAAAGACAACATGCTGTGGCAAATGAACTTCGTCCACAGCAACCCCGCCATCGGCATGAAGACCGATATGCTGATCAACAACCTGCAGATTTCGTTCTAGCCACGATATGCATAAGGGGCAGTAAATAGCTGCCCCTTGCCCTGCTATGGGCCCTTCATTTCCATGTCCACCTTGTCCACCTCGTCCTTCAAATCCTATTGGCCGGTATTCAACCACAAATGGACACGAACGGAGAAAATGCCAATCGGGAGATTGGCGTTTCCAAGGGGCCGTTATCATTATGGATAACTGACACGAACCCTACTCTGCCTTACCCTTACCATACTGGTAGATATAGCTCAACACCACATCACCCACCACTTTCAGACTTTTGGCACTGCATTTATCGGCGGTGTCGGCGGGGGTGTGCCAGTATGGGTAGTCAAAATCGATGAGGTCTACAAACGGAACACCCGCTCCGATGAAGGGGATGTGGTCATCCTCAATTGGCTGGCCGAGATGTTCTGGGAAATGCTTCTGGTATCCCTTATCGGCCGCGATCGCCCAAAGCCGATCCAACGCGGTACAATCGGAGATATCGGAGTTCGTTTCGCGGGATATCTGCAGATCCGAGTCACCGATCATGTCCAGCAGAATTCCGCTATCTGGCCGGAATCCTCTAGGGTCTTGTATGAAATAACGGCTGCCCAGGAACATCTGTTTGGTGTTTGGACCGTAGTCTTCACCATCCCAGAAAGCAAGCACCACGCACACATCCGGCGCTTTTTGCTTCAAGCAGCGGGCTAGTTCCAGCAGCACAGCCACACCGCTGGCTCCATCGTTGGCCCCAGGCACGGGTTTAACACGGTCACTCTCAGAGCTGGCCTGGTCGCTCACGGGGCGGCTGTCCCAATGGGCGGCGATCATCAGCTTTTTGCTGGCCTTCGGGTTGAACACAGCGATCACGTTGTTAAGATTTAGATCCGTATCTCGCGCGTGGTCCCAAAAACTCTGAACGATCACCTTATCGGCTAGGGGTTTTAGCTGGCTCACCATCCAATCGCGACACAGTGTGTGCGGTTTGGTGTTCGGCACACGAGGGCCAAACGACACCTGCTTCTTGAGGTCTGTATAAGCTCGGTCCCCATCGAACATCGGTGCGGTAGAACACCCAATCGAGCAGACTGCCGTAATACCAGCCATCAGCCAGGTAACCCGTCGCAGATGTCTGGCCATTTTAGATCTCCTTCGACTTCTTCCATTTCAAATAGGCGTGGATGAACAGGTCGATGTCGCCATTCATAATGGCGGGCACACTGCCCGATTCGGCGTTGGTGCGGTGGTCCTTCACCATATAATACGGCTGGAATACATAGCTGCGGATCTGGTGCCCCCATTCGATTGGGGCGGTGTCGCCACGCAGCTCGTTGAGCCTTTCGATCGCAAGACGCCGTTCACGCTCCGCCAGCCGTGCACCCAAAACTTTCATGGCCAGCAGCCGGTTCTGCCCCTGACTGCGCTCATTCTGACATGTGACTACCGTATTGGTCGGGATATGCGTCAAGCGCACGGCGGTTTCATTTTTCTGCATATGCTGCCCACCGGCGGTGCTGGCGCGGAAGGTCTCCAGCTTGATGTCGTCGGTGTTCATATCCACTTCGTTCACTTCGATTTCCGGCACCACATCGACAGAGGCGAAGGAGGTATGTCGGCGGGCGTTGGAGTCAAAAGGCGAGATGCGCACCAGGCGATGCACTCCGCTCTCGCCGCGGCTGTATCCGAAGGCGTTTCGGCCCTCAATGCGGATGGTGGCGCTTTTGATTCCCGCCACGTCGCCAGGGTTATGGTCAATGATCTCCGTATGAAATCCGCGGGAGGCGGCCCAGCGCAGATACATGCGCAACAGCATTTCCGCCCAGTCACAGCTCTCGGTGCCGCCCGCGCCGGCGTTCACTTCCAGAATGGCGGTTCTGTCATCGTGCTCGCCCGATAGCAGGGTCTCAATTTCCAGGTTGTCCAGACTGGTTTTGAGCGTCTCCACCTCTTCCAGGAATTCGGCGATGAGCTCCTCATCCTCGTCTTCCTTCAGCAACTCGACCGTCGCCTCCAGGTCGGCCAACTGCTGGTTGACCTGTTCCCATGGGGCGATGCTTTGCTTCAGTGTGTTGAGCTGCTGCATTGTGAACTGCGCCTCGGTGGGGTTGTCCCAAAAGGCCGCGTTTGTGGTTTTCGCTTCGATATCAGCTATCTGCAGGCGAACATACTCAACCTTCAGGCTGATGGCCAGTTCGTCCAATTTATATCGGTATGGTTGTAACTCTAAAGTGGTTGGGTCCAGCATATTCGGGGCTTCATCTCCATGCGGTTGCTACTGGTTTTATTATATCGTGTGCAAGGCGTAAAGGAGATTAGCAACTTTCGGCATATACCCGAAATGGTGAAGGGAAACAGGCATGTAAGGGCTAAACTAGCAGAGATGATACCCCCAAACTACATGAGGTAAACACATATGCCGAAATACGTAAGTGCCGATCAGATCAAAGTCGCTGTCGTAGGATACAGCGGAGCCTTCGGAATGGGCAGAGCCCACCTTAATGAAATGGCGAAAGCCGGAATGGTGCCCACCGCTGTGGTGGAGTTGAGCGAGGATCTGCGCAAGCAGGCCAAGAAGGACTTCCCTGGCATCGCCACATACGCCAACCTTGGTACCATGCTGAGCAAATGCGATGTAGACATGGTTGCCATCATCACCCCGCATAACACCCATGCCAAACTGGCCCTGCAATGCCTGAAAGCAGGCAAGCATGTGGTCTGCGAAAAGCCGCTGGCCATCACCACCGGCGAATGTGACGCCATGATCGCGGCCGCCAAAGCGAACGGCGTGGTGCTGAGCACCTATCACAACCGTCACTGGGACGGATGCATCCTCAAGGCTGTGGAAGAGATTCGCGGCGGAGCGATCGGCGATGTCGTCCGTATCGAAGCGCATATGGGCGGCTATGGTAAGCCGGGCGACTGGTGGCGCAGCAGCAAGACCATCTCCGGCGGAATTATGTATGACTGGGGCGTTCACGTTCTGGAATACAGCCTGCAGTTGCTGGATGGCGACATGGTGGAAGTGAGCGGTTATGCCAAGTATGGCTATTGGGCCGACCAAACCAAATGGGGTAAAGACACCAACGAAGATGAAGGCCAGGCTGTGGTGCGCTTCAGTAACGGACAGTGGCTCACCCTGACCATCAGCCAGTTGGATTCCAACCCGAAGCGCGGCGTATTGGAGATCACAGGCACCAAGGGCACCTACATCATGGACCATGGCTCATATGAAGTCATCAGCCGCAATGAGAAGGGCGAATCGACCGTCCGCCGCGGTGGCAACCCCGCCGGTGAAGGCTGGAAGCTGTATCAAAACATCGCCGACCACCTGATCAAAGGCGAGGAACTCATCATCACCCCTGAGTGGGCTCGACGACCGATTCACATTCTGGACCTGGCCGACCGCAGTGCCAAGCAGAGCCGCGCCCAACTCGCAAAATACAAATAGGATCGCCACAGGCGGTATCCCATCAGGCCGACGCGGTTTATCCGCGCCGGCCTTTTGTGTGGCACTGTCCGGGGAGGTTTTGTGGCTAGCTGAACCCCCAATTGCCTATGTCCGGGGCGGTCTGTCAGTACGCTAGCGACTACAGAAGGCTGTAGACCGCGCCGGTCTGGCGGTTAGCCAATCCCGTCGACACGGGCATATCAACCCATGTCGCAGGCCACCAGCCACATTGCCGCGGGTATAGTCACCCCATAAATGGGGTTTCCTCACCGCGCGTCTGATGAGTCGCAGCCCGCAAGCGGGCGCAGATGGCCCTCCCCCAGCGCCCGCAGGAGCGAAGCGACGCGGGCAGCCACCTGATCAGCGACGGGTGATGGAGCCCCCTGGGGCGATGGAACCCGTCGACACTGGGCCAATTGCCCACGTCGCCGGTGATCAGCCACGATGCCGCGGGTTTAGTCACCCCATAAATGGGGTTTCCTCACCGCGCGTCTGATGAGTCGCAGCCCGCAAGCGGGCGCAGATGGCCCTCCGCTAGCGCCCGCAGGAGCGAAGCGACGCGGGCAGCCATTTGATCAGCGACGGGTGATGGAGCCCCCTGGGGCGATAGAACCCGTCGACACTGGGCCAATAGCCCACGTCGCCGGTGATCAGCCACGATGCCGCGGGTTTAGTCACCCCATAAATGGGGTTTCCTCACCGCGCGTCTGATGAGTCGCAGCCCGCAAGCGGGCGCCGGGAGCCCTCCGCCAGCGCCCGCAGGAGCGAAGCGACGCGGGCAGCCATTTGATCAGCGACGGGTGATGGAGCCCCCTGGGGCGATAGAACCCGTCGACACGGGGCCGAACGCCCAAATCGCAGGCCACCAGCTCATGCTGCCGCGGATTTAGTCCCCTCGCCCGCCAACAGTCTCCTCCACCAGCCGCACGTTGTCCCACGCGATCTGCGGGCCGTTGGACTCCAGCCGCGCACCGATGAGCCGACCTTTCGCGGAGGAGCTACCCTTCCAGGTGAGGCTGACCTTCTTGAATCGGCCCGCTTCCGCACTGGTAAATGGTGGCAGTATCACCGACGCCAGCGGCTTCACTCCATCAGCTCCCTTTGAGACAAGCACCAGCCGACCACCAGGCCACGGCAGGTTGCTCTTGCGGATGTCCAGGCTGTATCCCACCTCGGCGGAAAGGGTATATCTGGTTCCTGCCTGGATGGGCACAGAGCTGATTTGCTCCGCCACACCACCCGGACCGTTCAGCCAGAGGTAGAAGTCACCCATCCAGAGGTTACGCGAGAAGCGGTCCCAGTCATACGCGATGCGGTCTCCACCGGTCACCTTCCAGTTTTGCATCCCCTTCTCAAAGCCGCCACCCAGATGCAGGCTGGGTGGACCTGCCTGCACCTTCGCGGCACGGGCTGCCAAGGCCTTGGGCAGCAGATCCAGCTCAGAGGAGCCCAACTGCCAGGGTAGAGCACCCGCATTCCCCAGCTTCTTCGCCGCAAGCCAGTTGGCTTGAAACTCCGGTTTCGTCCAACTCAGATCAGTCCCAGTGCCGGTTTCGCATCGCCAGTCGCTGGATGAGCCGCTGGTGATCACCCGCCCATTCGCAAGCCACACTTTAAGGCCCGCGATCATCCCGCCTGCACCACCGTCGTTGACCACCTCTGCGGCAATCGTGTTGCGGCCTGCCCGCAGATTCTTCGTGACATCATATATGCCCAACCCCTGCCAGTTGGTTCCTCTGCCGACGCGCTGGCCGTTCAACCAAAGCGTGTAGGATTTATCGGCGGTGATGGTCAACTGGGCGCGTTTGGCCTTCACACCGGCAGGGAGATCGAGGCTCCCTCGGAAGCGCACCGTGGCGGCTTGATCACCCACCGTCGGGTGCCATATCCAGTCCTTCAGACTGCTTGTGTCGTCCTCCTCACTGGGAGGTAAAGCCAGCAGCTTCACCTTCTCGGGTGACAGCGGAAGATCGAGCCAGGCCAGGCCGATATCGCGTCCCATGTGGCCAATGTCAGTCGAATCATTACCGTCATAAAAGATGGCGAGGCGGTTACCCACCTTCGTCACCGTCGCCATGCCCGTAATCGCCTTGCTCCACTTGCTGTTGCGGCCGTCCAGCACGACGGCATGGTCGCGGTCGCTCCACTTATTGGGGTTCTTCGTCCAGAACACATAAGTCGCATCGGTATGTGGATAAGGGTATAGACGGATGTGGTTCAAGAACATCCAGTAGTAGCCATTACTCGGCTCGAAATATATAGAGGAGTTTTCCATTGGCAGCGTGATCTGCCGTTTCGCGTCTACCGTCCATGGCTTACTCAGATCCTTGGTTCGTGCGATCCCCTGACCGCCATTGACGAACATCATGTACTCGCCGTGGTACCATATGATGTCTCCCGCATAGGTCCCACGGAACGGCACATAGTCCCTGTGCTGTATCCACGGCCCCATGATCGACTTTGAGGTGGCCATTCGCGCCAGGTATGGCCCAATGGGCACGTAGTCTGGAGCTGGTGAAGCTGCGGCAGAAATGAGGTAATACATATACCAGGTATCGCCCTGCTTCCTCAGCCAGGGACTGCTGGCGGTCGCGGAGTCATCGGACCCCGCAGGACCCAGTGACAGAACACGCCCGTGCTTCTTCCAGGTTTTGAGGTCATCGCTGGTCGCCAGGCAGGCGATCCAGCCGGGAGCGGCACAACCGTCATAGAAAAGGTAGAATTTGCTGTCCTGCTGCACGATGCTGGGCTCGCGCATTCCATGCGCATCGCAGCCATCCGGCCCGTCACCGTGGCGTATGATGGGGCCTTGGTCAGTGGCGTCATACCGGGCCTCGAAGCGCGGTGTCGCGGCATTCAGCGGTCCTACCAATGCCAGAGAGGCAATGAGTGCTGTCCAGAACTGTAGCATTCGCATGTGACTGGAAGTAGTGGTATTCATATTAGTCCTTATTTGTCATTGGCCGGGTATTCGACATTGGTACCCCGCCATTCTTACCGCTCGCGCCATGAAGGTGTTTTGCCTGGTTTCGCCCCCATATCGGTCGCAGAGTACAATGGAGGAAAGAGACATGCATTCCTGCGATCACCATATAGAGGATATAACAAACCATGCCGATTCTAAACAGTCTGAGCCCCACCGATCTCCGTTGTGAGTATCTCAAGAACCCGCTGGGCATTGATGTCACCGCTCCACGTCTCAACTGGCGGCTGGAAGCGGGTGAGGGCGAAGCCCGCGGTCAGCGGCAGACGGCATATCAGATCATAGTGGCCTCCAGCGAAGAGGCCCTGCGGCGCGAGCACGGTGATCTGTGGGATACCGGCAAAATCCAGTCCGATCAGCAACTGCACATCGTGTATGCGGGAAAACGCCTGAAATCTGAGCAAAGATGCTACTGGAAGCTGCGAGTGTGGGATGAGCAGGGCCGGGCCTCACAATGGAGTGCGTCGGCACACTGGTCGATGGGGCTACTGCAGCCCGAAGACTGGAAGGGTAAATGGATCGGCCTGGACGAAGCTTCAGACCCCCTCTTCCGCGAGGCCAAATGGCTCTGGTATCCTGAGGGAAACGCCGTGGCGGGCGTCGGGGCCGAGACACGCCATTTCCGTCGCACATTCACTCTTCCGTCCGACCGGACGCTGACGAAGGCGCACATATATCTGCTGACCGACAACAAATTCGCCCTCTGGGTCAACGGCGAAAAGGCGGCTGACGGCGGCGGTTACCCCAACCGAGCAGATGCTTATATCAGCCGGTGGCTGCACAGCGGCGAAAACACCCTGGCGATCGAGGTGACGAACGAGCTGGGCACCGACACGGTGAATCCAGCAGGGTTGCTGGCGGAGCTGCAGCTAGAGTTTTCTCAGGGCAGCCCGCTGATCATCAACACGGATGCCGACTGGCGTGTGAGCAAGAGTGTAGACGCTGGCTGGCAGACCGCACCGCTGGACGAGCCCGCATGGAAGCCGGCCCGCGTGTTGGGATCCTACGGGATGGCACCCTGGGGCAGCACAGCACAATCCGACCACCGCCGTCTGCCTGCCCGCATGTTGCGCCGCGAGATCGAAGTATTACCAAGGCTCGATCGGGCCACCGTGTTCATGAGCGGTCTGGGCTTTTCGGAGCTCTATTTAAACGGCAAGAAGGTGGACAACCGCATCATGGACCCCACCCACAGCCGATACGACAAGCGGGCGATGTACGTCTGCTTTGACGTCACCAAATACCTGCAGGATGGTCAGAATGCGGTGGGGGTGATGCTGGGCAACGGACGCTTCTTTGCTCCGAGGGTGCTGCTGCCGGTGGCCACGCCCACTTTCGGCTATCCGAAGCTGCTGTTTCAAATGCGGCTGGAGTTCGCCGACGGCAGTTCGCGGCTTGTGGTCAGCGACGCCAACTGGAAGATCACCGACCAGGGGCCGATCCGCGCCAACAGCGAATTTGACGGCGAGGAGTATGACGCCCGCATGGAGCAGGCTGGCTGGGATAAGACGGGTTTCGATGACTCCAAATGGCAGCCCGTTCAGTTGGTCTCCGCCCCGGGCGGCAAGCTGATCGTGCAGATGCACGAACCGATGCGGGTGATCGAGACGCTCAAGCCGATGGCGATCGCCAACCCCAGGCCCGGGGTGTATGTGGCCGATTTCGGCCAGAACCTCTACGGCATGGTGCGCATCAAGCTCAAGGGGCCCAGGGATACTCGGGTGGTGATTCGCACCACATTCGACCGTCATCCCGATGGCATGATCGACATGGCGCCGAACCGCAGCGCGCTCTCTACGGACATGTATACCCTCAAAGGGGATGGACTGGAAACATGGGCACCGCGCTTCCGTGGTCAGGGGATGCGTTTCGCGGAGATCACCGGCTGGCCTGGCGTTCCAACCATCAACGATCTGGAGATGCTGGTGGTGCATACCGACCTGGAGAAGGTCGGCTCATTAAGCTGCTCCAACGAGCTGGTGAACAAAATCTACGCCAACATGCAGCGCACGGTGCGGATGCAGGAGCGCGGTGTGCCGATGGATCCCGACCGCGATGAGCGGCAGGCCTGGCTCAGTGTGTCGGAGATGAGCTCCGAGACCGAAGGCTATATGTACAATGTGGCCGCCTTCTACAATAGCTTCCTGGGTGAATGCCGTGTTGATCAGCGCGAAGACGGCTGCATATCGGATGCTGGCTCCTACTGGGCGTGGGCATACACCGGCGACCCCTGCTGGCCCTCTGTGGTCACCACCAACCCATGGTCCAACTACCGCATGTATGGCGACAAGCGTATCATCGCCGAAAACTACCCGATGATGAATCGCTGGGTCAGGTTCCTGGAGACCCGGCTGGATTCCGACTTCATCTACCGGCGGGGCACCTATAGCGACTGGGTGGACGCCTACAGCATGGACGGTAAGATGTCGGACTTCGGCGGAACCCCGAAAGACTTGTTCGCGACCGCGTATCTGTATTACAACTGCACGATGCTGACCAAGACCGCCGACTTCCTGGGAGAACCTAAGGAGGCCACCCACTTTCGAACGCTGGCGGAGAAGGTGGGAACGGCGTTCAACAAGGCGTTCTTCGACCCGAAGGGTAACTGCTACTTGAGCCAAACCCAGACATCCTATGTGCTGCCGTTGGCGTTCGGACTGGTTCCTGCAGATCATCGAAAGGCCGTGGCGGAGAACCTGGTGAAGGACATCATGGTCAAAAAACACGGCCATCTGACCGTCGGCTGTCCGGGAATGAAATGGCTGATGCAGACCCTCACCGAGGTCGGCCGAACCGATGTGGGCTACACGATACTCACCCAGACCACGCGCCCGAGCTGGGGATATATGGTGGCGAAAGACGGCACATCGATTTGGGAACGCTGGGACCGTGACACCCGCGACCCGGGCATGAACGGGCAGAGCCAGACCATCCTGTCCGGCTATCTGGGCGCCTGGATGTATCGCTCGCTGGCCGGGATTGCGTATGATCCGCAGAAGCCCGGCTTCAAGCACATCATCATGTGTCCGGAACCCGTAGGCGATCTGGAGTGGGTGAACGCCTCATTCCAGTCGATCTACGGTTTGATCGAGAGTAACTGGAAGATCGAAGGCGACAGCTTTCACTGGCAGATTCGCGTGCCCGCAAACTGCACCGCCACGGTTCATATACCGGCGTCCAAACCCAGTGCGGTCACCGAAGGCGGCCACCCGCTGGTTGCGGTTCCCGAGGTGAAGCTGCTCCGGCTGGCGGACGGTGTCGTGGTCTGCGAGCTGCCGTCGGGCAGGTATGACTTCCGCGCCAGATTGGTTAAATGACCATGCTGCCGCGACATTAATGTCTCGGTGGTGGATGCGTGTGAGCTCGTTTATTATTGGTGGGTAATTGCCTTCTCATGAGTAGCACCAACCCGTATACTATCGCATCCGTCCAATCAGCAACCGGGGTGTGGCACCCCCACCAAACCCATGCTAGACCGGTCTAGCAATTCTGCTAATAGTGCGACACAATAAACATAGCAATAAACTTCAGGCTCAGACGAAAGGGAACTCAACTTGGCCAAACACATCATACCCGCACTGCTGGTGCTCTGCTTATACGCATCGCAGGCGCAGGCAACACAACTGCCAGCTCCGAACTGGCCGAAACCACCGGCAGCGGTCAAGATGAGTGGCACCCCAAGCGATCTGGGTTCTGGCACGACCTACTATGTCAGTGCCTCCACTGGCGATGACCACAACGATGGCCGGAGTGAAAAGAGCCCTTTCAAGACGGTGCTACCGGTCAACAAGATCGCCATGCAGCCGGGAGACAACATACTCTTCAAGCGTGGTGACACATTCATTAATGCCCACCTGGCCCCGAAAGGCAGCGGAGATCTGACGGCCGGCCGATGGATCACCATCGATGCCTATGGCGCAGGATTTAACCCGCTGTTCAAGGATGGCGGCAAGGATAAGCCGGGTATCTCCCTCTCCAATCCAGAGACCATGAAGGCTTACCGGATACGCAACATCAACATGGACCACTATCTTTTGGGTATCTCATCGTTCAAGTCCTTTGACTCCTTTTTCGATGGCTTGAGCATCCAAAACTGTCGATTCTCCAACATGACCATCAACACGATTTTTGATGTCGATAAGCGGGGTCCAGAGGGTGCGCCGTTGTCCTGGGGGATGTGGCTCAGGTTTATCAAGCATGTCGAGATTACGGATGTCACCACCGACAACTGCGACTCGCCAGGCGAGATCGTAGGCAGTTATGTGGACATCAACAACTTCCAGGCCTACAACTCCGCGATACAGGGGTTGATGCTCTACAGTTGTGAGAACTTTGCGGATGTCGATAAGGTAGAAGGCCACATCACCGTCAGAAACTCGAAGTTCATCAACACTGGACGACGAAGTTTCAACCCTGGTTCGTGCGGCATCCTGGTGCAAAATACTACGGAGTGCCTGATTCAAGATACTGAGGTGGCGTATACCACCAACGGCGGACAAGCTTATGATGCCTGCGGCATTGACTGGGAAGAGAACAACACCAACTGCGTGATCGACCGCTGCTATGTCCACGACAACGACGGCCAGTTTCTGCTGCAAAATGATGGCAAAGGAACGACCCATGGCAACACCATCAAAAACAGTCTGTCCATCAATAACGGACGAAGGGACATCACCGCCCAGTCCACATTTTACGTCAGCTCCGACCACTATGAAACACATCCCAAGATCACGATACAGAACTGTATCGATGTGGGCCTTCCCGGTACCGTGCCCTATTACTACTTCACGAAAACTGGAAGTAAGGAGATGATGAGCGAACTGCCAGCCAGCCGGTTTGATGTCACGGACTTCACCTCCACCACCGCCGATGTAGGCGAGGCGTTTGATGAACAGGGGCTTGGGCGCTTCTCCAACACGAAGGGTGCTTCGGTATCCAACAGCCACCTCGCGTTAGCGAAGGGTGCCAAAATCCGCACGAAGTTTTCAGGCTCTGACTACATCGTCAACACGTATATGAAAGGTGCTGCCGATTTGGAATTCTACTCGGATAAGGCCAACGGATACGTGTGGGCGTTCGCGAAGGGCACCATCACCGCCAAAAAGCGGACGGGCAACTCGCTGACCACACTCAAGATGATTGCGGTGCCTGATCTAGACCCAAACCGTTGGTTCCGAGTTCGGATAGATGCCAGCGGTGCGGCAATCAAAACCTACATCGACGAGCGGCTGGTGGACACGCTGGCAGACGCCACTTATCGCACGGGCTCAGTCGGGTTCAACGCCAACGGAAAAGCCACTGCAGATGAGCTGCTGGTCTACAAACAGGCCAATCGCAAGCGTGAGGTCAGCGTCATAGACATTCAGAACGGTGCCCCCGGTGGACTTTTCCCGTTCGCGGGAGATATGTTCAAACTGGAGCAGAACTGGACCGCCAGTGACGGCATCATAGACTGGCTCTACAAGCCCTATTCGGTTGGCTACGCGGAGATCGCCGGCCCAGATGCCTACATAGAGAAGAAAGATGTGGAGGTAGACGTCACCGGTGGTTACAATAAAGTCAACGTGTATATGCGTAACTCCACCACAAGCCCCAAGCTGAGCATCGAGTTCTCAACCGATGGAGGCATCAACTGGAGTTCGAAGACGGTAGATATCCGAGCGATGAGCAAAGATGGCTACCCATTCAATATCATGACGCCATTGTGGAAAAACTACGTCGTCGACATGTCAGACACACTCGCCTGGAAGGGCACTATTACCGGATTCCGGCTGCGGTTTGGGGCCACCTCCGGCAGCGTTGGCGTCGGTCGGGTCGTCATATCCAAATAGGAACCACAGGTATAGCATCACAACGCACGAGGTAAACAAATGCTTAAGCACCCAGACATCTCATATGATCACGTGACGCAGTTCACAGCCTTGTTCAAGCAGCAAAAACTGCAGGCGATGGATATGGCTCCGGTCACGATGTCCGTTACCTCCCCCGCTGGAACAGTCTCGTATGACCAGGCAATGCAGGGCGACTTTCGGCCCGTCAGTGAGGGAGAGCTCTTCACTGGGATGTGGTCGCACCACTGGTTCAAAATCGAGGGACGTGTGCCAGATGATTGGACCGGTTCGGAAGTCGGCCTCATCTTCGAGAACGACGCCGAAGCGCTGATATGGTCAGATGGTGTGGTACTTCAGAGCATCATCAACTGTTCCTGGCCCGGTCAAACGGACAACATCAAGCCATACTGCCCCTTGGTCACATCGGCCAAAGGCGGCCAAACCCTGTCTTGTGTGGCCCAGATGTCTTGCTGCGCCTACTGGGGCTACCTCCGGGAGCCGTTTGTGGGCTCACGGGAGCAACGGGAGTTCGTGGTTAAGCGCGTCAGGCTGGTCAGGTTTGACCGCGAGGCTTGGGATCTATGGCTCCGGCTGGATTCCCTGCTCAACCTCTACCGTTCACTGCCGGCTGGCCCGAACCGCACCTCAGCCATCACCGCCGCATACGAGATGACCAGATTATGCGACCTGGATGACCGCTCAAGCTGGACCGCTGCGATTCAAGCTGGAGACGGCTTCTTTAACGTAAAGCAGCCCGGCAACCCCTTCAAGATATCCGCCATCGGCGAAGCGCACATCGACACCGCCTGGATGTGGCCCGTTGAAGAGACCAAGCGCAAGTGCGCCGGCGGGTTTGCGGGTGTGATGCGGCTGATGGAGAAATACCCGGATCTAGTTTACTCGTGCTCTCAGGCACTGCAGTTCCGTTGGATGCGCGACCTCTATCCCGATGTCTGGAAGCAGATCCAGCGGCGTGTGAGCGAGGGACGGTTCGTGCCGGTGGGTGGTTCCTGGATCGAACCTGACTGCAACGTGCCCTCCGGTGAGTCACTGGCGCGGCAGTTCCTGTTCGGCCAGCGGTTCTTCCGGCAGGAGTTTGGCATCACATGCGAGGAGTTCTGGCAGCCCGATGTGTTCGGCTACACCGCCGCGCTGCCGCAGATACTCAAGCTGTCGGGCATCAGCAACTTCTACACCATCAAGCTCTGGGGCAACCAGTTCAACAAGCCGGTCAACACCAGCTTCCTGTGGGAAGGCATCGACGGCACCCAGACCTTCACGCACCTGCCGCCCGGCGGGTTCTGCTTTGAGGCGGACACCGTACTCAACCAGGTCAACCACTATCTGGACCATGACCGCGGCCATGAGACGCTGATGACCTTCGGTTATGGCGACGCAGGCGGCGCGCCCACTGAGGTGATGCTCGATCGGTATCGGCTGCTGAAAGACATCCCTGCGATGCCGGACATCGAAATCCGGTCGGCACCGGAGTTCTTCAAACGGGCAAAAGCGGATATCAAAGATCCGGCCACTTGGGTCGGCGAGCTCTACTTTGAGGAACACCGCGGCACATTCACCTCGCAGGCCGCGGTCAAACGGGACAACCGCCGCAGTGAGGAGATGCTGCACGACCTGGAGCTGCTGGCATCTCTGGCTTCTGCTCTCAAACTGGGCGTTTATCCTCAATCCGAAATCAACGCGCTGTGGGAAACCGTGCTTCTCAACCAGTTCCACGACATCCTTCCTGGGTCGTCTATCCCCGATGTGTATGAAGTGACGCGCAAAGAATATGCCCAGATCGCCATAGCAGGCCACCAGATGAAGTCGCGCCTGATCGCTGCGATGGCAAGCGAAACCGTCGCTGCGAATCTGATGGTGGATCAATGTGAAGAGCACCCGTTTGGCGTGCCATCCATACCCAAAATATCATCAGATCAGCCGAATCTGCTGGTGGTGAACACGCTGAGCTTTGATCGTAGTGAGGTGGTGGACACCAGCGATGGGCCAGCTTGCGTGACCGCACCTTCGATGGGCTACGCGGTGGTCACACCTCAGCCTCAGATGGATGACCAGGTCACCGTCACCATGTCCGAGAGCGGATATGTGCTGGAGAACGGTCTGGTGCGCGCGGCAATAGATGCCACAGGCCGAATCACCAGCTTCTTTGACAAACGCAACCGGCGCGAAACCGTCAAATCCGGCTGCGTGGCCAACCAGATGGCGCTGTTTGAGGACCATCCGCGCGCCTATGACGCCTGGAACCTGGATATCTACCACCTGGATTACCGGCGGGAAGTCGGTGAGGCAATCTCGGCATCGGTTGTAGACCAAGGTGGGCTGCGCGGCAACATCCGGGTTGAGACCGCCATCAGTGCGGTGTCCAGCATGTCGCAGACAATCTCTCTGGACGCCAGATCCTGTCGGCTAAACTTCGATGTGGTGACCGACTGGCACGAAGACAGCCAGATGCTGAAAGTGGAGTTCCCGCTGGACATCCATACGGATTACGCCACCTACGAGATTCAGTTTGGACATCTGCGCCGACCTACACACTACAACACCTCCTGGGACTGGGCGAGGTTTGAGGTTCCAGGCCAACGCTGGGCTGACCTTTCGGAGCCAGCTTTCGGTGTGGCACTGATCAATGACAGCAAATACGGCTACTCCTGCCACGCCGGTGTGCTCTCGCTTTCGCTGCTGCGCTCGCCGAAATGGCCCGATCCGCAGGCCGATATGGGCCGGCACTGGTTCCGGTATGCGCTCTATCCGCACGCTGGTGGACCACAACTCGGTGGTGTGGTGCGCGAGGCGATGTGCTTCAACCAGCCGCTTGCCGTTCTGCCGACGGTGACTCAGCCCACCAGCAAGTCGTTCTTCGAAATCGACAACCCCGCGATAGTGATCGACACTGTGAAGAAGGCGGAGGACAGCGACGACCTCATCGTGCGCCTATACGAAAGCAGCGGCTCACGCCAGACAGGCTGCCTGACCACCGCTCTGCCCGTAGTTTCAGCGGAGATGGTGAACATCCTGGAGGATCAGCTCGATCAGGCGAGCTGGGATGGAGGGCTCACGATGACGCTGCGTGCGTTTGAGATCGTGAGCTACCGGCTGCGGATGGGGTAAGGTGGGATTTTGGGGGCGTCCGGCCGGACGCCCCTACGGGCACGGCACGCCATGCCCCTACATTTCGCCCGGTGTTTCCTTACAACCGCAGCTCGAGGCTGGTGCCGGTGAGGGTGCCCTGCGGTGTGTTCAGCACGGTGATGGGCTGATCGGCCTCAGCCTTCCACACGATCGTCTTGCCGTCACGCCGCCAGCTGATGCGGATGCCGCTTTCACTGTGTGGCACGGGCAGGATACCCTCGGCCCAATCCAGGCTACCGAGGGTCAACACAAACCGGTAATGGCGATCCCCCTGGTCCAGGCACGGGTGCAGACCCAGCCCATACTGGCTGAGCTGCCAGGTGGGGCAACCCGCCCACTGGTGGCAATGGCTCCATCGGGTATCGAACACCTCCACCCAGGTGGTGATGCCGGTCTCCATCGCCCAGCCCCAGCAGGCGCGCATCTGCTGCAGCACGAAATCGGCCTCGCCACGCTCCAGTAACGGAGGGAAGGCGTAATGGGCGAAATAAGGCGTGATCAGTTGCGGGTTAGCCATGGTGGGCGATCCCAGCCGCGGTGCGCTGGGGTTGTTGGGGAAGCAGCTCAGCATGTGCGCCTTGATGTAGGCCACCGCCGCGGCCTCCTCCTGACTCGGCACTAAGCCCAGCCGCAAGGCCAGCACTGTGCGGTGGTATCCCACCGCGCGCCAGTCCACAGTGCAGACGCGGTTGCTCTCCAGATACCGGGCCACACACTCTGACAGCCGCTGATCGAGCTTCTTCAGCCACGGCATCTCCTGCGTCCGGCTGATGGCCTCTGCCCAGCGGATGGTGTCACGCACGCTTGCCAGACTGTGAAGCGTGAGCCCCATGTCGGCCTGGCCCGGATTGGGCACATATCCCCAGTCGATGAAGGGCACGCCGAAGTCCACCACGCCCTGCTCGTTCATTGCCTTCTCTACGCCCTGCAGGTTGCGCACAGCGTGAGGCCACATCGGCTCCAGCAGGTCGTTCTCGCCGGTGAGCGCCCAGTAGTGCATCACAGCGGTATTCCACTGCACCGCATACGCGCTGAACACCCCTCCGCCACCGGGGCACAGCCCGCTGATGTAGCCGCGCTCATCGGCACATTGAGCGCTTTGAAGCACGGCACGCCGAAGGAGGCGCAGGTCGGTGAACGCCGAGGCCGCGATATCCATCCCGGCGGAGACCACGTCGCCGGTCCACTGACCGCGCTCGCGCGTGGGGTTGTCGATGAGCGCATCCTCGCTGCAGCTCATGTGAGTATGCACACCTTGCATCCAGATGCGGTTTAGCACATCATCGGAACACTTGAAGCTGCCCACCACTTTGCTGAAGTAGCAGCGGATATCGGCACTTTCGGAGAGGAACTTCACCTTTTCCGGATCGCACAGCACATGCACTTCCAGATACCGTCCACCCTTGGGCGTCAACGGTGCGAACAACTGCCTGCCGCCTCGGGCCACATAGTGGTCCATATTGCAAGAGTCGCTGGCGGAGAGTGTAATCCAGGGGCATACGCGGTCATGCTGCAGAGCCTCGCTCATCGCCATCTCCACAATCGCACCAACGGGGAGGTCCAACTCAATCTGCGGACGCGCTACGCTGATGAAGCCCAGATCATACCTACGCCACAATCCGTTGGCGACCATCGGCGAGGCGTTGAGCTTGCGCAGGAAAAAGCGTGCGCTGGGGTTATCCAGCTCGTAGCCGTATTCCTCTGTGAGAAGCCCGTTCGCAATCTGTACCAGCGGTCGCTTGGTGATGGGTAGCTCCGCGATGGAGGCGGGTTTGAGTTCTCCCAGGGCTGGCGAGACCTCCACAGGCGCAGCCCAGGCAGTGTCATCGAAGGCCGGTTTCTGCCAATCGACGGGCTGCACGCGGGTATCGCACCACTCCACCCAGGCCAACTGGGCGTTGATCCGCCTGGTCGCCTTAGCGTAGCCGGGCAGCTCGATGCACCGCCAGGTGATCGGCTGTGGCTTGCCATCCGACATCACTCGCGCCCACAGGAACGGCGGCACATCGTCCAGAATGCGCGTGCTGACGCCCTCATGATGTATCTGCACCGCCAGCAGATGCTCGCCGGATATGGCTGGTAGAGGCACCACTTGGTATTCCGGGTGAGCAATGGGGAACCGGTGCGGCCCTTCGGTCAGTTCCTGGCCGTCCAGCCAGACCCGGTACCAGCTTGCCCCCAGGATGTGCAGCTCCGCAGGACGGTTTGAAGAGAGGCTGAAGCGACCCCTGAACGCAACGTGGGTATCGGCTGGTGTTTTTGAGTGTGTGAACCAAAGCGGACGTATCTCTGACATATTTATGACCTCGCAAGATGATGAGCTGCCCGATGCATGCACGGGTTAGTATCAGTTTACGTCAGATGGGAGTTGATTTTGAGGATACGGGCAAAACAGACAAATGGCGGGTGCGAGAGTGCAAAAGCAGGGGTAAGCACGGGGGCTTGCACACGCCATTACCGGCAAAAAACAAGCCGGGCTCGTATTTCGCCGATTCCGCGACATAAATGTCTCGGCTACTGATCAGCAAGCCCGTTAAAACGGTCTGCGGAACTTCGTGCTGATGGTGATAACGACATCGTAGACTGCTTCAGCAGTCTTGGTGTTCAATAGCCGAGACATTTATGTCGCGGAATCGACGGTCTACTGGCTCTGCAAGTATTCGTGGGTAAGAGATTGAATTATCAAGCCGCGAGCCGGTCCCTCGCTAAAACTTCGGGGTGGCCAGCGGTTTGGCTTCCTTCTGCTTGGGGTTCCAGGGGGTGCTGGGGCTGCCGGTGGAGTTGTCCAGGAACACGGTGTTCATGGGGGCACCCTCGATATGGCCGTCCGCGAACAGCACGTTGAACGTCTCGCCGTGACGGGTGCGCAGCTTGGTCGGCGTAGGCCAACTGCCCTTCGCGGGCATCACCGCGGTGTTCTGCATCACCTTCGCCGACTTGCTGTAGCGGCCATCGGGCGTATCAAAACCCACAAACAGCGCCTGCTTCTCGGCGGGTATGCCGGGCATCGGGTGGATGCGGTAACCGGCGTCGCTGGTGTCCATTAGCATCGCCAACTCGGAGCCGTTGTAGGCCAGTTTTTCTTTGTGTGCTGCCGACGCACCGGGGAAATAGCCGTAAGAGATATGCACCCGCTCCCTGTCGCTGATATCCATAAACGGCGGGCCCTTGGGTGACGGGTCGGCCGGGCAGGTGAGATATTTGGGATCGGTGTAGTTCGACAGCAGCTCAGCCCAGGTGATAAGCTGTTTGGTCTTGGGGTGGAGGTAGTGGGCCAGCGGCAGGATGTCATCGTTGTCCTGGCTGTAGAGCCGTATCCCCTCGGACAGGTTGCGAAGGTTGCTCACGCAGGTGCCGTTCAACGCCTGTCGGCGAAACTGCAGGAAGCTAGGCGTACCGAACCCAGCTACCACCGCGATGATGATGACCACAATGATCTTTTCGCGAGTGGTAGGTTCACGACGCTGAGGGAGCTCTTGCATAAATGATTTCACCTGGTGATTTGCGTGCTGTAGGGACAGTTTGATTCTATCACAGCGGCCAGACCGGCGTGGGGGATCTGCGCCGGTCAGCACGATGCTCAGCGCGCCAGAATCACCTTCGGAACAGCAGCGGCAGCAGATCCGAAAGATACTGACGCCAGTTCGACCAGGTGTGGGCACCCGGCGTTTCGATGTAGGTGTGCCTGATTTGCTTTGATTTCAACATCGCATCGAACTGCCGGTTGGGCTCGATCAAGAAGTCATCCACCCCGCAGGCGATCCACAACAGCCGAATCTGCGCATTAGTCGATGCTCTGAGGTTCTCAAACACCTTCGCAGGGTCGATGATCATGGTGATCGCCCCGCTGAACGAGCCGACCCACGCAAAGCGGTCCAGATGAGTCAGTCCGATGCTCAGCGACTGCCCCCCACCCATCGACAGCCCAGTGATGGCGTGCATCTCGCGCTCGCTCGAGGTATGGTATATCCGTTCTACCTCAGGCATTATCTCCTGCAGCAGGCAGTTGGTGAAGGCCTCGGCGCACTGCCTTTCCGTCTGTGGCTCGAACATCGGCTTCAAGCTGCGATGGGGGTTGGGCATCCCGTACCCCAGCGTGTTCACCACCACCATCGGCACCATTTTGCCTTTCGCGATCAGGTTGTCCATGATTACATTCGCCCGGCCGATGGTCATCCAGGCGCTGGCATCGTCGGTCAAACCGTGCTGAAGGACCAGCACCGGGTAGCGCGTCTTGCCTGTGCTGTCGAACTGCGGTGGGGTGTAGACGTAGAAGTCGCGCCGGTCACCGATCAGCTTCGAGTCCAGCACGTGGTGATGCACCACACCATGCGGCACTTCGCACCAGTCCCAAGGGTTTGCTGGTGCACCGGGCACGTGAAGCAGACTGCAGCGGCTGCCCGCCACAAAGCTCTTCGTGTCGGAGTTGGCAGGGTCAGGCATGGCCAGGCCATCCACCATAAAGCTGTAGGAATACACATCCGGCTTGATGGGTGCGCTGGTGGCACTCCATATCCCTTTGGCATCCTTAGTCATCGGCAGCATGCCCACACCGTCGAGGGCCACCACCGCCTCTTTGGCCTGTGGGGCTTGCACGCGGAACGTCACACGGCCATCGGGCAGCAGCTCCGGCGAGTGGATGGGGTCTGGAGGTGCCGGCACCTCGGCCGCGGTGCATCGCCAGCCGCAGACGGCCAGTAATAAGGCGGTGAGTATTAATGGAAGCAAAATGGTCATGACGAGATTCTCCTATACGCGTACAATACTATCAGTTTACCGTTGGCAGGGGGCAGTTGTCGTGCTGGCAGCTGGCGATCGACACCTCTGGCCCTTGGCGATGGGTTCGGTGGCCCATCCGTGACTTCGTCCCGGTACGGGCACTTTCACCCATCGCTGATCAATACCGGCCCGCGTTCCGGCGGGCGTAGGGAAGGCCACCCTCCCTGCGCCGGTCGGAGCGAAGCGACACCGGCCGCTAATGATCAGCCGTGCGGTGCAGGAACCCGCACCAACGCAGTTCCTGGAGCGTCAGCTCCCGGAACGGAGTGGTGTGGGTGACTAAACCCGCGGCACCGTGACTGGTGGCTTGCGATATGGGCGATCGGCGTTTGGCGATGGGTTCGGTGGCCCGTCCGTGACTGCGTCCCGGTACGGGCACTTTCACCCATCGCTGATCAATACCGGCCCGCGTTCCGGCGGGCGTAGGGACCGCGGCACACTACTACTATCGTTGTTGAGCGATGAGCATCAACTCTCACCTACTAGTTTGCCAACAAATCGCCCGGGGTGCCTGTCGCAGAACTACGTTTATCGCACCGTGCGCGCATGATCTCAAGAATACCCATCGCCATCATGATGGACAACACGATTAACCAAAACAACCCAGTGGCGATACCTAACAGGGCTGCCATCGGCGAACTGGGGGGATCGACGACGTCAATGCTGGACTTGTTGACGAAAAGCACGACATTTACAAGATATAAGCATACCAGCAGCCAGTCGGCGGATACGAGTACGAATGATAGGCCAAGACCGCCTTTGAGCGATTTTTTCATTCGGTCGTAGCTCAGCCAAAACAAATACGTTACGGTAGCTAAAATGATGAATGTATAGAAGGCACCGATATCGCCGGTGGCAAATATCGCCGTGAAGCTACCCATACACGGCATGATGTGCAGTGCGGTAAATACCAGGATCATCGTTCTATACCACTTTGAAATCAACATTGAATATGGCCTCCATATGTTTGTGGCGATAGCAAACAATTTATGGTAACACGAACTATAGATAAACGACACAGGAGTTGGCCGACATGCAGTCACCGTTCTTTACAGAGGATTCACAGAAGGAACCAGCATACAAACTGGCACTGATCGCCATGATCATCGGAGTCAGCTCCCTGTTGTGCCCGCTATTATGTGTGCTTGGGCTGCTGGTCGGCATCATCGCATACGCCGTGTCCAGCCAGTCACAGTCTTCGGTCAGCAAACGGATGTCCCAATGGGCACTCAGCTTTTCTGCCGTAGGCCTTCTAATTGGCTTCGTCATCTACCTTCTGGTGTTTCCCGTAATAGGCCTCGAAAAAGAACGTGGACAGCAGACCAACTGCTACCAAAACCAAAAGATGATCGGTATGGCCATGCACATGTATGCAGACGACAATGACGGCAGGCTGCCCTTGCGAGAGAACTGGCAGGAGCCGCTGAAGGTCTATACCAAACTGCCTTACACATTCAAGTGCTCCGATTCCCCCAACCCTGAGCTGGCGTACGGCATGAACGGCTCGATGAGCGGAGCGATACTGGAGCAAACCCCCACTCCCGGACTCACTGCACTGGCATTCGACTGCGCCATACAGCAGGCCAGTGCCTCCGGCGGGCCCGAGACGGTCGATTTCCGGCACCGTATCAACAGCTCCAACATCGGCAACAGTAAAGGCGTGGGTGACACTCGGTTTGCCAACTTCACCTTCGCCGATGGTCATGCCGCATCGGTGGCGCGTGTTGCCAGCGAGGCGAAGAAGTTCACCTCCTTCGACCAGGTGCGCTGGTAGCCGCAGCGGTCGGCCGGTCGCCTCTTCGCCAGTAGTTCGTCCGCATTTTGCGTCATCATGTAACGAAATGCAGATTACGCACCACTATCACTATGAACACCAATCTCAACACTCGGAAAACAACATACAGCCCATGAGACAGGCAGATTTCGACGGCCACGCACAGCGATGGCGTCTCCCGCTCACGCGGGCGGCGTACCATCTGTGCGGCGATCGGGAGGCGGCCTACGATCTGGTGCAGGAGACGCTGCTCGACGCCTATCAGGGCATCGAGAAACTGCGTGAACGGGAGAAACTTGGGGCATGGCTCTACACCATCCTGCGCCGCAAAGCGGTGAGCTATCGCCGTCAGCGGCCTCAGGAGTTGGAGCTGCCCGAGGAATTGGCCGCCCCAGACGACACCCAGACCGCCACCGCGGAGATACTCTGCGAGCAGATGGTCAAGCTGCCCCACGCGGAGCGCGAGCTTCTGGCGGGGAAGTATCTGCTGGGCTTGAGCTACCAGGAGCTGGCGGAAAGCCTGAGTGTGTCGGAGGGAACGGTCAGAGTGCGGTGTTTCCGTGCGAAGGAGCGGCTGCGGCAGTTGATGGAGGAAGCGGGACTGAACCTTTCCGGCACCAACCCCAAGTCACACCTCTCCACGGTCCCTCAGAAGGAAGTGAGGTAGGCAGATGCGCTGTTCACAAAACTGGAAAGTTTTAGTCTCGGCATATGCAGATGGGGAACTGGACGCGGCTCAGGCGGCGAAGGTTCGAACGCATCTGGGCCAGTGCCAGACATGCCGCGAGCTGCTGCAGCAATGGGGTGACAACCAGAGCCTGTTCAGCTGGGCCTACTCACAACAGATCGACGAAGAGAACACTGTGCGTGTGAAGGAGAGCCCCAAAGTGAGTAGTGAAATGCCCGAAATGAAACCCCGCAAGTCAGTTACGAAGGGTGTGATTGTCCGGCGAAGCCTGGCCTGGGCAGCGGTGCTGGTGCTGTGTGTGCTGCTGGGCCAGTGGGTGGTCTGGTCGCGGATGCCCAGCATGGGCGGTGAGGGGTCGTCAGTGGTCACCTCAACCCAAATCGAAAAGAGGCGTCTGGCGTGGGGCGTCAGCTTGAATATCGGCCCCAACAGCCAGGTGTTGCGCACCGGGCCGCGCTCCATCAAGCTTATCAAAGGCTGGGTGGAGGCCAGCGTGACCGGTCGCCCCATCCAGATCAGCACCAAACGCGTGAGCATCACCGACATGGGCACGCGGTTCGAGGTCGGATCCGGCCCGCAACTCGACTACGTGAAGGTGTCCAAAGGCTGGGTGTGGGTCGCCGCGGGTCCGAAGTCCCGAAAGGTGAAACTTGGTGTCGATGATGTGCTGTTGGTAGACAACAAACAGACGCCTATTGTCAACAGCATTGCGAGGCCATATTCAAGTGGGCAATCACCGAGGCGTGTGGATATTAACGAAACGATCAACAGCGCCGACCAACTTATGTGGCAGCGATGCGTCAGAAAACTACACGATAAGTATCCGGGTATAGTTCTTTCTAGTTCACGCTCATACTGCCGGTACCTGTCGGCTGATAAAGCCGTCTTATACGGTATCAGTATGGTGGCGGGACTTGAGCAAACGGTAGATGCGCACTACATCGATATCATGCGTAGTCTTTGCGGCGGCGGCACAGAGAGCTCTCGCTGGCGGATACCCACCGCGTTAATCATGGTGTCAGGGCTTCAACCGTTAGGCGGTGGAGTGAAAGCCTGCTTGCTGGAGCTCGTGATGAACAATGGCAATCTGGTATGGCAGATATCCGATACTGAAGGCCACAGCGTGTCGCTGGTGGCTAACCTGATTACTACCCATGGAGACAACCAACTATACGACGGCACCGATCTTCAACTACCAAATTCAGCACGCTGGTATTTTGGTCCGAGCCGATACGGTACATCAGCGATTTACCGCCACATTGGGCAAAAAGTTTACACAATATCGAATTTACCTGATTGGCCTATGTATATCAAACCCACCATCGCACTGACATTAAGAGCTGTTCCCCTGGCTCAGCTCTACCCACAAGAGGCGAAGGTGAAATCCGACGTAGCGACCCTCATCGCACGAATGAACAAGGTATCACTAGGTGAGGACGCAGGATTGATCAACTACGTAAACACCCAGCAAACGGACTACTTCGGCATCTACTGGAACCAGCAACTAGATATGCAGATGAAGAATCGATCAAATAGTGGTGATGTCGTGGTAGGGGTATTTACCTGCACTAAGCCGCTGTTGCAGCCAAAACTGCCGGCCGGCACCTATACCGTACACATGAAACGCACTGGCCTTGCTCCTAGAAAGCTGTATCTGGCCGCAGCCGGAAGCAACATCGCCGAACCGCAGTCGGCCATGCTGGATGTTAAAGCCGACGATGAGCGGGGTAACACCTATTGCTCACTCATGGGCAGCACATATGTCAGCCGTGGGTATATAGAACAGAATAAGCAGATTGCTGTCTGGATGAGTGTAGCACCGGAAAGTAAGCAAAAACCCCGGCCGTCGCTGGCAGAAGGCACGGTCATCATCGACAACCGATGAGGACTGGCCTCTCTGGGGTTCGGGAAAACGTAGACCGGTGTGCTATATTACGACCGCGCCGGCCTTGTCTGAACCACGGATTACACGGATGACGCGGATGTCACGGATGGGGAGGTGGCGGATAAATCATCCCCCCTTCGCGTCTTCGCGTCTTCGCGTGAGACAATCCCCACGGGTGGCCAACCAGGAGATTGGCGTGCCCAGGGGCTAGCTGAAAATCCGCGTAATCTGCGTAATCTGTGTATGAATCCTCCCCCTCCGCGTCTCCGCGTCTCCGCGTGACACATCCCCACCGGAGGCCAATCAGGAGATTGGCGTGCCCAGGGGCTAGCCTCCAATCCGCGCCGGTTTTTACACTACACACCACATAATCTGAGTAATCTGCGTCATCTGTGGATGAATTCTCCCCCTCTGCGTCCTCCGTGTCTCCGCGTGACACATCCCGTCTTTTACAGTTCCGCGCTGAACATATAGGCGGTGCTGGGTTGGTCGCATCCGTTCAGAAATACTTCCGCAGTCCAGTATTTATCCGGGTAAGGAATACATACACCCTCACCAAGCATGGTGTTTCGGGTCACATCGTACATGGCATCGCCGTCATATCCTTCGTGTTGGTGCAGTTCGACCATATCGCCGGAGAAAGTGGCGAACGCAAACTGGGAAAGATACGGCGGTCCCGGCGTGAGGTGTTCGTCCGTTCTTTCCGGAACGAAGTCGATATGCAGAAATCCTTCCGGCACAGGGGTTTCTGCCTTCATAAACCGCCCCCAAAAACCATGCCAAGGCTCCACATCGACACCCCGCCCGTAATGATGCATAAACAGCACATCATAGTCAAAACCGGACTTAAAATCCCCAAGGTCATCCAGAGTGTGAAAAAGTTTCTTGAGGTTCTCTATATTGTCCAGGCCGTCTCCTTCCCGGCTTTCCCGACCGATAAAGCGCATAGCGCCCATTTTCTTGTATTCAAAGCTATCCACTTTGAAACCACTTTGCTGTTTCTCAACCAACTCCGGCATGAAAAGTGCCCACTGTACCGCAGCATCGCAGTCCTTCAGGTAATTGATGTATCCAAATAGATCGACGCTATTCGTACCCGTAGGTCCTGTTCGATTTCCGGCTATGAGCTCTCGAATACTGCGCTCCCGCATGGCAGAAAAATCGGCAAAGATCTGGGCGACCGCATCTACCAACCGTTCGTCATGAGGACGCCCCGAAAGCTCGTCATCCAATCGATCCAAAGCCATGTACACCGGTGGATTCACAATCCCAGACGGCTCTAAACCTGACAAACACGCCCGAAGTTGGTCATTTTGTTCTTTGAACCGCGTCAATACACCCTGCATCAAAATCTGCTTGTTTTCGGCGAGTTTTTCGTCACTCCACTCCGAATCATCCAGCACCCATTCGGTCAGCGCATCAAATACGCCCGGATTTTGCCCTCTGGCTCTGCGGGCCCAGCTCACAATTCTGCTATATTTCACTTCATCGCTCAGGTTTGCTTGCTTTAGCTCTTCGATATCGATCCAACAAAACTCGTCCATCAGGTGACGTGACATGCGATCTCCTCCATTGCTTTCCTGTGCTTTCCAGTTCGGCCCTGAGATGGTTTTACCCGGTTGCGTTGTGGGTTGTCAAGCCCCCTTCTGCGATCTTCGCGTGACACATCCAGACGGGAGGCCAATCGGGAGATTGGCGTTCCCAGAGGTTAGCCGTCAATCTGTGCAGGTTGTTCCCCTTTCCAACCATATAATCTGTGCAATCTGCGTAATCTATGGAGGAACTCTCCCCCTCCGCGCCCTCCGCGTCTCCGCGTGACATATCCCCACCGGAGGCCAATCTGGAGATTGGCGTTCCCAGCGGCCGGTTGTTCCCCTCCCACCATATAATCTGTGCAATCTGCGTAATTTGTGGATGAACCCTCCCCCTCCGCGTGAGAACACCGCCAAACCCATCAGCAGGAATTCGCCCCGGCTGCGGTGAAATAAGTAATATCACATCCACGGAGGTTGCTGTTCGGCCCCATGTCCACACTACCGCCTGCCCCAAGCCGCATCCGCGCCCGCGCCATCGTCACCGGCGTGCTGGGCTCCATCGCGCTGTGTTACATCGTGCCCGCAGGCGAGTTGATCGCCGTCAACATCCAGATCGGCATGATGCAGCTCGCGCCAGCACTGGTGGGGTTGCTCTTCGCGGTGGTGTTCTGCAACCAGATACTGGGACGGGTCGCACCGAAGGCCAAACTCACCCCGACCGAACTCGTCACCTCCTACCTCATCATGATGCCTGCCACATTCATCAGCTCACGCGGCCTGATGGAAAAGTGGCTGCCGCTGCTGGTAGGTGTGAACTACTTCGGACCGAAAAACGGCTGGGAGACAACTTTCTGGAAGCACATCCACCCCTGGCTGGTGCCCTGGGATACCAGCTCGAAGAGCATCGATCATGTGGTCACCTGGTATTACGACGGTCTTCCGCTGGGCAAGATGCTCCCCTGGGACGCCTGGGCACGACCGCTGATCTGCTGGGGAGTGTTGATTCTGGCGGTCTATTTCGCCTATATGTGCATCACGGTGATCCTGCGCCGGCAATGGGTGGAGAACGAAAAGCTGCCCTTCCCGCTGGTGCAACTGCCCCTGGAGCTGATGCTTCAGCCTGGCACCTTCTTCCGCAGCCCCATGATGTGGGTCGGCTTCTGTCTGGCATTTTTCCTGTTCGGCATCAACGGCTTCGCCCAATGGTTTCCCAATGTGCCCTCTGTCACACTCGCCTTCTCGATTAATGACATGCTCACCACAAAACCATGGAATGAGGTCAGCTACTTCCCGATCTATATCTCACCCGCGGCCATCGGATTTTTCTACCTGATGCCCTTGGATCTGCTGTTCAGCTTCTGGTTCTTCTTCCTGGTCGGGAAAGGTCAGGAGGTGATCGCCGGCAGTTTGAACGCCAACGAGGGGGCGCTGCACGCTGCGGCAGGCATCCACGTGGCCAACCAGTGTGCCGGCGCGTTCATCGTGCTGGCGATGGTCACGCTCTACAGCGCAAGGCACCATCTGCGGTTTGTCTACGCGAGGGCGATGAACAGGGTGCCCGCCGATGCAGGCGAATCACGGGAGATGATGTCCTACAAAGTGGCTTTCTGGGGATTCGTGGGCAGTTTTTTGGTCATCATGTGCTGGTGCGTGTTCTTCGGCATGAGTCTGTGGGTGGCATTCCTCCAGTTTGGGATTTTTCTTTTCGTGCAGGCCCTCATCATCTCTCGCACCACGGCCGAAGGCGGTATGCTCATCTCCGAGGGGGCGTTCACCCCATCCGATGTGTTCCTGCTGGGCAACCGAGGCATGGTGAATGCGAAAAGCCTGACCATGCTCTCCTTCCTGGACGGCATGTATACCCGTGACACGCGTGGATTATGGCTGACCGGCATGTTAGATGGGCAGAAGATCGCGGAGCAAGCGAAAATCAACGCCCGGCGGATGCTCTGGATCGTGGTGGGCGGCACCCTGCTGGCCATCTTCGCCGCGTTGTTTATTCAGATGACACTGACCTACCATCGAGGGGCGAACAGCCTGTATTACTATTTGGTGGGTCAGGCCAACACGCAGTTCTTCCGCGAAAACAGCGGCATCCTGACCGGCATGGCCCCCGACCCCAACAAGATGCCTGTCAACGCCTTCTGGATCACCGTGGGCGGGATCGTGTGCGCGCTGTTGAGTTACCTTCGGCTGACCATGCCGGGCTTTCCGCTGCACCCGCTGGGATACTGCATGACCGCCACCTGGGGAGTGGTGGTGTTCTGGGCCAGCATGTTCATCGCCTGGGCCATCAAGGCCCCTCTGGTTCATTACGGCGGTATGAAAGCCTTCCGCACCATGCGGCCGCTGTTCCTGGGGTTGGTGTTCGGCGAGTTCCTGAGTGCCTGCCTCTGGAGCATGGTGAGCTGGTTCCTGCACGCCCCCACGCCCAAATTCCCCTGGCCGTGAAGGTGGGGGGATTTGTCACGCGGAGGCGCGGAGGGCGCAGAGGGGAGGGATTCATCCACAGATTACGCAGATTACGCAGAAGGTCTGCCCGTCCGACTCGTCCTACTCATCCTACCGGTCTTACTTTAACCACGAATGAACACGAATGAACACGAAGGATTATTAACGGCGCGGTCCATTTGTCACACAACATAATCTGCGTAATCTGTGTAATCTGTGGATGATCCCTCCCTCCAGCAATCGTTCCCATTCTGATCACCTGCCTCCTGTCTCCTACCTCCTTCCCCCCGGCATTTGACAGGCTGTTTCGTTGCTTCCTATAATGACTCTGGCGCCCATTTTATTCCCTGGAGCATCTGATGCCGCTAGACCCCGTGGTTCCACCCTCACTGCAGTGGCGGGTTCACCTCTACGCGCAGCAGCGCGGCAAGGCCTGGCCGCTGCTGGGCATCACCATGCTGGGCAGTCTGCTGGCGGGGTTGGCCTTCCGGCAAGTGGGATACGGTCTGCTGGCGTTACTCCTTATCTTTATGTCCACACGCGAATACTGGCTGCCGGTGCGTTACTGGCTTGACGAAGAGGGCGCGCACATGGCCACCCTGCTCGCCCGTTATGACATCGCCTGGAGCCGTGTGAAGTATATCTCCGCCACCGATGACGGCCGGCTGAAGCTCAGCTCGGTGCCCCAGGCCTCCCGACTGGCCCCATTCCGCGGAGTGGAGCTGCGCCTTCCCCCCGACAAGCAGCCAGTGATGCAGGCGATCAAGCACTGGAGGGCGTTATGTGGCTAGAAGACGCTGAACTGAGTGCTCAAGAGGCCGATTGGCTGATCGAACGCATCGCCACCCAGGTTGTCAAACGGGGAATGGCGGTACCAGCCACGCTGCTGCTGGAGCTGCACGCCCCCATCCATATGCTGGGCAGCAGTGCAGTGGCGGTCTTGATGCCCATCCTTGGCCCACTGTTTGGGCCAGAGCAAGTCAATCGCTACCGCATGTTTCTTGAAAAGCGGGAGAATGTAGAGAGGCTGGTCGACCGCATCCAGCAGCTTGAGCACGATCCGCCTGCCTCTGGCGATGAGCCAGCAGATCACCAACCGCACCCCAACGCAACGACTTAGGAGCCCAATATGCAACATGCCGATCAAAACTGGCTTGCCGTGATCCTGTTTGAGTTAGTCATTGCTGCAGTCATCCTATATAAAATACTATCCGCCCGTCGGGGCAAGCAGATGTTCATCCGACGGATTCCAGGTCTGACCGCTGTAGAAGAGGCCATTGGTCGCGCCACAGAGATGGGACGGCCGGTCATCATGATCCCAGGCTTAAGTGGCTTTGATGTGGTCACCCTACAAGCCCTCACCATTTTCAGCTATATTACGCGCAAAATCGCGCGGTTTGGTAACTCCATGTTCTTGCCGGTGTGCGATGCCCAGGTGCTGACCGTCGCCGAAGAGGTGATCCGCAACGCTTACGAGGCGGAGGGTGTGCCAGAGCGGTTTGATCCCGACACGGTGAGGTTCCTTAGCGAACGCCAGTTTGCCTACGCCTCCGGTGTGGCCGGTATGATTCAACGCGAAAAGGCCGCCGCTATCTTCATGTTTGGCTCCTTCTTTGCCGAATCATTGATTTTCGCCGAATCGGGCAACCAGGTGGGCGCCATTCAGATCGCCGGTACCGACAGCACCACCCAGGTGCCCTTCTTCATCGCCGCCTGCGACTACACCATCATCGGAGACGAGTTCTACGCGGCCTCAGCCTATCTGTCGCGCGAACCTACCCTCCTGGGCAGCTTGGTGGGACAGGACATCGGAAAACTGATGATCATCATCGTAATAGTATTGGGCGTCATCGCGGCCAGCCTTGCGCCAGCAGTGCCAGAAACCAGCATGTTTGGCCATCTGTTGCAGCATATCTTGAAGTTATTTAATGTCAACGCCGGTTAAGGGAGGTAGTCGTCACTCATGCTGAAGTTTTTCTCAACCCCCCTGCACAGTTGGGCACTGGCTGGGGTACTCATCGTCTCCATTCTCATCTGGATATTATGCCTGGTGGCCATCGGGGCCATGTCATCCAAAGGCCGGAAGACAGTCATTGCCATCGTCACATTCTTAGGCGGTTTGTATTTCGCGCTGGAATTCTTCTGGCCGACCTGCGGTAAACCCGAGGGATGCGGTCCCATTAAGGCCGGCGAGAACCTCTTCTCAAGCTGGCTGGTGCCTATCTCAGACTTTGCCCGTGTGATGGGCGGAATGACCATCGCGGTGGGTATCTGGGGTCTGCTGCGCGTGCATGGCCGAAACCTGGCCAAGCTGCGCAAGGGCTGGCCCAGCAGTCTGGCGCTGATCATCTCCATCGCAGCCATCACGGTCATCGGCATGATGCAGCAGTATGGCAGCTCCAAATCCACACTCACATTTGCCAACAACGCCTGGGATATCATGTTCAACAACATGCTGATCAGCATGGATAGCAGCATGTTCTCACTGGTGGCGTTCTACATAGTCAGCGCCTCCTACCGCGCCTTCCGCATCCGCTCCACGGAAGCCACCATACTCATGATCACCGCATTCGTGGTGATGCTGGGTGCCATTCCGCTGGGCAACATGCTGACCGCCTGGATACCGGTGGATGGCCCATACGCCTGTATGCGTGTGGAAGTGATCAAGCAATGGATACTGCAGGAGGTCAACGCCGCTGCGCTGCGCGGGGTGGGATTTGGCCTGAGCGTCGGTGGACTGGCGATAGCATTGCGTTTGTGGCTCAGCCTTGAGCGCGGCGCATATTATGATGCGGAGGTATAGATAAGCATGGATCGACCAGATATTTGGAGCCGGATGCAGAACATCGACCGCCGTTATCTGTATGTGCTGCTGATGGTGGTGATGATACTGCCCATCTTCAACCCAAGGCCGTTGCCGATGTTTATTACGAACAGCACGCAAATGGCATATGATGTGGCAGAAAAGATACCAGATCACGGCTTCGCCATCGTAAGCTGCACCTGGGCTGGAGGGTCCAAGGCTGAGAATCAACCCCAAACCGAAGTCATTTTACGTCACCTGATGAAGCGGGGTGTCAAGGTCTGCGTACTGTCAGCGGATCCAGTGGGTGCTACGTTCAGTTACAGCATAGCCGCCAACATCGCTAAGGAATACAACTACAAGTATGGCACCCAGTGGGTGCATCTGGGTTGGATACAGCAGCCCTACATCATGGCGAAGGCGATGAAGAACGACATTCAAGGTGCTTTCATCAAGGACCGCAACGGCACCCCCTGCTCCAAGCTGCCCATCTTTGAGGGCATCAAAACCATCAAGAATGTCGACTACCTGGTGGAGATCACCGGCACCGCATTCTACCAAATGTGGATCGGCTTGCTGGTTAAATCCACGCCAAACCTGAAGTATGTCTGCGCCTTAACCGCCGTTATGGCACCCGAAAGCTACCCTCTGCTGCAAAGCGGCCAGATGAACGGCCTGCTGGAGGGTATGAAAGGTGCCGCGGAATATGAGAAACTAATTGGTGTGAACAGCTCTGCCACAGCCGCCATGGGGGCGGTCTCATGGGGGCATGTGCTCATCATGGCGTTGATCGTGCTGGGCAACATCGGGTATATCAATCAAAAGCGCAGAAAGGCCAAAGGGTAAACTAACATGATGTTTTTAGCAGCATTCCATCCTGTCGCCTGGTTTCAGGCCATGCACAGCATGTTTGTTCTGCCCGGTGGCGGAGTGAACATGGCCGGGATCGGCACAGTGGTCGCCATCATCTGCACCCTGGCCATCTTCTCACTGGTGTTTCGAGAGAACGCCTTCTACCGGCTGTTTGAGCGCATCTATATCGGCCTGGCAGCGGGTTATTCGCTGCAGATCGTGATCCGAGAGGTGATCGACCCGCTTTTCATCAAACCGGTGTTTATCGAAGGGAAGTGGTGGGGCATCTTCGCGGCCCTCGCCGGAATCATGTTCTACTTCGTGTACAGCAAGAAACTGAACTGGATCAGCCGCATCCCCATCGGGCTGATCATGGGAATGAGTGCCGGCCAGATATTCCAGATCTACGCCAACACCATGTGGCCGCAACTCGAAAAATCCTTCCTGCCGCTGAACCCCTTCGCGCTGGGTGACTCTGGTGCGGCCATCGGCTGGGTCGGCGTGCTGAACAACTTCATCTTCGTCATCGTCATGCTGGCCGTGATGAGCTACTTCTTCTTCAGCTTCAAGCAAGAGAACAAGGCCATCAAGTTCAGTGCCACCAGCGGTAGAATGCTGTTGATGATCGCTTTTGGTGCGCTATTCGGCTCCACCATCATGGCGAGGTTGTCTCTTCTCTACGAACGGCTCTTCTTTATCACCATTGACGGATTGCACTTGGACAAGCTTATCAAATGAAGTTGCGCGTAATACCACTGTTCGCGATCGCTCTGCTGCTGCTGGGAACCACGGCATGGGCAGACAGCACCATCACCTGGGACTTAACCCCTGAGGTGAACAAACTGATGCCGCCGCCTAAGCCGGCCCCAAAGCCCAAAGAGCAGCCCAAAAACAACAACGTGATTGGGCGCATCGGCTTCACCAAGGTCTCGGTGGGCATATTCCGTGAGCGGAATAGTATGGCACAGCGTTACCTGCTGGTGCCCGCTGGCGTGACAGTTGCGGTGATCAAAGAGGCCGACGGCTGGCTGGGCCTGCTGATGAACGATGGCCGCCCAGGTTGGGTTCCGCGCGGCTCCATCGAGCTGGTGAATCTGCGGCTGGCCGACGGGATAGGCAGCCCCATCGTGCAGACGGCGTTTCAATACCTTGGCATCCCCTATGTATGGGGCGGTACCAGCCAGTATGGCACAGACTGCAGCGGCTTCGTGCTTCAGGTCTTCCGCCGGTTTGGCATCCACCTGCCCAGGACCGCACGGCAGCAGGTCAGCGTGGGACGGCCTATCGGCAACATATATGAAGCCCAGCCTGGCGACCGCGTCTACTTTGCTAAAGATGGTGTGATTGACCACACGGGCATCTATATCGGTGATGGCCGCATGATCCACGCCACCAGCGCCTATGGTCATGTGATGGTGGAGAAGCTGGTAGGCGGACGCCTGATCAACCGCATGGTCGCCATCCGAAGATGAGCCAATCCGTGAAGCCAATGGCGGTGGCGGCCGAGAAGCTGCATAAACATTTCGGCAGCTGCATCGCCAATGACCGTGTGAGTTTGCAGGTGGAATCGGCCTCAATACACGCTGTCGTCGGTGAGAACGGGGCCGGTAAGACCACCCTCATGAACATGCTGTATGGTGTGATCACGCCGGATAGCGGGAGTGTGGCGCTGTTCGGTGAGAAAGTGAAATTCGGCAGTCCTGCTGATGCACTAAGTGCCGGTGTGGGCATGGTCAGCCAGCATTACGCGCTCATCCCGGAGCTCAGCATCATCGAAAACCTCATGCTGACCTACCCCTCCACCGGTTGGAGGTCCATGCCCAAGGCACCGGTCATTCAAGAAGCCCAGAAATACACCGAAGGCCTCGGTCTGAACGTCGAATGGAACCAACCAGCCGGTGAACTCAGCGTCTCACAGCAGCAGAAGGTGGAAATTCTGCGCTTGCTGATGCGCGGCTGCCGCATATTGATCTTCGACGAACCCACAGCGGTGTTGCCCCCTTCCGATGCCGAGAGCTTTTACGAACTTCTTCATCGCCTTACCACGGATGGCCATACCGCGATAGTAGTCACCCATCGGCTTCAGGAGGTGGTGCAGCATGCCCAGCACGTCACCGTTCTGCGCAATGGCTGCAGCGTGGCGGACTACCCCGTCACAGCGGATTTAAACCTGACTGAGCTCTCCAACCAGATCATGGGCACCGACGAAGTGATAGTCACCTCAGATCCCGTCAGCCTGCCTGCTCCTTCCGAGGAGCTGGCGGTGGAACTGCGCCAGGTAAGCATTGCCGCTAAACACGCCCGGAGTGGATTGAAGGGCCTGAGCATCGCCGTGAGAAAAGGCGAGGTGCTGGGCATCGCCGGAGTAGATGGAAGCGGCCAGGCGGAACTGGTGGAGCTGCTGGTTGGGCTGCGACGCTGCAAGGGCGGGCAGTTGTTGCTGATGGGCGAGGATGTGGGACATCTGGGGGTGAGTGGACGCCTGGCTCGCGGGGTTCGCTACATCCCGGAGGACCGCCACTCCCGGGCCACGATCAGCGAATGGAGCCTGGTGGATAACGCCATGCTGGGTCACCAGCGTGAACCGCAGTTCGGCCGATGGATGTTGAAGCCAAAGGTCATGGGGCAGTTCACAACTCAAACCATCGAACGCTTCCGGGTGAAGGCCGAATCGCCGCAGCAAAGCCTCAGCACACTCTCTGGCGGTAACCAGCAGAAGCTGGTGGTCGGACGCGCACTCTACCAGACGCCCGCGCTGCTGGTGGCAGGCCACCCTACCCGTGGACTGGATACCCAAAGCGCGCAGTTTGTCCGCGAGCAGATCACCCTGGCGTGTGCCACAGGCTGTGCCGCAGTGATAGTGAGTTATGACATCGGTGAGCTGGTTGAGCTGTGCCACCGTATCGCTGTGCTATATAACGGCCAGTTGATGGGTATTTTAGATGGTATTGACGAGAACAGGGAGGCCATTGGCAAGTTGATGGTGGGATTACGCGAGTGAAGCAGATTTGGAAATGGGGATGGCCCGTCGCCGTATTCGCGGCCAGTCTGCTAATATCCGCCCTGCTCATCGCCATCAGCGGGGCGAAGCCGATGCAGGCGATGTCCGCCTGGTTTGCTGGCGGGTTGACCGACCCCGGAGCACTGGCGGAGAGCACTTTACGGGCGATTCCTCTCGCCATCTGCGGCTTAGCGATTGCTGTGGGACTGCAAGCCGGTGTGTTCAACATCGGCGTGGAGGGGCAGTTGCTGGTAGGCGGACTCTGTGCGGGTATGATGGGCATCGCCTTTCCTGCTACGCCGTCCTGGCTGCATATCACCCTCTGCATCGGAGCCGGAGTGCTGGGCGGAGCTTTCTGGGCCTGGATACCCGGCATTCTGAAGGCCAAGCGGGGTGCACATGAGGTCATTACCACCATTATGTTCAACTACATCGCGCTGTATGGCACGCACTGGCTGGCGGGAGGCATTCTGAAAGACCCCTCACCCGCGAACATGGCGGTTCAGACCGCTCCCATCGCGAAGGGGGCCGTTCTACCGTTGTTGATACAAGACACCCGTCTGCACATCGGACTGTTTTTCGCTCTTGGTATCTGCGTGTTGATGTGGTATCTGCTCTACCGCACAGCCTGGGGATTTGAGTTCCGCGCCACCGGCACCAACGAGCAGGCGGCGGCGGTGGCTGGAGCCGATGTCAAACGGATGGCCTGGGTTAGCCTCACCATCAGCGGAGCCATCGCGGGCCTGGCGGGCTGCATCGAGGTGCTGGGTATTCACCACAAGTTCATCGACGCCTTCTCGCCCGGATACGGTTTTGACGGCATCGCCGTGGCCCTACTCGGCGCGAACCATCCATTCGGAGTGCTGGTCAGCGGATTTGTTTTGGGCGCCTTGCACAACGGGGCCACCACTATGCAGGTGCTCACCACGCCGCAGGTGCCGCGTGAGATCAGTTGGATTGTGGAGGCGGTAGTGATCATGATGATCGCAGCCATTCGCGCCATGCGCCGAGGGCCTGCCAATGTTTGACACCGAACTGATCCGCAGTGCTCTGCGCTTGAGTGTGCCTCTGGGACTGGCCGCATTGGGCGGCACCATATCCGAACGCAGCGGAGTGGTGAACATCGGACTCGAAGGTCAGATGCTGATGGGTGCCTTCGCAGGATACGCGGGTGCGATGCTCACTGGGTCGGCCTGGGCAGGAGCCGTCATCGGATGCTCCGCGGGCGCGTTGCTGGGGCTGACGCATGGGCTGTTGACCCAGCGGTTCCGCGCAGACCAGGTGGTCAGCGGAGCTGCGGTGAACCTGTTTGCCTCCGGCAGCACCATCTATCTGATGCACCGCTTCTTCCCCGATACGCCATCTTGCACGCCGTTTGCCAGCATCAGTGCATCCTGGCTCGATCGTATTCCGGTGATCGGTCCGGTATTGAACGACCAAAGCCCCTTCGTGTGGCTGCTGATCCTGATGTTACTGGCCATGCACCACCTCATGAACCACTCCGGCTGGGGACTGCGCATCCGTGCCTGCGGCGAGAGTGCCTCGCACAGCCGACTCGCCGGTCTGCCTGTGCGGCGTATCCGCATGATCTGTGTGGGGATCAGCGGGGCGCTGGCCGGGCTATCAGGCGTCTACCTGAGCATCAGCCAGATGAATGTCTACTCCGACAACATGAGTGCTGGCAAGGGGTTTGTGGCACTGGCTGCGGTGATATTCGGACGCTGGACCCCGCTGGGAGTGGTGGGAGCCAGTCTGGGGTTTGGCCTGCTGGATGCCATGCAGCAGCGGCTTCAAGGCAGCCTGTTCCGAGGCGTAGAGATACCCAGCGAGTTATTCCTGGCGATGCCGTATATACTGACCGTCATCGTGCTGGCCGGCTTCGCCGGCCGCTCCAAAGCCCCCGCCGACCTGGGCAAGCCCGAGGAGTAGCGGAGGGGCAACTATTTGCCATGTCCGGGGCGGTCTTTCAGAGGTATAGCGGCTACTGAAAGCTATCAGACCGCGCCGGTCTTGCTCCTTGGCGGTTGACGCTTGGCACGAAGGGGAGTTAACATCCACAGATGACGCAGATGACGCAGATCAGATAATGATCGCGCCGATTTCTCAGTATGCTGGCAATCGCTATGCAGATTACTTCCGGCGCGGTGACATACCATGGCAGCTATTCGTTGGAATCCACTTTGGGCCAACAGACTGTCGCAAGGTGAAAGCCTGGCGGTTGCCGATGGCAACCGCCAGGCCGCATGACGTTAAGCCACCTTGGCGATATCACAAGGCAACTACCGGAACTAACTGTCTGCAGCCATCCTTCGCTGAAGTGCCGTAGTGGAACTCCGGTGCCATGTCATAAGCAAACCGATATCCATACAGTTCAGGCTTGTAGTGTTGTATGGCATTGGACATTTCGGAATGCGCACCACCATACCAATCCTCATCTTCATATGGCGCACCTTGAAACCACAGCATAGTGTGTTCAGTCAGTTCGATGATATCACAGCCCTCAGGCACAGGCTGTGTATAATCCAACGGCACTTCGACAGCACAACATGGTTTCGATGTGCCGTCAGTAACCAAAGCATCTGGCAGTATGACAAACGCGACCTTATCTAGTCGGTTCGGTACCTGTACCAAAGTGTCCCAGATGTCACACCCGATTTCGTCACAATAGGACCAGTAGTCGGTCGATAATATCCCACGCCTGGCAATCAGTTTACAAGCGGGTTTTGTGATATAGGTGGCCGTCACGGTTCTTGATTCACCCATCGTATTCATTCCTTTCGAACGCAGCAGTAGATAGTAATAACTCATAGGAGTTGGAGCTGTATAGTTGGTCGGGAACCACTTTTTACGATAATAGCTCGGTAATACTCCAAAGTGACTGTTGAATGCTTTTGTAAACCCTTCGTGTGACCCAAATCCTGAATCTAGCGCAATTTCCAAAATGCATTCATGGCTATTGGAACCAATTAGTTTACCAGCAGCTATTGCTAACCGTAAATCCCGTATATACTCAAAAACTGTTTTATTCAAATGCACTTTGAATAACCGTAAAGAGTGCCTATTTGAATAACCCGATTCGGAGCATATATCATCAATGGTTAGTTCGTCATGGATACTTCGGTGAATGTAATCTTGCATACGTATTACAGCTTTTACCGGTTCCGATAATGTCATTACCGACCTCCAATATGAGTATGCTGTATCACTATGGTTATTTCTCGAACTGCATTGCCATTTTGCCTATTCACAGAAAGTTTGTAATCTCATCTCTGTTCTTTATGCTGAATCCAAATGACGATGCCCATCATCGAATCTGGGTTGGTCAGCCGGCAAGTGAGCAATAGGCCACCGTGTTGCTTACCATTTGTCTGAACCACAGATGACACGGATACCGCGGATGGGGAGGATGGGAAGGGAAATGCCAATCGGGAGATTGGCGTTCCCAGGGGGGCCTTTGTATGTTTCAGCTACGGATTGGGCTGTCCGCCAGACCGCGCCGGAGAGTATTTGCATGGCGATTGGCAGCGTACCGAGAAACCGGCGCGGTCACATATCTTTGCGCCATTGCACCCTTGCGCCTTTACGTTGGGTTCCATCTATCAACAGACCAGCAACACGTGAAGGGCGGTTCGCGAACCGCCCTTACACGCCAATAGCGAAATGAGTCGTTAGTTCATCCCCTACCGATAGGCCACCTTCAATGACATCAGCCCCAGCCAGGCGTAGCTGAGGTTGCGGTTGTTATCCACCATCACCAGCTTGATCTGCTTGCCGTGCAGTTTCGCGGCATCCACATACTGCCGACGCAACTGATGGCTGCCCTCTATGCTGATGGCATGGTAGAGCTGGTTCGATACCACATCTCGGACCTCGATCCGCAGCGAGCCCTCTCCGCTGAGCCCGGTGCTGGTACCACCCTGCAGGTAGAACTCCAGATACTTTGCGTCCACCGGCACGGTATACGCCGGAGAGGTGGCGGTTCCTGTGGCTTTCTCACCAGACTTGCCCATGCTGTTAAACGTGTGCTCCGTGAACAGGCTGGGAATGGCACATACGCTGAAGGCGTCGCCCTCCAACTGCCAGCCATCAAGTGCGTTCGGCGCGTCGGCCTGGAACAGCGTGGTCGGCATGCGATACTCTCCAGCCAACTGGTACTCGGTGCCCTGCAAGCTGCCGCCATCGCCCTGTTCGTAGCTCACCGCTACCAGCCCGATAGCAGGTTCCAGACCCAGCGCACTCACGCTGAGTGACTCCACTCGCCGGGGAGCCCCAAGGTCGATCTCAAGCACATTGAATGTGGCCGAGGCCGTGTTGAAGTTTCGGCTGCTGGCCCAGAACTCCGGCTGCGGTAGACCTTTATGGCTGTCCACATCACCAGATGCGATGGGATGAGCGATCGCCCAGTCACCTTGTGTGGATTTGAGCATCGGCAGCAGACCGAAGCGGTTCTCACGCGGAATGCGGCTGGTGCAGAACTCACCCACCACCTCCTGCGGTACCCACCAGTCCAGGTCGCCAGGAGAGGTGAAGGTGCGTGAGATGATCTCATCATTGTTCAACTGTACATCCACGCGTGCGGCTGACACATAGGTGTCGTGATTATCCAGCAGGGGTAGAACGAGAAGGTATATCTTCCGAACGCCTTCCTGGGCAACCGGCAGTTGGATGGAAGGCTGGCCTGACCTCTGCGACAGAGGGATCAGCTTTCGAGGGTTGGTGATGAAGCTCACGCCCTCTAGTCCGGGCACGGTCACGCCGGTCTTTTCACCAAGTGCCTCCATCGGTGGACGGCTGTTCGCCCATGGCCAGTGTCCAAAGGCGGTATACTGCCGCCATTCGCGCCACTTGGTATCTTCTGCCAGCTTGGTCTGAGGCAGTGCCAGGTGCTTGATCTTCGGGGCCATATAGGAGGCCAGTGCGGGCTGCTTGTAAAGCTCATCTGCACTGCATACCACGGAAATCCGCTGATGGTCCGGTGTGAACAGCTCGCCCGTGTTGTCGCCCGCGCTAAACAACGCCAGACGGCCCTTGGGGATTTTGACGACCGCCTCAGATTCAGAGCGGGCCGCTAGTTTCAGATTGAAGGGGTAGACACACTGAGTAATACTCAGTTGCCACTGCCCGCTGATGCTGTTCTGGGTGTTATTGCGCACGAGCAGCCGAAGCTCCCCGCCCTCTTCGGTCAGTTGGATCGCCTTCACCGGAGTCGCCTCTACACGGGGCAGCAGGGTGATGTTGATCGGCTGCCAGAAGGCGATGCCGCCGGTGGTGATGGCCTTCACAAACAGCGTGCGCTGACTGAAGTTCATGGCTCCCAAACGGCCGTAGCTCTGGGCGCGTTTCATCAGATCGGTGTCCAAACGAGCTTGCAGGTTCGCTGAATTCAGCTCGAAGCGCGAAAGCAGCTTCTGCCTGTCCTCCACCGACACCATCTTCGCGCCGCTCATCGTGACGTTCAGGACTTCGCCCTCAGCGATGCTCTTTGGGGCTTTCAGTACCACGTCGGCTGGTTCGATGGCCAGCTCGATGCGGCTGCTGGTCATCGCGGCTGTGGTGGCCGTCAGCATCACGCCCTCAGGAACAGCCTCCAGCTTGAACGCGCAGGGCTTGCCGTTTACCAGCAGCTTCACGGCGTTCACTGGCGGCAGGCTCCAGCGGATCACACGCTTCAGTGATTTGGGCGTGGTGACGGTGTAGCTCATCTTGCTGCCGTCGCGTTTGTATGACGCACTGGCGTCGGTCAGATTGATGTCAGAATAGTTCCACTTATCGGGGAAGCTGGGTGACACGTGGATGCTCTTCGCAGGCACGTCCATCTTCAGGCCAAACAAAGCCTCGATGGTGGACTGCACATACAATCCGGCGGGCGGCGAGAAGTAGGACGGCCAGCCTTCAATGGAGATCTCGGGCCAACTGCCGCGGTGGTTGACATCCCATACCCAATCGCCCACAGCTCGCAGAGGCTGCCAGGTGCGGTTGCGGTCACCCACAGCGGCCAGTCCCATCGCGGCCCAAGGCTGCTGCGCGGCCCCAATCTGCATACCCCAGGTGCCCGTCATATGGTTGGGCATGTTGTTGCTGCAGGTGATGGCCCCGCGGGAATCGGTCAGCCGGTCATTCATCTGCCGGATCGAGGTGTAGCTGTCCAGCGGATCGAGCAGGCCGTAGATCACCGGATAGATCAGCGTGTGATACTGTCCATCGGGGCGAACCACACCTGAGGCGTCGGTGTAGAAGGCGTAGCGGCCGAATTCCGGCTGCCAGAGGGTTTTGCGCATCTTCATCGCGATCTGATCCGCGCGGCTGGTGAGCTCCTCCGCTCGCTTGGTGTTACCCAACGCAGCCTGCAGCTCCGCGGTGGTGCGCAGCAGGTTGATGCCCTCAACGGTGGTGGAGGTGCCGTCACCCGGGGTGCTGACATAGTCCTCCTGGTTGCCGATCTGCTGTCCCCAGCGAAGTAAACCAGTACCATTGGTGTCATACCGATTAAAGGTGGCCGTGGTGACTTTCTCCATGGTGTCCGCAAAGAACTGCAGTTGCGAACGGTCGGCGGTTTGCTTCCAGTAGTGGTTGACCTGCTGGCCAAAGAACTGGTTGGAGCCACCGAAGTCGCTGCGGGTTTTGCCGGATGGCATAAACTGCGGCACATTGCCATCGCCAAACAGGTTCTTGGCACTCACCACATTCACGTCGCGGGTGCGGATGCTCTGGCCGATCCAGTCCGCCGCACCGGTGTGCTGCATGTGCCAGAGGGCCTCCCAGTGGTGGATGCACTCGTTCCAGCCGTAGGGATAGATGTAGTTGTATTCCAGGTTATACAGCGCACTCGCGAAAGTCTTGTTGATGAGCGTGTCGGGTGTGTTCACCCTGTTACTCATCAGTTGCTTGTAGTATGCTTTCAGTTCAGCCTTATAGGTCGCCCGGCTGCCCTCAGCGATCTGCATCACGGTGGGTTCGGTGGTGCTAAATGCCACCAACATTTCGCCGGAGCCCTTGCTCAGTTCCGCCTGCAGATAGTTTTTGTCCGCTTCATCGCTGGCGGTGAGGGGGCCAGAGGCGGTGACCGCCATCTTGAAGGGCACCGCGGAGCTATCCAGTCGGCCGATTTCGCCCACCACTTTGACTGAGGTGGTGTTTTCCCAGAACTTGCCTGCTCGCAGCCACACCGGCTGGGAGTTCGCAGCACCGTTGTTGGTAGGGGCACTTCCGCCCACACGCAGCACCACCGGTGTGGCTGGCGAGGTGTTGATGTTAAGCATCATCGCCCCATCCTGCTGCGCCGAATAGCGGCCCACCATCAGCGGGGTAGCTTCCAGGCTCACACGCACGCCGGCCAGCTTCATGCTGGCGCGTACCCCGCCGGGGAAATCCTCCACAGTCACATCGGTGGCCATATCGAAGCCGATCAGATTGCCATCGATACGCAGCGCAGGGGCCACCATCGCTACGGAATAGAGGTCCATGTAGGCGAATTTGTCGTTCATGTAGGTGGCCAGGCAGAGGTTGGGCGTCTGCTCATCCACAGAGATGATGCTCATATGCCAGCCCGCCATGCGCATGTTGACGCCTTTGCTCACATTGGGCGGCGCTGCCATCGCGTAGACGGACAGCACGAAAAGAAGAATGGATGCAAATAGGAACTTCATATCGGCCCCTTTCGGTTGTTATTGCCCACAGTGTATCGCAGGTAAGGGGCGTATGTCATGGATTAGAGGGGTCTGAGTATGGAGTTTTATCTTGGTTTACGAAATCAGGCCGGTCACCGGTTGGCGGCCAGCAGCAGTTCGGTGACGGTCACCGCCCCCGCGCCCTGAAGGACAGCTAATTACCCACAAATACAGCAGAGCCGATATATCACCAATTCCGCGACATAAATGTCTCGGTATAGGATGGATAAGACCCCGATCTGTATTTGTGGGTAATAGACTGATATACCAGGATGCGGTCAGCTCTGGTGTATTCTCGCTAATGTCACAGTCGAACTACTGCCGGGCATCTTCCAAATCGGCACCACTGAGCTCCGCATCGGTCATATCGGCACCCTGCAGATAGGCGTTGCAGAGCATCGCATTGCTCAGATCAGCGTTGTTCAGGCTTGCCCCGCGGAGATCCGCGCTGTGCAGAAATGATTCGGTCAGGTCGGCACCATTCAGATGGCTGCTACGAAAACCGGCACTTTGCCCATGCACACCACTTAAGTCGGCTCCGCTGAGATCGGCTCCACGGAAGTCAGCACGGGTCAGAATCGCTTTACCGAGTATGGCACTGCTGAGGTTCGCACTTTCCAGATCAGCCCCTTCAAGGTTAGCCCCCGTTAAGTCAGCACCCAGCAGGTTGGCTCCAACGAGCGATGCAAACTGCAGGTCGGCTTTCTTGAGGTTGGCGTTGATGAGATAGGCTCTGCTGAGGTCGGCGTTCTGCAGGTTGGCTCCAGTCAGGTTGGTGCCCACCAGGTTGGCGTCACACATATTCGCACCGCTTAAATCCACCCCTTCCAGGTTGGCATCCAGCAGGATAGCCTTGTTGGCCAGTATGGCAGTGGCTAAATCCGCGTAATTTCCTGAGATGATGGTGTGGCCTTTGTTATCTTGTATTGTAATCTTCAAACCAATTTCCTCCGTGCTGATGGTGTCGTTTGCGCTTATTATACGTATAATACCTCAGAACTGGTGGGATTTGTTGCGCATGAGAAAAACCGCTGGGCATCATCGACATAATCGATACCCAGCGGTTTGCGGTTTGCGCACTCACTAACGTGTAGATTAGGCAGGGGCTAAGGCATCAACCTTGCCACCCTGCGATCCCTAATCACCTCTGGCGCCGAAGTTCTGGTCGATGATCACATAGTCAAACAGGTTTACCTGACCATCACCATTCAAGTCGGCCATTCGGTTCATCGTGCCGAAGTTTTTATCGAGCACCACGAAGTCGAACAGGTTGATCTGGTTATCGCCATCGGCGTCGCCGTTTATTAGCGATATGTTCACACCGGTCAGCTTCTGCACAGCCGGTATCAGCAGCCCGATCAAGTTAAGGCCGCGTACCCTCATGTCAAATGGCGGCGGTAGGATAGTGTTGAATGTGAATGTGCCGTCGCTCAACGGGAACAGGCTGTTGGTTTGGCTGAAGGGCGACATCGGGTTTCCCGAAATGACCGATATGTTGATTGGGTGAGATGCCAGATTACCCAGGAAGCCGTTCAGCACGATCTGCCCTGTGACCTGTTGCATGCTGCGTATTGCCACGGTGTGAGCGCCCCCCAGGGAGATGGCTTGAAAACCCAGATTTGGTGCTGGCACATCCACCTGACCGTAGTTATCGACACCCCAAGACACAATCGATCCGCCTGCCTTAAGCGCGGCGGTATGCATGTCACCGGCCGCCACCGCTATAAAGCCTGTGTTTGGCGTGGGTATGTTAGACTGACCGTAGCTGTTGTCGCCCCATGCCACGAGAGAACCATCGGATTTCACCCCAACGGAATGCCATACCCCTCCGGCTACGGCCGTAAAACCCGTGTTGGGAGACGGCACATTGCACTGGCCTGATGCGTTGTCGCCCCAGGCGACGACGGAACCATCTGCCTTGAGCCCAACCAGATAACCATAACCAGCATCAATGGCGGCGAATCCGGTGTTGGGAGCGGGCACGCTGCCAAGACCATTGGCCGTGTCACCCCAGACCACCACGGAGCCATCATTCTTCAGTCCGGCTGAATACCTCGCACCGGCGGTCACGGCAGTGAAGTTTTGGTTGGGGGCCGGTACATCGCACTCGCCGTTGAAGTTGTCACCCCAAGCCACGACGGATCCATCTGATTTCAGGCCAAGGGAGTGGAACTGACCCGTCGCCACACCGGTAAAGCTGGTGTTCGGTACCGGCACGGTGCTTTGGCCGTTGCCGTCATTGCCCCATGCCATGATGGAGCCATCCGACCTCAGAGCCAGGGTGTGGTATGGGCTGGCACTGATAGCCGAAAAGTCGATATTGGGGGTTCGTAAACCCGTCTGGCCATAGTAGTTGTCACCCCATGCCACCACAGAGCCGTCGTATTTCAAACCTGAAACCGAGAACTGGCCTGCCACCACGGATTTGAAGCTGGAATTAGGTGCAGGGATATTGAGTTGTCCACTTGCGGAGTTACCCCATGCCACCAGAACCCCGCCGCTTTTACGGCCGATGGTAGTTTCGTAACCTGCAGTTACAGTGGTAAAACCCAGGTTGGGTGCTGGAACACTGCATTGCCCGTAGGTGTTGTCTCCCCAGGCCACAATAGACCCATCGGTTTTCAGCCCTGCAGTATGCGCATTTCCTGCCGCGATGGCCGTAAAACCCAGGTTGGGAGACGGGAGGTTGGTCTGGCCGGAAGTGTTGTCGCCCCATATCACCAGCGAGCCGTCGGTCTTTAGCCCCACGCTGTGGTTGTAACCGGCGGCAACGGCAATGAAGCCGGTGTTCGGGGAAGGTACAGTGCTCTGACCATAACTATTATAGCCCCAGGCCACCACTGAGCCATCACTCTTCAATCCAAGGGTGTGTTTATATCCTGCGGAGATAGCCGTAAAATTCTGGTTTGGCGCTGGAATGTTGAGCTGACCGTTGTAGTTTTGGCCCCAGGCCACCACCGATCCGTTGAGTTTGAGCCCTACCGTATGATTCCTTCCGGCCGTCACAGCGGTAAATCCCGAATTGGGCAGGGGTACGATGCACTGGTTTGCACTGTTATCACCCCATACCACCACAGAGCCGTCGTATTTCAACCCGGCGGTATGGCCGATTCCAGCGGCGATAGCCTGGAATCCGTTGAGTTCGCCTGGGACGGTATGCCGAAATCCCCAGCTTTCAATTGTGCCCCCCACAGCGAACGACTGAAGAGAGCATGTCAATAGCAGCAGTGACGCGATCCACCATGTTCTCCGGCAGATCGAGTTTGGATATGTTTTTTCCACTGTATCACCTCCTGGTATCATAGAGCACTGTAGGGCACGATATGTCATGCGGGACAGGCTAGCGGCAGTCAGCCTAATCGTCGTTTCGGGATTAACGCCGATCGGTACTTGAAGTCTACCAAGCCAGGTGATGAAGAAATCGTGTTTTTTGGTGTGTAGGAGGTGTATGCTACTATGCTCACAGGAGGGTTGCAGAAAGACGTTTTTAGAAGGGCTATGGCACTATCATGCGGTGGTGGTCGCAATGGGCAGGCAGAGTATGGAGATTTGGTGCTAACAGCGTGATCTGCAGCTGGCGGAATTCATGATGTGGCGGGTAAAGGGCCGGTTTCGAGGTAGTCTGTGTGGCGGGATGCGGATAAGGTAATGGGGCGGCTAATGGGATTTGAACCCACGACCTCCTGAGCCACAGTCAGGCGCTCTAACCAACTGAGCTATAGCCGCCGCGATGATTGGATAAATATCTGGCGCCCCCGAGAGGGCTCGAACCTCCGACCTACTGCTTAGAAGGCAGTTGCTCTATCCGCTGAGCTACAGGGGCGCAGGTGGTTTTTTGGGTAGATATCCATCTCAACCAAGCACTTATGATATCACATCATTGGGCTTTCCGCAACATTCCGCTGCAAAGTGGTCTGAACCGCGGATTACAGTGCCCAGATTAAGACCGGTAGGACGAGTAGGACATGGCTAACCAGCGACGCGAGAAGGGCGGTTCGCGAACCGCTCCTAGTACGCGTCAGGCGTTTTATTGCGCCATTGCGTTGGAATACACCCATTCGCGTTCATTCGTGTTCATTCGTGGTTATAATAGGCCCCTTGTAGGACGAGTAGGACGAGTGAGACAACACGTTGCGCCTTTGCACCCTTGCGCTTTTGCGTCGTGTATTTATTCCAGGCGACCATATTACCGTTAAGGAACAAACTGGAAGGCTAACCGCCAGACCGGCGCGGTCTCGAGCCTTCCGCAACCGCTAACCTGCGCACAGACCGCCCCGGACTTAGGCAAGACCAATTCGCGTTCATTCGTGTTCATTCGTGGTTATAATAGGCCCCTTATAAGACGGGTAGGACGAGTAGGACATCACTTTGCGCCATTGCACCCTTGTGCCTTTGCGTTGTGCGTTCCCTTCGGGCGACCATATTACCGTTAAGGAACAAACCGGAAGGCTCACCGCCAGACCGGCGCGGTCTCGAGCCTTCCACAACCGCTAGCCTGCGCACAGACCGCCCCGGACTTAGGCAAGACCCATTCGCGTTCATTCGTGTTCATCCGTGGTAAAAATGGCCCCCTAATAAGACGGGTAGGACGAGTGGGCATCACTATGCGCCTTTAAGGTTGTGCATTCCTCTCGGGTGACCATATTAACGTTAAGGAACAAACCGGTAGGCTAACCGCCAGACCGGCGCGGTCTCGAGCCTTCCACAACCGCTAGCCTGCGCACAGACCGCCCCGGACTTAGGCAAGATGCATTCGCGTTCATTCGTGTTCATCCGTGGTTAAAATGCACCTCTACAAGACGGGCAGGACGAGTAGGACGAGTAGGACATCACATTGCGCCATTGCACCCTTGCGCCTTTGCGTTGGGTACCTGTCCCGTTCTCCTCCTCTCCTCTGCTCCTTCCTTCTCCACTCCTCCCCCAAATTGTGCTTTAATAATAGACACATACGAATATCCGGAGGAGAACCAACCATGCGACTTCATTTCGGTGCGGCAATGATGGCCTGTATGCTTTCTGTCAGCGGATTGTGTGCGCCGCTCACCAGGCCAGACACCACCCTGCTGCGTCTGACCGACGCGCTCACAAGCCCAACCACCAAGAACCCCAACAAAGCATCCACCGACGTGGGCACCATTCAGGGCATCGCCCGCCCGGTGATTTCGCAGCACCCGGCCGCCGCCGATAAGCCGCTGGTGCAAGTGGACTTCACCGGTATCAAGCTGCCGACCATCAAAGCGAAAGAGAAACTCGTGCTCACCGGTTGGGTGGGTATCCGTGAAGGCTTCAAACCGTCGGTGGAGAATTTGTTTGATGGCGTGAAGTTCATCATCAAGATCAATGGAACCACCGCATTGGCATTATCAAACAACCAGCAGAAATGGGTGCCCTTCAAAGTCGACCTGAAAGCCTATGCGGGCAAGACGGTGACGATCAGCCTGTTGACTGACCCGCAGAAGAACAGCGCGTTGGACTGGGCAGTGTGGGGCCAACCCCAACTGATCATCAAAGGGAGGCCATCACCTTTGGAATTTTTGAATATCCCCCAACTACAGGTCAAGAACCTGCAGCAGAGGAAACTGCCCGAACGCATATCTGTGTCCATCAGCGATGAAGGCGCCAGTGCCGTGGGTCTGCTGGACCCCACTCTGGAGCTATCGGCGTTGGCGAAGACCGTACCTCAGGCTAAAGGTCAGGCACCGGTCATCGTGGCCGGCGAGGGCAGCGACCCGGACAACCACACGGTGGTGCGGGTGCTCAACGAGTTCTCCATGCCCGTGGCGCAGTTCCTGGCCTATCCGGCCACTGTTACGGGTGGTGTCACGGTGCGCCGCCTGCAAACACAGTCGGGTATCGTGGCGATACTTACCGCACCCGCCAGCAACGCCACTGTCCGCAACCTGCGGCTGTATACCCAGGATGGGCTGTTGATCCGCGAGATCACCCCGCCGGCAGCCGTGAAACCGCCATATGCCGTGGTCACCGGCCGGTTTGATCCTAATTCGAAAGCCGATCAGATCGCCATCACCGGCAGCGTATACGATGCCAGCTCACCGGTTTGTATCATCGATGAACTCGGCCGACCTGTCAAGACGCTTCTTGGAGCGGTGCCCGCGGCCGATACCAGCAGCACGGTCTGGCTGACCCTGAACCCGGGCCAGAGCAGCGACGGCCTGATCTGCCAGCACAAAGGGGCGGATGCGGCCAGCAAGATCAACCCAGTCACAGCAGCTGTGGAGCGCATCAGCCTGCCGGAGCCACTACGTGAGCTGCGATTGAACCCCAGCGCGTTCGAGGACGGCAGCCTCTGGGCCAGCGGTAACGACCCCTTACAGAGCATCGCCTTCAAACTCAGCCCGGCCAACGAGATCACCTCGATGGATTTGGGCAAGCGTGAGAACAACTTCTACATCCAGTGGTATTGGCCATTCGGCAACCCGCTGCAGGATGGGAAATACATCAAGTTCTCCGAGTTCCTGCATTTGCGCACCGATGGCTCTCAATACAGCAATCTGGACAAAATACTGGCTGGCGACTTCAGCACGCTGGACGATGTGCCCAGCAAGAGCCGGATCGACAGCTACGCCACATCGATAGTGGGGCAATGGGAGCCGTGCTACACCCACCGGCAGTCACGCCATGCGGCCCCGAAACTGATGGAGGCCATCGACCCTCAGTCCAAACTGCCCGCGTATGCGATGCTGACTCGCACCAACAAGATGGCGTTGTACGGCGAGTTCGACACGGTGGACTTCTTCAGCAGCACCTACGCCACGGGATCGCCGATCCTCGATGGCTTCTACCATCGGCCCAACCAGGCTTTCCTGAGGGCGTTGTTCACCAATTGGCGAAAGACCCCCGAGCACATCGCCATGCTGGAGCCCAACCACGAACACGAAATCGCAGTCGAAGCGGACGGCACCTACGGCGATTACAACCCGCTGAACATTCAGAACTTCGCCGACTATCTGCGCCAGACGGAGGGCGACCAGCTCACTACCAGCGCGAAGAAGCTGGGTGCGCCCGTCTCCAATCTGTTTGATGCCCCCCGGCAGAACGACCGCGGTGCCTGGGACGCCTACGAAAAGACCAACCCGATGTTCGCTAGTTGGGTGAACTTCAACCGCACGGTGGTCAACCGCTTCATCGCGCAGACGCTGGCGAATGCACTGGCGGCAGGCTTCCCGCCCGAGCTGCTCTGCACACACCAGATTCCCGATACCTACGCCATCGGCAACCTGAGCGCATTCAGCAACGTCACCTCGCGCATCACCCCCATCGACTGGGCGCTGAACACCGGGGCCGCTTACGGCTTCACCCGATACGGCGTGTGGTACAACAAGCAACACGAGGCGCTGCAGGACGCCTGGCGGGCCGGTCAGAACATGATCAGCATCGGCGAGTATCAAGCACTCACCCCCAACGCGGACGATGCCTACAAGCAACTGAAGTATATGTGGGAGCACGGCGTTTACTCCGTCCACTGTATGCAGTGGCCGAAGGAATACGATGAGGGCTTCAACAAGACGATGGACGAGGCGATCCGGAAGCTGATGCTGGAGAGCGATAAGCCGCGTCCCGGCGTGACCGGCGGCGTGGGCGAAATCCAAATCTACCACAAGCAGGGCAAGCCCATCGCGCTGGCAGGTATCGGCACCGGTAAACGGACCGGCTTGATTAAAGCCGTAAATGAGGCCGGCGAGTGGACTGGTGATGTGTATGTCACACCGTTCCATGCCCGTATCCTTGTGAAGCCACAGGTTGTCAAACTGAACACCGTGGGCCCGCTGCCTCGGCTGGACAGCGGCACGCAGGTGGAGCTCACCGGTGTGGCCTCCGCCGCACATGACAGTCATGTACGCGTGCAGGTGCTGCACGATGGGTCGGTATTGCCCGGTCTGAGTACCGTGCTGCCTATACCGGCCGGTCAGAAGCAGTTGCGCTTCACGCTGCGTGCGCAGTATCCGCTGGAGGGGCTAGTCATCAAGCTGGTGCCTGAGCAGGGCGTCAGCCTGAGCGGCGTCAGCGCCGTGCTTAGCGAAGAAGACACCCCCCGCCTGCCTCTGGGCAAGCTGGACAGCAGCGCCCACCAGGGCGGCGTCCACTTCGCCGTGCTGGAGTAGATACTGTGGCTTTTGTCAAGTCCCCAGGGGCAAATCTGGGGATTTGGACCTGAATATCAGACACTGGCTCTAGACCACGTAGAATAACGTTAATGTGATGTTTGTGGCATATAGACCAAACCTGGATCCGCGACAGAAACAGGCTCAGATGGCATCAGTTGGTCCGTAGCACCTCACATGACGCTCGGAGTCGCGAACGGACGTGCGACATCTTCGTGGCTTCGAAAGATATCGTTATGCTTCGATGCGTGCTATCGGCAGACTGCCGCAGCTAGGATACTGGTGTCAGAACCCTCGGTTTGTTGCCCACCCGACTGCGCGATGGCCGGTTTCGGGATGCGGGCCGACCACCGCCGGCAGGAGTGGGCTCATTGGTGGGATTTCCATCCACGCATCCCCGTCTTGGAACGCTCACGTCCAGCCCAGGATCATTGCCTACACCGGCTATATCATGGGCCGCTCCGGCACGATCCTGGACATGTCCGTTCGCGTCGGTCAGCGGTTGCTGGTTGGCCGCATTTGAAGCTTGTTCGATGCCGAAGTTTGGATCATATGGCTGACGGCTGATTAATACCGACCACATGAGCACCAGCTGCTTGCGCATGATTGCGCACCGGACAACTCGCTTGGACTTCGGTTTCTTATTGGGATTCTTTACCAAATTCGGATGCTGCAGTTCCTTCACGAAGTCGTGCATGCTCTGGCCAAGCTTTTTCGACTTACCGTTGACCATCTTCACCACAGTGCTCGATCCACAGTAGAGTAATGTCCGCATATATCGGTCACCCATCTTGGATATGGAGCCGTCGTATGTCTTGCAGCTTCCTGACCGTTGCGGGCAGGGGTTCATTCCGAAATAGCGCGCGACCGCTTTCGATGTTTCAAATCGTTTAGCATCACCGATTTTCGCAAGGAAATAGCTTGCTGTGACGTCGCCGATACCCGGAATGCTCTTCAGCAGAGCCATATCTTCGGTCATCTGCGGTGAACTCATCACAAGCTCTTTGATCTGAACATCAAGCTTTTTGATGCCCATGTCATGAAAAGCGATCATCTCGTCCAGCACTGTGCTCCGCGTAAGCCGACAGCTTTGGCGCTGGGCGATCGCCTGTCTGTGTTGCACCAGCATACGGCGGTCATTGGTGTAACCAATAAGCGCATCATAGCATGCTAGACGAGGGACATAGAGTGAGACATTGTGACTTTTCACATAGTCAGCGATTAGCACGCTGTCAGAGCAGTCCGTCTTTTGTTCCCAGCCTTTGGCTTTGCGGTGATAGAGAACCCGTTTTGGCTCCAGTTGGACAGCATCGTGCTGGTGCTCGTAGAGGTAATCAAGCAGCGGTCGGCTGTAAGGCCCGGTGGCTTCAGCCGCATACAAGGCGGGAGTTCGGGTAAGCTTCTTCACCCATGACAACAACTCCTTGTATCCGGCCTTGTTGTTCTTGAACTCCTTATGGTCTATCGGCTTGTGCGATGAACCTAATACAGACGCGTCAAACGTCAATTTCGAGATGTCGATCCCGACATAATGGATGTAGATTTTGTCTTCAACTTCGTGCATGTGGTAATCTCCAGTTGGTAGTGATTGATGGTGCAATCAACCAAATCAGCCTAGCGAACACGGGGTTTTCTCCCAAGATACTGTTCGATATGGGTTGATTGGGAGAAGGATGCCTATCTACGTCACGGTGTTTTCCACCAGGGGCGGTTCCGGCATCCAATCCTTCTCCTTCACCCCCAGCTAAGGGGTGAGATTAGCTCCCCGACTGCTTTTGGTGTCCGGGGAGCTCACCATATATAGCGTACTAGGGGGCGGGTTTCCCGACCGCCTGGAATCGACGTGTAGGGGCGCGGTTTCCGCGCCCTGGGGCGGGGTGACGACGACGCGCACGTAGGGGCATGGCGTGCCGTGCCCCCATGGCGTTCCCGCATTTTCGTGTGCACATGGTGGGGTTTGGGCACGGCGACGTTTGGGCACGGCACGCCATGCCCCTACGGTTTGCCACCTGCCGAAACAGGGCAGGCACGGGGGCCTGCCCCTACGGTTCGCCGTCCCTTGCGCCGTTGCGTTGGGAGCCTTCTGGGACAACAGATTGTCGCCCTGAATCAAGACCGGCGCGGTCTATTGCCATCTGCAGCCGCAATCCCTCTGAAAGACCGCCCCGGACATAGGCAATCGCGATTCTCCGTCCCCTTCGCGTCTATGCGCAACGCTCCAGTTCCCATTCGCGTTCATTCGCGTTCATTCGCGGTTAAAATGAACCCCACAGGACGGGTAGGATGAGGTGGACGAGTAGGACATGGCCAAGCTGACCCGCATACCGTACCACCCTTCGCGCCTTCGCGTCTTCGCGTGAGACATTCACCGCCCTCCCTTGCTTCCCGCCCCCGAATGGCTTAGAATATAGACATAAATACACATATAAATGGTGAACTATGCCGCAAGAATTCATCGAGGTGCGTGGAGCACGCCAACATAACCTGAAAAATATCGACGTTAAGATACCGCGCGATAAGCTGGTGGTCATCACAGGACTCTCCGGCTCCGGCAAGTCCAGCCTGGCGTTTGACACCATCTACGCGGAGGGTCAGCGCCGCTACATGGAAAGCCTCAGCTCTTACGCCCGCATGTTCCTGGGGCAGATGGATAAGCCGGACGTGGATGATATCATTGGCCTCTCCCCTGCGGTGAGTATCGACCAGAAGTCCACCAACCGTAACCCGCGCTCCACGGTGGCCACGGTCACCGAGATATACGACTACCTGCGGCTTCTGTATGCCCGCATCGGCACCCCGCACTGCCCCCAGTGCGGTAAGGTGATCGCCGCACAAACGGTGGAGCAGATCACGGATACCCTCAGCGCGCTGCCCGTCGGCACCCGTATGCAGATACTCGCCCCCCTGATCAAAGGACGCAAGGGCGAATACCGCAAGGAGATTGAGGAAGCCCGACGCAACGGCTACACCCGCCTGCGGATCGATGGTGAGCTGGTAGACCTCACCACCGATGATATCCCCGCACTCGACAGGTATAAAGCGCACAATATCGACCTGGTGCTGGACCGTTTGGTGGTCAAGGAGGGCATTGAGCGCCGGCTGTCCGACTCGGTGGAGACGGCCATGCGCATCGCGCAGGGCAGCGTCATCGCCGATCTGATGGAGCAGGGCGAACGCATCTTCAGCGACAAATTCGCCTGCGCGGACTGCGGCATCAGCCTGCCGGAAATCGAACCCCGCAGTTTTTCGTTTAACAGCCCCTTCGGTGCCTGTCCCGATTGCGCGGGACTGGGCTTTCACTTCGAGTTTGACCCCGACCTGATCGTACCGAATCCCAAGCTGAGCATCGCCAATGGTGCCATCGAAGCACTGACCAATGCCAAAGGCGAACTTCAAGGCAACTACGAACGCGTATTGAGCACCGTGGCAAAGCAGCACGGCTTTTCCATCAAAACCCCATACGAGGAGCTATCGCCCGAGCACCAGGCCATCATCATGAGGGGTATGCCCGACCACGTCTCGGTCAGCGTGAAGAACCGCTGGGGGCGCACTCACTATTTCGATACCCATTGGGAAGGTGTCTGCACCATCCTGCAGCGTCACCTGGACGAAACCGACAGTGACCGCATCAAAGAGGCACTCAACCGCTATCTCTCGGCAAAGCCTTGCGTGAAGTGCCAGGGCAAGAGGCTGAAGGACGAGTTCCTGGCGGTCCACATTGATGAGCACAACATCAGCGAGATCGTGTGCATGAGCGTCGAGGAAGCCGTCGACTTCTTCTCTCAACTCACGCCTAAACTGACCGATCGCCAGAACACTATCGCCCGGCAGTTGATCAAAGAGATACACAACCGGCTGAGCTTCCTGAAGAATGTGGGCTTGAGCTACCTCACGCTGGACCGCTCTGCCGGCACACTCGCCGGCGGTGAGGCGCAGCGCATCCGACTGGCTTCGCAGATTGGCTCGGGACTGATGGGCGTGCTGTATATCCTTGACGAACCCAGCATCGGACTGCATCAGCGCGATAATGGGCAGCTCATCAAAACACTCACCCACCTTCGCGACATCGGCAACACGATTATCGTAGTGGAGCATGATGAAGAGACGATGATGGCCGCCGACTGGCTGATTGACGTCGGCCCTGGTGCCGGGGAGCACGGCGGCATGATAGTCTCCGAAGGCATCCCTCAGCATATTGTGGACGATCCGCTGAGCATCACCGGCCAGTTTCTCAGCGGAACGCGCCGCATCGCGGTGCCGTCAGAGCGCCGGCAATGCGATGGCCGGATGGTCACCATCAAGGGAGCCCGGCAGAATAATCTAAAGAACATCACGGTCAACTTCCCGCTGGGTGTGCTAACCTGCGTGACCGGCGTGTCCGGCTCCGGCAAGTCCACCCTGGTGCAGGAAACCCTATACCCAAGGCTGCAGCACCACATCCACAACGCCCATCCCCGCTGGGGGCTGCATGACGGCGTGGAGGGCATGGAGTATCTGGACAAGGTGGTGGATATCGACCAGTCCCCCATCGGACGAACGCCACGCTCGAACCCGGCCACCTACACCGGTGTGTTTGACCACATCCGAACCCTCTTTTCCGAGACGCAGGATGCCAAGATGCGCGGTTACACATCCGGGCGATTCAGCTTCAATGTGAAGGGCGGCCGGTGTGAGGCGTGCAAGGGTGACGGCATCATCAAAATCGAGATGCAGTTCATGCCCGATGTGTATGTGCCCTGCGAGGTATGCAAAGGCCAGCGTTATAACCGTGAGACACTGGAAGTGAAGTTCAAGGGTAAATCCATCGCCCAGGTGCTGGAGATGACGGTGTCGGAGGCTTTGGAGTTTTTCAAAGCGGTGCCCAGGATATATCGCAGGCTGCAGACAATCCACGATGTTGGTCTGGATTACGTCCGGCTGGGACAGCCCGCCACGCAGCTCTCTGGCGGAGAGGCGCAGCGCGTGAAGCTCTCGACCGAGCTCAGCCGGCGCGCCACCGGGCGCACCATCTACATTTTGGATGAGCCCACCACCGGCCTTCACTTCGCGGACATCGAGAAGCTGCTGGGCGTTCTGCAGCGGCTGGTCGATACCGGTAACAGTGTGCTCATTATTGAGCACAATCTGGACGTCATCAAGTGCGCAGACTGGATAATCGACATGGGCCCTGAGGGCGGCCGCGATGGCGGTTCCGTGGTGGTAGAGGGCACGCCTGAGCAGGTCGCCGCCTGCGAGGCCAGCCACACGGGCCGGTATCTGAAGAGGCTGCTGGGACGGTCTCAGCACAGCGGAACATCAATCTGATCATCGGATCTTAATAGATACCCGAATTGAACCAAGGAGAACTCTGCTGTGCTTATCGCCCTGATCTTAGCGATCCTGCTATTTGGATGTAACGCCGCAAGCATCGCATCACCGTACCAGCCGGGTATGCTGGCCAGATCCATTCAGCCCGCGATTGACAAACATCAGATTGCCGGTGCGGTGATGCTCGTGGCCAACAAGCAGAAGGTTCTGGCCATTGAATCCGTCGGGTATGCAGACCTTGAGACCAAGCGTCCAATGAAAGCAGACACGATGTTCGTTATTGCCAGCATGACCAAAGCGATGACTGGCACAGCCATCATGATGCTCGTTGATGAAGGCAAGCTAAAGCTTGATGACCCTGTAGAGAAGTACCTTCTGGAGTTCAAGGGGCAGATGGTGCTGGTGGAAGGTGACGACGAGCATAAACTGCTGCGAAAGCCGAAGGCACCCATCACTATTTTGCAGGCACTCAACCATACTAGCGGCCTGTTGACTAACTACCCATACACACCGCTTGTAGATACCCCCTCGCAATACCAGCGAGTACTGGCTGCAGCCATGACCCCACTGCAGTTTGAACCTGGAAGCCAGTTCTCCTACGGCAACTGCGGCTACGAAACGGCTGGCCGTATCATCGAAGTGGTGACAGGTATGAGTAACGGCGAGTTCCTGACAAAGCGCCTGCTGAAACCGCTGGGTATGAGTCAAACCCGCTTCATTCCGACCGCAGCACAGGTAAGCCGACTTGCCAAACTCTACACCCCAAACCAGGCGGGCACCGAGTTAGAGGAAACGCCATTTCCTGTCACATTCCCGCTCACTGACCGAAACCGGATACCTTTTGCAGCAGGCGGGCTATTGTCGGATGCGAAAGATATCGCGAAATACTGTCAGATGCTGTAAAACGGTGGTGTGTACAAGGGCGTGCGCGTACTGTCGGAGCAGGCAGTAGGGCAGGCAACCACCACCACGACCGGCCATCTTTTGAACGATGGTGTGGCAGAAACCGGCTACGGGCTTGGCTGGAACACGGGGCAATACTTCGTCAGCGGTGATCCGCTAAGCAGAAAGCCATACGCTCACAGCGGAGCTTTCCGCACCGATATGTATATCGACCCGGAGAACGAGTTGATATACGTGTTCATGGTTCAGGTTGGGAACATGACCGATAGTTCACCATTAACCATACCATTCCACCAGGCTGCTTTAGAGTGTTTTGGGAAGGCAGGGCGGTAGGGTTAGTTTATAAGAATTGGACGGATCCGTAATTAAATACCCAGTGAATTACCCATATATTTATGCAGAGCCAATATATCACTGATACTGTCGGGACGCCCCTACGACCAGCCCTAATCGTTGTTCATTCGATGGTTTTTAGGGCGCCCACAAGGGACGCCCCTACGGCCGGCTACGTACAACACTGCTGAAGCAGTCTATAATGTCGTTATTAATATCGGTACGGAGTTCCGCAGCCCGTTTCAACGGGCTTGCTGACCAATAGCCGAGACATTTATGTCGCGGCACCAGATGAGTACGACCCCAAACTATAATTACCGGTAGTTGGCTGGCTTATAATCCTACGGCTCGCTCACGTGCCCAGCAGTACACCGCACATCCATGCCGCCGCGGATGTTGTATTTGGTCACCACCTGCAGCTCATCGGTGAGCAATACCCGCTTCATATCTTCAAATATCCGCTTGGTGGCACCCTCCTGGTAGATGCCCACATCGCGATAGGAGATGAAGTAGTATTTCAAGCTCTTCAGTTCGATGATTTTGCCGCCAGTGGGTTTGTATTTAATCTGCACCGTCGCCATGTCGGGCAGGCCGGAGAAGGGGCAGACCGCCGAAAACTCTTTCGTCTCGATCTCGATCAACTGCTGAGGCATATCGAAGTCGACCACCTCCAGTGCTTCCGTATCGATGGCATCCTCGGTCTTCAAATCGTAAATGCGTCCCTCTGCGTATGGCATTTTATTCCGTCTCCTCATATTGTGTTGGATCAAAACCGTCAAGTGCTTCGCGCCGCTCCACGCAGGTACCGCATCTGCCGCAGTGCCTCTCACCGCCCTTATAGCAGCTCCAGGTCTGGCTGAAGTCCACCCCAAGCTTCTGTCCAACCAATGCAATCTGCCGTTTGGTAAGCTCGGTATAAGGTGCCAGCAGCTCGATCTCGACGTAGGTGCCGTGATGGATCGCCTGGGCCATGCTGTTGATGAAGGCGGTGGTGCAGTCCGGGTAGATGGCGTGGTCTCCGGCGTGGTTGGCGATTCCAACCGCGGAGCAGTTCATATCCTCAGCTATCCCTGCGGCGATTGCCAGCATGATGCCGTTACGGAAGGGCACCACAGTGTTGCGCATCGACTCGTCGGTGTAATGCCCCTCGGGAACCGCCAGCGAATCGGTGGTCAGCGAGCTGTGGAACAGCTTCATGAAGTCCAACGATATGACCCGCCGAGGTATGCCCAGTCGGTTGCAGTTCGACTCTGCCATGCGGCTTTCCTGCGCGTTGTGTTTCGCGCCATAATCGAACGACAACGCAAGTGCGATCTCATCGCGGTATTCATGCAGCAACACCGTGCTATCCATCCCGCCGCTATATACTAGCACGATTTTTGCCATAAAGCTTCCTTACTGTGCTCCCTCGTATTGCGGGCACAATACATTTTACCTTCGCTTGCGGGATTGTCAGAGGGCCAGCACATCTCAATAGAGCACCGACTGCGGTTCCCAGCCCCTCCCCATAAGGTAATATGTTATTGAAGCAATTTCACGCGCGGTACGCCGCAACACCTTAAGGAGCACAAAATGTCTGCAAATAGTAATCGCAAGGCCGTCATCCTCATCGGCGATGGTATGGGTGACCGCCCCTGCCCAGAGCTGGGAGGCAAGACGCCCCTCGAAGCCGCCAAAACCCCCAACCTGGACGCCATGGCCTCTAAGGGCATCAATGGCCTGATGGACCTCATCGCACCAGGTGTGCGCGTCGGCTCCGACACCGGCCACCTGGCTGTTCTTGGATTTGACCCTTATGTGGTCTACACAGGCCGCGGACCTTTCGAGGCGGCTGGCATCGGGCTCAGCGTGAAGCCCGGCGATGTGGCCTTCCGCTGCAACTTCAGCACCGTGGAAGCCGATATGATGATCACCGACCGACGGGCCGGACGCATCGAAGAGGGTACGGACCAACTAGCCGCCCAGGTCAATGGCGTGATGATCGAAGATGCGAAGATCCTCTTTAAAGAGAGCGTCGCTCATCGCTGCGCACTCGTGCTGCGTGGGCCAGGCCTGAACGCACTCGTCACCGACAGCGACCCTCATGTCACCGGCGAAAAAGTGCTTGAAGTCAAGGCCATCACCGCAGGTGATGCTGCTGGCGAAAAGACCGCACGCATTCTGAACGCCTTCATCAAATTGAGCTACGAGAAGCTGGATGTGCATCCTGTGAATGTGGCGCGCAAGCAACAAGGGCTCAACCCTGCCAACATCATCCTTCCCCGTGGCGCAGGACAGGCTCCGAATATCCCCAGCTTCAACGAGAAGAACCTGCTGCATGGTGCCTGCGTGGCCGAAACAGGCTTGATCAAGGGTATTGCAGACTTCGTGGGACTAGACCTTCTGGACGCCCCTGGTGCCACCGGCGGCTTGGACAGCGATGTGATGTCTATGGGCAACACGGTGCTGAAGGCTCTGGAGACACACGATTTCGTGCTGTGCAACGTCAAAGGGCCGGATGTCGCCGCACACGATGGGAACCCTGTAGCCAAAGTGGCGATCATTGAGAAGATCGATGAGATGGTGGGCATGCTGATCGCGAAGATGGGTGACCAGACCTATCTTGCCGTCACCGCCGACCACACCACCTCCTGCAGCTATGGCGACCATACCGGCGAGCCAGTGCCGATCGTGCTCTACGGCCCAGAAGTGCTCACGGACGATGTTCAGACGTTCGGCGAACGCCCAGCTCAGAAGGGCGGCCTGTGCCGGTTCAGCGGAAAACACCTGGTAAATATGCTGACCAGCCTGATGAACGTCCAAGAAAAATACGGGGCGTAAGTCGATGCATGTCGGAATCTTGGGGGCGGGCTCATGGGGCACCGCCCTCGCCATACATCTGGCAAAAAAGGGAACGACCGTCACCCTGTGGGACCGCAACCCCGAACATGCCGACACGCTTCAGAAGGAGCGTGAGAACGCTCGTTACTTAGGCGGCTATGCATTCCCTGAGTGCATCAATGTGGTGACCGACATCGCGGAAGCGGTCAGCGACTGCGAGCAGATTATCTTCGCGGTGCCGGTAGTGGGCGTCGCGGATGTTGCGCATGACTGTAAGCCACACCTCAAAAATCAGCCCATCATCATCAGCGCCGCCAAAGGGCTGACAGATGAGGGTAAACGCCCCTCGGAGGCGATCTCCGAGGTGTTAGGTCAGAGCGTCAGTGCCATCGTGGCGCTGTCTGGCCCCAACCTGGCTTTAGAGCTTGCCCGCGAAGCTCCTTCGGCCACCGTGGCAGCCAGCCGCAGTCTGGTGGCGGCGAAGGCGACCCAGCAGATGCTGATGAACGATACCTTCCGGGTCTACACTAATCCTGATGTGATCGGTGTGGAGCTGAGCGGTGCCATCAAGAACGTGTTCGCCATCGCCGCCGGCATCAGTGACGGTCTGGGTTTCGGTGATAACACCAAAGCGGTGCTGATCACCCGCGGCCTGGCTGAGATGACCCGTATGGGCATCGCGCTGGGAGCCCAGGAGCGCACTTTCATCGGCCTGGCGGGAGTGGGCGATTTGGTAGCCACCGCCAGCAGTCGGCTCAGCCGAAACTACCGCGTCGGTCATTTCCTGGCCGATGGGATGAACCTCTACCAAGCTCTTCAGGAACTGCGCCAGGTTGCGGAGGGTGTCCCGACCAGTTATGCGGTGTGTGATTTGGCCGCCAGACTGGACATCGAGATGCCGTTATGCCAAGTCGTTCGCAATGTGGTGGACGGCAGCATGAACATCCATCAGGCTGTATATGAACTGATGACTCGTCCCCCAAAACAAGAGTAAGCCACAACCTGTGTATCGGTCGGATCAGCCAGATCCGACCGATCTTGTAAGTAACTGGTCATAGGGGTAGGGAGAACTTTCGTTCCCCCTCCCTCCGAACCGTGCGTGCGGTTCTCCCGCACACGGCTCTCCAGTTGGTAGTGTTACCTCATTTGAGGATTGGTGATTCTTTGCACAGGATGTTTGTAGTGTAAACACCTATACTCAGCATTGAAGGCGACAGCCTTCTTTGCCCCCATATGATGGGGCACCAACATCCGATTTGTCCAGTCCACCGATGGCTGAGCAGTCGCCTGCTAGTTGTTTCCGCTTGTTTAGCCTTTTTTTAGGCACTTCTCGCGCGGAGCTATATTCGGTGGCTGAGACTTCACGGATCTACCTTCCTGCGCTCCCTTGGCTCCACATCCATTACAGACGCTTCAACGCTACTATGGGCGCTCTGACTTCTGCCTGCAACGAACTTATTATCGCCACTACTGCAGGCAGATCTCCCTGCTTCTCTTACGCGACCTCTTGTGACCATTCCATCCCCAAGCACCTCGCAACCCCCATCACTGCTCTATACGCTCACTCTCAAGCATAACAGGCACTGTTTTCACAGCACAAACTTCACCATTCCTACGCTGGCTCGTTGGTTCTACGCGGCCGAAACGGGTTCGTTATCCTACGGACTGGTCACTCGCCAACAGTTGCTCTCCACCCCACCTCGCGGTGACGCAGTTACTGCCGACTACAAGGCCAGAGTTGGCGTGGCCTCGAAGAGGAATTGCACCTCTTTGTTCGCGTACGCTTGCAGGCGCACGTAGGGGCGTCCCTTGTGGGCGCCCTAAAGAACACTAACTATCAACAAAGTAACGTTTTGGGCGCCCACAAGGGACGCCCCTACGGTCGTATCAGTAGTACGGGCTGCATTGAACTCAAGAGCGGTCCTATTCCCTGTCAAACTGCCACATAAACCCTGTGTTCATTTACCCACTATACTAATAGTATTTGGGTGACTACTCAGCTCTGGAGATAGTCATTCATTATTCCGCATGCGTCGCGACGTTCTCCTGCGCCGGCCGGAGCGAAGCGACGCCGGCCGCTAATGATCAGCCACGCGGTGCAGGAACCCACACTTGACGCAGTTCCCGGAGCGCCAGCTCCCGGAACGTAGTCGTGTGGGTGACTAAACCCGTGGCACGGTGGCTAGTCGCCTACAATCAGCACCACTGACCTTTGGCGACGGGTTCCGTGGCCCGTCCGTGACTGCGTCCCGGTACGGGCACTGTCACCCATCGCTTATCAATACCGGCCCGCGTTCCGGCGGGCGTTGGTAGGCCCGGCCCCCGTCTGCTGGCTGTCACCCATCAGACGCGCGGTGAAGGAAGCACGTTTCCGGGGTGGTAAAACCCAGTCTATTACCCACAAATATTGCATGGCCAGTAGGTCACCGATTCCGCGACATAAATGTCTCGGCTATTGAACACCAAGACTGCTGAAGCAGTCTAAATTAACGTTATCTTTGTCGGCAAGGAGCTCCGCAGCCCGGTTTAGCGGGCTTGATGATCAATAGCCGAGACATTTATGTCGCGGTACATGGTCGATACGATCCCAATCTGGACTTGTGGGTAATAGACTGGTGGTAAAACCCGCGGCAGCGTGGGCTGATGGCCTTTCATAAGCTGCCAGCCCAGGTGTGACAGTACGGCTATCCGGCAGACCGCCCCGGACATTGCTATTTAGGGCTTAGTAGTTACGAATATGGGGTATAATCAAGGTAATCAATCACCTGTTTGCACACAAACACGGGAGGCTACGATGGATCGACGCAAGTTCCTACTTTCTGGGGCGACGGCTATCGGTACAGGCATATTAGGCGCAGCTGCGGTGGCTGACGTCAAGGAGAAGGGTGCCGCACAGACACTCGCTCCTGGGTCGGCAAACACGCCTGTGGTCACCCTGCCGCACCAAATGCACCTCTGCGATGACACCATCCGTCTCGCCACCAAGGCGGTGATGGGCGAATGGGGCCGCGAGATGAAGCCTCTGCCCTTCAAGCTGGAAGATAAAGTCGATGTCACCGGTATGAGCGAATACATGAAGTATGCGCACAGCATCCGGCTGATTTCCGAAAATGCCCCCCTCCGGTATGAACCCGGTATGCGCCTGATTGGCAGTGCCACCGTGCTGGAGGCCGCCGGGCATTCGGTACCTCTATACAACCAGAGTAGCGTCAGCCACACCACTTTCGGCTACGAACAGGCCCTAAAATCCGGTCACAGCGCCATCCGCGCGAAGCTGGAAGCCCGTCTGAAAGACACAGACCTCAGCAAGAGACAGCGCGACTACCTGGAGTCGATGCGGATCTGCCTGGACGCCTACGGTTCTTGGCACAAACGCAATATGGAGTTGGCAGCCAAAAACGGCGAAACACAGATCGTGGCCGCGATGAAACGCGTTCCCGAGCTGCCCCCCAGTAACTTCTTTGAGGCGGTGCTCTCACTGCATCTCACCTGGGCATGGACCCGTTTGTGCGGCAACTGGAGCGGTATCGGCCGGTTCGATAAGATGCTGGGCCCCCTGCTTGCCAAAGACCTCGATGCGGGTAAGATCACCATCGCTGAAGCCCGCGAGCTGGTGGCGCACTTCTGGCTAATGGGTGCGGAGTGGACGCGCCCTGTCGGCCCCGGCTCCGGTGACGCGCAGTTCTACCAGAACATCGTATTGGGTGGGATCGACGAAAAAGGCGTAGAGGTCACCAACCCGGTCACCTACCTCGTGCTGGATGTGGTCGAAGAGCTTCGCATGAGCGACTTCCCGATCGCGGTGCGTCTGAACCCCAAATCGCCAGAGTTGCTTTTGAAACGCATCGCACAGGTGCAGCGACTGGGCGGCGGGATCATCGCCACCTACAACGAGCCGGTGGTGATTGAGGCGATGACGAAGCTGGGATATCCGCTGGAAGAGGCGCGCAACTTCACCAATGATGGCTGCTGGGAGGTGCTGGTGCCGGGCAAGACCGCCTTCACCTACGTGCCTTTTGATACCCTGCAACTGCTTCAGGACGCCATGGGCGTCACAAACGCCAACGCGTTGATTCCGCAGTATGCCAGTTTCGAGAACCTGTATGCGGCATTCGAGCAGCGTCTGGCTACCCACGTGAAGTGGCATCACGACATCGCGGATGCCTGGCAAATAGGCGGCTTACCGGCCACGGTTCCCTCGCTGTTCGTCGAAGGCTGTATCGAAAAAGCCGCCGATTACAATGACCGCGGATCGAAATATTGCCAACTGGCCTGCCATGCCGGCGGGATGGCCGACACCGCCAACAGCCTGATGGCCATCAAACATGCCGTTTATGATGCCAAGCTGATTAGTTGGAATGACATTGTGACCGCCATGCGCAACGACTGGCGCGACAACGAAAGCCTGCGACGGCTGATCGCCAGCCGAGTGCCCGCATACGGCAACGACAACGATGAGGCGGATGCCATGGCGCAGCGGGTATACAACAGCTTCACCGGTTTGGTCGCCGAGACCAAGTTCCGTAAAGGCGTGTTCCGCCCGGCGGGTATCAGCACCTTTGGTCGCGAGATCGAGTGGAGCCCGCTCCGCAAAGCTACAGCCGATGGGCATCATGCTGGCGACATCCTGGCCACCAACTTCTCGCCATCGCCCGGCACCGACAAATACGGGCCGACCGCGGCTCTGTGCAGCTACTGTAAGATGGACTTCACCAACATGCCCGGCATCGGCGCATTTGAGTTGAAGATCATGCCCAGCAGCGTCAAGGGAGAGAAGGGCATTCAGACCATGGTCAGCTTGCTCAAGGGCTTCCAGAAGATGGGTGGCTGCTTCCTGCACATCGATGTCGTGGATTCCGCCGTGCTGCTTGATGCTCAGAAACACCCGGAGAAGTACCCTAACCTCGCGGTTCGTGTGGCTGGATGGAGCGCCCGCTTCGCCACGTTGAACAAGCAGTGGCAGGATATGATCATCAACCGCACCCAGCAGGTGGTGTAGGCACGGTATAGGACGCACGTAGGGGCATGGCGTGCCATGCCCTGGGGCGGGGTAACCCAGCCGAACGATGTTTTTTGGGCGAGGTGACCCCGCCCCTACCGCCCCACAACCGTTTATTCGATCATAGGGGCGTGGTCCCCACGCCCAAGGGCGGTTCGCGAACCGCCCCTAGTACGTTTAATCGGACCGATCCGTCAGATCCGTCCGATGATCATGGTGGGCACGGCACGCCATATCCCACCCCCACAATCACCCGCCCATCGCGCCTTTTTGCCCGCAAACAAGCGCACCGCGCTGGTTCGCGGCTTCATTGATCGCCTCCAGGGATTCCCCCCGCCACAACGCCATGCTCATCGCCGCGGTGAAGGCGTCGCCGGCTCCGACGGTATCGACCACTTTGACCTTCAAGCCCGGGTGCTCCGCGGTCTGATCACCGGTGACCAGCAGGCTGCCGTGCGCTCCTCGGGTGTAGGCGCACATTTGCAGATCATACTCACCGCAGAACCGCCTCAGCAGCGGCTCGGGTTCGGCATCCGGCCAGCCCAGTAGCCTGGTGACGGTGAGTAACTCCGCATCGCTGATTTTGAAGACCGTGGCCACCTTCAGCGACTGCTCGATCAGCTCCCGACTGTAGTAGTGCTGCCTGAGGTTCACATCGAACACGCGGATACTCTCCTTCGGCATCGCCCCCACGAAAGCCATGATACTGGCTTGGCTGACAGGACTGCGCTGTGCCAGGCTGCCGAAACAGGCGATCTGGCAGTTTTCTGCGAGCTTCAGAGCCTCCGGACTGCATGAGATGTAATCCCACGCTACCCCCTCATGGATGACGAATTGCGCCACACCCTCATCATCCAACTGCGCTTCGGCGATGCCGGTGGGGTGCTCCGAGTCACGCTGCACATAGTCCGATGAGAGCCCGTTTTCCGCCAGTATCTGTATGGCCGCGTCGCCCAGTTCATCACAGCCGACGCGGCTAATGACGGTGCTCTGGCCGCCTAGGCAGGAGGCGTGGAATGCGAAGTTGGCCGGGGCTCCGCCCAGAGCCTTCCCCTGGGGGAGCACATCCCAGAGCAGCTCCCCGATGCCGCACACGATGGGTTTGGCTTCTGTCATACGAGGTCCACGAACACCTTCATCGACTTATCGGCGGATTGCTCGATGAAGTGATAGGCCTCCAGGAACTGCTCAAATGGGAAGTGCTTGGTCTCCAGCGGAGCGGTTTTGATACGTCCGTCCGCGATCCACTGCACCGCCTCTGCGTAGTCCTCATGGCGATACATCAGCGTGCCGACCAGGCTGATCTCATGCTCACCCATGTTGGCCATATCGATGCTTGGCTTCTTGCCGAACACGCCCAGAACCACGATCGTGCCGCCTTTGCCGATGGTGGTAATCGCAGCGTTCATGCTCTGCTCGGAAGCCGCGGCCTCCATCGCCAGGTCGAAGCCCTCGTCACCGAACACGCGGCGGCTGGCCTCGGGCAGCGTCTCACGCGAGGCGTTGCTGACCTCATCGATGCCCACCTGCTTGGCGATGTCGAGGCGGTAGTCGCTGAGGTCGACGATCAGCACCTTCTTGGCACCGCGGACTCGGCACGCCTGGGCCGCAAAGATGCCGATGGGCCCTGCGCCCAGCACCACCACATTCTCACCTTTGATTTTTCCTGCCCGGCCGGTGCTGTGAACCGCTACGGCTACGGGCTCCACGAAGGCGCCCTGCTCCAGTGTGAAGTTGCCCGGCAGCGGCACGATCTTGTCCGCATCGGTCACATACACATCCTGCGCCACTCCGGGGGCCTGAAAACCGCGAACCTTCAGCTTTTCGCAGACGTTATACTGCCCGCGCAGGCAAGGTCGGCATTGGCCGCAGACCTCTTGCGGGGTTGCGGTGACCTTCTGGCCGATGTGGATGCCGGTCACGCCGGGGCCGATGGCCTCAATCACCGCGCTATACTCATGGCCCTGCACGATGGGGTAGCTGGTGAAGGGGTGCGTGCCGTGGTAGACGTGCATGTCGCTGCCGCAGATGCCGATCCGCTGGATGCGCATCGCCACCTGCCCTGGTCCAGGTGTAGGCGTAGGGACGTCGCGAAACTCGATGATTCCCGGTGAAGTCATGATCGCTTGCCGCATAGTGTGAGCTCCTTATTGGGTGGAATGGCGAACGCTTAAGGATAGTATACCGGGAGATAGGAGGAGAGGAGAAGAGGAGTCAGGAGGGGAGCTGGCGCATGGTGGGCTGGCGGTTGTGATATGACGTCCGTTCCATCCTCCCCACGGAGTAAATGCAAGGTAAGACGCGACTTCTACCAACCGCGCCATATCACACCAGCTGTGGAGCAATCTCCGGTGGTTTCCCACTGATGATTTTTGGCCATTCATCTAGAGCTAACAGCGGACTCATTATCCGTGAGTGATGCGTCATATTCAAATTCGCGTATTTGAAAGAAGGATTCTGTAAACCATGCGTTGAATACCATGTTATGAGCACAAATCGCATGGTTGATACACAGTCTGATCTTCACCATCGTCACTGTGATGCAAGGAGATAGTCGGATGAATGAACGAGTAAAAATGTATACCGCAGTTTTAATCTGTGGTGCCTTGGCCGGATACGTCGGTGCCATGATAGCCATGGAACGTCCTGTACGGCAGCTTAAGGTTCAACAGATTGATATAGTAAGCCAAAACAAGGTAGTCGCAACCCTGGGTACTACCAATGGATCGGGTAGCCTAATGCTAAAATACGATAATGGTCGACCGGCGGTCGTTCTGGGAGTAGCAAATAAACAGCCAGGACTGTCACTGATGGACTCCAACGGGAGTCCGAGAAAAGGGGCAGCGACTGGACACGACGGAGCGGGCATATGGCTGTCGAATGCCAAAGGGAATGATCTGATCGCGATCACTGTTGAGAATAACTTCCCCTTGGTTTCGCTAAAAGACGCACGTCATGGGAAGTCGTACGGACCATTCTAGGGCAATGATTGGCCGACGATCAGTTAGGCCGCATACACCAGAACCCCAGGTGGCTTCGACACTGGAATCAGCTAATACATGCCGGATTAATAGATGATGAGTGGTGGTTTCACTAAAATGTAGTGCGACCCTCTATCCTATCCGCCGTAGGCGGAGGTTGACGTCGTAGACGCTTTTCGGATAGAGGGCCATTTGCATCTTAATGTCACCATAATCTGAATATGTTGGATGATAAACATCCGTAACTACTCAGCACTGGCGATGGTCATTCGTAGTGACCAATGGGTGACATGGGCATCCCTGCGCCGGGAGGAGCGAAGCGACGCCGGCCGATACTGATCAGCCGTGCGGTGCAGGAACCCGCACAGGACGCAGTTCCGGGGTGCCAGCTCCCGGAACGTAGTCGTGTGGGTGACTAAACCCACGGCAGCGTGGCTGATCACCTGCGATGCACACTACCGGCACTTGGCGACGGGTTCCGTGGCCCGTCCGTGACTTCGTCCCGGTACGGGCACTGTCACCCATCGCTGATCATTACCGGCCCGCGTTCCGGCGGGCGTGGGAAGGCCCCGCGCCTGCCAGACCGGCAAGAGTGATCGCCATCTGCAACCGCAATCCTTATGTACGACAGCCCCGGTCAGGGCTGTTCAGTCTGCAACGGCTTCCCCTTCGCGCCTTCGCGCCTTCGCGTCTTCGCGTGAGTTAATTTCGTTCCCCTCGTGCTCCCCTCTCCCCCTCCGCGCCCTCCGCGTCTCCGCGTGAGGCCATTCCCTCCCCCCTTTGCGCCAGCACGAGAGATGCACCATAATACACATAAGACCACCATCCGAAAGGAAGCCCACTCCGATGAGCAATGCCAGACCTACCAGCAAGAAACCCGCCGCTGTGAAGTTCGTGAAATACCACGGCGTGCCGACGCTCACCATCAACGGCAAGCCGCACCCGGGCACGATGTGCATCTACTACGGCAACTCGCCGGAATACATCCGCTACTTCTCCAAGGCGGGGGTGAAGCTGTTTGACTTCACGAACACAGCCTCGGCGCCGTTCTGGGAGGGGTTTGGCGGGCAGCTTTGGTCGGCACCGGACAAGTTCGACTACACGAGTTTTGACGATATGGTGGCGGGGGTGCTGAAAGCTGACCCCGAGGCCTACATCCTGCCGCGGCTGGATATCCGGGCACCCGACTGGTGGCTGGACTCGCACCCTGACGATCTCTCGATCTACGAGGCGGACGACGGCAGCCGCAAGCTGATGCCATCGCAAAGCTATGTCGATGGGCTGGTGAATGCCGGCTTCGCGTTGAACTCGTCCATGACGAAGCCGATGCCCAGTTGGGCATCTGAGGCGTGGCGGACCGACACCTGCAAGGCACTCCGCGAGCTGGTGAAGCACATCGAACAGTCACCCTATGCCGACCGTGTGATCGGCTTCCACCTAGCTAGCGGGTCCAGCCAGGAATGGTTCATGTGGCAGAGTGATGCCGCTGACATCACTACGGACTTCTGCAAGGCCAACACCCTGCTCTTTCGGAAGTGGTTAAGCACGAAATACCGCAGCGACAGGGCCCTCCAGACCGCCTGGCGGCAGCCTTCTGTGACTTTCGAAACCGCTGTCCCTCCGCCCTCGATCGTCCGCAAAAAGACGGAATTCGGCCAATTGCGCGACCCCGCGAAGGAGCAGTGGACGATCGACTACCTCATCTACAACTCGTGGATGACGGCAGACACCATCGAGTGCCTGGCGAAGGAGGTCAAGAAAGCCTCCGGCGGCAGTAAACTCGTCGGTGCGGCATGTGGCTATGTAGTCGGCCTGGCGGGTGAACCTCGGCAGCAAAACTCCGGTCACCACGACCTCGATCGGCTGCTGCACAGCCCGAACATCGACTTCCTGTATAGCCCGGCGTTGTATTGGGAGTTCCGCGCACTCGGCGTGGGCACCCCCGCCACGATGTCATTACCGGGCAGCGTCGCGCTGCATGGGAAGGGCTGGATCAACGAGACCGACTTCGTCACCTCTATCACAGAGAAGGGCTACAGCGAGGCTTCAGGCGTTGATGAGGACTCCCTGCAGCAGCGCCGCGCGCAGGGCTGGATCATGGCAAACGGCATCATGCAGGGTTGGTTCAACGTGGGCAACATCAACTATGAGCACCCGCTGCTTCAAAAAGAGATCGCCAAGCTGACATCTCTCGCGCAACGGGCGCAGACCTGCGACCGGTCGCCTGTCGACAAAGTAGCTTTTGTAGTCGATCCGAAGAGCGTGTTCTACCATGGAATCGGCGACTTGATGGGGCGCGAACTGCTGATGATGCAGTTGCCGGCACTTGTCCGTTATGGCGGGGCGTCTGGAGCCTACTCACTATCTGACCTGGATAAAATCCGAAAACATAAGGTGTTCCACTTCGCGAATGTGATGGCACCGACCGAAGCTGAGCGTCGGCAGATCGATGCGCTCAAGCGCGACGGCAACATCCTGATCTTCCTGTATGCCCCTGGGGTTTATCGGAACGGCGCGATCGATATGGGCGCCATGCGCGCGATGACGGGCATCGAGATCAAGCGGGGTGGGCCATCGGCGAACCTGCACATCACGATCAAGAACGATGACCCGGCCTATTCCAGCTTGAACGGCCTCGGCTACGGAACCATGCGGAAAGTGGACCCCGTGTTTATCGCTGACGATCCTGCGGCGACGGTGCTGGGCCGTCTGGACGATGGTCGGCCAGGGCTGGTCGTTAAACGGCACAGCAACTGGACGTCGATATACTCCTCGTCGCCGTTGATACCGGAGGAGCTGATCCGGGCAATCGCTTCACAGGCGGGCATCCATCTGTACGCGAAGGCTGGCGATGCGCTCTGGGCCACTAAAGAGGTGTTCACCATTTCGGTGAACGAGGCTGGTGAGCGTGAGATCCGTCTGCCGGAGAAACGTCGCGTTTATGATGCCTACGAAGCGCGTGATCTCGGGGTCACAGACCGCTTCACGGTCAATATAGCCAAGAAGGACACGCGGGTGTTCTTCACCACGCGCTCATTGTGAATCGAGGTTAACAGTCACATGCGGTTTTTCGTAGATGATTTCAAGCAGGGGACAACTGGCGATGACGGAGCGGCGATCCGCAAGGCGATTGAGGCCGCACTCGAGTCCAAAAAGGCCTCTGAGGTGGTGTTTGGCGCCCGCAAATACCGCGTGGCGCCTTTACCCGATGAGGTGAACTTCGAGATGGGGTCGCTGTTCATCCGAAATGGCTCAAATATCACACTGCGCGGCGCGGGCGAGGCCACCACGCTGGTCTTCACCAACCCGTTGGCTGGCGGAGTGGCGTTTGAGAAATGCCGCAACGTCGTCATCCGCGATCTGCAGATCGACTGGGAGCCGGTTCCCTACGCCTTCGGCACGGTGGTGAGTGTGGACGAAAAAGGCGATAGCTACGATCTGGAGCTGGATTCGGCATCGATGGACTTCACCCATGAGGCGTTCACCAAGGCGCGGCTGCAGTTCGCCATGACGGTGAAGCCCGATGCGGAATATGGGGTGACACGGTATGGTCCTGGTGTGATTCAAGGCGTGACGATGAAGCACCTCACGGGCCGGCGTTGGCGTGTGAGCAAGCTGAGCGATGTGCCGGCTTGGTTCCGTCCGACGATCACCCCCGGTGCAGGATATGTCCACCTCACGCGGTCATACTCGGGTTCCGGCGTCTGCTTCTCGGAGTGTACGGACGCCAGGGCGGAGCGTGTGGATATTCTGTCGTCCCCTGCGCTTTGCTTCTATCCGACCAACAACGACGGCAACATATCCTATCTTGACTGCCATGTGAAGGTTGGGAAAGGCCGCCTGATCTCCACCAATGCCGACGGCGTGCATGCGCCTGGCAACCGCGGTGTGCTTCGGATCGAGCGCTGCTCATTTGAGGGCATGGCGGACGACGCCATCAACGTGCGCGGCACCACGCTGCTGCTCAACCAGGTGATTTCACCGACCGAGGTGGCGATCTCGCGCCTGAACTACGAGCCCAAACCGGGCATGAAGATGATCATCTACGATGGCCGCACGCTGAAGGAGAAAGCGCGTGTCACCGTCGCCTCCGCTGATCCGGTCGCCGCACTGACCCGCGTGCGCTTTACGGAACCTGTGGAGGGTATGGTGGGTGGCAGCTCCTTCGCCGATGGCGGTCGGATCTACAACCTGCCCGAGTCGAAGACGCCGTTCATCGTGCGCAACTGCCACTTCAAGGCGTTCCGCGGACGTGGAATTCTCGCCAGTTCCATCGGCGGGGTGATTGAGCGGAACCTGTTTGATAACAACGAGGGGTGGGGCATCGACCTGGGGTTTGGTGAGCGCATCTGGGGCGAGGGGCCGCCTCCGCAGAACCTGCTGATCGCCAACAACCGGTTCGCAGGCATGGGCGGATCTCTGGCCTCCATCACCGTGCGGGTCAGCGCTGGTGATCCCATCGACGGACCGGAGAACCTGGGTAAGATCGTGATGCGCAACCTGACGATCCGCGATAACCGCTTCGAGAACCTGACCGCTCCCGCGATTATGCTCAGAGGCGTGGCGGGGGTGGTGCTGGAGAACAACAGGTTGCTGGGCGATCGGGACAAGCGCCGCGTTACGCACTATTTCTTCGCAGGAGCCGCCACGGCCGTGGATGTGGACTACTGCTCCGGTGTGACGGTGGACGGGCTGAAAGTGCAAGATCCGCTTTATAAACTCGACATGCGGGTGGGAAGTCTGGTGCCTGCCGGAAAGGACGGCCTGGTTGTGAAACAAACGGGGCTGCGCATCAAGGACGAACGGATTGACACCGTGGGCGTGACGATGGGTGTCATCCGCTGGGATGCCTGGTTCACCGATCCGTTCAACCCCTATGCAGACAATCTGGCCGACAAACGCTGGCACGGACGGCTGCCATTCTACGCCAAAGTGCTCTCCGACACGAAGGTGCAGATATACGGTGACACGCAGAAAGTGGTCGACCAGGAAATCGCCTACGCCAAAAACGGTGGTGTGGACTACTTTGTGTTCCCCTTCCACTACCCGGATGTGCGTGAGGACGGCTTCCGGCACGACAAAATGATCCGGGCGAGAGAGCTCTACCTAGCCAGCAAGCACAAGGATGATGTGAAATTCTGTATGCTGGACAGCCCCGGTCACGCCTATCTGCTGAACAAGACCGACCCTCGCAACCCCAACGACAAGCGGACGCAAGAGTTGATTGGCTTGATGAAGCAGCCGAACTATCAAACCGTGGTTGGCGGTCGGCCGCTGCTCTACCTGATGTTTTGGAACCCCGATGAGCGTCTGGGCGGCGGCACCAAGGTCTCCTTCTTTGATACAGCGGAGAACGGCCGTGGCTGGCTGGATGCTCTTCGCAAGCGCGTGATGGAGGCTGGTCTGCCGAACCCCTACCTAGTCGCGCTGGCGCAGACACCGGAGGGCGGTGCTTCGATCGCTACGGACGGCGGTCTGGACGCCATCAGCGCGTATACCAGTTGGGGTGGGCCCGACTACGCCGGTCTGTGTGCGGCGCATGTGCGCTTCTGGGATGCCATGAAAGCAACGGGTGTTAAAGTGATACCCAACCTCAGCGCCGGCTGGGGTGGTCCGCGAGACGGCTCGGGTGATAAGCTTCAGCCCAAACCGGGCGAGATTGCGGCACATCTGCAATCCGCCCTCAAGTGGATCGACGCCAACCCGAAATCCGCCGAGGCCAGGACGATGCTGTGGTATGCCTGGAACGAGATCGACGAGGGCGGCTGGCTGATACCCGACAAGGGCCAGGGCACTGCGAAGCTCGACGAGACCGGCCGCGTGATGCGGGCATATCGCGGGGCTGTTGGGAGGTAGTAACGGTGGCGGGCCCGGTTTTGCCCTATCCGGGCTGGCCTATACTTCGTGACATAGAACACTGATCCCGCTGCCTATTTGGATATCTCGATTTTCCGCAGAATGTCCATTACTAAGGTTCGGCGACCTGCGGTAGTCTTTTGATGCACCGAAGGGGTAGTTTACGAACAACATAAGGATATGTCCTCTACAGTCATCTGCCATATGGCTAGGGTTAGTTCGCCTGTGGTGTTGATTCTAGATCAATGGAGCATAACATTAATACGATATAGATCATAAGTAACGCGTTTTCTCTTGACATATCGCGGATATTCGCAATCCCATGACATACTTCATTTCGTAAATTATCACCGTATTGGCTGCATAATAAAAGGTTTATGAAGCGTAATAGGTCGTCATCGACTCGTTTTGTATCAGATATTCGTTGAATAATGGTATTTAAAGTAATGTAGCTCCATTCACCCTGCCTTTTCATTTCTGTTATCTGAATTGCCAGATGTTTCGCAATATCTCGAAGACATCCTTCAATTTGTGGCGCGAGAATATGTATGCACGATGTGTAGTCACCTCTTGATTGTGCTTCGAACGCCCATACAACTATGGTTGCTCTGGAATGCTTAATCATTGGCGATCCACTTACGTGCTTAACGAAATGTTCAATGTAATCTTTATGTGACTGTTCTAGGTGGTCAAATAGCTTTATCAATAATATACGAGCTACAAACTGGTAATTAATCCGTATATTCCAAGCGGTATAGTATTCAAGTAGTTCATCCCCACTTTCGGTGGTTGGTATGAATTTCAAGCTCATTTCTTCAGAAACTAGTTGATGGTTAATCGCAAATATCAAAGGAAATTCCTCTTTATATCGCGTTGCTTGCATTCTTGCTCTAATGGCTGAGGGCATCAAGGTACGGTCGCTGCATATCAGCATGGCAACGTCCGATATGGGAGCCACTTTGAATTTATGAAGCCATCTATCGATTTCGTCTTTAGGTACTTCTACTGATGTATCAAATACCGACATCTCTGATTCGGCGGCTTTGTGCCAGCCGAAAATATGTGCTTGGACGGCACAGATCAGGTGCTTGTCGCCGATTTTATGGTATTCGATAATAGCTTCTTCCCCTAGGCGAATCGCCTGACGATGTCCCAAATGAAGATTATCCACAATCCAATTTGCTTCAAACACACAGTTATCTGCAATACGCTTTGTCATTTCCTCAATCATTCTCGCATTGTTCAATATAGTGTAGATCTTACGTATAGAAACCATCAAACATCGTTGCATATCAGCGTAATACGGATATTGAGCGTCCAATAATTTGATGGAACTATTAGCGTTTTTGATCATGTCTTGGAGATTTGTTTCGCTAACGTACTGCTTAATTTTATCGTATTTTGTCAACAGGCCTGCCAGAATATCTTGCATAGGCATGTTATAATTGTTTGCATCAAGCTGATTACATACATCAATCGCTTTATGGACACCTGTTTCGACTAGATCGTTTTGTTTCAGTTGTTGGGCTATGTTTATGGAACGTATTAGTGCATCGCACAAGTCTATTCCGTAGTTCAGTGTATTGGCTGGGGTTGCCAGCCATCTGTCAACAAATGCATGGTATGCATCGATCGCCACTTTAGCCTGGGTATAACTATCTGACCTGCGGGCGCACCAAATGATATCTGCAAATCGAGCTATAATCGCCGGATTTTGGGTGTCATGAATTCTTCCCCTTAAGTAATCATAAACCTTATTGTCGAAATTCGACAAGCTTGGAAATTCGACTTTCCCATTCTGACCATTCGTAAATACAACACTGGGGTAAAATCGTCGTTTTTCATCATCGTTGCTGACCATGAACTTGAATGCGATGGATTCACAAAGCTGCTGTTTCGATTCTTCATCGAACCCCTCCTCGCAATATTTGACTGAAGCACGATGATGGATTTGTGCTCTTATCATATAATGCATCAACACATCACTCTCGGATAGTTCGGTGAGCTGTTTGGCAGACATGGTCTCAAGAGCGCCGATGAATGGCGATGTTTGTTCCTCGTAAGTAGACAACCGCATAGTTCTCCTCATTCAGGGTATACACGCATATCATAACACGTTTTTGCATCTGTAATTCAGACTGCTATAGAGAATATGGTATCAGTACACTCCCTTCACTATCGTAATTCTTGGCAGGTAACAGAGCACGAAGAAGTCAAATGACTAACTGGAGAACGCTGTGGTAAGCCTTCCCCCCTCCGCGCACTCCGCGTCTCCGCGTGATCATCCGAGAAGCCCCAATATGGCGCAAGGCACGTCGCTGGGGTATCATTAGTTATTAGCAATGGTATGTTTTCCACAACATACCGCAAAATCAGTAATGATGAACGATATACCGTATCCTGGAGGCACCCCTTGAAGTATCGAGACCGAAAAACACAGACCATCTCCATGCCCATCGGCGGCATCGGCACAGGATGCATCGGCCTGAGCGGCAACGGCCGGCTGGTGGAGTGGGAAATGCAGAACCGCCCAAACAAAAACAGCCTGAACGGCTTCAACCACTTCGCCATCAAAGCGGAGGCTGAGGGCCGTGTGCTGGACGCGCGCGTGATGCACAGCGACCAACTGCCTCCCTACACCGACCCCTCGGGTAACGGCAACGGCATCGGGCGGGATACTATGGCGGGCTTCCCGCATTTCAAGGACGCTGTGTTCGACGGCGAGTACCCGTTCGCGGCTCTGCAGTTCAAGGACAAGAGCTTCCCGGGCAAGGTCACGCTGCACGCCTTCAACCCGCTGATCCCTTTGAATGACCGCGACTCCAGCATCCCCGCGGCCTTTTACGAGGTAGAGATCAAGAACACCAACGCCTTCGAGGTGGACTACACCGTGGCGCTCTCCGTGTGCAATCCGCTGCCCAAAAACAATCTGAACACCCCGCAGACAGCGGAGGGTCTGACCCTGCTCAAGCTGGGCAGCAGCAAATTCGCATCGGACGCTCCTGAGTATGGCGACCTCACCATTGGCTCGGACGCTCACATCAGCAGCGTGCAGAACTACTGGAGCCGCTCCGGGCATGTGGCCCTCTTCTGGCGGCAGTTCATCAAGCCAGGTGCACTGGTGGCCCGCGACTATGACGCCTATGCGGCTGAAGCGGATGTACCAGGCGGCGACACCGGCGCCATCAGCGGCTGCTTGACGCTCCAGCCGGGCGAGACACGCCGGGTGAAGTTCGTGATCGCCTGGAATTTCCCCAACCACGTGAACTTCTGGAACCCGAAAAAGTGCGACTGCGCTGAGGGCTGCTGCGGGGACAAGTCTGAGCAGCAGATGAATATGTGGACCAACTGGTATGCCACTCAGTGGAAGGACAGCTCCGAAACCGCGGAATACTGCCTGTCCGAGTGGGATCGGCTGCGCACCGATACCGAGGCGTATCACGAGGCACTCTTCAGCAGCACGCTGCCTGAGGAGGTGCTGGATGCGGTCTCAGCTAATGTCTCTTTGCTCAAATCCGCGACCTGCATTCGGCTGACAGACGGCTCCTTCTACGGCTTCGAGGGCTGCTGCCAGCGCACGGGCTGCTGCGAGGGCAGTTGCACACATGTGTGGAACTACGCCTATGCACTGCCGTTCCTGTTCCCCAAACTGGAGCGCAGCCTGCGCGAGCTGGAGTATACCCACAACCTTCGCGAAGACGGCATGATGAGTTTCCGCATCATGCTGCCCCTCGGCCGCGCTCAATGGGACTTCCATGCCTGTGCTGACGGTCAGTTTGGCGGGATCATTAAGGTGTATCGCGACTGGAAAATCTGCGGCGACACGGAATGGCTGCGCGCCTGGTGGCCGAAGGTCAAGCTGAGCCTGGAGTGGGCCTGGAGCGAGACAAACGAAGACAAGTGGGACGCCGATAAAGACGGTGTGCTCGAGGGACGGCAGCATCACACACTCGACACCGAGCTGTTCGGTGCGAACAGTTATCTGACCGGCTTCTACCTGGCCGCACTGAAGGCGGGTGCCGAAATGGCTGAAGCGATGGGTGAGCCCGAGAGTGCGGAGCTCTACCGTTCGCTGTTTGCCAGCGGTCAGAAATACATCGAAGAGCACTGCTTCAATGGCGAGTATTTCCACCAGTTGGTCGACTTCACTGACAAGAGCATCCTGGACCGCTTCACCGACGCCGACGCTAAGTTCGGCTCCGTGCATGACGCCTACTGGGATGCTGAAACGCAGCAGATCAGGCACCAAATCGCCGAGGGCTGCCACATCGACCAAGTGGTGGCGCAATGGCACGCCAATCTGTGTGGCTTGGGCCGTATTTTCGACACCGATCTGACCAAAAAGGCCCTGCAGTCGATCTACAAATACAACTACAAGCGCACCATGCGCGACTTCTACAACAGCTGGCGCATCTACGCCGTGAACGGCGAGGCCGCCACGGTCATTTGCCATTGGCCGGATGAAGAGACGAAGCCCTACTTCCCACTGACCTACGCAGAAGAGGCGATGAACGGCTTTGAATATCAGGCCGGTATCCACATGATTCAAGAAGGGCTGATCAAACAAGGCCTGGATGTAGTCAGAGCTGTGCGTGACCGCTATGACGGCGAGAAGCGCAACCCATGGAATGAGTTCGAGTGCGGCAACAACTATGCCCGCAGTATGGCCAGCTTCGCACTGCTGCCCACCCTCAGCGGGATGGAGTTCGATATGGTCAACGGGCATCTCGGGTTTGCACCGGTCTGGTGGGAAGACGGGAAGTTCCGCTGCATGTGGTCGCTGGACAGCGGCTGGGGCCAGGTGGAGTTCACCAGCAAGACCGCCAGCATCAAACTGCTGGGCGGAGAGATGAAACTCAACAGCCTGAAGCTTCAAAACAAGGCGGGATCACATCCCCAAAGCGTGAGTGTGGCAGGAACCAGCGTGCCCTTCCAGTACATGCAGGGCGTGCTCAGCTTCCCCGGTGGTGTGCAGTTCAAGGCGGGCGAAAGCCTGACGGTGCGCTTCGCCAAAGGGTAGCACCTGGTCTATTACCCACAAATACAGATTTGGGTCGTGCGTTGTAAACCATCGCATTCCGCCATGCCACGCGCTAAAGCACATGGCTATTGACCTGCCAAGCCTGCTGAAGCAGGCTGTAGGGCTTCGCCCTGTATGTGCGGCTGATATACTGTGGCTGAACCTAGACTGCTTCAGCAGGCTTGGCAGGTCAATAGCCGAGACATTTATGTCGCGGAAACGGAGGCCATATGCTTGTTATTCGTTTGGGTGATAGACTGGGTTAACCTTCGCCGATTCACCTGCGTATGCATGCGGTCCTTACCCTCAGGAGTGAGGACCGCGTTTTAATTCCCTTCGCGTCTTCGCGTGAGCCTGACTTATCAACCAGCCTATTCAAACACCGTCAGCCCGGCGATGTTCACGAAGGTGCCCTTGGAGTCGGCCGATTTACTGGGCAGAACCGTCATGGTGAGGGTGTGCGGCCCCTTCTCGAGGCCCTTGAAGTCCTGCTCGCTGTTCTTACCCCGGTACGGACCATACTCATCCACGACACCCAGCTTCTGGCCGTCCAAACTGACCTCCAACTGGCCAGCGTCATCATACAGGGCGTAATAAAGGCGGATCCCGGCGCCTGTGAAGCGATACTCTACTGTGGTTCCCGGTGTATTTGATGTCATCCACTGGTTGTAATCTGTCCATCCTGAGCTGTATTTCAACGCACTGTTGGGCACATTCCGCACGTTTTGATCGATGTTGAGGTAGACAAAATACTTCTCGCCAGCCTTGTACTGGTAGAAAGGCCTCACAAGCACCGAGGGGTCATCCGCCACACGGAAGTTCAAGGGCTCCGCTTCGACGGGCTTCAGAACGCTGCTCAGGTGCTTCAGGTCGAATGAACGCAGAATACCAGCGCCTGACATTCTGGAGGCCATCGTCACCGGGCCATACATCACCGCGGCGGGATACGGCTTTTCAGGGTCGATGGAGCTCAGGCTGAAGCTCATGGGCAGTTCTACGCTGAGGGTATCACCGTCGGTCCAGGTTCTACGGACTGTCACCCAGCGCGTGGCGTCGACTCTGGCCTCGATCGGCTTGCCATTGAGCTTGATCTTCATCGGACTCGAGAGCCAGCCCGGGTTGCGTATGCTGATCGCAAATGCCATGGGTTTCTCGGTGGAAACCACCAGCTCGGTGCCGGCTGTCTCGGGGAAACGCGTGTTCTGAGTTAACATAACCCCGTTCAGCTCCACCGAGGAGGGCACAAACAGGTTCACATAGATGTCGCTTTTATCTTTGTAGTATATGATGTCATGGAAGTCAGCCACCGCTTGCGGCCGGGTGCCGGAGCAACAGGCCCACGGTGCCACGTTCTTTTTGCTCGATCCGTTCAGCTCATATTCGGAATAATAGAACACGCTGCCGTCGGCGTCCATGGGTATGCTGGCCCCAATGGCGTTGATGCACATCAGCTCCGTCCAGTCGCCATATTTGGCGTCGCCGGTGAACTCCGTGAGGTACTTGCTCATCTTGAAAACCGCCCAGGAGCCGCACTGGGTTTCAAAGTGGTTGCTGGCCTTGGTCAACCAACCCACAAGCTCCTTGCGCGGGATCAAGCACTCACCCGGACCGTATCCGCCGGTGGCCCAAAGCTGCTGGCTCCACATGAACTCGAAGGCGTTCTTGAGCGTCTGCAGGGTGACGGGGTTCTTGTTCACCGCGTAGGCCGCAGCCAGGCTGTTGAAGGAGTTCACGTGGCTATAGGCGTGGTACCATCCGCCGTTCATGGGGTGCTGGAAAATGTCGGAATTGCTGGTGAACATGTCCCAGAACTCCTTATATTCCCACTCTTTCCCAAAGTCGCGGAACTTGGCATCTCCGGTGGCGAGGTAGGCCCTGTAGAGGTTCTCGCTGAGGGTATACCATTCACCGACTTCTGGACCGGTGGGTCTGGCAAACGGCTTTTCGCGGCTCATGTTTTTGATGGCCCAGTTAGTGATGGTGTGCATGTGTTTCAGAGCATCTTTGTCTTTGCAGTAGATGAAAACATCCAGCAGGCCCACCAGCATCTTGTCAAACTGGTAGGGGATCAGCGGTGACTTCCGCTCAATCATGAAATAGCCGTCGGGCTCGATGCATTCCGCCCAGCCGTGCATCAGCGAGAGAGCCTTCGCCTTACAGGCGGCGTCACCGGTCGCGGCATACATGCGGGCCAATCCCGACATCACCTGCCCAAAGGTGTTGTGGCTGAGGTAGCATCCGCCCAGATCCACCCCGGGGGCTGGTCGACCAGCGCGGATTCGGTAGCCTCTCAGCAGGTCGTCGCAGGGCAGGCGCAGGTAGAAATCCCGCACCTCATCGAATTGTCGTTTGAAGTTGCCGTCGTGAAGGGTGACCCCGTTATAATCGAATCTCTCAAGCATTGATTGCCCCCTTGGATACGGTGCTGCCGATGTGTTACACAGTAGTGCGATATGGCAGTATTGCTAACTTACCATTTCACCGTGAAGGGAGCAGGTTCCTTCAGAAGGGAAGCAGCGTGGCTAGGCGACGGAGATACCTTCCAGGAACAATTTAACGTGTTGTTCGCAGTCAAACACAAACTCAGAATCATCACTGTCCAGCAAGTGCAGCAGTATGGGTCCAATAAACATGTAGAACCGCATCGTATCCGAGGTGCTAGGCGCGTTACCATTGGTGTAATAGCTCAAGAGTGTTATCAGTTTGGTCCGGAACTCGTGCTTCGCCTTATTGACCTGTTCTTTTAACTCATCGTGTTGCCGTAATTCCGGTACGATTTGAATAAGTTGCATTAAAACGGCGTGAATCTGTTTGGCCAAGTTCGCAGAGAGTAGCACCAGATCGGCTGTGATGTCACCGCTCGGTTCTGGAATGAGTGACAACATCCGTTTGCCATTAACATCAATGGCGGCGGCGAAAAGTTCGTCTTTTGACCGAAAATGGCGATATAACGTCATTTCAGTGACGCCTGCTCCTGCAGCGATCTCGCGGGTGACAGCACCGCGGTATCCCTTCACTGCCAGCAGGTTCAGCCCTGATGTGAGCAGCCGCTCTCTTGTTTGATCCGAATGCGTCATCTCCGACTTATCATATGCGTTCATGCAAATCTCCATGTGTATTCCTGCCCACCCCATTTTACTTCATTCTGCCTGTCAGCTACCTACTGCAGTTTGCTCATACCATTTCATGAGCTCATTTCTGCTAGTCCTAAGGCGGCTTAGCCGCAACCAAAAAAGGAATGATTGCATTCGCCACGTAATATACATTCAAACACCCTTTCGTGAGGTTGCCCAGAATGACATCACTTCAAGAACGCTATGCAAAGCAGATAGCTGGGGTATATTCATGCTTCGACCGCATAGTTATCACCGGTACAATCCCAGGCTGGTGTCATAGCGACGGAATGGGCATCTATCTTCATCAACGCAACATCAGGCTATTTGACTTTCCTAAGGAATTTGCCGAACCTCTACGAGATGAGATCAAAGCCAATGCGGAACGCCTTGCCGTTACCAACAGCATTGAAATTGAGTATATACGCCGTGCCTCTTCATTTCGAAAAGAAGACCGCATCAAAGAGATCATTAGTAGTCGAGGGTGTCACCCCGGTCTCGTCCACATATTCTCAGTGTTGGAAAAATGTCCTGCATACACCCCGTGGCACGACAAGATTACCCACAAAACCCGGCTGAATATCAAGGAGACCAAGTGTCTTCATTACTACTTCTATTTCATCGATGCAGAGTTTGGACTGTGCTATCTACGAGTTCCGACCTGGGTGCCCTTCCGTCTGCAATTCTATTGTAATGGACACAATTATCTCGCGCATTGCCTTCAATCCGAGGGAGTAGTTTTCACTCCACTGGACAACGCCTTTGTAAAAATCGACGACTTTAGCTGTGCTCAGAGGCTGGCAGACGCTTTTCCTGCTGATAAGCTGCACCATGCGCTGGATGCATTTGCCAGAATGTATTGCCCCGTGATACGGCTTGCTGACAATTCATATCATTGGTCGCTAATGCAGGTGGAATATGCTACAGACATCGTGTTCAAACGCGCCGAAGACCTCAAAGCCATCTACGATAATCTAGTCAAAACAGCGATACATACGGTAACGCCAGAGTCTATCGCGATGTTTCTTGGTAAGAAACTTGATGGGCGAACACTCGCTGAGATCGGCACTGACTACAAGTTCGATCGCCGCATACAAGGCACGCGCATCAAACACTACATGGGATGGGCTTCTATCAAAATGTATGACAAGCAAGGGATAATCTTGCGTATCGAGACGACTGTGAATGACGTCTCTGAATTTAAACACTACCGTGAGGTAGAACATCATGATGGGACGACTGAGATTAAATACGCCCCTATGCAAAAGACCATCTACAGCCTTCCTCCATTGAGGGAACTGTTATTATCTGCAAACAACAGATATCTTGACTTTCTTTCCGCCCTTGATGACAACAGCGATGGTGAACATCAGATCATCAAAATCGCGACCTCGACCACCCGTGATCATCGCTCGTATCGAGGATTCAACCTTTTCCTCAAGAAGGATTTGGAATGTCTCATTGCACTTGCTCGCGGAGAGGGATGCATCAGCGGGATCACAAACCGTATGCTTCAAAAAGCCTTACCGCAGATGTCCAGCTCTCAGATATCATACTTCATCAAGCGATGCCGAGTATTCCGGCTCGTTAAAAAATGCGGTAAACGCTACAAATACTACCTCACTGCACTTGGCAAGCGTATCATCATGGCAGCACTTGCTATTCGCCAGATCGTTGTGCCTAACGCTTTGTGTGGTGCGTAATATCAGAATATTCTATACACCGTGTTCAAAATATGGTTGGTAAGATACTATTGACAAACTATAGAAATAGTATATTATGAAATATAGTTAGTGACCACTAACTATCATGATGGCTGTATCAATCAGTCTATCACCAACTATCCCTGCGATGGTAGGTATCACCCCTGCCATTTCAACTAACTGGAGGATGTCATGAGCGCATCAGAACCATCTGATATGAAACCCGATCATCACGTAATGCAAAAAAACAAAACGACCGCAAACTTGCTGGGTAAGATCGCGGTTGTAGCAATCACCATAGCCGTCATTGTCGGTGGGACGAACTACTGGAGGTATTCCTCAGCGCATGCCTCCACTGATGACGCCTATCTGACCGCTGACATCATCACTATCGCTCCCCAGGTAAGCGGAACAGTGAAACGGGTCTACATGACAGATAACCAGCATGTTCAAGCAGGACAGTTGATCGCAGTGCTAGATGATTCCACATATAAAACATCAGTTCAGCAGGCGGAAGCCAACCTCGACGTGGCTATCGCCGCAGCACAAGCGAGCGGAGTCAACGTCGGGCTGACCAACGATACCGGCATGGCTCAGATTCAACAATCGGAAGCAGGGGCCAATCAAGCAGAGAGTGCTATCGGCGGTTCTGAAGCTGATGTGGCACGCAACGAAGCCTCCGTGATGCAAGCCTCGGCTAATGCCAAAGGGGTGCAAGCGAACATCACCGTTGCGAAATCCGCCATCATCTCTGCGCAAGCTCAGCAAAGGCGCGCTGATGCTGCCATAGAGGCGGCTTCTGCACAAGTAGAAACCGCAGAGACCGACGTTAACTCAGCAACTGCCGCATTGGAAACAGCAGAAGCGGTCTATACTAAAGCCGTCAACGACAACGCAAGATACAAAAAACTTCTATCCGATAATGTGATTGGAACCCAGGTGGCGGAACAAGCCGCCGTCGGTGAGCAGATTGCGAAGTCACAGCTACAGACGGCGCAGCAGCATTTGGGTTCAACTAAGTCCTCACTTAACGCGAAAAAGGCCGATCTGCGTGCCGCCAAAGAGCAGACTATTTCAGCGAATGCCACCATCAATCAGGCACAGGCTCAGTATGCCGCGGCTCAGGAGCTGCATAATGCCGCGCTGGCTGGCGTGACACAGGCAAGGGCTCAGTTAGTCTCATCTGGGAGTGCGGTGCTGATTTCAAGAGCGCGTCACACACAGGCCCTCGCGATGCTGACACAGGCACAAACGGCTCCAAAACAGGTGGCGATGAGCCAAGCCGCAGCACATCAAGCAAGTGCCAGGGTTAGTCAGGCACGGGCGGCACTCGCCGACGCTAAACTCCGATTGTCCTACACCCGAATTACGGCACCTGTTGCGGGTATTGTCAGCAAGCGCAGCGTAAATGAAGGCGTACTCGTCCAACCCGGTATGCCGTTGATGGCGATTGTGCCCCCACCGTCGCAAAACATCTGGGTGGTCGCAAACTTCAAAGAGACGCAGATGGCAAAACTCAGGCCTGGTCAGAGTGCAGAAATCAAAGTCGACAGCCTGGCAGGGCAGTCCTTTGCGGCCACTGTCAATAGCATCGCTTCTGGAACCGGTGCGACATTCGCCCTGCTCCCACCAGATAATGCATCTGGGAACTTCACAAAAGTAGTGCAGCGTATCCCGGTAAAACTCACGATCACTCCAGACCAACGGGGCATTGACCGCCTACATGCCGGGATGTCTGTCACCGCAGTCATTACTACCCAATAGGTGGCTGATATGAGCCAAAAAACATCACAGCCTGTCGCCGAGTATATGCGCTACAATCGAAACCAGCGGCTATTGATACTAGCAGGAATCACATTGGGCATCATCCTGGTAGCACTGGACTCGACCATCATTAACGTAGCTATTCCTACGATGATGGGCAACCTTGGTGTGACCATAGACCAGATAAGTTGGGTGTCCATAGGATATATGCTGACCAACGTGATTGTGCTGCCGATGTCGGGTTGGCTGGAAGCGCGGTTCGGCCGCCGAAAGCTCTTGGTCACCTCGTTAATTACATTTACGATAACCTCGCTCCTGTGTGGAACAGCCACGACTTTGGGTCTGCTGATCTTCTACCGGATATTGCAAGGGATCGGCGGAGCGGCCTTGATGTCCACCGGATTATCAACTTTGCTGGATGTTTTTCCTCCCGAAAGAGCAGGACTAGTCACAGCGTTGGTTGGTACAGGGGTCATGGTGGGTCCTGCTTTAGGTCCTATCATTGGGGGATACTTGGTAGACAACTACGCCTGGCCATGGATATTCTATGTCAACGTGCTGCCCGGCATCGCAGCGATCATGGTGTTATGGGCGATGATTAAGGAACCGCAAATTCCCGCCGATTTGACCAAACCGATTGATGTCGCCGGTATTGTGCTGCTGTCCTCCTGGCTGGGATGTCTGCTGGTGATGCTGGAGAAAGGCGAACGACAAGGATGGATGCAGTCAAACTTCATCGTATGGCTGCTCATCATCAGTACCGTGAGCATGGTGTTGTTCATCTACCGGTCTCTGACGACAGAGTATCCTATCGTCAATCTGCGGGTATTCAAGAATCAAGCGCTGGCGGCAGGATGCATATGCTCGTTCGTCTCAGGTGTTGGTTTGTTCAGTACGCTTTTTGTACTGCCAGTATTCCTACAGAACCTTCGAGGGTATACCGCACAACAGTCTGGTGTGATTATGTTGACATGGGTACTGGCCTCCTCGGTAGCCATGATGCTCACCGGGTTTATAGGCAATAAGGTACCCGCGCGGTTGGTGGTGGTGATTGGGGTTCTCTGTAGTGCAGGTTCCATGTATGCCTTGAACAGCGTCACCTATCTCAGCGGACCAGAGCACATCCTCTGGCCGCAGGTATGGCTGGGTGTCGGTATCGGGTTCATCATGGCTCCGTTAATGACGGCCAGCCTGGCAGGGTTGACAGGCACCGATCTAGGAGATGGATCTGGGCTGTTCAATATGACCCGTCAACTGGGCGGCACCATTGGAATTGCATTGATCTCCACCATCCTCACTAAGCGGATTCACTTTCACGATACGATGATAACGGAGCATATCAACATCTACAACCCAGAAACTCTCGCACGGTTTACGATGTATCAGCAAGCGTTTATGAGCAAAGGTTCGGATATCGCGACCGCTCAAGGCAAGTCGCTGTATGTTCTGCAACAAACCATACAAGGCCAGGCGGTGATCATGTCATACAATGACCTGTTCCTGATCATCGCCATCGTATTTGCCATCGTGTTGCCCTTCATTGTGTTCTTAAGGGATCCCAAACCGGGAGAACCGAAGGTTCAGGCTTCTATGCACTAATCAGCTCAATCTGTCAGCCGATGATACGTTCAACAACTCGAGGTAAACCATGAAAACAAGATCAAAAACCTATATATGCGCAGTGCTCTGCGTGCTGCCCTCTATGTGCTTTGCACAGACAGCACAGACAATCGATGAATGCGTGACCACCGCACTCACCCATAACTATGCAATACAGCTTTCAAAACAGAACGCAGACGCCGCCGAAGGCCGTGTCAAGGAGGCCCGAAGCACAGCAAACCCCCATCTCGGCATGTTTGGATATGCCTCGGATCGAAGCGCAGAGATCAACCTGCCTTTGGCCGTTGGGATTGACAACCAGCAACTGGTCACTTACAACTTCCCGTATGTGCCTCAAGCTGTCGCTTCATACGGGGTATCCGTCAGTCAGGTCCTCGACTTCAGCGGAATGATCCGCACTGGGACACATGCCGCGCAGGCCAATGCGCAATCAGCCAACTTGATGGTTACCGGCACCCGCAACGATGTGGTGATGCAGACCAAGATGGCCTATTACGATATGCTGCGCAGCCAGGAGATGCTGGCTGTAGCGGAGGAGGCGATGCGCAACGCAGTCACACGCAAGCACACCGCTGAGTCGCTGGTCGAAACGGGGATCGCATCCAAGGTAGATACCATCCGGGCAGATGCGGCGATTTCGGCTGCACAACAGTCGGTCATCAATGCCACGAATGCCATTCAGGTCACTAAGTCAATCATCAACCGTATGATGGGCATGGATGTCAATGCCCCACTGGAGCTGGTGAAGCCTGCCGATCAGGCAGTGACGCTCGGATCGTATGAGACATACCTGACCGAAGCCTTGAACAACCGCCCAGAGCTGGCAATTGCCGGCAAGAATGCGTTATTGGCCAAGTTGAACCACAAACTGGCCGGCAGAGACATGAGCCCCAGCGTGGTGCTGAGTGCCACTGCCAAGGTGGATGCAGCGGAGAGAGCCCATCAGGACAGCAATGCCTCCGTCGCACTCACGGTGTCAGTTCCAGTGTTTGATGGCGGGCAGAGGTCTGGTCGGCTGGAGCAGGCCAAAGCGGGAATCCGCTCAGCGGCCACCGCAGAGGAGGACACGAAGGCGGCGATCACCCTTCAGGTGCGTGTAGCCTATGTTCATGTTCAAAATGCTTCGGAAAAACTGACCACCGCAAGCAAAGGGCTCGAACAGGCGACCGAAAGCCTGCGCCTCTCCCGTGCCCGCTATGCAGAAGGCATGGCGAGTCAGGTGGAGTTGAGTGATGCGGAACTGGCTTTCACACAGGCGCAAAGCAACCTTGTGAACGCCCGATACGATCAGCTCTCATCGCAAGTTGAGCTTGACCGTGCGGTAGGTCGTTATACCAAATAGCGGACAGGCCGAGGTGCTTCATATGCACCTCGGCCTGTTTCAGATATCCAGAGATCAGAGCCGCTAGTAGCTTTTTGCGAAGATGACCATCTGCTTGGTCGGCCGGCCGGTGAGCACGCAGGTGCCCTCTTCATCCGGCTGGTCGAACGGGATGACGCGGATGGTGGCTTTCAGCTCATCCTGCACCTTCTGTTCGTCCTCGCGGCTGCCGTCCCAGTAACATCGGGCGAAGCCCGTCTGCACAGCGGCGGTCAGCTCTTCGTAGCTGTTGACCGTCTGCATGTGCGCCTCGCGGAAGTCCAGGGCCTTCTGGTAGAGGCTTTGCTGGATGTCGGCCAGCAGAGCCACCACCGTGTCGGTCAGACCCTCTTGCGGCACGAAGCTCTTGCCGGCCTTGCCGGGCATGTCGCGCCGAGCCAGAGCCACGGTGCCCTTCTGAACGTCTTTGGGGCCCACTTCCACGCGCACGGGCACGCCCTTGCTCTCCCATTCGTTGAACTTGAAGCCCGGGCTCACCTGGTCGCGGTCGTCCAGTTTGAAGCGGAACTTGCCTTTCCAGTCGGAGGTGATGCGTTCAATCGCCTCCATCACGCTGGCGCGCTCCTCTTCCTTGCGGTAGATGGGCACGACCACCACTTGAATGGGTGCCAGCGCGGGCGGAAGAACCAACCCCTCGTCATCGGAATGCGCCATGATGAGTGCGCCGATGAGCCGCGTGGAGACGCCCCAACTGGAGGTGTGGGCGTATTCCAGCTTGTTGTCCGCGGTGGTGTAGGTGATGTCAAACGCCTTGGCGAAGTTCTGCCCCAGATAGTGCGTGGTGCCAGACTGCAGCGCGCGGCCGTCCTGCATCATCGCCTCGATGGCGTAGGTGGCCTCTGCGCCAGCGAACTTCTCTTTTTCGCTTTTGCGGCCGACCAACACCGGCAGGGCCATCACCTTCTCGGCGAAGTCCTTGTAGATGTGGTGCAGCACCATCAGTGCCTCTTCGTTGGCCTCCTCACCCGTGGCGTGGGCGGTATGGCCCTCCTGCCACAGGAACTCTGTGGTGCGCAGGAAGGGGCGCGTGCGCATTTCCCAGCGAACCACATTGGCCCACTGGTTGATGAGCAGCGGCAGGTCGCGCCAGCTCTTGATCCATTTGCTGAAGCTGTTGCCGATGATGGCCTCGCTGGTGGGTCGCACGACCAGCGGTTCGGCTAACTCCTCGCCTCCACCCCTGGTGACCAGTGCCACCTCGGGGGCGAATCCCTCCACGTGTTCGGCCTCTTTGGTGAGAAAACTGAGTGGGATGAACAGCGGGAAATAGGCGTTCTGATGTCCGGTCTCTTTGATGCGGCGGTCAAGCTCGCTGACGATGCCTTCCCAGATGGCGTAACCATGGGGACGGATGACCATACAGCCGCGCACCGCGGAGTAGTCCGCCATTTCGGCCGTCTGCACGATGTCGAGGTACCACTGACTGTAGTCCTGACTTCGGGGGGTGATTCCTTCTTTTGGCAAGGTACGGTTCCTCCTGTGAGCCCCTCCTACCCTTGGGGGGCGTTATTCCACATGGATATTGTACGGGGTACCGCGTTCCGGTGCCAGACGGGGGGTGGGTTGTCCGGAATCTCACGCGACACCACAGGTGACGCCACGAAGACACGAAGAGGGAGGGAGATGCCATGTCCGCGCCGGTTTTCTCCTAACCGGGGCGGTCTTTCCGGGTTTGACGGTGCGGGAGGGTTGTCTGAACCACGGATTACGCGGATGGGGAGGATGAGTTCGGATGGGCCACCTCCGCGCCCACCGCGTGAGGTATCAGGGAACCCCAGGGGCCGTTTGCCGTGTCTGTCTGGGGGCAACCACAGGGGGAATGCCCCTACACCGGTCACCCATTCGCGTCCATTCGTGTCCACCCGTGGTTAAAATCCGCCCCCTGGGCACGCCAATCTCCCGATTGGCCTCCCCTTATCACACATCACGCCTTCTGGTGATATGCGCTGAAAACCGTCATAATGTAGTTGCTAACACCCATCTGTGTTTCAACATGAGCAGTGATGGTAGGTGTTCTACAAGCCATTTCATGATCTATGTATTAACTCTGTCGTCGTATGATTAAGCGAAGGGATTGACCTTATTGAAATCATCATCTGTTTATCGATTTCTGAAATTCGGGATTTCTACGATCCTGTTCAAGAAGAAGAATCCTATTCTAGGAACCATTATAGTAACAGACAAATGCAATATCACCTGCAAACATTGCGCTGTTAGTAATATTACTTCGGTCATTCATCCTTACCTCCAAATACAGCAAGAAATGAAACAGTTGTATGAAATGGGCATCCGAATTCTGTTTTTTAGTGGAGGGGAAACATTTCTTTGGACTGACAGTGGTAAATCATTGCGGGACTTGGTCGTTGAGGCTAAGAATATTGGGTTTCTGATCGTCAATATTGTGACGAATGGAACATATCCCATCGACCTTCCTGAAGCAGACCTGATACTTCTGAGTATTGACGGTGACCGTGAGGCTCATGATTCAATCCGCGGCGAAACTTACGGCCTCATCATGAAAAATGTCAAAAACGCCACAGCCGACAATATCTGTTTTTATATGGCGATCAACCAATTGAACAAGGGCAAGATACGAAGTGTTTGTGAACGAGTGCGACAGGAAAAGCATGTGAAAGCCGTTTCCTTTAACTTCCACACGCCGTATCCAGGTACAGAGGAACTTGAGCTTACAGTTGACGACAAGACGGCTTGTTGCAATGAGATATCGGAGCTGATGAGGGCGGGATACCCGATTTTCAATTTGAAAAGTGCATTCCCTTACATCATCAATAACAGTTTTCCGACGCCATGTCATCAGTGCGTTGTGATGGAAAACGGAGTTCTGTCAACCTGTGGGAGATGCATCAACAATCCTGGCCTGTGCGCAAAATGTGGATACTTCTTTGTTGCTGAATATACGCTGATATTCCAGGGGAATCCCCGCATGGTATGCGAAATGTTAAGCACTTATACGAAGTATATCTGAGAGCAGACCTAAATGAAACAAGCATCCTTGGCCAGAATCTGGTTGACACGATCACTTCGACCATTTGTGTTTGGTGATGATTATGATGCAACCCTTCAGTACAGAGACGCCAGTGGATTGGGACTATATGTTCACATCCCGTTTTGTCGAAGCATTTGCAGCTTCTGCCCCTATTGCAAGGTTGTTTATCGTCAGGAACAGGCCAAGGCGTATGTCGAGGCTCTTCTCAAGGAAATCATTATGGTGGGGAATGATCATCATAATAGCGCAGTTGCCAAAAAGGTCGTTACGAGCCTTTACTTTGGTGGTGGATCGCCCGCATTATTGGTGGATTATATCGGACAGATCATCGAAACAATTCAAAAGTATTTCACAATCACCGAGGGAATAGGGATTGAGCTGCATCCTGCCGATGTAACCGCCGAGATTCTGACAACACTAAAGAACATTGGAATTTCGAAAATCAGTATCGGAATCCAGTCTTTTCAAGAAACTAGTCTGACGTTGCTAGGGAGATTTGGTGAATACTATCGTGAGATGTTCACGGCACTCAAGAAGGTTCCCTTTGAGACGGTCTCCATGGACCTTATATTTGCCATCCCTGGACAGACATTCGAAACCTTGAAGGCCGATATCGACACTGCCTTTCAAAATGGTGCCAATCACGTGGCCATCTATCCGTTTATTGACTTCTCCTTTACGAAGACAAAGATGATGCCAATGGGTGAAAAGCAAAAGCGGGCATTAATGGATGCCATCACTGAATACTTTAATGACAATGGATATGTGAGAGAATCCATCTGGACTTTCACGAAAGCTGGTGCTGGGAAGTATTCATCTATGACGAGAGACAACTTCCTCGGCTTTGGTTGTTCCGCAACCACCCTATTACCAGATCAATTCAAAATCAATACATTTTCCGTTGAGGCGTATATCCAACGAATTTCAGAACATAATCTGCCTACCGCCTTGACAGTGCGATTCACGAAAAATCAAAGAATGGTCTATTACCTTTTCTGGACGGCATACACTACGAGAGTGGACCCTAAAGAGTTCAGTCGGTTTTTCCATACGTCACTTCTGGCGAAATATGGCATTGAGTTTTTCATGGCAACGGCATTGGGACTCGCTAAGAAGAAGAACGGAATCTATGAGATGACGTCCAAAGGTGCCTATTTCTATCACTACTATGAACAATTTTACACGCTGGCATACATCGATAAAATGTGGAATGTCATGGCGAAAGAGCCATTTCCGAAGATGATTGTCATCGGGTAGAGATGATCAGTCATGGCACGGTATGCACGGAGTTCCACAGGCGGTTGCCGTCCGGCATTCGCGTTCATTCGTGTTCATTCGCGGTTAAAAAAGCCCCCAAAAGGACACGTAGGATGAGTAAGACGAGTAGGACATGGCTTGGCTACCCCTTCGCGTCTTCGCGTCTTCGCGTAAGCCATTCCCATCCGTGTTCATTCGCGTCTATCCGCGGTTAATTCCCCTCCCCTACGGCTTGGCGACCGCTACCGCCTTCGGGTTGCCCTCAAGATTGTTGTCCTTCAGTACCAACCCCCTGGGCAGTTTGCCGCTGGGGCTGAGGATGCGGATGCCCGCCTGGCGGTTATCAGCACAGAGGTTACCCCGCAGCGATATCCCGCTCTCAGCACCGGTGGCGACTGTAATGCCGTTATTGCAGCGGTTGGCGATGTTCTCGCTGATGATCAGCCGTTTGCTGGCCTCCACAAACAGCCCGTCCTGGGAGGCCCCGTTGAGGTTGTTGCGTGCGATGATGCCATCGGTCACGCCCTTCAGCTTGATGCCGTAACCGCCGGTCAAGCGCAGGTCGTTGCTCTCCATTCGCAGGTTGATGATGTGGCCCGACAGGTCGACCGCGCTGAGGTCGCCGGAGACCAGCGTGTTGCGGTTGATGTTGATGTCATCGGCATGGTTTGGTGCGTTCAGTTTCACGATCCCGCCCGTCTCGTTGCCCTCAAAGGTGATCTGCGCCACGTAGTCGCCGATACTCAAGCCGTTCATCTTGTTGCCGTTGAGGGTGATCCGGCTGGCCATGCGGTCCATCGCGTATCCTTCAATCGAAAAGTTGCAGGCCGCCATGGTGTTGTTCAGCACGCTGACATAGTCCACATACCCCTTGAACACCATCAGCCCGTTCAGCACCAGCGTGTTGGAAATCTGGAAGCCGTAACCCACACCATACCGGAAATCGGGGTTCTTGTAGCCAAACCCCTGGTCATCAAACTTCAACGCGTAGCCATCGGCCGCGGTCTGCAATGCCTCGCCCAACTGGCTGTTGATGAGGTAACCCCACTCGAGGTCATGCACGCGATACTCTTTGGGCTGCTGGAAGGTGACGTAGTAGATGGAGTTCGGCGCTGGCCCTTCGGTGATCCAGTGGATTTTGGAGGCCTGTTTCAGATCCCCGTCCTTGGTGATGGTCTCCACGCTAAAGTCGCGGCCCTCGATCCACTCGGTGCCGCCGGTGCGCGGTTCACTGCCGATCCGCACTACCCGCTCCACGTATCGAGGCAGACCGTACCACTCCGTGCGTTGCGCCGGGTTAGGCTCATCCACCACCGCATGACCGTGCAGTGTCAGCCAGTCCCAGTTTTTGCCGGCGCGACGCACCACTTCACCCTCAGGGAAGGGCTCAAACCGATCCCCAAACGCCCCCATCGCGCCCGCGTGCAGACCGTTATTGAAGCCCACATTGCAGTTGCGCAGCATGGGGGCCTGACCGCCCACCCAGTCGAAGAACACCCCGCCGTTGGTGACGCCATGCCGGCCGGTGTTCTCCAAGTTTTCAAAGTAATAGCCGCCTTGACCGCAGTGGTTGCCGTTGTCCAGTCGCACGCCGGTTTTGGCGTCTATGCGGTCCATGTCATACACCTTCACCTCGCCGCCGGAGCCCACGATGTCCACACCCACCTCAAAGAAATGCCATCCCTGAATGCCCGACTTGATGTTGCGCCCCACGTTCACGCTGGTGATGTTGATGTAATCCAGCAGGTAGTCCGCGCCTTGACCGGTGGTTTCGATGATGCCGATGTTGCCATCAGCGAAATACTTGATGTGCGCCAACTGAACGGCCGCCGAGGGGATGATCGCGAATTGCGGCAGGGTGGGGTCAACCAGCACGCTGAGGTCCCTCACGCGACAGCCTTTGTGACGCACACGCACCGTGGCGGTGGGCACGCGCTTGCGGGCCTGATCGCAGGTGAAGCCGAAGTCTTTGCGTCCATCGGTTTGGATGAAGTTGGTCACGTCGGCCCCATCGCCGTAGATCACCTGTCCGGGCTGGGTTGTCTCCACCGAGCCGCGGTTGGGCAGCGCGGAGCCGTGAAGGTAATAGTCGCCGGCCGGGAAATGGATCGCGGCACCGGCGGGAGCCGCTTCGATGATCTGACGGATTCGCTGCACATTCTCGTCCGCCTGCGCGCGGTCGTTGATCACCAGCGGCTGCTTCACCCATTTGCCATCGGCTACCAGCACATTGATCTGGCAGGCGGGCGGCTGCTCTTCCGCTGGCTGGGCTAGGGATGGCATCAGCACCACGGTGAAGAGTATCAGGCTGCATATGAGGGTTCGCATCGGGTTGTCGCTCGCTTTCGTGACCGCAGAGAAGCCGGTTCTATAAGAAGTATACACACGCAGAGGTGCACAGGACACCCTGGGTTGGCTATAGTATCATTAGGCACGCCATCATGTGAGGTTATTCATTATCAACGCACGACCGAGTATCATCTGGGATGCCGATGCGCATCGCGGTGCCGGTTTCAAGACACCGCTGGAGCTGCGCAACGGATCAGTACTGGTCACCAAGACGGTACCCGTCAGCACAGGTGGTTTCGAGGTGCAGTGCCACCGCAGTCTGGATGGCGGGCTCCGCTGGGAATACCTCAGCCGGGTCGCCTATAACCCTGCTATAGGTGCGGACATCGGCGATGGTCACATGACCCAGCTCCGCGACGGCAGGCTGCTCTACTCTTACCGCGATAACCTGTGTCATAGTGATCTCCCCATCGCTCAGCGGATATTTCGGCTAAGGGTCGCTCAAAGCTGCGACAACGGGCTCACCTGGTCGCACCACTCGGACATCACCTCGTCGCACGGCACCAAAGCAGGGCTGTGGTCCACGTTCCTGTTGCAGAGGCGCGACGGCACGCTTCAGTGTTATTACGACGATGAAGTCACGCCGTCAACCCTGGGCTTTCCGCGGCACCAGTGGCTCACCATGAGGAGCTGGGATCCGGTGCTCTGCAGTTGGATGAACCCGGTGACGGTCAGCCGGGCGCACGACCCCAGCCACCTCTCGCGCGACGGCATGTGCAGTGTGGTAGAGCTGCCCAGCAGGCGGCTGATCTGCGCGTTTGAAGGCGTGCAAAACTACCCGCCGCACCGGGGATTGTTGCGAACCACCACATCCGACGACGGCGGGAAAAGCTGGAGCTGGCAGAAGCAGGAGCGAGCAACGCTGTATGAGCCCGCCGACCGCAACTTCAACGTCACCGCTCCCTGGATGGTCCGGTTGGAGAACGGTGCTCTTCTGTGCGTGTTCACCACCGATGAGGACCGACTCGCCCCTGGTGTGATCTCCACCGGGAAGCTGGAGATGAACTTGAAGTGTGTGCTGAGTCTCGACGAGGGCGGCCGTTGGCAGAGCCGCGCGCAGACCATCGACAGCCGGTACACCATATATTTCCCGGGCGTGACGCAACTACGCTATGGCAAAAACCGGGGCTCCCTGTTGGTGCAATACGAGAAGCAAGATGAGGGCACACTGGTGAAGCTGGGGCGGGTGAGGTGATGGCCGGCTCGGATACTATATGACCGGACCGGTTTTCCATTTCCGGGCCGGTCTTGACTTCCCTGTTTAGCTCAACCGGTAAAGCATCTACGCCCGTTCAATGCGCCTGTCGGGTAGCTTCTCCACCACACTTCCCAATGCCACCGCCACCTGATCACCCGTGACGGTGAGCAGCTTTTGCTCGACCAGCCACAATACATCACGCCTCAAGGTGGAGTCGCTGATGTCGGCATACTTCACCCCAACATCAACGCTAATACGCCGCAGCTCACTCATGGCGACTGGCTTCCACAACAAGGCGTTGTCTCCGGTCATCGTCTCGATGAGCAGCCGTCTTCGGTCGGCAGTTTTACCGGTCTCCTTTCGGAACATTACCGCAATTTGATCCTGAAGCGTCAAGTGCCAGAGTTGAGGGTAGATATATAGATCCAGCTGGTCCACCAGTTGGTCGCGCAGGCCTGTCACTGCATACTCAATAAATAACGGCAACCCATTATGGAGCTTGCTCGCGTCATCCAACCGTCGGTAGTACATATCCCTCGTGCGGTTGTAGAAATTGCTCAGTAGATGGGCCGCCGGAGTAGGCACACCCGAACCTAGAAGAATCGCAAATTCAAACAAGCGAGCCGTTCTACCGTTGCCATCCTGAAATGGATGGATCCATACAAAATACAGATGCATGATGATCGCGCGCAGGATTGCATTGCTCGTGACATCTAGCTTCAACTCTTTTTCGTGCCCTGTTTGGAGCTCGTTATTCCAAGTGCAAAGCCTGTTCAGCAACCACTCGCAGTCCTGAGCTGGCGCACCGAGGTAGTTGGATACGCCGACCTCCACCTCACGAATCCTGCCTGGCACACCTTCCGTTTCGGCACCCTCAAGTATTCGCCTGTTCCACTCGCACACATTACTATGTGAAATCCTGGAGCTTTGAGCTAACACCATATGAGCACTTACATCACCAAACAACCTCAGGATATTACCAACCTCTCGCTCCTGGTATTTGAAGCTGGGGGGCACAGTGGATTTGTGCTCCAAGATCGACCTGATCTGTTCCTCACTGAGCGTATTACCTTCAATTGCCGTGGTGGCCTGAGCACCTTTGATGAGGCAGACATCATGCATGAGCTTGCGAATCTCGGCATTCAACGGCGTGTGTATGATGTGGTCGATTTTGCTGGCACATTCGCCTATAATCGTCCATACATGCGGTGGTATCTGCCTGTAGTCATACCGAAACTGCAGCCACAGATGCGAGCTCTCATATTTCATTTTCGTGCTCCTTATGGATGGTATTACTACCTATTATGCACTATTTAAGTATTAACTGACATATAAATTGAAATAAATTTTGAAATTTAAAATGAAATATATAATGAATCTAATAATGAATGAACTCATGCACTTTAGTTCATGTGTAACCACCCCTTCGCGTCTTCTCGCCGTCACCTGTGGTGTCGCGTGAGACGATCCCTCCCGCCTCATGCAGGTATTCCGTCTCCAAATCCCGAATTGGTAACCAGAAGACAACACACCCATGGAGACGACTGTGCGAATACTATATCTCGACCTTGATACCCTGCGCCCGGACCATCTGGGCTGCTACGGCTACCAGCGGAACACCTCGCCGAACATCGACCGCATCGCGGCAAGAGGCGTGCGCTTCGAGAACTACTACGCCACCGATGCACCTTGCCTGCCCTCCCGATCCGCACTCTTCAGCGGCCGGTTTGGCATCCACACCGGCGTGGTGGGGCATGGGGGCACCGCGGCAGATCCCTGCATTGAGGGCACAAGCCGCGGTTTTGGAACGGCAGCATCCCGCACGGCCTGGCCCATGATGCTGCGCAGGGCGGGGTATCATACGGTATCGGTCAGCCCATTTGCGGAGCGGCACTCCGCGTGGTGGTTCTACACCGGCTTCAACGAGATGATCAACACCGGCAAAGGCGGGATGGAACGCGCCGACGAGATCGCGCCGGTGGCCCTCAACTGGCTGCAGCAGAACGGCCAGAGCGACAACTGGTTTCTGCAGGTCAACTTCTGGGATCCCCACACCCCTTACCGCACGCCCATGGAGTGTGGCAACCCCTTCGAGGGCGAGCCGATCCCCGACTGGCTGACCCAGGAGATTATCGATGAGCACCGTGCCAGCTTCGGTCCGCACTCTGCACAGGAGCCGATCGACATGGAGCAGCCTATCAACTACCCCTACCCGAGGGTGCCCACCACAATAAACAATCTCGATGACTTCCGCCGATGGATCGACGGATACGACACCGGGATCCGGTATATGGACGACCACATTGGGCAGATCATCGATTGCCTGGAAGCACAGGGTGTGCTGGAGGACACCGCGGTGATCATCAGCTCTGACCACGGTGAGAACCTCGGCGAGCTAAACGTATATGGCGACCATCAGACCGCTGACCATATCTGCAGCCACATCCCGTTGATAGTCTCCTGGCCCGGTATGCGCCAGGGTGCGGTGGATGATGGCCTGCACTACAACCTCGACCTGCCGCCTACCACGGTGGAGCTGCTAGGCGGTCAGAGTCCGGCCGTCTGGGACGGCATCAGTTTTGCGGAATCACTGCGTGAGGGTACACCCACAGGCCGTGATTATCTGGTGCTCAGCCAGTGTGCCTGGAGCTGCCAGCGAGCGGTGCGGTTTGGGCCTTGGGTGATGATCCGCACCTACCACGCTGGGTTCAAGGACTACCCGTCGCATATGCTGTTCAACATCGAGGACGACCCTCACGAAACCACGAATCTGGCCGATCAACGGCCGGACATCGTCAACCAGGCCGAGGCATTTTTGGCAGAGTGGCACACGGAGATGATGGTCACCAGCAGCCAGCCGGTCGACCCGCTATGGACCGTGATGCACGAAGGCGGTCCGTGGCATGTGCGGGGTCTTCGCGAACGGTATGCCAAACGGCTTCGCGAAACCGGGCGTGGGCATCACGTGGAGAAGCTGCCTTGAGGGCATTTTGGTATACACGCCGTAGGGGCGGGGTTTCCCCGCCCAATGACGTTCGGATTCTAGGGCGGGGGAACCCCGCCCCTACGGGTCACGGATGCGGGCGAATTACAGGGCGGGGAAACCCCGCCCCTACGGGCCATCGGATAATATGGGCCCTCGTCTGCATGTACATGTTGGCGTTTGCGATCGCCGGGCAGGCGGCGCCTCAACGCACGCTGGTCAATGGCTTCAACAGCATACGTGCCTGGACTACCAGCCGTGATGAAGCGCGTATGAAGGCAGAATACTCAGCCTGGTCAATGAGCACAGACCCGGCGGGGCGCACAGGATCATGCATGAAGCTGGATTTTGTTCCCAAGCTGACAGGCGCAGACGTCTGGGGTCCGGCTCGCATTGAAGCCCCTTTTGAATCCGTCGGTGTGTGGGTGCAGAATGTCACAAAACATCCGATGAAAGCGGCACTGAACATCGTGGAAGACGACGGCGCGGTGTATGAGTCATCTGGTGTAACGTTGGCCCCAGGCGGTCAATGGCAGTATGTCAGTTTCCCACTCAAGGGTTTCGTCTCGTCATCCTGGAGCAAGGATCAAAACAACCATCTCGACTTCCCGACGGCGAAGGTAATCATCTCCTTCGGCGGGCTGGTCCCAGGCCAGCGGGTGATCGTGAAGCTGGATGACCTCTACGTCACGCCCATCAGCTACCCTGCGGTGAAGCTGTTATCGCTGAGCGTACCCAAGCAGGCTAAAGCAGGGCAGAGCGTCAAGGTCTCAATGAAGCTAAAGCCCACTTCGGCCATCGCCGCGGGGTCTGAGCTGCAGATCAAACAGCAAGGAGTGGTGCTGGCCAGTGCCCCGGTGAACCTCACAAAGTGCGTGCCCGGACGCACCAACGCCGTTGGGCCGGTCAGCATCAAGCTGCCCTCCCGCATGTGGGCAGGCAAGGCGGAGCTGGTTCTGCAGGCCCCCAACGCTCAGCTTTCCGGCAAAACGGGCAATGTGATGGGGCATATCCACATCGCAGCCCCCGCCATAAAGAGGCAAAGCTACACCTTGCGCAACCATCTTGGCCGTCCGCAGGTTTTTGAAGGCAGCAAGCTGATGCCGATGACGGGTTATATGTATGAGTTCCACAGTGCCCCGCAGATGCGTGCTCTCAGCCAGGCCGGTGTGCACCTCTATTGGCTGGATGCCCGCCAGATGGGCTGGATCGGCAACAACAAATACGACTACCGCAAGATCGATGACATGCTGGTCAAGCTGTTTCAAGTCGACCCCGAAGCCCGCGTGATCATGATCTACTACGTCGACCTCGCCCCCTGGCTGGTGGATTCCGACGGCGACTGGTGGCAGGATGAGCACCCCGAGGAGCTCTGCCAGGACAATAACGGCAAGGTGTTTGAGCGGTATCAGCACCAGACGGTCAGCCTTGCGTCTGAAATCTGGCGTCAAGATGCCGGTGCGGCGATGTCGAGGTTCATCCAGCATGTTGAGGCATCACCATATGCCGACCGGGTGGTGGGCTACCAGCCATCGGCAGGCGGCAGCTATGAGTGGATGTACCACGGCGGGCAGGACTTCGCATTTCTGGACTACAGTCAGCCCACCGTGCGCCGGTTCCGACAGTGGCTGCGTAGGCGTTACCGCACGGATGCCGCGTTGCAAAAGGCATGGAATAGTTCGGACGTGAGCCTGAGTAGTGCCGTCATCCCAACGCCTGAGGCGCGCAAGAGCATGGAGAGCGGCAGTCTGCGTGATCCGGCCAAAGAGCAGGCGGTCATCGACTACACCGAATTCCTCTCGCAGCTTACTTCAGATACCATCGACTATTTCTGCGGTATCGTCAAACGCGAAACGAATCGAAAGAAGCTGGCCGGCGTGTTCTACGGTTATGTGATGGAGCAGTTCTACGGCAACTTCTGCACTCAGCATACGGGACACTTCGACCTGGGCGGCGTGCTGCGCAGCCCCAATGTGGACTATCTGATGGCCCCCACATCGTATGACCACCGTCGTGCGGGTGAGTCCGGCGGTTACATGAGTGCGCTGGCCTCGATACGGCTTCATAATAAGCTCTGGATCAACCAGGGCGATATCCGCACCCATCTTTCGCCGACCAACCAGGGGTTCGGGCGCGTGGATACCGAGCAGCAATCGGTGGGTGTGCTTCGCCGCGAAGCCGCGATGGACCTTTCCGTCGATGTGCCTGTGACCTGGTATTCTTTCAGCCAGCCATGGACCATGGGCAGCGCGAAGATCATGCAGAGCATGGCCCAGATATCCCAGATCGCCGAAAAGGGTCAAAAACTGCCTTCGCCGACAGATCCCAACCGGCTGGCGGTCATCGTCAGCGACAGCGCGGCCCCCTACACCACGCTGGTGACGGAGCCGCTGATCTCAGCGGTCTACTACCAGCGGGAGGCGCTGCACCGTTCGGGAGTGCCGTTTGATGTCTACCTGGACAGCGACCTTGATAATCCCAAGATGCCGAAGTATAAAGCCTACCTCTTCTTGGATTCTCTCCACCTGTCGCCCGAACGCCGGAAGTGGATACAGACCAACCTCAAAAGCGGTGGTCGTGTGCTGGCGTGGGTCTGGGCGCAGGGGATCGCGACTGATCGCCTGGCCGTGCAGAACAGCAGTGAGCTGACGGGCATCAACCTGACCATCAGTCCGCAGCCCGGAGTGGTCACGATGCAGCCTGAGGCGGGCTGGGGTGAGCCCTACGGCAGTATCGGTGCCTTCTCGCCTGTGCTGTTGCCTGATGAGCCATCCGCAGAGGTCATCGGCAACCTGATCTCACCGGTCAGTCTGGCTGGTAAGCCAGGAGCGGTCATCAAGAGGTATCCCACCTGGACATCGCTTTACAGTGCCGCGCCGCATTTGATCCCCACAATGATCCGCGGTATCGCGAAACTCGCTGGTGTGCCTATCTATTCAACGGACGACCAGCCAATCTATATCGGCAGCAACAACATCGGGCTTCATGGTGGTGCCACAGCACTGCGTGAGGTGGTGCTGCCAAGGCCGGCGGACGTGACCGATGCTTACACCGGAGCCGTCATCGGCACCGGCATCACCAGCTATAAGGTTCAATTGCCGCAATACGACACGGCACTTTTCTGGCTGAAATGGCACAACCAATGAAATCCGAACACAGAACCATATCCGCGGATGGATCATAAAATGATCGCACACGTAAAGACCGGCTGCCGCATACTATCAGCACTTCTGGGAATGACACTGTTATCCGCCGCGGTACCCTTGGGTGCCGCCCCCGAAACCACCATCATCGACAGTTTCGACACGCTGCGTGCCTGGGGAACCAGTCGCGATGCTCCCCGTATGGCCGAGGAGTATGCCGACTGGAAAATGAGTGTGGACCCCAGCGGGCATACAGGCAGTTGTATGAAGATGGACTTCGTGCCGAAATTGGGAGGCGCCGACGTATGGACAGACGCCGCCGTCCACGCACCGGTCGCATCACTGGGTGTCTGGGTTCAAAATGTGGGCCGGAATAAGGTCTCCTTGTCGCTGAACCTGGTAGAGGCAGACGGCAGCATCTACAATATCCCCGCCATTCCCTTGGCGACCGATGGCGAGTGGCACTATGTCAGCTTCCCGATGGAGAAATGTGTGCTGGCCCCCTGGAGTAAAGACGACGACGGTGTGCTCGACTTCCCCACCACACAGATCGTCGCTGTGCTGAGCGACTACACAGTAGGCGAGCGGGTGACGGTGAAGATCGACACCATCAGCGTAGTATCCCCAGATCTGAAGCCGGTCGAGTTATTAGCGGCATCGGTGCCCAAGACCGCCAAACCCGGGCAGTCGATCAGCGTGAGTTTGAAGATCAAACCATACAGTGCGGTCACACAGCCGTGCGAACTTCGGCTGGTCAGGCAGGGCACGGTTGTGTCCAGGGTGAAGCTCAATCCATCCAAATGGGTTCAAGGGAAAATCAACTCAATCGGGCCAGTAAAGATGAAGCTGCCGGAGCGTATTTGGCCTGGCAAGCATGATGTGGTGCTGTATATGCCCATGTATCAACTGAAAGGTCGTGCGAAAAACATCATGGGAAGTGTCGAAGTGACAGCCCGTCAGACCATCCAGCAAAGCTACACCGTGCGGACACACAACGGCACCCCGCAGATTTTCGAGGGTGATAAGCCGCTGCCCATGATGGGATATATGTATGAATCCGACAACCGTGCACAGGTGCGGCTGTTTGGCAACGCGAACATCCACCTGTACTACCTTGAGACCCGCCAGATGGGCTGGGTAGGTAACAACGAGTATGACTACACCCTGACGAACACCATGCTGGCGGAGCTTTTTGAGGATGACCCCCAGGCCCGCGTCATCCCGTGGTTCTACGTCGATCTGGCGGCACCGATGACCTCACCTGAGGGTGACTGGTGGCAGAAGCAGCATCCTGAGGAGCTCTGCCAGGATATCAACGGCAAGGTGTTTGAGCGTTACGGTCACCAGACCGTCAGCTTCTCCTCTGAGTTGTGGCGTAAAGAGGCAGGAGAGGCGATGGCGAAGTTCATACGGCACCTTGAAAACTCGCCGTATGCCGACCGCATCGTCGGATATCAGCCTTGCGCTGGCGGAAGTTATGAGTGGATGTATCATGGCGGTCAGGATAGCCTGTTCCTGGACTACAGCAAACCGACCCGCCGTCGATTCAGCGCCTGGTTGAAGGGGCGATACCAGACCGATGCACGGCTAAAATCGGCATGGAATGACCAGACTGTCACCCTCGCCAGTGTTGCGATCCCCACTCCCGAGATGCGGGCCAAATCCGAGAACGGCAGCCTCCGCGACCCCAAGAGCGAGCAGCCGGTGATTGATTACACCGAGTTCATGAGCGACCTGACATCCGGCACGGTGGACTACTTCTGCAGCATCGTGAAGCGGGAGACACACCACAAGAAGCTTGCAGGGGCGTTCTATGGCTATGTTCAAGAGCAGTTCTACAGTGGTTACTGTACGCAGCACACGGGTCACTTCGGCTTGGCGAACATCCTCAACAGCAAAAATGTGGATTACCTAATGTCACCCACCTCGTACCAAAACCGGCAAGCTGGCGGTACCGGCGGCTATATGAGTGCCATCGCATCGATGCGCCTGCACAATAAAATATGGATCGATCAAGCCGACATCCGCACTCATTTGTCAGCCGCCGGAGCCGGGTTTGGACGAAACGAAACCGAGCAGCAGACGATTGGTGTGCTTCGGCGGGAATGGGCTATGTATACCGCAGCGGGATCACCAGTGTACTGGTACTGCTTCAGCCTGCCGTGGTATGAAGGCAGCAAAATACTGATGCCGGACATCCAGAAAATGGCCTCACTGACCTTCGATGCCCAGAACACCCCCAACGCTTTGGACGGCAACCGCTTAGCGGTGATCGTCAGCGACAGTGCCGCCCCCTATACCAGCCTGCTCACTGAGCCGCTGCGTTCTGCAGTCTACCTACAACGCGAGGCACTGCACCGCTCAGGAGTTCAGTTTGATGTCTACCTGGACAGCGACCTTGGTAACCCCAAAATGCCCAAGTACAAGGCCTACCTGTTCCTCGATTCGATGCACCTTCCTCAGAGCACACGCGCCTGGATTGAGGCCAACCTGAAATCTGACGGGCGTGTGCTGGCCTGGGTGTGGGCTCCCGGCATCGCCACCGACACATTGGACGTCAAGAACAGTAGTTCGTTGACCGGCATCAAGCTGACGCTCAGCAAAGTATCCGGTATCGTGACCGTCACACCGGAGGCGGGTTCAGGTAATCCCTACGGTAGTGAGGGTGCTTTCGGCCCAATCATACTCCCCACCGATGCGCAGGCAGAGGTGATTGGTAACTTGAGTTCGCCCGTAGAACTGGCAGGACAGCCGGGTGCCGTTGTAAAGAGGTATCCCTCTTGGAACTCGGTTTATTCGGCGGCACCGCACCTGAACCCTGCGATGATCCGTGGGATCGCTAAACTGGCCGGCATACCGGTGTATAGCGAGGACGACCAGCCGATCTACATCGGACCCAACACCATCGGCCTGCACGGCAGCAGCACGGCGGAGCGGACAGTGGTGTTGCCGAAGCCGGCGAAGGTGACCGATGCCTTCACAGGGGCGGTGATAGGTGAGGACCTCACCCGCTTCACGGTGAAGATCGGGCAGTATGATACGGGGATATACATCATCAAGTAGATGTCGACGTCCCGCTGAAAAAGTGGTGGGTTATGATTACGATGAAGGAGAAAAACATGCATCTACGAACACTGCTGCTGTGCGGCTTGATGCTCGCGAGTATGACCGTCGGCGCGCAAGCGGCTAAAGAGGCTAACCCGATGTATACGAAAGGCCGGGTGAGTGCGCAGGAGTTCGTCATTATGCCCTGGGGTGGAATGCCTGAACTGAATAAGACCGGCAGTTTCTGGCCGAACGCTTTTTGGGACGGCGTGCCGAAATTGGATGCTGCTATGAAGGACCTCTGGGAATGTGGCTTCAATACCACGGGCTTTGCCAGTATAGATACGGTCAAGTATGCCCGTAAATACGGTCTATCCGTCATCGCAACCGGAAGCCCGATCACCGACACGATGAGCGATGCAGAAGCACTGACAGCGGCTGCGAAGTTTTTAACACCATACAAGAACGACCCCGCATTGCTGGGTATCTACATCATAGATGAACCCCATACCAGTGCCTTCCCGCGGCTGGCTAAAGCCGCCAAAGCTATTCGAGCCGCGGATAATAGCAAACTGCCATACATCAATCTGCTGCCCAACTATGCCACAAATGAACAACTGGGTGCTGATAGTTACGACGACTACATCGACCAATTCGTGCAGCAGTGCCGACCCGCATTCCTAAGTTACGATAACTACTCATTGTTCGAGGGCCGCGGTCTGGATGCGGACCGCTATTACTCCAATCTGGAGGCGATGCGGGCTAAGGCACTGCAGTATCAACTCCCCTTCTGGAATATCGTGTTAGGAACAGCCCACTTTGAATATGCTGAGCCCAGTCAGGCCACTATATACCTGCAAATGTATACCAGCCTGGCGTATGGTGTGAAGGGGCTGGCATACTTCACTTACTACACCCCGCCCATCGGTAGTTATCGGTTGGCGGCGATTGACCAGTTTGGCCGTAGAACCCTGACCTGGGAACACATCCGCATGGCCAACTTGCAGATTCACCGGCTGGCACCCTCATACCTGAAGCTGAAGAGCGTGAATGTATTCCATACCCCCAACGTTCCACTCGGGTGCAGAGGGCTAGATAGCAGCCATCACCTCAAGGCGATTGAGGGTAAAGACCTGCTGGTAGGTGAGTTTGTGGGGCCGGATCGAACCCCTTACATCATGGTGGTGAACAAGAACCTGACCAACAGCACATACTTCAACCCCAGCTTCAACGATACCGGTACCGTGATGAGCGTCAACGCCTACCGCGGCATCGACATAGAGTTCTCTGGTGAGAACCGCTTCCTCGCCCCTGGCCAGGGGATGCTGCTGTATCTGAAGAAGTAGGAGCGGGTGGGTGATAAAACCTCCGGCGCAGGAAGGGCGATTCGCGAATCGCCCCTACAAGCCAGACCGCGTTGGAGATGGGCCGTATGGCGATTGTAAGTGCTCTGAAAAACCGGCGCGGTCACATACCCTTGCGTCCTTGCACCTCTGCGTCTTTGCGTTGAGCTCCCCCTTTAACCAAAACAAGCGGCTAGATTGGCCCCATGGTGAATCCTTTGCTTCGCAGTAATGCCAGGCATTGCAGATCAAATCCAATAAGCTTACAGTTTGATTTGGTCTGTAGCAACTTTAACAGTTCGTCGTAGGCAACTATGTTATCTAGCACACAGCGTTTCGCATCGCCATTTCTCATGGTGATTATCGCTCCGGACCGTGTCTCAAGAAGCTGCTTACGGGTGTACATTACCGTACATAAAGTAAAGGGCACCATGACAAGAGCAATCCACTGAACCCACCCTGGGGCGGTAATTTGGCATAATTCAATGCTTTCAATCTGGTCATAAGCGACAGCTTCCATACCTCTTGGTGATCGGAGTTCAAGCTGCTGATTTGTAAGCCTCACATAAGTACAGCCATTGTACCAAGCTACTACCAAGAAACTCGTCCCCGACAATATATACATCAAACTCCATTGAAGTCCAGGCATCGGAGCTGGGTATATGGAATATCCTGTAACAGCAGGGATGACCAAAACCATAAAGCACCCAGTGAGCATCAAACCAACCCAGTCCGGCAAAATGATGCTGCCCCATCGTTTACGCCCGAATACTATATCTGAATTCTTTGGAGGCCAGGGGATGAGAACATAAACTAACAACGCACCAAGCAGCCAGAACGGAACCAGCTTCCTCAGCCGATACGACATATCCACCATCATCGCGGTGTCAACCGATACCTTGGTAAAACTATATCTGGGAGTAGGGATGGTGTTGAGCGGGATATCTATGTGACCATCAGCATCTCTGTTGATCTGGCTGACGATGGCTTGCCATTCGTTTGGATGCCCCTTAACGAATTTGTTTCGCTTCCACACTAACGTCCACGCTTGCAATGACTGCCCCGGACTCAGCTCTCCATTTTTAGCAGCAGTGATCAGTTTCGTGCGTTCGGCATCCCCTGGCCTTACGGGGATGAGCATAGCCAAAGGCACCGGGTGCACGGTGACCATATACCCTGGTTTGAAGGCACACCACACCGCAGCCAGAACACACAGCAGTGGGATCATCCGGCGTAAAGCTTCACGGATCGCCATGTTTGGATTTTTGTCGGTCACTATGGTATTATTTGTCATTAATATCACTGAACTTATCCGGTGCAATTTCGCGTATATCATTCACGATCCGCAGGATATCGGGATGGTTCCCGGGGATCACGATCCTCTTCCGTAATGTAGTAGTCTGGCCATTTTTCTGTGGCTCATATTGTCCGTATACCACAACTTTGCTGATACCAGATGCGTGACTACGATGTATTTCTACCTCTATCAGTTGCTCCCAACTAATGGTAGGTTGGTATTGTCGTGTAGACGCTGTCACCAGACTGATACCTCGGTGAGTGATAAATATACATGTTGTGAGGGGGGCAATAAGTGTCAGGGGTCCTCCCATCAATATCCAAAACACCAAAAAGGTCAATAGAACGGGATTGAATGCCGATGGAGATAACACAAGCATCAAGTAGAGCATAAGTGCTATACCCACAATGCACTTGGCATATACCGCCATCTTAACAGAGATACTGTTCACTATTTTGTAACACTTTGCATCTACCATGGCGTTGATGTCGGCTCCGTTCTATAGGCCGGGTAGCTAGCAAGCATGAGTTAACTCCACAGCTTAATAATGGTATTTTTTGGGTCATCATAGCAGCATCCCCTTCCGAATTGGCCTTACGCCAATCCGTTAAGAGCATCTTCATAATACCCCTATGTGTCGACAAAATCATATCGGTTCACCCTCGTGCTGACTGAGGTCATGAATATGCGTGTCGACCGAAATGCCATACTATATTCCCTGCGCAAACCGAGCGAATCGACACCAGCCGCAATCAATCAGCCGTGCGGTGCAGGAACCCGCAACGGCGCTGCCCAGGACCTTCAGCTCCGCGGTTCGTAACGGTGTGGGTGACCAAACCTGCAGCCAATTGGCGCATTGATGATGGGGCGAACCGCCAGACCGCGCCGGAATTAGGCTGCATGGCTACTGTTACAGTTCTGAATGCCGTCGGAAAGGCTTCGCCGTACATAGTACTGATCAATGCATATTGTGACGAGATGAGTTGAACTCCGGTCAAACGAATGAGATGTGCCGACCATCCGAGCTATCAGGCTCGCAACTTCGCGCGGATGAGGAAGATGGTTTTATCACCAGCGACGGCGGGAATGAAGCACGGTCGAGGATTGGCTACTCTTCGATACGCTCGTGCCTCGCTACACAGGGCTACTGGAGTAGATTTTTCCCGGAGAACTGAACAGACGCTCCCGGAACCTCAAGAAGGCGATCGTCGTCGTAAATGTAAGGCCTGAACTATCAAAAATAACTATAAGACTTAATCGATTTCCTATCGTGCTTCCCAGAACTCGAGCTATGAGCTGTGGGTCGCGGGTTCGTCTCCAGCAAGAGATCGCCGACAAGCTATGGTCGGATGGACATCCGTGAGCGCAGCAGATTGCCACCATAGTTACTGCAAGCCTGCCGGGGTCGCGACTGATCCTGGTCCCGGTAACCATACCATTGCGGTTGGCGTTGGCGGAAAACGCAACCTGGGGAATCGCTATTACTTCGCGATCGACACGATTGACATAAACCTACGCGGGTTCAAGCCTAACGGGTTGTGAAGCCTCAGTAGGGGGCAGTCGTAACCCAAAGTGAAAAGTTGAAAGTGTGGTCAGAGTAGGGGCTGGTTTTGGCGCCGACCCTTTGCTTACGACCGTGCATTAAAAACGATCTTCAGGAGGAAGAAATGAACCTAATGAGACGTTCTGCGATCTGCGCGGTCGTGATGGTGGCCTTGCTTGCTTGTGACGCTGGTTTGTATGCGAAGCCGTTGCTTAGGCAGGGTGAGCGGATGGTGTTTCTCGGGGACAGTATCACTCAGCAGCTCATCTACTCGCGCTACGTGATGAACTACTTTACACTGCGGTATCCGGGTTCGGATATCACGTTCCGCAACGCAGGGTGGAGCGGTGACACCGCGCCGGGCGGACTTGGACGGTTGCAGCGGGATGTTCTGGCACTCAAACCAAACGTGGTCAGCATTTGCTTCGGCATGAACGATGCTGGCTACAAGGATTTTGATCTGGCTGGTTTCAAGGAATACATGACCGGCATGACTGGTCTGGTTACCGAGCTTAAGAAGGCTAGAGCGAAGGTAGTGTTGCTTACTCCCGGCTGTGTGCAAGCCCGCAACCCGGCCTCCAGATACAATGCTACACTTGGTCTGTTTGCCAAGGGGGTAGCCAACCTTGCGGCTAGCGAGCACGTGCCGGTCTATGACATCCACTCCCTTATGTTAGATATCCGGAATAGGGCCTTGGCGTTGGATCCGAAGTTCATGATGATCCCGGATCAAATTCACCCCAACGATTCCGGCCATGCGATAATGGCATACGGTCTGCTGAGGGCGATGGGATGTGATGAGCAACCTTCGGGACTGAAGATCGATGCTCGAAACGGAAGAATTCGTGCCGACCGCTGTAAGATCTTCGGCCTGAAGATTCTGGCAAATACCGTGAGCTTCACCCGCATCGATGCGGCGCTTCCCACGAGCTTCGACTCGGATGCGTCGGCGACATTCGCGTTCTTCCCGATCATACAAGAACTGGATTACTACCCGCTTAGCATCGCTGGACTCAAAACGGGCAACTGGAAGCTGGTAGTCCAAGGCATAGACATCGGAACGTTCTCCGCGAACGATCTTGAGGCGGGTGTGAATCTGGCCACGATGCCCGGCCCGTGGCAGATCCTCGGCGAAAAGGTGAATCGTATCTCCAGTGAGCAGGAGGAGCTCTACTTCAAGCGCTGGCGAACGAGCCTATGGGACGTACCCAAGGGGGGCGAAGCCGAGCGTCAGGCACTGCTCAAGGACATGGACAAGTCGATTCAAGAGAAGGAGCGAGCTCGCATCGATGCGACCGCACGCCGGGATTGGCAGTGGACGCTCACAATGGCGCCGTAGGCGAAAACCAGTCCGAAGCGAGAGGCTCTGCACCACTCGGGTATTCAATTTGGTGTCTATCTGGACACCGAATCGCTGCACCTTCTTCAGAGCACGCGCGCCAGGATTGTGGCCAACCTAGCGTGAACCATTCTGCATTCGTGTCCAATCGTGGATAATCCAGGCATCTTTACTCCTCCTTGCGTCCTTGCACCCTTGCGTATTCGCGTTGTGCGTCAGCCCTTCGCGTCTTCGCGTGAATGGGTGCTTGTGTACAAATCTGCTAACACGTGTTATCATCAAATTGTGACCATGTAAGGCTGTAGTTCGGTCCGCAATACGACTCTTGGGCTTCACGATACTTAACCAAACGGAGTGTAATATGAAGCGAAGAATTAACCCCAGAACGGATCCCAGGAATTACCCCCTAATCGCCACACTGTATAAATCATGGGCCGTCTTGCTGTCCCGTGGTCTGCTGGCCATCATGTTCGGCGTGATGGCGTGGTGCCTGCCAAATGATACCATCACCCCCCTGATGCTGCTGTTCGGCGCCTACACCCTGGTAGATGGAATTCTTGGTATCGCCACCGCCATGGCGGGATTGCAGGGCCAACACTACTGGTGGATCATCTTCGTCTGGGGAGTGATCAGCCTCGCCGTCGGCGCACTGACACTCATTGCCCCCGGCAAAACGGCTATGCTGCTGTTATCCTACGTCGCAATCTGGGCCATCGCCACAGGTATTCTTGAAGTGATCGCCACGCTCTATCTGCGCTCGGATGTTTACAAGATCAGCCTCCAGTCGGAGGTGTATGGAGAGTGGGTGTTTGTGCTCTTCGGGATCTCCTCCATCATCTTTGGCGCGATGCTGCTGGTAAAACATGACGCCGCGACTCTCCATATGGATTGGCTGATCGCCCCATACGGCATCATTTTTGGACTGCTGCTGTTGATCATCGCCGCCAAGGTACACAACTTCGGGGCGTTGATGCTGAAGCAGTATGAATAATGAGGACTGCACGGCATTATCTACATACCTAAATTGGATTACCTGTTATGATCTAGACCGGCCAAATCTGTGTCAATGCGGTGTCCAGCACCCACGAAGTGGGTAAGATTCTTGTAGCCACGGGGAAGCGAAGCGCAACCCGTGGGGGATTGCCTGACACCATCTACCCACGAACGTGGGTCTGTTGCCGTAAACATCAGGTTCGACCCACTTCGGGGTAAGGATGGTGTGCCCTTTTCCAGGGGTATCGCTTCGCTCACCCCTGGCTATAAGAATCCTACCCACTTCGTGGGTGCCCGGAAGACCTCTATCGTGCGTTATGTATTTGTGGGTAATAGACTGACATTGATGTCGCGGCGTCGGGTTTCGCTACAGCCTATATGCTCCAAACCAATCACCCAAAACGCCAACCTACCCAGTCTGCATCGGCTCACAAGCAGCCGGTTAAAACGACCATAGCGTATCATTTCTGCGTATCATCGGTACAATCCCACTTATTTTACCCATACTCGCCCAACAGAAATGCTGCTGCCAGTTGCATCACCCGTTCATTACATGGTATCGTGAAATAGATATCGATAAATAAGTATCGATATAAACTAAGCGATATATTCTGCGGTGACAATTAGTCAGTTACCCAGACTTCTATACTAAGGATACGCACAGTCTCATCGTCAAATGAGCGAAAGGATAATGCAATGAGCGCACAAGCTACGAATAAAAAGCAGGCCGTTACGCCAGAAACAGCGGCCGCGGAACCAGTAGAACCCATGATCGACAATGAGGTGCAACAGCTCGTAGCCAACGGTTCTGAGGCACTGCAGCAGTTCATGCAACTAGACCAGGTGCAGGTGGACGCCATCGTCCGCGCAATGGCCCTGGCCGGGGTAGCCAAGCGCCTCGACCTGGCCCGCATGGCGGTGGAAGAGACCGGTATGGGCGTATTCGAGGACAAGGTCACCAAAAACCTGTTCTCCACTGAGTATATATATCACGACATCAAGAACGAAAAGACCGTCGGTGAGATCACCGTGGACGACAAAGAGGGTATCGTGGAGATCGCCGACCCCGTGGGCGTCATCGCGGGTATCACGCCGGTCACCAACCCCACCTCCACCACGATGTTCAAGTCGCTGATCGCGATGAAGACACGTAATCCCATCATCTTCTCGTTCCATCCCAAAGCACAGGCGTGCAGCGCGGAGGCAGCCCGAGTGATGCGTGACGCAGCCGTGGCCGCTGGTGCCCCTGCCCACTGCATCCAGTGGATCACGCTGCCCACCGTGGACAAGACGAACGAGCTGATGAAGCACAGCGGTGTCTCGTTGATCCTGGCCACGGGCGGATCCGGCATGGTTCGCGCCGCCTACAGCTCCGGCAAGCCGGCGCTGGGCGTAGGCCCTGGCAACGTGCCTGTGTATATTGAGCAGAGCGCCAACATCAACATGGCCGTGAATGACATCATTCTGAGCAAGACCTTCGACAACGGCACCATCTGCGCCAGCGAACAGTCTGTCGTCGTCGATGAGGTCATCGCCAAGGTCGTGCTCGAGCGGTTCGTGCAGCAGGGTGCCTACGTGCTCAACCCAGAGGAAAAGAAGCTGGTGGAGAAGGTGGCCATCGATGAAAAGCGCGGCAGCATGAGTGCAGCGGTCGTCGGCCAACCGGCGAATGAAATCGCTGTGGCCGCCGGGTTCACGGTGCCGGCCGCGACCAAAATCCTCATCGCCCTTCTGGACGAAGTCGGCCCACAAGAGCCACTGAGCCGCGAGAAGCTCTCGCCCATTCTGGGATACTACGTCGCAAAAACCACCGACGAAGCGATGGACATCTGCGACCGCCTGACCGGCTTCGGTGGGCTGGGGCACAGTGCAGGAATCTTCAGCCGGAACCCGGTCATATTGCACGCCTACAGCCAGCGCATCCGCGCCAGCCGAATCCTGGAGAACGTGCCCACCAGCTTTGGAGCCATCGGTGACATCTACAACCGCATGGACCCCTCGCTCACACTGGGATGCGGCGCGTTCGGCGGAAACAGCACCAGCGAGAACGTGAGCGTGCGAAACCTGCTGAACATCAAACGACAGAGCAAGCGGAAGGTCAACATGAAGTGGATCAAAATCCCGCCGAAAGTCTACTTTGAAAAAGGCTGCCTTGAGTATCTGCTGAACATCCAGGGCGAACGCGCCTTCATCGTGACCGACCCCACCATGGTGCAGTTGGGCTTTGTCCACCGTGTGGAGGAGTATCTGCACAAAGCGGGCCTGGATACGCTGGTCTTCAGCGACGTCGAGCCTGATCCCAGCACCGACACCGTATATAAAGGTGTAGAGGCGATGCGCCACTACCAGCCCGATGTGATCGTAGCCTTCGGCGGCGGCTCGCCCATCGACGCGGCGAAGGGCATGTGGTTGTTCTATGAGCAGCCGAACACCCGCTTTGAGGACATGGCGCTTCGCTTTGTGGACATCCGCAAGCGGGCCGTGCAGTTCCCGGTGCTGGGCAAGAAAGCCGTGTTCGTGGCGATTCCCACCACCTCGGGCACCGGCTCGGAGGTCACCGCATTTGCGGTCATCACAGATAAGAACGCAGGGATCAAGTATCCTCTAGCCGATTATGCGCTGACGCCGGACATCGCCATCCTGGACCCCGAGCTCACCTACAGCGTGCCAAAGTCGGTCACCGCCGACACGGGAATGGATGTGCTTTCCCATGCCATCGAGGCTTACGTGTCTGTGCTCGCCAGCGATTACACCGATGCTCTGGCCATCCAGGCCGCTCGGATGGTGATGAAGTATCTGCCAATCGCTTACGATCAGCCCAGTAACGAGCTGGCGCGTGAGAAGATGCATAACGCAAGCTGCATGGCGGGAATGGCCTTCACTAACGCCTTCCTGGGCATCAACCACAGCCTGGCGCATAAAATCGGCGGCGAGTTCCACGTGCCGCACGGCCGGGCCAATGCGATACTGCTGCCGCATGTGATTGCCTACAACGCATCCACGCCCAGCAAGTATACCGCGTATGCCAACTACGAGTTCCCGGTGGCCGACCGGAAATACAAGGAGATTGCGGCTGCGATAGGCCTGCCAGCCAGCACGAACGAAGAGGGCGTAGCCAGCTTGATCGCCGCTGTGAATGAGCTCAGACAGAAACTGAACATGCCCGGCAGCTTCAAAGAGTGCGCGGTGGACGAAACCGCCTTCATGGCCCGGCTGGATCATGTGGCACTGAATGCCTTCGACGACCAGTGCACAGGCGCAAACCCGCGATACCCGCTGGTCACAGAGCTGAAAGATATCCTGGTCAAAGCCTACCACGGGTAATCACCAGATACACTGAATAGTGGGGCATCTGATTTGGTGCCCCACACCAACGAAAGAGAGCACTCATGTCCACGCCAACACAACCTGCGGCCAAAACCGGAAGTCTACCCACCATCAGACGTCTGCCCGCCTACCTTCAAGTCTTGCTGGAGTATCAAAGCACCGGACAGGAAAACATCAGCACCACGCACATCGCCAATGCGTTGGAGCTGGATCAAGTGCAGGTACGTAAGGATCTGTCGGTGACTGGTGTCACAGGCCGGCCGCGTATAGGCTATTCCGTGCAGCAGTTGGTGGAAAGTATCCAAAGGTATCTGGGCTGGAACATGACCAGCGATGCGGTGCTGGTGGGTGTGGGCCACCTGGGAACTGCGCTGCTGGGCTACCGCGCCTTTGAAAAGCATGGCCTGCGTATAGTGGCGGCATTTGATGGTGATGAAAGTATCGTTGGCCGCAGTATTCACGGAATACCAGTGCTTCCCATGAGCTCGTTTGACGCTACCGTGAGGAGGCTGGAGGTCAAGATCGGCATCCTGACCGTGCCCTCACCCGCCGCCCATGAGGTGGCCCAATTGCTCGTATCCGCAGGCATCAAGGGGATTTGGAACTTCACTTCCGTGGCTCTGCAACTGCCAAAAGGCATCGCCGTGCAAAATGAGGACCTCTCCACCGGCCTGGCCGTGCTCTGCCGCAAGCTGATGAATCTGTAGACGACAGCTGAGGCGAGCAAAAGATTACAAACGCAAGGGCGCAGGGTGGCCTCCGCCAGCGCCCGCAGGAGGCGATGGAACCCGTCGACTCGGGCTGATCGACCACATCACCGGCTACCAGCACACGCTACCGCGGGTCTCGTCACCCGGTCGAATACCTACAAATGAATTGAAGGTCTACGGCCACCGATTCCGCGACATAAATGTCAGTCTATTACCCACAAATATAGCATGGCCAGTAGGTCACCGATTCCGCGACATAAATGTCTCGGCTATTGAACACCAAGGCTGCTGAAGCAGTCTTCATTAACGTTATCTTTGTCGGCAAGGAGCTCCGCAGCCCGGTTTAGCGGGCTTATTGATCAATAGCCGAGACATTTATGTCGCGGAACATGGTCGATACGATCCCAATCTGGATTTGTGGGTTTTTGGCTGTCCTTTAGAGCGCGGGGGTGGGCATATGAACTGTAGTCAATAGACCGTGTCCCTCCTCACCACCACCTCACCAAACAAAACAGGCCTTCACTGCATCTAAATATACGGAAGCCAAAATAAGCGAAACTGGAGTGGCCATGTCATACCGCGACCGCAAGCTATTGCGGGAACTGAGCAACGGTCAGATGAAGGCATATAGCGAGGTAGTAGAAACGCATTATGAACGGATATATGCGTTCCTTTACCGCATGACCAGGGACGTGGCACTGGCTGAAGATTTGACACAGGACACTTTCGCAACGGCTTGGCGGTCGTTGGACAAGTTTGAGGGGCGTGCGTCACTGGCGACCTGGATGCATACCATCGCCCTGAACGTCTGCCGTGAGTATATGCGGCGCGACCATCCACAGACCGAACCAATAGATGAAGACACCCTGGTTTCTCCTGACCCCATGCCTGAGTTGATCGAACGGCTGAGGGCGGAAGAGATGAACCAAAAAGTGCAGCAGGCTGTGACCGAGTTGCCGCTGATATACCGAGAGGTCGTGGTGTTGCGATGCACCCAGGGGTTGAAATACCGCGAAGTGGCCGACATTCTTGGCCTGCCGTTAGGCACGGTGAAGACACGTCTTTTCGTCGCATTCGAGAAGCTGCGAACCGCTCTGAGGGAGGAGATCGAAGATAGTGAATAGGTTGATATCATTCATACGCCGAAGCTATAGGGTCAGACAAGAACGCAGACTATTGGAGCTGGCGATGCGCAATGCCCCTCTTCCCGCCCCGTTGGAGGGGTTGAAGCAGCGTCTCCTGGCAGATGCGGCGGCAGCCTCACGCCTGTCCCATGTCCAGGTTAAACGCCCAAATCTGCTGTGGGCTGTTCCGGCAATCGTGTTGGCGGTGGTTGTGATAGGAGTGGTCTGGAGCGTGAACTCACACAGGGACGAAGCCAATAACCAAGCGAGAATTGCATCGAAGCCAGCCAGTGTCCGGTCAGAAACCCACATGGTGAAGCCCACAGTTATTCCCGAAGTCAAGCATGTCGGACCGGCTGTCCAACTAAAAGCCATGTTGAGCACCGTGAAAAGTGTCGCTGTGCCGCATCGATATCCTGTGGTATCTCCTCAACAGCCGCAGCGAGTTGAGCGTGTGGTCGCGCTAAGGCAAATAGCCAGTGTACCCCCGTATACGCCCTTTCCGACCCAGAGTGCCCGTACGGACCAATATGTTGGAGAGCAGCGACTGGAGAAGCCAAACTCCATTCGATCACTGAGCACAGTTGATGACAACAGGGTTAGTGCAACGACCCAGTTTGTGCTCGCACGCACGATGCCATCGATCAAAGTGTCTACCGGCTATGCCGCGGACGATGAAATCGGATATGCATATGCCTCGGCCTGGAGCACAGACAAGGACGGTCACCGCGCGAAAACCGAGTGGACCATTACCGATGACCCTTACACCCAACGCACTCAAGAAGAGGTGGCGATTTCGGGTTCTCGCCCAACACCATCATTCACGGTTACGGTAGTTACCTCACTGCGCCGCGATGAATAGACACATGGAGAGCGAAATGACAAAAAATGCACGGATCACGATGGTTGTGCTGGCAGCACTCGCGTTAACGGCTTCGAATATGATGCCCTGCCGCGCCGCCGACAATACCCCGGCGGCCACTGGTGCAAATCATGATGACCGGCTGCCCATGGGGCCCTACGTTGCGACCGATATCGCTCCATCTCTCCTGGTAGCTGCTGAGACCGAGATACCTCACCCCGCCACGCTATCTGCAGCGATTCAAGAGTTCAATAGGAAAGCTGCGGCAGACCCTGTAGGCAAAGACCAGCCCGAATTGACCGAAGATGAGTTACTGGCCTTCATCCAATGGATGATCAAGAACCCAGTGCCAAAGATGATGTCGCCCGCGGAAAATGCCACACTTGAGAAGATTGCCATGTCCCGAACTCTCGCAGATGACGCCTATCTTGAAGTGCTGACCGGATATGAAAACAACGGCATGACATTTACTGTGTGGTCTGTGCGGTTAGTGATCCCAAATCAGCACGGCACCCACGCAATCCCGATCCGCGAGCAGTTCATTCGATGCCGTTGGTTAACGCCAGAAGAGATAAAACGACGGGAGAATGGGAGAAGCGGCACTATTGAGGCTCTCCCTATGCTTTCACCTGCTCCGAATGTGTCAGATCCCACTGCAGCCTCACCCACTGACCAGGCCGCCGACGGTGCATATACCGAGATTCAAGAACCTTTGCGGGCTATCAACAACCAAATCCGCTTGCTGTCGTCTCAGCTCAACGAATTACAATCTGAGCTGAAATTCTTGACGGCGCAGCAGCATCTGTCCTTAAGATATAGGGAAACAGCGAAGAGAAGAGAAAGTCGGCCCCCCAAGCAACAGGTGTTGCCACAACTAAATGCTGACATGAAACAACTGCGCGAGCAGATAGCTGAGTGTACGGCTGCTCTGGCGGCCGCACGACGGTTGGTTACACTCGCAAAACCCGTCGATATTGTGCTGAAGTCCGCAAGAATACGCCAGGCAGCGGAGGCACTCTCAAAGGTGACCTCGCTAAAGATCACCGTCGATGCTAAGGTGCCGAACGACATCAGCGTGAAGACTGAGGCGCGCGGAATTCCGCTAGGCGCAGTGTTGGAAGTGATCGCTAGTGCAGCACACCTGACCATATCGCCAGGCGCAGAGGGTGGGCTGATACTGATGTCGCCAGGCAAGACGTCAGAACGGGTGAATGAAACCACCCAGGGCCCCAATACGCCCTGGAGCAAAGAGTGGGTAATGATGGATGACGGCTCCCTGATCCGTCCTGTAGGCCGCAGGTGGTTGAATCTATACGGTGCTGTGCGTGACCAGACGCCAATGCCTACCGTTGTACCGACGATAGAACGCTAGCTCAACTAGCAATATAAGAGGGGTCCGATGAAATACCATAAGAACGCTGTTACCACACTATCACTCCTCGCGGTGATATCATCGACCGCCATGGCGTCTCAGATAGTAAAGGCTGTGCCCGGCGTCAGTATCATAGTCGGGGCCCAGGCCCAGGACCAGGTTGAGGATAGCCGCACATTACCGGTACCCAGCAAACTACTAGATGTAGTTAAGGAGTTCAATACCAAAGCAAAAAGTGACCCTGTAGGCAAAACTCAGCCGCCGCTCACCGTGAATGAGCTGATCGGGGCGTTAAATTCGGAAATAATCACACCCGACCCAAAGCAGGCCACGAAACAGCAATATGCAACAATACGGAAGATCATCACAAACAAAGCGTTAGTGGACGGTGCTTACCTTCAGAGTGTGAACCGATACCGACGCCTTGGACCCTATCTCGAGAGCAAGAATGGCGGTTCGGATCTATTCGAATTCAATGTGTGGTCCGTGCGCTTGGTGATACCACGTGATGGCGGCGTCAGCTCGTTCTCTATCCGCGAGCGGTTCATAAGCCATCGCGTTCTGGAAATGGAGGCACAGGGAAAACCGACATTGCAAGCGTCACGAGCTGCAGATATACATCCCGTCGGCACAGGTGCCTCCGAATTTGCCACGAGACTTGGCATGGTGACCAGAGACTACAACGGCAACACCATCATCGTGGGTGCCCAGGCCCCAGACCAAGTCGAGGAGAGTCGCGCCCTTCCCGTCCCCACCAAATTGCCCGATGTGGTGAAGGCGTTCAATGTGAAAGCTCAAGCCGATGCTGTGGGCAAATCTCAACCTGCACTCACGGAAAAGGAGCTGCGGGCGGCCATAAAATGGGCGATATTGAACCGCGACCCCCAAGATAAAAGCGCGAAGCCATATAATACCCTGCAGACGATACTGACGAATGGGGCGTTAGCGGACGGAGCTTATTTAAGGAGTGTGAACAGATATGATTACCGCGTGTCCACGTTCAGCATCAGGGGTGGGACTGAACGTAGGGTGTATTCCGTGTGGTTTGTCTTTCTGGTGATTCCGTACGACGGCGGCGAACAGAGCTTCCCCATACGCGAGCAGTTCATCAGCTATCGTGTGCTAAGGACTTTTTGAAGAGATTCCCTGATGCAGGCACCCGCCCGAAGGGGAACAACATGAAAAGCCCGCCTCATCGGCTGGATTGGTGTAAACTACGCCAAAAAAACAAAAAATCGACCCCAGTCCATTGTGATGTTAAATGACATATTTATGGCAATATATACGTTATCATATGAATTTTAGCCATTTTGGACATGAGGTTTCTTTGAGATGTTTGCAATTAGGTTTTCCTCGTTTCGGCGAAATTTCTTATGAAAACGAAATGTTTGATGATATATTATAGGTATATAGTACGTACACTAAGCTAAGCTACTATATGAATCACTAGTTAGTTTTATGAGTGGGGCTTAAAACTAGAGAAGGTGCAATCAGCCCGGGGCACCGAATTCGGTGCCCCAGGGATTTCGCTTATTCGGCTTCCGGGCAGATGTCCACCAGTTGCACGCCCCGCAACTCGCCTTCAAGCTGCCATGTGTTGGCACCATTCACCAGCATGTTGTGCTGGTCGATACTGAAGCCGATGCTGTGTTTGCCTTCGCTAAGCTCCGCAAAAACTTGGCCGTTCAGCATGACCTTGCCGGCACCTTCGCACTCCAGATGAGGGTAGAAGAAGGCGTCGGGGTCAAGCTCCACCAAGCCGGTGGAGCTGTCCCATTTTATCTCCATGGAGCATCGCTTGAACGTATCATCGCATTCGATGACGCGCTGATGCCATACGGCAATCTCCTCCGGCAGCAGCTTCCAGATGGCGCGGTCGTAAGTCAGCAGGCCGTTGATTTCACCCTCAACGTCCGTGGTCTGCGTATACACCGCCGCGGATAGCCCCTGGCTCTTCAGCCAGCAGAGTCGCTTCATCAGCCGGATATACTGGCGCACCAGCTCCTCGCGGGTGCCAAAGCTGCGATAGCCGAAGTTGTGGTCCCACCACAGATGTCCGGGCACCGCGTAGGCCAGCCCGCCGAACTCGCCCAGCACGCTGATTCGGGACTCCATCACCTCAAACATTCCTGGCCCTGGGTAGTTGTGCATGTCGATCATGTCGCCATAACCGCGGTCTTCCCAACCGGTAGGACCATCCACCAGCCGAGTGGTATCGGCATTCTTCACGCGTTCCAGAATAGTATTGGTGTCATGCTGCCCCCAGCCTTCATTGAACGGCACCCAGACGACGATGCTGGGGTGTGCCCTGAGGGCCTCGATCATGCCATCCAACTCCACCAGGAAATGGGCGTTGGCGGCTTCATCCAGCACGGCATCTTCTGCGGCACCGGGCGGAATGGCCTGGCCGACGACGAATCCACTGGGCATGTCCTGCCAGACCATCAGACCCAGCTTGTCGCACCAGTAGTACCAGCGCTCGGGCTCCACCTTGATGTGCTTGCGGGCCATGTTGTAACCCAGCTCGAGGGTGGCTGCCACATCAAACCGCAGTGCTTCGTCCGTGGCAGGGATATATAGCCCATCAGGCCACCAGCCCTGATCGAGGGGCCCGATCATGAAGCATGGGTTGCCGTTCAGATACATGCGAAGCACACCGTTGGCATCACGTCGGCGCTCTACGGTGCGCAGCGCGAAGTAGCTCTGCACCTCGTCAATCAGCTTCTCATCCTGCATCAGCTTCACTTGCAGGTCATACAAGGCCGGGTTTTCGGGTGACCATGGCCTGACGGCATCCAGCGTCATCTGCATGGGCTCGTTGGGCCAGCCAGAGGCGGTGCCCACCACCATGCCGTCCAACACGGCCTGAACCACCACACGCAGTTTCTGGCTGCCGGCATAGCTGTTCACTGTGATGACCGCCGATTCGGTCTCGAGGTCGCCTTCTACCTTGACGCTGCTGATGCCGTTGGCGGCCGCGACTTCCAGCCAGACGGTCTGCCAGATGCCCGTCACGGGAGTATACCAGATGCCCTCAGGATGGAGAACCTGCTTACCGCGCGGATAACTCTTGGTATCGGTGGGGTCCCAGACCGCCACGGTGATGGTTTGCTCACCCTCCACCAGCGCATCGGTGATGTCGAACTGGAAGGGCAGATATCCGCCTTTGTGCTCGCCCACCATCTGGCCGTTGATCCAGACCTGCGTATGCCAGTCCACAGCCCCGAAGTGCAGCCAGAGCCGGTTGCCATGCGTCAAGCTAGCCACCGTAAAACTGCGCTGATACCATACCTTGTTCTCTGGCCCAACGCTCTTCTGCACGCCGGAGAGCACGGATTCCACGGGATACGGCACCAGGATTTCGCCATCGAACTGCTCAGGGGCCGATGCCTCTGTGGGCAAAATGGCGTAGTTCCAGGCTCCGTTCAGGTTCTGCCAGTTGCCGCGCACCATCTGCGGGCGGGGATACTCCGGCCAGGGACACTGTTTGTCTATTTTGTCTGACCATGGGGTCAGCAGGTGCGTTGTGGGAAGGGGCTCTGTCAACGTGGTGCCTCCGTATTTGTATACTTGATGTATTGTGCGCCAGATGGCGGATGCAGTCAAGGGGGGGTTATCGACAGATGACGGTGCAAGGTAATTGTCTCACGCGAAGACGCGACACCGCAGGTGACGGCGCGAAGGGAAAGAAAATCCACAGATTACGCAGATTACACGGATTGTCTGAACTACGGATTACACAGATGAAACGGATGGGGAAGTCACCGCTTAGTTGGCCATGTCCGGGGCGGTTTTCCCCTAACCGCGCCGGTCTGGCGGATAGCCGGACGGTTATTGACACGAGGGAATTTCTTAACCACGAATGGACACAAATGGACACGAAGGGGAGGAACGCATCCACAGATGACACAGATGACACAGATTGTCTGAACCACGGATTACACGGATTACACGGATGGCACGGATGGGAAACCCCCACCGCAGCCCAATTGGCTATGTCCGGGGCGGTCTGACGGTACTATGGAAGTAACAGAGGGCTCAAGACCGCGCCGGTCTGGTTCCATGGCGGACGGCGATCGGCACGAAGGTTATTTTTTAACCACGGATGAACACGAATGAACGCGGATGGGAACTGTCACACGCAAGGACGCAAAGGTAGGACCGGGGTCTACTCCCCATCCGTGAAATCCAAATAATCCGCGTAATCCGTGGTTCAGACAAGGTCCCGCCAAACTCCGGCTATTTGGGCATAGTCACGGCCACGGCGTAACCCGGGGTGAGCCGCTTGGCGAGGCTGCGCACCTGCTCAGCGGTCACGGCGTTGATGATGCTCTCATACTTCCGGTCATATTCACACCCCAGGCCTACCGCTTCGTACCACCCGAGGTAGTAAGCGCGGTCGCGCTGGCGCTGGTGCTTCAACGCGTGGTTGCCTATCAGCATCCGCTTGGCGCGCAACACCTCGGCATCCGTGGGCGGCTTGCTCACCAGCAGCTTAAGTTGGTTCACCAGTTGCTGCTTGGCTTCGTTCACCAGCATCACCGGCATGCCCGTGTTGGGGTCATCCATGCTGGTCAAGGTCTGCAGGTATAGCATGATCAGGCTGCCGTCGCGCAGGTCAGGGTAGAACCCGCCCAGCTCATAGCCCATGCCGGCGCGGGTTCGCAGCTCGGTGAATACCCTGCTGCTTTTGCCGGTGCCCAGCAGTGTGGTCAGCACCTGAGCGGCGGGATAATCCGGGCTCAGCATCCCAGGTGCCGAGACGCCCACACCCAGATAGGCGGTGGCGGTCGGCATGTCCTGCACATCGCTGAGCACGTCACGGGTTGGCGACAGGGCCGGAGGATCAGGCCTCGGAGTGCTGAGCTTCGTACGCCACTCGCCCAGCAGAGTGTCCAACCGCTTGAACACCGCAGCAGAGGGCAGGTTCCCCACCACCACAACCACCAGCCGGTCGGCGGTAAGCTGACCGGCGGCGAAGCTGCGGCACTGCTGTGCTGTGGCGGATTGCAGAAAGCTGCGGTCACCAATCAAGCTGCGGCTGTAACTGCTGTAGTCGGGCATGGTGAGGTTTCGCAGCAGTCGGAATGTGGCCCGAAATTGGCTGTTCTGCTCCGCTTCCAGGTCCGCCAGGCAGACCGTGCGCGCACTTTCCAGCACGACGGGCTCAAACTGAGGGTTTTTGATGGCATCGCAGAGCAGATAGCTGGCGTTGGCAAACTGATCGGTCACGGTATTCACACCCAGCTCTATCATGTCGGGGGCGGGGTTGACATACACAGCACCCCCCACCCGGTCGATCTCGCGGGCCAGATCATCCGAACTCTGGTTCTCACTGCTGCCGAACAGACTGCGGGCCACCAGATGCCGGATTCCGGCCTGCCCAGAGGGCTCCGCCCACAAGCCCACTTTAAAAAAGGCCTGCACGGAGAGTATCCGCGCACCAGGCTCCGTGACCGACACCACGGTGACGCCGTTGGACAGCACCATTCGTTCCACCGGCGGCATGAGGCACCAGCCAGGCAGACAGAGTGTGATCAACACAAATATGGCGGCCCAGCGGCTCATTTCGCTGCCTCCAGGTTCATCGGCTCTACCGTCACGATAGCCCTGGGGCCATTTACCAGGTAGTTTCGGGCGGCCGTCTGCACCTCTTGAATGCTCAGGCTTTGAAGGTCGGTGATATAGCTCAGCGACTTGCGGTAGTCGGATATAGAATCCATCAACCCGAGCAAAGTGGATTGCCCTTCCAGGGTTTCCTCGGTGAATAACTGCTGCCCGGCAAGCTGCCGGATCGCTTTGCTTAGCTCCATCGGTGTCGGCCCCTGCTCAGCTAGTCGTGAACATTCAGCCAGAACCCGCTGTTCGACATCGCGGGCATCCGTCTGGTTACCCAGCGGGATACTCAGGTAGAGCAGTGTGGGCCATCGGCTGGTGGTATAGCGGCCATCTACCTGGCTAGCCAGCTTGTCATGCAGCAACTGCTGTTTGAGGTTCGCCTCAGGGGCACTGAGCAGATAGAGCAGGGCATCGCACGCCAGGGCATCGCGCCACTGAGCCACGCCGGGGGCCACAAACCCGAACGCTACAGTGCGTTGTGACGATACAGAGAGCAGTTTTTGACCTCGTATGCTGGTCGATACTGGCCTTTGCGGGGCGGGCACCGGGGGCAGACTGACAGCCGTCCAGTTGCCGTAGTGCTTACGAACCACCGGCAGCGCTTCTTCTGGCGTGATGTCACCCGTCAGCACCAGCGTGCAGTTATTGGGCACAAAGTGGGTTCGGATGAATTGCAGGATTGATTCACGCTTCAGCCCCAGCACGCTTTGCTTGGTGCCGCCAATCGAGTGCGCATACGGGCTCTCAGGCAACAGCATTGGCCAGAGCGCCTCCTCCGCCTGGAAGCGCGGCTCATTGCTGCGACGGGCTAACTCCTGCAGGATGATGAGCTGCTCGCGGTCGAACTCCTTGTCCGGCACTGTGGGGTTCTGCACCGCATCGGCGATGAGTGCATCGACCTCCTGCCAATAGCTCTTGGAGACCACCGTGGAGAGCTGGATGGTATCGCGGGTGGTAGTGGCTTGAAGACTGGCACCCATGCCCTCGATCTCGTTGTCCATTTCGCCAGGACCGCGGGTGGTAGTGCCGCTGAAGATGATGTGTTCGCAGGCATGTGCAGCACCCAGCGCGGTGGGCGCATCCGCCGCGGAGCCGCTGTGAACCCTCAGGTGGATGCTGACCAGCGGGGCCTCCGTGCGCGTGCATACGATCACCCGCAGACCGTTTGGCAGTCCGGTGAGGCTGACTTCGGGCTGCGCCTTCGCGCCTGTGACGGTCACCAGCAGGCAAAGGAAGGTGTATAGGAGTGTATGTGCGAGTGTTCTCATTAGATACAGTTAATCATCACACCGGCCAACGTGGCAAATGGGAGGGGTAGACTGGGTGGATGTAATGCCAATGTTGGGTATAGAAGCTACGCAGCGAGTTCTTCCCAGACATCATCGCGTTTACTCCAGGGAACTACCACCACGTCGTAGCTTCGCAAGGCCTCTATGACCGTCGAAGGTATATCGCGTGCGGCATCGTTCAGAACGGCATAGAACCTGGATGCATGGGGACGAACCTCCCTGGTGTCGTGCCATGAGAGGATTGCCGATTGGGCAGAATCGCGATTGGGATTGGTGATGGCCTTGATCAACCGTTCGGGTTGTGTTTTTGATTTTGGTATTGCAAAATCAAACATATAATCAAAACTGGTCTTGCCGGTAAACTTCACCCTCGGTGTGTATCGGATTTCGTGATAGTCAAGCCAGTTGGCCACGTCTTCGCAATACAGACTAGCCACAGCAGGTTGGGCGAGGTAGAACATATCATTGACCGATAACATCGCCTGCAACAGATTGTGTTTCCGCAGGGCGAAGCTCTCGTTTGTTGCACGTACCTGCAGTGTGCCGTTGACGATCTTGATGCCGTACCCGTTTAGTACGGTGTGCAACAGCTCCTGCCGTTTAGGCGAATCTAACTTGCACCCGGAGGTCTCCAAATCTTCTAGGATGTAGCCGTCATCCATCAATACATAGCCACCCTCATCAGGCTTAACATATATCTGAAGGTAGTCGTTGTGTCTGTCCAGGTAAGGAGTGGTGATCTCAACCCAGTCATTGACCTGCCGAAGCGTTGTCTTTTCCTTAAGCCAGAGATGGTATTTGTCTAGCAGATCGTGAAATTCACTTATCATGGGTATCACCCTTATGGATATTCGGAGGTTCTACGATATGGCAATAGCTCATGAAGTCCATGAGCAACATCCACATGTCAGTCGTATCGCGAAAAGACTTTTGAGGGAGAGGGAACGCCCACTTGTCCCCATACCCCTCACGGTATAGGTGTAGGTGAGGACATCCAATCTCTATGTCATCTGGGTTCCGATGTGGAGCACCACCGATATCACACCTTGCCAATATTATAGACTGACGAACCCTGTTTTGGTATTTCCATTTACACAGGATATTCATACTACGGCTTACATCGAGTGTGAAGTGCTCTCTATGATCTCGAGAAGTCAACGGAATACTAATGCATCCACCATGTTGCGGAAATGTCCACAATTGGTCATCTATACGGCATTTATCCATTGCGAGTAGCGCATCGGCCTCAGGTTGTGTGAGGTTGATTGTTGTCATTCTGCTACCTCTGAGTCATCTTAACCGGTTGTTGGCGCTTTGAAGCTAAACACGAAACATTCCCGATCCGTCCAATCCGTGGTTCACGCCCCCCAGTTACAGCTTCATGCGCTTGAAGATCGCCTCGGGGATGTGCTTGATGACCCACATGATCAGCGCCCAGATGGGTTTTACATACACGATGTCTTGAACGCCCTGAGGGGCGCGGTAGATGGCCCTGGCCACCTCTTCGGCGCTGGCGATGAACGGCAGCTTGCCCATACCCCAGGTCATACGGGTATCTACGAAACCGGGTTTCATGGTGATCACCCTGACCCCGCTTTTATGCAGCCGGTTGCGCAACCCCTGCAGATAGAGAGCAAACGCCCCTTTGGCCACGCCATATGGGTAGTTGCTTTGCCGGCCGCGGTCACCCGCCACCGAGCTCAAGCCGACGATGAAGCCCGATCTCTGCTGCTGCATATGCTCAGCCGCCAGACCCGCCAATGCCATCGGGCCGATGGCGTTCACACGCATCAGCCAGTCCAGAGCCTGCGGGTCGGTCTTGGCCTCTTCCACTCCCGCCATGCTGCCGCAAAACAGCACGAGGCCGTCGAGGCCGCCCAACTGCACGATCACCTGGTCCAGGAAGTCGCGGTGGTGCTGCAGTTGGGTGATATCGAAATCGGCGGTGTATACCTCGCCATCGTTGCCCACGCGTACATCCGCCGCCACACGCTGCTGTTCGTCCGCCTCGACACCGGCCAATACCATATGTGCGCCTTCCGCCGCATACATCCGAGCCAGTTCCAAAGCCATGCGTGAGGTGGCGCCGACGATCAGTATTTTCTTCATGCCGACACCTCAGCCGAAAGCTCCAGCCGACGGCTCATGTTGCTCTGCATCAGCATGTTCGGGTCGATACTCATCTTCATAGTTTTAAATAGGTGCAGATTTGGATACATCGCAGCGATGGTGCTGACCGACGCCCGGGCATCCTTCGCCAGATAGAGCCGCCCACCCGCTTGCAGCACCAGTTCATCCAATGCATCCAGCAGCGGGAGCAGTCCTTTCCGCACAGGGAAGTCCATCGCGAGGGTGTAGCCCTCCATCGGGAAGGAGAGCAGCCCGCCGCTTCCTTTACCCATGCGCTTCAGAATGCACAGGAAGGGCAACTGACCGCTATGCTGCACTTTTTCTAAAATCTGCTGCAGCCGCTTGGCACCGCCGTCAAAAGGCACGATGCACTGCCACTGCGTAAATCCGGCTTTACCATACAGCCGGTTCCAGTCCACCACGGCGTCCAGCGGGTGGAAGAAGCGCTGCGTGCTGACAATGTGGCTCTCGTTGGTGGGATTAAAGGAGTAATAGGCCTGGTTAAATGCCAGCAGCGAGAGGCGGTTCAAAAGAAATCCTGGAGCGTCCATCGGAACCGTCACCGACTTCGCTTTGGGTAATGAAAGCGGCTTGTCCTGCTCCATCCGCGGCAGGTCTGTACTTACCGAATGGTCGCCAAACAGCAGAACTCCGCGCCCAAAGTGGCGTCCTGTGCTCAGGCAGTCCATCCAAGCCACGGAATAGGGATACCGGCTGTCGCGCTCCTGGAAGGTGAACAGCGTCTCGTCCAGATCGCGCGTGCGCACGCGGCTTTCGGTAATCCGGCTCGTCTGCACGGCCCGAAGCTGAAACTCGGCATCGACGATCACACCGGTCAGACCCATCCCACCCACGGTGGCCCAGAACAGATCGGAATTCTGCTCTCGGCTGCAGGATACCATCTCGCCTGAGGGCAGCATCAGTGTGAGCTGATAAAGGTGGTCGCCAAAGGAGCCGTCCACATGGTGGTTTTTTCCGTGGACATCAGCCGCAATGGCCCCGCCCACGGTGCAGAACTGCGTGCCAGGGGTGACCATGGGGAACCATCCCAGGGGCATCAGGCGCCGGATGATCTGCAGCAGGCTCAGACCCGCCTCGCAGCGCAGCCGACCCGTGGAGGTGTTGAATTCGATGATACGGTCGAGGTGGGTCATCAACGCCGCGCCGAAGCCGCCATTGAGGGCTGCGTCGCCGTAACTGCGGCCTAGTCCGCGAGGTATCACCGACCAGCCGCGCTGTTTACAGTCCGTGGGGATATCGCCCAGCTCGCGTAGGCTGTCGGGTCTGTATAACCCGCAGGGAGCTTTTGGGTAGCGTCCCCAGCCGGAACAGGTTGTTGTGTTGATTGCCGATGTACTCATGTTTCAATTATACAAACAATTAGCAGAATAGGGTTCTCACGCAGTGAATACATGGCTTCACGCGAAGACGCGAAGGCGCGAAGGGATAGTCAACCACGAATGAACACGAATTGTGGAGGCATTGCATCATGGCGCATCGTCCTACTCGTCATACTCATCTGACATGTCCACTCCGGAGCAGACAACGCGGAGGGATTTAACCACAGATAAACATGGATGAACACGGATGAATCTATCCACAGATTACGCAGATTACACAGATTAGGTTATGATCTCACGCGAAGCCGCGAAGGCGCGAAGGGATTGTTAACCACGAATGCACACGAATGGACACGAATTGTGGAGGCATTGCATCACGGCGCATCGTCCTACTCGTCATACTCATCTGACATGTCCACTACGGGGCAGACAACGCGGAGGGATTTTAACCACAGATAAACACGAATAAACACGAAGAGATGCCCCCGTCCGCTTCAGCGGACCGGTAATGATCAGCGACGGATGACAAGGCCCACTTTAGGGGGTTGCGGGAACTCGTCGCACATGGTCGCCGGCCTTCACAATCTGTCTATGGGCGATTCGCGAATCACCCTTCCGGCAGTCCTTGACAAACGATCCTGCGGTGCGTAAGATACAAACAGTGATTAACCGATTTTTCACATGAGGTGTCTATTCGATGAAGAAATCTGGCTGGTTTGGTGTCCTCTCGGTTCTGCTTGCACTTGTGATCGGCTGGCTGTGGTCTGTACGCTTGATCGGCTTCCTCTATTCGCAGGACGCGAGCCAGAACGACTATGAAGAGACACCGCCTGTCACGGCGAAGATTTTACCCCTGAATCCCTGGCCGAACCTGATCATTGATGAAGATAGCCCAGTATACGACATACAACCGATCATCGATAAAATGGCGCGGTTGGGTGACCTGGCCAAGAAGAGCAGTCTGAACAGCACCGAAAAGGCGCAGATGGCGTTCCTGGCGTCGCGTATGTTCAACATAAGCTGGTCGGAGAAACGTCCTGGACGGAGCGCTTCCGACGTGAAGTCACAATTCGATAGCAGTATTAAAATCTGTGCTGCTGGACAGCGGCTGGACCCAGGCAATGGCCTCTACCCGATGCTTGAGGCGATGGTACGACTTCAGATCGCTCTGACAGATGACCTCCAGCAAATCGGCTGGGCGCCGATGCCTTCCATCCCTGGACGCCCCGGGCCGATGCCTGGAGTGCAGATGTCGCAAAAACCCGTCGGAAAACCTGGCCTGTCTGAGCCCAAAATGCCCACGATGACCATGCCACCTGGCGGCAAACCAAATATCCCAGCACCGGGTAAGATGGCATCTCCCTCTATGCTGATGCCGTCGGTCAAACCGAAAACTCCGAAGGTAAGACCCGAACCAAGCTACACTGTTGTCGACCGCGCCCAGATGCTTCTGGGGATTAAAGCTTATATCCGAGCATCGAAGCTGCCCATTCAGCGGCATACACTGGATGTCATACCACTGAAGATCAGCCATCCTGTGCTGGTAGAGCACTACAAAACCAACCAATTGATGATGATGTCTGACATGGATGTCATGTATAGCACCAGGTCGCGCGAAATGGCCTTAAGGCTATCGTCAATCGGTCCTAAGTTGGCACAGATGGGCTACAAGGCGGAGGCCCTGCAACTGATGGGCTCTTTGTTGCCCTACAGTTCGCAGATGATCCGCAGCAATGATGGTCGCGTGATGGACACATTGTTGGCGAAGGCGCTGTTGAAGTATAACCAGAAGACCGCAATAGCCATCGCCTCCTCGCTGGGACTGCCTGCTCAGAAGCGACTGCTTGAACAGTCTGTCCACAATATCGACGCACTAAGCCCGCAGATCAAAGCCGTGTTCAGCCGCCGAATAGCAAACGGGGGGATGGTGCTAGAAATGATGTATGGTATGGGCTCCGTTGCGCCAATCCCTGCGTCCCAACTCGCTGCCTCACGGATGGTGGAATACACCCTCGTGGATGAAGCTGTTATCATGATGCTTCTTGTTGCCTGGCTGGTATTGTTGGTTGTGGGCCTGGTGCGCACCGGCCTATGGCAGCTCATCTGCCGAAAGACCGCGACATCGGTGCCGGAGCTTGATTGGCAGTTGGAGCTGCGGCAGCTGATCATCTGGTGGTTGCTGGTGCCGCTGGCGGTGTATACACTGCTCACGCAAGCGGCTTGGATGCCCTGGCGCGGCAGCAACATCGGGTTAGCCACTGGTATCGAAAAGAACGCGTTGATGGCATTGAGCTTGATAGTGCCCTGGGTTATCTGGCGGTACCGCTTTAAAAAGATGTGTGTCAAACAGGCCATCCCCATGCCTAGTAAGGGTGTGGAGGTGCTATGGAACTGGTTACCGGTCATCGGCCTCGTGCCTCTGCTGGTGATAACGAATATCTGGCTAAAGATGCTGGATGAGACACCGGATATGCCTGTGGGCAGCACACAAATCGTGCTGGTGTCGGTGTTCCTTGCGCTCTGGCTGGCCAGCGTCATCTCGGTGTTTGCGCTGAAGCAGAAATTCCGAGTCTATTACGCCGCCGCTGCACGATACATGCAGCCGCTGTTTGTGTGGAGCATTTTGGTGGTCTCCTTGACGCTGATGCCCACGCTGCTCGCCCGCGAGGTGGTTTGGCTTCAGCGCGACAACCTGGGCATCGGCTCCTGCAAGAAGGTCCAGCTCAGCATGCCTGTCGAGGCGCAGTCGGCCCGATGGCTGGAGGGCAAGCTACTGGAGGCGATTCGCTAGGGGCCTGATTGTCTGAACCACGGATGAACGCTGATGAACGCGGATGGGTGGGAAGCAGCTCACGCGAAGCCGCGAAGGCGAGAAGGGCATGTCACCTGTCCTATTCGTCCTACGCATCCTACCTGTCATATAGTTGTCTGAACCGCGGATGAACACGGATGAACGCGGATGGGGAGGTGACCGCACCTCATCTGTGTGATCTGTGTGATCTGTGTAATCGGTGGATATTCGTTCCCTTCGCGTCTATCTGCAGACACCAACGGCGCTTGACAAACGATCTGGTGGTGCGCATAATACAAACCGTGGTAAACCGATTGTCAAATGAGGTGGCTGTTCGATGAAGCAACGAAACTGGTTTGGTTTCATTTCTGTTCTGGCCGCGATTGTGATTGGCTGGCTGTGGTCCGTGCGATGGTTAAACAACGCATCCTGGCTGGGACAACCGGTACCTGAGATTCCGGCGCTTGGCATGAAGCCGCTGAACCCATGGCCGCAAATTCAGAAACCTGATCTTGAACAGGTGATATCTGGTGTAGGAATCAAGACAGGTGGGTTAAACCTGACAGAGCTGAGCAAGAAGCACAAGCTCTCAGCTACTGAAAAGGCTCAGATGGCCTATCAAACCAGCCATATGGAGAGTGTGGGGATACTCGGTATAGCCCCAACCGGTCGCAAGCTTCCTTCATTCGACGAACAACTGGCTGTGTGCGCTGCTGGTGAACGCCTCGACCCAGGTAATGGTCTCTATCCGCTGATGGAAGCGATGATCCGACTAGATGAGGGGTTTAAATGGATACCCCCTGAAGGTCCGCGCATAGCTCCTACCGAGATGCCGTTAAGCATGAACATGCCTACCGCCGATGCACCGAAGCCCAAAACCCGCAGAAAGTCGCTTGTGGAACGGTACCCCATGACCGACCGCAAGCAGGCGATACTCGGAATCCAAGCGTATAGCAGGGCATCAAAGCTGCCGATACGACGCCACGACCAGGATATATATCTCACCCAAATTGACCGTAATCCAAAACTGCTCGAAACCTATCTGAATAACAGCGAAACCGCTCGACCATTTGTTGACATGCCCTACAGTGCAAAACTTCGAAACATGGCTAGTCAGCTTGGTGCGGCGGGGCCTCAGCTTATCAAGCTAGGATATCGGGCAGAAGCACGCCAGTTGTTGGATGCGCAGCTTCCTTACAGTAAACAACTAGTCAAGGCACATGATGGCAACCTCATCCGTGCTTTCGTTGCGCAGGCCGTGCTCAATATAAACGTGAAGTCTTCCACCGAGCTGGCGGGACTGCTGAAGATGCCAGCCCAGCAGCAAAAGTTTGATTCTCTTTCTGATCGAATCCACAAGATAGATAATAAGAGCCTGTTTGGGCATGAATTGAGGAATGCTGGGTGGTATCTAGGTACATTCACCTCCGTATGGATCGCCACAGAGCCGATCACTACGGCTCAGCGTGCAGCACCACGCATGTTGGAGTATACCATCGCCGATGAGGCCAGTCTGGCAGTCTTACTGATATCATGGCTGGTTTTGCTGCTGTTCGGCATTCTATGCTCCGGTGTGTGGCATTTAGCCTGCCGGAAGAGCGGCGATACGCTGCCGGTCTGGAACTGGCAGCCGGAGCTGCGTCAGTTGCTCATCTGGTGGCTGCTGGTGCCGTTGGCGGTGTATACCCTTCTCACACAGGCGGTCTGGATGCCCTGGCGCAGCGGCAACATTAGTGAAGGTACCGCCACCGAGAAGGCTGTTGTGCTTCTACTGGCACTGGTAATTCCCTGGTTCATCTGGCGTTTCCGCTTCAAAAGGATGTGCCAGAAGCAGGACGTCGAGACACCAGCACGAGGTTTTGAGATTCTGTGCAACTGGCTGCCTGTTGCTGGTGTCACAGCAGCACTATTGCTGGCGCACGTGTTGCCATCACTGTGGCTGGCCGTGTCGGTCATCGCCATATGCACGTTGGCTGGGTTTATCTCGGCATTTGTGCTCAAACAACGCTACCGCCTCTACTATGCCGCGGCCATGCGATATATGCAGCCGTTTTTTGTGTGGAGCATCCTGGCTGTGTCCTTGACACTGATGCCCACGCTGCTTGCACGTGAGGTGGTGTGGCTTCATCGCGACAACCTGGGCATCGGTGCTTACAAAAGTGGGCAGATCAACACACCGCTGGAAGCCCAGTCGGCCCGATGGCTGGAAGACAAGCTGCTGGAGGCGATTCGCTAGGGGCCCAGTCGTCTGAACCACGGATTTCACGGATGACGCGGATGTTACGGATGGGGAGGTGGCGGGGCCTCACCTTAGTCATCTGCGTCATCTGTGGATATTCGTTCCTTTCATACCGATCGCCGATAGACCGGTGCGGTCTTGGCCGATTGGCCTCCGCCTAGATCACCCCCCCTCATTTGCCATCCGACCGGTAGCACGGTATAACATAAACGGTCTGTGTGAAGCGGACCGATCTGGAGGAATGATCCCATGTTAGCAGCCGTACTCAAAGATTTCAACAAACTGGAACTGGAAGAGGTGCCGATGCCCCGTGCCACGGGCTTCGGCGAAGTCGTCGTGAAGATTAAGTCGTGCGGGTTCTGCGCGACAGATTATAAAGCCATCAAGGGTATCCGCACAAACGTGCAGTTCCCATCTATCGTAGGTCATGAGCCCAGCGGCATCGTGCATGAGGTCGGCCCAGGCATGACGCATTTCAAGGTGGGTGACGAGGTGATCGTTCAGCCGTCCGGTTATTGCGGATACTGCAGCCATTGCCGCACGAACAACCCGCACTACTGCGAGCATGCCTTCACCACCGGCGGCGACGGCCCCGTGGATGTGTGGCCTGGGGCGTTCGCCGAGTATATGAAGACCAAAGAGAACACCCTGTTTGCGAAACCCGCCAGCCTGTCATTTGACGCCTCCGCCATCACCGAACCGCTCTCAGGCGCTTGGAAGGGTGTGATTCAGTATAGTGAGATGCAGGTGGGTGACGATGTGGTGATCATCGGTGTGGGCAGCATCGGACTGCTATGCATGATGGTGGCCAAAGCCGCAGGTGCAGGCCGTTTGATCGCCATCGACACCAGCGAATACGCGCTGGAGCACGCCATGAAGCTGGGAGCCACGCACGTGATCAACCCGGCGAAAGAGGATGCCAAGAAACGCGTTTACGAGATCATCCCCCACGGTCCCGATCTGGTGGTGGAAGCGGCAGGGCCAATCCAGGCCGTCCGGCTAATGGTTGACCTGCGCCGCCGCGGCACGCGTTGGAATGTGTTTGGCATCACCACCCACGAGAAGTTCGAGCTGGACGGCGGTCTGACCCACTTCCTCGAGGGGCGTATGGACGCCAGTTTCGGCACCACCCCACTGGCCATGAGCAAAGCGATCCGGCTGATGGAGACGGGATTGATCGACATCGAGAAGATCATCTCGCACCGCTTCTCCCTCTCCGAAATCCACAAGGCGGTCGAAGTGATGGGTTCGTCAGAGCGGAACAAGGTGGTCATCAACCCATGAGGGCGATAGTCAACACGGGGCCTGGCCGTCTGGAGATGCTGGAGCTGCCGCTGCCTGTACCAGGCGCGGGCCAGGTTCGTATCCACACCGGTGCGGTGGGCATCTGCGCCACAGACCTGGCCATGGTGGCTGGCTGGGAGCGCAACGGCTTCCCTGCCATACCTGGGCACGAATGGGCTGGCACGGTGGATGCTGTGGGTGAGGGTGTGGATGCCTCACTGGTTGGCAAACGATGCGTGGCGGAGAACGTGCTGGCCGACGGCCTTGAGGTCGGCTTTGAGCACCCGGGCGGATATGCGGAGTATCTATTGACCGAGGCCGCGAACGTGCTGACGGTGCCCTCAGACATCGCCTTCCCCACATTGGCACTGATCGAGCCGCTGGCGGTGTCGGTTCACGCACTCCACCGGCTGGGTGAGGTGGTTCCTGGGCCGGTTCTGATATTCGGCGACGGCCCCATCGGGTTGATGCTGACGCTGCTGATGTCACGACGCGGCCATTATGTGGTCACGGTGGGCGGACGTGCACTCCGCCTCGACATCGCCACGGAATTCGGGGCTGCGAGCACGTTGAACTATCACGAGTTCGATGGCGATATGGTCGGCGAGATCAAGTCGCGCACTGGTCTGGAGTTCCCCGTGGTGATAGAGGCATCAGGCTCTGGTAAGGCGATGGACGCCTCTCTGGCGATCGCCGCCAAGCAGGGGAAGGTGTTGGAGGTGGGCGACTACGGCGATACCTGCCCTGCCACCCCGTGGAACCAGATGCTGTGGCGTGAGGTCACGCTGATCGGCAGCAACGCCAGCGCTGGTGCCTGGCCCGACGCTGTGCGACTGGCGATTGAGGATCGGCTTCCGATTGACCGGCTGATCACGCACAGGCTGCGCGCCTCCGATTTCGAAGAAGGCTACCGCCTGATGCGCGACCGATCCAGCGGGGTGATCAAAGTGACGCTGGAGTGGTAGGCGGCAGGAGATAGGACGAAACCCAACGCAATGGCGCAAAGGTGCCATGACGCAAAGGCCATTTGTTGTGTGACCCGTCCTACTCGTCCTACAGGTCATATCGGTGCTTGTTCACCACGAATGAACACGAATGGGGAGGGTGATCCACAGATTACGCAGATTACGCAGATTAGGGCATGGCTGCGCCGGACCTGTCTGAACCACGGATGACACGGATGGGATAGTCGCGGTTCCTTATCTGCGTCATCTGTGTGATCTGTGTATTTATATCCCCTCCGCGCTCTCCGCGTCTCTGCGTGAGATACACCTTATATGATGCCCATCGCGGCGATGTCTTTGATGGTCTTGTACAGGTGCAGAGGTCCGGTAGTGAGCTCCTCAAAGTCGTATTTCCGGTAGAATGCCGCGGCTTTCTCATTGAGAGCATCCACGATGAGCGCATGAACACCCACATTCCGGGAGAGCAGTAAGGCACTGCGCTGGGCGTGGATGAGAAGCCGGACGCCTATGTTTTGGCCCTGGTAGCGGCTATCTACCGCCAGCCTGCCAAGTAGAACCGCGGGTATCCTCTTGATGCCGGTTTTATGAGGCACCTCGTCAGACTCAACAGCACTCATGGAAAGAGTATAGTAGCCGATCACCTGAGCGGCACCTGGCTCCTGCACGGCAACCCATACTTGGGCGTAGCCCTTATCTACATGCTGCCGCGCGGTAAACATCAGGTAATCATTCAGAGCCGGTTCGCCACAGTCGAAGTCTCGCCTGTTATGCACAGCCTTGTCGAGATGTTCGATGACCAGGGGCGAAGGGCTGACCGGCCTCTCTACCATACCTTCGTATCGGCATCATCATGCCCTTGGTTGAACAGTTCGACGGCGTGCTGAGTTGCTTCTCCTGGCACTCGCACAGGTCGATCCAGGGATGATGTGAAGCTGTCCCACTCGCTCTTTGTCAGTTGTATGACCGGTGCTTCGCGCACCATCTCGGCCGCGGTAGAGACTAAAGCATGAGTGATGAAGTCCGACAGGCTATACCCCGAGAGCTTCGCCGCCTGTTCGATCAACTGCTTGTGTTCAGGGGACACCCTGCAACTCAGGCTGTCCGACTTGATGCGTGTTGTTGGCATGTTGTGGTACCTCTATGCCCATTGTACCACCGATGTAATGCATATGTATTACATCGTGGTGTGGGGCAAGCCTATATGCCTGCCCCACACAGGCGATGCCGCTGCTGAACCATACGTGTATGTCGCTGCCAGTAGATATAGCAGCTATTTACCCGGCTGCATTGTCCAAACCACTGGACGCAGGTTGCCCTTAGCGTCTGCGAAAGAACCAACCACGGTGCCCGCATTGTTTATCCCATATGCGCGCGTGTCCCTTCCTGGAATCCGCAGGTCAACAACCTCTTTTGGTAGCCACACTATGGCATATTTCATTGCGCCAGAAATCGCATCTCCGGCTACCCATCCACGGTCGTTTATTGCCTTTCCTTGTGATTCCCTGATACCCTTGGGGATTTTAAGTTGTTTGAGGTTACCGTCTTTCCATACCACAGCAATTCTTTTACTGCGGTTCGGCTCGTTGAATCCGGTCGCATTACCTTTATTGTTCATCCCGAACAGACACATCACTTTGGGCATTTTAAGTATATTCATCTCTTGCCGTTTCCACAGAACCCAATATGAACGTGTTTCATATATTTCGGTCCTACCGATCACTACGCCCTGATCACTTATTCCTACTATCTCTGCATTATCGCATTTAGGAGGCATCTTTAATATTACCATCCGTCCGTTAGTCCAGATGAAGGGCTTCTGCAATCCATTGCTAGTGAAACACACACCTGCCACTTGACCTTTATTGTTAAGGGCATATCCCAATGTTTTCGGATAACCCGGAAGCGTCCCGAGGTTCCGAAACTTCCCATTAGTCCAAAGGTACGCATTGTAATATCCGCTACTTACGAGTACATCCCCTTTGTCATTGATAGCGACGGCTCTTGAGCCGGTCGCACTACTGGATGGATGAAGATCAATGAGCTTGCCATCTTTCCACAACACTGCCCGTGTGTTACTCATGCTACCAGCAGTTGAGTTCTGCGGTGTAATGCTATAGCCTACGACGTCCCCGCGAGCATTGACGGATACTGCGATGGCACTTTTTGCTCCTTTGGGAACGCTTAGCTCTTTGATCGTGAACTTGGTGGAGCACAGTGTCTGGGTAGCCATTGACGCGAAACACAGGGTACACATAACGATAGTTGGGATGCGCATTTGGTCTTTTCCTCCGGTATTAGCCAGCATTGCGGCGGCAGCCTTGAGATGGCTCAACGCCAGCTCCCTCGCAAAATCTGTTGTTAGTCCTTGTTCAGTTAATCCAATTGCTTGGTTTACAGTGCTGCTCTGATTATGTATACCTTTTATATTGGAGGTTGTCAATGCTTAAGGGCACTAACTTGGGTCGATTGTTGAAATGGGTGGAAGCGAGCTTGTAGCCGGGGGCATATTGAACGGCAGGGGCTTGTCTGAACCACGGATCCCAACGCAAAGGCGCAAAGGTGCAAGGACGCAAGGGTTAATCAGTCTTTGAGTGAGACATTCCCTCCGAGCCTTTTGTCTGAACCACGGATTACACGGATGGGGAGGATTTCACGGATGGGGAGGCCCCCTCCGCGCTCTCCGCGTCTCCGCGTGAGGCCATCCCCCCTTTGCGTCCTCTGCGTCCCTTGCGCCTTTGCGTTGGAATCCCCCAAACCCACCTGAAACTTTTCCCGCGTGGTATCGTCTTATTCTCTGTTCATCGCACTTCCAGCAAGACGGGCGATACCCGAAGGAGAACCGGAGGAACCTATGAAGGCTATAGCACACGTAATCCCCATGCTGATGCTGTCCATGCTGCTCAGCATCGGCGCATTGGCTGATGGTATGATCTTCCCCATCGAACGGCCCAATACCAGCATCATGATGCCCAAGGAACTGTTCACCGTGAAATACCATCACGTGAATGTCAACATCCAAGACCAGCTTTGCACTACTAAGGTCGACCAGATATTCCACAACGACAGCGGAGTGGACCGCGAGGGCATGTATATATTCCCAATGCCGGAGGGTTCCGCCATCACCAAGTTCTCCATGTATGCCGGCGAGCAGGAGATACTTGGCAATATCCTGGATAAAGACGAAGCTAGAAATATATACGAATCTATCGTCAGGCAGCGTAAAGACCCGGCGATACTGGAGTATATCGGCCGCAACACCTTTCGCGCGCGGGTTTACCCCATCCCCGCGAACGGTGACAAGCGGATCCGCTTAAGCTACGCGGAGGTGGTGAAAAAAACTGGCAATGTCTGCCGGTACGTCTACCCCCTCAGCACGGAGCGGTTCTCCGCCCGACCGCTGGAGGACTGTTCCGTCACCATCAAGATCAGCGCCTCACGGCCGATCACCAGCGTCTATTCGCCCACCCATCAAGTGGTGGTAGACCGCACCTCCGACCGCGAGGCCACCGTGACATGGTCGGCTAAAAACAGCGTGCCGGATACTGACCTGGAGCTCTACTATTCTGTGTCAAATGACGACGTTGGCATCGACATGGTGGCGCACAAACAGCCCGGCGAACCTGGCTACTACATGCTGTTGGCCAGTCCGCGTGTGGAAGTGGCGAAGGCCAAAGTGCAGCCCAAGAACGTGGCTTTTGTGCTGGACCGCACCGGCAGCATGGCGGGTGAAAAGATCGACCAAGCGAAGCAGGCACTCAGCTTCTGTCTGAACTCCTTGAAGCCGCAGGACAGCTTCAACGTGATCACCTTCAACGAAAACCCCGATCTGTTGTTCAAGACGCTTCAGAAGCTCAGCAGCGAAAGTCGCAAAAAGGCGCTGGACACGGTCAATGAGCTCGATGCATCGGGCGGCACCAATATCAACGATGCCCTGATAAGCGCACGCAAGCAGTTTGCCGGGGTCGAATCCTCGAACAACTACGTGATTTTCATCACCGATGGTCAGCCCACGGCGGGAAACACCGACCCGCAGGTCATTCTGACCAATGCCAAGAACCCCAAAGCTCGGATGTTCGTGTTCGGTGTGGGTTACGATGTGAACACCCACCTTCTGGACAAACTCTCGGAGCAAAACCGCGGCTCCAGCGATTATGTGCGTCCGAAGGAGAGCATCGAGGCCAAGATCAGCGGATTCTTCGCAAAAGTCAGCGACCCGCTGCTGTCGGATGTGACCCTGGAAATCCAGGGGCTCAAGACCAGCGACAGGTACCCCAACACCGATCTGCCCGACATCTTCACCGGCACCCAGCTCATCGTGCTGGGACGATATCAGGGATCGGGTGAGGTCAAAGTGATCCTGAGGGGCACGGCTGGCGACCAAAAGAAGAGCTTTGTGCTGACCACCCGCCTGCCCGATAGTGGTGAAGAGCATCAGTTCATCGCCCAGCTCTGGGCCTCGCGCAAAATCGGATATCTGCTGGACGAAATCCGGCTGCACTCCAACCAGGAGCTGATAGACGAGGTGGTGCGGTTGTCCAAGAAGTATGGAATACCCACCGAATACACCTCCTTCCTGGCGGATGAACGCAAGACCGAGGCCGAGTTACAGAAGGATATGTTGCAGATGCGCCAACAGTCTGGAGAAGCGGCCGATGTCACCACCGGGGCATACAGTGTGGCGCAGAGTTCCAACTCCAACAGCAGCAAAAACGCCGCTCAGGCACCCGGAATGCTGAATATGCCCGCCGGCGGACGGGCCAATGCACAGCAGCTCGGTACGATGGCCGCCAACCGGCGCATCGGTGGAACCTACCAGGACGCCTACGACCGTACCGTGATTGTGGCGAATGTGCAGAACGTGGCCTCACGCACCTTCTACCAGCGCGGTGAGTTTTGGGAGGATGCGGGTCTGATGCCCGACCAGAAGGCGATGCAGATCAAGCAGTTCTCCGACGCGCACTTCAAGCTGCTGAAGGCCTATCCCAAACTGGCGCAGTACTCCACACTGGGCAATGTGCGTGCCATTCTGGCCAACAACAATGCTGTGGAGATCGGCCCCAAAGGTCAGGAGACACTGAGCGACGCCGAGATGAAGAGTCTGACCGTCCAGGCGAAGTAGCCGCATCCACACCGGCGCGGGCATATCCCGCGCCGGTGTTTTTGGATGGCATATTGTTTGGATAGCCTGCATTCGTAGGGATGAGGTAATAGATTAGTGTCCCTTCGAAAATCACCATTATATGACCTGCATTCGTAGGGATGAGTCTTGTGCTCATCCGCCAGATTTATGGATACAGGCTGGTGTGCCGCATGTTATCTACCTTCTGTCTCACCACATTACAGTCATCCTGCGTCTGCGGATGGCCACAAGGGCCATCCCTACGGATTCGCCTCCGACAAATTCGGCGCAGTATTCCTCCCTCGGCATTATCCGTGCGGGCATGTCCTACGCTGGTGTTTTTGTTGTCGGCTTGTTTTAATTACCTGCATTCGTAGGGATGAGCCTTGTGCTCATCCGCCAGATTTATGGATAGAGACGGTTTTACCGTATGTTACCTGCCTTCCGTTACACCATTTTGTAGTCATCCTGCGTCTGCGGATGGCCACAAGGGCCATCCCTACGGATTCACCTCCAATGGATCCGGTTTTGTTCCCTATTCGTGTCCATTCGTGTCCATTCGTGGTTCAAACAACCCCGGCGATTTGGGGCCGTCAACACCAGCCGTTCCCATCCGCGTTCATTCGCGTCCATCCGTGGTTAAAAGAACCTAGACCACTGCTCGCGTCAAGAACCCAAAACTCGCCCAGCGTCCCATATGCACACTGGCAACAAACCGCCTGCGGTGATACACTCTCAGCACCGGAGGTGATCACAATGAAGGCTATCGATATCAAAAATCACATGCAGACCATCGGAACCTGGGTGAACTGGGACAAAACCTGCGACCGCTTCATCACAGGCGACCCAGAGACGGAGGTTCGAGGCATCGCGGTGGCATGGCAGGCACGCACTTCTGCACTGAAACAAGCCGTTGAGATGGGCTGCAACCTGTTCATCACCCACGAGCCGGTGTTCTACAATCACATGGATGACGACGAACGGCTGTTTGCCCAACCTCACTGCAAGGAAAAAGGGCTGTATATCGAGCAAAACCGGCTGGTGATCTTCCGCTGCCACGATGTGTGGGATCAGATGCCTGTGGTGGGGATAGTCGACCGCTGGGGAGCGCAGCTTGGGCTGTCAGAGAAGCTGAACTCTGACCGGTTCCATTCTGTCTACCAGTCGCCCGTCGCCACCTTGGGAGAACTCGCCAAACATGTGGCCGAACACACCCGTGAAATTGGCCAAAACGCGGTGCAGATGGTGGGCGAACCCGATGCCCCAGTGAACCGTGTGGCGATTGGCTGCGGGGCGATCACCCGCTATGAAACCATGACCAGCCTGGGTGCAGATGCCATCATCGGCACGGACGACGGCATGAACTACTGGGCTGATGGCGCCTGGTGCCTTGACCGCGGTATACCCTTGGTGATAGTCAACCATTGCACCGCCGAAGAGCCTGGCATGAAGAGCCTGGCACAATATGTATCGGAGCAGTTCCCTGGGGTTCCTACGCATTTTATCCCACAAGGCTGCATGTACCGGACGGTGGTGTAACGACGGTGGATGACCGTGGTCAGAACGTCCAAGGCCACGCAGGGAATGCCGCTGGCCTTAGCGAATAGTAGTACAGATAGTAACTAATCACATACGGAGCTGACGCCATGAATCACACATTTCGGTATCTGCTGCTCGCGCTGCTACTGCTGCCGCTGGGGGTCATCGCCGCACCGGCACGCATCAACGGCACCACCGTGGAACCCGACTTGGCACCGATGTCGGACGGCAAAACAGATGCCACCGCGGCCATACAGTCACTTCTGGGGCAGGCTGCCAAAACAGGTGGAAGCCTGGAGCTGCCCGCAGGCCAGTTCCGTATCGCAAGTTCACTGAACATCCCCACAGGGGTGACCCTGAAAGGCGTATGGGAGAGCACCCACCACGGCCTTACTAAAGTGGGAACCTGCTTGCTGCTGACGGGCGGTCGCGGCAAAGAAGACGCCCCGGCAGGTATCCGCATGAACACCAGCACCGGGTTGATGGGCCTCACCATCGCCTGGCCGGAACAGAGCTGGCCCAACCCTGTGCCCTATCCCTGGGCGGTTCAAGCCGAAGGGATGCACTGCCAGATTGAGAATATCACCATGGTCAACGCCTGGAATGGCATCGCGTTGGGCAGTATCAGCGACAGTTCGCTCTGCGTGGTGCGCAACATATACGGATGTGTGCTTCGGCGGGGGCTCTTCATCGACAACTGCTACGACATCAGCCGTGTAGAGAACGTGCATTTCAACCCGCACTACTGGCCCCGCAGCGATATGGATAATCGCCCCATAGACGCGCTACCCAACGTCGACCAGGCGGTGGCGAATGTGATGCGGCGTAATCTGGAGGCCTTCATCGTGGGACGCAACGACTGGGGCTACTTCACCAACTGCTTTGTGTATGGAGCCAAAATCGGCTTTCACTTTGTGCAGACAAAGGCCGGCAGTTACAACGGTCAGATGAGCGGCTGCGGAGTCGATGGTTCCATCCAGTGCATCGTGGCCGATAGCGTTAACCCCTTCGGCATTATCATCACTAATGGCCAGTTTGTGGCGCATCCCGCGTTCAACGAGACTGCGAAAGGTGACTTCGCCAGCAGTAAAGAGCATGAAATCGCACAGATCGTCACAACAGAGAAGAGCTCCAACTACATTCAATTCAATAACTGCACCTTCTGGGGCAGCGCGCAGCACATCGCGTATTTGCAGGGCAAGGGAAGCGTCAGCCTCAGCCAATGCTGTATGCGTGACTGGGGCCGCGTAGGCAAGGACGACTCGGCGATTCTCTGTGAGGCCGGCAAGTTGACGGTCATCAACAGTATGTTCAACCGAGATGCCACGGCAGTCACACTCACACGAGGCGTGGTGTCAGCCAAAATCCTGGCCAACACCGCCGAAAAGAAACTGATCGTGAAGAACCAGATCGGTGATAGGGCCATCATCCGCGACAACGACTAATTCAGGAGCACACCATGCCCGATAATAAAAAGAGAGAATTCACAAGCTTCCAGACAGGCGCCAACTATGACTCGCGGATGCACATCCCGGCAGACGTCGCGATGGTTTATGGCATCAACAACGATCTGCCTAAAAAAGTGGAAGGCTGGCGTAAAGCCGGCTACACCATCCAACTGATGACGGGAGTGGCTTGGGGAGAGTACAAAGACTATCTGTATGGCCAGTGGGATGGTAAGAACCATTGGGATGAAGCGCAGAGAGAACGGAATGGTGAGATCATCGGGCATGGTGTCGACGTACCCTACATGGCCCCTTCCATCACCTACGGCCTCTATCTGGCCGATGGTGTGAAGCGTGCGATCGATCAAGGCATCGACACGATCTTCCTTGAGGAGCCTGAGTTCTGGGTACGGGCCGGCTACAGCGAAAGCTTCAAGCGCGAGTGGCAGAGTTACTACAAGGAGCCATGGCAGGCCCCGTATAGTTCTCCTGAAGCACAATACCGCGCCAGCAAGCTGAAATACTTTCTGTATCGCCGTGCCCTGCAACAGGTGTTCAGCGAAGCACAGAAATACGGCAAGACCAAAGGCATGAATGTGCGCTGCTTTGTGCCCACCCACAGCATGATCAACTATGCGCAGTGGGGCATCGTCAGCCCTGAGCACAGTCTGGCCCAACTGGAAGGCTGCGACGGCTACATCGGCCAAGTGTGGACCGGCACCGCCCGCACCCCCAACCTCTACCGCGGTGTGCTGAAAGAACGCACCTTTGAAACCGCCTTCCTGGAGTATGGGGTGCTGAGCAATCTGGTGAAAGGCACCGGCCGCCGGATGATCTACCTGAACGACCCTGTGGAAGACCAGGCCCGCGATTGGGTGGACTTCAAGATGCACTGGGAGAACACGCTGGTCGCCTCGCTGTTATGGCCGGAGGTATTCCATTATGAGGTCTGCCCCTGGCCGGAGCGACCGTTCACCTTCAAGTACCCAGCCAAAGCGGGACAGCCGGAAAGCCGCATCTCGAAAGAGTACGAAACCGAGTTACTTACCGTGTTCCATGCGCTGGGATACATGAAGCAGCCCAAATTCAAATGGGAGAGCGGCATGCAGGGCGTTGGGGTGCTGGTCAGCGATACGCTGATGTTCCAGCGGTTCGAGCCCTTCACTGGAGACCCGCATCTGAGCTGCTTCTTCGGTCAGGCGATCCCGTTCATCAAAGCGGGAGTGGCGGCGCAGCCGGTGCAGTTGGAAAATGTGCTGCTGAAGGACTATCTGAAGCCCTTCAAACTGCTCTGCCTGAGCTACGAAGGTCAGAAACCCCCGGCAGCCGAGTTGCATGCGCCTGTGGTTGAGTGGGTGAAAGCTGGAGGCACGCTGCTGATAGTGGATGCCGGCAACGACCCCGCCAACAAGGTTCGTGAGTGGTGGAACACCGGCGAGCACAGCTATGCAACCCCGATGGACCACCTACTGGAGCTTCTTGGGCTGCCCGCTGGCTGCGAAGAAACAATCAAAACGGTGGGCAAGGGGCATGTGATCATCAGCCGTAAGAACCCCACTGCACTGGCAGCCGACCCGAAAGGGGCCGCAGAGCTGATCGCGTTGGCACAGAAGGGCTTCTCCCTCATGCGCCGCAAATGGACTGCAGAACCGGCCTTCGTGCTGCGCCGAGGTCCGTATGTGGTCGCGGCGGCTCTGGACGACGTCGACCGGCCCGCCTCCCTGCAACTGAAGGGTCGGTTTGTGGACCTGTTCGACGCCCGCCTTCCCATACTGGATGGCATCACGCTGAAGCCAGGCGACCGTAAGCTGTTGGTCGACCTCAATGCGGCGAGTAAGTCGCCGGGGCTCATCGCCTGCGCCGGGAAGTGCGAGGGCGTGGAGTTCTCCGGTGGGAAGATGACGCTCAGGGTGGAAGGGCCTGTCGAATCGCAGGGGGCTGCTCTGCTGCGCGTGCCGAAGCGGCCGTCGCGGGTTAGCGGAGCGGAATGGGTTTACGATGAGGCCACGCGCACCCTCACGCTGCACTTCGCGAACAAGCCGGAAGGCGTTGTGATTGAGGTAGAGTAGGGGCATGGCGTGCCGTGCCCTGGGGCGAATGCAACCACGTCTGGGGCGAGGTCACCTCGCCCCTACATGGGCCAGTGCGGGTATTACGGTTAAAGTGCGCAATCTCAGGCCAGCCAATTATCCACAAGTCCAGATTGGGATCGTATCGACCATGTACCGCGACATAAATGTCTCGGCTACTGATCAACAAGCCCGCTAAACCGGGCTGCGGAGCTCCTTGCCGACAAAGATAACGTTAATGAAGACTGCTTCAGCAGTCTTGGTGTTCAATAGCCGAGACATTTATGTCGCGGAATGGGTGACCTACTGGCTATGCGATACTTGTGGGTAATAGACTGCTCTCAGGCGGTGGCACGTTTGCGTTTCATCGCGAGCCTTGTCACCCCAGCCGATATCGCAACGGATGCCAGCACAACTTCGAATGCCATCACCGGCAGAACATAACGCACGGGGGCCACGGTAGTCAGCACATACGCCGCTGTCCACCACAGCATCAGCGTGGTCACGGGCAGGGCACGCCGCCGTTCCTCACGTGACAGCCGTCGATATCCCATAACAGCCAATATTAGCAACGGGATGCACACGAACGACAGTTTTGGGATAGTAAACCGGCCAATCGCCTTGACAGGAGTGGGTACCGATGCGGGGTCTCTACCGATCCCCGCAAGCCACAGGTCGGAGAACTTCTGAACAAACATCCCTGCAGCCGCCAGCGGTTCTCTCGTCATTTGGTTTATCGCCACCCGTGTGAATATCTTGTCCTGCTCCACTTCGGTCTTCCCCGCTAGCTGACGGGCCAATTCGGGTGGATAATTTTGCCACTTCCATACGTGGTGGTAATACGGTGACCAGTTTCCCAGCCAAAAATTGAACCCGCCACCCGTCGCCACTGGGATGATTTCACCCGTCACTCTGTAGTTTCGCACCGTCCAGGCACCTAGACATACCGACGCGGCGACAAGAAGCACACAAGCCCCTGCCCAGTTCAGTTTCTTCACTCCATTTGGCTTCAGCACCAGGTATGCCGCTATGATTATGTATGGGATCGTCACGGCCTTGCACAGTGTAGTCATCGCCAGTAGCACACCTACTGCGAAACACCGACGGACACTGACCTTCTCAATACATAGAATTAACTGCCATACTGTGGCTGTCACAAGGAACATGGCCAGAGGCTCGGTGAGCACATCGGTTAGAGAACGCCAAAAAGGTGGATATAGTAGACAAACCGCCAAAGCAATCAGCGATGTGGTTTCGTTCCGAACCAGCATAGAAGCGATAGTATAGACTAACACCAAAGAGGCCACGAATAGCAGCGACTGCATCAGGTAAACAGCGGGCAGGTTTGGTCCTGTGACCGCATACACCAATGCAAGCAGGGCAGGATATGCCGGCACGCGGTAGGTGCTGCCATATGAGTGATCTTTTATCAACTGCAGTGCCAGGTTATGGTAGTCAAGCGCATCATTGGCAAGCCGGTCCGGGGTATCCATCCGATGAAGGTATACTGTCGCTAGACAGGCGACCAACGCGCAGCAGATCAGTATCCAAAACCATCGTCCGTATGGAACGCTGTATGGAACCGTGTTTTCAGATTTGGTTTTTCTCACCGTGCCACTCCATCATCTTTCATCTGCGCAGGCCTGCTCCATTTCGATTAAATAGATCAAATTCCATAGTACCCACATTCTGCAGTTTCGCCGTCATATGGGTATTATAGCATATCGTAAAAACGTCGGCATCAAGTGACGGTAATAGTTACTATCCAAACGGCTCCCATATGTCTGGTTTTTATGCAAGAATGTAGTAGGCGATTCTAACCTACTGCATGGCAGAACATGTAAAACGTTGTTGTATTGCCATCGTGAAATCGAGTGAGTTAAGACCTGATGTGTAGTAAAGAGGTAGAGACAAGTGGCTGAATCGAAGAAAACCGCATTGATCATAGGAGCTGGCCCTGCGGGCTTAACGGCGGCATACGAGCTGCTTCGCCACACTGATGTGAAACCTATAGTATTCGAGGCCAGCCAGTCAATCGGCGGGATTTCCCGTACCGATCAGTTTGAAGGCAACCGCATAGACATCGGCGGGCACCGGTTTTTCTCAAAATCCCAGCGCGTCATGGACTGGTGGTTCAACGTCATGCCTCCGCAGTCAGCACCAAGCTCTGATGACAAGATACTACATCGTGATGTCGAGTTGGTCGATAAGTGCGTCGTGCTGCCCCTCGATTCGTCTGAGGCCATCGAGTGCAGACAGCGTGACCCGGAAGCGACGGATCGGGTGATGCTCAACAGGAGCCGCCTCTCGCGAATCCTGTTCCTGCGCAAGTTTTTTGACTACCCCATCAGCCTGTCTGGCAAAACCCTGAAGAACCTGGGGTTGACTCGCGTGATGCGGATAGGCTGGGGTTATGTTGTGGCCAAAGTTGCCAAGCGCAAGCCTGTGCGATCGTTGGAAGATTTCCTGGTCAACCAGTTTGGGTATGAGCTCTACTGCACTTTTTTCAGAGATTACACCGAGAAGGTTTGGGGTGTCCCCTGCCACAAGCTGTCCGCGGCATGGGGTGCGCAGCGTATTAAGGGGCTATCATTAAGTAAAGCCCTTCTCCACGCCCTCAAATCGGCCCTGCCAAAATCCAGCAAATCAGACCAATCAAAGGTCGAAACCAGTCTGATCGAGCGGTTTTGGTACCCGAAACTTGGCCCGGGGCAGTTGTGGGAAGTGGTGGCAGCTGATCTGCTTCAAGCAGGAGCCGAGATCCGTATGGGCACGAAGGTAGTAGGGCTGACGACAGAGGGCGACCGCATCACAGGAGTTCAAGTGTTGAACCCCGAAACTGGTGAGGTTGAGACGATATTGGGAGATTACGTATTCAGCAGTATGCCCATCAAGGAGCTGCTGCCAGCACTCAAAACTCAAGTGCCGCAAGAGATAGCGGATGTGGCCGCCGGTCTGCAGTACCGCGACTTCATGACCGTGGGCGTGCTGGCCCGTAAGCTGAAGCTCACCAATGACACCGACCGCCCATCGGTAAACAATATTGTGCCTGACAACTGGATATATATCCAGGAACCCGATGTGCGCGTGGGCAGGCTTCAGATATTTAACAACTGGAGCCCCTACATGGTGGCGGATAGCAATACAGCCTGGGTTGGTATGGAATACTTTGCGAACGAGGGTGATGAGCTCTGGTCGATGGATGATAAGAGCTTCTGCGCGTTTGCCGTCAAAGAGCTGGCGACCATCGGCGTGGTTGATGTTGATGATATCTTGAAGACCGTGCTGATCCGCGTACCGAAAGCCTATCCCGCCTATTTCGGCAGCTATGAGCAATTCGACCAGGTCAAGAGTTACCTTAGCCGGTTTGAGAACCTCTTCATGGTGGGGCGTAATGGGCAGCACAGATATAACAACCAGGACCACTCTATGCTGACCGCCATGGTCGCGGTGGACTACATTTCGGGCAAGATTCAAAACCGCGATGATGTGTGGAATGTGAATGTGGAGAAGGAATACCACGAGAGCAAGTCGTAGCCGCTTTCGGCTTCGTTGCTTTAGAATCTAAGGGCGAACGGCCGTTCGCCCCTACGAACCACACCCGATCTGCTACATACCCTGGTGCTCTTTGATCCCGTATTCGTTCATCAGGTTCCACAGCCGGCTGACGCTGTCGCGCAGACCGCCTACCTCGGCACGCTGCATCCAGAGCCGCTGGTGCTCGCCGATCACGGTGCGAAGGTGCGACGACAGCCTGTTCTTCGTGGCTTGGTTTTCGTAGCGACCCTCAGCCAGAGCGCGCCAGCGGTAACAGCCGTGTTTCAGCATCTCGCCCACGCTATACCACTCATCCACCAGCAACTGAGCATCCGCTCGCTTACTGCCGGATCGCAGCACGCGCGCCTGCAACGCCTCAATCATTGCGATCGCCTCATCGATCTTCTCCACCGTGATCTCAGGGCCGCGGTCATCTGCTTTCAACGATTCCGCACTGAGCCCGGGCACGATGCCTTGCCAAAGCACGCTGGAGTTGCCCACGACTTTGCCTAGCTTCAGGTGCGCGTTGCCCATTTCATAAGCCACGGTGCCCATCTGACCGGTGGGGTCATTGAACACCTGCTTGCTGAGAGCGGCCGGGATGTCGATCTGGTCACTCTGCTCCGCAGTCCAGCTATAAGCCGCGCCAACGGCGTATCCCAGGTAGGATACCGGCGTTTTGTTGACATGACCGTAGTCGCCCCAGTCCGTGTTCAGATACCCGATCGCGCCATACTGCAGGCCATAAACCGCGGCTTCCTTCAGGTTGGCGATGCAGTTATCGGTGCGCCCGGCGATGGTGCCCCAGGCTGAGGTGCCCGGGCAGACATAGATCGGCAGACCAGCTTCCTGCAGCCTAGCCAGACGCTCCTGCCAGGGATGGCCCTTGTCATATCCCCATTCCAACGCGATCACGTCCTTGGGCAGCTCCGGCACCAGCTCGGGGTGCTCTTGCACGATGTCACCCCAGAAGTTCATCACCTTGCCATGCTTTTTCATGACCTTGTAAATTTCCAGAAGGAAATTCAGGTAAACCCGACCCTTGCCCAGCCGCTCGCAAGCCTCTTTGCTGGCCCCGGCGCCAAGGTCGAAGGTCTCGTCGCAGCCCACATTCACGTTGGGGCTCTCAAAATAGGGCAGCATCTCGTCGAACATGCCCTCCACCAGCTTGATGGCTTCAGGGTCTTGCGAATTCAGCGAGAATGGACCCTCCATTTTGCCTCCCCAGGGCCACTCGAAGCCCTCAGGAGATTCTGCAAGGTGCAGATAGTCGGGATGATCCAACCATCGGCGCATGTGCCCGAAGCAGTTCTGGTTGGGCACCAACTCGATGTGCCTCAGCTTGCAGTAGGCTTGAAGCTCAAGGATCTGCTCTCCGCTGATCGGACTGGCCAGGCTCCAAACCTGCGGATGGTTACGGTATTTGAAGGTGTGCTCCGCATAGAGCTCCAGACGGTTGAGTTTGAGGTCTGCCAGCATGTCCACTGTCATCTTCAGCGTGTCCATGGTGGGCACCATGTCGCGCGAGATGTCCAGCATCAGGCCGCGCACTGGGTAGTCCGGGCGGTCCTGGATGCTGCCGCACCAGAGCTCATTGCCAGACTCGCGGATGATCTGCTTCAGCGTGCAGATGCCGTAATACAGCCCCGCCTCACATCCGCCTACAATGCTGACGCACCCAGCGCTGATCGCCAGCTCATAGGCCTGCTTGCCAAGGGTCGGCTCGATGCTGAGCTGGTATGTGCAGTCGCAGCCACACACAATCTCGGCAGTGACGCCCAGCTCCTCTTTAATCACCTGCTGCAGTTTCAACAGATTGGGGTAGTTGTTGATGACGTCCATACTGCCTATGGTGTGATGCGCTGCCACGATGAAGCTTTCAGGAACGTCGTTGATGACGCGTGGGCGAGGGATAAACTGAATATCGCTAAGCATACTTATTTCTCCTGGGTGGGGTTTGGTCTGTCTAATATTCAGTAGGCTGGGCGGGTAATCCTGCTTTGTTGTCCAAGTGATACACCACGTACGGGAATATGTCGCTGCAGGTGACCTTGACCGAGAGTTGACCTCATTGGCGATCTGGATGACAGATTGTAACGGTGTTTGGAAAGGAGTAATGTGTATGTGGCGTCGATATCAGGATGACTATGATCGAATGTATAACCATCCAGTCGAGTAAAATGCGGAATTCATACAAAGCTATTCTATGTGAGAATTTACACATGGTTGCGATTTTTCTTATAATGCTGGTATCTAAGAGGGATGTAATTCCATGACCGAAATTTCAGCGCAGGCAGGTTCTTCTGTTGTACCGTCCATAGTGCAAAATAATACCGAAACAGATCAAAAGTATGGAAAAATACATAATGCCAGCCAGCAAGTGGACACTCTCCGGCAAGTACTGGAGGACAACAAGCAGAAGATCGGATTCTTCTTGGGTGCTGGTTGTCCACTTGGTGTGTATGACAATAATGGAACTGAGAGTCTTAACCTGATACCAGATATTAAGAACCTCACAACGCAGGTTATTGAAGCTCTCGATAAAGAAGATGCGAATGCCAGCAGTGGGATAGAATATCGAAAAGCTTGGGATGCTATCTGTAAGGAGTGCAAAGGATGTAGAGAAGCACCAGCATGTGGTGAATGTCATGGCCAGAGTTGCCCCATTGCTACCGTGCCTACTGTCGAGGATGTACTCACTGAACTCCGCATCCTTTCCAGTAGAAAAAGAAACAGCAACGTGCTGGATATGACGAAGGATGCGTTGAACAGCTTGGATGATATAATATGCTCCTCAATCAAGGGCGTGATGTCAAAAGAACTGCCGAGTCATCGCTGCTCATATACCCGTTTTGCATCATGGATTGGCGGAGTAGCGCGTAGCTTCCCTGTGGAATTATTCACACCGAACTACGATTTACTCTTTGAGCAGGCGTTTGAGCGTCAGTCGCTTCCGCACTTCGATGGATTCGTCGGAACGCGAGAGCCGTGGTTTGACCTCGCTTCCATAGAACATGACGTCATACCGTTGCGATGGACTCGGCTTTGGAAACTCCATGGGTCAATCAACTGGGAACAAATTGAGGAAATAAAAAATGGTAAAACTACCACACGTGTTGTGCGTGTGGCGCGTGAAGCACAGAAGAAAGTGATGATCTACCCATCACACTTGAAATATGACCAGAGCCGCCGCATGCCTTATTTAGCCATGCTTGATAGGCTGCGTGCTTTTTTCCGAGGTGAATCATCTGGGCGAGGACATTCAGACCAGCGTACACACGGTTCACCAAGACTAATTATATGTGGCTATTCCTTTATTGATGATCACTTCAACGAGATTCTACTGGACGGCTTAAGGGGTAACCTGAAGGCTCAGTGTTTTGCCTTGATGTATTCAACACTGGATGCTCATGAACGTGCCGTCGAATATGCCAAGTCTCAACCCAATCTGACCGTCCTTGCATCTGATGGAGCAGTCGTAGGAACACGCGTTGGCCAGTATCGTGCGGGAACGAGCGGCGATGGGGAACACCTGCCATGGTTACACGATGTTGAGGTCCCGACCGATGAAACAACATTTCGACATGTCGCTAATCGGGTTACACTATACCAGCCCATTCGGCATGTGTGAGCCACCCATGTTCGGCATGACTATACCACTCTAGCCGTGTTTCGATGCCCCTGACCGCCTAAATGATAGACACAGTTTTATCAGGAGGGCATACATGGAAAGGCTAAGAATGCAGATCATAGAAGAGATCATATTCCGACTGCGGCGTGGGCAGTCCCAACGAGCGATTTCTCGTGACACGGGCTGCGCTCGTAACACCGTCAGCCAATACGCACAGTGGGCTTCTCGACTTGGATACCTGGCTCCAGATTCAGATATGCCGAGTATGGAGGCATTTCGTGACACCTTACCGCAGCGCAAACGACGCAGTAATGTGTCTAGTGCTGAACCATACCGCGAAATCATCGAGACCTATCTCCAGACTCACATAGAGGCAGTGACCATCCACAACAACCTCAAACGACTATACGGGTTTACCGGTAGCTACTCTTCGGTTATTCGCTTCATTAACGGACTGACCCCCAAAGAGCAGTTGGCCATTATACGTCTAGAGACAGACCCAGGAAAACAGGCCCAGGTTGACTTCGGATTTGTGGGGCAAATGAAGGACCCCGCAACAGGCAAGATGCGTTCAACGTATGCCTTCTTGATGACGCTATCACACTCTCGACATCAATATGTGGAGTTTGTATTCAATCAAAGGATACCCACATGGGTGAACTGCCATATCAACGCCTTTGAATTCTTCGGAGGCGTTCCAGAGGAACTTGTGATAGACAATCTAAAGTCAGCGGTTCTCAAAGCAGATATATACGACCCTGTCATCTCGGAGCCGTATCGGCAACTGGCCTTGCACTACGACTTCCTCATTCATCCGTGTAGAGTGAGAACCCCGGAGCATAAAGGAAAAGTGGAAAACGGGGTTCATTACGTGCAGCGAAACTTCATTGCAGGCCGGGAGTTCATGGATATCGACGAAGCGAACCTGCTTGTGAAGACCTGGATCACACAAGAGGCAGGTCTGCGTAACCATGGAACCACACATAAACAGCCATTGGCGCAGTTCAATCAGGTAGAGAAGAGCACGCTTAAGTCATTACCAGACACGGAATTTGATCTCATTGAAGTTCGTAGTGCGAAAGTCCATCGGGACTGTCATGTTACAGTGTATGGTTCTTACTATTCCGTGCCCTACAGCTACATAGGCAGCCAAATGGACGTGCATCTGCACGAACGAGTGGTGCAGATATATGATAACGACCATAAACTAGTTGGAACACATCAAAGAGCGACACAACAAGGGCAGCGCATTACCCGCATGACTGATTACCCAACACATAAAGTGGCCTATATGGTTCTTTCAATCGAGAATTGCCTGGAATTAGGGCATGACATCGGCCCCAGTTGTGTTACGGTGCTTAATGCTTTGCTGGCTGACAGGCCTGTAGACCGAAGACAATCCGTGAAGAGGATCGTCCGGCTAGTTCAAACGTACAGCAGTAGTCGCCTGGAAGCGGCCTGCGCACGCTCTCTCTATTACCAAGATGGTAGTTACCAACGCATTGCTAAGATACTGAGGGCCGGTACAGATCACGAGCCAATGGGAATAACATCTTCTCTTCCCCCTAAAAAAGACTACCTCTTCGCTCGTAGTGCCGACGAATTCATTTTGGTCAGTAATGCTGACACCAATATGGAGGTAGAAGCGTGTTAACTCACACACTGCTACCCAAGCTCAGGCAACTCAGATGGTCTGGCATGGTTGATAGCCTCGAAGAGAGAGCGGAGCTAGCCCGTGAGCAAAAGCTCTCACCAACGGAGTTCCTTGCGTTATTAGTAGATGATGAGCTTGAGCGACGCAGCCAAACTAAACAGGTAAAGATGGAGAAGGCGGCCTGTTTCGAGAACACGAAACTGCTGTCCCACTTCGACTTCAACGCTGTACCTACCCTTGATCGTTCGCTGGTAAGGGAGATGGCGACCTGCCAGTTAATCGCTCAACATGCCAACTGGCTGGTGTGTGGTCCCACTGGTGTGGGCAAGACACATCTAGCCACCGCCATAGGTTATGAGGCCATTAAGCGAAGCTACAGTGTTTATAACAGTTCTGTCCACAAGTTGCAACAGGAGATGTTTGCGGCCAGGGCAGACGATGCTTATACGCGGTTGATTAAGAAATTGGTCAACGTTGACCTCCTGATACTCGACGACTTTGGTCTTCGCCCCATCACAATTCAGGGAGCGGAAGACCTCTACGAGATCATCCACCAGAGATACGAGAAGGGCAGTATTGTATTGACATCTAATCGGGCTCCCTCCGAATGGCCGGAGATGTTTGGCGACTCTCTTCTCGCTTCAGCTGCTATGGACAGATTGACTCACCATGCCCGGGTGACTGTTGTCACCGGTGAGAGCTATCGCCAAAGGCAGCGCAGAGGGGAGGTAAGCAAGCCGGATAATGCATCCGTAGAGTGAGATACCGACGCATCCAACACTTACATTGGGCAATGAACACGAACTAGTCAAGTGGTATACATATGCCGAACATGGGTGGTAGTAATAAGGTGACTATTGACACGACAGAAGCAAACAATGTCGAGGCTGGGTGACTTCCATTACTTTGGGCTATTTCTTGAACAACTCTGCGGTGGGATGAAACACAATGACGAACAAACAACTCAATCCTGATCCCTCGCGCCTTGGAACTGTCGAAGATGTAAACGGCTCAAGTATCAGTGTGAAGTTGCCAGAGAATACACCCACTGGCCTCCTGTTCGTAAACGGAGAAGGTTACCGAGCGGGACAGGTAGGCGGATTTGTTCGTATCCCGGCAGGATATGTGGACCTATATGGAATCATCTCGCAAGTTGGTGCAGGCGCAGCTCCGGGTGGACCAGATACAGTGCCTCTATTAGGGAATCGCTGGTTACGTGTAGAGATGGTTGGTGAGGGACGCAGAGGCAAGCCATTTGAACGAGGCATTTCGCAGTATCCATCCATCGGCGATTCTGTGCATGTTGTTACCGAGTCCGACCTGGAGACGGTGTACGCGCCAGGCGATGAGGATGCTTATGTTACCATAGGTAAGGTCTGTATCGCACCCAGTTACACAGACACGGGTTAGTGTTAAGCCGCAGTTGTAATGGAGTGCTCTTCTACAAAGCACTGGCGGGTTTCAAGCGGCGTTTTGAATCCCATCTTCTCCAATCGCCACGAACGATTGTACTCCTGTTTGAATTGTAGCACTGCTTCCCTCACTTCGTCGACATTCTGAAATACATGTGCGTAAATGACCTGTTCCTTTAGTGTCCGGTTGAATCGCTCAACCACACCATTTGTCTGGGGCTGTTGCACATAGCTGAAGCTGGGTGTGATCCCCAGCCGCTTGATTTCATACTGGAAGTGATCGGAGCAATTTGCGGATCCGTTGTCGAGTCTCAGAGTAAGCCCGTTGGCGACAGCACGCTCTACGCTGCCATATATAGCCTGAACCCCTTCAAGCACAGGTTGAACGGCGTTGAACCGGGTACCGAGTTTGCAGACATATATGCCTACGCACTCACCGTTCCAGTGTTCTACCGCACTGAATATCCAGATATTTCCATCATCAACCGTCCGCACCTGTGTGCCGTCAGTACCCCACATGATATTGGGAGCATCAGTAATGATCGTTCCATTGTGTTGATTAGTATCTGCCTTAGGTCTGCGATAAGGCGATAGAAGCTCATTGTTACGCATTAGCCGAAGCACACAGTTCCTGCCCACTCGCAACTTCTGTGCTCCAAAGTGCAGTGACGCGTGGATTTTCTTATAGCCTTCACCTTGAAATGGAGAGCCATTGATTACAAGCTTGATCGCTTCCAATAGTTCATCATCGGAAACGGAGGTCTTGGGTCCACGCTTTAGCCTGGGTGTGCTTAAAGCAGGATGAACAGCCTCTGTGATTTGCATATAGTAGGTAGAGCGAGGTTGTTCCCAAACTCGGCATACCCTTTCTACACCATAGTGAGCGCATGTGGCGGGGGAAATGGCAGTGCTCATTTCCGTAATTTCCCCCGCGTAAAAGGGGCTTCTCTCCGGTGACATCGCTCGTATAGGAGTTCAATCTCCATAGATTGCTCACCGATACGTCGCTGGGCCTCTTTGAGCTGATGCTCTAAGGGATCTTGAACACGTATCTTCAGAGCGGATTCCATGCCAGCCAGGGCTCTATCACGCCACTCCTCAATCTGATATATCGGTACACCTATTTGCCTTGATACGATCTCCAAGGATTCGCCGCCAATCAAGCGTTGAACCACCTCAAGTTTGCGTCGGCAGGACCACCGTCGGCTCTCCGGTAAAAAATTTACGTCCGGGGTGGAACTCGCCCCTTCAGTCGCGCTCCGCGCTCCTTCCGGGGCTCTTTCCACCCGGACGTCGGAACAGACATCGGATCCGGATCATTCAAATGATGTGTCCTCATGAACTCAGTTTACCTTAATATTCTGTCTGTAAAAATTCGGGTGCCGCTCACATAGGTAAGGTCTCCAGCGCCGAATCCATCAAAGCCTATCTCGACATGAACCGTCTTGTGAGCCGCCACTCTGCTGTTGTTGGTAGTACAGGAGCCGGGAAGTCTACGGCAGTAGCGAGTTTGTTGGGAGCGGTTTCTGATGCAAGCAGATTTGGGTCAGCCCGCGTTGTCCTGCTCGATCTTCATGGTGAATACGCAAAGGCATTCGGGACAAGGGCGAGGGTATTTAGAATTGGAGCAGATACTGACGCTAACGAAAGCGAACTGTACATTCCCTACTGGGCACTGGCATTCGACGAGTTCCTTTCTTTTTCGATGGGAAATATCACCGGAACCCCGTTCGCACTTGTCCAAGAACATGTGCTGACAGCACGAAGAGCTTCGGCCTCTGGCGGAATTGTTGATATCATGCCTGATACCGACATCACAGTAGACACACCGCTACCATTTTCAGTGCACAAGCTTTGGTATGATTTGTATTGTTTACACTTCGCTACCCATACGGTCAGCTCTAATCAGAACCCGACAGAAGCTACAAGAGCATGGGCAAAGGATGGCACACCACCCATTGAAGCTAAAGGAGATGTCAACGGACTTGTGCGTCCAAAGTTCATGCCAGAGGATAAATCGAGCACCCCGAAAATATACCTCAGTCAGTACTCGAATCAACCTCACAACCACATCGACATGCTAGAGATGAAGCTTCGCGATCCTAGGATGCAGTTCCTATTCCGTCCTGGTAAGTGGGCGGTTTCGCCGGATGGCAAGACAGAGCTCGATTTGGACAAACTGCTCTCTGACTGGGTTGGCTCGGATACCCCGATTTCCGTGTTCGATTTATCTGGTGTTCCCTCAGCCATTATCGATGACATTGTGGGAGCAATGCTGCGAATTCTGTATGACGCTATGTTCTGGGGAAGATTAAAGCCAGAAGGAGGTCGCCAACGACCGTTATTGCTGGTATTGGAGGAAGCACATAACTATTTAGGCGCACAATCCAAAGGTCGCGCCGCAGCAGCAACGCGCCGTATCGCCAAAGAGGGACGTAAGTACGGCGTTGGCCTTATGCTGGTGAGTCAACGCCCTTCGGAAATCGACCAAACGATTCTCTCTCAATGTGGAACTATTGTCGCAATGCGACTGACCAATGAACAAGATCAAGGTCAGGTTACCAGATGTGTTGCTGACAATTTAAAAGGTCTGTTTTCGATGCTTCCCATACTGCGCACAGGCGAGGCTCTGATCGTTGGGGAAGCCGTCAACATGCCGATCCGAACAGTGATTGATCGACCGCCAGTTGGCTGTCGCCCTGATAGCGACGACCCGTTGGTCGTTGTCCCTAAAGGGGAGGACGGAAAGCGCATACGGGAAGGTGGTTGGACAGAGCCACCCAAAGCCGAAGACTACAAGCCTCTTGTTGAGGCTTGGCGGTATCAGAATCCAAGTGCCGGGGTAAATGCAGCGCCTTCGGAATCGAACAGCGAGCAAGAAAAGGAGTAATAAGAATGGAACGCATTCAAGTATCATCTAGTAATTTAGTATCGATCGGATACGACCCAGACACAGTAATTCTTGAGATAGAGTTCATGCGTGGCATTGTATACCAATACAGTGGTGTCCCCGCATCGGAGTACGATGCTCTGATGAGTGCCGCTTCTCATGGCATGTACTTCTTCGCTAATATCAAGGACCGGTATCCGACGACCAGGATGTGAGCGGATGATGCGATCCTGATCACCATCAGTTACTTATATTTAGTAGAGTGTCGTAAGATTGTATAGTCGCAGAATGTGTAGGATGTCCATGAGACACATCATGGTCCATAACCAGTTTGCTACGGCATTTTACTCCGACTCACTAATCTTGGGTTCTTCACTTTCATCAACCAAGCCATTCGAGTCCACTAATCATGTTAATAGACATTGTGAAATTTGGCACAATCTTTTTGCTGAGGGTACACTATATTTGGTACACATTAATACTTGAGCGACAGGAGATATAGACTATGATATCAAAAAACCCGCGATGGGGTTTACTACACACCACCTCCAAACGAGAAGTCGTTGATGTACCGGAACCGAACATGCTGCGGGAGCAGTTCCCATACTCAGAGGTGCCGCGTCTTGTCTTCGACGGTCACTCTGTGCCCATGGAACCCGCACGAGAAATGTATATCACGGACACGACGTTCCGCGACGGACAGCAGTCCAGGCCGCCATATAAAGTTGAGCATATCGTGCGCCTGTATGATCTGCTGAACCAGTTGGGCGGGCCCAACGGTGTCATCCGCGCCACGGAGTTCTTCCTGTATAGCGACAAGGATAAAGAGGCCGTATATAAATGCCTGGAGCTGGGCCACAAGTTCCCTGAGGTCACCGGATGGATCCGCGCCACTAAAGCGGATTTCAAACTGGTGAAGGAGATGGGCCTGCGCGAAACCGGCATTCTGACCTCCGCATCGGACTACCACATCTTCCGCAAAATGAATAAATCGCGTTCTCAGGCACTGGAGATGTATGTCGACCTGGTCACCACGGCCCTGGAGTCTGGTCTTGACGCGGTGCGATGCCACCTCGAGGACGTCACCCGCGCGGACTTCGACGGCTTCATCATCCCCTTCGTACAAAGGCTGATGGAAGTCGCTCGCGAAAGTAAAAAGGCGGTCAAAATCCGGTTGTGCGACACCATGGGATTTGGCGTGCCCTACACGGAGGCCACCCTACCGCGCAGCGTGCCCAAGATGATCCACACGATGATCCACGAATGCGGGGTTCCTAGTGAGTGGCTTGAGTGGCACGGACATAACGACTTCCATAAGGTGCTGGTCAACTCCACCACCGCCTGGCTGTATGGGTGCTCTAACGCCAACTGCGCGCTTCTAGGCTTTGGTGAGCGCACCGGCAACCCGCCGCTTGAGGGAGCCATCATGGACTACATCTCCCTGAAGGGCGACACCAACGGCGTGGATACGCGCATCATCACGGAGATCGCTGACTACTTCCAAAAAGAGATGGGCGTCGATATATCACCCTCTTATCCCTTCGTGGGCTCACACTTCAATGCCACCAGTGCTGGAATTCATGCAGACGGCATGTTGAAAGATGCGGAGATATATAACATCTTCGATACCGACAAGATCCTGGACCGTCCGGCCCGAGTCAACATCACCGATAAATCCGGCGTGGCCGGAGTGGCCCATTGGGTCAACAACTACCTGGGGCTTCGTCCAGAGGTAGCCTTGGATAAGCGGCACGCAGGACTAGCAGGAATGCTGGAGTGGATCAGACAGCAGTATGCGCAAGGCCGCGTCACCTCCATATCGGATAACGAGATGCTGATGCAGTCGCGGATGCATCTGCCCGAATACTTCAAGAGCGACTTCGATAAGCTGCGTGATCATGCACTTAACCTGGTGGAAAAGATCGTTGCGGAGCTGGTTCAGAACCCAGAAATCATCAGCATGGACAATAGCAGGATCGAAAAAGTTCTAGAAGATGCGGTACATAAACATGCGTTCATCCAGTTCGCATATGTGGTGGATACGAAGGGCAAGAAGATTACCAACAATGTCACCCAGCCACAGTTCCGAGAAACCTTTGGAACATATGGCCTTGATCATGACTTCGCTGACCGCGACTGGTTTGTAGGCGCGTTGGATGCGGGTCCAGGTCAGGTGTACATTACGGAGTTCTATAAATCCCGCATCACCGGCGTATTGTGCGTGACCTTGTCATGCACGATCACCGATGATGACGAGAACGTGCTGGGCGTGCTGGGCACCGACCTTCGGTTTGAAGCCTTAGTTCGCACACACGAGTCTCTGCATTAGCCTCAGTCACCTAACTCAAAGGGCGGGCATTTGCCCGCCCTTTTTGATTATGGTGCTTGCAGTCAAGCGTTGCCTATGTCCGGGGCGGTCTGACCGTAGGCTAATGGCTGCAGAAGGCTCAAGACCGCGCCGGTCTGGCGGATAGCCATGAAAGATTTGTGTCAGGAACAAGCAACCGCCCGGGCCGGCACGGCAGCCCAGTCTGCAATTGGCCGCCAAACGTGACTTCGTCCCCGCGCCCTAAAGGACACGGCTTATTAACCGAAAAGCCGGCTAGAAGCCGGCTCTCAGGATATGCCAAATGGCGATGAATATGGGCCCATGGCTCACAACAAGATGATGGGCTCTGGCGGGTATCGCATTCACCCGCCCACTGAACCTTAATCAGTCTTTGCGGGTAATTGGCTGACAGTCGGTTGCGCAGCATCGTTGCTGTTGGCCACATCAGGACCGGCACGTCGAGCCTTCTCAAGCAGTGCCTTCAACTCATCGGGGCCGATCACTGTGTAGACCGCGTAGGTTCGTTTGGCATCAGGACGGTACATCGACACCAGTCCGCAGACCTCGCCAGCTTGATTTATGGCTATGGCTCCCACCACATTACCACCTGTGACCACCGCTTTGTTGATGGGATAACTCAGCCTGGCCATAACCATCTGGGAGCTCACCACGCAGATATTCTCCATATCTGGGCCTAATCTGTCGACCAGGTAGATATCATCACCCACCTCAAGCGGTTTGACATTCGCTAACGGCAAGGCGGCTAGCGGTTGCTTCGGCTTGTCGTTCAATTTGATGACAGCAAAACCTGTCTGTTTATCACGCAGCACCACTTGCGCCGGCATCTCTGTGGCGTCTGGCAGAACCACTTTCAGTCCGCTCACTTTCAGCCTAAACTGATCGCCTGTGGCCTTGTCACCCAGCATAGACAGAGGGTCTACGGCACTCAGTGTGGTTATCAGCAGCCCGTCACTGCTCATCACCACAGCAGTGGCGGTGTTTTGTCCCGAATCGGTAGGCTCAGCATCCGGCCCAACCTGTGTGTTGGCTTCCATTCGTAACAGCACCGGTGAAAATTGGTCGCGGGCTTGCTCCGGCACAGTAAGCTTCTGGGCCATCCCCGCTCCACTTAACGCCATCACGCCGATGACAATAGCTAGTATGGGTTTCATGTTATCTGGCCTCCACATACGGTAATCCACTGGCTTTCATCAGGTTCTTTACCGGCAGAATGGTGATCTCGTCTATGCCAAACTCGCTCTCACCTGGCGGATTCACCACCAATCCTACCCATTTGCCGTCAGAGGTAAACACAGGACTGTTGAGCTCACCATCGCCCATGCCAAGGGGCATCCGAACTGGGTTGTCGATCGAGCCAATGTAACACATCTTTTGCACACCAACTGCATACTGCATCCCTTCAGGAGCACGGAAAACAGACCACAGATCCTCACTAAGCTTTAGTGGCCCGGCTGCAGGTTCTCGCATGAAAGGCAGCGGGTTTGCAGGGGCTGAGGTTGGCTTCAACCATGCTAAACGCCAGTCGCTGTCCTTGCGGGCGATGCTGACAGGCATTGAAGTGCCGTCGCTGAGCACCGCCTTAAGGTCGACGATCTGAACTTTAGCCTGATCGGCAAACACACCCATCGCGGCACCATCACACACCATCAGACCATCAGGGCTCAAGAGGACAGCCTGCCCTACACGCTTGCTCTCCTCAGGCTGGCCGTTCGGCCCGGTTTGTTTCAATATCCATGACAGGCTAACCAACGCAGGGTTGATCTTTTCCGCCATCTTTTCCCTGACATTTGCCGATGACTCAACCGGATCGGCCGGCAGGCCAGCCAGCTTCTTGAGGGATACCCCGGAGGCGACGGTCAGCAATCCAGATGTGACCATCGAGGAGTTCAGGTTGGTAGAGACCAGGGGTACCACCACACCCAGCAGTGAACCGTCGTCGCGGCTGAAGACCGGGCATCCGGTATGCAACTGGTTAAACAACACTGTGTAATAGTTTGGTTTGTGAATGGCCATATTGATGGTCAATGGGGTCACCGCCACGTCGGTACCGTAGCCGCTGCCCATGGGCTGTAACACCACAATCTCATCACCCATTCTGGCTTCACGCACTTTACCAATGGTCATCGCCTGAAGGTTGTCGGGCGGGTTAGTGAGGCGGAGCAACGCCAGGCCTTCGGCTTCATCGCGCTTGACAATCTCGGCGTCAATCTCTTTACCATCGTCCAACCGGATTTTCAGTTTGGCAGGTGTGAGTGAGACCTCAGTGGGCTTCTGGCCCGCAGCACTCATGGCTGTACGTACCAGGCTTAAAGCAAACACGGGGTCAGCATCAAGCAGCGGTGCGACCACATAGTTTCCTGGGTTCACCACGACGGCCCAGCTCTCAAGGTGCTTCACCGAGTCTTTCTGACCAGCACCGGATACTGTCGTATCGACCATCAAGGTGACCATAGCTCTGGAGGCTGACGAGTAGGCCTCTTTGACAGCCTTCGGACTGGCAAAGAGTGGTGTGTTGAAAATCGCACACGCTGCGGCCAGGAGAATTATGATGCGCTTCAAACGCAGTGACCCCATTTCTTTCATTTCTATCTTGAGGATACCTTAGTATGGACAGCTTCGGCATAAATCGGGTACAAAGAATGGATGAGACTAACTACACCTTCCGTCATTCGAGAGCTGTTAGCCGCGCATGGTATGCACACCGATAAGCGCCATGGCCAGCATTTTCTAGCCGATGAGAACATCCTGCAGGCCATCGCCAACGCGGCAGAATTCCTGCCCGGCGAAGGGGCACTGGAGATAGGTGCCGGCATCGGCACCCTGACCACTGCGCTGTCGCAGCGTGCTGCGAAGGTGTTGAGCTTTGAGATAGACAACAAAATACTGCCCCTCACGCGGGAGATATTAGCTGACTACCCAAACGTGCAGCTTGTCGAACGTGATTTTCTGCGTTCAGACCCTGCCGATCTAGCCCGTCAATGCTTTGGCACCGATGGCTACTGCGTGGTTGCCAACATCCCTTACAATATCACAGCACCCATACTGGAGGTTCTATTCACAGAGCTCACCGGATGGCGCCGCGCCGTGCTGCTGATACAAAAAGAGGTGGCCGATCGGCTGCTGGCCAAACCCGGCCAAAAAGGGTGCAGTTCTGTCAGTGTCTTCGCCCACTATCATTGTACGGTGCGGTTATTGCGTAATGTTCCCGCCTCGGTTTTCTATCCACCGCCAAAAGTGCAAAGTGCTGTAGTGCAGTTCGATCCTGTGCCGCCTATATTATCGACTACAGATGAGCACCTTCTGTTTCAGATCACGCGTGCCGCCTTTGGCCAACGGCGTAAAACGCTGGGAAACAGCCTGGCCGGTGTGCTCGACATCTCGAAGGATGCTGTGGCCGATAGCCTTCGAGAAGTGGGCATCGACCCGCAACGCAGAGGCGAGACATTGAGCCTTGAGGAGTTCATCAGCATCGTCCGGTTGTGGAGTGAGGACGGCGAGGGGTAACTGAGCTCGTGTGCCGCCGACGCCGCGACATAAATGTCTCGGCTATTGAACACCAAGACTGCTGAAGCAGTCTTCATTAACGTTATCTTTGTCGGCAAGGAGCTCCCCAGCCCGGTTTAGCGGGCTTGTATATAGCTGGTCGTAGGGGCGTCCCTTGTGGGCGCCCTAATCGTTGTTGATTCGATAGTTTTGGTTTTAGGGCGCCCACAAGGGACGCCCCTACGACCGTATCAGTTACAGCCTGGGCTGCCGGGTAGGCACGGGCGGGTGCTTGTTGATCAATAGCCGAGACATTTATGTCGCGGAACATGGTCGATACGATCCCAATCTGGATTTATGAGCATAAACTGTGCTTAGCGCGTGGGCACATAGGTTTCCTACCCAAGCATCAGGGTGCGGCTTGGTACGTCGCCAAGCCCGATTACCTCCAACCGGTCATTGAAAACCTCCACGACCGCGTAAGCGGTCCCGCCTTTCGGCGACTCCACCAGCCCCTGAACCGTCACGTGGTAGATACCTCGGCTCTCGGCATATCCACCGGCATGGTGATGCCCGGCGAAATAGGCAGCGACCACCCCAGACTCTTCCAGAATGCTCGACAGATCCTCGGCATTCCAAAGCAGTGTGTCTGCCGCAGCCGCAGCCTCGAGTATAGGTTCATGGCAAAAGACAACCACCCGCTGCTTGGCCGATGCAGCCGCCCGGAGCTGGTTGCGCAGCCAGGCGAGCTGCCTTCGCCCTATGGCCCCGTCGTAGCTGATCAGCTTCGGGTTGGCGGCCAGCCGCTCCGAGGCCTCGGCTGCCGAGACGGCGTCTGAAGGCCACGGTGAGCTGATATCCATGCCGTCAAGCACCAGAAACCGCCAGCCCGGCCGGCTGAACTCGTAATAAGGTGCCATAAGCCGGAGGGCGTTCATTAGCGTAGGTCGTCCTGTAATAAGGCAGTGGTTGCCGATGACATGCCGCACCTGAGCCCCAAACTTGCGGAAGGAACGGACTGCCCGATCGAGGTCCGTAATGGTCTTGTTGTCCCTGCCGTCGATGATATCGCCGAGGTTCACCACAAAAGCCACCCGCCTGCGGTTCATTTCTCCCGCGCAAGCCTCAAGCTTCGCCAGCGATTCTGCGTAGGATCGTCTGCCGGCGGTTGGTTTGTCCGCATACTGAATATCGGCGACCAAGCCAAATCGGAACAACGGCTGTTCCGCACGAATCGCACGAGATGGTGTTGTTTTCTTTGATGTCACCGTGTCGTTCATTCTTAAATCTCCAATATTCTCGCTGTCCCTACTTCCAGCTCTGGGCTTTGCTTTGCTGTATCACCCACTGGCTCAGGCCGCGCTGGGCCTGCAGATCGAGGGACAACATCATATTCTCTGCGGAAGCGGGCACGAACCCCGCCACACCGGAAATCACCTTACCCTTCGCATCGGTCACCCGAAGTGACACGGTGGCATCCAACTGGTAGCCACATTCGGCTGGAGTTGGGAATTCGAAGCTCAAGCTGTGCTGGCCAGGTTTGAGCTCCACGGACTGCGGCTGTGAGCTGTATTCATTGCCGGAGCCGTCCCTCACCACCAGGCTGATCTGGGCGCCTAAAGACTTTAACACCTCAACGGGCAGCCGCACACCTGTGAACGCCTGCAACTGCATGGGAGCGCGCATGGTCAGACTATCTGCACTGGTGTACCGCACTTGAGCGGGGCGAAGGTTCACCACCGGCAGGTTGTCCAGGAACTTGTTGACGTAGTCGAAGAACCGGTCTTCGCCCAGGATATGCCAGTTGTAGCTGTTGTATAGCCCTCCGCCCATCATGTAGTCCACACGCATATCCCACAGGTGCGCGTCGGTGGGCAGACCATCCGTCTCTTCGCGGTTCAGGTTCACCCACGGCCCCCACTCGCGTATGCGGTAGAAGTCCGACACGGTGCAGAATATCCCTTCGATACCGGTGAGGGCGTTTTTCGCGTAGGCCCACTCAGAGGTCGCATGCTTGATCTGTTCGCCACCGTAGAAGTGCTGGAACTGCATCGCGTGTGTATATACTGGCAGCTTTAATCCCCATCGCTGTGTTTTGATGGCGGTGTTGAGGCCGTTCACGGCAGCCTGATCATACCGACCGACGTTTTGGTGCAGCCAGCACAACTCCACATCGGACATGCCGTCTACGGGGTTGATATCCACTCCATCTTTACGGGCAGCTTCAATGAGTAATGGGTTGAAGTCACCCCATAGCGGTTTCCCTTGCCGACCCGCCTTCGGGTTGCCCGCCTCCATCTGAGTATCCCAGTAACGCGGCTCATTCTCAAGGAAGATGCTGGCCACCCAGCTAGTGTCATTGGGACTGATCTGCTTCAGTGAACTGATAGTGTCCATCATGCGCTTATACCGGTAGTTATTCAGCACATCGCTGTTCATCGTCAACCAGGGCGTGTTGCTCCATATATTGGGCGTGGTCAGTCCGTAGTGGTGGTTATAACGGTCGCCCAGCAGAGATCGCAAAGCGGGGTTTTCGGGCATCTCCACATCGGGGGAGTAGCAAACCTGCTGGTATTTGAGGTCGCTGAATGTTCCTCCCAGCCCATCGGGAATACCTAACGGGGTGCCCACCCACCAGGAGACCATGCCCAGCATCATGGGCACTTGGTATTGCTTCGCCCACTTCTGACTGAGTGCCAGCTCCGCCTTCACGCCACCTACATCCATGTTGGCGTAGCGGATTTCGAAGGCCATACCACGGGTGATGTGATACTCCGGCAGCGTGCGAAGGCGGGTCATGAGCACATCCACCAGCCGTTGGCGTTCCTTCGGGTTGGTGGTGGGGATGAGGCCCATCAGCTGGAAGCTGTCGGCGGTTTTGATCTTGCGCAGCTCCTGGGCGGTGACCCCGCGCACGGACTGAATACAGACCGGCTTGCCATCGGTGCTGATGGTGATGCTGCCCAGCGGATACTTATTCACCTTGATGAAGTAGCTGATTGGCCCAAACCCCAGGCTTTTCCGGGTTCGATGGTATACACCGATACCGGGTGCAGAGAGCTGGTAGCGATACTCCACATCCTTGGTGGTGTCTGGGTATATCTCCGTGATGGCGAGATACTCAGGCTGGCCTTTCACCGTATAGCTGGCGGTGCTGTCTATGGATTTGCCTGTGAAACTAAGCTTATGGCCGCCGATATGACCGGTAAGCTTGAGCTGGGCGGCAGTGACCGTGCCGACAGCGAACGACAGTGACAGGGATGTGAGTAAAAGCAGCGGGAACTTCATCGTGCGAAACCTCTCTTGTGTATGCCTGGGCACAGCAATTGTAGTTGACTACTGCTATGCTAACACGGCAGCTACAGTGCAGGCAACAAATCATTGGATTGGCCTTCATCGATGACGGATTTTGAAATATCACCCGCAAAGTATTGACACAGTATATCGTCAGCCGATATACTTGATATATATATCGTCAGCCGATATATCGCCTGACGATACTACCAGATGGAGGGGGACACCAAATGCCTGAAAGCACGGACCGCGGCGCACTGACCGAAGCGGTGTTCTATGTGTTATTAGCACTTCATACACCTATGCATGGTTACGGCATCATGCAGTTTGTGAAGGAGATGACCGCAGAGCGTGTGCAACTGGGTCCGGGCACCCTCTACGGCGCGGTCAGTACGCTGCTCGAAAAAGGGTGGATCCGCGCGTTGCGCGCCTCGGACAGCAGCCGCAAGAAGGAGTATGAAATCACCCCGGCAGGGCATCAGATCATGCTTGATGAGGTGATTCGTTTGCAGCAGCTACTTGATCACAGCAGAACAATCATTGGAGGAAGTCAATGAGACATAAAGTCACTCGGCTCTTTCTGGACTTTGAGAAAGAGGAAAAATGGCTCAATGAGATGGCGGCAAAAGGCTACCAGTTCATCAGTTACTGCGTACCCCAGTATCTGTTCGAAGAGGGTGAACCTGGGGAATATACCTATCGTATCGAGCTGATGGACAACCTTCCATCGCATATAGAAGGCCAGGCGTATATCAAGTTCGTGGAGGAGACAGGCGCTGAGTGCGTGGACACCTACTGGCGGTGGGCCTATTTCCGCCGTAGAAGCACCGACGGACCATTTGATCTATATACTGATCTGCCATCGCGGCTGAAGCACTACCAGAGGATCATGACATTGATCGGAACTATCGCCATCATCGAATTCGCGATAGCGGTCTTTGGCGTCATGAACTACCAACATGAGATGCTGGCACCTGTGAGCATAGGCGTAGTGTTCACAGCCATTTTTGCCAAGCTTTTTATGTCTTACTGGCGCAGGGCGAGCAAACTGAAAAGAGAGATGGCTTTACGCGAGTAGCCGCCTTGTCAGCTAGCGACGTGCTTGATGCCCCAGACGACGATAGACGCGACACTGGCGATGGCCCCGTGACGCAGCCCGAGGTAGAGATAGAATGTCCAGTCGCGGAACGCGTGCCGTACATGAAGCAAGGCCTGACCAACAGCAGGATCGTAAGCGGCGCTATGAATGATGTGATGCTCGGACCTAAACAGCAGATGCCTCATACGCCAAAGCACTTCGCAGACTGCGTATACTCCGAACAACAGCCCCGTGCTGCCGGCTTCCGTCAAATTCGAAGAGAGTATCCCGCAGATGAATCCCCAGTAGATGGCCATAAATCCCCCCATATTAATACATGATGGACCATACCATTGAGATTTTAACAATTTAGTACCCCAGGCAGTGTTCGCAAAAATACTAGTTTTCGGAATATATCACAATAAGGCAGCCACACTGCCATCAACATCGGATGAAATACGCTTACATTTGAGAGGTATCCGTGTTCATATGATGTATAATGAGTAGCATGGAAGAAGACATAGACGACCACTTAGGCTGGCAGCCTTTTCTGATATGACAGAATTTATTGTGGTAGCACTGCTCATCGCCGCCAACGCGGTGTATGTCGCGGCTGAATTCGCAGCCGTGAGCGTGCGAAAAACTCAACTGCGACAACTCAGCTTACAAGGCAACACAATGGCTTCGCGGCTATTTGCCGAAATCGACAGCCCACTGCACCTGGACCGCTATATTGCGGCCTGTCAGGTTGGTATTACCCTTACAAGCCTGGTATTAGGCGCATACAGTCAGGCGCGCCTCTCTGGACTTCTACAACCCTGGTATCAATCACTCGGCATCACCCACGCCACTGCCTCCGTCTCTGCATTGACGGTATTGGTGGTCATGACGGTGACGCAAGTACTCGTGGCTGAACTGATCCCAAAATCACTCGCCCTGCAATATACTCTACGGGTAGCAATGGCCACCTACTGGCCGATGCGTTGGAGTTTGGTTCTTTTCGGCGGCTCCATCCGTGTGCTGAATGGCTGCGGACACTTCATTTTGAGGTTGATGGGACACACCCCTGGCAGCCACCACCATATTCACAGCCCCGAAGAGATCGACATGCTGCTGGTGGATAGCCGGGACGGCGGTTATCTTGAGCCCGATGAGCATCAGCGCTTGCATCAAGCCCTTCAGTTCGGAATGCGGAATGTGAACCAGATCATGGTGCCCACCCGTCAGGTGGAGTTCATCGATCTATCAAACCCCCAAACACAGCTCTGGCAGCAGATTCTAGACAGCCCCTTTTCAAGGCTTCCCGCCTATCGCGAGGATATGGACCATATCGTAGGGATTGTGCATACCAAAGATGTCGTGAACCATCTGCTGCAAAGCGGCGAAATGCCTCCGATCGAAAGCCTGCTGAAACCTGTCCAGTATGTGCTGGAGAACGTGACGGTAGAGCGGCTGCTTACTATGATGCGTCAAAAGCGCACTAATATGTTGATTGTGATCAACGAATACTCCGACATGGAGGGTTTGGTCACACTGGAGGATGTGCTGGGTGAGCTATTAGGCGATATGGCCGATGAGTTCAAAGAGGCCGATCCCGAGCCGGTGGTGCTTCCGGACGGCAGAGTGAGACTGCCTGGTCTGATGAGCATTGATGAGGTATCCGAGTATATCGGCGTGGAATGGCAGGGTCAGGCCCACACAGTCGCAGGACGTGTGATGGAGGAGCTGGGTGATATCCCTCAGGCGGGGCAAGTGCTGATCATTGATGGTACAGAGGCCACAGTGGAGAGCGTGGAAGATAATGTGATCACCTGGGTGATTGTCAAGCCGGTCGCGAGTGATGAGAAAGAGGATGAGAAATCATGAGTGTGCTCATTCCTACCCTCATCATCGCAGTTTTAATCCTGCTCAATGCCCTTTTCGTCATCGCGGAGTTCTCTATTGTCGGAGTCTCCCGCGCAACCATTGAGACGAATGCGGCTGACGGTCATTCCGGCGCTAAACTGGTTTTGCGTGTGCTGCAGAGCACCATCCGTCAAGACCGCTATCTGGCGACGGCGCAGATTGGCATCACCATCGCCAGCCTGGGGCTTGGTATGTATGGTGAGCACGTACTAGCCACGGGCATCGCCAACTTGCTGCATGCGGTCACCATGCCCGACTGGGTGGTTGTGCATACCATCAGCAGCATACTATCAATGGCGTTGTTGACCTTCCTGCACATCGTGCTGGGCGAGATGGTGCCAAAGTCGCTGGCATTGGACAGTGCGGAGAAGACTGCTCTTACGGTGGCACCCATCATGGTGGCGATCTACAGGGTTCTGTCCCCTCTAGTATGGCTGTTGAATTCGCTGGGTAACCTGATCCTGCGGCTGTTTGGCGTCAAACGGCAGATCAACACCAACTACTACCACACACCGGAAGAGCTGGAACTCATCGTGCAGGAAAGCCAGGCTGAAGGGCTGCTGCATGGTGAAGCCGGTCAGGTGATGCGGGAGCTGTTTGAGTTTGGGGAGCTGACCGCTGGTGAGGTAATGGTGCCGAGGGTTCACATCGATGGCCTGCCGGTGGATGCCAGCAATGAGCAGCTCCGACAACTGGTAGCCGAAAACCAGCACACACGGTATCCGGTGTATGAAGGTGATCTGGACCATATCATAGGGGTGGTGCATATCAAGGATGTGCTCAGGCTGATTGTCACAGAGCAACCGCTTAACCGTGACATGATACGTGAAGCGCCATTCATTCCTGAAACCACAGAGCTGGAAGCGGTGCTGGAACGCATGCGCGTCACCAGAACCCAGTTGGTTGTGGTGATGGATGAACACGGCGGTACCGCCGGGGTGGTGACCACCGGTGACCTGTTTGCCGAACTGGTTGGCGAAATAGATGAAGGAAATGATAACCCAGATGCTATACTTAATGCAGGAACACAGCAAGTACTGGCAGAGGGCACGGTTAGGCTGGATGAACTTGGGGAACGTCTAGGCTGCGACCTTGAACATGAAGAAGTGGATTCGGTCAGTGGGCTGGTGTTAACACTGCTGGGTAGGCCACCGGAAATGAATGACCGTGTGGTATACGAAAACCTGGAGTTCGTGGTTACAAAAGTCGAAGGACATGGTGTAGCGCAGTGTCTCGTCAGTTTGATGAACAGTCCTCCCGACCAGGCAGGGAATGATGATGAATGATGAAGCACCTCAACCACAGAACCATATAGTCGGCATAGTTTCTGCAAGCTTGGTCGGCATGCTTGCAGGGATCATCATTGCGGCCCAAATCGCGGTCATCGACAGCAACTCCGGCTACATACCTCCCAGCCAAACCGAGTTGAGTTTTCCTGGCATGTTCTCTTCTGGACTCACCACCGCCATCTTAGCCGATCTGCCCGATGGCGTGCTGGCGCGTTCGGGTAAGCTAGTGGTGAAGGAGAGCGAGCTGGGTGTAGAGCAGATCCAAGACCCCTCAATGCTTCGGCGTGTTGAAGTACGGCTTCCCATGATACTGGAAACAAAATGCATGAAGACTTTTGAGCTTGGAGAAGCACGCCAATGGGCTGCAGCCAACAAAATAGCCCCTGACGCTCCTCTCGACATGCTTCAGAGTGCCTATTTCCAGCATTTATACTCCTCCATAGAAGTCAATTCGGTAGAGATGCTGAACGCGCTTTACGTCAAAAGGCAGGTTGACCTTGATACCAACCTGGCCCAGAAGATCATAGATGCCAATGACTTCGTCTATCAGCGCAAAAAGTCCAGGATGCTTTTCGACTACTTCCAGTTGATGGGACAGCGTTGTCGAATCGAGCTCGATAGAAAATGGGCGAGCTCCATCTATACAAAACTGATCGACCGCAGTGAAATTCGCCAGATCGATGCGGCGCGCCGCAGCCATAAGCCCAGCGTAGTATTCTTCACAGCCCCGCGCGGTGACCTTAGGCCGCTGGTGATGGTGCAAAACGAGTTGTTGGACCGGTTTAAAAACAAGGTGAATACGCTGGTAGTTTCTTACAGCATGGACCCGGTGATCAGCGGACGTTACGGCATCAACAGCTTGTTCACGTCTATCGTATATGACCGCAAGGGTGATGAGTTTGTGAGATATCCTGACTTCACCTCGGGAAAACTTATCAATGCTCTCAACGCCGCCCTCGCCAGCCGCTAGGGGGAGGAGGCAAGGGAGGAGCCAGGAGCTAGGAGCTAGGAGTCAGGAGTCAGGAGTCAGGAGTCAGGAGGACGGGACATGGGACATGGGAGGGAGGAGATGCCTAAGTTGACAGGCCTTAACGCTTTGATGGTATCTTGCTCATGATCGCCATCCGGTAACTGTTAAGTAACCGTGCTACTTCCGTACTCTGCTCCCACGCGATAGTTTTGTCTAGATAACCAAGATCATGAGCTAATATCAAATAGTATCGACACTCCTCTAGCGAACCTTCCGCGGTATTCATAAATCGGGCTTTATCGAGTTGTGTTTGTTTCTTGAACCCTTCAGCGATATTAGCCGGAATTGATATTGCAGCTCGACGTAATTGCGATGTGAGCCCAAAAACCTCGGTTTTCGGAAATGCGTTGGATAGTTCATAGATGGTCAACACAAATGCATGTGCCTTCTGCCACACAATTAAATCAGTAAATGATTGGGCCGGTGTCGACATGGGTATACCTCATTCTGCTTTCATGTACGTGCTGCCTTACCCTTGAAGGATCGTCCTATTATACCTGTATTTCGATCGATGACAGTTTGTTCCACGCACACATACACACGCAGCATCTTCATCCCCTCCCCTCCTGACTCCCGTCTCCTTTCTTCTGTCTCCTCCTCTCCTTCCTCCTTCGGTTATAATCAATACAATACCAAACCACTCATGAGGTGCCGAATGCCCAACCCTAACGGATGTCAGTTCATCGTCGATTGCGGCGGTCAGTTGAATGGGGGGATGCTCTTCCGGCATGTGCCCCAGGCGGTGCAAAGCAACGCCTTCTACGATGAGCCGAACCCACCGAATAACTACGCGGTGACGCGCTTTGAGGGCACCCAGCGCTACGGCTTCGGATGGTTCGCCGAGGATAGCTCATCGGCGCGCACCACGCCCTGGGCCACGAACAGCGCGGGCGACATCGTATATACACCCACACCCGCGCATAAGGCGTTTTTCGACACCACGCTGCGCTGGGGTCTGACCCCGTTACTGGTGATGGGCACTCCTTCAATGCCCGCCCCGTTGATGGAAGGCGGGCATGTCACCGCCGAATACGGCTACCCTGTGCGGCAGCCCAACAGCTACCCCAAGTGGCACACTTACTTGAAGAGCATGTTCCAGTGGCTGGCGGACACCTACAGCCGCGATGCGGTGCGCAACTGGACGTTCCTGTTCGGCATTGAGATGGACTGGCAGATTAAGTGCGTCATCCCCGGTACGCAGACGCTGATGAATGAATCGGATAACCGCCGAGAGTGCATCAAGATGATGGACTACTGGATCGATGCCGCGGAGCAGGTGCTGGGCAGTCAGCTCTATATGGGATGCTACTACGCCTTCCCTGGCCAGGCTGAGGATTATGTGAAGCACTGGGCCGAGGGCACCAATTACGCCACGGGTAAAAAAGGCACCAACATCGGCTGGTTTGGCTTCAGCGACTGGACAGTGCTCAGCGAGGACTGGATCAACCCCTTCTCGCCGATCAAACGCAAGAACCCGAAAGCCTCCATCGGCATGACCTTCGCCGCGGGAATGAAGTGGAAGTCGGATTACCTGAACGCGCTCACCGCGAAGTACCCACAGCTCTCGGCACTGGAAATCCACATGCCGGAGTATGGGTATTTCGATTCATACGGCGGTACCGACAAGAACGGGCAGGTTTGTGCAGCTGAAACGGACTTTGCAGAACAGCGTGGGGCCGCGTTATACAATATGAAGAACATCTGCGCGGGGCAGCAGCCCAACGTGGTGCTGGCCTGGAACCGCTATGCGCTGACCACCGGTGATCTGGGTCTGCTGTACTACCACGCCGTGCATCCGCCGGTTTTCCATGCCATCCGAATCAGCAAGATGCTGGAGGGCAGCCGCGTGCTGCCGGTCAGCCAGGCTGGTCAGGAGCTGAACCCTGAGGCCGATGTGCGCCTGGGGGCGTATGTGCAGCACGACAAGTCCACTGTGCTGCGCTGCCTGATGGTGCATCTGCGCGAAGGCATCTCCGCCACCGGTGATGAACCCGTGAGCTTGAAACTCGACCACCTGCCGATAGCGAACGGACCGCTTCAGGCCGAGTTGTACCTCATAGACGAAAAGCACAACAACTGGTGGACGGAATGGCTGCAAGACCGGCAGCGCTACAACATCCCATACGAGCTGGGTCCGAATGGCGGTCACTTGGGCCGCGATATCAAGCTGGCGCCTAAATACATGCCGCTGGCCATCGACATCCGAGCGACGGTGGATAACGCTGGCTGGGCGCAGTGGGCACGACTCTCGCCCAAGTACAAGCTGAAGTCAGCATTCAAGCCCAGCCAGAGAATCACCCTCACCGTGAAGAACGGTCAGGCGGAGTGGGAGGGTGTGCTGCCCGCATTCGGCAGTGCGCTTCTGCAAGTGGTGCTGCCCATCAAGCCGCTCAAACAGCCGGAACTCGCCCTGACCGCCTCCGGCTGGCGGCAGGCCGGTGCGCAGATATCTGGCCAACAGATAGTGCTCCACCCCAGTAAATCGGGCGGTATGCAGTGTATGCTGAGCGGACTTCAACCGGGCAAGCGGTATAGCGTGTATGCTGATGTCAAGATGGCGCACCGCTTCACCCGGCTCGAGTTGAAGGCGGGCACTGGGTCCGGTGTGGCCAAATGCACCGCGATCAAGCACCCACGCCAGCAGCAGCTCATCGTCACCGCCCGCGCCGATTCCCAAGGTCGGCTGCCCATTAGTTTGAGCTGCCCGCTGCAGAAGCTGCGTCCGCAGGACACCGTGACCGTGTATGGCCTGAAGCTGTATCCACAGATGGGGTAGGGACATGGCGTGCCGTGTCCATGTCTTCCACGGTAGGGGCAATCCCCCCGTGGTTGCCCCAGATCAGGAATGGGAAAGACACCGTCTATGGGTAAGGATGTTTCCAGGGGTTGCGTTGGCGCTTGTATGTAGCTGGTCGTAGGCGCGTCCCTTGTGGGCGCCCTAAACAATCACTACCGAATGAACAATGATTAGGGCCACCACAAGGGTGGCCCCTACGATAGCATCAGCTACAGAACATCGCACATAGAGGAACATGACCAGTCCATCACGAACTAACTGAAAGATAACCACAGTGGTCACAGAGGGGCGGTTCACAATCTCCACGACCTCTACCCTGCGAGTGAGATGGAGGATATCGGTATGGCGAGCACACGGTTCCTGGCTCAGGCGGCGATGGACGACGGGAAGGGTATTCTGAGACTGGCTCCCAACTGGGTGCCGAGGTCGTTCTGCGTGCCCGGCAGACGCATCAAGCTTCACCCCGATGACTACTACGCGCTGGGTGGGGCACGGGGCGGCATCGATGAACGCTGGTTCTCCTCAACCACGATGGCTGACAACGGCCCCGACACCGGTCAGGACGAGGGCCTCAGTTTTGTGGTGCTGGAGCATGATGGGAAGACCGAGCAGGTTCGGCTCCTCGATGTCATCAACGAGCTGCAGGCAGCTGTCATCGGTGAGCGTCTCTGGAGCAAATTCGGAAAGTGGCCCATGTTCTCCAAGTTTTTCGACAACAAAGGCCCTCTCCCACACCATATCCATCACAGAAACCAACATGCGGCGCTGATCGGCCAGATGGGGAAGCCCGAAGCCTACTTCTTCCCAACCCAGCTCAACAACTACGGAGCCGATTTCCCATATACTTTCTTTGGTTTTGAACCTGGCACCAGCAAAGAGCAGGTGCGGCAGGCACTGGTGAACTTCACCAGGGGCGACAATAAGATCACCAACCTCTCGAAAGCCTATCGGCTGGAACCCGGCACGGGCTGGGATGTCCCACCCGGTATTCTGCACGCCCCGGGCAGCCTCTGCACCTACGAGCCTCAAACCGCATCGGATGTATTCGCGATGTACCAGTCGCTGGTCGGCGACCAGATCATCGCTGAGGAGCTATTGTGGAAGAACACGCCAGCAGACCGCCTAGGCGATTTTGACTACCTCATGGAGGTGATCGACTGGGAGGCGAACCTCGATCCTGAGTTCGCACAGAATCACTTCATGCGGCCCAAACCTGTTCGGGGCCTGGATGAGATGAACACTGAAGGCTACATCGAAAACTGGATTTGTTACCGCAACACCGCCTACTCGGCGAAGGAGCTGACTGTGCTGCCCGGACGCTCTGTCGTGATCAAAGATGCCGCCGCGTATGGTTTGATCGTATTGCAGGGTCATGGCAAAATGGGCGTGTGGGACATCGAGTCGCCTGCACTGATTCGGTACGGCCAACTGACCTGCGATGAGTATTTCGTGAGTGAAGAGGCCGCCAAGTCAGGGGTGAGCATCACCAACCCCTCGCTGTCCGATCCCATCGTCATGTTGAAGCACTTCGGACCTGGTAATCCAGACCTGGTGCTCTAAGGAGGCCGCATATGCCCTGGTATGAAGAGTGTTACACACGGTTGTTGATTGACAACCACATCACCGAACACGACCCGTCATTCATGACCAAGTTCGACCCGGCCAATTACGTGGCCATGGTCAAAAGAGGCGGGTTTGAGTCAGCCATGGTCTATGCCTGCGACCATAATGGCAACTGCTACTATCCCACGAAGGTCGGGCACCAGCATGCGAACCTGCACGGACGGGATATCTTCGGCGAGACCGTGAATCTGCTGCGTGCAGAGGGCATCGTGCCCATCGCCTACACCACCGCGCTCTTCCACAACCACGCCGCGCAGTCGCATCCCGAGTGGCGCATGGAGGCCTTTGACGGCCATCAGCAGGAGGGCCGCTTCTGGCTGGCCTGCCCGAACAGCGCAGAGTATGTGAAGGCCGCGAAGGCGGAGATATCGGAAGTGATCGCATATGATGTGGATGGCATATTCATCGACATGGTGTTCTGGCCCATCGTCTGCGTATGCCCCCACTGCCGCGCGAAGTTCCGGCGTGAAACGGGCATGGAGATACCGCACATCGTGAACTGGTCTGACCCAGCCTGGATCGCCTTCCAGCAGGCTCGCGAAAGATGGATGGTTGAGTTTGTAGATGACATGCGGCAGCATGTGAAATCCGAACGCCCGGAGATCAGCGTGACCTACCAGTTCTCGCCAGTGCTGTTCGGCTGGAGGACGGCCCAGTGCCCCGGAATCGCCGCCGCATGTGAATACGCCAGCGGCGACTTCTACGGCGGGCGATATCAGGCCTCGATAGTCACCAAGGTGCTGTCAGCCTTCTCGCGGAATGTGCCTTTCGAGTTTATGACCTCACGCTGCGTTAACTTGTGGGATCACACCTCCACCAAAAGTGACGAGGAGCTGTTGTGCCACGCCGCGCTCACGCTGGCGAATGGCGGGGCCTGCTTCTTCATCGACGCCATCAACCCAGACGGCACCCTCTGCCCAGAGGTTTACGACAAACTCGGGCGGGTGAACGCTGCTGTTCGGCCATTCCTGACTGCCGTGAGGGACATGAAGGCGAGTCTGTTGGCCGATGTCGGACTGTATTTCTCAATGCCCTCCCATATTGACCCTCGCGACAACGGCACCGACATGAAACTGGCCAGCGGGGGCCGAAGCAACATGCTTCCGCCCGGCGATATCCAAACCATCAAAGAGACCATCGGCACATCCGTCATACTGGGAAGGGCCAACATCCCCTACAAGATCATCACCAGTGACCGGCCTGATCTCCACGGGCTCCGAACATTAATAGTCAACAACGCCATGAACATGACAACCGCCGAGGTGGATTCGATCCAGCAGTTTGTCTATGACGGCGGCACATTGGTCGCCACCGGATGCAGCTCCCTCAACCTCACGGACGGCACCTCCTCAGGCGATTTCCAGTTGGCTGATGTGTTTGGAGTTACTTACACCGGCAAGATGTCGAAGTGGACGAACTACCTGGCATATCATGGTGAGCCCGACACCGTTCCCGATGGCACAGCAACAGGTAACCTTCAGTATGTGCTGTCCGACATGCCATCACCGATGGTCAAGGCGACCACCGCCACTGTGCTGGGGCAGGTGTCAGAGCCGCTGTTCAACCCGGGCGATGCTGCACAATATGCCTCCGTCCATTCCAACCCTCCCGGCGCGGTAAGCGAGTATGCTGGTCTGACTGTCAACAGCTACGGCCAGGGCCGATGCGTCTACCTCTACTCATCCCTGTTCGCGCTGCAGAACGAATCGCAGCAAAGCTTCGGTATGGACATGATGCACCGCTATGCGGCATCGGAACTGCTGGTGGCGTGCGATGCCCCCCGCTGTGTCGAGGTCACCGTATTGCAGAGTGCGGACACCAATGGTCTGCTGCTGTGCTTCACCAACTACCAGCTAGAGCTTCCCAACGTGCCCGTGCATGACATCCACGCCTCGGTGCGTCTGCCGCAAGACCGGGAACTCGCGGGATGCCGAAGAGTGTCAGATGGCTCCGTGATGGGGTACGTGTTGGAAGACGGCGTTCTGTCTGTCTGTATACCCGTCGTGGAGACCGAGGAGATGGTGCGTATCTCGCTTCTGCCGGTAGGGGATAATAGATCCACAGATGACGCAGATGGCACAGATTAGGAACGGATTCTAACGCAAAGGCGCAAGGGGGCAAGGACGCAAAGGTGAAGTACCTTGTAGCCCTCCCTCTCCATCCGAACCTATCCTTGCCATCCGTGAAATCCGTGGTTCAGACAAATGACCCGCGTAATCACATATCATTGCGTCTTTGCCCCTTTGCGCCTTTGCGTTTGATCCTATTCGCGTTCATCCGTGTCCATCCGTGGTTTAGACAATAGCGACATCGCGGTCTAGCGGAGTGCCCATTATCGATGCGCCAATTGGCCGTCGGGTTTTGTTTGGCCATGTCCGGGGCGGTCTGACAGTACGATAGCGGCAGCTCAAGACCCAAGACCGCGCCGGTCTTTCTCCGAGGCGGGCAGCGATCGGCACGATGGAGTAACGGACTCTATTGTAACCACGAATGAACACAAATGGACACGAATGGTAGGACGAAACGCAATGACGCATAGGCGCCGGGGGGTACTTGACCGCGCCGGTTTCTCAGTACGCCTACAATTACTATGCGGCCCGTCTCCGGCGCGGTCTGGCGGTTAGCCCTCCCTCTCCATCCGAACCTATCCGTGTCATCAGCGTGATCCGTGGTTCAGACAGAATCGCCGGCGCGTCATCGATATCGCAGCCCGCAAGCGGGTACAGGGGAGGAGCCAATACGAAAAAACCGGCGCGGGTGCCCGCGCCGGTTATGGGTTTCGGTGCCTACTTCGCCTTCTTCACCGCCGGTGTGGTGGTGATGTCCAGCTTGTTCAGCTTCGCGTCGTAGCTGCACTTCACACCCGGCAGCGACTTCAATGCCTGCCAGGGGAGGTAGAGCGTGCCTGCCTTGGCTACCACTTTCGCGGGCAGGGCAATCCGCTTGCCGTCTATGGTGAAGGCCTTCTCCCCCGCTTTTGCGCTGATCTTGTGGCCTTTGGCGAGGGACTGGAGTGGTTTTAACGGCATCAGTGAGTTGGGGTAGCCAATCTGGGTCTTGTTGTCATACAAGGTGATGAGCATGGTCGTTTTATGAGGTTTACTCATCGTTGCGGAACCGATACTACTGGAATTATCCCACACCTCACCTGTATTTGCATTTACAGTGATGGTTGGTTCTGAAGTCAGTCCATTACCAAAATCCAACACACAGTAAACCATATAGTATAGAATTGGAGCATTATTCCTGTACCCATAGTACGGATTACTAGATTGTTGTGGCCAAGAAAGTTGATTCGTAATACCTGCGTACTTCGTAGACACCCATGTTGCGGCAATCTGCATCGCTTGTGTAGGCGTTACAGGAATACTACCAGTATAGTCTGGCAACACACAATCGCAGATATTTGCGTAGTTTATCTGGCCTTGTGCGTTGACGGATATCGCAATTGATGTGCTTAGGTGTTCAATTCCATTAGCCTGTCGATAGCACCAGAAGTACGGTGTGGACCGAGTCATTTTGGCCAAAAATGACGGGGGTAGGTGTGAAGGTGCCCAGGCATTAAATGCGGCTTCGAGCACTTGAGGGTCTTCGTTATTATCATCATCGGTAAAACCTGAAGCCCAGTATAGTAGATTCCCGGATATACGGTCATTACGCAGTACGTCGGTGGCATTTCTAATTCTAAAAACATATTTAGTGGTACCACATCGGCATACATACGTAGATTCATCGCATTCCGTTGGTGTCCAGCTCGCGTTTCCTAGCCATCCCCGTATAACGCTGGTTGCCTGATTTTGGGTAAGTAATTGGGCATCACACCGAACGGCAGTGCCGATCATAGTAACTGTGATTGCCAGCAAAGCAACTACCAATCTTTTGATCATCATCGTTACTCCTATTATGTCCCAGCAGGGATGTATATGAAATAGTTTATTGGTTTTATTCCCCGTTTTAAATCCTTTTGTTCGTCATCATTCGGAGAATTCGGGCAATTATCGGCGGCATATGCATTTGCCAACTGTACCCAAGTACGGATAGATGGTTCCGTGATAGGCAGATCGTATTTACCAGGAACGTCGGACATCGGTAGAAATACCCGTAGTCCATCCATGAAAGCTGAAGCCTTGTCAGAAAACAGCAGGCGTTTATACCCTATTACATGCCAGCCACGTGATGCTAGGTCATGTGCAAATGATACCCCCCCACCATTGCGTGCCGTCTCACACCCGACTAGTATAGCTATCTTGCCCCAATCATTTTTAATGCGTGATGTGGATAGCGATGTTACAGCACAGTATGGCTGTTTACACATTAGGAGAAGATTATTACTATGACCTGCAAATAGGAATAATCTATTTTGCCGCATAGCATGGAGAGATTCTATTATCTGCCCACGGTGCAGTTCTTCAAGGCTCTGCTGAACCCAACTTGTAGAGATCGAGCATGTGTTGGTGTTACAGATGCCACCGAATGACGGTCGTTTAGCATGCGTAAGCTTTACTCGATTTGGTGATACTCCTTGATAAGTATCGTGTGCAAATGTGTTATACAGAGATGCAGCCGACGCAGAGATAGCTTGGATGTATCCAATAGGCTCCCCAAAATTTTCTTCACCAATGACACCTAAGACACTTAGTGGTGGTAGGTCATCATTTAAGGCCAATACCGGTCTTGCAGTGTGGCTTTTGTCATTTTCTGGCGTACCGTCTTTTCCTGACATAACCCAGATAGAGGAGTCACCATCTTGGTCTACTCTAGCAACCTGAAGCCAGTCGGAAGTTGTAGTAGGCGTCGGACTGTTAAGTGGTGTCGTCCCTGTTGATGATCCCAGGACTGCTAATTGTGGATCAATTCGTATGATAGTCGAATTAGCAACTGTTCCCTGAACCTTCGCTTGAAAGTCCAGCTTATCATCCTGTCCTGTCACATTCAACATACGGTCTTCCATGATGAACGCATCCGACGCACGGTCGCTTACGGAGTCCCCTCCGCCGGTCTGGTTGTGCGTGGCGTTGACCGTAAACAGGTAGATGCCAGGCGCACAAGTCGCTCCCGAGCCATCTTTCCCATCCCATGTATATGTGGACACAGGGTTGCTGTCGGTGGTTACGGTAGCCGTGCAGACGGGTGTCGGGTTGGCTGTCCGGTCGGAGTGGTAGATGCTGATATTCAGAGTGGTGCCGGACGTACCGCCGTGGTCTTCCAGCGTACTCTGAATGGTGGTATCAGCAAGACTCTGCTCCGGGTCCCATCGCAGGTAATCCACATTCCCGTTTGGGTTGCGAGTGGTGATATCCAGGTTCTTCACATTCACGGTGTGGGTCTGCTCTAAGCTACGGAACGCCGTCTGATGGCAGTTGCAATTGTAGTCCGCCTTCAGCCGTAACTGGTAGTCTGCGTTATGCAGCCCCAGGGTATTCCAGGATAGCTCGTATACCTGGTTGACCACGCTATCGCCATCAGTGGTGGTGCTGATCAGTTGGGCCGGGTTGCCCGTAGTCAGTATGGGTGTCCAGTCGCAGGTATGGAAGCTTGAGGCCTGCTCCTGGTATTCTACCTTGAGCTGCTGGCAACTGCAGCCAACATTGCTTAGTTTGTAGCGGATTTTGGTTACGCCAGACACATTGTCAGTGGCGAATGTCTCATACTGGGCGTTGGCGTAAGGCACAGTCATGCTTCGAGTTAAGGTGATAGCGGTGTCATCCCGTGCTCCAAAGTCGCCGGGCGGCATCGTGGCCACATCATCAATCACCACCTGACAGCTAATCAGTCCTCTGACATCGGCAGGTATGGTCCATGTGGCGTTGGCTCCACCGGAGATGGTGCCTTTGGTGGCGGTCCAGGCGTAGGTCAGGGTATCGGGCACAGGACCCACATAGTTAGGAAAGGCGGTGTCTGTGTCGGTGGCGGTAATGGTGTAACTTTTGGTGCCGGGGGCATGGACTGTTCCCGCAGGGGATTCGGTCATGCTGGCACTAATCGGTTGTCCCGTACTCCACATGTTGGGCGTGGCGCATGCTACCCACCCAGTAAACAGCAATAGACACAACAAAACCGGAACGGCGACGTACATACTCATATTGATACCCCCATCATTGGATCGTATCCAGGCTTATATACGCCTGTTATGTGGTCATTATACCCGATATGGTTTGCGAGTCAAGTGGTTTTTAGCTGATTACGAAAACGGGTCTGATTTATCTAGTTTTGGTTTACATCTGGGTTGGTGTGGAGAGGGATTCAACGCAAAGACGCAAGGGGGCAACGACGCAAAGGGGGATTTCTCCTGGGAACGCCGTTCGCCCGATTGGTTGCCTCCCCATCCGCACCTATCTGAACCCATCTGTGAAATCCGTGGTTCAGACGAATGACCGGCGTAATCACATATCATTGCGCCTTTGCCCCTTTGCGTCTTTGCGTTTGATCCCATCCGCGTTCATCCGTGTCCATCCGTGGTTCAGACAAATGACCAACGGATTCGTATCCCCTGCGTCTTTGCCCCTTTGCGCCTTTGCGTTTGCTCCCCTCCGCGCCCTCCGCGTCTCCGCGTGTGAACTCCGACCCCTAAGCCAGCTCCGCGATGCCGGTACACAGCTCGTAGTACCGCCCTCGCTGCTGCAGCAGGCTGGCATGGTTACCGCGCTCAATGATCTCGCCGTTCTCCAGCACCATGATGGCGTCGGCGTTGCGCACGGTAGACAGCCGGTGGGCGATCACAAAGGTGGTGCGTCCATGCATCAGTTGGCCCATACCCCGCTCAATCAGCCGCTCGGTGCGGGTGTCTATGGAGCTGGTGGCCTCGTCCAGAATCAGCACCGGCGGATCAGCCACGGCCGCGCGGGCGATGGAGAGAAGCTGCCGCTGACCCTGCGAAAGGTTGATGCCATCGGCGGTCAGCACCGTGTCATAACCATCGGGCAGACGGCTGATAAAACCGTGGGCATTGGCCAGTTTCGCAGCCTGAACAATCTGCTCATCGGTGGCGTTCGCTTTACCATAACGGATGTTTTCGCGGATGCTGCCCTGGAAGAGGTGTACATCCTGCAGCACCACACCCAGCGTGCGGCGCAGATCCGCCTTGTTGATCTCGCGGACGTCGATGCCGTCGTAGGTGATACTGCCCGATTCGATCTCGTAGAACCGGTTGATCAGGTTGGTGATGGTGGTCTTGCCCGCACCGGTGGAGCCCACGAATGCGATCTTCTGCCCGGGTTCGGCATACACACTGAGTTGTTTCAGCACCAGCTTCTCGGGCACATAGCCAAAATCCACCTCGTCGCAGCGTACATCACCGCGGCATTCCCGCAGGCTGACGGTGCCATCGGCGGACACGGTGCGCCAGGCCAGCAGGCTTTCCAGGGGCTCATCAGGCGTGGCATCTGCGGCATGGAAACTATGCTCAAAGTCGGCAGTGGGGTCACCTTCGTGCTCGATCAGCAAGCCATCGGCGTTGCGGGTGGCCAGGACCAGCCGAACCTTGCCTTCGTCAATCTCCGGGGTTTGGTCCATCACATCGAAAATACGTTCAGCACCGGCCAGAGCAGCCAGCAGCATGTTGATCTGGTTGGCGATCTGCGTGATGGGCTGTGAGAAGGCCCGAGTGTATTGCAGGTACGCGGCGATGGTGCCGATGTCCATCAGCCCGCGGATGGTCATAATCGCGCCCACCATGGCGGTCACCGCGTAGTTCATGTAGGACAGGTTACCCATGATGGGCATCAGCATACCGGCGAAGGTCTGGGCATCGGTCGAAGCCAAACGCAGCTCCTCGTTCCGTTTACCAAACTCCTTCTGGGCGGTCTGTTCGTAGTTGAACACCTTGACCACCTTCTGACCTTCCATCATCTCCTCGATGTAGCCGTTGAGCGCTCCCAGCGACTTCTGCTGCTCGCGGAAATACCGAGCACTCTTGCCGCCCACGTATTTCATCGCGTAGCCCATCACGACCAGCATCAGCACGATGAACAGCGTCAGAAATGGGCTGAACCACAGCATCATCAAGAAGGTGCCCACCACGGTGATGAGTGAGGTGATGGTCGATGACAGGCTCTGCTCCAACGCCATATTTACGTTGTCCACATCGTTGGTGAAGCGGCTCATCAGTTCGCCCTGCGTGTTGCTGTCAAAGTAGCGTAGCGGCAGCTTTTGCAGGTGCGAGAACAGCGCGGTGCGGATGCGGTTGGTGGTGCGCTGCGCGATGGTGACCATCATCAGGCTGCTCAGGTAGGTGCAGAGCGCACCCGCCAGGAAAATCAACGTCATCATGCCTAGCGTGCCCAGCATCCCGGCCGGGCCGACCCCGCCGATCAAACCATTGAAGAACGGCTTCAGGTAATAGGTGCCTGCCACTCCGGCGAAGGCGCTGAGGATAGTCAACACCATCGCGGCGATCAGCAGCGGCAGGCTGCCGGCCAGCGTGGCGAATAGCCGCATCAAGGTCTTGACGGCGTTCTTTGGTTTTACCGTGGCGAAGGGGGCATGACCCGGGCCGGGGCCTCCGATGCCCTGATCTCGACGAACGGCTTTCGCTTTTTGCCACTCAGTGCTCATCCTGCTAACGCCCCTTCCCGCTGCGACTCATAAACATCGCGGTAGATTTCATTGTTCTCTAGCAACTGCTCCTGGGTGCCGAAGCCGTTCACCTTACCGTCATCCATCACGATCACCCGATCGGCGTGGGAAATTGAGCTGATACGCTGTGCGATGATCAGCGTGGTCACATCCGCCAGCCGGGTATTAAAGCTCTCACGGATATGCGCATCGGTCGCCATATCGACAGCACTGGTGGAGTCATCCAATATGATGATTTTGGGCTGCTTCAGCAAGGCACGGGCGATACACAGCCGCTGGCGTTGGCCACCTGACAGGTTCACGCCACCCTGATCCAGGCTGGAATCCAACCCCTCCGGCAGCTCGTTGATGAAATCCCAGGCTTGAGCAGCTTCGCACGCTTGCTGTATCTGCTGCTCGGTGGAGTTGGAATTTCCCCACATCAAGTTCTCCCGCACAGTACCTGAGAAGAGAGTGTTCTTCTGCAGAACCATCGCCACCGCGTCCCGAAGATGGCTGATAGCGTATTTGCGCACATCGACCCCGCCCACCAACACTGCACCCGCGGTCACGTCATACAGCCGGGGGATGAGCTGCACCAGAGTGGTCTTCGCGGAGCCAGTGGAGCCGATGATTCCAATGGTTTCGCCAGCTTCGATACGCAGGGTGACTTTGGCGAGTGTTTCGTCGCCTGAGCCCGAAGCATACCTGAAATGCACATCCTGAAACTCAATGGAGCCGTCCGCCACCGATGTGACGGCCTGAGCTGGATCGACGATATCTGGCTCAGTCTCCATCACCTCGACCACACGCTCCACCGAAGCCTTCGCGCGGGTGAGCATCAGGAACACCATCGACAGGATCATCAGCGACATCAATATCTGCGTGACATAGCTGATGAAGCTGATCAACTGGCCGGTCTGCATATGGCCGACGCTGACCATTTTACCGCCGAACCACAGGATGGCGATGATGCAGCCAAACATGATGAGCTGCATGATCGGCATCAGCGTGATCACCAGCCGTAAAGCGTGAAGCGCACTGTTCATCAGGTCGTCATTGGACGCCTTGAACTTCTGCTGCTCGTAGTCGGTGCGCACAAAAGACTTCACCACGCGGATGTTGATCAGGTTCTCCTGGACTGAGGTATTTAGTCCGTCGATCTTTGTTTGAAGTATTTTGAACCGTGGGTGTGCCTTGGACATGATGTACACCAGTGAGATACTCAGCAGCGGGATGGCCACAATGAACACCATGGCGAGTTGAGGGTTGATGAATAGTGTCATGGCAAGAGCCAGGATCATCATAAAAGGCGCACGTACCATGATTCGAAGGCTCATCATGATGATCTGCTGGATATTGTTGATATCTGACGTCAGGCGCGTGATGAGCGAGGGGATACTATATCTATCTAGGTTAGCAAAAGAGAAAGACTGTATCTTCTGAAATAGATCATTACGTATCTCGGCTCCAGCACCAATGGAAGCCACCGCCGCTAAACGGCTGGCGTAGGCACCGCAGGCCAGCGCGAACAGTGCCAGCAGGATCATACCAACACCTGTATAGATGATGGTGTGCATATCCTTCTGCGAAATGCCTTTGTCGATGATATGCGCCATCAGCAGCGGCATCAAGATATCGCCGAACACTTCGAATAGCATCAAAATCGGGCAGAGGATTGCGGCCAGTTTATAGTTACGCAGATAGGGCAGCAGAGTTTTAAGCATCTTTTTCCACCGTCATGTGTATCAAGTTATCGTAGATCCGCGAGATAATATCACCTAGTTGTCCGATCTCTGCTTGGCTCAACCCCTCCAGCATCCTCGCGTCGGCCTCAGCACACTCAGATAAACAGTCGATATGCTGCTGCATCCCTTTGGGTGTGATGCGTATCTGGTTTGTCCGCTGGTCGGTTTCGCTCGCCACTTTTTCAAGCAGTCCGGCTTTGCACATCCGTTTGATAGACATAGCCAGCGAGGCGGGGGATATCTGCAGCTTATCGGCGATTTCTCGCTGTGAGGCCCCGTCCATATCCGCCACCGTGTGCAGGATACGCGGCTGCCCACAGTGCAGGCTGTGGCGGCCTAAAATATTGTGGATCATCAACATGTGGTGATGCTGGATATCGCGTAGCTTCCATGCGATTGCGGTGGCTGGCTTTTCTTGCTGGTTCATTGGCTGGCTCCATCTGCGGTTTGGCTAACTGTTATCCGGTTGATAGTTAACCGACTAATCAATTATACATCTCTGCCATTATGAAGTCAAGCGCTCCCGTTGTGCGATCCCCCGCCGGAACGCGGGCCATGGAACCCGTAGGTCATGAGTGCAACTAATGCGTCACTCTGAGGAGACACAGTGACGTGCGAGTTCGCTGTTCGCCCTTATTGCAGCCAAACGTTGCCTATGTCCGGGGCGGTCTGTGTGTAGGCTAGCGGATGCAGAAGGCTCAAGACCGCGCCGGTCTGGCGGATAGCAGAACCCGTCGCGTCGGGATCGGTGGTGTAAATCGCAGGCTACCAGTCACCGTTGCCACGGGTTTAGTCACCCCACGGACTGGCGTCCGTATAGGGGTTCCCTCACCGCGTGGCTAATGATTTGCAGCCCGCAAGCGGGCGCAGGGGGCGTCCGGGAGGCGTCCGCTTCAGCGGACAGCCAAATGATTAGCGATGGGTGACGAGGCCTGCTTTAGCAGGTTGATGGAACCCGTCGTTGATGGTTGAGCAGATAATGCCCCACATATGCCAAACGAGCTAGTGTGCCTCCGATTCCGCGACATAAATGTCTCGGCTATTGAAAAACAAGACTGCTGAAGCAGCCTGGGGTGGCGTTACCACCATCGGCACGAAGTGCCGTAGTCCGCTTTAGCGGGCTTGCTGATCAGTAGCCGAGACATTTATGTCGCGGAATCAGCTAAACAAGAGCCCGAGTTGTGCTGGTAGACTGCGCTTCAGGGTCGATAGCTGCAGTTACCCCTGTCGGCTGCGGTCGAACACCAAAAACAGCCCGTTACGCGCGGGCAGGTTCAACGACACGGTGCTGTACCGACCGGAGCTCTTCGCCTTGGCTGCTTCCATCGTACCGCTCACGGGATCCCAAATCTGAACCCGGCCGGTGGCTCGGAAGCTGACATCACCAGAGACCGTCTTTACGCCGTTGTTTTGCAAATAATAGATGTCCCCGCTCTTGACCGAGCGATGATGGCTGTAGACATCCATCCCTGCGGTGATGGCCCGCACATCGGCTCCGCCAATCGCCTCCATCGCCTTCGGCAAGGCCTCGTGTGACTTCAGCCATATCACCCTGCTGCTCCACGCCGCGGAACTGCTCCACAACTGGTCGGACAGTTTTCGAAACTCAGTAACGGAACCGGCATCAGCACGCTGGCTGGGGATATCGCCACACGCGACGACGGTACCGCCCCGCTCCACGAATCGCATGATCTTGACCAGCGTCGCATACTCCAGGGTGGTGACATTTGGCAGAACCAGCACGGAGTATCGGCACTCCCCTACGCCCATCGCGCCTGTGGATATGCGCGCCTTGCCCACACTGGCCTCGTCGATATAGTCAAAGTCGCGCTGACATCCCAGAAGGGTTCGGGTGACGGCCTGCCAGGCGTCGTCCACCTTCGCCGCACCGGGGTTCACATCCATATGCCAAACAGGGCGGTTGGAGGGCACGAAATCCGCCCAGACCGAGGCGATGGGGTAGAGAACCGCCACGTCGGCGACAAACTTACCGCGGGTCAGTAGATAACTCAGCCGGCCCGTGTAGTCGTTCAATAGCTGCTGCACCTCCGGCGTATGCTCCCCCTGCATACTCAGGGTGGTCAGCCAGTTGATGCCCAGCACCCACTGCCAGCCCACCACCGAGAGCATATCGGCTGGCGGGGTTTGCTTGGTCACAAAACAGAACGACTCGGTGGCAGTGCGCGGTTTGCCGTAGAGATGCGCCACCGAGCTGATCAGTTTTGGGGTGACCGGCCCGCCTTCGGTGCGCGAGCCCGACATATCACCATAAGAGCAGCCCAGCAGGTCAATGCCCGGCCAGTCGAATTCTGCCAGGGAATCAAAAATGCTGCCGTAGAAGTAAGCGTGGTAGATCAGCGATTCCTCCCACACGCAGTGCCCGGTGGAGGCTACGTGATGCGCTTCACACCATTTGCGGATCTGACCGAAGTAGTTGCCGGCGGTCAATCGCGAGACGGCACTGTAGTAGTCGCAACGCTTCTTGATGGTGTCGGCTCCCACGTCGTTGAACAGCGCAGGTAAGGCCTCACGAACGTCATACCCGCGCATCTGGCGGTACGCGCCTGGCATGCCATCCCACCATGACAGCACCGGGTAGGATTGGGTTTCGTCCACTAAATACCCGCCCATCAGCGAGGGTTCATCTGTGAAGAACGCCTGTATGGTCTTGCCAAACTCATCACCATGGCGTGCGAAATACTGCTCATGGGTGACCTCGATGAATTTCCGCACGGCGCGAGGGTCCATGATGTTGATATACCGTTCGCCCAGTATCTCCGAGTGGGTTCCCTTGAACAATCGATCCTGCACGAAGGTCATCAGCCGCCAGTTGCCGGGCTTTAGCTCATACTTCAGCACGCCGTTTGCCACTCGACTCGTCAGCTCCACCGGCTTTCCCACCAGCGGGGTGTGTGCACCGGTGGTGGCATACAGCACCACATAGTAAGGCTGACCAGGGGGCAGCTTCCACTCCCCCGACCGAGGCTCGGTCTCGCCGATGTCGAGTGCGTCATAGAACAATCCCTGCGCCTCGAACTCGGGGTGGTCTTTCAGAACCAGTGCTTCCGCCTTGCCGCTGGGATAACCACGTTCGTCATATATCCACATCGACAAGCCGTTCTCTTTGCACGCCTTCAACGCCTCGGCAAACTTACTCCAGCTCTCTTTGGTCTGCAGGTAGCCTTCGCCCCAGTCTGGATACTGCACATTCATCCCGCCCCAGCCGGCACTGCGCGCGCTGCTGGCCTGCTGTTGGATGTGCGCGTAGTCGTAGGAGCACATCGGCAGTGCTCGATATGGCGCCTCGGGGTTCTTGAAACCTGCGGATATCTCAGCGATACTCGATTGGTCAGGTGCAGCTTTCATGGGATAAACGGCCTCCTGGGTTGGCGATTATGGATTGTATTTAGCATAGTATATCCAAAGCAGCAACAGACGGTGGGTTTGCGGGATTGATATCAATCACATACCGTGTATAATACATATCATAAGTATCGCCTACCGACGGGCAAGAAAGGGGACGTGAGTACGATGAGATCAACACCGCAAGCTATCTGTATGGCCGGTCATATCACCACTACTACCACTACCTCTTCTTTCCGGAGGTTGCGGCGTATCTGAACGTGCTCTAAATCAACAATTTCGAAAGCCGCCCCCACCGGGGTGGCTTTTTTTGTTGCTCTGCTGTGGTGGTGGTCTAAGGAGGTCCTGAAATGAAATCTGACAAGCACCATCCGAGTGAGTTCGACAGGTATGTATTAGCTGACGTCAATGGGCAGTGCTGGGAGGTCACACCAGACAACTATGCGAGTTGTGACCTGTTCTTGCAACCAGGCAACCATATAGCCATGCTCAAGCAGTTTGTCGACAACGAACTGGGTCACAAAGTTGACACTGGGTTGGTCCCCGCCCACATCAACACCATGCTTCGTCATCAGTTGGTTGATTACTGCGAAGTTTCCGAGAAGGGTCACTATGTTTGGTATCCCAACGGTCTGCTGATACACCGGCTGATCCAGGATTATGCGCTCCGCCTCTCACGGCAATGGGGAGCCTTCGAGGTGAATAACCCGATACTGATTCGTGGCGACAGCAACTCCGTTGGTGAACTAATGGGTGAGTTCCACGAGAGGGACTATAAAGTAGACGGAGGCCGTGGAACGTGCTACCTGCGATACGCTTCCGATCCGCTGGCTTTCCCACTCATGCATAACACTCGGTTTACATACAAACAGACGCCTTTGAAGGTCTACGAAGAGGCAAGCTGTTTCCGTAATGAACAAGAGGGCGAAGTGAGCGGACTGAAGCGTGTCAGAGGCTTCATGATGAGTGATATGCATGCAGCCTGTGCGACAACAGAACAAGCCACCATAGAGTTCGAAAAGCTGTGCATGCTGTTTGCACGGTTAATGGATGATGTCATCGCACCTGGTCGATGGGTCATGGGTTGGGAGGGCACCACGGAGTTTTTCGATGATCACAAGGAGTGGTTGCTGGGCCTTGGTACACAGATGGGTGTGCCTTCGTTTTTCAAGCTGATGCCACAAATGAGCCACTACTACGCCATCAAGAACGAGTATCAGTGCATTACGGCTGATGGTTCAAATGTGCAGGTGAGCACAGTTCAGTGGGATGTGAAAGATGGCGCACGCTTTGATATTGGTTACATCGCCGATGATGGCATGAAGCACGCCTGCCCCGTGATTCTGCACGCATCCAGCTTTGGCAGTATTGAACGGGCATTATGCGCCATCTTGGAGACGATTGCAGTAGATGCATCCCAGGGGGCACCGCCGTCGTTCCCTCTCTGGCTTGCCCCAACACAGGTGAGGGTTATCCCAGTATCTGCTGAGTATCTGGAGTATGCACAGGCCGTGGCCTCGAGCATGAATGCTGCCGATATCCGCTGCGATATAGATGACCGAAACGAAACCGTAAGCAAGCGAGTTCGAGCTGCCGAAGGTGATTGGGTACCGTATGTGGCTGTGGTAGGTGCCAAAGAGGCCGGATCCTCTGTGCTGCACATTCGCGACCGTGTGAAAGGGGAGGCGACTGGCATTGAGGTTGGTGAGTTCATGAACATCCTCGCTGTTGAAACACGGGGTATGCCGTTTCGACCACTCGCGATGCCGGTCATGGTCAGCCAAAGGCCGATCTTCCGAGGTTAATAGCTCTCATGCAACGGGCATGCAATCGGACGGATCGGACCTTATAAGTCCAATCCGTCCGATCCACACGAATATGTAATTCGGTCTACGGGAAAATCGCGGGCATCAGCAGCCCGGCGGTCTCGGGCAGACCAGCCATGATGTTGAAGTTCTGCACGGCCTGACCGGCGGCCCCCTTCACCAGGTTGTCAATCACGCTGCTGACGATCAGCCGGTTGGTGCGCGGGTCAACGGTTAGCGCGATGTGGCACATGTTAGTGCCGCTGACATTTTTGGTGACGGGGAACTGCCCCGGATTTTTTACGCTGACAAACACCTTGCCGGCGTAGAACTGCCGATACATCGCGGTGGCATCTTCTGGTGAGATATCTTTGGTGAGCGTGGCGAAGCAGTTGGCCAGGATGCCGCGCGACATGGGTGCCAGGTTAGGACAGAAGCAGAGTGGGTTCCGCTGACCACTGAAGCCTGACAATGTCTGCTCAATCTCGGGTGTGTGCCGGTGTCCAGGGGCACCATATGCCTTCATGCCTTCGTTCAGCTCTGCATAGTGATACGCCAGGTTGAATTTGCTTCGGCCGGCTCCAGAGACACCCGATTTGGCATCAATTACAATGCTGGCGGGGTCAATCAGTCCCAGTTTCAATGCCGGGGCGAGGGCCAGTGCGCAAGCCGTGGGATAGCAGCCGGGGTTGCTGATCAGCCGCGCGGTCGCGATCGTCTGGTGGTCGGTCAGCTCTGGCAGGCCGTAGACCGCCTCCGCCAGCAGATCGGTGGCGCAGTGCGCAATGCGGTACCACTGCTCGTATTCCTCTACATCCCGGATCCGGAAGTCGGCCGACAAGTCGATCACCTTCAAACCGGCTTTCAGAAGCTGGGGGGTGATCTTCATAGCCAGGCCGTTCTCGGTGGCCAGGAACAGGTATTTTGTTTTACCAGCAGCAACATCCGGGTCAAACGCCTCTACCGTTGGCATGTCGATGTTTGCGAAGCCCGGGAAGACCTCATCCATGTTCTTGCCTTCGTAGGTGCGGCTGGTGAGGTAGGTGACCTTCGCGTTGGGGTGTGCGGTCAGGATGCGGGTCAGCTCACCGCCAGCGTATCCGCTGCAGCCAACCACTCCCACGGTAAATGTGCTCTCACTCATTGGGGTTCTCCCTTTTGTGCTTCTCGATTTGTGTTCTGATAGTCTCATTTTACCGCATCACTCACTGCGGGTTCGCTTCGGGATGTACGAGAAGATACAATATAAGAGTGAGTCGCCCCCTGAAGGAGAGTTTTTTGCAGAAATCCCGCAGCTACCACTATTTGGATATCATCACCACTATCTTCGTGGTTGTGATGATCGTCAGCAACGTCTGTGCCATCAAAGCGCTGAGAATCCCCGGCACCACCATCGATATCGACGGCGGCACCCTCCTATTTCCCCTAAGCTATATCTTTGGTGATGTGCTGGTAGAGGTTTATGGATACGCCAAATCGCGGCGTGTCATATGGATGGGTTTTGGGGCCTGCATCGTGGCGGCGTTGAGCTTTTCTCTGGCGGTCGCACTGCCCGCCGCACCGGGATGGAACCTGCAAGAGCCTTTCGCGCTGATCCTTGGGCAAGCACCACGCATCGTTCTGGGCAGCTTGACAGCCTTTTTCGTGGGTGAATTTGTCAACAGCTACATCATGGCGAAAATGAAAGTGCGGATGAACGGCAAACGGCTATGGATGCGCACCATCGGCAGCACAGTGGTCGGCCAAGCGTTTGACTCCATGCTGTTTACTGTGCTGGCGTTTGGCGGTCTGTGGCCCTGGAGCACTATTCTGAGCGTGATCATGTGGAACTACGTGGTAAAGGTTGCGATTGAAGCACTGGCCACCCCGCTGACCTACCTGGTGATCAACCACCTGAAGAACGCGGAGAGCGAAGACCACTACGACCGTTATACGGACTTCAACCCCTTCAGCCTGGCGGAGAACTAGCGGGAGCTTCGGGGGCGGGCAACCCCGCCCCCAGGCTGGGGCTGCCATGGACAGTGAGATACTTAGCCGTTTACAAGCTGACCACAGGGAGGAGTATGGGCATGAACAGTACTGAGTATAACAGCTTAGTGTCGGAGATCGAACTCGTGAAGAGCCTTATCGCCATGGCACCTGCCCAGAACGTGTTCGAAAAACGCAGCCTGACATCACGGCTCCATGTATTAGAAAAACAGGCTGACGGTACGGAACCTGGGTTTGCAGCCGAAAAGATCACCATTACTTTTCAAGGACGACCTGTTCAAGGAACTCATGGCATCAACACGAACTTCGCGGCTAAGGCCATCAGCTTGTTTGACGAAATGGTTCGGTCTGTCTCTGCCGATGATGCGGACAACCTCCAAGAACGGGGACGCCTGCCGGGGCAGGATACTGACGGTATGTATATCACTGGGGTGGCTTTAGGGTCGTTTGGATTTGTCATCGAACTGCCCAATGAAGACAACAACGTATCCGATGTTCCAAGCCACACGAAAACCGCGGTCGACAGAGTGGGTGAGATACTGAGGTTGGCTGCAGAAGGCTCAGACGACCAGATAGCGGATGTACTGGAATACCGTCACCCTCGTGTTTTGAAGAAAGTGAGTGCCTACCTCGATTATCTCGCTGACAAGGACGCCACATTCAGCATCTCATACAAAACCGCCACCTACCGTTATCGATCTGTTCATGACGTAAAAATGGCGGCAGACCGGCTTCGAGATGATAATGTGATCGAGGAAACCGTGACTCTAGCAGGCTCATTCCAAGGTTCGCTGCCGGACAGCCGTGCCTTTGAATTCGATTATGAGGGGCAGGTACTAAAAGGAAAGATAGGCAGGGGGGTTGCCGATTCCAGAGTGATCAACGAGAGATATCTGCTCAAAATGGTAAAAGTTACATTCCATACCTATAAAATCGGGCAAGGGCATACTCGCTACATACTGGAACAAGCTGAAGATATACAGGAAGTATAGTCCTCACCCCGGCCCCTGTATCGCCTTCGGCACCGTCTCGATCGCCCATAGCGGAAGATTCAACAGCCAGTCTTCTCGCTTGAAGTCAGTCATTGACGACCGGATGGCGATTCTAGGGTGGAACTGGTCATAGTAGCTTCTTAGGCTTTTTGCCTTTAGGTTCGTCTCTGCTTTCACTTCGATCGGTATGACCATATCACCTGTGTCGACCAGAAAGTCGACTTCAGCACTGCCGCGGTCATTGGTCCAGTAATACACTTCCAAGCCCTTCAAAGTGTCCAGTTGCTGCAAGACATACTGTTCGGTGAGTGCGCCTTTGAACTCCTTGAATAATAGGTCGCAGTCAAGCAACACAGATTGGCTTAACCGCGTCATGCAGCACAGTAGTCCTACATCAACCACGAACAGTTTGAATGCCTTCAGGTCCACATACGCCTTCAAAGGCAGATTTGGCACCGTGACACGCTGCACCATATGCACCAGGCCACAATCTACCAGCCACATGAGTGCCATTTCGAACTCTTTCGCCCGGGCACCTTCCTTGATCAGGCCATAGATGAACTTTTTGTTCTCTTTTGTAAGCTGCGACGGGATGCTGTTCCAAAGCATACGGATACGAGGTACCACGTCGTTCGGCGCATGTTTGGAAAAGTCCTGCTCATACGCGGTCAAGAGACGTTGTTGAATGTCACGAACTTCATTAAAATCGGAATTGTCGGTATAGGCCTGCACCGCTTCAGGCATTCCACCGATGAAGTAATATTGCTTGAGCAGCTCCACATACTCCTGGCGAAATGTTGTCGCCATCTCGAAGTCGCCATTGTCCAGCAACTCCACGAACGGAGCCTTATTCATAGCCAGCATGAACTCGGAAAATGACAACGGTGAAAGGTCGAGAAACTCCACTTTACCGACAGGAAATGATGTTCCTTGGTGTAACGCGACTCCCAGCATCGAACCTGCACACACAATGTGATACTGTGGTGCATTTTCGTTGAAGTATTTCAATGCGGTCAACGCCAGGGGGACTTCCTGCACCTCATCGAAAATGAGCAGGGAATGATCGGCATCGATCTTCTGCCCTGCATAAAGCTCAATGCCTGTGATGAGGCGATCGGTATTCATATCGGACGCGAACAGTGTCGCCATCTGCGGGTTGTTGTCGAAGTTGATATAGATTGATGCCTTGTAGGCAGTCTTTCCGAACTCCTTCATCAACCATGTTTTGCCAACCTGACGAGCTCCCCTGATGATGAGCGGTTTTCGATTGCTTTTATGCTTCCAGTGGTGGAGCTGTTCGATGGCTTTGCGATACATAAATCATCACCTCACATCCCTACTATACCCTCCCTCGACACTTTTTACGACGAATAAGTGTGGTGTCAGTACACTTTTTACGGCGAATAAATGTACCGAGGCCATACATGAGGCGATCTGAGCACATGACTTGGCAGGCAGCATAGGCCCGACTGCCAAGTCATGTGCATCTTTCGCGTCTTCGCGTCGTCACCTGTGGTGTCGCGTGAGACGTCCCTACCATGGACACGGCACGTCATGTCCCTACATCGTGGTGTCGCGTGTGATATCCCCAGTCGTACTTGCCTACGATCCCTTCCTCACACCTACCGCAAACGCCCGGACGGGGTTGGTTGAAGTGAGCCAGCGGATTTCGCTCGCACTCAAGCCAGCTCCGGCTAATGCGGGCAGGAGCTTCTCAGACAGCAGCGTGAAAGGCCGCCAGGTGCCGCCGTCGGGCTCACCCACCGCATACCAGCCCGCGTCGTGACTGATCAGCACGCGATGCAGCAGACCAGCCCTCTTCATCTGCAGCACCAGTTGCAGATGCTGCTCAAGACTGCCCTCGCTCAGACCGTCAAACTCCACCCAACAACCCGTTCTCGCCACCCGGACCAGCCGCTCGAAATCCGGCTCTCCATTGGCATGAACCCACACCAGCGCCGATGGGTGAACGCCCTCTTCACGCAGGATGGCTAGTTGCTGCTCGATCGCCGGGCCTCCACCGGTGTGGCTGGCGATGCTCAAACCGGTCTGCCGGTGCGCTTGAGCGGCCGCCCGCACCAGCTTGCGCTCCATATCGGCCATCTGCGGGTTCACACCGATCTTGATGAATCCGGGCCTGATGCCGCTGCCCTCGATTCCTTCCCAATGCTCCATGATCCAGCGAGAAGCGAGCTGCTCAGTGCTGGCATCATAAGCCCATTTCGGGATGAACTTGTAGTTAGAGGCGGCATACATTCCCGTGGGCACGATGATCTGCATCCCACTCGCCTGGCTCAGACGTCTCATGAGGCGCACATCGCGGCCCAGGTATTCAGGGGTACACTCCACCACGCATTCCACCCCCAGTGCTTTCGCCTGCTTCAACTGCGGCAGTGCCTTCTGGTAGACCGCCTCCGCGTCGTAACGGCTGGGGCTGGCGGTGTCTGCCCCGGCGAAATCGACCAGAATGTGCTCATGCGGCAGGATCAGCTTCATGCTGCTGGCGGGGCGATCGCCCAGAACGGTGGTGAGATACGGCTGAGCCATGACGGCCTCCTGTTGGGTGACGAATAGTGTTGGTCTATCCACATATTACATAAGCTCAAGCCGATCTGACATGAACGCCGGAGAAGCCAGTAAATATACCAGATGATTCGTAACTACTTAGTCACCATTGACGCGGGTTTAGTCACCACAAGGGACTGGCGTCCCTTAACGGGGTTCCCTTACCGCGCGTCTGATGGGTCGCAGCCCGCAAGCGGACGCAGAGGAGTCCGGAATGCGTCCGCTTCAGCGGACAGCCAGCTGACTAGCGACGGGTGACGAGGCCTGCTTTAGCAGGTTGATGGAACCCGTCACCGCTGGCTGAGCAGTGTCGGTGATTCAATGTGCCTATCTGCTCATGTATCTAGGCATAATATACTTATAACATCAACGTATGCGGAGGCGACCCCATGGCTAACCATGCTGACTATCTCGCGAGTGCCATCGAGATGATGGTGCTCAAGATGCTATCGGAAGAAAAGATGTATGGCTATCAAATCATCAAGCTCGTGAATGAACGGACCGATGGTGAGTTCAAGTGGAAAGAGGGAAGCCTCTATCCGGTTTTACACAAGCTGGCGTCCTGCGGTCAACTCCAATGTGAATGGGTGGAAGTGCCCGGATATAACAGACCGCGACGATACTACAGTATCACGACAGCAGGACTTGAGAGCCTTCAAACCCGCCTGAAGGATTGGAAGAGCTACTCCGCCAACGTGAATGCAGTCATGCTGTTACAGGGGGCATAGAATGAGCAACAACCCCTTCCAGAAGCTGGTGGACCAGGCCACTGAAGGACTTAAAGGCGACCATGAGTTGCTGCTTGATGTGCAGCAAGAGCTACTCGGTCACCTCGAAGAGAGCGCTGGAGAGTTGGCTGCTGACCCGGCGGTCACTCCCGACGAGGTCGTGACACAGGCCGAAGCACATTTCGGCTCACCCGTAGAGGTGGCCGATCAGTTATTTGAGGCCAACAGGCACCGGATGTCCAGGCGTCACGTCGCACGAATACTGATCTGCTGGCTGCTGATACCCGTCATGTTATTGGCTGGGCTGGCTTTGGGGGTGTCGCGGCTTGGCGCGATCCGCGTGATGCAAAATGATGCCAAGATACGCTCCGCGCCGATCGAACCTGGTTTGATTCTACCTGCTTACTCCGTATTTGCTCCTCCAGCAAAAGACTTGCAAACGGTGCTGAATATCGACGCACCGGAGAACCAGCGATTTAGATATCAGACAGACCGGTTCAAGACATACTGGCAGCAGCATCAGAATGATCCGGACGCATTGCATATGCTGGCTTATTTCCTGGTCGGCTCACACGTGGCGTTTGAGCCGACACCTGGCCCCGCGGCGCCTCAAGACAACGAGAGCCTCGCACCGGCAGACTACCTCAAGTTCGTCAACATCGGCATGGAGAAAGATCCCGATAACGCGCTCTACCCAGTCTTGATGGCGCAGGTCTACCTGCAGAAGGCGTTTAAGCCAAAGGCTGGTTTGATCCAAAGTTACGAGTTTTCCAGCCAGCCCGATCTGGATGCAGGCCTCAAAATGATGGCTCTTGCGGCGTCCAAACCTCGCTACAGCGACTACACCGACGAATTTCGGATCAAGATGCTCCAACGTCTGCCGAAACCCAGATATTACGAGCAGTATCTCTCACGTGAGGCCGTTGTGGACCAGATCAATACGACAGCATCAAGTCTCGACAGCTACACCTGGCGCGTGCTGCAATATCTCCAAACTAAAGGAGATGCGGCTGGTTGCGAGCGGCTGACTCAGCAAGCGATGAAAATCAACCTGCTGCTGGCCGACAGTTCCAATATCGAAAAACGCAAGAGCGTGATCTATTCGACCAGCATCGGACTGCTGAAAGGCTACACCAACTATGTCAACAAGATCAAACCAACCAGCTACTCGCAGCAGATAGACCAGATCTTGAAATCGAAAGCGGGTGCCTCCACCGACCGCGCTGATGGGTTGAACCCAACGGAACGGCTTGTGCAGGAAACTGCCAAAAAAGTGGATATCATTCCGGCTTCCATTATTCGCAATCCAGCCTACTTCCGGGGACTGAACCTCGACCAATTGAAACCACTGCAAAAGCTTCAGAGTGTGCTGGCTTCGGAGACACTGATCATGATCTGGCAGACCGCCTTTGCGCTGCTGCTCGTGCTGAGCACACTGCTGGCGATCATATGGAGCATCGTCGGTCTCTTCCGTGGTCAACGGGTGTTGATCCTGCTGCCAGACTGGATCCGGCTTCGGAACACGCTGATATTCGGCGTATTCATACCGGGAGCCCTTGTCGCCGTGATGGCGGAGTTTGGCTGGATCAAACAGGCCTCTGTCATGTGGGCCATCCCGGCCGTGCTGCTGATCGGAATCCCCGCCCTTTACGAGTGGACGCTAACCCGCAGACGGTGCCATGAGTTGGGTATCGCGACTCCAAAGGCCGTTCGTGAGCTGATCGCAAAGATCATCTGTGTTGGCAGTATTGTGATAGGCTACGTGCTGTACCGCTCCATCAACCAGGATTATGAGGCCATCGGTTCTAGCATGGCGCTGGTGAGGTTCGTGATCGGATGGAGTTTGATGATTGGCGGAGTGATGGGCGGGCTGTACGGCATGTCGCTTTACGTCCGGTACTACAGCGCGCTCAACCGCCGTCTGGCCAGTCTATGGGCAGGCAGTGTGTTGATACTCAGCCTGCTGATTACTCCCTGGATGCTTTCACGTGAGGCCACATGGCTTCAACGCGACACCCTCATGCTGGGGCATCTTGGCGCACCGGGTGGAGTGAAACAGTTGGAGGGGCGGTTCCAGCAGAACCTTACCCAGCACACCAATCAACTTATCCATGACAGCATGGGTAAGCTGACAGGCGACCCATCGGCGACGGGTTCCATCAACCCGTAAAGGGCTTCATCACCCAGGGCGCGGAGACCGCGCCCCGCAGGACGATGTGTGGGGCGCGGTCTCCGCGCCCTGATTCGGGGTGACCCCGCCCCTAGTACGCTATATATGGTGAGCTCCCCGGACACCAAAAGCAGTCGGGGAGCTAATCTCACCCCTTAGCTGGGGGTGAAGGAGAAGGATTGGATGCCGGAACCGCCCCTGGTGGAAAACACCGTGACGTAGATAGGCATCCTTCTCCCAATCAACCCATATCGAACAGTATCTTGGGAGAAAACCCCGTGTTCGCTAGGCTGATTTGGTTGATTGCACCATCAATCACTACCAACTGGAGATTACCACATGCACGAAGTTGAAGACAAAATCTACATCCATTATGTCGGGATCGACATCTCGAAATTGACGTTTGACGCGTCTGTATTAGGTTCATCGCACAAGCCGATAGACCATAAGGAGTTCAAGAACAACAAGGCCGGATACAAGGAGTTGTTGTCATGGGTGAAGAAGCTTACCCGAACTCCCGCCTTGTATGCGGCTGAAGCCACCGGGCCTTACAGCCGACCGCTGCTTGATTACCTCTACGAGCACCAGCACGATGCTGTCCAACTGGAGCCAAAACGGGTTCTCTATCACCGCAAAGCCAAAGGCTGGGAACAAAAGACGGACTGCTCTGACAGCGTGCTAATCGCTGACTATGTGAAAAGTCACAATGTCTCACTCTATGTCCCTCGTCTAGCATGCTATGATGCGCTTATTGGTTACACCAATGACCGCCGTATGCTGGTGCAACACAGACAGGCGATCGCCCAGCGCCAAAGCTGTCGGCTTACGCGGAGCACAGTGCTGGACGAGATGATCGCTTTTCATGACATGGGCATCAAAAAGCTTGATGTTCAGATCAAAGAGCTTGTGATGAGTTCACCGCAGATGACCGAAGATATGGCTCTGCTGAAGAGCATTCCGGGTATCGGCGACGTCACAGCAAGCTATTTCCTTGCGAAAATCGGTGATGCTAAACGATTTGAAACATCGAAAGCGGTCGCGCGCTATTTCGGAATGAACCCCTGCCCGCAACGGTCAGGAAGCTGCAAGACATACGACGGCTCCATATCCAAGATGGGTGACCGATATATGCGGACATTACTCTACTGTGGATCGAGCACTGTGGTGAAGATGGTCAACGGTAAGTCGAAAAAGCTTGGCCAGAGCATGCACGACTTCGTGAAGGAACTGCAGCATCCGAATTTGGTAAAGAATCCCAATAAGAAACCGAAGTCCAAGCGAGTTGTCCGGTGCGCAATCATGCGCAAGCAGCTGGTGCTCATGTGGTCGGTATTAATCAGCCGTCAGCCATATGATCCAAACTTCGGCATCGAACAAGCTTCAAATGCGGCCAACCAGCAACCGCTGACCGACGCGAACGGACATGTCCAGGATCGTGCCGGAGCGGCCCATGATATAGCCGGTGTAGGCAATGATCCTGGGCTGGACGTGAGCGTTCCAAGACGGGGATGCGTGGATGGAAATCCCACCAATGAGCCCACTCCTGCCGGCGGTGGTCGGCCCGCATCCCGAAACCGGCCATCGCGCAGTCGGGTGGGCAACAAACCGAGGGTTCTGACACCAGTATCCTAGCTGCGGCAGTCTGCCGATAGCACGCATCGAAGCATAACGATATCTTTCGAAGCCACGAAGATGTCGCACGTCCGTTCGCGACTCCGAGCGTCATGTGAGGTGCTACGGACCAACTGATGCCATCTGAGCCTGTTTCTGTCGCGGATCCAGGTTTGGTCTATATGCCACAAACATCACATTAACGTTATTCTACGTGGTCTAGAGCCAGTGTCTGATATTCAGGTCCAAATCCCCAGATTTGCCCCTGGGGACTTGACAAAAGCCACAGTATCTACGCCAGACCATCTGTCCGATTCGTCCCATCCGTCGGATCGATGGTGCTGGCCATCACCGATCCGGTCATGGCCATTCAGGCAACGGTGTTCACTTCACGCCTTCGCGTCTTCGCGTGAGGCAGTTCCGGTTCCCATCTGCGTTCATCGGCGTTCATCCGCGGTTATTTGTCTGAACCACGGATGACGCGGATGGTGAGGGGAAGGAAACGCCGTTCTCCCCTACCGCCGGACGATGTGTAGGGGCACGATTTCCGCACCCTGGGGCGGGGTGACCCCGCCCCTACGCCAGACCATCCGTCGGATCGATGGTGCAGGCCATCTCCGCCCCGGTAGGGGCCGTTCAGGCAACGGTGTTCACTTCACGCCTTCGCGTCTTCGCGTGAGGCAGTTCCGGTTCCCATCTGCGTTCATCGGCGTTCATCCGCGGTTATTTGTCTGAACCACGGATGACGCGGATGGTGAGGGGAAGGGTGACCGCCGTTCGCCCTATGTCGCTCCACCCAGCCAGCAAATATACCAGATTTTCATTCGCCACTATACTTTCTATATCTATGCATAGTATACTTAGAACATCAAAGTATTCGGAGGCGACCAAATGGCAAACCATGCTGACTATCTGGCGAGTGCCATCGAGATGATGGTGCTCAAGATGCTATCAGAAGAAAAGATGTACGGCTACCAGATCATCAAACTCGTGAATGAACGCACCGAAGGCGAGTTTAAGTGGAAGGAGGGGAGTCTATACCCTGTGCTGCACAAGCTGGCGTCGTGCGGGCAACTGCAGTGCGAATGGGTGGAGGTGCACGGTTACAACAGGCCGCGTCGGTACTACAGCATCACGCCGGCGGGCCTGGAGAGCCTGCAGACACGCTTGAAGGATTGGAAGAACTATACCACAAACGTGAACTCAGTGTTACTGCTGCAGGAGGCCTAAGATGGATACAAGCCCCTTCCAGAAGCTGGTTGACCAAGCCACCGAAGGCTTGAAAGCTGACCATGAGCTGCTTTTGGATGTGCGTCAGGAGCTGATGAGCCACCTGGAGGAGAGTGCCGCGGAGCTAAGCTCTGAACTGAAGCTGTCCCCGGAGGAAGCCCAAGAGCAGACCGTGGCGCAGTTTGGACCACCCGCAGAGCTGGCTGACCAACTACTGACCGCCAACAGCCGCAGGATGACTCTGCGCAGCCTGGCCCGCATCATGATCAGTTGGGTGCTGGTGCCGGTGATGCTGCTGGCAGGCCTGGCTTTAGGTTTTCTGCGGTTGGGTGGTATTCAAGAGGCCCAGCGCGAGGTACAGATCGATCCGCAGACCGTCACGACCGACGAGTTCCGCCTCCCTGCCTATTCGGTGTTTGCGCCTCCTCATGCCGACTTCTACGCCGTCGGTAAGATCGATATACCAGAGAACCACAAGAATGCATTCCGCACCGAGCGATTCAAAGAGTACTGGCAGAAGCACAGTCATGAGCCTGAAGCCCTCAAAATGCTGGCTTACTTCCTGGTGGGTTCCGAAGTGGTATTCAACCCAAAACGGAATATAATATCCAACACCCCAGGGGGCAACTCGACTTATTATGCACAAGGCTCCATCACCCCGGCAGACTACCTGAAATTCATTGCGATCGGTATGCAGAAGGACCCAGACAACGCACTCTACCCTATGCTCATGCTAAAGGTGCAATTTAGTAAGGCGTTTCTACCTTTGGTTGCTCGAATTGAACCTGGCACCAAAATAAGCAGCCTGGCTGGACTGGAACGCTGTTTGATACTGCTGGAAGAAGCCTCAAAGAAGCCTCGCTTTGACGACTACACCGATGAGTTTAACCTAAGGATGCTGCAGCGTCTGCCTCAACCTCGTTACTACGAGCAATATCTGTCACGCTGGTTTTTTGCTCGCCAGATTGACAGTTCTTGGTCAATGAACGATCAAAACATCGGCACCTTAGTGCGCTACCTGGCTGAACAAGGCCAGTATGCCACTGCCGAGCGGGTAGTGCAACAATCCTTGAAGCTAAATGTAATGAAATCGGAGAACTCCAACTATAGACCTAGACAAACGTTATCATACTACGCCTGCAACAGCTTTCTCAACGACAGTGATCGGCTTATTAGGCCAGCGTATCCCAGCCGCTTTCAAAAACAAGTGGCGAAGCAGCAAGCGAGTAGTGCGCATGGCCGCACCGTGTTATCTGTCAAACTCGAGCCGACAGAAAAACAAGCCGAGGCAGATGCTAAGCGCATCGACATTCTGCCCTTCGAGTTCAAGGATCTCGATGTATATTACCCCGGAGTCAGTGTCGCGCAGCTTACCCCGCTCAAGCGGGTACAGAGCCAGCTGGCTGGTGAAACCCTCGTGATGGTGTGGACATCCGTCTTCGCCTTGTTGTTAATTTTGAGCAGTATACTGGCCTTCATCTGGATGGTGGTAGGGGCCTACCGTTGTGAACGGGTGTTATTCCTGCTGCCGGACTGGAAGATGATGCGTATCCGGCTGCTCACTTTCGTGCTGGCTCCCGCCCTTCTTGTTGTGGTGCTCACAGAGACCAGCCTGCTTAAGTCTGCTTCCTTCTGGTGGGTCATACCTGGTGCCCTGCTGTTGCTGACCCCAATGGTGTTGGAGTGGCAGCAAACACGCAAACGCTGCCGGGATCTGGGCATCGGCACGCCAGATGCACGCCTTGAGCTGAAATACGCAATCATCGGGTATGGCTGCGTGTTGATTGGCTTCTGGCTCATCTTCTCGAATGACCCAAACACCGACATGATGGCAAACATCGTGTCGATGGCTCAGTTCATCGCGGGATGGGTGATGCTGGCAGGCAGCGTGATCATTGGGCTGTACGCCATGTCACTTTACAGCCGGTATTTCGGTGCCCTCAACCGGCGGCTGGCCAGCCTATGGGCGGGCAGCGTGCTGATACTCAGTCTGCTGGTCACGCCCACTATGATGGCACGCGAGGCCGTATGGCTGCAGCGTGACACGCTGTGGCTGGGTTATCTTGGGGCAGCCGATGGTGTTCAGAAGCTTGGGGGCCAGTTCGAGCAGAACGAGGCTCAGCACTACAAACAGTTGATCGCTGACGAAATCAAGCCCCTGCTGAAGGGTTACTAATGACCGACACGCTCCGGCACCTCCCAGCCGGAGCGGATGCGAGGGGCACGGAGGCCGTGCCCCAGTTTCATCCCCCTCGCAGTTGTCAGGTTATCAGCCAAATCACTATTTCGGAAACACCACTCCACACAACGCCGTCCATATCACCAGACGCGAATAGCACTTTCACCGACGCAGCGGTGCTGCAGCATCGTAATAGATCATCGCCGGAGAGCCTGAAGGAACGGTGGAGTTTGTGTTTTGCGGTTGCTGGTAATCGGTCGATGCGATTTTTACGTCTATTATGTCAGAGTACCATCGTAGAAGTCGTGTTGATATAGGCATGTTGCGGTTCACTCCACACAAAAGCACGCAACCCGAGGATAAAATGGTACAAACAATTGATAGCAGAACAGGAACAGTGATGTTCGCTAAACAACAATCCAACAACCATCCATACCAGGGAAGATGGCAGTTACACCACTTTCCAGACGGAACCAACTGAAAGGTCGGAATTGATAATGGAGTCTATTTACTTCAGGATGCTTGCCGTGGCCATGTGCGTGCTGATATCATCGTGCCTGCGGGCCGGTGAAACTAAATCCGCGGTCACGCCGAAGCCGGCTGGTCGGATCGCTGCCGCGAAAACTATCTACTATGTCAGTCAGTCCTCAGGGAACGACAACCACGACGGCCGTGCCGCGAAGTGGGACGGTAAACATGGGCCCTGGAAGAGCCTGACAAAGGCCTCGATGCTCACATACCAAGCCGGGGACCAGTTGCTGCTGAAGTGCGGCGATATCTGGCATGATGGTCTGTATCTGAAAGGTCACGGGAGCGCAAAATCACCAGCTCGGGTCAGCTCCTATGGAACCGGAGCTCGTCCCATCATTGACCGGCAGGATTCAACACTCTCAGCGGACCGGCGTTGTGTCAACCTTGATGGCAATGCATATGGCTGGAAGATCACGAACCTGGAATTGACCAATGCTCGGTATGGGGTTTTTGCCCGTATTGCCGATCCTGGCCACTCCTACCTATGGTTGGAAAACCTGTATATGCATGGCTGCAAGCATGGTGGCCCCTTTCCTAGAACCGCTGGCGATCAGAATAGTCAGCAGGCAGGCGTACTTTTGACGGGTCCCCTTACCGGTATGGCGACCATCACCAAATGCACATTCGAGGACAACTTCGTCGGGGCAACCGTCAGCACCCCATGTAATGTCACTGATAATATGTTCATGCATATGGAATGGACGGGAATGTGGTATGTGGCCACAGGCGGCGGTTTGATCCGCGGCAACAAGTTCATGCATAACTGCGACCAGCACGTCTGGTGTGGCGTTTCCGCGATAGGATCGAGCGGCAGCGACTGGGTGGTGGAATACAACGAGTTCGGGGAAACCCAGCGCCAGCCCAACACGGTAGATGGCGAAGATTTCGACTTTGAGGCCGGCTGTCACAACGTGACCATGCGTTACAATCTGTTCCACGACACTGCGGGACCCGCTTCCATGATATACAGCGGTGCGGGCGGGAATGCACCGAACACCAACCTGTCTATGCACGATAATGTCTTCTACAACAATGCTTTGCAAACGGATATGGGCAACTACAACCAGGTCCTTCTGGTGAGCGGTGACAAACACACCGGAACATTGGCGAACAACAGGATTTACTACCGCCCGGGCCTGCCAGCCATCGCCGGCAGCCGCAGCCCTGGTTTGATTCGAACCGGGAATGTCGAAGCTATCTTAGAGAACGAGCCACTCGGCAAGAACGAAGCTCTGCTGGCGAAAGCCTCAGCTTCTTCGAAAAGCGGTGACGCAAAGCAGCTGAACGACAGCGATGGGACCACAGCCTGGTCCGGTGCATCGACCTCTAAGGAGTGGGTGCAGCTGAGTTTTGCCAAACCCGTCAGCCTGGACACCTTTGTTGTGGAACAGGTCAGCGGCTCATCCATCAATAACTTCGTTCTGCAGTATTGGACCGGCTCAAGCTGGAAGGACATATTCACCAGTTGGAGCCCCATGGGAAGCAAGCGCTACATGCCCACATGGCGAATCACTACCTCTAAAGTGCGCCTCTACATCAACTCCACCGAAAGCGGCGTCCCCTCGATCACTGAGTTCATGGCCTATGATTCTACGCAGGCAGGTGGGCAGAAGTAGGTCTTCGAATTAGCACGCATGGACAGAATGACCCACTCACCTGGGTCATTCTGCTGCAGTGATCATATTACGACGATTTGGCCTGGTGTTGGCGGCGTGAAGGGCTCATTGCGCAGATCTGCGCATCTCGCGTAGGCACTTCACAGCCAGAGCACCCTCAATCAGCACAGGCACGCCGACGACTGTCAGTTCTGACATGAATGTGATTGATGGGACAAACTGGTATGCCGCCAACATATAGAGCAGCACGAACGCATACACGGCACTGACCAGCAGCCGGGTGGGACGTGGCAGCCAGATCGAGACGATGGTGGTCACAATGGTTGGTAACAGCAGCAGCACAACCCACACAAATTGTGTATCAGCACCCCACATCGAGTAGACGACTGTGAGCACCAAGTACGCTAAAATCTGCAGCACTTTATATATGTAATAGTAGGGACGCATCGACGGTCGATAGCTCATTTTCATCTCCTGGCACGTCTCGGTAAACCTTGATGGCTAGTCTTCAGGTTACGAGGAAACGATCTCGATGTCAAGGCTGCCTCTTCGTGTTCATTTGTGTGCATTCGTGGTGGATTTGTATCCAAACGGGACAGGTAGGATGAGTAAGACAAGTGAGCAGTATCGTTCCCATTCTGTCTCCTGGCTTCTGACTCCTTTGCTCCCTCCACCATCCCCCCATCTGTGGTAAAATCACCCAGAGATATCCAAACTAACAGACATCGAGGAGCAATATGGCAAACCAACAGAAATATGACGTGGCCGCTTACATATGGCCATCCTATACCGGCGATGAGATGCGCACCCGCATGTTCTGGCCGGAGGGTATGGGCGAGTGGCAGTCCGTGAAGAACTCCGTCTCCAAGTTCCCAGGCCACAACTGGCCCCGAAAACCGCTCTGGGGATACGTGAACGAGGCCGACCCCTACGTGATGGAGATGGAAATCGAAGCCGCCGCCACGCACGGCGTAAATGTGTTCATCTACGACTGGTACTGGTATGACCGCCGTCCTTTCCTGGAGAACTGCCTGAACGACGGCTACCTGAAGGCGCGCAACAACGACAAGGTGAAGTTTTACTTGATGTGGGCCAACCACAGCGTGAACTACACCTGGGACATCCGCCAGGCGCACATTCAGGACTCATGGGTGTGGGATGGCGCGGTCACCCGCGATGATTTCGAGACCATCGCGCTGCGCTTGATCGACAAATACTTCAAGCTGCCCAACTACTACACCATCGACGGCAAGCCGGTGTTCATGATCTACGACCTGGCGAACCTGATGCGCGGTCTGGGCGGAGCAGACGCCACGAAGGACGCCTTCGATTGGTTCCGCGAACAGGCTGTGAAGGCGGGTCTGCCCGGCCTGCACCTGCAGCTTACGATGTGGAGTGAGCTGAACTTCAACCTGAGCGGCGTCGATGGCGGCATCACAGCCACCACCGGCGAGATGGTGGAGAAGCTGGAGTTCGACAGCATGTCCCACTACCAGTTCTGCCACTTCGCAAACATCGACCGCGACTACAACGAGATCATGGTCGATGTGCTCAAAGAATGGGCCCGTATCGAAGCGAGCTACAAGATCCCCTACTTCCCGCATATCTCCGTAGGCTGGGACAACAACCCCAGGTTCAAGGAGTTCCGCGGCGGGATCGTGAAAAACAACACCCCGGAGAACATCCGCAAGGCGATGGCGCAGGCTAAAGTGTATGTCGATGCCCATCCCGACCAGGCACCACTGATCACCATCAACAGTTGGAACGAGTGGACAGAGACCAGCTATCTGGAGCCGGACGACCTCTACGGCTACGGCTACCTGGAGGCGATCAAGAGCGTGTTCCTGGGCGAATAGCGGCGAATATAACACAAGCCCGGCGCGGTTTTCTTCCGCGCCGGGCTCAGAAACAGCCAATTCATACGGTTAACAATAACAAAGTTCTGCAATGCACCCTGCTACTTCAATAACGCCCTGTAGTGCCCCTCGATCTGACTGCACAGCAGCGGCCATGCCAGTCGACCGCGATGCAGCCGGGCTGCACCTTGCTGCAGATGATTCAATAGATCACCATCCACCAGGCAGGCAGATATTACTGCCGCCAGAGCATCGGCGTCACCTGGGGGTACCAGCAGCCCGGACTCACCCTCGTCAAGCATTTCGGGTATAGCCCCCACGCGGCTGGCGACCACCGGTTTTTCAAAAGCGATGGCTGTGGCTTGGATCCCTGATTGTGTGGCATCCAGATACGGCATCACCACCAGATGACTCTGGGCGAAGTATTCCGCCAGTTCACGGTTAGTCACATATCTGTTCACAAACTGCACGTTGGACAGTGTCTCCTGCTGTGTATGAATAGACGCGGATTCGAGGCCTGTGCCTACTATTACCAATCTGGCGTTTGGGTGCTTTACAGAAACCTGCTTCCATGCTTGTAGCATCACATCGGTACCTTTATATCTTGATAACCGTCCGGCCAACAACACGGTCGGAGTGCCGTCAGGTGTGGGTAGATCCGGGTAACGGGTAAGGTAGTCCATCGGGCCATGCCACACTGCGGCCGAGTAACCCCGACCGGCGTTAGGGTAGGTCTCTTTCATGAGCTGCGCCGTATATTCGCTATAGCTCAGGATGTTTGGATGGCTACTTATCAGCTTATTGACAATCGCCCGCCTGATAGGCTTACCTTTGAAAAGATAATCATCTCCGCTGTGCGGTTTTGGATCATGGACCGTCAGTATACTCGGCCTGTCGGTTCGCCTCATCCACCACATCATCATCAGATTCATCACTGGGTCAGTGAGGTACTGGTTGTGGATAATATCGCAGCTCTTCGCCTCGCTCAGCAGCTTCATCCGTTGAACATAATAATCCGCACTTCTCAGCCGGATATTGGGTAAAACTCGGCAGTTCACGCGGTCGCTAAGCTGCCATCCCCAATCATCACCAAATGGAACAAGCTCATGTTTGACCGTGCGAAGCTTAACCGTGTGATTGACACTGAGATGGTTAGCTAACCCAAGGTTGCAAGCCAGAAAGGCATGGCACTGCAGCAAAATTCGCAGGGGTGGTGCTTCACTCATTCCGCTTGGTCCTCTAAATCGCTGCAGCTGTTGGAAACGACATAGTTGCTCGGGTTCTCGGTCCTCTGGCCGTTGGTCAGGTGGTCTACAGCCATAGTCATCATAATGCCCAGTCCGTAGTGCTCTTTCACTATTGTAGATACACAGCTACCTGCGCTTAAAGTATCCTGTATCAACTCGCCTTGTCCCACCCTGTTAAATATGTCACAGTGCATTTTACTAAATAATCAAGAAAAAGGGTGCGCAATGGCTACTTGACACGTCTATATAATAGAGGGTACTAATATGTCGGTATACCTCTTATTTTTGGAATGTCCTTAATGAGTGCAAGGAAGGAAATAGAGTTGTTTCTTTTTTTTCGACGCAAACGCCTTCGTAATTTCCAACAGGCTGTTGCTCAACGAAATATCGTTATGCTGTCAACAATGATCAAGGCAGATCGTTGGCTATTGAATTCATCTGACGAAAATGGATGGACCGCTCTACACGCCGCATGTAATAACGGTGATATAGAGACTGCCAAACTGATGATAAGTTTGGGTGCTGAAATTACTGGACTATCACATAAGGGCCGATGCCCGATCCATCTAGCTGTGATGCAGGGGCATATCAATACGGTAGAGCTACTTGTGGCCAATGGATGCCCTGTCGATTTACCCACAAAACAGGGGGATACTGCGCTGGTATTCGCAGCACAGACAGGACAACCCAGGATGGTTCAGATGCTACTGATGTGTGGAGCCAACCCGATGCGTACTCTCAGCGATGGAAGACGTGTGATTGATCATGCAGCGGATGAAGAGCTGAAGCGCATGATGAGAACCAATCACGCGGGCGGCAATAAACCGTATACGTCTTTAACATAGTGTTCAATCTCAGGCACAATTTCTAACAGTGTCACAACCGAACCGATGGTCACTGATACATACAGTGGGTCTGGAGTGTGCCCTGCCATCACCGACAGAAGGCATACCAGGGTAGGAAACTGACCTACTACACCGGAATAGATGACCGCTCGTGCCATATTATCATGGCCTTCTCCACCGTTTTTTACGTAATCCAACGCTGAAGCAGTTTTAATTTTCAGAATTGAGATCGTAATTGGTATAAAAAGCACGATCATGATATAAAGCGCAATATCTACCCCACTTGGCATAAGGGTCTCTTCCAGGTTGTATCTCCCAATGACCAACCCAGCCCCGAGGTATATCGCATGGGCAAGACCCAGCACCAGCGCGATCAGCAACAGGTTCCTCTTCACTCTGACTAAAGGCATACGGTAATCTCCTATCGATTGGCCCTGACGTATTAGTTACCCGAATTCATGTCCGATTCTTTAACATATGCAGCCACTTTGGGCACAATGGCACCAAACGAGGTGAGAGCACACAACACAGTGGTGACATAAAGAGGAGTGATGGAGTGACCCATTAGCATGTACACAAGTGACAGAATGCCAGGAACCTCAATCATCACATTGGAAAACGTAAGAGCCTGCATCATCCCCTGGTGCGTGGTATCACCTTCAGCAAGCGCTTGACGGCTTTTCTCGGCCAGTTTACCAAACAACATCACCGCCGCAACTAACATAATCCCACAGATCAGATATATGGCTTCAGGTGTCCATACAGGTAAGGGTTTGACCTGCCTTTTCTCAGATGATAGGCGTATGAATGTGCCCAATAGAGCATATGTTATGTTCGAAAAACCCAGAGCTACGGCAGTCAGCATCAGTGATTTGGCGTTCGGAATCGGCGATTTCCGCATGATGGCTCCCTTATAAAACAGATTGATACCTACATGTCGATTCAGCCCACTACAGCCTGACCAGAATCGATGGTATCATAGTCATTATATACAGCTTTCAATTCTTGGAGGTTTCGCCATGAAGCTTACCGATGGGCAAGAGCGCAACTTAGAATGTGTTTTAGTACAGGACAGTAAGAGATACGAAGCCCACGAAACGGCGGCATTGGTCATCGCACTCAGCAATGCGATGCAGGCCGCTGGCGTGCGTCCCGGTGTCTGCGTGGCGATCTGTATTGAAAGGTCAGCCGAGGCGGTCATCACCATGCTCGCAGTCAGGCGGGCTGGGGCTACCTACCTTCCGCTCGATCCAAAACACCAGGATTCTCGTCTGCAGTTTATGCTGGATGATAGCGAATCGGCCCTTCTAGTCACCCATAGCAAGGTGGCATGCTACCTGGAGTTTTCAGGCGGCCCGGTTTGGCAGTTTGATAATGCAGATAGCTGGACGGGCACGTTACGCGATGACCCCGTGGTTGTGCCAGAGGACAGCACCTATATCATATATACATCTGGTTCCACAGGTAAACCCAAAGGCGTTATCTGCCGTTGGACATCAGTAGTCAATATGCTGGAGGAATACCAGGCCCGGGCCCCGCTAGAGCAGGGCGATCGGTGCATGTCCTGGTGCAACCTAAGTTGGGATGTCAGCATATACGATATCTACCAGGCTGTTGAATGTACCGGTCATCTGGAATTCGTACCTGCAGATATTCATGCCGACGGCCCTGCTCTTGTGCAATGGATGTTCGACCACCGTATCGCTGCTGGTTACATTCCACCCATGATGGTGGGAGATTTGCTGGAGTGGTGCCGTGCCCATCCTGGGCAGTGCAGACTCAAGCAGTTGTTCGTTGCAGTGGAGCCCATCCCCCTGGCTTTCCTTCGCGAAATTGAGAGTCTCTCACCACACTTAAGAATCATCAACGGTTACGGACCGGCCGAAACAACAGTGGTCAGCACGCTTTACACCGTGTGCGAAGATGACAGCGAAGACTATCCGGGCCGGCGTGCCCCCATTGGAATACCTATTCGAAACACCACGCATTACATCGTGAATGATGACCTCGCACTGGTCAGTCAAGGTGAGACGGGCGAGTTGTTGATCGGGGGGATATGCCTGTCACACGGGTATCTTAAGCGTCCTGAGCTCACGGCAGAAAGATTTATTAAAGATCCCTTCAGCACTGACCCTGATGCAAAGGTCTACCATTCTGGTGACCTTGTAAAGCAGCTCCCTGACGGAAACTACGAGTTTGTTGGTCGCGCAGACGGGCAGTTCAAGTTGATGGGCGTACGGATGGAATCCGGAGAGATCGGATCCGTGATCGCAGAACAGCCTTGTGTGCGCGAAGTGGTGGTCAAACCAGTAGAGGTGAACGGATTTAAGCGCCTGGCATCATACATATGTTTGATCGCAGGTGCCGATGCCGAACTTATAAGGCAGGAGTGCCGCAACTTGTGTGCTAAAGCCTTACCGCCGGTCATGCAGCCCTTGTATTATGTGGTGCTTGAACGCATGCCCATGACCCAAAATGGCAAAGTCGATCACCCCGCACTGCCTCTTCCTGAAGCAAGCGATATGGTATCGCAGACGATCGTTGCCGCGAGGGACCCATGGGAAGCCGGTATCCTTGATGTCTACACAGAGTTGTTAGGTGGGGTTCCGATTGGTATAGACCATAACTTCTTTGCCATGGGTGGGAACTCCCTTCTAGCGGCCACTTTGGCGCACAGACTATCTGTGATCCTTGACATCGATGTCAAACTGATGCAGATACTGAGCCACCCCACGGTGCGTGGATTGGCAGATGACTTACGAAACCGGCATATGCTGAGCAGCTTGCCTGCCATACCCGTGGCCAAGAACCAGACTGTGGCACCTTTGAGCCACTCCCAGCAACGCGAATGGTTCCTATGCCAATTGAGCCCAGAAAACCCAGCGTTCCACATCGTGTTCGCATGGGATATCACTGGTCCATTTGATCCAGCAAAGATGCAGCGTGCAGTAAACGCCGTGGTAAAGGCGCAGCCCTCGCTACGCACCCAGTTCGTCATGCAGAACGACACCGTCGTGCAAGAGGTTGTGCCTGATGCTGAGGTGTCGATGCAGCAATATCAAGCGGACAACTGGGAGCATGCTCATGAAATCGCACATTCGCTTGTTCTAGAGCCGTTCTACCTTGGTGTCGCCCATCTTCTCCGCACATTCGTCATCAATGTCGCACCAAACGAATGTCTGTTTATGATCATCATGCACCATATCATCTCTGACGGATGGAGCATGGGGTTGTTGATACATGACCTAAACAAGCTCTACAGTGATGAACTGGCGGAAGCTACCACACCGATGAGAAGTTATATCGACTACAGTCTGTGGCAGCAGCTTCCTGAAGCACAGGAAGTTTGGCAGACCCAACGGCAATACTGGAACCGACAGCTCGAGGGTGTGCCATCTTTGCTGCCTTTGCCAACGGATTACGCCCGTCCTGCCCTTGCCAGTGAGACTGCCGGCAACATACATTTGACGATACCCAGCGCACTCTACAGTCGCCTGAGAGAACTGGCGGCCGCACGCAACAGCTCCGTATTCTCATTACTACTGTCCACTCTTTTCTACATGCTGCACCGGCTCAGCGGTGAGAGAGATATCTCCGTGGGCACATTCTGTGCCAACAGGGAGTGCGCCGAGATAGAGAAGACCATCGGCTTCTTTATCAACACGTTGGTGATGCGAGCGAGTGTTTTAGAAGACGATAGCTTCAGCTCATTGCTTGAGCGAGTGGCAAAGACCGGTAATGAGGCCCTTGAAAATGGAGGGGTGCCATTTGAGCATGTATTGAATGGGGCCAAAGTAGAACGCAGTTTGTCATACTCTCCGATCTTCCAAGTTATGTTCGTGTACCAAAACGTTAATCAAGGAGTGCTCGATCTTCCAGGTATTCGCAGTAGTTGGCACTATGTCGGCACTGAACGAAGCCTGTTCGATCTGACCTGGTGGGTGTCCCCGAGGCCGGATAGCATCGATTTGGTGCTGGACTACCGGAAAGATATCTTTGATCAGTCCACTGCGGAACGCTGGGCGCGGATGTGGATACATGCCCTTGAGCAGATCGCTGATCAGCCCGATGAGCTTCTGGATGCCCTGCCCTGCCACTCAGTTGATGAAGCCACCACTTTACAGGAGTTTGGCAAGCCGACTGATGCCGATCTGCCGGTTGAGCTAAAGGCGGTGCCGCAGCTCATACTTGAGCGTCTATCGTCCGAGCCTGAAAAAGCCGCGATTCGCTGGTGGGATGAGATTGACCACCGCAGTTGCGAGTGGAGCAGAGCAGAGCTCAGCCGGTATGCATACAGTGTAGCCGCAACACTTAAAGGCAAGACCCTGCCGGTCGGTGTCTGTGTGAACAGAAGCCCTGAGCTGGTGGGCTGCCTGCTGGGTGTGATGCTGGCAGGATGCCCCGTTGTGGCACTTGATGCCACCTATCCGGACGATCGCTTGCAGCACATCGTCACCGATAGCGGGATGGGGTGTATATTATACAATCAGCCTACGGCCGAGTTATCACGTCGCCTGGGTGAAGGATTGAGATTGCTGGATATCGACACAGAGCTCATTGATGCCGAAGCAGCATCTTACTCCATTGATTGGGAAGCTCCGGCCGTCATGATTTACACCTCTGGCAGTACAGGAACACCTCGCGGCGTGGAACTCAGTCATCGCTCCCTTAGCCATTTTGTGCAGCGGGCCATGGCCGGTTACGGCATCATGGAGAGCGATGTGGTGCTGCAGTTTTCTAGCCCCAACTTCGATGCCAGCATGGAAGAGATATACCCCTGCCTGTTAGCGGGTGGAGTGCTCGTGTTGCGTACCCCAGAGACAGCAAATGACGCTAACGAGCTTCAAAGGCTGCTCTCCGAGTGGCAAGTGACCGTGCTAGACCTTCCGACCGCCTACTTCAGTGTGGCGGTGGCCTCATCGGCTGCCCCAGCACTGCCAGAGTCTGTACGAATGGTGATCATCGGAGGCGAAAAAGCACTATCCAGCCATGTGGTGAGCTTTATCGACAGATACCCCAATGTCACACTTTTCAATACATACGGTCCGACGGAGTGTACCGTGGTATGTTCCATGGCCGTCATTGACCACGCCCTTCTTGAGGAGCACGACGGTGAGGCGCCTATAGGCCGGCCGTGTTTCGGGGCGACCGCCATAGTGGTGGAACCCTCAGGGCGGCTTGCGCCGTTTGGTACTGTGGGCGAGCTTTGGATTGGCGGCGAGGGTGTGGCGATCGGATACCGCAACCGTCCCGAAATGACTGAGCAGCGGTTCGTGACCAGTGCCGATGGGCAGCGGTGTTACCGCACCGGCGACCTGGTAAGATGGCGCAACGATGGCAACCTGGAATATATCGGGCGGGCAGACCGGCAGGTCAAACTGCACGGCTACCGTGTGGAGCCGGCGGAGATAGAAGAGGCTTGCTGCCAGGTGCAAGGCGTGAAGCAGGCAGTCGTGATAGCGCAAGGTGATGCCGCGAACAAACAACTGGTGGCTTATCTGGCAGCGGAACCTGATGTATCGGAAATGATTGTGCGTGAATATCTGGATCTCAAGTTACCAAGATACATGGTTCCGGCAGCCATCATACTGATGCCGGAGCTGCCGATGACCCCCGGAGGCAAGCTCGATTCTAATGCTCTGCCTGATGTAAAACTGACTAAAGAGCACCAAATAGTGCCGCCCAACAACCATCTGGAAGAAGTGCTTTGTGAAGTATGGAAGCAACTGTTCAATACGGTTGTTGGCATCGATGACGACTTCTTCGAACTGGGCGGGTTTTCGCTGATGATCATGGATATGATCGTGCGGGCGTCACATTACGGTGTGGCCATCACACCTGCCCAGGTCATCCGGAGTGGCACCATCCGCAGGCTGGCGGATGCGTTGTCAGATATTCATCGTGAAGAGATTTTGGTTAAGTTAGCTGACGGCACAGGCACACCGTTGTTCATAGTTCACTCCACGCCAGGTGATGTGATGGGATATGCTCACTTGGCAAGTATCATAGGTGGATCACATCCCGTGTATGGCCTTGAGAGTCTAGGACTGACGCACCCCGATCAGGCACATAATACCGTAGAGCAGATGGCTGCTGTATATATAGAAAAAATGAAACTTGTGCAGCCGCATGGGCCATATCACATTTCTGGCTGGTGTTATGGCGGTATGGTGGCAGTGGAAATGACCATCCAACTGCAGGACGCAGGTGAACAGGTCGGTTCGTTGATACTGATTGAAACACCCACACTTGAATCCTGTAGCTCAGGTATCGGCTTGAAACTACTTCGATTATGTGCCCTGCTGAAACTTGGCCCCAAGGGCATATGTAACTGGTATATGGGCAAGATCCGATGGCAGCAACAGGTCAAGTCAGGTGAGTTTGAGCGAGGTTTTCGGCTCGATATAGATAGCGGAATTCTGAAGAACCGGGCTCTAGTCAGCAAGCTGAACCTGGAAGCCGAACGCAAGTATCGTCAGAGCCGACATCCTGGAAACCTGCACCTCATCTACGGCGACACTCTGGCAGATGGTGCCATACCCGATGCCGACTGGGGCTGGAAGTCCAAGGAGTTCAAAATCACAAACGATGTGATTCCGGGCACACACGAGACCATACTAAAGCAGCCCAATGTGTCGAAACTAGCAGAGGTCATGTTGAATTACCTGCCAAACAAGGCTGAGAGCAATGGCTGATCTCTACCTGCTTCACACTGCGGAGTGGCGTGTGCATGTCAACGCCATGCAGCAGATTCTCAGTGATCTGGAACGCAGTGAGATCGAACGGTTTCGGCGCGAGGATGACCAGCTTCGGAGTTCCATCTCACGCGCGGCTGTCAGGTGGCTTCTATCGGAACGCACTGGAGTTCATCCGGCTGATCTTGAGATACTGCGTAATATCTACGGTAAGCCATATCTTCCGCAACACAGGGTCTGGTTCAACGCCAGCCATAGCGGTGAACTGGTGGCCATTGCGCTCAGCTCCGAAGGACCGGTGGGTGTGGATGTCGAAGCCATCCGCGGCCAGCACTGCGGCATGGATATCGCCAGACGGTTCTTTAGTGTCGAGGAATGCACCAGGCTGCAGTCGGTACCCGCTGATGAATTTGCATCTACCTTTACCCGCATATGGACTGGCAAAGAGGCACTAGTAAAGGCCAGCGGATGCGGAATAGGCCATGGGTTGGAGCACGCGGTTCTTGATGATCACTGGCAGCCGGTACATCAAGACCACCAGTTGACGTGGAGCGAACCGGCAGAAGGCTACCTTTGCGCGGTGGCCTCGCAACCGGGGGAAAAAGTTACTGACCGTTTATGGCTACAGCCATGTCAGTGGCCAGAGGGATGGCCCAAACGGGTTCAATCGTGAACCCGCTGACGGCTAGTGTGCCTTCGATATCAAAAGTTGCCGTCCAGGTTCCATTCACACTGATCGCAACCTGCTTGCCTGGATTCTCACGGGTGAAGCGCGCCAGACGCTGCCTTCCCTCAGGCGTTAATTGCACTTGCACAACCGCGTATTTCCCAACCATCGGTTTCGGTGCATCTACTGTATGCATCTCCGCGGACTTCAACTGCTTCTCGGTCATCACAAGGCCACCTTTGGCCATCGCCTGCTCTACGGTCAATGGACGGGCTCCCGGCTTGATGGCGGGCTCTTGTCCGGCAGCGAATGACTTGCCCTGCACATCCGCGGCATTATAGATAAACACGGTGTGGTTGGATATCACAGCACGGAGATCATCACCCACAAGAACGAAATTCACCTTTGACGGGCTCAACTTCACAAAGGGGGCGGTGCCGCCTGCGGCACCCTCGATGAGATACCGGCCTAAGCTGATCGCGATGAGAAGCAGCGCAAGTGGGATGACCACACGAAGAGATGGATAACGGCGCAGCATTTTATAGGCCTCCTCAGTATGAGCAACAAGCAACCGCCCGTGCTGGCACGGCAACCGATACTGTAACGGATACAGGTGCGTCCGGCGGACGGTTTTTGGGAAACGGGCAACCACGGGGGGTTGCCCCTACCGAAACGGGTCGTATATACGGGCGCACGTAGGGGCAAGCCCCCGTGCTTGCCCTTAGGCGCCCACAAGGGACGCCCCTACGAGCAGTTACTTACAAGCACGATGCGGGGTCGGGATTCTTCGCCGACTAAACGGTAATCTGCCGAACTGGGATACCCTGTTCAGCCATTACCTGCTTGATTAGCGCGATGGTGTAGTTTCCGTCGTGAACCATGCTGGCGATAAGTGCCGCGTCGGCCTTTCCTTCGGTCACCGCTTTCACCAGGTGCTCCGGGGTGCCGGCTCCACCCGATGCGATCACCGGAATACCGACCGCCTCTGCCACAGCCCTGGTCAGAGGGATGTTGAACCCATCCTGCGTGCCGTCACGGTCCATGCTAGTCAGAAGAATTTCGCCCGCTCCCAGCCGTTCGACTTCCAATGCCCACTCAATAGCATCCAGCCCAGTCGGGGTGCGCCCTCCGTGGGTAAAAACTTCCCATTTTGGGGTGCCGTCTGGTTTGGTGCCCACCCGTTTGGGGTCTATCGCCACCACCACGCACTGGCTGCCAAACCGCTCCGCCGCCTCGCTGATTAAGTGGGGAGTGGTCACCGCTGCGGTGTTGATGCTGATTTTATCGGCACCCGCCTTCAACACCTGCCGGAAGTCCTCTACGGTACGGATGCCGCCGCCCACGGTGAAGGGGATAAAGACTTGCTCCGCCACACGGGCGGCCATCGCCGCCACGATGTCGCGTTGCTCGTGGCTGGCGGTGATATCCAGGAAAACCAACTCATCCGCGCCTTGACGGTCGTATTCAGCCCCAAGCTCAACCGGGTCGCCTGCATCTCGCAGGTTCACGAAGTTGACACCCTTCACCACACGGCCGTTTTTTACATCCAGGCAGGGGATAACTCGTTTAGCCAGCATTAGAACGTGGGCTCCGGCGGGGTGTTGAGGTATTGAGCCTCAGCACGGTCCAGATCGGCAGACGACTTACGCTTCTGCTGTTCCTTGGGCAATGGCATTCGGCTGGAAGCCACCAGATCACCCAGGTCAACCAGGATCATGTACTTCAGTTTGAACTGCTTCTCTTCCGGGGTCAGGCGGTTTCGTGCTTCATCGGAAAGGCTGTCCACCCATCGCTTCTTCATACGCTCCTGTGCCTGGATATGCCGTTTGATGACAACATCCGGCAACGCGTCATTGTCTACCTGCACTGCTGCTTTACCGTCAGCATAGATGCGATAGATGACGCCTGTGAGCCCACCCCAGAAGGTGTAGTAGTTTCGGTTTTTGAGATCTTCAGGAGATTGGTCACGCACGAGTATTTCGATGCGCTCTCCCTCTTTCAGGATATTAGCCATGGTCGATGCCTCCTTGCAGCTATTTACCGAGGGCAGAAATGCCGCTGCGCACCATACTGGTGAACAGCTTGATACCATCTTTACTGCCCAAGCGGATGTTGCAGGCCCGCTCAGGGTGTGGCATCATGCCCAATACATTGAACTTTTCGTTGCATATGCCGGCAATATTCTGTGCCGAACCGTTGGGGTTAGCTTGCTCTGTGGGGTTGCCACTGGCATCTACATAGCGGAACATCACTTGCCCGTTAGCGTTAAGCCGTTGAAGAGTATCTTCATCAGCAACGTACTTGCCTTCACCATGAGCGATAGGGATGTTTAGAATCTCGTTTGGCTGACAATCCTGGGTAAACTGAGTGCTGGCATTTTCAACTTTTAGCTTGACATGCTTGCAGACGAAACGCAGACAGTCATTGCGAATCAGTGCGCCGGGTAGAAGGTGTGCTTCGCAGAGAATCTGGAAGCCGTTGCACACTCCGATGACCAGTCCGCCCTGCTGTGCAAAGGCCTCTACGGCCTGCATCACCGGGCTGAACCGGGCGACTGCACCGCAGCGCAGATAGTCTCCATAGCTGAACCCGCCGGGCACGATGATTGCATCGACGTCGCCCACACTGGTCTGCTGGTGCCAGATGTATTCTACAGGCTGCTTCAGGTCCTCTTGAATGGCGTAGAAGGCGTCCTGATCGCAGTTAGAGCCGGGAAAGACAAGAACACCGAACTTCATTTAAGAACCTCAATGTTGTAATTCTCAACTACGGGATTGGCCAGAAGTTTGTTACACATCTCAGCCACTTGCTGCTCGACTGCGGTTCCGTTGTCTTCTATTTCAAGCTCGATCACCTTGCCAACACGTGCGCTATGCACATTGTCCCAACCCAGGGAGTTCAGTGCTTCCTGCACAGTTCGGCCTTGTGCATCCAGCAGGGTAGGCTTAAGGGTCACGATCACTCTTACTTTATACGTCATGGTGGTTTCCTCCGGAGTTATCACAATATATATTGTACGCTACTTGCCAAGTGGGTGTTTTGGGCTATTCACCCGATCCGACGGATTGGACGGATTGGACCGATCGGAAGGATGCATCCCATAAAACCGAAATCGCCAAGACCCCCAAAAGGGACCTTGGCAAAAAAAGAAATGGTGGGCAATACTGGACTTGAACCAGCGACCTCTACAATGTCAATGTAGCGCTCTAACCAGCTGAGCTAATCGCCCTGAGCGTGTGTTATTTTACCGAAACCTGAGCGTCAATGCAAACACCAAGGAGCTTATACCCCTGTGATAGATACCTCCACGCTTCCAAATCCCCTAGCCGACATGATGTCAGATACCATGCTCACCATCAGCACAGATGGCGGTGGGACCATCCCCTGCTGGGTGAAAGAATACTGGACCAGCCAGCAGAGGCAGGCCAGTAACCTCCACGAGGTGAGTTACCGAGCGTGTTATAAACCTCAGCTCCCCCGGTTTTTTATTGAACGGGTCACCACCCCCGGTGATGTGGTGCTGGACCCCTTCGGCGGGCGTGGCACCACTGCGGTGGAGGCAGCACTGCTGGGACGTGTGCCGTATAACAACGACGTCAACCCACTGTCAGAGATATTCGCCCGGCCGCGTGTGGAGCTGCCATCCTACGATGCGATCACCCATCGCCTCCAGCAGATTCCGAAGGAAGGCTCCAGCCCGGACATCGATCTGAGCATGTTCTACCACCCCCAAACGCTGGAGGAGTTATGCACACTGCGTGACAGGCTGACTGACAGTCCGGAAGACCGTTGGATTCGGATGGTCGCGACCAACCGGCTGACGGGCCACTCCCCCGGCTTTTTCAGCGTCTACACCCTGCCGCCCAACCAGGCGGTGAGTCAAGACAGCCAGATCAAGATCAATGCCAAGCGAAACCAGGTGCCCGAATACCGCGATGTGCATGCCTTGATCCTGAAAAAGAACCGACAGCTTATGAAGGGACTCAGTCCGCAGCAGATTCAGAATCTAGCCTCTGTGCGGTCGGAGGCCATGTGGAGCTGCTGCGATGCCCGCTCGATGCCCATCGCTGCCAACACCGTGCAGCTCACAGTGACCTCCCCGCCATTTCTGGATATCGTGCAATACACCCAGGACAACTGGCTGCGCTGCTGGTTCAACAAACTGGACAGTGAGGCCATCGGCAAACAGATCAAGTGCCTGGCCAGCGTAGATGAGTGGCAGCGGTTCATCGGCGAGGTGTTTGTGGAGCTGTACCGAGTCACCAAGCCCGGCGGATGGGTGGCTTTCGAGGTGGGTGAGGTTCGCAAGGCCACCGTGCGTCTGGAGGAGCTAGTGATCCCAGTGGCGATCCAGGCAGGGTTTACGGTGGAGTGCGTGATGATCAACCAGCAGCAGTTCACCAAGACGGCCAACATCTGGGGCACCTCCAACAACACCGCGGGAACCAATACCAACCGGCTGGTCGTGGCCAGGAAGGCGTAGGCAGGCGTGGTGCCCTGGGCACGCCAATCTCCCGATTGGCATTACCTATCAATCGCCATCCACAAATATTCGTGGTGTGATCGCGGTTTTGTTGGCGACCCACCCTTCCTGTTCCCCAGCCCCTATTCCCCCACGAAAACGCGCTGCACGCGGTTGCCGGTGCGCACCAGAAGCTCCCACACGTGGGTGCCGGCCAGTTCAGCCACATGCTCAGGCCGTATCTCGCCGCCGTTGTGCCGACCGTAGATGAGCACCTCGGTGTCCACACCCGCCTGAGGCACCGCGGTTAGGTCTATCGCGCAGGAGTCCATACTGATACGCCCTACAATCGGCGTGGGCTTGCCATCCACCATCATCACGCCCACATTGCTGAGCATCAGCGGCAGACCATCGTTGTATCCGATGGGTAGAATGCCCGCGCGGTAACCGTCACGAGGCACCGTGAAACTGCCCGCGTAGCCGATGCGGTCACCCTTGCGATACTCGCGCACTTCCGTGATGCGGCTGACCAGTGTCACCGCTGGGGTAAGCTGGATCAGCGGCTGCACGGCCTCAGAAGGATAACACCCGTATAGCCCCAGACCGATCCGTACCATGTCGTAATGGGCCTGCGGGAAGCGCACTGCACCAGCGGTCGCGGCGGTGTGGCAGCACAGCTCGGTATACCCATTTTGCTCCAGAGCGGTCTTCGCTTGCTCGAACCGTGCGATCTGCTGCAGGGTGAACTCATCTTCTGACGGGTCATCGGCGCAGGCGAAGTGCGATAACAGCCCCGCCACCTTCAGCCAGCCGGTCGCCTGCACCTGCTCAGCCAGTTGCAGCACCTGCTCTGGTCGGACGCCCGTTCGGCCCATGCCTGTATCCACCTTCAGATGCACCGGCAGCACCGTCCCCGCCTTAGCGCACGCTTGAGCGAGCGGCTGCACCAGATCGAAGCTGTAGACCACCGGGATCATCCGTGCTTGAACCGCCTTATCCACCTCATCTGGCGTGCAGAGCATCACCAAAATCGGCAGGTTGACTCCCGCTTGACGTATCTGCACGCCCTCATCGGCGGTGCTGACGCCCAGCATATCCAGTCCGATCGACTGCAGCTCCGTGCTCAACCGGTCAAGATGGCTACCGTAAGCCAGGGCTTTGACCATGCCCAGTATCTTGCACTTCGGCCCGACCAGCCGTCGTATGGCGGCCACATTTTCGGCAATCGCGCCCATATCCACCATCATACGGTTGTAGGCCATGGCATCGGTGATGATCCTGGCAGCGCGCCCAATTCCGCCGCCGCGTGGCCCCTTGAACAGCACGGTATCGCCTGAGCACAACTGCTGCTTGATCGCCTCCGCCATCTCCAGCACGCCTTCAAACCGCATCGCCTTGCCGTTAGGACGCAGCTTGTGGAAGCCGATCGCGGTGTCTTCCAGCTCCTCGCCGCCGAACAACGCGAGGGTATCCACACCCGCCTCCGCGGCCAGAGCACCGATGTGCTCGTGCTCCTTCTGCTGATAATCGCCCAACTCCCGCATTCCGCCAAACGCGAATACCGCCCGACGGCCCGGCTGCTTCATCTGTTGGAGTGTGCGCAAAGCCGCTTGAACGGAGATAGGGTCAGAGGAACAGCTATCATTGATGAGCGTGAGGCCGTTAGGCGACCGCCATATCTCCATACGGGTCTGAGCCGGCTCGTGAAGGTTCAGCGCAGAGCATATCTGGTCGGCAGATAATCCGCAAAGCCAGGCGGCACAGATAGCCGCTTCTATGTTGGCGATGGATTCGATGGAGAAGCTCCGCAACAGAACCAGCCTGTTTCCGGCATCGGGGAAGCGGATGTTTATGGTGGTGCCGTCATGCTGACGCATGCGGCTTTCGACGTAGGGCAGTTGGCCATTCGGCGCGCCGAACCGGTATACGGGGCATGGCACGGCCGCTAACAACGGCTCGACCTCAGGGCAGACCGCTGGAGCGAGCAGCCATCCATCCGCCGGAAGATCGTAGAAGAGCTTCATCTTCTCCTGGGCGATTTGCTCCGAACGTCCAAACGCCGCCACGTGCGCCAACCCGATGTTGGTCAAGATGCCAAAATCCGGTCGGATGATCGCCTGGAGCCGCTCCATCTCATCTGGCGCGCTGATCCCGGCTTCGATCACTGCGATCTCCACCTCTTTCGGGATGCGGCAGAGGGCCAGCGGCACGCCTAACTGGCTGTTGAAACTGCCGATGCTTCCCGCAGCATATCGCTGACTGAGCAATATCTTGACCAGCGCATCTTTGGCGATGGTCTTGCCGTTGCTGCCGGTCACCGCGATCACCTTGCCGGTAAACTGGTCGCGCCACCAGGCCGCCAGCCTCTGCAGCGCCAGCAAGGGGTCATCCACACGCAGCAGCACGCCTGCCTCTGTGCCCCGGTAGTCTTGGCTTACGACGCAAGCCACCGCTCCGTTGCGGAACGCCGAACCGACGAACTGCGACCCGTCGACATGGTGTCCCTTCAGAGCAAAAAACAGCGCATCCGATCCGATGCGGCGAGAATCGATACTGATACTATCGATTGAAAATGAGGGGTTCCCCTCAACCTGCGCATGCAAGACCTGCGCAAGGTGAAGGCCGTTGAGTTTATCCACTAATCGTTACTTCCCGAGTGTCGTAATCTGTTTGTCACAACTCAGCCATCAGATAATACTGCCAGTATCATTTTGCATATAGACTATTGGCAGAAGGCATCCCTACGGGTACACGCGAAGCGGGCAATATTGTCATACCATCCACCGAAATATGGTTGGCGAACTCCGTGAGTTTCCCTCCGGGCACCCACGAAGTGGGTAAGATTCTTATAGCCAGGGGTGAGCGAAGCGATACCCCTGGTAAAGGTTGCACTTTTCCTACCCCGAAGTGGGTCGCCTTTTTTGCTGTAATCGCTCTCGCAAGTCGCCACAGTAGACCCCTTCGGGGTAAATGGTATCTGTCTGCCTACCACGGGTATCGCTTCGCTCACCCGTGGCTGTAAAGAGTCTTACCCACTTTGTGGGTGTCCGGAAGTGGTCAGCGGCATTACGAATCATTATCTCCGACATAATTCACCCATGGCTGAGTAGTTACATCTGATAGTAGTGTACAGCTTTTAGGGTGTTGGCTGAAGGCAGGCTACCCGGCACCTTGCGAGAAAACCAGTTCACGGGCGTGCTTCAGCCACTGCTCGCTCTTGGGGAATACCGCGTAGCTCTTCAGCTCTTCCAGAAGCATCGCATCCGGGTTGATCCCCGCCGACTGCAGCAGCGCGTAGTCCTGCATCGATTCGGCCAGCACCTCCCAGCGGATGGAGTCGATCGGCCCATCGGGCCCCGGGTAGACCACAAACGCATCACCGTATGGCATACCTGGCCAGAAGCCGGTGGATCCATCCTGGAACGGGTCCAGAATTTCACCCGTGCAGAATTTATACCAGTAGTTGTGACCCCAGTGTAGGAAACCCTTCGCCTTGAGCTTGTAGAACAGCCACCCAGCCATGCGGATTTTGGGCAGCGGGGTGTCGAACAGCCTCTGCAGCCATTCGCCGCGCGGGCCACAGCAGAAATACACCCAGTGCGGGCATCCCGCCTGATCGAATATGTGCGCCGTGGCGATGCTGGGCACCGGCATGTCGCACAGCCCCTCTTTGGCGAAGAGGGTGTCGCTCATGGCGTCCAGCACCTTCATCCACGGGGCAATCTCGGTCAGCATCGCCCGGGCGGTGCGGTAATCGGCGATCTGTTCGGGGCCATCCGGCTCATCCGCGCAGTGGAACAGGGAGGCCGCCAGTGCATTCTCCTCCTCCAGCACCTTCTTGAACGCCGGCAGCAATTGCATCAAAAAACGGCGGTAGGTATCCGATGTGGCGAGCGTTTCGGACGGCCAGAGCATGGCGCCGGTCTTCTCCCAACGCTCGAAAACGCGCTGAGGGTGTCTCCCGCTGGTGGGTGCCGGGGTGAAGAGGTGCGTCCACTCCAGATGCTCCGCGCCATGCTTGAGCGCGATGCGTATCCATCGGCGGATGTCGCTGAAATCAAACTCATACACATCGGGTGCCGTCCTGCGCACCTTCAGCAACTGGCCGGGGCGGGGCATGATCTCATGACGATTGTTGAAAATCGGGCTGTAGATCACGTTGAAGCCGTGCCTGGTCATATCGGCTATGTAAGCCTCAGCCAGCTCCCAGAACCGCTCGCAGAAGGGCTCGATCTTGTAGTAGTCCCAGATCGATTCGATGTTAATCCACTGCGTGGCCGGGAACGCCTTGCGGGGCTTCAGCACCAGCGGTTTGACATCCAGCTCCAGCTCCAAATCCACAGAGACCGGGGGCTTCTCCTGCCAGCCGGGGAAGTAGTATTCCGCGTTGATGGTCAGGGTGGCCCTCAGCTTCCTGACACCGGTGGCTGCATCTGCCGGCACGGTGAGATTGATCCAGAAGGCCATGTTCTCCTCTGGGCCTACTTCCGCGACATCCGTAGGGAAGAGCGGGTCAGGCACCAGACCAGGGGTGTGCCCGATGCCGTCTGTTTCCTCCCTGGGCGAATCGGAGTTCAGGTGCATCATCGGCACATAACCCACGCGACGGATCTGCGGAGCCAAGCCATCGGCCCCACCCACGGCCGCTTTCACCCTGATGGGCATCATGCGCGTGTTGCGCACACAGGCCTGGAAGGAGATGCGTTCGCCGCGTGCAGCCGCCAGCTTGAGCGGCTCTGCACTGCCCGGCTGCGAGTTGGGGTAAATCCGCTTCAGCGTGGTCTCGAGCCAGAACAACGCACCCTCGCGCTCGATGGCTTTCTGTTTCGTCTGCACTTGTGCTTGTACCTCCTTAGTTTCCATGCCGCAGGCCAGCACACTGGCTCCGGCAACCATTCCTTTTAGGGCATCTCTGCGTGTGATTTTCATGTCACTCACCTGCTATGGTTTTGTTTTATAACTAATCAGCCACGATTGCCTATGTCCGGGGCGGTCTGGCAGAACACCTGCGGTTACAGGAAGCTCAAGACCGCGTCGGTCTGGCGGATAGCCCGCAAGCTTGATGTCGGGAACAAGACCGGCGCGGTCCAAATCCAGTGGTCATCGCAAGCCATCGCCCAGACCGCCCCGGACATAGGCAATATTTTACGGATTTCCACCCACCGTACAGAAACCCTCACTCTGGCCCAATCCCCTCACGGCGGACCTCAGCCAGCTTGACGGCGAACTGATCCAGCATGGCCAATGTGGCCGTGTAGCCCGTGGTGTCGCCGCTGGGGCTCCAGGGAGCTGCCGAGACGCCCCTGCCCCAGGTCAGCTCGTTCATCTCATCGGCGATCACGCGTGTTTCGTTACCTCAAGGCCGTCAGCCGTGCCGACAGTTTATCGATCCGACCGGCATCCCAGGTGGTAGGCGACATCTGAAGCGTCTGCTCGTGGTCCAGCATGTAGATGGTGCGCGTGGCGTGGTTTTCCATCTTACGGGCCGCCGTCAGTAGGTATGACCAGCTATAGCTGTTCCTCAGCTTCGGGGCTAGCTTCGCCAGAACGCCCCTCACGGAAGCGGTGACCGACTTCACGTGCTCTGCCCTGGCACGCACATCGGCGATGGTTTGGCCTCGTCCCTTCGGGTTCAACATCAGCTCACGGATCAACACCAGCGACTTGTCCAGCGTATTATCGATGTAGGCATTGTCCTGGATGTCGTATTCGCCCATGACATCGCGGATCAGGTAGTTGTTCTGCTCGATCTCGGTCTTGACCGCATCCAGCTTTAAATAGGCGTCCGCGATGGTCTGGGCCGTCTTCTTGTCTCGAGTCCCGTAGAACGTGGCTGCGAATTTGTAGCTAAAGCGCTCGCGGTAATCCATCACAGCGCGGGAGGGGTCGCCCCAGGTATAGTCGGCATGAAGCGCATACGCATACCATGTGGTGTCCCAGCACTTGATGTCATGCTGAGAGAACGTGGCGCACGCCCCGCCGATCAGCTTGTTAGCCGGAACCTGCTGCTGGTAGGTATCAGCCCACTTGGACTGTTCGGCGATATTCTGTATCCCAGAGTCCACGGTCAAAAAGAACTTTTTGCTGGTGTCGTTGAAGTCCATGGTGGTCTCCCCAGGCTCACCCGGTGACAGGTCCAGCAGGTAATTGTTGTATATATAGCTTGCGGAGGCAAAGGAGACGTCGTAGCCACGCTCCAGCAGCCCCTTGATCCCCTCGTAGTTGCCAATGGAGGGCTTGGACCATATCTTGCTCCAATAGGCCCAGTGGCACATCACCACATCCTTATCGATCAGATCCATACCTTCGAAGTTGTTACCGCCGCGATGGGAATAGGCCATATAGAACTCATCGGCCCACATCCACGGCCGGACATCACGGTGGAGCTCTTTGGCTGCCGACTTCACGGCCGCCACACAGTCACGCACATGGGTTTCGAAGAGGTCATTCAGCGTTTCGCCGTTGTCCAGCCGCTTCTGGCAGCGAGGGCAGAACTCCGTCCAGCCCATGCCGACCTCACTGCAGCCGATGCCGAAGTAGGGGCTGTATTTGAACACCGTCATCAGGTCCTTGTATAGACCTTTGAGCAGCTCCATGTTCTCCGGACGGCTGGGGCAAATGATTCCTGGCCAGGCCGAATCACCCTCGCGGTAGGGCTTGCCCTCCTCACACGGCCAGAGCACATCGTACATTTGCGCGAAAGACTGCAGGCTGGGCATGATGATCACGTGGTAGCGGTGAGCCAACTCGACCAGGTAGTTCCAGTCAGCGATGCTTAGCGTATCTTCGTCGGCACAATACGGGAAGGACTTAAACGGCATCAGGTTATACATCTCGATGACCATGTAGTTTAATTTGAACTTGCTCATTTGCTTGATCATGCTTTCGATGTTGCCCCGCGTCACCCTGATCGAGCCTTTGAACTGATCACTGTCGATGTAGCTGGCGCGTAATCCAAATGTGGGCCAATCGTTCAGCAGCATCCCTGGGATTTCGTGCTTTTCACGCTCCGACTGTTCGATCAGTTGGATCAAGGTCTGCACGCCGTAGAACAGACCGGCACTGTCGGATCCTGCGATGACCGCATCATTCTCACTGACCCGCAGCGCATAACCCTCCGCCTTGTCTTCTGAGGGCGAAAGAGGTGCTGAGACGGCTGCATCACTGGCGGAGAGCGTGAGCCCATTCGGCTGGGGGTTGGATGCCGGCTGAAGCACGATCTCGCAGTCGACACCGAAGCTCTCGCGGAGTGCCTGCCGCAATAGTCTGGCTGAAAACCGGCTATCAGGCGTATCCGCCACACAGATCGCTTTTGCTTGCTTGGGCTGGAACCCCTTGCCGGTGACCTTCACCTGCTGCGGTTGCGGAATTAAATCGAGCTTCTGAATCTCTGCCATTTGCTTATCCTTATTGGTCTCTGTCTTGGCGTACACAGCACCGCTGCACATCACGATCGCGCTCATTATCACTATTCCGCGCAGTAACCAAAAATTCATTCCGTTCTCCTTGTCAGCAGGACATGTCTGATGAGTCAGACGAGTAGGACGGGCGAGGTCTACCGCCTGTATTGAATCTTTGGTAGTTTGACGGCATTTCGCTTCCCATCCGCGTGCATTCGCGTCCATCGGCGGTTAAAAACAATCTTGTCGATCGCCCCTACGGTTTAGCATTCACCGTGGTGACCACGTCCACCTTGTTGGCATCCACCTGGTTCAGCACCACCTCGCCTTGCGTGAAGCGGTAGCGAATCTGGTCGGCACGACCGCGGAAGGGTGCGATCGCAGAGTCAGACTGTGTCCAGCCAAAGTCAGTAGTCATCCAGATCACACCCTTGCCCATCGGCAGCTGCGTGACAGGCCCTACTGGCTTCAGTCCCAGCGTGGTGGCCAGCGGAGCCCATATCACGCAGGTCGCGCCCTGCATCACACACGCTTGAACAGCCTTCCAGGTTTTGGGGCTGATCCGCTTACCCGTCAGAATTATGCAGGGGATATCCCTCAGCTTTTCAGCACTCACATTATCATCGAACACCACCACATTGTTAAGAGGTGTGAAGAAGTTATGCGAGTTTGCCATCATCGGGCGTGTAAGGTAGCTGTCCCGCTGGTTGATGGAAGGAGCATTCGGGCCGTACATGTTTTGAGTTGCGCGGTATTTGCTGATGCCATCACGGCCGGTCTGGCCGCCGGTCAGCACGTTCCACACCTGCAAAATCGCCTCGGTATCGGCATCACTGTTCAGGTTCGCCGCCCCGTAAAGCGCATCCGGCATGCCCGTGTAGCGTTGACCGAAGCAGCTATCGTCAAAGCGGATGATCGCGATGTCCGGCTTGATGTCGCGGAAACTCCAAAGCCGGGGATGCGTGGGAATATACTCTTTGATAAACCACTTCAACACTTCACCGTGAGGGCTCAAGGAATAGATGCTGTCCGATATCTTGGACATGAGGCTATGGGGCATCCCCTGCCGACCGGCGGGCACCAGATTGTAACCTGAGCCCTCTGCATAGATACCGTCCGCGCCACTCCAGTAGGCCAGCAGCAGATTGCTGCGGTATTCCTCCGGAGTGTGGCCTGGAAGCAGGTCCCAGAACCAGAGGTCACAATCGACCAATAGCTGCTTATCATACTGCAGCGCGGCACCCATTCCGATGGCCAGCGACACGGGTGAATAGAACTCCTTGCATACCTTGGGTGTGGGGTTCCAGCCGCCCTCTGCCGCCACCGACAGCAACACCGGCCACACATGCGTGCTGTTCAGGTTCTTGATGCCCCAGCCGCGGTATTTGTCACCCAGAGCCTTCCAACCAGCGACCGCTTTGTCATGCGCGTCATACAGGTCGGTCATATGCTCAGTATCAGCTAGAAGCGTGGAGCCTGCATTGTTGCCACGCCACAGCAGGCGGACGTGCTCCAGTTCATCGATCAGCACACCATCGCACAGTGGGTCTTGTGCAGCTTTACGGACCACCGCCTCGGGGATGTCCCGGTGGTGGCACGCCAGTTGGTATTCCGCCCCGATGCGTTTGGCCATCGCTGCCTGCGCATCGTAGACCGCCATCGCATCCTGTTCGGTCGGCCCAGCGTCGTTGTATACAAAGAAGTTGAGGTAGTTCACCCCCACATCCTTCAGCATGGCTTCCACAGCGGGATCCACAGGCAGATTGGTAGGCAGCTCGATGCCCACCTTGAAGGGTTTCGGCGTTTGAGCCAATGCGACTGTTGTCATGAGCGCAACTCCAATAGTGATCAGCAGTGATTTCATATTTTCCTCTATTCGTCATGTGGGATGTAGGGGCATCGCGTGCGGTGCCCTTATTATCATTCGGTAGGTTGAGGGCACCGCACGCGATGTCCCTACATCCCACCGTTTACCCTACCTTCACACGCCGGTTCTTGAACCGCAGCCACATGGAGCCATCATTCTTCGGCAGAAGCTGCTTGTAGGGCGCCATCACCTCGGGCGTGAAGCTGCTCATGACCACCCAGCTGCCCTTGCCCTCCGATATGCGCGCAGAGGGGGCATTGCCCAAACCGCGTATCGATGAAGGTGCCAGATGCTGGCTGATGAAGCAGACCGCACCTGCCTTCACGCAGCTCTGCAGAGCACTCGTGGTCTGAGCCGATATCTCGATCCCACAGACGAAGATAACCCCCACGCCCTTTAAGTGCTTCAATCCCACATTGTGGTCGAACACCGCCACCGCCGGACTCGGCACGGTGAACCGCCAGGTGATCGGCGGTACCAGTGTCCCCAGCGCCTGCGAGTTGCAGTTCACAGCACGGCCGGTCAGCACGCCATCGGTAATCAGTGACCATACCTGCATGTGTTCGCGTGTTTCCGGGCTGGAGTGCAGGTTCATCGCACCATACAGATAGTCCCAGTAGGTGCAGCTGGACTGCCCCCAGTCGCTGTCTGGGAAGCGCACGATGGCCACCTCCGGCTGGTAATCGCGGTAGCTGTAGTGACGCGGGTGGGCAGGAACCCACTTGGCGATGTGCTCCTTAAGCTCCTGGCCGTGACGGGTCAGACGATAGCTGCTGCCGTTCTGTGAGAACAGCTTGATGGTACATTCCACGTAACAGGCGTCCACACCGGCCAGATGGCAGCACTGCATCGCCATGCGGTATTCGCGGGCACTGTGCCCGGGTGCCTCCGCATACCACCACAGATCCGGGCTGAACCAGAGGCGGGCCTTATGCTGTATGGCCGCCCCCAATGCTTCCGCCAGAACCACAGGATGGATATCCTCCTTTAACAGCTTCGGGGCGATCGTCATTCCGCCCTCCGCCATGGGGTGGAACAGTGCCGGAAACACGCTTTCACCCAGCATTTTGGAGCCAGACTGCATGTAGTTCTTGACTTGCTCTTTGACCGCCTTCTTCAAAGTCTCATATGCCTGAGGCAGGTTCAGCCCGTTGGTCTCCACGAAGAACGGCTTGCGATTGGGCTCAGGCAGTTGGGCGTAGCCGTTACGGTTGAGCTGCATATGCTCCACTTCGTCATACATCACACCCTCAAACAGGCCTGTGGCGGCGGCATGACGAAGCGTGTCTGCGTCGACAACCCAACGATGGCAGCCGTCAGGAGTGTCGTAGCTGTTCTTACCGTTCGTGCTGTCACTCACTGGCGCATAGTTGGGTATGACCAGGTTGTACGCAAAGTGCGTGCCCGTGGCTTTACAGTAGGCGCACAGATCGTCGGTGATCCCCCTCTCGGTATCCGAGGGCACGATGTCCGCCACCCATAAACCTACACCCATCTCGCGAAGGCTCCAGAGATGGGCTGGATTCCGCACCAGCACCGCTTGGTCATTCACACCGATCATGTGCTGCCGGTGGAGATACGGCTTGAGTTTCGGCAGCAGAGAGGATATGGTGGTTTGGCCCTTGGGCACCACGGCATACGCGGCGGTCGCCGTCATGCCTGTTGCCATCCGGGCGGTCACGCGGTACAACCCCTCCGAAAGCTTTGGCAGGGAGAGCGTGGCCTGCATCTGACCCTTTTTACTAGGCCGACACTCGGCTGAGAGGATCACAGGCTTAGTCTGGTTCCACTCATCCAACTGGATTTGGATCTTCAGATCAGACGGTCTCTCGAACGCGTGGACTATGATATTCAACCCAATCGGCTGATCTTGTTCGTAAAGCTCCTTACGGTCCGTCGTGATGATGCTCAGCATCTCACGGCAGGGAGCCCTTCCCTCATCGAGCATGTCAGAGACACGCGTGGGCAGGTAAGGCGTCCATTCGACCGCGAAGGTGGAGGGTGCGACCAGCGGCGCACCCTGATCGGCCGTCGTCTGATCATCGCTGATGATTTGCGCCAGTTTCACACCGTGACGATCGGCCACAGAGAGCTCACACAGCAGGCTTGCTTCTGGGTAAGGGCTGAAGTCGTAGTTCAGATGCATGCGATCTGGGTTATCTGTCGAGAGTTGGGAGAGTATGGGGCCAAGGCCCGGCGACACCACCCAGCCTGACATTGCTACCGGTGTGCCGTCGATTCGCATATCCGAAAAGGTGAGTTCCCCTTTTTGGTGGACAAGTGTGCTTTTCTGATCGATGCGCAGCCGAATCTTGTTCACACGCGTCCAGTCGAATGCGGCGTTCGGACCCAACTGCTTTTCGGTGCGGGTATCAATTCTCAGCGTCCTGGGTGCGCCTGAGGTGTCAAACTTCAGGTCCTCACGGCCAGCCTCCACGCAGAACAGGCCGCTGAAGCGGCTCCAATCGTCGATGAACTGCACGTACACCCACTCCGACAGTCTGGCATCGCCCACCGTGAACTCGAACTGTGACACCGGCATCGGAGCCGGCAGTGTTTTGTCCATATTCAGCCAGCAACCGGCGAATTCGGCTTTTCGGGTACGGACCTCGGCTTCAATCACGTTGGTGCCAGGCCTGGCGATGCCCTTCACACGCCAGTTATCGCCCTGCCAGTCCTCGCTGATGCCCACCGGCACGCCGTTCAACCAGACGCGGTTCAGGTCGCTGGCGATCACTCGCAGTATGGCAATATCAAAGCCCGACGGCAGTTGTCCAGTCAGACGGTATCGAATGGCGGTGGTATCCAAATTCTCGGCTTTGGTGGTGACCCACTGCGCCAGTTTTTCGTTCTGCATCGGTTGCTCCTATATGAGGGTATAAGAATGCTTGGTTGCCTAAGTGCGGGGCGGTCTGGCAGTACGCTCGTTATGCCTGCTGTCTACAGACCGCCCCGGACATAGCCAATACTTGCACCGCTACTCACGCGCACACGTCCATACGCCTCGAACTCCGCTATCTGCGCCTGATAATCCAAGCTATCAGCCCGGAAACAGGTGATCAGCAGCCGCACATAACGAGCTGGGGTTGTTTTGCTCAGCTTGTGCCTCACCAGCTTGCTGGGCTTATCGGCGCCCGTCACAGCCACCGCGTCAGTCCAGTCGGTGCCGTCTAGTGATGTCTGTATCTTGTAGTCCACCGGAAAGTGCTGCGCATAGACAGCGTCATCACCATTGTCCGCAGGGTAGAGCCGGAACTCCGTCATGTCGTATACGCCCTGCAGGTCGACCACAAGCCGCTCTTCCCGCTGCTCCGCTCCCGGGCCGGATGTCCACCCCGGAGAGCTTTCGAATGTCGATGGTATGCCGTCAACAGCCTTTGACCCAGGTAAGCCTGACGTCTGGCCCGAGGTGGAGCTCGGCTGTACAGGCCTGTTCAGGGCCGCATTTCGGACCGTCTTAGGGTTGAGCGGGGGCATCACCTCAAACTCCGATATCTGGCAATGATACACCGTATTCCGCTTGTCTCGCAGCTTTGTGGCTAGCAGTTTGACATAACGGGCGTCGCACGGAGCAAACTCGAAGGTGACTGCACCATCAGCGATCAGCGGCTGGTTCACCACGTCGGCAACAGTGGTCCAGTTGAGCCCGTCTGCAGACAACATCAGCTTGTAGTCCAGTGGGAAGTAGTTGCCCGCATCAAACGGGTCGTTGCGAGGATACAATGCGATTCTGCCGACCGGTTTCACCTCACCCAGATCGAGCTTCACCCACTCTTCGCGGTCCTGTACACTTCCACCCGCACTGGACCAGCCTGACGATTTCCCCTCAGCGCCCCTGACACCGTCGTTAATCTTGTTGGAGTTCCAACCAGCATCCGGGCTGGGATCGACCTCGGATGATACCTCAACCTTAGCCTTGCGGGCATAATTTTCTCCGCAGGTGTCTTGATACTCCAGCTCCTCGCTTGCGCCTGCCGGAGAACCGGCGGTCACATCTCCGATTTCCCACTCCCTGAGGTTGGCCCTCAACTGACTAGCGGTGGCTGTGAACACCACTCGCCAGTATTGGTATGTGCCTGATTTTGGTGTCAAGCTGAGCGGGTGAACGGGGCCAGCCGAGGCATCGATCGCTGACGCTATCTTCGTCCACGCCTTGCTGTCTCGGTTGTTGGAGGCCTCTATTCTCAGACTGTATCTGTCCGACCGGCCGAAATAGAGCTTGAGTTGCTCCGGTGCTGCCCGCCGGCCGAGGTCGATCATCACCCAGGCGGGGAATTTGTTATCGGCGGCAAACCAGGCCCCAGTGCTCGTGTCACCATCGGTGATCTTCTCCGGCCAGTGCATCGTCTGAGTGTTCATCGCCTTGGTTGAGGAGGCCGTGACGGGTTTGTGCAGCGCGATGTTGCCTTTGGTCGGACGCACTTCGGGTTCTGGGTTCATCAGTCGATACTGGTGCGTCCCTGCTTGGTCGACAGTCACATCCACATAGCCCTTGGCATCCGCTTTCAATGTGACGGTGCGGCTGTCCACTAGCACCCGATAGTCCGCCGAAGGGGTCTGGTTGATGAAGCGCACGACGACCTCACCTGGCAGATGCTCTGTGCTCAACTTGAAGGCATACAGCCCGTTGTATTTCAACTTCATGTTTTGCTTCGCCCAGCGGTAAAGCACCTGAGAACCCACCATACCTCCGCTGATGAATGGCGCGATCACCAGCCGACCAGCCTCAGGTTGGAAGCCGTAGGCGTAGGTATAAAGCCCCCAGATCGGCATAATCATATGAGGCATACATTGCTGCCAGTTGTAATCCTGCGGGGTGACGCCGTCGCGCTTCCAGGTGGTGGCACCTATAAAGCCGGTCTTGTCAAAATACTGTCCAAAGTGAGCGATGAAATGGGGTATCTTGTTGCGATCGCCATAAGCCGGATAACCAGCATAGAAGTCCCCGTCAGGAGCACCATACCAGCCGCCATTTTCGCCCAGCATCGTGCTGTACGGGTCATCATCCTGCGGGGCAGGCACCGACTCATCGCGAAGGTCGCGCACGTTCATCACGTGGAAATTCATGCCCAGGTTCGCGTTGTCCCGCTCGATCTTGTCGACCACTTGACGCGCGTGCTCATCGGTCAACGCACCCGCCCGCAGCGCAGTCGCATTAGGTGGAAGGTAGGCCGCAGGCACATTGCCTGATCCATACATAAGCGCACCCAGCTCTTCGTTCCACATTCCGCCCTCACTGGTTGGCTTATTAAGGGCGTCTTTCACCTCGGCCGCCATCGTCTCATACTTCTCGGCTTGTGCCGCGTCCTTCAACGCAACCCGTTCGACTGCCGCCCACTTCATGAGCGTTTCATAATAGAGTGCGCTGTTATAACCATCGTAAGCCCCTTCTGACTTTTCCCAGTAGTTGTTATAAGACTTTCGTAGGCGTGGATTGAGGGGGTGCATGTTCTTGATCAGCTTCGCTTGGTGATCAAACATCACATTGTATTCGTAATCGAGGGCTTTACGGGCAGACTGCTGCATCTCTCTCGGCCAGGCGGAATCATTCGTATGGTTGAAGATATTCACGATCCCCAGCACGTAGCCCAGGCACATGTCGCCGTAGTCGGAATACCAGGACGCGCCTTCCGTTTGCCAGATGTAAGGACTAATGATGTGGCCGTCAGCAGCTTGCGGCCCCTTCTTGATGTTGCGCAGGCCGTTCTTGAGCGTCTCCATCACGCCGTCGTCACACATGATCGAGCCCATCGCGGTATTCCAGTGCTGCTCAAATGCCGGCACTTCGAAGAACAGATTGGGATTTTCCTGCGTGGTGCCATATTTATAATCCAGCACCATCATGCGGCCGTAGTTGTTGAGTGCCTCCGAGAGTAGGCGTTCGTCGACTCCGCGAAGAGTGCCAAGATCGTAGTATCTGTTGTATTCCGAGGGTTCGAATCGAAGGCTGACCGTATCAGTCTGGTTGGCTGCGACCGAAACAGGTTTGAAGATCGGGCTACCTGTGGGCCGGACATGTCCTTCTTTCACGGTTGCTAGCGGCGATCCATCCTCGGTGCCGGTCGCATAATGGAGCCGTTCCTTAGGGCTTGACACGACATACGCCATCATTAACAGCTTCTTCTTGTTAACTGCGACCGTACGATCCGCTTCCACAGCCGCACCCAAATCGAGTGAATCACTGTTCGTGTTGCCGGTGACCTTCAGGGCTGCTCCAGCGGTGCTGCCGGTGAGCAGCGTAAATGAGGTGTCCTCCATGGCCCGTCGGATATTTGAGTTGGGTTCCTTACCTGCCAGATAACCAGATCCTGCAGCCAGAAAGCTCTTCATCGCCGATGCCTTGCCGCCCACCCAGAAGTTGCTTCCCGATTTATGCCAGCGGATGTTCTCCACCACATCCTGCCCAAAGCTCATCATCGGGAAGCCTTGCTCGTCGACGACCACATCCCCTTTAAATCGACGGGAAAAATCGATGTTGACCTGATCGGTGTTGGAGTCAATCTGCCAGCTCTCGGACGTATACCGCGTCTCGAAGCTGATGGTCACGCCCTGCTTCGACACCTTCACCTTCGGGTTGTCGGTTAAGACCAGGCTGTTAGCCCATACCCCATCCACTTTAATGCTCGTGTAAATGCACGCACCATCTGCCAGCCATTCGGTGCCATCGGTCATCAGCGATGTGATGGCGACCTTGTGGCCGAGGTCAACTACCATACGATAGTGACTGCCCTTGATCGTAATATCATGACCCGTTTTGGTGATCATGGCACTACCCCAAACTGATGGTGATAATGCGGCCAGCAGCAAGAAAACAACGATGGTATACAGAGGGTTCCTGTTCATGATCACCCCATCACAATAACGGATATGGTTGGATGCGTGGGCACCGCACGCGATGACCCTACGATTCACAGGGCAGGCACAGGGGCCTTCCCCTACGGTCCCATCCGTGTAATCCGACCAATCTGTGTAATCCGTGGTTCAGACTTCCCTGGGCACCGCACGCGATGCCCCTACGATTGCTAGGGCCTGGACCTACGGTTTAGGATACACCGTGGTGGTCACATCTACCTTGTTGGCGTCGACCTGCTTCAGCACCACTTCGCCTTGCGTGAAGCGGTAGCGAATTTGGTCACCATGGCCCAGATAAGGCCACATGGCATTGAAGACCGGCAGAAAGCCGAAGTCGGTGGTGATGACTAACTTGCCCTTACCCATCGGCAGCTCAGTGACGTCACCAGTTGGCTTCAGTCCCAGCTTGACGGCCAGAGGTGCCCAGATCACACAGACCGCTCCCTGACGCACCCGCGCCTGAACGGCCCGCCAGGTTTTTGGGCTGATACGCTTGCCTGATAACACCAGACAGGGGATGTCGCGCAGCTTCTCTGCACCTACCGTGTCGTCGAACACCACTACATTGTTCAGAGGCACGAAGAAGTTGTGAGCGTTCGCCATCACCGGACGGGTCAGGTAGCTGTCGCGCCGGGTATTCTGCGGGCTGTGCTCGTAGTTATACATATTCTGGGTGACACGCTGAGCGCTCACGATACCGTCACGCCCGGAATGACTTCCGGTCAGCATATTCCACATCTGGAAAACCGCCTCGGTGTCAGCATCGCTGTGCAGCTTATCGGAGCCATACAGCGTGTCAGGCATACCGGTGTAGCGCTGACCGTAACAGCTATCGTCAAAGCGGATGATCGCCACATCCGGCTTGATATCGCGGAAGCTCCACAGACGCGGATGCGTGGGGATATAGTCCTTGATGAACCACCTCAGCACCTCACAGTGAGGGCTCAAGGCATACTCGGTATCCGATATCTTCTGCATCAGGCTGTGAGGCAACCCCTGCCTGCCAGCCGGCAGCAGGTTATATCCAGAGCCTTCGGTGTAGATGCCGTCCGCCCCGCTCCAGTAGGCCAGCAGCAGATTGCTGCGATACTCCTCAGCGGAGTGCCCCGGCAGCATGTCCCACAGCCACAGGTCACAATCCACCATCAGTTGCTTGTCATACTGCAGCGCCGCACCCATACCGATGGCCAGCGACACTGGCGAGTAGTATTCCTTGCATATCTTGGGTGTGGGGTTCCATCCACCCTCAGCCGCCACCGATAGCAGCACTGGCCACACATGCGTGCTGTTCAGGTTCTTGATGTCCCAACTGCGGTATTTGTCACCGAGCTGCTTCCAGCCGGCAGCCGCCTTGTCGTGAGCGTCATACAGGTCTTTGAAGCTGTTCACATCAGCCAGAAGCTTTGCGGGCGGAGGGTTCAGCCGCCACAGCAGCCGGATGTGCTCCAGCTCATCAATCAGCACGCCATTACAGAGCGGATCTTGAGCCGCCTTTCGCACCACCGCTTCGGGGATGTCCACATGATGGCACGCCAGTTGATACTCCGCACCCAGCCGTTTCGCCAGTGCCGCCTGTGCATCATACACCGCCATGGCATCCTGCTCGGTCGGACCGCCGTTGTTGTACACGAAGAAATTGAGGTAGTTCACCCCCACATCCTTCAGCATCAGCTCCACCGCGGGGTCAACGGGCAGCATCGTGGGCAGCTCGATGCCCACTTTGAAAGGCGTTTGGGCCATCGCGGCAGTCGCCATGAGTAGTGCTCCTACAATTGGTAATGTGTGTTTCATAATCTCCTGTTGCTACGCAGCTCCTGTAAAGGTCATTGGTCATTACCGTCGCGGTGCAGTTGATAATACAGCGGCACATCGCACCGCGACTTATTCAAGGCTAAGTTGTTGCTATGCTTGCTGTTTGCGCTTGTTTGGGCTTTTAGTCAGTTCTATTATAGCGGAGCTACGTTCTGTGGCGGGAGTTTCACCATTGCTTCTCAGGCAGGTCCCCATGCAATTCTTGTTGGAGGGGGATTCAATCCACAGATTACGCAGATGGCGCAGATTTGGGGGGGGCGATAGGACATGGCGCATGACGTAGATACTGTGTTATTTGTCAAGGCCTCCGAGGGTGAAATCTGGTATTTGTCCGAAATACCAGATTTATGCCCATAACGTTCTGCGGACAACGTTTATATTATGCAATGTGGCAAATAGACCTTAGGTATACCCAAGCTCATAGCACAAGCCGGTCCCACGCGAAGATGCACCGTTATGCAAAGGGTTGCCCGTCATCCGTAGTGATGAACGCCCACCCCGCATCTTTGAGGCTTTAAAGATAACGTTCTAATGATGTTAATTTTAGCGGCTAGATCAAGAGCAGCTAGCTAGTGGTGATCATATCTTTCTACCGCTGACTCGCCGGCTCTGGAATGCTGCTCAACCACTTGGGGCCAAGGATGAACCACACGGTGGCTATCCATCCAGACATCCCAATCCTGGAACGCCACTGTCCTGCCCAGCATCATTGCCTTCGCCGGCAAAATCTGAGGCCGCTTCGGCACGAGACTGGACAAGGCCAGTGTCGTCGGATTGCGGTGTCTGGTTGGCCGGAGCATCCTGCGGCTCTAGTCCGTAGCACGGATCGTAAACCTTACGCCTGGTCAACACAGCCCACATCAAGATCAGCAGCTTGCGCATCACCGCGCATACGACCTTCCTGCTAGAACTCGGGCCGAATCTCTCCCGCATTTTGGCCACGAACCGATACATGCTGGGATGGAGTGCTTTCGAATTGTGATCCACCATATGTAATACAGCCATGGCACTGGTGTATAACAAGGAGCGCATGTAGGGATCGCCCATTTTGGATATGCTGCTTTCGGAATCGATGCTGGTTCCTGACTGGTGCGGGCATGGGTTCATACCCACAAATCGGATTATCTTCGCAGACGTCGCAAAGCAAGATATATCACCGATGAGCCCTAGAAAGTAGTTGGATGTGATATCACCTACACCCGGAATACTGTTCAGGAGGCGATAATCTTCCGCTAGCCTGTCATTGCTGGCGATAATCTCAGCAGCCGCGGAGTTCAAAAGATCGATATCCTCTGTGCAGTGATCTATGCTGCGTTGAAGAACCGCTTTGGCATGCAGGTTCTGCGCGTGAGAGTGCCTCTGCTGCAGGGAGTTCCGGTGTCTGACCAGCATGCGCCGTGTGCGACCGATCTCCTGCAGCGCCCGATAGCTTTCGCCTTTAGGAATGTAGAGCTGTCAATAGTCACCTTATTACTACCACCCATGTTCGGCATATGTATACCACTTGACTAGTTCGTGTTCATTGCCCAATGTAAGTGTTGGATGCGTCGGTATCTCACTCTACGGATGCATTATCCGGCTTGCTTACCTCCCCTCTGCGCTGCCTTTGGCGATAGCTCTCACCGGTGACAACAGTCACCCGGGCATGGTGAGTCAATCTGTCCATAGCAGCTGAAGCGAGAAGAGAGTCGCCAAACATCTCCGGCCATTCGGAGGGAGCCCGATTAGATGTCAATACAATACTGCCCTTCTCGTATCTCTGGTGGATGATCTCGTAGAGGTCTTCCGCTCCCTGAATTGTGATGGGGCGAAGACCAAAGTCGTCGAGTATCAGGAGGTCAACGTTGACCAATTTCTTAATCAACCGCGTATAAGCATCGTCTGCCCTGGCCGCAAACATCTCCTGTTGCAACTTGTGGACAGAACTGTTATAAACACTGTAGCTTCGCTTAATGGCCTCATAACCTATGGCGGTGGCTAGATGTGTCTTGCCCACACCAGTGGGACCACACACCAGCCAGTTGGCATGTTGAGCGATTAACTGGCAGGTCGCCATCTCCCTTACCAGCGAACGATCAAGGGTAGGTACAGCGTTGAAGTCGAAGTGGGACAGCAGTTTCGTGTTCTCGAAACAGGCCGCCTTCTCCATCTTTACCTGTTTAGTTTGGCTGCGTCGCTCAAGCTCATCATCTACTAATAACGCAAGGAACTCCGTTGGTGAGAGCTTTTGCTCACGGGCTAGCTCCGCTCTCTCTTCGAGGCTATCAACCATGCCAGACCATCTGAGTTGCCTGAGCTTGGGTAGCAGTGTGTGAGTTAACACGCTTCTACCTCCATATTGGTGTCAGCATTACTGACCAAAATGAATTCGTCGGCACTACGAGCGAAGAGGTAGTCTTTTTTAGGGGGAAGAGAAGATGTTATTCCCATTGGCTCGTGATCTGTACCGGCCCTCAGTATCTTAGCAATGCGTTGGTAACTACCATCTTGGTAATAGAGAGAGCGTGCGCAGGCCGCTTCCAGGCGACTACTGCTGTACGTTTGAACTAGCCGGACGATCCTCTTCACGGATTGTCTTCGGTCTACAGGCCTGTCAGCCAGCAAAGCATTAAGCACCGTAACACAACTGGGGCCGATGTCATGCCCTAATTCCAGGCAATTCTCGATTGAAAGAACCATATAGGCCACTTTATGTGTTGGGTAATCAGTCATGCGGGTAATGCGCTGCCCTTGTTGTGTCGCTCTTTGATGTGTTCCAACTAGTTTATGGTCGTTATCATATATCTGCACCACTCGTTCGTGCAGATGCACGTCCATTTGGCTGCCTATGTAGCTGTAGGGCACGGAATAGTAAGAACCATACACTGTAACATGACAGTCCCGATGGACTTTCGCACTACGAACTTCAATGAGATCAAATTCCGTGTCTGGTAATGACTTAAGCGTGCTCTTCTCTACCTGATTGAACTGCGCCAATGGCTGTTTATGTGTGGTTCCATGGTTACGCAGACCTGCCTCTTGGGTGATCCAGGTCTTCACAAGCAGGTTCGCTTCGTCGATATCCATGAACTCCCGGCCTGCAATGAAGTTTCGCTGCACGTAATGAACCCCGTTTTCCACTTTTCCTTTATGCTCCGGGGTTCTCACTCTACACGGATGAATGAGGAAGTCGTAGTGCAAGGCCAGTTGCCGATACGGCTCCGAGATGACAGGGTCGTATATATCTGCTTTGAGAACCGCTGACTTTAGATTGTCTATCACAAGTTCCTCTGGAACGCCTCCGAAGAATTCAAAGGCGTTGATATGGCAGTTCACCCATGTGGGTATCCTTTGATTGAATACAAACTCCACATATTGATGTCGAGAGTGTGATAGCGTCATCAAGAAGGCATACGTTGAACGCATCTTGCCTGTTGCGGGGTCCTTCATTTGCCCCACAAATCCGAAGTCAACCTGGGCCTGTTTTCCTGGGTCTGTCTCTAGACGTATAATGGCCAACTGCTCTTTGGGGGTCAGTCCGTTAATGAAGCGAATAACCGAAGAGTAGCTACCGGTAAACCCGTATAGTCGTTTGAGGTTGTTGTGGATGGTCACTGCCTCTATGTGAGTCTGGAGATAGGTCTCGATGATTTCGCGGTATGGTTCAGCACTAGACACATTACTGCGTCGTTTGCGCTGCGGTAAGGTGTCACGAAATGCCTCCATACTCGGCATATCTGAATCTGGAGCCAGGTATCCAAGTCGAGAAGCCCACTGTGCGTATTGGCTGACGGTGTTACGAGCGCAGCCCGTGTCACGAGAAATCGCTCGTTGGGACTGCCCACGCCGCAGTCGGAATATGATCTCTTCTATGATCTGCATTCTTAGCCTTTCCATGTATGCCCTCCTGATAAAACTGTGTCTATCATTTAGGCGGTCAGGGGCATCGAAACACGGCTAGAGTGGTATAGTCATGCCGAACATGGGTGGCTCACACATGCCGAATGGGCTGGTATAGTGTAACCCGATTAGCGACATAGAGCCGCAGGCGGTTCTTTAGTGCGTAGTCAGCAATGATCAGGCTGTCTACATAGTCTGTCTTTTGCCGAGATCCTTGTGAGAGGCGATGATAGTGTATTCGACAGGGTTCTTGCCGTGAGACTGCCTGCTTATGCTTATACAGGTAGTCAAGCAGCTTTTGCTCACATCCGCCAGTGCCTTCCATTGCGAATAACACAGGCATCCAGCCTTGCTTCCTGGTGAGTGACACCAGCTCTTTGAAGCCTTTCTGGTTGTTCACAAACTGCTTGTGGATCAGATGGGTGCCGTCTTGATCAACGACCGACACGTCGAAAGTGTCTTTAGATATGTCGATCCCAGCGTAGTAGCTGTACGAGTTGCCATTGATTTGCATAGTCCGGTATGCTCCTAGTTAGGGACACAGGTGAAGCAATCAACCTTGACATCCTTGTAAATGCGGGCTTTAGCCCATGATACTGTTCGTGTTAGGTCATTGCAGAGAAGGGTGCCATTCTACGTCGCGTAGTCAAAGCTACAAGGGGCGCGACGGCATCTACCCCTTCTCTTTCACCCCAGCGTCCCGGTGTGAGGATGGTCCTCAAGTTTTGGGTTAAGGTCTGAGGACCTCCATCTATAAGCATACAAGGGGCAGGCCCCTGTGCCTGCCCCTACTGGGCTGCGGTTCGGCCCGATCTGTCCTATGTGCGGCTAGCAGCGTCCCGCTTACACGCTCACAAACAAATCCTTCGGATTGGGGCCATACTGGTTTTCCATCGGCTGGCCGTCTTCGCAAAGGAACACAATCAACGCTAGAATACCAACAATTGGGAGCATCAGAAACAGGCAGTATAAGCCGCTACGTCCTGTATCCTGAAGACGACGAATAGTGACAGCCAGCCAAGGAATTAGGATTGCCAGAAGGTATATGCCCAAGATCGCTTGACCCACTAATGCTCCGACGGCGAGACCGAAACCTGAGAAATCAAGGCTTTTGTTACCTTCCATCGTCATCACATTGAAAATCGAGGTGAAAAAGCTCTGTGCAGCGGTCAGAGCAATTATTTCGTTAAATGCAAAGACCACCAGGTTGATGAGCGTGAAATACCAGAACTCAACACGGCTTGCCCGGCCATTGAAGTCAGCGTACTTTTTCAACACCTTGATATACCAGTTCATGCCTGCCCCTTAGTGTGGTTGTGTAACCGTCAACGCTAATCCACTTGCCAGTGTAACAGAAAAGGTAAGGTGCCTACCATACATGCAAGCACCTTACCCCATACTATCTCGTGAAGCAGTGATTCACCCAGAACCGCAGTGTTGCTACGCTGTTGGCAATACCTTCGGGCTGGGGCCGTAGCGGTTCTCCACGGGCTTGCTTCCCAGCAGCATGAATATCAGCAGCACGATCAACCCGAACACCGGAACCACGGCCAGCAGCAGCCACCACGAACGGCGTCCAGAATCATGCAGCCGACGGATGATCACCGCCAGCGACGGGATGATCACGCCCACCACATAGAGTGCAAACGCCAGACAGATCACCACAGCCAGCGCGATGGCGCCGACGCCCTGCATTGGCGGGATTCCCTCTGGTGATTTATGCTTCATGGCAGATGAGCCCACTCCCACTGCGATCGCATAGGCCAGCTTGAAGCCAATCAGCACCAGAATGTTGTAGAGGGCGTAAAACCAAAACTCGGACCGGCGTGAGCGGCCTGCGAAATAGGCATACTTTTTGAATGCTTGAAGATACCAGTTCATGTCAGTCTCCTTGGGTTGCCCGGCTGATTTGCACCGGATCACTTTTGTCGTCGCAATAGTGTATTGTATAGCTACAGCCTCACAAACAGCATTCACGGAAAGGCTGCATTTCCGCGGGAGATTGATAAAGCTATGAATCGCAAATCTGCCGTCATCTACTCGATTTTGATATTCCTGTTCATTGGATGGGCCTTGTCTCCAAGACATAGCAACCCACCGTTAAACACGCAGGAACTTCCATCAGCAAAGGGAGCAGAGACCATGCCGACCAAGTACCTTGCGTTTCAGATTTTCACCCAGGCCGACGACAAGACCGGGCGGGTCAACTTCCCCCCGCTTTTGAACGGGGTAGCTACTACAGTAGACGCCATCATACGGCAAATCGGCACAGTGGGCAGTAAAACCACCAAATTGGGGTTCATCACTGGTCCACTGTCATTCAACCACACCGATGCGCAGATTCAACAGTTGATGCGCAGCTCGTTCGACATCGCCCTGAAGAACAACATCGCCGTGGGATTCCATGTGGACGACTCGATGTTCTGGGAGCGGGTGTCCAACCTCAATAAACCCGAGAATGTGGAATGGACTGACTGGAAGGGAACACCCAATACCGGTCGGCGGCTTGACTGGTCGTCTACCCCCACCAAAATCATGCCGCAGCTATGCCTGAACAGCCCCGCGGTGCTGCAGGAAGTGAAAAAGCGGTCGGCTTTAGTTGGAGCGGAAGTGAAGAGGGGTCTGGCCGCATTGAAGGCCGCGAAGAAGGAGCACCTCTTCATCGGTGTGATCAACGGATGGGAGACGCAGATTGGGCGCGACTTCGTCAGCGATGAATCGCTGGGATACAACGCTCTGAAGAGGAAGGGGTTCAGTGCCACCAACCTTCCGAAAGATACTGATGAAGAGCGGGTTGCCATAGTTCAAGAGTTTGTGGACTTTTGGGCCAAGTCGCTTACAGACGCCGGTGTGCCCGATGCGAAGATATACTCGCACATCGCCTTCTCGCCGGAAATTGCTCATAACCCAGACATGGCCAAACAGGGTCGAAGCTATCTAGCGTCTATCCACTTCACACCGCCACGAGTGGCATTCGGACCTCACCATAAACCGGGTTTCAGCACCTATCCCATGCCCGGGCACCTGGACGCCATCTATGATGAGGTGAAGAAGCATGGCAATATCGCCTGGGCCTCCTCTGAAGGCACGGCGATGGATCCCGGTCAGGCGGACAAGGGCGGCAAAAGCATGTCGATGGAGGCCTATCTGGGGAACCTATACAACCACGGCGCGGAGCTGGTGAATGTGTTTGGATGGGCCGTGGGGGATGCCAATAACCCGTTCCGTAAAGTGGCGGAAAACCCGAAGGCGCTTGAGGCCTACCGGGAGTTCCTGCGGGGCGAGAAGCTTCAAGAGGATCAGGCGCTGGGCGGTATGCCCACCACCGCCTTCATCACGAAGATGCACAGGATTCAAAAAGAGATGCCGGTATATGCTCAAAAGTATGGGCCGAAAGAGATTCAGCCGTTAGCCCAGAAGCTGGAGAATTACATGAAGGCGGGGCAGTATGCCGAAGCGGAAAAGGCGGCGGATGAGATACTGAAGCTGATAGGGAAATAGCGAAGATCCCGTCACGATATACAAAACCGGCGGCTGCGATTGGTATCAATCGCAGCCGCCGATGGCGTAAATCTGGCGGAGAGGGCGGGATTCGAACCCGCGAGGCTATTCACCTGCCGGTTTTCAAGACCGGTTCCTTCAACCGCTCGGACACCTCTCCATAGCACGCCATAACTATTATATCTTAACAAATCCGCGCGCTGTGTTAAAATAACCAATGTGAACACTCGATGCTGAACTCCACCGCATCGGCTGAAAGGACTTTCGCATGATACCCCAGGAGTCTTCACTGCTGATCATTTCGAGCGATTCGGATAATCCGTTCGCTATGGACGTGGCTGCCGCGTGCCGACAAACGACGGATATCTATGACATCATTGCGCTGAAATCCTACGCCAATAGCGAGTTCTGTCCCCGATTTATTAGCGACGAGGGCGACATGCGCGATGTGGGCAACAAGCTGAAAGGCAAGCATGTGGTGCTGGTCACCACGCACTCCAACCAGCTTAGCCGAAATGAGCTTGCCTGGCGAAACATGCTGGTGGCTCGTGCCGCCAAAGACAACGGTGCGGAAAATATCTGCCTGGTGGAGCCGGATCTGTTCTATAGCGCGCAGGACCGCGGTCCTCGGCCAGATCACGGTAATGTGGATTTCGTTCGTTCCGATGCCGACTACAAGAAATTCGATGGTCAGCCGTTCTCAAGCCGCCTCTACGCGCAGTGCCTGGCACTGGCTGGCGTGGACACGGTGGTGACGGTGCAGAACCACAGCGACAGTGTACAGCGGCTGTTTGAGCAGGTGATGCCCGGCGGGCTGCGTAACCTGAACCCCGCCCGTGTATACGCCGACTACATCCGCAACAGCGATGTGACCCCCAACCTGCACAGCGGCGACGGTCTGCTGGTGTGCGCGCCCGATAAAGGCGCTCGTGAATTTGCGGTGCAGGTGTTCAACCAAATGAACACGCTGAATACCAATCTGGTGTTCGCCAGCAAAGAGCGGCGCGGCGAGCGTAATGTGGAAATCGCCATTGACCCGCAAAGCCCCACCCCCGCCAGTGAAGTGGCCGGCAAGGATGTGATTGTTTTTGACGATATGGTGCGCACAGGCGTCACCATCCGTGAAAGCTGCCGTCTGCTGAAAGAGCTGGGAGCTCGGCGCGTGGTGTTTTTCGTGACGCACTTCTACTCCTCACCGGAGGGTCGTGAGAACCTGGCTGGTCCTGAGATCGATGAGATTGTGACCACCAACACCATCCCCAGCGTACTGAACCGCGACATGCAAGGTCGGCTGCGCCGGAAGCTGACGGTGCTGAAGCTGGAGCGTTGGGTCAGCCGCAGCGTGCTGGAAGCACTGGGTCAAGACATCAGCCACCTGGAGCCGCCGCTTTACAGCGTAGATATGAGCAGCAAGAACCCCCGCCACCCCAAGTGGCGCGAGTTTTAGTCCCGTAGGGGCGGGGTCTCCCCGCCCACCATATCCAACCCGCCCACACCATATCCAACCCAGGCGCGGTTTCCGTGCCCAAGGGCGGGGTAACCCCGCCCCTACGTGGGCCCTGACCACATTCCCCCTACACCTCGTCCAACGCGCAGCGCATGGCGGTAATGAATGCCGTGGCGGCACCGACGCGGTCGGACGCCTCCGCGATGACGGTCACCAGCGCGCTGCCCACGATCACCCCATCGGTATACACAGCCACCGACTTCGCCAGCTCGGGGTTGCTGATGCCAAAACCGGCCATCACGGGCATATCGGTGTGCTTGCGGATGCGCTCCATCAGCAACGGCAGCTCAGACGGCGCATCGGTGTAGGCCCCGGTCACGCCCATGCGCGCCACGGCGTATAGGAACCCTTTCGCCTGTCGGCAGATATCTTCCAGCCGTTCATCGGTGCTCGTGGGTGCGGCCAGCATCACCGGACAGATATTGTGCGCATTCAATAATACCAGCCCCTCTTCGGCCTCGCCCAGAGGCACATCCACCAGGATCACGCCATCCACCCCGGCCTTCTCGGCATCAACAGCGAAGCTCTCGATGCCGTAGCTCATCACTGGGTTGAGGTAGGTCATGATCACTATCGGAAACTGGCTCTCCTGCCGGATGCGCGCTACCAGTGCCAGCACATCGTGCAGGCTGACGTGGTTCGCCAGTGCCCGGCTGTTCGCGGCCTGGATGACCGGACCATCGGCCATGGGATCGCTAAAGGGTATCCCCAGCTCGATGGTGTCGCAGCCAGCACGCTCTGCAGCCAACACGAGCTGGAAAGTCTCGTCCTGGCTGGGATCACCGGCGGTCAGGAAGCAGACCAGTGATTTTCGGCCAGCCTGCTTGTTCTCGTTCATACGGTTCATCAAGCGGTTCATTGGATATCCCCCCTCTGCATCAGCATCCGCTGCACCTGGTCAACGTCCTTATCGCCACGTCCCGACAGGCAGATCACAATGTTCTGATCGGTGCTCATGCTCGGTGCCATCTTCAACACTTCCGCCACCGCGTGCGAGCTCTCCAGTGCCGGGATGATGCCCTCAGCCTGGCTCAGCCGGATGAAGGCCTGCAGCGCCTCCTCATCGGTCGCACAGCGATACTGTGCGATGCCGGCATCCTTGAAATGGCTGTGCTCAGGACCCACACCCGGGTAGTCCAACCCCGCAGAGATGGAATGCGTGAGCTGCACCTGGCCGTCGTCGGATTGCAGCAGGTAGGTCATGGTGCCGTGAAGCACGCCGGGGCGTCCCAGGCTGAGGGTGGCGCAATGCTTCGGGGTATCCAGACCTTCACCAGCCGCCTCCACGCCGATCTTCTGCACAGAGCGGTCGTTACGGAAGGGGTAGAACATGCCCATGGCGTTGCTGCCTCCACCTACACAGGCTACGAGCGCGTCGGGCAATTTTCCCGTCAGCTCCAGCATCTGTCGGCGGGTTTCGGTGCCGATCACGCTCTGGAAGTCGCGCACCATCATGGGATACGGGTGCGGTCCAATCACGGAGCCGATCACGTAGAAGGTGTCGCGCACATTGGCCACCCAGTCACGGATCGCCTCGCTGGTGGCATCCTTGAGCGTCTTGGTGCCGCTGGTCACAGGGATCACCGTGGCCCCCAGCAGCTTCATGCGGAACACGTTCAGCTCCTGCCGCTGCGTGTCCTCCTCGCCCATATACACCACGCAAGTCAACCCAAACAGCGCACACACGGTGGCGGTGGCCACGCCGTGCTGACCCGCGCCGGTTTCGGCGATGATGCGCTTCTTGCCCATGCGCCTGGCCAGCAGGATCTGACCCATCACGTTGTTCAGTTTGTGAGCACCCGTGTGGCAGAGGTCCTCGCGCTTCAGGTAGATGCGTGCGCCTCCAAGCTGCTCGGTCAGCCGCGAGGCGAAGGTGATTGGCGTCTCGCGTCCCACGTAATATTTCAAGTAATGGTCCAGCTCTTGCTGATAGGCTGGGTCGTCTTTCGCGGTGCGATAGACAGCCTCCAGCTCATCCAGTGCCGGCACCAGCGTCTCAGGCACATACGCCCCGCCGAACTGCCCAAAACGGCCCGGTTTGGCGGATGCTGTATTATCTAGCTCTGTTGGCATTTTGTATAAACTCCTCTATTAGTTTGTGGTTCTTCACTCCAGGGGCCGATTCTACCCCGCTGGAGATGTCCAGTCCGTAGGGTTTGAGCGTAGACACCGCCTCACCCACATTGGCGGGTGTCAGCCCGCCCGATAGCATGTAGTCGCGTGGATAACCTGTTAGCAGGCGCCAGTCGAAGCTCTGGCCCGTGCCACCAGCGGCGATTGGGCTGTAGGCATCCAGCAGCAAGGTTCCCTGATGGGTTATCGCTTTCTCCAGTGTGGCAGCATCCCGCACACGCACCGCGCGGATCACCCGATTAGGCCCCAGTTCATCGGTCAGCTCCTCCGGCTGGTCACCGTGCAACTGCACGTAGTCCAGCGGCACCTGCTGCAGGATGTCCAGAATCTGCTGCCGCGGCTGGGTGAATACGCCCACAGTCTTCAACGAGCCGGACAACCCGCTGATGATCTCTAATGCCTGCTGAACGCTCACCTGCCGCGGCGAGGGGGCGAACACAAACCCGATCATCTGCGCACCCGCCCCCTGCACACAGAGCGCGTCCTCCAGGCTGGTGATACCGCATATCTTGATGATCATCCCTGCAGCACCTCGCGAAGCTGTGAGCCGGGGTCGGGATACCTCATAAACGCGGTGCCGATCAACGCAGCGTGGAACCCAGCCGCCGCGAGGCTGCGTAGGGTGTCGCTCTTGGTGATCCCGCTCTCGCTGACCAGCTTGACCCCTTCGCTGCGCGGGTCGTCGAAGAACAAGCGCGCCAGCCGGAAGCTGGTGTCAGTGTCGATCTCAAAGCTTTGAAGGTTGCGGTTATTGATGCCCACAAGATCAGGCTGTATCTTCAGCGCGTGCTGCAGCTCATGCTCATCGTGAACCTCCACCAGCGCGTCCATCCCCAGCTCGCGGCAAAGCTCCCGCAACTGCTGCAGCAGTGGGAAGCTCAACGCGGCCACTATCAGCAGTGCCGCGTCGGCCCCTGCCTCACGGGCTTCATACAACTGGTAGGGGTCGACGATGAAGTCCTTGCGCAGCAGAGGGATTTGCACCTGTTGGCGGATTTGTCGAAGGTAGTCCAGCGAGCCGTTGAAGAACTTTTCGTCGGTCAATACAGACAACGCGCTGGCCCCGTTCTGCTCATAACCCATGGCCACTTGCTTGGGATCGGCCTCCGCGGCGATGTCCCCCGCGCTGGGGCTGGCCTTCTTTACCTCCGCGATGATCGCGGGCAACCCACCCTTGGCGTTCAGAGCTTTGGCGAACGGCCGCACGGGCGGTGCCTCGGGCAGTAAGGGGATCAGCTCCTCCACGGGGGCATACCTTTTCGCCTTGGCGACTTCCGTCAGTTTGTGGTCCAGTATTGTGTCCAGAATCATATTTCACCCTCCTCGAAGTAACCTGATATCTGCTGGCCGTAGGGGCGTCCCTTGTGGGCGCCCTATACGTTGCTGATCGCCGATATCTTAGTTCGGGCGCCCACAAGGGACGCCCCTACGCTCATACCAATTAGCCCAACTGCTGCGAAAGCGCGATGAGCTGCTCCAGACTGTGCAGCGCCGCGCCGCTGTCGATCGACTCCGTGGCCATCACGAGGCCCGTGTGCAGGTCGTCGGTCAAACCAGCCACGACCAGTGCGCCTGCTGCGTTCAACCGCACGATATCCCTGCGGGCACCCGGCTCACCACGCAGAATCGCCTGCAGTGCACTGGCGTTGCCCTCCGGACTGTCGGTATCCGGTGCGAGTTCGTCGATGACGGACCTGCGCAGCCCAAACTGCTCCGGGGTGACGGTGTAAGTATTGACCACCCCGTCCCTCAGCTCGCTGACCTTGCTTTCGCCGATGGTGCTCAGCTCATCCAGCCCGTCCAGGCCGTGGAACACCAGCGCGCGGTCAGCACCCAGATTCTTCAGCACGTTGGCCAGCAGCTCTGTGATTTTTGCTTCAAACACACCCATCAACTGCCGGTTGGCTCCCGCGGGGTTGGTCAGCGGCCCGAGCACATTGAATACGGTGGTGATGCCAATCTCTTTTCGCGGCCCGACCGCGTGCTTCATGGCGGGGTGCAGCGAAGGCGCGAACATAAAGCCGATTCCGATTTGGTCGATGCACTGTGCCACCGCCTCGGGGGTGATGTTCAGGTTCACGCCCAGCGCCTGCAATACATCCGCACTGCCGCTCTTTTTCGTGGCTGAGCGGTTGCCGTGCTTGGCGATGTGCGCACCAGCTCCGGCCGCCACGAAGGCAGCCGCGGTGGAGATGTTGATGGTCAGCAGCTTGTCGCCGCCGGTGCCGCAGGTATCCACCAGGTTCTGCGACTGCGGCCGCACCTTGATGCAGTGCTTGCGCATGGCCCGCACGAAGCCGGTGATCTCATCCACCGTCTCGCCTTTAATGCGCACCGCCGTGGCGAAGCAGGCGATCTGCGCCGAGGTGGCCTCACCTTCCATGATCTCATTCATCACCGCGGTGGCTTCGGCCTCAGTAAGACTCTGTCCCGCAACGACTTCCTTGATGGCTTCCCTAATCATGACACCGCCTCCAGCAGGTTTTTCAGCATTTGTCGTCCTTCGATGGTTAACACGGATTCGGGGTGGAACTGCACCCCCTCGATGGGCAGGCTCTTATGGCGCACGCCCATGATCTCGCCATCATCGCTCTCCGCGGTGATGCTGAGGCACTCCGGCAGGGTCGCCCTGTCGATGACCAGCGAGTGGTAGCGGATGGCATCGAACGGCTGGCTGAGCCCCTTGAACAGCCCCTGATTATCGTGGCTGATGGGTGAGCTCTTGCCGTGCATCAGCTTTTTGGCCCTTACGATGTTACCGCCGAACGCCTGACCGATGGTCTGATGTCCCAGGCAGATGCCGTAGATGGGCAGCTCGCCCGCCAACTGATGGATGATCTCCAGAGAGATACCCGCGCTGTCGGGATTTCCCGGTCCAGGGCTGATGATAACCGCCTGCGGCGCCAGTTTGATAATCTCATCGATGCTGATCGCGTTGTTGCGGAAGGTATCGACCTCCGCGCCCAGCTCACCCAGCATCTGCACGATGTTGTAGGTAAAGCTATCAAAGTTGTCTATCATGAGTATCATGATCTGTTCTCCTTATTCCAGCCCCTGCTGAGCCAGCTCCACTGATCGGAGCATCGCTTTCGCCTTGGTTTGGGTCTCTACGAATTCGGTTTCAGGGTCGCTGTCGGCTACGATCCCCGCGCCGGCCTGCACATACGCCCGGCCGTCTTTCACCAGAATGGTGCGGATGGTGATGCAGGTGTCACTGTCACCTGCGTAGCTGAAATAGCCCACGGCTCCGGCGTACGGACCGCGTTTGGTAGTCTCCAGCTCATCGATGATCTGCATCGCGCGCACTTTCGGCGCACCAGAGACGGTGCCGGCCGGGAAGCATGCCTCGAAGGTGTCCAGCATGTCCAGGTCGGAGCGAAGCTTGCCGCGCACATCGCTGACGATGTGCATCACGTGCGAATACCGCTCCACCACCATCAACTCGTTCACCCGCACCGTGCCGTATTCCGCTACTCGGCCGATGTCATTGCGGCCCAGGTCGACCAGCATGATGTGCTCCGCACGCTCTTTTTCGTCCGCCAGCAGCTCGCGTTCGAGAAGCAGGTCCTCGGCGTCGGTGGCACCTCGGCGACGGGTGCCAGCTATCGGACGGTTACGCACCTCGCCGCCCTCGCAGGTGACCAGTATCTCTGGGCTGGAGCCCACCAGTTGATAGTCGCCGTAGTCGAGATAGAAGCTGTAGGGCGAGGGGTTCAGGCAGCGCAGAGAGCGGTAGAGGTCGAATGGGTGAGCACTTAGCTCCATGGAGAAGCGTTGGGAGAGCACCACCTGGATGATCTCGCCAGCCGCGATGTACTCCTTGGCCTGTTCCACCGACCGCATGAACTGCTGCTTGGTGAGGTTGCTGCACACCTCTGAGCTGACGGTCGATGGCTGAGGGTTCGGTGCGCTCTGCGGGTATCGCAGACGGGCGAGGGTCAGACCCAGGCGGTCGACCGCCGCCGCGTAGGCTGCCCCAGGGTCATCCTGCACTCTTGCCTCGGTGACGATCTTGATGGTGCGCTTCACCTGGTCGAACACCAGCACCGTTTCGGGGAACATCAACAGGCCGTCGGGCATATTGAGGTCATCCTGCGGGGTATCGGGCAGACTCTCAAAGCCGCGTACGGTGTCATAACCAAGGTAGCCCACGCATCCGCCGCAGAAGCGCGGCAGCTCCGGGTTGGCGATGTATTTACGGGCAGTCAGCCGCTCTCGGATGGCCGGCATGGGGTTCACTCCCTCGCCGATATCGATCCGCATCACATCGGTCACGCCCGTGCCCAAGAAGGAGTATCGGCCGATGCGCTCTCCGCCCTCCACGGACTCCAGCAGGAAGCCAGCACCCGGTGCCATCAGCTTACGGTAAGCCGAAACGGGTGTCTCCATATCGGCCAGGATCTCGCGGTAGACCGGTATCACGCAGCCGGGTTCCGCCATTTGGCAGAACTGATCGTATGTCGGATGAATGCTTTGCATCTGTTCACTCTCCAGAAATGCTTAAAGAGGCCTAAGGGTTTACTCCCTTGGCCTCTTTTGGTAGATTTTGGTCACAAAAAAAGGCCGCTTGCTGGGTGGAACCAGCTAGCGGCCTGAAAACTGTCTTTACGTCAGCGTCCGGCGGCGGTTCCCCCTACGGAAGACCACCACCACTGCCACAATGTGACAGGCGAACTATATTGCTGAGACGCCATGTGTTTCATAGTAATTTAAGTTTGGCATGTTTTTTCAGAAAATGCAAGGGCTGTTATCTCACGCGGAGACGCGGAGGGCGCGGAGGGGATTCAACGCAAAGGCGCAAAGGGGCAATGGCGCAAAGGGTATGATAGCTGTCCTACTCGTCCAACTCATCCTACAGGTCTGGTGTTAACCACGAATTCACACCAATGAACACGAAGGGCGTTTGGGAGCCGTCTGGCGAAGTGCCTACACCAACCGCCCCCCCGCCGCGACATAAATGTCTCGGCTATTGACCACTAAGCCTGCTGAAGCAGTCTGCGGTGCCGCAAGGCCATCCGGGCACCCACGAAGTGGGTAAGATTCTTACAGCCAGGGGTGAGCACAGCGATACCCCTGGAAAAGAGCGGGGTGACTAAACCCGCGGCATAGTGGCCGGTCACCTTCGGTACAAACCACCAGCCCCGCTGCGACGGGTTCCATCACCCCGTAAACGGGGTTCCATCACCCATCGCTAATTGATATAGCAGCCCGCAAGCGGGCGCGGGGGAAGCCTCCGGAGCAGCCATATGCATATGCCCGCAAGGCCGTCCGGGCACCCACGAAGTGGGTAAGATTCCTTACAGCCAGGGGTGAGCGCAGCGAAACCCCTGGGAAAAGGCCCTTAAACCCTACCCCCGAACGGGGGTCAATTCGCTGTTATACCGGTAAGCACACCAACCGCCTCCCCGCCGCGACATCAATGTCTCGGCTATTGACCACTAAGCCTGCTGAAGCAGTCTGCGACGCCGCAAGGCCATCCGGGCACCCACGAAGTGGGTAAGATTCTTACAGCCAGGGGTGAGCGCAGCGAAACCCCTGGTAAAGGCACGTAAATCCTACCCCCGGACGGGGGTCAATCCGGTTGATACGCCGGTAAGCACACCAACCACCCCCCCGCCACGACATCAATGTCTCGGCTATTGACCACTAAGCCTGCTGAAGCAGTCTGAGGCGCCGCAAGGCCATCCTGTCCATCCGTGTAATCCGTGGTTCAGACATATACCCGTTGCGAATCCAATGTCCCGGTTAGCCTACAGCCTCAGCCTTACTCCTTCACCCGCTGCAGGTGCAGCAGCATCCCCTGACCAGGAGCGAGGAAACAGTTCTCACCCGAAAAGTCATCGTCCGTGCCCAGATAGGCGTTAGTATACATCACTTTTCCGCTTGCCTTGAATGTGGGCATATACGGGGTGCTTGTGGTCAGGCTTTTGTTGACCACCAAAATGTAGGGTGTCTTGTCCGGAGCCTCAAACTCCCCCACCAGCAGGTCCTTGCCGGTGATGCCACTCAGGTAAACGCTGCTTTCCAGACCGCGGCAGCCTTTGGGGACGTTGGGTGTATGAAACACGCCCACCGAGCTCAGCTTCAGGTAGGTGGGAGCCAGTTTGTGTAACTGCAGGTTGGCAAACTGGATGTAGTCCCAGGTTTTGGTCTTGTGCCCGAACTGGTCAATCGCCGCCAGCCGGTAGTTCCCGCTGGTGGGTGTGAAGTAGGTGAAATAGGCCAGACCACGCACGCCATACGCCAGGCTGGAGTACATCTGCAGCGAGATGGTCGCCTGAGAGGGCGGAGCGTATTCAAAGTGGCAGTTACCCAGCACGATATTCCAGAAGGGAAGCTTGAAGTGCAGCGCCTTCGCCCGCATGGTCTCCAGGTTGGAATAGAACCTGTCGGCATCGAGACCGGTGCTCTCAAAGATGGCGTAGTTGTCATAGCTGAGGAATTTGGGGTTGCATTGCTGCACAAACTTGTCGATGTAGGCCTCGTAGCTCTCCGCACCCAGCATCCCATTGGAGGCGTAGTTGGGCAGCAGGTTGATGTAGGGCAATACACGGCTGTCAACAGCCCTGATCGCCTTCACGGCGATCCCCAGCCGTTTGAAGGATGACGATGGCGGTTCATCCTGAAGGTAAATAGCCAGCAGGTTCTTGTCATTTTTGTATGGCGACAGCATCTTCTTGACGGCAGCCAGTGCCTGTTCGTCGTCCATCTTGGCTTTCATCGGGTATCCGTTGGCGATCACGGAGAGGCCATACTTGCGGGCAACCTTGATGTTCTCGAGTTCGGTAAATCCCGTGGTGTTGAAACCCGCCTCCCAAAGGCCCTTCATGGTGGCATCCATGCTGGCAGGAGCGCCCCAGAAGTTGGCGGTCTTGCCGGGCATCCCGCCCCAGGGGAACAGCACGAACTGCTGCGCGCTCACCCTGTCTTTCGTATAGATCGTATCCGCGTCGTTGGCTTGCAGACCCATTATGGGCACCATCAGCCCCAGACAGCAGCACAGCAGGTTCCTAAACTTCATATCAACTCCTCGTGACATCGTTGTGTGGAAGGTGGATGGTCTTGCTGGACCACACTAACATGATACCCGGGGGTTGGCGGATAGCACGGGCAATTCCACGCAAAGACGGAAAGGGGCCGGTAGCGGTCCTACTCGTCATACTCATCCTACAGGTCTTCTTTAACCACGAATTCACACGAATGAACACGAAGGGTGGATTCAACGAAATGACGCAAAGGGCCCGATGCGGTCCTACTCGTCCACCTCATCCTACAGGTCTTATGTTAACCACGAATACACACGAATGAACACAAATGGGGAATGTCGGCGCCGGTTTGGCGGAGTGCTTACAACAACCGCCATTTCACCGCGACATAAATGTCTCGGCTATTGACCACTAGACTGCTGAAGCAGTCTGAGGCGCAGCAAGGCCGTCCGGGCACCCACGAAGTGGGTAAGATTCTTACAGCCAGGGGTGAGCGAAGCGATACCCCTGGAAAAGGCCCGTAAACCCTACCCCCGAACGGGGGTCTTCGGTAATGCGCCAGTTCCTCTACAACAGCCGCCATTTCACCGCGACATAAATGTCTCGGCTATTGACCACTAAGCCTGCTGAAGCAGTCTGAGGCGCCGCAAGGCCGTCCGGGCACCCACGAAGTGGGTAAGATTCTTACAGCCAGGGGTGAGCGAAGCGATACCCCTGGAAAAGGCCACGAACCCCTACCCCCGAACGGGGGTCTTCGGTAATACGCCAGTTCGTCTACAACAACCGCCATTTCACCGCGACATAAATGTCTCGGCTATTGACCACTAGACTGCTGAAGCAGTCTGAGGCGCAGCAAGGCCGTCCGGGCACCCACGAAGTGGGTAAGATTCGTACGTCAGGCATGACGTGTTGCTGGGATGTAAGTTCCCAAGGGGCCGTGGCGAAACGGAACCACATAGCCAAGAGCAAGGGCGTCGTCGTAAGGCGGGGTCTGAAGGAAGCTGGCGGCGAACCTTGGACGGAACGAACAGTAAGTGGATATGAGGCACATATGGCGGGTATGGTGGCGGATCGCACTAAGCCCGATATTTCGCTAAAAGCTATATGTGTAGATCCAATTCGCACCAAGGGAAAGTAACACGCCTTATCCTGAGAGATCCTGACCTCCGCCTTCGGGCTATGCCGACCGAGAGGAAAGCGGATGGAGATCAGGAAGTCAGCAGAAGCCATAGTAGTCTGCCTTTGTCAGACGAAGGGCCGAATTTACCATGTCGGAAAGACGCTGGAGGTTTATGAACATGAAGAAGCAGCAAGGAGCTGGCTATCAACTGGTATTACCAGAATTTGAAGCCGCTTGCCACGCACCAACTGGAAAGGGTGGAACTCCCAATTCAGGTGCTGCGGTGGAGCGTCAAGTGTCCATGGCACCGATAGAGGATCGATCCGCAGACCTATCGCTCATGAAGCAGATCGCCAGTCCGGCGAACCTGCGTTTAGCGTGCAAGAAGGTGAAGTCCAACAAAGGATCGGCAGGGATAGACGGTATGACCGTCGATGAACTGGCGAAATGGCTTCCCGACCACTTGACCACGCTGCAAGCACAGCTGTTGACCGAGAAGTATCTGCCTACACCGGTGCGAGGGGTGCAGATCCCCAAACCCGGCGGAGGTGAGAGACAACTCGGTATCCCGACGGTGAAAGACCGTCTGGTTCAACAGGCGATATTCCAGATACTGGGGCCAATGTTCGACCGCACCTTTTCGCGGTCGAGTTATGGCTTCCGCCCGAAGCGAAGTGCTCACGATGCCCTGAAGGCGGGTGCTGCCTTCGTGAAAGACGGCTATACGATAGTCGTCGATCTCGACCTAGAAAAGTTCTTCGACCGGGTAAACCATGATATCCTAAGGCGGCTTAGCCGCAACCAAAAAAGGAATGATTGCATTCGCCACGTAATATACATTCAAACACCCTTTCGTGAGGTTGCCCAGAATGACATCACTTCAAGAACGCTATGCAAAGCAGATAGCTGGGGTATATTCATGCTTCGACCGCATAGTTATCACCGGTACAATCCCAGGCTGGTGTCATAGCGACGGAATGGGCATCTATCTTCATCAACGCAACATCAGGCTATTTGACTTTCCTAAGGAATTTGCCGAACCTCTACGAGATGAGATCAAAGCCAATGCGGAACGCCTTGCCGTTACCAACAGCATTGAAATTGAGTATATACGCCGTGCCTCTTCATTTCGAAAAGAAGACCGCATCAAAGAGATCATTAGTAGTCGAGGGTGTCACCCCGGTCTCGTCCACATATTCTCAGTGTTGGAAAAATGTCCTGCATACACCCCGTGGCACGACAAGATTACCCACAAAACCCGGCTGAATATCAAGGAGACCAAGTGTCTTCATTACTACTTCTATTTCATCGATGCAGAGTTTGGACTGTGCTATCTACGAGTTCCGACCTGGGTGCCCTTCCGTCTGCAATTCTATTGTAATGGACACAATTATCTCGCGCATTGCCTTCAATCCGAGGGAGTAGTTTTCACTCCACTGGACAACGCCTTTGTAAAAATCGACGACTTTAGCTGTGCTCAGAGGCTGGCAGACGCTTTTCCTGCTGATAAGCTGCACCATGCGCTGGATGCATTTGCCAGAATGTATTGCCCCGTGATACGGCTTGCTGACAATTCATATCATTGGTCGCTAATGCAGGTGGAATATGCTACAGACATCGTGTTCAAACGCGCCGAAGACCTCAAAGCCATCTACGATAATCTAGTCAAAACAGCGATACATACGGTAACGCCAGAGTCTATCGCGATGTTTCTTGGTAAGAAACTTGATGGGCGAACACTCGCTGAGATCGGCACTGACTACAAGTTCGATCGCCGCATACAAGGCACGCGCATCAAACACTACATGGGATGGGCTTCTATCAAAATGTATGACAAGCAAGGGATAATCTTGCGTATCGAGACGACTGTGAATGACGTCTCTGAATTTAAACACTACCGTGAGGTAGAACATCATGATGGGACGACTGAGATTAAATACGCCCCTATGCAAAAGACCATCTACAGCCTTCCTCCATTGAGGGAACTGTTATTATCTGCAAACAACAGATATCTTGACTTTCTTTCCGCCCTTGATGACAACAGCGATGGTGAACATCAGATCATCAAAATCGCGACCTCGACCACCCGTGATCATCGCTCGTATCGAGGATTCAACCTTTTCCTCAAGAAGGATTTGGAATGTCTCATTGCACTTGCTCGCGGAGAGGGATGCATCAGCGGGATCACAAACCGTATGCTTCAAAAAGCCTTACCGCAGATGTCCAGCTCTCAGATATCATACTTCATCAAGCGATGCCGAGTATTCCGGCTCGTTAAAAAATGCGGTAAACGCTACAAATACTACCTCACTGCACTTGGCAAGCGTATCATCATGGCAGCACTTGCTATTCGCCAGATCGTTGTGCCTAACGCTTTGTGTGGTGCGTAATATCAGAATATTCTATACACCGTGTTCAAAATATGGTTGGTAAGATACTAATGGAACGGTTATCTCGACGTATCACTGACAAGACAGTTCTTCGGCTCATCCGCCGTTTTCTTACGGCTGGCATGATGCAGGAGGGCGTGTGCGTGTCATCGGATGAGGGGACGCCCCAGGGCGGCCCACTGTCTCCTTTGCTGTCCAACATCCTGCTCGATGAACTCGACAAGGAACTCGAAAAGCGAGGCCACCGCTTCTGCCGCTATGCCGATGACTGCAACATATATGTGCGCAGTCAGGTTGCTGGCGAACGGGTGATGACCTCGATCACGCAGTTTCTTCAGAAGAGGTTGAAGCTGGTGGTGAATGCCAAGAAGAGTGCAGTGGACGTGGTGGATCAGCGCAAGTTTCTAAGCTACCGTATCCTTCGGGACGGAAGACTGGAAGTATCTCCTCAGAGTGTTGTGAAATTCCACGAGAAAATCCGCGAAATCTCATCACGCAACCGAGGCCGTGCTTTGTGGATGATATGTCGGGAGCTTCGCCAGTTTCTTATAGGGTGGTATCACTACTTTAAGTTGAATTGGTCGAAGAGCCTGTTTGAAGGTCTGGACGGCTGGGTCCGAAGACGGGTCCGTTGTTACAGACTGAAACAGTGTAAGGTGGCGTCAGGTATATATTACTTCCTGCGGTCGCGGTATGTGAGCGACTGGGCCGCACGGGCTCTAGCAGGGTCATCCAAGGGATGGTGGCATATATCGAAGTCGAAACCATCGCACTACGCCATGGACAATCAGTGGTTTAGGTTTATTGGAGTTCCAGCTCTTGCGCATGGGTGTAGTCTGAGATAACAGGGTAGAAACCGCCGGATGCCATAAATGGCACGTCCGGTGGTGTGAGAGGCGGGGGTAACAGCCCGCCTACTCGATTTACAGCCAGGGGTGAGCGCAGCGAAACCCCTGGAAAAGTCCACGATACCCTACCCCCGTCCGGTCGATCGGTTGTTACGACGGGGATGTGCGTGCTTTTGACAGCCATGAAACGATAGCGTATAGTGATATCAAGCGGGAGTAGATTACGTATTAAGATGATCTCGCAGGTGGCACTATGAAACAAACGCGCAAGGCTTGGAATTGGCTGACAATCATAATATGCTGTGTCGTCTCAGCGGTGTTCATCGGTAGCTATCTCCATATAATGCTCAGCAGAGTAAGAGTGTATGGTTGTGACGAATATAAGTTCCCTGGAGGTGATAGTCTCATCTTAGATCCAACAGGTAACTGTTTCTCACCTCAACGAGCAATCCAGCACGGCAATTCGTCTACATGGTCGTCAGTCGATATCCCTTTTCGAATCGAAGGTATTGAGCTCACACCGCATTACATAATCTTGAAACTTAAGGCAGGTGACGGCGTTCTGTTCATCAATAGGCAATACGGTTATAAATATCGTGCGAAGGATGATAACGCATCCCAAGTGTTCATGGAAAAACACAAAATTAAGTCACCTCTGGAATTTATCCCTGAAGTATGTGATTAGCCACACTATCTCGATGTCCGCAAGTCTGCTGCTGGACTAGCCAGCAGCAGACCGAAGCTTCCGCTACTTCTTCAGATACAGCAGCATCCCCTGGCCGGGGGCCAGGTACAGGTTCTCGCCCGTAAATCCCCACTCGATGCCGCGGTATGCGTTCACGCACATGACAGTGCCCTTATCCTTGAAAGCGGGGTTGAACCAGGTGCTGTTGGTGGTGCTCTTGTTTACCACGAGCACATACTGCTGCTGATTCGGCCCCATGAACTCACCCACCAGCAGGTTCTTACCCTCGATGCCGCTGAGGTAGTGACTGCTCTCCAACCCCTGGCTGCCTTTGGGCATGTAGCCGGTGTGGAACACATTCACGCTCTTCAGCTTGAGATAGATGGGTGCCAGTTTGTGAATTTGGTAGTTCATATGCTGGATGTAGCCCCAGGTCTTGGTGCGGAACCCGAACTGGTCGATCGACGCCGACCGGTAGTTGCCGATCAGCGGCGCATAGTAGGTGAAGTAGCTGATGCCGCGGGCACCATACGCCAGGCTTGACCATACCTGCACGTTGATGGTAGCCTGTGAAGGCTCCTGGTACTCGAAGTGGCAGTTGCCCAGCACGATGTTCCAGAAGGGCAGGTTGTGCTGCAGTCCTTTGGCCCGCATCGACTCCAGGTTGGAGTAAAATCGGTCCTCATTGAGTCCAGTGCCCTCGAAGAGCGAGTAGTTGTCATAACTCAGGAACACGGGGCTGCAGGTCTTCACGAACTTGTCGATGTATTCACCGTAGCTTTCGGCGCCCAGTTGCCCATTGGTGGCGTAGTCGGGCAGCAGGTTCAGGTATGGCAGCAGGGTTTTGCTGGCCTTCTGCGTGGCTCGGGACATCATCGCCAAATGCGGGAAATCCGCGGAGTTGGGCTCATCGCGGATGTAGATGCCCAGCAGAGCCGGGTCGTTGTGGCAAGAATCCAGCAGCTTCTTGACGGCCTGAACCGCCTGCTCCTCCGTCATCTGCGGGTTCATGGGGTTGTTCTGAGCAAACACCCCAAGACCATACTTTTTCGCGGTGGGGAGGGCATCCAGGCTGGTGAAGCCGGTGGCGTTGAAGCCGCACTCCCACAGATCCTTCATGGTGCTGTCCCAGTTGGGCTTCTTCCCCGCGGGGCCTTCCGGCATATAGCTGCCGATTTCGCCCTCCGCGGGCATGCTGCCCCATGGGAAAATCATGAAATCATGCGCGTTGACACGTCCGGTTGTGTACACATTGTCCTCCTTTTTGGCTTGAGAGCCCACTGCCAGGCTTGCCAGTAGTAAGCTGCTTATCAATATGGTTCCGATCCGCATTGCCGACCTCCTCGTGCAGTTTACCTGCACCGCTCTAAATCGCAATTATCTTATCATCCTGCGGGATGTTTACTTCTGCAAAAACAGCATCATGCCCTGACCAGGGGCCAGGAACACGTTCTCCCCAGTATGGTCAACCACGTTGCCGCGGTAGGCGTTCACGCACTTGATGGTGCCCTTCTCTTTGAACTCCACGCCGAATGAGGTGCTGTTGGTGATGCTCTTGTTCACCACGATGATATAGGGCGTGTTATCTGGCCCGGCGAACTCACCCACCAGCAGGTTTCGGCCATCCACCTTGTTCAGATACTTGCTGGTCTCGATCCCCTGGCACAGTCGGGGCAGTTTGCCGTTGGTGTGGAACACATTCACGCTTTTCAGCTTGAGATAGGTCGGGGCCAGCTTATGTATCTGGTAGTTCACCGACCGGATGTAGTCCCAGGTGTCCGTCCGTTTGCCAAACTGGTCGACCGCCGCCAGCCGGTAGTTACCTGAGATCGGCGCATAGTAGGTGAAGTAGGACAGGCCGCGCACACCGTAAGCCAGGCTGGAAAAGGCCTGCACGTTGATGGTGGCTTGAGTGGGCTGAGCATACGTGAAGTGGCAGTTGCCGAGGATGATATTCCAAAACGGCAGGTTATACTCCAGCGACTTCTTGCGCATATCTTCCAGGTTGGCATAGAACTGGTCGTCTAAAAAGCTAGCACCTTCCACCATCGAGTAGTTGTCATAGCTGAGGAATGAGGGGCTGCAGCCTTTGACGAACTGATCTACGTAGTCGCCATAGCTAGTGCAGCCGAAAAACGGGAAGGCCATCGTGCTGGGATATAGGTTAATATACGGCAGCAGTTTGGGGTCGGCTTTGCGCACCGCCTTTACCATGAACGACAGCCACGGGAAATCCGAAGGCAGCGGCTCATCGCGCAGGTTGACCCCGATCAGTGCCGGACTGCCTTTGGCGGAGGCGATCAGCTTTTTCACCGCATCAGCGGCTTGCTCATCGGTCATCTTTTCCCTGATGGGGTTGTCCGAAGTGATGACCCCAAGGCCATATTTCTCTGCATACTTCAGTGTGGATATCGGGGCAAACCCGGTGGCGTTGAAGCCGCACTCCCACAGATCCTTCATCGTGGCGTCCATGTCATGGGTGCTTCCCCAGAAGCCCTTCAGCCAAGGGTCGCTGGTTTTGTCCAGATCGGGCATTCCGCCCCAGGGCAGGATGATGAAATCACGGGCGTTGACACGTCCGGCCGTATACGGGTTCTCCTTAGCGGCCTGAGTGGCCGCTGCCAGACCGGCAAGCAGTAAGCTGCTGATGATGATTGTTCCTATGCGCATATTTGACTCCTTTGGCATCATAATAGTACCTATTTCACCAAAGACGAGGGAAATCCCTGCCCTTACCCATGAAAGGGGTATCATCTCACGCGAAGACGCGAAGACGCGAAGGACACATGGCCACGTCTGTTAGCGGATAGCCTATACACCAGTCGGCTTCACGGATCAGTCGGATTGGACCTCACGCAGGACGGTCTTCATGCCCGCTCCCTGTGCGGATTCGTCGATGGTGTTGCCACGCATCGTCACCTTTCGGCTGCCCTGGATGTGGACCGCGGATACTCCCGTGGGCCAGGTGGGCTTCCGGCAGACGTTGGTCAGCGTGTTGCCGGTGATCCTCAGGCCATCCACCCCAGTAATGAAAATGCCGGAGTTATCCGAGCCATTGATGGTGTTGTTCTCAATTCGGATATTCCGATGCACGCCCGGTATTGTGGGGTATCCAAAGTTGTTCAGATAGGCACACACGGAAATCACACCCTCGCCAATGGGGCCCGAGTAGTTGCAATTTGTGAACTGGTTGTCGCAGATCACCACATCCCGTGATCCAACTCCCTGGTAGAAGAAGGTGACCTCCGGGATCACCCACACGCCACCGGAGGTGCAGTTATTGAACCGGCAGTTCTTCACCTCGATGTCGCGCCCCTGCACCAGGAACCCTCTGGCGCGGTTCTTACTGATGGAGCAGTTCGATATGCGCACTTTGGCCAGTCTGGTGGCGTTACAGATTACATCGCCGATTTTGAACTCTGCCGGCAGGGGCTTCGTGAACACCACCCGATAGGTCTTATCCTTCGGGTTCCGCTCAATATTCTTCACCACGGCGGTGCCGTAACGAAGCAGGGTCTCTTGATGCACCAGCTCCATGGTCTCGCCGGGGTCGGGTGGGTCGGCGATCTTCAGGTTGTGACGTCCGATGATGGAGCTCTCCGTGGGCTTCTCCAGTGCGGTGAGGTAGAGGCCTGGGTAGATATTGATGGCATCATCGCCCATACCCTCAAACTCACATCCGTTGACCGTCACAGCTCCTTTACAGCCTATGATGTGCAGCCCATCGGCCGTGGTGGACATCAACCGGCCCTGCTTGGGCACAATCCGCAGTTTGGTAAATGTGAGGTTCTGACAGGCCATTGAGCGAACCGCCATCCCTGGTGCGGTGTAGATGGTGACCTGCTCCATACGGAAGTCCGAGCATTTTGTGAGGGTAAAGGCATCACAGTTGTAGACCCAGTGCCGCAGCAGCACCAGCTTACCGGGCTTGATGGTGGCCTTATCGCTCAGGTTGAGACGCAGCACCTGCGGTTTCACAAGCTCCGTGGATATCACCGTGTTGTAGGCGTCGATCCCATGCTGCACAGGAAGGCGGGTGTCAGGCTCGAAGTCCATATAAGCGATCACGCCCATGCCGCTGAAGCAGGTTCGATCCGGGGCAAACTCCACGTCGAAGTGCTGACCATCGACTGCCACCACTTTGGCCTCTGAGAACGGGACATACGCGTAGTCGATGCTCAACCCTTTAATAGTCACTTTACTGCAGTTCGAAAGCTTTAATACGCCGCCCATACCATGCACCAGAAACTGGGTGTCATGACCCTCCATGCTGAGGTTTTGGTAACCCGCCAGATCGAACACAGCCTCCTTCTCTACCCCTACTGAGATGTCATAGATGCCGCTGGCAAGCAGCAGCCGTTTGCTCTTTTGGGCTTTACAATAGCTCAGGGCGGTCAGGATTGCCTTCGTGTCGTCAAGCCCGTCGTCCGGCAAGGCCCCGTAACTCTTCACGTGGAGATCGGAGGCTTTGCTGGCCTCGACCGGCAAACCACCAAAGCTCACGGTGGCCAATAACACGCACAAAAACAGCGGCAACTTCATCTTTCGACACTCCTCTTCAGTTCTTCGATTCCCTCATCACGGCTTAGGATAGTTTGACCAGCTCCTTCCAGCAGCTCCAGAAACGCGGCGTTGCTAAAATCCAGATGGCTGGACACAGAATACAGCGCATACAGGCTGGGGTCGGTGAACGGGTGGTTCAGGTTCAACGCATCCGAGATACCGGACACCACCCCGCCAATGGCCTGACCCACCCACAGCGGCAGTGTGACGGATCGAAACTGCTTCTCCGGCAGGGCAATCGAGGCCAGAATACGATAGAACTCGTCCATCGTGGTATGCTCCGAGTCGAGTATGTTGAACGCTCGCCCAGCCGCCTCGGTCCTGGTGACGGCCAGCAGGATCGCTTTCGCCACGTTGCGCACATACGCACACGGCCAGCGGTTCTGGCCTCGCCACTTGCCGAAGTGGATAATCCAAGGGGAGCTGCGCAAGAAATCCACGATCCGCGGGCTCAGCGTCGGATCACCCACACCCCATACCGCGGCGGGCCGGATGATGACATACCGCTCAGCGTGTATATGAGCCCGAATCCACCCCTCAGCGGCGATTTTGAACTCAGGATACGGGTTGTGCCGGTTGTTCTGCAGCGGCAACTCCGTCTCCGTTTCGCCGTGGAAGTCGCGCAAGCCGTAGACATCGGTGGTGGAGATGAACACGAACCGCCCGACCTCCAGGCGCAGCGAGAGCTCACCCAGCTTCAGCACCGATTCGTAATTCAATCCACGGAACTCGTGCCGACGGCCAACATCGGAGGCCCTGCCAGCGCAGTGAACCACCGCATCAAGCTTCTCATCGCGACGCTCCAACTCGTGCTGCAGGCTGGCTTCAAACGCCGCGAACTGCGTGAGGTCGCCGCGGATCAGCGTGACATCACCCGAAGCCGCCATCTGCTCCAACCCGGGCGTGACGGAGTTGTGGACAAGCGCGTAGACATGCCAACCCGCGTTGACGAACTCATCTACCGTGTAACCGCCGATGAACCCAGCCGCTCCGGTAATCAGCACCGAGCGCACTAGATCAGCCCGTATTTATGGCCGAGTTGCTGCATGATCGCCAGTGCCTCGTCCATATCCGCCTGAGTCAGCGAGTTCATGATACACAGCCGCAGCCGGCACTCCTTGCGCCGCACCGCCGGGTAGGTGACCACATTGGTGTAAACCCCACGCCGGCGCAGCTCGTTGTTGAACTTGCCCAGGATATCCTCATCGCCCACCATGATGGGGATGATCGCCGACTGCGAATCGCCGGTGTCAAAGCCCATCGCCTTCAGGGAGCTGAGCATGTAGCGCACATTGTGCCAGAGCCTGTCGCGGCCTGCCGTGTCCGCCTGAAGCATCTTGAACACCTCCACCAGACCGCCCACCACCGATGGCGGCAGGCTGGTGGAAAAGAAATAGGTGCGGGTATACAGCCGCAGATACTGTATCAACCGCGCACTGCCCGCCACGTAACCGCCCAGCGCGCCCGGGGTTTTGCTGAGCGTGCCCAGGTTAATGTCTATCTTCTGAAGGCAGCCGTGCGCCTCCGCACTTCCGCGCCCGGTGGGTCCCACCACCCCAACACCATGGGCATCATCCACCATCACCCGCGCGCCGTATTTCTCCGCCAACGCGGTGATCTCATCCAGTGTGGCCAGGTCGCCATCCATGGAAAACACCCCGTCGGTGATGATCAGCCGGCCTGCTTGCGACTCCGGCAGCGACCTGAGTATCTTCTCCAGGTGTTTCATGTTGCGGTGCAGGTATATCTTCACCGTGGCCCCCGACAACTTGCAGCCGTCGAAAATGGAGGCGTGGTTATACGCATCGCAGATGATCACATCACCCGGACCGCAAAGGCTGGCTATCACGCCCACGTTGGCGGAGTAACCACACGGGATGATGATGGCATCTTCGGTGCCGTAGAACGCGGCGATGGAGTGCTCCAGCTCCTTATGCAGATCGGTGGTGCCCGCGTAGAGCGAGACCGCACCCATGCCGTAGCCGTATCGGTCGACCGCGGCCTTCGACGCCGCCACCACAGCCGGATGGGTGGTGAGTGACAGATAGGAGTTTGAGCCAAGCATGATCACCTCATGGGCATCACCATTGGGCTCACGCACCATCGTCCTGGGGCCAATCGGGCCCAGCATCTGAATGCCCAGCCCCTCGGTATAATCCGAGTGGTGTGCCTCCAGGTAGTCGGCGACGGCATCTACCTTCGCAAAGATGTCAGCCTGGCCGTCTGTCGGCAGGTAGTTTTCGAACTGTCCGGAGGGTTCATTTGTCTCTTTCAACGCTTTGACCTGTCCTTTTCTGTCGATGGCAGCGCAGCGGCTGCCGGCTGTCGCAATAGATGGCACACAGATTGCAGTTGGTGCATTGGGAGCGTGTGAAGCGGCCGTCCAGTATCCGGTTTGGCAGATCGGGTTCGTAGATCAGCGGGCGACACAGCGAGACGGCATCAATGCCCATCTCCCCCACCATGCTGATCATACTCTCGAGTGACCTGATCCCGCCGACCGCCAGTACGGGCATTCCCGTTTCGGTGCGGATGCGCAGAGCATCCTGCAGGTTGTAGTTTTCCGTGAAGGGGATGAACTTGCGGATGTAAGCCGGCGCGCAGTATCTCTTCCACAGGCCCTGGATCAATTTCGGCACGCGGCGGAACATCGGGTTGACCTTCAGCACCGCAGCCACAGGCACGTCGCCGCGGATGATATTCAACGCATACTCCATCGTGCCATAGCTGATCTCCACCGCGTCGATGTGGAGTGCCTTAAGCCGCTGGATTGTCTCGATGGTCTGCTCCACTCGGATACCCGGTGAGCGGTCCTCGGACGAACTCAGCTTCAGCAGGATGGGGAACTGCTCACCGCAGGCTTCCAGCACCGCAGTGATGACCTTCTCCAGCAGCAGGGGGCGATCGGACCAGCGGTCTTTGCGGTTGTTGGTCCAGGGTGAAAGGAACTGGTGGATGAGGTAGCCATGTGCCGCGTGTATCTGCACGCCGTCGAATCCGGCCTGCTTGGCGCGACAGGCGTCCTCGGCGAACTCTTGAATGATGCCCATTATGGCTTTCTCGTCCAGCGTGCGGACACGCTGCCGGAAATAACTGCAAGCTCGTGAGGAGGCACCGACTACAGGCTGACCGGTGACCTGCGCCTGGGTTTGCCGACCGGTATGCGCGAGCTGCATGATCAGTTTCGTGCTGGGGTTGGCCGCCCGGACGCGCTTCACGATCTGACGCCATGGGATGATTTTCGCGTCGCAGTCGATGCCGCACTGAGCCGGGTGCATCGCGCGCCCCTGCTGCGAGGTATAGACGAAGCCGGTGATGATGGTGCCCACGCCGCCACGCGCCAGATCGCAGTAGAGTTCCGCCAGTTCCGGTTTTGGGGTTCCATCGGCTTCGGCCAGCCCTTCGTAGGTGGCAGACCTCACCAGCCGGTTGGGCAGGGTGATGTGTTGGAGCTTCAGCTCCGAGAAGAGCGTCTGCTGTGGCTCCATCATCTGGCGACCTTCCCGAACAGCCGATGCGCCATCTGCATCACCTCTTGGACGTGTTGGGCCACCGTGGCGGCATCGCGCGGGCAGGGTGGCGGTGTGTCCATTTCGCTGAGCAGGGCGCCTTCGCGGTTGAGGCGGATCCCAGCTTCGCCATCAGGCCTTATGGTGCCGACGCAGGTCGCCACACCCTCTGGCGGTGTGAGCTTCGAGGGCAATGCGAACAGCAGCTCGTATTCTCCAGCACCTCCCAGCAGGGCTGCGTCAGCGGGAAACCCGAGGGCATGGGATGCCTCAACGAGCCCTGAAGCCAGGGGCAAGGCGTCGAGCTCGATCTCCATTTCTAAAGAGGGGTTCAACGAGTGCAGTGTCCACAGCGCATCAAAGAAGCCTCCGCTGGTGTCAATGCAGCCGGTCGCCAGCTCCCGGAACGCCAGGGATTCGGCCAACCGCAACTCGAAGCTGGGGGTTGGCGAACCCGAAAGCGCCGCCAGGTTGGCATCGCCTAGCTGACCAGTCACCCACAGCTTTTGCTGTGTGCGGGGCAGCACCCGCGTCAGCGGTCGGTTGCCTGGCACTGGACCCATCGCATGTCCGCAATACCGCCAGGTTTCCGCACAGCCGATATCGCCGCCGCAGAGCTGGCAGCTTGCCTGTTTCAATACGCGGCGGATACCCTCTGCGAGGCCCGCCACGAAGTTATTATCTACCGACTTCGGCAGCGAAACGGCGTGCATAAACCAGGTCGGCGTGGCCCCGGCCGCGAGCAAGTCGCTGATGGTTGCCACCGCCAGGTTCGCCCCGAGTGTTTGCGGGAATTCGGAGCTGAACAGGTCCTCATCGGGCGTGAACTCGTCCATGGTGAGTGCCCAAAGCTGATCGCCGATACTGATGATCTCCGCATCGCACTCGAACAGGCCGTTGCGCTGCAGTGGGCTGCGGGTAAACGCGGACGAAAAACAGCGGATGATCTCAGCTTCGTTCATCCTGGCCTCCTATTAAGCTCAGAGCTTTGGGGAGCAGCGTGATCTGAGCGGGCAGGTAGCCGCGCGGGTCACCGTCAAACTCGATCTCCTGCGCGCCCTTGGCGCGGATGCATACTGTATGCGCCTCGGTGAGGATCACCCCTCTGACGTTCGCCACGGAACCGGAGTAAAAGCTGGGCACCATGGCGAGTATGCCGAGGCGGCTCTTGCCATGGATGCCGATCAGCACCAGCTTCCCGTCATCTGGCTTGAGATCGACATCGACCTTCAGCCCGGAGGCGATATAGGGGTTCTTGGCGACAGTCAGGTGGTTGACGGCCGACAGTTGCTGCGGCACATCATCGATCTCCAGCTCGGTATCCAGTCGGGCATTCGTGGCGATGGTGCGGATCACCCCCGCGCCTGTACCCAGAATATCGCCGAGATAACGGCGCCACATGTTGGCATATCGGGCCACCGACGCACCCATCCCGATGTTGCAACTACACCCAAAATGGGCGGTCACCGCCTTGCCTTCCACGTCGTGGTACTCGATCCGCGCCACATCGACTTTTCGGACATGGCCAACGAGCAGTGCCGCCACCGCCTTCTGAGGCTCGATAGGGATGCCATGAAACCGGCAGAAGTCGGGACTGGTACCCGAATAGAGCACCCCCATCTGAAGCTCCGGGTTACCCGATTGCATCACTCCATCCAGCACCTCGTTGATGGTGCCGTCTCCGCCGACCGCCACCACTGTGCTGGCCTGGGATTCGCGCGCCAGGCTTACCGCATGGCCGATGCCCTTTGTATAAGAGCAGGTATAATCAGCCCCAGCCGCCTGCAGTGCGGTTTCCCAGTGCTGCCACAGTCGTTGGCCCTTGCCGGAGCGTGAGCCGGGGTTCATGATCAACAAATAACTCACTTATAGATGCCCAGCTTTTTGTATAACGGCGTCGGCTGACCTGGGTCGAGGTTCTGCATCAGTTGCAGCGTGATCTCAGGGGTCAGCGGCGTGCGGGTCAAGCCGTTCTGTCGGAACAGTTCATCGATCGCCTGCGCCTGCGTGCAGCAGAGCCAGTTGCAGCCGGGTGTCTGGAAATACTCTCTCATACGGTGGTAGATGTCATCAAACGGCTCATCCTGCACGTTACCAAACGACAGGTTCAGGAACTCGCAGGGCTGCACCTCTCCCGTGGCGTTCACGTAGAACCGGTCGATGCCGCCGCAGGTGCATCCCAGCATCGTCTCAGACTCCTCGAAAACCTGCGCCGCGAGTGAGGGGTAGTCGTGCATCGCAGAGCTGTTGTAGCGTATATGCTCCTGACGGATCAACGCGATGAGCTCGGGGTCCAGCAGCATCTCGGTCTGCTTACCCAGCCACTTGCCTGCCGGTTTGGGGTGGATCAACTGAACATAATCGGCCTCCAGCTCCTTGGCCATATCCATCAGCCTGGAGAGTCCACCGCTGCGCACATCAGCCTCCGAAAGCACGCAGTTCACGCTGCTGGCGACGCCGGTCTCACGGCAGAGCCGTAACGCCTGGCAGGCCACATCAAAGGAACCAGGAACGCCAGTAAAGGCATCGTGTATGGAGGAATCTGGCGAGTGCACAGAGACCATCAGCCCGAACAGCCCGGCCCCTTTTAACTCGGTCAGCATTTCGGTTGTCAGACCGGCCCCGACGGTGTTGATCCATATCTCCGATCGGCTGTCAAGCGCCTGAACCAGCCGCAACAGACGGTCGTAGCGTGCAAGCGGCTCACCGCCCTCGATGTCGAACAACGCCACGCCGTTCTCTTGAATGGTCTTCGCAGTGCTCAGCAGCAGCTCTTCGTCCAGGTCTGGACCGCCATCCCTGCGCTGATAGCAGTGCTCGCAGTGGTAGCTGCACGCTTTGGTCATCGAGTAAACCACGGTGGTGGCTCGGGCGGGGGTGCGGATCAATTTACTCTCAATCGCATAAAAGAATGCGGGGGTGGGGAACGCCGGCAGATAGAGGTGCAGCTTGGAGCCTGTGCGAACCCGTACGAGCTTGTTGTGGCGGAACGCAAGCAGCAGCACTGACGCCCGAGTGAGGAACCGCGCATACGCCACAGGCGACCATCCGAACAGCTTGGGCCGCAGAGCGTATCTCACCGCCACCGTCAGCGCGATGGCGGCGTAGATCAGTTGCTTCTTGATGCCTGTGACGTAATGGCTCATGACTTCGCGTCCTTATACAGGTCGAACAGGAACCCGATGAAGATGTAGCTCGCGGAGAGAAGATACAGCGCCAGCGTACCGTTGAAGATAGCGATCAAGGTGACCATCCCCGCCACACACGCACGGATGTTCGTGACCAGGCTGAAGTAGGTCGGCTCGCCCACCGGGCTGCGATAGTATAATACCGCCGTCCAGACCTGCAGGAACAGGGTCATCAAGCCGCAATACACAAATTGGTGCATATACAGGATATCTTTGGCCGCCATCATGCCAAAGGAGACCATCAACAGGAAAGTCACCGTCGGCAGGAAAGCGCCGATCACGCCCACTTTGCGGGCTATCTTCAGACCGTGCTTCACGATGAAGGTGCGCTTGCCGGCGGATTTGTCACCGTAGTAGTCTTTGAAGTAGGTGAAATAGGTCATCAGTCCATTCAGCAAGGCTACCAGGATCAGTACGCTGACGCGGTTTGGGGTGAAGATGGGATCAGGGGTCGGACCCGCCGCGAAAAAGCCGTAGAGCGAACACATCGAGATCGAGAGCCCGAACACGACGTTGCCGATCAGCGACCAGGCCTTGGCGTATTCATATAAAATGTTCAGCAGCACGCCGACGACCACAGGAATCATCGACAGCGGGTTGAGGGCGTAGGATATCGCCAGCACCCCCAGCAGCAGTACCGAGGAGAGCCACAACGCGGGCTTGGCGTTCAGCTCACCGGTCACCATCGGCCGGTTTGGCGCGTTGATGCGGTCTTCTGGTAACCCCAGGTAGTCGTTGAAAATCTGGTTGATGCCCCAGCTTAGGAAGAGCATCACCAGGATGATGGTGCTGCGGGTGTAGTCCACATGCCCAGGCATCAGCCAATGGTAGAAGGAGACCCCGACCCAGCCCGCTATGCCCGTAATGAAGGCGTAATACAGCCGCATCGACTTGATGTAAGCGCGTGCAAATCCCATCGCCGAGCCTCCCCTGTGGGTGCTAGTTTCGATCACCAACGCCGGTGCCGTCGCACCCTGAATATCCTATACTCATATTATCCTACAAACCGTTTCGTGGCGAGGTAGGTTGATGGTCTCACGCGAAGACGCGAAGACGCGAATGAGATAAATTCATCCACAGATTACACAGATGACGCAGATTAGGTGACGACCGGTGGCGAGAAGTCTCACGCGAAGACGCGAAGGCGCGAAGGGTCTTTGACCGAGTGGATGTTGATCAGTAAACCACGGATAAACACGATTGAACGCGGATGGTGGGTATATTAACGCAAAGGCGCGAAGGGCTGGTAAATACACAGATTTCGCAGATGTCGCAGATGGGGGGAGTCCTACCCCTCCGACTCTGTGTCCTCCGCGTCTCCGCGTGAGAGATTCCCTCCTACACTCCTGACTTCTTCCGGTGCCAGCCAACGATCCAGCGGTGCAGGTTATGCGGGAACCCGCCGCCGGCGATGTACAGGCAGGGGCAAACCCCAATCACCGCATCCAAACCAAGGCGACTTGCCAACTCAGCCGCCTGCGGCACGCTACCGTCGGGGTAGATCCACACGCTGCTCAGCCCATTCTGCAGGCACTGCTGCAATGCCTGCACCGTCCACTCAGCACTGGAGTCAGTCCATGGCGAGGGGGGCAGCAGCACCACTCCATCCACCGCACCGGCGGCGGCCAGTGTGGGGTAAACCTCGGCACCCTTCACCAAGGTACCTTCGGGCTCAATGGCTGCCACCGTTTTGCCTGCTTTCCGCAACGCGGCTATCAGTATGGGGCCGTGCGCACGTCCGGGGGATCGCACGCCGAAGATGGCGTATCGGCTTCCGTTGAAAAACAGATCAGATGCTAACATAACGCCTCCTGTTGGATCAATAACAAAGCTCCGTGGATGTTGTCCACGGAGCTTGAGATGCGGAGTTTTGGAGCTGCTTATTTCTTGCCTTGCAGGAATGCGGGTATCTCATAATCGCTGTCCGAATCGGCCTTAGGCTGAGCAGGCTGAGGCTGTGGAGCCGGGCGGGGCTGCACTGGCTGGGGCTGCGGAGCTGGGCGCGGTTGCGGCTGCTGAGGCTGGGGCTGCGACGCGGGCACTGGTGCCGGTGCCGGAGCAGGTGCAGCCTGCGGTGTAAATTGCGTAGGCCGGGTATTAAACTGCGGCATGACGCTGTCATTGGTGGCAGTTCTCTGTGGCTGAGCGGGTTCACCTGGACGGCCAGGCAGACCTGCGGCCAGCACCGTGATCTTCACTTCATCTTCCATGTCGTGATCAAACACGTGACCATAAATGATGAGGCTGTCCGGATCGGCCAGTGCAGCTACCACGCCAGTCGCTTCCATCAGTTCCTGAAGGGCGAAGTCTGGGCTGGATGTGATGTTGATCAGAATGCGCTGCGCGCCTTCGATTGGGGTTTCCATCAACGGGCTGCGGGTTGCCAGTTCGGCGGCTTCGCGGGCTCGGTGGTCGCCAGAGCTGCGGCCAATACCCATCAATGCAGGGCCAGCGTTGCTCATGACCGCTTCCACGTCGCAGAAGTCGACGTTCACCAGACCGGTGACGGTGATGATATCCGAAATCCCCTGCACGCCCTGAAGAAGGATATCGTCTGCCATGCGGAAGGCATCCAGAAGGGTGGTGCGCTTCTCTGTGTTGGTCAGAAGCCTTTCGTTGGGGATGACGATGATGGCATCAACCTGCTGGCGCAGAGCTTCAATACCCTCAAGTGCCAACCTCATACGGCGGGCACCCTCAAATGCAAATGGCTTGGTGACGACGGCCACCGTCAGTGCTTTTGCTTGCCTGGCGATGTTGGCCACCATAGGCGCAGCACCTGTTCCGGTGCCTCCGCCCATTCCTGCGCTGATGAACACCAGTTGGGAACCCTCAAGCATCTTACCGATCTCGCTGCGGCTTTCCTCAGCGGCGCGGGCTCCGGTGTCAGGGTTGCCCCCGGCTCCCAAACCGCGGGTGGTTTCTGGTCCCAGTTGCAGCTTTTTTTCTGCTGGGCTGTTATCCAGAGCCTGTAATTCTGAGTTCATCACACAGAATTCGACTCCGATCAGGCCTGCTTCGATCATGCGATTGACAGCGTTTGTTCCACCGCCGCCTACGCCGACCACAGTTATCTTGGCATCTTTAGTCATGGTAATCTCCAGTCCTCCGACATCTCAAAGTGTTTTCGCATCTCGTTAGCGCATGGGTGGAGTACTCTGCTCCATCTCGCGCTGCTGTTTTACCATCGAACGCTGTGTCAACCAAAAACGCCGGATGAGCGACAGGTTCAAGAACATACGTCCACCCAAAGCAACTACGGCAGCCAGGAACAGGTCCACACCTATCTGGTCACCGATATACGCTAATAAGGCTGCCAGCAGTGTATTCACTACAAATCCGCTGGCAAAAACATCTACATGGAATTTGCCTTCCATGCCGCTGCGAACACCGCCCAGCATGGTATCCATGGCGGAAAGGGTGGCGAGGCTGATATAAGCAGCCACACCGCCAGGTACACTAATTGGCAGTGCATACACCACCATAAATCCTAAGATCATGCCGATCACTGGCAGCCAGTTCATTGTGGAACCTCGTATTCGGCGCTTTTCGCCTTCACTGGCTTAGCAAACCGAAACACGCTGCTGCCGTTGTATGCCGGCACCACGATCGTGGTCTTTTTTGCAAGCTGGATCATCGAGGGATCTACTGCCTCAACATCCTTTATAAGTCCACCCAGCATATCTAGTGCAGTCGCCATACCTTCTGAATCGCCAATCGCCTTGATGATATAAGGGGGCGAGAGTGCAATTCCATTCACCTGAATACTTGGCCCTACACACCGGATCGCCGTGTTCGCCACCACTCTCTGGCCGTTCACGGAAACAGCCTCACATCCTGCGGCGTGCAGTTCGTTCACCATTCGCTGGATATCTACATCATGTATGATATAGTTCTCAAGTGCCAGTCCAGTCATGCCTGTATTGCGCTTTTTGCTGTCCTGCAACACCACTTCAACTCCAGGGCCCTGAACTTCCGTCAGTCCTGACAAGAACTTAGCCTCCTGGAGAGACTGATTTATCAGCTCCACCCGTCCAGAGGCACTGCTCATCTCATTTTCGTATTTGGTGATGCGAATGCGCAGCCGTGCGATTTCGCTATTGGCATCCTTCAACTTATCCTGCTGATCAAGGTAGGCACTGGCCAGTCCAGGGAACCGGTTGCTTGGCAAACTTTGTTGGCGCAGATTTATCTGCGTTTTTAGCGACAGACCAATCAGCCCCCCCAATACCACCGCAAATGCGGTCAAGGGACCGATATACTTATTTCCGTTAATTGCGGAAGCAAAGATATTCATACGGAAGGCCTATTGCTCCTGTTTTGGCACATTTGGTTCTGTTCTGGGCGTCGTGAAGTAACCTGATGATCCAGACTTCACCGCTTCATCGGTGACAGCACTCACGTCAATCTTGATCGCTGTGTTTCCTTCTCGACTGCACAGTGCCTTATCGAGCATCAACAGCTTAGCCTCCATGTCGTTTTCATCACCTAGTTTCACAATCACCCCAGATTCCATATTAAAGCATAAAAAGCCAAAAGGGTCAACCACGACGCTTTTCACACGGAATCTGTATTTCGGAAGAACCTGAGTGAGCGTATTGACTGCAACACGTAATGAATCACCTGGTATCCGTGAACTCACAATCTGTGAAGGCAACAGGAACTCTAGCAACTTGCGATTGACGTCCGCTAACTCTTTGCCCTCAGGCCTTAAATCAATATCATTTCGTATTTCTGGCGGTAGTTCCACCCGAGATGAAATCCCACCAGCCGTGATCTCACCTTTTGAGATGATGCTGTTCAGGTCATCGACCAAACTGATGCGGGCATCCAGGCTGCTTGGATTTCCGGTGACTGGGTCGAACAGGTGCCGAGTCTTCTTACTGAGAAGTGCGGCTATCTTTCGCCTGGGGTCGCCTTTCAGCAGCTCCTTATCGGTCAACAACTCGTATACAGCCACGGGGTTCTTGATGTCGGTGCGCTTGATACTAATACCATCAAACACATTCATCCCCAAAAACAACTCTGTCGGCCCGCGAAGCTCCACGCGTGGCAGCTTGACCGGGTTGGTCAGCCTGTTATATAGAACCCCATCCGATGCCAGCATATAGGTCTGGTATCTTTTACCCTGTGGCGTGATCAAAGGCGCAACGAGTATACCAATTGCTTTCCGCTCTTCGATTTTGACTGTGATTGTGCCGACCCAACTGTGTTTGACCGTCGCGTCTTTCACCTGGGCGAAGGCCTTCAGCCGTTTCTCACGTATTCCTGGCCGCCAAAACAGCCAGTTTTGGCCGGTACGAAAATCCACACAGCGTTCGATAGCCGGCGGTTGAATCAGACGATTACCGCTGATATCCACATGCCTGACCACCATACCCTTGCTCGTGATAAGCGCAGCCAGTATCTCGATCCACAAGACAGCAAGACATATCCGATAGTACGGCTCATAGTTAAACGGGCGTTTTGGCAGCACACGATCCTTCCCCCTGTGACGAGGTCCATACGTGTCGCGCAGTTTCGGCAGCTTGCCTCCTGTCCTTTTACCTTGAGAGTCGTACTGATTCATGGGCCTGAGCTACCGTTCAAAATCGGCCATCCCAAGAATTCTGCTGACCAGTTCATCCATGCTCACCCCCACATGCTGGGCTGCGCGGGGCACCAGTGAGGTGACTGTCATCCCAGGAATGGTGTTGATCTCAAGAAATATGATCTCGTTCGTCTCGGGAAGCCAGAAAAAGTCACTCCGAGTCACCCCTTTACATCCAAGGGTGCTGTGTGCCAGTGCAGATAGCCTCTGGCATTCGGCTTCGATCTCCGCCGGTATGCCGGCAGGGATGATCTCCTCGGTGGCTCCCAAGGTGTATTTACGCTCGAAGTCGTAAAATCCGCCTTGCGGCTTAATCTCAACTGAGGGCAGCCTTTCCGGGTCCATCCCGCCGATCACAGGAGTGCTCAACTCTACCCCCGTGACTATTGGCTCGATGATGAGTGTGTCACCGGTCTGTAGAGACTCCTCAACCGCCGATGTTAACTCCGCCTCATTGAATGCCCGCGTGACCCCAACTGTGCTGCCGCTCAACACCGGTTTGATGATGACAGGATAACCCAACGCGGCGACATCTTGATGAATCTGCTCCCAGTCGATGTGCGCTGCAGTCACCACCACATCAGGCGTCATGGGCATACCACAGGGTGCCATCAGCCGTTTGGTGGTGATCTTGTTCATACCAGCCGCGCTGGCCGCCACACCGGAGCCTGTATAAGGAATCCGCAGAAGATTGAGCACGCTTTGAATCTGACCATCTTCACCTGGTGAGCCATGGAAAGCGAGGTAAACGGCGTCAGGACCGGCATCTGTGATGCGCTGCACCAGTTCCACGAGGCCGACCGCATGGGTTTCGTCGCTGCTGATACCCCATTCCGACGCCTTGTCTGCGTTGAAAACCACATCCAGCGGTGTGACATCATGGCCCAGATTCTTCAATGCCTGATAGACATTCGCACCACTTTTCAGCGATATCTCACGTTCACCCGAATCGCCGCCCATTAACAGCCAGACATTCATAACCCGCCATTCTCCTTCTCAGCCCTCGATAAGGCCTCATATACCCACATCGCTGTCTGGTTCAGCTCACCAGCACCCAGTGTCACTAATGTGTCCGTCGGCTTTAACTGCTTTACCAATGCCTCCGCTGCGGCAAGTGGCGTGTCCACCACCGTCACAGGTAACGAGGGTTTCACAAGCCGTACGGTATCAGCCAGGCTGGAGCTGCTGATGCCAGGAAAGTCTTCGGCACGTTCCCTGGCTGGGTAGATTTCGACCAGCACCAACTCATCGGCACCATTCGCAAGTCCAGTGGCAAACTGCTGGAAAAAGTCAGCGGTGCGGCTGAAGAGATGCGGCTGGAAGGCCACCACCAGCCGTCCCTGTATCACCTCACGGAAACTTCTCAGCACAGCCGCAATTTCGGTGGGATGGTGGGCATAGTCATCATAAACATCTACACCGAAAGCATGACCGATAAATTGCTGCCGTCTGTCTACGCCATGAAACAGGGCCAGCCCATTGGCCACCTGATCCGGTGTGAGCCCCAGCTCTAACCCCATCGCAACCGCCAACGCGGCATCGGCTTTGTTCTGCAGGCCGAACACGTGCATGGGCATCGTGTGCCACACCATCTGCGCATCTCGCAGACAGATACCCTGTCTGGTCGGCCGCCAGCAATAATCCGAGGTCTCGCTCTCACCCACGGTCACCATGCGGGCGGGATGGTCTACGGAGACGGCCACCGCCTTTGCATCCTCAGAGGGCACCACGATCACTCCATCGGGGCTGACTTGACTCAGGAATGTGCGGTAGGCCTCCATCATGTTTTGCTCGGTATGATAGTAATCGAGATGGTCGGCCTCTACATTGGTGACGATGGCCGCAAATGGATGCAGGTCTAAAAATGATCCGTACGCCTCGCACGCTTCAACAGCCACATACTGTCCAGAGCCAAGTCGCCAGTTTCCCCCATATCGCCGGACATCACCGCCAATCACTACCGAGGGGTCCAGATCAGCTCCCTCAAGCACGGCTGACAACATACCGGTGGTAGTGGTCTTGCCATGGGTGCCGGTGACTGCCAGCCCCTGCTGCGAGCGCATGAGCAGATCAAGCGCCTCAGACCGGCGCAGTATCTGCACTCCAGCCGCTTGGGCGGCCAAAAGCTCGGGGTTATCATGCTTGATCGCAGCGGTGATCACAAGCGCGTCAACCTCATCGATATGTTCAGGCTGATGTCCAACGCTCACAGGGATGCCTATGGCACGCAGGCGTTTCACCATTTCGGTATCATAGGCGTCGCAGCCTGAGATTTTCCATCCCTGTTTGTAGAGCATCTGTGCGATTCCGCTCATTCCGATTCCGCCAATGCCCATGAAGTGAACTCGGCTATTAATGTCCATCTTAAGCGACTACCTCCTTCACAACATCCACAATTCGATCGCAAGCATCAGGCTTCGACCACTGTCGTATGGCGACACCCATCGCTTCAAGCCGTCGGATGTCATACAACATCTCCGAAAGAAGCGTGTAGAGAGAGTCTGGCGTGAGTGACTTTTGCTCCACCAATACGGCTCCACCCGAATATTGCAACTGCACCGCATTTTCGTTCTGGTGGTTGGCGTATGCATACGGGTAAGGCACCAGAACCGCGGGGGTTGATGTGACCGCCGCTTCCGTGCAGCTACCGGCCCCACTGCGTCCCAGTAGAAGGTCCGCGGCCATGTAGGCTGCAGCCATCTGCTGAGCGGATAGATACTCAAAACCGCGGTAGTTGGGGTGGTTTCGCGTGGCATCTGAAACCCCGTCCGCTTTGCTGAAGCCCGTCTGATGCAGTATCTGAAAGCCCTGGTCCAGCAGCTTTGGAGCGACAGCAAACAACAGCTCATTCAAAGCGAGTGCGCCGAGGCTGCCACCCTGAACGAATAGCACACGGCGTTTTGGATTAAACGAAAATTGCTTGAATGCATCCGCTTTTGTCGGCAGGCTGAGGAACTGCCGCCTAAGCGGATAGCCGGTACAGACGACCTGCGGTGCATGGAAACTGTTGATCGTGTTGTCAAAAGTCACGCACACCGCCTGGCTATATCGGCTTAATAGAAGATTGGTTCTGCCGGGTACGGCATTCCCTTCATGAATGATCAGCTTACCCTTACGCAGACCTTGGGCCAGCGCTGTTGAAGCGGCCGCGAAACCACCAAAGCAGACCACTGCGTCCGGTTCGAACTGCGAGATCACCTTGCGGGCATCCAACAGCGATTTGATCATCCATGGGAAGTTGCGCCCGCTCCAGGCACGCGCCTTGACTGGAAAAAAGCGATAGCCCAACTGCGGAATCTCACGGCCCTCAATGCGGTCCGGGGCACCCACGAAAGCCACTTCATGGCCTAAAGCCATGAGGGCCTCACCCACACTGAGCGCAGGGCTCAGGTGGCCTCCGGTGCCTCCCCCCGCCATCAACAATTTCATCTACTAACTTGACCTTTCTTCGGCACTTTGGGCTTGACAACTTTTTCCTTGACAGGAGCATCGCCTAGCACTACGAACAGGGCGATCCCGATCGCCATTATGTTCATGAAGATCGCAGTTCCACCACTGCTTGCAAAAGGCAAAGGAAAGCCAGTAGGGGGCAGCACATTCAGCACCACCATCATATTCATTCCGCTTTGTATCATCAGCCAGAGACCGACGCCCGTTCCTATCAGCATCGTATACCGGCTTTTAGCGTATCTGGCTGCACCTAACACGCAGAAATAGGCCAGTGCGAAGATGAGTATTGCGAACAGTATTGCACCGATCAAGCCGAGTTCTTCTACCACCGTCGCATATGCGAAGTCGGTATTGGCTGCGGGTATATTCCATTTGATACGGCCTTGGCCAAGGCCGACGCCAAGCCAGCTTGCATGACCAATACCCATCAGTGTTTCGGCTGTCTGCATCCCTTCATCTTTCAGATGGGCCAGAGGATCCCACCATACATGCATACGGACTTGCCGGTATGGCTCCATGATAAGAGCACACACAAACATAAGGATAGCCGCACCACTGCTGATCATAATGTGCCTGAGATCCACACCTGCTATGATGCACAGAACCAAGCCCATCATTCCTACCACGAACGCTGTTCCCAGATCATCTTGTAGGGCAACGAGAATTCCACAGACAACACCGATTAAGAGCAACGCGTTGATGCCGTTTCTAGCTGCAATGTTACCTGTCGCAGTTTTGGACTGCTTGAATGGATCCAAAATCGCAGCCAGCGTCATGATGAGCAATAACTTCACTATCTCAGAAGGTTGAATCATGAGCTTATAGATCAGTATCCAGCGCCTGGCTCCGTTCCGCTCCACTCCCAGCCCGGGGCAAAGCGGGCTGAGCGATAACAAGATACAGAAAAACACCATCAACCAGATGTGTTTCTTTGTGGGTTCGAGCCTGAAACGCATCCAGTACAGCACGGCAATGCCTGACACTGCAGCGATGGCCGCCACAAATTGTGTGACCGGCTCGCGATACTCCATATTCGGACCACGAGAGTACGAAGAGTTGAAGATAAAGAATGTGCCCAACATGAACACAACGAAAGTAAGGGCAAAGATAGTCAGCGCGTTGGCTTGACGGTCCGATTCAGTCTTCCGAATATGGTTGGTCTCAGGACGCATGTTGTGCCTCCAGGCTGCCTACCACCTCACGGAATACGCGGCCACGATCCTCGAAATTGGCAAACATCCCAAAACTGGCACAGCCGGGGGCCAGTACCAGCGCATCACCAGCCACCAGCAGTTGCATAGCCTGGTCCACAGCACTTTGCATGTCATCGGCGCTTAACACCTTTGACCAGCCACCACTTACCAGCTTCTGACCAATAGCAGGACCATCCTGACCAATGACCACCACAGCTTTACAGCACTGCTGTAAAATGGGCACCAGAAGCTCAAACGGACTGTCGCTTTTATCAAGGCCGCCCAGAATGGCCACATACGGCCACTCCATGCCCCTCAGGCTTTCTATCACCGCTTCAAGGTTACTGCACATGCTGTTGTTGATCATACGGATGCCACGTACGCTCCCCAGAGGCTCCATACGGTGCGGCAAGGCGCGAATGGCGCCAATACCAGCGGCAAGCCGCATTGGGTCATCTACAAACGGCAGACAGGCAGCCGCAGCAGCCGCCAGGTTGCGTCGGTTATGGGCCCCGATGAGCTGAAACTCCGCGATGTCGCTAATCCGCATCTCCGAGCCTTGCCGCCGCAGGTAGAGACCTTCCGGTGTACACCACATGGCATCCATATTTTCGGCAACAGGTTGGTCATCAAACAGAAAAATACGCGCTTTGGTGCTGATATAATCTCGGATTTCCGGCTGCCGGACCGGTAGTATCGCCAAGTCCTCAGGCTGCATGTGTAGAAACATCCGTGCCTTGGCCCGCGCGTAGCTCTCCATATCCGGGTGCCGGTTGAGGTGATCTGGAGAAAGGGTAGTCCATACCCCCGACCGCGGTCGGAATTTCACGGTCTGCTCCAGTTGGAAGCTGCTGATTTCCGCCACCAGCACATCGGCTGGCCCAGCCTGTAACGCCGCCTTTGTCAAGGTTAGTGCAATATGGTCTGCTGCGATGTTTCCGCATAGCAACGCCCGCCTTGATGCGGCGTTCAGGAGTTCGGCGGCGATCATAGCGGTCGTGCTCTTGCCGTTCGTGCCGGTGACGGCGATCAGCGGCGCCTCACGTATCTGGTAGGCGAACTCTACCTCACCCCAGACCGGAATATTCTGGCGTTTGGCCTCCAGGATCATCGCATGGTCTTCCGGTATCACCGGGCTGGTGATCAGCAAACCGCAGTCGCCCGGCAGAGAGCCGTCATAGTTCAGAAGAAGCCGTACGCCTGCCTGCTGCAGACTAGAGAGAAAAGAGTTGTCGCTTGAGATCGGGTCACCACGGTCGATACCGATGGTGCGGCTGCCAGCACCCAGAGCCACCAGCGCACGCATGAGGTCACTACCACTGCGAGCTAATCCCAATACCGCGATGTTGTTATCGGGCAGCGTCATGAGCGGGCACTCCAGACTCCAAGCCCTAGCGCGATGAATGCAAATACGATGCCCCATGCCCAAAACACAGCTACGATCTTGGTCTCTTTCCAGCCGCTAAGTTCAAAATGATGGTGCAGAGGGGCCATGCGAAAGACGCGTTTACCCCGCAGTTTGAAGGAGCCCACTTGAATCATCACAGATAAGGCCTCTGCGACGAAAACAGCACAGATGATCAGCCCAATCAGCTCCTGCTTCATCATGATACAGAGTCCGCCCAAAGCGGCCCCCAGACCCAATGAGCCGGTGTCGCCCATGAACACTTTTGCGGGATGGATGTTATGCAGCAAGAAGCCGATACAGCTTCCCGCTAAGGCGCCACTGAATGCCATCAACCAGGGGCGAAAGTCACCGATGGGGTTGATAGTCATCAGCAAGGCTCCTAAAGCCGCGGCGGCAATCGCAGTAAGCCCGCCGCACAGCCCATCAAGCCCATCAGCAAGGTTCACGGCGTTTGACAACCCGACAATCATCAACACGGCCAATGGATAGTAGAACCACCCCAGGTCGATAGTGTGATGCGGAGCGATATAGACGAGGGTGAGTGCTGCACCTGATGTGCTAGCCAGATAGCCCACAAACGCCACGGCGACAACGATCTGCATAGCCAGTTTCTGGCGTGCTTTCAGCCCGAGGTTTTTCCCTCGCTTGACGATGAGGTAGTCATCGGCAAAGCCGATAGCACTGCAGAGTACGGTCAGCAGCGCCAACGCTGCGCGGTGCGCGTTTCCGTATTTCGCACCCAGCGTCATCTCAGGGTATATCATCGAAGTGATTAACAAGGCGATCAGAAATCCAGCCAGGATAATAATCCCGCCCATGGTGGGGGTGCCCGCCTTTTTCTGATGCTGTTTCGGTGCATCCATGCTGATGATCTGCTTCGCCTTAAGGTTACGCAATACCTTGATGATGGGGTATCCCAACGCGGCAGAGCTGATGGCTGCCACTATTAAGGCGACGTAAAATGCCGTCACTAGATGGCCTCCACGATGGATTCCATCTGAACGCCTCGCGAGCCTTTAACCAGTACAATGTCACCGGGCATGATCCATTCATTGATATGTGCCGCAGCACTCACACTCGAATTGAAGCACATGCACAGCGGTGGACGTTCTATCTCCTTAGCCCCGGCGACCATATCACGCGCCTTACTGCCGACGGCGATGAAAAGATGCGCCCCTGCCTGGCCCACATTCCGACCGATTTCCCTGTGCATGCTGCTGCTGTTATCGCCCAGCTCCAGCATGTCACCCAGCACCACTACCTTGCGGGCGGATTCGCTCATGCTGACCAGCGTGTCGAGTGCAGCCCGTGTGCTAGTGGGATTGGCGTTATATGTGTCGTCCAGGATGGTGACGCTGTTTTTCAGTGTTTTAACATTCATACGCATATCAAGCGGCTTGACCTGCTGCAGCATTTCGATCGCCAGCTCAAGATCAATACCTGCGGCTTGGGCGACGGCCAAAGCGGCCAGTGCATTCATCACATTGTGGGTACCAGCCAATGGCACCGTGACTGGGAGGTTCCGCTGTCCTGTGCGCAGAGTGAACTCCACGTGGCCATCGATAAAGGCCTTAATATTCTTGGCCCGCAACCCGGCCCAGTCGCTGCATCCAAAGCTGATGACACGGCAAGGCACCAGTTCTCGTAGCTGCTGGTAATAAGGGTCGTCGGCGTTCAGTATTGCCACACCGTCTTCCGGCAGTCGGTTGAGCAGTTCCGATTTTGCCAGCATGATCTCGTCACGGCTGCCCAGCAACTCGCGATGAGCATCTCCGATGTTCGTGATGACACCGATATTGGGCTGAGCCATATCCGCCAGAAGGTCGATTTGTCCACGGCCTCGCATACCCATCTCCAGCACCGCAGCGGTATGCTGTTCGTTCAGATTAATGATGGTCAGGGGCAGACCGATCTCCGTGTTGTAGTTTCGTGGTGTCCGCAGCACGTTGTAACTGGCACTCATCACCGCAGCTATCATTTCTCGGGTCGTGGATTTACCGACGCTGCCGGTGACAGCCACAAGAGGCGCGCTGGGGTTTTCATCGACTTCGTATCGATAGACCTGCCAGGCCATACGGCAGCACTTCGCCAGATTGCCTAAGGCCCATACGGTATCGCCAATCAGCACAGCCGGGAAACCCTCAGGCACGTAGGCCGCATTGCTGGCCATGACCGCCACGGCTCCCGCTTGAATGGCAGCTGATATGAACTGGTGCCCGTCTACACGGTCACCAGGGATAGCTACAAACAGATCGCCGGGTTGGACAGCACGGCTGTCGATGGCTACGCCCTTCACCTCGACATCACCGGGGCCCCATAGGGCTCCTCCAGACGCTTTGGCGATATCTTGCAGCTTACTTATAAACATGATTTATCTTCTATCTCCCTGAAACCACTCAGTTGCTATGATGCGGTCATCAAAGGGGTATTTAGTTGTTCCAATGATCTGGTAATCTTCGTGTCCCTTACCTGCGATGACCAGAATATCACCTGGCTGCAGGCTGGCAAGAGCCATATGAATGGCCAATTTGCGGTCGGCTTCTATGCTCACTTGATGGGACTGAGGCTGGGGCATACCAGCTATTATCTGTTGGATGATGCTCTCAGCATCTTCAGTGCGCGGATTATCACTTGTGACATATACGCGGTCAGCGGATTCCACTGCGATTTTGCCCATGACAGGCCGCTTTGTGGCGTCTCTGTCTCCACCGCATCCAAAAACCACAACCAATTCCCGCGGGTTCAGGTTGCGGGCACTGTTCAAAACGTTAACTAATCCATCCGGTGTATGCGCGTAATCTACAAGCACAGTCACGCCTCGATCATTAGGCACCATCTCAAAACGGCCTGGTGAGCTGGGACAGCAGCGCAGTGCATCTGCCGCGATCTGAGGTTCGATGCCTATTGATACGCAGCAGCACCAGGCGGCCGCGCTGTTCCATACTTGGAATCCACCGCCCAGGGGCACTGTCACTTGATAGCTGTGGCCGTGATATGTCAGCGTGTAGCTGACGGAATCGACCGCCAGTTGAACACCACTGACAGCGGCATCTGCTCCGCTTCCTTCTGGACCGAAGTTTAGCTGGCTAGTTTCAAGGCAGGCTGACCACCCTCGGGCGGTGGAGTCCGCCATGTTCATGACACTGGTGAACTTCTTCTGGGTAAAATCCGGGTACTCGGTGAAAAGCTGTTTTTTGGCGGCCGCATAACTGGCCATATCGCCGTAATAGTCAAGGTGGTCTTGGGTCAGGTTCAGCATCGCGGCGACATCAAGCTCCAGACCGTGTGTGCGTTTCTGGCTGATGGCATGTGAGCTGATCTCCATCACAACATCCGCCACACCCTCATCGCGGAGTTCTGCCAGAATGCGCTGCAAGTCGGGCGATTGCGGCGTGGTGTGACCAGTGGACTTCCAATTAACACCGTCCGAAGACGCCCCAAGGGTGCCTATCACAGCCGTCTTACGGCCAGCATATCTCATGATATGCGCGGCCAAAATCGCGGTGGTGGTCTTTCCATTCGTGCCGGTGATCCCTATCACACGCATCTTGCGGGAGGGGTATTGGTAGAATTGGCATGCCACCTGCGCCATGGCGAGTTCGGCGTCGGGCACGATGACCTGTGGCAGGTGAGTATCGGCGGGGAGGGCAGTCATGACCGCCACGGCACCGTTCTGGATAGCCGATGGGATGAACTGGCGGCCGTCAACATGATCGCCCTGAAGGGCGATGAACAGATAACCCGGCTTCACTTGCCGGGAGTCAAAAGCCACTCCTTCAATGAGTGGGTTGGCCTCTGCCGGCACACGTGCTCCGTGTACTGTTTGAAACATGTCGAGAAGATACTGCGCTGTCATTCGTATAAGTCCGTTGTGTTACCAATCTATTTTATCAGAGTCAAGCTAGTCGTTCAGTTTCTTGCGTTTGTGATACTGCGGATGCAGTTTCATGAACGGGTCTGCGGTGACAGATAGGTGGGCGAGTGACTCACCCATGATCTTGGCAAAAGCGGGCCCAGCGACCGTTCCCCCATAGTGCCCATTCTCTGTGGGACGGTCTACTGTAACCAGAATAGCGACTCTTGGTTCATTCACAGGAGCGAAACCTATAAAGGAGGCGACATAGGCGCCCTGTTCGTAACCAGTTCCTGCCCGCTTTTGCCCACGCACCGATTCATACACTCGCTGTGCGGTTCCTGTCTTGCCCCCTACCAGGTAGCCAGGAACTTGTGCGAGTGGTCCGGTGCCTTCGTCCACAGTTGCTTTCAAGAAACTGCGGAGTTCCATTGATTCCTCTTGAGTGAGCAAGCGGCGTACTTTGCCCTTCTTGCCCTTAATAATCTGAGCGGGAATATACTCCCCGCCGTTGATCAAGCTACAGAATGAGGTCAACAACCCGATTGGAGTGACTGTGACCCCTTGTCCGAATCCGATGTTGGCATTCGCTATCTGTCCCCATCGGGTTCTCTTAATGCTGGGGTTCGGTAGGTATCCCCAGCTTGATGACGGGATGTCACGGCAGGCCTTTTTGGTCAATCCCATCGAAACAATCCAGTTATACAAGGTCTTCGGTCCCATCCTCAGTGCGATGCGTCCTGTAGAGACATTACAGCTTTGAGCGATGATCTCCCTTGGCGTCAGCTGCCCATGCTTCACACCGTGTGTACAGTGGATCGTCTTGCCGGGCAGGGGCAGGCTGCCGTCACAATAAAACTGTGAGTTTTCGGTAATCACGTGGCAGTGCAGGCCGCCAGAGATGGTAATCGGTTTAAAAATTGAGCCAGGCTCAAAAGCGTGTGATGCGGCCATATTGCGGGTTTTCTCGATATCGGCCGTTTTGCGTATCAATTTGGAGCGCTGGTTGAGGTCATACCCAGGCACATTGGCCATGGCCAGTATTTCGCCGGTGTTCGGGTCCATCACGATGGCACAAGCCCGTTTGGGCTTGTGTTTGGCAGCCAGTTCATTCAATGCTTCTTCTGCGGCTGATTGGATATAGCCGTTGATGGTCAGCTTGACGTCGACCCCCGGAATCATCTTGACCAGGTCCTTCTCGGTGCCTGGCACGATATGTCCGTCACGGGCGAATTCAGCCTGCATCTGGCCATTTCTACCCTGAAGTCCGATTCCTGTCGGTTTTCCGTTCTTATCAAGTGGAGGGTTGAATTTTAGTTCCAGCCCGTCTCTCCCAACACCCGCGCTATCAACCGTGCCTATGAGTTGGCATGCCGCCTGGTTCATCGGGTATTTGCGTACATTGTCGCGCTCTACAATCACCCCGGCTGTCCATGTCTTTACTTCTTCAGGGGTAAACTGCTTCTTACCCTCGACGACTTGCAATAGCTGTTGGGCCTCAGCACCCTTGAAATTGGCTTTGATAGTGGCTTCCCGCTGCCGTCGGGTTCGTTGGTTCATGATAGTTTCCATCGCAATCAGCCTGTCCATTTTGGGGCCTAGAGCATTTTTCATTATGTAAAATGAACTCTTATGCTTTGAAAACTGATCGAGCAGTTGGGCACGGTCTATCTTGGTGATGATGGAAATCACGTCAGCCGCCATGACAGGCGCGAAGATACGCTTGGGCTGGATTAGCAGATGAACGCACCGGTTATTCATCGCGAGCTCATTGCCTTCGCTGTCCAGGATGCGTCCGCGAGGCGCGGGTATGGAAACTACCTTGATGTGTTGGTTGGCGTAAGCCTCTGAGAGCTCGTGATGCTTGCCTACTTGCCACCATGCCAGCCTTAGGAATATGACAAGCAGCATAACGCCGCCTATTAAAGTTGTTATAGACAGCGCATTCTGGCCAGTGATAGTAAGGGGGTCGGTCACACGATTGTGCCGCCCTGGTCGGTCAGTCATGCCGGTTCACTCTATCGTGAAGCTGCTGATGCTTGGTTACGGTTCAATGCGGCAGATGCTTCAGGAGCGGTCTCCTTTTCGAAATTGTGAACAGCCGCCCATCGTTCAATCACTACATCTGATGTCTCTGTGAGAATGTCACTTTTAAGCTGTTGGTTCGCATAGGTGAGACGGTTTATTTCGGCAATGAGTTGGCTTTGTTCGGTGCTCATCCTGTTCAAATTGCCTGGCCCGCTGGAGGCGATGAAGAGCCAAAACAGCACGAGCACCCCATTGATTGAGATGATCAATTTGCTGAGTGGATTCAGACCTTTATGGTGCTTCATCCTCGAATCCGATACCGATTTCGACCGCAAGGGCCGGGCTGAAGGACTGATAATGGTAGTAGACATGGTAGCTTCTCCCTGGCATTTGAGGGTATCCCCTCGTAGGTCATAAATAATAAGTATTACTCGATGGTGTTCCGGTTGGTTGACTACAGTTTTCTGGCCGCTCGGCACTGAGCACTGCGTGCTCTGGGGTTGGCGGCCACTTCCTGTTCTGTGGGCTTCAATGAACCCTTGACGATGTATTCGATCTGCTTCGTTGCTCCGCAAACACAGATGGGGAATGAGGGCGGGCACTGGCATTTTCCGCTGTAAGCCAAAAATGCTTGTTTGACGGCCCGTGCCTCTAATGAATGATAAGTAAGAGCCACGATTCGTCCCCCTGGTTTCAGCATCTCAATGGATTGCTCCACTATCTGCTGCAGCCCCTCTAGTTCCCGGTTCACTACGATCCGAATGGCCTGCATCGTGCGCGCCGCCGGGTGGTGTTCACCCTTAAATCTGCCGACAGCTCTGCTGACCACTTCCGCCAACTGCCCGGTGGTTTCAATAGGCCTGTGTCTCACGATCTCGCGTGCGATCCGTCTGCTGGCCCTGTCCTCACCGAATTCCCAAATGGCGGCTGCGATATCAACTTCATCCCACTCGTTCACGACATGGTATGCCGTCAGTGGCTGGCTCTGGTCCATGCGCATGTCCAGTGGAGCATCTAAGCGATGAGAAAAACCTCTTTCTGGGAGGTCTAGCTGCATTGATGAGACGCCAAGGTCAAAAAAAACGGCATCTACCTGTTCAATGTCTCGATCTGAACATTGCTGACGCATTTCGCGGTAATCACTATGCACCAATATGATGTTGGCCTGCGCCGGCACCGCTGCCAGACGCTGTTGGGCCAGTTCGATTGCACTGGCATCCCGATCAAAAGCTATCAACGTGCCGCCTGGCTGCAGTGCCTGCAGCATGCGCATACTGTGCCCGCCTGCACCTAAAGTGGCGTCAACCGCAGTTTCGCCGGGTTGAAGTGCCAAAAGCTGCAGACACTCCTCCAACATCACCGGCACGTGCGGAGCGGAACTCAAAACGAGAAGCCTGTGGCTTCCATCGCCGACATGACATCGTCATCGGTAAGCTGCATATTGTAGCTCTGCCATTTAGCCTTGGACCATATCTCTATGCGGTTGGGCACCCCTTGGAGCACCACTGGCTTTTCATCTTTTGCTGATGGTTGAATATCTGCCAGTGCTCGAAGATGCTGTGGTACCATAAACCGTCCGGCACTGTCGATGGGCACGGACTCGGCCGCTCCTGCGAAAAACCGCTGAAGCGATAAGCTGTTTGCATTTGTATTGGCCATGGTAGCCAGTTGCTGCTGCAGCTGCTGCCATGTGCTGGGGTGGAATATCCACAGCGTCTGGCTGTAACCGCGGGTGATGACCATCTGCCTGGATTCAAAACACTTGATAAATCGAGCGGGCAGTATCAACCGACATTTCTCATCGAGAGCGTGTTCGGAGTAGCCCTGCATCTGCGCGAGCGGGCTCATCTTGGGCTCAGACTTCTCTTCAGCCAAAGAGTTGTTTACGAACTGCTCAATCTGATTGGATTCATCGGACATTTTCGGTTTCACTCGCCTTGTTTGCGGTATGGACAAAAATCGGATGTAAAGTGCACCCAGTTTGACACCACTTTGCACCCACTTTACTGTTGATTTTGCCTCAACAGACTTAGAATACCCTCTTATAGGCCACTATTCAACGAAATAGTGACTAAAATGTAAAAATAAATGCGAATTTTGAGAGGTATTTTTAACTAAAATGCCGCGGACATGGAAAGTGTGTATTCATATTAGCGTAAATTTGTCTATACTAGTAGAACTTAATGCAGTATATTTTGAATTGAGTGTAAAATGAGAATTACGGGCAGAATTGCCCATAAATTCGGTCTGGAGATGATGTCATGCAATCTGAGAGTTATAACTTCCTCACCCAATTGGCGAATATGCCAAGTCCCAGCGGATATGAACAGCAGGCGGCCAAATGCTATCGAGACTATCTGGCACCTTACGCCGACCAGATATCTACCGACCTTCATGGCAATACCATCGCCGTCATCAACCCCGATTCGCTAGTAAGGGTGATGATCAGTGGACATGTGGACGAACTCGGTTTTTTGGTAAAACATGTCAGCGATGAGGGGCTGCTGTATGTCGCTCCTGTGGGAGGGCACGATGTGCTGATCCCCTTTGGGCAGCGGGTGAACGTGCATGGCACCAAGGGCACCATCACCGGGGTAATGGGCCGACGCGCCATCCATCTGATGACACCCGATGAGCGGTCTAAAATGCCCACGCTGAACGAAGTTTGGGTGGATATCGGGGCTAAAGATAAATCCGAGGCGATGGAATATGTGAACCTGGGTGACCCCATTACGTATCAGTATGAAATGGAAGAGCTGCTGGGCGATATGGTGTGCGCACGCGGCTTTGACGATAAGATGGGTGCCTGGATGGTGGCCGAGGTCTTGCGCGAACTGAGCAGTGAGAAGGCCAATCTGGGTTGCGGTCTATACAGCGTGGCGACCGTGCAGGAAGAGATCGGACTGAGAGGCGCCAAGACGGCGGCCTACGGCATCGACCCGCTGGTGGGTGTGGCGGTGGATGTGTGTCACAGCATTGATTTCCCAGGCGCGGACAAGAAGCGATTTGGCGAAACCGTGTGCGGAAAAGGCCCCAGCATCACCCGTGGTGCCAATGTGAATCCTGTGGTGTTTGATCTGCTGATGCGGACCGCAAAGGAAGATGACATCCCGGTTCAGATTGAGGTCAACCCCGGTGGCACCGGTACCGACGCCAACATGATGCAGCTCAACCGGGCCAGTGTGGCCACCGGGTTGATCAGCGTGCCGTTACGCTACATGCACACCCCCTGCGAGGTGATGAGTATGGCCGATCTGCAGAACGGTGTGCGCTTGATCGCAGGCTTTGTACGCCGCATCAACGCCAGCACCGATTTCCGTCCCATGGCGTAGGCTGGATTTGGGGGGCGGGTGACCCCGTCCATGGGGCTATGGTTATATGGGGCAGGCACGGGGGCCTGCCCCTACGGGTTGGGGTGTGGTGGGCGGGGTGACCCCGCCCCTACGCCAGACGTCACGTCCCATCGCCCCACAAATCTGCGTAATCTGTGTAATCTGTGGATTGAATCCCCCACCAACAAGGGCGACCGCCGGTCGCCCCTACGGGTTGGGATACACCGTGGTCTGAACATCCACCTTGTTTTCGTCGAGCGTCTTAAACACCACTTCACCCTGCTTGAAGCGGTAGCGGATCTGGTCGGCGCGGCCGATGAAGCTCCACACGGCGGTGGTGACCGGTGTCAGCCCAAAATCGGTGGTGATGATCATCTTGCCCTTGCCCATGGTCAGTTCAGTGATGTCGCCCTTGGGTTCCAGCCCCAGCTTCTTCGCCAGCGGAGCCCAGATCACGCAAGTCGCCCCCTGCTTCACACGCTCTTGAACCGCCAGCCAAGTCTCATCACTGATCCGCTTGCCTGTGAGGAACAGGCAGGGGATCTGCCCCAGACGCTCCGCGGTCACGGTGTCGTCGAACACCACCACGTTGTTCAGGGGCGTCCAGAAGTTGTGCGAACCCGACATCATGGGCCGGGTGAGGTAGCTGTCGCGCCGCGTGGTGTGCGGAACATACTCCAGGCCAAACATGCCCTGGGTGGCTCGGAACATGCTGATACCGTCTCGGCCGGTCTTGCCACCCGTCAGCACGTTCCAAATCTGGAACCAGGCCTCGGTGTCGGCATCGCTCTTCAGCTTCTCGCTGCCATACAGCGTGTCCGGCATATTGCTGAAACGCTGGCCAAAACAGCTATCCTCGAACCGGATGATCGCCACATCCGGCTGGATGTCGCGGAAGCTCCAGGCACGCGGGTGCTTCGGCAGATAATCCTTAATGAACCAGCGCAGTATCTCGCCATGGGCTGTGAGCGAATACTCCGTGTCGGTCAGCTTTGCCATGAGGGTGTGTGGAAACCCCTGCCGACCCGCAGGATACAGGTTGAACCCGGCACCCTCGGTATATACGCCGTCCGCACCGCTCCAGTAGGCCAGCAGCAGATTGCTGCGATACTCCTCGGGCGTGTGACCGGGCAGCAGATCCCAGAACCACAGGTCACAGTCTACCATCAGCGGTTTTTCATACTGCAGCGCAGCGCCCATGCCGATGGCAAGCGAAACCGGCGAGTAGAACTCCTTGCAGATTTTTGGCGTGGGGTTCCATCCGCCTTTCGCCGCCACCGAGAGCAGCACCGGCCAAACGTGCGTGCTGTTGAAGTTGGTCAGACCGTATCCGCGATACTTATCAGCCAGTTTTTGCCAGGCCGCCACCGATTTGTCGTGGGCATCATAGAGGTCGGTGAAGGTCGCTGGGTCAGCGAGCACCGCCGCAGAGGGTCCCGCCACTCGCCACAGCAGCCGGATGTGCTCCAACTCATCAATGATCACACCTTGGCAGAGCGGGTCCTGCGCCGCCTTGCGCACCACCGCCTCGGGCACATCCATGTGGTGGCACGCCAGTTGGTAGTTCGCCCCCAGCCGCTTCGCCAATGCCGCCTGCGCGTCATACACCGCCATGGCATCCTGCTCCGGCGGGCCGTAGTTGTTGAATGTATAGAAGTTGAGGTAGTTCACCCCAAGGTCCTTCAACATCAGCTCCACGGTGGGGTCGACTGGCAACATAGTGGGCAGCTCGATACCCACTTGGAACGGCTTTTGCGTCTGGGCCAACGCAGCGCAGCTACACAGTGCTATCATTACGGCAAAGAACCTCATGGAGTTACTCCCTAAAACAAACAATCGCTGTATAGTTCGGCAACGGGAGTTCGCAATCCTGCGTAGAGTGTGTATGGGGAACCGGACGGGATTCAGCGCAAAAACGCCAAGAAGCAATGACGCAAAGGTATATGACCGCGCTGGATGGTCGTCTATGTCCGCGGCTCGAACAGAACCTTTGCGCTTTTGCACCCCTGCGCCCTTGCGTTGGGTTCCCGGTATCCGCGTTCATCTGTGTCCATTCGTGTCTATCCGTGTCCATTCGTGGTTACAAATTGTCTGAACCACGGATTACACGGACGGGATTCAACGCAAAGACGCCAAGATGCAATGACGCAAAGGTAAATGACCGCTGGGTGGTCGGCTTTGTCTGCGATTCGAACTGAACCATTGCGCCCTTTGCCCCTCTGCGCCTTTGCGTTGGGTTCCCGGTATCCGCGTTCATCTGTGTCCATTCGTGTCTATCTGTGTCCATTCGCGGTTAAATGGAACCAAACCGCCGCACTCATCGGCACAGCTACGAAACAGCCTCGACTGCCTCTTCGACGGCCTCCGCAGCGCGCGGGTATTTCACATCGATGGCGAGTATACGCTTCGGTGTCTCCTTAGCACCGTTCTTGCTATAACCATACAGCCGCTTGATCGCCCGCTTGGCACTTTCGGGGTCGCCTGTCACGGCGATGGCAGCCAGGTCAGCCCGAGTGTTCTTGGCCGCTTCATAACCCCAATTGCCCCCTACCCAAAGAAACACGATGGCCAAAAAAACAAGCAGCAGTATGAGGGAGGCGTTGTCGTATCCCATGATCTGCGTGACACCGCTTGCGATGAGCACGCCAAGACCGATCCCTATATCCCAATTACGTCCGCTGCGAGGGTCTTGTAGTGTTCGCGTGATCCAGAAGTCAATTTGGGCGACATCCATGCTTAGCCGCGCCATCGGCGGCACGAACACGATCTTCCGTTTATGGTCCACTGAGGGCAGAACTCCCATCAGGTCGAGACGGTCACACTTTGCCAGGATGTAGTCATCATGCCGTATTTGCATCGATCGCTTGTAGACGATCTCCGCGAGGGTCTTTTGCAGGCGTGGAAGTCGCTCGTGCTGCCGTGATACCGCTTTCGACAGGTCGGCTTTGAGGCGATATCTTGTCGACACCGAAGTCAACACAAAACACGCGATCGGTAAAAATAAAACTAATCCTAACGATATGTTTCGCGTCCCACCCGCCCATAGATCGACTAGCCCGTTGCCAAGCATCTCTTGAAGTCCATCATGGTTCAGAAATAGGAACAGCCCAACTACAACAGCGCTTGTTATCTGCTTAAAGGCCATCACATGCTGCATCAGCGACATTTTCGGGTCCGACCGTTTGTCATGTTCACGCGGTGCCAACATCTCCCAAATGAACGCAAACATAAATATTGCCAACACAAGCCACAGCCACCAGGCGATCCACTGGCTGATATTCAACGCTTCGCCCGCGACGAACGGTCCTTGCACGGTTATCAACTCATCGCGGTTCGCGCTGTCGATATATTGTGGTGGGTCAAGCGCGGCGCATTTGTCTACGCACACCAGCATCGGCAATGTAGAGGTTTGTGCGGACAGCCCCATGGCGCGGACAAACCGAAGGCGGAGATTTTCAGGGTACAGATCTGTCGAAGCATATATCCGGCCCAGGTACGACCACTGGTGGTGCCATCGCATCACATGACGTTGACCGCTCATACCGGCGGTGACCTCGCCTGGCAGTGCACCCATCTTTGTGAACGCGCGCTCAACGGCTTGCTGGTCGGGCTTGTTTTCGCTGAGGTAAAACAGGGTTCGATAGGAGCTTCCGGCGGCAATCACCAGCCAGTTTTTCGGCATTGTCGCTGGCGGCTGGTAACCTGCTTTGATCTGCGTGATTTGCTCAGACAGCAGATGATCCACATCCTTGGGCACGATACCCTTCGGCATGAACCCGAGGAAGTAATGCATTAGAGCCCCACAGAGCAGCAGGATCAGCATTTTACGCGGCATAATGGCTTCTTGGTTTTCGGTATTGGTGAATGTGATCTTGTCTCATGAATATACACCACTACATACGTTTACTAAGGATAAGGTTAACCTGCAATTTCCGGCTTGTCAAGAACCGGATGCGGTCATCAGCAACTTTGCGCCCTTTGCCCCTCTGCGCCTTTGCGTTAGATTCCCGGTATCCGCGTTCATCTGTGTCCATTCGTGTCTATCCGTGTCCATTCGTGGTTACAAATTGTCTGAACCACGGATTACACGGACGGGATTCAACGCAAAGACGCCAAGAAGCAATGACGCAAAGGTATATGACCGTGCTGGGTGGTCGGCTTTGTCCGCGATTCGAACTGAACCATTGCGCTCTTTGCCCCTCTGCGCCTTTGCGTTGGATTCCGGTATCCGCGTTCATCTGTGTCCATTCGTGGTTAAATAAAGGCAAACCGCCGCATGCATCAGCACCGCTACGGAACGGCTTCAAGCACCTTCTCGACAGCCTTCGCAGCGGGTGGGTATTTCGCATCGATGGTGAGTATGCGTTTGGGGGTTTCGATCGCACCGGTCTTGCCGTTGCCAAACAGCCGGTTGATCGCCCGCTTGGCACTTTCTGGGTCACCTGTTACCGCGATGGCAGCGAGGTCGGCACGGGTGTTCCTGACCGTCTCAATACCCCACCTTCCACCGATCCACAGAAACACAATGGCCAAAAAAACAACCTGCAGTATGATGGATGCTGTCCGGTATCCCATAATCTGCGTGAAACCGCCCGCGGCGAGTAGGCATAAGCCGACCGCCATGTCGTAGTTGCGTCGACTGTGAGGGTCCTGAAGTGCTCGCGTGATCCAGAAGTCAATTTGGGCGACATCCATACCCAACCGTGCCATTGGCGGCACGAACACGATCTTCCTGCTGTGGTCGACTGAAAGCAGAACTCCCATCAGGTCGAGGCTGTCACACTTTGCCAGGATGTAGTCTTCATGCCGTAGCTGTTTCGATCGCTTGTATATTATGTTAGAAAGTGTCTTTTGAAGGATTGGAAATCGCTCGTGCTGCTGTGATACCGCTTTCGACAGGTCAGCCTTGAGGTGGTATCGTATCGGCGCCGCTGCCAACACATAACACAGGATCGGTGAAAATAAAACTAACCCCAACAATATGTTTCGCGTCCCACCTGCCCACATATCTATAAGCCCGTTGCCAAACAACTCATGATATCCATTATGGTTTAGAAATGTGAACATCACGACCAATACCATGCTTGTTGTCTGCCTAAATATCTTCACGTGCTGCATCAATGGCAGTTGTAGATTCGACCGTTTGTCATGATTTTTTCGCCATTTCAGCATATCCCACACAAACCCGATCACAAACGCCACGAAGAATATGCATTGGTACCAGTCAATCCACTGGCTGATATTCAGAACCTCATCTGCGACGAACTTCCCATTAACGACCATCAACTCATTGCCCGACTCGCCGTAGCCATACGATTTAGGATCCAGCGCGGCGCATTTGTCTACGCAGACCATCATCGGTATCGTTGGGGTTTGTGCGGACAGCCCCATGGCACGCACAAACCGAAGGCGGAGATTCTCAGGATACAGGTCTGTGGATGCATATAACCGGCCAAAGTATGACCACTGGTGGTGCCATCGCATCACGTAACGGCGGCCGCTCATGCCGGACGTGACCTCGCCAGGCAGCGCACCCATCTTTGTGAACGCGCGCTCAACGGCTTGCTGGTCGGGATTGCTTTCGCTTAGGTAAAGCAGCGTTCGATAAGAGCTACCTGCAGTAATGACCAGCCAGCTTTTTGGCATGACAGCCGGCGGCCGGTAACCCTCCTTTATCTGCTTGATTTGCTCTGATAGCAGATGGTTCACATCCTTGGGCACGATGCCCCTTGGTATGAACCCGAGGAAGTAATGCATCATCGCCCCGCAGAGCAGCAGAATCAACATTTTACGCGGCATGATGTCTCCTTTACGGACGAAACTGGCTGGTTCAACAACCTTCCAACTGGCGTATAAACACAGGGCGAACACAGAATCACGACGGCTCTACTCAGTCAACGGAATTCCGCCGTGTTTGAAGATGGCACCTGCACGGATGAGCAGCCCCTTGCGAACCTCACCGGTCGAGCCCTCAATCTGCTTTTGCAGCACCGCCACTGCGGTCTTCTCCATGTTCAACCGGTCAATGGCCCGCCGGTCGGCTGCCACAGCTAGATTCCGGCGGTAGTATTCGGACATGAGCACCGGTATCAGCACCAACATAAGCCAGAACATGGATAGACCATCTGATACAATCACAGCTATCCCTACCAACATGAACGTCATCGTGTTGGGTATATCGAGTAACCGATAGGAAAAAGGCCGCACCGCTTGCATCGCCGAAAGCACCAGCATTTCCTCGTCGGTGAGCTGCTGCAACGCCGCCACACTCACCGAAATACTACCATCTAGGTGAGACATCGAAGAGATAATGTGGTCGCCTTCTTTGTTTGCCATCATATCGACATGTCTACCTGGATAGTGGTTGCTCATCGATATGCGCAGCCTGGCGATGCTCTGTTCAAGCACGTCAAACGCCGCTGGGTCCACTCTGCGCCGTAGCGATGTTCGTAAAGCATCTGAGCTTAGCCAAACCCATATCTGCACACCGATCGTGAAAATCACTTGGATACTCAGTATCCAATACATTCCGGCATTCAACATCGGGATGAGCCAGAAATACATCAACATCAAAGACGTCCCGGTGTGGTTGTCAAAATGCATCAGCACTTCAACAACATCATCACCAAATAGCATGTGCCTCCTTATAATGAGTTCGCTGAGCGCAACCAACGTGCCTGCCATTGAGATAGCGATCAAGCAGAAGCCAATCGGCCGGAGTATCCCATGAGCCATGACGTCGAAGACGGAGGATTGACTCAAAAATGCAGATAAAATCGCCTGGCTTACAACCCAGAATAGGGCATGGCCAGGAAGCTCAGATCGGTGTTGTGTGACAGCCCATATCAATCTGCCAAATAGTCCTAGTTCTATAGCGACCACAACCCATATCAACACCCAGTTGATTTGCAGGTTTGGGAATGATCCGGTTGTGGGGTGGGACATCTTGGCATCACCAGGATACGGCATTGGCACATTGCCAGGTATTGAATCACCGGCGGGTGCGGGCATCATACCATCTGGTGGAGGAGGCAGCTGCGCGTCCGGCACCCCATACGGAACCATGGGACCAACAATAGACGGCGTGTTCAACTGATGAACATAGTTCAGCAGCCTTGGTGCCCCCCAGGTAATCACCATGACCCCCAGTGCTGGAAGAATGGCCAATATCTGCTTTTTCATATTACCTCCAACGCCTTGATGCGCTTCTGCAGTTGACGCACCTCCTTGAATGCGGTGGCCAGCTCCTTTTTCAGAGCCGAAATAGCCGCATGACGGTCAGCAGTGATGGCCAGAGCGCGCTGGTCAGCCGCTATCTGGCTTTTGTTTGAGACGCCTCTAAAGGCTTCGCTCAGTGACAGGAACAGCAGCTCATTCTCATCAAGCCGCTTCAGGCCAAGAAGGCTGACACTAACGCGTTTTTCCGATTTCATATCGACGCTGACACACAGCAAAGAGTCCTTGAAACCCATCATGAACTCCATGAGCTCCAGCTTAACGGGGATATGACCGTCTGGCAGGTGCTGGTTAAGCAGATGATCGGCTTCGGCCAGCTTACTCTTCAGCATCTCCATTTCAGAGGCTGGTAAGATGCGGTCCCGATACCATATTGCGTAGCGGTCCACGATGATAGCCAGTGAACCACAGATCGCCACAAGCATACCGATCGCAGCCAGCATCAAGAGTATGGGATCATCTATCGAGTCGGCAAAATGTATACATATTGCCATTACGGAAAGAGTAGATAGAATGTAAATCGCCATTACCACAGAGCTGATCAGTTTCACCCGAGGTTCGTACTTGCTATACTCTGTTTCCGGCGTCAGGCTGTGTTTCATCTTGGCCATTGTGCGGTAACAGATTATGAGAACCACAAGCCCCAGTAGTGCTAGAGCAATGGCAAATCTGCCCATAGAATGCCTGGAGGGGTCTAAGTCTATCAAGAACAACGTTATACCGTAAGGCATGACCGCATATTGCAGTACCTTGTTGATACCCGTTCGCCAGTTTTCGGTAAAATACCGTCTGTCTTCATCGGACACGGCGTTGATATAGGACTGCTTGGCTGCGATCACCAACGTGATCGGTAACAGCAGGCATCCCACTAGTGTGTAGATTTCTGAGTTCATAGGTTTTGTCCTGTGATGGGTATCATAGCTCTTGTTTCGACAGCCGTGATTGCCAATGGCAGCTGTTTCATATCACTTCCAAAGCCTTGATACGCTTCTGCAGTTGACGCACTTCTTTAAAGGCGGTCGCTAGCTCCTTCTTCAAGGACGAAATCGCCGCGGGGCGGTCTGCGGTGATGGCCAGAGCGCGCTGGTCCGCTAGAACCTGGCTTTTCATAGATATGCCTCGAAAAGCTCCGCTCAGTGACAGAAACAACAGCTCATTCTCATCAAGCCGCTTCAGGCCAAGGAGGCTGACACTAACGCGTTTTTCGGATATCATGTCGACACTAACACTCTGGAAGGAGTCTTTGAAATGCATCATCCTCATGATCTCCAGCTTAACGGGGATATGACCGTCTGGCAGGTTCTGGTTGAGTAGGCGGTTGGCCTCTGCTAGTTTATTCTTCAACATCTCCATTTCAGATGCAGGCATGATACGGTCGAATAACGGTGGGATGTAACGGACCACGAAGATATACATAAGAATGATATACGCCAAAGACAAACCGAAACTCACCAGCACAGAGAATGTAAAATCATCATTCGATCCGATCATAACTGCAGATACTGCCATGACAAACGGCATTAACAGCAATACAGAAGCATATCCACGAAACTTGAGTGCTGCGCATTTGGGAGCATATTGTTTGTATTCTGTGTCAGGAACAAGGCTGGCTCGCAGATTAGCCATTTTTCGATAGCATAGAACAAACCATACGATGGCCGGTAGGTCCAACAGTAACTGTGACTGCAGCATGTTGAACGTGTTGACCGTGATGGAGAAGGCAAAAGCAATCAATCCATATAGTAGTGCCAAGTTAGGCAGAGCGCAATAGAGGCACATCCACCATATCTCTGCGTAGTACCGCTTGTCTTCCGGCATTAACGTTCGTGCTACTACCCGCCTCGCAGCCATGAGCATGAATGCTGGAACCAGCAGACATGCCACCAACACGGATGCCAACATCGTGATATTGATTGGAATACAGTTCATTGGAATTGTCTCGTGATGGGTATCATAGCATTTGTTTCGACAGCCTTGATAGCGATTCCTTCATGCGATATGTCAAGGGGGGCAATGCGAAGTGAAAGGAGTGTGCATAACAACACGTGGTATGTAATGGGTGGCGGTAGAATCAGGCTGCTGAATGTGTTTTGCACTGTCCGGGCACCCCGAAGCGGGTGCGATTCATTATAGCCACGGGTGAGCGAAAGCGTAACCCGTGGAAGGCAGCCCAACATCATTTACCCACGAACGTGGGCCTTCTGTGGTGCCGACATGGTTCGACCCACTTCGGGGTAAGAAGGTGCAACCTTTACCAGGGGTATCGCTTCGCTCACCCCTGGCTATAATGAATCTTACCCACTTCGTGGGTGCCGGACTATCAATAGCACATGGCTTGGTGTGATGATACCGGAGATGGTAAGCCACTAGATACCCGGAATGCCCGCCGGGTTACGCCGGTGGGTAGCAAATACCCTACAAGACAGCTACGACGAGTAGGCCAATTACCCCCACCATCCCACACGCTAGCTGCTGGCCTGAAAACCGTAGTCCGGCTGGCTGACACCGGGCACCTGGTTGGGGTCGCGGTTCTCGATACTCCAGTCCTCGCCGATGTCCAGGCAGCCCAGTCCCATGGCACCGTAAGCCTGACCGTTCAGCACCACGTTCACCCCGGCCATGTAGCGCATGGGCTTGGCCTGCCGTGGGGCGGTGACCTCAAACGGAAGCTCAGCACTGCCCTTGGCGGGGAGGCTGAGGTGGGCAACGGCCGGTTTCGCGCTCCAGCCTTCGGGCAGCTCCAGCTTGACCTCAAACTGACCCACTGTGGGCAGGTGGTTCAGCAGCTTCACGTTCAACTTCCTCTTTTCGCCTGGCTGCAGCACGCTCCGGAAGGGCAGCAGGTCGGCCCAGCGGATATGGTAGCTCAGGTTTGGGTCGGCCTGCGCGCTCATCTGGGTGATCAGCCGGTTGTGACGGCTCACCCAGTCGCGCATCCCCTTCACATACTCGGGCTTCCACTTGTGGATGCTCCAGTGGCCTGTGCAGAGGTAGTCGGGGTTGATCTGCTCCAGCAGGTCCACGCAGCGGTTGGCGCCCACATGCTCGCCGATGGGGTTGTAGTTGAAGGTGTCGATGCTGCGCACATGGTCGAAATCGTCAATCGCATCGCCGGTGAAGGCGATCTTCTTGCCGTTCACCTCCAGCACGGTGAGCTGATGCCAGTAGGTGTGCCCGGGGAAGTGGTACATGCTGAATTTCATACCGCTCCAGGTGAAGCTCTCACCCTCCTTGAACACGCGGTCCACGGTGATGGGCTGATTGCATAGGCACGGCACGAAATACCGCTCGGGCCGCGCCAGTATGTCCGCCTGACACTCATGTGCGTAGAGCTTCGCGCCGTAGCGGTGACGCATGGCGCGGCAGAGTGCCACATGGTCGGAGTGGATGTGCGTGGGGATCACGATCTCGATGTTCTTGATCTCAGGGTACTCTTTCATCTTCTCGAACAGGTTGATGCGCCCGCCGTCCCAGTCGTAGAAGCCGGCGTCGATCATCACGCAGTTGCCTTGACCGTCTGGGATGAAATACTGGATGGCGCAGGTGCCAATGGCGATCACCTCCGGCACAGGATCAAAACCACCGTCGAAATACCTTGTCTCTTTGGCGTTCTCGACCAGCCGGGTGAGCTGCCTGTCTAGCCGCATCATCCCACTGTTTGGACTCTTCATCGGCTCCCCATGCGCAGGAAGCATCAACATGAGCTCCTGCTTCGCCAGCGCCTTCAGACTCGCTTGCAGCTCCGGCACGCGCACCAGCTCGGGACCCTGTATGAACTCCTCATAGCCGGTCTGCAGGCTGTCAAACTCCCATATCTTACCCGGAGCGGCCATGAGGTCTCCGGTGAAGCCGATTCGCTGGCTGCCTTGATTCAGAATCAGGCTCACGCCAAACTCGCTGTGGCCGGGTGTGCTGAGGATTCGAAGCTCATACTCGTTCCAGAGGAACCGTCCGCCGCCGCTCAGCTCCGCACTCACCGCGATGTTGCGCAGGGGCAAGGCATATTTCTCGGCGTAGGCGAATGTGAAGTAGGTGTGCCGCTTTTGCCACAGCTCCTCGGCTTGCTCGAAAAACGCGCGCGAACGTTCCGGCACGGCGACCTTCGCGCCCATTCGGATCAGCTGTTCGTCGGCCCCGGCCAGCTCTCGGTGCGCGTGCGTATGCAGCACCCAGTCCACCCTCTTCACGCCCAGCGTCTTCAGGTGGTCGATGATGCCGCCCTCACCAGGGTCGATCAGCAGCGCGCTATCACCAGACACCAGCGCGTAGCAGTTGCAGGAGTCGGTATACATATAGATACTGGGGGCAATCTGTTGCGGCTTCTTCATCTCTGGCAACTCCTCTGGCGGTAGGCTCTGCATGTCTTGGTATCCTCAGTGGCTGGAGCAATTCGCGTGTGATATCTAGATATTACCGTAAGATGGCTTGACAGGGCGGAAGACGACACCGCCGGTCAAGTCTCACGCGAAGACGCGAAGGCAGAAGGGAAGGACAATCCACAGATTACGCAGATTACGCAGATATGAAGGTTGACCGTACACTCTTCGCGTCTTCGCGTGAGTCAATTCCGAATTCGTGTTCATTCGTGGTTCAGCCCGACCGGCGCAGGGGAGGCGACCGCTATAACTCAATTGCCTATGTCCGGGGCGGTTTTCCCTAACCGCGCCGGTCTCGCTCCAAGGCGGATGGCCATCGGCACGAGGGGAAAGACAATCCACAGATGGCGCAGATGCGAAGGTTGACCGTATGATCCTTCGCGTCTTCGCGTGAGACAATTCCGAATTCGTGGTTCAGCCCTTCCGGCGCAGGGGAGACGACCGCTATAGCTCAATTGCCTATGTCCGGGGCGGTTTTCCCTAACCGCGCCGGTCTTGCTCCAAGGCGGATGGCTATCGGCACGAGGAGAAGGGCAATCCACAGATGACACAGATGACGCCGATGCGAAGGTCGACCGTATAGTCCTTCGCGTCTTCGCGTGAGACCACAACCCAATCTGCGCAATCTGTGTCATCTGTGGATTATTGCACCCACCAAAAAGGCAGCACAAGCACCGCTCGTGGCATAATAGCCCTGTAGAGCACCGATCACCCAGGGGAAAAGAGCATTTTTGGCGAACATCAGGCTGACAGAGCACCAGCAGCAGGCGGTATCACTGCGCGAGCGCGACATCATCGTGAGCGCGGGCGCCGGCTCAGCAAGACCACGGTGCTGGTGGAGCGGTTCATCCAAATGGTGCTGCAGGGTGAGGCGGATGTCACGCAGATCCTCTCCATCACCTACACGCGCAAAGCCGCGGGGGAAATGCGCGCCCGCATCCGCCGTCGGCTGAACGAAGAGGGCCAGTCGGAGCAACTGCGCCGTCTGGATAGCGCCTACATCAGCACCATCGACGCGTTCTGCGTGCGGCTGCTGCAGGAAAACCCGTTTGATGCCTGCTATGACCCCGACACCAGCCAGCTTTCCGAGGTGGAGGAGCAGCGGATATTTGCCACCGCGTTCACTCAGAGCATGGATGAGCTGGTGATTGACCACATCGAACCGGCGCGCAGCGTGCTGAAGCTAGCTTACGGCCGGGTCGACTACGACTCCAATCTGCGCGACCCCCTTCAAGCCATCCGCAAGGCATTGTTTCAGATACTCAACAACCTGCGCATATACGGTTTCGACCTGCCACAGTTACAGCAATGGCGCGAGCAGATGCAGTCGCAGCCGGAGTTGTGGAAGCAGCAGCTATCCCAGGCGGCCATCACCAGCCTGATGGGGATACTGCCATCGGCCATTCCGCTGGTCGGAAGCAACCCCGTCAAGCCTTTCTGGCAGCAGATTGTGGACCGCTGCAGCGACGGATCCGGAGTGGAGATTGAGGAGCTGTGCAAGCTGCTGGCGTACCAAACGCGCGGAAGCCTGCAGCATCCGGTGGCTGTGCAGGCACAAGATCGGTGCCGGGCCTGGCAGCGGATACTCAGCGGTGTCGGCAGCGAGACCAACCAGCAGGCGATGGCACTCAACCCGGGCATCCTGCAGATCATCGAAAGCTGCTGGCATAACTTCCAGGAAATCAAGCAGAAAAGATCTGCGCAGGACTTCACCGATGGGCTGCAGCGCTGCATCGACTTGCTGGGCCAGCATCCCGGGGTGCAGCAGCGCTACCAGAAGCACTTCAAATGCGTGATGGTGGACGAATTTCAAGACGCCAACCCGCTGCAGATGCGTCTGCTGGAGCTGGTAGCCGCGCCTGGCCGGCTGTTCACGGTAGGTGATGTGCAGCAGAGCATATATGGCTTCCGGCATGCGGAGCCCTCGCTATTATCTGGGCTGACGCAAAACGGCGGCCGCGATGGAGAGGGTGCCGTGGTGCAGCTCACGGCCAACTACCGCAGCCGCGAAGGCGTGCTACTATTTGTGCAGAAGGCGTTCGAGCCGATGTGGCAGTCTGGCTTCATGGCACTGAGTGCCGGTCAACAGTTCGAGCCCAGCCGCAGCGCCTGCACCGCGCTGCTGATGGTCGATCCGCAGCCTTCGCAGGCTCAGTACGCGCGAGCCGCTGCGCGGGCGATTGGACACGACATCCTGCATCAGCGCAAGGAGCATGGTCGGAAATACGGCGACTTCGCGATACTACTTCGCCAGACCAGCAATGTGGCCGATCTGGAGCATGGGCTTACTGAGTTGGGCATTCCGTTCTACAACACGGCCCGAAGGCACTACTACCATCGGGCGGAGGTGCGGGATATGCTCAACGCGGCCGTGGTGGTCGCAACTCCGTGGGAGGACATCGCACTGGCCAGCGTGCTGCGATCGCCGCTGGTCGGTCTGGACAGCGATACGCTGGAGCTGATCGCCCGCGACGGCGGAGCTAACCCAGCCAAGAACCCGTTCTGGATTCGGCTGACCAACTGGCTGAACCGCTCAGAACCCCACCCGCAGAAGGCACTGGCGGAGCCGTTCGTGAGCACCGTACGCCAGCTTCAAAAGCGCGGTGAGCGTCTGACCGCCGCTCAATGCCTGGAGGAATTAGCCCATGCCACGCAACTTCAACTCAAGCTGATCTGCCGACCCGATGGCAAGCAACGCTGGTTGAACGTGCGCAAGCTGATTGAGATCACGCTGGAGCACACCGGCACGCTGCTGGAGTTTTGCGACCATGCGGATGATCTGGTGCAGTTGGCGATGCGCGAGGGGGAGGCTCCGCTGCTTGAGGAGCAGGCCGATGTGGTGCGCATCTTCACCGTGCACGGTGCCAAGGGTCTTGAGTTTCCGGTGGTCTATCTGGCAGATATCACGCGGAAGGTCACCCGCAACCCGGGCACCATCCCCCTGCGCTGCGTGCCATCGCTGCACCTGCTGGCGCATGACCTGGTGGGCGAAAGCTGCCTCACGCAGGCGTGCGTGCAGTGGGAACGGCAGCGGAGCTGGGAGGAGGAGCTGCGGCTGTGGTACGTGGCCTGCACCCGCCCGATTCACCAGTTGGTGATGCTGGGCTTCCCCGACTGCAAGGGCACCTGGCTGGAGGTGCTTCTGAAGGCGGCGGGCATCCCGGTGCCGAACTCCTGCCAGCCTGGCCTCGAGCACGGCATGGAATACCGGCACTACCCTGAGCCCGAGGCTGGGGCTACCCGCCTGCCTCAGGCCGACCGCGAGCTGGAGCGGATCACCGCCTGGCTGCGCGGCGAGCTGGAGGTCGACGACCAGCAGCTTCGGCAGTGGATGGAGTAGCTTGGGGAGGAGATAGCGAGGAGATAGGAGACGGAATAATTACGTTATTGTGGCAATAACTCCACCTCGTCCTACTCGTCTGACATGTCCTATTGGTTCTTATGTTGGCTTCATCGGAGGGAATCATCCACAGATTACACAGATTGCGCAGATTAATTCGTGCGAAAGCGAATGAACTGCGAGGTTTATCGTCACACTTGCGCTTTCTATGCAGATGCCTTCCGATGCGGTCATTCAGAACCTCATCTGCGAAATCTGCGTAATCTGTGGATGAACCTTCCCCCTCCGCGCCCTCCGCGTCTCCGCGTGACACAAACCCTCCCCTCGCGGTTGCGCTAGACGGCTTCTGGACGCTCCATGCACTTCGGCAGGGTGAAGCGGAACTCACAGCCCTCATGCCCTGGGTCTTCCAGCCAGATATGCCCGCCATACATCTCCACCACACGTTTAACCAGAGCCAGCCCCACCCCGGTGCTGTCTTCTTTGCGGTTGGATCCGGTGGTAAACAGCGTAAATATACGCTCGCGGTCCCTGACGGGGATGCTCGGGCCGTTGTTTCGCACACTGAAGCAGGCTTCTTCGCCCATATACAGGATTTCGATCACTCCATCAGTCCGATCAATGAACCTCACCGCGTTACTCAGCAGGTTTTGAAACACCTGCTCCAACCTCACCGCATCGCCATATAAGTTTGGTAATGGGTTGGCGATGATTTGCAGTCCTTCGGGTATGCTTAACGAATCAATAATCGTCCGCACCATCGCATCAGAGTTAACTAGGTCCATGACATAGTCGCGGCTGTTCATGCGCGAATAACGCAGCACACCGTCCACCATCGTGCTCAGCCGGATTGACCTGTCCGCCAGCAAGGCAAGCTGCTCTTTACCGGCGTCATCCAGCTGTTCGGAGTAGTCTTCCTGCATCCATTGGCTGATGTTGCTGATCGCCCTCAGCGGTGCTTTCAAGTCGTGGGAGATGACGTAAGCAAAACTCTGCAGCTCCTGGTTCGTATGTTCCAGCTCATGAAGTGCCTGCTGAAGCTTCTGCTCCATTTGGTACCGATCGGTGATGTCGGTCAATGTCCAGGTGACCATTTCACCCAAGTCAGCGCTGGCGACCTGCACATGCTTCTGAACGCCATTTGCGCAGTGCATCACATACTCCGTGGCCGCCGCATTGGGCGAGGTGGCAGGGTCAAACGACCATTCAGGCATCGCCTTTTTGGCCCAGGTATGGAAATCTGTAAATTCAGATAGTTGGTAGCCAAAGCAGCTCTCCATGGTTAGGCTGTGCTGCACCACCTGGCCATCTTGAACCACAACTGTAGGGTTAGGCAGCATCTGAACCGCCACCTGCAACAGCCTCCGCAGACGTATCTCGGCACTGATGTCGCTGAATACGTAAATCCAGCCCAGACCCTCGCCTGTGCGATCATGTATCACATGGTGCGTATATTGCAGGGAACGGCCACCGATTTGAAATATCTGTTCGGTGTGGTCAACATAAGGGATCAAAGTGCTGATGGCGCGGCCGATATTGTGCTCCAGATTCAACTCAAGAAGCGTCTCGGCGGCGTGGTTATAATCTATGACCATGTGGTCTCGGTCAACCACCACCACACCGTCCTGCATCGAGGAAATGAGTAGGTCCCGTGCTTGTGGTGCCAGATTCAACCACTTTTTGCGGTAGATACCCCAGCAGACGGGGATTGACATCACACTAAATACCGCAACCGCATAGTTCACATGGGGAATTGGACTATATCCCATGTGGTATATCACCCCAGCCACACAAACCGGCACAGGCACAAGAGCAAGCACGATGGTGGGTAACCGGTAATACGAGGGCATTGATTTTACGCGCAAGAGCAGGATGCTGCTGCTGACGGCTATCGTGATATAGAGGTATGGCAGAAACACAGCGTTATGCCACAGATTATAGTGGGCATCAACCACCCAGGATCCGCCGGGCGCTTGTAAAAATTGAGGGTTATGACGCAGGAGTCCCAACCAGGGATCCGTAACGGCGAAAACCAACGTGATGATACCAGGTAAAAACAGCAATGTTTTGGCTGGACGAGTCATAGTGGCCATGCCCAGATGAGACCTTACCAGCAGAAACCAGTATCCGGGTAAAAATGGAATACTCAGAAATTGGATATTGGCGAAGAACAGAGCCGTGTTTTTCGTGGTGCTGAATAACTCAAGCACGTAGAATGTGCTCCACCACATCATGATCAGAGCAAATTTGATAAAATACCGGCCCGTACGGGTATGCCGTGATGACCAGATGATGCAGATCATGACGAATGCAGCGATTATGCCAAGTGCAAAAGGCGTGACAACAGCAAACATGCTGCATCCTCCCGGTTTTTCAATACTCTAGTAGTAGTGTAACCCATGAGGAATATCATATGATGGTTGCCTCAATGATCTCCTGTAACAAGACATCTGGCAAGGGGTGTCGAAATCTTATTCCGTCACAGGTTTATAGTATCTTGGCAACATCGACATCGCCCACGAACGCCATTGTGCCACAGTCACACTGTTATGCACCTGCGCATGGGCAATGCGGTGGCGATGGTTATGCACGCTGAAGAAAAAGCAACCCATGGCACCATCGAGGTTGAAGATCAGAAAAGGCTCCGTCTTATCGGGCAGGAAGCAGAATGCACGATGGTAGGTAATCAGCCCGTCAATCTGCACCCACATGTTGTATATCTGAACATGCACACCATCTTGGTCGAACTCCTCCACAAGCGTGCCAAGCTCACGGCTGTTGGCCCAGGTCTCTTCGCACACGGGCACGCTACCATCTGTCTGGTCCTCTGGCTCAACCTTTTGGCCGCCTTTATTGGACTTTGCCGTGTAATATCCCACCGCGAATAGTGCCAGTATGGCAATCAATACAGACAGATGACCCCAAATCGTGGGAGTGCCTTTCAAAGCCTCTGTGGTGGCAGATGAGGCTGATTGAAGCGTCCTGGCGGCTAGTAATAACAAGCGAAATATCCTTTGCGGTTGAGAGTTAGTATTCGGAACCGTCTATGTATATTATGCCATGCAGTTGATGTAACTACTCAGGTATCGCATGGTATGGGCACTGTCACCCAGGGCGTTTCGCGAAACGCCCATACACGGCCCCAGTCCTCCCTCTCCATCCGTGCCATCCTATCAATCCGCGTAATCCGTGGTTCAGAGAAATCCGGTGGGCGTCATGATAACCATACCAAGAAGCAGACAGTCCTAATAACAGTGCAGGAACTGACAAGCTCCTGTATTGGTAACTCTCCACTCTACGATGATGTTTCGGAGGCTTTACATTATGGCTGCGACTTCCCTCTCCAATACCGAATTTGCTCTCAAACTCACCCGTCAGTGCTATAAACCTGGGCTCAACATGAGCCTGTCTCCATACAGTGTGCGTATGACATTCTGCATGGCACTCAATGGTGCAGCGGGAACTACGCTGCGTCAGATGGCCTCGGTGCTCGGGTATACCGGCCCTGTTCCGGAGATCAACCGGCAGAACAACACCGCGCTACGCCAGATGATGGCAGGGCTTCCGCCCGAAATGCTACAGATCGCCAACAGCATGTGGATGTCGATAAATGAAAAGTTGAACCCCGAGTATGTCCGTCGCGTGGGTACCGATTATCGCGCAGATGCCTTCCAGCAGGACTTCCGCCAGAGGGACGCGGTGGACAAAGTCAATAACTGGGTGAAGCAAAAGACCAAGAGCCGCATCAAAAAGCTGTTTGAAAGACTTGATCCGGATACCACACTGCTTCTGGTGAATGCGGTGGCGTTTGACGGTAAATGGGCAAAGCAGTTTGACCCAAAACAGACAGCACTTGCACCTTGGATGACGCGCAACAAGATGATGCAAAAAGTACCGTTTATGAACACGACCGGCGTGTTCGCGTGTAAGGACAATCTGTACACAGCCGTACAAATGGATTATGATGTGAAGGGCTGGTCCATGCTGCTGATCATGCCCAATGCGAACGTAGCCATGAGCCAATTCCTGAACGAGTTGACCGCGGCCAAACTGACCGATATCAAGAATAGCCTGGTTACGGCCAAAGTATCGCTTTTTGTGCCTAAGTTCGACCTGACCTCTGAGCATAAACTGATCCCTGTGATGAATGCCCTGGGCATGACGCTTCCTTTCGGTGGACAGGCTGACTTCAGCGCGATGAGCGGCACGGGATCACGCGGTTTGTTCATCTATGAGGCACTTCAAAAGGCCACCATCACAGTGGATGAGGCGGGAACCAAGGCCGCTGCAGCCACCGGCATAGGCATCATGTTATCCATGCCTCGCCCACTGCTGTTCAACCGGCCGTTCGTGTACATAGTGCGCAACGACGCAACGGGTGAGCTTCTGTTCACGGGAGTTCTAGAGAAACCGTAGGTGACCGAGTTATTGAGATCGGACGGATCGGGCGAATCGTGAATATCCGCCCGATTCGTCCAATCCGTCCGATTAACGCCTTGGGCAGCCCAGAAAATACACCAAATGTGGGTTGTAGTCTTTTGCTGACCTGTGGGTTTTGGTGTAAATTTGCATTTCGATTGCAAATTTACACCAAATACGTAGCTAATCGGCATTCTGTAAAATCTGCCGGGTATTGGTCTAGCATATACATAACGCCATCAGGCATCCGGACAGGCACCCACGAAGTGGATCTTGTGATCGAACAACAGGGGATGTTGATCCCTCTTGAGGTGAAGTCGACATCCACCCCACGGCCCCTCATGGCCTCCGGGCTGAAGAGCTTCATGGAGGACTACTCTGACCGCACGGACCGGGGCTGGCTGGTGCATCTGGGCAGCACTGCGCTCCCGTTGGCTCCTGGCATCCTCAGTGTGCCAATTACGGAACTGTGATGGGGGGCTCAAACCTTAACCTCATTTTCAATTGGCGGTCTGGTAACTGCCCCATCTACACACCATCTCATCTTCATGTGGATTTTTCGACCACACAACATCCTGTACACACTAAGCCTTGCATATCAGGTACGATTAGTCTATGGTCGATCTTGACATCGGTATGGCACCACTCCATATGGGGCTTAGCCGAATCCTGGGTATCGGTGTCATAGTGACGATCATCAGCCGTGTTCTATACTCATAAGGATGGTAAACATGAAGACAACTGTCACGCAGCGCAGGTCTATCTTGATCGCGCTTCTAGTGTTCGCATGCAGCATGTCGTTTGCGGCCAAGACGCCCGTGAAGAACCCCAAGAATCAAGCCACGAAGGGGACAACCCAGCTTCAGGGAGCGAATGATCACGCACTGTTTACCCATACATACACCCTGGGTAAAACTGCGCCTATCAATGTGACCGTAGACAGAGCTGAGTATACTGTGGATCAGGTCTCCATCGATAACGGGATGTTCCTGACAAATAGAGATCAGAAGTTTCTGATGCTCCACTACACACTACACAATCCAAACCGAAGCGACTACGGGTTGGCATGGAGCACACTGGAGATATTCGGCGTAGATGCCAATAACCAGAACCTGCGGTATGTAGCTAATGTCGCCTTGGAGGGCACCGGTGCGAAGTGCTACATGTCGCTCAAGCCGGGTCAGAAGGTTCAGCTCTACACGCTGATTATGATGCCTGCAAAAGGCGCACTGCCAAAACTCGTCATTCAATCACGTGACCGCCTGGTGCTCCGGTACAACCTGCAGGAAAAGGACGCCAAGGGCAAATACCTCAATCCGGTGAAGGCATTGCCCGAGCCGATCGCTGACCCCGCTGATCCTACTGGCGCGACCGCCCTCGAAACCGTCCCGGGACAGATAGGCGAATCTTACCCGTTGCGTGATTTTGATGTCAAAGTAGATGAAGTGAGCTTCTCGGACGCCCCGATCATGGGCAAAGCTCCGAAGCCGGGAGAGCGGCGTTTTGTGGCTATACTGACAGCGAAAAATGGATGCACCGGCGACAGATCACTCGCATGGAATATATTTAAGCCCCGTCTGATCGATCAGGACGGTAGTGATGTAAGGTGGAACGAATCTGCTCTCTTCGCTAGCAAGGACGAGGCCGTACGCGGCAATCTCGGGCCAGGACAGGAGATGCGGGTTCGATATTACTATGATGTTCCCGCTGATCTGGCTCTCAGGTCGTTCACTATCCAGCAAGCGGCTACTGGGCGGGTCTACGCCTACGATCTGAGCTCTTTGAAATAACCTCGGAGGAATGCGAGCGGGATAAGGCTCCCCCTTCGTGGTGTCACCGAAACTGCAGGCAGTTATACCTACAACTCGACGGCCGCGTGACGAGTTCCTGGGTGATGACTGCCTGTATCCAAACTTTGCGTCCCACCATGGCCTCCGGGCAGTAACATGCTCCCGCTGATATTTGGCATCCTCACCGTGCCGATCGCGGAGTTATAAGGACAAGCACATGCCCGTGTTGACACGGCAGCCCAGGCTGCAACTGATGCGTCACGCTGAGGCGACAGATCGATATGCGAATGGCTATTCGCCTCTATTGCAGCCAAGCGTTGCCACTGTCCGGGGCGGTCTGTGCGTAGGCTAGCGGATGCAGAAGACTCAAGACCGCGCCGGTCTGGCGGTTAGCCATGATGATTTGTGTCAGGAACAAGCACCCGCCCGTGCAGACACGGCAGCCCATGGTGTAACGGATAATGTCGGCAAATGGCCACGGGTTCAGTCACCCCACGGGACTGGCGTCCCTACGGGGTTTCCACACCGCGTGGCTGATCATTAGCGGCCGGCGCCGCTACGCTCCGGCCGGCGCAGGGATTATGCCCGCGTCCGCTTCAGCGGACCGCCAGATGATAAGCGACGGGTGATGAGGCCTGCTTTAGCGGGCTGATGGAACCCGTCGCAATTAGCCGGAATAACCTTTATAACGACCAGTTACTGACAAGCTCAGCTTCGCCCGCCCCTTACCCCAAACTCAACGCCCTCAGTGGAACCCCGGCCAACTGCTCGCTGTTGTGTGACACCAGCACCACCGATCTGCCATCTCGTTCGGAAAGCCACTCCGCCACCAATGCCATCATCGCTCCTCGCGAGCCGTCGTCCAGCGAGGCGGTCGGTTCGTCAAGCAGCATCACCACAGGCTCCATCAGCAGGCTGCGCACCAGGGCCACACGCTGCTTCTCACCCCAGCTCAGCGAGGCCGCTGTCTGCTCCAGAATCTCGGCCGGCAATGCCATTTTCTGCAGAAGCTGGATGGCAACGTGACGGTCTGGTTTGGGCTGGTCGGCCCGGATTTTCAGCGTGAAGGGGTATAGGATGTTCTGCCACACGCTGCCCTCGGTCATGATCGGCTTTTGTGCGAAGTAATGCACTTTGGTGCGCCACACCAGAGGGTTGATGGCGGTATCGGGCTGGTCCAGCAGTGTGATCTGGCCGGTCTCCCGCGGGATCAGCCTGGCCAGCAGGCGCAGCAGCGTGCTCTTTCCACAGCCGCTGGGGCCGGTGATCTGCAGTATCTCGCCAGAGGTCGCCTCGCCAGATACGCGGAGCCGACGTGACTCACCCATGGTGTAACTCAACTCACTAAACTTAAGAAGCGCGCTCACAACAAAAGCTCCCATCCATTCAGCCTCAACCATTTTCGATGCACGGCGTAGTCGGGAATGAACTGCGCCACCAGTTTCCAGAAATTCTCGCTGTGGTTCATGTGAGTGCGGTGGGCCAGCTCGTGCACTATCACATAATCAGCCACCTCGGGCGGGGCCATGATCAATGCCCAGTGCAGGCTCATGTTGCCGTTTCGGCTGCAACTGCCCCATCGGCTTTTCATGCTCTTGATCGATGCCATGCGCCAGCTCACACCCATCTCCGTGGCCCGTTGCTTCAGCATTTCGCTTAAGCTCTGCATCGCATCCTGCAGCAACCAGTTGACCAGCGTCTTCCAGAGCAGCTCGTAGTAGGCCTCAGGGGTGGTCTGTTGTGGTGCGGTGACCGTAATACAGCCATCTTGAATCTGCACCGTGGCAGGTGATCCCGTATCAAATCGAAGCTGATGGCGTACACCACGGTATAAAAGTTCAGTTCTGTCCATGAAGGCGGGGCGTTTGGTCTTTTCGCGGTATGTGTTGATCCGTTCCAGGCTTTTTGCCAGCCACTCGCGTTTGCTGAGCACGAAAAGGGCGATATCTGTGTTCGGTGTCCGAGCGGGGGCGTAGACTACTACACCATGATCCACTGAGACCTTGATGCTCAACGTGCGCCGTCTGGTGCTCCGGCGGACCTGATAGAGGGGTTGAGTATTCATCACTATTTTAGTGTAACATGAGCATAGAATCATCTACACAGGAGAACTTATGATGTCGACATATTCAATCGATCACGAAGGTATGCGGATGGAGTTTGACCGCGGGGCCAACGGCCCACTGCTGGTCACCCTCAATACCACCGAAAAAGGCTCGGAAATCTGGAAGAGTTTCGGCACGATGCCGTTTGCAATGGCAGTGGCTGGTGAGAGTTATGGATTCAGCCATGCCATGAACACGGGCGTGACCGAATATCCCTGGCATTTTCTTCTTGAGAGCGAGGAGCAGACCGATTCGGGCTACATCCTGAATTATCTCTACGCTGAGAAGGGACTCAGTGCGAAGGTGGAATACAAACTCAGCCCGGGCACACCGGTGACCCAGGTTTTGACCACCATCGCCAACCACGGCACCGAAACCATCACCATGACACACCTCTCCAGCGCACTGTTCCCGGGACTTGCTACAGATGGCGTGCGTCCTTGGAATGACCCAGGGCGCATCCTGGTTCACACATGCCGCAACGTATGGGAAGGCGAAGGCCAGTGGCAGACCAACACACTGGAAGAGCTGGGCCTCTATGTCGTCTCAGAGTGGCACAAAACCGCCGGAGCGGTTCATATAGGACAAACGGGCAGTCAGTCGACGGCACGTTACATGCCCATGATCATGCTTGAAGACACCGAACTGGGCAAGATTTACTTTGCGCACCTTGAAGGTGGCCACAACTGGCATATCGAAGTGGGATCACACAGCAACTGGGACGGCAGCCGACCAGGGATGTATCTGCAGCTTGATGGTGCCGATGAGCGTTATTGCGGCTGGAGCCTGGAGCTGAAACCCGGTGACACATTCACCGCGGCGCCTGCTGTGGTGGGCGTGACCGAAGGTGGCTTTGAAGAGGCCGTGCGCGCGCTTAGCATTTACAAGCGTCAGCAGAAGCCCGTCGACGCCTGGGAAGGCGAATGGCCGGTCTGCTTTAACGACTACATGAACGCCATCTGGGCGAACCCCAGCCTGGAGAACGAGCGTCCCCTGTTCAAAGCGGCCAAGAAGGCCGGATCGGATGTCTACTGCATCGACGCCGGCTGGTTCTGCAAGGCAGGGTTTAGCTGGAGCAGCGGTCTTGGCGACTGGGTACCGAGTCCTGACCGGTTTGGCGAGGTCGGTCTTCAGGGGCTGCTCGACGAGATCAAAGCGGAGGGGCTGATCCCGGGAATCTGGCTTGAGATGGAGATTGTCGGCTTCGACAGCGAGATCGCCAAAAAGCCGGATGACTGGTTCCTGATGCGTCACGGCAAGCGTGTGTTTGGTCAGACCCGCTATTTCTTCAACTGGACCAACCCGGGAGTGCGTGCCTATATGCATGGGGTGATCGACATGCTGGTGGGCATGGGTGTAGGCTTCATCAAGAACGACTACAACGAGTGTGTGGGCGTTGGAGCAGACAACCTGGGCAGCAGTGCCGCACACGGCCTGATTGTGAACAACCGCGCTTTCTACAGCTTCATCGATGAGGTCTGTGCCAAGCACCCCCGGCTGATCATTGAGAACTGCGGGTCGGGAGCGATGCGCGAAGAGCCCGAGGCACTGAAGCATTTCCATGTTCAAAGCTTCAGCGACCAGGAATACTACACCAAGTGCCCCAGCATCATTGTGGGATCGCTGGCCGGCATTCTGCCGGAGCAGTTGGGCAACTGGGTGTTTCCGTATCCGCTGCTTTATCCAAACACCTCCAACCCTGGGATATTGGACACGCCAGAGTATCTAGCCACGATGGCGGACGGCGAAGAGACCGTGTTCAACGTGGTCAACGGCCTGGTGGGCAATTTCTACCTGAGCGGGCACATCGACAAAGCCGACGAGTTCAACATGGGGCTGATCCAAGAGGGCGTATCGCTCTACCGTGAGCTGCGCAGCTTCATCCGCCAGAGTTTCCCCTTCTGGCCGACCGGCATGACCGGCATCCAGCACCAAACCCAAGCCAGCGTCGGACTGATCAACGAAGCCAAGACCGAGGCGATCCTGGCCGTGTGGCGTCTGGAGAAGGGCGACGAGGTGTTGGAGCTGCCCCTCAAGCACTTCACTGGCCAGAAGCCCTGCATCGAGCAGATATACCCCAGCAAGGGGTTTGAGTGTCAGTGGAGCTGGAATGCGCACCGCGGTGTGCTGACAGTCAAGCTGCCGAAGGCCTGCACCGGTCGGCTGCTAAAGATCAGGTTGTAGCGTCCGCACGTCGGATGCCCCTCGTGGGCATCCGGTTATGCCTATGTCCGGGGCGGTCTGGCGGTACGCTGGCAATCGCCATTGTCCATAGACCGCGCCGGTCTTGTTCCCGACACCGATCTATCATGGCTATCCGCCAGACCGGCGCGGTCCTGAGCAGTCTGTAGCCGCTAGCCTGCGCACAGACCGCCCCGGACTTAGGCAACGCTTGCGAGTCAATAACAGTATCTACACGGAACCTCCTTGCAGGCTTTCCCTAATCGTGGGTGTGTGGGCTAGTAGCTTGGGCTATCCGCCAGACCGCGCCGAGGATTCGTCTGAACCACGGATTACACGGATGAATTCGATGACACGGATGGGATTCTAACGCAAAGGCGCAGAGATACAATGGCGCAAGGTTGGCATTCACCTGGGAACGCCAATCTCCGGATTGGCCTCCCTCTCCGCCTGAACCTATCTGTGCCATCCGTGTAATCCGTGGTTCAGACATATAACCGTCCCATCCGTTCCTATCCGTGTAATCCGTGTAATCCGTGGTTCAGACAGGCACGCGCGACGTGTAGGGGCGTGGTTTCCACGCCCAGGGCATACACCGCCGACCGCCCCTACATCCGGCGCATATGCAGCGCGATGAGCATCGCCTTGTGGCGTTCCAGCACCGCCGGGTCATTGCTGGCCGCCACACTGCGCAGATAGCTCCAATAGGCCGTCCACTGCATCTGTACACTCTGGTGAGCGCCCTTCACACGCCAGCAGAGCGGCCAGATGCCACCCAGCACAGAGGCCATAAATCCCAGGAACCAGAACGGCATCAGGTCTGGCCAGTGGGCCTGCATCGCCGCCATTGCAACCACATAGACGCAGTATCCAGCGGTTAGGCCCTCCACAATCCTGGGTTTCGCCGTCCACATCATCCAACTGGTAAGCGTGTGAATAGACAAATACAGTGCGGAGGCGATGATCCAGCTCAGTAGAGTAACCAGGGGCTTTGTGGTTTCACCCAAAGGAGCGGCAATCGCTAACCCCATCATCAGGACGAACAATCCCACTGGCATCACATAGCTGGCCGTATAGTTGATCTGCTTGCCTGCCTGCCGTGCGGCCTTTCTGCGAATCAGTTCATATGTGGAGACAAAGTGGCTCTTCTGACCGCCCTGCAGCGGCTGCAGAAGCCGTTGAATTCGGTCGGGCAATACCTCGGCGGAGGCCGGAGTGAGCTCCATGCTTTTCCCGACGACTTTCACGGCACCCAGTTTGCTGGCCGTGTACAGGTCTGCCTGCAACGCTTCGCGGTCGCTCCCGCCAAACAGCATCACCTGGGCGGTCCATGGGTTATCGTCTGGAGGGGTTTCTCGACGTTCTGCCGGTTCGTGGAGCCGGTCCAATCGGGTTTGTATTCCCGCCAGGATGAGCGCGATGATCAGTGAGCCCAGTGTCACAGCACAAAATGCGCTGGGGCCGATCCACTGCGTCGGGATCTTTTGCTCTCGAAACAACAGCCATGCGGCCAAGTTGCTTGAGGCGATGATCGCGAGTATGGTGATGGTTTGACGCAGTTTCATGTGGATCCCCTTTATCTAGTCACGAATGGCTCCTGTATATGGTACATCCCAGCCTTAACGGAACGCTAACATGACCTTAACTGCTGCATAACAACGGCTAGATACGCTGTATCTGTTGCCCATGAGGCAATGACAGTTTTTGACCGACGATGAGCTTTCGAGGAGTTAAGATGCACAAGAGAAACGCCTTCACCCTGATCGAACTGCTAGTGGTGATCGCGATCATCGCGATCCTGGCGGCGATCCTGTTCCCGGTATTTGCCCAGGCACGCGAAAAGGCGAAGCAGGCAAGCTGCCTTTCCAACCAGAAACAAATCGGCCTGGCCGTGACAATGTATGCCCAGGACTTCGACGAGACCTACCCGATGGCCTACTACTACGTCAACGGGGCCAGCAGCGCCAACGGTTATGTTCAGTGGACTGGGTTGGTTGATCCTTACACCAAACAGAAGAATTCCGCCAGCGGTGTTTGGACATGCCCCAGCCACCTGCTGCACGGTTTTGCACCTACCAACTTCACAAGCGGCAATGCTCCCGCCGGGCAAACACCGCAAACCGCCGGTGTACAAGACGTCCAGGCACGGCGCATGAGCTATATTGCCAACGAACTGCTGATGCCCCGCAAAAAGTTCGAGGCTATTCCTCAGAATGTGGTCACCAACAGTGCGGTCGACAGTCCGGCTGAGGTAATCGCGGTCGCGGAGATTACCGATACGCTTGGAGCCATGAATGACAGCAGCCCCACAGGTGGCGCGGCCATCAAAAGCCATCGACCCACAAACGGGGTCAGTGATAATGGAGCCGTGTTCGATGGCGAGAAAGGTGTGACAGGCCCGGTTTATGCCTTGACACTCGCGCAGGCCCTGGGAGCCATCAACTACGCCAAGCAGAACAACAACGCAGGTGGACAGCACCACATCGCTTACATTAGCCCATCACGCCACAACGGCGGAGCCAACTATGTGTTCGCCGATGGTCATGCCAAGTTCTTAAAGCTGGAGACAACCCTGAACCCGGCGAACTTCCTGTGGGGCAAACAGGCCTACTCTTGCAACAACGCACCAGTCTACGATCCAGTCACTGGTCAGCCCGTCCAGTAAAGCATCCCCTGGCTTCCCTCCCCAACCCCTCGGGCTATATCGTTCGAGGGGTTTTGCTTGCATGTAACTGGGTTGGCTATGTCCGGGGCGGTCTGTCAGTAAGCCTATGATGCCCGCTGTCGATAAACCGCGCCGGTCTTGTTCACGACACCTATCTTTCATGGCTATCCGCCAGACCGGCGCGGTCTCGAGCCTTCTGCAGCCGCTAGCCTACTCGCAGACCGCCCCGGACTTAGGCAAATATTTGGAACGCATCAGTTACAGTATGAGCTGCCGTGCATAGACGGGCGGAAGCTTGTATATGGAAACCGGTGACACCAACGGGTATGATATGAGTGGAACGTACATAGTGAAACCGCCCATAATGGACGGATATCACTGCTGCCCATGAAGGAGTGTCGTCCATGAATCGTCATAAATGCATCTTCTTACCGGCCTGGCTGCTTTTAGTATGCCTATTTGTCGCCCCCGCATTTGCGGTCTCAGTACCCACCATCAGCACATTTTCGCCTACAAGCACCTATGAGGGGGATTTTGGGCAGCAGATTACCATCAACGGCACCAACTTCACCGGAACCACGGCGGTCAGCTTTACAGGGCTGCCAGCGGTTTTTACGGTGGTCAGCAGTACCAAGATCACGGCGGTGCTTCCTGAGGTGGTGATATCAGGGCCTATTACTGTGACGACCCCGGGTGGCTCCGTATCAAGCGCACAGGATTTCGAGGTGCGGCCCATCCCTGCACCCACCGTCAGCTCATTCACACCCAATACTGGTTATGTAGATGATTATGGTCAAGAGATCACGATCACGGGCACCAACTTTGCCAGTGTGGCCGCCACCTATTTTAGCGGCGCAACCGATGTGACCATTGGCGGATGGGGTGCGGACTTTACAATCGTTAATGCCACCACCATCAAAGCGACGGTGCCGCAAGGTGTGAGCACCGGTAAGGTTGCTGTGACCACATCCGGCGGTACGGCTACCAGTGCCAGTAATTTTACGGTGATACCCGTTCCTGTGCCCACTATCAGTTCCTTCACGCCAGAGAAGTGCTTCGTCGGTGAGTACGGCAAGGTGATCACTATCAAAGGCACCAACTTCAAGATTGTGGGCAACCACATCGGTGGCGATACCAGCGTCACCATCGGTGGGTGGGGTGCGGCCTGCACAGTGGTGGATAACTCCACGATCACGGTGATTCTGCCACAAGGTGTGACTACCGGGCCGATCGTGGTCAGCACCGCAGGTGGTATGGCGGCCAGCTCCAAGAATTTTCAAGTGATGACTGTGCCGGCCCCACTGATTAGCTCGTTCACACCAGACGGTGCCGCCGCCGGCAGCTATGGCCAGGAGATCACCATCAAAGGCCAGAACTTCATCGGATTGGCCAACGCCAGCACGGCAGGGACCATATCGGTGAGTTTTGATGGTTGGAACGCGCAGTTTACGGTGGTGGATGACGCCACTATTAAGGCGACACTGCCCCAGGGTGTCACCACCGGCCCGATCGAAGTGACCACCTCAGGCGGATCGGTGCAGAGTGCCACTGATTTCATCGTATACCAGCCCACCAGCTTCAATGTGACCATCACCACCGGCAGTGAATACAAAGGGGCCTATGAGAATATCACCCTCACTTACATCCTGACCGGAGCCGATAACTATACCGGCAGCCTGGTCCTGGATCACTCCGGTAAGGGCAGCATCAAGGGGCTGCGTGTCGGCACCTATACCCTTAGCCTGGACGGCAGCCACTGGTTGAAGCGGGTATTCCGTAACATTACGGTGGATGGCATCTCGGGTCAGATCATTGCGCTGACAAACGGCGACGCCGATGGCGATAACATGGTCAACCTGTTTGATTTTGTGGTGCTCGATTCGCATTTCGGCTCGAGCTATGCCATGGCGGACCTTGATGGCGATGGTCTGGTGAACCTGTTCGACTATGTGATCATCGACCAGAACTTCGGAGCTCAGGGCGACCTGTAACCTCTACCCCGAATTCAGACATGAGGCGCTTGCGGGATATTACCCGCAGGCGCTTTTGTTTGTGATAAACCATTGGCTCTCCACATCGTCTATACCCTTATAACCCTTACGAGCGACTACATCGGGTGATCGGGTGCAGAAATGCTGAAACACGAATCCATACAAATGCTGACTCTAGACGACCGCTTTGCCACACTGAACGGCAAGCGCACTCTTCTGGTGGGTGATTCGGTGACACACGGCGGGCGAGGTCTGGGAACCAACTTCGAATGGAAAGCCTACCTCTCGATGTTGGCTAAACACGGATGTAATGCTGTGGTGTTATGGTCGTACATCGGGCTAGGAAATCAGGTTATTGATGCACGCGTGGGTTACAGTGCTTCTGAACTGTGGCCCTGGGCTAAAACCGGCAACCTGTTTGACCTGTCGACCATCAATGACCAATACTTCCTCCGTCTACGTGACTTCATACACACCGCGAAGACGAAGGGCATTGTGGTGATACTGAGAGTGCATGACGGTTGGAGCACAACGCTGTTCTCGGGTCACCCGTTTAACTGTGCTCTCGGTGGTCCGCTGAATCGCAGAGACCAGTATATTGAGCTGCATGACTACCAGAACGAAATGCCGTCGCAGTATAACCCCGTGTGGACATGGCAGCAGAAGAACCAGTTCTACCAAGAGCGGTTCTGCCATCGCTTGATTGAGGCCACCGCAAAATACGAGCATGTCATCTACGAGATGTTCAACGAGGGCGAGTGGTATGAACAGCCCAAGCTGGAGCAATACCAGGCTCACTTTCTATCATTCTTCAAGAAACGCACCACAAGCCCCACAATGGTTAATGAGCGGCCGAAGCTGATGGCCAGTCACGACAGCGGTATCCACCCAGTTCATCAACTGAACTGGAATACCAACACCAACACAGTTATTTCATAACGGCCGCGATTGTAGCCTGTTAGGTAGACGCCAGATCACCAGTGCGACTTTGCCCCTTTGCGTGCTTGCGCTTTATGCGTCTCCCCTGCCATGATCTTTATAACCGCGATATACTGCAAGATAGTCAACACACGACAGGCGTTAAGGAGAGATCAATGCATCGTTTCTCATACGGTATCGTACTCCCGATTTTACTGCTGGCATCATCTGCGTTACAGGCGGCTCCCTCATGGCCGGGCAGTTATTGCTTTTTCGGCCGGTGGGATTTGCGCACCCCACAGCGTGCGGTCACGGTGAACACAGGAAGCTACCTGCTGGCCCGCTTCACTGGCACAAGTTTGAATGCCACATTTGATATCTCGACCAACACCGCGCAGTGTATTTGCACCGAAAAAGGCGCACTGCCCACCATCGCCTGGCAGATCGACGGCGGCAACTGGAGAGAGGCGGAAATCGGCCCTTCAGTCAAGCTGGCTGAGGGTCTTAGCACTGGCAAACACCGTCTGATGCTGATGGTGCGCGGTCTAGATGAACATCAGAGCCGATGGACACCTCCGCTGGTGGCGAGTGTGACCTTCACCGGACTGACATTCGGCCGCGGTGGCAAGCTGGAGAGCGCGCTCCCCGAGTGGAAGAAGCCCGCTTTGAGCATGGAGTTCTTTGGCGACAGCATCACCGAGGGGGTGCTTGTTCAAGAAGGCCGTGCCGGTGTGGTTGCAGGGATGCCGCGTGCCTGGAGCTGGCTGACCGACGCTCGGAATTCCTATGCCGGGCAGACCGCGATGGCTCTAGGTGCCGCCTGGCGCCAGGTCGGGTTCGGCGCCACGGGCCTGCAACACGGTGGAAGCGGTGGAGCGGTGGGGGCGCTGGATTCCTTCAACTGGTTCTACGCGGGATGCCCTCGTGATAAGTGGCAGCCGGATGTGGTGGTGGTCAACCAGGGCACCAATGATAGCGGCATGACGACTGAAGAGTATAAGCCACTGTATGCCCGCTACATCGGCATGATCCGCAAAGCCTATCCCAAGACAAAGATCGTAGCTCTGCGCCCGTTTATCGGTTCGCAGGAGGCGAGTATCAAAGCGGTGGTTGACGACTGCCATGCAGCCGGTGACCGCCGTGTGTACTACATCGACACCACCGGCTGGTATGATGGCCCCGTCCACCCCACCGCCGAGGGCAGCACCGGATTGGCCCAAAAGCTGGTTCAGGCACTCAAGTCGCAGGTGCTGGATAGCAAGAAATAGCACAGGAATCATAATCCACAGATTACGCAGATGACACAGATGAGGTCATGACCGCGCGGACCTTTGTCTGAACCACGGATTGCGCGGATTTATCGGATGACACGGATGGGGAGATGGCTCATGACCGCGCCGTTATATACCCTCCCCTTTGCGCCTTTGCTTCCTTGCGTCATTGCGTTTGTATCCATCCGACCTACTTGCCGGCGCAGAAGGGAAAACCGCACCGGCCATGACCGAATCCGTGTAATCTGCGTAATCTGTGGATTATCATTCCCTTCCGGCCAATCGGCTCTATGCCTTACTTCACCGTGAGCTTCACGCTTTGCAGCTCCACGGAGTTGCCGCCCACCATGATATCAATCTCGCCAGGCTCCACCACCCACTTCATCGCGTTGTTGAAGAAGGCAAGCTGGTCGGCCTTCAACACGATGATAACCCTCTGACGCTCACCGGGTTGCAGATGCACGCGCTTGAACCCCTTCAGCTCCTTGACGGGTCGGACCACGCTGGCTACGGGGTCGTGGATATACATCTGCACCACATCATCGCCCGCCCGCTGTCCGGTGTTCTGCACGTCTACACTTACTTCCACCTGGCCGTCGCGGCCCATCTCTGGTTTGGAAAGCCGCAGATTGCTGTATTTGAAGCTGGTGTAGCTGAGCCCGAAGCCGAAGTTGTATAGCAGCGCGGAGGGCGTGCCGTCGCAGTAGTCGCCCGATTGGTGCCAGCCAGGCTCCTGGTTGTAGTTGACAGGCAGTTGTCCCACCGAATACGGGAAGCTGATCGGCAGCTTACCGCCAGGGTTGTAGTCGCCAAACAGCACCTCCGCCACGGCCGTTCCGCCTTGCTCGCCCGGATTCCATGCCTCTACGATGGCGGGGATACCATCGACGATGCGGTTGATGGTCAGCGGCCGGGCATTGACAAGCACCACCACGGTCGGGGTGCCGGTTGCATAGACCGCATCCACCAGTTGCTGCTGATAGCCGGTGAGGTTCAGGTCGGCACGGTCGTGAATCTCCGCGTTAAGTTCCGGGCAGTCGCCCACTACCACCACCGCGACACTGGACTGCTTCGCCGCAACTACCGCCTCGGCGATGCCCGCCTCACCCGCGATGGGCGTCTCCATCGTGAGCTTGCACTTCGCACCGCCGGTACTTTCATGGTATTCCACGCGGAGTTCATACTGCTGCCCCTGCTGCATCTCAACCAAGGCGGTGGTGACACCCACATGGTCTGGCCAGGCGTTCATCACCAGCTTGTCATCGACGTAAAGGCGTACGCCATCATCTACATCTAGGTTAAACCGGTGCTTACCGCTGCAGGAAGCGGTGTAGCGGCCCGTCCATCTGGCGGAGAAGTTATCCACATTCACCTCGGGAGCCGGAGAGCCGTTGCCCCAGTCGAAGTCCACTTTCGCATCAATGCGGGTGAGCACTGGCGTGCCTTCCAGCTCCTTGTTGTTGAAATACTCCGCCTGCCAGCCAGCCTGCGAGCCAGCAGTGAGGATCGGGATATCGGTCATCGAGAGCGATCCGGCCATCACCTCGCAGCCTTTGGCGTAGTTGACCACAGTGCCAGGTGAGACCGCACTCTTGATGCCCTGCAGTATGGTGACCATCCGCGAGGTGTAGCCCTGCGGGTCACGCACCCATACCCCGCATTGGTTCTTGAGGCTGTCCGCGTTGGGCCCGATCACCGCAATGGAAGCCACATCCTTCTTCAGCGGGAGGGCCTCTTTGTCGTTCTTCAACAACACGATCGATTCGCGCGCCGTCTGAAGAGAGAGCTGCTGATGCTCTTTCGTGCCGACAGTCTGCGAGGCCTTCTCCACATCCACATACGGGTTGTCGAAGAGCCCCAGTTTAAATTTGGCGCGGAGAGTGCGGCGGACAGCCTCATCCAGCACCTTCTCCGAAATGGTGCCTTTGTGAACCAGGGCCGCCATCCGGGTGGCGAAGTCATCACCCATGTCGTGGTCATGCACATCCACGCCCGCTTCGAAGGCCAGCTTGATCGCATCATCGAAGCTCTCAGCCACATGCTGGGAGTTGTGCAGGCTTTCGATGCACACGAAGTCGGTGACGACAAACCCGTCGAACCCCCACTCATTCCTCAGGATGTCCGTGAGCAGATAGTGGTTGGCCGCGACCGGCACCCCGTTCACGGCGTGGTAGGCGCACATGATCGAACCAGCACCGGCATCCACCGCGGCACGGAAGGGAGGCAGCCACACCTCACGCAACCGCCGGTCGGAGATATCAATCGCCGATGAGTCTTTCCCGCCGTCTGTGGCGTCGTAGGCCGCGTAATGCTTTGGGGTGGCCATGATGCCGGTCTTCAGCGACTCGTCCTTCAAGCCTTGCACCGCGGCGATGGCCATCTGGGTAGTGAGGTAAGTGTCTTCGCTGTAGCACTCACCGGTTCGGCCGAACCTGGGGTCGCGGGCCAGTCCCACGTTAGGTGTGTAGGTGCGTCCGTATCCCACCGCGCGCAGCTCTTTGGATATCACCGAGTAGACCTTCTGAATCAGGCCGGGGTTCCAGGTGGAGCCCATCCCTATCTCCTGCGGGAAGGTGACGGAATCGGCCACGCGGGCGTCCAGGATTCCATCACAGCCTACCAGCAAGGGGATGCTCAGCCGGGTTTTCTCCACTGCGAGTTTCTGCAGCCGGTTCACTTCGGCCGCGGCCTGTGTAGAGGTGGTGCCTCCACCCCACTGCAGCACCAGGTGGCCAAGGCCGGTTTTGGAGGTCATATACTTTTCGAACGGTCCAAAGCCGCTCTGGTTGACCTGACCGGCTTTCTCTTCGATGGTCATTTTCTTCAACAATGCTTCGATCTTGCGTTCCATGGCCTTGTCCTTTGGATTGGATGGGGTGGGGAGATTGGCGGCAAACGCACCATTCGCTGATGCGAACAGCAGCGCACAGATCAGGAAAAGTCTCATTGTATACCTTCTTGTTGTTGGTGCTGCCGCGCATGGCGATTCGCCTATGCATTCCATGCCGCTTTGGATTGTTATAACCCGTTTAGCGTGCGATGTCAAGGCAGGATTGGTTCGACCCCCACCCGCCCCCGTTGTCTTGTATATCGAAATATGAACAGGTACATTGACATCACAGGAGAGTGGTCAATGACAGCGCAATCGCCCCGCATCAAGTGGGCCCCTAAGGTGAGTCCTGATAAGATTCGGAAGCTCTACGAATCCGAGGCACGGGATCAGCTTGATGAGCAGTTGCTGGACGATCTGTTCATCGCCCTTTTCTTGCGTTGCCGGAGTCTGCTCACCGTCACCGCAGCGATAGAGGGGCGTGTGACTTGTCCACAGTGCGAACAGCTCATCATCCGCACCGATAAACGCATGGGTAAGCAGCGAGGTGAGGAGATCATCAGGTGTCCCTCATGCGGATGGGAGACGAGTTGGGAGCAATACTACCGCAGCTACAAGGATAAGCAGTTGGTGGCGACCAACGCCTTAACCGCGGTGACCGCGTTTGTGGAGCAGTTTGAAGGTGCTCAGAGCAGCCGTCAGAAGCTGATGCTGATCGACCGGCTGATCCACGCCTTCCACAACGAGCTCAATGAACGTCCCAACCGGCCCGTGGCGATCAATGTGATCGATGGCCGCTGGCCCGATGTGGTGATGCTGATACTCGACCTGGCGTATGGCGATAACCCCGAGATGGAGCAGTTACGGAGCTACTGGCGGGAGAAGCTCTCCACCAGCACCCTGCCGCTAGGCGATCTGCTGGACGACCAGGAGGAGTGAGTGGCTAGAATCCGACGGATTGGACTAATCCGACCGATCGTGCAGGTTGCCCATAGAACGACCATTTGCTTTCAGCAGAGTTCCGCTCCCGCCAACTATAGTCACCAGCCACAAGGTACACTTAGCACAAAGGAGATACCAAAATGACCCAATATGCTATGAGTATCACGCTACCTGGTACCGTCGAATCCATCCGGCCGCGCGTGCTGGATGCGCTCAAGGCGCAAGGATTCGGGGTTCTCACGACTATCGATGTTCAAGCGACCATGCGCGAGAAAATCGGCGTGGAAATCGAGCCATACCTTATCCTCGGTGCCTGCAATCCCAAGTTCGCCCACCAGGCACTCTCCGCCGACCCCAATATCGGTCTGCTGCTGCCATGTAATGTGGTGTTGCGGGAGGGGCAAGGCGATGTTGAGGTGAGTATTCTGGACCCCGAGGTGATGTTCAGTGTGGTGGATGCGGCGACCGCCAAAGCACTCGCTGCACTGCCTGGCGAGGTGAAGGCACGCCTTCAGGCCGCCCTGACCGCGCTGCAGTCTGGGTAGGTTCAGGCAAAATCCGAAGTCACCTGTAACTACTCAGCCATTGGCGATGATCGTGCATCAGTCCATGGTCGCTTATGATGCTGCAGCTTCCGGCACCCCCGAAGTGGGTCGTCTTCGGTGACTTGATAGAACGGCTACCGCGAATAGGTGCGACCCACTTCGGGGTAAGTATGATGCGCCACTTTCCAGGGGTATCGCTTCGCTCACCCCTGGCTATAAGAATCCTACCCACTTCGTGGGTGCACGGAAGGTCTGGTGCGTGATGGGTTGCGCCCATCCTGAACAGACACACGGCAGACTCATCTGATGGCTGAGTAGTTACAGTCACCTATACTTTTAGCCAAACTGAAGTGACTAGTTAACACGTCACCAGAATAGGATGACGTGCCATCGCAGGTGTATGTATCGAGGAGGTAACGTGGATTACAATCCGTTATATGCGCATGAGTTGTTGCGGCTGGGTGTAGGTGACACCAGGGCTGAGTTCCGTGAACACCAATCTGAAGCGATTGGACACATTGTGGAGAACAAAGGGCGGCGGCTGGTTGTGCAGAAGACAGGCTGGGGCAAGAGCTTTGTCTATTTCATCGCCACGCGGATTCTTCGTGACAGCGGCAGCGGCCCCGCCCTGCTGATCTCCCCCCTGCTGGCGTTGATGCGCAACCAGATCGCAGCCGCGAAACGCATGGGCATCAACGCCGCCACCATCAACTCCAACAATACGGACGATTGGGCTTCAGTGATCGAATCCATACATCGCAACGAGGTCGATATCCTGCTCATTTCGCCCGAACGTCTGACCAACACGGAATTTGTTTCTATGGTGATGGCACATATCGCCCAGAGCATCTCGCTGCTGGTGATAGACGAAGCTCACTGCATCTCGGACTGGGGGCACGACTTCCGTCCAAAATACCGGTCGATTGAGAGGATCATGAGATCGCTGCCGCGCAATATGCGCCTGCTAGCCACCACCGCCACCGCCAACAACCGTGTGATGGCTGACCTCCAGGCTGTGCTGGGCCCAGAGCTGCGTGTGATGCGGGGTGACTTAAGCCGTCCATCGCTGTTCCTGCAGACGATTCGCATGCCTTCTCAGGTTGACCGTCTGGCTTGGATGGCTCAGCAGGTGCCCCGAATGTCAGGCAGCGGCATTATCTACGTGCTCACCAAGCGCGACGCCCATCTGGTGGCAGACTGGCTGAAGTCGCATGGGTTGAATGTGGAGGCATACACAGGCGGCGATCAGCCTTCCGATGATGATGCCTCACGGCGCGAGCGCTTGGAGCAAGCCTTGCTTGATAATGAGCTGGATGCGCTGGTGGCTACGCCTGCGCTGGGAATGGGTTTTGATAAGCCTGATCTGTCGTTCGTGATTCACTACCAGACGCCTGGCTCGGTAGTGACCTATTACCAGCAAGTTGGTCGCGCGGGCCGCGCGCTTGACTCTGCATACGGGGTTCTGCTGAGCGGAGAGGAGGAGCAGGAGATCAACGACTTCTTCATCGAATCCGCATTCCCTTCTCAGAACGAAGTCAGGCTGATCATCGAGGCATTGGGGCGTGAGCCTGACGGATTATCAGTGCCGGAGATGTGCGCCAGACTAAACATCAGTATGGGACGCATATCCAAGACGGTTGATCTGCTTTCGCTGGAATCACCCGCCCCGATCGCTAAAACAGGCACCCGATGGCAGCTCACCACCACGAACCTGCACCACAGCTTCTGGGAACGGGCGGAAAGGCTGACATCCCTCCGACGTGATGAACAACAGCAGATGCAGCAGTATGTCGATTTCAAAGATGAACACATGGCCTTTTTAATCAATGCATTGGATGGTGACATCTGCGGGCTGACACAGCCAGATATCGCGCCGCTACCGGTCTCTGTCGATGCACAGCTGCAGCTCCAGGCTGCAGCTTTCCTGCGGCGCACGAGTCTTCCCATCACACCGCGCAAGAAGTGGCCCAATTGGGGAATGCCTCAGTATGGCATGAAGGGAAATATCCCGCCCAATCAACATGCCCAAACCGGTCGAGCCCTCTGTTACTGGGGTGATGCGGGCTGGGGTGAGGCAGTGCGGTTGGGGAAGTATTCGCTGGGGCATTTCGGTGAGGAATTGGTCGCGGCCAGTGCGGCTTCTGTTCGCGAATGGGCTATGCAGCCAGCTCTTGCATGGGTCACCAGCATCCCGTCGCTGCGTCATCCTGTGCTGGTGCCGGACTTTGCCAGGCGTCTGGCAGCCGCTCTCAACTAGCCGTATCATGAAGTGTTACATAGGACAGAACAGAGACCAGAGCGGAAGTTTTTGGCCAACAGCATTCAGCAAGCGCGAAATGTGGATGGTTCGCTGGCTGTGCTCTCGGAAAAGTTGCCACGCGGTGCCGTGCTTCTAGTGGACGATATGGTGGATTCCCAATGGACATTCACTGTGGCTAGCTGGCTTCTAAGAACACACGGCAGCGGCGAAGTTTTTCCATTCGCGCTCGCAAAAACCGGACATGGGGATTGATGATGTCACCGACACAAAACACCAAGGCAGCCCTGCTGTTAACCGCTCCACTGATACTTAGCCGCACCGATCCCGAGGCAAAACTGCTGTCACCGGGCGAATATCGCCGATTCGGCGGCCGTCTGACCGAACGGGGATACCAACTGCAAGCACTTCTCGAGCCCGGCGTGTATGATCTGGTGGAGCTGGGATGTCAGCAAGACATCGATGTAAGCCGAGTTCACCAGTTACTAGGACGCGGTTTCCTTCTGACCCAGGTTCTGGAACGCTGGGGGGCACTGAACATCCGGGTGGTCTCTGAAGGCGATGAGGGTTATCCAAGCCGTTACATCAACAGGTTGAACCATAATGCTCCGCCGGTCATATACGGCTGCGGAGACATCGCGTTGTGTGAAACCGGCGGACTGGCGATTGTGGGCTCACGCCACGTCGATGATGAGATATTGGAATGGACTGAAGAGATCGGCCGCCTGGCCGCCCGTTCGGGGTGTACTGTGGTCTCTGGCGGTGCCAGGGGGGTTGACCAGTCGGCGATGCGCGGCGGGTTGGAGCGGGGTGGAATGGTGGTCGGGGTGCTCGCGGACAGTATGGAGCGGTCTGTGTTGAACACCAGCCACCGGCAGGCGATCATGGATGGGCAACTGCTGCTCATGTCACCATATGACCCAAAGGCCGGATTTAATGCTGGCAATGCCATGCAACGCAACAAATTGGTATATGCACTAGCAGACGCCGCGCTGGTGGTAAACTGCGACCTGGAAAAGGGCGGTACCTGGGCTGGGGCGGTGGAGCAGCTTACCAAAAATAAAAAAGGGACGGGCATCACCGTATATGTCAGGGCTGCCAGCGATGCTGGCGGGGCCCTTCAGGCGCTCAAGGCCAAGGGGGCGGTGGATTGGCCCAACCCCAACGACTCTGATGCGCTGACAGAAGCACTCAAAAATCCTGCGAAACCTGAGGTTGTTCAACCTGAGCTGCCGGTAGGTGACTTGGCTGTATTACGGGAGCCTGCGACGCCGTACCAGCAAGCACCAACTATTACAACTTCGGTGACTTCAGAAGATGATAGTGCGGCCATACAGTTATTCAAGCTGGTATCTGAGTTGATACTCGCGATGCCAGGGCTAATCACCGAAGTGGCCGTTGCGGAACGGCTGAGCATCCCAAAAGCCCACGCGAAAGACTGGATCAAGCGTCTGGTCGATGCCGACAAACTGGAAAAGACAAAAGACGGATTCAAGCGGCCGTTCCGGCTGTTTGACGATGCATGAGACGGATGGCTGACTCGCGTTAGCCATCCGTATTTCCCACATGATACCCATTTTATGCCTCAAGCCGGCAACCTAATAAGTGCAGCTCTTGATCTCATCCACCATGGCGTCGAGGTTCTCCATCGGAACGCAGGAGGGGATGTCGTGTGAGCTGAAGATCAGCCCGCCGTTCTTACCCACGATGTCGAATACGCTGCGCACCTGAGCACGCACTTCGTCCACGGTGCCGTTGGGGATGACGTTGCAGTTATCTAGACCGCCATACAACGTGAGCTTTCCCCGCGTATCGGCCACGAAGTCGTTGTAGTCGTGGTAACGCGCCTCCACGGGGTTCACGCCGTTAAAGCCGTATTCCATGAACATCGGCCACAGATGGTTCTGCCGGCCATCGGTGTGATAGAGAACCTTCTTCCCGGCCGCATGGGCGATATCAACCAGTTCCTTCATATACTCGAAATGGAACTCACGCAGAAGCTTCGGTGAGATCATCGGCCCGTTCACGCTGCAAATATCACCCGCCAGATACAACACATCGATATCGGATGCGCAGACCTTCTCCATGGCAGGGATCATGATGCTCCGGTACCGCCTGAGCACCTCATGTAACTCATCGGGGTAATCCATCATATCGATCATCGCGCCTTCCATCAGGCGTAGAGGGAAGATGATATCCAGCGGAGCTAATGTGAGGGCAAAGATCGCCTTATCCGGGTTGGCTGCACGCTTCGCCTCGATGTCCAGGGTCACCGCATCGATGTGCTGTTGTGTGGGTAAGGGCAGATCCAGCGCTTTGCGAATGTCATCGATGATGGGCTCCACCTGCCATGAGGTGATGGCGTCATGCACCATTTTGGGCGGTACTGTCCACCAGAAAGGAAGCGTTGCGAAGGCTTCGATCACATCCACACCGTAGTGGGTCAGCCGGAAGTCCGCCCCCCACTTCGCATCAAGTCGGGCCATGATGTCGCGGTCCATCCAGAAGTTGAACGGTACGCGGTCAGGCTTTCCGCCGTTCAAAACACATTGCACTCGTTCGCGGGAAGTCATTGCACTCATTAAGTTGTCCTCTATTTCATCAGTTCCGGTATGCTGGATATTGCTGTATTTATAGTCGCATCAGTTCCGCATCACCCGATTCTTGCACATAACCAACTGCTCATGCAAGGGACACGCGGTGCTGCTAAGGCTGTATACTGAGAATCAATAGTATGCCCCGTCTCGCATTCAGAAGGGATCAGCTCAAAATGACGACAGGTATTCGCAAACTCATACAGTTTCTCATCACTGCGTTGGTGTGCAGCTTCTCCTATAAAGACTATATACAGTGTACGTACTATACATTAATGTACGTACCCGTTTAGGCAAATCCGCCCGCAAAAACACCTCATTTCGCCGAACAGCACAGCAATATACCTCAAAGAAACCTAAGCCGATTTTGGTCCATACGACCGAATTATTGTCACTATCGACTAAAAAGTGTGTCAAAACCCAATTTCGAAAAATTTTGAAAAAATATCTTGAAATTTAGTAAAAAAGCCTTGACACGTAGAAATATATACACCATAATTATTACACAGCGCCGTATATTCAATAGTAGCGTGACTACTGTTAACCAGGCTGCGCATAAGGGGGCGACGATAACAACATGTCGGATATACCACGAATAGGAGATTCGTTCACCGACCCCTCTCAACAAGAGGATGCGGTAGAAGCATATAGCCTTAAGGCATTTGGTGTGGGTATTGACTGTCATTCGCGCTTCATTCAAGTTTGTGTCAATGTCAGGAATGAAAATGGGGTAAAACGCCACGAACAGCAGTTTACTACCTCATGGAACCAACTCTGTCAAGCACGAGATTGGTGTATAGAAACCATACTCAAATATGGCGATCAAGATGCCATAGATACCCTTGACAGTCACGGTCTGGCATACACAATAGAGAGCACCGGCACATATCACCTGCCCATCATCAGGGCATTTGGTGGTATCCCATCGGTGGTCAATCCGTTACTCGCTAGCCCGTCCAGACGTAAAACGGATGTACTGGACTCTCGGCTGTTGGCATACCATGCCATCACTGGCATGTGGCCGGTATCATACCTGGCACCCATGCCCATACAAACGCTGCGTATATTTCTAAACATGCGCGAAGACGCCAAAAGAATGGCACTTCGAGCCTCAAACCGCATCAATAATTTTCTGCTGCGATACGGGCACACCATAGGCGCAGAAGACCCCGTAGTGTCATCACGTGGCCGAGCCATCATTCAAGACTTGCTTGAGGATAGGCCTGTTCGATCTAACGGTGTGTGCCCTGATGGCATCCCACCAACCGTTAGACCCGTTTTCTATGAACTGTATAAAGAATACGACGATGCGATTAGTAAAGTCAAGAAGTATGAACAGATCGCCCAGAAAACCGCTGACACAACAGAGTTTACTCTGGGAACGGGTGAAATTGTCAATGGAACCCGATTGAAAGAGCTGCTGCTCTCCATCCCCGGTTTCGGCCCACTCAGTACCCTCTACTGGATGACGGAAGTAATCACCCCCACGCGATTTCCAAATGCGAAGGCTCTAGCCGCATATGCCGGCTGTGACCCCAGCCTGAAGGTCAGCGCAGGTAAAGTCACCTCACAGGCCAGGCGTGGAGGGAATCAAAAGTTACACTCAGCACTCACTCATGCCGCACAAATCCTCATTGCCAGACCCAAGGAAGCGCTGGGTAACTGGGGATACAATATGTGGAAACGACAGAAGAAAGGAGGTTTCAAAAAGGCATGTGGTGCGGTAGCCCGACGTATGATCGAGGCATCGTATCACGTCAGCAACCGAGGTGAGATGTTCAAATACGAACTATACACTTACTTCGAGCCTACTCGCTATGACGGTAAAGTTCTCACTGTGGATGAATATGGCCGTTACGCGAAGCTACTATCACACTACAGCACTGCCGATGAACTAGGTAAAGCCTACGATTCAGGAGCACTATCACAAATTAGAGGAGTTGGCGAAAAATGCCTGATGCACGTGAAGGTAATCCTTCAGCCCCACGTAAAGAAATGATAGACCCGAAAACCAACGAGACGATTGCACACGTGACAACCCACGAGTTTAGTAGTGAAACATCCGTGGAAAACCTAGACACGACGAGTTCAGTCCATCAAGGCCTTATGCTTGCAGGGGTAGTTGTTGGACGCAATCGCAGATATGTTGGCAACGATCAACGGGAAGTGGTGGACTACAAAATACTTGCAGGTGACACCACTTACTGTGTATCTGAGTGGGCACCGAAGGAATACACTTCTATTGGATGGGATGTGTTTTGGCCAGTCACTATTGGTGTGCGCACTTTCAACGGCACACCACGCTATACGCTAACGCGTAACTCCTTAGAACCAAGCAACTTCTAAGATGAAGTGCAGTAAACCCAGGGCAAAGGCACGTGATCCTTCACGTGCCCGCCCCTTGGGACGGTCTTTGTGTCGTTGTTCCCCTACGGGCGGGTGCCTGGTTATCGCTAAGCGGTCATGCCATGGGCGATGTCGCCAAGAGCACTCATCCTACACCCATCCGTCGTCTGACCATAGAAGCGGGGCCGGGCTGGACCATATTCGACCCCTCAAAAGTGACTTTTGGAGGGCTATACCGATATGGTCCCACCATGCTGATGAATCCAGACGGCAGCATCGATGCCTTCTTTTCGGCCCCTGGCGGCTCGGTAGATGACAATGCGGCTACTGATTTCGCCGGCGCAAAACTGTTCGGTGAGGCATACCCATACGAAGGTGTGGTCGATGGAATGTACTGGCAGTGGGACTGGATCCGGCACCAAAAGCTGAGTGCCGACGGCAAGCCGACCGGCCCAGAGACAGTAGTTCTCAGGCCCGTCCCCAGTTCACGCGAAAAATACAGCACCTGCGACCCTGGCGTGATCAAGCTGGGATCATATTACTACCTGGGCACGACCGGTGTTGATAATATGCCGAGCAATCGTAATGAAGTGTTCGTGGCCCGCAGCACCAGCCCCACAGGTCCATACGCAAAATGGAACGGTAAAGGCTGGGGAGGCACCAGCCCCGTTCCGCTGGTTTCATTTCACAGCCCGGTGAAGTGGTGGGGTGCGGGTGAACCAAGCTTTGTCCGCGTGGGCAAGAGGCTGTTCATCTATTACACTCTTGGCAGCTGGCCAGGGCAAGGAGGCAAGAGTGCGAGCATTGACCGCACCATGGTGGCAACCGCGCCTGCCGATGATGATAACTGGCCCGCAAAGCTGAAGCTTTTTGGAGCCGCGTGGGATCGTCTAGATGCCGAAGATAGTGCTGATGTGAAGTACGTTCCTGCATATAAATGCTTCATTGCCGTGAGTACCGCCAGCCGGTTCACTGATCACAGCTTTATCGCTGTGAGAACCTCACGTGATGGGATCACCTGGAGTGAACCCGTCCATGTAACTCATAATCTGCGCACATGGATATCGAACTGCGGCATCAGTGCCGACCCGGAGGGGCAGATCGACACCAAACGCCCCATCTATCTGGGATATGCGTATAGTGCGAATCCGGGCTTGAACTGGGCTTTTTGGTGTACCGAACTGCATCCAGTGAAGATCGTGTGGGAGAAGTAGGTAGCCATGATATGGTCGCTGTGGTGTTATTTCGCTAACTGACCATAGAGATCATATTCTGAATACACGCTTTTTCTGAACCAGCCTCAAAAGGGATGAAGTTCGATCTGCCTAAGCCATGTGGATGACTGCATGCCTCTTTGGGGTTAGTGTCGCAACCAAAAAGCCGCTGGCAACACGACATCAGCCTATGTCTCTCATCGGTATCTGCACTGTGAGTGGGCAGTGATCCCCATGCTATGAGCAATCCACCCTTACTGACGAACTCCTCCAGTAACAGCAGTTCAGACAGGCTGACCACCAGCACGCCGGGCAATATGATGCTTCGATAACGAATGCCGCCCAGCCTGGCTTGTAGATAACCACCATCACATGCCTGCAGCCCGCATAGCAGTGGTGTGTCCAGTATCTTCGCGTTCACGCTGTTCTGGTTCATCATCTCGCACATCTGTTCCAACTGAATGTTCATTCGGCGGGCACGATCACCATCAGCAACCATGGCTGGGTTTTCGCGTAGACCTTTCAACGGGTCATAAATCGCGGAGTAAGCCGCCAGCGTTTTGCTAGGATGATATATGCCGGTGGAATCCGCTGGGTCATCAAGCTGATCCGAGGATTGGAGCTCGTTGATGATGCTCTGAAGGCCGATGAGCCCAGATTCGGTGTCGCTGCTTTCCACGGAGTCGAGCCAGACCAAATCCGCCCCAAGTTTTAATGACTCCTGTATGCGCGTGAGCGAATCCGTTATCGGTTGGCTCAGTGCTCCGCGCAGCACAGACTCAGTTCGGTCAGCGACGGCTGAAGCCATCGACATCGAGAGCAGGTCCCGTTGCTCCGGCATTTGCTCAACCAGGGCACTGTCCACGTGCCTCAGCAGGCGCATCCGGTTCAGCGACAGGCTGTCCAGAGTGTCCCCATTCTCTTCCCAACTAAGGCCGCCGTAAAGCCGGATCCCGCAACTGCGTATCCATCGTCGGCTGGGTTCCAGGAAGTTTTCAATGATCAAATCACCGGCCACATCGTGGTAGTCGCGGCGGATGGTTTCACATCCTGCTCCCTCTAGCACCAGCAACGCAAGATGGTCTACCAGGTTGTAACCGGTGCGATCCTCGAATTGGGTAGGGAAGAGAGGCGTCCATATGAGGCTATGCTGGCAGGCCGCCACAGTCAAGGCCCAGCCGCTGAGGGTGTTGCCCATATAACCCTGGTAGCGGCGCTGGATTTCCGCCAGCTTCGCTTCCAGGCAGTGCAGCCGGAAATCATCAAATATGAACTGATCGCAGCTATTGCCATCATCAAGCGCAGAGCAAAACACAGTAATGAGTGCCAAATCAAACGAGCAATACCAATCGAGCAGGTTGCCGGTCACGAACTGGTCGAGGTTGATACTGTTCTCCGCATTTAACTGCCCGTTCTCCAGGCCATATGCGCGGGCACCCACCAGATCACCCATCGGCAGAGGGGCAACGAGGCGTTCATTGCGGCCGACTATTATCAGCTTATGGTTGAGATGTCGTGCGACACCTGGCCGCCCGGCCAAGCATTCGGAGGCGTCGTCCTCTGGCATGTTGCCGTCACGGAGTATGATTTGCACCCCGATACTCTGCGCCGTATGCAGCACGGCCTCGAAGCAACTATGCCAACGATCGCTCCAGAACGGAACCGCACCTGGAGACCATTCGATCATCACCTGTTTGATCCCAAGTTCAGCGATTCTTTCTAGTTGCGTGACGGCTTGTTCAGCCGTGATCGGACTATCCCAACTCCAGATGACAGATAGCGGAATATTTATATCTATAGACCTTTTGTTATTCAACTGTGACTCGAAATGATGCGTATGCGTGCGATGCATTCAGGGTTAGTCTAACACACAACGCCCAGCTCACGCTTTTCAAACAGCCAGATCAGACCAATATCGACCCGGCATGTGATCTAGCTGCCGGGCGGTGGACATCGATAATTCAGCCTGCGGCCGGCGGTTTGACGTCTATCTGCCCATTCTCCGCGTGGTAGATTTTCGTCAGCTCCCTGAAGGCACGTTCGCAGGCAAGATTGGGTTTGCCGCCATTCATCTTCAGTTCGGCATCCAACAGCACGCGCAGATAAACTACACGCCAGCGCCAGCTTTTCCTGGCGTAGGGCGTTAGCTGCGTGTCGGCCTGTTTGATTGCCTCATAAGCCGCTTCCGCACCTGGGTCCGATTGCGGGGCTATTCCTTTGGTGGGGAACCAGCCTTCATAGTCCTCAAACAGGCCCGGCCACCCGCGGAAGTGGTGGTTCTGCTCCAGCGTATGCAACACCATCAACAGCTCCGACTGCAGCTCGGGGCTGAACTCGTAAGCTATGTAGGACTTCAAAATATCTTCTATCGATGCGTCGGGGTTCCAGTAAAGCTGAGCACAGATGACCTTGTTGATGTCCTCAAAGATGCCCTCTGAATAGGGGTATCCCCCCATGCTCTGCTTCCCGACGGCATCCCAATATCTCTGGAGGGCTGCAGGCTGAGGATTGGCGCCAAACCCGCCCCATGGCCACATGCCGTTCATGCTGATCTCAGGGAAACCTAAAGCCGGCAAGCCACCCGGGGAGGATTTGGTGAAAGCGGCACTGCCGGGCTCGGAGATGAGCGCATCCAGCCAGTTCGGACGCACGCGGAACGCCTCCGCTAACCCCTGCCACTCCGTTTCATCGAAATACCATGTGGAAAGATACACTTTGACACCAGGGAAGCTGCTGCGTGCCTGATCCGCCACCGGTTTGGCGATACTCAAAAAGCCGTTACTGCCCCATGGCTGGCACTTTTCACAGGAGCACGAGCCTTGATCGTATGGCCATATCCACATATCGGTGATGCCGATGTCCTTAAACTGCTCGAACAGCTCGCGGAACTGGCCCACAATCTGCTGCTTCGCACCCGGCTGGTTGGGGCAGATTTCCACACCGTAGTAGCCGCCACGACCCGGCCCCTTGGAGCGCATCGCCACAGGACTGTTGGCGTATCCCTCATTACCGATCACCCCTAGACCTCGTCCCATACCTACGCCTTTCGCGGTCTGCAGGATCAAGCGGAGCCGATGAATCATCTGCTGGGCGGCGGGGTCGTTGATGCCGTGGTAGTGGTGCATGTCAAACCAGACCATCAGGCTGTTCACGCCCCACAGTGCCAGCTCCTCCACATACCGCTGCACATCTTCAATCGGTGCGTCGTGGTAGAAGTTGTGAAAGTGGGTGGCAAAGTAGATACCGCGCACCGGCAGTGTGGGCGTCGACTGGCCGCACCAGGGGCCAGGCTGAAAGCCATCGCTGTGATAGGTGCCGTCTCTGAGGAACCCTCCCACACCATACAGCACACCGGGCTGGTCGCCGCCTTCGATGGTGATGGTTGCGGCCTCCTGGCTGATCGCATATCCGTTGATGCCAAGCTCTGGGTTCAACCGAAGTTGCACGTTCAGCTCCGCCTTCCCTGAGTGACTGACGTTGATATTGCAGCGCTGCTTCAGTTGCTGACCCAATATTGCCGCACTTTTGGAGATGATATCTCCCTTGCTGAGGCACTTGACGCAGATGGTGGTGGATGGCATAAGTGGCGAATCTCCCATTTTTCTTACATTACGCCGTGCGCCATCAAGGTTCCTTCTTCTTGAACTGACTTGGTTGGCTATGTCCGGGGCAGTCTGTCAGCACGCCTGCGGAGGCCACTGCCTATAGACCAGTCTATTACCCACAAATACCGCATGGCCAGTAGGTCACCGATTCCGCGACATAAATGTCTCGGTTATTGAACACCAAGACTGCTGAAGCAGTCTTCATTAACGTTATCTTTGTCGGCAAGGAGCTCCGCAGCCCGGTTTAGCGGGCTTGTTGATCAGTAGCCGAGACATTTATGTCGCGGCACATGGTCGATACGATCCCAACTGGATTTGTGGGTAATAGACTGTCTATAGACCGGCCGGGTTTTTCCTGACACATATCTTTCATGGCTAACCGCCAGACCGGCGCGGTCTTGAGCCTTCTGCAGCCATTAGCCTGCGCACAGACCGCCCCGGACATAGGCAACGATCGGCTGCAATAAAGGCGGACAGCCATCCCTCCGGACACCCACGAAGTGGGTAAGATTCTTATAGCCAGGGGTGAGCGCAGCGATACCCCTGGTCAAAAGTCGTAGTGTTTACCCCCGAACGGGGGTCGCACCTCTTCAGATGCCGTGCCAACACGGGCGATTTCTTACCCTATGGCTGAGTAGTAAAATGGGCGAACGGATCGCTCCGTTCGCCCGAAAGGCACCGAACAGGTTACTTCCTAACCGGTGGTTTTAGGGCTGCCGGCAGGTTGGTGCCTGTGATCTTGCCGTTGTTGATATTCACCGCGACCACCGTAGAGCCGGTGATGACATACGCTGTGGTGCCTTGAACCTCGATGGTCGTTTGCGACGACGGCATCTGCATTCCCTGACGCATCATCATCATACTCATCATCATTGGAATTTGCTGCTGTGGCCCACCACCGGGCATCATGCCGGACATTGGCTGCTGTGGTCCACCACCGGGCATCATGCCGGGCATTGGCTGCTGTGGTCCGCCACCGGGCATCATGCCTGGCATCGGCTGGTTGGGGTCACCAGGCATACCGGACATCATGCCGGGCATCTGCTGATTGGGGTCGCCCTGCATACCGGGCATCATGCCAGGCATCGGCTGGTTGGGGTCGCCCTGCATACCAGGCATCATACCTGGCATCTGCTGATTGGGGTTTCCGGGCATAGAACTGCCTGGACCCATCATTCCAGGCATCATCGGCATGTTTTGCATACCGGGCATCGAGGGTGCGGGCATAGGCAGTGTGGCTTTACCCACGATTTTCATCGTGGCAGCATCGACACTAAAGAACTGGTCACCGAGCACGACCAGGGTTTTATCTGAGGTGAGGACCATCACCGATCTGGACGGCTGCATGGCCATCATCATCGACATCCCGCTCATCCCGCTCATCCCGCTCATTCCACCGACTCCGGAGGGCTGGGTTGTGGGGGGTATCTGCACCAGCTCCACGCTGGTAATCTTTTTCAGTGTGATCAGGCTCAACTTGCTGAGCGTGCTCCCCGTGAGTGTGAACACACCCTTCACGCCCACCTTGGTGATTCCTGGCATCATCTGAGGCATGTTCATCGGGCCCATCTGCGGACCCATCCCCGGCATCGGGCCACTCCCGCCGGGGGGCTGCTGTGCATTGCCCACCGCGGCGATGCTGCTACACAGTATCACGGCCAATCCTGCGGCGGATATCAGTTTCAGGCTCTTCATTTCGGTTGCTCCTGTTCGTTAGGGTGCGTTCTCAGAGTCATTCATTGTAGAACTCTCTATATAGATAGACACTGCTATTATGGCAGAGTTCATAATGTAAAATCGCGGTTCCATCGCAGTTTGATCCGCCTTCTGTGGTCAGCCTTATTGCAACGATATATGGATTGCCTTCATATCAGCACAATGCTACAATGAGCTTGTTCGATGCGCTTAGGAAGAGTGGTGACCACGGTGCCAAACCAGATTTTGATAGTGGACGATGATGCAGACCTGATAGAAGGCCTGCGCTGGTATCTGGAAGCCGAAAACTTCGAGGTAGTGGTGGCCAATGATGGTGAGAGCGCCCTCGCCCGCTTTCGGGAGAACAAGCCCGACCTGGTGATCCTGGACATCATGATGCCCGGGATCGATGGCTTGAAGGTATGTGAGACCATCACCGCAGAATCCGATGTGATGGTGATGATGCTTTCTGCCAAGAACCTGGAGATCGACAAGGTGCGTGCCTTCCAGCTGGGTGCTGATGACTACGTCACGAAGCCGTTTCACGCGCTGGAACTGGTGGCCAGGGTGAAGGCACTGATCCGGCGCATGTCCAAAGGCACTGTCGCCAGCCCGAGCTATAGATGGAAGAACCTTGCGGTATTTGTGGACGAACACCGCGTGGCTGTTGGTGACACCAACATCGAACTGACCGCCATGCAGTTTGAGCTGCTGGTGGCATTGATGAAACAGCCTCATATCGTGTTCACCCGCGAGCAGTTGGTTGAGGTGGTATGGGGTGGTGAGTTTTTCGGTGAGTTGCGGCTGGTAGATAACCTGATCTACCGCATGAGAGAGCGGCTTTCGGCCGCGGGATGCAGTGACCTGCCGATAGTGGCTATCAGGGGGGTGGGGTATGCTTACCGTCCCGAAGGATAGTGTGCGATTTCAGGTCGCGATGGCGGTATTAGTCACCATCCTGCTAAGCTGGGTGCTAAGCACAGGCCTGGCCAACTACATCAACTACCTGGGCATGAAGTCGATGCGGCAGCAGATGCTGGCCTATCCGGCGGCATACCCTCAGCCTATGCCGGAGCCGACGTTTGGATTTTGGGATTTCATCATGGGCCGTCCGCCCCACTCCCCCAGACTCGCCACTGATAATAACCAAGCTCAAGGCAGACATCAGGGGATGGGTGCGCCAGACCGTGTTCCTCCCATCATCGAGCCCGGTGCCGATGCCCCCGGTGACCGCCCGCGCAGAGGTGGTGGCGGTGGTGGGGATCGCCCGCCCGGGCTGTTCACACCTCAGGATATCCGCTGGGTGCTGCTTCGGCTAGTGATCGCGGTCAGCCTGGCGATACTGGCTGCTGTCTGGCTGGGGCGTCGGCTGACCCGTCCGTTGATGCAGCTTGCCGATGGGGCCCGCAGCTTCCGGTCTAAAAACTACAATTATCGGTTGCCCGCCATGGGCACAAGCGAGTTTTCGGTAGTGGCAGCAGCCATGAACGATATGGCGCAAGAGGTGTCGCAGCACATCAGCGGTCTGGAAGAGGACGCCAGGCGTCAACGGCAGTTCCTGGCGGATGTGGCGCACGAGCTGCGCAGTCCGGTGACCACCATGCGCACCATGGCCGGTGCTCTGCAGGATGGTCTGGCCCAAGAGCCTGAGCGCAGGGATCGGGCGGTGTCGGTGCTGGTACGAACATCCGAGCGGATGCTGAGGCTGGTTCAGGAGGTGATGGCTCTGGTAGAGCTTGATCTGGACCAACTGCCCGTGAGCAAATCCGAAGCCGATCTGCAGGTTCTCGTGGCCGCGGTTTTCAACTCTTATGAAGCGGACGCCCAACAGGCAGGCATCACGCTGCAGCCTGTGGATTCCTCTGTGCAAGTGAAGGCGATGGTGGATGCGGACCGCATCACCCAGGTGCTGGACAACATCGTGGGCAATGCGATCAGCTATGCGGGTCAGGGGGCCACGGTGCGAGCGGTCATCACCGATGGCGACCCCGTGTGCGTGACCATTTCTGACAACGGTGTGGGCATTCCAGCGGAACACCTTCCACGCATATTGGACTCATTCTACCGTGTGAATGCCGCGAGATCACCTGGCGACAACCACATCGGTCTGGGCCTCAGCCTCGCCCGCCGGATGGTCGAGGCGCATGGCGGCAAGCTCGCGATCGAGAGCGAGCAGGGCAAAGGCACCACAGTCACCGTTTGGCTGCCGAAGGTGGGCGGTTAGCGGGTATATGCACCGGGTGATGACAGATCAGATGAGTAGGACGAGTAGGATGTGGTACTCTCGAATGTTTTTCATCTATACTATCTCTATACGATCCGCTGAACGGCGGTTAAGGGGGCATCGTGGACACTAAATACTTCATCATCCTGGGCGATACTGAGAGCTTCAGCCAGTGTTTTCCTGCGGCAGATCCTAAAAAGCCGCGGCAGATAGGCTTCGGAACCGTGCTTTACACCTTGAACACGCCACCTGAGCAGCTCCGCACACAGGTGATCTCCGTGTTGGACAAAGCGGAAAAAACCGGCTACCCAGTGCTCATCCATATGGACGACTGGAACTACCCGGCACCCAGTGCCGACCCCTCCGAGGTGGAGTGGAGCGACTGGCCATCGACTGGCAGCAAGACAGGCCCCATCGCCAAAAGCCGATGGATCAACTGGGGCACATGGTTCCGGGTCGAGGCCCCTCGGAACTTCGAGAGCCCAAAAGTGCGTGCAGACATCAAAATGCGGCTCACAAAGTGGATACTGCCCCCCATCGTCGATCGACTCAAGCGGTGGCGTAAAGAGGGTCGAGAGTATCTGTTCGCAGGCGTGGTGACTGGCTGGGAAACCGGCTTCTACGACGCCACCGTGTGTGGTCTGGATGACCCTGCGAGCTGGCCTCAAGATGGAAAAGTGAAATTCGGAGCCGAAGACCTCATCGAAACCGGATTCGCCGCACTCACAACGCGCGGCTACAATGCCGCGAAGATCGAAAAGCTGGCCATGAAGAAAGGCATCACACCGAAGCAGGTTCGCCGTGAGATACTGACCGATGTGGTGCATGATTTCAGCGAGTTTTGGGCAAGCCTCTGCTTGAGGGCTGGTTTGCCGAAGCAGCGGATATACACGCACTTGACCGGCGCGATCACCACCCCGAACATCCCGAAGGTGCTGGCAGACAACGGCTGTGTGCTGCCTCTGTCGACTGCCGTGAACCCCAGCTGCCGTCCGGGTGTGACCGTGATGGATGGGGTTTGTGACATCAAGGTGATCGGCGATGATTTCCGCAAGATGCGCCAGCCTGACTGGGGTGCGGTGGAGATGGAGTTTGGCAACAACAGCCGCACCGAGAAGGGTGCGAATGCGCACCTGGACAGCCTGACGCGCGAGGGGGCGGTGATGATGTGCGTCTACGGCTGGTGGGAACCGGAAGGCCACCAGTTCAGCGCACGCACCCCCGGCGTCATCGCGGCCATCAAACGCTGGCTCAACGGCAGCGGGTGAAGTTTTCGGGTACATGAGGCTAGATCGGTCGGATCGGACGCATCCGACCAATCCAGCGCACAAATTCATGGTTGCGGTTAGCGCATCGGTTTTGCTAGTTCAATCAACACACACGGGGCACATACGCCATTGTGAACTCACCAACCGGCACTCACACCATCTTTGGGGTTGATCTTGGTCACTGGTGGAGAAACGTGTCTCCCTGGGCACCAAAGTATCTGTCGATGATCACGTAGTCAAATAGATTGACCGTACCGTCGCCGTCAAGATCAGCCATGGAATTGGATGTTCCGAATTTGGTGTCTAGCACCACGAAGTCAAACAGGTTCACGCGGTTGTCGCCATCTGCATCACCGTTCGCAAGTGACAGTTGTATCAAACCAGTTTCGGGTATGGCATATTCATGCATTGTGGTGCTGACCAGCCAGTGGCTGCCGTAAATGCTCAGCTTGTAACTGCCGGGCCGCAAACCGGTGATCGTCATGACGCCATTACCATTCAGATCGAGTGAACCTGCGTATGCTTTCGTACCCACCAGCCTATAAGATAGCCCCATACCATTGATGCTGCCCAGATACTCAGCACCGGGATATACCGCCACATTCAACGTGACCGGCTGCCAGACGATGAAAGGCGTATTGCTTGTGGCGGTGCCGCCTGAGGTGACCACGCTGATGTAGTCGGTCACGACACCCTCCGGCACCACCGCTTCGATGGTGGAGGCATCAATCACTGTGAAGCTCGCGATCAAGGCACCATGGTTGAACGCCACTTGCGTGGTGCCTGTGAAGTTATGTCCGGCTCCTTTGAACCCTGTGCCGCGGATGGTTATTTTCTGTCCAAAGACCCCCTCTTGCGCGTTGTCTGGCGTAAAGGAGGATATGCTCGGAGGGGGTATGGGCACCACTTTGAAGGCATATGGGCTGAGGGCGGTGCCGCCTGAGGTGACCACACAGATCACATCCGTCATCACACCTTCGGGAACGATGGCCTTGATCGTCGTGTCATCGATGACAGTGAACTCAGCGGGTAATGCATTGTAGTTGAACGCCACCCTGGTGGTGCCTGTGAAATTGCGTCCGGCCCCATTGAAATAGGTACCTTTGATGGTCACTGTCTGCCCATGCTCACCCACATAGGCTGTGTCCGGTGAGAAGGAGGTAATGGTGGGTTGTGGGATGGGCATCACAGTAAAGCCATATGGACTGAGGGCGGTGCCGCCTGCGGTGACCACACAGATCACCTCCGTCATCACACCCTCAGGAACGATGGCTTCGATGGTGGTGTCATCGATGACCTTGAACTCAGCAGGTAGTGCGTTATAGTTAAACGCCACTCTGGTGGTGCCTGTGAAATTCCGTCCGGCTCCATTGAAATTGGTGCCTTTGATGGTCACCGTCTGCCCGTATTCACCCACATATGCCCTGTCCGGCGAGAAGGAGGCGATGGTCGGACCAGGTATGGGCATCACAGTAAAATTACCTGGGCTTAATGCGGTGCCGCCTGGAGTCGTCACGCAGATCACATCCGTCATGACTCCTTCGGGCACGATCGTCCTGATGGTCGTGTCATTATCTACCGTAAAAGTAGCTACAAGCGCATTGTAGTTAAATGCAACCCGTGTGGTGCCGGTGAAATGCACGCCGGTAATAGTGACGACATCGCCATACTCACCCACATAAGCACTATTGGGCGTGAATGATGTGATGGTAGGGGCAGGCACATCCGCAGCAACCGCTTGTGGCAGGGTTGCCGTCAGTAGGGCCAGTAGTATGATATGTATGACCGCACCCATTGAAGTAATACGATACATAGCTTGACCTCCGGCTCAGTTCCGTCAGATCGTTGCGTTCCTCACGCAATGTGTATGTGTAGTATGATACGAAATATAGAGATGTTTGATGTATTATTATACTTTATATAGTTGGGGATTGAAGCACTGTACCGAGTGGATATCAGTAAATTCTTGGTGAAGCCATCTGAACCACAGATGAGGGGGATGGGTGGGATGGAATCCAACGCAAAGACGCAAGGTGGCAAAGGTGCAGGGGGATTTTATTGACGCTATATTTTATCTGAACCACGGATTTCACGGATGGTAAGGATGGAGAAGGAGGCCGATATTCGTGTTTATTTGTGTTCATTCGTGGTTACAATTCCGGATTTATTAACCACTAATAGACACGAATGTACACGAATGGGAAGGGAGGCCAATCAGGCGATTGGCGTTCCCAGGGACTTCCCTTTGCGATGACACCTCCCCATCCGTGTCATCCTGTAAATCCGCGTAATTCGTGGTTCAGACAAACCCCTTTGCGTCCTTGCACCCTTGCGCCTTTGCGTTGGGTCCCATCCGTGTCATCCGTGGTTCAGACGAACACGCTGCTCTACCCCTTCCAGTCGGGGTTGGGCTGCGGGATTTGGGCATTCACGCTCTCGATCCAGTTCCACAGCTCGCGGTGGAGCTCGGTGGCCACAACGGGCAGCTCATCGGCCAGGTTATGCTGCTCACTCACGTCATCTACCAGGTTGTAGAGTTCCAACCGGTCATCTTCAAAGAAGTGGATCAGCTTATAATCGCCCTTGCGGATGCTGCATCCGGGGGTGCCGCCCTGGTTGCCATAGTGCGGATAGTGCCAGAACAGCGCGTCCCGGGATAACTCGGTCTCGCCATGCAGAGCGGGCAACAGGCTGACACCGTCGGAGTGCTGCTCAGGCCTGAGCGGCAGACCAGCCGCCTCAAGGAAGGTGGGGTAGAGGTCCGGGCTGGTGATCGGCAGATCGCACTGCGAGCCTGCGGCGATCACGCTGGGCCAGGAAGCCAGGAAGGCCACACGGGTTCCCCCCTCATACATCCAGCCCTTCCCCTCGATCAGGGGCAGGTTGGTGGTGGGCGATCCCTCCGAGGTCGCCACGCCGCCGTTGTCAGAGGTGAACACTATTAACGTGTTGTCCAACTGACCGGTGCGCTCCAAAGCTTCGACAACCCGGCCGACGCTGGTATCCATCGATTCGATCATCGCCGCATACACCGGGTGCGACTGTACCAGCCGTCGCAGGATACGCATCCCCTTCTTGTCCTCGGTGTGGAAGGGCTCTCCCTCTTCCAACACTTTCATCTTGTCCAGGCCCATGTCGATGGCCTTCTGCTTATATTTCGCCACCAGCTCAGCGGGTGCCTGCAGGGGGTGATGAACCGCGTAGTGGCTCAGGTGCATGAAGAAGGGGGTGCCGTCGTTCTGCTCAATGAGCCTGACCGCTTCATCGCCCAGGTGATCTGTCAGATACTTGCCTTCAGGTCCTTCCGGCAGGTTAGGCAGGTTCCATGGTGAGAAGTAGCCATATTCGTAGGAGGGTGCACCGGCTTCGCTGCCGCCGATGTTCACCTCAAAGCCGTGATCCTGTGGGTAGAATCCCTTGCCGCCCAGGTGCCACTTGCCCACATGCCAGGTGTGATAGCCGCCTTCTTTCATAGCCGTAGCCAGCGAGGTTTCACTCAGTGACAGGTCTTTTAGGTAGGGAGCGTCAATCAGTCGACCCTTCAATGGGTGCATGTAGGAACCGTAGTCTATCCAGTCTGTGATGCCCACATTCACCGGATACTTTCCAGTCATGATGCTGGCCCGCGAGGGCGAACAGACGGGGCAGGAGGCATACGCCGAGTTGAAGGTCATCCCGCTCTTAGCCAGACGGTCGATATTGGGGGTTTCGTAGAAGTCACTGCCAGTACAAGCCAGATCACGCCATCCAAGGTCATCAAGCAAAATCAGAATAATGTTGGGTCTGGTATCAGCCATTTGCAACCACCTTTAGTTTGAGAACACGAACACCATCAAGCAGTTATATTTTACGCCACACATCAGCCCCATTTTACGAATCATGTGTCACCAATGTGCTATATTGTAAACAACCATATCACGCGCAGTGCGCATAGGGAGCATCTTCATGCAGATTAGTGAACCCATTACGATACACATGATCGGACATTCACATATCGATCCGGTTTGGCTTTGGCAATGGCAGGACGGCATGGACGAGGTGCTGGCCACGTTCCGCACCGCGGCCACGCTGATGGAACGGCACCCAGAATTCATCTTCAGCCACGGCGAGGCATGGGCTTACCAACAGGTGGAGATGCTCGATCCTGAGCTGTTCGAGCGAATCCAGGGTTATGTGAAGCAAGGCCGATGGGAGATCGTGGGCGGATGGTGGATGCAGCCCGACTGCAACCTGCCGACCGACATCGGCTTTCAACGCCAGATTCAGGCTGGTAAGGACTATTTCCAGAGCCGATTTGGTATATTCCCTGACATCGCCGTGAATGTGGACAGTTTTGGGCACTCCGCGGCACTGCCGGGCTTGATACGTGAAGCCGGACAGAGCTGTTACGTGATGATGCGCCCACAGGAGCACGAAAAGCCAATCCCTGCGCGTGTGTTCCAATGGAGAGGGTTTGAAGACGGCCCCGAGCTCACCACCTTCCGCATTGCGGGCGGTTATGGAACCTTCGATGAGACCATCCACCTGGAGCACGTCGAACGAGCGTTAACTGAACTACCCGAGGGGATGCGCCACACGATGTGCTTCTACGGCGTGGGCGACCACGGCGGCGGACCCACCGAAGGCAGCATCCAATGGATTCTAGCCAACCGTGACACCATCCCCGGCTGTGTGATTGAGTTCTCCAGCATGTCGCGCTTCTTCAAGGCGATTGAGGCTGACAAGCAACAGCTGCCAGTCGTCACAGGTGAGCTGCAGTACCACGCGATTGGCTGCTACACGGTCGACCGCCAGATCAAGATGCTGGTGCGGCAGGCGGAGCAGGCCCTGCGACAGGCGGAGATCATGCTGGAAATCGTGCCCGATGCCAAGATGGCGAAGAAGCTGGCCAAAGCCTGGCAGCGAGTGGCCTTCAACCAGTTCCACGATGTGCTGGCCGGGAGCTGCATCCCATCGGCATACAAGCAGTGCTATGCACAGTTGGGCTACGCACTCACCATCGCCGCCGAGGTATCGGCGCATTCCCTGCGCCGCATGACCATTCAACTGCCATCTGACATCATGCAGCGGATGGTGTTGTGCAACGCCTCTGACCGACCCTTCACGGGCTACACCGAGTTCGAACCATGGTCGCAGTTCCGGCAGTGGCAGCCCAACTGGAAGCTGCTGAACGACCGCGACGAGGAGGTGCCCTACCAACTGGTCAAGCCCGAAGCCGTGACCAACGGCAATAACCGGCTGTTGATCCACGCGGATTTAGCACCGAAGCAGATGATGGTCTACCGCATCGACCGTGGTTCAGAACACTCTCCGCAGCCAGAGCGGCCGGCGGCAGAACCTTCGGCTTTGTCCAACAGCCAGGGTGTGGGCGTGGACCTTCAAAAACGCCAGTTCACACTTCCCGCAGGTGGTGCGATGGCCTTACCGCACTTTGAGCTGATCACCGACACATCGGACACCTGGTCACACGGCATCGACCGCTACGCCGGTGAGGTGACCGCCACAGATACCTGGGAAGAACCCCAGGTGCTGCTTGACGGCCCGATGGTGCAGGCGATCTGGCAGCAAGGGACCGTTGGCCAGAGCAAGCTGCAGGCCGAGTGGCGCGTGTACGATACGGAGATGTGCGTGGAGCTGCGTCTGCGTGTGCATTGGCAGGAGAAGCAGAAGATGCTGAAGCTCTGTCTGCCGCTGCCGGTGGCATCCGAGGTGCGGATTGACGGCATCCCAGGTGCATCCCTGGAGCGGCCGAACGATGGCAGGGAGTATCCGCTGATGGGCTGGAGCCTGCTTCAGAGCACGGGCACCAAGCTGGGCGTGGTCTGCCCGCTGGTGTTGGCGCTTGATGCCTCGCCGGACGTGGCGCGTTTCTCGCTGCTCAGAAGCTCGCTGATGGCGCACCATGATCCTGGCAAGGCGGATAGACTGAATGCCGTGATTTCCGACCAAGGAGTGCATGACATCAGCTTCCGGTTCCACTTCGGCGACACGGTGTCGGTGGAGATGCTGGAAGCCGAAAGCATTCAGATGCAGCGGCCGCCCGTCCTCGCCTCTGTGACCTTGGGGATGCCCGTCATACCCCGCTAAGAATCGCCAGTGGCCAGTCCTCGGACTGGCCACTGATCTTTGGTATTTTGTAAGGCACAGGATGAAGTAACGGCCCTCGCCCTACCCCTGCTCACACAGCCGGTTGCCGATGCGCAGCACCTTGGGCAGCGCTCGCGACTCCGGCCAGGGGATGCGGTACTCCACATGGGGCAGCAGGTCGAAGTAGTTATCAGGCAGACTCTCTTCACCCAGCTCATCGATGCACACGCCCCACACGAAGCCATCGGCCAGGAATATAGCGTGGTCATCCAGCCAGTCGATCTTGATCTTCGGCAGGGTGAAGCTCATCTCCTTGAACCGTCCCAGGAACAGCCGATGCTGCCCCACCAAGTGGGCACCATCCCACAACTGTGCAAACACACCGGTCTTCTCGATACCCTGCTCGCGAAGCAGCAGGCTGGGCATTTCGGCCAGTTCGACACTGCTGTTGGCGGGGATGTGAACATCCAGCTTGTTGTCACCCGGCATGGAGCCGTCCAGACCAAACAGACCGCACCACAACTGACCATCAAACGGCTGCTGTGTGTCATTCACGCCGTAGATTTTGATGCTGCGCTCCTCGGAGACGCAGATAACCGTGATATCCGCGAACGCGCGCTTCATGGCGTAGAAGCTGGGCTTGCGTCGCTCATAATAGTCGACGATGGTCCATCCATGGGTGGTGGGCCAACTGTCGTTGTACATCCAGAAGATGGCGCAACTGCTGTCCCACTTCCGCCGACGGTAGTTTGCAGCGTATTCGCTCAGACCTTCAGCCTGCAGCATGGCACTGGCGTAGACATACTCCTCCAGCTCAAACTGGTTTCCGCTTTTGCCCAGCCAGTCCTTCAGCATCGCCTCAGAGAGCGGGTTTCGCCAGTAGTTGGTGGCGTTGTCGTGATGCTCCCAACTGGGGGAGCCCAGGTACTGCTGACCCTCCGGCAAGAACTGCTTCAGCGTGACAAGGTTGCTGCAGCCCAGCACACCTCCCTCATTGGGGAAGCGGTCGGTATAGCCGCGGTAGGCATAGAAGTTGGTCTCATCCACCTGAAGGCTCACACCCCAGGGGTGCTGGTCGCCCGTATGCGGGTCCTGCGGATGCCGGTAATCTGTGCTATATGGCGAACTGGGCCAATAGGGGCGCGAGGGGTCGTTCTGCTTTACAATCCGCGGGATATGGATGTGATACAGGCTGTGGTCGGGATGCACCTTCATACCGGGGAAGCCCCAGTCCCAGAACCCCCACTCCAGCTCGTTGTTGCCGCACCAGACGCAGAGCGACGGGTGGTGCGAGATATGCCGCGTCACGAAATCTACCTCGCGCTGCACATCTTGCAGCCAGACCTGGTCGTCGGCAGGATACTGGCAGCAGGCGAAGATGAAGTCGTGCCAGATCACCACGCCCAGCTCATCGCAGGCGTCCAGGAACTCGTTCTCCGTATAAAGACCGCCGCCCCACACGCGCAGCGCGTTGCAGTTTGACTCCACCGCCAGCTCAACCAGTCGGCGGTACCGGCCCGCGTCGATGTTCGCAAAGATCATATCTGGCGGGACCCAGTTGCCGCCCTTCAGGAACATCCTCACGCCGTTGATTTTCACCACAAAGTAGTTGCCTTCCACGGGATGTACGGTCTGCTCAAGCTCCACGCTGCGGATCGCTGTGCGGCGGCCCTGCGTCTCGATCAACTGACCGTCGGTGTTCTTCAGCTCGAACTGCACATCATATAGCGGCTGCTCGCCGTAGCCCTTGGGCCACCAGAGTTTCGGCTGGCCGATCTTCAGCTCCAGCTTCAGTGTGTTCATGCCGGGCTGGCATTCCTGCGTCAGCGCGATGCGGTGCTCCCCGCACACCACACTCAGCTCCACCTGGCTGGCGGAGGCGTTCAGATTTTCCACACGCACATCGGCCAGTAGGGAAGCTGAGTTGTGATCCTCCGACAGTTTTGGAGTCAAGCTGATGCTGTCGATTCGCGCATCGGCACCATACTCCAGCGAGACGCCCTTGGTGATGCCCACATTGATCAGGCGGGGATGCCAGTCCCAACTGAACTGGTTTTGCGGCTTACGCAGCCAGGCGCGTTTGTGCAACTGATGGTCGAACCAGGTGGTGTAGGCGGCTCCCGGCTTCTCACTGGTGTGGTAAAGGCCGGCATCCAGTGACACCGCCAGCAGGTTCTCACCCTCCAGCAAAATCCCCGTCACCTCCACGCGACATGGGTAAAAGCTGTTGGTGTGCTGCCCTACCTTGTGTCCGTTCAGATAGATGTCTGCGATCAAGTCCAGGCGTTCGAAAACCAGAATACTCCGTCCAGAGAGTGCCTCTTTCGGGGCAGTGAAGCTCTTGCGGTAGACCCATATCTGCTCCTCTACCCAGCGTGCACTGAGCGAGTTCAACCCTAGATTAGGGTCCTGGATCAGCCCCGCGCGCATCAGGTCCATGTGAACCTCGCCGGGCACGGTGGCCGGGAAACGGTAGCGCGGGTCACACTCGATCCCCACATACTGACCTGTGTTGCCGTGCTGGCCATCTATTCCACGAATCTGCCATTCGCCGTTCAAACTAAAGGATTTCACAGAGGCACCTCCGGTGATAAACTAGCGTCATTATACACGCTCATCGCCCGTCGTGCAGGCGTTGGTATGGTCTCACGCGGAGACGCGAAGAACGGGAAGGGGAAGGTTCATCCACAGATTACGCGGATTACACAGATATTCCTAACCACGGATGAACACAGATGAACGCGGATGGGGTGCGCAACCGCAGCCCGTTTGGCTATGTCCGGGGCGGTCTGGCGGTTGGTTTGCTGCTTCAGAGGGTGCAAGACCGCGCCGGTCTGGTTCCTGGCAGGCGGTGATTGGCACGGAAAGATCCATAACGCAAAGAGGAAGGTTCATCCACAGATTACGCCGATGACACAGATTGTCTTGACCACGGATGAACACAGATGAACGCGGATGGGGTGCGCAACCGCAGCCCGTTTGGCTATGTCCGGGGCGGTCTGGCGGTTGGTTCGCGTCTTCAGAGGGTGCAAGACCGCGCCGGTCTGGTTCCTGGCAGGCAGCGATTGGCACGGAGAGAACAAAACACAAAGGAAGGTTCATCCACAGATTACGCAGATGACTCAGATTGCCTTAACCACGGATGGACACGGATGAACGCGGATGGGATGGCCAACCGGAAGACTCCCCCATTCAGGCACGATACCCACGTTTTGCATCTGTCACATATGTCAGTTAAGATATACCCATGAGCATCCTTGCGACTGAGCCAAGACGCCCGACTAAATGGCCCCTGCTGCTTATTGAGGTCTGCCAGAGTTTCGCATGTACCCTGCTCATGTTCGGCCAGCCGTTCTATTCGCGGCACGTGCTGCACTGGCCGATATGGCGCATCGCACTGGTGCAGATGCTGGTGGGACTGCTGAGCATCGCAGGCTCGCTTGCGGGCGGTCGCGGGGTGCAGCGGCTGGGTGCCAAACGCACTATGCTGATTGGCTACACTGGCCTCAGTGTGGGGGCACTGCTGGGGTTGACGGCGCCCGCAGGCTGGAATCTGTTCATGGCAGTCATCTTCACCGCACTGTTTCAAGGCTGCGTGTTCACCTCGGTACAAAGCAGCCTGACCCGCGGCGAGGACGCCCAAAACACACAAAAATATGTCTCCGCGTTCAACATCAGTTGGAGCAGTGCCTCCTCAGTCGCTTTCTTTGTCATCACACCGCTGATCAGCTCGTATGGCCCCCCTGCGCTATTCATCATTCCGCTGCTCTGTCTGTGCATCAACTGTGCCGCCACACTGAGCAGTGTGGGGCGTATTCAGAGCATCCCTGAAGCAGAGCACAGTATCACCAGCTCACTGGGTGAGGATGTGCCGGAGCGGTGTCGGAGGATATTCCGGCATATCGGTTGGATAGCCAATCCCTGCGCCTACCTCATGATCAACGTGATCAACCCCTGCAACCCGGTCATTGCCAAACAACTAGGTTTGCAATTTGCAGTGGCCTCAAGCTGGCTAAGTGCCTGGTTCTTTATGCGTATGATCACTTTCTGGCTGTTCCGCTGCTGGAATGGGTGGCAGTTTCGCATCAATGTGATGCTGGGCTGTTTCACCATGATGGTGATCGCCTTCACGGGTGTGATGATGTCACACACCCTCTGGCTTCAAGTGCTTTGCCAGCTATTGTTTGGCGGAAGTGTGGCGATGACCATTCAGATGTCGCTGTTCTATTCGCTGGTGGGCAGCCGTACCCGCGGTCGCCATGCCGGTATTCATGAAGGTGTGGTCGCTGCTGGATCGGCATTGGGGGCCGGTTTGGCCGCGATGGGCGACTGGTTGGGTCATGGCCAGTTGGAGGTCACCTGGTTGTTGACATTCGGAATCTTGTGCCTGAGTGCTATGTTCATCGCTGCTCACGTGATGCAGTTGAGGGGGCAGCAGGATGTGTGAGGATAAGCCTCTTCGGCTGTTTGTGGCCTGGAAACTACCGGATGACGAAGCCGGAAAAGCCCACAAAGCTGCGATCGTACATCTTCAGCAGAGTATCAACGAAGTCATACCTCCATCCAGCGCGCGTTGGGAGCCCGAGGAAAAGCTGCATGTCACCCTGAGGTTCATCGGTGAGTTCCCAAACGAACGGTATGACGATCTGGTGGATGCATTGAGCAAATCACTCTCTGATTCGTCCCCATTCCTGGTGAATTTCGATCACATTCTGCTGCATTTCGGTCGGATGATCTGGCTGGAGCCAAACCTGAATGGTGAGCTCCTCGCTTCGCTGCATCAGTCTATCGATCATGCGCTGGCTCCGTTCGAGCTAAAACAAGGACTACTATTCGCACCCCATATCACGTTGGCTCGTCTTCGTCACGATGCGCCGTCGCAAATCATAGCGGGCATAATGAGCCCATTTCGGTATCCTCATCTCCCACCGGTCGAGCTCAACAGGGTATCTTTGATGAGCAGTTTGTTCCATCCTACGGGTAACACTTTCACTGTTGAACATGAATTCCCACTCACTGCTTCACAGGGAGCATCGTATGACGCCGATCATACCTTTTAGTTACATCACGTGGGCATAATAGAGATACAAGCCGTCTATCCGAACCACTTAATATACACGTTGGGAGTATACAGATGCATCAGATAAGCGCCGTCGCCCATGGGGCCATTCCTGTCTTGCTAACCCCGTTCCGAGCCGATGGTCAGGTTGATTACGAGGCTCTGGATGAGTTAGTGGAGTTTTACATTCAAGCCGGGGTAAGTGCGTTGTTCGCAGACTGTTTGTCTGGTGAGGTGTTCACCCTATCTACCGAGGAACGCCTCGAACTTGCCCGCCGTGTGGTCAAACAGGCGAATGGACGTATCGCCATCGTCGCTGGAGCCAACTTTGGGGCTACTCTGCAGAAGCAGGCCAGGGAGTTGGAGTTGATGTATGACACTGGGGTTGATGCGGCAGTGGTGCTCATCTCCAACCTGCCGCAAGCCGATGATCTGGTGGGTCAACTGCTCAAGCTGGCGGAGCTCACCCCTGTGCCGTTGGGGTTATACGAGTGCCCCGTCCCGACGCATCGTGTGCTGGATGATAAGCAGATCGGCGTTCTGGCGGACTCCAACCGTTATATCTTCATGAAAGATACCATCGGCGATCTGTCCATGTGCGTGAAGAAGGTGCAGCGAGCCGCGGGTTCCTCACTGCGCATTTTCGAGGCCAACATCCGGTATACGCCAGACACTTTGCAGGCAGGTGGATTTGGCCATTGTGGAGTGATCGCCAACCCGTGTCCGGAACTTTGCGCGGCCTATTGCGACAAAGCCATCACAGACGAAGCATACCGTCAAAAGGTGTTTGAAGCCATGATGGCAGTGCATGAATTGATGAATGCGAATAAATACCCTTCCAGTGCCAAATACATTCTGGGCAAAAGAGGGCTGCGAATCGGCACGACCATGCGCGCACACGCCTCGGAACTGTTCACGAATGAGCATCGCAGTGCGATTGACCAAGCTCTTGAGGGGTATGATTTTCTGCCGCCTGCACGGTGATCGGACGGATTGGACGGATCAGACCGATCCGTCCAATCACGGACAAATCTACCAGCCTTTTTGGGTACCAGTGACTTGTAATTCGCCAATACGGTAGCGCTTGGCACCGTCTGAGCCGTCTAGCGGCAGCTCCATCACAGGGGTTCCGTCACGCTGGCCCACACTCACCCACAGGCTGTAAGTGCCCGCCTTCGTGGTGGGTGCGATCAACCCAACAGCAAATCGCGCCTGGTGGCTCACTTCGGCTGCCTGCTTCGGTTTTGCTACCTGCAGACTGCGCATATCGAGCCCCTCATCCACCATCACAGACACGATGCCGTCCTTGTCATCTTTGAGGGTCAGTGCCATGAACCCACCCGGGTAGCAAGGTGCCACGCCTGCGTTTGCCCAGCTGCTTTCGACCTGGAACCACTCTCCGATGCTCACCGAATCTGGCAGCACAAGTTTTCGCAGTTGCAGCCGGTAACCCATCCGCAGGTTGATGCGTTCAATGACATCCCTGTTTTCATCAAGTTCGATACGCGGCCACCAGTGGATGCTCATGAAGCTGCCGTGATAGTCCTCTACCGACTTCAACAACAGCGACTTATTCCAGGCCCCGCGGTCTTTGCTCCCGCCGTAGTGCTCATGCTCAATCACAACAGGGTATTTTGGCCAGAAGGCCTGCGCCATTTGCGCATGGTACCAACTGTTGGGCGGCGGCTGCACCAGAATGCTGTCGTCACGCAAACCCACACCTTGGGATAATGCGTAGTCGGTCTCCGGCATATGGTAGCCGGGCGTCTGCGGGCCGGCCACATCATCGCTGATGACTAGTTGGATGTTGGGAAAGGCCTTCTTGTGCAGCGCGATGTGCTTTTTGAGGCAGCTCATCTGGCGTTTGACAGGGAACTGGCTGCTCATGAAGGTGTGGCCTTCGCCCCACATCCCATACGTGCCCACATCGATGAACTCCACATTCTTGTTGTTGCCATAGCGCGCACCGGCGGCCATCAAGAAAGCCTCCAGCTTTTTCAAGTAGATCGGGTCATCAAACACAGGGTCCACAAAGGGTCCGTTGGGATCAGGCCCTTTGCCGAAGGTGCAGGGCACCGCTTTGGCCCCCGCTTTGAATACCCACTCCGGCGTGGCGAACCGAACCCAGTTCTCGCTGGTGGTGAGCCTCAACGCGATCTTTTTACCTTTGCTGATCCACCGCTGGGCGGGTGTGTCCAACAGTGCCCAGTTGAACTGCCCCTCAACAGGCTCCAGAAAAGCCCACGGGATGCGCAGATAGACCGTGCTGAGACCTGGAAAATCATCCAGTGTATCCGATGGTTCCAGTTGCGAGCCGTAGTTGGACGGCACATTGCTGTAGAAGTGCATCGTCCAGCCCATCGCAGGATTGATGCATGCTCTTCCGTTATCGGACGGGCGTATTGTTGGCATTGTTCGCTTCCTTAAGGTTTTGTTCTGTGGATAGTATTGCAGATATTGCTCACTGGTTCAAATTGAGCACATTTCGGTCGCAATATGTGGTTCAGATGGGCTACAATTGGGTTAGGAGAGTCCGGTCTTACTATTTCGGCTTACTATCACTGGAGGTGTATCGATGCGCCGTCTTATGTTAATCTCCTGTTGCCTGCTATGTGCCATGCCAATTTTGGCCGCGAAACCTAAACCCAAACCTAAACCCAAACCCAAAACCCCGGTAGTCAAGACACAGACCAAACAGCCAGCCCGCGTTGTCAAAGGAACAACCCAGCTAGATGGCCAGAACGCCCAGTTTGGACTCACATACACCATAGGCAAGACGGACACTGTCAATGTCACCGTCAACAGCATCGAATACGTCATCGGACCTGCTTATCTGGACAACTTGACCTATGTCGCAGAAGCCGCTAAGAAACTGATGGTGGTACATCTGACCATACAAAACCCAAACGCCGCCGACCTGTATGCACATGGTGGACTGCTGGATGTCACTGCCGTAGACAGCAAGAACAGCAACTGGGAGCAAACTGACCGATGGGTGATCGAAGAGACATCCACCACGCTGGACCAGATACTCAAACCTGGTCAGAAGGTGAATGCCCGACTGCTCATCTCTGTGCCTGCTTCAGAAGAAATACCAAAACTGATGTTCGTCGCCAGCGACCGCACAGTGCTTCGGTATAATCTCATCGGCAAGGTAAAGCCCCTTCCAACGCAGTTCGCGGATCCCAAAGATCCCAAAGGATATACTCCATATAAGCGTATCGCTGCGAAAATCGGTGGTGACTTTATACCCCTGCAAACTTTCTCGATACGCCTGGACTCAGTGTCTATGAAACCGGCAACCGAAGAAGAGGGCGCGAAGTATTTTGTTACGGCAACCCTCACAAACATAACGAAGGCAGAAGAGAAGCTCTATGGGAGCTTGTTAACGTGTACCCTCATTGATACAGATGGCGGTGAGTGGGGATATGATGGCACGTTCTGGGCTGTAGGCGCAGATCGGTATATTGAACCCTCAGTTAAGCCAGGTCAGCAGGTGACGGTGCGTCTGCCCTTCACACCAGCCGAGGGTGCCACGGCAGCCACTTTGAGTATCGACGACGGAGCCACTCGCCCCATCAACTGGAACCTATAGGAGCATATCTTGGTCTATTTGCCCAAATCTACACCGCGAAGCAAGCGGCGTCCTGGCCTGTGGATGGCCCACTTCAAACCCAGCCAACTCACCGACCAGCCTGAAGGATGGCCAGTGACGGCTAAGGAGCTGGATTGCCTGGAGTTCTACATCAACACATTGGCGTTTATTTCACCATACGAGGACATCAAGCGTGTGGTAGATAAGGTGAACGAGCTGGGTATGGAGATCGCCATCGAGTGCGGCTATTTCGATTGGGAAGCCACTCGCAGCGACTTCAAAGAACCCAACCCAAAAGGCATCAACGACAAACCACGCCAACCTATGAAGCGAGGTGTGGGCAGGATCACAGCTCAAACGGAGATCGCCAAAATCGATATGCTGCTGAAGGCGGGCGGGGTGCCCAGTTACCTGAACATGGACGGCCCTATCCGTCGGCTCATGCATCCCGGCCAGGATGTGGGCAAGGAAGATATCCCTGGCCTTACCGATATCAACGAGGTGGCCGCGGAAATTGTAGACTACCTCAAAGAATGGCGCAAGAGCTTTCCGAAAATCAAGTTCTTTGAGCTCAGCAATTTCCCCAACTGGGGCTGGAAAGGCAATTCCTCATACCGTAATTCCGGTATGGCCAATGGCGACTTCGCCGTGGTGCTGCCAGTGGTTCTAGATGCGGCGAAGCGAGCTGGTGTGCCTTTTGCCGGCGTGACTGTGGATAACCCCTACGAGTATGCCAAGGGGACTGCAGACCACGATGGCATCATGAACTACCACCTTCCGCCTCCAACAGGCGAAAAAGATCCGAGCAAGATAGACTGGATGGCGCGCATTTTGGACATCGAAAAGATGGTCAAAGCACGCCGTATGGACTTCAACCTGATCGTCAACAGCCAGGGAGGCAATGTCAGCAGCGAGGCGTTCTGCGATCTGACATTGAAAATGGTGGATGATTACAGAGCCATCGGTGGACGCCCTTCCCGCTACATTGTGCAAAGCTGGCTGAAATACCCAGAAAAAGCGGTACCCGAAAGCGAGATGTATACACTCTCCTGGCTGTTCAAGCAGGTTGTGCAGCACGTCCGCCGGTAAACACCCGTCCTTGCGGTCACAGCAGCCCGCACTGTAACTGATGCTTGTCGTAGGGGCGCCCCTTGTGGGCGCCCTAATCGGTGTTCATTCGATTGCTGTTTAGGGCCGGCACAAGGCACGGCCCCTACGACCAGCCGCCCTTCTATTAGGAGAACATGTTGGTTTACATTCCGAAATCCACATCGCGCAGCAGACGCCGCCCTTCTTTGTGGATGGCGCATCACCAGCCAAATCAACTGACGGACCAACCTGACGGCTGGCCTGAGACCGCCAAGCAGCTAGACTGTCTGGAGTTCTACATCACCATCATCGCATTCGTCATGCCGTATGAAGATATCAAACGGGTGGTAGATCGGGTTCATGAGCTGGGTATGGAGATCGCCGTTGAGTGTGGCTATTTCGACTGGGAGCCGATATTCAAGGACACGAAAGGCTCAAAACCTGTGCTTCAAGGTGACAAGCCAAGGCTTGTCATGCAGAAAGGTGTGGGGGCCTCAACCGCTCAGACTGAGATGCTGAAGATGGACAAGCTGTTTCAGGCGGGCGGTGTGCCCAGCTACCTGAATATGGATGGCCCAATCCGCCGCCTCATGCATCCTGGCCAGGATGCGAGCAGGGACGACATCCCGGGTATGACCGACATACATTTGGTGGCTGACGAAATCGTGGGCTATATGAAGGAGTGGCGTAAGCTCTTCCCGAAGATGAAATTCTTCGAGTTGACCAACTTTCCAAACTGGGGTTGGAGGGGTAACACCTCATACAGAGGTAACGGCATGTGTAATGGCGACCTGGCCGAATTGCTGCCCGTCGTTCTCGATGCCGCCCGTAAGGCGGGCGTTCCATTTGCTGGCGTGACCGCCGACAACCCATACGAATATGCCAAAGGCACCGCCAACCATGCTGTTTGGATGCACTACAAAAACGCCCCACCCAGGGGCGAAAAAGACCCGACCAAAATCGACTGGATGGCCCGGGTACTGGAACTGGAACGCATGGTGAAGGCACGGCATATCGACTTTTCGCTGATCGTGAACAGCGAAGGGGGTAACATCAGCAGCGAGGCGTTCTGTAAAGGCACACTGAACATGGTAGACGAATACCGAAAGATAGGGGGGCGTCCCAGCCGCTATATCGTGCAAAGCTGGTTGAAGTACCCCGAGAAGGTGGTGCCCGAAAGCGAAATGTATACCCTGGCCTGGCTACTGAAGCAGGTTGTACAGCGTGTGCGGAGGTAGGTGCATGACGAGGCAGTTGCCCAGGTAGGTAGACCGATCACTATGCCGCACTGATATGAAGACAAACACCCACTCTGTGAATAAGCTGGGCAGCCCTCCTGCACCGGTGCAGCTTCTGAGCATGTGGCATGTGGATGCCGATGCGGTCTACTCTGCGCGTCCACAGCGGCAGACCGAGCATCACATGATTCTGATCCGCACGCATTCTGGTGAGGGGCTACTGGAACTGAGCGGTGAACGACGCTTTGAACTGACCGCAGGCAGCCTTCTATTAGTCGAGGTGCCCAGTATCCGCTATTACCACACCACAGGCTCACGGTGGGCCTTTGACTGGTTTGAAATGCAGCCGATGCACCACTCTGGCGTTGAGTTGGACACCATCTATATGCTGCCAGTGGATGAGTTTGAAATCCTCAGCATCTCACAGATCATGCAACAGTTGGACATACCCGACCAGGCGGCCCAGACCGCCGCTAACGCCCTGTTTGCCGCACTGTTCTGCAGGTGGCTGTGGCAGATGCCCTCACGGGGTGACTACACCCAAAACATGAGGCAAATGGTGTGGCAGGCGGTGGACATCATGAAGCAGCAGATATCGGAATCGCCCTCTGTCAACGAAATAGCTTACCAGATACATGTCAGTGAACGTTGGCTGCGTCAGGCGTTTGTCAGGGTGCTGGCTGTCGGGCCGAAAAGCTACCAGGACCAGCTCCGTCTGAGCCTGGCCGCCAGTGCATTGCGCATGGAAAGCGGCAGTATCGTCCAGCTCGCGGAGCGTTACGGCTACGGCAGCCCCTTCCACTTCAGCCGTGCCTTCAAAAAGCACTACGGCATATCACCCAGCCAGTACCGCCAGAACGGTGGATAGCGGTGCCTATGCATGTTTGTTGGCTGGTGATTCGTGCTGGAACGCGGTAATCTGAGGATAGAACACCACCACAGGAGCGCTACATGATTGTTGAGATAATCTCCATCGGCACCGAATTATTGATGGGAATGATCACTGATACCAATGCCGCCGCCATTGCAGCCCGTCTGCCAGAGCTGGGCAGCAGAGCACTTTACAGGCAGACCGTAGGCGATAACCTTCCTCGGTTGACAGAGGTGCTGAAACGTGCCCTCGACCGATCGGATGTGGTGATTGCCATGGGTGGACTGGGCCCCACTGAGGATGACATCACCCGCGATGGGATAGCAGGAGCGATCGGCGATGAGCTGATACTAGACGAGAGGCTGAAAGAAGAGCTGATCGCGCTGTTCAGCAAGCGCAGCTTCAACCTGACGAATAGCCAGTATCGACAGGCGATGCGTCCCAGCACCGCAGAACCGATCGACAACCCCAATGGCACCGCCCCGGGCATCCACGTGGAGTGGCACGGAAAGCACCTGTTTGCTCTGCCTGGCCCACCTAACGAATGCCTGCCGATGTTTGAAGCTGCTGTAGCACCCTTCCTGGCTGCCAGTAACAATGTGCAGTTGATGTCGCGTGTCATCCGTGTGATGGCGCTTGGGGAAGCGGCAGCCGAGGAAAGGCTGTCGCATCTGCTGAGCTGCCCAAACCCCACTCTGGCACCATACGCCAAGCTGGGTGAGGTCCACTTCCGCATCACCGCCGCAGGGGAAACTGAGAGCGAGTGCATGCAGCTACTCGACACCTGCGAGCAGCAGTGCCGTGAGGCACTAGGTGACAACCTGTATGGGCTGGATGACACCACCCTCGAACAGGCCGTCATGGAGTTGCTGTGGGCGAAGGGTCAGACCGTCGCGACCGCCGAGAGCTGTACTGGCGGGTTGATCGCTCACAGATTCAGCGGAGTGTCCGGGGCCAGCCGGGCGTTGATGGGCGCGGTGGTGGCGTATGACAACCGCATCAAGCGGGATATCCTGGGCGTGAATGAGCAGACACTGACAACACATGGCGCGGTCAGCGAACAGACCGCCTGCGAGATGGCCGAGGGCGTGCGTCAGCGGCTGGGTGTGGATTGGGCGATCAGCACCACCGGCATCGCCGGACCAGATGGCGGAACCGCCGAGAAGCCTGTAGGCATGGTGTGGCTTGCCGTGGCTGGTCCTGATGGCGTCGTGGCAGAGAAGCGGCTGTTCGGTGCCCAGCGCGATGTGATCCAGTGGCGTGCGAGCCAGAGTGCGTTGGACATGCTGCGCCGAAGGATCCTCGCCGCGAAATAGGCGGTTGGCTTGTTCTTTGCGTTTGTGGATGACCCTTATGTGGTCATCCACAAACTGAATACGCACTCGTCTACGGCTGCTCCGCCTTGCTGCAGCAGGGCGGCGTCACGTTCTCTGGCACGCCGTTCTTTCGCAGCAGGGCGATCATGGGGCACCAGTTGGTGAATGCGCTCTGCAGCAGGTTCAGCCCCACGAAGGCGGTGAACGCAAACCACCACGGGTTCACCCAGTGCCCAAGAGCCACACTCACGACGATTAGCATCCCGGCGATCATTCGTATATATCGGTCGACTGTCATGGACATACTCCTTTTTCCCCAGCGATGGCTGGTTTTGGTTGTTTAGCATGCACACGGAGAATATAGTAAAGCACTGGCACCGCGAACCGTGACAGCAGCGTGGATGCGATCTCACCCGCCATCAGCGCGATGGCCAGACCCTGGAAGATGGGGTCAAACAGGATCACGGATGAGCCCACGATGACCGCCGCCGCGGTGAGCAGCATCGGTCGGAATCGCGTGGTGCCCGCATCGATGACCGCTTCTCGTAAGGGTAACCCCTGTTTGATACGCAGCTCGATGAAGTCCACTAGAATGATGCTATTCCTGACGATGATTCCAGCGCCTGCGATGAAGCCGATCATGCTGGTGGCGGTGAAGAACGCACCCATCATGGCGTGCGCCGGCAGGATGCCCACCAGAGTGAGCGGGATGGGGGCCATAATCACCAGCGGGATTAGGAAGTCCTGGAACCAGGCCACCACCAGGATATAGATCAACACCAGAACCACAGCGAACGCGATGCCGAGGTCGCGGAACACCTCGTAGGTGATATACCACTCGCCATCCCATTTGAGCGACGGCGTGTCGTCACCGGTGGGCAGTGCGACAGTGAGTATCGGCAGCTTGCCATCCGGCAATTTCAAGGCTGATATCGCCTCATTCATGCCCAGGATAGCATAAACAGGACTTTCCAAATGCCCGCCGACATCGCCCGTGACATAAACCACAGGCATCAGGTTTTTATGGTAGATCGACTGATCTGGCCGTTCCATCTTCGCCATCACCAGCTCCTGAAGCGGCACGGCATGGCCGTCCCGGGCCATCACGGTGAGCTGCGACAACTGATCGGCCCCGGACCTCTGCGCCCTGGGGATCGTGACACGGATCGGTATGTCCTCACGGGATTCCGACACTCCCAGCAGTCCCACCTGCGCCCCGCTGAGTGCGGTAGCCATGGTGCGGTTGACCGATGCGGTGTCGACGCCCAGTAAAGCCGCCTTCTCGCGGTCGACCTGCATGTTCACCACGGGGATGGGGTCATCTTGATACCAGTCCACGTCCACCACGTTGGGATTATCGTGGAAAATCTGCTTGATCTTCTGGGCCACTTCGGTGCGTTTCTCCGGTGTGGGGCCGTAGATTTCAGCTACTAAAGTCTGCAGCACGGGAGGACCTGGCGGCACCTCAGAAATTTTGACACGCACTCCCCACTCTTTCGCGACCTTCTCAATGGCGGGACGCAGCCGTTTGGCGATGGCGTGGCTTTGCGCCTTGCGCTTATTCTTCGGCAGTAGATTGACCTGCACATCGGCCTGGAAGGCGGCACTGCGGTTGAAGTAGTGCCGGACCAGTCCATTGAAGGTGTAAGGGCTGGCGGTACCGGCGTATATCTGGAAGTTTTCCACTTCAGGCGCGTCGCTCACCGCGTGGGCAAGCGCCTTGCTGGCCGCGAGGGTGCGCTCAAGAGTCGCATCCTGGGGCATGTCCACGATGATCTGGAACTCGTTCTTGTTGTCAAACGGCAGCATCTTCACGATCACCAGCTTGAAGCCCACCAGGCTGCATGCTGCGATAAGGAGTATAAGAACGCCGCCCAGGAAGCTGTTCCGCTTGACTCGGCTGTCCAAAAGCGGGCACATGATCTTTTTGTAGAGCCTCGCGCTCCAGTCTTCTTTCTCGCCGTGGGAGTGCGCGGCTTTGCCGTGCTCGCTTTTCAACAGCCGGAGCGCGGCCCACGGGGTGACGATGAACGCCACGATCAGCGAGAAGAGCATGGCCGCACTGGCACCCACCGGGATGGGGCGCATATACGGACCCATCAAGCCGCCCACAAATGCCATGGGCAGGATGGCCGCGATGACCGCGAAGGTTGCCAGAATGGTGGGGTTGCCCACTTCATCCACCGCGTGGATGGCCGCCTCCAGCGGGGGCATGCGGCTTTCATCCGGCATACGATAGTGGCGCACGATGTTCTCCACCACCACGATGGCATCATCCACCAGAATACCGATGCTGAAGATGAGCGCGAACAGCGTGATGCGGTTCAGCGTGTAACCGTATAGGTAGAACATCAACAGGGTCAAGCCGAGTGTCACAGGAATGGCGACCAGCACCACCAGCGACTCCTTGCGTCCTAAGGCCACTGCGATCAGCAGCGTCACGCTCACCACCGCAATCATCATGTGTAGCAGCAGCTCGTTAGATTTTTCGCTGGCAGTTTCGCCGTAGTTTCGGGTGATGGTGATCTGCACGTCTTTTGGCACCAGACTGCCCTTCAGCGCGTCCACTTTTTTGATCACCTCTTCGGCGATCTCAATGGCGTTTTTGCCCTGGCGTTTGGCCACGCTCAGCGTCACTGCGTTTTCCAGCACGCTGCCAGCTTCTTCACCGCCATGCCCAAACAGCACATAGTTCGTGGGCTCCTCTGGCCCGTCGGTCAGGTTAGCTACATTCTTAAGCAGCACCGGTTGACCGTTGCTTTGGCCCACCACGATATCACCCAAAGCCTGCTTGGTGCGCACCAACTGGCCGGATGCCACCGGAGCATTGCGGTCGTCTTTAGAATAGGCACCGGTCTGAAGGCGCTGGTTGGCTGTCTGAAGCGCATCGCTCACGCCATCCAGGGTCAGACCATACGCTGCCAACGCCGCCCTGTCCAGCTTGACCCCCATCTCACGCCGGCGTCCTCCGATGATGTGCGTTTCGCTGACATTTGGGAGCTGCTTGATTTGAACCTGTATCGCCGCGGCGATCTGCCGCAGGGTCAGGTCGTCGTATTTCGAACTGTGCAGCGTCATGGCCAGGATGGGCACATCGTCAATGCTGCGCGGTTTGATGATCGGCTCGCTGCATCCACGGGGGATGATGTCGAAATTCGCGTGGAGCTTGTCGCGAAGCCGCTCGTAAGCCGCCTCTTGGTCCTGCCCTACCAGAAACCGGACCACCACCATACTGCTGCCGGGCATGGAGGTGCTGTATACATACTCCACACCGGGTATCTCCCAGATCAGTTGCTCCATGGGAGTGGTCACGCGGCGTTCGATATCGTGCGACGAAGCACCGGGCATCTGCACGATGACATCCGCCATTGGCACGATGATTTGCGGCTCCTCTTCGCGCGGGGTTTTCATGACCGCGAAACCACCCAGCAGCAATGAGGCGATGATCACCAGCGGTGTCAGTTTACTGTTGACGAACAACGAGGCAAGTCGGCCAGCTATCCCCAGTTTCATCGCTGTGACCTCTGTACCGATACATTGGCGGGCTGGCCATCCACGCCGGCCGATCGGCCCTCCAGAACCACCAGATCACCGCGCTCTACACCGCTGAGCACAGGCAGCATGTCGCCCACCGGCTCCCCCACGGTGACAATGCGCAGCGACAGCTTCCTGCTGCCCTCATTCTCAACAGTATATATGTAGCTCAGCCCGTCGCGGCTCCATACCGCCGACTGGGGCACCAGCAGACGCCTGGCACTGCCTACGGGAAGCTCTGCGCGCCCAAACATGCCCGACTTGGTGAGTTTGGCTGGGATATCCAGTTTCACGACCGCGGTATGAGTGGCCGGGTTAGCGACGGCAGGGATTTCAGACACCTTGCCGTTGATGGAGCTACCGAGTGCCTGGATGAAGACCGCGAGCTGTTGCCCTGTGGTCACCGCCTTCAGATTGCTCTCAGGCACGGTGGCTAGGAACCGCATCTTGCCGCCCTCGATTTTCAGAAGAGGCGCACCGGGGTTAGCCAGGCTGCCGTTATCAACCAGTCGGGTGGTGATGATGCCGTTGAAGGGGGCACGGATCTCCGCATAACTGCGGTTCACTGTGGCCATCTGCTTAGCGGCGTTCATCTGCATGATCGCGCTTTGGGCCACCTTCACCTCCTGCTGGCGCACCGTCACCTGTCCTGCTGAGGCCAGGGCCTGGGTGAGGCCCTGCTTCGCCGTCACCAGCTCTGCTTCGGCCTGGCGCAAACCCTCGCGAGCACTGCTGATGTCTTCCTGTCGGCTGCCCTCATCGGACATGCTCTGCGCCTGCTGTGCGCTGCGCAGTTGAGCATTCGCCACGTCATACTGCATCTGGGTCTGGTCAAACATCTGTTTGCTGATGGCACCATCGTCCAAAAGCGATTTGTTGCGTCGAAGGTTGCTGGCGGCTAGCTCATATGACGCTTTCGCCTGATCCACTGCTAAGCCTGCTTGAGCACGCTCCTGCTTCCGCGGTCCGCTCTGCACAAGTTGCAGCCGTGCTTTAGCCGATTCGATGCCGGACTGGGCCTGCTGGATGCGGCTTTTAGCCACCGCGATGCGTGCATCGCTCATCTTCTGTTCCATGCTGGCGGCGGTGATCGCGTTGTGATAGCCCGCCTGCGCGGCATTCAAGTTCGCCTGGGCCTGGGATATCCCCGCATTCAGGTCGGCCGATTCCAGCGTGGCCAGCAACTGCCCCTTGCGCACGGAATCACCCTCGCGCACCAGCACTGAAGAGACGCGCCCCATCACGCGGGTGGCTAAGTCGGCCTTGAACTCCGATTCGACCTGGCCGCTCATGGTGATCGTCTCGGTGGTGTCCACCGGCGCGACAGTCATCACGGTGACATTCACCGGAGTGGACGGGGATTTACTGGCTGGTGTTTCTTCTTTGTGGGCACATCCCGAGGCGATGAGCAGGGAGGCGGCGGAAATGGCAGCAAAAATGTGGTAATTGGGCTTCATATCACCCTCCGTATCTTGGCGTTATAGTTCTCGTTATGTTAGAGGCATCCTGCCGTCAGAAGGATTCGCTGACGGCAGGCTCGGACGACAACTACAGCTCTGCGTAGATACTCTTGGGATCGTCGGGGTAGAATTTGCCCACAGGGCCAGGGTAAGCGAACTGGCACATGCGGGATCGGGGTAAGGCGGTGAACGGGTGAACGATCAGGCCGTCTGGGCCGGTGGCTCGCCGGGTATTGGGATGCTTCTGCATCTCTTCCATCAGCCAGTTCAACAGTCGCTCTTTGGTTTTGGGATGTGAGGCTGCCAGGTTATGCAGTTCATCGGGGTCATCCTGCAGGTTGAATAACTGCACTCGGCCGCCGTTGCTAATGAATATCAGCTTCCATTCGTGCCAGCGGATCATCGATTTGAACATATTGGTGCCCGGCTGCCCATAGGTGCCGTAATAGGCCTCACGTCGAGGCGACGCGCCCTTGTGCGCACCCAGGATGTCCCAGCCGTCACGCAGCTCCGGACTTCCTGCGGCGGTGGTGGCCAGGCAGAACAGGTCGACAAGTGCTGCCAACTGATCATCCCTTACACCCGCCTTGAGTTGGGTGGGCCAACTGACCACCATCGGCACGTGGCAGCTCGCTTCAAAGAAGCTCTCCTTCTGCCAGGCGTGGTGGTCGCCCAAGTGGTCGCCATGGTCAGCGAAGAAGGCGATCAGCGTGTTGTCGGCGTCCTCACGCTTCTCCACCGCGTCCAGGATACGGCCCAGGCACCAGTCGATGTAGCTCACCTCGCCATAATACCGGGCCCACAACTGCTGGTTCAGAATGGGACTGACCTGATCGGCCCATACCGCATAGTTCATGAAGGGAATCTGCTCATCCATGTGGTCGGCGGCGATGTCGCCTAGAACCGCCGCAGGCATGTTCAGCGGGTTATACATGCGATTGAACGGCACGGGTGGAGCCAGCGGAGGGTGCGGTCCCACGAAGCTGACAAACGCAAACCACGGCGCCTGCTTCTGCTTGTTGATGAACTCCGTCGCGCGGTCAGCCGCCCAGCTCTCCACCGTCAGCTCTTTGGGCATGGGGCTGGCCTGCGGAATGTAATACATGTCGCTGCGTTCACCCATGAGCTGCTCGACAAAAGAAAACTGGGGGTGCTCCGTATCGATCCAGTTGGTGTAGGTGTCGGCTTTGCGTGCCGCCGCACTGCCCATGATCTCTTCCGACCACAACTGCTCATCATAACCGAGGTCTTCAAACGCATCCGGGTGGCAGTGGAACTTGCCCACACCAAATGTGCGGTAACCCTGCTTGCTGAGTGTGCGGGCCAGATAGTCACCGCAGCGATCTTCCATGCCTGCAGGTTGGTCTGGCGTCAGGCTAGGGCCACCGTTATTGTAGATGCCCGTGGTTTTGGGGTCTCTGCCGGTACGAATGGTATAGCGCGCCGGCACGCACACGGGGCAACTGCTGTAGCAGTTGGTGAAAGCGACGCCGCGCTTCACCAGCCGGTCGATGTTCGGCGTGGAGATTCGGCTGTTGCCGAGTGCCCCGATTACATCCGCTCTCAACTGGTCGCACATGACATACAGGATATTTGGTTTGGCCATAGACGCATCCTCCCAGATTCTTAACATACTCAGTGTATTCTATGAACAGGCGTGAAATACCTTCATTATTACCAGATAAGCTGGTAATGATACTTGGTTTTCATTCCGAGACAGGATGTATGCAGGAATTCGAGCATCCACTGGAGAAACAGTATATGTTGCGTGATTCCTGACCGTGTGTGAAACGGCCTTCAACTATTGTTGCGGAGGGAAGTATCATGTTTCAGGACATAAATCCAGATCCTGGTTATGAGGATCTTTTGGCTCCACTAGGCCTTATGGAGGTCCAGGAGAGCCTGCGGGCCCGACGCGAGGAGCTCCGGCACCATATCCGCGAACTGCGCTGGGCTATTCACTGCGACCCCACCAACCTCGAAGACTACGAAGCGCTCGCCTATGCCTACCTCGGAATGTGCCTCAGTTTCAACAACCCCTCAGAGAAACGCCACGCCTATTTGCCCGCTGAACTCGGCACCGAGGAAGACCTCACTGGTGATTCTTTTGAGGACTGGGCTTGTGATGAGGCTGAGGAGTACGTCGCCAGTGCGCTGCGCACTTTGAACCTGGGACTGCGGTATTTCGACTGGCAGAGGTTCTGCCGATCAGATTACGCCCGAGTGCATGAGCTGGCGCACAAGCTGGAGTTTGCGAACCCCCGCGAGGTCGCGCGGATCGCCGCCCATCCCTCGCTTTGGTACATGGACTAACTTTGTTTGCATAGACCGGTGCGATTTGCCCTATCCGCGCCGGTCTTTTTCATGCAACCACGAATGAACACAAATAGACACGAATGGGATAAATACATCCACAGATTACGCAGATGACGCAGATTGATATGGTCTCACGCGAAGGCGATACCCCTGGGAACGCCAATCTCCTGATTGGCCTCCCTCTCCATCCGAACCCATCCGTGCCATCCGCGTAATCCGTGGTTCAGACAATCATCCATGCGGTCTAGCACGTATGGGCGATCGGCGATCACCCTGGAGTGACGGCTTCCGTCGCTGATCATCCAGCAACCCGCTAGCAGCCGTGTGTATAGCCCCTACAGACTCTGTTCCACCCCACACACCCCATGAAACGGTTAATGGCACAGCCCTCGTAAATGATATAGAACCGAAAACGGGAGAGTGTATCATGAAACTAGTCAGCACTGCGATGATGGTATGCTGGGGCTTGCTGTGCCTCGGCTTACTGTGGCCGGTGGTCACATACATGAACCTGGCCCACACCATTGATGCCTACCACGTCATCCGTGCAGCGGCCTACATGATGGCGGTCATTGGCCTGGGTGTTGTCGTTGGACGAGCAATACTACGGCAAAAAAGATGGTTGATAGTGGCCTCGCTGCTACCCACCATCTTGGCCCTGCTGATGGCATACCCAATTTGCGTTTTTTTCCATCCGTTGATGTACTTCAGCCCCGAAATGGATCAACTACCCGGGCCGGGCACGATTCTTCTTCTGGCGTTCTGTGGACTGCCAGTGGCGATATGCACGCTACCATATACTGTCGCCTTTGCCACATGGACCATCCAATTAACGGGCCTTGAGCGCCGAAAGGTATCCGCACTCAAATCAGCATCCACGCGCCGTAATAACAAATCCACGGAGGATGGTCGGGAATGAGGAAGCCGCCGATCGGTTTGATTGTGTGCTGGATACTCATGTGCCTCAGCTTTCTCTGGCCAACCGCACTGCTCTATTTGGTCGTGGGCAATCTAGAGACGACCAACAGTCGGGTGTTAGGCATCCCGATACTCTACACCGTGATCGTGATATTACAGGGTATTGTGATCGGACGAGGGCTATATCTGCAAAAGAGGTGGGCTATCATCAGCTCCATAGCGCCAACGGCCATCGCATTCATAGTCACGGTTCCTGGTTTCCTGCTGCATTTGGCATTTATGGTGCGCTACGGTGATATTGAAGGTCCCAATGGCGAAGGCAGCCCCTTGGCGTTCATCTTCTACTTGTTATTAGGTGCGCCTGTGGCAATAAGCACTCTTCTGTACATCATCAGCATGGTGATGTGGTGGAAGAAGGCCCGGCAACTAGCACGATACACACAGGACCAGGCTGGTGGGTGACCTCGACGCAGCGGATTGCCATGTCCGGAGCGATCTGACGTTGGATATATGACATCTCAACGCAAAGGCGCAAAGGGGGAGCATTTCACCACGAATGAACACCAATAAACACGAATGGGATGAATACATCCACAGATTACACAGATGACGCAGATTAGGTAATGACCGGTGGCGGGAGGTCTCACGCGAAGACGCGAAGGCGCGAAGGGTCTTTTATTCGCGGTGATTGCCTATGTCTGGGGCGGTCTGGCGGTACGCTTACGGCTGCAGAAGGCTTAAGACCGCGCCGGTCTGGTTCCTTGGAGACCAGCAATTGGCACGAATGATATTTTCATAGCAAAGGGGCAAAAACGCAAAGTGAATTCCCCTGCGAACACTTTTCGCCTGATTGGCCTCCCTCTCCATCCGAACCCATCCGTGCCATCCGCGTAATCCGTGGTTCAGACAAACAGACCGGCGTGGTCTGGCGCGTTGGGGTGATCGGCGATCGGCCCGGGGTGACGGTCTCCACCGCTGATCGTCCCGCGACCCGCATACAGTCTCTGTCCACCCCACACACCCCCTGAAACGGTTAAGGGCACAACACGCGTAGATGATATAGAACTGCGGAACAGGAGACATTACGTGAAGTTAATCGGTAAGAATATGCTAATATGCTGGGGATTGCTGTGTCTTGGCTTACTGTGGCCGGTGGTCATATACATGCTCCTGGCCCTTAAGTTTGATGCCTACCACCTCAGCCGTGCTGGAGCCTATGTATTGGCGGTGATCGGGTTGGGAGCTGTGGTCGGACGAGGTATACAGCGGCAACAAAGGGGTTTGATACTTGCGTCACTTCTACCTGTCATCTTCGCCCTGCTCATGGCGATCCCCTTTCTCGTTCTATTTCACCCCTTGATGTATTTCAGCCCTGAAATGAGTGAGCTTCCCGGTCCTGGCACGCTGCTTTTGCTGGTTGTATGTGGAGCACCCGTGGCGATGTGCGCGCTGCCATATACTGTTGTGCTTGCGTCATGGCGTAAGGGCGTAAAGAATAATGATCTCCAAAATGTATCAGCACACAATTCCACAACCGAAGAGCCGGTGAACAACCGGTCAAATCGAAAATCGCAGATCATTTTGATTGTGTGCTGGGCATTTTTGTGTCTTAGCTTCATATGCCCGGTGTTGCTGCCGTCCTTCGTCATGCACAACATAGGTACTGCTGACGGTCGGTTGTTATTAGTCCGCATACTCTATACGGTGATGGTGATTTTGCTGGGTTCTGTGATAGGAATCGGTCTATTTCGTCAAAAGCGATGGGCATATTACAGCTCGATTGTGCCGACGGTCATCTCATTCGCTCTCACAGTATTTGATTTTGTGGCCCGTTTACACATATTACTGAGCTCAGATGGGCTGATTAGTTCCAAAGGAGAGAACCATCTTTTGTTGTACTTGACCGTGTTGATATTATGGGTGCCTGATGCAATCGGTACTCTTCTGTATCTGGTCTGCTTGATCCTCTGGACGAGGAAGGCCCGGCAGTTGGCACGGTATGCTGAAGGACAGCCTGGTGGATGATCCAAACCGGCGATCGCGGTATCATTTCTGTGTAGCCAATCCTCGTATGCAGCATCACTCGACTGGGAGCGCACATATTGAAACAACCATCACCACAGTTGCCGAATACTCGCTGGCAGATGAAGCCAGATGGCGCGATCGAATGGCAGGTCCAGGGAGCCCATTCTGACCACATCGAAATGAGCGGACGCAGAGTGTCCCTCATTCTGCGTTACGGCGTTGATGAGCAGGGCCGGCTGCTGCTGGACAGGCAGATCGTATGGCCGATGCTGCGCACCATCCCGAATGACACGCACGCCAGCTTATCACACCGCTATGGGTTGGAGGTATTTCCTCCGATCAGCGTGGACGGTCTGCCGATACCTGCCGAAAAGCCAGCGGTGGTGAGCATCCGCGGCATGGTGAGTATCCAAAGCCGTGTCGGTGATGATCTGGAGCTCACGCGGGTGCTGTTCCCCTCCACCCGCAAGGCGGCAGTGATCGAGCGCTGCACCATCACAAACAGGTCCAATCGCATGCGGATGGTGGTCATCAGCCCGTATGAGCAGGCACACCAGACTGAGGCGCAGAACGGTGTCTACGGTGTATACAGCTTGAGCGCGAAAGCCGTTGGATGTCAGTCGGTGAAGCTGCAGCCGGGTAGATCGGTGGAGTTCAGCCTGGTCTTCACCGGACGGCGTGCCGGCGAACCGCCCATTGAGATCGACCCAAAAGCAGAACAGCGGGCGCGGAAGGATTACGTCAGCGCTACCTTCCAGAAGCTGCGGTTTGAGTGCCCCGAACCGGTGCTCAGCCGGGAGTTCGACTTCACAAAACTGCGGGCCGCCGAGAGCATTTTTGAAACCAAAGGCGGGCTGATGCACGCCCCAGGTGGTGGTTCCTACTACGCCGCGATCTGGGCCAATGATCAGGCGGAGTATGCCAGTCCCTTCTTTCCATTCTTGGGCGATGCGGCCGGTAATGAATCGGCGCTGGTTTGTTACCGGCAGTTCGCGCGGTTCATGAAGCCCGACTACAAGCCTGTGCCCAGCTCCATCATCGCCGAGGGAACCGACATCTGGAACGGCGCGGGTGACCGCGGTGATGCGGCGATGATCGCCTACGGTGCCGCGCGGTATGCGCTGGTGTCTGGCAGCAAGAAGATCGCCGGCGAGATGTGGCCGATTGTGAAGTGGTGTCTGGAGTTCTGCCGTCGCAAGACCAACGAGCAGGGAGTGGTTGAATCCGACAGCGACGAGTTGGAGGGTCGATTTCCGGCAGGCAAGGCGAACCTCTGCACCTCGTCATTGACCTATGACGCGCTGCGCTCAGCGGTCTGGCTGGGTGAGGAGCTGGGCCAGCCTCAGTCTTTGGTCAATGAATATCGAGACCGGGCTGCAGCACTACGCACTGCGATCGAGAGATACTTCGGAGCCCAGGTGGAGGGGTTTCACACCTACCGCTATTATGACGGCAACAGCAGCCTGCGTGCCTGGGTATGTATCCCATTGACGATGGGTATCATGGAGCGCAAGAGCGGTACGATCGCGGCCCTGTTTTCGCCCCGACTTTGGACCGATGACGGTCTGGCGACCGAGGCGGGTAAGGAGACCTTTTGGGACAGGGCGACCCTGTATGCGCTGAGGGGAGTGTTTGCCTCGGGAGAGACCGTATTGGGGATGGATTACCTGCGCAAATACTCACAACGCAGGCTACTCGGTGAGCACGTGCCGTATCCGGTGGAGGCGTGGCCCGAGGGCGGTCAGCGCCAACTGTCGGCGGAGAGCGCGCTATATTGCCGTGTGATCACCGAGGGGCTTTTTGGCATACGCCCTGTGGGTCTTCACGCCTTTGAATGCACACCCCATCTGCCGGAGGGCTGGAACAGCATGGCACTACGCAGCATCCGGGCGTTTGGCCGCAGGTTTGATATCGCGCTCAGTCGCAATGCCGATCGTTTGGTGGTGGATGTGCTGGAAGGTCAGCAGGTGGTATACCATGCGGTCTTGGCGGAGGGCGAGACCGTGAAGGTCGTCTTGCCGTAAGGTTTGGGGATGTCTCACGCGAAGACGCGAAGGCGCGAAGGGTAAGGTAGATCCACAGATTACACAGATTAGGGCATGTTCCCATCCGAACCCATCCGCGTAATCCGTGTAATCCGTGGTTCAGACAGATACCGCGCCGGTCTGGTTCCAGGGAAACCACGAATGAACACGAATGGGATGAATACATCCACAGATTACGCAGATGACACAGATTGGTATGGCCTTACGCGAAGACGGGTACTTTAACGCAAAGACGCAAAGAGGGTATTCCCCTGGGAACGCCAATCTCCTGATTGGCCTCCCTCTCCATCCGAACCCATCCGCGCCATCCGCGTAATCCGTGGTTCAGACAGATACCGCGCCAATGTGGCTCGCAGGGGCGATCGGCGATCGCCCTCCCCGTCGTGGGCGGCGCCTACGTCCGCTTCAGCGGACCGGTAATGATTAGCGATGGGTGACAAGGCCCGCTTCAGCGGGTTGCCGGAACCCGTCGCCAATGATGTGGGTATCGAAGGACTGATAGCCGCTTAGTCAGTAGAATCATCAACTTCCTTACCGGTGTTACAGCATGAATTGATCGCTCTTTCCAACCAGAATTCACTATCAACCGATCCTGGGTCGGCTAGCTTCAACACAGCACAGAGTTCATTATCCGCCAAATATTCTGCGGCTCTCAGTGTAGAAGTGCATACATGCCCTTTACTGATCTCTTGAGCGATGAGTGCGCCGACACCCGGATAGTCCCGATTTTGCAGTGAAAAGATTGCCTCAGCACGGACTAAAGGCTCATCGTCCTGCGCCAATAACAACAGATGATCGATAACAGCAATACGATCCGGGTCGTTATCCTCACTTAATCCCAACGAATCAATGGCCCTAACCCTGATATCCGTATCATTGTCATGTGTCATAGTAATCAAAACTTCAGTGGCCTTATGTGACATTTCGCCTCCGTCCAGAAATCGACCGAGTATCTTCGCGACAGCATATCGCCGGTACGACGACCGGTTGCTCGACAGTGCGAATAGGTTTTGTATTCGGTCCGGCATCTCGTGAAAGACCTCATCAGTGTTGTGTCTGCATCCCAGCAGGTGGCTGCTGACTGCACTCCCGATCCAAATGATACAATCTGAGTTGTGTTCTGATGGCAACGCATCTAACAAAACACGCAGGATGTCCATCGTGCGCTTGTAATAGGGCAGTCCGAATTCCGACAGAATATCATACCCAACCCTTCGTTCTCGAGGCTTTACACTGTGGCATAGATGCAGTGCGCTTTCATACACTTGATCATCACCACGGTATTTCAAGGCACACATAGCTTGATCGTAATAGCGAGAATCACACCGATGGGTTAACACCTGCGATAAAAGGTTATCGGTCGAAATTGAAGGTGCATAATGCGGATACTCGGTTCCTGCAAGATAGTCCATGGTATACACCCCATCTACATTGGTTGATACGAACATGCCGGTAATTCGTTCAATCCACCCGTCAAGCATTCCCTGCGGTAATAATCGGGGCGGCGCGACGCAAGAAGGGCGGTTCGCGAACCGCCCCTAGTACGCTATATATGGTGAGCTCCCCGGACACCAAAAGCAGTCGGGGAGCTAATCTCACCCCTTAGCTGGGGGTGAAGGAGAAGGATTGGATGCCGGAACCGCCCCTGGTGGAAAACACCGTGACGTAGATAGGCATCCTTCTCCCAATCAACCCATATCGAACAGTATCTTGGGAGAAAACCCCGTGTTCGCTAGGCTGATTTGGTTGATTGCACCATCAATCACTACCAACTGGAGATTACCACATGCACGAAGTTGAAGACAAAATCTACATCCATTATGTCGGGATCGACATCTCGAAATTGACGTTTGACGCGTCTGTATTAGGTTCATCGCACAAGCCGATAGACCATAAGGAGTTCAAGAACAACAAGGCCGGATACAAGGAGTTGTTGTCATGGGTGAAGAAGCTTACCCGAACTCCCGCCTTGTATGCGGCTGAAGCCACCGGGCCTTACAGCCGACCGCTGCTTGATTACCTCTACGAGCACCAGCACGATGCTGTCCAACTGGAGCCAAAACGGGTTCTCTATCACCGCAAAGCCAAAGGCTGGGAACAAAAGACGGACTGCTCTGACAGCGTGCTAATCGCTGACTATGTGAAAAGTCACAATGTCTCACTCTATGTCCCTCGTCTAGCATGCTATGATGCGCTTATTGGTTACACCAATGACCGCCGTATGCTGGTGCAACACAGACAGGCGATCGCCCAGCGCCAAAGCTGTCGGCTTACGCGGAGCACAGTGCTGGACGAGATGATCGCTTTTCATGACATGGGCATCAAAAAGCTTGATGTTCAGATCAAAGAGCTTGTGATGAGTTCACCGCAGATGACCGAAGATATGGCTCTGCTGAAGAGCATTCCGGGTATCAGCGACGTCACAGCAAGCTATTTCCTTGCGAAAATCGGTGATGCTAAACGATTTGAAACATCGAAAGCGGTCGCGCGCTATTTCGGAATGAACCCCTGCCCGCAACGGTCAGGAAGCTGCAAGACATACGACGGCTCCATATCCAAGATGGGTGACCGATATATGCGGACATTACTCTACTGTGGATCGAGCACTGTGGTGAAGATGGTCAACGGTAAGTCGAAAAAGCTTGGCCAGAGCATGCACGACTTCGTGAAGGAACTGCAGCATCCGAATTTGGTAAAGAATCCCAATAAGAAACCGAAGTCCAAGCGAGTTGTCCGGTGCGCAATCATGCGCAAGCAGCTGGTGCTCATGTGGTCGGTATTAATCAGCCGTCAGCCATATGATCCAAACTTCGGCATCGAACAAGCTTCAAATGCGGCCAACCAGCAACCGCTGACCGACGCGAACGGACATGTCCAGGATCGTGCCGGAGCGGCCCATGATATAGCCGGTGTAGGCAATGATCCTGGGCTGGACGTGAGCGTTCCAAGACGGGGATGCGTGGATGGAAATCCCACCAATGAGCCCACTCCTGCCGGCGGTGGTCGGCCCGCATCCCGAAACCGGCCATCGCGCAGTCGGGTGGGCAACAAACCGAGGGTTCTGACACCAGTATCCTAGCTGCGGCAGTCTGCCGATAGCACGCATCGAAGCATAACGATATCTTTCGAAGCCACGAAGATGTCGCACGTCCGTTCGCGACTCCGAGCGTCATGTGAGGTGCTACGGACCAACTGATGCCATCTGAGCCTGTTTCTGTCGCGGATCCAGGTTTGGTCTATATGCCACAAACATCACATTAACGTTGTTCTACGTGGTCTAGAGCCAGTGTCTGATATTCAGGTCCAAATCCCCAGATTTGCCCCTGGGGACTTGACAAAAGCCACAGTATCTACAAACGGTAACAAACACGGCATGCTGTGCCCCCCTGGGAACGCCAATCTCCTGATTGGCCTCCCTCTCCATCCGAACCTATCCGTGTCATCCGTGTCATCCGTGGTTCAGACAGACAGACCGGCGGAAAATGGGGCGGGGTGACCCCGCCCCTACAAACGATACAGGCACGGCACACTCCCTACACGGGCACGGGGCCGAATGCGGGAACGGGCATGTCCTTATCATCTACGACATTCACAAACGGGTTGATACCGGCACCGTAATACAGGCTGACGGGATCCTTGATCACCGGCGAATACCACAGGATCACCGACGACGGATCTTTCCGGTCGAGTTCACATCGCAGCACCGTGGGGCCACCTGTATCGGGCTTCTTGCTTCGCAGCGTGAACCCCGTCGCACGCCCAGGTGCCTTCAAAGCCCCGCTGACACCGGTAAAGCGAACCCGCAGTCTCTGCATCCCGCCGACCGGCTCCATCCGCTCCACGCCCTTGAGGTCAATGGGGGTGCCATGGCCATGCTTGCCATACACTTTGGACAACGCGATTTCACCAAACCGTTTGCCAAGCTGCTGCTGCGATTCGTACGAGATGTGGATGGCATCGCCCAGCTCCAGGTCGATCGCACTGGTCATCAGCAGGTTCTTCGCGTGACGGCACGCCTGCCGTTGAGCCTCACGAACCTGCTCCCAGCCGACCGCCTGCAGGCTGTAATCCAGAGCGAAGCGGCTGATCTGTACGGTCAGGAAGGGCAGATCTGGCTGACCGGAATCTTTGCGTACCGCCTCCATGAATTTCATGAAGGTGGGCTCGTAATTCTGAGCGGTGACATCCGCCATGGCATCGCTTTCGCCTTGATACCACAGCACGCCTTTGATATTGCCTCCCGCCAGCTTCATGCGTTCAATCATCGTGGCGTAAAGCGAGTGCCCGCCTTTGGCTTTCGTGTCGGGGCTCCAGTCGGCCATACTGGTAGCTCCGTAGGCGCATGGTACCAAGCCGATCTGATCCGGTATGTATTTCGCGAGGTACTTGGCGAAGAACAGTCCAGGACCCACCGTGCCCAGAGGTGTTTTTAGGCTCATGGCCCGATACTGATCGAACTGTTCAGGTGTCACACCGACGTTCTTGTTCAAAAACAGGTCTCGGTAGACCGGCGCCTCGGCCTCGAACAGCCGGTGGATGGGCTCCTGCGCAGGTATCCACTTGTTGTCCAGGTTGAACAGCTTGATGCGGCTGTCTGGTTTTCCCGCACCGCGCATCGCCGCGGCTCCCACCATGTTCGATTGTCCGGCCAGCACCCATAAGTCCATGATTGTCTCCTCATACACGTTGTGGAATATTTCGAGATATCTTCTTGCATGATACTGCGAATAGGCGATGTTTTGCTTGATCTACGACACTCGGCTGGTCGAAATAACCAGCATTGCCATATCGTACATGGCACCGATATAATGAGCTGTGTCCGGTGTAATGGTTGCTGTTTGCATTGATCCAATAGCTGTGATAGCATACATATTACACTCGAATTATATACACCTAATGAGTGAATATCGGGGTTTCCCCGGAAGGGATCGTAACTCGTGAAAAAACTACTTCTTGGCACGATGGTATGCATGGCCGCCTCTGCCCTTAGTGCCGCTCCCTCCGTCATCACCAGCACCCAATCAGGCGCGGTGAAAGAGTGGGTGGTGGTCGGGCCGTTTGCCGGTTCGACGCTAGTAAAACCAGAAGCCAACGGGGCCACCCGCAGCGGCTTCAATACGGATTACCTCAGCTCCATCGGCGGCGAGGCTCAGGTGAAGCTCGCACCTGGCCAGAAAATCGGCGAACTCAGTTGCCGGCGCGTGAAAGCGAGTTCAGAGGGCGTGCTGGACCTGGCCAAGCTCTTCGGAGAACAGTCTAAATCCACGGCTTACGCCTTTGTGCAGATCGACAGCCCGCAATCGAAGGAGCTGCTCTGCTTCTTCGGCTCAGACGACTGGGCGAAGGTCTGGCTGAACGGCGACTTGGTATCGGAGACCTGGAAGGGTGAGGGACGTCCGTTGAATCCCCAGGAGGAACGGCTAAGCTTGAAACTCAAGCCTGGTCTGAACAACCTGATGGTCAAAGTGGACCAAAGCACAGGGCCATGGGCTTTGAGCCTTCGTAAGGTGACGCAAAAGCAGATCGATATATTAGACAAAGAGGCCCAAAAGGTCCAAACACTGAAGTCCGTGATGGGGATGCAACTGACCTGCGAACCCAGTGTGTTCGATAAAACCGGCTTTCCGTATGTGAACTGGGAAAAACCGGAGCTGCTGCAGACGGTTTATGGCAAGATCGAAACACACCCGGTACGCTGGTTCAACACGAAAATGGAAGAGGTCACCAAGCCCAGCGAAGCGGGACGTTACATGGCCTATCTGGAAGCGAAGCTGCCCGATGGCTCTCTGTTGCGTCGGAGCTGCACCGCGGTATGTGTAGACCCAGGCTGGCACCCATGGATGGGTCCAGAGCCCTATAAAGTTGAAGCACCTCCGCTCAACAACCTGAAGCTGCCAGAGGGCGTGTGGAGTCGGTATCAATCGACCATCAACACCACCTTCGGTCAGCAGGTGGCTGAGGATGTCTTCTTCAAGCAGATGGGTGGAATCACAATCGCTGGGTTGATGGAAGCGCAACCTGGCACCGATCCTGTGGGGCAACTGGAGTGGCCTGTCACCATGCACCAGGACAAGCAACTGGCCATGAAGTTGAAAATTCTGGGTCGTGTGGGTAAATATGCTGAACTTAGAAAGCCAGCGGAGTTGGCTGTACCCGCGCCTGAGCTGGAGATGGGCACTCCCGAATCGGCTCGCATGGCCCCAGAGTGCATACCAGCAATCCGCGCCGCCTGCCAGCAGTGGTGGGATGCCACTAAAGTCCCATTTACCGTGGTGGTCGCGCGTGACAACAAGGTGTTCTATGCGGAGCCATTCGGCACCGATCCAAAAGGCAAGCCGTTGGATATGGAGGCCAAGCTTCCGCTGGCATCACTCACTAAGATGCATGCGGGGCTGTTGCTGGGCATGTTCCTTGATCAGGGGCTGCTGAGCCTGGATGACCCCATCGGAAAATATCTGCCAGACTTCCCCACAGAGGGCGACAAGCGCATCACCCTGCGCATGTGTACCAACCACACCACCGGTCTGGAAGGGCACGGCGATTGGGGCGGTATGAACAACCCCTGGTTGGACAACTCCATCCGCAACGGACTCAGCAACCTGAAGCCGGGAAAAGTCGCCATCTACAATGGCATGGGCTTTGACCTCGCTGGCAAGCTGATGGAGGTGGTGGGCCAGAAGAGCATCTTCCGGCTGTTCCATGAGTATCTATTCGGACCGATGGGCCATGAGAATGTCACCGTCGAGGACCTCGGTTACGGCATCAACTGCAGCTCTATGGAGCTTGCGCGCATTGGGCAGATGGTGATGAACAAGGGCAGTTATGGCCACATGAGGTTCATGAGCCCCGAAACCTTTGTTAAGCTAATGCCGATCAAGGTGAAGGACATCGAGCCTGAGCTGAATGACCCGAACTGGGTGTATGGTGTGGGCTTTACCTACATGCTGGACATCCCCGAAAATGCGAAGACCGACGCAAAAGGCGACAAACTGCCCATCCTAAGTAAGCAAACCATCGCGCACGGAGCCGCTACCGGGGCCATTCTACGCGTGGATCCGGTGAACAACCTGGTGGTGTCAGTCTGCCGGCCAGAACCCGGCCCCGATTACGAAAAGCACAAGAACGCCGTGTTGCAGGCGATAGCTGACGGGATGAAGTAGCGGGGGGAGGAGATTGGAGGTGAGAAGTTAGGAGGCGAGAAGTCAGGAGGGGAGAAGTTAGGAGAGCAGGAGGCAAGGAGCCGTCCTAGCTGCTCCCCAGCAAGCCCAGTCAACTGCACACAAATACAGATGGGGGTTCGTGCTGGTAAATTAACGCGTTCCACCATACCACGCGCTAAAGCACATGGCTATTGACCTGCCAAGCCTTCTGAAGCAGGCTGCGGGACTTCACCCTGGAATGTGCGGCCGATGGCTGCACCCAGACTGCTTCAGCAGTCTTAGTGGTCAATAGCCGAGACATTTATGTCGCGGAATCGGAGGCAGTATACCCGTTGTTCATATATGGTTAGTAGACTGCAAAAACAGCCTGGGCGAACGACGTTCGCCCAGGCTGTTTGTTAGCGTTACCCGATGAATTTGGTAATAGTGCCTAGAAGCTGGGCCAGCCGCACCGGTTTGCTCAGGTAGTCATCAGCACCCGATTCTAAGCACCGTTCGCGGTCGCCCTGCATCGCCAAGGCCGTCAGCATCACCAGCGGGGTGTTCTTCAACTCCGGGATTTCGCGGATCATCCGTGTGGCTTCGATACCGTTCACCTCGGGCATCTGCACATCCATCAAAATAATGTCAGGATGCAGGCTCACAGCTAAGTCAAACGCCTCGCGGCCATTTGAAGCCAAACTCACCTGATACCCCTTGTTGCTAAGGTACGTGGTGAATAGTTCGGCGCTAATCTCATTGTCCTCGGCAAGAAGCACCATCCGCTGCCTGTGATGCTCCGACTTTTCTGAGCCGCGATCCGGCATGTCCTTCGAGGGCCCTTCCAAGCCATCTTTTGCGAACCGGTCGATGCATATCTGCACGCTCTCGGCGTCTAGTGGATACGTCAGGCTCGCACTCGCCCCACAGGCTATTGCCTCCTGACGCAGATCCTGATCGGTGATGGCCACCAATGCATACTCGCCGTCGCTCACAGCACCCTTCAACCGATCTAACAGATGCCATCCTGCGCCGTCTTCCATATCCAGATGCATCACCACTAATTCTGGTTTGAACCTGCGGATTTCTTCAGGGGCTTGAAGGGTGCTGCAGACCGTCTGCACCTCAACCCCTTGCTTTTGCAATGCCACCTCGATACTGAGCCGCTCCATATCACCGGATGCGACCACCAACGCTCGACGCAGATTGACCCGACAGCTATTATTCACGCTGAGGGCCTCAGGCGCGGGCCGATATGGTATTCGCACGATAAAACTGCTGCCTTTTCCAACCATACTCTGCGCACTGACGGTGCCGTTATGCAACTCCGCCAGTTTTTTTACCAGAGCCAGCCCAAGGCCGGTGCCCTCAAACTTGCGGTTCAAGCCGCTGTCAACCTGGTGGAAGGGCTGGAATAGCCTGGCCAGGTTTGTGTCTGATATGCCTATACCGGTATCCGTGACTTTGAACACCACCATGCCATCGTGGCCTTGCTCCACGTGCAGCTCAACCCTTCCGTGGTCAGGAGTGAACTTGACCGCATTAGAGATCAAATTCACCAGTATCTGCTTCAACCTGCGCCCGTCCGCAACCATGGGGGCCATGTCGGTTGGGATATTCACCACCAGATCAAGATGCTTCTTGTGGGCAATGTCCTTCACCATACGCATGCAGTCCGAGCATAACAGATTCAGGTCCACCACTTCGTAGTTTGGTGCTACCTTACCGGCTTCGATCTTGCTAAGGTCAAGAATGTCATTGATCAAACTCAACAGGTGATGTCCGCTGTCATGAACGCGGCCCAATGCATCACGCTGCATGTCGCCAACCTGACCAAACACGCCCTCATCCATCGCCTCGGAAATACCGATGATGGCGTTGAGGGGCGTGCGTAGCTCATGGCTCATGTTAGCCAGGAACTCGTCCTTCATGCGGTTCGCCCGAGCCAGTTCCTGGTTCGTGGCGGTAATCTGAGCTGTTCGCTCCTGAACACGCAGCTCCAGCATCTCGCGTTCGTTTTGAAGGTCCTCTTGAGCCCGCTTTTCTGAGGTGATGTCTTCGATGGTGCTGACCAGTATCGTGCCTTCATCGCTTGAGTTCAGGATGAACACAATCATGCTGACCCATATGATCTGGCCATCCTTGCGGATGAGACGCCTCTGCATACGGCATTCTGACATTCGGCCGCTCAAGAGTGTGTCGATATGGTTCGCATCAGAATCTATATCATCAAGATGCGTGATGTTCTCCATCGTCAAATCGCATAGTTCGGATTCGGTGTATCCCAGCAGTTGAGCTAATGCATTATTGGCACTGATAAACCGCCATTCAATGTCAGTCAATGCAATGCCCATGGCCGAACGCTCGAACAGCGTGCGGAACCGCGCTTCGCTTCTTACCACTTCCATCTGAGCCAGGCTGCGTTCGTAACCCAGCATCAACGTCTCGCCATACAACCGCAGCAACGCGGCTTCGCTTTCGCCCCAGGTTGGACGCGGCCGACGGCTGCCCACATATACCATGCCTACGATGGTGTTTTGCTGCAAGACAGGACAGATGATGATTGCCTGCACATCATACCTGCGCAGCACAGACAATTCCGCAGCCGCCTCAATAGGCAACTCAGCCAGGTCATGAACCACCAGACTTTTGCCCGTTCTGAGCCAGCTCATCAACCAGTCCAGTTTTTCAAAATTCAGGTTTTCGATATGACACTCACCAGAGTAGACACGCCTATCTATCCAGCGCGCAATGGGTTTGAACCTGGATTGGTCGACGCCATACACCCAAAAGTCGAGTTAGTTACCGTCGCAGCTTAATGCCATCTCCTGGTTGGCCCTCACGTAACGTGACTCAAGGTGATCAGGCGTGATTCCTATCATACGGTTAGCCATTTCGGCGTGCATATGGGCGAAGTTCAACTGGTCACGAAGCATGTTGTTCACTTCAGCCAGCTCCCGCGTTCTCTCTTGAACGCGCTGCTCCAGCTCATCATGCATCTGCTTTTGAATGGTCACATCACGTCCGCTCAGCTGGAACTCCGTGATCGTACCCTTATCATCTAGAATGGCCACGCACTCCCACTCGATCCACCGAATGCCTCGCAGACACGGAACCTGGTGTGTCAATGTCTGCCGATGCGGTGCCACCATCAGTTTCTGAACACTTTCATTAACCAGTGGCAAATCATCCGGTAAAACAAAACGCTTGATATTGCTTCCCAGCAACTCATTGATTGAGTTACCAAGCGTGATGCTGCAGGCTTGATTCACAAAGGTAAAGTCACCGTTTAATCCGCACCGAACGACCAAATCATTCTGCGAATCCACAATTCCGCGGTACCTTGCTTCGCTGGCCTGTAAAGCGCTTTGTATACTTTTTAACTCCGTAATATCCATGACAGCGGTGATAGTTCCAAGCATACTTCCATCAGTCGAACGATACGATGAGTTGAATAAAACAACCTGGCGTGTCGTCCCATCCTGCAGGACGAGGGTTAGTTCGCCATGAACCGGCTCATCTTGCAACTTTGCTTGATCTGCCAGTTGCAGATAACCCTCCGCAAACTGTTTCGGGAAGATATCGGTCACGGTGTGCTTCAGTATGTTTTCAACTTTCAGCCCCAAAACCTCTGCCCACGCACGGTTGGCAGCAAGGTAATTGCCCGAATTATCGGTAAATGCGACTGGGATAGGGATGGTATCGACCAGTTTGGCCTCAAACCGAAGCTGCTGTTGAATCACCTCTTCAAGGTTGCGTGCGTAGGTCACATCCTTGCCGGTCAGCAGCACACGGTCTGGACGGCCGTTGGGCTTGCATAACGGAATGACATCCATCTGCAGGTAGTGCCGGGCGTCATCGCTGCCAAGCACCAGCTCGATTCGTCCGCCACTATTCAGCTTGAGCGTGCGTTCGATGGTGGTGATCAGCTCTGTGCCGTTTTCATCACCAAGGATTTCTTCCATATACCGACCCATGGCATTATCAGCACTGATGTGAAGTGAATCACAGGCATTCCGGTTGAGATACTGTATGCGCAGGTGAGTGTCCAACACCAACATGATGTCGAAGGCACTGTCACTCATCGTCTCGCAGAGTTGGTCGCTGGCTGTCTTCTCCTGCACCGCGGTCTGAAGTGATTCCAGCATCTGGTTGACTTGAGTGGCCAGGTGGGCAATCTCATCGCCGCCACCTATGTGTACACGGGCGTTCAAGTCACCAGCATCGGCGATGGCACTGACTTCGCCTTTCAAATCAAGCATTCGGTTCAAAATCGTCTTGTATACAAGATAGAGCATCATGAACCCAAAGAGGGCCGCAGCACCAATGATGGTCAGCAAAATGTAGTGACGGGGGAAGTCGGTGCGCTGGGCGAGACTTCTGGGTGTCGTGACCTTCATGATCAAGGCCGGCCGACCGTTGAGGTCGTTGATGCTCTGGTAGCTGTAGATGACCCCTTGTCCGTCTTGCTGTGCCTGCTGCGTTAAGCTAAGCTGAGACAGCACCGCTTTCACATTAGCCGGTAGGTTTCTGTCATCGACACGGTATATATCAATCGGCAGGCTAGTAAAGCGCTGAAGCCGATGTACTGCCTCCCGATCGATCAAACGGCTAACTAAAACCTGCCCTTGCGTAATGCCTGGCCGTGCTGGGTCGACTATACTCTGTGCCACAACAAGCAGTACCGTCTTCGGCAACAGAATGATTCCATTACGGCAATCACCCTCGATAGGACAGGGATTACTCATCACATAGTTGCGAAGTGAAGTTAAAATATCGGCTGGGATCGGCCTACTGCCTGCGCCGTTAAGACCGCGCGACCGTTGCCATACCGCCTTATTCGCCTGGTTCAACACCAGAATGTGGTCTACATTACCAGCGGGGAATGTGGCTGAAGCATCATTGAAGGGGCGGTCTGTACCTGGCTGCAGCAAAGTTTTCGCGAAACGCCAACGGCTCCAGTCTTGAGCCACGATATCCATTGAGGTGATGTCGCTATCATATTCGGAGTTTACACGCTGCAGGTTCGCTACAGCGATTTCTGATTCCAGGTCTTTAATCCCTGAGTACATAAGGTACCAAGATCCAGAGTACAGAATGACTGCGAACAGCCCCATGCTGATCGCGAAGATAAGAAGGGCTTTTTGTTTGATTGACAAACTCATGGGTCGCAGTCTCCATATGGTGATGGGTCATCAGCACTGTATTTACGCGGCACGACAACTGGTGCAGTGAGGGCACTAGGTAGATTATACTATTGTATCATGCATGATGTAGTAATAATAATGTTTGCACTAAGATATCAGTGTGGACATTGCTTTGTGGGTGCCCTAAAGTGTGGAGCTCTAGCTGCCATCTGATGATACGGGTAGCGGGAAGCGCAACACCATGACGCAAAGCCATAGAATGCAGCACAGACATTGCAGTGGCATCTGGCTAGGCCCTATCTGGGCGGTCTGGCATATGGTACGAGCTTTCCATTTTGATGTCTGTGAGCTGGCTTTTCATAACTAGCATTATAAGCCCGCATTATGTATGGTACTAACATAAGTGTTCGTACTCTTGGAGGTCACCCGAATGTCTGTTGATATCGGCCGTAAAATCATCATGGAACTGGCTCCCACACCCCGCGTGGGACGCACCGAATATTGCTTCTCTTACCCCAGCCTGGTGCAGGACATGGTGGGGTTGGACCCCGCGGTGGACTATAATGCGGCGATGAGGGCATTCTACGACCATCTTGATCTGGATTTCCTGTGGAACACCGACGATGGCCCGGTTTGGCAGGGGCGCACCACCAGCATGGGCCACGCGGTGTATGCAGAGGGCGGAACCGACCGCAACGACGACGTACACTGCCCCTTTACCGAGCCTGAAGAGGTGCTGGAGTTCCGCGCAGACAAGGAGTATGGCCTGCCGGACATCGCGGAGCGCAGCCGGATGTTCCAGCAGCAGGTCAACCAGGTGCGGCAGCTCTACCCCAACCAGTTCATCCCCGGTGGGTATTACAAGACCATCATGAGCGGCGCGATTGAGTGCTTCGGCTGGGAGCAGTTGTTGATGGCTCAGGCCACCGACCCCAAGCAGTTCGGCGAAGAGGTGCTGGAAGGTATCTTTCAAGTCAGCCTTGCCAACTACAAAGCCTGGGCGGAGACCGATATCGAAGCATTCATCTGCCATGACGATATGGTTTGGACCGAAGGCGCCATATTCCGTCCGGAATTCTACCGTGAGTATATCTTCCCCCGATATAAGCAGCTCTGGAGCGTGTTGAAGCAGAAGGGCAAGAAGCTCATCTACATCTCAGATGCCAACTACACGCAGTTCATCGATGATATTGCCGACGCCGGGGCCGACGGCTTTATTTTAGAGCCCATGACCAACATGGAGTATATGTGCGAAAAATACGGCAAAACTCACGTGATTGTGGGCAATGCCGACACCCGCATCCTCACCTGGGGCACCAAGCAGCAGATTGAAGCCGAGGTTGTACGCTGCATAAAGGCAGGCAAAGACTGTCCCGGTTTCATCATGGCCGTGGGCAACCACATCCCCGCCAACGTGCCCATGGAGAACGCGAAATACTACTTTGAGCTGGTGAACGAGCTAGGCAAGCGGTAGGGGCGACGTGTAGGGGCATGGCGTGCCGTGCCCCCGATTTTCATGCCCGGGCGTGGTGGGCACGGCACGCCATGCCCCTACGCGGGCCTTCATGCGATAATCCGGGTTATCTACCCCAGCACCACTTGAAGCGCGCTGATTTCACCCCGCTGGCAGCCCTGGAACAGCTCCGCGGTTTCAGGATGGCAGGTGAAGAACAGCAACTGGTGCCCCTCACGCTGGGCGATGCCCGCGATCACATCCGCTAGACGCCGCTGGTGGTGAGGGTCGCAATTCGCAAGGATGTCATCCAGCACCACCGGTACCGGCCGTTGGTTCTCGAAGTGGTTCAGCATATACCCCAGCCGGATTGCGAAGTAGACCTGCTCCCTGAGCGCCTGGTTCCAGTATGACGGCTTCAGCGGTTCGGAGCCATCGCTGGGTATCGCCTCAAACTCGATCTCCTTGCCCACCGGATTCGCCTTAAGCTGCTTGATGCGGCCGTTGGTGATCTGCAGGATCAACTCCGAGGCAAGTGCCAGCACAGGCCCCTGGTGCTCATTAACATAACTCGCCTGAATGTCGGTCAGCAGCCTGTGCGCCAGCCACGGACGCAGCCACTTCTTCATCGCCTCTTGCAGCGACTGTTTGGCCTGCTCGCGGATCACCAGTTGCTCCGACAGTGCCGTGTCGGTGCCAAGCCGCTCGATCTTCGCCTGTAGTTGGCCGCACTCTGTGTTTTGTCGGTCGACCAGTGTGTTGGATTCCGCGATCTGCTGTTGAAGTTGCTGGACACGCTGGGTTAGCTCCAGCTTCTCAGTGACCTCAGCCAGTTGCTCGTTAAGCCGTGCCCGTGCTTCGCCGGGACCCGTCCTGGCGACCAGCGATGTCTCCAGATTGTTGATGTTCACCTCAACTTCACGGGCTCGATGAGCTCGTTCGCACTGCTGCTCCATCTGCAGCTCATCCTCCACACCAAACGCCTGCAGGATTTCGGCCATCGCCTGTTGGGCCTCCTCGATCTTTTTCGTGATAAGAGGCACAGACGGCAATAGCCGTTGTATTTCACTTTCGTGCATCACGCGCTGCGAATCATAGTTCAGGTTCATGGTGAGTCGGGCGGATAAATCATCGGCCCGGATCCACAAGGCGGCGGTCGGATCGGTATCGATGAGTGCCTGCAGAGGCAGTATCGGCCCGTTGAGCTCTTCATGAACCGCCCGGGCCTTCTCCAGCTCCTGGGTGTTTTGCTCCAGCTTGAGCTGTATGCTCTGCGTGCGCTGAATGCGCTCTAGGGTATGCTGGGCCATCTCCAGTGTCAAGCCTTCCGGCAGACCGATCTCCTGCATGAGCTGATCCCAGCGGGTTTGCGCCCCCTGAAGCCGCTGAGCCGCATCGAGCAGGGCCTCACTGTTCTGCTGAACGGTTAAGCGGGCGAGATCGGCTTCCAGCGATTCAATCTCTCGTTGTAGTGATAGCCAGTTACTGACCTTCACCGTTTGGTCCTCAAGCGTCTGCTGCAGGCTGATGCGGTCTGCCTCAGAAATACCCAGTTGCTGGCATATCTGTGCGATGGAACTCTGATAATTGTTCAGTTGCTCCTCCAACGGGGAGCTGGTGGCTTCCGTAGGCTGAGCGGTAGACCGTGTCTGTGGCCGTATGCCCAGTGCAAGCACAATCAACCCGATGCCCACCAGTATCAGCACGATACCGACCGCCTGTTGTCCCGCCGCAAGCTGCCATCCACCAACGATGATCAGCAGCACCCCAAGGACCACCAGCAGCCACCAGGGTGAAGCAGGTGCTGCCACACTAGGCGGAATCGCAGCGATCTGCGTCTGTACGTTCTGACGATACTGCAGCTTCTCGGTCAACTCGCTGAGCTGCGCTTTACGTTCGTTGACTTGCTCCAGTGCAGGCAGGCCGTCGTATTCAGCAAGCCGATCACGCCTACTGGTGATCTCCTGCTGCTTACTCTCTATCTCGCGTGCCAGATTCCGCTGCTCTACCTGAAGTCGCTCATGGTTCTGGTTCGCATTCACCAGTTCAGCGTTAGTGGTATTCAGCCTCGTGTGAAGCTGCAGGTCGATTTGAGCCCGTTTCAACCGTTCTTCATTCCAGCCTGGGCCTAGCTTATTGAGTTCGTCCTCGATCTGCTGCCGCATCGACTCACAGTCCCGAGTCAGCGTTGCGATTCCTCGAAGCAGCTCATCATGCGACTTGATGCGCTGGCAGATGTCCTGCACGGCCTGCTGTTGATCCAGCAGCGGCTGGTTGGTCTGATCGACAGCCCCCTGAAGTTGATGCTGCTTCTCCGCGATCTCTGACCGCCGTTCCTCCAACTGCGTGGCCAGCCCTTCAAGCTGAACCTTGAGCTGCCGGTAATCCTCGCGTCGGGCCAGGGGCAAGCTTAGCGCATCCTTTTGCAGCTCAAGCTGGGTCTGGAGGGCCTGAAGCTCACACCAGTCCGCCCAGGCAGCTTCAAGCACCTGAGCTTTGCCCAGGCTGGCAGCCAAATCGGCTTGTTCCGCTTTCAGCCGCTGGTTATCGGCCTGCAGCCGCGCGAGCTTGGACAGAAGGGTATCATACTGGTCTTGTTCTGACTTCAATTCCGCAATCTGCCGGTTCGCCTCACCCAATTGGGTATGTGCTCTTGAGGCCTCTGTGTTGGTACGGCCATGTGAGGCGACATACTTTTTCGCCTCCTCCTCGAAATAGCTGACGGCGGTGGGCAGGCTTGCCGCTCCCGTGCCTTGCAGTGCGGAGGCAAGCCGGTCCTGGACGGTCTTGATGTCATCGGACTGACGCAGCTCCTCCAACCCGATCGCGAACACTTTCCGGAAGGTGTCACGGTCGATACGCGCCAGAAGCTCATCCACATCCGGCTGTGTGGCAGGTTTTTCGTTCAGCGTGATTGTGGTGTTGACCTTCTTGGAGCCCGAGGGTGTTTGGATTCGTTGGAGGTGATACGGTTTATCAGCATCACGCAATGTGATGCCACCCTGCTTCTTGTGGTTTTCCTCACCCGTTGCCAGCCGATTCGCCGCACTGGTGATATCTCCATACAGAACCCAGCGGATGAACTCCATCACGGTGGTCTTGCCGGCGCCGTTCATGCCCAGAAACAGCACCATCCCCGGCTGCAGAGGCCCGATGCTCTGCTGCTTCATCGCCTGGAACTGCTCGATCTCAATGCGCTCAATCCACATAGTTAAACCTCACCGCTTAAGCTGCCGAGTGCATCGATGCCAGCCTCCGCCACAGCTTGACGGATGTCATCTTCGGTGATCTCACAGCCATACTTTTTCGCCATTTCCTGCGCCTGGGAGGTGAGGTGCTGGATCTGCTCCGCGTCATTCACCCACTCGCGGCTGCGTTTCACCACTTCACCCATCACGCTCTCCTTGCCCTCATACTCGTCCGGGTTGATGGCGGGCAGGGTGTTGTCACGCACGCTCTCGAACACCACTCCGTCCTGGGCAAAATCCAGAGCCACATCCTCGGACTTTCTCAGTTCATCATGAAGCACGGTTCGACCACTCAACGTCAGGCGCACCACGGAGGTGAAATCCGATGAAGCCAGCGCATCCATCGCCGACTGCAGCTTGTTGTAGAAATGCGGCAACTCGTCGCACCCCGTCAAGTCGAGCTCAACTGAGTGCCATCGGAGCACATCCATCGGCAGGAACTCGGTGTGCACCTGACCATGGCTGATCTCCGCCATCACCGCGCCATGCGCGCCGGTCTCGCGGATGCTGAGCCCCTGCAGCGAACCCGGGTACAGAACCGCGGGCGAAGCCTTCTGGGCCGTCATACGGGTGTGCACATGCCCCAGCAGCCATAAATCGTAACCCTTGCCCTGCAGATCGTTGAGCTGGCAGGGAGCGTAGTTCTCGTGCCCTCCCACTCCGCCCAGATTTGCGTGCAGAAGGGCCACCTTCACATCGGTATCGGGCGCCTGGGGGAACTGACTAGCCAGGTTTTGAGTAATGCTTTTGGTTTGATGGCTGCAGCCCACCACACTCAACACCTCGCCGGATGCGGTGGTGATGCATCTCTCCTCCGGGGTGCTGCCGAACACAAGGCAGTTCTCAGGCAGCCCGCTCCAACTGGTGCCGTTCATGGGGTCGTGGTTGCCATGTACGATGAACACCGGAACCCCGGCCTCAGCCAACCGCTTCACCTCGCCGATGAAGAACAGGCGCGCCCGAAGCACCGCGAAGTCGATATCGAGGATATCCCCCGCCAGCAGAAGCGCATCCACGCGCTTTTCAATCGCGGTGTTGACCAGCTTCGTGAAGGCCATGTGAGTGGCGTCGCGCAGGCTTTTCTGCGTCACACTCCCACTCTTGCCGTTGGAGAAGGGTTTACCAAGATGCAGGTCGGCGGCTAACAATAATCTCACGATGGATCATCACACTCTCTGGAGGTTATCCCTGGGTTCGGTTCTAGGCATCACATGGCTACAATGCATTTTACCCCGCTGTAACCGCCACGCCCATACCGGTGCAGGTTGTGGGTATTGGTGGTTAGCACGGGACGGGTAGGATGAGTAAGACGAGTAGGACGGATGCAGGGGTGAACGGCCATTCGCACTTACGGACGATAAACCGCGCCGGTCATTACCCAATTCACGAGACAATCTGTGTCATCTGCGTAATCTGTGGATGAATCTTCCCCCTTCGCGCCTTCGCGTCTTCGCGTGAGATAAACCCGCTAATAAATCCATTTGCAGGAATACGCCTTGTGAACCGATAAACTTACAGCAGACACCACACGAACCAAGGGGGCAGTATGCGTTACTCACTCATCGCAGCTATCGCGGCACTTTCCGCCGCTCTCTCCGCAGCACCACTACAGTTGATCGACAAGATCACCGACCTTGAGGATGTGGGCGTTTATACGACAGGTTATCGCCTGCTCAGCGGGCGTGAAGCCACGCTGACGATGGGCTGGGTAGGCCCCTATGAACCGAGTACCGGGATGTGCCTGACACCAATGCGGGTTCTCGGAAGATCTGTCACCAACCTGCATGAGCCCTGGACATCCGGCGCAGGCATCGAGTGGCAGAACTTTGATATCAAGATGCCCGCGACTGGCAAAATGCGGCTGATGGGCTCGGTGGCCTTAGGCAAGGACGTGGTCGGCAAAAGCGATGGAGTGCAGTTCAGCATTGAGCTGAACGGGAAAAGCATCTGGAGCTATCTGGCCAAGACGAATGAATGGAAGGATTTTGATATCGACCTCAGCGCCTGCAAAGGCCAGACCATCAGTCTGAAGTTCATCAACGGCCCAGGACCGAAAAATGACACCTCATTTGACAGCGCAATGTGGGGCAGCCGTCGGATTGAGGCCAGCAATCTGGCTAGTTTGCGTGCGGTACCTGCTCGAAAAAGAAACAGCACGGTGGTCTACGCGACCGCCCGAGCCAACAATGTGCTGCCGCCATCGGGCACCGGCGATGGCACCGCCAGCCCAAAATTGAGTGCGAATGGCGCGGTATTCACCTTGCCTCATGCAGCTACCCAACTGGTTTTCACATGGAACCCGCTGGGAGCTGAGGATGACTCCGCGGCAGGGCTACTCACCGCGCAAGAAAAAGGCAGTCAGGCTGGGACCATCCCTCTGCTCTCCAACTCACGGCTGATGTTTACACGCGAGGTGAAACTCATCGAGTCGGTATTCGAGAGCCATGGTGACCGGGCAGACTGGATTCGCGTGTTCGATGCTGGCGGTGTCAAAGCCACAGTCACCACCAGCATGTCTGTGAAGCAGCACAGCCTGTGCGTCAGTTGGAGCTGCGACAAGCCGGTGGTGCGTGCGCTCGATGGCGGCGGGGTGATGCCGGTGATGTATCGGCGCTGGATTGCGGTGCCTTACCTCGACCATTCCGTATTCTACCTGCGTGCACAGGATCTGTTCTGCAGCAGCTATTTCGACTGGACGGCCACTAACGCCACCAGCTTACCAGGGAATATCGCCACATATGGAGCACTGACCGACGGCAGCCGCAATCTGCTGCGTGAGACGGCGATCATCACCGTGTCACCGCATCTGCAGGCGGTGCTGCCCAGCACACCTAACCCGCCATCGCCCAACATCAAGGACATCAGCAAGCGAATGGTGCTGGACCTGTGGGGCACCCGGTATGCGCAAATTGGAGAGCTGATGGCGGAGCAGCGCGAATACGGCATCAACCAGACGGCAGCGATTGTCCACGCCTGGCAGAACATGGGCTACGATAACGGCCTTCCGCTGCACTACCCCGCGAACCCGGGGATGGGCACCGACGAAGAGCTGGTGAACACGGTGAAGCAAGGCGTGGCGGCCGGTGCCCGTATGATGCTGCACGAAAATTATGTAGACTACTACCCGAACTACCCGGGGTTTGATCTCAAGCACATCATGTTGAACAGCGACGGCACTAAGCAAAACGCCTGGTATAACGAGGGCACCAAGATACAGTCATTCGCCATCAAACCCGACCAGATGGTGCCTCTGGCGCAGACGCAGTCGCCGATCATTCACGAGCGCTACGGCACCAACGGAATGTTCCTGGACGTGAACAGCTCGGTACCACCCAGTTGGCGCGCCGATATGCAGGCGGGAGTGCCTATGGCGGGTATGCTGCGCCATATGGGCCTGCAGAGTACCGCTCTGTGGCAGTATGAACGCGATACCCACAAGGGCCCGGTGTTCGGCGAGGGCAGTAACCACTGGTATTGGAGCGGGCTGCTGGACGGTGCTGAAGCGCAAGTGGCAACAGGCTGGAATGTGCCCTTGCTGGTGGATTTCGACCTGTTGCGCATCCATCCTTTGCAAAGCAACCACGGCATGGGCTACTATTCCCGCTGGTGGGATACCATAGACCCGAAAGCGACCGCCAGCATGGAGACCCTCGACCGCTACCGCATGCAGGAAGTCGCGTTCGGTCACTGCGGATTTCTGGACTCGATGGTATGCGGTCAGCTGCCCTTCGCCTGGCTGGAATACCACACCATGACGCCCATCTCGGAGGCCATCGCCGGTCAACTGCCGACCGACATCAGCTATCTTGTCGATGGCAAAACATGGGTCGATTCTGACACCGCCGCCAAGCGCGAGCAATGGGATACGGTGAAGGTAAACTACAAGAACGGGGTGACCGTGGTGGCGAACCGCTCTGAGAAGCCAATTCGCTGGGGCACCGACACCATCCCGCAATACGGCTGGTGTGTGATCGGTCAGAATATCCGCGCGATCTCCGGCTTGATGACAGGGCAGGACGGCCGGTATGATGATGTCAAAATCCCGAACTCACGATTCGTGAACGCCCGGCATCCTGAGGATTGGAAGTTAAGCAGCACGGCGAATGTGCAGCCATCGGTGGCTTCATTCCAGCAGACCGGCGCAGGTAAGTTCAAAATCCAGTTCCAATGGAAGGTGCAAGGCCGTATCCCCACCGACTGCAACGTGCTAGTGCATTACACCAATCCCCAGGCGAAAAACATCGAGAACATCGCCTTCCAAAGCGACTACACGCCGGAGCTGGCTACTCGTAAGTGGAAGGTAGGCAGCATCGTGAACTCGCCTGATTTGGAGGTCAGCATCCCCGAGGGTATGGCCGACGGCGATTATCAGATCTGTGTGGGCATGTATTCCAGCGCAGGTCGACTGACATTAGTCGGTAAACGCGACGAAACTGGCCGATGCATCATTGGCACGGTGCAGTTGCGCGACGGGGGCAAGACGTTGAAGATGGTCAAGACCGATTTCGTTGAGGAACCACACCCCGTCAGCTCCGCGGTCAACGCCACCGGTAGGATGATGGACTTCGGCGATATCAAGACCGACGGCAGCGTGCTGCTCCGCCGTGAAGGTGACCGCTGGGTTCTGCGTGTGCTGCCCACCGACCGCGCAGTGCAACTGCAATTAAGGGCCACCGACTGGCCTGTTCCGGTGGCCATTGAGGGTGTGAAGGCCAAGGCCCCGGTGAAGCCGGGTGCCGTGACCAACGGCTGGTGGAGCTGCTCCGTCTGGGGCGGCGATATCATCGCCTGGCCCGCGAAATGAGTCAGGGATTTGGGAGCTTTTATCCACAGATTACACAGATGGCACAGATTAGGTGAGGATATGCTGCCTATGTCCGGGGCGGTCTGGCGGATCGCTAGCGGTGGCAGACGGTCCAAGACCGCGCCGGTTTGGTTCCCATGCAACGAGCGATTGGCACGAAGGGGTGGTAATATCCACAGATTACACAGATGGCGTAGATTAGGTGAGGACCGGTGCGGTCCCGGTAGTCTGGCGGAGCGCCTACACCAGCGGCCCTCCCGCCGCGACATAAATGTCTCGGCTACTGACAATCAAGCCTGCTGAAGCAGTCTGAGGCCGCCACGCAGCCTCCGAGCACCCACGGAGTGGGTAAGATTCCTTACAGCCAGGGGTGAGCGAAGCGATACCCCTGGAAATGGCCGCGAAACCCTACCCCCGGACGGGGGTCGTCTGATGACCATTCGGTTTCATGGCAGTCAGGCCCATCTGCGTCATTTGCAGATCTGAAATGTCGACCGCATCGCTGATCCGCCGCGCCCGCTTGCGGGCAGCTTGCACACTAGACGCGCGGTGAGGGAACCCCGTTTACGGGGTGACAAAACCCGCGGCAACGTGGCTGATCACCTCAGATACAAACCACCAGCCTCGCTGCGACGGGTCAACGTCAGCGCAACCCGTGGTTCTGTCACGATTACCTTCTACTGTTCACTTCCGTTGCTTGCGTATCCTGCCATCTAATCGGCGTTCGGCGATGCATCGTCGCCAGTCGGATGCTCTGCTTCATCCAGCTTCTTCGCGGGGTTCAGCAATGTGCCAGGCGACACCTCCACAACCAGCCAGACCAACGCCAAGGCGACAACCAAACCACTGAATACCCTAAGGCGGCTTAGCCGCAACCAAAAAAGGAATGATTGCATTCGCCACGTAATATACATTCAAACACCCTTTCGTGAGGTTGCCCAGAATGACATCACTTCAAGAACGCTATGCAAAGCAGATAGCTGGGGTATATTCATGCTTCGACCGCATAGTTATCACCGGTACAATCCCAGGCTGGTGTCATAGCGACGGAATGGGCATCTATCTTCATCAACGCAACATCAGGCTATTTGACTTTCCTAAGGAATTTGCCGAACCTCTACGAGATGAGATCAAAGCCAATGCGGAACGCCTTGCCGTTACCAACAGCATTGAAATTGAGTATATACGCCGTGCCTCTTCATTTCGAAAAGAAGACCGCATCAAAGAGATCATTAGTAGTCGAGGGTGTCACCCCGGTCTCGTCCACATATTCTCAGTGTTGGAAAAATGTCCTGCATACACCCCGTGGCACGACAAGATTACCCACAAAACCCGGCTGAATATCAAGGAGACCAAGTGTCTTCATTACTACTTCTATTTCATCGATGCAGAGTTTGGACTGTGCTATCTACGAGTTCCGACCTGGGTGCCCTTCCGTCTGCAATTCTATTGTAATGGACACAATTATCTCGCGCATTGCCTTCAATCCGAGGGAGTAGTTTTCACTCCACTGGACAACGCCTTTGTAAAAATCGACGACTTTAGCTGTGCTCAGAGGCTGGCAGACGCTTTTCCTGCTGATAAGCTGCACCATGCGCTGGATGCATTTGCCAGAATGTATTGCCCCGTGATACGGCTTGCTGACAATTCATATCATTGGTCGCTAATGCAGGTGGAATATGCTACAGACATCGTGTTCAAACGCGCCGAAGACCTCAAAGCCATCTACGATAATCTAGTCAAAACAGCGATACATACGGTAACGCCAGAGTCTATCGCGATGTTTCTTGGTAAGAAACTTGATGGGCGAACACTCGCTGAGATCGGCACTGACTACAAGTTCGATCGCCGCATACAAGGCACGCGCATCAAACACTACATGGGATGGGCTTCTATCAAAATGTATGACAAGCAAGGGATAATCTTGCGTATCGAGACGACTGTGAATGACGTCTCTGAATTTAAACACTACCGTGAGGTAGAACATCATGATGGGACGACTGAGATTAAATACGCCCCTATGCAAAAGACCATCTACAGCCTTCCTCCATTGAGGGAACTGTTATTATCTGCAAACAACAGATATCTTGACTTTCTTTCCGCCCTTGATGACAACAGCGATGGTGAACATCAGATCATCAAAATCGCGACCTCGACCACCCGTGATCATCGCTCGTATCGAGGATTCAACCTTTTCCTCAAGAAGGATTTGGAATGTCTCATTGCACTTGCTCGCGGAGAGGGATGCATCAGCGGGATCACAAACCGTATGCTTCAAAAAGCCTTACCGCAGATGTCCAGCTCTCAGATATCATACTTCATCAAGCGATGCCGAGTATTCCGGCTCGTTAAAAAATGCGGTAAACGCTACAAATACTACCTCACTGCACTTGGCAAGCGTATCATCATGGCAGCACTTGCTATTCGCCAGATCGTTGTGCCTAACGCTTTGTGTGGTGCGTAATATCAGAATATTCTATACACCGTGTTCAAAATATGGTTGGTAAGATACTATTGGCACCAAAATACATGATGACCACAGCGGCGATACCAAAGACCGCGGTGGCGACGATGGTGGATGCCAGAGACCTGTGGCTGCGTTCCATGTTCTGCGGCGCAATGATATCACGCCACATCCCAGAACGCACCAGATATATGAGGTAGACAGCCACCGCAATAAGAGAGGCGACGGCAATATTATGGTTTGCACTGTCAAGCATCGTGGTCTACCCTTCCAAACCGCTTCTTTAGTATAGATTGCATCCGGCAGCCCAACACGATTAGTATGAGCCCGACCACCATGATAGGAATGCCCACTGCCCAGGTGTTGATGCACCCCATTGCCAGTATCAAGCAACCTGCCCGGATCACTTGATAAGCCGACGATATGGTGAGCCGTTGATGCACCGTATACTTGCTGCGGTACTTGGTCTCTTTGATCCCCATCATAGCGCGACTAAGTGGGAACACATGGTTAGTTTGAAACCCTGCCTGAGCACAGCAGATGAACAGTGCAATCATGTATGGAATGTAATCCGGCATCATCTCACCTCATTGTTGAAAGATTCTTAGCGGTTAGCAACGCAATGACGCAAGGAAGCAAGGCGCAAAGGAGGAAGGTATATAGCAGGCGCGGTCTTAAGCCATCTCCCCATCCGTGAAATCCGTGTCATCCGCGTAATCCGTGGTTCAGACAAAAGGTCATCACTTTGCGTCCCTGCACCTTTGCGCCTTTGCGTTAAATCACATCTGGGCCAACCGCTACGCCAGCACGTCGGGCATGGCGACCAGGCTCTGCCACAGCTTGGCACGCAGCTCGCGTTCGCGCAGCTCCACAGTGCCTGCCAGAACCATGCCAGTCACCTCAATGGTGATGCCGGTGGCATCAAACGCACTGACCCCGCAGCTTACACGCCCAAAGCCCATCGCCGTGGCCTGTTGAATCATCAACTCGATAATCGCTTTGGGGTCGACTGCGGGCTTGCACTTCACACTCACCCGGCAGCGGGAACCATCAAGCCGTGAGTGGTTGACAACCACGCCCACATCACCGTTTGGAATGAAGATCGTCTTGCCGTCAAAGTCTTTCAGTTTGGTCACACGCATCCCAAGCTGACTCACGGTTCCCACCTGTGCCCCAATGGTCACCACCTCACCCACGTTGTATTGCTCTTCCGCCAGAAGGAAAAATCCGCCAATAATGTCCTTCACCAGCTTCTGCGCGCCGAAACCAATGGCTAGACCAGCCACTCCAGCGGTAGCCAGCAGAGGGGCGATGTCTACCCCGATGCTCTTCAGGGCGGTCAAGACCATCAAGGTGATGATCAGGTAGTTGGTGACATTCTCAATCAAACGGCCCAGAGTCTTCACCCGCCCACGCCGTTCTTCCAGTAATGCCGCATCCGCAATCTTGATAGAAAACGCCCGGATGAACCGCAGTAGTATCCAGCGCACCACAGCATAAATCAACAGCACCCGAATCAACGCTATCGCCGCATCGATGACCGATGCGATACGCTCGGGGTTCAGGTAGTGGCTAAGATCGAACATCCATACACCTCAAAAAACAAGTTGGTTACCACGGAAGCCATTGCCGAAATGCCAACAGCCTGTGATACGGCTCTTCCAGTTTCATTTTATCGATAGATTCCTGCGCTCGCGTCATATAAGCCATCGCCTGTTGCAATGATTCTGGCGGATAATCGTGCATGTTGAACAGGTAGTGCTGCAGAGGGAGTTGCTGGCCGTGCAGCCATTGGGGAAAGACATCATAACTGACCTGCCGTATCAGACGCTCTGCACTGTGCCCATCCTGCTGGGCTGCCCCCTGCTGAAGTCCGTCAAACGCCCGCAGACCGCATTCTGGGTAGAGCTGGCAGAGCAGCCAGGCTTCACGGAATACCAGTGACATGATGATGCCATCAGGGTCAACTTGCTGCAGTGCGGGGATGACATATTGCACAATCAACTCCGCACAAGGCCGACTCTCAGGAGCCATCAAGGCACTGTCGTTGATCGCCCGCAGCAGCCAGTAGATATCCCAAAGAGTGTGGTTGCCGCTTGCGATCTTCATCACCTGTAGCGGAACTGCCTGTTGTGCCTGCCCGGCCTTCAACAGCGCATGGACAAGCACCTGACGTTCGCGGTCGCGGATATCTCCAGATGTTCTTATCTCCTGAGCCACTCCTAGCAGGCTCTCCTTCTCATCTGGGGTTAAGTGATACACCTGCACGCGGTGAAGCTGCCCCTGAGCACGGGCGATGATGGTGCCCGTCAGGTTGGTGTCCGGCATCACACCCTCGCGGCGCATGTCTGCCATCCAGCCTTCCCAGTGCCCCTGCAGGTTCCGCGCCAGCCGCATGGCCCGGTGCGCATCAGAAAGCGCATTCTCATAGTCCAGCATGGTCAGCTTCAGTTCCACCTGTGCGCTGACATTGGTGAACAGCAACTCCAGTGATGATGGTTCCGCCAAAGCGACAGGCTCCACCTCCGGCTGCCTGGACTGTAACTGCTCCCCCTTGCTGCTTTGGCCTAACCTGGCGCACAGCAATGACATGTAGGCCCTGAGGCGGTATAACGCCAGAGCCGTGCTCCGAACCGCTGAGCCCTTCTGCTGGTAGAGTTCCTCCAGATTCGTGCAGAGGGTCTGCAGGGCCCGCAGCCTTCCCGAATCGCCATCCGGAAGCCGGCACCGATGCAGACGTTCGATCAGCCCATCCACGATATACAAAGGGGCCAGAGCGTGACGGCTGTTGACTATCTGCACGGCCAGACGTTGAAAACCTGCCTGCACTCGTGTATGGCTGCTATGCTGGCTGGATTCCGCCAGCGACCACAGGTAGAGCGCGGAGCCGATATCCGAATCGGATTCGGCCACCAAAGCGCGGCGTTCTTCCATGCTGTTCAGTGACTCAAACAGCTCTACGTCGTAGCGGTCGATCAACCGCTGGCACTCCTCATACCCGCGGTTATGAACCAGGTTAGCCACGAAGTCGGCAACTACCGTGCCCCAGCAGTCGTTGGCTTGGACGAGGTACAGCCGTATCCGCTTATGGTGCAGTAGGTCATACATTCCCAGCGACACCAGCCCGTGCTGTACGGCGGTGTGAAGCGGTTGAAGCACATCACGCTCGATGTCCAGCTCATCGGTGGCCAGGCAGCCATCGATGGTGCGGCTGGAGACCACCACATCCATGGTTTCTATGTCGGTCTCACGGTATAACACCGATTGGGTGAGCCAGAGCACGTCCTGCAGCAGCAGCCTGTACGTCTCTTCACGTGCGTTCTGTCCACCTGAGCGTCCCATCGCCACCACATACTTGGGGATGTGTTGAGCGAACCGATTCAAAAGCACCTCAGCGATCTGCTCAGGAGTCTGCTCACGCGGTAACCCACTGGCGGTATACCTCTGCCGCAGCACCGAAAGGTGGCATTCAGAACGATCGGTCAAGCCCACACTTTTTGGGAAGCCTCTCATACTGCTCTCCAGCAGTTTGGTGCTAACGTCGTTATACCTGACCGGGATGGCCACCCCAGCGACCAGCCACTCTTCCTTCTCCAAGAAATTGCCGCTTTCGTCGATGAACACGGTGATATGCGCCATACGTCACGCTCCTATATATGGGAATGGAAACTCATGAGACGATGTGACAAGTAAGACTAGTCGTAGGGGCGTCTCTTGTGGGCGCCCTAATCGTTGTTCATTCTATAGTTCTTGTTTTTAGGGCGCCCACAAGGGACGCCCCTACGACCGTATCAAATACAGTACGGGCTGCCATGAGCTCATGCGACGGTGCTATCTCTTATCTCCTGCCTTCTGCCCAATCCTAACTGCTGCTGTCTTGCCGGATGATCACATTGGCTGGGATTCGATAGTGACCGCTCTGTATTCCGTATAAGGCAATCCTGGCGGCGATTCGGCCCAAAGTGTAGAAGTCGCTATGGGTGCTGAGTGCTATCGGGGCATCCTGCATCCCTACCAGGTTGTCAAATCCGGCTAAAGCTAAGCGGCCTTTTAGCTCAATCCCATGATCCTCACCGATCTGGAGCATTTGCTGGGCAGAGAAGTCATCCAATGCAATCATCGCAGTGGGCCCAGATCCGTTTAGGTTCCACCTCTCCAGGTAGTCGGCCATCGGGTCGATCAGATTCTCAAGTGATGTGTTGCCGACCACCAATAGATCCTCGGGCAACACTGACAACCCCGCATTCGCCATCGCATTACGGTACCCCCGGTACCGCGGCGGAACGGCACCATTTGGGGCACTATCCGGGGTGAGCGGAAAACTCATAAATGCGATCCGCTGATGCCCCATCTGTATGAGTGTTTGCGTCACATCAAATCCTAACTGGTAGTTGTCGATGCCTACTGTGGGATATCCATGCTCAGAATAGTCGTAATCAGCCATCACTATGGGAATGCCATATCGCTCAGTTAGCAGGTAGTCATTTGTCTTTTGCCTGGAGGTGCGATTACAAGGATAGACGACCAGGCTGCAGCAGCCAGCCTTGATCAAAGTCTCTATACATTCTCTCTCACCCGCCAGGCTTAACTCATGTTTCATGAGCACTAGAACGGCACCAAGTTGCTCAGCCGTTGACTGCAAACCATCCTGCAAGTTCTTGATCACGTCATGTTCAAATATCGGTATGACCACGCCCAGCCGTCGTTTGGTCAAAGGCAAGGTCACATCACGGTGTATGTGCCATGCCTTACGCTTGATGTCTTTTGAGACGATACCTTTTTGTTCCAGATAAGATACGGCCCCCACAAGAGCGCGCCTTGAGCAATCGAACAACCGCTGCAGATGCGCAAAGGGTGGCAGCACATCACACTCGAAATCCTGTGCGCCCACGACAAATCGAGCCCATACCGCATGAGCCAGCTTCTCAGGTGTATTACCCCACATTGAGTATGCTCCCCCTTGTCACGATACCCACCGGGATCATCACGATGTTGGGATGATTGACTGCGCCTGTCGCACGACCCATGGCATGGCGTGCAGCCGTTGCCCCCAGCAACGGGAAATCTGGGTTACTGGTACTAAATTGAGGGGTGAAATTGCGGGCTACCATCAAGTTATCGTGGCCAAATACCACCAGATCATTGGGTATATCAATACCCATCTGCAGGGCCACTGAGACCACATTCATCGCTGGCTGATCATTCAGCGTGATGATAGCATTAGCACGATTCACATCGTGCTTCCACTTCAAGAAGTAGTCTTCAACACTGGGACCATCATTCTCAAACATGTAGTGCGTCTGGCATACCGTCAGGTGGTCATCGGACAGGCCTGCATACTTCACAGCATCTTGCACTCCTGCCATCCTGCGGAGTACGACGGGGTTGCTGTATTTCGTGAATAGATCATCGCTCACCATGAACGCGATCCGGTCGCGGCCATTTTTGATGAGCAGTGTGGCCATATCAAACCCCAGACCATAGTTGTCAAACACGACCTGCGGACGCCTTTGACTGACCGTGGCACAGTCGACCATCACTATGGCGCGGTCTGTAAACTCGCGCGCCATATAGTCATACTCGATCTGCTCATATGTGCGGGGGACGGCTGAAATGACGACGGCCTCGCAGCCCGAATCGAACATCCGCTGCAACTCAACCCTCTCCTGCTCATAACTCTGGTGAGATTCGGCCAGCGAGAGTTGCCAGCCGTTCCGGTTCGCTTCGGCTTCCACTCCTTGAAACAAACGCAGCGTCAATTCCTTATCTACAATCGGCACGATCAACCCCAGGCAGCGGTTCCCGCGGACCACGTGCTGCATATAGACACGCTCTACGAAACTGCCGCTGCCGGAAATGACCCGTATCCAGCCATCCTGCTGCAGTTGGGCCAGTGCGGCACTTATGGTGGTGGTGGAGACAGAGTAGCGCTTCACCAGGGTTGCGATCGTGGGCAGACGCTCCCCCAATTGTAGAGCGTCATGCTTGATGATATCTAACAAAATCCGGTTCGCTATAAGCTGGCAGATCGGCTGGTACTGTCCATTCACGGCGAAATACCCTCACGTTTTGGCATATCAAGAACACACTCTATTGTTAATTCTACACGTTATTATCGGGTTGTGCTAAATCGATCACGCGATGAACATTAAATACCAGAAACGTAGAGGCCACATTTCGGGCGGTTGAGATGAGTTGATGAGCACATAATGCTAATTATCACTACATATTTTTACTAATTTATTAATATTTTCAATAAATACACCATAATTACTTGATTATCATCATATCAGCAGGTATTATTAATACGTAAGGAGGTGACCACTATGGAATGGCACGCATTACTGAGTTTGACAGGCAACCGCCGAATGACCGTCAGCAGGGTCACGCTTCCAGATGAGGGTGTGGCCATCGAAGGCCATTGGGAGCTGCCCCTTCTATCCACTCTGACCGAAAGCGAGCAGGTGTTCATCGCCGCCTTCGTGCGCTGCCATGGCAGCATCAAGGAGATGGAAAAGCTGTTCGGCATCAGCTACCCCACCGTGAAGAACCGGCTGAACGCCATTGGGGAGCAACTGGCGGCACTCGCCCCGCAGGTCAGCACGCCGCCACTGATAGAACCGAATAGCGACGAGGTGCTGGACGCCCTCAGCCGTGGCGAGATCAACGCAGAAGAGGCTTTGCGGAGATTGAAGCAGTGATCCCGCCCATTTTGTTGATCGTGAATGTGCAGAACCCGCAGTCACGGTATTATCTGCCGCTGCCGATCATCATTCTCTGGCCGTTACTCATACCGGTGCACCTGCTCATCTCGGCGATATCGAGTTTTTATGTGGGCTACCAATGCCATTCGGAGGGGCTAATGCGGGGTACTGAGGTGGCTCTCCGCATGTTTATGCTGCCATCGCAACTGCGCGGGGTGCATTTTACCCTTCGCGAAAACAACAAGCAGTTTTCAATCACCATCATTTAGCCGCAGGAGGCGCATAATGCAAGAACAAAGTAAGAAGATACTGGACATGCTGGCCGAAGGAAAGATCACCGTGGACGAGGCCGCGAAACTACTGGACGCACTGAAAGAGGCCGAAAAGCCCATCGAGCCCACACCCGCCCTTGTGGTGACGAAACCAAAACCGCAATGGCTGATCATGAATATCATCGAAGGCGGCCAGATCAAAATGGAGATGCGTATCCCGCTGAAACTCATCCGCGCCGGTGTGAAACTGGGTGCGATGATGCCCCCTGAAGTGCTGAAGAAGATGGGTGAGCAGAACATGCATTTCGACCTGAACAACATCAACCCCGAGAACATTGAGGAGCTGATCGATGGTCTGGGCGAGATGACGATCAACATGGTAGATGGCGGTGACGGTGTGCGGATGTATTGCGAGTGATCCGACGCAGAGGGGATTGACTCACGCGGAGACGCGGAGGGCGCGGAGAGGGATGGGAACCAACGCAAAGACGCAAAGGGGCAAAGACGCAGAGCGAGTGTGACCGCGCGGTTCATTGGCATATACGGCGGATGAACGTCTATTGTCTGAACCACGGATTACACGGATGACACGGATGGGGAGGATGGGAACCAACGCAAAGACGCAAAGGGGCAAAGACGCAGAGCGAGTATGACCGCGTGGTTCACTGGCATATACTGCGGATGAACGTCTATTGTCTGAACCACGGATTACACGGATGACACGGATGGGGAGGATGGGATGGAAGATGCCAATCAGGTGATTGACGTCCCAGGGAATTCACCCCCTTTGCGTCCTTGCATCCTTGCGCCTTTGCGTTGGATCCCATTCGTGTCCATTCGTGGTTAACCAACCCCCTGCGTCATCTGCGAAACCAATAGATACACGCGAAGCACCTTCCCCTGGCCCCGCCGTTCTGCTATCATACAGGTAATCATAACCCACCCAAAGGACGGTGCCATGCCCACAATTTTAAATATCACGGACTTCGGCGCGAAGCCAAACGAAGATGCAGGCCCCGCACTGCGCGCCGCGGCGGCCAAAGCCAAGCAGCTAGGCAAGCCCGCCATTATCCAGGTACCGGCCGGCCGGTATCTGTTGAACTGCGAGCCCAGTTCCAACCACCAAAACACCCTCACGATGAACGGCATGAAAGAAATCACCCTGCAGGGTGTGCCTGGCAAGTCGGAGCTGATCTTCACCGACCCGCGTGACTGGGGCATTCTGCTGCAGAACTGCCAGAACATCACCGTGAAAGACCTCATCTTCGACTGCGACCCCCTGCCCTTCAGCCAGGGCGTGATCATCAAGGTCAACGCCAAAGAAGGCAACATGCACCTGCGGCTGGATGAGGGTTACCCGGATTTCAACAAGCCGTGGTATGCTGAGGCCAAACCACCCTACCAGAACTGGGGCATGGTGATGGACCCCAAAACGCGCAACCCAAAGAGCAGCGCGGGTGATTACTACCCCGTGATCAAATACACCCACTTGGGCGGCCAAGACTGGCAACTGGACACCACCCCTGAACAGCGTTGGGTACTGGACAATGTGGTACCCGGTGACCTGTATGTGATGCTGGCCCGGTTGGGATTGAGCGTTCTGCACGCCATCGACAGCAGCAAAGTGGTGTTCCGCAATATCACAATCTACAGCTATAGCAGCCTGAATGTGGCATTGGTCGGCGCGAAAGACCAGACGTTGATAGAGAACCTTCGCGTGAAGATTCGCCCGGGCACCAACCGTCTGCTGACCACCTGCTCCGATGGCATCCACTGCCAGAGCAACCGCGTGGGCCCGCTCATCCGAAACTGCCACTTCGAGGGCATGGCGGACGACGCCATCAACATCTACTGCCCCGCGTATGTAGTTTCCGAGCAGCCCGCCCCTGACCAACTGCGCTTCAAAATGGGCTGGAGCAACATGAAGCAGGGCGACCTGGTGCAAGTGTTCAGCGGTCTAGAAGGCGTGGTGCGTGGGCAGGGGCGAGTCACCAAGCTTGATCAGCAGCCTGGGCAGCTCACCATTACCCTCGACACACCCATTAGTGGAGTGGTGGTCGGCGATACCCACCAAAAGGCCGACACGTTATATAACCTGTCCGCCAGCGGTAATGGCTACAAAATCACAGGTTGCAGCATGAAGGGGCACCGTCGGTTTGCGGCTAACTTGAAGGGCTGCAACGGCATCGTTGAGAACTGCCTGATCAACGACACCAACGGCACAGCGCTCGTCATCCACAACGACCCAGGTTGGCCTGAAGGTCCCATCCCCAACAACCTGGTGATCCGAAACAACAAGATCATCGGCACAGGCAAAGGGCGATTCTACAGCGGCAGTCCACAAAGCGGGGCCATTGAGATTGGCTCGATCGACTCCAAATACGCGCCCACAGCCACGCCGTATGCCACCAACATTTTGATTGAGGGCAACTCCTTCACAGACTATCCCGGCTGTGCGATCTCGCTGCAGGCTTGCGCCAAAGTGACCATCCGCAAGAACACCATCCGCACCGCGCTGCAGAAGCCTACCATCCGACGGGCCGCGTTGATCCGGCTGGCACGATGCAAGGCGATCACTATTTCCGATAATGAGATGAGCGACCAGCGGCGCGACGTCACCGCCGCGGTAGAGTTGGCGGCCACACCCGCGCGAGAGCTGACGATGAAGGGCAACATGCTGAAGCTGCGCAAGGGCACCCCGGAGCGGATATAGCGTTGGGGTGGTGTGGGCTCCTGTGGGTGTGTCTCACGCAGAGACGCGGAGGACGCGGAGGGGGAGGATTCATCCACAGATTACACAGACTACGCAGATTGTCTTAACCGCGGATAGACGCAGATGAACGCAGATGGATCGGATGACATGGATGGTAGAATCGGGATTCAACGCAAAGACGCCAAGAAGCAAAGGCGCGGAGGTATGTGACTACGCACTGTGTGTCTGGCGTTAACTACGGTTTGGCCAATAGCTTATACGTTGTGGTTCGATCACCCGCGTTCATCTGCGTCCATTCGTGTCTATCTGTGTTCATTCGTGGTTCAAACAAAAGACCCGCACGGTCTTGAGCTTTCTGGTGCCGCCAGGTTACTGCATGACCGCCCCGGTCATGAGATGTCCCATCCGCGTTCATCTGCGTCTATCCGCGGTTCAGCCAATCTGCGTAATCTGCGTAATCTGCGTAATCTGTGGATGGTCCTTCCCCTTCGCGCTCTCCGCGTGAGGCCATCCGGAGGAGAAGTTGCGGTTTACTACGGAATCAGCTCCGTCCTGAAAGGCGTTTTGGCGTTCACTAGATCGAGTACCGCTTGATAGGCGGAGTTCGTACCACGGCGATTCGTCTTGTAAAGCTTGATCGCCATCGTCAATTCGGTCGCAGCTTTGGCATAGTCACCCGTGGCCCAGTATGCCACTCCGGCATGATATCTGACTTCATACGCATCCGGCACATCGCCAGATGCATCCAGCAGTAACTGCAACCCTTTGCTGTAGTTCCCCTGGTAAATGGCTATCCATCCCAGAGTGTCTGCGAAACTGGCGTTGTTCTCACTGTTGTAGGCTTGCGCAGCCAACCCCTCGGCACGGTCCAGGTCCACTTTGTTCAGCACCAGCGCATAAGCTAAGTCGTTTTTGGCTTTCGCTTCGCTAGAATTTGCCTTCCAGTTGGCCTCATAGTCAGCCAGACCCTCTTTCATATAACCGGTTTCCAGGGAGGCTGCCCCTCTCATCGACAAAAGCATACGGCGGTTGACTTTGTCATTGGCAATATCGGGCTGACTGAGCAGGTGACTGGCAACCTGCCTGACAGCACGGTATGCCGACATACTGGCGAGAATGCCCAATACTTGTTGTTGTTTCGTAATCTCAGCCCGATCGCCTAAACGCCGAAGTGCCTCTTCGTACAACGCCTGGCTGTCACCCGATTGGTCCATTATCTTTGAGAAGGCCACTTGCGTCTGCTTCACTCCAATTAGGCTCAAACCGCTGTAGCGGACGATGAAACCTAATCCAAACATCAGAAGCAGCACATACGCCGCTATAATACCAGTTCTATTTTTTTCCATGCTATATTACCTTGTCGATATCTAAGCCATAAGACTTCGCTACTACGTATATGATGCACATCATCAAATTATACGATGAGTGAATGCCTATGTTCTTCCATATGCTTCCCGATATATGGTAACTCCATGCCAGCCACGCGCCAAGCGGTATGATCATCATAATCGATAAAGGGGCCACATGAATGAGCGCAAACAACACCGCCGATCCCCAGATTGCCAATCCAATTTTGGTGGTTCGGATTTTGATCATGTTGAATAACCAGCCTCTGAAAAAGAACTCCTCACCAATCGGTGCCAACACCGAGGCCATGATGATAAATCCCAGCAGCTCTTTGTTTGTTTTCAAATCACCCATGATCTGGTTCGCACCGTTTAGCTTGTCACTTATTTCGACAAGTTTGTTCACGGCAGCGGCCCCAAATAGCCCGTGTAACACCGCAATCAAAGTGATGGCCAAGAGCGCCACAGCAACGAAAGTCGGCACACCGATCGCGATCCCCTTCATAAGTTGCTTGGCGTCAAATGTAAATCCAAGCTGTTTGCCGCTGATTCGGTATAACGCGCACACAAACAACAGCACCACGATGACCATGCCTGCATTCTGCATGAACGCTGAAGGCAGCAAAACAGTCAGGAAATCCAATCGACCAGAGCCGGTTTTACCCGTTCTAAACATGGCGGCCGTCAGTGTGCCCAGCATCGATATAATCGCCACAGCGTGAACCATCGGCCAGGCATCGGTGTAGCTCCAGACGGCAGCGCGTATAGGTGGTTGCCCAGATGCCGTGCGATTATGATTCACGATGATGAAGGCGATGTATGCCACCATGAGTAATAAATAGAGCTGTGTCAGCGGTCCTATGATGTGGTCCATCGAATAACTCCCTACTGCAAACACGGTAATGTGCGGTGTCACCAGTTGTTATCATTTTACAATAACGGCGGCAAACACGAAAACATTGCTTTATCAAAGTTGATACCATAGTATGCCAATATAAAGTCAGTATAATTGTAGTTGAGTGTAAAATAACATCAGTTCGTGAATCTTGGGCTAGCTCACGCTGCCGTAAGCGCATCCCAGTAGGGCACAAACTCTTCCGAATACCTTTTCGCCACGATGCGATGAATGGAGAACGATTTATGGCCAAAACAAGTGTCCGCAATATAGCCGTGCTGGTGGCTCTGGCTACTCTAGCGGCTTCGGCCTTGACCGCACAGACACTTCAACCCAGACAACCGGTAAACGGCAGGATAGGGATTTTCGACCTTAAGGACATCGATTCGGTCCCGTTGGCACCTGATGTGATCAAACGCACAGAGCAGATGATGACCGCGGCAGACGGCACCAAAAAGATGATCGTCATCGAGGCTATCCGAATCACTGGTCGACCCGGTGTACGCGTATTTCTTTACCTTGTATACCCCAAGAATGCTCAGAAACTGCCGGTGCATTTAACGGTCATCAATGAGGGAGTCAATACAAAGCCACTGATAGCGGAAGCGTTGGCCGGCCGGTGTGGTGTCATGGTATGCAGCACAGATGCCAAGACAGACCCAAAACAGATGCTGACCCTTGGTGGCCCGCCGTTCAAGCAGTTCTACCCCATGGATCCGCAGCAAAGCTGGTTCTACCACTTGGTGGTCGCATTGCGGCGCACGATTACCTATGTCGGCACACGCCCTGAGTGTGACCTGTCGCAGATGATGGTTTCAGGATATTCACTCTCGGGGCAGGCTGTCGGTCTGCTTCATGCGATTGAAAACCGCCCAAAATCCTTCCTCATCTGGCACGGAACTGGCTTTTTGGTAGACAAACAAGGTGACGAATCCGTAGTCGACTATGTCGGTAAGGCTAACTATGCACAGTATCGGCTCTACTCGCCAGCCGCTTACTGCGAGTATGGATCATCACCCATCTACGTGCAGTCCTGCGCCAACGACTATCTTTCGCAGTTCGACGCCTTGATCTACATGTATTCGCACTTGCGCTGCGTGAAGTTCCTGGCGATCGCGCCAAACCGGGCACACTCGCAGACCGGCCGTAAAGAGCTGGAGGGGTATAACCCCTGGATATTCCATACGCTGTATAACACACCGCCCATTCCGACGGTGTCAGACGGGAAGCTGTCAGTGGTCGACGGTAAGTTGGTGTATTATTTCTCATTCAACTCTGAAGAGGCCCCAGTATACATCGATGTGAATTACAGCTATAAAACCCTGCCCAGGTTTGAGGGTTGCGTTTGGCATCGCATACCCGCGGTGAAACAATCAGACGGCAGCTACCAGGTCAATCTGCCCTGTTACGACCCGGAGATGCAGCTAATGGTTTATGGACAGGTTCAAACGAAAAACCTGGGAGCATCCGCCAACCTGCCGCAAATAGTGAAGCCATCTTCACTGGGTATTACCGCGGCTTATTCGAAATACCCGAACATGCTGATCAACGCCGAGAGCGGCGACGATCTGTTTGTGAACATCGCCGGCAGCACAGAATTTACAACTCCGGCCCCGGAAGGCAAACGAGCCTATTCAATTACCCCGTTTGTCGATAACACCGTGCAGCTTTTCAACTTTGAAACCCAGTTATGGAAGGGAGCCAAGGAGATACATTTGATGCTAAAAGGCGACGGCAAGCCCGGGCCTGTCAATATCTTCTTTGCGGCAGACCGAGAGTTCTGGCAATCAAAGCCGTATACTCTGGTGCCGAAAGGCTCCGTATTCAGCTCCAGTTGGATGGATTACCGCATACCACTCAGTTCAATACCGGATTTGGAAACATTCCGATTCCTGGTATTTGACTTCCGTGAGCGTCCAGGGATCACACTGGGCCTAGACGCCGTTCGATGGCAATAAAAAAATACGAGAGGGAACATAATGAAAATCGCAAAATGGGTACCAGCATCTTTCGCAGCAGTATTAATGCTAGGAACGGTAGCTGCCGTCAGTACGCAGCAGATCACGGCCCCGTCCGTGGCACCTAAGGGCAAGGCCATCACCAAGATCAGCGTCACGGCCACAATTAGCCAGGTCACTCCAGTGCCGGATCCTAACCGTGTGAAACCTTACCTGAATGTGCTGATCGCACAAGAGTGGAAAGTCAAGGCGGTCAAGGGTGGCAAAATCGATGGCGTGAAGCCCGGCACCGTGATCCGCGTGCTTCGATGGGGCATCTTGAACGGCAAGATCGTTCCTGCCATCAAGAAGAACAAGGCCAAAGACACCATCACAGCCAAGCTCGCGAAGTTCTCAGACTACCCGAATCTCAGCCGCGAGTACCAGGTAGATACCCTACCCGACAACTACACTGCCCCCGTGCTTCTGGAAGTCAAGTAGCTTCCGCCAGTGTTGACCGCCCCTTCACCGGGGCGGTCGATGCCTTTTGTTTGTATGGCCTTCTGCTGTTCGCCTGATTAGCACATCCCCGACGCCCACTGCCGCTGTAGTTATTTTTCTGAACCACGGATTACACGGATTTTCATGATGACACAGATGGAGAGGGAGCATCTGAACCATAGAGGATAAGTAACTGTGTATAGTGGTTGATGATGCACCTCCCATCCGAACCCATCGGTGTCCATCCGTGTCCATCCGTGTCCATCCGTAGAATAGACACTCCCTCTCCATCCGAACCCATCCGTGTCATCCGCGTAAGCCGCGGTTCAGACACTCCCCCATCGGCGTCTATCTGCGTCCATCCGTGGTGTAGGCACTCCCTCTCCATCCGAACCCATCCGTGTCATCCGCGTAATCCGTGGTTCAGATACTCCTCCCCATCCGCGTCTATCTGCGTCCATCCGCGGTTCAGCCCCACCTCCCCTCCGCTGTTCCCTGCCCCCTTGAAATCCCACGAAAACCCGATATGATAAACATGGTTACTCGAATTACTTACCCTGAAAGGGGCCATCACTATGGCTGAAGCCGGCCGAAAGGTCCGAATCCGCGATGTGGCAGATGCGGCCGAGGTGTCCTACGCCAGTGCGCAGTATGTGCTCTCTGGCAAGAAAAGTTCGCGCATATCGGATTCGGTGCGGACCCGAATCCTGGAAACCGCCGCCGCGATGGGCTATAAGCTGGATGTCATCGGCGCGGCGCTGAAGCGCGGATATCTGGACATGATCATCATCGTCGTCTCCGGCACCCGCATCCGCGGCGGCACGGTGGACCTGTTCATGGAGCTGACCCGCAACTCCGCCATCGCCAACCTGCCCACGGCGGTCTACGTCGCCGGATCACACCAGGAGACGGTCGATATGTTCCAGCGCGCCATCGACCTGCAGCCTTTCGGGATACTGATGATGTGGGATGCATTCGATGCCGCTCAGGAATACATGCTGCAAGCCAAACAAGCAGGAACGCCGCTGGTCAGCCTCTACCCCTACGGCGGTGCCGATATCCTGTCGGTGACCTCAGACCGAATACAAGCCTTCCGTGACAGCGTGTCGCACCTCGCAGCACTGGGACATCGGAAGATCGCCTTCCTGCCCGGCGCGGACCTAACCGGAGCCACCTCGGTGGCCAAATACGCAGGTTACTGCGAAGGTCTGGCGTTGGCGGGGATCGCATTCGATCCTGCACTGATCCAGACCAGCTCGGAAGCCTCATTCCCTGGAGGCATTGAGGCGGTGAAACAACTTCTAACCCGCCGCCCGGATGTCACCGCCATGGTCGCCGTCAACGACCCGTTGGCGATCGGTGCCATCCGAGGTGCTCAGAACATGGGGCTGCGGATACCGGACGATCTGTCCATCGTCGGCTGGGGTGCCACAGAAGAGGGGCTCTACTGTGATCCACCTCTGACCACAGTGAAGGACAACCCTGCCGAAATCGCCAGGCTGGCGGTGCTGGTGCTTCGCAACCTGCGTCTCCAACCACAGTTACCATCCAACTCACATACCATACTAACTGAACTGGTCGTCAGGGGTTCCACCGGACCGGTCGCTATCAACAAAAGCTAAGGGAAAACAAAAGCCATCATGCAAAAAAGATATGTACTGATCGGAGCCAGCGGTAGGGCACTCTATATGTATGCCCAGCCCATCGCCAACACCTTCAGCCACTGCGCTAAAGTGGTCGGAATCTATGACATCAACATTCTGCGCTGCCAGGAAGTGGTCAAGCAGGCCGGTCTGGACTGCTCCATCTATGAGGATGTCGACCTGATGCTGGCCGAAACCAAGCCAGATGCCGCCATCATCACCACGGTCGACCGCTTCCACCATGAATATGCCATCAAGTGCATGGAGGCCGGTATCGACGTCATATCCGAAAAGCCCATGACCATCGACCCCGCGAAATGCCAGGCTCTGCTGGAGTGCGAGAAGCGCACGGGCAGGAAGCTGACCATCACCTTCAACTATCGGTATACCCCGTATGTCACCGCCATCAAGCAGGCGCTGAAGGACGGTGCCGTGGGCGATATTCTAAATGTGGACTTTGAGTATCTGCTGGACACCACACATGGTGCTGACTACTTCCGCCGCTGGCACCGTAAAAAAGAGAACTCTGGCGGCCTGCTGGTTCACAAATCCACCCACCACTTTGACATGGTGAACTGGTGGATCGACGAGGAGCCCGAAGAGGTCATGGCATTCGGCACACGGCGATTCTATGGTCCCACCCGTGAGAACCGCGGCGAGAGATGCCTGACCTGCCTACACAAGAACACTTGCGAATTCTTCTACGACATCACCAAAGACAGCTTCGGCAGTGCGATGTACCTCAACTGCGAATCGGCTGACAGCTATTTCCGTGACCGTTGCGTGTTCGCCGATGAGATAGACATCGAGGACAGCATGAGCGTGAATGTGCGCTATTCACGCGGAGCTCTGCTCACCTATTCGCTGATCGCCCACTCGCCATATGAGGGTTGGAAGATCGCCATCAGCGGAACCAAGGGGCGGCTGGAAGCGGCCGAATATCATAGCGGAATGCGTACCGCCGACCCGGCATTTAGTTACGACATATACGACCGCACCGGGGCTAAACTGACCTACGCGGTGCCAAAGTCAACCGGAGGCCACGGCGGTGGTGATGCGCGGCTGCTGAAGATGCTGTTCGAGGGCAACGTGCCTGACCCGCTAGGTCACGCCGCGGGTTCCTATGCTGGTGCCGTCTCTATTCTGATCGGCATCTCGGCGAACACCTCCATTGCAGAGCACCGCAACGTGCGACTGTCGGAGCTGGTTCCCTTAGCCGATTACCGCAGGTAATAGCCATGATGACACCCAGGGAGCGATTCCACAAGATCATGCGATTCGAACGTCCCGATGCTCCATTCATCTGGACGTTCCCCACACGCCCCGCCACCATGAAGGAGTGGCTGAAGCAGGGGCATCCTGAGGGTATATCCACTGAGGAGCTGCTGGGGTATGACCAGTTTGACGGTATCCCGGTGGCGATCTCACACTACCCGCAGTTTGAAAAACGGGTAGTGGAGCAGAAAGACGGCCACATCACTTACTATGACGAAGAGGGTGCGCTGCGCATCGACGGAGTCGACGCGCAGGGCTCCGGGTTCGTCACACGCAAATGGCTGAAGTTCCCTGTGGAAAGCAGGCAGGACTTCCTGGCGATGACGCAGAGGTATGACCCCGAAGACCTGGGGCGGCAATACCCCGGTTACGATGAGGCCATCGCCCGCAGCCATACGAGCGACCGGCCGTTCATGTTCACCATACTGGGCTTCTACTGGACCATGCGGCAGTGGCTGGGGTTTGAGGGGCTCTCCATCGCCTTCATCGACCAGCCTGAGTTGATCGATGAGATGCTCGACTTCGTTCTGGACTTTAACATCCGGCTGCTGCGTACGCATCTGGCTGGGGCCCGTATCGACAACTTGATGATCAGCGAAGACATGGCCTACAAGACCGCCTGCATGGTCAGCCCGGCCATCATCAGGCAAAAGCTTGTGCCAAGATACCAAGAACTGGTGCAGGAAGCCCGATCTCTGGGCTGCGAGACGGTGTTTGTGGATTGCGACGGCCATATTTCGGAGTTGATTCCGCTCTGGATTGAGGCGGGTATCGAAGGCACCAGTCCGGTGGAGATCGCCTCGGTGCAGTCGCTGCTCGACTACGCCCGACGCTTCCCCGAGTTCAAGTTCTTTGGCGGTCTGGACAAGCGGGTGTTGTCACGCAGCCGGCAGGATGTGTGGAACGAGGTCGTGCCCAAGGCTTGTGAGCTGTATGCGCGGGGCGGCTGGATACCGGCGGTCGACCACGCCGTGCCTGCCGACGCGAAGTTTGAGAACTTCCGGTATATGATTGAGCTGCTGAAGAGCTGCTGGTAGAGCAACGGACGGCGGAGGGATTTTGTAGCTATGACCATACCTTTTCTCTCCTGCCTTGACATGGGTCAACACGCCCGTGTCGACAGGTTCCATCGCCCCAGGGGGCTCCATCACCCGTCGCTGATCAGTTGGCTGCCCGCGTCGGCTTCGCTCCAGCGGGCGCTGGCGGAGGGCCATGCGCCCGCTTGCGGGCTGCAAATACCTATACGCGCGGTGAAGGAACCCCATTCATGGGGTGACTAAACCCGCGGCAGCGAGGCTGGTAGCCTGCGATATAGGTGAGCGGCCCCGAGTCGACGGGTTCCATCGCCCCAGGGGGCTCCATCACCCGTCGCTGATCAGATGGCTGCCCGCGTCGCTTCGCTCCTGCGGGCGCTGGCGGAGGGCCATGCGCCCGATTACGGGCTGCCAATACCTAGACGCGCGGTGAGGGAACCCCGTTCACGGGGTGACTAAACCCGCGGCAGCGAGGGCTAAACACCTCCGATATCAACGACCGTCCCGTGTCGACGGGTTCCATCGCCCCAGGGGGCTCCATCACCCGTCGCTGATTAGATGGCTGCCCGCGTCGCTACGCTCCTGCAGGCGCTGGCGGAGGGCAACATGCGCCCGCTTGCGGGCTGCGATAACCTAGACGCGCGGTGAGGGAACCCCATTCATGGGGTGACTAAACCCGCGGCAACGTGAGCTGATCAGCTTCGGTCCACGACACCGGCCCATGTCGTTAAACCGCGCCGGTCATTACCTTCGCGTCTTCGCGTCTTCGCGTGAGGCTGAGTAGTTTTCGCAGCTCTAAAATCGGGCCCACATAGAGGAACCAGCCCCCATCTTGGTTAATATGAAGGTGTACGCATCGCACATAATACTCTTTTGAGGTGACTAGATGAAACCGCAACTCGCTATCCAACTGTATACCGTTCGTGACGCCGCCGATGCCGACCTACACGGCACCCTGGCCGGTTTGGCCGCAATGGGCTATAAGTATGTTGAGACCGCCGGCACCTACGGCCTGTCCATTGAAAAGTTGGCCGAAACACTCGCAAAACACGGCCTGCAGGCCATCTCCATGCATGGCGGTCCTAACGACCTGGCCGACTGCGATACCGTCGCCGCCAACGCCAAAACACTCGGTGCAAAATACTTCACAGTGGCTTACATCCCTGAAGAGATGCGCAGCGACGCGGCCGCATGGAAGGCCTCCGCGGCCATGATGCAAGCCGGAGCCGAAAAACTGGCCAAGCTGGGTATCACCCTGTGCTATCACAACCACAGCTTTGAGTTCGGCACCTATGAAGGTCAGCTCGGTCTCGATCTTCTTTACACCAATGCGCCCGACTTGAACGCCGAACTCGACCTGTTCTGGGTCAAGCATGGCGGGCAGGACATCGCAGGAGCCATCAACAAGCGAGCAGGTCGCCTGCCCTTGCTGCACGTCAAAGATATGGACACTGAGGGCAAGATGATCTCCGTGGGCAGCGGCACCATCGACTGGCCAGCTCTGTTCGCACTGGAGGCCACCAAGGGTGTGGAATACCTCATCATCGAACAGGACGACACCTACGGCAAGCCGATGCAGGTCGCTAAAGAGTGCATCGACTACATGAAGTCTCTCGGCTACTAGTCGGAAGGACAGGAACAGCATATGCGTCGGATTCTACACCTCGGTATCACTCTAGTCGTTGGCGGAATGGCCATGGCTGGTCCCATCAGCACCTCGCTGAAACCGGAATGGCAGCCCATAGTGAAGCAGCCGCTTCAGTATTACGGCTATCCATTTGTCGATCAGCAGGCAGACTGGGCGGAAATGGCCAAGACCAATGCCAATACTGGTTCGATTGGTGCCATGTGGACTCCGACGCAAGATGCCTCTGCACCGTATGGCTGCGGGGTCAGCAATGTGATGGCCCCCACCAAGCTCTGGCAGTCATTCACCGCTACGGCTGCTTTTGACGGTATCGGCCCTTGCCTGGCCACCATGATGAGCACCAACAGCCAATGCAACTGGAGCCTTCAGAAGTGGAACGGCAAGTCGTGGGCCGACGCGGCCAAAGGGCAGAGCAGCTATCTGAAAGACAATCAACATGCCGAGTTCCGATTTAAGCCCCAGTCCGCCGGTAAATACCAGCTGGTTCTTTCACGCCCAACCGGCAGCTATGTCGCCTGGTGGGCACGGGAGAACAACCCCTATTCCCAGGGGAAGGCAGGCTCCGATGGTGGAAACTACGCCAACTTCGATTTTGAACTTCAGATCCATGCTAATGGTCAGTGGCAGGATGTGGTCGCCTCAGATCAGAAGCATCAGTGCTTGGTGCTAGGTCCAAACCAAGCCACCATCATGTCGAAATTGGGGCTATATGTGGTGGCGAATCTGGGTAACTGGAATAACCCTGGTTTCCCATATATGCCCGAATGGTTTATGAAGAAGTTCCCCGAATCGGTGCAACTCGACCAGTATAACCAGCCGATTTTAGGCGGGATGTTCGGCACCATGGTGCCCTGCAACGGTCTAGAGCACCCCGCATTTGTGCTGGGTTCACGGCAGTTTTGCCGAATCAACGCCAAGGCCTTGAGCGATTTCCCGAATGTCATCTACTGGCTGATGGGCGGTGAAAGCCTCTACTACACCTATCTTGATGCCAATAGATGGACCGACTACAGCGCAACCAGCCTGAACCACTTCCGCGCCTGGTTAAAACATAAATACGGCACACTAGAGGCGTTGAACAAGGCCTGGAGCAGCCAAAACCCAAGCTGGGAGAAGCTGGACGCGCCTCGTGCTCCCAGCGAGCAGCAGAGTTGGAAAGACTGGCTGGACTTCCGCTTCGTGGCGATGGCGGAACATTCGGGACAGTTCTACCAGGCTTTCCGTGATGTGGACCTCAGCAAGCCCGCCTTTACCTGCAACCACGGCACGATATTCACTGGCAACACCTACGCGGGCATGGGGTGGTCGCCTGATCTGTTCGTCTCCAACAGCGACGGCTGGGAGACGGGTCAGATCATCATAGACGACGACCCGAGCTACTTCAACATGCAGTATATTGAAACCCTGCTGCCGTTTGGCAAGCCCTACAGCCCCAACCGGCTGGCCTACAAGTTTACGGATCCCACCGCCCGCGGTGGAGGACGCAGTTTCACCCCACAAGCCGCCACCCGCTACATCAGCGAGACCATTGGCAGCGGAGCCTGGCACCTCGGATTGGTGCAGTGGTCGGGTACCCTGCCCGATGGCGAGTGGGGCGTGCGCGGCACTCCAGGCGAGAAGGCTATCGACCGGCTGTTTATGGAGTTGAAGCTGCTTTCACCCGTGCTGGAGGGGATGCACCCCGTGACGCCCTCGGTGGCGGTTTACCGCTCGCACCCGACCTGGGCACTGCGTGGGTATCAACCCAAGTGGGACGAGATACACATCTCTTGTATACAAAACCAGATCGCCAAATACTATCTTTCAGACAATCTGCTGCGCAAAGGTGAGGCCAAAGGCTATGAATACCTCATCAGCCTGGGCAACTCACTGATCGAGCCCGACGTGCAGACCAAGCTCGATGAGTATGTACAGCAGGGCGGTATACTCATCACCGATACACCTGGCCCGGCGTCAGAGCGCGTGGGCAAAGGCGAAATCCGACGGATAGCCAGCACTAGCGTGTTCGATGCGGCCAGCCAACTGCCCGACAGCTTGCGCACGGTGCTTGTCAACAATAGCGACATGGCCAAGCAGCCCACCACTTGGAGCAACGGCAACTTCAACGGCCCGCGGGATGCCCATCAGGTGGTCGACGGTCTCAGTCTGGGTCAGACCATCAAAACATTCGCAGAGGGCCTGACCTCCATCTCCATCAACGTGCCTACCTATACGAAAAAGCATGAGTATGGGCTGACGCTGGAGGCGTTCATCGACAGCCCATCCGGTGAGCTGCTGGGAAGCAAGCATATCGACGCCCCTCTCACCGATGGTGCCAACTACACCCTCACCCTGCAAAAATCACCGCCGGCTAATGCCACAGTTTATGTGCGCATGACGGCAGACAAGGGCACTCCGGACCTGCACCTGGGCTGGTGGAGCGACCCCAAAAACGCGGTCGAGGGCAGCCAGGCTTACTTGAACGACCAGCCTGTTCCGGGTACCAGACTGCTTCAAGCCAGCTACATGTTGGATGTTCCTGCACGACAGCGGCTGGAGACGATGGCCCTCAGCGATGGCATGAATATGTTTGTGGTGTTCATCAACACTAGCAACCAGTCGGTCAAGATGGATGTGGATTTGCGCCCTCTGGCACAGAGGTTCGGGTTGGTGGAGTCGCGGTATGAGAGCAGTGCTGCTGTAGCCAGCGACAGTTGGAGCGGGCAAGGCTTCAGCGGCACGGTCTCGATGGAGGCTAACGGCAAATGCTACGTGCAGTTCATGCAGAAGAGCACACAGCAAGAAGCTCAGGCCGCCGTGGCGCAGGCTAAAACTGTCGCCGCACGCTGGAAAGGCCTGAAAGCCCTCACCGCGGCCAGTCAGTATGAGCTGGAGGCCATGAACACCGCGCAGTCTGAAGGCGACCATGTGAAGGCTATCGCCCATGCCCGCCGTTTGATGGGCCAGATGGGTATGCGCACCAGCGTCACGGCTTCGAAAAGCGGTCTGCAGATCGCCGCCAGGCTCTACGAAATCAGCGGCAAACCGCTCACACCAGCCAGCATCCGCGCGGAGTTTGTGCCCAGTGAGGACATCTGGCAGGACATCCCGCTGGGTAAGGACGGGGCCTACCGGGCCACCATCCCCACCGCCAAACTGCCTGTTCTTTATGATGTCGAGAAGCTGGTGTATAAGCCGTTCAAGGGCGCCATGCGCGTCCACCTTAGTGCCGCCAGCGCGAAGTTGAGCGTCGGCAGCTACACGGATGTCAGGCTGCCGTAGGGGAGATTCTGCGGATTGCTGGTGCTACCATTGCCTATGTCCGGGGCGGTCTGACAGGTGGCTCGAGGCTACTGAAGGCTCAAGACCGCGCCGGTCTGGCGGATAGCCGTTAATCCCTCGTCACGTATAGATCAAGACCGGCGCGGTTAGGGAAAACCGCCCCGGACTCTGGCCATAATATTGAGAAGCTACCATTGCCTATGTCCGGGCGGTCTGACAGGCGGCTTGCGGTTGCAGAAATCTCAAGACCGCGCCGGTCTGGCGGATAGCCGTAAATCCCTCGTCACGCATAGATCAAGACCGGCGCGGTTAGGAGAAAACCGCCCGGACTCTGGCAATAATATCAAGAAGTAATCATTGCCTATGTCCGGGGCGGTCTGACAGGAGGCTGGCGGCTACAGAAAGCTCAAGACCGCGCCGGTCTGGCGGATAGCCGTAAATCCCTCGTCACGCATAGATCAAGACCGGCGCGGTTAGGAGAAACCGCCCCGGACGCTGGCCATAATATCGAGAAGCAATCATTGCCTATGTCCGGGGCGGTCTGACAGGAGGCTCGCGGCTACAGAAGACTCAAGACCGCGCCGGTCTGGCGGTTAGCCGTAAATCCCTCGTCACGCATGGATCAAGGCCGGCGTGGTTAGGGAAAACCGCCCCGGACATAGGCAACCGAGACCGCCCCGGTCAAAGGCATTATCAGCCTTGCTTCTTGAGCTTGGCAACCTCTACGATCATGCGCGCGAGTAATGCCGCGCTCCAGTGGTAATCACGCACGGAATCCATCTTGCCCACCAGGTACGGCTTGTTCTCGCATTTACCCTTACGGTCAAGCAGAGTAGGCGCCATCTTGCCTGCGCTGTCCATATACTCAAAGATCACGCCATGCGCTTTAGCGGCTGCTTCGGCGGCGTCGATGGTCGCCTTGGCCAGCTTGCGGGCTTCTTTGGGCTTTCTTTGCAGCTTCAGACCAGTGTAGATCATCCAGTTCATGTTGACCCAGGTGGCCCCGCGCCACATGTCGTGACCATAGGAAGGGTCGTTCGCGGCCACCGAGGGCACCGGGTAGCGTGTGCCGAAAGTCATGGGGTTATCCAGGTGCTTCAGTAGTGAAGCCAGATGTGTCTTAGGCAAGGAGGGCAGCAGAAGCGGCAGGAACCCACTCACGGCCAGCACAGGACTAAACGAGCCGTCAAGATGCAAGTCATGGTAGAAGCCGCTCTTTTCGTTCCACATGCGCAGATAAATCTGCTCCGCCAGCTGTGCTGACCGCTGCCAGGCCTGATCCGCTTCGTCATCAAGCCCCATTCGTTCGGCGATAATCGCCATGTTGGCCCACTCATTTGCCAGATAACAGGTCAGATCGACGGCTAATAGCCGAACGCCTCCATCAAACCGTGGGGAGTTGTCCATACCGCTCTCATCGCAGCGGTTGTTTGCATCCTCATTAATGTGCCAGTAATACAGCCCGCTGGCCTCATCACATCGGTTGGCGTCAAACCACTCCAGGTATTTCAGCAGCTTAGGATATGCCATCTGCAGGCACTGAGGATCGCTCAGCCCCGATTCCACTTCCCTCACGGCCCAAGCCAGCAGCGGAGGTTGTGTGATCTCGGAATGGGTGCCGTCAATGCGGTCCATATGCGGGATCATGCCATCTTCCTGCTGGGTGTCGAGTACGGCATCGACGAAGTCCCAAGCCAGCGCGCTGTCATACAGCAGCATGCCCAGGGCGTGGAACACGCTATCCCACATCCACATATGACGGTGCGGCAGGCGGTCAGGGGTGCTCCAGCGTCGTTTGATGGCCCCCTCAGGCCATAAGGTGTTGACCTTCATCACGCACAGACATTTCATCAGTAACGCCTGATACTTATCGGTCAGGCCCATTACGGATCCTGCGAACCTCATACGCTCGATGGCGACTGTTTCAAAGTCCAGCTTCAATGCATCATCGAGACGGCCCATGGCCTGCTCCAGACAATCGCCGTAGCAGATGGCGAGGCGGCTGCCCACCGCCTGCATGACCACCGCGTCGTGAGTTGCCTCGTCCACGGAGATCGCCACATCGTTCAGGTTCTCCCACAGGCCGAACTCACGGACGACACGCACTTCCGCCTGCTCAGGTAATATCCCAATGATGGTGTGCCACTCACTGTATGCCAGTCCGAAATTACCCAGAGTGGTTACCATCGCCGTTAAGTCACCCGTGACAAGGTCGACATGTCCACCGCCTTTGAGCAGAAACCGGATCATGCGCTGCATGGGTGTATGAATTAGCAGCCCGAAAGGTTTTTCCAGCAGAGTAGACACAAACCCCGATGCTGTGCAGGTAGGTCCGTCGATGCCTGAATAGGCAAACAGAGCCCCTTCTGACCATACATCCGGCAGCGTTTCGTAATACTTGATACTCATCTATACACCCCATGCTATGTGAATTCTATACCCAGTAGATTCTACTCGAAGCGGCTTAATGGCGGAGGCGGATGGTAGTGAGGGGTGAGTCGAATGGGGATCACCGTCCAACTGAAAAAAGGGGCAGGCCAAACGGCCTGCCCCTGGTCTGTACCGGCGAGTTACGAAAACTCCAGCTTGACCATCTGCCCTGCGCTTAAGCCGGACAGCAGCATCTCGCCCTCACCCAGCTTCGCATCGGCTGACTGACCGCGAGGCTGCAGGCCTTTCGGCCAGCGCAGCTTGACATCTCCCGCGCTGCCCACACGCAGATCCACTCGCTGCAGCTTGCCGTGTTGCCACTGAAGGCTCAGCTCATGGCCGTTTCTGGCACGGATACCCGAAACCCGCCCATTCGGCCATGCGTCCGGCAATGCCGGCAGAAGCCGAATCTCGCCGTTGTGGCTTTGCAGCAGCATCTCCGCAATCGCCGCCGCCCCGCCGAAGTTGCCATCGATCTGGAATGGTGGGTGCGCACAGAACAGGTTAGGGTAGCTGCCCCCTCCTGCGCTGTAGTCGGCTTCAGTGCTAAGCACTGGGCGCCATAGGCCGCTCAGCAGCTCGTAGGCGCGCTGAGCCTCGCCCAGCCGTGCCCAGAAGAGCGACTTCCAGGCCATTGACCATCCGGTGCTGACATCCCCGCGGCGTTTCATGGTCACCTTCGCGGCTGTGGCCAGATCGGGCGTCATCACAGGGTCGATCATCGTCCCGGGATACAGTGCGAACAGATGCGATGTGTGCCGGTGGGTGGGCTCCAGTTCCGGGAACTCCTCCAGCCACTCCAGCAACTGGCCCTCGCTGCCTGTCCTGAGTGGGGGCAGTTTGCCTATGAGCTCCGAGAGCTGCTTGCGGAATGTGGTGTCTTTGCCCAGAATCTCGGCAGCGGCAATGCAATTCCTGAAGTGCTCCGTGATGATCTCCGTGTCCATATAGGGTCCCGCGCAGATGGTGGCATCGACCCCGTCTGGCGACCGGAAGTGGTTCTCCGGCGAATTGGACGGGCAGGTGACCATCCAACCGTATTTCGGATGGCGCACGAGGTCATCGCAGAAGAACAGCGCCGCCTCTTTCATGATGGGATACGCCCACTTCAGAAACGCCTCATCCGGCTGATACGAATAGTGCTCCCACAGGTGCTGGCAGAGCCAAACCGCGCCGTTGAGGGTGCTGCCCCATCGGATGTCCTCACCAGGAGAGGTAAACCCCCAGATGTTTGTCACCACATGCGCCACCCAGCCGCGGGCACCGTACATTTGCTTGGCTGTGACACGACCGGGCTTCACCAGTGAGGCGATGAGCTTCATCATTGGCTCATGGCAGTCTTGGATGTTGGTCACCTCAGCGTGCCAGTAGTTCATCTGCACGTTGATGTTCAAGTGATAATCGCCATTCCAAGGTGTCTGGATTTCTTTTGACCACAACCCCTGTAGATTCGCGGGTAGGCCACCTGGCCGCGAGCTGCTGATCAGCAGATATCGTCCATACTGCATGTAGAGCGCCGCAAAGCCTGGGTCGGATTGCCCCTTGGACACGCGCTTCAGCCGCTCATCTGTGGGCAGATGGTCACCTTCTGAGCGCCCGAGCTCGATTTCAAAGCGATTGAAGAGCTGCTGGTAGTCACGGATGTGCTCGCTGAGGATCAGCGAATAGGGCGTTTTGGCTGCCTTATTCAGGCGATCGAGCCCCGTAGATACGAATTCGGTGTTGCGCTTCATAGGCTGGTATGGCACCACGTCTGTGCCTGCAGAAACCAGCAGCGTAAAGCTGGTCGCCCCCTGAAGCTTCAAAGCGGTGCCCTCAACGCTCAGCTCGCCGCCGTCATGCAGCACGCGCAGCCGCGACCAGTATTGGGTGCCCTGGCGCATTTCGCTGCCAGTGACTTCACCGCGCATCACGATGTCCAGAGCCTCAACTGCCACGGTGACGGCGTCTGCCCTGCTCATGGCGATCTTCACCGACAAAGCGCCGGGACGATCCACCTGGCAGCGGTAGACCAGCACCTGATGCGCGGCACTGCTGAACAGCTCACGTTTATGAACCACGCCATCGGCGGTGAACTGGCAGCGGGCGACCGCTTGCGAGATGTCCAGCTCACGCTGATAAGCACTGGTTTCGGTGACCCCTTCGAATTCCAGATTTAAGTCACCCAGGGTCTGGTAGCAGCCAAAGGCTACCTTCGCTCCCACGCCCATCCCGCTGCCGGGCCCTTTGCACACAAAATGCTCCGACATCAGCTTCTGAGCATCGCCGTAGCGGTTGGCGAAAATCAGCTCACGCACTTTATCCTGAACATCACGCGCGCCAGGGTTGTCCGCGTGCTGCGGTCCACCGCTCCAAAGGCTGTGTTCATTCAGTTGCAGTAGGTCAATTGAGGCGCCCGCGAAGTGCATCGCGCCCAATCGTCCGTTACCCACCGGTAACGCCTGTTCCCACTGCTGGGCGGGCTGTGTATACCAAACCTTCAAAGCCATGCGGTTCCTCCATTGCGTGCGTATAAGTATGAATATTCTTCGTTGTGAGGGTCTACTGAGTGGTAGCTCACCATCATGATAACAAGCCGCTGCCGTGATTGGCTATGTTCCGTAATGGTGTCACGCGGAGACGCGGAGGACGCGGAGGGTATGGAACCTGTCCTACTCGACCTACTCATCCTACCGGTCTTCTCTTAACCACGAATTCACACGAATGAACACGAAGGAGAATGACCGCGCCTTCCCCTGAACACCCTATTCGGCTTACAATGATACAGATGAGCGGCCATTTCGGCTGATCATCTCATCTCTTCTGACCGTGTGACTGGAGTAACGCCATGGATAGAACAACAACTCTGCTGCTGATTTGTATGATGGGATTTATGCTGGGGGTGTCTGTCATCACACGTGCCGATACTGCCTATCCGGTGCCGCCGCCAAAACCGGTGGAAACCAGCATCAAGGTGGGAACCTACATTTTCCCTGGCTGGTACCGCAAAGCCGGCACCAATGACTACCCATATCCGACCTTCGATGAGCAGAGTGAGTGGATGTCCGCTATCGCGAAGCTGCCAAAACCGCGGCCGGTGCTGAGTTTCTACGACGACTCGATGCCCGAGGTGAACGACTGGCACATCAAGTGGGCGCTTGAGGCGGGTATTAGCTGGTTTGCTTTCGACTGGTATTATAGTGACGGCGAGAAGCGGCTGGCTAGAAGTCTGGAGAAGGGGTTCCTGAACGCCCGCTACAACGAGCAGATGCAGTTCTGCATCAACTGGTGTAATCACGGACTTGACTATAAGCGGACGTTCGTATTTGACCCTGACGCGCTGGAAGCGATGATCAAATACTGCGTGGACAACTACTTCGTCCGCCCGAACTACCTCAAGATCAAGGGCCGACCTGTGTTTATGATCCTGGACATCAAGCCGATTCTGGCAGCATGCGGCGGGGCGGATAAGTTCCAGCTCAAGGTGCTGCCGCGATTGAATGCGCTCTGCCGGGCGCGTGGTCTGGGTGATCTCTTCCTTGTTTGGGACAACAACGAGCCCAGCCTGGTCGCGGATGTGCCTGTCGGCGATGCGTTCACCTCTTATAGCTACCACTGGGTGCTGACGGACTCCTACTGGACCTTCCCCGGCTCAGCCCCCTACTCGGAGATTGTGGAAGGGGTAAAGCCGATCTGGCAAAAGATGCTGGGCAAGAAGAAGCCGTTCATCGTGGGAGCGCAGGCGGGTTGGGACGACAGCCCTCGGACGCTTCCTGGTGGTCAGCCGAACTGGGTGCGCACCGGCTGGACGCCCGCGCTGTTCGAGCAGATGCTGCGCAACGGAAAAGCACTAGTCAAACCCGAGTTCCCATACTTCATGATCGAGGCCTGGAATGAGTGGGGAGAGGGATCACACCTGGAGCCATCTAAGGAGTTCGGCTTTTCGCACCTCGATGCGGTCCGCCGGGTGTTTGGTAACAAAGGCCCTAACAAGTGGGCCCGTCCCACCCCTGAGCAGGTCCGGTCATACAGCGTGCTTGACGATGAGCAGCTCGCGGCGGCGGTGAAGGTTGAAGCTGGCCCACCATCACCGGTATTTGTCGCCAACAAGAGTGTTGCCTATGTAGTCGACCCTGCGGAACTGCCCAAGAACGCCATATCTGAGTGGCCAGCCGGCCAGCTACGGACCAATTTGGGTATCGCTAATATGAGCGGTCCGGAGCTGATCGGTGGCAAAGCCGTGATGACCGTCACCAACGGAGACCCCTTCATGATCATCCCGGGCAACTGGGGGCCGATATCCAACATTGAGGGCATCGCCATACGGGTTCGTATCAATAATGCTGGCGAATCCGATAAGGGAAACTTCTTCTGGGAGACGGACAAGATGAAGTTTGGGGGTGACACCTGTGTCGTGAAATGGAAGACTGACGACAGCTTCCACACCTACCTGTTCCGTTTCACCGCCGACGCCAAAAAAGACGAGATGCTGAAGAACATCCGGGCGGACTTCCCCGATACCCCAGGCACGAAGATAGAGATCGAGTGGATCAAGGTCTTCGCAAAAGCAGCCAGGTAGGCAGGCCTGCAGGGGCAGCTTCTAAGCGCGTTAGTCGTCTGCCCTTGTAGTTATGTGCGGACCTGTTTACCGTGTCGGTGTTCCAACAATGCATACTTCGCGGTAGACATTGAAGCCTACAGCTCCATCATCGAAAGCGAACCTTACTGCCGCTACGCCAGAGGCCCTGCAGCCCTCATCGTTGCGCAGCACGCCGCCATCCCGTGCGGCGATTCGTAACTCAGTGGATTTCCCGCCGTAGAGTAGCTTTACCGACGTTAACTTAATGAACTTCATCGGGTCACCGGCAAAGGCGACCAGCAGCGTGTAGCTCTGGCTGGACCGGCTGTCAAAGTGTCCGGCGAAGCTGCGAATGGCTGTCAGGTCGTAACCCTTGGGATTTTTGGCTGTATCGAAGCGGATATCCAACAGGCTGCCTGTGCCATAACCGCGGAAGGTCTTGCCATCGTTAAGGGTATCTGATCCGCCAGAGCCGTTCAGCGTGGTGCCGTTAAACAGTACATCGGCGCTCTGGCCCCCGCCATCACGTGCGGGTGCGGTGTCAGTGATGCTGGCAACCGGAACTAATCCACTTTTCAAGACATCATTCTCAAACTCGGATGAGCTCGTATCGCCAACCCGTGACCGGAGGGTTATAGGTGTGACCGGAAAGACCGGCGCGCCTGCGTAGCTCCAGTCTTCCGACATCAGCCGAACCGGCCCCAGCAAGCCTGAAGGCACCAGCGGAGAGTCTTTGGTGAAGTAGTTCCAGGTGGTGAAGCAATAGCGACCCTTGGATGGTCGTGCTTGACCCTTCACAAACCAATCGGGGAACCGCTTCAAGAACCAGCCGCCCATGTGCCCAGGCAGCCATTCGCAATCGGCAGGTTGTTGTTCATCGCCAATTAACCGGTTAGCCCAGACGTTGGTGACCTCTATCTCAAGCATGTTGCCCTTGGGTTTGAGCAGTTTCGCGGGCAGATGCACACCCCAGGGAGCGCACCAGACCACCCCTAAATCGCGACCGTTCAAGCGAACGCGGGCAATGTGATTCACCGTTCCTAGCTCCAGGTAGGTGACCTGCTTGAAGTGGGTTGCATCGAAGCTCTTGCGGCAGATGGCCGTCCCTGAGTAATAGCGTATACCAGCTTCAGGACGGGAAGTCCAGTCGGTCAGCTTGTCAAATTTAGCGGACTTTGGACCGCCCCATTTGGGGTCGAAGCTGACATCCCAGCTTCCCGTTATCTCGGTGACTGGTATAAGTTTTGGGTTGTTGCTTTTCTTGATCTGAGATTTGGTAAGCGGCTGGCGAAACACCACGAAGAAGCTCTGGGTGGGTGCGAACTTCAGATAAATCTTAGTTTCTCCGCCTGATATCTGGAAATCGGAGAGAACACGTCGTTCACCCGTTGCTGCATCCCATAGCTCAGGCTGTTTGCCCGAGATGTTGAATACACACGCAGCCACGCCTTCGGTACGCTCTAGATTCGCCACGAACCATACATCCTGCTTCGCAGTGCGTCGGTGAATGGCTCGTGGTGAAAACCCGGAAGGTGCGGAATCATCTACCACGAAATCCAGTGGTGCGATTTTGCCAAACTGCAGCAACGCCTGGCATCGCTGCCAGTATTTGGTCATCGCCTTTCCGGGCTCCCACCAGGTCTGTGTGCGGTCGAAGTGCGTGCCCCACTGTCCCATCGTGGCACCCGGTTTGTATCGGTCATCCCATGGCTGCTGCGGGAAGCGGTGCAGTACGAAGCGGTTGATGCCAGCACAGTAGGCCGCATCGCCGATGGGTTTCAGCCAATCCGGTGTTTCGCTCCACTGGCTGTCTCCTGGACCGCCGGTGAAGGCCTCTGCCTCCACGATGTTCTGCCCACTCTTCCTCAGTGCCGCGATGGTGGACTCCACCTCATAGGGCTGATAGCGTCCGCCTCCGGTCCAGAACTCAGTCATCACACGATCGACCTTTGGCATGATATCCGTCTGTCTCCATGGACCGCCGTATGGCTCGCACAGGAATTCGAGTTTTGCCTCATGAAGAATCTTTTGCACGGTACTAAACTACACATCGCGATAAATATCCTGAGTGGTGGTATTGAAGTCAGCTTGAAACTTGCTGGTTTGTGGGTCGCCTTCCACAATGCGTCCAGCGAATGTAGCCAGGTAAGGTGTCATGTCATACCCGCGCCTCTTGGCGAACTGCTCCCGCATCTTGGGTGTCCATGAGGGTGTGCCTGCCTCGTAGCTGTCGAAATGCACATGAGTGAAGCTGTTGCCGATCAGATCGCCGATGTGCTTCTTGATCTCACCCACCATGTGATTCATGTGGAACGTGACGGCTTCCAGGCTCATCTTGTCACACTCGAAGCCCGTTGCTTTCCATTGTGCGGGTTGGATGAGCGTGCCCATGGTGGTATGACCAAGCCGGTAGATGATCCAGTTCCCTGTCGGTGCCTTCCAGTTAAGACTGCCGTCAGCACTGAGTTGGGAACTCAGGTCGATGATCTGGTCTTTTGACACGACACCATCGGCGGGCATGGCAAGCACCGCGATGTCGCGGTAATAACTCTGACGTTCAGGAATTATCGGCATCTCAACCAGGCCGGTGTTCGGGTTGAACACGGGGAATGACTGCACAGCACGCAGATCCACGGTAGGGCGAGGCAGAGATATGCTGATCAGCCCTCCGCCGTTAACAGGGCTTTGTGAAAAACATATCTGCTGCATGGAGTTCTCTGCAGTGATCCAAGGACCTCCGCTTGACTCATAACTCGGTCCGTTGAACATCCCGAAGTCCATCCCCAGCCGCTTCGATTCAAGTGCCGCATGACACACCAACTACCACCATGGCTCGGTCCATGATATGATCTCGGGGGTCGGGCTGTTGCCGATCTCCCCAGCCCATGGTGTAGTGACATCGGCCAGGCTGAACATCGTGGTGCGGTTGAAGCCTGCCGCTTTCAACGCCTCCAGGTCACGTGTGATGCCTTGTTTACTGAGGTTGCAGCCCATCCACATCCAGAGCACGCCTGGTTTCGCCGCTGCCGGCGGATTGGTGAATGCCCTTTCCAGGTCATCAAGCTTCGCGGCGAAGGCGGATCCGAGTAATGCGAAAACGAGCATAGTCATGAGTGCTGTATGCAAGATGAGTCTTCGGCCGATGTGCATCATTGTGTCCTTAGGTTAAGTGTTTGCGAAGTGGGAATAACGGGCTACGGTGAAGTTTGGCGGCGACACCTGTGTCATGAAATGGAAAGGCGACGACAGCTTCCACGCCTACCTGTTCCGCTTTACCACTGATGTCCACAAAATGGAATAGATCAAGCCCTTTGCCTTAGCAGCGAAGTAATCATTGCTGCCTGGACAGACAGCAAATTGAACCTGCCCATCTATGGGCATTACCTACGAATGTCGTGTCTGTCTGGCACGCATAACTTGTGAGATCACCTGCTTTACCTGCTCTAACCTGTATGGCTTTTGAAGGAACGCATCGAACCGGCGTTCGTCAGAATGCAGTTCCATTTCGATCTCGGTATACCCGGATGAGATGACGACCGGGATGTCCGGACATAACTGTCGTATGTGTTCTAGAGCCTCTTCGCCGCCCATATTCGGCATCGTAAGGTCCAGCACGATCAGATCGTATTTGCTGGGACTTGCGGTGACCAGGTTAACACCCTCCTGACCATCGCAGGCTGTCTCTACGGTCAGACCTAAACGATTCAGCATGGCTGTAGCCACCAACCGAACACCCTCTTCATCATCAACTATCAGCGCGTGTAGTTGATGCTCCGGCTGCCAGTCCTCACCATCAGCAGCAGTCACCTCCACAGGAACATCTTCCGAGACAGATGGGAAAATCAAGGTAAATGTGGTGCCTTCGCCTGGACGACTGACCACGTGAATTCCGCCCGAATGGCTGCGCATGATACCCAAAACGGCGGCCAATCCCAGCCCTCGTCCGGGGAACTTCGTGGTGAAGAAGGGGTCGTAGAATCGGATCAGCGTCTCCGCATCCATGCCGCATCCTGTGTCTATGATTTGAACCACAGTATACATTCCGGCCGATAACCCATCATTCATGTAGCCGTTTGATAACTCGTCTTCACCGATCAGGCGGTTGCCGGTACGTATGGTTATCTGACCAGCGGCGGTTCCAATCGCCTCACCGGCATTGATGACTATATTCATCAGCACCTGCTGAAGCTGCACAGGATCGGATTCTATTGCGAGCACACCAGACTGGAGCTCGGTGTTGATTTTCACATTTTTCGGTATGGAAACAGTCAGCAGTTGGGTCATATCCCGCACCGCATTATTGAGGTCTAGTATTCGCTTCTGGAAGCTGTCATGGCCACTATAGGCGAGCATCTGCTTCACCAGGTCTGAGGCGTATTGGGTCGCTGTCGATATGTGAACAAGCTCCTGGTATACCGGGTGATCTTGTGGGACGCAGGACATGGCTAAACTGGTATGTCCCATGACACCAGTAAGCAGGTTGTTAAAATCGTGAGCAATACCGCCTGCCATTAAACCAAGGCTTTCTAGCCGTTGAGATTGCTGCATCTTCATATCGAGCTGTCGTCTCTCAGCTTCAGCCATTCTCATCTCAGTGACGTCCTTCACCACGACCACATAGCCTTGATGGCCATTATATTCATGAATCACCGAACTGACTGAGCTCAAAAGGAACCATTCGAAGCCGTGCTGGTTGATGGTCCACTCAAAGCTTTGCGGCAGACCTTGCTCCGATAGCCTCATATACCTAATATGCAGCTCTGCAATAGAGTCGGGCAGGAAATCAGTGATGTTCTGGCCAATGGCAGGGGCAATTCCAATCGGCACATCGGCGGAGGAGCCGTATATGCCATTCACTCGATAGTTTGAATCGAGTGTGATGACCATCTCACCCATTGACTGGACCAGCAGCTTGAAGCGCGCCTCACTCTGGTGCAGCTCAGCAGCCATGGTCTGGGTGTCGGTGATGTCAAGCAGCAGTCCTTGAATCACGATACTGTCATCTTGTGCAGATTCAATCAGTTGCGACTTTTCGTATACCCATCGCGTATCACCATACCTGGTAATGATGCGGTAGGTAAGCTCTACCGGCTCACGTCTCGCCACTACATTCATGGAGGCCCTATATGCAGGCTGGTCCTGGCTATACACCAGTGAGGACAGCAATGTGGGATTGGTGATGAAATCACTGGCCTTATAGCCGGTGATATCCACAATATGCGAGTTTAAGAAAAGCACCTCAGCACTGTGACTAGAGAATGCCATCACATAAGTGACCGCAGGAAGCTGCTCCACGAGATTGCGGTACCGTGATTCGCTGTCGCGCAACTGCTTCTCAACCAACTGGTGTTGCTGATACCATTTTTGAACCGAGTCAGCCATCTCGTTAAACACACTGCTCAGCATCCCAATCTCACCAAGGTCGTCTTCAAGCGCTGAGCGTGCAGACAGATCCCCAGATTGCAGTTTCCGCGCGGTCTGTACCACCGCATCAAGGCGCTTGCTGATGTAGCGATGACCTACTATGTATGACAATACCAACGGAAGAATGAGAAAGGGTATCAGCCAACCGGACAGCCACTGCAACCTATGGTGTGCTGTTTGCATGATAGATGATCGAGGTATGCTGATACGCAAATAGCTGTACGGCACAGTGGATTGGCGTATGAACAGGGGAGTGATGTGATGGTAAACTACCCCATGGTCCGATTTTTCCTCTACCATGTCTGCCAGGCTCCGCCTGTTCGCCAGAATCATGCGGACATATTCGGTTTCCTGAAGCCCTACCTGCGTATCGGCATCGGTCGATGCCAGCACAGCCCCATTGCGGTCGCTCATAACCATATGGGAGCCTTCTGGCAGGTTAGAACGTTGAAACATCTCAGAAAGATTCGACAAGCCGATAGAGGCCGCCACCACCCCGATCACCTTACCTGAGTAATCCAAGACAGGATACCCACAGTTAATTGTGGGTTGTTTGGTAATGCGTCCAACCTGATAACTGCCCACTGTGAAAGACCGGTTGCTGATCGCATCCTTCACGTAGCTTCGGTCACCTAGATATGTTTGGTGAGCGGGTAATACGGAGGACCGGACTACCCCATCGGCAGAAACATAGAACAGGTTCAGGTATTCTGGTGAGCGGCGATGGACCTGAGTCAGTATCTTATGGAGCTGGTTTATGTCTTTTTGCGCTGCCACATCGGCCAGGGTGGAGAGTAAAGTATAGGTGTTATCAAGCAGTGTCTCCTGGCTGGTGGTAAATGCCTGTGAGATGCTCTTAGTATTGTTGATCACATTCTGGTATGAGCTGGAGGATATATCCAAATACAACAAACTCAAGCCCACAAGAAGAGGAGCCATAGTGACGATCACAAGCACCATTAGTTGCCATCGCATGGGTATTGCAAGCAAGCGTCGACGCACGGGGATCCTCCTGTTACAGCATGGTATATTTACGCTATGGAAAGCTAGCGATATTGGTGCCCAACAGGGGGCATGGTGTTCGATATACGGTTAGCTGAATAAGTGTAACACAGAATACACTTTGATGCTTTATTTTAGTTCCTTCCACACAACAGCAGGGTCGTCCGGGAAGAAAGAGCCAACAGGTCCAGGGTATCCAAACTGGCACAGCCTTTGCCGTGGACCCATTTCGAATGCGAGTTGTATAAGCTGTCCATCATGTACTGCCTGAGCTGTAAATGGATGGCGTATCAACTGCTCTGTCAACCATTCTACCATTCGTTTTGATATTTTGCTTTGGGAATAGGCCAGGTTTTTCATCTCATAGGGGTCGGTTTCCAAATTAAACAGCTGCGTTCGGCCGCCATTGGCCATTGTGATCATTTTCCAGTGCTCCCATCGCACCATAGTCTTGAAGCTGCGCTCCCCAGGGCTGCCGTAATAACCATACAGCCGTTCGCGTGGGGCCACCTGCCCTAAATGAGCTCCCAGGATATCGTGCCCGTCGCGCATTTCGGCCGCTCCGGCTGCTCGGGTGGCCACGCCGAACAGATCGGTCAGGGCCGCCAGTTGGTCGTCACGCACATCCGCTTTGAGTTGGCCAGGCCAACTGATGAGCAGAGGGATGTGGCAGCTTGCTTCGAAGAAGCTCTCCTTCTGCCAGGCGTGATGGTCTCCGAGGTGGTCGCCATGGTCGCTGAAGAGCGCGATGAGGGTGTTGGCGGCATCGGGCCTTTTCTCCACTTCATCCAGAATCATGCCGATGCACCAGTCGATATAGCTGATTTCGCCATAATATCGCGCCTTGAGCTGCCGGTTAAGCAAAGGCCCGATCTGCTCAGCCCAGACCGCGTAGTTCATGCTGGGTATGGTGTCATCCAAATGGTCGGTGCCGATCTCACCAAGTATGGGTACATCCATGTTTTCTGGGTTGTACATGCGATTAAAAGGCACGGGTGGTGCAAAAGGCGGATGCGGGCCAAAGAAGCTGACAAACCCAAACCACGGCTGCCCTGTCGGCTGCTCACTGATGAACTTGCGTGTTTGTTCGGCTGCCCAGCCCTCCATGCACAGATCGCGGGGCAGGGGGGCACACTGCGGGATGTAGTAGCAGTCACTGCGTTCGCCCTGGAAACTCTCCAGGTAGGCAAAATCGGGGTGTTCGGTCTCAATCCAATGGGTGTAGTGGTCACGCTTGCGCCATTCTGCACTTTGGGGCTGCGGCTCACTGTGTAATTGGATGTCGTAACCCAGGTTCTGCCAGGCATCCGGCACAGCATGGAACTTACCGATGCCAAATGTGCGGTAGCCCAGGCCCTGCATGGTGCGACCCAGGAATTTGCCGCACCGCTCTTCCATATCTGCGGGTTGATCGGGCAGCGGGTGCGGCATCGCATTTTCGGTCACGGCGGTGTGGAAGGGCTCACAGCCGGTCCGCAGTGTGGCCCGAGCGGGTACACACACCGGGCAACTGCTGTAGGCATTGGTGAACGAGACACCCCGCTTCACCAGTCGGTCAATGTTTGGGGTGCATATCTGCGCATTGCCTAGTGCTGCGATGGCATCGAAACGCAACTGGTCGCACATCAGAAAGAGCAGGTTTGGTTTAGGCAAAGGCGCAACCTCCGGTTTGTTCTGCTATCATATTGGCTGTGATGGAAGAAAATACCTGCCTGTCTGCTCCGCTCGTGGCCGACCTGGTCATCAACCTGGCTGTGGCCCTTCAGGAGTTATATAGCTATCTTGTACCTGTGGAACTGGTCCCGGAGGCGGCGTTGGGTCGCTGCGCGCTGGTGAGCTTCCACGGGCGTGAGGTGCTGGGCATCGTGGCGCGGCTGCGTACCTGTCAGCCTGGTGAGATGGAGTCATTCAAGCCGATCAGCCTGTTTGTAGAAGGTGAGGTCACTATTGACGGACCGCGGCTGCAACTGGCGGAGTGGATGGCGGCGGAGTATCACGCCCCCCTCAGCCGGTGCGTTAATCTGCTTGCGCCGGTGCAGATGCACGCCCGAATACAGAAGGTGGTGCGGCTGACCCCTCAGGCCGATCAGCGGGAGCTGTTTGAGGACGAAGCGCTGTCGGTAGAGCAGCGGCTGTTGAACCTGCTCCGCGATGCCGGTGGAGAGCTGCCGGAAGCGGGGCTAAAGGCCCGCATACCAGCGAGCCAGCTCAGCATCGCCATACAAAAACTGAAGCGCAGGAACCTGCTGGTCGAGGCGAGTGTGGTGAAGCTGCCCAGCACACGCCAGAAGCTAGTGCAGCACGCGGAGCTGGCGTGCAGTCACGCGTTGGCCGAGGAACTCATGGAAGGCCTTAAGCATAGGGCGCCCAAACAGGCAGCGTTGCTGGCGCATCTGATGCAGCCGGATCATGCGGTCGTGCCTCTGGCCGAACTTCTGGAACTGCTGCACACCACACGCTCCGCAGCCAAATCGCTGTCGGACAAGGGTATCATCCGCATCACCGACCGGGCTGTGCGCCGCGACCCATTTACGATGGTGGATGCAGCCCTCAAGAAAGCGGCGATGCACCACGAGTTTGAGCTGACATCGGACCAAGCGGAAGTTTTGGATACCATCAACACCGGGCTCGATACATCGGAGTTCCGGCAGTGGCTGTTGTTTGGGGTGACCGCCTCAGGCAAGACGGAGGTCTACCTGCGGGCGATCGAGCACTGCCTGAAGCAGGGCAGGAGCGCGCTGCTGCTGGTGCCTGAGATTGCGCTGACCTCCCAGCTTGTGCAGGCGGTGCGCGAGCGGTTCGGTGAGCTTGCGGCGGTGCTGCATAGCGCATTGAGCAACGGTCAGCGGTTTGATGAGTGGCAGCGGGTAGCGGAAGGCGAAGCCCCGGTGGTGGTGGGCGCCCGCAGCGCGGTGTTCGCGCCGTTAAAGCATATGGGGCTGATCATTCTGGACGAGGAGCACGAGGCGACCTACAAACAGCAGGACCACTCGCCCAGATACCACGCGCGTGACGTCGCGCTGTTCCGGGCTAAGCAGGCAGGAGCGGTGCTGCTTCTGGGCAGCGCCACGCCGAGTATCGAGAGCTACTACCATGCGGAACAGGCGGAGCAACTGCTCTGCCTCCCCAGCCGCGTGTCGGGCAACGCCATGCCGGAGGTGCATATCGTCGATATGCGCGAAGCCTCGCGGGTGAAGAACAGCATCTTCAGCTCCGCACTGGCCAACGCCATTACAGATACGCTGCGCTGGAGGGAGCAGGTGATCCTGCTGATCAACCGCCGGGCCTGGGCGATGTTCGTGATGTGCCGCAAATGCGGCACCGCCATCAAGTGCAACCAGTGCGCGGTGTCGCTGGCCTATCACAAGGCTGACGGGCTGTTGCGGTGCCACCACTGCGACTACAGCATCCCCCTACCGGATAAGTGCCCCACCTGCCAGGCCCCCAATCCGCTGCCGTTTGGTCTTGGCACCGAAAGGGTGGAGGAGGAGGTGCAGCGGTTATTCCCGGATGCCCGCATTCTGAGGATGGACCGCGACACCACCCAGCGTCAGGGATCTCACCACGAACTACTGGCCCAGTTTCGTGCCCATGAGGCGGATATCTTGATCGGTACCCAAATGGTGGCGAAAGGGCTGGACTTTCCGAACGTCACCCTGGTAGGTGTGGTGATGGCCGACAGCGGGCTGAACCTGCCCGACTTTAGAGCCAGCGAACGCACCTTCCAACTGCTCACGCAGGTGGCGGGAAGAGCGGGACGTTCGCAGCGACCCGGTCTGGTGTTCGTGCAGAGCTTCAACCCGGAGCATGAGGCGGTGGTTTGCGCCAGTCAGCATGATTACCTCGGCTTTTACCAGCACGAGATCCCGCTGCGCAGGCAGTTGGGCTACCCGCCCTTCTCACGGCTGGCGAACCTGGTGGTGAATAGCGAAGTCGAAGCCGATGCCAAGGTCGGCGCAGCCGAACTGGTGCTACGGCTCGCGGAGATGGTGCAGTTCCGCAACACCAAGGCTCTGCTGATGGGCCCCGCGCCGGCACCGCTCAGTCGAGTGAGGGGTGTTTATAGATACCACTGCCTGGTGAAGGTGCAGCAGCCGTCCGAGCTGCCCGCTCTGCTGGAGGCGGCGTTGCCGCGAATCACCCTTCCGGAGGGCTGCCAACTCAGTATCGACATCGACCCGACCAGCACCTTGTGAGATTTCCCTTGAACTCACTGGTTTACCAATGTCCGGGGCGGTCTGTCAGTACGCCTGCGGTGGCCACAGTCTATAGACCGCGCCGGTCTTGTTCCCGACAAAAATCTTTTAGGGCTAACCGCCAGACCGGCGCGGTCTTGAGCCTTCTGCATCCGCTAGCCTACGCACAGACCGCCCCGGACATAGCCATTAATGTCTGAGTAGCTACCAAAGAATAACCTTGCAATACTGTGTAGTGTCAAGTGATACCAAAAAACTAGTAATAATACTTATGTAATTGGGCATAAAAAGAAGATTCAAGCTGTCAGGACCGGGTATTACTAATATAGTTCAGTTGATACCAAGCCCGCTATAAGATAGCAGGTAAACTGAATACCAGAACTATCCTGGCAAGTTCTCATTACCGGCGAATCGGGTAGCCGAAGCGGTTACCTCGAGTAGCAAGCAACCCGGCAAGTTTGGTAAAACGGAAAGAGAAAAAGGCCGGGTAGCAGGTCCGCAACTTGACAAGAAAGTCGAGGACACCGTATGAGCGGACGCGTAGGAGACTTCAAAACGCCCAACAAAGGAGCAAATATTGGAGAATCCCCCGCAGAGTTCGGAGCGTCTGAGCATCGATCGCACCTTAGTTATGGGGATAATGAACGTAACCCCAGACTCTTTCTCAGATGGTGGGCGGTTCCTTCGCCATGACAACGCGGTTCATCGCGGTCTCGAGCTGATACAGCAAGGCGTTGATCTTATCGATGTTGGTGGCGAAAGCACCCGTCCGGGGAGCCTCCCTATTATGGAAGAGGCAGAGATCAAAAGGGTGCTGCCGGTGGTCAAGACGCTAGTTACCAAAGCACCAGTCTCAATTGATACGACCAAGGCTGCCGTTGCAGCGATGGTTCTTGAGGCTGGTGCTTTTTTGGTGAATGACGTCAGCGGTTTGACCGCGGACCCCGATATGCCCCGTGTGATCGCAGAACATGACGCACATTGCTGTATCATGCACACCAAAGGCGACCCCCGCACCATGCAGCTCAACCCCCACTATGATGACCTCATCGGCGAAATCTGCGATTTTCTTGAACGCCAGATCGAGGTGGCTTTGAAGGCTGGCGTGAAGCAGCAGAAAATCTGGATTGATCCCGGCATCGGGTTTGGTAAGACCGTGGAGCACAATCTGCAGATCATCCGCGAGCTGGACCGGTTCAAACGCTTCGGGATGACCATCCTGCTCGGAGCCTCGCGGAAGAGCTTCATCGGTGCCGTTCTGAACGGCGCACCCCCATTGGAACGCGTAGATGGCACTATCGCCGCCTGCATTATTGGCATGATGAACGGCGCGAATGTGCTGAGGGTGCATGATGTGGAGCGTGTGGTACCCGCCGTCCGCGTGGCTGAGGCGATAATGGGACGGTAGAGGCTGTTGCTGCTCGTTCATCGGACGGATTGGGTGGCCCAATAAGGTGCTACTAAAAATAACGCAGGGGCGATGATCACTCGCCCTGCATTTGGTTTGTACGGCCAAACCACCGCATCCGCTACAGTTCGGAGCTGCGAATTTTCACGGTCTCAATCATCGCGATGATGTTGGCCACGGGGGTGCCAGCCTGGATGTTGTGGCAACTGCAGGGCAGATAACCATCTTTACCGGCCCCCAGCTTGGTCAAGCAGTCCATTGTTTCGGCCTCTACATCGGCCACGCTGCCAAACGGCAGAGCCCCTTGGTTATCCACACCGCCATGGAAGATGATCTTGTCGCCATACTTGGCCTTCAGTTGGTCCATCTCCATGCCCGGGCAGATGTGCTGGATGGGGTTCAGGATGTCGATGCCAGCATCAATCAACCTCGGGATGAGTGCCTCGGCGGCCCCGTCGGTGTGGTAAAACACCTTATAACCGGCGTCATGGATCATCTTGCACCAGCGGTGCATGCGCTCTTTGATCAGCATATCCCACTGTCGTGGCGAGATCAGTAGACTTGACTGGCTGCCCATGTCGTCGCTGATAAACACCAGGTCCAGCGAATCACCCACAACGGCAAAGAAGCGCTTCATCATCTCGGTCTGGGTCGATTCGATGCGGTCCAGCACCGCCTGCACGTAGTCGGGGTCATCGATGACATCCATCATCGCCTGCTCCATCCCGCGCATACCGCAGAAAATCTCGTAGAAGCTGACCCACGGGCCCAAGGTGGCATATTCCGAAGAGACCGCTTTGCAGGCCGCCGCCCCGCCCTCATAGTCGAACTTGTCCGGGTCTGGCCAGTAGGGGTAGTCATCCAGCGACTCGATGGTGTCATAACCCAAAAGCGGAGCACCAGCGGATTCCAGATACATGGCGTTGCCCGACTGCTTCGCACGCGAAGGCTGACCATAGGTGGATCGGTATAGACCAGCGGCAGCATCGGCCTCGGCGGTGGGGTTGTAAGTATAGCCGGCACCCACCCACACGATTTTGTCGATACCCAGAGCTTTGTAGAGAGCAAAGTCATCGTTCACTCCACAATGCTCAAGAAGCGACTGGCGCACTTCGCCGGTCATCCATATATCGATAGGCAGTCGATCGACCGGTTGTCGGTTGATCACCGCGAGAACTCTCTCTTTTGCGTTCATGATGTCCCCTCATATCTAAATGCTGTTTATTTCGATTGTGACTGGGTTCTATTAGCCCATACTGAATGTACCAGTTACCACCGCCTGGATATGGTATTTTCGTGATATCCGTGAAATTATGGGAAGCTATTACCTGTGCGTTACAATATTAAATGTGACACCCTGAGTTAAGTTGCGTACTGAGGTTTATCTTGCTGCAGTCATCCCTACTTAGTAGCCATCATCTATCTGTGATTGTACCCGCCTATAATGAGCAGACCCGCCTTCACAGCACTCTACCCGAGATGTGGGACTTTTTCCAGGCTATAGGCTGCGAATTTGAGATAATCATCGTGAGCGATGGCTCATCCGATGGTACCGCGGCACTGGTGCGGAGCTTTTCAGTGGAGCATCCGAAGGTCAGACTGATCGACTACACCCCGAACCACGGCAAGGGATACGCGGTGCGAACTGGGATGCTGGAGGCGCGCGGTGACATCGTGATGTTCATGGACGCCGATTTGGCCACCCCTCTGGACGAAACCGAAAATCTGCTGCCTATCATCGTGAATAACCAGGCGGATGTGGTGATCGCCAGCCGTGCCTGCAGAGGCGCGAAGCTTGAGAAACGGCAGCCATGGTACCGTGAGATGGCGGGACGCTGCTTTAACCTGATCGTTCAGGCCCTTGCGGTGCCCGGGATTATCGATACGCAGTGTGGCTTTAAGATATTTACCAAAAAGGCCTCAGATCAGATTTTTTCGCGCTGCCAGGAAGATGGTTTCGCGTTTGATATCGAGGCGATTGTGGTAGCCAGACGGCTCGGTTTTGGAGTCAAAGAGGTTGGGGTGAAGTGGCACCATGTGGAGGGCTCCAAAGTCTCCCTGTTCCGCGACGCCAACCAGATGTTCCACAAACTGATACAGATCCGCCGACGCCATAGATCGCTGAACAAGAGCCTGTATGAATCCAGCTGAGTACCAGCGCATGTTCGATCACGAGGACAGATACTGGTGGTATGTCAGCCGACGCCAGTTAGTCTGCCAGTTCATCCAGTCTGTTCGTCCCCCCAAACCATTAGTGCTCTGCGATATCGGCTGCGGCACCGGTGCCACCATGCAGCAACTGCTGCCGTTTGGTCGCGTGATCGGCATTGATCTGTCGCCGCTGGCTTTGGGCTGCTGCCTCCAACGCGAGCTGACGGGCTTGATGAAGGCGAAAGCAGAGCACCTTCCGCTGCGCGCAGACTCCATTGACGTGATTGTGGCCACGGACATCCTGGAGCACCTTGAAGATGACATCGCCGCTCTGCAGGAGTTCTACCGCGTGCTTAAACCGGGAGGGTTTGCAGTCATCACCGTGCCCGCCTTCGGACTACTATGGAGCGAGCATGATCTGGCACTGATGCACCATCGCCGATACACCGCCCCTCAGCTAGCCGCACGATGCGCCACGGCTGGGTTCCACATCACCCGCACCAGTTACGCGCTCTGGCTGCTGTTCCCATTTGCGGTGATCACCCGCCTGCTGCGGCGTAAAGACGCCTCCGGCCCGCAGGCGCACATCCCGCGGCTGCCTGCCTGGCTCAACCGGCTGCTCATCCAAATCCAGCAGCTTGAGCTGCAGTTGCTAGACCACGTGAACCTGCCCTGGGGCGTCAGCATCGCTGCGATCATCCACAAGCCCGTTGAAGGTGCCGAGGCATGAACCCACTGCAGGCTGTTTGTAGTTTATTGCTGGGCTGTTACGCATATGGTGCGCTGGTGGAACCCAGACTGCTGCATCTGACTCGGCGCGACATCCCACTCCCGCAGTTACCGACCGCTCTGGATGGGCTGAGCATCCTGCTGCTTTCCGACCTTCATACCACCCGTTGGAGTTTCCTTGAGAGACGCACCCTGAAGCTTCTGCAGAGCTGTGAGTATGACCTGCTGGTTCTGGATGGCGATTTTGCCAACTCCGCCAGCGGGATCGAGCCGCTGATGCGGATAGTCCACGCCGCGAAACCCCGGCTGGGTGCTTTTGCGGTGAAAGGCAACACCGAGCATAAGCATGACATCGCCCAGACCTGGCCGCATCTGCGCGAGAAGATGCGGCAGGCTGGGGTGACCGTGCTGGAGAACCAGTCCTACAAGCTGACCCTGCCGGATCGCAGTAGTGCGATCTGGATAGGCGGTGTGGATGATGCCTTCCTGCACTCCGCGCGGCTGGGTGAGGTGCTGCCCCCACTCGGTGAGGCCGCCGATCTGCGTCTGTTGATTTCGCACTCGCCGGACATCCTGGAAGATGAGCGCTGCAGCCAGTTTGAGCTCATCCTCAGCGGCCACACCCATGGTGGTCAGGTGCGGCTGCCCTTCCTGCACGCTTTATACAGCCACACCCGCCTGGGCGGCTGGCTTGCTGATGGTCTGGTATCACCCGGCACCATCGCCAGGCGGCTGGGGCGGCCCATGCCTCAGCCCACGCTGTATGTGGGCCGCGGGGTGGGCACCGTGGGCCGTGGGCCCGTCTGGCTGCGGTTCGGCTGCCGGCCTGAGGTTTGTCTGCTGCGGCTGGTGAAGGGGTAGGTTTATATCCACAGATTACACAGAGTGCGCAGATTTGGGATTGACTGGGGAGGTTCTTAACCACGAATTCACACGAAGGAACACGAATGGCGGGGAACATAACGCAAAGGGGCCAAGTTTGCCATCCGGTTAATCCGTGGTTCAGATAATATATCCGCCCAGCCCCTCACCCCTGGAAGGTGATGTGGTCATCCTGGTCGATGTTCACAAGGGAGGCGGGTTTCACGGCGATCTTGCCCAGCTTGTCGTTCATGGCATCCACGGCATCGGTGAGACTTTTCAGTTTCGGGTTGTCAAACAGACCATGCTGGGTGGCTCCCTGGGTGAGGTTCCCCGTAAATACCCCAATCAAACGCACCGACCTGGAGTTCTTCATCGCGGCATCCAGTAACGGCAGTATCGACTGGTATATCACGAGGCCATCATCGGTGGTGTCATTGAGCGTCTTGCTGCGGGTGATGCGTTCAAAGTTGCTGTAACGCAGCGTCAGCCCCACGGTCTTCGCGGACAGCCCGCTCTTCCGCAGACTGCTGGCAACTTGCTCAGACAGGGATCGTAAAGTGCGTCGGAGCAGCTCCATGTCGTGGGTGTTGTTCTCAAGCGTGTGTTCGTTGCTGACCGATTTGGGCGCTGGGCTGTTGTAGTAGGGCACGACCGGCGAATGGTCGATGCCGCGGCTGACGTCCGCCAGCCAGTCGCCAGTCTTCCCGAACATTCTGCACAGAACCGATCTATCAATAGTGGCCAATGTCCCTGCAGTGCTCACGCCTATGGACTTCAGCTTGGCCGCGGTTTTGTCGCCGATCCCGTTGATCTCACCAACGGGCAGATCCGCGAGCAGGCGGGGGACATCCTGTGCGGTGATCTGAAATAGCCCATCGGGCTTCTTCATGCCAGCAGCCAGTTTGGCCAGCATCTTGTTCGGGGCGATGCCAATGGTGCGTGTGAGCCGTTCTTCTGTGCGGATGCGGTTCTTGAGCGCCCTGGCAGCCTCCACAGCCCCGCCAAACCGCTCTGCTGTGGGAGCCATGTCCAGATAGCACTCGTCGATGGATGATATCTCCACCAGATCGGTAAATGTCTCGCAGATCGCGAAGATGCGGCGGGAGGTCGCCCGATAGAGCTCCGGGCGTGCCGTGATCACTTTGGCGTGAGGGCAGAGGCGCATCGCCCGGCTGTAGGCCATGGCGGAATGCACCCCATATCTGCGAACCTCATAGTTGGCGGCACACACCACCGCGCGGGGGCTTGGGCTGCCGACCACAATGACGGGATGCCCCTTCAGATCAGGCTCTTCCCGTTCCTCCACGCTGGCAAAGAACGCATCCATATCAAGCAGAAAGATGATCCTGTCAGGTGTTCCCATGGTGTTTCGCATCCGTTGGTCTGTTGTGGTGGTCGCTATATGTTCAAGTATAGCAGATTGGGGGGTAGTGCGAAGAAGCGAAGGGGGAGGGTCATCCACAGATTACACAGATGACGCAGATTGGGTGATGACCACCGCAGCCCAATTGGCCATGTCCGGGGCGGTCTGTGCGCAGGCTAGCGGCAGCAGAAAGCTCATGACCGCGCCGTTCTGGCGGTTAGCCAGGAAGACTGGTTTCGCGAACAAGACCCTCCTTGCGCCGGCCGGAGCGAAGCGACGCCGGCCGCTAATGATTAGCCGTGCGGTGCAGGAACCCAGTTTATTACCCACAAATCCAGTTGGGATCGTTTCGACCATGTGCCGCGACATAAATGTCTCGGCTATTGATCAACAAGCCCGCTAAACCGGGCTGCGGAGCTCCTTGCCGACATAGATAACGTTAATGAAGACTGCTTCAGCAGTCTTAGTGTTCAATAGCCGAGACATTTATGTCGCGGAATCGGTGACCTACTGGCCATGCAATATTTGTGGGTAATAGACTGATATTTATGTCGCGGCAATGTGGTCATGGATGCTAATCTCCCGTTTCGGGTAAACCGCAGGATCTACGCCTGGCCGCGCGACTTCTTCGGCCAGCCCATGCGGCCCAGCAGCGAATAGACCGCCGGGGGGATCATCGGGCGGGCCATCAGCTCAATGGCCTGCGCGGGGATGGGCTGGCGTCTGGCCAATGCGAAGCTGGTAAGCGCTAACGCTTTGCGTACGCCCAATGCCATGCGACCGAGCTGCTCCAGCGGAATGCCGTTGATGGCCAGCCCCTCCGGCACACTCAGCCCGCCCAGCCAATTCAATCCCGCCTGACCAGCGAAACAACGGCAGATGCGCAAGCTCACGGCGTTATGCGCCGCTTCTGGAAATCCGCCATTCGCAATCGCCACAAAATCGGGCTGGCCGGTGTAGCTGCCATCGGCCCGCCGGCTGGCGATGATCTCCATCAAGCGCATCATGATGGCCGGCGGAGCATCGGTGTAGGTGGGAAAACTAAATATCAGCAGTCGGCATTTGTTCAGCATTTCGATGGTCGATTCGCGCTCGTATATCAGCTTGACCGCCTGCTCCACATTCACCGTCTCACAGCGCAGACCGTAGCGGCTCAGCCCTTTGCTGAGGTCAGCAGCCAATGAGCCTGAAGTGCCTCCGCCAGGCCTTGGGCTACCCACCACAATCAGTGCATCTGGGAAACTCAACCCGCCACCCCTTCCAGCAACTGCTTCATTTGTTTGAGCAGCACGCGCTGGGGCGGCAGGTTACTCATCACGATTGAGCTGCAGCGAAGGCAGCCGAAACTCAATCCGTTCCGGCGGCAAAGCTCCGTGAAGGTGGTCTCCTGCTCAGGGTCTGCACCAACCAGCATCCCTACTGTGCAGATGCGTGGGATGCTGTGGGAACTCCGGCCAGGAGCAGCGGCGGTTTGATGGCGCATGTAGTTAGGTGACAGATTGTATAACAGCCTGTCCAGGAAGCTCTTCATCAGCGAGCAGTGCCCGCCAAAGCTAATGGGTGAAAGCAACAGCAGCAGATCGGCTGACTTCGCGCCTTTCGCAATCAATGGCCATTCGTCGCCATGTGTGCATTTCCACTCTCCCGTGATGGAGCACTGCTGGCACATCGTGCAGGCCTGAACGCTCATCTCACGCAGCGTGATGGTGCTCACCTGATACCCGTTGCTCACCAGCAAGGGTTCCAAGCAGTGTATCACGGTGCCCGTCGTGGGTGAGGGGTCCATATTTCCATCGATGATCACAGCCTTCATGCCAACATATTCACCACTACCGGAGCAGGTTCCTTCATCTGTGGGTAATGCGGCGAGGAAGGCGATGGGCAGCGCGTTATTGGGCCGCTTGGTAGAGGCTGAGGAACTCCGCGGCAAAGGCATCCAGACGTTCCGCCCGTATGGCTACGCGGATGTCTGCCATGAGCTGGTGCAAGAAGTAAAGGTTGTGGAAGGTAGCCAAACGGGCCGCCAGTATCTCTTTGGCCTGGAACAGGTGATGTATATACGCTGCGGAGTAGTTCCGGCACACCTGGCAATCACACAGATCGTCAACCGGTGTGAACTGCTCTTTGTATTTACTGTTGCGCAGGTTCACCCGGCCGTAGTGCGTCATCATAGCGGCGTTGCGGGCAAGCCGCGTGGGCAGCACGCAGTCGAACATGTCCACACCACAGCTCACGGCGTGCAGGATATCATCCGGTTCGCCCACACCCATCAGGTAGCGCGGTTTGTGGTCCGGTAGAAGGGGCGTGGTGTACTCCACCGTGCTGAAGATCAGCGCCTTCTCCTCACCCACCGCCACACCGCCGATCGCGATGCCGGGCGTGTCCAGTTCCGCGATGGCTTCCGCACTTTGCTGCCGCAGATCGTCGTATATCCCACCCTGCACGATGCCGAACAAAACCTGTCCCGGGTTGGGAAGCATCTCGTTCTCTCCGCGCTGCCACTCCTCACGGGCCGTATGCCATTCGTCCACGCAGCGCTTTGCCCACCGGTGGGTGCGCTCCATTGCTTCAGCCGACTGCTGCTTGGTGCAGGGGTTGGCGGCTAGTTGATCAAAAGCCATCATGATATCGCTGCCCAGCGCGCCTTGGATGCGTACGGCACGTTCGGGGGTGAACAGGTGCTTGGATCCATCAAGGTGGCTCTTAAACTCCACACCGTGCTCACTGATGGTGCGCAGCTCCTGCAGCGAAAACACCTGAAACCCGCCAGAGTCGGTCAGGATATTCCCCTGCCAGTTGATAAACCCATGCAGCCCCCCCGCACGAGCAATCAGCTCATGACCAGGGCGAAGATAGGTGTGGTAGGTGTTGCACAAAATGATGGGGAAGTCCAGTTGGACAAGCTCTTCCTGGGTCATGGCTTTCACGGTACCTTGCGTGCCAACGGGCATGAAAACTGGTGTTTCTACCAGGCCGTGCGGTAGTGTGAGTTCTCCGCAACGGGCCCGGTGTGAGCGGGCTGTGACCGTGAAGTGCGGAAGGCGCGGGAGTTCACGCACCTCGCTAGAGGCTGACGGAGAGGATTTCGATATCAAAAGAACGGCCTTCACCCTCTACAGTGATGGAAGCACCCTGCTTCTTGCCAATCAGCACACGCCCCATGGGGGAATCGGCTGAGACGTAGTCTATATCGATGTCCTGCTCATTTTCCGGGTCGATGGTATCAACCAGTTTGATCGTGTATTCGTCTTCGAATTCGTCTTTCACGGAAACCAGTGAACCTATCCCTACCACACCGTTATCGGTGGCCCCTGCCACGATGCGGGCATTTTCAAGCATAGCCTTCAGTTCATTGATGCGTGCTTCCATCAGTCCCTGTTGGTGTTTGGCGTCTTGATAGTCGAAGTTTTCGCTAAGGTCGCCCAGAAGACGTGCCTGGCGAATTCGTTCTGATATCTCAGGCCTGCCGACATTTCGAAGTTGTTCTATCTCGGCATGCAGTTTATCGTAGCCGTCTTGAGTGAGGATGATCTCCTGCCCCATATCTAATCACCTTTTGGTTGCTTTGCAGTGAGCACCATCCAGGCAAACCTGGGCAGCAGACTCACTTTCGCTATTTTAGATGGGTTACTGGCTAACCGCCATACCCATTCGATATTGAGTGTCTGAAACAGCTTGGGTGCCCGTTTCACACGGCCGGATAATACATCAAATGTACCCCCAACGCCGATTAAAACAGGCACTCCTAGTTTATTTGCGTGTTTATCAATCCATTTTTCTTGCTTCGGTATCCCGAGTGCAACGCAAAGCACATCAGGTTTCGCCGCCTGGATCGCCTTTATGACCTCAGGCTCATCGGATTCCGAGAAATAACCATGAGCACTACCCACAATCTGAGCTCCAGGGTAAATCACCCTCATACGCTCAGCCGCAGCATCGGCAATGCCGGGTGCAGCCCCCAAAAAGAAAAGACGCGGCCCATTGGACTGCGCACTAAGTGCCACCAGCCGCTGAACAATGTCTACCCCACTCACGCGCTCCGGCATCGCGGTGGCCAATTTCTTGCAAGCCCAGAGAATGCCGATGGAGTCAGGGGTGACAAGCGCGGCTCTGCGCACGATATCACCAAGAACAGAATCAGCCTGAGCCATCACCACCATACTGGCATCGCATGTGACGATGTGATGAGGCTGGCCCTCTTCGATAAAATACTGGATGAGCTGAATGGCCTGTTCCATGGTAACAGGATCGGTGCCGATTCCAAGCAGGCCAACGCGCTGTGGTTTGGTAAAGACGTTATGTACCATCAAGACGTAAGTATACCACATCCACCAAATATATACACTATGCCGCATTTCGTCACATAAAATGACACCCAGCGGGAATCACCTGCTCGTGCTGACACGGCAGCCCAGGCTGTAACTGATGCTGTCGTAGGGGTCACCCTTGTGGTGGTCCTAATCGTTGTTCATACGATATTTGTTAGTGCCGGCACAAGGCACGGCCCCTACGACCAGCTGCTTACACGGCGTTTCGTCTCTTATATGACTCAGAAGAGCTCATTTGTGTTCGTGTTGTTCTGTAATGGACGCCTTCCTTGCCCGAAGATCATACACCATGGCACACACACCGCATCTGCGTTTTGACGGCACGACCGCAGTGTGATACAGTCATATCAACAGCATGACGACGGTGCTGAACACCATATTTGCCATCTACCGGGAGGGTCTACGTGCCACACTCTTGTTTGCCTTCACATTCGGACGCCGAACTTAATGAAACCGTGCAGGCCGTTCTCAGCCACCAAACTCCTGACACAGCCTCATTTGCGTTCATCAGCGACCTGCACTATTACCATCAATGCCAGCCTGTCATGCACAGCTTCGCCGCATTGGGCCGGCTGGTGCAAAGTGTCCCGGTATTATTCGTGGCCGTTGGCGGCGACTTCATACAAAATGGTCCCCGTGAGAATGTATTGAGCTATTACGAGGAATTGGCAGCGCTGATGCGGGCCGAGGTCACGGGTTTGCCGATTTTTCCTGTGAAGGGCAACCACGATGACAATACGATATACGACCACAACGAAAACCCGGAGCCTTCGCATGCAAACACTGTATATCCGGTTGACGAGTATACCCGCCTGTTTCAACACATCGAGGGTATCGCTCAGCTCGATCCGCTCCATCCGCACGGTTTGTATTACTACTACGACTTGCCTGCCACCAAAATCCGAGCCATCTTCTTAAACGTGATCGACATACCGTATACGCTGAAGGAGAACGGATCACCCAGGTTTCTAGGCCAATGGGAATACAGCTTCTCCAATGCGCAACTGAACTGGATAGCCCATACCGCCTTGAATTTCAGCGATAAACCGGATGGCTCGGATTGGAGCGTGCTCATCTTCAGCCATATTCCACTGGAGTTCAGCCTCACTTTTGAAGGCGACCTGGCCATAAACAACACGCAGGCGATGCTGAGCTTACTGCGGGCCTGGCAATCGGGCACCCCCTACTCGGAGCAGTCAGAAGGTGACTTTGCCTACTCACTGGATGTAGATTTTGGGGCTCAAGGGCCAATGGAGCTGATCGGTTGCATCTACGGTCACGTGCATACCGATAAGGTGGATGTCATTCAGGGCATCACGCACATTGCCTGCCATTGCGCGCGAAGCGGTGTGGGTATCGGACCGACGGCCACGCCATTAATAGATGATACGGCCGATGAAACCGCCTGGGATGTTTTTACAATAGACCGGCTCCAACGCACGTTGAAGGTGGCAAGATATGGAGCAGGTGCCGATCGCACCATTCAGTATTAGTCACACAGCCGATGCATGACATCAGTACCCGCACAGGAAATCGGAGTGAGTTGCCATATAGGAAGGAAGCCGTTAATCTAAAAGGGTGAATTGGCCTTTTTCTACACTGATCGTACTGCTGACTGCAGTGCTGATTCAAATAATACCTAACCGCGAGTCGTGGATAGGCTGGGTGCAGCTTATCCCGGCTGGCTTCCCGTTATGGGCTCCCCTCAGCGCACTGTTTGTTCATGCCGACTGGGGGCACCTGTCAGGCAACCTGATGGGCATGATGATGTTCTACCTGCCTCTGGAGCTCAAGTTGCGTTCGCGTGAAAATCTGTTGGTGGTCTGGGCGGCTGCGTTTGCTGGCAACCTTGGGCAAGCGATGTTCACCAGCGCCTTCCGTCCTGACCTGGCGGGTCAGCCACAAATCGGCATGAGCAGCCTGGTCTTTGGTGCCATGGGGCTATGCGCCGTACGGTTTGCATATGTGGGCTTCAATCTAGGCCAGGTTCGCATTCCCAGCGTATTGATCATCATATGTGCCATGGTGGTGCAGCAGTTGGTGATGCTGATGCAAAGCCTGGTGAACGGGCAGATGCAGGTGGGTTACGCAGGGCATCTGCTGGCTTTTCTTTTCGCGGTGACGCTGGCTTACGCCTTTGGCATCAATATCGCTGCCACTCGACTGCTACTGGTGCGTGACATCGAAAAATGCAGGCAGCAAGGTGACCTCATCGCCGCAGCCCGTCTATGCCGACAGTGGGCGGCCTTGGAAACCGACAGCCCCGCCGCACTGCTCGCCGCGGCAAGAAGCGCTCGTGACTTGGCCGATACCGACACCGCCCGACGCTTCTACCAGGCCGCGGAGCAACTTCTCCGAAAGCAAAAGAACCCCACAGCAGCCGACGAGGTGTTACGCGAGGCCGGTAGATGAAATCACACCGCATGGTTTCGCACCATTAACCACAGCCGGCATTGCGGCATCTTGACAAAGGCCCTGATGGCCAGTACGCTTTATAAGGTAACACCAAACGGAGTTTAGAATGCCAGAAACGATCCTCAACAAGCTACAGATCACACTGAACACAGACATTGGGCAGTTCAGCGAGCCGCGCCACAACAGCCTGCTGGAGGCACTCGGCCCTAGCTTTGCCCCCCAGCAAACTCAGATGCCAGGTTTTCTGGGCTACATTAACAACGACAGCAGAGAAGGGCTGTTCGTGAGTCCACAGCAGACCATCTACGTGAGCGAGGCGGACCCGATCAACCCAGAATCGGCCCGTTCCGTGCGCGCACTCGCCGCATTTCGCGACGGCCTGCTGCTGGGTGACGCCTTCACAGGGGCCGTGCAGTGGATCGGCAAGCGCGATGCCGGCGGTGCGTCCACGGAGTCCAGCGTAGACAACTTCCTGTGCCTGCCTGGCGAATCGCTGCGCAAGCACTTCGGCAGCCAACTACGCGGGGTGGGTCTACGGTTCACATTTGAAGAGGCGATGTTCCACTGCGACCTGCGCATTGAGCCCCTCTTTGCCGATCCGGCCTACTTCTACATGCAGTTCGATGCCGTCACCGGCACTGGCGTGACGCTGGACCAAATTCTGACCTGTGCCTACGATAGCGCACAGTATTTACAAGGGAAAACCGAGGAGTTAATGCAGCAGCTTCTCGCTGAGGACTAACATCCGTTGAAGTTATCCCCATGGGCAGAGCTGGCCATTCCCGCTGTGATAGCCGCGTGTCTGGCACCGTATAGCGAGGGCTTTAAGCAGATTCCGCAGCAATCGGCTCAAAGCCTCATCGCGGCGGTCGTCTGCATCGGGTTGATAATCCCCCAGACGCGGCGTTATATTCTGCTATGGGTGGCAGTAGGCGTAGCCGCCGTGAGTGCGGTTCTGCTGCGCGATCTGTTGCATACTGTCGTTGAAAATCCAGCCGAGTATTGGGTGGAAGTCGGTATGCGCATCACAGTAGGTCTGCTGGCCGCTTACAGCGCGATTCGCATGGCCTTCAAGGGCGAAACAAACAGCACCCAGATCACATACCTCGCCGCGCTAGGCTTCTATTTTCTGGGGCACGGATATATCAGCATTGTCCACGGCCGGCGGAACTACCCCCTGCTGCTCATCGGTGTGGGTGTGATGGCGCTGGTTATCTGCGTGCTGCGCATCCGCAACTCCCGCACCCCAGCACCCCCCAAAACCCTCAGCAAACCCCGCAAACGGCCCATCAACTGGAGCTAGCGCGGCAGCCCTACCCTTACCTTACTCGTCCTACTCATCCTACCCGACCTGTTGCTGGCTCATTTTAACCGCGAATGAACACGAATGAACGCGAATGGGGAAGGGAAATGCCAATCGGGAGATTGGCGTTCCCAGGGGTAGCCATACGCACCATACCCGCCACGCCCTCGCATACATCCAACCCGCCTTGCCCCTTCGCGTCTTCGCGCCCTCGCATCCGTCCAACCCGCCTCCCCTTCGCGTCTTCGCGTCTACGCGTGACACACTCCCCACCCCCTTCGCGTCTTCGCGTCTTCGCGTGACAAACCCGCCTCCCCATCCGTGTCATCCGAATTATCCGCGTAATCCGTGGTTCAGACAATCCACCCCCCCTAAGGCGGCTTAGCCGCAACCAAAAAAGGAATGATTGCATTCGCCACGTAATATACATTCAAACACCCTTTCGTGAGGTTGCCCAGAATGACATCACTTCAAGAACGCTATGCAAAGCAGATAGCTGGGGTATATTCATGCTTCGACCGCATAGTTATCACCGGTACAATCCCAGGCTGGTGTCATAGCGACGGAATGGGCATCTATCTTCATCAACGCAACATCAGGCTATTTGACTTTCCTAAGGAATTTGCCGAACCTCTACGAGATGAGATCAAAGCCAATGCGGAACGCCTTGCCGTTACCAACAGCATTGAAATTGAGTATATACGCCGTGCCTCTTCATTTCGAAAAGAAGACCGCATCAAAGAGATCATTAGTAGTCGAGGGTGTCACCCCGGTCTCGTCCACATATTCTCAGTGTTGGAAAAATGTCCTGCATACACCCCGTGGCACGACAAGATTACCCACAAAACCCGGCTGAATATCAAGGAGACCAAGTGTCTTCATTACTACTTCTATTTCATCGATGCAGAGTTTGGACTGTGCTATCTACGAGTTCCGACCTGGGTGCCCTTCCGTCTGCAATTCTATTGTAATGGACACAATTATCTCGCGCATTGCCTTCAATCCGAGGGAGTAGTTTTCACTCCACTGGACAACGCCTTTGTAAAAATCGACGACTTTAGCTGTGCTCAGAGGCTGGCAGACGCTTTTCCTGCTGATAAGCTGCACCATGCGCTGGATGCATTTGCCAGAATGTATTGCCCCGTGATACGGCTTGCTGACAATTCATATCATTGGTCGCTAATGCAGGTGGAATATGCTACAGACATCGTGTTCAAACGCGCCGAAGACCTCAAAGCCATCTACGATAATCTAGTCAAAACAGCGATACATACGGTAACGCCAGAGTCTATCGCGATGTTTCTTGGTAAGAAACTTGATGGGCGAACACTCGCTGAGATCGGCACTGACTACAAGTTCGATCGCCGCATACAAGGCACGCGCATCAAACACTACATGGGATGGGCTTCTATCAAAATGTATGACAAGCAAGGGATAATCTTGCGTATCGAGACGACTGTGAATGACGTCTCTGAATTTAAACACTACCGTGAGGTAGAACATCATGATGGGACGACTGAGATTAAATACGCCCCTATGCAAAAGACCATCTACAGCCTTCCTCCATTGAGGGAACTGTTATTATCTGCAAACAACAGATATCTTGACTTTCTTTCCGCCCTTGATGACAACAGCGATGGTGAACATCAGATCATCAAAATCGCGACCTCGACCACCCGTGATCATCGCTCGTATCGAGGATTCAACCTTTTCCTCAAGAAGGATTTGGAATGTCTCATTGCACTTGCTCGCGGAGAGGGATGCATCAGCGGGATCACAAACCGTATGCTTCAAAAAGCCTTACCGCAGATGTCCAGCTCTCAGATATCATACTTCATCAAGCGATGCCGAGTATTCCGGCTCGTTAAAAAATGCGGTAAACGCTACAAATACTACCTCACTGCACTTGGCAAGCGTATCATCATGGCAGCACTTGCTATTCGCCAGATCGTTGTGCCTAACGCTTTGTGTGGTGCGTAATATCAGAATATTCTATACACCGTGTTCAAAATATGGTTGGTAAGATACTAAAACGCAATCATCCCCCGCCGGGGAGCCCGGGGGGGATGATTTGGCACTTCAGAGGCCTACCAGCGGAGCTGGTAGCTCTTCAGAGTCTTCAGGTAGTTCGCGCGGGCAAACGCGGCGGGTTCCGCCACGTGCTGCTGGCTCATACTGCCGATGCACTGCGCGGCACTCTCGTAGTCGTGTTCCGTCAGCCAGTCGGTCATCTCCTGCAGCATAGCTGTAATGCGCTTCGGACCGTTCTCAAGCAGCTCACTGGCCACCATGGCCACCTTCGCACCAGCCATCAACGCTTTGATCGCGTCCTGGCCAGTATGCACACCGGTGGTCAGTGCCAGATCGGACTTCACCTTGCCGCTCATGATCGCCACCCAGCGAAGGGCCAGGCGCATCTCATAGCTCTTGCTCAACTTCAGATCGGGAACGACCTCAAGGGCCTCCAGATCGAGGTCAGGCTGGTAGAAGCGGTTGAACATGACCAGACCATCCGCACCGGCCTCTGCAAATCGGCGGATCACCCAGGGCGTTGCGCTGAAGAATGGGCTCAGCTTCATTGCCACAGGGATGCTCACAGCCTTCTTGACATCGGTCAGCACGTCTAGATAGACCTGCTCGATCTCGCTGCTGGTGATCTTGGGATCGGTGGGCAGATAATAGAGGTTCAGCTCAAGCGCATCAGCACCAGCCGACTGGATTTTGGACGCGTAGTCCACCCAGCCGCCTGTGCTCACACCGTTCAAGCTGCCGATGATGGGCACATCCACCAGCTTCTTGCCCTGTTTGATCAGGTCAAGATAGGCCTCTGGGCCCACTTTATAGTCTTCAGCTTCAGGGAAATAGCTGATCGCTTCCGCGGAGCTCTCCGTGCCTGAGGTGAGGTAGTAGTCGAGGTGCTGACCTTCCATGGTGATCTGCTCTTCAAACAAAGAGTGCATCACGATGGCACCAGCTCCGGCGTCTGCCAGCTTCTTAATGCCCTCCACAGTGTATGTGACGGGTGACGAAGAGGCGACGATGGGGTTCTTTAACTCTAACCCCAGGTATGTGGTTCTCAGATCCATTGTCATCTCCTTCTCCGTTAGGCCTGTTCTGCACTGCCGGGGGCAGCCGCTAGCATTTTGAAGTGCTTCAGGCGCTCGGTAACGGCTGCTTGCGATAGCTTAGCTAGGGCCGCAGCAGCTTCCGGGTTAGACTTCATGAGTATCTTGTACCGGCCTTCGGTTGAAATGTAGTCCTTCAACGCGATCTTGGGATCGCCGGAATCAAGCACGAATGGGTTCTTGCCTTCGGCAACTAATGACGGGTTGTAACGCCACAGCGGCCAGTAACCGCAATCCACAGCCAGTTTCTGCTGTGCAAGGCCGTTACCCATGTCGATACCGTGGGCGATACAGTGCGAATACGCAATGATCAGGGACGGGCCTTCATAAGCTTCCGCTTCCTGAATGGCGCGTAAAGCCTGGCCCTCGTTGGCACCCATGGCGATCTGAGCCACATACACGTTACCGTAGGAGGACTGCATCAGACCGAGGTCCTTCTTGCCGGTCTCTTTACCACCGGAGGCGAACTTCGCGACAGCACCGAACGGAGTGGCCTTGCTGGCCTGTCCACCGGTGTTGGAATACACCTCGGTGTCCAGAACCATCACGTTCACGTTCAGGCCGCTAGCCAGCACGTGATCCAAACCGCCGTAGCCGATGTCGTATGCCCAACCGTCGCCGCCGAATATCCACACACTGCGCTTCACCATCTGGTCCAAAACACCCAGAAGGTTCGTGCAGTCTGCACAATCACAAGCGGTGATCTTCGCCTTGACGGCAGCCACTCGCTCGCGCTGAGCGGCGATGCCCTCTTCGCTGCTCTGGTCGGCATGAACGATCGCGTCAACCAGTTCCGCACCCAGTTTGTCTTGCAGCTTGGTCAACATGCTGACGGCGTAGCCGCGCTGCTGATCAACAGCCAGACGCATACCCAGACCGAACTCGGCGTTGTCCTCAAACAGGCTGTTGGCCCATGCCGGACCGCGGCCGTCCTTGTCCTGGCACCACGGGGTGGTGGGCAGGTTACCGCCGTAGATACTGGAGCATCCGGTGGCGTTGGCCACGATCATGCGATCGCCAAACATCTGGCTGATCACCTTCACGTATGGTGTTTCGCCGCAACCAGAACAGGCACCGCTGAACTCAAAGTAGGGTTCAAGCAACTGCAGGTTCTTGGTCATGTTGAAGCGCAACCCGCTAGCACGGTCGGTGGCTGGGAGACTCTTGAAGAAGTCCCAGTCGGCCATGCCCTTTTCGCGCACGTCGGCCAGAGGGGTCATGTTGATGGCCTTCAGGCTGACGTTGCTCTTGTTCTTGGCGGGGCAGTAGTTTACGCATAAGCCGCAGCCAGTGCAGTCTTCCACCGACACAGCAAGCGTGTATTTCTTGCCATCGAACTCTTTCCACTTGGCAGCAGTGGTCTGGAAGCCTTCAGGAGCACCAGCCAGCTCAGCGTCACTGACAACCTTGCTGCGGATGACACCGTGCGGGCAGACCAGCGAACACTTGCCGCACTGGATACAGGTGCTGGGATCCCAGACCGGTACGTCCAGAGCGATGTTGCGGCGTTCCCACTGGGTGGTGCCTGTGGGGAAGGTGCCATCGACTGGCATCATGCTCACAGGGCAAGCGTCTCCGCGTCCTGCGATGATCTCAGCCGTCAGGCCCTTCACGAACTCAGGAGCATTCTCCGGTACCGCTGCGCGCATATCGATCTTGCTGCTGACGGTTGATGGAACGCTGACCTGATGCATGTATTCCAGAGCGGCATCCACAGCAGCGAAGTTCTGTGCTACGATGGCATCACCGCGCTTACCGTAAGTTTTTTTAATGGACTTCTTGATGTGCTCAATAGCCTCTTCGCGAGGAAGAACACCGGAGATGGCAAAGAAGCATGTCTGCATGATGGTGTTAATGCGCACACCCATGTTGGTCTTCTTAGCCACATCGTAAGCGTTGATCACGAAGAAGCGAAGGTTCTTATTGATAATGTGCTCTTGCACCGTCTTGGGCATCTGATCCCAGACTTCGTCGGCGCTGAATGGGGTATTCAGAAGGAACACGCCATCTTGTGCAGCCGCTCCCAGCACATCGTATCGCTCAATAAAGTTGCTCTGGTGAACAGCGATGAAGTTCGCCTTCTGGATAAGGTAGTGCGCCTTGATGGGGCGTGGGCCAAACCGAAGGTGGGAGGTGGTGGCTGCGCCGGACTTCTTGCTGTCATACACGAAGTAGCCCTGAGCGTAGTTGTCGGTATCTTCACCGATGATCTTGATGGAGTTCTTGTTGGCACCAACGGTACCGTCGGCTCCCAGTCCCCAGAACATGGCACGGGTGACGTCATTCATCTCCACGTGGAATTCAGGAACCTCCAGGCTGGTATGAGACACGTCATCATCAATGCCCACTGTGAAGTGGTTCTTGGGATGGGCCTTCAACGGCTCATCCAGCACAGCCTTGGCCATAGCTGGGGTGAACTCCTTGGAGCTCAGTCCGTAGCGGCCGCCGATGATCTTGGGAGGCAGGATGCCGGTTTCGTTGTAGCGTTCTGCATAGGCGGTCATCACGTCTTGATATAAAGGCTCGCCCAATCCACCGGGCTCTTTGGTGCGGTCCAGCACCACGAGGCTCTTCACGGTGGTCGGGATGGCGGCAATCATATCCTCTGGTGAGAATGGACGGTAGAGGCGAACCTTCAGCACGCCGACCTTTTCGCCCTTAGCCAACAGTGCTTCAACGGTCTCTTCCACCGTTTCACAACCGCTGCCCATGGCGATGACCACACGCTCTGCGTCTGGAGCACCCACATAATCGAACAGCTTGTACTGGCGGCCAACGATGGAGGCAAACTTGTCCATAGCCTTCTGAACGATGGCGGGAGTGGCGGCGTAATATGGGTTGCAGGCTTCACGAGCCTGGAAGAAGACGTCTGGGTTTTGGGCGGTACCGCGCATCACCGGGTGCTCTGGGTTAAGCCCGCGCTGTCGGTGCGCATTCACGAGATCGTCGTCAATCATAGCCCTGATGTCCTCATCGGTCAACTTCTCGATTTTGGACAACTCGTGGCTAATGCGGAAACCGTCAAAAAAGTGTATGAAGGGCACCCTGGCTTCCAGAGTGGCGGCTTGAGCAATCAACGCCAGGTCCATGACCTCTTGCACGTTGTTGCTGCTCAGCATGGCCCAGCCGCAGCTTCGGGTGGACATGACGTCCGAATGATCACCGAAGATGCTAAGTGCATGGGTAGCGATTGTTCGGGCTGCGATGTGGAACACGGTGCTGGTGAGTTCGCCAGCGATTTTAAACATGTTCGGGATCATCAACAGCAAGCCTTGGCTTGCGGTGAATGTGGTGGTCAGCGATCCAGCTTGAAGGGCACCATGCACGGCACCAGCGGCGCCTCCCTCACTCTGCATCTCTTTCACGCTGGGTACTACGCCCCAGATGTTCTTATCATGCTTGGCTGCCCATTCATCCGACCACTCACCCATATTGGATGAAGGTGTGATGGGATAGATGGCGATGACTTCGTTAGTCTTGTATGCAACATAAGCTGCCGCTTCGTTGCCGTCAATGGTGATACGCGGACGTGCCATGAACACTGATCCTTTCTTCGGAATGCCGGAATACTAAGGATAGGGGCGTGATCAGCTTTGTTATAATTGCCAAACACCGACACTCTATACCAACATATCATACTACCGATTGGGTGCATTTTGGTATATCGGGGTTGTGCAAGGGATGCAGGACGGGTAAATCTGCTGGGTTTTTCGTTCTTAAGCTTCTTGCCCGGCGAGGTGCCGCCGCCGCAGCGGAGGGTTACTAAAACCGCGGATGGACGCAGATGAACGCGGATGGGATACCCCTCTGCGTCCGTTGCACCTTTGCGTCTTTGCGTTGGATGCCCGTCATCTGTGGATTGATATTCCCCCTTAACCCGGCTAGCGAGGGGCCAAATAGTCGGTATATAGTTTATTGAGAGCACGGTTCTCCATCCTTCCGACCGACCCATCTGGGAATCGCACATCACAATTAATCCCATCATCGCTGATGTAAGCTGCGTGATATGTGTATACGCCAGCCCCTACTTTTACATATATCTTCATTCCCGGTATACGATATTTTGATATTGACATAAACTGGTGGGGTGTGTTCACTGGCGTGTTGCCGTTGTAAGTGCGGATCGAACCCGATATATGTTTTGGTGCTTTAACACTACCGCCGCCAAGAACGCCGCCAGAGGTCTGTGTAGTATGCACTTCTGGTGTCGATGGATTACTGACCTGCACCTGCTGTTCTGGCACCGGCGATGATCCGAAATAGGAAACCACAAACAACCCCACGATAAGCCTTACCAACCCCGGGATCACGACAAACACAGCCACTAATATTAAAACTATACGTAATATGTAGGACTTTATTGACTGCACACCGTCGTCACGCCGGCTTGAGGTCTGACGATCGGCACCACAGTAAGGGCAATAGCGACTTTCTACAGGCTGCACTCGGCCGCACACAGAACATTCTTGATCCATTTCAACACTCCTTTGCACATACGAAGTTTCTGGTAGACGTTTAATATCCCTTCACGTCACCCATATGAATGTCATAACTCTGGCCACATATCGTAGCCATGATACCAGATCCGTCTTGCACTATATGCTGGGGCGTAGACGACTTTACCAACTTAATACCATTACGACGATACTGAGATTGTAGCGCATGCCTTGGACACACCCAACTACTGGCGTAAAGACCAACACTGCGGCAGTGCAGATCAGCACACCGCGCGCTTTGTAGTCTGGTCGTTTGCGGTTCATGAACATCAGCAAGAATACAACAACCAGAAGGAACGGCTGCCATCCATGGAAAAAGACGACGAGGCGAGTCATATCTACGGTTGGCTCTCCCACTCATGCGGATTGGGTCCATTTCCTTTACAGCATGATATGACTATACGCCTTCGTTTCAATAAATGTCAACTGCTTAACAGGCATATTAGTTTTTTTGTGAACCGCGGATGGGGACTGATGGGATGGTCCTCTGCGTCCCTTGCCCCTTTGCGCCATTGCGTTGGATGCCCGTCGTCCGCGCTACGCGGTCATGTGCGACGGGTTCCGGCAACCCGCTAAAGCGAGCCTTGTCACCCATCGCTGATCAGTACCGGTCCGGTGAAGCGGACGGTGGGCACCCCTGCTGCGAAAGATTACCTAAACCGCGGATGGACGCAGATGAACGCGGATGGAATACCCCTCTGCGTCCCTTGCACCTTTGCGCCATTGCGTTGTGTACCCGCCATCCGTGCCACGTGACGCACCATTCATCGGACGGATCCGACCGATCCGACCGATGAAGCTTGACACAAACCCGCCAATGGCCCCTACTCCCAGCGGGTTTTGCCCGTCTTCGGGTCGTAGCTCAGCCATCGGTCGGTGAACTGCGTGCGCCATTTACCGTCCTGCTTGGGGTTCACGCCGTGTAGCTCTGGCTGTTTGGCGGCCATCTGCCGCAGCATCTGGGCGATGGCAGCACTCCAACGCACAATATCTGCATCGTCCAGCCGCACGATGCGCCCACGGCCCACGGGGACGCTCTGTTCCACATTCAGCTCCCCGATAGGCCAGGCGCGCCCCTCGACGTCCGACAACGTTGACCCGCCGCGGGTGATCAGCACCCCGCCTTTTTGCAGCCACTTCCACAGAAGGCTCAGGCACTCTTTGGGATATGTCTTGCCGTTGGTGTTGATCAGCAGCTTGTATTGCGACAGCCAGCCCCAGCTCATCATGTGTTCATCGACCACATCCATGTCCACTGTGGGGCGAAGTGCGTCGAACAGCTCCCACTGCCCGACGGGGTATTCGGCGAGGTCAAGGGCCATCTGAGTGTTGGAATAGATCACACCCACTGAGACCATAGAGAGCTTCGAAGGTCGGCAGAAGGTGCTCCATTGTTTGGCTACATCCGGCAGCGTGTGCCAGTTTTGATAATAACTATACAGCAGATTCACACCTCCGCTGGCATCCTCAAAAAGCTGCCGTTTCATCTCGGCTGGCGTGAGGTCTCCACCGGGCGGCTCTGTACCAAAACCTGCGCCGTATCTGTGGCAGACCGGTGCCATACGCTTATAGAACCAGTATGCAGCAGGCACAACCCATCGGTTGAAGCTGCCGTGCGTGCTGCGCACGGCAGCGTTGCCGAACTCGCCCACCACGCGGCACAGAGCCGTGCGGTCGCAGCCGTATTGCGGCAGATCGCAGCCGTAACCCAGCGGTACCTCCAGATAGGCTTTCGGGAAGTACTTTCGCACGATCTTCATGGCCTTGCGTGTGGCCTCTACCTGACTGTTGTTGTACCAGGCCATTAGGTCAAGCCAGCGCTGAGTGCACTGCTTGCGATCCTCTATCCGCATCATTTCCAGTTGGTCCCAGTGCGTGTAGCTCGTGCACCAAAGCTTGTTCAGAGCACCCAGCGAGCGGTAAGGCTGAGACATCGCCTTGCGGAAGCTCGCCACCGCATACGGGTCGCCGCACCACATGCCCATATGCCAGGCGTCCTTGGACTGCGGGAACGGCTCACCATACATCCTACCTGAGGTGAAGTCGGCCACCCCCATGGGGTAACCCACCTCGCCAAAGTCGGAGCTGGGCAGGCTGACCTTTATGATGTCGATCTGATCGCCGTATTTCGCTGCCAGTTGCTTGTAGAAGTGCTCATACACCCACCAGGTGCCAGGAGCCCAGATGGAAAGCAGGTCGACGGTCTTGCCGGTGTGCATCTCCTGGAGGGGCACATAACGGTCGCTGTTCACAAACCACTTGGGGGCGTAGTTCAACCATGGGGTGGCCAGCATCTTTTGGCCGCGGGGCTTCATCAGCTCCAAAATTTCGTCGACCTTATCCCATTGCCACCGGTCTTGCTGAGGCTCCAGCATCCGCCAGAAGAGGTAGGCTTCCACATGGTCGTGACCGGGCACCATCTGATCGGTGATCACGCCCCGGTTGTTACAGCCCGGAAAATCGGGCAGCATCAACACGCCGGAGGCGAAGTGCATCTTGTCGGCGTTATATGGCATTCGAAATTCTCACCTTATTATCTTGTCACTACTCCAGCCAACCGCGACGGTTTGGAGGGGGTCGATCGCGAATCGGCTCTACTTACCTATCGATTGATGCTCCCTCAGGAACGCTCCCCAACCCCTGCTTTGTGGACGTGGCAACTGTGCCAGGAAACACAATACATAGAACACCAATGATGGGACGGCTAGTGTTACCAATGCGGTTGGGAATATGATGAGGAACACACCCATACGGTCTACTCCATTTGGATCATTGCTCATGGCGGTGGATGCCAAATACATCGACCAACTGAAATAGATAAACAGCATCATCGCAAATAGTGGCCAGTACCACCTTAATAAACAAGCAATGCTGACAATTGTCAACGCAAAAATAGCTATATGGAATAGAGTGATAAAGCTACCTGCCGGAGGTGGCCCAACCGGCCTTATGGTCGTTTCCGTTGGTACCATGAACAAATACCATATAAGTGCCGTTATACACCCAGTCAGAAAAAGTATAAACACGTAAGCCACCGCCAGTTTCTTATTTGAGGTGATGTCATCACGCAGCGAAGAGTATATGCACAATATGGCATTCCGTATGTTATCTATCAAGCCTGCGACCTCCAAATCATGTATGTGTTATATTCAACGAACTTCTAGTGCTGGAATTCATTGCTCATGCCGTCGTCTAGCTCAAACACAGTTCCCCAGGCAAATCCGATGTTCGTCGATCCAATAGCAGTATGTATGGTGGTAGGTTTACTCATACTCACATGACCGTCATCGAACAGTCGGATCTGATTGTCTGGCATGTAAGTTCGGTCTGTGTTTACTCTTTTCCAATACTCGGGGAGGCTTTCCTTATCAACATAGTATGGAGCAGGTATTCCGTGCGACGAATGGAATACATCAGCCATCCATATCACACCTTCGTTGTTATAAAAATCCGAACTCTTCAAGTTGAAAAAATGGGTGAGTTTATCATCAGGCACTTTCTCCATGCCGGGAATAGCGCGAACATAGGCATAGGATCCAATCATGGGCGGTCCAAACTGCTGTGTGCAGCCTTTTGTCCACTCTTTGTCGTTGGGACAGCAGGTGGGTTGTTTCTTAAGTAGTTCACGTGCCACAGCGGTGTCTGGCGGAACATTGGTGCCATAGTCGTCCATATACAACCTAAGTGCTACACCGCACTGGTGAAGGTTCGATAGACACACTACCTTTTTGCTCTTCTGCTTGGCGCCCATGATGACCGGGAATAACACTGCGGCCAACACACCAATAATGGCAATGACGACTAGCAGCTCCAAGATCGTAAAGGCTTTACGATGTATCATTTGTTGGCCCTCCACATATGATCGCTAAAAAGACTAGATATCGTCTATAATCGTAACACATATAAGCTTCATAGATACTTCGTTTACACCTCGGTATGCCCAAAAACAGGTAATATTACTGTCGGATCCATTCGCAGGTTACCATTCCCGCCGGTTCGGACAGATTGGACCGAAGGCCCCCAGAAACCCGCATCATCCGCGAATCGAGATTACTCCCAGCGCGTCGTGCCCGTCTTCGGATCGAAACTCAACCAGCCATCGGAAAACTGGGTGCGGAACTTGCCATCTTGCCTGGGGTTCACCCCGTGCAGATCGGGCTGACTGGCCGCCATCTGGCGCAGTACCTGCGCGATGGAGGTGCTCCAGTGGGGGATGTCGGAGTCGTCCAGCCGCACGATGCAGCCACGGCCCATAGGAAGGCTCTGGTCTACTTTTAGCTCACCGGGTGGCCGGTATGCGCCTCTTCAAGCGGTACATAGCAGTCGCTTTTCACAAACCGGATCCCACCCTTATAAAGATTCATATCTTGCCTCTACACTTACTTTCCCAGTGAAACCCGTAATATCCACATCACCGGTGACCGGATCATACTGCTCATGAAGCATTCCGTTCACTCGCAGATCGATGATGGGCTTTTTCTCAGGATGCCGGAACCGGGCGATGATGCGTTCCGGTGTGGAGTGTAGGTTAAGTTGGATATCTAGCCTGATGGTATACCTGGATGGCATGGCTATGTACGCGGCATCGACCACACCAAAATGCGTCGCTGCCCTTTTGACGCCCACCGGCTTGGTGCTCTTCAGCCACCCTCTGGGAACCGCCCTGCCGATGTAGAGCACATCATGCGGGGCATACACAAACATGTAACGCAGCCACCTCTGGGAGTTCGCCTGGTCGCTGGTCTTCACCCACGCGGAGTTGGACTGCCCCAGCACCGGCATGGGGTGCTCCACCATCGCATTGGTCTCTTCGCGATAAGTGGCCGCCCAGGCGTTGTAGAACATCCACAGGTAGACCTCTATTTCATCTCTGTCCAGATGCGGCATCAGTCCGGCCAAAAGGTTCGGCTGGCAGGAGAACCCGCCGCTGTCATACCAGAAGTGTTTCACATCGTAGATGGGGTAGCCGTAGTCCTCGCTGATGTAGCGGTTGTCCTGATAATCGTCCAGAATCCAGCCCGCCTGTTTGCTGTTTGGATCGATCAGTCCCATCATCACCAGGTAGACTGAGCCCTCCAGCACCTCCCTGATCCAGCCCGAATCACGCCCGCGCCGATACAACCGGCTGGGAGTGTGCGGCACCCACCGGCCGTCCCGAAGGCGCACGATGGGGCTGTGCTGCCGGGCGGTATTGAAGCCCCGCAGCAGGTCGGCTTTGAACGCATCGGCCTCCTGACGCAGTCGCGCCGCCTCCGGATGTTTGCATGCCTCGAAAGCGGCAGCCAGGCGGTCTACACCCTTCCAGCTCATGGTGTTGGTGGTTAGCCAGTAGAAGTAGTCGGCCACGTCCTCCAGGCTGGCTGCGGGCATGAAGCCGTGTTCCCATCCCCGTGAATGCGGCAGTGGTTCCATAGTCAAAGCACGCTGCCGGAACACCCAATCGCCCCCGTTGATGAGCTGGGGTGCGATCGAACTGAACCATTCTTTGTCGCGAGTCATGAAATAATGCTCCGCGAACCCCCAGAGGGCCCAACCGTGGTGCTGGCTGTAGGTCTCACCCATTTCAAAACCGCCTGCAGCGTAAAACACGCCGTCATGGTCGCTGAAGTTTCCGGTCAGTCCTATCTGTCCCTGGTATTTCAGCCAGACCGCCAGCCGTCGGCGCACCTCATCATGCAGACCGCGTTCATCCAGCTCCTGCATGATCATCACCGATTCGTTCACGAAGTTGCCATATGTCGATGAGCCCACCGAGGTGTTCACTAGATCCGGCTCGTCGCTCATGCCCACATCCGCGGTGCCGACATGTGCGGGGTGGATGGCGTGCAGCTCATTCAATCGCGCTTCTGGGGTGTGGAGCTGCGTGCCGAAGGCGGCTTGATCATACCAGTATTTTCGAATCTGCTGGTAGCCATTCTCGAAGCTGAGATCCTGCAGGGCCGCCAACTCATCAGGCCTGTCGAGGGCGATGAAGGGCAGCTTGATAATGGCCTCGCAGCCCTCGCCGGGTTTCAGCATTTGGCTGATCACCAGCCCCGTCTCGGTGGTGGAGATTTGCACATCACTGTCAGCATCGATCATGAAACGCAGCACTTTCTGGCCATCATGCCGACCGTAGACCAGCGTGGTGCCTTTCTCTCGTTCAATGGTCAACGGCTCGCGCGGGCTGAGGGGCACCAGGTAGTCATTGGTGTTCTTGTCATAATGACCAGCTCCCGTGCGGTTGCTGGAACGGGCTGATTCGGCTGAATACTCCAGCGGCAGCTCCATTTTGATGAGCATGAAGCCGTCATTGCGGAAGCGCATGCGCACCATCGCAATGATGCTGTCATCCCCCGTCAACGGCTCATCGATACCCTTCAACAACGGGATGGCATAGCTCTTCTGTTCGCAAACCAGGCCGTCAGACACGAAATGCAGGTTCTGCGCGAGCACAGGTGACGGGTCAGCGAACCGCCCCATGCTGCGCCACGACTCCAATCCAAAGAACAGTCGCGCATCCGATTTGTTCAGATAGCGTGGGGTATCGCTCATCGTCACTAAGTCGATGTTGGACTTGGTCAGCACCAGGTCACCGTTATACTCCACCCAGAACCGCTGCCGGGCATACTTGCACCCGATGCTGTTGGACACTGGATGGGCGCGGGGTTGGCCCATCAGAGCCCCACCGAGACCCTGGTCGTGGGTGGCCAGCACGCGTTGATTCAACGTGGAGGCACCCTCAATGGACTGCAGGTAGTCCTCAAAGCTGGTCCGGTCGTCAGCACGTTTGGTATAGATATGCTCCGGTTCATACCAGATGGGGCCCTGCTTGGCCAGGGATTCCAGCGAGATGGTGAACTGGTCATGGTCTAGCTCAAACCGCACATGCCCGGTATCACCCGCATGGGCCATCGCAGCCTGCAGGTGTCTGAAACGCACTCTGAAGCTGCGGTCTGAGAGCTGCCCGTCGATGCCCTCAATCACCGTGTTGTAGCAATGCACCGCCTTGATGCCGCCCGAGGTTTCTCCGCCGCAGTCAAGCTGGACCTCCAGTGTGGTGGAGGTGGGCTCCCAGCGAGTATAGACATTCAACTCATCTATCTGGGTATCGGCTTGAATCTTCAAACCCATAGTGCGCCGGAACTGCACGTTGTAGTCGGTGTAATCGGGTAGTTCAGAGCAGAGCGGCTGGAAGCTGATCTCATACACACAGGCTTCGAGCTTTCGGATCTCCACGCTGGCCTCAACCCAGGGCGTGTTGAACCAGTCGTCAACCGCTCCCCATCCATATTGCATCGCGTTGTCGATGCCCCTGTAGTCGCGCTCCACCCGGCTGTTCGGCCAGAGGTTACGCTGGTAGCGCACGATGATGTCAGAGGTGGGATCTGTAGCGAATCGGAGCACCAAGCGGCTGATGTCGCGCGGCTCCTCCCAGCGGATTTCACCTTCTGCGCAGTTGGGCAGAGCGAATGGGGCGATGTCGATAGCGTTGTGCGAGATGTTCATACCAATTCTCCTGGAAGAAGCTTTCGGAGCGATCTTTAGGGGTAGAGTAGCTGATTTGGGTGTGAATGTCAAGCATGGGGGTGCGAACGGGAGGGCTGTATTGGTCGGGTGTGGATTTTTCACGCATTAATCCAGCCACCATGACATCACGCCCCTATAATCGCCTAAGTTCGGGGCGGTCTGGCTGCTGGCTAGCTGTTGCAGAAACCTCAAGACCGCGCCGGTCCAAGTCTAGCGTTGCCTATGTCCGGGGCGGTCTGGCTGCTGGCTAGCTGTTGCAGAAACCTCAAGACCGCGCCGGTCTGGCGGATAGCCGTGATAGATTGGTGACGGGACCAAGACCGGCGCGGTTAGGGGAAAACCGCCCCGGACATAGGCAATTAAGACCTTCAGGGCGGGTTGAGAACCCCACCCTACCTGCCGGTCGACGCGCCCTCACCACCCACAAGCGTGAAACTGAACCGCTCGCCAAAAGGCGTGCGGCCCCACGCCTCGGAGTGCAGCGCCACCTCTTGCGGCATCACAAGACCAGCCGGCGCAACCACCCCCTGCAGAGTCGCTGACTCCTGCTGCGGCACACTGGCCCGGATGGGAAGACGCAGTGTGGCGTTATGAACTTTTGCCACGATATAGACTTGTCCGGTTTGCAAGCAACCCGCGGGTGCCACCATTTTTGCCTCGCCCAGGTTGGTGAACTCAACCCTCATCTGCACCGGTTTGTTCGCGTTGACCTTAATGGTCCCGCCTTTGGCGACCTCTGTCCACCTGCCATCGACTGCCAGTATCTGCACGGAGTCGATCGCGGCGTCAAGGTATTTCGGCGGATTGCTGCCGTTGCATGGGGTGTTACCAACGGCCACCAGTGAGCAATTTGAGGAGTTAGTGCCTGTGCCGGCGGTCCTCAAACCTGGAGTCTTCCCCTTGCTAATGGCATCCCAAAAGCGGTCCTTCACCTGACTGTAGATACCCGCGACGCCATCGGTATGGGCATCGCGGTCGATCCCAATCCACATATCGGTCTTCTTTCGAGAAGGTCCTATCAGGAAGGCAGGTCCATTCGACTTAATCGCCTTTGTGGATGGCCGGTCGGTGCCATCGGGATTGATGATGCCGTAATCGCTGTTCTCGCCGTATCGGAAACCGCCCGGATACCACCAATACATGATTCCGCTGCACGCACTGGAGGTGATGAGGCGGTAGTAGTGCTCATACAGTGATCCCTGGAACTCCAGCTTGGCAGGGGTAGAGGCCATCTGCGCGGTGTCCCATGCACTCACCCCGGCCTCAGCCCAGATCATCGGCTTACGCGGGGCAGCCCAGCGAGCGTATGCGTTCTGGAACCAACCGGGCTTGACATCCTCCCAACTTCCTATCCGACCGTAACCCTCAGGAGCCAGGAAATCCACCGCGGCGGCAAGGTATGGGAAGTCGTATGGTATCCGCCCTTCCCAGTGGTAGGTGGGGCTAGCGGCCTCGCTCATGCGGAAGCTAACCAGGTGGTTGGGGTCAATGCTGCGCACCAGTCGGCGGGCGGCTCCGTATTTCTTGTATAACACAGTGTCAAGGAACCGCCGGTAGGCGGCGGTCATTCTACGCCAGGCTCCGTCGGTGTCGACCTCAGCGGGTGAGGGGTTTGAGATGCTGCCATCTGCCTTTCGCGGCACGGCATATCCCCAGTCACGCTCTGCGTTGGCGATGCTTCCGTAACGCTCGATGATCCACTGTTCCCACTCTGGGTCAAAAATCGCCCGCTCCTCACGCGAACCAAAGCTGGGCTCCCAGGCGAGGTCATAGGCGAACACCGCGTCGTTCTCCCACAGCCTGTTATATTTGATGATGGAGCTGATGTCCTTCCACTGGAAGTCGATGGGTGTGCCCGGACGGAGCGCAAGGCTGGCCTTCATACCGTGGGCATCGAGGCGCCGCAGCATATCCAGCAGATTCTGGTCTTTCGCATTTTCGGCGTAGATGAAGATGCTGACCGAATTCATGCCGAACTGCTTGATGTGGTTTAGGTCGCGCTCGATAACCTCCGGGTCGTAGGAGGCAGCACTCAGCCAGGCCTCGAAGTATTTGCCATCCTCGGCGGCGATGCCGGAGCTGGGCATATAGTTCACGCCGTTCGCGCGCCAACGCTTACCGTTGAGGATGAATTCACTCGCTTTTGTGGTGACGAACTGCTTCTTTTTGGCAGGCTGCCACAAATAGATAGAGTGTGAGACACGGTCCAACTGCTTACCCGCCTGCAGCAGTTCTACCAAGACCGTATATCCACCGGTTGGCCAGATTGTGGGCTTCCAGTCGCATGATACGGTCGAAATCTTGCCAGTTTCTGGCGTCAGCGGCCACTCGCGGCTGAACGCCTGACTGCCTGTCTTCGGATCGGTGACCGTCAGCCTGATGGTGGCGTTGGATTGGGCCTGCTTGCTGAGGTTCACCACCCGGGCACCGAGCCGCAGTGGCTGATCTTTGAAATAGGTATAGAAATTCGACCCGCCGTCCAGGATGAACAGCCCCTCTCCCATCCGCCTGGCGATTTGGGTGAGCCCCGCCAGTGCGGTTTTGGAGCGGTAAAACTCGGCACCTGTCACCCCGCACGACATCCACACTCCGCCTTTATAAGCTCCCTCGGCGTTCACCATCATTGACGCGGGGCTGCCGCGCCATTCTCCCTGGCTGCTGAGCGCATTCACCAGCGGGATCCAGCGCCAGTTGCGGCCTTTATCGAAGCCGCCTCCGCTTGGACGCGGGTGTGGAGAGCGGATTAGCATCCCGGTTGGCACGGCGAAACTGCCACTTTCTGTCGTGCTGAGCTGGTCAGCATTGACACTGAAGAACTTGTAACCTGGCGAGAGTATCTCCAGTGCGGGCGGTTCGGGAGTGTTTGCGGTCTCATCCCAGCCCTCTACCTTGCTGGCGGTACCGATTGGGCCGAACCAGTATTCCTGCTTTCCGGATGCAGGCCCGGTATGGGAGTAGGCCTGTCCGACCGTGACGGAGACGGCGTTCTCAGGACGGAACTGATCTCCCGGACCACCTCTTTGAGGGTTGCTTTGCCAAAAATGGAACTGCTCTGGTTTGAGCACATACTGCCGCCACTCAGGATAGAGAGGTACCGCGGCAAACCAGCGGGAGCCATCTTTTTCGGTCCACTCGATGAAGACATGCGATGTGCCCGGGCCGCCTTTGGCGGAAAACACCGTGAGTTTCGATCCCGGGGCAAATGGCTGCGTATACTGGGGACTTACGAAGGTGTCCCAGCCCAGCATCTCCGGGATGGTAATGTGCAGTGCCTTCTGGCCGGGAGCCGGACCGTTGGCCACGGACTCCGCTCTGGTTTTGATATTCGCATGCGAGGTGCTTCTCGTCCATGGCGCCGTTTCCTCAGCGGAAAAGCCACAAACCACGTGCTCGGGGAGCTTACCCGCGTTGGCCTTGCCCAGCTCATCGGCGGTGGTCCACTGGCCGTTGGACTTTAAGAAGCTGCTCTGCCACAACGGCGCGTTCAACGCGATGATGTCGCCACCTGCGCGTAGGTAGGCCTCGATAGGCTTCACGCTGGCCGCCGGGAGATCGGCCGCGTCGGGTAGTACCAGCAGATCGAAAGCCGTGGGACTTAGCTTGGTGGCATCGCACAAGGCGTCCGAGTCTAGCTCGGTGACCGTGTATCCAGCGGCGGCGATCGACTTACCTACGGCGGTGACCAGCTCCGGGTCATCGCCTGGCAGGCCCGTGCGGGCGATCGCGGCGCGCAGATCCGCTGCACTAGCTGTTGTGCTCAATACGGCCACCATCGCCAGTGATAAAACCACCCGAGACACGTCCTGCCAGCTTATCATGATGCCATTCTCCTCACGCGGTCATACGACGGGCATCTGTTGATTCAGTTGCCGTTATGCTAAAACTTTAACACAGCCATTCAACCCGTGCCAGTGCGGCGATTCCACGGATGACTCGGATGGGATTCAACGCAATGACGCAAAGGTACGGCATCACGCCGGTCTTTTTCTCGTCGGCGGTCGATTGGCACGGTCATTGTCTGAACCACGGATTTCACGGATGGCACGGATAGGTTCGGATGGGGAGGGAGGCCAATCGGGAGATTGGCGTTCCCAGGGGACTCCCCCCTTGCGCCTTTGCACCTTTGCGTCTTTGCGTTGGTATCCCTCCGCAAACAAAAAAAGCCCAGGCATTTCTGCCCGGGCTTGGAATACCGAAAAAGAGAAACTAGGCGATTTTGACGCCAGCTCCGACTTCTTCGAGCTTAACCTTGATGGCTTCGGCTTCTTCCTTGTTAACGCCCTGCTTAACGGGCTGAGGAGCGCCTTCCACGAGATCCTTAGCTTCTTTCAAGCCAAGACCGGTGATTTCGCGGACAACCTTGATCACGTTGATTTTCTTTTCGCCAACGGACTCGAGGATGGCGTCGAAGGAGGTCTTCTCTTCGACAACAGCAGCCTCAGCGGCGGGGGCGGCAGCCATGGCCATCATTGGAGCAGCGGCGGATACGCCGAACTCGTCTTGAAGGGCCTTTACGAGCTCGTTCAGCTCGAGTACGGACATCTCTTTGATCGCTTGGATCATCTCGTCTTTGGTCAGTGCCATTTGTTTGAAACTCCTTCTAAAAGCCTAAGCGGCTTCGGTTTTGGACTTTTCGTCCGCAATATTTTGCAATGTTGTCACGAAACCAGTGATGATTCCGTTAAGAGTATTGACCGCACCGGTGATGGGCGCTTGAATACCGCCGACAACCTGAGCGATGAGTACGTCGCGGCTGGGAAGCTTGGCGAGGGTGTTCACTGTATCGGCAGGATATAACTTGCCTGAGAGTACGGTGCCCCTGACTGCCAGCGTCTTCAGATCTTTGGACAAACCTGTGAGGGCTTTTGCGCAAGCGGCTTCGTCACCCAGCATGAAAGCTGTGGCAACCGGTCCTTGCAGCACGTCATCGAGATTGCCATTGATGAGCCCCTCGGCTGCGCGGCGGAATAGCGTGTTTTTAACCACGTGATATTCTGCGTTGCATTCGCGAAGCTTAGCCCGAAGCATAGTGACTTGCGCGAACGTAAGTCCTTTATACTCGGTGAAGATCACGCCTTTGGAGCTTTCCAGTAGGGCGCGGACTTGAGCAACCTCTGCGACTTTGTCGGGTCGTGGTGTGGATCGCACGAAGCATCCACCTCCTTTGCTATGTTGGTGTCCGAGCAGAAGGCGAGAAAGCGAAAGGGGCTTCGCTAGAGAAGCGAAACCCCCGATATTGTGATCGCGCGGATGCGAAAATATTCGGTCATGAGTTCGCCTCGGCAGGAGATTTCAGCCTTTCGGACCCCTGCTGTCTGCGGTGAACGGAAACACCAAGGGAATTATACCACAAGATTCTAGTTGGGAGGTAAACAACTGTGTCTGTGCCATAGATCGTCGTGAAACGCACCCCTTCCATCAAACGCTATTTTAGGTTACAATAAACACAGAAGGCACGGCAGCTGCAAAGTTGCCGTGCCTCTTACTTTCTAGGAGGTTACCGACATGTCAACGCGAATACTTGCTCCTGCAGTGGCGGTCTTGCTCATCACGGCTGCCGTCGCAAATGCAGAGGCTCCTAAAATCAACGCGGGCATCGACGCCTACATTGGCACCTCCGACATAGATGGTCAACGCGATTTCAACGATGGAATCTGGGCCGCTGCAGGTCCTGCTAACGCCATGGCTCTACCCAGCACTGTCTATTTGACAGCGGATTTCGGCAACGGACTGACAGCCAAGGCGTCTTACGGCATCGGCGATATGAACCAGTATAAGCCGAATGACCTGGACCGTATGCCTGAACTCTATGTATCCAAGCAGTCTGGTGACTTCACTGTCACAGCCGGAAAGTTTTGGATACCGTTTGCGTTTCAAGATTGGGAATGGGAAACCAAGCCCGGCGTTATGGTGAAGTGGGCGAAAGGTACCACCAACGTCACCGGCGCGGTAGTTTATAACGACAACAAGGATTCGGACTCCACCAACAGCTATCTGCGTGTGGGAAAAACCGTCGCAGATGGTGTGGATTTGGGAGTGAGTGTGGCCGGCGGCAAAGGCTGGTCCTACAACAGCCCACATGATACTGGTTATGGCCTGGACTACACGATCAGCAAGAAGAAATTCAAGCTGGTGGGTGAGGCCTTTCAAGCGACTGGCAGCGGTGACTTCTGGTGTAGCATGAACAAGATCAGCTACGAGGGGTTCAATAAAGTCACCCCGTTCATCGTCTACAACGCATGGAATGACGCATCCGGCTTCAACGGCCGATGGCGTTCGACCACATATGGAGCCGATATCGCACTTTCGAAAGGCGTCTCTCTGCAAGCCGCCTATGCGCCGACATCGGCTGGTTCACGTGTGTGGGCGCAGTTGCATGTCACGCTGGAAAAAGGGCTGTAGGCCGTTCCTGTTCCTCTTCAGGTGAGTCACCCCCGCAGCATCCCCGCTGCGGGGGTTGCTTTGTTTTATGGGAGCTACCAACACTTTCACGCGAAGACGCGAAGGCGCGAAGAGAAATGACAGCGTCGGTTTCGCCTCTAGCGCTGTTTGCCGATCATCCCATCCGTGTAATCTGTGTCATCCGTGTAATCCGTGGTTCAGACGAAATACACATGCGGTCTGGCTAGTCTATTCGTGGTTAAGTATCCCCTACACATTCTCCAGCAGCGTGGTGCCGAGGGGGTCGAGGGTGGCGTTTTGGCGGGTGCTGCCGTAGACCAGCGTGAAATACTGCTGCTCTTCGGTCAGGTTCCAGAACAGCACTTTGTGGATCTCCTTATACCAGGCGCACACCACAGGGATGTCTTGCAGCACATACGGTACCGCACCCATCTTGGCGACGATCTCGTGCTTCAAAGCCATCAGCTCGGGCAGGCTTTCGGGAACAGCCCGGCACAATGACGGCACTGCGGGGCCAGGTCGGCAGATGAGCGTCGCTCCTTTACCGCCAATCTCTTTCGCCTGGGGAAGATCGGAATTGCCCAGGAAGGCCCAGCCACCTTTTGGCGCGCTGTCACAAACCTCAAAGGGAATCCCCATCGCCAGAAAGAGGGTATATGGGTTGTCGTCTCCTACATAACGACTTCCGATTCCGAAGACGTGTTTTAGTGGTCCCTGCAATTTGGCTCCAGCGATCCTGGCGTGAATTTCGGATTGCACCTTCATGGCCGGCGCCAGTGTTTGCCAGTGGGTTCGCGGAAAAGCGGTCAGACCGCTCATGTACATGGTGTTGCGCACATCAGCAATTGTGCTGATGCACAACTTGGCGGCCATATTGGCCGCGCTAAGTTGGTCTTCCGGCGCTGCGGTGGTTTCGCTATAAGCCAGATGCGGTTTGGCGAATCGGCGATGGAACAACACGCTGAATAGCTCCTGTGTTTTAGCCTTCACACCACCAAACGACCGATCGTCAAAGTGCTCTTCACCCACGCGGAAGGGGCTGTTGGCGTAATCCTTGAGACGAATGCCTGCCTTTTCGCAGCCCATATTCATGATCATATTGCCTACAGGTACGCGCCCGGCAGCCTTTTGGAGTGTATGGAAGCAGGCGGTCAGCAGATCGCACTGCATCTCAACCCAATTCCTCAACACAGGGCAAAGCTGGCGCGCTTTAACAGCATTCAGCAGCTCATTCCACTGCCTTTCACCATAGCCGTGTTTCTGAAGAAACATCCGTTTATGGTCTGGACAGAAGCATCCACCGATAATCCCCGGAGATCGTGCGAGCCGAAAGTCGTCATCTAGCCAGATCACCGTCGGATTGAATGCTTTCAGACGATTGATCGCATGCACATTCTCTTCCGTCGCTGGAGGGTGAATCGAGGTGCCTGACATCCGCACACCCTCTTCATTTGTATAGTTCTTCCAGAGTTTGGATGCTGTGTCGCTTGACTCCGCATACAATGGTCCGCCTGGATGTCCCAACGGAACATTAACGATGCTGGTCTCCAGCCCCACTTTATGCGCCTCTTGCATCCAGTGGGAGGTGATCTCCGGAGTGTATGACCAGTGTCCATAAAGGTAGCCGGTGATGGCGACCTCGTCAAGCCCTGACGCCTTCAACAGCGAAAGTAGTTCTGGGTCATTCCTGAGGGCATCCGGAGAGACGCTTAACACATAACGGCGAACAGCTTTACTTTGATTCGTTGGCATGATTTTATTCGTGTCCATTCGTGTTCATTAGTGGTTAAAATTCCGGATCCATGAACCACGAATGCACACGAATTACCACGAATAGGGAAGGCCAGTTCGTAGATTAGTATCCATTCGTGGTTGTGTTCCCGCTACACGTAATCCACCAAGGTGGTGCCGAGGGCGTCGACGGTGGCGTTTTGGCGAGTGCTGCCGTAGACCAGCGTGAGATGCTGCCGCTCCTCGGTCAGATTCCAGAGCAATAGCTTGTGGATCTCTTTATACCAGGCACACACCACCGGGATGTCCTGCAGCACATACGGCACCGCGCCCATCTTGGCGACGATCTCGTGCTTTAAAGCCATCAGCTCAGGCAGGCTCTCGGCCACGGCGCGGCACCCGGGCGTGACGGCTTCTGGCCGGCAGAGGAGCGTTGAACCTCGGCTGCCGATCTCCTTCGCCTGCGGGGTGTCGCTGTTTCCCAGGAAGGTATAACCGCCGACGGGCGGCTTGTCGCAAACCTCAAACGGGATGCCCATCGCCAGGAACATACTGAACGGGTTGTCATCGCCCACATACCGGCTTCCCGTGCCGAAGTAGTGCTTCAAGGGCCCTTGCGGTTTGGCTCCGGCGATTTCGGCGTGTGTCTGGGCCTGTTTCTTCATGGCCGGGGCCAGGGTCTGCCAGTGCGTGCGTGGAAAAGGTGTCAGACCACTCATGAACATCGTGTTGCGCACGTCCGCGATGGTGCTGATGCACAGCTTAGCGGCCAGGTTCGGTGCCGAAAGCTGGTCGGCCGGGTAGGCGGTGCTTTCACTGTAGGCCAGATGCGGTTTCGCATACCGACGATGGAACAGCACGCTGAACAACTCGTCCATCTTGCCCTTGACGGTGCCCATAGAGCCATCGCTGAACTGCGATTCACCCACACGGAACGGGCTGTTCGCGTAGTCCTTCAAGCGCAGACCCGCTTTTTCGCAGCCCAGGTACATGATCATGTTGCCCATGGGGATACGGCCTGCCGCCTTCTGCTGGGCGCGGAAACACGCGGTCAGCAGATCGCCCTGCATATCCACCCACTGAGTCAGTAGGGCGCATAGCCTTCGCGACTTCACCGCATCAAGTAACTCCGCCCACTGGGACTCACCGTATCCATGCTTCGTAAGGAACATCCGCTTGTGATCCTCGCAAAAGCACCCGCCGATCATACCGGGCGATCGGGCCAGCCGGAAGTCGTCATCCAGCCATAATACCTCCGGCTTGAATGGCACCAGCTTCTTGACAGCCGCCACATTTTCCTCGGTGGCGGGGGCGTGCAGCGAAGTGCCGGAGCACCTTGAGCCATCAACCAACGTACACATGCTCCAATGGCTGGGTGGACCCAGGGGTACCGCGCCAGACTTCGCACCCAGCGAATCGCCAGGGTGACCCAGCGGCACGTTGATGATGCTGCTCTTCAATCCCGCTGAATGGGCCTGTTGGCACCAGTGCTGGGTCAGTTCCGGCGGGTAATACCAGTATCCGTACAGAAATCCGGTGATCGCCACCTCGTCGACTCCCGCCGATTTCACCAGCGACAGCAGACCAGGGTCCTCCTGAAGCGCATCCGGCGAGATGCTGAGAACATACCGGCGAACGGATTTCGGTTGACTAATGGCCATGATAATACCTCACGTATATATTCATCGAGATGCAGGATTTACACGCTGGAAGAGTTACACATCCTCCAGCAAAGCCGTGCCAAGAGCATCGACCGACAGATTGCGGCGGAGCTCGCCGTATACCAGCGTGAGCTCCTGACGCTGTTCGGTCAGGTTCCAGAGCAGCACCTTATGTATCTCAGGATACCAGGCGCAGACCACGGGTAGATCTTGCAGCACATAGGGCACTAAACCCATCTTTTCAATGATTTCGTGCTTCAGCGCCATCAACTCAGGCAGGCTTTCGGGCACCGCTCGGAGACCGGGTGCAACGGCATCAGGGCGGCAGATGAGCGTGGCACCTTTGCTGCCGATCTCTTTAGCCAACGGAACATCGGGTGTCGAAACGAAGACCCATCCGCCTTTCGGCGCACTGTCGCAAACCTCAAACGGGATGCCCATGGCCAAGAAGAAGGTATAGGGATCGTCGTGGCCAACATAACGGCTGTTGGTTCCAAAATAGTGCTTCAGTGGCCCCTGCAGTTTCGCGCCGGCGATTTTCGCATGGGTCGCCGCCTGCTCTTTCATCGCGGGAGCCAGTGTCTGCCAGTGCGTGCGCGGGAAAGCGGTCATACCGCTCTGGAACATCGTGTTGCACACGTCGGCGATTGTGGTAATGCAGAGTTTCGCAGCCATATTCGCGGCAGAGAGATGGTCGGCGGGATAAGCCGTGGTCTCACTGTAGGCCAGGTGAGGTTTAGCATACCGGCGGTGGAACAGTGCGCTGTACAGCTCCTCGGTCTTGCCTTTCACGGGGCCGAAAGAGTCATCGTTGAAGTGCTCCTCACCGATCCGGAAGGGGCTGTTTGCGTAGTCCTTAAGCCGGATACCGGCCTTCTCACTGCCCAGCCTCATGATCATGTTGCCCACAGGCACATGCCCGGCGGCCTTTTGCTGTGTTCGGAAACAGGCGGTCAGCAGATCGCACTGCATATCCACCCAGTGCTTCAGCACCGGACACATGCGGCGCGCATGGATGGCATCCAGAAGCTCATTCCACTTGCTTTCCCCGAAAGCGTGTTGGCGAAGGAACATCCGCTTATGCTCCGCGCAGAAGCATCCGCCTACCATCCCCGGGGTGCTGGCCAGCCGCAAGTCATCGTCCATCCAGATGATTTTCGGCTTGAGGGGCAGGATACGCTGGATCGCAGTTACATTTTCTTCTGTGGCGGGCTCATGCAGCGAGGTGCCTGTCAACTGCTCACCGTCGATGGTGACATACTTCTTCCAGTGTTTGGGGGGAGCCAGCGGCACGCTGCCGGTCTGCGAACCCATGGCGTCGCCGGGATGGCCCAGAGGAGCGTTGACGACGCTCGCCTCAAGACCGACGGTCTGCGCCTGATGCATCCAATAGGAGGTGACTTCCGGTTTGAAGGTCCAGTGGCCATATAGGAAGCCCGAAATCGCCACTTCGTCCACCCCAGCCGCTTTGATCAGTTCCAGCAGCTCAGGGTCATCTTGGAGCGCATCGGGTGAGATGTGGAGAACGAACCGTCTGTTTGTGTTACTGACAACTGTGTTCATAGCTTTACCTCAGCAATGAGCTGTAAGAATATGAATGCCGAATATCTAGATGATGGCGGTATTCCGCGTCAGATGTGGGTCGGCATGCCGCGAAGTCAGGCAGTATGTTATTAGTATATACCTATTATTAGGTGCTATCTAGCAATTCCGGGTAGGTTCTGCTCATGTGGACTGTTCGAAGGCGTTTGAAACACGGTCTGGTGACCCCCGCTTTGTAAGTATCTGGTCGTTATAAAGGTTATGTTGCTTAACTGCGACGGGTTCCATCAGCCAGCTAAAGCAGGCCTCGTCACCCGTCGCTTATCATCTGGCAGTCCGCTGAAGCGGACGCTGGGATGCTCCCTGCGCCGGCCGGAGCGGAGCGACGCCGGCCGCTAATGATCAGCCACGCGGTGAGGAAACCCCTTAGGGACGCCAGTCGCGTGGGGTGACTGAACCCGTGGCTATTTACCGACATCATCAGTTACAGCCTGGGCTGCCGTTCATACACTGGCGGGTGTTGCTATTGTTGTGCTCTGAACCAGACGATAAACCGCGCCAATCCCTTCGCGTCTTCGCGTGAAAGGATCCGCCGGATCCGACTGATCCGTCTGATTCACAGGTTAACCGTGAAATTGAGAATATGGGCGGGGTGACCCCGCCCCTACGTAACAAAAACGGACAATGGGCAGGATTTCTCCTGTATCCATTGTCCGTTTGACATGGTGGGCAATGCTGGACTTGAACCAGTGACCTCTACAATGTCAATGTAGCGCTCTAACCAACTGAGCTAATCGCCCGAATGGAGCCGCCGCAACTAAGCGGTGACGTCCACAACCTTAGCGGCCTCAAGGGCATCAATGTTGATGCCAGGGCCCATCGAAGCCGAAATGGTGATGTGCTTAACGTAGCGGCCCTTCGCGGTGGTGGGCTTGGCCTTCAGCAGCGCGTTGATGGCAGCTCGGAAGTTAGCTATCAACTGCACGGAGCCGAAGCTCACTTTGCCGATGGGCATATGCACGATACCGGCCTTCTCCACGCGGAATCCCACGCGGCGGCTCTTCTTCAGGTCGGTAACAACTTCGCCAACCTTGGTGGTGACGGTGCCGGACTTAGCGTTAGGCATCTTGGGGCCAAGCAGGCGTCCAAGTTTCGCCACCTGAGGGATCAGGTCTGGCGTAGCCACGAGGGTGTCGAAATCTCTCCAGCCCTCTTGAATCTTCGCAATCAAGTCCTCTGCGCCAACCGTGTCGGCTCCAGCCTCTTCAGCCGCCACAGCGTTGTCGCCGCGTGCAAATACAGCCACCTTCACCGTTTTACCGGTTCCGTTAGGCAGGTTGGTGGTGCCGCGCACCATCTGTTCGCCGTGCCGTGGGTCAACGCCCAGGTTCACAGCCAGGTCAATTGTCTGATCGAAACCGGCTTTGCTTAGTTCAATCAGCAGTTCAAATGCTTCCACTACCCCGTAGCTCTTTGTTTCGTCTACCTTGGCAGCCTGTTCAGTGTATCTTTTTCCGTGTGTAGCCAATGTGCTATCTCCTGTGGTTCAGTCGGACGATGTCCTCCCACTGTGCGGTTATCAACCGCGGGTGAACTGTCAAAAAACTTAGTGTGATTACCCTTCGACGACGATGCCCATGGAGCGGGCGGTGCCGGCGATGATAAGCATAGCGGCCTCAATGTCATATGCGTTGAGGTCAGGCATTTTGGTTTCAGCAATCTGCTGAACCTGTTCGCGGGTCAGTTTGCCCACTTTTTCCTTGTTGGGAACGCCAGAGCCCTTAGGAACTCCTGCTGCTTTCTTAATCAGTTCGGAGGCCGGAGGGGTCTTCAGTACGAATGTGAAAGAGCGATCCTCAAAGATGGTGATTTCCACCGGTACGACGGAGCCTACCTGAGCAGCAGTCTTCTCATTGTAAGACTTGATGAACTCCATCATATTGATACCATATTGACCGAGGGCGGGGCCAACCGGGGGGGCTGGTGTAGCCTTGCCGCCGGCGATTTGTAGCTTTACTACGCCCATGATTTTCTTTGCCAAAGCCGTGTACTCCTTGAAAGGCTGCGGTTATACTATTTTCTCAACTTGGTTAAAGTCGAGTTCTACGGGAGTATCTCGTCCAAAAAGTGAGATAAGCACTCGTAGTTTGTCGCGTTCTGCCATCACATCATCGATCGTTCCGTGGAAGTCGGTGAATGGTCCAGTGACCACGCGGATATTTTCGCCCACTTGCCAAGAGACTTTGACACGCACCTGCGGGCCGTCGACAATTTCGAGTATACTCGCGATTTCGGCGTCTTGCAGAGGTACGGGTTTGTCTCCTGAAGTGACGAAGCCGGTTACACCTTGAATGCTCCTGATCAAATGCCATGTCTCATCTGTCAGGTCCATTTCGATTAGGATGTAACCAGGGAAAAGCTTCTTTTGGACATTGTATTTCTTGCCATTTCGGGTACGAACCTCTTGCTCCGTCGGTATTTCTATCCGATAGATATAGCTCGATAACCCTTTGGCAGCACCCATGTGCTCAACGGAGGTCTTTACCTTGTTTTCGTAGCCGGCAAAGGTGTGGACAGCATACCAATGTTTTGGCATACTTATGTGCCTCCCTTAAACAGCCCCATTTTTGCGGTGATGGCTGACAGCGTGACATCGATTATACCGATGAATGCGCTAATTACCAGAATGAAGCCGATTACGATGATAGTAGACCTGATCGTCTGGTCTTTGGTCGGCCACTCACAGCGCTTCAGTTCAGTCTTCACATCTTTGAAGAATTTCTTGAACCCCGCGGAAAGCTCTGCAGCCGATTTTGAACGGCCAGAGGGCTTGGTGATTGTGGTCTGCTTGGTTACATTGTTCGAAGTGCCCATATAGGATGTCCACTCTTAACCTTGTGAAAGTGAGAAACGGAAATTGGCAGGGGTGGAGGGGCTCGAACCCCCGACCACTGGTTTTGGAGACCAGTGCTCTACCAACTGAGCTACACCCCTGCGTAGGTGGCGGAGGCATTGCTGACTCCGCCAAATTCGTGATTTATTTCGCCTCGCGGTGACCTTGGTACTTATGGCAGCGCGGGCAATACTTGTTGAGCTGGAGCCGCTCTTTGTCGTTCATGCGGTTCTTACTCGTTGTATAGTTCCGTGACTTGCACTCTGTGCAGGCCATAGTGATGATTATTCTGTTTTCTTTGCTCTTGCTTGCCATAACTGGCCTCTAGCTTTCCTTGATATTCTAGGGGTCGCGAAACCCCTAGGCGATGACCTTGGTAACTACGCCAGCACCCACAGTGTGTCCACCTTCGCGTACAGCGAAGCGGAGACCCTCTTCCATAGCGATGGGCTGGATGAGGTCTGCAGTGATCGTCACGCGATCACCAGGCATAATCATCTCAACACCTTCTGGAAGCTTCATGTTGCCAGTTACGTCCGTGGTGCGGAAATAGAACTGCGGGCGATACCCGTCAAAGAACGGGGTATGGCGGCCGCCTTCCTCTTTTGTAAGCACGTAGATTTCACCCTGGAACTGGGTGTGCGGCTTAATGGAACCGGGCTTGGCGCAAACCATGCCACGCTCCACAGATTCACGACCGATGCCTCGCAGCAGGATACCGGCGTTGTCGCCGCTCTCTACTCGCTCAAGGATCTTGCGGAACATCTCGAGGCTGGTGGCAACAGTTGTGATGCTCTTCTCTTTAATACCAACGATCTCGATCTGCTCGCCGGCCTTCAGCACACCGCGCTCCACACGTCCGGTCACGACAGTGCCGCGGCCAGTAATGGTGAAGACGTCTTCGATGGGCATCAGGAACGGCTTGTCCGTGTCGCGCTCAGGGGTCGGAATATAGTCGTCAATTGCTTCAATCAACTTCCATATCTTGTCAGCCCATGGGTCGCCTTGCTCGCCGCTTCCTTCAAGTACCTTCACGGCGGATCCCACGATTACGGGGATGTCGTCGCCGGGGAAGTCATACTTGGAAAGAAGTTCGCGAACTTCCATCTCTACCAGCTCTGTCAGCTCGGGGTCGTCCACCAGGTCTTCTTTGTTCAAGAAGACGACGATGTAAGGAACTCCTACCTGACGGGCGAGCAGGATGTGCTCACGAGTCTGAGGCATAGGGCCGTCAGCGGCAGACACAACCAACACAGCTCCGTCCATCTGGGCGGCACCGGTGATCATGTTCTTAATATAGTCCGCGTGTCCCGGGCAGTCTACGTGAGCGTAGTGCCGTTTGTCGGTCTCATATTCCGCATGATAGATATTGATGGTGACTCCGCGCTCTCGCTCTTCCGGGGCGCAGTCGATGGCGTCGTAGGCCTGGTATTTTGCAAAGCCCTTCGTGGCCAGGCACTTGGTGATGGCCGCGGTAAGGCTGGTTTTGCCATGGTCCACGTGGCCGATGGTTCCGATGTTCATGTGCGGCTTGTTGCGTTCAAATTTCTGCTTAGCCATTTGTGGGTTATCCTCCCTAAACGTCGTCGATCGTGATGTATATAATTTCTGTTATGGCACCGAAAATCGGCGTCCAAGTGTCGGTGTGCGCCACTCTAGCGGTTCGCTGTAAGACTGGAGCCCTCGATGGGATTCGGACCCATGACCTCGTCTTTACCAAAGACGCGCTCTACCCCTGAGCTACGAGGGCACAATTTCTCCACTCCTTAACAAGAGCAGGGATTGTGAGTGGTGGGGAGAGAAGGATTCGAACCTTCGAAGGCATTCGCCGACAGATTTACAGTCTGTTCCCATTGGCCGCTCGGGCATCCCCCCACGAAGATGCGAACGCGTTTGAGGCGCATGAAATAGGATACAGGTTTCTTGGCTAATTGTCAAGGGGCGCTGATTTGGCAGCAAAAAACCGCTTGATTCGCATGATTTCGGCCGATAAAGTGCCCGGACAGCACCTCATCAGCCGAATCTGACCAACCCAAGCAACGTCCACTGATCACCCCTAGCCCAGCCCGATCAGCTTCATCAGCAGCGGCAGCGACAGGGCGGTGATGATCGCACCCAGGATAGCCGATACGGCCGCTGTGCCGCGCTCACAACCGTATCGCTCACTTAACACGGCGCACTGCATGGCGGGAGGCATGGCGCCCGTCGTGATGGCCACTGCGCGGATCAGTGGATCGATCGGCAGCCGCATCGTGGCCAGGTAGATCACTAAAGGCATCAGAAACATCTTAAACAGCAGCATGCCCAGCACAATGCCCATGTTGTCCTTCTTGAACAACTGGCTTGTTTTCAACATCAAACCCAGCGAGATCATCACCAGCGGAGCCACGGCACCTGCCAGCGTCGTGGCGACGTGCTCCACTATCTTCGGAACGGTGATGCCGAAGGCGTTTACTGACAGCGTCAGTGCCAGCACGATGAGGGACGGGTGAGTGAAAGCCGAAATGAGGTCTTGACGGCGTGTGGCCCCGCTATAGGTGCTCTGCTTGCCCAGGGTGATCATGATCGGCACCGCGACCAGGTAGAGCACCACGAATGTGCCGATCTGGTCATACATCACCGCCGCGGCCATCGCCTTGGAGGCCAGCAATTGGCCGCCTGTAGCCGACACACCGTATATATGCGCCATGCTGACGGCCGAGTAGGCTGCAGCCGTCACCGGGTAGCCGATAAAAGCGGTGTTGCCGTAAGCCGCGCAAGCCATAAACGAGCCTCGGGTAGGGGCCGGCTTTTTCAATGCTTTGGTGACCCACATGGCAGCACCCATGATGAATAGCTCGCAGAGGATGAACACGGCCGTGGTCACCATCATGTCGCGAGAAATATGCTGCTGGTAAACCGCATTGAATATCAGCGCAGGCACCGCGAAGTCCACGATGATCCGGTTGATGACCTTCGTGTCCTGCACAGCCAGCACGCCTCGCTTCTTGGCGACATAGCCAGCCAGAACCACGATGCAGAGGGATAGCACAACGACCGATAACTGCAAAACAAACTCCTTACGAAAACCCGTACGGCGATAATTTCGGTGATAGGCGGATACCGGCGCATATTTATGCGTGCATAGGATCGACGTATAGGGGCATGGCGTGCCGTGCCTTAGGACAACCACGGGGGCCATCAGGGCACGGTAAATGGGGCACGGCACGCCATGCCCCTACAACGATACCAATGGCGGGCAACCACCAAATCAGGGGCAACCACGGGGGGGTGCCCCTACAATGTTTCCCCTACCCCACACCCATCGCGGTCATCAACAGCGGCATAGATAGCGCCACCAGCAAGGCACCCAGGATGGCGGTGGCGGCCGCCAATCCCCTCTCGCAGCCGTAGCGCTCGCTGAGCACCGCACAGAGCATCGCAGGGGGCATGGCGCCCGAGGTGACGGACACGGCCCTCACCAGCGGATCCAGACCCAGCTTCATCGTGCCAAGATATATGATGAGCGGCATCACAGCCATCTTCATCACGAGGATACCCAGCACCAGCCCTATATTGTCGCGCTTCATGAGCTGCCGGGTTTCCAGCATCAGACCCAGCGATATCATCACCAGCGGAACCACAGCTCCCGCAAGGGTGGCGGCCACGTGCAGCACGATGTCCGGCACTTGAATATGGAAAACATTCAACAGCAGTGTCACCACCAGCGCCAGGAACGAGGGGCTGATCACCGCCTTTTGAAGCTCATACCGCCCGATAGCCGAGTTACGGCCAGGCATTCTTCCCATGGCTACCAGTATCGGCACCGCCACCAGGTAGAGCACCACGAACATGCCGATTTGGTCATACATCACCGCGGTGGCCATCGCCTTAGCCGCCAGCAGCTTTCCCTGCTCCAGCGATACACCCAGGCTGTGCGCCAGACTGGCCGCTGAATAGGCCGCGGTGGTGACTGGGTAACCGAGAAACCCGGTGTTACCGAAAGCCGCACACACCGCAAAAGAGCCCACGATGGGCGAAGCTATTTTGAAAGGCTTGATGATGAGAAAAGCCAGGCCCAGCGTGATCAACTCCGCAGCGATAAAAACGCCTGTGGCCACCATCATGTCGCGGGAGATAGTCTGCTGATACACGGCGCGGAAAATCAACGCTGGGAGCGCAAAGTCCACGATGATACGGTTAATGACACCAGTATCTTGCGCAGCCAGCACTTTACGTTTCTTGGCAATGTAGCCAGCCAGCACCACTATGAATAGCGCCAGCACCACTTCAATCAACTGCAACGGTGGACCACCTATCATACCAAACGGGGGGCAAGGTCAGCTTGTCCCCCATAATGGTTCCACGAGATATCGCGGCGATGAAAGAGTTAATCTTTATCCCACTTACGATGATGGCATTTTTCTAGTGCCGCTTGAATCAGTCCGATAAACAGCGGGTGCTGCCGGTTGGGCCGACTCTTGAACTCTGGATGGAACTGCGTGGCCATGAAGAAGGGATGGTTCTCCAGCTCGATGATCTCCACCAGTCGTGAGTCTGGGGAGAGGCCTGAGAAGATCATGCCCGCGGCAGACAGACGGTCGCGATACTCGTTGTTTACTTCGTAGCGATGGCGATGCCGTTCGTAAATGATGCTGTCTTTATACAGTTTCGCGGCTTTGGTTTTTGGCACTAGCCTGCAGGGCCATGCCCCCAGGCGCATAGTGGCTCCCTTATCCGTGACACCCTTCTGTTCAGGCAGCAAGTGAATCACAGGATGTGCGCACTCTTCATCCACCTCTTCGGTGTTGGCCCCAGTCAACGAACATGCATTGCGGGCAAATTCGATAATCGCCATCTGAAGTCCCAGGCACAATCCAAGGAACGGCACGCCGTTTTCGCGTGCGTATTGGATCGCCCCGATCTTGCCTTCCAGTCCGCGTGCGCCAAATCCGCCTGCACACACCACCGCGTCATACTCTTTGAGTGCTTCAGCGATATCCTTGCTTTCCAGCTCTTCGCTGTCGATCCACTCCACATTCACGCGGGCGTTACGGGCGATACCGGCATGTTTCAGCGCTTCTCCGATGGAGATGTAGGCGTCACCGTTGTCCACGTATTTCCCAACAACAGCCACATTCATGCGGTATTTGGGGCGTTTGATGATGTCAACCAATGCCTGCCATTCGCTCAGATCAGGCTCTATCTGCTCCATGCACAGCCGTTTCATGGCCATCTTGCATAGACCGGCCTCTTCCAGAAGCAGCGGCACTTCGTAGATTGTCGCCGCGTCCAGGCACTCGATGACCGCGGAGGTATCTACATCGCAGAACAGCGCGATCTTCTCTTTCACATCGTCACTGAGGGGCACCTTGCTGCGGCAGATGAGCACATCGGGCTGGATACCAATTTCGCGCATCTTGTGGACGCTGTGCTGGGTAGGCTTGGTCTTCACTTCGTTCCAAGGGCCCACGGAAGGCACCAGCGTGACATGGATATACATCACATTGTCATGGCCAACGCGCTTCTTGAACTGGCGTATCGCCTCCAGGAAGGGCAGGCTCTCGATGTCACCAATCGTGCCGCCGATCTCGGATATGATCACATCGGCTTGACTCTGTTTGGCCACGAGTTCGATGCGTTCTTGTATCTCGTTGGTGATATGGGGGATGACCTGCACGGTGCCGCCCAGATATTCACCACGGCGTTCTTTTTCGATCACTGTGCCGTAGACCTTGCCTGTGGTCACATTGCTGTGCTTGGTCATGTTCACATCTACGAATCGCTCGTAGTGGCCAAGGTCCAGGTCAGTCTCTGCACCGTCGTCGGTCACGAACACCTCACCATGCTGATAGGGGTTCATAGTGCCAGCATCTACATTGACGTAGGGGTCGAACTTGATGGGTGCTACCTTAAGACCCCGACAGCGCAGTAAACGTCCTAAACTGGCCGCCGCAATGCCTTTACCGATAGACGACACGACGCCGCCCGTTACGAATATATATTTGGCCATGAGCCTTCCTCCGGTGAATTGTCTCGTACTTGTACTCAATACACCATTTTAACACCGAGCGGTAGATACGGGCAAACTTAAGCATTGAATGACCCAAACTGTGCTACTCCTCCACCTCATCTGACGTCGCTTAGGTTGGAGTTGAGTTGAAGGGGTAACCGCCAGTTCGGCCCGGTTTTGATTGCCATAGTCCGGGGCGGTTTTCCCTAACCGCGCCGGTCTTGATCCTTGGGACAAGAGGTTTTGGGGCTAACCGCCAGACCGGCGCGGTCGATATCTGCACAGCAAACGCAAGCGCACCGAAAGACCGCCCCGGACATAGGCATTGTGAGCTTTGGAAGACCTGCGTTCCCAGGGGGTATCCGCCACACCAGCGCCGGTCTTCATTGCCTGAGTCCGGGGCGGTTTTCCCTAACCGCGCCGGTCTTGATCTCTTATAGGCTGCATAAGGTTCGCCCCATCGGACGGATTCGACGGATCCGACCGATGGGTTGTCCAACATAACCCGACGAGAGGCCAATCGGGAGATTGGCGTTCCCAGGGGGTATCCGCCAGACTTACACGGTCAACGGTTACCACGGGCGTAACATTCAGGGGTATAATAACGTCAACTGATACAGAACCAGTTTCGAGGCACCGATGCGCAGGAGGCGATGGCATGAAATGGCGAGGTTGTTGTTTGAACCTGTGACATTGACGGTTACCTGAGCATCGTCTCTCGTAAGCTGCGCCGATTGCGCTAGAAAAGGAGAACCATGAACGCACAAGAAATCTCCCTGAAACCCCAGAGTATCATACGCACACTGCTGCAGTTCATACTACTGATGGCGTTGGCTGGAGTGGTATCCATCGTGGTGTTTCGACTCTTCGGAACCACCCATGACCAACAAGAACAGTGGTTGGTATTGTTAAGCGTCGTGCTGATCATGTTTAGTGCGCTTCGGACAGCGGTGGTAAACGCAGAGAGTTCGTTCAGCTCGGACAACCTCTCCGGATGGCCACTCATTAAAACATTCCGATACTGGCTGGTACCTGGTATCGTGGGTTTGGCTATGATGGTCATATGTGTTGGCTGCCTGCTGATGATTCCCCAATCTACTATGCCCGACATGGGTTTCCTTCAAGCTCTACTGCTCTTCTGGTTGATATGGACGGCCATAGGCCAACTGGCGGGTCGAATGAACCAAGGGAAGCCACAACATGCGATGATTGCCGTGATAGCGATTGGTGTTGCGCTTTGGTTAAGCATCGCGCTTGCCAGATTGTGGTCCTCCGAGGCCAGCACTTTTATTCTGGTCCCTGACATGGTGAGCATGTTGACATCAAAAAAAGAATTACTCATTCCAGATTCTGGGCAGATGCAGATACAGAATGTCGTGATGCTGATAATCAGCCCGTTGGCTTTTCTGTGGTTTTCGTACCGAAGTTTCGTGGCCCGGGCTCGTGCCGTTATCAGTCCCGTGTCTGGATTGGTTCTCACTGCAGTTTTCACGGGATTGTTAACTGCTATCAACATGCTGTTTTACTATATGCACCTGAACGAATATCCGTGTGGAGGCGAATGGGGTGAAGAGCTGCGGCGTCAATTTATATCTACCCAAATACCCCTTGTTTTCGCTGGACTAGTATACGGCGTGTCGGTCACCTCATCACGTGAAATGTGGCAAAACTCAGTGAATAGCGGTTGCATCAGGCTGCGGTACCTCCTCGTCTGGGGTGTCCTCCATGGAGCCATCTGGCTGATGCTGTTGCTTCCCGCCGTGCTGTCTTCAAAGGGGTGCGAGCTAGTCACCCAGATGGTGCTGCTGATGCCCCTTTCCGTCATGTTGATCGTCACCGCCGTCAGCCTGTTATGTCAGGGCTTGAGGCTTAGCTGCTGTGCCAATCCGTGGAGTGTATTCGCGGTCGCAAGTATCGTATTATGCCTTCCTATGATTCCGGCTGGTGATTCTGCAAGATGGCCATTACGCAATCTGCTTGATGTGATACTCACAGCCAGCCAACGGAGCGGCTCCGGTGTGTGGATATGCCTTGCGGTGTTGTTTTTGCTGACCCTGGCCAGCGGTGGTTACCTCACCATCGTCTCACGAAGACTGCGTGGAGTGAGCTAGACAAGGAGAGAAATGAAAGCAATGGAGCAGATACCCCTCAAACCCCAACGTATGATACCTGCACCATTCCCGTTCGTTCTGACGATGGTGCTGACTGGAGTGGTAACCGCCGTGGTGTACCGCTTTTACGCTCACAATGCTCAGCAATCGCTCAGGCTGCAGAGCATCATGCACGTCGTGCTGATCATCGGCAGTGCGATGTTCACCGCGGCGGTGAACGCAAATCGCAGTGCGGATGCCGATGCGGTGTCCAATAAGCCATTATTTCGAGTGCTGGCATACTGGATTCTGCCCAGTTCCATTGGCCTCGTACTGATGATGGTGACCGAAGTGGTCGGGGTGACGTTTTTTAAGATGTCGGCACCAGACACAGGCTACGTGCTTCGGATACTAATGTTTTGGTTGTGCTATTCAGCGATTGGGCAGTTTGCCGGCAGGCTCAACCGCGGCAAGCCGCTTCAGGCGATATCTGCCGTGCTGGGCATGGCTGTGACCTACTGGTTGTGTCTACGCGGCAGTGGCTTACTTGTTGGTAAGCCAACACTTGGGTATGAAGTGCCCGATATTGTGACTGTGTTGACTGCCAATACTCAATCATTACACCGCTTTGATTACCGCTTCCCATCATATTTGCTGCCTTCGATGCTGGCCACGATCTTTATTTGTCTGGGCTTTTCATATGTGAGTGAGGAGCGCTGGGCAAAAGTCGTGGTCACACCCTCAGCCGGTTTGCGGGTGGGAAGTCTTTATGGGTTGTTTTTATTGATACCCACTGCCATGGTAATGTTTCATTTTCAAATGGAATACCCCTGCAGTGGGAACTGGTGCGACAGCCTCAGGCCAGCTATACCCCTGCCGCAAATTTCGCTCTTCTTCTTGTGCCTGTATTATGGTGTGTTCTCGCGTATCAGCCGCGGGCAGTGGCTACAAGCAGGGAATGCGCGGCGAAGCATGCTGCACCTACTGTCGTGGGTGATGTTGCACGTCATTCTTTGGCAGTTGATGGCTCTGCCAGCCCGTGTGCTGGGCGGGTTCTGCAGCCGCGTGGAAGCAATACTGCTGTTCGTACCGTTGTCGGTGTCGCTGCTGACGGCTGCGCTTTCGATGCTCTACCAGGCCTTAAAACTGCAATGGCGAGTCAACCCCGGGTTGTTCCTAGCCATCGTGGTGACCCTGTTGTGGCTGCCGATTCCGAGTGCTCATTCGGCCAACACCAACCTGCTGATCACGATCATCACATCAGCTGCGAAGGGCGGTTCGGATGTGTGGGCGGTGCTGCTTCTGCTGACACTGGCCAGCGGAGGGTTTCTCGCCATCGTCTCACGAAGACCGCGTGGAGTGAGTTAGGCAAGGAGTTTTAGGGCTAACCGCCAGACCGGCGCGGTCGATATCTGCACAGCAAACGCAAGCGTACCGAAAGACCGCTCCGGACATAGGCATTGTGAGCTTTGGTAGATAATAGTCGCCGAAGTCCGGGGCGGGTTTCCCCTAACCGCGCCGGTCTTGGTCCTCGGGTCAAGAGCTTTCGGGCTAACCGCCAGACCGGCGCGGTCGATATCTGCACAGCAAACGCAAGTGTACCGAAAGACCGCCCCGGACATAGTCATTATGAGCTTTGGGAGACCTGCGTTCCCAGGGGGTATCCGCCATACGAGCGCGGTCTTGATTGCCGAAGTCCGGGGCGGTTTTACCTAAGGCGGCTTAGCCGCAACCAAAAAAGGAATGATTGCATTCGCCACGTAATATACATTCAAACACCCTTTCGTGAGGTTGCCCAGAATGACATCACTTCAAGAACGCTATGCAAAGCAGATAGCTGGGGTATATTCATGCTTCGACCGCATAGTTATCACCGGTACAATCCCAGGCTGGTGTCATAGCGACGGAATGGGCATCTATCTTCATCAACGCAACATCAGGCTATTTGACTTTCCTAAGGAATTTGCCGAACCTCTACGAGATGAGATCAAAGCCAATGCGGAACGCCTTGCCGTTACCAACAGCATTGAAATTGAGTATATACGCCGTGCCTCTTCATTTCGAAAAGAAGACCGCATCAAAGAGATCATTAGTAGTCGAGGGTGTCACCCCGGTCTCGTCCACATATTCTCAGTGTTGGAAAAATGTCCTGCATACACCCCGTGGCACGACAAGATTACCCACAAAACCCGGCTGAATATCAAGGAGACCAAGTGTCTTCATTACTACTTCTATTTCATCGATGCAGAGTTTGGACTGTGCTATCTACGAGTTCCGACCTGGGTGCCCTTCCGTCTGCAATTCTATTGTAATGGACACAATTATCTCGCGCATTGCCTTCAATCCGAGGGAGTAGTTTTCACTCCACTGGACAACGCCTTTGTAAAAATCGACGACTTTAGCTGTGCTCAGAGGCTGGCAGACGCTTTTCCTGCTGATAAGCTGCACCATGCGCTGGATGCATTTGCCAGAATGTATTGCCCCGTGATACGGCTTGCTGACAATTCATATCATTGGTCGCTAATGCAGGTGGAATATGCTACAGACATCGTGTTCAAACGCGCCGAAGACCTCAAAGCCATCTACGATAATCTAGTCAAAACAGCGATACATACGGTAACGCCAGAGTCTATCGCGATGTTTCTTGGTAAGAAACTTGATGGGCGAACACTCGCTGAGATCGGCACTGACTACAAGTTCGATCGCCGCATACAAGGCACGCGCATCAAACACTACATGGGATGGGCTTCTATCAAAATGTATGACAAGCAAGGGATAATCTTGCGTATCGAGACGACTGTGAATGACGTCTCTGAATTTAAACACTACCGTGAGGTAGAACATCATGATGGGACGACTGAGATTAAATACGCCCCTATGCAAAAGACCATCTACAGCCTTCCTCCATTGAGGGAACTGTTATTATCTGCAAACAACAGATATCTTGACTTTCTTTCCGCCCTTGATGACAACAGCGATGGTGAACATCAGATCATCAAAATCGCGACCTCGACCACCCGTGATCATCGCTCGTATCGAGGATTCAACCTTTTCCTCAAGAAGGATTTGGAATGTCTCATTGCACTTGCTCGCGGAGAGGGATGCATCAGCGGGATCACAAACCGTATGCTTCAAAAAGCCTTACCGCAGATGTCCAGCTCTCAGATATCATACTTCATCAAGCGATGCCGAGTATTCCGGCTCGTTAAAAAATGCGGTAAACGCTACAAATACTACCTCACTGCACTTGGCAAGCGTATCATCATGGCAGCACTTGCTATTCGCCAGATCGTTGTGCCTAACGCTTTGTGTGGTGCGTAATATCAGAATATTCTATACACCGTGTTCAAAATATGGTTGGTAAGATACTAACCGCGCCGGTCTTGGTCCCATATGCGCTGTATGAGGTATGCCCCATCGGACGGATTCGACCGATCTGACCGATGGGAGGCTTACCTTCACCAGGCGGGAGGCCAATCGGGAGATTGGCGTTCCCAGGATCACAACAGAATCGCCGCTACTGCCGGTCGAGGACCACGCCCTGGCCTTTGCTGGTGTCGGTGTCGTTCTCGCGGATGCGGGTTTCACCCAGTCGATGCCCCTTGTAATAGGCCCACTGGTAGACGCTGCGACGGGGCACGATGGCCATCATACCGCCCACATCACACGTCCGCAGATGGTGCCAGCCGTCGCGAAGACATGAGCTAATCACCCGCTTGAGCATTTTGGGCAGGTTGTCACTATCACGATAAATAAAAGCGTCGGCCTCGCCCTCAATAAACCGGCGGCCGTATAACTGCTTCAGCGTGTAGTTGTGACTGTGCATCAAAATCGCATCGGACACATAAGCCACTTTCCAACCGTTTTCGCGCGCTTTGTTGCCCCAGTCGGTATCTTCGCTGCCCCAGGCATCGGTGTAGAACTTCAATTTATCCCAGGCGCTGCGGCGCATGGCCGCGAAGGGTAGACTCATCTTCATCCAAGGCGGGGCTTCACCCTCCTCCGGGAAACTGGCCACGTAGTCGCGCTTCACCCAACCGTCAGCCTCTGGACGGTAGAGCTGCCGACCAAACGCCGCCATCACGGCAGGATCATTAAACGCCGCCACCAGCCGCGTGAGACTCTTCGGGCTGAGCAGCACTGCATCGGAGTTCACAAACACCACTAGCTCTCCCGGAGTGAGCTCAATCGCCTCATTCAACACCGCGCCAGGATAGTAGCTCTTCGCCTCGATGCTGCGCAGATGGCATGGGTAGGCTTTGACCATCTCCAGCGTATTGTCAGTGGAGCCACTGTCCACCACATACAGCTCAAAATCGCGGTATTCCTGACTATAGAGTGCCTTCAATGCCTGGTCAATGACCCACGCGCTGTTCTTGCTGCGCATGATAATACTCACCCGCGCGCTCATGGCTTCACCAACGCTTTCTGGTAAACTTCGCTCATCCAGACGGTCTCATGATCCGCCAGATAACTCAAAATCCTCTGGAAGCTGCGGAAGCCATCGCACAGGTATAGGGTGATGGGATGGATTATCAAGGTGCTCATGGTCCCCTTGCGCTCATGGTCGGCAAGCTGCTGCAGCACGATGTCCGTCCACTCTTCCACATAGTAGCTCTGAGGGCCGAAGTCATCGCTCCAGTTGTACCGCTTCTGCCACCACTTCACCCATGCGGGGGTTCGTTCGGCATGGTAGAGGTGTTCGTGGTCCGGCAGGATGTTCAGCGGCAGGCTCAACAGTCCGGTTTCGTGCCATTCCCCACCCGTGGAGGCGGATTTCACGCCATCGCTGCACACCTTGATGCCCGCATTGTAAAGCGCTTGCTCAGTGAAGGGGCCATGCATGTACATATGGTTACGCCAGCAGACCACATCGCGGCCGGTCTTTTGCTTGATGATCTCCATCGTGCGCTGTGCATCGGCTTGCTGGGTTTTCAGGGGGCCATTGTAGCTGCCGGTCAGCTTCTTCCAGATGCGGTGCGGCAGGGCAGGCTTGAAGCAGGCCCAGTTATGACCGCCGATCTCCACATTGTGGCTTTTGCATATCGGCTCAAGTTCAGACCATTGGTCCTGAAAGCTCTTGCCGGAAACGAAGTAAGTGACCTTAATGCCGAGTTCCGCGATCATCGCGTTATACCGCTGAGCGACCTCTATTTCGGTGATGTCGCAAGCCTGCTGATTGCCGGTGCAGAGCGATTGGTGATGAAGGTCGCCAGTTAAGCAGATCATAGATGCGGGCCTCCAAGTTGACGGGCTTTGATATAAGAATACCTGAAATAACCCCACGTCGCCCATATAGGCCCAATCGCCTGCACTTGCGGTCACGGCTGCCCATGTTGTAACTCGCGCGTCACACTGAGGCGATAGGTGATATGCGAATGGCTGTTCGCCTCTTTAACGGTCAAGCGTTGCCTATGTCCGGGGCGGTCTGTGCGCAGGCTAGCGGATGCAGAAGGCTCGAGACCGCGCGGGTTAGGCGGATAGCCCGAATAGATTTGTGTCAGGAACTAGACCGGCGCGGTCTATAGACCAGTCTATTACCCACAAATCCAGTTGGGATCGTATCGACCATGTGCCGCGACATAAATGTCTCGGCTATTGATCAACAAGCCCGCTAAACCGGGCTGCAGAGCTCCTTGCCGACAAAGATAACGTTAATGAAGACTGCTTCAGCAGTCTTGGTGTTCAATAGCCGAGACATTTATGTCGCGGAATCGGTGACCTACTGGCCATGCGATATTTGCGGGTAACAGCGCGGTCTATAAACAGTGGCCTCCACAAGCCTACTGACAGACCGCCCCGGACATAGCCAACCTAGTTACTTACTAGTTAACATTCCTATATGCAGGAAATATGACGGTATCGAGGGAACACTAGCATTGTTTGTCATCACAGTCAGATGGTGCTATTATTCAGTTATCACATCTATCGATTGTGACTAATCTATCCATTTGGCAATCAATGCCGTAACCAAGGTGAACCAATGAAACATTTCGCAATGATATGCAGCCTGATCACACTATGTCAGGTTGGAGGATGGTCTATGGACAACAAGTTTATCCCGAAACAGGCCCCGCAAGACGCGATCAGCGCAAAACCTATTGAGGTAGAGCACATGCAGCAGTGGGCCCAGACGCTGTTTGACAACCCGAGTGCGATCAAGACCAGCGATGTGCGCATTGATGTGAAACGCCAGGATGCCAACACGCTTCATGCACGGCAGTCGTGTATGGGCACACCCATTAAAATCGGGCAGAAGCAGTTCAAGCGCGGTCTGGGCACGCACGCTAACAGCGAGATCGTGGTCAGCCTGCCTGCTGGAGTGAAGAAATTCAAAGCTTATGCCGGTATCGACAATAACTACGATACGGCGGGCATCCATGGTACCGCCAGATTTACGGTTGAGATTGCCGGTAAAGAGGTGATGCGCACCGATGTGCTGAAGTGCGGTGATGCACCGGCACCAGTAGATATCAAACTGCCCGATGGCACCCGCGAGCTGGTTCTGAAAGTGGACGCCACCGAGGACGGCATTGCATATGACCAGTCCGATTGGGCCGACGCTTCGCTGATCATGGCCGATGGCAGCGTGAGGTATCTGGATGACTATGTCAACAACTCCCTGCTGGCTGAAACCGCCTTCCCGTTCTCTTTCACCTATGGCGGACAGCCCTCTGCCGATCTGCTGCCCAAATGGGTGCGCACGGTCACGAAGACAGTCAAAACCGACCGCGTATTATTTGAAACCAGTTATGCCGATCCACAGACTGGTCTGAAAGTAACCGCACTCGCCACGTCGTTTAATGAGTATCCGGCGGTAGAGTGGCTGATCCGCTTCACCAATGAAGGCACCGCCAACACCCCCATCATAGCGGATGTTCAAGCGGTCGATGTGAAGATCAACACCCAAACCGTCCGGTCGCCGCTGACACTGCATCAGTTGCGCGGTGACACCTGCAGTGAAAAGACCTGGCAGCCCTACGAAACCACCCTGGCTGATGGCCAAAGCATCACAATGGCCCCAACCGGAGGACGTCCATCGCAGGATACCGCCTTCCCGTTCTGGAATATGCAGTATGAAAGCCGCGGGATCATCACCGCGATAGGCTGGTCTGGGCAGTGGTCAGCGTCCTACAATCGGCAGCCAAACGGCAGCACCCAGTTCCGCACCGGAATGGAGAAGACCCATCTGGTGTTGTATCCTGGTGAGTCGATCCGCACCCCGAGGGTGCTGATGATGAGCTGGGAAGGTGACATACAGGCCTCGCAGAACCTGTTCCGAAGGCTGATGCTACACAAATACGTGCCGCAGGAACAAGGCAGACCGCTGAGAATGCCCATCTGCCTGCAGGACTTCGACCGATACATCAACGCCCCAGGCTGGGCCACCGAAGCGGGTCAGCTAAAAGCTGTGGAAGCTGCGCATAAAATGGGCTGTGATACCTACTGGTTTGATGCCGGATGGTTTGTTGGCGGCTTCCCCAACGGAGCAGGCAACTGGTTCTACAAGCCAAAAGAATTTCCGAATGGTTTGACTTCCATCGGTGCGTTGTGCCAAAAGAACGACATGGACTTCATACTATGGTTTGAGCCTTGCCGAGTGGCGGCCGGCACGCAAATTGCCAACGAGCACCCGGATTACGTATTCGGGGGCACCAACGGCGGCTTGTATAACTTGGGTAATCCCAAAGCACTCCGGCACATGACTGACTTACTGTCGCAGCGGATCAGCGAATCCGGTGTGACTGTGTATCGCGAGGACTACAACATTGACCCGCTGGCCGCCTGGCGCGGTGCTGACGCAGAAGACCGGCAAGGGATATCCGAAATCCGGTTCGTGGAAGGCCATTACGCCATGTGGGATGAGCTGCGGGCGAAACATCCTGGTCTGTGGATCGACAACTGCGCCAGCGGCGGCCGACGCATCGACCTTGAGACCTGTATGCGTTCCGTGCCTTTGTGGCGCAGCGACACCAACTGCTGGGCTGGTCACCAGGAGTGGAACCAGATGCAGATGGTGGCTCTATCGCAGTATGTGCCCCTGAGCTCATCGGCAGCCTGGACACCCGATTCCTATACCTTCCGCAGCTCTGCCTCTACCGGCGTGCTGACCGAAATGGCATACCTTGACCCTGCTTACTCGCTGAAGGTCGCACAACAGTTGCTGGCCGAGGTGGCCGCTAACCGAAAGTATTTCTACGGTGACATCTACCCGCTGACCAACGTCGGCAGTTCGCTGTCGGAGTTCTTCGCTTACCAGTTGCATCGGCCTGACACCGGTGAAGGCATGGTGGCGGCGTTCCGCCGTCCAGAGTGCGCGACTATGGGGCTGATTGTGGAACTCAATACAATAGACCCTAAAGCCAACTATAAGCTGGAGTTCTTAGATGAGGATCGCAAGTCAACGACCAAAACCGTGAGCGGCAAGCAGCTCATCTCAAACGGTCTGGAGCTGCGTATTCCCGCCAAGGGGCAGAGCCTGATCGTCCGCTACAAAGTGGTCAAACCGACTAAATAGCCACCATACAGGGCGGCCACCCGGCCGCCCTGTATGGGATATGGAAGTCACGGTGTGGGGGTGCCAAACCCTCAACTATTAACCATAAATATCGCATAATCAGTAGATCGCCAATTCCGCGACATAAATGTCGCGGAATAGGGGGGCGAATCTACCAGGTATACAAAGTGGGTGGCTCTCCGCTACCGCCACTTGCGCCAGGTGGTGCGCGCGATGGTGACATCTGCTCCGCTGGTATCGCTGAGCAGATGCAGGCAACTGCCGTTCAGCAGCGGTTCGGTCTGCACATGCACCACTTCACCTAAGCCCGTCTCTTTACGGTAGATGATCTCCAGCGTGGCCATCTCATAGTTATCCAGCAGATCATCGGGCACCGTCTCCAGCATCCACTGCAGGTAACGTACATTGTTCACATGCTCCAGCGAATCCATGTCAAAGCGATGCACGGTCACGTCTTTTCGAATGCCAGCCGTCACCGGTTTTGGGATTTCGTTGAAGGGGTCATCGATCATCCTTAGGGGGTTACGATACGCCATGTATTCGTCTTTGATGGGTGCTCGAGTGGGTCGGCGCCGCGCCAGGTCGATATAAGCCCATCGTGAGGTGGCGCAGCCGATCTGCTGCTTCTGAGCGTCCAAAATCCGAAATTCACGCGTGCCGATCACCTTCTCTAAGCTGCTGGGCCAGGTTTGGATGGTAATGGTGTCACGGAATTTGGGGTAGCGGTCCATCTGAAGTGACCATCGGTTGATCACCCAGGCCTTGTTCTCTTTGATTATATGGTCAAACCCAAAGCCCAAATCATAGGCATGAAGGGTAGCTATCTCTTGAAGGTAATCTAAAATCGAAAGCGGGTTACTGCGTTCAAAGCGGTCTACCTCGTAGTAATGCACCGCGAAATCCATGGTAAATGGCTCTTTAGGCAACTTTATATCTCCTGTCCTGTTCCATTGCTACATTACAACCAATCAAATCACATATCAACCCAGAAGGAATCACGCCCCGATACGTACAATTGTATACTGTGCACCGAATACGCTTAGGAGAAAGACTGTGGCCATCGAACAAAAACTGTTCTCAGACGCCTTTTCGGCTCGGTTAAGCGTTAGTTTAGATGCCACAAACAGACTTCAGCGGGTCGTGCAGCTTGCGCGCATCGAGCCGGGCATGAACGTGCTGGATGTAGGTACCGGCACCGGTAGCCTGATCCCCCCGCTGCTGGAGCGAATGCAGGCTCAGGGGCACATCTGCGGCATTGACCTGTCGATCCAGTCCTTGCGCACTGCCATGGAGATGCGATTTCCGGCCTGCGTGAGGCTGCTTGATGCAGATATCCATGACCTTGACCACATCGACGGCAGTTATCACCGCGTCATCTGCCACACTGTGATCCACCAGCTTCGTGACCGGGCGGCGGCTCTGGCGAATATCTACCGAATGCTGACACCCGGCGGAATGGTCATCGTGAGCCACTCGGTCGGCTGGGAGCGGGTCCACAACATAACTCCGTGTTGTCATATAGAGTTTGAACACATCTTGCCCAGCGACGCGCAGATGCGCGAGTTGCTGGAACAGACCGGGTTTGTGTCGATAGAGACCATCAACGAACCCGAGTTCCGGTTGTATCGCGCCAAACGCAGTTAACGTATAATACGGGCTGTTGTACTGTTTCATGCCATATGAGGAACAGACATTCTGTCATCTGCTATATCTGAGGTGAGACATTCCATTATCGGGACCAACACCATACCGTAAATGAGATCATATATCCTGACCGTACATGAAATAAATACGAAGTAAAATTCAGCACTATACAATCGAGGTAATTTATCCATGACCATGCCTTTAGAGCGCATTCCAGATTGGGAGATGCGCATAGCCCGCCAGGATGCCTGGTGGAACTGCGAAATCATAGACCGGCCTGTCGTCAGTATGCAGGTGGGTAAGTCCAAACTAGAGTGCCCCTGGCCCGAACCACGTCAGTGGGCCACAACACGCGACCGTTGGATGGACGCCGAATACCAAGCTGCCCTGATGCGTGCCTGCGCGTTGAACACCAACTACTACGGTGAGGCATTGCCCAATTTCAACCCTAACCTTGGTCCAGATATCACCGCCGCCTATATGGGATGTGAGCTGGAATTCGGCGAAGGAACTTCCTGGAGCATCCCCAACCTGCTTGACTGGGCAGATGCTGACAAGCTGCAGTTCAGCCCTGACAACTTATACTTCAAGAAGATTGAAGAGATGACCGATGCTTTCCTGGAAGCCGGAAAAGGCATTTTCTACTCGGGCGTCACCGACATCCACACCGGTGCAGACATGGTGGCCGCGTTTCGAGACCCAGCCAACCTGAATATGGACCTGATTGATGAGCCGGAAGCCGTACAGAGGCTACTGGGTCGTTGCGAAGGTGTGATTACCGATGTCTTCGAGCGGCACTATGCGAAGTTGAGGGCGGCCGATCAGCCCTGCGTGAACTGGTCTGGTGTGGTCAGTAATGTGAAGTGGTGTATGACCAGCGACGACTTCAGTTGCATGATCTCTAAGAAGATGTGGGATAAGATATTCCTTCCCATCATCACCCGTGAAGCAAACCGGCTGGATGCCACCCTGTATCACCTTGACGGGCCGAATGCGTTGCGGCACCTCGACAGCCTTTTGTCCATCGAGAAATTGAATGCGATTCAGTGGGTTTATGGTGCCGGTAATGGCCGATCTATCGACTGGCTGCCCGTATACCAAAAGTGTCAGGCTGCCGGTAAGGGTATCCAGATTTTGGGCGAACTTGCTGATTTGGATATTCTGATGGCCAACCTGAAGCCTGAAGGCGTCTGGCTGAGCCTTGGCGGTGTTCCCGATGATGAGACCGCTCTAGCCGTACTTCGCAAGCTGGAGACCTGGAAGTAACAGAGTTAGTTCCTGCCACCTCGCCTGTTGTGACCGGCGCAGATTCGAGAGAACTGCGCCGGTTTTTTGCGTCAGCCGGTTACCTGTAAATAAACAACAGGTCTATGGCGTCTGATTCCGCGACATAAATGTCTCGGCTATTGATCACCAAGCCTGCTGAAGCAGTCTTCATTAACGTTACCTTTATCGGCAAGGAGCTCCACAGCCCGGTTTTGCGGGCTTGTTGATCAACAGCCGAGACATTTATGTCGCGGAATCGGAGGCACCTTAACTCGTATGGCATTTATGGGTAATAAACTTGGTTTATCGCGTGGTGCCGCATCGTGTCTCCTCCAAATCAGGTAACAGCCACCGCGAAATTGTCAATTGTCCCCAGCTTTGGCATACTTATAGTGGCGTATTAGCCTACTATTTATATAACCAGGACGGTGAGGTTGCATGTCATCGGAGATTAACGGCCCCTGTTGCCGTTACCACATAGAACAGGAGCGAGGCGTCACCGGCGTCACGGTAACCCCTCTATTTGCACATATCCGTGTGAAAAACATTTGCGACACTGACCGTGTGGCCCGTCAAGTCGAGGCCCTTGAGATCGTCGCTAATCACGACATTATCATCTCCTTCACCAAGATCCACGATGAGTGGATCACCTTCGCTATCCCTCAGCATCAGGCCGACTTGTGCATCAAGGTGTTAACCGAGGCTGGATACAACGTCAATGTGTCTGAAAACTTAAGCCTGGTGACCACCACAGCGGGCAACATGCGCGAACTATGGGGCGTGATGTCACAGATCGCCGACAACTTGATCGCCCACAACATCACCACTGTTGAGGTTGGCGACAGTTACGCGAACGTGCGTTGCCTGATCCCTCAAGATCAAGCGGAACTCGCCGCGCAGGTGCTGCGCAAGCACTTCGGTGTAGAGGAGGGTGCGTAGTTGAAAATTGTAGTTCAAAAGTTTGGCGGGACCTCTGTCAACAGTCCTGAGCACCGCGCACTCGCTGCCAATAAAGTGATTGCGGCCAAAGAGGCGGGATATTCGCCCGTAGTGGTGGTCAGTGCCATTGGACGCCGCGGCGCACCATATGCCACCGACACCCTGGCGGACATGCTAAAAACAATCGACCCCTCAGTGGCCCCCAACACACGTGAGATGGACCTGATGCTGGCCTGTGGTGAAATCATCAGCACAGCCATCATGGCTCACACTCTCAAGTGCATGGGATATGATGCCGTGGCTCTGACCGGCGGCCAGGCGGGTATTGTCACCGACAACGAGTATGGCAATGCGCGTATCCTGCGTGTAGATGCCGCGCCTATCATGCGCCATCTGGAGCAGGGCAAGATCGTGGTGGTTTGTGGGTTCCAGGGCACGGCAGAACAGGTTGACGGTATTCATGGCGATGTCACAACCCTTGGACGCGGCGGCAGCGACACCACAGCCAGCGCCGTTGGAGCCGCTCTGCGTGCGGCGAAGGTGGAGATTTTCACTGATGTGAACGGCGTGATGACTGCAGACCCCTCGGTAGTTAAAGGTGCCATCACCCTGCCTGCCATCAGCTACCAGGAAGTGGCGGAGATCGCCCACCAGGGTGCCAAAGTTCTGCACCCCCGTGCGGCGGAAATCGCAATGCAGCACAGCATACCTCTGTGGGTCAAAAGCACATACACTGACGAAGCCGGCACACTGGTCACCACGCCAGAGGGGCTTGAGGGTGTTGAGCGGCCTGAGATCACCGGCATCACCCATACCTCCGGCACGATCGTCTATCTGCGCTTCAAAATTGGGGCCATCCCTCAGAAGCCGCTGGTGGAAGCCGGAATCTACCGCATCCTCACCCAGGCAAAAACACCGATTTACTTGAACTGCTACACTCCCGATGCACTTGCGTTTGCAGTGCCCCGCGAGAAGTTCAGCCTGGTACGCAGCCTGCTTGATGGGCTGATCATGCCCGTCGGTGGCGGAAGTGATGAGCTGCTGCTGCTTCGTGTTGGTGCTGAAGGCAGCCTGACCTATAAAACCCAGTCTGATCTGTTGCAGCACGGCGATGCCATGAGCAATGTGCGCGAAGTGGAGATCAGCGTGACCGAGAACTGCGTGCTGGTCAGCGTCATTGGACGCACCATCACCCAGAAACCGGGCTCCACCGCAGCGTTCTTAAAAACACTGATGAACAACGGAATCAACGTCATCCAAACGGCGAACAGCGACATGAGCCTGAGTGCTCTCGTGCTGGAGACCGATGTGGCCCGCAGCGTGAAAGTGCTGCACCAACTCTATGTGGCGGAACAGGGGTAGTCGCATAGACAACAACCAACCTGAACATCACGAGCAGCCTGAGATACCAAAGCTGCCCGAAAAGATGAAAATACCAGAACCGCCAGCCATTGAAACACCAGTTCTGGAACGCCCTCAAAAGAAGAAACGGGGTTCCAGCCGGTTTGCAGAGGCTGGCGGCAATAAGGCTATAGCTGCTAGCACAGTCGGTCTGACGATGGCACTCACCATCGGCATATTCTGGTGGATCGGCAGCCTGATCGACAGGAAACTCGGCTTCACCAACCTGTACAGTATGATTGGTGCCATCGGTGGTGCCATCGGCGGATTTTACCAGATGATCCGTATACTCATCGATATCAGCAAGGACGACAAATAGCCAATCAATAGTAAATAGCCACATATGACCGCGCGTTAGGATACCCTGTCGAGGTGTGATACCATTTTAGTGGGTCATTCTTGCCAAGTAATACGAGCACGTGTCGGCCCAGGAGCCACTAAATAATGCTTTCACTTCTTCGCCTGTTCGACTCTAATGAGAAAGACATCAAGCGCTATCAGCGTGTTGTTGACCAAATAAACGCCTTAGAGCCTTCTATAGCTTCGCTGGACACAGAAAGTCTACAAGCGAAAACTGATGAGTTCCGTCGTCGTGTGGCAGATGGTGAGTCGCTGGACTCTCTGCTGCCTGAGGCGTTTGCGGTGGTCCGCGAAACCTCAAAACGCATACTCAAAATGCGCCATTACGATGTGCAGCTTATCGGCGGCATGGTACTGCATGACGGACGCATCTCTGAGATGAAGACTGGTGAAGGTAAAACCCTGATGGCCAGCCTGGCACTCTATTTGAATGCGCTGGAAGGCCGGGGTGCCCATCTCGTGACCGCTAACGACTATCTAAGCCGTCGTGACGCAGTATGGATGGCTCCGCTGTATCACTCGCTGGGCATGAGCGTTGGAGTGATCCAGGGGCAGAGTGCAGAAACCGGTGACAGTGGTGGATCCTTCGTCTATGACCCGAATTTCATCAACTCAGATGAGAGATACATGTATCTGAGGGATGCACACCGCAGCGAATCATACGCCTGCGACATCGTATACGGAACCAACAACGAATTTGGATTTGATTACCTGCGCGACAACATGTCCTTCAGTAAAGAAGAGCTGGTTCAAAGGGATCTTCATTACGCCATCGTTGACGAAGTCGACTCCATCCTTGTGGACGAAGCCCGCACCCCGCTCATCATCTCAGGATATGCCGGTGAGCCAACTGACCTTTATGATCGTGTAGACAAAGTGGTCCGTCTGCTGGAACCTGAGACGCACTTCAAGCTTGAAGAGAAGCAGAAGATTGTTACCCTGACCGAAGAAGGCATCACCTTCTGCGAACAGGGGTTAGGTGTTGATAACCTAAGCGAAAACCAGGCTATGATGACCCATGTCAGTGCGGCCTTGAAGGCGCATGCGATCTTTAAGCTGGACATCGACTATGTGGTGAAGCAAGGTAAAGAGGGTCCTGAGATCATCATCGTAGACGAATTCACGGGACGTCTCATGTTTGGCCGCCGTTATTCCGATGGGCTGCACCAGGCCATTGAGTCGAAAGAGGGCGTGAAGGTTCGACAAGAGAACCAGACCCTCGCGACCATCACCTTCCAGAACTACTTCCGTATTTACGACAAGCTGGCTGGTATGACGGGTACCGCGAAAACCGAAGAGGACGAGTTCCGCAAAATCTACGCCCTTGATGTTGTGCAAGTACCTACCAATAAGCCGCTCATCCGTAAAGATCAGCCTGACGTAATCTACAAGTCGGAAGAGGCGAAAATCCGCGGAATCGCGACCGATATCCTGCGCCTCTACTGCAAGCAACAGCCGGTTCTGGTCGGCACCCGATCGATTGAGATGAGCGAAAAGCTCTCCGCGCGGTTGCAGACGACAGCCCTCAAGGTGCTCTGCCTGATACACCTCATCCGCCATAAGCTGGATGAATCCAAGCAGATGAGCAATGAGGAGAAGACCGCGGCACGGGCGATCTTGAACACTCCAATTCGCGATCTGAACATCAGCAAGCTGACGCCGCTGGCCACCAAGTTCAGCATCGTGCCGGACATGGAGATGCCAGAGAACCTCGCCGCCGTCATCAAGCTGATTGATGCGCCTGCCGGCAGTGAGAGCCTGCTTAAAGGGGCTTTCCGTGGAGGCGTACCGCACAACGTGTTGAACGCCAAATACCATGAAAAAGAGGCTATCATCATTGCCGATGCCGGTAAGGTGGGTGCCGTCACCATCGCCACCAACATGGCAGGCCGTGGTGTGGACATCCTGCTGGGTGGCACCATGGTGCCTGAGGTAGAAGATAGCGATGAGCTGGAAGAGGGTGCGCAGAGTTACCGACGTGGTCATATGGCCTTGTTGCCGCCCCCTGCCAACGAAAATGAACGCAGCGTACTGGCCGATCAGGTTCGAGCTGTAGGCGGTTTGTTCGTGCTGGGTACAGAACGGCATGAATCGCGCCGTATCGACAACCAGTTGCGTGGACGATCCGGCCGTCAGGGCGACCCCGGCGAAAGCCGCTTCTTTGTCTCGCTGGAAGACGAACTGTGGCGCCGGTTTGGCGACCGAAGCAATCATCCCTTCATGAAGCTCTGGGAAGAAGACCAGTCGGTGGACATGAAGATGCTGAGCCGCATGATCGAAAAAGCCCAGAAGAAGGTGGAAGCCTTCAACTTCGAAATCCGTAAGAACGTGCTTGACTACGATGAGGTCATGAACGAGCAGCGAAACACCATCTACGGTGACCGCCGCCGCGTTCTGGAGGGTGCCGAACTCACCAGCACGATGCAGGGCTTTGCCCAGTCGGTATCGGCTGGATGCGTCGCACTCTTCCACGATATCGACAATCCAGGCCAGACCGATGTCGATGCCGCCTACCGCCAACTGGATGAGATATTCGACTTCGGTCATTATGTCACCCTGGACGAGTTGAAAGCTGTTCCCGAAAAAGAGATGGAAGAGTATGTTCAGCAAAAGGTGGTCGAAATCTATGAGAAGCGCGAAGAGGAGCTCACTTCGGATCTGATGCGCGCAGCCGAACGCTGGTGTATGCTTCATGCCATCAACAACAAGTGGATGGAGCATCTGGCGAACATGGACTTCCTGCACGAGCACATCGGCTTGCGAGGATACGGCCAGAAGGATCCCCTTGTGGAATACAAGAAGGAAGCCTTCGAAATGTTCCAGGCTATGATGGGCTCTTTACAGGAAGAGGCCGTGCGCTGGATATACCACATCAACGTGGCTCCTGCCGAACCGGAGGAGGAAGCACCCCGTGTGACCCGTCTGTTTGGTGCTGGGGAATCCGAAGAAGATGACGCTCCGTCGTCCTCCGTTCGCAAACCGCAGCAGAACTCCCAACCTCAAGAAGGTGGGGGAGGCGATGCGTTGTCACAGATGGCCGGAGGCACTTACCGCGCCGATAACAAGGTGGGCCGCAACGACCCCTGCCCCTGCGGCAGCGGGAAGAAGTTCAAGAAATGCCACGGTAAAGACGCCTAGGGGCGGCTGTATCATGGGGGCGGTTCGCCAACCGCCCCCGCCGTGCCTATGTCTGCGCCGGTTTTCTCCTAACCGGGGCGGTCTATCCGTTTCTTGGGTACGAATCCGACGGATGGGACGGATCGGACCGATCATCATGGTGGGCCTCCCCTACCGTCGCCTTTCCTTGGAACGCTAATATCCCGATTTGTTTCCCTCCCATCCGCGTCCATCCGCGTTCAACTGCGGTAAAAAGCGAGGCGACACCGCCCCACAAATGCATGATTCCCTCCACCCAATCACGAATACTGCTATAAGCACATCACCCTGAAGGAGCACGCAGATGAAGGATATCAAGGTCGCCATTGTCGGTGCGGCAGGCCGCGGGAGCAGCTTCATGATTCCGTTCAGCTCTCACCCCAGTACGCAGGTTGTGGCACTGTGCGACATGGACAGTGAGAAGTTGGCGGGCATCGCCAACAACCCGGAGGGTGCGGAGCTCTACGCCGATTACACGCAGATGCTGGATCAAGCGAAGCCCGATATCGTGGTGGTCGCAACCCCAATGCCATGCCACGCAGATCACTGCATTGCCGCACTGGAGCGCGGGCTGCACGTGTTGGGTGAGGTTCCGGCCGTAGTCTCTTTGGATGAGGCCAAGCGGCTTTTACAAGCGGTGAATGTGAGCAAAGGCCAGTATATGATGGCTGAAAACTGTTGTTATACCAAAGAGAGTGTGCTGATCGAAAACATCGTCAAAGCAGGTCTTTTTGGCACCATCTCTTTCGCAGAAGGCGAGTATCTGCATGAGCTCAAGGCGTTGAATGAGATCACCAAGTGGCGTCGAAAGTGGCAGACGGGTGTGGATGGCATCACATACGGCACGCACAGCACCGGTCCGCTGCTGCAGTGGATGGGCGAACGGATTGTGTCGGTCAGTTGCGCGGGTTCCGGCCATCACTACACCGATGCCTCTGGAGCCGCTTACGAGGCGCAGGACGGATGCATCCTGCTTGGCAAGACAGCGAGCGGTGCGCTGGTGAAGCTGCGGGTGGATATGCTCTCCAACCGGCCCAGCAGCATCTTCTATTCGTTGCAGGGCACTGAGGGTTGTTATGAGGCGGGGAGAGGGTTCGGAGACCAGGCCCGAATCTGGCTCCGCAGCCAGTCAGAGAAGATCGAATGGATGCCGCTAGCTGATCTGGAGGGGGAATTCCTGCCCGAAAAGTATCTTGACCCACCCAGAGAGGCCCTCGAAGCCGGTCATGGGGGCGGTGACTACTGGCAGGTGGTGGATTTCGTCGATGCAATCGTCTCTGGTAGAAAGATGCCGATCGGCATCCATGAGACGATGGATATGACATTGCCGGGTTTGGTCAGCCAGCAGTCGGTTCTCCAGGATAGCTCCTGGCTGCCGGTGCCGGATTCCCGCGTCTGGTAGGGAGATGGGCGTGGGTCGGGGTGTTCATTTGTTTGAACAAAGAATTATGATGGTGAGTAGGATGTCAACCCCTACGCGCATCTTCCCCTGGGAACGCCAATCTCCCGATTGGCATTTCCCGTCCCCATCCGAACCTATCCGTGTAATCCGCGTAATCCGTGGTTCAGACAATCCGGGAATCCGACGGATGGGACAGATCGGACCAATAGGACGGATGGGCACCCCGCCTCTGCGTCCTTGCACCATTGCGCCTTTGCGCTGGGTTCCTAGCAGACCTTCGGCGCGAATCGTGACCGCCCAGGACAGTGTGCTCAAAAGGTGTCAGATGATAAACCTTGAGCGTCCGGGTCTACGCTTGGTGGTGGTTGACATACGTCTGACATGGAATTGGCTTCGAGGTGTGTGCTCAATGCTCCTGGCCGTTCGAGTCACGACAACCCCAGCGGCGATATCGTGCCAGGTTCGACCCTGCTTGTCAATGAGCGCCCACAGATACCCGATGCCCAGACAGAAACCCGACAGGATTGAGACAAAATGCCATAAGACAACTCGGGGCCATGTCAATGGTGTTTTATCGGCTGTGCTGACATGAATACCCCAGGTGCGCATGCCCGGGGTGGCACCACACAAACATACCCCGTACACAACATAGATGCAAATGAGCAATGTACCCTGCAGAAATGGAAGACCATAAACCGCCATGATGATACATACGAGCAGCCAGTTCCACTGATCGCAGTTGTATAATGCATCACTCGGTCCATCCGCGGTGATAGCATTTGGCGTCCACATATGCATTATAAAACTGTATAGAAGATACGCTACTAGAATGTAATAGCGGTCAGTGATCATCGCCCCTGCACGACTTACTAGGAGAGCGAAACGCGGGCTTACTCCCTCTATCGGTAAATCCCATGCTATTGGACTATTAAATGAATCAATAAGCTTCGATACACGCCCATTTCGGTTCTTAGTTTTGGACGATAGGTCAAGCCAGCCGCCTGCCGGTGGGGTGAACACCTTCGGTGATGCATGGTCATCAGTGTTATTCGGGTGATCTGTCGAGTTATTATCCATTGTCCCCTCGAAATATTAACAATCTGTTGGAATCAGCATCTATGCTTTATCAATGAATAAGCTTTTATCGCACAGCATAGTTGGACTATACTCCTTAACATAATTTCCTGTCAAGAGATGGGAGACTGCGATGTTTGCCTCTGGCGTTTGGTGCGTTCTGCGGCCATCGGTTGGACCGAGCAGAGTGAGTGCCTGAACGACGGACTACACAGAATCCGACGGATCGGACAGATCGGATGGATGGGAACTCCGCTTTGCGTTGGTTCCCGCCAAGCGAAAGCTGGCAGGAGGGGCGGCTGTTGGCCGCCCCTCCAGGCACGTTTACTTGCGGAGGAACTCCATGCTCACAATGGCTGGCTCCAACTGGGCCAGCGGCAGGCTGTCATCGTCCCAAGCCAGACGGTAACGCTGCATCGCCCCTGGGGCTGTCAGCGTGATAGTGTGCAGGCCCTTCTTGAGCTTGCTGATGTCCAACTTCAAGGTAGGATCCTTCACGCCGGTGGCGACTACCTTACCGTCGATGGCGATGGTGACACCCTCAGCAAGAGGTTTGCCCACTGTGCGCCACTCAAGCTCCATGCTGTCACCGGAGACCTCGTGGCGTCGGTCTGGCTTCGCGACCACCAGCACGGAGGTCTCGAGTGTCTTCTGTCGCAGCAGGTCCACCAGAGCTTTGTTCAAGTTGAGGTAGAAATATCCCCAGCCGCCCTTGCCGCGGTAGGCAGGGGTGGTGAGCGAGACCGGCTCCAGGTCGTCGCTGAGGTCGACGCTGTAGCTGTCTACGTAGCGGTCGTGTTTGTCACCGTATCCCTGACCCTCCGGCTGACCGGCGAACTCTTGGAACTGGTGGATGAAGATATGCTGCGGTTTGTCCTTCATCACGGTCTGCCAGTCCTCTACGAAGGTGGCACCGCCTCGCCGGCCATGGCTACCGGGATCGAGCCAGCCGCCGTCGTTGAAGCAGCCGATGGATGCGGTGATCGCCTCGGGCTTGCCATCCGGGCCTGGCACACTGGTGGCCTCATTATCCATCCAGCTCCAGAAGCCCTTGTTGCGCTGGTCGACGTTCTTTTCCATGCTGATGCTGGCGAATCGTATGTTCCAGCGTTTGTCAAGAATGGCTCGCTCCGCGTAGTATTTACCGGGCAGGTCTAGCAATAACACCACCGGCTTACCGTCTAGTCGGTAATAAAGATCAGCCCAGCGCGGGTTGTTCACAAACGTATGGTAGAGTGCGTTGAGCTGCGCGTTGACAACCTTCGGGCCATTTTCGGTCCAGTTAACGCCGGACAGAATCATGAATTTGGGCACGTCGATGCCCTCATCCTTCATCTTGGCCATGGTCTCCAGCATCAGTTGGTTGATGAAGAACAGCTCGTTGACCATACCCGCGCGGTCATCCCAGTCTTTGACATCCCAGATGTTGTTGCTCATATCGCATTGGATAATGTCGGTGCCTGCCTCGATCATCCATATGATGTGCTGACGCATCACGTTCTCGTCGGCGGAGTTGTAGAATCCCATCACTGGCACGGCTTGAGCGGTGCCCCAGCTATAGATGGTTTTGCTATACCAGTTTTCCCACTGCATCACTATGAGATGCTTGGGGTCTTTCGACGGTGCCTGCAGCTCACGGCGCAGCACATCCACAACCACTGGGTTGGACACGGGCATGTCGGGGCTGATGACGGCGCCCGTATACATCTGCGCCTTATTGCTAGAGCCTGGCCACTTGTCCATGCTCCACTGACCATCGCTGGCGGGCCCAAGGTCTTTCACGGCGACGGCTGATGATGCGCCTTCCTGCACCGTCCAGGATTTGTCGGAGACCACAAGCTGTGGGCCTGCGTCTGTCTCTATCTCCAGCCGAAGCAGGAAACCGGCGGGCCCGCTGCCGTTATTGACCACAGACTCAATCTTGTTCTCGCCGGACACAAGCAGGCTTGAGGGTATACGCAGCTTCCGGTTACCCAACCAGCCGCCAGACTCGCCCAGTGACTTGCCGTTGATTTTGGTCACGCAGTTGTCATCAACGGCGACCCAAAGCTGAGAGCTGAGCGGCTTGCCCTTGATGTTAAAACTGTGGCGCACGGTGATGGTCTGGCCATCCGACACCTTGTCCGCCCATATCCAATGGGAGGGGTCCTCCGCGGTGGTCATGGCACTGGCGGTGATGATCTGCTTGCCCACACGGGGCAGAGGTATCTGGAACACGGCTTTGCCTTGTGCATCGGCGAATTCGTGAGCGCCCCATCGCTGGCCGTTCACGTATGGCAGGATCATCCAGCCAGCGGCGGGTTTGCCGTTGGGCAGACTCGACTTCGCGGTGAGTTCTATCGTCTGACCCATACCAGTGCTCTTGTTGTTCACCGAGATTTTGATAGCCGGATTCTGTGCCTGAGCCATGGCTGAGGCGGCGATTGCTGCTGTCATGATGGCGCACACTCCTTTATTGAGCATTCGTTGATTTCTCCTTTAGTCCGGGTTGCGTTTTGATGAATTCCATTATGACCGTTGATGGCTCCAGGCTGCTTAGAGGCAGGCTGTCGTCTGTCCACGATAGCCGGTACCGCTGCATTGCCCCGGGAGCCGTCAGCGTGATGGTGTGCAGACCTGGCTTCAGCTTGCTGATATCCAGGATGGTGGACTGCTCCATGAGGCCTGACTTCACCACTTTGCCATCTAAGACCACTGTCACACCATCGGCCAGCGACTTACCCACGCTGCGCCACTGGAGCTCCATGCTGTTGCCGGAGACCTCGTGACGGCGGTCTGGCTTTGCCACCACCAGCACGGTGGTTTCAGGCGTTTTTTGGCGGAGCATGTCCATTAGTGCCTTGTTCAGGTTTAGGTAGAAGTATCCCCAGCCACCGTTACCGCGGTAGGCGGTTTTTGTGAGCGAGGTGGGTTCTATGTCATCGCTCAGGTCTACGCTGTAGCTGTCGCCGAAGATGTCGCGGTTAGGGCCGCGTCCCTGGCTCTCAAGCTGACCGGCGAACTCCTGGAACTGGTGGATGAAAACATGCTTCGGCCTGTCGCGCAGCACCGCCTGCCAGTCTTCCACCAGTGTGGCTCCGCCTCGGCGTCCGCGGCTCCCGGGGTCCTTCCATCCACCGCCGTTGAAGCAGCCGACTGATGCGGTGATCGACTCCGGTTTGCCGTCGGGGCCTGGCACGCTGGTGGCTTCATTATCCATCCAGCTCCAAAAGCCCTTCTCGCGCTGCTCTACATTTGTCTCCATGTTCACGCTGGCGAAGCGGATATTCCAGCGGTTATCGATATCCTTCAGCTGCGGGTGGAACCTGCCAGGTAGATCGAGCAACAGCACCACGGGCTTTCCGTCCAGCTTGTAGTAGATGTCGCCATACCGTGGGTTGTTGATATAGAGTTGATACAGCGCGTTGAGCTGATGGTTGACCACCTGCAGGCCGTTCGGAGTCCAGCTTACGCCAGACAAAATCATGAACTTGGGCACGTCGATGCCCTCATCCCGCATCTTTGCCAGCGTCTCCATCATGAGCTCGTTGATGAACAACAGCTCACGCACGATACCGCTCACGTTGTTCCAATCATCGGTGAACCAGATATTGTTGCTCATATCGCATTGGATGATGTCCGTGCCCGCCTCGATCATCCAGATGATGTGCTGGCGCAGCACATTCTCGTCGGAGCATCGGTAGAAGCCCATCAAAGGCACCGCCTGAGCCGTGCCCCAGTTGTAGATGGTAGGACTGAACCACTCCTCATACTGCATCACCACCAGGCTCTTTGGGTTTTTTGGCGGTGCTTGGAGTTTGCGAAACTTTACATCCACAATGATCTGGTTGGACACCGGCTGGTCGGGTGCCATTACCGTGCTGGTATACATCTGGGCCAGATGCGCATCGATGGGCCATTGGTCGAGTGCGGGCTGCACCACTTTTGGCGCACCGGTTTCTTCCACCGGTTCGATGGGTTTACCCTCCTGTTGCGCGGTCCAGGAGCTGTCTGAACCGACAGAGACGGTGCCCAGGTCGGTCGCCACCTCCATGCGGAATAGGAAGCCAGCCGGGCCGCTGCCGTTGGTGGCGGTGGCTTCGATCTTGTTCTCGCCGCTCACCAGGATGCCCGCAGGCACGCGCTTCATCTTGTCGCCCAGCCAGCCAGCCCAGTCGCCCACAGGTTTGCCGTTGATACTGAGCTTGGCGATGTCATCGACCGCCAGCCATATCTGTGCACCCGTCGGCTTGCCCTTGATCTGGAAGCTTCGTCGCAGGGTGAGCACTTGCTGATCTGATGTGGTGAATGCCCATATCCATTGCGAAACGTCCTTCACGCTGGGCAGCACACTGGCGGTCACTATCTGCTGGCCTACCCTCGGCAGCGGTATCTGGAATACCGCCTTACCCGCTTTGTCGGCAATCTCGTGCGCACCCCATCGCTGACCGTTCACATAGGGCAGGATGGTCCAACCCACAGCGGGCTTACCATCCGGCAAGGTGGCTTTCGCGTATAGTTCGATGCCCTGGCCCATCCCAGTGCTGCGCTTATTCACCGCTATCTTGACCGATGGTTGTTGCGCATTGGCCAAAGCCGATACCGCGATGCTGGCCATCATCATGGCACAAACTCCTTTAGCGAGCATTGGGTGCTTTCTCCTTAGGTGCTGCTGAAGTTTTGATGAACTCCATAGTAACCGTCGAGGGCTCCAGTTTCTGCAGCGGCAGGCTGTCATCATTCCATAGCAGCCGGTAGCGCTGCATGGCACCTGGCGCGGTGAGCGTGATGGTGTGCAGGCCTGCGTTCAGCTTGCTGATGTCCAGGTTAGCAGATTGCTGCTTGAGGCCCGTCTTCACCAACTTGCCATCGATGGAGACCGTCACACCCTGCGCTAGAGGCTTGCCTACACTGCGCCACTGAAGCTCCATGCTGTTACCGGAAACTTCGTGCCGACGGTCGGGTTTCGCCACCACCAGCACGGTAGTATCCAGCCTCTTTTGCTGCACCATATCCACTAAAGCCTTGGTCAAGTTCAGGTAGAAGTATCCCCAGCCACCCTTACCTCGGTAGGCGGGAGTGGTGAGGGAGACCGGCTCCAGGTCGTCGCTGAGGTCCACGCTGTAGCTATCTTGGTAGAGATCGTGTTTGTCACCGTAGCCCTGACCCTCCGGCTGACCAGCAAACTCCTGAAACTGGTGGATGAAGATATGCTGCGGTTTGTCTTTCATCACCGACTGCCAGTCTTCAACGAACGTAGCCCCACCCCGTCGGCCATGGCTGCCCGGATCGAGCCATCCGCCGCTGTTGAAGCAACCGACCGAAGCAGTTATGGCTTCTGGCTTGCCGTCTGGTCCAGGCACACTGGTGGCCCCGTTATCCATCCAGCTCCAGAATCCCTTGTTGCGTTGGTCGACGTTGGTCTCCATGTTGACACTGGCGATCCTGAGGTTCCAGCGGTTATCAATCTTCGCACGATCGGCGTAGAACGTACCCGTAAGGTCGAGCATCAGAACAACCGGCTTGCCGTCCAGTTTGTAGTAGAGATCACCCCATCGCGGGTTTTGAACGTAAAGCTGATATAGCGCATTGAGCTGCTGGTTTATGACCTTAAGGCCGTTCACTGTTGTGTTGGCACCTGACAAGATCATGAACTTAGGCACGTTGATGCCCTCATCCTTCATTTTAGACAAAGTTTCCATCATGAGCTGGTTTAGAAACAGCAGTTCATTCGTTCCACCGGATCGGTCATCCCAATCCTGGGCATTCCAGATGTTGTTGCTCATATCGCACTGGATGATGTCGATGCCGGCCTCTATCATCCATATGATGTGCTGCCGCATCACGTTCTCATCGCTGGTGCGGTAGAAGCCCATGAGCGGAACGGCTTGTGCGGTACCCCAACTGTAGATGGTGGGGCTGTACCAGCACTCCCACTGCGTCACCACCAAATGTTTCGGGTCTTTTGGAGGTGCTTGCAGGTTGCGACGCTGCACATCAACTACTAGTTGGTTGGACACGGGCATGTCGGGGCTGATGACAGAACCTGTGAACATCGGCGCCTTGCTGGGGGTGGTAGGCCACTGATCCATGCTCCATTGGCAGAGGTTAGCAGGCCCCAGGTCCCTGACCGCGACAGGTGAGGTATCCCCTTGTTGCACAGTCCAACTTTTATCCGATACAACAAGCTGCTTGCCTGCGTCGGACTTCACTTCCATGCGCAGCAGATAGCCAGCCGGACCGGAGGCGTTATGAGCGACCACTTCGATTTTGTTCTCTCCGCTTACCAGCACGCCGGATGGCACACGCAGAAGCCGGTTGCCGTAAAAGCCACTTGTATCACCGACGGGCTTGCCGTTGATTTTGGTGATGCCGTCATTATCCACAGCGACCCAGAGTTGGGCACTCAGCGGCTTGCCTTTGATGCTAAAGGTGTGGCGTAGTGTGACGTTCTGCTCATCCGCAGCGACATCAGCCCATATCCAATGTGAGGGGTCCTCTGCAGCGCTCATCGCGCTAGCAGTGATGAGCTGCTTGCCCACACGGGGTAGTGGTATCTGGAAGACGGCCTTGCCGTTCGCATCGGCGTAATCATGAGCTCCCCAGCGTTGGCCGTTGACGTAGGGCAAGATCATCCAGCCGACGGCCGGTTTACCATTTGGCAGTGTGGCTGTGGCTTTCAACTCGATGGGCAGGCCCATGCCCACCGTCTTCTTGTTGACCGATATTTTAATGACCGGATTCTGTGCCTGAGCCATGGCGGATATCGCAATGGTGGCCGTCATCACAGCACACACACCTTTAGCGAGCATTAGGCGCTTTCTCCTTAGGTGCGGCGGCTGATTTGATGAACTCCATGGTCACGGTCGATGGTTCCAGCTTCTGCAGTGGCAGGCTGTCGTCAGTCCAGGACAGTCGGTGCCGCTGTCTCGTCCCAGGCGCAGTGAGCGTGAGGGTGTGCAGTCCTGCGCTCAGCTTGCTGATATCCAGTGGGCCGTTCTGCTGCTTGAGGCCAGTTACGACCACTTTACCGTCAATGGCGACCGTCACTCCTTTGGCGATTGGCTTGCCGACGCTGCGCCACTGAAGCTCCATGCTGTTACCGGAAACTTCGTGGCGACGGTCGGGTTTGGCGATGACCATCACAGTGGTTTGCGGGGTCTTCTGCCTATACAGGTCGACCAGCGCTTTATTAAGGTTCAAGTAGAAGTAACCCCAGCCGCCGTTGCCCCGATACCCAGGTGCGGTCAGCGATGCAGGCTCAAGGTCATCGCTCAGATCTACGCTGTAGCTATCGACATACATCTCGGGATTGCCACCGGAGCCCTCGCCCTCTATCTGCCCGGCAAACTCCTGGAACTGGTGGATGTTCACAAAGCGCGGACGCTCCTTCATCACCAGAGCCCAGTCCTCAACCAGCGTGGCTCCGCCGCGTCGTCCGCGGGTGAGCGGATCCTTCCAGCCCTTTTCGGTGAAGCAACCGATGGAGGCAGTGATCTGTTCCGCTTCGCCCTTGCTGTTTCGGATCAGGGTGGCGTCGGTGTCCATCCAGCTCCAGTAGCCGATGTCTCGCTGCCAACTGAACTTCTCCATATGCACGTTGCATGGCCGGATTGTCCAACGCTGATCGGTCTTGTCGAGTTTGTCTTTCAGAAAGCTGGGCGGGTCTAGAATCACTATCAGCGGCTTGCCCTCGTAGCGGTACCAGAGATCGCTGAAACGGCTGTTATTGATATAGCTTTGATACAGGTGGTTGAGCTGGCCATTGATGACCGTCAAGGCGTTCGGGGTGTTGTTCACGCCGGAAAGGGCGATAAATTTCGGCACATCGATGCCTTCCTCACGCATCTTTGCCAGGGTCTCCATCATCAGGCCGTTCACAAAGATGAGGTTGTCGGACATTCCGCTGCGCTCATCCCAGGTTTTAGCGTCCCAGATGTTGTTGCTCATGTCGCACTGGATGATATCCGTGCCGGCCTCGATCATCCAGATAATCTGCTGGCGCAGCACGTTCTCGTCTGCGGTTTGATAGAAGCCCATCAAGGGCACCGCGTGCGATGTTTGCCAGTTATACATGGTGGGGCCATACCAGTTTTCCCACTGCATGATGACCAGGTGGTCGGGATCCTTAGGCGGTGCCTGCAGCTTCCGTCGGTCGACTTGAACGGCCACCATGTTGCTAAGGGGCATCTCCTTCGGGCACACGGCGGCAGTGTAGAGCTGCTGCCTGAGGTTGGCGTTGGGCCACCCCGGCATGGTCCAGATGGCGGAATGAGCCGCGCCTAGGTCTTTGACCGCGGCGGGGTATGAACTACCCTCGGTGTACATCCAACTACCGTCGGTGACCAGCGTCAGCAGCTTCTGTCCGTTGCTCAGCTCCAGTCGCATGATGAAGCCGCCTGGGCCGTTGGAGTTCTCCACCCGAGCTTCGAACTTGTTGGAGCCCGTTTGGAACAGCTTCGGATCAAGCGTTGTGGCCTTAGCATCAGTCCAGCCCGTGAAAATTCCGGCGGGTTTACCGTTGATCGTCATGGTGGCCTGATTGTCGGCGGCGGCCCAGAGCACCGCTTTGGTGGGCTGCCAGGGTAGCTCATAGCTGCGCGACGCGCTGATGATCTGGTTTTCTACCGAACGCTGCGCCCATATCCAGTGCGCGGTGTCGTCAAGCTGCTGCACCGCACCTACCGTGATCTGCTGGATGCCGACTCTCGGCAGCGGGATCTGGAAGGCGGCTTTGCCCTTCGCATCGGCGATCTCGTGCGCGCCCCATCGCTGGCCGTTGACGTAGGGCAGCAGAGTCCAGCCGACGGCGGGTTTGCAATCCGCGGTCTTCGCTGAGGCAGTGAGCTGCACGCACTGCCCCATGCCGATGGTCGCTTTATCAACCGCGATGCTGATCTTCACAGGGGCTGCCGAGACAGCTTGCCAGCTGCTTAATGAAATGCAGGCGGCAAGGACCACTTGTCGTAGTAGGCTCATATGCCTACCGGCCTCCTGAGAGTTCTATGGTGTGCTGCCCTTTGCCGACAGGGATCAGACAGTTGCCGGTATCACCAGCATAGTTTTTGGAGCGATTGTAGGAACCTTCCACAAGATTGCCATCAAGTAACACCGTGACCGCTTTGTTGACACTCGTCACCAGCACGGTGCCTTCATGCCAAAGGTCGACTTGGATGGTGATGGAGTCAGGTGAGACGCGCGGCTTGTTGATTTTGCCGGGTGCGAACACTGACCAGCTCCGCTCGCGGATGTAGACATTGTCGCCCAATGGCACTCCGGTATACATGGGTGCGGCTTGGCTCTGAACCGTGCCCGGGTTGATGGCCACGGGGAACGGTGTCTGCATTCTCAGATCCACGGAATCGGGGAACAGCCCCTGCAGTTTGGGATCATATTCGGGCGTGATGCCCTGCTGGATGGCACTGGTGGTCACACCGCGCCATATCTGATCCCAGGGTCCCTTGGGGTCAACCTGAGCCAGTTTACGCATGGCTTCGGCATACATCATGCCGCACCATTGCACTGGCCGACCCATCCAGTCGGGTGATATCCACTGCGTGGCACCCCAGACGCCCACGCTGGCGTACAGCCCGATGGGTTTGTCGGTGGGGGGTATGAGGTAGAGGAATGGCACGCCGCTCCATGCCCATCGGATGGCCCTTTCGAGATACTTCTTGTCGGCAGTGACTTTATAGGCACTCAGATAGCACTCCACCATTTGCGCGCTGCCCATGATGTCCGGGCAATGCAGAGGCATCTCCCAGGTCTGTGCACCGCGCGGAGCGGAGTAGTCATAGCGGTCGAGGGCGTCGGTCAATCGAACCGCTTCGGCCAGCATCTTGCGGTCACCGGTGTACATTGCCTGCGTGTAGAGATATTGGATCGGTCGGCTGGCGAAGCCGTTGGCGTGACGCTCCCATTGGGTGCGTGCTAGATCGTCTTTGCCAGCGGGTTTCCTATATATTAATGTGCCGTTGGGCTCGAAAGTCTTGATGGCATCCAGCCCCACCTGATGAACTTTGGCCTGGTTTTGGGGGATGTCACCAAATACCAGCGTCTCCGCATAGGTTCGGATGTGCCCCACCGATGCGAACCAGTAGTCAGCCGGTGCGATCTGCTGCATTGTCTCTTTTGTGTTCTTGCGCAACCGGTCTGCCAGGTAGGCATCCTGCACCTGGTCGGCCAACCAGAGCTGCATCATGGGGCCATCAACGGCGTTATTCGCTGGCCAAATCATGCCAGGCCAAGTGGCGTGTCTGTATTTCAAGCCGTCACGGATATCGGTGTCCAGCCAGGAATGCGCGGTCAACCGCGAGTAGGACTTCACGTCGAATCCGCTGTTGGGTATTTTCGGCAAGCCATTGATCTGCACCCAACGCTGCACGGCGGTCAGCACATCGGGTGAGTCACCGGCCATCATCCAGGCCGTGATGGTGATGGGCTTGTTGGCCTTGATCTCATCCGGCATTCGGCTGAGCAGTTGTCCAGAATCACGCTCCGTTTTAATGAAGTTGCTGACCAGCAGCCCCATCACGTGGGTTATAGATCCAAACTGCCGGTCGGGACTGTCAAACACCGGTTGGGTATTCGGGCTTGGTTGATACGCCATAGCCACATACTTGTTGTCGGCCTGCATCACCATCACCGGTACCGTCACACGCAGCGGGTCGGGCGTCAGCCGCTGATAGCCAGGGCTTTCGATGTCCGCTTTGCTGCTGCTGGTATCCTTCGGATCAAGATACTCCAGGCCGGGGAAGAGTGCCCGCTCCCGTTTGGGGCTGAAGAACACCATCGCAGGCAGCATCCGAACCTTGCGGTCGCGGTTTACGCTCACCGTGGTGCTGACCTTCAGTAGTTCACTACGGCCAGTCACGGTCGCGAATGTCTGCACATAGGTCCAGGTGGCACCTTCGAGATCGGTGGTCTTGCTGGTCAGTTTGATGGCAGATGCAGAGCTGCTGATGGTGGCCTTGCTGCCGATGTTCAGCAGACGGTTAGCACCGCTCTTGTCCACCCAACTGATCGCCGGGCGGTTCCATCCCTGAGCGACCATTTTCCCGCGGTAGTTCAGCTTGTAGTTACCAAGGGCTGGCTGGCCCATCTCCATCTTCAGAGCTCCGCTGGTCAGACTTTTTTCCACATTCCAGTTGGCCCAGTTTGAGGGTTTCAAGGTGAGTTTGGGCAGTGGAGCCATGGGTGTTAACCGCAGCCACTCTATGGTGACGGGCTTATTGCAGGGCGGATCGATACGGATACCGGTGATGGCTGGTAAAGAAGTGATCCAGGCACTGGCTTCAATTCCCTTGCCTGCCGAGGTGTTGATCTGCACCATGTTGGCGGCGTCTGTGCCTTTAGTGGGGGTGAACCAGAACAGCTCCGTGCTTCCGCCGATAGGCGTGTTGAGGCGCACGGTGGCGCGTACCGACCAGCCGACTGGGTATTTCCGCATCGGTCCTCGGAGATACGGATCTGCACCACTCGGCACCACGAGCATCCCTTGCGGGGTGTGGGTGAGTTTCGAGATGTCATTTGCGGCTTTCCACTCGGCCACAACCTCGGGCTTTTTGAAGTCGAAAAAGACGCTGTTATCTGGAGCAGCAAAGGCGGTTATTTGTGCCGCGAGCAGAGCGGCGACGAGAACGAATTTGTGCATGTTGGATACCCCCCTGATTTGGTGGCGTGATTTGTACTACATTCACCAACGGGCTGCGGGAATCCTTGATACGCAATAAGGGTTAACCGGATTGGATGAAGGGCTGTTAGCCTTGTAACTACCCAGCCATCGGCGACGGGTTCCATCAACCTGCTAAAGCAGGCCTTGTCACCCATCGCTAATCAGTTGGCTGTCCGCTGAAGCGGACGCCTCCCGGACGCCCCCTGCTCCCGCTTGCGGAATGCGAATAGTCAGCCACGCGGTATGGTGCCCTCCCCATCCGTGTCCATCTGCGTTCATCCGCGGTTAAGGCATTCCCAAATTAAACACAGGGTACCGCCCCTAGTACGCGTCTCCGCGTCTCCGCGTGACACTCCCGATCTCCCATCTGCGAAATCTGTGGATAACTATTCGCAGCGGACGGCCTCAAGACCCCTCGGCAAACGCTGCACGAAATAGAGGGATACAATGGCCAGAAAACTGCCCACCCAGAACGGGATGCTGTAGTTGTTGTAGTGCGCCCACAGCCAGCCGCCAATCAGCGGCACGGTGACCGCGCTGATGTGGTTCACGCTCACCCCCATCGCCAGCGACGGCCGCAGCTCACTGGGCGCAGCAATTTTGGTGATGTATGTGGTGATGCCCATGCTGTGCGTCATCAGCAGGTTATCCAGCACGAATAGACCGATCAGCACCTCTCGGCTGCCGATTGATCCGTATGCTGCGAACACGATCGCCCCGAGTATGTAATAGATGGTCAACACACGTTTCTCGCCGATTCGATCGATAATCCGGCCCACTATGGGCGCAAATGACATGGTGATGGCACTGTTCACCAGCAGCAACAACAGCATATTCTCTACGGTCATATGGTAGACCTTGATGAGCACAAAGGTGCTGAATACGCCAAACGTCTGCCTTCGGCTTCCCTCAAGGAAGTTTAAAACGTAGTATAGCCAATACTGCTTCCGCAGGAACAACCTGGGTTTGGTGGCCACACCCGCCTTGTTGCTGAGTAGCAAACCCAACAGACCAGCAGATGATATCATCACACCTGCCAGCGTGAACATGAACTGATATGTCACATGAGGTTTGAGTACGCGGCTGAGAAGCAGCGCGCTCAAGACTGCGGCGGCGCCTATTCCGCTATTGCGTCCCAGATGCTTGCCGCCATTTTTACCTTGAGCCAGGTTCATGACAATCGCTGGCGATATGGTAAACCACAGGTGCATAGGCACCGACCAGCCGATGCTGACCAGCACAAGCTGCCAAAACGCATTCACATGGCCGGTCGCCAATATGCCGATCCCGCTGCCCAGTAAGGTCAGCCCAGCCAGCACAGGAGCATGCAGAAAGGCAAGCGTGGCAGCGATCGGTGCCGCCAGCAATCCAGGGATTTCACGGAAGGTCTCCAATATGCCCAATTGCTGGGGCTGACCGTGCATGTTCGTATTGAAAAAGTTCTGAAAAATCCCGGTATAGCTACTGAATCCGAACATGAAACAGAAGGTCATCGCACTGAACAGGATCCAGTCGCGATTGCTCGGATCCTTCAGTTTTGTGATGATCTTTTTCATATGTTTACAGACCAAATATCTGTTGTAGCACTTTGGCGGCTCCGTGGTCATTGAAATCTGGTGCGATGATGTCACAGCGTGCTTTCAACTCATCACGGCTCTGGCCCATGGCCACAGAGGTTCCTGCCCACTTCAGCATCTGCATGTCGTTCAGGCCGTCACCCAGTGCCAGGGTTCGCTCGCGCGTGGTTCCGATGCGGTGTGCCAGCCGTCCCAGCGTTTTGGCCTTGTTGGCGGCGGGGTGCATGAACTCCAGATATTCCTCGTTGCTTTTGGTGACATTCACTGTGGCGCCAAACCGGTGCTTGAACTCCACCAGCAGCTCATTGGTGTATTCGGTGGTGTCGACGATAATCAGTTTCGTGGGCGATTTGCCCTTAAACTGCCGCACATCACCCACTTCCGTGAAGGTGCTGCCGGTCTGTTTGCAATACAGGTCACCCCACTTGGTCTGCTTGTGGATCAACAGCTTGTCATCAAGATACACATTTAGGTGCAGGTGGTGCTCTTCGCAGAACTCCATCACCTCAGCGGCCTTATTAGCCTGCATGGGCAGGTGGAACCACTCGAAGTTGTTTGCTGGGTGTTTGATCATCGCGCCGTTATAGCACAAGATCGGTGCGTTGAGGCCGATGCTGTGCCAGAACTTGGTGCTGCAGGCATACATACGGCCGGTGGCGATGACCACCTTGACACCCATCTTTTGGATTTCACGGATCGTCTCGGTCTCCTCTTGCGGGCACTCGTTGTTGAGGTCCACAATCGTGCCGTCCAGGTCTACCGCTATCAGGTCGAAAGGGAGTTGTTTCATCTATATATCTAGTCCTTTGTATTCATTCCATCAGGTTTGGTCTCAACACCGATGCGGTGCCATACCTCCAGGTGGGGCACCGGATAAAGCATGTCGTGCGGCAGTGCCTGAAGCAGCACTCCGCGGTAATCATACACCGCGTCCAGGTTGAAGTCGCTGTGCAGGCGCGCGAAGAAATCCACCGCCTCCGGCTTTTTTAACCGCAGCGCATCGGCATACTCGAAGTCACTCACGACGATCACCTGGCTCTGGTCCAAGATCATTGGCTGCCATTCGTCTTCCGCGCAGATAATACGCCAGCGGCTGATACCCGCACAGGCCTCGCGTCTGCGGATGGGCTCGATGGCCCCAAAATCCGCCATCAACGGGGGTGAGTAAAACCACGGCGTCGTTCCAAAACCCACAGTGGCTCCACTCGGCAGGTTGATGTCCATCCACTGCATCACCTGCATGCGGGCGTCGGGCTGCCGCAGCGCGCAGCTATACAGCAGTGAGGGTATCCACGCCCCTAGCAGCACCAGCGCGGCAGCCGCCAGATGCGCATTTTTGCGCCAGTCACGCAACTGCCACACCTCACACGCCACCAGCACACACAACGCGGGTACCAGCGGCATCAGGTAACGGCTGAACCGCACCGCAAACAGGCTTTGAAACCCAAACAGCAGCACACACCAGCCAGCCAACAGCCACAGACCATCTGCCCGATCGGTGCGGAACCGCCGGAAGGCCCCCCAGATGGCAGCCACACCGGCCAGCATAGCTAACAGCCCCACGCACCAGCTGAGGTTCACCAGATGCCGAAACCAACCTGGCCCATTACCCTCAAACAGCAGGCCGTGCCCCGCGCGCACATGCTGGCTCTCAAACCCAAGGTCGCGCCAAAACGCGGTCGGGTTGATGATCGGTCCTGGGCAGAAGAGCAAAAAACTACATCCCGCCAGCACGACCGCTGCGGAAAACTGCTTCAGTTTCAGGTGATGTGAAGATGCAGGATGATAGGACACAGCCAATGCCAGCGGTACGATGGTCAGTGCGCTGTTATACCGCGTGGCGGTCGCCATTCCGCAAAAGAGGGCTGCCAGCAGCAGATGCTTCCATGTCGCCTCACGATAATAGAGCAGGCTCATCCACAGGCTCAAGCTCACAAACAGGGTGGCGGTGCTGTCCACCGTCAGATAGATGCTGTTCACCAGCATCGAGAGGCAGCCAATCGCCAGCAGCCCACTCACGGCGGCGGTCCACAGCCCGCGCAGACGGTAGGCCATGGCCATCACCACGCAGCAGGTGCCGATATTCGCCAGCAGGCTCACCCACCGCCCGGCCAGGTAGAGGCCTGCCCAGTCCATTCGCGTGGTTGCCGAATGGATCCAGCCGTAGACCTCACCCATCATCACGGCCAGGTTCATGATGTAAAGGCTTAGAGTGCCGTAGTTGTAGAAGCCGGTATCGAACTGCCCCTTGGCGATGTTCAGTTTCAGGATTGACGCCAGCATCACCGGCTCATCGGGGTGGAAAGAGGCAAATCGGTCGCCTGAGGGCAGCCCCCATCCCACCAGCAAAGCGCGCCAGACCAACCCCAGCAGGGGGATCAGCGCGAGCCATACGACCGGCGGGATTTTATGACGCTTCATGTTTAAATTATAACTGGTGTGCCCCGCCGGTGATAGGCGCAGTCAAATGACCACAGATGAATTACAGATATGTAGCCTCCGATTCCGCGACATAAATGTCTCGGCTATTGACCTGCCAAGCCTGCTGAAGCAGTCTGGGTGCAGCTACAATACATCTGCCGCAGACAAACAGGGCGAAGCCCTGCAGCCTGCTTCATCAGGCTTGGCAGGTCAATAGCCATGTGCTTTAGCGCGTGGTGGGGCTCGTCATACCGGTCCTATGCCTAACCTCCCGGGTATACTACATCTAGAATGGACACTCACATCCCCATAGATCGCATCGTAGAGCAGCTTCGGCAGTCGGTGCCAAAGCTGATGGCAATATACGCTTTTGGCAGTCAGGTCGCGGGCACCGCCAACGCCGAGAGTGACCTCGACCTTGCCGTGCTGGTAGAGGGATATGCGGACCCCATCCTGCTTTTCGATCTCTCCAGCGATCTGGCGGAGATAGCGGGCTGTGAGGTAGATTTACTGGACCTACGCGCTGCGTCCACCGTGATGCAGCATCAGGTTGTGGCCTACGGAGAGCGGCTGTGGGAAAGCGATGTACGCGCCAAGCTGTATGAGTGCTTCATCTTCAGTGAGAAGTGGGACTTGGACGAGCGGAACAAAGGCATCCTGGAAGACATCGAAAAGCGGGGTAAAGTTTATGGTTGACGATGTGGTGCTGAATAAGGTGGCCGTGATTGAGCGATGTGTCGCAAGAGTACACGAAGAATATGACCTGGACCCCACGAATTTCGCCTCCGACTACACACGTCAGGATGCGACTATTTTGAACATCCAGCGGGCCTGTCAGGCGGCGCTTGACCTGGCAAACAGTGTGGTGCGCGATCTGAAGATAGGAATGCCCCAGAGTGCCAGGGATGTCTACACGCTCATGGCTGACCACAATATCATCAGCACCAGTTTAGCAGCGACGTTGAAGCGGATGGTCGGATTTCGTAATGTGGCTGTTCACGACTACCAGAACCTTCAGGCTGAGATCGTGCAGGATGTGATCACCAATCGGCTAGATGAGCTGCTGGCTTTTGCACAGCAGATGCTCACGTTCAGTAAGCGAAGATCATAGCTGGCGATTCGATATGACCGCCTGTGACTAAACATCCGGAAGCGTGGCTGATAACCTGCGATGTGGGCGGTTAGCCCCGAGTCGACGGGTTACATCGCTTCAGGGGGCTCCATCACCCGTCGCTGATCAGATGGCTGCCCGCGTCGCTTCGCTCCTGCGGGCGCTGGCGGAGGGCACCATGCGCCCGCTTGCGGGCCGCGAATGTTTAGACGCGCGGTGAGGGAACCCCGTTCAGGGACGCAGTCCCGTGGGGTGACTAAACCCGCGGTAGCGTGGCTAACCGCCTGTTATCAACGGGCTGCCCAGGTTCGGTCATCCACTTCGGCAGACAAAGCCCGTAGCACGCCATCCCTCGCCTTTCCTATAGCCGTGTAAAATATATATATGAGCGAAAGGAAATGCCACAATATGAACTTCATGTCGACACGCGCCAGTCAGTTAACACCCTATGTCGCGGGTGAACAGCCTAAAAATGCGGATTATATCAAACTCAACACTAACGAGAACCCGTATCCGCCGTCACCAAAAATCGCCGCTGAGATCACGGCTGCGATGGCCAGGCTGTCGCTCTACCCCGACTCCAATTCCACGGAACTCTGCGCTGCCATCGCGTCGGTTGAAGGCCTGAGCGCAGATTGTGTCTTCTGCGGCAACGGCAGTGACGAAGTGCTCTCGTTTGCCTTCTACGCCTTTTTCGATACGGAGCTGCCGTTGCTGTTCCCTGACATCACATACAGCTTCTACCCTGTTTTTGCGAAGTTCTACGGCATTCCCGTTCAATTGTTGCCGCTCAATGAAAAGTTTGAAATCAACCCCGCCGATTACCACACACCGGCCTGCGGGGTGATATTCCCGAACCCCAATGCACCCACCGGCATGTATCTCGGGTGCGATGACATCTGCAAGCTTCTGGAGTATCACTCCGATAAAGTCGTGGTAGTGGATGAGGCGTATATCGCGTTCGGCGGACAGAGCATGGCACCGCTTATCAAAAGCTACCCCAACCTGCTGGTGGTGCGCACCCTAAGCAAGTCGCATGCGTTAGCCGGTCTGCGGGTGGGATATGCGCTGGGCCAGCCTCAGCTGATAAATGCTCTTCGGCGGGTTAAAGATTCCTTCAACTCTTATCCTGTTGACCGTCTCGCCGCATCGGCTGCTAAAGCCGCGGTGCTGGACACCGAGTATTATCAGCGCACCAACGGGATGGTGGCGGATACTCGCGGCCGTTTTGTAGATGCAATCACGGCGATGGGGTTCAATGTATTACCCTCGACTGCGAATTTCGTATTTGCATCGCACGCGTGTATGCCCGCCGTTGAGATATTCGCGAAACTGAAAGAACGCGGTGTGCTCGTGCGGCATTTCACGGCGCCTCGAATTGAGAACTTCCTGCGCATCAGCATCGGCACCGATGAAGATATGGACAGGGTTGTTGAGATCATGCGGGAGATTGTGGGCTGATCGCCGTAGGGGCCGCGCCTCGTGCCGGCAGAAACATGAACGATCGCATGCGCAACAGTTAGGGCCACCACAAGGGATGGCCCCTACGGGTTCCATATCATATTGGACCTTGTGCCGGCAGGTACTAGTTTATTACGGCACCTGAGCGGTGGTGAGGCCTTGAATCATGTTCTGCATCTCCTCCTGGGTGGTCCGCATATTCAGCGACAAATCCTCAGCGCCGTCGTAGATTTTGGTTCCCTGGTCGAATATCTCCGCCCCGTAACCTTGATTGTAGCTGAACACAGATAGCCCGGCTTGACCCTTGTGCAACAGACCATAGACCATTACGCTGCGATCACGCGGCGAGGTCTCCTTGGTTTGGGTGTAGATGGAGCCTGTGAACTCGCCGATGGTCAACGTAGACTCCACGCAATCGGAATGAGACGTCTTCAGACGAGTCTCGGCTTCCGGGCTCCATCTGTCCCAGCCTAGCTCCAGCCCGGCCGAAACCGACCATTTCAGCTTGCCATTTTCATTCTTCTGAGAAGCCATTTTCTCCACACGCTGCTTGGTACGGAAGGCTGGTGGTGGGTCAGTCGTCTTCTCCGTCCATCCTGTCGCAATCGGGAAGGACAGTGCTGTGGGCCGCACGTTGATGCTAGTAGTCACGTGGAAGGGGACACCTTCCAGGGCAGTCAGTTCCTTTTGCGCATTGTCGACGTCGGCGTAAGCCTTCGTCAGACCGAGTTGCGGGATCAACTCGACTGATTTCTTCTCAGCCAGCTTCTTCTTCTCGTCAAGGCTCAGACCCTTCTTGTCCAGCTCTGCCACGTATTTGGTGATCTGGTCTTCCAACTTCGCGAGATTGGGGTTGGCAGCTAAACGGCTTAACGCGGCCGAATACTCCTCCTGCGCCTGCCCGACAGCATCCATACCACGCAGGTCACCCGGCTCGCCATTCTTGGACCAGATGAGCACCAACTGGTTTTCGCCGATCTGTTGCTGGCTCAGATTGTCCATACCGGTGATCTGCAGGGTGGTGGTCAGGATGGTGTCAGAAATGCTCTCGTCCAGCACGACCACGTCAGGACGCAGCTCTTTGCTCCAGGTGTGCATGTCGAGGGCGTTCAAATCGCTGGTCGTAAGTTCGTAACCAGGGTTCATGACGGCCCAGCGGCGGACACCCTTGCTCTTCAGCGCAGGCGGAATGCTCATGCTGACTTTGAATGGGGCGCCCAGAGCCACCGTGCCGGCGCTGCTCATCCAGGCATCGGGGTGACTGCCCTTGGCGTCCGTCCAGTCTACATCCTTGAATTCTGGACGAGTTTCCGGCTTTGTGCCGCTCAGCCCCACCGCTATATTGAACTTGTAAGGGGCGACGGCCGCACCTAGAGGGATATTCATGATCGCCGTGCCAGATAATGATCCGTATAGATCGTCAGTACCATAGATAATCGGGGAGTAAGCGCCTTCCAGCACGATCGGCGCTTTCGCTGGTTTGCCCGCCGCGGCCTGTGGTGTTACGGTCAGCCGGTACTTGATCTTATCTACTGTGGAATTGCCTGGGAAAACTGCGGCGTCGTCATAGTTCGTAATCGGCTGGTCAAGGTTGGCGTTGGGGATGAGGCGCAGCAGCGACGCGCGCGTGTCCGGCGTGGGATTCGCGACATAGGCGGAGGCGGTCGCGAGTAGCGTTTTACCTTGCTCGATAGACTGCGCAGCGGCTTTCTCCCAGTCGGCTGTGAAACGCCCGTAGAGCTTGCTGTCGTTCACTCTGACCGTCACCGCGATACGGTCGGCGTAGGTATCAATGCCGACGATCTCGATGGCCTTCATCAGTTTCGCGTAGGCATCGTTACTCGGCTCGTTGGGGATGGGCACTGTAGACGGCCAGTAGCCGTGCTTGCCGGTGCCGTCAATGTGGGAGTTGTAGAAGGTCTTTTCGGCAGACAGGCACCAGTCTGCGGCCTTGTCTTCCTGGTCCATAAAGTATTCGCGGTTTGGGTAGACACCCCAGTCGTTGCCCTCCTGGTATTTCTTTTCGTTCGGATAGGTTTCGCCGTAGGCGTCGAAGATAAACCCCGCGAAATCCTTGCCGAAAACTGTGGGGATGGTGGTGGCCAGCTCCTTCGTCACCACATCGCTGTGCTTCATGAAGACATGCTTGGTCTCAAGCTGTTCCAGCTCCTTGTGATGCTTCGGGTTTTTGCCGTAGAACCCGCCCCAGTTATTCACCACCGGGTGAATGTTGGTGTCGTTAACGTAGTGGGTCAGCCAGCCCAGGGCGTATGCACGCTCCTTATCGTTGGCAGCTTTGAGAAGAATGTTGAAAGCCAGCAGTGCTTTGAGTGGGCTGTAATGGGTCTCTTCGCCCACCGAGCTAAAGAACGATATCTTCTTTAGCTCATACTGGATTATGCCGATGGTATCCGGCCCCTGTGCGCCGGTGAGATAGTAGGCAAGGTTGTTATCTACCGCTGTCTTCGCCGGTCCGGTCAGTCCGGCCCGCGACTGCATGGCTGTGTAGATATGTCCAGGAATCTGCCCTGCTTGCGCTGCGAGGGCCGTGATGGTCATCAGAAGCCCAATGACCAGACAATGTGTGCGCATGAGAGTCGTTCCTCCTTTACCGATCTTGTTCACACTCGCTATGAAGCCCTCCCACACCTCGCCAGCTGAAATTGAAGCCGACGGGTATGGTGGTTCGACACCTAAAATGTACCTGAACGACGCAGCTATACAACATACAAACCACCTCCTCCCACTTTGCTTTCGTGCCACTCCGACGTATAGTAAAAGTACACGCCCTAATTCATCATTCTGGGAGATCATAACTCATGGGAATCGCAGACCTGACCAACTCCACGCAGCGCACAATTGTACCAAAAATCACACCAGACCTTACAGAGAGTGAGAATAGCAGTTTTTCGGCTCTTCCCAAGCGGATACGCCTCAGCGAGCGGACGCACGAGCTGACGATGAAAGCGATCTGCGGCGAATGGGGCCGTGAGATGAAGTCGCTGAACATCAAGCTGGAAGATCACGTGGACACAACCGGCATGAGCGAGCCCATGAAATACGCCCACAGCGTGCGGTTGATCTCCGAACACGCCCCATTGCGCTTCGAGCCCGGCATGAAGCTGATCGGCTGCGCCACGGTCTACGAAGCCGCCACCCACTATGTGCCCATCTACGGGCAGATCAGCCTCAGCCATACCACACTGGGCTTTGAGCAGGTGTTGCAGACGGGCATGGCGGAGATCGACGAACGGCTCACAGAACGGCTGAAGGCGTCTGACCTCAGCGCAGATCAGCGCGACTATCTAGAATCGATGAAAATCTGCCTGGATTCCTACGATATGTGGCATCAGCGCAACCTGGAGCTGGTGGAGCAGATGGGCGAAACGGCCATCGCGCAAGCGATGCGGCGCGTGCCCGAGCTCCCTCCCACGAGCTTCTTCGAGGCCATCATCGCACTGCGGCTGGTCTGGACATGGACCCGCCTTTGCGGCAACTGGAGCGCGATCGGCCGATTCGACAAGATGCTGGGACCGCTGCTAGAAAAAGACCTGGCGGAAGGCACCATCACCATCGACGAGGCGCGCGAACTGGTGGCGCACTTCTGGCTGATGGGCGCCGAATGGACCCGCAACGAACCAGGCGAGAGCGGCGATGCGCAATTCTACCAGAACATCGTGCTTTCTGGCATCGACGAATCGGGCGAGGACATCACCAATGCGGTGACCTACCTCGTGCTAGACGTGGTCGAGGAGCTGCGGTTGGCGGACTTCCCCATCGCGCTGCGGCTAAGCCCCAACAGCCCTGAAGCCTTGATCCGCCGCATGGCGGAGGTGCAGCGGCTGGGTGGCGGAATCATCGCCTGCTACAACGAGCCAATCGTGTTGGAGGCCATGACGCGGCTGGGCTTCCCAGTTGAGGAAGCACGCAACTTCGCGAATGACGGCTGCTGGGAGGTGCTCATCCCCGGCAAAACCACCTTTGGATACTGGCCTTTCGACCTGCTGCAGCTTCTGCAGGAGGTGCTGGGCGTGCTCAACCCCGATGCCCCCATCTCGCAGTATGAGAGCTTCGATCAGCTCTACGCCGCCTTTGAAGCACGTCTGGCGAAGCATGTGGACTACCACAACGAGGTCTGCGACACCTGGATGACCGGCGGTGTGCCGGCAGTGGTGCCCTCGCTGTTTGTGGAGGGGTGCATCGAGAACGGGGCAGACTACAACAACCGCGGCTCGAAATACAACGAGCTGGCCTGCCACGCAGGTGGCATGGCGGATACCGCCAACAGCCTGACCGCCATCAAGCAAGCCGTGTTTGACACCAAGCTGGTGTCGTGGGAAGAGATGGTTCAGGCCATGCGCAACGACTGGGAAGACGCCGAAAGCCTCCGCCGTCTGCTCTCCAGCCGCGTGCCCACCTACGGCAACGACAATGAGCTGGCAGATGCGATGATGCAACGGGTATTCGACAGCTTCACGGGTCTGGTGGCGGAGACCAAGTTCCGCAAGGGCGTATTCCGACCAGCGGGCATCAGCACCTTCGGCCGCGAGATACTCTGGAGCCCTCAGCGTAAAGCCACCGCAGACGGTCACCACGCCGGAGATATCCTGGCCACCAACTTCTCGCCTTCGCCTGGCAGCGAAAAATACGGTCCGACCGCCGCGCTGCTGAGCTACTGCAAGATGGACTTCACCAAGCTGCCAGGGGTAGGGCCGTTTGAGCTTAAGCTGCTGCCAGCCAGTGTGGAAGGAGAGAAGGGGCTTGATACGATGGTGGGCCTGCTGAAGGTGTTCTTGGAGATGGGTGGCTGCTTCTTGCACCTCGACGTGGTGGATTCGTCCACGCTCATCGATGCGCAGCGTCACCCGGAGAAGTATCCCAACCTCTCCGTCAGGGTCTCAGGATGGAGTGCCCGTTTCGCCACGCTCAACAAACAGTGGCAGGATATGATCATCAACCGCACCCAGCAAGTTGTGTAGACAACAATTAGGCTGGGTTGAGGGCGGTTTTCTCTTCTGAATAACTTGGTGGCCACAGTCCGGGGCGGTTTTCCCTAACCGCGCCGGTCTTGTTCCCGAAAACAAACCTGAGGGACTAACCGCCAGACCGGCGCGGTCTCGAGCCATCTGCAACCGCTAGCCCACGCACAGACCGCCCCGGACATAGGCAACGCTTGCAGGTGGTGAGACGACCGGCTCTTCGCATAGTTGATCCTGTCCCCGCAGGCTACTTGATGACCGGGACCTTCTTCCAGCCCTGACCTTCGGTGAACTCGCGCACGGTGAAGCACCAGATGACCTGCTTCTTGCCCGCCAGATTATCTCCGCGGCGCAGTAGAACCACACGCGCCGGAGTGGCCCCACTGCCGCGAACCGCCACCACATCAACTGGCATACCAAGAGCTCCGGCTAGTTGATCGGGCAGACCCGCGCCAGACACCAGCATATCCCCGCCGGTGCTGAACACCAGGTTATGGCTGTCACCCAGTAAGACCACTGGGCTCTCACGCCATGACCCCACTGGGGCCAGACCCTGGGCGTTCTTCTCCTGTATGATGTTCACCGACAGCGTCTCTTTGGCTACGGTCTTGTCGTTCAGCATGCCCCACAGGTCACCGGTGATGGTGATGTTTTTATTGTTCTGTACATACTGCCGTTTGGGCACAGCCTTGAACCAGGGAGCCTTCACCACTAGCTGGGCGATCTGCCGGGCAGCGATCTGGCATGCCGCACTGCTCCAGTGAGTGTCCTGCTTGCAGTATAACGGCGCAGAAGTGGTGGTTTTACCGGTGCGGAACACCGGTGCCAGGTCCAGCACTTTCACACCATTCTTCGCCAACAGGCTGTAGAAGCTCTTCTGGGTCTCATCCAGTACAGCACCCTTCAGGCGGGCATCCAGCATCTCGGGATAAATCTGCGCTTTGGCTGGCACGGGCACCATCAGTAGGTCGATGCCCGCTTTGGCTAGTTGTGCTTTGAAGTCCAGTATGGCCGGAAGTGGATCCGCATCCGCCTTGTTCGTGGCCTTGCTGACTGACGCGGCCTGCGCTCCCCAGAATGTGCCTGCGGTGAGATATTGCAACTCTGGAGTAAAGAACAGCCAGCCGTCACTCCCTGGAACCACATTGGTGTTGTTCAGCTTCGCCTTCAGCAGTTCATTGGCCTGCGCTGGGGTCACCTGAGCCTGCGAGCCAACGGCGCATGAAAGCAGGGCTATGAATGCAACGGGATATTTCCAATTCATGATATATCTCCTTGATCGGTCATCCGGGTGTGAACATGACATGGTTGCCACAGTCCGGGCGGTTTTCCTTACCGCGCCGGTCTTGATTGCCCCTCAGGCTATCCGCCTTCCCTTCGCGATCTTCGCGTGAGACCTACCGACAGGAGGCCAATCGGGTGATTGGCGTTCCCAGGGGCTAACCGCCAGACCGGCGCGGTCTTGAGCCTTCTGTAACCAATAGCCCGCGCACAGACCGCCCCGGTCAAATCGCCAACCGTCTTCCCATCGCGTCTTCGCGTGAGACCTCCCCACGAGTAGCCAATCAGGAGATTGGCGTTCCCAGGGCTCCTGACTCCTACTCTCCTAACTCCTGACTCCTCGGGATAAACTCCTGTCTCCTCCCACTAATGGCGGCTTGTGTATAAAATTGGACTACTGCGGACCTGGGTTTGTTTGCACCGGCACCGGAGGTTTTGGCGCGTTTTTCGGTTTTGGCAGGTTGAACAGCTTCCAATCACCCGAACTCAAGTCACGCATGGCGAACTCATAAACCACCACCCGCTTGCCTGCCAGACGGTCATCACCCCTGGACATCTCTTTCATGAGCTGCTGACGCGAGGCATACGACCCGCCCGCATTCACCGCGATCATATCCACCGGGCAGCTCAGCCGTTCGCTAAGATGCTCTCCAAAACCGGCACTTTCACCCCAGCCCATGGTGCCCAATGAGTAGATATTGCTGTAGCTGTCGCCCATCAGCAGAATCGGCGCCGCACGGTCAGGAAACCAAAGTGAGCCGTCGGGATTCAATACCTGTGACAACTCCACCTCTTGTTTGGGGAAGCTCTTGTCGCCGTCTGCCAGTTTCAACATCACAGCGATGTCACCTTCACCCTTCACCTTCAACGGTTTGGTGCGGTACGCCACCGGTGGGTATTTACCAAGCAAGTTATTCATTTTGATATATGCCGCCAGCACGCTGGCGGTGGACTGCATGGTCTGGGGTGTCCAGTGCGTGTCGGTGCGGAGATGCGTTGGCTGTGGCGCGGCGCCCGTCTTCACATCCCAAAACAGCCGTGTGGTGTCCATCACAAGCACACCTGCATCGGTCAGCTTCTGCACAAACTGAGCATAACTGTCGTTCTGCAACGGCTGCTGCTGCACATTGGCAGGCCAGGACAGCATTTCGCTCATGGTCATCGGCTTGCAGGCCACTGGCATCACCACCATGACGATGCCCCGAGCTCTGAGGTATCTGTCGAACTGAAGAATCGCCTTAATGGGGTCCGGCTGCACAGCTTCGGTTCCGCTGCGAAGGCGCTTCATCTGCTCCGCGGGCGTCAAAAAGCCGCGGCCAGTCAGATATTCCACCTCAGGACGGTAGTAAAGCCATCCGTCTCGGCCCACAAACACCTGCTCGTTACCGGCTCCAAGCACATTGGTCAGGAACTGCTGCGCCTTGGGACGCAAGGCCTCCCCTATGATCGAGTCGTCCTCAAGCCCTGTTTCGTATTCCTTGATTTTGCTGACCTGCGGCAGCAGCCCCCAGTAATCCCAGAAGCCTTTAGCCGACTTGATCTGCTCGGTCCTGGGACCAAGCTGCCAGAACTCCACCCATCGGAACAGCTTGCGCTCGGGAACCTTCGTACTGTCGTCCTGGTAGGCACGCGAGGCCGTGATGTCAGCAACCATCTGCACGCCGCTTTCGGATAAGATGGTCAGCAGCAGAATCACGACGAAGAATATCTGCACACCCTTGGAGAACTTGGTGTATTTAAGGCTCAGTTCGGCCTCTTCTTCACGGCTGTTCGGCTCGTAAAGGGGCACATACGGTTGTTTATCAGTCATTGGTTAGCCTCCTTCGCCGTTTAGAATATGAAGTAGATGAACGGGTTGTATTCTTGTGTGGCCAGAACGCCCAGTGCCAGCCAGAGCAGCAGCACACAGACCACAGCTTTGGGCCAGGTGAGCTTCTGCGTAAAGTCCCAGGTGTCGGGCAACTTCCACACCACCACAGCCGATATCAACATGCAGATGATGTAGTAGGGCTTGAACAGCAGCCCGCTAAGCAGGCTGACACTGGGCGCCTGACTGCCAAACCCGAACATCGTGCCCACATAGTGAGCCGATGCCCCCAAATCGGCAGAGCGGAAAAACACCCAGGTGATGAGCACCACGATGTATGTGATGCCCACCCGCAGAAATACCGGCAGACCCATATAGGGGCCCTTCTTGCCCAGGCTGCGCTCAAAGGCAAGCATACCACCGTGGATCGCACCCCAGATGACATAGTTCCAACTGGCCCCATGCCATAAACCGCCCAGAAGCATGGTCAGCATCAAATTCACATAGGTGCGAACTTTGCCCTTGCGGTTGCCGCCCAACGGGATATATAGATACTCCCTGAGCCATGTGCTGAGCGAGATGTGCCATCGCCGCCAGAATTCGGAGATGCTTTGCGAGCGATACGGGTTATCGAAGTTTCGGGCGAACACAAACCCCAGCATCAGCCCTAAGCCAATCGCCATGTCGCTGTAACCGCTGAAGTCAAAGTAAATCTGGAACGAGTAGCCAAACACGCCCACCCAGGAATCCAGCGTGCTGATATGCCCGGCGTTGAACACCGTATCGGCCACTTTTCCGCAGGGGTTCGCCAGAAGGATTTTTTTTGCCATTCCCAGGCAGAAGAAGGCACTGCCTCGGGCAAACTTATCCAGGGTGAGGGTGCGGTGCTCTAACTGGTCAGCCAGATAGCTGAACTTCAGGATAGGCCCGGCCACCAGGTGCGGGAACATCGACACGAAGCAGCTAAAGTCGGTGAAGTTGCGCATCGCTTTCGCATCACCGCGGTAGACGTCGATAATATAGCTCAGAGACTGAAAAGTATAGAAGCTGATGCCCAGCGGCAGTACCACGCGCAAAAAGTCATGGGCCACATACTGGCTGAGCCCCAGGGTCTGCATCAACGAGTTATAGCTGTCTACGCCGAAGTTAAAATATTTGAAGAAGCCCAGCATGGTGAGGTTGGAGACCACCGACAGCACCAGCGCGGTCCGCTGAGTTTTCGTACGCGGACCTTTGGGAAGCGGCACGATGTTGCTGTGACTGGCGCGGATGGGATGCCAGCTATCGGTGGCGATGATCAGGCTGAGCAGCCAGTCCAGAAATGTGGTGCCGAACATGAGGAAAATAAACTTGGGGTTGGCCCAGCCGTAGAAGATATAACCCAGGATGATCAGTGCGAAGTTACGCCATCTTTGCGGAGCTTTGTACAGGGAATAGATGATAGCCAGCGCGATCGGCATGAAGTAATAGACAAAGATATGAGAGCTGAAGACCAATCGGCTGCCTCGCAATCTAACACAGTCGTGTTTTCCGACGTGGGGAGCACGTACTCTTTTTCATGATGCATCACACAGGACTGGAACTTCAACCCATATATACGTTTTTTTGCACTTACCACAGCAATCAGAGCAAAACTCGCCCGATTGCCGTTTGGGCCGCACCATCAGCACCGCGATTTCAGATGGCAGGAACGCCACCATCCGGGGCGGTTTTCCCCACCGCGCCGGTCTTAGTTGCCTGTGTCCGGGGCGGTTTTCCCTAACCGCGCCGGTCTTGATTGCCACTGTCCGGGGCAGTTTTCCCTAACCGCGCCGGTCTTGAATGCCTAAGTCCGGGGCGGTTTTCTCCTAACCGCGCCGGTCTTGAATGCCTAAGTCCGGGGCAGTTTTCCTTAACCGCGCCGGTCTAAATTCAAGGCGGGACAAGCGGTTTCAGGCTATCCGCCAGACCGGCGCGGTCTATTGCCTTCTGTAACCGCTAGCCTACGGACAGACCGCCCCGGACACAGCCAAACGAGCGGGTCTCAAGCGGCAACGCATCCTAGTGCCGGTCTTAGTTGCCTGTGTCCGGGGCGGTTTTCCCTAACCGCGCCGGTCTTGAATGCCTAAGTCCGGGGCGGTTTTCCGCAACCGCACCGGTCTTGACTGCCTGTGTCCGGGGCGGTTTTCCCTCACCGCGCCGGTCTAAAATCAAGGCGGGACAAGCGGTTTCAGACTATCCGCCAGACCGGCGCGGTCTATTGCCTTCTGTAGCCGCTAGCCTACGGACAGACCGCCTCGGACACAGCCAAACGTGCGGGTGTCGGGCGTCCACGCATCCTCGCGCCGGTCTTGATTGCCTAAGTCCGGGGCGGTTTTCCCTAACCGCGCCGGTCTAAAATCAAGGTGGGACAAGCGGCTTCAGGCTATCCGCCAGACCGGCGCGGTCTATTACCTTCTGCAGCCGCTAGCCTACGGACAGACCGCCCCGGACATAGCCAATTGTGCGGGACTCGAGCGTCCACGCATCCTAGTGCCGATCTTGATTGCCTAAGTCCGGGGCGGTTTTCCCACACCGCGCCGGTCTAAAATCAAGGTGGGACAAGCGACTTCAGGCTATCCGCCAGACCGGCGCGGTCTATTGCCTTCTGTAACCGCTAGCCTACGGACAGACCGCCCCGGACACAGCCAAACGAACGGGTCTCAAGCGGCAACGCATCCCTTCGCACCTTCCCATTCGCGTTCATTCGCGTTCATTCGCGGTTAAAAAAAGGCCCCTACAAGACGAGAAGGCCCCTACAAGACGAGTAAGACATACCTACCCCGACTGCCGTTTGAGCCAGACCATCAGCACGGCGATGTCAGAAGGCCGTATGCCCGGCACGCGGCTGGCCTGACCCACACTCAACGGCCGGATTCGGCTGAGCTTTTCCCTGGTCTCATAGCTGAGGGCTGGGATCGCTTGATAGTCGAAATCTTCGGCGATGGGCATCTGCTCATGCCTGATGTGCTGTTTCATCTGCCGCTGCTGCATTTTGATGTAGCCATGGTACCGGTTGTTCAGCAGCACCTCATCCAGCGCCTCGCCATCGGTCGGGCAGCCATCAGGCCACCAGTCGCTAAGCTCTGACAGCTCCACCTCTGGCCGCCGTAAAAGCTCCATAAACGGAGTGCGGTCATGCAACGGCGCGATGCCTAGTTCCAGAAGCCTCGGGTTGTCTTGCCCGCTTAAGAAGACGCCCTGCAGCAGCTGCTTTATGAGCTGCACCTGCTGGAGTTTACGCTGCCACTTTTCCGTGCGATGAGCGCTCAGCAGACCGATCTTATGCCCCAGCTCACTCAAACGCATGTCCGCATTGTCATGCCGGAGGCTTAGCCGGAATTCCGCCCTGCTGGTCAACATGCGGTACGGGTCCTGCACACCCTTCGTCACCAGATCATCGACCAAGACCCCTATGTAGGCCTGCTGGCGTGTGATGACCACCGGTGATTCCTTCTGCAGGTAGCGTGCGGCATTGATACCCGCCACAATACCTTGTGCGGCGGCCTCCTCATAACCGGAGGTGCCGTTCACCTGACCCGCGAAAAACAGCCCAAGATGCGCCTTACTCTGCAAGTATGGTGTGAGCTGATCGGGGTAGATCATGTCATACTCAACCGCATACCCGGGTTTCATGATCTCCACATTCGCCAAACCTGGCATACTTTGAAGCATCAACAACTGCACATCGGCAGGCAGGCTGGTGCTGGCGCCCTGAACATATAACTCATCGCGCTGCCAGCTCTCCTGCTCCAGAAAGATGGGGTGGGTAGTCTTATCGGGGAAACGCACTATCTTGTCCTCTATTGAGGGGCAATAGCGCGGACCCACACCGGTGATAAAACCGCCATACAGCGAGGAGCGTGTGAGGTTATCTCGGATGATCTGGTGCGTACGCTCAGTGGTGCGGGTTAGCCAGCACGGCAGTAGTTTTTCAATATTGGGCCGGGTTTCCAACTCGTTGGAGAAGGGCGGGCAGTCAGGCTCTGAGGGGGTGACGGTCAGTTGGTCCCAATCGACGCTGTGCTTGTTGATGCGGGCGGTGGTGCCTGTCTTGAACCTGCCCAGATTGAGGTCAAGCTGGCGGAGGCTGTTTGACAACCCGCGGGCCGGAGGCTCTCCGCTTCGGCCTTCCTCCCAGCTCTGATCGCCGATGCGTGTGACCCCGTTCAGAAAAGTGCCTGAGGTCACCACGACTGCACCGCACAGAGCTGTGCTGCCATCGGCAAACCCCACCCGCCAGTATGCCTCTTCAGAGGTCAGTGTCAGCACCTCAGCCTGCATAACCGTCACACCAGCTTCGTCCAGCGTGCGCCGCATGAGCTGCGGGTAAAGCACCGTTTCCACATGAACGCGCAGTGTTTGGATGGCCGGCCCTTTGCTGGTTCCCACATGCCGCACATGGGTGCAGCAGATGTCAGCATTGAGTGCCATCTGACCGCCCAACGCGTCGATTTCCCGAACCAACTGGCCCTTGGCTGGTCCACCAAAGCTGCAATTACAGGGTAGATGGCCGATTCGGTGGATGTCCAGCGTGACAGCCGCGGTGTGCAGCCCCATCCGATGCGATGCCAGTGCCGCTTCGCAGCCTGCGTGCCCGGCCCCGACCACCAAAACATCGAAATCTGTGAGTTTCATCACATATAAGTTTATCAGAGTGGACCTTTCGGATATGGCGAAGTAGGGACATCGCGTGCGGTGTCCATTCCTGGTCAGGAAGACAGCCCCATTTCACGCCAAGCGTTGCCTAAGTCCGGGCGGTCTGTGCGCAGGCTAGCGGTTGCAGATGGCTTGAGACCGCGCCGGTCTGGCGGTTAGCCCCTTAGGTTTGTTTTCGGAAACGAGCACCCGCTCATGCATGCACGGCAGCCCAGGCTGCAACTCATGATGTCGGCAACTGGCCACGGGTTCGGTCACCCCACGGGACTGGCGTCCCTAAGGGGTTTCCTCACCGCATGGCTGATCATTAGCGGCCGGCGTCGCTACGCTCCGGTCGGCGCAGGGAGTACCCCGCGTCCGCTTCAGCGGACGCAGGTAGGGGCGATTCGCGAATCGCCCTGGGTGACGAGGCCTGCTTTAGCGGGCTGATGGAACCCGTCGCAGTTAGGCAGAATGACCTTTATAAAGCCAAGTGACTTACATGACCGGCGCGGTGTGGGGAAAACCACCCCGGACTGTGGCGACTGCTACCTGCCACAGCTTCATTTGCCTATGGCCGGGGCGGTCTGTGCGCAGGCTAGCGGTTGCGGATGGCTTGAGACCGCCCCGGTCTGGCGGTTAGCCCCTTAGGTTTGATTTCGGGAACGAGACCGAAAACGTGCATGCACGACAGCCCAGGCTGCGACTAATGATGTCAGCAACTGGCCACGGGTTCAGTCACCCCACGGGACTGGCGTCCCTAAGGGGTTTCCTCACCGCATGGCTGATCATTAGCGGCCGGCGTCGCTACGCTCCGGCCGGCGCAGGGAGTATCCCCGCGTCCGCTTCAGCGGACCGCCAGATAATAAGCGACGGGTGACGAGGCCTGCTTTAGCGGGCTGATGGAACCCGTCGCAGTCAGGATGAATGACCTTTATAACGCCAAGCGTTGCCTATGTCCGGGGCGGTCTGTGCGTAGGCTAGCGGTTGCAGATGGCTCGAGACCGCGCCGGTCTGGCGGATAGCCCCTCAGGTTTGATTTCGGGAACGAGCACCCGCCCATGCATGCACAGCAGCCCAGGCTGCAACTAATGATGTCGGCAACTGGCCACGGGTTCGGTCACCCCACGGGACTGGCGTCCCTAAGGGGTTTCCTCACCGCATGGCTGATCATTAGCGGCCGGCGTCGCTACGCTCCGGCCGGCGCAGGGAGTATCCCCGCGTCCGCTTCAGCGGACCGCCAGATGATAAGCAACGGGTGACGAGGCCTGCTTTAGCGGGCTGATGGAACCCGTCGCAGTTAGGATGAATGACCTTTATAACGCCAAGTCACTTACATGACCGGCGCGGTTACGGGAAAATCGCCCCGGACTGTGGCTATTCTTACCTGCTAAAGCCCAGATTGCCTAAGTCCGGGGCGGTCTGTGCGCAGGTTAGCGGTTGCAGATGGCTCGAGACCGCGCCGGTCTGGCGGTTAGCCCCTCTGGTTTGCTTTCGGGAACAAGACCGCTCCGGACATAGGCAGCCAAATGGCTCACAAAGGCCATCCCACCGGATCTGTATCATCAATTTTGAATACATGCCGCCAAAACAGACGTCTAACATTAATCATCGCCCGTAAATAGCCTCTCCCACAATCCAATCCAAAGCACCAGCCCGTGATAAACTTATCGTTATCACCTGTCATATTCCACACACCACCCCGCATGTTACATAAACATGATAATATGTAACATACTAAATTATCAGAAATGCAAGGGTTTTCCACTAAATCTGGTAAATAATAGAGATATGGTTGTGGTTCGCTGGCACTTGCTCATGCAGCCCGACCGTCCCCGTGCAAAGGGATGAATCTATCACTACTAATTTTCTAAGGGAGAGGTCATTCTCAATGAGCAACAAGCCATTCGCCTTCGCGTTGGCTACCATCTGCGCGATGGGTCTCACTATGGGTCTGCAAGCTGCCACCATTACAGTTTCGGGTGGCGGAACTATCGCCTCCGCGATTAACTCAGCAGCAGCCGGTGACACCATTTTCGTAGACAAAGCTACCCACCTCGAAATAGGTGACAGCAACATCGCAATTTTAGCGCCTACTAAAAACCTCACCATTAAGGGTCGCGGCAAGGATTTAACTTCGATCCAGTGCTATTTCAATCTTGTTGGTCCACAGCCGGGTGCCAACCTTCCCGGATTTGAGTTCACCACAGAATCAGTCGTGACCGGATGGCCTGCTGGTAACAACGTCACCAAGTCCTATGTGGCTGGTGCTGACGGCGGTATCCGCTGGGACGTCACCGGTGGTGACCCATTCGCACCGACGCCTAACATCAACCTGGGCAGCGCTCCTGTAACCTGCACATGGCGTGTATGGAGCTCCATCGGTGGCGATTTCCAGATTTTCTGGATGGGTTCCACTGGCGGTATCTCTGAAGGTAACTCCAAACACTTCACAGCCACTGCTGGTGCATGGAACATCTTCACTTTTGACATGCCCGCACTCGGTACCGCCGCCAACTTTAGGATTGACGGCCCTGGCACCAACGGCTACTACATCCTGAACTACATGCGCTTCCAAGGCAAGCCAATCGCTGCCGGCGTAAGCAACATGACATTCCAAGACCTGACGCTGGACGGCGGCTGTCTTCCCACCAACGGCCCACGACTGGGCACCAACCTCCTCAATGGCAGTAACTGCGCCATCACTCTGACCAATGTACGACTGAAGAAGGCTGGAGCTAACGGCGTATCAGTCGCTGGTGGTTCTCTGACATCGACTGGAAGCAACTTTGAATCCAACGTCACCAACGGTGTGCAAGTTTCCGACGGCACCGTTAGCCTGACCGGCGGTACTGCTTCTCTTAACAACAACAGCGGAATCAACATTGCCCCCGCCGCCGCAACAAGCAACTTAACTGTTGGCTTAACTAACACCACTGTCGCCGGAAACGTGACGGTCGGTGCTATCAACGCGCAAGGAACAGTCCCTGCATCACTGACTGTGAATGCCACCGGCTGCACCCTGACCAACAGCAAAGACTATGCACTGCTGCTAAACAAGTGGTGGGGCATATATGTGGGCTTACCAGGAACATACAACATAACTAACACCACGTTTGGTAACTCCAACGTGGGTATCATGAACCTGGCCGGCGGCGCACAGGTCAACCTGACCGGTTGCACCCTTAGCGACACAGGTTGGGCCATGCTCAACCAGGGCGGTAACGCTACTGTAGTGGGCACCAACTGGAACGGCGGCGGCATCGGCATTTTGAACAACGGCGGTAACGTGACCTGCGATGCCACCACCAAGTTCGAAGGCGGCCAGCAACTACAGAATGGCACCAGCACCTTCAATGGCTCCATCTTCCAGTCTGGGATTAACATGGTTGGTGGAACCACCACATTCAACGGTGCTGTCTTCCAGGGAGGCGCAAATATCAACTGCGCTACCGGGCATGTTGCCGTCATGAATAAGCCAGTCATCAAAGACTGCGCTGTCAACAACTTCATTCTGCTTGGCGATGGCACACTCACCGTTAATGACATGGACGTCCAGGGCAAGTGCGGCGCACTATTCGCGATCATGCGAAGTGCCACAGGTGTCTTGAACATCAACGGTGTATCTGCAACCCAGAAGCTGAACCTTGATCCACTGCTGAAAAACCCAACAGACGGAACTGACCGCGCCATCGTGTTCGTACGCAACGCTGGCGGCACACTGAACCTCAAATGGCTGACTTGTTCGAAAGTCCCAGCCACCAATGAGTTTGTCAGTTGCAACAACGACGGTGCAGCTCTTTCTGGCCCGTCCATCACGACATACAGCAAATGCGCATTCTACGGTGGTTCCGGTGGCTATCGCGCCATCGCTGGTGCCGCCGCTAATGCAACTCCTATCTCTATGACCGCTGGAAACACCATCTGGCAGGGCACCGGTTACGGCGGTTCTCTCCTGAACCTGACCAGTAACTCAACTGCACCTTCCACCATTACCCTTGACAACTGCACCATCTATGGTGGAACCCCTGCTAACCTGGTCTCTGGCCAGGCAGCTCGAAACGACGTTGTCACCGCCAACTACTGCATCTTTGATGCAACCGGCGGCCTGCAGTGCTCAGCCACTGTTCCTCTAGTAGGAAAAGGAAACATCGTCCGCGGTGGAACCGCTGGTGACTTCCTTCTCGGCATGCCTGCTGACACGGTGGTTGGCGATGCGAAGCTAGACCCAGCAACCGGTTACCTGACCGCCGATTCGAAGCTTGCTTTCGGAAAAGCGATCGACAGCATCCGAACCTTTGACGTGAACGACAACGTCCGCCCGATGCCCGCAGGCACCAAGCCTGACATCGGTGCTTACGAATACAACCAGACCATCGGCTCCATCACTGGAACCTACCTTGACGCAGCACTAACCGCTGCTAACATGGCAGGCAAGTCCATTGATGTCGTTCTGAAGCAGGGTGCGGACGTCAAGAAGACCGTCACCGCTACTTTGGATGCCGATGCCAAGTTCGTAGTGGCCGATGTTGTACCCGGCACCTACGACGTACTCGCCAAGAGCACCCACTGGCTGCGAGTTAAATCCGCAGGCGTAGTGGTTGGTGATGTTGACGTTCCTGTGGCCATGGCCCCAGTGAACGGCGACGCTGACGGCGACAACCAAGTCAACCTGTTTGACATCGTAGTTCTTGACCAGAACTTCGGTTCAGCAGACGCAATGGCTGACCTTGATTGCACCGGTTCAGTGAACCTGTTCGACTACGTCATCATCGACCAGAACTTCGGAGCTGCAGGCGCAGCCCTCTAGTCCTGATCCTTGAATCAAAAAAGCGGGCCGGGAGAAATCCCGGCCCGCTTTTTCGTACCGCCCCGCCAATGTCCGGGGCAGTTTCCCACGCTACACTGGTCCTGATTGCCTACGTCCGGGGCGGTTTTCCCCAACCGTGCCGGTCTTGATTGCCTACGTCCGGGGCGGTTTTCCCCAACCGTGCCGGTCTTGATTGCCTACGTCCGGGGCGGTTTTCCCCAACCGTGCCGGTCTTGATTGCCTAAGTCCGGGGCGGTTTTCTCCTAACCGCGCCGGTCTTGATCCAAGGCGTGACAAGCTGCTTCATGGCTAACCGCCAGACCGGCGCGGTCTCGAGCCTTCCGTAGCCGCTAGCCTGCGCACAGACCGCCCCGGACATGGCCATTCTGGGCTTTGGCTGGTAATAATTGCCTACGTCCGGGGCGGTTTTCCCCTAACCGCGCCGGTCTTGATCCAAGGCGAGACAAATGACTTCAGGCTAACCGCCAGACCGGCGCGGTCTCGAGCCTTCTGCAACCGCTAGCCTACGCACAGACCGCCCCGGACATAGGCAGTACGGGCTTTGACAGGTAATAATTGCCTACGTCCGACCCGCCCGTATTGTCTGAACCACGGATTACACGGATGGGGAGGATAGGGACGGGAGATGCCAATCGGGAGATTGGCGTTCCCAGGGAGCAGCCTCCTGTCTCCATTCTCCTGTCTCCATTCTCCTGTCTCCATTCTCCTCTCTCCTCATCTCCTGCTCTCCTGCCTCCTGCTCTCCTGCCTCCCGTTCTCCTCCACTCCTCCGCTCCTCACAGCTTCTTTTCCCACTGAACATGCGCCATGTCGCGCATCTTCCAGTCGCCGCCCCAGCTCAGGCCCAGGCGTTTAGCCACAGCGCTGTAGCACTGCCACCACTCGTCGGGTGCATTCCAACTCGGCTGGCCCTTGATAAGCCATACACAATCCATCGCACGGCCTTGGGAGTGCATCCCAGCCAACCGTTGTTTGGTGATGCGAGGCTTATCGGGGTTGTATCCCATCAATCGGGCCTGTGCGATCAGGTTGGCTGGCACACCCATCTTGCGAAGGTAGACACTGCTCCGACCCTGGCAATAGAGCTCCTGCTGGTGCTGTTCGCTGCGGTATACCTCCCAAACCAGCAGGGGATATCCCTTGGCACGGACATCCGACAACAGACGCTTGAACCGGCTCGCGAGCGCGGCTTTCACCGTAGGGTGATTGATCAGATGATCACGATCTTGAACACTAAGAATGGAGCTCACTATCCGCCTCCTGTTTCGATTCGACCCAAACCAACTTAGGAACCGCGGCATCGGGGATGTTCATTTCCACCAGCCGGCGCATCAACTGTTCCTCCACCAGCTGCTCCGCCAGCTCACGCCTCAGCCAGCGCATGTAGAACTGCAGCACCTCGAAGTGGATTTTGCCCAGAGCCAGACTGCCCACCCGCGATCCTTCGTCTGTGGTGAGGGTCTGCCCCATGATCGCTTTGGCGATCTCTTTGTTGTGAAACTGCACGGCGGTCAGGTAGCTGTTGTTGATGCTTGGCTGCCCTTCCAGCAGCTCAACCTTCGTGTCGTCTGGAACCACAATCGCACTGTTTTCGTGAACCCTCTGCAGCACATGCAGCAGTTCCTCACGTTCGTAGTCGGAAACATTACGCGGCAATGTGCCCTTCATGGTAGGGGCGCCAAACCGCTCCAGGCTGAGCTGCCAGCTCTGAAGCAGCCGCCGTTTCGCCTTCCAGTGCATCAAAGCGGCTCGCAAGTCGCTTTGACCAGTGGGGTTCTCAAACCGCGGGTTGTAGATATACACCGCGAACTTCTCCATCGGCACCTGAAGTTCGCGCCCCTCCGCATCGGTGCATCCGATACCGGTGAGGTTAAGATACTCATCCACCTTCAGACTGACCAACCGAGGGTCCTTCGCCTTGACACTCTGCCAGATCACGCTGCCGGCGAATTCCCCCTTCTGACACAACCGGTAGTTGATCTCCTGCACGGAATAACCAAACGCCAGCGCATCCATTGCGTTCCACAGCACTCGCCCCAGGCTGCCCTTCAACTGCTCCAGAGCATACTTCACCAGTCGGGCTGCGCGCAGACTGGCTTCGGTGTCATAACCCGGCTCGATATGCCACTCGGCGTTCAGAGCGCCTAGCTTCTTGGTCTGAAGCGCCGCCTGAACCTGGGCGTCCTGCAGCATTTCAAGGCATTCCGTCAGGCTGGGCTGTTTCAATCCGCCATCCCAGACCAGCGCGCCACTCCAGCCTATCCCGTCGCACACAGGCACCTGCTCATGCGTCATTTTTCGGCGCTGCAGACGCCGCCAAATCTCGGAAAAGAACTCCATCGCCGCACCTCTGTTTCACCAGAACCATAGATACGCAAAAAGGGGGAGGTTCCGAAAAACCTCCCCCAAGAATCATGCCGATATGCCAATCAGGAGATTAACGTGCCCAGGGGATGTCACCGGGCTGCAACCTACTAACCGATGCGCTGTTGCAATATGGCCACGGCCTGATCGGGCGTCTCTACCACCACGGCTCCTAAACGGATCAGCTCCGCCCAGATGCGGCTGGCCTCACCGTCGGTGTAGTCGCGCCCCTCCAGATCGGCACCGGCCAGAAGCACACAGGCACCACTCCGAAGCGCCTCCAGCACCACATGCAGGTTGGCCAGATTACCGAAACCCAGCCAGGCAGGACCAACCACCACAGCACGGCACAAACGCACCACATCGCGAAGCTGCTGGATGCTCTCCTCGCTGATCGGCGTGAAAGGGGCTTCCACCACCAGCTCCACACCCATCTCATGCGCGCTCTGCTCGTCGCTGTCCAGCAGGTTTACCACCCCGGCGGATACGCTGTATCCGGCAGACACCAGCGCGGCCATCCAAGGCGTGCTGCTGCCACCGCCAATCACCATATGCACCCGCGCACCCTCGCCAGCCGTGTCGACCACCGGCAAACCTTTGGGCAGGATATGCGGACGCCCGGTCACCGGGTTCATCCGCACCAGCGCATCGAGTGCGAACACCCGCTTCAACATCCGCGGGGTGATCACCTCAGCCGGGCTGCCATCCGCTACGACGCTGCCTTTATGCATCACCAGGATGCGGTCACAGAACTCGGCTGCCATGTTGATCTCATGCAACACCGCCACTACCGTGTGCCCGTCCTCGTTACGCAGGCTCTGTATTTCGCTTAACAGGCTGATCTGGTGGCTGATATCCAGGTGCGAGGTCGGCTCATCCAGCAGAAGCAGGTCGCACTGCTGCGCCAACGCTCGGGCCAGACCCACCCGTTGGCGTTCACCGCCCGAAAGCTGCTGCACAGGCCGGTCGCGAAACTCCCAAACACTCATACGCTCCATAGCTGCCTGAGCGGCCAGTTTATCTTTGTTTGTATAGTGGCCCATCATGCCTGTGTAGGCGGCGCGGCCCATCATCACCACATCGCGGCAACTGAAGCCAAACGCCACCTGCTCATGCTGAGGCACCACCGCCATCCGTCTGGCCACCTCGCGCACGCTCAGTTCGCTCAACGGCTGTCCTTGAACCAGAACACGTCCGCCAGTGGGCTTCAGGATACCTGTCAGCGCCTTGATGAGCGTAGATTTGCCGCATCCGTTGGGACCAATGATGCCCACAAACTCGCCAGAGTGCAGTTCAAAGCTGATGTTACGCAGCACCTCCCGCCGGTCGTAACCCGCGCAAAGGCCCTCTGAAGAGAGGGGCACACTATGTGGAATATCGCTGTTTGTCATCAACCCTATTGTAGCAAAGCGCAGGCCTGATTGCCTGAGACCGGGGGCATACCCGGACTGTCTGAATCACGGATTACGCGGATGACACGGATGGGGAGGATGGGAACAAGACGGTTTTCCCACTGCGCCGGCCTTGATTGCCTATGTCCGGGGCGGTTTTCTCCTAACCGCGCCGGTCTTGATTGCCGAAACATATCTTCATGGCTATCCGCCAGACCGGCGCGGTCTCGAGCCCATTGCAGCCGCTAGCCTGCGCACCGACCGCCCCGGACACAGCCATTCTGGGCTTTAGCAGGGAAGATTTGCCTATGTCCGGGGCGGTTTTCCCCTAACCGCGCCGGTCTTGATCCCGAAACCAATCTAGTTGGCTAACCGCTAGACCGGCGCGGTCTATTACCTTCCGTAGCCGTAAGCCTGCGCACAGACCGCCCCGGACAGTGGCAATAGGGGCTTTGGCAGGTACGACAAGTCAGATGAGTAGGACGAGTAGGAAACGATGGTTGCTCTCCTCATCTCCTCGCCCCTTACCCCTCCATATCCAAACCCTCCAGCCACTCGGCGGAACCCAGCCAGAAGAACTCGTCCTTCACCAGCGGAAGCAGAGCGTTCCAGCCCGCGCTGATCAAACCGCTGGGGTCATCGCGCCGGTCGGCTAACGGCAAACTGGCCGTGCTGTCAACAACGGTGCTCTCAGGATCGACCAGCCTGGCCCGTCGTGCCACCCACTCACCTGCGATGATCTTGGTGACGGCCAGTTTTACCCAGTTGGTGCTGGAGTATTCGGTCACGCGGCTGCTGTCCAGCCGCTCCTCGATCGCAGGAACAAGTAGCTCCATCAAAGCCGTCACCGCAGCGTCATTGGTGCTGCCCTCTTCATAAGCCAGCAGCTTCACATCGGCCAGCGTCACGGTGATGCTCATCACTGCACCAGCTTCAGCGTGCGCAGGATGAACTGCGTAAGCTGTTGGCAGAGCACTTCAGGGTCGTGAGCGTATTTGTCCACAAGCCGGCGTACCTCTTCACTGATGTGTGTAATCAAAGCCTGTTTCGCAGCCTCCAAAATCTTTCTGCCGAAGCAACTAGTCAGCAGGTTCATCTCGTCTCCTCCTTCATACGATGTGCAGATGGCTCCAGTGTCGGGCTGCCGTTCCGCAGGGCGATGACCATGCTCAGCTCACGGATCGTCTCCCGCAGCTCGGACATCGCCTCCGCGTTGCATTGCACCGCCGACTCCACCGAAACCAGCCGCTGCTGCAGCGTGGCCTCCTGCGCCTGGATCACACGCTCCAACGCGCGCAGCGTATAGCGTGTGAAAGCCCACTGTGCCGACAGCACTGCGCTCAGAAGTGTCAGCACTTGCGTGAACGCCTGTTGGTCCACCTCGCACCTCCCTTTCGATCGCTCATTGTCACAGAAACACCGGCGCGGATATACATTCTGCGCCGGTGTTGACCCCCAATATCACCAGATCGCCCGATATTCCATCAGGGCGAGGCTCATCCTACGCGCCGGAACCGCCTGTACTGCCCCACACGGCCTGCCAGAGGCCGTAACCGGCGCCGAACCGGCTTCGCACGCCAAACAGGTATTGGTCGCGCAGGAACACGCTCTCACTGCGGGAGGCATCCTCCAACGACACCAGCTCCACCGGCACATCGCTGCGCTCCTGCAGGATCACGCCGCGCATCGGACGACTGGTATCCATCAGATACCAACTGGTGTCGGTGATGTCCGGCGACACCACCAGATCGACCAGCCCCTTCAGCACGTTGGTGTAGGGGGTGCGCAACGAGTCGCCCTTCTCCACCACCACCGCGCTTTGAAGCAGCTCGCGCGCGGTGAACATCAGTTGAGGCCCCACCAGCATCAAGTCCGGCCGGATGCCCAGCGGCTCCGCTCGGTCGTTCTTCACACCCATCATCGCGGCGATGGCCGTCTGCAGGCTTTCTGCGGAGAGCCCATCGCTGCCCACGTTGCTCTGGGTGCCGCTGTCGCCTTCGCTATGCGTGTTGCCGATCAGCGGCGTGCCATCGTAGCAAAGATCGGTGAAACCGCCGGTGATCAACCCCACCACCACGCGGTCTTTGTGACGGGCCGCCTCACGTCCCAGCCCCTGCACCCGCAGCCGGATAGCCCCCAACTGGTCGTCCTCCATCGCACGCCGGTCGACGGCGATGCTGCTCTCCCACACCTTGTCCTCGATGCTGTATTCGTGGCTGCGTAGCCCGGCGGGCTGACGCTCATCCACAAACTCGCGCATGGTGGGCACATCACCCAACCAGCCGTAACGTTGCACGCTGCGGTCGGTGCTGATCACCGTGGCCAAACGCCCATACAGCAGATCGGCCATCGCGGCACTGTAAGCCCGATGGAAGTCTGCTCGAAGCCCCGCTTGAAGAAGCGGACCGATTTCGGATTTAGATAACATCGCCTTCTCCCTTCGCTAGCATACCGAGCGGTCGATACGCACCCGTACCGTGCCGTTGGCGTTCAGCCCAACCAGATAACCCACCTCGGGGCCAGCGGTGTCGCTCAGACTGACGCTGGCGTCGTTGGGGGCGTAGGTTAGCTTGCCAAGGTCGGCTGCCACCAGCCCAGTGGCCTGGAAGTTATGGGCGCCGGTTTTGATCACCCGCACCTTCAAATCCCCGCTCGTATGATCAGTGGCATCCACGTTGTCTGCGGCGATTCCTACAAATAGGCCCGTCTCCGCAGCACCGGAGGGTCGCACATAACCGGCGTCCAGCACCAGTATCGCCCCGGTGTAGATCACAGCATCGGCTTTCACCGGATAGCAGATCACCCGGCCCTCGCTCATGCGGGTGTCCCAGTTCTCAGATAGTCGTGCCATTTTCGCCTCCTACTCTCGGTCCAGATGCGCTGCAATCTGCTCCGCAGGCACATCCGACCAGTGCTTCGCCAGAAACTCTCGCTGCGTGCTGCTCAGCCCATCGCCCGCCGCTGCCTGTCCAGGAGTGAGCTCGCCGAACACCACCGCCTGCGGCATCGCGGACACAAACTGGCTGAACAAAGCCGCCACGCTGTTCTGACCCTCTCGAAACTGCATCGTCTCACCCATCTCCAGCAGAGCACGCGCGAACGGCTCTGCCGCCGGTGTGATTCGCCCCTGTTGAAGCCACTGCTCCAACTGCCGGTCCACATGAAGCAGTTCATGTGTTGATTCCATCAGGATTTCACCTCCAAATATGCGATCCTGTTGCTTGCGAAAGATACGGGCATCCGGCACACGCGGCGCCTCGGTCACCGAGAGCTCAAGCAGACGCTCGCAGCCCGGGTCTAGCCCCACGCTCAGCCCGAAGATACCCAGCCGTTGAAGCAGCGCGTCGGCCTCTGTGCTCAGCTCCAGCCTGCCCAGCAGCTCCTCGCCGTGCGGCCACACCTCTACCAGCTCCCCTAGCCGCCATTGGCCCCCAAGGTGCTCCACCGTGATGGGGATGGGTGCCTGGAACTGCTGTACGATTTGGGATATCTGCTGAGGTTCGATCTGAAGACCGCGCTCGGGGTAGTGGCCTGCTTCAAAAAGCTTCGCTATACGTTTCACCATATGGTTCACCCCCATATCCTATGGGCGGTTTATGGGGTTCAGCGTCCGGTTTGAGGGGGGGATGGGTTTTAAAGGACGGATAGGGCGGATCAGGCGAATCACCCGAATCGGTCTGATCCGCCCGATCAACCCAAACGGTTTGGCTCGAAGCGGATATGCTTGTAACTGCTTGTAGGGGCGTCCCTTGTGGGCGCCCTAAAAAACAATCGATCGAACAACGATAAGGGCCACCACAAGGGTGGCCCCTACGAACAGTATCAGTTACAGCTTGTGCTGCCGTGCATGCACAGGCGGGTGTTTGTAATTACGAAACAACCGACCACCTGTTAGCCAAGTTGCACCATCTCAGTTTTAATCGCTAGAGATTTTTGTCCGTCGCTACCAGACGCAACTGTATATACGGTCACGTTGACTGTAGGCTTTTCCTTGACCATAATCTCACCGTCAAGCGTCTGCAACTCCCACAGCGTATGTACTTTCGACCTAGGCTCTCCGTAACATAAAACTATGGGTTGGCTGTTCAGCACCATCTCCACCGGCATCTGCTTCAGCAGAGTGATATTGTCCTGTAGGATGTGGTCCATCTGAGCCATTAATTCATCCGTCACATCGCTAGCGGCATATTTTGGCTTGAGTTCATCTAGCTGCCATTTACATTTGCCACCGTCACAATGCGCGTTGACCTCGCGCTTTCCGGTGATGAAACTGTGCCATATCTCATCATATTCGTATTCGTCTTCATCTGGGTCGAGTTCACTTTCTTTAAGTAAACGGCTCCATCGAGCTTCACATGCAATTTCTACACCTTCATCGAGTGGGTTTATATACTGCATGTCAATATCGGTAGTTTCATCTTTTCGTACGATACTCATTTCCCAGTTGTGGCACAGATGTTCCCAAAACTCGATTGGTGTAGCCTGCACCCAGCCATCTACTGTAGCCACATCATTGGCAAATGGTGGACAGGCATCATCGGTGGACCTTGCCCGTTGGATCATTGATATTCGTGGAGACGTCGATACGTTCGAGGGGATGATACACCAGTACGACAGTAGCACCATCACACAGACCATTCCAAAATAGACATATGTACGGGTGTAAGGCATGACAACGGCAACTACCAAGAGAATCATCAGGGTCAGCGCCAGCACAAAGTGGAGTTTAGTTATCATCAGATCGCCGTTTACCATGAGTCTTTTAAGCAACCCAACGAGTAACGCATATGCAATGACCACAGCCACCACGGCGTACCATTTGCCCGACAAAGCACTCACAGTTGATGAGCAGATGAACAGAGCTAATAGAAACTGCGTTCGGCCACGCGCCAGCACAATAGCCGTTGGCACCAGCATGATCAAAGCAAGTAACCCGCATAGGATAGGTGATGTTGACAACCCATTCAGCAACGCATTGTGAGGGGTAAGGCCACTCGACACTTGGTTCAACTGTGCGTATAGACTGCCAATCAGACTGGTTAACACCAATGGGTAATACATGCCGGGATAAAGTACCTGGTCAATCCATTTCGTTCGACCTCGGAACCACCAAGCAAGCATCATGTACACCTTAAGCGGAAATGCCAGCAAACGCAGCAATAAGAGCAGAAACTTAGGCATACTTTACACACCACCTGAGGGTAATTATGTAAATACTACCACAACCATGCAATCATTTCCTGCAAGACAAAAAAAAAGGGCGGCTGCAAACTGCAGCCGCCCCGTGGCAGAGCCGTTTAGCTCTTCGGTTTCGCTTTGCGATGACCCAGACCGCTCAGCCATTGCCCCGCATCATCGAAGATGGTGTAGACGGCCGGAATCACCAGCAGTGTGAGCATGGTGCCCAGCAGCAACCCTCCGATGACCGTGATGCCCATCGGCTGCCGGAACTCCGATCCGCGTCCCAGTGCCAATGCGGTGGGCAGCGTGCCGAATATCGCCGCGAAGGCGGTCATCAAAATGGGCCGCATACGGGTTGGCCCCGCCGTCAGCAATGCTTCATGGCGTTCATACCCGCGGGCTCTCAGGGTGTTGGTATAGTCCACCATCAAGATGGCGTTCTTGGTCACCAGTCCCATCAGCATGATCACACCGATAAATGCCACCACATTCAGCACCGAGGCATCTACCCCAGCGTTGTAGCACAAAATCAACGCCACCAGCGCGCCGATCAGTGCCATCGGCAGGCTAAGCATGATGATTAACGGCGTCAGCAGCGAGTTGAACAGCGAAGCCATCAGCATGTAGACCAAAATGATCGCCAGCATCAGCGCACGCATCATGAAGGTTCCCTCTTCCGCCATGAGCTGGTTCTCACCCGACCAGGCTAGTCTCACGCCAGGCGGCACCACCTTCGCCTTAGCAATCGCGGCGTCGATCACCCCCTGCATGTTGCCGGGCAGATACCCAGGCTTAAGGTTGCAGGTGACGGCGACCTGTCGTTCCCGGTCACGTCTGTCAATTTTGGTGGGACCGCTGGTCAGCCGGACGCTTCCCAAATCGACTAACCTGACAGGTGCCCCGTTTACGTAAGTGATCACCAGGTCTCCCACGCCATCGAGGTCAGTGCGCATGTCCTTCGGCAGCTGCACCCTGATGTCGTATTCCTTCCCTGCATCGCGGTATTTCACGTCCGTGTTGCCCTCGATATAGGTTCGCACGGCTGTCGCCACCGTCACCAGGTTCACCCCCAGGTCGGCCGCTCGATTTTGATCCAACGTGAACTGCAGTTCAGGCTTACCCAGCTTCCAGCTTACATCGGCATCCACACAACCTTCGGTTCTATCAAGCACTTGACGAATCTTCGCCGCGGAGGTGACCAGTTGGTTGGTGTTAGAGCCCTGTAGGTCGATCTCAATTGGTGCCCCGCCGCCGCCTTCACCACCTGACGCCGAAATGGTGATCTTCGCGCCCGGAATACTGCCCACAGCCTTGCGGGTGATGTCCACCAGGTCGGTGTCTTTACGGGTGCGCAGATACTCATGCTCTCGCCAGAAGGCTAACTGATCCATCAGTGCTCTCTTCTCGGCCAGCTCAAGTGAGATTTCGCCCACGTTGGAGCCGGTCCCACCAGCACTCCACATCCCCGAAGAGGTGCCTCCCACGATGCTGCTGATCGAGGCCACGTCACGGATCAAGTTCTTATCCGCCTTGATCCGGCTTTCCAGAGTTTTCAGTACACGGTCAGTCGTGGCCAGCGACGTGCCCGCCGGCAGCTCCACGCTGACCCCAACCGCTCCGCTATCGCTCTGTCCGAAGAACCGGAAGGGCAGCAGTGGGTGGGTCATGCTTCCGCCAACCAGCGCACCGCCAAAGGCGATGGCACCAATCACGGCCAGACCGATGGCGCCCTTGATCGCCGGGGCCACGGGATGGTTCCATATCGCACGCCGCACGAAACCGCCTACCGCTATGATGACCGCTAGTATCAAGAAACTCCCGAGCAGCGAGACGCCCATCTTGGAGGCTTCTGTTTTTCCGGCCAGTGAACCGGCGATCAACATGAAGATGGTCAGCAGCAGGCAGACACCGAAGCCGACCGTAATCCAGCGATGGGTCAGAACACGCTCCAGCAGCCTTCGGTAGCCCTTTTCCAGTTTGCCGTAGTTGCGTTCAAACAATCCGAAGAAGCCGGTTTTCGCTTCCTCCAGGTGTTCGCCACCCTTAAACCATCTGCTGGCCAGCATGGGGGTCAGAGTGAAGCTGACGAACAGCGAGAACAGTGTAGCCACCGCGATGGTGATACCAAACGCCTTGAAAAACATGCCAGCGATACCACCCATAAACGCGATGGGCACGAACACCACCACGTCCACCAGGGTGATCGTCACCGCAGCCAGCCCAATCTCAGAGCGCCCGTTGAGGGCTGCCTCACGCGGACGTTCGCCATTGGAGAGGTGCCGGAAGATGTTCTCAAGCACCACAATGGAGTCATCAACCAAAATACCTGTGGCCAGTGATAATGCCATCAAGGTCATAGTATTCAATGTCAGCCCCATAGAGTTCATCACCAGGAAGGTGCTGACAAATGAGATCGGGATCGCCATCGATACGATGAAGGTGCCCCTCAGGTTGTGAAGGAAGGTATACACCACCAGCACTGCCAGGATGATCGCCAGGATCAGCGATATCTGCACGTCCAGCAGGTTCTCGTTGATGCGCTTGCTGTCGTCATTCGTCACCTGGAAGGTCACATCTTTGGGTAAATCACGCCGTAACTGCGCCAGCTCCAGCATTACGCCGTCGCAAACCTCAGCCGTGTTCGCATCGGAGGTCTTCTGCACGGTTACTGTCACCGTGCTGCGCCCGTTCAGACGGCTCTCCTGCGTCTTCTCCTCCTGGGCATCGAGTATGGTGGCGATGTCGCCCAACTGCACACTCTGACCGGCATATCCAGGCACCCCTATGCGAAGCTGCCGAATCTGGTCTAGCGACCGGAACTCGCCAAACAACCGCAGCGCATACTCGTGCCGGCTCTGCTCGATACGTCCACCAGGCACGCTCAGGTTCTGCATTTTCATCGCGGCCACAACGTAATCAGGGCTCAGGCTGGTTGCATTCAACCGCTCTGGTCGAAGAATGACTTTGATCTCGCGTTTGGCACCGCCGATGACGTTGACGGCAGCCACGCCAGAGACACGCGCCAGGCGGTTGGTGACCACCTCTTCGGCTAGATACCGCAACTGACGCTGCTCGCGCTTGCCCGTCATGCCAAACCGGAAGACGGGGCTGGAGTTTGCATCCAGCTTGCTGATGGTTGGCGTCTTGGCATCTTCCGGCAGGGACGCCCGCACACGGTCCACCTTACTGCGCACGTCGTTCACGGCTACATCCACATCAGTACCAAGTTTGAACTCGATAAAGATGAGCGACATGCCTTCCTGACTGGTGCTGTCCACGTGCTTCACACCGTTAACGCTGTTCACGGCGTCCTCAAGCGGTTTGGAGATGAGAGTCTCCACTTCCTGAGGTCCCGCACCTACGTATACGGTCGCGACAGTCACATAAGGAAAATCCACTTTGGGCTCAAGTTCGCGTTTCATGCTGGACAACGCCAACAGTCCCATCACCGCCAACGCCGAGAAGATCATCCAGATCAACACCGGCCTCTTGATGGCTAAGTTTGTTAACCACATAGGGGGTCTAACCTCTCGTTAGTTGTTGATATTGGATACTGTCTTTTCAGCCTTCACTTTATCGCCATCGGCCAGGTTCTCTTGCCCTTGAACCACCACCATATCGCCCGCCTTGACAAGGGTCACCTCTGCAGAGCTCGGGTTGGTGTATCCCATGGAGACATCCAGCTCTTTCGCAATGCCATCCTTGCTTACCACGAACACCGATACTCCGGATGTCCGCTGAAGCAGCGCATCACGCGGCACGACCACCACATCGTGATGGATGTCGGCCACAATTTCGCCCCTGGCAAACATCTCAGGCCTTAGCTTACCGTTCGCGTTCGCGATATTGACACGCACTGTGAAGTCACGGCTGCCAGCCTGGCCCACAGGGTAGATTTTTGCGACGACACCCTTGAAAGATTGGCCAGGGAATGCATCCACACTCACATGGACCGCCTGCCCGGAACGCACATAGCGCACCAGGTTTTCAGGAACCCGTGCCTCATAATAGATGCTGTTCATATCCACAATACGCATGGCCGGTTTACCGCCATCCAGCATGGCTCCTGGTTCTGTGTCACGTTGGGCAACGACACCGCTGATACTGCTGCGGGTGATGCAGTCATCAACAACCTGCATCGACTGAGCCAGCCCGGTCTTGGCTTGAGCCACAGCCGCCTTGGCTTCCGCAACTTCCTGAACCCTCAGACTGTTCTGACTGCGGCCAGTTTCGGCTGCGGCCAGTGCTTCCTTGGCCTGCTGCACATTCGCACGGGCGGCATCTATATCTTCCTGACGGGAGCCCTCTTGCACCATATTCAAGTTCTGCTGTGCGCTGCGGTGCTGCGCCTCCGCAGCAGTCAGGTTAGCCTTCGCCACATCCAACTGCTGGCGGCCAATGGCGTCACGCTCAAACAGCCCTTTGATGCGCACGTAGTTCTGTCGGGCATTCTCCATGTTGGCCTGGGCCACATTCACGGCCTCCTCAGCAGCTGCGCGCTCCTGGGGCCTGGCTCCGGCGTCTACCGCTCTCATGCGGGCCTCTGCTGCATCCAGCGTGGCCTTTGCGCCGCGGATGCTGGCATCAGTTGATGCCGGTTGCACCTTCATGCCGGTGATGGATCTTGCCAGACGGGCTTCAGCCATCGCCACAGCGGCACGGGCCTCCTGAACGCTCAGGTTGCTCATCGAGCTCTCCTGAACCATGACTATCTGGCCAGCACTCACGCGATCACCTTCGCGCACAGTCACAGACTTCACTCGGCCGGTGTTCTTGGGAGACAACACGACATCGCGTTCGGCACTCAAGGCACCAGTCACCGAGATGGTAAATGGGATATCTCCCCTGGTGGCAGCCACAACACCTACGGTTGGTAAAGCCGATTCGGCCTTCTCAACCTTCTTTTTGCCGGCACAACCAGCAAATAAAAACAGCGTGGCTACAGCGATCACAGGAACTCTATATGAAGGGTTAACTGAATTCACGTAGTCTCTCCCTATTCCGTTATGGCGTATTTGCCAAGCGCGCGGTCAAACCTCGAAACGGCAGTCAGCAGATCGAACCTCGCATTGACCAGGTTCAACTGCGCCTGTGTATACATCAACTCTGAGTCACTCAGCTCGATCTGGTCCGCCACACCCTCTTCATACCGCACGCGCGAAACCCTTAACGCCTCTCCAGCTTGTTCGGCTCCCTTGTTTGCGGAGGTCACCTTTTCCGATGCCTCCTTAATCAGCAGCGTCACCTGGCGGACCTCGAGCTTGACGGCTTCTTCCATATCTTGCTTATTGATGTCTGCCTCATCAACGCTCAACTTCGCTTGTTTGACGGCATCTCGTGTCGCATGGGCATCAAACACAGGTAATGACATAGAGGCGGTGGTGGCATACTGGATGTCTCTATTGGCAAACGCACTTGGTGTGAGGTTGAGCTGCCAACTGCCGCTCACACCCAGTGTGGGCATACTGCCTCTGCGAGCATAGAGGATTCCTCGCTTCGCCAATTCAATGTTGACATCCGACAAGGCCATTTCCGGCCTTGCCACTAGTGCCTCCGCCACAGCCGCGTCGTAGCCAGCAGTAGGCAATACCGCATCTTCAACAGGCTGCACATCATACACTGTGTTGACATCACGCCCTAAAGTGCTGTTTAGCGATGCCTTGCTTATCTCCAACCCGTTTTCAGCACTGATGCGCACTTGCTCTGCCGCGGCCACGGCTGCTTCCGCACGGCTGATATCCAGCCGAGGGCTCACACCGGCATCCACCAGAGCCTGCGCCGTCCGCAGACGGTCCTTTGCGTTCTTGACAGCCTCATCTGCGACCGCCAGGCTGGCCTTGTTTCGCAATATCTGGAAGTAGGCCTCACGCACCGTCAGCACCAGGTTGTTTTGCTCCATCTGCAGCGATAACCGCGCCGCCAGGCTGTTGCTTTTGGCCACCAGCACCCCATTGCGGATCATGCCACTGATGTCTATAGGCACCGTCCAGGTCGCTCCAGCGGTGATGTTGTCTTTCGGGCTGGTCGTGATGGTATCACCATTCACATCAACCGTGCCCGCCTTATCCAACAGCGTATAGTTACCGCTCACACCCAGCGTGGGCAAATAGGCGTTCTTAGCACCTTTGTCATTGATTTGGGCTTTTTGATCTAGAAGGTAGATTTTCCTGATCGTCCTGTTGTTCTTGAGTGCCGTCTCTATACCTTGCTGCAAGTTCAGCATTTCGGGCTGTTGTGCCAATACAGCCATTGGCAATGCCATAGCCGAAATCATCACAAAGCCCAGCATGTATTTTATGGTCATCTATTTCGTTCCCCTCTATGCAGGTTGAAATGTATGGTTATCATCTTGATGTTTTAGGTCTAGCGTTCTGTGACCAACGGCCTCTGTACTGGCTCAAAAATGAGCCCTTACTCAGTGAGTACTCGTTTAATGATTGCCCACTCGCTGAGCATATGTCAAGTAATATCTGGCTAAGATGAACTGGAGTCGGTCGGATAGCAAGAAAAGAGTAATAAATCGAATTCAACACGCATGTGGACTTGGTTTCGTGCGGGATACCGGCTGGGAAAGGGTAGCGATGGGCGAGCTACAAAAACCAAAAACGCCACGCCTACCCCTTGGCGGAGGTAGGTGTGGTTGACTTCAGTGTCATGCAACTTGGAGTGCGGCTGTTGTGTATTACGCCGTATCCGAAATGCCTTTATAACAGATGCTTGCTTTCCCACAGTTGAACTGCCAGTTCATAGATGCTCCTGGCAACCTGCTCTGGGGCCAGGTGGTCGGTGCAGAATAACACATCGTAGGTGTTCACATCATGAATATCGCGATTGTAAATCCGGTGGATAAAGCATTCCCGTAACTTGTCTTTCTCAGAAATCTGCTTTCGCGCCTCTTTCTCAGTGATTCCGCTCCCACTGACACAACGTTGGACGCGGTTCTCATACTGACTGACGATCCTCACATTCAGCGAAAGAGGCAAGACGAGGTTGGCACCGCGGCCTACGATCACAGATTTTCCCTCTTTGGCAATCACTCGAATCGCACGCATGAGGTATTTTTTGTATTTCAGCGGCTCCATGTCTCCGATCCCCATGAGATGACGCATGGTCGATGAAATCTGCGAATCGTGAGCGTCGTCTATCCGAGAGACATCGCTGACTTTTTCGCCAGCATGCACCGCTATCCAGTTGAGTATCTCTTTGTCCCAGTATTTCCATGTCGCGGGCAGCATTGTCATTAAAAGTTGAAGCACCTCATCGCCTAGCGCCCAGCTCTCCCGCGAAAATGTGATCACCGCTTTCTCAACTTCTTTGTGTTCTTCTGACGAACCCGCCTCTTCAATCCGGCTGCGGAGGATCGCTTCCATCATCTGTTTGTCAACGAGATCCGAGTAGTCTGTGCTTCGCATAGTGGACCGCCTTTCCGTGCGTGTAATGAACTCTTCCATGAGTAGACCATATTACTTCATTACTGTACCCCACTCATCACCTTATTAGTACGGAATTTATGGGGTGTAGATTGAGAAGGAAGGCGGGCACTTGACTTTTTCGGCTAGCCTTCGTATACTATTTCATGCTGTTCGGCTTTGGGCGAGTGGTGAAATTGGTATACACGCTAGATTTAGGATCTAGTGCCGCAAGGCGTAGGAGTTCAAGTCTCCTCTCGCCCACCATATAGTCCGTCGGGCGGGAGTAGCTCAGTTGGTAGAGCATCTGCTTGCCATGCAGAAGGTCGCGGGTTCGAGCCCCGTCTCCCGCTCCATTTTGACGTTCCGAATACGAAGCCGCCCACGCGGGCGGGAGTAGCTCAGTTGGTAGAGCATCTGCTTGCCATGCAGAAGGTCGCGGGTTCGAGCCCCGTCTCCCGCTCCATTTCCTTTTTGCAATCATTAGCCCCGTCAGAATCACCAGTTCTGACGGGGCTTTTATGATAACGGATATCGTGCACGCGATAATCAGTTAACCACAGGAAATTAGACTGTCGGAACTACCAACTAGTTCCATCGTTCACACAGATGGCACACACCGGCCAGATAGCCGTAAAATACCTTCAGATGGCAAACGCGCGGAGGCGACAATGAGTAACAGCACCATGGAGATGAGAGCCTGGCAGTTCCAGGATTCTGACTGGGGCTATTTGCAAACGGCGATCCCTCTGGCAGCCCAAAGCGGCATGAACCGAATTCAACTCTCTCATGGCATCATCATGCGCGCCGACGAACTGCTGGACGAACCCGGCGCGGAGGCCAAGCGGCAACTGGTGAGTGACTGCATAGCACTGGCGCACCAGCATGGTCTGAAGGTAGACATCTGGACACACGAACTCTGCCGTGTGCCGGAGCAGTTCACCGTGGGTGGCAAAGTCAAGTTTGTTCCTGAGCTTCAGCGTTACATTGAGCGGAAATATGATCGCCTTTTCGGTGTCTTGCCTGAACTAGACGGTATCGTGCTGACTTTTGCCGAATCCGAAGTGAGTCTTTACCAAGACGAAGGCGTCATCTCCGAACTACCGCCTGTAGAACGTGTGGCCCGTATCACTGAAGCCATCAGCAACGTTTGCGAACGTAAACGGCGGCCCCTTTTCCTTAGGCCCTTTGTTTGGGGGCCCGACGAGCTGCGTATGATGGAGCGCGCCTTAGCGATCATCGCCAAACGTCTGGGCAACAGGCAAAACCTGTTTGTGATGGAAAAATACGTGCCGTATGACTGGCACCCCTATTTCCCATTCCACCCCTTCATCGGCAACTGCAACGGCATGAAGATGGTAGTGGAGATGGACCTGGGTAACGAGTTCACCGGGCGCAGCACCATGCCATATATGATGCACCACACCATCGGGAATACGCTGGAGTATTGTGAACAGCAAGCGGTCATCGGCATGGTGGCGAGAGTGGAACGGTACTCATCGCACGCATTCGGCACCCTGAACGAAGCCAACATTTCGGTCTATAACCAGATGGTGCAAGGCACAGACAGCACGGCGGAGCAGTTATATCAAAACTGGTGCATCGAGCGTTTTGGCACGGAAGCCGGCGCAGAGGTCGCGCGTATTCTGGCTCGCAGTTTCGACATCGTGAACCGCATCATGTTCCCGCTGAACCACTGGCTGACAGAACACTCTCAGCTCAGTTCACTCGCACACGGTACCGCGCATATCAGCGACATCTCCTTTGCGATGGCAGGCTGGGTCTCCAGCCCACATTTGATCTACCAGTACCAACGGCTTCAAAACCCCAATGACGACATCATCCTCGAACTCCACTCCGAAAAGGAGCTGGCAAGGGAACTGTGCCGACGAAGCGTTGATGAGTTGACGGCCCTGGGACCATGTCTTTCCGCCGAAAACGCGGCCCTGTTGAAGCAGCAGTTTGAGTTGATGAAGACGAGTGCGGATGTAGCGGAACTGCAGCAGATCGCCCTTTTACGCATCGTTCAGTTGCGCAACATGCTCGCCAATGGCAGTTCCGTGGAGGAACGCACCGTGATTGGGTTGAAAGCGCATAAAAGCCTCCAACTACTGCTGCGCATGGCCCCCGACGTAGAGCGCCAGTATGGCAACAACCGCATGCCCGCCAACCCCCAGCGCATCGAGCTGATCGTGCGCGAATACACCGCAGAGCTGCAGCGTCTGCTAGGCGAGTAACCGCTTTTCGGCTGCGCGGGTCTATTTTGCCACCGTCCGGGGCGGTTTTGATTGCCAATGTCCGGGGCGGTTTTCCCTAACCGCGCCGGTCTTGATTGCCAAAGTCCGGGGCGGTTTTCCCCTAACCGCGCCGGTCTTGATTGCCTATGTCCGGGGCGGTTTTCCCTAACCGCGCCGGTCTTGTTCGAGGCGTGACGATTGGTTTCGGGCTATCCGCCAGACCGGCGCGGTCTTGAGCCTTCTGTAGCCGATAGCGTACCGTCAGACCGCCCCGGACATAGCCATTCCAGACCGCACCAGCCAAACTTGATTTGTGGTATCGGCGTAACCGGTGGATGCATTCAAGCCATTCGTGTCTATTCGTGTCCATTCGTGGTTCATAAAGAAAAACCGGCGGGATGTTCCCCAACCGGTCTGGATTGCCAAAGTCCGGGGCGGTTTTCCCCTAACCGCGCCGGTCTTTTTCAAGGCGTGACGATTGACTTCGGGCTATCCGCCAGACCGGCGCGGTCTTGAGCCTTCTGCAGCCGCTAGCGTACTGTCAGACCGCCCCGGACATAGCCACTCCAGATCGCATAATCTGCGGTATCAGCGTAACCGGTGGATGCATTCAAGCCATTCGTGACCATTCGTGGTTAATGCCTAAGACCGGAGCGACATTCCCACACCGCCCCGGTCTTAGGCATTTCGGATCGATTTCCTACTTCACGAAATACAGCCAACGGCGGCTGTACTTGGCGTCCATCTTCACGACCACGGTGCTGCCCTTGCGGCTGTAGGCGATCTCATCGCCCTTGCTGCCGGGTTGCGCGCCTTGAGCGTAGAGTTTGGCCCCCTCTGGCACCAACGAGGCCGGAATAGTGGCGGTCGCTCCCTCGGCTGCCTGTATGCGCAGCATGCTCACCGCACCGGATGGCACCTTGCGTTCCTTGGACACCATGGTGAAGGCGATCTGCTCCACCGGCTTCTCGGTCAGCTTCCACTTGCGTCCGTCGATGCTGAGCTCGCTGATCATACCGGCTGAGATGGCCACCAACTGACCGTCCTGCCCCAGCTTGAAGCACAGACCGTCGCTGACTGTTCCGTTGATGACGTGACCATCCACATGGTAGTCCTTGAACTTCATCTCGGCGGAGGGCATGTCCAGCCCCTTCATGATCTCGGCATCCTTCTTGGCATCACGCGCGAAGTTAGCATCCCAGTCTTCCACCAGGTCCTTCAGGTGCGGCACGATCATCACCGCGCCGTTCGGGAAGCGGTTGGCGAAGTATTCGCTGTTCCGGCTTACGTATTCCGGGTTGTCATTGATCCCGGCATACTTACCGGTTGAGGGGTAGGCGTTGATCCGGTTCAGCACATCAAACCAGACGCGGGTTTCGTAGCCAAGGCTGGCGGCCTGGTCGTCTCGCGGGCGGAAACCCAGGAAGATCGCCATTCCACCGTTCTTGCCTGCCTTGTATGTTCCGATGGTTTTGCCCATCAGCTTGGCCACTACTTGAGTGCCGGGGCGAGGGGCTACGCTGTAGATGCGGTCCACCACTTTGTCGGTCAGGATGGTCATCTCCTGCAGCCCGGCGAGGGTGCCCTCGAAGCTGACGCGCCGTCCGCAGGCGATGTCGCCCAGAACGGTCTTCTCATCGACCGTCACGCCGAACAGGCTTTGCCAGTATGGCAGAGCGGAGTCGCCTTCGGCTGTCAAAATAGGGATCGGGCCGCTCCAAACCAGCTTACCGCCGGTATCCACGAAGCGGGACATCTGCTGAAGCAGCTTCTTGGTGGGGAATGGCTCAAAATGCACGCAAAGGGTGGTGTATTTGTAGCCGCGGACCTCCACTGTGCCCGCCGTCCATTTGGCCAACTCGAGCAGCTTCTGCTGGGTGATGTAGTTAGTATAGGCATACTGGGTCATCCAACTGCCAAACCGCTCATCCCAGGCGTGCAAGTTGATGGGATACAGCGTCAGCACGTCGATCTTTCGGTGCTGCATATCCTGTATGGAACCATAAAGCGAGTGCCCCGTGGCACCGACGGCATCCGCCAGCATCGTCCGGCGCTGATGCACCGCACCCGGCATGCCCCAGTGCGCGGCATAGGCGCAGGAGACATCGTTGATGCTGCCAAGAGAGCAGGCCAGCGACAGCCCCCAGTAGTTGCGGTCGAGGAAGCCGCACTCCGCGGTGTCGTTGCCGTTGCCGGTGAGGTAATCGCCCCACTTGAAGTAGTCGGCGCAGGCCGCCGCGGCTTGATGCACCGTGCAGCTCCAGGTGAAGCTGTCGGTGTATTCATACAGCGTGCCCTTGTTGGCCACGTAGTCGATTGTGGGGCTCTCTGCCCAAGTAGCATGCGCCCTTGATTCCAGGGTATGGCCCATCTTCTCCTCGGCGTAGTGTTTTGCCGCGGCGAAGATATCCGTCACCTGGTCCTGAAGCAGCTTGAAGTAACGGGAGCGGAAAAGCGCCGTCTCCGCCACACCAGCCGCGGACTTATCAAACACGTGGCCGTCGGTGTCCTTCGCCCAGGTGCCGACGGACATGTCGTGCTGACCGGAGGCCATGTAGACCATCATCTTTTCCATATCGCGGTATTTGTCGCCATACAGCTCCGCATATCGGGCGGCCATGTTGTCGGTGAGGTATCGCAGCGCGAACTCGCCGTTGTCATGGTGCGCAAAATACGACCAGTCCTGCTGGATGTGCATCTCGTCGCTGTAAAGTGCGTTGAGTTTGACACCGGCGGCGGCGTACTTGTCGATGATCTGCTTCATAAACTTCAACGCCTCGGGGCTGAAGTAGTCCATTTCGGGTGTTTTGTAGCGCTGGATCACCATCACGCGGTTGTAATCTTTCAGGTCGGTGCGGCCCGTGCCGGAGACGATGATGCGCTGCACGGGGATGCCGGCCCCCTGTTTGGTCACGCCGGCGGATTCGTCCACTTTGCAGGTCTCGGTGATGTCGATGATCTCATCAGGATTGACATCCTGGGATCCTTCCTTGTCCGTTTCCCGGAAAGCCAGCACGCGGACGCCATCGGGCACGATGTCGATGATGCCTTTGTTGTTGGTCCACTCCTTCTGACGCCAGAAAGCCACGTTGTAGTTGCCTGTGGAGGGGTCGCGGCTGCCTTCGCGGTAGTGGACCCACTTGCCGCTTTGGCCGGTCTTCTCAGCAAACACCACACCCAGCTCCAGCGGGCTGATCACGCTGAGCTCAAGCCCCAGCCCGTAGTTCTGGGCGAAGGCGCCGATCTTGGCGATGCGGGTGATGAACTCATCGCTGTCTGAGGTGTATTTACGCGGGGCGTGCTGCCCAGGCCGATATTGTTCAAAGAAGTGGTCGTAGGCGACGATGAGGGTGCGGCAGCCTCGCTTCTGCGCTTCTTCGCAGATTTGGCGCAGGCTGCGGTCGTATTTGTCGAATGTGGTGGAGAGGTCAACCACCGTGTCGGGGTCCTGCAGAGCATCAAGGTCTGCATCTCTTACCAGAATGATGCCGGCTCTTGGCAGCTCAAATGCATAAGCACCCGGGTAGCTGATCAGCTCACCCTTGTACAAGTTCTCAGGCACGCCGCCTTCTGCGGCGTTTGCGGGTTTGCTGGTGACGATGGCTAGTATCGCCATAAACAGCATCGTGATCATACAGATAATCGGACTGATCGGTTGCATCTATGTGCATCCCCCTCGTTTCACACCCCGATGGGGCGTGTTGTTGTGGTTAGTGTTCCCTATGCAAGGCCGTGTTTCCTGCATAGATTGGGGGGATACGCGGGATACAGTGCGTTGCAGCCCGCATGGGGCCACATAGATACTGTGGCTTTTGTCAAGTCCCCAGGGGCAAATCTGGGGATTTGGACCTGAATATCAGACACTGGCTCTAGACCACGTAGAATAACGTTAATGTGATGTTTGTGGCATATAGACCAAACCTGGATCCGCGACAGAAACAGGCTCAGATGGCATCAGTTGGTCCGTAGCACCTCACATGACGCTCGGAGTCGCGAACGGACGTGCGACATCTTCGTGGCTTCGAAAGATATCGTTATGCTTCGATGCGTGCTATCGGCAGACTGCCGCAGCTAGGATACTGGTGTCAGAACCCTCGGTTTGTTGCCCACCCGACTGCGCGATGGCCGGTTTCGGGATGCGGGCCGACCACCGCCGGCAGGAGTGGGCTCATTGGTGGGATTTCCATCCACGCATCCCCGTCTTGGAACGCTCACGTCCAGCCCAGGATCATTGCCTACACCGGCTATATCATGGGCCGCTCCGGCACGATCCTGGACATGTCCGTTCGCGTCGGTCAGCGGTTGCTGGTTGGCCGCATTTGAAGCTTGTTCGATGCCGAAGTTTGGATCATATGGCTGACGGCTGATTAATACCGACCACATGAGCACCAGCTGCTTGCGCATGATTGCGCACCGGACAACTCGCTTGGACTTCGGTTTCTTATTGGGATTCTTTACCAAATTCGGATGCTGCAGTTCCTTCACGAAGTCGTGCATGCTCTGGCCAAGCTTTTTCGACTTACCGTTGACCATCTTCACCACAGTGCTCGATCCACAGTAGAGTAATGTCCGCATATATCGGTCACCCATCTTGGATATGGAGCCGTCGTATGTCTTGCAGCTTCCTGACCGTTGCGGGCAGGGGTTCATTCCGAAATAGCGCGCGACCGCTTTCGATGTTTCAAATCGTTTAGCATCACCGATTTTCGCAAGGAAATAGCTTGCTGTGACGTCGCCGATACCCGGAATGCTCTTCAGCAGAGCCATATCTTCGGTCATCTGCGGTGAACTCATCACAAGCTCTTTGATCTGAACATCAAGCTTTTTGATGCCCATGTCATGAAAAGCGATCATCTCGTCCAGCACTGTGCTCCGCGTAAGCCGACAGCTTTGGCGCTGGGCGATCGCCTGTCTGTGTTGCACCAGCATACGGCGGTCATTGGTGTAACCAATAAGCGCATCATAGCATGCTAGACGAGGGACATAGAGTGAGACATTGTGACTTTTCACATAGTCAGCGATTAGCACGCTGTCAGAGCAGTCCGTCTTTTGTTCCCAGCCTTTGGCTTTGCGGTGATAGAGAACCCGTTTTGGCTCCAGTTGGACAGCATCGTGCTGGTGCTCGTAGAGGTAATCAAGCAGCGGTCGGCTGTAAGGCCCGGTGGCTTCAGCCGCATACAAGGCGGGAGTTCGGGTAAGCTTCTTCACCCATGACAACAACTCCTTGTATCCGGCCTTGTTGTTCTTGAACTCCTTATGGTCTATCGGCTTGTGCGATGAACCTAATACAGACGCGTCAAACGTCAATTTCGAGATGTCGATCCCGACATAATGGATGTAGATTTTGTCTTCAACTTCGTGCATGTGGTAATCTCCAGTTGGTAGTGATTGATGGTGCAATCAACCAAATCAGCCTAGCGAACACGGGGTTTTCTCCCAAGATACTGTTCGATATGGGTTGATTGGGAGAAGGATGCCTATCTACGTCACGGTGTTTTCCACCAGGGGCGGTTCCGGCATCCAATCCTTCTCCTTCACCCCCAGCTAAGGGGTGAGATTAGCTCCCCGACTGCTTTTGGTGTCCGGGGAGCTCACCATATATAGCGTACTAGGGGCGATTCGCGAATCGCCCTTCTGGTAAGCGACACGATCTCCCGTGATCGCCGATGCATGTCTGAACCACGGATTACGCGGATGGAACGGATGACACGGATAGGGATGGACCCGTCGACACGGGGCCGGTCACCCACATCGCAGGATGTCCGCCACGCTGCCGGGGGCTGGTCACCCCACGGGACTGGCGTCCCTAAACGGGGTTCCCTCACCGCGCGTCTAGGTATTTGCAGCCCGCAAGCAGGCGCATGGCCCTCCGCTAGCGCCTGCAGGAGCGAAGCGACGCGGGCAGCCATCTAATCAGCGACGGGTGATGGAGCCCCCTGGGGCGATGGAACCCGTCGACACGGGGCGGGTCACCCACATCGCAGGATGCCCGCCACACTGCCGCGGGTTTAGTCGCCCGTCATAGTAAACCTGATACCATAACCCTGACGATACCACCCCAAGGAGGTCTGCACCGTTGCCTGACACCAAACAGCTTGGCCCGCGGATACTCATCATCGGCTGCTCCGGCGCAGGGAAGACCACACTGGCACTCCGACTGGCTGAGATTCTCGATCTGCCGGTCGTCCACCTCGACAGCGTGTTTTGGAAACCGCACTGGACGCAGCCATCCAACGAGGAGTTCTTGGAGAAAGTCGAAGAGCTGATCGAGCAGCCCCGCTGGATTATCGAGGGGCACTACGGCCGCACCCTGCCATGGCGGTTGCAGGCCTGCAGCAGCGTGGTGGTGCTGGACTTCCCCACCTGGCTGTGCCTGTATCGGGTGGTCCGCCGTGCGGTGACGAACCTGGGCAAGACGCGTCCCGACCTCGCGGACGACTGCCCGGAGCATATCGACTGGGCCTTTTTCTGGTATGTCGCCTGGACGTTCCCTCGACGTTCCGTCCGGCATATGTATGCCACACTGCAGGCCTTCGCCGAAGATAAGCCGGTGATTGTGCTGCGCAGCCCGAAGCAGTTGCGGCGCTGGCTGGAGGGTTAGGGATTTTCTCACGCGGCACCACAGGTGACGGCGCGAAGGACGCGGAGGTGTTTGGCTGATCCCGTCGACGGCAAACACCTACCACATCTGTGTAATCTGTGAAATCTGTGGATTATCAACCCCCAACGGTGTCTAGTAGCTCGCGTAAAATCAGCCCGTACCCACAATGATTTCGCACTTTCGATGGTGAATATATAGCTATACCAATAATAGGAGCCAACTATGCCATCAACTGCCTCAGCCTCACGGGTAATTGCGTCTATCACCGCCGCTGGAATGCTATTCATGCCATCAATAATGCATGCTTATGATACGTCCGATTCAAAAGCGCCCCTGCTGCGTATTGTCCCTATGACCAAGGCACCCACCATCGACGGTGTGCTCACGCCGGGCGAATGGGACGGTGCCGCCGGAACGAACAGCTTTCATGTGCTGGGCAGCAACAACGTGCCTCTAACCAATCAACCCGTTCGAATCGGCTATGACGCCCACAACCTGTATCTTGCCGCCAGTATACGCCTTAATGGCGCGAACACTCCAACTGCAGAGAAGCGCGATCGCGATGGTGTGATCTGGCAGGATGAGGGCATAGAGGTCTTTATCGACCCGATGCATGACAACAAGACCAGTTACCAGTTTGCTTGCAACGCCGTGGGCAGCATCAGCGATACAAAGGATAAAGACGCGGCTTGGAACGGCGAATGGACAGCAAAAACACCGGTAGCTGATGGCAACTGGTATATCGAGATGGCGATACCTCTCAAGACTATTGGTTTGAATCAGATTGATGGCGACACAACGTTGGGCTTCAACGTCTGTCTGAACCGGAAGAACCCAGATCGAAACTACACATGGGCTCCCTTGTTGGAGCAAGGCGGTTTTCACCAGCCTGGCAAGTTCGGTCACCTGGTATTAGCCAGTCAGAATGGGTCCATGAGTTGCTTGCAAGCTCAATCGTCGACCGAGATAGCCTTCGTGCTTCAAGGTCACTCGGCACCTGTGAATGCCATGCTAGAGTTCAACTCGCAGGGTACTAAGCTGGGTGAGAAGGCATTCGATGGTGTTCTACCGGCACGATTAGCGATCAACCTTCCCGAAGTAAATAGTGAGACACCTGATGGTGTTTATGACTGGAACCTTGTGGTCAAAGAACCCAAAAGCGGTGTGGTGCTCGATCGTATTTCGGGCAGTGTGGAGGTTTGGCAACATGTCATACTAAACATTCGGAAATACTTCCTGCAAGGGAAACTCGGTGTAGATGCTGCGATACCGGAAACTGAAGCCACCACTAACGCCACCACAGCTACTGTGAACATACTGGATATGGCCGGAAATCAACTCATGACGCAGTCAAAGCCACTAAGCGGGCGAGCAGCATCCTTCCTTCTCGATATCTCAAAACTCCCTTTCGTTGAATGCAAAGCTGTGTTCGAAGCGAAGGATGAACATGGCAAAGTACTGATAACTGCCGAACAAAAATACATACGTCCCGCTTTGCCTGAGTGGTTAGGCTCACAGGCCGGCATCAGCGACAAGGTGGTCGCCCCATGGACCCCGCTAAAAGTGAAGCAAAGCAGAGGGCTGGTCAGTGTTTCACCCTGGGGGCGAACCTACACGTTCGCCGGATCGCCCTTCCCAACTTCGGTGCTTACCAACAAAGCCTCTATACTAAACGGCCCGATCTCAATGCATATACTGGTTGATGGCAAGCCGTATACCCTGAAAGGCCGCATGAGCATCACCAAGCAAACGGAGGCTCAGGTGATTCTAGATGGCACAGCCAGTGCTGGCAGCCTCACAGCGAGCTCCCATGTGGTGATAGATTTCGATGGCAACGCCTATATCGATGTGACCCTGAAGGGCAAGCAAGAAGCGACCATCGACAAGTTCTCCATCGAAATACCGATCAAGCAGCGATATGCCAAATACCGGCACTATTTCCCAGTTCCGTATGCATCCTCTGAAAATGCAAGGAAGATTGAAGATGCTGGCTGGGATGCCAGGTTTGTCAGCTACCTATGGGTGGGGGATGAAGACAGAGGCTTAGCCTTATACTCCAACACCACCGAAAACTGGGCATGGGGAGCCAATTCCAAAGCTGCGGCGGTATGGCAATCCAATGCAGAGACCGTCACGATGGCCTTCAACATGGTCACAGCTCCACTCAAGTTCAGTACAGAACAACTCGCCAAAGGCGTGGAGTATCACTTCGGGCTGCAAGCCACACCGGTTAAGAAGCCCGAAAAAGACACCTGGGACTACCGGCTGACCCACACAACCGACTACCACATCACGGATACGGTGTTCAACAAACAGGCTTTGCTGACATACAAAAGCCCGACGCTGTTGAGCAGCCTTCAAGGCACTATTGATATGTGGGTGAAGCTGAACTTCGATCCCAATGTGGTGTTCGCCGAAGGCACCGAAAGAGGGCAGTATAACCAGCAACTGCTGATTATATCGAATGGCCAAGACGCCTTATATCTGTATTGGAATGTGCTGTTACGAGGGATGAGGGTGTATCACCTGTCCAATGGGAAATTTACTATGATGGGTGACATCCCCTGCCAGTGGAAGCAGAACGAGTTTCACCATTTGTCGCTGAGCTGGGGAGATGCTGTCCGTGTGGCAGTAGATGGCCGTCAGATGACGGATTATCCATTCGTTGGCCTGATGAACGGGGGATCTGAGGCGAAAACTTTAAGCCTGCAAATGTCGGGTCCGGGCTTCGGTCTGGGCGAGGTTCGCGTCTCCAACATCATCCGAGAACCTTCTATGCCCAAAACCGCCTATACCCGCGATTCAAACACCGTGCTGCTGGACAACCTGAGTAACATCACTGCAACAGGGCCGGTGAATTACAGCACACAGCCGACAGTTGGCCCCAAGGGTGAACTCACCGGCAGTGTGACCTACTCGCCTGGTCCCACCAGCACCATCATGAGCGTTTCAGGAACCACGATGCTGGCCTTGGACTACTTGAAGTCACTTGGCTTTCGAACCATCGTCATGCATGAACAATGGACAGACATTCAGAACTGGCCTGAGGCGGTGGGGCACGAACAAGAGCTGAAGACATTGGTGAAGGCGTGCCACGACCGAGGGCTTCAGCTTCTCGTCTACTTCGGCTTTGAAATTTCAGATATCATGCCTCACTTCTTGGACTACAAAGATGAGGTCATGTTAAAAGATGACTGGCAGAGCTATACCCGCTTACCCCAACAGAAGGACTATGTGGTTTGTTACGAAAGTGTATGGCAGGACTTCATAGCCGATGGTGTGAGTAAAGTGATGGACAAATACGATATTGATGGTGTCTATCTGGACAGCACCGCCTTACCGTTTTACTGCAAGAACACGATGCATGGATGCGGTTATGTGAAACCCGATGGTTCCATCGAACCGACCGTGCCATTCCATGGAACTCGCGAAATGATGCGCCGCTTGTATACCATCGTCAAATCGAAGAAGCCGGAAGGGCAAGTTAACCTTCACGCTTCCGGTTATATGCTGACTCCTGCCACCGGCTGGGCGACCAGCATCTGGGATGGCGAGCACTTCTCGATACTGACGGACAAAATACCCATCGACGAGTTAATACCCCTGGATGCTTACCGAACCGAGTTTATGGGTCGCCCACAAGGTATTCCTCAGGAGCTTCTGAGTTATGACCTGCCGTTCTCCATTCACGAGTCCTTCGCCATGTCATTACTTCATGACACCCTCGTGCGCGCTCGCGGGTATACCCTTCAGGAGCAGGCGCTGGTTCTCAAAGCGATGGACGCCTTTGGCAAACAGAAATCCAAGTTCAAACCATACTGGAACAACGCCAACCTGGTAAGCGTCAAAGGCGATAAGGCTTATTGCTCTTTATACACGCGACAAGGCGTCAGTGCCATGTGTGTGGTGAGCAGTTTCAGCAAAAGTGCTCAGAAGTTATCCGTTAAGCTTAACCTCAAAGCGATGGGCTTGAGCCACGCAAGTTCTGCAGTGAACATGATGACAGGCGAGAAACTCAAGCTTGTAGATGGTGAGTTCATTCTTCCTACAGCCGGTATAGACTACGGCCTGGTGTGGGTGAAATAGCCAAAACAACGAAAATCACATAATGTATCTGTTGATACAGCTCAACGCTGTTGTTGAAGAGTGGAATTGCTACGCTTGCCACATTGGCTGGATAGCACCAACATAATCTCAAGCACCTAAGGAGCCAAAACATGATGATGCCCCGACTAAAATCAAGCTGTCTCAGCTTGTACTGTGCAATACTGGCCCTCTATATACCGGCCGTCACGCACGCTTACGATGCTCAGAGCCCGGATGCGCCTACGATGCGCATCACCCCGATGGCAAAAGCCCCCACCATCGACGGCGTGCTTACACCTGGCGAATGGGATGGTGCCGTAAAGACTAACAACTTTCACGTGCTGGGAAGCAACAACGTGCCCAGCACCACGCAGACCGCATGGGTGGGTTATGACTCGCAAAATATATGCCTGGCGGTGTCCGTCGCACTTCCCAAAGGGCAGGCACCAATCGCAAAGCAACGGGAGCGCGATGGTGCGATCTGGCAGGATGAGGGCGTAGAGCTATTCATCGACCCACTGCACACCAACATGACCAGCTATCAGTTTTCTTGCAACGCCGTGGGCAGTGTCTGCGATACGAAGGACAAAGACGCGGCCTGGAACGGCGTATGGACTGCGAAAACATCGGCAGGTGATGGCGCCTGGTATATTGAGATGGCGATTCCCTTCAGCACCGTGGGCATAAGCCCCAGCAGTGCCGACAGGATGATCGGGTTCAATGTGGGCCTGGATCGCAAAGGTCCGGACACCAACCTGACCTGGGCACCGCTGCTAGAAACCGGCGGATTCCACCAGCCGGGTAAGTTCGGCCACCTGGTGCTGGCAAACAAAACCGGCGGGGTGAGTGCCCTGCAGCTACCGTCCGTCAGCGGGATCGACTTTCAACTAAGCGGGATCTCCTCCGCCGTGAAAGCCAAGCTGGATCTCAGTATCGATGGGAAAGCGGTCAATGGCGATTCCTCTGAAGGAGTCCAAGCCGCACGGCTGCATTCCAGCATCGCCGACCCGGGGAAAGAGCCAGCTGATGGGGTGTATGACTGGAAAGTTACAGTCAATGATTCAAAAACTGGCGAGCTGCTGCTCCGACAGACAGGCAGTAAAGAGGTTTGGAACAGCGTCAAGATGAGCCTGCGGCGGTATTTCCTGCAGGGCAAGCTGGGCGTGGATGTGGTAGTGCCTGCCTCTCCAAAACTGGAAGGGATCACCGCCTGCTCCGTCACCATCATGGATATGCAGAACAACCGGTTGCTCAGTGAATCGAAGCCGGTGAGTGCCCAGAAGGCCTCGTTCCTGCTGGACATCGCCAAGCTGCCGTTTGTGGAGTGCCGCGCTGTAGTCGAGGCCAAGGATGCTCAAGGCAAGCTGGTCTCCACTTCCGAGCTCAGCTACACCCGTCCCGCCGTGCCCGAGTGGGTCGGCTCCAAGGCTGGTATCAGCGACAAGGTACTGGCACCATGGACACCTCTGAAAATCAAACAGACAAAAGCATCCATCAGCATCTCGCCCTGGGGCCGCAGCTATGTTTTTGGCGGATCGCCATTCCCCATCGCGGTCACGGCCAAGTCGGCCTCGCTATTGAATGGCCCGATCAGCATGAAAATGCTGGTGGACGGCAAGCCGGTCACACTGAACGGCAAGATGAGCATCACGAAGAAGAGCGGATCTCAGATCACCCTGGATGGGGTAGCCTCCGCTGGAAGCATGACCGCCCGTTCGCATGTGGTCATGGACTTCGACGGCAACGCCTTCATCGATGTCAGCTTCAAAGGCAGCAAGCCGGTCACCATCGACAAGTTCTCCATAGAGATTCCGATGAAGCGGCAGTATGCCAAATACCGCCACTACTTCCCCACGCCGTACGCTTCCACTGAGAACTCACGGACGATCCCTGCCGCGGGTTGGGAAAACAGTTTTGTGAGTTATCTGTGGGTAGGAGACGAAGAGAAGGGGCTGGCCCTTTACACCACCACCGATGAAAACTGGGCTTGGGGGAAAGACGCCAAGGCCGCCACGGTGAAAAACACCAGTAAAGAAACCACGACCATGGCCTTCAACATGATCACCCGCCCTCTCAGCTTTACATCGGGCCAGATGTCCAAGGGCGTGGCCTACCATTTCGGGTTGCAGGCCACCCCGGTGAAGCAGCCAGACAAGGACACCTGGGACTACCGCATCTGCCATTCTGGCGAATATGGGATGCAGGATTCCGTGATGAACAGCGATGCCAACATCAACTACAGCTCGCCCACGGTGTTGGATTCCCCCGCAGGCACGCTGGATATGTGGGTAAAGTTGAACTTCGATCCCAATGTGGTGGTGCCTGATGGTGCCAACCTAGGTCTGCTTAACAGGTATCTACTGACTCTTACAAATGGCCAGGATCAGCTTGTTTTCTATTGGAACATCGATGTGCGCGGGATGCGCGCCTACCTCTTCTCTAAGGGGCAGTTCATCATGCTGGGCGACGTGGCATGTAACTGGAAGCAGGACGAAAGCCATCTGGTGTCCCTCAGTTGGAGTGACGCCATCCGTATCGCCATTGATGGAAAACTATCGAAGGAATATCCGCTCACCGGGCTGATGAACGGCTTGCCTTCAGCCAACACTATAGGTCTGCAGATCCAAAAGCCCGGCTTCAGCGTAAAGGCACTACGCGTATCGGACGTGGTGCGTGAGCCCGAAATGCCCACAGCGCCTTGGACAGCCGACGCTCACACCGTGCTGCTGGACCGCTACATGAACATCACCGAAGCAGGCCCCAATCGCAGTGTCACCAAGCCCGATGTTGGTCCTGGTGGGGAGATCGCCGGCATATTCGATAGTTCGATAGACAAAATGGGTAAAACCATCAGTGTATCGACCAGTGCGATGCCCACTCTGGATTACCTGAAGCAGATGGGTTACAAGACCATCGTGTTCCATGAGCAGTGGACCGACATACAGAACTGGCCGGAAGCGGTGGGCCACGAAGAGCAGCTCAAGGCGCTGGTCAAAGCCTGCCATGCAAAAGGCTTCCAGATTCTGGTCTACTTCGGCTATGAGATATCCGACATCATGCCCACCTGGCTGGATTACAAAGACGAAGTGATGGTCAAGCCCGACTGGCAGAGCTACACCCGCTCTCCCGCTCAAAAGGACTATGTGGTGTGCTACAAGAGTGTCTGGCAGGATTTCATCGCCGATGGCGTCGCCAAAGTGATGGATAAATACGACATCGACGGGGTTTATCTAGACAGCACCGCGCTGCCCTTCTGGTGCAGCAACACGATGCATGGCTGCGGTTATACCCGACCTGATGGCACCATCGCCCCCACCTTTGATTACCAGGGCACCCGCGACATGTTGCGGCGGCTCTATACGGTGGTGAAGTCGCGCAAGCCGAATGGTCAGGTCAACCTGCACAACTCCGGCCACGCGGTCACGCCATCCATTGGCTGGGCGACCAGCACCTGGGATGCCGAACACCTGACCGTGCTCACCAAACGCCAGCCCATCGACGAGGTGATCCCATTGGATGCCTTCCGCGCGGAATTCATGGGGCACCAGTTTGGCGTTCCTTACGAGTTCCTGTGCTATGATATGCCGTTTACCTTCCACGAGGCCTTCACCATGACGATGTTGCACGATGTTCTGGTGCGCGCCCGAGGATATGCGATGAAAGAGGAAGCGGCCATCTTCAAGGCCATGAACGCCTTCGGCAAGAAGCAGTCGTTATGGCATCCTTACTGGAATAACTCTAGCCTGGTTACGGTCAAGGGGGAGAAGGCTTATTGCTCGCTGTATCTGCGCAAGGGCATCAGTGCGATGTGCGTGGTCAGCAGCTTCAGCAAGCAGGATCAAAAGCTTCCTGTGAAGCTGAACCTTAAGGCCATGGGCCTTACCAAAGCGACCTCCGCGGTGAACATGATGACAGGCGAGAAGCTGCCGTTGAAGAACGGCGAGTTCATCCTGCCCACCATTGGCACCGACTACGGCCTGGTCTGGGTGAAGTAGGGCGAGCCGAACGTAGGGGCTTCGCGTGAGACAGCCCCCCTACTCCTCCCTCACTTCAACTTCCACAGGTGCGACTCGCCTGTCTGCATACTGAAGCTATGCACCTTCGCCTTAGGCCGGGTTTCGCCGCTGACCACGTCCTGCAAGGCACTGGCGGTCGGCAGGATGAGCTCCTTCACGCCGGCTGAGCGGGCGGTCAGGCAGACGTAGCCCTTGCCTGCGGCCACCACATCCCCCGGTTTGGCATACAGATGCACCCCCGCCTGTTTCGCCCAGTTGGACATGATGTTGGAGGGCAGCAGCAACGGGCAGCATACGATGTCACGGGCCGAGCGGTCAGCCTTCGCGGCGATAGCCACTTTGCCCCCCTCGGAGTAGCTGCCCAGACTTTCGGCGGAGCGGTCCTCTACATAGAAGCCTGGCGAGACCGGCCTGCTATTCCAGTCAAACAGCTGCGCGTCGGCCATCTCCACAGAGCCAGGCTGGGAGGGCATCTGCTGTACGTGGATGCCGGTGAGCTCGGAGATACCCTCAGCGGACATCTTCCCCTGCTCTACATAACCCGAGGCATACATCCACACGTTGGTGCTGTGCCGAGTGCGCTCCCTCAGTTTGGCGCGCTGGGTTGGGCTCATGCTGAAAGCGTTCAGGAAGATCATCATCTTGGGCCAGTCTACTTTGCCTGCCAGAACGTCGTCCAGCAAATAGAACCCCAGCGGTGCCCCGATGCCATACAGATGCTCGCGGAACACCGAGGCGCAGATTGGCTCGCGGCTGACGCCCGTAGGCTGTGTGTAAGCCGACGCCTCGTCGAACACCACGGCGATCTCAGGACGGTAAGGTTTGGTCTTGGCGTATGTCAGGCGCATGGCGTCCGACATCTTCGCAATTGGGTTCCAGACATCCTCACCCAGGAACCAGCCCTTGCCGAACAGGTCCATCCACCAGATGGCGGAGCCACGGCTGATGAGGTGCCCAAAATTGCGGGTCAGAATATCGCGGGTTTGGTCCGCATTTGCGGCGGGCGGTAGACCATACTGGCCGTCTGAGGCCAGATGCGTGCGGGTATCATCCTCATGCAGCCAGATTTTCCCCGCCATCTGCACTGAATCGATGGAGCTCATAAACTGCCCCACACCGCCATGCAGCCGGTTGGCGTAGCTGACCGGCGAGCAGAGCATGTCGACCGCGGGTGCCTTTAGCATATGCCGCAGTGCCAGATGCCCGCTGGTGCGCAGACCAAGCGGTAAACCCGAGAGCTCATAGTGGTAGCCATAGAACAGGGCCGTCAACCGGTGAGGTGCGGCTTTCTTGACCGTTTGGCACGTGAGGATGGCCGCATCGGCCACGCTTTCGTTCCAGAACTCGCAGAAGTCGACCACCTGCCGGTTCTGATCAGGTATCTCGAACAGTTCACTGGATGGCTTCGTCAGTTTTTCCGCGGAGGGCGGCTCCGCATCGGCGAAGCGCACATCGCGGCTGCCCCAGGCGCTGTTGAGCGCTGCGACCGTGCGGTATTTCGCCCGCAGCCATCGGCGGAAAGCGGCCTTGGCCGGTTGATCATAACCGCCTACTTGCGCTTCCCATCCGCCCACTGAAAACCACTCGCCGGTCTCCAGGGCACTGGGATGATAACCCAACATGGCGTCGCCGACCTCGGTCTCCAGAGTCTGCACCATCTGCTCCAGATAGCCCATCGCCTCTTTCCGCCAAACATCGCTGAAGAAGGAGGCTGCGCAGGGCTTGCCGTTTTGGCTGATCGACACCGCTTCGGGGTGTGCATTCGTCCACCAGGCCGGCGGATAACCCACACCCACCCTGAGCAGTATTTTGGCATCAGGGGATTGCGCAGTGACCATGCGCACGCGACGGACCGTCTCTGAGAAGTCCGGTTTTGCGGTGACGGAGGCCGGATAGAGCGGCCCGCTGGTGATGGAGATGATATTGACACGGCTACGCCTCGCCCCGTCGATCTCCTGCAGGCGTTTGGCGGCGTCCGTGGCCTCGCCGTCGGTATTTACGAAAAACATGGTGGGAGAGAGCGGTTTGCCATCGGCCATAAGGATTGGTCCGCCGGCTGATTGGGACACAGAGTATTTATGCATGATACCCTCCATTGCGTGAGCTTTTGTATATGCTACCACAGGTTGGGCTGTTGTTTGCATGTGGATTGGTGAATTGGTCTGTTCTGCCGACCGCGGTGACCGAAATAGCTATGCTCGGGGCAGTATTGTTCGCTGCACGGCCTGTTGGCACGGTGGATCTTCACAGTTGACATTCAACCAATATGGTCATACAATGACAACACTATGTAATGGAAACCATATGACTCGGGCTCAGGAACCCGTCGAACCGGGGTTGATCAGCCGACAAGTCAGCGGCCAGACACGTCGCCGCGGGTTTCGTCACACTACCGACGATGATGTTGGTATGATGAAAGTCCGCATAAAAAGGGGTTATGACGATGGCATCTACTGTAGAACCTACACCTTTACCGAAAACCAGGGTTACGGTCAAACGCGTCATGATCAGCCTTATAGTGCTGATGGTGATCACTGTGGTGGCGATGGCGGTTGTATACCATCACCCTTCGATTGATGCACGTGAATTGGCATCACAGATCGATCGGAGCGTTTATTTTCTGGGCGGTACCGGTGTTGTTGACATCAAAACCGGCAAGGTGTTCCGGACGTCCGGTTCACCGCTTCTTTGGGACGATCTACATCAACGGGTGGCCGCAGAACAGTTCATACCGAATGAAAAAGCGGGTGGAATGGATTCGTTTGTCCGGATATCAACCTCCCGGCACCCAGATATGATCATCGATGAAAATATGTATGATTTGGGGTCATATCCATGGCTGTGGAGCTGTGATATCTCTGGACGATGGGTGACCACAACCCCGTATCTCATCGATGTGAAACATCGAAAAATCACAAAGCCACACATGCCCGGATATCTTGCGAGAGCCTCAAACATCAATGACTGTTTTTGGTTTCACACATACTGTGCCCTGGTCTTATGGAATGCTGTCTCTCAGCAAGTGGTCAGTAAGGTCGCAATTCCAGACATTGATAAACCCTATTTAGTGGGTGATTGTAATTTTGACGTATCGCCTGACGGGAAATCAGCGGTGTTCTGTATTAGTTTACATGGAAGTTTGTTGGCGCCATTAGGCATGGAATATGGCCTGGTGAACCTGAAGACAGGGGGTGTACGCAGATTTCTGTTGAATGATGTGATGGCCGGGACCAATCCCACACACATAGTGTTCTTGGATAATAGCCACCTGCTGATCGTCACCATGCGCACGAAATACTATGTCAACTTGAATGATGGCAAAACATGGCGAATTGCTGATTCTTTTGGATTTCCGCGAAGCATGTTACGCACATACAGAAGGCGTTTTGATGAACCAGGACGGTAAACGGACATCCGTGCTGCTGCGGGCGGTACGCTTTACCCTGCTGATGCTGGCTTTCGGTAATGTTGCCCCGTTTACGTGGTGATCGACCCCGTCGAAGCAGTGCTGGTGGGTTGGTTATCTGTCAGAACCGCAGATGGACACGGATGGACGCGGATGGGGAGAGGCCAATCGGGAGATTGGCGTTCCCAGGGTGGCCCGTCATATGCCTGAGCCGCGGATGAATCGGATGGGCCAGTTGCAGGCACCCACCTCATCTGCGTCATCTGCGTAATCTGTGGATTGCCCTTCCCAATTCGTGTCTATTCGTGTGCATTCGTGGTTTTCATGGAAGACCGGTCATCTGCAGCTATGCTACACACTAAGATCGCGGAAGCAACTGCCTGTGACTCGGTGAACGCCGGTATGACCCATCATCCGTTTTTTGGTCAGATGTCCCTATACCTGCATTCAGCGATTCATTTTGTTTCTGACGGGCCAGATTCAGCCGATAGTTCATCTCTAGATTCGCCCAAAACTCTGCGGAGGTACCAAAAACTTCACCAAATACCAAGGCCGTTTCAGGCGTGATCTGCTTGCTACCCTTTACGATCTGGTTGATGGCCTGCACAGGACGTCCTATTAGGGTAGCCAAGTGCCTTTGTGTCCAGCCGCGCGCCTCCAGTTCGCGTGCTACGATGCGTCCTGGTGGTGTAATCTGTGCCGGTACCCGATGTAGTGTCATACGGTCCTCCAATCGTCGCTAATGATAATCCTCAACGCTGATGATCAACAGATAGCGCCCATTCGTGTCTATTCATGGTTTTCATGGAAGAACAGTCTTCTACCGACGAAAGCTTACCGTCAGACCGCGCCGGAGATGGGTTGCACAGCAATTGTTATGTTACTGGCGTACCGGCGCGGTTAATCTGCGTAATCTGTGGATAACCTATCCTAGAACCAGTCCGCGTTGTTGCGATAGATGTTCATCTGGTGGCTGGCGGTATTCGGTGCGATTCGCACATTTCCGTACCGTTTGACGGTGCCGTCCATCTTCACTTCAAGATACACATTGATGTATCGAGAGCTGTTATTGACCACCCACAGATAATACGGACGCGATGAGGCGACACTTTGCGTGCTGAAGCCATAGCTCAGGTATCGAGATCCGACGGATTCTCGGTTGCATCCGAACCCAGTCGCATAATAACTGCAGGCATCCCAAGCGTCGTACCAGCCTTCCTGTGGGGAAGTGATCACGTCAATGTCTGCCATATCGGCCACAGTATCCGTTTCGGCATACACTTCAACGGTAGAATTCACGCCAAGGGCATCTTCGCCTCCACCGCAACCGGTGATTGGCATTACACAGAATATGGCCAGTATGGCCAGCATAAGAATTCGCTTCACGATATCTGCCTCCTTAGTCGACTATGAATGAAGGATACCCGATATTGCCTATAATGTGCAATACGCAGGCGGAAATATCATCAGTTTACACAACGACGCACGTCGCGGATACGCATCTGTATGCGCGCTTCACCATTGAAGTGGTTCCATTCGGGGTGGAACAAGATATCGAGCTGGTCGCCCACTTCAAACTGTCCGCTCTGATCGCCCAGATAAAACCCGATGCACTCGTGCTGCTGCCCGCCGGAGCTTACGCGGAACTTCCAATGCTGGTTCTCAAGACCCAGGTTCCGGCTGTCCACAAGTGTCACATTCGCCAGCATAAACAGCGTCTCCGGGTTGCCTTCGCCGCAGGGTTCCATCTGCTCCAGACTGCTCAGCAGTTCAGCTCCGATTTCCCCGCCCTCGGCTATCCCATCGTAATATATCTCAGGTGCCAACTCAGCACTGGGCATCAATCTGGCCGCATACTCATTGAGCTGCTGCCGCAGCAGGGGGATATTTTCTTCCTTGATACTGAACCCAGCCGCTTGCGTATGTCCGCCAAACTCGACGAACAGATGGCCGTGCTGCCGGAACGCCTCAATGATGTCAAATCCGCCCAGGCTACGCGCTGAGCCGCGCCAATATGTGCTGCCGGCCTCCCTGGTCATCATAATAGTAGGACGGCCATAACGGTCAAGAAGTTTTCCTGCCACGATACCGATGATCCCGCTATCCCAGTCCTCGTTGTGCAGTGCCAGCACACGGTCCTGCTCGGTATATTCGGATTCAACGATGGCCAGGGCCTGCTCCATCACCTTTTCCTGTTCAGCGCGACGTTCATTGTTGCAGCTCTCCAACTTGGCCGCCAGCCGTTGTGCGCGCTCCTCGCTGCCGGTAATCATCAAATCCAGGGCTAACTGCGCGTCGGCCATACGCCCCACCGCATTGATACGCGGGGCGAGGGCAAACTGCACGTTGCGCACGCACACACCGCGCTCAGGCACGTCCAAATGGGCTGCTTTGAGCAGGGCCTTGATTCCTGGCCGTTTGCTGTTGCAGATGGCACCCAGGCCATGATGACAGATGATGCGGTTATCACCCAGCAGAGGCATCACATCGGCCACAGTGCCCAGCGTGACCAGGTCCAGGTAGCGTTCGCGGAAACTCTGCACCGGATACCCAAGGCTGGCCACCAGCGCCTCGCACAGCCGGTATGTCACCCCCACCCCACTCAGGTGTATAAAGGGATACAGACTACCTGCGATATGCGGGTTGACCACCGCCACCGCTTTAGGTATTTCACTGCCAGGTTCGTGGTGGTCCGTGATGATCACATCAATACCAGCCAGCCGCGCCGCCTCCACCACATCATGCGCGTGGATGCCGCAGTCACAGGTGAGGATGAGTTTGACATTCCGACTAGCGGCTTCCTTCACGGTGCCCACCTTAATACCATACCCATCCTTCTTACGGTGCGGGATTCGCGGAACCACCTCAGCCTTTAGTCTGGACAGGCTGTCTACCCACAAAGCAGTGGCGGTGATGCCGTCCACGTCATAATCGCCATGAACCAGGATTTTCTCCTTACGCTCGATCGCCAATTTCAACCGATCGACCGCCTTCTGAGCATCGGGCAGCAGCATGGGGTCGGGAAGGTGCTCCCATTCCGGCTTCATAAACCATTCGGCTTGGTGTATATCCTCAAAACCGCGTCCGACTAAGGCACGGGCGGTCAGCATAGGCACATGCAGCTCGGATGCCATTGAGTTCACAGCGGACAGGTCTACATTGCGGATGCACCATCTAGCCGAAATAATAGGTTGAAGCACTTAACAGGTAACTCCCAGGGGTAGAGATAGGTAACGGCGAGAGGGCGGAGCATTGCTCCGCCCTCTCTATTTTACTGGATATCGAAGGTCGCTGCGGAAACTACGCGCCTTTAACCTTGGCTGCACGGGCAGCAGCCATCTTCTCCCACACCACCACGATGGGTGATGCGTTGAAGATAGAGCTATAGGTTCCTGTGATGATACCAACGATCAACGCGATGTTGAACAATTTGGTTACAGGGCTGCCGAAAATCAACAGAGCAACCAGCGTCAGCACTACCGTCATGGACGTGTTCACCGACCGGCCCAGCGTTTCGTTGATGGAGCGGTTGACCAAGTCGTCATAGTGCTCCTCTTTCGACTGATGCCGCAGGTTCTCACGGATACGGTCGAACACCACGATGGTATCGTGGGTGCTAAATCCGATCAGCGTAAGCATCGCAGTGACGAACAACGAATCGACCTGCCACCCAGAGATGGTGCCCATGATGGCGAACAGTCCGCATAGCACAAACACGTCATGCAACACGGCGATGATGGCCGCCGCACCAAACTTGAAGCCCTGCTTCACACCACCGATAGCGAACCGGATAGCGATGTAGAGAAGGATCAACGCCCAGCTCAATACTACAGCCAGCGTGGCACTCTTCGTCTGCTCACCGGAAACCAGTCCGCTGACCTCCTCGAAGCCTTGCTCAAAGCTGGCGGCATTGTTGGGCGCCAGGGTAGCGAGACCCTGCTTCATGGTCTCTTTTTGGCCTGCGTTCATCTCTTTGTTGCGCACGTAAACAGTGGTGCCGTCGCTGCTCACAATCGCGCTGGCATCATTGTATCCCATGCTCTTCAGCTTGTCCTGCACCTGTCCTGCTGTGACAGTTTTGGTGTATTTCAAGGAGAGTTCGCTTCCACCGGTGAAGTCAACACCCAGTTTGAAGCCATGCATGGCATAGAACGCAATCCCCAGCACCACGATCACACCCGAAAACGCAAACCAGATGTTTCGCTTGTTGATGACATCAACGTTGAACCTGATGCCGCGGTTGGCACCAAAATACTTGGGGTCGTGGGCGATATTCATGTCTACCAGCGTCCACAGCATGGTGCGTGTGACGGTGATGGCTGTGAACATCGAGATGACCACACCCAGGCCCAGCATCAGAGCAAAACCCTTGATGGAGCCGTTGCCCATATTCCACAAAATAATACATGTGATAATTGAGCAGATGTTGCTGTCTAGAATGGCGGAAAAGGCGCGCTTAAAGCCATCATCAATGGACTGCTTGATGGTTTTGCCGTGGCGCAGTTCCTCTTTGACGCGCTCAAATATCAGCACGTTGGCATCAACTGCCATACCAATAGACAGAATGAACGCGGCGATACCGGGCACAGTGAACGTGGCCCCGATCGCCTTGTAAACAGCCAGGCTGAATAGTGTGTAAAGTGCCAGCGCAATACATGCCACGATACCAGGCACATAGTAGAAGCTGACCATAAATATCAAAACTAAGCCCAGACCCACGATGCCGGCAAGCAAGCTCTGGTGTACAGCTTCTTTACCGATGGTCGCACCGATCTTGCTGGTTTGTATGATCGAAAGTGGCACAGGAAGAGAACCGCTGTTCAGCAGGTTACTCAGCTCCGCCGCCTCTTTCATATCAAAGCTGCCCTCAATCACGCCCTTACCTTCAAGAATCGCCGAGTTAATCACTGGCGCGGAGATAATGCGGTTATCAAGCACGATGGCCAGGATATCGCCGATGTGGGTTCGGGTGAATTCACCGAACGTGCGTGCGCCATCGGCATTGAATTCGAAGGCCACCTCAGGCTTGCCGGCCTGACTTGCTTCGACACGAGTCGATACCAAATCGGCACCGGTGACTACCATCTGGGAATCCGTCTTCAGGAAGTCCGCGACGGGCACTAACTTATTGTCGATGGTATCAAGAACATCGACCACCTCTTTGCCGTTGCGATCTTTTAAAGTGCTGAGTTTATATCGGGCACTCATGTTACGATCGGTCACGACAGAGGGAAGGTAACGGAACTCTAGCTGCGCAGTGGTTTGAATGATGCGCAGCGCATCAAGCTCATTGACAACACCGGGGAGCTCTACCACGATGCGGTTTTTATCGAGCTGTTCGGTGATAACGGGCTCGGCAACGCCAAGACCATCCACGCGGTTTCGCACGATACTCGCGACCTGGTGCATCTGCTCCGGTCCCCAGGTCTTCTGCTTCTCCGGCGGAAGCTGGTCCTTCTGTGCCTGAAGCACAACTCGAACGCCGCCCTTAAGGTCGAGACCTTGTTTGAACGGCATAATGATGACGCCAGTAATGGCGAGAATGGTGGCTACAGCAATGACGATCCACCACCGCATGTGTGTGTTCAACCTGAACTCCTCCACGGATACCTGTAAAAATAGGCTTTTGATCCTAGAGGCATTATACAAAACGCCTTTGTCAAGTGGCAAACTTGTACATATATGTCTCTGATTTCGTGCTCAAACGGTGCGATTTCCGATTTGCCCAAGTTCGGGTGGAATGGACACCACGAATAGACACTAAGGGAAGAATCCAACGCAAAGGCGCAATGGTGCAAAGGCGCAAAGGGTATATGACCAGCGGGGTTATTTCCTTCCGCGCCGGTCTTGATTGCCTAAGTCCGAGCGGTTTTCCCCAACCGCGCCGGTCTTGTTTCATGCGGGACAAGTGGTTTCAGGCTATCCGCCAGACCGGCGCGGTCTTGAGCCTTCTGCACCCGCTGGCCTTCTGTCAGACCGCCCCGGACATAGCCATTCATATATTCCTGAAACCACTATTTGCCAATGTCCAGGGCGGTTTGCCTTCGCGCCGGTCTTGATTGCCTAAGTCCGGGGCGGTTTTCTCCTAACCGCGCCGGTCTTGTTTCATGCGGGACGAGAGATTTCAGGCTATCCGCCAGACCGGCGCGGTCTTAAGCCTTCTGCACCCGCTGGCCTTCTGTCAGACCGCCCCGGACATAGCCATTAATATCTTCCTGAAACCACTAATTGCCAATGTCCGGGGCGGTTTTCCCTAACCGCGCCGGTCTTGATTGCCGATGTCCGGGGCGGTTTTCCCCTAACCGCGCCGGTCTTGTTTCATGCGGGACGAGGGGTTTCAGGCTATCCGCCAGACCGGCGCGGTCTTGAGCCTTCCGTAAATGCAAGCTTTCTGTAAGACCGCCCGGACATAGCCATTCATTTCATCCTATTACTTCGGCAACACAGGCCCCTGGGTGCCGTCACTGAAGCGCATCCAGGTCTTAAAATTCCAGGGGTCTTTCTCGCTGATGACAAACACACGGGCCCCGCGGGTGCGGACGTTGTTCGGGTCGGTGTCGGGCAGATTGTAGGAGGCCTTGGAGTAGGTGTTGGAGGCGTCGTATCCCAACATCACGCCCATCCACTCACCGGCGAAGTTATTCACGTGCTCGTGTCCGCAGAATATGCCCTTAACATCACCACGTTCCTGTATGGCGGCCATTAAGCCGCTGTTGACACTACTGCAGCCAATGCCCTCATACCGGTCGCCTACCGCCAGTTTGTTCTTGACCACGTCGATGAACTCACGGATGGGCATATGGAAGTACATCAGGCCTGGGATTTTCGCACCATACCGCTTTTCCATCTGCTGTGAGGTTTTGTAATACCACCAGACTTGGTCGGTATGAATCCATTCATACTGTAGCCAGGGGTTTTCGTCTGGGCCGACCGTCAGCTTCTTGGTAAAATCCTGCACCGAAGCAGGGGCATACATGCCCGAATCCAGCAGCCACAGGTTGAACACTGGCTTCTTGCCCTTGCTGTCCTTAATGGTGAGACAGTCATTACCCGCGCCGTGGATGTCCTTCGGACCCAGCTTGTTGACATTGTTGGGGTAGGCCATGTAGGTACGGATCATATCCTGCCGGGTGAATACCAGCTTGTCTGAATGTTCGGTGTCGTGATTTCCCAACACCACCGCCCAGGGCACACGGTTCTTTTCGAACACCTGAGCCACACATGCCATCGCCTGTTTGGTGCTTTCGAGTGTCTGCACGGAGCCATCGTAACCGGCGATACAGTCGCCACCGATGATCACCACATCAGGCTTCTCGATCTGCAACAGCTTCTCAGAGAGAGCCAGTGTCCGTGGATCCATCTGAGCGCCGTCTTGCAGGTCGCTCATCATCAGCACCTTGAAGGTTCCATCGGGTGTACATTTCAGAGACGGTTTGGCCGCGGCGATACTTGCGATGCTCACCATCACCAGCATGAGCATAGATAGGCGATATATTGTCTTATTCATCAGTTTACCTCTCAGAGATTTATAGCATTAAAACCACTATATACCAATTGTGGTAATCTCGCCAGAAAGCTACGAGTAATACAGCCTGTATTTCTCCAGTGCGCAACATATCGCCTCGATGTTCTCCAGCGGGTAATCGTCGTTGATCTCCGCTTTCAGCCAAAGGCCGCCCTCTGGCGAGCCCAGCTTATCTACGCACTCATGCACATGCTCGTCAATATCGGCAGGCGTGCAGAAGGGGAACATCTGCCTGTCCAGATCGAGGTCCACGCAGACCTTGCCCCTACAGACACGCACCAGATTATCGATGCCGTTCGCCCGGATTTGGGGATTCACCACCGTCACGCCCACGTCCACCAAGTCTGGGATGATCTCAAAGATATGCCCATCGGTATGCATATAGATGGCGATGCCGGCCTCGCGGAAGATGCGGTATATCTTCTCATAGGCTGGTTTGAGGTATTTCCGCCATTTCGCGGGGCTGATGGGCAGCGCATGCTGCATACCAAGGTCATCGCCAAAATAGACCATCTCCGTGCCGACCGCCAAATGCGAATACATGATCTCCGCCTGACGCACATGGTAGTTGCACACGATGTCAATCAGCATCTGAAGCTCTTCCGGTTCCTCGCCGAAGTCCAGCATGATCTCCTCAAACCCGCGCAGGTCACCCAGACGCAGATACATGAACCCGTGCGGAAAGCCCGCATCCACAGCCGGGGCCTTGAGCCTATGCACATCGGCGCGCGTGGGCACCGGGTGCTCCTTCACGATGGCCTCCATGCCCTGATGCACGTTGTGCCACACACAACCCCAGGCGTCCACATGGTGGCCTGCCACGTAGGTGCCGTGAACCTCATCGTAGTTACGGGCTGCGCTTTGGTCGCCGAACAGGATCGGGTGGTGCTTGACAAGCGCATCCAGCTCCTCGCGGTATTTCGCCCATACAGCAGGCACCATGCCCACCGAGACGGGGATATACTCAGGCTTTTGCCATCTCATGGATTTCATGCGGTTTTCGAAATCTGACGCCATGGTGTTGCTCCTCTGCAGCGGTAATTAGGTGTTGGTTATATGCTATCAGACCAGAAGTTTGGCAACCACGAATACACACGAATGAACACGAAGGGCGGTATCACAACGCAAAGTCGCAATGAGGCAAAGGCGCAAAGGGTATTTGACCGGCGCCGGTCTTGATTGCCACAGTCCGGGGCGGTTTTCCCTAACCGCGCCGGTCTTGATCCATGCGGGACAAGTGGATTCAGGCTATCCGCCAGACCGGCGCGGTCTTAAGCCATCTGCATAAAACAGCCAACCGCCAGACCGCCCCGGACATAGCCATTCATATCTTCCCGAAACCACTAATTACCTATGTCCGGGGCGGTTTTCCCCAACCGCGCCGGTCTTGATCCATGCGGGACAAGTGGATTCAGGCTATCCGCCAGACCGGCGCGGTCTTAAGCCATCTTCATAAACCAGCCAACCGTCAGACCGCCCCGGACAGTGCCATTCATGGCCTCCAAATACATCCAATTGCCGATGTCCGGGGCGGTTTACCCTAACCGCGCCGGTCTTGATTGCCTATGTCCGGGGCGGTTTACCCTAACCGCGCCGGTCTGGCGGTTAGCCACGACGTCGTTCACCCTTGCTCCGAGGCCCGGTCGGTGGTATAGTTGCACCAATGAGGGCCGCTATTTGGCACACTGCACACAGGGGAAACCAATGAACTCCAAACAACTCGTCACGCTTGCCATCAACCGCGCGAACCCGCCGAGGGTGCCGTTCTACCACTGCAACCGCGATCTAGACCAGGCCGATACCTACGTCGTCTCCTTCTGGGGCGCACGCGGATTCGCACCCACGCGGCACAACGAAACGGAGTGGGGTTACGTCTGGCATGTGCTTGACCAAACCATGGGACAGCCCACGGAGCATCCGCTGCAGAACTGGGATAACATCGCCAGCTACATCCCGCCAGACCCCTATGCCGAGGGCCGGATGGAGCACCTTCCAGCGGAGATCGCAGCCCACAACGACAAATATGTGGTCTTCGGAGTGGGGATATCGGGTTTCAACCAGGCGACATTCCTGCGCGGATTTGAAGAGTTCATGATGGACCTCTACGATGAACCGGAGCGTGCCGAAAAGGTGCTGGACATCGTATTTGGCTTTGAGAACGGCATCATCGAGCGGGCATCGAAACTGCCCGTGGACTGCTTCAAGTTCGGCGACGACTGGGGCACGCAGCAAGGTTTACTTGTCTCACCGAGTGTGTGGCGTAAGGTGTTCAAACCGCGATATAAGGAGCAGTTCGCGCTCATCCACAAAGCCGGCAAGAAGGTGTGGTTCCACACTTGCGGCCAGGTGATTGACATCATCGAAGACCTGATCGAGGTCGGCGTGGACGTGATCGAGCTGTTACAGCCCGACCTTCAGGGCGTGGAAACCCTCGGCGAGCGGTTCGGCGGACGGGTCTGCTTCTGCTGCTCCATCGACCACCAGCGGGTGGCGATCAGCGGCACGCAGGATGAGATATTCGCATACGCAAACAAGCTGAAGAAAAATCTAGGCGTGAATGGCGGCGGATTTATCGGCTACATTGAGGACTACTCCTCGCTGGGAATGAGCGAACAGAATTATCAGTGGATATGCGAGGCGTTTCACTCGCTCAACGCGCCGGGAGAGGCCAAGTGATGAGGCCGATCGGCTTGGCACTAGCGGTGGTGCTCATGTTCTCGGCCGCAGTGCTCTCAGCCCAGCCGGGTGACCGTATGGTTGACCTCACCAGCAAGTGGGAGGTGGACCACAAGCCGATTCTGGGCCCGTTTTACAATTTGTATAACGCGAGTGTGGTGCATGAGCCCGGCAAGCCCTACCCCTTCAAGATGTGGCTGTTTGGTTGGGCGGCGGAGGAGAACAACATCAGCACGGTGGGCGGCGACGCCATCTACCACGCCCGCTCCAAGGATATGCTTCATTGGGAGGTGTATGCGGGCGATGACAAGTGGGTGTCCAGCGACCAACCTGCAAAATTCGCATCAGTGCTCTACCGCGGCAAAGAGATATGGAACTGCTGGGCCGCGGGCGACCCCAGCGTGGTGAAGAAGGGCAACAGCTACTACATGGCCTACTCATCCGTGGGCGTGGAGACGGTGAAGGAGGCGGACGGCACCGACCACCTGAAGCTGATCAACTGCGTGATGGGCGCCAAATCGAAGGATGGCATCAAGTGGGAGATCACGAAGAAGCCGATCCTGATCTGGAAGGATGAGTTCGTCAAACGCTGGGACATCAGCACCGGCGATACCTCGAAGCTGCCGGATGAGTATTACGGCTCCTACCACCGCCCCTCGCTGATGTGGGATGGCGGCCGCTGGAAAATCTGGTTTGATTACTACCACCCGGGTACCTTCCTGTCGATGGGCTACGCCGAGAACAAGGCTGACTTCATGGATCCATCATGGCAGGTCTTGCGGGCCGATAAACAACCGCTGCTGAAGGACTACCCCAACCCCTGCGTGATCAAAGTGGGCAAGAGGTACTTCGCCTTCTCCGACGCCCCCAACTACCCCGAGCCGCTGGGTGGCGATGGTCGGTTGCTGACCATGGCGCAGTCCAAGAACGGCATCGACTGGACATACATGGGCTACATCCGGCCCGAGGGCATGGCCAGCTCGCACGTGCCGCAGGCGCTGGTTCTCAAGCAAAAAGGTGTGGAGTGGCTGTATGTGTTCTACCCGTGGAAACCCGAGACGGTGAAAGAGAAGCCGTGGGATTACCGCTATAAAGAGATTCGCACCATCCGCATTCGCGTGAGTGAGTTGCCGAAGTAGCCACCAAGTGCTTGTTGTGGTGATGAGACCGGTCGGATCCGTCGGATCCGACCGGTCACTCTTTTCGGGAGGGGATTATAAAATGGCTATTCGCCTATTGCCCAGACGGCGGTTGACCCGGCAGTTGGATACCCATATCTTTGAACGTCTGTATATCTTCATTTTGCTGGGCGATGTTACGCTGCTTCATGTTCTCAACCTCTTCAGGTGTCATGCTTGCCTCAGCTTTAATGCCAGCCAGGCGCATCTCAACGCGGGTACGGGAATCAAGGTTTGTCCCTATATGCATCATCCCTAGAATGGCCTTGGCACGTTCCTCTAAATTCATGCTCGCCATGGCCGATAGCAGCTTCTCGGTGATCTGCTTCACGTTCTCGGCATTGAGGGTGCCTTCAGGGATGCTGCTTGGGTCGGCCGTCAGGTCTAGCAGACTCACACCATTAGCGGAGGCCCAGCTTGGCTTGTTGTCAAACACCACATATACAGCTTTTGCGTTGAAAGCCGGACTCATCTTATCCAGAGCCGCCGCGTAGTTTTGCGGAACATCCACCGACTTCACGAAGCTGCTGATTTTGCTGGCGGTGGGATCCTGCACGATCAGGCCAGTCGCCTCAAGGGCCACCATCGTGCGCACCATCGCCGCCAACCGCTCGGGCTTGGGCTGCTCCATTTTGGCGCGCATGAAGACCTTCCGCCATATGATGTTTTTATACGGCTTTAGTACCAGGTCCAGACCTTGCTCGAAGGTTTTCGCGGCGGGATCCAGCTTAACACTTGCCACCATACCAGGTTCGAGAACGAGTGTTTTTTCATTCAGTTTCGCCCAAGCTGTCAGTACGGCAGCAATGGGTTTGCCGTCAACAACAGGGGTCGCCTTCGTCTCAGTCGCGGGTGCGGCTGTTTGCGGTGCGGGTTGGGGCTGCTGTGCATATGCGCAAGACGCCAGCACCAGCATGGTGGCGACGAAGTATTTTCTCATGTTCTCATCCCTCCCGAGGGTGGTACATCTATCATACCCTATTTTGGAGAGGAAAGGCTCCGCCATCTGCGTGCGTGATGGTGGAATATTTACCGGTATTTTCGGGTCAGCACTACGCACCATGTCCAGCCATCTTAAGGTTACTGCTTCATCTCCTCCTCCGGCGGTAAACCAGGAACGCCCTTTTCACGCATCACATCCATGTATTCTTTGCCACGCCGTCGTTGGTCATCGTGCTCCTCTGGCGTCATTTTGGCGTTGATCTTCTGCCACTCCACGAACATGCCCACGCGCGTGCGGGCATCGCAACCGTCGGTCAGTGCCAAGTAGCTCTTCATCACTTTTGCGCGGCTATCAGGGTCCATCTTCTTCATCGCCTCAAGCAACTTTAGATTGATAGCTTTAATCTTCTGCGCGTTAAGGATATCTGCCGTGAGGCAACTGGGGTCCGCCGTCAAATCCTGCAGGTTCAATCCGTCGGCGGAGGCCCAACTCGGTTTCGAATCGAACACTACGTAAACCGCCTTGGGGGCAAATGCGGGGTTCATCTTGCTCAAACCCGTTTCATAGTCCGGCGACACATCGACCGACTTCACGAAACTGCCGATTTTACTGGTTGTGGGGTCTTGCACGATCAACCCGGAGGCCTCCAACGTCACCATCGTCCGAACCATCGCGGCTAGACGATCCGGCTTTGGCTGTGCTGCCTTCGCACGCAGGTAGACCTTTCGCCATGTGATGTTTTGATATGGCTTCAATGCCAAATCTAATCCCTGTTCGAAGGTTTTCGCTGTGGGATCCAACTTGAACCAGGTGATCAGGCTGGGTTCGACCACCAGGGTCTTATTGAACTTCTTCGCCCATCCCGCCAGAACAGCAGCGATAGGCTCACCATCTGAAACGGGGATACCTGCCACCGAGACGAGTGTACCTGCCTGGGAGGAAGGCTGAGGCTGCTGTGCAAAGGCACTCGAAGCGATGAGCAGTGAGACGATAATAGTGCACTTTTTCACGAAAACCCTCCATATGGGTGGTGTTACCTGCCGACATCTGATCACTTGGGGTTAGTATATACGACGGGCGGTGGTATAAACGCAGCGTCCTCAGGACTCAGCTCCTTCATGACTTCAGCGTTTTCATTAGAAATACGAAGACGGGTTGCAAATTCCGATGCGTTGTCCATCAGTTTCCATGCATCCATCATCCAGCTGACCACCGTGCGCGCGTCCAGTATATTGTCCATGCCGCCCATGCCCCGTATCGCCTCCGGTCGGCTTTCAGGGGGCATTTTCATGATCGATTCATAGGTCATTTTCATGACTGCCGCCATGTTCTGCTCATTCAGCGTGTTTTCGTTGATGAGGCTGGGGTCGGCAATCAAATCCAGCAGGTTCAGACCGTCGGTTTGTGACCAGTTCGGTCTCTTGTCGAGCACGACGTAGATACACTTCGTGCCAAACGGGGGAACCATCTTGCTCAGTCCTGTCTCAAAGCCTTTCGGCACATCCACCGACTTCACGAAGCTGCTGATCTTGCTGGCCTTGGGGTCTTGTACGATGATGTCGGTGGACTCCGCTGAGACCATGGTACGCACCATGGCGGCCAGACGCTCTGGTTTGGGCAGCTCCATCTTCTCCCGCAGATATACTTTGCGCCATATGAGATTCTTGTACGGCTTCAAGGCGAGGTTGAGCCCCTGCTCGAATGATTCGGCACTGGGGTCGATTTTGACCAGGGCCGTCAGACGAGGCTCCACCACCAGTGTTTTCTCGTGCTGCTTGGCCCAAGCCGCCAGAACGACCGCGAGGAGCTTGCCATCAGGCGAGGGTTGGGCTGTGACGGTGTCAGCGGCGTCTACTGGCGTAACGGCTGGAGGCTGCTGAGCGAAAGCCGCGACGGCCATGACCAACAGCGCGATGATGAAGCATCTTTTCACGACAGGTTTCCTCCTCATGGGTAGTACAACCACCTTATACCTCTTTATGAACAGGAAATGCAATGGTTACCAGGGATTTGTAGTGCGATTTTGATACCAGGTTTTGGTTGGGGCGGCAGAGGTAGCATTTTCGGTTTTACCCAGGGCAGGCACAGGGGCCTGCCCCTACGATTTTATGTGGCGACCGTATATGGCGGGGTCACCCCGCCCACCCGGCCGATTGTGGGGGCGGGATCTCCCGCCCTGGGGTCGGGAAACCCGACCCCTTGTATGCCAGCCACATGCGGTCATTTCCTAATCTGCGTCATCCGTGAAATCTGTGGATTGGTATTCGTCATCCGTGTCCATCTGCGAAATCCGTGGTTCAGACAACCCCCAAAGGCGATGAGGTTTGGCTATCGGTTATTGAAGTACGTCGTTAATATAAACGCGTTCCCGGACCGCGCCCATTTCCCTCATGACCTCACCTCTGTCATGCTCGCGTTGCCTTAATGTCTCGCGTTCTTCAGGTGTCATGTTCTCCATAAGCCTCTTACCCACCGCATACATGCCAATGCGTGTGCGGGTGTCAAGACTATCTGAATACTCCAATATGCTCTTGCTGACTTTTGCGCGGTCCTCTGGGTTCATCTTCTTCATCGCCTCAACCATCTTTTGGATGATGCCTTTAATGTTTAGCGGGCTGATGGTATTTGCGCTGAGAAAACTAGAGTCGGCCGTGATATCCAGCAGGCTCAGTCCGTCGGCAGACGCCCATCGCGGTTTGGAATCGAAGACGACATATACAACTTTGGCAGCAAACGCGGGGTTCATCTTGCTTAGACCGGCCTCATAACCTTGCGGCACATCGACCGACTTCACGAAACTGCCGATTTTGCTGGTGGCAGGGTCTTGCACGATCATGCCTGTGGCCTCCATCGACACCATCGTTCGTACCATCGCGGCCAGACGGGCTGGTTTCGGCTGCTCAACCTTCGCGCGCAGATAGACCTTTCGCCATGTGATATTTTTATATGGCACCAGTGCAAGGTCAAGACCTTGTTCAAATGTTTTCGCTGCGGGGTCGATTTTGACCAAGGCTGTCAGTCTGGGTTCCACAACGAGCGTCTTGTCGTATTTCTTTGCCCATTCTCCCAGAACAGTGGCGATCAGTTTACCGCCAGATTGGGATGTGTTTGTGATCACGGCAGGTGATTCCGCTTGCGGTGCGGGTTGAGGCTGCTGGGCAAAGGCGCAGGAGGCCATCACCAACGATACGGCGATCAATATATATTTCACGAACGAACCCTCCATATGAGTGGTTATGCATGGTGACACTTCAAGGCTGTCACAAGCTTAAGTGACATAGTAGGGACATAAGCGCAATTCACCTAATAGCTGAAATCGGGCACTATTACAGTGTTATTTGGATCAAGGCCCATTTCACGTGCTACCGCTATGCCCTCATACCTCGTGCGGTCATTCCACTTGGCGCGATTGATGGCTTCTTCTTCCGCGTCAGTCAATTTCGGATAAAGTTTACCAGCATTAATCCACCAGGCAACTCGCGTGCGGGTATCAAGCAATTCCTGCAGGCCCATCATACCCCGATATGCGCTCTCTTGGTCTTTGGGGTCCATAGACACGATGGCCTCACATAACAAGCGGTTGATTTCCGTGGTGTTCTGCTCATTCAGCGTGTTTTCGTTGATGAGGCTGGGGTCGGCGATCAAATCCAGCAGGTTCAGACCGTCGGTTTGTGACCAGCTCGGTCGTTTGTCGAGCACGACGTAGATACACTGTGTGCCAAACGGGGGAGCCATCTTGCTCAGTCCGGCCTCGAAACCCTTTGGAACTTCCACGGACTTCACGAAGCTGCTGATCTTGCTGGCCTTGGGGTCTTGCACGATGATGTCGGCGGCCTCCGCTGAGACCATCGTGCGCACCATGGCGGCCAGACGCTCTGGTTTGGGCAGCTCCATCTTCTCACGCAGGTAGAGCTTGCGCCATATGAGGTTTTTGTATGGCTTCAATGCCAGATCGAGACCATTCTCAAACTCTGCCGCGCTGGGGTCGATTTTGACCAGGGCTGTCAGACGGGGCTCCACCACCATTGTTTTCTCGTGCTGTTTGGCCCAGGCCGCCAGGACTGTCGCGATGGGCTTTCCATCAGGCGGGGGTTTGGCTGCGACGGTGTCAGTAGCGTCTGCTGGCGCAGCGGGTGGGGGCTGCTGAGCGAAAGCCGCGACGGCCATGACCAACAGCGCGATGATGAAGCATCTTTTCACGACAGATTTCCTCCTCATGGGTAATTCAACCACCTTATACTACTAATGATCTGGAAATACAATGGTTACCAGTGGGTTTTGGTGCTGGGGATTTCCCAGCGATTCACTATTTCGCCTCCGGCGGAGGCATGCCAAAAGCGCCCATTTCCCTCATCACATCCGTGTATTCATTACCCCGCCGTTTTTCGTTTTCGATCTCCTCTGGCGTCATTTTAGCGCGTCTCTTCTGCGACGCCACAAGCATGCCAACACGCGTCCGGGCATCGCATCCTTCGGCCGATTCCAGGTAGCTTTTCATCGCTTTGGCGCGGCTTTCGGGGTCCATCTTCTTCATCGCCTCAATCAACTTTTGGTTGATGGCTTTGATATTCTGCGCATTGAGTGTATCTGTCGTGAGACAACTGGGGTCTGCCGTCAAATCCTGCAGGTTCAATCCGTCGGCGGAGACCCAACTCGGCTTCGCATCGAACACAACATACACCGGCTTGGCGGCAAATGCGGGGTTCATCTTGCTCAAACCCGCTTCATAGTCCGTCGGCACATCGGCTGACTTCACGTAGCTGCCGATTTTACTGGTGGTGGGCTCTTGCACGATCAACCCGGAGGCCTCCAATGTCACCATCGTACGAACCATCGCGGCTAGACGATCCGGCTTTGGCTGTGCTGCCTTCGCACGCAGGTAGACCTTTCGCCATGAGATGTTTTGATAGGGCTTCAAAGCAAGATCGAGCCCCTGTTCGAATGTTCTCGCAGAGAGATCCAACTTGACTTGCGTGATCAGGCTGGGTTCGACCACCAGGGTCTTGTTGTATTTCTCAGCCCATCCCGCGAGAACAGCAGCGATAGGCTCTCCATCTGAAACGGGGAAGCCTGCCACCGCGACGGGTACACCTGACTGGGGCTGAGGCTGCTGTGCGTAAGTACCGGTAGCGATGAGCAGTGCGAGGTCCTCAGGACTAAGCTCCTTCTGGACGGCCAAGTTTTCCATTATCTGACGACGGAGTAATGCTTCAGCCTTGTCTGATGTGCTGTCCATCAACTTCTCTGCATCCATCTTCCAGCTGACCACCGTGCGGACGTCCAGCGTATCTACCATACCGCCCATGCCCCGTATCGCTTCCGGTCGGCTTGCAGGGGGCATCTTCATGATCGACTCACACGTCATTTTCTGTATGGCTGCCATGTTCTGCTCATTCAGCGTGTTTTCGTTGATGAGGCTGGGGTCGGCGATCAAATCCAGCAGATTCAGACCGTCGGTCTGCGACCAGGCAGGCCTTTTATCGATCACGACGTAGATGCACTTCGTGCCAAACGGGGGAGTCATCTTGCTCAGTCCGGCCTCGAAACCCATCGGCACGTCCACGAACTTCACGAAGCTGCTGATCTTGCTGGCTTTTGGGTCTTGCACGATGATGTCGGTGGATTCCGCTGAGACCATCGTGCGCACCATGGCGGTCAGACGCTCAGGTTTTGGCAGCTCCATCTTCTCCCGCAGATATACCTTGCGCCAAATGAGGTTTTTGTATGGCTTCAAAGCGAGGTTAAGACCTTGCTCAAACTCTGTCACTCCGGGATAGATTTTGACGAGAGCCGTCAGACGGGGTTCCACCACGAGTGTTTTCACGTGCTGTTTGGCCCAGGCCGCCAGAACGGTCGCGATGGGTTTGCCATCATGCGGGGGTTTGGCTGCGACGGTGTCAGTAGCGTCTGCTAGCGCAGCGGCTGGGGGCTGCTGGGCGAAAGCCGCAGAGGCCATGACCAACAGCGCGATGATGAAGCATCTTTTCACGACAGAATTCCTCCTGGTGGTTATCACAACCATCTTATACCTCTTTATGAACTAGAAATGCAATGGTTACCATGGATTTGTCGTGCGATTTAGATACCAAGTTTTGGTTGGGACGGCAGAGGTAGCATTTTCGGTTTTACCCAGGGCAGGCACAGGGGCCTGCCCCTACGATTTTATGTGGCGACTGTAGGGGCGGGGTCTCCCCGCCCACCCGGCCGAATGTAGGGGCCAGATCATGCCCTGGGGCGGGTTGCATAGCGCTTGCCAACTTGCCGAGAAACCGACGCGGTCATCGCCTCATCGGCCTTTGCGTCCTTGTGTCCTTTGCGCCTTTGCGTTGAGTTCCCGGCATTCGTGTGTATTCGTGTCAATTGCCGTCCGCCTTGGAGAAAGACCGGCGCGGTCTTGGGCCTTGAGCAACCGCTAGCGTACCGTCAGACCGCCCCGGACAGTGGCATTCCAGACCTAATCTGCGTCATCGGTGTAATCTGTGGATTACCATTCCCTATCCGCGTCCATCCGTGTCCATCTGCGGTTAGTGGAAACAGTCCGGCGCGGGCATCCCTAATCTGCGTCATCAGTGTAATCTGTGGATTACCATTCCCCCTCCGCGCCCTCCGCGCCTCCGCGTGAGAACGCCCCCAAGGGCACCCACAGGGGAGCGCCCCTACTTGAGCTGGTCGATCGTATCCGGCAGGTCACGCAGCCGCAGAGGCTTGTTGTTCCATATCTCCGCCGTCAGCGGACTCATCACACCGCCTGGGTAGTAAAACGCCAGGATCTGAGCGTAGCTCATGCCCGCCTTGGCCCGACCCTCGGCCCCACGCTGGCACATCCCCTGACCGTGGCCGCTGCCCACGCCGTCCAGCACGATGGTGTCCGAATCCAGCATCGTCATGCTGAACACGCTGCTGGGCAGCTTCATCTTGTCGCGCAGCCGCTTGCCGCTGACCTTCCACTGACCCATCGGGCTGGTGAACAGCACCTCAACCACGCGTTTGCGGTTCGGGCCTTCATACGTCACCTTCATGTCGCGGCCAGCCATCGATGTGCTGACACCATCTTGCGGGTTACCGGTGCTGGTAGGGCTGCCCACGGTCAGTTGGTTCCAGGTGAACATCTGCTTCCAAATATGCTTAGGGTTGCCGGCACAATACTGTACGCCATTGTCGTCCACATCAAACACGTCGGGCCGATTCGCTGGCTCGCCGCCGCAGTCGCTGCCATACATGGCGTCCAGCACGCGGCCATCGATGGTGATGATGGTGCCCGCCGTGGTCTTCACAGCCGCGGAGGTGCGGGGGTCCTCATTGCTCACGCCCAGATAGGCCTGGCAATCGGTGGTGTCGCACAGATCAGCCCCTTGAAGGTTATGCTTCCAGCGGTTGCATGCCGTCCAGCTTCTGGCGGCGATGGCCTGTGCCTTCAAAGCCTCCAGGGGGAAGTTGGCCCACATCTCGCTAGGAAGAACACCCATCAGGTAGTCTTCCAGCAGAACGCGGTTGATGAGCGTCACCTTGCCCTCATTCAACCCGACCACGAGGGAGCCGCGGTAGATGCGCGACACTTTGCCAGATGCCACCTTGATCGGGCTGCTGGAGCTGATGGTCCACTTCTTGCTGTAATATAAGCGCCCTTTAGTCTCCACCTTGATGCCGTCCTGGAAGACCTCCACGGTGGCGGTGGTTTTGGGTGAGAAACTGAGGGTGTCGTTCTCACCCTTCACGGTCAGACCGCCTGCGGCACTGACCCTAATCTTGTTATTTTGGATGGAGCTCAGCAACACCCTTAGCTCGGGGTTGATCCCTGGATTCTGCGCCCATGACGGCGTGGTGACGACAGCCGCCGTACACACCAATAGGGTTGATAACAGATATTTGGCCGCGATGTTCATTGCTGATCTCCTCTTAATACTCTGGCTTCTTTACGACTTCCTGGCTCAGTTGCAGATAGCTCTTGTATCTGCGCATATCCACAAGACCTTTCGCCACCGCTTCACGCAGAGGGCATCCGGGCTCGGAATCGTGCTTGCAGTTGTTGAACCGGCAGTCACCCAGGTGCGGTTCGATCTCAGGAAAGGCCGCGTCAATCGCCTCAGGTTCCACCTGCCAAAACTCCAGGTTACGCAGTCCGGGGGTGTCTGCCACCCAGGTATCCTCTTTATCTATACGGTATAATTGCGCGCGGGTGGTAGTGTGGCGACCCATTTTGCTGTTTTTGCCCACATCACCGGTGCTGGCGGCGATTTCGGGACAGATCGCATTCAAAAGGCTGCTCTTGCCTACTCCGGACGGCCCGCTGAAGGCCGCGATCTTGCCGTGGATCAACTCCATCACCGCCTGCACGCCGTCGCCCTCTTTGGCACTCAGCGTGATCACCTGGTATCCCGCCTTACGGTAGGCCTCTATCAACGGCTGCAGCTCCGGCTCTACCTCAAGGTCCATCTTGTTGATGGCGATCACGGGGTCAAGCCCCGCGCTGATGGAGGCCACCAGGAAGCGGTCCAACTTCCAGGGATCCAGGCGCGGCTCAATGGCGGAGAAGACCACAAGGAATAGGTCGATATTCGCCACAATCACCTGACTCTCGCGCTCACGCGGCACGTAGCGCACCACCGCCGACCGGCGGGGCAGCACCTCTTCGATCACGCCCACACCCTCAGAAAGCTCTTGAAAAAGAACTTCATCGCCCACAGTGACCGGGTTGGTGACCCGTCGGCGGGCGGCGCTGATCACCCTGGCGGCGCGGCTGGCACTCTCGGAGAACACGAGGTCCTTCTTGAGGTTGCCCCTGACCGAGCAGACCCACTCCTGGTGATGCGAGTCGACGATGTAGTTGCCGCGGACGGCGCGGATCACGAGCCCCTCGATAATACCTATTCAGATACCCTCCATGGGTGAAAACTTGGCGTTGCCCCTTTCAAGATAGAGCAGGCGTGCGGCGTTGTCAAGCGGCAGCCGATATACGCGCCGCAACCCGCACCAACTATGCAGACAGCGCCTTTTGCCACAATGTTACGAAAAACGGAGCGTGCTTATACGTCTCTATCATAGGCCGGTTCTAGGACACGTCTTGACAACCTTTATATCATGCGCGTATAAACACAGTAAGGACGTCGATAAACCGATGCCCGCTTGTTCAAACTGTGATATATAGGAAGCACAACCGATGGAGGTGGGTCTTGAGATGTAGCCAGATCACATTGGTGGTTGTGCTGGTGCTGGTGACCGTATATGCCTATTTTGAACGGCCGTGGGAGCACTACGAACTGCTGCAGCCGGTCAACCATTCTTCATACGTTGATTACCAACTCTCTGCATCCGTGATCACACGTGATGGGAAGCAAAATCAACAGTATTCAGGGATCCTGGCGTTTGAATGGACTGACTTGCACCAGGCCGGAACTGATCGATATCTAGCGCAGGGGTCCATTGGCAGCGAGCAACCTCTCGTGGGTGCAGAACAAGATGCTGCAGAATCTATCATCGAAATGCGCGATGAACGCGACAAAGTGTTGTGGTGCCGACTGTTGGTCGGATATATTGACGCCATTTATACCGATGGATCAACGACTGCCCTCATCGTGAGTTATGATGACAGAATAAAACCATCATTAGCTCGATTCATCGTTCTCGACGTTCAGGGCAATGCACTGTGGAGTGCCGATGTATCAAAACGCGGTTTTCAACGCTGGACGATCGACAAAGACGGTGATCGCTATATATTGGTTGGCGACAACTGGAGCAGCTTTGGCAATGGCATCTATTTTGCGGAGCATAACCAATCCAAGTTGATACGGGAAGCACCCGGCAGTGAGAATCTCACATTTCTAGGTAGTTATAACAGAAGATGCCGATTTGTGAGTCTGCGACCGGAGATACCTACAAAAGAGAATCTGCCGAATGGGTCATCTGCATCCGGTATCGCTGAAATGTTTGAGATCGACGCTGATGGCAAAGTGCTTCACTCTCCGATTTTCAAAACGACCATGAACGTGACGTTCCGCATGTCTGATCCGAACAGGATGGCGATTAACGACCAGCACTCGACCAGTGTTACACCCTGGATGGGTTATCGTCCAGAGGGAGTCTACCGCTGGTATAACCAAAGATGGTCATATAATCTGCAGGTCCTTGATTATGAGAACATCCGAGCTCCCATAATACAGAGATACAACAACGCTAAAGACCAGTCCAGCGAATACCATACGGGCTTCGCGCTGATGGATACCACCTATCCAAAACACTGGAGAGCTCGAAGGTTAGCTGCAGGCTATCTAGATGCATGCAAAGAAGCACATTGCTACCTTTATGGCGACACCGACGTATTGATGACGATTTCGGCCCCTAAAAGGTCTCAACTGGTATTAGCGAACAGAACAGGTCGTATCATCGGACGATACCATATTAAGGCTGAAGCCATGTCTTCAACGGGTGAGAACATCGTACTATTGCCCGGCCGATGTGTCATGCCTACATCAGCCTTTCACGATGAACCGATCGAATGGGCCTCCATCCCCATGGTCTGCACCCCCCTCATCAGCACCACGCCGACCGCGGACGGTCTTAAGGTGCGCATCACCTGCGCCACGAAGGGCGCGAGCATCCGCTACAGCGTGAATGAGCGCGACCCGGATTCCAAAGGCCAGAGCTACCGCGGTGAATTCACCGTGCCCAAGGGCAGTACCATCACCGCCCGCGCCACCGCCCCGCGCACCCTTCCCAGCCAGATCGTTGAGTCGGTGGGGAAATAGGGGTGGAACTTGGGGAGACGTTGTGGTTAATAGAACCCACTCCGACGAGTGTCGCAGGTGCCACCGGAGCCCGCTTGCGGGCGACCAGTCGATTAGCCGCGCGGTGAGGGAACTCCTTTAGGGACGCCAGTCCCGTGGAGTGACTAAACCCAGTCTATTACCCACAAATCCAGATTGGGATCGTATCGACCATGTGCCGCGACATTAATGTCTCGGAATCGGTGACCTACTGGCCATGAAATATTTGTGGGTAATAGACTGGGGTGACTAAACCCGCGGCAGCGTGGGAAGTCAGCCGGGTAAATGCGCATGGGTAAATGTTAGCCAACCCCGTAAGGATGCAGGTCATGAGGTTGCGGCAGGTCGGGTGGGAAACTGGTATCATGATAACTTTCCCACTATAGACGCTGTCAAAATAGACAAGTTTCATATGAAACGAGCCGATGGAGGTAGAAAATGAAATACAGACGAGGCATTCTGGCAATGGTATTAGTGATTGCAGCTGCAGTGACTATGAACCTGCACTCACAGGAGCAGTATGTGCCGCTGCCGCACACCGTCCTTAGGCCATACACCGAAACACTTCAATCCACACCCGTCATTACCCTCGAAGGACGGGCGCATGCCAACTACACGGGAATCATAAAGATCAGAATCGATCGGATACGCCAAGCCGGCGACAGCCACACCATTTTAACTGGGTCTGCGACTCCGGATAAGCAAAAAGCATCCTCGAAGCAGGCTGCTGAACCGGTCACCAGCATCCTTCAGATGAGAGACAGTAACGACAAGCCGATGTGGAGCAGCCTATTCACAGGTGATATCGATGCTGTACGTTACGATGGCAAAAATGTAATAGTCATCGCTGGTTACCAGGAAAACGGCATGCCCCGAGTTTCCCAGATGGTGACTTTGAATAATCAAGGGCACAAGCTGTGGAGTCGTGAGATACCAGATGGTGATTACAACGACCGATCTATTGAAAGCCTGGGCGACCGTATCCTGTTGATCAGTTGGGGCGAATGGCTGCCCGGCAGTATTGTCAGCGCAATATCAGTAGATCGCAATGGATACAAGCTTGTACTCAAAAACCAACAACCGAATCGTGATAATCTCTACTACCTGGGTCATTTCGATGGACGTTATCGGTTCGTTCGTAATAGCCAACTCAATAAAACCACTTCCTATGTAGAAGTTTTGTGGAACACGCCATCTTCTGCTGAGATGTTTGAACTCGACCACAACGGAAAAGTGTTACCTTCCCTTAAATTCCAGTCGACCATATATGCAAAATTCCACACTCTAGCCTCACGTCAGTTGTTGATTCAAGACCGTTACTCCACTTTGATCACCCCATGGATGAAGTATACCCCCAAAGAGGTATATCGCTGGGAAACCAGAAAATGGAGCCAAGACTACATGGTGCTTGACAGTAACAACCCGGCGGCTCCAGTCATCCAACAGTTCCATAATGCAAACGAAGCTAGCCGAGAATGGACCGCGGGTTTGTCTATGATGGACACCAGCAAGTCAGATAGTTGGAAACCTCGACAAATGGCAAAGGGCCACGTTATAGATGGGGATTTTGACCCTGTCTGTGCCTTATACGGCAGCACGGATGTTTTGACAGTTGTTCCTGGCACTCATGAGTCAAAACTTCTTCTATTCAACCGATACGGACACACAGTAGGCCTATACATGGTGAGCAAGCATATCACCAATCCCCCTTCGATCACTCAAGTGGGGAGCTCCACCCATTGCGTCGTTTCCTCGTATGAAACAGCAGATCAGGCTATCATCCCCATCGTCTCCACCCCCCTCATCCGCACCGCGCCGACCGCGGACGGTATGCGGGTGCGTATCACCTGCGCCACGAAGGGCGCGAGCATCCGCTACTGCGTAGACACTCGCGACCCCGACTCCAAGGGCCAGCGCTACCGCGGTGAGTTCAACGTGCCCAAAGGCAGCACCATCACCGCCCGCGCTACAGCGCCGCGCTCCCTGCCCAGCCAGATAGCTGAGCGGTAGGACCAAAGAAGACAAAAGAGGTATAGAGTTATGCGTATCCGTATGATCGTAGTGATCTCGGTAGTGGTGGTTGTGGTTGCATTTTTAGTGAGCAGACCACACAAAACCGTCACATACACTCCAATTCCTACTACACCTGTCATGCTTAGCACATCACCGTTTAACGATGTAAATGCTCTAGTCATCACCGCTGATGCCCGGCTGCAAGGATCGTATCGAGGTAAATACAAAGGTTCGATCGACCAAATCATGCAAATTGATGACCAGCACTATCTCGTGATGCGGTCAATAATCCCGGAATCTCAAACGCAAGCATCCGTAAAACACAAGATTATCGACTCGATGCATACATCACTGCTGGAAATGAGAGATGACAACCACAAGGTAATATGGCAACGGGTCATCGTCGGAAGTGTTGTAGACATAAGTCCACGTGACAATGGCAGGATTTCCATGATCATCAATGCAGGCCCGGACCCTTCTATTCCCGCCAACAAAGACGATTATAAGCTGTTGATGCTGGACCGAACGGGTCATCCAATATGGAGTAGCAGGCTGCCAGTTAACGACTATATCGGGTCAGACATAAAAACCACAGATGGTGATGTGTTGATATTCTCAAGGGGTAATGGTGATAGTGACAGGCCGTTTGGTTATCTGGTATTGGTTGGCTCAGACGGCCGATTAATTGCTCATATGGAGAGAATGCCGTACGGGTATGGTTTTTTAGGCAAACAGGACGGGAAATATTGCTTTGTTAAAAAGACCTATATACACGATCGGAACTGGTCTCGACGACTAAGCGAGGTTCAGATGCTTGAGATGGATCGTCTCGGTCAGTTTGGCAAACCTGTCGCTCTGAGTGTGAAAGACGGAACCGATGGTCACCGGCTTATCGCAAACAACCAACTTTTAGTTAATACTGCAACCCGCGCTTACGTAACCCAATGGATGGTGAACAACCTCAAACAGACATACCATTCCTTCCTTCCACTACGCTACGGGTTTATCTCTATGGATAGCACCAATCCCGAAGCACCGACTATTGCTTTTCGAAGTGACCTGGCTGAAGCAGAACATGACTACACCGAGTGGGCAGCATATGTAGACAAAACAAACCCGCATTCCTGGAAACTGCGTCCGTTGGTGTCACGCAGTTTTTACGATGTCGGAACTCTGTCGGGATCGCTGTATGGATCATCTGATGCACTAATAATCGCCCCAGGTAAGCCTGATAGCTGGATCGTGCTAACAAATCGCCATGGAAAAGTGCTTGCCCGTAGTTGCGTAAAGGGATTCATTCAATATCCTGTGATCACCAGAAGCAGTTGCCTTGTTCAAATGAGCGAGACGTTGCAGTGGTCCTCCATCCCCATGGTCGCCATACCCCTCATCACCACCACGCCGACCGCGGACGGTCTGAAGGTGCGTATCACCTGCGCCACGAAGGGTGCGAGCATCCGCTACAGCGTGGACACTCGCGACCCGGACTCCAAAGGCCAGAGCTACCGCGGCGAGTTCACCGTGCCCAAGGGCAGCACCATCACCGCCCGCGCCACCGCCCCGCGCACCCTGCCCAGCCAGATAGCGGAGGTGGTGGGGAAATGAACAATCTACATAAACAAATAGGGACAACCATATGAAGACCATATTCCTCAGAGGCATTCTGTTATTTGTTATATTTGCGATATTGCTGACCGGGTTAAGTGCTTGTAAGCCGACACCAAGCAGTCAGATCCGTGTGAACGAAATCAAGCTTACTCTCACCAAACCAGATGGGACAACACCATTGCGGTTCTTCATTGCGATGGCACCAGATGGTCGTATGGTATCGATCAAGAAGGGATTCACCTGCGATAAGGTCGAAACTTTTCCGGTTAGTCTCAACAATTACCTGGCCATCTGGTCAGGGACTATTGATTTAGCCATATATCGGGCATTAGGGATGCGTGGCGAACCAAATGTCTCTGTGATGGAACTACGTGACAATCACCATCGTGTGTTATGGCGACGTCCGATCTTGGGCAGTGTCTGGAAATTCGGTGATAGTACACCAAATGAACTGGCGGTGCTTGTGACAGAAACAGAGGCTGGGAGCGGTCAGACCTATATCGATATCTCAAGCCACCTGTTTATTTTCGACGCGAAAGGTGTTCCTAAATATATCGGGACGGTGCCTGTTTCAACAGGTGATGGTCCATCCATGGCAGTTGGCCACAGTGGCCGCTACATGTTTACGTACAATTGGCCCAAATCTGACCGGTGTTTTGTAGTAAATCAACAAAGCAAAATAATACAAACTGCACTGGTTCCTCCCGGATCAAAATACGAGGGGATGTATAACGGTTCCTTTTTATTTACTCATGAACGGGCATTAGGTGGGCCAATCGGTAACCTAAAGACCCCCATTAACAAGGCTGTTATGCTTGAGATGATAGAGATTGATGGACATGGTCGACCGCTACCCCCCATTACTATTAAGTTGAAATACCCTCAGTTCGGAAGCCAAATATGCTACGACAACGGCAAGCTAGTGTTGTTGATCTGTATGCGTGATGGCAGCCTTGTAAAAATTCCATGGAGGCAAAGCAGCATAGTTCAACTAGCGAAATATCCCGGTGAACGTATAAGTTTCATGCAGATGACGGGCTACCCAGTGTTAACGGCGAAATACAAGGTCAGATGGTCCCATACAGATACCACTTTTTCCCGCACTGACAATATTAGTGAGTTGATGTACCTTGGTGGTGGTAGAGATCAGGCGATAAAAGTTGCTCCATTACTGAGATATAGGGCCCGTGACGATCAAGAAGACGGTGTATGGTCAATTCAGTATGGATCATCTGATGTCATTATCATGGTGCCGGTTAGTTCAAGAGTTCATCGCCTCATGATTGTGAACCGTAACGGTAAGGTAGTAGAAGATACAAAGGTATCCACCCATAACTATTGGTCATCATTTGTGCTCAATGATAGTTTTATGATGTCAGAGGACGATGATCTCACTATAAGGACAATTGGGTTAACGATTCGCCCCCTCATCAGCACCACGCCGACCGCGGACGGCATGCGGGTGCGTATCACCTGCGCCACGAAAGGCGCGAGCATCCGTTACAGCGTGGACACTCGCGACCCCGACTCCAAGGGCCAGAGCTACCGCGGTGAGTTCACAGTGCCCAAGGGCAGCACCATCACCGCCCGCGCCACCGCACCGCGCTCCCTGCCCAGCCAGATCGGCGAGATGGTGGGGAAATAAGGATGGAAATTGGGGCGGTTCCGTAGTCAGTAGCACCCGCTCCAACAAGTGTTCGTGTGGGCACCGGAGCCCGCTTGCGGGCGACCAGCTGATTAGCCGCGCGGTGAGGGAACCCCGTTCACGGGGTGACTAAACCCGCGGCACGACGGAAGGGCGATTCGCGAATCGCCCCTACAAGCCGAACCGCGCATGAAACAAGCTGCCCAGCAGTTACCTGCGTGCCGAAAAACCTGCGCGGCCATATAACTCATCGGCGTCATCTGTGCCATCTGTGGATGAACCCACCCTTCGCGTCTTCGCGTCTTCGCGTGAGCCATTCCCCGCTGCCCCTTTGCGTCCTTGCGTTATATCCCATCCGTGTCATCCTATTAATCCGCGTCATCCGTGGTTCAGACAAGAAAACCCGGCGGACATATACCTCATCGGCGTCATCTGCGCCATCTGAGGATGAACCCACCTTTCGCGTCTTCGCGTGAGCCATTCCCGCTGCGTCTTTGTGTCCTCCGGTGAAATCTCACAGATAATATCATTACCACAAGAATCAATCTGCCATCTTTCGCTCTTTAGGCCAACTTCCTTGTAATATTACTAGGTTTGCCCTATTATTCATTGGTAAATATCGGGTAAACTGCTTGAACGGAGTACTAAATAGCGCGCAGGAGAACGGCACAATGCATGTTGGAATCACCACATTCGGTTGTGATAGTGGTAAGTCAGGCATCAGTAGCTATACCATCAACGTGTTGCAGCAATTTTGCGAAACAGCCTCCGACGACAGCTTCGAGGTAGTGGTGGCGCAAGACGAAAAGACGATCTTTATGCCGCCCTCGCACCGTGCTGTCCCGCTGGTTGTGGTCGATACCATGCGTTCGCCTATCAAAGATATTTTTTGGCACATCATGGGCCTTCCCAGGTTGGCGGCATCACGCCAATACGATGCGATGTTTTTTCCCGCCGGCAACCGTCGTCTGCCTTGGAACCTATGCTGTCCCTCCGTAGCCTGCGTTCACGATATGTCCTGGCTTCACGTGCCTGGTAAGTATGACCGCTCTCGCCTGTTCTACCTGAACAGGATACTGCCCAGCCTCATCAGAAAGCTGAGTAAGGTCATCACGGTCAGCGAAAGCAGTAAAAAAGATATCATGGCCGTCACCGGTCTGCCAAGCAACAAGGTACAGGTCATATGGAACGGTGCCGACACTAGCCTGTATTTTCCGCGCGATAAGCAGGTCTGTCAGCAAGCAATAGCACAAAAATACGGTATACACCGTCCTTATATAATGTATCTAAGCCGGCTGGAGCACCCAGGCAAAAACCATGTCGGGTTGATCCACGCCTATGAGCGTTTGCGAAAAATGCATGATGTGAAACATATGCTGGTGCTGCCGGGCAGCGACCGCGAGCAGAACGAGCTGGTTCACGCTGCAGCAGAGGCCAGCAAATACAAGGATGACATCCTGTTCCTGGGGTTCACCCTTACCGAGGACCTGCCGTTGTTGTATGGAGCAGCCGACCTGTTCATCTTCCCTTCGCTCTACGAAGGTTTTGGTATACCCATCGCCGAAGCGATGCATTGCGGAACCCCCGTCTGCTGTTCTAACGTCTCCTCTATGCCTGAAGTATTGGGTGATGCCGGGTTGACTTTCGACCCTGAAGACCCAGTGCAAATGGCCCAAGTGATGTCACAGATGCTGCTTGACCAGGCTCTGCGTCAAAAGTGCGTGGACAAAGGGCTAGAGAGGGCCAAGCTGTTTACCTGGAAAGAAACCGCAACACGCACGCTCAATGCCATCAGGGAGGTAGCCAGACCATGAGCCTCACTGCAAACGCGCATCCTATCACCATCGCCATAGCAGGGCCTTCGGGTTCGGGGAAGAGTGTCATCGCCAAGCAGTTGGCTAAACTGTTGGCACCGCTCAGCCCGGTCATTGTGGGCCTGGACAGCTTCTACAATCCGCTGACCCATCTCAGCCCTCAACAGCGCGCTGAGGTGAATTTCGACCACCCAGACGCACTCGACTGGCCCTGCATTGTCAAGGTGATTCGCCAGTTGTACAATCAAGAAAGCGCAGAATTACCCATATACGACTTTACAGTGCATGACCGTAAGCCAGAGACTGTCACATTAAGTCCTGGTGGTGTGCTGATCATAGAGGGCATTTTTGCGTTATACAATCACGATATCAGGGATTTACTAGACTTGGGTGTGTACGTACAAGCTCCAGAGGGCGTGGCATTAGCCAGGCGCATCAGCCGCGATATGGTAGAGCGTAAGCGCGAACGTACCGAGGTAATCAAACACTACGAAACTACTGTAAAGCCCATGTATATTCAGTACGTCGCACCAACCAGGCACTACGCCGATGTGGTATTGGATGGCACAAAACCCGTGGCGACGTCTGTGGAGTGGATTCTGAGCAAGCTAGAATCGGAGGCCACGCCGCAATGAGCCTTAAGGCCGGATACGACTTAGCCATACGAGAAGAGTTGATTGAGGAGTTGTACCGACGATACGGCACTAAAACCAATGCGCGTGGAGGATGGAATTTTCTGCGAAAAAAATACGCATGGCTATTCTTTGTGGTGGGAGCCAGGTTTCTCAAACGCCTGCTGGATATCGTAGTCTCGTTCTGTGCGATAGTGCTGCTCGCTCCGGTATGGCTGTTTGTCGCCCTGGCGATTAAGCTGACCGACCGCGGGCCGGTTCTGTTTTGGCAAACGCGCGTGGGACAGTATGGCCGTGAGTTCCCCTTTCCCAAGTTCCGCAGTATGGTCACCAACGCAGAGGCACTCAAAGATAAACTGCTGCAAAGCAACCAGCACGGCAGCACCGGCGTCACGTTCAAAATGAAGAATGATCCGCGCATCACTTGGATCGGCCGCATCATCCGTAAACTGAGCATTGACGAAGCACCTCAGCTCTGGTGCGTGCTGACCGGTGATATGTCGCTGGTAGGGCCCAGGCCGGCCCTGCCCCGCGAGGTCGCGTTATACACCCTTCAAGACCGTCGTCGGCTGGAGGTGGTGCCTGGCTTGACTTGCATCTGGCAGGTCAGTGGCCGCGGCGACATCCCGTTTGATCAACAGGTAAAGCTGGATGTGTTGTACATCGAAAGCCAGAGCCTGTGGTTTGATATTGTGCTGCTTTTTAAGACTATACCCGCCGTTTTGTTCGGAAAAGGTGCTTATTAACCCAGCCTATCACCACGAGGGGTAGAATGACACAACCACCAAAGCAACAGAATAAGGACCAACAGATACGCGATGAGCTATACCGGCGGTTTAGCACACGCGGTATGTGGCGGTTGAAAATTCAACGGTTTTTGGCTGGGTTCTCCTGGTTGTTCTTCGTTCAGGTTCTTTCACAGCTCAAACGGCTGGTTGATTTTGTGGTCGCCCTTCCGCTCTTTATCATATTACTGCCGCTGATGATCATCGCAGGCGTCACAGCCCGTGCGGGTGGCGGCGGTCTCAGGCGGATCAGGAAGGTCGGCCGTTACTGCGACCTGTTCAACGTCTATACCATCGTTCCGGGAAAGAACCCTGTCAGCAAGCTGATGCAGGCATTGGGCATCAATAAACTGCCCATTCTGTTCAACATCGTGCGTGGTGAACTCTCGTTCGTGGGTCCGCGTGCGCTCGCACCCGATGAAATCAGTATGAAGGAGCGGGCGATCAGGCGCCGGTTCAACGTCAGGCCAGGAATCATCGGCCCATGGTGGATACGCCGACGGGCCAATATCGACTACGGCACCGAGATGGAAACAGACCTCGAATACAACGAGACTCAAACGCTGAAAGGTGACATCGGCATCGCGCTGAGGGCCATCCCGGCCATCCTGTATGGCGAAGGGGTAGCCACCGCACCAGAAAGCCTGACCATCCTGGATATCCCTATCAACAACCTGACCATGACGGACACCCTGGAGCAACTCGACAATATGATGCAGGACCCCACCCCAAAGCAGGTGGTGTTTGTGAATGCTCACTGCGCGAATGTGGCCTACAAAGATGCATCTTATTTACGCACCTTGCAGGAGGCGGCTTTAAGTCTGGCCGATGGCATCGGCTTAAAACTCGCCGGAAAGCTGCTGCGCCGTGACATCAAGCAAAATGTGAACGGCACCGACCTTTTCCCCCGCCTGATGGAAGCCATGGAGGGCACAGGACGGGGCATCTACCTGCTCGGAGCCAGGGAAGGTATTCCCGAAACGGTAGTGAACTGGGTGAATAAAAACTACCCGAATATGCTCATTAGCGGATATCATCACGGCTATTACAAACCGGAAGAAGAAGCGGACGTCATCCGGGGTATCCGCAACTCAGGCGCCAGTATTCTTCTGGTGGCCTTCGGAGTACCAAGGCAGGATGTGTGGCTGAGGCAGCACCTGAAAGAGCTTAATGTGCCTGTCGTGATGGGTGTAGGCGGTTTGTTTGACTTCTATTCAGGGCGTATTTCCCGTGCGCCGCAATGGGTACGTGAGATCGGATTTGAGTGGGCTTATCGGCTAGCCATGGAGCCCGGAAGAATGTGGAAGCGCTACGTCGTGGGCAACGTGGTGTTCCTGTTCCATGTGATGCTCGAAAAAATGAACATCAAACGGAGGACTGTCGCAATATGAGAGCCATTATCAACACCACCGGTGATTCTGCCAATATTAGCGCGTTTACCGAACGGCTGCCGTCGGCGATGCTGCCGATCATCGACCGGCCTATGGTGCAGCATGTTCTAGAGTATCTGGCGGACCGTGGTGTGAGCCGATTTGATTTTCTTCTGGGTGACATGCCGGAAAAGATTGAAGAGCTGTTTGGTGACGGCTCCCGGTGGGGGGTTCAAGTCAGTTATCACCTGCTGAGGCAGGGTGAAATCCCAGCCGTCTATCTACGTACGATGGACGTAGATGAAGAGATGATGGTGGTGATCGGTCAGGGAGATAAGCTGCCTGAGCTGCCAAACCTGGCGGAGCTCACCAAGCCAACAGTGGTGTTGAAGTCTGAGCACGAATGGACCGGCTGGTGTGTGATGCCATGGAACCTATTGTCGCGCTACGATGATATGGATCCTGGTGAGCTGGCAGCAGCCATGTGTAAGAAGGTTGATGGTGTAGACTACATCATACCGGATTATATCCTGAGTAACCGTGCATACGATGCTGTACTGAACTCGCACCAATTGGTTCTGGACAAAAAGTTTCTGGGTCTGATGATGTCTGGCCGCGAAGTTGAACCGGGTATATGGATCAGCCGTAACGTGGTGATGCCCTCCAACATCGTGCTGGAGCCGCCCGTCTATATCGGCGAGAACAGCCGTATAGGCAACGCAGTTCACCTGGGCCCCCATGCCGTGATAGGCAGCGGATGTGTTCTAGACAGTAAATGCAGTGTGAAAAACAGCGTGATATTCCCTAACAGCTTTGTGGGCGAAGGTCTTGAGCTGCAGGATACGCTGATAGACCGAAACCTGTTGATCAACGCCCGTGATGGCGGCGCAATCAACGTGCGGGACAACTTCATACTGGGAAGCCTCAATACCGCCTCGGTGGGTATCACCATAGACCGCGTGCTCTCGCAGTTGATAGGCATCGTGCTGTGGATACTGACGCTCCCCGTGTTCGTTCTGGTCTGGATTATTCTATTCCTGAAGCGCGGGCATAACCCACTGCTGGGGTTCCAGTGCGTGCGATTACCCGCTACAGATGACGACTTCGAATGGCAGTACTATAATCTGCTCACCTTCATTCGTAAACCGAAAGAGTTAGCAGAACAGGATCGGCCTGTAAGCAACTATCCCCACGCGGGCAGAGGCTGGAGTGCTTTGGTTCTTAGGGTTCTGCCAGGGTTATGGAACGTGGCCATGGGCCACTGCCGGTTTGTTGGCGTGGCGCCCAGAAGTGCTGAGGAGATTCAGTTGCTTCCCAAAGACTGGCGCAGCCTTTACCTCAAAGCCAAAGGCGGGCTGATGAATGAAGCTGATGTCAGGTTTGGCAGTAAAGCCACAGAAGATGAAGTCTACGCCGCAGAGGCCTTTATGCGGTGAGTGCCAGCATGGCGCATGACATAAACATCGGCTGGCATTTCATACTCAGTTGCCTGACCATGAAACGGGCATAAGCACCCGCCCGTGCTGGCACGGCAGCCCAGACTGTAACTGAAACTGGTCGTAGGGGCGTCCCTTGTGGGCGCCCTAAAACCAAACTATCGAATCAACAACGATTAGTGCAGACAAGTTTTGCCTATGTCCGGGGCGGTCTGTGCGTAGGCTAGCGGATGCAGAAGGCTCAAGACCGCGCCGGTCTGGCGGACAGCCTTGTAGATTTGTGTCAGGAACAAGACCGGCGCGGTCTATAGACAGTGGCCTCTGCAGGCGTACTGACAGACCGCCCCGGACATAGCCAACCAAGTTACTTACCAACGCGGCCTGAGGCGGTTATACACGCCAGCGTGCTTGAGAAACAACAGTCGCCTAACGAAATGTTTCGGTGAAAGGAACAAGAGATCGTGCCTGATCAACTGAGAACCTCGCTCTCGCAAGCGGATGATGCGGTCATCACCGTGGCGAACGAAACACTAAGCGGCCACTCCAAAAAGGGATTGGTCGCCAGGATCATGCCGTTCTTCGGCCCTGCTTTCATCGCCTCCATCGCATATGTTGACCCGGGCAACTTCGCCACAAACATCCAGGCTGGAGCCAAATACGGCTACCTGCTGGTATGGGTCATCGTAGCCAGCAACCTCATGGCCATGCTTATCCAAACCCTCTCCGCCAAGCTGGGCATCGCCACGGGCAAGAACCTGGCGGAGTGTTGCCGTGATAAATACCCTAAGCCGGTCACCGTCACCCTTTGGATCTTAATGGAGCTGGTGGCCATGGCCACCGATCTCGCGGAATTTCTTGGGGCCGCTCTCGGCATGTATCTATTATTCGGTATCCCCCTGATATGGGCCGGCTTCATTACAGCAATCGCCACCTTCCTCATCTTGACCATGGAGCGTTTCGGGTTCCGTCCGCTGGAAGCCGTCATCAGCGCCTTTGTGGGCAGTATCGCGCTGTGCTACCTCATTGAGATGTGGATTGGCCATCCAGATGGCGCGCAGATCATGCACTCCATCATCAATCCGCGATTTGCCGGTACCGAAAGCATCCTGCTGGCCTGTGGCATTCTAGGCGCGACCGTCATGCCGCATGTGATTTTCCTTCATTCAGCACTCACCGCGGGGCGTATCGTGGTGAAAAGCCCTGAGATGCGCCGCAAGCTGATGCGCTTCCAGATCATGGATGTGGTGCTGGCCATGAGCCTGGCCGGGCTGGTGAATATGGCCATGCTGGTGACGGCCGCCGCTGCCTTTCATGCCTCTGGCCACCAGAACGTGGGCAGCATAGAAATCGCATACAAAGCACTGACCCCACTGCTAGGCCCCGCCGCCAGTTGGGTGTTTGGCGGGGCACTGCTGGCCGCCGGGTTGAGTTCCAGCGCCGTGGGCACGATGAGCGGACAAGTGATCATGCAAGGCTTTATGAGAACCCATATCGCCCCATGGCTCCGGCGGCTCATCACCATGCTCCCTGCCCTGCTTGTCATCATGCTGGGCACAGACCCAACGCGCACACTCGTCATCAGCCAGGTGCTGCTTAGCTTCGGGCTGCCATTTGCTATCATCCCACTGGTTGTTTTCACGGCAGACAAAAAGCTGATGGGTGACCTGGTCAACCACAAAATCACCACGGTCGTGGCGGCTGCGGTCGCCTCGCTGATCGTGGTGTTGAACCTGTTCCTTCTCTTCGAAACGGTGAAAGGGTTATTCGCATGAGCAAGCAGATTAAACGCATACTCGTTCCGCTCAACGGCTCAGAGCAAGCCGAACTCGCCGTCCAACCGGCGGTCCAGTTGGCACATAAGTTCGATGCCGTCTGCGTGCTGTTCCATGCCATCGAAGCTCATGCGAAAGCTGAGACCCATGGCCACGCCCATCTTGCAGACAGTGAACACGCGTTAAGCTACCTGAAGAGCGTGGCCGATCGGCTGGTGGAGCAAGGAGTGGCCGTAGAGACCGACTTGCACTCTCTACCTGAAGAGAACATTCCCGCCAGCATCGCCCAGCATGTGAAGGAGCTCAACACCGACCTGGTGGTGGTGGCTCTGCATCATGGTGGCGGTTTCCACGAGATGCTGCATGGCAACGTGGTGCAGCAGATCATCGCATTATCGGAAGTGCCAGTGCTGATGTTCAAGGCAGAGCGTGTGCCCTCAAAGGTCTTGATGGAAGGGCGTATCATAGTCGCACTGGATGGAACACCGGCTCATGAGGCGGGTATGGAGTGGGCCGTGAGCCTGGCTGACGCCTGCCAAATGAGCATCCAGCTACTGCAGGTTGTGCCGACAAGCGCCGACCTGACGGGTAACAGGGCGGCGACACGCAACCTGCTGCCTAACGCCACAGAGGCCGCTCTGGAGGCAGCCACACAGAGTGCCGTGGAGTATCTGCGACAGCTCTGTCAGCCTTACCGTGAGCGGGGGATCGACATGCGCGGTGAGGTGCGTCGGGGCGATGTGGTAGAACAGATCAGCATCGCGGCGAACCAGGAGCACAGCGGGCTGCTGGTGCTGGCCACGCACGGCAGATCGGCCTGGGATGCCTTCTGGAGCCGCAGCCAAAGTCCGCAACTGATAGCCAATGCAGCTTGTCCTACCCTGCTAGTCCGCGTTCACGGTGAGGAAGACGAGCGGTAAACCTGCTATCATGTATCTACAGTCATTCGTTGTCAAGGTCAGTACAGAGCGGATGCGGAGATGTCTCGATGGTTGAATTTTTCGCCCGATGGATCGTGTCAGCGGTTTCGCTGATCGTCACGGTGAAGCTGGGTATCATGCTGCACCTGGGCATGTCGCTGTCGCAAAACTTCTGGGGTGTGATGCTGGCTGCAGCTGTTTTTGCACTGATCAACTGCTCCATAGGCCCCCTGATACGGTTGTTCGCTTTACCCTTAAGTTGCCTCACTTTGGGGCTAATCAACCTGCCCATTAACGCCTTCCTATTCTGGCTGGCGGGGTGGTTGTCTCCCGACTTTGACGTAAATGGGTTTGTGGCGGCGATGGTGGGCTCCATCATCATGAGCCTGGTGAACAGCAGTCTTCAAAACGTCACATCATCTGCATTAGTAAGAAGAGGATAAGTCAGTATGGGTAATCAACAGTGGGTCATCATCACTGGTGCCTCTGGAGCTGGGAAGCAACTGGTTCAGCAGACGTTTGAGGATTTGGGATATACCTGCGTTGACAACCTGCCGCCCGGGCTACTTCCTGGGCTAGTCAGCCTGGTCAACAGCGCCCACTGGAGCAAACAGAAGCGCATCGCCGTGGTGATCGACACCCGAAGCGGTCAGATGTTCCAAGAAACACTGAGCTACGTGCGGCAGGCCCAAAGCCTTGGTGCCGACATCAAAATCCTCTACCTGGATGCCAGCGATGGCGTGCTGGTTCAGCGGTTCAAAGAGACCCGCCGTAAACACCCCTTGTTTGAGCAGTACCCGACCATACTTGAGGCGATCCGTGCCGAAAAGCTGGTGATGGAGCCCATCCGTGAGGTGGCCCATCATATCATTGATACCTCCCAGTATACCCCCGCTGAGCTGCGCATGAGATTGAAAAATGACTACGGACAGGAAGGCAGCCAATCTGGGCTCTGCATCACTGTCTGCTCGTTTGGATTCAAGCATGGCGTGCCGATTGACGCTGACCTGGTGTTTGATGTCCGTTTCCTGCGCAACCCCTATTACCAACCCGAACTGCGTGATATGACCGGCATTAACCGCTCCATCCGTGAGTATGTGTTTAAAGACGATTTGGCGGAGCCGTTTATGGTGAAGCTGGTCGACCTTGTGTCCTTCACCCTGCCCCAATACATAAAAGAGGGTAAGGCATACCTCACGATTGGCATCGGCTGCACAGGCGGACGGCATCGAAGCGTGGTCATGGCGGAGGAACTGGCACAAAGGCTGGAAGCCACCGGTTACCGCGTGGGCGTACAGCACCGAGATATCAACACGTCACCGATGAGGGCAGAATAACATGACCCATCCACCACGCCCAAAACACCCGCGACTATCCTGGCTCAGGCCCGGTATACAGATCAAGCGTTGGTTCATGGGTGCGTTGATTGGGGTAGGTATCGCGTTTCTTGGCCTTCAACTATTACTGGAAAGCCTGCTGCCTCTTCGAACCAATATGTTGCATCTCATTACCGAACAGATGTCTCGCAGTATGGGTATCGGCCTGGGCGTATTTCTGCTACTGTTAGGATTGGCATTCTGTCTATTGATGGTGCGTGGCCTGGTCCGTACCGTTGCATACGCAATCGACCCTATCGCCGCGCAGAACCTGGCCATCACCATTAATAGCAAAAGCCGCCTGAAATCCGGCGCGCGCGTGGTGGTAGTGGGCGGAGGTACCGGCTTGAGCACGATGCTGCGCGGTTTGAAGCAGTACACCAGCAATATCACAGCGATCGTGACGGTGACTGATGACGGCGGCAGCTCAGGACGGCTGGTAGAGGAGTTCCACGTGCTGCCCCCAGGCGATATCCGCAACTGCCTGGTAGCGCTTGCCGATGCCGAACCGACGATGCAGGAGCTGTTCCAATACCGCTTTACTTCGCCTCCAGGTTTGGAAGGGCACTCTTTCGGCAACCTGTTGATTGTGGCCATGACCGCCATCACCGGTGACTTTGAAAATGCCATTCAGAAGACTAGCAAAGTTCTGGCCATCAAGGGGCGTGTGCTGCCCTCAACACTACACCAGGTGCGTCTGCTGGCCCGTATGGCCGACGGCTCGGAGGTGGAAGGCGAAACTAACATCGTCGCCCACCCGTCTGCGATCAGACAGTTGGAGCTCAAACCGCGCGATGTCTTACCACCAGAAGAGGCCATTCAAGCGATTCTGGAAGCCGACGTGGTCGTTCTTGGCCCTGGTAGTGTGTATACTTCCGTATTACCAAACCTGCTGGTCGATTCTATTGCGCGCGCCATCCACCGCAGCAGTGCGTTGAAGGTATATGTATGTAATGTCATGACGCAGCCCGGCGAAACTGACCGCTTTTCAGCCAGTGACCATGTGCGCGTATTCATGGACCATACGGACCTAAAGTTAATAGATTATGTGCTGGTCAACACCACCCGCCCTGCCGCTGATGTGCTGAACCGCTACGCGTCCACCGGCGCAGAGTTTGTGGAGCCAGATGCCGACCGTATCCGTGAGCTGGGCGTCAAGGTGGTGCTTGGTGACTTCATCAATGAAAACACCATCGTCCGCCATAACGCCGACAAGCTTGCGGCGGCCATCGCCAGGCTGGCACGTGAAAGGCGACAATGACAAACGATCAGATTGCGGCCACATTTCGTTTTGTGGCAAATGCGTTGGAATACCTGAATGACAGCCCCTTCAAGGTAAGGGCCTACCGCGCTGCCGCAGACGCCATCGAAAGACTGGATATGCCGCTTGTTGAAGCTCTGAAAACCGGCCTGTTTGAAAAAATCCCTGGTGTCGGCAAGGCGATATACGAAAAAGCGCAGTTGCTGGTTGAAACCGGCAGCTTCCCACTGCTGGATAAGATAAAGCAGCAGATACCTGCCGGAGTGCAAGAGATACTGACCTTGCCGGGAGTGACCGGCCGCGCTTTACTGGCACTCATGCAGAAATTCCCCATTCAGAATGCGGAGCAGCTCCGTGCGTTGTTGAAGTCTGGACAAGTCCAGGCGGAGCGTTTCACACCGGCCATTTCTGCAGTGTTCAGAAGGCTGCGGGAATGGAAATAGCCAGCTATCCCTCTGAGCCGTTACCAGTTAACTTCTACCTTGAGCCCACCGTGGAGGTCGCTCAAGCGCTTTTAGGTAAGATTCTGGTGCATCAAACTGAGTCGGGACTGATCGCCGGGATCATCGTGGAGACCGAGGCCTACTGCCAGAATGACCCCGCCTGCCACGCCAACAGGGGGCTGACCGCTCGCAATGCGGCGATGTTCGGACCGCCTGCTCACGCCTACATCTACCAGGTTCATACCCACCTGATGCTTAACGCCATCACGCAGCCCGAAGGTGTTGGTGAAGGCGTGTTGATACGCGCCGTGGAGCCCGTGCTGGGTGTGGAGCTGATGCGCACGAACCGGCAGATAGATGACATAAAGAAGCTCTGCAGCGGGCCAGGTAAGCTCGCGAAGGCGTTCGGGCTTGTGAAGCAGCAGAACGGCAGCAGCCTTCTGAGCGGGGCTTTAACACTGCACGATGCCGCTGCACTGCCCCCTGGGCAGATATGCAGCGGCACACGGATCGGCATCAGCCAGGGGCAGGAGTATCCCTGGCGGTTTTGGATACAGCGCAGTGTGTATGTCTCTCGACCTGCACCGGCTAAGTAGTCACACCATCATGCGACGAAGCTGCGCAATAGGCTTGATGCTGCTCAGTCTGTGTGTGCTGGTGGTCACCCATGTTCAGGCACAGACAGCCGATTGGTATCAGCATCCCGAGGGAGCCTACCGCATGAAGCTGCCATCGGGATGGAAGCTGCTGCCACCGAATCTGGAACGCGGTGTGGACATCATCGCCATCAGCGAAAGCTCCGAGGAGATGCTGATCTGCGACCGTAAATCTACTAACCTCACCGGCTTAACGCCAGAGCAGTCACTTGCCACCTTTGAGCTTTCGCTCAAGCAAAGCACCACGCGTCAGCAGCTCAGCCGGACCACCATCGGTGGAATGCCCGCGGTGTTAGCCAGCAACTACGACCCTACGAAACAGATCGCCTCCTACACGCTGATCGTGCTCTACAAACAGCATTCCTACCAACTAGGGGCCTCTGTGTCATCCAAAGTGGTGCTGCCGACGCCCCCAGAGCTGGTACGTGATAGCTGGGCCAGCATTGAGTGGCAGAGCACCTCTGCTGATACCCCAACGCCCGATCGGGAGGCGGTTGGCCATTCGTCAGAGCAGCAGGTGAGTGTGATTCAACTTTTCACCCCCACGGCAGAGAAGAGACCTGACGATGTGCTGTGGCAAGAGTCCGCATCACCACAACGGAGCATCAGTTTGCCTGCCTTCTCGATTGATGTGAACAACCTGGCGTGGTCGGCTAATAAGCTGCTGCCAGGCAGTCGGGCGGTATTATCTGCCGCACAAGAATCGATGCGAATATTATATGGCCCGATGAACGGCAAGCAGGCCTACCAGTTTGAGGCAAAATGGGCACCGTTCTACAACCAGTCTACCCCCGAGTGTGAAGCCCAGATTAGGGCGATGACGCCATTACTGGGGCAGATGGTCGTCGCCCGAAGCGGGTTTGCACAATCAGCCCGCAGCTTTTTCCGGTTCTTGGTTCAGGCCAATATGGCTAGAGTTTCTGGAAATTCCCGTGAAGCCTCAGAGGACCTGAGGTTGTGCCGATACGCCCAAACTTTGATGATTGGGTATCAAGCCTGCATGGAAACACTCTGCCAGCAGTTGGAGTTAGCAGGCGACCCGCAAAACCCAACACAAGCGCAGCAAGACCAGCATGACCGTTTAGTCACTGAATTGAAGGCAATAACCAAACTAGCGGGCCTGCCAGAACCAGTCACAGACCGCCAGCAGATGCTCATCGCCTCAGAGCTGCACAAAGAATACTTGAACAACCTCAGCCAGTGTTTCACAGAGGCCCGACAGGATCAGACCAACAACGTGATGCTCAATGGGGCGGTACAACCGGAATCTTTGCGAAGGCTTCTCTGGACCGATACCCTGCAGAGGCTAGCCGATGACGAGCTCAGTCGGGTTGAAACCAGCCTCCCCGTCCACCGTCGGAGCCTCATGGATGATCTCAACGCGCAGATGCTGATGAACTGGGGGCGTGAAGAGGCGTTAAAAGTTCAGCGTGTGATGGCACTGCTGCAGACGGCTTCCACACTGCAGCTACAAATACCTGAGGACCAACTGAGTGATGCAGACGCTGAGTGGGCCAGCCACATCAATGCGAAGCTGTTGGCTGCGCGTGACATCACACCGATCTCGGAATGGGTTCAGGAACTGGCCCACAAGAGCAGCGAATACTGGAGCAACCATGGCACTCTTCCCGGGGCCGCTGCACGGATTGCGTTTGTAGAGCAGCTTCGGCAGCACGCATTGACCGAGCCTGCGGGCATACACCTGGGACTGAGCGATGTACCCATCAGCGGCCTGGGTAGTACCGGAGCCCGCTGCTGGGGAGCGGACAGCCCCACACTGGCAGCGTTGGAAGGCGCGCAGGGATATCAGGCCGGCGGAGTGGTGAGGTTGGCGCGTGGGGTGATGAGTTGGTCACAGTCGCTATACCGAGCTGCCCAATCGGCGATCGATAACTGGAACTCTCTGCCGGGGAGCGAACCTGAATTGAAACTGGCCTCAGATATGCTGGCTCAGTCCAAATGCTTCGAGTTCGCGAAGCTCTATGCTGGAGCGGTTCCTGATCCCTCTCAAGATGGAGAGCCGGATTTAGCGCGGTTTGAAGCGGACTTACAACAAGGCAAACGGCTAGCGGAAGCCTACATACAAGCAGAGCAGAGGCTGGAAACCGCCGCGCAGCTTGATCCGGCCAGCAAGGAGCTACCGGGGCTTCGCAGCACGGCACAGCAGCTCGCGGCTTCGGTGTTTGTGAGTACACCGGCCAAGTATTACCTTAGCCAGCTCTCCGTAGACGCCCTGCAGAGCCTTGCACAGCATATGACGGCCATGAACCAGGCCCTTTATGCCCAGATGGTGCAACTACTGGCAAAACAAGGATACAACGCCTCCGTAATACGCCTTTCATCTGCAGAGGCATGTGGCGCGGAAAGTATTGACAGCTTCACAGCCGATTCGGTCACGGCCTTCCGGCGTGATAAGGAGATGGTCAGCCTGTACCAGCTACTTCAGGATGCCCGATCGGCCTATTACCAGGCATATGAGAGCGTATCAAAATTCGGTGGGCAGCACGGCTGCTCCGCAAAGTCAGACAGCTTGTCGCCCGAAGCACTGCCATTCGCTTCGGCAATGAGCGCCAACCTTGTGAAGCTGCAGCCCATCAATGGCCAGCCGTTGCCGCTGTTTTTGCTGGGTCAAGAGGAGATGGGCCAGTCAGTTGATACGGCGAGTTTCAAGATGCCGGTCAGCTCAGATACCGGCATCACGAACACCCAGGAGCAGTGCCGTCAACTGAACCGCGATATCAGGCTGAAGCTGATCCCCTGGCTCGACGCTCAGGCAGGGTCGAAGCCCAAGTTACAACAAACCGCATCGTACTTCCGAAAGCTTCAGATGGTGCTGGAACGTGCTTCACGCAAGCTGCCCAATCCTGGGCTGCTTAGCCTTGCGACCCAGGAGCTCGACCGGCTAACAGGCGGTGTGAGCGTGGAACAGCTATCGGTCTACCTGGCCCCAGTACTGGATAAGCTGGGTAGCAATCGATAGGGGCGAACGGCCGTTCGCCTTGGGAAATGCGGAAGTATAATCACAGCAGCCTTTGTCCTACTCGCCTTACTCATCTTACATATCCTGCTCAGGATTTATAAACCACGTATGAACACGAATGAACACTGATGGGAAGGTCTCACGCGAAGACGCGAAGACGCGAAGGCGCGAAAACAGGGACATGGCATCTCCCTCCCTATCCGTGTTCATTCGTGGTTCAAAAAAACATCCACCTTCAAACATGCCCTCCTCGCCACTAAAACCTCCAGAAGAATGAGAACTCGTTGAAGTCTGCTCCGCACTTCCAGCACCGGTTGTTTTGCTCGGTTCGCAGCTTCAGGACGTCGTTCTCGGCCATGCAGTGCTTGCATACCTCGGTCTCGGGCTGATCTTCTTCGTCAAGTGGCTCATCCTGGGGTTCATCCGTCAGCTTGTCGTCCGGCTGTTCATCGCATTCGTGACTCATGGGTTGCCTCCTTATGGTGCGGCTGCTATGCTCGCCAGATGAAGAAATTCTGATCAACCACGTAACCGCAATTCCAGCATCGGCCATTTTGCACGGATCGCAGTTTGATTTCCTCATTTTCTTCCATGCAGTTCATGCATATCAGCGTTACCGGCTGATCCGGGTCGATTGTGAACTCTTCCTGGGGCTCATCTTCCAGTTCATCGTCTGGCTGTCGGTCCTGGTCTTTACACACGGTGCGCCTCCATCCACGTCATTTCAGGGGCATCGACTTCATTTCTTGGATCATACTGAACAGACCCACGGTTAAGGCGACCACGGCCCACACGATAAACACCCTGGCGAACCATACGAACCACTTGCGCGCACCGGTAGGATTTCGGCTGGAGCCGCCTACCTTGATGTCAAACGGCTCGATGTAGTCGCAAAAATCCACAAAGTGCCCACATTTCCAGCATCGATTATGCTGTGGACCCTTCAGACCAACAGATTCGTTCTCTTCACCACAGTAGGTGCATACCAGCACTGACGGGCTCTCAGGATCCTCTATGAACTCTTCTGCGCATTCGTCTAGCGGTTCCTCTGCTGGTCTATCACTCGGATCACTCATATCGGCCCTCCAGGTGCGGCTGCTGTAAATCGGTATCTATATAGCATGGTACCCCAAAGCGGCCTGTGAAGTCTGCCCCTGTTCCGGGTATGATGATGGCAGAGGCCTACGGTCTTTCGGGAGGATATCGATGAACCGAAACAGCACCAAACAGCATCTGTTGGAATATATGCGAACCCTGCCCATCGTCGATGCCCACGAGCATCTTTGGGCCGAAAAGGACCATGTGGCGCGGAGGTTCAGTTGGTTTGACTTCCTGCTGCCATACACGGTCTCTGACCTGATCTCCTGCGGTGTGCCGATGTCATGGGCGATGATGAACGAGATCACACCGGAAGAGGCCGCAGCCCGATGGGTTACAGTAAAAAAGCTGTGGCCGTTAATAAAGCACGGCGCCTATGCTCGGTGCAGCCTGATGGCAGCCAAACACTTCGTGGGTGTGGATGACTTCACCGACGACACCATCCCGCAGATGACCGAATTCCTGAACAAAGTGAACACGGCGGGCATCTATGAGCGGATGTTGACCAAGAAATGCAACATCCACTGGGTGCTCAACCAAAACATGAACCGTGATCCGCACAGCATCACGCAACGCGACCCACAGCCGGCTTTCATCCATGGGTGCTACACGATGTTCCTGGCTCTGATGCCACAACTGGTGAAGGAGTATGTTCAGGCCAACCCACACGCGGAGCTGGAAGACTACTGCCAGCACCTTAAACAGCAGATCATCATGGCGAAATCAAACGGGGCTAAGCTGGTCAAGATGTGTACCTCTATCGGCTTGTACCGGAAGCTGGACTGGCAGAACGCCTGTCTCCGCTTCCGGGAGCTGCGCAGCAAGCCTGAGATCGCTGACAGCGTGAGCGGCCGCCCCGACTTGATGGATGAGGGCCTCGGCTTTTCCGGCGAGGTGTGCAACCGCATCCTGGAGCTTCTGCCCGAGATCGGTCTGCCGGTGGCGTTCCACACCGGGGTGTGGATGGACGCCACCAAACGCAGTCCCGACCATCTTTTCAACATCATCGAGCGGCACCCCGCCGTGCAGTTTGATGTGTATCATATGGGCATCCCCTGGATGGCGTCTTGTGCCTATCTGGGCAAAAACTTCCCCAATGCTTACCTCAACCTCTGCTGGGCCCACATGGTCAACCCCGTGCAGGTGGTCAACCAGTTTGAAGAGTGGATGGAAGTCCTGCCGCTCAGCAAGATATTCGCCTTTGGCGGCGATACGCACCTCACGCCGCCCATCGTGTGGGCGCACCTGCAGATGACGCAGCAAAACCTGGCAGAAGTGCTCAGCCGCGTGATCGAGAAAGGCAAGATGGGCAGGCCTGAGGCTGAGTTCGCGCTGCGGCTGTGGTTCACGGAGAACCCGAAGCGATTCTACGGTCTGGATTGAGCTCTCAACTGAGACAACGGAGAAGGATATGAAACTCACCTGGTTATTACCTTTGCTGCTGGTGTATCCCTGCATCGCCATCGCCGAGGAAGCGCCTCGCGATTGCGGAGTCACCCTAAAGATCATCGAGCAACGGCTGGATCCCGTCATCAAGAATGGTGACCCCGGCACCGAAAGCAACAAATACGGCTTCGAGGGCGGCTGCGTGCTTAAGTGGAAAGGTGTATATCACCTGTTCACCAGCGAAATGGCAGGTGATCCCAAGTGGGTCAAAATGAGGTTGGGTCACTGGCTCAGTAAGGATCGCTTCACTGGAACCGCCACGACACGATGTATACCAGCAGCGGAGATACCTCAGGCAATGACCCACGCGCCTGCCTTTGGGCCCCGATGCCGGTCTACGACGAACAGGCGAAGCTGTGGAACCTCTTTTATGTGGCGTACCGAGGCCCTGTGAACAATGCAGGGTCTGTCAACTGGAATGGGCAGTTGTGGCGGGCCGTGAGCCAGAAGAAGGGCCCAGACGGCCTTTCCGGTTCATGGCGCGATGTGGAAATCATCCTGCAGCCCGGTGCAGAGAGTCAGAGCTGGGAAAGTGCGCAAGGCACCGATTCGGTCTTCCCTTACAAAGTGGGGAAAGGGTGGATGGGCTTCTACGGCAGCAGCGACGCGGCGACCTGGTGGAAGGTGGGCTTGATGCAGTCATCAAGCCTGAAAGGACCATGGAAGCGCATGACCGCAGGTAATCCCGTGACGTTGAACGGTGAGCTTGGCACAGAAAACCCGGTGGTGACTCGCTTGAAGAGTGGCAGGTATATGGCGGTGTTCGACACTATACACGAGCCAGGCTCTCACTCTATCGGGTATGCCGACTCGGCAGATGGCCTTACATGGTCGCGCGCGAAGCAGTTGGTGCTCACTCAAAGCCCCGATTGGTGGGTTGCAGACATGCGCACCCCGCTGGGTCTGGTTCCTGAGACTGACGGCAGCTTCAGTCTATTCTACACCGGCTCAGCAAAAGGCAACGGATATGGCTGCGTCGGCCTGCTTCGATTGCAGCTAGTTGAACCGTAACGGGCCAATATTCGTCATATAGGCGTTCATCTATTGCATTTCTACTCAACAGAGGGTATAAATAGATTGCATTGACCCATGGAGGGAACGAACGTGAAAAGATACCTGATCGCCGCTGTATTGATGTGCGCATCAACCACCTCCTTCGCACAGCAGCCCCAACCTGAGCCGCCTGAGGGTGGTCCCGGTCCAGAGGTGGTTGCACCCCCTGTCAACGATGGTACACCCATCGCCACGGTTCTGGCAGAATGGGCTAAAAAATACGACAAAACTTTAGTAGTTGAACCTGGACTAACGAACCGCGTTAAGATCGATCCTGCAGCGAAAAGCTTCGAGCAGGGCTTGGAACTCACGTTGACTCCGTTAAAAACAATCAAATGGCGCAAAGTCTACCTGCGAGCGAAGATGAAGCAACCCAAACCGGAGCGGCTAGCCGCGATGGTCCGCTCTCTGGAGGCGATGGAAGCGACCGGCATGATCATCCAAGACCCTGCAGGCAACAAGATCAGCAGTTTCGCCAAGGCGGTAGAGGTGCCTCAGAACTACGCGTCCGGGCTTGAAAAAATGAACCCGTCTTTCAACACAATCGCAGTATATGTTGTGTATGACAGCAAGCCGGCATGGGCCTCCGCCAACGGGATTGACCTGTTTGACCTGACCGCGGACCCCAGCAGCATCCCGGCGGGTGCCATCAATGCGCAAAGCCTTCAGGCCATCCAACAAAAACTGCTGGCAGCGATAATGAGCATGGACCCTGATGAGCGGGCTGCGGCGATGCGGGGCATGATGGCTATGTCAAATAACATGGATTCCCGCACCCGCGTGCAGATGATGATTGAGGGTGTCAAAGCGATGAACAGCATGACGCCCGAAGAACGTGATGGTATGATGAAACGCACGATGGAAGATTTACAGACCATGAAAGACATGGGTGTGCAGCTTCCGGGTATGCCATCCAACCCTCAGCCCCCGCCCCCTGGCAAGTAAGCCAAAGGTAAAAACTATTGGGGCGAACAGCCGTTCGCCCCAACCTACCAAGATTACACCACCGATACCCTACCGGCCGGTGGTGATCTGCTTCAATGCGTCGCGGTTGCCGCCGATGAACTGCACATACACCGATGGCGCGCGATACACCTTGCCAGCGGGATGATTGGCCTGCTGCACGAAGCAAAGCTCCACACCGGCGGGCAGACCCTTCAACTCACTGGGCCTGGGCCAGTTGCCGTCTTCACGCGGCGCACCGCTGCTTCCGGGAAACAGCTCCATACGCAGGGTGTAAGGCCGCTTATCCACCACTTTGGCTCCTATGAATACGTTCTGGGCCAATGCGGCATTGCTGAGGGCAGCCCACGCCTGCGGCTGATCCTGCGGGATGTTGAAGTACTGCTCAGGACCCTGATCCCCAAACGGGGCCATGTTGTTGAATACATTGAATATCTTGCTGGTTGACATACCGTCTGTAGCAGCCGGACGTACCAACTCGGTGTTCCTCAGTTGCTGGCGAGTGTTGCCCAGCCCCTGTAGCCCACCGAATAACGGGTAATAAGTCTCTCCCACGGTGTACGTGGAGCGGTTATCCACCCACATATCGAACTGCACACCGGATGGTGTCAGCTCCACTGTCTGCCGGACCGAAACGTCGAAACTTTCGCCCAGGTAGTTTTTCAGAGGGCCATCCCATCGCATCGTCAGAGTGTTGCCATCCTGCCGATACGAGCTCAGCTTCTGCTGAGCCCCGAATATCCAGTTGGCCTCCAGCGTCTGCCAGGGCTCCTTACCGGGGATGGGAAGCGCAAACCGGTAGCTTCCACCCAGCCGCGGCTCCATGATCAACTCCAACCCTTTTTGGTTACACAGCCGCGTCAGCGAGCCGTTCTTGGGGTCAAACTCCAGCCGGAGCTGCGCATTCTGCAGCACGATGCTTCCCTTGGTGGCACCACGAGTGACCTTCTTCAGCGAATCTGCTGGAGGGTCAGCCTGCATCACGTTGTCGATGCAGATCATGCTGTATGAGCCCATTTCTGCATCATCAACCGCCTTAACATAGACCATCTTACCCTTGGCTTTATGGCCATCCAGGTAGGAATAGACGAAGTTGGTGGTATCCGGCGTGTAGACCCGGTCTAGTTCCGTGCCATCCTCAAGGTTGAGGGTGACATAGTTCCAGATTCTTGGTTGTCCGGTGCCGTGTATGCTTGACCAGCCCGAAACCATCAGTCGGATTCCGCTTTTCACCAGTTTGAAGGGTTCGCTCTGCAAAACTCCCAGAGTGGTCTCCCCGCCTCCTCCGCTCCATGCGAAGTTACGGCCATTCCAGCCCAGGTAATAAGGCGCAGACTTGTCGGCGATGATCCAGTTTTTATCGGCCTTCCAGCCCTTAAAGTCGCCGGTTTCAAAACCGCCATTAGTCTGGCTCTGCACCATGCCTGCGATGGACAGCACAAGCAAGGCGAATATCAATGTGAGGGTTCGTTTCATCGAGTGGCCTCCATCTCTTCAAGGAACACGACGCGTTCGGCGGGTACCGACACAGTTGCCGGCAGTGTGACGGTGCGCGCTTTCTTGCCGGGCACATGGTACCGCGCTGACTTGTTTCCGCCAGTGAAGCTGCCCAGTGACAGATCAACAGGCGACATAGTCGAGTTGGTGATGACCACCACACGCCGATTAGTCGTTTGGTTGCGGAAGGTGTTGTATTCGATGCCGCCAGGCAGCGAATCAGGGAACTCGATGCCGGTTTGTCCCATCACCTCACCCCAGAACACCGCCTCCTGAAGTTCATCGCGTATCTTCTTCACGTCGCGGTAGTAGTCGGCCATGCCTTCAAACGGCTTCCAATCCACACCCCTGCTGAAGTTCAGCGGGGCCACCATGATCGCGTGGCCGCCGCGGATGCCGTTGTTCAACCCCAGGTAGTCATAAGGCTGATAATGGCCCATCGTCTCCACATTCTCAGGGAAGACCGCGCGAGTGGCAAGCTGGTTGCCCACCCACCAGGTGGCTCCGCCGAACTGGATCATGCGGTCCCAGTTGCACTCGAAGCTCATATTCCAGTCGGGATTATACTTTCGGCATTCCGTCATGATCTCTTTCGTCAAGATAACGGCGCCTTCCCATGTGGCGGTGTCTGGGCTCATCGGAGCGTTTGGGTTATATTCGATGGCAGAAGGAAACATCTTGTCCACATGCACCCCGTCTCCGCCGATTTGGGCCAGCTTGCTGAAGTAGTCCACGATGATCTTGCGATACTTGGGGAAGGAGAGGTCAATCCATGTCATCTTTTTGGAGTTGCCCATCCTGGCCCACAGCGTGCCCATGCCCCATCCGGCGTTCCATGTGAGCTCGCCATTCGGACCCATTTCGCGCATCGGCTCCAGCTCGTTCTTATACCATTCGGCATCAAGCATCGCAGGCTGGTAGTTGACAAAGAAGTAGACCTTTTGTCCCAGCTTGTGGGCATAGGCGATGCCCGCTTTCAGCTCATCCCAGGTGCCAAGCCGCGGGTCGATGGTGTAGTAGGGGTAGCCGTTGTCGTGCCCGCCGATCTGCCATCCGCTCACCTGCAGTGAGTTGATGCCGTGCTCCTTGGCGGCTTTCGCCCATTTGGGGATGTCCTTGAACTTCATCGAGATCGTGCCTTCGGGCAGCATGAACATCGTCATGACGAAGAACGACTCACGGCGGATCCAGTTGTCCTCTGGCTGGCTGATGCCAAAGGTCTTGCTGAACCATGCGCGGTAAATCTTCCCCGCCTGCTTCTGGTCACCTTCAGCATATCGCAGTGCCACCGGAGGGCCAGACCATGTCTGCCCCTGGGGCACAAACGGATGGAAATCCACGCTGAACTGCACATCCTTTTCCGCACCGGCACTCACCGTCTCAAAGCGGAAGTTTTTATGCCTGGCCACCGGGTCCTCCGGTGCGAAATAGGCCACCCGCTTCGCGGAAGGGCTGCTGACCGCGCAGAATGACATCACCGAATGGCCCGGATAGCCAAACGTGGCGGTGTTGAACGCAGCGCCTAACGGCATCACCGTGGGGTTGGAGGTGGGCACCCAAAGCACGCCGTCAGCAGTGCCCGGCTTGCCGTAGCCGTTCCAGCCGCCGATCACCGGGTACCGTGCCTCCTGCACCTTGGCAGTTTCGCGGTTACTCACCGTAAGCCCGAATGCCAACCCGTTGGATTGGGCTTCGATGCTCATTTTGACATCTATGTCGTGCTTGCCGCCGCTCACGTCGGTGAGTGGGGCCTTCCAGGTGATCTGCATCGTGCCGCCGCTGTTGGTCAGCTCCGATACGTTCTGTTGTTTACCCAGGATTTGGATGTAGGACTTGTCTGGGTTTTGCAGCATCAAGGCGTAGTTGTCGGCCTGCTCGACCGCGCATGATAGTGAAGTGCCGCCGGTCAAGTCATTGATCTGGCTGATGGTGCCATGGTCGGGCAACACTTGAATGCGCACAACGCCGTTTTGCAGCACGGCTGGCTCCGGCGCGGCCCATCCAGCCGTGACCAGAGCCATGAGCGGTAGAATTCCCAGGTAGCGATGTTTCATAGATCACCCTCCAGGGGTTCGATGAGATATAGTAAGCTGTGGATATATTCTACTTGAGGTCGAAGCTATTTGCGTTATCCGTATTCAGTTGCGGATAAAGCTCCATATCAGGCCCCAAATGTCCATACCCCGAACCGCGGATTATGCGGATTTGGTAAAGAAATAGGATTACCCCACCCGGTAACGGAAAACCGTCGTTTGGCTCTGTTGTTTCCCCGTTATACCTGCGTCGATCCGCGTCATCTGGGGATAGGAGTTCGATGGGTTGTGTGCCAGAGGACAAGGCATTGAAGCTCGGGCAGCATCATGGACATCATCGAGGATATGACTCACAGTTCCGTACCGACGATAGCCAAGCCTGTCGAACAGCATATACCTGTTCATGTTCGTTCTGTTGGCCATATTTACCCGATTTATGCATCACCAGAAGGTACACTATGGTTATAGTTATCCTCTAAACTGTGCCGACTATTAATCATTCGTCATATCAACAGCCATCAGCACCTGCACACAGGGTGCCGTGACGAAAGCGATGGGTTGGTTAGATCGATGTTTTGCCGCCAATCCGACCCATCGCGGAAGACCGGGAGGTCCGTGATGCTCTCCATCGTTCGCAGATCGTTCTGGATCGTTATTCTCGTATTACTGTTGCTTTCCACATGCGCAGGAGCCCAAAAAGCTGATTCGCCATCTGACATACCTGAATGCTTCTACCTCGACCAAATACCTAACAAATGGGGCTTCTACATCCATCGCGAAGTGCCCATCGTCGGCATCGGCTGGACTATCTCCGGCACGATCACAACTTCTGAGGGCAACGCAACCATCTCGGGCATACTGATAGCCAGGACGGGCATGCTGATGGCCTGTGTTGAAGAGACATTAGACAGCGAGGCGTGGGTTTTGACGGGTGTGTATGAACCGAAAACACGCAGGATAGAACGGCTGGTGCTTCGCGCCCGTTATCACGGATGTATGCCTCTTCCTGACTTAACCGGCAACAGCGATAAAAAACTTGACTGCACAATGACCATCGACACCGCCAAAGTGAACCCTCTCAAGGTGGCGGCTGGTGAGCCCGTCACACTTAACCTCGAATACCACATCTCAGATTCTAAGGCCAGAATGCACGAGATCATGGAATATGTTCAACTCGTCGGACCAGACGGCAAGAGTGTCAGTACCAAGGCCTTTCGTAGAGTGAAAGCCGTGCGGGGTGCAGGAATCGTTAAATCTGCATTCCGGGCCAGGGTGCCCTCCTCAGGCGTATACCGATGGGAGGTATATCTGAACTCCTGGTTCAGCGAACCAGCCAGGGAGTCGTGCCCCTTTACTGCCAATGAAGCTAAACCCGCAGAGGTTTTGTCACGCAAGATGTGGGTGGGCACCAACGGAGCTACCGAGTTACAAATTGCTACGGGCGTTGTTGGCAATCTGCCTGAGGGTTTCAAATATCAGCCAGGGCAGTCGCTGACATATACGCTGACAAAAGGAGGGAGGTCAGGCACAAGCACTCTCACCTGGGATACCTCGCTTGGGCCTGGCGGCACGATCGTCGAAGGAGACGACATCGTCGTCAAAGCACGCATCACGAGCGACCCGGTGGCAGTGCTTACCGTCTACGGCTGGCACAATGTACGTGGTGATCGAGCCAGCGAAGCCGACAACTCGAACTATTCGCTTTATGTGCAGAGTGACCCGCCCAACTACCCCAAAGAGGCCACAATGCGGGTACCATTTACCCCGTCCGCCGACAACATCACTCAGCCAACTTTGTGGCTTGAGGTGAGAGGATCTGCCTCTGAATCGCCCGTGATATTGAAGTGGATATTCAAGCGCTCAACGGGGGCCATCATGCCTGGCACCGAGATCGTGCGTATGGAGATTATGGATATCACAGTTCCCGAAGCCGTGAAACCACCGCAACCCACCACCATCGATCCAAGAATGCTCGCTGTCTCTCAGCCAGGCGAACCGGCACCCGTCGCCCCACCTGCTCCTACTGCAGGTGGCGTCAGCCTGGCATCTGTTGCAGGAGATGTTTCTGTGCGGCCAGCCGGTTCTGTTGGCTGGCGTCCCGGCAAGACCTTCGAGGCGTTGAAAGCGGGATCGTCGATCCGCACAGGAACGGGCGGGAGTGCGGTGGTAGAGCTGCCGCGAGGACGGATTGCCACTTTCGCGGAAGGTACAGAAGCATCGCTGGGATCGCAGGGTAAAGACGGACAAGTCACCCTGCGAAACGGCACGGTCGCATCGACGGTTGTTCCCCTCAAGGGCGAGACATACCGAGTGACCACGCCGTTGTGCGGGGTGGAGGCCCAGGGAACAGCCTTCGTAGTGCAGCACAATCCATCGGCTGGGAAGAGTACCATCACTGTGCAGTTTGGTTATGTGAGGGTGACCCCCTCGGCCGCAGATGCTGCGCCATTTACCCTTAGCTCTGGAATGGAGCGGAGCGTGACCGGCACGACGGGAGGCGCACTCGTCGACTCCAAGCCGACCAGCCCCTCCAGCCCTGGCGGAAACTACGGCGATTTGCAACCGACGCGCGTCGATCAGCCTACGGGAGGATGGCCTGAAGAGACACCACATGACTTTAACGGCACGTGGAGCACGACATGGGGTGACTGGGGTGAGTTCGTGCTGCAGCAGGATGGCACGCGCGTGACAGGTACCTATTATGGGGGCACGCACAAACTGGAAGGTACGGTGGAAAACAATGTGGCTCGCTTGAAATGGACCGACCCTTCAGGGCTCGCAGGCAGCGCAAAGTTTACCCTGTCGGCTGACGCGAACTTCATCACCGGTAGTAGGAATGATCAAGTGGGATCAGATGAAGCCCGATACCGCTGGGATGCCAAACGTAAAGGCGTAGAGGGTTCCGCTCCGCCGCCACCGGCTATTACTTCGGGATTTACAGGCACCTGGAAGACGACCTGGGGTGACTGGGGTGAGATTGTGATGCTGCAGGAGGAAAACCGAGTTACCGGAACCTGGGGTGGTGACGGCAGCCTCGATGGAACGGTCAGCGGGAAGGTAGTTAGGCTGAAGTGGAAGAACCGTGACGGCACACTTCGCGGAGGTGCCAAGTTCACCATGTCTGAGGACGGCAAGACGCTCAAGGGCTCGCGAAACGACTGGAAAGACACCGACCCCGATTTTGTGCAGTTTCGGTGGGATGCTGAGCGCGTTTCTGGACCGTGACCAGATGAGGACCGGGTGCGTTCCATTTGCTGTGTGTCTGAACCACAGATTACGCGGATTTGAAGCAGTGACAGGATGGAATATACGGGATCGCCAATGGGCTCCGTGGTTTTCCACCCGACAATCTGCGTAATATGTGGACAGACTCTCGGATGGGTTACCCGCCGGGCCATAGGACAAGTCGGACGAGTAGGTGGAGTAGGACATTATAGGCATCGTTTCCATAGTCGCTTCTACCTTCTCGCTCCTCCATTCTCCAAAATGAATGTGGCATGCCACAGGCGATGGTGGCAGAATACCATATGGCGGCACTACCATATGGAGAACTCACAAATGAACCAGCAAATAGAAACTGTATTAAAATCTCTCACGATGGAACAGAAGCTGGGGCAGATGCTGATGTTTGGCTTCAGCAGCCAGTCCATCGATGGGGCCGAGCAGATGCTGAACGCCTATCTGCCGGGCGGGCTGATCGTGATGGGCAAGAATGCTCAGGATATCAAGCAACTGGCCAAACTGACTGCGGCCTCTCAGACCATCGCCATGCAGAACAGCGCGGGTATCGGATTGCTCTTCTCCACAGACCAGGAGGGTGGCCGGGTGCAGCATCTCCCCGCGACCATCTGCCGGCCCCTGCCCTCCAGCGAAGAGCTGGCGGCCAAAGGCACTGGCGCACCGACAGTGCAGGCCCAAACCACCGCCGCAGACTTCAAGGCTGTGGGTATGAATATGAACCTGGCACCTGTGCTGGACGTGCGCACCAACCTGGCTAACAAGGTGATCGGCAACCGCAGCTACGGCCCTGACCCCAATATTGTGGCGAAGCTGGGCTGTGAATACATCACAGCGCTGCAGGCTGAAGGTATCATCTCCTGTGCCAAGCACTTCCCGGGGCATGGTGCCTCCACCGACGACTCCCACACTGGTAAGGTGGCGGTGAAGCTGAGCAGCAAAGAGATGGACATCCACCTGTCACCGTTCCGCGCCGCCGTGAAGGCAGGCGTTGAGACAGTGATGAGTGCGCACGTGATCTTCCCCGAGGACCGTCATCCCGCCACGCTTTCCAGCTACTGGCTGAACAAAGTGCTGCGCAAGAAGCTGGGCTTCAACGGCGTGATCATCACCGATAGTCTGGGCATGGGGGCCATCAGCCAGAACTACTCCCCGGAGGATATGATCAAACGGGGGCTCACCGCTGGGGTTGACATCTTCCTGGCTTGCGAGGGTGATGAGATCAAGCAAAAGCTCTTTGAGTCTTTAAGCAAACAGGCTGCCAGGAACCCGCGCAGAATCGACGAATCGGTGCGCCGCATCTTGCAGATGAAGAGTCGGTACGGGTTGCTGAACCAAGCGTGACCCTAGGTGTGGCTATTACGCCTCTATCAGCCGCACCAGATGCGCCAGGTTCTCGCGGTGCATCGTCTCTGACTCAGGCGTCTCAAGAATAATGGGGATGCTCATCAGCCGCGGCTCGTTAACCAACTGACGGAATGGATCCTCACCCAGCTCGCCCTGGCCGATGTGTGCGTGACGGTCCTTCTTGCTGCCCAGACCTTTCAACGCGTCGTTGGCGTGGACGGCCACCAAACGGTCCAGCCCGATCACCTGATCAAACTCGTCCAGCACGCCGCTCAGCAGGTTGGTGCTGATGTCATAACCGGCCACGAAGATGTGGCAGGTATCCATGCATACGCTGAGGCGCGTATCACCCTGGTTGCCGTCAAGAACGCGTCGCAGATGCTCAAACTTATATCCCAGGTTGGTGCCTTGTCCTGCGGTGGTCTCCATGGCGATGCCGACTTTGTAGCCTGCGGTATCGGCCAGCAGACGCTTAGCGGAGGCCACCAGCTTCTCCAATCCTTCCTCCTCGGAAGTATCCAGATAACTGCCCATGTGCGTGACCACCCACGGAATGCCCAGTTGCTCACATCGGTCCAGCTCCTCACGGAATGCGACCAAGCTCTTCGCATACACCTCTTCAGAGGGCGCCGCGAGGTTCACCAGGTAGGAATCGTGGCAGATCACCGCCCCCATCTGGGTCTGCTGCCAGGCCTCCTGGAACGCCTGCACCGTCTCAGGCTTCAAAGGCGCAGCGCGCCACTGCCTGGGGCTGGCAGTGAAGAGTTGGACGGCGGTGCAGCCGATCTCGTGACCAGAGGTCAGGGCGTTTTGTAGACCTCCGGTGGTGGGCATATGCGCGCCTAGCAGGCGTCCGGCGGGTACGGCAACGGCTTCACACATCGTTCTACCTCCACAGGGTTTGGTATTTTTAGTGTACCGGATTGGGGGGGGTACTAGTTGGTAACTGAGGAACCGGCTCGGTCAACTACCTAATCTGCGTAATCTGTGTAATCTGTGGATTATCATTCCTTTCGTGCCAGTGGTGGTGTGTGTGACTAAACCCAGTCATTGACTGCACCCCTGCCCTAAATCTGCGCACGGTATTCGGCGGTATCCGGCCAGACGGCGCCCAGCTCGGGCACGAGCTTGCGGATGGCCGCCTCGATGTAATGCCGCTGAGCCATCTGATGCCGAGAGCACGTCAGGCAGACGCCATGCAGTTTGACGAACATGATGGCCCCACGCACTTCGACGCACTCGGCCTGGATGCCATCTGCCAGCAGTTGCGGCTGCACCTGCTCGAAAGCCTGCTGCAGCCGCTCTTCTAACTCTTCCGGTGTCAACCGATTTAGCCTTTGGGCATCTGAGTGATGCTGAGCTGCTGAGCAAGCCGGCCAGCGATCTCATGGAAGCTAAGGGATTGGGGCGAATCCGGGGCGGCCACGATGGCAGGCACACCGGCATCACCGCTGGCACTGATGCCCGGATCCAGTGGAATAGCACCCAGGAACGGCACATCCAACCGCTCCGCCGCGGCGGCCCCACCGGCACCCACGAACACCTCATGGTATTGCCCGCAGTTGCTGCACACAAACCCGGCCATGTTCTCCACGATGCCCAGAATCGGCATCGGACGCTTCAGCCCCTCTTCCAGTTTGCGGAACATCGCCACCGACTTACTGGCGATCGAGAGGGCCACATCCTGCGGTGTCATGACGATCACGATGCCCGTCAACGGCGCAGTCTGCGCCAAGGTCAGCGGAGCATCGCCAGTGCCCGGGGGAAGATCTACCACAAGATAGTCCAACTCGCCCCAATCCACATCGGTGAGTAACTGCTTAACCGCGCCCGCCACCAGCGGACCTCGCCAGACCACCGCTTGGTCATCGGGCAGCAGGAAGCCAAGGCTCATGATCTGCACGCCAAAACGCTCGATGGGGATGATTTTGTTCTCAGAGTTCAGTTGCGGCTTGCCCGAGGTGCCCATCATCATCGGAATGGAGGGGCCATAGATGTCGGCGTCCAGCAGCCCGACTTTCGCACCGGTCTGAGCCAGTGCCACAGCGAGGTTGACGGAGACGGTGCTTTTGCCCACTCCGCCCTTGCCGCTAGCCACGGCGATCACGTTCTTAACGCCAGGCAGCAGCTCTTCGGGAGCCACCTGCTCGCGCCCTCGAACCTGGCTGGTCATACTGACATTGACGCTGGTCACGCCGTCAATGGCCAAAACGGCCTCTTCGGCCTGCTTCTTAAATCGGTCTTTCACAGGGCAGGCTGGGGTGGTTAGCTCGATGTCAAAGCCCACCTGTCCGCCGCAGATTTTGATCTCTTTGACGAACCCCAGAGAGACGATGTCCCGCCCAAGGTCCGGGTCTATGATAACGGTCAATGCGTCAAGTATCTGTTGCGCAGTGACCTGATTTTGTTCAGGCATGATGTCCTCCCAGTATATGCTACTTACATCTACATTCTACAGGAGGAGAGAGAAGACAAGGAGGGGTGCGGTCTGGGTGTTTTCGCCACGCGTTCAAGCACAGCCTATTACCCACAAAGCATATCCTGCAAATATAGATCGGAGCCACCCGCAGGTCACAAATCGATTGTTCACCTGTCGCGGGTTGAAAGCCCCTTTTATGACGCACAACTCGAGTTTTGGTTTTGGGCATGGTGTGGACAAAACATATAATGTGCTCTTGATGGTCCGGCACCCACGGAGTGGGTAGGATTCTTATAGCCACGGGTAAGCGAAGCGCAACCCGTGGAGGATTGTCCGACACCATCTACCCACGAACGTGGGTCGTTTACCGTGACCATCCGGTGCGACCCACTTCGGGGTAGGAATGGTACATCGTAGACCACGGGTTTCGCTGGCGCTCACCCGTGGCTATAAGAACTGCTACCCACTTCGTGGGTGCCCGGAAGATCGCTATCGTGCGTTATGTATTTGTGGGTAATAGGCTGGTCTTTAGGCCGTTGGCATCAAGCCAATGTCAACGGCTCCCGCACGCTTATTTGTCCGCCTGGGCTCCGAAATACATGTCCAGAATCACATAGTCAAACAGGTTCACGCTGCCGTCGCCGTCCACATCGGCCATCTGCCAGGGAGTGTTGAAGTGCTCATCTAGCACCACGTAGTCAAACAGGTTGACCCCGCCATCGGCATTGGTATCACCGTTAGCCAGGCTGAGGGAGGCCACGTTGGCTGTGCCCGTGTCGGGGATGAACACACTTGGTGACTTCTTGCCCAGGAAATGCAGCCCTTTGACATACAGCGTATGCACACCATAAGCATTGGTGTCGATGCTGTAAGCACCGGTGTTATCCACATCCACTTGATAACTGCCCACCTCGGTGCCCTGGTTGTTCCGCAGCGAAATCATCATCGGCACTCTTTCGGGGTTTTTGAAGGAGAATTGGTTGAATACCAGCGTTCCTTGCAGTTTGGCACCGATAGACGGCACGGCATAGACCAGCCCCGTTCCGTACCAGTCCGTGGTCAGTTGACCGTATTTCCCCTGGCTGATGCTGGTCGCTCCCCATATGCCCTCTTGCTGCCACCAGCAAAAGATGGCACCAGACTTGGCTGATGCGTAGACTAACCCCGGCTCCACAGGCGAAATTGTGATGGAATAATACAACGTGTCGGGGTCCATCACCGACGCCTGCCAGCCAGACGGTCCATTCCGCACGATGCTCAACTTGCTGTCGGTGCCCAGAGCGTAGATCGTGTTGGGGTCACCGCTGTCGATGAGTGCCGTCTGATAGCTGCCTGAGGCTGTGATCACTTCCGGCTGCCAGTTTGTGGCCGCGCGAAACAGCACTAGCCCACCGGTGCTCGCGCAGGCCAGCACGCGGTCGCCTGCCGCATACGCGCCTCGAAATGTAGCCCCCTCATACAACACTCGGGTGACAGGGCTGATGTTCACATACCCGTATGAGTATAAACCACCGTTTTTGCCCACCATTCCGATGAAACCATCATTGAACTTGCCCGGCATCAGGCTAGAATAGGCCCTGGAGGAATCCACACGTGAGGATGTCCAGCTTGTGCCTTTGAGCATCCTATACAAATATCCGTCGGTCCGCAGACCGTATAGCTCAGAGCTGCTGGTTCCTGGTGCCAAAGACATATAGCGGTTGATGTTGTCAATGACGGTGTTCACCCATACATTGCCAACATATTCCGTGCTGACCACGCCCGCACTTTTCCGCGCAACATACAGGCTTTTGGTCGCATTAGTCCGCGCGCAAATCACATCGAATATGCGGTCTTCGCCCACATCGGCGCGAATCCAGGTCGTCTGAGCATACAGGGGAGCGACAAAAATCATTGCAGACAGGTACATAGCCAGTTTCGTGATGTTCATTTATGAGGTTACCTCCCGATCGATCGGTTGGAGTGGGAATTTCAGAGCAAGATACCACACATTTAGACTGGGGCACACCATCAGATTACCCGTATATGAACGCGATTTTGGCAGTGTTTTCGAAATGAGCAGTGCCAGGCTTGTGCCGACGATGGTTGGCGTGGATCATGTTTGCGTCTATGCACTCGGAATAGGTGGCGAACAGATTGTCTATGGGCATACTGAGACTGGTAATAATACTAGTTTGCACGTTATATTGGCGGGAACCTCCGAAAAACCATGCACATTAAAAACGACAGTAAGTATACTTAATACTAGTGTGGTGTTCGGTCGTTTCCGATCATCCACTCAGCAACATTATGTGCGATGTGCCGCGAGTTTAGTCACCCGCACGACTACGTTCTGCGATGTAGTCACAGCCGGGGCAGGCGTCCTTCCCTACGCCCGTCGGAACGCGGGCTGTGTAGGGGCGATTCGCGAATCGCCCTGGGTGACTGTGCCCGTACCGGGACGAAGTCACGGACGGGCCACCGAACCCGTCGCTCATCGCCAGTGCGCAACTATGATACCAAGTGTCCCACGCTGCCGCGCGGTGCAGGAACGTCCCTATCGCCCGTCGGCATTGGCGAAAGACCCTTAGTGCTGAGTAGTCATAAAGATACCAATCAAGTCTATACGGAGATGCGAGTCATGACCCATCGTCGCGCGTTCACGGTTCTCGAACTGCTGGTGGTCATCGCCATCATCGGAATACTGACGGCGGTGTTATATCCTGTGCTGATTGGTGCGCGGAAAAAGAGCAAGGATGTGGTGTGTATTTCCAACTTGCGCCAGTGCGGAGTTGCCTTAAGGTTGTATATGAATGACTACGCCACCGAGTTGCCGCCTGATGACCAGATGGCACACGAGCTATTGAAGAAGATGCCCACCTGCTGCCCCAACGATAAGGAGTGGACCAAAGGCTGTACACTAACTTTTGGTAAGCCGCTCATCGGCTCCTACGCGTACACACGTTCGGTGCCGGGCATAGAAAGGCTATCGGAGAAGACGCTCAGCGAATTCTACTCGCCCGAACAACACGATGTAATTTGGATGGCGGATATCTTCCATCCATTAACAGTATTTCCATTACCTTATTATGCAGAACGTGAGAGCGCAATGGAATATGGCAAAAGAGTAAAGTCGGACCGTAACCTTATGCCTGATGGCTACTTAAAACTATACAGTGACGGTCATGTAGAGCGTTGCAACCAGTTTCCATATAGACCTGGGATCGGTGCCTTGAATATAGGGTTCATGTGGAGCACGATTTTTTGTTTTCCTGTAGGCTACACAACCGAATTACCGGCCCCTGATGCGAGCAAAAAGAACCTGCCGCCTGAGCTGCGGATGGAGCCAAGATAGAGATTACCGTAGTGCCTTTGTAGATAGACATACTCAATGAACAAACTATGGAGCATAACTGATGGACAAAATACGGACGAACCTGGCATGTGTATTCGGTACGCTGTCGAAGGATATTGCAGAAAACCCGAAACTGGTCGCTGCATATGTGGTGATGCTGTTGTTAACGGGCGTGGTGATGGGGCTGTTTTGGTTTATCCCGAACGCCATGTCCAGCACAAACCAGTCGGGTACGCAGTCTACAAACTACCTGGCGGGTCTAGTGGAACAGTCCCTGACGGCCATGTTGTTTGTGTGTATTGCCTGTTTGCTGCGGCGTTACTGGCCGTTTTATGGTGTGATACTGGCTACCTATACTGCGTATGCACTGTATCTGATGGCCATGGCCCCCCCCAATAACCCGGACGAGCGGCTGAATCTGTTCATGATCATAGTGGTCACCTCTGTAGAAATTCTACTGGTGCCGGCACTCACTTTCTTCGGTCTGTGCTGTTTGGCTGGTCTGCCGCGACCACATAGCAAGGGCTGGGGTGCCTGTTTGAGGGAACACAGCGGATGAGCTCCTGACTGTGACGGTGGGGTTCCGCCGATCACCAATAAGTCCCATCGCCTTCGTTTATCACCACTGGTCACAGATCAGATTGCGCAACTGGCAATCAAGCACTCGAAGGTTGGGGGGAGTTGCTGTTATGGTTGCCGCATGACGACTCGACCGGACAGCCATTCATACCGCGTAGTGGGAGGGCTATCCGATAAAGCGCGCCGGAAGGGTGCTCCATGACTATCACGGGCTACCACACGATTGGCGCCGTCAACACACGAAGTGTTATATCCGTGCCTCGCGCTTCAGCTGTAGGTACTTATTCACTGTCGCCACAGAAAGGTCCGCTGGCGTGGCATCCAGCGTCACCACACCCAGCCGCGAAAGCTGTGAGAGTGCCGACTTACGGTCGCGCATCACGCTGGCTGCCGCCGTCTGCGTATACAGATCGGAGACACGTTCGGGCTGAGCAGCGACGATCGAGGGCAGCTCATAATCTGCGATGGCCACACACACCACAAGGTGCTTCCGCACCAGCATCGCCACGCTTGAAATCAACGAACGTGAAGACTCGGTATCCACCAGGTCGGTCAGCAGGAATATCAACGATCGCTTCCTCTGCCGGTGGCTCAACAGAGCCAGGCTCTCGTAGTAATCCGACTCCTCGATACGCGGTTGAAGCGGGTATAACGTCTCCATCAACGCCGCAGCTTGAGCAGCACCCTTACCCGGAGCAAGGAAGGCTATCGGGGATTTAGCGAAACAGAACAACCCTACTCTATCATCCGATTCCGCCGCGACATGGGCCAACAATATCGCGGCGTTGATGGCGTAGTCCGCTTTGCTCATGCCCAATTGGCCGTCGCTTTCCTCGGTTCGGCTGGCCATGGTGCGCCCCATATCTAGCACGATCATGATGTTCTGACTCTGCTCAACGTTGTATTCGCGGGTGATTAAACTGCCCCGACGCGCGGTGGCTTTCCAGTCTACATGCCTCAGCGGGTCGTCCGGCACGTAGTCACGCAGACGTTCAAACTCCTGCCCCTGCCCTAACATCCTTGACCTTCGCAAGCCCATCATGTTCGCGCGGTTCTCTCGAGCTAAGATGAGATGCTTCTTGGTCTGGAATACGTCCGGGTATACCTTCACCATCACTTGGGAGGGTACCACGACCTGGCGCATCACTAGCCCAAGACGGGTGGTGAACCTCACATTCACATCGCCGAACTGGTAGTCGCCTCGCTCGAGCGGTTTGACTTTGTAGTTGGCCTTCGCGGTCTCCTCCGGCTGCAGCTCAAACCGAACAATGGAGCTCTCACAGCGGTAGTCAATCGGAGGCTCGTCTCTCACGACTACCCGGATGAACTGTTTGCCGCGGTGTACGGCCTCCACCCAGATGGCGTTCGGCTCACCCAGCGATAGCACTGTGTCGATGCTTCTGGAGACACTGCATTCGCGCGAATCGGCGACGTAACGGCTGTCTAGCACCGCCAGAACCAGCAGTATCAGCAGATAGAACGCACCAATCCAAAGTAATACCGGGCCAGTCCAGGCTGCGGCAAAGAACCAAATCGACCCCAGCGCCGTTGCCGCAGCAAGGCGTCGCGTGGGGTAGATCCGCGGCTTTACTGGTTTGCTCGGAATGCTCATCGCGGCACAGGAACAGAGGCCAATAACGATGCTATTACTTCATCGGCCTTTACTCCCTCGATCGCACATTCCGGCGACAAAATTAACCGATGGCGCAAGATGGGAAGGGCCAGGCTTTTGATGTCATCAGGGGTCACGTAATCGCGCTGGCGAAGTGCCGCCAGAGCTTTCCCACATCTGAGAAGCGCCACCGAGGCTCGCGGGCTGGCCCCAAGGATTACGCGGTAAGCCTCTCTGCTCTTGCGGGCGATAGCCACTGCATACTTGATCACGCCGTCATCGGCTTTGACTTGCTGCACTTCGTGGAAGGCATCCGTCAGTATCTGAGCATTTTCAAGGGGACATAGCCCCGCAGCCGCCAGATCATGCGGGTTGAACCCTTCATGCGAGTGACGTACCACAGCCAGTTCATCACCCTCACCTGGATAGTCCACAAGCAGCTTCATTAAAAAGCGGTCGAGTTGCGCCTCAGGCAGCGGGTAGGTGCCTTCGTATTCGATGGGGTTCTGTGTGGCCGCCACAAAAAACACACCGTCCAGCAGATGCTCAATGCCATCGATGGAGACCTTCTTCTCTTCCATCGCTTCCAGCATGGCCGATTGCGTCCGAGGCGGTGTTCGGTTTATTTCGTCTGCCAGCAGCACATTGGTGAATACCGGCCCCTTTTTCAGTCGGAATTCGGACGTTTTAGAGTCATAAACATAGGTGCCAGTGACATCGGTCGGCATCAGGTCTGGCGTGAACTGGATGCGCTTAAACTCGCTGCCTATCACGTGCGCCATGGTTTTTGCGATTAATGTCTTAGCGATGCCCGGCACACCCTCCAACAACACATGCCCTTTTGAGAGCAGACAGACGATCATCTGCTCGATGACATCGTCCTGGCCTGCGATCACTTTTCTCATTTCGCCTCTGAGATATTCTCCCAGTTCGTAAACCGTCATTTTGTCAGTTCCTCTTTCATCTTGTGCCATCGTCTGGCCATCGTTAGTATGGCTGTCTCGTCATTTACTGGGGCATTGGATACGGCCGCCTCGCACAGTTCACGAAGCACGGCCACCTTATCGGGATACCGCTTCTCCGCGGCTAAAATAATGGTGTCTACTTTGGATTCCGGTGCGACTCCAACTGCGATCGCCGTCTCAGAAAGGAAACGCTGTCCTAGCTCCTGACGCACCAGTTCGGTGGCTCGTCCCCTTCTCAGCAGAGCAGACATTGAGCTGAGATACTCCCCTCGCTGCCGCCCCTCCTCCAGCAACGGAATGGGTTTACCGAAGCGGCGTGATGCCGAAAATACCAGCAGTATGAAGGCGACCGCGATCACGCCGAGCCCGATTTTCGCAGGCAGGTCGATCAGCGACATGATACCCTTCTGACCACCATACCCGTGGTGATACTCATCGAAGGTGACCATCAGCTTTCGCGTCGGGTTCTGGTGCTGCAGCGCGTTTAGCACCATTCGGAAGTTGTCGCCCTGATTGATGCCACGATTCGAAAGCAACCATCCATCAGCCAGAGTAATGACCTCACCACGCCCCCACCGGCTGTAGCCCACCACGGTTCCCGCGCTATCGGAAAACAGCGGAATGATCGACAGCCTTGGTGCATTGCTTACGCGCCGGGGTTTCGCACCCATTCCTATCTTTCGCGTGACTATCTTTGGTGGTGCCTCGGATGATTCCGAAAACTGCATCTCAGTATCGGTGCGGAATCTACCGAAGATATCGACCTTGCGCACACCTGGCGTCAGGAACGAGGGTGCTGAAGGAGCGGAATGGGATATCTGCAGATCCTTGTCAAACTCCTCTGGTACTTGCGCAGTATCACAGGCATATACCAATAGATTCCCACGATGCACCCACTGGGCCAGCGCGTCCCACTCCTGTTGTGATATGGGGGTTATCGGAGAGATCACAAACAGCACACCATCATCAATCTGTGCGGTTAACTCCGAGGTATTACGCTGCACGGGATAGTCAATGGCTTTTAGTGTGTCGTAAAGGGCTTTGACTCCACCTCGGCGGACAGAATAGCTGCTGCGTATAGGCACATAATCCATAGTCCCATCGTCTGGCTGCCTTCCGCTAAAGAGACAGGCCATTATGATCAAGAACAACAGCAGCCCGATCAGTATCTTCACATCGCCCGAAAGCCTGTTCACTTCAGCACCTCTATAAGAGCCACATAGTGTGCTTTACACTCGGTGTAGTCGCTCTCCGAAATGAGCTGTTTACCGTAGATCAGTCTATCGAATGTGCCGGTCATCGCCTTGAAAGGCGGCACGGCTTGAACACGATCCTGTTTTGTGAGAGCCCTCAGGTATTCCCAGTTAGTGACACCGTCGATGTATTTCACAAGCTTCGCACGGTCGAGGGCCAGTATCGCTGCCATATAGACGGCCCTAAACGCCTCTTTATATCGTCCGGCTGCCGCGTGGCGCTCCGCTTCATCCATCACTGCGGTTTGTGTGGGTATCCGCGGCGCTGGTTGAGCCTTGGCATGAGGTGATGGCCGATTTAACCTGACCAGCGACGCCGCCACCAGCAGCCGCCAGACTAGAAAGATAACGGCCACGATGAACGCGATCGCAGCGACCACCACCGTGAGCCATCCGATGAATTTGCCGACGGAGGAGGGTATGTGCAGTTTCGCGAGTAGTCCATATAGCCACGACTGGATTGTACGTGTGAGACGTTCGAGCCATGATGGCTGGTATTCTGAACCCGCCAATATTGACTTTAACTTGGCTTCCGATCTGTCAACCGAGTTTTGATCGATAGTGGGGAAACTCAATGCGGCACTACGCTGAGCGTCTACGCGCTCCACAAGACTATCGATGCGCTGTAACCGCGTTTTGGGCTCCCGTTTCGCCACTGCGTCTATGCCTTTTGATATCCAGCCCAGATCCACATGAATTGTCTCGCCGTTGCTCACCGAGACATCCATATCTGGACGCACCCTGGTGGACAGACTCTTCAACGCACTCGTGGCCGATCCAGGCTCAGCTTTTTCGTTTTCCCGCAAGATGGTGAGCTCACGGCTGACCGACGCCAACTCGCGGTCATATTCTGCGATAGTTTCCGCTTTCACCGCACCACAGGAACACGTCCAGAGCCCGGTCAATACCAGGCTCAGGACGATAGTGTTCGTACGGCTAGATTTCAGGTATGCTAAGGTCAAATATGCCCTCTTGCTTCCGGTTGTTACCTAGAATGATCCATTCAGATCCGTTGGTTTCGGTGCAGCCGGTGCAGCCGGTAACGCCATACCCATATTACTGGCCAGCATCTGGATGTCGAAGCCCTCTTCCCTCACCCGAATATCGTAATACAACAACACTAATGCCATCATCTGTATTGGACCAATCAATGCGGTGACAATACCGGTGCTAAGGCCCGTAATGATTAGCGCCGTTCTTCCCAAATTCACTGGCACAATGGCTAAAATGGGTGACATTAAAATCATCTGAAGTATTAACACTAGGATCGTAGTCAGTAGTAAAACCACAAATATTCGACCCGTGTTATGCCTGGCTAGCGTTGCACTTCTTGACCTGCCGTCATTACCCCTCTTTCCTTCAAGTACAAATACCTGCGACACGAAGGCATACCTAAAGGCCAACATGATGCACGGCACAATGGGTATAAATGCAGCAATAAAAACAAAAATGGAATCAACTTTCAGAAATATTAGCGCCATCATTGGTATGGAAGCCAATAGGCTCATACCCAATATGCGAAATAATACTCCAAAAAGTGTTAAAAAGAATGGTACGATTGAGCGTCCAACTGCCTTATACGAATCCTTTATTGTGGTTTTATTGCCTAGATAGCATTGTGCCACTGCGAATGTCGTCACGGCCAGAATCACATACGAAGCAAGAATGGCCAAAACCTGAGTAGTATCAATGGCGTTTTTCGTGCCGATACCATGTCCAATCGCATAAATTGGAATTAACAAAACCGCCGATATGCCCACAAAAAGTATGAAGTTCTTTTTGTAGAGATCGAATAGCTCATCGAAGAGATCCCCATATGAAAGCGGGCGAAGGATTCCCTGTGCCATACTGTTACCCCCTGTAATAGGTTGTTTTGAGCAACCTGCGTGCGGCTTCATAAACTAGTCGTATAGTTGTAAATCGCTGGCTGCCTGATGCGTCCAGTTAGATCCAGCGACCACGCCTGGCTGTATGCTACATTTCGCCAACATAAGGCCCGTATCCTTTTTGTTGACTAATATAAATCATACACTCAATAACGTCATGTAGCCATAGATGCGGCGAACCTCAGCTTCTACACGCAATGCCAGCAGGCCATCACCCCACCTGCAGCAGCTAGGATGTTCATGAAGCTCTATATGGAGGTGGTCAAAAAGTAAATCAACTGCTGGAGCGATGCCTCCGCGGTTGATACTGATTCCACGCCAGGCCACGCTCGTTACGTCTCCGCGAAGCCGAATCGCCTCGCGAAAAGTCTACAACCTTGATGGCTTCCGAGGCATCTGCTTACCCGCCAAAAACAGGTAGCTGAACTGAGCCACACCTATAGCACCTGCACAGGCAAGTTTCACCTGGTTAGGCAGCATAGATGGCGATAGAAATCCTTCAATGATGCCAGCCACCACTAGCATCGCGGTGACCCCCATCAACAGTTTGAACGCTTCTCGTCCTGCCAGCTTCAACGCATTTGCGCGCGAGTAGTCCCCTGGGTTCAACACGGCCCACCCGAGCATCAACCCTGCTCCGCCTGCGATAAAGATCGCCGTGAGCTCAATCACACCATGCGGCCACACGAAGCTCCAAAAGCCCCACGCTACATGTGCCCCGCGTGCAGCGACAGCGGCACCAATCACACCCAGCATCAACCCGTTGGAGAATAGAATAAGGAAGGTGCCGATGCCAGCACCGATACCTGTGGCGAACGCAATAGCCGCCACCCTGATATTGTTGGTTATGATAAAGCTGGACATCATCGGACGTTTTTCGGCGGGCATCCAGTCTTTGGTGCCCTCGTGGCGACTGGCCACCTCGTCTATCGTCTCCGAGGCACCAGGCCCCATCACGATATCGGCGACACCGATATCCTTACTGACCACTCCGTAGGCGAAAGCGGCCGCTATGACCGAGATAATAAACGCAAGGGCGATGAAATAGAGGTTTTTTCGGAACGTTTGGGGAAAATCTGTTTTGAAGAAGGCTGCGACTGAAGGCCACCCCTTAGGGTTACTGACGTATATGTGGCCGTAGGCGCGAGACACCAGCCCGTTAAGATAGTCAATCTGAGCATCATTAACGCCCTGGCTTCTGGCAGATGAGAGAGCCGAAGCAGCACGCCGATACAACGAGCCGAATGAGAGTAGCTCATCGCTCTTCAGGCTGTGAAGTCCGCCATGCTCAATGCGCCCAAGCGTCTCTTCAAGTCTTTTAAATGTATCTATCTCGGTTTGTTTCATTAATCTAGCTCCCTGGAGGATACCTAATGGATCGCGAAGTGGTTATCATGACACCGGAACAGGTTGAATTGCGTTTCGAACTCGCCGGTATCGGCTCACGGTTTATCGCGATACTGGTCGACTCGCTGCTTCAGGCACTCATCGCGATCGTCATCTGGGTAGCGCTCGCACTTGGCGGAGTTGTTTGGTTGAGCCAACTTGAGGACGTCGCTGCATTGTCGCCATGGATAATCGCGGTCATCATCCTGGTATATTTTGTCCTTTTCAGCGGCTATTTCCTCTATTTTGAGGCCGCACGAAACGGTCAAACTCCAGGTAAAAAGTATGCTGACATCCGCGTCATCCGCGACACAGGTCACCCCATCGACTTCCGTGCGGCGCTGCTCAGGAACGTGATGCGCATCGTAGACAGTTTACCCGGAGCCTACGGCATCGGCATCATATCCGCGTTTTTCAGCCCGCAGTATCGACGGCTTGGCGACTACGTAGCTGGCACGCTGGTAGTTAAGGTGGGGCGTGTGCCCGACGCTGTGACGGCCAGCCCTAAGCCTGCATCTACAGCATACACCGCAGTCGCACAAACGTCAACGGTTCTACCAACTGAGGCGATCCCAAATATCAGCCGTATTTCGAAGGATGATTACCGCACGCTGCGCCATTTTTTAAATCGGAGAAGCGAGCTGCAGCCTTTCGTAGCTCGCGATCTGGCAATGAATATCGCCCAGCCGCTGGCCCGCACCTTGGCGATTGAGCCATCGCAGATCGGCGACCCGCTAGCCTTCCTGGAAGCCGTTGGCCGAGAATGGGAGCGTATGGTGATACATTAGGCGTAAAGTTCCGTGGAGGGGTTTTCATATGCGCCACCAACACCATCTTCAGTGGTACGGCGGAATGAGCGTGTGAAGAGGCCCTTTCAAGCGGGGCCCAACCTAAGCATCAGTTGCCCGTCTTACAGCTCACTGCTCCAACTCAACCTCGTGTTCGAGTATCCCGGCATCAACACCGATCCCGGCATACGCTTCCCGCCGGGGAGGGGTATGTCATACACTGCCGTCACCGGGGAGGGGTTCGCGTTCAGGAGCATGAAACTGGCCTGCATCAGGCACCCATAGAGCTCCGGGGCGCCGGACACTCGTGGCGGGGCGACGAATCCAAGACCCAGGCTGCCTATGCCGGAGAGCAGTCTGTCCATCACCCCGGCGATCTCCTTCCGCGTGCGATATGCATCCGGTATCAACAGGGTATATCCCTTGCCGAGTTGTTTCGCCTGCTCCCATGAGGTGGATAATACTGTCGATGCCGGACCAAACAGCTTCGACTGCCACTCCTTTGAGCCGTCGATCGTGGACAACGGCTCCGGTCTGATGCGTATCAGCGCACCGCCTGCCTTTACCCAGTTTGTCATGTCGGCATCATCCGCAGACCATGCGGCTGGCGCGCACATGCATGTGATGAGTATGAGTGTCATGAGGCTGATCAGGGTGTTTTTCATTAGGATGGTATGTTGGGTACTACGGACTCCAGAGCGATCATTCACCCTCTATTCTGCTTGGTATCCTAATCACATTATATAGATGAGCTTAAGGACTTTGTCAAACCAGGCCGCCACTCATATCCGCCGCAAAACAGGGGATGTCATGATTATGAAAATACCGATAAATCACGATACATGGGATGATTAAACCCAGTCGTTTGTAAGTAACTGGGTTGGCTATGTCCGGGGCGGTCTGTCAGTACGCCTGCGGAGGCCACTGTCGATAGACCGCGCCGGTCTTTTTCCTGACACATATCTTTCATGGCTTTCCGCCAGACCGGCGCGGTCTTGAGCCTTCTGCATCCGCTAGCATCCTGCCAGACCGCCCCGGACATAGGCAATGCTTGGCCGCAATAGAGGCGGACAGCCATTCGCATATCACTCTATCGCCTCAGCATGACATCATCAGCTACAATCTGGGCTGCCGTGCCAGCACGGGCAGGTGCTTATCGACAGATGCGGGCAATTGACCCCTCCAGCAAAAAACGGCCCGGAGCATCTGCCCCGGGCCGTGAAGATTTCCCTTCAGCCGGTCACCACCATCAGAACGGCGGGCAGACGGGTACGCCGTGCCGGCGCACTTCAAAGTGGCAGTGCGGCCCCGTGCTGTAACCGGTAGAGCCCACACGTGCGATCACTTGCCCCTGACGGACTTCCTCACCGGTGCGCACACCCAGCCAACTGCAATGGCCATATAGCGTGGTCACACCGCCGCCGTGGTTGATGATAACCGCATTGCCATAAGCGCGCATGTAGCTGGCATAAACCACCACACCGCTAGCCGCCGCGTGGATGGGTGTGCCATAACCGGAAGCCAGGTCCACACCGGTATGCAGCTTCATACGTCCAAGGATGGGGTGGCGCCGCCAGCCAAACGGAGAAGACACGCGCCCAGGAACAGGCCTCAAAAAGCCGCCTTTAAACTGCATCTTGGCCATCCGCCGGCCGACAGGTGTTTGCTCCATGGCCCGCAGCGAGCTGGTGATCTGCTGAGAAACCTCTTCTAGTTCGTCCAGGGATTGCTCCAGTTCGCGCTGCTGGCTCTTAACATCGCTCAGAGCAGCGTATTTCTGGTTGCTCTTGGATTTCAGCGTGACCGCTTCTTGTTGAAGCTGCTGCTCTAGTCTGGTAATCTCGCGGTTTCTGTTGGCCATACTGCGTTCGGCAATCTGTGCGCCTTCCACATCGGTCTTAATTTGACGGATCAAGCTGCTGTCATACCTGGCGATGCGCCCTATCACATAGGAGCGACTGACTAACTGGCTCATGTTCTTGGAGCGTACAATGGCTGTCAGGTAGCCGGTGTTTCCCTGCATATAGCTGGCGCGTACACGCTTGCTCAGCAGTGCTTGCCGATCCTTCAGCCGCTGACGGATCACTTCCAGCTCATGCTTTTTGGCGTTGTATTGCGCACGGGCGATGACTAGCTTTTGGTGTGTGGTCAGGATGGTATGGCGGGTATTGTTCAGTTCGTGTTGAATGTTCTTGAGCTGGCTATGCACCACCGCTTTGGTCTTTTTGACCTGGCGAATTTGGGCCCGCTTCTGCCGAATTTGCTTATTGACGGTGGAAAGCTTGGTGTGGAGCACCTTCTTTTTGGCTGTTTTCGTAATGGCTGCAGGACAGCCTGATGCGATGATGACACAGAGGCATATGATGAATGACAGAACGACCGTTGCTCGACGTGAGAGCATCTATCTAGCCCTCCTTTAAATACCGACGTAGAGACATTGAACTGACCACGCCCCCAATCAACATGCCAATGACCGCCAGCACCAACGCCACAATGCCCATCGGCACCGGACTGTTGGTCATACCCAACGGGATGACTGATTTGACGTAGTTCATTATGGCAACCATGACCGCCCAAAGCAACCCCAAGGCCACCGCAGCACCAAGCAGCCCCTGCACCACGCCTTCCAGCACGAACGGTGTTCTAATGGTGGCCGAAGCCGCACCAATCAACTGCATGATACGGATGTCTTCTTTGCGAGCTGAAATGGTCAGTCGGATTGTATTGTGGATGATGACTATCGATGCGATCAACAGGACCAAAGTCAGTATGGCTCCGGCTACACGCAGCCCCGTTTGAAGTTTCAGCAGAATGGTCACTTCGTCGCGGCTATCCACCACCTCATCAACTTCTGGCAGGTTGCGCAGCCATGAAGAAACATCCTCTGTCATCGCGGCATCTTTCAGAAGAACCTTGAGTTCATCGGTCAGCGGATTGGCAGGCAGACCCTGTGTGATGGCTTTATCGTAGGTCGATTTTGCCAGATCCCAGGCCTTCTCTTTGCTAGTGAATGTGACCTTCGCTACGTGGGGGCTTTGTGAGATTTTATTCTGCACCACCTGCTCACGCTTATGGTCGATGCCGTCTTTGAAGTAGACTTTCATTTCAAACTTAGCAGGCAGCGCGTTGACTTCACGCTCAAGCTTCCAGCCCATCACCCCAAACCCACCTAGAATGGCCAGAGTTAGGGCCATGGTGGCCACAGCGGCCAGTGTCATAAGCTTGTTGCGAACCATGTTGACAAAAGCTTCTTGTACCACGAATTCGATAATTGTAAAATTCATCTATTGCTGATCCTCAGTCGGCTCTTGTGTCACCGGCTGGTTTAATACTTCAACGGCTTCGGGGTTTTCATCTGTCGGTTCAGCCGCAGGCAGCTCAACCGGTTCATCCTGCTGGTCTTCCATCTGAGAAGCTGGCATATCCTCAAGGCGAGGCAGGTTCAGCTCCCAGCGTGATTCAGGCACATCGCTGATGATCTGGCCGTTTTCCATACGCACCACACGCTTGCGCAGGCGGTCAACCATCGGCTGGTCGTGGCTGGCAATCAACACCGTGGTTCCCCGTGCGTTGATCTGCCGGAAAAGGTCCATGATCTCCCAACTGGTATCAGGATCCAGGCTGCCCGTAGGCTCATCGGCCAGCAGCAAGCTGGGGTCGTTCACCAAAGCGCGGGCGATGGCGACCCGCTGCTGTTCGCCACCCGAAAGCTGGTTTGGAAACTTGTTGTTGTTACGCTGCATGTCCACCAGTTCAAGTGCATGTGAGGTGCGGCGGCGAATCTCTTTCCGGCTCATACCTAATACGCGCAGCACATAAGCCACATTCTCCCAGACCGTCTTGCGCTTCAACAGCGAGTAATTTTGGAAAACAACACCAAGTGTGCGGCGGTACTGGGGTAAGTCAGAGCTACATAGTTCACCGAGGCTTTGGCCGCCAGCCATTAACACGCCGCTATCCGGTACGATTTCGCGTGTGAGCAGACGCAACAAAGTGGATTTTCCGGCGCCTGTACTGCCCACCAGAAATACAAATTCACCCTTATCTATTTGAAGGCTTACGTCCTTTAGAACCATAGGTCCCGAGTCGTAAGAGACGGTAACATGCTGTATATCTATCATTCTGTGTCCCGTTAAAAGTATATCAACTATTATCAGTCAACCTATATTATTGGACGCGATATGGTGCAATTGGTTCTTGTTTGCGTGTTATAAGCGAGCATTTACGTCAACACCCCCGTCCAAACTCAAGTCTGGCGGGGGTGTATTGGTGCTGCGTGGAAAGGGGGAACTATGCCAGATCCATTGTGATCTCAGGGCAGTGGTGAAGGGTGTTATGAACCATGCAGTTGTTCACAAACTTCATGAATTCCTCTTTGTGTTCTTCGGATACGGCAGGCGCCACTATTTGTATCGAGACGGAGCCGATACGAGTGGGGTGTGCCGCTTTCACGTAGTCACCGGTGATTTTGAGGCCTGCTGTGTCCAACCGAGCACGCTGCATGTACATCACAGCGTATATGCCGATGCAGGCGTTCAACGCCACAACCAGCAGCTCTGGTGGGGTTGCTCCTTCGTTCGTGCCGCCCTGCTCAGCAGGTAGATCCACGACGACAGGGATACCGCGCACATCGGATGTGAATTTGAAGCCACTATCTATAGTTGTTGTAATAGCCATGTCTCAGGTTCCTCCAGAAATGTGTTGTTCTGTGTTTTAGATGCAGTGGCTCACGGTGAGGATTCATGTTGTGGATCTATATGGGCAGATAAGGCGGAACAGCCTTTCCAACACTCCTACAGCCTATTGAGGAAGCTTCATCAAAGGGTCGCGGTGTGCCATTGGGGGCAGTGGAGGTGCCACAAACCGCCGACCTCGCAACTGAGCGATGGTCTTCAAGTAAAGATACGGATCTGGCCAACTGAGGCTGGGCTCCACCACGGTCGTCTCCGGCCACTCGTTGAAGCTGGTGATGACAGCGATGTCGGCTTCAGCCTGTTCCACAGCTTTCCAGTAGTTCCGCAGTGTGGTATCGCCCTGACGGGGGATTGGCCAGGGGTCTGCGTTGATCTTGCGGTTGTCGTGGCCGGGATGTAGCGGCAGCATCACTTTTTTACCTGCGGCATGCACCTGTTTGGCGAAACCAGCATACATATCTTTTAAGACATCCACATCATAGCTGCGGAAGCTGCTGAAAGTGGCGTATCCGCTGATGGCATCAAGCTTTGGCTGCTTCAACCACTCCTCAGGGGCGTAGAGCTCCCCGTGCGGACGTCCCGCGGCCCCTCTGCAGAGCATACGGTCGATGATCCAGTAGACCGGCCCGCACTCCGCCTCCACACGCTGAACCAACTGCTGATACTGCGCCGGGCTGACTTTACCTTCCCATACCTGGTAGATAGAGTAGACCGGCTTGCCTTCGATGCGCAGATAGGCAGGGCTGGTAGAATATCGCTTCAGGAACTGGATGGCCCATGTGATGCACTGCTCGAAATCACCAACAAACTGCGGGCACTCGTCAAACAGGCAAACTTTGAAATGCTCCTGCTCTGCTACCGGAAGCACGCTTTTCTCGAACACATCGCGGGTCCAGTGCGGCACGCCCTGCCAGCCGGCGTCGCCCCACCAGTCCACACTGAAGACGTCGATACCCGCCGATTTGGCCAGCCGCATATGCCAGCGGATGACTTCGCGATCCATACTATCGTATGGCCCGATGAGCGGGTAAGCACAGGAGCTGATCTCGCGGAGGGCGGGGTTGAACAGCACCGTGTCAGCGTTGTTGGGGCACTTCACCGCACCGATGTCGCCCTGGTGCCAGTGGTCCCACCGGCCTGCAGCACCCCATGGGGTGCCGTACCAGGTGTAGTAGTGCGCCAGAAGCAGTGGTCTTTTGCGGCTCATCTCAGCCCCCTTAAGGTGTATAGCTGGTATGTTTTACCACAAACCGCAGGCGGGTGGTGGGTATGGGCATATGACGGATTCGACCGATCAGACCGATCTGCAGTGCTTCATTTGTAAGTTTCCGGTCGTGGGCGTCCCGACTGTATCAGTTACTGCCTCTCCTGCCGGCCGCCCCTGCATCACTCCCCCTTAAACAGCCGCTGGTAGGGACCCTGGCCGACGTCTTCGGGCAGCAGGTCGGTGTGCTCGCCAGCTTGAGGCGCGAACGCCTTGCGGATGGCATCCAGATATTCAAACCCATACTGCCGCGTCGGAGCCAGGTAGTGACCCTCACCGAACTCATCCCAGTTGTCCAGCATCACCATCTGTTCCGCCCAGTGACTGGCCTTCAGTGCTTGATGCCTGGCTTCCACGCACAGCTGCTGAAACTCGCTGGAGCTTAATCGCCACAGAGGTTGCTTCTGATCCCACGGTCTGGCATCCCAGCCCATGCTCACGGTGGTTGCGGCGGGCAGTCGGCTCTTGGTTTGCCCCGCCCAGCACTTCTTTTGAGCGTTCATGATGCTGCGGCTGGTGTGTGCGGCGGGCATCTGATTGCTAAAGGTGGGCCAATGGTAGGCAAACACCGCATCAAATCCCACCCGGGCATAAAGGGCGTTATCGCTATTGGGCGAGGTGTGGTTGGCACCTACCAATATGAGCCCGTTCAAACCGGCCTTTTGGCAGGCAGCCCGCATCAGCCGGATCACTCGCCGTGCGCTCACTTCGCCGCCCAGGTCGTCTATCATCTTCTGCACGACAAACACAAACAACACCGGCTTACCCTCGCGGCGAAGGTAGTTCGGCTGCTTGAAATTGTGCTCTATCCAAAACGGCAGAAGGTTCTGCATCATGTCATCGGCATTGGCTACACCCACTGCGTCGTTTGTCCACATGATGGCATATTTCATCAGATCGGCGTAGCTGGCCTGGCTCAGGCTCTCTACCCAGTGATTCAACCAGGGCACCACCGGCTTGCCGATGTTACCCGCGGCCCGATACCAGCAAGGCATGAAGAACTCCACCCCATGCTCCACTGCCCAGCGAATCTCCCAGTCGGTGACCTCTGGATCGCCCTCATCATACCAGCCCAGCGCGGGCTGACGCTGCGGGTAGGGGGTGATCTCGTTCCAGCCGCTCTGCGCTCCACCTCGCGAGCCTTGACGCCAAAGCGGGCAATTCATCATGCCTACCGAGACAGGTGCGGTCGATGCCGGCTTCGGTACAGGCACCGTTCCAGGCACCGAATCGAGTTTGGGAAGCACACAAATCGGGATCTCAACATAACAACTTTTGGCTTCGGCACACTCCACTCGAAACCGCATCACATGATGACCCCGGTGCTCATGCGTGAGGCTCCACTCGAGGTGCTCAACGCCCCGTGCATTCAGATGGGATATATCCCTGGTCGATGCAGACTGCAGAACCGTCAAACCAGCACCCTCCATGACAGATACATGAATCTGATTGGCTGGACCGCCGTGATTCGTCAGCTTCATCCGAAGACGGAACGGCCTGCCAACGCGGGGCAATACCGGTGTAGTATCGAGTAGATGCAGTTGAAGTCGAGGTGGCAAGGTCGGTTTTGTCTCAATGCGTACCGCTTGCAGATGGGTCACGCCCGATCGGTCAGCAATGAAAACACCTAATGCCAGCAACCGTCCTGACCATTCCGGGTAGGCCCGCATATCCTGAAGCACCGTGCCCAGTTCGCCCCCGTCTGGCAGGTTTAGCTCAATCACACGTGCTCCCCTATCGGTGACAAATGTGAGTTGGACGGTTTGGGCATGGCTGCCGATCACTAGTCCGAGTTCTGGAAGGCCCTGTAACTCCAGATTCAAGTTTGTGCGGAAAAACCTCAATACAGGACCGGTAGCGGTGGCTTTCCAACCGCCAGATCGGAATTCCGCATGACCCCCCTCTACTTTCCAGAGCTTGAGGTTGCTGATGGTATCCTGTGCCGGGGTGGTGGAGGCTATCTGCGATATTCCCATGTTTTCGCGGTATATTTCAACCAGCGTAAGTGCTTGGGGCACGATGCTCTGCTCGATGATTTTGCCGTTCAGCGCGAGCGGGGCCCACGGGCTGGGCTTTCCTACGATGACGGGCGAATCGGTAGGCACCACTTCCCCGCTGCGCGAAGCATAGCTTGTCAATCCGTTGGTAAACAGGTGGATGCTCTCACCGGTCCACACCGCCACCAGCTCCACCTCGTCGCCTTTGCGCAGCACCGGCCCCGACACCTGTGTACCCCATGCGCCGCCTGCATATACAAAGAAATTCGGTCGCATACCTCCATCACCAGGCGACAGGCGCAACAGGTATTCGCCATCCTTGGTGATGAGGTTCATCGTATCCTCTCCATCATCGTAGCGGAAGCGGATTTTTATGGTCAGCGCTTTACCGGCGTGCATCACTCCCCCGTAAATAGCGTCTGGTAGGGACCCTGGCCGACATCCTCGGGCAGCAGGTCAGTATGCGGCCCTGCCTTCGGCGCGAACACCTTGCGGATGACATCCAGATACTCAAACGCATACCCTCTGGTGGGAGCCAGGTAGTGGCCCTCTCCGAATTCGTTCCAGTTGTCCAGCATCACGATCCGTTCCGCCCAGTGACTGGCATTCAGAGCCTGACGCCTGGCCTCCACGCACATCTCCTGGAACTCGTCTGAGGTGAGATGCCACTGAGCACCCTTCTGACCCCATGGCCGGGCGTCCCAGCCGAAACTGACCGTGTTGGAGCGGGGCAGCCTGCCTTTGGCCTGCATCGCCCAGCACTGCTTCGTCAGCTCCATTAGGCTGCGGTTGGTGTAGTTGGCGGGCATCACATCGCTGGCGGTCGGCCAGTGATAGGCCCACATCGCGTCGAAGCCGATCCGCGCCGCCAGCGAATTATCATTGCTTGGCGAAGTGTGGTTCGCGCCCATCAATATCAACCCACCGAGACCTGCTCTTTCGCAGGCCGCGCGCATCAGACGGATCACACGCCGGGTATTCGCTTCACCACCGAGGTCATCCACCATTTTCTGCACGCCATAAACATACAGCACCGGTTTGCCCTCGCGACGGAGGTAGTTGGGCTGCTTGAAGTTGTGCTCTATCCAAAAAGGCAGCAGGTTCTGCATCATGTCATCCGCACTCGACACACCCACCGCGCCGATATTCTCCCACAGGATGCAATACTTCACCATCTGAGCGTATTTCGCCTGGTTCAGGCTCTCCACCCAGTGGTTTAGCCACGGCACCACCGGCTTGCCGATGTTGCCCGCGGCGCGATACCAGCAGCACATAAAGAACTCAATGCCGTGCTCCACAGCCCAGCGGATCTCCCAGTCGGTGACCTCAGGATTGCCCTCGTCATACCAGCCCAGCGCTGACTGCCGCTGTGGGAAGGGCGTCATTTCGGACCAGCCGCTCTGCGGGCCACCGCGCGTGCCTTGCCGCCAGAGTGGGCAGGTCATCATGCCCAGGCTGACACTGCCTGTTGATGCTGGCACAGGCACACCAGCGGTCGCAGAACCCGCCCTCAATGCGGCCAGTACCAGGATCGGCACTTCGACCACCCGGCTGGGGGCCTCGGCGCAGTCCAGCTTGAGGCGCACCACACGGTGCCCATCGCGATTCGCAGTGAGCTGCCATTCCATCTTATGTGTGGCACGTGCATCGAGATGTTCGATACCCTGATCCACAGTCTGTGCCACTGCCGTTACACCATCGTGGCTGAGCACTGATACACGAACCTGACGGGCAGGACCTCCCGCGTTGGTCAGCTTCATCTTGAGCTTGAATGGCTTGCCGAACCGCGGCAAAACAGGCGTGGTCTCCAGCAGCGTGAGCTGCAGCCGCGGAGCTAATGTCGGTTTGGCCTCGATGCGAACTTCACGCAGCCGTGCGACATGGGAGCGGTCGTCCAGAAGAATGCCCAGTGCCAGCAGCCGACCAGACCACTCCCAGTAAGCGCGCATATCCATCAACACCGTGCTGACTTCACCCTTCTCAGGAAGATCAATGGGCAGCGAGCGGGCACCTTTGGTGGTGACGAATACCAGTTGTGCGTTGCGGGCCGTGCTGCCGATCGCCAGACCGAGCTCCGGCAGACCCTGCAGGTCGATATCCAAACCCGTGCGCAGCAGCCGCAGCGCTGGACCAGTGGCGGTGGCACGCAGTTCACCGTTTCGGATAGAACCATGACCGCCCTCTACCTGCCAGCCATTCAGTTCGTTCAGAGCGGATGGTGCGTTGGCTTTGCCAGGCGTATCGGATACACCCAGGTTCTTACGCAAAATCGCATCAAGGCTGCGAGCTTCGGGCACGAGGCTCTGCTCCAAAATTCCGCCATCGAGTGGCACCGGTGCCCAGGAGCTGCCTTTCCCGATAATAAGCGGGGTATCGACAGACGCCACTTCGCCGCGGCGTCCACCAGCGACCACCAAGCCATTGGTAAAAAGGTAGATGGCCTCACCACTCCATACCGCCACCAAACTGACGTCGTCGCCCTTGCGCAGAATCGGACCGCTGACCGGCGCGCCCCATGTGCCGCCTGCATACACAAAGAAGAAAGGACGCATCCCACCATCAACAGGCGAAAGGCGCAGCAGATACTCGCTGTCCTTGGTGACCAGGTTCATCTGCCCTTCGCCGCCGCCATAGCGGAAGCGAAGGGAGATCGTAAGCGCATTCCCGGCGTGCATCTACTTGATCACGCTGGCGGTGTCGGCATAGTAGCGCAGACGGCTGGCCACGCTGCGCATCAGCAGGCTGAAGTCCAGATCATTACCGGTACGGAGCAGCTTGAAAATGAAGCGGTTCACGCCCTTTTTCAGGTTGACGCCGGTGCCCCAGTTGTAGGGCATCCACATCGTCTGCTTGTCATTTTGTGCAACCAGATCGCCGTTTACCCACACGCGGTAGGCGTCGTTGTTGCCGATATGCAGGATGGTGCCATCGCGGTCCTCAGGGCAGACCATGTCCCACACCATGTAGACGCAGCATGGGCCTTTATACTTCACAAGCTGGTCCATCTCCCAGATGTCATGGTGGATGTTCACTATGGTGCCGGGCAGCTCATCGATGTCCACAAAACTCTCGTCGATATACGCGCGGTTGATGTTCGCCCATCCGCTGAACATCGCGTAGAGGTCATGCGAGCCGTTGACGAACTGCATCACCTCACCGTAGGGGTTGGAGTCGTATTTCGTGGTGTCGTAGTTATCCCAGAAGGGGCCGATCAGCTTCATGCGCCAGGCGCCCATCAGACCGAACTCCAGCTCCGCGAGCTGATGATGGCCAGTGCTCAACCTGGCGACGACGACGTTGCGGGTGGGCAGCTCGGAGATATCCGGCTTGACGGCGAACTCAACCGCCACATCAACCGACTCAAACGCAGGGATGTAGATGTCGATCTTATCTTTCACCACGCTCAGGCTCTCAGGGCAAGTGATGCTCAGACGGGCCTGGACCCCTCGCTCAGTGAGGTTGACGGCGTGCAGAACCACCGCTCGGGGCTCGCCCACGCCGATGGTCGGGTCGCCCACATACTCCACGTCCAGCGTGAATTCCGGCTCAAGCTGGGCCACCGGAAGTGAGGGCAGGATACCCTCGGGCACGTCGGTGAACTCCACCTGCGTGATGCCGTCTCGTGCGAACGAGAGTCCGGCGGTGCAGGTGTCCTCGCCCAGTTCGGTGACCTTGCTGCGTTCGCGTTTGATGTCCACCGTGCCGACCACAATCTCATGGCCGATCTTGTCCAGCCAGAATCCAGGGATTTTATCCGCTCCCAGCATCACGCCCAGAATTGAGGCCGCGGTGGCCGAGGTGCAGTCCGTGTCAAACCCGCAGTTGATGGCGGTCAAGATCGTCTTTTCCATGTCACCCTGACCGTGCAGCAGGGCTAGAATGGTCAGACCCAGGTTGGTCACGCTGTAGCTGGCATCACTGCTGCCGTACCTGGCCAGCATGGCCGCACGGGTTTGCTGCCAGTCCTGCCCGGACCGGTAGCCCTCGCGCACCAGCCGCACGCAGCCCGCCAGTTCACCCTCTTCAGGTATGAAGCTCATCGCCATATCCAGCAGGCGGTTCACGTCCTGCTCCACGAAGGCCAGTGCCTCCAGGGCGGCGTTGAACTGCTCACCGGAGATGCTCTCGGAGTCGTGGTCTACGCAGCCGTCCATGTATGCAAGTTGCACCGCGGTGTTGGGGTCACCCGGGCAGACGAACCCCCATATTTCGGAGCGGATGGGGCAGCCCATGCTGTTTTTAAAATAGTCGTTGTTGAACACACCGGACAGAGGCGGCATGATACGGTGGTCGATGTTGCGCACCGCCACCGCATACTCGTTGGCCATGCACAGGTTGTGCGCCGCAAAGCTGAGTGCGATGTCGCGGCTGTCGAACCGCGCGCCAAGCCGTTCCAGGACGTCCTGCAGGTAGAGCACCTGAAGGTCGAGGTCGTCATTTGGCGGGATCACCTCAGGGATGACGTTCTCCAAGGTGTAGTGCATCAGATTCTTGTTGTTTTCCATCGCCGCACCGGTGGCTCCGCCGATGCATTTTCCGATCCAGCCGCCGGTCACGCGGTTGAGATAGTCAGGATAGCTGATTTTGGTGATAGGCATAGCTAAAGTCACTCCCGGTGCAATTTGATGTTGTGATTGAAGTATAGCACTGCAGGGCGGGAGATATCTACGTCTTTACGGCCAAATATCAGCACAATCAGGCCAGATTGGGGGAGGGATGTTTCACGCGGAGACGCGGAGGTCGCGGAGGGGGAGAGGTAAGGGAGGCTCACGCGAAGACGCGAAAAGGCGGAGGCATTCTCACGCGAAGACGCGAAGGCGCGAAGGATTGGCGGTTGTCCTATTCGTCATACTCATCCTACCGGTCCTAAGCCAACCGCGAAGAGCACAGCTCACGCGCGGGCGCGAAGGCGCGAAGAGGGATAGGTTTGGCTATGTCCGGGGCGGTCTGTGCGTAGGCTAGCGGTTGCGGAAGGCTCGAGACCGCGCCGGTCTGGCGGTTAGCCATGAGGAAGGGGTGATGGGCTGATATAATCGATTGCGCCCACGGCCGCGGGCTGAAAGCCCTGCGGCTAATTGAACGAAAAGCCCGATGAATCGGGCTGGCCGTATCCCGCTCCGGTTTACAGACCTCCGGCAGACGGCTTTAGCCGGCTTTTCGGATAATAAGCCGTGTCCTTTAGGGCGCGGGGACGAGGCCTCACCCTACCGGCCTTCAACCAACCCTATCCCCACCGCTACTCACGTATAATAAAGCAAGTGTTTCACCCACAACAGATGGAGATCAGACTAATGCGGATATTCGCCTCACTCATGATCATCGGCGCGTGGCTGGCCGGCTCGCTCGGAGCATCAGCCCTCACCATATCCTGCGACCAGCCGGGCAACCTGCACACGACAAAGCAACCCATGGTGTTTCAGATATCTGGCGCTGCAAGTGACGTGCGATATGAGTTGAAGGACTACTTCGGAGTGCTGATCACCAGCGGAACGGCCACCACCACCGACGGTGCTGCGACGGTTCGCTTCGAGGGCTGTGAGCCGGGCTGGTACGAGCTGAGCTGCAGCGATGCTGCTGGGACCACAAAGGCCTCCGTCGGCGTGGTGATCGACCGCAAAGGGGCTCCGCTGCCCAAAGACGGTCGGATAGGGGCCGATGCGGCCAGCGTCTGGCTGCTGCATGACGATGCGCTTCGGAAGCCGTTTGCCAAAGTGGTCAGCCGCGCCGGTATCCCCTGGATACGTGAACGGCTGAGGTGGGAGAGCATGGAGCAGATACCGGGCAGGTATGATTGGTCAAGCATCCAGCCCACCGTCGACAACCTCTCCGCTGAAGGAATTAATATCTTTGAGGTGTGGCACCTCACGCCAGAGTGGACCCGGGTGAAACAACCGAAAGGCAGCTACTATCCTGAAGACCTGCGCACGGTCTACACCTTCACAAAACAGCTAGCGATGCATTTCGGCAAGCAGGTTCAAGCCTGGGAGCCGTGGAATGAGCCAGACGGAAACTTTTGGCCTGACCTCAGCGACCGGTGCTCAGGATACCTGAAAGCAGCCTATCTCGGATTGAAAGCGGGCGATGCGGATGCCATCGTGACGCAGTGCTCACTCTGTATCGGCCCCTCCAACTTCGGTCTTGGCTTGTATCAAAACGGCATGGGTAACTACTACGACATCTACAACTGGCACCGGTATGCTGCACCGGCGGTCTACCCAGGCGACCTGGAGAGCTACCGCAAGCAGTTGTCTGAGTTCAAACTGAACGATCGGCCAAGCTGGATGACGGAAGCTGGGATCATTCTGAAAGGCTCAGAAGGCATTGACAAGCGGCTGCTAACCGCCTCCGATGAGAGGCTGCAGTGCCAGTTTGCTCCCCGTTCGGCGGTGATGTCATTGGTCGCAGGCAATGCCAAGCACTTTTTCTTCGTGTTGCCAGAGTACCTGGAGAACACGACGCAATACGGCTCAATGAAGCCAGACCTGTCACCCAATCCGGCCTTCATAGCGCTATCAGCAGTCGTGAATATCCTGGGACAGGGAACCTACCTTGGCGAATATCGGCTGGGTAATACAGACAGCCATGCCTATCTCTTCAACACGCCAAATAGGCGTGTGCTGGCCGCCTGGTCGGATAAACCCACAGTGATATCGCTGCCAGTCGATGGCCCAGAGGCCCGCGTGAGGAACATATTCGGCGGCGAAGAGACGGTGCGGGCCAAGAACGGCTCCATCGCGGTGTCGTTGGGTGCTGAGGCGGTCTATGTCACAGGCATGAATGACAAAGTGGCGTCCCATCTCACAGGAGCGGTCAAACCGCTGGGCAAGATGCCCGTGCTCCATCCATCCCCCATCGTGATGGTGGGACACAGCCTGGCCAGAGTTGACAAAGGCAACGACAGTTATGTGCTGTATGGTGCGGAATACCGGCAGTTCGAATATACCGTTGAGGTGTATAACTTCGGAACAAAGCCCACGGGCAAAGGAACGGTCACATTATCTGGGCCGAAAGGCTGGCGCGTTGATGCGCCGGTTCGCAGTTTTACGCTCGCACCCATGGGTCGAGAGGTGTTGAAATTCATGGTTCACCCTGGCCTTCCAAAGACTGGTAACTACAACTTGACAGCAACGGCCGTGGTCGGCAAAACAAAGCTGAGCCCGGCTGCGAGCCATTTCACGTATGACTTGAGTGATGTGCTAACCACCAAGCACGTCAGTATGGGTCTGCTTGATGCCGCACAGTGGAGACCACAAATCAGTGCTGGAGATAAAGTGACCATCAGCAATCCAGCCACTGGGAGTCTGAAGATTGATTCCGAATTCTTCGGTGAGCACGACCGCTGGTCATACCCGGACTACACATTCAAGACACCCCGTGACTATTCCAAATACGACGGCATCTCCTTCGATATGCAGTGCAGCAGTGAAGGCGATGGTTCGGTGATACAGTTGATGCTGGTCGAAAAGAGCGGAGCGCATTACATTGCCGGGATCCCCACATCGAAAACCCGGCGCCGGGTCACCTTGCAGTTCTCCCACATGAGCCTGCTCGAATTCCTTGGCCCAGACCCCGACAACAAACTGTCACTAGACGCAATCAGCGCCGTGCGGCTGGGGTGCAACTCCAAATCCGAGCACCTGGTGCTGACCGTCAGCGACCTGGAGCTGGTGAAGTTCTAGCGGGGGAGGGCGGGGATTTTCACGCGGAGACGCGGAGGTCGCGGAGGGGTCAAGGGCAATATATCGTGTTGTTGAAACGGTAATATGGGTGCTATAATGCAGACACAGAGACCACACATCAGCAATATCTAGTGGCCTGTATTGATCAACATACGGTAGAACCTACAATCCTTAAGCGCGAATGTTTGCGGAGTAAACTGAGAATGGCCACAACAAGAGACACTGACAAATTCGACTTTTTCGTCTCCTACGCCAAAGCAGACAATACCACTGGCTGGGTCACGGAGTTCGTCAAGGAACTCAAGGCCGAACACGCCAAATTCTTCCCCGACCTCCCCCCTCTGAAGGAGTTCTTCGACAAAAAAGACATTGAGGTGGGGCGCGATTGGGAACACACCCTGCTTCATGGCATCGCCCAATCCCGGATGTTCTTGGCCTTCATCTCACCGAACTACTTCGCTAGCGATTGGTGTCGACGCGAATGGCGGGCGTGGATAGACACCGAAATCGCCAAGCACATCCTCACCGAAGGAGTACGCCCGGTCTATTTGGTCGAAGTGCCCGGTTTTATAGGCAAAGGAGCGTTGGACGATAATGCCGTCGCACTAAAGGTCGCCGAACTGTGCGGAGTGCCTGCGCCCTATGAGGTCTTTCTTGCCTCCACCGCTCCGGTCGTCAAACAAGTCCGCCGCCGCCAGCTTCTAACGGACTTTACCAAACCCTTCGCGGACGAAGGGATTGACGCACTGCGCCGCGATGACCTGCATCGCGTGCTCAGCACTCTAGCCCAAGACCTGAACCATCACGCGCAACTTGTTTCTACCGCGGCTACAAGCGAAACCACCGTTCCACCCTACAACAAGATGTTCTCCGGCCGAATTGACGAATTACTCGAACTGAGAAAGCGCCTCAAAGACGATCAGGCCGGAGTGGTCTGCGGCGTGCATGGGCTAGGTGGTATCGGCAAGACCGAGTTGGCCCTCACCTACGCACACGCCTTTGCCAGCGCATATCCTGGCGGACGGTTCCTGATCCCGTGCGACGGCAAGGAGAGCTTGCAACAAGCGGTGCTCTGCCTCGGTGATTTCCACGATATCCAACGGAACATCAGCGACGATGAACGCAAGACGACGGAAACTTACTTTGCCGCCGTAGCCCGCTGTCTGGCTGCGCGCCTCGCCGACAAGGGCCACATCCTGCTTGTCTTGGACAATGTCTCTGACTCTGCCCTCGTCAGCCCGCAGCAGATTGATTGCCTCACCACTCTCGGCCCAAAGCTTCACCTGCTGGCCACCACGCGCTTGCTCCCGCCGACCGGTGGTAATTGGCTTACCTTGAGCGAACTGCCCGATCTCGACGCCCTGTCCATGCTGGAAAAACATCGACCTTTAGTCAATGACGCGGATCGCGTGGCGGCCGGTCATATCGTGAAACGGTTAGGTGGCTTTACGCTTGCGGTAGAATTGGTGGCTGCGTATCTGGCTGCGCATCCCGGCTCAGACTATGTGGTATTTGCCGATGGATTGGGGTTGCAAGACCTGGAAGACATCGCAGGCGATGAGGACGTGGAACTGCGCCGGCATAACCACGAACGCCGGTTGAGTGCCGTGTTTGGCCCGGTGTTGCAGGAATTGAAACCCATCGAACACCGCCTGCTCGAGTACGCTGCACACCTGCCTCCCGAGTACGTGGTGCTGCCATGGTTACGCGAATTGGTTGGTAAAGATTTCCCGGAAATACTCCAGCCCACGCGGCTCGTAGCCGATCCATGGCGCGAACTCTGGCAAAGGCTCCTGCGGCTGGCTCTGTTCAGCCGTGTCGACGGCGAGGCCAGTGAGCCAAACCTTCTGCGCATGCACCGACTGGTAGGAGAAATGGTACGAAGCAACGATCACGATGCTGAGAATCATATAAACTGTCTGACCACACTCGCTCGGGAACGGTGTGCATTTCTGGAGGAAGAGAGTCTTGCCGGAAACAACCGTTGGGAAGTCGAACCTCTAAGTGCCTTGGCCCACTTATTGTTAGATGAGAAGGTTTGGGATCATGGACCATGGATAGCTAAAAAGGTCGCCATGCAATGGAAGGAAATTGGCAAATATAATGATGCCGCAAACCTATTGCGCAGAGAAATCGAGGTTCTTGAAACCATACTCGGGGCCGACGATCTAATAACCATCACTGAGGTTACCAATCTGGGTTTGGTCTTATACTTAATTGGTGACTGGGTAGGCGCTGAGCTCCTCTACCAACGTGCATATGAGGCAAGCGATCGGCTCTTGGGACCTGAACACCCCATCACAATTACGACAATGAACAACATGGCTGAGTTGATGGCGGCTAAAGGCGATTACGATAACGCAGAGCAGTTATTCCGGTGTGCAATGGGATACAGCGAACAAGCATTTGGCCCAGAGCATCGTGATACGTTGATGGTTGCATTTAATATAGCAGGGATCCTAGATAGTAAAGGTGATTTAGACAACGCGAAGGAGCTATACGAAAATGTGCTTGAGGTACGCAAGCGTGTGCTGGGGTTTGAGCATTCCGACACACTAAGCACCATGAATAACCTAGCTTTTGTGCTTGTACGTATCGGTGACGATGCTAACGCGGAGTTATTACACCATCAGACGTTGGAGATTCGCGAGAGGGTATTGGGATCGGATCATCCCGACACGCTAAGTAGTGTGAACAACCTGGCAGGAATTCTCGAAAAGAAAGGCGATGTCAAAGGTGCGAAGGTGCTGTATAAGCGTGCGATGGACACTCGCGAGCAGGTTTTAGGGAATGATCATCCAAAAACACTGGTGAGTGTAAACAACTTGGCTGGAGTTCTCGCCCATATAGGCGATTTTAATAGTGCTGCTCCTTTGTTTCGTCGTGCACTAGTAGGACTGATGAAGATTTCAGCGACAATGAAGTCACCCCATCCAAACCTTAGTGATATCACTGTAAACTACGCAAAATGCCTCGTCCAACAAGGGCTCAGTCGAAAGGATATTCGGTGTATTTTAGATGAGATTGGGTTCCAATATGGGTTCAGACTTGATGGTGGTACTTTATAGTCGTGAGATGGTCATGACATGACACATGACTCAACTATCGTTCTCCCTGGCATCCATTGGTGCTATATACGCATGAATGGTGGTTAAATCAGGCTAACCCATAATCGACAAGTCCATATGGTTGAGGGTTGCCCGAGTGTGAAAGACCGGCGCGGTCTTTGGCCTTCCACCGCCTTTAGCGTACCGTCAGCCCGCCCCGGATGTAGGCACTCAAGATGCGATGGCTGCCCTCCCTTGCGCCGGCCGGAGCGGAGCGACGCCGGCCGCTAATGATCAGCCATGCGGTGCAGGAACCCCGTCAGGGACGCCAGTCCCGTGGGGTGACTAAACCCGCGGCACGGATGGCCACTAGATAGGGCAATCCGCCAGACCGCGCCGGAGACGGGCTGCATGGCGATTAAGAGCCTACTAAAAACCGACGCGGTCGATACCTAATCTGTGCCATCTGTGTCATCTGTGGATTACCAATCCCTTCCGGTGCAAAACATCCGCGTCTCCGCGTGAGCTACCCCCCTGCTTGCATCCCTCCCTGCGAGCGGGTATGATATCCGTAAAACACACCCATCTGGAGGCCCATTTTGCGCACCCTACTCATCCGGCTATGTGCTGCCATCGCCATACTGCTGACATTCGGCTGCTCATCAAAAGCAGAGCCGTTTACCACCGAGATGCTGCCCATGCGTGACGGCACGAAACTGGCCACCGACATCTACCTTCCCAAAGGCGACGGCCCCTTCCCTGTGGTCTTGATCCGCACACCATACGAGCGCAACGGTGCGGAGGGATTTGTGGGGCAGGGCTACGCGGTGGTGATCCAAAGCACACGCGGACGCTACAAATCCGAAGGCCTCTCGAAGATATTCGTGGATGACGGCTGGAACACCAACCAGGACGGGGCAGACTGCGTCGCCTGGGTCAAGTCGCAAAAGTGGTGCAACGGCAAAATCGGCACATTCGGCGGAAGCGCCAACGCCATCACGCAATACCAAATGGCGGGCAGCCAACCGGCCGGCTTGACCGCGATCTGTGCCATCATGGCCCCAACCAGCATCTACAACCAGTGTGCCTTCCAGAACGGTGCGATGCGAGAAGAACAGATTGTGAACTGGCTGAAGATGTGCCAGTTCAATGCAGACAACCTGGCAATCTGGCACGCCCACCCATATTACGATGGATTCTGGGAAAAAATGAACCTTGCGGAGCGGTTCTCAACCGTCAACGTGCCCGGCCTGCATATCGGCGGATGGTATGACACTTTCCAGCAAGGCACCCTGGACGCCTTTGAGGGGCTTCAGAAGCGGGGTGGGCCAGGAGCCAGAGGCCAGCAGAGGTTGATATTAGGACCATTCAGCCACGGAAGCTATGATAAAGTCGGCGTGTTTACATTCCCGAATGCCGCTAAGGTCAACCCGATCATCGCCAGTGTCGAGTGGCTAAATGATAAGTTGAAAGGCATCAAAACGGCGGTTCCAGTGCCCGCGGTTCAATACTACACCATGGGAGCAGTAGGCGAGGCCAATGCACCGGGTAATGAGTGGCGCATCGCCGATTCCTGGCCGGTTCCGGCGCAGCAGACAGCCTACTATCTGCAGCCTGGATCGCTGTTGAGCACCAGTAAGCCGAAATCGAGCCACAAACCGCTCAGCTACCAGTTCGACCCAAAGAACCCGGTACCGACACTCGGCGGCTGCAACCTCACCATCGCCGCGGGGCCGATGGACCAGCGCCCATCTGAAAACCGACCCGATGTGCTGCTGTTCAGCACCGATGTGCTCAGGCAGCCTCTGGAGGTCACCGGTCGCATCAAGGCCAAACTGTGGATCACCAGCACCGCGAAGGACACCGACTTCACCGCGAAGCTGACCGACGTCTACCCGGACGGCCGCAGCATGTTGGTCTGCGACGGCATCATCCGCGCCCGCGTGCGGAAGTCGTTGTCCAAGCCAGAGCTGCTCACCCCGGGCAAGCCGGCGCAGGTGGAGGTCGACCTGTGGTCCACCAGCCTGATATTCAACAAGGGGCACCGCATCCGGCTGGCCATCAGCAGCAGCAACTCGCCGAGGTTCGATGTGAACCCCAACACAGGCGAACTGCCCTGGCAGGCGACGAAGACCATCGTCGCCACGAACAGCATTTTGCTGAATGCTGCCCATCCCAGTGTGCTGGTGCTGCCAGTAGTGAAGTAGAACGAACACCGGGGCAGCGATGGCATTTCGCCGCCCCGGATGCCAATGGCGATCTCGTGTACATACCACGCCACGACATAAATGTCTCGGAATCGGTGACCTACTGGCCATGCAATAACTATGGGTAGTAGACTGTCCTTCAGGGCGCGGGGACGAGGGATGATTCACATGCCATCGCCTGCGCTTTCAGCCCGCAGCCACTGTCACTTCGCCTCTTTCACCCCAAGCTTCTTGATCGCCGCGTCAATAACCGCCTCGGCCTCCGCAATCTTGCCTTCTTGCAGCAACGGTTGAAGGTGCTTAGTAACCTCTTGCACGATCGGTGACGGGTCGCGCCCGCTGGATTGCCAAACTTTGAAGCCTGCTTGCAGTGTCTTCATCTTGCTCTGCAGCCTGGCGCCTTGTTGTTTGGAGGTCAGTCCGGTCTCCTTAAGTGTCCCTCCCTGCAGGAACTTATGATAGGCCTTGATGGCCTCTGGACTGAATGCGGCCTTTGATAGCCGGTCAGGCAGTTCGGTGCCTGTCGCTCCGACGTTGATCGCCACGATAGCGGCACCGTGGTTATAGTGCCAACCCAGATAGGTCTCCCAATCTACAGATCCGCCGGGGAACCACGCGTTGGACTCCACGCCGGCCCACCGCGGATTGCCGTGCTTTTGGAGCTCTACATACAGCGGTTTGAAACTATCACCCAGCACCCCAACCGGGTAAGTCGACCAGCCTGGACGCGACCATTTGTTGAAAGCCGCCGAAACGGGCGCCCCCGTCTCCTGCTCAGGAAGTTGAGGTGCCACATGTGGGTAGAGTTTTGAAGTGGGAATACCGGCATCCGCGAACTGCTTGCACCAGAAGGCCACGGTCTCCTGAGTGATCGATCCGAGTGTCTCTGTCATATTCTTCGGAAGATTGGCCTTGCTGTAGCCGCGGTTCATCAGCGAACGGTATCCAAGCCGACCCTTCGCTGTGCCGTCGGCCGCCATCATCTTTTCCATCTCAGGGTCGGGCTTCATGTAGTTGTCGAACATCGGCTCGGAGCCCACCAACACGCCAGCGAACAGGCGCTCTTTGCCCTCCCGCTTCAGCGCGGCGATCTCTTGCTTCAAGGTAGGACTGATCACCTCCCGAATCAAGCGCGTCCATTCTTGGCGGATCTGCTTACTCGTGAAACACATCGGCGGGGGCATACGCTCCGTGACACCCCAGTTCAAATAGCGCGTCTTCGCCGGTGGGCCGTCCCAGCCGTACCACTCCACATTCTGCTGGTTGGCGGGATTGTAGCCTGGCTTATTAGGGTCGAACCAGTTCCAAAGGTCAGGCCGGCTTTTCCAGGCCACGTGGAAATCAAAGTGTACCATCACCGCAATGTTATACTTTCGTGCGGTTGCGAATGTTAAACGGATCTGCCCGGGTACACTTATCTCCTGCTCGAAGGTAGAGCATGGCACGCCGAATCCGAGTAGATGACGGCCATCGCCTTGAGTGCCGATAGACTTGATGAGTTCAGGTACTTGATCAGGTGCTCGCCAAAACAGCAGGTAGGAGGGTTCTTTTTGGCTTCCGAGCGCGGTAGCTGTCTTTACATTAGCAACTGGGAGTGCCCGAGGTGATTCATTTTTCATTGCAACAACTGCCAATACAGCAACGATCAGCACGGTCCCTAAGATCAATGCGGTTTTCCTCTTCATGTTTGGCTCCCTGTGATTCCATTACTTCGCTGCTTTCAACCCAAGCTTCCTGATCCCTGCGTCGATGACGGCTTCCGCTTCGTCCTTCTTCCCCTGGTTCAGAAAAAACTGCAAACGCTCCGTCACCTCTTTCACGATCGGTGTCGGGTCGCGCCCGCTCCGCTGCCATGACTGAAAACCTGCCTGCAGGATCGCCATCTTCGCCTTTAACGACCGGTCGGTGGAGATCCGCCTCTCCTTGAGCGTCCCTCCCTGCAGGAACTTTCGGTAGGCTGCGATGGCCGCAGGCCCGAATGCCGACTTGTGAAGCTGGGTGGGCAGCTCCGTACCGGTGGCACCACAGTTGACAGCCATTAAGACTGCCCCGTGGTTGAAGTGCCAGCCCATATACGTCTCCCAGTCCAGCGACTCGTGAAACCATGCGTTGGCCTCGACACCTGCCCAGGGCGGATTACCGTGCTTCTTTAGCTCACTGTATAGCGGCTCGAAGCTATCATTTAACTGCCCAACCGCGTAGGTCGTCCAGCCGGGACGTGACCATCGGTTGAACGCCGCAGAGATTGGGGCAGCCGTAATCTCCAACGGTAGTTGAGGTGCCACATGGGGGTAGATTTTCGCGATGGGAATACCAGCATCAGCGAATTGCTGGCACCAGAAGGCGACGGTCTCCTCTACGATGGTGCAGAGTGCGGCTGTCAAATCTTTCGGGGGATGGAGCTTGCTATAGCCGCGGTTCATCAGCGCGCGATATCCCAGCCGTCCCTTCGGTGTGCCGTCGGCTTTCATCAGCCTCTCCGTGTCTGCGTCGGGCTTCATGTAGTTGTCGATCATGGGCTCAGAACCCGCCAGCACGCCAGCGAACAGATGCTCTTTGCCATCCCGCTTCAGTGCGGCGATCTCCCGACGCAAATTCGGTGCGATCACCTCTCGTATCAGGCGCGCCCATTCCTGACGAACCCGCCTGCTGGTGAAACATATCGGCGGGGCCATACGCTTTGTGATGCCGTGGTTCAGGTATCGCGTCTTCGAGGGCGGACCATCCCAGCCATACCACTCCACGTTCTGCCGGTTGCCAGGGTTGTAACCGGGCTTGTTGGAATCGAACCAGTTCCAAAGGTCTGGTCGGTTCTCCCAGGCCACATTGAAGTCGAAGTGCAGCATCACCGCCATGTTATGACTGCGAGCGGTTGCGAATGCCTGGCGGATATACTCTTGCACCTGCTTCTCCGCGTCCATGGTGGGGCATGGCAGGCCGAATCCGAGCATGTGATGACCGTCGCCCCGGGTGCCGATCAACTTCACCAGGCCGGGCACCTGCTTGAGGTCACCCCAGAACAGCAGGTAGAGCGGCTCCTTTTTATTTACGAGCGCGGGTGATATTGGCTTGCTCCCTGTTTTTGGAGTAGCTTTCATGACCATGTTTCCTTCCATGCGATGCGTGTTTTATGCCGGTTATCAACCACCCGCATCAGACGGAATGGCCGTACCGGACCGATCCGCCTGATGCAGTCGCCTATACCAAGTTCGCTAAAACGCCTGTACCAGCTTCACCGTCAGCGATTCCTCTGTGGTAGGGGCGTTGGGGTCACCCAGCGTGACGTAAATGTCCATACCGTGACGTGAGCTCTGCCGGTAAGCCAGATAGAAGTTGGTGCTGTTTTCCTGGTTCACAAACCGTCCGATGATGGTGCGTTCACTGGTAACTGTCGGAAACTCATAAGCAAATGAGGCCACCATCTGGGTCACCTTGAACGCAGCAGGGCTGGGTTCTTCTAGCTTGCTGCTGGTGTAGTTCAGGTTCATATTCAGGCTAGGCCCAAGGTTCCAGCCTTGCCCTATTGACCAGTTGGTGTAATTACCACTCGCCATTTTGCCAAATGTGATGTTGGCACCGCCTCCGCGGAACAGCGTGTTATGCCCCCAGCCTACAGCCAAAGCGGATATGCGGTCCTGATGCGGCGGCCTTTTACCTCCACCAGTATTCAGCGAAATGGAATAACCGCTCAGCGTAGTTGCGTTGAAGTTCAAACGCCAGTTTCGCTGGAACAGCTCCCCAGTCTGGAAATACGACTCACCCTCTCCGCACTCCAGCTTCCAGAAATTGACCAGATTGTTACTTGGCTCATCGTATATGAACAAACCTATGTTTTTAGTGTCGATACCGAATTCAGGAACATAGCCCATTGCGGGTCTGTAGTTATCATCGATACTGCTATAGCCTATAGAGGCTCCCAGTTTACGTGGGCCAGCACTCCAATCCATACCGGTATCATAGCGTTTACCAGTGCCCATACCCAGCCCGTTGTCAGCCTGCCCAACCTGACCATACATGTTCCATAAGCGAGCGTCCTTCTGAAACAGCTTGATTGAGCCACCCAACGTAGCAACGGTGCCTGAGTTTCCCAGGTAGTCGGTTTGCATGGCCGCGATGTTGATGTTTCCCTTGTTGCCGAACTCATTCTTAACGGTCAGCGCCTGTGCGGCATCGCCGTTGGCGGCGGTGACATGCATCAGCCCGTAGCTGAGCGCACCGACCCGGCTGAAGTATTTGGCACCGATGTCGATATCACCTAACCGGCGGGTATAAAGCATATCAGGACCTGGGAAATAGCCGCCACCTTCCTGAAAGAAGGGTCGGTTATCGCCCTGCTGCTGCTCGTTGTAGCTGAAGCTCACACTCTCAACCGCCTGCTCCACACTCGAAAAGTCGGGCAGTATCGAGAGCACGGCCGTGCTCTGCGAGTTGGGGTCGTAGCGCATATCGACGCCACCCTTGACAGATGAGTCGTCCTGACTGGTATGCATCAGTACAAATGGCATCACCATAGGACGCCGTACCGACTTAGGCATCTGAAGCCCTTTCCAGATATACCAGCGGAAGGGGTCCTTGTTGACGCCCATTTTGGGGCTGGAGTGGTCCTTATCTGTACTGGCCTTCCAACGGTTGAACATGATCCCCAGGTTACCTGTGGTGTTTGTGTATTGCAGGATGGTCCACGGTATCTCAATCTCCACGATATAGCCGTCGTCCACCTGTTTGGTGGCTGCATACCAGTCACCACGCCACTCCGTTTTGCTCACACTTCCTGTGGGCATTGTCTCGGACTGGCAGCCACCAGCACTCACAATAAACTTGGAGCATTTACCCGACTGTAACGAGTTAAAGGTGTCCAGATTAAGCTCAACCCGGTCATCTGAGCCCATCGAACCCCGCCGCCGCCTCTGCTCATGACGGATGGTTTCGGGATGAGCGTCATGGCAGTAATAAGCCACATAGATGCTTCGCTGATCATAGCTGATGTAGGCATCTGTCTTCTCAGTGGACACCTCCTCGGTCTGCAGATAGAAATCGGAGACCCGAGTGGCTGTGGTCCAGCAAGCATCGTCTAAAACACCGTCGATCTTTGGCGGCTTACTGGCTGCAACAGAAGGAAGCTCAATCCTTGAGGGGGGCGTTTGTGCCAGTAGAGCACCGCTGAACGTGGCCACAGAAACAGCGAATAGTAGATGAATACCCTTACGCATTGTTCCCAAACTCCTGCTTTTCGAAGGACACAGATCCGTGTGGTTACAGTTGACTGTGTGGCAGACTTTTGCACATCAGTGTGCATAGTTTCGGGGACGATGGGCTCATTCACCTCTTTCGTCAGCGGGCTTGACCGTCCCGCAAGCAAATCGGAGTTGACAGTTCGTATGTTGGTAATAAAACATACACTTCGGCCCGCAGATGGTGAATTACCTGGTAAGTGTTAAAGCGGAGAGTAATGGCAGCCGTGGTAGATGGGGAGGATAAGTCCGACGGATCGGTCGCATCGGACCGACCCGTCGGATTAGGTTCTAGTACACCTGAAGCAGCTTCACGGTGATCGACTCTTCGGTCGTTTCCGCGTTGGGGTTGCCCAGCGTCACATAGATATCCATCCCGCTGCGGGCATTCTGCCGGTATGCCAGATAGAAGTTGGTGTGGCTGTCCTGGTTCACAAACCGGCCGATGACGGTGCGTTCGTGCGTCAGAGTCGGGAACTCATACGCAAAAGATGCGATCATCTGAGTGGCGTGATAGGCATCTGGACTGGGTTCATCCAACTGGCTATGGGTGTAGTTCAGGTTCATGTTCAAGCTTGGACCAAGATTCCAGCCCTGCGACACAGACCAGTTCATGTAGTGTCCACTAGCCAGGTTACCTGAGGTATAGCTCGCCCCGCCGCCGCGGAATAGTGTAGTCTGGCCCCAGCCCACACCTGTGCTGGTCAATCGGTCTTGATGCGGTGGACGTTTCGCCCCACCAGAGTTCATCCAAATGGAATAGCCCTTTAGCCATGAGGCACCACCATTGATACTCCAGTTGCGCTGAAATAGCTCACCGGTCTTATAGTAGGATTCGCCGGCGTCGCAACCAAACCACCAAGACTTCACAGGGCTGTTGTTGGGATCATCCCATAACGACAAACCGCCGCCATAGCTCTCAAAGTTCACATCTGGAAAATAACCAATGGCAGGTTTGTAGTTTGCGTCAATGTTGTTGTATTCCGCCCAATACCCAAGTTTTCTGCGGCCGGCACCCCAGTTTGTTCCGATATTCATGCGTGTACCGGTGCCTTCACCCAGCCCGTTATTTGCCTGCCCAACCTGTCCCCACATATCCCAGGCGGTGTCATTCTTCCGGTAAAGATTGTATCCACCACCGATTCCCGATGTGGTGCCGATGGCTCCCTGGTAGTCGCTGCGCACGACGGCTGCAGAGAGACTGCCTTTGCTGCCGTATTGGTTCGTTGCACTGACAGATTGCGCCGAATCGCCATTGGTGGCTGTGACATGCATCAAACCGTAGTTCAACGAGCCGATCCGGCTGAAGTATTTGGCCCCCAAGTCTATATCACCCAAGCGACGCGTATAGAGCATATCTGAACCTGGGAAATAGCTGCCGCCCTCCTGGAAGAACGGTCTGTTGTCCCCTTGCTGCTGTTCGTTATAGCTAAAACTCACGCTATCGACACCCTGTTCAATACTCGAAAAGTCAGGGAGCAGCGAAAGCACCGCGGTGCTCTGCGAATTGGGGTCATAACGCATATCGACGCCGGTCTTTACCGTGGTGTCCTTTTGGCTCGCCGAGAACAGCATGTATGGCATCGCCATGGGACGCCGCACCGACTTGGGCAGTTGCAGCCCCTTCCAGATGTACCAGCGATAGGGGTCCCAGTTGGTGCCCATCTTTGGGCTGGCATGGTCACGGTCTGCCGCTGAATACCAGCGGTTGAACATGATGCCCAGGTAGCCTTTTGAGTTATCATACTGCAAAATGATCCATGGGATTTCCATCTCTACAATAAAACCATCGGCCACCACTTTCGCTCCGGCATACCAGTCACCGCGCCACTCCGTCTTACTGACGCTTCCGGTTGACATTCTCTCAGACTGACATCCCCCGGCACTGACGGTGAACCTCGAGCGTTGGTCCCACTGCAGCGAATTGAACGTGTCGATATAGAAGTCTACCCTGTCATCTGAACCCATCGAGCCGCGCCGACGTGATTGCTCATGCCGTATCAGCTCGGGTCGTGAAGCATGGCAGTAAAACGCCACATAAATGCTCTTCTGATCATAACAGACATAAGCTTCAGTCTTCTCTGGAGCCTTATCGTCGGTCTGCAGATAGAAGTCCGTCACGGCCGACGCAGATTTCCAGCACTCATCATCCAGCACCCCATCGATCTTGGGTGCCTTGCTGGCGATGACCGAGGGCATCTCTGGTCGTGGTGGATTCGATTGCGCATCGGCTACCCCAACGAACACAGTAGATAAAAACAGGAAAGCAGGTAATATCTTGTGATTCATGATTATCCTTAAGTCCAACATCAGAAGACAGCTTATCTATATCCTGTACTTGTATTTATGTGAAGTGACACCATTCCTAGTTACGGTATCGTATTGTGGTACAGATAGCTACCAACATCACCATTAAAACAGACAACACAGCCAATATAGCTCCAGCCGTTCAGCTGTTAACCACAATACGCACAGTTAGTGTGAAAATTAAACCAAAGTTGAACTGCTGTTACATCTAAATGCGTACAATTTGGCGTGTGATGCCGTATAATCTGGATATACACACACGGGGAGGTTGAAGTTGCCTGACCAACATACCAGTTCTACCCCTGGCCAACTGCCATTAAATACCGATGACAGTAATATGTCGACACAGCTGGCCGCTCAAGTCGAACACCTGCTTGGCATTGTAGCCGACTTACAACGCAAACTCGACCACTCTGATGGCGAAGCCAAGGCTGGCGTGCGTTTTGACGACACGCTGATGCGGCTGGTCAGCCGTATTGCCATGATTCTTCAAGCTGAAAAATGTGTGTTCCTGATGTTCAACAGGTCCACCGCAGAGCTGGTGGCACTACCCCCTGCCTTTGGACTCGCTGCCCAAGAGGTGGAGCTGTTTCGGTTACCAGCCAGCACCGGCATGAGTGGCCTGGTGTTTCTGTCTGGTCAGCCGGTGATATACAACGATCCCTCAGATAACCCGCGCTCTGACCTTGTTTTGGTTCACGCACTAGGCGTGAAGAACGGATGCTGCGCCCCTCTGGTGGTACAACGGCGTGACCTTGAGAACCATGTGGTCGACAGCCAGACGATCGGCGTGGTTCATGTGATGAACAAACGCTACGGCCTGCCTTTTAGTGATGAGGACCTTCATCTGCTGGAACGTCTGGCCCGGAATGCAGCGGCTGTCATCACCTCCGCTCAGATGTATCGCGAGGCGTCCGAAGGCAACAGCGAATTGATTTCCACTTTTGAGAGTTTAGGCGCAGGGCTGGTACTGGTGAATGCCAACAAACACATCACCTTAGTCAACGGTCAGGCGGAGTCGATCCTGCCGGGCTTACAGCAAGCCGCGCTGCAAAAAGAGGACTACCACTCCGCGCTGCCCCAGCACGAGCTGGTCAGTCTGTTTGACAACGCATTGACCACTCGAAAAGAGGGCAGCACAGAGCTCTCAACCCAGGAAGACCGCATCTTCCGTGTGAATGTGACACCGGTGAAGACAGATGACGGGCTTGATTCCGCCGGAGCTGTTGCTGTGTTTAATGACATCACGGATATCCGCATGATCGATCGCATGAAAAGCAGGTTTGTCAGCACCGTATCTCATGAACTGCGCACACCACTCACCAGCATCAAGGGTTTTGTCAGTACGCTGTTAGGTGACTCCGAAGGATATTATGATGAAGCCGCGCGCAGAGAGTTTCTGGGGATCATCGACCAGGAGACGGACCGTCTGCGCCGACTGATTGATGATTTGTTGAGCATGTCCCGCGTCGAAGCCGGTCGATCGCTAGACATGCACCTTCAGTGGATAAACATCATACCCGTGCTGCAACAGGTGGTGGCGGTTCAACAGGCCGGAACTCATCAGCACCAGATAGAGCTGCAGGTGCCGGATGAGATGCCACAGGTATACGCCGACAGCGACAAGCTGGAGCAGATTTTATATAATCTCATCAGTAATGCGGTGAAGTACCAGCCAGATGGCGGACCCGTTCGGGTTACACTATCATTAGAAGCGTCAAGCGGCAGCTACCGCATCGACGTTGTCGATCAAGGTGTAGGCATTCCGCCAGATCAGTTGTCACTGATTTTTGACAGGTTCCACCGTGTGGAAAGCAGCCAGAATGTACAGATTTCGGGAACAGGTATCGGCTTATACCTGGTAAAACACTTGACAGCCTCACATGGCGGCGATGTCTCTGTGAGCAGCACCCCCGGCGAGGGGAGCTGTTTCACTATAAGGATGCCTTTACGTGCTGTGCTTAGTCCGGTAGACACCAGCGCACTATAAGCTGCCGCCCGTGAAGCCCCGACAACCCTGGTTTTGACTCCTTTGGCTGCGGGAGGCCCCTTGGGGCATTCACCCACCAGCGGTTACACGCAGAGACATACTACGGTTCGATGATATGACAATATACAGGTTGGTAAAATCATGAAGCGAATCATTGCGACGGCATTGGTGCTGGCAAGTATGCTGGCCATCGCCGCGCCCGCCATCACCCCTGCCGTTAAAGCACTTCCAAAAGGTGCTGTGGCAGGTTGGAAAGAGATGGCATCGGCTGCACGTTATGTGGCCGGGAATGACTTGACAGGGTTGTACGATGGCGGCATCGGCCTTTATCAAGACCACGGTGTTCTCGATGCGCAGCAGCGTATCTACCAAAAGGGGAATGACTACCTCACCGCCACCGCCCATACCATGAAAAGTGCCAAGCACGCGGCCAGTTTCGTGGCTTACTGGAAGAAGAGCCTTGGCAAGACCAAAAGCAGCCCGACTGCGAAACCTTGGAATGGGTTTGTCATGCAGCAGGATGGTGCGGTGACCGTGCAAGCCAGTAAAGGCGTGGTATACCTCAACATCAGCCTGCCTTCCGATAAGAAGTCCGCTGTGGCTGAGGTGCAAAAGGTGTTGAAAGCCCTGAAATAGACAGGCTCAAGCGTTTGCTTATCATGGACCGTTATTGCCTATGTCCGGGGCGGTCTGTGCGTAGGCTAGCGGCTACTGAAGGCTCGAGACCGCGCCGGTCTGGCGGAGAGCCATGAAAGATTCGTGTCATGAACAAGACGGGCGCGGTCTATCGACAGTGTGACCACTCAGATGCCGCCAGATAACCCAAAAGGGAGATATTTACATGAACTTGCTCATACCATCTTTATGCACGGCGTTAATGGTGGCCATACCGGTCATCACGATGGCAAAACCACTGGAGGACGGCCGCCAGATGGGTAAGATCGTCGATGTGCCCAACAGGGGCAATGAGAAGGTTCTGCTCGCGGCGGCTCAAGTGGTGCATGACGGCACGCCGACGATGGATAAACTCATCGGCAACATTGACCGCGCGGGCAAAGAGGGTGCGCAGTTGATCGCCCTGCCGGAATACATCATCGGCCCAGAGACCCTGAAGCCGCTCTCACCGAACCTGCACAAAATCGCCGATGCAGCCATCCGCAACAACATCTACGTGGTGGTGGGTGTGTGGCAAGATCTGAAGCCCGGCGGTTTCGCTCGTAAGGAGAAGGACGCCTTCTCAAATACCGCGGTGCTGTTCGGCAGAGACGGCCAGATTGTGGGCACATACAGCAAAACGCACCGCGCCACCGGTGGGCCGCCCTACTTCTGGCCGCCTAAAGAGGACGAATTGGAACACCTCATGAAAGCTGGCGACGGCTACCCCACCTTCCAGCTTGATTTCGCCAAAGTGGGCATCATGATCTGCTACGACGGCTACTTCCCGGAAAGTGCCCAATGCCTGTCTTTAAACGGCGCTGAGATCATCATATGGATCAACAGCCGCGGCGGGGTGATTGAAGACTACTTACTGAAGTCCGATATGTTCCGCTGCACAGTGGATATCGTGGCCACCAACAACGGCGAAGGCGCAGGAGCCACCATCGGTGCTTACCCCACCCAGTTCGTGGCACGAACAGAGAAGACAGGCGACCAGTACGTCAGCGGGATTCTCGACCTGCACCATCTCAGGCTCAACCGCGCCAACAGCAGAATGTATCACCAACGACGCCCTGGCCTGTATAAGCCCATCAGCGAAACCCACGAGAAATGGTAGTGGGCCCTTTGCCGCAATGCCCATACTGTAACTTACGCGTCACGCTGAGGCGACAGTGTGATATACGAATGGCTGTCCGCCTCTGTTGCAGCCATGCATTGCCTATGTCCGGGGCGGTCTGTGCGTAGGCTAGCGGATGCAGAAGGCTCGAGACCGCGCCGGTCTGGCGGATAGCCCTGATAGATTTGTGTCTGGAACAAGACCGGCGCGGTCTATAGATAGCGGCCACCGCAGGCGTACTGACAGACCGCCCCGGACATAGGCAAAACGTATAGGTAATTCAACGCGCTCACGGCCGCGGGCGGTCCCAAATCTGTAGCCCGCGGATGAGCCCCTGGTAGCCGCCGCCGATGACCAGGTTCTGCGCGAGCTCCTTGACCCGAGTGACCGCACCGGTCAGCGGATGCGAGCCCGCCAACGCACCATCCACGAACAGCCTCAGCGTCTGACCGTCATAACTCGCCTCCACATGACTCCACTGACCATCCGGCAGCTTGAACGCCACATTCCGGCCCGCGCTGATGGGCACATCGACGGTTCCCATCGCGAAGCGGGTCAGACCGTCATCGCCCAGAACCAGCACGTACGCATCGGTCTTGGAGAGTATGTTGGAGGGCTTTGGCGCCATCGGTTTGACCCACACCGAGAGCCGGAACTCCTTCATGCCGTCGATCGCATGAGGGTGCAAACCATTGGTGTCATGCACATAGGTATAGAAGCCATCTGTCAGCATCAGGCTCTTGTAATGTTGGCCTGACGGGGCGTCAAGAACGTATACCGGCTCTTTGTTCGGCAGCATATGCCGGCTACCCACGCGGTCCAACAGGTCGCCATTGAGGCTCCACTCACACTGCAGGCCGAGGGCGGGCAGCGTCAACATCGAGTTATGGTATAGCGACATCTCGATGAGTGTGACCGGCTTCTGCAGGTCGGTCAGCAGCAACCGGATGCGTTTCAGCCGCTGCGTGGGGAAATAGAGCGGGGCGTAGTGCCCGGCGGTGGAGTCTTTGTAGATGCTCTTCCAGCCGGAACCTTCGGGCACTTGAAGCTCGAAGCCGCGGATGGACTGATCCGGCCCTTCGCGCAGCAGCACGGTGTTGATTCTCACCGGATTGGGCAGATGCAGCTCGATCCAGCTCCCCCAGAGGGCCCCCGCTTTGGTCCGCCAGGCGGTGCCTAGCTTGCCGTCCAGTGCCTTCGCGGGTTGAGAGCCAAGCTCGAAACTGCTGGCCACAGCGACCGCCCCTTTGGTGAGGTTGGTGCCCAGGCTGGGCGGGTTGTGAGTAGGCGCCATCTTGCCGCCCAGCACCTTGGCGATGCCGTTCAGCCGGTCGGCGCCAAAATAAAGCGTGGGGCAGATCCATCCACCCTCGTCAAACTCGTTCCATGCGTAGATCAGCACCGCGTTGGCTTCGCTGGCCATGGGGTTCTTGCGGTTGAACTCCAAGGCGGCTTGTACCTGCTGCCCCAGCATTTCGGGGCTGATGTCGTTGGTGAAGGCGGTGGTTAGCTTGTCTTGTTTCGCCACCCAGGTCATGGTGTTATCGGCGCGGGGACGGTTGTCAAAGCCGGTGCTGACCCATGGCTGCACTTTGTAACCCTTGTCGGCCAGTTGCTGCCACCGCTGCTGCTCCCACTTGGTGTACTGCTCCATCGGGTTGTTGGGCCACCAGGGGAAGGTGGTGTAGGCACTCACCGCGTCGGTCTTGAAGTCGTAGCCAGTCTTGGCGTCGGGCTCATTCACGTGGGTGAACATGATGAGGTAGGGCTTCTTCAGCCCCTCCTGCACGCAGCGATCAGCCAGTTTGTCGAGCTGCTGCTGAGTGCAGACGTATTTGCTGTAGATGTAGAGCAGCGGCCGGCCACCGGCCACCGTGACGTACTCCGGCATCTTGAACCGGCTGACCAGCAGCTCAAGGTTCTTATCGCCGATATTTTCCTGGATCATGCAGAACTTCAGCCCGCGCTTGTTCTTGCTGGCGATATAGCGGTTGATGGAGATATCCAGCGCGGTACCCGGGTCGTAATACACGAAAGCCCAGTAGTCCAGACCGGCGTCGCGCGCCATCTTGATCTCAGCATCCATGCCCGCCTGGCTCGTGGAACGGGCGGTGATGGCATCCGGCCCCAGCTCTTTGGCGAAGTAGGGTGCGCGGTAGTGGTATTTGGCTGGTCCCAGACTGCGTTCCACCTCGATGCCGGCGGTAGAGGGGCCGTTCTGCCCGTGCCAGGCATCCCAGCGGACGGCGCCCACCAGGCTGCGGGGCGAGGTCGGCTTCGCGAAACTGAGCGTAGCACAACCAAGTAGTGCGGAAATGATGATGAGACGCATGGTGAGCATACGATACCTCCGGGTGACGCGGTCTGATGATATTACCAGCATTCTACCTTGGTTTTACCGGAGATACGAGGTTTTGTGATGGGGAGCGGTGTCACGCCAACCCTTGTCATACTCGTCCTTCTCATCCTACCCGTCCTATTGGGGTGCCTTTTAACCGCGAATGAACACGAATAAACGCGAATGGGAGCGGTGTCACGCGAAGACGCGAAGGACGCAAAAGAAGGGCTGGCTGGCGGACAGTCCTAGGCCTTTTCCGGCTCGCAAACTACACCGGTAAACAGCAGCTCACCTGTTGGATCGTGACGGATGATGAAAACAAACGGCTTATCGAACCGCACCTCGGATGGCTTGCCTTTGAACATCTCAATACCAGTGGCTGCGACTGCCTTGGTGCCCGTTTCATTGACCGTGACAGCACACTTCTGAACAGCCTGCCCGATGAACAGACCGGACGTCCTCTTTCGCGTCATATCACTGAAGTCTGCTTTACCACCAAAAGGCAGTGTCATACCCATTCTCGCTAAGACCGGTACTAAGTTGATCGGTGATGCGATATCAAATCGAGGCACCAGCAGTTTTACCTGGTCAAACTTAAGTCTGTAAATAATCGCATCTACTTCCGATGTATTCAACTGCTTTACGAACTGATTGATGGGACGTTTCTTCGGCATGATGAGATACATGCTCGATTTGCCTGACTTGTAGTGCATCCTGACTGCGATGTGGTCGTCCGTATAGTCGAAATCGCCCATGAAGTCACGACTCATCATCTGCACATCTATTTTGGTACCGTCAGCTTTGGTCCATTGTTGGGGGACTGTCTTTCTGGGATCAAATTGCGACTGCCATAGGCCGAGGAATGAGATGATATTGGCCATGACCATCACAGTTTCCTTGTCCAGACGCTCGAACAGCGACGTCAGTTTCCCATCTGTCTGCTTCTTCACCCAGCCATTGATCTGCTCAAGTGCCTGTCGCTGCGTGAAGTCCACCCGACCAACTTCAGCCTGGTACACGGTGGCGATGCGCCGGACATAGTCTGGGTTCAACTCATCCCGTTGTGATAGCCACATGCCGTTAAGGGATTCGAGCCTCTCTAGGCCTGTCTTGCTGAGAAGCACGCGTAAGCTCTGCTCGTTTTCCTTGTTGATATCCTGAAAGTCTACGCTGCTGTATCCCAGCACCTTTGCCATCTGCCGGAACGTCTCCCCCCGTGCGCCGTTCATCGCCATGCTGAATGCGATGCGAACACTGTAGGGCGAGAGGCAGAGGTTCTGTCCGGGCTGGTAACACTGTTGCGTGAGTTTCATCGCGAAATCTGAATAACCTGACATCAAGACACCCTCCTGCAGGTAACGAATTCATGCCGTTCATATAACAGACAGCGATTCTACAACGAGTGTTACAGGTTATCAGCAGATATTATGTGACCTATAGGGTCATCTCCGAAACGAAATCAGTCCGCAGCCATATACGAGTACCGCAGGTTCGAGATGCACACTGCCCGATTGCCCCAATCACGTGCCCCAGGGATAACGGGATAAAGCGCGGTGATGCCTCATATGGTGCTCTCCATACTGGCTTATAACCTACTTCTCCACCAGGTTGCCCGTGATGGTTTTCTGCGTCTTCTTGCCAGAGTTGTCTATGATGCCGGTGCCGCCTGTCAGCACGTTGTTGGTAATGACCAGCAGGTCAGCCCCCTTCTCAATGAGCACTGATGGCTGTTGCGGCGCGGCCTGCAGGTGGTTGTCATGCAGGTTCACCCGGCGGGTACCCGGGCCAAGCCGAATCGCGGGCGCACCGTCCACCACCTGGCAGTCGGAAATGCTCAGCCGGTTCCTGATATGCGGCGTCTTGGGGTCGAACTCGATGCCCACGGCGGGTTTGCCGAAGGTGCGAACCTGCACGCCGCTAATCACCCCGTTGTAGTAGAGGCTTTGCGGGATCACGCTCACGCCGACCCCACCCTCGCGCACCAGGATGTTGGTGCTGCTCAGCACGAAACCGGTCATGCCCTCGAACACGAAGCCCTTCTCCACATCCTCTATCCAGCAGAGGTTGATGTGATGTCCCAGAGAGTGCGCGGCTTCATTCTTGCCGTTGGGCGTGTCTTTCCGGGGCAACTGATGGAAGAAAGTCTTGCCGCCAATCATGAAACAGCGGTCCATGATCAGGCCGTCCACATCACCGAACTCAAACCCCACACGGTTGCGGCCAAAGTAGGCTGGCTCATCGCTGTTATCACCGCCGACGAACCAATGGACATCGATGATGCGGTTCACATCGCGGCAGCCCGAGAGGTGGATGCCCACATGATGCACGAAGCCGGTGATCTCTCTAAACATCCCCTGCCCTGAGTTGCCGCCGCCAGGAGGTGTGGAGATGCCGATCCAGGCGCAGTCAAACACGATGTTCTCCACGCTGGGGTTGATGCCTTCGAGCAATATGGACGGCGGGTAGGCCACCGGATGCGCGTTGTTGCGGTTGTTGGGGTAGACGATACCCAGCGCCTTGACGGAGCTGCCGTGGTTCAGCTTGATGGCCGAGTAGCCGTTCTTGGGCACGATCAGCTTGGTAGCGGAGCCCTCCCAGCGGGCACCCTCGCCCAGCAGCGTGACACCGTGCGGAACCACCAATGCTGCAGAGATCAGGTAGGAACCCGCCGGCAGATTGGCCACTCCGCCCTTGCTGGCCACAGCATCCAGCGCGCGCTGGATCGCCACCGTGTCGTCCGCGATGCCGTCGCCTTTGGCCCCGAATTCCGCCGCAGAGACGCTGTACGGTGCTGCGGCCATGGCGGGCATGACAGCCAGTAACGCACCGAACAATATTAACACCATCATTCTCATCATCAATATGATCCATCCTCTGTGCTGCGGTATGATAGGGCGGTAAACACCGTGCCCTTGTGTTCAATTCTACCCTAACTCAACTACAGAGGTGTGTCCCTTTCGATACATAATATGGCCGGTTCGTATGCTATACTTAAGACATCAAATCGGGCTGCGGCAATGGATACGAGGTTGCGACGGGTCTGCAACTCATGAATCGAGGTTGCGCATGAATAAATCGGCTTTGGTTATTCTGGCTGTGCTGGCAGTTATGTTGGTCACCTCACCACTGGCGTGGGGCTACGGCAATGCCGATGGTGCCAATGGACAGGGAGGCGCCCACCGTAAGATCAACGAATACGCACTCATCCTGTTCCTTGCCAGGGCAGAGAAGGACCCAATTCTATCCAAATACGACTTCGTGCCCTCCAGTGCGGCCGAACTCGGCATCAAGCTGCAGGCCGGTGAGCACCCGTTCGTGGCGGACTGCTTGACGGTGACAGAGAGCGGCGACTGGCATCGTGACGAGGTGTCGATCGACGTTAAAGGGCTACCCTGGCTGCCGACATACATCACCGAAAGCATGGCGAGTCGACCCTTCCTCTGGTGGATGATTGAAGGCGGGTATACGGCCGATGAACCCGAATCCTATATGGCTCTGCGCCATTTCTACGACCCCACCAGCAGTGGTTACGACAGTCAAACCCGGAAAGAGAATGTCCCCTATCTGACCGATTCACTTGACCCAACCCTCTCTCCATTACTGATGGGCGCTAATCCGCGCATGGACTGTAAGCAATGGGCGATGAGTGCCTCTCCGTACTCGAACAAGACATTCACCGATAACCTGTCACAGGCCTGGAAGGGCTCTGATCTGGCTGCGGGCCCCGGACGGTACGGGAAGGTGTGGCGCAGCCTGGGTGAGATGCAGCATCTGCTGGCCGACATGACGGTGCCGGCACACGTGCGCAACGACGCTCACCCCGGGGCGTTAAGCCGCTACTGGGAGAATTTGAAGGACCTGAAGGGCGACCCATATGAGGAGTATGTCACGGCCTCTGAGGTGACCGACAGAGAAAAGTATTCCGTCAACCCCGCGTTTCAAACGGCCATCGATAAATGCGTCACCCCAGAAGAGCTGTTTGAGGCTGTCGCCCGTTTCACCAACTCGAAGTATTTCTCCACCGACACGGTCGCTGGCACCGATGGCGTGACCAAAGTGCACGTCAACGGCTTCAACAAGCAGCCCAAGGCGTTCGCGGCGCCGCTATTGGATGGATTGAAGTTTGTGGCCAGTTCTACTGCAGACGGCAGCGGATACTACCAAAACAGCGCGGGGAGCAATCTGGCGCGCCGTGATGCCGACGGACGTCACCGCATTGATCGTGTGTGTGCGATGGACCAGGCCAACACGCTGGTGCCCGAAGCGATTGCCGCCAACGCGCGGCTGCTGGAGATCTGCATCCCGCGGGTTAACCTCACGCTGCCCAGTCTGGACATCAAGACCAAGACCATCACCTTCCACGCGGACACCTTCGCCTGGGACAAAGAAAGCTCCAGCTATCAGAAATCATCGGCTTCGGTCTGCCCGACCGCGCGCGACCGTGTGCTGCTTTTCACCATGGTTGGCACGAAAAAGAACTACTGGCTGCCAATGTCATATAAAGGGAACGGCAACTTTACGGTGAACGCGGCGGAGTTCACCACAGATATCCTGGCCGCATTACAGCGCGACAAAAAGACCAACAAGATACTCTATGCGGTCGCCATAGACATGGGCGGCATCCTGGTGAAGTCCGATGTGGCCGAACAGCCCGTCGCTTTGACCGTGATACCCCCATCGAAGCCTGCCACCCCCAAGCCACCGGCGAAACCGGCCCCGAAAACAACGGAGAAACCTGCTGTAAAGCCAGCCACAAACATCAACCTGTCCGGCTCATGGGTTGATGTTCACCTATCCGTCACCTATCGTGACAGTAAGGGCACAAAGCTGCCCTCGTCGCAGATGTATGACTCACCAGATTACGCATGGACCACCTCTATCGAGGGTTACATTGACATCGACACGCATACCTGGAGCGGAAACACATTCCGCATCACCGGAAAGGCAAGGGATGGTGACCCTGGCCCGCTGGAGACCGCCGACGAGTATGCCGGGCCGGTCAGTGTAGAGGGCACTGTTTCAGCAGATGGCGGCACGCTCACACGTCTTGTGGCTGAGCGGATATGTATGAAAGAGACGGGTGATAAACCGCAATACTCGAAGAAGCGGCTCGTGCTTCAGAATATCCCGCTGAAGCCAGATATGTATGGAGGCGTCAGCTTCAATACCTCATCACTGCCTGACATCATGAAGCACCTGGTCAGCCTGGAGTGGATCGGCTTAGCAGATATGCCCTCCGAGCACTGGGATGTCAAATACCCGCTCAAGCCCAGCGTCGAACAAGGCACAGAGCCGGGCGATCAGCTCGTGTTGTCGGTGAAGTTCATGCCCAAGCGCGTCGCCAGGTAACGGCCAACCATTTCGGAGTCAAGAACATCATGGCTATGTCCGGGGCGGTCTGACAGTAGGCTATCGGCAACAGAAGGCTATAGACCGCGCCGGTCTGGCGGTTAGCCGGAAATCCCTTGTCACGCATAGATCACCACCGGCGAGGTTAGGAGAAAACCGCCCCGGTCGGTGGCGTCGCATATTCACGGGCTCGGCGCTTCTGATATGGACGGCGATTGGATGCTAAACTCTATGTGAGGGCCGGTCCATGGGCTGTGGTCATATCTACACACACGAGGTATTGTTGTTGCCAGGCAAAAAATCTATTAGTGCTTCCGCTCTCACTAAGGCGCAAGCGATCCCCGACAAAGCGATATATGAAGACGATCTTGAAGGAGCGTAGCTGATATGGAAAAAGTTGGACGGAATGATCTGTGCCCCTGCGGCAGCGGGAAAAAATACAAGAAGTGCTGCTTAGGTAAAGACGAAAACAAGCTTGTCATCAGCGACCCATTCGAAGAACTCGACGTAGACAAGATGCTATCCGACTATGCCGAAATGGAAATCCCGCATGGTATGGAACAAGCCTATGCACAAGCCAGGTTCATTCCTAGTCCATATGCGCTTAGTAATAAACAGCCATGCGATGATTTCGATGGTTTGACCCCAGTCCAAATGCTCAAACTCATCAATGTACCTTTCGAATCTCCAGAAATCGTGGAGTTTCCTGAGGTCATGACCGGATGGCCGGAGACGCCAGTTATGAGGCTGCTTGTGACCCTGCTACAAGAGATCGGTCTCACAGGCATGAAGTTGAAGAAAGACGGCAGCCTGCCCACCAAAGCAGCTCGCGAACTTGTGAAGGCATACTTCCAGGAGGAAGCAGTCCTCGAATTTATGAAGGACGGGACGATCGATGATGACTTGATGTTTGATGGATTAAGTCAGATTCTGGAACTAGCCGCGACTGTAGGTATCATCGACTGCATGAAAGGCTCGTTAAGCCTGAGTGCAGAGTGCAGACGATTGTTAGGCGGGGCTGGGGTTCAAGCTTTATATCCTATGATACTGCGTGCCGCGGCTGAGGATGTGCCTTGGGGTCGTGGTGATGATTTTCCAGAGATGTTCGAGTTTCAAGATACATTCGCTTTTTCGCTCTACATGCTGCATAAATATGGCGATGAGTTCCGGACGAATACCTTCTACGAGGATGCCATACTACGTGCATTCCCCACTCTCCTGCAAGATGAAGATGGGAACCCGATGATTGAGGGATATGAAAGCGGAGTTCGATTTTGTTATACAAGCCGTGCATTAGTTGACTACGCTGGTTTCCTAGGGCTGATTGAGATCGCAGAATGCCCAGACGATGATGATCCAATGAAGATAATGGTCAAGAAAACCCCGCTGCTTGATGATGCCGTCAGGTTCAAGATATAAGCCGATACCGAACGCTCGATTGCTCAGCGGTTCTAAGCTGCCATTAGCTGAGATGGTCTGTATCGGTAGACATGCCATTGACACGGCCCCGCATGGATGGTATCACAGTAATGACCGTAAACCGCATATAAGGGATATTGAAGATGAATATGTTGACACCATGCTGCGCCGTGCTTATACTGGCTGCTGGATTGGTCCTGGCCAGAGGTGCTCAAGCCGCGACCACCATACCGTGTGACCGCTCAGAGTTCGGGCTATCACCATATGTTTGGAAGTGTTCCGGTAAAGCAGATCAAGCACGAGCGGAAGCCACCATGCCTGGAGCCTATTTTAAGACGATCGTGAAGGGCACCAGCAGCGTTGGAGTGGTGATTGACGGAACCGCCAATGAAAACTGTCCAGCCGGCTCGATGCCGGTGGTGGAGTTTTCCATAGACGGAGGGCCGTTCACGCATGTGCAGCTTTCCCAGACAGGCGGCCTGTATACGCTTCCGATATCAGGCCAGTTGGACGGTTCGGTGCCGCACCGCGTGGAGTTCTATTTCCGTGCGGCGGACCTGATGGTGAACCGCTGGACGGCATCGACCACCCACCTGCGCATTGCGGGCCTATCGCTGGACGACGGCGGCAGCATCGCAGCTTATCCCAAACGCTCCAAACTGGCCATCGGGTTTGGCGATTCGATCACCGAGGGTGTTGGTGTTGAGGCACTTTTCACCTCGTGGTCGATCTTGGAGCCCAACAACGCCAGATGCAGTTGGTTCCCCATCGTATGCTCAGCTCTTGATTGTGAGTATGGTCTGCTGGGTTCGGGCGGACAGGGAATGGTCAGGGTGATGCAGTTGCCGTCGCTGAACAAGAGCTGGGATCACTATGATGCCCAAACCTCGCGGCTGAAGAACGGCTTGCTGCTCCCTGAGCCTGACTATGTGTTCTGCAACATGGGCACCAATGATTACGGCGGCCTTGATGTGACCAGCAACTATCTCGAATGGGCCACCGCCGTGCGTAAGGCGTGTCCGAACGCGCAGATTTTCTGCGTGCTGCCGGGCTCAGGTTCCCACCGCGACGAGATCACCGCCGTGGTCGCGGCGCGCCATAAAGCGAAGGACCAACGGATATACCTCATCGACGTGCCCTCATTGAATGCGACGATCACCCAGAACGGCGGATCGACACAGCACACCTACGATGGCGTCCACCCGTCGACGTATGGTCAAGCCCTGTTCGGCGCCAACATTGCCGTCAGGGTGCAGGAGATCATCAGCCGGAAGCACTAACGAGCTGGCCACCGCACTGTGTCTTCCCATCCGCGTTCATTCGTGTTTATCCGCGGTAAATAAAAGGCACATACCCTTCGCAGCTTTGCTTTGGTTTTCCCGTGCAGTGTAGGACATGTCAGATGAGTAGGACGAGTAGGACGTTCTGCCGTGCGCTTACCATTTGTGTTCATTCGTGTTTATTAGTGGTTAAAACAACGACGCCGTGCTGCAAACCCTTCGCGCCTTCGCGTCTTCGCGTGAAACTGAACGCCTAACAGGCCCCGGCGACCAGCTCCGCTATCATCTCAACCCGCGAGAAGTCAGCGTTCGGGGGCACGTTGTCGGACATGCCCAGTACGAAACCCTTGCGGCCCTTGAGCGGCAGTATAACCTCATCGATGTAACGCAGAAACTCATCCCTGGTGGCACCCTCATCGCAGACCAGCACCGAAGGGATGCCTCCCTGCAGCACCACTTTACCCTGCAGCATCTCCAGCGCATCATGCAGGGTGACATTGGCCATCGGCTTGGTCACGATCGCCTCCACGATGTCCAGCCCGCAGTCGGGCACCAGCGGTAAAAGGCTCTGGGTGCGGCCGCACCAGTGTCCCTGGCAGAGCTTGCCCTTCGCAGAACAAATCCTCTGCACCTCGCGGTAGAACGGCACCGCATACTCTCTGAATATGGAAGGCGAGATCATCAGACCATCCATGTTGTCGCCGTTACCGATGACATCTGACGGCCCCTCAGCCAGAATACGATACCCCTCCAGGAATTTCTTGAAGTAAAGCTCTATCAGCGAATCCACCTCTTCGCGGTGATCTGCCCACAGGTAGAAGCCATTCACATAACCGGCATCCACCTTGGCGAACTGAATGAACGGCATGCTGAAGTAGGTGGTCAGCACGATGCCCTCATCACCGGTCTCATCGAGTGCCCGCTGGGTGGCCGAATGGTCGGGCTCATAATGCGTGGCCTCGACAACATATTTCATGATCTCCAGCGTGTCCAAGTCCTTCACAAAGTGCTCCACCAAAGCCATCGTGCGGTGCGGTCCTTCGGAGTGCCGGTAGACCTCCTGAATGCTGCCCAGCGGGGTGGTGAGTTGGTGGATGGTGTCATCACCTTGCACCCATCGGCTCTCGGTCACGCTGGGGTCAAGGCGGCTGATGATCCCGCCGGCGCGGTTCCACAACGTGCCGCCAACCGCCCGCACCATGTCGTTGCGCGACATCTCACGGTAACGCTCAGGCAGGGTGCCCTCCGCGCGGTTGACGTTCAGCCAGTAGTCGAAGTTGGGAGCCCATACCAGCTCATCCACCTTCTCGTTGTGCAGAGCTCTCAGGTACCGGTCACGCTTAGTCATATATCTACCTCAGGGATGAAGCTAGGGGTTCACCGCTATTGTCGCTTGCCCTTGTTTCTCATATATCCTTGCCGCTGATATGATGTGCAACACTACAACCATTATCTGCAAATTACTCCCGAAGTGCCACAATGGTATTTCGGGCAGATATGCCGGTCAGGTTGGCTGTAGACCGTGCCGTTCTGGCAGCTCGTTGAACTCGTAGCCAGAGGCCAACAGCGTGGATTGTAGCCGGTTAGCCTCCCTACCGCGGTTAAGTCACCCACGCTACTACGTTCAGGAAGAGGAGTAGCCACCAAAATTCACCACGCCCATCCGACCATTGCCCACTTCCTCATAGCGTGCTACAATGTGTCCATGATATATAAAACGCTCATCATGTGTACCATACTCATACTCGCCAGAGCGGCTGCCATGGCCGCGGCTGAGGGGCCTAGGTTGCTGGGTTCAGCCGATGCGCTACGGCAGGATTTCAAACCCTACGACCTGGTGAAACTGAACTACCTGGGCATGAATTACTGCGAGAACCTGCTGGATATGCGCGTGAACACGCCCGCGTACACGCACCTGGGCTTCGACAGCATCACATCGGACGCCTGGCACCTGCACTTTCCCGATGATGCAGGCAGGTTGATGGAGGGCATCGCCTGGGAGGATCAGTACTCACCGGTAGTGCGGCTGGAGCTCATGAGGCGGATGGTCAAGGGCATGCTCGCGGCGCATGTACCGGGGACGAAGTCATATTACTTTTTCAGGCATCGCAGCGGAGGCAAGAGCTTCCTGATCTCTGACGACTCCGGCTCCTCGAAACAGGGCCGACTATCACTGGTCAATTGGAACGATTCCGCAGAGGACACCATTAAGGTGGGCTTCCGGGTGCAGAAACATGCTGAATGGTACAACGTAGACCAGTTCAAATACACCGATACCCCCGAGGGAGCGGCAAGTCTGGGCCTGGCCCGCAGTCCGCGCTACTGGAACCAGTCTCCGTATGTCATCAAACGCCACTACATCTCGAATGGTCTGAATGTGGCTTTCACAGGCCGGTATTGGCTGAGCGATGAAGATATGCCGTTGGAGTATGGGTTCGAATCTAAAGATACAGACAAACTGCAAGTGGTCATCGGTGAACCAGGCAAGCCGATGGCCTTGCTTGGTGACCCAAAGGTGCCCGGAACACTGCACATGCCAGACCGCAGCACCAGCTTCGCATCAAACATTGCGGGTGACAAGAGCTTCACGAAGCCGTGCTTTCACTACCTGATCGTGCGAAAACCGATCGCTTTCGCCAGCCCTGGCTACTCCACCGCATTGTTAATCATGTGGAAGGATCAGCCAGAGAAGATCGAGGCCTTCTCTCCAAATGGATATGGAGAGATCAGGCTGAGCTTTGGACGAACAGGCGGTAAGGTATGGTTGTTGCCGTTCCAGTGGGTCAACTCCAGCGACATGGACTACATCCATCAAAACGCCCGATACTTCCTCAAACATGGTAAGCTGATGCACAACGGCTACCCATCGCAGCAGTTGGTTAATGCAGCGGCCACTGGGTTGGCGGCGGGTGCCTATTTACTATCGAAATACGGTGACCCCCTGGCTGTGACCGCGCGTATCAACGCAGCGAATGCCGTAGATCAGCTCTTCGATGCGGAACGAGAGGGTATGAGGCTGGTCCGGGTCTTCCACGTCGTCAAGGCCGCTGCCTGGATGGTGAAAACGGGACAGGTCACAGGAGACCAGCCAATGGTTAAAAAGTATACCCCGCTCGTAGATCAGGCGATGCGGCGTATGCTAAGCGAATCGGGATACGACGGCAAGGGATGGGCCAGCGGATGGGATCATTTCAATGCGATAAAAGCTGCATGGCTGGCGTATGATGCCACCGGCAACCCTGAGTATCTCGCGGCCTATGAGCGGGCACAGACGGTATACACCATCGACTCAAAGGGCATCTACCGCTACGGTGTGGCCATGCAGGCTCCTGGCGGATTTGAGACCTACTCCGGCGCTCTGCCGTTGGGGGCTTGGGGCAATGCTGGCAGACTGGATGATGTTCGCGCGCTAATAAACCTGGACGTGCCCAACGGCTGGAATAACCCCACGGTGCCCCTGAAGGACATATGGAACGACACTGGCGCAGGCCCGTGGGCGCAGGACGATGCCAACCCCGAGTATCTTGGATACGCGCTCAAGGGTGCCAATATACCTCAGCAACAAAAGTATCTGCTGCCGCTGGGGGCTTTCCCGGTATACGATGCATCTGGCCGTGTGGAAATACCTCATCAGCCGATGGTCGATAACCCCTGCTTCCCAAAAGGCCATGATGAACTAAAAATGCTTCCTGAAGGCCAAAAGCCGACAGCCCCGAAAGTGGCAATCACAGCACTCACACCAGGCAGCTCGGTTGAGAAGACCCATCTTCACCGGTCTGTGGGGACACTCAAAGATGGCCAGCGTGTGATCACCGCGGGCAGCACTCCGTTGATCTATCAGTTCGATCACACCGGCGGTGGAGCCGGTGTAGATTTTCGGCTTAAGGGTCGTTTCCGCATCGATGTCTCGCCTGATGGGTTGCGCTGGTACACGCGGCGTGAATCCTGGAGCAGCGACGCGGTTGATCAGTCCGTCGACCTTTCCGCATTCACTGGCAGCCATGATGAGCTCATTCAGATAAAGCGGATGACTCGACAACGAGGCATTGCCAAGCTGGAACTGGCCGATATGACCGAGTGCTGGCTAGAGCTCATTGTCACGAACGGCTACCGCATCTTGTGTTCAACTGACGGCAAAAGCTGGCAGGAGGAGCTCAGTGCCAAACAGTTTGATGTGAAGTCCGAGGTAGACGCTGGCTGGATTCGATTTGTGGACATCTCAAAGTATCTTGGGCACAAGTCCGTCTATGTTAAGCTGGACGATACCGCAGAGTCAGACGCGAAGGAATCCAAGCCTGCTGCCTTGAACAGACTGACGGTGTATGGAGTATTCAACAGCGGCAAGCTCTTCGTCCGGTTGACTAATACATCCGAATCAAAAGAGCCTCTATACCTCGAAAATGCGGTGTATAGAAGCTGGTAGTGTTACGAACACATCATATGAATATGCAAACTCGTGACATACAGCGTGCCTCCCTGCAAACGTCAATCTCCCGATTGAATTTTCCGTCCCTATCCGTCGCTATCCGTCCCCATCCGCGTCATCCGTGTATTCCGTGGTTCAGACAGGCACGCCCCTACCGACATACCGGCCCGGTCAAATACCCTCAGCGTCTCATACGCCTTTGCGTCATTGCGTTGTAATCCCTGCACCCTCCACCCGACAGATAGCGATCACGCTTAGTCATCTATGGCCTGTCTAATTTTTAAGTTGATATCTTTCAGTGTAAATGGCTTTTGGATGAAGTGAACCCCGTCATCTACCCGACCCTGATCGGCGATCACATCGGCGGTATATCCCGACATAAACAGCCGTTTCATACTGGGGTAGCGTGCCAGCAGGTTCTTCGCCAGGTCGCGGCCGTTCATTTCAGGCATCACGACGTCGGTTAACAACAGGTCAATCGTACCGGCATTCTGGTCCGCCAGCCGAATTGCCTCTCTAGGTGTGGAGGCGGATATGACATTGTATCCTGAGCGTGTGATCATCATGGTCACCATACGTAGTATAGAAGGTTCATCCTCAACCAGCAGGATGGTTTCATTCCCTGGTGCATCGGGTGCTACTGACCGCGGTGTTTCGGCCTGCTGAGCCATTGGAATGTGCCGGGGCAGGTATATATTGAAGGTGGTTCCTTCACCGGGCTCGCTGTATACATGGATATATCCGTTGTTTTGCTTCACCGCGCCATACACAGTGGCAAGACCCAGGCCGGTGCCTTCTCCCACACCCTTGGTGGTATAGAAGGGCTCAAATATCTTAGCCTGCATCTCCTTATCCATCCCGCAACCGGTGTCACTCACAGTCAGCCGCACATAGTCACCAGCAGCAAGCTCCATATGGGGGCTCACATCGGACGATTCGATGGTGATGGTGTTCGTCTGTATGGTGATTCTACCGATGTCGGCGATAGCGTCACGAGCATTCACACATAAGTTAGCCAATATCTGGTCTATCTGTGAAGGGTCTACCTTCACCAGCCACATCTCTACCTGAGGACTCCAGCGAAGCTCGATGTTCTCGCCAATCAGTCGCTGTAGCATCTTCAACATGCCTTCAACTGTGGTATTTAGGTCTATCACTTTGGGGGTAACGGTCTGTTTTCGGGCAAACGCCAGCAGATTACGGGTGAGATCAGCGGAGCGGTCTGCCGCTTTGTAAATTTCGTGCAGATCGTCATAAAGCGGTTCCATCGGGTTGACGCCATCCATTGCCATCTGCGCGTGACCGATAATCACCCCTAGCATGTTGTTAAAATCATGAGCCACACCACCCGCCAGGCGCCCGATCGAATCCATCTTCAGGGCCTGGTGAAGTTGTTCTTCTAGCTTGGCCTTCTCAGTTTCCGCATTTCTACGATCTGTGATATCATCCAACACACAAACCACGTATTCTACAGAGCCGTTGGCTCGTCGTACACAGCCTACCGAGATCGATGCCCAGATCAATTTACCGTCTTTGCGAATGAAGCGCTTATCCATCTTGTATCGTTCAATTTCGCCGGACATCATCCGATCAAACTGCACACGATCGATGGCGATATCATCTGGGTGCGTCATCTCTTCCCAGGTCATGTGTAAAATTTCGTCTCGATCATAGCCAAGGAATGTGCAGAGCTGGTCATTCACTGCTATCCATCTTTTGTCTGTTGAGGTAATAGCTCTTCCGTGCAGAGGCAGATCAAAAAAGCTTCGGAACCGCTCCTCGCTGGCCCGCAGGGTTGCCTCGGATTGTTTACGAGTGACTACGGTAGCCAATATATCAGCCGCACTGACTAGGAAATGCTCCAGCTTTTGTGAGTGGGCCTCACCTGGCCGAGTATATGTAGTTAAGACTCCCACCAATCTGTCACCGTAACGCATCGGTATGCAGTAGTGTCCGTGAGGCTGTATCCCATCATAGCGCACATCGTGATTGTCATCTATATGGCTAACAAACAGAGGTTTCCCAGTAGTTGCCACCCGACCGCACAGGCATTTACCAAATGGCACATGAGCACAAGCACCCCGCACCATTTCATCCAATCCTTGTTGTGCCATCAACACTAACTCATTACCGGTTGTGTCAACTAGGAACACTGCTCCCTTAGGTTCTAGACCAGGAATGGGTACACTGAGCAGCAGGTTCAAGGCCTTATTCATCAAACTATCCAGCGATTCATCCAGTAGTGCCAACCGTAGAATATCATTGATCACGGACTCACGTACGTACGCTTGTTTAAGCAAGCCTTCGCCTAACCTACGCATTAACGCTGCTCCGATGTGCGTGGCAATGCCTTCGAGTGCCTCAACTGCATCAAGTGAAAGGCGGCCTTTACTCATGTCGTTGAGTTGAATTGTGCCAATAATCCGTTCACTGTTTCGGATTGGCACAATTGCCATAGAGGAATAGCCTTGTGAGATGCATGTGTAGTGCGGTTGGTGCCACGGGATATTGTTCGAAAGGATATCAAGCAGATTTGCCAGGTCGTTGGTCCAAAAACTACCGCCCCGTGTGCAAAACGGCAGCGTGATGTCAACCTTTCCAGATATCACCCATCCGCAGATACAATCGAGTCTGGGCAGACCTTTGTCATCGCGGCAAATGCCGCTATCTGCTCCACGCTCCACAATAGTATTTTCGACCGTCAAGAATGGCCTTGGAAAGCCATCTTGTGCATGGTAAGGGAATTCATCGCCATCCAGCAGGCGGATTCCTACCGCCGAAAACCCGATGTTTGTTTTGATACATGCCACAACGCGTTTCAGCGATTCTGAAATATCACAAGGTTCGTTGAGATGATGTAAAATGTCGGTATCCATATGCCGGTAAATCTCGGTACGCTTTCGATCAGTGATGTCTGTATTAGTGCCACTGAGGGTCAAAGGCTTTCCGCTGGCGTCCCGCTCGACTACGTTACCTTTGCCTAATATCCATCGCCATTCGCCCGTTTTAGTCTTCATACGGAATTCGGCCTCGTACCTGATATCATCAGCGCTATCCAGAGTTTTTTGTATCTTGTCGATGGCGTTCGGGAAGTCATCTGGATGGCATATCATCTTCCATGCCTCAAATGTCATTTCAAACTCACCATCTTCATACCCCAGCATCTCATACCATCGAGGACTATAGAACGTCTTGTTGGTAATAAGGTCCCGTTCCCAAATAGCCTCCGAAGTAGCCGCAATAGCTCGGGCATACCTTTGCTCGCTGCGACGCAAATTCGCCTCGGCACGTTTCGTCTTGGTTTGGTTCAGACCACAGTAATAGTTCACGTCGCCAAGAGCGATGTAGGCCCACAAAACGATCTTCTTGGATCCGTCTTTGCATGTCACTTCTGCATCAAGCGGCTGGAATGGTGTCTGTGTTTCCGTATATCGCTTCACCCGCCTTGACCACTCATCAGTTATCTGTTGGCGGTACACAGGATCGGGGTAAGCAAGCAGCAGCCAGTGCTTGATTGATGGTACTTCATCTTTGGTATAACCAAAAAACTGAACCATCGTAGGGTTGATATAAACCGATGACTGGTCCTTCGCAGAAGTGATATAGATAGCCAGAGGAAGAGTCTCTATGACACCCTTGCTCTGCTCTTCGCTCTTCCGCAAGGCGTCTGCGGCTTGTTTTCGTTCCGTAATGTCAGCGAAGATACAAGCGAACTGGTTAAGTGCCGGTTGGAATGCCGTCACCTCGAAGTATTTACCCAGTTCAGAGGAGTAGTTCTCAAACGAAACAGGTTCACCAGTAAGTGCCACTTTACCGTAAGTTTCAATCCAGTACCGCTCTGTTCCTGGTAACAACTCCAAAGCAGACCGCCCGATGATATCTTCTGATCGTAGTCCGGTCATCCTCTCGAAGGCGGGGTTAACATCAAGGAAGCGGTAATCGACTGGGTTTCCTTGTTCGTCACAGATGATTTCATGCACAGCGAATCCATTGATCATCTCACGGAACAGCGTCTGATGGTTACGCTCTGCTTGACGCTGTGCGGTAATATCACGGGTCATCGTGAACACCGATTTAACAGCACCCTGGGCATCGAATTCAGGCCATATGCGCCAGTTTCTTACCAATGTACCTTGTTCGGTTTCGATGGTGTATTCAGTCTCTAGCGGCAATCCACTATCAAAAACCTTACGTATTGATTTTTCCCAGAACTGGCAGTCTTTTTCCTGGTAACCCAGCTCGCGATGTGTCTTACCTATCATCTGCGCAGGCTGCAGGTCAGCGAAACTACTGATGTTTTTAGATACAAAAAGGGGCCGATACTGGCGGTCAAAACGCATCAGAAGATCAGGAACACCGTTGACAAGGGTTCTGTATGTCTCTTCACTGTCACGTAAGGCCTCGACAGCGCGTTTATTATCCACGATGTCCCAAGCCAGGTCAGCAAGAGAGGATACAATTGATACATCAAATTCCGTGTAGTCAACCTGTTTATTACCGACACCGATTATGGCGACTATGCTATTATTTCGTATGATGGGTACCGCCAGTTCGCGTATGACCGATGCGTGTCCCTCAGGAAAACCCTTGCGATGCAAAAGGGAGGCATAATCGTTATGTATGACCGGCTTGCGTTCACGGATACAGTCCACCCATACTCCCGCTTGATCAATAGGGTAATGGTGCGCTAATGGCTCGGCTTTGCACATATTCCGGGTGGTATTTGTTGACCAGACCTGCTGCGAGAGAGTGACCTGGTCAGCCGCTACGAAGTGAAAGAAGCCGATCTGGCTGCCTGTCAGAACCTCACCTTCGTCTAACATGGCTATTAAGAGATCAGAAAACGAGCTTGTGGGTGCGAGTTGAAGAAGGCGAAGACGGACCTCCAGTGCCAATTCTGACTGTTTGCGTACAGTGAGATCCTGAGGTAGAGCGGAACTGGTCAATCCCCCTTGATGTTCAGGTTGATCGATTAGATTGGTCGAATCTCCATCTATGGCCATCTTGAGTCTCCCTCTTGCTGATGCTGACGACTACCGCGGGCAATCGGTTTGAAAAGATCGAACCAAGCTATGTCATATTTGTGATGATATACCACCATACTGTTGGTTTGATGTGGCATATTTGCGTGACACAAACTGATCTTAGCAACGTTGTTATGAAGATTTATAACAAATATGTATGAGCAGATATCTAGTGACTCAAGTCATAGCCACATACATATTATACGTGACTGCACGGGATTATTCGACAACATTTCGGCATCATTGCATCAACTCGCATTTAGACAATACGAGAGGCACCGTAGTGCAATTATCTTCGTGTAACCAAATAACACACAGACATTCAGGGGCTTCATTGTGATCGCAACCGCGATATAAGCATTGCACAACCAAATGTGACATAACAGACTACATCAGCCTGTAGACTCCGCTATCTGCCGTAGCGATGAAGCGGCAGCTCCACACCCATCGGGTTCTTCCAGACGTAGCAGAGCGGCTGCTCTGAGCGTTGGAAGCCTTTCTTCGCCCATCGTCGGTTGGTGCTGTAGACGCGTTTGCCGTCGTTCGCGCAGACATATTCGTAGAGAGCCACGGCCGCAGCAGGCGGTTTGGCGGTGTCCGCCGGAAGCGCGTAGAAGAGTGGGGCGGCTTGCTTGGTGGCCTTGCTGCCCGTCACCAATGCGCCATCCTGCTGGTAGATGGGCACCGTGCCCTCGCCTGGCTGATCTGGCGCGAAGAAAGCGATCGGCAGCTTCTGCACATCGTCTGGCACGCCTGAGAGTGTGGCGAACTGATCTGGCAAGTCCGGATTTGACAGCACATACACCGGCACTGGTAAGACCAGTTTGGGGTTCGATAAATCCAGCCTGTACATCATCTGGTTATACTCGTAACGCGGTGTGGGGTTGGTGTTACCAGAGAAGGTGGTGGTGTAGGTGCCCTCGAAGTAGATCAGCTTGCCGTTCTGCTGGTCGAACATGGGATGGTGGCGCGGGTTATAGAAGCTGTAGGTGTCGTGGGTGACGATCTTGCGGGCATACACCCAGGGACCAAGCGGCGTGTCGGCCTCCAGATACCAAACCTCACCCAACGTGGAGCTGCCGAACAGCTCCGACATAATCATGACCCAGCGGCCACGGTAGGCGTTCCAGTTGATGCTCGCGCCGTGGTATCCCACAGGTTTGCCGGTGGCAATGTCCTGGATGTGAAACAACGCCTCGGATGGCCTCAACACGCCCTCTTTGATCAGCCGCGCTTCATCGGCCGGCCACAGGAACGGCGTATCGCGCTTCCATCCAAACACGGGACGGCCGTTGCGGACGCGCTCGATGCTGATGCTCTTCTCGCGGCTGCCCGGTTTGGTGCACGTGAACGCCTCATAGCTGCCGGGGTTCAGCAGGTGTTCCTTGTCAGCAACCACACGGCTGCCCGGTGAGAAGAAGATGAAGGGCTGGCCTCCATCGCTGACTTTAAACGGGTGCCCACCCGGCATGATGGGGCCCTTGTGGTCAATACGGCGCACGGGTTTGAACTGCTGCAGCTCATCTTGGAACTCGGCGATACCGGCGTTCAGTGTGTTCATCGACTGGTCGACGTTCGAATACATGGCGTACATCCGCACCGTGCCCGAGGCGTCCTTTAAGGTCACCAGTCCACCAAGCCAGGTTGGGCCAACCTTAGAGAAGCGGGCCATCTCCTTAGTGAACCCCTCCTCGTTCAGGATGTAGTCCAAATCAACACCGGCCGAAGGGTCCAACCCGCCAGAACCAGGCAGCAGCGAGCTGGCCCCGGTGGTATGGAAGTTCCCCAGCGGGTAGGCCGGGCGACCGGTGTCGCCCCAGAACCACCAGAGCTTACCTTTATATATAGTGGTTAGCACGGAATCCTGGCCCATCACCAGCCCATTGATCACCGGCTGACTCGTGGGCAGCTTGATCCCTGCCAGCACGCTGTCCGAGTAGATGCCCTGGCCGGTGACACGGTAGAGCCGCTCCGCAAGGTTGATGCGCTTGATACGCAGCTCCGCCTTGCCACCCTCGACTACCTTGAGAGTAATACCAGCGTAGCCGAAGCCGTCTTTGGGATACTCATAGCCATGGCTCTTCACCATGAAGTGGACATCCAGCCCCATCAAACCCGGCTCGTAGAAGGCGATGATGCCGTTGCTGTCGGTATACAATTTGATGTTGTTGGTGGTGGAGAGCTCTACCAAAGGCACGCCTCTGCCGGTCTCGTCATCCACGACAGTGATCACGAAATACCGGCCACTCTGCGGGCCGGTCTGGGCATACGCTGCGCAGCACATGGCGATGAGCATGATGATCCCCATCCATTTCATGAGAGTGACGGCCACCTACTGTGAGCCGGGCGGATGGCCGTACCCATCATTGGCCAGATTTCTTGCTGGTTGTCACTCGACCAGCGGTGTAGGTGGATGTGTTTACAAGCCTGCCTTTCACATCCCAGCTTCGGGCCAGGCCTTCGCAGTGCATGTCACGCCAGGTCGATTCGCACCTCATCTGCCCGTTGGGCCACCACTGGCTCCAGGTATTCGTGCCATCGTCATGGTGACGCCAAGCCCAGATGCGTTTCCCATCTGGGGCGTTGTAGTGTTCATCGCCGGCTTTCACTCCGGCCTTATACACCGCCTCCCATTGGATGCGGCCATTGGGGTAATACACCACCTGACGGCCATCGAGCAGGTAACGGCCATCCTCCGCGGTGCCGGCTGACCACTCCGCTCTGAGATTGCCCCGCGAACTCTCCTTATACTTGCGGACACCCGTCACCTTCGGCTGTTGGTGCTGCGATACGCCGGCGGAATCCGAAAGGATCCAGGCCTCATTGAGCTCGAAGTGCAGACAGGGGCTGTTCATTGTGGTGATGAGGTGGATGATGCCGTTGGCCGCCTGCCGTGCCACGCTGTATCCCAGAGTGGTTTGGGTTCCTAGCTGGCCGCTTTCGTGCGCAAGTGTGCCCGGCAGCAGTTTGATCGTCCAAGTCTGACCTTCATCATCCGAAAGGGCCACCACAGCACCAGTCATCTTGATGTCGGGCGTATGGGGTGATGTGTTGGAGTGCATGTCGGTGGAGAAGAACAGCCGACCGCTTTGCAGCCTGACAATGCAGGGGCGTTGGTTGCCGCCCACGGTGTGGAACGGTGTTTTACTGACCGTCCATGTCTTCCCGCCGTCCTTTGAGATGGCTTTTGGCATGTGCCCATCGATGTCGGTGTTCTTGCCGCCCATCGCAAGGATGCTGCCGTCCTTAAGCATCACATAAGCGGTGTGCCTACCCGCACTACGTCCATCCGTCAGGTTCAGTCCATCGGTCAGCTTGGGCCGGGCGGCCGCGTTTAACACATTCGGTGCGCCAGCATCATGCCAGCTTTTACCGTTGTCCCGACTGCTCCACAGCACCGACGTCTGACCCGCCCCGTCGCTGGAGAGATACATGGCGCCATCAGCGCCCCTAAAGGCGGTGGCAATCGGCTGCCGTGCGTGGGGCCCAACGGGTGCGTTGAATTTGGGGAATCTCACATCACTCCAGGTCGCTCCGCTGTCCTTTGAGCTCATCCAATTGAACGGATAGCCGCCAGGAAGGTTTGGGCAGCCCCAAAAGAGATGCAGGTCGCGTTTATCACGCCAGAGGCAGGGCGCATGGTCATTCACCCCGGGGAAGTCGAACGCCCTCTCCGGCATATCCCACTCCTCTGAACCGTAGCGCAGACGGGAGGCAATCATCCCCACTTCCGGCTCATACTCCTGACCCGCTGATGTGTAGATTACCAGAAGCAGGTCGCCGTTGGGGCAGACCTCCAGTGCCGGGCTGTGGTTGTGCCGCATCACGCCTGCTTGAATACCAGAGGGGGCGTAGTCCGAGTATTCCACATTTTCGGGCGGTGTGGGCAGCAGGTACCTTCTATGGTACCAGGGCTTTGAAGGGTCAGGCCCCTTGGTGATGCCAGTGGCCGTTTGCTTGATGCACGCCAGCGGGAAGGGTGCAGTAGCAGGCATTGGCCGCGTTTTAGGCAGCGCGCCCTGGACCAGCCGAAAGCCGATGCGGTGTTGTCCGGCCATTGTGTTAACGGCCGATCCTGGCAACCATCCGAAATCCGGTGCGATACCCGCCCGGCTGGCCGAATGCGCATACTGCGCATCATCGTTATCCAGGCCGCCTCCGCGGACCACTCGGGCCATGCCGTCGGCAGGCCCGATGGGGTCTGTTTGATCCCCACCGTCGGCGGGATAATCCGAATACCAGTCCAGGCACCACTCACGGACCCCGCCATGCAGGTTCTTCAGCCCCCAGGGGTTTGGCTGACCCAGCTCCGGGCGGGTATCGCCGTTCCAGAACAGGCTGGTGGAGCCGACTCGACAGGAGTATTCCCATTCGGCCTCGGTGGGCAGACGGTAGGGTTTGCCCTCAGCGCGGCTTAACCACTCACAGAATGCCACCGCATCGTGCCAGCTTACGCCCGATACGTACAGCTCACTGCCCGGAACCGCCACGAAGTCGGGTCGGAACTTGCGGAACTGAGCCAGTGTGACCTCAGTTTCCGAGATGCAAAAGGAGCTTGTGATCTTCACACTGTGCGCCGGCTTTTCATACCAGCCCTCAGCGATGGACGTTTGGCCACCCATCACGAACGAACCTGGTGATATGGGCAGCATCCGCATTCCGATTGAGTTAGTGAAAGCCTGATCCATACGTTTTCCCTCTTTATAGTTCGTGGTGGGCATGTTTTACCTCATCGCTACTGAAGGTTAAAATCATAGCTACATTATATATCATGGAGGCCCGTCAGAACGGAGTTGTTCGTGACGCTTGCGTGCAGCCACTCATCAGTCGTGGGGTGACTGAACCCAGCCTGCTACCCACGGATGTATACGGAGCCGTATGGTCACCGATTCCGCGACATAAATGTCTCGGCTATTGATCAACAAGGCTGCTGAAGCAGCCTGCGGTGTCGTTAACACCTACAGCAGGCAGTGCCTCAGACGGCTTTAGCCGGCTTTTCGGATAATAAGCCGCGTCCTTCAGGGCGCGGGGGAAAGGTATGATTTGTGGGTAAACGACTGGGTGACTAAACCCGCGGCAACGTGGCTGATCACCTGCGATCGACACAGTAGGCCCTTGGCGACGGGTTCGGTGGCCCGTCCGTGACTTCGTCCCGGTACGGGCACTGTCACCCGTCGCTGATCAGTACCGGCCCGCGTTCCGGCGGGCGTTGGGAAGGCCGCGTCTCCACGGCGCCGGCCGTTTTTGATCAGCCGTGCGGTGCAGGAACCCGCACTGGACGTAATTCCCGGAGCGTCAGCTCCCGGAACGTAGTCCCGTGGGGTGACTAAACCCGCGGCAGCGTGGGCAAACCGACTACGATCCACACAGCTGCTCATCGCTGTCCCGTACATGGATTTCGTGGCCATGCAGGAAACCGATACATAGCTGGTGTATTAAGAATCGATGATGGTAAACCTGATGGTTGCTCAGGAAAGGTAATATGACATGTACAAAAAGCCGATCGTTCATTTGTTGTTTGCTGTCTTGGCATTAGCGAGTTTTGGCACGGGGGCACATTGCGCAGGCATGGCTCATCCCCCACCGCCTTTCCCGGCTGGTCTGCCAACCAATTTACCCAAGCATCCAATCGTGGATGCCCGGGATATCGACTGGCCAGATACCCCATATATGGATGGCAGCATCCTGCGCACGATCAAACGCCAGGGTGTGTTAGCCAATGCCGTGCCGTCTCCAATAGTCACCAACGAACGGTATTTCAGATATATCCGTGTCACACCCGCCACAGTCAAGATATGGCGAATCGGGCCTGAGTCGGTTGACGTTCCCGGTGGTACTAGCCCATTTAAATCCTTGTCTTTCGAGAAACAATTCTATGTTAAGGAGGCTGGCTATTCTGTCGCGATGACGGTGAGAGACAAATCTCGGTTTGGGTTAATGAAATATACCGACACCGTCTTCCTCGCAATTTGCGGCATTGGTGAGCCCGGTATTCTGGAAGTTCCGCGCTGGGTGCGGATAAAACCCAGTGTGAAGCCCGATCAACAAACCTTCACCAGCAGCTATTACGACCTTGCCCGACACCCGGAACTAAGCACGATCACGGTGTCAGCAAATCTACAGCCTCGTGATCTTTGGCCGTTAGGGTGCTTCGGCATGACTCTGCTGTGCCTGTTATATCTATCGCCAGTCATTCACCGTTCAGACACATCACCGGATGAAGGTCGGCGACAGCAGATAATGCACTCAGTATATTTGTGGATGTTGAGGACTTACGCCTTGATTCTGCCGTTGACCGCGCTGTGTGCCACAGGGTTGGAGCGGGTGCTTTCTATGTGGTATTCGCCGGATGATGTGAAGTGGATTCGTGTCGTTGCGATAACGGTCAATCTTGTTATACCCTATGCGGGATGGGCCATAACCAAAAGTGTGTTACTACGTGCCACGCACAGCAGTACCCGATACTACAAACTAGCTAACATTAGGAATACGATATATGCAGCCTCTCTGGTGTTTTTCGTGATTGCGTCTTCCATGGTGCCCAGCAATAATACGTGGCTGTTGGTATGTATAGGGTTAATTGCAGTAATACCCTACCAATTTAATGCGAAATGTGACGCTAAACTACACTCGATCAACTTGAGGCCAAAAACGGCGGAGGAAGACGAAAGGTTGCGCCGCCTTCAAACCAAGGCCACTTCATTGTTAGCTCCGCATAAAATCGAATGCCCGAGTATGCTATTGGTGTCAGTGCCCCACAGTAGTCAAGAGCCGCTGAGTGACACTGCCACCTGTCAAATGGCGGTACCATACAAGGTGATCGGCACGCTCAACGATGACGAGCTGCTATACTTCATTTGCCAGCACTTGATCCAAGAGAAGGTAATCCGCAAGCAAAAAGGGAACTGGTTTTTTGCGTACATCATGTTTATGATTCTATTGTCCGCTATTTGGACGCCGATGACGCAATCGGCAGTTGTGTTTATAACTGCGTTGTGCATCGTCTGGATGGTAAGTCGCATAATGGACCTCTACATGCTACGATGGGCAGACAAGCTGACTGTAGAGCTCATGGACAACCGCGTAGTGGCGATATCAGCACTGCGTAAAATGGAGCAGACCACGGTGGGCGAGGGATTGTTTGCGCTCCGCCGCAAATCGCTGGAGGCGGTCACTCATCCCGAGTGATGCACGGAAGCCCCACCACAGTCGCAGCGATGGGGCAACCAAGGTTACTTCGACGCTTCAGCCAGCCGCTTCTGAAGCCCATCCAATTGGTCCATGACCAGGTAATACCCGGTGGCGTAGTCATCCGTGAACCAGGTCAGTTTGCGCATCTCATCCAGTATCATTCGGGTGTCATCGGTAAGAGCTGCCAGCCGACTTTGCAGCGAGGCGAGGCTGGGCTTCCCGCCGTGAGCGGCCAGTGCCGCCTCGATATCCAGCAGCAATATAGTGCGCTCAGTGTGGTTGAGCATCTTGTGCGCAGCCATCTGAAGATACCCCAGACTGCTGGTGTTGCTCACACTGTCGTCCAAGGCGGCGAGCGTCCCGCGCCACTTGATGGCGATGAGGCGCGCCTTTTCTGCGCGGGCGCGGATGTCCGCCACACTCTTGCCCTTCGCAGCCGGTGCCGCCATCAGCTCGCGGATCAGCTTACCCGACTGCTCCAGCGAGTTGCCCGTATAGCTGGCGTCTGCCGCATCGTACTCACCGATGATGTCGCGGATGAGGTAGTGGTTGCGCTCAATATCGGACTTCGCGGCGTCAATCTCCAGGAACGCCTGTGCGATCAGATCAGCCGATTTCGCATCCCGTGGGCCGTAGAAAGTGGCCGCGTAGTCATGCACAAAGTCGTTCTTGCGTTTAGCCCAAGGCCGCGTGGGGTCACCCCAGGTGTAGTCTCCCTGCAGCGCATACCCCAGCCAGGTGGTGTCCCAGCAGCGGATGTCGTGCTGCGAGAAGGTGGCACATACCCCTCCAAGCACCTTGCCGGGCAGACCCTTGGTCCTGTATTCGTAGGCATAACGGGCCTGGTCCACGATGTTCAACACGCCCGAATCCACGATCAACGGGAATTTCCCCTCGTCGGCAGTAGGCTCTTCTGGTGACAGGTCCACCAGGAATGTGTTCGATGGCCAGCAGGCGGAGACCCACATCACATCGAATCCACGCGAAGCCAGTCCCTCGATGCCGTCATAATGGCGGTTATCCAGCACCCAGTATTTGTCGAAATACTGCCAGTGCCCCATCACCATCTGCTTCGGCATTATCTCCAGACCCTCGTAGCGCGGCCGCGAGTTATACATATAGAACTCATCGGCCCACATCAACGGGCGGACGTCGCGGTTCATCTGCTTCGCCACCGCGGAGACGCCCTCGGCGCATTTTTGAACATGCTTCGTGTAGAGGTCCCACTCGGTCTCGCCCGCGTCGATGCGCGCCTGGCATTTCGGGCAGTAATTCTTGTTCCACTGCATCCACACCTCGCTGCAGCCGATGCCCAGATAGGGTGTGTTGGGGAAGATTTCCAGCAGGTCCTTATACAGCCCCTTCAGGAACTCGATGTTTTCTGGCCGGCTGGGGCAAAGCAGCCCTGGACATGTGGATTCCCGGTATGGAATGCCCTCATCGCAGTTCCAGATGATATCCGACATCTGGCCAAACGACATCATGCTGGGCACGATGATCACGTGGTAGCGTCGGCCGACCTCCACCAGCGCCTTCCAGTCGGCGCGCGAAAGCGTGTTGGCGTTGGCGCATCCTGGGAATGAGGTCAGCGGTGCCAGGTTGTATATCTCCACCACCAGGTAGTTCATTTTGTACATGGCCAGCCGCTGGATGGTCAGCTCCAGCTCCGCCTTGCTGACAAGCACCGAGCTCTTGGCCTGCGAGCCTTCGATATATGAGGCACTGCGGAACTCGAACTCCGGCCAGTCGCGAATCACCATACCGGGGATGTCACCACGCTCTCGGCCCGCCTGCTGCAGCAGTTGGATGATGGTCTGCACGCCGTAGAACAGCCCCGCCTCGCTGCGGGCGGTCAGGTTAATCCCACGCCCCTCCACCAGCAGGTTGTATCCTTCCGCGGCTTGCTCCGGCGATACGGAGGGCGGGATAGCGGGTAGAAGCTCGGATGCCGTCACAGTTAAGGTATGTGTGCTGCCGGCGGGTAGCAGGTTCAGGGAGGGCGTGACACCGAGATCACGCAGCTCCTTGATCAGCAGATCGGCGGCAAAAAGGTCGGGCTTCGTGTCGGATACACGGATTTCCATCGCCTTTTGATACGCGAAAGGCTCGCCCTGGTAAACCACCTCGCGGGGCTCCGGGATCACCTCCAGCCGACGCACGTTTGGGGTTGCGAATGCCGTTGAGCCTGCGGCCAGCATTATTACCAGTAATACCATATATAGCATGTTCGATCTCCTCACCGTTCGCGCACCTCGTGTTGTGTCATACCTGTGTATTTATTCGGATTGAGCTCCGCCTTATCTGAATGTTATGCATGTTTTGGTGCTTTGTCAATGTGTAATGTGATGGCTCATTGGTACGTGGTAGAATTAACCTATTCATTGCCGGTCCGGTGAGGTGTGACGATGCGTCTTCGACTATTTCTTGCTGTGTGGGTTCTATTCGTGTTTACGGCAACTGTTTCGGCGGACTGCATCGCTCTGAGGCCAAGAGCGGTGTGGATGGAGCGTGCCGCGGCCGCGGATTTGCAGCGGGTGATCTATGCCGCCACAGGCAGCCTTCTACCCATCAGAGCGATCAGCAGCAGCGACACTAATGTGATCGCCGTGGGCTTTGCGCCTGGAGTGAAGGTAGACCTGTCGGTCCGCACCCTCGGAGATCAAGGGTACGTGCTGAAGAGCTTCAATGAAGGCCGCAAGACCATGCTCATCGCAACGGGGGCGACCCCAGTCGCCACCACATACGCGCTCTACTCTCTGGCGGAGCGTTTTGGCGCAGGATTTTACCTGGGCGGCGATGCGCTGCCTGTGACGAAGAGGCCATTTGCACTGCCGACTATGGATGTGGCGAACAAGCCGATACTGGAAGTCCGCGGGGTGCTGCCGTGGTATAACTTTTTCGATAGCCCCACGGCTTGGAACGCGAAGGACTATCGGTTTTTCATCGACCAGCTTGCGAAGTCTAAGAACAACTTCCTCGGATTCCATAGCTACGATTCGGAGCCCTTCTGCACCTACACCTCGAAGGACGGGCACACCGTAGCCGGAGCACCGCTGATATCGACCGCGCAGCCCACCTGGGGTACATCGCCGATGAAAACCAGCGAATTCGGCTACGGCACCAGTGGCTATTTCGCCAAAGGCTACTTCGGTGCGGATTGCTCGATAGACACTAAAACACCTGAGCAAGGCATCGCTGATGCCAAGAAGCTGCTGGTCGATGCGCTGTGGTATGCGAAGGCCAGGGGCGTGAGAACCTGCGTTGGGTTCGAGGTCTCCGGAGACCCGACCGCGCCGGGAGAGATAGACAATCTGGAGCTTCGGCTCAAAGAACTGATCCGCACCTATCCCATGCTGGACTACGTATGGATATGGGAGCCCGAAGCGATGGGTCTGACCGGCTCACTGCAGCATCCCTCACGCAGCGACTTTGGGGCTTACTACCGCCGGTGGCAGGATCACTTCGCCGATATCACCGACTCAAAGCGCAAGACCGAAGCGGTCAGGATGGGCATATACGCACTGGCGGCGCATCGGATACTGCAGAGTGAGGCACCCAAAGTGCGCATGGTGCTCAGCGGATGGGGTGGGGACAATCACCTGCACTTCAGCGACTTCTACCCGGGACTAGACAAGATACTTCCCAAGGATATCGTGTTCTCAGCACTGGACAACATCATCACCTCCGACACGGTGAGCGAGGCCTACGGTAAACTGTCGAAAGATCGCGAGTTCTGGCCCATTCCCTGGTTCGAATACGACGGTGACCAGTGGATGCCTCAACCCAACACCAAGCATTTCTTCAACAATGCCAGAGATTCCGTAAAAAAAGGCACCAAGGGGCTGCTGGGGATCCACTGGCGGACCCGCGACATGGAGGAATCGCAAGCCTATATTTCGCAATATGCCTGGGACGCCAACTTGAGCTATGAGGGCTTCTACCGTGGTTACGCGCAGCGGCGCTTCGGCGATGAGCGCGCGGCCAAGCTGCTGATGTCACTGCAGGAGCTGGGTTATCGCTGGCTGGGTGCTGGTGGACAGAACGAGTGCGCCAATTTCACGTGGGTGCCGGCACCTCTTCAGAATGTCGAACGACTGAAAGAGGTATTCAACACAGGTAAACTCCGCTCAAGCGAGGCTCTGGATTATCTGAAAGCCACCTATGACTGGTCCATCGCGTTTGACGGAACATCGCGGCTTCTGCATATGGGCGGCGAGATTCGCACCACGCTGGATCGCATCAAGGCGGAGAAACGAGCCGCCACCGCCCAAGAGCGTGAGATGCTGACCAACGCACTCGCTGATGCGGACACTATACTCGGCAATGGCATTCTGGCTTACGCCTCACGCATGTCCAACCGTGGGGAACTCGGGGTGCTGGCCACCATCAACACCAAAGCTGTGGCGGACATCCGAGCCACCCGAGAAGCGGTCCAGCAGGTGACCTCTCAGACGCCTCAACCCCCGGTGATCGCAAAACTACCGCTCGCGGTGAGGTCCATCCTACCGCTGAGCACTGCGCTGGCTGGTCAGCCGTTCCGGATTTCGGCGGTCGTTGATGGTGCCTCATCGGCAGCAAAGGCGGAGGTATTTTACAAGAGAAACAATGGCACCTACGCCAGTTCACCTCTGAAGCTTGTGAACACCGCACGAATTGAGGGTGAAATCCCCGCTGCAGGTGTCAAAGGAGACGTGCTGGACTACTACCTCCGCGTGACCGACGGCAACCAGACCGTGAGTTGGCCCAAAGAGGCCCCGAAATCCGTGCAGCACTTAAGTGTGGTGCGCGGCATTGGCAGTCCTGGCATAGCCGTGAAGCCCGCTCCAGATCCCAAAATCGGCAAGATCGCAAAAGCCAACTATGTAATTGGTCCGATGGCGGTGACGTTGAGTTGGCCAGACATCACAGGGCTCAAGGCGTTTCGTCTGACACGCCAGATGAGCGGCGAGACCACGTGGGCTGAGGTCGGCAGCACTGTCGATAACTGGTATGAAGACCGAGGCGTGCAGGTGGGCAGCAGCTACATTTACCGCGTGCAGGATGTGCTCACGGGAGCCGTCATCGCTCAGTCGGATGCCGTAACGATACCTGAACCGCCGATTCCCGCTGCCCCCGAGCTCACTACGGTGCCGCTACCGGGCCGTGTTCGGTTGCAAACAGCTAACGGCGGAGACGAGGTCGGCGGGTACCACGTCTACCGGGCAGAAAAAGCCGATGGCGTGTTTGAAATAGTGGATTTCACCGGATCGGGCAGCCGTTGTGTGGTTCAAGCCGATCCGGGCAAGGCATACTACTATCAGCTCCGTGCCCTTTCATTGAATGGCAAAGAGGGACCGGCTTCACTACCTACCCTTACCGCGGCGATGCCGCTCAATGCCAAACCCATCGTGAGCTTGGATTTTAACGGCACCGATGCGGTAAAGGTCCCGAACACAGTCACCGAGGACGGGTTTCCAGCCATGCGGGTCGATAAAGGCAGTTTCGCGCAGCTTCCGCATCTCGATGCCTTTAACGCCCGAGAGGACATCGGCATCGAGTTCTGGGTGAAGCTCAGCAGCCCCGGCGACATGCCGGTTTTCGTGTGCCACGGGGCGTGGAGCATGGATGGCTACTTCGTGCAGTTGCTGGCAGGGCGTGTCAGGTTCTACCTGGCCGGTGTGGGCACGCTGGACACGGGCGGGATTGAAGTCGGCCGCTGGACACAGATAGCCGCCACCTATGAAGGCTCCAAGATGGTGGTCTACATCAACGGCCAACGCGCGGGTGCCCTGCCCGCCAATGGTGAGATCACACCTTGCTCGCGGCCGCTGTATCTGGGCCGTTATGATCAAGAGGGTGACGCCTGGACCGTGAACGGCTACATGGCTGGGTTGCGCATCTTTCCGTATGCGCTTACAGATGGCGAGGTCGCCAGGCACTACCAGCAGCAGCTCCACGCCACAAAGACGGTTGGCCCTGCTCGTTGACGTGCGGCGGGTTTTGGGCTATGGTACCGATGTTGACTAAAATTGGAGGTAACCAATAATGGATATGAACCAAATCAACCTGTGGCCTGAAGGCCAGATGCCCATCGAAACCCCGCTCGCGGAGGAGCAATGGAGCACGCATGGCAACGATATGCAGTTGCTGAGCGGCGTGACGGTGCCCAGCATCACACCCTACCTGGTGCCTGACACGGGCAAGCCCAACCCCGCGGTGCTGATCTGCCCGGGCGGCGCGTATGAGTTCCTGGCCTGGACCCATGAGGGTATCGAGATCGCGGAGTGGCTGAACGATCAAGGCGTTTCGGCGTTCATCTTGAAATACCGCGTGCCCAAGATGCGCGACGCGGCCCTCTGCGACGCTCAGCGGGCGATGGGGTTGATCCGCCAGAACGCCTCCGAGTGGAACATCGACCCGAAGATGCTGGGCATCATCGGCTTTTCTGCGGGATCGCACCTCTCCGTGCGCACCAGCACCAACTTCGGTAGCCGCTTCTATGCGCCCATCGATGAGGCGGATGCGCTGTCCAGCCGGCCGAATTTCGCCATGATCATCTACCCCGCCTACCTCAGCACAGATGATTTCAAAGTGATGGCGTCGGGCCTGCCGGTGACCGCCGACACCCCGCCCACGCTGTTGATACAGGCCGAGGACGATGTACCGCTGATTGACAGCAGCCTGACCTACTACATCGCGCTGAAGGCTGCCGGCGTGCCGGTGGAGATGCACCTCTACCCCGATGGCGGCCACGGGTACGGTCAGCGCAAACAAGGCAAAAGCTGCGACGTATGGCCGTCCGCCGCGGAGGGCTGGCTGGCACGGGTCACCAACGGGCGGAAGTAGGGTCATTTCGAATGTCCGGGCGGTTTTGATCCCGTCGTGACGATAGACTTTAGGCTATCCGCCAGACCGGCGACAATTGCCACAGTCCGGGGCGGTTTTCCCTAACCGCGCCGGTCTTAATCTCGTCGTGACGATAGACTTATGGCTATCCGCCAGACCGGCGCGGTCGATAGACTTCTGTTGCCGCTAGCTTACTGTCAGACCGCCCCGGACATAGGCAATCCAGACCGCCTCGCAAGTGGCTGTTCATGGGCGGTCAACCGACCGCCCATGAAAGCGAGCGCTACCGAATACTCCCCTTCAGCCACAACCAAATGGCGGGTTTGCCTTTAGTCTGACCGCTGGTGACTTGGCTGACGGCCCAGCCCTGCGACTGCATCTTAACCGCCATGCGGTCAGCCGCGTCGCTGCTGGCATATGGCCCCACGCGGACAGCCACTTTATCAACGGGTGAGCTGGATTTCAGCGTGACCGATACAGGACCGCTGGCATCGCATTTCACGCTCATCGATAGCTTCACCATCTGCATCTGACCGCCGCTCTTCACGGCCGCTGGCCAGTCGGAGAGCTCCACGCCGCTCCAACCGGTGGGGATGCGCGGCATCAGCTTCAACTCGTCCGGTGAGGTGTCATCCACCCCGGCCAGAAGTTGACAGGTATACACCGCTTCGTTCATCTGGAACAGGTTGCCCAGGTCACCCCATCGCCGCCAAGTGGAGCCGTCCGTCTTCACGGTGGCACCCTCCGGCACACGGAAGGGGTTCTTCTGCCGTGGTGCATAACAGAGCTTGGCCATCCACTCCAGCAGCAATGCGGAATCATCCATCTCATCCAGCAGCAATGCCGATTCGGTGGCGTAACCCTGCCCGTATCCGAAGCCGGTGGGGGAGCAGCCGGCTGGAGTCTTGCGGGACATCTGCAGCCGATGGGTGTTCTGACTGATCTTCAACCATTTAGGGTCCATGGCGCTCGCGGCATCGTAGCCGTAGAGGTCAGCGGCAAACAGCAGCGGCGCGTTGTTCGCATCGCCAGAGCCCCACAGCCGCTCGCCGGGCTGCCAGGTGTCGCCAAACGGCTTCGCGGAGGCCGGGTAGTAGGCCTCAATCGCGCGCTTCAAGCGCGCAGCGGTCAGACGCCATCTGCTGGCCATCGCCTGCTCACCGATGCTGTCCGCCATCTCGGCATAGGCCAGCAGGCCGTAATAGTTGGGGGTGTCACAGTAGATGGTGGTCGTCTGCATGCCGCCTTCGCTTTCGGCGTAAAGCAGCCCGTTTTTACTCAGCGAGAGCTCCGGGTTATCGAGGCACCAGGGAATCCACTCCGCGGCTTCCTTCAGTGCTGCCCAGTGGTCGCGCGTCCATTTTGGGCTACGGCCTTCCTTCACCCACACGCGATACCGGTTGAGCATCAGTATGCCGTGACCATCGGTCTCGGGGTTTCCGTAGTCGCGTGTTTTGAAGGCAGTGGGCCAGCCCGCTTTGCTTAGTGAGTCGAAGTACACGTGCGGCTGGTTCGCGATGACCGTGGCATGGCCCGGCACCGGTTTACCGCCCATCTGAATCTCGGGGTAGGACTGCGGGAAATACATCAGCCACTTGTCCCAGAAGTTGACCGCCGCGTTGGCCGGCGTCAGCAGACCCACATTCGCCAGCAGCAATGCTGCACGGTTGCGGGTGTAGGCCGCTGTGTAGAACGGGCCAAGCTTCGGGGTCACACCGCCGAACGCGCCGTAGTTATCGGCCTCTTTGTTGGATTCATGCACCATGCCGTCAAGGTCGATGCGGCTAAGCAGTTCGGCACTGTTCTCTTCGTAGACCTGACCCATCACCAGAGCAGCCACCGGTCCGTCAAAGCTCAGTTTCGGGCCGATGAAGGCCATCGGTGGGTTTATGGCGATGGTGCGCTTCACCCCCGCGACCGTGAAGTCGCTGGGGTCGGTGTCACAATAGCTTTTCAGCTTGTTCAGAGCCGCCTTGCGGGCCGCAGACATCGGCTTCGCGCCGTCGATGGTATGCGTCTTCAGCCATTCGGTGAAAGTGGCAGACATCGGCTCGCCCGGCTGGGCAGTCATTCCAGAGGACAGCTCACGACAGCCGCCAAAGCTGACGCCTTGGATGCTCACATTACCGGTTTTGCTGGCGTTATCCACCAGCTCAATCTGCTGAACCGCCTTTGGACGCAGCCCTATCCGCATCAGCCAGGGTTTGTCCCAATCTGGGCTGTAGACGCACAGCGAGTCGCGCATCGCCTGAGCCTGGGGCGTCTCACCGATGAAGGGCTCCGGCGAGCGTCGCCACGGCTCCCGCCACCACACATTGAAGCCAAAGGTCAGGGGCACGCGGTCCACAGAACCATCTTTATAGCTGATCCGTAGTTCCCCGACTTGGTCCCCTACGAAATGGCAAATCTTGTCGTCGCTGCCACCCCAGCCAGGCTGGGATTCGTCCGGCGTATAACCACCGCCCAGCAGATAGAGGTATTCCGCTTGCAGCCCGTCTGCGGGGATTTTCAGGCTGTCGCCCTCGCGTCCAGGGCTCCAAAGCACCGAGCGGCTGATGAAGGGAACCCCCTCCACCACTTTACGCTGCATCGGCTGCGGAATCTCCTCCCAGCCGTCTGGCAACTTACCAGCCACGGTGGGCATCGGCACCAGCTCCGGCTGCATCTCGCAGATGGATATCCAGGCCCATGATGGGCCATCATCGCCATCCGTGACCTCCATACGTACCGGCCGGCCCTGCCACTGGGTGAGATCCCAGCTCACCGGAAGCGCCTCATCACGGCCTGGTGACGGCAGTTCCGCCAGCACTTTGCCGGTCTCCACATCAATCAAGCGCGCAAAGTTCGCGTTGCGGTGGCTGTGCCCCGCCAGCCGGAAGCTGAGTTTTGCTGGGCAGATAAACTCTCGGCTGCGCAGCACACCGGTGCGCGACTCGCCTTGCACATACGAGTTGAGCTGCAGCACCTGCTTGCCCCCACCCACATGCCACATGGCGGAGGTCCAAGCCCCCGTCTGCTGTGTGGGCGGCTTCACGCACACATAGTCGTTGGCATTGCATATGCTGCCCAGGCAGACCAGAATTCCGATGACGATCCATTGTAATACCATTGCTTACTCCATTGAGTGTTTGATGCGGTTATTTTTGTTCGTAGATATTCACGCCCCAGGCATCGAACCGATCGGTGAAGCCCTGTTCCGTGCTCTTCATGCGGCGACGGCTGATTCGCTCCTGCCAAGTTTGGGCACTGGCGGAGTGCGAAATCCGACAGTCTAATGCGCGATCAGATCGGTTCACGGCGATAACTGTTCGTTTGCCCTGATGAATCTTCGTGATGAGTTTCACACGCTTATCGGAAGCACGGGCATACCCTGCCTCCGTCGGAGAAGCCAGCACATCGTGCAGAGCTTTCAATTCAAGCGTAAGCGGCTTGATCTTCATGTTGATCACTCCAGGGTAACGCTGATCTTGAAACACTAGGATGCCTGTGGCACCACACACGATGGCATCGTACACCATGTAACGCTGGATGTTGGCGGGTGGATACCCATACCCCTTCGTGGCCAGCTCCGATGTTGTGCCCTCCGACCACCCAAATCCTTGAACCGTCATGATCGCCGGCTTGCGGCTGCCCAGTGCAGTCAGATTCTTTATAGTCTCAGCACCCACCACAGACAGGGTCTTATCCGGCTGATCGGAGTGCCTATCCGGTTCACCATTCCACCAGGGGTAGATGTCGCAGCCGCCCACATCCACAAAGCGGTACCAGCGCTGCAGCAGCGATATCGTGCCGCGCGGAGCCTGATTAGAAAAGATCGGATGGTTGGGGTCATGCTGCCGGATGAAATGCGCACCTGCTGCTAACGCCGAAAGACTATTGCCAATCCAACCCGGTTCATCTGCAACGTCATACACGAAGAAGGCAGGATGCTCCCTTGTGACATCAATGACGGGCTTATGCATGATATGCCGTTGTTCCGCTACCGCCACCGCCGCTGCCGCTTCACCGAAGGCATCATAGCGAAGCAGTCCAAGCACATGCAGGCTCCGTGCCTGGGCTTGGTCAAGAAACGTCTTCACCTCTTCAGGGGTTTTTAGGTTTAACATACCCGAGCCGGTCAGGTTATACCCGCACTCCTGCATGTCGTCCATCGCCTTTTCGTTGGGGTAAGCCATGTCCCACTGTCCGATGGGGAAAAACGGCTTGCCATTCACGATGAACCTACGGTCGCTGGTAATCTGCACATACTTCGGTGAACCAGCATACCGGGGTAGGTCCTTCAGTTGCCGCTCCTCAGCGCCGATGGTGCCAGCAAGCAGCTTCTCGACACGCAGGTCGGCGATCCAAACCTGCCCCGGTGCCTTCACTTGAATGACCACCTTGGCGGCAGTAGCATCCGTGTTCACATCACGAAAATCCAGCTTCACATCCTGCCATCCGCCGCCCACCTGCCGCCACTCATAGCCAATAGACGTCACAAGCCGCTCTCCACGCATCGTGGCCAGGTAGAGGTTGTACAACTGCGGGAAGTGGTCAGACTTCGCTCTGAACTGCAGACGATACTCAGAATTCGTCTCGAAAGATCGGATATCCAGCATCTGCTCTATTGAAGTGCTCTCTGTGCCTTCTGGAGCAGGAGGGTTGGCACTCAGTTTCACACAGGATACACCATCAACACGTTCGAGGGCCACCAGCGGGTCATTTGCCGGTGTCCACCCCTTCAAACTCAGGAATTCACCATTAGGTATCAGGTTCATCACAGTCTCCTTAGCAGCCACAGCCAGATAGCCGGCTTGTTTTTAGTATGACCGCTGGTCTTTTTACGGACGCTCCAGCCCTGGGTATTCATCTTCTGCGCCATGATGTCAGCCATCGCTTGACCGGCGTGAGGTCCGACACGCACGACCCGTCCCTGCTACTCGGTGAGCTCACAGGAAGCGCCTCATCGCGGCCTGGTGACGGTAACTCAGCCAGCACACGCGAGATGAGCTGCAGAGCCTGCTTACCCCCGCTCGCGTTCCACATCGTGGAGGTCCAGACCTCCGTCTGCAATGTAGGCGGATTCACGCACACATAGTCATTGGCTTTTCATATGCTGCCCAGGCAGACCAGAAGCCCGATCACAATCCATTGGAATACCATGGCTTACTCCATTGAGTGCTTGATGCGGGGCTGCTTACTACTGTTCATCACGTCAATGAAACTAAGGGTCACTGACGTCATAATCAGTCATGATTTCGCCAGCTCTTTGCACCGTGTTGTTTAAAAGTCCATGCCTATCCGCTTCGTTCATTTTGTCCAGCAAAAATGTCAGATTTGATAGAGTAGCCATTGTGTCGGGATGGTTTGCGCCCAGCACTCTTTTCTGCGTTTCGAGTACCTGGCGGAACTGGTGTTCAGCATTGTCGAAATCACCATTCAGAATCTGTATTCCTGCCATTTCGACTTCAATAGTCAGGGTGTCTGGGTGTTCTGGTCCGAGTATGCGGTTCCGTGCTGACAACACATACCGGATGAGTTGCTCCGCAGCGTCGATGTTTCCTTTTGTCATCAGCAGTATAGCCAGATTGTTCATGCTATTCAGCGTATCTGGGTGGTCTGAACCCCATATCTGCTCGCGTGTTGCTAAAACCCTTCGATAAAGTGCTTCAGCGCCAGCTAAGTCACCTTTACTCTTGAGTGAATAGGCCAGATAATTAGCTGCCATCAGGGTGAGACGGTCGTCTGCTCCCAAAACCTTCTCGCAAAAAGATAGCACATGAGTCAACTCGGACTCAGCACCAACGACGTCACCCTTGATTAAACGAAGTCCTGCCAGCTTGATCACACTGAGGATTGTGTGTGGGTGTTCACTTCCCAAAACCCGTTCTCTGGTCACTAGTGCCTGTCGATATAGCCGTTCTGCGTCATCATAAGCACCTCTAACCTGAAATAATCCTCCTAGCCTGTCCTCACAATTCGAAATATCTATCAGCCGCGCCAACACTGCTGGATCTGCTGTTAACAGCCGCTCTGAGATCTCCTTTGATGCACCATACATTCGTTCTGCGGATTCATATTGCCCCCATTCGGCATATAAATCGCCGAGAAGTAACATGCTATGAGCAATGTCATCACTGTCTTCTGAATCACCGTATATTGTCCTGAGTCTGCTGATGGTCTGCTCTTCGTCATGTCTTTGGCCGTTCACTCTATATAAATACGCAAGCTCATTCAACCACATCAGCACGTATTGCCTGAGCCCGGTATCGATAGTCGGCCCAGCCTCCTCAAGCCTCTGTTCTAGTTCGGCAATGCGGAACTGCCTCTCATCAACAGATAGGTCGGATGCTGAATTCACATTCTTGAATGCGTCTTCAAGTAATTCGGAAGTGAAATGAGCAGATTCAGAGACGAACTCGAACCGGTGGCTTCTGTATCTCCAGAAATCTGGTGCTTCAAGTGACATTAATCCTGCGGCATACTCAGGAAGCCATATCACCACGGGGCAATGATAATACCTCTCCCACAATTCCCTTGAAACATTCAACGACTGTAAAAGCGGATGAGGTAAGTCAGATGAGGTGAGGCTATTCTCGATTCCGGTGATGTATAGTGCAGAACAGCCAACCTCATCAGCATCCTTCTTTACATACGGAAATATGTCAGTTGTGCCGTTTGGTACGTTTACTACATTGATGTCTGAGTGCACCAACATAGTCTGTTCAATGAGATAATCCCTTAACGCTGGGCTGTTACACACGCTGATACTGAGAGAAAAAGAGCCTGACGACAAGCTGAGCATACGTAGCAGTGCCTGCAGTTCGGCTGTTTGCCGGGTTCGTTCTTGAATTGATAGACTAGGTTCAATGTTCACTCTTTGCCCTGTTTTCTATCATTGATCAGTTCTGTTACCATCGGATTTAGCCCATACCACTCTTCATCATTCACATACTGAAGTATGGCGCGGCTATTCAAAACCTCCCGGAAGGCATCCTCCGTCTCCGCTTTTCTCGCAAACTCACCATTCAGGGCAACCTCATTGATGATATCTATATGCTCAGCAAGCAGTATCCTGGCATATTCGCGCTGGCCTTCTTTTTCGGCACGGCTCAGAGCTTTTGCAGTGATGGGAAGGCTTCCCGTGATAATGGCTTCACGAATAATAGTCATCAACTCCGTTGGTTGTCCACCACTTAAGGCGATGATCTTGAGCAGTACCTCATCACTCGCAAAAACCTCATCCTTAGAAACTCCAACAGACTTCAGCCTTCGATCAACGATCGCTTTGAATTTTGCAATACCTTCTGAGAACGGCTTCTGAAATGGGGGACGTCCGGCGATTTTCGTGGCCGGTACCACAGGGAGGTGACCTTCATATTGGCTCTTGATGGCCTGCTCTAGATGCGAATAAGCGAGTGAAAGCGGAATGGTATATATCACATGGCACTTTATAGCTGTCAGTTGCGCGGCTCTATTGACAAACAGATACTCAGCGGTGTCACAACTGCTGTTTTCCTTAGCTCGAAGTGGCATTTTGTCCAGGTTGTCAACAAGCAGCACGATTCCGGCGTAACCCTTATCATATAGCTCTAAAGCAGCCTTGCTGATCAGGTCATTGGCGGCATTAAGCAGGCTGTCAGTGTGAGGTTCCAACACTTCGCGGATTTTCGCACGCATATCTGGGCTGTTTCTGATCGTTCCAGATATCTTGGCCAAATCATTACCGATCTCAAAAGACCCCAGGTTTACGTCGCTGTGTAGAAATTTACCTACTCGTTCTATCACTTCTTTGGGGTAGCTAGGACGAAGCTCAATTTTAGCATCATTTCGCAGGGCATCCGCGATCTGCCGGACCATTTCTAATAGCAGATCAGGGAAATCAACATCATTGAGGTCCAGGTTCTCATACGCATCACAGTAAACAACGAAGTATTTTGGTTTCCCTGTTTGCAGTTCGGTCCGAATGCGAGTCAGTTCCGTGGACTTCCCGCAACCACGATGCCCAGCCAGTACCTGGTGAGTAAAACTTCCATCTGAGAGGCGGATCACATTTGTTAACCGCTTGACTATGTCAGCGTCGCCACGCACATCATCCAAGTTGACATACAAATCGTTTTGTTCAACTGTCAATGGAGACGGTGAGAACACTTTGTACACCCTTCGGCTTAGCTCATCTATGTCCATTAGGCCTTCTCCTTCTATGCACAGTTCTGCATGTAGCAGTTGTTATACAGTATGTACAATATACCAATTGCCAGTATCCACGTCTCAACAAACTGCGCCAAGGGGGCAGCGATAAGCTGCCCCTAGTGGGCACCCTACTCCACGCTCAGGTCGAGGCCCGACTGCGGAAGGGCGGCGCTGAAGCTGACCCACCAGCTATCGCCGCTGAACTTCACCGCGGCCGCAATGGCCTGCGAGCCGTTGCTCACTTTACCCGCCGGTTTTTTGGCGAATGGTCCTACACGGAAGGCGACCTTGCTCAGCGAATCGGTGGGACGAAGCTCCATCAGCATCCTCTTCCCCACGCGCTGTAGCTCCATTTTGATGTTCATCCGCTTCGCACCGTTGTTGACCAACACCGGCATGTCGGCACTGATCTTCTTCCAGGCAAGCGGCATCCGCGGGTAGATGCCGATCAGATTCGGGTTGGTGTCGTCGATGCCCACCACCAGACGGATCGCCTTCACGATCTCCGCCTCTTGCACGCCGTTACCCAGGTCGCCGGTGCGGTGCCAATGCTTGCCATCGGGATGGAGCTCTGACCCCTCGGGCACGATGTAGCAACCCTGACGGGGATCATACACGATGCGCGCGGTCCAGTCCAGCATCACACTGGCCTCTTTCATGCGGTCAAGCAGAAGCGCGGCCTGTGTGGTGAAACCTTGCCCGTAGCCCATGGCCACACCGTAGAAGCCCACCGGCTGGTACACTTTCAACATGCGGTTGAAGTTGCCCTCGGTGATGGCACGCCAGTCAGACCTGCCCTGTTCGGGAAGTGAGCCGGCGCGGTCGCTCTGCACGATCACTGGTCCCAACACGGTGCTCTGGTTCGGCCAGCCTGAGCTTTGCAGTGTCCACATGCGGCCGAACTGCTTGTCGTCGGTGATGTAGTATTTGTCAATCCCAGCTTCGAGGCGTTTGGCCGTCTCTCGCCAGAGCTTCGCCTTCTCAGAGTCACCCGAGCCATCAGCCATCTCAGCCAGACCCAACAAGGCCTCATGGCAGAGGTAGTCGGCATACACACTGTAGCCGGTACCGCCGGCACACTCGCTGTCGGTGCGTAGAACGCCTTTGGCACCGGAGGTCTTGGGGTTATCCAGTTGCCACACGATCCAGTCGCCCAGACCAACCAGATCCTCACGGTTCTGCTGCCACCACTGTTCTGGGTTTTGAATCCGCTGCCATACCTTCCAGGCGGCCAGACTTATCAGCGCATGGCCGTCATTCTCGAAGCAGCCCTCGCCCGGGTTGGTGGTAGGATAGTTCAATCGGCGGCAGATATGCCGTGGCAGTCTCACACCATCCACATCCAGCCGGCCCAGCTCTCGGACATCCATCCCTGCCTGAGGGCCGGTCTCCCATACGCGGCTCATCAACAGCGCGTATTCGACGCTCTTTTTCGACTTTTCAGGAAAACCAAGGTTCGCTAACTCAACTAAAGTCCGACCCATATCACGCGTCCACATCTGGCCGTGGTAGGAGTTGTATTTGCTCAGGAAGCTGCCAAACCCCTGGTAGCCGCCCCAAGAAGGTGCGTTCAGTGTGGAGGTGTTATAGAAGCCGTTGGGCTCCAGCTTATCCAGCATATCCTGTATGTTATGGTGGAAGATTCCGCTCAGCACCTTCGCCTCTGGAGTGCCCTCGAACAGCACCTTCGGGCCGTTATACCCCGCAGGGATGATCGGCTCGGTGGCATTCTTCACGCGGTCGACGGTGTTATACAGGTTGTCCATCAACGCGGTCAGAGCCTTGCTGCGTTGAGCCTTTTCGACCCCGGTCGGCAGAAGCGAGCGCAAGCTGTTGATGCCTGGTTCAAACTCCCATGCGGTGGAGATGGCCTCTTTGGGCTTCGGCTGACCAGCACCTAACTCTGCGGTGATGCCAAACACCATGGGGAAGCCAGGCTTTTTGGGGTTGTCAACCAGTTGCACGCTGACAACCTGTTTCCCGGGCTCCGTTTTGATGTAGGCGATGTAGCGTCCCACATCAGAAGGGCCCTTGGGGTAAAGTCGCAGACAGTTATCCAGCGCCTTAGTGAAAGCCATGTCCTTGCCGTAAGGGTCAGGAAAACCCGTGAACATGGTGCCCCAAAAGGCGGATTCGCCCAGCACGATGGGATACGAAACACTCTTACCACCTGCGTAGGTAATCACCACATGGCCCAGCAGGTCGCCCACCCAGTTGCGGTTTTGGGCATTGCGCGGGTCTTCCCACACATTACCGCCCACGTCATTGTTGTTGGTCATGCCCAGCAGATACAGACCCGCCAGCTTCTGGTTGATCGGAAGCTTTCTGGTGCCGTCCGCAGCGAACATGCTGCCAGTGGCTACTGCGAAAGGCACTCCGCCCACCATTGTCTTGCTGCTACCGCCGGATGCGTTAGTCCATCCCACCACATTACGTTCGTTGTTGAACTCCACGCGCATGTTGTCGCCGGCATCGATGCTGTCCACACCGATCCATGAGAAACCCTGGTCTGAACGGTCATCTACCAGCCAAATCTGCACTTTCTTGCCCACAAACGCGGATGTGTCCATCTCTGCCCAGGTGGCTGAGTCGGTGCAGGGCGGAGCCAGCGTAGCCAGCACCTGGCGGCTCTCCGCATCGCGCAGGTCCATCCGGCAGAGGCCATCCTTACCGTCACGACCGCTCCAGCCGCGCCACTGGATTCGCAGTTTCGCCGACTTCAGCTCGAACTTCGGAGAGCAGAGCGTGCCCTTCTCTTTTTCACCCGAGGTCAGGGTGTTCAGGCAGGCACGGTCCAGTCGGTCTTTGGTGATCGCCCAGATGCCAAAGTCGTTCTTGGGGCTGATGAGCAGCACATTACGGGGCTTGGTGGATTTAGGCATGTTCAACATCTCCACCTTGGCGATGCCCGCCCAGGCAAACATCCCGCCCGGACTGTCGTCGCGCAGCTCCAGCCGGATGCTCTTGCCCATCTGCTCTGCGATGGAAATCACCACCGTCGCAAAGGCGTCTTGATCCGGCGGGTTCACCGAGGCCACGACCAAGCCGCTGTCATCCAGCACGCGGAACTCGCACGAGCCTCCGCCGCGGGCGCCACTCCAGCCGTTGAGCGAAAGCCGAAGCACCTCGCCGGTGACCGTGAAGGGTGGTGACAACAGACTGCCCGTGCTTGTCTCCGAACTTTCGTAGTGCGGCGAAGCGGGGAAAGGGTCGCCAGGGCGAGTGAACACGCCCAGCCTCCAGCCGTTGCCCGCCTGCCAGCCATCCCAGCCGGCCGATCCGCCAGCCAGCAGAGTGGCCGCGTTGATGGATACCGTCATCATGAACGCCAGTGCCAGACACAGCGCCACTCGTAGATAAGACATAGGTGTCAACCTCCAAGGGTACGAATAGACTTACTGAGGCTATTCTACCCGGTAACGGTCGGTGTTGACGCGCCGAAAAGGCCGTGTAGGCAAGATGCGCACATTTACCCATATGGTATGCAAATTAAGCTATATGCTTAACGGACAGGCAGCCGCCTTTGCACCTCTGCGTCATTGCGTTGTACTCCCGCCATCCGCGTTCATCGGTGTTCATTCGTGGTTCCTTGCTGTCTGAACACCGGACTATGCGGTTTGGATTCAACGCAAAGACGCCAAGAGGCAATGGCGCAGAGGTGTGTGACTTCGTTGGGCGGTCGGTTGGAACCACGGATTTTCAGCATTCCTTTGCGTTGTACTCCCACCATCCGCGTTCATTTGTGTCTATTCGTGTGTATCGGTGTTCATTCGTCGTTCCTTGCTGTCTGAACACCGGACTATGCGGATGGGATTCAACGCAAAAACGCCAAGAGGCTATGGCCCACAGGTGTGTGACTTCGCTGGGCGGTCCGTTTGAACCACGGATTTACAACATTCCTTTGCGTTGTACTCCCACCATCCGCGTTCATGCGTGTCTATTCGTGTGTATCGGTGTTCATTCGTGGTTCACTACTAATTTGTGTCATCTGCGTCATCTGTGGATTAACCCATCTCCTCCGCGCGCTCCGCGTCTCCGCGTGAGAATCTCTCTCCCCCCGAATGCAGGATTATGCAAACGCACGACTAACCTAACGTTGTAGCCTTTAGGCTTAAGGAGAATACAGATGCGGTTTTGCGGGGTATTGGTTGCACTCATGAGCATAATAATCACAGGAAGCGGACAGGCCGTCCCACTGGTCAACGGCGGTTTCGAGCAGGGCAGCACAGCACCCACTGGCTGGCACCTGACCGGTCCAGGCGCGTACCTGAAAGACGGCGGGGCCACTGGAGCACGCTACGTCAGCATATCGGCACCAGCCGAGGCGGAGTGGAGAAGCGACCCCGTCAGCTTTAAAGCGAACGAAGTTTATGAACTCCGCTTTTCAGCACGCTGCCGACCAGCCAAAGGCACCGGACAAGGCTCGATTGTGGTCGAGTCTGACTTCAGCACTGATATCTTCCCTGTGCAAGCTGATAGCCGATGGCGTCCATACACATTCAGGCTGGTGACTGGTGTAGGCACACCGGATGTGAAAAGCTCAATCCGGCTGCGTCATTGGGAAGCAAACTGCAACATCGACTTCGATGATATCGAGATATTGCCCGTCGTTCGGCAGCACCTCATCCAACAAGGAGTGATGCTTGGACGCGGTGAAAGCCTTGAGGGTAACCAGTATGAGTTCAAGCCAGACTACAGCGCGGATGCACCCATCGACCGTGCGTTCAAGGCGCACAACACGCAGTTCCATGAGAACCGCTGGTTCATGAACCAAGACTCCTTTGTGGAATACCAACATGAGCTAGATGGCGTTCGCTTTACGCAGGCTGCGATAGCGATCGACTGCCTGTTTCACCAACCGACTACATGGAAACTCAAAGTCGAGGCCAGCGTCGACGGCACTCACTTCATTGATATAGGCCGTGTGGGAAGTAATACTACGAGTGCGAGCATCGATATCCCTCCCACCATGCTTCCAGCTGACAAACTGCACATACGCATGAGCATCGACAGCAGCGATAACACAACACCCGGCTGGTTTGCCCTGACGCAATACACATTAAAGGCCAAAACAGACAAGAGCTTCCCGAAGCTGGTGGGTAGCACAACCTACTGGGCGGTGCAACATCCGCATGCGGATCTGGTGATATCACCTGTGCCCGGAGTTGATGACCATAACCAGGCGACGATCAATATCAAGAACACGGGTGCGAAGAGTGTCAGCCTCAATCCATCTATTTCAGTGACCACAGATACCGGCCAATCGATTATCAGGCGTCTGACGAAACTCACAATAAAACCGGGCGAAAACAGCACACTGAAAGCCGCATATCCGGCGATGCCGGTCGGCATGAACCGCTTGACGCTCAGCTTGGGTGATGCTACGATGCCCGCATTGAGCACCGACTACCCGGTATCCATCTTGAACGCTCAATCCTACGGCAAAAGCCTGCCAAGCCCAGATAGCACAGTGGCCTTGTGGTGGGCTGATAGCGGCTGGAAGGTGAGCCAGACCCGCCCGGCACCCACGGACAAGAGCGCACAAATAAGCCTCTCGCTGGCCGGTAACGAGAGCGAGGCAGTGCAGCTCGTGCTGCGTCCTGAGAAGGAGCTACGCGGACTGAATGTCAGCATCGGCACCCTCACCGGTGCCAATGGGCAGCAGTTGCCCAAAGAGGCTGTGCAGCTCCGTCAGGTACGCTATTTGTTTGTAGAAACGGCCTCCGACCCCATCGGTCAGGTGGGCAACTGGCCCGACCCTCTGCCGCTGCTGCCCGCTGGGTTGAACCTACCCGCGGGCGAAAACCTACCGATATGGCTCTGTGTCACCGCGCCAAAGGACACCCCGGCGGGCATCTACAAGGCGGAGATCAAGCTGAAGGCCGATGGATATTCTGCGAAAGTGCCCATCAGCGTGCAGGTCTACGGCTTCAGTCTGCCGGACGAAAGCAGCGTGCGCAGCATGTTCGGCTTCAGCCCGGGAATGGTATATCAGTATCATAACCTGAAAGACGAAGCCCAGAAGGCCGAGATGATGGACAAGTATCTCAAGATGTTTGCCAGCCATCGAATTTCGCCATACAACCCGGCACCCATGGAGGAGTTCAAATACCGCTTTGCGATGGGTCACAAGTGGCCGGGCGGCCGATTCGCCACAGTCGGCGCATATCCCGGCAAGCAGTGCCTCAGCGTGCAGGCGCAGCTGACCGCTCAGTACGCTGATCCTGTGGAATTCCATCAGAGCTCGAATAGCAAACTGAGCTTCTGGTATCGAAATGTGAAGGGCAACAGCCCTGCCAAGCTCCACATAGAGCTGTGGGATATGGTTATGAAACCCATGCCAGAACAGAGCGTTAGCCTGCCCGTCAGCACCGAATGGCGCGAATACAGTCTTGATACCAGCACCTTCACCGCGGGAACTGGCTACGTGCGCCCTCGGTTTGAGCTGCCGGACACCAAAGATGGCGAGTTGCAGATCGACGACCTCACCATAGTCAGCCACGGCCAGCAGGTGCTGCGCGACGGCTTCGAGGGAGCCATCCCCACCGAACGTAGCGCGAAGGTGGAGTGGGACACCGCGAAGTGGGAGTCCGCCATGAAACTGGCGATGGCCAAATACCACTTCAACAGTTTCAATTTCGGTGTGCCTGGACTGGGCACCGGCACTTTCTACGAGCAGGTGGGCGGCAACATCCTGGGTTATCCGGTGGGCACTCCCGAGCATGATGCGTTGTTCTCAGCCTGGTGCCAGGGTGCCTCTGAGCGGTTGGAGCGGCTGGGCATTCTCGATAAGGGCTACGTCTACCCCTTCGATGAGCCTGCTGAGAAGGACTACCAGTTTGTGGTCGACCAACTGAAGCTGCTGAAGCAATACTTCCCGAACCTGCATCGCATGGTGCCGATGAATCTGGGTGCTGCCGATGCGTTTGTGGGTTACATCGACCAGTGGTGCCCCATCCTGAACTCGCACAGTTCCAAGTTCTCCTCGGCCAGGCAGGCTGCCGGTGACCGATACAACTGGTACATCTGCTGCGGTCCAACCGCGCCATACGTGGCCGAGTTTATCGACCGCCCCGGCACCGACCTTCGGGTCTGGCTGTGGCAGAGCTGGCAGAACGGCGTGGATGGCATCCTCGTGTGGGAGAGCAGCTACTGGACGAGTTTCACCGCATATCCCGACGGGCCGCAGAACCCCTGGCAAGATTCTATGAGCTGGGTCAGCGGCTACGGCACTCCGTCCGGAACAAAGCTCCGCTGGAAAGCCGGCGACGGCCGCTTCTTCTACCCGCCGGAGAGCGCCACTGGCATACAGTCCGAGTCTGTGATGGACGACCCTGTGCCCAGTATCCGTTGGGAGATGCTGCGCGATGGCGTGGAGGATTACGAATATCTGACCATTCTGAAGCATCTATTGGCCGAAAAAGGCCCCGGACTAGCTGCCAAGAAGAGAGCCGAATACGAGGCTTTGCTGAAGGTGCCGGAGAGTATCAGTCAGTCGCTCACCAGCTATACCAACAACCCAGACCCGATCAAACAGCAGCGCGAGAAGGTGGCTCAAGCCATCGAACAGTTGATGAAAGGGAAGTAAATGAAGTATATTTGGGCACTCGCGTTAGGGCTGATGCTGACGATGCCTCTTGCTTGTCATGCGGAACGCATCTTTATTGAAGGCGAAAACACCAGCTCTCGAAACTTCGAGGGGGTGGAGCGCTTCCCGGGGGTTGTCAGTGGCGATCAGGTGCTGCGGCTGTGGATGAATACCGACCCCGGAAAAGAGGGCTACGCCGCGAACTGGAAGTTCAGTGTCAAAAAGGCGGGCAGTTACCACCTCTTGACTGCCATCGCCATGCCAGGCGGCACCTCCAACTTCTGGTGGCGGGTGGACGGTGGTGCCTACCACCATGTCTCGGACGACATGGATGGTGAGGACAGCACGATATTCGGGGTGTCGAATGCCATGGCCTGGCAGCGTCTGGGACTGCAGAAACTCTCCGCAGGTCAGCACACCATCACGATCATGGTGAATGAGCGGCGCAAGAACAACGAGAAGGCTTACCTGACTTACGTCGACGCGCTGCTGATCACCGATGAAGAGATCACCCCTGACGGCTTGGTGACACAGGCCGATGTGCCCAAACTGACCAAACGGGCCGCCGTCGTGGTAGTGCCCGTAAAGAGAGCAGGCAAGACAGGCAAGCCCATAGCGCAAGGCACCAGCATCATGAGCTTCCGCGAGATGCGAAAGGCGAAGAGCATCGGCTTCACCATGTTCCAGACCGACTCCGACCACCTTGCCACGAACCAGACGGAACCCGGCGTGTGGGACTGGAGCGTGACCGATGCGGAACTGGACCGATGCAGACAGATAGGCGTGGACTGGCAGTATTTCCCGCACCTGCACTGGGCGAACGAGTGGCAGAAGAAGACCAGCAAGTTTGTGCCCTCTACCTGTATCACGCACGGCAGAGAGATCGGCGCGATGTCGGTCTGGAGCCCCTACCTTGTGGGTATGATGGACGACGGTTATAAGGCGATGGCAGCCCATTACGGCTCTGGCAACGACAAGATGAAGGCGATCTATCTAGGCGTCCACGGCGACTTCGGCGAGACCATCTACCCGCTAGGTATGCATCCCAGCGAGATCCCGAGGTTTGGTGTCGATGGTGCCGGTCATGATGACTGGTGGTGCGGCGATAAATATGCCAAACACGACTTCCGAATGAAGATGCAGGCCAAATACACCACCATCGACGCCCTGAACCGAGCCTGGGGCACACAGTACCAATACTTCATGGAGCTCAGTTACCCGCTGCCGGTGCCTAAGATCGATAGCCCAGCCTCACGCCATCGCTGGCTGGACTTCATCAACTGGTATAACGGATCTATGACCCGGCTCACCGAGGACGTGGCCAGCATGGCACGGAAGTACTTCCCGAAGTCGCTGTTGGAGATCCCGGTGGGCGGCGGCGATGTCAACGTAAAGCTTGGCATGGAGCATACCAAATATGCCAAGATCGCCAAAAAGTATAACACCCATATTCGCTCAACCCACGGCGGATACCTGCCAATGCCGCAGAACTACGCCACGATGATGCGCCTTCTGGCCACATCGTGCAAATACTACAAAGTGCCATTCTGGACCGAACCGCCAGGCAGCATCACCGCCAATGGTGAAGTGGGCCGCATCTTTGAGTCGATCTCCAGCGGCGCATATGGCTTCTGGGATTGGGGTGCCAACCCCACCGGATCGCCGGATGTGTTCCGCAAATACAAAGCCTACCTCACGCAGGAACACCCCGTGGTGGATGTGGCGGTGTTCTGGCCGACCACAGACCTCCTGCTCCATCCTGAGGCCACTATGCCCGCCATGCTTGTGGACGGTGCATCCGCCATCCGCGACGTCATCGACTACGACATCCTTGATGACAACCTGATCAACGATGGTGCGCTGAAGGGCTACCGCGTGCTGGTGCTGTTCGAAGGGAACCTGGTGGATGACACGACTATGCAGCGGTTGACCGAATGGGTGAAGGCGGGCGGTGTGGTGGTTTCCTGCGACTTTGGGCCCATGGCCACTATCGATGGTGACTTCTCAAAATGGTATGAGTTGTTTGGATTCTCCAAGGAGCTGACCGTGGTGAAGGGTGGGAAGGCGGTGGGCAACTCCCCGCTGCTGCAGTATGCGCACAACACTACCGTCGACCGCACGGTGACCGGGTTAGCCAGCACAGTAATTCCGCTAGCCAAGACCGATGAGGGCAACGCGATCTGGGCTAATCCCCTGGGCAAGGGCTACAGCATCTACTATTGCGGCATGTGGGAAGCCAAGCTGGGATACTACGAGCTGCTTCGCGACGTGGTCTACCATCTGTCCTCGCTGGACAAGCATCTGAAGAACGCCGTCGAGGTGGATACCGCCTTTGACGGTGTGTATTGCACGCTGCTGCCCTCCAAAGAGGTGATTGTGTATAACCACAACGACAAGGCGGTGATGAAGCGGATCGGTAACGTGACGGTTCCCATGGAGCCCGCGTCCATGACCAGCGTGATGCTCAAGCGGTAGGCCGCGCGACCGGAGGGGAACGCCGGCTGCGGTGTGCGCGTACGTAGGGGCGATTCGCGAATCGCCCTTCTCGCAGGCGGAACGGCCACACCATCCACCGTGGTACGCCCCCATCGCGAGGGTTTTTATGATCTCATCCGAGACAGTTGGCCGGTTGTGACGCACGAAGGGCGTTTCGCGAAACGCCCCTAGTACGCTATATATGGTGAGCTCCCCGGACACCAAAAGCAGTCGGGGAGCTAATCTCACCCCTTAGCTGGGGGTGAAGGAGAAGGATTGGATGCCGGAACCGCCCCTGGTGGAAAACACCGTGACGTAGATAGGCATCCTTCTCCCAATCAACCCATATCGAACAGTATCTTGGGAGAAAACCCCGTGTTCGCTAGGCTGATTTGGTTGATTGCACCATCAATCACTACCAACTGGAGATTACCACATGCACGAAGTTGAAGACAAAATCTACATCCATTATGTCGGGATCGACATCTCGAAATTGACGTTTGACGCGTCTGTATTAGGTTCATCGCACAAGCCGATAGACCATAAGGAGTTCAAGAACAACAAGGCCGGATACAAGGAGTTGTTGTCATGGGTGAAGAAGCTTACCCGAACTCCCGCCTTGTATGCGGCTGAAGCCACCGGGCCTTACAGCCGACCGCTGCTTGATTACCTCTACGAGCACCAGCACGATGCTGTCCAACTGGAGCCAAAACGGGTTCTCTATCACCGCAAAGCCAAAGGCTGGGAACAAAAGACGGACTGCTCTGACAGCGTGCTAATCGCTGACTATGTGAAAAGTCACAATGTCTCACTCTATGTCCCTCGTCTAGCATGCTATGATGCGCTTATTGGTTACACCAATGACCGCCGTATGCTGGTGCAACACAGACAGGCGATCGCCCAGCGCCAAAGCTGTCGGCTTACGCGGAGCACAGTGCTGGACGAGATGATCGCTTTTCATGACATGGGCATCAAAAAGCTTGATGTTCAGATCAAAGAGCTTGTGATGAGTTCACCGCAGATGACCGAAGATATGGCTCTGCTGAAGAGCATTCCGGGTATCGGCGACGTCACAGCAAGCTATTTCCTTGCGAAAATCGGTGATGCTAAACGATTTGAAACATCGAAAGCGGTCGCGCGCTATTTCGGAATGAACCCCTGCCCGCAACGGTCAGGAAGCTGCAAGACATACGACGGCTCCATATCCAAGATGGGTGACCGATATATGCGGACATTACTCTACTGTGGATCGAGCACTGTGGTGAAGATGGTCAACGGTAAGTCGAAAAAGCTTGGCCAGAGCATGCACGACTTCGTGAAGGAACTGCAGCATCCGAATTTGGTAAAGAATCCCAATAAGAAACCGAAGTCCAAGCGAGTTGTCCGGCGCGCAATCATGCGCAAGCAGCTGGTGCTCATGTGGTCGGTATTAATCAGCCGTCAGCCATATGATCCAAACTTCGGCATCGAACAAGCTTCAAATGCGGCCAACCAGCAACCGCTGACCGACGCGAACGGACATGTCCAGGATCGTGCCGGAGCGGCCCATGATATAGCCGGTGTAGGCAATGATCCTGGGCTGGACGTGAGCGTTCCAAGACGGGGATGCGTGGATGGAAATCCCACCAATGAGCCCACTCCTGCCGGCGGTGGTCGGCCCGCATCCCGAAACCGGCCATCGCGCAGTCGGGTGGGCAACAAACCGAGGGTTCTGACACCAGTATCCTAGCTGCGGCAGTCTGCCGATAGCACGCATCGAAGCATAACGATATCTTTCGAAGCCACGAAGATGTCGCACGTCCGTTCGCGACTCCGAGCGTCATGTGAGGTGCTACGGACCAACTGATGCCATCTGAGCCTGTTTCTGTCGCGGATCCAGGTTTGGTCTATATGCCACAAACATCACATTAACGTTATTCTACGTGGTCTAGAGCCAGTGTCTGATATTCAGGTCCAAATCCCCAGATTTGCCCCTGGGGACTTGACAAAAGCCACAGTATCTACGCCTCGCTGGCGGGAGGCACCCTGCGCCCGCTTGCGGGCTGCAAATGCCTAAACCCGCGGCAGCGTTGACGAGTAACCTGCGATGTGTGCGATCAGCCCCGTGTCGACGGGTTCGGTGGCCCCAGGGCGAACGCCGTTCGCCCCTACGCCTCGCGGGCGGAGTGCATCCTGCGCCCGCTTGCGGGCTGCAAATGCCTAGACGCGCGGTGAGGGAACCCCATTCGTGGGGTGACTAAACCCGCGGCAGCGTGGCTAACCGCCTGCGGTGTTGGTGATCGGCCTTCTTGGCACCCAGCAGGAGATCCCTGCAGGTATGCGAGCACCAGCCTTTGATGCCCGAACCTGCCGCAGCGTCGACCGGTATCGCCATTTTCCGCAGTGATTCAAACGAGGCGATCACGCGTTCATCATCGCCGTATCCTGTGGCCACAAGCACACGCAGTGCCAGACCGGTGGGGATCAACGGCAGCACCCCATAACAGGCAAACACAGGTATGGCCTCCGGTATCACTCGTTGAGCACTGGCGAGTTCAGAGCCGCCATCACCGCTCGAAAACAGACTCGGCACATAAATGCCCTGCCGCTCCACAGTGTCACGATACTGAGCCAACAGCCAGCTTGTTCCCCGTTTAATAGCACTCGAGTCGGGTGCGTCACCCAGTTCCAGTAGATGCTCGATGGCGTATGCAGTTTCCACAATCGTACCGCCCCAGCTCCCATCCGATGCCTGGTTGTCAGTGATCTGGTGGTTCAGTCGACGGGCAAGGGCGGAATCTTCAGGGCGAGAACGGCCGAACATGCGCCTTACCAGCACACCATGGCGGTCTTCGAGCTCAGAAAATGGGCGGTATGGATCGTAACGCAGGGGTAAAATCTCGGAGCCGATCTCAGTCAGCATCCCAGCCCGTTCGATGGCGCAGAGTATGCCTACCGAAACAGCATACTGGTGCGGTTTCTTGCCCCGCGAATTCTGCTTCCACAGCCCGGACTTAAGCTGATTGGCCACCAGGTCGCTTGTGTGCAGCCCGATGATCGCCCGCGCCGTTTCAGGTGACGCGAACCGTGCGGCCTCGGCACCGGCCGTATGCAGCAGGTCACGTGATGTGATATAGCTGCGATAGCGGGGGTGAGCCAGAAACGCCGACATGATAGCCTGGTTACAACGCATAGGTCGCCTCCAGTTAATCCGTATTAATCACCCAGGGCGATTCGTGATTCGCCCTTTACAGCCCGCATTCCGGCGGGCCCCCTGCGCCCGCTTGCGGGCTGCAATAATATAGACGCGCGGTGAGGGAACCCCATTCATGGGGTGACTAAACCCGCGGCAGCGTGGCTGACTGCTCCGATCCACAGCATTGGCCCATGGGGACGGGTTCCGTGGCCCGTCCGCGACTTCGTCTCGGTACGGGCACTGTCACCCGTCGCTTACCAGTACCGGCCCGCGTTCCGGCGGGCGTTGGGATGCACCTGCGACTGTGACAGGTTCGGCTATCCGCATTTCCTTCCCAATCCGTGCCCATCCGTGTAATCCGTGGTTCAGACGTTCCGGTGGCCCTCAAAAAGGGCGATTCGCGAATCGCCCCCACGCGGTCTTGAGATGCCGCTATTGTGCTGTCAGACGGCCCCCCGATCTACTTCAGCTCGCCACGGAGCAGCTCCATCTTGCACTCCATGTAGTAGCAGAAGTTCTCCCAGGAGATATCCGGCGGCACGGTATGGTCGACCGTCGGGATGAACCCTCCCTGCTCGATCAGCGGGATGAACGTGCGCAGGTGGTTATCGATCGCTTTGCGGTCTTTCGACAGCTCGCGTTTGTCGACCCCGCCCCACAGCCTGAGCTGTTTCCCGTATTTCTTACGGAGTTGGATGGGGTCGGTATCCAGCGAGGCGCGTTCCATGGGCCAGATGCCGTCCACTCCGGCATCCATCAGCAGCGGAATCAGGGGGTCGGGGTTGCCGTCGCTGTCCACCATCACATACCGAGTACCGCGAGATTTGAAGAACTCCACGACCCTTCGCATATGCGGCCAGATGAACTCCTTGTAGGTGTTCGGACCGAGCAGCGGGCCCGACTTCATCGCCATGTCTTCGTTTATGAACACATAGTCGAAGTCCACCGCTTCCACAAACGGGCGTGAGACCTCGATGGTGAAATCCGCCACAAACTCCATCATCTCATGCACGAGTTCAGGCTGCTCAAAGAACGCGTAGCTGATACCCTCCGTGCCCATCCACTCGCGGGCGCGCCAGTAGAAGCCCAGTGTCTGGCAGTTCTCACCCAGAATCAGCACATTCTCGCGGTTTTTCCAACGCTCAAGGTCATTCTCACGCCAACCCGCGGGCTGCCGACCAAGGTCTGATGCGATGTAGCGCTTCTTTAACTCGCGGAAGCTGGCCAGGTCGGTCACAGGGAAGCTGATATACTGGTCCATCGACATGCGGCCGCCATGAACTGTGCCTGCGCGCAGCGCTTTCGTGACAATACCATACCCGTTCCGAATGGTCTCATATTTATCCGTGATCTCAATGACCTGCGGTTCGAACAATGGCACCATCTGGTAGTTCGTCCGCACATACTCACGGGGGTCCAGGTTGAAGCCGGGATCGCCCCAGAACCACGAGGCGCTGTGTTCGGCGGGGTTCATACCCTCATGTATCCAGCGCTCCCATGTCTGCGGCCAAACACCAACCTCGTGGTTGGGCACACGGTCTACGGGTTGATATTCCATCACGTTCAGGAATCGCTGGCGAGGGGTCAATTCAGTTTGCATGGCGCACCATTCTCCGGGTTAGTTTTCGCAGGAACAGGCACAGATTACCACAACAGCCTGCTCATGGCAATTCGGCTTTATTGGAGGGGTCTTTAACCACGAATGAACACGAAGGGACACGAATGGGAGAGTAATCCACAAGACTGGCGTGGAGATTTGCCGTTTACCAGTTGTTGTGTTTCGGGCATACCGAACAAGCCGAATGCAGTCCCTATTAGTGTTCATTCGTGTTTATTCGTGGTTAAAGAATCCGAAAGACCGGGTGATTCGCCCCTACCCCTCACCCGCCTCGAAACGCTCCTGAGCAACCAGGATACGCTGGCCGCCGGGGCTGACCACCCCGCTGGGGCTCTGCCACACCTTCACCCGCTTGCCCAGCCGCACCGCCTGCTCGCACAACCGCTGCATCACGCCATCTTCGCGCACCCAGACGGCGAAAATCACATCGCACAGCGCAAAGATCAACTCGTCGCGCCGCTGGTTGCTGAGCCCGAAACAGCCCAGCTTCAGCGGGAATGGCGACAGCACCAGGTCACGCTCAAAGGCGAATTGAAGCTGGTATAGCCGCGCGGCGTTGAACAGCGGACGGTTGAACTCGGGTCCCAGAGCCGCCCACAAGCCGCGGTCCAGCACCATGATATGCTCGCGATCCTGCCGCAGCGCCGCCAGGGCCGCGCGTTGATAGGCGCGGGTATTGTGGCCGGTGACCAGCGTGCCGCCGGCCTCGATGGCCCTGCAGCAAAGCTCATCCGCCGCATCGCCAGCCACGGAGGGCATATCGCGTGAGCAGACCACCGCAAACCGCCAGCCCTCGGTGATGAGCTGCATGTTACCGGCGGCGTGGAGAACAGGGGGAGGGGTTTCGCAGAATTCGTTGAGTTGTTGAGGGTAGAGGTGGTGCTGTTCGGTAATGATCTGAACGCCGTGCTGCTTCACCAGCTCATCGGACTCCAAAAACCTGTTCCACCACAAGTGCCGTTCCTCTGAGATGGCGTAAGCCGCTTCTTCGGTTAAGCCCCAATCGGCTTGAAGCTCCTCAATGGGCAGGTGCAGGAACACCCCCACAGGCACGCAGTTCAAGGCCTGGTGATGCATCACGTGCAGCATCTGCTTTTCACCCAGGTTAGGAACGCAACTCAGCATCAGCGCGAACCGCGCCGGACACCAACGATCGTCGTTAAGTTTCATGCAGCCACCCCTCAATGGGTTATTGCGTGATGCTGCTGCCCTACCGGCTGATGGCGTGCTCGTAGACTTTCGTCACCATATCAGCCATCTGCGCGGCAGAAACTCGCGGGGCAGACAAGGCACCAGCGGCCAGCCGATTACGTTTGTCCTCATCACACAGAAGCTCATCGACCGCCGCAGCGAAGTACTCAGGGCTTCCGTCTACTATCATACCGCTAACGTCGTTCAAAATGCTTTCCGCGGCGGCCGCATGATCGGCGGCGATGCAAGGCAGACTGTAACCCTGCGCTTCGCCCACCACCAGTCCTTGCGTTTCGGTGATAGAGGGGAATACAAACAGGTCCGCCGCGCTGTAAACCGCACCGATCTGCTTATGCGGCACCTTGCCTTGGAAGCGAACACGGTCCATCACACCCGCCTTGCGTGCCTGGCGTCGCACGATGTGGATTGCTGGTCCGCTGCCCACTATCCATAGGAAGGCGTTGGGATGCTTGCCTTTGATGATCGCCATCATGTCCATCAGCAGACCGATGTTCTTTTCGATGGCAATACGCCCCACAAACAACAATGCCCGCTGCTGCGGCTCAATGTGGTAGAGCTGCCTCGCCTCATCTCGCGGAACAAGGTCTGGTTCATCAATATAACCGGTGGGGATGATGTTAATCTTCTCAGCTTCGACCCCAAAGGCACTCAGCCGCTCTTTGGAGAACTGCGAAGGGGTGATAATCTGCCGGCAATGGCCGTAGAATCCGCAGATGTGTGTGGAGAGCCCTTTATACATTAACTTTTTCGGCAGGAACGGCGCGTAGTGCAGATAATGGTCATACAGCGTGTGGTAGTGACCGACCATTGGGATGTGGTGCATTTTGCTGAGGCGGATAGCGGCCCATCCCAATATGAAGGGGATGTGCGTATGAATAATATCGACATGCTCTTGCTCGAAAAACCTGTCAAGTTTGCCGTAGATAGTGCTCATGGGCAGCGTATATTCGGGCCAGTAAGGCAGCCGGAAGGAGGGCACCCGCAGCTCACCCTGTTTTGCCCGATATTTGGCGTGGCGGGTGGTGACGATGGTGACCCTGTGCCCGCGGGCTTCCAGTTGGTCCTTCAGGGTGGTGATGCTGACCGCCACACCATTAGTGACAGGGGTATAGCTTTCGGAAAACATTGCGATGTGCATAACTTACAGTGTGTCCTCTACCTGATCTCGGGCTTGAATGAACGCCACCACATCCGCCAGATGGAACCGGCGCTGGTTGCCTTCGGTGCGATGGTGCGCCAGCAGCCCGCGGTCGGTGTATCGTCTGACCGATGCCGGGCAGACACCAAGCAGGCGTGCCGCTTCCTCAAGGTTCAGCACGGGGTTCAGCAGACGCTCCAGCATCTCACGCCGCGTCTCTTTATACCTTTTATAATGCTTGTCAGCCACCTCACTGGTTTCATCTGGCAGATTGGCCAATATCTGGATGTGCTGAGGCAGCGTGCCCAGGCCTGGCACTACCACAGAGCTGGGCTGCATGTGGCGGGTGTAGGGTGCCCTACGGCTGGAGGCGTGCTTACTGAGTGCCAATGGCTGGATGAGCACGGCAGGCATAGATATACCTGAGGGTGCGTATTGCCGCTCCAACTGATCCATCCAATCCTCAAATCTTTGTAAAGCCATATCAACTCCCCCTACAGGTGATGAACATCGCGTCGCCAAAACTCAAAAAGCGGTAGCTATCAGCCAGCGCATGATCATAGGCATTCAAAATCCGCTGTCGTCCGCCAAAGGCGCAGGTCATGAACAACGGAGTGCTGGCCGGCACATGGAAGTTGGTCAGCATCGCCTCGGCTATCTGAAACTCATACCCTGGTGCGATGAATATCTCCGTTTCACCCGAAAAAGCCTGAAGTATACGAGGTCCCACTGCCGCGGATTCGACCGCGCGGATCGAGGTGGTGCCCACGCAGATGATTCGCCCAGATGTGTTGTTGATGGTCTGCGCAGTCTCAGGGCTGATGGTCACATGCTCGCGATGGAGCCGCGACTCGCGCATCATGCCGGGATCCGGCGGATGGAAGGTGCCCAGGCCTACATCAAGGGTGACAAAGGCGATACTGACCCCCATCAGCCTGATTTTCTCAAGCAGCGGAGGGGTAAAGTGCAATCCAGCCGTGGGAGCCGCCGCGCTGCCGGGTGCCTGGGAATAGACCGTTTGGTACCGCTCCTCGTTGGGCAGCGGCACGTGTATGTAAGGCGGCAGCGGGATCACGCCGTGTTTGGAGCTCATCAGCAGCTCCGGGTCGGCGAACCGCAGAACGCGCAGCCCTCTTGGCTGGTGCTCCAGCACCTCAGCACAGATGCCGTCGTCCAGCTCCATCTGCGCGCCAGGCATCAACTTCTTGCCGGGTTTCACGATGCACAGCCAGTCCGAGTGGTTAAGCTGCTGGATCATCACCACTTCCACCTTGCCGCCGGTGGGCCGCTGACCAAAAAGCCGCCGCGCCGTCACGCGGGTGTTGTTCATCACCAGCGTGTCACCAGGCTGCAGCAGCTCGGTGATCTGGTGGAACACCAGGTCAGACAGGGTATCCGTGGCGGGGTTGACCACCAGCAGCTTGGAGCTATCGCGCGGCTCAATGGGCCTTTGCGCGATGCGCTCCTCTGGCAGCGGGTAGTTGTAGGCCTCCAGATCAAGGATATGCTCATCATACCGCAGTGTCGTCTGGGCCAGTTGTACGGTGGTGCTAGACGGTGTGTTCACAGGTTTTATTGTACTGCATGGCACGGGGTGATCAGTTTGGTTCGCCGGATATCAGCCGCGAGGGGTGGTTTTGGGTCATGGGCGGGTTATCGGTCGGATCGGTCGAATCCGTCGGATCCCCTACCACGGTTAGTTCGTGGCATCACAAGCTGCGCACAACCCAAACGGTGGCTCTTTACCCCCCTCTCCGCGTCCTCTGCGTCTCCGTGTGAGGCAGCCCGCCTCCCCTCATGCGTTGGGTTATACTAAATATACTAGGAAAGCAGTTTCCAATCAGCGTTTTTCGTGCTAGAGGTGATACCCAAATGGATGAGCGATACATTCCCGAACAGATAGAGGCCAAGTGGCAGCAAGCCTGGAAAGAGGCCAAGCTATTCAAGGCCACGGAAGAAGGTGGAAAACCCAAGTTCTACGGGCTGGACTTCTTCCCATACCCCTCGGGCAACGGGCTCTCTGTGGGGCATTGCCGCAACTATATCCCCACTGACGTGCTTTGCCGCTTCATGCGCATGAACGGCCGCAACGTGATGCATCCCATGGGCTGGGATGCCTTCGGACTGCCTGCCGAGAACGAGGCGATCAAGAAGAACAGCCACCCCAATAAGACCGTACCGGCCTACATCGCGAACTACACCCGCCAGATGAACCTGGTGGGCATCAGCTTCGACTGGGAGCGCGAAGTCAACTCCAGCAGCCCCGACTACTACAAGTGGACCCAGTGGTTCTTCCTGCTGCTGTTCAAGCGCGGGTTGGCCTACCGCAGCGGTGCACCCGCCAACTGGTGCGGGAGCTGCAGCACTGTTCTGGCCAACGAAGAGGTAGAGAACGGCAACTGCTGGCGATGCGGTAACCCGGTAGAGAAGAAGAACCTTCCCCAGTGGTTCTTCAAGATCACCGACTACGCCGACCGCCTGGCGGACGATCTGGACACCGTGGACTGGCCAGACGGCATCAAGATGATGCAGCGCAACTGGATCGGCCGCAGCGAAGGCGTGCAGTTTACCATGCCCATCGCCGGTTCGGACAAGAGTTTTGAAGTATTCACCACCCGTGTCGACACCGTGTTTGGTATGAGCTTCGCGGTGTTGGCCCCCGAGCATCCGCTGGTGGCGGAGATCACCACGCCGGAGTGCCTGGCCGCCGTCGAGGATTATGTCGCCGAGGCGAAGCGCACCAGCGAGATCGACCGGCTGAGCACGGAGCACGAGCGCACCGGTGTGTTCACCGGGGCTTACGCCATCAACCCGGTCAATGGTCAGGAGCTGCCGCTCTTCATCGCCGACTACGTGCTGGCAGGATACGGCTCGGGAGCGATCATGGCGGTGCCAGCGCATGACAGCCGCGACTACGACTTTGCGAAGCAGCAGAACCTGCCCATCACTGTGGTTATCCGGCCAGACGGCTGGGACGGCTCTGACTTCACCGAGGCCTACACCGAGCCCGGCACCATGATGAACAGTGGTGAGTTCGACGGCATGGGCAGCATCGCTGCCAAGAGTGCCATCGCCGACTGGATGGAAGCGCACAAGGTGGGTCACCGCGTGGTGAACTACCGCCTGCGCGACTGGCTAATCAGCCGGCAGCGATATTGGGGCGCCCCGATCCCCATCATCCACTGCCCCAAGTGCGGTGCGGTGCCCGTGCCCGACGACCAACTGCCGGTAGTGCTGCCCGATGTGGAGAACTACAAACCCACCGGTGACGGCCGCAGCCCGTTGGCCCTAATCCCCGATTTCGTGAACGTCAGTTGCCCTCTGTGCGGCGGTCTGGCTTCACGTGAGACCGACACGATGGGCGGCTTCGCGTGTAGCAGCTGGTATTTCCTGCGTTTCGCCAGCCCGAAGGAAGACGACCGGCCTTTTGACCCTGAGAAGGTGAAATACTGGCTTCCGGTCGATACCTATGTGGGCGGCGCGGAGCATGCGGTCATGCACCTGCTGTATGCCCGCTTCTGGACCAAAGTGATGTATGACGCTGATCTGATTGATTTCATTGAGCCCTTCAGCAACTTGAAGAATCAAGGGATGGTGCTGGCACCCGATCCCAAGAACCCTGGCACGATGATCAAGATGAGCAAGAGTAAGGGCAACGTGATCACTCCCGATGAGGTTGTATCCAAGTTTGGGGCCGATACGCTGCGCCTCTACGAGCTGTTTGTAGCGCCGTTTGATCAGACCATCGAATGGCGTGACGAAGGCGTGGCCGGAGGCAACCGCTTCCTGGGTCGTGTGTGGCGATTAGTAGGAGAGTTGCGCGGCAGCTTCGACGGTAAATACGCGAAGAAGCTGACCGATCTTGATGCCAACGAGCGCGCGCTGCGTCGCAAGACGCACCAGGTCACTGCGAAAGTCGCCGACGACATCCAACGCTTCAGCTACAACACCGCCGTGGCCGTGATTATGGAATGGGTGAACCTGATCTACGATATGAAGTCAAAGATCCCCGGCAGCCCCGCACTCAGCGAGGCGATTGAGTATCTCGTGCTGGTTCTTTCGCCCATCTGCCCACACCTTTGCGATGAGCTCTGGCAGGAAATCGGCCATACCGGCTTCACGCAGAAGCAGAACTGGCCGAAGGTGGACGAGGACGCTATGGCGGCCGAGGCGCTGACCATCGTGCTGCAGGTCAACGGCAAGCTGCGCGACAACATCAGCGTACCGGTCGATACCGACCAGCAGACGCTGGAGGAGCTGGCATTAGCCCACCCCACCGTTCTGCGCTTCTCCGAAGGCATGACCGTGCGCAAGGTGATCGTCGTGCCCGGCAAGCTCGTGAACGTGGTCGCGAATTAGCGAATAGCCGCCGGAACGCTTACTATGGGCAGTCCCTGTGGTTGCCCACTATGTTGTCAGTCCAATCGGTCTCATCCGTCCGATACCCGGATTGTCTGAACCACGGATTACACGGATAGGTTCGGATGGGGAGGGAGCCAATCGGGAGATTGGCGTACCCAGGGGGACGGAACAACACCGCCCCGGTTAGGGGAAAACCGGCGCGGAGGTTCCGTGTAGGGGCGAACCGCGAATCGCCCTTCCTGCAGCCAAACAAACGATAACCACCCGTCTCATGGTCCCGCATTCATGCCCAGGCCCCCGTATATGGTAAAATCAAGGATGCAGGGAGGGGCCGAATGTCACTAGACCCACAATCTCACATCCGTAATTTCTGTATCATCGCTCACATCGACCATGGTAAATCCACACTTGCTGACCGCATCCTTGAGGTCACTGGGGCTGTGGATCCAAGGCATATGCATGAGCAGATGCTGGACCAAATGGACCTGGAGCGCGAGCGCGGTATCACCATCAAAATGGCGACCGTGCGGCTTCACTATACCGCTTTAGATGGCCAGACCTATCAAGTGAACTTGATTGACACCCCTGGTCACGTGGACTTTGCTTATGAAGTGTCACGCAGCCTCGCCGCTTGCGAGGGTGCGATTCTGGTGGTTGATAGCACTCAGGGCGTGGAAGCGCAGACCATCGCGAACGTAAACCTGGCGATGAACGCCAACCTCACCATCATCCCGGTGATCAACAAGATCGACCTTCCTGCCGCCGATATTGATCGAGCCGCAGAAGAGATCGACGATGTTTTGATGATTGATGCCACCGAAGCCATCGCCTGCAGTGCGAAGACGGGCGTGGGTATTAAGGATATTCTGGAGGCGATCATCACACGGGTGCCGGCACCCAGCGGCCGGCCCGAAGCTCCGCTACGTGCCTTGGTTTTCGACAGCCATTTCGATGCCTACCTGGGCGTGGTCACCTATCTGCGCGTCATCGACGGCAGTGTCAAACCCGGTGACATGGTTCGTTGTATGGGCACCGGCAAAGAGTTCGAAGTCACCGGCGTGGGCACCTTCCAGCCCAAAATGCTGGCCAGCGAGCAGTTGAGCTGCGGCGAAGTGGGCTATCTGGTAGCCAGCATGAAAACCGTGGGCGATGTGAACGTGGGCGACACGCTGACGAATGCGGAGTTCCCCGCCAAAAGACCGCTGCCCGGATATAAGCCGGTGCTGCCGATGGTCTTCTGCGGGCTCTTCCCCATGGATGGCGAAAACTTCAACGAGCTACGCGACGCGTTGGAGAAACTCCAACTCAATGACGCCTCTCTCATTTTCGAGGCGGAGAGTTCTGCGGCCCTCGGGTTTGGGTTCCGATGCGGATTCCTCGGGCTGCTGCATATGGACATCGTGCAGGAACGGCTGGAACGCGAGTTTGGTATCAGCCTGATCGCGACGGCACCATCCGTGAGTTATCGCGTGATGAAGACCGATGGGGAATTTACCACCATTGACAACCCGGCCCACTGGCCGTCATCTACGCTCATCGATTATGTGGAAGAGCCCTTCATCCGATCAAACATCTATGTGCCCAAGGAGTATGTGGGGCCCATGATGGACCTCGCCATCGAACGTCGCGGCGAGTTCGTGAAGATGGAGTATCCCACACCCAAGCGTGTGATGCTGACCTATAACCTGCCGCTGTCGGAAATCCTGCTGGACTTTTACGACCAGTTGAAAAGCCGCAGCAAAGGCTACGCATCATTTGATTACGACCCCATCGGCTATCTGCGCAGCGAGCTAGTGAAGCTGGACATCATGATCAACGGTGATACGGTGGATGCGCTCAGCTTCATCACACACCGTGACCGCGCTTTCAACCGTGGGAAGGCGCTCGTAGAGCGTCTTCGCACAGTAGTGCCCAAGCAGCAGTTCGAGGTGCGTCTGCAAGCCGCCATCGGCGCGAAGGTCATCGCGGCGGAAAAAGTGTCTGCACTCCGCAAGAACGTGATTGCCAAGTGCTACGGTGGTGACATCAGCCGAAAGCGCAAGCTGCTCGAGAAGCAAAAAGAGGGCAAGAAGCGCATGAAGCAGGTGGGCTCCGTGGAGCTTCCGCAGGAGGCCTTCCTCAGTGTGCTTAAAGTAGCGGAAAGCTAGTCATGCCCGATCTGATCACCGAGCAGAAACACCCTCTGTTCGTCTCCGCCAGCCGATTGAACCAGAATGCCCCCCGTCAGCAGGAACGCAAGTTTCTGTTGGAGGGGGCGCAGCAGGTGCTCAAAACCCTCCACGCCCGCATCAAACCCGAACGGGTTCTGCTGCGTGAGGACGTGGACCCGCAGGTCACTGAACAGCTCCTGAAGGCCCATGTCCATGTGATGCTGGTCAAGAAGGGGCTGTTTCCCAAACTGATGGGCACCGGGTATGACACCAACTGCATGGCGGTGGCGGTGATGCCGATGCAGCAGATTAGCTTGAGCGACCTGGCGCAGCTGGCTGATGGCATCGTGCTGGTGGCGGAGTGCCTGCAAGACCCCCGGAACTGCGGTATGCTGGTGCGTACCGCCGATGCGGCGGGAGTGAAGGCTGTGGTGTTCATTCACCCCTGTGGCGACCTCTACAGCCGCGCTGGCGTGCGTGCCACCACCGGCAGCATCGCGGATGTGCCGGTGTGCATCGTGGATAACTCGCAACCGGCGATACAGGCCTTCCGGCAGTCGGGATGGCGTCAGGTAGGAAGCACCAGCCGCTCGCACCAGGCACACTGGGATGCCCCCCTCAAGGCGCCCCTCTGCCTGTGGGTCGGTACCGAGGACAGCGGCCTCACCGCTGACACCCGAGGCTCGCTGGACGACATGGCCACCATCCCCATGGGCGGCGGCGCGCATTCGCTGAACGTCGTCGTCGCCAGCGGCATCTTGCTCTTCGAGGCCCGCCGCCAGAACCGGTAGCGTGCGCGTGGGGGGGTTGTTGAAATGCTGTATCCGCGCCGGTCTGGATTGCCAATGTCCGGGGCGGCTCGGGTGGTCCTTATTGCCTATGTCCGGGGCGGTCTGTCAGGAAGCTAGCGGTAGCGGAAGGCTTGAGACCGCGCCGGTCTGGCGGATAGCCCTAAATCCCTTGTCCCGAAATCAAGACCGATGCCGTTAGCATATTACTCGAACTTAGGCGCGTCTTCTTTCCAAAAATCCCCATTGCCTATGTCCGGGGCGGTCTGACAGTACGCTAGCGGTAGCGGATGGCTTGAGACCGCGCCGGTCTGGCGGTTAGCCTGAAATCGCTTGTCCCGAAATCAAGACCGGCGCGGTTAGGAGAAAACCGCCCCGGACACAGGCAATCAAGACCGGCGAAGTCAAGGAATACCGCCCGGACTTAAGCGCGTCTTCATTCCTAAAACCCCCATTGCCTATGTCCGGGGCGGTCTGTCAGTAGGCTAGCGGTAACGGAAGGCTCTAGACCGCGCCGGTCTGGCGGATAGCCCGAAATCCCTTGTCCCGAAAAATCAAGACCAGCGCGGTGAGCATATACCGCCCCCCAACTTTGGCGCCTCTTCTTTCCAAAAATCCCCATTGCCTATGTCCGGGGCGGACTGTCAGTAAGCTAGCGACTGCGGAAGGCTTGAGACCGCGCCGGTCTGGCGGATAGCCGGAAATCGCTCGGCCCGAACACCAAGACCGGCGCGGTTAGGAGAAAACCGCCCCGGACTTAGGCAACGAAGGCCGACGCTGGTGACAACTGCCCACGAACTTCACCTTACCGTCTCCAGGTTTCCATCACCTTATTTTCTACGGTATACTGAAGCCACAGTTCTCGTCACACGAGGTGGTGATATGCCTGCGAGTGCAGTCTTTCGTGAGGGGTGTTTTTACCATATTTATGGTAAAGGGATACAAGATGCCCGCATTTTTATTGAAGAACGAAACTACTCGTATTTCCTTGAGCTTTCATATAAACATCTGACGTCTCTTGTGGATATCTACGCTTATTGCCTCATGGGCAATCACTTCCATATGCTAATCAAGGTCAAACCAAAACCGGTAGATGGCCCTGTAGGAGATGCATCCAACACTGTCAGTCACGGCTTCAACAACCTGCTAAACGCCTATGCCAAATCATACAACAATACCTACAAACGATCTGGTGGGTTGTGGCGGCAACCATTCGGCCGTCAACTGATCTTGTCTGAGAGTTATTTGACGAGAGTGATCTATTATATCCATACGAACCCGGTGAAGCACTCGTTTACCAATGACTTTACATCATGGCCACATTCGTCATACCACGCACTTATATCGGATGAGCCGACAATACTCAAGCGCGAAGAGCTGCTGGAGTTGTTCGGTAACCGCAGTAGTATTATTGAGTTCCACAAGCAAGTAATCTCATATGGCGTCATGGATCATATGTTTGACAATGACAGTGACTAAGGCCAATGGCCGCGAATAAATAAGCACCCATCGGCACTGGCCGGGGCGGTCTGGCGGATAACCCTATATCTCTTGTCCCGAAATCAAGACCGGCGAGGTTAGAAATAACTGCCCTGGAAGTTGGCACCTCTTCTTTTCCTAAAATCCCCATTGGCTATGTCCGGGGCGGTCTGTCAGTAAGCTAGCGGTAGAGGATGGCTTAAGACCGCGCCGGTCTGACGGTTAGCCGGAAATCGCTTGGCCCGAAAAATCAAGACCGGGGCGGTTAGGGGAAAACCGCCCCGGACTTAGGCGTATCTTCTTTCCGAAAATCCTCATTGGCTATGTCCGGGGCGGTCTGACAGGAAGCTAGCGGTAGAGGAAGGCTATAGACCGCGCCGGTCTGGCGGTTAGCCTGAAAGTCCCTTGTCCCGAAAAATCAAGACCGGCGCGGTTAGGAGAAAACCGCCCCGGACTCAGGCAATCAAGACAGGCGTGGTTAGAGAAAACCGCGCCAAACTTAGGCGCGTCTTTTTTCCATAAATCTCTATTGGCTATGTCCGGGGCGGTCTGTCAGTAAGCTAGCGGTAGAGGATGGCTTAAGACCGCGCCGGTCTGGCGGTTAGCCGGAAATCGCTTGGCCCGAAAAAACCAAGACCGGCGCGGTTAGGAGAAAACCGCCCCGGACACAGGCAATCAAGACAGGTGTAGATATGGAATTACTCCCCGGACTCAGGCAACGAAAACCGCCACGGATAGCCGGAAAGCCTTTGGCCCGAAAAAAAGACCGGCGCGGTTAGGAGAAAACCGCCCCGGACTGTGGCAATCAAAACCGACCCTCAAACCCCTACACGAAAATATCCCGCAAGTCGGCGTCGCCGATCTGCATGTCCAGCACCTTGCGCTTGATGCGCGCCAGGGCGTTATCTACCGACTTCGGCTTACAGCCCAAGCTGTCGGCGATCTCTTTGTAGGACTTGCCGTAGCGGTAGTGCTGCAGCACGTTCCACTCGAAGTGGCTCAGCATGTTATCCAGGTCGTGTTTCAGGTTCCGGGTGTCTTCGGCCCGCAGCAGCCGGTTCTCAGGGTCATTTTCGTTGCTGGCGGGCAGCATGTCTGCCAGGCTCCAGTCGGAATCCTCGTCAGACGAAGATATCTCCAACGAAAGTGAGTGGTTGAGAGGCATCTGCTTTTGGCGTGTGGCAGCTTTAATCGCCGTGATGATGTGCCGCTGAATGCACACTTTGGCAAAAGCGGGGAAGGAGATGGGCCGCTCCACGCTGTAGTCAATAATAGCTTGCCACAGACCGATCATGCCCACCTGAAGCAGGTCGTCACGCTCGGCGCCCAAAAGGAAGTAGGTCTTCACTTTGGTGCGCACAAGGTTTCGATACTTAAAAAGTATATACTCTGACGCTGTTTGGTCTCCATATTGCGCACAGACAATGACCTCTCGGTCTGTCTGCCCCTGGAAACGTCGAAAATCGCTAAGGTTCATTGCTTCTATATCCGAAGACACTGGCTTATTCTCTTGTTCCTTAGATGATGATTGACGGCAGCCGGTTGCTCTTAAACCTATGTTACCAGAGCTGGTATGCCGATTCAAGCATTTCAGAGGGGTTTTGCGAAATCTAGAGAGAATTCGCTGGACGATGTATTACGCTAGCCAATACCAGACGCCCAGCGATCGGACAAACGGGTCTTCGGATCTTACTATTAGATATGGAACACATGTTCTAGAAGCCAGTAGATGACGGCTGCCAAAGCTGCCGCGGCGGGAAGCGTCAGGAACCAGGCGATGACCATCTCTATGGCCACACCCCATCGGACGGCACTTGCCCGCTTGCTGCAGCCTACGCCGAATATACTGCCCGCGATCACATGCGTGGTGCTGACAGGCATACCCCACCGGCTGGCTAGTGTAATCACTGTGGCGGCGGCTGTTTCTGCTGCAAAACCATGGACGGGTTCCAAGCGGATGATTTTATGGCCCATGGTCTTGATGATGCGCCAGCCTCCAGCCGAAGTTCCCAGGGCCATGGCAGTGGCACAAGCGATCATGACCCAGAGGAGTGGGTGGTTATTGAGTTGCGATTGAGGAACCATGCCTCCAGAAACCAAAGCTAGCATGATGATGCCCATGCTCTTCTGCGCATCATTCATACCATGACTATAGGCCATGAAAGCGGCTGAGAACCTCTGGAGATTTCTAAATCCTGCACCGATTTTGCCAGGATGAGCATCGCTAAACACGCGGTAGATGACATGCATGATGATCCAGCCTACCAGGAAGCCCATCATGGGTGATAAAAACAGCGGAAGCACCACTTTATGGATGACGCCTTCCCACTTCACCACATCAGTCCCGGCATGCACGATGGCCGCGCCAACCAGTCCCCCAATCAACGCATGAGAACTGGAGCTTGGGATGCCGTATTTCCACGTGATCAGATTCCATACGATACCTGCCATCACGGCAGCCAAAACCACCGTCTGCGGGGCACCGGAAGGATCTACTAGTCCTTGAGAGATTGTTTTCGAAACATTGTGTGCTACCAGAGCCCCTACGAAGTTTAAGATCGCCGCCATCATGATGGCGGATCGCGGGGTCATGACTCGGGTACTGACTACAGTGGCGATCGAGTTGGCGGTATCGTGAAATCCATTGATGTAGTCAAATGCCAACGCGAAAATAATCGTGAGTATCACGACAGGCGGGATGTGCGCGAAATCAGGCATATTTGATCAGCACGCTCTCTATTGAGTTGGCTACATCCTCACACGCATCTACGGAGACTTCTACTCGGTCGTATATCTCTTTCCAACGCATGACCATCAGCGGATCTGGGTGTTCAACTTCAAAATGCAGGTCAGACAGTGCTTTACGGAAAGCCAGGTCTCCCTCATTTTCTATGCGGTGAATGGCCACGATGGTGTCATGCATAGCGGCGCGATGGCTGGCATCTTTCATACTGGTCACTGCAACTCTGGTTGCCTGCGTCGCACGGCATAGAATGTCGAGATGCCGAAGCAGGTCAGGGCGTACTTCCGTCAGTCGGTATAACAGCAGCCGACTGGCAGCGGATTCTATGTGGTCCATCACATCATCCAACTGCGAGCTTAAAACGCGAAGATCCTCTTTATCCAAAGGTGTGACGAACGTCGCATCCGCCTTATTGGCTAATTGATGGGTCACTTCGTCGGCATCGTGCTCTAGTGTCACGATTTGTTTTTGATACATGGAGGCGTTCTCCATGTCAGAGACCATAGTTTTGAAAGCTTCGGCGGCTTCACATGCTAGCTCCGCCTGCTTAATCAGCATATCGTAGAAGATGCTATCCTTCTTAGTGAATCGCAATCTGTTGGCTCCTCTCAAATGGTGCAATCAGCATCATTGTGGACATCGTCTAAAGCCCGATTAACAGGCCTTTAACATTTTATCATTTGCATGTGCCAATGTGGGTGTGATTTTAGCCATATTTCAAATATCCCAAACATATCATCATGGGGAGGTGTAGCCGTGCCAACGTGCTACGGATGCCAACCACCCCTCACATAAGCTGTAAACACGCAACACACCAATTACATGACCATGAATGGTAGAATAAATGCATCTAGTAACTACTCGGCCAGATTGGGTGCGGGTTGTTGTTGCATATCATCTATCGGTTTATTGATTCATCATCTATCATAAGGGGGATACTCTATGGCTCCACGTAAACGAAGGATTCTATTCGTTGCCTGGTTCCTTCGCCCCGAGCGCACCTGGCTGGGGGAGTACCTGAACGCTGAGGAATACGAATGTGGCTATATCGGCCTCAACATCAAACCAGATATCACCCAAAAACGCACAGGTGCCTTGAAGTGGCTGATGTATTTCAGACTGGCAGCCAAAGCGCGATGGCATATGTTCTTTCATCGTTACGATTTGGTGGTCACATCTTTCCCCCAGGTGGGCTTCGCAATGAGTGTGATGCAGTTGATGTTTCATGACACCACACCTCACATCGTGTGGCTGTTCAACATGGGGCATGCCTACCAGGGGCTTACTCAGCGGCTAAGCAAGAAGTTCCTGCGCAGTGTGAACCGTTTCATTGTTTATAGTAATCATGAGCGCACCGCTTATTCACAAACCCTGGAGCTGCCCATTGAGAAGTTTGTATTCACACCACTGACTATCAGCAAGATCACCCGTCAGGAATATTCAGGAACACGCGAGAAATATAAACTGCCTGAGCACTTCATCAGTGCGCTGGGCAGCAGCAGCCGCGACTATGCCTCTCTGTTCAAAGCGATCGAGAATCTGCCCGTACACCTGGTAGTGGTGACGCATCCCTATGCGGTGGAAGGGCTTCCAATGCCCGAAAATGTCACCTTGCTGCAAAGTATTTCGCAATACGACTATCTGAGCATCATCGCGGAGAGTGACATCTGCGTGATCCCGGTCAGCAACAAAGATACCGCCAGCGGCCAGATGACCTTCATCCAAAGTCTTGCCCTTGAAACCCCGTGTATCGCCACACGATGTATCGGTACCGAAGACTATATCCAGGATGGCGAAAACGCGCTGTTTGTGGAGATGGGTGATGTAGAGGGGTTGAAGCAGGCCATCGAGAGGGTCAGCACAGATGAGGTTTTGCGTCAGAAGCTGATCACGCAGGGTCTTGAATATGCACAGCAGTATCTGTTCGATGATGCCGGCAGTCGGCTGCTAGATAAGCTATTTATGGAGTTGAAGAGTAAGGGCGAACTCCGCCCAGACGCGCAGCAGGCGGTATAGCACTTGACCGCTAAAGAGGCGATTGTTCTCGGACTCTTCATCATCGCAACACCAATTGGGATCGTGTTGGCGATGAATAACAAGATGCTCCGAAACGCGCTGATGTTTTTACTGGTGTTTTGCACCACGAAAACAGACCTGGTGGATATCAACTTCATAGGGCGCGATTGGTACAGAGGCACCACACGCGGGATCGAAGTCAGCTACGTCGACATGATGGTGTGGATTCTGCTTGGAGTCGCATTAATCCAGACCAAACGTGATAAGAAGCCATTCACACCGGCTGGTATGGCTCCTTTGTTGCTTTACTTCGTCTATTGCATCATCAATGTGCTGATGCATGAACCCAAGCTCTTTGGGGTATACGAGCTTTCGAAGATACTTCGAGGTATCGTCGCTTATTCCACGGTGGCTATCAATATACGGGACCGGAATGATCTGATCTTAGTCGTCAACGCCTTCGCCATGGTGGCGATATACCAGGGTTACGAGGCGATCACGCAGAGATACCGTATGGGCATGAACCGTGTAAAGGGACTGACAGATAACCCGAACACACTCTCGATGTATTGTTGTATCTGTGTGGCAGTGTGCATCTCGGTGGCTTTCAGTAACGCCCCGTCGAAAACCAGGACACTCTGTTTCATCGGCATACCTTTAGCTATCATTGCCGTGGTGCTGACGCAAAGCCGCACTGGATTTGTGACCGTGATGCTGGTGAGTGCTGGTTCCGCCTGGAGTGCGGGATTGTTCAAGCCGAAGCCGCGCAACATCATCATCATGTCGATCGCCGTCATCGCAGGAAGTTTCGTGATTGCACAAAGCTGGGACACCATCGGCGGACGCATGGAGGAGAACAAGGAGGAAATAACCGATGACCCCACACAAGGCCGTGGTTATTATTTCAACCTTGCTGCATTGATGCGTGCAGATGAGCCGTTGGGGGTTGGATTGAACAACTGGAGTTGGGCAGCTACCAATAAATATGGTGCGATGCTGGGAATGGAATATAACCCCTACACTGACGTAAACACGATGCCAGACATGGAAGTGCCCAGAAACTCTCCTGACTTGGCACAGGCCGCACCTGGACACAGCCTGTCTGCTCTCACACAGGGGGAGCTGGGGTATCCGGGTGTGCTGTTTTTTGCGATAGTGTGGCTGCGCTGGTATAGTCTGGTGACCCCATTCCTGTTCAAAAAAGGCAATGACCTGTTCCGAATGATGGGCACCGGTGCTTTTTGGGGTCTCACGGCTGCGTTGATTCAAAGCCAGACAGAATGGGAGTTCCGTCAAACCCCTTTATTCCTGCTCGTTCACTTCATGATGGGCACAGTAGCCGGTATCGTCCACCGTGATCAGGTGATGGTAAAGAAACAACATGCATTCAAGATACAAAAGATGTTAGCCGCGCGCAGAGAAAAGCGGATGCTGCAGCTGCAGAAGGAGAATGAGCAGGCATGAACGACGACAGCGTCAAAACAGTCATGAAAAACAGCGTGTCGAACTATCTTCAGACACTGCTGACCATCATCATCTTCTTCTTCTACACCCCATACATGGTCCGACAGTTGGGCGAACGTGAGTTCGGTATATGGACTCTGGTGATGTCTGTGGTCGGTATTTTCGGTCTGGCCGACTTCGGCTTCGCCACCAGCGTTGTGAAGTATGTGGCGCACTGCAAGGGCAGCGGCGATATAGAATTCCGCAACAAGATGCTTAGCACCTTTGCCGCTGTGTATCTGTGGATATCTGCAGGAACTACCGTAGTCGGTATTTTGTTTTCGCTGATCATGCTGCATACCCTGCACATCCCTGTCGACCGGCAGGGAGCCTCGATGTTGACCTATTATATCCTGCTCGCCCGGTTCGTCACGCTTGGGCTACCGCTGGCCATGTTCCGCGGCATCCTCTTTGGCGAACAGCGCATCAGCATGATCAACGTCTATCAAGCGATCGCAGCCACAAGTTATGCGCTCATTGGCTGGTATGTGCTCTCACCAGCCAGCGGTCTGGCCATCAAAGACCGCATGGTGGCACTGGCCATAGTCAACCTGGTGTGCCTGTTCATTGATAATCTGCCATTCGTCGTGCTCAGCTACAAATTGGTGGATCGCCTGCACATTGATCCACGGAAGTGGGATCCCAAACTGCTGCGGGAAGCCGCCAGCTTTGGTGCCACGCAACTGGTGATCAATGTGGCTGCGTTGGTATATCTGCGCACCGACCCCATTGTGGTCAACCTGGTGCTCAAAGACACCATGCAGGTCAGTTATTATGGCATCGCCTTGAAGATTTCGGAGACACTTTACCTGCTGACCAAGCAGGTCGTGAATGTCTTGTCGCCCTATGTGGCTGAGTTAAAAGGCAAAGATGATTTCTGGGCCATCCGCAATGTGCTGTTGAGAGGCAGTAAATATGCCTGGGCCATCACCATCATGATCACCGTGGTCATCTATACGCTGGGCACCCACCTGATCGTCACCTGGATGAGAAGTGAACATTTCGTGAAAGCAGGGCCCGTGCTCATCATCCTCGTCACGGCCATGTCCATATCGATGCTGCAGGAAGTAGCCTCTATGGTGCTTGCCATGACCGGCTTTCACAAAATGGCTGCCAAGGCGGCTGTTCTGGGAATAGCCGTCAACATCGGATTCAGCTTCCTGCTGGGTTACTGGATCGGCTTGAACGGTGTGGCGTATGGCACACTGTTAACTGCCATCCTCGTCAACCTTCTTTATGTCGTACGCATGGCATGTGCGAAGTTCCGGGTGGATTTAAAGGACTACCTGCTGGGGGTACTGTTCCCAGCCGTCATTCCGGCGTTAGCTCAGCTTGTAGTGACGCTGGGTATGATACGTGTGCTTCCGCCTTTAACGTTGATGCATGTTGTCGTTGACAGCCTGCCCGGCATGGCCGTATTTACGGCGTTGTTCATACTAATCAGCCTGGAACGAACCGAACGACAGAAATTGTTGTCGAAATTCAGCCGAAAATAATATGAATGTGCCAAGCTGGTGCTTGCGGGTGATATAGTGATATTACGGTGGCGTTGTATGAATCCACCGATACATTAGGAGAAGCCACGTTGTCGGAGCCTTTCGTCAACCCTGAAGCTGAACAAGAAGCGAAATTACCAATAGATATCCGCACGCTATTAATTGGCCTATGGCGTAGGAAATTCATATTGGTGATCATGATCGCACTTTTTGCAGCTCTGGCCTATTATGGTGGCCAATTGATGAATAAGAGCATCTACCAGACCACCACAGTGCTTCTCTATAAACCCTCTGAAGAAAAGAAACGTGAAATTCTCGATATCGGCAAATCGCTGATGACCCAGGTCAGCATGGTCAAAGTGAAGCCCAACCTGGAAGATGTCCGCCGCAAACTGAACCTGGCAGCGTCCCTTGATTCCGTTGGTCAGGCGATTGATGTCTCAGTGGAGAAGAACACGGAGATAATGAGTATCGTGGTCACCTGGGATGATGCGAAGTTATGCGCCGATATCGCAAACATGACCAGAGACACCTTCCTCGAAAATGGCGTTCGCATTGATAAAGAGGCCGCATCGGGACAGATCCGCGATGTCAGCAAACGGCTGGCGGTGGTCACCGAGGCACTGAAAAAGATTGACGGTGAGCTTCAGGTCTTCAGTGAAAAGACGAACTATACCGAGTTTGTAGAGATGAGTAAAGCCGCGCTCGACCAGTTCAACCAGATGGATTTGCTCTGGGAACAGGCAAAGAGCGACCAGAAGACGCTTCGTGAGCAGGTCAGGAACCTCGGCACAGTGATCAAACAGCTTAAGGACCGCGTTTCTGGTGAGCAGAAGCAAATGTTTGAGCTGGATCGCCTGAGCAACATCAATACCCGCATAGAGAACCTGCGCCAGAAGATCACTGACGACAAAGAACTGCGCTCAAATGCTGCACAGTTGGCCCAGCGGGAGCTGGAACTGGCAAGAGCCAAACGACTGCTGGAAAGTGGCGCCATCAGCCAGACACAGTATGAAGCCGCTAGACTGGCCTACGAAGAACAGAAAGTGCGTTCGATTGACAGTGACCAGGTCAAGCAGTGGAAAGATCAGTTGGAGCAGCTTTATCGTGTGGTAATCCCCTCCAACCTGGGATCTACACCCTCTGGCGATATGCTGCAAGAGATGCTAAAGAAAGAGTTTGATCTCCAACTCGACCAGATATCGGTGGCAGAACGCGTCAAGAGCTTTGAGCTGGCACGTCAGGCAGCAAGTGCCAGGGTAGAATCGCTGCCCAGCACCCAGCGGCAGTATCTAGTGCTGAGCCGCAACCTGAAGAACCTGGAAGATGAAAAGGGTCAGTTACTTGATGTGCTTGGCAAGGCGAAGCGGTTCTACGGAAGCGACAGCTATGACTTCGTACTGATCTCAGATGCCAAGGTGCCCTCGAACCCCATCAAGAGCAACCGCAAGACATTGACAATGGGTATCTTCGCCTTTGGTGTCATCATCACACTGGCCGCTATACTCGGAATGGAACTCTCCGACACCAGGATAAAGTCCGCCCCCGACATGTCTGCTCGTTTGGGTGTGCCAGCCATTGGACAACTGCCGTATCTTGACAAGAATCAGCGCCAAATGCCAACGGAACAGGGTGTCGTGACCGTAGAGGAATTCAGCGTGATCGCGCGTCTTATCAGGCAGCTTTGTCAGCAGCACGGAAACCGGCTGCTGGTCTGCAGTGCCCGACACAGTGAAGGCACCACCACGGTCTTAGCTCATGTCGCTGCATCGCTGGGAAGACAAGACGAGAACGTGTTGATTATCGACGGCGGCAGCGAGGATATCAGCATCACGGAGTTGTGTACACCCGAACAACTTGAGGGTGCTGGTATAGGTGACTACCTTGAAGGTAAAGTGACCAATATTGATGAAATCATCAAGGCTACAAAGCTGCGAGGGGTGAGCATCATCCCCCGTATCGGCACTACTGTCACCCCCGATATGATCAGCAGTAAACGCATGGCTACACTTATGGATGAACTTGGCCGGCGTTATAGCATCGTGATGGTAGAAGCCTCGGCTGTGCTGGATAATGTGGATGCTGAGTTGCTTTCCCAAACGATAGATTATGGTGTTTTTGTTGTCAAAAGCAGGTATCAAACAGCTTCCAATATTCGCAAGGCAATGGACCGTCTGAAACTGGGTGGATGCCCCGTGTATGGTGCCGTGGCCAATGAGATAGACAAGCTCTATCTTGTGTGATCTGCCGGGCTGTTGCTGGCAAAACACTGTCCGTGACTATACAGCCCACTATTTCCACGGCTCATACCGTAGGAGGTGCGTTTAGCGTGAAGGTGATTCAGATTCCACGCCGGTTTGTCCAGTCAGACTGGGGAGGCACCGAGACGGTGATCCTCGAGACTAGCAAGCAACTGCAGCAACTGGGCCATGACACCTCGATTTTCACTTCTATGGCACTTGCTAAGGACCACGCTGAGCTGATTGACGGGATTCCAGTGCGCCGTTTTGACTACTGCTATCCTTGGTGGGGACTTACCGATGATGCCAGGCTGCAAATGGACCGAAAAGGCGGCAATTTAGTCTCTCTACCTCTGATGAACGCACTGCGTAAGGAACCGAACCTCGATATCATCCATCTTCATACCTTCAAAAGACTGGGCGGATCGGCCCGAGTGGTCGCAAAACAGCGGAAAATCCCCTATGTGGTGACCCTGCATGGTGGGTTATTTGATGTTCCCGACGAGGAGTTCGCCTCGGTGGTGTCGCCGTTCAAAGGATCGTTTGAGTGGGGCAAGCCTCTGGGCGTGATGCTCGGTTCACGTCAGGTGGTGCCTGATGCCGATGCGGTGATCTGTGTTGGTACGACTGAGTGTGAGCAGGTCCGCAAGCGTTACCCGAGTTTGCGGGTAGAGCATGTGCCTAACGGAGTTGATGTGGCACGGTTTGCGAAGGGTGACCGCACCGCTTTCCGCGCGGCGCATGGAATACCTGAACACGCCCAACTGGTATTGGTGATGGGACGGATCGATCACCAGAAGAACCAGCTTGGTGCCGTCCAGGCTTTAGTGGAAATCCGTAAACAACTGCCCGATGTCTATCTTCTGCTGATCGGGCATGTGACCAATACGCCTTACATGGAGAAGGTTGTTCAGATGGCTCAGCAGTTGGGTGTCGCTGACCGTGTGGTGCTGATTCCGGGGATTGATGCTCATTCACCCGACCTGGTGAACGCATACCACGCCGCAGATATGTTCTTACTGCCCTCCATCCATGAGCCTTTCGGCATTGTGATACTAGAGGCATGGGCCGCTGGCTTGCCAGTTGCCGCCGCCCGGGTGGGCGGGGTTCCCAGTTTTGTGAAGCACGAATATGATGCGATGATGTTTGATCCCTCGGATATCTCCGCAATGGCTCGGACGGTGTGTGATGTGCTGATGCATCCGGCTATCAGCCAAGGCCTGGCCGAGAAGGGCCTGGTCAAGGCACAACAACAATATAGCTGGGAGATCATTACCAAACGCATGGTCGCCATCTACAATGAGGTCCGTACGGCCCGCCGCAAGGTGATTCAAAACTAGATGCGTATACTGTGGGTCAATGAGAACGCTTATCCGATGGGTGGCGCAGAAGGATACATCCACAACACGGCCAAACTGCTGGCCGATGCGGGGCACGAGAATGTCCTGCTGTATGATGTACGCTCACGCGCAGATGCTGCATTCCTGGCCCCGTTTACGCAAGCCTACCCTATGGTGGACATCCCCCGCCAGATGACTGAATTGACGCCGGATGTGATCTACATACACCGGCTTGAAGACATTGGATTACTGAAGCAGTTTGCTGATAGTGCAGTGCCCACCTTCCGGTTTATCCATGACCACAAACTGTTTTGTTTGAGGGAGCATAAGTACACCGCCATTGGATGGCATACCTGTTCACGCACCATCGGGCCGTATTGTTATCTGCCGTGCCTGGGCTTCTTGAACCGGCGGGATGGCTTCCCCCCGTTGGGCATCACCACCTGCGGAAGCTTGAGGAAACACCACCGCATCATGATGCAAATGCAGGGTGTTGTGACCGGATCCAGCTATATGGCAGAGCATATCATCGCCCACGGGTTTGACCGCTCACAGGTTCATGGTATCCCGCTTTACGCCCTGCCTGTTCAAGTGCCTGATGTGCCTCGGCAGCCAAACCTGTTTGTTCTGGCCGCGCAGCTTGTGACGGGTAAAGGCATCGACACCACTCTGCAGGCTGCAAAGCTGCTGGATGGCCGCGCTGAGGTGCGCATATTCGGCAGCGGTCGTAAAGAGCTCGAACACAAAGCACTGTGCCAACAGCTTGGAGTGGGAGATTCTGTGCATTTTGAAGGGCGGGTCAACTCTGACACCTTGATTGAATGGAATGCACGCGCTGCCGCGGCACTGATGCCCAGCCGCACGCCGGAGACGTTCGGTCTAGGAGGCCCTGAAGCCTTCCGCGTGGGCACCCCCGTCATAGCCAGCCAGATCGGCGGCGTGACCGAATGGCTGCAGGACGGCCACAACGGATATGGCATCCAGCCCAATCACCCGGAACAGCTCGCTGAAAAGATGATGGCGGTGCTGAACCAACCTGAAGAGGCACGCAAGATGGGGCAAAATGCCATGAACAACTACCTGCAGTCCTTTACACCGGACTGCCATATCTCACGGTTACTGGCCCTTTTTGAGGCCAACAGGAGGCCATGATGACCAGCGCTGAAAGGCCATTCGGACGTTTCACCGCCAAAGGCGGGGTTGAAGTGGAGCGGTTGGTGACCAGTGCCGCTAAGGATGTTGGCATGGTGGTGACTAACGCGGTGGCACCGCAAGAGATGCGCTGCTTGATCATGCTGGGCGGATATGGGCGTGGTGAAGGCGGCGTAGAAACACAGCCCGACGGCAATGAAGTGCCCCATAACAACCTGGATTTTTTGCTGATATGCAACAACCTTCCTGAGAGTCGGTTGGCGGAACTGAAAGAACGCATAGACACCGGCTTGCAACCGTTAATTGAGCTGTATGGGCTGGGTATGGATTTGAGCACCATCAACACTGCGAAACTTGAGGGCAGTGAGTGCCTGGTCATGTGGTATGACATGCGGTATGGGCACAAGACCATTCTGGGGGATGCGGGCTATGTGCCTGGTCTTCATCAGTTTAACCTTGATCGGGTGGTTCCCGCTGATGCGCGCAACCTGCTGACCAACCGCGGTACCCTGTTCATCATCAACGACGCCATCCTTGAACGGGGCGGATTGAGCGAAGATGACCGTCGTACCATCGTCAAGCACGTGGTGAAAGGCGTGATTGGCTACGGCGATGCACTGTTGTTCTTCTTGAACGACTATGACTGGAGCTACCTGGAAAAACAAAAGAGAATGCAGGCACGCAAAGATGTCGACCCTGGGTTCCAGACGCTTTACGATGACTGTATGGAGTTCCGGTTCCGACCAAATTACGCCCCATATATGACGCGCGACCTGGCGGCCTGGATGGACGAAATTCGTGCGGCATTGGCCCCGGTACACTTGATGGTGGAACGGATCCGGTTAAAATCATTCGAAATGAGCTGGGATGAGTATTGCGATAAGGCCTTGGCGCACACGCTGCATGAAGGAATGAGCCTGAAAGGGCTGGCCAAAAAGGCCATGAATATGTGTAAAGGCAAAACCATTGGTTTTGGCAGCATGAAGGCGCGGCTAGGCTTTTGTACCGCCGGAGTGCGTGGTTTGATGCCCATCATCTATCCCGCGGTGGCCTATCATGTCAGCTCAGTCAGTCTGGCCCGGGCCGCTCAGATCGCCTTGGGCGCTTTCAGCACAAAGCAGACCGATCTGCGGGCAGCCTACCTGCGCGCCTGGGGCATTCATGGCGACACCAACTTCGCGGCGGTGCTGCGCAAACTGCGGCTGCATCTGTAGACACCGGATATCCGTGTACAACGTCACGAGCTGCCAATGTCCGGGGCGGTCTGTCAGTAAGCCAGCGACTGCAGAAGGCTCAAGACCGCGCCGGTCTGGCGGATAACCCGATACCACTTGTCACGAATCAATCAAGACCGGCGCGGTTAGGAGAAAACCGCCCCGGACTTAGGCAATACAGATCCCCCCAACTCTACGGCAGCAGTTCGATGCTTTCGATCGCGATGTCTGCATCAGCCACCTCACATGGGTCGAAGCGTAAAATGCGGGTTTCGCCTGTTCGGAATTCGGGTGGTATGTCAACCGTATATGTCCGCATGATCGTGTTTAACTCCAAAGGTATATCATGTTGTATCCATATACCAACACTAGCTTGTATGCTGAACTCACCCTTCGCAGTTCCCCAAAACAATCGAGCCGACAGTGCCTGCTGTGTATAGCTCTTAACCTGCATTTTCACACGCAGACGGTTGGCGGTGCGCATATCTACCCGGGCATGGCACTCTATCGCAGGGTCATCCAGCGAGCTGTGGAAGCGTAAAGCACCATCTGTGACACCAAATTGGGTGATGCACATCATGGGGCTCCATCCCTGAACTGACCGATCGAAATGCCAGCTTGATTGCAAAGGCAGGGGCGGGAACTCGATCGGCGGTAGACCCACATCCACCGGCCCAATGTTCTCTGGCCAGTTCCGTTTGGGTGTGGTGGCGAAGACGTTGCGCACCGCCTCGTACATGCGGAAGCCGTGCTCCACATTCGGCTCAATGTAGCTGCCTTCACCCCATTCGTTGGCCGGGCCCAGCAATATGAATTCTTGTTTGTGCCGCTGCCAGTCGGTGCGCGTCTTGTGCAGCAACGCCTCGAAAAGCTCTGGCGTGCGGTGGATGATACGGCCAGCTCTGGGTCCATCGCCATGCCAGGGACGAGGATCCCAACCGCTGTCGAGCACCCGATAGTACCGCATCCCGCTGGCCGCCTTGCGCTTCTCATCCCAGGTTTGCTCCGCCGTCTTGACGATGTCATCGAAGCCAACCTCGCGGCCGCTGGGTGCCAGGAAGCTGGCCTTCCACCAGTCATGATACGTCATGAAGCCGGTATAACCATCGGCTTTGACGATCGCGGTGCGGGCTCTGGTGGCGGGCATATACATGCCGGATTCCATGAATGTGATGCCTTTATAACCGGCTTGGACCGCCAGTTGTTCGGCCTCGGAAAACAGGTTGGCCACTGCCGTGCTGCCGCCCATCCCATTCCGCAGCCGGTCGCTATCCCACACCACGATCAGCGGCTTCTGGTCTATGGTGATGTAGCTCTTCCAGCCAAAGGCGTTTTCGATGCAGTAACGGATCAACTTCAGGAAATCGTGGCGGTCCTGCACACCCACATGGTTGCACCACATGAGCGAAATTTTGAGCATATCGCGATACCGCGACTTGGCGTAGTTCTCCAGCCAGTGATTCAAGCTGAGGCGGCCGTCGGCCCAGTACCAGTCCAGAATGTAGCCTGTGATGCCGTTATCCACCGCGGCCTTGATCTGCCAGTCGACCAGCTCGGGGCGTGTTTCATCGTAGTATCCCAGCCAGGGTTTGCGCTCTGGGGCGACTCGGCGCACGCAATCCCAGCGCGCATCAATCTCCCAGCCCGGGAAGTAATACATATAGATGTCGGTGAGGGTCTTCACTGGTTTCGGCTTGGGCACGGAAGTTTCGTTGGTCAGCTCCACGGCGTTCATGAACTGCAACTGCGTTGATGCCTGCTGCTTACCCTGAACGGACAGCTTGAATCCGTATCTCTTGGCACTCTCCGCCGTGACCATCCAGCTCACGCGGGTGACGGCGCCGCCTGATGGCAAGTCCACCGTCTGTCTCAAACTGGCTGTATCCGCTTTGACGCCCATCGGCAGACCGAGGCTAACCTCTTGCCTGGGTGCGTCGACCCCGCCTGAGTTGAGCAGCTCCGCCACTATACGGCTTGGTCGGCCCGTGCGGTTGATCGCCTCATCGAAGCCGAAATACTTCACCTGGATTTCAGCCGGGCCTTGGGGTCGGGCATTGATATCCATGCCTTCCCAAACCAGCTTGCCCTGCATCTGATCGGGAATTTGAACACCCAGTGCGATGATGGGGTCACGCCAACTCCAGTTCGCCCGGCCTGGCCAGGCGCCCTGCAGTTCCACCGTGTAGTTTTGAGTCTGCGGACTGGCTTGCACCTCAAACGGCTCCCAGAGCATACCGGATGCCGTTTCGGCTGCGTATACCAGCCGGCAGCTACCGGAGACAGCGCTTCGGAGTTTCAGCGTGACATAACGCCGTGCAAACAGATCGAGCTTGACCGGAGGTGCAAACATCGTCAAGGGGTCTGGCCCGCTCCGCCAGGACTGTTGCTGCTGCTGGTCAAACTGCCACGATGTCTGCTGGCTGGCCGATTCGGCCTCTGCCCACTGGATGACGCGAATAAATTCGATGTCAAATCTGCCAGGACCGCGAAGGTCGATCCGCAGTCCGCTGATGCTTTTTTCCGTCTGCCAGAACGGGTACAGAACCACATCCTGCCACTTGCCCGATTGCTTGATGCTGAAGGGCACACGCCGGTCCCAGTTATGTGTGGGGTCTGTCGGCCCCATCCACAGCATATTGCCCTCACCGGTCTGCTTGGCTCGCACCCGCATATGAAGGCATTGGTAGGGGCTTGTGGGAAAAGACAGCCCGTTGCACATCATGAAGCATGTCTGCGCCGTGACATCACCCGACAACAGCCCCCCCTTGATACCGAAACCTGAGATATCCTGAGCAACAACCCAGTTAGTGGGCACTCCAGGCTTATTGTATTGCCATTCTGCGATGATTTTCGGCGTGTTGGGCATGATATTGGCACCTCATGAAAGATTATGCGTTCTTTCCTGTCGATATTAGGTTCACGCTGATGGCTGTGTATTCCTTCTGGAGAGGCATATGCGTACCAACAGCGTTTCGGCCATGATACGGCTGCATCAACGCCAATGAACGCTCATCTGCGGGTATACTGGAGCTGATGGATACATGACGACATGATGTTATGATGTACTGGATATACTTAGCCAATGATATGCGGAGGTTACGATGGTCAGAACACAACTACAGATAGACAATGTGACGTATGAAGCATTGCGGGATGCCGCACATAAGCAGAAGCGCTCGATGTCGGCGGTAGTGCGTGAAATACTGCATGAAAAGCTTGGTTTGGCTGTGAACTTGGACGTCGCTGCGGACCATACGGCACTTCAGGCCAAATACGGTTGGATTGGCACAGGCAAAACGGGCGAAACGGAGCTCTCAATTCGTCACGATGACTACCTGGCTGAGGAACTCGGTTGATATTTCTTGACACCTCCGGCATCATCGCCCTGGCAATGCCCACAGATATCTACCATGCACAGGCACTGAGTATGATGCAGTCAGCAGATACTAATGGTGCAGAATTTCTACTTCACAACTATGTGATCGTGGAAGCAGTGGCTCTGCTTCAAAGAAGGATCGGGCTAGATGCAGCCATGCTCTTCATGAGGTCAACGGAGTTATTTCACGTGGTATGGGTAGACGCAGAGATGCACACTCAGGCGATAAACGCCCTGGAACTGAGTGCCAAGTCGCAGCTAAGCCTGGTCGATGTAGTCAGTTTTCAGGTAATGCGCAAGCACGGATGCCATGAGTTCATCGGCTTTGATAAACACTTTCTGGACGCAGGTTTCGTCAGTTATCAAGAGTGATTAGTAGGCAGTCCGCTGAAGCGGACGCTCGCGGGCTGCAAATGTCTAGACGCGCGGTGAGGGAACCCCATTCATGGGGTGACTAAACCCGCGGCAGCGTGGCTGGTAGCAGCGATATGGACAGTCAGCCCAGTGTCGACGGGTTCCATCGCCTCAGGGGGCTCCATCACCCGTCGCTGATCAGTTGGTAGTCCGCTGAAGCGGACGCATCGCAGACACCCCCTACGCCCGCTTGCGGGCTGCGAATCATTAGACGCGCGGTGAGGGAACCCCATTCATGGGGTGACTAAACCCGCGGCAGCATGGCTGGCAGCCTGCGACATGGACAGTCAGCCCAGTGTCGACGGGTTCCATCGCCCCATGGGGTGACAAAACCCGCGGCAGCGTGGCTGGTAGCCGCGATATGGACGGCCAGCCCAGGTGTGGCTGTTCGGCTATCGACACCCCTGAGCAGGGAAAAGCCACCCAAAAGTCGAATTGCTATAGTGCGACGCATCACACAGCACTAGGCGGGGATTGGCATCCATGGACTTTAGGACACAGCAGCACCAAATCGATCTAGGTGGAAACTGGCAGTTTGCATATACCGACGCCCAGCATCACAGTTTTCAGAGCATAGACGAACTGCGGGCATCGGAGCTGCCGGTCATGCCCTGCACCGTGCCTGGCAACTTCGAGCTGGACCTCCAGGCGAATGGCATCATCGGTGAGCCGTTCTACAGTATGAACATGCCGAAGCTGTTCCAGTATGAAAAGTGCCACATATGGTATTTCCGCGAGTTCGACGCGCTTGACGTGCCTGGCATGACGCCGGAACTGCTGCTGGAGGGTCTGGACTGCTATGCCGGCATCTACCTCAACAGCGTGCTGCTGGCCTCCACCGATAACATGCTGATTGAGCACTGCTTCGACCTCACAGGTCTGTTGCAGCCGCACAACGAGCTGTTGATTCACATCCGCCCGGCCGTGCTGGAGGCGAAGAAATACGACTACCCGCCGATCCTGCGAACACTGGGTTCCAACTATGATTCGCTGTATGTACGCAAAGCGGCCCATATGTACGGCTGGGACATCATGCCCCGCGCGGTATCCGCTGGAATTTGGCGGCCCATCACGCTGCGTTACCGGCCCGTGGAGCATCTGGAGCGGGTGTATCTGCGCACCAGCCACATCTCGCCAGACCATCAAAGCGCGCATCTCTACCTGAGCTATCAAGCCAGCACGCAGATGGGCATTGACGACAACTACCAGATCGTGTTGACCGCCACCTGCGGTGATTCGCAGTTCTCGGCCAGCAGCAAAATGCTGTTTGATGTTGGCAAACTCAATATCTATCTCACTCAGCCCAGACTCTGGTGGCCGAAAGGCCGTGGCGATCAGTCGCTATACGATGTGCAGGTGCAACTGCTCAAGAATGGTGAGCTGATCGACACCCTAAGCTTTACACACGGCATCCGCACGGTGAAGCTCAACCGCACCAGCATCACCGATGCGGAGGGGAACGGCGAGTTCTGCTTTGAGGTGAATGACGAAAAGCTGTTCGTGCTGGGCACAAACTGGGTGCCCGCCGACGCCTACCATTCGCGCGATGTAGAACGCATCCCCGCCATGCTGGAGCTGGTGGATGACATCGGCTGCAACATGATCCGCTGCTGGGGCGGGAACGTGTATGAGAACAACCTATTCTACGAGATCTGCGACCGTAAAGGCATCATGATCTGGCAGGACTTTTCGATGGCCTGCGCCAACTATCCCCAGGATGCGCAGTTCCAGTCGCGGTTGGAGCATGAGGCGCGCCTGGTGGTGCAGCGGCTGCGCCAACACCCCTGTATCGCGCTGTGGTCAGGCGACAATGAGTGCGACTACGGCTACGTGAACGACGACGTGGACCCCAACACCAATGTGCTCACCCGCGAGCTGCTGCCCAGAGTGCTGCGTGAAGAGGTGCCTGGAGCGCCCTATCTGCCCAGCTCACCCTACATCGACACCGTGGCCTACGCCAACGGTAGCAACACGATGTCGGAAGACCACTTGTGGGGTCCGCGCGACTACTACAAAGGCCCGTACTACCAGACCAACATCTGCCACTTCGCCAGCGAGACGGGCTATCACGGATGTCCCTCTCCCGAGTCGATGCGCAAGTTTATCTCGCCCGAGTCCCTCTGGCCATACAAAGACAACAAGGAGTGGCTGCTGCACTCCATCTCACCGGTGCCGGGCATCGACCTGTTCGACTACCGAGTGGAGCTGATGGCCAGCCACATCAAGGTGCTGTTTGGCGAGGTGCCGGACAATCTGGAGGACTTTGCGGATGCCAGCCAGATCTCGCAGGCCGAGGCGATGAAGTTCTTCATCGAGCGGTTCCGAATGACCAAGTGGTGCCGCACCGGCATCATCTGGTGGAACATCATCGATGGCGCCCCGCAGATATCCGATGCTGTGGTCGACTATTACTTCAGCAAAAAGCGCGCTTACCATGTGATTAAGCAGTGCCAGCAGCCGTTCGTAATGACACTCAGCGAGCCTGCCGAGGGCGTGCAACGGCTGATCGCATGCAACGACACGCGGGAAGAGCTGGACATCAGCTACCAGATCATCGATGTGGAGACCGGCCAGCAGCTCTGCGATGCCAAAGCGCATGTGCCAGCCGACAGTTCCGTCAGCGTGCAGCAGGTTAGCAGCACAGAGGGACAAGGCGTCTGGATGATCTGCTGGCAATCGGCTAACGGCAGTGGTCACAACTACTACCTCACCGGCAAGCCGCCCTACTCGCTGCAGGCATACCGCAAGTGGACGCAGATGCTGTCCGAAAAGGCTCAAGCTTAATGGCGACAGACAGTTACCTGCTGGGCTACGATATCGGCGGCACCAAATGTGCGGTCGTGCTGGGCCGCGCAGAGTCGGACCGGGTGGAGATTCTGGACAAGATCGCCTTCCCGACCCTCACCAGCGAGGGGGTAAAGCAGACTCTGGCGCAGTTTGAACAGCAAACCCAGCGGATATTGGAGCGCCACAAGCTGCAGATCGGGCTGATGAGAGGCATAGGCATCAGTTGCGGCGGACCGTTGGACGGCAAAACTGGCGTGATCCTTAGCCCTCCCAACCTCCATGGCTGGGACGAAGTGCATATCGTCAGCCGATTCGAGCAGCGCTACGGTCTGCCAGTCTACCTGGTGAATGACGCCAACGCCTGCGCTTTGGCAGAATGGAAGTGGGGCGCGGGCAAAGGCTGCCAGAACATGGTGTTCATGACCTTCGGCACCGGCCTGGGCGCGGGGTTGATCCTTGACGGCAGGCTCTATTCCGGCACCAACGATATGGCCGGTGAAGCGGGACACATCCGGCTGGCCAAACAGGGCCCTGTCGGTTATGGTAAAGAGGGTTCCTTCGAGGGCTTCTGCAGCGGTGGCGGCATCGCTCGTCTGGCGCAAGCGCATGTGAAAAAGCTGCTTGAGCGTGGAGATTATGTCCAGTTTTGCCCCAGTATGGAGCAGGTTTCGGAACTCACCGCGCAGTCGGTAGCGGAAGCCGCGCGAGCGGGCGACCCGGTTGCAACCGACATCTACAACACGGTGGCCCGCAGGCTAGGTGAGGGGCTGTCGATTTTGATTGACCTGCTGAACCCGGAGTACATCGTGATCGGCAGCGTGTTTGTGCGACAGCATGAGCTGCTCTGGCCCATCGCTGCGCAGACCATCGCGGAGGAAGCACTGGCACTCAGTGCCTCCGTCTGCCGAGTGGTGCCTGCTGCTTTGGGTGAAGCAATTGGAGATTATGCCAGCCTGTGCGTGGCATTAGGAGAAGGATTTTGAACGGACTACGAGACAACCAACACTTCCAGACCATGCTGCAGCAGCACCCTGAGCTGACACCGCTTTCGGATACGATCTTGGACACGGTGGAGATGATCTGCACCGCCCATCGCGGGAACGGGCAGATACTGCTTTGCGGCAACGGCGGGAGTGCCGCCGACTGCGGGCACATTGTGGGCGAGATGGTGAAAGCCTTTGCCCTTCCTCGGCGGATGCCGGAGGCGGACCGTGCGAAGCTGCAGGCCACCGGTGCCGCCAACTGGTCGGCCATGGCCGACCGGATGCAGCGCGGTATGAGGGCCATCGACCTCACGCAGCAGACGGCACTTATCTCTGCCATCAGCAACGACTTGGGTGCCGATCTGGTGTATGCCCAGCAGGTGTATGCTTACGGCCGACCGGGTGATGTGCTGATCGGCTTCAGCACATCCGGCCACTCCGCCAACGTGCTGAACGCCTTCACTGTCGCCAAGGCGTTTGGGTTGCACACCGTGGGTTTCACGGGGTGCCAGCCTTCACCCTTTGACAGTCACTGCGAGCAAGTTATCGGCGTGCCTGCCGAACAGACCTACCAGATTCAAAATCTTCACATGGTGATTTACCATGTGATCTGCCTGCTGGCGGAACAGACTCTCTTTGGAGAGTAAAAAGTGGTATCATCTGCCTAATGAGTGATTCCGACGGGGCACGACGCCCGGGGGTGCGGTGCCCAATCGTAGGGGCATCGCGTGCGGTGCCCAATCGGAACGTAGGGGTCGGGTCTCCCGACCCTGGGGCACGGCACGCCATGCCCCTACCGTTCGTGAACATCGCGTCCTGGATATCCGGATCGTAGGGGCATCGCGTGCGGTGCCCTTGCCTGTATTGTCTGAACCACGGATTACACGGATTTTCAGGATGACACGGATGGGGACGGGAAATGCCAATCGGGAGATTGGCGTGCCCAAGGGTGGACAGACCGCCCCGGACAATGGCAATAATGTTACATATGCAAACCATGCAATCTATAAACATCTATCATCAAGGAGAACGACTAGAATGAGCAAATCATACACAGTAGCCACCATCGGGGCTGGTGCCATCGCACAGGCACTGCACCTGCCTGGCTACGACAAACGCGAGGATGTGGGCCGCATCGTCATCGCGGACCCCGTGCCGGAACGCATCGCTGAGGCGAAAGGTCAGTTCAAGATCGCCAAAGCCTATTCCGACTACCGCGAGATGCTGGCCGCGGAGAAGCCTGACTTCGTATCGGTCTGCTCACCCAACAAATTCCACGCGGAGCACGCCATCGCCGCTCTGAATGCGGGTGCCAACCTGCTGCTTGAGAAACCCATGACCATCAGCCTGGCCGAAGCCAGTGCGGTAAAAGCCGCTGCCAAAGCATCCGGCAAGAAGGTGATGATCGGCTTTTCGCACCGCTTGATTCACTCCAACAACAAGATCAAAGCCCTTCTCGACCGCGACGAAATTGGCGATCCCTTCATGATGCGTGTGCGATTCGCACATGGCGGACCTTTCCCAGGGTGGGCGAAGACTGACTGGTTCTACGATCCTGAGATCGCCTTCGGTGGGGCGTTGTTTGACATGGGTATCCATGCCATCGACCTTTGCCAGTGGATGATCGGACGCATCACCGCGGTCAGCGCCTGCATGAAGACACTGCGCAAGGACATTAAGCTGGACGACAACGCCATCATGACGCTGGAGTTTGAGAACAAAGCCATGGCCTACATCGAATGCGGCTGGACCAGCGGCCCAGGTTTCAACGGTTTGGAAATATACGCTGACAACGGCACAGTGATTAACAACTACACCGAGCCGCTGCGCGTGTGCGTGGGCAAGTCCAGTCCAGACTGGAAGGCGGCTCCCGAGTTCAAATGGCGCACCATCCGCCGCAATCCAAACCCCGAAAGCTGGAGTATTGAGATCGACTACTTCATGGACACCATACTGAAGGGCAAAGATTTCCCCATGGGCATCGATGCGGGCATCAGTGCGGTGGCTGTCGCCTTAGCCGCGATTGAGTCGGCTAAGACGGGCAAACGCCAGGTTCTTTAGTCGCACCGGGTTTCAGTATCACGCAGGCCGTTTGGAGCACTTTAAGGGTGCCCCGAACGGCCTTTTTAGTGGGTTGATTGTCTTACTACTCGGGCTTGAATGCCTATGTCCGGGGCGGTCTGACGGTACGCTAGCGGCTGCAGAAGGCCCAAGACCGCGCCGGTCTTTCTCTACGGCGGACGTCGATTGGCACGAAGGGTACGGTCTCACGCGGAGACGCGGAGATCGCGGAGGGGTCACGGCCGTGACTGTTTGTCAGCCCAAACCCAAACGCCATGCAGCCCATCACCGGCGTAAAGGAGGTGGCCCCCACGGCTGGTGGGTTATGTCCGGGGCTCTGGGCACCCACGAAGTGGGTAGCAGTTCCTTAAGCCAAGCGATGCCTATGTCCGGGGCGGTCTGGCGGTACGCTAGCGGTTGCAGAAGACCCAAGACCGCGCCGGTCTTTCTCTACGGCGGACGGCGATTGGCACGAAGGGAGCGGTCTCACGCGGAGACGCGGAGATCGCGGAGGGGTCAAGATCGTGACTGTTTGTCAGCCCAAACCCAAACGCCATGCAGCCCATCACCGGCGCAAGGGAGGGTGGCCTTCCCAACGCCCGCCGGAACGCGGGCCGGTATTGATCAGCGACGGGTGACAGTGCCCGTACCGGGACGAAGTCACGGACGGGCCACCGAACCCGTCGCCAAAGGCCAGAGGCGTGGGTCGCAGGCTACCAGCCACGTTGGTGCGGGTTTAGTGGTCATCCGAATGTAGGGTGGCGATTACACGCTGAGAAGAACCACCGCGAGCACGCAGAAGCCGATGCCCACCATGCCATTCACGCCGATCTTCTCGCCAAACACAAACCGCGACACCACAGAAACCAGCAGCGTGCAGCTACCGGCGATGCAGGGGAACAGGATGTAACCCGGCACCAGGCTCATCGCCTGCATCTGCCAGATCAAGCCACCGGCCCAGCCGAGCCCGGCCACAAGCCCGGTCACCACAGAGGCCGTGATGGCACCGTGAGTCTCCGCCTTTTCGCCGAAAATCGCCACGAAGATAAAAGCCGTCAAGCAGGACAGAGCCAGGCAGGGGACGCCGTATTTGGCATCATACTTCGCCAGATACTGCATGATCAACATGCCGAATCCATTCATGGCAAAAGTGCCGATCACCGCATGGGAGTATTTCATTGCTGCTGCCTCTTCACATCTCGGCCCAGCAGTGCCACACCGATACCGGTGCAGACCAGTCCCAGCCAGTGGTTCCACTTCGGAACCTCGTGGTAAATCAACGCGGATGTTAGGAAGGGCAGCACGATGGCCATCTGCAGGATGGTCCAGCACACGGCTGTAGAGCCTATGGCACTGGCCCGCCGGAAGTAAAGCACAAAAGCGTAGGAACTCAACCCCAGCACACTGCCAAACAACAGGAATTTCCAGTCTAGCGGAATCCCCACGGTCATTTTGGCCGTGATGGCGATAGTCAGTGTGGTCACCAGATACATCGTGATGTTGACCGCTTTGAGGTTTAGCTTCTTCACGGCACTATATTTGAAGCTGACGCCATATAGTCCGAAGCCCAGAATTGCCGCGAACATCAGCAGGTAGCCTAGTCCTAATTTATCCAATCCTAAAACCCGCTGTCTCCCATGCCATCAGATGCGGATGCCGATCCGTCTTCTGCACCACCTTCACCCGCACCGCCGCCCATCTCTTCTTCCAGAGCGGCGTCGATTTCGTCGGAGAAGTCCTCACCCATCTCTTTCCCCATCTCCTTGGCCACACGGGCAAGGTTCTTGGGGTCCTCAATGTCGCCCAGCTTGGATGGGTCCAACATCTGCTCCATCATGTCATCCTCATTGCGGACACGCGAAAAGCGGCTCATCAGGCGTTCCACCTCAAGGCAGCCGCATTTGGGGCATTTGATGGGGTCGTTATTGTTGGCCACCACACCCACCAGCTCGCTAAATCGGCGGTGGCACTGACTGCATCGGAATTCATAGATCGGCATATTACCCTCACTGTATATAGATGTCTGTATCTACATTTTACAAGATGCGGGGACTGCCCCGATGCGTCCAAACCTTCGCCTGATCACATCCCAGTGCTATGAGCTTTTCCGCGCGCCAAGTGCTCTTTTCGGGTGCCCCAGGGCCTCTTCCTGTTCTCTTCTTTGAATCTCCTGGGCGCGACGTTCTGAGTAGTCTTTAGTCTGGTTTTTCAGATAGACAACCTCATTTTCCAAGGCTTCCGCCTCGGTTTGCCCAGATGCTAAAGTAACCGGCTTTTTAGCGCAGTTAGCAGGGAAATGAAACACGATCAGGAAAAGGTTGGCGCCCTCTCCATCTGCGTTCTCGATGAAGTGCAGGGCCTTCTTTCCACCAGGACATGGCCATTCCCGCAGCACTTTGGTTGGTTGTTCTACAGATCCAACTTCGTAACTTATCGGACTAACACTCATCAGATATCCCCCAAATTCATGTCGAACAGTGATCGATCACAGATGCTTATCGATATCATACAGAAAAGTATATATGGTATTAACCTTATCACAACTATCATTGTACAAGATTTCAACTGGAGAAAGTAAGTTCGGCGGGCGACACGGTACCTCCGCGCCTATTACATCGGACGGATCAGACGGATCGGACCAATCACAATAGGTTTGGGTGACGAAACTCTCAGCACGATGGTTGACCATATGGGCCTTCATCTTTCAACCCGCTACTTCCAGGCACCGGCGCGCCTGTGAGATACCTTCGCGAGCCGCTTATAAACGCCATCCTCGAGCACAGATGATAAAAACGGATCGTTGGAACCCACATATCGGTCGGTTCCGGTTTTTTTAAGTGCCCAGTTGTAGTTATCCTGCACGTAGCTTTTGTAATGCCAGTAAGCCAGCATCACACCGTGTTGACAGGCAACAACCCGTACCGGCCTTTCCTTAAGCTCTACCTGGTTTATCATCCGATCGTGTGCATCTTTGATCATCATCAGATACGGCAGATCACCGTTCTGACGATCACCACATAACAACACAGCATGACCCTGCCACACATACCATAGATCAAGCTTATATTTTGCCGGTATGGTGAGCTGATGCGGGTGGAGAGGCATCGCGCCGGAGCATTCCGGTTTTCCAATGCTCCACAGATCACCGCGTTCGCTCATGCGCATCGAGGCCCCTTTGATCATTACAGACTTCTTGCTGGCACGATCATATAGTGCATATTTATCGTGCCACCGAGCGTAGCAAAGTATCCGCTGATCACTGATATTGAACAGGACAAATCTGTGTTCGATTTTGTGCTGTATGATGGGCTGTGCTGTCACCACATAGTCCATCCTGGCATCGGCAAACTGAACTACCAGCTTGCCCCCGTTTTGAAGCAGCAACGCGTTGAACGAGTATCCTACCAAGCTCCAAGGCTTTTCCATCACAAGCCTCCAATAATCGCCAGTGGTGGATACCTCGATCAGCCTGGGATCTGTGTTATCCAATGCATACATTTCGTTCACCTACCGATCATCGACCCAATATCCGTGATCCGGTGCATTTCCTGTGAGCCGTGCCGTTCGATGGCAATATACACATCATTCTTGTAATGGGTGATGCACGTATACCCGTCTGTGGATCCGGGCACGAGACAGCAGAGCTCCCGCCAGTGGGTGAAGTCCTTGCTGACCTTCAAGGTGATATTCGCCCGTTGCTCCGCATCATTTGGGTTTGTGAACAGCCCGTAGGTCGTGCGGCCAATGGTGATCTTGTCGATGCTGCCCTGGCACCCCTCTGGCTCGATCAGCGTGTTGGCATCTGTGGAATGGGGCGTGTATGTGCGGCCCTTGTTGGATGTCACAAATACGCGCCGATGGCCGATGTTGCCGCGGCAGTTCAGCATCAACTGACCCCGTTTATATTCCACCACTTGCGTCTCACATGAGAAAACCGGCAGTAACGCCCCACTAAACTGCCAGGAAGTGCCGTTGTCCTGGCTGACCAACAGGCCGCTCTGTATACTCAATGCGTTATTGCTGCCCCGTATCTGCATCGGTAGAATCAGCGTGCCGTCGGCCATGGTGATGCCCTTGCTGGCTCCTGCAAACATGGTCACCGCCGATTTGGGTCGGATGGAGTTCAGCGAATACTCCCTGGACCAGGTCTTTCCGTCATCATCTGAGTACTTGTAGACGCAGTCGGTGATAATCGCGGCAGGATCGGAGGTCTCCTCCCACAGCAGGTCGCTGTCCACGCAGTGACCAAACAAGAACACGCGGTTCGTGCTGCGGTTGACTAGGATTGTGGCGTCCATCTTACGGGAGTGCGCGCACCGGTTGTTGTGCTTCAACACGATCTTCTTGTCGGACCAGCTCTGGCCGAAGTCTACGCTTCTCGCGATGCCGATATCAATCTGCTGGAAGTCGGTTGCGCCCCCGTAGCGAACATCCCCGCCGGCGATCAGCACACCATTGTTGGTGATGTCACAAAACGGGATGCGAAAATACTGGGAGTGGAAATCCGCGTTTTGCGTGAAATAGGTGGACACCAGTGTCTCCATCGCTTGACTAGAATGCTTCAGATTGTCAACCACGGGATCAACCTCGCTTGCTACTACAGTGCATACATCTTAGTGATACCACTCAGGAGATGGAATAACCCAACGGATGGGAATCGGGATTCAACGCAAAGACGCAAAGAAGCAAAGACGCAAAGGCATGTGACTGCGCCGAGTGGTCGTTCTATACCGCGAATACACCCTGGGCCTTTGCGTTGTTCATTGACCATCCGCGTTCATCTGTGTCCATTCGTGTCTATCCGTGTTGATTCGTGGTTGAGAATAGAATCACACTCTTTCGTGCCAATAACCACCCGCATTGGAGAAAGACCGGCGCGGTCTTGGGTCTTGAGCACCCGCTAGCGTACTGCCAGACCGCCCCGGACATAGCCAATTGGGCTGGGGCTATTTCGAATTCCTTTGCGTCCTTTGCCCCTCTGCGCCTTTGCGTTGTGCTCCTGTATCCGCGTTTATCTGCGTAATCTGTGTAATCTGTGGATTGAGAATCCCCCAATCCTAGCCTTGCTTCTCGATCTCCTCCTCAACCTCCGCGGCACCTTGCTGGTAGAAGGCCTCCTCGTCGGGTTCAAGCGCCTTCAGCAGCCGCAGGAACTCACCGGCATGAACGCGCTCTTCGTTGGCGATGTCCGTCAGAACATCAATCGCCAGTAAATGGTCGGTGGATTCGGCAAGCTGCATGTAGAGCTGTATCGCTTCATACTCTGCGGAGACCATGAAGCGGATGGCGCGCACCAGCTCGGTATGGGTAAGCTTACGATCGCTCATCAATCCGGAAAATGGACTTCCAAATTCGGGCATTTTTCTCTCCTTATGTGTTGGCTATTGTGCGTAATCTATTAGCTGCCAAGCGATGCACTCAGCGAGCTGGCGGTGCGGTGCCCGTAAGCATCCGATGTGCCGGCGATGTCCGGCCGCTCCAGCACCACCCGCAGCTTGTTGGCTTTCAGCAGCGGGATCAGCTTGGCAGGCACCACCTTGTTGTATGGCAGCACGATCTTCCTATAGCGTGCCAGCACACGGGGGTTGTCCTGCAGGAAGCTGTCGGTCAGCACATCGATGATCTGCTTACCGTCGTCGCACAGGCGGCTATGCGCGGGGATATACACCGCCTGCGAGCTGGTGTAACCGCATATGATGTCCCAGGTAGACAGCAGCATGGCGGTGGTTGGCTGCAGCTTGGGCAGCGGAGTGTCTTTCTGCAGAGCCAGTGTTTTCAGGAACCGCCACTTGTCCGTCTCTGCCATGGTTTCAATGGGCACCCAGTTGCTGGTGTACACACTCCGGCCGCCGCGCTGCCAGGTAAGCTGCCCCTGAGTCAACCGCTGCTCATCGGTGCCGCCAAACCCGGGACCGTCGATCTCGTTGCTGAGCTGTTTCCCGGGCAGGTTGGCCCGCAAGATGTCCATGGTGAAGGCGGTGGGGTAGGAGTGCGCATCCGCCACCAGCAGCCAGTCTACTTTGCGCATCAGCTTGTTGATGTTGATCATTCGGCGCTGGGGCACATCCCACACGCAACCCACCTGCAGCCCCAACCTCATACGCGGACTGGCCTTGTGAACAGCATCCGCCACAGCGTCGAACAGCTTCTGCAGTTGCGCTTCGTAGAAGAGGTGCCGGTCTGTCTGGTGGCTATTACCCAGTTGGGGGGCATCCCAACTGGTGTGACTGCTATCCCAGGCACGGTTCAAAGCAGCCAGACTCTGATACCGTGTGCGGATCCATCTGGTGAAAGCCGCTTTGGCACTGGGCGAGTGGTCCAATTCGCCGTCAAAGAAGTATTCGGCCTCCGCGGTGGGGGTGAAGCTGAAGGGCATGCACACCATCGGATTGTTGCGGATGCCGCGGGACTTCAGATAGCCTTCCAGGTGCAGGGCAAACTCACCGGCAAACCGCACCATCTTCTGGAACACCAGCGGGTGGGTGATGGCCGCTATCGGACCGTTGGCGTGGCTGTACGTGGAGCCATCGGGACGGCACATCAGCATCTCATCGGTCAGCCAGTAGGGCCTTTGCGGCTCACCGGAGGCCTTGCGTATCAAAGTGCAGTTGATGCGCGGCCAGATGGTGTATCCGCGTGCGATGCCGATGTCCATCTGCGCATCAAGCACCTCCCAGTCATAGCTGCCATCGGGGCGTTCCGATGACCAGGAGCTGTCCATATTCACGCTGTTGAAGCCGATGTCATCGCAATGGTCATACCATTTGGTGTAGACCTCGGGCTGGTCGTATATGCGCCACATATTGTAGATGCTGTTGACGTAGTAACGCCGCTGCTTTTCGCGGTCGACCGATTCGGCGGCCAGATTAGGTATTCGCTTCATGCTGTTTGCCCTTCATGTTTGCGTGATGGCTTCTACTTGAGTAATCCAAACTGATACCGGCCAGATGACAGGCTGATCGATACCTGGGTATCGCTGATGGGTTTCACCCCACCCTTCCACTCTTTGCCACCTTCACTAATCCGGCGAGTGAACGCGCGCGGAAGTATCAGCGTGGCGCGGCTGTCGCAAGGTATCTCTATCTCGACGCTCAACTTACCGGCGCTGGAGCTCCAGTTCATACTTATCCAGCCGCGGGGTGTGGCGATTCGACCCGAGGCATTCGGCAGAGCCTCTGAAGGCTGCGGCATCAGCCGCACGCTGCGGTAGGCTGGCGAATCGGATTGTAGCTGGATGCCCACCACATAACGGATGATCCACTCCAAAACAGCTCCAAAGGCTGGGTGGCTGAAGGAGTTCATGCCCGGATCGTTCGGGCCCACATCCTTCTGGTAGCCGTCCCAACGCTCCCAGATGGTGTGATGGCCCAGATCCATCATGTAACCCCAACTCGGCGGGCGGTGCTGCATAGCCATCTTCAGCGCCAGCTCGTGCTTGCCAAACCGACTGAGCGACATCAGCATCTGCGGCGTGGTGTGAAAGCCGGTGCTGAAGCGGCCGTCATAGCGGGCGATCGCCCCCTCAAGCCTGGGGATCAGGGCCTGCATCTTCGCATCGTCCAGCAGTCCAAAGCCGATGGCCATGGAGATTATGCCCTGCGTGTTGGTGGCCAAACCGCCATCGGGATTCAACCACTTCGCAGCAAACGCCTGCCGGATTTTCAAAGCTAATGCTTCATATTTGGCCTGCAAGCTGCGGTTGCCCAGTTCAGCCGCCATCTGAGCGGTGACGCGTGTGCTGCGATACCACATCATGGTGCCGAAAAGATCGATGGGAATCCGCCCTTCGCCCTGTGGGAACCCTGGTATCCGTGAGATCGTATCACCGTTCAGCCAGTCGCCGATATCCGGCCCGTTGGCCACCGACCATATGCCGTCGGGATTTCGGCTGCTGATCCACTCGATATACTTCTCTGCGCACGGTAAAACATCGGCAAGTGGGCGGGGGTCGCCGCTGGTCAGGAAGTTGTGCCAGGGGATCACCACCAGCGCATCGTTCCAGCCCGGGCAGACCTCCGGTACAGTGGTCATGGTGCCCACGCTGGGGGCGATCCACTGGGTGGTGCCCTCCGGGGTTTGGCCGTCCAGCCAGTCGTAACTCACCTTCTCGTAAAAGGCGGTGGCATCCAGCGCCATCATGGTGGGCAGGCTCATGGCCATGGCATCCCCGCCGTATCCCATACGCTCATCGCGCTGGGGGCAGTCGGTGGGCACGCTGGTCGTGTTGTTCCGCTGGGTTCGGATGGCGGCGGCCACAATCCAGTTCAGGGTGGGGTCTGGCGTGTTGATCTCCGCCAGCACCGGGCTGTCCGAGCAGAACTCCAGCCGGCGAATCTGCTGCAGAGTGGGCGGGGCGGCCAGGCCGGATATCTCCACATAGCGGAAGCACCGATAAGTGAAACTCGGGGTGAACTGGAACGGCTTGGAGTCGGCCGGGATATAGCGGTCGGTGCATTGGGCACTCCGCAGATTGGCGGTATAGATCTGACCGTTCGGCTCCAGTATCTCCGCATGGCGAAGCACCACCGGCTCACCCGCCTTGCCTGTGCCTGAGATAGAGCAGACGCCCGTGATATCCGTGCCGAAATCCACCAGATATTTTCCGTCGGCCATCGGGGTGATACTTTTGGGGAAGGCGCGGTTTTGGATGCGCATCGGCTGGTTCATCTGTGGCTGAAGCCGCACATCATCCAGCGGTTTGGCCACGGTTGGGCTCCAGCGGAAACTGGTGGAGCGGGCATCATAGGATTCGCCGTCATACAGGTTCTCGGCCTTGATGGGGCCATCCAGCGTCGCCTGCCAGGTCCCGTCAGTGGCGATAATCGTGCGCTGACCTCCCGGCATCTCGATCTCAAGTTGCGCCAACAGCCAGGGACTTTCACCCCAGAAGGCGGCCTGCCCTTGCCAACCGAAGCGGCCGCACCACCAGCCAGAGCCCAGTTGCGCCTTCAGCTCTGCTTGCCCCTTGGGTAACAGTTTGGTGACATCATAGCTCTGCACCAGCAGCCGCTTTTCGTATTGTGTCCACTCAGGCGCGAGAACCTGGTCACCCACGCGGTGGCCATTCAGATATATTTCGTATAGCCCTCTCGCGGTCACCCGTAGAATGGCCCGCAGCGGTTGGACCGGCACAGCGAACCTCTTCTTGATCATCGGCACGGAGCTCGCTTCAGCCGCGAGAGCGATACGAGGGGGGCTGGTGGTCTGACCATCCGTCAGGCAAGATACATCCCAGGTGCCACTGGGGTAGCTCTCAGAAGCGCTGCACTGGCTGGGTGGCGCGAGTGTTTTGCCCTGAGACACCGCTTGAATTTCGGCCAGTGTGCAGGCATATTGGGGCATGTTAGGGTGCTTGGGCCGTTTGGTGATGGTCAGCCGCACCCACTGCAGGTTCTGCGCTGGCCAGTAGAGGGTGACAGGTTTGTCTTTCGGGTTCGCCTGATCAAGCGCGGTGCCATCGGCCAGAAGCTTCGGTGCTGACTCATCGGCTCCGAGGCCGCCCTCCACACGGTAGCGCACGGGGAACAGGAACCCGGGCACGTCTTCAGGATAGTCGAAGGGCATGGTGGGGAAAAGGCGCAGTCCGTCTATATGCTGTGGTGAGTCCCAGCGCAGCGTGATGCTGCAAGGCACATCCTGCTCTGCGAACTGGCTGTGCCAGCCGTTCACGCGCTTCATTGACATCGCATCGGCCAGCTTCGGGTGAGTGATCCACTTGGCGCGCCAGTCCGACTTCTGCAGCAAGCCGATGCCGAACTGAGCAGACTGGCTCCAAGGACACCACCGACCCTGCTCATCGCGCACCCTGACCCGCCAGTGACACTGCTGCCGACTGTGCAGAGGTTTTCCCGCATAGAGCAACCAGGGGTCACCATGCGACAGCGTTTTGGCCCCGCTGTCCCACAGATCAGGCCGGCTGATACGCAGCAGCTCCAGGCGTGACGCCACTTGAATCTGCGCGCTCATGCTTCGTTGGCCGCGTCTGGGTGCCAGGCACCACCAACTGAGCATCGGCTTGGCGGTATCGATGGCGAGTGGGTTCTCAAGGTGTTCGCATCGCATATGGTGGATCATGGACTGACCTCGCTTGGCAAGTAGTATTAAGTATATATTCGCCATCGGATGCGGAAAGTCATGCATATTGCCGAAAAGATGTCACGCGAAGACGCGAAGGCGCGAAAGGCACTCCGCCAGACCGGCGCGCTGCGTTGTCTGAACCACGGATTACACGGATGGATTCGGATGGGAGGGGGAGGCCAATCAGGAGATTGGCGTTCCCAGCGATTTCCCATTCGTCTTAGTGTCTTTGCGCTGCTCTTCCGGTATTAGTGTCCATTCGTGTCTATTCGTGGTTAAGGTTCCCGGACCACTACCGTACAACCCTTCGCGTCTTCGCGTCTTCGCGTGAAATGATTCCCCTCCGTGCTCTCCGCGTCTCCGCGTGAGATCATCCACCAGACCGCAGCAAGATGGTGTCGCCCTTCTGCATCGTGAGACATATCTGCGATACCTCGCCATACTCTTTACCCGATATGGCATCGCGCCAAGGGCCAGGACTGGGCAGTTCCAGCCGCTTCTCGCCATCGGAACAGGCATGGACGGCCAGGTAGCCGTTGCCGGCGATCACCACATCATCGCTCTCCACCACCCGGTGAACCCCCGCCCGTGTGGCCAGCAGTTGAAGCTGCGCCAACGGCACTGCGTTCAAGGTGCTCCAGGCGGTGAAGCTTCCGTTTGGGTTTGTTTTTCCGGCAAGGCAGGGAAGGCTGGTGTCTTTAAGCCGACCCAGCACCTCGACGCCGGGCTGGTTAATCGCCAGTGCGGGGGCCATCCGGCGGTCAGCGATCGCGACTTCAGTGCCGCCGGGCGTCACCATCACGCCTGCCCCCTGCTCGGTTTCGCGGCTCCGCATTCCGGTGACCGCCAGCGTGTTTTTGGGATTATATCCCCGTTCGCTGATGATGCCCGGGGCACCCAGCCAGATCACGCTGCAGCCTGTGCGCCTGATATAGGCTGCGATCTTCCCACGCTGGTCGGCGTTGAGTGCGTGCAGGTTGTGCATGATCAGCAGCTTCAGCTTGGGCAGCCGCCCCTCCAGCAGATCGGCCAGCCGGTAGTATCCCAGAGGAGCTCCCATTCGATATAGCCCCAATCGGATGAACACCATCGAGCTCCTGCCCAACTCCCCATTTGCGGTAATGGCGAACTCGCTGTTTTCGTCCGTGATGGAGGCGATTTCGGCGTGATACGGCTCCAGTTGGGGCAGCACCGCCTGATACGCGTCTTTACACTTCTTCATGAGGTCCTGTGTCTCACGCCCACGATAGGCCCCTTCGGTCATCAGGTCCATCCACCAGATGGCGTGCCCGTGCGTCAGCACATGCGCGAAGTTGCGCAGCAGCACGCCGTTGGTCTCCCGCTGGCTCTTCTCTGACTCCGCCGCAAATGCGGTGGAGAGCAGATGGTGCGTGCGGGTGTCATCCTCTGTAAAATAGAGCTTCCCGGCGGCCAGTATGGAGTCCACAGGCACCATATAGCCACCGATGCCTCCCGCGCTGCGCTCCATATAACTATAGGGTGAGGCGAGTGCATCCACCGCTTTACTGCGCAGCACGAGATCGATGGCCGCATGGCCGCTGCTCTGGAATCCGCGAGGGCACCAGGCCAGCTCATAGATATAGCCGTAGAATATCACCGTCAGCTTGTTGGGCGCCGCCCTCTTGGCCGCCTCGCACATGCTGATAGCGGCTTTAGCCACAAACTCGTTCTCGCACATCGCATACTGTATGGCCACAAAGTCGCGTTTTGGGTCGCGGAAGTCCTGCGTGATACCCCTCATGCGCTGCTCAACGGTGGGCACCGTGACGCTGCTCAGGCTGATGTCGCTGTGACCAGCGGCTTTTTGCAGACCTTCGTCATTGCGGTATTTCTTCCGCAACCACCCACGAAATGCCACTCCGGCAATCGGCTCAAAGCCCATCAGCGTACCGGCTCCGGTGCCATCGCAGAACCACTCGCCGGTGTTCAGTCCAGATGGCTGGTAACCCAGCACGTTGCTGCCGAATTTGCGTTCGATGTGCCGCACCATCGCCTCAAGAGAGCGGGCGGTGTCGCTGCGCCACTTCTCAGAGTAGACCGAGATGATGTCCGACTTACCCGTCTGCGTGACCGAATACTCATCCGGGTTCTGCTCCTTCCACCACTGCGGCGGCCAGGTGATAAATACCCTGAGCAGGAGCTTGCAGCGCGGATGGACGGCGATGATCTGCTTCAGCAGCTCATCTTCCGTCCAGGACTTCAGCTCGGTCTCACCCTCTTTCAGCCATTCCATATGGATCATGATGCTGATGAGGTCGATGCCCCGCAGGCCCATCTGCCGGATGTCGTCCAGGTTCTCCGCCAGCCGCGGTGCCCAGTTGGGCGCCTCCGTGTTGATGAAGAACATACAGGGCGGTATCGGTTTGTTATCGATCAGCAGCACGGGTGTGCCGCGTCGTTTGGCTACACGAACATACATTAGGTACGACCTGCCTGTAGGGCTGTTATTCGGTTTGGCGCAGCAGGATGGTGTCACCCTTCTGCATCGGTACTCGTAATCGCGAGATCTGGCCGTAATCCTGGCCGGTGACCGCATTCACCCACCGCCGTGGACCGGGAAGCGATAGAAGCTTCTCACCAGCGGTCCAGGCATGGACAGCCACATAGTTGTTGCCTGCCATCACACCGTCGTCGCTGTCCACCACTTGATGCACATTGGCCAGCTTGATGAGTATTTTCAATTGAGCCAGCGGGATGTTGGTCAACGTGCTCCAGGCCACGAAACTGCCATCAGGTTTGAGCCTCAAAGCCAGGCAGGGCAGGCCGGTGTCTTTGTGCGTGCCCAACACCTCTGCGCCCGGTTGGTTGATGGCCAGCGAGGGGTATATGCGTCGGCCGGCGACCTCGGTCTCTTTTCCGTCCGGTGTGACGATGATACTGGCTCCGGGCTGTATCTCACGGCTGCTCATTCCTGTGACCGCCTGGGTGTAATTCGGATCATATCCCCGCTCGCTGATGATGCCAGGAGTACCGATCCAGACCACGCTGCATCCCGTCCGCTGGATATATTCGTCGATCTTCCGGCGCTGGGTCTTGTGGAGCTCGTGCAGGTTGTGCATGACCAACAGCTTGACTGCTGGCAGGCGTCCTTCCTGCAGGTCGGCCAGCCGGTAGTAACCCAACGGGGCTCCGACACGGTATAACCCCAGCCGGATGTTGCCCATCGAGCATCTGGCTAATTCCCCATTGGCCGTGATCGCGAACTCACTATTATCGTCGGTGATGGAGGCGATCTCGGGCTGATACAACTCCAGCTTAGTGAGCACAGCCTGGTAGGCATCCTGACACTTCTTCATGAGATCCTGGGTCTCACGGCCGCGGTAGGCGCCTTCGGTCATCAGGTCCATCCACCAGATGGCATGTCCGTGCGTCAGCACATGCGCGAAATTGCGCAGGATCACCCCATTAGTCTCCCGCTGGCTCTTCTCTGCTTCCGCGGCAAATGGGGTGTTGAGCAGGTGGTGCGTTCGTGTGTCATCTTCCGTGAAATAAAGCTTCCCCGCGGCCAGTATAGAGTCCACTGACACCATGTAAGCACCCAGACCACCAGCGTTCCGCAGCACATAGCTGTAGGGCGAAGCCACGGCATCGACCGCTTTACTGCGAAGCACCAGATCCATGGCGGCATGACCGCAGCTTTGGTAGCCGCGCACAGCCGCACAGAGTTCGTAGACATAACCGTAGAAGATGACCGTCAGCTTGTTCGGTGCCGCGCGTTTGACGGCCTCACACATGCTGATGGCAGCTTTGGCTACATACTCATTTTCGCACTCAGCATACGCACAGGCGATGAAATCACGCTTCGGGTCGCGGAAATCAACAGTCACGCCGCTGAGCCGTTGCGGCTCGGTGGGTACCTGCACGCTGTCGATGCTGAGCGAGCTGTCACCCGAAGCCCGGCGCAAGCCAGCGTCATTTCGATACTTCTTGCGCAGCCACTCCTGAAATACAGCCTGAGCACCTGGCTCGAAGCCCGTCAGCACCCCGTCCCATGTGCCCTCACAGAACCATTCGCCCGTATTCAGTCCAGAGGGGTGGTAGCCCAGCACATTGGCGTTGAACTTACTCTCGATATGGCGCACCAACGCCTCCAGCGAGCGTGAGGCATCGCGACGCCACACCTCCGAAAACATGGAGGGCAGCAGACGCACGCCCTTCTGGGTAACCGCATACTCCTGCTGGTGTTCGGTCAACCACCAATCTGGCGGTGCTGTCATCAGAACCCTCAACAGCAGCTTGCATTTGGGGTGAACCTCGATGATCTGGCGCAGCAGGTCATCCTCCACCCATGATTCCAGTGCCGTCACTCCCGGTTTCAGCCATTCCATATGGATGACGATGCTGATGAGGTCAATCCCCCGAGCGGCCATCTGACGCAGATCATCCAGATTTTCAGGCAGACGCGAGGCCCAGGTGGGCATCTCGGTGTTGATGAAGAACATGCAGGGTGCGGTGGGTTTGCCATCGATGAGTAAGACCGGTGTACCGCGCTTTTTCACTACTCGGACATTCATAGTCATATCCTGCCTGGTTGGGAGTATTTTGTGCATTGATATTCATGCATCCGGCGTGTCAGGCTCACTGTAGAGTTCGATTCGTCTGCCTGCTTATCCTTCATATATGATGTATTGGTAGAAACTTCTCAGCCGTATTCACATCTTGCCGCAATGACATTTTCGGCAGCAGGCATCGCGGCGGTACCCGTGGGTGAAGGTGTAGCCATTGTCAGCATAATGACAGACCTTCCTCGATATAACGAGCCAGTGGCATATAATAATCAAGGGGCAATGACAACCCTGCCAACTCATATGCAGATAAAACATATTACACTCACCAACTTCCGGAACTACGAAAAACTGGCTTTCACACCCAGTGAAGGTCTGAACATCCTGACGGGTGCCAATGCTCAGGGCAAAACCAACCTGCTGGAATCTATATACTATCTGGCGACTGGCCGAGCACTCAGAACAAGCCGCGATCTCGAACTACTGAAAAGCGGCGCGCCATTCATGAGCGTTGAAGCGCTGGTTCACAGGGTGAATACCGTGCCGGTGGAGATTCGGATCAACTACCAGCTTGAAGCCGGAAAGCCAGCACACAAGCAGGCAGTGATTGACAGCAAATTCGTGGAGCTAGTATCTTTACTGGGAAAACTCAACGTGGTGGTGTTCAGCAGCCTGGATCTGGAGACTGTGCGGGGGGAACCATCCGGGCGGAGGCAGTATCTCGATTCCTCCATCGGCATGATCAGCAGCCGCTACGCCAACAACCTCAGCCGGTACCGAAAGGTGCTGGACCAGCGCAACAAAATACTGAAAACCGCGAAAGAACGAAGCGGGCAGATCGACCCAATGGATCAGGCGAGTTTCGAGGTGCTGTCCCAGCAGCTCACCAGCTATGGTGCTGAGATCATCCATTCGCGCTTGCATTTCATAAACCAGCTCCTGCCATATGCGGCGGAAGCACATTGCCTGCTTTCTGACAGCACGGAGTATTTGAAGCTGGAATATGTCTGCCCGTTCACATCTGGCGTTATGCTGGAGCAGATCAAGCAGAGCTTCGATGAGGGGTTACTGTCCACGGCGGGCGATGAGCTTCGCAGGGGAACCACCTGCGTGGGGCCGCACCGCGATGATCTGCTCATCTCGGTTAATGGCATGGACGCCCGTCATTACGGCAGTCAGGGTCAGCAGAGAACCGCCACCCTTGCTTTAAAGCGTGCCGAGTACCAGTTGGTGACCAAACTAAAGGGTGAAGCACCGGTGCTATTGCTGGATGACGTGTTAAGTGACCTGGACGAGGGGCGGCGTGCTCGTCTGCTCAAAATGAATCTGCTGGGTGCCCAGAGCATCATCACCTGCACCGAAGTGAGCTCTTTGCCAGCGGAACTGCTGGAGCAAGCCACCATTTTCCACGTTCAGGCAGGTCAGATCACATGAAACGCGAGAACATGAAGCAGTTCCGCGATCTGCTGGACAGTGAATCCGACCCGCTGGGATTTCACCACTCATTAAAGGCCAATACCATTCTGCGCCGATGGAATGAGATGTTCGGTGAGGTGATTGCTCAGAACAGTTGGCCGGAGCTATTCCGTGACGGCCGCCTGACGGTCGCCACCACCAGCAGTGTATGGCTTCAGGAGCTGAGCTTTCAAAAAGAGATGCTGCTGGAGAAGCTGAATGAGGGGGCCACCGAGCCGATATTCGCAGAGATCATCCTAAAGCAGCGCAGCCGTCGGCCCAAGCAAAAACTGCAGGCTGACCCTGAGCTGCCCAAAGAGCTGGCGAAGTTGAAGTTTGTGGAGCTGGATGACCGCACCCGCTTGAAAATAGAGCACCAGACCGAATCGGAACCAGACATGGAAAAGCGGGCGTTTATGATTGAGCGGCTGGAGATGCTGGCCAAAATCCAGTTACAGCGCAAGAAGGCTGGCTGGCTGAAGTGCCCCATCTGCAGTTGCTACCACATGGGCCCCGAAACGGTGTGCCACCATTGCCAGCCCGGCAAGGGATAGGCTGGCAGCCGGGATTTTACCAGATGGCGTGCTGTCCTACTCGTCCTACTCATCCTACATGTCACAATTTCAAATTCGCCAGTCCAGCCAATCGGTACGCCTTTATCCGTAATAATATACCTATTAGTATGCACCTACCAAATGGTTGAAATTAAGTATAAAATACAGGGTGGGTTCGTGCTGAAGTTTGAGATTTATGGCGAAGGTTGCGTATAATCAACATAAACAGGTAGAATCACAAGTTTTTCAAACCAAGAGGGGCGGCACCGCAATGGTGAGGTCAACAGCCCAGTCTGGTTCTACGCTACAGAAAATCCAAATTCGCTTTTCTTAGTTCGAGGAGGACTTACCGCATTATGAATGCGTATTACAACCGAATACGGACAGCAATGCGCCTGCTGCCGGTGATGGGTCTGGCTGCTATAGCCAGTGCAGCCCATGCTGGCGAGGGTGACATTAAACTTCCGGAATTTGGACCCACAGAATGGAATCTGCTGTGGTGCGTTTTAGCTGCCGCAATACTGTGTCTCGTTTTCGGCGTCTGGCTTCGCAAAATTACTCTTGCCAAACCAGCAGGTAGTGCTTCTATGGTCGAAGTTTCCGACGCCGTAAAGGCCGGAGCTTATGCCTACTTGAAGCAACAGATCAAAATGATGCTGCCTTTCGTCATCATCATCGCGGTTGGCCTGATATTCATGTATAAGCCGATCTATGGCGATGAAAAACCCATGCTCTATGTGGGTGTTGGCGTCGCATTCTTCTTCGGCGTAATGTTCAGTTACCTGGCCGGCGTGGTGGGTATGGATATGGCTGTCAAGGCCAACGTCCGAACCGCAAACCAGGCTATCAAGAGTTTCAAGGGCGCCCTGGAGACCGCTTTCCAGGCTGGTGCCGTGTCCGGTATGTTCACGGTGGGCATGGGCCTTCTGGGTGCCATCGTAATCTTCATGATCTTCAAGCAAGATGCTATGAAGGTTTTGGTGGGCTTCGGATTTGGTGGAAGCCTGGCCGCCCTCTTCATGCGTGTTGGTGGAGGCATTTTCACCAAGGCTGCTGACGTTGGTGCCGACCTCGTGGGTAAGGTAGAAGCCGGAATCCCTGAGGACGACCCCCGCAACCCAGCCACCATCGCCGACAATGTAGGCGACAACGTAGGCGACTGCGCTGGTATGGCTGCTGACGTATTCGAGAGCTATGAAGTGACCCTCGTGGCCGCTATCATCCTTGGTGCAGCATGTAACGGCCTGTTCGGCCCTGATAACAATGGCGTTCTGAAGCTGATCATCTACGCACTGCTTGTGCGTGTGGTTGGTGTGTTTGCCTCAGTGATCGGCATCCTTGCCGTTCGCGGTAATGAAGACGACAAGCAAGACCCAATGGTACCCATCAATAAGGGATTCCTGTTGAGCTGGGCTGTTGCGCTTGTTGGCTTCGCTGTAGTTAGCTACCTCTACATGAAAGACATTTATGTCAACATAAACGGCACTGCTGTCCACGTCGATTGGTGGCGATTCTTCGCAGCCAACTCCGCTGGTCTTCTGCTGGCTGGTGTCATTGACAAACTGACCGAATACTTCACCAGCACCGAGCACAAGCCGGTCAAAGATATCGCAGAATCCAGCACCACCGGTGCTGCCACCATGATCATCTCCGGCTTCGCAGTCGGACTTGAGAGCTCTGTCTGGAGCGTATTGGCGATCTGCGGTGCATTGATGCTGCCTCTGTTTATCTTCCCCCCATCGCTCTATGGTGGAAGTAGTCTGTTGAGCTTCTATGGAATCGCGCTGACAGGTCTTGGCCTGTTGAGCACCACCGGTTTCATTCTTGCCATGGACACCTTCGGACCGATCTCTGACAACGCTCAGGGAATTTTCGAGATGAGCGATGCTTCCGAGCAGAGCGAAGATGGCCGCGGTGCCCGCATCGTAAGCCGGTTGGATGCCGTGGGTAACACCACCAAGGCACTGACCAAGGGCTTCGCCATCGCAACCGCAGTTATCGCCGCTGTAGCCCTGTTCCACTCCTTCGTGGCTGATGCAGGACTCAAAGCAGGCGCACTGTCTGTGGACATCCCTGAGATATTCATCGGTCTGTTGATCGGTGGCGCTGCTCCCTTCCTGTTCAGCTCCTTCACAATACAGGCCGTTGGCCGCGCTGCGACCGAGCTGATCCTTGAGGTCCGCCGACAGTTCCGTGAGAGACCCGGTATCATGACCTTCAAGGAAAAACCTGACTACGCAGCCTGCGTAGCTATCGTGACCGCCGCTGCTCAGAAAGAGCTGCTTGGCCCTGGCATCATCGCCATCACCCTGCCCGTCATCGTGGGCTTCGGTATGGGCTACGGTGATCCAATCAAGGGTGCTCAGGCACTTGGTGGTTACCTGGTAGGCGCTATCGTGACAGGTCAGCTCATGGCTGTTCTGCTCAGCAACTCTGGTGGCGCATGGGATAACTCCAAGAAACTGATCGAAGACGGTAACTACGGCGGCAAGGGTTCCGATAACCATAAAGCGGCCGTCATCTGCGACACCGTTGGTGACCCATTCAAGGACACCGCTGGTCCCGCATTGAACCCGTTGATCAAGGTTATGAACCTGGTCGGTATCTTGATGGCTCCAGTAGTCGTGTCTGCAGACATGACCGTTGGCACCCGAACCACAATCGTGGTGGTTGCTATCGTTCTGTTTGTCTTCGCCTGCTGGTGGAGTAAGCGCGACGGCAAGAAGGCTTCCGCCTAAGCTGTTCCGCGTCCGTAATCTGGGGCACCCTTCGGGGTGCCCTTTTTTTGGTGATCTGGCTTAAGAACACGGCACATAAATCCGATTTGTGTCGTCAAATTCACAGTATACTAACATCACAACGTAAACCGCCGTCACTATGGCCCGCTATATCGTAGGGGCGTCCCTTGTGGGCGCCCTAATCGTCGTTCATTCGATAGTTCGTGTTTAGGGCCACCACAAGGGTGGCCCCTACGACTTGTTTCATGCAAGACCGCGCCGGTCTGGCGGTTAGCCCCTGGGAACGCCAATCTCCTGATTGGCTCTTGTCGGGAGGTCTCACGCGAAGACGCGAAGAACGCGAAGGGAGGGTGGCCTTCCCCCTACCCGCCGGAACGCAGGCCGGTAATGGCCAATGACCATTACAGGATATGAATACTAAATATGTCTAAATCTCTATCATTCAGGAGCCCTTATGAACACCAAGCCACGACCGAATAACCTGGCCCAATGGCCTGACCCACCCGCCCAGACCACCGTCAAAGCCGCCGTCATCTGGCCTGTGCTGACCAAAGGTGTATTCAATCGCGATGGCAAGCAGGTGATGGACTGCCAAATCGCCTCCGATGGTCTGACCGTCACCGACCGGTGCTGGGACAGTTACCTTCCGCCATCTGGTATGGGCAAGCGGTGGAAGTTCAACATGGTCCCCTCCACTGACCAGCCGTTGAAAGCCGTGAAGTTTGATGCGTCGCTGACTGGGATGCCGGTCAACATCGTGGTGGAGATATTTGAGTTAGCAAAACCCTGGATGGTGAGCGAGAACTACCAGCAGATTCTGCTTCTTGGCGGCAAACGGAAGGCGGATCTGCCCGCCTGGTTTCGAGTGCCCGTTGGTCAGTTAGGCCCGAGTTTCTACGAGGGTAACTGGTTCCCCAGTGGATGGTCGCTTCCGAAAGGCAAATTCGGGTGCTGGGAAGGGGCTGGTAGCTATGACCGTCCTGACCGGAATGGCCGGAACCCGCTGCTGAGCTATGGCTTCACCCAAGTGGCCGAAAACACCTTAACACCCAACGGCCATGTGCCGGGATGGAGTCAGCAATGCCGCGTGTTTGGCGACGCCGAGTGGCTGGATATGAAAGACGGCGGCAACACCAGCAAATGGCACAATGACGGCTGGAAGGGCCGCGGTCAGAGAATGCAGATTGCAATCGCCGACTTTGAGAACGCCGATGTCTGGCGATGGAATGACGCGCAGTATCGCAAGTTCGGGGATTTGATTGGCGATATCCGCAAGGCCTATCCCAAATGTCTGATCGGCTGCTGGGGAGTGGGTTCTGCTGTTCATTCACTGCGGATTTTCGATGAGCGTGATGAGGCAGGGCGTCCGCAGGGCGTGGTCAACGAAAAGGCCGCCGCGCAATGGAAGGCGCAGTATGAAAACCCTAAAGTCGCAGACAACCGCGTGCTGACTGAGGGCAAGCTGAACTTCGGCAACCCCAGCGTGTACTATATCAACGGCGGTAATCCCGCGCACCTTTATGCGGTGGTGCAGGAGTGGGAGATCGGCAAGCTGCTGCATCCCGATGTGCCCAACGTGCTATCGACCTGGATACAAACCGAGTTTGTGGATGGCTACCCCCTCTCAGTGCTGCAGTTCCCACGGCCGGATGGCACCACGCAGGTTCGTGGGGTGAAGCATTCCGCCCCACCGAGTCTGACCTGGGCGATGTCGCTGTTTTGCCATACCCGCATGGACGGCGCCTACTGCTGGGAAGTGGGCAGCAACTACAGCGAGGACCCCGCCGATATGGGGGATCTCAGCCCTGAAGGTTGGCCGATTGGCAGTTCACATAAGGTGAATGGTAAAGACGTCAGTGCCACTTACTATCTCAGCTACTTCGGGTTCTACAACTATCATGTGCTGGGGATGTGGCAAGCTAGCCAGAACCGTGACATCATTGAAGCCAAGACCGAATGGCAGATGCCTGAGATCTACACCAGCACTGGCAAGAAGTGGCGAACCGGTGATGAGCGTTACCCCAGTTACTGCAACTGGTACAAAGAGCCGCTGGTGCGTGTGAAACTCAGTGCCGATGGCAAGCTGATGCTGGTGGTGGCGTGTAACCCGTACAACAGCGGAACCCAGCAGGTGCAGGTTCGCCTGCCCGGCTCGCAGAAGGTTGTGAAGTTCGAGCTGACGGCCGACTTCCCCATGTGCAAGCGCATCCGGTTGTAGCTTGATACACTACTGGTAAATGGCACCGCCAAACAAGCATCACCGGAGGTTGTACCCATGCAGTCAGCACTCTGTATCATACTATGCGTGATATCACTGGCGATCATCGCGCTGAAACCGGCCTACGCTGCCGACCAGAAGCCGGCCTTTTCGCTGATGGCATGGGATTACGCAGATGACGCCAAAACTATGAAAGCGATGGCAGATTGCGGTATTAACATGGTGGCGTTTGTGCCGATCAAGGCGCTGGATACTTGCAAAAAGTTCGGCTTGAAGGCAATTGTGTTCGATGAACGCATCGCAGGCGACCGTTGGGATGCGCCTTTTGACTTTGAACGCGCCAAGAAGGCACTTCCAGCCGTGATCAAAGATGTGAAAGGTCATCCCGCCGTCTACGGATACCATTTGAAGGATGAGCCTAGTGCGGCCGAATATCCCGCATTGGCCGCTACCATGGATGTGGTACACCAACTGGCACCCGGCAAGTTCGCCTATGTGAACCTGCTGCCCGGCGACGGTGAAAGCTACGACAAATATCTGGAAGACTACGTCAAAATCTGCAAACCGACCATACTCTCCTATGATCGCTATGTTCTGGGTGAGGACGGAGGTTTTGGAGCCGGTTTCTGGACGAACATCGCTAAGGTGCGCACAGCAGGCATCAAGAACAACATCCCCTTCTGGAACATCGTGCTGACCTCTGCCCACTGGGGATACCGTGAGGTGACGGCTGCGGACATCAGGCTGCAGGTCTATGGGTCACTGGTGTATGGTGCCAGAGGTATCAGTTATTACAAATTCTGCAGTGGCTCTTTGCCGATATTAGAGGCACCCGATTTGGGCAACTTCCGTGAGGGCCCGCTGGATGAGTTCGGCGAGAAGACCCAAACCTGGGAATGGCTGCGCAACACCAACCGCAAGGTGCTCAACCTGGCTCCCACACTCGTCAAGTTGCACTCGGATGATGTCTACCATATCGGCGGAGACATCCCGGAAGCCAACCATGGCCCGATTGAGAATTCACTCATTATGACCATCAGCGGCGGGGAGTTTGTTGTGGGCGACTTCACCCATGAGGATGGCTCGCGGTATGTGATGGTGGTCAACAAGAGCCTGCTGCATAGCTCGATACCCAGCTACGAGTTCAGGACACCGGCCAAATCGCTGGAGTATGTGTGCCCCATCAGTGGCAAAACCAAGCCGTTCATCGCCTGGGCCTACGGCCTCGCTCCCGGTCAGGGTGTGCTGATTAAGCTGAAATGAGGGTGGACGAATCTCAGTGCGATTTGATGTATGCGTAACGTTGTAGGGGCGGGGTTTCCCCGCCCTGGACGCGAAGAGCACGGATGTCTGAACCACGGATTACGCAGATGACACGGATGGGTTCAGATGGGAAGAGGCATGGTATACCATGTCCGTGACGTTAGTAGAGGCGGGGTCATCCGCCCTGCAATGGTCACACCTAAAGGAAAAGCCCCGCCGGTGGTCGAACTAATACCTATCAACACCAACCGAGATGGAGAGCCCACATGAAACCCCAGCCCAAGATCATAGGCATCAACCATGACTTTCCCTGGTCGGAACCGAAAGAGGACGACCAACTGATCGCGCTGATGAAGGCGGCAGGGGTCACCCATGTGCGCATGCCCATCCGGTGGGTGACGGTGGAACCCGCGAAGGGGCGGAGGGATTTCGCCAGGATTGATGTCATCATCGAGAAACTCACAAAGGCTCATATCGGCATCCTGGGCAGTCTGATGTCCTTCCCTGCCTGGAGCAACGGCACCGAGGGTAAGAAGCTGGAGGGATGGTTTGACACCTACCCGCCGGAGGGTGTGGCCGATTGGGGCCGGTATGTGGCCACCGTGGTGCGCCGTTACCGAAAAGAGATCCACCACTGGGAGATATGGAACGAGCAAAACGGCGTGGATTTCTGGCGTCCGCTGCCGGATGTGGACCAGTTCATGCGCTTTTTGAAATCGGCTTACCGAGCGTGCAAGGCGGCTGACCCCAGTTGCACGGTGGTGTTGGGTGGTCTGCAGATGAACGGCGTGATCGCCAACCCCTGGTCGCCGGTGAAGACGCCGAATTTCCTTCAAGCGATCTACGATGCTGGCGGCCGGCGGTGGTTTGATGTGGCCAACATCCACCCCTATTCGCTGCCCAGGCCGGAGGAAGGTGCGGAGTATATGATCCGCATGATCAAAGACACCATCGCGGTGATGGCCAAAAACGGCGATGCTCAGAAGCCCTTGTGGGTGACCGAGATCGGCTGCGGCACCAACGAGCTGGATACGCCGGCCGCTCAGGCCAAACTGCTGGAAGAGAGCTTCCGAGCGCTTTACCGTCTACCCCAAATCGCCGCGGTGTTTTGGTTCACCTTGAAGGATTATGACCGCGCCATCGTGGGCCCTGAGGATTCGATGGGTATTCTCACCGCCAAACTGGCACCCAAACCCGCCTACGAGGCGCTGAAGCGTATCGCGGCCGAATTGAACCGGTAACGGGATTGTAGGGGCGGGGTCTCCCCGCCCTGGGGGGCAATTTGGGCCGCAGGCGGAATTAGGCGGGGAGACCCCGCCCTGGGGGCAATTTGGGCGGCGGGCGACATTGGGCGGGGAGACCCCGCCCCTACGGTCCCGTTTGAAACGTATGGGCATGCATCGCCCAGGGCACGGCACGCCATGCCCCTACACATCGTATACACAGACTAAACAACAGATCGGAGAGACCCATATGGCCAGCAAACCAGAGAACCCAATGAAGCCATCCACCATGGTGCCCTCAGGACGGCTGCCCATCGGTGCGCCGATGTTCTATTCCGCGGGCAACGACGTGGGCTTCCAGCCGGTCGTGCCGTCTGGGGAAAAGCTGTATAGCCGTCAGGAAGCGGAAGAGGCGATCAACAACCGCTTCATGATAGCCGCAAAGGAGGGCATCACAGCGCAGGAGCCGTATGTGAAGTGGTGGATCTGTGAACCTCAGCAGGGCAAGTGGGATTTCTCCTATTTCGATCTTCATGATCAGGCCGCGAAGAAAGCCGGTATCCGGTGGCTGCCCTTCTTGATCGCCGGGCCAGCCTACGCCACGCCGCCCTGGTTCAAGGCATCGAAGGAGCACGTGCCGGCGGTCTGCCTGGAGCACGGCGAGGCCAACGCCACCCAGTCGATCTGGAACCCGCATCTGCGGCCGCACGTCTCGGAGTTCATCCGGCGGTTTGCGGAGCATTTCGATGAGACTCGGATCGAAAGCGTGCTGCTGGGCATATCTGGCGACTTCGGTGAGACACTGTATACCGCGGGCGGGAACATCTGGACCTACCTCGATGCGCCCTACCACGTCCACTCAGGATACTGGTGCGGCGACAGCTATGCCCGGGCGGACTTTCAGCGCACCATGAGTGCGCAGTATAAAAGCATCGCATCGCTGAATAAGGCCTGGGGAACGACACACGCCAGTTTCGATGCGGTGCAGCCGTTCATTCCGAAAGATGCTCCCAACCGGCGGGCCCGCCTGGACCTGCAGCGCTGGTACTGCCAGGCCATGACAGACTATCTGGAGTTCTGGCTGCGTGAGACCAAGCGGTATATGCCGAAGTCGCGCATCGTGGCGTGTGTGGGCGGGGATGGCCAGTCGATGCTGGGAGCCGATATCACCGCTCAGGCGGAGCTGGTCGCCAAATATAAAGCCGGGCTGAGGGTCACCAACGAGGCCAGCGACTACGGGATGAACTACATGCTGACCCGCCAGGTGGGCACCTCGTGCCGCTTCTACGGCACCTTCTACGGGTTTGAACCGGCCGGCGGGGTGAGTGACGAGGCCATCGCGGCGCGGGTGTATAACGCCACCGCCTCGGGAGCCGATGAGCTGTTCACTTATGATCCTGAACCCGAAGGTGTTCGCGGGACCAGATACCGCGGGCTTCGCAAATACCTGGTGAAGCGCGAACCGGATGTGGATGTGGCCCTGTTTCTCAACCGCACCTCCTGGGACCTGGGCCTGATGCGCCGGTACTGGCAGGCGGGTTCGGCACTGCGCAGTGTGACCGACTTCGACATCGTGGATGAGCGGTTGGTATCGGCCGGTGTGCTGAAGCATAAGCGGGTGCTCTTCTGGCTGGATGGGCCTGTGATTGAGGCGTCGACGGCGCGTGAACTGGAGAATTGGGTGCGGGCTGGCGGTTTGCTGGTGCTGCAGTGCAACGCCAGGGTGGAGACCGTCGAAGCGGGGTCGTTTCGCTGGCTGCCGGTGGTCGACCAACTACCCGATCAGGTTCCCGACAGGTATCGGGTCGATGTGGGCAGTGAATCGGATGTCATGAACCTGGCTGGGCCATGGCATGGAGCCGAAATCGGCAACGCCTTCGTGGCTCCGGACACCAGTTACCGATGGAGCACAGACGGATCTGCAGTCGACCTGCCAGTGCCCGGCAAGAACGGCATCAAGGTTGCGGTGAGGGCGGCGTTGAAAGACCAGCAGGGCAACGAACAACTGCTGCTGGTAGATGGCCAGGTGGTGGCAAAACCACAGGGAGCCGGGCTGCAGGTAATCAGCTTCCAGCTCTCCGCGGCGCAGATTGCCGGCCGCAAGAACATCAGGCTGCAGTTCGGCGGGCAGACATGGCAGGGCTCAGATACCGACCTGCGCAAGCTGGGCATGGCAGTGGCCTCTGTGGCCGTGGGTAGCGGGGATGTCGACGCAGAGCAGCTAACCCGCGCACCGCGGATTGGCATGATGAATACGCTGAGCCTGGACCAACTGGCGAAACCGCCCTATACCAAACGACTGGGTCTTGGCGCGGTGGTCAGTGTGCCCCGCTGCGATCTGGAGTTGAAGCAGTTCGCGCGCGAGGCGGTGTTCCATCCGGGCCGATTCCTGCCAGGTGCTAAGGCACCGTATCCCATGGTCGAAACTGACGGCGATGTGTATGTCACGCGGTTCCGCGACGGCAGCGTGCTGCTGTTGAACACCAGCGGCACCGCCGCGAAGGCCAGGTATGCCGGGAAGGATGTGCTGGTGGCCGCGCATTCAATTGAGTCCATCAGCCACTGATGGTTATGAGACAGCACAGCTCTTGAGTTCAAGACAACCCGTATTGTAACGGATACGGTCGTAGGGGCGTCCCTTGTGGGCGCCCTAATCGTTGTTCATTCGATAGTGCCTGTTAGGGCGCCCACAAGGGACGCCCCTACGACCAGTTATTTACAAGGTGTGCCGGCACTATGGCAGACATAAACAAAACTAAATTCGTAAACGCATCCAAAACGATGTATGATATGCTCAAGCCTCGGTAAATATACCTGAGGCAACCTACCCTATATAGAAGGTAAAGTATGCGAAGAACCGGCGAAATTCGCGAACCAGCTCTAGTTTTGATTTTCGGCATCATCACCTGTGGGTTTTACTATCTGTGGTGGATGTATCGGGCTGCTTCAGACATCCAGGAGTTTTTAGGTGAGCCCGACATCAGCCCCGGCACGGAGATTCTGTTGATGTTCATCACCTGCGGTATATACGCCATATACTGGGACTACAAATATTGCCGAAAAATCGCCCAGATGCGCACCATCGTAGGAATGAATCCAGATGATCAGTCGGTCCTGTGCTTGATCCTCAATTTCTTGGGTCTTGGAGTGGTCGCATCACTCATTGAGCAGACGCACTTAAACGAAGTTTGGCGGCGAAGTGCTAGTTCATTCAGGCCGTAGGTTAAATCAATTACCCAGAATCATCAGTGCCGCAGTCATCAGCATTGCGGCACTGATGCCTGCAGCCCACGCCTCGCAGCGATACATATTGCCTTCATTCTGCCCGTTTCACTTCATCACCGGCATCCCCTGCCCCGGCTGCGGCATGGGGCGCAGCATCATCTGCTTTTTCCACGGTAGATTCGTTGATTCTTGGCTGTTTCACCCGCTGGGTTGGATAGTCAGCACCATTTTCGTGTTAATATTGATTAAGCCGGAAATCTGGCAGCTCATCAGCCGGCCGGGCGGCAAGATGCAAAGGCGACTTATCATCGCCTGTCTGGCACTGCTGATCGCAGCCTGGATCTTACGGTTAGCCCATTATCTGCCGGGCGTGTAGATCGGTCTGACGAGACCAATGTAACAGATGGACCCCATCGAGGTGACACAATTGCTACAGCTATCATATGCTAACACCCGCGTCGAACTGAACCCAGCCACCGGCGAGGTGGCCATCAAATACAAAGAGACCAGCTGGAAGATGCGGAGCATCAACGGCGGCTTTGCCACCATATACCTCAACACGCCCTCCGCATCGGCTGCCAGAACCAATCTGGACCTGGGCGGTAGCTCGCCTCACAGCATATTATGGAAGACGGTTCGTGGACGCTCCATCGTGGGCACCGTTAACCTGCCAGAATACGAGCTGAGCGTCACACTCACCTACAAAATCACCGCCGAGAATAAGCTGCGCTGCAGCGCGGAGTTCGCCGGCAAGGGTGTGACCAAACTCGACGAGGTTTTCTTCCCTGCATCGCCCGGCGTCAGCAACCCCTCGGACAGGCTGGTGCTGCCGCAATGGCTGGGCCTGCTGGTGTCGCCAGAGGGCGAAGACATCTACGTGCGCCGCACACTCTGGTTGCGGCCCTGGTGTATGCGGTATATCGGCGCCACCCAACACACGGCTCAGGGCGACCAATCCTATATCGCCATCGTGAACGACTCGCTGCACCGTCATGTGGATATCCGAAGGCAAAATGGCATTCTGGACTTCATGTATCTAGGCAACCCATCCTACCCCGAAAAACATGCGAACACGCGTGTTCAGAGCATTGAGTTTGAGTTCATGTCCGGCAACTATGTGCAGATCGCTCAGTGCTACAAGAAGTGGGTGATGACCCAGCCCTCCTGGCGCACCTTCGCCACAAGAACTCGCCCCTGCAGCGAAGAGCTGATCGGCGGGGCCATGTTCTTCAGCCATATCCCGTGTGATTACGGCGGCGTGCCCCTCACTTTTGATGCACTCATTCCACGCTTAAAGGCATTGAAGCGAGCGGGTATCGAGCGGGCCATTCTGCACATCGGCGGCTGGAACCGTAAAGGCTATGACGCTCAGTACCCAGATATCCTGCCCGCGAACCCGGCCTGCGGCGGCGATGAAGGCATGCGCCGGCTGACTGAAGCCATCGCGGAGCTGGGATATATCTGCACCCCGCATGATGACCTTGGAATCCTGTCGACAAAAGCCCCCAGCTTCAATGAGAAATACCTCTATCGATATGGCGATGGCAGTATCATCAACGGTGGGATTTATCGAGAGACCCAGAACTATATGACCAGCGGGGCGGGGCAGGTGCATTTCGCCAAACGCAATGTGGCGGAAGTTAAACGGCGTTATCCCGCCCTGAACGGCTATCTGTATGATGTCACCACCTCCGCACAGCCCCTGGAGGACTATAATGTCAATCCACCGACCAGCATGGAGCAGGATCTGAAGGACCGAAACGAGGCGTTCCAGGTCACCCGTGAGGCCTTCGCCGAGTTCACCATTGGCGAGTCCATCGTAGACTGGTCGATGCCCTCCAACGACAGCGGGTTCATGGCAGAGGAAGGTTACATCCACCGAGGCGACGGCGGATGGAGCACTGATGCCATCCATGGCGAGATCGTGCCGATGTGGGAGCTGGTCTATCACGAATCGCAGATCGGATTCCGCGACAACAGCACGCACGTCAACACACCCATGGAGACCGATCAGCCCTTCCTGCGATACCTGCGGGTGCTGCTCAAGACCTGGCGTGCCGGCACCTGTCCTCCCGCCTTCTTCAGCGATGACTTGACGCTGTCGGTCGTCAATCCCATGCTGCATGACCCGAAAAACAAGCCGCAACCCGGCTGGAGTGAGCTCACCGGCCTGCAGTTCCTGGCCACCGTGTCACGTGTCAGCACCTGGCTGGCGGATAATGTGTTCCACTCGCCCATGATCATGCATGAGTTCGCCGGTGGCGACCTCTACCGCGAGCACTCGCAGTTCAAATCCAAAGGCGGTCTGACAGAGGTCTACATCAACACCGGTGTGACCCCCTGGAGTCCGCTGCCCGGCGTGATGCTGCCGCCCAACGGGTTCTGGATCACAGGACCGGGACTGCTGGCGTATCATGCCTCGCAGGTGAACGGCAAGATGCTGCAGGTTCCCTCGCTGGCGGCTTTCCGCTGGACGGGCTCCTCGCCGCGCAGCATGAAGGCCTTCCGGGCGTTTGGTCAGAGCAGCCTCATTTGGGCTGACGGCCGCCGCACCGCCGAGGTCGCCGTTCCTGAAGTCTGCCAGACGGTGGATGTGAAGCTGAAATAGCTCATGGAAATGCTTGAAACATCATATATCACAAGGTCCGGTAAGGCCGAATGCCTGCTGATGATACCCAACAACGCCACAGCCTGTGAGAAGTACGCGGCTCAGGAGCTGCAGTCGCACCTCAAGCTGCTGACCGGTGTGCATCTGCAGATCTCGCCGGAACGCTCCTACTTCAAAAAGCGAGGGGCATACATCAGCATCGGACGAACCATCGCCAGCCAAAGACTGGTCAGCGAGGCACGGATGAAGGCGTTTGGTGCAGAGGGCTACAGCATCTTCACCAAAGACGGCCACATGTTCATCATCGGCAGCCGGACACGCGGTGTGATGTATGCGGTCAGCCACTTCCTAGAGTCACTGGGCATCCGATGGTATTCGCCGGATTACACCTACATACCGCAGTTATCTACGGTAAAGATGCCCATGAAGAAGGTCGATGTCCAGCCTAAATTCTGGTACCGCGACCAGTGGTGGAACAACGCTCCCACTCCGGAATGGAAAGCACGGATGCGCATCAACGGCAACAACGGCCAGGTGCCTCGGCTGCCGGATGAAATGGGCGGCTCTGCGGTGACACTGTATGGCTGCCACTCCTACTTCATCATCGTGCCCCCGGAGAAGCACTACGACGAACACCCGGATTTGTTCGCATTGAAAGAAGACGGCAATAGAAGCCGGTCCGAGCTCTGCCTCACGAATCCTGAGCTGCGTAAGTTTGTCATTAAGCAGGTCGGCAACGACCTCATCGCCCGCCACGGCAAGGTCGACAACTACTGGCTCAGCCAAAATGACGGCGGCCTGTCGGGATGCTTCTGCGATCGCTGCACAAAAGAGCGGCTGGCCCATGGCGGGCAAGACCGCTGGTCGGCCAACACAATCAAATTCACCTCCGAAATTGCCGATGCCGTGCGGAAGGACTACCCTGACGTCCGCATCAAAACGCTGGCCTACACCTACACCCAGACCGCCCCTGAGAATATGAAGGCCTCAGACTGCGTGTGTGTGGAGATCTGCGGCAACTTCGTGGAGGGTGATAAGGCGCATTTCGATCTGGTGAACTCATGGTCAAAAGTGGCGAAGAACATCTCAGTCTACACCTACGGTGGCTCCAACTACGGTTATTGGTGGCCTTATCCCAACGCCTGGGAAGTGGGCATGCAGTATCGATGGGCTGAAAAATGCGGTGTGAAGGCGTTCTACATCCAAGGCACGGCTCTCGGCAAGGGCTCTGGTCTGGTGGACTTGAAGGCGTATCTCTCCGCCCGGATGGCCTGGGATCCGTCAAGGGACGTGAAGAGCGAAATCAGGCAGTTCTGCAAAGGGTTCTACGGCCCGGGTGGGAAATATATCGTGGAATACCTGGAGTGGTACTCCAGCTACATCAAGCAGCGGAAGATGCCCATGGAGGGTGGCTGGGGTGACGCCGGGGCCTGGCGGAAGTGGGTGACCAAAGAGGCGATGCAGCACTGCGATGAGCTGTTCCAGAAGGCCCTATCGGCCACAGGCGACAACCCCATCTATCTGAAGCATGTGCGCAGAGCCTATCTTGAAGTGCTCTGGGGCCGGATAATGGTCGACACCAAACCGGGATATTCGCTCATGAATAAGGAGTGGCAGTGGCAGCCTGGTGCCGATGAGTCGCTTTTGCGTGACCACGCGAAGCTGTTCGGCGAGATCATGCGAGAGAGCGGCTACGACATGCAGTCGGAAGTCGTGCCATTTGATGAGAGCAATTACCCGCATTAGGGACGCATCCAGCCCGGGTTAGGTCATAATCGTCCTACTCATCATACCCGTCATATTGGTAGCAAAACCCCAAATTCGAAGGAATACAAACCATGGAGATCACCGAAAACTTCATCCAGCAGATCATAGAGGCCGTGAAGGCAGGCCAGCACACGGTCAAGATCAAGCCCGGTGTATACAGGCTAAAGCCCAAAACCCCCTCGCAGCCGCACGTCACCCTGTTCCAGCTTAAGGACATGGAGATCGACGCCCGCGGGGTGACGCTGCTTTGCACGAACAACAGCACGGCACTGGATATCCTGGCCTGCACTAATGTCACCCTTCGGGGATTAGTCATCGATTATGACCCACTGCCCTTCACCCAAGGCACCATTGTGGGCTTCGCCCCGGATCGAACCTGGACCGACGTGCGTATTCATAAAGGCTACTCCGTCCCCTCCAGATATGATTCCTCAAAGAACTCGGAGCGACAGGCCTTCCTGTGGACATATGACAAACACACAAGGTTGTTGAAACCCGGCGCGGTGAACCGCTTCGTCGATAACATCATCGAAAGAGGTGATGGCGTCTACCGGCTGGACCACGGCACCACGCAGTTCAAAGATCAGGCTGCTCTGGGTGATTACATCCGCATCCCGCAGAAGTTTGAGAGAGCAACCGGCATCAATATCATCAGCTGCACCAACTTCTCACTCATCGACGTGACACTGCACGCGGCGCCCACCCACTTTAGCATCGCCTCCATGCACAACACCGACCTTACCTTCCGAGGAGTGCGGGTGGTGCCCGGCCCACCTCCGGCTGGCGCAACCGAACCGCGGCTCTGCTCCACCATCGGCGACGGCATCAACTTCGACGGCACCCTTGGTAAGCTCACCATTGAGAACTGTGAACTGAGGTGCACCGGCGATGATGGGATCGCGGTCTACGCCCAGGAGGGGATCGTGTTACGGCCCGGCACAGGCAACCAGATCAGCGTGAGTTTCATAACGCAGGGGCACCCGCCGTTGGCATCCGGTTCGCGCTTGCGATTTGTAACCGGCACTGATGGTGGTGTCCAAGATGCGGCCGTGGTTTCGTGTGTTGCCACCACCATGCCGAAGGCCGACATCGAGGCGGCGCGTAACCGCGCGGTGAAAGAGCCCTACGGCAACGTGATGCTGGCGTCTGCTTTCGACTTGACTCTGGATAAACCCATCCAGGCTAGAGAGGGCGATATGGTCAAGCAGCTCGGGCCGAGTTTTGTGATCCGCGGCAACCGTATCTACAACGGCGGCTCGCGCGGGATCGTGATCAACAGCTCCGACGGCGTGGTGGAGAATAACACGATCAACCACACTTACCTTCCTGGCATCCACATGTTCACGGATTTCCGCAGCCACGGCTATTCGGGGCCACAGGAAAATGTGCTGATCCGCGGCAACCAGATTTCGGAGACGTGCCAATTACGGCCAGGAAATGACGCCTGGCTGGGTGCTATCTGCGTGGGGAGCTGGGAGGCCGGAGCCAAAGGTTTTGGCGGTCACAACGACGGTTGCTATACGGATATCCGCATTGAGAACAACCAGATCAGCAAGGCCTGGGGCGTGGACATGCAGATACATAACGCCAAAGCGGTGACCATCAAAGGCAACCGCTTCCTTCAGTCACATTTGCTGAAAGCACCCAACGGCGCACCGCGTCCGGTGGATAATAGTGCGGTCATCTTCCTTCAGGATGTCGACGGGGTGAGCATCTCAGGCAACACCATCAGCAAACCTGGACGGTACACCAACAAAAAGCCGCTGATCTGTATCGATGTGACACGCCTCAGCGCAGCCGCAGCATTTAAGCCGCTGCCATGAGGGTGGGCTTGCGGGTATCTGGTCGTAGGGGCCGTGCCTTGTGCCGGCCCTCAGGATCAGTGCTACCTGTTTTAGGGCCACCACAAGGGTGGCCCCTACGACCGTATCAGTTACAGCACAGGCTGCCGTGCATGCACGGGAGTATGCTTGTACGTAAATCGAAGGAGTGGGGTCAATAGTGAACATCAACCTGCACCACATATTCGTGATCATACTTATGCTGGCAGCATCGTTGGCGATGGCCTCGGATAAAGTGGAAGCCGTCGTGGAGGGCAATGAGCTCATCCTCCGGAACCAACACGTGCAGTTGAGCATCAACAAAGCGAACTTCACTCTGCAGCAAATCACGGAGCGTGTGGCGAAGACCAGCTATGTCAAAGAGCCCGGCGGTGATCTGCTCCGGATTAAGATGGGCAATGACCCACAAGTTGTCTCGGAGCTCTCGGGCAAGAGCTTCTCAAGATATTCCTACAAAAAGATCATCTCCACGAAAGCTCCTGGCTGGGAGCTGCATTTTCATGATGCACCCGTGCAGGGCGGTGGAACCCTGAGTGCGGTCGTGACGGTGACGCTGGATCCCACCACCAGCCTGTTCACATGGGGACTGTCGATTGAGAACAAATCCTCCACCGCATTAATGGAGACGCAGTTCCCATACCTCAGCGGGCTGGCCTCCGACCGGGCCGGCTCAGAGAAGACTGACTACCTGGCCGTGCCTGCCTACTCCGGTGTGAAATACGTGTCGCCTCGGACTCACGGCATCGCAGGCCCTGGGTATACCGAGGTGCCATCCTCCGGCATGTCGGTTCAGTTGCTGAGTTACTGCGACGGTCAAGGTGGCACGCTGTATTTCGCCGCACATGATCCGAAATACTACCACAAAGCATTCACCTGCTGGTCATCGCCATCGAAAGATTCATTCTTCATGTCGGTGACACACTATGCCGAGAAGTCTGCGAAAAACACCACCTGGACGCTGCCTTACCCGGTGGTATGCGGACCGATACAAGGCGACTGGTATGACGCCGCCAAGCGCTATCGGGCATGGACATCCACGCTGCCCCAGATGAAGTCGCTGGCAGTTCGCAAAGATATCCCCAGTTGGTTCAAGAACCTGTCGGTGTGGATCATCGGTGCGACATGGTCGGATAGTGAAGCGAAGTTCGATGAGTTCGCGGATGATCTGGTGGACTTACGGCAGAAGCTGGGCGAACCCATCGGCATCCACTGGTATATCTGGCAGAAATACAACCAGCATGACTACAGGTATCCCGATTATCTGCCAGCCCGCCCTGGGTTCAAAGAGGCGGTGCAAAAAGTGCAGAAGGCGGGCGTTTACGTGATGCCGTATATCAACATCCAACTATGCGACACCACACTGCCGATATGGACAGAGGAAAAGGCGAGTGAGAGTGCCCGGCTGAACCCCGCCGGTAAGCCCTATATGGAGTATGGAGCCGGTGGAGCAGCCAGCCCGATGGCACCGATGTGCGTGTGCAATGACTACTGGCAGAAGAAGATGCTGGGGATTGCGAAGCAGGTGGTGACAGACTACAACGTGGACGCCATCTACTGGGACCAGGTGAACTTCTACCCGGCCATCTGCTACGCCACGAACCACAAGCATCTGTGGCAGGGCGGCACCTATGACCATGATGGTGTGGCAAACATCCTTGACCAAACTCTGAAGATGAAGAAGGACATGGTCACCACCGGCGAAGGTCTGCAGGAGGTTTACATCGGCAAATGCACCGGCCAATTGAATGCACATGCGGATATGAAACCTGATTCGCTGCCCATATTCCAGTCGGTCCACGCTGGGCGCACCACCGAGATCGGTGTGTATGTTCACTCCGGTAATGATACGAATATCGACACATTCAACTCTAAACTCGCCTTCAACCTCGTGCGCGGGCGCCAGTTGGGCTGGTTCAACACGGACTACTTCCACTTGAACCGCCCCGAGATGGCACAGCAGCTTGGATTAGTCAAGAGTTACAGCGCGGCCCGAAAGGCCAACCTGGGCTTCCTGTGTTCTGGCGAGATGCTGCGCACCCCCGATTTGAGCATGCTGCCGAAGATCAAGCGACGATGGGTGATCTGGCCTGGCCCAGACACGATCGACTATGATCTGCCGGTGGTGCTTGCCGAATGCTACCGGTCGGCAAAATGCGAAATCGGGATTGTGCTGGCGAACCACACCGATACCGATCAAACCATCTCCATCCCCTGGAACCAAAAGGACTGGGGTATCAAGACCGGGGCCGATGTCACCCGCACCGATTGGGTGAATGGGATATGGAGCGCTGCAGTGACATCGAAACTCACCAGCAGGCTGAGCATCACCGTTCCGGCGCGGTCGCCCGCCGTCATCAAGATAGCGGTCGGTAAAGGCACGAAATAGAGGTCGCGATGGGGGGGCATCTGTCATGATGCCCCCCCGTTGACATCGCACAAACTATCTTGCATACTTCACATATAGACCATATGACGTGGTGTGTCCGCACGCTAATAACGGCTCGTGAGGTGACCCTGTGCTCAAACGAAACTTGATCCTGACTACCTTGGGACTATCTCTGGCTATTAACTCGATGGCATGGACCGCTCCGTTGACTGTGCGGGTGAAGGTTGACAAGGGTGCCCCACGCATCCTGGTGAACAGTAAACCGGTGCGGGCGCGCGTGTTCTACGGCCAGCCCAGTTCCGGTAAAGTCACGCTGTCATCTAATGGCGGGATGGTGTCGTATGTCTTCAGCCCGGCCCAGTCAGCACTAAACGCGGCGACGATGCATCTGCGGTTTGGGCAATCGGCTGGGGAGATCATCCTGGACGACATGCGCATAGAGGACTTGAACACAGGCAAGGATGTATTGCCGGTGCAGAGATTCGAGGGCGGTGAAGCCGACTTTACCAGCCAGTGGTCGATGTGGCCGCAAGGAGCACAGAACACCACGGGCGCCGTGAAGGTGCTGCCTTCCGCTGGACGGAATGGATCGGGCGGACTTCAAGTCAAGATCATCGCGCCTCCCGATGGAACCTGGCCAGATTTTCACGTCTACCACAATCCAAACCTGTCGCTCGTTCAGGGTCACAGATACCGCGTCAGTTTCTGGGCCAAGGCCACTCCTGAACGCCAACTCACGACGGCGTTTTACCGGCCGGGCGACTTCTATGCCTATCTTGGAGGGCCTCCCGGTTACTTCCAGTCGCAGGTGAAGCTGGCGGCCACATCGGGTGTGGACTTCGTCAGCACTTCAATCCCCCTCATCTGGCCGGGACCTGGCGAAAAAGAGGACTGGCGCACCGTGGATTCCGTGATCGAGGCTGCGATTGAGGCCAATCCCCACGCACTAGTCATCCCGCGCATCCCGATATACCCACCCGCCTGGTGGAAAAAGGCGCACCCCAATGAGCTGATGCGCTGGGAAGGCGGAGAGCATCAAACTTTGGCCTCAGCAGCGTCAGTGCTCTTCCAGAAGGAGGCCTCGGTACGACTCGGCCGCTTGATCAACCATCTGGAAGCCAAATATCCCAACCGCATCGCCGGGTATCACCCCAACGGCCAGAACACCGGTGAGTGGTTCTACTTCGATTCATGGAGCCGTCCATTGAACGGATACGCCCCATGCGATACAATAGCTTTCCGATACTGGCTGAAGAAGCGGTATGTCACCGTGAACGCGCTGCGAGCGGCCTGGCATAACGGCTCGGTAAACTTCAGCAGCGCGGCAGTGCCCAGTGCCTCAAGAAGGCATGCATCGCCTGGCGGTATCTTCCGCGACGCTGCCACTGAGCGCGACATCATCGACTTCGTGGAGTTCCAGCAGCACTCGATGGCGGACAGCGTGTGCGGATTCGCAAAAGTGGTGCGGCAGGCCTCACGTGGGCGTAAGCTGGTGCTGATGTTCTACGGCTACATTCATGAGTTCGGCGCGATCAGCACCGGTGCCGGTTCATCCGGCCACTACGCACTGCGGCGGGTTCTGGATTGCCCCGACATCGACATCGTCTGCTCACCGATCTCCTATTTCGACCGCGGCCGCGGCCAGAGTGCCCCCTGCATGACGGCCGGTGAAAGCGTGGCTCTGGCCAACAAGATGTGGCTGGTGGAAGATGACACCCGCACGAATATCACCAAAGATGAGCAGTTCCCGGGAGCAGAGCATGTGCTCACATCCGTGGAGCAGACAGTCAATCTGCTGCGGAGAAATGTGGCACAGCAGTCGCTGAGGAACTTCGCCACCTGGTGGATGGACCTGGGTTCTTCCGGCTGGTTTGACCACCCTGGCTATTGGGCTGAGATGAAACGGCTGGCGAAACTGGATGAGCCCATGCTGAAGACGCCCACAGCCTTCCACCCCGATGTCGCCCTGGTGGTGGATGAGAACACCATACCCTGGCTGGCCGATGGCAGCAACGCCGTCACACTACCTCTGCTGTATGAATCCCGCGGGGCGCTCGGTCGCATGGGGGCTCCGTATGGGCAGTATCTTCTTGACGATGTGATCAAAGGACGTGTTCATGCGAAGCTTTATGTCTTCGCGAACGCCTGGCGGCTTGATGCCGCGAAGCGCGCTGCGTTGCTAAAGGCCACAAAGGGCAGTGTGGTGATCTGGTGTTATGCACCCGGGTATCTTGACGGCAGCACCCGCTCACTGAACGCGATGCGTGAGCTGACCGGAATGAGCCTGCAGCAGCTCAGCGGCGTGACTGCCATGGCCAATCCGACCGCATCAGGCAAATTCTTAGGCCAGCCGTTTGGCGTGACACAGTCGGTACGACCGCTGTTCAGAGTGGCCGACGCCAAGACCGCAGAGGTCTTGGCAACCTACAGCGATGGCAGTGCTGCTGTGGTGCAGCGACCGCACAATGGCGGAACGTCGCTATTTGTAGGGGTGCCTCGGTTGACACCTGAGCTGCTTCGCACCGCTGCGAAACAGGCGGGTGTGCATCTATTCACTCAGACAGACTGCGTGGTGTATGCCAACGGCCCATTCCTGGCGATACACTCCACCAAGGCGGGCACCGTGCAGATTGACACCGGCAGTAGCTCCGTGGTGACGGATGTGCTGACCGGTAAGCGGATGGGCAAAGGTCCGAAGCTGTCCCTTCCGATGGGGTTCTCTGAGACCCGCATCATGCAGATCAAGGCGCGGTAGAGGGCAGACTGAATCGGGCTGTAGAAAGGGGGGCTTCCTAGCCGGAGCCCTAACTCTTTGGTACTCTCTTCCCTTATTTTTGTGTTGAACAACATCGCATGTTGCCCCCTGATATCATCCAATTTGATACCATAGCATCACTTAGCTACGGAACATCGTGCCAGCTTACTATCTTGTCGATAACGTGCTCTTAGCTATAATGTTCTGGCTTTTTAGGTGTGCGCAACGATATAGAATTGCATACTATATCACGGTATACTACTGGTATCACATGACACCTAAGGGAGACGGAAGTATTGCTGAACGGTATTAAGTCGACACTGACACATCTGACGGTATTATCTACCTGTTGCCTGCTGATGGCATGCGCCTCGCAAGGCTCCCCTCAAAGTGGAATCATTGACGGGTGGAGCATGGATATCGGTGGGTCCTTACAGGTTGTTCCCTCACCGGATCAGGATTTCATCGCCATCGCCGCAGGAGCTAATGATACTGTTGCGTTAAAGCGTGACGGCTCTGTCGTTGCCTGGGGTAATAATCAAGCCGGCCAGTGCAACAAGCCTGCATCGAACAAAGATTTCGTCGCGATCTCCACCGGAAATATCCACGTGATGGGACTCAAGAGAGACGGGTCTGTATTCGTCTGGGGAGGTAATGGTAGTGGCCAATGCAATGTGCCTCAACCCAACCAGGATTTCATCGCCATCTCTGCCGGAGGTTGCCACAGTGTTGGGTTGAAGCGTGACGGCTCAATAGTCGCATGGGGTGCCAACAGTCGACAGCAGTGTGCCGTTCCTGAGCCAAACAAGGATTTTATAGCTGTCTCTGCCGGAAACTATTACACACTTGGGCTTAAGCGTGACGGCTCAGTGATAGCCTGGGGAGATAATGGTAGTGGCCAATGCAGTGTTCCTTCACCTAACCAGGATTACATAAGCATCTCAGCAGGAGAGTTTCATTCTGCAGGATTGAAACGTGACGGATCAATCGTCGCGTGGGGTCAAAATGATCATGGCCAATGCTACGTGAATGCACCGAATAAGGATTTTGTAGCTGTTGCTGTTGGGTCTCTGCATACTCTAGGGCTCAAGCGTGATGGCTCTGTGCTCGCCTGGGGCTGGAATGAGTATGGTCAGTGTGACCTACCAAGGGCCAACAGCAATGTGATTTCCATCGCGGCTGGCGGCAATCACTCCGCCTGGTTGAAACGCGACAACACCATAGCTGCGTGGGGTTACAACCATAACCGTGAGTGTAGTGTGCCGGTTCCTAACCAGGATTTCGTATCGGTGGATGCAGGATCAAATCACGCACTTGGCCTTAAGGCCGACGGCTCGGTGTGTGCCTGGGGTAGAAATGATGCAGGCTCATGCGACGTGCCTCAACCTAATAATGAGTTCGTAGCTGTCTCAGCAGGCGGTGGTCACTCTTTAGGGATCAAGAGCAACAACACAATCGTTGCCTGGGGTAATAACTCGTTTGGTCAGTGCGGAGTACCTGCACCAAACCAGAACTATATCGCAGTCTCTGCCGGATTTGTACACTCGGTTGGTCTTAAGAACGACGGCTCTGTAGTGGCCTGGGGTTCTAATATGAATCTTCAATGCGATGTTCCATCTCCTAACCAGGATTTTATCGAGATTTCAGCAGGTCATCAGCATACCGCCGGACTTAAGCGCAACGGATCAATCGTTGCGTGGGGCGATAATTCGAATTTCCAATGCGACGTGCCATCTCCTAACCAGGATTTTGTAGCTGTTTCGGCTGGGGACTCGCACACAGTAGGTTTAAAACGTGATGGCTCGGTAGTGGTTTGGGGATCAAACTATTTCGGCCAATCCAACTTGCCGGTACCAAACCAGGACTTTGTGGCGATCTCTGCCGGAGCGTTTCACACAGTGGGATTGAAACGTAACGGATCGATTGCTGCCTGGGGATATAACCCAACTAAGGCATGTGATATACCATCGCCAAACCAGGGTTTCTTAGCCGTTTCAGCGGGTACGAATCAGACCGTTGCTATCCGCCGTGTGTATCCATTCGCCGGGCAGGTGAAGTTGGATAGCTTCTAAGGTGACGTGACATCGCAGCAGCTCACTGCAAGCATCAGCAGCAGTTCCGATCCTGCAATCACACAGCTACTCAGGATAGGAGCCAATGCTGATGGTAAGTTTACACTGTCCAGTTATCTTCAGCCGCCGTATGATATCAGGGTGAGTAGTCCGCATTTTCTCACAGTGAAGGCCACAAATCTGGACATCACAAGCAGCATAAACCTGGCACTTGCCAATGGCGATGCCAATGGAGATGGTCTTGTCAATCTGTTCGACTATGTGGTGCTTGATACGCACTTCAATAGCGGGGACCCCCTTGCCGACCTCGATGGGGATGGCAGTGTCAACCTGTTTGACTATGTGGTGGTAGACAAAAACTTTGGTGCCAAAGGGGACTAGTTCTGGATTTCTAGTACGGGTGTCCACCAGCCACGCAGGACTATCGTACTTTGCTGTGACGTGATAACCGGCCGACGCGGCTAACCTCCCGCGTCGGCCGTTTTTGGTATGAGCTGGATTGGACGCTTACAGTCTGCTTTAGCGCGTGGCGGACGGCTTGTGCTGCATTAGGTGCTAGCTATTGTTATATCTGTTGTATATATGGTATAACGGTAGACAGGAGGTGAGGCTATGATAATCTCACTCGACCCTGATGACACCAGACCGGTCTACCAGCAGATCATCTCCTGCATCAAACAGCAGGTGCGGCTGGGGCAGATGAGCCCCGGTGAGGAGCTGCCCAGCGTGCGTGAGGTGGCAGAGCACCTGGGTATCAACCATCTGACGGTACACAAGGCCTATACCAGGCTGAAGGAACAAGGGGTCATCACACTGCGGCTTGGCCAGCGTGCCCGTATTGCCAAACACACAGATGAACCCGCTGACCACAGGCAGGTGATACTGCGAGTGGAACAGCCCCTGCGCGACGCGGTGGCCGAGGCTTACCATCTCGGCATCAACCCCGATCAGCTTGTGCAGATGCTGCAGAGCATACTGCAGGAGGACAAACAATGAAATACCATCCGTTATGGACACATACACCAGCCGTCGTGCTGATCGGCATGATGGTATGGCGAGTTAGCGGTCAAAGTATCCCTGATCGACTACCGATTAACCTTAAGCACGGTACCGGGTCTGCCCCTGCAGCCGGGGTTCTGGGCGGTGTTATACTCCTGGCTGTTCTCTATCTGGTGATGTCCATGTTCTTCGATGAATCCTGGGCGAAGAATGAGCAGCCTCGGAAGAGCTTCAACTGGATGAGCCTGTTTGATGAAATCAGCATCGCACTGCTATTCGGTAGCGTGTTCTGGCGGACAACCTCATATACCGCGTCGGAACTGAGCTGGATGGTAGCGGGCGGGGCGGTTGTAGCCGGATGCCTGGTAGAGGCGCTGCGTCCTTACCGTGCGGAGCCATTGGTGGAGGAGTTGAGGACTTCCAGCCCGTTGGCTGTCAAACCAGGTGCAAACTGGCTGTTCTACCAACGGCAAAACCCACCGTATATAAACGCCATCGTCGTTGTGGTGTCGGTCTACTATATATACCTGTCGACCGCTAGTGCCCAAAGTGGTCATATAGGCGTGGCCGTTATGCTCATTGCGATCATCGGTCTGCTGCTCAGTATCTGGAACGGGATGCGTGTGAGCGTCAGTCCCAACAAGATCAGCGTGCGGCTGGGGATGTTCAACTGGAAGCTGCTGGAGCTGTCACCCGACCAGATCATCAGTGCCGAAGTGGCGCACTTCAATCCATTACGCGACTTCGGAGGATGGGGTATCCGCTTCTCACGCTCGAGGAAGGGCTTCTTTTTCGAGGGTAACCAGGGGGTGCTCATCACTCCGACGAAGGGGATGCCAGTGCTGATCGGCAGCAACCAACCGCAGGATCTTCTTCAGGCGGTACAGACCGCGATGGGCGGCAACGCGGGGTAGCTGGAATGGATGGAGAAGTCGGAGTGAGGCGAGCAAGGGTTGCCTAAGTCCGGGGCGGTCTGGCGGACAGCCTGGCAAGATAGGTGTCGGAACAAGACCGGCGCGGTCTTGAGTCGGTCGGCATCATGAGCGTACCGTCAGACCGCCCCGGACTTAGGCGATTTAGGAGATCTCATCTGTGACAATACAGGCTGCCATAGGCTCTGGAGCGGGCCGTACACCTCCTTTCTTGTTTCTCCCATCTCCTTCTATTCACCCCTCATTGTGCCTATTGCCCGCAATCACCAAACAATCCGCACTCTATCCGCGCCAATCGCCCAAACGGACACTTGTTGACACCACCATCGGCCTTCCTAACGGGTAAAATTGACCCGTGACGCCGTGGATTTGCTACTATAGCTTCGTGGAGGATAGTCATCAATGAACCTGGAACACTCTTTCAAGAACCCCCAAAACGAGTACCGCGGGGTTCCGTTTTGGAGCTGGAACGACAAGCTGGAGCAGAACGAGCTGATGCGCCAGATCGACGAGATGGTGCAAGCGGGCATGGGCGGCTTTATCATCCACAGCCGAACCGGGCTGCTCACCGAATACATGAGCGAAGAGTGGATGGATCTCACGAAAGCGTGCGTTGCCCGAGCGAAGGAGCTGGGGCTTCTCGCCTGGCTGTATGATGAGGATCGCTGGCCAAGCGGCTTTGCCGGGGGTGATGTGCCCGCCATGAAGCCCGCCAACCGCATGAAGCTGATCATCTGGAGTCCCGCCGACGCACCTGAGCCAGGAGATGAGGGCGGTCTGCTGGCTTACTATTCGGCCGTGCGCAAGCATGACGGGACCCTCACCGACTGGCAGCTTGAGGCAGGCGGCAGCGCGAAATCCGGTCGCGAGCTGATCCGCTTCGACTGGCACTACCAGCCCAAATCGGACTGGTGCAACGGAGAGAGCTACTTGGACACCATCAGCGAATCCGCTGTGCAGGACTTCATCCACCATACCTATGATGCCTATGCCCGAGAGATTGGGGACGATCTGGGTGAGACAGTGAAGGGTGTTTTCACCGATGAACCTCAGTACTACATGAGCAACCCCGAGATGGGCAACACCTTCCGCGGGGTGCCCTATACCGAGGTCATGCCCGCCTTGTTTGAGCGGATGTATGGCTACCCCCTCGTCGAGACGCTGCCCGCGCTGTTATTCCCCACTCTGGGCGGTGAACACCACCGGTATAACTACCGGCTGTGCGTCACGCAGATGTTTGTGGACCACTTCACCAAGCAGATTGGCCAGTGGTGCGAGCGGCATCACTGCGACATGACCGGCCACTTCATGGCGGAAGACAGCTTCAGCAGCCAGATTTTCGCCATCGGGGCTGCCATGCCGCACTACGAATACATGCAGTCACCCGGCATCGACCTGATCTGCCGCCGGCAGTCGGATCCGCTGCTGCCCCGTCAGACAAGCTCGGGGGCGCACCAGTTCGGTCGCCGGCGCATCCTCAGCGAGAGCTTCGGGGGCAGCGGCTGGAACCTCAGTTTTGTGGAGCAGAAGTGGATTGCCGACTGGCTGTTTGTGCACGGCGTGACCTACATGAACCAGCACCTGTCCTATTACAGCCTGTGGGGAGGCCGCAAGCGCGACTGGCCACCCAGCTTCTTCTACCAGCAGCCCTGGTGGAAACACTACAGCTTCATGAGCGACTATATGGCGCGAGTGAACCTGATCGCGCAGAGTGGTGAAGTGAGCAACGATCTGCTGGTGATCCACACCATCGGCAGCGGATGGGCCACCTGGACCCCGGACGACCAGGCTGCGTGTGACCGCTACGGCCAGCAGATGGTGCAGATCAGCGAATGGCTGGGGCAGATGCAGCGTGACCACGACTACGGTGACGAGATGCTGATGGCCCGTCACGGCAAGGTACAGGATGGCCTGTTCCAGATCAACCTGGTCAGCTACAAGCTGGTGATACTGCCCCCGGCGCTCACCCTGGCTGACAGCACCGTGGAGCTGCTGAGCCAGTGGATGGATGCCGGCGGGAAGCTGATCTGCGCGGGCGAGAAGCCGGTGATGGTGAATGGCAATGCGTCTGACCTCAGTGCGCTCTGGAGTCATGCCAACTGTATCTGCATCGAAAACAACCGCGAGGCGCTGCAGCAGACCGTGGATGAGGCTCTTCTGGAGCGGGTCAGTGCCACGCAGAACGGCGCCAACTGCCCGGTGATACTCGCACGTCAGACGGCACTCGATGACGGTCGACTGGCTACTTACCTGGTCAACCGCTCGTTGACCGAAGCGCCGGGTGATGTGCAGATCACGCTGGCTGGCGAAGGGAGCCTCGGACTCTGGAACCTGCAGAGCGGCGAAATCGAGCCGGTAGCGTACACCCATCAAGATGGTTATTTCCATATCACGCTGCCCTTCGGCATCGTGCAGTCCTACATGCTGGTGATCGATCCCAATGCGGTCAGCACCCCGGCTGTTGCTCCCGCAGAGGCCCAGACGCTGATAGTCATGAGCGATGCTCCGAAGATCGAGTTGACACAGCCCAACGCGCTGCCGTTGGATTTCGCGACACTGATTATACCTGGCGAGACCAGTGTAGGGCCAAAACCTGTGCTGTTCTGCACCGAGGATGTGGCGAGGCACCTTGAGATCAGCACCGACCTGAACAACGGCGGGATCAGCCTGTGGAAAATCGCCAAAGACAGCACACGGCCCGTTAGGGAGCTGGACATCGAGCTGGTTTACCGGTTTGAAAGTGAGATCGACCTGGCTGAGATTCCCATCACCATGCTGGTGGAAAAGCCCGACCAAAGCGAGTTTGAGATCAACGGCCGCCCGGTCATCAAGGTGGAAGAGGGCTGGTGGATGGACATCGGCCTGCGCAAACTGAACATCACCGGCAGCCTCAAGAAGGGCAGCAACACCATCATTCAGAAGATGCACTTTGTGGAGGGCACCACGCTGGAGCCGTTGATCCTGCTGGGGCATTTCGGCGTGGAGCTGCGCCATGACAACAGTCAAGCCGTGATCGTGCCATCCCCCACTGAGCTGAGCCTGCAGGATTGGACCAGCCAGGGGCTGCCCTTTTATTGCGGCAGCGTGAAATACACCTGGGAGGTATTGCTGGATAAGCCCTGCTGCGGTAAACTGCTGCTGAAGCTGGGGGCCTATGAGGCGCCACTGGCCATTGCCAGCATCAATGGTCAGCCTGCTGGTGAGCTGCCGTGGGCACCTTACGAGCTGGATGTTACCGACAAGCTGGTATCAGGGCAGAACAGCATCTGTGTGGAGCTGTTCAACAGCCCGCGCAACCTGATGGGCCCGCTGCACAACAGGGCTGGTGAGATCTACGCCGCCGCTCCCCAGGCTTTCTGCAGCCACGAGGACTGGGTGGACCGCTACATGCTGGTGCCTCATGGCTTGATCAGCGCGCCGTCGCTGTTGCTACGACAACCATAAAGCTGTTGTGTCCTGCGCGGTCTGTGCGTAGGCTAGTTGCTACGGACGGCTGTAGACCGCCCGGACATGCATAGGACTGGTGTCAGGAAAAGAGCCAACTGCCTACACCATCGCCGGGCAGGCGACGTCGATCATGTTGCCGTCGGGGTCCAGCAGGCTCATCGAACGCCAGCCCCAGGGGTGGGTCTCAGGCGGAGCGAGCACTTCGACACCCAGCGCTGTCAGCCGTTGATACTCCGCGTCCACGTCGTCACATCGGATGCCGAGGGTGAATTTCCGCCGACCGTCTGAGCCTTCGGTTGACCACTGGTTCGGTTCACCGCTATTCGGGTTATAAATGGAAAGTGCGGCACTGTGCGTGTTGATGGCGGCATGGACATCATCGCCCTCCGCCGTGGTTTGGAGCAGCATTGTGTAGAATTCGGTCATCTTACGCACCTGTGAACTGAGAAGGCAAGGGCCCATGAACTGCATGTTGTGGTCTCCTGTGGGGTAATAACGTAGGGGCATGGCGTGCCGTGCCCTTGCGACGGAATGTCTATGGGGCACCGCACGCGATGCCCCTACACGATTATTTCCGGCTGATGCTCAGCATCTGGTGGCCCAGCATCTTCGGCAGGCTGATGCGCAGGTAATCGCCGCATCGCTCGGCCGGCACGGCAACACCCTCGGGGGCTGTGGTGACACAGTCGTAACCGGCGGGAAGCTTAACCTCTATCTGCACGTCATACAACGGCAGCACATCCTCGATCACGTCAATCGCCTCGCACTTGCGGGTGTGCGGGTAGTGCAGCAGATGCAGCACGTAGCGGTCCTCATCCGGCTGGCGGTTCAGCGTGATGTCCGCGCTGGTGGGAAGGTTCGAACGCAGCAGCCAGTCGGATTTTGGCGCCAGCAGCTCGATGATGTTGTGAACCAACTGCTTGTAGAAGCGGTTGCCATGCTGTCGGTACATGCTGAAGACGGGGTATCCAATCATCGCCACATTGCCGGAAGCCACTGCCCCAGGATACCCGGCAGGCTTTTCGGCAGGCGTCTGCGCGTGTGAGCTGAAGTGCTCCCAGTTGCGGTTGAAGTAGGGGTTCCACACCGCAGCCAGAACCTGGGTGCCCTCTATTTGCTGAAGCTCCAAACCGCCATCGTACATGATATGCTCGGTATCATACACTCCCTGCCCGATCAATGGTTCGACTTTCAGGTAGTTGGGGCTGAAGGGGGCCGTGCCTTTCACAGTGGCGGGCAGGCATTTCAGATGGGATTCGCAGCTTTCCATCGCCAAGCCAGATTCACCGGTCAGCAGCAGTTTACCGCCAGCGGCCACGTAGGCGTCGATGACCCCCGCTTCACGCTCGTTCATGCGGATCAGGTCGGGGCAGATCAGCAGCTTGTATCGGCTGAGATCCATATCGTAGTCCACAAAGTCGAACTGGGCCTGAGCTTCGGTCAGGATGCGGTTGGCCCCCATCGCGGACTGTGTGAGCTCGTAACGCCGTCCGCCATCGACTGCCTCGGGGCTCAGCACCGCGATCTCGGTCAGCCACTCCGCGCCCACGCACCAGGGCTCCTTGATGGCCATTTCGTTGAATACGCTGCCCACCAACTCGTAGGTAGCCTGGTTGATCTTGCCGTTCGGGTGTAGCTGGTCGCCCACGGAGACTTTGCCACCCAGCGCCATGCTCAGGAAGCACTCATACTGCAGCGCGGCATGGTTCTTAAACCCGCCGAAGTCCGCCCACGATTTGTGGAACTTGCCCGTCATGCCCAGGAACTCGAAGCCCAGCTTGCGCGCATACCGCGCGGTGGTTGGGAAATGCTCATATCCCCAGCCTCCGCTGGGCAGCGACTCCAGCTCCAGATGGCTGTAGTTGCCCAGGCTGTCGCGCATCCCCGCGCCGACATGACCCGCGTTGTAGAAGATGGTGCATTCGCTGTTTTTGGCACGGATCGCCGCGGTCATGCGCGCTTTGAAGTTGTTCATCACTTCGCGTGAGAAGGCGGTGCGGTCGGCCACATTCTCGGGCTTCAGACCTTTCGCCTGCATGTCTGCGATGCATTTATAGCAGCAGCAGGGCATCTGCAGGCAGATATCAAAGAATAAACCATCGCATTCGCTGCCGTAGACATCCAAAACCTCTTCGGTTTGGGCTACTACATAGTCGATATATTCGGTGTTGTAGCACAGGAACTTCCAGCCGTCTTTGAATGGGCCGGCCCAGATGGGCTTGCCTTGGTCGTCGCGCTGCAGCCACTCAGGATGGCGTTTCGCCATATATTCGTCCCAGCCAACCGTCACATAGATGGGCACGCGGATGCCGCGCTTGTGGCAGGCCTTGATCTGCTCGGTCAGAAGGTCACAGCTCAAGTTGGGGTGTTTGGCAGGGAATTTGGTGTTCTGGTAATAGATGTATCCGTGGTGGCATCTGGCAAAGCAGGTGATGGAGTCCACGCCGGCCTTTTGCAGCGTCTCGGCGAACTCCTCGGCATCAAACTGCTCACCGATGCCCGGGATCATCTCTGCGGTGTGGAAATCGAGGTGTATCTGGCGGAACCGAAGTCCCTGCAACTTATCTATGCTGTTCATGATGGCTCCTTAGAAATGTGGGTTCCGTTCGCTATAAGTATAACGGTGTCCCGCCACCGGCGCAAGAGGCGACAGAGACGGATATCGACCGCGCCGGTCAATTTCTCGACATAAATCTATGTGGCTATCCGCCAGACCGGCGCGGTCTTGAACCTTCTGCAACCGCTAACCTGCGCACAGACCGCCCCGGACATAGGCCACGCTAGCATATAGTTTCTAACTGTGGCATACAATATGTATACGCAGCCACAGACATACCCAGTATCGGAGGAAGCCTTGAACAATCCAGCCAAAGTGCCCGCGGGGTGCAGCCAGTGTCAGATCACACCGCTGGGCACGGATCGCTACATCGTGTGCCAACTCACCAACGTGCCCCCGGACGCTTGGGAGAAGGCTGTGCTGCAGATCAAACAGGCGTTTTGGAGCGAGCACCCGGGTGGCCATCACCATGTTGGGTTTGGCTTATCACCTTACCTGTTGGGCTCCAGCATCACCGAGCTGCAGCAGATGGTCAATAACGGCTTCGACTGGGCGGAACGGCATGACATGCCGGTATACTTCCAGGTCGATGACCAGAATTACACCCCAGCCTGGTTCCGCGACAAACCCGAGATTTGCGAATGGGTGGAGTTCCCCACGCCGGAGCGACCCAAACCCAGACTGCCGCGGTTCTTGTTCAACTGGGGCGTGTGGGGAGCAAACCCCGCCATCCCCTGCTTTGAGAGCCGCGATTACCAGCGATACGTCCAGAAGCAACTGGTGGAAGGCGTGGCCAAGCCTGTCCGCCGGCGTTTGGAGCGGTTGAAAATGGCAGGCAGGGAGTATCTCTTCGCCGGTATGGCCATCGGCTGGGAAACCCATGTGCCCACTTACGAACCCGGTGTGCCGGTGTATATGATGGACCCCTCGAAGCCGCCCACCGCCGTCAACGAAACCGTTCCGAGGCAGATGGAGCGGTGGGAGATGGCCCAGACCGGCTACCACAGCCTGCACCTCATGGGTTATTCTGAGGCCAGGCTGAGGGCGGAAGCGATCAAGAAGAACCTGGCCATCCCGGTGTTGCGCAACCAGATTCTGTTTGGCGTGATCCAGCGTCACTCCGCGAGAATGGCGCAGTGGGCGAACAGGGTTGGTCTGCCAAAAGAGCGGTTGTTCACCCACATGGTCGGGATCGACAGCAAGGTGGAAACGCCCTCCACCCATCTGCCGCCGATCTGGGCATCGGTGAACAAGCACAGTCTGCCCGGCTTCACGCTGTCCAACGCCACCGCAGAGTATGACCTGCACAATCTGCATCGTAAGCTGGTGGCTGCGGACCGAAAGGCCAACGCATTTGCCTGTGCTGAGACCTACTTTATCAAACAGCACACCACCGAAAGCTGGAGCGAGTTTATGAACTCGATGTGGCAGCACGGCTGTGTGCTGATCGATGTGTGGGGCTTCACCGACCCGCCCACCAGCGGCTATTACGCCGACCCGGTGAAGGGCGGCGCGGCGGCCGTGATCCGCCAGTGGGTGCGTGACGGCGTGTAGGTCTATTGGCGGGGTTTTGACGGAGGGGACAACCGGCACTGGGCCTTCCCAACGCCCGCCGGAACGCGGGCCGGTATTGATCAGCGACGGGTGACAGTGCCCGTACCGGGACGAAGTCACGGACGGGCCACGGAACCCGTCGCCAAGTGCCGGTGGTGTTGATCGTAGATGATCGACCACGCTGCCGCGGGTTTAGTCACCCACACGACTACATTCCGGGAGCTGACGCTCCGGGAATTGCGTCTAGTGCGGGTTCCTGCACCGCGCGGCTGATCATTATCGGCCGGCGTCGCTTCGCTCCGGCCGGCGTATGGATGCCCCTGGCACCCGTCGATCATTACCAATGACCATTGCTGAAACTGAGTCGTTACTTGCTTTCGTGCTTCTCATACGATGCTGTTCACTGTAATATGTTGTCAGGACCACTACGAAGCCAAGGGGATGGACTAAATGAGACACCTGTTCACAACACTACTAGCTGGTAGCTATATACTGGCCGCACTTCTGGCCGCACACGGCGCGGAATACTACGCCTCGCCCACAGGCAGCGACGCCAACTCCGGCAGCACCCCCGCCACCGCGTGGCGCAGCCTGAAGCCACTGGACGGTAAGACGCTTCAGCCAGGGGACAAGGTTCTGCTGCAATCGGGTGGCGTCTACAAAGGACCATTCAAACTGCTAGGCTCCGGCAGCGCGGAAAAACCCATCCTGCTCAGCTCCTACGGTAAAGGCGTGCGGCCGATTATCACCGGTGTGGATACGGCCAATGACTGCGCCATCACCATCGAGAACGGCAGTTGGTGGACGGTCAGGGGCCTCTCGCTGCGCCATGCGAAGGTGGGTGTCTACCTTAGGTATAACAACTCCTATGCTCACACGGGCATGGTAGTGGAGCAGTGCCACTTTGCCGATATGCCCGACCGCACATGCGACCCATTGAAACACAATTATGAGCTGGCCTGGACATGCGGCGTGTTCATCGGCGGAAGCGCCAACCACACCGATACGGTGCTGGACGGCGTCACCGTCCGCAACTGCCGGTTCGCCCGTATCTATGGTGTGGGCGTCTACTCCGCCTGGTACTGGCCAAAGCCGAATCCAAACCGCGTTCGGCACCTGAAGTATGAAAACTCGGTGGCGGATGGCTGTTTCGGCGGGGCGTTTGGCACCATCGACATGGCCGACAGCGAGCTGTATCGCGTGCATAGTTTCGGCTCAGGTGGAACCATCCAGTGGGGCACCGCAGCGGGCATGATACAGAGTACGGCGAACATCAGCTTTCGTGAGTGCATCTTTTCCGGCACGCGGCGTAATGGATGCCCTGATGGCGGCGGATTGGACATAGAGGGCAGCAGTGAAAATATCAGCTTTGACAACTGCCTGTTTTATGGCAATGACGGCTGCGGATTGATGCACCTCACCACCGGCGGGCTCAACAAGAACATCAATGTGCGCAGTTGCAGCTTCTTCAACAACTCCATCAACCCCACGAACGCGCATGATGCCGCGGAGATCAACTGCAGTGACTCCCGTAATGAGGCCTTATACGAAAACTGCGGATTCTACCCCCGGCCCAATCGCAAGGCGTTTTCGGACATGTCGGAACTGCAGAAGGCCGACCCCGCGAAGAACAGATTCCGTCAGTGGACGGATGTCGCGGGTAAAGCGGTGTGGTGGGACCATGTCAAACTGACGGCGGCAGGATGGGTCCAACCAAGCTGGTTTGTGATTACCGAACCGAGCTACCTTTGGGTGCGCTACCGGCAGAGAAGCGCTGCCGCGGGGAAGTTTAGTTTTCTGACAGAAGCCGACACGATTGCGAATACTCCGCGCGGTCTAGCGCTTCCGCCCGCAACAGGCGGTGTAGTCGACAAGTTCTTCCGTATCGATACCCTGACCCCGCTGGCCGTTCTGACGCAACTGCGGGTGTCGTTCCCCCAGAGTTCAGGTACAGAGCTTCAGTTTGTGCGGCTAACCCACAGCAACGACCGGCAACAAGACGCACCGGTACCACCATCTGCGCTGCCTGTCAGCCTGACCGTACCGGGTGTGGCTGGCAGCAATGAGGCCCAGCTCGGGACGGTGTCCGTGGGTGATACCGACCAGAACACGCAGACCACCATGCTGCTCAGCTTCGACACCTCGGTGATGCCTAAACGGGCGAAACTGGTCGGAGCGGTGCTGAAGCTGACCCGCACTGGGGTGATGGGCAGTGTGGAGAAGCCCTGGGAGGGTCCGTGGAGCTAGCGGGAGCTGTGGGGCAACCGGCTGGTGGTAGATATCAAGCGTGGTGAGTTTGGCGGCACGGATGCTACGGGCACGATCGAACCGGCTGATATGCTGCAAGCTGGGGCCTTTTCAATACTATATGCTGATGGGCTCCAGGGTTGGGCGTCGCTTGAGCCTCGCGGTTTAGGCTACGTGAACAGAGAGGGGCTCACGCATCTGCGGGTGCGGTTCCAGAGGCCCACCAACGGCGACAACCGCAGCGAATACGCTGCCCTTGCTGCCCCCGGGAGCCCCAAACCCGACTGGCGGCCCGTGCTGGAGCTGCTTTACCAGCCGGGGCAGTGAGTTAGGGCCTTATGTAGGGGTGGGCAGGGTGGAATGTGTGGGGGCGGTTCGCGAACCGCCCTTCTTGCGCGGCACCATAAGACGGGTCAGATGAGTAGGACGAGGTGGACGTGAACTGTCCTATTCTCCTCGCTTCTCGCTCCTCCCTCAATCCTTATCCGTATCCGGCATGAACATAGGCGCGTCATAACAGCCGTGGTCGCTGCGATAATTACGGTAGTCATCGGCCAGGGGAGCGGTGAGGCTTGCTCCCTCGCGCAGATAACGCGGCTGGGTCAGGCGGTTGGCCGCATTGTAGCTCATCACCGGCTTGAACATCGCGGCATGACCGTCACAGTAGAGCATATTCAGTTTGTTGCCGTGCGGGTTGGGGTCTAGCCCGTTCGCCGAGGGCCATAGCTCCCCGGTGCCGCCGTTTTGCCCATCGTGGCAGTTGTCGGCATCGCCCAGATAGCGGCATGCTTCCAGCCTGTTTCGGCAGTGCAGCAAGGGCAGACTGCGCGCGTGCCCCAGATAGGCACTCTTCGCCTGTCCCTCCCACATCATTACAAGACCGCTGGGCCAGGCCACCTGCGAATCGGGCAGTGCCATCAGATAGCCGTTGTAGTTGTAAGTGGTGGTCTGTGGCGTCTTCTTTTGCTTCGGGTAGTAGTCCAGCATCTCCGGCGAGCGGTAAAGCTGGGCACTCGGGCAGGCGAGGATCTTCCAGCTTTTGATGTAGGGCATCAGCGAATTCGCCCAGGCGACCCTCATGCCGTCGGCCAGTTGGTTGGTCTCTTCAGGGCTCCAGCCCGCAACGGTCTCATACGGAACCCATCCTGCGGGTGTTTCGATGCTGACCATATCCAGCCAGCCGATGTCAGGCCGGGCAAACCAGCCATAGGCCAGCGGAAAAGTGTCATCATTGTCGGATTTATACATCGACATCGCCGACCCCCACTGCTTGAGGTTGCTGATGCAGGTCGCCTGTTTGGCTCTCTCACGCGCCTGAGCAAACACGGGGAACAGGATCGCCGCGAGTATTGCGATAATAGCAATAACTACTAGCAGCTCGATAAGAGTAAAGGCGGTTTGCTTGCGCACGCCAGAGCCCTCCATAGACGAGATGATTAACGGTGAGTGATGTAACTTCTAGACGCGTTGGCCATGCCAACGGAAGCATGATTTAGCGTACACTAACAATGTAGTGTACAGCTTTCACGCACCGTTATCCCGGATATTAACGACCACATCACACGGAGGATGGCTATGCCGCTTGCAGATATTGGCCTGATTGGGCTTGCCGTAATGGGCGAAAACCTGGTTTTGAATATGGAACGTAATGGCTTTACTGTGGCCGTATACAATCGAACCACCAGCAAGGTCGATGACTTCATCAACGGACAGGCCGCAGGGAAGAATATCATTGGCACCCATTCGCTTGAGGAGCTGGTCAGCAGTATAGGTAAACCGCGCAAGCTGATGCTGATGGTGAAAGCGGGAACCGCGGTGGATGATCTTGTGAAAGCGCTCATCCCACTGCTAGACGAGGGCGATGTCATCATCGACGGAGGCAACAGCCACTATCCCGATACCATCCGACGCACCGCGATTGTAGAGGATATGGGTCTGCACTTCATGGGTGTGGGCGTGTCAGGCGGCGAAAAAGGCGCGTTGATGGGTCCCAGCATCATGCCGGGCGGCAGCCATAAAGCGTGGAAACTGATACAGCCGATTTTCCAGGCGATCGCCGCGAAGGTCAGCGATGGCGGCATCTGCTGCCAGTATGTAGGGGCAGATGGTGCGGGACACTTCGTGAAGATGGTGCATAACGGCATTGAATACGGCGACATGCAGCTCATCAGCGAGGCCTATTTCCTGCTCAGCCGGGTGTGCGGTCTGAGCGCGGCGGAGATGCACAACATCTTCGACGAGTGGAACAAAGGCGAATTGAACAGCTACCTCATCGAGATCACACGCGATATTTTGGCTACCATCGACCCCCTCAGCGGCAAGCCGCTGGTGGAGCTGATTTTGGATGAGGCGGGCCAGAAGGGCACCGGTCTATGGACCAGCCAGGCCGCTTTGGAGCTGGGCATCGCCGCCCCCACCGTTGCGGAGGCGGTCTTCGCGCGAAGCATCAGCGCCATCAAGAGCCAGCGTGTAGAGGCGTCAAAACTGCTCAAAGCCCCGGAGTACAAATACGTTGGTAACACCGCGGAGCTGGTGGAAGCGGTGCGACAGGCTCTGTTTGTCAGCAAGATCTGCTCCTACGCCCAGGGCTTCCAACTGATGCGTTCCGCCAGTGAGAAGTATGACTGGAAGCTGAACTACGGCGAGATCGCACTGATGTGGCGCGGCGGATGCATCATCCGGGCGCAGTTCCTGGACCGCATCGAGGAGGCCTTCCACACCCATCCCGACCTGGCCAACCTGATGCTGGCTCCCTACTTCCGGCAGATTCTGAACAGTTACCAGCCCGCATGGAGGCATGTGGTGGCTACGGCCGTGCAGGCTGGTGTGGCGGTACCCGCTTTCAGCAGTGCGCTGGCCTATTTTGACGGCTACCGTTCGGAAACGCTGCCCGCGAACATGATTCAAGCGCAGCGCGACTATTTCGGCGCACACACCTACAAACGCATCGACAGGGATGGTGTTTTTCACACGGAATGGGGCGAGTAACCGCTTACCTGCTGCATAGGTTGGTCTTCATACTCTGCGCCATGGCGATGATCCCCATCATTGCCTCGGCGCAGAGCACGGTCGACTGGGACGCCGCCATGGCGAGCCCATCCAGCTCCGTGTACGCCTATGCCCACCATCTGCTGATCAAGACCGCTAATGGCCGTCTGTTGCTCTGCCAGACCAACACCCGAAGCTGCCGCGAATACGCCCCGCCAGTCAGTGGGGATCTGAGCATCACCAGCGAGGGTGTGCTGGCGCGTGACGGCCAAAGCAGTCTGGTGCTGAACGAGCAGACGGGCGAATGGCTGCCATCTACGCTATCAAATGATCCGAAGGAGCCAAAACTGCCTTCCGCCCGTTCGGTCTGCCGATGGAGCGGCGGTTACGGCTGCCTGTTTCCCGACTACTTCAGCCTGTGGTTTTCCGCCAGCCAGCGCTGGAGCAACCTCGCGCTGCCTGGTATCACCCCCCGCATATCTACCGCAGTGCCCAGTTGGGACGGGGCCTGCGTGTGGTTTCTGACCGGTAACCAACTAGCGGTCACGGAGCTTTCCTCGCGCCGCAGCAGCCTTCTGCTGCCCTGGAACACGCCAGGTATCTCGCTGAAGGCGATCGCTCCGGCACCCTCCGGCGTGTGGGTGGCCTCGAACTACGGCACCATGCTGCTGGATAACCGCCAAAGTCACCCGGTGTTTGTGAAGGCCAGGATGGACAGCCCGCTGGATGCGCGTATGGATGGCACTCGTGAGAGGCTGGTGGCTCTGGTGGAGAAGTGGCAGGGCACACCTTATCTATATGGTGCGCAGAAGTGCCAGGTCAGAACCGACTGCAGCGGGTTTGTGGGCGGAGTGTATGCGGAGCTGGGCATCAAGCTGCCGCGCAGCAGTCAGGCGATCGGGCAGTATTCCGCGTTGCCGACCATCACCGATGAGCTGCAGATCGGCGATCTGTTGGTCACGCCCGGCCATGTGGCGATGTATATGGGCAACGGTCTGACAGTGGAGGCCAGCGTCAGCCGGGGGGTGTGCTGGAGCACGGTGTCCGGCCGTACCGGCGTGGTGGTCAAGCGCGTGCTGCGGTAGGGGCGGAGGGGAGTAACAATCCACAGATTACACAGATGGCACAGATTGGGTAATGGTTGTTTTCGTTAACCGCTGTTGAACGCCGATGGACGCTGATGGGAATACCAATCCACAGATTACACAGATGACACAGATGACACAGATTGGGAATAGTTCGTTGCTGGTACGCCCCGATTAGCTATGTCCGGGCGGTCTGACAGAACTCTTGCGTTTACGTATGGCCCAAGACCGCGCCGGTCTTTTTCCTTGCGGATGGAGATTGACATGGAGGAAGTTTCAATCCACAGATTTCACAGATGAACGCGGATGAGGAATGGTATTCCACAGATTACGCAGATGACACAGATTGGGGAATAGTCCGCTGCTGGTACGCCCCGATTGGCTATGTCCGGGGCGGTCTGACGGTAATCTTACGGCTACGGATGGCCTAAGACCGCGCCGGTCTTTTTCCTTGCGGATGGCGATTGACATGGAGGGAGTGGTAATCCACAGATTTCACAGATGAAGCAAATTAGGGAATGACCGCCGGGGTGCTGTTTTTGTTAACCACGAATGGACACAAATAGACACAAATGGGGAGGGGCCCGCAGCACTGATACCATCAACCGCGGATCAACGCGGATGGGGAATGGTATTCCACAGATTACGCAGATGGCGCAGATTGGGGAATAGTCCGCTGCTGGTACGCCCCGATTGGCTATGTCCGGGGCGGTCTGACGGTACGCTTACGTCTACGGATGGCCTAAGACCGCGCCGGTCTTTTTCCTTGCAGATAGCGATTGACATGAGGGAGTTACAATCCACAGATTTCACAGATGACGCAAATTAGGGAATGACCGCCGGGGTGCTGTTTTTGTTAACCACGAATAGACACGAATGGACACAAATGGGGAGTTGCCCCGCAGCACTGATACCATCAACCACGGATGAACGCGGATGAACGCGGATGGGAAGGTAAGATAGCAGGCTGGCTGTAGGGGCAGTGCCCCCGTGCCTGCCTCATATGCGGAAAAACCGCGACCGAACCACCCCTGGGAACGCCGATGTGATAATCGACATTTCCCTTCCCATCCGTGTCCATCCGTGTCCATCCGCGGTTATGACAAATCAGCAGCTCGGTCTACCCTTGGCACACCAATATGCTAACGGACATTTCCCTTCCCCATCCGTGTCCATCTGCGTTCATCCGCGGTTAAGAAAGACCACTACCCCTCCGGCAGCTTCCAGATGGCTGTCTCCATGTGATACCCCTCACACAGCGCGGTGCTGAGGGCGTAGAACACGGTGACTACCACCCCATCCTTACGCTGCACGCTGCTGGGATAGCCCATATCGCCCGGATTCACCGCGGCGATACTCATGGGAAGGCCCGAGGTGGCACCTTCGTCATGCGACAAGCGCACCTCGATACGGCGGTTCCGCCGGTTACCGTAGGTGAGCAGCAAACGACCGTCCTTCAGCGCGATCAAGCTGGCTGGGTGGCAGTGGTAACCGGCTGTCAACCCCTCATCGACCCAACTCAAGCCATTGTCCGTGCTGCGAAACTGGCGTGTCTCCTGTCCCAGCTCGGGGGCGGGGCGGTCGGTGGTGCGGATTTCGGCCAGCCAGTGCCCTCGGCTTTTCAACGGCAGCAATGCCCCCTCGTTGATATCCGGGGTGATGTAGCTCAACACCTCCCAGTGCCTGCCTTCGTCGTGGCTGGTCACAATATAGGCACCATTGCCACCGTCGTTGTAGTGTGCGTAGGCGATGGTATACAAAAAGCCGTCATGACCCAGCACAATCCGGCCATAAGGCCGCGTCAGCTCACCCTTCGGGAAGCATGGCGGGAAACGGCCGTCCTGTTTCCAGCTTCGACCCTGGTCGCTGCTGATGAAGGCGCCTGTTTCGATAGGGTGACGGCGTTTGTTTTTGTCTTCTGGGTCGGCATATCCGCCGGTCAGGAACACAAGCCGTCCGCGTTTGGTCAAACCCCAGCAGGAATCGCACCAGTTGCTGTTGTCAACTGGTCGGATAATCTGGCTGTGAAGCTGCCAGTTTTGGCCGCCGTCTGTGCTGCGCCAGGCCCCCACATCGCCGGGCAGAGTGGTGTGTCCTGGTGCGTTGTAGCCCAGAGCCAGCAGGCTGCCATCGGGCAGAGCGCCTATGGTAGGCCACAGTCCGCCCTGTTTGGTGACTATGGCGCGCTGCATCACCGGTATCTCCGGCGCGTCACGCAGCAGGGAGGGTGAGTTCGCGGCTTCGGGAGCGAATGCTTCTTTGCTGATAGCCATAAGACACCTCGTATGATTTCGTGTTTCGCCGGACGTATTACAACGCTGGTTACTGTGTTGCTTTATTAATCTGCAAGGTCGGTGTCCTTGGCCAGCCGCAGGAAGTCGCCCTCGGGCTCATTCATGCCGATGGTGTTGCCGGGAGTCTTCAAGATCGCCAGCCACTTGCGGATGCACTCAAAGCAGATGACCAGTGCCAGAGCTAACATGATGATGGTGAGCCAGGCATCCAACCGGTCGGTACTGGCCTTCTTGACCGTCGCGGCAACCAGAGCAGGATCAAGTCCTGGTGCGAGAGCTTCGATGGTGCGTTTGGCAGCAGAGCCGAACAATATACCGATGTTCATAATGGCGGATGTGACAGTGGTCACGGCCATGAAGACAAACGGCACGAAGGTCACCATGCCGTATATGCGTTTTGGTGACTGCATCATGATTAGCGTGGTGCCAATGGCCAGTGCGATCACTCCCAATAACTGGTTGGCCACACCAAACATAGGCCAGATCGAGGTGATATCACCACCCTGAAGCAGATAATACCAGGCATACGAAACCAGGAAGCTGGTGATCAGCACACCGGGCAGCCATGTACCTTTTCCGAACGGCTTGTAAACACGCCCCAGCATCTCCTGCACGATAAACCGGGCCACACGGGTGCCGGTATCGACTGTGGTCAGTATGAACAACGCCTCAAACATGATCACGAAGTGATACCAATAGGACATCATGGCCTTCATACCGGGAAGCTGATTGAAGACGGTGGCCATCCCAACCGCTAAGGTCACGGCGCCGCCGGTTCGTCCCACCAGCGTCTGTTCGCCCACCTGCTTGGCAAGCTCCGCCATCTCTTTGGTCACCTGAGGACTCAACACGAGATTCTTCACATTGATCGCAAAGTAGTGGTCTTGGCTGATGATGCAGGCGGCGACGAGAGCCAGCAGACTGACAAACCCCTCAACCAGCATGGCTCCATAACCGATGGGCAGGATATCCCGCTCATTGCTGATCATTTTTGGAGTGGTGCCGGAGCCGATGAGCGCATGGAAACCAGATATGGCCCCGCAGGCGATGGTCAGACAGACATACGGCCACACCGGGCCAGGGATGATCGGACCACCGCCGTGAATGTATTGCGTGGTGGCGGGCATCACTAAATTCGGGTGGACGATGAACAGTCCTAAAGCAAGCAGGATGATCGTGCCAAGCTTCATATAGGTCGACAGGTAGTCTCGCGGGCAGAGAAGCATCCACACCGGCAGCACCGCCGCCACGAAGCCGTAGGTCGGCAGTGCGATCTTCAGCGTGTCCTCTGACCAGATCAGGTGTTTGGCCAGATCAGGGGGCAGCGAGCCGCCGTAAATGACCGCCGCCAGTAGCAACACCACACCGATGACCGTGGCTTCGACCACTTTTCCTGGCCGGATTTTGTACATCCATTGGCCCATCAACACTGCGATGGGGATGCTGCAGCCGATAGTGAAAACTGCCCAGGCACTGTGTTGCAGTGCGTTGACGACCACCATGGCCAGACCAGCCAGCGCCACGATGATGATGAAGAGCACGGCGATGGCCGTACACCAGCCGACCACCTTGCCCATATAGCGTTCCGCGATTCGGGAGATCGACTCACCCTTATTACGCGTGGAGGCCACCAGGATGATGAAGTCCTGCACCGCTCCTGCGAACACCGAGCCCGCCAGAATCCAGATCATACCGGGGAGATAGCCATACTGGGCAGCCAGCACAGGCCCCACTAGAGGCCCGGCACCTGCAATGGCGGCAAAGTGATGCCCAAAAAGCACCCACTTGTTGGTAGGATGGTAGTCTTTTCCATCACGGTATGTGTGGGCAGGAGTTGTTCTGTTGGGGTCAAGCACCGCCACCTTCGCGGCCAGGAAGGCTCCGTAGTAACGGTATGCCAGGGCGAAAACGCAGAGGCCAATTACTAATATGGGTAAGGAGTTCATTAAATCACCACCGTTATATAAATACGCAACTTGATTATTGCGCTAATGGGTATAGGTGTCAACCGTGGGAGCAGTTAGGAGCAGAGGAGAGGGGCTATCTCACGCGGAGACGCAGAGGTCGCGGGGATCGGACAGGTGTGGGGCATGGCGTGTCGTGTCCATGGCGGGGATTGTGGTGAAGGGGATGCTGGGATGGGAGATGCGCAGGCACCGGAGTTGGACCGAGAGTTCGATATGCTGTATCCCGCTGGTATTACTGCCTGATTATGTTGAACTGTCGTAGATTATACTGAAATATCAGCGATTAGTATTCAAAAAGCAGGCATGCCATGGTATCATAAAGATGCAAATGGCCCTCTATCCGAAAAGCGTCTACGACGTCAACCTCTGCCTTCGGCAGATAGGATAGAGGGCCGCCTTATTTAGTAAAACCACCCCATGTCATCAATTAGATGATTTTCTATCAACTGCATCCAATGGCCATACCATCTGGGGTCCCGTTTGATGAATCCCTTATAGGCTGCGGTGACCACCATGTCCGCTAATTGTATTAGCCGGTGTGATATCGAATCGATAAATTGAACACCGATGATTTCACTTGAAGTCAGGTTGTTGACTGATGTTTTGATTTCAGTTTCGAGACGTGAGTCGATATCGCCACCAATATACAGCATTGCGTTGTGTATTTTCCCACCGTTATGCCTGAAGAATACCCCGGCGATTGATCTGTAGAAGTATTTTGGATCTGTCTTGAAATTCGGGCTCCAGATGATGCTTTTGTCTACAAAGATGAGCCGGACATGGAATTTGTGTTTGATGATACTGTTAAAGAATTCGGTACTCACGGAGGTTTTAGCCTTTTTACCGTGGAATTCATCAGCATAGTCAAGTCGTCGTGCTGCTTGGATGATGCTTTGCGCAGTGGCAGCGGCCTCGGTGTGGTCACTAAATATGCACATACAGAGTATGAAGTGTGACGATGACCCACCACTCAAATGGAAACCAGGACCCCCCGCCTCATCCATATATATCCACTGCCTGTCGTTCAATATCTCGTCTGGCATTATGCATCTCCACTGGCTGACGTTTGCATTCCGCGGATATTATAGCAGAGATTGGCGAACCCATGAGCTGCCCAACGCCATTCGTGATGACAGGGTGCGGTAGAAGACGAAGGGGATGCTGGGGTTGGGTTGAGGGGCTATCTCACGCGGAGACGCGGAGGGCGCGGGGATCGGACGGATGTAGACATGGCGTGCCGTGTCCATGGCGGTGAGGGCAAATGACCCACTTCGGGGTAGGAACGCCGCGCCTTCGACCACGGGTTGCGCTTCGCTGACCCGTGGCTATGAGAATGTCACCCCTTCGGGGTTCCCGGAGTGGAACCCCTCAGCCCGCTTGAGCGGGCTTTTTGTGCAACTGGCCTTGGCTCATATGCAGTGTGCCTTCCCCTCCCCTTCGCGTCGTCACCTGTGGTGTCGCGTCTTCGCGTGAGACTGGACCGTTCCATCCGCCCGGTTGACATCCCGCCGCAACCAGCCTAAAATGAACATGGCGCAACTGGCGGATACCGCGGAATGAACCGCAAGGGAGCGCTTCCATACACAAGCCGACCGCCTGGGCACAAATCCTCGCACTCACCAACGCGTGAAGGCGATTATGGAGACCCACTGTGCCGAAAAATGTGATCCCCCTCCGATACGGTATCAACCCTAACCAGACACCAGCTCAGGTGATCCTGAACGACGATAGCCCGAAGTTCGAGGTGCTCAACGGCGCCCCCAGTTGCATCAACATTTTGGATGCGCTGAACGGCTGGCAACTGGTACGCGAGCTGAAGCAGGCCCTGGGCCTTCCTGCAGCGGCCTCCTTCAAGCACGTCAGTCCCGCCGGGGCCGCGGTCGCGCTACCCCTGAGCGATGTGCTCAAGCAAGCTTACTTCGTGGACGACCTCAAAACCCTCTCGCCCCTCGCCACAGCCTACGCACGGGCGCGCGGTGCCGACCGGATCTCCTCCTTCGGCGACTTCATTTCGCTCAGCGATGTGTGCGACCTCTCCACCGCGAAGCTGATCAACCGCGAGATATCCGACGGTGTGATCGCGCCCGGTTACGAGCCGGAAGCGTTGAAAATTCTGCAGAAGAAGCGCGGCGGCAGCTACCTGGTGCTGCAGATCGACCCCAGCTACGAGCCGCCAGTGATGGAGCGGCGCGAGCTGTTCGGCGTAGTGATTGAGCAAAAGCGCAACGACATCCGCCTCGATGCCTCGGCTCTGAGTAACATTGTGACCAAACATGCATCCATGCCCGAGGAAGCCGTGCGCGACCTGATCCTTTCGCTGATCGTGTTGAAGTTCACGCAGTCCAACAGTGTCTGCTACGCAAAGGATGGGCAGGCGATCGGCATTGGCGCGGGTCAGCAGTCGCGTGTCCACTGCACGCGTCTGGCAGGCGGCAAGGCGGACCTCTGGTGGCTGCGTCAGCACCCCAGGGTGTTGGGCCTGCAGTTCGCCAAGGGAGCCAACCGCGCGGAGATGAACAACACCATCGATCTGTTCCTGCTGGATGACATCACCGCGCCCGAAGAAGAGCTATTACGCGCGGGTATCGAGGGTGAGGTAGCCAAACTCACTCGCGAGGAGAAGCGCGCCTGGCTGGATCAGCTCACAGGCGTGTCGCTGGGCTCGGACGCCTTCTTCCCCTTCCGCGACAGCATCGACCGCGCGGCCCGCAGCGGCGTGAAGTATGTGGCGCAGGCCGGCGGATCCAACCGCGACCAGCTCGTGATCGACGCCGCGGATGAATACGGCATGGTCATGGCCCTCAACGGCATCCGGCTGTTCCAGCACTAAGGCTGGGTTCCATACCCCTCCCGCAGCGGTGTTGCGGGAGAGGGGGCTACCTTCTTGATCATGTATTCCCTCCGCGTCCTCCGCGCCTCCGCGTGAGATGACACCCCCTCCCGGTTTATACTGTAACGGGGGACATCGTGACACAAAACAGCCTTGAGATCATCCAACAATCCGCGGCGACGCCAGCCGACAACGTGATACTGGACCAGTACTACACGCAGATTTGCGGCAAAGAGGCCCGCCGGATTTTCCGAACCTGGTGGGGCGGGCCCATCGCGGTGGTGGCCGGCTGCAGCGAGAAGCTGGAGCAGGTGGCCAACTTGCCGCAGTGCGAGGCGGAGGGAGTGCCTGTGTTCAAGCGCTTCACAGGCGGCGGAACCGTGGTGCAAACCCCCGACGTGCTGAACTTCTCCTACTCCATCCCCGCGCCCACCCGCGTGAACATCCTAGAGGCGTTCCGCACCACCGGAGAGGTGCTGATCGGCGCCCTCCAGCAGTTCGGCATCACCGCGCAGATGCAGGGAATCAGTGATATCGCGGTCGACTGCCGCAAGATATCGGGAAACGCGCAGGCCTGGAAGTGGAAGTCGGTGCTGGTGCATGGCACGTTGCTGGTCGACATGGATATAGAGCTGATCGAACGGCTGCTGCTGCATCCGCCCAGGGAGCCTGATTATCGGCAAGGCCGGTCGCACCGCGAGTTCCTGACCAGCCTCCGGCAGTTGGGCGTCACCGCCAGTCACCAGCAGATCGAGCAGGCGCTGGTCAACGCGGCGAAAATCACCCTGTAGTTTCGGTAAACTACACATGGGGGTGCTGCTAACATGGTTACCGCCTCCTCAAACAACACTAAGAGGTATAACCCATGGCAGAGATACAGAAGTTTATCATCGAAATCCCCGAAGTCTGGATGCGGCGGTTCGTGGTCATCGCGGACGACGAGACCCAAGCGCGTGACCTTGCAGAGGATTTCTACCTCAACTTCTCCCTTAACGATGACGCGCTGGAAGATGACCTTCCCGAATACCTTCGCGACGCCGTAATGCTTCCCGATGAGGAAACCGCTATGGAGCTTTGGAACACGACCCCCAAAGACACCTGGAATGTGGCGGACCTGCAGGAATGGATGGCGGCAGAAGAAGAGCTGGGTGACGAAACCACAACATGCGGCGAAGAGGATTGCGGCGACTGCTGCGACTGCCACGACAAAAAACCTGAAGGTGTGTAATGGGTTGTAACACGGAACTGATCCCCAATATCTACACCGGCGAATACATCAGCTTGAAGTTGGGCATGTGTCAGGTCTATACCGAGGCCTGGGCTGTGGAAAACAACATAAAGAACGCACTGGCCTCCGTCAACGAGGCCGCTGATAAGGGTGCGGAGTTGGTAATCACGCCGGAGTGCGTCATCCACGGCTACGGCTTTGATGGTTTCAAAGAAGGGCTGTGGGAGGACACCATGCGCTGCGCGGTGCCGGCTGATGGCGAGGTTGTGGGGCAGTTCCGTGAACTCGCCAGGAAGCGTGGTATACATCTGGTGCTGGGATTTGCTGAGAAAGCTAACTCGCAGAAGCTGCATAACTCCGCCGCGCTGATCAACCCCGCTGGCGAAATCGAATATATCTACCGCAAGGTGCATTGCCGAGATTTCGAGAGCATTGACCACGGCAAACTGTGGACCCCAGGTGACGGCTTCTATGCCGCCGATTGCCGGTTCAGTCAGGGCAGCTACCGCATCGGCACCATGATCTGCTTCGACCGCGAGATCGCGGAAAGCGCGCGCTGCCTTAGGGCACTCGGCAATCAGCTCATCGCCTGCCCTCTGGCCTGCGACACCAATGATTTCACCCAGCCTTGTCAGCGCGTGCATAACGAGGTTGTCACGCAGGTCCGCGCAGCGGAGAACGAGTTGTTCATCAGCGTAGTCAACCACGCTGGGCGGTTCAACGGCGGGAGCTTTGTGGTGGGGCCTTTTGGCGAAGTGGTTCATCAGATGGGCTCAGAACCCGGCGTCGCCGTGCTGGACATCCCGCTGGGTGCCGTGAAGACGGAGTTTCATGGTAACCCCATCGGCTGGATGGGCTGGGGCTTCCGCCGCCCCGAGGTCGCGAAGAGGTACCTTTAGGGGAGAATTAAGGAGCTGAGGAGTTAGGAGAAAGAATGGGAACGGTTCTTAACGCCCTGTCCTGCTCGTCTTACTCATCCTACCCGTCATATTTACGCTTGGGCGGGTTACCCCGCCCATGAGGATCGACGCTACTTGCGCTTTCGGCGTAGGGCTAGGCCACCAAGACCACCCAAACCCATGGTCAGCATCACGATGGAAGCAGGCTCAGGAACGGCTGTGATCTGCCCCGTCCACTGGCTGGAATAGCCCTTGTTGGTGCTCAGATTGCTGAACTTGAACTCCACATAGTCATTATCTTGAAGCAGCATGTTGAAGTTCACATTGAACGGGTCCGTCCAGTTGCCCTCCATCACGCTCTCGTTAATTGTCTTAAAGGTATTCCCATTCCAACGGTATTGGGCCACCCTTACGGTTGCGCCTTGATCGCCGTCATACGGCGTGGTGGGGGTGATCGTTGCAGTGACGTTGGCCCAACCCACATAGGGGCTGTGCCAGCTCATGACCGTACCGTTGCCGGGTTCGGCATCCATATCGATGGCTGAATTGCCGTTATCGCGCTGTATGGCGGTGACGGCATAAACCCACCGGTAGCCGCTATATAGAATGCTGCCCTGTTCCACTCCGTAGTAGAAGTTGTTGTCGCCCTGTGAGCTTGAAAAATCCCTGTATATGTCAGCCAGTACCTGAGGTGGGGCTGCCTGCGCTGCCGCGGTTCCAATGAGGCATACAGCTGCAAAGAATGCTGCGATGGAGAGTTTCATAGAACGGCTCCTGGTTGATAGTTTATGACACATGTTACTATACCGGAAATTAGTCCAACCTAATCGATTATCCGTAACCGGCGGATTCTGGTGTTATAGACCGGTATATAACGCCACCGCGTTAAGACTGACCACGCTTTCGGCCAGTCTCACAAGCCGTCTGACTATTTAGCAATTATCCGCAGCGAGTCCACTGTGTCGCTTCCATTGTGGGGGCGCAACTCCAGCAGAAGCTCAAGCTTCGCATGACCCTTCGTGGCGGAGCGGGTGATGTAAAGATCAACCGTCTGAGAGGTTTGTGGGTTGAGGCGATGAGACTGATAGAATTTATACCCTCCGCCCAGCACATCCTGAGTGATGTCTTTTCCTGCAAGCTTGAATTTGATGCTCCATACCTTATTCGCACCGATCAAAGAGGCTTTCAGGACCGCGGCGTAGTCGCACCATGAGCTTAGGTTGGCGGCGCTGATGGCGTAATGGGCCGTCTTGCCAGGCGCAATACTCCGAGTCAAGATTGAGCTGCCGAAAACACCTTCACCGGTCGTCTTGCCCGAGTCCGCCGTGTCATACAGGTCGAGCGTGTTGGGATCACCCTTGATGTGCTTGATAAGGTAGTAGGCCATGCCGGTAGTGGAGTTATGCGGCGCACCCTCTTTTTGTTCAGGAACCGCGTCGATTGATGTGGCATACTCAAACACATCCCAGATATCGGGATCGGCGTCATTGTCTTCGTGCTCACGCACGCAGTTGGTGCCCACATTAAGGTACATAGCGGGCGTATAACTGGTCACGCCTGCGCCATATGGGCATAACATCAAGACAGACTTCTTGCCCAGACTATGGGCAAACTTCACCATGGAGTAACTCGCCGATTTCATGCTGCCCTGGTCGATAAGCCAAAAGCCCAGAGGACCGTCTGTCGATGTGCCGTCGGCCTGTCTGACCCACGACCTATAGTCCGAGTTTGAGAAAACCCCGTTGTAGGCCTTGTTTTCAAAGATCGTACCGCCGATATTCCAGGGACCATCCTGCACGAAGCAGAGCCTTTGCTTCTGTCCTGGCTTCAGTGCATAGCTCTTCAGGCCATCCTGACGTTCTTTGCTCCAACCGTAGTTCAAACTGGTGTAGGGGATGGTGAAACCGGCCTTGTGCAGTCTATCCACGTACCCTTGCTCTTTTTCCGTGCTGGAGTTCATATCCGATTCGATGAAGGCATTCTTGTTCGTGAAGAGCTTCCCGTAGGCATCCAGCGTGCTTTGGCTGTACATGCTGTCGAGCTCTATGAAATTGATGTAGAATCCGTCGGCATTTCGCCTGACATACGTCCATTGGTCGGGGCGGTTGATCTGGTCCATGTGGTTGTCAGCCACGCCCACATAGACCTCCACGCGCTGGGCCGTTTTGGTGGTTTTCTGTGGTTGGGCATTCACGGAGCAAGCAAGGGCTGCCAGTATCGCGGCCGCGGCTATCAGTCGGATCAGTGGTTTCATATGACGCAAGGTGAGTTTCTCCAGCGGTGAACTAAGTTATTTTACCATCACCATCTGTTGTCCTAAGGGTAGGGGTTACGTTGTAATGACGTCCTTCAAAATCTGAATATTCAATGTAGCTTTGAGTACCCGGAATGCGAGGTCGTTGGTGATCAGTGTCGAACAATTAACACTAGATGCAGTGGCAGCATGGATGGCATCCGGCGTTCGTAGAGATGTCTCTGCCCGCAACCTGGCGGCATTCAGTAATATCTGTAGATCAACAGGAATTAGACGTATTTCCGTACCCTGCATCAGCTCGTCATACATATCAATCAAACCTTGGTCACCCATCTTTATCGCACCAGTCATGACCTCTAAAACCGACAGCTCACTTGTGACGACCTCGATGGATCCGTTGCGTGATGCTTGCCATATTGGCGATACCACATCCAGGTAGTTAGGATACCTTTCTACGGAGTAAATCAGTATCTGAGAGTCGACATATACCAATCCTGATTCGGGCAGGATCAGCGATCCCACGAGTTGCGTTCCCTTTCGAGATATTCATCAACATCGTCAGCCGTTTTGAAAACCTGCGGAGGGTGATTGGCTTCGATGATATCCATCACCGTGCGGCGTCGGACGCGACGACTACTTGCGTAGCGAATGGTCACATCTACCTGATCACCTTCGACCAAGCTTGAAGAAGTGACTTCAATGATCTTGCCAGGTAGTACTGTAGTTCGGATATATAACGGCGATTCCATGAGCTTTCCCTCCTTCTACAATGTACCTCATAACCCACTACCCGGCGTCGTCCTTGGGGCAGTATTCCCGCCGACTGAAGACCAGCAGCGCTACGCAGAGGCACACGGCCGCGGCACCCCAGAGAACCCAGTGCGCAGTGCTGGCCGCTATCTCAGGGCGGCCGAACTCCTGAAGCATCTGCATCACGTCATTACCGCTGCTTTCGGCCTGCTCGTGCGGTGCCAGGGCGCGAAGAAAACTCATCAGCGAGACCTGAGAAAAGTTGCCGGGCATGTTGGGCACCCAGCTTTCCCATCCGAAGGCAAAGAAGATGGCATACAGCAGCGGACGGTTGACCGCGGCACCCAGCAAGAAAAACAGGTAGGTGTAGCTCAACGCGCCAAGCATCAGCACACCTGCATCGTGACGGACGACCTGCTCATGAAACATACCTGTGCCGAAGCAAAGGCCGGCACACAAGAATAGGCTCAACAGCGCAACTAGTGTGGTGACCACAAGTGCTGAAAGCAGCCGCCAGGCCGCGATGCGCCAGCGTGCCACCGGTCGGGTGAGCAGATAGACGATGGTCTTCCGCTCAATCTCTTGAGCTAGTGCGCCGGTGCCGGTGATCGCAGCGATCATCACCAGCACGAAGCCGAACACCAATTGGTCGACCAGTCCGTTGTAAAGAGCTTCGCCACGGCCGATGGGCATCTCTTTCACAGAAAGGATGATCAGCCCCAGCAAGGTCGGAGCCAATGCAAACAGCAGCAGAGCCGCCAGACGTTTGGCACGGCAGAGGTCTTTCAACGAGCTTAGAAACAACATGCGGTCTATCATGAGCTTTTCACCAGGTAGTTAAACACCGCCTCCAGGTTGTTGTCGGGTGAGGAGACCTCATCCACCAAGTAGCCCTTCTCAATCACCATCTGCTGCAGCAGTGCGTAGAACTCACCGGGTGAGTCCACCTGCACCTCCAGCCAGCCCTGGTCGGTTTTGTCCAGTTGCACGTTCAACACATGTGGCCAGGTGATCAAGGCTGAGGCCAGCTCACGCGGTTGGGTGCTTTGGATGAGTATCCGATGCGGGTGGTTGTCGATCAGTTGGCGAAGCTGGCGGACATCGCCTTGGGCCAGCATCCGGCCACGGAACAGCAACACGATATTCTGAGTGAGCTGCTCCACCTCGTGCAGGATGTGGCTGGAGACCAGCACACAACGGCCTTCCGAGGCGTATCGCAGCATCAGCTCGCAGATTTCATGCCGACCAAGCGGGTCCAGCCCGTTCAGAGGTTCGTCCAAAACGAGTATTCGTGGGTTATGCACAATGGCCTGAGCGATCTTAATCCGCTGGCGCATCCCCTTGCTGTAGCCACCGATGGCCCGATCAGCCGCTGTGGTTATTTTAACCTCATCAAGCGCCCAGTCCACTTGTTCCTTAAGTTTGGCTTGTGGGATGCCCGACATTGAGGCCATCTGCCACACAAACTCGCGGCCGCTCATCTCCTCGTATCCCTGCTCAAACTCCGGGCAATAGCCCATTTGTGCATATACTTTGGGGTTAGCGAAGGGGTTCATGCCATCCACCCGCACGCTGCCGGTGGTGGGCCGGAGCTGGCCGGTGATCATCTTAATCATCGTGCTTTTACCCGAGCCGTTCGGGCCCAGCAGGGCGGTGATGCCGGCTTGGATGGTCAGGCTGATGTCGTTCGCGCCGATCACCTGCCCATACCATCGCGAGGCGTTCTTCAGTTCGATCATCCCTTCACCACCTCAACCGCCTTCACACGGATCCGCGCGGCTGCCACTCCGGCTGCGACCAGCCCCAGTGCGATCAGCGACACGTTCAGCAATGGCACTTCGCCCAACTGCGTCGGTCCACGGTGATGACGCCCCATACCACCCAACACATCCATGTGTAGATCACCTTTCACACCGATCTTCATCGTAGCCTGGCTGATCCCGTTGATCACACCCTGAATGCTGTAGTATTCGATGCGGGAACCCAGCTCCGGGTTGTTGTTGCGTGAGATATCCGACATCATCATCGCGCCAATGTTGGTCAGCATGTATAGTGAGACCAGTATGGCTCCGGCCATGCGCGCCGATTTGGCCCATGCCGATATGCCCAGCAGCACGCTAGAAAACAGTGCGGCGGGCACCGCGGCGCAGATGATGATCTGCGGTAGCAACCAGGGATACGCCCCGCCGAACTTCTTCCACTCAAACCCCAGCCAGCAGTAGATGGCGATAATGAGCGCCGGCACTACACTGGCCATGAACACCGGCACAAACACCGACAGCCACTTCCCCAGCAGATACTGACCGTGCGAAAGCGGCTTGCTGAGGTAGAGCAGCAGCGCGTTGGCCCGGTTGTCTGCGGCGATACAGCCCGCGCCGCTGATCAGCGCAATGATCAGCAGTCCCCAGCGCTGCATGTTAAATGCCCTTAAGAAGATGCTGGGAAAGGCGGTGGGGTCAGAAAGCATGTTGCCAAACGGAATTTGCGACGCGCTGGCCTGCATATAGAAGAAGATGCCAGTAAACAACCAGGGAAGGCTGAATAGCAGCACGGTGACCCAGTAGGCGGGTTTCCGCATCGTCTGGCGCATCATGGTGCGGGCGATCACCCACCATTTCGGTGAGTGCAGGTTTCGAGGGCCGGAGTAGGGCCGGTAACCCATGTCGGTAATCTGGGCGTTCTGGCTCACTGAACGGCCTCCATAAACACGTCTTCCAGGCTGCGTCTGGCGGGTACCACCTCACGCAGAACCAGCCCGGCCTGGTGGGCACAATCATATAGCAGGCGGCTGGCTAGCGCGTCCGCCGGCACATCCAGCACGAATCGGCCCACACCAAGCTGCTGCACGATGCTCACGCCTGACTGCTTCCAGATATCCAGAAGCGCGTCGTTGGTGCGGTCCAGCTCCACCCTGTATCTTGCGGAAACCCCTCCGCGAAGCTCTGCGATGGTGCCCTGCGCGGTCAGTTTGCCGTTCTGCATCACCAGAACGTAGTCGCACACACGCTCCACATCGGGCAGAAGGTGCGAGCACAGCACCACATTCACCTGGAACTTGTGCCAGATGTCGTACACCAGTTGCAGCATCTCTTCACGGCCTTTGGGGTCCAGACCGTTGGTGGGTTCATCAAGCAGCAGCATCTGGGGACCATGAACCAGTGCCTGCGCCAGCTTCACGCGCTGCAGCATACCTGTACTATAGGTATCCACCATGCGGTAACGGGCATCGCCTAAGCCGCAATACTCCAGCACCTCGTGCCCACGGCGTAAGGCCTGACTGGCGGGCATGCCGCACAGCTCCCCGGCGTAGGCCACCAAGGCCAGTCCCGTCATGCCGGGGATGTGGCAGTCCTGTTCCGGCATCAGGCCGACCTTTGAGCGTATTTCCAGGGGGTTGCGACGGCTGTTGACCCCCATCACCTCGGCTGTGCCGGATTTGGGTGTAAGGAAGCCCAGCAGTGTCTTCAGCAGCGTGGATTTTCCCGCGCCGTTGGGGCCCAGAAGGCCAACACTGCCCTCGGGCACCTCCAGGCTGAGCGAATCCAGTGCGATCTTGCTGCCGTACGCCACGCAGAGTTCCTGGGTAGAGATTAATGGCATCAGGGTGCATGTCTCCCATCATCATTCGATACGTTACTATACCAGCATTTCGCTCGATTTTGTGCCCGCATGTTGTGTCGAGTTGGCCATAACCGGGCATAATACTGTTAGTATGCACCCAGGTGCTTAATTGAGGTTATCCCATGAAATCACGATATCGGATTTTACTAATAACTGCTGTGTTGTGGCTCACCCCGATCCTGGCCCACGCTCATGATGAGGAGGAACCGCAGTTTGGCCCAAATGCTGTGTCTGTGCAGATGCTGGCCATACCGGTGATCATTGTGATTGTGCTGGCGTTCAACGCATTCCGCAAACGGAAGTAGGGTTCGTGGGGCGGGTGTGATTTGCTAAGAACTTGGTCATATCTTATAACACAGAGGTCATTTCTTGAGTTGCCTACCGGCTGCCAATGACAAAGCTAGAGGCATTCCTTCTACGTCACCTGCAGACCGATTGAAGAGGTGCAATAGCCTGGCCATGCGATCACTATGATGGGCATTTCTACCTTCAGAGCGGTTACAGGGTACAATATATGTAGAAACACAGATTACCCTCCACCAAGGAAATTCAATGGCACAACAAGCTCCCGCTTCTGAAACCATCCTCGTTGTCGATTTTGGTGCCCAGTACACCCAACTGATCGCGCGCCGAATTCGGGAATGCAATGTCTATAGCGAAATCATACCCGCCGATACCGACCTCAAACAAATTATCGCACGCAAACCAAGCGGAATCGTATTGAGTGGCGGCCCTTCCAGCGTTTATGAAGAGGGTGCGCCACGTATCGATGCGGGTTTGTTCAGCCTCGGTGTGCCAGTGCTTGGCATTTGCTACGGTCACCAGTTGATGACCTACACGCTGGGCGGTCAGGTTGAAGCCACTGGTCTGCGCGAGTATGGCCGTACCGATCTGACGGTTAGCGACCTCAGCGATGCGCTGTGGAACGGCATCGAACCCACCCAGACCTGCTGGATGAGTCACGGCGATAAGGTGACAGCGCCTCCGCCCGGGTTCAGTGTGACGGCTGAAACGCCTTCTACGCCCGTGGCGGCGATGAGCGATCCTACGCGCCGCTTCTATGGTGTACAGTTCCACCCTGAGGTAGTGCATACACCGTTCGGAAGCCAGCTTCTGCGCAACTTCGCCATCGGTGTGTGCGGCTGCAAGGGCGACTGGAACATGGGCAATTTCGTGGAACAGAGCTGTGAGCGTATCCGCGAGCAAGTGGGCGATGCCCGCGTGCTGTGTGCGGTATCGGGCGGGGTAGACAGCATGACGTTGGCCTCGCTGCTGACTAAGGCGCTTGGCGGCGATAAGGTGACCTGCCTGTTTGTGGACCACAACCTGCTGCGCGCGGGTGAAGCTGAACAGGTTCGAGAAACCTTCAGCGTGAACTACCCCGTGAAGCTGGTGTTTGTGGATGCGCGCAAGCGGTTTATGGACAAACTGGCTGGCGTGAACGAGCCGGAGAAGAAACGTAAAATCATCGGCGAGGAGTTTATCCGCGTATTCGAAGAGTATGCTGATGAGCTGCGAGACTGCACCTTTTTGGGACAAGGCACCCTCTATCCAGATGTGATAGAGAGTGGAGGCACCAAGCATAGTCAAACTATTAAGACGCACCACAATGTGGGCGGTCTGCCGGAAGATATGCGTCTGGTGCTGGTGGAGCCGTTCCGCTGGCTGTTTAAGGATGAGGTACGCGCCGTGGCAGCCGAGTTGGGTCTGCCCGATGACATCGTATGGCGGCAGCCGTTCCCTGGTCCTGGTTTGGCCGTTCGCATCATCGGTGAAGTGACCGAAGAGAAGATCGAAGCGGTTCGAGCTGCTGATAAAATCTTCCGTGATGAACTGAAGGCTGCGGGTATCTATCGTCAGATATGGCAGAGCTACGCCGCCATCCCGGACATCCGAAGTGTGGGCGTGATGGGCGACCAGCGAACATATGGCCGACCGATCATTTTACGCGCCGTTGTCAGCGAAGATGCTATGACCGCAGACTGGGCACGCATCCCCTATGAAGTGTTAGAGCGTGCCTCCAACCGCATCGTTGGTGAGGTGCCGGGCGTAAACCGCGTGGTGTATGACATCACCAGCAAGCCGCCGGCCACTATTGAGTGGGAATAGAGGGTACAAGCATGACAATCAGGGTACTACTTTCCGAACAGCAGATTCGAGAACGCATTCAGGTGATGGGCAAGCAGATTCGAGAGGACCTGGGTCCTGACAGCAAGCCGCTTTTCGTTGGTGTTCTTCAGGGAGCTGCGGTGTTTTTAACTGACCTGATTCGCTGCATTGACGGTGAACTGGATTATGACTTCGTGTCTATCAGCAGCTACGGTCATTCCACCAAGAGCAGTGGTGTCGTGCGCATCATGAAGGACCTTGACCAGAATGTAGTAGGCCGTGATGTGGTCGTAGTGGAAGACATCGTGGATACCGGTCTGACGTTGAAGTTCTTGCTGGACAACCTTCGCCTTCATAATGCCAAGAGCTACCGAATCGCCACGTTGCTCGATAAACCAGCTCGTCGGCAAATCGATGTCAAAGTCGACTATGTTGGATTTGATATCCCCGACGAATTCGTGATCGGATACGGGTTGGACTATGCCGGTAAGTACCGCAATTTGCCTTATATCGGCGTATTTGAGGGTGATCCTGAGTAGATCGGCGTTTATATTGTCATCTGTGAATGCATAACGACACAGACAGACGGAAATATACGCTATAATAGATTTGGAGAAGACCTATCCACTCTCCATATAGCCAATAGATGTCACTATTTCATCTTCGGCTTCCGTAATGAATCCCGACATCGTAAAATCCCACATCGGTATCCTGTGATAACGCTGGGTATTTCGCAGACTTCAGGCGTATCCCGCACCCGTATAACGAGGTGTGGCGCCTTCTTAAACCCTAAAGGTGATTAGCTGAATGGAAAATCTTGACTTAGCCTCGTTCGATGCCCTCAGCCTCGAGGAGCTTCATCTCTATGCACGGGCTCGCAACGTGATAGTTGAGGAGAACGCACGTCGACAGGAGGTGATCAAAAAAGTTCTGCAGGTCCACGCCGATGCTGGTGGTCAGATACGCGCCGAAGGCATTCTTGAAGCGATGTCGGACGGGTTTGGTTTTATACGCCGCGATGTGAATTTTGGTATGAACGGCAGTGATGACATCTATGTGTCACAGACGCAGATTAAACGGTTTGACCTAAAGACGGGTGACACCGTGGCCGGTATGGTGAGACCGCCTAAGGATAGTGAAAAGTATTACGGACTGCTTCGAGTGGAGCATGTGAATCACCAGAACCCGGAAACCGCACGCCACCGCTATTCCTTCGACGAATTAACCCCTATCTACCCTACAGAGCGGTTCCGACTTGAGAATGGTGCGAAGAACATCAGCAGCCGCTTGATCGATTTGGTATCACCAGTGGGTAAGGGACAGCGTGGGTTGATTGTGGCTCCTCCAAAGGCTGGTAAGACCACTCTGTTAAAGTCCATTGCGAACAGCCTCACCGCTAACCATCCGGAAGTGCAGCTATTGGTCCTGCTGGTTGACGAACGCCCCGAAGAGGTCACCGACATCCGCCGCAGCGTAAAAGGCCGAGTGGTCAGCAGCACCTTTGATGAGATGCCTGAGAACCATATGCGAGTGGCCGATATGACGCTGGAGATGGCTAAGCGCATGGTAGAGGCTAAGCATGATGTGGTGATCCTTCTTGATAGTTTGACACGCCTCTCGCGAGCAAGCAACCTGACAGTCAATCCCAGCGGAAGAACCCTATCGGGTGGACTGGACCCCTCGGCACTCTACCGTCCTAAGCGCTTCTTTGGTGCCGCACGAAACATCGAACAGGGTGGTAGTCTGACTGTGCTGGCGACTGCTCTTGTTGACACAGGCAGCCGAATGGATGAAGTGATCTTTGAAGAATTCAAAGGTACTGGTAATATGGAGTTGGTTCTCGATAGAACCCTGAGCGACCGACGCATATTCCCAGCGATTGACGTACTACATTCAGGAACAAGACACGAGGAGCTGCTATACACAGAAGACGAATTAAAAGGGCTGTGGAAACTACGTCGGCACCTGTCGAATATGGATACCATACCGGCAGCAGAGCAGTTGGTAGGGATGTTAACTCATACACCTAACAATGAAGCATTTTTGATGGCAGTAGATACAGCACTAAAAGACCAAGGCAAATAGCATCACACACAGTTTGACCTGCAAGGGTTGCGATGAAGCGAACTTGCGGATCGGGTTTAAACCGAAACGGGGGCCGAAATGGATAATCAGTGGTCTGACGACGAATATTCCCTGAATAACATCTTTGATACGTTAAAATATGACGTAGACGAAAAGATGGAATGCTTATCGCGTGTAACTGGAGTCTTTAAGGCTCGTGGTCACTTCGATGAAGTCACTCCCAAATATGGTATCGGGTTGGAAGATGAACAAGGACGAAGTCTGATCATCATTGTGTCTCCAACTGATGCTTCATCTGTTAATGACCAACTCAATGAGGAGCAATCAGATCGCCCTCTGAGTCACGACTTGATCATGACAATCATCCACGAGATGGGTGGACGCATTGTGAGTGCCGTCATCGATGATGTTTGGCAACAGACATTCTATGCGAAGATTCGCGTAAGGTTGCCAGATGGACGCATTAAATCAATAGACTCACGACCTTCGGATGCAATAGTGATGGCCTTGAAAAGCGGTACCTCAATATTCATTTGCGAAAGGGTATTGAAGTACGCTCAGCAGATGGATTCCGAATAGCGATTAGCTTATCAGTGATACAAAGGCCGGAGGAGCGTCAGCTTCCTCCGGCCTTTTTCGTATTACATGCTTAAGTATATTACACGCTAAAGATACGAGCTCCCTCAGCGGGATCTGTGCAGAAGGTATCAGGCCGGATGCCTGTCGCCATGTAGTAGTCGTCACTGACATCAGATATGAACTGCTCTAGTTGATCTGAGTAGACCAGGCATATAATGGCCCCACCCCAGCCACCGCCCATCAGACGGGCGCCTAAAGCCCCTCGCCTGTTTGCGATCCCGACCAGCGTATCTAATCCAGGAGTGGAATTCTCGAAGTCCGTGCTTGAGCTGAGATGAGATTCATACATTAGCCGGCCTAAAGTAATGACATCACCAGATTCCAACGCGGTCTTGGCATCCTGAACTCGCTGATTTTCGGTGATTATGTGCTTCGCCCTGCGCATCGAGGCATCATCCATCCCATCCTTCAGTGCCATGAAATCTGCCAATGAGACATCGCGTAACTCTTCTATCTGCGGGCCTATCAAACGAGCGAACCAATCCCTGGCCCTTTTGCACTCTTTAAAGCGGTTTGCATAGTCGCCAGTGACCAATGCGTGGACACCCATTGAGTTCATCAAACACAAGGTAAGTTTAGGGGAATGCGGAAGATAACACGCGGTATGCTCTTTAGTGCGCGTATCAAGCCAAAGTATGGCATCCTGGACTCCGAAGGAAGACGAGAATTGGTCTAGGATTCCGCAAGGCATGCCTACAAACTGATTCTCGGCGGTCCTACCTAACTCAGCCACCTTCCACGCTGGCCATTCCACCTCGGACAGAGCCAATAAGGCGAGACAGCAACTGACCTCAAGCGCCGCGGAGCTGCTCAATCCAGCCCCTAAGGGCACATCCGATGTGAGATAGGCATCGAACGCTGGGACATCAACCCCCGCCTTCTGCAACTGATCGACCACGCCCTTAATATAGTCTGCCCATGGTGCACTATCGTCATGCTCAAGCACCCTCAGATCAAACTCTGCGGCAGACGGCTTCGTGGCTGACATCACCCTGCAGGCGCTGCGATCAGACGGGCTGACTGCGAACAGGGTGTATCGATCAATAGCGGCGCTCATGACATATCCCAGGTTGTAATCCGTATGATTGCCGAGAACCTCGATGCGCCCAGGGGCCGCAGCAATATAACTGGGTCGACATCCATATTGTGACGAATAGGCGTTGATTATGGTATCAATAGACATTTGTGTTGCGCTCATATAGGCCTCCGGTATATCTCTATAGTTAAGAACAGATCTGAGCGATCAGTCGCTCTAGATCATCCAGGTCGTAGTAATGGATCAAAATCACCCCGGTGTCATCACCCTCATTACGAAGGGTAACTCGGGTGGCAAGCGCCTCGCGTAGGCGGTCGGCCACAGCCTGGAGGTGGGGGTCCGGGAGACTCGGTGTTTCACGTGAAACATCGAGCTCGTGTTTTGGCTCCCCCTTCTCAGATGCTTCACGCGATGCCCTCTCGAGCTCTCGGACATTCAGGCCTTTCCTCAACGCGAGTTCGGCCAGATCGGTCCGCTTGTTTTCCGGGGCCATCAGCAGCGCCCGACCGTGGCCTTCCGTGATATCTCCATCTCGGATCATTTGTAACACCACGGAGGGTAAACCGAGAAGACGAAGGCTGTTGGCAATAGAGGCACGGCTCTTCCCGACTCGTTGGGCGACTTGCTCCTGGGTGAGATGGAATTTGTCGATCAGTTGCCGATATGCCAACGCTTGGTCGATGGAGTTGATGTCTTCTCGTTGGATGTTTTCAATCAAAGCCAATTCTAGGCGGTCTTGGGGTTCAACCTTCCGAACGATTGCAGGTATAGTACCCGTTCCAGCAAGCCGGCTGGCTCTAGTCCGTCTCTCACCCGCGATGAGCTGATACTTGCCATCCGGTGTCTCTTGTACGAGGATAGGCTGAATGACTCCGTGTTCTCGAATGGATGCTGCCAGTTCACTCAGTGTCTCGTCCGCAAACATCCCTCGGGGCTGGTCTGGGTTCGCGACGATGTCGTCAAGAGGTATTTGCCTGATAGATTCCGATACTGATGCTTGGCTGCTGGTATCTCCTAGTAAAGCTCCAAGACCTTTACCCAAGCCGCCCCTCTTATTGGTTGTCATTCCTCAATACCTCTTCTGATAGTAATTTATAGGCTTCGGCTCCTTTACTGCGTGGGTCATACAGTTGGACAGGAAGACCATAGGATGGTGCTTCACTAAGCCGTATATTCCTCGGTATGGAGACACGCGATACTATAGTCCCGAAGTGTTTCCTGATCTCAGCTTCCACTTGCTGGGTAAGCTTGGCACGCGGATCTCTCATCGTCAACACCACCTTATATATATGTAGGCTTGAATTGGTGCTGCGCTTCATAATCTCTATGGTCTTTACGAGCTGGCTGATGCCCTCTAGCGCATAATACTCGCACTGGATGGGTACTATCACGCCATCGGCAGCTGTTAAAGCATTGACAGTCAGAACACCCAATGAAGGGGGAGCATCAATTAAGATCACATCATAGTCATCTTCGACCTTAGCAATTGCTGACTTTAATCTATACTGCCAGTCTGTCATGGCCGGCAGTTCCACTTCGGCTCCTGTCAGTTCGATGTTGGCAGGGGCCACATAGAGCCGATCTACTGATGTGCTTAAGCGGACATCATGTAGACTTGCTTCATTAAGTAATACATCATATATGCTGAACTTCAGATCCTCTTTGTCGACACCCACACCGCTGCTGCTGTTACCCTGAGGGTCAGTGTCGATCAGCAGAACGTTTTGCCCAAGTAGAGCCAGCCCTGCGGAAAGGTTTACTGCGGTCGTTGTTTTACCTACTCCACCCTTCTGATTTACCACGGCATACACTCTTGGCATTTATGTTCCTCCCGGATCACAATCCGACTATCTTTTTTACTCTGCATATTGTATTATAAGGTCAATCACCTTTGTAATACAGGGTGATGGTGAAGCTTGGTTATATGCATGGCATACAGAGGAGTTCAAATGGCCACTATCAAGAAAAAACGGATTAACATCTGGCGGATCATCATCGTGCTTGTCATTCTAGCGGGTGGGGGATGGTACGGATGGAAGCACTTTCAGAAAGTACCAATTCTTGAAATCACATATGATGTCACAAAAGGAGACGTCGAAGTGGCCGTCTCTGAAGTGGGCGTGCTAGAGCCAATTCGAAAAGTCGAAATCAAGAGTAAGGCGGCCGGACGAATACTCCAGCTACCGGTAGATGCTGGCGACAAGGTAGCGAAGGACCAGTTGCTCGCGTTGATTGATAGCTCTGACTTGATGTCAACGGTCGCTCAGGCCAATGCGCAGGTAGTCGGCTCTGAATCACGTCTGAAACAGAGTGTGCTCAACACTACTGTCCAGAATACCGACACCGATGCTGCCTACGACCGTGCGGTCAATGCATACAAAAATGCAGAGCTTAAACTGGCGCAGGTAACACGTGATGTGCAAACACAACCGCAAATCACGAAGTCTGCTCTTGATGAGGCTGAGGCATCAGAACGTACCGCAAGTCAGGATTTGGAGCAGTTTAAGACTGTCACCGCATCGACTATGCGTATAGAGGCGGAAGCGAGCCTGAACGAAGCCTCATTGCGGGAAGATGAAGCCGAAAAGAACTTGATTCGGCAAAAGAACCTGCTAGCAAAAGGGTTTGTAAGCCAGCGCGAAGTTGATTCCGCTCAAACTTCACTGGCCGGTGCCCAAGCTAGTCTGAAGAACGCCAAGCAAAAATCTGGCACTATTGAAAAACAGATCACAAACCAACTTCAGAGTGCAGAATCAAAATATACCATGGCCACCGCATCTCTTAAACGGGCGCAAGAACAAGCAAAACGCGATGAACTCAAGTATATGGACCTTGATGCACAAAAGAACGCATATAAAGACGCCAAGCAGGCGTTGTTAAGTGCCCGTGTGGCCATGTTGAGCAAACAATCAAGGCAGCAGGACATCATATCTGGGAAGTCCAACATTGCAGCCAGCCGCAGTTCATATAAGGATGCTCAAACAAAACTGAACGAGACCGTCATTCGTGCGCCGTTCTCCGGCGTCATCACGCAACGCTACATCGAAAGTGGCGAACTCGTCACTTCTGGCGTGTCGACTTTCAGCTCCGGTATGAGCCTTGTGCAACTGGCAGACCTATCGCAAATGAAGGTCAACTTGTTGATTAACGAAGTTGATGTGCGTAAGGTGCAAGTGGGAATGCCTGTGATGATATCGCTGGATGCCATCCCGGGACGAATGTTCGCCGGCCGGGTGCAGACTGTCGCCCCCGCAGCACAAGTGGGAGCCGATGGCAATGTTGTGCAGGGTGGCGTCATCAAGTTCCCTGTGCGCGTTGTCATAGACAATCCTGACCCCGTGCTTCGCTCTGGCATGTCATGCAAATGCAAAATCATGGTTCAAATGGTCAAGAATGTGGTGCGGCTTCAGGCCGATGCCTTGAAGCCGATGGGCCCTGATATGGCTGAAGTAATGATAGTGAAGCCAGATCCCAAGAACCCCGCCCCAAAAGCGACACCACGTAAGGTGAAGACCGGCCTGCATGGCGATAACTACGTGGAGATCAAAGAGGGGCTGAAACCTGGAGAAAAGGTGAAGCCGCAGCCATTTATGGGTCCGCCAAGGCAGGGTATTGATATGGGTGGTCCTGGCGGTGGAGGCGGTCGTCGAAGATGAACTTTCTTGATTCCGTCATCACGTCTCTTTCCAACCTGCGCCGGCATAAGTTACGCTCAGGCCTTACCATGCTGGGCGTCATCATCGGAGTGGCGGCGGTTATCTTGATGGTTTCGTTGGTCGAAGGCGCGCGCGCCAATGTCGTGCGGGAGTTCGAACGGTTGGGATCGAGCCTGATATTCATCGGATTTGATCCCTCGAGACTGCCGCCTGACCAAACCATTGGCCGCCTAAACGGCTTACGCCTGGAAGATGCTCAGGCGATGCTGGAGCAGTGTCCGTCAGTGGCTGCAGTGAGTGCCGAGCTAGGCATAGGCACGGGGAAAACCCGCACGCCGGGTAAGGAGATGGACGCATCTGTAGTTGGTGTGCAGCCCGTCTATCAAAAACTGCGGGATGTGAATCTGGAAAGAGGGCGGTTCATCACCGACGATGACCTTGCCACATGGAGCCGATCTGCTGTAATCGGTTCTGAAGTGGCGCTTCGGCTCTTCGGAAACCAGAACCCGGTTGGCCAGGCCATAGACTTCAGAGGGCTTACCTTAAATGTGGTCGGCGTGACTAAAGCCAAAGGGCGTGGAATGGGCGAAAATGTGGATGAGCAGATACTTATTCCATTGAGCTCGGCGCAAAAAAGAGCTGCCGGCACGAACATGGTCAGCATGATATATGCTACACCGATTAATTCCGAAAAGACCGATATGGCGATGGACGAAATATGGCAGCTTCTGATGCGCCGCTACGACAACAAGCCGGCCTTCATCGTAGATAGCCAGCAGCGCATCCTGAGCTCCATAGGGCGCGTCATTAGCACCTTTGGAATGGTAGTAGGTGCCATTGCCGGATTATCGCTGCTGGTGGGCGGAATCGGCATCATGAACATCATGCTGGTCACAGTGACCGAACGCACCCGTGAAATCGGCATCCGCAAAGCGGTCGGTGCCCGACAGGGTGATATCCTGTGGCAGTTTCTGATCGAGTCGATGACACTCTCCGGTGTAGGAGGTGTGATCGGCGTCGCTCTTGGCTGGGGTCTGGCATTGCTTGTCAACTTCATTACCAAGGCGGTTGGTGCTTTCGGTGGCGATGGAATGTCCATCAGTCTACCGGTATGGGCTGCTGTCACCGGGTTTGTGTTTAGTATGGTAGTCGGTGTAGGCTTCGGCCTGTATCCTGCCATCAGTGCGTCACGTATGAACCCTATCCAGGCTCTTCGAACCGAATAAACAGGCTGAGCCGACTGTGTTGGCGCGATGCTGACAATCCTCATGGGGGAGCTGATCTTGGATCGGCTTCCCCATTCACGCTCAATGCACCACCACAGCTCAGTATGCCTCCCTAATATGAAACAAGAGGTATCGATGTTTTGGATCATATGTCATATAGGCTTATACAAAGAACACTCAGTGCAGTGCTTTTCCTGGCTGCCGCAGCGGGGATTCAGGGGGCATCAGCTGTGATATCTACACCCTCCACAGAAGAGATCGTGCTGCGTCAGTGCCTGGTCATCCGGCAGGTGGTATCTTCCAATCGTCGTTCTACACTCCACGCTGACCCCATAGAGGCCCAGATCGTGTCTGGTAAGTGGTCGCCGCCAGCGGCGGGTGATGCTGTGATCCACCCCAACGGCACGAGCCTTCGCTGGGAGGCCGTCACAGCCAGCCAGGACGGATCATTCCATCATCCGGCCATGAATGGTGGTTACGCCTACATGGCGGTAGAGTCGCCCGTGCAGAGGGTGATGCTGCTGGAAGCCGCTGGGCATAACATGGTGTATGTGAACGGCGTTCCGCGGACTGGTGATGTCTACGGTTATAGCTACACACGTCTTCCGGTGCTGCTCCACAAGGGCCGCAATGATCTGTTGTTCCTGTGCGGACGCGGCAGCCTGCGGGCGAAGCTCACCGCACCCCGAGCATCAGCCATGTTGGACACGTCAGATCTTATGCTGCCGGACATCCTGGCCGGTAAGCCAGTAAAGACCATGGGTGCAGTGATTGTCATCAACTTCACCGACCGCTTCCTCACAAACTACAGCATCAAGTCAAGCGTGACAGGTGGCCAGCCGGTGTTGACCAGGCTACCCTCCATCCCGCCCTATGGCACGCGCAAAGTGCCTTTTAAGATGATCGCTCCAGCGCAAAGTGTGAAAGAAAAGTGCCAGGTTCAGCTTGCCTTGATGGAAACTGATGGCCTGACTCAAAGGCTGATAGACTCCGCGGTGTTCGACATCGGCATCAAACCAGACGGCAGCAGCTATAAGAAGACATTCATCAGCAAAATCGATGGTTCGCTTCAATATTATGCGGTGACTCCGCGGTTGCCCGGTCCAAAATCTCAGCCACCACCCGCGCTGGTGCTGACGCTTCATGGAGCCAGCGTGGAAGCGATCGGCCAGGTGAGCTGCTATGAGCGTAAGAGCTGGGCTTATGTTGTGGCCCCCACCAACCGGAGGCCATACGGTTTCGACTGGGAAGGCATCGGTGCTATGGATGCGTTGGAGGTGTTCGATCTGGCCCAGGCGGAGTTCAAAACGGACCCTCAGCGCACCTACCTCACCGGCCATTCGATGGGCGGTCACGGAACGTGGCATATTGGGGTGACCTGGCCAGACCGCTTCGCGGCCATCGGGCCAAGTTCGGGTTGGATCAGCTTTTTCTCCTATGGCGGCAGCGGCCGGAAACCATCGGAGACACCTTCGCAGGAGATCATGATGCGCGCCATGAACCCGAGCGACACGCTGGCCCTGGCGAGCAACTACACCCAACTGGGAATATACGCCCTTCACGGTGATGCCGATGACAATGTGCCCGTCACAGAGATGCGGACGATGGTGCAGAAGCTCTCCACCTTCCACAAAGATTTCAGCTGGCATGAGGTCGCTGGTGCGGGCCATTGGTACGACGGGTGCGTGGACTGGGCACCGATGTTCGACTTATTCGCCAGGCACCAGATCCCCACCGATGCCGAGGTGAGGCAGGTCGACTTTGTGACAGCCAACCCCGGCGTGTCGTCAAAGTGCCACTGGGCGACCATTGAGGCGCAGATCCATCCACTGGCGCTCAGCACCATCAGCCTGCGCTGTGATCCTGGCCAGAGCCGGTTCACAGGCACGACCGTCAACGTGGCCCGATTAGCACTGGATGTGTCGCATCTCAAAGCACATACGCCTGTATCTATAGAGGTAGACGGTCAGAAACTATCTGAGATACCCACTCCCGCCAGCAAGACGATCTATCTGAGTCGGTCCTGTGATCAGTGGAGCGTCACCACAGCGGCTTCAGCATCGATGAAGGGTCCACGGCGCTCCGGTCCATTCAAGAGGGTGCTGAACCACCGGCTGATCTTCGTATACGGCACGAAGGGAACGCCTGAACAGAACGACTGGGCTCTCGCCAAAGCGCGATATGATGCCGAAACGCTGTGGTACCGAGGGAACGGGGCCGTGGACATTGTGGCGGATACGAAGTTTCGGCCGACGGCGGAGAGAGACCGGAACGTGATGCTCTACGGAAACACCCAGACCAATGCGGCTTGGCACGCTTTGTTGCCAGCCAGTCCAGTGCAGGTGCAGAACGGCTCAGTCAGCGTGGGCGAACGGGTGATCAAAGGCGATGAGCTGGGATGCATGTTGGTCCAACCCAGAGCCGGCAGCGATGTCGCGCTGGTGGGTGTGATATCGGGCTCGGGAATTGCCGGAATGCGCCTCACAGATAGAATCTCTTACATCAACTCCGGTGTGGAGCTCCCAGACTGCCTCGTGCTGGGCCCGGAAACTCTGAGCGATAACTCGTCATCACCGCGTGCCGTCGGCTTCTTCGGCAACGACTGGCAGGTGAGTTCCGGAGATTTCACCTTCAGCGAGTGAAATACTGTAACTGTGGCGTCACGATCAGGCGTTAGAGTGATGTGCGAGTGGCTGTTCGCCCCTATTACAGTCAAGCGTTGGCTATGTCCGGGGCGGTCTGACCGTAGGCTAATGGCTGCAGAAGGCTCAAGACCGCGCCGGTCTGGCGGAGTGCCTTTCTGGTCGAATTGTGGGAACAAGACCGGCGCGGTCTATAGACCAGTCTATTATCCACAAATATTGCATGGCCAGTAGGTCACCGATTCCGCGACATAAATGTCTCGGCTATTGAACACCAAGACTGCTGAAGCAGTCTTGGTGTTATCTTTATCGGCAAGGAGCTCCGCAGCCCGGTTTAGCGGGCTTGTTGATCAATAGCCGAGACATTTATGTCGCGGCACATGCTCGATACTATCCCAATCTGGATTTGTGGGTAATAGACTGGTCTATAGACAGTGGCCACCGCAGACTGACTGACAGACCGCCCCGGACATAGCCAAGCAAGTTACTTACAGGCGTGAACAGGCTGGAACGCGAAGGCAAACGAGCTCGCCAACAAGATCATCGATCGCCCGTTATTCAACCTTAGCGCAACGAAAGCCTTTACCGCTCTCACCGCTCGCAGGGGAGCTGTAGTTGCGGTAAGCGCACCGGAAGACACTATCATTGCTGCTGTAACACGACCCTCCGCGCACCACACGGTACGAGCCGCTGGATGGGCCCAGAGGGTTATTCCATGGCGCAGTCTGGTAGTAGCTGCTGTTATACCAGTCGGAACACCATTCAATTGCGTTGCCTGCCATATCCACACAGCCGTAAGGGCTGACATCTGAAGGGTAGCTCCCTACCGGTTTTGTGCCTGACGGGGAGTTACTGTAGTTCGCGCATTTCGATGCATCCCATATATTACCCCAGGGATATGCTCGCCCCATCGGACTTCTGGCGGCCTTTTCCCACTGTGCCTCGGTAGGTAAAGAGACGCCTGCCCAGCTTGCATATGCTGCCGCATCCTGCCAGCGTACATTGACGATTGGGTGATTCTCCTGCCAGCCCCCATTTGGTGCTGTCGGCATAGAGCGGTTTGTTGACTGGCAGAATGCGCGGTACTGGGCCACCGTGACCTCGTATTTGTACATCCAGTAGCCGTCCAAATATACCGTTCGTTGGGGCTTCTGGTCCGCATAGCCTGTATCCGATCCCATCGGGAACTCGCCTGTATACACCCACACCATCTCTGCGCCATCGATTGGGTTGATTTTCGTCTTCCCGTCAGAGTCGCCTAGTGAACCGAAAAAACTATCAATGATCACATAATCAAACAGGTTCACCAACCCGTCGCCATCCAGGTCAGCCATCGGCTTTGCAGAGCCAAAGTTGAGGTCCAGCACGACAAAGTCAAATAGATTGACCTGGTTGTCACCATCTGCATCACCGTTAGCCAGCGATATCCCCAAACTCTTTGGCTCCCATAAATCGAGATCAAAAATGGTGCGCCTTAACCAGTGGCTGCCATCCAAAATAAAAGTGTATGATCCTGGCTTGATCTGATAGATAGTCCCCTTGCCAGACTTATCAATGCTGACAGAGCCGTTATATTGTTCCCGACCATTCAAACTGTAATTTAACGATATTCTCGCGAATTCGGCATTGTAGCCGTAGCCAGGGTCCAACGTGATACTGAGTGAGCTGGGCACCCAGACCGTAAAATCATCCGCACTCGATGAGCTGCCGTCATTTGTGTAGATCGTGATCTTACCGGTGGTGGCTCCGCCGGGCACATTAGCTGATATGGAGCTGCTGCTCTGTAGGATGAAATTCGAGGATGTACCGTTGAACGTCACTGCTATGACGCTGGTGAAGTTAGCGCCGGTGATGATAACCTCATCCCCGACTTGACCGTTTGTTGGCGAGAAAGAACTGATAGACGGCGCAGCCGCATACGCTGGCATAACCATAGCTGCTAATAACACCAGCACCGATACCCATACTGTAGAAATTATGGCGAAGGAGCGAGACATGGGCACACTCCTTGTTTTGTGATTCTTTTAGCATATCTGCGGTCATTGACACTAATATTTCACAAACCTATATCTTTATTGTGATGTTTCGTACATACTATATCAACTAAAATCACCAGGTAGATTACTAGGTTTCTTTAATTATCACGAGACGGTCCAAAAACTCGGAGGCAGTGCGCTGCATAAGCAGACATGTACCAGCTTGCTTAGCCACATGCTCACTTGCCCCCTACTATCCCCTCTACCCTCGCCCGACGACCACCACCACGTGGACCGGCTCCAGGTGAAGCTGCACGTGGGTGACCGGCTGACCATGCTCCGTCACATACTTAGGCTTCACAGCCGTGATCTGGCCAGTGTGCGGGTTCCAAAGCTCCACATCCTCAAGGCGGCCGTTGATACGCATCCAGGTATCAATGGTGTCATCGCTGGAGTTGGATACCAGCACCAGCTCCTGGCCGTTTTTTGATTTATGGATGGTGCTCAGCATCCCGTTGCCGGACTGCACTGGTTTGGCGTAATCCAGCACCACATCGCCTACCGGCAGAGCGTCCTGCACCATCTCGCGCAATCCAATGGGGCTGGCCTGCGCCGTGTAGTAGGCGGCGCCTCCCCGTGCGTTCCGGTTTACCTGCCATGGGGCACGGAACTCAGGCATTGTAAACTGTATAGTTTTGAGTATCATCCAGCCGCCATTGGTCTTCTTGTGTAAAATCAGCGTACGCCCTTCACGCATTTGAAGCATATATTGGTTCAATTCGTCCGGCGCGCGGAACACCACGCCCGCGGCCGTCACCTTCGGGCGCATCTCAAGCTCCAGAGTGTAATCCTCCCAATCTGCCCCTTGCTTGCTAAGCATCTTTTGGTTTTCCTTCAGGATGAGCTGGCCATCCTCGATGGCCGCATTCTCTGTGGAGCTCCACTGCCGTAGATCGCCTTTGAAATCCTCCTGGAACAGAAGCTGTCCCTGAGCCGATGTCACCCGGATGTTGGCAAACTGCCCAGCCTCGTTCTCCGCCTCACGCAGCCCGATACGGCCTTTGGCGAAGCTGTCATCTTTGGTAACATCGATGAGGTGACCATCAACATAAGTATTAATGCTGCTGCCTTTCAACTCGATCTTTATCTTGGTGCCCGATGTGGCGATCTTAGTGCTCACACTGCCAAACAGCTTCTTGATGATGCGTTGAACATCGGCATCGTGACCAGGTTCGGCAGACTGGGTAGGCAGAACCCCGGTTCCAATGAGCTTCCCACCGTTCGCCACGAAGCGTTGAATCTTCTTCAAAGCCTGCCAGGAGATCACCTTGCCGGATGGCATGACCACCAGCTTGTAATCCTCCCAGTTCACGCGGTTTCTTAGGTGAATGACATCACCCTGCACAGTGCATTTAGTTTGCAGAACCTGCGGGTGCAGGAAGGTGAAGTCGCGCCTTACACTGCCCGTAAGCAGACCGCTGACCTCCAGGTAATCCGATTCTGGAGGGGCGTACAAGCCGAATCGGGTCATGTCTGGCGCATCGAAGTAGTAGAACGCCTCCAGCGATTCGATGGGATACATCAACGCGATGTCGGCCACGTGACGACCGCCCTGAAACAGCAGGCACAGCCTTGCGCAGAACTGGTTGTAGGCTGGCAGCATGGGCAGCAGCTTCTTGCTGAAGTGCGAGATCAGCGGCGGGATGCGCACATGCTCGGGATCGTACCACATACCGTGCGGGATGATGAAGCTGACTCCCCTTGCGAACAGCTCCATGGCCATACGATACATCATCGCGGGATCAGTGGCCTCTTCGCTGAACGCTCCATACACCTCGGCTGCGGTGATAGGGTGATCGAAGCTGTTCGCACTAGAGGTAGTCATTTTGAAGCCGTTCCGGCCGTGCCCGTGGTAGAAGATGGCATCCAGAAGAGGCATCTCGCTGTGCTGATAGAACAGGATGTTATCACCGCCCATGTCTACAGGGCTGGGATCGTAGTTGCCCGCTGAGTGGCCTGTGGCCGTCACACCGTGCTTACGACACCATTCACCCACTATCTTAGGGAAGCCCTGCGCCATCAGCTCCGCGCGGAAGCTCAGCAGGCTGATACGGGCAGATGCGGTTTCTGGCCCGATGTCATACCACAGGGCCGGATATAGGCATATGGGGTTTTGCCCCCGCTCACGCAGATACCTGCGGTTATAATCGGGTGTCCAGGTTCGGTAGCCCGCCGTATACATCAGCGAGATATCATCGTAGAAACAGGTCTTGATCGTCTTTCCAAAATGCGCTTTAAATTGCTGGTAGTAACGGTCGAAGGTGAGGCCGATATACTTCTCGACTGCACTGGGGCTCATGTAGTCCACACGGTCGTAACCGTCAGTCACACAGCTGAACACCACCACCTTCCACTGACCCTCTGGTGCCGTCCAATGAAGGCCGTTGCCTTTCACGCTTGAGCTGATGTCAATCCGCTCAAACTGCTGGTTCATCGCCACCGCGCCCATCACACTGCCCTTCGGCAGCTCGGTGATCACCGCCTGGCCTGGGCCTGTGATTTCGATCTCGGTCTTGTCCAGCCTCTTCGTGATGTCCTCAGGGTACTTGATCTTCATCTGACCACCTGCGGAACCGCTGGGGAAGTTGATGTCATCATAGAGAATCACTTCCAGACCCAGCCTTTGCGCCTCATCCAGCAGCTCTTTATACCTGGCGAAATACTCCTCAGATAGGAAATCGGGCTGAGTTTCCGACACCGGCAATACCGTGACCCCTCCAAATCCGCTGAGCTGCGCCGATGCCTGGAGCTGCGCCAGAATCTGCTGGGTGGTGAGACGTCCGTTCATGTGCCAGAACGGCTGAGTATGCAGATGGCGCGGAGGGGTTGCGAAGAGTGCTTTGAGATCAAAACTCGGTGTGTTAGTCGCTGCCATTGGTTTGGCCTCCAGAAGGTGTGCGTCGTTTCTATCCTTACTATTCTCCAAATCGGGGTAGAAGACCTTCATCTGCCCATTCCTGAGAAGGCCCGGCGCAGTTCAGGCGGCGACTTGAAAGCAATCTTTAACGCTATCTTCTTATTAGTATAAATAGAATCTTAATAGTGATAGAGAGGGCTGTGGATACTGTGGATAACTCCAAATCACTCCTGCTTTTCAACAAAATCAGCCGGAACCACAGTTCATTCATGCTTAAGCACTGACACAGAGCCTGTCAATTTCGGTAAATCAGACTGATAGATATGCACATCATCCAGTTGATGACCGAAGCCGCTTATACACCAAATGCACTTTACTAGAATTGTTCCGATGTTTTGATCCAAAAATCTGGTGGATAACTGACGGTCTTGCACATTCATGACCGAGTTTTGCACAGGTTATCCCCCGCTCAATGCGGACAACTTACGAATCTGGCACTAGCTCTCGCGCTGGTACGGGTTGTCCCCTTGTGTTTCAAATGCCGCAGTCTGTTGTGAGTTGAACACATCATGGACCAACTCATCGACTAACATCCGTGCCTCCGACGCCAGATGGAAGCTTCCTTTCACCTCTCCTTGCCATATCTGAGCGTGAACCCAGTGAGGGACGGGCAGAAAGACCACAGGCTCTGGGGTATGCACGGATATCGGGATGATGATAACCTGGGTATCACCCTCTGACCTGAAACTGTATTCGAGAATAACACCATGAGGCGTGTAGCGGATAGCCCCCAGTTGGATGATGGGCAGTTGGATCGCCTCATCAAAGTGCTCAGAGAGTATCCGACCTTCCGGCTTTTGATGAAGTTTGAGTTGCTCAAGGATGGTGTTGCGTTTTTCGGCGATGAATTCGCGGAGCGTCATGGCACAGCCTCCCAATGCATTCATTGGCTTGATTATACCCGAAGCAGATAGATGATATGGTACTCATCTTACTTCTAGGTGCGCAGTTGAACTGATACTGAAAGAAGGTATCACGCCGGTTGCTGGTGTATTTAGAATCAAAACGAATCATATCCGATCAGACGGAATACATACATGAGGGACCAAAATGCCACAGAATAGCACCGCCACACTGAAACGGGAGACACTGTTCTCCGGTAACGCCGCAGATAAATGGGACAGCGGTCGCGATGGTGGCCGTATGGCAGCCGAATATCTGCACCATGAGATCAAACCTGAGGGCAATGCGGTGCGTTGGAGCTTCGCACCTCGCGCGGATTCCTTTGCCGATATGTTCGTGCGTCCGCAGATAAAAATCCCCTTCAAGGAGCTGGTGTTAAAGCTGCGCAACACAGGTGCCCCGTTCGAGCTGGCGGTGAAACTGGTGGATAGCGGCAATGCTGATTATGTGGTGCCTGCGATATCTGTTCAGGCCACACCTGAATGGCAGCAGGTCAGCTTTACATGGGATCAGTTTGCACTTGGATCCTGGTCACAGGACCCCGACAGAAAGATCAGTCTGCCGATTCAGTCGATGGCGGTGATCGCCTACGGCATCAAGAGTGGTCAGGAGTACCGGCTGGATATCGCCGATATCTCTGTGCTGAGGGTGCCCCCTGCGCGTATCAAAGCCACCGTGATCGCACCTGCCTCAGCCGTTGCTGGCAAGACGCTCAGCATCCGCGGCAGCATCACCCCTGTCAAAGAATACCGCAGTGAGGGTGCCAACGAGCTGCAGTTGGTGCATGGTGAACAGGTGGTGGCGCGTGTTCCCATCACTCTGCCCGCGGTGTGGAAGGCAGGGAGGGCTCTGCCGTTCGGTCCGGTCAAACTGCAGGTTCCGGAGTTTGCATGGGGTGGTCTGCACAGCATAGTGCTGAGCTTAGGGTATGCCAGTGTTGAGGGCATCGGCGGAACACCGGTGCTCGCGAAGCTGAAGGTTCAAGCCCGACGGCCTGGCAAGGGGGTGGCGACTGTGCAGCCGTATGGCGGAGTGCCCACGCTGCACATCAACGGCAAGCCAGATGCGGCGATGTCCTACATGTCCTATAACCCCAACACCCGATACTACACGCAGTTTGGCAAGGCGGGTGTGCATCTGTATACCTTCAGCGCCACGCCGACTGAGTCAGGTTATACCCTCTCAAGGGAGACCTGGACCGCGCCAAACACATGGGACTACTCCCAAACCGATGAACGATCTATGAAGGTGCTGTCCAGCGACCCTGAAGCGCATTTCTTCCCTCGACTCTACCTGCGAGCACCGAAGTGGTGGACCGATGCCCATCCCGATGAGCTGGTGACCTACGACCCAGGCGACGGAAAGCCCATCCCGTTCCTTCACTCTGAGAACCGACCTGTTCCCTCATGGGCCTCAGAGGTCTGGCGGAAGGACACCGCGATGGCCATCCAGCGCTACATCCGGCATATGGAGGGTTCGCCGTGGTCGGATCGTGTGATCGGCTACCACATCGCCTCGGGTACCACCGAAGAGTGGATGATGTGGGGTGGGAATGAGAACCAGTGGGTGGACTACAGCCGTCCGAACCGTGAGGCGTTCCATCGCTGGCTGAAGGCGAAATACCAATCGGTCGACGCGCTGCGCACGGCCTGGGGCGATGCTTCGGTGACGTTCGAGACCGCGCCGATTCCCACCAAGGCGCAGCGGAGTGATGCGGCGATATTCAGCCTGCACGATCCTGCCAAAGAGCAGTCGGTCATCGACTACACATTATATAACAGCGATCTGGTGGTGGAGACCATCGCCTACTTCGCGAAGGTGGTGAAAGACGCCACCCGCCGCGAGAAGCTCGTGGGTGCGTTCTACGGATATGTGCTGCAACTCGCGGCGGAGCAACGCCAGCAGAACGCGGGGCACCTCTCGTTGCTTAAGCTGCTGAACTGTCCGGATGTGGACTTCATGACTAGCCCCACCAGCTACGCCTTCCGCGACCCGGGCACGGGCTACACGCATTTTATGTCGCTGACCGATTCGGTGCGCGCCCATGGCAAGCTTTGGATGGACGAAAACGACTACAAAACCTGGATCACCCCCGGTCCGCTGGTGGAGTGGGGTAAGACCGCGAGCTGCGAGGAGAGCATCCAACAGCAGCAGCGGGAGTTCGCCTGCGTGATGGGCCATAGCTGCGGCAAGTGGTGGTTCGATATGGGCGGCGGCTGGTATGACGATCCGCGCATGATGAGCTCCATCGGCGAGATGGCGGCCATCGCAGGCAAGAGTCTGGCCTGGGACCGCTCACCAGCCGATCAAGTGGCCTACATCGTTGACCCCCACTCGCTGGCCTGGCTACGCACGGGCAATGCGCTCAGCGGGCCGTTGATCATGCAGCAGTTACCCCTCATTGGCCGCATGGGGGCACCGTTCGGCTGCTATCTGCTGGACGACCTGGAGCGAATCCCTGACCATCGCATGTATGTTTTTATCTCCTGCTTCGCGCCCACCGATGCCCAGCGTAAGATGATCGATAAGGTGGTCAAACATGGTGGACGCGTGGCGGTGTGGGTTTACGCGCCTGGAATCTACCAGGATGGGCAACTGGCACCGGCTGGTATGCAATCGCTGACGGGCATTCATCTGGAGATGGCGCGTGAAGAGGCACCCATGCAGGTGCAGATATCGGGCACGGACCCCCTGCTTGCTGGTCTGCCCTCGGGACTGGTCTACGGCTCTGAGCTGGTCAATGGGCCGGTGGTCTACGCCAACGATCCGCTGGTGAGACAGCATGGGAAGCTGGTCAAGGGAGGGCAGGCGGGTCTGGTTTCGCTGCAGATGCGCGGCTGGACATCCGTGTTTTCCTCTGCACCGATGCTGCCCACCGGCCTGCTGCGCAACCTGGCGCGAATGGCTGGAGTGCATCTGTATACCGAGGGCGATGAGGTGGTGTGGGCCAACCGCAGCATGTTGGCTGTGAATGTGAACGTAGGAGGGCCACGCACTGTGCGTCTGCCTCGTGCTGCCCGGGTGACCGAGCTATTCAGCGGCAAGCTCATCGGCACCGGCATACGGGATTTCACCGCGGACATCCCCGATAAGGGCACCGCGCTGTATCACCTGGGGTAGGTCATATGTCTCACGCGGAGACGCGGAGGGCGCGGAGGGGAAATGTCACGCGAAGACGCGAAGACGCGAAGGGTGTTTGGCCGCGTAGCGTCTCGATTGGCTATGTCCGGGGCGGTCTGTCAGTACGCTAGCGGCTGCAGAAGGCCCAGGACCGCGCCGGTCTTTTTCCAAGGCGGATGGCGATTGCCACGGACAGGGAGTTGCGATCCACAGATGGCGCAGATGACGCAGATTGGGTATTTGACCGCGCCGGTTTCTCAGCACGCTTGCGATTGCTGTGCAGCCCATCTCCGGCGCGGTCTGGCGGATAGCCAAATCTCGTGAGCCATCTTGCCGCGGGTTCCTTCACCGCACGGCTGATCATTAGCGGCCGGCGCAAGAGAGGCGGCCACCGAAGCCCCATTGGCTATGTCCGGGGCGGTCTGTCGGTACACCGGCGGTTACAGATGGCTATAGACCGCGCCGGTCTTTTTCCAAGGCAGATGGCGATTTGCACAGACAGCGAGTTGCGATCCACAGATGGCGCAGATGACACAGATTAGGTATTTGACCGCGCCGGTTACTCAGCACGCTTGCGATTGCTGTGCAGCCCATCTCCGGCGCGGTCTGGCGGACAGCCCGTTACCGGTGGCTAACCCAACTTCCGCAGTTTGTCGTTTTTATGATGTGCAGTTTGTGCTCAACTGCACGCAAATGAAAGCTTATTTTCTACACTACATTTCTGCAGGTTAATGGTGATCTTGGAAGGTAAAGTCCGAGCCTTTGTAAAAGAATGAGCTGGTGTTTGGTCGGTTCTGAGATCGTCCGATGACGTATCTTTTGGCCGTTTTTGGTAGCCATCCACACATCGACTGTATATATCTGGCTTAGTTCGTCTAGCACAATGCGAGGGCTGTCACCTAATCCAGACTGCACACACATTTGCTCCAGCGTTTTCCACAGAACAAATGCCATGAAACAGACCAGTATGTGCGCATGAACACGCTCCGTCTTCTGGTGCCAGATTGGTCTGATCGCGAGGTCACTTTTATGAATTCTGAATGCCGCCTCTGCCTGTGTCAGCTGTATGTACGCTTTCCATAAGTCGTTGGCACTCCAGGAAGTCATATTGCTGCGTAGTATGTAACAGCCTTCACTTAACGTGGCCCAGCTGCTCCATTCTTCGAGCTTTGTCCAGGATATCTGTGCTCTCCCATCTAACTCGGTGATCTTTACGTCAAACAGGCCAGATGCCCGGCTGTATTGTTGTTTCAATCTGCCCACTCTCTGTGCAGTGGTGACGACGTCTTGCCGACGATTCAAGCAGTTTTTAGCTATCTTCTCTAAGCCCTCTTCATAACATGCTGCAAACCTGTCATGCATCGCCTTCTCTTTTTCATGCCGATTGGCACTCCTACACAAAACAAATGTCTCTTGACCATCAGGAGTGGGGCACAGTTTCACTTCCAGCCCTTCATGCACCACATCCCAGTTACCTTCAAGTAACTGCTGTTCATATTGCTTCAAGCACGATTTCGGTGTACCTATGATGTAGTGCTGACCGCGGGTCTTGAGGAACTCGATGTTATCCTCGCTTGTCATGCCGCGATCCATGACCCAGACACGGTCGGCTGAGCCGAATTTTGCTTCAATACTGAGTATGATCTCTTGAACTGTTGTCGAGTCGTGTCGGTTACCGTCGAAAAGCTCATAGGCAAAGGGCATCCCACACTTTGACACCACTAGTGCAATGCAGACTTGCTTGCAGTCACCGCGGTGATCGCGCGAATAGCCGCGTTTGGCTTGTTCGTTACGATTAGCTTGTCCTTCGAAATAGGTGCTGGTGACATCATAGAGAAGAAGGTCGTATTCAATCTGGAACAATTCGCCAAGACGGTTTTTGAGGTGTCTCTCAAGGGCCTGCTTATGCGGCAACAACGCATCCAGTGCGCGGTATAACCGGTCATCGTTCAATTTGTGCTTAGGAATACCGAGCAGGTCGCTTAATGAGGTGCGTTCAAACAAATGTTGGGCGATCTGCAGTTCACTGGAGGGTTCGAGCAGTCTTGATATCACCAGTACTAAGGCCATAGAATGCCAGGGAACGGATTCACGGCCTCTGGGCATCACCTCTTTTAGGAAGCCACTGAGATGCAATCTGTCGATGACTTGAATACAAAGCCAGGCCCCACCATATTGTTTCACACGGTCTACTGTGACACTGCTGGTATCCACAACTACCCATTGAGGTGGTGAGTTCTCCTCGAGCAGACTGGTTTGATACACCCGCGTTTGTTGGCCTGTGGCGAATTGCCTCATGCCTTTTTGGCTGGGTAGATCGAGTTCGCCCAGGTTGGCTACAACACGTTGACGCGCGCCACGTTCTGGCCGATATGACTCAACGAGCTGCCAATAGCAGTATTCCCTGCCACCTTTGTTTTGTCGGCATTTTCGTAAATACATACCCTGAATATACACGATATTTTCATACTCATTTTCTACACTACAGAGCATTATTGAATGTTTTGAGCACGAACCTGTCTATGATGTCAACATGCTGAGCACGAAAAATCGGCTTGAAATTCATTCAAGCCGATTAACTGCGGAAGTTGGGCTAATTGGCCGCGGGTTCACGTATTGGCCTGTAGATACTGTGGCTTTTGTCAAGTCCCCAGGGGCAAATCTGGGGATTTGGACCTGAATATCAGACACTGGCTCTAGACCACGTAGAATAACGTTAATGTGATGTTTGTGGCATATAGACCAAACCTGGATCCGCGACAGAAACAGGCTCAGATGGCATCAGTTGGTCCGTAGCACCTCACATGACGCTCGGAGTCGCGAACGGACGTGCGACATCTTCGTGGCTTCGAAAGATATCGTTATGCTTCGATGCGTGCTATCGGCAGACTGCCGCAGCTAGGATACTGGTGTCAGAACCCTCGGTTTGTTGCCCACCCGACTGCGCGATGGCCGGTTTCGGGATGCGGGCCGACCACCGCCGGCAGGAGTGGGCTCATTGGTGGGATTTCCATCCACGCATCCCCGTCTTGGAACGCTCACGTCCAGCCCAGGATCATTGCCTACACCGGCTATATCATGGGCCGCTCCGGCACGATCCTGGACATGTCCGTTCGCGTCGGTCAGCGGTTGCTGGTTGGCCGCATTTGAAGCTTGTTCGATGCCGAAGTTTGGATCATATGGCTGACGGCTGATTAATACCGACCACATGAGCACCAGCTGCTTGCGCATGATTGCGCACCGGACAACTCGCTTGGACTTCGGTTTCTTATTGGGATTCTTTACCAAATTCGGATGCTGCAGTTCCTTCACGAAGTCGTGCATGCTCTGGCCAAGCTTTTTCGACTTACCGTTGACCATCTTCACCACAGTGCTCGATCCACAGTAGAGTAATGTCCGCATATATCGGTCACCCATCTTGGATATGGAGCCGTCGTATGTCTTGCAGCTTCCTGACCGTTGCGGGCAGGGGTTCATTCCGAAATAGCGCGCGACCGCTTTCGATGTTTCAAATCGTTTAGCATCACCGATTTTCGCAAGGAAATAGCTTGCTGTGACGTCGCCGATACCCGGAATGCTCTTCAGCAGAGCCATATCTTCGGTCATCTGCGGTGAACTCATCACAAGCTCTTTGATCTGAACATCAAGCTTTTTGATGCCCATGTCATGAAAAGCGATCATCTCGTCCAGCACTGTGCTCCGCGTAAGCCGACAGCTTTGGCGCTGGGCGATCGCCTGTCTGTGTTGCACCAGCATACGGCGGTCATTGGTGTAACCAATAAGCGCATCATAGCATGCTAGACGAGGGACATAGAGTGAGACATTGTGACTTTTCACATAGTCAGCGATTAGCACGCTGTCAGAGCAGTCCGTCTTTTGTTCCCAGCCTTTGGCTTTGCGGTGATAGAGAACCCGTTTTGGCTCCAGTTGGACAGCATCGTGCTGGTGCTCGTAGAGGTAATCAAGCAGCGGTCGGCTGTAAGGCCCGGTGGCTTCAGCCGCATACAAGGCGGGAGTTCGGGTAAGCTTCTTCACCCATGACAACAACTCCTTGTATCCGGCCTTGTTGTTCTTGAACTCCTTATGGTCTATCGGCTTGTGCGATGAACCTAATACAGACGCGTCAAACGTCAATTTCGAGATGTCGATCCCGACATAATGGATGTAGATTTTGTCTTCAACTTCGTGCATGTGGTAATCTCCAGTTGGTAGTGATTGATGGTGCAATCAACCAAATCAGCCTAGCGAACACGGGGTTTTCTCCCAAGATACTGTTCGATATGGGTTGATTGGGAGAAGGATGCCTATCTACGTCACGGTGTTTTCCACCAGGGGCGGTTCCGGCATCCAATCCTTCTCCTTCACCCCCAGCTAAGGGGTGAGATTAGCTCCCCGACTGCTTTTGGTGTCCGGGGAGCTCACCATATATAGCGTACTAGGGGCGATTCGCGAATCGCCCTCCCTCCGCGGGTTTTTTCAACACATAGCGTCCGCATTGGTAGTGTCCTGGATGGTCTGGCAAGCATGTAGGGGTCGGGTTTCCCGACCCATCCCGACCCTTAGGCGCGGCAACCGCGCCTCGACACATCTGCTGCGAAACAATGTATTACCGGTTTATACAGTGCCATTGACTATCTCTTGCCGCATTTTTTCGATGGTGGCGATCAGGGGAGGGATGAAAGTCTGGCAGATATCGAAAATCACTTCGGCGTCTATATCCACATAGTGATGACTCATGATATCCCTTACACCCTTGGCCCCTTTCCAGTCCACTTCTGGGAATTGGGGCAATAGCGTGCCATCGGTAGCCTTATCCAGGTTCTTCACACTCTCCCCAAGCACAATAAGCATCATGGCAATCGCATCAAGTCGGTCGATGCCATCATCCGATTTGAGTGCAGCCGACAATTGGCGTGGACAGGGAGTTACAATCCACAGATTACGCAGATGGCGCAGATTGGGGATAGACTCTGTGCCTTTCGATCCTCGATCCGTCCACAAAACCCTACAAAATCACGCTACCAACAACTACAATCCTTGCGGGCGCTTCGCAGGGTTCGTCAAAGTAGCAGTCCACCGCATCAAGGATGTTCGCTCGAAGCTCTTCAAGAGTCTCAGCTTGGGTGTGTATCCCAAGGCCGATTGCCGACGCGGTGTACCCGCCATCGACCTTGTCCTCGCGCGTATCGAAAAACAGTTCCTTCATTCTAACATCCAATGGGTTCGCCCGATCCAGCTCTATTATACCTTGAGCTAACGTATCGACCGGCCATCTATTACCATAACCCGCCTCACGCAGGTATCCGCCCCCTCATTGGCGTATAGTAAACCAAAGAACCACACTCAGCCACCTTGGAGGAACACCATGAGCCCGCAAAAAACCAACACCACACCGCTGAAAGAGCTGTTCGTAGACGGCCTTAATTCGAAGGAATGGGACAGCGCCCGCGATGCCTCACGCCTGGCTGTGGAGTTCAACCACTATGAGATTGAACCCGCCGGCAACGCCATCGGCTGGAAGTTTTCGCCGAAGGATGCAACCGGCACTTCCGCCGATATGTATTTACGGAGAGCGATCACCCTGCCCTTCAAGGAGATGGTGCTGCGAGTGCGCAATCTGGGGGCGGCGTTCGCCTTTTGCGTGAAAATTGTGGATCAGAACGGTGCCGAATACTCCCCAGAGCCGTTCAACCTCACCGACTCAGACGAGTGGCGCGATGTCCGCTTCACTTTGTCTCAGTTCCGTGTCTCCTCCTGGTCGAAAGATGCCAACGGACGCTTCGACTGGCCTGCACAGCAGACGGCGGCCATCGCATTTGGCATCACCCAGAATACGGAATACCAGATCGAGCTGGCCTCGATCACCCTTCTGCGCGATGAGCCGGTGCATGTGTCTGCCACAGCGACAATCCCAGCAACAGCCGCCGCGGGTAAGGTGATTATCATTAGCGGGGCCATCAGACCGGAGAAAGACTTCACGAACGACGCCGTGAACGAGCTGCAGCTTCTGAAAGGGCAGACGATCGTGGCCCGCGTGCCCGTCTCCCTGCCGACGGAGTTGAAAGCGGGTCAGCGCGCGAGTTTCGGGCCAGTGAAGCTGATGATACCGGAGTTTGCGTGGACGGGCGAGCACACCGTGCGGCTTCGTGTGGGTAACATGGTAGTAGACAGCAAGGGCGGTGGGGGCGTTCTGGGCAAGATCAAGCTGCAGGGACGCAAGGCGTCCAGAAGCATTGCCGAGGTGAAGCCGCACAAGGGCGTACCGACGCTGTTTTTAAACGGGCAGCCCAACGCGGCGATCTCCTACATGTCCTACAACCCGCAGATCAAGTATTTCACGCAGTTCGGTCAAGCGGGGGTGCATCTTTACACCTTCAGCTCCACGCCTTCCGAGGCTGGGTATTTCCTGGCGAAAGAGGTCTGGACGGCGCCTAACATGTGGGACTATTCGCAGGTGGATGAGCGCTCAATGATGGTGCTGAGCAGCGATCCGCAGGCCCATTTCTTCCCCCGTCTATACCTTCGGGCACCGAAATGGTGGTGCGACCAGCACCCCGACGAGATGGTGACATACGATAAGGGCGACGGCAAGCCGATCCCGTTCATTCACAACGATGAGCATCAGGTGCCCTCATGGTCTTCCGAGGTCTGGCGGAAAGACACCGCTGAGGCCATCCGCCGTTATATCCGCCATATGGAACAGTCGCCCTGGGCGGACCGCGTGGTGGGTTACCACGTGGCCTCCGGCACCACCGAAGAATGGATGATGTGGGGCGGCAACGAGGACCAATGGGTGGACTACAGCCGGCCCAATCGCGATGCCTTCCACCGCTGGCTGAAAGAGAAGTACGGCAGCGTGGAGGTCCTTCGCACCGCCTGGGGTGATCCGGCTGTGACGTTTGAGAACGCCCCGATCCCCACACGGGCGCAGCGGTCTGAGTCGGCTCTCTACACGCTGCACGATCCTGCCAAGGCGCAGTCGGTCATCGACTACAGCCTCTACACCAGTGACCTGGTGGCGGAGACCATCGCCTATTTCGGTAAGGTCATCAAGGAGGCGACGCGCCGCGAGAAGCTGGTGGGGGCGTTCTACGGCTATGTGCTGCAGCTCACCGCCGATCAGCGTCAGCAGAACGCGGGTCATCTGGCGATGGACAAGCTTCTGGCCTGCCCTGATGTGGACTTCATGACCAGCCCCTCAAGCTACGCCTTCCGGACCGCAGGCACCGGCTTTTCGCACTTCATGTCACTGACCGACTCCATCAAGGCGCACGGCAAGCTTTGGATGGACGAGAACGACTACCGCACTTGGCTGACAGGCGGCAAAGTGGGTGAGTTTGGTCAGGCGGCAACTTATGAAGAGAGCCTGCTGCAGCAGAAGCGTGAGCTGGGCAATGTGCTGGGTCACGGCTGCGGCATGTGGTGGTTCGACATGGGCGGCGGCTGGTTTGATGATCCGCGCATGATGCGGGAGATCGGTGATATGGCTGCCATCGCCAACAAGACGGTGGATTGGGATCGCTCGCCGGTCGATCAGATCGCGTATGTGCTGGACCCGCGCTCCCTCGCATGGCTGCGCACAGGCAATATCTTGAGCGGGCCGATGATCATGGAGCAGCTTCCGCAGTTGGGCCATGTGGGTGCGCCATTCGGCACCTATATGCTGGACGACATCGAGTTGATACCGCCCCATCGCATGTATGTGTTCATATCGTGCGTGGCGCCCACCGCGAAGCAGCGGCAGATGATCGACAGGGTGGTCAAGCGCGACGGTCGGATGGCGGTGTGGATATTCGCGCCAGGCGTCTACACCGAGGGCAAACTCGATCCAGCCGGCATGGAGTCGCTGACGGGCATCAGTTTGAAGATGCTGCGCGAGCAGTCGCCCTGCCTGGTGAAACTCAACGGCACCGACCCTCTTCTAGCTGGTCTGGCATCCGGCACCAACTACGGAACCGACTATGTGACCGGTCCTGTGATCTACGCAGATGACCCCAAAGCGCAGGTTCTGGGCACCATCGCCAACACTCCGATGGCCGGCTTAGCCGTACGCCGTTACCCGGAGTGGACAAGCGTGTATTCCTCCGCGCCGATCATCCCCACCGCGCTGCTGCGCAACCTGGCGCGGGCCGCCGGAGTGCATCTGTATACCGAGGGTGGTGAGACGGTCTACGCCAACCGCAGCGTGCTTTCGGTGTCCGTCAACGAGGGTGGTGTCCGCACCGTGCGCCTGCCCCGGCCTGCGCGTGTGACCCAGCTGTTTACGGGCAAGCTGGTCGGCTCCGGTATCAGCGAGTTCAAGGCGGACATCGAGGCCAAGGGCACGGGGCTGTACCATTTGGAGTAGGCTTTTCCTATCACGCGGAGACGCGGAGGGCGCGGAGGGGGACGTGTCACGCGAAGACGCGAAGACGCGAAGGGACGGTGCCTCGATTGCCACTGTCCGGGGCGGTCTGGGCTCAGGCTAGCGGCTGCAGAAGGCTCAAGACCGCGCCGGTCTGGTTCCTTGCCCGCTGGCGATTGGCACGAAGGGAACGGTCTCACGCGAAGGCGCGAAGGGATATGGCTGGGACATGTGGCGTTTGGCCGCCGCGACATCAATGTCTCGGCTATTATCCATTAGCCTGCTGAAGCAGTCTGCGCCTTGTCTCGCATCTGTGTCATCCGTTCCATCCGCGGAATCCGTGGTTCAGACAAAATACGCGCCGGTCTTGCGAATCTCTCCGCCTCTGTGCCCTCCGCGTCTCCGCGTGAGAAACTACCTCCCCCCTACTCCAGCAGCGGATTCACGGGGTATTTGGCACTCAACATATCCAGCATGGCGTGGTAGCGCTCATGCACCCCAGGGCCTATGCGCTCGTGCTCGATCACCTCAAAGCCTGCGGCCAACTGCTCGTGTTCCTCTGGTGACAGCTTCTGCTCCGCCATCACAAATAGGATGTTGTTCTCCTTCACGATATGGTTCCTGAGCAGTCTGGCGTATCCATGGGCTGCGATGGCAAACGCCATTTCGGCGGTATGATCCTTCAGATGCAGAGCCGGTAATGCCTTACCCATGGCCGCGATGTATTCACGTCCTCGCGCGTGCTCGTACAACATCACACCAATCGGCCCGCCTTCATTCGCCACTCCGGCGGCTTCCAGAGCAGGGAAGAGAAGGTCCTCTTCCTTCCCGTGGTGACATCGGTCGGCGAAGGTCTTGAGGAAGTCCACCATATCCTCGGCGTCTTTTATGTCAATAGTGCTGCCTGTGTCCAGTTCGCCGGCCAGGTGCTCCAGCACGTTCAGGGCGATTTTGATGCCCTCGTGTTCGTTGCGAAGGTCGTCAGTTGCATACATATCGGTCACGTCCTTTCGTCATCCATCTCTGCGATGCCAGTATGTACTTGTTATACCTGCATTCAAACGGATTCTGTTGCTGGTGGTAGAACGAACATCCAACGCAAAGACGCAAAGGCGCACAGGACGCGAGGGTTATGTCAATCCGCCTCTGTGCCATCCGCGCCTCCGCGTGAAGCATGTCAGATAACCACCTATTTAACAGAGCTCTTCGGTTTGGTCAGCAGGTTGTTTACCTTCAACCACTCCCCCAGCCGGTCAAGGTAGCGGTCCGCTCCGCCGCCCTTGTTCACGAAGCCATGCGCACCCATCTGGAAGGCGTGCAGTTCCACTTTCCCGCCGCCATCATGATAGGCATGGAACAAATCCAATGTCTGGGTATACGCTATGGTGTCATCACCCGCCACGGCAAGGAACAACAGGGGGGCAGGCTTCGGCATTTCGTGCGGTAAGCCAACCCCGTAAATCACGGCGGCAAAGTCCGGTCGCGAAACCACAGGACCATAGACCGCCTCGGAGGTCACGACACCGCCTGCGGAATATCCGATCATACCCACTCGGTTTGGCTGATATCCGTATTTTGAGGCCAGGCTCCGCACCACACGAATCGCCTGCTGACCGTCAGCCACCGCCATCTCCACAAGGTCCTGACCCTTTTGCGCTTTGTAACGGCCCCGTACCGTATACTCACGCGGCTGCTCATTCTTTGCTTCGGGTTCATCGTCGCCTTCCGCTGGAGCTCCCGGACCGGTGTAAAGCAGTCTGTATTTCAGTATGAAGGCGTCCACCCCCATCGAGTTGAGCTTTTTCGCGACATCCACGCCTTCGTAGCTCATCATCAGCCCCGCGAAGCCGCCTCCAGGAGCCACGATCATGGCGGTGCCTACGGCTTTACTGCGGTCGGCTGGATAATACAGCAACACCGGTTTCACTACATCCAGCGTGATGGGCATGCCGTTGGGTGTAACGGACCTTTCCGACCAATCCCAGTTCTCAGAACCGGGAGCTGGACCTGCCCATACCGGTATCTCTTCAACTTTGGATTTATGGTCGTCGGCCGCACCCGCTGCACGGCATTGCGATGTGGCGACTGTGAACAGAGCCGCTGTGGCAAGTAGAACGAGAGATGGTGCTATTGATAACATGGATGGACCCCCTGGAAACTAGATATCTTTAGTATCCGCGCTACCGCGTCGCGTAGCAATACAGGCAGCCATACCGGCAGGTGTTTTGTCCGCGGTTCTGCTGGCGGAGTGTTGGAATTGGGGCTTTGGGCAAAACTGAAACGAGTATAAAAAACTCCAAAAATACCCCAAAACCTCTTGACATCCGTATGGGGAAAGGGTAAGGTCATATCATACCGGAAAAAACGGATGCGACGAAGCTGGTTGCACTGAGAAGGGTGTATTGTACGAGAGATGATTTTCGGTAAATTCCATATGGAGATGATGCCCGCTAATGTCTCTGGGCAGACATTCAGCTACGGCACCGATGCGCGCTACATACCCACAGGCATATACTATGCCTACAAGTGCAACTCAGGCGATACGATAACCAACAAGGGCGGTATCCGCATCACCCACACAAATGGCGGTAACCCACTGAGTTGGGCTGACATCACCGATAAGTTAATAAAGACATTCAGCTATGATACGCAGTGCTATTGTGGGGAGATAAGTATACCAAACGAGCCTGGCATATAAATGGAAATTAATTGGGGACTCAGCATGATAGCATCTAGCTTAGTTAAACAGTTCAATACTGATGTATTGACAATACTTAAAGCGAGTAGTTATAACACTCGCTATATATCGTTAAAACAGTACCGGTCGAAATGGTTGAAAGACAATCGTTATTTAACGCTGTTGAACTCTGATATCAGCGGACTTGATGGAAAGTCGTTTAATCAACTATTGGCAATCAGTTATGATCTGATTGTTACACGTAGAGTGGAAACAAGACAACTATGCCAGATGGCTTCCGGTGATGAACTTCGGAAACACTTCATAGAGTGTGTGAAGCTATTCGATGCTTGTTGGAATATAAGAAATGATCCAAAGCGCTTAGGCACTGAGATAAGTGAAATGTCATTTTACGGTAAATCCTTTATAAATGGTTGCCCAGGCACGATTCCATATGTGCGGTTAGCAGGGGCAGGAGAGCAATTTATGCCTTACCTAACTCAGTCACTTCATTATTTTCGCAGTTCGCAATTCATGTGTGTATCAATTACAAGATTCATGACGAACTATATCGATTCGATGCTTGGCGACTTCTATAACGCATCCCCTGATGTTGCTCATTTACGCAAAATGTATACCAAATCCCAAAATGAGACAGACTGTCGTAGAGGTGTGGTCACGTGCTTGACCAGATATCCAAAGGAATGCACCGTTGTGACAACTGTAATGCGTCAGATAGCTCGTAATGATACTAACCATGATATCCGTAAACTGGCCTCTGATTTCATTAAACGATGAAGTAAGCTGTAATTGTTCGACTAACTCGGCAGCACACTCTTCTTGACGGACGCAAACGGCATACAGACGGGCAAGTAAGTCTACAACGCATGGCGTGAGGTGGTTTCGTCCAGCGGCTCAACTGTAATGCATGCCAGGCTCACGCCCAAACCATCCTCCAGACTTGGAATAACCAACATTCGGCTTGGTGTTGTTAAAGAAATGGGTAAGTTGGATCCGCGCTACCGCGTCGCGTAGCAATACAGGCAGCCGTGCCCGCAGGTGTTGTAGCAGCCGATGTCCACCGCCTGCTGGCAGAGGCACTGTTTCCGCTGGTGCCGGTCGCGGCGGGCAGGCAGCTCTACGCCCAGTTCCCTGCTCAGCAGCTTCTCATCAATGCACTTGCCTGCGGGAATGCCATAGGGGGTGAGGTCCAGTTGCGAGGAGCAGCTCTGTACGCTCATGCCAACCTCACGGGTTGTGCGCGCGATATGGCGCAGCAGAGCGGTGTGACATACATCGGCGGGATCAAACGGGATGATATCCCCCAACGCCTTCATCCGCCGGGCAGCCCCGCGGTAACTGCTATCCAGCAGACTGATGGTACATCCATATGTATGTGTCGCCAACCGCGCGGCGAGTTCTGTAAAGTGCCGGGTATGCCACTCGGGCGTGAAGTGCTCCGTGAACAGGATGGGGTCGTAGCGCCACACACAGCGTCCAGGGCCTATCTGCCGGCTGAGTGCGGTGAAACTCTGCACGAGTTCGTCAAGAGGCGGTACCTGCGGCTCCACCGCCACCCCGTATCCGTTCAGCGTGACCTGCACATAGAAGCGGTAGTGTTTCTGCAGCTCATCGATGAATGGCAACAAAGGTTTGGGGTTCTTGGTCCAGAACACGATGGCATCCACATCCTCAGGCAGCAGAGAGATCACCCGCTGTTGTTTCGGGTTGAAGGGGTTCACGCTAATGCAGCTCCCCTGCCGTAGCTGCTGCACGAACTCTTCCATGAAGAAGGCAGGGATATCGGTGCGTCGGCTGGCGGAGATGATCAATCACGTGCTCCTATGACGAGAGATTGGGCCGCGATACTCACCACCGCGCCCTGAAGGACACGGCTTATTACCCGAAAAGCCGGCTCGAAGCCGGCTGCAGGGCTTCGCCATGTGGCTGGAATGGGCACCCAGACTGCTTCAGCAGGCTTGGCAGGTCAATAGCCGAGACATTTATGTCGCGGAATCGGAGGCCATATGCCTGTTATTCACATGTGTTTCATTGGCTGGGTGGCCACACCCGCGGCCGATCGCCGTCATTGCCGTTCAGGTCCACGCATTTGTAACGCCACAATGGATACTAACTGCCGATGAGGCTGTTGTCAACAGCCGCGATGTGCCAAAAAACATGCTTGAAGCGAATAAATGTATCATTTAATACCTCTATAGACCAATTTGAACGAATATTCCAAAATAGGCGGTTTAGCTATTGACAAGCCCGTTCACGAATGTTATCATATTGAAGGTCGAGTGACTAGGAGAGCCTAGCACGAAGACTTGGGACCTTGAAAACTAGGTGAAGCAGCGAACCAAACGTCAGTTGAAAGACTGACAAGAATGGTAATTCGGTTTTGAAGCTAATCGATCCACTAAAGTTGGAACTTGACCTCGTAAGGGGTTAAAGGATATTCGACGGAGAGTTTGATCCTGGCTCAGAGCGAACGCTAGCGACGTGCCTGCGACATGCAAGTTGAGCGGAAGTCCAGACCTTCGGGTCTTGGCTTTAGCAGCGAACGGTCGAGTAACACGTAAGGAACCTGCCACGCAGACCGGGACAACGGACCGAAAGGTGCGCTAATACCGGATGGTGAATACGGAAGACATCTTCTGTATTTCAAATCGCTTATTAAGGAGACGAGATAAGTGGCTGCGTAATGGCCTTGCGTCCCATCAGCTAGTTGGCGGGGTAATGGCCCACCAAGGCGACGACGGGTAGCTGGTCTGAGAGGACGATCAGCCGGACTGGGACTGAGACACGGCCCAGACTCCTACGGGAGGCAGCAGTCGGGAGTCTTGCACAATGGGGGAAACCCTGATGCAGCGACGTCGCGTGTGGGATGAAGTATTTCGGTATGTAAACCACTTTTGCGGGGGGCGAACACAATGACGGTACCCCGCGAATAAGCCCCGGCTAACTACGTGCCAGCAGCCGCGGTAATACGTAGGGGGCGAGCGTTGCTCGGATTGACTGGGCGTAAAGCGCGCGTAGGCGGTCCATTAAGCGTGCGGTGAAATGCAGAGGCTCAACCTCTGTCCCGCCGCGCGAACTGGTGGTCTTGAGATTGGGAGGGGGATGCGGAATTCCTGGTGTAGCGGTGAAATGCATTGATATCAGGAGGAACACCGGCGGCGAAGGCGGCATCCTGGCTTATATCTGACGCTGAGGCGCGAAAGCGTGGGTAGCAAACGGGATTAGATACCCCGGTAGTCCACGCCGTAAACGATGGATACTAGGTGTGGGAGGTCTCGACCCCTCCCGTGCCGTAGCTAACGCGTTAAGTATCCCGCCTGGGGAGTACGGCCGCAAGGTTGAAACTCAAAGGAATTGACGGGGGCCCGCACAAGCGGTGGAGCATGTGGATTAATTCGATAATGACCGAAGAACCTTACCCAGGTTTGACATGTCAGCGCCGTACCCGGAAATGGGTATTCTTGTAGTAATACAAGCGCTGTCACCGCTGTTGCATGGCTGTCGTCAGCTCGTGCCGTGAGGTGTTGGGTTAAGTCCCGCAACGAGCGCAACCCGCGTTCCATTTTGCCATCAGGTAATGCTGGGAACTATTGGAAGACCGCCCGGGTAACCGGGAGGAAGGGGCGGACGACGTCAAGTCAGCATGGCGCTTATGCCTGGGGCCTCACACATGCTACAATGGACGCAACAAAGGGATCCGAAGCCGCGAGGTAGAGGCAACCCCATAAAGGCGTCCTCAGTTCGGATCGCAGTCTGCAACTCGACTGCGTGAAGTTGGAATCGCTAGTAAACGCGGATCAGCTAAGCCGCGTTGAATACGTTCCCGGGCCTTGTACACACCGCCCGTCAAGTCACCTGAATTGTCTGCACCTGAAGTGCGTGGCTCAACCGCAAGGAGAGAGCGCCCGAGGGTGCGGGGAGTAAGGGGGACTAAGTCGTAACAAGGTAGCCGTACCGGAAGGTGCGGCTGGATCACCTCCTTTCTAAGGGGGAAGCGCCCCACTCTTCGGAGTGGTGAGCATCTCTCAGGTCGTCCGAGTTATTATTCTTTAGTTTTGGTTTAACAAGTTTCACCTAGTCTCCGCGGTCTCGCGGCGTGGGCCTATAGCTCAGCTGGTTAGAGCGCACCCCTGATAAGGGTGAGGTCACTGGTCCGAATCCAGTTAGGCCCACCACCCAAGTTTGGGGGATTAGCTCAGTTGGGAGAGCACCTGCTTTGCAAGCAGGGGGTCAGCGGTTCGAGCCCGCTATCCTCCACCAAGATTTAGGTTTTGGTAGGTGGGTGGCAGGTAAGAAGAAATGCCGGGTTGCAATCCGGCAAAGTTGTCACGAAAGTGGCGAGACGCACATTGAAAATCGCATAGGGTAGACATGGCATCTTTAAGTTAAGAAGCTATGGTTTAGGATGAATAATCCAAAAATCAAAGCTAATTACTTGAAGCTACACATTTCACAAAACAAACAAGACAGTCACAGAAGGAAACTTCTGTAATGAATTCTATAGATGGTGGCACATTGCAGTAATGTAGTGTGTTGCGCCTCTAAGGTATCGAAGCTCATGCAAGCTAGTAAGGGCGTATGGTGGATGCCTTGGGGCGTGGGGCCGATGAAGGACGCGGCAAGCGGCGAAACACTACGGGGAGGCGCAAGCAGCCTTTGATCCGTGGGTCTCCGAATGGGGTAACCCAGCCAGAGTAATGTCTGGTTACCGTATATTGAACACATAGATATGCGGAGGGCACCCGGCGAACTGAAACATCTTAGTAGCCGGAGGAAAAGAAAACAGATGTGATGCCCCTAGTAGCGGCGAGCGAACGGGGCTTAGCCTAAACCATAATCGTGTTAAAGCGTGCAGCGTTGCGATTATGGTGTCGTGGGATCTTCAGGGGGTTGCACAGCCCCAAAGAAGTTACAAACCAAATATACAGCCGAACGGCATGGGAAGGCCGGCCGCAGAGAGTGAGAGCCTCTTAGGCGACGTATGATTGGCTTCTGAAGCGATCCCAAGTAGTGCGGGACACGAGGAACCCTGCGCGAATCTGCCAGGACCACCTGGTAAGGCTAAACACCCCACGCCACCGATAGCGCATAGTACCGTGAGGGAACGGTGAAAAGCACCCCGGGAGGGGAGTGAAATAGCACCTGAAACCACACGCCCACAAACAGTCGGAGCCCCGCAGAAGGGGTGACGGCGTACTTTTTGTAGAACGGGCCAGCGAGCCGTCGTTCTGGGCAGGTTAAGCGTCTAAGACGTGCAGCCATAGGGAAACCGAGTCCGAATAGGGCGTATTGTCCGGGGCGGCGAACCCGAAACCGTGTGATCTACCCGTGGTCAGATTGAAGCGGGGGTAAGACCCCGTGGAGGATCGAACTGGTAAAGGTTGAAAACTTTTCGGATGAACTGCGGGTGGCGGAGAAATTCCAATCGAACACGGAGATAGCTGGTTCTCCCCGAAATGCATTTAGGTGCAGCGTCGCGCGTTCTGCTTTGTCGGTAGAGCACTGGAAGGAATAGGGGCCCCACCGGGTTACCAACCCCTACCAAACTCCGAATGGCAAAGCATCATAGCGCGGCAGTGAGACTGCGGGGGCTAAGCTCCGTAGTCGAGAGGGAAACAACCCAGACCGCCTGCCAAGGTCCCCAAGAATAGGCTAAGTGTAAAAGGATGTAGGGTCACACAAACAACCAGGATGTTGGCTTAGAAGCAGCCACCATTTAAAAAGTGCGTAACAGCTTACTGGTCGATGTGATCCCGCGCCGACAATGTAAGGGGGCTCAAGCCTATCACCGAAGCAGCGGAGGCAATCTTTATTGATTGCTTGGTAGGGGAGCGTGCCGATAGCGGTGAAGCCAGAGCGTGAGCGCTGGTGGAGTTGTCGGGAGCGAGAATGCTGGCATGAGTAGCGCGTAGAAGGGTGAGAATCCCTTCCGCCGATAGCCCAAGGTTTCTCAGGCGAGGCTCGTCCCCCTGAGGTTAGCCGGGCCTAAGCTGAGGCCGTTTGGCGTAAGCGAAGGACATACGGTAGAGATTCCGTAGCCAGTTAGTTGTGTATATACCTTATCGTGACGCCCCCAAAGCCGTTAAAGTGCGGTGCTGGACGTCCGCGCGGAGTAATAGCATTTATGTGATTATTCCCAAGGTGGAGGCCTTCGGGCCGAATCCAAGTTGGCGCGTTGGGGGACTAGAAAAGCCGATAAGGTTGCAACTGTCTGTCCGTACCATAAACCGACACAGGTGGGCTGGTAGAGGATACCGAGGCGTTCGAGAGAATTCCCGTTAAGGAACTAGGCAAAATAGCCCCGTAACTTAGGGAGAAGGGGTGCTCTGCAGGTTTAGTCTGTAACGACTAATGCTGTTGGAGCCGCAGTTAAGAGGCTCAGGCGACTGTTTACCAAAAACACAGCTCTCTGCTAAGCCGAAAGGCGATGTATAGGGGGTGACACCTGCCCAATGCCCGCAGGTTAAAGGGAAGGATTCGGCCGTAAGGCCAACGTCTAGAACTGAAGCCCGGGTGAATGGCGGCCGTAACTATAACGGTCCTAAGGTAGCGAAATTCCTAGTCGGGTAAGTTCCGACCCGCACGAATGGTGTAACGATCTGAGCGCTGTCTCAACGGGAAGCTCGGTGAAGTTGTAGCACCGGTGAAGATGCCGGTTACCCGCCGCAGGACGGAAAGACCCCGTGGAGCTTTACTGCACCCTGTCACTGCGGTTCGAGATAAATTGTAGAGCGTAGGTGGGAGCCGCAAGGCGCCAATGGAACACCACCCTGTTTATCTTGGACCGCTAACCCTTACCATGAATCTGGTATAGGGAACAGTTTCAGGCGGGCAGTTTGACTGGGGCGGTCGCCTCCCAAATGGTAACGGAGGCGCCCAAAGCTATTCTCAGCCTGGTCGGAAATCAGGCGTTGAGTGCAAGCGCATAAGAATAGTTGACTGCGAGACACACAGGTCGAGCAGGTGCGAAAGCAGGGGCTAGTGACCCCTTGGCTGCGTGTGGATGCGCCAAGGTTCATCGGATAAAAGCTACCCCGGGGATAACAGGCTGATCTTGCCCAAGCGCTCACAGCGACGGCAAGGTTTGGCACCTCGATGTCGGCTCGTCGCATCCTGGGGCTGAAGCGGGTCCCAAGGGTTAGGCTGTTCGCCTATTAAAGCGGTACGCGAGCTGGGTTCAGAACGTCGTGAGACAGTTCGGTCCCTATCCGCGGCGGGCGTAGGAGATTTGAGTGGGGTCGCCCCTAGTACGAGAGGACCGGGGTGAACTGACCTCTGGTGTACCGGTTGTAGTGCCAACTGCAGACGCCGGGTAGCTATTGTCGGGTTTTGATAAGTGCTGAAAGCATCTAAGTACGAAGCAAGCCACAAGATATGATCTCCCACTGGGTTAACCAGGTAAGGCCCCCGGAAGACTACCGGGTTGATAGGCCGCAGGTGTAAGAGTAGCGATGCTCTTAGCTGAGCGGTACTAATAGGCCGAGGGCTTGTATGAGCCCGATACTTTAAAGGCGCACACCGCCTATAGATAAGTTGTGTGAAATGCGGCCATGTCTACCCGATGCGATCTAATCGCGTCACGGCTCTCCTGGTGATCACGGCGGAGGGGATACACTCGTTCCCATACCGAACACGACCGTTAAGCCCTCCAGCGCCGAAAGTACTTGGGGCGCAAGCCTCCGGGAGGATAGGACATCGCCAGGGGTTATCTTTCACACCCCCCGCAGCATTAGCTGCGGGGGGTGTTTTTGTTTTTAGGGAGGCAGGAGACAGGAGCAGAGGAGGGTGGCAGCTAGCCAGCAAGTCCTACTCGTCATACTCGTCCTAGCTGTCCTATAACAAAGCCGGTTCATAAGACAAGTAAGATGAGTAGGACGAGTAGGACCTGTTGCCCGCAAAGCCGCCCCCTACCCCATGTGGGCCTTGCGCGAATAGTCGCTGGGGCTGCAGCCGTATCGCCTGTGAAAGGTGCGGCTGAAGTAATAAATGCTGTTGAACCCACAAGCCACGGCGGCTTCCTTTACTGTGATCCGGCTGCTGCTCAGCAGATAAGCTGCGTGATGAAGCCGCTGCCGGATCAAATCCTCAACCGGGCTGACTCCAAAACTGCGAGTATACAGCACTGAGAATCGTCCCTTACTCAAAAATGCCATGTCTGCCATCTGCTCCAGTGTCCAGTCTCTGCTGAACTGCTGATGTACCGCCATCCTCACCTCTACCAGCCGTGATTCGACTTCGCTGCGATTCTCATCGCCCGACTTTTGCTGGCTAAAACGGCCCAACTCCAGAAGCAAACTGTGAAGGCTCAATTCCACGGCAGTTTGCCAGTTCGCCTGAAGGGAAAACTGCTCACGCTGGATCATTGCCAGGTGTTCGGAAATCAGCGTCGGATTTCCGGTCGTGATCGGACTGTTGGCTTTCACACCATAGAGTGTGAGCAGATAGGGCACATCCTCCCCTTCAATATGAAGCCAGTCATTGATGAACCCATCGGGGGCACCGGGCAACGGACCATGCATATGCGGGGTGCCTGGCGGATGGACAAGGCAATCCCCGGCCTCACCTGTATGCACCTCACCGCCTGCATGAAAACGGAACGGTGTGCGGAAGCACATGACAAGGGTGTTGTCCATCCCCCGCTCCCTCACGATGCATAGCTCCGGTTCATGGTGTGTGGCAATGCCGTATTGATGAACGGTGAGTTGATGCGGCCAATGGGATAGAAACATAGTGCTAACCTGCAGAATGAGAATGAATGGTGACGGCGGCTTCGAACGCATACATTCTACATGAGATTCTATCCGACCGAGGTGCCAGTATGATCGAGCAGGCCTCGAATAGGCCATATGACAACGCATATGCGCCATAACCCGCGCGTTGAAGCCTGTTTGGCAGGATTTTCCCTCTCATGGCTTGAAACTGTAAGTAACCAAGGTCGATCATCTTCCGCGCTTTGGCTGACATCCGGTTGACGCACAAGGAGCACGAAATGACACCAGATAGTTCCCGCTTTACTGAGCAGTTCAAGAACCCACCCGCATCCTGCCGCATCTTGAAGATCAATCACGGCTGGCCCGGCACAGAAGCCGCCCGACAGCAGCAGGTTGATGACCTTCTGAAGAACGGGTTCGGCGGGTTTGTGAACAGCATCAACTTTGGTGGCGGATACGTCACGAGTTCTGCAAACTGGGACGCCATGCGCGGCGGTATCGCGGCCATACGCAAAGCCGGACTTGATCTGTGGTTATATGATGAGGCGGGGTATCCCTCTGGCAGAGCTGGGGGGCTAGTGCTCGAAGGACATCCTGAGCGGGAGGCCCATGCCTTGCTGGCCACAACCCAAGGCAGCGAAATCAACTCTGATGGCTTGATGAATGTGGGACCGCTAGCGAAAGTCACCGCCAGCAGCACCGACAAGGCGGGCGGCTCCTATAAGCCCGAAAATGTGAACAACGGTGCTGCTGCCCCATTGGACTGGAATCACTGGACGAATGACCCTGCCACCGATCCGTCTTCGCGCACGAAACCCGTCTGGTTGACGCTGGAGTGGGATTCGCCGGTCGCAGTAAAGCAGATCGTGTTCCACACCATGAGAGGCTACGAAGCTCAGGACTATACCATTGAATATATGGATAACGGCATGTGGCGGCAGTTTGCCGATGCCGATGTGAGCGGAAACAGGGATGTGCAGCGTCGGCATGTGGCCAGGCAGGCCGTCAAAACCAGCCAAATACGCTTCCTGGGCGAAAAGGGTCCAGCCCAGCAGGAGGGCATCGTCCGGGTGGTGGAGCTCGAAGTGCTCACACCGGCAGGTAAAGAGCCGGAGGTGTATCATCTGCCGATGCCGCCTGGTAAACTGTTGTTAGCGAAAGCCTTCAAGATGGACAAACAGGGTGGTATCCTTCTGAAAAGCGCCATTGATCTACCAACGCCGGTTGATAACAAGATCGACTGGACGGCACCTAAGGGCCGATGGCAGCTTCTCGCAGTGAGTGAGGACCGGCTGTTTGATGGCTCGCAGGTTGATTTCAGCGGTGTTCCCGAACACGCACCATACGTCAGTCTGCTGGACCCTGATGCGATCGCCTCGTTTATTCAAATCACACACGACCGATACGCTAAAGAGATCGGCAATGACCTGGGTAAGGTGTTTGTCTCCACATTCACGGATGAGCCATCGCTGATCGCCGACTATTATGTCTGGGCGATGCCGTGGGCCCCTATCGCCTGGCACCCAAGCCTTGCGGCCGGTTTTACGAAGAGGACAGGTCGGCAGTTGACCGCCGAGTTGCCGCTGTTGTTCCTCGATGGCCCGGGAGCCGCCCGCACGCGGTATGATTTCTGGCTGACCGTAGCAGAGCAGTTGCGTACTAACTATTTTGAGCGGATACGCATCTGGTGTAAAGCGCACAACATCCCGTCTGGCGGCCATTTGTTGCTGGAGGAAGACCTTCGCGAGCACGTTCCGTTATACGGCGACTTCTTTGCCTGCCTGCGCGAAATGGATGTGCCAGGCATCGATGTGCTCTCATTAGTTCCCGCCCAGTCGCCATGGTACACAGCACGCTTGGCCAGCAGTGCCGGCGAGCTTGAGGGAAGCACGCTGGTGATGAGCGAGACCTCGGACTTTTCGGAGATGATGGCCAAACCGCCTATCCCCGTGAGTCTGGAGCAGTTCCGCGGCACCATTAACCGCCTGCTGCTGGGTGGCATCAACCGGTTCAACAGCTACAGCGGCTTTAGGGATCTGTCTGTGGCGGACATCAACGAGCTGAACCTGTGGACAGGGCGCGCATGCATGGCGCTCACGGGCGGAGCCCGCAACGCCCGCATCGGCGTGCTGTATCCCATCCAATCCGCCTGGCCACGATTCAAACCATCCAAACACCAGGTGACCGAAGCCGGTCCGATGATGGATCGGCTGGCTCAGATATACCAGCAGGTCAACAACCTGCTTTACGAACACCAGCGAGAGTTCTCCCACATCGATACCCGCACGCTTCTTGAGGCCAAGATCAGCCAGAACGAGCTGCAGTACCACAGGTTGGCCTTCTCGGTGGTGGTGCTGCCGGACACCGACACGCTGCCCGCTGATGCGTGGAGGAACCTGGAGCGGTTCTGGGAAAACGGCGGAGTGGTCATCGCCGCTGGATCGCTGCCGCTGGACTCCGAGCGTGACTTCCCCTCAGCAGCCGCAAAGTCATGCGCCATCCGCATGTTTGGGACGCCGAAAGATGCGAAATCGCCCTGCTGGGCCTCGAACACCAAGGGTGGGTATGGCATCTACCTTCCGCCTCATATGGTAAATGAGCTGCCCGCTGTTCTGGACGCCGTGCTTGGCAGGGATGTGGTCATCAGCAACCCGACGGCTCCTGTGCGCATAACCCGGCGCGTGATCGATGGCCATGATGTGTTCCTGATCATCAACGACAGCCCCAAGCGCTGGCGCGGCGGCGTGACGATCTGCCAGCCGGCTCGTGCCGCAGAAATGTGCAACCTGGCCACGGGGGAGATCACCCCCCTGCCCAATCCAGCCCAGGTTGTGTTGAGCCTGGAGGCCTATGGCGCGGTCATCGTTCGGCAGGAGTTAACCGGCGGTGTCCCCAGGCTTTACCCGAAAACATTGGATCTGCACACCAAGGGGTAGATGGCACAGACGGCGCGCCTCACGCGGAGACGCGGAGTCCGCGGAGGGTTTCGTAGGTGCCGGTTTAGTCTCACGCGAAGACGCGAAGGCGCGAAGGGTTATGATCGCGCCGACGTGTCGCGTACTAGGGGCGGTTCGCGAACCGCCCTTCCGAGCGGTCTGGAATGCCTATGTCCGGGGCGGTCTGGCGGTATGCGAGCGATGTCAGTAGGCCTAAGACCGCGCCGGTCTTTCTCCATGGCGGATAGCTATTGGCACGGTATGGGAATGGTAATCCACAGATTACGCTGATACCGCAGATTAGGACATGACATACCTGCCCGAAAATCACCGCAAACTTTGGCTGAAATCCATTGACACACGTATGTGAAAACAGTATGCTGATAGCAGTCCGCCAAAAATCGGATACATGAAGCAATCAACGCCTGCAAAGGACATACGAAGTGTGATGGCTCCCACGCCCTTAGTTCCTTTCATACCAAAATTAGGAATATAGCATGACGAGGTTCATTGCTAATATGGTCAAACCGCCGCACGGTGTGTTATATAACGCATATCGGCTTTTGTTATTCGTGGTATACATACTGGTAGCGTATCAAAACTTTACCCCGTACGGATACTATCTTACTGTAGGTTATGTAGCCGTAATAACGCTTGTAATACCTTCATATGTTGTCTGGTGGGCGGGATGGAAAATGCCTGCTATGGTATGGCATTATACGAGAATGATTCATGGTGTCGTGATACTGTATCTGCTGATTGCCTTTATCGTAGCGACAGTTGCTTTTTGCCCGTGGCAAGTCACAAAGTATTCAATTCTACTGGGTATACTCGCCATTACCTCGCCGTTAATCATTGAAGGCTTCATCTCCTGGCGGTGGCATAAAGAGCACCTTCTGCCAATCTGTAGTGAGAACCCAGTGACCGAAAGCGATAAAATGACCTACTACGCCAGTATACTTATGTGGGTATTATACAGACTGATGCTGTTGCTGCTTTACGGCTTGGGAATTCGATTAGGCTTCGGGCCGGAAGGATTTGGTTACGAATTCGGTTATATGTTTTTCATGATGCTGTGGCTCCCTGTAGTAATCCTAAGCCTCGCTAAGATATGGGTCACAACTCAACAATGGCACATCATGCGCATTATTATTGGTGGCGCACTGGCATATTTCGTCGTGGCATATATGCCGGTACATATCGCTGTATGGCCAAAATCGGAATTAAGAGACATGGCCTTTTGGATAGCCTTTATTATGTCGATGATATTTGCCCCATTGATCGTCGAGGGGTATATGTCCTATAGCTGGCTGAGAGGGTTATTGAAGTGTCATACAGAAGCCAACCGATGATGCTCGACAGCATTGGGGTGAGCCGCACGGACGACAGCCACAAGCGTAACTCCGGTAATGTAACACATTTGGTGATATGACCAGCGGCTCCGGGCCGCAGAGAGTTGGAACATGATGGTAGGAATACGAAGGAATCAGAGCAAATGGCATACCCTTAAGCTATCGGGTATGTGTATGGTTGCCAAAATACCCATCTTACATTTCTGTTTGATTTTAACCGCGATGACAGCATTATGTCTGGTGCTTACCAGGTCGTATCTCGCTGCCATCCTCTTTAATGCGTTTTTTGCTGCCGCATACTCTACACTAAAACGTGCAAAGTATGTAGCGATTTTAGCTAGATCACTGATGTTTTCAGTCTGTTCTCTGCTGTTTTTTCCTATGAGTATACATTTTTTTGTAAGTCTGATGGTATTTAACTATTTTACAGTTGCATCCACAGAATCGTGTAGACGGTGGAACTCAAACATAGCTACCGCATGTCTGAAATCTGTTATTTTATGCTTGATTATCGCATACATACAAACGCGAATACCGCATGACGCAACGTTATTCAGTAGAGAGATGTTATCCCTATTTCCATGGTATATCACGTATCCAGGAGCTTTAATGTTTCTCTATTTGGCCTAAGGGATATAGGATGACGGCGGCCAGGGAGGAGTGATCTTTAGGAATACCACAATACCGCCGTGCATGAAGGGCTCCGCACGCGAAGCCCCTACCGCACGCGAAACCCTTCCCACCACACGAAGCCCCACCTGCCCCTCAACCCACCTGCTTCACAAACCGCTTGACGCTGCCCCACACGAGAAGAGCCGTCAGCCCGACCAGCGCCAGCGTCTGCGGCCAGAGCACCTCAATGCCCACCCCGCGTAGGAAAATCCCCCGCACGATCTCCAGATAATACCGCAGCGGAATCACCGTGGTCAGCAGCCGGATGGCTTGGGGCATGTTGTCCACCGGAAACATGAAGCCCGACAGAAGGATGCTGGGCTGCATGATAAAGAAGCTGACCATCATCGCCTGCTGCTGCGTGCGGCTGATGGTGCTGATGAACAAACCCAGTCCCAGTGTGGCCGTCAAGAACACCATCGTCAGCACCAGCAAGAGCAGTATGCTGCCGGCAATGGGCACTTTGAACCACAGCGTGGAGACCAACAAAATCAGCACCACATCAACCATGCCGATGATGGCGAAGGGGATCATCTTGCCCAGCATCAGCTCCAGGTTGGTGATCGGCGTGACGATGATCTGCTCCAGCGTGCCAATCTCTCGCTCCCGCACGATGGAGAGCGAGGTCAGCATCATGGTGACCACCATCAAAATCAGGCAGAGCACACCGGGCACCATATAGTTCACGCTGCGCATGTCGGGGTTATACCAGTTTCGCGGTCTGACCTGCAGCGGCATCTGAAGCGTGCTGCCTCGGGCGCGGAGCCAGGTATCCACCCGCTGCCTGCTGAACCCGCTCACCACGGCGTTGACATAACTGTTGATCAGCGAGGCGGTCTTACTGTCAGAACCATCCAAAATCGCCTGCACAGGGGCTGTATCGCCGCGTCCGATGGCGCGCTGGAAGCCTTTAGGTATCACGATCGCCAATTGGCTCAGTCCCGAATCCAGCAGCTTATCAACCAAGACAGGGCTGTCCGCCTGTTTATCGAGGGAGAAGGTCTCTCCAGCCCCTCGGAACCGCTCGATCAATTGGCGGCTATACTGGCTGTGGTCCATATCGACCATCACGGTATGAACATTCTTGATGTCCGAGGTGATGGCATATCCAAACACCAGCAACTGAAAGATCGGAGCTATGAAGATGGGACCCATCATTTTTTTGTCGCGTTTGAGCTGAAGCAGCTCCTTGCGAACCACGTGCATCACTCGCTGCCAGTTGATAATCGCCATCTGTTAACCCACCCGCTTTACTAGCCGTCGCATGCTCATCATCATCAGCACTACAGAGGTAGCGCCCAGGATCAGCACTTCCGGCCAGAGTTCATTCAATCCGATACCCTTCAACAGCACACCTCTGGTAAACACCAAATAGAAGCGTGCGGGGATGGCAATGGTCAGTATCTGTATAGGCTTTGGCATGGCACTCACCGGAAACACAAATCCTGAGAGTAATATGGTGGGGATCATGGTGCCCATCATGGCCACCGTCATTGCTGCCAACTGCGTGGGTGCGGCCGACGAGATGACCAGCCCCAGACTGAGTGCCGCCAGAAGGAACAGCAGACTGCCAAACGCGAACAACCACGGACTGCCATGCATCGGCACCCCAAAGATCAACGCCCCGCCCACACTGACCAGCAGCACATCGAAGAACGCTAGAATCATGTAGGGTATCAGCTTGCCGATGATCAGCTCATGCGGCTTGATCGGACTGACGGCGATCTGCTCAAAACTGCCCCGCTCGCGTTCTTTCACGATGGTCATGCTGGTGAGCAGCGCGCTGAGCAGCATCAGGATCACCGCGATCAACCCGGGCACAATGTAGTGCGCACTGTTCAGCTCAGGGTTGTACCACATGCGTGTGCGCAGCTCCACACCGCCTGGAGGCATCACGCCGGTCCGGCTGATGGCCTGTCTGACGCTCAGCTTTTGTGCGTAATCCAACAACGCACTACTGGCGTAACTGGTGGCTAAAGCACTCGTCTGGCTGTCGGATCCATCGGTCAATATCGGCAGCACGGCGCGGTTGCGTGCCATTAGCTTCTGGAAGCCCTTGGGTATCCATATCACGATTTTGGACTGATTGCTGTCAAGAACGCTGTCGATGGAACTGGGGCTGTCCAGATAATCCACCATGTCGAAGTGGCCGCACTGTGCGATGACATCGATGATCTTCCGCGAAGTGGCGGTGCGGTCCTGGTCACAAATAGCCGTGCGGATGTGTTTCACATCCAGGTTGATGCCGTAGCCGTAGAGCAGCAGCATCACGATGGGCAGTATGATAGCCACCGCCAGACTTCGGGGATCGCGCTTGATCTGGATGTATTCGCGCTTGGCCACAGCCCTCATTCGGCGGTTCATACAGATGCCCCCATGCGGTCTTCTCGTTCAATCAGTCCCACAAACACATCCTCCAGGCTAGGCGTGATCCACTCCAGGTGGCTCACCTCGCAGCCGTTGTCAGCCAGCATCTGCATCAGTGGCTCACCATGCGCCTGCTCCGCCACCACCACATGCAGGTCCGTGCCGAAGAGCGCCGCATCGATCACCAGATCATGATCGATCAGCAGCTCCAATGCCTTCAGTATCGGCTTCACGCTGATGTCCGCCAGGCTGTTACCCGCGAAGTCCAGTTTGAGCTCACGGGGTGTGCCCAGTGCCACCATCTTTCCTTTATAGATCAATGCCAGCCGCTGGCAGTGCTCCGCTTCGTCCATGAAGTGTGTGGTCACAAACACGGTCACCCCACCTGCGGCGACCTCATGGATCAGCTCCCAGAACTGCCGCCTTGAGACGGGGTCCACACCGCTGGTGGGCTCATCAAGGAAGAGTATCTCGGGTTCATGCACGATGGCGGTGCCCAGTGCCAGCCTCTGCTTCCAGCCCATGCTCAGGTCGCGGGTCAGGCTCTGCTCACGGCCTTCCAACCCAGCCATATGCAAAATCCACTTCTTGCGTTCGGCATACTTTCGGGCGGGAACCCCGTAGATGCCAGCATAAAATTGTATGTTTTCTTCGACGCTCAGGTCGTCGTAAAGGCTGAACTTCTGCGACATATAGCCGATGCGCGTTTTGATCGCCTCACTTTGCGTCACGATGTCCAGACCCGCCACCTGCCCGCTGCCGGAGGTGGGTGAAAGTAGCCCGCACAGCATTCGGATGGTGGTGCTTTTCCCGGCGCCGTTTGGACCCAGAAAGCCGAATATCTCTCCCCGTTCTACCTCGAAGCTGATGCCATCTACGGCGTGAAAGCTCCCGAAGTGCTTACTGAGGTTCTGCACCTGCACCGCGAAATCTGTCATGACGGAATCACCGTATGATGAGCCTCTGCGATGGTGTTCACAAAAACATCCTCAAGACCGAAGGGGATGGAGCTGACCACAGCACCCAGCCCAGCACAGATCTGCTCGATCTGCTCTGCACTGATGTTGGCTGAGGCCTGCACGTGCAGTCGGTCGCCAAACAGTTGCACATCATGAACCTCTGGGTGCTGCAGCAGACGCCCCTGTGCCTCAGCGAGTTGCTCGCTCTCCAGTTGGAAGAGCTGACCGCGCATACCGGCTTTCATCGCATCAGGCGTATCGAGATGCAGTAGCCGCCCCTGGTCCATGAGCGCGATGCGGTTACAGCGCTCTGCTTCATCCATGTAGGGCGTGCTGACCAGTATCGTCATGCCGTCCGCCACCAACTGGTAGAGGATACGCCAGAAATCCCGCCGAGAGACGGGGTCTACGCCGGTGGTGGGCTCGTCCAGAATCAGCAGCGAGGGGGTGTGCATCAGCGTACAGGCGAGCGCCAGCTTCTGCTTCATCCCGCCAGATAGATCACCGGCCAACCTGTGTCTGAACGGCTCCAGGCGGCTGAACTCATACATCAGCTTCTCCCGAGCGGCCCTTTCAGACCTCGGGATTTCGTAGATCTCGCCGAAATACTCCAGATTCTCCGCCACTGTGAGGTCGGCATCCAGGCTGAACCGCTGCGACATATATCCGATGTGCGGTTTGAGCTGTTCAGCCTGTTTATTGATATTGAAACCCAGCACCTCGCCGTCACCATCCGATGGCTGCATGATGCCCACCACCATCCGTATCGTGGTGGTCTTTCCAGCGCCGTCTGGCCCCAGCAAACCGAATATCTCGCCGCGGTTTACGGTCAGGCTGAGCTTATCGACAGCGAGGTTGCTGCCGAAGCTCTTGCACAGCCCGTCCAGGCGTATGACTTGTTCGGAGCTCATTATTTGCCTGTTTCCGGCTGCATCTTTATCAGCGCATCCACGGGCATACCCGGTTTCAGCAACTGCTTCGGGTTGGGCAGGTTCAGCCGCAAGGCGTAGACCAACTTCACACGTTCCTCGCTGGTTTGCACGTTCTTGGGCGTGAACTCCGGCTCCTGGCTGATGCTGGCCACCTTGGCTTCGAGTTGCTTATCAGGCAGACTTTCTGTGATCACCTGTCCGGTGTCGCCCACTTTGAACCGTCCCATGCTGGTCAGCGGGGCGTAGACACGCACCCAGAGTCGCGCCAGGTTGGCGACCCGCACGATGGCGGCTCCCGGAGTCAGCACCTCGCCGACCTCGCGGTATTTGGTGGTGATCACACCGTCGAACGGTGCCGTGATCACGATCTGACCGCGCATATACTGCGCCTCGTTGAGCTGAGCATTGGATTGTACCACCCCACCTTTCGCGGCGTTAAGGTCATTCTGACTTGGCCCATTCACGAGCAGATCCAGCGCAGCCTGAGCCGCCTGCACCTGTTGGTAGGCGGCTTGTGAGCTGCTTTTCGCACTTTGAAGCCTCTGCAGGTTATCCAGGCGGTCGTCATACATCTGCTTTGCGGTCTGGGCCAACATCTGGGCACCCTGGAGCCGGGCTGAGGCCTGCTCCAGTTTGGCGTTCGCGCTGGTGATCTCCTCCGGGCGGCTGCCGGCTAGCGCCTCGCGAAGTTTGGATTCCGCTCCGGCATACACGGCCTTGGCCGCATCGCGTGCTGCCACGCTGTTATCCCGCAACTGTTCGCTGATGGCACCTTCGGTGCAGAGTTCGATGGCTCTGTCAGCCTCACGCTCCGCATTGTGGGCCAGAGTGGCGGCCTGCGAGACGGCGGCTTTAGCCGCATCGATCTGCTCACTTCGGGGGCCTTTGCGCACCAGTTGCAGTTGCGCTGCGGCGGCGTCGTATTCGCGCTGGGCCACCTGCATGTTGGTCATGGCCGTGACCATGCTCGCCTTCAGCTCGTTCGCTCTGCTGTGGGCCAGGGCGATGGTCTGCTGCACATCCACCGCTCCGCTAGCTACCGCCTTCGCTCGGGCGAGGTCGGCCTGCGCCGCGCGGATGCGCTCCTGGCGAGTGCCTTCTTCAAGCTCCTTTAGGCGAGCCTGGTTGGCCAGCATCGCACCGGTGGCCTGGTCGACTCTGGCTGTGAGTTCATCCGCCTGCAGGATGGCGATGGTCTGCCCCGATTTCACGTGGTCACCCTCATCCACCAGCAGCTTCACTATTCGTCCAGCCACGCGAGGGGCGACATCAGATTCGGTGGCCTCCACCGTTCCGCTGAGTTTCAACAGGTTGGGGTCAATCTGGCTCTTCTGCCAGGCTTTGACACCGACCACTATCAAAACAATCAACAACAGTAGTCCGATGATGCGGACCCTGGGCGGCACGGAGTGCGTATGTGGTGTATGACTTGCTTGCTGGCTCATGGCAGGTTTCCTTCCTCGATTGCGCCGGTGCATTGCAATCTCCCGAGTGGAGATAGTAAAATATGAGTGAGTGCTCACTCATATTTTTATATATATCGCGAAGAAAGTCAAGGGTGACCAGTTGCCTACTCCAAAACGTGCCGATCGCAAAGAGCAGATATTATCCGCTGCCGTGGAAGTTTTCGCGGAACTAGGTTTTGAGCGCGCCACCACGCGCGCTATTGCCAAGCGGGCTGGCGTGGCCGAGGGTACCATATTTAACTACTTCCCGACCAAACGAGATATTTTGGTGTGCGTGCTGGAGCAGCAGGTTCTGGAGACGATCCCTAAACTCAACGACACTGACGATGTTGAGACTATGATGATGAAACTACTGAACAACAGGTTGCTGATGTGGAAGAAGCATTCGGGAATTCTCAGGGTCATGATCTCTGAAGCTATCTTTGACGACGAGTTCCGCGACCTCTACCGCAACCGCGTCTATGATCCTGCAATGAAGAAGCTGAACGAGTGTATCACACAGCAGCAGCTCAAAGGCCTTTTCGTGGATGTTGAACCTTCGATTATCAGCCGCATGATGCTTGGGATAGCGCTTGGGTTTGGCTTGATGAACCCAGTGGCTGGTGAGGTTGATGACATCGACGGATTGTCGCAAGTGCTGTCGAAAGTATTGCTGAACGGACTGTTACCCAGGGAGTAAGCGGATAACCCTGGGAACGCCAATCTCCCGATTGGCATCCGTCCTATCCGTGGCAACTGTGTAATCCGTGGTTCAGACAATCCGGGCATTCGCGTTCATTCGCGGTTCAGTTTCCCTTAACCGGGCATGTAGGATGAGTAGGATGAGTAGGATGAGTAGGACAATATGCCCATCAGGAGATTGGCGTTCCCAGGAGACGGTCCAGGCGGCTACCCCCCACAAACGCAGGATATCCCCTCCATCGCGGCGTATACTACATCAAACATAACCGCTAGAGGTGCGCACCGTGAACATCCCCTTATTGCTCCTCGCCGGCCTGATGGTCTGCGCCGTTGGAGCCACTGCCGCCACTCCAGAGACACTGCCGGTGGAAGGCTTCGAATACGGTCTGAACGGATGGATGACCAACGACGCTGGACGCGGCACAGCCGCCAAGCCGTATGTCCGCATTGACATCAGCAAGCAGGCCCGTACCGGCAAAGGCGCGCTGCAACTGGATCTCACGGATGTCAAGGGCTTCGCGGCTGCAGGATACGATCTCAACCCCATCTGTCTGGACTGGGCTAAAATCAGAGCGGATACATTGAACCTATGGGTGAAGGGCGATGGCAACCCCCTGTCACTCACCATCGGCTTTCAGCAATATAAGGATGATTTGAAGCCTGAGGCCTGGTTCTCCGTGCAGGTGCCTATCAACGGTACAGAATGGCAACAGATCAACATCCCCTTCGCGGATCTGCAGGCCAGCAACACTGAGGCCAAACTGCGCACCACCTCGCTGTTCTCGCTGACCATGGGTGTCTGGAAAGATACCCCCTCTGCGCATCTGCTGATAGACGACATCAGCGTCAGCCGCAGTAAAGATGAACCCGGTGAGTACCGCTACGCTGGACTGTATGACGCGGTCGTGACCAAACTGCCGCCGGCCACCAACCTCACGCGCCTGGGGAATGTGATCTGGCCTGGTCACAGCCCTGAGCATCTTGAGGCTCTGCAGAAGATGGGCTTAGGCTTTAGCTCCAGCTTCTCTGAGGGGCCGCTGTGGATGATGTATTACTACACCAAAGGCTGGCTGACCAACGTCGGGCCGGATCGTCCACGGGCACCTCTGGGACTGGCCGGGCTGGATCTGCAGCCAGAAGATATGGACCAGGACGCCAAAGGCAACAAGTCGAACTTCGGCTATGAGAGTTCGATCTTCATGCCGGAAGTCACCAAGCGTATGAACCAATTTTTGGCGCAACGGGTAGAGCCGCTGGCAGACTCACCCTGGGTCACCTCGTTCAACTTCGCCGCTCCGACCAGCATGTACGGCGAGCTGCACTTCCCCACCTCTACGGCGGGGCAGTACATGGTGTTCAGCCGACCAGCAAAACAGAATTTCCAAGACTGGTTGAAGCAGCAGTATGGCAATAATCTCAAGGCGCTCAGCAAGGCCTGGGGGCAGCCCATATCAAGCTGGGATGCAATTATCCCGCCCGATGGTCAGATGGCCAACTCGAAGGGTGTGGACACCAGCCAAAAGTTCAGCGATTTCATCCACTGGTATAACTGGTGCCTGATGGAGGTAGCCCGAAATGGCTTCGGCACCATGCGCCATTACACCAAAAAGCCCATCGAGGGCATGATCGGCGGGCCGAAAGTCGGCTACAACCAGGGCATTGAGCTGGGCAACATCGGACCGGTGATGAAGATGCTGGGGCAGATCCGCCCAGCGTGGTTTGACGACACCGACTCGCAGACCCTCTATTCGGTACGCTATTCGCAGGCGGCCACGAAGCAGTATGGCGTGGACCTGATGATAGAGCACGTCGGCCCTCCCGGTCTGGCACTGGCGCACCAGTATGACATGCTTTTGAACGGTCTGGCTTGCGGTGCGAAGGTGTTCCACCTCGCACACCTGGGTGAGCTGTTCCAGAAGGACCACTTCTTTGCCAAAGCCTGGCAAGACCTTGCTCCCGTGGCGAAGGAGATCGTCACCCCGGGTGTCGAGTCTCAGGCGTTGATGTTCCACAGCTACGTGACCTCGTGGTACCGTGCCTCGCGGAGCTATCCTGACGGCTTGAACCTTTATGACAGCGTGAACACGCTCTGGTCAGCGGACCTGGGTTACCCGAACTGGGGACGGGCGTTGTGCAGTCCTGGTGTGGCCGACGACCAGATGATCGAAGACGGAGCGTTGAAGGGCCGCAAGCTGTTCGTGATACCCAACGCTGCCGTGACCATGACCACGCAGAAGGCGGTGCAAGCCATCACGAGCTGGGTAAAAGCAGGCGGCACGCTGATCGGCTTCGGCGAGGGCTGCCTCGCTTATACCGTGTCACCCAGCCGGAAGGTGGTATCAACACCCGGCCTGGCTGGTATGGTGAACCTGAAGAGCATCGCTCAAGCCAAACAGAAGGGCCTCACCCGTGTCGAACAGCGCGTTGGCAAGGGGCGCGTGGTGCTGTACCTGAACCCCGCCGATGTGGAGCTTCGGCTGCAAAATGGCCAGCGTTTCGTGCAGTCGGTGATGCCGCAGCTTGCGGCCGAGGCCAAAAAGTCCGGTGTGCGCAACTGGGTGTGGAGCGACGCAGGCACCACGATCAACCCGTTATACGCCGGCCGAGATCAGGCCACCAAGCGGCATATCTTCACGCTGGACACCATACAGAAGACCCGCGGCAGCAACGTGCCGCTCTTCCTGTGTGACCAGAGCGTGACATTGCAGTTCGATCCATCCTTGAAGGGTGAAGCCGAGATCATCAGCGTGACCGACAGCTTTGAGTCGGTTCAAGGCGGCGAGGCGAACTTCAACCCTGAGAGCCGCATCCTGCGTATCCGGTTCCAGCTCCCCGGCCAGGTGACCATCAAATACGGGGCCAGTGCCAGCGGGTTGAAAGCCGCGAAGCATCCATTGCTGATGTGGGAGAACCGCACGCTGGTGTTGACGCCTGCTGGTGGATATGGCGTGAAGCAGACGCAGGTGCCCATCGACATCCGCTCAGATGGCAGCCTTAGCCCGACCGACACGCAGATTCCCTATCTGATCCATGGCAACCTGCACCGGCCGAAGTTCGGCCGCGGTCCCACCTTCTGTGTGAACTTCAAGCAGCAGGGCAGCATCAGCGTGCATGTCAATTCGGTTCCCTCCGATGCGCTGCTAGTGGGTAAACTAGACGGTAAAGAGGTATTAAGGCAGCCGCTGCCCAACATCGACGGCAAGATGGACCCTTTCGCCAAGGAGTATGACCGAACGTTCACGGTGGATGTACCCGCCGGTGAGCATTCCGTGCAGTTCGATAACCTGGGTGATGACTGGGTCTCGATTGATGACTACCGGATCGTGGGCTATTAGACTCGGAAACCCGTGAGGGCTGGCACGGCAGCCCTCTTGGCCGATATCAGCCAATCCATTACCCACAAATAAATAACGATCGATACCTTCCGGGCACCCACGAAGTGGGTAGCAATTCTTACAGCCACGGGTAAGCGAAGCGCAACCCGTGGTGAGCGGTGAATTTGTTCCTACCCCGAAGTGGGTCGCACCTGATAGTCACGGCAACCGACCCACGTTCGTGGGTAGATGTTGTAGGACTTCCTCCACGGGTTTCGCTGGCGCTCACCCGTGGCTATAAGAATCGTACCCACTTCGTGGGTGCCGGACCAACGAGAGCACAAATCACATGATTTGTGGGAAATCGATAGGGCATATCAACTGGGATGAGATCGAATGTGAGGTGGTTAACTGCTAATACCCGACTTCGGCCTGAGCGTCGCGGATGGCGGAATGGATACCCTCCATCTCCTGCTGCATCTGCTCCATCACGTCGGCCACGCGGTTATCGCTGCCTCCGCTCAAACCGGCCCGGCTGACACTCATCACCTGGTCACCCCACCGCTGTAGTTGGAAGGTGAAATCCAATACCTCGTTCTCAATCCGCTGCGCATTGGCCAGCATCTGGGTTCGCCGCTCCATCTGCAGCTGCAGGTTCTGCAGGCTCTGCTGATAGACATACGCGAGCTGGTTGTTTCCCATACTGCGGTGGAAGCCTATCTTGATCTGCAGCACGACAGGCTCTATCGGGTGGTCTTTTGGCACATGCCGGAGTATCTGGTCTTGTGCTAATACGCGGTTGTAGAGTTCAGCCTCTACGGCTTTCATCCGCATGGGGAAGGAGTTGAAGATGCTGCGCCACTCTGGACTGAGTTCATGGTGAACAACACGAATGGCGGCGCAGTGCTCTCGCACACGCCGCCATAGCCGTCTGCAGCGTTTTGTTTTCAAACGCCGCGCCTTCCATGCCCGTAATTGGTCTATCAGCCCAGGCATCTGTGTGGCACCTAACCGATGTTGGGCTTCTTGCCCGCTAAACCAGATCGCAATTCATAAGCCTGAGCCACACGAAGCAGCTCCGCCTCCTGGTAAGGCTTGCCGATGAGCTGCAGGCCTACTGGCAGACCATCTTTGAAGCCGCAGGGCATGCTCATGGCGGGCAGACCGGCGATGTTGACCAGGATGGTGCAGATATCGGCCAGCTTCATGCTCAGTGGGTCGTTCGCTTTTTCGCCGATGCCGAAAGCCACGACCGGTGATGTGGGCGTCGCGATGACATCCACACTCTGGAAGGCGGTATCAAAGTCCTGTCGGATGATGGTACGCGCCTGCTGGGCTTTCAGATAGTAGGCGTCATAGTATCCTGCAGAGAGCGCGTAGGTGCCGATCATGATACGCTGCTTCACCTCAGCGCCGAAGCCTTCGCCTCGGCTCTGCTCCATCAGGCCCGTGTGGTGGGTGATGTTGGTGGTGCGGTGGCCGTATTTCACGCCATCAAACCGCGCCAGGTTGCTGCTGGCTTCGCAGGGAGCGAGTATGTAGTAACAAGCCAGACCGTATCCCGTGCTGGGCAGCGAAATTTCCACGATCTCAGCTCCGGCAGCTCGCAACTCCTCGATGGCCGCCATCACGCTGGCTCCCACCTCGGGGTCAACCCCCTCGCCAAAATACTCTTTGGGCACGCCCACGCGCAGGCCTTTCACACCGGTGTGCAGCAGGCGTCCGAAATCCTCTTTGGGCAGATCGACGCTGGTGCTGTCGTGACTGTCTTTCCCACAAATGGCATTCAGCGCGATGGCGCAGTCCTCCACGTCCTTGCTGAAGGGGCCGATCTGATCTAGCGAGCTGGCGAAGGCGATCAGTCCGTAACGGCTAACACGACCATAGGTGGGCTTCATGCCGACCACACCGCAAAGCGCGGCGGGCTGCCGGATGCTTCCGCCCGTGTCGGAGCCCATGCTGACGATGCACTCATCTGCTGAGACCGCCACCGCGCTTCCGCCGGAGCTGCCGCCAGGCACGCAGTTGGTGTTCCATGGATTGCGGCTGGGGAAGAACGCGCTGTTTTCGGTGCTGCTGCCCATGGCGAACTCATCGAGGTTGGTTTTACCGGTAAAGACCACACCCTGGGCCCGCAGTTTTGACACTACAGTGCCATCGTAAGGTGGTATGAAGTTGCTGAGTATTTTGCTGGCAGCCGTGGTGCGCACACCTTCGGTACACATGTTGTCTTTTATCGCCACCGGGATACCGCACAGCTCCGGCTGCTCATCGCCGCTGGCCAGCCGCTCATCAGCAGCTTTGGCCTGCTCAAGCGCCAGTTCAGGGCACTGTGTGATATAGGCCTGCACCTTGGGCTCCACCTGCTGCATGCGGTTGATCACGCTTTGCGTCAGTTCTACGCTGCTGATTTGTTTATTTCGCAGCATATCGCGAAGCTGGTGGGCGGTGAGAGAATAGAGTTCGGACATCAGATGAGACCCCTGTTTATTGCGTATTTACTATGTTTCAGTATACCGGTTTGGCGGGGCTTGAGCACGCCGGTCCGGCGGATAGCCTCACGCGGAGACGCGGAGGACGCGGAGGATATGTCCTGAGCGGTCTGGCACGGCACGCCATGCACCCTACCGCCCATTGATGACGTGTAAGGGCGCGGTCTCCGCGCCTCACAATACCGTCAGACCGTCCTGGGCATTACCTTAGGGCTGCGGCGAAGTCTCCCATCTGAACCTATCCGTGTCAACTGCGTAATCCGTGGTTCAGACAATCTGTGTCATCTGTGTAATCTGTGGATTGTAATTCCAATTCCTTCGTGCCAATCGCCATCCGCCTTGGAGAAAGACCGGCGCGGTCTTGGGCCTTCCGCAGCCGCTATCGTACCATCAGACCGCCCCGGACATAGCCAATTGGGTTGAGGCGAAGTCTTCCATCCGTGTCATCCCATAAATCCGTGTCATTCGTGGTTCAGACAATCCGCGTTCATCTGCGTCCATTCGTGTTAATCTGTGTTGATTCGTGGTGAGGAAAATTCCCTTACCCTTCGCGTCTTCGCGTGAGACGTATCCTCCGTGCCAATCGCTATCCGCCTTGGAGAAAGACCGGCGCGGTCTTGGGCCTTCCGCAGCCGTTATCGTACTGTCAGACCGCCCCGGACATAGCCAATTGGGCTGCGGCGAAGTCTCCCATCCGTGTCATCCCACAAATCCGCGTAATCCGTGGTTCAGACAATCTGCGTAATCTGTGTAATCTGTGGATATATATCCCTTTGCGTCCTTTGCCCCTCTGCGTCCTTGCGTTGAGTTCCATGTCAGTCCGCCCGGACAGTGGCAAAACTGGCTACTCGCCTTCGGTAGCGATCCGAATCTTGTCCAGAGCGGCTTGCTCAAGCTGCTTCACCCGCTGCCGGCTGATGCCCAACTCAGAGGCTACCTCCGCGAGGGTGTGGGGCCGGTTGCCATCCAGGCCGTATCGCTTGACGACTATCATGCGGTCGCGGCCAGACAGATTATCAATGGCGTGAGCCAACTCCTCAAGCAGTTCGCTTTGTTCATACACGCTAGCAGGCAGTGCGAGGTTGTGATCGATGAGTGTCTCAGATAGTGGACGTTCATTACCGAAAGGCCTTTCCAGGCTGACCGGCTCCTCGGCTAAGCATAGCATCTCATTCAACTCGGGCACGCTCATATTCATCTCATGTGCCACCTCATCTATGGTGGCTTGACGCCCCAGTTGGGCACTCAATTTGGCGGAGCACCTTTGCACGCTGTTGATCTCTTCCACAAGATACACCGGTAGACGTATACTGCGGGCCTGCTGAGCGATGGCCCGTGTGACCGCGTGGCGTATCCAGTAGCCTGCATATGTGCAAAAGCGGAAACCACGGGACGGTTCGAATTTGGTGGTGGCGTAGATGAGGCCGATATTGCCTTCCTGCATCAAGTCACTGAAGCTGAGTCCTTTTGAGAGATATCTTCGGGCGATGCTGACCACCAGGCGTAGATTGCTGTTCACAAGCAGGCATCGCGCCTCTTCGTCGCCTTTTTTGGCCAACAGGCTAAGCTGCAGCTCTTGTTCGGCACTGAGAAGGGGGTACCTTCGAATACGCTGCAGCCAAAGTGAAACCGCGTCTGATACCGGCAGGCTGCCTAGCGCACAAAGCTCAGCTTCGGCCCGCTCGGACGTATAATGCTCAGTGCTGGTCTCTTCAGGCAAGTGTTGGTCACACATCTAGCACTCCAGTCGACTCAGTGATGATGTCTCTTTTGCATTAACTGTTGATACTCGGCCAGCGCATCGGTATCGCCCTCACTGCCTCTCTGAAGCAACTCTTGCAACTGTCTTTTACGCTGTTCCACCATTTGATTCTGTAACCAATCTACTGCACCGTCAATGGAACCTTTGTTAACAGGCTCATTCTCACCCAGCCGCCGCGACACCAGCTCGCGGTCACGCTCATTTGTCATTTGTGCCAATATCTGCACAGGGTTCGCGTCTTCACCTTGCGATATCTGCCGTTTGGCAAGCTCGAAAAACATCTGTGCGCCTTCAGTGGCCAGTGACAGATCGCCTAGCGCATCGATGGTGTGCCGGCACCATTCGATATTGCATATACCCTTTAATAGTACCGCTTCTGCCAAGATTCCTGATCTCTGCAAGGGCTCTACGATGGGTGCTGGACGCTGATGCTCTTCAAACTGCTCTGGCTCAGGATGGTACAGATCCCGCCGTTTCGCCTGGTCGTGACGCTGGCGTTGAGACAGCGCAATTTCGCGCCTCAGTTGGGCTACCGCACCGCTAGGGTCGGTGAACCCCGCAGGATGATATCGGAGAACCTGCATGATGTACTGTTCTCGCTGCAGCGAATCGGGTATGCTGGCCAGAACCTCAATCATTTTATGCAGACCCTGCACACGCTCTTCAGGCCGAGACATGTCGTGTTGAGTCGCGATTCGATTCAATTCGAACTCAATCACCTGAACAGCCGCCTTCAACTGGTTCGCGAAGGCCTCAGCTCCATACTGCTTTACATAGCTATCTGGGTCATGGTTGTCTGGCAGACAGACGATAGACGCCTGCATCCCTTGCGATAGCAGCTCCGCGGCCGCCTTGCTGGAGGCGTTCTGACCAGGTGTATCGCCATCGTAGACCACGGTGACATGCTGAGAGAAGCGCTTTAGTATGCCCACATGTTCCGGCGTGATCGCGGTGCCCATCGTGGCGATGGCATTAGTAAACCCCGCCTGATGCGCGGCAGCCACGTCCATATATCCTTCCAGCAGCAGCACCGTCTTTTCAGACTGTATCCTGGTCTTGGCCAGGTGAAGCGCATATATGATTCGGCTTTTCCGGAAGACAGGGGTTTCAGAGGTATTCAGGTATTTTGGTTTTGCATCGGCTTCCATTGCGCGTCCGCCAAACCCAACCACCCGTCCCTGTGCATCCCATATGGGGAACATCAGCCTGTTGTGAAACCGGTCGTATAGATCGCCTTTATCACTCTCGATAAGCAGACCAGCCTCAAGGGCCGATTCTTTGGTCACATTCCGCTGTTCCAGCCGGTTCATCAACCCCCGATAACCCTCGGGCGCGTATCCGATGCAGAACTTCGCCACCGTCTCCTGGCGAAGACCGCGTTGTTGGATGAGCTCCTGAGCGATCTGGTGCTGGGGCAGCATCTCTTGATAATACTGAAGCGCCAGTTCATTGGCTACATGAAGGGTTTCGCGATGGTCTCTGCTGGGGGCATTGCTGTTGTAGCCGGCGGTGCGGTATTCCATGCCTTCGCGTTCCGCCAGGATATTCACAGCTTCAGGAAAGCTGAGGTTTTCCGCACGCATGATGAAGGCGAACACATCACCGTATAGCCCGCACCCATAACATGAGAAACGCTGAGTGTCGGGATAGACGTAAAATGAAGGGGTTTTCTCGTGATGGAAGGGGCAGAGCCCGCTAAGGGTTCTGCCCGATTTCTTAAGGGTTAGATATCCAGACACCACACGGACGATGTCGTTAGCGGCGCGGACGTCTTCAATGTCATTAGTTACTCGGCTTGCCAAGCATCACCTTCATGCTCCAGTTAGCGGCCTATGTTTGGCGATGGGGGCATGGACATACCACCGCCGCCGATACCCATACCCGGAGGCATCATAGGCGAGCTTGCACCGCCACCGCTCATCCCAGGCGACATCATGCCAGGCATCGAAGGCATAGAGGAACCGCCAGACATCGCGCCCATTCCTGGCATGGTTGATCCCATGCCGCCTTGAGCAACCGGAGCCTGACCAGAAGAGTAGCCGGGAGATTCGAAAGTGTATTTCGTAGGTGGATCAAGACATACGACAAGCGCGACTACCGAGTTCTTTACGAACTGAATCGCGAGGTGTTTGTCCAGATAGACAAAAGTGATGGTGTTCTGTGCTTTATTAGAGCTCTTGCCATATACACCAGAGCTGGGCATCCCGTATTTTTTGACTACCTGGTTAAACGAGGATCCAATGCCGATGCCCTGTGAAGTGATCGCCGATGCACGAGTTTTAAGACCACGAAGGTCTTTAAAGCCGTAAACACTGATCTGTTTCAGCTTGCCTAATCGGTTAAAAAGGAACTCGTAGCGCATTTTATGCCCGCTGGTTTCGTAGATCATCAACACTTCGGCCCCTGGCTGCTGCATATCGGACGTGCCCCGCTGCTGGGATCCGCCCATACCAGGCATAGAAGAGCTGCCCATGCCGGGCATTCCACCCATACCGGGCATTGACATACCGGGCATGGACATGCCAGGCATCGTCGGTGCACCACCACCCATAGCGGAGTTCAATGCGCCAGCATAACCCTGCACAGCACTTTGCATACCACCGAGCAGAGCCATAGAAGACCCGCCCATACTGGACATCCCAGCAGCCGCACCAGCAGTACCCGAGCCTGTGCCTGTCCGGCCGTCATTCACTTGTACCATCGTGGGGTTGCCCAGCCTTGATACTAGTTGTTGCGAGGTGGTGATACCCAGTTTCACTCCGGCCAGCTTGGTTTCTACAGCCATGGCGGACATCTGTGCTGCCACCAGTGCCATTACGGCCATCGTGGTTAAAAAATACTTACTCATGTGCGACTACTCTCCTTGGGAATGGTGCTACAGTATGACCGACTCGATATAGATGACTTTATTCACCTTGAAGCCGAACCGTAGACCATAATCCGGATAATCCAAAAGGAAATACTGGCCTTCAGCCGCAAATCGCTTAGGCCAACCGTAGGTTTTGATCACTTTAGAGAACATGTCGCCTTGTTTCACTCCCCTTACGGTCTTAGCCACCGGGTGTTTCCCTGTGTTTTTGACAGAGGCGATCCGCACAACGATGTCGTCGGCATTGAAGTAGAAGATCGTTTGATCGTATACAGCCATGTTATCGACCTTAGCGGCGCTTGAAGAGGCTCCCATTGCTCCACCCAGAGATGGCCCAACCTGAGAACCCAGCATGCCGGTTGACATTGCTGCAGAGGGGCTTGTCGTGGGTGACATCGGCATCGAACCCATCATCATGGGCATGCTTGATGCTCCACCCATCGTTGATACAGCACCTGCGCCTGCAGCACCTGTGCCAGTGGCACCTTGCTGCTCAAGAACTTGTTTTAACACGCCATAGATATCATCGGACGCACATGGTGCTAAACCGATGAACTGCGGCGGACCGAGTCGCAGGATCACGTTACGAATGGGGGTCATCAACTTCGTGCCAAGCAACTGAGCTTCAGGTACGATGTTGGCTGCATATACAGCGGTAGCAATTAGAGGCAAGACCACCGCAGCGGCCAGCCTTCTCGAGATACTTAGGATTCGCATAGTTTCGAGATCTCCAGCAAATCGGATAACTACTATATTATGGCACAGCTTTCAGTTTCAACGCACCTAATACAGAATCCTTCTTTCCAGTTTTGGAAAAAAGACACCGCATTCATCATAACATGATGCACGTGTATACCAATATTATAGACACATATGGAGCCCTTCGTGTTCAACTGAGCAACAGAGGTTGCGCCAAACTATATATATATGAAGTAAACAAGCACCTGCCCGTGCCGGCACGGCTGCCCAGGCTGTAGCGGATACGGTCGCAAATGGCCACGGGTTCAGTCACCCCACGGGACTGGCGTCCCTTAGGGGTTTCCCCACCGCGTGGCTGATCAATATCGGCCGGCGTCGCTCCGCTCCGGCCGGCGCAGGGGAGGGTTCCCCGCTTACGCGTCAGCGTACTAGGGGCGATTCGCGAATCTCCATGGGTGACTTACAAGCACCTGCCCGTGCATTCACGGCAGCCCATAATGTAGCGGATACGGTCGTAGGGGCCACCCTTGTGGTGGCCCTAATCGTTGATCGTTCGATAGTTCACGTTTAGGGCGCCCACAAGGGACGCCCCTACGACTAGTTACCATATACAAAAAAGAGGGCTTGCCAAATTACAGCAAGCCCTAATCGGTGGTAGCCGGAGAGTGGGCCTAGAATTCATGGCTCACTAGCTCAAAACAGCGAATTTGCCGTTTATGACCTTATGGGTTAAAACCCTAGGCCCAAAGAGTACCTCGAGAACAGTCCATAGGGCAGTTACCTCCTATTTCATTCGATCTGTCTTTATTATGAATGGTGTCCACCAGTAAAATCTACTGTTTACGGGCTATTTGTATAAATCCCGTGGTTATTCGGCCATCTTGTCAGGTACTGGAGCCGTATCCCCTATGTGCTACTAGTAGAATTAGAACCACAGATGACGGAGATGAGGAAATATATATGACCAGGGATAGTCGGACGGTGAGTCGATACTGTGTTCGCCGAGTTGACATATCAGGCCATGAATTCACCTGAAATATGGTTCCATATGGCTTTATCGCGCCTGGTGTATATATAGTTGATGCTGTGTTCCTTTCGAAGACACTGAATTTAAGAATTACCCTGTTCGAGGTCAGGTATCTCACAGATTCGGTGGTATTTTTGTGATAATGGGCTGTTTTGTGCTGAACATACCTGAAGCATATCGAGGCTGTGCATAACAATACTTATATATAATTACACAATGAATAATAAAATATGACAATAAGAACTAAATAATACAAAATATGACATATATAATTTCTAAGCTCCAGCACAACTCCAATTACCAGGATTGACTCACCCAAAAATCATGTGGTAGCATCATCACGCTTGCGTTCGAATCGGCACCGACAAATCCTTGGTTGGTTTACAGAGCCGCCAAGGTGCCGAAAAGGAGGACAGCGTGCAAAAAGCGAAAGCAGTCGCAGTGGCGTTAGCCGCAGTGGCGATTACATTCACTGTCTGCGCGTATGTGACCGCTGATGCCACCCGTGAAGTACGGTTGGTGGAGGGTGGCACGGTGCGTACGTTGACAACACAGGCCTCAACAGTCGCAGAATTTCTGCGAGAGGCACAAGTTAAGTTAGATGAGCATTCGCTTATCATACCTGACCTAAACACACCCCTCGTTTATAATACCGAGGTAAAGGTGACAACTAAGACCGATACTCTGCCTGAGAGTCAGCAGAATACGGATACAGTACATAGCACAGAGCAACCGAAGCCCGCGCAGCTTCAAATTTCTACAGCATCTGTGCCGAAACCTGCTCTTAAGACCATCAGCCGAAAGAGCGGTAAAGCTTCTGTCCGAGCTAATTTTGTTCGGGTAAAAGCACTAAGGCAGAGCAATACACCTCTGTCGCGCAGTGGATACGGTGCCCGCAAGGTACTGTACATGAGAGCCACCGGGTATGCCCCATATACCTGTGGAGGCAGCCGATCTGGACGCACAGCCACGGGAATTCACGCCGGTGTCGGCGTGGTTGCCGTTGATCCAAGAGTGATACCTTTAGGGACCAAGCTCTATATTGAGGGCTATGGATACGCAGTAGCAGCCGATACCGGAGGGGCCATCAAAGGCAACCGGATCGACCTGGGGCATGACACACACAGTCAAGCCATGCGTACCGGACGACGGACCGTGAAGGTACACGTTCTGAATTAGTGTGAACCGCAATAGCGGTGTACACGAAGCCGGGTGGATTTTTCCACCCGGCTTTTTTTGTGACCCCCGGGATGTGTCACGCGGAGACGCGGAGGACGCGGAGGGGAACGGGTGTATGTTAGGGTGTGTATTGCCACTGTCCGGGGCGGTCTTTCAGGAGGCACACAATGACAGACGGCTAAAGACCGCGCCGGTCTGGCGGTGAGCCATAAATATACATGTCGGGAACAAGACCGGCGCGGTTAGGGGAAAACCGCCCCGGACATAGGAAATTCGGGACCGGTCGGTGAGGAAAATCGCCCCGGACGTTGGTATCGGCTGTCTGTTAGTGTGTGTATTGCCACTGTCCGGGGCGGTCTTTCAGGAGGCAAACAATGGCAGGTGGCTAAAGACCGCGCCGGTCTGGCGGTGAGCCATACATATTGGTGTCGGAAACAAGACCGGCGCGGTTAGGAGAAAACCGCCCCGGACAGTGGCAATCAAGGCCGACAAACCCGCAGGCGGCCGCGACCCTACATACCGGCCTGTTTCAAAATCAACAGCAGCTCTTCGGTGGGAACTTGCCCTTCAGTCCGGTAGACCTCGCGGCCGGTCGTGTTAAACACTATTGTCATCCAATTTACCTCGCCGACTCGATACCGCGCCCTCAAGAAAGTCCGGGATGTAGAAGGCACGACACTGATATTGGCTTTATCATTTACTAGTTTCTTTAAATCCTTCATCTGTTGATCAACTGCCGACATCAATTTAGGATCATTAAAGGCAAACACCAGAATAGTCGGTTTACCGCCATACCGCAGCTTCTCTACCGCTTGAACATCAGGTCTCAAGAGGAGTTCTTTATACTGAGCTTCCACCCATTTTCGGTTGACTACACATTGTTGGGCCAGCAGGTTCATACGCAAGGTGAATTTATTACTCATGGCGGTTTCGGTCAATCTTTGTTTTATCTGGTCACGAACCACGTCAAGAGGAGGTAAAGAGCCGCCGTATTGTTCCTTTTGCTGTTCGTAGAACGCCTCAATGTCCGATTCATTCACTTCGGTGGTACGCATAAGCTCGGTTTGGTAAGCTTCGCTGAGGTTCTTTACGGGGGTGTCCTTGGGGATGTTTTGTTTTTGAGCATATTCCAATAGCTCTTGCCTGAAAAGCAGGCTTTCCGCCATCTGTTCCACAACGATTGGCAGATTTAGATTTATCTGTTTGGCGATGGCTGGAGTTTCTGACCGCAACAGTTTCTCAATATCGGCCATGTAGACCGTGAGTTGTCCGGTATTGACCAGAGTCCCGTCAGGAAGATCACCCAGTCGTGCATTGACCATCGGCCCTTGGAAAAAGCCTGGATACCGCTGTTCAAACCGGCCAATCGACATTCCGTTGACCTGCATGGGACGGATCATACGGTTTGTGACTGCCGCCCCGATAGCTACACCCAGCACCACTGCACATAATATAATAAGTGTGTTTTTCATTCGTAATAGGATGGTGATCATCTGTCTCTCCTGTTGCCTGCTTATCACACCCGCATGGTGTCTCGTGGGCCATTGTTACCTAAATCATATTTTAGCACTTTATGTATTCCAACCTTCATTGCCAGAAACTGATACCATATTTATGATGCTAGACGCGCGGAGGTAACCCATGAAGCTGAGCGATATAAACTATCGTGATCCGTTTGTACTGCCGGTGCCCGATGAAAATGCATACTACCTGTTTGGTACACTGGGCAGCACCTGCTGGGACCAACGGCCCGAAGCCGTTTGTTGTTACCGCAGCACAGACCTGCAGTGTTGGAGTGGGCCTATTGCGGCTTTCACACCAGATGCTACGTTCTGGAGCCAGCAAGAATACTGGGCACCTGAGGTTCATGCCTTTCAAGGTGCTTACTATATGTTTATTACGCTGCACAGCCCCACTCGGCGGCGCGGCACACAGATACTGTGCAGCAACCATCCGGCAGGTCCATATGAACCCATTAGCGATGGCCCCGTCACCCCAGCCGACTGGGAGTGCCTCGACGGCACCTTGTGGGTGGAGAACGGCAAGCCGTATATGGTGTTCTGTCACGAATGGGTACAGATCACTGATGGCGAGATCTGCGCCATTCCTCTCAGCGATGACCTCAGCCGTGCTACAGGGGATCCCGTCACGCTGTTCAAAGCTTCGGACGCGCCATGGGTCAGCTCTCTCCAAATGGGCGCGCAGCACGATGTGTATGTGACTGATGGTCCGTTCCTATTTACATTGCCAGGTGGACTGCTAGGCATGTTGTGGAGCAGCTTCCAGGCTGGACGCTATGCCCAGGGAATCGCCACCTCCGAGGCAGGTATTCTTGGCCCATGGCTGCAGCAGCCAACCGCTTTGGCCAATGACGATGCAGGCCACGGAATGGTGTTTCAGGCATATGATGGGCAATGGTATCTTTCGCTTCATCAGCCAAACCAAACACCAAATGAGCGTCCTATCTTCAGGAAGCTGATGCCATCCGCCACCGGCTTGCAGGTGATCGCTTGACATATGACAACACACTTATTTTATAGAATGGTATACTTATTTCGGTCATGAGTACATATAGTCACGACCCAAACCGAGGTCAACCCAAGCGCAAAAGGCCCTCTTATCACCTGGTGGGTGATGAGAAGGGTCATTACGTGCGCAAAATGTTCAGCACCATAGCTGGGCAGTATGACCGCATGAACTCCATACTAAGCCTTCGCATGCACCATAAATGGCGGCAGCAAGCCATCTCGATTGCAGATATCCGCCCTGGCCAAACCATACTCGATGTGGCTACCGGTACCGGGGACATGATGATTGAGGCCATGAAGCGTATGGACGGCAGAGGGCTGGTGATCGGGCTGGATTTTGTGCCTAAGATGCTGGAAATCGCCCGGAAAAAGCTGAACAGACTGATGATCAACAAGCCGGAGTATGAGCTGATAGTGGGGGATGCCATGCATCTGCCTTTCGCTGATGCCAGTTTTGATGTGATCACCATCGGCTTTGGGTTACGTAACGTGGTGATGCTGGAAAAGGCGCTCGAAGAGTTTGTTCGGGTGCTAAAGCCGGAAGGTAAACTGGTGGTGCTGGAGTTCAACCATCCGCGTAAACGCCTGGCCCGAATCATGCATGTTCTGTATTGCGAAAAGCTGTTGCCGGTCATCGGCAGGCTGTTCAGCGGCAGCGACGGATACGCCTATCTGCCGGCCTCCATACGGCTGTTTCCTGGCAGGCGCGCGTTGGCCCAACTGATGCATGATGCTGGTTTGCGAAATAATCGGTGGAAAGACCTCACACTCGGGTATGTCGTCATACACCATGGAAGTAAAACGAAAAAGCTATGACACTAAACCAACACCCTGAAGAATCACCCTCGTCACAATCTTTGTGGCTGGAGACGGCCTCACCAGACATAGATGCGGTGGAGCACTACCTTAGGCGCGAGGTGATCTCATCGGTCTCGATCATTGCAGAGTTAAATAGTCACGTGCTGAACGCTGGCGGCAAACGGCTACGCCCCGCTTTAGTCTGTCTGAGTGCCCGCTGTGTGGACGCGGCCGTGAAAGTAGACACGCTGCTGCCTGTCGCCGCCTCCCTGGAACTGCTGCACATGGCCTCACTGATGCATGATGATGTGGTGGACAACACCAATATGCGCAGGGGACGGAAAACCGCGAATGCACTTTACGGCAATGGTGTATCGGTGTTGACTGGTGACTTCCTTCTCGCGCGCTCCGTGCAGTTGTTGGCCAATGTCGGTGATTTACGGCTGATCCGGGCGATCTCTGATGTCAGCAGCTCGCTGGCGGAAGGTGAAGTGATGCAAGCCTTGCTGGTAGGTGATACCAACGTCACTGAAGAGCAGTATCTGGAAGTGATCGGGAAAAAGACCGCGATGCTGATTGAGGTCTGTTGCCGGTGCGGCGCCATTGCAGTCGATGCCAGCGAGCAGGAGCAGGCTGCATTACAAAGTTATGGCTACAATTTGGGAATGGCCTTCCAGATGGTAGATGACCTGCTGGACTACATGGGAGACCCTCAGCGGATAGGGAAGCCATGCGGCAGTGACCTTGCCGAGGGTAAGTTTACATTGCCATTAATCTACGCACTCGAAAAGGCCTCAAGCTCCCAGCGTGAGCAGATGGTGATTTTGGCTGAAGATACCACCTCCCCATTGGTCCTCCAACAGATGTCAGCCCTGATCACGGAGCTTGGCGGATTTGAGTTCACAAGGCAGCGGGCCTTGAACTACACAAAACAGGCGGTCCAAAGCCTGGACACCCTTCACAATAATCGAGGCAAACGTGCTCTAGTGGACCTTGCCCGGTTTGTAGTGGCCCGCGATGTTTGATGTTGATCTGGTTATTTTCGACCTGGACGGTGTGATCTACCGAGACAAGGAGCCGATGCCCTACGCTGCTACAGGCGTGAAGCGGCTGCGTGATGAGGGTGTGGTGGTGCGGTTTCTCAGCAACAACTCATCCGTCTCGCGCCATACCTTTGCCCAAAGGCTGCAGAACATGGGCATTGATTGCCAACCCGCTGAGTTCATGTCATCCAGCTTCTGCGCCGCTTACCACCTGATCGAACAGGGAGCCAAAGGTAAGAATGCCTTCGTTGTGGGCATGGATGGGCTGCGCGCGGAACTGCTTGCAGTGGGTATTGAGCTGGTGGACGACCCCGATGAGGATCAGCCCGATTATGTGGTGGCAGGTATCGACTGGAACTTCACGTATGAGACATTGCGTAAATCATTAGTGGCGATACAGAATGGTGCGCAGTTTATTGCTACCAATCAAGACGCCACTTTTCCGGGAGCCAACGGATCCATCCGGCCGGGAGCCGGCTCGCTGGTTGCAGCAATTGAACGAGCGAGCGGAGTGACGGCGTATACCGCGGGGAAACCAAACCCGCTTGGGATCAACCTGCTGATAGCCGAAGTGGGAACCACACCTGAACGCAGCCTGCTTATTGGCGATAGAATGGATACAGATGTCATTCTGGGGCGCGAGTTGGGGTTACAGACAGCTTTAGTCACGACCGGCGTCAACAATCTGGAAGATGCATTGCAGGCAGAGCCTCAGCATCGCCCGCATCTTGTCATCGACAGCATCGAAGGACTATGGGACAGCCGGTATCAGCTGTGGCCAAAGTCACAATAAAAGGAGGGAACAACATACCATGAAACAACCACTTGGAATCGGAATCATTGGTGCAGGCGGCATCGCTCGCGGAGCACATATTCCTGCTTACCTCACCTACCCGGAGCTCTGTAAAGTGCAAGCTGTATGTGATATTATCCCAGAACGCGCCAAGGCTTTCGCCGCGGAGTATAATATCCCCCATGTCTATGAGAATTACCACGATCTGCTTAAGCTAAAATGTGTCGATGCTGTCAGTGTATGCACCCCCAATATCGCCCATCTTCAGCCCACCGTTGATGCTCTGAAGGCCGGAAAACATGTGCTGTGTGAGAAGCCCATCGCCATGAACCCCACCGAAGGCGCAGAGATGGTAGCTGCAAGCCGGAAAAACGGCCGCAAGCTGCAGATCGGCTTGAACTTACGTTTTGAGCCGGAACAGCAGATGATCAAAAAGGCGATTGACGATGGCCAGCTAGGCAAAATCTATTACGCACGGGCGCAGGCGTTGCGCCGCCGTGGCGTCCCCACCTGGGGCGTGTTTACGGACAAGGCGAAACAGGGCGGCGGACCCATGATTGACATCGGCGTCCATATCATCGACACCACGCTCTGGTTTATGGGCCATCCCAAACCGGTGAGTGTGACCGGCATGACGTATAAGGAATTCGGCAACCGATCCGGTCACGTGAATGAATGGGGCCCCTGGGATCCCGCCACCTTCACGGTAGAAGATTTCGCCTGCGGGCTGGTGCGGTTTGAGAATGGCGCCGTGATGACCATTGAAAGCAGCTTCTGCGCTAACATCGATCATGACATGATGTGCAGCACCGTCTTGGGCACCGAAGCAGGCGCCTGTAACTCTCCATGCAAAATATACAAAGAACAGAACGGCGCACTGACCGAAATCGTGCCAACCTGGATGCAGCGTGGACCAAGCTCGCATACCCGCGAAGTGAAGGCCTTCCTTGAGGCGATCATCAACGACACAGAGGTTTATGTGACTGGCGAACAGGGCTTGATGGCGACCCAGATCATTGACGCAGTGTATAAATCCACAGAAACCGGGCACGAGGTACTCCTCTAGAGTGGCGGCAGAGTTATCTGCCAGTCAGATAAAGACCAGACAACGGGCACTCATCTCGCTGGTGATCATGTCTGGTATGGCGGAGTTGTCTTACGCAATCGTAAACTTCTCCGCCATGCCTCCCTATCTCATGAAAATGAACTGGGGGGTATGGATTGGTGCGATCGGCGCGGCTTTCCTGCTTGTGGAGACGCTGCTCAAGTCGCCCATGGGTCTTCTAAGCGACCGCTTTGGGCGTAAACCCATGCTGATGTTGGGGCCGCTGATCAGCATGATCACCGCTCCGCTCACCGTGGTGATTGGTCACCCTTTGGGTCTGATGGCCATCCGTGCGTTGGACGGCGTGGGAGCTGCCGCACTGTGGCCCACCGCGTTTGCCACTGTAGCCGACGCCGCCGATCCCAAGCAGCGGGCGACGGCCATGAGCCTGTTCAATGTCACCTACATGATCGGAATCGCGCTGGGTCCGCTGCTTGGCGGACTGGTGAACGACTACAGCAGCGCCCATCACTTGATGTCAGAGCCCATGCATGCCAGTTTCTATCTGGCTGGGATTCTATTCCTGTGTACCGCGCTCATCTGTTATGTGGGTGTTCCTGGGAAAATGCCACTGCACCAGACAGAATCGCACAATGAGGGCCATGTGCCCAAAATAAAAGACCTCTGGATTGCCGCCAAGATGGTGCCAGACACCATGCTGCTTGGCTTTGTGGTCTACCTGTCCATCGGGCTGGTGATGTTGCTTGTGAAGCTCTACGCCATGAATGAACTGGGCCTGTCCGAAACGGGATATGGTGCATTGCTGCTGCCTCCGGCCATCGTGTTTGCACTCGCCAGCGTACCGGCCGGTAGAGCCGCAGACCGCTGGGGTAAACGCCGCGTGATGTGCATCGGCATGACGCTGTGCTGCTTCGGGATGTGGATGGTGCCGTTTACCAGCCATCACATCTGGCTGATGATCGGCTGCACCGTGGTGGGGATCGGCTATATTCTGGCGATCCCAGCCTGGATGGCCATCGTCAGCAACATCAACAGCGAGCGCAGGGGGGCCATCATGGGGGCCGTCTTCACCGCTCAGGGTGTTGGCGCGATGATCGGCGCGCCGTTGGGCAGCTATCTGTATATCCACGCATCCACTAATGTGCATATCGCCCACATCACACCGTTCATCGGGTGCTGTATTTTGTTGACCGTCGCCTGGATCATCACCCTGGTGGCATTCAACCCCAACAAGGATTTCAAGCGCATCGTGCCCACCGAGTGACGCAAGCTGGGTAAACCGTGTAACAATCCACAGATTACGCAGATGGCGCAGATTATCATTTGATCTTTGGGATTTTAACCACGAATGAACACGAATGAACACGAAGGGAAATGGTTGCGCGGTGTCTCGATTGGCACTGTCCGGGGCGGTCTGTCAGTATGCTAGCGGCCGCAGAAGGCCCAAGACCGCGCCGGTCTTTTTCCAAGGCGGATGGTAATTGGCCCGGACAGGGAGTGACAATCCACAGATTACACAGATGACGCAGATTAGGGATTGGCCGGGGGCGATTGTCACGGAATCGTAGGGGCTGGGTTTCCCTGCCCCTGGGTCGGGAGACCCGACCCCTACATGCCGATGGCCATTTCCTTGTCGTGTTTGGCCCGGACAGGGAGTGACAATCCGCAGATTACGCAGATAGCGCAGATTGGGGATTGGCCGGGGGCGATTGTCACGGAATCGTAGGGGCTGGGTTTCCCTGCCCCTGGGTCGGGAGACCCGCCCCCTACATGCCGATGGCCATCTCAACTTTTCTGCGTTCTCTTCATCTTTGCATCACCACTTCACCCATCCGAATGAAATTATGTAATAATTGAAAAGAATCCGACCAAATTCCTCATAGGAGGCCACACACACTGTGTTTATCAGCAGCCTATCCAACATTGCACTATTAAGCAGCGCGGAGACGCGCAGCATTAACGCCGAGAACCCCAACGGGGCTAAAGCGGGCGGAGCGCGAGCCATCCCACAGCCCGGTGAAGCAGGCGAAGTTTTGGGCGAGGGCTGGAAGGTCCGACCCTGCATTACGGTCGCCTCTGGCGAAACCGTGACCCTGGCAGAGATTGACGGCCCGGGCCTGATCCAGCACATCTGGATTACCGTTGAGCCAATGGCCTATCGAACCTGCATCCTGCGCATGTATTGGGACGGGGAAGAGACCCCCTCCATTGAGTGCCCTCTGGGCGACTTCTTCTGCCACGGTCAGGGTGATCGCCACAATGTGGTCTCCATGCCCATCGCAGTCAACCCAAGCGGTGGCTTCAACAGCTACTGGCCGATGCCATTTCGTAAACATTGCCGTATGACCATCGAAAACACATGGGGTAAGGACATCGGCGGTTTCTTCTACCAGATCAGCTACGCCCTTCAAGAAGTGCCAACCGAGGCGGCCTACCTGCACGCACAGTGGCGGCGCAGCGTGACCCCCATGGACTGCCCTGAGCACGTGATCCTGGACGGTGTGAAGGGCCAGGGCCACTATGTGGGCACCTTCCTGAGCTGGATGAGTTTTAGCTGCGGCTGGTGGGGCGAAGGGGAGATCAAGTTCTTCATGGATGGTGACGGCCAGTATCCCACCATCTGCGGCACCGGAACGGAGGACTACTTCGGTGGAGCCTGGTGCTTCTATGACAGCAAGGGTAAAGAAGAGGCGTATAGCACCCCATTCCTGGGCATGCCCATGGCCCGAAGAGTGGAGACCAAACCGGCCGCGTTTGACCTCTACCGCTGGCACATCATGGACCCCATCCGGTTCAAGCAAGACCTGAAAGTGACCATGCAGGCACTCGGATGGTGGCAGGAGGGGCACTTCCAGCCTCTGCGCGATGACATCAGCTCGCTGGCACTGTGGTACCAATCCGAGCCACACGGCGTGTTTCCCGTGCTGCCCAGCAAAGAGATGATCTGGGTCAGATAATTAGCGTCTTGTGATGGGGCACCGCACGCGATGCCCCTACATGGAGGTCATAATTCGATGTTCATAAGCAGTCTTTCTAATATCGCTCTTCTGAGCGATGCCGATTCCCGCAGCATCAATGCGGAGAACCCCACCGGCGCAAAAGGCGGGGGCGCCCGCGCGATACCGGCTCCTGGCGAACCCGGCGGTGTGCTGGGCGAGGGCTGGAAAGTCCGCCCGTACATACCGATTCCGGCCAACAGCACCGTCACGCTGGCGGAGATAGACGGTCCTGGGCTGATTCAACAGATATGGATCACCTCGGATTCGCTCGCGATGCGCACCTGCATCCTGCGGTTTTACTGGGATCATGAGGAGACGCCCTCCATCGAAACACCATTTGGCGACTTCTTCTGCCACGGTCAAGGCGATAAGCATAACGTGGTCTCGATGCCGATTGTGGTCAACCCCAGCAGCGGTTTCAACAGCTACTGGCCGATGCCCTTCCGCAAGCACTGCCGCATCACCATGGAGAACACCTGGGGCAGCCCCATCGGCAGCGTGTATTACCAGATTAATTACTCGCTTCAGCAAGTGCCGGATGACGCCGCCTACCTGCACGCGCAGTGGCGCCGCAGCGTGACCCCCATGGATAACCCGGAGCATGTGATACTCGATGGCGTGAAAGGGCAGGGTCACTATGTGGGCACCTTCCTGAGCTGGATGAGCCTGAGCGTCGGCTGGTGGGGCGAGGGCGAGATCAAATTCTTCATGGATGGTGACGGTCAGTATCCCACCATCTGCGGCACAGGAACTGAGGACTATTTCGGCGGTGCCTGGGGATTTTACGGCAAGGACAACAAGGAGGAGGTCTTCAACACCCCTTTCCTCGGCATGCCGATGGCGCGACGGTCGGAGAGCAAGCCCGCCGCGTTTGAGCTCTACCGCTGGCACATCATGGACCCCATCCGGTTCAAGCAAGACCTTAAGGTGACCATGCAAGCACTCGGATGGTGGCAGGAGGGGCACTTCCAGCCTCTGCGCGACGACATCAGCTCGCTGGCGCAGTGGTACCAGTCCGAACCGCATGGCGTGTTCCCCGTGCTGCCCAGTAAAGAGATGATCTGGGTGAGGTAACGAAACCCCCTCCCTTCGCGCTGCGAAGGGAGGGGGTAATGCGTTAAGGCGCAGTTTATTAACCATAAATATTGCCTGGCCTGTAGGTCACCGATTCCGCGACATTAATGTCTCGGCACATGGTCGATACGATCCCAATCTGGATTTGTGGGTAATTGGCTGGTCTATAGACCGCGACTGGCCAATAATCGATTTATAACCTGAGGGTGGCTCCCATGCAATATTTGTGGGTAATAATCTGTGCTTTAGCGCGTGGTGGCAGGTTGCAATGCAGCATTTGGTGGCCCTGCCACCGTCTCTCACTACTTTACCCACCTCGTAAACAACCCACTGTACGGCACTGGCATACGATAGAATCTCCTAGATTTAATGTCATAGTATAGCAAGGCATACCGCGGCCAGAATAACCTATGGTAGTCGAAGCCTTGGCTGTCGGGAGACCAATGTACTAGATGATCGGGAGAACGGTCCATCAGGATTGTGTCAGTACTGATGGGGGTATCACTATTGTCATCAAGCTTCCGAATATTCGTCCCTTCATACAAGAGCTGCAGATTCGGTGAGATACATGAATTCACGCTATCGGGCAGTACTCTTACTGACTTACTAACGGTGTCGTATATCACTGTATGTCCCCATTTGTCTTCATAGCTCAATCGACGCCCAGTAGCATCCCATTTGGGCACTTGCCATGAGTAATACGGCCATGAGTAATACAACGGTAGAACCATGTCAGTTTGTTTCCCGTTTTCTAGATCAAGAACCACGTAGTCTGGGTTCTTATTGGACTCGACAATTGGGTAGTCATATGTCAGAATGCATGTCTTTCCGTCGGGACTGATGCACAAGTCGTTGGCATTGTCGGAGACAGGTATGGAACGGTGGGGCATATGCTCATTCACAAGCTTCATGTCGCGGATATCATACCAGCGGACTTCACTTTTGCGGCTTGTTGGGTCGTAGAATTTGGCGACTAGCCTGGTGTTGTTGTAGCTGACATCATATGCCCTGATTCTCTCGCCGCCAGTGGGTGTGTAGACTGGGTATGAGCGCCGCGGCTTCGACAGGTCGTAGCACCGGAGATTGTAGTCACTACTAAAAAAGTAATAGTGCCCTGATAACCCTTTAGCCACCGGAAGTAGTAAGTCTGGGTAAAACATCGGAATGACGACGCAGATATAGATCAACCCCAATATTCCCGCAATCCAACGCATGACTCTCATATCAGCAACCCTGCCAGTAACTAACATGCTTGATTGTGATCATGGCTGAGGAGTTTCGTTCAACGACCATTACGCACCATCTCCAGGTAGCAGTGATGAGGTGTTGCTGAGTGTATTTATATCCTCGGCTTCCTCGTCCTCCTCATCTTCACTACCATGAACCCTTTCGCTCACTTGTTTCATAATTCTACGGCCAACATCAGCCCCTATAGCAAATAATACCCCTTCAGGAACCAAGTGGTGTTCTCTCGAGTAATACACATCCTTCGGTAGAAATGGCAGAAGCGCGAGGATAGCCATACCAGAGATCATTGCTACGGCAGGTAATAATGCTTTATGATACCGCCAGTGTTGAAACATGTCAGGACGTAGTGCGATGATGAAATTGGCCGTCCAGAAGGTACACATCATGAAAAATGGGTCATAGCACAGACGAACTACCAAAGCCAAACTGGCCGCCGCCAACGTAGCTGGCAGCACAACCTGGTAATGAGCGCGCCTGGCTGCGGCCCACACCACCACTGTCAACGTGTTGACAGCCACACAGGCCAGGTATGACTCTGTGACGAACACACAGATGATGTCCGCCAGCAGGATGAGCAGGCAGGCCAGGATGGTGTTTCCCAACGCGCCATCCGTTTTGGCGATCCTGGCGATGCAGCTCAGTTTCAGTGTATGCCAGCGGTCCTGGTTGCGCCGTATCCCGGAAGTGTTCATGCGTGTGACCATCCTATCGAGCTGTCGTTATGCAATGATATGACAAAGGTACCCAATTTACTCCACCCCTTTTGACAACTTAGCCACTTTTGCCCAGACGAACCTCACCCAGTGAGGGAGTCTTCGCACTACCAGCGTAATCAGAGCGGGTAATAATGGAAACGAGATAAACCCATCGAAGTCGAAGTAGTCAGGAACTGGTAGAATATCAACAACCTGTACATTAAGCAGCATTGGGATGGTCCTAAGGAAGCCAATGGCATGACCGAGCATATATGCGGCGAAACTGAGATACGCATTTGGAGCTACCCACACTATGTATATGGCCACGGCAAACTGCAACAAGATAGAGTCTGAATCAAGGTGTGAAACATTGCCAGTCTGGTATGACACCCAACAGCTATATGCGGTCAGCATACCCATGATAATACCCAGTACGATCGTGCTAATAACTTTGGTAATGATAGTCTTCTTCGTCATTTCCCGGTACCTCTCAGCATCTGATCATCAGGTCTAAATATGCGACGCAGCTCTTTAGTGAAGTCCTCACGGACTTCCCAGTCCGTGTTGCTGCTATTGTAGGCATCTACTATGGTAGTGAATTTAAGCAACCGTGTGTTCGCTGTGGGCATATCTAAAACAAACCACTTCCCTTTAATCTTCAACAATGGGATCAGTGCTTCTGGCTTCGTGGTGCTGTATCGAAACTTCACGATGGCATACGAATCATATTTCGCCTTTGACGCTTCCGTGATGTGCATCGTGATATAACCTCGAACGATATCTCCAGGATATGATTTCATGGCCTTGAATAGCTTAGATGTGACCGTTGGGTTATCACTCAGCAGCGTCCTGCGCCAATATCTACCGTAGCTTGTATCGGAACTTAGTGAAGACATGGCTGCTTGTGTGTTCAGCCATTGCCCGGGGACCGATATGCTCTGAAGAACCCGATAGTTGTTGGTCTGTAGAGCTGTGATCAGTGAATATGCTAGCCGCTCGGTCTGTCTGACGTCGTCTTTTGTGAGCTGGCGACCGCCTCCGCAACCCGTGAGCACGATGGACGTGGCGAGGACAGCCATAATCCATATGCGGGATACGTTCATTTCCGCTCAGCCTCCTGTCTACATGCATCGGCCTGCCAGGTTTCTTGGTTTGTTAGCTGCGATTGATTTCACAAGTCAGCAAAAGTCTGGCATTGTTTTTCTTCTCTGAGTTACAATACCCTTTTCAATTAGGGTTGTCAAGGCGGTGGGACGTTAGTGGGATGCAGCCTCTCTGCGCCGGTCGGAGCGTAGCGACACCGGCCGCTAATGATCAGCCGTGCGGTGCAGGAACCCCTTAGGGACGCCAGTCCCGTGGGGTGACTAAACCCGCGGCAGCGTGGCTGACCGGAATCGATATGGGCCACCGGCCTTTGGCGACGGGTTCGGTGGCCCGTCCGTGACTTCGTCCCGGTACGGGCACTATCACCCATCGCTGATCAATACCGGCCCGCGTTCCGGCGGGCGTTGGGAAAGCCCCTCGATTCATCGAGGGTAATCGCCGATCGCCCCATCATACCGAGGTGCCGCCACAGCCTCCCCTTCGCGCCTTCGCGTCTTCGCGTGAGACGGGTTCTCACGGCCAGCATTTCCTCAGAATGATATACTACTATCATAGAACAATACACCACACTGGGAGTGCCGCCATGCTTGATATCCGCTTGATCCGTGAAAATCCAAACCTTGTGAAGCAGGGGTTGAGTGCGCTGGGCGAAGACCCCGCGATGGTGGACAACCTCATCAGCATCGACGTCAAACGCCGTGAGCTGATGACCGAGATCGACGTGCTGCGCGCGGAGCGCAACACCGTCAGCAAAGAGATCCCTCGCATTAAGGAGCCAGGGGAAAAGAAGGCCAAAATCGCCGCGATGCGCGAGGTGGGTGACAAGGTGTCGGCCCTCGAGGCGGAGCTGGTGAGCATCGCTCAGAGCTTTGACGAGCAGATGCTGCGCGTGCCCAACCTGCCGCACCCCTCTGTGCCCATCGGCAAGGACGACACCGAGAATGTGGTCACCTACCAGCAGCAAGAGCTGCCTCAGTTCGACTTCGAGCCAAAACCCCACTGGGAACTGGCGGAGAAGCTGGGCATCATCGACTTCGAGCGCGGGGTGAAGATCAGCGGGTCGCGGTTCTACGTGCTGCGCGGCGCTGGTGCGGCGCTTCAGCGCGCGGTCATCAACTTCATGCTCACCCTGCACACCACTCAGCACGGATATACGGAGCTCTACCCGCCTTACATGGTCAAGCAAGAGGCGCTGGTGGGCACGGGCAACCTGCCGAAGTTCGGCGACAACCTCTACCACGACGCCGAGGAAGACCTCTGGTGGATTCCCACCGCTGAGGTGCCAGTGACGAACTTCCACCGTGACGAGATACTGGACGCCTCGGAGCTGCCGGTGAAGTATGTGGCTTATACCGCCTGCTTCCGCCGTGAAAAGATGTCGGCGGGGCGCGATGTGCGCGGCATCAAACGCGGCCACCAGTTTGACAAGGTGGAGATGGTGAAGCTGGTCACGCCCGAAACGAGTGTTGAGGAGCTTGACAAGCTGGTGAACGACGCCATCGATGTGGCGAAGGTGCTTGGACTGCCCTATCGCCTGCTTCAGATGTGTACCGGCGACCTGAGCTTTACCGCGGCGATGAAATACGATGTGGAACTGTGGGCGGCTGGCTGCGCGGAGTGGCTTGAGGTCAGCAGTTGCAGCAACTTCATGGATTTCCAGGCCCGGCGTGCGAACATCCGCTACCGTGCGGAAGCGGGTGCCAAGCCCGAGTATCTGCACACGCTGAACGGCTCTGGACTGGCGCTTCCCCGCGTGATGATCGCCATCATGGAGAACTACCAGCAGGCCGATGGCAGCATCCTGATCCCCGAGTCGCTGCGCCCCTTCCTGGGCGGTTTCAGCCGGATCGTGGAGGGCGCGAAGCTCGAGTAAGCTTTCGGCGCGGTTCTTTATCCACGGATGAAACGTGGTGTGGTTCCGTCCCCCTGGGAACGCCAATCTCCCGATTGGCCTCCCTTCCCATCCGAACCAATCCGTGCAATCCGCGTAATCCGTGGTTCAGACAATCCGGGAATCCGACGGATGGGACGGATTATACCGATGGCAATGGCAGGCGACCGCCGGTCGCCCCTACACGATCGGTCGGATTCGACCGATCGATCCATTCATCGCGTACCCCCCACACCCCCTAACCGCATCTACAGCCGCAGGGCGTTGAACACCAGCCGTCGGGCATATTCGGGGTTGATGCGGCTGCCGTTGCCGTGCAGCGCGCTGACCATTCCTGGCAGGCTGAGTATCACCACCTTGCCTTTGCCGTATGTTATCACCGCACCGCCGATGCCGATGTTGCGGTCATGGTCACGGCTGTAACCCATCACCACCTCCATGCCGGCGGCCTCCGCCAGGTACCCCTCGGTGTTATCAACGGTCACCTGAGTGCGGTCATCCAGGCAGACGCCGCTGGGCAGACCAGCAAACAGCGCATGGGGCCGGTTGAAATACCAGCTACCCATCCACGAGGCCCGGCTGCCGCCCACAAACCCCTGCAGTTTCCAAACACCGGCTTGAGCCAGCATCTGCGCATTCGTGCGCGCCTGGGCAGCGTCATCGGAGATCATCACCAGCGTTTTGCCGTATCGCTGCACGAAATTGTCGAGCAAGGCCTGGAACTCCTTCTGTTCTACTGGGGTGTTCACCAATGGCTGCCACACCGCGCCTGACTTGTCGGTGTAAGGCGTGGAGTTGCCCGTATACCGGAAGCACTTGCCAGCAGCATCGGTGATGCGAATGGCCCCAAAGCTGAAGTTGTCGATCGTCACCTTGGGCAGAGTGATGGTCAGAACCCCATCGGGACACTCCACGGAGAAGCGCTTCACGATGGCTTTGAATTTCCCGCCCGCCTCACGGAAGATATCGAACGACCACAGCACGGTTTGGCCGTTCAGCGCGAGGTCGAACACGCGCTTGCCTGGCGCGTCCCAAAAGTTTTCGCTGAGATTGAACTCCACTTGGCATTTACCTTTGGACAGACCGCTTTGGGTTAGCACCAGCGGATTCGTGCCAAACGGCTGATGCCGGTAAAGCTCCGGCTCCTCTGTGCCCGATATGGACTCGGTCACATGGGCGGTACTCGCAGCCCACGCCCCTGTACCCAGCAGCACGGCATCCGGCACCGCGCTTGAGGTCATGGGGAACACGCTGCCGCCCGAACTCTTGACCCATTCACCCAGCCCTTCGCTGCCTCGGGCCAGCATCACTATCTTCTTCAAAGCGGTCGGTTTCGTGTCGATCACCAATATCAGTTGAGTACTGCTCAGCACCGTGCGGCGGAGTCTGGGATCGGTCAGCGTCGCCTTCAGGCTGAGTTCGCCTGCCATCCGTGAGCGTATCTGAATATCAGCACACAGCAACTGACCGAATTTGTCGCCACCCTCCAACGACACGTCACGCGTGAATCTATCTATTCTACCCTTGGCATCGGTGGCTTCAAATTGGAGTGTATACTTGCCGAACAGATTGGTCTCATTCACCATATGGATATCCACCACCGCGGTGTCGCCCTTCCCGATGGTGAACCTGCGCGGGCGGATGACCAGCAGGCTTGGAGCCGTGGCGGCCTGCATCGGCTTGGGGTCAGACCTCAGGTTGCGATGCGCATCGACCAGCCCGCTGTGATTCTCTATCGACGTGCTCTCCCAGCCGCTGATGACCATGTAGTCCACCGCGTCGCTGATGCGGATGTTTTCGGTCAGCCTCTGCCAGAAGACGTAACTCTTGCGGCCGATGCTCTGGTAGAGCTGCGAGGCAGTGGGGTAGGCCTTGCGGAAGCCATACTGGTCGAGGAACTTGTTGGTGGAGTCGAGAATCTGCTGGTGGTCGAGTAGATCATATCCCGTACGGTTGTTTTTGGTGTACCACTCCACAATCTTCTGGTGGTCATCTGGCGAGGCCACGCCCAGCATTTCGCCCCAGACCACGATGTCCTTCTTATTACCGCTGGAATGCGACCACTGGCCGTTTGGCCCGGTATACAGGCTGTCCTGCCAGTTGCCCGGTCCGCCCACGGTGTGCTCATCAAACAACCCCGCGGTGCCGTTGCCCTCTGGGTCAACCGCGATTTTGTCGTTATATGGCATAGAGAACACCTGTCCAACGGGTTTGATCCCGCTATGCAGATAAATCAAACGGCTGGGGTCGATCTTCTTCATCTCGTTGATGAGATAGTAGATGCTCCGCGTGCGCACCGAGGGCTCGAACTCGTTTTGGATACAGTAGATGATCACGCTGGGATGGCTGCGGTCGCGTTGGACCATCGCCAGTGTCTTCGCGACCGCGTATTTCTGGGTGAAGCTGGTCGGTTCGCCGCCCACACCCGAGGTATCCAGCGGTTCACCGGCTGGCTGCTCGGAGCCGTTCTGCACCGCATATAACCCGGCGCCTGGCTCCACGTAACGCAGCAGACCGCGCTCATCCTGCACCGCCAGCTCCTCTGGTTTCGCCAGGTTCCGGTGGGCTTGAAGGCAGTTCAAGCCCAGTGTTTTGGCACTTTCTACCTCTTTAATGGCCAGTTCTTTGGTAGGCCACAAGCCGTTGATGCCCCAAAAGCCCCAACTGATGGCACTGCGCAGCACGATCCGCTTGTTGTTCAGCCGCAGAGTGGCATCGCTGCCGATCCCCTCCGGGCAGAACCAGCGGAACCCAAAGCGGGTCTTTTTCGAACTGTTCTCCAGCGTAGGTATCTTCGCGGTGGCGGTATACAGGATGGGTGTATCAAGATTCCATAGGCTGGCCGAGGGAACCCTGGCAGTGATGACCTGCTGAGCTTGGCCGTCGGCTTGAATGCTGGTGGGAACCTCCACCTGCCAGACCAGCTTACCCTCGCTGTCAGCGATGCTGTAGTGTACCGGGCCTTGGTAGGCAGCTCCGTGGCTGCGAAGGGTCGATTTGATGATCACAGATCGGGGGTCGGCCCGGTTCAGTATGGCCAGGTCACAGACTTCAACCTCATCGCGCACGTCCAGTTCAATGCCCGCATCCAGACCGCCAAACCCATGGGAGTTGGGGATATCATACTTTCCCCATTTGGTTGTGGCCGGGTCGATCCAGTCCAGGCGCCCGCCCGGGTTGGTGATGCGCACCGCCAGTCTGTTCGGGCCGTCGGTACGCAGTGCCGAGGTGACATCCGCCTCGAAGGGCAGCTCGGTCATGATGGTGTAGCCCACTAGCTTGCCGTTGCAGTAGACCTCCGCGCGTAGCCTGGCCCCACGGGAACTGATGATCGCCCGCTGCCCGGGCTTGAGTTTGGGGGTCTCGAAGCTTCGCCACCACCAGCTCACGCCTTTGTAGTTGCCGATTTTCGGGGTGGGGTCATCGGCTTCAAACGCATATTCGCCCTGATACGCCTTGAGCCCATCTGCACCCCAGTAGTGCTCCTCCACCGTGCTGGGCAGGCTCACCGCTTTACCCGCTTGTTCATTCAGCACCGACCAGCCGCCGGTGGGAGGGTTGACTGGCATCTGGGGCAGGTTCACTTCATCGGGCATATAGAGCGTATCGTTCTGCCAGACGGCCGCCTTATCCAGCCACAGCCGCCAGCCAGAGCTGTCCAGCGGATGTGCCGACACCAATGAGCTAGCTAAAATGGCCAGAGTGAGCATAGCTGCGAGACGGTTAAGGGTGAACATAGTGCGGTAAACCTCCGCGCGGTGGATTTCTACATACACTATGGCATAAAAACGCTGTGATAGCTTGGATGGATGACAGAGAGGGGATTGCCAGAAAGACGGTGGTATTTGTCTGAACCACGGATTACACGGATTTATGGGATGACACGGATGGAGAGGCGACGTAACCTCATCTGCGTAATCTGTGTAATCTGTGGATGGTTTTTTCATTCATGCCAATCGCCTCCCGCCCTGGAGAAAGACCGGCGCGGTCTTGGGCCATCTGCCACTGCTAGCGTACCGTCAGACCGCCCCGGACATTGCCAATTGGGCTGCGGCGAATTCTCGCATCCGCGTTCATCTGTGTCCATTCGTGTCTATCGGTGTTTATTCGTGGTTCAGGCAATCTGTGTAATCTGTGTATCCTGTGGATGGTTTTTCCCTTCGTGCCAATCGCCGCCCGCCTTGGAGAAAGACCGGCGCGGTCTTGAGCCATCTGCCCTCGCTAGCGTACCGTCAGACCGCCCCGGACATTGGCATTTGGGCTGTGGTGTGCTCACGACAATCCGCGTTCATCTGTGTCCATTCGTGTCTATCGGTGTTTATTCGTGGTTAGGTTACATCCCCGTACCCTATGCGTCCTTTGCCCCTCTGCGCCATTGCGTTGAGTTCCCCGTATTCGTGTCTATTTGTGTCCATTCGTGGTTAAATAAAGAATCCCTGAATCCTTCGTGCCAACCGCCGCCCGCCCTGGGGAAAGACCGGCGCGGTCTTAGGCCATCCGCCACCGCTAGCGTACCGTCAGACCGCCCCGGACATGGCCAATTGGGCTGCGGTGTGCTCACGCCAATCCGCGTCCATCTGTGTCCATTCGTGTCCATCGGTGTTTATTCGTGGTTAGGTTACATCCCCGTACCCTTTGCGTCCTTGCGTTGTGCTCCGTACCCTTCGCGCCATTCCCACTTGACATCCCAACACCCATAGATCAAGAATACAAACTGGACGGCGAAGATGAACAACACCCAGGAGAACATATACATGAACCCGGTAAGGATCGCATTGATCGGCGCTGGCAACCGCGGCCGGGGCGTTTTTGGCGGATATGCGCTGCAGCATCCCGTCCGCGTGCAGTTTGTGGCCGTCATTGAGCCGAATGAGGCCAAACGCAACGCCTTCGGGGTGGAGCACGGTATCCCTGAGGCCCAGCGCTACTCCGACTACCGCGAGTTCTACGCCGCACACCGTGAGGTCGATGCGGTCATCATCGCCACAGTGGAAAATGAGCGTGTGAACCCGGTGATGATGGCCATGGAGCACGGCTACCACCTTCTGGTGGAAAAGCCGCTGGCCACCAACCGCGCCGATACAGAGCTGATCTGCCGTGCCGCCGCCGGTTACGACAAGGTGTTCATGGTCTGTCACCAAATGCGCTACACCCCGCTATACGGCACCCTGATGAGCCTTGTCGCTTCAGGTGACTACGGCGAGGTGGTCTCGATTGAGCACAGCGAGAACCTGTCGTATCACCACATGGCGCACTCGTTTGTCCGAGGCTTTTTCAACTCATCGAAACTCACCCCCATGATTTTGGCGAAGAGCTGCCACGATATGGACCTGCTGCGCTGGCTGGCCGGCAGCCGTCCGTCGCGAGTGGCCTCATTCGGAAAACTGAGCTACTTTAGGCCTGAAAATGCACCCGAGGGAGCAACCCCATTCTGCCTTGATGGCTGCCCCGCAGAGGGTGTCTGCCCCTATTCGGCGCAGAAGATATACCTCGGCGAAGAACCTGACCCCGCCTACATCCGGCAGATGGGTTCGCCAGAAACCAGGCAGGAGCTGATCGAGCTGCTGAAAACTAACCAGTTTGGACGCTGCGTGTATCATTGCGATAACGATGTGGTTGACCATCAGTCGGTGAGCCTCGAGTTCCAGAACGGTGTCACCGCCTCCTTCATGATGACCGGGCATAACGCGGTCGAACGGCGCATCACCAAGATCAGCATGACCAACGGCGAGCTGCAGCTTGACGCCAGTGTGGGCACGATCCACGCCTGGAGTTTCCAACCGCTCAGTGCGCAGACCATCACCCCGTCAGATGCCAACACCTCCCACCTTGGGGGCGATACCGCCATCATGGATGGCTTCACGCAGGCCATTAGTTCTGGCAACTTCAAGGATGTGCTGACGCCGGTTGAGATGTCGCTGGACAGCCACCTCATGGCGTTCGCCGCCGAAGAGGCGCGCTTGACGCATCAGGTGGTGGAGTTCGACTGAGGGGAACGCGGCGTGTAGGGGCACGGCGCGCCGTGCCCCTACCGACGTAATAATCTTTAATCCTCAGGGAACTTGAGACCTCCACAGGCCGGGCATGACTGCGTCAGTTCAACGATCACAGACAGCAGTAGATCGAGCCTGCCGACCAGCTCTCCGCCTTCAACGAGGCAGACGTGAGCCTTGGTGAAGATCGCCGGTTGGTTCTTCATCGCCTGTGACAACATCACGCCTCTTGCTACATCAAGGTCCAAGGCTGCGACGGCATTACCCATCGGCTCATCAGGTAGCTGTTCGCTGATGGACTTCAATAACCCGCCGAGTTGCTGACCCGCGGCGGAACCCTCTGCCATGAGCTGCCAAAAGCGCAGCATGTCAGGATGGCACGTACTATTACCCATTACGGTTTCCTCCCTTAATGATGACCGGCTTTCGAACCTTTGCGTCCTTTGCTCTTTGCGTCCTTGCGTTGTGTTCCCGGAATTCGTGTCCATCCGCGTTCATCTGTGTCCATTCGTGTCTATCGATGTTTATTCGTGGTTTTGTGACATCCCATAACCCCATCGTGCCAATCGCCACCCGCCCCGGACATAGCCAATTAGGCTGCGACGGGGTTACCATCCGCGTTCATCTGTGTCCATTCGTGTCTATCGGTGTTTATTCGTGGTTCTGATATTCTGCGTCATCTGTGTAATCTGTGGATATTTATACCCTTCGCGTCTTCGCGTCTTCGCGTGAAACATGCACCTTGTTCACTTCATATGCTGTTCGATGGCCTTAACCAACCGCAGCATGTTGGCCTTGTAAAACGGATCTGTGGCGTTCTTGTATGCCATGCGCGCATAGGGAAGGGCTGCCCGCTTATCCTTGTAGTCGATGCCTTCCAGCAGCGCCAGATCCCGCGGGATCTCCCAACTGGAGGGCAGATATTTATATCCCAGCAGCAGGTAATCCTTCGCCTTCCGTGGGTCTTTGTCGCCTTTACGGTAGATCATAGAACCCACCAAATAGGCCTGCTCAAAACGGGGATTCAACTGGGTAATCAACTGACACATACCGATCAACTCTCGGTTCTCCAAAGGGGTGGCGTGACGTGCCTCATACTCGTGGTTATACTCGTCTGCTTTCACCCACAGCAGGTTGGCCGCCACCACGCGAAACTCACCAAGCATCTGCACATAAGCCGCGCCGCCCTGCTCGGTTGGAGGCCTTAACGCGTCCATCTGACGCTCAGACGCGACCATCAAGACCACCGCCAATACCAATAGCCATACACGCTTAGTCATTGCCTGCGCCTCGTCCATCCGCGCCAAGCTAGAATGCCCAGCACCAGCACCACCATGCCCGCGGTCTGTAAGCTCAGCTCCCGCGTGTTTACGGGGTCACGCCAGGCGCGATAGAGCTCCTCCTCATGCGCATATGCCCCTGTGCCCAGCCACAGCAGGCCGAGGGTGATGACTACCGATAGCCGTCTCATACGTCCCTCGCGCTGATGCACCAGCCGCCGACCATCAGGCAGATGGCGATATATAGCAGACCATATGCAAGAACCCAGGAGCAGTAACCCACCGGCGCGCCGACCCCCTGCACCAGCATCGTCTTGAAGTTAAACGCGCCCATATTCGGCAAAATATGGTAGATGGGCATCATAGCCATGCGAGTGACCGCAGAAGGGCTGTTCTCGATCATGTGCGCTAACCCGCCGACCTTCATACTGCCGCCGATGATAAACAGCATCCCCAGCATACCCGCCAGAACAGGGCTGAGGAAGCTGCCCAGCATGGTGGTGAACGCCGCGATGACCGCCACCTGCAGCATGGTGAAACTCACCGCCAGAGCGAAATAGCGATCCGGCATCACGCCATGCACCACCAGCAGCACGGCAAATACCGCCACCATGCCCAGCATACCGACTGCCACAGTCAGCAGGTTGCCGGTAAACTTGCCCAGGAAGTATTGCTGCTTGGTCATGGGCCGTGCCAGGAAGGGGGTGATAGTGCGGTTCTCGATGTCGCTTTGGATACCGCTGGCGCACAGAACCACCGCCAGCAGTGAGCCGCCCACGGTGATGCTAGTGCTGCACAGATCCTTCAGCATCTGCATCCGAACCCCGTCGGTGAACAAAAACAGCAATGTGGAGGCGGCCACTACCACCAGAAGAAGCAGCATCAAGGCCTGAAAAACCTGCTTGCGGCCGTTTTCCAGCAAGGTCAGACGGCTGATGATCAAGATGGATTTCATTGGGAGTACCTCAGGAATATCTGCTCCAGGCTCTCGCGGGCACTATTGACCTGAATAACGGGTGCCTTCAGCTCCGCAAGACGTGTGGTGAGCTCATAGAACCGCTCCAGGGGGATGCTGACCTCTACCAGCCCTTCATTAGTCACGCATTGGACATCAGGCATCTGTTCGAGGGACTGCTGCTGATCGGGCTGCAAGCTGGTGGTGATGGTCAGTATGGAGCCTCCCTGCGCCAGGCTTTCAGGGGTGCCTTGCGCCACCAGCTCGCCATGCTTCAGAATGGCCACCTGCGTGCAGAGTGTCTCCACCTCGCTCAGGTGATGGGAACTGAGGAAGATGGTGCAGCCCTGCTCGCGAAGCGCCTTCAAGATTAGGCTCATCTGCCTGCGGTTGATGGGGTCTAGACCGCTGGAGGGCTCATCCAAAAGCAGCAGCTTCGGCTCACCCACAATCGCCTGGCCGAGTGCCACGATCTGCGTCAGCCCTTTGCTCAGCTTGGATAGCCTCGTTTGCGCGTACTCCTCCATCCCCACGGCGGCGATGGCACGCTTGACGGCGGCTTTCACCTGACCGGCGGGGATACCGGCTAGCTGCGCGTGCGCGGTGAGCAGCTCTGTGATGGTCAGAAACCGGTGGAAGAAGGGCTGCTCCGGGAGGTAGCCTATTCGGGCCCTGGCCTCAGGCTGCGTAGAGGGGATGTCCAGAAGCCAGCTCTGGCCGGAGGTGGGTCGGATGAAATCCAGCAGCAGCTTGATGGTGGTGGTCTTGCCCGCCCCATTAGCACCCAGGAAGCCGAAGATTTCCCCTTCAGCCACACATAAATCCAGATTCGTTAAGGCCGTTTTGGTCTGGCCTTTCGGCAGCTTGTAATGGCGTGTGAGCCGTTCCGTGCGGATGGCGTTTTTCATGGCAATACCCCCACGGATATTGTACCTAAGGAGAGGAGTAGATAGGAGAGCAGGAGGGGACACGTCCTATCTGTCCTGCTCGTCCTACTCATCCTACCGGTCCTTAGCTATCCGTGGTTCAGGCAATCCGCGTTCATCTGTGTCCATTCGTGTCTATCGGTGTTTATTCGTGGTTAAGAAATGAATCCTTAACAATTTCGTACCAATCGCCCCCTGCTTCGGAGAGAGACCGGCGCGGTCTTGGGCCTTCCGCCACCGTTAGCGTACCGCCAGACCGCCCCGGACATAGCCAATTGGGCAGCTGCGTTCATGACTAATCTGTGTCATCTGTGTCATCTGTGGATAGACCCATTCTTCGCTTATGGTACAATGTATCGGTGTTTTCACCAAAAATACACAACGCACCGCGTCCGGACTGTTTCGGGGGTGTCCGCAAGGGATCTCGGAACGGGTTGATGGCGCGGGAGGCAAACCCCAGGAGGGACCCCCTTGGCATCAGTAACTATGAAGGAACTCCTCGAAGCAGGAGTCCATTTCGGCCACCATACCCGCCGTTGGAACCCCAAAATGAAGCCGTACATCTTCGGCGCACGTAACGGCATCTACATCATCGACCTTCACAAAACTCTTCGCATGTTTGATGACGCGCAAGAGCAAGTCCACCAGCTTGTACAAGAGGGCGGGCACGTGCTGTTTGTAGGAACCAAAAAGCAGGCACAGGACGCAGTAAAAGAGGCCGCAGAACGCAGCCGCCAATACTACGTGAACAAGCGCTGGCTGGGCGGTATGTTGACCAACTGGAGCACCATCCAAAGCCGAATTAAGCGTCTGCGCGACCTGCAGAAGCTCGACAAAGATGGCACCCTGGACAAACTCACCAAGAAGGAAGCAGCCCTGCTTCGCGAAGAGCTGTCCAAACTGGAATCCATACTTAACGGCATCAAAGAGATGCCCGGACTGCCTTGTGCAATCTTCATCGTAGACCTCAAGAAGGAGCACATTGCTGTTCTCGAGGCACGTCGTCTTGGTATCCCCATCGTGGCTATCGTAGACACGAACTGCGATCCTGACGAAGTGGACTACATCATCCCCGGTAACGACGATGCGATCCGTGCCATCAAGCTGATGGTCAACCGCATTGCCGACACCGTGATTGAAGTGAAGCAAGCCGAATGGGATGCTGCTGAAGTTCATGACGAAGAAGAAGCACACATTACCGAAGAAGCTGACGCTGACGAAAAGCCTGACGTGGACGTAGTGGTGGAAGAAGTCGCCGCCGCGCCCGATGTGGAAGTCGCCAAGCCTGAGGTCACTGATGTACTCGTGAAGCCTGAAGCTAAAGACGAATACAGCAGCCTGTATACCCCAGAGAACTAGGCTTACCAGCCGCAATCTGTTCTCTTTCGCGGGGGCTTTTGCCCCCGCGCACCGCATCTAGGAGGAATTCAATTACAATGGAAATAACTGCCTCTATGGTTAAGGATCTGCGTGAGCAGACCGGCGTGGGCATGATGGAATGCAAGAAGGCCCTTGCTGAAACCAACGGAGATATGGATGCCGCTCGCAAGCTTCTGCGCGAGCGTGGTATGGCCAGCGCTACCAAGCGCGATGACCGAACCGCTGCCCAGGGCATCATCACCTCTGCTGTCTCTTGCTGCAACAACACCGCCGCATTGGTGGAGTTGAACTGCGAGACCGACTTCGTGGCACGCAATGAGGACTTCCTCGCGCTGGCCGATGAGATGGTCAACGCCGTGTTGGCCAACAAGCTGACCGGAGCCAACGAAGAGCTTCTGGCCGTGGCCACTGGTGATGAAACCATCGGCGCCAAGCTGGAAAACCTCGTGATCAAGATCCGCGAAAAGATGGGTCTTGGCCGGTATCTTTGCTACACTGGCACCGAAAACGCCATCGTTGATGCCTATATCCACCAGGGTGGACAGATCGGTGTTCTCACCGAGCTGCAGGTAGGCGACGCCGAAGCATTGAAGAAGCCGGAACTGGCTCAGTTGGCCCGCGAACTCAGCATGCACATCTCCTTCGTGTCGCCCAAATATCTGGACCGCGACGAAGTGGACCCCGCTGAGGTTGCCGCCGAGCAGGACATCCAGAAGCACCGCGCTCTGAACGAAGGCAAACCCGAGGCCGCCCTTCCCAAGATCATTGCGGGCCGCATGGGCAAGTTCTTCGAGCAGGTCACACTGCTGGATAGCAAGTACATCCGCGATGAGAAGCAATCCATCCGCCAGGTAATAGAGGCCGCGGCAAAGACGCTGGGAACCAGCATCAAAATCAGCCGCTACGCCCGTTACCGCGTGGGTGAGGTTAGCAAGTAAACCATGGATAACGCCGCGCAACCCCCTAATCTGCGTTGGCGCCGCGTGTTGCTGAAACTCTCCGGCGAAGCTTTCGCCGGAGACCAGCACGTCGGTCTGAACTACGATGTGATCGGCCGAATCGCTGCCGAGGTAGTGGAAGCCGTAAAAGCAGGCGCTGAGATGGCCATCGTCATCGGTGGTGGCAACATCATCCGCGGCGGTACGGCTGCTAGTAAAGGTATGGACCGATCGCAAGGCGACTACATGGGTATGCTGGCCACGGTGATTAACGCCATGGCTCTGCAGGACTCCATCGAGCAGTTGGGCCAACCCACCCGGGTGCAGACCGCCATCACAATGACGCAGGTCGCCGAACCATTCATACGCCGGCGAGCGATCAGCCAACTGGAAAATGGAAATGTCGTTATTCTGGCTGGAGGCACCGGGAACCCCTACTTCACCACGGATACCGCCAGTTCACTTCGTGCACTTGAGCTGAAGTGCGACGCGTTTCTGAAAGCCACGAATGTAGACGGAATATACGACAGTGACCCCAAGTTAAACCCTTACGCAAAAAGGTACAATACCATTAGTTACGAGGAAGCCATTGCTAAGCGATTAAAGGTGATGGACCTTACCGCGATGGCTATGTGCATGGAGAACAAGATGCCAATACTGGTGTTTGATATCGGCCGTGCCGGCGCGATTAAGGCGGTTTTGCAGGGCGAAGACCTCGGAACACTGGTAGGAGGGTAACTATGGTAGATCAGATTATCAAAGACACCGAACGAAAAATGACCCACACCATTGAGAAGGCTCGCGAAAACTTCTCCACCATTCGCACAGGACGTGCAAACCCACAGATGCTGGATCAGATCATGGTGGATTATTACGGCACCCCCACTCCGCTGGCCCATGTGGCCACAGTGGCGGCCCCTGAACCCCGGCTGTTGACCATTACACCCTGGGAAAAGAGCACTCTAGGCCCCATTGAAAAGGCCATAACGAAGTCAGAGATCAACCTGAACCCCACCAACGACGGCGTGATGATACGGCTGAAAGTGCCTGAAATGACGGAAGAGCGTCGTAAAGAGATGGTGAAGACGCTAAAGAAAAAAGCTGAAGAAGAGCGGGTCGCCATCCGCAACGTGCGCCGAGAAGCTATCGACCATGTGAAGGCACTGGAAAAGAAAAAAGAGATCTCTGAAGACGACGTAAAACGCGCAGAGTTGCAGCTTCAGAAAGTGACCGATAAGTTCATTCAAGAGCTGGATAAACTTGAGAAGACCAAAGAGACAGAAGTGATGGCCATCTAGGGCCATATCCCACTTTTCACGACCCATGTAAAACGGGGCGGTGCCTGGCACCGCCCCGTTTTGTCATCTTGGCAACAGCTGATTCCAACGCAAAGGCGCAGAGGGGCAAAGGATGCAAAGGGAGCCGTTCGATCGGCGGTTCAGACCGACCACTCGGCGCCGCAAGAACTCTGCGTCTTTGCTCCTTGGCCTCTTTGCGTTGAATCCCGATTCTCCATTCGTGTTATCCGTGGTTCAGATAACACCCTCCGCCGCTCATAGCTCCTCAGCAAGCACGCTCCTGACGCTCGGTTATTACATGAACAGATGCCGTGTTGGAAGTCAACCCTTTTTGGCGCCAACGAAAGGCCACTCATGTCAGGGTATAGACTCCTGTACAATAGAATAGTATGATCGGGAGGTGACAATCTGATGAACAAGTCTCGAAATAGTGCCATTGTGCTTATCATCATCAGTGCGATTTTTGCACTGGTCGGTACTGCTATGCGCTGGCGTGCCGAACGCGACAGCCGTATGGTGGGGATTGCTGTTGATGACCAGCAGGTACTGCAAATAGCGGCTGACAGCTCTTTCAGCCCCTTGTCGATTTTGAACCGTCTTCGTCAGGCTGGGGCCACCTCCGTTTCCATATCGGAACAGAGCGTAGAGGATCTATTGCTTTCCGGTGATGTCATGTGGCGGGCACCAAACGCCTTGATGGTGGCCAACACGAATCTGCTGCAGCGTTTGAACACCAGGCTTGGTGGTCAGTATGGCTGGAGCGCCAAGCTGGGCAAACCAGCTCAAGGCAAAGTCATGCTAAGCGCACAGGCACCTCAGGGAGGGTGGGTCAGCTTCCAGGCGAACACAACCCCCGCCCAGTTGCGTGTTTTGATGGTAGGGCTTGACCGCCGCATGGTGGCGGCGGCTCAGCAAAGCGGCCTGCAGGTAGTCGCCCGATTACGCAATAGCCCCGTGGCCACAAAGGCTTACATTCGGATGCGGCTGGATGATGCCGTCGCCTGCGGTGCCGCGGTGGTTATATTCAACGCAGATGAGATATTAGGATTTCGTGACCTCATAGGCTACACATCGGAGCAAATGAAAGCGCGCGAACTGATGTATGGCACCATTGAGATGGGTAAGCAGAAGGGTGACATGGCCCTCACTGCTAAAATGCGCGACCGTACCGTGCGTGTCCATTCTATTCCCTCCGCTGAAATGGGCACATTGACCCCTGAGGAGATGGTTGACCGCTTCGAACGGGCCGCGAAGGAACGCAACATCCGGCTCTGTTATGTGCGCATCCCCAGCGTCACAGATGAAGATGCGATGGCCGGCATGTCCAACTTTGTCAGCCAGTTACGGGATGGAATCATGAAGGGCGGTTTAGCTGTCGGGCGACCCAAGCCCGTGGTGAACCCCTCTGTGCCGCCGGTGGTGAATGCCTTGGCGGGTGCAGGCGGTCTTGTGGCGCTTATCCTGCTCATTGAGACTTTGCTGGTGCTGCCCGGGAACGCCATGCTGCCATTTCTGGTGTTTCTGCTGGGTGCGGTGCTTGGTCTGACTGGTGAGACAGGACTGAAAGTGTGTGCGTTGGCCGCTGCCATCGCACTGCCATCTTTAGGTCTGATTGCCATTAAGCTGACTCAGGAGTGCCGGTGTTCACCAATTCAGCATGCGTTGAAACTGTTTGGTTCGATGGTATTGTGGAGCCTGTTAGGCGCGTTATTGATCGTGGGATGCCTGGCGAATTTGGACTTTATGATCAAGGCGAACCAGTTCGCCGGGATCAAATTCGCGCACCTCGCTCCCATCCTGGCCACAGCCTGGTATTGGGGACTGAACGTGAACGAGTGCAAGAACACGAAGCAGTTGGTCGACCGGCTGAAGGCGTTCTGGAAGAGCATCGCGGGATACCCCATCACCATCGGACTGGCGGGTGGGCTGCTCATCGGACTGGCGTTGATCGCCATTGTGCTGATGCGCACTGGAAATGAGCCCGGAGTGGGCGTCAGCCCAATTGAGATGAAATTCCGCAGTCTGCTGGAGTGGGTGATGGTGGTCCGACCGCGCACCAAGGAGTTCCTGGTAGGGCACCCAGCCATGTTTGTGGCACTCACACTGGCGGCACTGGGCCGGCCCAAGTGGTGGTGGCTGCCTTTGCTGCTGTTAGGGGCCTTAGGGCAGGCTTCGCTGCTCAACACCTTCTGCCACATCCATACCCCGCTGGGAATATCCGTGCTGCGGATGGTGTATGGTGTGATCCTGGGTGGTGTGATCGGATATGTGCTCAGCCGTTTGGCGGTGAAGGGTGTGGAGAAGGCGGAGGCTTTGGCGGGTAACGAATGAGCCGAAAAGGGGTTCTGACCTGCGGATACATCGGCTTTGGCAACCTGGGCGATGAGGCTGTGCATCATGGGTTGGTGGGTGTGCTGCGTGCGCAGTTACCCGAGCAGCCCATACGTGTGATGAGCGGCAGCCCGGAGCAAAGCCAGAGGAGCTTTGGCTGTGAAGCCGTGCCTAGAATGCAGATGCGGGCTGTGTGGCAGGCCATGCGAAGCAGTAGTCTGTTTATACTGGGTGGCGGCAGCCTGTTTCAGGATGTCACCAGCGTTCGAAATTCCGTATATTACGGGTTGATGGCCATGATGGCGCGCCACGCAGGATGTAAAGTTCTGTGGAGCGGTCAGGGCATCGGCCCGATACGCCGCGAATGGCTAGGACGCTGGATAGCCGCGCTGGCTACGCAGGCCGATTCGGTGATGCTGCGCGACAGCGAATCGGCCCAGTTGCTCTCCACGTTTGGTTATCAAAAAGCACTGGTGGGGGCTGACCTCGCTTTTCTGATGCCCTCAGAGCCGGCACAGGCACAGAGCACACTCTTCGGTGTGGCCCCTCGCATCACACCAAGTCTCAACGATGGATTTTGGCAACTGCTGATGCAGGTTCTCTCTACGAAGCTGCCGGAGCATGGCCTCACCCCGTTCTACATCGCCATGCAGCCCAATGAAGATGCGCCGTTGTGCCAGAGGCTGCATGAGCAGTTACCAGGCGAGTTGCTGACAGATGCCCTCACGGCATCACAGCTGATAGAAGCGTTCGGTCGTTGCCAGAGTATGCTGGCGGTGCGGCTTCACGCGATGATATTGGGGGCCTCATGCGGGCTGCCTGCGGTGGGCATCGGATACGATCCGAAGGTCAGCGCGTTGTGGCAACCGTCCTTTCCGGAGCTGCTGGTAACACCTCAAGATATCAGCCGTCTAAAGATTGAGAACGCGTTGGATGCTTTATTCGCCGATGTGGCTGGGTACAGTGCGCGGGTTCGTGATTTTTCCCTTCAACAACGCGAGCTAGCGCAGCGCATGCTGCACCAACAGCTCAGCGCGGTGGTATAATTCGTGAAGTACTTCGTAATATTAGCCGCATTCGTGTCGGCATCAGCCGCATTCGCTCAGGTTCTGCCCACACCGGAAACGGCCAGCTTGTTTCACCTCAAGACGGAGAGCTGGGCACCGGAAAACCCCTGGTTGGTCACAGAAGCACCCGAAGCGTTGATCCGCGGCTGGCTGACTGAGGCACGCTTGAACCCGGATGGCCTGAATGCTGGCCCCATGAAAAAGCAGACTCCAGCAATATCGTTATTCAGCGGAGAAGGCTCCTGGACCAAGCGGCTGATGCCGCACCTGCAGCAGAGCATCAAACTCAGCGGACGCCAGAGCTTTAACTACCACATCTCTTCAATCAGCGGCGACGGCACGTCATACAATGAAACCAGCTACTACGGTCAGGGACAGAAGGCGTTTAACGACTTCTCTGAACTGTCCATCCAGGGCACCAAAGTTTTCGATGTGCTGAATTTCAATATGCGGCTGAGTAATACCCCCTTTGGCAACCCACAGGATCACAAGTTCTCCATCAACTACGACCGGAAGTGGCTGAAGTTGGATTTAGGGGATATCAACGCCAGCCTGCAAGGCAATGAGCTGGCCAGTATGACCAAATCATTGAGCGGCGCACAACTGACCACCACGCTTGGCATGAAGGGCATGAAACTTGTCGCGTTGTACAGTCAAACGCGAGGTACGGTGCGTACGGTCACCATTTATGGAACGGACAGTGCCGGGCCATATTACCTGAATGCCAGCCAGATCATCGACGGCACCGAACAGATACGCGTCGACGGCGTTTCAAAAAGCCGTGGTGTTGACTATGAGATCGACACCTATGCGGGCATGCTGACATTTAAAGAGGGCATCATCATACCTCGGACGAGTGTGATCGAGGCGAGTTACGAATCACAGGGTTACAACGACGGTGAAGGCACCCTGCAGGGATACCGCATGGAATCTCAGCTTAACAAGGATCTGACTCTGGGTTACATGCAGCTTGATCAGACACAGAAAAACAGCGGAACGCTGCTCACCAAAGTGGACCAGTTTTATGGATACAATAACCCGCTGGCACCGTATGAGCTGCAGTATGCGGTCCAAACAGGCACGGCCATCACCGCGTTAGTGGATGGTATACCCCAGATCCGCGGCTATAAGCGGGGAGAGGGCGACTTCTTCCTCGATGATACCAGCAGCTACCGCATCTATTTCAACCGGTCTGTGCCAAGCACGAGTCTGATCAAAATCACCTACATCCCCCGTGTGGACAGCAGTGCCGCTGGCAGCGGATCGGTGACTGGATACGACGCCAACTACAAACTGGGTCGCTGGGGGAAGGTGAGTTACGCCTTCGCTAACAGCACCAGCACGAAAAGCGGCTTGCCTGTGACCGGTGCTGGTCAGTCGATCAAAATGGAGACTGAAGTAGGGAAGCTGCACTGGACGGGGTCATTGAAAGATGTCGATGACAACTTCACGCCTGTGGAATCGGTAGGGTTTCAACGCCAGGAGCGGGGTATGCGCAACGAAATCAGTTATACCGACACAAACTATGGTTTCCGGTATCTGGATGAGCGGTATAAGGTGCCCAGTTACTACAGCAGCCTTACCACCGACACCAGTGCCACCTCCAGCGCGTATGATCCCCAAACTGTAACTCAGCAGGCGGATGCCACATGGCAGTTATCGAAAGGTCCGATGCTGAGGATGGGCTGGAAGAGCATCACTAACTCTGGGGCCAGTACCGGCAACAGCACACAGGACAGCAGCAGCATCGGCATGAGCAAGAGCATGAAAGCTGTGAACCTGAGCCTCGATTTTGTGAACACCAAGGCGAGCGGCGACAACATCTACACTGTAGGAACTACCGGGCAACAATACGTTGCTGAGAGCCAGATACTGAAAACTAACATTAGCTGGACCGAAAGCCGGCGGTTTACGATGAGCAGCGTAATGTCGATCGGTAAACAAAAAAACAACGGCACAAGCGGGAACGTAGCGGACGGCAGCATCAATGCCAAATACACGCCCACAGACCGAATATCGCTGGGATACCAGTACTCGTTGCGAGACAGCGGATCATTGAGCAGCCTCACCGACACAGGCACAGGGTCTGGTGGTGGCACGGTGATTGGTGGGGGAACCGGCTTTGGTTACAGTAACGTGGGGGTGAAAACTGAAGGCCACACCGTGAACGCCACCTGGAGCTTGAGCGACCGTCTGAACCTGGACGCCAATCTGTTCACCAGCTATAGTGCCGGTGATAACCTGACCAACACCGACATGCGCGGTTATGACCTGGGCATGGCTTACCATCCTGTAGAGTGGGCAGACATGAGCCTGCGATACCTCACACAGGATGTTCGGTACGTGGGCAGTACCGACAACGCCACCAACAATGTAGTGCAGGGCACGCTGCGGATGGGCCCGTTTGGAAAGCTGAGCCTCAGCCTGGATGGTCAGCACATGATCACCAACAATCAGTTCACCGACACCACCACAGGAAGCAGTTATCTGGGCGACCCCCATCAAATTCTAGACGGATATAGTGCAAGGCTGGACTACCCCTTCAGAGAAAAGATGAACCTGTATACCCAGTACCGAAACAGCCGTCTGACCGGCAACTACGGCAGTTCGGATGTGGAGTTCAGCACCGGCTACCAGTATAACTTCGCGCGGTTCTTCACCCTGACCATCGGGTATAAACTGACCGATCGCAAGAACAACGACCCCGAGAGTGCGAAATACAACTACCGCGCCGGCACCATGGACTTTGACATCAGCGCGAGGTTTTAGCGGGTAAAGGGGATGCCCCCCGGGAACGCCTCCCCCGGGAACGCCAATCTCCCGATTGGCTCCCAGTGCCTATGTCCGCGCCGGTTTTCTCCTAACCGGGGCGGTCTTTCTGTGATTGACGGGGCGGCATCGGACGGATTCGACCGGTGGTGGGCAAACACACCATCACTTCAGCTTCCAACCCGCATTCGTAAACATCCGCTCCAGCTCCTTGTGAGTGAGTCGCGCTTCATGGCGTGCGAAGGCGGTGGCGGTTTCGTAGTCACGCCATGAGCCGATGCCCACGGTATCTTGCCGAAGCCATGCGACCTCACGGATGAGCAGGAACGGCATGGTGCTGAGTGAGATTGCGATCAGGCACCACGCCCAGAACACCTGCATCAGCCGGTTGGCGGAAGCAAAGTAAACGGCGTTTTTCATCTTGCTTCGTTGATCAATTACCAACACCACCAGGCAGCACAGTGTGAACACAATGATGGGATACCTGGCATCTTCTTGCGTAAAGAGAGTCATCGAGCCGTAATTCAACAGCAGAAGCACGACGGGCGTCAGTAACAGTCCCACATTCCAACCGATCTCCTGCGACCGGCCTGGCACCGGAACACCGTTGTGCTGACACCAGCTTTTAAACCGCCAGCGAGCCATCAGCCAAGGCAGACCGATGCTCACCACCACATACATGATGATTGAGACCAGACACCAATTCGTACCCGGGGCGTCCGCACGCCACGGCACCCAGCTTAGTTGGCAGATCATCGCCCATATCAGTGTGCCTAAACCAGCTATCATCAGCGGCAGTTTCATGATGTACCACCAGTCCAGCGGAGGCAGTGTGGATACCATCTTGCGCAGGTGTCTCTGCCATCCGAGCTCCCTCAGCCAGCTTAGCAACCATAAACCGGCCAGCCCCAGCAGTATGTAGCTGCACGTGATTTCATCCAGCAAGGTGTTTTCCACCATCCGGCTGGCTTTATATGACTGGACTGGTATCGGTGGAAGGGAGGTGACGAAATACCTCAGGTTTGCGGCGACATTACCCATATGTAATTCGCTGAACATCTTCTCTGAATCGACTGTCTGTCGTTGCTTTTTCCACCCTACCATCATCTTTGTCAGGCCGTCGGTTAATAGGCCAAGCTTTTGGCTTAGCGGCTTGTCACCAGCCACCTGAGCGGCCTGCAAACAGATGTTGGTTTTTCGTCTTATGTAACCGATTGGCACGTCACCGCGGTCGGTGAACATGGACTTCACAGTGGTCTCGTAGAATTGCGGGATGCTGTCTGCGATGCGTATGGCAAGGTCCCGATGACCTGTGTGCGCGAGCAGTAGTGAAGCAGCCGCTGCCTTTTGTGTGATATGGTTAATGAAGTCAACATCATCTGGTCGAACTGAGTAAACAAGTTGAAACCTTTGGTAATAGTGTTCGGCAATATAGGGCCCAGGCAGAAGGTCAAGATAGCAGTATACACCATCAAGCCGGTAACTTTTCAATTCCTTCTGGTACGCGTGAAGATAAGAGACAGCTCCTAGCGCAAGCATCTTCTGGTCTTTAAGTACATAACGATGTAGGTATTCACCCGGTTTATAATCTACGCTCACCTGACCAGGAGTCGAAGGCCCTTGAGCATTGTAGATTTCACCAAATGCGTTGCTTAGGTAATAGCCCGTTAATCGAAGGTCGTACAATGCATTGCCCGGATCGAGCTTCTTACCTTTAGCAATCCTGTCGAGGAAAGGTTGGGCCAATAACTTTTGTGCTCCAGGTGCGGTGTTCGTCTGGTGAATCGGACCTTTCCTGACTGTTAATGCATACCATGCTTGTTCGCCCAATTGAGCACGCATTCGAGCATACTGTGCAGGTAGATGGGCAGCAGACGCAAATCCAAAGTCATACTCATCCAGCATCTTCTGTCCCAATGCCGGATCAGGCCAGATGGTGGGTAGATTTCTGAATTGCTTAGTCCAAAATTCATCTTCGTCTCCCCAATGGCAACCATAGATCACATCGTCGGCCTTTATCAGGTTGGTCAGGCGCGACGACCAGAGCGCACACAACCCCAGCATCGTGAGAGATAATAACAACGTGCGTAACCAGGTTCGTGACATTCAGTTTACCTCAGATTCCGTCATACCTATATTATTGTAGGGGCACTGTCCCCCTGGGAACGCCGATCTCCCGATTGGCCTCCCTTCCCATCCGAACCCATCCGTGTAATCCGCGTAATCCGTGGTTCAGACAATCCGGGAATCGGACGGATGTTACGGATGGGACGGATGGCAACCGATGGTGGGCAACCACGGGGGGTTGCCCCTATCGATTTAGGCCCACCGCGCCATGCCCCAGGGCGTGGAGACCACGCCCCTACGGCCCCTCGGCCTTCAGGATCCGTTGCACCTGCTGTACTAACTTGCGGTTAGCGGCTTTGTTTTGATTCACTACCAACTCCGCTGACTTATACACGCCGATGTTTGTGTTATCAAGCCGGAGGGTGACCACCTCAAGAGCCATCAGCAATACGGCCATCACGGATGCAAACACCGTCAGGCAGGCCAGTTGCCTCTGCACAAGCCTGTTGACCATCGTATAGTAGTCTGGTGTACGCCATTTGACCCAGGTGACGCCAATCAACGCCAGCACCAACAGACTGGTGCTGATGGCCAGCACAGTTGATACCACGAACTCCGATGTATATATACGGTTGACAACCTCGCTGTATATCACCACCACCACAGCCAGCAGAACCGGAAGCCAAAAGGTGATGGCCCGGCTTTTGGGGTCTGGCACGGGAATATCATTCTGCCGGCAGTGAGTCATCAGACGGCGGTACAAAACCAACCCGGATACAAACCATATAATCGGCAGTGCCCATAAGGCAGCCATGTAGATATGATATGTAACCAAGTAGGGCCACGGAACTAGAATGACGGCGGTTGCGATGCACATCGCACGTGCAGTCTTTCGCCTGATGTAGCCAGGGATGTATGGGTCTGCCGCAGGTACGGTGCGATGTCGTGAGCAAAGCTTCACTGCCCACCATCCAGCCTGTCGCAATGCGCCAATATACATCAGCAAAACACAGACAATCACTATTGTCAGCCAAATGACCTGCAACACGAGGGTCGCCATTGTAATCTGCGAGGGTTCATAGTCGCTATCGATGCGTGCGCTATCATCCAACCGGTCATATCGGAACCTGTCATAAAGCAGGCGGAGTATTTCCGCTTTTTCATTGTGGCCTGCCACCAGTTCGATATCATGACTCATGGCCACATCCTCGCATATCTGCAACATGGTGGTCTGGAGCACGGAATCTGGCACGTCCGCATCACCAAGCATGGTGTTGGCGTACGCGTTCACATTTAACAATTCCAGCGCTTGCTGATGTCTACCGTTTTGTACCAGAGCTTTCACAACATCGCTATGGGCACGGAACATCTCCATCGATCAAGCACTCATAAGGTATGACAGGCAGAGCCTCTGGTAGTAGTCATCGGTCCACCACGCGGTGGGTTGCGCCTTAATGGCTCTCCTTATCAGGTCAGGCTCATAGGTACTGAGTTGTTTACGCATAGCCTTGCGGTATTCCGATATCCCCAGGTCAAGGTACTGCTGGTTGATGACGCGCATTCGTCCATTTCGTGTGTTTTGGTAGATTTGACTGAGGTATGGTGTTGTCGATGGCTCAGCCATAGATGGCGCCATACATATGCCATGTGGTTTCGATATCGCGATCGCATTGGGTTGGAACCGCACAGCGCAACTCCAGTATTGTCGAGCCAGCTTCAGGTTGTATAGCGCATTCCCCGGATCCATCTTCTCGCCACGCCTCATGAACGCCACGTAGTCTGCACGGACGATCGGTATGGGTGAATAAATGTCTTCAACAGGCTTGTTTCGGATCTTTTGTGCCAGCAGAGCGTAGAGTGCCCGGTCACCGTATTCCTTTCGGTGGTTCATCCAGAGCTTGGTGGCAGATGTGGGAGTCAGGGGACTAAAGTATGTTCCCAGTGAAAACGGCAACTCACGCTCAGGTGCAAACCAGGAAATCTGCCAGATCATATCATCTATTACTTGAGGAGTGATACTTATACAGAGTTCATGGCAAAGGGAGCGCAGCTTGACGAGACGAATCGCACTGACGACCACCAACCCGGCAGTCGCTGCCGTGATCAGTGACCAGATGACGAATGATAACAGGAACCGCTTCATGGGTATCTCCTTTGCCTCAGGCATCATTGCCCGATAGTTGCATTGTTGTTTTCCCCCCCGGGAACGCCAATCTCCCGATTGGCCTCCCTCTCCATCCGAACCTATCCGCGCCATCCGCGTAATCCGTGGTTCAGACAATCCGGGAATCCGACGGATGGGACGGATCGGACGGATGGCAACTATGGGCGCGCCATGCCCCAGGGCGTGGAGACCACGCCCTTACCGTTCCGCATCCTTCAGGACGCGCTGCACCTGCTGCACGAACTGGCGGTTTAGTGCCTGTTCACGTGCCTGCAATAGCTCCGCCGATTGATACGCGCCCAGCCCGGTATGGTCGCGCCGAAGCAGCGTCACCTCCTGCACCATCAGCAGCGGCATCACACCGATGGAGATAGTCACCGCCATCACGGCAAGCAGGAAATTCGTCTGCCGACTGGCTTCGGCATAGTAATGAGAGTATCGCCATTTGGTCAGCACGACAGGTGTAAGAAGAAGCAGGCACACAACGATCATCAGAGCATACACGCCGTATGCATCCCATGTAAAAACCCTGTAGTTGCGGTTGTAGTTCAGTGCTGCCCATACGCCCACCACACACAAAGCAGGAACCCAGTTAAAGACGGCTTCGGTCCAGCGGTCAGGAATTTCGATATCCATATGTTCACATTGCTGTTTGAACTGATGCCGGAAGATGACCCATCCAGATACCATCATCGCGATGATAACGTAGTAGGCTGCCATCATCACCCATGAGTTCAGTTGTGATGGGGCAGGGGCGATCACCAACAGAGATATGGTAAAAATCAGACCGCCCGCCACTGTTCCTAATGCCGTTCTGACAGACGCTCGTAGTCCAATGGACGGCGCGACCGGAATCCGCTTCAGTCGTCGGTAAACCAGCCAGAACAACTGGCTCGCAAATGATACCAACATCGCACACACCAGCAGAACGTTGATGTTGGCCCATACGGATTGGGCAGTCAGGTTGGCCGCCAGACGGTTTGATAACTCCCATTGGTAGGGTATTTTTCGCAGAAACGCCACCAGTTGTTTGTTGACACGCTGGTAATACCGCATGTCTTGTGGCCTCTTCGCTTCTTTCGCGATATCCCATTCTGTGGCGGAGGCGTCGACCAAATACCGCCATGCGGTAAAACGCCGATCTGAAGTCGCGTGAGAGTCAGACATGATCATCCGTAATATCGACGGCATGTTTAGAATGGCATGTGCCGCTGGAGCATCGCCGGTCTTTGCCAGATGACGGGCGACAGGGTATATCAAGGAGCGGTCATCAAAAAACAAGTAGTGGTCATAACACGTTGCGATATGCGCACGCCAGGCATAATGCTCTGTTATCACCGGGGCTGTGAGTTTTACATAGGTGGGCTGTAGCTTATCAAAGTAGTGAAGCTGCATCACATGCTGTAAAGCGGTGCGGTATTCGCCGACGGCTTGTTTCAATTGGCTGCCATCGATGGTGCTCAAATACGCCTCCTTATGTCGAGGTGTAGACAAAATGTGCTTCACAGGGGATGTATGATTTACCTTTTTGCCCAGCAGTTTTCGGTTGACCAGAGATGACATCTGGGCATCCGCAAACCGCCAGCCATATAGTGCGTTCATGGGATCTTGCGCTTGACCCAACCTGAGGAAGGAGAGGTGGTCCTGTAGTCGACGCTTGATATCAGCCAGGCTGCGGAAACTGTCGGGTTCTTCACGGTAATACCACAGGTCCGCCGTGATGATGGCATATAAAGCCTGGTCGGTATATTCGTCATGTTTTTGCCTAATGACCTTCATCGCGTCTTCGGCATGATGATCGGAGTTCTTGGTGGGTGATGGTCTATCGAAATCGGCCAGCATATCTGGCCATACTTGAAACCCCTCAGCCATGTTGCACCTGGTTCCGACCATCTCGCTTAGTGACGGAGGGTTGTGCAACTCCAGCGTGGCTGTAAGCTGTTCATACCGGCTGATCCAGAGCTGGCTGCCCAGGTAAGCGATGAGGGTGATCCCTATGGTGATGAGCATTTGGTAAATGGTGCGCTTCATTGGTATCTCCTTTGCCTCAGGCATCATTGCCCGATAGATAGATTGTTGTTTTCCCCCGGGAACGCCTCCCTGGGAACGCCAATCTCCCGATTGGCCTCCCTTCCCATCCGAACCTATCCGTGCCATCCGCGTAATTCGTGGTTCAGACAATCCGGGCATCGGACTGATGCGACGGATCGAACGGATGGCAATTGTGGGCAACCACGCTATGCCCCAGGGCGTGGAGACCATGCCCCTACCGCTTCGCATCCTTCAGGATGCGCTGCACCTGCTGCACGAACTGGCGGTTTAGTGCCTGTTCACGTGCCTGCAATAGCTCCGCCGATTGATACACGCCCAGCCCGGTATGGTCGCGCCGAAGCAGCACCACCTCCTGCACCATCAGCAGCGGCATCACGCCGATGGAGACGAACACCACCAGCCAGGCCACGAACCGCTGCGTCTCTCGGTTTGCCAATGCGTAGTAGTCGTGGGTGCGGAGTTTTTGACTCATAACCCACACCATCATGGCAAGGCAGAGCAGCCCCCCGATGACTGGCACGATGTTGTATTCAAACGCCAGGGGAGATTGATCATTCATCCTGTACAGCACCACGGTCAGGCACCCTACCGCCGCACCAAACAGCACGGGCAGCCAGTTGCACACGATCTCGCTGCTCCGACTCGGCACGGAGATCCCTATCTGCTGACAGTACCGCTTATACAGGTGGCGGAACCACAGCCAGCTCATCGCGCTGATGGTGGCTACGATGATCAGCATGATGGGTAAGCTCTGAGTGATAACCTGTCCAGACATCAGCACGATCACCAACAGACTGCAAATGAGCCCAACCAGTCCGGCAGCACCAGCCACTTGCACAGATGCTGTGAATGTCGGTTCATGCGCGATTTTGTGTCGCCTTCGCAGCAGCTTCCAGCCGATCTGCCTGAACCAGCACCAAATCAACAAATGGGCCAACACGATCATCGCTGTGTCCCAGGCCATCTGGACCTTCATGTTGCCAGCCAATGCTGGTGATAACCAGTGGGGCTTGTATCCGGTACGCTCATTGTAAGATCGGACGAAACTCATTTTTATCAGTCCCTTATAAGCCTCTAGGTACCGATCTGCCTGAGAAACATCACCCTTCATTAGGGCCATATCGCTCTTGAACCGCACATTTGTTTGGCTCACACGCAGGATGTCGTCACACATCTGGCTGGTGGTTTGGCTGTCGGAGGTCAACAGTTTGAACACAAGCGGCAGCTTAAGTAACTCCATCGCCTCTTTGCTCCTGCCCAGCAACATGAAGGCGACCACTGCTTTATCCAGATTCTGGGGCCGGGCGAAGTGTGACGTTGCGCTATCTACCATCATGACGCGCATCTCATACTGCTCTGCCAACCATGGCCCCGACATTTTTGCCATCTTTCGCCACACAGATTGCGTTTGGTACCGACGGAGCTGTTTGCCCATCGCCTTTTGGTATTCATCATACCCCCGCTGCAGGTAGCCTGGGTTCACAACTTCAACGTATCCTTTGTTCACTAGAGACAATGTGCTTCGATACGTTCTCTTGGGCAAAACGGATGTAAGAGGCTTGCCGGGATTGTCAGCTATTCGTACCGCCTGATCCCAATAGTAGTCAGCAAGTTCCATGTTGTAGAGCGCATTGGTCGGATCGAGCTGTTCGCCTCGACGCATGAAAGCCACGTATTCACGTCGCGTTTGAAGCACAGCAGGGGTGACTATGGTTTCTCCCCTGCCATATCCAACATAACCACTTAACAGCGCATACAGTGGGCGGTCACTGTAGAGGTGTTTGTAGTCGACCCAGATGCGGTCAGCCTGCTGCTTGTTTTTTGGTTCAGGGAAATCTGTGGCCTTCGGCAGCTCTTGTGAGGTATATATCCATAACGCAGGCGTCAACCTTTGGACCACCTCATACCCTAAAAAGGTCGTGAGAGTGTCGTAGTGATTGGCAAAACTCACCATCGATAGCCATGTCAGGCGTCCTGGCAAGATTAACAGACCGAGAAGGACAGCAATAGCTGGGACTGATACAGTGAGAACTCGTCGGATCCGTTTCATAGATATCTCCTTTGCCTCAGGCACCATTGCCTGATAGATAGACTGTGGTATTCCCCCGGGAACGCCAATCTCCCGATTGGCCTCCCTTCCCATCCGAACCTATCCGTGCCATCCGCGCCATCCGTGGTTCAGACAATCCGGCATCGGACGGATGCGACGGATCGGACGGATGGCAATTGTGGGCAACCACGCTATGCCCCAGGGCGTGGAGACCGCGCCCCTACCGCTCCGCGTCCTTCAGGATGCGCTGCATCTGCTGCACATCCTCGCGGTTGGACGCCTGGTCGTATTTGATCACCGTATCAATCGACTTATACGCCGATAGGCCAGTTTTGCCCACCTGCAGCATCAACACCTCCTGGAGCAGCAGCAGCGGCATCACGCCGACGGCGATGAGCACCACCAGCCGTGTCATGAACCGTCTGGTTACTCGGTTCGCTAATGCGTAGTAGTCGGGGGTGCTGAGCTTGCACCATATACAGAAGACGATGACCACGATGATGGGCAAAGTCACAATAGCTGCCAGCGTGTCATAACTGTGATCTACCAACGCCGACTGATAGAACATGAACCACACCAACCCGATTGCAGCCAGCGTGGCCAGGTTGCAGGACAGCTCAACCCATCGTTTGGGCACTGGGATACCCTCTCGCTCACACTGCCTTTTAAACTGATGTCGAAGCACGAACCAGCAGATGGTGATCAGGCTGGCACCGAAGCACGGGAGTATGTTGACCATCCACCCATACAAGCCATTTTCGGTTGTCGGTAACACGAAAGACAGAAGGCAGCTCAGTACGGCGATACCAACACAGATTGTCGACAGTGTCGTCGGTGCCCTGGATGCGCAGAATTCACTCAACGGCTTGCGTGCGATTCGCCGATATATAGACCAAGCCAGCTCGCGAACAAGGGAAGCCAATACCAGCCATATGAGTATGTTCATGGCATAAGCCCATTCCGACTGAGCATACAGACTGGTGTACGGCAGGTTGTTCAGGTAGTCTATCGGTCCCTGACTCGGTGCACCCCAACGGCTCATTCGTTGGTTCATGTTCAGATATCGCTGAGCGTCTACCGTTTTTGCCTGATCAACGGCGATATCCCACAGGGTGGCCGTGTGGTCAAACAACTCAGCCTTTCGCATGGGGCCGTCAAGCTCCGTGCTGCGCATATGGAGCCAGGCGTTAATATCTAGCAGCTCCTGTGCGGTTTGGGTGTCACCTTCCTGTGCCAAGCGTCTAGCGACTCCAAACAATATCCTCGTTTGGCCTAGATATGGTGACTCCGTAATATGATAGTAATCGACTACACGAAGCATATATTGCTCGGTGACCCATGGTCTAGGAAGATGGCGGGTGAGAGTTCTTGCCGTTTCGTACTGGTACGTACGCAGTGGTTTACTTAAGGCTTTGCGGTAATGGGTGATGCCGACATCCAACATGGCCCGGTCGTGTATGATCAGGGGCATCTGAGCTGATCTTTGATATGTCAAACTGCGCCTGACTGGATCAATACGCCATGCAACAGTCAGGTTCCTGTTGTATTCACAGGCGTTATCAAAATGGATGTGGGCCATTCTGAGGTTGTAAAGTGCGTTACCAGGGTCTAGTGCGGCACCTCGCTTGAGCCATTCCAGCAAGTGCCGGTTATACCCGATGCGCTTTTGTCTGTTGTCAGACTTTTCAGGCGGTATACGAATGGTGAGCTGTGCGTAAAGAGCCCGGTCAGGAATCTGTATCTGCCGATGCTTCCAGACCGATTCGGCCTTTTCAACCGACATATCCCATTCGTCTAGCGGCGAGCTGGATCTTGCGGTATTGGCGTATTGGATGGCCAGCCTATATATCCAGCGAGCATATGGGAATGATCCTAAGTCACTCAGATAAATCCCATCGGGAATAGTCGAGAATACGATGGCACACCGGCATGTCCAAAACAGGCAAGCCAGGATCGCAACGGTGATGAGGGCTCGTTCCTTCACTCGGTTCCTCATTGTGATTCTCCTATTCGCTTCAGGCTTCATTGCCTAATAGATAGATTATCGTAGGGGCACGGCGTGCCCCAGGGCGTGGAAACCACGCCCCGGTTCATGATCGGCCGGGTGGGTACGGCACGCCATGCCCCTACCGTTTATCGTTCCCTCTCCATCCGGTCGCATCCGTGCCATCCGCGTCATCCGTGGTTCAGACAATCCGGCATCGGACGGATTTCGCGCGACCTTCCCATTTGCGTTCATTCGTGTCCATTCGTGGCGTGGTGAATCCCCCAGAAAACGCATCGCTTTGAACCGATTATACCACAACCGCATTCACAAAATATACCGCCGCCACATTACGCACCGCCGCCGCGGGCCGACTTACTGGCCGCTAGCTGATAGAATGGTACAAAAGGGTGTCGACACACTCGCATTCAGGGGGCTTCGTATCAACATGCCGAACGTAAAGAGCTGCCTCATCGGCGGCCTATTGGTGATCTCTATGACACTATCTGCACAGTCCAAACCAGCACCCACCGCTGTGAAGGCGGGAGGGATCAAGCCGGTTACATTCCCGGAGCTATCGAAACAGTTTGCCAACCCGGACAACTTCTACGGGCCATTCGCCTTTTGGTTCTGGGATGAGCCGCTTCAAGCCGGTAAGGCCTCGAAGCAGGCCGCCTCGATGATGACTCAAGGCTTGAACCCGGGCTACGCGCACGGGCGCATCAGCATCCAGGGCGGTCCCGGTCTGCCCGATGCGCAGTGGCTTGGCCCCGAGTGGTGGCGCGAGTTCAGCTCCGCGCTCAAGACCACCACAAATGCAGGCGGCTATCTGGGCTATGTAGATGAATACATGTGGCCCTGCCTTCAGGCGCACGGACGCACGATCAAGCAGTATCCTGAGCTGAAGGCTGAATCGCTGATCTGGCGCACGATGGACGTGAAAGGCGGGCAGACCGCCAGCATCCCCGCGGGATATGCGGCTATCGCCGCCCCCCTGACGCAAAATCTCAAGGAGGGCGAGGTCACCGATGTCCGCCCTACGCCGCCTCTGGGCCAGTGGATATGGCACAAGAATACGCGGGACAACACGGTCATCAACCTCTACCACACGGTGAGCCTGCCGAAACCAGCCGTCGATGTCTCCATCATCGGCAGTTGCGACAACAGTTTCGTGCTCAGCCTGGACGGCAAGCAGGTACTTGAGGGCAAAAACTGGGCATCACCCTCGTCTACCTCGCTGAAGCGAGCTTTCGAGGCCAACAAGCCGATACAGATCACGGTGCAGGCCACCAACCTGGACCTGGCCGCGGGCTTCGTGTGCGCACTGCGCTTTGGACATGCCGACGGCAGCTCCACTCTGGTGCAGAGCGACGGCACTTGGACCGCATCGGAAACCGCCAACGGCCCACAGAGTGCGGTCGCGGTGATCGGCCCATCCAACACACCGCCCTGGAACCTCGGCACAGACATGGCCGGCATGAGCGAGCATAAACCTCGCACCATCCGCAGCAAGGGCATGGTCAACATCAAGCCCGGCAGTAAATGGGCCATCCCAGCCGGCAACGACTGGCGCATCTACGTGTTCTACAAAACCAGTCAGAACATGGTGAACTACCTCGACCGGCAGCTTGGCCCGAAATTCGCCAAGATCGGTCTGGAGCCATATGCTCAGAAATATCGCGACCAGATGGGCAAGGGCATCCCCGGCGACTTCGCGGACAACGAGGGGGCTTACGGATCTGGCTTGGCCTGGAGCAACGACCTTGAGAAGGACTACATGCGCCGGTTCAAGGTGGACGTTAAAACGCAGTTGCCGCTATTGGTCGACAGTGACGTAGAAGGGCGTTGTGCGGCGGTTCGGTTCCGCTGGTTTGATGTGATGACCGATCTCTATTCGGGCACCTTCCAATACCTCAGCGACTGGCACCAGAAATATAACATGTATGTCACAGGCCATTTCTGGGAAGAAAGTCTGCAGGCGGTCGCGCGATGGTCAGGCAGCAACATGAAGATGCAGCGCGCCTTCAGTATGCCTGGACAGGACAACCTGCAACTCAGTGCCCTCAACCCGCACGACTTTATGGAAGCGCACAGTGTGGCTGAGTGGGATGGCCGCCGCTTTATGGCGGAATATTTGGGAGCTGCTAGCTGGGAGCCCTATCAGCCGGACATCGTGAAGCAAAGCACCAACTCAATGTTTGCCTGGGGCACAGGGCACGTGATCCCGCACGGCGTGTTCATGTATGAGAAGATGGACGGCAACCCTTGGACACCCGACTGGAGTGAGATCAACCCCTTCTTCCCCTGGATGCACCTCTGGACTGATGTGGTGCGGCGCGCCAGCTACGTGAACAGCCACGGTCAGCAGGTGATCTCCGCGGTGGTCTACTACCCAATCGAATCGATCTGGTCAAACACAGACAGTAACGTGTTTGATCCCAATAACGCTCCTACCGATCTATGGACACTTCCCAACACCCGTCCCGAGAACCGCCGTATGAACCACATCAACGAGGTATACAGCAAGGCTCTCGACCAGATGGCGCGCTCCGGCGTGCAGTTCCTGGTGGCCGATAGCCCCACCATGGCGCGTTTGAAACTGAACGGAGCGCAGTTAACCATGGATAACCGCCGCGTGAGTGCGGTGGTTCTGCCCCCTCTGGATATCATGCCGCTGAAGACGATGCAGCAGCTTGTTGGCTTCGTGAAGGCCGGCGGGCATGTGTATGCGCTGGGTGAACTGCCGAACGGCAGCACCGAGAACGGCTTGAATGACGCCAAGATGGCGGCGCTTTGCAGCCAGCTCACGGCTCTGCCGGGATACCATATAATGCCGGGTGAAATCCAAGCGGCGGTCAATGGCCGTATGCCTGGTCTCAGCCCGTCTGTGCTCTCCTCCGATGGGCACACGCTGCTTCAACACCATCGCCGCATCGATGGCAAGGAGTTCTTCTACCTAGCCAACAACGGGGCCGCACGCAAGATGTCGCTCACATTCCCCGGCGCGAAGGGTTCCGCCAGCGTGTGGGACATCGAGACCGGCAAGACGACGCCCATCAACAGCGTCCAGAACGCCACCGGCAGCCAGGCGAGCTTGAGCTTCGAGCTCAACCAGGCCTACTATGTGGTGTTCGATCCCGCCAAACCGGCCAACACCACTGCACCCAAGCCGCTGAGCTACAGCCCCGTCATGACCGTTGAGGGTGACTGGCTGGTCCGGTTTATCCCCAATGATCAGCCCCCGCTGGAGCACAAGAACCCGGTCAACCCGGCCTTGGCCGGAGAGGGAAGCCTGAGAGCACTGGGTAACTGGACGGACTGGGGCATGGCCCCCTTCAGCGGACGGTTGAACTACCGCAAGCAGATCACCGTCACGGACGTGCCCGCCAAGTGCGAGCTCGATCTGGGCACGGTCTACTATGCGGCAGAGGTCACGGTGAACGGCAAGAAGGCCGGAATGCGCCTTTGGGCACCCTACCGGTTTGATGTCAGCGGTTTGCTGCAGCCCGGTGTGAACACCATCGAGGTGCGCGTGGCCAACCTGATCAACAACAGCTACGGCAGCCACAAGCCCGGTGGCTTGATCGGCCCAGTGAGGCTGATGCAGGGGAAATAGCGAGCTGGTTCCTGGCAGGAGGCGCGATGGGATATCGCGCCTCCTGTTCTTTGTCACGGCCTGGCCACCGGCTTGCGAGGTGGGTGGAGCCTGCTTTCCTTCGGAATACACGTGTTAAAACGCTACTGCCAGAAGCAGTGATGGGCCAAGTGGGTTGGTATGGTAAAAAATGGAGCCGAAGGCGAGAATCGAACTCGCAACCTACAGTTTACAAAACTGTTGCTCTACCTTTGAGCTACTCCGGCCCGGCGGGGTCTGCCATATGATATTATACTAAATCTTCCCATGACGGCAATACCTCGATTCCAACCAACCGCCGACCTGCAATAGCTATCGTTATTAATTAGTATTTGTACTAGATTTTTAATAAATACGTAAAATTACCATAGATTTAACCAAATATCATACAATTATTGGCGAGCGAAGTGTACTATCTCACTATAAGCCATGTAGCTTACCCCTCTCCACCCCGATGTAATACCGCATTCGGCCCAGTAGCCAAGAAGCAATGTGATTTTTATTTTATTATGACACCCCATAATATCATGGGTATTTTGTCACTTCCTGTATGCACTTGCTTGTCTATGCTGTTCCTTGCAAATGAAAATGCATAGGGAAACACATTTAGCCAGTAACCACGGTTGGTTACATCTTGGACCTCTCGAAAGGTATGCTTCAGATGAAATCCTTAAAATTAGCTATCGGCTCCGCGCTTCTGATCGCCCTCTCCACCACCGCTGCTTTTGCACAGGGTACGACTGTTGTATTACATGATGGTGAAACCATTAGTAACACAACCATGACCGCTAATGTCGTCGAACAATGCGAGGTAACTGTACCGAGTAATATCGGATTCGATGTACAAAACGTCACTGGAACTACAACGTCTGCTGGGAACAGCGTGAGTGTAGAGAACATCGTGCTATCTCAGGCAAGTGATAAAATTAGGCTATCACTAACCTCTAATGGAACCGGCTTTGTACACATGATTGGCGAAGCGCCGGACCCGGCAACGTGGGCTGCTAGTGATGTAACATGGCTTGCTACAGGATGGACAGCAGGCGAAGCCACTGGTTTTGCTGGAACACTCAGTAATACACTATCTGAGACATCAGAAGTCGCTACATCAGCTCCGGGTGTAGCATCATTCCATAACACTGATCTCACATTCAAACTAGCCCCGAATGAGTTGGTCACACGCTCAGGGGACCACCAAATCGACCTTATTTGGAAGGTAGAAGTGATCCAAGGAATATAGTAATACAGACGCTAACCATCCAGCAGGGTGACTTTCGCTCTGCTGGATACCTACATAGAGGTGCAGACATGAGACAGACCGCGACCACCTTACTCCTCCTTTTTATGCTCATTGTGCTAGTCCCTAATTGCTCCTACGCACTTAAGTTCAGATCAGCACTAACATCTATCAAAATAGAAGGGAAGCCTGGTCAGCTAGTGAACCGTAATTTCCAATTAACAATTGACAAAGCGGAAAAACTAACCTATTTTAAGGCGCATATGGAAGACTGGTGGCGCAGCGAAGACGGTGGTCAGTCTATCTACCGCGAGCCAGGATCGGCCGGTACACCATCACACTCATGTGCAGGCTGGATCAAACTCAACCCAGTAGAAGCGGCTGTAGTACCGGGCGGCACTTTGTATGTTCGTATATCGATATCAATTCCGGTCGATGTGAAGCCAGGTGGTTATTGGTGTGTCATGACTGTGGATGAGCTGCCTAACCCGCAGGAGGTGCTGCCTTCAGGCGTCGGCATGCGTTTTCATGCATCGATAAGCACCGGAATCTTTTTGTATATCTCCCCTGTGAATCGGTCCGCCAAGATCATGGAAGTGAAGGTGCTGCCCAACTCCGCGAGTGTAAAGCTGCGCAACGACGGCAACAGCCCTTTAGGTATCGAAGGCCGTTTTGAGTTTGTCAAGCCCGGAGAGAAGAAACCTTTCGCCACAGCATTGATCGCACGAAGCACGCTGCTTCCCGAGCCAATCAGTACAGGTATCCTGAGTGCTGTGCTGCCGGATGCCGCCACTCTGCCTTCAGGGCGTTATTTGGTGCGAACCGTTCTTGATATTGGCATAGACCGCCTGATCGGTGCCCAGAAAGAAATGGACATCGTCCGTGATACTCCACCGACTCCTGCCACAAAGTAGCAAATGGCAGCACGGCTGCGTGCTGCATGCAGCCGTGCTGCTTACAGTAATGCTGCTGTATGTCTTGTTTTCAGGAACGGGTTGGGCGCAGGCCTCGTGGCATGTCTACCTTGACGGAGCCGACATCACCGGTCCCGCGGCTCCCATCACACGGGGTGAGAGTGCTGCAGTCAATGTGGTGGCGCTGGAAACGGCTCTTGGCTTTGCAACCAGCCTGACTGCCGACACGCTCACTATCATTGATGCCAAAGGTGCCGAGTGGCACGCACGGAGCGGTGACGGCACACTCGAATCTGGTGGTAGAACCCTCACACTCGACAGTCCTCTGCTCATCATGGCTCCGGCGGCTTATCTGCCGCTCAGTGCCGTCGCCGAGGTGGCGGGTCTGCAACTGAAGCTGGATCACGAGAAGTGGCGCGCGGAGCTGACCACCAGCAAGCAGCAGCCTTCCGAACAGCCCACCGAACAGACATCAGAGCTGACTGACGGCTGGGAGTCGATCTCTATCGAGAAGACACCGGAAGAGTTGAAAAGAAGCTCATCGGCGCAGTCAACCTCGATTAATAAAACCACCATAAAGCCGATCCTTCCACCCAGCCATGATAGTTTGAAGCTTGGGCTCGGGTTTGGCTATGTGCCTGGCGGTGACTGGACTACCGAACTCACCGCCTCGGGCGGTATCGGTGGGGTCTATCTGGATTTCGGCACCTCTATCACACTAGGGCCGAAGGGTATATTGCCCTCCAACCTGCGCCTTTCTCTTGTAGACAAGGAGTTCGGTTGGGAAGCGGGTGACCTCTACAGCGAGCTGGGCGGCGGCGAGCGAGGCGCGCGCTACTCCTGGCAGATCGGCACGAATCGACGCCCCTCTTTGTCTCTATATCTCAAGAATGACCGTACCAGCAGTCATAGTCTGATGTTTTCTTATAGAGATGAAATCATACTGAACCCCAAGCTGTCGGTAGGTGGAGAGATCGCCTCCAATGGATCGTCGTTGTTCAAAGCTAAGTATAATGTCAAACGGTTTAACCTTAGTGGGTTTGCTCGATATACGGCTCCTAGTGCGTCAACCACGGCTTCCACAGGCCCTGGCAGCGGGAGCGGCGTATTTGCATCATACGATCTTGGCAAGGGCATCAGCCTGTATGGCAGCCTTAACCGGTCTGGGAAAGGCGTGGATAGGCAAGAGGGCACCAGCCTTTCGTTACGCTTACCGATTGCCCGCGGTGTGGATTTGACTATGGAACACACCACCGCGGCATCCTCCCTCGGCAACAGTTCCGCGGATGCCGCCATGTTGAGCTTGCCTCTCGGTCCGGTGCGGCTGTTGATACGCCAGCAGTGGCGTAACAGTGCCCGACCGGTCAGCGGCCCGACTCTCGATTGGATAGGCAACGACAGCAGCGACCTCACCGCATCGGCCTCGTATTATGTCAATCCTCGGTTGAGCTTTGACTACCAGGTGAGTAACCGCTGGCAGGACGGCATCTACAGCGGACGTTATGAGAACCTTGTCAGTAGCTGGCGGATCTCATCGCGCACACAGCTTCAGGTCATCAGTGCCTTTCCGCATATCATGGAGCCCAGCCAACTACGCCTGCGGCTGAACCATGATATGCCGCAAAACTTCTCAGTCAGTGCCGAATACGGTAACCAGTCTGGTGATGGCTCCGGCACAGACATAATGGGTCTGAAATTCATGTTCCGTAAGCGTTGGGTATGGGGCATCCCGACTCCAGTCCGCGGCGGTGAGGTAAGGGGGCGGGTTCTGGACCTGGCTAATCAGCCCATTTCCAACGCGGTGGTGAAGCTGGGAGCTTATCGGGCTGTGGCGGACGGTAAGGGACAGTACCTCTTCCGCAACGTGCCCACAGGTGTTTATGTATTGAGCATTGACAACGAAAACCTCGCGGCGGATTATAAAGGTGATGATACCACACGATCGCTTAAGATCACCAGTGCCAGCCGTCAAAAGATCGACCTTGTGGTCGCCCCGCTTAATACCATCAGCGGGCGGGTGTTCTGCGATACGAATGAGAATGGAAGCTACGACCCTGGCGAGGGCGTGGCGAACATCGTAATCCACATCGCCGATTTCGCGACGGTGACAGGCCGTGACGGCTCTTTCAGCTTCTACAATCTGGAGCCAGGCAATCACTCGGTAAAACTGGACACCGACCGCTTGCTGGCTGGATATGCTCCGGCATCGCCCGTGGAAATGTCTGTGGTGCTGCTGCCAGATAAGCAGGTATCAGGCGTCACATTTAGGCTGATCGTGCGGGAGAAGGAGATCGATTTCCAGGAGGTGCCCTGATCGGCATCTTGGAGTTATAAATAATGAAACACACAACGCTCTGCACTCTAGCCATATGCCTGTCGGTATGTGCGGGTTTCGCTCGCCTGGCAACCGCGGAGTCGGTCGATATATCTGTGCCCAGCTCCGTTGGGTTCTATGTCACCGATGTGACAGTGCCAACAACTGGCAGTCCAAACCCGACAGCGGTGAGTTTCAGTAACGCCAGCCTCGATTTGGGAAAATCCCTTCGCATCAGCATCAAGGCAGACGCCACCGATTTCGCTACACCCAGCGGTGGAGGCACGGCCATACCGGCAGCATATGTCTCATGGACAACCAGTGGTGCTGTCGGCGGGACCGGTTTCAACGGAAGCTTGAACTTCCTGAACTATACTGATGTGTTCCAAAGCGTCGCCAACCCGCTATCAGGCACGGTCGACATGAGCTGGCGTTTGACCCCTCTACCAGCAGGCATTCGGGCGGGCAACCACACGCTCTCTATAACCTGGAAACTGGAGTCGATTAACCCTTAAGGCCGGGATGTGTCACACGGAGGCGCGGAGAGGAAGATTCATCTACTAGTTACGCAGATAATCACGTGCGAAAGCGAAGCTCGGCACGTCATGCCCTTACATGCTGCTGCCCTCCAGCGAGTGTCACGATTCCGGCGCGTTTTCCGCGTTATTCGATCATGCGAACATTTTAAGGCGTTTCTGTGGTATGGTTAAGCCATGGCAAGGGTAAAATCCATATAACTCGCTTTCGGTTTAGTGAGCTTTTGCCATCACTATTACTATATGGGGGCCGAGGGATTGAACGCAGCAACGTGGGTCATAAGCGGTATGATTCTTGTGGGATTGGTCGGCCATACAGCGCGGGCTGATGACACAGACATCACTGCACAAGCCAACGGCCTCACCAGCACCACCATGACCGTAAATGTGACCGAGCAGTGTAAGATCACAGTGCCATCAACTCTTGCATTCTACGTTACCGATATTACAACCAATACCGTGACTGCGGTACAAGCGGTCAAGGTCGAGAATATTGTATTGGCAACTGCGACGAAGCAGTTAAAATTGTACATCAAAGCGGATGCCGGCACGTTTACACATTCCGAATCTGGAACGCCCACATGGGCACCTGCTGACGTTTCGTGGAATGCACCGGTCTGGTCAGGTGGAAGAGGGGTGGCAGGCAGCCTCAGTGAATCATTTAACGAGGTGGCTGTTTCCGATGCTGATAGTGCGAGTTGCACCATTACAACGCTGATCTTCACACTGAAAGCCAACACCGCCATCAAACGGTCCGGCAGCCACAGCTTAGCCGTCTCGTGGAAGGTAGAATCGACCGGTTTGTAGCGACCTTCACGGGCATTAGCCATAATGCGGATACACGACTGCACCATGATCTTACTCCGCTCCACTAACCTTTTCGCACGGAACTACCATCTCTCGTTTTCTTGCAACACATTGAACGATATTGCACCATAATCGATGCCTTCTCCAAATCAAGCAGATATGACGGCGCATTCTAAGAGTAAACTAACACATAATAATAATGTGATTCTATATATCTAAAGGCGGTTACGAAAATGATCACCCATCACCGTATGCTCGCTATCGCAGCACTGATAGTCATGGCATCCACAATGCAGGCGCAGGTACTGGCACCTATCAACCCTGCATTCATCAAGGCTATCAATGAACACAGCGCGATGGTGCCAAACCCCGTTCTTTTGCCGCCTTATAAAGCAGATATGCACACTCTGGCGGTCTACCCAGCCACTTATGATCTTCGCACATCAGCCCGAAGTGCCCCGGTGAGAAACCAGGGGGCAGCTAATGACTGCTGGGCTTTTTCATGCATCGCCTCAATAGAAGGCCGTATCCGTCCATCGGATACCACGGACTTGTCTGAGTTGCATATCAGCAACCGCCACGGGTTTGACTGGCCGGTAGACTCCGGCGGAAACTCTGGCATGGCGGCGGCTTATCTCGCTCGCTGGGATGGCCCTGTGCTGGAATCAGACGATCCGTTTAATGATTCCATCTTCGTCTCTCCTGGCACGGTTCCCGCGTATGCCCATGTGCAGGAAGATATCTTGCTTCCTCCCAGAGCATCGGCGTTAGACAACGATGTGATCAAAAACTGCGTGACGAACTACGGGCCCGTCGCAGCCGACCTCTACTGGGATGACTATTCCTATACACCCGTCACCGCCAGCATCTATGTGGACGTGGTGCAGGCGCCGAGTCACGAAGTCAGCATCATCGGCTGGGATGACAACTACTCAAAAACTAATTTTCAAATGGCCAACGGAATGCCCCCCGGTAACGGTGCCTTTCTGTTCAAAAATAGCTGGAGCACTTATTGGGGTCAGAGCGGTTACGGCTGGGTCAGTTATTACGACGTAAATCTGGCTCATAATGCATCTTGTATCTCCGTGGTGCAGCCTGCATCGAATTACCAGCATATCTACCAGTATGACCCGCTTGGCTTTACCCGCATGGTAGGGTATGCTCAGGACAGTGCATATGGAGCCGCAGTCTATACCTCTTCAGCCGCAGAGCAGATTCAAGCGGTGTCCTTCTACACCCCGGTGGTCAACACCAGCTATCAGGCGATGATCTACCTCAACCCCACCACAAGTCCCGTGGCTGGCACCGCGTATGGCACCACCACCGGAACGATCGCATATCCTGGATATCACACCATCACACTGGCATCACCGGTATCCGTCACATCTGGTCAGAAGTTTTCCGTGGTGGTCAAGTGGACTACTCCAGGCTATAACTACCCCATCTCCTTTGAAGGTGTGATTGATGGCTACACGGGTGGGGCGACCGCTTCAGCCGGTCAGACATACATCAGTAAGGCGGGCACCTCGTGGTCAGATATAGTGAGTTCGTATCCCAATGCCAGCGTGTGCATCAAGGCGTTCGGCAAGCCCACCGGCACCAATCGCACGATATCTGGCCAGGTCACGCTCAGTAAATATGTTGGCGATGCACGGTTCGAGGATTTGCAGGCCCAGGTTAAGCGCACTGATGTGTCAAGTCCCACCGTCACCGTGCCGTTAATGCGTAATCTGGGAGGCGGATACCGCGTAGACTGGCTAGCTCCGGGTACATACAGCCTGCGCATTTCGGGCAGCCATTTCCCTGCCATCACGATGACGGGCCTTAACGTCAGCACGGCCAACCTGGCAGGCAAAAACCTGGAACTTCCCAACGGCGATGCCGATGGCAACGGACAGGTGAACCTGTTTGACTTCGTGCAGCTAGACATGAACTTCGGACAGGTTGGTCTTGACCTGCCGATGGATCTAGACGGCAGCGGAAGCGTCAACCTGTTCGATTATGTGGTCATCGACCAGTATTTCGGCGCGCAAGCCAGCCCCAGTCTGTAAAGTCAGCCCAGAGTGATTCGTTGAGATGACGAGTGCCGTCGGAACCCCAAAACACCGGCGGCACATAATCGGCTGATATCTGCATATAATATATTGTGTCTAATCCCATTTTAGGCTCTTCAACGCATCAGTCGGTGGACATCGGATCGCACGGCTGCTACCCACCTGTCACTTTATCGGAGGGAACCAATGAAAGAGATCGCCGCAGCGGCAATTGGTGCCGCAGTATTACTGGCTGGTTGCCAACGAAAACAAGTGGCCAAAGGTCCCATACGAAAAATCGCCCCCAAGATCATCAGAGGCCAGGTCTATCAGGCTGATGGCACCGACCCCAAGGCGATGATCTCCGCATTGCTGAAGCCGATGGGCGGTATCGAGGCCTTCGTGAAGAAGGGCAGCAAAGTCGTCATTAAGCCAAACTGTGGATGGTCACGCACGCCATTACAGGCTGCGAACACCAACCCCCAGGTCGTGGCTGCGATGATCGAGATATGCAGAGCCGCCGGTGCCGCCGAGGTTCTGGTGATTGAGCACACCTGCGACACCCCTTCGCAGCTAGTGTTCGCCGTGAGCGGTCTGAAAGCCGCCGTGGATGCGGCTGGCGGCAAACTGGTCAGTGCTCACCTTCGCAACCTCTACCAGCCGATATCGATCCCCAACGCCACCAAACTGCCCGAGGCTGAGGTGCTCACCGCCATCACGCAAGCTGATTGCTTTATCAACTTGCCGGTCGCCAAGAACCATGGAGCAACCAAGTTAAGTATGGGTTTGAAAAACCTGATGGGTGCCGTTTGGGACAGGCAATGGTGGCACGTGAAAGGTCTGGCTGACTGCATCGCCGACTTTGCCAGCGTGGTCATTCCCGACCTTACCATCATAGATGCAACAAGGATTTTGCTTGATAACGGCCCGAAGGGTCCCGGCACCACCCGCCAGGAGAACAAGATGTTCGCCAGCACCGACCCGGTGGCTGTGGACGCGGTGGTCGCCGGACTATTTGGAGTCAAGCCTTCCGAACTGGAATATTTGAAGTCTGCGGCTGCTAAAGGTCTGGGTGAGATTGATCTGAAAGCCATCAAACTCGCGAGAGTATAACTGATGGCCAAATCAACGCGCCGCACTCGCCCCAGCCGTATGAGAACTGCCCGAATGATCGTGCAGTCGTTGTTCTTTGTGCTCTTTTTAGCGGCCTGCTTTGGCACATCGCTGGAGCGGCTCATGCCCAGACCAGAGATATTCTTCGCGCTGGATCCTCTGGTGGGCATCGCCACCTTTATCAGCTCCAGGCAACTCGATCACCACCTTTTTGCAGGGTTGGCTGTACTGGTTCTTTCTATGCTGTTTGGCCGATGGTTTTGCGGCTGGGTGTGCCCCATGGGCAGTTGTGTCGACATCGCAGATAAGGTCACCACAAAACACAACACCCCGAAGCTCGGACCACGCTGGCTGAAGCAGGCCTTGCTGGTGCTTATACTCGTGAGTGCCCTCTTTTCCGTTCAGTTGGCATATCTGCTGGACCCCATGGCCATCGCCAGCCGAGCCCTGATTCAGGCGGTCCAAGCCCCGTTGTGGACTGTAGCCCATGCCACGGGTTTCACTGCACCCTGGCTGTCTGAAACTCAGCCATACACCCGGTTGGGGCTATTGTCGCTCGTCATCTTCATCGCAGCGATTGGGATGGGCAAGTGGGGCAAGCGCTTTTGGTGCCGGAACATCTGCCCACTGGGTGGATTGTTCGGCATCACAGGCCGATGGTCGTTATGGAAAAGGCGTGTCGACGAGGAGAGCTGCACCAACTGCCAGTTGTGCCGTATCGAATGTAAAATGGCCGCCATTCCGCAAGCGAAAACCACGGAGGTTATCCAACCCGAGTGTATTTTATGCTACAACTGTGTGCCTACGTGTGGCCAGGATGCCACGGAAATCGCCCTGTCGACGGAGAGCAGCCAGCAGTTACGGCCAGTTGACCTGGATCGACGGCGTGTGCTGGGCATGGGCGTACTCGGTGTAGCCGTAGCTGGCGTGCTCAAGACAGACATCAGTTCGAAACTAATTCAGGATTCGTCCGTCAAAAGTAGTAGTCCCTGGTTGATCAGGCCGCCTGGTTCTCAACCCGAATCACTGTTTTTGGATCGTTGTATTCGTTGCGGTCTTTGCACGAAGATATGTCCCACGCACGCGCTGCATCCTGCCGTGTGGGAGGCGGGAATTGAAGGGTTTGAATCACCGATCCTGATACCCCGCATCGGTTATTGCATCGAGGGGTGCAACGCTTGCGCGGATGTCTGCCCTACCGGTGCGATCAAGTTATACGATCTGGCTAAAAAATACGAAATCCGGCTAGGTCAGGCAAGTGTAGATCACAACAGGTGCATGGCCTGGGCCGACGGGCGTGAGTGTCTGGTTTGCGGTGAGCACTGTGGATACCAGGCCATCAAAAGCGTTGATAACAAGGGCACAAAGTGCCCCGTAGTGGACAGGAATATATGTGTTGGCTGTGGGCAGTGCGAAAACCGCTGTCCCATACAGCCCGAAGCGGCCATTAGAGTTCGCGCCCAGGGCGATAACCGTGAAGAACGCTATACTCAGCATCGATCTTCTTAATCTCGGAGGATGACATTGAACGTAGACGAATCGCGACGTACGTTTTTATTGGGTCTTGCATCAAAAGGTGCCAATGTGGTGCGACAGAGCCCACTAGTATCTGCATTCATACAGCTCACTAAGAAGGTGGGGCCAACGGTTGTTGAAGCGAATCGGCCTCAAGCTGTGACCGCTGATATGCGCCTGCACAGTGATACGGTACGCGAAATGGTATTTGCCTCCGTCAGGCTGCTCACAGGGCAGAAGAAAGACCAACTTGCCTGGAGCCAGCTCTTCGATAAGAGTGATGTGGTGGGCATTAAGATCAACACCCTGTTTGGCCCAGGTGCCTGCAGCAGCCCGGAAGTAGTCAATGCTGTGGTGGAAGGCGTGAAACTAGCGGGCGTCCCTGCCGATAAGATCATCATCTGGGATCGGGCTGACGCCGACCTGCTGAAGTGCAAGTTCCGGCTGAACCGCGAAGCAGGCGTGAAATGCTATGGCACGAACAACGACTACGAGGCTGAAGCCACCAAAGTGGGCAGCTTTGAGGGCCGTCTCAGCAAAATCCTGACACAACAGATCACCGCACTAGTAAATTTGCCGATACTGAAGCATCACAGCATCACGGGATTATCGTGTGCTTATAAAAATCACTATGGCAGTTTCGAAAACCCTGGTCAGCATCACGGCAACGGCTGCGATCCATTCCTGTCTGAAGTCAACTCACTCCCAAGTATCCGCAACAAAACCAGACTGATTCTGTGCGACGCGCTTAGGCCACTTTGCGATGGTGGACCTGGCTTCACCCCCAAATTCCAGTGGAAATATGGAAGTATTCTGGCCAGTTTTGATGCACTCGCCATGGATGTTGTTGGTACCAAGATCATCGATGCCCGGCGTAAAGAGATGGGCATTGGCAGCCTGGAAGCTTCCGGCCAACCGGTGCGTCATCTTGTGACCGCAGCCAAAATGGGACTGGGCGAAGGCGATCTGCATCACATCCGAGTGATTAAGGCCTGATCGACACCGAAGCGTCGGAAGTCGCACCGCTTTGGATTCATGGCCAATGAAGTGATCGGACAACCATATTAGCCGTGCGCCACACCACGGGCTATCGAGTTATAAAAGAACAGGATGATTTAATATTTATGAACCTCGAAGTCAAGATATCCCAGGACCCCTGCGCGAAAGGGCTGCCTCTGCCCAGTTATGCTACCGAAGGTTCGGCTGGCTGCGATCTGAGTGCGGCGATAGAAAAATCGGCCGTGATCGTGCCGGGTGAAAGACGGCTGATCACCACGGGCCTGCGTATCTCATTACCACCAGGTTACGAAGCACAGATACGACCTCGCAGCGGTCTGGCATTTAAGCACGGAATCACGATGGTAAACTCACCAGGCACAATCGACAGCGATTATCGGGGTACCATTAGTGTGATACTCATCAACCACGGGCAGGATAACTATACGGTCCATCGCGGTGACCGCATCGCCCAGATGGTGATTGCCCCTGTGACTCAAGCGAGCTTTGTGCAGGAACAGGAGCTTGATGATACCGAGCGAGGTGACGGCGGGTTTGGCAGCACAGGCCGAGCGTAAAATCACGAAGGGAGTCTGGCGCGTTTATGGATTTTTGCAGCCATTGTTTATCACCATTGAAGTCAGGCGATCGCAAATGCCCTGAGTGCGGCCTCTCCACATCGGGTGAAGATGCTGATATCCTGCTGCGCGACCGTGAAGAGCGCTCTATCAATCTGCAGCTTGCGCGCATCAACCTGCTGCGCATACGCGGTCAGCGGCGGGAAGCGATTAGCATCTGTGAAGAGATACTGAAATATCACCCGGAAAATGCAGATGCGCTGGCGGTAAGAGGTGACCTTTCGTTTGACGAAGGTGACTTAAATGAGGCCAGCCGATGGTACCGCACCGCAGCAGACGCCGCCCCTGGCAAACTGGTATACCAGCAGCGGCTGCAGGATGTGATGGCCGAGGTAGACCGCCGCACGCAGATTCAAGAACACGAGAACACGATGGCGATGCTCAGTCGGCGCACCCGAAACTACCGGCTGTTTGGAATCATAACGGGCGTGGGGCTGCTGCTTACGCTGGTCATGCTGTCACAGGTTTTACAGCCATCGAAACAGGCGGCCTTGCGCGGTCAGGTGTCGATATCTAAACAGAACACGGCCCGGACATCCCCCCAAGTCACTCCAGATGGCAACAGCCCTGAAGTTGTGTTGAGCACACCCCCTGCTGCAGATATCCCCGATATGACGCCAGAAGAGCTTGGCATGATGGAGGTGGTGAATGGCGTGTTGGCGGCTCACACCGAGATGGTCACGCGATCGGCGCACTATGACCCCGTTCTTTACGAAGCCGGGCTGACGGCGGTCACTAATAAGCAGGTTTCGTCAGAGGAAGCGATGCGGCTGGCTCTACTCGCTGCAAAGTCGGTGCTTGAGCGGTGGAGTGGTATCTCAAGGGTTCGAATTCGGATCATAGTAGCCCCCAATGCCAGTGAACGCTACCTGGCTTTCAGCGGCGGGGTAGCCAGAGCAGAAGCTGCTACTGACACGAAAGGCATGACCACACAGCAGTTATCGGCGTTGTTCAGCGGGCTTTATATCAAGCAATAACCCGTTAGAACAAACCACGAACGAACATAATGGGATCAATTCATCCACAGATCACGCAGATTTCGCAGAGGGGTATTTCTCACGCGAAGACGCGAAGACGCGAAGGGTGGGTTTCTGCCACCTCTCCATTCGTGAAATCCGCGTAATCCGCGTAATCCGTGGTTCACAATGCCCAGCTCGGCCCGGAGTTAACCACGAATGGACACGAATGGGATGAATTCATCCACAAATAACACAGATGGCGCAGACTAAGAGATGACGACGTCGGTCTGGTGGTTGGCCCAAAACTGGTGGCTTGACAGTCCATGTTGAAAAGGGTATAAAATAGCAAAGCAGCCGAAAGTGTTTGTTAACCTAAACGGCTCAACCGATCCTATCATACCAAGCGGGCGATTGATAACAGTTGCGGGATGAGCTCACAACTACTCGATGAGGTGAAACGCAATGAGTAAGATCATAGACTTACGAGATGACACTAGAAAGATATTGCGTTGCGTTGATGGACAGCACTACGTCGTTGGACAAGAAGAGGCACCCATCACGATCAAAAGGGCATATTACACAAATACTGCAAGTCTACTATCTGTCATCGAGCCAGTGTTGATGTCGGCTACGATAACAGCGGAGCATGCGTTATTTTCAGTCATCGCCAATCCAGCGCCATATAACCTCATACTACAGTGCGTGATATATGCACGCAGACACATAAAAGAACTCACGATTATGTATTTAATAACCTCCGTAGTGGAAACATCATGGGGAGCACCTCTATTTCTGGATGTGGCACGCAGGGAGATATCTGTGATTGATGAAAGCACAAAACGTATGTCTATCCTAACCAAACTACCCAGCCTATGAAACAGGAGGCGTCACGCTCAGTGATGATGGCTTGTTGATATGGAATAACAGTCGTTCCTTAAAAACATAAAAACCCCTCAATTTGAGCTTGCAGCCGAAACCGCAGAGGCTTGAGGGGTATTACATGATCATTATCTCACATTATTGAACATTTGTCAATGAGAGTGTGTCGATTTCCATATTTCATGATTTCTCCAGTCATCAGGAATGCCCATATATGACCTGGGAACAGACAGGAAATCATCGAATAGTTTGAAGATACGTCTATACCAGTTGCTCGATGGCGAAATCGAATCCATACACCATTTGCATATTGAGAGTATTGCATACATGTTTTTATTACTGATGTCAGTTGGTATATACCACTGTCGACCGTTGTTTCGGTCGGGAAGCTTAGGCTTGGCAGTCATCTCAAGTGAAATGTTCCATAACCGGGCGTGATGAGCACTGATGTTTCGTATTATCCTCAGCATGATCATCCATGATTCAAACACGGGTGCACATACGCAGAACTCGATAGCAATGGACTTTTTTATCTTATCAGGTACACTTCTATACAGATTGACCAGCAAGCCGAATGATATCGCCTCTACAGTCATCCAGAGAGGTGGGTATTCATGTTTGTCCCCATACATTTGAGTGAAGTTCATCACATATTCTACATGGCTTCTAGATATCTGGTTCTGGATCATTATTAGTAGTTGCGGGTTATGCTTACCGATAGCGGGTAAGCTGACCGGATCGTTCGCATAGCCAAATGGCCCGTATACCTGTGAGTGATGATAGGCAAGCCTAGATCGAACAGCTACCTCGATCCGCTCTATCGCGTCCATGACAAGGAGTCGCAATCGCTGATCAAATACATATACATCCCAAACTGCCTTAAAGCTCGTATTCGGCATGAACCTACCATCATCGTTACGATAGATGCGCCAATAGGCACTCAGGCGGTTGTAACTAACAATCGCTAACTTGGCAGCCATGTATTCAGGGTCGCCTTGCATACCACGACCCATTAGTCTTTGAACCTGTTGATTGATGTCTAGGCTTGGTTTATTGTATTCCATCTCCATACTCACCCTCGTGCGATTCCCCCCCCGACCTCGCTTACTCCCGCAGCCTATACAGCCGCTCGCCGGCGTGGGGCACCAGAAGCACGCCTTCCGCTTCGCGGTTAGCGTAGTCAGCCGGGTTGATGCTGCCAGGCGACACGTAGTCGAGGTTGACCTTACGCGTCAGCTCTTCTGATATGCCGGTGGCCAGAACCACTCGGGCGCGCGGATGCTCCACATCGCCTTCCATGCGGCCTTGACCCTTCACGTGCGTGCTGTGCGCCAGAACGCCGCGGGGGATGTGCTTCAACCGCTCCCAGTGATACACGATGTAGTCGCGGCAGTGATAGCCCACCTCCTCTATCAATGCCCCATGGGTGACCGAAATCAGCTTGATGTGCGGGGCATAAATGATAAGCGTGCCGCCCTCGGCCAGCACCGGCTCCAGCTTATACATACACTTGCCGCCCACCCACATCTCGTCATACATCTCGGGCGCACAGCTTAGGATGGTGTGATAGGCCCGGGGTGTATACAATATGTGACGCTGTGAACTCAGCTCCGAAGCGCCTTGCCAGGCCTCCTCGGGTGATCCGCCGAACATCCCCGCCAGACCGCTGTCCTCCACCAGGCAGAGAGCATAACGGGGGGTCGACAGGTATTTCGCAGCCTCGTCCACCACCCGCCTGACCGGATTGTGCTTTACGCCAATCACCTTCACGTTCGTGATCAGCGCACCCAGCCAGTGGAAGAAGTCGATCAGCTCCCGGCCTGCCACGCCGGGGAAGAGATACTTATTTCCGCCGGAGAATCCGACCACCTCGTGGGGGAACACCGGCCCGATAATCAGCACCTGGTCGTAACCTAGCAGACGCTTGTTGATGGTGATGGGCACCTCTTCGCGCATCAAACCTTCGCTGATCTCCCACACCTGCTCGCTGCTGAAGTGGCCGATGAGCTGCAACTGCTCTGGGTCGTCAAAGGCGTGGTTGAAGAAGCGGCTCTGGGTATAGGTGTCTTTGTGCTGCTGCTCGCTGATACCCAGTCGCTGGCATATCTGCTGATCGGTCAGTGGCTGATGGGTGCCCAGGGCTACCATCACATCGACATCGCGGAAGCGTCGGGCCAGGATGGGGTATATGGTCTGGTAGACCACATCGATGGGTGCCGTGCGGGTGAGGTCGGGCACCACCAGCAGAATCCGCTGGCCGTGCTGCGGCATCTCCTCAGCAAACCGGCATAAGTTCGCGTTGATATCCTGGGGTGACAGCGTTCCTGTCGGTGTCGATTGGGCACAAATCATCTGTGAAGAACTCCTGTATATGTGCGGTCAGTTAATGACCTAGAAATCATATATGCGACCCCGCGCATTGCGAGCCCGTATATCTCCGATTCCGCGGCATAAATGTCTCGGCTATTGATCAACAAGAAACGGCCTGTTTTGGCACGACAGTCCATACTGCAACTGATACTGTCGTAGGGGCGTCCCTTGTGGGCGCCCTAATCGTTGTTCAGGCGATAATGATTGCTTAGGGCGCCCACAAGGGACGCCCCTACGACCAGTATAAATCGATCATAGCATATGGCATGGATGGTCCGGCACCCACGAAGTGGGTATGATTCATTATAGCCAGGGGTAAGCGAAGCGCAACCCCTGGTAAACCCGCAAACAATCCTACCCCGAAGTGGGTCGCACCTCATTGACACCACCGAAGACCCCTTCGGGGTAGATCGTTTCTGTCTGCATTCCACGGGTATCGCTGGCGCTCACCCGTGGCTATAAGAATCTTACCCACTTCGTGGGTGCTCGGAAGGTATCTGCAGTTTGCTATGTATTTGTGGGTGATTGACTGGCATTCATACCACGGGATGGGCTACGCGCCGAAGACCGCAGCGTAGTAATCCCAGTTGGGATCGGTGGCCATGCGGATAAAGGCGATCTGCCCTGCGTGGTAGTGATATTCCGTGGTCATGCTACCAATGGCAGCGGCTAGCGGCATCTGCATACCCCACATCGTGACCATAGTATCCAAGGGGATATCGGCGTAGTTGGCTTGGATGTATTCGAGCATCTGTCCATGAGCCTGATCCAGCAGCTCAAACAGCTTGCTGCGGTCCGTTTCGGTGACCGCCATCTTCTCGAAGTCGGGCATGGCAGAGGTGCGGAGGCAATAGACACAGGCGCGGCAATCCACGATCATGTGCTCCACGGTCTCTCTGATGCTCTTGCATTCGGGGTAGGGTTTCCAATTCCACTGCTCATCGCTGCAGCCGTTTATGTGTTTCATCACGTTGCCATATGAGTAGTTCAGAGCGAAAATGAGGTGCGGTATTCCGTATGCCATGAAAGTTCTCCTTGGTGGTTGTAAACTGCGTTGATGCGGGTGCCTGCGCAGTCAAATGCGAGGTACTCCAGCCTTAATGATACCCCGAGTGACACTGGAATGTAACTGCTCAACCCTGAACAGCACTAGATCCGATGTGCCGCGGTTTTTGTCACCCTGCACGACTATGTTCTGCTACGTAGTCACGGACGGCGCAGGCGTCCTCCCTACGCCCGCCGGAACGCGGGCAGCTATTTGATCAGCGACGGGTGATGGAGCCCCCTGGGGCGATGGAACCCGTCGACACGGGATGTTCAGTCCATACCGCAGATGATCAGCCGCGTTTCCGCGGTTTAGTCACTCCACGGAATGGCGTCCGTAAACGGGGGGTCCCTACCCGCGCAGCCGCAAGCGCCAGTCGCCCTGCCAGTTTCGAGTGACCCCAAGCTGGTCTGTGAAACGCACATGCACATGCTTACCTTCCGCCTTAGCGAACTCAGCCGGTAACTGCCATGCATCAAGATAGTAGCTTCGGCCGTTGCGGAGTTTTATTTTCCAATCTGGCGACTTCTTGCCGTCCATCTCAATCCACACGGTGAAGCTGGCCGGTTGGTTGTCAATGGCTGGCCAAGCGGCCCACATCTCAAGCCACGGTTTACCCTTGAAGCTGCGCAGTTTGCCCATGATGATGGGCTTTTGCTCGTAACGGTCGCCATCGGATTTGTTCATGGCGATCACCGGAAGGTCGAACCAGCACCACTTGAACGGCCCTTCATGGATCGGGTCCAGAGCGCTATACCGGTGAGCGGCTTTCACCAGGAACTCCAGCACTCCATGGGCGTTGTATTTCCATGCCTGGGTGTAGTCGGCTCCTGGGGCGCCCGGTCTGGTGTTAAACTCTGAGGCCCATAACACATAGTCGTCGGCAGCGAACAGCGACATCCCCGTAAACATGTCCATCAGCCATGGCGGCAGCGGGCGGTCATTCTACTGAATACCCTGAACACCTTCGTTGCAGATTCGCGACCAGGCCCCCACTTTGACATTAGCTAAATGCGGCCGTCGGATGGTGCTGTCCGCAGGATACTGGCCGGCGATGCGGTGGTGCATCAGGTAGAGCCTGACCGCCTGGACGTAGAGGTCCTGCAGGCAGTGCTCCGCTTCGCCGAGTTCCAGCGTCAGATTGTGGCCATAGCATTTCGTGCTGGTGAGATCACTAAACTCAGGAACACCTTGTTTCATGATCAGCCGGCCATCGGAGCTGCGCTTATACAATGGCTCGTTGCCCCATATCGCACGCAGGTAGCCATCGGTGGACAGCACACCGTGGAACTCATTGAATATCTTCAGGGTGGGGTCATTGTCCCTCAAATAGTCTTTATCGGGCAAAAGGTATTCGGGTAAGCCTGAGCCTCCCGTGCGGATAGACGTGTAGAGCGCGCCGACCTCGAAGGTGTATTGCCCATAGGAAATGGGGCAGACCCTGATACCCGTCTCTTTCAGTGCGGCTCTGGCGTAACCTTCATACAGCCAGCCAAAGCAGTCTCGCTGGTGCTCCCATCCGCCGGTGGCCTCGATGTCAAAGCACGGGTAGAGCACCCCTTTGCGTTTGTAGTCGGTGGGTTCTCTCTCGGCGTTCCAGGCCAGTTCACCTAAGGTCAAGAAGGCCTCGCGGTGGTTTGAAAAGAGATGCTCTTTGTGGAAAAGACGCAGCGCGGCGATACGGTCATATTTGGGGTTTTTCTGTTCCAGCTCATTGGCCAGACGTTCTGCATGTCCCCAGAAGAACGGGTCGCCCATCAGTTGGTGCTTTTGGGTATACGGCAGGTTCCGGACATCGGTGGGGGCGGTTCCAACGCGATAATTCGGCACCGCTTCAACCGTGCTGATGCCGCGCGTGAAATGCTGGTTGTCGGCCCAGTTGTTATACCATGGCCCCGAGACATGTATGTGGCGGTCACGCAGACTAAACTTCGGAAACCTGGTGAACAGGGTCACGCCTTGTGCGGTTTGTTCCGCAAATGGGTAGTCGATGCCGTACGGTGATGGCACAGTGCGGGTGGTGAACTTCAAATCGGGTGCCGATTGCGTCACCCACGGCTGTCCCAAGTAATCTTTACGAATCATACTTTAGCTTTAACTCCTGTTTTTCATAGCAATTAACACTACCATAAAGCTTGACCGGGAAGACACATACGATGAGTAAGACGAGTATGGTTTACCGGATTTACTCCTACTCTCCTCCGCTCCTAACTCCTCCCGAAGCACCTACCTCACAGTGATGCCGATCCCCGCGCCATACAGGTAGTTCCCACGAGTGATGTTCACCCGGTAAACACCACGGCCATACTCCAGCTTCAAGCTGAACTGGTAGTTGCTGCCGCCCAGTGACTCCGGCTTGATCTTCGCGCTGCCCACATAATAGCGGCGGGAGTCGATGAAATACTTCGCCTGAGCGTCAGGAAACTGCACAGAAACAAACAGATCTGAGGCTGGGATCAGGCTGGAGAATTCCAACACCAGCTTCCTGCCGTAAGGGATGGTCGACGACGGCAGGCTTTTGAAGATGGCGAAGGGATCCGCAAACAACTGTGTGGCCATCACCCTCCTGCCCTCGCGGGCGATGCCAAGACCCATCAGTTTGTAGTCGGCTTTTAGGATGTTCGCTCGGTGGCCCGGGCTGTTCATCCAGTTCGTCACGAACCGCTTAGCCAGCTCCCCATCGGGGTAATTCTCCAGAAAGGCGATGTTCTCACCCACACCGCCAAGCAGTGTGGGATAGCCTTTCTTCACGCGCTCGTCAGGCCCCAACCCATCGGGGTTATCGTGGGTAAAGAAATCACGTTTCAGCATGTCCGCCGAGTGCATCCGCGCGACGTTCGCCAGTTGCTCATCCATGCTGCAGGGTGTGAGCCCCCTGCGGCTGCGCTCATTGTTGGTTAACGCGATGATGGCCTTTTCCAGTGCATTCATAAAACATACCTCAGCAAATTAGACTGCAAAACTCACCAAGTGTATATATACCCGGTGTGCAGTGCTCAGCTACAGGTGTTTTGCCATGCGGTGCAGGAACCCGCGGCATCGTGACTGCGAGTCACGGGTGACGGGTTCGGCTAACCACCATCCTCACGCCGGTCATACCCTTCGCGTCTTCGCGTGAAACCAAGTGGTCATTGATTCTCCAATCTGGCCATCAACCAGGCAGGGATGGAAGCGGAACACGCCGAATGGTACCAAGCAGTCCGAACAGCACAGCGACAGATAAGGATGTTCACATAATGCCAATCCACCACACGCAGGTATTTGCCATGATTTTATGCAGCCTAATGCTCAGCCAGAACCACAGCGTGATGGCACTCACCGCCAGGGTGGCGCAAACGCCAGCCGGTCCGGTGCTCCAGATCAACGGAAAGCCAACGGCGCCGATCATGCTATACACCGGCCTGATTTTCGGCTCCACCGAAATTGGGCAGGCGGAGATATCGGCCGCGAAGCAGCAGGGCGTCAATATCGTGTCGGTCATCACCACATTCCCGTGGACGCGGCCAGGGCAGACCCCCGATTATTCTGCGGTCGACCAATGGATTGACAAAGTGCTGGCGGCGAACCCCAACGCGCTGATCATCCCGAGGTTCCAGACCGATGGCCCGCCTGACTGGTGGAAGAGCGAGCATCCAGGAGGTGTGATGAAGTTCGACGATGGCACGGTCGGTCCTCTGGCGTGCGTCCATTCATCGGCATGGCGAAAAGACGCCGCGATGAACATCCGTGCATATGTGAAACACATGGAAGCAAAATACGGCAACAACATCGCTGGATACCATGTGACCGGACAAACCTCCGACGAATGGTTCTTTTGGAATTTTCCGCAGAAGGTGACCGGCTTCGAACCGGCCGCTGTGACGGCATTCCAGAGGTTTATGCGCACGAAATACCGCACTGACCGCGCACTTCAGGTGGCTTGGGCGGCCCCCAGCGTGACCATCAACACTGCGGATGTGCCCACCGTGTCTGAGCGCACGGAAGTGACGGTTGGCCAGTATCGCGACCCGCAGAAACAGCAAAAGGCGATCGACTTCGACGAATTTGCGAACACCGGTATGGCTGACGCCGTGGCGTTGATGTGCAAAGCGGTGAAGGATGTGGCCCCGGACAAGCTCGCGATCGCGTTCTACGGCTACCAGATGGAGCAGTTCGGTCTGCCGGGCAGCGGCGGGTTGGCGCTGGGGCGGCTGCTGAAGTCACCCTATGTCGACGCCATTGTGTCACCCACCTCCTACTACGACCGTTCCGCTGGTGGCTCCGGGGCGATGATGGGCGCGTTCGACTCCGTGAGGCTGCACGGGAAGCTCTGGCTGACCGAGGACGACACGCGCACGTTCCTGGCCGATGCTGATGCTGGCTTCGGCCGCTGCGCGGACCTCAGGGAAACGCTGGGCGTGCTGCAGCGCAACTTTGCGGTTTCATTAACACATGGCGCAGGCCAGTGGTGGGGCGACATCGCCAGCCGCGGATGGTTCAACGATGAGGCCATCTGGCAATACAATGGCAAACTGGTAAAGGCCTACAACTCAAACATCGCTGAGCTCACAAAGTACAGTCCTGAGATCGCGGTGATTCTTGATGAGCGAAGCTGTTATTACCATCCCGCCTCGCAGGACTACCTTCTTCATGTGTTCCGGCAGCAATACTACCGGATCGGTGCACCGGTGGGCGTGTATCTGCTGGAGGACCTGGTGGCGGGCAAGCTGCCAAAGGCGAAAATATACATCTTCCTGGACACCTTTCGGCTGGACACAAACCAGTTGCGCGCCATCAAGAAGCAGGCCTGTCGTCCGGGCAACGTGCTGCTGTGGATGTCCGACCCGGGCATTGTGCGCGGAGGTGTTGTGTCACCCAGCAATGTGAGTGAGGTCGTGAAGCTGGGAGAGGGCACCGGTAGCCGCAGCTATTATGCCAATGCCACCACGTTGCCCGCGGCCACGCTATCAAAATATGCGGCCCAAGCAGGTGTTCATCTCTACAGTGTGCAAAATGATGTTGTCGCCGCCGGTAACGGCTATGTCTCGATTCATGCCAGCACGGCGGGTCCGAAGACGCTCCATATGCCATATGAATGCAGTCTGACATCGGTGACAGACGGTGTTGAGATGGGCAGAGCAACTTCGTTCAAGTTCGATATGCTGCTTGGTGAAACCCGGTTGTTCCATATCAACCGGTAAAGTGGCGAACTAACGGACGTGTGGTGACATCCCTTGAGGAATCGTCGAAACCCCGATCATAGAAGGGAACCAAAGCGATGGAGGTCAGATATCCCATGTTCATTTTCACAGTGATCATATTGAGTTTATGCTTCGCCATGGCCGGCTATTCGGCCCCGCTGGCAGTGAAAGACGCCAGCAAGCTGGTGGGTCAACCGGTAGACATCGCATCGAGTGCCTACCAGTATCGTGCTGACCGTAAAGCCGGCGATAACCCGCCTGAGAGCTGGATCGCACTGCTGCATTATGCCAAACTGCCCCTAAACCAGCCCGTGGACAGAGAGAATGAGCAAATCAAGCGGGTGCTGTGTGCTTTGTTGTGGGAAGAGATCCGCCCGATAGAAAAACTGGAGTTGAGCTGGCCATCAAGTGCGAATCGCCACCCAGCACCCGAGCAGCTTACGGTCACCACGCTGGACAACCAAGGGAGCGCCAGCTCATGGTGGAACAACCTCGCTGCGGTCGAACAGGCCGCAAAACCGGTGAAATCCAGCGACGGCAGGAGTTATACCTACGACTTGAAGCACAACACCTGCGGCATCGTGCTGAGCGTGGCCGGTCCCAAGACCGCCTCTGAATATGATGTGCCCACGGTGAGGGTACTGGTCGCCGATACCTGGAAGAATATGGACATTGAGATCGAATGGGCTTTCGAGAAGTCGACTGCTCAGAAGGACTACAGCGGGCGTTACGAGTGTTACGACGGCATCCTCACTGGCCTCCAGCCTTTGAACGGGGACGCGGGCACATCAGCCGATGGCACCTCATGGTCATCAACGGGGAAAGCTGCGGACCGGCGGGGCATCAAAGCCAGCCTGCTGTATATGGGCACCTCCAAATGGCGTGAGCAGATTCCCTTCACTAGTCAGCGCGAGGATGTCGCCCGAACCATCGTCACACTCTGGACTAAGTCCGGCAACTTCTCCTTCCTGGCGGCGGACTTGGAGAACGGCCCGATCTATGCGCCGGAATACGGATTCTTCATACGGCGCAGCTCAAAGCTGCCGCCGGTCAAGAAGCAATCCGCGCAAGACCATCGCAATAAGATGGTTCCGCTCTCCAGCAAGATGAACTCCATCGCGGGCAACGCGGAGCTAGTGGGATGGGGGAGCGACGAAACCCCCTGGTTCGGAGGCAACCCGACCAACCATCTGGTTTCTGTTCAAGGTATCGAACTTCCCGCCAACAGCCTGGCCATGCACCCTGGTCAGAGTGCCGAGGTTGCGGTGGGCTGGCACAGCCCGATCAAGGGCAGCATGAAGGTCACGGCCAGTGTGGCCCATGCTCAAACCGGTTCTGACGGCATCGAGTGGTGGATCACCCACGACACCAAAGCAAAACACTTTGATCTGGCCCATGGAGCCACCAACGGAACCGGCTCACAGAGCATCCCGGCCGATTCCGAGCAGACCAAAGCACTGGATTCTGTGAAGCTGGAAGCTGGCGACGTGCTCTCGCTGGCGGTCGGCCGGAAAGGCTCGCATGTGTGTGACACCACCCTGATCAGTCTGGTGATCACGGAAGTGGGTGGCCGCGGACGCACATGGAACCTCAGCCAGGACGTGCTGGGATCGCTTCATGCCGGTAATCCGCACAGCGACACTCAGGGTAATGCTGATGTTTGGCAGTTTGCGATGCAAAACTCGGTTGTCTCGCCCGGGATCCCGTCCCATCCTCCGATCTCACTCGCGTCGAAAGCCACTAGTGCCAGGGCGTTTCTGAAGCAACTCAAGGCTAAGAAGCTGAGCACCATCCGCCAGCAAACACGCGATCATGAGGAGCAGAGCTGGGAAGGCGCCGTCACCGCGATGTGTGGCGAGAATCTGCCACCGCACCCCACGGCTCCTGCCGAGTTCAAACCGGCGATGCAGATATCCGTGCCCTCAGAACGCATGACCGCCCAATGGAACCTCGGTAACTGGCATCTGTTGCGGCACGCGCAGAAGAACCTGGCGAACGGTCGACTGTGGTTCGACGACTATCCTTACGGCATTCTCGGCGCCGAGACGTACATGGTGCTGATGGCTCTGGACCTGTTCGGTTCCCACTCCGCGGCGGCCGATGGTCTGGACCAGTGGATCTCGCTGCCGATGGACACCAACTCGGTGGGCCACAACGCGGGTGCTCTGCCCAACCGCCCCAATGGTCTCTTCACCGATGGCCATGGCTGCCTCACCAACGCGGTGGGTCCCGATGGTGCGGGTGGTCAGATGGATGGTATCCACGCCTTCGGGCCGGGCTCGATCGGTTTGGCCTTGACGGAGCACTATTGGATGACCGGCGACAAGCAGTGGCTGAAGGCCGCCGCTCCGCGCATCCAAGCCAATGCCGAATGGATGCTGCGCCAGCGGCAGGTAAACAGAAACATGCTTCCTGGCGGTGAGCGTCTCTGGTGTAAGGGGTTACAGCCCGCTCTGCAGGTGACCCCCGACAGCGGCGGGTTGTGGATGCAGTTCTACGAGTGCGAGGCCTACTACTGGTCTTCGATCGCACGACTGGCAGCCACCCTCAGCGTGGTCGATCCCGAAGCTGGTGCCAAGCTCGCGGCTGAGGCGAAGTCTTACCGCAAAGACCTGCTCGCGGCGGTGGAGCGTTCGATCGCGCTTTCGCCGGTGGTGCCTGTGCGTGACGGCACATACCATTCGGTGATCCCGTTTAGCTGCTATGTGCGCGGTCTGAGCACTGGGGCGTGGGGATGGCTGCGCGATGGTTCCGGCAGCCACGTGGGGCCCATGTATTGGGAGACCGTGCAATCGGCGGCCGCGCTGATCAGTCTCGCGGGTCTGCTGCCCCCGGATGACGTGCGGGTGCAGGGCTACCTGGACGTGCTGGAGGACAGGCTGTTGTTGGAGAACGCCTACGTGGCCCAGCGTGCCAAGGGCGACTGGTTCATGGCTGGCTGGCAGTATCAGGGCGGTCTGGAGCGCACCGCGAACATGCATCTGGCGGGCGATGATGTGCCGGTTTTCCTGCGCTCCTTCTTCAACTGCTATGCCATCGACCTGCTGCCGTTTGATGGTTATATCTTCAACGAGCACGCCGTGCATGGCCCGCCAGATAAGATTTTCGAAGAAGCCGCCTTCTTGGAGCGCTTCCGAAACCTGCTGGTGATGGAGGAGGGGCAGAACCTGTGGCTGGCGAGGGCCACGCCGCGGGTCTGGCTGGAACAGGGGAAGCGGATCAGCGTCCAGAACGCGCCGACCCACTTTGGCGTGGTCTCCTACGAGATCGTCTCGGATGTGGAGCAAAACACCATCAAGGCTGAGCTCGATATGCCAAAACGGTCTCAACCCGCTGCCGTGAAGCTTCGTCTCCGCCACCCAAAGGGCATGCCGATCAAGGCCATGTTGGTGAATGGCCAGAACTGGCTGGAGTTCGATTGCGATACCGTTCGACTGCACGGCTTGAGCGGCAGGGTGACAGTTGAGGCTCGGTATTAGCTGGGGTATATAGAATCATCCACAGATGACACAGATTACGCAGATTATATGGGGACGGCTCTGAGGTGTTCAGGTTCGCGATGCCCAGGGCGGTTGGATCTGTAGGGGCGATTCGCGAATCGCCCTCCCTCAATTGCCAAAGTCCGCGCCGGTCTGGCGGATAGCCTCGAGGCCTCGTGGCGGAAACAAGACCGGCGCGGTTAGAGAAAACCGCCCCGGACAGTGGCAACACTAACTGTTCAGCGTGTCGGCGGTACTTTGGGTTATTACCTAAAATCCTCCTGCCACAATTGCCTAAGTCCGGGGCGGTCTGGTGGATGGCTAGCGGGAGCAGAAGGCTTAAGACCGCGCCGGTCTGGCGGATAGCCTCAAGGCCTCGTGGCGGAAACAAGACCGGCGCGGTTAGGAGAAAACCGCCCCGGACGGTGGCAACACTAACTTTTAAGCGTGTCGGAGGTATTTAAGGTTGTTACCTAAAATCCGCCGGCCCCAATTGCCTAAGTCTGGGGCCGTCTGGCGGATGGCTAGCGGGAGCAGAAGGCTTAAGACCGCGCCGGTCTCGCGGACGGGCCACGGAACCCGTCGCCAAGTGCCGGTGGTGTGGATCGAAAGCCACCAGCCACGCTGCCGAGGGAATCCGGAATGCGTCCGCTTCAGCGGACAGCCATCTGATGAGGGACGGGTGACGAAGCCTGCTTCAGCAGGTTGATGGAACCCGTCAACTATGGCTGAGTAGTTACCTATATGTAAAAAGAAACTTAGGTTGCCTGCCCTGCTTCGCCAGCCTAAGTCCACCAGCTTGAAGCTGCCGCCTTAAGGCGTCTGCGGCCTGAAACCTGAAGGCAATGTGCATATGCCAGCATGGTCAACCACGAGCAGATGACCGATTGGAGTGGCAGGGACATGCGCAACAACTCGATATTGGGGCGGCCTAGCCGGAATAAGAAGCCAAGCAAGAAGTAATACCCTAGGGCCGATAAAACCATTGCGGTCACGATCGTCCGGGTAGGTCGTGGTTGGGGCATGACTTCCTGGGGTAACTCAACTAGCGGCAAACTACGCCCAAATAGCTGTTGTACCATCTGCTCACGAACCTCGGCGTTCTTCTCCGAATCGTAGCTGACGGGCAACACATAACGCCATCCCACCAGGTACATCGATGGCCGACGATCACAAACCGCGGCACTAAATGCGTCCTGTGTGTTATCTGGCCAGCAGGTGACAAAAACCAGTTTCTCTTTTTCGGAGATGCGGTTAAATACCAACCCAGGCAACTCGAACAACGCATATAGCCCATCGATATGCCAGCCCTTCACGCCCCATCGACGCCCACGCATCCAGCGTCGCACAAATGTCGATGTTTGAAGGGCCATGGTCAGTCCGATAAATGTGAGTGGTATCGAACAGACGTAGTTATGTTCCGCATGACACATGACACCAACTATAAATAAAAACCCACCGAACGCACTGGTACGGCCTTCGGAAAGTATATCAGTATCCAGTAATGGATCGTCAGAACTGCACACATAGTGTGGTGCGGTGTCAGAGTGAGCAACCTTGAATATCGCCGGGTAGGTGTGGGAATATGTCAACGTAAATGGTTCAAAACTACGGGTGTTCATTATTGGTATCTGGATTACATAAGCACAAAGGGCGATGATCATGCATACTTCGCAGTATTTTGGGTCTACCAGGGCAGAGATCATGAACGCGGTGCCCATAAACACCAAGAATTTGCTTCCCATTGATGCCATCATCAGCCAGTCGGCGTACTTGTCAGACAGGTTCCACTTCTTAATCACAAGCCTTCACCTTGATAATTGACGTTTCCGTTGTAGTGTAGCATATCGGAACCTGACGGATAAAGTGCGGCTTGCAGAGACACCCATGCAGGGATGCAAGCACAACATGCCGAATGTTACCCCTGACTAACTCACTAGGCGTATAGCCGGGTTATTCGGGAGGTTCTATGAAGACGATAATACTTATCTTGGCACTGATAGCCGCTCCATGCATGATTTCGATGGCCGCACAGGCCGATGCACCGATGTGGCAGTTTAGCCGCAGCGGAGACTCACTGGGCTGGACGATCGCACCGAACCTGAGTGCCAGCATCATGGGCGGATCGATGCGCCTGAGGGCGAATCTGCCTGCGAATTACGACTATGCGGCGATCCCCAACCAGACCTACGCTCCGCCGATGGGTGAGATCGACTCGCCGCACGGTTTGAATATCCCATACGAGAGCTATAACAAGGTGATCATCACCATGCTCAACCAGTCGCCAGAGACCGACGGCTTCCTGTTCTGGCGCCATCCAGACAACCCCACGCAAGATGCCGGCGTGATCCGCTTCACCATGAAGTCCTACTGCAAGGAGTGGCAAGAGGTGGTGGTTCATGTGGACGGAGCTTGGGGCAAGCCCATTGACCAGATCCGCATTAGGCCGATTTGTCTGGCGCGGGCTGGCGATATGTGGATCCGCAGCATCCGGTTTGCCAAGGGCGACCCACGGCCCAAACTTCCCCGCCCGGATGTGTGCAGCCCGGCGGTGGTGCCGGTAGTGCAGATAGCAGGCGTGACTCAAGCCGACTTTGCAGACGCCTTCAAGGTGCTGGATGAGTGTTTGATCACCAGCGTGCCGGTGCAGGGCTTCCCCACGCCTGTGATGGGGCCTGGCGGAGCTTACGGCGAGAACTGGTGGCAACTGGACAGCGGATTGAACATCATCGGCACGAAGTGGGCCAACCCGCAACTGGCTGAGCAGATGTGCCGGGGATTCGCCGCCGTGCAGGCGTTGAACCCCGATGGCCGCATCGACCTGTGGGGCTCAGCCTCGGTCAGGGGCACCATGGGCGAGCAGAGCAGCACCCCTCGGCTGTTCGAGGCCGCTTACGATGTGGCGCGGCGCAGCGGCGACATCAAAACCCGCGAAGACGTCTACGCTTGTCTGAAGGGCTATCTGGACTGGTGGCTCTCCCCCGTGAAGCGCGATGCCAAGACGAAGCTCATCACCGCCATCTTCGAGGAGAGTCTCGGTGCAGATATCCCCACCTCCCAAACGGTGGCGCCGGTGGATACCAATATGGCGGTCATTATCGGATGCGACAACGTGTCCAAACTGGCACGCGCCTTAGGACATACCGAGCAAGCAGACTACTACGAGAAGCAAAAGCGTGAACTTCAATCGGCACTAAACAAATATAGCTGGGATAACACACGCGGTGACTACTTCAATGTGAACGTGCAGACACGTGAGCACGACCCGCAACTCATCTGCACAACCTTTGACCCGATGCGTTTGAATACGGCCTCAGAAGCGCAGGTCGGTAAGCTGATTCCGCAGCTACTTGATCCCAAGCTGTTCAACTGGGGCGGAGTGGCTATCACCAGCCTGGCCAAGACTGAACCTCGCTATGTGGAGGCGACCGGACCTTACGATGGCCGTGCCTGGTGGGGCGATATCTGGACGATGCGCAACCTGCCCGTGATCGACGGTCTGAGAGACGTGGGGCGTTACGACCTTTCAGCGGAACTGAACTGGATGACCATCAAGCAGTTCAACCGGCGCTGGACGGAGTTCCTGCACCCCACCACCGGGAGCGGTGAGGGCGTGCAGCGTTACGGCTGGTCGGCCTCGCAGTGGATCCAGTGCGTGGTGGAGAAACTATTCGGTGTAGATTACGACCAGATCGCCAACCGTCTGCGTGTCTTTCCGCTCATTCCGGAGGCGGTGAAGGCGGATAAGCTTGAGATATCCAAGATCAAGCTGCCGAATTCGGAGGGCAGCCGCCTGAGTGTCAGCATCAGCCCCGAGGCGAACGGCTCACGCCGCATCGATGTGGTGTTCACCGGCCCGATCGGCGTGAAGCAGGTAGAGTTCGCCCAGCCTGCCGATTTCTCGCGAGTGGTGGACGCTCGCACCGGCAAGGTACTCAAGCTCGTGGTATCCGATGAACTGAAGGGGGTTGTGGTGGTTCGCGTGCCGGCCTCTCGGCAGCTCAGCGTGCGGTTTGTCAAATAGCATGGGGACAGAAGTCTATAGCCAGGATGAGGAATATGAAATGACATGTGGGTGGGTCCGACCTCTTAAATTGACAAAACCACGACGAAAGGCATCCCTATGACAAAGATATCAGAATCGGAAAGGCGACAGAACTATCTGCGCGCGGTGCGTTTTGAGAAGCCAGACTTCATTCCGATGGCCTTCCACATCAATGGGGCTTGCTGGAACAACTACCCCGTAGACGCCTTGAAGGAGTTGATCCTGTCTCACCCGTTACTGTATCCCGACCCCTCGGTCTGGTTGCCGCCAGAAGGATTTACGCCGTCTCCCAAGCAAAGCGGGAACATCACCTACACGGACGACTGGGGATGCTTCTGGGAAACCTCTGAGGCGGGTATCGTGGGCGTGGTCACGAAACACCCGCTGGAGAACTGGGACAGCCTGCAAGGTTACATCGCGCCCGATCCCGAAACATGCATGGGGATAGGGCCTATCGACTGGGAGCAGACCGCAAAGTCCTTTGAGCAAACGAAAGCCAACGGCTCGCTGTGTGCGGCTGGCCTGCGGCATGGACACACCTTCCTGCAGTTGGTGGATATCAGGGGTTACCAGAACCTCATGTATGATATGGCCGATGAGGATCCGAGGCTGGACGTGCTGATCGAGATGGTAGAGCAGTTCAACCTTGGTCTGGTAAAGCGTTACGTTCGTTTGGCTCCCGACACGATGGGCTACGCGGAAGACCTGGGCATGCAAAACGGCCCGATGCTCTCGCCTGCGCACTTCCGAAAGTATATCAAGCCGAGTTACCAGCGATTGATGAAGCCGGCCAAAGAGGCCGGTTGCCTGGTCCACATGCACTCCGATGGCGATATCCGCAGCCTGTATGCCGACATCGTAGATGGCGGAGTGGATGTCATGAACCTGCAGGACCTGGTCAACGGCATCGACTGGATCAAGCAGAACGTCAAGGGGAAGGTCTGCATCGAGCTGGATATCGACCGTCAGAAGACCACGCGGTTTGGCACGCCAGCGCAGATTGACGAGATGATCCGCGAAGAAGTGTCCGAGTTGGGCAGCCCTCAAGGCGGGCTGATGATGGTCTACGGCCTGTATCACGGCGTACCGCTGGAGAACGCCAACGCGCTGATGGACGCGATGGAGCGTTACGCGTTCTTTTGGAGGAGTTAGGAGATGGGAGAATAGGAGAGCCGGAGACGGAAGAAACACACCAGTCCTACTCGTCCACCTCGTCTGACATGTCATATGGGTATGGTCACAACCGTAGGGGCAGGCCCCCGTGCCTGCCCTGAACAAGATCACCCGAAATGTAACCAACAGCGCAGGATACCGTCATAAAAGCATACACTCTCGAAAGGGTAAGCTATGAGAACTGAGCCAGTGAAACAGATTCCCGAAATCCAGGCTGAGAAGATCGTCGATCGTGTTCCGATGCGCACTCGCAGTGAAATCAAACAACGGCTGGCCCAACTTAAACGCGGTGAGCAATATGTGGTCGTGCAGTCCGCCATGTGCTACAAACCTGCCGCTCCAGCCACTCGTGTGGACTACCTCTGTCCCAAGTGCGGTGCGCGCACGGTGTTTACGGAGAGTATGGTGAGTTACATTCGTGGTATCGAGTCGGCTCGAAGCACAATTCCGGAGCTGAACAGGCTGTCTGATAAGTTGAAGTCTGAACTACACTTCACGCTTGATGAATCTCCGTTGTGCGCTCGCTGCGCCAAAGAAAAGCCCGGCAACCGTGCATCTTTGGTGACGACGGATAAGCGTAAGAACGTGCATCGAGCTGATATCGAGTATCCCACCGATTTGCAAGCCATCCAATGTCTGCTTAAGGGTAAGAGGTATTCAAAGCTAGTCAGCCTGGGCGATATTTCGGAACGACTAACTAAATTGATGGGTTTGGAGCATTGATGAAAGTCTGCTATATGTAAAATGGTGTCGCAGGCAGAAATATGGTTACGTGCAGTTGCGTGACGAAGTAAAAAGAATCGAAAATCTCATCGGATGGTAAAAAATCTCGAAAGGGTAAGCTATGAGAAATGAGCCAGTAAAGCGTATCAGCGACAGTGACGCGGCGAAAAAAGTAGACCGCGTCCCGCTGCAAACCGCACAGCAGATCAAAGCGCGCCTTGACCAGCTTGAGAAGGCCGAACGCTACGAGGTGGTGCAGTCCGCCATGTGCTACGATGTGGCCATGCCGCCCGATCGTGTGGACTACCTCTGCCCGAAATGCGGCGCACGAACAGTCTTCACCGATTTTCATAAAGACTACATTCTGGAACTCTCAGCGGCCCGTCGTGAAGTCAAACCGCTCAACGCCCGGCTGGCAGCGGTCCGCGCGCAGATACGTATCTCGCTGGACGAAACAACGCTCTGCTCACGCTGCTCCAAGGGCAAGACAGGCTACTATGCCGTGCTGGTCACCACCGACCGCAAGGGGAATGCCCATCGGGCGGACCTGGAGCAACCGGAAGCGATCTACCAGTTGCTCTGCCTGTTCCAGGGCAAGCGATATGCGGGCCTTACCCCGCTGTCGGAAGTAGCCCCGAAACTGCGGCAACTGTTAGGTATGGATCATGAACCAAAAAAGTAGCGGGGTGCTGATGCCCTCGCCGCTTCCTCCTACCGTTGCACTGGAACTCACCTACCGATGCAACCATAGCTGCCTGTTCTGCTCCTGCCCTTGGGATGCCCCCGATGGCAGCTTCGAGCGACTGCCTGAGCAGGACACCCAGCAGGTCAAGCAGATGATCGACAATCTGTTGGAAATGGGTGTCAGCCATCTCTCCTTCACGGGCGGCGAACCGCTGTTGCGGCCGGACATCCTGGAGATACTGCGCCACTCGGCCACTGCCACCGGCACGCACTTCCGGACGGTGGATGGCGAGCTTGTGGCCACTCAAGCCCCTCCGACACTGCACATGAACACCAATGGTCGGCTGGTTGATGAGGCGTTCGCGGCTGTCGCGGCGGAGTGCGGCTTGCAGTTGACCGTCTCGCTGCCGGGATGGCGCAGCTTTGAACAGCTCACCGGCGGTGGCGATGTGCAGAGCGCGTTGAACGCCATCCGAGTGGCCAAAGCCGCTGGCTTGCTGGTCACGGTGGCGGTCACCGTGACCAAACTCAACCTGCAAGAACTCTACCAGAACATCGCCGAGGGTCTGCTGGCCGGGGCCGACCAGTTGCTGCTCAACCGCTTCATGCCAGGCGGCAGGGGGTTGGGCTATCGGGAGATGCTGTCGTTAAGTAATGACGAGCTGCGCGAGGCGCTGCTCACCGCCGAATCGGCTCTGGTTGATGCCGGTCGGTATGGCTCGATGGGTACGGAGCTGCCCGCTTGTGCGATTCGCGGTTTGGAGTTGAAGCATCTGTATGTGGCCAGTCAGTGTTCCGCGGTTCACAACTTCGTGGCGGTCGACCCCTCGGGTTACGTGCGGGTGTGCAACCACTCGCCGGTGCGGCTGGGTCACTACACGCAGTGCCAGGATTTCCCCCAGCACCCGTTGTGGATGCAGCATGTGCTGCGTGAGTTCAAGCCGGAGGGCTGTAATGGCTGCAGCGAGCAGGTGGCGTGTGATGCCGGCTGCCCGGCTGTGAGCTATATTCTGAGCGGTAGTGTGGAGGGTGGTGAGCCAGGGCTGGTTTTGCTGGAGAAGGTAGGAGGGTAGGAGAAGAGGAGTATCGGAGGGTAGGAGAGCAGGAGAGAACCGCTGGGTATTCCACTGTCCTACTCGTCTTACTCATCCTACCGGTCCTATAAATGTAAAAGTCCGCCGGCCAGCTAATAACTGGTCGACGGACTTAAGGCGGCTACCCTGCGGGATTCTAGCCTTGTGACTTCGGCTTCATGGCAGGGAAGAACATCACATCCTGGATGCTATCGGCGGCTGTCAGGATGATGGCCATGCGGTCCATGCCAATCCCCAAACCACCCGTAGGCGGCATGCCGTATTCCAGGCACTGCAGGAAGTCTTCATCAAGCGGATGGGCCTCATCATCACCGGCAGCCCTCATGCGCAATTGCTCCATAAACCGCTCACGTTGGTCGTCAGGGTCGTTCAACTCGCTAAAGGCGTTAGCTACCTCTTGGCCCAGCATATAGGCCTCAAAACGGCGTGTGAGCGTAGGATCATCCTGCTTCTTCTTAGCCAGAGGGGACGTCTCCAGCGGATGATCGGTGATGAAGATCGGCTGAATCATTCTGGGCTGAACAAACCGCTCCAGCAGCTTCTCCATGATTCCGCCCACCTGGTTCTCGTCAGCGGTAGGCAGGCCGCATCGCTTCATCGCGGCACAAGCGGTATCAAATGTCGCAAGCTCTTCCGGCTTGACCCCGGCATACTCCTCAATCAGCGACATCATGCTGCGGCGGGGCCACGGCGGGGTGAAGTCTACCTTCTCGCCGGCCACTTCGATGTACGGCACACCGTGCAGCTTCATACAGCATGTGTAGAAAAGTTGTTCGGTGATCTCCATCATCTCTTCCAGGTTCACGTAGGCTTGATACAGCTCCAGCAGAGTGAACTCCGGGTTATGACGGCGGTCCATGCCCTCGTTGCGGAACACCTTGCCGATTTCATACACCTTTTCGATGTTGCCCACGATCAGTCGCTTCAGGTAGAGCTCGATGCTGATGCGCAGCTTGAAGTCGAAATCCAGCGCGTTGTGGTGCGTCATGAAAGGCCGGGCGGCGGCCCCGCCTGCCACTTCCTGCAGCATGGGGGTTTCGACCTCCAGGAAGCCGCGGTCATCCAGCCAGCGGCGAACCTCCGATATGATGTGGCAGCGCTGTACCAGCCGGTTGCGGCCCTCATCGTTGGTCAGCAGGTCAAGATAGCGCTGGCGATAGCGTATCTCCACGTCCTGGAGCGTGTTCCAGTTCTGCCCTTCCTTCTCTTTGCCGTAAGGAATAGGGCGCAGGCATTTGCTGAGCACCAACACACTTTCGGCGTGGATGGACTGCTCACCGGTTTTGGTGATGAACGGCTTACCGGTCACACCGATATAGTCACCGAGGTCCAGCAGCTTCACGACCGGCCATTTGTCTTCGCCGATGTCGTCCTTACGCAGGTAGGCCTGGATTTTTCCGCTCCAGTCCTCCACATGCAGGAAGGCCGCTTTGCCCATATGGCGTAATGCCACGACACGACCGCACACCGCGACTTGCTGCTCGGTCAGTGCCTCAAATTCATCATGAACCTTCTGGCAGGTGTGTGTGCGCTCGAAGGCCTCTATTGCGTATGGGTTGAGCCCCATGTCGACTAGCGCCGCCAGCTTTTCGCGGCGGCGCATCATCTGATCGTTCAGGTCCTGTACGGTTGTCTGTTCCATCTATTTTGAAATACCCAATATCTTAATTCTCACCGTACCTGCGGGGGCTTTTACCTCCAGCGATTCGCCTGGGGCGTGCCCTACCAGTGCCTTGCCTAGAGGAGAGTCAATCGATAGCAGATCATCGTCATCGCCAGCCTCAGGCGCGCTGACCAGTCGAAAAGTCCACTCATCGTCGTTGTCGGCGTCGTAAACTGTAACGACCGAGCCGAATCCCACAGTATCGGTGGTGATGCTGTCACTGTTTATAGTATACGCATTGTCCAGGAAGCTATGAAGCTCCTCGATCCGGCCCTCTATGTAGGCTTGCTGGTTTTTGGCATCATCATACTCGGGATTATCTGTGATCTCCCCGAACTCTTTGGCGGTACGGATGCGGTCGGCAATCTCTTTTCGACCGACGCTGACCAGATGCTCCAGCTCTTTTTTTAGTGTTTCATGGCCCTCTTCAGTGAGAAGAAAGCCTCTTAGGTGTGTCGTGCTCATTGTGTTTGCCCCTTTCCCGCACGGAGTGTGCGTTGACAGGCCCCTTTGGGCGGGGGGTGATGATATGTTAGTTATACCTTAACCTGACGACCAATGTTTACGTCCTGTGAAATATAGACGGAAATTACCATGTATTTTGTTCCCAAATGCCTATATGCCTCAAATATGATAACTGCTAGCCTGCATTTGGTCAATAGAAGACATAGAATCGGCACCACCAACTGTTCGCTTACGTTGCAGCCACGCATTGCCACTGTCCGGGGAGGTCTGCGCGCAGGCTCATGGCTGCAGAAGGCTCGAGACCGCGCCGGTCTTTTTCCTAAGCAGGGAGCGATTGGCACGAAATTGTTTTGGATTCAATTCTTAACCACGAATTAACACCGATAAACACGAATGGACACAGATGAACGCCGATTGTCTGAACCACGGATGACATGGATGGGTGCCCAAATGCCACTGTCCGGGGCGGTCTGGCGGTACGCTAGCGGATGCAGAAGGCTCAAGACCGCGCCGGTCTTTTTTCGTAGCAGGGGGCGATTGGCACGAAATTGTTTGGATTCATTTCTTAACCACGAATAAACGCCGATAGACACGAATGGACACAGATAAACGCGGATTGTCGTGAGCACACCACAGCCCAATTGGCTATGTCCGGGGCGGTCTGGCTGTAGGTTAGCGGATGCAGAAGGCTCAAGACCGCGCCGGTCTTTTTTCGTAGCAGGGGGCGATTGGCACGAAATAGTTATGGATTCATTTTCAACCACGAATTTACACCGATAGACACGAATGGACACAGATGAACGCGGATTGTCTGAACCAAGGATGACGTGGATGGGTACCCAATTGCCACTGTCCGGGGCGGTCTGGCGGTACGCTAGCGGTGGCGGAAGTCCCAAGACCGCGCCGGTCTGGCGGATAGCCATGGATGATGTGTGTCAGGAACAAGCAACCGCCCGTGATGGCACGGCAGCCCAGGGTGTAACTGACGATATTGGCAAATGGCCACGGGTTCAGTCACCCCACGGGACTGGCGTCCCTACGGGGTTTCCTCACCGCGTGGCTGATCATTAGCGGCCGGCGTCGCTACGCTCCGGCCGGCGCAGGGAGTATTCCCCCGTCCGCTTCAGCGTACTTGGGGCGATTGGCGAATCGCCCTGGGTGTACCTACATGCCACCGGTACCGAAGCTATGATGCTCACAATGACCGAAAAACATAGACCTGTGCAAACCCGCGGGTTATGATACTATCAACGTGGTCTGATCTGGGCGTCATCTTTTGACGGCGGTTCGTTGGCTAACTACATATACGGCAGATTGGTTGTCGCGTTTTGGAGATTATGAATGAGCACTGCATCTGTGACGGCGGCAAGTATTAAGGGCCTGACAGGAACGGTCAGAAACATCCGGCTGGCAAAACAAGTGTCCGAGGCAGCTTCGCAATCCTCTGTTCTCGCACGATCTGAAGATATCGACTTGAACCGCATGGCCCAATGGTCACTGCGTTACCTAACGGAATCACCCCGTAAGCACCTGAACTATGATCCTGTCTTCCAGTGTTTTACCTACCAGTGCCCGCCAGCTCCAGAGGGTACCGACCCGATTGTGCCTTGTGACACAGATGCCCGTATGGATTGGGAGTGGTATTACATGCGCGACATCACCGGCTCAGATATGGGGCGCGATGTCGAGAAGGCTTTCCATAAGCGCATGTTGAGCTATGTCGATGACAATGGTTACGTGTGGAGTGCGCCAGGATGTTTCTATGAGGGCAATGTCGACGCTGTATACAAAAAGAGCGACTACATCATCCATATATGGGGTGCGACCAAGATTCTGACGAGTCTTTCGGAAGACTATCGCAGGACGAGTAATCCAAAGTCGAAAGCACTGGCTCGGAAGATCATGCTCATGTTGAAGAAGCTGGCGGTGTGGGACGCAAAAGGCCGGTGCTGGATTCTAAGCGGGATGGGCGGGATGCATCCAGACGGCACCGTCGCATTACCAACGGCCCAACCAGCACCCTTAGTCGAAGCACTGATCAACTATTGGCTGTCAACTGGTGACGCTGAAGCGTTGGATTTCGCCAGGGCGTATGCAGATGGGATCATAGAGGGATTGCAGCCTGGCAGCATCGCATTCGCGGCTGATGGAAACTTTGGCAGCGGTCATGGCCACATGACCATGCATGCGGTCTGGGGGATTGCCCATCTGGGTATAGTGACTGAAGAGAGGCGGTATGTGGAGTTTGCCAAGCGTTCATGGGACTGGATGCTCAGCCGCAGCACCGGAACGGGATGGTTTCCTGCAGCACCAGCCTGGGCATCGACGTGCACCGAGGTTTGTCTGATATCCGATATGATGTCCACGGCCTCATACATCGCGCTTGATGGGCACCCGGAATACTACGACTATATCGAACGCTACATGCGGAACTATATAGGTAATCTGCAGTTCATTGCAACCCCAGAGTTTGAGACGAAATATCGAGAAATGAATAAAGCACTGGGAAAAGAGAAGGTTGAAAATGGACTGGCAGAGGTCCGTAAATTCCAGGGCGGGTTCTACAACGCCGGGCTGAACGACTTCGAAAACAGTCAACTTGGCGGAGCCGGTTATGTGTTCAAAATCGCAGGTTGCTGCGCACCGGAGGGTATGCGTGCAGTGTATACCACCTGGCTGAACACCATCTGCAAGAACCCCAACTCACCGTTAGGGCCATCTGGCGTTTATGTCAATATGTGCTTCAGCCGCGATTCCGAGTGGGGAACTGTGAGCTCATCCCTGCCGGATGAGGGGCGGTTGTCGGTCACTGCCCGTGTCAGTGACCGGTTCTATATCCGTCCCCCACACTGGGCTGAACGAGACGCTATACGGGCCTTTCAGAACTCCAAGCAGATCAGTCCGAAGTGGTCAGGTGATTACCTGCAGTTTAGCGCCTCAGCAGGTGATACGCTGAGCATCACATACCCGGTCATACGGTTTGAGCATACGGTGTCGGGCTTGTGGCCTTCGGTGCCGGATTTGAAGATGAGCTATCTGTGGGAAGGGAACAGCGTGGTCGGCGTGTATCCTCGAACAAAGCCCGGGATGACGCCGCTATTCACTGGCTCCATACGCCATACCCCATCCATGCCCAAATAACGGCTACTCATACACACAAATATCATTGAAGCACCGCCACGCGCTAAAGCACATGGCTATTGTCATACCAAGCCTGCTGAAGCAGGCTGCAGGGCTTCGCCCTGGGAGGGTGCCGTTGTTGTATGGTGGCTGCACCCAGACTGCTTCAGCAGGCTTGGCATGTCAATAGCCGAGACATTCATGTCGCGGCACCGTGGCCATATACCTGTTATTCATTTGTGGGTATTAGCCTGCCCTCATAAACGGCTACTCATACATACGAAAAAAGGCCCCTCCGGTCAAGGAGGGGCTTTCGAACCGTACCAATCGAAAGACTACAGATTGGCTTTGCAGAACTCACGGGCGGAATCCAACTGACCAGCGGAACCAAGCAGTACATTGCGGCTGGCGATGAACTTGGCATATTCCTTCTGGAAGATGATACCGGGAGGTCGCAGGTCGAAGTTTTCAGGCTTCTCTACGAACATCTGGCGGTGAACACGGCACCACACCAGGCGGCCGTCGGTGTCGATGTTGATTTTGGTGACGCCCTTCTTGGCTGCGGGCAGGTACTGGTTAGCATCCACACCCTTGGCACCCTTGATGGCGCCGCCGTATTTGTTGATCAACTCAACTTCTTCTTGCGGAACGCTGGAGGAACCGTGCATAACTAGCGGGAAACCTGGCTCTAGTTCGCGGATGGCGTCAATGATCTCGAAATGGATACCCTGACCACCGCTGAACTTAAATGCGCCATGGCTGGTGCCAATCGCGCAGGCGAGGCTGTCGCAGCCGGACTTCTTGATGAAATACTCTGCCTCTTTGGGGTCGGTGAGGTGCGCATTTTTCTCGTCCACTGCAACGTGCTCTTCCACGCCACCCAGGGTGCCGAGTTCCGCTTCCACGCTCACGCCTTTAGCATGAGCTGCTTCGACGACACGCTTGGTGACGGCGATGTTCTCTTCCAGGGGAAGGCTGCTGCCGTCGATCATCACGGAGCTGTAGAAGCCGCTGGCGATGCAGTCCATACATGCTTCTTCGTCGCCATGGTCAAGGTGAACAGCAAAAAGTGCGTCTGGCCAGATTTCGTCTGCTGCGCGGATCATCGCCTCAAGCATGCGCTTGTCGGTGTAGCTGCGTGCGCCCTTGGAAATCTGGATAATGAAGGGTGCCTTGGAATCCATGTTACCCTTGAACAGGCCCATGGTCTGCTCGAGGTTGTTGATGTTGTATGCACCAAGTGCGTATTTTAAATACGCGTGCTTAAACAGCACACTGGTGGGGACGATCATAAGCTGAATCTCCTTGTATCAACCCGCATGAGCGGGGAATCATCGGTTGGTTGAGGCAAAATGCGGTATCACCGAATGCATTTTACCTCCATCTGCAGGCCACGGGCAAGCCTGCTGCACGGAAACCAGGCATTCAACGCGCGGTCATCATGTTGTCTGGGGACAGGAAAACCACTCATAACTTCGGCTTGATTTTGTTATTGATTGTATAAGCGGGCTCTTGTGGAACCAGTCCGGCAGCCACGGCTTTTCGCCAGGAGCTATCGGAACAGAGTGTACCGAAGTGATACCCCTTCGAAAGATAGTAGGGGATGATCATCTATAAAGCAGCAGGAAGGCTCTTCTTCATAGAGGAATCGTGGTCCAAAACCACCAGGCATTGCCGTTTATTCGCCCACTGTTTCACATTAGCTGCAATGATGCTCGCAGCCAGGCATTTCTCGGCGGTATCAGCACCAGATACATTCCAGTTGATGCCGATGTATTTTCCTTGCGTAAAGGCCTTACTGAGACCCGGCTTGCCCATGGAGCCGCCAGGTATGCGGATGACACCTGTGCAAAACCGTGGTGTGTAGGGCTTGATCGCATACTCGCAAATGGGCAGAGGCGGCTGTCTTGGCAATGCGCAAGCCGCTATTCCGTCATGGCGCAACGAAAGCCGATGCTGATGTACCGGTTCGTAGGTAGATTGTAGGTTCGGAACGAACAGCGGAACGAACTGGCTTCGGCACCGTCGAGCCACGACCCACCACGCATCAGCCGATATTGGCCATCAACGGGACCGAGAGGGTTTCTGCCAGGTGCTATTTGGTAATAGTATCTTACCAACCATATTTTGAACACGGTGTATAGAATATTCTGATATTACGCACCACACAAAGCGTTAGGCACAACGATCTGGCGAATAGCAAGTGCTGCCATGATGATACGCTTGCCAAGTGCAGTGAGGTAGTATTTGTAGCGTTTACCGCATTTTTTAACGAGCCGGAATACTCGGCATCGCTTGATGAAGTATGATATCTGAGAGCTGGACATCTGCGGTAAGGCTTTTTGAAGCATACGGTTTGTGATCCCGCTGATGCATCCCTCTCCGCGAGCAAGTGCAATGAGACATTCCAAATCCTTCTTGAGGAAAAGGTTGAATCCTCGATACGAGCGATGATCACGGGTGGTCGAGGTCGCGATTTTGATGATCTGATGTTCACCATCGCTGTTGTCATCAAGGGCGGAAAGAAAGTCAAGATATCTGTTGTTTGCAGATAATAACAGTTCCCTCAATGGAGGAAGGCTGTAGATGGTCTTTTGCATAGGGGCGTATTTAATCTCAGTCGTCCCATCATGATGTTCTACCTCACGGTAGTGTTTAAATTCAGAGACGTCATTCACAGTCGTCTCGATACGCAAGATTATCCCTTGCTTGTCATACATTTTGATAGAAGCCCATCCCATGTAGTGTTTGATGCGCGTGCCTTGTATGCGGCGATCGAACTTGTAGTCAGTGCCGATCTCAGCGAGTGTTCGCCCATCAAGTTTCTTACCAAGAAACATCGCGATAGACTCTGGCGTTACCGTATGTATCGCTGTTTTGACTAGATTATCGTAGATGGCTTTGAGGTCTTCGGCGCGTTTGAACACGATGTCTGTAGCATATTCCACCTGCATTAGCGACCAATGATATGAATTGTCAGCAAGCCGTATCACGGGGCAATACATTCTGGCAAATGCATCCAGCGCATGGTGCAGCTTATCAGCAGGAAAAGCGTCTGCCAGCCTCTGAGCACAGCTAAAGTCGTCGATTTTTACAAAGGCGTTGTCCAGTGGAGTGAAAACTACTCCCTCGGATTGAAGGCAATGCGCGAGATAATTGTGTCCATTACAATAGAATTGCAGACGGAAGGGCACCCAGGTCGGAACTCGTAGATAGCACAGTCCAAACTCTGCATCGATGAAATAGAAGTAGTAATGAAGACACTTGGTCTCCTTGATATTCAGCCGGGTTTTGTGGGTAATCTTGTCGTGCCACGGGGTGTATGCAGGACATTTTTCCAACACTGAGAATATGTGGACGAGACCGGGGTGACACCCTCGACTACTAATGATCTCTTTGATGCGGTCTTCTTTTCGAAATGAAGAGGCACGGCGTATATACTCAATTTCAATGCTGTTGGTAACGGCAAGGCGTTCCGCATTGGCTTTGATCTCATCTCGTAGAGGTTCGGCAAATTCCTTAGGAAAGTCAAATAGCCTGATGTTGCGTTGATGAAGATAGATGCCCATTCCGTCGCTATGACACCAGCCTGGGATTGTACCGGTGATAACTATGCGGTCGAAGCATGAATATACCCCAGCTATCTGCTTTGCATAGCGTTCTTGAAGTGATGTCATTCTGGGCAACCTCACGAAAGGGTGTTTGAATGTATATTACGTGGCGAATGCAATCATTCCTTTTTTGGTTGCGGCTAAGCCGCCTTAGGTGGTACTATACCAATCATTGCACCACTCCCATGTGTTGCCCGCCATGTCCATGCATTCAAATGGACTGAGACCAGAGGGGTAGCTGCCTACCGGCTTCGTACCCGATGGCGAATTACCAGCGTTGGCACATTTGGATGTGTTCCACACGTCCCCCCAAGGATACTGTCGCCCATCTGTACCTCTAGCAGCCTTTTCCCACTGAGCCTCCGTAGGAAGCGAAGCACCTGCCCAACTGGCATATGCCGTCGAGTCCTGCCAGCTCACATTCACCATCGGGTGTGTATCCTGCCATCCCCAATCTGGTGCACCAGGCATAGAACGGCTTGTTGCCTGACAGAACGTGCGATACTGCCCCACCGTCACCTCGTCTTTATACATCCAGAATCCGTCCAGATAGACCGATCGCTGGGGGCTTTCATCCGAATTATTCGAGTTGGATCCCATCAAAAACTCCCCCGAAGGCACCCACACCATCTCCGCGCCATCTTTGGGGTTCAGCTTAGGTTCGAGAAGAAGAAGGCTGTCTGCTTGTGCGCCAAAATACAGGTCAATGATCATGTAATTAAAAAGGTTAACCTGACCATCGCCATCAAGATCGGCCATGATATCGGCTGAGTTGAACTTGGAGTCAAGCACTACGAAGTCGAACAGGTTTACTTGATCATTGCCATCAGCATCACCATTGGCTAATGCCGTGTTCACGCTGTTGGAACCATCTACATAGATGCCCTTTATAATCCGCCTCAACCAATGACTACCGGTGAGAGATAGCTTGTAAGCACCGGGGAGAAGCCCACTTATAGTTGATTTTCCGTCATCGCCTAATAACAATGTTCCAGTGTATGATTGTGGCCCTATCAGATGATAGTTGAGTGATATATCACTGAATTTCCCGATATATCCACCACCAGGATCGATCGTAACTGCTAGTGTTGACGTCTCAACGACCGTAAAATCTGCACCGCTTGCCGCATTTCCGCCTGGGGTAGTGACCGATATCTTACCAGTAGTGGCTCCTTCGGGAACCGTAGAAGTGATCGATGTGTCGTTTGCCACGCTGAATTCCGCAACCATGCCGTTAAATTGAACCGCCGTTGCTCCAGTAAAGCTCGTCCCTGTGACCGTGATGATGTTACCAACCTTACCACTAGTCGGGGAGAGAGAGCTTATCGTAGGTGCGATGTAGAAGGGGATTGCGCTCGAAGCGGTACCGAATGCAGTAGCGACGGAAATAGCACCGGTTGTGGCACCAACTGGCACAGTGGAGATGAGTGTGGTTGCGTTCTTCACGGTCAGTGCGGTCACAAGTATGCCATTGAATCTCACGACAGATGCCAAGGTGAAGTATGTGCCGGTAATCGTTACTGCATCACCTGCTTTCCCGTTTGTTGGCGTAAAAGAGGCTATCGTTGGCACTGTGCTGCATGCATAGACTGGTAAAGCTGGGAATAACAATGCAAGCAAAGATAGCCATACCAGAGTGGTCATAACGAGTAAACGAGACATGTGTATAACTCCTATACCAGACGTGACAAGCTACTTACCGTGTGGTCTGGCATCAGTATAGCACTATTAACGTTCAATATAGTCAAATCTGATCCCATAATGCTTCAATCGGCTTTGTTGCTACGACACCAATGTGCGGGTATATGGCGGCATCCGCATCACTATCTCCAAGATAGGTTTGGTCATCATAGTCATGAGATGACTTTTATCATGCTCGAATTCGAGTTTTTGAACATGGGGGCCAGAATCGTGTGGCCCAGTTCGTGCGCATTGTGAAGTTCTGCACACTGTCGGTATACAGTGTATAGCTCCTCGTCTCTTATAGCTTGCCTGTTTGGGTGATATTCATGAGCTCGAATTTGATCTTGTAAGCCAGGTCCTCGAGCCGGATGCCGGTAATTCCGTATACCATCATTTCGCCATTCCGAGGGTCAGTCGCCCCTTTGTCGAGTGCCTTCTTCAAGTTCAGGAAGTATATTGCCTGAGAACTACCTTTAGGACATGACGGAAGTATCTTAGTGTCAAGCTCTTTGCTGAGCGTTCGACACGCCTCTGCAGTGCCCTCACGTGAGCCTTTGGCAAGTGCCGTTTTGACCTTGTAAAGGTTGACTCCGCCTGTTTGCTCGGCAAGGTCTTTGTTCAACATCGAGTAAGGATCACCACCTTGATCGCGGAGCTTATTCAGGTTCAGTACACTCTTGTCTATGTAGGCCTCTGGGTCGACGGATGTGGTAGCCTTCCAGTCGGCCATCTTTGATGTGCGGCCTCCGCTGTTTTCTTGATATGCCTGCTTGAGGCACAGCTCCAACTCTTGTTGAAACTCCATGATGGTCTTCTTCTGCCCGCCTTTTTGAGGATCGAAACCCTCTTCTTGAACGGCCAGGTCATGGTCACGTCCCACCTTGTTTATGTTGGCACCATGTCGGATCTGATTCATCTCGAAGTCGTTCCAGCCGCGCTGCTTCATCAGTTCCTTGGTACGGTCGACGACCGGCTTTTCCATGAACAGTTCCAGATTCTGGTTGTAGTTTTGCTTTGTCGCAGCAGATATGCTCTGTTCGTTGATGGCCATCTTCGCGGTATAACTGCTTTCGACTGTCGCGAGAGATTCCGTTAGCACCTTACCTTCTTTGGTTTTGGCAAGACTGTTGGCATTAGCCGCGATATATTCCTGCGCCTTCTGGTTTGAAGGTTTGTTTTTGTTCACCATTGCATCAAATGCATCCTGGTCGCCCTGGTACTTTTTCACAAGCGACTGGCCGTCCTGCTTAGCCTGTTCAAAATCTGCGTCTTCAACTACCTCTTTCCAGGTGCGTACGGGCTGGTTGGCCTTCAGCCTGCCTTGCATGAGCTGTTTGGCGGACAACTCGCTGCCCTTACGCATGAGAAGCGTAATTGCCACGTTCTTGGCTGCGCCACTCACCCCTCCACCTTCTTCAGCCTGGTAGCCTTCCATACCGGCCATGGCGACATCAACAAATGAGGAGTAGAACCGTGCGCCGGTAATGATAGCCTGCTTTGGCCCACCCTCGATGTAGCCAGTGCCGATACCGTATCCGGTGGCGATCCATGAAGGAGCCTGCGCCGCCAGTGTCGAGCCGACGACGATGCCCTCAGCAGCAGCAAATGGAGCCACTACGATGAGTGCTGTACTCGCTCCCCATTTGATCTCTTCAAGAGTATTGATGGCTTCCATGGCCTGTGCCTCATCGCCCAGGTTCTTACCTTGAACGACGTTTAACACGGCAGAGCTGATCTGCTTCAATTTGGAGGAATCGCGGTTAACCATCGCCTTGACATCCAGTTTCTTGTTCGCCCACTCACGGAGTTGAGCCGCCTCGGCCTGAGGTAGGATGTTGATGAGTGCTTGCAGGTTATCAGCCGCTTTGAAGAAGTTTCGAGCTCGCAGTGCATTGTCTTGGATCTGCTTGCTAATCTGAATGTCTCGGAAGCATGAGTTTATGAGCTGGGTGTGCTGCACATCCTCTGCTACCGTGCGGTTGTGCACGATGGTGCCGGTTTGGATCGACGCGATCAGGTCCTTCTCGTGTTGTATCTCCGTGAGGGCATCAACGATCCGGCTGTTCAGTTCCTTTGTGCGGTCAGGATTAGTTTCTGTAGCTAGCTGTGAACGCAAACCGGTGATGCTGGTTGTATAGAACGCGATGGTACTGGTATGACCCGCGATGGCGTCTTTCCTCGACTGCTCCTGCGCATTAGCTGCGGCTTGTTGCGCAGTCTGCGTCTCTATTTGTTCCTTCGATGCTTGTTCTATCTTCGCCAGGCTAATTGCCTGCTCGACGCCGGTGGGGTCATACTTGTATTTATAGCATGTATACCCGATATGGTAGCCGCAACTAACCCTGATCACAACCATCGCAAATGGGCAATCTTTTGTGTCGATATGGTCGGATTCGGCTGTCCAAGTCTGCTCTTGGGGATATTTGCCGGGTTTTTCGTGCCATTCGGTTTTGGGCCCATCAGTTGAAATCCGTGGTTCATCAAGAAATGATGTAGAGCCTATACTGACCATATCCATCATTGATAGACTGTTGAACTGCCCTGTCCATATCTGGTTCATGATATCTACCTGGTCAGTCTTGAAGAATTGCAGAGCAGCGTTAAGCCCCTGAACCGTGATGCTCCAGCGTCCGGATCTACTCTTGAAGGCTGTCCTTGACGTAAACTTAGTATTGACCTTTGGGTCTATGTAGCTTGGCGGGTTCGTCCAACTGTACTCCACACTACAGCTACCGGTCTCTTTCGTCGAATCCTTGGGATCTTCGTGACTGGTGTGGGTTTCAGTGATGCTACCAAGACCACCGGTAACCTCAAGCCATTCTTCAGGCTCCATCTTCGACGTCACATCAATCAACACATATCTACCTCTGGGAGCAGCATCCCCTATGGTCACTTTTGCCTCGGATGCACCAACTTTTGCGCCTGTCTTGGCATCTGTGACCACGAGCTTGACCGTGTATGTGCCCTGTTTAGCGTAGGCGTACGAAACTGAGGTAGCTGACGGCTTGACTGCCGATTTTCCGTCACCAAACGTCCATGATAGCTTAGTTGCTGCAGGCATATTCCTTACAGTCGGCATGAATTTGCACGGTTGCCCCAGCGAGACGGTCTGATTCGCAGGGGTGATCTGTACAAACGGTAATGACTTTAACGTCTGTACCAGTTTTTTTCTGGCGCGTTGTTTGGCGGCGATTGGGTTGGGTGGATCGCCGAGTACCGTGATCTGTTGGACGACGGCATCCATGCGCTGCTTGAGGTTCACAAGGCCTTGCTTATATACATTCGCATTCTGAAGTGCTCCGGCAGCCATATCTTCTAGTCCGAAGCCAGCGGCAACCCCTGCCTCAGTCCAAGCCTCGTCGAACTGCATGGCGGTTGAGACCATGACTGAGCGCAGACGCAAAAACTCCTGCAGCAGCGGATTCATCTTGTTGAGGTATCCGAGCCCTATCGGAGTGGGGAAGTCAATCAGTGGCGACCATCCAGCTTGGAACCGACCCTCTTCCTCTGGCGCCATATCGCCGTATACGAGCCGCATGCTGCCCATTGCGGCCATGACGGCAGACTGATAACCGTCGAAATCCAACGTGCTGAAATCCATGTTAGTGTTCATCTCGGCAGCAGTAAGGTTGCCTGTTATCGGGGTCGCGCCTTTTTGCCAGGGCGTCGCTGGATTGTTCCAGATAGCAATATCGTCCGGTTTATCGGGAAGGAATGTGATTGGGATTGATGTTGAATTCACAGAGGCAATCGGTTTATCAGGCGTGTCAGCGACGGTGGCATCAACAGGCTTAGCGTTAAGGAGATCACCAAGTTGGGCCTTATAGAGGTTGCTTTTGGGATCTATTTCAACCGCTTTACGGGAGTCTGCAATCGCCCCCTGTATATCACCCATCGCTTGCTTCAATATTGAACGGTAGTGCATGGCATCGGCGTATTTTGGTTCCATAGACACCGCTTTATCATAATCAGCCAGTGCGTCTTGATCTCTCTTCAGGGCTTGGTAGGCCTTGGCCCGTTGAAAGTAGGAAAACACATATGATGGGACGCGGTTGATGGCGAGGGTCAGATCGGCGACGGCTTTGGTATATTCCTTGGTATCCAGCCACAGAGTGCCGCGGTTGTATAGGGCTTTCTCGCTTTTTGAATCGAGTTCAATGGCCTTATTGAAGTCCGACATAGCCAGATCGTATTTCATCATGGCCTTATAGGTGCCGCCTCGGCTGTTATAAGCAACGAAGGACTTTGGGTCAAGCTTAATGGCCCTGCTAAGATCAACAAGCGAGCCGTTATAGTCGGGGGGCTTCAGTTGACGCTTACACTGGCCGCGCTTGATAAAGGCATCAACATACTTATTATCGAGTTCGATGGCCTTATCATATGACTTAACCGCCTCAACAAACTGGCCGCTAGTCTGAAAAGTATCGCCCTGTTTATAGTAGGTGACGGCATCCTGGGCAGATGTTCCTGAGCCCAGCATCACCATCGATATGAGAAGTAAAGCGAGCATTCTTCGCACACGGTTACCCCCGGCTGAGTAGTATGTTCTTAAGTATAGCACTTAATGAAACATATAAATGTATACCCTCACAACTACCGTCTCAGATATGGGAGGAGAAGGTCGTTCATTAGCTCACTTCGTTCGATCTGGTCGTCTGGCCGATTCACCATGCGTGCGCTTAGGGGCAAAAGACAGTATCATCTCGTTAATGAACAATACTTTGAGGTGATCCCATGACCCCCAGTCGTCCGATCAATCTGCTGACAGCTGTAGTCATGCTCGCAGTGAGTATGGCACAGGCTAAGCCGCTGACTGTGCGAGTGCAAAGCCGGTCAGGCGCTCCGCGGATCATGGTGAACGGGCAGCCTGTCAGGGCGCGCATGTTTTGGGGGCAGCCACAGCCGGGATTGATCACCATCCTTCCAAAGGTTCAGATCATCCAATATGAGTTCACCCCTCTTCAAGCAGAGCTTAAGACTGCGACGATGCGTCTGAGATTAGGTCACACTGCAGGGGATGTCTATATTGATAACATCCGCGTCGTGGACCTCACTACAGGTGCACAAACCATCCCCGTTTGTGATTTCGAAGATGGCCACGCATCATTCACCAAAGAATGGTTGACATGGCCGCCTGACGATAAGAATTTTGTGGGCAAAGTAAGTGTGGAACCCGGAGTCGGGCAGGATGGCTCAGCCGGACTGCATGTTCAAATCAACAACCCTCCAGATGGTGTTTGGCCAGATTTCTTTATCCACCATGTGCCGAACCTGAAGCTTGAAGCAGCTCACCGCTATCGGGTGAGCTTGTGGATGAAGTCTACTACCCAGAGGTCGTTACAGACAGCATTCTATCGACCAGGAGATGTCTATGAGTTCCTCGGATGGCCTCCCGGGCCTTTCGAGTCTCAAGTGAAGTTGGCAGCCGCGGCTGGGGTCCACTTTGTGAGCACAACCATCCCATTCCCCTGGCCGAAACCCGGCGAGCCAGAGGACTGGTGTAATGTAGATGCCATATTGGATATCGCACTAAAGGCCAACCCCAAGGCGCTGCTTATCCCCAGAATACAGGTGTATGCGCCTGAATGGTGGCTGGCACAGCATCCTGACGAGAAGATGCGCTGGGAGAGCGGCACTCACCCCAACACCGCCTCTCCGGCCTCTGAGCTATTCAAAAAAGAGGCATCGGTACGGCTGCAGAAGCTGGTTCAGCACCTTGAAAGCACACTAGGCGAGCACATCGCCGGCTACCACCCGAACGGCCAGATGACCGGTGAGTGGTTCTACCAGGATAGCTGGGATCGGCCGTTGAATGGCTATTCACCCTGCGACGCTACGGCCTTCCGCAAATGGCTGAAGACACAGTACAAGAGTGACCTTGAGATACAGCAGGCCTGGAATGACAAATCCGTCACACTGACTACGGCTGAAGTTCCTGGCCCCGAGAGACGGCACAGCTCCCCTGGCGGGATATTCCGTGACCCGAAGACCGAGCGGCAGGTGATGGACTTTGTGCAGTTCCAGCAGAAAAGTATGGCGGACAGCGTGTGCGACTACGCCAAAGTAGTTCGAAAGGCCACCTCCGGCCGCAAACTGGTGTTGGTGTTCTACGGCTATGTATTTGAATTCGCGCCAATGACGACTGGAGCGGGGTCGTCCGGTCACTATGCGCTTCGCCAGATACTCGACTGCCCGGATATCGACATCGTCTGCTCACCGATTTCGTATGGCGACCGTGGACTGGGGCAATCTTCGCCCTGCATGACTGCCGCAGAAAGCGTGGCGCTGGCGGGCAAGATGTGGCTGAATGAGGATGACACCCGCACATCGCTTGTGACGGAGAAGGGCTTTTCGGGGACAGAGCAGGTGCTGACATCGGTGGATCAGACCAACCAACTGCTTACCCGAAATGTGGCCCAGGAAGCCACCCGTAACTTCGCCACATGGTGGGCGGATTTGGCGGCCAGCGGCTGGTTTGATAGCCCCAGCATGTGGGCGCAGATGAAGAAGATGGCGATGATGGATGACTACTACATCAACAATGCCAAGCCATTTCGGCCAGAAATCGCCCTTGTTCTCGATGAGCAAAGCATGCTGATGCTGTCTGATGGCTCCGACAAGGTGGGTGGGCCGTTGGTCACCGAAGCTCGCCGTGAACTGAGCCGTATAGGAGCTCCATTTGGGCAGTATCTGCTGGATGATGTGCTTGCGGGTAAAGTGAAGGCGAAAATGTATGTGTTCGCTGGCGCTTGGAAGCTGGACGCCAGGCAAAGGGCAGCACTATTGAAAGCGACCAAAGGCAGCGTGTGCATCTGGGCATATGCCCCTGGTTATTTTAATGGTCTGTACCACTCACTCTCGGCGATGAAGCAGTTGACAGGCTTTTCCTTGAAACTTGCTCAACTCGATCAGTCATATGCGCTTCCTGCAAGTAAAGAGCTCATAGGCAGCGTATTCTACGTGAGGCCGGAAAAGATGGATCCGACGTTCGCGGTGACGGACGCGAAACCCTCCGAAATCAAAGGTAGATACTCCGATGGATCGACTGCGGTTGCTGTCCGTAAGCGTGAGGGAGGCCTTACGGTGTTCTGGGGAACGCCGGGTTGGAACAGGGTTCTGTTGCGGAAACTGGCCGCTGCCGCTGGAGTGCATCTGTATACGCAGCAGGATTGCATCGTGTATGCTAACGGCGATGTTCTGGCGTTACATGCGTCCACTGATGGAGCTGTCCGGGTTGACACCGGTCGCAATGAGCCGGTTTTTGATTTGATGACCGGGCAGAAGCTGGGTATGGGACCCAAACTGACCTTGCCGATGAGCTATGCACAGACACGCATTCTGAAGATCGGCCCGATGAAATAGAGCAGTCTTCTCCGATCGGTCGTGCAGCACTGTGTTTGTCCAACCTGGGTTGACGTAATAGACTATGGTAACGAGAAAATGGCGCGATGCCGATCGCTTGCCGTATGCGGGTTTGGGGCAGGTATCCGCATATCTCTTTCAATGTTTGGTGTAGAAACAGGGGTGTTCATAACTAGTCGGAGATGAGCGGAAAGGACTGTATTAGAAGACCTCATTCAACTTTGGGGTCATTCAGTTACCAGTTTTCCAACTAGGTAGCTCACACGCTCATAGGCATCACGCTGCACTCGTTCACGGTCTTCCGAGTCTACTATCTCCAGGAAGTCAGCCACGTGGACCGGCCCTACGCTATCGTATGTGGCGAATTTACCTGCGATCTTCCCCAAAGCCTCCTTGACCAGCCCGTTCGATGCGTGCGGCCGAAACTCTTCGACAAGCGTGTCAAGGCCACCCGGGTAGTTCTTAAGGCAAAAGTAGATGTCGTAAGCGTCTTTTTCTTTGAGACGGTCGTAGATCGCCATACCCTTCATTACGATGAAGGGCACTATGGATGCCACCCTCACTTTGACTGTATCCTTACCGCCGTTAGGAAGATGACCGGATATTGTCACCTCGGAGGCCAGGTCGAATGCAAGCTCGCATCCGCGCGCTTTCCTCGCCTTAATGTCTTGGATACTTTGGTGTCGGTGGCTCTTGCTCGTTCCGGCATATTCGCCAGATAGAAGATCAACTTCTACATCAATCTCTTTGTTGTTCACGACCACTGTGCGGTAAAAGATATAAGGTTGGTCCACGTTCTTACGGTATTCCTGAGACAGAAGCAGCTTCTCGATTGTAGTGTAGCCAGCTTCGTGTAGTGTCAGATGGTTCAGTGCTAGATCAACGTCAATGTTGCCTACATGATCAGACAGCAGAAGCTCAGGAACCCATCCGCCGATGATCACTATGTCATCTTTATACTCGCCCAGCAGGTGTGTCAATTCCAGCATCACCGACTTCGCGGCTTCAACCTGATCACCAGAATAGTCTGTTTGAGTTACCGCCATTTCGGCTCAATCTCCTTCTTCAATATCCCTTCAGCCGCTTCTTCGCCACGTCCCGGTATCTTGGACAAGTCCAGATATGCTTGCACAGGCGATATAATTTTCAAACCGTCTACCTCGCGGGATCGCAGGAATGAACCGCCATCTTTATCCAGTATGAGTCTGACATTCGCGCCTGTAGCTACCCGCTTAAGCTGCAGTGCATCCACTATCTCGTCAACGCGTTCACCCACATACGCACTTGCACGCATGTAACGGACAACCGGTGCATACCGTGCCCCGCCGGAGAACTCAGCAAGTGCGTATGGGATGCTTCGCGCCTTACACACTTCCGCAAGCCGGAATTCAACCTCGCTTGGGCTGTGGAAAGAGTAGAAGTCGTAGATGCTCTCTTTAGGCACAGGCTTGTAGTTCAACGCCCACTCCTTGAGCAATGCTTCCGGTCTTGTCAGCACAAGATCCTTGTTCTGCACCTGAAGCCATTCCCTGGCACATAGCTGATCTTTGACCTTCCAGGCCATCCCCAGGCTGATGCCCGCGCTCTCGGCCATTTCCTGCACCTTCCATACTTTCCCCGGTTCATCAAGCAGCACGCGTAAGACGCGTGAGGCTTTAGGGGAGTAGATGGAGCGTAGGGTTTGCTTAACAGCCATCGGCTTTTCGCCTTTGCGCACATGCAGATAGACCTGATCGAAGCACAATTGATAGTTACCAGCAAGGTCCACATACCCAACACCTTGTTCGCGCGGTATGGCGCCTGCATCTTCAGATATGTAAGGGGCAATGAGCACTCCGTATGACTTCAACGGTACACGCTCAAGGCAGCTTGATACCCTGGCAGTGATTTCCCTGACTGTGCGTGGGGTTCCGTCACTCATGATGACAGCAAATATCACTATTGGCCTGTCCCCGACCAGCAGGTTGGCCTGAAAGTCCAAACCGGGGTACGCAGAATCGGCAGCACCAAGTTGCTGAACCGTGATAAACGGCACCTCATCCAGACAGCACCGAAGCGCGGTTTCCGCATCTGTATATGATACAGGGTCACTTCTCATTGTATTCACCATTTATATAATATAGTGAAATAATGCAAATTAGTGAATATATAGTCGATTATGGCCAATATCACCAATATTTTCATGAATATTACCTCTTTCACTCTATAGTGAAAGTATCGTAATGTATGAAATAAAGAGGCATCTCACGAACCTCCACCGTGATCCATATCGCCAGCCCGACCTGATAGGTAAGGCTACCCCTCCCTACCTTGTCAGTTTTCGGATCATCTCTGTGCAGTCGGGATAGAGCCCGGTGAGCTCCTCGAATGACCCGGTCTCGAAGTCGGCCATTTCGAACCCTGGTGCGACGGTGGTTCCCATCAGCGCGAACCGCCCACCCGGCACAAGCCTGCATCCCTGCCACACTCCGGTGGGCACCACCAACTGCGGATGCTGCCCTGCCTCCAAATCGCTGCCCAACAGTTCGATGCTATGCGAGCCGTCTGGGTACAACTGCAGCATCTCGACAGGATCACCCAGGTAGAAATGGAATACTTCATCCGAAGCCAGCTTGTGCATCACCGAAAAAGAATCGGTGGTGAGAAGGTAGTAGATCGCCGTGCCCATGCTCCTGGCACCACCATACCGGCTGGGGAGCATATCGCCGCTGATGGTTTCGGCACTGCGGTAAGTCTCGCGATAGTAGCCGCCTTCGGCATCGTGCGGCACCAGGTTCAACATGCGTATGATATCTTCGTGTTTCATTTTCTGTGTGTTCCTATGTGTTGTATTAGGCGCGTGACCACAATATTACCGGAATGTATTCGGAGTGAGGTGAATGGCCTGAGCCTTCAGAAGATGTTACCCGAGCTCGAATCCATCACAAAATCGGGCTTACCGTAAACCCGTTTGATATCGCGCACACTACACCCCTGCTTGATGCCAGATTTATTGCCGAAGTAACCAGCCACCAGGATATACATCACATGGTTGCTTTCAAGGCCAAATGACATCTGAGTGCCATCTTTTAGAAACAATGTCTGGATTTCGGACCCGGGTTCGATGCGGTCACCCCGTCGTTTTGCATTCGCCCGTACCTCCGCCATGGTCATACCAAACTTGTATCCGCGCAAGTCGATCTGTGAATAGATCGACTTTTCCTTAACACGCCTCTTCTGCGCCATCACGATAGCTGTATCTTGCGGCGGTTGGTACTGAGCCCATGTCCATGCTGGGCCCTCCGGCGACACCGAAATGGCGTTCAGCTTATTGCCCACCATCATAGCCTCCAGGCCCAGTCGATCGTACCGAAGTATCTCTGTTTGTCTATTACTACGGTGGCTCCACTTGACGCCGATCACCACCAATATCATAACCAACAGAATGATCACTGTTTTTCGAACTGGAATGTTTACGTATTCAGGCATAGATGATCCCTCCAGCGGATATTATTCCCACTATAAAGGCCGGTCTATTATGGGCAAAGGAGCCCTGTTACGCAAGACGAAACTCGGTTCCCCGATCGCCCGTTTCATGCTCCACACGGTACTGCCCTGACGAAATCCCAGCTTAGGACCGTAAATACAATAAATCACCACCGTGTTCAGCTTTTGCTGGTCATCGTAGGAGAACATCAAGGTCGTGCCATCTTCCGTTTTAACCATTGAGCTTTCAGGGGCCATGCGGTCACCGCGCCTTCGGGCATTCGCCTTCACATCATCGCGGCTCATCCCATACCTGTATCCGCGTAGGTCCAAATGGGAATATATCCATTGTTGATGCTGTTTCGCTTCCTGAGCCAACTCCTCCTTGGACTCTTGACCAGCACCAAGAGCACCCCATGATGAAAAGCCGGCATCTGGTGAAGCCATGATTCCGTTGACCCGTCCCTTCGTCACGGTGACATCCAAGCCGTAGTTGCCATACAGGTAGATGCCTGATGGCAATAACCACCAGACAGCCGATAGTGTGACTATGATCACGATGAGTATGATGAGTGTTTTCGTCCGAACTTTAACGCTTACCGGCATTTTCTATTACCTCTTCCGATATGAAGTGCGAGTTGCTGTCGCGCGATGCAGGAACCGTTGTTCTTTGATGTAGTCTATTCAATATGCGCAGCATGGGTCAAGGTAGACTGCATCGATCTAGGCAGTGGCTACCAAGTGACTCGAGCTTTCATCACAAACGCCACGCTCCGAAAGGCTATCTCAGATACCGATACAGATGATCGCGTAATTCCGCCAGTGTATATGGCTTAGCAATGAACCCATCCACATGCTCAGCCGCGAACTTCAACTCCACATCCTTCTCAGCGTAGCCAGACGAGATCACCACCTTAACCTTCGGGTCCATACGCCGAAGTGCTCTAAAGGTATCTACACCGTCCAAGTCGGGCATCGTCATATCAAGCAACACCAGCGATATCTGCTGCTGAAATCCCCGGTAAACCTCAATGGCTTCCCGTCCATCGGATGCGGTCAATACATCGAACCCTATGTGGATCAGCATCTGACGGCCCACCTCACGTATTGATTCCTCATCATCCACCAGCAGCACTGTACCCTTACCACGCCAGGCACCGATCTCGGTTGCTTCCTCTTCCAACGGCATCTCTGGGCGGACGACGTCCACAGGAAGATATACCTTGACAGTGCTGCCCTTGCCCACTATACTGTCCACCGTGATGGTCCCTTTGTGCCCCCTGATGATGCCCAGCACACTGCTCAGACCTAATCCGCGCCCCGTAAATTTGGTGGTGAAGAACGGCTCAAACAAGCGTTTAATCGTCGTTTCATCCATTCCGCAGCCATTATCCGATATGGCACAGACCATGTATTCACCAGGCAATACATCATCAAGCGGCACCGTTTGAGCTAGCACCTCTTTACTGCAATGCTGTACTTTGACCGATACGGAAATTGTACCGCTATTATCACCGATGGCTTCACTGGCGTTGACGATGATGTTGACCAAAACCTGCCTGACCTGTGCATCTTCGGCCATGATAGAAGGAAGACCTGGAGGTATGTGAAGTTGAAACTTGATCTTCTTGGATATGCCCGCGCGTAATAGATCCACCAGCTCCATGACCAGTGTCCGCATGTCTATCTGCTGCATCTTATATGTGGTCCGCCCGCTGTAGGTCAGCATCTGCGTACACAGTTCGGCTGCTCGGTTAGAGGAGTTCTTAATCTCATCGAGGCATTCGTAAGCTGTAGATTGTGGAAGTGTATCCAGTAATGCGATATCGGCATTTCCCATAATCGACATCAGGATGTTATTGAAGTCATGCGCAATACCACCTGCCAGCACACCCAGACCTTCCAGTTTTTGGGTCTGCTCCATCCTCTGCTCTAGCAGTTTACGTTCTTGTTCCGCGGTAATCTTATCGGTTACATCGTCAAATACCACCGCAAAATGCAGTGGCTCTGGCATGTAGGCATGCACCTGGTAATAGCGTGATGTAGGGGCAAAAAACTCTTGGAACTCTATAGGATGACCTGTCATGGCCACATCACAGAAACGCTGTATCCACCGATTTTCAATGTGTGGAAATATCTCGCGCGAGGTCTTTCCTATGACGTCATCTGCCCTGAATCCGAGTATGATTTCAGCCTGCTTGTTGATTCTGACAAATCTAAAATCGAGCGGTAGTCCGTTTGCATCTAGAATCACCTGTGCGACAACGAAACCACTGCTCATCTCATTGAAGAGCTGTTGGTAGCGCTGCTCGGAGGCACGCAAGGCACGTTCTGCCTGCCTGCGTTCCGAGATGTAAAGGGCCTGTTTTGCATTTTGCACGGCTTGCTGCGATAACTGATCTGCGATCGCCTGCAAGGTCTGACCCACGCTTTCAAACTGAGAGCGGCTCATTTTATTGACAAACGGCAAAGCTTGCGCATACTGCAGTTCATCCACACCTAGCTCCGCAGCATATTGCATCATCTGCTCCTCATCTGCGGTTTCGTCCATCACCTGTCCAAACATCCAGGTGGCGATATGTCTGCCATCTATCGTGATAGAGGCACTGCCCTCAAGCATACAGCCGTCCATGCAGTAGCGAATCATTGGAGTATCGGGATGAGAGGTATTCATCATCTCGCTAATCGCAATGCAGTGCTTTTTGCCAAGTTGACATCCACGAATAACATCGCGGCATAGAGCACAGTAGTTACTTGGACGTGTGATGCGATACCCGGCGACATCCACAATGACCGAGGCAACCCCGGATGTCTTCGCGAAAGTATCTTGTATCTTCTGAATCTCATCGATATCAAACAGGTCAGTGAAACCGAGTGCCGATGTGTTACCGGATGGTCTTTCCAAGTCCGAGAGCTTCTCTTTGAGCTGATGGTTCAGGCTGACTATCTCGTCTTCAGCCGCTTTCATCGCGCTGACATCTGCATAGCTGCCCGCCATGCGGATGGGCCGGTTATCATTATTCCATTCAGCTATATATCCTGAACCGACGCCCCAGATCGTGTGTCCATCACGGTGTTTTAACCTCATTTTATGATGAAATGGCACCGTAGCATGACTATCTATATGCATATCTATAGAATCTTGAATTTCTGGTCGGTCTTCAGGAAACAGCACGGTTTCCAACAGGTCAAAGCCGTCGGCGAAATCCCCATTTTCATAACCAAGCATCGAAACCAGACCAGGACTCAAATACATGGTCTGTTTCTCAATGTTCCAGTCCCAGTAACCCGCCTGTTCCGAATCTATCAGGTTGATGGTCACCTGTTTTTGAATTTCCAGATCCTGCCTGGCTCTCATAACCTCTGTATTGTCGGTGACTAGCCCAAGAAGCCTGTCTTCGCTTAGCATGACAGTATCGACTCGGCAGTAAACTGCGTCACCAGTTTTGGTGATGCACTTCATGATAGCAGTCACCGAACCTTTGCTTGTCAGCTCTTGCTTGCACCAAAGCACAGTGTCGAGTTCTTCCGGCGCGAATATCTGCCACACAGTCATGCTAAGCAGTTCCTGCTCGGAATATCCGAAGATTCTACAGAACGCGTCATTCGCTTCGAGATACTGTAATCCACGGTTGGTGACGGTGACACCTAATGGGGCATATTGGACATAGCTGCGATATTTCGCCTCGCTTTCCTGAAGCTGCTTTTGGATGGCGGTCTGTGTAGACACATCCACGGCGAGACCTTCGTATACTGTCTGCCCATCATCGGTCTTTGGCAGCTTCCAGATGCTGATGTTGATTGTCTTCTCATCGCCCAGATAGTTGGGCATCTTCATCTCATGGTCACGGATTTGCCCCTCTTCAGCGCACAACGCCAGGGTGTCCCTTACGCTCTGCATTGCAGGGGCGATATCCTCCGAATCACTAGCACAGCACTCTATAGCCTCCCCTGGGTCATCGAAACCCAGAATATGCGCCATGGTCTTGTTCATATCGAGGTATCGGCCCTCAAGGTCGCAGTGAAACAGACCTGCGTTCAGATTGTTGTAGATGCTGCGGAAGTATTGCGCCTGCTTCTGCCGCTTCTCTTCCAGCAGCAGCCACTTTCGGAAGCGGATGATCACAAAACCGCATATCGCTGCGACGATCGGTCCCAGTGCCAGAGCCACGACGATACCAGCAGTCTGACTGCTGCTATTTACGCCGGGCAAGAGTGTCCTCAGGTAGCTGACCTCGTGGAATAGAAGAAGATAACCAATGGTAAGCAAATGGCTAATATAACTGGCCAGCAGTATAGCCCGCCAGGTGATATTTTTGAGCAGTTTGGAGCTTAACCAGCCGGAGGCCACGCTGATGAGCAAAACGCCGGCCAGCATCACCGGAAGCATAGACGTGTTTTCACTAATCACGCCGTGTAGCAGACTGATCAGCGCGGCTACGACAGCAGGCAGCCATCCGGTGAACATCGCACTGATGAACAAGAAGACGGGACGGGCGTCAATGGGGCTGTTGGAAGCTGCAAGACTGAGTATGATACACACAACACCGAACAAAAGACCAAGCAATAGCTGATGAACAACGGACCGTTTTGATACACCAGCGACCCACCGAACGCTGATGATGATAATGCAGATAAGCAATACGGCATTCAGAAGAAACCCTGCGGCGACAAGCATTCGGCTGAGGCTCCTTGAGCTATTGTTTGGGCTTCAAGGCCTTATACTATTAGCATGACATATCACGTATTAAAAAGGTGCAGTTTCCGGCTGTAGAATCCGGCAATATGCGAAATCCATAGGTTTTGGTCTACGCTAAGGCAGCCTGTTTAGGAATACGCTGCGCTAATACGGCACCTGCTGTCACACAGATCAATGTAAGTATGAACACGGGGATATAACCGTGGTTTTGGATGATCCAGCCACCGATAATCGGCGTGATACTCAGCGGAAAATTGGCGAGTTGCTGTAAGGCGATATAGGTCGGTCGGTCGATCTTTGGTGCGATCGCAAGTGCCGTGTTAGTCATGCAAGCCCACACACCAAACACCACGGAGCCGATACTGGCAAATACGAAAAAAAAGGACACCGGGCTCCATGAACACAAGGCCACAGCCGGAGCGATCATAGCTAACGGTACCATCATTTTGAGTGACTTCACGGCCCCTAAACGGTCAGCCACCAGGCCCCACAGCGGGCCGGTGACGACGGCCCCTATGGCACCTGCTGATATAAAGTAGGCCATCCAATCCGCTGGCAGATGGTACTTATCTATGGCATACAGCCCATAGAAGCTCATGCTCAGCCCTTCGCCGGTGATCAACAACTGCGTATAAATCAGCCGTCGCAGCGACTGGTCGCGCTTCCAGCAGACCGGTACGTGCCGGATCTGCTCCATAAACCCCTGAGGTTGGTCATCATCACCTTCGGAGAAGTGCTGATATCCCTCACGGATCACTGTGATCAGGTAGGTCGAAAATGCTAACAGCAGCCCCATGCACGCGAACAGCAGCGCATACCGGTGGGTCTCACTAAGATGCGACAGTCGCATGATTTTCGGCACCACCAAGGAAGCCGCCAGCGCGCTGAGCGCACCCAGTGTCTGCATCCCGCCAAAGAACCGGCCCCGCATCCGGCTGGGAATCAACCGTCCGACCAGCTCATACCAGGGCAGACAACCCAAGCCATCGCCAAAGGTAAACATGACGATCGCCAGTGTGCCTGCGATGATGGCAAGCGTATGGTTGGCAGGCTGTAGCCATAATACGCCCGCTGCTAGTAACAACGGAGTGCGGCCCCAAAGACAGGCCTTCAGTAGATATCCCTTAACCAGCGGCTTCCCGCGTATCATCCCGATGGCGTATGGGTATGGTACGAAAAACATAAACTGCCGAAGGCCTTGAATGAGGCCAATTATCAGCGCGGAGGCACCCATGGTCTTTAAGAACTGCGGAAACAACGTGTTCATATCCATGAACGAAACCCCCATCATGAATATGGAGGATTCCACAACCATGATGCGGAGATTGAACGATGTATTGCTGTGAGCAGAATTTATAGGCGGCGAACTACTCATCCAGTTTGCGTGATGTCTCAGGTACTTTAGGAGCGATCATCTCCTGCATTAACCTTATCTGCCGCGGCAGCATGAGTACTTCCCGAGTAAAATAAGCACCAAGCTGCTTTTGCGGAATCTCCAGATAGTTAGGTGTGTTTATGCTTTTCAAAGCCTTACGAGTCAGGTCATAGACGGCCTTTTTCTGGTTATCATCCAGCACCGTGGTGAGCTTCAACCAGATGGCATTACTGGCCTCATCGGCTGCGGTCGCTCTTTCCATTCCTGCAGCCTTTTGAATCGCCGCCAGCTTCTTCATCAAATCAGCAGAAGGCTGTTGGCCAGCCAGGGCTTCAGACTTTGCCTTAACCAGCGCATCCCGCAGATCAACCAGACTTGCCTCGCGCTTTGTGTCCAGCTCTAGTATCTTAGCAACCGCAGGCTGCACCTCTGCCAGGACTGTTTTTACCTGCTCGGGTGTCAGTTTCACAGGAGCCAGGATATCAAGGCCCTCTAGGTCAGATGAAAGATCGGCTATCTGCTGGGTCACACTCACCTTAGTCGTGATGGAGACCTTGACCTCATTTTGCGCCATGGCACCTATACTGGCGATGGTCAGCAGAGAGACTAACATAGATATTCGCATGGTTATTCTTGCAGCTCCTTCAAAGCAGCGGCCACCTCAGTTACATGACCGGTCACACTTACTTTACGCCATTCCTTGCGTATTATGCCATTCGGGTCGATGATAAACGTGCTTCGTTCCACGCCCATGTACTTTTTGCCATACATGCTTTTCTCCACCCACACACCATACGCCTCTGCCAGTTCGTGGTTTTCGTCCGCCAAAAGCGTGAATGGCAGCTCAAACTTCTTTACGAAGCTTGTATGCGATTTGGGTGAATCGGGACTGACGCCCATGACATCGGCACCCATTTGCTGCAGCAAGCTGTTGTTGTCACGGAAATCACACGCCTCCGTGGTGCAGCCGGGGGTGTTGTCCTTAGGGTAGAAATAGAGCACGCACCATTTGGATGCGATCGGTAGATGGTGTTCGACACCATTCTGGTCAGGAAGTGTGATGCTGGGGGCAGGACTGCCTACTGTAACGCTCATGAATGGCCTCCTTGGATTGAGTCTGTATCTCTAATTATCCATTTTATGGGCATCGGATGCTTAATAATTCGTAACTACTGAGCCATATGCGATGATCGTGCATCAGTCAACGGTCGGTAACGGGGATGTAGCTTCCGGCACCCACAAAGTGGGTAGGATTCTAGTAGCCACGGGTAAACGCCAGCCCGTGCTGGCACTGCAACCCATACTGTAACTGATACGTCACGCTGAGGTGACAGATCGATATGCCAATGACTTTTGCCTCTATTGCAGACAAGTTTTGGCTATGTCCGGGGCGGTCTGTGCGGTGGCTAGCGGATGCACAAGGCTCAAGACCGCGCCGGTCTGGCGGATAGCCACGCAAGATATATGCCAAGAACAAGACCGGCGCGGTCTATAGACAGTGGCCTCCGCAGGCGTACTGACAGACCGCCCCGGACATAGCCAACCAAGTTACGTACAAGCGCTAGCGCTACCCATGGACGAAAGACAATAACCATCTAACCCGGAGTGGGTCATCAATAGTGATTTGATTACATGGCTGCCGCGAATCGATTCGACCCACTTCGGGGTAGGAATTATACGCCACTTTCCAGGGGTATCGCTTCGCTCACCCCTGGCTATAAGAATCAAACCCACTGCGTGGGTGCCCGGAAGGCCTGGTGCGTGATGGCGTTGCGCCTGTGCTGAACAGACACTGGGCACACTCATCTGATGGCTGAGTAAAAACAATAGTTTTACGCAGCCTAAAACGCGAAAAGGGCGCGCTCGAAAGCGCGCCCAGGCAAGTAGCCGAAACTACCAGCGACGATTGCCGCCGCCGCCGCCACCGCTGAAACCGCCGCCGCCGCCGCCGCCACCAGTGCGAGGACGTCGATCTTCACGGGGCTGAGCTTCGCTTACGCGAAGGGTGCGGCCCTCGAATGGTTTGCTGTCGGTTGCGTCGATCGCAGCCTGCATATTCTCAGCAGGGATCTCGACAAATCCGAAGCCCTTGCCTTCTACAACGCGTACGTCCTTGACTGGACCGTATGGTTCGTAGTAAGCGCGGAGGCTCTCGGCGCCGCTCTGGTAAGATAGGTTGCCGATGTACAGAGTCTTAATTTCGTCAGCCATGTGATGAAACCTTCCTTAATGGGTCGTTGAGACCGCTTGAACCAAGCGTCTTGATACGTTACGTTACGATGCTGTCGGTAGGCTCGGAAGCGGAAGACCCTCAGGAAAGTGTCGTGAGCTCGGAACCAAGACGAAACATCCACCGGTTACAAGGTGAGTCTACCATAATATGTAGCTCATATATCAAGTGTAAGTGCCAATTTCAGAAAAACTAGTGCTCTTGGCAGGGAAATTTCATCGTTTGATGCCTAATATTACACATATGGCACACAGGCAGGTGTGAACAGCCGATTGATCGGACGGATTGGACGGATCGTTCTAGTATTTGGCCATCACCCCAGGTTTGCTGCTGAGTTCCATAGCAGCCTCGTTACCGGCTGCCGATTTCGGCTAAAATCTCGGCCACTGCCGCGTCGCTCCAAGCCTGCGCGAAGCATCCGCCCTGCACATGGGGTTCCTCAGCATCAAATACCTCGGCGATATGACCCACTCCGACGGTCAATGCATACTCCTGCAGAGGGGCGATCAACCTGCGCAAGGTGGCATGCCGCTCGGACGACGAGATATCCTGGTGGAGCTGCAGATATACACGAGCATAAGCACTGAACAGCCAGGGCCAAACCGTGCCTTGGTGGTAAGCACCATCGCGCTCCAACACCCCGCCCTGATATCTGGGCTGGTAGCCTTCTTCGAAATGGGCCAGAGTGCGTAAACCATATGGGGTGCGCAGATACTCCTTACAGGAGGCAAAGGCACTGGCCATATGCTCTTTCGGAACTGGCATATTGGGCAAACTCAACGCGATCAGTTGGTTTGGCCGAAGCCGGGCATCGGCCACCCCGTCGTTGCCTATCACATCCGCAAACCAGTTGTTCTGCGGCACCCAATACAGCTCATCAAACCGGCTTTCCGCCAACGCAAGCATCTTCTCCACAACCGGCTGATGCTCCGTCGTGCCATATAAGGGGTTGTTGCAGAGCTGCAGATATAACCGCATGAAGTTGATCCATAACGCGGAAATCTCGATCGGCTTCCCTCCACGAGGGGTGAACACCTGATCACCTACCCGCGCATCCATCCATGTCAACTGCGTATTGGCGTCACCAGCGGTGAGCAGCCCATCGGTGGGGTCGCACTTGATGCCGTGAAGCGTGCCTTCAAGGTGATGCTGCATCGCCTGTTTCAAGGCGGGCCAGATGTGCTCAACAACACCGGCATCGTCACGGGTATGGGTGAGGTAGAGTTCCACCATCCTGGCAAACCAGAGCGTGGCATCGACCGTGTTGTATTCCGGCTCTTCGCCCTGATCTGGAAATCTGTTCGGTATCAGCCCGTTCTTCATGGTTTTAGCGAAGGTACACAGGATGCTAAACGCCTGAGGATACAGGCCGCGCCGGAACAGCAGCCCGGGCATCACGATCATCGTGTCTCGGCCCCAGTCGGTAAACCACGGTAACCCTGCCAGAATACTGCTCCCCCGGTCTTTCGCTTCAAATAGGTAGAGGTCGTTCCACTCCGTGGAGGATGGCAGTAAATCCAGTACGGATGGCTCATCAATGCCCAGCTCCAGCACCACAGGTTGGCTGGGTGTCAGGTCTGTTGTCAAGCATCCGGGTGTCCACAGGTCCTCCTGAAAGTCCAACCCGCGTGCCTGATCTACAGAGTAAAAGAACTGGTAGTACCAGTCCCGGCTGGAGTTCCATATGCCTTGCGAAAATCGCCACCAAACCGACGGTGCATCCTCATATGGCTTGCAGACGCAGGTGTTCGCCAGCATCTTACAATGGCCATCCAGAGCCTTGTTGGCCACCATCAGCGTGTGGTGGTCGCGCATCGCCATCAGCGGGGTGAGGCTAAGCTGCGCCTCCCCATCGGTGATCTGCCAGGTCAGCCGTATCCCCTGAGGGGAGGTTTGAAGGAGCCTTGAGATGGTGCATGAGGGCAGTTGCCAGATATGGGTCACAGAGGAGGGGGTGACCTCCACGCGGTTCAGCCATCGATACCCGGCCGGGTAGTGTGACATCCTGTAGGCATGAGTGCTTAACGGGAAACTCTGGCCATTGACCAAAGCCCACGCTTCAACCTCGGCCACCACCGCCCACCGCTTGGAGCTGTTTGCATCGGCAGCCACATATAACGCATGGTACCGTCTCGTGCGGGTGCCGCGCAGGGTACCGCACGCATAGCCACCGTTCCCGGTGGGCAGTGCCCACTCAGCCTCAGCAAACTGCGGTTCCTTAAGCTGCTGTGCATCATATGTGATGACATGCGCCATGCTGTGACACCTCCAAGGAAATTGTATATCGTATTTCGCAGACGGGTATGGTCATTAGTCATAACCGACGGGTTCGGTGACGCACGAAGGGCGCTCGCACCTAATACGCGCTGGACGGTGCCAAATGCCACTGTCCGGGGCGGTTTTCCCCTAACCGCGCCGGTCTTGTTTCCGCCATTAAGCCATGAGGGCTATCCGCCAGACCGGCGCGGTCTACAGCTTTCTGCTATCGCTAACGTACTGACAGACCGCCCCGGACATAGCCAACCATGGCTCAGTTGTTACTGTAGATTAACGCCCGCAGGAGCCTAATGATCAGGCTCCTTCAGATCGTATACGCTGTGATTCTCCTAGCTTACGCTGCCAGGCCACGCTACCCCAGCTCTGCGCGGATGGCCTGCTGCACTTCCGCCAGACGCTGGGCGCTGTTGCCCTCAGCGTAGGCGCGCACCATCGGCTCGGTGCCGCTGGCGCGGATGAGCGCCCAACTGCCATCGGCCAGCCAGAGCTTCACCCCGTCGCGGGTGTCGGTTTTGATCACGTCCTGCCCGGCGAAATGGCTGGGCGGGTTCTGCTTCAGTTCCGACATCATGATGTTCTTCTTGGCTTCATCGATATGGATGTCGATGCGGCCCGAGACAAACTCACCCGTGATCGCCTCAATTTCCTTCAGGTGCTGACCGCAGCTCTTGCCGGTGGCGGCGACCATCTCCGCCATCAAAATGTCCGCCATGATGCCGTCCTTCTCAGGGATGTGGTCCATGATGCTCAGACCGCCGCTCTCCTCGCCGCCGACCAGCGCGTTCAGACGGGCCATTTCGCTGCCCACCCATTTGAAGCCCACAGGCGTTTCGGTGACTTTGATGGCCCCATGCGCCTTCGCCAAAGCGTCAATCTGGTGGGTGCTGGCCACGGTACGAATCACGTCCCCGCTCAGTGGCTTCCGCTTGTGGATCAAATAGTTCATGGTCAAAACGATGATTTTGTTGGGGCTCAGCCAGGTGCCGTCGTCGTCCACCACACCAAAGCGGTCCGCATCGCCGTCATTTGCCAGGCCGATGGCCGCTCCAAGCTCCAGAACCTTGGCGGCCAGATCGCGGGTGTTGGCGGTGTTGGGGTCGGGCATCTTGCCGCCGAAACCCGGGTTCCACTCGCCTTTAATGGTCACCACATCGGCGCCCACTTCACGCAGGAAGCGGTCCACATATCCGCGGCCGGTGGCGTATAGCGGGTCAAAAACCACCTTCAGCCCCTTCAGCGCGCTGGTGTCGATTAGTTTGTGCAGAGCCTCAAAGTAGTCGGGCAGGGGATCGATCATCTGAATCAGCGCATCGTTGACGTCGCTTTTGACCAGTGACGGCTGCATCAGCAGCTTGGAGATGTTCTGCTCAATCACATCGGTGATGTCGGGAAGAGCGGGGTGCAGGGTATCTGGCAGGAATTTGATGCCGTTGTATTGCGCCGGGTTGTGGCTGGCGGTCAGCATCACCGCACCGGCAAGGTCGCGTGCCTTGATGGTGTAGTCTGTGACCGGGGTAGGGGTATCACGATCCGGCAGCAGCGCAGGGATTCCGTTGGCACTCAGCACTTCAGCCACGGTGCGGGCGAACAGGTCGCTCAGCAGCCGGGCATCATACCCGATGAACACGCCCTTGGAGGCGGTGCCCTTCTTGATGAGCATATCTGCGATCGCCTGAGCCACGACGGCCACATTGGAGAAGGTGAAATCTTTGGCCATGACCGCGCGCCAGCCATCCGTGCCGAATTTGAGAGTCTGAGACATATTTGAACCTCGTTGAGAGTAGATTTACTTAGGGAAATACCCGCCGCCCTTGCCGCCGCCGCCAAGGTAGCGTGTGCCCACATAGATGAGCCCAACCACAATAGCCACAGGGAACAACACAGAGGCGATTCTGACAGCCACCATTCCCACCACCAGCAGAACAATAGCCATCATGCCCAATATGAGAATACCCGCGTTCTTCTGCCCGTTGCCTGTAATGAGGTTGTAGACGATGGCCGCAATGACGATCCAGACGATGAAATTCATGTTTCCTCCGATATGGGGTGACCTACCATCTTCATTATGGCGGGTTCGGGCGCCAAAGTGTACGGATTCCCCGAATTACGGGATAGCCTACCGCCCTGGGCACGCCAATCTCCCGATTGGTATTTCCCTCCCCATCCGCGTCCATCCGTGTTCATCCGCGGTTCAGACAATCCGGGAATTCGACGGATGCGACGGATAGGACCGATGGTAATGGTGGGCAACCACGGGTGATCGTGGCGCATGCAAGAAGGGCGGTTCGCGAACCGCCCCTAGTACGCTATATATGGTGAGCTCCCCGGACACCAAAAGCAGTCGGGGAGCTAATCTCACCCCTTAGCTGGGGGTGAAGGAGAAGGATTGGATGCCGGAACCGCCCCTGGTGGAAAACACCGTGACGTAGATAGGCATCCTTCTCCCAATCAACCCATATCGAACAGTATCTTGGGAGAAAACCCCGTGTTCGCTAGGCTGATTTGGTTGATTGCACCATCAATCACTACCAACTGGAGATTACCACATGCACGAAGTTGAAGACAAAATCTACATCCATTATGTCGGGATCGACATCTCGAAATTGACGTTTGACGCGTCTGTATTAGGTTCATCGCACAAGCCGATAGACCATAAGGAGTTCAAGAACAACAAGGCCGGATACAAGGAGTTGTTGTCATGGGTGAAGAAGCTTACCCGAACTCCCGCCTTGTATGCGGCTGAAGCCACCGGGCCTTACAGCCGACCGCTGCTTGATTACCTCTACGAGCACCAGCACGATGCTGTCCAACTGGAGCCAAAACGGGTTCTCTATCACCGCAAAGCCAAAGGCTGGGAACAAAAGACGGACTGCTCTGACAGCGTGCTAATCGCTGACTATGTGAAAAGTCACAATGTCTCACTCTATGTCCCTCGTCTAGCATGCTATGATGCGCTTATTGGTTACACCAATGACCGCCGTATGAGGCGATCGCCCAGCGCCAAAGCTGTCGGCTTACGCGGAGCACAGTGCTGGACGAGATGATCGCTTTTCATGACATGGGCATCAAAAAGCTTGATGTTCAGATCAAAGAGCTTGTGATGAGTTCACCGCAGATGACCGAAGATATGGCTCTGCTGAAGAGCATTCCGGGTATCGGCGACGTCACAGCAAGCTATTTCCTTGCGAAAATCGGTGATGCTAAACGATTTGAAACATCGAAAGCGGTCGCGCGCTATTTCGGAATGAACCCCTGCCCGCAACGGTCAGGAAGCTGCAAGACATACGACGGCTCCATATCCAAGATGGGTGACCGATATATGCGGACATTACTCTACTGTGGATCGAGCACTGTGGTGAAGATGGTCAACGGTAAGTCGAAAAAGCTTGGCCAGAGCATGCACGACTTCGTGAAGGAACTGCAGCATCCGAATTTGGTAAAGAATCCCAATAAGAAACCGAAGTCCAAGCGAGTTGTCCGGTGCGCAATCATGCGCAAGCAGCTGGTGCTCATGTGGTCGGTATTAATCAGCCGTCAGCCATATGATCCAAACTTCGGCATCGAACAAGCTTCAAATGCGGCCAACCAGCAACCGCTGACCGACGCGAACGGACATGTCCAGGATCGTGCCGGAGCGGCCCATGATATAGCCGGTGTAGGCAATGATCCTGGGCTGGACGTGAGCGTTCCAAGACGGGGATGCGTGGATGGAAATCCCACCAATGAGCCCACTCCTGCCGGCGGTGGTCGGCCCGCATCCCGAAACCGGCCATCGCGCAGTCGGGTGGGCAACAAACCGAGGGTTCTGACACCAGTATCCTAGCTGCGGCAGTCTGCCGATAGCACGCATCGAAGCATAACGATATCTTTCGAAGCCACGAAGATGTCGCACGTTCGTTCGCGACTCCGAGCGTCATGTGAGGTGCTACGGACCAACTGATGCCATCTGAGCCTGTTTCTGTCGCGGATCCAGGTTTGGTCTATATGCCACAAACATCACATTAACGTTATTCTACGTGGTCTAGAGCCAGTGTCTGATATTCAGGTCCAAATCCCCAGATTTGCCCCTGGGGACTTGACAAAAGCCACAGTATCTACCGATCTCCGCGCAGGTTTTCCCTAACCCGGGCACCGCACGCGATGCGTGCGCGGTGCCCACAACCATTCCCCTTTGCGTCTTTACCCCCTTGCGCCATTGTGTTAAGGTGTATCCGTTGATACAGGGCGACGGCTAGAACCTGTCTCGCACAAACACGTGGTTAAACCGCTTCGGGAACAGAACCTTGCAGATATTGATCACCTCAGGGTTGACGTTGACTATCTGCCGAGAATAAAATTCATCGACCGTGTAGGCACCCAGCACAAGCTGCGAAAGTTGCCCGCTGCTCAACTCCAGGTCTGGCTTTTGGCTGATACACTTTTCGTAGTTGAAAATCCCCTGATGCACCGTCAGCAGGTGCTGTAAGCCATCGACGCTGATCACCAGCCGGGCCTCCAGCACGCCTTGATGGCGACACTGCAACTCAAATTCTGGAAGCATATCTTTCAGCAACTGGCCGACATCCGCACAGCGTGACATAAACCAGGCGTCCTTCTGGAAGTCGTGCCGGAAGCGGCTGTGCCCCCATCGCAGCGCGTTGGCCACCTCGCCATGCGGCGGAATGGAGAAGGTGATCTTGCTGAGGTTGCGGTCCGTCAATAACCCTATGATGGTCATGAGCTGTTGGCAGACGGCCACCACTGCATCGGCGGCCGCAGGGTTAAGGGCCATCACCTCACCCCACACCAGGGTTTCCGGCTCCTGCTGTTCGGCCCCAACTATAAAGTTGTTGCTCCGGCAGTGCCATGCATAACCCTCGACATCGCCATGCGGTGAACAGACCAGCTGGCATTCGTCGATGTTGTGCCTCATGCAGTCATATTCCAGGCTCAGCCAGGCGGGGTCCAGATTACTTTGCCTGTCATGAGCTCCGCAGCAGCCCTTATCCAGCCAGTGCCGGTAGATTGCCCTGATGGCAGGCAGGTCTTCCACTTCCGCCTCGCGGCTGCTCCAGCCCTCCGGCAGTTTTGCGTGGACATCGGGGTTGTGCAGCTCCACGCGGTATTCCGGCCCGCAGACCGCATATCCGAATTTGGGGTAATAGTCGGGTATGCCGTAGAGCATGATGATGCCCATGCCCACACTCTGGCAGAACCGGTTGGTCTCCATCATTAGGCGGCGGCCAAGCCCCTTCATGCGGTGCTCCTCATCGGTTGAGACGTAGCTGATCCCGCCCATTCCGGTGCGCGCTTTGCCGATGGCGATATGCCGTGCGAATACCCAGCACCGCGCGATCTCGTGAGCCGATTCATCGCATATCCCGATGCGTATCCGTCCGTCTTCCTGCAGAATCACCTGTGCATCGGGGTCTGTCGGTTTGTAGTTTGGATAAATAACATCAGGCATTAGGGATACCTCGATTTCTATTCAGCTAAAACGTAACTGCTCAACACGACGCCACTACCGAATAGCACCTTCCCGTGCTGGCACGGCAGCCTGGGCTGTAACTGGTACTGTCGTAGGGACGCCCCTTGTGGGCGCCCTAATCGTTGTTTATTCGATAGTTTTTGTTTAGGGCGCCCACAAGGGACGCCCCTACGACTGGTACCTACAAGCAGGTGCCACAGACTGTTTCTGGCACCTATACCCTGACACGGAATTACATACCCATGATGTGATAGCCGCTATCTACGTACAGGACGTCGCCGGTGATGCCGCGCGCCAGATCACTGCACAAGAACATCGCGGTGTCACCCACCTCGTCCTGCTCAGTCGCACTGCGCAGCGGGGTCACTTCGGCGACCTGCTTCATCATTCCGGTGAAGCCGGCGATTCCACGGGCTGCCAGGGTGTTCACTGGACCCGCACTAATGGCGTTCACGCGGATGCCGTCTGGTCCCAGGTCGTTGGCCAGGTAGCGCACGCAGGCCTCTAGAGCCGCTTTGGCCACGCCCATCACGTTGTAGTTGGGCACCACGCGCACGGATCCGATATAGGTGAGGGTGATGATGCTTCCGCCTTCGGTCATCAGGGGGGCGACTGCGCGGCAGACCGCCACCAGCGTGAAGGCACTGACATCCATCGCGAGCTTGAAGCCGTCACGGCTGGTGTTGATGAAGCGTCCTGAGAGCTCTTCTTTCTTGGCGAAGGCTACGCAATGAGCAACGGCATGGATGGTGCCCACTTTTTGCTTCAGCGATTCGGCAAGCTCATCAATCTGCGCATCATCGCTCAGGTCGCAAGGCAGTACCAGTGTGCCGGGGATGGTGTCTGCCAGCTCCTGTACGCCTTTGGCTAAGCGCTCGTTTTGATAGGTGAGCACCAGTTTAGCGCCTTGTGCGGATAGCTTGCGGGCCACCGCCCAAGCGATGCTGCGGTGGTTCGCCACGCCCAAAACTAAAGCGGTCTTACCTTCTAGTAGGTTCTGCAAATTCCTAGACTCCTTAACGGTTTATAAAGGTTTGGCTCTGAGCAGCCGTCCCACAATTTGCGTGGCGGCGATGGGCCCAAAACTGCGGCTGTCTTCACTCATGGGCGGGTTATCGCCCAATACGTAGAAGAAGCCCTGGGGAAGTATGCGGCCATCAGGCAGAGGGTCGCCTGGAAGCAATGATACACGCTTGACCAGCGTCTCTCCATCTTGATGGAAGATGATGATATCACCGCGTTTTAATGAGCTCGATGAATAGAACGGTATCCTCTTACCAACGAGAACAACCTGCCCGTCGTGTAAAGTGGGTTCCATACTCCGTCCCTTGACCATGCTCATCGTAAAGTTGAAATGAAACAGCGCCGCGACAACAGCAAACACGAGCAGCGCGATGAGGTCACGCTGGCGAGTGGACCGTTTTATGGGCCTATCGGGTGTGTTTCCAACCATAGTTATTGTCTCTCATGGGTTAAGATTGACTGCACTCTTCCAAATGAAGTATACCGCACAGGGGTAACAGTAGATGCTGATTAACTAACCTAGAAGCTTCCCCACAAGCCATATGGCTGGTTTACCGACAATGTCATTCAATAGTTGGGGCACAGCAAATACCACCACGAAAAGGCCGATAAATCCCCATTGGTACATGAACCGGTCAAATCGGATAGCCAGGTCACTCGGCAGGAAGAAGCTGATGATCTTGCCCCCATCCAAAGGGTGTACTGGAATCAAGTTGAAGAACATCAGGCTGACATTCAAGAGTATGGTATTCAGCAACAGCTCTGGCAGTAAACCGGGCGCATGAGGGAAAGCGCGCAATATCGTCGAAAACAAAATCGCCATCAGAAGGTTGCTGAAGGGGCCTGCCGCGGCAATCAGCATGGTGTCGCGTCGTACATTCTTTAGGTTTAGCGGGTTGAACATCACCGGCTTGCCCCATCCTATCACAGGGGCATGGAATATCACACCGGTCAGCAGCAGTATCGTGCCCACAGGGTCAAGATGCGCCGCCGGATTGAGCGTCACTCGTCCCTGATAACGGGGTGTCGGGTCGCCTAGTCGGTCGGCAGTCCAGGCATGGGCGCACTCATGCACGCTGATGCTGACCACGAACGCGACGATGAAGATGATGATCTCGTTGAAATTTATGTCCAAAGTGGTTATCCCCAGGTTGTTGATGTCCATATCATTATCACATGGAAGCTATCGGGCGGTTTCACGCCCTCTATATATACTTACGTACATAAGGCCGTGGCGGCGTTCCTCCACCCTGGCCAACACACTCAGCCTGGCAGATTATAGATATGTGTTATCGTTGCTTAAGCGCATCCTGCACTACGATGGCGAGTTCCCCCCGGCTGAATGGTTTCTGGACGAAGAATAGATTGTCCCCCGGAGTGCCATGGTCACGCATCACATCGGACGTATAGCCCGACATAAACACGGTCTTGATCTCTGGGCGTAAACCGCGGATGGTGTCAGCAAGAGTTTTACCGTCCATCTCTGGCATCACCACATCGGTGATGAGCAGTTGTATCTCACCCTGGTGTTCCTTTGCGATGGAGATAGCCTGCAGTGGTTGCAGTGCGCTGAGCACGGTGTAGCCAAACCGGGTCAATACCATCTCCGTGTAGCGAAGCACAGAGGGCTCGTTCTCAACCAGCAGCACGGTAGCCAGGTTTGCCGGCTCGTTTGGCTGCTCGGTACCCATGACCGTTTGATGTGGCACACTGGCATTTTGCGGCAGATAGATTTGGATGGTGGTGCCAAGGCCTGGCTCACTTGAGGCGTTGATGATGCCGTTATTTTGCCTCACGATGCCATACACGGTCGCCAATCCCAGCCCCGCTCCCTGGCCGAACCGCTTCGTGGTAAAGAAAGGTTCGAAAAGGTTGTTCAGGGTATCCTTATCCATTCCGCATCCATTATCACTGACCTGTATCAACACGAACCGGCCTTGCTTCACCTCGCTATGATACTGGTTATAGGATGAATCGATTATATGGCTTGAGGTCTCGATTGTGATTTGGCCATGGCCATGGATCGCCTCTTTAGCATTTAACACAAGACTTGACATGATCTGATCTATCTGCGCGGTGTCCACATAAACCCACAGCGGTTCACGGCAGGGTTTGTAACACAGGTCGATACCGGGGTCTATCATTCGGCGCAGAGTGCTGGTCATGTTAGCCACAGCCTCGTTGATGTCTACATCCTTGGGTGTGATCGGCTGACTGCTGGCAAATGTCAGCAACTGATTAGTCAGGTCGGCTGAGCGCTGGCCTGCTGTCACAATTTCCCGCAGGCTGGTGCTCAGCGGATGAGTGGGCGGCAGTTCACCCAGCGCTAATTCGGCATATCCCAGGATGGTGGTCAGCATGTTGTTGTAGTCATGCGCCACACCTCCCGCCAATCGACCCACGGCCTCCATGATCTGTGACTGCCTGAGCTGCACCTCCAGCATTTCGCGCTGCTGTTTACTGCTGGCGGCCTCAATCATAGAGCCGATCAGTAGTGCCGATGTTTGCAGACGGTGTTTGGCGATTTCAATAATGTATAACGGGCGTGTATCATATACAGAAGCCGCGTGCTTGATATCCACTAAGCTGACTTGGTACTCTGAGGCTAGCTTGATCTGAATGGCCGGATCCGATGGCGGGTCACCATACGTCACGGTCACCGCTCCTGCGACTTCACCACTTGCCATGATCGGCACGCAGTAGAGGTGCAAACCGCAGGCACAAATGGTATCTGTGGGTGTTGCCAGGCTCATGGCATTAAGGCCATCTTTCAGTGCGCAGGCATGGCAGGCGTTCAATTTACCAGGTTCAACTGTGGGCTGACCCGCGGTGGTCGATGAGTTCATCAATCGGCACCATTCGGAAGTCAGCATCATAAAAGCACAGTCGCCGTTCCGTTCAAACACAGCCGCTGACGACCTCAGTAATTCGGAAGCCTCATGAATGATAGGCACCAACCCTTTCTGGCCCATGGACTGCATGACCAGGCCGTTCTGAAGTGCAGGTGGCGCATACAGCAGTTGCTCTTGATCATCATCGATCAGGCTTTGTGGCGTTTTTGTGAGCATCCATTCAATTCGCTTTAGCATCTGTTCGGCCTGCTTGCGTTCGGAAATGTCCGTTGCTGCCATGCGGTAGGTCAAGCCGTTGTTGCCGCAGACCGCATCTAGCCGGACGTCCACTCGTCTGCCATCCGCGGATGACAACACGAGCTCGCGGCTCTGTTTAAGCTGGGTCTCAGCGATATCAACCATCAAGGACCTGAACAACGTGAGGTGTTCGGCACTGACGAAACCCTCAAATAGTGTGCCGACCAAACTCGACCGCTCCATACCTAGCAGGCGTGATCCCTCAAGGTTTACCTGGCAGATCATACCATTGGCGTCTAGTGAGAAATAACCAGCTGGGGCGAAGTCAAACAGCTCCGTGTAGAGGCTTAACCAAGTGTCGGCCTCATCTTTGGCCTCCCGCAGCTCTTCGTTCTGCATCTGCAGTTCCACTTGGTGCACGGACAGCTCATGCATCAGCTTAAGTGTATCGGCGGAATCAAAACCTGCCTGGTCGCTCAACGCGCTAGCCTGTAAATGCTCCTCAGCTTTGCGTCGCAGTGCGGCAGCATCAGTCTTTTCGTCATGGTTCATGTTCAAAATCAATTCCTTAGCGGGCCGTTGTCTGTAGATGCGGAGAGCCGCCTGTCCAAGGGGTTCTCCTCAGGTTCTATTGCAATATTCGCCTGAAAGAAGACGGAAATTCCGTCAACCTCGGGATAGATGCGTAATGTTTTACATTCGTCGAACGGCTCGATTTGGATTTGTGGGTCACATGAGGATTGCTCTTTAGTATTGAGAGCTTTCACTAGCATCTCGTCAAAAACGGATCCCTTGATCAACGGGCACAGATCGTATATGCTGATACCGACGGAAGCATCGCTGTTACGATGCAGGAGCTGTTCCGCTATCGTGTTGAGATAACTTACCCGCAGTTGGCTGTCAAGCGATATGTAGCCATCACTGGTGCAGTTCAGAATGTTCTTGATGCGGTCAGCCTTCAGCCTGAGTTCCGCCTCCAAAGCCTTCGCCGCAGAGATATCGGAAAGGGTGATCACTACCCCGTCGATTCGATCGTCCACCGTTCGATAGGGCATGATTCTGACGGAATACCATCGGCCATCACGCGTCGGAATCTGCTTGAGGCTAAACACCAGGGTGCGTAACACACCCTGAGCATCATCTGTGAGACCATCATATAGCAGGTCTGAGGTGATGTCCGTGACCGGACGTCCCACATCGGACGGGATCAACCGCATGATTTTCGTGGCCTGATAAGTAAACCGGCGGACCAGCAGTTTGTTGTCGAGGAAGACCGTCGCGATGTCGGTGCTGTTCAGCAGGTTCTTCATATCGTCGCTTGAGCGTGACAACTCATCTACTTTCCCCTGCAGCTCGGTATTCACCGTCTGAAGCTCCTCATTGAGCGACTGCATCTCTTCACGTGAAGTCGTCAGCTCTTCATTGGTGGACTGTATCTCCTCATTGGTTGATTGTAACTCCTCATTCGCGGACCTTAGCTCTTCGTTTGAGGCCTGCATCTGTTCCTGCACACCTTGCAGCTCTTCACGTGTATGCAGCAGCTCGGTTTCCAGAAGGGCGGTTTTCGAGTGTGACCGGGTAGGTTTCAGGTTGCGCTGACTCGTATTGGATGTCTGGACTGCGAGCATCTCATGAAAGACTATCATGACCATGCCTCGAAGGCCGACAGGCTCCTGAATCCACTGCAGGCTGATGTCCAGGCGATGGTTCTCTGTATCTGTCTTGAGCTTCAAGCCTTTGATTGAGATGGTCGTCTTTTGCTTAATCACCTTTTGGAATGCACTGGCCAGCTCGTATCGGATGTCATCTCTGGCCATCGCGAAGATGTTCCAGTTGGCCTTGCCTGCGGCTGGTTCGAGGAATTTGCCTGTGTGACCGCAGATATACAACACATCGCCCTGGCCGTTTACCAGCACAGAGGCGGGCGTGTAACTTCGTAACAACAACTGGTCAGCAAGCATCTGTATGTTACCCGTCGATAAACGGGTTCCAATGGCAGTCGGCTGCCCTGTTTGGGTGGGAAACACACTGCGGGGAAAGTCGAGTAGATCAGGTGGTACCACCGGGGATAATCGTCGGTAGAGCCTGGTCTTGCCATCCATCTGTCGGAACAGATCGGGGGTTCCACTGGTGGTTTCGGCACTGCCCAGCAGAAGCGCGCCTTCCGGCAGCAAGCTATAGTGAAATAGCCGCAAAACCAGCTTCTGTAACTCCTGCTCCATATAGATCAACAGGTTTCGGCACGTGACGATGTTCATACGAGTGAACGGCGGGTCTTTGACGACGTTCTGAGGTGCAAAGATGACCATCTCGCGGATCTCCGCGTTCACACGGTACTGCCCCTGATCTTCAGTAAAGAAACGGGCTATGCGTTCCAGTGACACATCGTCAGCGATGCTCTGAGGATACAGGCCTTGTCGGGCGCGTTCTATCGCATCCTTGTCCAAGTCGGTCGCGAATATCTTGAGGGTGCATCTACCAGAGGGCGCGGTTTGGTCGACGGCCTCTTTAAAGACCATCGCCAGTGTATAGGCTTCCTCACCTGTAGAGCAGCCAGCGACCCAGGCTCGCAGCTCGTGGCTGCTTTTTTTATCCGAGAGCCGCGGATGGATGATCATATCTTTCAGGTTGGCCCATTCGTCAGGATCACGGAAAAACGAGGTGACACCGATCAGCAGCTCTTTGAATAACAGCCCAACTTCCGCGGGATTATCCTGCAAAAAGCTGACATACTGGCTGATACCGTGTATCTGGTGGATGCCCATTCGCCGCTCTATTCTGCGGTATAGGGTGCTTTTCTTATACTGAGTGAAGTCGTGGCCAGAATGTGTGCGGAGCAGGGCGATGACTTTCTCCAGGTTGGTGCTTGATTTATCGTCAACCTCAGCATCTGGCTCAGCCATATCAGTGCCAAGCTCACGAAATGCAACTATACGACCCGCAAGCTCCTCTGCCGGAGCGACGATATCTGTAAGGCCTGAATCTATAGCACTCCGGGGCATTCCGTCAAACTTGGCTGTTTCTGGGGTTTGTACCAACACCAGCCCCGCTCTATCTTTGATCGCACGTATCCCAGCGGTACCATCGGATCCCATACCCGACAGGATCACCGCCACAGCGTGCTGCTGTTGGTCCTCCGCCAGTGACTTCAGGAAACTATCGATGGGCAGACGCAACCCCCTGGGTGCCATAGGCTCGAGCAGATGGAGTATACACCGCTGCACGGTCATGCTTTTGCCTGGGGGAATGACATATACGCAATTCGGCTCTACAGTCAGTTGGTCATATACTTGCGTCACCTTCATTGAGGTCGCTCGCTGCAGCAAATCCGACAACATGCCCATATGGGTGGGGTCGAGGTGTTGGATGACTACAAAGGCCATTCCACTGTCATCTGGTGCGTGTGACAGGAACAAGCTCAACGCTTCCAATCCGCCAGCAGAGGCTCCGATGCCCACTATGGGCACACGAACAAACGGCTCCGTGGAGTTGCGGGAGGCATCTTGCGGATGGTTCTCGGGTTCGGACGGCGCGTATTCGTTGTTTATGTAAATATCTTCCTATACGGGTTGTTCAAGCCATCGCTGATAGCATGAGATAGAGCGTCGGAAGCGATGGTATCTGAAGTATACCTTTTAGGCTGTATGGAATTTCTGGAAATATGGACGCGTAAAGGATGAATTTCACGATATGAAAGAGAAAGCTGGTATTGTTGAGGTGTGCAGTCCTGGGCACGCCAATCTCCCGAAGGGATCCAACGCAAAGGCGCAAGGGTGCAATGACGCAAAGGAGCACCGTCTGGTGACACCCCTGGGAACGCCAATCCCCCGATTGGCACTTCCCTCCCCATTCGCGTTCATCCGTGTTCATTCGCGGTTATAATAAAAACCCAAGCAGGACGAGGAAGATGAGTAGGACGAGCAGGACGGGGGTTGGTGTGATTTTCCCATTCGCGTTCATTCGTGTTCATTCGCGGTTAATAGGAAGAATGAGGGGGTTGGTGCGGGGGCTACTGGATGAATCGTTCCATGATCTTGTCTACCTTCACCTGCGCCACATAGCTGTTGGCGGTGATGCCCAACAGAGGTTGGGAAGGCACGTCGGTAAACTCGAACTTAATCTGGTTGGTGGAGTTTTGAGTTTTCATACCAATGGACACATCTTGACTGTAGACCATATTGGGCGGGAAGGGACGATCGTCCAATGCTCTGACCACACATCGGTATCTGGCGCCTTTTGGTGCTTGTTCTTTCAGATATAACGTGACATTCAAGTTGTTCTTATTACGGTAAAAACTGACACTTTTGATATCTGCGCCAGGCTGCAGCATGGGCATCAGGTCTTCATTGATTGGCTCTTTGCACATCACCGGTTTATTGGCGGTGATTGTCAGCGGTAATTGGACAAACTGCTCATTCGTGCGGACGAAACTGCGCAGAAACCTCTCGCATAGCTGAAGCTGCGATTTATACTGCCCTAAGGACTGGTTCTTGGTCGCGACCTCTTCGGGGCTGAGCGGCAGTTTATACCACTTATAGCCGATGCCCATCAACGCACTAGGCGGTGCCGAATACCTATCTGGACGGTATCCCTGCGGATATGGCCAGTCACCAAAATGAACCATATAACCGAACATGCGGCAGTCAGAGGTGAAAGGTGTCTTCTCTTTCGCCAGGCGAGCCATCGCGGCTGTGACGAACATGGTCGTTCCGGCATGGTCTGAATGGTCGTCCCCAGGCATGACGACAAATATCTTGTTTGGTCGATATTCCCTAAGCAGCGTCTCCACATCATGCAGCAGGTTTTGGCCGCAATAGGTCAGGCCCGCACTTGGTGAATTATCATAAGGGTTCACCCTGGTTTTCGTGAATGCCGAGAGATAGGCACCTGAAGGTACCCAGTTCTTTTCCCATATTGGCATTAGGCCTTTGTCAGGATACCCAAGGAAAGTGACCTGCTCCTCGGTGCATCCGCTTCGTTTGACCGCATTCAACGCCTCGGTTTGGCGGTGCAGCCCGAACTGACGCGAAATCTGAGGGGTGATCCGGACGGTTTTGTACAGCACCTGCATCTCTGCGCGGAATGCGTCGCCATTGGTCATGAAAGCGACGTGGAACGCAGCACCGGCCTTATGAGCCTTTTGGATCAAGCCTGAACATGCGAGTGTTTCGTCATCCGGGTGCGGCGAAAAAATGAGTATGCGGTCCTTTGCAGTGATAGCAGGCAGCGAAGGAAGTGCATCAACTTCTTGCTGAGTTACCTCAGCGGCGTGACGGTAGTATGATGATCCCCTGTTGACTACCATGAAGCAGGCTATGAGCACGAGTCCCCATAGACTCACTCGGAACAGAATGTGACGTTTGCTCAAGCTTTGCTTCACCTCCTTCCAGGGGGTGCGGATGTACGCATGATTAGCGGAATATTGCTGATGTGCAATATATATTATACTGAACATCAAGGCTAAACTGTTTCATTTCGCATAGCGTTGCCTATGTCCGGGGCGGTCTGGCGGATGACTGTGATAGATTTGTGGCGGAAAAAAGACCGGGGCGGTTAGGGAAAACCGCCCCGGTCATAGGTCACAGAGGATGCCGTATCTACGCGGTTATCACCACGCTACTGAACGTGCGGCATACCCGGCACGTAGCTTTGCTGCCATACCTCAATCAGCTTGTCTGCCAAGGCGAGCACCTCGTCTACAGTGATGGACTGAAGGCTGTCAATGATCGCTTGTTCGCTGATGGGTGTTCCAGCGGCTACATCATGATAGATCAGCCGGTTGGCCGCCCGGTTATACCCATACTGTTTGACACGGTGGGGGGCGAAGATACTAAGTGTAGGGGTGCGGGTGGCGATGGCGGCGTGAAGCAGCCCGCTCTCACAGCCCAGCAGCAGGTCGGTGAAGTGCAGCAGTGCCAGCGTCTCACGCAGGCGGATGCGGGTGATCAGGTTGATCGTATCAGGGCCCAGCTCCTGCTGCATCTGGCGTGAGCATTCGAGTTCGCCTTCACGCCCGATCAGCACGATTTGATAACCCACTTTTTTCTGCAACGCCTTGGCTACTTCGATGTATTTAGCAACATCCCAGCGTTTGGTGGCCACCTCTTGGGAGTCTGGTTGCAATACCATAATCGGGCTGGTTCCATTCCAACCTTCGTGCATCAGCCATTCCCGCATATGCTGGCTTTCGTTGGGGTCGATCCAAAGTTCGGTGTTGCGGGAAAGATGGTCGGTGTTGTCCACTCCGCAGGCCACCGCAATCCGCAGCAGGTTGTCTATTTCATGCAAATTGGCATCATAGGCCACACGTTCTGTCAGCAGATGGCCGCGCATCTCGGTGTCAAAACCGACGCGCTCGGGAATACCCACCATCCAGGCCAGTAAACCGCTGCTAAAGGATCGGTTGAACAGAGCGGCGGTCGTAAAATGCTGCTTACCCATGATCTTGATCATCTCAAGATCGTTCTTTCGTTGGTGGCTTGGGGATCGGAACAGATACTCGTCAATATAGGGGCATCCACGCAGGATTTCACCTGCCCATGGGCCCGAAAAAAGTGTGATGTGCGTCTGTGGGTATTGTTTGCGAATTGCCCTGATTGCAGGCAACGCAAGTATCGTGTCTACTATATATCTAGACTTCACGCTAACCAGAATCTTTTGATTGCTGGGATCAATCATGCCGCACCTCGTTGATTATTACATGGGCCATATCTATCACTTCGTCTACGCTTATTCTATCCATACAAATTCGAAGTTTGCAATGAAAACGGCAGTTGCAGTCTTCGCAGCAACCATAATGGCTGACTACATGATGCTGCTGGCCCCAAGGGTGACTGCGAGACGGATTGGTGGGGCCGTAAAGCCCAAGGACCGCGGTTCCAAGCCCGCTGGCGATGTGTGCAGAGCCCGTATCACCGCAGATATGCATCATACTGATGCGCAGCAGTTCTGCGAGTGCCTTGAGGCTGGTTCTGCCACTAAAATCGTACACCTTTTGGTGGCATTGTGCCACAATCTGCTGCACTAAGGGCTTATCGCCGGGGCTGCCCACAAACACCACATCGTATCCCTCAGCACTCAGGATGTCAGCAGTCTTAGCGAAACACTCTGGTGCCCATCGCTTCTGCGGTTGTCCGGCGGAGGGGTTGATGGTAATGAGTTTGGCTGTATCGACCCCTGTCTCTGTGATGAGGTTCACGACTTCTGCTTTGGATTTAGGGTCGATATAGATCGGAAACTCCACAGGCTCTGCTGGCACGCCAAGGTAGCGCAGGATATCCAGGTAGCTGTCAGTCACATGGGTGGCATGACCCACCCGCGGCACGGCGGTGTTCAGCAGATGGCTGCCCTCGCGCTGATCGCTGTGACCGATCCGTGTTTTCGCACCGGTGAGCAAAGCCATCAATGCACTTTTGGCAAGCCCCTGGATGTCAATCGTGAGTTGGAATTTCGCTTTCCGCAGTCTACGCGAGGCACGCCCGATTTCACGCCAGGTACTGGCTTTGTTAAAACCGCGCTGCCAGCGTTTTACTGGCAACACGATGACCTCATGAAGAAGCGGGTGGTCGGTCAGCAGGCTGGCGTATCGTTCGTCTACAATCCAGCTGATTTGCATCTGAGGCTTGGCCTTCTTCAATGCTGCCAACACCGGCAGAGCATGCACCATGTCGCCAATAGCACTCAGCTTTACGATGGCAAGACGGTCAATATCCTCAATTCGAGGTCTAGCTTTCACTGGGTATGGCCTCTTCGGGTGGACGGCATTTCCAGCGGTTATGGAACCACAGCCACTGGTCGGGGTAGAGGCGCACCTGGCTTTCAATCACTTTTTGGATTTCTGCGGTGATGCGCAGCACATCGGCCTTGTTATCGCCGGTAGGTGCTGCGATGATCGGCTTACAGAATTCGTAAATATGGGTGCCGTCAGCGCACCGCCGTGCGAACAGCGGCACAATCGCTCCGTGGGAGCGAAGTGCAAGCCTGGCTGGACCGGCCACACATCCTGCCATCCTACCGAAGAACGGCACAAACACATCATCGCTGTTCTGGTCGCTCATTAGCACCACAGCGTCTTTTTCTTTTAACGCCCGGATGATCTTGATGCCGCTGGAACCACCTTTAGGGATCACTTTATACCCCGATCGTCCGCGTATCGCATTCACCAGCGAGGTGGCACCGGGGTCATCGGCATCGCGCGCTACCACAGTCAACGGGATGCTCTGTAGCCTGGTCAGGGCCCGGGCGCAAAGCTCCCAGCTTCCCATATGGGCAGAGATCAACAGCACACCTTCGCCCAATGCATACGCGTCCTTCAGATAGTGCTCATTCACAAACACAACCATTTCGGCCATCATCTTGTCCGAAAAGCGATCAGCCATCAAAAATTCTACTGTCGAAACGCCGAAGTTGCGAAATACTTTCTGCAGCAACTCACGTGCTTGCTGTTCTGTCATTTCTGGGTAGGCTGTCATGATGTTCTGCAGGCCGATGCGTCGATACTTGCCGCTGCAGTGATAAGCCACTGTACCAAGCCGTTCTCCAAAGCGATACATGCTTTTGATGGGAGCCGTCATCGCGATATGCCTGATGCCCATTAGTAACGAGGTGCCAACAGTCGCGCGGATGCGTTTTGAAAGGGGATATTGTTGCGAAGACACGATGCGGATTATGCCACCTTAATATATGTAAGTCAATTTCATGATACTTGTCATCGTGATTGAATGCCAGTTCAGCCGTATTCAAGCATGGAAACCCGGTATCATGACTGCGTAAACAAAACGAGATTTCGGCGATGGTCACTGGCTTGAGATCACGAGGCTGAGACCGTTGTGATCCGCCGATAATATGCTACTATATGCATTAAGGGCTGATGCAGATGAGCACCAGTCGACACACACTATTTCACTACACCGCGAGGCCACCGTCAGGAAGGAACACCTAATGCCAATTCTTTCATGTGACACCTATAGTCTGCGTGACTACTTCAACAATGGCAGGCTGGATTATCTGACTGCACCCCAGGCACTCAAGCAGATGGGAATTGCTGGCATTACCTATAACTCCATATGGATGAAGAGTTACGATACCGCCTATCTGGACAGCATCAAGAAGGCGTGTGCCGATGCCGGTGTGGTGATTACCGGCTTTATCATAGAGGGCAACATCGCGACACTAGACGATAAAGCGCGCGACAAACAGATTGCGGAAGATATCGAGCAGTTGAAAGCGGCCGCTTACCTGGGAGCCCCGATTGTGCGCATCAACCTTGGCGGACTGGGCAGCGAAGAGCTGGACGACACCGTGGGGGTTGAGCGGTGCGTGGATGCCTATAACCAGATTCTTCCCGTAGCCAAGCAGTTGAATGTGAAGATCACGATCGAGAACCACGGTGGCGTCAGCCTGAAGGCCGATACCATCCTGAAGGTGATCAACGGCACAGACCCAGAATGGGTGGGCTCCTGCCTGGACTTCGGCAACTGGAGTAACGAGCTGCGAAACTCCGAGAGCGCGAAACTGGCACCACACGCGTATCATGTTCATGCGAAATGCCAAAACTTCCTGTCGAATGGCGAGGAGCGTGATGCGGATTATAAGTATCTGCTGGGCCTGCTGCAGCAAAGCCACTACCAGGGAGCGGTCTCCATCGAGTATGAAGGCGAAGAGGACCAGATGCTGGGTGTCCAAAAGAGCGTGGATCTGATCTTGCGATACTGGCCTGAGCTGCAGATATAAACAGTTAGGTGCGAAGGGCCGCTCGCTCATTGTTACATGTAATCGTTGGCTATGTCCGGGGCGGTCTGTGCGTAGGCTAGCGGATGCAGAAGGCTCGAGACCGCGCCGGTCTGGCGGTTAGCCATGATAGATTTGTGTCAGGAACAAGACCGGCACGGTCTATAGACAGTAGTCTCCGCAGGCGTACTGACAGACCGCCCCGGACATAGCCAATCTAGTTGCCTACAAAATACAGGAGGTGAAAAATGGTCATGAGTATTGCTGAGTTGGCGATATTCTTGATATTCGGAGTTCCAGTCATCGGCGGAATCATCATCGCGATTCTGGCCATATCCCGTGGCTGGTCGGTCAAAAACCGCGAACTCCGACTACAGGAGAACCGCTTTCAGGTAGATGCCAACTTCCGTCAAAATGAGATGAACGACCAGATACTGCACGCGGACGATTATGCGGCCTCTATAGTTGAAATAAAGGCCCTGGCCGAAGAGGTGCGTCAGTTGCGCAAGGAGCTGGCCGAAATGAGACGGCGACAGGACTACAACCAGTAATACCGCAGGAGGGCAGTAGTGCCAAAACCGCTCTATATATATGACTTAACGCATACCGTGTCGCAGCCGCGTGATAATGCCCGGCAGCTCCGGCGCATTTGGGATGAAACCCATCTGGTCACGTCCATGCAGGGCATCGTGAACCGGCGTGAACCCAGGTTATACCTGATACTCGTGGGCGGCGCTGACGGCCGTACGGAACGAAACGTAAAGGAGAAATAATCCACAGATTACACAGATGACGCAGATTGTCTTAACCACGAATGGACGCGAATGAACACAAATACCGGGAACTCAACGCAAAGGCGCAGTGGGGCAAATGACGCAAGGGTAATTTATATCCACAGATTACACAGATGACGCAGATTAATGGTGGCCGCCGCAGCCCAATTGGCTATGTCCGGGGCGGTCTGGCGGTAAGCTAGCGGTTACTGATGGCCCAAGACCGCGCCGGTCTTTCTCCAAGGTGTGCGGCGATCGGCACGAAGGGTAGAAGAGGCATTTTCTTAACCACGTATAAACACCGATAGAGACGAATGGACACAGATGAACGCGGATTGCCGGAACTCAACGCAAAGGAGATATTTATCCAGAGATGACACAGATGACGCAGATTGTCTTAACCACGAATGGACGCGAATGAACACAAATACCGGGAACTCAACGCAAAGGCGCAGAGGGGCAAAGGACGCAATGGAATGCGGAAAAGGCGCGGTGCAGGCCTACTACGTGGCGCGGTCATAGACCTTTGCGTCTTTGCCTCTTGGCGTCTTTGCGTTGAATCCCGTCTGATCCATCCGCGTCATACTTGCTACCCCGCCACCTCAAGATGGCTCTCCCAGTCCTTCAGCGCCCTCTGCAGGGAGGCCACGGTGTCGGCGTGTTTGGCCTCGTCGGCCAGGTTGGTCATCTCCCAGGGGTCGTGGCGCATGTCAAACAGCTGCACCACGGGGTCATTCTTGTAGGCGATGAACTTGTATTCGGGCGTGCGCACCATCCGGCCGGTGATGTTGGCGTCGCTGACTACGAACTCGCGCCACTCCGTGGGACGGCCTTCGACCAGCGGTTTCAGACTTCGCCCGCGCGCTTTGGGGATACAGGGAATGCCGGCGTAGTCGCATAGAGTGGGCGCGACATCCAGGCCAGAGACCACGTGCGAGCGGTCGATGCGCACATCAGTCGCCCCAGGGGCATAAATGACCATCGGCACTCGCACCGCCTCATCATACAGCCACCATTTCTGCAACAGCTTGCGTCTGGCAAGACCGTCACCGTGGTCGGCAGTTAATACCACCACCGTGTTCGATGCGAACCTGGAGCCCTCCAGCGCGTCGAGCACCCGCCCGATCTCAGCGTCCACCTCCTCCACCATGCGGTAGTAGTCATGCATATACAGCCGCCAGTGCATGTCGGTCCAGCCTTTAGTCATGTTGGAGACACCCTTGAAGTGGGCGTCCACCACTTTGGGCTGACGCTGGGTATGCGCATAGTTCATGGGCAGTTTGGGCAGATCGCGGTCGGTGAGCGGGAATGGCAGTTGGTCGGGAACCGTCTTGTGCGTGAACGCCCAATAGCAGCAGTCGTGCGGCTGCAGGAACCCCAGCGAGAGGAAGAATGGCTTCTCTCCGCTGTAGCTTTGCAGCAGACTCTGCGCGGTTTGGGCGACGATCGAATCCTGGTGCTGTCCCTGACCGGAGGTATTGGCGGTGAGGCAGTTGAAGCTGGTGTTCGGGTCCCGTCCCGGCACGTGCCACTTACCGGAATAGAAGCACTCATAGCTGTTGGCACCGAACCACTGGCCCAGGTCAGGCATTTCTGTATTAAGGGTATGGTTATTGCTTAACATGCCGTTCTCAGACGAACAACGGCCGGTATACCAGCAAGCCCGCTCCGGACAGCAGACGGGGTTGGCTGAATAGGAATCAGCGAAAGTGACCCCGTGTTTCATCAGCCTGTCCATATTCGGCGTATGCAGATCCTTGCAGCCTTGCCCCGATATCGCCTGAAAGTGCTGCTGGTCCGTGTGCATAAAGATCAGGTTTGGGCGATTGGATTTAGCTCTGGCGGCTGCGGAGGTAGACGGCTGGTTCTGAGTCAACGCATAGGCTGCGGTGCTCACGGCCGCCCCCTTGATAAAATCGCGACGGGTTAAACCAGATTTGCTCATCGTCTTTCCTCCACCAGCTTGGCCTGCGGGTCATAGAAATACTCCATCAATCCCACTGAGGCGATCAGCAGTCTGTGGTTATCGTCCAGGAAATAGGCGCCATCCCAGATGCCCTGCCCTGTATGCACAAAGCCATGAAGCCGTGTGGGTTTCCCTCCCAGTGTCAGCTCCAGCGAGCCGGAATACTGGATTTTGTGCCCCCGTCTGGGTTTTTGAAGCTCTTCGAGCATGTCGAACTCAATAGCCTTACCGCCAAACGGCAGCCGTTGCACGGCGTCGAACAGCGACCAGTTGCTGCTATACCGCTTGCCCATCTGCATCTTTCTGGTGCCCGGAATCAGCTTTACCACTGAGCCTTCGGCCTGGCCAGTAAAGTTGTATCGGGTGTAGTCCATCGGTTTGGAGGTGTGGTCCATGATGACTGACCCCACCTGCCATTTCCGCGGGGTGGTCAGCGTATCGGGCTGGCACTCGATGCTGGCGTGGGTGAGGTTGGTCTTGGGGCCGGTGATGGGCTTTGTCTGCGTGACATTCAGTTGGATGCCGTCTGGCAAGCCTCTCCGCTGGATGCGCAGCGATGCTGCGTTCCAGGAACTGACCTTCTCGTTGGTCATGAGCTGGCATCTATACGTGTTGACCCATGTGCCATTCGGGTTGAAGGGCTCTGTGGGCACTTTTATCTTGTCCCAGAACTTGCGAAGCATCTCCAGCGAATGCGGAAGCATCTTTTCAGCCAATGATCATACCTCCCAGCAGTTGTTTACCTCTATTTGGTATTTCAGTAAGTGATGTCAGTATACCTGCCTGTGCAGCCTCCGCGGTGCAGCTCAGTTTATTGGCCGCAGAGCCAGTAGATCGCTGATTCCGCGACACAAATGTCAGTCTTTTACCCACAAATCCAGTTGGGATCGTATCGACCATGTGCCGCGACATAAATGTCTCGGCTACTGATCAACAAGCCCGCTAAACCGGGCTGTGGAGCTCCTTGCCGACAAAGATAACGTTAATGAAGACTGCTTCAGCAGTCTTGGTGTTCAATAGCCGAGACATTTATGTCGCGGAATCGGTGACCTACTGGCCATACAATATTCGTCGCTAGCAGCTTGCGTTACAGCCTGTTGTCTACACCCGCCCGGCGGCGTGCAGCACGGCTAGTGCATCGGCCGTGACCCACTCGTTCATGCGTGTTTTGCCGCTGACACCCCAACTGACGAGTTCGCAGCCTCCGGAGCCGGTGGGCGTTTTCGACATCCGGTAGTATTTCCCTTCGGCCGCCCAGCCGTCCTCGGGCAGTCGTTTGGACTCCAGCAGGTCCAAGGCATCATTGCAGCGGGGGTCTGAGAGGAAGCCGGCTTCTGACATCACTTTCAGCCCTGCCAGGATGTCGTAGTGCCAGTAACAAGGATAGTGCAGCGATGTGAACTCGTTGTTCATCACCGCCCCATCGCGCAGCCTGCGGAACAGGTGCCGCTTTAGAAACAGCTCCGCCGTCCGTTCTGAGGCCTCGCGTGCCTTGGGGTTGCCGGAGATGCGGGCATACAACGAGAGCCCGCGCAAGGGCAGCAGGCTTTCCCAAAACGATGAGTGGCACGCCTGAGGACGCCTGTCACAGTTCCAGCCGCCATCTGGCCACTGGGTTTTCATCAAGATATCGGCGAGCTGCTCAATCCGCTGATCGCTAAAACCCAGCGTGATCAACGAGTAGATGGCATTCCCTTCCTGCGAGGCGCATTTCCGAACACGGCCATCAAGCACAAGCAGGCACTGCACATGCCGCGGATGAAGCCAGCAGGCGTATACCAGCTCCGCCAGCGGGGCGATTCGCGGGTCACCAGGCGGGGTGCCGATGTCGGCCAGCGAGGCCAGCACCCAGTGTGCACCGGCGAATTTGCGGTAGACATGCTGAGCGATGCCAGACATCCGTTCCGGCGGATGGAGCAGTGCATCTACCCGAGGGGAGTGTCTGATCTCTTCGCGAAGCGCGATGATTCCCGGCGAGTGGGGATCTTCGTCCTGCAGCTTTGTGCGGATTTTGTAGCGGATGGATGGTTCCTGACACCCTAACAGTTTTTCCACGATGGTGGTCATGATGGCACCTCACGGCAGACATTTGCCGTATGTGGGGGCGGCCTGGCGACCGCCCCAGATGTCCGATGATCCTATGGGTTGGCGATCTGAACAGCCCCGCCGCGGCAGGCTTTCAGGTAGTTCAAGCCGTAGACCTGCGAAGTCATCTCCAGGGTCTGGTTGTACACAGGGTCGTGCCAGCCCTCGATGTCGATGCTGCCCACATACCCATTCAGGCGAAGGATGGTGACCACGTCTGCCCAGTTGGTATCGCCAAACCCAGGGGTTCGGTGGTAGGCAAACTGGTGGCTGCCGTATACGCCATGCTCACGAACCACGTCCCACATCACTGTGGCGTCCTTGCCATGTACGTTGTAGACCTTGCCTACGTATTTGCGTAGTTGGGGGATGGGGTCAATCAGCTTCACCATTTGATGGCAGGGTTCCCATTGCAGGCCGAGGCTGTCGGATGGGATTTCGTTGAACATCCAGTCCCACACCACGGGGGTCTGAGCGATGTTCCAGCTTCCGCTTTCCCAGCGTCCGCCCATGTCGCAGTTCTCGAAGGCGATACGCACACCGTGGTCTTCCGCCAGCTTGACGAGAGGCTTGAAAACCTCCAGGAAGCGGGGGTAGCTGTCAGGAAGAGGACAGCCTGGCACGCGTCCGGCAAATCCGGAGACGATGTTGCAGCCGAACTTGCTGGCGTTCTTGATCAAAATCGCGAACCCTTCGCGGGTTTTTGCAGCGGATTCGTCGTCGGCCAGCGGGTTGCCGAAGCAGCTCACGCTGCTGATGACGGCTCCGGTGGAGCTGCTGGCTTCCAGGGCCTCTTCAATGTTCTTCGGCAGTGCGCTTTCGTCCACGCGGTCGCCGAAAGTCAGGCTGTAGCTTTCAAAGCCATGGCCTTTGATTTTGTCGATGTATTGTTTAACGCCTGAGCTGACATTGACAAGCGTTCCGATACGTACGTCTAGTAGATTTCCCATATGTCGGTATCCTCCAGATGTGATTTCGATTAGGTTGTGTTCCTGAAGGTAGGTTATCCAAAACAAGCCGTGTTCACGCATCAGATGGTGATATCGGGGGGATTTCGGCTGACTCCCGGGCTAACTGTTCACTATGACATCAGTTTCAGTACAGTGTGTGTCCATACGGAAGAACGAACGGGCGTATTCCCGCGGCGAGACCCCTTGCCAGCGTTTAAAGAAGCGCGAGAAGTGATAGATGTCACCAAACCCCAATTCCATGGCGACCTGCGTAACGGGCTGGCCGGTGAGCAGCCGTTTCCGCGCCTCGGTGAGTCGGAACTGGGCGTGGCACTGCATCGGACTCTCGCCCGTGGCGGCCTGGTAGCGATGCGAAAGCGTGCTGCGGCTGACACCCAGCTCGGAGGCCAGTTCGTCCAGGCTCAGGGTTTCATGGGTGTGTTTGGCGATCAGTTGCCGCACTTCGTTCTCCCAGGCTTTGACGCTGGTGATCTGCGATGGGCCCAGCCAACCCTGGGTGCCATCCCACACCACATCCTGCAGCAGAGCCAGAACCTTGCAGAGCTCCGCCTGGGCCTGCCAGAAGCCATCCTCGCCCAGGGTCTGTCCAAGAAGTGCAGTGGCCTTGATGGCTTGCCCCAGAGCACCTTCAGTATCGCGGATGATTCCATACCCGTGTTCGACGACGGACGCTAAAGGTGCCGTCGGTTTGTCCCAGTCAAACAACATAAAAGCGCAGCGCTGTTTGCTGTACCGCATACGCTCCCAGTAACTGCATCCCGGTGCATACAGGTGCGCCTCCAGCGGCTTACGGGCGCACCACTCTGAGGTGTGGCTGGGCACGCGATAGTCGCCGCAGGCCCCCCAACTGTAGTCCAGCACCCACACAGCATTGTTGCAGGCTGAGGTACCGCCATCGTTGTCGATTTCGGTCTGCACCGCACACAACAGGCAAGGTTGGGTCTCGGTTCTTCTACGCCAGGTGTGTCCATTTATATACTGTGCCATCTCATCCTCTTGTTTGCATGAATTGGTAAATTCGGTGAGCCAACTATTTATACCACTGATCGCATATGTTTGCTTGTACATCACCTTGGCTGCCACTGTCCGGGTCGGTCTGGCAAGCGGCTATCAATGGCCGCTGGCCATAGACCAACCATAACCCACAACGCGAGTTTTGTATTAAGGTAATGGTATGGAAAGAGCATAAAATGTGCTCTTGATGGTCCGGCACCCACGGAGTGGGTAAGATTCTTATAGCCACGGGTAAGCGAAGCGCAACCCGTGGAGGGCAGTCCGAAACCATCTACCCACGAACGTGGGTCGGTTTCCGTGACCATCAGGTTCGACCCACTTCGGGGTAGGAACAATGCACCGCTCACCACGGGTTTCGCTGGCGCTCACCCGTGGCTATAAGAATCTTACCCACTTTGTGGGTGCCCGGACCGAACTGTGCTGCGTGATGTATTTGTGTTAAATGGATTGGTCTATGGACCGAGCCGGTCTTGTTCCCGATACCAAACCAGGAAGGCTACCGCGCCAGTTTGGAGTTGATAACTACCTAAAAACGGCGAATCCGACATGCACAGATTGGCAAAGAATGTGCCACTGTATCCATTCACCTGGCCTCACCATATGAGTAAACTAAGCTCATATACGGTCATAATACGGTTGACCGGCAAATTCCATGGGTATATGAACGCAAGGGGGAAGTATGAAGTTAAGTAATACAGGAATTATCCTTTCGCTGCTGCCAGGCTTGATGTTGAGCGGTGCGGCTCAGTGCGGCACGGTCACAGTGGGTGACGAGTTGTTATCGGTGGAGCTCAGTTATGGCAGCAGCGGGCTGCAGGAGACCCAGTTGGTCACACACAAAGTGAGACTGGAAGCTCCCGCCTCACTCTGCTGGGTGGTGGATACCGATAAAGGCTCTCAGAGCTCCGCTGGCTCAGAGGCAAGGCTCGCAAAGCCTGTGGGCAATCCCGCTAAAGAGGCGGTGTTTGTGGGCCAGAACAGCCTCTTCCGCTGGATGGCGAAGTATACGCTCTCAGGTCCGGGCCGAATCACAAAACAGCTCAGCCTTGAGCCGCTCAATGCTCTGACCGTGCAGCGGGTGACCATGCAGCAGATACCGGAGCAGCTTCAGCCGCTGACGGCCAGTACCAGCCTGCTGGACATCGCGATCTTCTGCCGACAGCAACAGGCGGGACTGTTTGCCTCGCTGGACTTCCCCTACTCGAAGGTTCGTCAGGCAGGCGGACAGTTCAACATCACCTATCCCCCTTTTAAGGCGCTCAAAGCTGATGAGACCTACAATTGCCACTCGCTGACGCTGGGTGCCACCGAGATCACCGGCAAAATGCGCTACGGTTATTACGAGGGCGAAGTGGAGGCGATGGACCGCTACATCCAGGGCCACCAAAAGCCCCGCTTTGAGAAGCCGATGTTCACCAGTGCCTGCATCGTGAACCGCTATACGCAGATACAAAATGGGGCCATCTTCTACACGATGAAGGACCACCCCACCCTGTCCATCAATCAGGACATCCTGCGCCGTGAAATCACCCTGCTGCCCAAGCTGGGTATGGAGTATTACCAGGTCTTCCCAGGGGTGTTTGACTGGGTGGCCTCAGACCCGAAACCGGAGCTGGTGGAGAGCATCGTCGCCCACGCGAAGAAGAACGGCGTGCGCATCGGTGACTATTCGGGCACCACTGCGGTGTTCTGTCAGCACTACAACCAGTACAACAACACTCTGCAGGGCACTGATCTATACCCCTGCTTTGGTTACGGCAAATTCCAAAAGTGGTATACCGATACGGTGGTGAAGACCTGTAAAAAATACGGATTTGAGATGCACGCGCTGGACTTCCTGAGCATCGGACAGTGCCAGAACGCTGCGCACGGGCATCCGGTAGGGGAGGACAGCATCTACGCACAGGTGAAGGGTCTGGTGGACTTCGCTGAGGCGGTGAATGCCACTTCTCCCACGATGATGATCTGGCCGAACTCCGGCTGCTGGTCGGAACTGCTGCCCAAGCTGGCATGGTATACCCCGTGCCTCTACCTGACCGACCCCTTCATCGCCTCTCCGTGGCAGGGGCTGAACATGACCCGTCTGCTGGATGACGCCCGTCGTGAGCAGATGGTCAACCTGCATTACTCGCGGTTCCTGCCGTATCGATACTACACGAACTGCCAGTATTTCTTCAGTCAGAATTCCGTGGTGCCCGACATCCGCAAGAACTACGAGTACGGTGCTCTTTCGACCGTCGCGGTCACACCCAACCTCTGCCTGGCGGAGGTACGCCCCTGGTATGATGAGCTGAGCCCAACCAATCAGGCGAAGGTGCAGAGCTTCTACACCAAATGGACCAAATTCCTGAAGAAGAACTTCGAGCTGTGGAAGCGCACCTACCACATGGGTGATGACCCGCAGCCCGGCGGCGTGGAGATCTACAGCCATGCCCAGAACGGCCGCGGTTTCATCTTCATCGTGAACCCGAACTACTGGAGCAAGCAGGTTGAGGTGCCGCTGGACGCCCGGCTTGGCTTCTCTGGCTCCGCAGATTGCGAGCTGGTGGAGCTCTACCCCTCCGAACGGATGCGGTTGACGGAAAATGGTCCGTTTGTGAAGATCGGCCAGTCGTTGTTGATCGATGCGCCTGCTCAGGAGGTGATCGTGCTGGAGGTGCGGCCAGCCCCCAAAAGCGTGACCAAACCTCGTCTATACGGTCTGCCCGGCAGTGTTACACAAACCGCCGATGGCTACCTCGTAAAAACCTCGGGCTTCCAGGGCAGCTCCGAAAAAGCCATGGTGGTGCTGCCGAATGGCTCCGCCGAGGTGAAAGGTTTGGAGATACGCACCGATATTCCGGAGATGGACCGCCGTCACTGGCCATTCGAGGTCACCCAGGCGAAGCTGACGAAGTCAGACTCATTAGGGGCCGAGGTTGACCTCACTTTCCGACGGCAGACGCCCACCACTGAGATCCGTCGCTGGCAGGTAATGCCCGGCAGCCTCGACGAAGGCATGAAGCAAAACTGGCCAGCCGGGTTACCTTCCACGCACAGCATCCAGACGCCGCTCTCGGCAGACGGAGCCTCTCAGACCGGTGCGCTGGCCCACTTCGGTGGGGCGTACGTGGATAACGCCTTCGGCGAGATGCAGCCGACGGAGTTCACGCTGCTCACCACACGCAGCACAGTTCCAGCCAGGACGGTCAAGAAGGATGAGCCGGTATTGCAAGCTATCTCCAGCCCGAAAGAGCTGGGCAGCAGCAAGAGCTGGTGGTGTTCCAGCAGCATCACATTGCCGTTCATCAACTCCTACGGCTGTGAACCGGGCTTCTACGATCACCCCATCCTGGTGCTGCCCATCAGCTCAAACCCTTCGGTGGCGAAGCTGTCGGTGTGGATCAACGGCCAACCTGTGGCGGTGAATGAATACCGCTACCCGCGCAACCGAGGCTACCTCACCCGCTGGGTTGATCTGCTGGGAGTCACGCATATGGGTGAAAACTCGCTGGTGGTTTACTACGAGGAGACGCCGTAGAGGGCGGTGGTTAGTTTCACGCGAAGACGCGAAGGGAACGGAAATACGGGTTATCCGCCAGCCTTTTGTCTGAACCACGGATTACACGGATTACACGGATAGGTTCGGATGGAGAGAGAGGGCTAGCCGCCAGACCGCGCCGGAGACGGGCTGCATAGAAATTGGCAGCGTACTGAGAAACCGGCGCGGTCATTACCAAAATCTGTGTAATCTGAGTAATCTGTGGATTGTTGTTTCCTTCGGGCCGGTCTTTCGGGAATCCTCAATCAAGGGCGGGTTCACCCCCGCCCGCCTTCAAAACAGCCCCAAATTACCATCCTTGATCCAATATCACCCAATTTGCACAGAATGACAAATATTGTGCCATAAATTCTATTCAACTTGCTTCAGTCCGCGTGTAAACTAAGGCCATATATGCTAAATTTCAAGCCGGAGGACCGTATGCTTTCTAAGCTATCTCTCGTGTTTGCGCTCCTGTTTATCACAATGGGACTGCGTGTTTCAGCCGATACGCCGCAGGTGCATTACCTTGATGACCATCTGCAGCTGATCGTGCAGCACAGCCAGGGCTGGGGACAGTTGGGGATCAATGTCGCCGCTCACGATCCTGCAGGTGCCACACAGCCGCTGCAGATTGGCTCCGTGCCATACAAGCGCGGCCTGGGCATCCATGCCGCCGGCCAGACGATCCTGGACCTCGGTGGTCAGTATCAGCTTTTTGAGGCCGAGGTCGGTGTGCATAAGCAGCCGCAAGTTGAGGGCAGCGTACACCTCACCATCCTGGCTGATGGCAAACGCATCTACAAAAGCGGCCTGATGCGCAACGGCGATCAGCCGGTGAAAATCTCGCTGAAGATCAAAGGCGCACAGATACTGGAGATAGTCACCGATGATGCCGGCGATGGCTTCATGTGCGACGCCTTCAACCTGTGTAACGCCCGATTGACTGTCGACCCTAAAGGTGTGCGCAGAACGCAGGTCCAGCAGATGGAGATCGGCCGTTTTGCCCAACTCATGGAGTGGGATGGCCATCGCACCGAGGGTAGTCCGAACGGCCGCACCGAGGAGTTCCCTGCAGATGAGCTGTTCCTCGGCACCCCGGTCAAGGCAAATACCGACGGCCTGGTGAAGGTCAACCCCATCAACGGGCTTGGCTGCATCGGGCTGGAGTGGATCGAGCGACGGCGCATCAGCCGCCTGGAGCTGCCGATCACCGCAGGAAGCAGTATCAAACCCTCACAAGTCACGCTGCAGCAGTGGGCTTGGGAGCCTAAGTACATGAACGGCGGCTCTCGCTGGCAAGGTGCCTGGGTATCGATGAATGGTCAGCTCAGCGTGAAGGACGGCCGCGTGGTGTTCAGCACGACCTCACTGGGGGCACAGATCACCGTGGGCGGCGTGTTGAAAGTGCGCTGGCTGATCAACGGTCTAAGCGCAGCCGCTTTTGTTGGCCGCCCGCTGGTCTACACGCGCACCCTGGCCAGCCCCGTCACAGTGCAGCTCCGTGGTGTGGGCAGCTCACCAGCCAGCATCCAACTCTATAATTGCTATCTGGCGGATTCACCAGATGCCTTGAGCGTGAATTGGGACCGCAAGTCGCCGCTCACCCTCAAGCTGATCATGTTTGAAAGCCACTACTCGCCGCAGGACAGTTCTCGGCTGGTGCTGAAGTGGGCCGGTGGCGGATGCGGTTTGAGCATCAATGATATGATCAACAATAAGCGCATCTGGGCACCGGAGTACAATCTTGAAGCCGGTATCGCTCCGCTGCCGAAAAGCGCGCCGGTCAAACATGGCGAAACCACACTGACCCGCATCCAAAGTATGCCCGAGCAGACATTCAAGCAGGCCCTCAAGGCGCTTGCGTGGCCGGAGAAGGACACAGGCCCGACGCTTTTATCACTAGCCGCTGGCCAGCACAAGATACTGGCGGAACGAACCGGCGAGATCAACTTCGACTGGAGCCTCAGCATCCTGGCGATGGTGCAGGGCGGCATCGGACGCAGCTACAGCTGGGTCATCGCGCCCAAAATCGGAGTGAATAAGGCCGAATTCGTGTCACGAACCATGCTGGACGGCTACCTGCCGTCGCCGCAGATCGACCACATCGAAGGAAAAGTGCGTTACCATCAGAGCGGCAGCGTGCTGCCTCTGGGCGACGCCCCTCAAGGCTCACCGAGCTGGTACCGGGATGCTGTGATGTACGTGCAGCAAATCACCGCCACGAACACCGGGAAGGACGCAGCCGCAGCCTCTGTGCAGATGAGCGCCAGAGTGGGCAGCGAGCCGCAGAATATAGCCACCGAAGGCAACATCAGCAGGATCAGCCTGCCAAATGGGTATACCGCATGGATGTGGTGCGAAGGCGCCAGCTTCACCGGTAACGCAAAGAGCAACACCTACACCGCTTCTGGCATGTTGCAGCCTGGCCAATCGGCCAAAATGTGGCTGGTGATACCCAGCACCGATATGACCGCGCAGCAGGTTCAAGCCAAACTGGCTGGTGGCAATCCGGAAGATTCGCTGCGCAGCTACTGGAATTTAGTGGAAAAGAACGCCACACAGATTCAACTGCCCGATGCCATGCTGCAGCACACTATTCAGGCCAGCCGCATCCACTGCTGGATGGCCGCCCGCAACGAGTCCAAGGGCAACATAGTAGCCCCCTGGATCGCCTCCACCAACTACGGTCCGCTGGAGAGCGAATCGCACGCCGTAATCCGCGGCATGATGGTGATGGGCGAGCAGGACTTCGCTCAGCGCGGCCTGCAGTTCTTCGAAGATCAGGTGAACCCGAGGGGATACCTCACTACCGGATACACCGTCATGGGCACCGGCTGGCACCTCTGGTGCCTCGGTGAGTATGCCTCGCTGTATCCTGTAAAAGACTGGGTCAAGCAGAACTCAGAGACGCTCGTGCGCACATGCAAGTGGATCATTGAGCAGCGCCACAAGACCATGCATACCAATCCCGATGGCAGCAAAGTGGACGAGTGGGGCCTGATGCCTCCTGGCGTAATGGCCGACTGGGAGGTCTATTCCTATTACTTCTACCTGAACGGCTATTACTACGCCGGACTGAAGCAGGCTGCCCAGGCGTTGGCTTCAATAGGTATCCCTGAAGCTGCTGAGTTCAATGCGGAAGCGAATGACATGTCCAAGTGCATCATGCGCGCCTTCCACAACATCAGCCAGCAGGCACCGGTCGTACCGCTCAACGATGGCCGCTGGGTGCCGATGTATCCCACCCACGCCTACTGCCCGGAACCTGTGGTGGACCTCTACCCGGGTTTTGACGCGGGACGAAGCTGGTGCTATGACATCGAGCTGGGTGCCCATCACCTGGTGACCTTCGGCGTGATGTCACCCTCCGACCCTGCTGTGCAGCCGATGATAGAGCACATGGAGGACACCTACTTCCTTAAAAGCGGTTGGAACCGCTACGATGAAGCCGGTAACCGCGCCGACTGGTTCAACCGCGGCGGGTTTGCTAAGGTGCAGCCGTATTACTCACGCCATGCCGAAATCTACGCCATGCTGGACAACCGCAAGGCATTCATTCGCACCTACTTCAACAACATCGCCTCGCTGCTGAACAAAGAGGACCTTTCTATTTGGGAGCACTTCTTCTTTGGAGCCTTCAACAAGACGCACGAAACCGGCGGCTTCCTGCACCAGAGCCGCATGATGCTGGTCACCGACTTCGATGACACGCTGCGCCTTGCACCGTTCGTGCCATCAGACTGGATGAAGGGTGACAAGCCGATCGTGGCGAAGAACCTGCCCACCCGCTTCGGTGTGGTGAGTTACGAGATACAGCCGCACAAGAACCCATCACGGATTGAGGCCAGTGTGCAGATTCCTACGGGCGGTCTGAAGCCAGCCCGTGTGGAGCTGTGTATACCAATAGGTAAGATAAGCTCCGTCCGTGTGAATGGTCAGGCTTGGAGCCGCTTTGACGCGAAGACTGGGCTCATCGACCTCACCGGCCTCACCGGCAATGTGCAGGTGTCGGTGAAATAATGGCGTTTGGGCGAGGCGTGCCTCGCCCCAGGGCACGGCGCGCCGTGCCCCTACGTGCATTCCCCGTCCCCATCCGTGTCCATCTGCGTCCATCCGCGGATAATACAGATGGGGATATGCTAAATACACCCTTGGAGGATACCAATGCATTCGAGGCTCATGATACTCTTGACGCTGATGTTCACGGTAATTGGGCTTGGCGCTTTAGCCGATGCCCCGCAGGCCCATTATCTCGATGAGCACCTCTCGCTGATCGTGCAGCACAACCAGGGATGGGGTGTGATGGGCATCAACGGTGCCGCACACGAGGCCACCAAGGCGGCAGAGCCGCTGCAGATCGGCACCACACCCTACAAGCGCGGCATCGGCATCCACGCTCCTAGCCAGACGCTGATCGAGCTGGGCGGCATGTATGAACGCTTCGAAGCGCAGGTGGGTGTGCAGAAGCAGCAGTACGACAGCGCCAGCATCCGGATGTCGATCCTGGCCGATGGCAAGCGCATCTACCAAAGCAAGATCATGCGCAACGGCGACAAGCCGGTGGCACTTTCACTAAAGGTGAAGGGGGTGCAGATGATGCAAATACTCACCGATGATGCAGGCGATGGCCTCTCCTGCGATATGCCGGTGCTCTGCGATGCCCGATTCATCACAGACCCTGCCAGTCTTCCGATATCTCAACGCCCCCAGATTGAGATCGGCCGCTTTGCCCAGCTCATGGAGTGGGACGGTCACCGCACCGAAGGAGCTCCCAACGGACGCACGCAGGAGTTCCCTGCGGATGAGCTATATGTGGGCACGCCTCTGAAGGCCAACTCGGCCGGGATGGTGAAGCTCAACCCCATCAATGGACTCGGCTGTGTCGGGCTGGAGTGGATCGAACGGCGCAAACTGAGCAAGATGGAGCTGCCGGTTCCCGCCAGCAGCGGAATCAAACTCTCGCAGATCAGTGTGCAGCACTGGGTGTGGGAGACTAAGCACATCACGGGTGGCGGCTCACGATGGCAGGGCACCTGGGAACCATTTGAGGGTGATTTGTCACTGCAGGATGGCCGTGCGGTGTTCGTCCCCACCGTCAACAGCACACGCCTCTCCACACCGGGCAGCCTGAAGATCCGCTGGCTGATCAACGGCGTGACCGACAGCGCCCTGGTCGGACGGCCTCTGGCATACAGCCGGACGCTGTTCAAGCCGCTCACCATCCAACTGCGCGGAAGCGGCTCTCCCACCACGATAGAGCTGTATAACTGCTATCTGCAGAAGTCTCCCGATGCTCTGAACGTGCAGTGGGATCGCAAGGCACCTTTAACCCTTAAACTATTGGTCGCCGATAGCAACTATGCCCCTCAGGACAGCTCTCGCCTGGTGCTGAAGTGGCGTGACGGCGGATGCGGTTTGGGCATCGACGATATGATCAAAAACAAGCGCATCTGGGCACCGGAGTTCAGTCTGGAGGCCGGTTTGGCACCCCTGCCAGCTGGAGCTCCGACCAAGCGCGGCAGCACCATACTAGCCCGCATCCAAAAGATGCCGGAGCAGAGCTTCAGCCAGGCGATCAAACACCTCACCTGGCCGGAACAGGACGCAGGCCCCACGCTGCTCTCACTGGCGGCTGGTCAGCACAAGATACTGGCGGAGCGATCCGGGGAGTTCAGCCTGGACTGGAGCCCCACCATGCTGGCCATGACCCAGGGAAATATCGGCCGGAGTTACCCATGGGTGGTCACGCCCAAACTGGGTACCAAAGCGGAGTTCGTGAGCCGGACTATGCTGGACGGCTACCTGCCCTCGCCGCAGGTCACCTACCACGAAGGAAAAGTGCAGTATCACCAGAGCAGCACCGTGCTGCCCCTCGGTGAAGCACCGCAGGGTTCCCCCGCCTGGTACCGCGATGCGGTGGTGTTCGTCGCAGAATACACTGCCATGAACACCGGCACCGAAGCTGCAGATGGCTCAGTGCAGATCAGCGGCAGGGTCGGCAGCAATCTGATGGCCATCACCAGTGACGGCGCGGTCAGCACCATCGCGCTGCCTAACGGCTACAGCGCATATCTGGGGTGCGACCAGCCTGGCTGGAAGAGCACTACCGAAGGCGGAGCATATACTGCCTCCGGCAAGCTGCAACCGGGACAGAGTGCTAAAGTATGGCTGGCACTGCCCAGCACTAGCATGACGACTCAGCAGCTTCAGGCGCAGTTGAACCTCGGCACGCCCGCAGATTCGCTGCGCAAATACTGGGGTTCGGTGGAAAAGAGCGGCGCGCAGATCGAGCTGCCCGACCCGATGCTTCAGCACGCTATCCAGGCCAACCGCATCCACTGCTGGATGGCCGCTCGCAACGAGCAGAAAGGCAAACTGGTCGTGCCCTGGATCGCGTCCACATACTACGGTCCGTTGGAGAGCGAGTCGCACTCCGTCATCCGAGGCATGATGGCCATGGGTGAAGGGGACTTCACCCAACGCGGCCTGCAGTTCTTCCTCAACCAGGTCAACGACAAAGGCTACCTCACCACCGGCTACACCCTGATGGGCACCGGATGGCACCTCTGGACACTGGGCGAATACGCCTCGCTCTTCCCTGTCCAAGAGTGGGTGAAGCAAAACGCACCCACCATCACACGCGCCAGCCAGTGGATTGCCGACCAGCGGCTCAAGACGATGCATACCAACCCGGACGGCAGCAAGGTGCCCGAGTGGGGCATGATGCCCCCCGGCGTGATGGCCGACTGGGAGGTGTATGCGCCTTATTACTATCTGAACGGCTACTATTACGCTGGCTTGAATGCGGCCTCCAAGGCATTGGCTTCGGTGGGTGTTCCCGAGGCGGCTAAACTGAATAAAGACGCACAGGATTTGAAAGAGTGCATCATGCGCTCCTTCAACCTCATACGCCAACAGGCCCCGGTGGTGCCTCTGGCCGATGGCCGATGGGTGCCCATGTATCCCACCCATGCGCTGTGCCCTGGGCCTGTCGCAGCCCTCTACCCAGGTTTTGATGTGGGCCGAAGCTGGGCCTATGACGTAGAACTGGGATCACACCATATGGTACCGCTTGGCGTGATGGCGGCCACCGATGCCGCCGTGGAGCCGATGCTGCAGCACATGGAGGACACCTACTTCCTCAACAGCGGCTGGAACCGCTACGACGAGGCCGGCAACCGCGCTGACTGGTTCAACCGCGGCGGATATGCCAAGGTGCAGCCTTATTACTCGCGCCATGCCGAGATATATGCCATGCTTGACAACCGCAAAGCGTATATCCGCACCTACTTCAACAACATCTCCTCGCTGCTGAATAAGGAGGACCTCTCCGTTTGGGAGCACTTCTTCCCAGGCGCCTTCAACAAGACGCACGAAACAGGCGGGTTCTTGCACCAGAGCCGCATGATGATGGTCACCGACTTCGACGACACCCTACGGCTGGCTCCGTTCATCCCGTCAGACTGGATGAAGGGTGACAAACCAGTCGTGGTAAAGAACCTGCCCACCCGTTTTGGCGTGGTGAGCTATGAACTGCGGCCCCAGCAGAAGCCTCTGCGGGTGGACGCCATTGTGCAGATACCCACGGGCGATCTGAAGCCAGCTCGCGTGGAGCTGTGCGTGCCCATGGGCAAAATCAAGGCGGTCACCGTAAATGGTCAGGCCTGGAGCCACTTCGATGCGAAGACTGGGCTAATCGACCTCACCGGCTTATCGGGCCGCGTGGAGCTCAGCGTGAAGTAGCGAACCGTAGGGGCAAGCCCCCGTGCTTGCCCCAGATTCATCGGCCGACAGACCGCCCGGACAAAGGCATTCATGACTTCATAAAACAACCAATTGCCACTGTCCGGGGCGGTTTTCCCTAACCGCGCCGGTGTTGTTCATGCGGGTCAAGAGAACTGAGGCTATCCGCCAGACCGGCGCGGTCTACAGCCTTCTGTCAGTGTTAGCGTACCGACAGACCGCCCCGGACATAGTCCTTCATGACTTCCTAAAACTACCAATTGCCATTGTCCGGGGCGGTTTTCCCTAACCGCGCCGGTCTTGTTCATCGGGTCAAGAGAACTGAGGTTATCCGCCAGACCGGCGCGGTCTACAGCCTTCTGTTAGTGTTAGCGTACCGACAGACCGCCCCGGACATAGGCATTCATGACTTCCTAAAACAACCAATTACCATTGTCCGGGGCGGTTTTTCCTAACCGCGCCGGTCTTGTTCATCGGGTCAAGAGAACTGAGGCTATCCGCCAGACCGGCACGGTCTACGGCCTTCTGTCAGTGTTAGCGTACCGACAGACCGCCCCAGACATAGGCATTCATGACTTCCCGAATCAACCAATTGCCATTGTCCGGGGCGGTTTTCCCTAACCGCGCCGGTCTTGTTCATACGGGTCCAGCGAATTCCGGCTATCCGCCAGACCGGCGCGGTCTGAGGCCTTCTGTCAGTGTTAGTGTACCGACAGACCGCTCCGGACATAGTCCTTCATGACTTCCTAAAACAACCAATTGCCATTGTCCGGGGCGGTTTTCCCTAACCGCGCCGGTCTTGTTCATGCGGGTCAAGCGAATTCCGGCTATCCGCCAGACCGGCGCGGTCTACAGCCTTCTGTTAGTGTTAGCGTACCGACAGACCGCCCCGGACATAGGCAAACAAGGCTGAGCCATGACATTTGGCTAATTGGCAAACTCATACACATAGGCTGATGGTATATACCCCACATTACCCCACCTATTGAAATTACCCGGGCGGTGATATATCATGAACCGAAACCGCAGATAATTCGGCGATAAGGAGCACTCATTTTGAAGAAAATAAGAATAGGTATCGTGGGTCTGGGCATCGGCCAGCACCACGCCAACGGCTATCTGACGCACCCCTCAGCGGAGATTGTGGCCCTGTGCGACATGAACCCCGACCGCCTGAAGACGGTGGCAGACAACCTGAACGCGGCTAACCGATACACCGATTATAAAGAGATGCTGGCCAAAGAGAAGCTGGATGTGCTGAGCGTCTGCACCCCCAACTCGGTGCATAAAGAGGTGACCGTGGCCGGTTTCAAAGCCGGATGCCACGTTCTGTGTGAGAAGCCGATGGCGATGAGCGCCGACGAAGCACGCGAGATGCTGGCTGCCAGCAAAAATGCGAAAAAGCGGCTGATGATCGACTTCAGCTACCGATTCTCCGAGCAGAGCCAGGCACTCAAGGCGCAAGTTGAGACCGGAATTTTGGGCGACATCTATTTCGCGCGCACCATCTGGCTGCGCCGGCGCGGCATCCCAGGTATGGGCGGCTGGTTTACCAGCAAAGAGCTCGCCGGGGGCGGTCCGCTGATCGACCTGGGTGTGCATCGCCTGGACCTGGCCTTGTGGCTGATGGGATATCCCAAGCCGAAGTGGGTTTTGGCGGGTGCATATAACCACATCGCCAGCAAACTGGCCAAGCAGAACGGCAAGGAATACACCGTGGAAGATATGGCGGTGGGCATGATCCGCTTTGAGAACGGCGCCACCCTTGAGGTAGAGGCGAGCTGGGCCTCCAACATCAAGGAAAATGAGCTGATGGAAACCCGTCTGCTGGGCACCGAGGGCGGCCTGGTGCAGCGCAACCGCAACCAGGGATACGACTTTGAGGCGGAGCTCTTCGTCGAGCGGGCCGGATGCCAGTTCGATATGACGCTCCACCCGCCTGTTCCAGGATCACACGGCGCGATGTACACCTTCCTGGAAGCCATCAAGACCGACACCCCTCACCCCGCCACCGGCGAAGAGGGCTTGATCGTGATGGAGATACTGGATGCCCTGTACAAGAGCGCAGAGACCGGCGAGCCGGTTAAAATATAGTTGTTACGAGATCGGAATGCAGGAGATATTCAATGAGTAGTCTACAGATCGGTGTGTTTGCAGATAACCTAAAACTGCCCCTTCGCGACGGTATACGAAAAGTCAAAGAGCTGGGACTGAGCAGCTTCCAGATATTTACCACCACCGGAGAGCTTCTACCTGAGAACTGTGACGCGGCGGCCCGTGCGGAGTTCAAGCAGTTTGTGGCGGATCTTGGCCTGACGATCTCCGCCACCTGCGCGGACTTCGGTCTGGGCATGGTGGATGCGGAGCGCAACAAGCAGCTTATCCCGATGCTGCAGGCTCAGGTTGACTTGGCCCGTGATCTGGGTGTGGGCATCATCACCACGCACATCGGCACGGTGCCATCGAAGCCCGATGCCACATGGGAAGTGATGGCTGATGCGCTGAACCAAATCGGCAAGTATGCGGAAGACAAGGGCGTGGTCTTCGCCACCGAAACCGGCCCCGAGAGCGGCCCTGTGCTGCGCGCTTTCCTCGAAACACTGAAGACGAGTGCGGTGCGGGTCAACTTCGACCCGGCCAACCTGACCATGGCGGGCTACGACCTGTTCGAGGCGGTTGATGCGCTGATGCCCTACATCGTGCATACCCATGCCAAAGATGGTTATGTCGATCCTGGCAAGTGGCGGGAAGCCCCGATAGGCGAGGGTGATGTGCCGTGGCCAGGCTATATCGGCACTCTGAAGGCCCATGGCTACAACGGAGCCTACACCATCGAGCGTGAAGCGGGCGATGATCCCATCGGTGACGTGAAACGGGCCATCGAGTATTTGCGTAGTTTCTAGTAGACCCAACACAAATACTGGAGAGTGCCCGATGCAGTGCCCCGTATGCAACAATACGCTTCGCGCAGTAGATAGAAGCGGAATCGAGATCGACGTATGCCCCCAATGCAAAGGTGTATGGCTGGACCGCGGTGAGTTGGAGAAGCTGATGCAGCTTGAACTACGCGGCAGCGGAAGCCTGGATGACCGGTCGATCCGACGAGATCGTGACGACGACGATGATGATGACGATCATCGAGGTCATCGATTCGGTGATGACGACGACCATCGTGGTGGCAGCACCGATCCCCGTAAACAAAAGAAGAAGGGGTTCCTGGGCGGCATCTTCGAGATGTTCGAATAGTCAGGCCATAGACCCTAAGGCCGGTGCGGCAAACCCGCACCGGCCTTTTTGTTATAGGGGGTAGTAATCGCTTAACCACGAAAACACGAATGGCTGCAGCCAACCCTTGTCCTACTCGTCCTACTCATCCTACTCGTCTTGTTGTGGCTCGTTAACCACGAATGGACACGAATGGACACGAATAGCCAATACTTAACGCAAAGGCGCAGAGGGGCAAAGGATGCAATGGTAATCGGCCAAGCAATGTCAAACCGACCACCCGGTTCGGTCACATACCTTTGCGCCTTTGCTTCTTTGCGCCCTTGCGTTGAATCCCATCTGCTCAATCCAGAATGGGTATACTGATACCGTACACCCGGTCTCAGGAGGTCATTATGCGACGCTTCATCGCCTTCCTATGCTTCATATACTGCACTGCAACTGCTTGGGCAGCTTTACCAAGTTACGAATTCACCGGCCCCGCGGATGTGGCGGCCTGGACCGGCGCGCATGATATCAGCAGCCAAAGCTACGTCGAGGGCAAAGGCATGGAGCTGGCGTTGAGCGGCATCGACCCCTTCCTCAGCGGCCCATGGCGCGATTTCACCAACCGTCCACTGCTGGCGACCATCCGCATCTTCTCGGAGGCGGGCGGCGTTGGTGAGTTTTTCTGGTTCACCAAGCCGAACGGGCCGGTGGGCGGTAATGAGGTGAGCTTCTTGGTGCCCAAAGGCAGTTGGCGAGAGATCAAGATGAAGCTGCCCGCCCTGCCCGCGCAGAGCGCTTTGCGGCTGGACCCTCCCGGCAGCACAGGCAAGTGCTGGGTGCAGTGGATCCGCTTCCAGGAGCTCATCGATGTGCCCAGTCCCGCTTGGGGCGGGGCGTCAGGCCAGGAACCCGGTGAGGGTGCGCTGCGCATCAGCAGCGGACGCCTGAACCTGGCACACAGCGCGACCCAATTGGGACGCTACGTGCTGGAATACAACGGCAACCGCATGGCGGTTGGGTGGGATCGGCCGTGGCTATGCTACCAGAACAGCTCCGGCAGCGCGGTCTGGGTAGATATGCAGTCGGCCCCGACCTCCGTTCAGTTGCAGAACGGTGCGATCACAGTGTTCAGCATCTTCACCGACCCCGACGGGGCCATCTGGCGGTTCACGCAGAGCTTTACCCCATCTGTGGAGACCAACAGCATCGACCTGACCAGCACGGTCTGCGTGGACCGACCGCGCAGTATCTACTTCCTCCCGCTGTGTATGATGTTCCCCGAAGCGCGCGAGCGGGGCCTTCTGCCCGGCATGGAGTATCTCGACCCGCAGGACACCAGCAGCAGCCGGGCCGATTTTGAGTGCGAAGACGCTAAGCGGCGGGTGCCCGATCCCGAGAAGCTCACTTTTCCTATGATGAGTATGCAGGCCAACGGCAGGTGGATCAGCTTGAACTGGCAGCAAAACCGACAGGTGCAGCCGGTATACGATACCCCCGACCGCCTGTTCAACAGCGGCAAGCACCTGATGGGGGCGATACTGAGCGACTGGGAGCAGACCACGCGCGACCAGATGAACCCCATCTCGCAGATCCCAGAGCCGCTGGCGGCTGGTCAGAGCTATACCGGCAGGTTTAGCATCAAAGCCGGAGAGGGCAGTAATGTGGTGCCCTCCATGCAGGCCTACGTGGCACGATACGGCCTGTGTCCGCTGCCCAACCCGGGTTATGATCTGCAGGGTTATATCAAACTCACCAGTGCCGGATGGCTGGATACCGGCCAAAAAGTGGGAAGCCAATACCGCCCACTCGCCTGGTATGGTGCCACCTGGAGCCCACAATACAGTAGCGAGGTAGCTTATAACATCGACTGGTTGGCGAGAAACACCACCGATGCGATCCTGCAGGCCCGCTTGCAGCCGGTGGTGACGCCCTCCTGGGAGGACATTCCCGATGCGGCTATAAACAACTGGGGTATTGCCAGCAACGCCTATCCCATCCCCTCGTTGATCTACGGCAACTGGCTGCAGAATGTGCAGAGTTCCAAGGCACAAGCACCCGGTTTCCTGGCTCCAGTGCGGGCTGATGGCACTGTGCCCTATGTTCCCCCGGCCACCGGCACAAACTACGGCCGCACGCACTGGGCCGACCACGCGAACGGCATGTCAGGTCAGCAGATTGCCCAGGCCCTGAAGCACGCCGTGTTCTCCGGCGATGCGGGCTTGCAGCAGGAGGCGGTGAAGCTTTGCCGTCTGCTTTCGATCTACGATGACCAGGCTCCACGTGGTGCACAGACCTGGGAGGTGCCGCTGCATACCCCAGACATCATGGCCAGCGGCTGGATGTGCATTGCCTATCTCTATGCCTATGAGTTGACCGGTGACCAGCAACTTCTAAGCCGTGCGATCACTTGGGCTTGGACGGGCGTGCCGTTCGTCTACCTGGTCAACCCCACTGAGGGCGCGGTCGGACCCTATGCCACCATCCCGGTTCTGGGAGCCACCAACTGGACGGGTAGCTGGACAGGTTTGCCGGTGCAGTGGTGCGGCCTGTTCTATGCGGATGCCATCCGGCGGCTGGAGCGTTTTGACCCCACCGGCCCGTGGAACCAGCTTTGGCGGGGTATTACAGCCAGCGGAATCCAACAGGGATTTACGAAGAGTTTCGACCCGCAGTTCGAAGGCTGGCTGCCGGACTCGTATAATCTGCGTTCGCAGACACAGAATGGGGTGGCCATAAACCCAGCGATGGTCTTTTCGCTGGCGGTGCCATACTACACCGGCAAACCGCTTTGGGATTATCGAATCTATCGCAATCTGGGCATCGGGCTTCAATTGCCCGGCCGTTGGCTGGCGGACACCTCGGTGCAGAAGGATGCGGTGAGCTTCAATGTGGAGCTCTGGCGCGACGGCAAGGTGCAGGTGATGGGCCTCAGCACGGTTCCTGAGGTGTGGCTGGATGGCGTGAAGCAGACAGGGCTGGCTGTCATCTACGAGGCCTCCGTGAAGGGGCTGTGGGTCACCGTGCCCGCTGGTCTGCACAACATCCGGCTGGTGCTCAGTGGGGCGACTACTGGCCCCGCCCCCGCAGGCGGCATCACCGTGCTGAAGCGAAAGCAGTGACGGGCGGTTAGCTCACGCGAAGCCGCGGAAGAGGGCGGGAATCTCACGCGGAGACGCGGAGGGCGCGGAGGTTACGGCACTTGTCCTACTCGACCTACTCGTCCTACTTGTCTTCGGTTAACCACGAATACACACAAATAGACACCAAAACCCAATAAATACGGTATACTTCCATCGGCATCGGGCGACGTTTGCAGCCAATGGGCAGAAGTCACAACGCAGATGAGCCAACCAGCAGTTTCATTTTAGGAGTATTGGATTGGAACACCGCACCAAAGCAGAGCAGTCAGATCATCACCGCAGACCAGGCTCACCATGGGCGACCACGTTTACCCCAATCACGCTGACGGCAGCGATTCTGATACTCGTCTCATTAGTGGTGAATCCTGGCTATAAAGATAAAAAGTTTGATCCGGTGCCCTTCTACGGCACTGGGAGTTTACACATCCGGGTTGATAAATGGGGTGACGCGAAGGTCTCTATCGATGCGGTGGCGACTGTGAGTGAGCGCACAAAGAGCCTCATGTTACGTTACCCGCGCACTTTTGATAGCTTGGAATTGCTTTCGACCACGCAACGCCTGAAATCGGCCACTGTGCAGATTGATGGTAAAGAGGTTCTACCTCAGATCACCGACAGGGCCGAATATGACGAGCTCGCCATTCCCTGGAACTTGACAGACGGTAACCACCGCGTGAGGATCACGACCACGCAAACCGGACTGGCATCTTCAAAACAAGGGAAATGCAACCTGTGGATCGAAATCCCGATCCTTCCGTGTCTGGCCTTGCCGCATCAGGACATCCGCTTGTTCGACAGCACGAATCGGCCATTACCAGCCACTGCGGAGCTGTTTGAGTCCAGTAACCCAGACAAACTCGATCGAGTGGTTCCTCTTGATGGCAAGCCGTCAATTTACAAATACTACGGCGATCGCAACACACTGATGCATGTCACATGGGACGGCACGCTGAAGGGTCGCGCGCCGAAACCAAATCAGACCTACATATCGCAGATACCCATCAAGATGATGCTTGCGGTGATGCTGAGCTTGGTCGTGTTAGGGAGCTATCTGTACCAACTATCCCTTGCCTACATTCGTAATAAGCGGAAACCACCGGTGGATGGCGATCTGCCCGATCTGTCGGCCTCTATGTGCAGCCTTGCTTTGGAGCCAGAGCAATATTCGATGGCCGCCGCCGCGGGGCTCACACAACTGGTGCAGCTTGAGCATATTACGATCGATGTGACCTACGACAACCCCACCGTCTCTATCTCACATTGGCCATTGACGAATGCCGACTACATAGACGTGGATCTCTTGTCACGCAGTGTCAAGCCCAGCCCAGTTCCATCCACTGAACCTCAACGGTGCCGGTTAGATTACCCGACGGCTGCCATTACGGCCATCGATATATACATGAAAGGCAGCAAGTGGCTGCACTGTCAGGAGATGAGGATGTGGCCGTTGATATTCAGTTTGGTGTGCAGCATTGCGGCTATAGTGTTGGCAAGACAAGCCTACGGATTACCAATTTATGCGGCTACATATTTAGGCAACACCACGGGAACCCTCTATTTGTTGATGGCTACATTGATACTTGGGTATGGCGCTCAGCTTTCACGCCTGAAAAACGGCCCACTGTGGTCACTACTACCCGCTGGAATTTCGCTGCTGATGCTTAGGGACATCAACAACGTTGAATCCGCAGTGCGTACTCTGCCGATGGTGTTGGCGACACTCTGCATCGCGAGCGCGCTGCTGGTTCATCGGCCCAACAGAGTCGTATCAAAGATCGCCGCTGTCTTGAAGGCCTACCAGGCTCGCATGCGCAATCTGACCCAGGAGCAGCGGTTCGATCACCTGCAGCAGCATCGCGATGAGCGTGTAACGGCAGCCGTTCTGGAGGTTTGCCCAACAGATATGCCCGAAAGCCGGCTGTTCGATTCTACAGTCGCATACACCACGAAGAAAATATAGAGAAGCATCGGGCGAAATGACCGGCGCGGTTTCTCGGTACACCTGCGCTTGCTGTGCAGATACCTTCCGCGCCGGTCTGATCGACCATTTGCCTCACACGCCGTAAACAGCCGCGCCGCGAAGCGGCTGGCCGCCGGGGTTCTGCTGCAGCAGCACTCGCAGCTCCGAGCAGCGGAATGGCGGGAAGCGGCAGATCGCCCTGTTTCCCAGGCTTTCGCCCTGACCCACCAGTATCCATTGGTTGTCCACAAACAGCTCCACACGCCAGCCGATGACATGCTCACCGGAGCTCAGTTCCTCTTGTAGCTCTACCATAGTCAACAGCGGGGCGGGCCACAGACTCGACTTCCAGTGCCAGCATTCCGCACTGCTTTCGCCATCGGCTAGAATACCCAACGGCTTGGATCGTCGCTTATCCACGGCCGATTTTAGCTCCATCAGCCGTTGCACATCCTCTGCGGGCAGCAGTCCGGAGGGTTCAGGCCCCACATTCAACAGCAGATTGGTGCCTCGGCCGATGCTGTAATCAAACATCCCGAGCAGCTCATCCACGCTTTTCAGGTCGTTCAGCCCAGGTCGGTAGAACCAGTGGTCCCGGATTTTGCAGTCGCATTCAGCGGGCAGCCAGACCAAACCGCCATCAGTACCGGGTTCGCAGTTCCAGCAGGGGCTGGGCGCGATGCCGCGCTCATTGCCCACCCAGCGGATTTTCTGCGCGTCGGTGTTGAACAGCAAAATGTCCGGCTGCAGAGCGAAAACCGCATCGAAAATCCGCGGCCAGTCGTATTCGTGCGCCATCGCGCTGGCAGGGCGGCAGCCGTCAAGCCAGAGGATGTCGATCCTGCCGTAGTTGCTGAGCAGCTCAGAGAGCTGGTTGATGAAGTAGTCGTCATACGCCTTGTCGTCAGCATATTCCGTACACTGCTCGTCGTAAGGCGAATAGTAGAGCCCAATCCAGAAGTTGTGCCGTCGGCAGGCCTCCACGTACTCAGCCACCAGATCTCCTTTGCCCTCTTTCCAGGGGGAGTTCGAGATGCAGAAGCTAGTATATTTGCTGGGCCAGTTACACCAGCCATCGTGGTGCTTCGCCGTAAACACGGCATATTTCATCCCCGCTCGCTCAGCGGTCTGTATCCACTGTTCAGGATCCAACTGTGTGGGCTGGAATGCACTGGGTTGCATCTTCGTGTCATCGAAGTCGCGACGGTCTGGGTAGTAGCTTGCTAAACCGTAATGCACAAACAGCCCGTATTCCAAACGCTGGTAGTCGAGTTGGCGTGCGGTTGGGTTGGCTGTGGTGCGCTCATGTCTATCATTCAGGGCCATGTAAATACCTCCAGATGCTTGTTCTGTAATAAATAATGTAAATGATCGTACTTAAACACATCTGCAAGTGCTATAATGAATAATCTCTAAACGAGGTATTGGATATGGCACACATACCAGTACGTTACATCATGCTAGCAATTCTACTCAGCATGAGCAGTTTCCTGCAAGCGCAGACCACTCTGCTGCCGTTCTCCAGCACCACCGGAGGTGCCTCCTACAGTGCCCAGGGCAATGTGATGCTCTGGAGCAGCCTGGACGGCGGCGCGGCTTCTATCGTGAACTCCAACACCAGTCAGATGCGCAGCAGCTTCCTGCTGGCTGTGCCGTTCGCGTCGCGGCTCTCAGGCACCGTGAACCTGATGTCTATACTGGGCAGCCCGTCACAGGTAGCCGCAACAGCCGTGTTACGCCAAAACGGGCAGATTGTCAACACGATCCCGCTCTCGTTGGGCGCGCAAGGCCAGTATGCGCTGGAGATACCAGACGATGGCAACTACAACATTTTGTTCCAAGCTCCGCACTGGCTGCGTAAGGCGCAAACAGTAGACTTGTATGGTGAACTGCCAGGAGTCAATGTGCAGCTAGCCAACGGTGATGCAGACGGAGACAACCAGGTCAACCTTTTTGACTTCGTTCAACTTGACATCAACTTCGGCAAGACCAATGTTCCCATGGCCGATCTGGATATGGACGGTTATGTCACGCTGTTCGACTACGTGATCATCGACATGTTCTTTGGTTCTCAAGGCGACAACTAGAATAACAACGCCGTTGTAACTGGTATGGAGGCATATCTGTGAAGCACCTTTTGCAAATCGGAACTGCTCTTTTCGTCCTTTGGCCTATGGTTGTGAGTTCTCTTCACGCTCAGACCCTGCCCAGCAGCTTCAACTATCAGGGCAGGCTGACCGACACAGCGGGTACCCCGCTGCCCAACGGCAACTACCAGATGATATTCAGTATCTGGGACGCAGTGGCTGGCGGGAACCAACTTTGGGGCAGCGGTAACAAGACGGTGGCATTGAGCAAAGGGCTATTCACCGCCTCCATTGGGCCAGTTCCTTCGGCGGCACTTCCGGCTGCGAATGTGTTCCTGCAGGTGCAGATGGGCATAGATACACCCATGCCTCGTATCGCATTAGGAGCCGTTCCATATGCGCTCAAAGCTGTGGAACTGTTCTGGCCGGCCATCGCTTCAATTTCAAATACCAACCCGGTTCTGTCGATTGTAAACTCCGGTAGTGGATATGGCTTGAAAGTGCAGAACACCGGCACCGGGAACGGTGGATTCTTCGAAATAGCGAATCCGGCTAGTGCCGGTTCGGCTCTGATAGCCAGAACCAACGGCACAGGCAATGCTGTGGAAGCATCGACTTCCGGCGGAAGCATCGCCGTTTTTGGACAAACCTCTGGAACAGGCTATGCGATTGAGGGCAAGGCGACCGGTAATGGCAATGCCGGGATGTTCGTCACCACAGGAACGACCGTGAAGCCTACGCTGCTGGCGCTCAACACAGTTTCTGGCAACGCCGGCTATTTTGAGGCCTCAGCCGGAACTGGAACCAGTCTGGTCTCGCGGAACTTTGCCTCAGGTAGTGCTGGCTCTTTTGAATCCTATACCGCCACAAACAGTCTACCCAGTCTGATCACGACAACCGCAGGCAGCGGCCCGGCACTAAAAGCGAGTGCAGGCACAGGTTTGGCAGGGCTGTTCCAGGGCACTGTAGAGCTTACTGGCCTGACGATGCCCACAGGCGCAGCCTCAGGATATGTGCTGAAGAGCGACGGACACGGAAATGCCACTTGGAATCGTGCAGACCTTCTCACCGACCTCACCCTGACCAACAGACTGAGTGCTCGCTATGTGGTCGCCGATGCGAACAGCGTCAACGATGGTATGCTGATCGAAGGTGGTTTGTCATTTGGTGGTAACTCCGGCGAGGGGATATTCAGCAAACGGACCCCCGGCGGAAACCAGAATGGGCTGGACATCACCACATATTATGAGCCCCGCATCAGCATCACGAACACCGGAAATGTGGGCATTAGAACAAAGATGCCTTTATACATGCTTCACATGGAAGACAGCCTGTCAGGTGATCACACTACCCCTATGGCTTTCATCAACAACACCAACAGTGGAGGTGATACCGCCCCAGCGTTGAAGGTCGGCGGATCAGGTTCCAATCCAAACGGCGTGTTGAATGTGATGAACACCGGCACTGGAAAGATCGCTTCATTCCGAAACAGCAACGCGGAAGTGGCTTGCATCGACACTGACGGAAATCTGGTCGTGAATAATCACACTTTCGTGAAGTATGGCTATACAAATAGCTACACTACATGGGCGGTGGGTGAAGTGAAAGATATTCAGACCATGACCGTCCAGGCACCTTCTGCAGGCGAGTTCATAATCGATGGTGCCATGCAAGTGGCTGTCAATACTTTAGTGAATTACCCTGCAGAATTTTCTTTCTACCTCTACGGCCAGATTGAAAACGGCAGTGTCACATCGTTGAAGCGATCCTATCTTTTTCAAGACAGGGGCACCAGGATGAACCAGGATTTGACGGTTTTTTACTCCTATCCAGTCACAAAAGGACAAACAATCACATTTTACTTGCGCGGCCAATACTCCTCTGGTGCAACAGCTAACTGCTTAACAAGCCGTGAAACATCCCTGAGAGTGCTGTTCGTACCAACGGGGTTGTAGCCAGCGGAACCGTGAGCGCGTCGACACAACAGGAGCGATAGCATGAAACAATACATGACACTCTGGGTTGCATTATTTATGATAGGCTCCGTTCTATCTCCATCTTTGCACGCGCAGACGCTGCCCAGCAGCTTCAACTACCAGGGCAGACTGACCGACACCGCCGGCACCCCCATGCCGAATGGGAACTACCAGATGGTATTCAGTATCTGGGATGCTGTAACAGGGGGAAACCAGCTTTGGGGCAGCGGCAACAAGACAATCGCATTAAGCAAAGGGCTATTCACCGCCTCCATTGGGCCAGTTCCTTCGGCAGCACTTCCGGCTGCGAACGTGTTCCTGCAGGTGCAGTTGGGCACCGATACGCCCATGCCACGCATCGCACTTGGTGCGGTGCCGTATGCCCTCAGGGCGGTGGAGTTACTGTGGCCTGCTGTGGCCTCGATATCAAGTGGAAGCCCTGTGCTGTCCCTCACAAACTCGGGAGCAGGAGCTGCGATCATGGCGATTAATACTGGCAACGGTGCAGCCGGTGTTTTTCAAATTAAAAACGCAGCCAACAACAACAGTGCTCTATTCGTTAGTACGAACGGCGGGGGTCTTGCGATACAAGCTTCCGCAGACGGCACTGGCACCGCTGTATACGGTCTGGCTACAGGCAGTGGTTTCGCCGGCAAGTTTGAAACTACCGGCAGCACAGACTTTACGACTATGGTGGTGAAGAATAAAGCCAACGGCTCTGCAGCGTATTTCGACACCGTGGGGGGAGCCGCCAGTGCATTGGCGTCACATACCACAGGCAGAGGGGCTGCGGGCCATTTTGAGATCGTCAATGCAGCGAACACCCAGCCCAGCGTCTTGGCTACCACAACAGGTAGCGGTCCTGCCATAAAGGCTACACCTGGCACCGGTCTGGCGGGGCTGTTTGAGGGAGCCCTGCAAGCCGATTCGTTGAAACTCCCCATCGGAGCCACGAACGGCTATGTGCTGGGCAGCGATGCCGCAGGTATCGCTTCATGGCGGCGTGACGGGCTGACTCTTCCATACAATGTCACCGCCACCACAACAGATGAAACCTTCAAGCTGTTAAACCGCGGCACAGGCAAGACCATGTGGCTGGGGATAGACAATGCCAACTCCACGGCTCCAACGCTGCATGTGACAGGGAACCACAAGGGGCCTGGATTGCTAGTCGATGGCCAGGCGATAGTGGGCGGTTTCCGAATGGCTACCGGGGCCAACAACGGCTATATTCTGAAGAGCGACATCAACGGCATAGGCACTTGGCAGCGCATAGATAACACGTTCAGTGATCTTTCCGTCACCGGGAGTCTCAGTGCGCTAAGTCTGAATGTCGATCCGAACAACACTAATACTGGAACTGTGATCAGTGGTGCCATCAGGTTAGGCACAGCATCTGGCGAGGGTATCTTCAGCAAACGCACGGCGGGGGGCAACCAGTACGGACTGGAGCTTGCCACCAACTTCACATCGCGGCTGGTCATCACTGGGGCGGGTAACGTGGGTATCGGTACCAATGTACCGGCACACAAGCTCCATGTGAAAGGTTTGCAAACGGGCGGGTATTCCACTCCAATGTCGTACATAGAAAACACCAACAGCACCGGCAACAGCGCACCGGCTTTACGGCTGGGCGGGTCTGGCAACAGTGTCGATGGTGTGCTGAACATCAGCAACTTCGGCACGGGCAAAGTGGCTGTGTTCGGCGGAACAGGCGGAGAGGTAGCCAATATCGACACCAGCGGCAACCTGACGGTAGCAGGGAACGTCACAGTAGGCGGCAGCCTGGCGATCCAAAACATGCCCGCGGTGGCCTTTTCCAATCACAGGGACGACATCTCCTGGAATCACGGTGATGTGAAGTATCTTGAAACTATTCCTGTGAAAGCCCCAGCAAACGGATATTTCGTGCTGGATGGAGCGGTCACCGTCCGAGCCGGCCTCACGCCCGCATACGATAATGCTAAGTATTACCTGACTCTATACGATGCCACAAACAGTGGCAACAAAATCTACCTGGAATCAACCGCGTATCTTTTTACCCTCACTGCCACCAGCACTAATATAGTAAACGAAATCAGTCAGACAGTAAACTGGGTGTATCCAGTCAACAAAGGACAGTCTGTGACCTTCCAACTCGAGGGAGAGCTGATCAGCAGCTCCAATCCGTACACATTCCATCACAACAGAAGCTCACTGCGCGTGCTGTTTGTGCCCAACCAGTTGACACCGTAATAGGTCAACACGATTGATATTATGCCGTAAATACGAGACATACTGACAACTGGTGATATGCCCTGCAAGGCTATCTCATGGGAGGAACCCATATGAAATGCACTATTCTGATCGCGACGGTTATAGTATTACTTGGATTGACGATGGTCTCCATCACCGTCGCACAGACACTGCCCAGCAGCTTCAACTACCAGGGCAGGCTGACCGACACCGCTGGAACCCCACTGCCCAACGGCAACTACCAGATGATATTCAGCATCTGGGATGCCGTAACAGGGGGAAACCAGCTTTGGGGCAGCGGTAACAAGACTGTCGCCCTTAACAAGGGGCTATTTACAGCTTCCATTGGGCCAGTTCCTTCGGCAGCACTTCCTACGGCGAACACTTTCCTGCAGGTGCAGATGGGCACCGACACCCCCATGCCGCGAATCGGCTTAGGAGCCGTACCATATGCCTTGAAAGCGGTGGAACTGCTCTGGCCAGCAGTGGCTTCGATATCAAATGCGAATCCTTTGTTGACCCTCACTAATACCGGGGCAGGGTCAGCCATATCGGCAGTGAATTCAGGCACCGGCTGGGCTGGCACTTTCGTCATCAACAACGCTGCTAACTCCACCGCGGCTCTGCTGGCCAACACCAACGGCACAGGCAACGCGTTACATGCTTCCACGTCCGGCAGCCGCAACGCTGTATATGGCACCACCAGCGGCGGAGGCAGCGGTGTCTACGGCACCACCAGTAGCACTGGGAATGGAGTATATGGAAGTGCGACCGCTGGCGGCACTGCTGGCACATTTGAATCCACCGGAACGTCTTCTGCCACCTCGCTGGTGGTCAACAACAAGGCCACCGGCGGTGCAGCCTATTTCGACAGCGTGGCAGGGAGCACCGACAACCTTACTTCTCACACCACCGGCAGCGGGTCAGCCGGGGTATTTGACGTTGTCAAAGCCACCAGCACCGCGCCCAGCATACTTGCGAAGACCACAGGCAGCGGACCTGCCATCAAAGCCACACCAGGAACCGGACTAGCCGGCCTGTTCGAAGGTGTCATCCAGACCAACGGGTTCAAGATGGCCACCGGCGCGACGAACGGTTATGTGTTGGGCTCCGACGCCGCTGGTAGTGCAAGCTGGCGAAAGGACGGACTGGCCCTGCCGTATACAAACACAACATCCAATGCCAGCGACCTATTTAGCTTGATTAATCAAGGCACCGGTAAAGCGATGGTGCTGGGTATCGACAACGCAAATTCCATAGTGCCCACACTGCACATCGCTGGCACCCAAAAAGGCCCTATGTTGCTGGTCGACGGCCAGGCACAAATAGGCGGCTTCAAGATGACTACAGGTGCAAGTAATGGCTACATATTAAGCAGCAACTCGGTTGGTGTCGGCACCTGGAAGCCGCTTGGTAGCTCGTTCACCGATCTGACGGCCAGCGGTACCATCAGTACCCTGAACCTAAACGTAGATCCCGGAAACGCCAATAACGGTGACCTCACAGCAGGTGGTATCCGATTTGGTACATCATCAGGTGAGGGTATCTTCAGCAAACGGACGACTGGGGGTAACCAGTACGGGATCGATCTGGCTACCAACTTCACCCCGCGGCTGAGCATCACACAATCCGGTGATGTAGGGATAGGCATCAACCCACCCCAATATAAGTTGCATGTGAGGGGATCCAGAAATGGCGGTTACTCCCTTCCCCTGGCATACATCGAAAATACGAATGACACCGACAACAGCTCGCCAGCATTGCGATTGGGCGGGTCGGGCAAGAGCGTAGATGGGGTATTGAACGTCAGCAACTTCGGCACTGGCAAGATCGCCGTGTTCGGCGGCACAGGCGGAGAAATGGCCAACATTGATGTAGGCGGTAATATGTCGATGGCGGGTAATCTGTCTGCCAAAAACCTGCCGGCAGTCTGCTTCTACTTTCACGGTGGATATACCTCCTGGAACCCCGGAGATGTGAAATACCTGGAGACCGCCACGGTGAAGGCACCATCAAATGGGTATTTCATCGTCGATGCTACCTTCGACTACGGCACCGATGCCTCGGTTCATACACCATCGGAGTTCCACCTGAACCTCTATGATGCAACCAATTCGGGCAATAAGATACTTCTTCGAAACTGTTATGCCTACCTCGCGAATTTCATACGAATCGAACAGCAAGTAGTTATCAACTGGAACCAACCAGCAAATATGGGACAAGTCATCACATTTCAATTGGAGGGTGACTATGATTCAAGCTCTGATTCGTCCTTCTGGCACAGAGGCAGCACACTTCGCGTGCTGTTCGTGCCTAATATACTAGGCCAATAACCCAATGTGAGCTGGCCACGCTGTGGAGAATAGCGTGGCCAGCCTCGCGAAATACGCCCAGATTACGGCTCGTTCACAAGCCCTCTTGTAATGGTGGCAGGCTGGAAACCGTCAGATATGATGGTGCGGCCTGCCTTCTGCTATAATCGAACCAGTATACAATCGCAGAGCCCACGTTAAGAGGTGACCTTTGAAACGCATCTACACGCTAACATTCATACTTCCGATACTGTGCACCATGCACTGCCTGGCGGCACCGATCGATACCGCCGCGGCGGATAGACTGGTGGCCGAAGCCGTAACGGCACTCAACGCGGGAAAGACCGCCTCGGCGATCAGCCTGCTTGAAGAGGGACGCCAAAAGAGCCCATCTCATGAAGCCACCTTGAGCTGGCTGGGATATACCTATCTGAAGAGCGGTAATGCTTCTGCCGCGGTCAGTGTGCTGCAGGACGCCAACAAGAAGTTCCCGAAAAATACGCAGATATGCCTCAATCTTGGGGCTGCGCTCGATCAGGCAGACCGTCCCGCTGAGGCGTTGCAGGCTTACCAGAATGCAGCCAAACTGAACCCAAAAGATTCCGCTGCGGTCTACAGCATGGGTGTGCTTCAGGTGCGTTTGAACAAGATGACCGATGCACTCGTCAGCTTCAAAGCCGCCGTGGCGTTGAATCCACGCGATGCGAGTGCCTGGGACTATATCAACACGCTGACCCAGCGCAGTAAAGATTGGACTTCTGCTGCAAATGCCGGTGTCAAAGCTACCAAGCTGGCACCGTCCACTTCCGTCTACTGGGCGAACTATGGCAACGCGCTGCTGGGGGCCAAGAAGACCACAGAGGCTCAGAAGGCTTTCAGCACCGCACTGAAGCTTGACCCAAACAGCCTGACCGCCCTCATCGGTACAGCCAATATCGCTGTCCAAAACAACAGCTTGAATGAGGCCATCAAGAACCTGGAGCGTGCAGTGGCTGTCAGCCCTGGAAGCTTTGAGGCCCAGTTCAACCTGGCCAGCGTGTGTTACCGTCTGGCTCGCTACGAAGATGCGCAGAAGGCGATAGACGCGGCGCTGGTTGTGAAGCCGGACAGCATCAGTGCGACCCGCGCGGCGGCAGTGATTGCACAAGCCAGGAAGGATTTCAAGCTAAGCGAGGGACATTATCGCAAGCTGCTGGTGAAGGATGCCAAAGACGCGGACGCCTTATGGCAGCTCAGTCTTGTGCTGCTGGAACTGGGACGCACAGAGGATTCCATTCAGACGCTGAACCAGTTGGTGGCCGCTAACCCCGCTCATCTACGGGCACGAAACGCACTTGGTGCGCTGCTGATTCAACAGGGACGTGCGGTAGATGCTGAGAAGCATTATCTTGCAGTGATCGCCAAGGAGCCGAAAAGTGCAGAGGCATTAAACGGTCTGGGTTTGGTCTACGAGAAGTTAGGCAAGCTCACCGAATCGGCCAGCAGCTTTGAAAAGGCGATTCAAGCCGACCCGAAGTATCCATACCCATATAACAATCTGGGGGTCATCCGCGAGAAGCAGAACCGTAACGATGAGGCGAAACAGCTTTTCCGCAAGGCACTTCAGGTGAAACCTGACTACTCAGATGCACAGGCCAACCTGGCCCGATATGGGAAATAGCCCGATGCCTGAAGCCATCCGATCCGCGGCACTGGTTGCGAATGTCAAAAGGCCGGCAGCCCTTGAGCTGGTACGCGCAGCCGTCGCACATTTAGCCTCGCGCGGGGTCGACTGCCTGGCCAATGCAGAGCTTGTGGAGGCCGCGCAGTTATCTACCCCCGCGGCGGATATGGAGGCTTTGAGCCATACCGATCTGGTGATCAGTATCGGCGGTGACGGCACCATTCTGCGCGCCTCAAAACTGGGTGCGCAACGGCAAACGCCGCTGTTTGGTGTCAGGTTGGGGCGGTTTGGCTTCATCACACAGATCCCGCCCGAGGAGTGCATCGAGCGGCTGGCTGACGTGCTATCCGGTCAGTATGAAACCGAAAACCGCATGATGATCAGTTGCGATGTGTCGCGAAATGGCGTGGTCGTGGCGAACAACCTGGCCATGAACGACATCGTGATCAGCCGTGGATCGGTCAGCCACATGGTGGATTTCCAGACCTACATCGACGATAATCCGCTGGCTCAATACAGTGCCGATGGGCTTGTGATCGCCTCACCGACGGGCTCGACCGCCTACTCGCTGAGTGCCGGAGGGCCTATTGTCGATCCGACCTGCGAGGTGATTCTGCTGACCCCCATCTGCGCGCACACATTGGCCGCGCGGCCCATGATACTGCCCGCTCACCGCACGGTGAGTGTGACCGTGAAGGCGCAGGACGACCAGATCGTGCTGCAGACAGACGGCTGGGAAGTTTGGCGGCTGCAATCTGGTGACCGTGTGACGGTATCCAAAGCGGCGCAGATCACGCGCCTCATCACCTTTGACCCCGATGAGTTCTACTGCAAACTGCGTACACGCTTGTTATGGGGCGAAAGGGTGAACCTGTAGATGCTCATCGAAATCTCTGTGGACCAATTCGCGCTCATTGAGCATCTTCGGTTGGAGCTGAATGCCGGGCTGACGGTGCTTTCGGGCGAAACGGGCGCGGGCAAGAGCATACTCATCAACGCCCTCAACCTGGCGTTGGGCGAACGGGCTGACACAGAGATGATTCGGGCTGGAGCAGACAAAGCCAAGGTCACCGCGGTGTTTGATGTCAGCCAGGACGGCTGGCTGGCGTCTGAGCTGGCTGAGATTGAGATCGAACCAGAAGACGGCCGGCTGTATCTCAGCAGGGAGATATCGGCATCTGGCCGCAACCAAGCCCGCATCAATGGTATGGCGGTGCCCGTCAGCCAGTTGAAGGCGGTCGGTGACAGGCTGGTAGATTTACTTGGCCAGCATGGCCACCAGTCGCTATTAAATGTGGATGAGCAGTTGCGCCTACTCGACCAGTGGGCGGGGTCAAAGGCGTTGCAGCTCCGTGAGCAGCTTTCACACGCCGTGCGTGAGTGGCATCAGAAGCAGCGTGAGCTAAAGCAGCTTCAAGCCGAAGCGCGTGACCGGCTGCACCTCATCGACCTCACCAGCTTCCAACTCAACGAAATCGAGCAGGCGGGCCTTGTGGCGGGTGAGGAACAGCGGCTCGAGACCGAGTTCCAGCGCATGCAGCACGCGGAGCGGTTGTTTGAGAGCGCGGAGGGGGCCCAACAAGCCCTGACTCAGGGGGAACCTTGTGCGGAGCTTCTGATTTCACAGGCGATCTCCACGCTGGAGCAGGCATGCCGGTATGATGCCACGCTCGAGCCGATGGTGGAGGGTCTGCAGGGCGCCCTTGTGCAGTGCCAGGATGCCTCGGAGCAGTTGCGCCGCTACCGCGAGGAGATTGAGTTTAGTCCTGAGCGGTTGGAAGAGGTACAGGACCGGCTTCATGCCATCAAAGGCCTAAAGCGCAAATATGGCGATAGTGTAGATGAGATTTTAGAGCTGGCGAATGAGCTCGCCTTGAAGCTGCAGCGGCTGCAGAGCGGCGAGCAGCGAAGCGAGGATCTGGAGCACGAGCAGGAGGTCTGCCGCAAGAAGGCTGCTGCGATCGCCGATCAGTTAAGCGACCAGCGGCGTCAAGCGGCAGATCGTTTGAGCGTGCTGATGCTGCAGCATTTGGCTGCGCTGGCCATGCCCCATGCCAGTTTTCAGGTGCAGATGACGCCAAAACCCTTGGACGAGTTGGGGCAGGAGAGCGTAGAGTTCTTGTTAAGCGCGAACCCGGGTGAGCCCGAGCGGTCGTTGGCCCGATGTGCCTCCGGTGGTGAGCTGTCCCGCGTGATGCTGGCCTTAAAGGGCGTGATGGTGGACATCGGCAGCGTGCCCACTCTGGTTTTTGATGAAGTGGATGCGGGCATCGGCGGTGACACCGCCTTGACGGTCGGCCGGCAGATCAATAATCTGGCCTCTCACCGGCAGGTGTTGTGCATCACCCATCTGCCTCAGATCGCCTGCCTCGCGGCCCAACAGTTCGTGATTACGAAGCACGAGGAGGCCGGCCGCACGATCAGCCAGGTTCACGTCATCGATGGGGATGAGCGGGTGAGGGAAATCGCGCGAATGCTGGGCGGCCGCAGCGAGGTGGCCATCCTGCACGCGCGCGAGCTGCTGGCCGGGGTGTGAAGCTGCCATCACGGCGTGTCAGTAGTCGGCATGGTCATTCCATTGAATCTTCGATGCTCATATAGCCGTGATTTACCACTTTCGTTACCGGTGGTTTCGCAAACGGTAGCAAGCCAAGCGAGGATGCTCTGTCTTCTTCATTCACGAACCATTGCGGTATTATGGAACTATGTTACGTGAGATGATGCTGAACATATGGCCACATCGGAAGCAACACAGCGCATTAGTATTTCCTACGCTGTTTGCTTTGCTGGCATTGTTGCAGCCCTTGCTTGCGAATCTGCATACGCACGAGGCAATCGACGGATGCAATGTCGCCCATGGCACCATTTGGTGCGGTCATCACTATCAAGAGAGTCACGAGTGCCCCATCTGCACCGTGGCGAACAGCACCACCCCTGAACCTGCCCGTAATCCTGACATCATCATACCCTTGCCAGATGATGCAGTCCAAATAAACATCGTCATCTCAACACCTCTCCAACGCATAGACCGATCCGCCTCTCCCCGCGCTCCTCCAGCATAATTTACTTCCTATACCGAATAAGAATCATCACATTAAACTCAATGAGGGTTATGGTGCAATATGGCGCTCGCGCTAGTGCAATAACGTTCATCGTATAATCATTCTATTCCCTATCAGAAGGTAGATTAACACAATGAAACAAATACTATTGGCATTGTCATGCCTGTTCGCGCTTGCCCTGCCGGCATGGTGCCAGGATGCTACTGACAACAATAGCTCCGAACAAAATACGGAAACTGTGACTGTCTCGAAACAGGCGTTCGATGCTTTAACAGCAAGGGTTGCTGAACTGGAGAAGCATCTGAAGGCACTTCTTGACAATGGTGCGGCGGTTGTCAGTCAGCAAGACGAAGCCAAAACATCAGAAACTGAAGCCAAGACAGAACCGGATAATCAGTCAGGCGCAGCCTCTGGCGGTAAAGCGCTTGCCCTACCCGATATCAGCTTCATTCTGCAGACCAAAGGGTTTACAAGCTCAGACAAGCGAGACCCAGACAGAAATACCACAAGGTTAACGGAAGGTGAACTTGGCATCCAGGGATGGGTCTATCCCAACGTTAAGGCTGATGCCTTCATCTCTATGAGCCCAAAGGAAGACAGCCCTGCCCAGCTTGAGGAAGGGTATGTATCGTATTTTGGCTTGGCTAAGGGGTTGAATTTCTATGTTGGAAAGAAATACGTACCTTTCGGCAGGACAAATCAACTTCATAGCCACTCCTGGCCGTGGGTGAACAGACCTCTGGCGTTTCGCAACCTTGTGTCGGAAGAGAACTTGACGGGTGAAGGTATGCAGCTTAGCTACCTGTTGCCTACTCACAACAACTTGTTTGCCCAGCTTGATCTGGGAACATGGGCTGGCGGGGAGGGTGGTGAGTCATCCAGCCTTCCTGACATGGTGGTCGGCCAGGGAGCTGCCTTCAATGGGGTGTTTAACACCGCCCGGCTTTGGACAGGCTATTCAGTCACTCCCGATAACGAATTAGAGTTTGGCTACTCGTATGCAGAAGGGAATTCCGAGGACAGCTCGGTACCGACCGATGGCCGAACCCGCCTCACTGGTCTTGACTTGAACTATCGTCACTATGGCGATCACGACACGAAATTCACACTGCGAGGGGAGCAGTTTTGGCGTCAAGAGATGCACACCCCTAACCAAGCTACCGCATCCGGTTACTACGTCGAAGGCAGCTATTGGTTGAATAAATACAACAGCATCGGCTCGGTGTATAGCTGGAGCCAGTTCCCCCAGTCCACCGATCTTCACGAATCCGCCCTGTCGCTCACATATACCCACCAGTTTTCCGAGCAATACTATCTGCGTCTGCAAGGAAACCATGGTTGGAGACCGGGGGCAGACGAATACAACGAACTGTGGCTGATGTGGGTATGCGGTATCGGGCCTCACACGCACAACCTGGAATAACAGAAAAGAGAGCATAGAATGAACCGCAAGAACCTAATTTGGAAAATCGTTGCTGGCAGTTTACTGACAGCAACTGTATGTATAACCTTCGCCTCACATGCTCATGCAGCAATAAATGTGGTGACATCAACACCTGAACTCGCTAGCATTACCGAACAGGTGGGAGGAAATCGAGTCTCCGTCTACTCGGTTGCTAAGCCAAACCGGGATTACCACAGGGTGGATGCACGACCCAGCGATGTCGGTAGATTATCTCGTGCTGAGATGGTGGTTCGTGTAGGCCTTGACCTCGACATGTGGATGGATGCGTTGATTAATGCATCCGGTAATCGGTCAGTGTATCGCGGTGCCAAAGGATATGTTGACGCCTCTGAAGGTGTTCGACGGCTGGAGATTCCTAAGGAACAGGTCACCGGTGCATCGGGCGATATCCATGTCATGGGCAACCCTCATTACTTCTATGACCCGCTGTGCGGCAAGGTGGTTGCCAGAAACATCATGGAAGGTCTCTCTCGTATTGATCCGGGGAATAAGGCCACATATGAGAAAAACTACGAGAACTTTGCCAAAGAGATCGACCATCGTATGGTCGAATGGCACAAAGAGCTCTTGCCATATAAGGGCAAGAAGGTCGTCCACTATCATGAAAGCACCATCTACTTCCTGAATCGGTTTGGGTTGGAGGAAGGCGGAACCCTGGAAGATAAACCAGGTATTCCTCCGTCTGCATCGCACATTCAAGGCTTGATACGCAGGATGAAAGACCAGCATATTGATGCCATGGTTATAGAATCGGTGTACCCCCAACGGTTCCCTGACCTGATCGCCCGTGAGACGGGAGTGAAATATCAGGTGGTCCCATATTCGGTGGGCTCAATGGGCACGAAGAATTACATCGATCTGATCGATGCCTGGGTAGAGAAGTACAAAGCGGCACTCCGCTAGAAAGGTCTTGAGCAGGCCATGAAACTGCTTGGCCTGCTCAATATATATCATATGAATAACAGCGATACGGACAACAATCTTCTTTCATTTCAAAATGCAAACCTGGGGTATGGACGACGAAGTGTTATCACAGGTTTGAATTTGAGTCTGACAAAAGGTGACTTCTTAGGAATTGTGGGCCCTAACGGAACGGGTAAGACCACCATTCTGAAGGCCATTCTGGGCATCCTGAAACCTCAGTCCGGCGACATCACTAGGCGTCCAGGTGTCAGGTTCGGTTACGTGCCACAGCGGCAGTTTATTGACGAGGTATATCCTCTGACGGTGCTTGACGTGGCGCTGATGGGCCGCTACCCGCTTTTAGGTGTATTCGGAAGACCACGCACAGAGGATAAAGAGGCTGTGCGAAAGTGCCTTGAGCATGTAGGTATTACCGATCTTGCCAATCGGCCATATCGGGAGCTTTCGGGCGGGCAGAAGCAACGAACACTCATAGCCCGTGCCTTAGCCTCTGAGACTGAGGTGCTGATACTAGACGAACCCACTAACGACATGGACATCGGCAGTGAATATGCGATCATGGAGCTGCTTGAGAAGCTTAACGAATCCGATGGTATCACCATTGTGATGGTCAGCCATCTCCTTAATGTGGTATCAGACTATGTCAAGACCCTCGCTTTGGTTGATGACGGCGTTCAATTAGTGGGCAAGACGGAGGATGTGCTTACCTCAGACCGATTGAGCGCTATTTACGGCATCCCGGTAAGTGTGGAGAATAATGGCCAACACCGCGTGGTACTGACAGGAGGATGTAATGCTTAGTATGTTCCACGATTCGTTTCTCCGCGTAGCTCTCATGGGGAGCCTGGTAGTTGGCATTGTATGCGCATATCTGGGAGTATATGTGGTGCTTCGCCGAGTGGTGTTCGTCGGGGCAGCGCTTGCTCAGGTGTCAAGTGCTGGTGTCGGACTTGCCATGCTTCTCGGTTGGAACCCATCGGTGGTAGCACTCACACTCACTATGGGCGGTGTGGCTGCCTTCTCCGTCAAGCCAAAAGACAAACGGATTACCCAGGAGAGTTTCATAGGTATAGGCTATGCGTTGGCATCAGCTTTGGCTGTGTTGTTCGTGGCCAAAAGTGCCCAGGGTGAGGGGCATATGCTGGATGTGCTTTCTGGCGATATCTTGACTGTCACGATGCCTCAGGTATGGACTATGGCGGGGGTGGCAATAGCCGCCATCTTGCTTCATACGCTGTTTATGAAGCAGTTTATGTATTCCGCCTTCGATGCAGAAACAGCTCAAGCCTCAGGCATCCGGTCATCAGCCTGGGATATGTTCTTTTTCATTATCCTGGGTGTGGTGATCTCGATGTCGATCAGGCTGGCTGGGACGCTGTTGGTATTCGCTTTTTTGGTTATGCCGGCTGTGACAGCACTGCTGATCACTCAGAGTATGAAAAGAGTATTCGCTGTCGCCATCGGAGCGGCTTCCATCGCAACGATAGTGGGGTTATCGATGTCGATCACTCTCGACGTTCCATCTGGACCTGCGATCGCAGCTGTATCCTTTATACTGGTTGGGATTGCATGGGTGATATCAAAAGTGAGAAGCTGAGTAAATATACCACATCAACAGTCATCCGGTCGGCGTAAAAACACAACGGGCGGCATGTCAGCCACCCGTTGGTCAATCATCGAAATCCGGTACTACTCGTCCTCTGGTTCCTCTTCATCTGTGCTGACAGGCCCCACTACGGGGGTGCCATTGAGGATGGTGCGGGTCTTCTGGTCTACCTCGGCAAACACATCGGGATGCTGAGTCAGGAAGGTACGGGCGTTCTCCCGACCCTGTCCCAGCCGGACTTCGCCGTAAGTGAACCATGTGCCGCTCTTCTTAATGACGTCTTTTTCCACGGCCATATCCAGCACGCCGCCGATTTTGCTGATACCCTTGCCGAACATGATGTCAAACTCCACCTGCCGGAAGGGCGGGGCCACCTTGTTCTTGACCACTTTCACACGCACGCGGTTGCCCACCACATCGGTGCCTTGCTTCAGGCTGTCCACGCGGCGCACATCCAGACGCACACTGGCCCAGAACTTCAGCGCGCGGCCGCCGGGAGTGGTCTCGGGGTTGCCATACATCACGCCGATTTTTTCGCGCAACTGGTTGATGAAGATCGCCACGGTTCCGGTCTTGCTGATGGAACCGCCGATTTTGCGCATCGCCTGGCTCATCAAACGCGCCTGGATGCCCACATGGGCATCACCCATCTCGCCTTCGATTTCCGCTTTCGGTACCAATGCCGCCACGCTGTCCAGCACGATCACATCAATTGCACCGGTGCGTACCAGCGCGTCCATGATCTCCAGTGCCTCTTCACCCGTGCCGGGCTGCGAGACATAGAGCTGGTCGATGTTCACGCCGATGTTGCTTGCATAATCGGGGTCCAGAGCATGTTCCGCATCCACAAAGGCGCAGATGCCGCCGTTAAGCTGTGCTTCCGCCACGATTTGCAGTGCCAGGGTGGTTTTACCGGAGCTTTCCGCGCCGTAGATTTCCACGATACGTCCACGCGGTACGCCGCCGATGCCCAGCGCATAGTCGAGTGCGATGGATCCGGTGGGGATCGACTCCACCTGCATACCGGTTTTGTCGCCCAGTCGCATCACGGAGCCTTTGCCAAACTGCTTTTCAATGACCCCCAGGGCGATATCGAGTGCTTTCTGTTTGTCTTGTACGGCCATGATGGGACCTCCGGATATAGTTTATATATGTATACGCAAATATAGTACCTCAAATGATTACTACATTGCTAATGAAGGAAATGAGCACACAGTAATATCTTACCGTGACGTTGCCATGTGTTGCTCGGCGAGGATCATAGACTCATTATTAGTCACGGCGGGAGGCACACATTGAGGCTCAAACCCGCACAGAAATTTACGCCATTCCCGTCTTCGATTATACGAACCGGGCTATGGCGAAGCCTGTCCGCATCGGCAAAAGCTGTCTACCCATGTCTGCTTGACAGGTCGGATGGCAACACCTGCAAATGCTGGCCAAGTTATGCTACCATCGCGAGCGATGCCGGGGTTTGCCGTGCATCTGCTGTCGAGGCGGTCAAAGAACTCGTCCAAAAAGGGCTGGTGGTAAAGACGGCTAGATACGACGATGACGGCGACCCAGCCAGCAACCTCTACACCATGATGGTACCCGATGATGACCAGGGTGATGGTAGTCTAGATGATCAACCAGGTAGTCCAGAAAATAGACTACCCCAGTCTAAAAAACAGACTACCGGTAGTCTAAAATCTAGACCCGAACGATACCCAATTGAACGAGACTCATTGAACGAAGATTCCCTTACGGGTTCGGCTGACGCCGAAGCGGCTGAACACCCTCCCGTTCAACCTCCAAAACCCAAAGAGCCGAAGCCGGACCCCTACCGCTCCGTGATCGAGACCTACTCGCTGGCCGGGCTTCCGGAGCCGCCCAGCAGCGAGGTAACCCCACTGCTGCGGGCCATGAAACAAGCCCTCGCCTCCGGGTGGCCACCCACCAGGATCGCCGCCGCATGGATCAACGCTAGAACCAAATGCAGCCCACAGAGCCTGAACGTGTGGAGCTTGGCATACACGCTCAGGCACTTGACCGATGCCGAAGCCATGCAGTCCAAACCGCCGGGAAGTGGTAGCAAACCGCCGAGGTTGTCTGATGATGAACTCGAGGCGCGGGCCAGAGCTAACGCCGCGAATGTGATGGGAGAACTCTACAATGACCGATGAAAGATTTGCCGACGCGATGGCCTTCTTTGCCATCACCTACGGTGCTGAATACAGCCAGAAGCAGCAGACCATGTGGAGGGTTCAGATCGAACGCCACGACATCACTGACGATGAGTTTGACGCCGCTCTTGATAAGTTCCTGATGACCAAAGAGTCGAACTTCATGCCACGAACGCCAGGTGCAGTGCTGCATTACGTGGTGGAGGCGCGTGAACACGCCCAGATCGAAGGCGTGCCGACTGTGGCGGATGCGTTGTGGGAGGTGCGTGAGACCCTCAACCGCTATCAAGGTCAACCGAAATACAGCCACCCCATCATCGCAAAAGCCGTGGCCACGATCGGATATTACCGGCTCTGCGAGATGACATCGGAGGATATTAGCCGGGAGTTCAGGGTGACATATGGGGAGTTACGCAAGCACGTCCTGGACAAACCCATCGAGGAACGGCCTATGGTTGAAGGGCGTCGGTCTGGAATGGGGTCCATCGGCGACTCGCTGCGGTCACTTCCCGGTCTGCTGGGAGGGTGCAAGTGAGGCAGGCACACGAGTTCATCGGGCAGCATGTCATGCGGGCCAACGGGCGTATATGGCGGCATAGGACATGCGACGCGCCGTATGTGGTTGTTGCGCAAACGAAAAGCATCAACCCACACGAGACTTACCTGCGTGGGCTGTGTGCAAAATGCCTCATAGATGGCCATATCAAGTTCACCGATGGGATACGTCCCGTTGAAGCCAACTGGCATACCAAACTTAGGATGACACGACATGAACACTGGCCCGCATGGGCCTCAATAGGAGTTTTCGATATTGAGTAACGAACCGAAGGGGTTTAACCCATCAGATCACCTGATCAAGGTGCAAGGGAACCGGACGTATCTGCCGGTGAGTGCAGCCATCGCCTGGTTTAGGACCGAACACCCAGACTGGGGCATCATCTGCGAAGTCACGGTCGACGGCGATAGCTGCTTGGCCGCCGCTACTGTGATGAGCGAGACCGGCACGGTGGTGGCCACAGCACACAAGCAGGAGACCCGCCAGAGCTTCCCCGACTACGTCGAAAAAGCCGAAAGTGGGGCTGTGGGTAGAGCCTTGCGCTTTGCCGGGTATGGGACCGCCGACGTGGATGTTGACAACCAACTGCTAGATAGTGCTAGAATATCTACAGATACAAGCACTATTACGACAAATCGACCAATACCGACCGCCGAGACATGCGTCGTATGTGGCGTAGCACTGACATCCGGCCAGGCTGCGCTATCTGGCAAGCGATACGGGAAGGTGTTATGCTCCGAGCATCAAAAAGCGGCCAAGTAAGCGAGAAGGAGTTCCAGGACACAGTGACCGACGCCCTAAGCCTGTTTGGATGGCTGTGGTATCACACCCACGACAGCCGACGTAGCAACAAGGGGTTCCCTGATGTGGTGGCGGTCCGTGGCCAGCGTGTGTTGTTTATCGAACTCAAGAGAGAAGACGGTCGGGTGACCGTTGAGCAAAAAGACTGGCTGTTGAAGCTTCGAGATGCGGGGCGTGAGGCGTTTGTGCTGCGCCCCTCTCAGATGGACGCTTTCCTGGAGGGTATTCGTTAGTTGACCGCCGACTGGATAAACGTGTATATATTTCTACATAATGATGTGTGGTTACCGATAATCACATTTCTGGAAGTGTTATGTATGCACAAGCTTACCGCGTTCAGCTACTTTGGTGGCAAGAACAGCCAGTTGGGCTTCATACTGCCCAATCTACCCGCCTCTGAATTCTATATCGAGCCGTTCGGTGGATCGGCTGCCGTGCTCCTTAACCGGGAGCCTGCCAAGAACGAAGTCTACAACGACTTGTATCTCAACTGCGTGAACTTCTTCAGGGTGCTGAGAGACCACCCGGACGAGCTCATTACCCGATTGAAACTCACCCCAAACAGCAAGCATGAATATGCGATGGCGATCGACATGAACAAGGGACTGAGCCAGGTCGACGATATGATCGAGCGGGCCAGGATGTGGTTCATGCTTCCGGTGCTTGGCTTCTACGGCCGTCATAAGGAGGCGTCCAACTGGGGCCGTGCTTACTCGTCTGCGAACGGCATGAATGGCATGTGTTCGAAGTGGATCACAGCAGTGGACCGCCTATACCCGGTGGCAGAGCGCCTGCGCCGGGTCGTGATCGAGTGCGCGGATGCACGTGAAGTGATCGAGCGGTGGGACCGTCCGGAGGCGTTGTTCTACCTCGACCCGCCCTATGTGCTGGCGTCAAGATCGAGCAAAACGGCGCAGTATCAGAACGAGATGAATGACCGTCAGCATACCGAGCTGCTTGAACTCTGCCAGAGGTGCAAAGGTCGGGTGGCGATCAGCGGATACGATAGCGAGCTGTATACGATGGCACTGTCTGGCTGGCGGGTGGTGAAAGCACCGCCCAAGGTGAAGCCGTCTAGCTGCGGGCGTAACGGCACTGGTGATACGGCTGTAGAGGTGCTGTGGATGAACTATGATGCGGAGGGATGCCGTTTGTGACTAAGAACCCGTGGCGTGACCTGGTAGTGCTTACCGATGTGGAGGTGCTCGCGGAACGGCTGACCACACCCAGCTATTGGCCGCCAGGCTCTGCTTGCTCTGAGTTAGTCAAGGAGGAGGTGACCGTTGCGCTCAGGGCTGAGGTGATCTCCCCCACCGAATGCATTGTGCTGGTGGCCAGGTTGTATGACGTGTCGGCTGCTGAGATAGCAGACTTCCTGCATATCTGCACCAGGGCGGTCAACCTGGCCTTTGAACGTGCATGTGGCAAGCTTAACGCATGGTCGAGCTGTGGGGTCATCACCGTGCTTGTAGAGGCCTTCGGACGCTCTGCACTGGACGTGATTGAATGAGCCAAGCACCTCTCAAGCCATGCGCTTTCATTGGATGCCGTGAGTTGGTCCGCGGCACCAGATACTGCGAGCATCACACCAAGCGAGCCTGGGATGACGACACGAGATCGAGTGCTCATGATCGTGGCTACGATGCGAAGTGGAAGCGGACGCGTGCGTCCTATGTGAAGAAGCATCCACTCTGTGAGCTTTGCCAGGAGCGTGGTGTTGTTAGTCCGATGGAGATCGTGCATCACATCGTGCCCCTGATTGTTGGTGGTGACCAGTACAAGCACAGCAACCTTCAAAGCTTGTGCCGCGTCTGCCATGGCCGTGTCCACGGGGGAGGGGGGTCGATATGTTGAAATATCATCGACCAATCTACCGGGCGTGTAATCGCGTGCGGGGAAATGCGAAATTGAGTTTTTCGCGAGATTTAACATGCCCTGCGATGCGCTCCGCTGCCGTGCGCTGCGATGGCGTGCGCTGCGATGGCGTGCGCTGCGATGCCGTGCGCAGCGATGCCGTGCCGTGCGCTGCGATGCCGTGCGCAGCGATGCCGTGCCGTGCGCTGCGATGCCGTGCGCAGCGATGCCGTGCCGTGCGCTGCGATGCCGTGCCCTGCGATGGCGTGCGCTGCGATGGCGTCGGGTGAGTGAATGGTAATTGGATGGAGGCTGCATGGGGAATAGAGGGCGGAAGCCGAAGGCTGCGGTTACTAGCGGAACGAAAATCAGCAAATGTGTACAGCCTCCGGCATGGATGGGGCCGCATGGGAAGCTGTTGTGGAAGCGCATCCTGCCTAAACTTGGCGGGGTGGCCAACGACATAGACTACGACGCGATGGTGGCTTATTGTAGCGCCTACAACACCATGATCGAGGCCGATATATTACTCCAACGCGAGGGGTTGATGCTGTCGAACGAGCGTGGAACGGTGGCCCATCCAGCCACACGTATCAAGGCCCAGGCGCTTGATCAGGTGAGGCGGTATCAAACAGAGTTCGGGCTTACTCCATTGGCCAGGTTGAGGGTGCAACCCGTAGACGATGAAGAATTGGATGCGTTAGATGAGATGCTGTGAGACCATATCTAGAGCTATACGAAACAGACCGATGGAGATTCGATGAGGTTAAAGCAGATCGAATATGCCGCTGGATGGAGAGCCTCCGGCTTTGGGAAGGTGAATGGGCTGGCCAGAAGCTTCAACTCATGCACTGGCAGCGCCATGTCATCCGGGACATCTTTGGCTGGGTAGATAGGCAAACTGGTTACCGCAGGTTTCGGTATGTTTTTGTCTTCGTGCCACGAAAGAACGGAAAGACCACATTCAACGCACCGATCGCAAGCTATATGATGATGGCGGACGGTGAGCCAGGCGCCCAGGTGTACTCGGCTGCTGGTGACAAACCGCAGGCAAGTATTGTGTTTAAATCCACTGTGAATATGCTTCAAGCACAGCCGTCGTTATGGAATAAGCTGCGGCCTATTGAGAGTGAATTCACCCTGATCTACCCCAAGAAGCACAGCAGTTTTACAGCGTTGTCGCGGATCGCCGATGCGAAGCTGGGCACCAACCCGCATTTTGTGGTGTATGACGAGTTGCTGGTGGCCAAGAACCGGGAGCTCTACACCGCGCTGGATACAGGCATGGTGTCCAGGCGTCAGCCGATGATCATGATGTTGACCACTGCGGGTTTCGACCGGACCACTTTTTGTTGGGAGCAGTATGACTATGCCAAGCGGGTATTGAATGGTTCGGTCCAGAATGACCGCTGGTATCCCGTGATCTATGAGGCAGAGGAGGATGCGGACTGGACATCTGAAGAGGTGTGGGCGGCGGCTAACCCTAGTTGGGGTGTGACGATAAACCGCGAGTATATGGAACAGGCGTGTCAGAAGGCTATCGATACACCGAGCAGCCAGCCGGATTTCAAGAGGTTCCACCTCAATATCTGGACGAACCAGGTGAACAGATGGCTGGACATGAGCCGTTGGAAGGCGTGCTGCAAAGAACCAATTGAGCCGCTTGACGGCCGAGTTTGCTATGGGGGGCTCGACCTTTCGAGCACGATGGACCTGAGTTCGCTGTGCCTGGTATTTCCGAATGCCGATGGTTCGTATGACGTGATCTGGCGAACCTGGACCCCGGAGGCCACGATGGTTGAACGGTCTCGGCGGGATGGTGTGGACTATGCCGAATGGGCGCGTGCGGGATGGCTTATTCCTACACCGGGCGAGCGAATTGACTACCGGTATATCCGTGAGGAGATCAAGGATATCGCTGCAAGATACAAGCTTGCAGAACTGGCATATGACCCGTGGGGAGCGCTGCATCTGGCGACGGAGCTTGAGGAGGAGGACAAGATCACGATGGTTCAGTGCAGGCAGGGATACATCACACTGTCGGCACCATCCAAGGAACTGGAAGCGGCGGTGGTTCTTGGAGCGGCCACACCGGAGCAGGTTGAGGAATACCGCATGAAGTTCGAGGAGGATCAGGATCGTCGGGTGCTGGAAGCCCAGTTAGTTCTTGAGCAGATGAAGGCAGATGGGGTCAATACTAGCGCGATCAAGCCATATGTGCGGCAGGAATGGAAATACAATGCGCTTCGTCACAACGGTGATCCTGTAGCGGGCTGGTGTGCGAACAATGTGGCTGTCATCAAGGATGACGCAGATAACATCAAGCCGACGAAGTCGAAGTCGACCGGACGGATAGACTGCATCGCGGCCTTGGTGACGGCGCTCAGCAGGGCGATGCTGGGCGGAGGGCAGCCGAAGCGCAGCGTGTATGAGACGCGTGCGCCGTATGTTCCGGATTGAGGGGAGGGCGGATTAGGAAACAATTCCACTCTCAGCCAATATCTTCATTTGTTCAATTCATCACAACCTGGCATCTCATATGTATATACACATGTCTGGCAAAACGCCCCGTCAGATATAACTGTGATATAGTTATCGCCTGTTGAATAATTCTTGACATTAGACTCACCGGATAGATTCTTATAGATCGTCATGTTGGCACCCTATTTTGATACCCGACTCAATGATGCATGGTTCACATATAGACTACTTACCATGGTTGTTGTCATCGTCATCATGTCAGATTATTGGGCTGTTGAAGTAGTAATTCGCCTGTTCTTCTGCCGAATATCGTGCCCTTTCACACTGGACTAGTAAAGGCTTCCCCTTCGGGCGTTTCGCGGCCTTGACAACCCCAATGGAAAAGGGTATATACAACTCGTAGCAGAACAGGAAAGCAGGTGATAGCTTACCCATACAACCAAATAGCAACTAACATTCCAAGGAAGCTGGCAATTTACACCACTTTATAACCTCTCCTGTAAGGGGGTATTGAATGAAACCGTGTGAAATTCTACTCAGGACGGATGTACCCGTAGAACCAGGGCTGTGTTTTATAATCATGCCTTTTGGCGATCAGATGGATTCCGTATACGACGCTGGCATACGGCCTGCCCTCGAAGCCCTCGGCATGAAACCCCACCGTGCGGATGAAAGCTTCTCTTCGCTGGATATTATGTCGGGGATATTCGATAGCATTCTGCGATCTGAGATCATCATTGCAGATCTGACCCACAGGAATCCGAACGTCTTCTATGAGCTTGGACTTGCTCATGCCATAAAGCGCCATGTAGTGCTGATTACACAAGATCGAGATGATGTACCATTCGATCTCGGCTGGATCAGATACTTCAAGTATGAGAATACCATGGAGGGTGCAAGGACGCTTGCCCAGAACCTTGAAAGGATCATACGTCAACTCAGAGCCACCCCTACAGAACAAACGGAAGAGATTCAGAATATCCAGCAGATCCTTCAGCACTCTTTCAAAACATGGGTGGGTATTGGCGATGTTATCCTGACCCTAAGAGAGTTTTCCCTAATCGTATTGCATCTAGATGACCTGACGCTTGATGATGACCGTGTGGCATATGTCGCCGTCTGTGCTGCCTATTTCGGACGGCACCTCACGCGGGCATTGAGACGAGTGGCGGACAATCGTCAAGCCATCAGTAAACTGGTTGATGTGGTTGCACGATCTCCGATGCTGCGTCCGTCTTGGCGAGCGGGAGCGATGCTGGAACATTGTAACCAGCGATTGGTAAGTGAGTGCATTGAAGCAGCACTTAAAAATAGCTCGCTGAATGATGAGCGTCGGATGATGTTAGATGATACAATTCGCCACAGGGGTGTACTTCCATATCTGACGCAGTTGACCCAAGACATGAGTGTGCCTCCAGATGTCCGTGGAAAGGCAGGCGAAGCTTTACGGCAACTGACAGCCGAGTTCAGTCTCAGCGCATGACCATGATCGTGGTGTGACTGCAGCTTTAGGTGGAGCAACTAGTGTCGGTCTCGCTGTATCCTAGTCAACTTGGACACAGCGTGTTCGCACGAAGGGCATGGATCGGTGGGACGCTTGCGGTGTTGATCTTAAGGAGCTGGAGGGTCGACCATGTTTTGGCGGGCTGGTGTGCAAACAATGTGGCAGTCATCAAGGATGACGCGGACAACATCAAGCCGACGAAGTCGAAGTCGGACGGTCGGATTGACTGCATCGCAGCGTTGGTGACGGCACTCAGCCGGGCGATGCTGGGCGGAGGGCAACCGAAGCGCAGCGTGTATGAGGACCGTGCGCCGTATGTTCCCGATTGAGGGTTACGGGTCGTAGTCCTTATTTATATGTTTCATGATGAAGGTGTAGAGGCCCACACCGGATTCCGCAAGTACTTTCATGAATGCTACTTTCCCCTGCCCCACGGACTCGTTGGTATACACAAATCGGTGTCGATTGACAAATATCACTTCGATACGGTCGGGGGCTATACCATACCACTCCACACTCGAATTGCCCCGGCGATTCGCGTATTTTTTCATATCCATAACAACCTCTGGGACATGTAAATGTGCTACTGAATAAGAACCCCTCAATTTGAGCCTGCAGCCGAGGCTGTAGAGGCTTAAGGGGTTTTTCGATTCCATTATGACATACCGTAGTAGCTAGCTGCGGCGGGCAACGGTATTAGCCAATATAGCCAGGAGGAGTCCAAGGGTAATATAACCGAGAGCCACTTCTACTGCTACAAGGCACTGCCCGAAGGTGTTATTAGCTGAGACATCGCCATACCCTAGTGTCGTGAATGTGACTATTGAGAAATAGAGGGGTGTTATGTCGAATCCTTTAGTTGTATGGGTGGTTACTCCAGGTATGTAGAATAAGCAACCAAATGCGATCATGCACGTAATGGCTACTAACGCTACACTTGGAATACTACGTCCATAATCGGTGAATCTCCACCATGAAAACAGGAGTTTTCGCCAACCTCGGCGGCACCTTGGTTCAAGGGTATCTATGTAGTCTTGATCCTGGGCATCACGTTTAAATACAGCATCACCATAACAACCGTCTATCCGTATACCTCTGTAGTTGCCGTCCATTAACTTTCGATCGTAGATCACACCCCTCACGTCTGCGCCCATCAGGCTAGCTCCGCGGAAGCCTGTTCCCGTTATGTCCGCGCCGCTGAGGTCGGCTCCATCTAAATATGCTAGTTTAAAATCAGCATAGCTTAGGTTGGTCCCTGTTCCTTCACCTCGTGGATTAGCCATTCCGAAATCCGTCTGTCTTAAGTCAGCTCCTAAGAAATCCGCACCCCGTAGGTCAGCACCGCGAAGGTCCGTCCTATCGCCTATTCCGTTAAGATTAGCTCCCCATAGTGATGCATCACTGAGGTCGGACCCATATAGTTCAGCACCTCGAAGGTCAGCATTGTTTAACCTCGCTCCACGAAGGTTGTATGAGCACAAATTCACATTTCGCAGATCGGTGTCATCAAGGTCGATAACGGCATCTTTGTTATCGATGCGCCATTGGTTCCATTCTTTGGCGTTAGTCATTAATCTGTCGATCATCTCCTGCTTCGCAGCAGAAAAAACCCGGTCTTGTTTCTCAACTATGGGTTCGCTTGTTTGAACAGGGCGGTGTTTGCTTAATGTTTGTTTACCATATATAAACGATGAACTTCTCACGCCAATTTTGGTAGACCGATTACTTGTATCGAGCTTTCTATTAGCCATTTGACATTCCTTTGAAGGCAAATCGATTGATCTATTAATAGCAATATCCGCAGTATATATACGGTGTCATCCTTTGGTTATCCTCCATTTAATACCAGTATATTACTGGATTATCAGGCCACTTCCCATTTCTGATTGTTTGCCCCCTAGTATATGGAGGGCTGTGAATTTGAGATGGCCGTGGCAGCGTAAGGAAAAGAGAATTGCTGATCCGTGGGTGATCGGCGGGGTCGACAAGTACGGTCGGCCTACGAATGCGGCGATGCAGATCGCAGCGTTGCATCGGTGCGTGGCGGTGATCAGCGAGAGCATCGCGACGCTGCCGATCCATGTATACCAGATGACCAAAGATGGCAGAGTGCCGAAGCCAAGCCACCCCCTTCAATCCCTCCTGTATTCTACGCCGAACCGGCGGATGATCCCGTGCGTATTTTGGCAGTCGGTGGTCGAGAACATCGTGCTGCTGGGCAACGGGTATGTGGAGATCGCACGCGATGAGAACACCCGGCCGGCGGAATTGTGGCCGTTGTGCCCTGCCGAGGTTTACGCAGATGCCGAGTTGGACGGCACCCCGAACTACACCGTGACGCGGGCGGGCACGGCGCACAAACTGGCAGACAGCGATGTGATGCACATCCCCGGCCAGGGCTATGACGGTCTGCGCGGGAGCTCGCTGCTGGAGAGGTTCCGGACGGTGTTCGGGATCACCATCTCTGCCGACACGCTGGCTGAGAGCTACTTTCGGCAGGGGGCCAAGCCGTCTGGGGTGTTGAGCACTCCGGACGAGATGAGTGAAGACGCCGAGAAGAACCTGATCGACGCGTGGCGACGGCTGTACGAAGGGGCCTCGAACGCTGGGCGGATCATGCTGCTTCAGCAGGGGGTGAAGTTCGATGCGCTGTCAATCAGCTTCGCGGACAGCGAGTTTCTGAAGAACCGGGAGTTTCAAGTGGCGGAGGTCTGCCGCGTGTTCGGTGTTCCGATGCATATGGTCATGGCACCCGGAGGGACATATGCCAGCGACGAGGCGCGGGCTAGGGAGTTCTACTCGTTGACGTTGCGGCCCTGGATTGTGCGGCTGGAGCAATCGATCAGCCGGAGCCTGTTGACGCCATGGGAGCGTGGGCGGATATTCGTGAAGTTTGAAGTCGACGGCCTTTTACGAGGCGACTTGGACAAGCGATATGCATCGTACGCCATCGCCAAGCAGAACGGCTGGCTGTGTGTGAATGAGATACGACGGTATGAGGATTTGCCCCCGATAGAGGGTGGCGATGAATACTACGTGCCGTTGAATATGGTGCCGATCGGCCAGGCTGCGGATCAGGTGGGCAACAGCGAGCCGGGGAGTGTGAGGAAGTGAGCGACAACCTACAGTTTCGGTGGATGCAGCACAACGCGGAGCTGCGAATGTCTGGCGAGGAGAGCCGCACTATCAACGGGTATGCGGCGGTGTTCAACTCGGAGACGATGATTTTCAGAGACACCTATGAGGTGATCCGTCCGGAGGCGTTCCGGACCACCAACATGGATAAAGTGGTGTGCCTGTTCAACCACAGCTATGACCAGATGGTGGCGAGTGTGGCGGGCGGTACGCTGCGGCTGTCGACAGATGACCACGGTCTGCGGTTTGAGGGCGATGTGGCCCGCACGATGATAGGCGACCAGGTGATTGAGCTGGTGCGACGGGGTGACCTGCAGGGCTGCAGCTTCGCGTTCTGGGTGACGAAGGATGCCTGGACGGACCGCGGGGACGGGGTGATGCTGCGGGAGCTGCTAGATATCCGGGAGATCGATGACGTTGGTCCGGTGGTGCGACCGGCGTATGTAGCCACTAGTGTGGCTGTGAGGAGCTATTACGAAGCTCGGTGCAAGCGACCAGAGGGTAAACCTGCTGAGGAACTTAATGCGCAGCCTACCCTGAACAACGACTGGATGATGCTGAAGAAGCTAATGGAGGGACGATGAACCGAAAGAGATTGATTGACCAGCGTAACCAACTGTTGGCGGAGTTGGAGCAGATGCTGAACACCGCTGAGGGTGAGAACCGCGGGTTTACCGACGAAGAGAGAAGCCGCCGTGACCAGATCATGGCGCAGGCCAAGACACTGAATGAGCAGATCGGGACCATTGACGAGATGAACGAGATGCGCGCCTCGGAGCATGTGAGCATGAGTCGCCTGGCGGTTGGGGCCGCTCCGCCTGAGCACAGGGTGATGGTGCCGACCGAGCTGCACGCTAGCCAGGAGTACCGGGACGCGTTCGCTCAGTTCCTGGTGCGGGGTGATGACCGTGAGCTGCGTGTTCTTGGTGCCGTCACCGGCACAGAGGGCGGTTACCTCATCCCGACGGTGACCTACAACGAGATCTGGGATCTGACCAAGTCGCTGGCCCCAGTGGTTGGCCGCGTGAAGAGGATGCCCTCGACCGACTGGGCGGTGAATGTGCCGACCATGACCAGCAAGGGCGGCTTCCAGTACGTGAAGCAGAACGAGACCACGACTCCGAAGGACCCGGCGACTGGTCAGTTGCCGCTAGTCACACAGACCGCGCAGTGGCTTATCGGCGTGGATAAGAACATGAGCAGCTCTACCGTGAGCGTAGAAGGGTGGCTTCGCGGACTGTTTGCCGAGGGTCTAGCCGAGTTCCTGGAGGGCGAGATCATCAACGGTGCCGGTGGAGCCGATGCGCTGCAGGGCATTTTGAACGCCGGGGTTTTGAAGAAGACCACCGCCAGTGCGACCGCGATCACCCGCAAGGAGATCGAGGCGTTGTATTGGGGTATGCCGGAGTTCTACCTCGGCCGGGCTGAGTGGATCATGGGCGGATCGACCGCGCAGATGATCGCCGACGTGAGTAATGCGGTGACCGGTGACACTCTGTGGGCTCCCTCCCTGGTGGATGGCTACCAGTGGCAGCTCATCGGACGGCCCGTGAACCTGTCGAGTGGTGCGCCGGTGTGGACTGCGAACACGAAGGTGATGGCGTTTGTGAACCTGCTGAGCTACGTGCTGAAGGACGGCGGTCTGGAGATTGAGTTGAGCGACCACTTCCAGTTTGACAAGCGGCAGCGCACGTTCCGTGCGGTGTGGAGCGGTGACGGGAAGCTGATGAAGGACTCGCACGCCCAGGTTCTGAAGGTGAAGGCGGCCTAGGAGGAGGCTTAGCCTCGCTTTAGGGGGGCCAAAACGGCCCCCTTTTCGACCGAGACAGATAAGGAGTAATGATGGCAGACAACTATATCGGGCGGGTATCCATTGACAATGTGCCGGACAATCCGGTGCTGGTGACGCAGGGCATACGGCTACCGAATGCGCTGTCTGCCGTTATCGAGGCCGAGGCCAGTCAGAGCTCCGCTGTCCAGATACCGGACGGCTGGCGCATCGATGAGCTGGGATTTAGCCTAGGTTGGACTGGTAAAATCTCTTTCCAGGACTCCATAGATGACGGGGTGACCTGGCGCGACATGCTTGAGAACGGCGAGAGCATCGCCGAGACCCCTGTGGGGCTGTGTGCACTCCCGCTCACCGCCGACATGAGCCTGCGTGTGTCGAAGCACCTGGTGCGGTTTCAGAGCGGTGTACGGGGCGACCTTGTGGCACAGACCACCGCACAGACCATAGATATCTCGCTGGTAAGCATGTAGCCATGGGCCTCATCATACTGTTCGCTGCGACCGCAAAACGCAGGATACCCGTCCCCAAAGGCCCCATTCACCGTAACGCGGTGGGTGTGGGCCACGCCATCACCGGTATCGACTGGCCCACACTGGCCCCGCGGCTGGTGGCCAACGGAGCCGGTGTGACGCATGACATCACAGGGCTGGAATGGACGGTATATACCCTTTCGCTGGACACATACGATGAAGCGAACGCGGCGGGCATTGGGCACGCTATCACAGCCCTTCAGTGGATTCTGGAGGGCACTCTTGGAGACAATCAATTCATCAATCCTGGCTTCGAAGATGGCATCAACTGGTATTCCATCCATGATGCCACTAATGGGTTCTATGGACAAGTTACATCGACGGCTGTCGCTGGCGAGTTCCACTCTGGGTCAAAAGCAGCGAAGTTGGTATCTGGAACAACAGACCCGACCAACATAACCCGGCTATCACAGGACTGTGCGACCACACCCGGGAAGACCTACATGCTTTCGTTCTGGGCGAAGGGCGATGGTGTCAATACCCCACACTTCTTTATGTACGACCGGACGACAGACGCAAGCATCACTCCGGAGCCTGTGCCAATCACAGGGCTAACGACCGATTGGCAGAAGGTGTCATATACCTTCGTTGCCCCTGCTGGAGCTACACTGGCCAGGAGTGTGTTATATGCGCCGTATGTGGTGGGTGGCACCGTGTGGTATGACGACCTATACTTCGGTGAGGTCACCGTGGCATCGCTTGACGTGACCGAGGAGCCTAACACCGCAGGACTGGCGCACGCGATCACTAACCTGGACTGGGCCTTATACGTGGTGCCTGTGGACACCTATGAGCACTACGCAGGTGTGGCCATCGCCCATGTGGTTACTGGCGTAGACTGGGAAGTCATTCCGGTCAATGAGATGAGCAATGAGGGTTTTGAATCTGACCTGGACTGGTGGACCCCAACCGACAGCCGTAACGGCGCGAACGGTACGGTGTCGGTGGTCACTGCCGAGGGGGAGATCCATACTGGAGCCAAAGCCGTCAAGCTCACCTCCGGCACAGTGGATATGACCACTGAGCCAAGGTTACAGCAGGACAATACGCTTGTGGCCGGCTCGCGTTACGCCCTCAAATTCTGGTGCCGAGGTGATGGTACCAATGCTGGCCGCTTCTTTATGTATGACAAAACAACGGATGTCGACATCACCCCAGGTGTCATGTCCACGGACAACGCTAGCACCACATGGCAGCAGGTGGAGTTCGCCTTCGTTGTTCCCTCTGGTGGCTCGAATGTCAGGTTGCTACTATACGGGGCCAGCGTAGGTCTTGGCGAGGTCTGGTTCGATGACTTCAGCATCACGCTAAGTCCGCTCACGCCGGTCTCTGCCAACCCGGTAGACGCCTCAGCGGGTATGTCGAATGCTGTCACTAATGTGTATTGGATCGTTCCTGTTCCAACCTATGAGCATGGAGCACAAGCCGGAGTTGCTCATCTCATCACCAATGTCGATTGGGATGTGGCCTCTACGCCCATCACTACCTATGAGAACACCCGCCAGGTGGGCGTGGCCAGTGCCATCACCAACATCGACTGGGAGGTGGCCGCTCCGAACCTGTGGGACGGCTATAACCCGGCGTTTGAAAGCGACTTCGCGAACTGGGTCAAGAACGACGCTACCAATGGCAACCACGGTACAGCCTCCATCGCCACCGCTGCAGGCGAGTTCTACTCGGGAACTAAAGCTGTGCGCCTGGCGGCTGACGGCAGCACGTTCTACGACACAAACCCATGGTTGCACAGGGACACCATACTACAGCCGTCTACCAACTACCGCCTGTCGTTCTGGTGCCGAGGTGACGGCACGAATGCTGGGAAGTTCTTCATACATGACAGGACCACGAACACATATATCACACCGGCTGATGTGTCAACGGGAAACGCAACGACAACATGGCAAAAAGTGACATATGATTTCACGACTCCCGCGGGTGCGTCGAATGTCCGTATATTCCTCGAAAACCCCGGCACGATAAACAGCGTGGTATGGTTCGACGAATGCTCGCTGAGCACGCGATAACAAGGAGAGAGAGTAAACACATGGTTGGGCAAATCAAAACCGGCATCAAATGCGAGTGGTCGGTTGACCTTATCAACGCCAAGACCGGCATCATCGAGCGGCACATCCCGTTCCACAAGAACACCATACTCGACACCGGTATGGACTTCTTCATGAACACCTCATTTACAGATCATGGAGGTCTGTTTAGGTGTGTTAATGGAACGCAGGATGGCTACTATAACGCCATTGCAGTGGGGAGCGGTACCGCTGCTCCCGCCTTCACTGACACAACCCTGGGTACGTTCGTGGCTGCTAAGGCGTATGACTACACCCTGGGTTCCAAGACCATCGACTTGACCAGCAACACATCGCCGATCACCTTCACGCTGGTGGCGGCATTTGGTGAAAATGAGGCCAACGGGAACATCTCTGAGATGGGGCTGTTGAATGGCCTGACAAACACCGCCGGGAAGTTCTTCTGTCGAAACCGGATCGTGGACGTGAACGGCGACCCGACCACCATCGTGAAAGACAGCTCGCACACGATGAACATCACCGCCCGCATCACGGTGACACGTGTCGGCGACCCGTTCGCCGCCACTGCGATCACAGAGGTCGGCGACTTAGGGACAAACAACAGCATCGTCTCGTTTGTGAACAACCAGTGGCTGGCCGACTGTTTCCTGCATGGGAGCGGTGCGTCCGCTGGAGGGCTGTATACGCAGGCTACCGCGAACATGTATGCCAGTTCTACCGCCTTGAGTTTCGCAAGCGGGATCGCCAACACCGACTATACGGCTTTAGCATCCTCTTCGAATGGCAGTGGGAATATCACAAAACCCAACACCGGCAAGAGTGGGGATAACTACTGGCTAGACTTGAAGCTAGAGATACCACAGGCTGTGTTGAATATGAATATCGCCTCACTGGTAACACGAGGATTCGCAAAAACAGCCAGTGGGGTGACAGGGATTGGGGAACCGGGTCTTGTGTGCAAATTCGCGACACCACTACCCAAGACGAGTGCCAAGAAGGTCTATCTGACATTCCGGCACACATGGACGAGGAGCTAAGGAGAGCGCACTATGTTTAAGAAAATCTGGGTTTGGCTGCGGGACCGTGTGTTTCATCTACCGGAGGATGAGAACAGCGGAGGCGACGTGATCCGCAAGCACCCGGCGGAAATGGAGATCGCCGTGGCGTATGCAGTGCGTGCCACCTACGGCCAGGTTCGCAATGGCGGACCGGGAGCAATCGACCGGATGGCCGCCAAGCTTCTGGATAGCGTGGTTGAGCCGCTGCCGGACTGGGAGGAGGCGATACTGCGGGCTGCGGCTGTGACGAAAGTGAAGGGTTGGGTGCTGCAAGCCACGGCTGGAATGCCAAGTGAGGCGATCGTAGTGGCGCGGATCATGGTGATATTGGTGGGGCTGCCGTAGTGGGAAACAATGAGCGAGCCTTAACATACGGCTCTCTTGTCGCAGTCATGCTGGCAATCCCGAAGATTGTGTGGCTGCTCATTGCTGCCATCATCATCGATGTCATCACCGGTGTGACCGCTGCTGCGATGGCTGGCACTGTCAGTTCATCGGCTAGCCGGGTGGGCATGACCAAGAAGAGCATAGTGCTGCTCATTGTGGGATTCGGCTACGGCATAGAACACGCCACCAATGGGGCGATCCCTGCCGGGGGCACCATCACCAGCTTCTATGTCGTTGCCGAGGGCATATCCATCCTGGAGAACATGGGCAAACTTGGTATACCTATCGCCCCAGCGTTGAGGCGGAGTCTGGCAGTGCTCAACCAGTCTCAGGAGGTCAGAGATGATAACTCGGATAAGCAGTGACACCCCACTGACCCCAGTGGCCACAGTGGACGAAGCCATTGTGCATATGCGACTGTTGGAAGCCGACGAGGCAGAACGGGAGTTCATCGCTGGGCTTGTTGAGGCAGCCACAGACTACATCGAGGGAGCGACCAACCAGACCTTCTGCGTGCGGGTGCGCCGGTTCGAGGTCGTCAATGAGGGAAATAACGAGGGTCTTTATAACCTGCCTATCTACTCCGGCAGCCTGGACGTGGACACACCAACGCTGGTGCGTGTGGCGGATGACGGCACCCTAACTGCGGTCGACCTCAACAATGAGGCCCTGCGCCGCGGGTATGTGGCCATGAATGATCTTGGCGAGTGCGGCGATCACTCCATCCTCACGGTAACCATGGGCAGAGATAAGATCGAGCCGCTTGCCAGAGCGGCGATCCTGATGTGCACGGCGCACTGGTATGAGCACCGGGAAGCGGTAGATGATGGCCGCAGCTTGGGCGAGGTGCCGATGAGTGTCAAGTCCATCATTAGCTTGTTAAGGAGGCATGTATATGCCTGAGCAGACGTGTAATGACAAGATGATATCGCAGGCGGGGGTTAACAAGGTGGCGGCGCGGAAGTTCCGGGCGGTGTTGGCGGACGTGAGGGGCCATGGGCTGGAGCTCATGGTCACCCAGGTTCTACGGCCCGTGTCGGTGCAGAGGAAGCTGTATTGTGCGGGACGGTCTGACACTTACCTGCGGGCAGCGGGGTTGAGTTATGAGGAGATCTCCGCGGCCCGGAAGGCTGGATATCTAGCCAAAGACGATGTCCTGACCGGCACGTTGAACTCGATGCACTGCAAGGGACTGGCCATGGACGTGGTGCCTCTGGTGAACGGTGTGGTGACCTGGGACGCAGCCTGCACCACTTGGGTGGTCTACGGGAGTGCCGTAAAGGCGCATGGCTTGACCTGGGGCGGGGCGTGGAGGTCGCTGCGGGATTTACCGCATTGCGAGTGGAGGGGTTAATGGAAGCTGGGAGGCTGCGGTATAAAGCCGAAGTGCAGGGGCGTCCTGATGTTCCAGACGGGCGCGGTGGATACAAGAAGGGCGACTGGACAAAGCTCGCTGTGGTGCCGGTGGCCATGACCGGACTCACCCAAAAGGACCGGTTGGCCAGCGGGGTGAACATCCCGGACGATGTGGTGAAGATCACCTGCCGGTTCTGCCAGCATATCCGGCAGCAGCGTCGCCTGGTCATTCTGGGCGAGACCTATGAAGTGCAGAGCACGGACGCCGACAGCCGTCGGCTGGTGCTCAACGTAATCGCAAGGAGGGTGCCATCCAATGGGTGAGCTTCGAGGCAATGTGAGTGTAGATATCAGCATGAAGTATACCGCCACTGGGCTCGGATCGCAGACGTGGCAGGGCAACTTCAACCATGCGCGGTCTTTATCACCAGGCAGCGGCCTTGGTTTAGTCAACCAAGGCTGTGAGTTCAGCGCTTCCGCAGGTGCGCTGCCGACGGTGATTAACCTCAAGACGCTGTGTGCGTTAGCAGCTGAGCCGGACAAAGCGGTGCAGAGTGATGGCGACATCGCCATGCTGAACTACATCTTGATCAAGAACCTGAGCCCAACCGCCAACCTGACCATAGCGCAAGCCCAAGTCAATGGTGCGGGAGGTATTACCGGTGTTCTGGGCCCAGAGGGTGTATTGTTTCTGGATTTCGGTAAGGGAGGTAAAGTGCTTGGCACTTCGACCGATATTCAACTTACAGCCTCAGCACCAAGCACTCCGGTGGTTATCGTTGTGGCTGGCTGTTAATGATCAACGCAGCAGACAGCGCACAACTGGCGGTTTACCAGATGCTCACCGTGGCCGGACTAACAGTATATGACGAGGCTCCAGAGGAACCAGAACTACCTTGCGTGGTCCTGCACGGCGGAGCTCCGAACATGATCAGCGTCTGCCCGCAGACCTGGAAGGTCGATATTGACCTGAACATACTCAGTGATGCGCCTGGCAGTGCCGAAGCATCAACGGTATACACCAAAATCTGTGAGGCACTGGGTGACGACATCCGGCCGACCAGCCAGCATACCGGCGGGTTCTGCCGGGTTGGCGAGATGGACCAAGACAGGGATGAGAACCTGCGTAATCCTTCGGTACTCGTTGAGGTTTGGCTAGAGTGCGCGTAGATATAGACACCCAACGCATCATGGAAGATATGCGCCACGAACTCAATATCGCCATGGTAGACGCGGCTCATCAAATCGTGGAAGCAGCGCAGTCATCTGTGCCAACGAGGACCCGTAAGCTGAGTAGGTCGGCCAGGGTCGTGGAACGCGGAGCAAACAATGTGGTCATCATCTACGACACGGCATATGCTGGCCGTGTCTACTGGGACAAGAGCCTGAAGCATCGCAGGGGTAAGGCACAGTGGATACGTGCCATCCTCAAGGGAAAAGGCAAGAAGATCATCAGGCAGTGCCTGATCAAACAACTGGGAGGTTAGTGAGTGAGTAGTACGCTTATCAAATTTGGCAGAATGGCCCTGAAGCTTGGCACATCGCCAGGCTCGCCAGTTCTCGGACTGACATCGGTGACCATGAAAGTGAATGCGTCACTGATAGAAGTGGCAGATACGAGCCATGTCAACACCGAGACAGGCATGATAGAGCCCGACAACATCCCGTCTAAAGCTACCCACGAAATAAGCTGGGACGGTAACGCCTACGCCTCTGTCATGGGTGCGTTCGACATGGCCAAGAAGTGCGAGATGGGTACCAGGCTACCTTTCGAATTCGTTGCAGACAGTGATACCACGGAGAAGATGGTGGGTATCATTGCGATCGAGAGTATCGAGATCGGCGCAACGTTGGACAAAACCGGCACCAGCAAGGGTAGTGGAAAGTCCAGCGGGCATGTGACCACCACGGCGGTGAGTGCTTAATGAAGGTCACCATTAACGGCAAGACATGGAATGAGCCGGTGCGAAACCGGCACCGTCGGGCGGCGGAGCAGTTCTCCGGCATCAGTGTCACCAAGATCAAAGATGCTCCGGACGAAGCGACCTGTGCCTATGTTATCGGCACTGTGGCGGCGATCACCGGGTTATCGACCGACGAGGTCGATGATGCACTCGACACCGCCCAGGAGCGTTCACGGCTGCTTATCGAGATCGTAGACGACACGATCGGCGACATCCCAATGGAAAGCACCGACGAGGGAAACGTCCAGAGCGCAACACCCTAACCGACTGGGGCGAGGCGAAACGCCTCGCCTACGGGTTGTTGCGCTGGACACCCGACACTTTCTGGAATGCGACATGGGCTGACTTTGTCGATTCGGTTCATGCTGTGTACTGGTATGAGAAGCTGAAATACGGCGTTGTCGACAAGCCAAAACCGAACGAAGATGAAGAGCGTGAGATGAGGGTAATCATGGAGAGAATGAGTAATGCCTAGTGTAGGTGCCTATGAACTGGCGATCACTGCTAGTCTGCAGAGCTTCCAGAAGTCTATGAACGAGATGAAGAAGCAGGCTGAAGCCAACGGGCGGCTTGCGGAACGCTTGACATCAATTCGTCCGGACACAAGAGGCATCACCGAGGCCACCAAAAAGCTGCAGCAGATGCAGAACGAGCAGGTTGAGCTTAAAAAGAAGATAGAACAGGCTCTGCAGTCCGGCGAGAAGGAGACCCTTAACGCACTGCGGAGCCAGTCGGCCAGCCTGCGTAAAGAGATCTCCAATCAGGAGAAGGACCTGGCCATCGCCAAGGCCCAGAAGAACCAGAAGCTCGATAAGCTATCTAGTGTCTCCTCAAGCGTGCAAGCCCCTCTGGCTGCGGCGGTCGGTGCAGGACTATATGAGGCCAGCAAAATGGCTGACCAGGCTGAGAAGCTGATGAACCTTAAGACGGCCACAGGGTTGACCACACAGACCCTCCAGGAGCTGCAGTTCGTGGCCTCTCAAAGCGGGTTGGAGTTCGAGCCCCTCATGAAGTCGGTCGAAAAGCTGCAGAAGAACCTCGGTAACGAGGCTATACAACAGCAGCTCAAAGGTATCGGCGTTTCGGTGCTTGACAGCAACGGCAAGTTCCGGGATATGAACAGTATCTTCTCTGAGACCATCGGGGCACTTGGTCAGATGCCGGAGGGTATCGAGCGCAACAACCTGGCCACAAAGCTGTTTGGTAAGTCGTCTGCCGAGATGGCCCCTATCATCGCCATGGGTGCCCAGGGGTTTACCAACCTGGCTACCGAAGCACACAAGAGCGGGGCGGTGATGAATGACGAAGTGTTAGTCGCGGCTGCCAAGATGGACGAGAAGTTCGATGCGATGAACGCGAAGCTGGCTGGGGTAAAGATGAAGTTCGGTGAGCTCGCTCTATCGATCGCCGATGCTGTGATGCCTGCCCTTGATATGCTCATAGACATCGCTAAACCAATCATTGGCGTGCTGACCGCGATGCCTAAACCCATCGCAGCGGGGGTGATCGGGTTCTTGGGTCTGGTGGCCGTCGCCGGGCCTGTGGCCAAGGGGATCATGGCCATCCGGAGCGCTTTTGACATGATGAGAAACAGTGCGATCATCGCCTGGGCCGCGGCCAACCCTGCTGCGGCTGGTGTGGCGTTGGCTGCCGTAGGTATCGCTGCTGCCGGGGTGGCCATATACAACAGTACTCACAAGAAGGAAAACTCTGATGTCGATAAACAGTTGGCTGGTATAGGGGGTAAATCCAACCTCGACAAGGTCAGGAAGTCAGCCGAAGCCACCATGAGTATGCCGGATGTCCAACCAACAGCCCTGCCAAGCTACAGTATGCCTGACACATCGAAGCTGTCTACGGCAGCAGCGAGCATCGCCGGAGCCCCACAGAGCATGAACGCCCTGCAGTCTTCAGGGTCTCTGCCAGGCAGCACAGAGCTTGTGGCTCACATCCGTGACATAAAGGAAGCGGTGCTGCGTATCATGCGGGCGGTAGAGGCGAGCCGTCTACCGGTGGTGACTGCCTAATGTTTGCCGAGGATATTGCCAGCCGTAATGTGGAAGTCAGCGGTAATGGTCTCACCGCGCAGCGCAGTTGGACGGTGCTATGGGATGAGATAGAACCCGATTATGACCCGTATATGCGCGGCTTTCCGGTCAAGGGTGACGGGTGGCCGGACATGCCTATCCTGCGGATCGTCAACCTGTCACACAGGCAGATCGCACAAACCGCCGAGGGCATGATAGCCCGCATCACTGCCCAGTATAGCACCAGCCAGGACCTTAAAGAGAATGCCGAAGAGTGGGTTGAGGAGAACCTGCGAGGCCGTCTTGAGAGCGGCCAGAAGCTCATCGGCTGGACGTGGGAGACCGCCAGCACAAAGGTGACGCAGGATATTTCCATGCCAGAATTTAGCGGTGACCTGCAGTTAACCATGCGTCAGGTAGTGGACCGGTCTGCGATGCTCATGGCCTGTATCGGCTGTATCAATGACCGTGTATTCCGGGGGGTGAATGTCGGTCGGCTGCTGCTTCAGGACGTCTCGCAGGACACCAAGTATGACCCGTTCACAGGCGCATTCGAATACAGCAAGGTGATCTTCACCTTCGGGATGCGAAAACGCAACTGGAATGAGGAGTGGCGTGAACCACTGCAAGCCAGAACCGCCGATGGACGCGAGCGGTTCTGGCAAGACAAGGACGCGGGTAAAGATGACTACACCACCGACCAGAAACTTATCGGCACGCCAGTCTATGTGGCTGGCCCCGCTGGTGAGGGGGCGTGGGACACACCGATTGGTCCGGAGGCCGTGAAGAAGTACGCAGCGGTGGACATGGCCACGCTGCTTGGTATCCCGGTTAAAGCGGGTGATGATCCACCTGGCGAGTTACCGGAATGATAGGCAGCCGTAAACGCCCAGGGGAGCAAGTGACCTGGGCGGACTATAATGCGCTGCTCGATATGCTGGAGAGCCTGCTTGTGGTGCCGGGTAACGGCATTCAGGTGAGCCGCAGCCCCCGCGGTCAGATGGTCAGTGCCACCGTTCCATCGAGGGGTGGCTCCGGGGTGATTGTCCCAGAGGCAGACGGCCCGATCGTCGAGCTCGGTCATGTTCAAGGAACCAGGGACACCGACACATGGACCGCCAACCAGGGGCACGGTGTGCGGGTGTTCCTGGCCACCGACATTCAGTATTCCGAAGAGACCGGCAAGTTCGAGTTCAGACCACGTCCGGCCGAGATCACCGAATCCGGGCGTATCCGGTTCATAGGTGAAGAAGATGACCCGGCAGTGTTGATCACCACGACAGAGGAGTGTAAGTCGCAGCCTGAGACGCCAGCATGATAAAGATCGATGAACAGACCGTCACCTGGACCATTCAGTTCTACCACGCGGCGAAGATTGAGGTCTACAGGGATAACTTCATGCCATTCCTGCATTCCCGCATCACCGCCAATGGGTCGCTATCGGCCACCACTCCGCTTTCTGTGGGTGCTTTTTCGGTTGGTAACATCACGGCGGGGGCATACCCGGATGTGAGCTGGCCACATACTGACCAGTTGCCATTCGACTACACCCTGACCTACCCGAGCGGACAACCAGCACCGGCGGAGTGGGCCACGATGAGTATCCGGTTTGGTCTGCCGGAGGGTGTCCATACCCAGCCCCACGCGGGCTCACTGACGTTCAGTGCGCCATGTGACGTGATGGCGGACATGCTGACCATGGGTGAGGGTGACGGCGCGGGCTTTGTGGGCTTCCATCACCGGGGCTTTCAGAGGGATACACCAGACCGCACCAAGTGCAGGTTGTGGCTTCGGCTACGGGAGCTGGCCACCTGGACGCTCGTCACCAACATCGGCACCTATACCGGCACCTGCGGCACGGTAGGGGCTGACCTACCAAACGAGCTGCACGCCAGTGCCACAGTGACGGCGATCGCTGGCACACAGACCGCCGAGGGGCGGGTGAATATCATCTGCTCGAACGGTCATTACCACTGCGACGGTGCATCACCAACATGGAGTTATAGCGGCGGTACCTGCAGTGGGGAGCTGGGTGACGGCCACCTTGTGGGCAGAGCCACTCCGACCAGCGGTGGTGCAAGCATGACCACGGTCATGGCGGGCGGCTGGCACCTGACGCGTGAGGTGTCCATCACCTGCGCGGTGCTCAACCCTGCGGGCGGCGGGATACCTTCGGAGCTTGCGGTCAGCAGACACGGCAACGACACCGCCCTGCCCATCGTCGCAGCCACTGACGGTTATTATGCGGAAGGCATCACGCAGCGGATGTGGTTCTGGAGTTTCAACGCCAGCAGCGGGACGGGCCGTTTTTCGGACGGCGGCACCTGGTCGAACTGGGGCGATCTGTCGGTCGGGCTGAACCCGGTATGGAGCCTGGCCAACGAATACCACGATCTGCCGGAGGATTGGAGCGACTACCTGCCATACCGAACCTGGCAGGATAACCGGATGCTGATGCACCTGTGGGCGGTCGATGGCCCGACTCTATCACATGCGGCGATGAGCTCGCTTGGCTTAGGCTGGGCGGAGGATGGTTATACACTCGCATCTGGTGCCTGGGTCTCTGGGGGTTCGCTCACCTGCGGCCGCTGGACGGTCGCACACGGCAGCCTTGATCCGGACGGGTTGGTTGCTCGTATCACGCCGGACACCGGGGCGGTGGCCATGACCTTGCGCCGCACGCTAGAGTGGGACACCGAGCAGTTTGGCGAGAGCCCCAGCCGTCCCCCGCGGCCTACCTTCGCGGGTTACCGCTATCTGCGGATCAACCTCAAGCGTGACCACACGCCTCTACCCCTCGACACAGTAACGGTGCGGATCAAGCAAGACAACCTGGCTGCACTCTACCCGGACCCCGCCACGATGAGCTGGGAGAACCCGAGCCTGGCGGTAAAGACCTGGACCACGAAGGTGAAGGCGGACGGCACGATAGAGATAGACCTGGCCAGGCCGGACATCACCGGGCTTGTGTCTGAAGGTGGGAACCCACCGCCGACCGGCAACCATGGCGAGCTCGCGCGGCCAAACACCTTGAGCCGGTGGCCACAACCCACACTCGATGGAACCCTCAGCGGGGTAACCCTTCCGGAGTGGATTGAGGTTGAGGTACCAACCACTGACGGTGACGGCTGGATACTGGGCAGCGTGGAGCTGTTTCGTAAGTCGGAGCCGCTAGTGTGGCTGCTTCCCCCACTGAACCAGTGGATACGCGAGGAGCGGTATGACCAGCTTAACGAAGAGGACACCACCCAGCGTAAGCACTGGCGGAGGCGTCTGCTGCTTGGGGTATGCGATGGTCTGCCGAACCTGGAGGCGTTTGACATAGTCCGCACCTCGTCGCACCTGGTCAGTGAGGAGCTCGGTGAATTTGATATCTTCGCCTGGGAGCTCAAGATCGTGACCGGCGTGGCGGTTCAGGTGGTCGAGGAGCATGAGTTCAACCTCTGGCGGTTTGGTGTTCCAGACGTTCCGGTGGGGGTGCTACGACGCTGGCCAGGTTGGAGCGTAAGCATCCCGACCCCGGCGACGGGCAGCGTATATGAGTGGGTGCTAGCCGGAGTAGGCTGCCGGTGGGGTGGCCACGGTGTGATCTGGACCGCCAGCCCGCAGGTGCAGTCGGCTCTGGGGTTGGGCAGCACGAAGGTGCAGTCACTGGCGGATGCGATAGACTGGTTCGCCGGGGTACATGACCCGTTCAACCTGGGCGATGACGAGCTGGTGCTGCGTGTGGCCACGATACTGCACGGCAGTGCGGTGGGTGCGGGGCTTGCGAATGACACGGTGGAGTTGAAGGCTGGCGAGACGCTGGTGCAAAGTGTGGCCACCGGTACGAACGGCGTTCTGCTGGCCATGAACCCGGGCGGGAAGCACTACCTGGACCACTCACTGTTACGTGACGGCCAGGAGTTGGTAGGTTGGACCGGTGACATCTGTAGCTGGGATTTCCGGCCGTCGCTTACGGTGTCGCAGGTCTACCCGTGCCAGGAGGCACCGCTCTGGTGGCACAGCCGCGGGCTGCATGTGGCCCACTGGTCGAAGCGTGTCGGCCCGCTGGTGCTGCGGCGGAACAAGCAGGGCAAGTTGATCTGCCAGAAGCGCAGCCTACCCGGTGGGGGTAGGTGCGTGAGGTGCAGGCAGGGGTGAGGGAGGTGGGAATGAACTCTTTTGGGTATTTGTTACACAATCTAGTAGAGTTGTGGATGTATCATGTGAGTATGTATTATTAATGCCGGTAAGAACAGTAATTCCATACCAAACCATATTATCGCAATATAATGACACTTCTCTATGTTTTACTGATCGAAGGATCATGATACTCGACTAATGTAACAAATTGGCTAGAATCCGAACTCGCCTGTAGTTGGTATATTGACATGTCGATGTTTGGTATGCTGTGATCTCTCGATATTTGGTGGGTATATAGTCATTTGGACAAATTTGATGTTGATTCTTGAGCCTATCAGTATGTTTGGTTTTATGGGCTCCTCCGAAGTACACGCAGTTCGTGTCAGACATATTGTTATCATCATCCGATGTGTTAATCGCATACTCGAAGTCAACAACATTCAGACGGATACTCGCTAATTGTACCGTAGATATGCATGTGGTGATAATATGACGTATGCTGGTTTATAATCTATATCTGTATTAGCCCAGTGTATCATACAGTTGGATACCGTCAATACCGCATCGCACCATATGCTATGAGTGAGGAATGCCATGAGGAAATTCGAAAGTACTGACATCGGGGCCGAGTTACTTCCTATTTTAACTTTAGGTCTATATCGCGACCCGTTCGACGCAATTCGTGAATATGCGCAAAACGGTATAGATGCAGGTGCAACTGAGCTACAGGTGATCATCACGTCAAACTCTGTTGTAGTCATAGATAATGGGACAGGAATGAGCCCAGATGTGGCATCTCAAGCTATACGGCTTGGAATGTCCAGTAAGAACCCAACAACCCAAGTAGGCTTTCGTGGAATCGGAATATACAGTGCGTTGCATCTATGCGATCGACTAGTCATACACACCAGGGATATGGACGATCGATGCAGTGTTGTTGATATGGACTTCAAACTCATACGTGACCTTATTGCTCAAGAACAAAAAGAAATGCTGAAAGGAAAACCAAGGGATCTAGGGTTGGAAACCGTAATGTCTAGGGCCATTACGGTTGGAGACGATAATGAGGATTTCATGAGTATGCATGGGACCATGGTGGTAATGAAATCATTGTCGACAGACATGGGAGACCGGCTTAAGGATGATAGGAGGCTTGAAGAGTATATACAGTCATCTATACCATTGCCTTTCAATCCGGATTTTCGATGGAAAGATGAAATAGAATCGAAACTTAGTTCGTATAATTTAAAGAATATCAATTTTACAATAGAGTCACATGGATCGTCACGTATGGTTTACAGACCCTATACAAATGATATATTTAACAACAATGAAGGTGAAAAACCAGCATTTCTTGAGGTAAAAGATACCAGCAGGCATTATGGTATATGCTGGTATTGCGCAAATGACACGAACAATGTGCTCATCAACAAGAGTCTTAGGGGGTTATTAATCAAAAAGCAAGGTTTTTCTATAGGCAGCAGAACATATGCCTATCAGTATTTTGCTCGTAAGGTAATTCTCGATAGAATTACTGGCGAAGTCATTGTTAGCTTGGATGAGTTACTTCCAAATGCTGCTCGTGATGAATTTGAAGCCAGTCAGATCAGAGATAAATTCCACCAACTCTTGATCAAACTAGCAAAAGATATTTCAGAGGCAGTTGATAAGTTACAAAACGAACGTAAAGCTAAGGATGTCCTGATAACTGCTATAGATGCCTGCAATGAAATCGAGAAGCAATATCTGGGATCTCAGGGAGACTCGGAAAAGCTCCTACGTTCAAGCTTTGAACTAACTATGTTAATGATGAGGGTACAGTCGCACAAAAAAACACTCAGAACTCTCATGGTAACGGAGTTGTCGGATTTTGAAGATCGTTGTAAGGCAATCGAATCCAAAATATCAGAGTTGATCAGAACCAACAAAGCGAAACGTCATAGTAAAGTATCTGCAACTCTGAGAGAAATACGTAATCAGCAACAGCTGCAAACTAACAGTATGTCGGTACATGGAGATGCACCACCTGCTAGTTTACTCGATGTAGTTGACCAATTAGGTTTATCGCCGAATCCTTCGATGGCCACATTTATAAAAGAAATTGACGATCAGATCATAAGGGCATACGTCGATCATGACATTTATGAATCTGTGTTAGTAAGTCTATTGTCATCAATGGAGGATAAACTGTGACGGTACCGTTTAAGAGTAGTGTAAGCAAGAACACCATCCGGAGCGAATGGTGCACACCTATCCTTAAGACATTGTTATGTCATATTAAAAGTAAATATTTCTATCTTGGTCTACCCGGGCCTTATATTGAAGATATCCACGAATGGACTGACATGATCGGAAGGGTATGTGCGTTCGAAAAGCCAGATAAAGACGAATATTACACACGGTCACTCGACATGCTAGAAGCGAACCTTATGGAACTAAGATTAAAACATCAAATACGATCCGACACCTACTTTGGCTTGATCGAAGAAGTCATGATCAATAAGCAAGATCTTAACGGAAAGATCTTTGTTCAGAATGATCTTGTAACGCTATACCAGCTTGACTTTTGCCAAGCAATATCTGGCCATGATCAAAATAGCGAGAATCATCGGTATGAAGCCATCAGATGTTTAATTAAATGTCAAACTGATTTACCGGTTGAACAGCGCAGTCAACCATTTGTAACGTTCCTGACCGTGCGCAATGAAATCCATACAAATGCGCTGGCAAACTTCATGAAAAATCTGTCAGGTGAATGCCGTAGTGTAGCATCATACATTGAATCTGACCACCCGATATGTTATTCAGATAAAACTCAAGCCTCTCATCCAATGCTTGATTTGTTTGTTTACCATACTTTTAGTCGATACTTTGACGGCAATAATATCACTGCATTATTTCTTCCAACTGTCATGTATACTAGCGGACCACGGAGTCAGATGGCAGTATATACCATGCTAGGCTCATTCGCAGGTATCGACAAACCTCTGCCGCCAAGTTGCCAATCATTGACTGATTTCTTGAGTACAAGTCGGTTTGAACTACAGAACAACCAACTAGTGAGTATTTCTAGTATACTTCCTAACGAAGATTTTGATACCCTCTCAATAAGCGATACCATCACTTATTACATTAACAAATTCGTAGAAATCAGTGAATGGGATCGATGTGATAATCACTTTCCAACTACAATCGGTGCGTTATGTTAAATAAGAACAATGAGTCAAGAATGTGAACCGCTTTATTTTACTGGTTGAACCAAGTTATCGAAGCAAGTTCCCGCCCCTAGGTCTTATGAAAATCGCCCAGTATCACAAGGAAAAAGGCGATTATGTGGAGTTCGTTAAAGGCCTCTCAAGCAGTCATCGCGATCGATGGAGATGGGATCGCATATATATCGCCAGTCTGTTCACATATGATTGGGCCCATACAATCAAGGCATTACGATATTACGGTGAAAGTGTTAAGGAACCGATTGCCGACAATCTTGTTGTTGGTGGTGTGCTGGCTACGCTGATGCCAGATGATATTCGTCAGACTGTGAAATGTCGCGTAGTGTCAGGGCTACTTGATACAAAGGGTAAGCTTGGATATGATGACGATGACATCGTAGAAACTATGCTGCCTGATTACGGTATATTGAATGACATTGCGTATTGTTATCCAGCATCTAATGCATATATAGCGTATGCGACACGAGGGTGCATACGGCGTTGTTCGTTTTGTGCCGTGCCTCAGATAGAGCCATTATACAAGGATTATCTATCGTTGAAAGACCAAGTTGAACGAGTAACCGAACTATATGGCCCCAAGAAGGACCTGTTATTACTTGATAACAACGTTCTTGCCTCAGATAGATTATTCGAGATCATCAGTGACATCAAGTCCTTAGGATTTCCGAAAAATGCGGTATTCCGTTACAGATCAAAAGGCGACCGAGTCATTCATGCCCAAAGGCATGTAGACTTCAACCAAGGGATCGATATTCGATTACTGACAGACATCTCAATGGGCTATCTTAGCGAAATCGCCTTGAAGCCATTACGCCTTGCATTTGACAACATATCATATCGAAAACTATATGAAGAGAAAATAAGGTTAGCTGCTAAGCACGGTTTTGTATATCTTTCCAACTACCTATTGTTCAACTACGACGACCAACCCGAACATTTATATGAACGTATGCGCATGAATGTTGAACTCAACGAAGAATTAGGGCTTCAGATATATTCATTTCCCATGCGCTACATCAACCTGATGAGTAAAAACCGTCTAGTCACTACACCTGGTAACATTGGTAAATACTGGGATCGTAAATCTCTTCGGGCGATCCAATGTGTGTTGTTACGCACTAAGGGTGTTGTAGGGACAAGGTTGAGCTACTTTGAAGAAGCTTTCGGTCAAGACATCAAGGAATTCAACAAGATACTAATGATGCCAGAATACTACATCATCAACAGAAAGCGATGTAGGTTAGAAGGTAGGATTGACCTGTGGTGGCAAAACTATTCAGATTTAACTACCAATGAAAAGCAGATGGTCGATCACTTGATAAGTAACAATACTTTTCATGGCATTTCGGATTGTGAACTATCGCCTAGCATAAGGCGTGTTCTACAACACTACAATCCTTTGTCTTAGTCTGATTATCCTCATTAACTCCAACATTTTGTCATACAGTGGCTGCTTCAGCTCTACTGTTATAACTACTCTTGTCTGCCCAACTTATTCTGGACTTAACAACCTAATATGTAGTTAACACCGAAGCCCTCGGTGGGTATGGCGTATTCCCCGGCGTCCTCGTTGTCGGGCACGAAGTAGCGGCGGCCCTTCCTCTTTGCATCGTGATTATTTGGTTGTTTGATTTGTGACCATATATCGAGCGTAGTTAGCATATCTTATGTCTGTTGCTTCAAATACTACAGATATATCGGTAATGTCACTTGGGTTTACTACCCTAATTAACGATTTTTCGTGAAGCGTTGATATCATACGGTGCTCAACGGAAATCACTAATTTGGCTCCAAACGCAAACTTGGCTAGAAACGAACGTTGATCGATGGGAAGGTCCGCAACGAATCTTCTAATATGACTGTTCTTGCGCTCGTTTCGTCTCTCCCTGACCCAACTCAGGGTATATATGATGCATCGTTTGTATACATAATTTACTATACCTGGCAAAGAGAAAACAGTGAATAGAAACAAGCATCCGTACTTAATCCAGCTGCTATACTCAAGTATTATGATGGATGCCTTGTCATCAGGCGAATGATATGCGAAGGCATAGATCACTAATAACGCAACCACTATATAGATCGCCCGTTCAGGAAGCTCCTTGAGAAATCCAATAATATGCTCCACAATACTATTCATTTACATCTACAACCCGCCCTTACCGCGCGTAAGCGCAACGCCCACGCCGATCACGCGGCATCCCTCTGCGGGGATGGCGTATTCCCCGGCGTCCTCGTTGTCGGGTGCAAAAAACCGCCGCCCCTTCCGCATCACCGACCGCTTGATCATCCGATCGCCTGTCTCAAGCACTTCAATTAACGCCACTTCGCCGGTGCTGCAGACCGGTGTTCGCCGAATTCCCACATAATCTCCGGTACGCATAGATGGTTCCATACAGATGCCAGTAACACAGATCGCAAAGTCAGCACCGGTATCTGCTGGGAAGCTGATATAACCATCCGGCTCATCTACATCGGCTGTGCGGCCGTTATATGGGTCGGCTGGTACATTCCAGTATGGCAGCTTAACCATAGGTTGTATACCCACCGCATACACCTGGTTTCGGTTCTCGAACGCTTCACATGCTTGGTCCAGGGTCAAATCCCCGGTGAAATACGCCATATCTACTCCTATTGATTTGGAAAACTGTGCTAATAACTCTGACGATGGATTACTTACGCCCTGAACCCAACTGCTAATTGTTGAGTATGAGACGCCTGACGCTTTCGATGCTGCTCTGAGCGACCGAAACCCGCGGTGTGCCACCGCCTTATAGATTCTGTCTGGTAGTTTTGATTCCATACTATTATTTTTGCATGATATTTAGTAATAATAGTTGTATAAATATACGAAACAATGGTATATTCTATGAAGTATCATCAATATTGATAGGAGGTCGCATGAAACCCAGATATCACACCAACCTGAGGAGCATCAGGACTAGCCAAAATCTGACCCGCATGGGACTTGCCGCAGCAGCCGACACAAACATGTTGACACTGCAACAGATCGAAAATTATGGTTATGTTCCGGGGCCTGTCATACGCCAGCGAATCGCAGCGGCACTAGGTGTAACCGAGGCCGAAATATGGCCAGCACAAACACAGGAGGCAACACAATGAAAATCATAGGCGCATACGACTACTCGAAACACCGGGCTACCCGTACAGCATTCCCAACAGTCGAGGTGTGTATTGCATACCTGCAAGCCACGAATACATTGGTGCAGATCAAGCCAGTGGATGGCCAACCCGCCATAGGTAATAACCAGCAATGCGTCCATGTCTACAAATCCGCCACCGATGTCATTATGATGAGCCCGCAGGTGATGTCAATATACGAGGAGGCCCACCGATGAGTGACACAGAGACCAAAGACGGCAGCGTGATGGAAGTTCATCCGGATGACGTGATTGATGTTCACACGCTGTCTGGCGGACCATCTGACGATGGTACATTCGGCTTGGTCATCAACGATTAGGTGTACCGGGTCCAGATGCCGATGATTTTACGGCTGGCCATGCATGTCATTGTCATACACCGCGTCATCAACAATCTATTCAAGGAGGAGACGAAATGCGCCCGAGACTGAAGCAGCACCCAGGCAGGCCGCTGCTAGAACACATACTTGACTGGATGGTGACCGGCATCATCATTATGGTTCCAGTGATCATATGGAACATCGCATATCTGTGTGGGCAGATGACCGCGACCGCCCAGATAGTGGCCACACGATGAGCAAGCAGAAGATCAACGTAAAGCCGCAGGGTGACATGCTGCGCGTCCGCGTGATGCGTGACCGAGTTCCTGAGAAGGACATGCTGTTGGATATGCTTCCTGCCGAGGAGATGGCTTTGCAGGTCCTTGAGGAGGTGGCCAATTGGCGTAAGCGTCAGGTGGCAGGAATATGATCGAGCAAGAACCTATCCCCTCTGCCGATGATGATCTCAAGTATTTATCGTGGCACCCGGAAGGTGGGTATATCGTCAGAGCGGGTAGCGACCTGGCCATTGTAGTGGACCGCTATCCGATACTGCGTGGAGACCAGAGCGAACGTTGGGGCGTTTGGCTATACGACACGAAGATCAATGAGCATCTGCTAGCCATTCAACTGTTTAGCGAGCCGCGTTCGTTCACCAGCCGTGAACTCGCGCAAAAGGCACTGGATGGATACTCACAGGCAGGTGAGTTACTGCCATATGTATGGAATGACAAAAACGCCTGAGAATTGCAGTTCTCAGGCGTCATGAGGTGGACGATTAGGAGCATCCACCTCCATTATACAGGAGGAACTATGGAACCAAGAGTGACCAGAGAAGAGATGCTGCGCTGCCTGAACCGCGAGTTGAAGATGCGCAACGGCGTATACAGCAAGCGTGTGCAGCGTGGTGAAATGCGCCCGGAGGATGCCCAGCGAGAGCTGGCTGTCATGACCGCGGTCCGGGACCACATCGCCAACTGCCAGCACATAGAAGGCCAGATGGTGCTTGAGCTGGAGGCGGTCCGATGATATCGAAGGAGACGTTGGCCGTGGAGTTGATGGAGATGTGGGCACGCAAGAAGGCTGATATCGCCCGGTTGACCGAGGAGCTGAAGACCGCCAGGCGCGAGTATGACGAGATCGTGGCCGAGATGGAGAGCCGGGTGAACCGGCCTCTACCTGGCACTGTTGAACCTGAGCTAGAGACCGCCACGGTGGGTAAGAGGCGATCCCGATGATCGATAGGTTGATCATGGCCATTGCGGTGGTCGGAGTGGTCTGCTTCTACATCGGCCTGGGTGTGGGGTATGCGTTGTTTCGTGGTGACCGGTGATGGTTGCCCATAACACCAGGTGCGGCCGTTGCGGGCGTGTGTCGCCCTTCGTGCATCTGATGCCGGACGGCAGCGGTATATGCGGCGTGTGCGGCAATGAGTTGTCGTGGCGTGCGCTCCAGTTGGAGCGGCGAGAAGGTGGCCCCGTTCAACCCGCCGGTTTGAACACAAGCCGGGGCCACCGGCAAGATTTAAGGAGGAGATAAGAATGGGTAGAGCAAGCAGACGACGACACAACAATCTAGTGTGGACTTTGAGATCACCGCACTCGCCTGGCTTTTTCAATGGACATGTTGCCATATCTGCGAGGTTTGGTATGGGAGGTTCAAAGCCAAAATACGTGGCGGTATATACGTGTGAACCACTGGGATGTAGGGACGGTATATACACAAACAACCTTCGGCAAGCTCTCGGGTGGTTACGCTTTAAACATGATCTCTGTGTGCTCGACTTCCGTAACGCCATTACATCCGTTCTGGATTCCCTAGCTAGCCGACTTAAGGAGGTCGAGTGAAATGGGTAGACCTGCAATCAAATTCGACATACATAAGGATGTACCCGTGATCCGTGATGACACGCCTGAGTTTCCTGACCTGATGCCATTGACTGAAGCTGCCGAATTCATGAAATGCAGCGCAAGGCACCTACGCGACGCTATTGTTCGCGGTGACCTGCCACACTTCAAAATCGGCCGTGGGTATAAAGTGGCCAGGAAAGACTTAATCGACTATGCATTATCGCGAAGGGTGGCCCATCATGCGCCGCGATAAACATGAAGGCACCATATCACGAATGCCGAATGGTCGGCTGCGGATCAGGTTGATGGTTCATGGTCGTAGTTATAGCCATGTAGCAGACAGCAAGACAGAACTGAACCGGTGGCGACGCGACCTGTTGGTTCAGATCGACGGAGGTGTACATCCTACAGCCACCAAAATGACCGTAGCTGAGGCGTTTGAGAGCTGGTTTACCGAATATCAAAAGGGGATATGCAAGACATCGGCTGATAATGTGTTGAGCGGTACCCGGATGTGGGCGGGAGCACTCCCTTCGACACGGCTGTCTCAGTTGAACCGGGATATCGTGCAGCAGGTAGTCGATGCTGCTCTTGAGGCCGGAATGGCAGCATCGACTATCAAACACCGCATCACCATATTAAGCCTCATGGCGTCTTGGGCAATCGAACGTGGCTATCTACTGCGTAAACCTACGGACGGTATCAAGGTGCCGGCGTCCGCCCGGAAGGTCGACCAGAGGGTGGTCGAATATGCGGAGCGGATCATCGCCTTCCTAGATGAGCACAGTCCGATGATGGCCGCCAGGTGTAAGCTTCTGTATTATACAGGCTTGCGCGTGGGTGAAGCGTGCGGCTTGATGTGGAGTGATGTTGACTTCGACCTGGGCAGATTGACTGTTAGTCGGCAGTATACCCGGGGTCAGATCACCACCCCGAAAACAGTGAGCAGCATACGAACTATCACACTGCCTGATGGTGCGATCGAGGTATTACACTACCTGGCATCGCAGTGCAAGTTCCTGTATGTGTTGTCACGACGGTCCAATCCGTATAACTCCACCCTCATATCAAACGCGGTCAAGATCGCATCTGAGGCGATTGGTGTGGAGTTCCATCCCCATATGTTTCGGCATGCCCATGCCAGCTATCTTCTGCATCACGGGATGACCATACCGGCGGTTTCGGCCCGTCTTGGTCACAACAGCATCAAGACCACATTGGACGTATATAGTCACGTGCTACCTGGTGCTGACGAGGCAGTTCGTGAGATGTGGAAGGTCAAAGCGATCATTCGGAAGGTCGATTAGACTCAGAATTAGACTCCAGGGGGCGAAAGTAATGCGAATCCCGCACGAACTGATCAAAGTGAATATTAGCAAATATAGTACCATATATAAAAGGTAAATGCGGTATACAACAGAAATAATGATACCCCAGAAGGAGGGTATTTTGTTTTGGTGGGTTGATGGTATTGTTAGTTCAGAGCGGTTTGGCAGGAAAGCATGAGTCCGCTGGTGATGTGGCGCAACAAGCTGGGCAGACTGCCTGGCTAGAAAGTATCCTACCCTAGGGGGACGTCAGGTGCCGGATGGCGTGGTTTTCTGAACAGTTGTCATGTAGATACATATGCGTTAAAGTATGTACCGTGTGCAAGCATGAAACTCCAACCATACGCGATCTGCAGAGGCCGGTAACTGATCGCATAGTTGCCGACCTCTATAAAGTGGGGTGATGTCTATGTACCAAAAATGCATGAACATCGTCTTATATGTGGTATGATAGGACATATCATTGCACAGACAATGAAGGACACTAAGGGGTGGAGGGGTTGAGTAATGGCTACGGCTCATGACGTTACAGCATACATCATTGAGAAACAAGGGCCGGTCTCTGCTATGAAACTTCAGAAGCTGGTGTATTACTCGCAGGCATGGTCGCTGGTATGGGATGAACGCCCGATGTTTGATGAAGAAATCCAAGCATGGGCAAACGGGCCTGTAGTCCCCGATTTATACGCGGTCCACAAGGGCCAGTACATGATAGACAAGTGGCCGCTTGGTGATGTCAACAAACTAGATGATCTGGCAAAAGAGACCGTAAATGCCGTTCTTGAGTTCTACTGGCCAATGAATGCCCAGCAACTAAGCGACATCACACATCATGAAGAACCATGGATCTTGGCGCGGGCAGGGTTAGCGGCTGGAGACAGAGGCACCAGCGTGATATCTCATGCATCTATGGCAGAGTATTACTCTGGGCTTGAACCTTCCGATCAGTAAATGGACAAGAGGAAAGCCGGAAAGAACCCAAATACCAACTTTGCAAGCAAAGGGAAAAAGCCAGGCACGGTTGATACAGGCATGTCCGAAAGACTGCCTGTATTTTCATTCCAGCTTCTTGACCGCGAAGGTCCGTACCATATTGGGTGTTGCGCGAGTGTATTTGAAATAGTGGAGTTCCTGACAAAGCTTGGGAATTTCGAAAAGATGAACTGGACCGAGATTATTAGCGGCCGTCACAGCCATAATGTCAGCAAAGACAGACTGAGCAAACCTGCCAGAGACAGGCTGGAAGCAATAAAGCTGGACGACATTGATGAGCTGTTTTCACTACGCATTGAAGGTGATAACCGAGTGTGGGGGATTAAAGAAGGCCACATATTACGATTATTATGGTGGGACCCCGATCACCAAGTATGTCCCAGCTTGAAAGCCTAGTCTGAAAACTGCGTCACACCGCGTGAGCTTTATGTTAGTTGAGGGCGGTTGAGGGATAATGCCTACTGCCCACCGCCCCATTTGCTTGAAGGCACCGCCGACGCAATTGACTCTATAGGTTGGGGTGCTTGGTGTAGCTCAAGCTGACGACTACTCTACCATGGCTATCATCGCACCAACATAACCTGACAAGTCACTTCCAACGACTACAGCGGTATACATATCGGCCCGTTCATTCGTATGATTTACCAGGTAGTGGTCGAGTAATAACGTTCAGGAGTTGCCATTGAATATGACTGTTGTTGTGGTACTATCACCCCCCGCTACTCCACCTCGCAGCTGCTGAAGGTGTAGGAATACACCTCAAACCCATCGGCGTCGCTGCTCATGGTCAGCACATGCTCACCGTATTTGGCGTTGCTGGTCAGGTGATACATCCGCGGCTGGTTCAGCACAACAAAACTGTGTCCGCCAGCATCGTACTGGATATCACTACCGGCGTCCGGCTTGCGCACGGGCCGATCATCCTGCGTGACATAAACCGTCAAAGCCGCACCGGATGTGCTCTTCAGAACCGCATTCGCCTCTTTCGCATAATACCGGACAGAGATAGCGTCCTGATTCGCTGCGGTTTTGGTGGGATGCCTCAGGCACTCCTCCAGGCACTGCCATCGACCTTTGAGCACAATCTGACTGCGGGGAAATGGGGGAGCCGGGGCATCGAACGCAACCACCTGACCCAAACGCCAATGCTCATACTGTGCAAACTGCCCGCTTTGGATGCCCCGAGAGCCGCAGTAAAGCTCCGGGCTGGTGGGGTAGCAGACCGCGCCTTCCTTATCGGAGCCTCGCACGGGGGCCAACAGTTCAGGCAGTCTCACACCCGGGTGCAGTTTCCTCAACAGCGACTGGATCATAGATTCGGTCTTCTGATAGCCGCCTTCACCGGCATGGTCGTACACGATTCGGCCGGTGGGGTCGATCAGGTATTTCCGCGGCCAGTAACTGTTGGCGTAAGCGCGCCAGTTGCCGTAGTCTGAGTCGACCAGAACGGGGTAGCTGATGCCGAACCGCTTTACAGCCTGCGCCACATTCGCGCTGCTCTTCGCGAACTCAAACTCGGGGGTGTGTATGCCCACAATCACTATACCCAGTTCGTGATACCGGTCATACCATTGCTTCACATAAGGCAGGGTGCGGATGCAGTTGACACATGTATATTCCCAGAAATCCACCAAAACCACCTTGCCCCTTAACGAAGCTATGGTGAGTTTTGGGGAGTTGATCCACATATCGGAGCCGCTGACAAACTCGGGGGCGCGGACAGGTGCGGAAGGGGTGTTTCCAAACATAGAACGGTCCTCCTGTACTGAGTGTACCTACAGGGTTACATCGAAGGTTGGATGGTCATGGTAATATCGTGCGGTGGTTGGGATCATAGCAACTCTACCAAATGTGGTGCTGAGCAAGTGAGCCTTTGTGGCAATGTCCTCAGATATGTGCCGATGCGATATCATATATCTACACAACTTTCAGAGGTACAAACATGCCATCCCAGACCGACCCACCCACCGCCAAGCCGAAAGGAGTGAGCATCAGGGCCATATTGCTCGGGCTGCTGTTGATACCGGGCGTGGCCTGGTTCAACATGAGCGTGGAAGAGATCCGTTATGCGGGTCAGCCGACCACCGTTGCCCCGATGCCGCACATACTGGCACTGTTGCTGATCATCGTGGGATTCAACTCCCTGGCTGGCCGGATCAGGCCGTCCTGGAAGATGAGCACCGGTGAGGTTCTCACGGTCTACTTCATGGCGTTCATGGGTGCCTCGATGAGCTCGCATGACCTGATCGCGGTGATGACGCCCACCCTGACTTACGGCTACCAGTACGCGAACCCTGCCAACGGCTGGGCACGCGACATCCTTCCATACATCCCCAAATGGATGGCGGTCAGTGATCCCCATGCACTGCAGTCCTACTACACGGGCAATGTAAACTTCTGGCAAGCCAAAGAGATGGCGGTCTGGGTAAAACCATTGCTGATCTGGTCGGCTTTCTTCAGCGTGCTCGCGTTTGGCACGATGTGCCTGGCGGCGGTGCTGCGAAAACAGTGGACAGAGCGCGAGCGGTTGAGCTACCCGCTGGTGCAGTTCACCCTGGAGCTGCTGCAGCCCAAACAGCCGGTGTTCCGCAACCCGCTGTTCTGGACCGCTTTCGGTATCGCGGCCATCCACGACTGCTGGTTCGGTCTGGCCGCGTTGTTCCCCACCATCCCTATTCCTTATACACGGATGCTGCAGCTAGAAACATTCATCACCAGCCCGCCCTGGAACTCCATCGGATGGACGCCCATGGCCTTCTTCCCGTGGCTGCTGGGTATCGGTGTGCTGCTGCCGACTGACCTGCTGTTTTCGCTCTGGTTCTTCTTCTGGTGCTGGAAGCTGGAGCCGGTCATCGCCGCGCAATACGGCTGGAGCCAGATACCGGGCTTCCCATATGTGCAGCAGCAGATGATCGGGTGCATTTTTGCCATCTCGGCGTTTACTATCTACATGGCGCGCCACGCGCTGTGGAAGGGTTTGTCCGCGATCTGGCGGAAAAGCGACGGCGAGGACGCGAATGAGCCGCTGCCCTATCGGTGGGCGGCGTGGGGGTTTATATTCGCGCAACTGGCTTTGTTCGGGTTCTTTTCGATCGCAGGGATGAGTGCCTGGATGATCTGCGCGGTGCTGGGACTCTATCTACTGATCTCCATCGCATTTGCCCGCATGAGGGCGGAGCTGGGTGTGCCCGAGACGGAGCAGGGAGAGGGTGCGTCGGACCGCTTGATCCCGGTATTGTTCGGAAACACGAATATGACCAACTCCGACATCGCGATGATCCCCTTTGTGCATGGGTTCTGCCGTGGATTCCGCAGCAACCCCATGCCGCTGGCCGCAGAAAGCTACCGCGCGGCGGAGCGCACGCAAACCAGTATGCGAAGCATGTTCTGGGCGATCGTGCTGGCCGCGGTTTGGGCGTGTGTCTGCGCCTTCTTCATCAACGTGGGGCTGCACTACCATTGGGGTGCCGCCGCCAAGGTGGACAGCCCGTATGTCAGTATGATTTTCGGCAACGAAGGATACACGCTGGCACAGACCACCAAGTCGGGTGTCCAAGGTGTGGTCCGACAGGGGAATGTCATTGCGGCGATGGCGGTTGGGTTCATCGCAACTATCGCGCTGTTTCTCGTCCGGCTTCAGATGGTCAGCTTCCCATTGCATCCGGTGGGGCTGGCGGTGAGTGCCAACTGGGGCGGTGCGATGATCTGGTTCACCATGCTCATCGCCTGGACCTGTAAGGTCACACTGCTCAAGATCGGTGGCTTGAAGCTGTTCCAGCGCGCCTTGCCGTTCTTCCTGGGCCTCACGCTGGGCGAGTGTATGGTGGGCACCATGTGGTACCTCATCAGCGCCCTCACCGGCACGAAGACCTTCATCATGTGGCCTTATTAGCGGCTGAGGTGGGGGCGAACATCGTTCACCCCACGCCAGACCATCGGTCCGATTCGTCCCATCCGTCGAATCGGCAGTTTTGACAACCGACGCGACACAACACATGCATGCCTGAACCCTTGGTGTGGATCGGGAAACCCGCCCCCTACCCGCCAGACCGCCCCGGAGACAACCCTTCGCGCCTTCGCGCCTTCGCGTGAGCCAAACCTCCCCCCACGCAGGGAATCACCCTGAAGATGGCGAATGGTATGGCATCCATCATTCCGGAGGCCAATCTAATGTCATTCCGAGGCGTATCCCTGGGCTGTGTGCTGCTGAGCGCCATAGCCATGAGCTCACAGGCAGCTAAAGACCAACCGCTGGTACTGGTGCGCGACGGCGTGGCGCAGGCTACGATCGTCGTGCCTGCCAACACCCTGAAAGTGGAGCAGTTTGCCGCGCAGGAGCTGCAGTACCACATCAAAAAAGCCACCGGGGCCACGCTGCCGATATCGACCGAAGGCAACGCCCTACCCGAAAGGGCCCAGATCATCATCGGGGCGAGCCTCGCAGCGAAGCTGGCGGGTTTGGACGGACAGAAGCAGGCACCAAACGGCTTCGTCATCAAGCGGCTAGACAACAAACTGCTCATGGTGGGGAATGACAGCGCTGACGATATCATGGACCCCTACGGTTTGACCCAGGACTGCTGGACACGCATGGGCAGCCTGTTCGCGGTGTATGAGTTCTGCGAAAAGCGGCTAGGTGCTCTGTGGCTGTGGCCGGGCGATCTTGGCACGGTGGTGCCACAGAGGAGAAGCCTGCAGATCGGCACCTGGAGCCAAAGCTGGAACCCGCCGCTGGTCCATACCCGCCTGCGTGACTCCGGACCGTACCACGGGGCCTCAAACGCCTGGAGCACAGCCGAGGTAGGCATCGACTTCCGGCGGCAGCAGTCCATCTGGCAGCGCCGCAACCGGGTTGCGATGGGCGTGAATATGGACATCCACCACTCCTTCACCACTTGGTGGAATGAGCTGGGGGCCACTCGGCCGGATCTCTTCGCGCAGTTGCCCGACGGCACCCGCCGTCCTGACCCCTCATATTACAGCACGCCCGAGTTGACCTCGATGTGTGTCAGCAACCCCCAGCTCACCCAGGAGATCATCACCCGCTGGAAGGCAACTCGCAGTGCAGAGGTGCCGAATGTGGATATCAGCGAGAACGACACACCCGGTAAATGCTGCTGCCCCAACTGCCTGGCCTGGGACGTGCCCGACCCCGAACATCCTGAGCTGTTTACCGATAGGCTGGAGAGGGCCAAAAGGGCCTTTACTGCACAGATGAAGCCCGACTGGACGGGATGGAGCACCGAGCTGGGCAGCGTGAGCGACCGATACGCCCGGTTCTACATGACCGTGCTGGCAGAGGCGCAAAAAGTAGACCCCGAGGCCTGCGTGATGGGCTTCGCCTACGCCAACTACTGGAAGCCGCCCTATAAAACCAAACTGGACCCGCATGTGATCATCGGCATCGTGCCCAACCACGTGTTCCCCTGGACGAAAGAGGACAGCGACGACTTCCGCAAGCAGTGGGATGGCTGGGCGCAAACCGGCTGCCGACTGATGCTCCGACCAAACTACACGCTGGAAGGTCAGGGTATGCCCATCAACTATGCGCGGCAGATGACCGACGAGTTCAACTACGCGGCGGAACGCGGCCTGGTCGCCACCGACTTCGACTCGCTGATCGGCCAGTATGCAGCGCAGGGTATCAATATGTATGCGCTGGCGCGCCTGCAGAACAATCCCAAGATGCGCTACGACGCCATCGTCAAGGAGTATTGCCATGCGTTCGGCCCGGCCAGTGCGCAAGTCAGGCGTTACCTTGACTACCTGGAGCAGGTAAGCTTGAACCTGGATGTGAAGGCCTACAAGAAGGCCTGTTCGGAAACCGGCGGTGACTGGGCCAGGTTCAACCGCGTGGCCCGTGTGATCTTCACCCCGGAGATCATGCTGAAGGCTCAGGCGATGATGGGCGGCATCTTGAAAGCGGCCGCGTCAGACCCTCTGGCACTGCAGCGGGCGCAATTCCTGCAGATAGGCTTGCAGCAGGCTGATCTGGCACTGAAGGCGCAAGACGCGTTTGAAAACTACAAAAAGACCAACGACATCCTGCCGTTTGGCAAGGCACTGAACACGCTGGACACCGCTCGCGCCAAAGTGGACACCCAGTATGTGGCCAGCATGGGGTTCCTGGTCTGGAGTGAAAGCGAAACTTGGCCTCGGCAGTTTGCACGGCTCTACTACGGGGAGATGCAGCCACTGGCTGACACCTGGGCGTTTGCCTGGGATCAGGACCGCACCGGCGAATCGATGGGATACAGCAACGAAACACTCGACACCACCGCATGGCTCAAGATGCGCGTCGATGCCCCCTGGGATGATCAGCCCGAAGGCAAGAAATGGGTGGAGGATCACCAAGGTTTGGCGTATACCGGACTCGGCTGGTATCGCACCGAGCTGGCGGCGCCTGCCAAACAGAGCGGAACAAAGGCAGCACTGATATTTGGCGCAGTCGATGAGGCTTGCACCATCTGGCTGAACGGCAAGCTGTTAATCGACCGTCCTTACCCCTACCAGGGCAACACTATGTCCTGGCAAGAGGCGTTTGAGGTGGATGTGACCGACAGCCTACGCTGGGGTCAGAGCAACAGCTTGAGCGTGAAAGTGGTGAATACCACGGGCAAAGGCGGCATCTGCAAACCCGTGTGGCTGCGGATCACCAAATAGAATAAGAGGGCATAGCAATGCATGACAGTGGAAATGTAGGCCGCATCACCGGCACATTCATAGACGAAATTACCTTCGATATCGGCAGTCTGAACTACGGCAAGGATGACTGGCGCCGTGAGTTCGATGCGATGGCCTACATCGGCATCGACACGCTGGTGATCATCCGGGGCGGCCTCGAAGACCTCGCGGTGTTCCCCAGCAAAGTGGTGGGCAACCAGTATGACCCTGACCTCGCACAGTTGTTCCTTGACGAGGCCGCGGAGAGGGGTATGAAGCTCTTCTTCGGCACGTATGACAGCGGCCGCATCTACAACGGCGGCGAACGGATGATCGATGCAGAAATCGCGCTGGGCAAGCAGTTTGTGGATGAGGTGCTGGAGCGGTATGGGGGCCATCAGGCGTTCTACGGCTGGTATATCTGCCATGAAGCGCACAGCAATAAACCCGGCTGGAACAAGCTGTTCCGCGAGATGGCAAGTTATTGCAAGCGGAACAACAGCCAGCGTCCTGTGTTGATATCACCCTACTTCCCTGGCAAGATCATCGGCGTGGACGCCTATTTACCCCCCGAGGAGTTCGCGTATTCCTGGCGTGAGCTGCTGAAGGGCACCACTGGCTTGATCGACATCATGGCGTTCCAAGACGGCACCACCCCTCGCAGCGAGTATGTGAGTTACATTGAGCAAGTTAAGAAACTGGGTGAGGAGTTCAAGATCGAAGTGTGGGGGAATCTTGAGGCGTTCGACCGGCATATGAGCTACCACTTCCCGCCGCGCGACATCCGGGTGCTCACCCGCCGTATGCGCATGGCGGAGCCGTATGTCACCAAGCAGATCACCTTCACTTTTAGCGCCTTCATGAGCCCCTTTAGCTCGGTGCCTGGGGCGGCCAACCTCTACCGGCGTTACTGCGAGCAGGTGTTAGGCAAGCCCAGCCCGTATTAAATCTGCTTGAGGCGTGTGAGTGACATCCGACGGATCGACCTGATCTGCCGGATTTACATCCTCCACCGCCAACTGCGAAACGACCGCCGGTGGCATCGTCGTATAAGCTATACATAGCTGCGATGAAAACGAGGTGACATAGCCATGATCCGGAAAGTGCTTAATCTGTATCTACAAAAGCTTTGGGTGCAGGTATTGGTACCAGTCGTCGCCATGGTGACATGGGTTTCGCTGTGGGACAGCAATCTAAACATACTGCAATCATTAGTTGGTCTTCTTCTGGGGCTGGTCCAGTTTGTATCGACGATTGCGTTGTTCGTGTTTGCCATCCGGTGCCTGCTAAAGAAGCAATGGTGGGCAGCAATCTTGAGGCTGATCATAGCACTGGTGGTCGGATTTCTAGGTTTATTTGTATTCGTGGTCATGTCTTTTGTCAAAGTGCCATCTAGAGTATCTCCCTGAGCCGCCGGTTACCGGCTCGAATGACTCGTTAAGCATATCGTGTATCATCGAGGAGGCCCCCTGCATGGAATTCACCAAACCCTATTCGGCCCGCGTGGCGGAGGCCAATGGCCGTCTGGGACTACTCATCAACAACCAGCCGGTGCCGCCCATCATCTACGCACTCACCGAGGGCGGCCGCTTCACCTGGGAGGAGACGCCCAGGCACAACCTAGAGTTGTTCGCAAAGCTGGGATACAAGCTCTACCAAATCGACATCTGGTTCCGGGACGTCTGGCTGGAGGCCAACCAGCTCGACTGGCCCACCATCCGAAAGCAGTTGCAGGGGGTCTACAGCGTCTGTGCCGATGCGGCGGTGTTTATCCGCATCCATGTCGATCCTCCGGCGTGGTGGATGTTGAAGCACCCCACCGAATGCGTGGGGTATAACATCCGCGACGAAGAGGGCGACAAATACGCGCCTTACGAGCCATGTCTGGCATCGGAGCAGTGGCGCAGCGAAGCCGATGATATGCTGCGGCACTTCTGCACCGAGCTGGCCCGCCTGCCTGAAGGACAGCAGGTGATCGGCATGCACCTGGCGGGTGCGCTCTACGGCGAATGGCACTACTGGAAGTTCTGGCTGGAACCAGACAGCGGGGCCTGTATGACCAGATACTGGCGTAAGTGGCTGACGAAAACTTACCGCACCGACTCCGCATTGCGGAAGGCCTGGAACAACCCGACGGCCAGCCTGAAGACAGCGGTGCTGCCCACTTCGGCTGAGCGTCAGTACACCAGCCGCGGGGTGTTTCGCGACCCTCTGCTGGAGCGCAGGGTGATGGACTACTACAAATATCAGCAGCTCTGCACCCTTGAGGCGATTCTGATGTTTTGCCACACCATCAAAACGGCCTGGCCGCGACCCTGCGTGGTGGGGCTGTTCTACGGCTATTTCCACTGCATGGTGGAGATGGGGATGGTGGATGGCGGTCATATGGAGCTACCGGCACTGCTCAAAAGCCCCGATGTGGACTACCTCAGCGGACCGCTGTCATACGAAGATTCCGCGCGTGCGGTGGGCGGCACAGGCCAGTTGCGCGGGCTTGAAGACAGCCTGCGGCTGCATGGCAAGCTCTGGCTGAGTGAAACCGACCACGCCTCCCACCTGGGGGACGCCTTCAAGCGCGAACCGCCCAAGATACCCGCCAACATGCAGCAGACGATCGCGCTGCATCGCCGCAATTTCGGCTATGTGCTGACGCATGGAACGGGCTTGTGGTGGTATGACTTCGGTCCGGACGGTGCGGGTGGATGGTGGGATCACCCGGAGATACAGGCGGACCAGGCCAAAATGAAGCGCATCTACGACCGTGTGGCCAAAGGCCCATATAAGTCGGTGGCCGATGTGTTATTTGTGTATGATCTGGAGTGCTTCTACGGGCTGGCCACCTCGCATAGCCCCAATGACCCCATCTCATACCCCGCGGTCGACCTTAGCTCCGCCGATGCCTACCACACCGGTGCTGCCATCGATAAGCTGTTCCTGCACGACCTGGAAAAGGCCGACCTGAACCAGTACCGCGTGGTGATATTTGCCAACTGCTTCCAGATGAACCAGCGGCAGCGCAGATACATCAAGAAGGAGGTGTGCCAGGCTCAACGAACGGTGATCTGGTTCTACGCCCCAGGGTATTCGGATGGCCAAAGGCTGCACGACGCGGCCATGGTGTCTGAGATCACCGGCATGACTCTGAGTGAGCACTCGTGTTCAAACCCACCGGAGATCATACCCGTCGGCGGACACCAGCCATTTGGTGTCGCGAAGCATGTGGAGCCGCTGTTCAGGCTGAACGATTCGTCTGCGGAGCCATTGGGGCATTACGCCACAGACGGAGTGGTGGGGTTGGCCCGGCGGGTGTACCCGGGGTATACCACCATCTATAGTGCGCTTCCAATGCGTGGTGCCGGTTTGATGCGGGGATTATTCAAGCAGGCTGGTGCCCATATCTACGATGAGTCCGGTGATGTTCTGTTGGTCGACAACCAGTCGCTCTGCCTGCACAGTGCCGACGGTGGTCAGCGTAAGCTGAAGCTTCGGGATGGCCGTGAGCTCCACATCACCATGGCGCCCTGCAGCACGGTCATCTTTAATGTCGCCACCGGCAAGTGTTTACTAAGCTAGACGGTCTAGGGTATTTCTAGGGGTTTACGGAGAGCATACGCGCTGCCCAGATGGCACGAATCGGTGATCTGCTTGTAAGTTACGTGATTGGCTATGTCCGGGGCGGTCTGTCAGTACGCCTGCAGCGGCCACTGTCTATAGACCGCGCCGGTCTTATTCCCGACACCAATCTTATATGGCTAACCGCCAGACCGGCGCGGTCTCAAGCCTTCTGCATCCGCTAGCCTACGCACAGACCGCCCCGGACATAGGCAATGGTTGGCTGCAACAGAGGCGAACAGCCATTCGCATATCACCTGTGGCCTCAGTGTGACGCATCAGTTACAGCCTGGGTTGCCGTGCATGCACGGGCGGGTGCTTGTTCCCGACACCAATCCTATATGGCTAACCGCCAGACCGGCGCGGTCTCGAGCCTTCTGCATCCGCTAGCCTACGCACAGACCGCCCCGGACATAGGCAACGGTTGGCTGCAATAGAAGATCACCTTGCCTCAGCTAATCCGGCCGGTGCTGCCCAGCTCGCGCATCCAGCGGGCCACGACCTGCGCCACAGCCTGCTTGGCATCCACCAATGAGAGCGCATACCACTCTTTGGAGCGCTTGGTGCGGTTGAAGTTATCGATCGCATCAAGGAAGGCCCGCCCCAGCTCGCTGGCCACATTCACCTTACTGATGCCGATATCGATGGCGCGGTGAAGCTGGTCCACAGGTGTGCCCGATCCGCCATGAAGCACCAGCGGCACATCGGTGGCATCGCGAACTGCCTGCAGACGTTCAAAATCCAGCACTGGGCTCTGTTTGTATAGACCGTGTGCGTTCCCGATGGAGATCGCCAACGCGTCGATGCCGGTCCGTTCTACGAACTCAGCCGCCTTGTGCGGTAGGGTCAGCGAGGCATTCTCCTGCCCCTCTACTGTGGCGTCATCGACCTTGCCCACAGCTCCCAGCTCGCCCTCTACAGTGATGCCTTTGGCGTGCGCCATCTCGACCACCATTTTGGTCAGCCGAATATTCTCCTCAAAGTCATACTGAGAGGCGTCCATCATCACGGAGGGAAACCCGGCCTCGATGCACTCGCGCACTTGGTCAATGCTGGTCGCATGGTCGAGGTGCAGGCAGACCGGCACATCGCAATCGGCGGCGACCAGCTTCACGATGTCAACCATCATTTTGGCACCCATCAGCGGGTATTCGATGGGCCCGATGATATAAATCACCGGAGAGCGCAGCTCACATCCGGTTTGCGCGATGGCTTGAGCCGTCTCCGCATTGCAGTAGTTGAAGGCCCCTACCGCGTAGTGCTTCGACTGGGCTTCCCTTAACATTCGATCCAAACCTATCAGTTCCAAAAAGAGCTCCTTTGTGCTGTCATTCCTTACAGTATGCTTGATGGCGTGATGTGGTTGAGTTGCTGAGGTGACTCGAACAGGATGTCTCTGGCGATGCCCAGTGCCTCATCTCGGTCGTATTGCCCATCCTCGATCTTCTGCGTCAGCACGGTCGCCAGTTGCTTGCGCACGATCACCGCCTTGGCGTATGCCCACTCCACGCAGTAGGCGTCCGAGAAGAAGCCGATTTGCTTATTCACCGGCAGCATGTCCAGACGCTCGGACATCACCTGCCGGATGCTGGATGGGAAGAAGTTGTGCCACCAATAACCGGCCAGTGACAGGTTAGGCAGCTCGCGGCAAAGGGTGCAGAGCGACTGGTTGGCGTGAAGGCTGGACAGGAAACACTGGAAGTGAATATTCGGGTGCCGGCTGATCATCTCCGCAAGCTGGGCGATGGTGTTTTGAGAGAGGCGGCTGCCTGTTTCATACGGCAGCGGCTCCGCACCCAGACTGAACTGGAACACCAGATGCTGCTTATGGTGGCGTTCTAAAGCGGTGAGGAACAGCTCATTGATGTAAGAGGCGTAGATATCACGCTCACTGGCTCCGGCGTGATCCCGCTGAGAAAGTGCCGCGTCCATCGTAGACGCACTTACGGGCGATAAGGCGATATCGGTGGAGATATGGGTGGCCATCGAGGTGATCATGTCAGCCGGAATATTCTGCACATACCAATCCATTGCCGAATGGACATCGGCCAAACTCTGGATTGTCTTCTCCGTCGCAGGACGTGCCCCTCCGCCTATCTGCGCTGGCGGGCCGGGGAGCTTACCCCAGCACCGCTCCAGCTCATACAGCGCGGTGTCGTATTCGCCCCATTGGCAGCGCGTGAAGAACGCCCATTCTAGCGCATAGCTTAGCAAAGCATCATCGGAGCCGGTGCGGCGGCGTGCGATCTCCGTGCCAAAGCGTTTGATCCCAGCCTTTTTCGCGACCTCGGTGTGCCAGGCGGCGTCATCCGCTCTTTCACGGATCATCGAATCGAGATACCGCCAGTTGCTGGTGTCGACCGGGGAGCCTATGCCGTAGAGATCACGAAGAATGGTGCGAATCCCCCATGATATGCTGGTGTTTCGCGTGTGGGGCAGACAGGGCAGAGCTTCGATGATCCTGGAGTGCGCTTCCTCGTCGGAGGGCCAGTCGGGATATTGTGTCAGCCTGCCGCCGCTTGGGCAGCCGGCAGCGTATAGGTCACTGATGGCCATGTGATACAGCATGATGTCATGCAGCCCGCGGGCGCTCAACGCACCATCCACCAGATGGGTGTGTGCATCAATCAGCGGGACATGGGCTAAAGCCGAGTAGATATCATCAGCAAGACGGATAGTCATTCCACATCACTCCTTGAGTTTTATGCCTGGTGCATTCGGGCGTGTTCTTTCATCAACGTCTTTGTGTTTCAATCAAAAGATGATCTATACTGCATATTACCGTATATCGCATTTCGAGTATCAGCAGCCGAGAAGGAGTGGGTGAAATGGTGAGAATCTGCGGGGTGGGTGTTTGCTGCCAGGATTATATCGTGTCCTCGCCGCGTGTGGAGTGGGGTGATACCGCCCTAGTCAGCAGTTACCATGCACAGGGCGGCGGGCTGATCGGCACGGCACTGGTAGCGTGTGCCCGGCTGGGTGCCTCATGCGATCTGTTCAGCTTGCTGGGGGCAGATGCCATCGCGGACGAAATCACTGCAGAACTGCAGCGTGAGGGTATCGACACCTCCGGTGTGCAGAAAAAACCCGGTGGGGAGAGCCCGTTCAGCTTTATCCACGTCGATGAGGCATCTGGTGACCGCACCATCTTCCATCGTCCAGGCAGCAATCTGCATTGGGATAGTTCCTTAAGTATGCCGCGAATCGCCGACTCGCAGACCCTCATCATTGATGATATCTACCCGGAGATGTCTCTTGCTGCGGCCAGATTGGCCCGTGCACATCACATTCCAGTGGTCGCTGACATTATCCCAGCCCCGCAGAACCACGAGCTGCTGCGTTATATAGATGTGCTGATTGTGCCGAAGCATTATGCATACCAAAACGGCTACGCCCAAAACCTGGATGCGGCCCTGGATTCCATTCACGCCTGCGGTCCAACCACGGCTGTGATCACGCTGGGTTCTGAGGGATATGTCTACTCCGACCCAACCTCCCGTGGGGTCGGTAAAGCCTTCAAGGTCGATGCGGTCGACACCACCGGCGCCGGCGATTCGTTCCATGGTGCGTTTGCCTACGGCCTTGCGTCAGGATGGGATACCGCCCGGTGTGCGGAGTTTGCATCGGCTGTCGCCGCCATCAAATGCCAGAAGCAAGGCGGCAGAACCGGTCTGCCCTCGCTTGAGCAGACGCTGGCGTTCATCGAGGATCGGAGGGTGTGATAATGCTTGAACCCATGCCCTTAAAGGACACGTTAGTTGCCCATAAATACAGATTGGGGTTGTATCCATCCTGTGCCGAGACATTTATGTCGCGGAATCGAAGATCAACTGGTGCTTATTTATATGGGATACCATCCCCCGCCTCTACAGCCTAAGCCGCTTCCAGGGTGCCGACGCCAGATTGGGTATACTATATCCATAAATGGTGAGACGATATGACATCTGATACTCCAACCGAAAAGAAGGCACACGCTCGCAATCTTCGACGGCTGATCGCCTATATCCGCCCCTACTGGCCCTATTTCGCCGCCGCTACAGTGTTTGGTCTGGTCAAACTGCTGACCCCTGTGGCGATGGCCTGGGTGGTGGGGCAGTCGATCAACGTGCTGGTCGAATCCGGTGCCGGCAAAATCAGCGGCCCGCACGCCTGGCTTCAACTCCGCCACCTGCTCGTGAACGGTGCCGGCGTGGCCTTGCTGACCCCCACCTTTGTATTCTTGCGCACCTCAGTCGGAGCCAGGGCCGTTCAGTTGGTGATGTGCAACCTGCGCTGCGACCTCTACGGGCATATCCAGAAACTCAGCCACAGCTTTTTCGACGCTAACCGCTCTGGATCCCTGACAAGCCGACTCGTGGGCGACATCGATTCTATTCAACCATTCGTCAGCAAGGCGTTTGTGCAGGTTTGGATGAGCATCGGCATGATCGTGGTGGTGGTGGGCTACTTTATATGGCAAAACCCGATACTTGGACTGCTCAGTGTGTGTATGCTGCCGGTGCAACTGCTGATCCAGCGCAAGATTGGCTGGAAAGTGAAGCAAAACAGCCGCGATATCCGCGACCGTATGGCCCAGCTCAGCGGTAACGCGCAGGAGAAGCTCTCCGCCACCACCGTGGTGAAGGCGTTCACCGGCGAGGACGAAGAGGCGCAGCGTTTCCTCGATGACAACATCGCGCTGGTGAACATCGGCGTGAGCAACAGCCAACTGGACGGTCTGAGCCAGGCCTGTATGACTCTCTCCCGCAGTCTGGCGCAGTTGATAGTGATCGGGGCCGGCGGTTATATCGCGTTGACATACGGTAACGTCAGCATCGGCCTTCTGACGCAGTTTGTGATGATGCAGGGTTCGCTCTATACCCCGTTTGAGTGGCTGAACGAGATGCAGTTGGTGGTCGCCGCCGCGTTAGGGGCCACCGACCGCATCTTCGCGATATTCGACGTGGAGCCTGAGGTGGCCGATCGACCCGATGCGGTCGCGGCTCCTGCCTTCAAGGGCGAAATCACTATCGAAAACCTCAGTTTTACCTACCCCGGCAACGAGAACCCGGTGCTCAGCGGCTTGAACATCCACATCCCCGCGTGCAGCTCGTTGGCACTGGTGGGGCCCAGTGGGGGCGGCAAGACCACCGTCACCCATATGCTGATGCGGTTCTATGAGTGGCAGGAGGGGCGCATCCTGATCGATGGTCACGATGTGCGTGACTACACCATCTACTCGTTGCGCTCTCAGATCGCGCTCATCCCACAGGAACCCATCCTCTTTTCTGGCAGCATCTCAGACAACATCCTTTATGGTCGTCCCGACGCCAGCATGGATGAGGTGATGGAGGCCGCTCGCCGTGCCTACGCCCACGAATTCATACTGGGGCTGGACGATGGATATGAAACCATGGTCGGTGAGCGCGGCGTGCGTCTGAGCGGGGGGCAAAAGCAGCGCATCTCCATCGCGCGGGCCTTCCTGAAGGACCCGCAGATCATCATCATGGACGAGGCCACCAGCGCGCTGGACAGCGAGAGTGAAAGCATTGTGCAGCAGGCCATGAATGAGTTGATGCAGAATCGCACCACCGTGGTCGTGGCCCACCGCCTGAGCACCGTCCGCGATGCGGAGCAGATTGCGGTCATCGCCGATGGCCATCTGGCTGAGCTGGGCACGCACGACGAGCTAGTGGAGCTGGGCGGCATCTACGCCGGGCTGGTCGACCGGCAGTCGCTTGAGAGCACCGTCGGGGGATGAGGCGAGGATTCATATAGCCATGGGCGAGGTCACACGCTGCGCATGGTCTGGCACCCACGAAGTGGGTAGCAGGTCTTATAGCCACGGGTTGCTCTGACGATTGTACGTAGCTGGTCGTAGGGGCGTCCCTTGTGGGCGCCCAAAACGAGAACCATCATATGAACAACGATTAGGGTGCCCACAAGGGACGCCCCTACGATGGGCTGCGGTGTCAGCACGAGTTCTATGCACGTCTCACACATAAGCAAGCCGCTACACCAACCCCGGTAGCTCAATTTGCCACTAGAATCAGCAACATCGCGTATACGCCGCTATCGTCCTGGGGATACTGCCGTGAGGTTACCGCTCTCGGCCAACGGCACATTGGAGCCGTTCAACACCCCAACTACCCCCTTCACGCTGTTCCCCACGAAGATGCCTGACCGCGTGCCTTTACGCAGCGATAGCGCAGGCCCGTATATGCCTCCAAACTGGCATCCGGTCACGCTGATGTCGCCGCCAAACGCTTCTATCGCGGCCCCCGGTCTGGCTGCTGATGCCCAATCCGAAAGATTGCAGTTGCTTAGCATGACGGCCCCTTTGCCAGCCACCCGCAAGTTGAAAAGTGCCGGTCCCCACAGGGAGCAGTTGTTGAGCTGTATGCGGCCCGAGTTGGTGGCTTTAACCGTGAGCTGTGTGGAGTCGGCAGCAGCACCCACCCCAAACTGGCCGTTGGAGATAAGCAGACCCTGTTTCGCGCAATCTTCCACCACCACGGCATAACGGCAATCATTCGCCGCGAGGCCGGAGAAGCTGCCAAAAGCCACACCCGCAGCACTGCGCATGAACCGGTAACCCACTTTGTATCCCGAGCAGTAGCTGTAGGACACCATCTGCCAGTCGGTGCGGGCGAAGATGAACGCCTCACCGTTCTCGCGCTGGAATTTCTGAAGTGCCGGTTTGCCCTCCCACGCCCAGAAGGGACCAAAATGCACATTCTCAATGCGGCCCGCATCGAGGCTGTTATTCACATAGATGCCCCGGCGCAGCGGCTGGCCATACAGACCGCGGATGGTATGGCGGGTGCTGCCCTTGCTGCCGAAGTCGACCGCCTGGTAGGGGTTCAGGATCGTGCAGTCGATGATGCTGGGGTTCTCTGCGCCGGAGCTGGCCACGGTGTAAGGGTATGCGACCGGCTTATCGGCGTTTTGGTCGGGGTAGAAAATGGTCAGTCCCTTGATCCCGCTGTTTTTATTCAGTGTGATGAAGGGGGCACCGGCCTCTTCACCGGCTCCGGCCGTGACTAGCAGCACACTTCCCTGGTAACTCAGCCCGGCGTTAGGTGCCTTCCAGATACCCTCTATGGTCACATTATCGGGCACATTCAAGTTGCCTTTGATCAGGAATCGTCCTTGCGGCACCATCACCGTGCCGCCCGTCTTGGCGAGTTCGTTTAGAGTTTGCTGGAACGCGGCGGTGTCGTCGGTCTTTGTGTCTCCTGCAGCCCCGTTGCGCATCACATTTACTTGAGTGACCTGCGTCTGCCCTGTCGTGACTGCACAGAATATGGTAACTATCGCCGCGAATATCCCGAAATATCTCATTTCATCTCCCTGAATTCATCACACTTACGCACACATATCTATGATACCCATTTGCCGCATGTAGCTAAACCGGCTTTCGCACAGTCTATATAAACTGGTGGGAAGAATCATGCCCGTCGTGTCATTGCTGTTATACTACACGGCAGATGAATCAAATACTGGAGGCTATAATGCGGATTAAAATAAACTACAGTTTTGTGGCGTTGGTGGGGTTGAGTGCGCTTGCGGTGGCAACATTGTGGGCCGATACCAATGTAGCTGAGGTGAACGGCCAAAAGATCAGCCGCGATGACTATATCATGGAACTCGAGCGTGTTCCTATTCCTGTGGGCACAGATTCTATAGGCAAACCGGTGACGGTGCAGGCAGGCTATGTGGCACTGCGGAACCTGATCGACCGCAGCCTGGTGCTGGAGCTGGCCAAAAAGGACGGAGTGCTGCCCACTAAGCCGCAACTCGATGCCGAGATGGTCCGCTTGAAGGCCAAGAAGGATTTCCAAGCCAACCTAGATCAGTTAGGATACACAGAGGCGGATTACCGCGATGACCTGACCGTGGAGCTTTCCAAGTTCAACATCCGCACCAAAGGGATCACCACCACTCCTGAGGATGTGAAAAAGTATTACAACGATCACCTTAATGAGATCACTGTTCCTGAAGCGGTCAAAATCCAGCTTGTGCAGTGCGCCACCGAAGAGGCGGCCAATGCGGTGCTGGAGGCGGCGAAAACTGTGGACTTCTCTCAGATCGCTCGTGAAAACTCCATCCATCCCAGCCGTGACAAAGACGGTGTGATCAACGAATGGATGACCCCCTCCTCCTGGCCCGATGCTGTATGGCCGCTGATCTGGACCGCTCTGCCGAACAGCCCCGTGGGTCCGTTCGCGCTGGATGGTGCCGTGGAAGGTGAAGGCGAAAACGCGAAGACCACAAAGATATATCTGGTGGTAAAAGTACTGGAACGCAGACAAAAAGAAACACCTTCCTTTGATTCTGTGAAAGATGATTTGACCCGTATGCTCATGCTGTCCAAAAGCAAGCGCGATCTGGACAAGGAACTTGCCATAATGCGAATAGCGGCGAAAATCAAGATCAGCATGCCCCGTTTTGACAAAGCCTGGCAGGATGCCGCTAAAGCTGCCAAAGAGGCCAAGTAACAGTTTCGCAGGAGAGATCATCATGCCGCTAAAGATTGCAGTCATCGGAGCTGGCAGCGTCGGCTTCACCCGGATCATTGTTCGCGACCTTCTTGCCGTGCCGGAACTAGCCGACACGCATTTTGTGTTTACCGACATCAACCAGCACAACCTGGATATGGTGAAACAACTGGTGGAGCGTGACATCGCTGGCTCGGGTCTACCCGCCACTGTGTCCAGCACCCAGGACCGCCGTGAGGCGTTCAAAGACGCCAACTACGTCTACTGCTTCATCAGGCAGGGTGGGCTGGAGGCGTTCCAGACCGATATCGACATCCCCCTGCAGTATGGCGTCGATCAGTGCGTGGGCGACACGCTGTGTGCCGGCGGAATCATGTATGGTCAGCGCACCATGCACGCCATGAGGGGCATCTGCAAGGACATCAGCGAGGTCGCGGCCCCCAACTGCCTGCTGCTGAACTACAGCAACCCCATGGCTATGAACACCTGGACGGCCAACCATTACGGATACGGCGTGCGGGTGGTGGGGCTATGCCACGGCGTGCATGGCGGCATCTGGCAGATATCGCAGGCGTTGAATATCCCGCAGGAAGAGCTTGACATCATCTGCGCGGGCATCAACCACCAGACCTGGTACATCGGAGTGAAGCACAAAGGTGTGGACCTGACCGGCAAGATTCTGGAAGCGTTCGAAAAACACGAGACCTTTAGTAAGCAGGAGAAGGTGCGCATCGACATGATCCGGCGTTTCGGTTACTACAGCACGGAGTCGAATGGCCACCTCAGCGAATACCTGCCCTGGTACCGCAAGCGCGCCAGCGAAATCAACGACTGGATATCTCTGGATGCCTGGATCATGGGTGAGACAGGCGGCTATCTGCGGGTCTGCAACGAGGGACGCAACTGGTTTGAGCACGACTTCCCCAACTGGATGCAGGCTGACCCGTGGACGCACCGGCCAGAAGACCGCAGCCATGAGCATGGCAGCTTCATCGTAGAGAGTCTTGAGACGGGCCGTATCTACCGAGGCCACTTCAATGTGGTGAACCACGGCGCGATTTCCAACCTGCCCGATGACTGCATCGTGGAGGTTCCGGGCTACGTGGATGGCAACGGCATCGGCATCCCGCGTGTGGGCGACCTTCCACTGGGCTGCGCGGCCGTGTGCAATGCCAGCATCAGCGTGCAGAGGCTGTCGGTGGAGGCCGCCATGCATGGTGACATCAACCTGCTGCGGCAGGCGTTCATGATGGACCCGCTGGTGGGGGCGGTGTGTACGCCACCCGAGATATGGCAGTTGGTGGATGATATGCTGATTGCGCAGGCCGAATGGCTGCCTCAGTATGCGCAGGCCATCGGTGAGGCCAAATGGCGGCGCGACAACCTGCCGCGTATTCCAGTGAAAGAGGGCTACGAAGGAGCCGCCCGCCTGCACACCAAGACAGTGGATGAGATGGAAGCCGCGCGCGAAGAGGCCACCAAGAACGCCGGGGCCGCCGAAAAGTAGCGTCAATACCTGCCCAGCGTGGGCTTCTGAGATCATACAACCGGCGCGGTTACTCGAAACCGCGCCGGTCGATGGCATTGGTAGCTACACAGCCGTGATTGGCAATGTCCGGGGCGGTCTGTCAGTACGCTAGCGGTTGCAGAAGGCTCAAGACCGCGCCGGTCTGGCGGATAGCCGAACCCGTCACACCTGGGCTGGCATAACAGAGTGTCTTTATGAACTTATCGGATAACGATGCCTCTCTTTACCAGTGGTTATGTCGACTACAAGTACATGAGCCTGGGTTTTATCCATTGTCAGTACATCGTTTGGGTTCCGAAGCAATACACCTGGAATAAATGTCACTAGTTTCCACATTTTACGATGACGATTGAACAAATAAAGGATAATCATCTGGTAGTTTATACTAAATGATGCAGGGCCGTTATTAACAGTGATCATAGTATATGGACGCTTCACATCGGTACGTATATCTATACGACCGACATCCATATCTTCTACTGATGCTAGGATCTTTGATATTTTTTCATACTCAAATTGCCGGATTACCCGCGTTTTCCCATATCCAAAGATATATGAATAACCATCCACGACATTTGTTAGTCCGCGCGTACGTAAATCTATCATTTTGCTTTCCATAGTTTGTCCTTTGCGCACCTGCATCCGCATCATAAGCAATTCCAGAACGCCCCACCTCAGCTCCGGAAATAGTCGATTCCAGAAATTGCTGTAATCTGCCAGCTCTCTTGGATGGTTGGTTACCATATGTTTGTAGCGAGTAAGCTTACACATACCAGCCAGTTCTGCTCTGAGTTACTTGTACCCGTTTTCATTGGGGCTGTCAAGCGTCGTGGTGGTCCCTGCCGAATCACCCCCTCACCCTTCGTGCTCGGTGCGGTCCATAAAGGTGGTTTTTAACTCCGGCGAGAGCAGGTTGAAATACTCCGAATAGCCGCCGATGCGGATGATCAGGTCGTCATGTAGCTCCGGGTGCTCGATGGCATCCCGCAACACCGCCTGATCGACCACGTTCAACTGAAGCTGCAACCCACCCAGCGCGAAATAGCCCTTGATCAGCGAGATCAGCTTCTGACGCCCCTCGGGGGTGCTGACCAGATGCCTGGTGATACGGCAGTTCAACACCGGCGTGCCAGGCGCATACTCCAGATGCTGGCTGGCCACCGAGCGCAGCATGGCGGTGGGACCGTGCGTGTCGCGGCCTTGCACCGGACCCGCGGAGTCGGCGATGGGGGTGCCGGCTAGACGGCCATCGGGTGTGGCGCCGACCGGCTGCCCGAAGATGCCGTATAGCACAAACATGATGGTGGAGCTCAGGAACTTGCCGCCGCGCCACGGATTGTGCCGGCTGGGTTCCTGGTAAACAATAGACGACAACCGCTCCGCCAGCTTGTCGACCACTGGGTCGTCGTTGCCGAACTTGGGACATTTTCGCAGTGCCAGAAGCAGCTCATCGTATCCCTCGAAATTCGCGTGCAGTGCCGCAAGCAGCTCCTGTGCGGTGATCTGTTTATCTTCATAGACCATCTTGCGGACTGCCGACAGTGAGTCGATGACGTTGGCGAGCCCGGCGATGCCGACCACGCTCCAGTTGCACCGCGCCCCACCCGCGGCGAAGCTCAAGCCTCTATCTATACAGTCATCGACGAACAGCGTGCGGATGAGCTGCGGGTGATAACCCGCGCGTGTCTGCTGGTTTCGATTCGCCATCTGCGTATAGGCCACGGCAGCCTCCCGAACCCTCTGCTCGTAGCACTCCAGCAACCGCTCGAAGCTGCTGCAAGACTCCAGGTTGGCGTCGAGGCACTCCTCCATCAGCTTCAGGATGTTCAAGTCGAACTCAATCGAGCCTACATTGGAGCAGCCGTGGACCATCAGCTCAGTGCAGCCGCCAAAAGCGAAGTTCAGCCGGTCCTCCGCTGACAAGCCAAGGTGCGCGGTGTCGATCGCATACAGGTAGTTCTCTTCGCAGTAAAGCGCCGGTAACCCGCAGCCTGTGGCGATGCAGTCCAGCACCGCATTCCAAGTCTGTTCGGAGACGTCCTCGCGGATTCGCAGTGCCAGGTTGGGTCTGCGTCGCCCTTTGGCGGCTTCGATGCAGAGCAGGGTTAGCTCGTTGGTGGCGTCCTGACCGTCTGGTGTGGTGCCGCCCAGCGCGGTGTTCCAGCCGCTGCAGTCATCCACATATCGCCATAGGGCCTGCACCAGCTCCAGTGCTTCGCCGCGGCTTAGGGTGCCCGCCTCGATCTCTTTTTGGTAGTACGGCCACATGAACTGGTCAAACCGGCCCAGGTCATCGCTGCCGTCGATCGCAAACATGAAAGTGGTGGCCAGCATCGCTTCGAAGAATCCGTTTGCACGGCGCGTGGGCAGACCGCTGCCAAAGGCATCTTGCAGCCGTTTGCGGTTGGATTCGGACTGTGGGTCGTCAAAACTGAGACTCGCCAGATAGCGTGCGATACGCATCCGAAACCCATCGATGGCTTCCAGCACCACCAGCAGAGCTTCGTAGAGCTCCGTCTGTGGAGCACTGGCAGAGGCCATCTTGTCTTGAATTCTGAACAGGGTGGAAACCAACCCCTCATTCTGCACACGACCGTAGTTGATGATGCTGTGGGTGTATCCGCCGCCTTTGGGGTAGGTTTCAAACAGCGTCTGCATCTTGCGGTAGGCCTGCTGAAGCGGCTTCGAGTTGGCCTGTTCGGCACGGCTTGCGGCTACGGCAGGATACATGATCAGGTCCAGTGCCACATAGTGGTGCCAGAACACCGGGTTGTGTTCGTCGGCCCATATCTGCCGTTTGGCGGGGTAGAGCGGTTCGCCGGAGTATTCGGGCAGCGTGCATTGTGACAAATAGCTCGCGATGCCGTGGGCGTGCCGCATGGGGATGGAGACCTCATCCCCGCTCATGAACCCGGCAGCGAAATACTCCCCGCAGGCGATGAAGGCGTCTGTTTCCGCCGGTGTCAGTATCCAGGCCGATGCGTCGATATTTGTCATGTGGCTATCCAAGTGAGCTTCTCATTTGTTGTTCTGTCATTCCTCGCGGGTAGTGTGCCTCGCTGGCGCCAGCCACCTACCATGGGTTATGTAACGACTGCTGATGAATTATACCGTAAAGCTCTGGGTGTGATGTAGCTGGGTGGGCGGCAAACGGAGGCCGACAACCAGATATTTAACTCTGCTGCTTGTGCGGTAAGGTTCGACCCACGTTCGTGGGTAGGGATGTCGCGCGGTTTACCACGGGTTACGCTGGCGCTCACCCGTGGCTATAAAGAGTCTTACCCACTCCGTGGGTGTCCGGAAGACACGCGGCGGCTTCAGACTGCTTTGACTGTGAATAGCCGAGACATTGATGTCGCGGCGGGACCACTACTGGTGTAGGCACACCGCCAGACCGGCGCGGTTAGGGGAAAACCGCCCCGGACATGGGCATTCAAGACCGTCGTGGCCCTCGCCCACGCCCGCTTGCGGGCTGCAAAATGATTAGCGACGGGTGATGGAGCCCCGTTCACGGGGCGATGGAACCCGTCGCAGCGGGGTTGATGGCTTGTATCGGAGACGATCAGCCACATCGTCATCGGGCGACCCACGTTCGTGGGTAGGGATGTCGCGCGGTTTACCACGGGTTACGCTGGCGCTCACCCGTGGCTATAAAGAATCTTACCCACTCCGTGGGTGCCCGGAGGGATGCCGACCGATAGTCATGTATCTGAAGAACAGTGTCCTGGTAGCGATAAACGGCTGAGCAGACTACTCGTCATTTTGGCACATCCTTGGCAAGGTTGATCATGAAACAGGGGCCTGCCACTGTATAACTCTACAATAACAGACCCCATTTTTACGAGAAGTTCGCGGTGACCCCGCTATCTGGCCGGAAGCAGGAACAACCGACCCTCACCGGCATCCAGCGATAGCTGCAAGCCTGGCATCCAGGGTGATTCGTCGCGGACAGCCTTCAGCTTGCCGGTGGCAGGATCAAGCTCCTGCACTCTGTTCAGCGGCACATCAAACTTCACGGTGAACCAGGTGGCGTAGTTGTGATCATAATTGTTGATCATCACCGCGCGGCGTCCATCTGCGTGTTTGAAGGCGCCCACCAGGTAGTCGCCGCCATCATTTTCCATCTTGATGCTTTCAACACCGGTACCAACCAGCTTCTCGGCGCTATTCTCACCCGGCTTCACACGCACGACAGCGGTGCTGGTGAGCTTCATCAGCGTGGGTCCCCAGTTCTTCACACCCAGGTTGATGCGCTTGGCCTGCTCGTAGTGCCGAGTTCTGACGCCGTCCTGTGCAATGATCGCTCCGCCTTTGGGGAACTCACCGTTAGGTCCATCGCCAGGGGTCCAGTAGCAGAAGTAAAGCACGCCCTTGGAGCCATAAGCCAGCGAGGTCATGACCTGCCAGCGTAGGTGCGATTCGGTGGGTTCATTGTGCGGACCGTAGGGCATGGTGTTGAAGAAGTTCCAGTGCGGAATGCCCAGCTCCAGCGAGTATTTGCGCATGACCGCCAGATTGCCGCAATAGCCATCCCGGCCATCGGCAGTGGGTGTCATAATCGGATAGTAGTCCATACAAAGCACATCACAGCCGGACTCGCGTCCAAACCGGGCGATGTATTCATCATAAGATGACGTGCCCAGCACTCCCAGCGATGCATAATCCGGCAGCAGATTGAGGTAGGTGAGTTTGCCAGGGTGGTATTTGCGTACTTCCGCGATTTTGGCTCTGGCGGCGGGCAGTCCCGCCATGGTGGGCTCATCTACAAGGTGATAGCCCCACACGTTGGGGTCATTGGGAAGCTTGTCTACGGGGACTAAGTCGCCCTTTATGATCACGGCCAGGTTGTATTTTTTGCACAGAGCGATCTGCTTCTTGACGTCGGCCATAGTCTTGGGTCCAAAGGCGCCATGCACCATGGTAAAGTTTGCATCAGCAATCTCTTTGTAGCGCGCATCGGTGATCTGGTTGGCAGGCGGATCAACCCAAAAGCTGATTGCGAACCGGTCTTGAACAAAGCGGTCCGATTTAGGTGCTGACATTGCCGGTACAGATGCCAATATCACTATAGCGGCCATTAGCAGGAATAGTATCATCATTGCTCTCCCTTGTTTTGAACACCAGCAGTCGCTGGCGGCTTGTATTAAACATATTGTATATCAGTTTGCTTGCTCAGGGCTTGGTCCGTAAGCCTTGTATTGCCGCGTAGGACAGGTAAGATCGAGTTACCGATCTTCAGTGAGCATCGAGACCGTAAAACTGCCAGTGATCCTGCTGCCCTTCTCAAGCCTCCGGCCGTCCTCACTCGGTTGCCAGAGGTGGAACAACACTGCGTCTTTCGCCAGGCAAGCGCGTATATGCACGTCGCCTTTGGCGAAGGCCTTGATGCCGCTGCCGTCAGGAGCCGTGAGTGATGCCTCCGTGATATTGAATTTCGTCGCGCGGAAGTCGCTTGTGCCATACATTGTGGTGTCTAGACAGCATGGCCAGGATGGTTTGGCCGATTCCCCTGGCTTCACCGTCACGGCTGGATAGAGATAGCCGGTGTTCTTATCCGAGGCATTGACAGTGTTCATGTCACGATCTGCCATCGCTGACCCCACCGGTCGGCCGATGGTGTCGTCCGGGTAGACGTCCCACTCCGATTGCCGCTTCCAGGCGATGCTACGGCAGTGCGAATCCATGGTAAACCTCAGACCAGCCTGCCCGATGCGGATCGGAGATCCTGAATAGGTGTAGTCATACGTGAGTGTGCATACTCCCGCTTTGTCGATATCCATAGTAGCGGACCCGGAGAACTCCACGGTGTGGTCTGTGACGGTGATGGCCAGCGAGTTCGCCCTGGCCTCTGCGATGACCGAGTCGATCACGCGTTCATCGGATGCCGGGAGCTGGGTGATGGTCTTGAACATCGCCTCGACATCCCAATAACTCAAGGCGAACACCGAGGGAAATGCGCGTAACGCGATGCCCGGCGCACCCTGCACCGGTGCGATCGCGCCGGTGGCGTGATTGAGCGTGAAGGCGTAGTGATCGCCGCGTACCACGGTGCTCTGGCCCTGCTGCTGGACTTCCGGTGCGTCTTTAGTGGGGGCAGGCAGTGCAGGCATAATGGCATTGCCCAGCAAGATACCCACGGCGGTCACAAGCCGACCCTTCGAATCTGTTGCGCGGATGATCAGTGTCTGACCCGCTTTTGCCCCTGCGGGAATGGCTACACTGAGCTCACCCTTTGACATAGGCGGCAGCGAGACGGCGATGCTGTGCAGGTTCGCATGATCCGGCGGGTTCAGGCAGTCGATCACGCCCGTCTCGGAGAGCTCGCAGCTCAGTTTCAGCTCGCGCAGGTCCGTGAAGGAGTAGCGGTTCTCGATCGGCACCTTTATGCTCTTGATGCCCGGCGCAAACTCCACCTGGCGGGTGGGGATATAAACCGGAGAGAACATCCGCTTCACGGCCCACCACTCGTTCTTCGGACGGCGCCACTCGTCGATGATGCCATGCGGACCGACCGCCTCCCAGATACCCATGCCTGCAAGCTGTTTTGACCAGAACGAGATGTTATAGCCCGACTGCGGGGAGTTCTGACCATGCGTCGGCACCTGATTCTCTTCCAGTTCCCACTTCGCCTGCACATCGCTCATCTTCTGCGTGTGTTTGAACCAGTGGATGTTGTTGCCCATCGACCAAAACTCGCTGAGGCCGGGATCCAGCTCCAGGTAGGGGCCTTTCCATCCCATGCCGACCAGCAGATACATCTCACCGCAGACCACAGGGCGTGGATCACCGGCGATCCATGGCGAGGTATCATACGGCGGTGTGACGTAATGCAGGTTGCCTACATCGGTGGTGCGGCCGTCATCATTCCACTCGTTGTGGAAGCAGGTCAAGCGTGTGGGATCGAGTTGTTTGACCAGCTTGTTCGTAGTCTGGTAGTTCACCGGCAGCCGATTCGGCTGGTGCCACGGCTCCAGACCGCTTTCGTTGGAGAGCGACCACATGATGACCGACGGGTGGTTGCGATGGTAGACCACTGCCGCAGCCGTTGGGTCGGCGAAAAACTTGATGTAGGCCGGATCGTCCTCGCCGGGCACAAAGCGCGTCCACATGAAGGGGCACTCCACTTCCACGAAGATGCCGTGCTTGTCGCAGGCGTCCAGGAACTCCTTTGTGGGAGGGTAGTGGGTGGTGCGGCAGTAGTTGACGTTGGCGGCCTTCAACAGTTGCGCGTCCTGGTCTGCCAGCTTGCCCGTGTCGGAACGCTGGGTGAGCGGATCAAATTCGTGATGGCAAGCCCCGTGTAGCTTGATGGTCACCCCGTTTAGCAGTATCTGCCGATCGCGCGTTTCCACTTTACGGAAACCCACGTGCTCTTCCAGCTTCTCAATGAGCTTGCCTTTTCGATTGAGGGCGATGGTGAGCGAATAGAGCGTGGGCTTTTCGTCGCTCCACTTCGCCGGATTGGGCACGTGCAGAGTGAGTTTCCGCTCGCTTGCTCCCGACGTCAGCGGCTCCAGATCGTGGCGCGGCTTCGCCAGATTGACGGGCCTTCCTGCCGCATCTCGAAGCGTCACCTCAACCGAAACATCGCCCGCAGGAGCGGCCGTGGGATTGTTCAGGCTCAGGTTTATCAACAAATCAGCATCGCGGTAGTCGCGATCAAGATCTGTGATGAGCTGCAATCCGCTGATGTGGAGCTGCGGCAACGCGAACACGTGCACCGAACGAGGCAGACCCGTCTCGGGAGGCTGCTGTTGGGCACGGTAGCCGCTGAATTGGACATTTTCACCTGGCACGTTGCGTGTCTGTGTGATGCGCAGCCGGTTGAGCTGCCCAGGTTTGGCGAACTGCGTGATCTCGAACTCCACCGGGGTGAAGTAATACTGCGTCTCGCCCAGCTTGGTGCCGTTGAGCCAATACTGGGTGCCGCCATGCACGGCATCGAAGCGCAGAAAGATGCGCTTGCCCTTGTAGGCGGCCGGAATGGTGAAGTCTGTGCCCAGTGCGGCGACCGCATCCTCGGCTAGATCAAACCCTTGATTCGCCCACTGACCAGGCACCCGGAAGTCCGCCCAGCCTGCGCCGGTTAGCTCTGAGCCCGCGACATCTTTTGGAGCCTGAGGGTTGATCCGCCAGGTGCCATCAATCGTGTGCGAGACCGGCTTCCCCGCCTGCACGGCGATCGGTCGGAAAGTGGGCACCCACAGGTCCTTGGTATCTGTCGACGTCTGTGCCATCGTATTAGCCGGATCTGTGGCGGTGGAGGTGATGCCCGCTGCCAGGCGGGTGATGTCGCCCTCGCTGTGCTTGGGGGTGGCTGGCGGCTTGAGGTCCACCTGCGCACCTTGGGCGTGGTAGATCAGCGTGAGCTCCTCAAACGCCCGTTCGCAGGCAGCGTTCGGCTTGCCGCCATTGGCCTTCAGCTCCGCATCGGTCAGTGCGCGCAGGTAGAGTATCCGCCAGCGCCAGGATTTCCGCGCCTCAGGGCTGAGCCTCGAATCGACTTTTTTCACCATCGCATACGCGGTCTCTGCACCAGGATCATCTTGAGGCGCCGCACCCTTTGAAGGGAACCAGCCGGTGTAGCCCTCCAGCAGACCCGGCCACCAGCGCATGTGGTGATTACGCTCCAGAGTGGCGATCACCGCCGTCAGCTCGGTGGTCACATCGGGGGAATACTCATAACGGATGTACTCCTTCAGGATGTCCTCAACGGGCCGGTCGGGGCTCCAGTAGAGCTGCGCGCACACCGCCTTGTTGATGTCCTCGTAGATGCCTTCGGAGTAGGGGAACCCACCGCCGCTCTTCGCCTTGAAGCCGTCCCAGTATCCCTGTAGTCCGTGGGGCTGAGGGTTCGCACCGAAGCCTCCCCAAGGCCACATGCCGTCCATGCTGATCTCTGGGAAGCCTAGAATGGGCAGTCGGCCGGGTGATTCGTGGCTGAAAGCATAGGTGTTGGGCTGTGAGATCAGTGCATCAACCCAGTCGGGCCTGGTCTTGAACGCCTTTGCCAGCCCCTCCCACTCGCCCTCATCGAGGAACCAGGTAGAGAGATAGAGCTTCACACCGGGGAAACATTCGCGCGCAAGCATGGCCACTAGCTTCGCCGCGGTCAGGAAGCCGTTAGTGCCCCATGGGCTGCACTGCTCACACGCGCACGAACCCGAATCATAGGGCCAAATCCAAAGGTCGGTGATGCCGATATCTTTGAAATGCCCAAAAACATCTCGGAACTGCTGAACGATGAGCTGCTTCCCACCCGGTTTGTTGGGGCAGAGCTCGATGCCGAAGAACGCTCCACGGCCAGGACCGGTGGCGCGCAGCTCAACCGGACTGTTCGCGTAGCCCTCGTTGGCCACCAGGCCAAGACCTCGGCCCATGCCCACGCTCTTCGCGGTCTGCAGAATCACCCGCAGGCGCTCAATCATCTTCTGCGCCGCCGGGTCGTTGATGCCGTTGAAGTGGTGCATGTCGAACCACACCATCAGGCTGTTCACGCCCCAGAGCGCCAGCTCCTCGACGTAGCGCTGCACATCCTGAACCGGCGCGTCGTGGTAGAAGTTGTGGAAGTGCGTGGCGAAGTAGATGCCCCGCACCGGCATTTTAGGCACCGAACTGCCGCGCCATGGACCTGGCGTGAAGCCGGTCGGACCGTAGAGGCCGTCGCGCAGCATCTTGCCGACGCCGTAGAGCAGTCCGGCTTCGTCGTGGCCGATGATGCAGAGCGAACCCTTCGGGCCGTCCGCGATGGTGAAGCCGTTCTTGCCGGCGCCGGTCTTGACGGAGAGCTCGATGGTCAGCTCCGCCTTGCCGTTGGTGACCATCCGCGCCCCGCAGCGCTCTTTGAGCTGCCGCGTGAGTATCTCGATGATCTTCGCCGTCATCTCCCCCCGGGTGGCGCGCTTCACGAGTAGCGTGTTGACAGGCGCAGCCAGAGCCCGTTTTGGTGCGAGCAGTGTGATGACGAGGATGGCGATGAGTGCAAGCAGGACGCTGAGCATGGTGTTGACCTCTGATGATTCAGTGTGCTGATTTTACGTTGCGACGCCAGGACGTCGGTATCCTTCTTTAGGGTTCGTGGCGCGGGGGTAATACTCAGATATAGTGATATTGGCATTACATGGCGTTTCCAAGCACGTAAATAACGAGTATAATGTTGTCGATACAACATGTATAATGAACCCAGACCGATGTTTCAGTCGACAGGGTTCATCTGAAGCATGCCAACTATAATCGACTACTATGAAGTAACACCCACCGTGTTCTTACGATAGTGTAAGGCTTACAATGAAGTCCGGAGGTAATATTGTGCCACACGTCAACGCGAATTACAGAATCACCCTGATCGTAATGCTGCTACTCATTTCCTGCTCTTGCTGCTTCGCCCAAGGCGGCACCATAGAGGTTTGGGGAGGACAACGCATCATTCCAGGTGAACTCACAGGCTTTTCCTCTCTCGCAGCAGGTTATGGCCATACCGTTGGGCTGAAACGCGACGGCTCGGTGGTCATATGGGGTGATAACACCAGTGTACCCGCACCCAACAAGGACTTCACCGCCATCGCAGCCGGTAACGCCCATACCGTCGGTCTGAAGCGCGACGGCTCCGTGGTCTGCTGGGGATCGAACCGCGACGGCCAGTGCAACGTGCCCGCACCCAACCAAGACTTCACCGCTATCTCCGCAGGCTATGGCCATACCGTCGGTCTGAAGCGTAATGGTTCTGTGGTCTGCTGGGGTTGGGACTACGAAAGCCAGTTGAACGTGCCTGCACCCAACCAAGACTTTACCGCTATCGCAACGGGGGAATGCCATACGGCTGGATTGAAACGTGACGGCTCGGTGGTCTGCTGGGGTGATAACGAATCCGGCCAGTTGAATATACCTGCACCCAACCAGGACTTCATCGCCATTGCAGCAGGATATTACAATACCGTCGGATTGAAACGTGACGGCTCGGTGGTCTGCTGGGGTGATAACGAATCCGGCCAGTTGAATATACCTGCACCCAACCAGGACTTCATCGCCATCTCCGTAGGCTATGGCTTTACCATCGGTCTGAAGCGCGACGGCTCCGTCGTCTGCTGGGGTGGTAACTCCTACGGCCAGTTGAACGTACCTGCACCCAACCAGGATTTCACCGCCATTTTGGCAGGGGGTTGCCATACCGTTGGTCTGAAGCGTGACGGCTCCGTCGTCTGCTGGGGGCGGAACGGCGACGGCCAGTGCAACGTGCCCATACCCAACCAGGATTTCACCGTCATCTCAGCAGGAGCCATGCATATCGTCGGTCTGAAACGCAATGGCTCGGTAGTCTCCTGCGATGATAACTCCAGTGGTCAGTTGAACGTGCCTGCACCCAACCAGGACTTCACTGCCATCTCCGCAGGCGAGCAGTTTACCGTGGGTCTGAAGCGCGATGGCTCGGTAGTCTGCTGGGGTTTGTACAATTACGGCCAGTTGAACGTGCCTGCACCCAACCTTGACTTCACTGCCATCTCCGCAGGGGAATACCATACCGTCGGTCTGAAAAGCAATGGTTCTGTTGTCTGCTGGGGTGATAACTCCTTCGGCCAGTTGAACGTGCCTGCACCCAACCAGGACTTCACCGCTATCTCCGCTGGAAACCGGCATACCATCGGCCTGAAGCGCGACGGATCCGTCGTATGCTGGGGATGGAACTATTATGGTGATTTAAACGTACCGACACCCAACCAAGACTTCGCCGCCATATCCGCAGGTAGCTACCATACCGTCGGTCTGAAGCGCGACGGCTCCGTGGTCTGCTGGGGATCGAACCGCGACGGCCAGTGCAACGTGCCCGCACCCAACCAAGACTTCACCGCCATCTCCGCAGGCTATGGCCATACCGTCGGTCTGAAGCGCGACGGCTCCGTGGTCTGCTGGGGTGATAACACCAGTGTGCCCGCACCTAACAGCGGATTTACCGCTATCGATGCAGGAGGCTACAACACAGTCGCGATCCGTAGTGTTCAGTCACTTGCGGGTATGGTTCAACTGGGTAACTTCACCAGCAATTTATTGTCGCAGCAACTCACTGCCTCTGTGAGCTGCACGGCTGATACGAGCATCACCCAGTGCCTGAGCTTGCTGCCCGCTGCCAACGGCAACTTCACCCTCTCCACCTACCTTCAGCCGCCGTATAACATTCGAGTCAGCAGTCCGCACTTTTTGACAGCGAAGGCAACGAACGTGGCACTCGGGCAGAGCGCGAACTTTACCCTTACCAACGGCGACGCGGATGGTGATGGCCAAATCAACCTATTCGACTTCGTGGTGCTGGATTCCAAGTTCGGCTCAGCCGATGCCATGGCCGACCTTGACGGTAACGGGCAGGTCAACCTGTTTGACTACGTGGTCGTCGACCAAAACTTCGGGGCGAGGGGAGACTGAGGTACTACTAGAAATCCGTAAGCCATGAAACCCACCGGGTGGTGTAAGTTGCCATCCTGTGGGTTAAAAATGGTTGGCTACACAGAGTTCTGGTGTAAAAACAGGGATGGGGAGGCATGGTCATTTAGAACCATACGCTGTGGATGTGTGTTGTGCTGGAAAAGAAGTCCGTCTACACCTTGCGCTTCATCAACTGAAAGACATCGCCGTATTTGCTCTGTCAGATGTGGAAAATATGGCTTAAGCCTGCTAAAAAGATCACCCATCGCCGCGTCTATGAAATCCCTCGTGTTTTGGCCCAGTCAACCCACGCATCGCGCATTTTGCCCAATTTCCCTGCGTCCTCAGGCTTCACAGGGTTCTCACCAGTGATGACATATAACGCAGTAAACCAGTCGCCATCCTCCAACACAAGGTCGCGAATGATCAAAGGGACCACAACACTGCCCATTTCAATGATCTCCAGGTAGGTAGGATGCGATGTGATGTCACTGACCGATGACATATGCGAGGTTTCAGTTTTCCATTTCAACGCACACGCCTGAAACTTACGGGCGACGCCTACAGATGCTGTGCGTGAAGCTTCACTTCGCCTGTTTGTCTGGCTATTGGTATGCGACTGTGGCCCCCCATCTGACAGGTATGTGTATCTTGATTATACCCTTCCCATCCGAACCCATCCGTGCCATCCGCGTAGTCCGTGGCTCAGATAAAAGTGCAACCCGCAGTGAAATAGCCACCTCTACCCCCCGCGGCAGGCATATTAACAGCATTTAGCAGATAATATAGCTATGAATGCAATCACCCGAAGAGGAGCACCCCAATGAAACGAAGCGCTGCGAATATGCTGGAGATGGCCATGATGATAGCCCTGAGCTTTGGAGCCGGAGTGGCTACCCCCGCGAAACCGGCACCCAATAGCACCATATACGTCTCCCCATCGGGCAACGACGCCTGGAGCGGGCGGAGCTCAGCGCCGAACAGAGCACGCACCGACGGTCCAGTAGCCAGTCTGGAGGGAGCCCGCAATCGGGTTCGGGTGCTGAAGAAGGCCGTTCTACCCCAAGGCGGAGTGACGGTGGAGATCAAAGGCGGTATCTACGAGCTCACACGTACCTTCGAGCTCAGCGGTGAGGATTCGGGCACAGCGGCCTCGCCGATCACATACCGAGCGGCGAAGGGCCAGACGGTCCGGCTGGTTGGCGGTAAAGTGATCACCGGTTTCAAACCAGTGACGGAACCCGCGGTGCTGGCCAGGCTTGACCCCTCAGCGCGAGGGCACGTGCTCTGCACCAGTCTGAAGGAGCAGGGCATCACGAAATACCCGCCGATGACGAGCTCCCCGACCTGGGCCAACTCAGAGGTGGGGCTTGAGGTGTTCTTCGCCGACCAGCCGATGACGCTCTCCCGCTGGCCCAATGAGGGCTACGCAAAGATGGTGGACGTCAAAGGCCCGAATGAGATGGACATCCGCGGCACCAAGGGCACCAAAGAGGGCATCTTCACCTACGAAGGCGACCGCCCTTCACGCTGGCTAAATGAGCTCGGCCTAATGGCCGACGGTTACTGGATGTGGGACTGGGCCGACCAGCGCTTCCGCGTTCAGTCGATTGACACCAGCACCAAAACTATCACGCTGGAAAACCCGCCCATGCACCCGTTCGGCTTCCGCAAGGGGCAGTGGTATTACGTCTACAACGCGCTGTCGGAGCTGGACAATCCCGGTGAGTGGTATCTCGACAGGCAGAAGGGCATCCTCTACTTCTGGCCTCCCCAGCCGCTGAACAAGGGCAAGCTCATGGTCTCAGTGCTGGATAACTCGGTGTCGATGGGCAGCGTGTCATATGTCAACCTGCAGGGGCTGACGTTTGAGTGCGCTCAGAAGAGCGGCATTAACATCACCCGTGGCGAACACATCCGCATCGCCAGATGCACCCTGCGCAATCTGGGTAGTGCGGCGATCAACATCGATGGCGGCCAAAAACACGAGGTCTTCGGCTGCGACATGTATAATCTGGGCGATGGCGGCGTCAATGTCAATGCCGGCGACCGGGCCAGCCTGACGCCATCGGGTCATAGCGTTGAGAACTGCCACATCTATAAATTCGCCCGATGGAACCCCATCTACCATCCCGCCGTCAACCTCTACGGTGTCGGCACCAGGGTAGCCCACAACCTCATCAATGACTCCCCGCACATGGCCATCGGCCTCAGCGGGAATGACCACATCATCGAATACAACGAGATTCACAGCGTGGTGTATGAATCGAACGACGCGGGCGTGATCTATGGCGGTCGAAACTGGACCATGCGTGGGAACCAGATCAGGTACAACTACATCCACGACATCTACGGCCTCAAGGGTAAAGGATGCGTCGGTGTCTATCTAGACGACCAGTTCTGTTCGGCGAATATCTACGGCAATGTCCATTACCGCGTGCCTAACGCTTCCTTCATAGGCGGCGGGCGCGACAGCACGATTGAGAACAACATCTATGTGGAATGCAACCCCGCCATCCAGGTGGATGCGCGCGGCACGAACTGGGCTGCGGGCAGTAGAGACGGTCTCGTCGAGTCGCTGAATGCGATGCCCTACCAAAGTGAACTCTGGCGCACGCGCTATCCCGAGCTGCTGAATATACTGAACGAGGAGCCGATGTCACCCAGGAATATCAAAGTGATACGAAACATCTGCTTGGGCGGTAAATGGACGAATATCGAAGGTGCCGCCGCTTCCGCCGTGAGCTTCAAGGACAATCTGCTGGACCAGGACCCGCTGTTCGTGAACGCGATGAGGCATAACTTTAACCTGAAGCCGGAATCCCCAGCATGGAAACTCGGTTTCAAACCGATCCCATTTGACAAAATCGGGCTATACAAGCACCCCGACCGAGCCAGTTGGCCGGTGAAGACTACGGTGCGGTTGCCGAGTCAGTAGTATGCGGCCTGTTCCGCGGTATAAATGCCATTCCATTACCCATAAATCTGTGCGTGGGGTTTTGCCGTTGCATGACGATTTATTCCTGCCCTACCACGCGCTAAAGCACAGTTAACTACCCACAAATCCAGATTGGGATAGTATCGACCACGATTCCGCGACATTTATGTCGCGGAATCGTGGTCGAGATGGTTACGAAGCGCCCGCTCTACCCCAGCTTCACCCGCCGGTTCTTGAACCGCAGCCACATAGAGCCGTCGTTCTTCGGCAGAAGCTGCCGGTAAGGCTGCATCACATCGGTGGTGAAGCCGCTCATCACTACCCAACTGCCCTTGCCTTCGGGGATGCGCACCGAAGAACCATCCACCGCCTGCTGCAGCTGAGTGGGTGCCAGATGCTGGCTGATGAAGCAGACAGCCCCCGCCTTCACGCAGCTTTGCAAGGCAGCCATCGTCGCCTCCGACAGCTCAATGCCGCAAGCGAAGATCACCCCGATGCCCTTCAGATGCTTCAACCCCACATTGTGGTCGAAGACCACCACAGCCGGACTGGGTATGCTGAACCGCCAGGGCTGATATAGGCGCAGATGCGCATCTCGCTCCCCGTTGAAGTTCACCACGCGGCCGTCCAGCACCCCGTCGGTCAATAGCGACCACACCTGCATGTGCTCGCGTGTTTCCGGGCTGGAGTGCAGGTTCATGGCTCCATACAGATAGTCGGGGTAATAGCAGCTCGATTGCCCCCAGTCGCTGTCAGGGAAGCGCACGATTACCACCTCGGGTTGGTAATCGGTGTAGCTGTAGCTGCGTGGGTGGGCGGAAAGCCACCTGGTGATATGCTCTTTCAACACCTGCCCATGCGGCGTCAGACGGTAGCCGCTGCCGTTCTGCGAGAACAGCTTGGTGGCATATTCCACGTAGCAAGTGTCCACGCCGGCCAGATGGCAGCATCGCAGTGCCATCTGCAGGTGGCGCGCACTGTGACCAGGCATGTCAGGCGCATTGTGTCCGGGCAGAGACGCGTAATGCCAGAGGTCCGGACTGAACCACAGCTTCGCACCATGCTGGATGGCGGCCCCCAGTGCCTCCGCCAGAACCACAGGATGTGCGTCCTCCTTCAATAGCTTCGGTACGAGGGTCATACCGCACTCCGCCATCGGATGCCACAGGGCTGGGAACACCGCCTCCTCCTGCATGACGGCGCCATACCGCCGGTTTCGTCTCACCAACCGGCTGACCGCCTTCTTGAAGGTGACATAAGCTTCGGGCAGGCTCAGTCCCGTGGTTTCCACGAAGTAGGGCTTACGGTTGGGTTCGGGCTGTTGGCTGTAGGCGTTACGGCTGAGCTGCATGTGCTCCGATTCGTCGTAGGTCACGCCCTCAAACAGCCCTGTCGCTGCGGCTTTGCGCAGCGTATCGGGGTCCACATCCCATCGATGACAGCCACCCGCGGCCTCGTAGCTGTTCTTGCCATCGGTGGCGTCGCTCATCAAAGCGAAGTTCGGTGCCTCCACGTTCATCGTGAAGCGGGTGCCGGTCGCCTGGCAGTAGGCGAACAGGTCATCGCACAGGCCGTTCTGCGTGTAGATCGGCATGATATGCGCCACCAGTAGGTTGATGTCCATCTCGCGGAAGCTCCAGAGTGCGGCGGGATTTCGCACCACCAGCGCGTTGCCGTTCAGACCCAGCATCTGCTTGCGGTGGGTATACGGCTTGAGTTTGGACAGCAGCGAGGAGATGGTGGTCTGGCCTTGCGGCACTACGGCGAAAGCGGCGGTGCCCGTGAGGCTGCCGCATTTCGCGGTCAGGCGGTAGAGGCCCTCGGGTATTGGTGGCAACATCACCGTGGCATCAGGCTTGCATAGGACGGATGGTAGGCGGATACGCTTGCCGTTCCACTCCTCCAGCTCAAGCTTCACCGGGGTGTCGGTGAGGCGATCAAATGTGTGAATGGACACCTCCAGCTCGATCGGCTGATCGAGCTCATATAGCACCTTTTGAGCTGTGGTGTTGACGCTCAGCAAAGTGCGGGTGGGTGCGAGGCCCTCGTCCAGCATGTCGTCAATCCAGGCAGGCAGATAGTCGATCCACTCTTCCACGAAGCTGGATTTCGCCAGCCGTGGTGTGCCCTGATCGGTGCTGGTGTGCTCATCGCTAAGTATCTGTGCCTGTTTCACGCCCTGCTTATCCGCCACGGCCAGCTCACACAGAAAACTGGCTTCGTAGAGCGGTGGCTGTTGGCGCGCGCGAACTTCGACCTCGATGGTATTCAAGCCGGGTTTCGCGATGCCGGTCACACGCCAGTTCGCGCCTTGCCAGTCCTCGCTGATGCCCACCGGCTGGTCGTTCAGCCACACTCGGTAGAGGTCACTGGCCACCACGCGCAGCATCGCGATGCCAAACTCCGATGGCAGCTCCCCGCTCATGTGGAACCTGATGGTGGAGGCGTTGGGGTTGTTCGTCTGGGCCGTGACCCACTGGGCGAGTTTCTTGTTCTGCAACGGCTGCTCCTTGCGGTTGGTGGGATTCGCCATACTGATTCGGTTGTCTTGTTCAGCTGCTTGCCCCGCGCCCTAAAGGACACGGCTTATTATCCGAAAAGCCGGCTAAAGCCGTCTGCCGGAATTCTTTGTCGGAATGTGAGTTGCGATCGCACCCCAAAATCGGACGCACAGTAGACCAGCCCGTTTCAACGGGCTTTTCGTATAAGAAGCCGTGTCCTTTAGGGCGCGGCAGTGGATGCAACATACGGGTAAGGAAGCCCGAGAGGCCTCCTTACCCGATTTCCAGAACCTACTCCCTGGCTACCGTCGACTTGAAGGCGTAGCGGCCTGAGCCAAGCTCGAACTGCACCACGCCGCCCTCGTCCTTCACGAGCCGCACACCAGGCGATTCCACTGCCAGTCGACCGCTTTCGGTGATCCCTGCCGCGTCCGTAGTGGGCACGTAGATGGTGGCGGTGGTGTTAGCGGGTACTTCGATGGCCCAACTGAACACCCCTCGGCTGATTTTCCAGTCGCTGGAGATCAAGCCATACATGCTCATATGAGTGGCCTTAGCCGAAGTGAAGTAATCGGTCATGACCGGCCGCATGATGGTGTGCTTGAACCCAGGTACATTGTCATCCGGCGCGATACCCGCCACATATTCGTACAGCCAGGTACACAGGTCGCCGATTTGCATCACGTGGTTGCCGGAATCCATCAAGGGGTCGCCAGTGTCTCCGTTCCACAGCTCCCAGATGGTAGTGGCGCCCTTCTTGATCATGTATCCCCAACTGGGATATGTGGTATTCGTGGCCAGTCGGTGTGCCACATCGGGCCATCCGTTGTCCGTCAACACACGCATCAGCCACTGGCAACCGATCATGCCGGTGCCCACATGCCCTTTGGCGTCCACCAGGATTTTGCTGACCAGGTGATCCACAATCTGCTTGCGGTTCGCATCTGGCACCAGTCCGAAGGCGAGGGGCAAGATGCAGGAGGTCTGGTTGCCGTTGTCATAAACGCCTTCGACGGGCTTCAGCCACTTGGCGTTGAAGGCCACTTTCATTCGAGCAGCGATCTCGCCATACAGCTTCACGTCGGCGTCGTTGCCCAGCACGGAGGCGAAGTAGGCGAGCTGCTGCAGGTTGTAGTAGAAGTAGGCGGAGGCCACCAGCTCCTTGTCGGTCACGCGCATAGCATCGTTCGACCAGATCATCTCGCGTGATTCCGGCGGCACGCACCAGTCACCATAGGTATCGGGAGGCATAATGTCGCCGTTCAGTTTGACACGCATCATGTCAGTCCATCGCTTGATCGCATCATACTGGTGTTCCAGAATCTGCTTGTCACCGTAGGCACGGTATAAGTGCCCCGGAATGGAAAACGCGAGGGTGGGGAAGGTCACGCTGTTGGTGTAGAACGCCCAGTATGCCGGTGCCAGGTCGGGGATACTGCCGTCTTCCTTCTGGGAATCCCGAATATCGGTCATCCATTTGGTGTGCATGGCGGCGGTGTCAAACACATACATCTCGCCACGCGAGACCTGCGCGCGGTCTCCAAACCAGCCCTGGCGCTCATCGCGCTGCGGGCAGTCGGTGGGGATGCTGCGGTAGTTGCCGCGGATACCCCAGTAGATGTTGTGATATATCTTGTTTACCAGCGGATTGGAGCACTCGAAGGAGCCCACTTCGGCCATGCTGTCATGGATGACCACACCCTCAATGGCAGACAGATCGGGCTTGCCGGGGTATCCACTGACCTCTACAAACCGGAAACCGTGGTAGGTAAACCGCGGTTCATAGACTTCGGTGCCGGTGCCCTTAAGCGTGTAGCGGTCGGTCACTTTGGCTGAGCGCAGGTTCTCCAGGTAGAGCTCGCCGTTGTGCTGCAGTTTTTCCGCATGCTGCATATAAACTTTGGTGCCGCGTGGACCCTTCACCTTCAGCTTGCACCAGCCCACCATATTCTGGCCCATGTCGAAGATATAAACTCCCGGTCGCGGGCTGGTGATGGCGATGGGATTCACGGTGTCCATCACCTTGATCGGCTCCGCGATCTCAGAGCACATGATGCCCTTCGGTGCCTCCACGAGCTGAGCAGGTTGCCAGGCTGAGCTATCGAAACCAGCCGTGTTCCAACCGGGCATCTCCTTGCGGGCGTCGTACACCTCGCCGTCGTACTCGTTGTTCGCCAGGATGGGTCCATCGGTGGTCAGCTTCCATGAGGCATCGCTCACAACGGTGTCGCGGCTGCCGTCGTCGTATTCCATCTCCATCTGCAGCAGCAGCTTGGGGTATCCGTAACTGAATGTGGTGGTCGGTGCACTGTTGCGCGGGGCGAAATAGCGCCCGTTGCCCAGGATCACCCCGACTGCGTTGGCGCCTTGTTTGATGTTTTTGGTGACATCATAAGTGACATACAACGAGCGTTTGTTATAATCTGTCAGACCAGGTGAGAGCACATGGTCGCCCACCTTCCTGCCGTTGAGATAGAGCTCTGACAGCCCAAGCCCGCAGATATAAGCCGTGGCGCGGGTGAGCTTTTTGGGCACATCGAAGTCACGGCGCAGCATTCGTGCCGATAATCGCCGGTAGTCATCGCCTTGCACACGATTGAAGGGGGCGTGGTCGTTAGTGCCGAACTCTTTGACAGACACCCATTTGGAGTCGTCGAAGTCTGGCATATCCCATCCAGCCATCCGGCGTTTGGAGACTTTCCATTCAGAGTTGGAGGTGACCAGCATCGGAGCACCTGTGTCGAACTCCGCAGAGAGCGCACAGATAATGCCAGATGGCTCCACATTGGGGTCACAGCACGAGGCTTCAATGGCGATAGCATTGAGCCCGGGTTTGAGATATGACTCTACGTCGATCTCAGAGGCGGGTGTAAAGATCGTGCGCGCACCATTGCAGATCGATTGTCCGTTGATCGATACCGAAAAAGTGCTGTGTGTGCCGATGGTGATCCGGGCACCAATCAGCTCACGGTCAGCCGGGATCATCACGCTCCGCCGGAAGCAGCGGTTGGCGCCCACTTTCGCCGTATCATCCGCCAGCCACATCCACTGGGCTTGTGCGAATGTATCGGGGTTCTCACCGCCATCAAGACCAATCCACTGGGCTTTCCAGTCGGAAGGCTGCAGCAGCCCCATGCTCCAGGAAGCCGGTTTACTCCAGCCGCTGCTGCGGCCGTTTTGGTCCCACATGCGCACTTTCCAGTAGCACATTTGGCCGGAGACCAGCTTTTTGCCAGAATAGGGTAAGTGAGTGCAGACATCCGAGACCACTTCGCCTGTGTCCCACAGATCACCGATGTTTTTCGTCAGCAGCTTTGGGTCGCTGGCTACCAGTATCTGATATTTTGATTGTTTGACCGCTCGTTCTTCAGCCTGTATCGACCAGCTCAAGCGTGGTGCCAGCACATCGACGCTAAGCGGGTTCGTGCGGTATTCGCACTTTAGGCTATGAATCTCAATGCCTTTAGGAGCGGCACTGACCGATAATGATGACATAAGTATGACTCCTATAGCTATCCTGCGGAGCATCCGATAGGCCTCCAGGTTTGTTTTATGAATACTCGGGAATGACTACCCTCCCACGGGTGTGGCCAGGCTTATCATATAAAACTACTCAGCCATCGCCCAATTCTACCAAGTAGCGGGTCTGCATATTTCCATTGCGATCAGGCAATCCTACGGACACCCACGAAGTGGGTGTTACTGCTATAGCCACGGGTAAGCACCCGACGTGCATGCACCGCAGCCCAGGCTGAAACTGACGCGTCACGCTGAGGCGACAGATCGATATGCGAATGGCCATTCGCTTCTATTGCAGCCAAGCGTTGCCTATGTCCGGGGCGGTCTGACCGTAGACTAATGGTTGCAGAAGGCTCAAGACCGCGCCGGTCTGGCGGATAGCCATAAAAGATGTGTGCCAAGAACAAGACCGGCGCGGTCTATAGACAGTGGCCTACGCAGGCGTACTGACAGACCGCCCCGGACATAGCCAACCAGCTACTTCCAAGCGATGCGATCCTCCTGGCTATAATGAATCTTACCCACTTCGTGGGTGCCGGAAGCTACAACGGCGTTACCGGTCATTACCTTCGCGTCTTCGCGTGAGACTAAGAAGTTACCTTAATACATTTAACAGTCTGTCCAGCCGAGAATCAACTAGAGCCCACGACTTTTCCCACTCCTTATAGGTCACCGGCTTGCTTGGCCTCCAGGCACGCTGTGCCAGGGCTGGCAGCCTTGACCGTAATGCCTGCATACCGGCTAGTGGCTCCATGCCCCACGAACACATGCCAGCACCCAACACGGGCAGCGTTTTGTCGATATCCACCCCATTTGGTGTTGCCAGGCTGTGCTCCAAAAAGTGCTCCCAACGCCGCACATGCCATTTGAGTATCTGACTAGCGGGCCAGCTCTTGGTGGGCACGATGTAGTTAGGCTGCCAACTGGTATTCACCACCTGGTAACCGGCTTCGATGAGATTCCCAGGAAGCTCATAGTAGCACTCATACTCCATCACGATAATGTCGCGCGGAATCTCCACCAGCCCATCCACTTTGAAGCCTTCCCAGACAATGCTTTGTTTACCGTGCTTCACCACCAGCTCGTTCATCCTTACGATGAAGTGCCGATACAGCTCTTCCACGTTGGGCAGTCCGTGCTGCTTCATGTAGTTCTGGCAATGTCTGCAGTTGGTCCAGGGCACTTTGTTGACTTCATCCCCGCCGATATGAATATAGGGGCTGTTGGGGAACCATCGGCAAAGATCGTCTACCACCTCGCTCAAGAACTCGTAGGTGGATTCGCGTCCCGGGCAGATGGTGCAGGCAGGTGTGGTGTTAGCCAGACCGGGATGCAGCAGGCCTTCGGTATCGCCACCGGATAACTCGAGTGATTCCTCGTTGCCCACCAGACGGGGCAGAGTCTGGGCCAGCAGCTTGCTGTGCCCGGGCACGTCAACCTCAGGGATGATGGTGACACCGTGCTGTTGTGCATACAGATTCAACTCTGTGATCTGTCTTTCGGTGTAGTGCTTGTCTGGTGTGAGTAACTCTGGATAGCGACTGTTTGGCAGCGTCCAGCAAGCGTCATCTGTGAAGTGCAGATGCAGGTAGCGGACTTTATACCACCAGCACAACTGCACATAGTCATACAGTGACTCTATAGGATGCCAGGTGCTGACCAAGTCGACCATCAGGCTTCGAAAGGCGTGATCCGAACCGTCTGATATCTTCATTCGTGGGATTTCGACCGCATCTGCAGTGATCGTCGCCACCTGCAGAAGACTGGCAATCGCCCAGGCTACCCCTGTGTCAGGGTGTCCACTGATCGCGGCGTATTGGTTAACATCGATATCATATTGGTCCTGGCGTTGGCTCCTCGACCTTCTAATGTTGATATCCCCTTCGGACGGCCGATAGTCCCTGCATTTTATGAGGGGCCCACCAAGCTGTCGTATCGTCTTTTGGAGTAGCAGGGCTTGATTTCGTAATCCCGTCTGATAGGTGATATAGTTGTCAGCGGTGACTGTTATGTTGCCTGGAAGGTAACTGATGCTTTTAGGTGAAGGTATCACGTCTAGTGATGCCATCGACGGCGACATGACTGGTTTGGTTGGTATGACTGGCGGTTTTGCCTTCGGCACGTCTTGATTCAGACTGCCAAACAGACCTTTGATGCGGGTGTTTTGCTGTTCCCAGCACGCTGTCCAGTCGTCGATCGACACCGGCCTGGTATTATGCCATGTGCGTTCGGCTAAAGCTGCGACTCGCGGCAAAAGAGCGTCCATCTCCGCCTGAGACTCCATGCCCCATGAACAGACCTGTGCGCCGATGACCTGTTTGGTTTGTGGAACCTCAATGCCGTTTGGAAAGGCCTGGCTTTGATCCCACCAGTGTTCCCATCGCCAAATATTCCATCCCAGAATATGCTCAGCCGACCAACTGGCGGTGGGCACGATATACAGCGGCTGCCAACTGGTATTGATCAGTTGATAGCCCTTGTCAAGCAGGGGCCCTGGTAACTCATAGTGATTTTCGAACTCCATCACAATCACGTCTTGCGGGATAGGTATCGACCCTTCGGCTTTGAACCCCTCCCATACAATGGTTTGTTTCCCGTGTTCGCGCACGCAGTCATTCATCCGCACGATAAAGTGGCGGTAGAGCTCTTCAGCATCGGGTATGCTGTGCTGCTTCATATATTCGTGGCAGTGTTTACAAGACGTCCATGGCTTTTTATTGACTTCATCAGCTCCAATATGAATATATGGGCTGTCAGGGAATAACTCACAGACGTCGGAAATGACACTGCCCAAAAACTCATATGTGCTTTCGCGCCCCGGACAGATGGCACTATCGGCCTCTTTTCCGGTCATACCAGGATGGATGAGCTCGTCATGACCGGCTTCCCCCGATGACGATGCCTGCTCATTACCGACAACCTCGGGCAGCGCACTGACCAGAGCCAAGCAGTGTCCAGGCATATCGACTTCGGGCACAATGGTGACGCCGTGCATCTGAGCCAGTTTGTTGAGTGTCTGCAGTTGTCTGGCGGTGTAGTGCCGGTCTGGTGTAGGCAGGTTGGGGTATTTCGCGTTTGGAAGGGTCCAGCTTTTGTCATCGGTGAAATGCAGATGCAGATTGTTGATTTTATACCACCAGCATAACAGCACCATGTCATATAGGGATTCTATCGGGTGCCAGAAACTGGCTAGATCGACCATCAGACCTCGGTACGGGCTTTGGGATTCGTCACTAAGGCTCATTTTGGGTATGGTGATGGCATCAGAAGAAATGACGGCCTGTTGGAGCAGACTCACCATAGCCCATTGAATCCCGCCATCCTTGTGGCCGGCCAATTTCACACGGTCATCAACATGAACTGCGTAACGGTCTCGCTGCTTGGATGAGCCCGCCAATAGATAGATATCACCAGGCTTGGTGATACCACACCTCACAGGCAGCCGCGGTCCACCCATATCTACTATCTTTTGGTGTAAGAAACTGGCCAGCACTTTCTGGTCTTTCTTGGTGTATACGATGCGGTTTGCCGAGGTGACAGTGATATTGCCGTCCATCACTCTGTGAACATATGGGGTAGGAATGACCGTGTTGTGACTCATGCTTTAGTGCTCCCTGGATTATCTGCATACTGAGCCATGGTATGTGGTGAATGGCTCAGTATGCAGGCTTGATTTATCTTCGTATCGTACCGATGCTGATCATTTAAGTAACTAGTCGTAGGGGCGTCCCTTGTGGGCGCCCTAAACAGGAGCTATCGATTGAACAACGATTAGGACGCCCACAAGGGACGCCCCTACGACAGTATTAGTACTGCCTGGGCTGCCGTGCCAGCACGGGCGGTTGCTTGTTGTTATTTATAGTGCCCTCACACTATTTGGGCTGCGATGCCATAAGCTGCCCCAGCCGCGCGTTGATATGGTTCCAGCTTGCGAGCCAGGAATCATAGTTCACCTCGGCTTTGGTGTTCCAAGTGCGCTCAGACAAGGCGGGCACTCTCGGCAGGAAGGCGATGATCTCTGGCTCAGGATCCATTTCCCAGGCGCACATGCCGGCACCCAGCACCTGGCTGGTCTTGTGAACATTAATGCCGTTGGGGAATGCTTGGCTCTGGTTCCACCAATGCTCCCACCGCCAGATATTCCACTTCAGAATGTGGTCAGCCGGCCAGCTCACCGTTGGGACGATGTAGAGCGGCTGCCAGCTTGTGTTGACCAGGCTGTAGCCAGCTTTGAGCAGAGGAGTTGGCAACTCATAGTGGTTCTCAAATTCCATCACGATGATGTTGCGTGGTATCTCAACCTTGCCTTTGACCTTGAAGCCTTCCCATACGATGGTCTGCTTGCCACATTCCCGCACCACATCGTTCATCCTGACAATAAAGTGCCGGTAGAGTTCTTCCACGTCGTCCAACCCGTGCTTTTGCATGTATTTTGCACAGTGAATACACGTCGTCCACGGAACTTTATTGACTTCATCGGCCCCGATGTGAATGTAGGGGCTGTCTGGGAAGAGACGGCAGAGCTGCTCCACTATGTCACGCATGAACTCATAGGTGCTTTCGCGTCCCGGGCAGATGGCACTTGCAGCCTCTTCACCTGTCATACCAGGATGGATGACTCCGTCGCCCTTGGTGGTCTTGGCGGCCCCTGCCGATTCATTGCCTACGATTTTGGGCAGAGCCTTTACCAGCGCCAGGCTGTGGCCGGGCATATCAACCTCCGGCACGATGGTCACTCCATGCTGCTGAGCAAAACTATTTAGTTTCTTAAGCTCCGTTGCGGAATAGTGGCGTTCCGGTGTGGGCAGTTTCGGGTAACGCTTGCTGGGTAGTGTCCAACTCTGATCATCGGTCAGGTGCAGATGCAGATACTTGATCTTATACCACCAGCACATCAGCACTATATTATATAGCGATGGCATGGGGTGCCACTTGCGTGCCAGGTCCACCATCACACTGCGGAATGGGCTTTCTGGTTTGTCTTTAATATTGACTCGGGGGATTGAGACGGCGTCTGGCGTGATTTCCATCATCTGTAACAGGCTGACGATGCCCCAACTCAGGCCGGTTTTTGGTTTACCAGTGACCTTCACACACTCATCGACATCGATGGTATAGCTCTCATCGGTGTAGTTGGCATTGAAAGCCACCTGGATGTCCCCTGTGTCTGCCCGGTAAGAGGTGACGGGTATCTTGGGCCCACCCAACTGCACGATCATCTGCTGCAATAAAACCGCATCATCTTTCGCATACTTTTTAAACACGATGCTGTTAGCTGAGGTGACTTTTATGCTGCCCCCATTGTCTGAAATGCTGGCTGGTGACGGGATCATCTGCACTCGGTTCATTGAAAGTACGCTCCTTTGGATTATCCTGGTTCATTTAGTATGACGAGGAACTAAGTCAAATTCGGACAAATTCATACAATACGATGCACCTGGAGGGTTCGTTAGGTGACCCGTCCAGTTTGCACTATAACACAGCCACATGCGATTTCCATTGGGCTGGATGAACTTGCTGGGAATGTTCACAAAATAGGCTTGCCGGCCGAAGCCTTCCATGTATGTCACCATATTGAAAGGGCCTGTCAGCTTGTCGCTCTCCAGGATATAGGTGTTGAATGGGGAACTGACATTATCGCCATTGCTGACTGTCATGATGTATCGTTTGGACATGGGTATGTAGCTCATCGTCACACAACCAGCCCGCTGGTTCCAGGTAAACAGCGGCTTAATATCTTCGAAGCGGTGGCTCCATACCGGCTGACCATCCGCTTGATAGCCTGCGAAGAACTGGTAGGCATTGATATCGTTGATGTTCTTCACGCTGGGTTTTACGCGACAGAGGTACACCCCGTCACCCAGTATCCAGTTCTGGTTGCTGACAGGCCTCTGGTTGCCGTGCGCCACAAGGTAGGCATATCCATCTGGGCTGTATTGCATGTTCTTGCCGAAATCCACGAAATGAGGGGTGCCCATTCGGATTTTGGTGTATCCGCCAGAGGGGTTCTTGTCGACGCGCTCGCCGAACAGATTGCTTTGAGGTGTGCAGGGGGTCTCCGTCCAGCTCTTGCCATAGTCCTTGCTGGTCCGGAACCCTACAAATGGCCCCTGGAACATCTGCTCAGTATCCTTCACGGGCCAGCTGCCGCTGTTCAGGATGTAGGTTCCGTAGTACCAAACACCGTTGTAAAGCAGCGAACCACACGGATTCCGCGTAGCGAAGGGCCATGGTGAGCTTGAATAGAGCCCAAGGGTGCTGACCTTCAATTTCATGGGGTCATCACCCACGATTTTGGCCATGCCTGTGGTGGCGCCCACGTTGTCTGAACGGCTGAACACGCCATCTACTGTGCCATCGGTATAGGGTGAGTAGAGGTTGCCATCGGAAGCCCAAGTGGGGTACCAGGTATCAGCCTGCGTGTAGTGGGCGTGTCGACCTGTAAACCGCACCCCGGCATACAGCTTGCTTGGGGCGAACGGGCTGCCTGCTGACGGTTGAGAGGGCCACACATCGCTGAATATCACCCGCTGCACCTGACAAGTGCCCCTTACAGGCTTGAGTGTCTCACGGATGTACAAACCGAGTTTCCAGACACCGGTCTTCAGCTTACTGACATCAAGATGAGGCGTGAAGTTATCAAATGTCAGGTTGGCATTCTCCCAGGAGTTGTTCCCCCACTGGTTCCACTGTTTGGATTTATACCGGCTGCCATCTGCGGCTTCCAGCACCAACTGCGTGTTCAGCCCCTTAGGCGCCTTGACCTTGTATCCCATGATGAAGCTTTGAGCCGACAGGCTCAGCTTACCTTTGGCCAAAGGCAGCCAGATGTCCTGGGAAGCTCGCCTCTCAGAGAACTCAAATCGGTCGATATTCATGCAGAAGTCGTTCTTGTTGGCGGCGACATCCGCTTCATCCACACCAATGGCGACCTCACCTTGAAAGTCGCCACGGTATTCCACGGGAACAAACGGCGAATACCAGTTTGGGGTTGCCGGAGCTATCAGCGTGGCTTTGCGCTGGCCGTTGACATATAGCCCAAACTGCGTCTGACGGCCATTGCCGTTATTCACGTAGATGCTCACCACACCCGTTGGCTTCACGCCTTTGATGGTGATCCGGTGCCCCGGCTTGTTGCCAAATGCTCCCACAGCCTGTCCACCCAATGCAGCTGGGTCTGGGTAAGCGACACCACCCTCAAGTTGGCAGTCGTTGGCATCGACCGTATCGGCTGGCGCCCCGCTCATATTCACCGCCACCGACCGAATGGGCTGCTGCTTTGATGTGAGATCGAGCGGCCAAACCCATTCCCCGGCATGGGCCATCGATGCAACGCCCCATATGGCGGTCGCTATTGAGAGAAACACGCGCGTCTTCATAGTTACTCCGGTTGTGGGTTATCGGCTGCTGGTGCCTCTGCCGTGGGCTCAACAGCCACCGGTGGGGGCGGGATCAGCAGCGGCACTGGCAGCACATAACTGGGCAGCGTATTCTGCCGTGTGACGGTCAGTTCTACCGCCAGACGCACCGCCAATTCGCCCGCACGCCGGAAGTCCGGGCTGGTGGTGACGAAATCTCGCGGATAACCCGGCATGGTGAGGTTGTCAAAACCGGTGACGAGTAGCTGTCCGGGGATTTTGATGCCCATTTCGCGAGCCAGCCGGATGCACATCACAGCCCATGGGTCATACAGCGAGATGAGGGCATCGACGGGCTCCGGTTCCTGCTGCACCCTGCGCAGGAAGGCGATCAGCATTGTGGTAGGGTCTGTCTGGAACATGAGGTCATCCACCATCAGCACATCTTCACGGTGGAACACAATGCCCAGGTCACGCAGAGCGTCGCGATAGCCTTGATATCGCTCCTTGGTGGAGCGGTGCATCAACAGGTTGGTCTCATCTGCATCGGCGATATCCATGAACGCGATTCGCTTGCAGCCCTGCTTGACGATGTATTCGGTCATGTCATAGCCGGCCTGGTAGTTGTCAAACAGCACACTGGCGCGGCGTTGTTCAGGATAGGCGATGTCGACCAGCACAATCGGGATATCACGGAACTCGGTTCGCAGGTAGTCGCGGGCCATCTGCTTCCGAGTGCGGGTGGTGGGCAGGATGACCAGCGCGCGGCAGCCCGCTTCGACCAGCCGCTTGACCTGCAGGTGCTCCAGCTCGTAACCGCCATCGGAGTTGGCCATCACCACGTGCATCTCACGGCGGCGCGCGGCGCGCTCCACTCCCTGGTAGAACCGCAATACGGTCTCATTTTTCGGACTATAGGCCACCAGTCCCAACATCTCAGGTCGACTCATCAACGCCTGCCGCGTGACATAACAGCCGCTGCCGCGCCGTTTGTTGATCCAGCCTTCCAGCTCCATTTCGTTCAGAGCGTGCACCACGGTGGTCACCGCGACACCGTATAATCTGGCTAGTTCGCGTGCCCCAGGCAGACGTGCCCCTGCTACGACTCGGCCGTTGAGTATGAAGTCAAATCGGATGCGGTTCATCACCTTTTTATGAAGAGGTGTAGCCATGTTGTCCTCCAGAATACCCCGGAAATTGTGTGCTTTTAAGGAATAATAACACACTGAGGGAGAAATGCAAGGGGTGATGGACGGTTATCATAGAGAATTGGTGTGGTATTTGCGTATTCCTGGTACATATTTGCGTGCAAGCAGGTATGCTTGATTGAAATATCGATATTAACAGGCTGTACTGCGCCGTTCTGGCGGACGAGCCATTCCCACTTCGAGAGCTCACATGCAGAGCACGGCTGTTCTCGAAAACAGTGAATTCAGTTCAATTGTGCGATTCACATGCCAGAATTGCTTGTGATGGGTATCACCTGTGCCACAGATTGCCGGATCATCACAGTTGACGGTAACGACTTTTGGTGTGTGATGATAATCGGACGGATTAGGCGGATGTTCACACCCCCCCTACTACGAATGGTGGATCACGTATGTGTCGATACTTCGCAACCTTAAATGCCTATGTCCGGGGCGGTCTGTCAGTACGTTAGCAATAGCAGAAGGCAATAGACCGCGCCGTTCTGAGGGAGAACCGCCCCGGAAAGTGGCAAAATGAGGCCTACGCGCTATCAATCAAACTGGATTTCGTCTACCTCAATTGTTGCACCCGGTGTGTTGCCGGGGTCCAGACGGAAGCGGTCTGTGCGGCCCTTCCAGAAGGGGCTTTTGCTCAAATCAAGCTCGTAGGTATGCCATTGGCCGTCTTGCTGTATCACGAATGGTATGCGCGTGTCGCCATTCATATCGGAATCCACCGTTGACCAGAAGAACTCCCCTTCACTGACTCCACCCGTCTTTGCGGGATCGGCAGCCCGCATTCGGAATCGCACCCGTGGCGTTTGGCTGCACTCCAGATAACAGAGTGGGCTAAGGAGCTGCGGATCATTACCTGTTGCGACACCCGATACCTCTCCGCCCCGGACCTTGACGTCACTCATGCCGGAAGGGGTACAGCCCAATAAGTTGTCATTAAAACTCCAGCTCTTCCTGGAAGGCAGCTCAAAACGGAACTGAGGGGCTGTAGCCTGCATGAGCTTCACATCGGATTTGGGATGTGGTCCTGATTTCGGGCAAAACAGCTCGCGCACTTTATCTAGATAGGCGCATCCCTGCTCCCTACTGGGCTCGAGTATAGAGCCCTCACCCCATTCATTCCAGGCCTCAATCAATAGGATGCGCTGCTCATTGACCATCGGCTTCAGGCTCTTTAGCGACTTCGCAAACAGCTCCGGTGTGGTGCCGGTGCGGCGAAGGTCGGCCTGTTTGGTCCAGGGACGGCGGTCCCAGCCCGCCATCACCGTGGGCCAGAACCGACCGTCAGTGACGCCCTGCCAGTGCTTCATCAAGCCGTTCGCTTGTTGGATAAGGTGTTCATAGCTTGCTTCGTCGTGTTTACCAGGAGCGGCTCCGGGCACCCCGGCATACGGGTAGTTATACAGGAAATAGCCGTCGGCCCCGCTGGCAAAGCCGTTCTTAACCACCTCAGTGCTCACCACGGCACCGTCACCGAACATCAAGTAGAGGCCCTTCAGACCAGCCTGTTTGCAACGCTGCTCCAGCGCATCGAATTTCTGACGCGCTTGTTCCACACCGAGGTTTTGTGCAAAGCTGCTGCCTCCGAGTATCATCAGCACCGGCTTGCCGTCGACCTTCAGATAGGAGGGGTGGGTGAGATACTTCTTGATGATGATATCGCCTAGTAGCTGAAGTTCGTCGGCATCGGATATCTCGTTGCACCAGTTCAGGCAGAACTTGAACTGCTTGATGTTCTTGCACTTCAGGAAGCCCTCATCCAGCGCGGTCTCAAGCCACTGGCTGCCGTGGTTGGAGTAATAATCGAATGCGAAGAAGCTGACGCCGTGCTCCACCGCCTGCTTGATCTGCCAGTCGGCCACCTCAGGCGATCCTTCGCGGTAATACCCCATCTGCGGGTGCAGCACTGCGGGGTTCGCGGCCATGCAATACCAGCGGTCCTCGGAGGCCCAGCCGGGGAAGTAGAACGCGCCCACCTGTATCTCCGATTGCGCAGCCTTCGGCGCAGGCACCGCCGCGCGAAGCATTGGGGACAGGCAGGCGATGGCAAGCAACAGCTCAGCATATCGTCTGATGGTGCGATGATTGGTGTTCATGGCAAGACCTCGGAATGGCGTATTACTGATATGCTACATGATTCCTGCGCATTTCATGCTGATCACATCGGGGTCACCCACCACAATGTGGTCAATGAGGGGTATTCCAATCATCTCGCCAGCCTGTTTGATGCGTTTAGTGGCCATGATGTCCGCCGTGCTGGGGGCGGGATCACCAGACGGGTGGTTGTGTGCCAGCATGATACCCGCCGCACCCAGCCGCAAGGCTATGGTGTAGACCTCCCTGGGGCTCAGAAATGTCTCGGAGACCGTGCCTTGAAAGATCACCCGTTGTGTTTTCAACCGGTGGTGCGAGTCCAGCACCAGAAGCAGCACCATCTCCGACTCCTCATAACGCAACACGGACTGCAGATACTGCTTCGCCATGCTTGCATCCGCCAGGTCGATCTGCTCCTTCGGGTTGAGCTGGCTGCGCTCCACCCTTCGCCCCAGCTCAATCGCGGCGACGATCTGGCAGGCCTTGGCGGGCCCCACGCCGGGGATGGAGGTGAGCTCCATCAGCAGGTCGTCGGGTGACCGTTGGGCGATCTGGCGCGTGTCGCCCAGCTCAGAGAGAATCTCCTGCGCCAACTGCACGGCGTTTTTGCCCTTCATGCCGACCCTCAGCAGGATGGCCAGCAGCTCGTGGTCCTCCAAGCTGTTGACGCCCCTCAGGTGCATCTTTTCGCGCGGGCGGCTGTCAGTGGGCATGTCTTGTAGTTTCAGGCTGGGTGGCAGGAAATCGGAATCGTCCATGCTGTTCTACCCCTTGGATGAGATAACGCTTTTGTGAATTGTACCCGATGGGGAAGCGAATAGTGCTATACCGGGGCATATTTCACACGTAGACCCCAGTTGATTCACTAACCACGAATGGACACGAATAGACACGAATGGCGGCCGTCTCATGCGAAGACGCGACACCACAGGTGACGGCGCGAAGGGGTTTCTGACCGGCGCGGTCATGGGCCATCTACAGTCGCTAGCGTACCGTCAGACCGCGCCGGCCTTTTGTCTGAACCACGGATTACACGGATGGTTCGGATGGAGAGGTGGCTCATCCCCACCCTTCGCGTTTTCGCGTCTTCGCGTGAGATAATTCCCCATTTGTCTCAATTCGTGGTGAATAGTTGTCTGAACCTCGGATCGAGCGGATTCCTTTGCGTCCTTTGCCCCTCTGCGCCTTTGCGTTGGACCCTGGTCATCCCAAAATCGGCGTCATCTGTGTAATCTGTGGATTTATCTCTAAAAATACTTGACAAGCAAACTAGTTTGTGTGGTAAACTTGATTCGTGATGGAGGACAGTAGGTAGTGACCCCACACAGAAGGTCATCGTGATGAAAACAAAGCCGAAACCGAAAGATGATCCGCAAAGTGAAATCCCGCTGTGGGCGGGCCGATACGCTCGGAACCGCGTGCTGCCGATCCTGCTCTGGATGGTGGGTGTACTGCTCTTAATCACCCTGCAGGGATTAGCGTCGATACTGCTGATGCATTCACACAGCACCGCCATGTACATCGTCTCGATTTTCATGAATGTGGCGATCACACTAACCCTGTTCTGGGCCATCATCACCGGACGCAACACGCGGTGGTTTAAGAGGTTATCATCCAAGCTATACGAAAACGAAGGGGTAGTGGTGCCTGCCCTCCCGACACCGACGCCCGTACACAGCAAACTAAAAACATACCTCATCATGGGCAGCTTGTTAGTCGGCCCCTGGCTGTTGTTGTATGTGCTCACCCATGTGCTGGGTGTGCCGCCTAGGTACTTTCAACCAGCCATCGCCGTGGTGATAGTGCCGCTCATCAGCTGGGGGGTTCTGGCAGGTGCGGAAACACCGAAGTGGCCAGGGTTGTTGATGCCAGTGCTCTATGGCATTCATGCGGTGTTGGTGTTGGCAGGTGTGCCAGTACCCGCGTTTGGTGTGAGCTACCTTGATGCGTTCATCCCACTGTTCGTGTATTCGGTCATATCGCTGATGGTGATGCACTTCTACAGCCGGTATGCACTCTTGAAACTCCAGATCGCGGTGTTGACGCCGCAGGAATCATTGGACAACGCAGAGGAAGAGTCAGTGTATTCATCCGGGGGTCATGATGATGACTAGACACCACGTATCTCCGACAGATTCACGTCAAGAGTTGCCGCTATGGGCTGATCGCTACGCCCGAAATCGGGTGCTTCCTGTGCTTGTGGTGCTGGTCATTGCCGCGTTCTATGCTGCCGCTATTGCATTGGGCATCGCGGTTCTCTTAAGGTTTTTGGCGCGAGGCGGCAATCCGGTACTCATCGGCTTGGCATATATCTACAATCTGGCTGTGGTGGTGGCAGTGTGCTGGATGGCCGTCACAGGTCGATTGACTACCATGTATGAAACATTCATGGGCAACCTCTACCAACGGGAGGGTAGAGCTGTTCCTGTCACTCCACAACGTGTGCCTAAAACGACCGAAAAGGTTGTGGCGATGCTTTTTATGTTTTTGGGTCCGTGGTTATGGCTGTTGTTGATGTATCTCTTCCTGCACGTACTTCATGTGCCATCAGCCGATTTGCAGCCGGCCATGGCTGCGGTGATCGTGCCGATCATGTTTTGGCAGGCGATCACCCGCGCCGATAATCCCAAATGGCTTGGATGGATTGTGCCTTCACTTTACACAGCCCATGCGCTGCTGGTGCTGGCGGGTCTGCATCTGTCTGTGTTTTCGGGCAATGAGCAGAAGATACATCCGCACAGATGGCCTACAGGCAACCAGATCATGGATGTGTTTTTTCCGTTATGCTTGTATACGCTGCTGTCATTGCTCGTCAAACATCTCTACAGCCGGTATGCGTTGTTGAAACTGCAGGTCGCAGCACTGACTCCACCTAGTGAGCTAGAGGAGGCCGACGGGCAGGATGGGTGATATTCGTGCATTTGATAGAACCATACACAAGCCTGCAAATCACTTACGCATATACACAAATTCATATGCATAATCGGCCAACAACAATGCCCGGAATTACCCATAGGAGGTAATGACCATGAACAAGAAATCGAAGTCAACAAATGGGCCACGTACCGAACTACCGTTATGGGCGGATCGATATGCCCGAAATCGAGTACAACCTGTCCTAGTTATGATAATCTATGTGGCCATCTTTTCAGGATCACTCTCGTTTGGAGTAGCTAGCCTTATCGCGTTATCAACTCATGGTGGTCACCCCGTACTGATCTCCCTGGCGGTGATCTACAACCTGGCAATCATCGGTAGTATGATCTGGTTATCGGTGACTGGTCGACGAAACCGTATATTCCAGAGTATCGCGTTGAAATTATCGAGCCAAGAGGGAAACGCAGTTCCTGCCGGGCAAGCTCCATCCAAACAGAGCACTCGTCCAAGATATCTGACGATGCTGATATGCTTCAGCTTACCCTGGTTGATACTTGGGGGCATCTATGTGGCAATCAATGTAGTAATAAATGTGCTCAAGGTGCCTGGGGTGTTCCTTCAGCCAGCCATGGCCGTGGTGATCGTGCCCTTATATATCTGGCAAATAGCCAGAGCAGATAATCCGAAATGGCTCGGTTTGATATTCCCTGCGTTATATTCCATTCATGCGGTGCTCATATTGGCTGGGGTGCGTCTCTCCGCGTTTACCGCCAGCCAGTTAGCCGAGGGTGGACATATATATGTAACAGCACAGCAGCTGATGGAAGTCTTTCTGCCATTTAGCGTGTATCAGTTGCTTTACATCCTTGCTAAACACTTATACAGCCGGTACGCGTTGTTGAAGCTGCAGGTCGCGGCCCTGAGCCCGCTTGACGATACCGAGGAACCTGATGGCGAGGACGGTGACCATGCAGGAGCTTGATGAGCTGATCCACCAGCCGACCCGCCTACGGATTCTGGTGTTGTTGTCTGCATTAGCTGAGGCCGATTTCACCTTCCTGTTGAATACCTTCAAACTCAGCAAGGGCAACTTGTCAGTGCATACCACCAAGCTCGAGCAGGCCGGGTATATCGTAATCGAGAAGAGCTTTCAGAACAAGCTGCCTCATACGGCTTACCGCATCACCGAAACGGGACGGCAGCAGTTGGCGGAATACTGGAAGTCGCTGGATGCGATCCGGGCCGAAGGCGATGAGGCGGTTGGTCGTTGAAGTGCGGGCAGCCGTCAGATATAATCTGTTCATAAGTACCGCGCCGTCTGGCAGCACCGACGCCGTACCAAATGACAAGCCCTGGAGTGACATGATGACGACACCCAACGAACCGAACACCGGCATCCTGGCGATCAACGGGGGTGCGAAGAGCTGTGACCACCAGTGGCCCCAATGGCCGGTTTGGGACGATGCAGAGCGTACAAACCTCAACAATGTGCTCGAATCGGGGAACTGGTGGTTTGGAGAGCAGGTTCACCAGTTCGAGCGCGAGTTCGCGCAGTTCCAGGGGGCTAAATTCGGAGTCACCGTCTCCAACGGCACCACCGCCCTGGAGGCGGCCTTCATGGCACTCGGCATCGGTGCCGGCGATGAGGTGATCGTGCCGCCCTACACATTTCTGGCCACGGCCTCCGCCGTGCTGAGGGCCAACGCCATCCCGGTTTTTGCGGATATCGAACCTGACACGCTTTGCCTCGACCCGGTGGATGTGGAACGGAAGATCACCGACAAGACGAAGGCGATTATGCCCGTGCATTTCGGCGGGTATATGGCCGATATGGACCGTCTGGGGCAGATCGCGAAAGCGCACGGCCTGCTGATCGTGGAGGATGCCTGCCACGCCTGGGGCAGCCAGTGGAAGGGCAAAGGCGCGGGCACGCTGGGCTCGTGCGGTGTTTTCAGCTTCCAAGCCTCCAAGAACATCAGCAGCGGAGAGGGCGGAATCATCGTCACCGATGATGAGGCCGTAGCCGACGCCTGCGCCAGCGTGATCAACTGCGGGCGCATCAAGGGCGGTGAGTGGTATAAGCACTACGTGATGGCCAGCAACCTGCGAATCACCGAGTTCCAAGCCGCGATCTTGCTGGCGCAGCTCAGCCGCCTGGAGGCGCAGACTTTGAAGCGGATGGAGAACGCCGCCATCCTAAACGACGCATTGGCAGGCATCCCGGGTATCTCGCTGACCAAACCGGAGCCAAGGATGCCCCGCCGCAGCTACCATATGTATACTCTCCGGCTGGATTCCACGGTGTTGGGCATCAGCCGCGAGCAGTTCATCGCAGCGTGCCAGGCGGAGGGAGTGCCCATCGGCACCGGATACCCGATTCCGCTCTATCGCCAGCCGGTATTCCAGTCGTTTGAGCCGAACGCGGCGGGATGCCCGGTCACATGCGGCTTTTATGGACGCCCAGTGGACTACTCGAGCGTCAGTTGCCCCGTGTGCGAGCAGGTCTGTGAGGACACCTGCTGGATCAGCCACCAGGCGCTGCTGGCCGATGGTGAGGCTGTGCGAAGCATCGGCGACGCCATCCGCAAAGTATGTGACAACTTAAAGGAGCTGCAGTAACATGGGACAACTAAGAGCCGCCGCCGGCCGAGTGGATCTGTGCCCGACACCCGGCGTCTGGTTGTGCGGGTTTTCCGCCCGCACGGAGCCGTCGACAGGCGAGCATGACCCCATTTGTGCGCAGGGGGTGCTTCTGGATGACGGCACCAGCCGTGTGGCGATTATCTCCTGCGACTTCTTAGGGTTTACCTCTGCGCAGTGCTGGGAGATGCGCGCTCGGATCGCCTCTCGCAGCACCATTCCCGCCAAAAACATCCTCATCTGCAGCACTCACACCCATTCCGGACCGGCCAGCTCTGCCACCCGCGGGGTGATGGGGCAGACGGACGAAATCTGGCTGACCCGCGCGTTCGCCAGCATTGTGAACATGGTGGTTGGGTTGGAGAGCCGGCTTGTTCCCGCGCAGATCGCCTTCGGCAGTGCTGTAGTGGAGGGAATCGGCTACAACCGCGATGACAACAACCGCCCCATCGATACCGAGCTGGCGAGCATCGCGCTGGACACGCTCGACGGCCGGCCGATCGCCACGATTCTGAACTACGCCACCCACGCCGTCACGATGGGGCCATCCAACCTGCTGCTCTCCGGTGACTTCCCGGCGGTTGCCGCGGGTACTGTCTCTGTTTTACGAGGTGGGGTCGGGCTGTATCTGCAGGGAGCGTGCGGCGATGTCGACCCCGTGGTTTATCGCGACCGCGGTTGGGGCACGGGGAGCTTTGAGGATTGCGATCAGATGGGCACCACCCTCGCAGAGCACGCGGTGAGCTCGCTAGAAAATGCACGCTGGAGCCATGAGGTGGAGTTGAATATGGCAGTTGGTGTGGTGGAGCTGCCGCTGGACCCGCCTTTCTCGCCTGATGAGATCAACCGGCTGGTGGCGGAGTGGGAAGCCGATGTTAACCGTGGAGAGTGTGAATCGGCCATTCCTAAACCGCTGGGGAATGCCGACCTGTTCCTTTCCTGGGCGGGTGATATGCTCGATGCGGCGGCCCGCGGGATGGTTCCTTCCACGTTTATGGCGGAGATCGCGGCGCTTTCCATTAATGAGTTCAAGCTGATCGCCGTGCCGTTTGAGAGCTACAGCGACATCGCCACCCGCGTGAAGGCGGCACTAGGCATCGGTAAAACCGCGTTTGTGGGATACGCCAACGGCGAGCACGGCTATCTACCGAGCCGCTGGGCCAAAGAGCGCGGCGGCTACGGTGCGGATACCTCGTGCCGCTGTTTCACCGGGCTGCTGACCGCGTTCGGTCTGGGCGCCGATGAGATTCTGGTAGAGAAGAGCGTGGCACTGGCGCAGTCGCTGGACAAGGCGTGATCTCGAATAACTGGCTTGCATACGTCCGCCGGTAGGACGATGCCACACAGTGAATCCGTAGGGATGGGTCTTGTGCCCATCCACCATGAACAACTGCCGATAGAACATGGCCGCAGGACGGGGTAACAGGTCGGTATCTACCCAGGTGTGCGGATGACCACAAAGATCATCCCTACGAATTATCGGCATGGATACGTCTGCTGGTAGGACGATGGCATACAGTGAATCCGTAGGGATGGGTCTTGTGCCCATCCGCCAAGACCAATTGCCAATAGAATATGGCCGCAGGACGGGGTAACAGGTCGGTGACCACCCCCGGTTTACGGATGACCACAAGGATCATCCCTACGTCCGGAAAAAACATGGTATGGGATGTCCACGTTTTGCATTCCAGCAAGAAGCTGTAGGCTCATACGTGGGTATTTGCACGATCGGTCGGATCCGACCGATCGCCATCAACCCTGTGCCTCATGTGGTTCTTCACTTATACAGGATTTCCACCACTTTGCGTCGTATCTAGCCATATCACAGCGCGAATCACGGAGGAGCAGACGATGCAGAACGAAAAGCAAGCACAGTGGGTCACCGCAACAGCACAGCAGCCTAACACTCCCGCTATCCGGTTTAGCCTGAGCGGGCAACTGCCTGCAGGGTTCGACTACGCCACCCTTCGCGTGATCGCCAGTGATCTTAACCGCGTCTGGCTGAATGGGAACCCGGTAGGCATCAGCGATGACAATCAGGGCGATAACTGGCGGGTGAACAACCTGGCGAAGGTGGGCACCAACCGCGTGGAGGTTGAGGTGCGCACCCACAGCACCGAAACGGCCAACTGCTGGCTCAATCTTGAGAAGCCACTGCCTGCCATCGGGCCGTTGACCGAGCTGCAATTCACCGTCAGTCAAGCGAAGTTGAATGAATGGATATATGTGCAGTTTGCGGACGCGTCGGGGCAGCTCAGCGGCTACACCTGCCTGGAGACAGGTCGCAGCGACTTGTTGTTCGACACCTCGGGTGCTGCAAGAACGCTGAGCATCAAACCCCAATCCGAAAAGCAGCTCAATCCTAATCCGGCGTTTGACTGGCAGAAGGTGAGCAAAATCCGGTTGCGGGTTGACCAAAAAGAAGCGATCACCCACCCCATCGGCAACCTGACCCTCTCCGATGTGCGGGTGAATAGCGCTCCAGTATCGCTTGAAGGCTGGGCGGTCACGCAAGGACAGGGGGCACTCATCTCCAAGCTGAGCACTGATACCCAGAATGAATTGGTGCTTTCCTACGACTTCAGCGCCTACCCGGAAGCCAGCCTGCTATGCGAGCTGGCGGTCGCTGACAAACAAGGCGTCAAACTGGCGCAGATCCTTAGCGATGATCAGACCAGTGCCGCCCCCGGCACCATCCGAGTGGCGAAATCAACCTATGCCGTCGAGTGGGCCGCCTACCTGCCAGCTCTTGTGAGGGACATGCTTGACGAAGGTGTTCCGATGCGCCGCGAACTGCTGACAGTGACCATTTCTGGTGATAAAGAGTTATACGCTCTAGATGATTCGGTCGAGGTCCGTGCTGTGCTGTCCGGTTTTGGTAAACCCCCAGTCGGGAAACTGAGGCTCCAGCTAGACGAATGGAACCGGGCCAAGGTCTGGAGTGCCTCCGCTGAGTTGAAGCCCGATGGGCCGAACCAGTATGACGCGAAGGTCACGCCGCCAAAGTTGTCCCCAGGTCTTTACCGGATCACTGCCCGTACAGAGGGGGGCGTGACGGCTACGGCGGCGTTCGCCGTGCTGCCCAAGGGCCAGACCACCATCTCCCCACTGTTGCCAAAGCTGAAGCCCTACACACGTCGGAAGCAGATGCTGGGCGTGAACGACTCCTCATGGACGGTGCAGCATCCCGGTTCACTCTGGAGCCTACGCGAGATGGACATCAATCTGCTGGTCGCCCACATCGGTCCTCAGGAGACCGAGAACAACATCATCGACGACCTGTGTGCGTACTGCAAAGCCACCGGCACCCACTTCACCTTCAATGTGGAGTCGCCCAACTTCGCGCCGGTGTCATACAGCACGAACGGTAAAAACGGCTTTGACGCAGCCGATGGCTGCCACCGCTGGGATGTCGACGCCGAGACACTGCGTAAAGCGGCGGCCATGGGGCTGTTTGAGGGCGTCACCTACGACGAATCGGAGCACATGCAGCTTAGTCGCAACGCCTACAGCCAACTGCCTGAGCCCAACCGCAAGCCCTTCTTCGTGGAGACCACCGGCTTGAGCCTTTCCGAGGCTTACGCGAAATTCAAGCAGGCCGTGCGTCAGTTGGTGAACCGCAACGGCCAATGCGGCGCCAAAATGCTGGTGGAGAGTGTGTTTCCTGCGTTGTTGTCGCCCATGGCGGAGAGCGGAATGGTGCTCTCGCCGAAGCTGCTCAAAGAGGACGTGCATCCAGTGGTGCTCGCTGAGGCGATTGGGGCCGCCCTTCAGCACAACGCGGCCCTCTGGTTCAGTCCCGATCTGTGGTATTACGCTGAGATGCCCGGGCACAGCGCGCGTGAGATGCGCATGGCAATGCAAACCTGCCATCTGGCGGGTGTGGATTCGTGTTATGTGGAGTTCGCCACCAAGATGTATTCGCTGAACGGCAACAGATACCAGTTGACCCATCATGGGCAGGCGATGAAAGAGCACATCACCAAATGGATACCGGCCCACAAGCGCAACTACAGCTACCGCGACTATCAGCCCGAGGTGGCCATCGTGCGCTTCCCTGACAGTGACTGGGGGCAGACTAGCTGCTATTACTGGGACTATCTGTACGGGGCGATGAACCTGCACTCCAGCCCGCAAACCCGCGAGCATATGCAGGTGTGGTCGCTGCTCACTGACGGCGTCCTCAACGGCAGGGCCGTCAACTTCAACGGTGAGCCGGTGGCCCCGCTCCGTGCGCCTCAGCCCTGGCGTTTCAGCATACCCAGCCCCGCCGTGGCGGTGTATGACCACAATGTAGGTGTGAAGCTCCTGAAAGATGTGGGCGTAATCTTTGCCTGCGGTGTGGAGATATCTGCGCCGACCATGCAGGTACTCCAGAGCTGCGTAAGTGCGGGGGCGGTCTGCTTCATCAGCACCCATCTGGCTCCTCAACGGCTGCAGGCATTGGTCAGCGGCCCCTCCGCGCGGATACCTGAAGGCAAGGGCAGTTGGGTGGTGATGAGCGAGTTTACGCATGATGTCATGGCACCATACAAGCAGTTGCTGCCCAAGACCGAAGGCTCCATGTGGCTGAGGTTTAAAACCGGAGGATCAAGCTGGGATAGAATCAACAGACTCTATTGCCTATGTCCGGGGCGGTCTGTGCGCAGGCTAACGATTGAAGATGGCTCTAGACCGCGCCGGTCTGGCGGATAGCCATGTAAGATATGTGTCTCGAACAAGACCGGTGCGGTCAATATCTCGTGGTGATAGCGAGCCACCTGACAGACCGTCCCGGACATAGGCAGCCGTTATATATGCGGTAATAATAGCAGAATCGAACGAATAACTAGGAAATAAACACCTCAATGGTGTGGTAAGGGTAGACTTAATGCAATACTGGAGAATCGCGCTGATGGCTGTCACGTTCATGAGCATCGCATCCGCATCATATACCAGGCCGTATGGCCTCGATAAGTTGCGCAAACTGGAGCTGTTGCCTTATATACAGGCAGACACGCGCGTGCATTATGAGGGCAGCATCGACAAGCAGGGTGGCAACGCCGACTGGGACTGGTGGTTATACCAGGATTCAAACAACGAATGGGTGCTGCTGGATGTCACGGGTCCGGGATGCCTGTACAACTTCGTGCAGCACAGATACCCCACAAGCCCAGAGCCCACTTTCCGCTTCTATTTTGACGGTGAGAAAACCCCGCGGTATGAGATCAAGCAGTCGGAGTTCGGCCAAAAGCCCCCGTTTGTGGAGCCGCTATCGGCTGTTTATCAGGGCATTGACGACAACGGACGAGGGCCAATCTGGGTGGTCCGAAGCTTTGTTCCCATGGCCTTCCGAAATGGCTGTAAAGTCACCTCCTCTGTGATGCTGGAAGGGCCAGATAAGGCCAAGAAACAGGGCGGCTGGGGGCATATCATGTACCACACCTACCCCACCGCCGATGGTGTTTCCACATTTACCGGCAAAGAGGACTACTCCCATATCATCCGCTATATGAATCATAGCTTAGATCCTAAGCCATCCACCGGTAATACAATGGTCTCCGACACGCTCAGCATCAAAGCAGGAGAATCCGGTGCGCTATTCGACGCTCAGGGGGAAGGTTCAATATCTTCTATCAGGCTTGCCTTCAATAAGTTTGCGCCGCAGATGCTGCAGAACATGTGGCTGCGAATCACATGGGAAGACGAGAATCGACCCGCGGTCGACTGTCCCGTTGGAGCCTTCTTCGGTAACGAATATGGTGCCCACTCGTTGTTTTATGTTACGCACGGGATGTCTGCTGACGGCTGGTTTTATAGCAACTTCCCAATGCCATATTGGAAGTCGGCCCATGTTGAACTGCTCAACCGTGGAAAGGAGCGGGTGGACATCACTTACCGTGTGGTCTTTAAGCCTTCACCTACCCTGGCGTATGATCGACTTACAGCCGCCCACTTCCGCAGTTCGGTCTACCAGCCGCCGATGACCAAGATGCCAGAAGAAGATTCGCATATCGGCACCATCGTGGGTCGCGGGCATGTGGTGGCAGGGTGCATCTCAGGCAAGCAGACCTCCTGCGAAGGCGATGTGCGCGTCTACATTGACGGCAGCGGTACCCCCAGCGTGGAGAGCGACGGCTCCGAATCCTGGGTGTGCTACGGATGGGGCTTCACTACACCGCCCAGCTACAACCCGTTATCGGGATATGACGGCACAGGTAATGAGATGTGGTCAATGAGCCGTGTGCTATTGGGTGATAGCTACCCCTTCAACAGCTCTTTGCGGTTTGGCGTAGAGGGCGGGAGCGGCATCCACTCAGGCGAGGATGTGCGTTCCGGTGTGCTGCTTTACTACGGTGAGCCCGAGGCGGGTATGCTGCTGACCGACTATGTGGATGTGGGTGACGACAAGTCCAACAAGGCACATTCCTACAAGATGAGCGGATTTACCTTCATCGGCCACCTTTCGGAGAGTTACGAGGGTGAACAAGACCAGGTGATTGTCAAAGACCAGGGTGTGGGCTTCACGGATCAGAGCAGCTTCACCGTGAGCATCAGCCCCTTAAATGAGGGTGTGCTTTTGCGCCGCCGGTCTGACCAGGAACAGGGCCGTCAGCGGGCTCAGGTATATATAGATGGTGAGCTGGTGAAGGAGCGTGACTGGTATTATGCCGATCTGAATATGTTCCATCGATGGGTAGATGACGAGTTCCAAGTTCCCGCCAGCTATACCAAGGGCAAGACGACACTGAATATCAAAATAAAACCGGTGGCCGTAGACGGCACAAAGACATGGAATGAGTTTGCATACTGGGTATACTCGTTAGGTAAGCCATCCGATCTTGGCCAGTACAGCGTGACCGTTCCAGATAAGCGGTTACCAGCATCTCAACGTGCCGCCATCGCGCCGCCTCCTGCCGAACGCGGTCAGATCGGCGATGGCCATACAGGTAAGGGGCTGGTATTGCCGGATGTGGCCGGTGTTTACACCATGTCGGGCACTCAGGGGCTGAAGCAAGACGCCATCACGGTGGATTTCTGGGCGCGTGTTGAGGTCCGTTCTACCCGTGTGTTGATATCCCGTGCTCCGAAAGGCACCGGGCACTGGGAGATATGGCTGACACCAGATCACCAGGCCGCCATCTACATCCCGGATTACGAGGGGGCCTCGGTGTTGTCTGACATCAAGGTTGCTGATAACAACTGGCACTTCTACCGGCTAGTGCTGAGCCCGGGTGCAGCCAAACTGCTGGTAGACGGTAAAGTCGCGATCGACAAACAGTATCCAGGCAGGCAGATCGCCGTCAGCAAGCACCCGGTCACACTGGGCGGTATACAGGACGGCTCGCTGGGCATCGTGGGTGCGATGGACGATGTGCGCATTCTACGCGGCACCGTGCCGGATGACACCGTTGTGCCCACAGCTCCACCAGTCAGTGACGACAACACTATCGCACTGTTGACTTGGGACGATTAGCATCACGAAGGGAGATCACAATGGACGGACGCATATTCACGCACCCCAGCCGCGACTTGCAGGTGACCAGATTGGTATACACAGGCAGGCAGACCGATTATGCAGAACTTGCCAAGCTGACCACACCGAACTGGCACCCCAACACAGGCTTGAAGCTGTACTGGGGTGAGATCCACGGTCACACCGAGATATCAGACGGCCGCGGGTCGCTGGATGATTACTTCAGCTTCGCCCGTGACGAGGCGATGATGGATTTCTGCGCCGTCACCGACCATGACCACGGCGGTGTGGGGCGTCCTTGCCTGTGGGAGGGCAACAAATGGGAGCTCACGCAGCGCAAGGTGGCGGAGTACCATCTTGATGGCCGCTTCGTGACGATCCTTGCCTATGAACGTGACAGCTACCCATGGTTCTGCAACCTCTGTCTGTATTACCGCACCGGCAGAGGCGAACTGGTGCGCGGCGTGGAGGATGGTCAGATTACGGAGGCGGAGTGGCGTGCGCTGTTAGCCCGTGAGGACATCATTGCGATTCCGCACCACACAGCCGATGTGAGTCAGGGTGTGAACTTTACGGCCATTCCTCTGGATATGATGCCGCCTATGACTGAGTTATACAGCAAGTGGGGCACCAACGAGTATTTCGGCAACCCTCGCCCAGCAGTGGTTGAGGCGCGGGGTGGTCACTGGCAAGACGCGCTGGAGATGGGCGCACGTATGGGCTGCGTGGCGGGCTCCGACGTCCATCTGCCCAGCCCTGGTGCCGACAGCCATATGGGGGCGAAGGTTCGGTATGACGAACCTGGGATTCTTGGGGTATGGGCACCTGAGCTCACCCGCGAGGCGATCTGGCAAGGCATCAAGCAGAAGCACACCATCGCCGCAAGTGGTGCGCGCATCATGATCGACTTCCGGGTATGCGATCAGGTGGCGGGTTCTGAGCTGAAGCATCCCGCTGGTCAGCCCCGTCGGCTGGCTTTGAAGGTGCAGGCCCCCGCCATCCTGAAACGCGTGGATGTGGTGAAGAACGGGCGTGATATCTTCCACATCAACTCTGAGGGCGAAGGCAACTCCGTGCTGCTTCAGGTGGAAGACCTTGTGGCTGAGCGGCCCACCGACTACTACTACGTGCGTGTGACGCAGGTGAACGGTCGGCAGGCCTGGTGCAGCCCCGTTTGGGTGGAGAGCGAGTAGGTCCTGCGCTACTTCGGCAGCACCACGTCCTTGCGTCTGGCTTCAGGTGTGACTTTCAGCGTCTCTATCTTGCCCCTCTTATACACACACTCCACGGTGGTGTTCTGCGGGGCATGAAGTTTGAAGCTGACATCCCACGCTTTGGGCCAGGCTGGCAACAGTAGCAATTTCTCGCCATCGGACTGAAGCAGCATCAACTGCGTGGTCAGCAGCAAGTTGCCGCCGTGATCCTGGTCCGGCACCCAGTCGAAGTTCGGCCCCCAGCTTGCCGGCCATCGGTAGGCTTGGTTGGAGTTCGCGGCCTTTACCTGCATGATGCGGGCCGCCTCATCCGCCATCCCAAGCAGAGCTGCGCAGTTGCCATCGTAGCCCCAGCCCACGTCCAGATGGTTCACGCGGGTGGCATACGCCGCTTTCGCCAAATCCAGCCCCGGTTTACCCACGCCGTATAACCTGAACGGCCAGATGGCATACAGCTCCGGGTTCTCGCAGTTCGAACGGACAGGGCTGTATTTCTGCGCACCAGCCAGACGGCGCAGCTGCTTGCCATCAATCGTGACATCCTCCACAGGAACATCGGGGCAGGCGGATTTCATCATCTTGAAGAACCTGCGCTGGACAGGTGTGGCGAGTCGTTGCGGTAAGGCGCACAGCCGCTGAGTCACGTCACGCAGCCCCGCTGTGGAGGGCATATCGTTGACCACATCGTGCCACACCGTCTCGACTGCCTGAGACGGGTCGAGCACTACCTTGCCATTGGCGTCCTTCTTAAACCGCGTGTCGAAGTAACTCAACACCGATTCCGCCATCGGAAGCAGTTGCTTCAGAACGAAAGAGTCCTCCGGAGTGTAATCCCATCGGTCGAGCATGAGGGCCACAAGTTCCAGCCCTTGGTTCCAGGCATACTGCCACCAGGGAGACTGCACTTCATCGGGCCTCAGACCTGCTCGGTTCCAGCCGTAGTCGCCATTCGAGTATGTGCCCCACATCGTCATCGTCTCTGGGAAGTAGCAGCCTTTGGCATTGTGATAGAGCTTTGCCCGAGCTTCACACAGGGGCCGCACCTGCTCATACAGATCAAACAGCGGCTCCATCATCTCGGTATCACCGGTCGCGAGCATCGTGTGATATGCAAACCGCACATTCTGCCACCAATGGCAGTCACCCCAGTTCCGCCAGTCGGCGTTGAATGGCATCCCCATCACGGCCGGTTCCACGGTGAAGATGCTCCCATTGAACTTGATCGGGAACGGGCCTTTACCACCGCAGGCTTGAACGTATCTCTGCAGAGCGTAAGCACGCGTGATGGGTGATTTCGTCTCATCAACGCCAGCCAGCTTCGCCACGACCTTGCCATCAAGGTAGATCGTCATCGCACCCGTCGCGGTGTCCACGCTGGCGGCGACATGCTGCCACTGGCCTGTTTTCAGAATACCGGCGGGGGCACTCATGATCGTGTTCCCAACAATCAGCCGGAGTGTGTTTCCTGGGTGCGTGTCAAACAGAAACCCGTCTGATCCGCCTGCGGTCAGGCTGTCGATAATCCGTCCAGGTGCAGAGGAGGCTGGCTTGATCAGCGCTTCAAGCGTCAGGCCGCGTTTGAGATCGACGGATTTGAAGTCGATGGCCTCTGGCCCCTTCGCACCCACTGTGAGCACAGCACCATCTTTCGATGGTATGGAGCTGGTCTGGGTTGATCCCAGCCTTGATATCTCAGTTGCAGACAGCGGCTTGTAATAGATGCTGGCCCGGCCGATCTCGCCAGGAAACCTGTTCTCACCATTCGAATCAAAACCCACACGCAGCGGATTCGTGCCATGGGGGATGGTGATGCCGCTCTTGTCGCCATCGACCACTACCCATGATCTGTCCCAGAACGCCCGCCACCAGTTCGTCGTGCGTCGTGCCGCTTGATCGGCATCCGCATCTTCAGACAGCCGGCGCGCTTCGTCCAGCCAACCTTGCGGTGTGGCGGTCTGCAGGCAAGGGGCCGCGACTGACAACGCAAACTGCTTTAATGGCGCGCTGCTGGACAGTGTGCGGTGATCCACGGGCTTGAGGCCTGTGCCGGACATCCAGCCTCCAAACGTGCGGTGGATGATTGGGTCCGTCGCTTTATCGGCAACGGAATCCAGCGACTGTAACTGCATCGTCGACTTGAACGCGAGCGTATCCTCATTGCGGTGGTACCAGGCCACGGCGTTACCGAGGCCTTTGGGGAACAGATCGGCGGCTTCGCTAAGCTCAAAAGGCGCATCATGGAGTGACCACGCGGAGTTCTGCTCGGTGCCAGACGGGATCACATGCCGTTCGGTTCGCCAGCTTTCCACAGTGGCCTTGATGCTGAGCGGTTTGGCTGACTTTCCGGTGCAGTAGACCACCGCATTGTCGCAATCGACAAACACCCGCAGCGTCACCTGGTTTGCGCCTCTACCGGCGTTGATCACACATGCGCCGTCTCGTAGAACCAGCTCCTGTTTGAACGGTGCACCAGCCTTGAACGGATTGGGGGAGATCGCAACCCGCACCTCGCCCACCTTGAGCAACCGGCTGATCTCGCTGTAGGAGTCGGTGCGGCTGATATAGAATCGTAGATCGCCATTCTGCTCTACCCACAAGTTGATACCTACCTGCCCGTTACCCAGCGGCATCGATCCGGCGGCATCCTTGCTTGGGGTACTCCATACCACATTCAAGGGGTCGGTCCAGTGCTTGGTCGACTTGGCGTTCTCTAGTCCAACGGCAGGTGTTCGTTCCATAGCGATTTTGCTCCTCAGGGTGTTGAGTTTATCTCTAGCCGGTCCCATGCGCGTTCGGCGTATGATGCCTGACACGGTTTATGTAGTTCAGATTATAGCATAGCGTTAGGGTGGGAGGTGGTATTTTCTGTTGAGGAACTGCTTGACTGGTAGACTGCGACCCAAACCACCGGCAAGCGGCGACGGGTGACAGTGCCCGTCCGTGACTTCGTCCCGGTACGGGCACTGTCACCCGTCGCTTATCAATACCGGCCCGCGTTCCGGCGGGCGTTGGGTGAGGCCCCTGCTCCAGCCTGCGGAGTGGTGATAGTGAGATACGACCCGCATTCTCAGGGAACTCACCCATGATAAACCCAGTCCAGAAAAAAGAAAGGAGGTAAAGCCCTCAGAGTTACTCTCTTCGGCGGAACCTCCATCTATATTGAGGCATATGCACAACATGGATCAACATCCACCCCACCGCTATATAACAACCCGTAAAGGAATCTCGACCGATAATAGTGAATACTGTGGTAAGCAGGTGGCGTCAGTGGCTCACAGATGCTAACATATCCGTATCAGGCCCATCCGCTGTATCGGTTCCGATCCCGATATAATGTCTATTTCTGCCGACAGGTTCATCATGTCGGCCTGCTGGTAAAGAGAGGTGCGACATGCACAGTTTCGTGACTAAATACCTGCAACCAGTTTTATCTCTACTCGCTGTGACCTCCGTATGTATTGCCGCTCCCGCCGCACCGCCGAATGTTGGGTATCTACTGTCTGGCACAGAGGTGCGTATTCATACCACCGAAACACGGCAGTCCCTCAAGGATTTTTTCAAAACTTACAAAATCAACCCAGTTAGTTTTAGCAATGAAGTCAGCGGACTATCGGATGCGCAAACTGCTAAGGGCACCAAACCACAATGCAACCTGTATATCTTCGACATGGAAAAGGCCAGCTTTACCGAGCAGACCAATCTATCGGCGGTGGCCGAAAACAACCTTGTCGTCTACACCATAAAGTCAGCGGACACCAACCAATGGGATCTGGTGGTCAGTGCCCCCAACCGACAGTTGCTGATGTCATTGCTCCGCCGGTTCGATAAGGCTGGCTTGGCAAATCTGACGGCCAGCGAAGAGGGTGCCGTGCTCTATAGCGCGGCAGCACGGCCTCTGGTGGTGATCTCCACCGAGTCGGAGCAGTTTGTGGCTAACTGGATGGCCGCTCAGCCCGCTGCCAGCAGTGAGATGCGCGACTGGAGCTATACCGCGGTTGACTCCATATCGGCGGGAATCCCGATTAACACCGACGTACTGACGCTGCTTGACCAGAGTAAGATCAGTGACCAAGACAGAAAGAACCTAGTCCAGTACCTGCCAACCTCGATGCGGATGCAATTACCCGTAATGGTCGGAAACGGCGTGGTGGCGGCTGTTCAGCAGCCGTCCGCCGATGGTGCTAACATGCTCTACAGCATCGCAGCGAAAGACAAGGCGATGCTCTCCTCGTCGCTGAAGCGATTTACCCATGTGGGCATGATCCCTAAAGTGTGGACGTCCTATCCCCGGCTGTTTGTGGGCCGCGTGGCCAAACTCAATGAAGATGAGATGCCCGACTGGTCACAGCTCCCCCAAACCGTTCTGAGCAACTGGAAGCACCAGGGTGGTGGCTCTCCTCTGACAGGCGTGCGGATGGGCTACGACGCCAAGTGGCTGTATGTGCGGATCGACTGCGAAGACAGCGGTAGCAAAACATGGATGAGCCGCGACGAAATGAACCTGTGGGAGCAGGACGTGGCGGAGATATTCGTGGATGCCGGCTGTGATGAAATGGACTACTACGAGTTCGAATGGAACCCGCTAGGCGCCAAGGTTGATCTTGAGATCGTATGGGCACCTGATGGCCGATGGCGCGGCAGCCGCGAATGGGATGCCAAGGGATCCGAACACACGGTGAAGTGGGGCAAAGTGAACGTGCAGGGTCAGACACTGAAGGGATGGGTGGTAGAGACCAAAATACCCATCGCGGTGTTCAGTGACCGAAAAGCGATGCCCAAATCGGGCGATGTCTGGCTGGGCGGTCTTTACCGCATCGAGCGCGGTACCCCCACGGGCAGCGCATACCTGACCTGGAGCCCTCTACCGGGCAACTCCATCGCTTTTCACCAGCCCAAGAGCTTTGGCTTTTGGCAGTTCGAGTAAGGTCAACATCCCCTGCTGTATCATGCAGCAGGGGATGTTTCTTGATACGCGTGAACCGCGCATATGAGTCTTCAATATCGTAAATCTACTCGCAGGGAGTGCATTCTAAATGAATCTCTCATGGATCGACTGGACGATACTCATCGTTGCTGTGGTGGCACTTCGTGCCGTAAGCCTAAGCACGAAGCACTACATGAAGGGCGTGGCCGACTTTCTTTCGGCCAACCGTCTGGCCGGGCGTTACCTGCTGACCATCGCGTCGCAGATGGGCAACACCGGTGCAATTACCTTTATTGCCATCTTTGAAATGACATACAAAGTGGGCCTGGCTCCAGGCTTCTGGAATGGTATGATGATCCCTGTCACGGTGATCATTCTGCTGACAGGATGGGTGTTCTACCGCTTCCGCGAAACACGTGCTTTAACAATGGCACAGTTTTTTGAGATGCGATATAACCGTAAATTCCGTATATTTGCGGGCTCCCTCTGCTGGACATCAGGGGTCATCAACTTTGGAATCTTCCCAGCGGTAGCTGCCCATTTCTTCATCTACTACTGCGGCATTCCCGAAACCTACCATCTGTTCAACTTACCGTGGGCATTTTCTTCATTTGCGACGGTCATGATCATTGACCTTGGTCTGGCACTCACCTTTGTGACTATGGGCGGACAGATCTCCGTGATGGTCACTGAGTGCGTTCAAGGTATGGTTTCTCTGGTCGCCTTCTGTGTGGTGATTGTGGCTGTTCTAGCGCAGGTTTCATGGCCGCAGATGGTTCATGCGATGTCTTTGATGCCTGCAGATAAAAGCATGCTCAACCCGTTCCACACGACTGGAGTGGATGACTTCAACTTCTGGTATCAAGCGATCGCGCTTATCGGTGCCTTCTACGGCTACATGGCGTGGCAAGGCGGGCAAGGCTTCTTCAGTTCCGCCAAAACACCGCATGAGGGCAAGATGGGCGGTATCATTGGTCTTTGGCGTCAAATGCCGCAGGCGCTGTGTATCACGCTGCTGGCTTTAGCCGCCATTGCCATCATGAAGCTGCCTGAGTTCTCCGACAAGGCGCAATGGGTCAACTCGCACCTGGCGAACATCACCAATGAATCCGTGAGGAACGAAATGCGGGTTCCGCTGGCCGCGGTGACCATTCTACCCGTGGGTGTGAAAGGCCTGTTGGCCATGATCTTCCTGTTCTTCTCTTTCACCTGCCATGACACTTACATGCACTCCTGGGGCAGCATTTTCGTGCAGGATGTGTATATGCCGATTCGAAACAAAGAAATAAGCCCTGAGGACCACATAAAGGTGCTCCGACGCTCGATCTTCTTTGTAGCCGCTTTTGCGTTCCTGTTCAGTCTGCTGTATAAGCCGACGGAGGCCATTTACTTCTTCTTCGCCATCACCGGAACACTCTGGTTAGGCGGCTCAGGGGCGGTTATTATCGGCGGCCTTTATTGGAAAAAGGGCACGACACAAGGTGCGTTTGCGGGCTTGATTTCGGGGGCGATCATCGGAGTCATCGGGTTGGTGATTCCAAAGGTCTGGGCCCATTTCCCCATCAACGGCCAGTGGCTTTACTTCATAGGCATGTGCAGTTCCGCCCTGCTGTATGTGGTGGTTAGCCTGATGACCTGCAAGAAGGACTATAACCTGCAGGAGCTGCTCCACCGTGGTAAATACACAATCGCTTCAGATGATGTATTCGCCGAAAGCAAGATATCTGCATGGCAGAAAGTCATAGGTATTACTGAAGAGTTCAGTAAGAGTGACCGCATTCTGGCCCTCGCGCTGGTTTTCTGGAATGCGATCAACTTCCTGTGGTTCGTGGTGTTTTCCATCATTAACCTGTCAATGGCTAAGAGTGGTGGCGTCAGCAACTACTGGTGGGCATGGTCACACTATGTGCCGATGTTTATCAGCTTCGTTCTGGCGGTACCAATCACCATTTGGTTCACCATAGGCGGAGTGATTGATATCAAGGCCTTGCTGCTTCACCTAAATACCGCCACCCGCGATGCCAGCGATGATGGCACCGTGCGCAAGCGCATCGGCTTGGATGAGCCTGAACTGCTTGAGGAGGTCGTCGAGGTCTCCTAGAGTGCTACCGACCCTGGGGGCTGCTTCGGCAGCCCCTTTTTTTGCACCTATAGTAATCTGAATCGCCATGAGAGCTTCCGGGCACCCACGAAGTGGGTAGCAGTTCTTATAGCCAGGGGTGAGCGAAGCGATACCCCTGGAAAGCGGTGCATCATTCCTACCCCGAAGTGGGTCGCACCTATTCGTGATAGCCGTTCTATTAAGTCACCGAAGACGACCCACTTCGGGGTAGACGGTATCCGGTTGCCTTCCACGGGTTGCGCTGAGTAGCTACACTTCACTATAGTTCCCAACCCGTGAGTGCCGAACGGCGAGAATCTATAGTCGATTATCCGGATCATTTTTACAAGACGATTGAATGAGCTTTAGGATGGTCTTTTGTAGTATTCAAGGTATGATATACATGTATATCATAGTGGAGGTACAACCAAAATGAAAAGTATGATCGCCATTAGGCTCCCCGCTGAAATTGACGACCGACTTACAGCTCTAGCCAAACGCACAGGACGGACGAAGACCTATTACGCCAGAGAAGCAATTCTGCGGCTGATAGACGATATGGAAGATACCTACATCGCAATAGAACGGCTGGAAAAGCCCGGGAAAAGACTGACCATGGATGAAGCGGAAATTGAGCTTGGCGTGGACGGTTGAGTGGGATGAGCGGGCCATACGTGATGCGCGCAAGCTTGATCCGCAGGTCCGAAAGAACATCATCAGCTACCTGCGTGAGCGTATTAGCACAGAAGAAGACCCTCGCCGCTTTGGAAAGCCTTTGCTTGCGGATTTGTCGGGACTCTGGCGCTATCGCGTTGGTGACTACCGGATTTTGTGCCGCATAGAAGACGATAAGGTGGTAGTGCTGGTTCTTGCGGTAGGCCACCGAAGAAATATCTATGACTGATCGAAGATCGGCTGAACGCGTATCTGCATATGGTATCTGCTCAGATATCGAAGGCTGGTCTACTGACGAGTTCATGAAGAATAAGCAGACAGAAATAGAGCTAGAGCTAAATATGCTTCATCGTTGATTGATCACTTAGGGATGTAAGCATTGACACTATGTAACGTTGCTGTTACGATACGAGTAGATGGTATCATAGTATGAAATTATCAAACCATCCCGATGTGATTGTTTACCCAAGGACGGTGAGTTTCGATGATAGAAGTTAATAGTAATGATGCTACCACTGATATCAATAAAGTCCTGAGCATGTTGGATTATCTGATCGATATGGCATCTATACGTTCCATTCCTATTCGAAACTATCGCCTATATGAACGATTATTATGGGTGTCTGATGTTCCTAATGTGAAGAACTGTGATCTAGTAAACAGAAACATGGAAATATCAAATGACCCTGATATATGGCTTGAAATCCGTAAATATGATGAACCAGAGATACCACCAATTCCCAATAAATGCGCTCCATGGATTATGTGGAATGTCGTAAATTCTGATGACCCGCCCACCTTAAAGGACGAAATTCAAAGAGATATACCTAGCGAAGGTTTGTTTGTAGATTCAGATGGTCACGAATCAAACCATGACAAGCAATACCTAGTTGATTACCCTCATATATCAGATGAATGGCAACGATATATTAGTGACAAGTGGACAGTCTGGAAAGGCCACCATGACGATTGGGTATTGATGAATGATCTTTATCAGAAATTATTCGCTATTCATCAAGACATCAGCAAACTAGGTGAGGAATATGAGTTTGTATTAGCAATGGGGCTATTTGAATGGCGCACACCAAATAACCAAGAGATAGATCGTCACGTCGTTGTCGCTAATGCATCTATAGAAATGGATGCTGAGTTGGCGAAAATCACAGTTAGGGCACACCCTGATGGGTGCAGACTGCGACCTGAATATGAGTTGTTTGAACCTGATTATCGTCCGCATTATTCGGAAGCACAGGCGACAGGTGATCTAAAAGACGCTGATGATATCCCTTGGGCTACTGAGTGTGTCGAAAAAGTATTACAGTCTGTGGTAAACACTGTTAGTGCCAACGGTCGGTATTACAGTGATATGTACCGTGATGAACACAAGCACGTGAGACAGAATCCCGTGATCACATATGCTCCTGCCTTTATACTAAGAAAACGATCTTCGAAAGGGTTGATTGAGGTCTTGCGGGGCATTAAAGCCAATATTGAGCAAGGACATACTGATCTGGGTGAATTGGGTGGTATCGCTGAGGTTACAAATAACCGAGATATCGTTAGAGGTAGCGTACATGATAGCCATCATACTGATGATTCGAATACTGATGGTTCTGTTTTCTTTCCAAAACCTGCTAATGATGAACAGATGCACATCATACATAAGTTACGTACGTCAAACGGCGTTCTTGTACAAGGTCCTCCCGGAACTGGTAAATCGCATACAATCGCCAATTTGATCTGTCATCTGTTAGCCACAGGTCAGCGAATCCTCATAACAGCCAAGACTCCACGTGCGCTGTTGGTGCTTCATGAGCTATTACCAGTTGAGATCCGTCCCTTATGTATCAGCTTATTAGGTGAAGGGATGGATGAGCGAGAAGCTCTTGAGCGTAGTGTTGGTGCAATTCTAACTAAAAGTGATACGTGGTCTTCACGGAAATCGATAACGAAGATCGCCGCATTAGAATCGAAGTGGCATGATCATAAGAGCGAACTCTCACTGCTGACAAAAAACCTTCATGATATCCGTAATGCTGAAATCAATAATCATACAGTGGTGCCCGGTGTATACGAAGGCACAGCAGCCTATATCGCTCGAAGTATTCTCATGCACCAGAAAACTTATGGATGGTTCGTGGACCACGTGTCCCCTGATTCATCGTGTCCATTTACAGCAAACCAACTCATAGGTTTACTGCATGATTATCGACTTATTCTAAATATAGATAGAGACGATATACTAAAGTCACTTCCTGTTGATCTAGTCGATTGTGGCAGTATATATTCACAGTTTGAACAAGAGATCGAACTCATAGGCACTATTGATAACCTCGCACCTGTAGCGAACCAGGCTTTTGTTGAGCAACTATCTTCGTGGACAATCGACGATCTGAAAACGTGCCAATCAATAATTGAAAAATTTGTTATGTGCAGCAACCAAGTCACGGCAGAATCGGGTGAATGGGTTATACGTGCAGTGCAAGATGTGTTGTCGGGGAAATTACAGGAGTGGAAGGTGCGTTTGCTTAACACCGAAGAGTTATTACAACACATAGCGCCTCACGTTACTCTTGCAGACATCACAAAGATGGATATTACCGGTGAATGTGAACAGGCTAAGCTTATCGAAGATGCCAACAAACGAAAAAAATACATCTCCGAGTGTGGTGAATCTGTAATTAAAGGAGCGTTCAATGCAGACTGGCGGAATACCAACTATATCTCGAAATCCGTAAGGTTAAATGGACAGCCATGCACTAGTGTAGCAGACCTAAGTCGCTTAATAACAATAGTTGATGTAAATATGAGCCTACAAAGAGCTATGAATTTCTGGGAAGGTGTGTTTTCATTCGAAACAAGCCAGATCACATTGCTTGTTGCTCAAATTACGAGTTTGTGTGACACAGTAAGAAAAATATTAGTGTTACACGATTACCAGAACGAGATACGAGACATCATAGACCTACACAAAATGACCGTAGAACCGGTATGGGCAGATCATGATAACCTTCGGTCGATACTTCATTCATGTGATTGTGTTGTGGCTCAACATCAACTCAAACTATTACGCCAATCCTTAAGTAATGCAGCAAACCAACTACGAGAACACAGTACCGAGCACCATCCCATTCACAATGTCTTAGCCAAAGCGATTGAACAACGATCCATAACTGACTATACTTCAGCCTTCAATCAGGTACAGACGCTAAAATCGCAACAGACGGTACTGATGCGATTTGAAAACTTAAATGCTGTATGTCCGGAACTCGTGAAGCAACTGTATCAAGATGATCAATCGCCGGTCTGGGAAAATCGACTAGCTAATATAGAGGGTGCTTGGCAGTGGGCACAAGCGTGCTCTTGGCTACGTTCTTTTTCCAATCAATCGGGCTACGAAACCCTTACCGTCAGAACAATTCAAGTCGAAGATGAGATTAAAAAGATCATTGCAGAACTCGCGTCTCTTCATGCTTGGTCGTTCTGTTTCTCTCGTCTTGCCGTCGAACACAAAGAACACATGACCTCATGGCAGCTTGCGATGAAGAGGCTAGGGAAAGCTACTGGGAAACAAGCATGGCGATACCGTCGTGAAGCCCAGACGCATCTTAGCGAATGCAACGAGGCCGTTCCAGGGTGGATCATGCCACTCCACAGGATTTGGGACACGATCACTCCACGACAAGGGATGTTCGATGTCATCATTATAGACGAAGCCTCGCAGTGTAGTATTGAGGCACTTCCTTTGTTTTATCTGGCTAAGAAGATCATCATTGTTGGAGATGACCAGCAAATCAGCCCTGAGGTCGTCGGGATTAACGAAGACAAAGTTTTCCTAATGCAACGTGAACGATTGTCAGGATTTCAACATACTATTGCATTTGATCTACACAGCAGTCTTTTTGACCACGGTAGACTTCGATACGGTAGTAGCAAGGTCTCCTTACGCGAACACTTCAGGTGCATGCCTGAAATCATCCGGTTCAGCAATGAAATGTGTTATTCGAGTTCTCCTTTGGTCCCATTACGACAATATCCCCCTGATCGGTGTCAATAGTCACCTTATTACTACCACCCATGTTCGGCATATGTATACCACTTGACTAGTTCGTGTTCATTGCCCAATGTAAGTGTTGGATGCGTCGGTATCTCACTCTACGGATGCATTATCCGGCTTGCTTACCTCCCCTCTGCGCTGCCTTTGGCGATAGCTCTCACCGGTGACAACAGTCACCCGGGCATGGTGAGTCAATCTGTCCATAGCAGCTGAAGCGAGAAGAGAGTCGCCAAACATCTCCGGCCATTCGGAGGGAGCCCGATTAGATGTCAATACAATACTGCCCTTCTCGTATCTCTGGTGGATGATCTCGTAGAGGTCTTCCGCTCCCTGAATTGTGATGGGGCGAAGACCAAAGTCGTCGAGTATCAGGAGGTCAACGTTGACCAATTTCTTAATCAACCGCGTATAAGCATCGTCTGCCCTGGCCGCAAACATCTCCTGTTGCAACTTGTGGACAGAACTGTTATAAACACTGTAGCTTCGCTTAATGGCCTCATAACCTATGGCGGTGGCTAGATGTGTCTTGCCCACACCAGTGGGACCACACACCAGCCAGTTGGCATGTTGAGCGATTAACTGGCAGGTCGCCATCTCCCTTACCAGCGAACGATCAAGGGTAGGTACAGCGTTGAAGTCGAAGTGGGACAGCAGTTTCGTGTTCTCGAAACAGGCCGCCTTCTCCATCTTTACCTGTTTAGTTTGGCTGCGTCGCTCAAGCTCATCATCTACTAATAACGCAAGGAACTCCGTTGGTGAGAGCTTTTGCTCACGGGCTAGCTCCGCTCTCTCTTCGAGGCTATCAACCATGCCAGACCATCTGAGTTGCCTGAGCTTGGGTAGCAGTGTGTGAGTTAACACGCTTCTACCTCCATATTGGTGTCAGCATTACTGACCAAAATGAATTCGTCGGCACTACGAGCGAAGAGGTAGTCTTTTTTAGGGGGAAGAGAAGATGTTATTCCCATTGGCTCGTGATCTGTACCGGCCCTCAGTATCTTAGCAATGCGTTGGTAACTACCATCTTGGTAATAGAGAGAGCGTGCGCAGGCCGCTTCCAGGCGACTACTGCTGTACGTTTGAACTAGCCGGACGATCCTCTTCACGGATTGTCTTCGGTCTACAGGCCTGTCAGCCAGCAAAGCATTAAGCACCGTAACACAACTGGGGCCGATGTCATGCCCTAATTCCAGGCAATTCTCGATTAAAAGAACCATATAGGCCACTTTATGTGTTGGGTAATCAGTCATGCGGGTAATGCGCTGCCCTTGTTGTGTCGCTCTTTGATGTGTTCCAACTAGTTTATGGTCGTTATCATATATCTGCACCACTCGTTCGTGCAGATGCACGTCCATTTGGCTGCCTATGTAGCTGTAGGGCACGGAATAGTAAGAACCATACACTGTAACATGACAGTCCCGATGGACTTTCGCACTACGAACTTCAATGAGATCAAATTCCGTGTCTGGTAATGACTTAAGCGTGCTCTTCTCTACCTGATTGAACTGCGCCAATGGCTGTTTATGTGTGGTTCCATGGTTACGCAGACCTGCCTCTTGTGTGATCCAGGTCTTCACAAGCAGGTTCGCTTCGTCGATATCCATGAACTCCCGGCCTGCAATGAAGTTTCGCTGCACGTAATGAACCCCGTTTTCCACTTTTCCTTTATGCTCCGGGGTTCTCACTCTACATGGATGAATGAGGAAGTCGTAGTGCAAGGCCAGTTGCCGATACGGCTCCGAGATGACAGGGTCGTATATATCTGCTTTGAGAACCGCTGACTTTAGATTGTCTATCACAAGTTCCTCTGGAACGCCTCCGAAGAATTCAAAGGCGTTGATATGGCAGTTCACCCATGTGGGTATCCTTTGATTGAATACAAACTCCACGTATTGATGTCGAGAGTGTGATAGCGTCATCAAGAAGGCATACGTTGAACGCATCTTGCCTGTTGCGGGGTCCTTCATTTGCCCCACAAATCCGAAGTCAACCTGGGCCTGTTTTCCTGGATCTGTCTCTAGACGTATAATGGCCAACTGCTCTTTGGGGGTCAATCCGCTAATGAAGCGAATAACCGAAGAGTAGCTACCGGTAAACCCGTATAGTCGCTTTAGGTTGTTGTGGATGGTCACTGCCTCTATGTGAGCCTGGAGATAAGTCTCGATGACTTCGCGGTATGGTTCAGCACTAGACACATTACTGCGTCGTTTGCGCTGCGGTAAGGTGTCACGAAATGCCTCCATACTCGGCATATCTGAATCTGGAGCCAGGTATCCAAGTCGAGATGCCCACTGTGCGTATTGGCTGACGGTGTTACGAGCGCAGCCCGTGTCACGAGAAATCGCTCGTTGGGACTGCCCACGCCGCAGTCGGAATATGATCTCTTCTATGATCTGCATTCTTAGCCTTTCCATGTATGCCCTCCTGATAAAACTGTGTCTATCATTTAGGCGGTCAGGGGCAAAGAAACACGGCTAGAGTGGTATAGTCATGCCGAACATGGGTGGCTCACACATGCCGAATGGGCTGGTATAGTGTAACCCGATTAGCGACAATCGGTTGCGCCCACTAGAGTGGCGGTATATCAAGAACGGATTTCGTGAAGGTGATCAAAGCCGTGTTATAAATAAGAACGAAGCCAGTGCTCTTGTAGATACTATTGCTAATATATGTCATGATCCCCGTTATAATGATAAGACCATGGGTGTGATTACACTACAAGGGGATGCTCAAGCCGACTATATACAGAAACTTCTTCTAGATAAGATCGGCATTCAAGAGTTTAGGAAACGACGGATAGTATGCGGTAAGCCGTATAGTTTTCAAGGGGATGAGCGTGATGTTATATTCCTATCAATGGTAGCTGCATCTAACATGCGGATAGGCGCACTCACTAAGGATGAAGATAAACGAAGATTTAACGTTGCAGCTAGTCGGGCCAAAGACCAAATGTGGTTGTTTTGCTCCGTAAGGCCAGAAGACTTAAGTAATAGCGACTACCGCCAACGGTTGGTAAAGTTCTTCATGGAACCAGTTAACAGGAATATTGCGGGTATTCAATATGAGGAAATACTTCGATCATCTACAAATGTCAATCGGAGTCAAATTAAGCCGATGCTGCCCTTTGAAAGCTGGTTTGAGGTTGATGTCGCCGTTGCTTTAGCTGCACGCGGATACGCTGTGTTACCGCAATATGAGGTTGCAGGCAAGCGTATTGACCTTGTAGTTGAGGGGGGTACGTGCAGACTAGCAGTGGAATGCGATGGGGATGCATGGCATGGTCCAGATCGATTTGACGATGACAATCAACGTCAACGAATGTTAGAAAGATGTGGTTGGCAGTTCTACAGAATCACGGAATCATCATTTTATGCCAATCAAGAATCTGTAGTGCAAGGACTCGTAGACTATCTAGATCAAAAGCAAATATATCCTCAAAGTCACAATCAAACAGATGATGTTGGTGATCGACAAGATTTTCATGATGATTCAACATTAGATACGGTTCAGAAACCGGGGTCAACGATTAGTGCTAGTGATCAACTACCACATCAGAAGCAGGACAACAGACAATCTAGTAATATCGAGGCTCCCCAGGTTCCTGCTCTTCGCAGACCAGTTCAGAATGTCCCTCTCAAAGATATCAAAGATGCCATTATTTCTGTTTTGAAGGAATGTCCAAACCAATCATGTAAGATGGACATGCTTACAACCTATGTCCTGAAGAAGCTAGAGATCATAACTCGTGGTGTATCGCACCCGGTTACACAGACACGGGTTAGTGTTAAGCCGCAGTTGTAATGGAGTGCTCTTCTACAAAGCACTGGCGGGTTTCAAGCGGCGTTTTGAATCCCATCTTCTCCAATCGCCACGAACGATTGTACTCCTGTTTGAATTGTAGCACTGCTTCCCTCACTTCGTCGACATTCTGAAATACATGTGCGTAAATGACCTGTTCCTTTAGTGTCCGGTTGAATCGCTCAACCACACCATTTGTCTGGGGCTGTTGCACATAGCTGAAGCTGGGTGTGATCCCCAGCCGCTTGATTTCATACTGGAAGTGATCGGAGCAATTTGCGGATCCGTTGTCGAGTCTCAGAGTAAGCCCGTTGGCGACAGCACGCTCTACGCTGCCATATATAGCCTGAACCCCTTCAAGCACAGGTTGAACGGCGTTGAACCGGGTACCGAGTTTGCAGACATATATGCCTACGCACTCACCGTTCCAGTGTTCTACCGCACTGAATATCCAGATATTTCCATCATCAACCGTCCGCACCTGTGTGCCGTCAGTACCCCACATGATATTGGGAGCATCAGTAATGATCGTTCCATTGTGTTGATTAGTATCTGCCTTAGGTCTGCGATAAGGCGATAGAAGCTCATTGTTACGCATTAGCCGAAGCACACGGTTCCTGCCCACTCGCAACTTCTGTGCTCCAAAGTGCAGTGACGCGTGGATTTTCTTATAGCCTTCACCTTGAAATGGAGAGCCATTGATTACAAGCTTGATCGCTTCCAATAGTTCATCATCGGAAACGGAGGTCTTGGGTCCACGCTTTAGCCTGGGTGTGCTTAAAGCAGGATGAACAACCTCTGTGATTTGCATATAGTAGGTAGAGCGAGGTTGTTCCCAAACTCGGCATACCCTTTCTACACCATAGTGAGCGCATGTGGCGGGGGAAATGGCAGTGCTCATTTCCGTAATTTCCCCCGCGTAAAAGGGGCTTCTCTCCGGTGACATCGCTCGTATAGGAGTTCAATCTCCATAGATTGCTCACCGATACGTCGCTGGGCCTCTTTGAGCTGATGCTCTAAGGGATCTTGAACACGTATCTTCAGAGCGGATTCCATGCCAGCCAGGGCTCACTCTATCACGCCACTCCTCAATCTGATATATCGGTACACCTATTTGCCTTGATACGATCTCCAAGGATTCGCCGCCAATCAAGCGTTGAACCACCTCAAGTTTGCGTCGGCAGGACCACCGTCGGCTCTCCGGTAAAAAATTTACGTCCGGGGTGGAACTCGCCCCTTCAGTCGCGCTCCGCGCTCCTTCCGGGGCTCTTTCCACCTCGGACGTCGGAACAGACATCGGATCCGGATCATTCAAATGATGTGTCTTCATGAACTCAGTTTACCTTAATATTCTGTCTGTAAAAATTCGGGTGCCGCTCAATCATAACTCGTGGTGATCCCCGAAAGGAGTTCGAGTCAAAGGTACTCCGGCAGACGAAAGCACTAGATCGTGCTAAAATAGTTAAGATCTACACCGTGGCAAATCTACGAGTTCGCCTCATAAAACACTAATCGCACGATATCATAACGGTTGCGTCTCCGCGTGAGAAATGCCCACCCTACCCGCCCAGTGCGGCGTCATACATCGCGGCGACGGAGGCGGCGGAGACATCCCCCTGGATATTATGCGCGGCGGCGAAGATATAGCCACCGTCGATGCGGGGGTGCATCACCTCCAGCAGACTGCGCACGGCGTCGGTGATCTGCTGCTTGTCGCCACCAGGTAGAACCTGCTGCGTGTCCAGACCGCCATGGAACACGATTTGGTCGCCGAAGGTCTGCTTGAGCCGTAACGGATCCATGCCCGCGGCCATCGGCTGGATGGGGTTCAGTATCTTTACCCCTATCTCAATCAAGTCGGGGATGATGTCGTAGACCGCCCCGCAGGTGTGGTGTATATAAACGGCATCGGTGAACTTCGCGGTGTAACTGATGCGTTCACGCATATACGGCTTCACGAACTCGCGCCACATCCTGGGTGACATGAACAGCCCCTTTTGCGTGCCGAAGTCATCCCCGCTGGTGGTGAGGTGTATATACGGGCCCAGCTTCTCGTAATAGGCTCGGATGACCAGCTTTTGAAACTCCAGTATCTTCCCAAACAGCAGATGGATAAACTCCGGCTCACTGGCCAACATCAACATGATGTGGTCGTAGCCGCACAGCCAGCAGGCCAGCTCCAGCACGCCAAAAACCGGGTGTTCCCCCGCGATCACGTAGCCTGTCTGCTCATAGAGCTGCTTCGCCCTCTTGGCGCAGTCCTCCAGTGTGCCCGCTGGCACCATGTCTAGAGTTGGGAACTCGTAGGCCGCAAGCTGATCCATGCTGGCGCCATGTAGGGGGCTGTCGACCATCTCCCAGTAAATCCCGCTGAAGCGATAGCGGATACCGTAGGCGTCCACGAACTGGTTGTTCTGCATCGGCTGGCAGCGCTCGTTCTGGAACGGTACCAGGCAGCCCACTCGCCTGAAGTCGATGTCCCAGTGCGCCAGGATGCGCCGGTCGAATTTGTCGTAATCGGCTGGCGGGTGACCGGTGAATCCAAAATGCTTCGCCAGGTTGGTGATCACGGAGCCATCGTCAACCGTGGACTGCGGCGTGCCGCCCAGGTCGATGGGGCACCGGTCGACCGGCTTGTGATCCAAGGTCAGGCGAAAGCGTTCGCGGTATATGCTGTTTGACATTGGTGTCCTTTCGATAATGGTAGGGGCGATCCCCCTGTGGTCGCCCTGATTCAAGTCGCCCCGACTGGGCAGGCACAGGGGCCTGCCCCTACATGCCGTTGGCCCAATCCCGCACGCGAGCACAAAACGCCTGCATATCCGGGTGTGACGGCGGCAGGTAATCAGGCCAGCGGTCCACATGCACAAACCCCGGCACATGGTGGGTTCGCATCGCACGGAACGCAGTCTGAACGTGCTCCTCTGGGCTCAGAATACGCATGTGGGCGGTAGCCACAGGCGACCTGTGCGGGAACAGCACCCATTGCTCTTTGGTACGGGCGGCGACCTGCTCGAAGTTGGTTTCGCATGTGCTGAAGTTCATGCCCTTCAGGTGCTCCACTTCCAGCAGCGCATCCACGCAGGGCTGGGCGTCTCCGCAGGTGTGCGCATAACATTGGCCGAAGGCGCGTCCCACCGCATCCAGGCTTGGGTTGATATACTCACGGCAGATCCTCGGCGAGACCACCGCAATCAGGTCCTCGCTGATGCACATCCCTGCAGTAGAAGGCATCCAGGCGTCAGGATGGCAGTGGATTGGCACCAGATGCTCGCCTATCGCCTCACGAAGCTGGCTGATATAACCGATCGTGGCCTCCGTGGTGCGGCGCATCAACTCGGCTACGTGCTCAGGGTACTCGTACACGGCCATCAGGAACTCCTGAACGCCCCAGAGCTGGCTGGCGACCGAAAACGGCCCCTGCAGGTCGGGGATGTTCACACCGATCTGCCCATCGGTCATCTCCAGAAAATAGTTCGCCCTCTCCAGCATGAACGCGGCCATGGTGCCCCCACCGTAGTTGGGCTCGGACAGCCGGTAGACATCATCGGGTTCAGTGATCAACGGCATGACCCAATCGTGCCCGCCGTGGTTCTCATCCCTGGCCCCGAAAAGAGAAGGCAGGGTCAGTTGGCGCAGACCTGGCGAAAGCCCCGGCACGTAGTCGTCATTGAGCACGCTGCGCTCCAGGATCATGCCCAACTGGCAAAGCAGCGCCTCCTCATGGGTGGTCTGAGCCGCACAGGCCGCCAGCTCTGGGTCGGCCGGTGGCGGGAGGCATCGGAACACAAAGGGGATGGCGTCTGACGACGGCTCCCCGGCCCAGGCCGCTGACATGCGGTGCTTGGAGGCCGCGAGACGCTCGGGTGGGTAGGCGTTCTTCACTTCTTCGACTAGCGAGGCAATTCGGGTGGTCCGTGTAGTCATCAGTAATACTCCGCAGTTGTGGCTGGCACTTAACTCACACTCTAACACGATGTGGCGTGCAGGGCAATACCGCAGTTTTACTCACGCGAAGAGAAGGATTTATCCACAGATTACACAGATTACACAGATGCATCGTGTAAAGAGGAGATAACCTGGCGCAGTCTTCCATAAGGCAAACTCCACGTCGCTCAGCTATACCTGCCCCTCCGCGTTGAATGATCTGTGTAATCTGCGTAATCTGTGGATGAATCCTCCCCTTCGCGTCTTCGCGTCTTCGCGTGAGACCATACCCACACAAAGCCAGTAGAAACTTGGTAACTATTTCCGCAATGTAGATGCCTTCCTGGTAAGTAATTCCACTATGGCGTTATAATGTGATGCAGTGTCTTGACTCTCTGCTGACGTGAAGGGGTTTGATTTATGAAACAGCTCGCAGTTCCCGCTCTGATATGCGCCACTTTGCTGTGTGGCCTTGGCCAAACTGGTGCCCATGCTTACGACCTGAAAGGCGATACCCTGGTTGCCACCGATGCACTGGGTAGAGCCCTCCCGGGATACAAGGAGTGCGGCCCGCTGGACCCGGAGAAGCACGTGATCATCACCTACGAGCCCTGGTTTGATGACAGTGTCTCGGCTGGCATGGGAGCGAACCGCGGTGGCCCATTTAATACCACGCAGATTCTGGCTGCAAACCCCGCTAACCCAAAATGGGGCGGCCTGTATGAGTTCCATTACTGGGATCAACCGGAGCTGGGATACTATCTCTCTAAAGACACCTGGGTGATCCGTAAGCACATGGAGCTGCTGATGCTGGCGGGGGTGGACATCATTGCGATTGACATCACCAACAACGAAACCTACGCCTCCACCGTGAGGGTGCTTCTGGAAACGCTAGACCAGATCCGCAAGGAGGGTGGCAACCCTCCCAAAGTGGTATTCTTCCTGAACACCAACCATGTGCGCCGGGTTGGTGAGGTGTACGAAGAATTCTTCAAATCCGGCAAATACAGCAAAAACTGGTTCATCTATCAAGGAAAGCCGCTCATTCTGTGCCCCTCGGACGGAGTGGATGCGAAGGTCAAGGCCTACTTCACGTTTCGGCGGACATGGAGCTTCAACAACGCCGCCGAACGGATGAACCTACCCACTGCCGAGAAGGAACGGTTGCCGGCAGCCGACCAGTGGTCGTTCATCGAGTGGTTCCCTCAACCCTACGGCTGGCATGTCCCCGGAGTGCCGGAAGAGATGCCGGTTTCGCCGGCTGCTCAGTTGAACTATGTCAGCACAATCACCGCTCGCGGACGCAGTTTCCATGACGGTGTCGAGCCGCCGCCTGAGCAGCGCGACTTCAAGGGCCATAACTTCGCGGACCAATGGCAAAGGGTTCTGCAAGTAAACCCCAAGTTCGTGTATGTGTCAGCCTGGAATGAGTGGATAGGTCAGCGCCTTGAGGACAATAAAGAGCCCATCCCCAACGAGTGGATGTGGACGCGTAAGCTGCGCTTTCCTGGCGATAAGGGCAACTCGTTGTTCGTCGATTCATATTCCGAAGAGTTCAGCCGTGACATCGAACCGCAAAAAGGCGGGCACGGTGACCTGTATTACTACCAGCTTGCCAGCTACATCCGCAGGTTCAAGGGCGTGCGCAAGCCGGAAGCCGCCAGCTCTCCGAAGACCATCAAGATGAAGGGCGACTTCAGCGACTGGAGCAGCGTACGACCCGAATATAACTCTATGGTGGGAGCAGCGCTGCACCGCGACCATGATGGCTGGGGATTTGTGGATGCCGACCCCAAAAAACCGCGGCTGCACTACACCAACACCACCGGCCGCAACGAGTTCAACGTGCTCAAAGTCGCCACGGATTCGCAATACATATACTTCTACGCCCAGACCAGACAGCCCATCACCAGCTACAATGACCCCAACTGGATGATGCTGTATATCGACAGCGACTGCAAGCACTCCACCGGCTGGAAGGGGTATGACTACCTCATCAACTGCCCGGCTCTGAACGCTAGCACGACCACCGTCAAGAAGAACCTGGGCGGAGGTTGGCAATGGCAGACCGTCGGTAAGGTCACCTACAGAGTGCTCGGAAACAAGATGGAGATACGCATTCCCAAGTCACTACTGGGCTATAAAAACACGGGTAAAATGGCGTTCAACTTTCACTGGGTGGACAACATACAGAAGCTGGGAGATATTAAAGAGTTCGGCATCAATGGCAACAGCGCGCCAGCGAGGGTATTCAACTACCATTACGAAAGGTAGCGCTGCTGCCGGGGATAGTTATGAAATCGGCTCAAACCGTTAGGGGCACCGCACGCGGTGCCCCTAAATTGCATTCTGGCTAGTTACCCAGAAGGTCGCAGGCGCGCACCGCGCCGGAGGGGTTCTCCACGCGGAACGCCTGCAGCTCCAGTGGTCGCAGACTGGTGCTGATCTCCGCCTTTAGTGCGGGGATGCTCAGCTTCGCCGGCAGGGTGTTCTGCGTGGGGTTGAACAGCCGCATCAGCAGCGCGGAGCCGCCCTCGATGAACTGCAGCGCGGTGACTTGCACACCCTCACCTTCACACAGCATCCCTGGCAGAGGCATCTCACCACCGCCATGCGGGAAGAAGCTGAGGATGATCGGCTTCTCGTTGTGGGCCAGTGCCTCACGGTCGATCTCCATCATGCGCGAGTCGGTGCATCCGGCGTTCAGCCAGAACTTGAAGTGCCGTTCGCCCTGGTCGATGCGCGGCATGTAGCGGTTCTGAGGCATGATTGGCCGGTCGCCAATCGGGTGGCCGGAGTAGGCGGTGCTCCGCAGCAGACTGAGGCGCACTTCACCGCACGGTTCGATGCTCAGACCGTAGGTGCCGTCATTTACGATGCTCAGGCTGCGGCCATCGGCATACTGCGAGGCCACCCACTTCTGGGCCACCAGCTCATCACCGGACGCGGCCAGCAGCTCGGTGCCGAACATCACCTGACCCACCGCTTGCGCCAGTTCCACATCACGGCCAACCGCCAGCTTGCACATACGGTTCTTTTCGTTCCAGAACAGGTTCAGCCGGATCTCAACTTCGATGCCCTCTGTGGGGAACAGGAACTGCACACAGGCGCTGCTGTACTCGAACTCCAGGCAGCTTTCGACCATCGTGATCACATCGCCATGTTCCACGATGCGGGTGGCTGGCAGGGAGGACGCTCGCACCCCGCTGAACTGAGCCGAACGCTCCGGACTCATCGGCGTGAAGCTGCCGATGACATCGCGGAAGCTGTTCACGGTCATGCCCCACGGGTCCTCGTTGTCCTGAATGACCAGCAGACGCATCGCCTTGTCGGCGATCATCTCCACACCATCCACCACATAGCTGGATATCATGCCCGTCTCGCGGCTGACGATCATCTGCAGCCGGTCGTTGCTCAGCACGATGTCTTTTGTTTCGTCCTGCTCTGGCATGGCCGGTTTTGCTGGCAGCGAGACTGTGCGGCAGTCGAACCGGTTGATCTGGCTGGGAGCCAGTTCGGCCCAGAAGGCCACCCGCTTGCGCCAGTCCAGGTTCAGGTTCGCGTGTTCCTTCAGGTTCTGGCTTTTCAGCTCCACGCCGTCTTTGGTGACGGGGGTGACGGTGAAGTTGTCTGCCCAGTTTTGGTCAGCCAGTTGGAACTCACACTCCACCAGCGCCTTCACAGGATATGGGTGCGGGTTGTAGACCACCACCGGGATTTCACCCGGCTGAGCAGCAGGCTGGCCAGCGCAGAGCGCGAAGAACGCCTTCGCCCGCTCGGTGGAGAGGTGCTCCAGAGCGTGCTGCATCTTGCGCAGGGAGGCGTCCTCTACCAACTGCACAGAGCTGCCAGGAAGGATGTCGTGGAACTCAGAGAACAGCAGATCGCGCTGAGCCTGCAGCACATTTTCGGCGGGATAGTTCATATACCCCTGAAGCGCGGCGTTCGTGCAGATTTTCTCGGTCAGCAGCAGCTCGTTTTCCAGCAGCCGATGGGTCTGCTTGATACGGCACTGGCTGGTATAGCATCCCACCATGCTGGGGTTCAGGCTCTTAGCCACCACAGGCAGGTTGTCGATGTTCTTCTTGATCTCCGCGAAATAGCTCTCCGGCACGCTGTGCAGGAACACATGCTCACCATGTTCGCCCAGCACCGATCCCAGATCGGCCACGTCCTGATGAGATGGCCCGCCGCCGTGGTCGCCCACGCCCCAGAGCACCATGAAGGGACCATCGCCATGCAGATCGGCCCCGCGCGCTTTAGCCCAATCCGCGGCCTTGCCTAGCGGGCTGTTGTAGCCGGGCACATGCAGGCCGATCACCTGGCTGTCGCAGTAGCCTTTCCACACGAACGGGTAGTTGTAGGAGCCGCCATCGATGCCGCGGCAGAAGATGTAGCTGTCATAGCCGGTTTTGGCTAGAAGCTGCACCATGCCCTGCGAGTGGCCAAACGGGTCGAAGTTGATGGCGGTGGTGGGCTTCTTGCCGAATTTCTCGGCGAAATAGTTTCGTCCAGCTTGAATCTGTCTCAGGATGGATTCGCCGCTGGGCATGTTACAGTCGGGCTGGATATACCATCCGCCCATGATGTGCCATTTGCCCTCCGCGACCAGCTTTTGGATGCGGGCAAAGAGCGAGGGTTCGAACTCCTCTATCCATTCATAGAGCACCGCTTCGTTGTGGTTGAAGATAAAGTGCTCGAACTTTTCGCAGATATCGGCAGCGGTGCGGAAAGTAGAGATGGCTGCAGCCGCCCCTTCTTCCCACTCCCACATCCAAACGGGGTCGAGATGTGCGTTGCAAACGAGATGAATGTTGGCCATGAAGATGCCTCCGGCAGGTTAATCTAACATAGTATAACTTGACGGGACGAATGAATCACAATCCACAGATTTCGCAGATGACGCAGACAGGCGATTTATTGGCTATGTCCGGGGCGGTCTTTCGGTACGCTAACTTTGGCTGTGCAGGAACAGACCGCGCCGGTCTTGATCCAAGGTGGTTATCTCTTGGCCCGGTAGGATTCCAACGCAATGGCGCAGGGGGGCAAGGACGCAATGGGAATTTGGCCGCGCGGTTTTTTGTCTGAACCAAGGATTACATGGATGGCACGGATGGGTTCGGATGGAGAGGGAGAGGTGCAGTTTTCTTCCCTCACCTTTCCCATCCGTGTCATCCTATTAATCCGTGTAATCCGTGGTTCAGACGAATCCCCCCGCGGTCTGGCGGTTAACCTAAGGCCACGCGTGTTTAGTAAGGACTCTTTAACCACGGATAGACACGAATAAACACGGATGGGGAGGGAATGCCAATCGGGAGAATGGCATTCCCAGGGGTCATCCGCCTACTTCGCCTTCTTGCCCGCCGGTGTGGTGATCTCCAGCTTCGCCAGCTTGGCATCAAACTGCGCTGACACGCCTGGAAGGCTATTCAACGCCTGCCAGGGCAGGTAGAGCAGGCCCTTGCGGCTGATAATGGCAGCAGGCAGCACTTTCTTCGAGCCGTCAAGCGTGAATGCCATGGCTTTCGCTATAGCGGTGACCGTATGCCCTTTCGCCAATGACTGAACCGCAGCCAATAGCACGTAGACCTGAGCATCATCGAGAACACACGGGAAGCCTAGTGTTACCTCGCTGGTATTACGGGTCACTGTGACCGCAGGGAACTGGCTGACGGGCTTGTCAGTTTGGACACCCTTTTCGGTCGAGGCCATAATGTGGGCATAGGCTACCTCCCCCGTCGTGGCGTTCACCGAGACATCGAGCTGCGGCAGCGAGCGGGTTTTGTCCTCTTCAGGTTTATCGCTCAACCGGTATGTAAACTGGTAGCGAACGTAGGTGCTTCCTAGACTGTCAGTGTGAATCTCCGCAAGGCTACGACGTTTGTGCTGTTCAAAGGCGTACGGCCACAATGAAATCACCCCATAGTTACCCTTACTCACATAGTCTTTGGCGACCGCCTGGCTGATGGTCCGTGCCTCCGCTTCAGTGATCTTCACCGCGGGAGCAGGCTGATTATTTGGCTTGTTGCCGGCCATACAAGTTGTGATAACACCGTGCTCCTTGAACATCCACATCCAGACACCAGGATCGACCACACCATCAGCCCGTAATAGGTAATAGACCCCGTCATCGCTTATTGGTATCATGTTGTCCCTCGGCAGGTCTGGCCTTAACTTCCATATGAAGTCTTCATTGATCTGCGCAAGGAAATCCACTGGTTTCTCTCGGGTGGTGCTTGAATAGAAGTCAGCATATGCCAAAGTGGCGTCCTTGTCGAAAATGAAATAGAGTTTGGATTGCGGGTAACAAACCTTGTACTGGGTTGTTTCTCGTGAATCCAGTTCCACATACGGCGCATCATCTTTCGGGAGCCATGCGTACTTGTTTTGGATGATCGCGATTAGACCTTTCGGGTTCGGCTCACTGAAACAGCTCATGCTCATGAGCAGTATCAATACTAATACTAAAATTCGTTTCATTGTAGACTCCCCTGTCGCAATGGAAATAGGTCGAGTGCGGTGATATCCAGTTTATTTGCCTGCGTATCGAAAAGCGCGGTCACGCCCGGCAGGCTGTTCAACGCTTGCCAAGGCAGGTAGAGGGTGCCGTCACGTTTCAGTACCGGTTCAAGCAACGCGTACCGCTTACCGTCAAGTGTGAACGCCTTCTCCCCGGCTTTCGCGGTAAGATCATGTGGTTTGGCGAGGTGCTGCATCAGTTTGAGCGGCACAATGGCGGTCTGCTTCATACGGTAACAGGGTTGAAAGAGGCTTTCATGTTCCTCGTTGACTGTGATGGGTAAAAGGGTAATCGCCGGTGCCACACTTGAGGTAGCGGTCGGAATTCCAGTCCTGTTGAACGCAGGCATAGAGCCGTAATTTGCCCCAACCACCTGCCCATTGACAGCATCTACCGTCACGTTGAGGCTGACATATCGCGTCTCGTCAGAGGCCAGGGGTGTTTTGAAGTCGACCGCTGACGACAGCCATAAGCTGACATAGAATACCGGCTTAAGGTCGTTTGTCACATCTTTTGCGAGCATAGGACCGATGATATCCTGCACCATCTGGTGGTCATAGCTGTACACAGAACCACCGTGATTGAAACGCCTGTACTGCTTGGCATACTTCATGGCGATGTTTGAAGCACGCTCTTTCGAAATCCTGGGAGCCTGTTCTGACCGACCCAGCGGGCTATTACGATAGAAAACACGCGTAATCTGCCGACTCTCATTTCGGGTAATTCCCACCGCAAAAAACTGATCGTAACTGCCATCTTTCAGCTTCATTGCATGTTCAACGAACTGTGGTGTGTCGATGAACAGCTCAAGTTTGTTTTTCGGTAGATCAGGCCGCAGCGCCCATGCCTCATCTTCGGTAATGAAGGAGCTGTAGCTGCCGTCTTTCCCTTCTACTGCCGCAACCGACTTTACTTGACCATTCGTGGGGTCGACGACATAGAGTCGTGAACTGTTGGTCACATAGTACTGCGATGGGCTGGTTTTTGTCGCATCGAATTTCACAATCTGAAACTTGGGATCATCGGCCTGCTGAGCCCATGGTGAGACCGACCTGAGATGCGCGATCACCTGTTCTGCGGTGACATCGGCATATGCCTGCCCTGTCAGGGTACAGACGCACAATAGAATACCTGGTAAACATCGTGAGAGTCTGGTAAACATGATAGCATGCCTCCATGCAGCATTGTAATACCCGTGTCTGTCCCAACCGTAGCCTACACAGGAAACGGTGTTGTTCGGGTTCATTATACCTCGGTTTCGTTTCACTAGATGTCCTTTTCACAGACATGGTTCGATGATATAGACCATAATAGAATTGGGGGTGTTACATCCCTCGGGAGTGCCGGCTTGAGCATACAGATTCTATTGATCGAAGACGACCCGCAAATACGCCAACTGCTTCCACGCTTCTTTGAACGCGAAGGGATCGGTTCGCGGACAGCTGAAGATGGTCAGACAGGCTTGCAGATGATCGCTCACCAACAGCCGGACCTGCTTTTACTGGATGTCAACCTTCCCGATATGGACGGATGGTCCATTCTGCGCCAAATCCGAGAGGAGCTGGCACCGCAACTACCGGTGATCATGCTGACAGGACGAAGCGATACCCCGGACAGGGTGAAAGGGCTTCAACTGGGAGCGGACGACTACATCGTGAAGCCGTTTGAGCCGGCAGAGGTCATCGCCCGGGTCAGAGCTGTGTTACGCAGGGCCGCTCCCAATGCCATTGCCACACCTCCGATCATTTTCCCCGGGCTAGTGCTGGATGCCGCGACCATGCAGGTGCAGCGGGCCGGACTTTCAATAGAGCTGAGCAGCCATGAGTTCCGGCTTCTACACGGTTTGGCAAAGAGGGCTGGGCGTGTGCTCACCCGCCAGATGCTGGCCGATGAGGTATGGGGCGAAGAGGAATACCCTGACGACCATGTGATCGATGTCACCATCGCCCGGTTGCGAAAAAAGCTGGAGTCGGATGACGGAATACAATACATTACCACCCTGAGGGGGGTAGGCTACCGTTTTGAGGTGAGCCATGAACCATCGTAAACCGAACCTGATCGCATATTCTATGCACCGGCAGATCATCGCCACCGCGCTCACACTGATTGTGGTGCTGGTGGTGTTAGTACTCTCGGTGGACCGCTTTATGCTGGGTCTTGCCGCTCTGAATCTGTCAACTTCGCAACAGGACCAACCAAGCAACTACTACCGGTCGGGTAAACTGCGTAATAACTGCGTCACACTTGATGCCAATGGTGTGGTAGTGATCTCTAAAATCCCTGATGCCGACCAAATGAAAAACCCGAAACCCTGGGCATCGGCCGCCGATGTCATCAAATTGACGCAAATGCATGGTGTGGGTGAGCTGCCATGGGTAAACCGCGAGGTGGTATGGTCGGCAATAAGCGATGGTAGTCATGTGAATGTCAGATGGAAGCGTGTCGATATGGCTCGCAGCGATTCACGCGGTGTATACCTGATCGTCATCGTGCCGGTGCTGTGCTCTGGCCTGATCAGTCTGGCATTTGCCACATCTGGAGCGCGTAAAATCGCAAAATCCGTGAATGCCGTGGCTCAGCAAAGCTGCCAGATGGCGGATGGACATTTCGAAGTGCATGTGGCAGCTCAGCCGACAGTGGAGTTACAGCAGCTTGCAGATAACTTGAATGATCTGGCAACCGGGCTGGACCAGACCATTCGAGAGCTGCAGGATGAGCACTTGCGCTTGAAGTGTCTCGAGATTTCACAGCGTCAATTCGTGGCCGATGCCTCGCACGAGTTGCGGGCCCCATTAAGCTCTCTGAGTATCACCCTGAGCGCGTGGGAAGAGGGCATGATACGCCCTGATGAGCAGCAGCAAACGGTCGCCAAGATGCATCGCGAAGTGCAGCGGCTGGCGCGTATCGTCAGCTCTTTGCTGGAACTAGGCCGTATCGACGCCGGGCATACCCAACTGGATATCGTGCCCGTAGACATTCATCAGGTGGCAGCGGCCACCCTTGCGATGCTGCCGGATGATGGCGCACCGGTCGTGACCGAATTCACAGAACCGCTCCCGTTGGTTAGTGGGTCTGTCGATGGTCTCCAACGAATTCTTGTCAACCTGCTAGATAATGCCCGTCGATATACGCCTGCTGAGGGAAGCATCCGTGTGTCGGCCGAACAGACGGATCAGATGGTGGCGATCAGTGTGGCCGATACGGGCAGCGGAATACCTGACGAATTGCTGTCTCACATCTGGGAAAGGTTCGCTCACGGAGAAGCCAATCGGAATCGACCAGATGAGGGGGTGGGCCTCGGTCTATCTATTGTTCGCGGACTGGCTGAAGCGATGGGAGGATCGGTTTCTATCCAAACTCGGCTGGGATTTGGCACTACAATTACAGTAAATATACCAGTTTATGAGAACTACCTCCAAAATACCTAGTTTGTGAGGTTGTTGTGAGGTTGCTATTCCATGATGAATATAGAAGATGACCAAAACTCATCTACAACACAGGAGGCAACCAAATGAAAACCCGAATCGTATCGTTAATCGCCATGATATCCGTCATGAGCATCACCGGAGCTTGTATAGCAGCACCCCGATCGGGTAACCATAATGGTGCTCAAAAAGGCAATCAGAACAGCTCGAAGATGGACAACGATCGTGGCAGGAAGAATGATGACCAGCGCGGCTGGAAGAATGGTGACGAACGCGGGATGAAAAGGGGCGACGAGCGCGGGATGAAGATGGGGCACCGCCGCTACGTGAGCAATGACTACCGCGAAGCGAGAGATCACCACACCGAAGTGATCATCGTGCAACCCAGCCATCGTCATGTGCAGGAAGTCAAACCTTACAGGGAATATCGGCCAGCACAGAAGGCCAATACCCTTAGCATAAACCTCACCCTAAGGCTGTAACGCCGTCACCTTCATGGTGATGAGCCGCAGCACAGATTTCCATGTAAAGACTTAACAAGCAGACCGCACCGGGTTAACTCCCGGTGCGGTCTGTTTTTTTACCTTATAACTGCATCAGCCCTCACGGTCTATTACCCACAAATCGAGAAACAGGTAGATGGTCACCGATTCCGCGACATAAATGTCTCGGCTATTGAACACCAAGACTGCTGAAGCAGTCTTCATTAACGTTATCTTTATCAGCAAGGAGCTCCGCAGTCCGGTTTAGCGGGCTTATTGATCAATAGCCGAGACATTCATGTCGCGGCACATGGTCGATACGATCCCAACTGGATTTGTGGGTAATAGACTGTGCTTTAGCGCGTGGCAGGGCAGGTATACATCGTTATGCAACGACAAAACTCCGCGATCCGACCTATGGGTGATTGACTGCCCTTCATCGCAACCTCGTGGATACTGCCCAGCCGCCAGCCAAAGCAACACGGTGACCATCATGATGGTTATAAAAATCCAAATGGTGATTGTAGCGGTCGGGTTTATACAATTGATTACCAAACTATCGGCCATGGGCTGAGCATCAAAAGCTGAATAACGCGGTCGGACCAGCTCTTGATGGCGGCAAGATACCCACACAACCACCATATTCACAGAAATGTGTACTAAATCATGGCGAATTCGAGCTTTTTGGTGTGTTGTGGCCATCAGCATCTTGACTGTTGGAACCACCACGCATATAATGGATACATAGAAAATACCCTACTGTTTATATCGGGTATTTGACAGCGGTCACATTCAACACCAGAAAAGGAGTAACGCAAATGCATCGATCGATTCTTATCCCGTGGATATCATTACTTGTTTTACTCGTGTTAGCCTTGCCGGCCAACGCGGCTGTCCCATCGATCAGCAGTTTCCAACCGGATAACGGCAAGGTTGGCGATGTCATCACCATCACTGGAACCATCCTGACGGGGGCGAGTGCGGTCAAGGTAAATGGCACCTCAGCCCCTCAATATACGGTCACCGGCGCCACCTCCATTGAGATGACCATCCCCGCTGGTGCCACGACTGGCAAGATTGCGGTCACCACACCTGGAGGTACGGCCACTTCCACCTCCGACCTGACCGTGTGGACACCGAATAGCCTTGATCTCAGCCTTGATCTGGGATATGGTTATCTCGGCACTGCTCCCAACGCATCCATCAGTTACCGGTTGTCAGGAGTGAACAACTACACCGGTTCCCTTCCGGTCAATAGCGGGAACCTCACGATTACGGGAATAAGACCGGGTGGTTACGCATTGAACCTTTATGGCAGCCACTGGCTGCGAAGGTCAGTTTCTGGTCTAGACCTGTCCAGTTCCACCAGCTATGCATCGGCATTAGCTAACGGCGATGCCGATGGTGACAACATGGTGAACCTGTTTGACATCGTGGTACTTGACCAGAACTTCGCGACCAGTAACACAATGGCTGACCTTGATGGTAATGGCATCGTGAACCTGTTTGATTATGTCATCATCGATGTGTTCTTCGGTGCTCTGGGCGATATGGACAGTCAGCCCAGGCAAAATCCTGTAGACCAAGCCGAGATGGTGTGGGTCTCCAACGGCAACTTCCTGAGGGGGTCAACCAGTGACTACCCCGCAGAGGAAAGGCCGCAACGCTCGATCTACCTGTCCGGTTATTGGATTTACAAGAGCGAGGTCACAGTCGCCCAATACCGGCAATTCTGTCAGGCCACATCGCGCTCAATGCCGACCGAGCCTGTATGGGGCTGGCAGGACACGCATCCGGTGGTGAACGTGACATGGCAGGACGCAACCGACTACGCGGCTTGGGCCGGTGTCGCACTGCCGACTGAGGCTCAATGGGAAAAAGCAGCCAGAGGAGGCGACGCACGGCTATACCCATGGGGCAACAGCTGGGACTCCACGAAGTGCGTCGACTATAACAACTCTGATACAACAAAGCCCGTGGGCAGTTACCCTTCCGGTATCAGCCTGTACGGATGCATGGACATGGCCGGTAATGTATGGGAGTGGTGTGCAGACTGGTATGGTGCCAACTACTACCAGACTTCGCCAGCTAACAACCCTCCAGGTGTTGATAGTGGAACCTATCGGGTGATACGCGGTGGTTCATGGTTCAACGGGTACAGCGGCGACTTTAGGGTGTCATGCCGAAACTATGCGATTCCGACCCGCCGCAGCAGCGACACCGGCTTCAGGTGCGTGAAGCTGCCCTAACTGCTCTGCGGCGTCACTGTTTCGTGAATAGTCCTCGGGAAGGAAGTCTTCCCGAGGACTGTTTCTATATATGGTGTTTCTTCGATTGAGGGGCGGAGTCCGACGGATGGGACGGATCCTCTGCCCGCCCGCCCCATACACAGCCGATTCAAGGCACCGTATCACCACCATACGGGCTGCCTTCACAAAACACCACATTCATAAAAACGCGGAACAAAACGGCGAAAACAGCAGTATTTCATGATAAGGCGGAGTATAGTATCAACATAGGTGCGTTTTTATCGCACCTGGTGAGCTGAAGTCCGCAGACTATCACGCAGCCGTCAGGAGGGACCACATGGGGGTGATCAGCGGGATCGTAACCTACGCGAATGGCCAGCCCAGCACGATGTCATATGTCAGTGCGAAGGTGGGAGGGTTATTTGATGGCGGCGTGACGGCGCGTGTCAGAACGGACTCACACGGCCACTTCACATTAACCTGGAACGGCAACGGATCGGCCGAGGCGGTGTATTGCGACGGCTATGAGGTCGCAACGAACATACGCAACGGCACCAACAACCTGCACATAGTGAAACGCTGAAGTTTCGCTGTTGGCATAACAAAGAACCCTAAACCAACCCGTGCGAGTCATTCGCACAGCATCTTTACAGCCTACTGCTAAGGAGGGCACGTATGATTGATGTGAAAGAACTGAGGGTGGATTACGACGAGGTCTGTGCGGTGCAGGATGTCAGCCTGCATGTGCAGCCCGGCGAGGTGTTTGGACTGATAGGCCCAAACGGAGCTGGCAAGACCACCACCCTGCGCGCACTGGTGGGGCTTTTGGAGCCCACCTACGGATCGATACAACTGGGCGAGTTCAACCTGGAGACGGAGCCTGCGAAGGCGTTGTGTCAAGTGGGCTTTATGCCCGACTACACCCCGATCTATGATGACATCACCGTGTGGGAATTCCTCGACATGTTCGCTGCGAGTTACAACATCCCCATCGGTGTGCGTGAGCGGCGCATCACCGAATATCTGGGCATGGTGGACATCAGCGTGAAGCGCGACACCATGACTAAGGGGCTCTCCCGCGGCATGAAACAACGGCTGATGCTGGCCCGCACGCTGATTCCGCAGCCTAAAATTGTGCTGCTGGACGAACCGGCCAGCGGCATGGACCCCTTCGGTCGCGCGATGTTGAAGCAAGTAATCCGTGAGCTGCGCGAGCAGGGCTGCGCGGTGATCGTCTCCTCGCATATCCTCTCGGAGCTCTCAGAGTTCTGCGACACGGTGGGGATTATGGAGAAGGGCCGAATTGTGATGGCTGGCGAGGTGCAGGAGATCGGCCGGCAGGTGTTCGGCAAGCAGCGTGTGAGCATGGAGCTGCTGTCTGACATCGCCGTTTGCCAAGAGATATTGCAGACCATCACCGATGTCAGTGCCGTCACCGCTATGGAGAAGAGCGTGTCGTATGTGTTCAATGGCGATGATGCCCAGCTCGCCCAACTGCTGGCGTTGCTGATCGGCAAAGGCGTGCAAGTCATCAGCTTTGGTAAACAAGAGACCGACCTTGAAAGCATCTTCCTGCAAGTCGGCGCCAAGGAGGTGAGTTAAGATGAACTCCTGGACAGACAACCCCATTTTCGTGAAGTTCCTGCGCTCTCAACTGCGGACGGGTATCATGGTGCCCGCCGTGGTGGGTGTGGCCCTTTTTGCGTTCGCGATCATCCTGGTGAATGAGCCTGACAGTGCATTGGTCGGCCTGATGAGCCTTCAAGCCTTGATCGTGGTAGCGGGTGCCTCCCAAACCGCATCTGCGGCGGCAGGTGCGCGTGAGACCGGCATGATGGACCTTCACCGCATCACTCCTATGACCGCCTCGCAGCTCACCATGGGCTTCTGGCTTGGACCGTCTGTGCTGACATGGCTGCTGGCCGCCACGGTCACCCCGTTTATCATCGCTCTGACGGGCTTCCGTATAGAGTTTTGGGGTTACATCATTGTGATGATCACCTGCGGTTTGCTGTGGCAGGCACTCGGGCTGGTGCTCGGATTATATCCAAACATCAAGACCGGGCAAGCTGGCAGTCTGGTGTTTCTGATCGCATTCGTGCTTGGAGCAGCCATGTGGGGCAGCCCGCTGGTGCAATGCCTGACACCCTTCCCCATGTTTGAACTGCTGGCCACGAAGATATCTTTGAACCAGTCAGCCGGTATGGGGCTGTGGAAGAACAGTAATTCGCTGATCATGCCGACCCTATTGTTGCACCATGCGGTATTCGGGGTGATCCTGTGGTTAATGGCGCGCAGAAGGATGCATAACCCGTTGTCTGGTGCTATCGGTAAGCCGATGGCCCTAGGCACGTTTGTGATCATCAGTGCGATCGTCGCCCTGGATTACTCTGTACTGCGTGGAGGTAATTGGTACTACGAACAACATTCACAACTGCTCGACTGGTATACACCTCAGGCTGTGGTACAACTACTGCTGGGCACATTCCTTGGCACCTCTCTGGCCGTGACCAAAGGGGCCTGGCTGAAGGGGCTACAAAGGCTCAAGCACATCCCAGAGAAGGCGAACCCGCACTGGTCTGACACAGCACTGAATGGCAGTGTGCTGGCGGCCTTCTGTGTGGTCATCATCGTGTTCGCGGTGGCTACTGTGATGTCGCCGGTGATGTATCTGTATGGCAAACGGTTAGTACTGAAAGGCAGCGAGATCGTTGTTCCGTTGATGATGGCTTTCGGGGTGTGCTGCAACATCTTGAGCATCAGTTTCCTGCGCCAGGCGTTTCGGCTGCGGCAAGCCAAGGGCGGCGATGCGCTGTTCGTGCTGTGGTTGTTTATCATCTGGGCTCTTCCGATGTTCTTTGCGGTCTCACGGGGACAGGAAGATAAATGGAAGATGTTTTACTACATCAGCCCCATCGCTCAGATCATGAGTGCCTCCTCGGGGGTCCACTCAATGGATGATGGGCTGCTTATGTTCGTGCCTGCGGTGGTGATGGCGGCTTGTGCGGCGTTCATGGCCTACAGCCTCAACCAGGCGAAGGAGCACATCCCGGCATAGAGGTTGGCGTTGGACGGATCGGGCGGTTTGGACGGATTAGCGTATCGGTCTAGTCCGTCCGATCCGTCCGATCACCACAAAAAGCTACGGCCTAAGCTCCGCCAGCACTTTCAGAGCCTTCTTCATGGCACCGGCCATGGGGTGGTCGGCCAAAGCATCCCAGGGCACCAGCGTGAACTTCGCCAAAGCCTCGGCAGGGCATTCACACCGCACCACGTGGCCGCTGATGCGGTAGTGCATCACGTTGTGTTTGTATTGCCCGATTTCTTCCACCGCAGTGGCCCCCTTCACCTCGGTCTGGATGGCCCGTGTCGCGGCCGCCAGCACACTTTCACCCTTCTCCAGCCGGGCGTTGGGGAAATGCCACATGCCCATCAGCAGCCTGCCTGATGGATACTGATGGATGTAGTATTTGCCCTCGGACATCAGAACCGCATACACATCGTCCACCGGTATGGTCTTGCGGCGCGGCTTCTTTGCAGGGATTTTGTCCACCCTGTCTTTTTGATAAGCACAGCAATAGGGGCGTAGTGCGCAGACCAGGCAGTGCGGATCATTCGCAGTGCAGACCAGTGCGCCGAAGTCCATCAAGGCCTGGTTGAAGGGCCCTGGCTTGCACAACATGATAATGCGCTCACAACATCGGCTCAGATACTCACGGATAGGTGCCTTGCTGATATCCTTGCGCTCGCAGAGCAGCCGGGCGATGATCCTGAGGCCATTGGCATCGAGAGCGGGCACAGGGTCACCATACGCGATACTGCAGATCGCCCCGGCGCTGTAATCGCCGATACCGGGCAGCCAGGAGAGATACTCATAGTCGCGCGGTACCTCGCCATCAAACATCCCCACAATGGTCTGCGCGGCATCACGAAGGTTCCGTGCCCGCGTGTAGTAACCCAATCCAGACCAGGCTTTCAGCACATCCGCCTCACTGGCTTCCGCGAGGGCGGTCGGGTTGGGATATTTCTCCATGAAACGTTCAAGGTAGGGCAGCACGGCGGTCACGGTGGTCTGCTGCAGCATCACCACGCCCACCATCACATGCCAGGCGTCAGGCTCATCACCCCAAGGCATCGGACGTCCGAACCGGTTATACCAATCCATCAGTGCCGGTATGATCTCGATAGAGAGCGTAGGCGTCATAACCCGTAGGAGCCGAGTACGCTGCGGATGTTGGTGCCGTTGTCGGTGCGAACCTCGAAGTCGGGGAAATACTTCCGCACTTTGTTGTTGTCCAGCACGGTCTGAAGCTGCAGGTTGGCCTGCAGGATTAGGTGGTCCACATCGCGTGAGGCACCCGCTTGAATCTGAGTAAGCACCTGCAGTGCGTTGGTGGGATCCGTCATCGCTTTTTCCAGCGAGAAGTGGATTTGAATTAAGTATGCGCTGCTCTGGCTGAGCATGGCGCGGTAGGCACCGTGCAGTTCGGAGCAACTCGGTGGAGCCTGTATCTGCTCGAAATTCTGAGCCAGTACCGCCCACTGGTTGGCGTAGGCCTGAGCATCCTGACTCAGTGATGTGCTCTTCTTTTCCATCTCCTCATCATCAATCTCAGTTTTAAGGCTCATCGCCTTCACCATCATGCCCAAGGCCCCGCTCAAATCGCCCTGCATCTGCTGGCGGTAGGTCTCAATCACCTGAAGCTGTTTCAGATAGGCCATCACATCGGCCGGCACGGTGTCATCCGGTTTGGGCACATCTTTGCCGGGTGCCTGCAAAACACCGCCTGGCATGGGAGGCGCGGGCGGGGCCTGCAGCAGTTTGCCGGTGCTGGCGGTTGGAGCCTCGGCCACGGTGACCGGGAACATATTGCGGCCCAGCAAAGCCGAAACCACCACCAAAACCAACAGTAACAGCACTCCTACGATCACACGGGTGCGTTTGCGCCGTTGCTCAATCTGAATGGCCATATCCAAAGGGTTCAAGCAGGGGGTACCACAGATGGGGCACTGTTTGTCAGAGGGTTGCAGCGGATGTGAGCATTTCGGGCAATTGGGCATGGGACACCTCCGGTTGGTGACACGGCTTCATGGGTACATATTAGCGGGTATGATGATAACCCGTCAAGCGATGACCATCTGTACATTAGACGACCGTTTCCTCGTTAGCGGGCCAGCTCACCACCCGCGAATGTAATCATGTTTTGTGTACATCCGATTCCGCGACATAAATGTCTCGGCTGCTGATCACCAAGCCTGCTGAAGCAGTCTGGGTGCAGCCACCATACGTCAGCAGGAATGGTCATATTTTGCATTTGACCAGCTCATCGACATCCTTCTGCAGCTGCTGCAATGCGGTCTGCTGCTGCCGGAGCAGCTCCACAGAGGCTGGTGTGCCAGGTAAGAGCAGCGCTTGGATGCGCTCCACAAAGCCATCGGGCAGTATGTCAAGGCGGTCCAACGCTTTGGCGAGTTTCTTGTCACCCGGGAAGTAGCTTTTGTTGAGGGCGAACAGCACCTGGATGAGGTTGTGTACGACCTGCTGCACGATGCCGGTGGTGTAGATGATGTCCTGGCGTTCGACCGCGCTGGTGTAGTGGAAGTTGTGGGGCCAGAAGCGAGCGCCTGCGAGATGCTTCTCAATGATCGCAGCCTGCATTTTAGGCGGGTATTCGGCAATCCCATGCTGCCAGCGTGCTAGAAGGCCGAATGGATCATCAACCGGGATCATGTGCTGCAGGTCGGACAGGCAGCAGTGGTTATAGAAACCGGTGGTGGTCCACCGCACCAATTCTTGCTTGATGATGCCCTCGCGGCACTCAGCGATGGTGGTGTCGATCATCTCACTGCACCGGAGCCAGCACTCCACTTTAGTGCCTTTATAGTAGAAATCTGACCCGCCTTGCTCGAACGGTGTCTCCACCCCCCAGGTCACGATGTCCGTGATGTCTGGAGAGAAACCGCCGGTGAGTCGCGTGCGTTCGTCATTGCTCAGAATGCTGCTGGCAAACAGGTAGATGTCCAGGTCGCTTTCGGCATCTGCCAAGCCTTTCGCATGGGCCCCGCCGATGGCGATCCCGTATTCGGACGTCGCGAACTGCCGCAACAGCGGGATGAGTTGCTGCACCATTGCCGTTGTCTGATCATTCAACACTGAGTATTGCTTCATCTACGGTGTCAACATGCCATACTGGTGCGCCACGTCGATCATCTCCGCACCCCCGGCCGCGGCGAATCCTGCGGGATCGGGCGATGACCCCTGCATGCCCCACGCGTAGGCAGGCTTCAGCATCGCCAGGTGGGCATCCGGTGTGAGTGGCACAAAACGGCTGAGCGCGTTGCCTTCAGGCCCGGTTTGGACATCCAGCACCATCGTCGGTTTGTCCGCGCCGAAGGTGACCTCATCGAAATCCACCCATTTCACCTGTTGATTCCGCGCCGTTCGGAAGGCGGCACGCCGTGCTTTCGCATCGTAGACAAGCTGCCAGTCGCCCGGGTTGAGCACCTCAAGCATCATCCAGGCGTAGGCCGGCGCGCACTGCGCCTTGGGGTTGTAGGCCTGCAGCAGGTGCACGCCGTTGGCGTAACGCCGGCCAAAGTCCGACACTCCAAATGCTCTGAAGCTGTTCATCTCTTGTTTTCCGCCAAAGGCCTTGTACGCTTTGAGCTCATTGGGGTCGGTTTCGGGAAAGCTGTTGCATACGAGCGGATATTTCATGGATTTGCCGCGGAAGACGCGGAAGTTGCCCTGGGTATCGCACATCACGACTCCCGAACGGCCCTTGGCATCGGAGACGAAAAACTCATGTCCGTTGGTTTCCACACCAAGTTTGTGTTTCACGATGTCGTCGAACGCTTCATCCACGGTGGCGAACTGATCGAGGATATACTGCTCCCAGGCGAGCCATACGATCGGTTTCTCGCCCGGCTGCAGTTTCCCTGGCTTCTGCTGTCCCCAGGCCAACTCGGCGACCATCAGCCCCTTTTCATTCACACCAAACACCGGCAGGTCCTTGCCGAAGCAGTTGAAAGTGATCGAACCATACCGCGAGGTCCATTTGATATCCGAATCGGGCAGCAGCTTTTTCGTCACCCAGAGCTCAGATTCGGTGACGCCGCGCTTCTGTCGTCCCGGCTGGTTCAGCAGAACATACCCAGGAGCTTCGCCCGGCCAGTTTTCATTGAAGGCCGACACGCACTCATTGCCCTTGCTCAGCACGAACGCAGAACAGGCCAGCGATGGCCGGCATGCGATACAGGCCAGGGCTGCCATGGTGACTGCCGCGAGTATTTGCGATATCTGCCGGGAGGTGTTCATTTTGTGGCTCCTATATTCGGGTGTTTACCAGATTAGTGTATATTCGTGTTTATTCGTGGTTAGCTATAACCCCATAGGACGGGTAGGATGAGTATGACGAGTAGGACAGACGGTTGTATATCGTTCCCATTCTATCTCCTAACTCCTCGCTTCTAACTTCCTAGTTGGTGCTGCGTTCGGCTGATGACCTCTTCCTGCATCTTGTGGTCCAGCAGCGTGAAGTAGTCGCTGTATCCGGCGACCCGCACCAGCAGATCGGCGAAGCGCTCGGGGGTCTGCTGGGCCTCGCGCAGAAGCTGCGAATCCACCGCATTGACCTGCATCTCAAACCCACCCAGATCGAAATAGGTGCGGATCATATCCACCAGCTTCGTGCGGCTGACGGCATCGCGGAAGCTGTGCGGTGCGAAACGCAGGTTCAACACCACCCCGCCAAGTCCGGGCTGATGGTCCCAGCTCGTGACCGAGCGGATGGCGGCTGTGGGGCCGTTGCGGTCGCGACCTTGCCCCGCACCGGAGCCATCCGCCAGCACATCGCCAGCGCGGCGGCCGTCGGGTGAGGCCGCGGTCTGCCCCCCCAGTATGCGGTGCATGATCCAGCAAAAGAAACCAGGCACGAACTCCCCGCCCAGATAGTCTTTGTGTCGGGCGTGCTCGGAATAGATGCGCTCGATGATCTGCGAAGCGAGTTCATCCGGCTCCGATTCATCATTCCCATATCGCACCACACCGGAGAGTAGCTCCAGCCGTTTGGTCTCATCGGTGAAGTCGCTGAGCAGCATCTGCTTGATTTCCGCCAGGTTGTACAACGGGTTCTCGAACACCTTCTTCTTGATCACCATCAGCGAATCCACGATGTTGGCCAGACCCACGTTGGAGGTTTCCGTCCAGTTATACCGTGCCCCACCGTGGTCCATGTCGATCCCACGGGCGATGCAGTCATCGGTGAAGCAACTGACCAGCGGATAGGCCCAGCCCTTCACGCGGCTGCGGCGGGTGTTCCACATGAGCTCCGCGGCATCGGATATCTTCCCGCCTAGCTGCTCAAAATAACCGTCCAGAAACTCCTCAATCCGGTCATAAACCGCCAGTGGAGGGGGCGCGATGCTGCTGTAGCCGTTGATGTCGTTCCTGTCTTCCTCGCCCACCATCTGCTTGCCGTCGTTCAGGAGGAACTCCAGCGGCTTCATCAAGTTAATATATGGGCTGGCGACCAGGATGTTGCTCATGCCCGACAGCGTGATCTCCACGCAGGTCGACTGCACGTAGCCGATGGCATCTTCATACGGAACGCCGCGCGCCTGGAGGCCGGCAATGATCGTGCGGTCGCCAAACAGGGAGGGTTTCGTCCGCCCGCTGAGCAGCAGCGCGGCCGCCTTGTCTAAAATCTCACGGGGAGTCTCTTCGTTCACGCCGATGGCCAGGCTCGGGTTGACCAACTGCACAAGCTCCTCCGCTTCCAGACAGAGCATCGTCAGGTCGCTGCAGGTGTCGTGACCGTCCGGCCCCAGCCCGCCGATGATCACCGGCTGCGGCAGCGTGAACATCTGGTTGATGTGGATGAACTGGCAGCAGATCAGCTCCAGAGCCCGCTCGCGGGTGATTCGTCCTGCGGCCAAATCGGCTTCGTAATAGGGTCTCAGGTGGCGATCGATCCGGCCGGGGCCGTATAGCCCCATCACCACAAATCCGGCGGCGAATTGCAGCAGGTGGCTGACCTGTATCGCCTCGTGGAAGCTGCGCGCGGGTTGATTGGGCACTTGGTGCAGCACCTCGGCCAGTTGGGCCATCTCTGTGCGGACATCGGGATCCTCGGAGTTTTGCGAGAGCTGCTCCGCCATCGCCGCAAACCGGGCAGCGAGATCGCGGAAGCCCTCCAGGCTGATCAGCGCGGATCGGTAGAAGTCGAGTTTGGCGGGGTCATCCGTGGCTTGCATCTTCTGCTGGATTTCGCGTTCGATGCCCACAATGCCCAGCCTCAGCAGCTTGGGGGTATCCAGTGCGGTGTGCGAGTTTTGGCCGCCTGGGAAGGGCACCTTCCAGGGCAGACCTTCGGCCGGCTTGGGGTCGGGCATGTCGATATCGACGCGACCTGCCAACAACTCCCCGGCGGAAAGGCCCAGGGGCACGCGGCGCATCTGCTCCCTCTCCGCCAGCGCGCAGCGTATCTGCAGCGGCTGGTCCTCAGGGATATCCTGCCAGATAGTGTTTGTCATCGGCGCGACGATGCGGTGCAACTGGTTGACGCGGCTGGCCCTTAACGCCCGCGGAAGAAGTATGCTCAGACGACTTTTGATATCCATGTGTTATGCCCTTTTGACCAGCCAGTCTGGTGATGCTGCTATTTATCATCTAAGCATATTTGTGAGTCGGCGTCTAGTAGGGGCTGTTCGCGAACAGCCCTTCAAATGTTCCGACCGATCCGTCTGATTTCGCCATCAAGGAATCCCAACCACCAGCGGTGAATGCTAACCCGCTCACACCACCAAACCAGGGAGACCACACATGCGCGCCATCCTAGCCATCGCCGTTCTGCTCACCGCACAGCTTGCGGCCTGCGCGGCACCAGATAACAGCCTGTTTTTCGATTTCCGCAAGCCGGAGGTCGCGGCGCAATGGAAGCTAAGCCACGACATCGGCAAAATGACCTGCACACCTCAAGGTCTGCTGCTGGTGCCAAATGGTGGAGATCCCTACATCATGGGCCCGATGCGCAAGTACCCAGCGGGCTGGCCGGTGCGAATCACTATTCGCTTGAAAAGCAGCGTGGGCGGGACCGTGTGGCTCTTCTGGTTCACCCCAACCAAAGCGGCCAGCATGAGCACGTTCACCCATGTGGTGGTGCCCGCCGCGAAAACGGTGGAGGCCAGCAACTGGGTGCGCTCGCTGCCGTCAACGACCGGCTTTCGCATCGATCCGCCAGGCACCAAACCGTGCGTGATCGAGTGGCTGAGGCTGACGCCCATGGCCCCACTGCCCAAGCCCGCTCTGAAGCCATCCGACTGGCGTAACTGGAAGAGGACCCGCAGCCTGTCCAGCGGGACCATGAAGCTGGAGATGGGTCAACTTGGGATAGGAAACTACCGAGTCAGCCTCAACGGCAGCACCGTTGCGCAGGGTTGGAACAGGCAGGCGATCAGTTGGGTAGACAAGAAGGGCCAGAATCGGTTGCTGTCTCTCAATGACAAAGTGCAGCTCAACAGCTCAACCACAAGCCTGCGTACAACAAGCATAACCACCGACTCGGAAGGCGCCACCTGGAAGTATGTGCAAAACATCGTCGTAGTCCCTGGCCGTAAGGAGCTGTTGAAGCTCACCACCACCATCTGCGTGGACCGCGACCGCAAGGTGCGTCTGCTGCCGGCACTTGTGTTGTTCAGCCCCAAGCGTGAGCGGGCGCTCTTCCCCGGCTTGGAGTATCTCGACCCGAAGGACACCAGCAGCAGCAAGCGGGACATCGAGAGCTCGGGTTACAAGCGGCTGACACCAGACCCGATCCGCGTGACGGTGCCCATGATGGTGATGCAGGCCCAGAACAAGTATGTCGCTCTCGCCTGGAAACCCGGCCCCCTCACACAACCGGTGTTCGACAGCCCCGATCGGCAGTTCAACTCGAAAAGCCACGTGATGGGCTTGCTGGTCAGCGATTTCTACAAAACCGAGCGCAACCCGCAGGCACTACCTCCGGGTGAGCTGCTCAGCCGCATGCCCGATGAGATCAAGGCGAACACGCCCATCACCATCACCGCGTGGATCATGGCTGGCGAATCACCCGACGTGTTGACCGCGATGCAGCGATGGGTGCAGCTTTTCGGACTGCCGAAGTTGCCTGACAGCGGATATGACTTGAAGTCCTATGCCCGCCTGACGGCCCACGGCTGGCTGGACACCGACATCCAGGAGGCGGGTGAATACCGGCACGCCACCGGACCGGGAACTCCGTGGCCGACCAAGCCCGCCGCGGATGCTACCATGATGCAGCTCTGGCTGGCAGACAAGGTGCAGGACGCTGGTCTGGCCAGCCGGCTTCGCAACAACGCTGAGGGTTCACTGAAACTAGTAAACCCGGGCGAATACTACGCGGCTTCTGTGGGGCATATCCGCACCTATGCCGAAACGCTGGTTTTTGGCGGTATCGCCCAAAATCGCAGCCTCGCCCATGAAACCGCGCTGGCTGACATCCGCTCATTCGAGCCCGACGGCACCCGTCTGTTTGGCAAGCCTGCAGAAGGCCGTGATCTTGCGAGCACGCACTGGGAGCGGCACGCAAACGGTCTGGCAAGCCGACCCCTGCAGTACCTCTACACGGAGGCGATGTATACGGGTGATCCGAAGCTGTTTGCCGAGGCCATTCGCCTCACGGATGCTCTAGACCGCTACGACAACTCGGCCCCCCGCGGAGCCTCAGGCTGGGAGATGCCCCTCCATTGCCCAGATATCATGGCGAGCGGGCAACTGGTGGAGTGCTACCTGAAAGCCTACCAGGTGACGGGCAATAAGAAGTATCTGCAGCGGGCGATCCGCTGGGCCTGGAGCGGGGTGCCGTTCCTCTACCTGGTGCCACCCACGGATGGGCCGATTGGGCTGTATGCCAGCAACGCGGTGTGGGGAGCCACGCAGTGGACGTCGGTGGACTGGATGGGCCGTCCGGTGCAGTGGTGCGGCATGATGTATGCCGATGCCGTACGCAAGCTGGCCCAGGTAGACACCAAAGGGCCCTGGGATCAGATTTGGCGAGGAATCACCATCAGCGCGATCCAACAGGGAGTAAAGCGCGAGGTGAATCCCAACTGGCAAGGACTTCTGCCCGACTCCATCGAGCTGATCCCACAGAAACCGAACGCCCCGGCGATCAACCCTGCCACCGTGCAGAGTCAGGCCGCGCCGCTGTATACCGGCATCCCGATTGGCGATAACAGCTACATCCGTGAGCGGGGCTGGAGCGTGTTCGCACCAGGCCGTATCGGCAGACCAGTCGTGGTCCCAAACCGCGTCATGATTTCGGTAGAGCTCTGGCATGAGGGCACCGTGCTGGTCACCGGTGTGAAGTCGGCACTGTCCGTCACGGTAGACGGCAAACCCGTGGGCGATACCTACCAACAGCCCAACAGCTACGAGGGCGATACAGGCATTTTGTTGATTCCGGTGGGCAGGGGCAGGCATACTATAACGATAATGTAGATACTGTGGCTTTTGTCAAGTCCCCAGGGGCAAATCTGGGGACTTGGACCTGAATATCAGACACTGGCTCTAGACCACGTAGAATAACGTTAATGTGATGTTTGTGGCATATAGACCAAACCTGGATCCGCGACAGAAACAGGCTCAGATGGCATCAGTTGGTCCGTAGCACCTCACATGACGCTCGGAGTCGCGAACGAACGTGCGACATCTTCGTGGCTTCGAAAGATATCGTTATGCTTCGATGCGTGCTATCGGCAGACTGCCGCAGCTAGGATACTGGTGTCAGAACCCTCGGTTTGTTGCCCACCCGACTGCGCGATGGCCGGTTTCGGGATGCGGGCCGACCACCGCCGGCAGGAGTGGGCTCATTGGTGGGATTTCCATCCACGCATCCCCGTCTTGGAACGCTCACGTCCAGCCCAGGATCATTGCCTACACCGGCTATATCATGGGCCGCTCCGGCACGATCCTGGACATGTCCGTTCGCGTCGGTCAGCGGTTGCTGGTTGGCCGCATTTGAAGCTTGTTCGATGCCGAAGTTTGGATCATATGGCTGACGGCTGATTAATACCGACCACATGAGCACCAGCTGCTTGCGCATGATTGCGCACCGGACAACTCGCTTGGACTTCGGTTTCTTATTGGGATTCTTTACCAAATTCGGATGCTGCAGTTCCTTCACGAAGTCGTGCATGCTCTGGCCAAGCTTTTTCGACTTACCGTTGACCATCTTCACCACAGTGCTCGATCCACAGTAGAGTAATGTCCGCATATATCGGTCACCCATCTTGGATATGGAGCCGTCGTATGTCTTGCAGCTTCCTGACCGTTGCGGGCAGGGGTTCATTCCGAAATAGCGCGCGACCGCTTTCGATGTTTCAAATCGTTTAGCATCACCGATTTTCGCAAGGAAATAGCTTGCTGTGACGTCGCCGATACCCGGAATGCTCTTCAGCAGAGCCATATCTTCGGTCATCTGCGGTGAACTCATCACAAGCTCTTTGATCTGAACATCAAGCTTTTTGATGCCCATGTCATGAAAAGCGATCATCTCGTCCAGCACTGTGCTCCGCGTAAGCCGACAGCTTTGGCGCTGGGCGATCGCCTGTCTGTGTTGCACCAGCATACGGCGGTCATTGGTGTAACCAATAAGCGCATCATAGCATGCTAGACGAGGGACATAGAGTGAGACATTGTGACTTTTCACATAGTCAGCGATTAGCACGCTGTCAGAGCAGTCCGTCTTTTGTTCCCAGCCTTTGGCTTTGCGGTGATAGAGAACCCGTTTTGGCTCCAGTTGGACAGCATCGTGCTGGTGCTCGTAGAGGTAATCAAGCAGCGGTCGGCTGTAAGGCCCGGTGGCTTCAGCCGCATACAAGGCGGGAGTTCGGGTAAGCTTCTTCACCCATGACAACAACTCCTTGTATCCGGCCTTGTTGTTCTTGAACTCCTTATGGTCTATCGGCTTGTGCGATGAACCTAATACAGACGCGTCAAACGTCAATTTCGAGATGTCGATCCCGACATAATGGATGTAGATTTTGTCTTCAACTTCGTGCATGTGGTAATCTCCAGTTGGTAGTGATTGATGGTGCAATCAACCAAATCAGCCTAGCGAACACGGGGTTTTCTCCCAAGATACTGTTCGATATGGGTTGATTGGGAGAAGGATGCCTATCTACGTCACGGTGTTTTCCACCAGGGGCGGTTCCGGCATCCAATCCTTCTCCTTCACCCCCAGCTAAGGGGTGAGATTAGCTCCCCGACTGCTTTTGGTGTCCGGGGAGCTCACCATATATAGCGTACTAGGGGCGGTTCGCGAACCGCCCTTCTCGTAATCGCCGGGACGAACGTGAGGGCGGGGAGACCCCGCCCCTACGATCTGATGTGGCCACCGTAGGGGCGGGGTCTCCCCGCCCACGCCACGATCTGCCGTGTTTGCCCGCCATTACTATCTGTCGCACCCGTCCCATCCGCCGGATTCTGCTCCGTATGCGTGCTACGCGCCAGGCCCGATAATCCCTACGCTCGCAGCTTCACTTGCTGCAGCAGCAGCAATGTGACCAAAACGACCAAACCGAATCCCGCTAGAACATACCCAACCCGAAGGTCTGCAGGGCGAAACAGTAGCCTCACCACGCCTTCACCGTCTGGCAGTCCCACCAGGTCATTTGAAAACCCCCTGAGTGCCACTAGCTTGCCGGACGCCAACTGAGCCTGCCAGCCGGGATAGAAGGGGGCCGCGAACAGCAACTGCCCTTTGTCTGCCGGCCGTTTGAAATTGATCTGGTTGGGGCTTTTCCATTCATACGGTAGATCAACGTCACCTTGTTGAATGATGGAGCGTGGATGTGCAAGCCGTTCGACTACTGGCCCGCTAGACGTCCATCGCACGATGGCTCCGACCCCCATCTCGCGCAAACGCTCTCTATCGGCTCCAGGCCACCCAAGCTGCATGTTGCCGTTCTCTGGCGGGGCACTGTCACGACGAGCGATGCGGTCAAGCATTCTCTTTGCACTTGATGGTGCCAGGCTGTCGTAGCCTTGCAGGTCATACAGCCCATAGATGGTGGCGAGGTTGGGGGGCAGTACCGCTTTTGGTGAGGTCGATAAACTCCAACTGCCTTGCTCCACATAGATTCGCTCACCTTGACGTGTCAGTTGCTGAAGCTGCTTCACTACCGAGTTCGCAGGATATAGCTGCTCGCGGCTGCCAGACTGGTTAAGTGACGCACTGGAGTACAGCAGCTCACCGATCACAATGAGGCAACAGAGCGGTATCGCCAGTGATCGGCCAATGATCGGCAGCGAACTGCATAGTGCGAGCATAAGCACAAGCAGTATGCTGGTGCTCATAGTGGTCATGATGTAGGGCCACATTTGAGCCGCGCTAAGGGTTGTGATAGAAAGGATACTGGACGATCCGCATACCATGGCTCCTGCTGTGGCTGCCAGTGCCAATCCGATGGTCAACAGGGCGCTTTTCCGCTCCACACGCCACAATTCGTCAAAGCCGTAACCGGCCAGCACGGCCAGCCCTAGTGCCCACAACACCAACGACCTGCCAGGTGAGCCGCTGCTGGCAAAACCCGGTATACCAAAGTAGAATAGCTTGTTTACGATAGAACCACTGGCCAGTAACATCGCAAGTGCGGCGATGCTTAACATGGCTCCTCGGCCGGGTTGCTTTCTTAAAAATAGACCCGCAAGTCCCATAAACAGTCCGCAGATTCCCACGAAGCTCGCAGCCTCGGGTGCAGGCATGGTGCCAACATAACTGCTGGCGTGAGGCTGGGTTGTCGACCCTGTGTTGGGATCGCCGTAAAGCATGGGTGAGGCCAGCATACCCCACATATCATGAGCGACGCCACCCTGAACATAGGCTTGATAGCCTGCCTCGGTGGCGGCACTGTTCCGGCTAGACTGACCGCCCAGGGTTGCCGCCGGTATCAATTGCGGGGCAGCCAGACTGAAGGCCAATACTCCGGCCCCGATACAGGCGCCTATCGATGCGCCAGCTCGTCGCAGATCATTCCAATTGAGGTGCCACAGTGCCATCACGAGGGAGCCGATCACACCGCAAAACGCAATCTGAAGGTGACCCGCCAACATGCACATCGCTCCAGAGACACCTAGCAGTGCGACGGCACCGGGGGTTGGCTTCTGACAGAGCATCCACACGGCATACAGCATCCATGGTATCCAACTGGCGCTCTGGGGCAGGGTAGGCAAAAACTGCCAGGATATATACCACTGAGACAGGATGAATATGGCTCCCGCCACGATACCTGCACTCCACCGGCACCGGGCCGCGGAACAAACTAGTGCCCATACGCCCAACCCGGCGATGATCATGTGAATCAAAGCGGTGACCGCGAAGCCACCCGCTCCAACTAAGGCAAAAACCGAGTTAAACGGATAGAAAAGAGCGGACTGAGAGTTGGCATACAAGGGATATCCGCCGAATTGGTGGGGGTTCCATAGCGGCAGCACACCATGGGAAATCCACTGACCAGACCATATCCGCCAGGAGCCGAACTGCGCCATCCCATCCCATCCCAGTACATTCCATGGGAGGGTGGGCCCATGCACGCCGGGTATCACGTGATGGAGCAAACCTGTGGGCAGCCATATTCGGCCTTGAAACAAGCAACTGAAGAGGATAACCAGCCCTAATAACTTAAAGCAAACCGCCGCCAGCAGCCAATGCTTCCATGTGAGGTTTTGTGATGAATTATCTCTCATTTGGTCCCCTTGTGATGTGCGTAAACCTTGGTTCATCTTTGGCAGGGTGTTTCGCGGTCATGTGGCGTCAGGGCGTGCTAAAGGTCCCCTTCAGGGAGGCCGTCAATGGTGATGGTAGCCCATTCGGCACCATCTTCTTCTTCTTCATCGTCCAGGCAAGAGTCGTCAACGTCCTCAGGCAGCGGTTTGCCATTGGAGATGCATAATTCGAGTTCGGTGTATATGAGCTCACCTAATGATTGCACGGCATCATCTTCTGTATCGCCATGCCCTTCAAGACCAGGAAAAGCGGGTGCGATGGTGCAAAATCCGCCAGTAGGCTCCTGGTCAATGAGAATGTGGTAGGTCGGCGCTTCCATAAGTGATATCCTTCATTTGTACATTGATTGGGTGTCGTTTCGTATACACCATCATGATAACAGATATCAGAATTGCTGCAGTTTGGCAGCCTTGGCTTGTGCCTTGGCTTTTTGCGTCTCAATGCCCTTGACGATGGTGATCGTAAGGAAGTAGAGCACCACCATCGGCACGGTTAGGATTGTCATAGATAGCGGATCAGAGGTGGGCGTGATGATCGCCGCGAATGTGGCGATGACAACAATGGCGTGGCGCCAGTAGGTATTCAGCTTGGCCGATGTGACCAGGCCCAGTTTTGCCGCCAGTATGATGACGACCGGAAGTTCAAAAGACACGCCGAATGCCAGAAGTATTTTAACGGTAAGCAGCACAAACTGCAGCGGGTTCTGGAACAACTGAGCGCTGCCTGCGCCGAAATCTTTAATGTAGCTGATGAACCAGTTGAATGCGGCTGGCAGCATCCAGTAACCCAAACCAACGCCCAGGAAGAACAAGGATGCGGAAAAGGGCAGGAACCAACTCGCCTCTTTACGCTCTTGGGCAGTGAGAGCAGGAGCCACAAAAGCCCATATTTCGTACAAAATATAGGGCATGACCAATAGCAGCCCCAGTACAAACGAGAGCTGTACCTTTAAGAAAAACCCATCGGAAAGATGCATAAACACTAGCTTTCCGGCTACTTGTTTAAGCGGTTCTTCCAGGGGGCGGTACAGAATTTCGTATGCGGGCGTGAACTGCAGCCATCCGATGATCCATCCGATAATCACTGCGATGAGGATACGCAGTATCCGGTTGCGTAGTTCGGTGAGATGGTCGATCAGCTCATGTTCCCGGGGTGTGTGACTTGCCAAAAGTGTGTGTAGCTTTCTGTGGGGAGCGTGGGTTCACGCTCCCCTGATGTGATTTTACTGAAGTTTCATACTGAACTGATAGATGAGTATGCCGATTTCGGAGTAGCTGGTGCCCATAGCAGATGCGCCACCCCTACCGGGCATTGACATGCCGCCGCCCATACCGGGCATCGACATCGCACCGCCGCCCATTCCAGGCATAGACATCGCGCCGCCACCCCTACCGGGCATTGACATGCTGCCTGGCATACTTGGGCCGGTTGTCCCACCGCCGGATGGTGACCTTGGAGACATCACGCTCCCGCCGGTCATTCCGGGCATCGACATACCGCTGGGCATACTGGGCATTGACATACCGCCGCCGCCGCTAGGCATGGTCATGCCTCCGCCAGTACCGCCGGTGTTGAAACCGCGTATGTTAGGGTCATCTTCCGCGGTATCGTCTTTCTTGTCCTTAGTGACAGTGAGTGCGCCGTCAAAGCGGACCACTTTGCCTACAGTAATGCCGTACCAGATTGTGCCTTCAAACTGCATACGCTTGACCAACTCTTCACCAAAGCCCGGTTTTGCGGTAGGCTGTGGTCGATCAGCGGTCACTTCAATGCGCATACAGGGCAGGTTGTTTTCCCATTCGTAACCAACCGCCGAGGCAGTCGCTGGAATGCGAGTGATGGTGGCGTCGGTCTTGTCTGGTCGACTGAGCATCAAGCTCATGTTCCATTTAGCCCCAGGAGCAACAATCCGCTCAGGCATCAAGGGTAGATTGACGACAGGGTATCGGCTGGGGTCAGCGGATTTCTGCGTTAATGTATACACAGCATCGCCACTGTAAGCCATGAACTGGGTCAACGGCAGGTAAGCATTCGTGCTTGATGTGACAGGAGCGGAATCGCCTACCGTCTCTTTAGTGGTAATCCTCTGCTGCCTGACTACGGCCAGGTTGTCGCCCCTGTTTGGCAGCATGCCTTTGCCAATTGGCAGAAACATATGCTGCAGCTTGGAGCTGTAAAGTTTGCGCTTGCCTGTGGTATCCAGCGAAGGGTTATCTGTCTGGGTACCTTGGGGTATGCCTAACAGCCCGTTATCCATGTTGAATTTCATGGTGTTGCCAGGCGTGAAGTAGTATTTTAACATTACTCCTTGTGAGGCCACAGATATCGTGCCATCTGCATTACGGCGATACCCGCTATTAAGTCCGCTATCAACAAAGATGCCGCTTTTGTTGGCTACGCGCACACGAACTTCCGTGCTGTCAACAGGTTTAGGCTGATCTTTGCTGAACAGTTTGAAACTAATTGTATAGTCTCCATCTGCTACCGGCTTGCCAGAGAGTGGCTGTTTGGTGTCCCAGGTGTATTGCACGGTGTCGGATTTGCTTCCGCCTTCCGGGTAAAACGCCTGGAGAAACTTACCATTGATTGATAGGGTAAGGTAGGATCCGTCCGGAACGCTAGCTTTGGGTATAGTGACTGTGACGTCACCTCTCACCATCGCGCCGTCACGCGGTCGCAGAATACTGAACGGAACCCGCTGTGCGAAACTCGCAGAGGCAAGCCCCAGCGAAAGGGCCACCACAGTGGCAGCGGAGATCGGTGCGGTCCAATATGCTCTCATGTTACGTACACAGTCCTCCCGAGGAGCTGATGCCGATTCGGCGATAATACCATATTACCAGTCGAATGGTATCATAGCCTTTTTCTTTACGTCAAGCGTCAAGCGCGTTTGAAGGCGCCGCTACCAGCTTTTTTAACCATACTGGTGTAATCAGCGTGGTAAACATCACCAGTATTAGTATGACAGTATATAGCGTGTGATCGAAAGCCCCAGCCTTCATACCGATAGTTGCAAAGATAATTCCCACTTCTCCGCGGGGTATCATGCCCACACCAACCAGTAGTATCTGCATTTTACTGCGAATCAGTGGTAAACAGCTTGCCAATTTGCCCAACACAGCCACGAATATTAAAGCAATGGTCAAACCTAGCACATTACCAGCCGATGTCAGGCTTCTTAAATCCATTTGCGCACCCATCATCACAAAAAAGAGCGGAGTGAAAATATCGCCTACCGCGGACAGCCTTTCGTGAACCACATGGTTGTGTGATGATCTATTGACAATCAGACCCGCAGCAAAAGCCCCAATGATGACCGCCAGCCCTGCAAACTGCGCCGCAGAAGCCATGAACAACAGGCAGACAACAACAAAAGTGGTGTAAGCCGCCCGGACTTTCATGCCGCGGACACGCTTGCCTATTTTGGGCCCCAGCCATAATCCCAGCCAGATCGACCCTCCCAGGAACAACGCGGCGATGACAATAGTCCGGGTGATGGCGAATGCACTCACCCCTCCATCGGTGGCCAACCCGCTGACCACGGCCAGTATCACCAGCCCAATCACATCATCTATCACCGCAGCACCCAGAATCACCTGGCTTTCGGCTCGCTTCAATATGCCCATGTCCGCTAAAACACGTGCCGTGATTCCCACACTTGTGGCCGCTAATGTCGCCCCGATGAACAGTGCCCGGATATTGGCGTTGGCTCCCTCAGGCAGCAGCCATAAAGCCACACCATACCCCAATACCATGGGCACCGCCACACCTACCATGGCCACAAGCATGGCCTGTTTACCCACTTTAGCCATGTCACGCAGGTCGGTCTCCATGCCGATCTCGAACAGCAGAAAAATGGCGCCGATTTCGGCAAAAAGCATCAGCTCATGCCCCATGCTTCCGCCGGTTCGAATCATGCCGATGACCGATGGACCCAAAATCAGCCCGGCGAGAAGCTCCCCCAGTACGGCTGGCTGGCCGATGCGTTCGCAGAGTTCGCCCAGTAGTTTGGCCACCAGCAGCGCAGTTCCGATGATCGCCAGCAACACGAGAAGATGCATTTGATCTGCTGGGATACTCGCTGTGTAGTTTTTCCAGAGATCGGCGATATGGCTCATGAGAGATCTGTTTCCGTTCCTGCGCCACCCAGTTCGATGGGCAGTATCTGACCGATGTCAATGCATGGCCAGCCGAAGGCCTGCTTCAGGGCATCTTGCAGCATCGAAATTGGCAGGCATCCGACCAGTTCGGCATCGGCGGTCGCTACACCCAATGAGTGGGCCAGCCCGCATATATATTTATAGACGCCCTCTATGGGCGTCTTGTTGGGCTGCGTGAGGTTCATGCTGACCTGTGCCTGGTTTTTGGATGGCAGCAGAAGACCCAGGGCTCGTACCCCTGTTAACGCCGGATTGGTGTTTCGCTCTTGCCTCACCTGCCGGGCGATCTGCCGTGCTTCGTTGAGGTAGGGGCCTGCCAGATTAATGTTATATGCCACGAGTGGCCATCGCGCCCCAACTATTGATGCCCCTGCGGTGGGGTGCAAGAGAGATGGCCCATAGTCTGGTGCTAATGCATCCTGCTGTGGTTGGCCTACACGCCCTGAGAATCCGCCTTTGCGAATCACAGGCAGCGCCTTTCGGTCTGTCTTGAGGGCGGCATGCTCATAAAGGTAACATGGAACGCCCACGGCTTCCGAAATGGCTTCGGCGGTTGACCGCGCCAACTCAATGCAACTCGCCATTGGGCAATTCTGCATGGGCACAAACGGGCACACATCCAGGGCACCGAGGCATGGGTGCATGCCATCGTGTTTGGTCATATCGATCAGCCTTACACATTGGTGCGCCAGGGCGATGACAGCTTGCTTCACGCTGTCTGGGGTACCGTAGAAGGTAAATACTGTGCGGTTGTGATCTGGGTCAGAGTGTATGTTGGCCAATGTGACACCTGATGTGTTTTGAACGACATCCGCCATTTGTGCGATGACCGATTGATTCCGGCCTTCACTGACATTCGGCACACATTCTACTAGTTGTTGGCCCATCTGCATCACACCTCTGAGCTCATTTTAGCACACCGATGATCCGCGGAAGACATGCGACAATTTGTATACGGCTCGCGGATATCACCACCCCCGCTTCCTATAGAAATAGTGATTGTACCTAGTATTCAGGCGCATCTGTGCCATATTGCAGTCGTGTTTAGAGCTATTTTAGGGTGAATTTATGAAATATTCACAAATATATGCCAATATGTTTGATTCTGCTGTTATTTTAGCTTGCTTACCCCAATAATAGGTGGTAAGATTCCTTTGGTGTGTCTTGTGTAATGGGCAGTCGCCATCCGCCCCTTCTGTGGAGTAGGGTCGATCTTCGAGATCAGCGGACGGGGAGCACACTCAGGAGATTAGAGCCAGCCTAAGCATCTGATCCGGATTAAGAAACACAATGGCAAGAGGTAACCCTGGCAGGCTCTTGTAAAATTGTGGTTCCGGTTCCGGTGAAGAGACATCGGCTGGTTCTAACTCATATTTGGGCACAACACCCAAATCTACTCAGCTTTCAGTACACCTGAAACGGAGGAACCAACAATCATGAACCGAATCCTGATTAGCCTGGGAGCAGTTGTTCTTTTAAGCACAGCAGCATTTTCCCAGACCTACCCTGACGTTCCGACCGGACATTGGGCCTACGACGCCATCACCGAACTAACGAATGATGGAATTGTGAAGGGCTATCCGGATGGGACCTACAAGGGCAATCGCAACCTGACACGCTACGAGTTTGCACTGGCCATTCGCGATGCTCTGAGCACCGTGAAGACCCGGATTGCTGCACTCGAAGCTGCAGCTAACAAGCCGGCAGTCGCCCCCACCGTCATCAACAAAGTTGAGACGGTTACGGACCCCAAAGTCACCGCTGAGCTCACAAAGCTCGCCGCTGACAGTGCCAAGCTGCAGAAGCTTGCCACGGAGTTCCAGGACGAGTTGGCCGCTCTTGGTGTAGACGTGGAAGCCCTGAAGAAGGACAACTCTGACCTACAGAAGCGCGTAGCTGCCATCGAGGCCGCTATGGCTAAGCTGAAGATCAGTGCTGACCTGGATTTCATCGTCCGCGGCACCCAGAGCTTCAGCAACCGCACAACTGCTGACCTGAATGGTGTAGAAACCTACGCCGGTGGCCTGCTTTCCAACGTAGACGTGCTGCATAACCTGGCCCTGAACCTCGACGCTAAGTTGAGCGACACCGCCACAGGTAGCGCTACTCTGCTGATCAGCAACTACCTTCCTTACCTAGAAGGCAGTGCTTCTCAGTTTGGTGGTTACAACAGCAGCCCCAACACCGACATCGTGATTTGGAAGGCTGCAGCCAACCTGCCCATCTCCGTATTCGGCAAGGCAATTGACGTAACCGTTGGCCGTTATGAGAATCAGGTGAGCCCGCTCATCCTGAAGCGTGTTGACAACGACGCTTATGTAAACATCGCCGCATTTGACAATGGCAACTACAGCATGGACGGCGCTAAACTCGCCACCAGCTTTGGCCCAGTGTCCCTCGGCATGTTCGCTGGTAAGAACAACACCGTCACGAGCAACAATGGCGACAACTTCATGTCCATGATGTTGAACACAAGCATCATCGGCTCCACTCCTGCACCTGTTGTGGAACTCGATCAGACCGCTGGCGTGACCATGGGCCTGAACTTCGGCGAAAACATCAGCCTGAGTGCCGCTTATGTCGCTTCTGGCTACAGCACCCCCGTTCTCGGTGGTGGTGTGGACAACCGACTGGAAACATTCGGTGGAAGCCTCAAGGCTAACAACCTCTTCGGAGCAGTTGATGTTTATGCTGACTTCGCACAGAGCAACCTGAACAAGAACGACGTTCAGAAAATGAACAGCAAGAACTATGCCATTTTGGCTGGTGCTAGCTATGCAATCAACGACAGCCTGGGCCTGAAGGCCGGCTACCGTGAAGTTCAGCCGGACTTCGTGGCCGCTGGTGACTGGGGCCGCATGGGCCGCTGGATTAACCCCACCGGTCTTAAGGGTGTAGACGCTGCGATCAATTGGAATGCCGGCAAGCTCGGCCTCAATGTGAACGGCGGCTGGTATGAGGGTATTCGACCTATGCTTACCCCCAGCACCAACCTTACCCACGTCGACGCAAAGCTTAGCTATGCTGTTAACGAGAACCTGAACCTTGGCCTGGACTACGACACCGTAGTTTGGAAGCTTGCTGACTCCGACAAGAAGCCATCTGAGGCTCTTATCACCCTGAGCAGCAACCTGAACCTGGCCGAGAACACCGCCCTTCGCTTGATGTATCAAGTGATTGACGTGCGCACCTCCACCGCCAGCTATGTTGGCGCTGCGAACAGCACGAGCGGCGTTGCCGTTGCCCAGTTGAGCGTGAAGTTCTAGTAGCTTCCCGTATCCAACTCTGGCTCCCGGACTTCGGTCCGGGAGCCTTTTTTGTTTTAGTCACGGATTCTTCTTTGCACCCAGTAGGTTACCCAAAGGTCGGAGTGGGGTTTTGTCGTAGTTAAACATAACTACCGCACCACGCGCTAAAGCGCAGTCCAATACCCAAAATTCATATACCCCCCCCTCGCCTTAAAGGACGGTCTATTACCCGCATATCCAGATTGGGATCGTATCGACCATGTGCCGCGACATAAATGTCTCGGCTATTGATCAGCAAGCCCGCTAAACCGTGCTGCGGAGCTCCTTGCCGACAAAGATAACGTTAATGAAGACTGCTTCAGCAGTCTTGGTGTTCAATAGCCGAGACATTTATGTCGCGGAACCGGTGACCTGCTGGCCACGCAATATTTATGGGCAATAGACTGACTTATTATTCTCGGAACCCCCTTGTATCTCGTAACTCTTGAAGCGGACATCATCAGCTACTCCTTGGGCTGCCGTGCATGCACGGGCCGGTCTTATTCCTGACACAAATCTTTCGTGGCTGTCCGCCAGACCGGCGCGGTCTTGAGCCTTCTGCATCCGTTAGCCTGCGTACAGACCGCCCCGGACATAGGCCACGCTCGGCTGCCACAGAGGCATACAGCCATTCGAATATCACTCTGTCGCCTCAGTGTGACATCATCAGCTATACCCAGGACTGCCGTGCATGCACGGGCGGGTGCTTGTTCCTGACACGAATCTTTGGTGGCTGTCCGCCAGACCGGCGCGGTCTTGAGCCTTCTGCATCCGCTAGCCTGCGCACAGACCGCCCCGGACATAGGCAACGCTGGGCTGCAACAGAGGCGTACAGCCACCCGATTATCACTGTGTCGCCTCAGTGTGACATCATCAGCTACTTCATAGGCCGCCGTGTCAGCATGGGCGGGTGCTCCTCCATATACAAACAACCTCGTTTCATATCCACCTCATGATGAAAAGACGGTTTGCATCCAAGATTTGACATCCAGGATTTGGCATGGTATGATAAAACATATAAAGCAGAGCGGAATAGTCAACAACGGAATAAAATGATCATTCCGATCTGCCTGCGGTGAATTAAAGAGATGCTATGACCCTTCAGTCATGACACGAGCGAGTCCGTGTGGCAAGAGGAAACCTGGGAAGGCTCTTGACTCAGATAGCGCATTGTGGGTGTTGAGGGTTTGGTGCAGCTCCTATCACCAGACACACACACTACATGGAGGAATACGAACATGAAACGCACTCTATCTGGTTTCAGTGCCTTGCTGCTGGTTGCCACGGCGGTTCACGCACAGACCTACCCCGACGTTCCGACCGGTCACTGGGCCTACGATGCCATCACGGAACTCACCCAGGACGGCATCATCAAGGGATATCCAGACGGTACATTCAAGGGCAACCGCAACCTCACCCGTTACGAGTTCGCACTTGCCATTCGCGATGCACTGACCACGGTCCGAACCCGCCTGTCTGCACTGGAAGCATCCGCTAACAAGCCGGCTGCTGGCCCCACCGTGATCAACAAGACCGATACTGGAACAGATCCGAAGGTGAGTGAAGAGATCACCAGGTTGGCGACTGACAGTGTGAAGCTTCAGAAACTTGCCACCGAATTCCAGGATGAACTCGCGGCTCTCGGCGTAGATGTGGAAGCTCTGAAGAAGGATGATGCGGATCTACAGAAGCGGGTGGCTGCCATTGAATCCGCTCAAGCCAGACTGAAAATCGGAGCCGATCTAAACTTGATCGCCAGGTCAAGCCAGAGTTTCAGCGGCAACGGGATTCCTGACTTGAACACTAACACCACCAAACCTGGCAGTTTGCTTTCGAATGTGTCTGTGCTTCACGACCTGGCACTGAACCTGGACGCAAAACTCAGTGACACCGCAACAGGTTCAGCCACTATACTGGTCAGCAACTACCTGTCCTATCTGAACGGTAGCGCATCGCAATTCAAGGGTGTGAATGAAAGCCCGAATACAGATATCGCCATCTGGAAGGCTGAAGCCAACCTACCGGTAACACTGTTCGGAAAGGCAGTGGACCTTACGGTAGGCCGCTATGAGCACCAAGTCAACTACTTCATTTTCAGCAGGCCAGACAACGACCGTTATGTGAACATCGCAGCCTATGACAACGGCAACTACAGTCTTGATGGGGCAAAACTGAGCACCTCCTTTGGCGGACTTTCGGTTGGCCTGTTTGCTGGCAAGAACAACACCGTCAAATCCAATGATGTCGCGAATTTCGTTAACGGTCAGTTCCAGGCTGTCAACAACAGCAACAACCTGGACATAGAGCAGAGTGCTGGTGTCACTCTGGGATATGCCATCAACGACAATATCTCGTTGAATGCAGCGTATGCCGCTTTTGGATACCAGCCAGCGGTAGTTGGTCCCCGCGTAGTTGAGACCAACCGGCTTGAGGCGTTTGGCGGCGGGCTGAAGGTGAAGAACCTGATCGGCGGAGTGAGCCTATTCGCAGACTATGCACAGAGCAACCTGAACAAGAACGATGTGCAGAAGGAGAACTCCCAGAACTACGCGATCAATACAGGCGTGGGATATGCCGCGAACGAAAGCCTGAAGTTCAGTGCTGGCTACCTGGAGGTCCAACCGAAGTTCTCGGCTCCAGGAAACTGGGGACGCGTGGGCAGTATCACCAACCCTACTGGAGTGAAGGGGCCATATGGCGGCATCAACTGGACGACAGGAAAATTAGGGGTAGGACTGAATGGCGGCTGGTATGAAACCATCCGACTAAATGGTGCCCCGGTGTCCAAGATAGATAACCTGGCCCATGGTTTGCTGAAGCTCAGCTACTCTGTCAACTCAAATCTGAACCTTGGCGTCGATTATGAAACTGTGGTGTGGAACCAGCGGAACACCGGTTACCACCCGACGCAAAGCTTCATCACCTTGAACAGCACCCTGACGTTGGCGGAGAACACAGCACTTCGGCTGCTTTATCAAGTAGCAGACGTACGCTCTGCCTCTTCGAACACCGCGAGCATCTTCGGTGATGCCGGTACCAGCGGCGTGGGCGTGGCTCAGTTGAGCGTGAAGTTCTAGCAGCATCCTGCCACCAACTCGGGCTCCCGGACTTCGGTCCGGGAGCCATTTTGTTATATGTATCAACCGGACCGATCAACAGGCTGTTTACCCCGTATTTATGTCGGATCGGTGGTAACAAATGGGTTCCACCGTTCGTCCATGAATCGGTTGCGTTGTGATCATGACCATGCATATCATCTTCACACGTGCCGTTTCGATCATAACTGGTCTGCTGAGAGCAGGCCACAACGGAGGGTAACTATGAACCGTGTGTGTTCACTGATCGTCGCGATTGCACTGATGAGTTCCGTGCTGATGGCTCAAATAAGTCCCACTGTTCCCCTTGGCCATTGGACCTATGATGCGTTTAAGGAGTTGGAGGAAGTCGGGGTAGTCAAAAGACCGAGCGGTGTGGATGCCAATACCGCATACACCCGTGACCAGGCTACCACGATCCTCATTGAGGCTGTAAATTCGGTTCGTAAGAACATGGATGCACTGCCCGCTCTACCAAAACTGCGCTTCTCGGATATAGCCATGGCGTCTCGCACAGAACGTGAGCGTTACCAGAAGCTACTTGAAACTGCCACTGATCTATCTAAACAAGTAAGGGTAGTATTGAAACTATCAATTGAATTTCAGGACGAATTGGCCGCACGATCTGTAGACGTAACCGAGCCTCCTAAACTCAGCACTGATTTAGAAAATGCTATATCCACCATCAGAAGAGCATTGTCGCTATTTTCGTTTAGGCAAGACGGGCCAGGGGTTAACTCCGACCATTGGGCGTACGATGCTGTCCGGAAGATGATTGCGGATGGCGTGCTGACCGGATTTCGGGTTCCGACCAAAGAGAGTTATCAGCAAACCACACCACATGAGTTTGCCCGCATGGTCATGACTGTACCCGCCATCTTGGAGATTATGGTAGCAAAGCATGAAGCTGCGGTCAACCGCTGGTGCGACGAAATGTCACATAATCATCAAGATGTTGAAACTGAAACCAAGCTGTTGTCTGAGGGTGTTATTCTGAGTCAACACAATGTCACGCAGGTCGCCCTGTGCTACGAATTCTCAGGAGAACTCCAAGCACTCGGTTTTGATCCCGGCTCTATCAAGAAAACTGCGATGGACATTCAGATCCATTTAAATAAAGCGGAGAGGGCTATGAACAGTGCCCGGTATACCGCCCAAAACCCAAAAACAGCACAGTCAACCATGGTCATCCCCGAATGGGTAGTGCCCAACCCCAATATGCCGCCCGTTTCGGGTTGGCGACTACCGCCTTCTAGAGACGATTTTGACCAGTTTTGGAGAAATTTTCGATATTCACAGTAAATTTACCGAAAACTCTAGAAATCTATTGCATTCCGTGTCAACAGCATGGTACCATCATGGCAGTGTGTAGTGCGTAATGGGCACTTCCCGATATTTGCTCTGTTGTGGAACAGAGGTAGATGCTAACCGAAGCGGCGCATCTCCGCTTATTGGGCACACGATTGGTAACCAGCCGTCAGCTAATGATGACCTACGGCAGGCGTCCATCATACATAGAGGTAACCTGGGAAGGCTCTATGATGTTGATGTGATGTTTGTGGTTTCAGTTAGACGGAGGCTTGCGGCTGGTATACCTAAAAAACACCGTCTACCTTTCAGTTAATTATCTGAAGGAGGAACCACATGAACCGCATTATCGTTAGCTTGGGTGCTGCACTGCTTATCAGCTCCGCAGCCTTTGCCCAGACCTATCCTGACGTGCCCACCGGGCACTGGGCCTACGACGCCATCCAGGAATTGTCCAATGATGGTATTATCAAGGGATATCCTGATGGCACATTCAAGGGTAACCGTAACCTAACCCGTTACGAGTTCGCTCTTGCACTGCGCGACGCGCTGGCCACCCTGAAATCCCGCATGGCTGCTCTCGAAGCCAAAAGCGGTGTGGTCACACCTGGCGAAACCATCACCAAAGTCCAAACAGTAACCGACCCCAAGGTTGCTGAAGAAGTGGCCAAACTGAACGCCGACTATGCCAAAATGCAGAAGCTTGCTATGGAATTCCAGGACGAGCTGGCCGCATTAGGTGTGGATGTCGAAGCATTGAAGAAGGACACCTCCGATCTGCAGAAGCGCGTTGATGCTATTGAAAAAGCAATGGCTCGCCTCCAGATCAGTGGAACCGTGGACTTCGTAGTGCGCGGCACCCAGTTGATCGACAACAAGAGCGCCATCGACAAGAACGGTATTCCTACCCAGAAGAAGAGCCTGTTGGGTGACATGAATGTTCTTCATGAACTCGGCCTGAACATCAAAGGCCAGCTCTCCGAGACCACCACTGCTGATGCAACCATCGTGATTGGCAACTGGCTGGATTACTTGGGTAGCCCATCCGTCTTCCCGGCATCTTACAACAACGCTCCTGCAACCGACATCGTCATCTGGAAAGCCACCGTTAACACCCCTGTTAGCGTATTTGGCAAGCAAGTTGACATGACCGTCGGTCGCTACGAGAACTCAATCAACCCGCTGCTGATGAGCAAGCCCGTCGTTGACTGGTACACCAGCATCGACCGTTATTCCAACGGCATGTACAGCATGGACGGCGCAAAACTCAGTACCAACTGGGGCCCCGTCACCCTTGGCGCATGGGCAGGTAAGAACGGCACCGTCGGTTCTAACCTTTCCAGCAACAACCTGCTGATGGCTGCTAGCAGCTCATTACCAGTGGCTGGCCAGAGCATCCGCACTGCCAACACCCCTTATATCTTCGTCACCCAGTCCGCAGGTGTAAACCTCGGCATGCAAGTGAACGAGAATATCAAGGTTAAGTTGAACTATGCTCAGATGGGCTACGACACCATGGCTAATGGTTCTATCCTTGGCCTACAGACTGGCGCCACCAACCGACTAGGCGTATACGGCGCAGATATGGCATGGGACAACCTGATCCCTGCATTGAACATGTATGCCAACTACGCACAGAGCGACCTGATGCTGAATGACAAATCGAAGCTGTCCGCTAAGAACTATGCCGTATTGGCTGGCCTTAACTACAGCATCGGTGAGAACATCTCCATCGGCGCAGGTTACCGTGAAGTAGCTCCTTACTTCGTGACTCCTGGTTACTGGGGCCGTATCGGCTCTTGGATCAACCCCAGCGGTATCAAGGGTGTTGATGGCAAGCTGACCTGGAACATGAACAAAATTGACCTCACCGTCAATGGTGGCTACTACGAAGGAATCCGCACCACAGAGAAGGGTGTTACCAGCCCATTCACACCTCAGGACAAGGTCGGCCATGTCGACGCTAACCTGGCGTGGAAGACGAATGACACCACCACCCTTGGTGTAGAGTACGAAGCCGTATTATGGGACCTGAAGAACTACACCAACGTTGCTGGTGTACGCACTCGCCCATATGAGAACTACGTAACTGTGTATGGTAATATGGCACTTGCAGAGAACACGAGCTTGAAACTGATGTATCAGATGATTGACGTGAACTCCAAGGGCAATAACTACTTCGAACCAGGTCTGTCTGATGGCTCAATCTTGGGCCGCTATCAGAAGGCTGGCGTCGCGATTGCACAGTTGAGCGTTAAGTTCTAGCTCGACTCCGTAACCGCCTCATACCCCCCGGCCATAAACCGGGGGGTTCTTTTTTTGGTTGCCTGACCTTTCGTAGTCACGCGACATGTTTTGTGACTATGGACGCAGCCGTGATGTGCCTTAATACCATGAGAGACGAATATCAATAATTTGCATAATAGCTTCGATATCTATAGATTTCGTTGTGGTCAGCATGGTACCATCATGGCAGTGTGTTCCGTAAAAGAAATACCCGACTATCTCACTGTTGAAAAACAGCACTTGATGCTTGCTAAGGCAAAGCATCTTTGTGATCGGACACACGAATCATCGCCGGCCGTCAGCCAATGCTGAAGAACAACAGGCATGCACCATGATAGAGGAAACCTGGGACGGCTCTATCATGTTCATGTGATGATTGGGGTTTCAGTTAGGTGGCGTCTTGCGGCTGGCATACAGCAAATCCATCGTCGACCTTCCAGCCATTAATCTGCAGGAGGAACTACATGAACCGCATTATCGTTAGTTTGAGTGTTGTACTGCTCATCAGCTCATCGGCTTTTGCCCAGACCTTTCCTGACGTGCCCACCGGTCACTGGGCCTACGACGCCGTACAGGAATTGGCCAATGATGGCATCATCAACGGATATCCTGATGGCACATTCAAGGGAAACCGCAATCTGACCCGTTACGAGTTCGCCATAGCCCTGCGCGATGCGTTGGCCCTCCTGAAAATCCGCATGGGTGCTCTTGAGGCCAAAAGCGGCGTGGTTAAACCCGGTGAAACCATCACCAAAGTGGAGACTAAACTCGACCCCAAGGTTGCCGAAGACTTGGCGAAGCTGAAAGACGACTATGCCAAAACGCAGAAGCTGACCATAGAATTTCAAGATGAGCTGGCAGCGTTAGGTGTGGATGTCGAAGCTCTGAAGAAGGAGACCTCCGATCTGCAGAAGCGTGTTGATGCGATTGAAAATGCAATGGCCCGCATCCAAATCGGTGGAACCATAGACTTCATCGCACGCGGAACCCAGATGATCGACAACAAGAGTGCCATCGACAAGAACGGCATCCCTACTCAGAAGAAGAGTCTGATGAGCGACATGAATGTGCTTCACGAACTCGGTCTGAATATCACGGGACAGCTCTCCGAGACCACCAGGACTGAAGCGACGATCGTTGTCGGCAACTACCTGAACTATCTGGGCAGCCCCTCCATGTTCTCGGCTTCATTCAACGACAAGCCAGCTACAGACGTCGTGATTTGGAAAGCGACGGTGAATACCCCTGTCAGCATATTTGGCAAGCAGTCTGACTTGACTGTCGGGCGCTACGAAAACTCCATCAATCCGCTGCTGATGCGAAAGCCAGTCGTCGACTGGTATAACAGCATCGACCGTTATTCCAACGGTCTGTACAGCATGGATGGCGCAAAGCTCGACACAAACTGGGGTGCAATCTCGTTAGGATTGTGGGCTGGCAAGAATAACACAGTCGGATCCAACTTGTATACCGATAATATGATGATGACGGCCATCAGTACCCTACCGGTCAATGGCCAAAGCGTCCGAATCGCCTGGAACAACATCGATATCACACAATCCGCAGGTGTCAAGGTCGGCATACAAGCGAATGAAAACATCAGCCTAAAACTGAACTACGCACAGATGGGCTACGATACGATGGCGAATGGTGAAATCCTTGGTCTGCAGACTGGCCCTACTAACCGACTGGGGCTTTATGGTGCAGACTTACTTTGGAATGATCTGCTTCCGCGCACCAACGTCTATGCTAACTACGCTCAGAGTGACCTGATGAAGGGCGACTCAACGAAGCTGTCCTCAAAGAACTATGCCATCATGGCTGGTTTCCGTTACGGCATTGGCGAAAGCGGATACCTCGGCATCGGCTACCGGGAGTTCGCACCTTACTTCATTAGCCCGGGTTATTGGGTTAGCTTAGGATCGTGGATCAACCCCACTGGTATCAAGGGGGTGATCGGTGAACTCAACTGGAAGACAAGCAAGCTTGACCTTCTCATCAACGGTGGGTATTTTGAAGGGATCCGTAGCACCGAGAAGGGTGTCACCAGTCCATTCACACCACAGGACAAGCTTGGTCATATTGATGCTAACCTGGCGTGGAAGATGACTGACACCACCACCCTTGGTGTAGAATACGAAGCGGTGCTATGGGATCTGAAGAACTACACCACCGTAGTTGGAACCCGTACCCGCCCGTATGAGAACTACATCACTGTGTATGGCAATATGGCAGTGGCTGAGAACACCAGCCTCAAACTGATGTACCAGCTGATTGACGTGAATACGAAGGGCAACACTTACTTTGAGCCAGGTCTGACGGACGGCACGATTCTGGGCCGTGATCAAAAGGCCGGTGTTGCTTTAGCTCAGTTGAGCGTAAAGTTCTAGCACAGTTCTTTGACCGCCTCATACCCCTCGGCCACGAACCGGGGGGTTCTCTTTTAACGGGGCGACCGGGTAATATAGATAAGAGTGCCATCACAACGAAACGTCAGGAGAGAATGAATGAATATCCCAAGCAACCTGTTATACACAAAAACTGATGAATGGATACTGGTAGAGGGCGATATAGCCACTATCGGCATCACCGATTTTGCGCAAGGGGAACTGGGCGATATCTCATTTCTAGAGCTGCGTGACGCAGGCACACAGATTATACACGATGAGATGTTTGGTACAGTTGAATCCATTAAAGCATCCAGTGATCTCATTACCCCGGTTACGGGTGAAGTGCTGGAATCCAACAAGCCGCTTGAGAAGGCCGCGGAGGCCATCAATGCGGCACCTTACGATAGCTGGCTGGTCAAGGTGAAGTTGTCAGATAAGTCTCAACTCAGCGAATTGATGGATGCCGCAGCATACGCGGCATACCTAAAACAGCGATAGTACCGCGTGGTCACCTGTTTGATGGGGAAGATAACCTGGCGGGATTATTCGATGGCACCTGCGGTAGGCCGACAATCGATTTGTAATTTGTGGGTAGTGCCAATACATATTTGTATTTAACTGGTCGTAGGGGCGTCCCTTGTGGGCGCCCTAAAACACGAACTATCGACTGAACAACGGTTAGGGCGCCCACAAGGGACGCCCCTATGACTAGCGGGTCCTCTTCGATGGGCTTCCCGCCCGCGGCAGGTGACTATCCGCAGAAACAGCCGGTGGTGGGGCGGTCCTTCAAATCTTCGGCGCGCTTCTGGCGGTCGATCACGCCGTCAATGCACCGCATGAATTCACCCAGGCAAGGGCAGGTCAGGCGGTAATATACCCACAGTCCTTCTTTACGGTCAATCACCAGCCCTGCGGCTTTCAACACCGAGAGGTGCTTGGACACGGTGGAGATATCTGCTCCGACCAGTTTTTGAAGGTCACACACGCATTTTTCCCCCGGTTCCAACGCGTCTAACATGATCAATCGGCTGGGATGGGCAAGTGCTTTGGCCACTGCGGCTCGTGCTTGAAACTGGCTCATTGTGTGCTACTCCTGAAACTTGACGTGCAATTTCATTACTATTTTCATTCTACTTGTTTGCGAGCCGTTCGGCACGGTACAAAAGCCGACATTAGGTTGCATAATAGTAACAGTGATCAGAAATCTTACTGGAGGAATCGATGAATGGCTGATAAGTATACGCTTGGTTTGGATTACGGCACGAACTCGGTGCGCGCCATTTTGGTGCGCGTGACCGACGGTTTTGAAGCAGGCAGCGCGGTGTTTGGATATACCCAGGGTGAGGAGGGTATCCTGCTGGACCCTCGCGATCCTAATCTCGCCCGACAGCACCCGATGGACTATCTTGAAGGGGCTGAAGAGGCGACGATGGCGGCGATGGAGATCGCCAAATCGGTGCCCGGATTTGATCCCGCCAACGTGATTGGCATCGGCGTCGACACCACCGGATCAACCCCGCTTCCTGTGGACGCAGAGGGCACTCCGCTGGCCTTCCAAACCGAGTATGCCGATAATCTAAACGCCATGGCCTGGCTTTGGAAGGACCATACCGGCACTGAAGAGGCGGTGGCGATCACCGAATTGGGTCTGAAGATGCGGCCCCAGTATATGGCCAAGTGCGGCAACAGCTACTCCAGCGAGTGGTTCTTCAGTAAGCTCTGGCACTGCGCTAAAGTGGACCCGAAGGTGTGGAACGCGGCCGCAAGCTGGGTTGAGATCGCCGACTACATCCCGGCGGTTTTGTGCGACACCACCCACCCGGCCAAGATCAAACGCGGGGTTTGCGCGGCTGGCCATAAAGCGATGTATAACGCCAAGTGGGGCGGTCTGCCCGATGCCGAATTCTTGAGTGCGCTCTCGCCGGAGCTGGGTGCGGTGCGTGCGAAGCTGTTCGATGTGGCCTACACCGCAGATGAGGCGGCAGGAACCCTCTGCCCAGAATGGGCGGCCAAGCTCGGTCTGCCTGTGGGCATTCCCGTGGCCGTGGGGGCGTTTGATGCGCACTTCGGCGGTATTGGTGCCGGGATCAAGGCTGGACGGCTGGTGAAGACGCTGGGCACCTCAACCTGCGACCTGATGGTGCTGCCCAACTCCGAGCAGATCGCCGATATCCCCGGACTGTGCGGCATCGTGGATGGCTCGATCCTGCCCGGTTACTGGGGATTTGAAGCCGGACAGAGCGCGGTGGGCGATATCTTCAACTGGTTCGTGAATGTCGTGCAGCCGATGGGCGATAAAGGCGGTCACGCCGCCCTCACAAAGGGTGCCGGCAAGCTGAAACCCGGCGAAAGCGGGTTGCTTTCACTCGACTGGAACAACGGCAACCGCACCATCCTGGGCGACCAGCGGTTGACCGGCCTGATGGTGGGTCAGACGCTGCACAGCACCCCTGCGGAGATCTACCGCGCGTTGATTGAAGCCACCGCCTTCGGTGCGCTGGCGATCATCAACCGCTTCGAGGAGTATGGCGTGAAGATCAACGAGGTGGTGAACTGCGGTGGCATCGCCGAGAAGAACCCTGTGGTGATGCAGATATATGCTGACATCATAAACCGCACCATGCTGGTCTCGCGAAGCAGCCAGACCTGTGCTCTGGGCAGTGCCATCGTGGGGGCTGTGGTCGCCGGAAGCAAGGCTGGCGGATTCGACAACTTCGAAACCGCGATGGATGCGATGTGCGGCTTGAAGGAAGTGCGCTACGAGCCCATTCCTGAGAACGCCGCCGTCTACGCAGAGCTATATAAGCTCTACAAAGAGATGCATGACGCCTTCGGCACCAAGGACTTGCAGGGCAACCTGTATGCGGTCATGAAGAAGCTCATCGAAATCCGCACCGCCGCCCGCAGCTAGCGCCTGGTTGACCGGCCGCACCGCGAAGGCATCTGCTCGCGCGGTGCAGCCATATCACGGCAACGATTGCAATCGTAGGGGCCATCCCTTGTGGTGGCCCTGTTTCAGGTGGGTGCGAATCTATGGCCGTTGCCGGATGCTCTTATTGGTAAAGTCTCTCAATCTACATCCTTGCGAGGTATGGCGTTAATGTCCAGTCTAGTCGATAACCCGAAAGTGGACCCCAAAGAGCTGACGGTCATCCGTGAGTTAGCCAAACGCGTGGCGGAGATCGCGGCGGAGCCTGTGCAGCAGCATAACAGGGCGCTCTGGACCGCGCATAACCGGCTTGACGAAACCCAGCCCCTCATTATGTGTGACCCAGAGAACGGCTGGAACGAGATCATCACCCAGGCCGATCTGGTGTGCCAGGACCCCAGGCTGCGCGGTTACGAGATGGATCTGCGTATGCGCATCTTCCGCGGGGAGAAGATGAAGGACGATGTGGTGGTGGAGGACATCGTCAACGTGGGGCATACGGCTTATTTTACCGGCTGGGGGCTGGACCCGCAGCAGATTGGCGATGCGAGTGGCGGGCACGCCTACACCTGGAAGGCGCCTATCGAAAACTACGAGCGCGACCTGCCAAAACTCGAATATCCCAAACTGGTGTTTGACGCGGACGCTTCAGCCCAAAACCTGGAGTTCGTGAAGGGGCTGTTTGACGGCATCCTCACAGTGAGGCAAAAGCAGAGCTGGTGGTGGTCGCTGGGTGTGACTTTCGACGCGGTGAAGCTGCGCGGCATCGAACAGATGCTGGTGGATATGTACGACGAGCCAGAGGGGCTGCATGCGCTGATGAGCTTCATTAGCGAGGGGCACATCGGCAAGGTCAAGCAGTTGGAGGCCGCCGGATTGCTCTACCAAAACAACGATGGCTCTTACATAGGCTCTGGGGGTTGGGGGTGGAGTGATCAGATTCCCACTGTACCTGAGGGGCAGAAGATCACCGCCAAAGATATGTGGGGTTTTACCGAAAGCCAGGAGACGGTGAATGTTTCTCCGAAGATGTATGCGGAATACGTGTTTCCGTATGAACGCCGCATCATGGAGCTGTTCGCGCTGACCTGCTACGGCTGCTGCGAGCCCATCCACGACCGGTGGGCTGTGGTGAGGCAACATCCCAACCTGAGGCGTGTGTCCGTGTCACCCTGGTGCGACCTGCCCATCATCACCGAGGCGCTGGGGCCGAACTACGTCATGTCCTTCAAACCCAATCCCTCGCATCTGGCCATGGACCGGTGGGATGAGGATTTGGTGCGCAAGACGCTCCGCCACGCTTTTGATCTGGCCAAGCAGCACAACTGCCGCGCAGAGGCGATCATGAAGGATAACCACACCATACGCAACCAGCCTGAGCGGGTGATCCGCTGGGTCGCCATCGCCAAAGAGGAAGCCGCCCGCTGGTAGGGGGGTCCCCGCGCCCTGAAGGACGCGGCTTCTTAACCGAAAAGCCGACTGCGGGGATTCGCATGCGACGTTTGGGCTGTGGTCGTCCCACCAGATTTGGCGAAAGGCACATCCGAGCCCGTTTCAACGGGCTTTCATTGAATTAGACGTGGCATTCATGCCGCGGCGGTGCTGGTAGGGGATGGGCTGTGGGTCAATCCAGTGGATGCTAATCGATTGCGATTTCGGCCGCGGGCTGAAAGCCCCAGTTTATTACCCACAAATGAAAAACAGGTATATGGCCACCGTGCCGCGACATAAATGTCTCGGCTATTGATCAAAAAGCCTGCTGAAGCAGTCTGGGTGCAGCTACCATACAACAGCAGCACCCTCAAAGGGCGAAGCCCTGCAGCCTGCTTCAGCAGGCTTGGAATGTCAATAGCCATGTGCTTTAGCGCGTGGTATGGCGGAATGCATTGATTTTCACCGCACGACCCAGGTGTTTTTGGTCAAATGAATGGCATTCATGCAGCGGCGGTGCTGTCATAGGACGGATTGGACGGATCAGACCAATAGAAAGATCTGCCCGATCCGTCCCACTAACCTAAAACGCCGCTAATACTCCACCAGCGGATTGCGCACGTTGCGAATCCCACCGCGAGGTTTGGCGTTGTCGCCTTTGTATCGCGGGATCACGTGAATATGTACGTGCGGCACGGATTGGCCGGCAGCCTCGCCGATGTTTGAGCCGATATTGTAGCCCTCGGGTGAGAACTGGTCGTCAATCAACTTCTTCGCCTCGCCGATAGCCACATACAGGTCTTGCCATTCATCCTGGCTCATATCCCAATGTTCGGCGTCGTGCCGTTTCATCACTATCAACATATGGCCTTCGCTCACGGGGTATTCGTCCCACATCAACATCCAGCAGTCGGTTTCCGCCACCATTAACCCGGTTTGGCATAGCGGACATGTGTTATCCATCGAACCCACCTCTTTTGTGCATATCGTCGCACTGTACACCAGATTATACCTAATCGGGCCGTGCTTGTGTAATATAGATACATGCCACCAATTCGGTAAGGAGAATTGCCATGTCTTTTCGAGACGATTTCGCCTGGGGAGCCGCCACCGCATCATACCAAATAGAAGGAACACGCCTGGCCGAGGGACGCAAGCCGTGTGTCTGGGATATGTTCTGCCAGAAGCCTGGTGCCACCTATCTGGGGCACGACGGAAGCAGCGGGCCGGAGCACATCGCCAACATGAAGCAGGATGTGGAGCTGATGAAGCAACTGGGTATCAACGCCTACCGCTTCAGCATCTCATGGCCCTGGGTGCTGCCCGATGGCACAGGCCAGCCGAATGAGGTCGCGCTGGATTTCTACGACCGCCTGGTAGATGAGCTGGAAGATGCCGGCATCGCGCCTTGGGTGACGCTGTTCCACTGGGATCTCCCGCTGGAGCTCTATCGCCGCGGCGGGTGGCTGAACCGTGAGATCGCCGATTGGTTTGCCTATTACGCCGCCATCGTCACCTATCGCCTGTCTGACCGTGTTTTCAACTGGCTGACACTCAATGAGCCCCAGTGCTTCATTCTGGCGGGGATGCAGGCGGGTGTTCACGCCCCTGGGGACAGGCTTCAGACCGGGCAGGTGGCTACGGCTGCACACAACGCGCTGTTGGCGCACGGTAAAGCGGTGCAGGCCATACGAGGTCATGCCCTGCGTCCTGGTAAGGTGGGCATAGTGCCCATCGGCACCGCCAGTTACCCACACACCAGCAGCCCGCAAGACATCGAGGCCGCCAGACACTGGTTCCTGAACCCTCAGGGTGAAAGCATGGCCCCCACGATGTTCTGGACAGACCCCGTGTTCGGCAAAGGCTATCCCGAGGCCATCATCAACGCTCTGGGAGCCAACGCGCCGCAGATCAAACAAGGCGATATGGAGACCATCGCCCAGCCAATCGACCTGTGCGCCTACAACTGTTACAACGGTGTGTGTATCAAGGCAGGTGAAGACGGTCGGCCCGTTGAGGTGCCGCAGCCGATGGGCAACCCGATCACATCCATGCAGTGGCCCATCACCCCTGAGGTTCTTTACTACACCTCCAAGTGGCTGAATGAGCGATACGGCAAGCCGGTGGTGGTCACGGAGAACGGCATGGGCAACTTCGATGTGGTGCATCTGGACGGGCAGGTTCATGACAGCCAGCGCATCGACTTCCTGCACCGCTACCTGCGCGAGCTCAAGCGCGCGGCGGACGACGGTGTTGATGTGGCAGGCTATTTCCTGTGGTCGCTGATGGACAACTTCGAGTGGGCCGAGGGGTATAAGCAGCGGTTCGGCATTGTGCATGTGGATTACGACACCAAGCTGCGCATCCCGAAGGACAGCTACTGGTGGTATCGTGACCGCATCGCAGCGAATGGTGAGGATTTGTAATAGTAATTCAGGGATATTTATCGATAAAATGAGGCGTTTGTGGCCCTCACACAGCCCAATCGCCTCCGTGCAGCGATATTAATGTCTTGGCTATTACCCACAAATTTTACATGGCCAGTAGGTCACCGATTCCGCGACATAAATGTCTCGGCTATTGAACACTAAGACTGCTGAAGCAGTCTTCATTAACGTTATCTTTGTCGGCAAGGAGCTCCGCAGCCCGGTTTTGCGGGCTTGCTGATCAATAGCCGAGACATTCATGTCGCGGCACATGGTCGATACGATCCCAACTGGATTTGTGGTTAATAGACTGATATTAATGTCTTGGCTATTGTACAACAATCGCCCGGGCATGCACTGCTGCCCAGCCTGTAACTGATACTGTCGTAGGGGCGTCCCTTGTGGGCGTCCCAAAAACAAAAACTATCGAATGAACAACGATTAGGGCGCCCACAAGGGACACCCCGACCAGCTACTTACTGGCCTGCTTAATAAGGTTGATGGAACCCGTCGTCGGCGGCTGAGTAGTTATACCCAACAATCACAGCCCCTGGCGTTATACTAAAAGTGCTGGAATCACTAAATCCTGAAGCGAGGCGGCATGAACGAACTAAACTGGCATCTGTTGATGGCCGACTGCATTAAGTTTTTCTTCCTGTTGACCCCGTTCGCCGGCCTGGCTACCTATCTGGCACTTACCAAGCAGCATGACATCCGGCAAAAGCGGCGGCTTGCCACCCGGGCGACGGTGGCGGTCTGGATCGCGAGCCTGATCCTGCTGTTTGCCGGCCAATGGATTTTCGGAGTGCTGGGGATCACACTGGACGCTTTCCGAATCGGCGCGGGTGCTCTGCTCTTCCTGAACGGTGTGGCGTTACAACAGCCCTCGCAGATGGCGGAAGGGCGTGACCCCAATGAGGACATCGCGGTGGTGCCGCTGGCGATCCCTGTGCTGTTAGGTCCTGCCACCATTGGTACCATCATGGTGATGGGCATTGAGAATGCGGGCACGCTGCATAGCCTGAGCATCGCACTTTCGCTGACCATGGCCACCATCCTCGTGGGCTGCCTGTTGCTGGCGGGTTCCTGGATGGAGAAGAAGCTGGGTCACCTCACCATCAACGTGCTGAGCAAGCTCTCCGGCCTGATCCTGGCCAGTCTGGCCGCACAGATGATCATCACCGGCCTCCGAAGCGCGTTAAAGTAATAGTTGCTATGCAGCCAAGCGTTGCCTATGTCCGGGCGGTCTGTGCGTAAGCTAGCGGATGCAGAAGGCTCGAGACCGCGCCGGTCTGGCGGTCAGCCATGAAAGATTTGTGCCAGGAACAAGACCGCCCCGGACATAAGATTTATAATGCGACTGCCACGCATAGGTGCGACCCACTTCGGGGTAGAATAATGTTCCGCTTTCCAGGGGTATCGCTTCGCTCACCCCTGGCTATAAGAATCATACCCACTTCGTGGGTGCCCGAAGGGATGCCCCCGTCGGTATGCAGATTTGGCCGATTACTCGCGTCCGGGATGCGTCCGCTTCAACGGGTCATGTAGGGGCGATTCGCGAATCGCCCTGGGTGAAGAGGCCTGATTTAGCAGGTTGATGGAACCTGTCGCCGATGGGTGAGCCGTTATTAACAGAAAATGCCGATCCATGCACTATTCACTACAATCAACTAGGGGAACTTCAACATGAGCCAACTGCGATCGATCCTGGCCACAGACTGCGGAAGCACGACCACGAAATGCATATTGATTGAGTTGAGTGAACAGGGCTACCGCCTGGTGGCTCGCGGCGAAGCCCCCACCACTGTTGAAGCCCCGTTTGATGATGTGACCATCGGCGTGCTCAACGCGGTGCGCGAGGTGGAGGAGTTAACTGGCCGAAGGTTCATCAAGGACGACACCATCATCACCCCTCAGAACGATCAGGGAGAGGGCGTCGATGCTTACCTCAGCACCTCATCGGCGGGCGGCGGACTGCAGATGACGGTCAGTGGCGTGGTGAAGCAGATGTCCGCTGAGTCGGCCCAACGCGCGGCTCTGGGTGCCGGCGCAATCATCATGGATGTAATCGCCGTGGACGATGGCCGGAAGGAGTACCAAAAGGTGCAGCGCATCCGGCAGTTACGACCGGACATGATCTTGATGTCCGGCGGCACCGACGGCGGCACGGTGAACCACCTGGTGGAGATGGCGGAAATCTTGCTTTCCGCCGATCCAAAACCCAGGCTGGGCGGCATGGACCTGCCGGTCATCTATGCCGGTAACAAGGAGGCACGCGAGCCTGTCCAGCAGTTGCTGGAGAACCGGGTCGACCTGCGCTTCGTAGACAACCTGCGTCCCACTCTGGACGAAGAGAACCTTGGACCAGCCCGCGAGGCGATCCATGAGTTGTTCCTGGAGCATGTGATGCGGCAGGCGCCGGGTTACGGCAAGCTGATGGGCTGGACGAGTGCCGACATCATGTCGACGCCCAACGCGGTGGGCGCCATCATGCAGACTATCGCGCAGCAGGAGAACATCAACATCCTGGGGGTGGACATCGGCGGGGCCACGACGGACGTGTTCAGCGTATTTGCGGGTCACTACAACCGCACGGTTTCCGCCAACCTGGGCATGAGCTACAGCATCTGCAACGTGATGGTGGAGGCGGGCTTGCCCAACATCATGCGCTGGAACCCCTTCAACATGGATGAAACAGTGCTTCGCAACCGGATGCGCAACAAGATGGTGCGGCCCACCACGATCCCTCATACGCTTGAAGATTTGTATGTGGAGCAATCGGTCTGCCGTGAGGCACTGCGGTTGGCGTTTGACCACCATAAATCGCTGGCGCGCGGCTTGAAAGGCGTGCAGCAGCAGCGCACCATCGGCGATGCGATGAGCCAGAGCAACACCGGGGCGACGCTGGTCAACTTGATGGAGCTGGATATGATCATCGGCTCAGGTGGTGTGCTCAGCCACGCGCCCCTGCGTGCTCAGGCCGCACTGATGATGGTGGATGCCTTCCAGCCTGAAGGCGTGACCATGCTGGCCGTAGACAGCATCTTCATGATGCCGCAGCTTGGTGTGCTGGCCACAGTGGCGCCGGAGGCTGCCACCGAGGTGTTCCACCGCGACTGTCTGGTGAAACTGGGCAGTTGCATCTCGCCTGTGGGCACAGGCAAGGATGGCGAAGCCGTGCTCATCCTACAGATGGATGGGCAGAGCTACGCCGTTTCATCCGGTGAGCTGAAGTTGATCCCTCTGGCGGAGGGCGTCAAACGCAGTGTGACCATTCAACCCACCAGAGGTTACGATGTGGGAGCGGGCAAGGGGAAACCGCTGACCTGCGAGGTTGAGGGCGGCGTGGTCGGCCTGTTGATCGATGGCCGCGGCCGTCCGTTACGCCTGCCGGTCAGCGGTGAAGAGCGGGTGGCGAAACAGCGTGTGTGGCTTCAGGCCATGGGGCTCCCGCTACCAGCTTAGTTCATGCGGTTTTGCAGCTGGTAGTCGCCCGCATATGTGATGCTATAGGCTGAAAACCACGATCCAATGCCCTTCCATGCATATAGCCCTTCCGGGCACCCACGAAGTGGGTCGCACCTGATGGTCACAGCATCCGACCCACGATCGTGGGTAGATGGTGGAGGACTACCCTCCACGGGTTGCGCTTCGCTTGTAACTGACTTGGTTGGCTATGTCCGGGGCGGTCTGTCAGTACGCCTGTGGAGGCCACAGTCTATAGACCGCGCCGGTCTTGTTCCCGACACATATCTTTTAGGGCTATCCGCCAGACCGGCGCGGTCTTGAGCCTTGTGCATCCGCTAGCCTACGCACAGACCGCCCCGGACATAGGCAACGCTTGACTGCAATAGCGGCGAACAGCCACTCGCATATCGATCTGTCGCCTCAGCGTGACGCATCAGTTACAGTATGGGCTGCCGTACCAGCACGGGCGGGTGCTTGTTTCCGACACATATCTTTTAGGGTTATCCGCCAGACCGGCGCGGTCTTGAGCCTTCTGCATCCGCTAGCCTACGGTCAGACCGCCCCGGACACAGCCAACGCTTGACTGTAATAGAGGCGAACAGCCAACTCGCATATCACTCGGTTGCCTCAGCGTGACGCATCACTGGCATATAAGATTTGTTCTTGTTTCGCCGTGGCTGCGATGCCGAAGGCGGCGGTTTACCGTTTGCGGACGGTGATGCCGGTATGCTTCAGACCTGGTGTCCAGGCCTTCCACACTGGCGGCGGACCGTCTTCATCATATTCGGGTTCATCATCCTCAAACGCAATGTTGGCTTCAATCTCCAAACCCTCATCGGCATCAATCGCCTCACACAACTGATGCTGGGTCAGCCCATATGCGTCGACGAACTCGTCCAGCACATCATCACTCAACACCACGGAACCCCGCTGACACATCTCATGCAGCTTTGCGATGGCCTCTTTGACTGCCATAACTGCACCCTCCTCTAGCGTTTGTATAGATCAAAATGGGACACCATCAAGCACCGCTTCATGGTTATGCTCTTAATGTACCTCTGTGGATATAGAAAAAGTGTATGGTATGGTGTCGATTATGCGGGATTTGGGTGTCAAACGAGGCATATCCCCCGGCGCAGCGAGGCTGCCGCGCCGAGGGAATATTTGTGAGGCTACAGACGCTCCACGGTGTGGCTGCCTTCGGGCAGCTCAATCCGTAGCACACCGCCTGCGGTGGTGAGTATCTTCTCCTGACCGTCAATCTTCAACCGATAGTCTTTGAATGATGACAGGTCGCTGATGTTCACCACGCACTTAGGTCCGTCGATTTTCAACACGCGACCATCGGCATCAGCCATCAGTGTGGTGATTCCTGTGGCCTCTACAGAGACGGGCAGCATTTTGATCTGGCTCCCCGATCCTGAGTACTGAGTGAGTGGGCTTTTGCTGTCCCGCACGTTCTTGCCTGGGCCATACCAAGCCGGGCTGGTGATGGTCCAGTCACCTGAGCCTGCCGAACGTAGAACCGCGCGGCCGTTCACTTCCTGAACCGCGCTGACACCTGTGCTGCAGACGGCATCGGTGACATACGTGTCAAACTTTTGCCCCTGTCGGATAGGTACCAGCACGGTAGCACGCACGCCGCCTTTGCCATCGGGGTCAATCTGAACGCCATCACCGCCCCAGGCTTGCGGGTTCTGCCAGGAGCCATCGCGCCAGATCATGGGATACCCGCCGGGGGTCAGCCCCTCTACGATAATGGGCATCATGTCGAAGCCGCCCTCGAGATTGACGCAGGCCACGCCACCTTTAGCGGTCACTCGGGTTGGGAAGCTATTCGTCAGTGTGCCGATGGACGATGAAACTTTGGGCCAGCCCATGCCGAAGCGTTCTTTGCGCTCACGTTCGGGCTTCATTGTGAGGGTAGTGGGCTCGGCGTGAGGCATCAGCATCACTTCGGCCTCAAGGTAATCGCCGGGTTTCAGGTTCAGCTTCGCTTCAGGCACAGATAGCCACCAGTTGCCGTTGCTTTTGTCGAACAGCGCACTGTAAGCTGCCTGGGTGTAGACTTTACCGCCGAGTTTGGCCTTGAAGCTGCGGACCAGCAGCACGCAGCCGTAGTCGTTAACCTTAGGGCTGGAGGCCGCGAATGGCGTCTGTGTGCTCATCAGCGCGCCTAATGGACTGATTTTACTGGTGAGATCGGGCGCATACTGCACGGTCTTGCCAGATGGGGCCGTGATCATCAGCATCTTCGGTGTGCTGAACTCGTAGACGTTCATCCAGCGGAAGTTCTGGCGGGCATCGCCCGTAATAGCCACAGGCTTGGTCCAGTCAAAGCGCATCTTCACGAAGGTGCGCATCTCGTCACGCTGGGGGATTTCCCAGATCGTGAGACTGCCTTTAGCCGCGTCATCGCTGGTGTGGTAGAGGTTCGTGTAGTGCGAGAAGTTCGGGCTGATGCTGTTGAAGATGGTGCGCTCGAACACCAGCCGGCCTTTCCCGCTGTTGTACTGCAGGAAGCCAGGCCACTGCTCGCAGGCGTGCTGCGGCTGTCCCGCCCAAAACGGACCGCTCAGCGGGCGGAAGTCGGGGATGTGTAGCACCTCGCTCTTGCCGATCTGCATCCAGTTGTGTGTGAAGCATGTGGTCTCGCTGATACCCGTACTGAGGTGCCAGTAGATTTGGAAGAAGCGGATAGAGCTGATCTGTTTCAGCATATGATCGCCCCAGCTCTGCATCAGCGGCTGCACCATGAACTCACGGCTGTCCTGTGCGCTGAGGGTCATGGGGAAGTAGGCATCGCCAAATGCGCTGTCGTCTGGTTCTTCCATCTCGCCTGCGAAGTTCTTGGCCACGAAGGCGGCGGTGGGCAGCGGGAAGCCGTTGTTGTCCGTGATGACTGTAGCCTCGAGGCATCCAATGCCCGTCATGGCTTTCATCACGATCTGGCGGGGCAGGTTGTCGTTGCTCAGCGAGACACCGGCCTGCACGCGGCGCATGGGGTTGGCGTAGGCGTTTTCGAAGCTGTATTGCCCGATGGCATTCGCGGCATGCATCACATAAAGCCCGGAGTTGGGTTCGTAACCCAGCCATTCGCCGTTGGTGATCTTGGCCGCGGAGTCCGTCAGAGGGTGCAGGTCGTTGACGAACAGCAGATCGCGTTTCAGCTCGCCCTGGTAGGGTTTCACCACCCAGAGCGCACCTGGGCGTTTGCCGGTCATGGGGCTCTCCCAGCCAGCCGGTGTTAGCTTGCTTTGGGCATCGCCGAGGATGGCGGCACTGTCATTCACGGTGATCAGCGGGCGGTTCATGTCGTATTTGGACTCTTCCACCCAGTTGCTGTCGGTCGTTTTACCGGTGAAGGGGGCAAGCAAAACCGTATTGGGTGCTGGGATGCCGTCGACCGGTTCAGCGCGGAATTCTATGCGCAGTTGGTCGGGATAGGCATGGAAGATGATCTCTCCCCTGATGATTTTGTCTTGTTTGGCGAGTGACAATGAAGGATAGAGCTTCACCGACTGCACTTCGACCTTACCTGACTCACTCGGCGGATCGAACCGAAGCATGTTGATTGTCTCTTTATCGGCGATCTGGAAGCGGTAGTTGTGCCACTCGCCATCACCGTTTGAGCCGACTGTCTGCACATTGGTGCCCAGTAGGCCTTTTGAAACGGTGCTCCAGTACATGGACATCCCGCCGCCATCTAAAGTGCGCATCCGTATGACCACATCGACTGGGCCTTTGATGCTGCATGCGGGCGATGCAAAGTTGGGGTCAAAGCCGGTTGAAGTGACCGAGAGTGTCCCGTTTCCCATACCCACTTTGGTGTTGTTTGAGTTTTTCCAGCCCTGCAGGCCGTTTTTGAAATTCCACTCTTTCAGCGGCTTTTCAGCCACATCAGCCGCACTTTTCAGGATGTCCTCGCGCACCATCGGGATGTCCAGCAGATGGGCGTCCCAATAGTAGGGCGTGGCGCTCCAGACATTCATCCGGGCCCGACTGCTGTCGGCAGGAACCCAATGCTGTCCTCGGAAAACATTCCAGCTTGGGGCATACTCGGCAGGTGCCGGCAGGAATTTCTGGCCTTTGGCATCGGTGAAGCTGATCTGGCTGCCGCCTTGTGGCAGTGTCTGCTTCCCGTTGACTGTCAGTGAGAGTATCTTAGCGGGCTGGGTGCCGACCCGGCATTGATACTGCTCACCTTCGACGATGAAGATGTTCTGCTGGGCGGCGTCTTCCCAGCGGACGGTCACTTTGGGCAGATTTTCCGGTGCCTGCTTCAGCCATGGGGCCACTTCCGCGGCTTGGCCGCTGAGGGCTGCGAAGCAGCATAGGCCGCCGATCGCCAATAGGGATGAAATGCGCATCAAGAATGAGCCTCCTGCGTTGGGTGTTGAGAGAGCATTTATGCACATGTTACCACAGATGGGGCGGGTTGAAGGGGTGCATATGACCAGTCCGACGAGTATGACGCCTGGGGCAATAGTTCATACAGTCTTATTTCCACTTCCCCTCACATCTGAAACGCGCCGACATCCGGTGTCTTCGAGTATGGGCGGCGGACCAAGCCCGCGGGGTGCCGGTACTGGTATTCCGGGTAGAGCGCTTTCCCTGGGTCGACCCCAGCTTTCCGCGCCGGAGATCCTGCGGTCAGGCGGTAGTCAAACGCTACCGCATTCACAAACCCTGGCGATTGAGTGACGAGGTTTCCCCGCATTTCACCGAGTTTCGGCAGCTCAGTCTGAGTTCCGCTGCAGAGGTTGTTGGTCATCTGCACTAATGGGGTGCCACCCACCTTCAGATACACGCCACTCGGGTGCTCGTTGACGATGGTGTTGTGGATGAGCAGCAGCTTCTGAACGCGGTTCGTGCCACCCTCACGCGCGTAGGAGATGTTGGTGGAGTTCGCCGAGTGTCTGCCATGTTGAATGATATTGCCGATGACGAAGGAATACCCGCCGTTAGGCAGATCGAGGTTGTAGCTAGAACGGCCATCGGTTTCATCGGTCAGCCGGTTATACAGGATGTGGTTCTCTTCAGCGCGGCTTTTAACCAGATGCCCAATGGTTGAATGGTGCGAGTAACAGCCACGAAGCGTGAAACGGCGGATGTGACCGATGTAGATATTGTGCGACAGTCCGTCTCCTGCTCCGTTAAACTCGAACTCGCTGGTTTCGATCAGTGTGTCACTGTTCGGGTTGGCACCAGCCAGAATGCCATCATCGTTGTGGTGGAAGTGGCAGTTTCGAACGGTCAGACCCGCCCCCTCCTGCCGTATGCCTGCACCGTTGCGGTCGGGCACATGACAGCCGGAGAACTCGATGTTCTCCACGGTGGTGTTGTGACCAGTCATGACCCAGATCGCCTTGCCCTGGGCACCTTTTCCCGCAGCTTCGAGGTGGGCACGCCCTTTCACCCCGCGGATGGTCAGGTGACTGGCCCGCCACACCGCCACATCGCCGACATACCTGCCCGCGGCGATCTCAATCGTGTCGCCGTCTTTGGCGGCCTCAGCGGCCTGGCTCGGTAGCTCGAAGACTTTACCCCGGCCTACTTCCAACACCCGACTCATAGGTTAATGCCCCTGTTGCGTTGTGACTGCCCTGATACCAACATTACGACCTGTCTGATGAGTACGACGAGTCGGACGCAGGGGACGGTGATCATGCACCATCCCCTCCGCGTTCTCCGCGTCTCCGCGTGACGGAACTCCCTACTCCAGCACAATCGGCTCTTTTGCCAGTGCGGCGGACTCCACCTTGTACACCGCCTCCTGGCCGGGGGCCAGCCAGTGCTCCAGCCGGTAACCGCCCTCCACCATCGCACCGCCGGTGGTGGCCGAGGAGCTGCCTGGGCGCGGGTTTCCGCTCCAGTCCCAACCGGTGACCCGCACATCGGTGCCCACGAAGGTGACATTCACCGCGGCATCAACCGTCTGGCTGTTGTTCACGATCATCACATATCGGGTGCCCTGCGCATCCGCGAACTCGCCGATCAGCACCGGGTGGTTGGGCAGGTCGGTGGTCACGTTGGAGATCATCGCATCCGGCGCGAAGGGCTTCCCACCGCCGTAGACCTTGCCGGCATACATCACTTTAGTGCAGACCAGCTTATTGAACAGGTCACCATATATTTTGTGGAAGCTGTTCTGCACCAGACTGAGGTTATACCGCCCCTGCGTGGGCTGCCAGAGCTCATCGATGGGTGCCTGCCGGTAGTTGGCGTTGGGCTCGCGCATGTAATAGAAGAACCACAATATGCCGTTCGCGCCGCTGCACACCGAGGTGTTGAACTGCCATCGGATGTCGTTGTAGTCGGGACATCGATACATCAGGTGGCCGACCGCCAACACAGTGTTCCAGAAGGGCACGCCGCTGCGTTGGGATGCGGCCCGGAAGCCGTTGAGGTTGGCGTAGTAGTTGTCGATGCCGCCCTCACCGAACTGCATATTCGTGCCGCGGGTGGGGGTGAGCATCTGGGAATACACATCGTAACTCATGAGTTCGCACTGTGAATCTTTGACGTAGTCGTTAAGATACTGGTCGGATGTTTTGCCGCCGCGGAACCAGTCGACCGTAGGCACGCCCACCAGGTTTCCGAAGGGGTGCAGCTTTGGGGCGACCTTCTTCTGGAGGCGCATCGCCTCGCAGAAGGCGGGCAACTGGGTGAAGTTCGGCTCATCACCCACATGGAACCCAAACAAAGCGGGCGACTTCCCGAAGTCTTTGTAGGCGGCCGTGACGTTCTTCTCATAAGCCGCGGCGTCGAGTTTGCCGTCGGGGGTGACTCCTTGCCCGCGCGGGTCACACACAATCATCTTCAGCTTCTTTTCTTCGCACCACTTCAGCATCTTGGCGATATGGGCCTTTTGCTTGGGGTCGGCGGGGTTAAACTCCGGGCTCATGGGCACGGTGAATCCCACATCCGCCCAGTCCTGCACGGCCTCCTTGCCCATGTGGGCCGCATCTCTGCCCAGGCCGGTGTAGTTCCAGAAGCTGACGGGGTAGCGTTTCAGGCCGAACGAGGCAGTGGTTTCGACGATCTGCTTCAGTTTCGCTGGAACCTGCGGGGCAGCCTGTAGTGTTGCTGCTGCCAAGAGAAGGCTGCCGATGGCCGCCATAAGGCCGATGTTCATGGTGATTCACCTCGATAATGGGTTGATATTGTCGTAGTATTCGCCATGGGGAGGGCATTTTCCTTGTGAGGGGCGGGGAAGGAGAGGAGGAGAAAAGGAGAGGAGGAGAAGAAGCGAACAGTGTGCTTTACTCGTCCGATTCATCTGACATGCATTGCCTATGTCCGGGGCGGTCTGACAGATGGTTAGCGGCTACAGGGGGCTGTTGACCGCGCTGGTCTGGCGGTTAGCCGGTAGTCTCTTGTCCCTGAAGACCTAAAGACCGGCGCGGTTAGGGGAAAACCGCCCGGACATTGGCAACTGATATATGAGAAATGACATGCCTATGTCCGGGCGGTCTGACAGATGGTTAGCTGCTACAGGGGGCTGTTGACCGCGCCGGTCTGGCGGTTAGCCGGTAGTCTCTTGTCCCTGAAGACCTAAAGACCGGCGCGGTTAGGAGAAAACCGCCCCGGACATTGGCGCGTCCAGCCCATCTGGCGGATGTCACCGGTTATCGGTAAGCTGGAGATGGCGGGTATCTCACCGCCCGCTAGCCAAAGGTCGTCAGAACCATTCGGAGGGAACACCACGTGAAAGTCAGTTGCAGAATCACGCTCATCGGTCTGTTCATGCTCATCTCATGCCACGGCTTTTGCGCGGAATTGCCCGTGATGAAGGTCAACGACATGGCGCAAGAGCTTTATTGCCCCGAAAACACGGTGATCAACAACCCCCTCGCGCTGGAGCTGGCGGTGAACATGGGGCCAGCACAGTGGGGTTACGGGTTCGCGGCCATCGAGACCAAGTGGAGTGAGCCGCTGACTTTCGAGATCATCGGTTCGGGCGATTACTCATCATACGACCTCTTCTCCTGTGCGGCGATCACCCTTGACTATGGTGTGGGTTCCGCCTACTCGGTGCGGCATCACTTTGGCGTGGGCGTCATACCGGCCAGCCGAGGTGCCCATCCGCCCACCTGGGGCAGCGGCGGGAGCAACAACGTGATGCATGGCAACCTGCTCACGGCCAACAGCAACACGCAGCGGGTCACCATCGACCCACAAAAATACGCGCCGAAGGGCTGGAACGGCAAGCTCTGGATCGGCCTGATCATCCACAACGCCGGGGTGAACCAGTATGTCATCGCGCGTATCGTCAACGCTAGACCGTCAACCAAGGCAGTCATTCCTCCGATTTTCGATACGGTAAAACGGCTCCAAACTGGGGGCATCACCTTTTCCTCCGACGGTTACAAGTTCGCAGCTGAGACCTACCAACAAGCTGCCAAAGGGATGCCGTCTGCACTGGCACCCTACCTCAGTCTGTTCAGCGAGCAAGAGGCCCGGAAAGCGGCCGAGGATTATGAGAAGGCGGATGATGCTGCTAAGGCGAAGCTCCGCATCGTGCTGAGCCAGTTCGCCATCGACGCCCGAAACGGCGAGGGGAAACAGCGGTCGGCGAGGGAGCTGCTGTCGCGCTGGAATAAGAGCGGAGAGTTTGGCAATCAGATCGGCGTGATCGTGCGTCAGGCCAGTAATCTGGTCAAGGTTGGTGTGCAGGATTTGTCGACAGGAAAGCTGGTGAAGGCGAGGCCAGAAACCATCAAACTCACGGCTGCCAGGCGCGAGCACGAGGGGTTCCAGTTGATTCTCACCCCTCTCGCGACCAGCGTGAAGGATGTGACGATATCGGCCACCGAGTTGAAGTCGAAGGGTTCGGTGATCCCTCAAGCTAACATCCGTATTCAAGCTGTGGCCTATACCAGGGTTTTTGAGGGCAAGGCGACCCAGCTCTATCAGCCCGACCCCTTGCTGCCGGAAGGTAATAGACCCGAGCTGAAGCCAGGATACAACCAGCCATACTGGATATCCGTGAAAGTGCCGGATAATGCTCCGGCAGGTGAATACAAGGGCAACGTGACTATTTCCTCCGGTCGCCATACGTTGAGTCTGCCCATCAGCCTGCAGGTGCGCAGCTTCGAAATCCCCAAGAAGATATCTCTGCGCTCCAGCTTTTGGATGTTCAGGGATCAGATCAACAGGTTCTACAACCTCGACGAGGTCAAGATCGAGGACTACATGAAGTGGATCGACTTGGCTCTGGAGTATCGACTGAACCCCATCGATGTGTATGAAGGGCGGTGCAGCCAGTATCTGGACATCGTGAAGACCGATCCTGTCACCAAAGAGACGGATCTGAATGAAACCCCAGACTGGAGCAAGTGGGACACCTACATGGAGCACATGGTGAAGGGCGGGGCTAGCACCATTCATCTGGGTGTCAGCCATCACCAGGGGGCTTATTTCGCCACAAAGCAGTATCCGGTGTCCAGTCCTGAACAGATCGCAAAGGTCGACAAGTCGATCGAGATCGCGCGCAAGCACTACATCGAAAAAGGCGTGTATGATCTGCATTACATGCAGCTTCGTGACGAAACCAGCGAGCCCGCCTCGTTGAATGTTTATCGGGCGGTTTATAAGGATATGCCCGACGTGAAGGTGCTGCTCACGGCCCCGTCCGAGGAGGCGAGGGAGTGCTTGCGAATCCCCACCCCGCTCACACCCAGTTACAACAAACAGTGGCAGGATGAAGTGGTGAAGAAGGGCGGCGAATACTGGTGGTATGTGTGCGTGGGCCCCTCTGACCGGCGTTACGCGAACCTGTTCATCGACCAAAGGGCCGTACAGCACCGTGCCTGGTGGTGGCAGACCTGGACCAACCATGTGGATGGACTACTGTATTGGGGTCTGAATTTCTACAAATGGTATCAAGACCCCATCCTGGGCACGATGAAACCGCGCACGGATCCTATGCCGGACATCAACGCCATCGACTTCAGTCCGATTGAGAGTGCGCCCGGCGATGGCTTCAGCATCTACCCCGGAGCCACACCCGACAAGCCGCTGCCCAGCATCCGGCTGGAGATCATGCGTGACGGCGAAGAGGACTACGAGTATTTGGTCATGCTGGAGAAACTAGTCAAAGCGAATCATGGCAATAAGAAAGCCATTGCCAAGGCAATCAAGGCCATCGCAAACGCCCGAAAGCTGACGACCAGCCTGACCAGCTACGAGCTGGACGAGGCGGTCTACCAGAAGGTGCGCAACGAGGTGGCTGAGGCCATCGAAGGGTTCCGGATTTTGTAGGAGCGGTTCGCGAACCGCCCTTGAGGTGCATGCCTTCGCGTGAGAACCAACCAATTTACCCGCTTGACAGTATAAATTAGTTAAGCTATATTAACTAATGAATGCACATTATGTGGAGCGGTAAATGAAAAAGTGGCTGAGTATCCTGCTACCCCTGATCCTGTTGGTCTCGCTGGTCGTATGGCGTTTAGTGCAGATATCTGCAGTGAAATCCGCACAGACTGCGATGGTTGGAGCCAGAGCAAAAACGCCGGCCTCGGTGGCCATAGGCAAGGTGGAGGTTCGTGATCTTGTTCAGCACTATGAGGCTATGGGCTCGGTAGAGGCACCCATGAGCGTCAAGATTGCCCCAAAACTATCAGGACGGATCGATGCCATCACGGTCCACGAAGGGGATCGGGTGACGAAAGGCCAGATTGTTGCCAGGATAGACGCCTCCGACGTGGAGTCGCAGGTGCAACAGTCTAGAGGGGCGGTGGCTGAGGCACGCTATCGGTTAGCACAAGCGCAGATGGGACGTGATTCTGGTGATGTTTCGGTAAACACCCAGATCACGCTGCAAAAAGCTGCCGTGGCCAGTGCCGTCGCTGACTATGAACAGGCGCGTAAGTCAGCAGAAGCTCAACTCAACGCCGCCCAAGCCAACCTGCAGGACTCCGACGCCAAGATTGCCAACGCCCGAGCGTCCATCAAAAGTGCTCAAGCAAACGTGAACAACGCTCAGACCAAATATAACCGTGCCAGCCGTCTTCTAGACAAAGGCTTTGTCGCGGCGCAGGATGTCGATGATGCGAAAGCGGCCCTCACAGTGCAGACCTCCACCCTTGAGGTTGCAGAAGGGCTGCTTCAGTCGGCGATCTCACAACGGGAGTCAGTCGCTCAGCAATACAATGTGATCAAGGCTAAAGTGACGGCTGACACCGCCGCGTCAAGCGCCAGACTGACACAGGCGAAAGCTTCGCTGGAATATGCGAAGGCGAATAACTCGCAAAAAGGTGCTTATCGGCAGAGTCTCGCGGCACTGCAATCGAGTGTTTCCATAGCCCAGGCCACGCTCGAAGGTGTCGTATTGAAGCGCCAGGATACGGTGCTTCGCTCCCCGCTGGATGGATTCGTTACCGAGCGTAATGCGGATCCGGGTGCCATCGCCTCACCCACCCAGCCGTTGCTTGCGGTGCAATTCACCAAACAGATATGGGTCAATGTGCCGGTGCCAGACCAGGTCTGCGCCCAATTGCGTGTGGGTCAGCCTGCCACCGTCATTCTAGATGCTTTCCCAAACCTTAAGATCGAAGCCAGCGTGTTGCAGATCAATCCCGCAGCGGACCCTGCCAGTCGGCAGTTCACCATTCGGGTGGTGCTGAACAACGATAATGGCTTGATCAAACCGGGCATGTTTGCCCGTGTGAATTTCGAAATCGGTAGAGTTCGCAGTGCCGTGGTGGTACCCCGCGAGGCGGTGCAAACCGACCGGAAGGGATCATTTGTGATGACGATCGATAAAGGCAACACGGCCAAGCGCATCGATGTGATACCTCAGGGCAGTGACGACAGCTATATCAACATCGGATCGAGCTTGAAACCCGGCAGCAGCGTGGTGATCATGTCCGCCTCCACATTGAAAGATGGTCAGCAGGTTCGATCAGGCGCAGGACGTGATGGCAAAGCCGGAGGGCGTGGCAGAAAGACAGGCGCCAAATGAGCATCGGTCATTATGCGGTCACCCGTCCGGTCGCGGTGATCATGCGCGTTGCCGCGCTGGTGCTGCTGGGAGCGGTCTGCTATACCCGGCTGCCGGTCGACCTGCTGCCAAATGTGACCATGCCCACGGTCAGCGTCTCCACCACATGGCCGAATGTGGCTCCAGAGGAGATCGAGGCGCAGATCACCCGCCCGATGGAGCGGGCTGTCTCGTCTACGCCAGGTATGTATCAGGTGACATCGAGCAGCGTCACAGGCTCGTCACAGGTTCGGATCCAGTTCCGCTGGGGTGTTGATATCGGCCAGGCGACGGTCGATGTGCTGCAGCAGGTGCAGAGGGCCCAACGCTCATTTCCTAAGGATGCAACCATCCAAAACCCCACCATCATGAAGATGGACCCCAACCAGATGCCTATCATCTCCTACGCGGTGTCGGGCATAGATGACCCCGTCAAACTTCGCGCGATGGTCGATAATCAGATCACCCCAATGCTTGACTCCGTAGATGGTGTGGCTTCATCGTCAGTTGGAGGCGGGCAAGAGCGGGCCATCATTATCGATGTCGACCCATATAAACTGCGAGCTCACGGCATCTCCCTGGCGGAGATATCCAAACGGCTCGCTCAGGAGAATGTCAACCTACCAGCCGGCATCGCCAAGCAGGGCAACACAGAGTATACCATCCGAAGCACAGGCTGGTTCAAAGACCCGGAAGAGATCAGGAACATCCCCATCAGGTCGGTGAATGGCCGGCTGGTTTCGGTAAGGGACGTGGCTGAGGTGCGCGATGCCCACACAGAAACACGCCTTTATACGCGATTCAACGGCAAACCCTCCGTCAGCATCTCGATCACGAAACAGAGCGCGGCCAATACCATCAGCACCGCAGATGCGGTGTTTGAGCGTATCAAGCGGATACAGACGCTGTTTCCCGATCTGAAGCTCGGGCTGGCTTACGATCAGTCGCAATTCATCCGCAACTCGGTCAACAATGTGCGCGATAGTGCTATCATCGGCGGTATTCTGGCCGTGTTGATTCTGCTCTTCTTCCTGCGCAACGTGCGAAGCACACTCGTGGTGGCACTGTCCATCCCATTCTCCATCATCTCCACTTTCGGCCTGATCTATATGTGCGGGTTCACCATCAACACCATGTCGTTGGGAGGACTTGCTTTGGCTACGGGTTTGATTGTGGATGACGCGGTGGTGGTGCTGGAGAATATCTTCCGGCATATCGAGCGCGACAAGAAGAACGCCCATGATGCCGCCATCAGCGGAACAGAGGAGATCGTCTCGGCGGTGGTCGCCTCTACCTGGACGGTTATGGTGGTCTTTCTACCGCTGCTGCTCATCAAGGGGCAGGCGGGGCAGATGTATACGCAGTTCGCGCTGGTAGTGATATTCTCACTGGCGGTCTCTCTTCTTGACGCCACCACGGTGGTGCCGATGCTGGCCACAAAACTGATATCGGGCGAGGCGCATTCTGAGAGCTTGAAATCCGGAGCCACTCACCCCAGTCCACTGATGCGAGCCTTCCACACCGCGGGTGAATGGTTGAATGCACTGGACACCAACTACCAAAACGCTCTGCGCTGGGCACTTCATCACAGGATGATCACAATATGCGGGGCAGTAGGAATCACGCTGGTCGGCATGCTGTTGGCCACCCAGATTCCTACCGAACTTTTGCCGCAGACGGACAACGGTAACTTCAGTGTCAGCGTAAAACTGCCTATTGGTTCGGCCCTGGAGCAAACCAACAAAGCGATGCAGAAGATAGAGGCAATCGTGCTGAAGAACCCGGATGTTGCCACCGCCATGGCTTCTGCAGGGGCTGGCGGTTCGAGAGGTGGAACGCTCCGGCCTTATCAGGGCTCAGTGTCTGTGAAGCTGAAGGCCGATCGCAAGCATTCGACGCTGGAGATCATCAAGGGTTTGCGTAAAGATCTTGCAAAGATCCCAGGCGTGAATGCACGACCCTCACAGGATGATATTGTCACACAGATCATGACCGGTGGCGCCCAAAACGTGGAGGTCGATATCTTCGGCGATAATCTTACCACCCTGTCTGCAGTCTCGAAGCAGATCATCGCTCAACTACGCACGGTGAACGGGCTGGAGAACCTGGACGTAAACTGGCAGGAAGCGATGCCGGAGGTTCAGTGGCATGTAGACCGGCAGAAGGCACAACAACTGGGAGTCAGCTTCAGCGACATCGCCGATACGATCAGCACGGCAACCAATGGCGACATCGCAAGTTATTACCAGGAGAATGGCTACCAGTATCCCATCATTGTGCAACTGCCTGAGGCGGAACGCAAGACGGTGGAGAAGATGGGCGGGATCATCGTAAAAAATGGCGTGAATGCACCCGATGTGGTGCTCAGCCAAGTGGCCACGCCTGAGTATGGCATGGGTCCCAGCGAAATCAGCCGGATGGACCGCAAGCGCTATGTGGCCGTCACCGGAGTGCCGCAGGGGCGGTCTTCTGGCGATATCCAGGCCGATGTTCAGAAGGTGATGAAGGATGTGAAGCTGCCATCAGGGTATTACTGGGACTGGGGCACCAACCAGAAGCGTGCCGCCGATGAGTTCGGCGGTATGGGGATGGCGGTATTCTTAGCCATCGCACTCATTTACATGCTGCTGGCTGCTCAGTTTGAGTCTTTCATCCATCCGCTGACCATTCTGCTCTCAGTGCCGCTGGCGGGATCGGGGGTGGTGCTGGGCCTGTTCCTCACCAACCGCGCGTTTGGCTTGACAGCGTTCATTGGGGTACTGATGCTTGTGGGCATCGTGGTGAAGAACGGTATCCTGCTGGTGGACTACACGAACCAGCTCAGGCACCGCGGGATTGAACGTGAAGAGGCCTTGCTCACCGCAGGACACACCCGCCTACGGCCTATCTTGATGACCGCGTCCGCAGCAATATTGGGTATGTTCCCGCTGGCACTGGCGCTTGGCGAAGGTGCTGAAGTGCAGGCGCCAATGGCTACCACGGTCATCGGCGGCTTGCTGACATCCACCGCGCTCACGCTGTTTGTGGTGCCGGTAGTCTATTCCTTAATGGACCAACTGGTGAGTGCCCGTAGCCGGAAAAAGATCGCTCATGACTGAGCCACAGCTACAGACGCAGGCAAGTGAAATGGTACTGCTGATCAGCAGGCTGATGCGGAACCTGTACAGCCTGGAGAGCGGGGATATCGCATATGAGCTTTCTGTGGCTCATATGCGCGCCTGTAATGCGTTGTATGAAGCACCCAAACCCATCACCGAGCTGGCAAAGGAGCTTGGTATCACCACCAGCGCGGCTACCCAATTAGCCGACCGGCTGCAGCGGTCAGGGCTGGTGGAGCGTGTGGTGAGTCAGCAAGACCGTCGTGTGAAATTACTGCATCTCACCGAAAGCGGAATACAGCATATTGGTGCCCGCCGCACCCGACGGGTTGATCGCATGGTGCTGGCGTTGGATAGGCTTTCTGAAGAGCAGCGGGAGGCCGTTTTGGCGGCCATGCGTGTTTTGAGTGAGGCGGGTGTGGCGGTTAACAAGCCGTAGGCGGCGGACGCCTGTACGTAACTAGATTGGCAATGTCCGGGCGGTCTGGCAGACGGCTTGCGATGCCAACTGGCTACAGACCGCGCCGGTCTTGTTCCCGACACATATCTTTCACGGCTATCCGCCAGACCGGCGCGGTCTCGAGCCTTCTGCAGCCATTAGCCTACGCACAGACCGCCCCGGACATAGGCAATAGGGCTCCATCGGCACTCACCCAGACTGCTTCAGCAGCCTTATTGATCAATAGCCGAGACATTGATGTCGCGGCCGCGTGGTCGGTCACCTCCGATCAAAGCTAGTAGCCCCGTTCCGACGGGTTCCATCGCCCCGTGAACGGAGCTCCATCACCCATCGCTAATGAGTTGGCAGCCCGCAAGCGGGCGCGGGGGAGGCCACTGGCTACAGACCGCGCCGGTCTTGTTCCCGACACATATCTTTCACGGCTATCCGCCAGACCGGCGCGGTCTCGAGCCTTCTTCATCCGCTAGCCTGCGCACAGGCCGCCTCGGACATAGGCAATAGGGCTCCATCGGCACTCCCCCAGACTGCTTCAGCAGTCTTATTGATCAATAGCCGAGACATTGATGTCGCGGCAGCGTGGTCGGTCACCTCCGATTATATCCAGTAGCCCTACTTCGACGGGTTCCATCGCCCCGTGAACGGGGCTCCATCACCCATCGCTAATGAGTTGGCAGCCCGCAAGCGGGCGAGGGGGAGGCCACCGCAGCCTGATTGGCTATGTCCGGGGCGGTCTGGCAGTACGCCTGCGGAGGCCACTGGCTACAGACCGCGCCGGTCTTGTTCCCGACACATTTCTTTCACGGCTATCCGCCAGACCGGCGCGGTCTCGAGCCTTCTTCATCCGCTAGCCTACGCACAGACCGCCCCGGACATAGGCAATAGGGCTCCATCGGCACTCCCCCAGACTGCTTCAGCAGTCTTATTGATCAATAGCCGAGACATTGATGTCGCGGCCGCTTGGTCGGTCACCTCCGATCAAAGACAGTAGCCTCGTTCCGACGGGTTCCATCGCCCCGTGAACGGGGCTCCATCACCCATCGCTAATGAGTTGGCAGCCCGCAAGCGGGCGCGGGGGAGGCTACCGTAACCAGATTGGCTATGTGCGGGGCGGTCTGTCAGTACCGCTTGCGGAGGCCACTTGCTATAGACCGTGCCGGTCTTGTTCCCGACACCAATCTTTCATGGCTATCCGCCAGACCGGCGCGGTCTCGAGCCTTCTGCATCCGCTAGCCTACGCACAGACCGCCCCGGACATAGGCAATAGGGCTCCATCGGCACTCACCCAGACTGCTTCAGCAGCCTTATTGATCAATAGCCGAGACATTGATGTCGCGGCGGGAAGGGAGTATCGCGAAAAACCCCTATACGCCAGACCGCGCCGGAGATGGGCTGTTCAACGATTGTTATATTACCGAAAAACCGGCGTGGTCATTACCTAATCTGCGTAATCTGTGAAATCTGTGGATTAGAATTCCCTTTGCGGTGTACACGCTACGGTTTGGTTTCGTAGCGGCCCAACTCCTGCAGGCTGCCATCTGGGTTGACGTAAAACCGCACGATCGCACTGCTCTTGAGCTTGTAAATCGCCACACTCAACAGATAGCCTGGACGGCGCAGGCGTGACCGTTCGGCGGCTTGGGTAAAGTCATCAGCAAAGACATTCTGCTTTTCGATCGGCTCTGGGTCTATTCGAGTCACCACATATGTGGTCATGCGGACGCCTCTTCCACGATTCGGCGGCCATCATGCCGACCTAACCGCTTAAAGTCAATCAAGAATACGATGACGGTGATCAGTGCGGAGAGCACATCCGCAATTGGCTGGCTCATGAAGATGCCGTTTATGCCCAGATACCTCGGCAGTATTAACATGCAGGGGATCAGAAATATCAACTGACGGCTCAGCGTCAGGAAAGTGGCGATCTTCGCCTTCCCCATGGCTTGAAAATAGTTACTGCACACCACCTGTACGCCCACCACTGGCAAGGCGATAAATGAGTAGAACAGTGCCTTCGAAGCCAGGCTGATCAGTTGCGTGTCCTGGCTGTTGAACACCGAGGCGACAGCGTGCGGAGCGTGGCAAATCACCGCCCAGCAGATAATCGCATATACCGACGCAGCCCCCATGGCCAACATCACCGTCTCTTTCAGTCGGTCGTATTTTTTGGCTCCGAAGCTGTATCCAATGATCGGCTGGGCGCCCTGGTTCAGGCCGATCATGGGCATCACCACGATGGCTCCAGTAGCCATCACAATACCTATCGCCGCCAGACCAAGGTTCGCAGGATATCCGCTCAGTGGTGCGTAATGGATGACCCCATGGTTGTAGATAGACATGACCATCACGCTGGCCAACTGCATGAAGAAGGGGGCCATACCCACTGACATGATTTCAAACACCAGAGGCAAGTCGGCCCGTTTGATGATCAGCAGATCCCAATGCACCTTGAGCGCGCTTCTTCCCTTCAGGAAGTAGTTGAGAACCCAGCAGGTCGATACGCCCATAGCGCAAGCTGTAGCCAGCGCGGCACCGGTGATACCCCAATGGAACACCAGTATGAATAGGGGCGCCAGCACCAGGTTCGTGGCAGCCGAAAGCATCATGGTGACCATCGCCGTTTTGGGATCACCCTGGGCTCTGATGAAGTTGTTCCAGCCCATGGTGATCGTGTTGAACAGAGAGACGCTGAGGATGATCCGCATGAACTGCACACTGTATGGCAGGATGTCGTCCGTCACACCAAACAACCTGAGCGCAGGCACCAGAAGAATCTGTCCGAGCGTCATCATCATCAACGAGATGCCTATCATGGTGCCAAAGCTCTTGCTCATGATCAACTCGGCTTCTTCAATGCGTTTCTGTCCCAGCCGGATGCTGGTGAGGGAGCCTCCGCCAATGCCCACTAACTGCCCAAAGGCCATCATGATCAGCATGATAGGGAAACCCGCGGTCACAGCCGCGATACCGACGGATCCTACCCCCCGTCCGATGAAGATGCGATCGATGATGTTATAACTAGCCATCACCAGCATACCTGTGATGGTGGGCAGCGAAAAGCTGAACAGGAGCTGTGGGATGGGTTCGTGATCCAGGAGTTCCGTTCTACTGCGGTTAATGGACATCTATACCTGCTTATTTTGTGTGTTCATTTTATATTACTATACGAATCTATACTGACGCATTTCTATGCAGCCAGCGGGTATACTTGTATAGTTACAGCATATTGAAACGCTGAGGGAGAACCGAGCCATTGCAACAGTTACCAGAAAATGGTCAGATTACGAAGACCACACGCAGCCCTTTTCAAGCCACCATACGAGGGTGCCTCATGGGCATCATGGTTGTGGCGCTCATCACCGTGGTTGGGTTTGGCTTTATAATCTATCAGGTCAATAAATTACCTCAGTATCAAAAAATGCAGCAATGCAGCTTCAACACCATCACGCTAAAATCGGCTATAGACCGATACAAGATACGCCATAACGGATCGTATCCTGCCAATCTCAAGCAACTAACACCATTTCTCACGCAAAAGGACAGGGATTCGCTGTACTGTCCGCTAGATATGAACCATGCAGAGCCCAGCTACCAGTATAAACAACTGGCTACAGGCAGCTCTGATGATACAGTTCTACTCAGTTGCGACAGGCATAAGATTACAGTGATGAAGCAAACAACACCAATTCGCGTTTATATCACCGTGGGTGGGCGGGGCGGCATAAAGCGCCTTGACTTAAGGCAGACAAGCAACCCATAGAACCGATACCCTGTGATATATATGACGTAGTTTTCTTCCGTTAAGGAGAAATCGCATGCGTTCAGTAACACTTACCAAGATGGCCTTACTGGCCTTCGGACTCTCGGTAATCGCTATATCCGCACCTGTATGTGCCACGACAGTCGATGAAGTAGGCGACCTTATCCGGCTGGGCAAGTATCAGCAAGTGATGGATATCATCAAAGACGAACCCATGTTGGCACGCACCAGAGATGACATGGGCATGACGCCTCTACACTATGCAGCCAAACAAAAAGGCATAGAGCTGGCCGAATGGCTGATTTCCAAGGGTGCCGATGTCAACACTCGTGACTACTGCGGACGGACACCACTGTACATGGCATCTCTTCAAGGCCAGATCGCCGAATGCAAGATGTTGATACGCCGTGGAGCCAGGGTGAATATCCAGGACCAGGACGGTCGTACCGCACTGCATAATGCTATGAACGGCAGTTGTGCCACAGTTCTTTTACGAGCTGGAGCGGACAAGAACGTTCGTGACAAGAAGGGGATTACCCCCATCTTTGATGCCGTCTCCACAGACCGTGCTGACGTGGTCAAAGTGTTGATCGCAGCCCACGCGAGCTTGAATGTAAGAGATCGACTGGGTAAAACCCCGTTGACCTGGGCAAAACAGCGCCAACATGCCAAGATCTCGACACTTCTGCAAAGAGCTGGTGCTCGTCAGTAATCGACATCAAGCAGACGGTAGTGGGGCCAGGCGGATCTGCCTGGCTGGTCTGACAGTTCGACACTGTAGCAGGCCACACCAAACTAGTCTGCAAACATAAAGCCGGTGGTCCAAACATAAGTGGACCGCCGGTTTTGTGTTCAGTCCATTACCCACAAATGCAGATTGGGGTCGTATCCGTCCTGTGCCGCAATATTTATGTCGCGGAATTGGTTATATGTTGGCGGGTAGAACCCGCATAATCTGCACCATCTGTGGATCCTCCCCTTCGCGCCTTCGCGTCTTCGCGTGACATTCCTTCGCTTCCGATCACCCCCATGGGCATCACTCCGCTCAAATTACGGGGTGACCAGCGGTAGATCCACCCAGGCTAATCCGATGTGACGCTGCATGTGGCTTTTGCTATGACCAGGTGCCGCATCATACAGTATCGCCAGCTTATCACCTACCACCAGCACAGAGGGCATTCCCAGGCACTCAAACGCCCAACTGCTGTTTGCGCCGTCCACCACAACCGCCTTGTTGGCGGCATCCCAGTGGTTCAGATTCTTCGTCCAGTAAACCCAGATGGCGTCGGTATACTCCGCTCCCTGCTCGTCAATGCCGATGTGGTTGGTGAACAGGAACCAGGTATCGCTGCTCTTCTCAAAATAGATAGAAGCGTTCTCAATCTGCTCCTCGATCGGTACCATCGGCTGCGCGTCGACCGTCCAGGAACCGTCCAGGTCTTTCGTGCGCGCGATGCCCAGGGTGCGTACACAGGGAGATTTCTCGGTGGCAGTGGTGCTGCTGAAGAAGATCAGGTACTCGTCGCCATACTTAACCACCGGTCCCGGAGAGGCAACCAGACTGTAATAAGTGCCTGGCACCGTGCGGAACGGCACGATGTCGTAGCGCTTTCTCCATGGGCCTGTCGGTACATCAGCTTCGGCCTTATTGGTGTAATAGGGTAACGCCGGCACAAACTCCGGTCCAGGGGTGGTGGTCGGTGTGGCCACATAGAACATATGCCATTTGTGACCATCGTTGTATATCCAGGGTGAGGAGGCACTGCCGCTGTCCAGGGTGCCTTGTTCCCCCAACTGAAGAACTGGTCCGTGACGTTGCCAGTGGCGTAGATCGGTGCTGCTGGCAAGGCAGGCCAGCCAGCCGGTCAGTCCGGCACCATCGTAATGCAGGTAGTATTTCCCCTGCCACTCGAAGGCGGAAGCCTCTCTGGCGCCAAGGTAATCACATTGGTCAGGACCGTGGCCGTGCTCAAACACCACGCCCTCATCGGTGACATCCAGACGGTAACTGGCGTCCGGGCGGCCATCGAAGTAGCGTTTGGGCTCTACAGGATAGATTTGTGTGCTCATATGATGTGGTTATCTCCAGATTTGTGAACTCGGACTGCGTTTGTATACAAAAAAGGAGCTAGAACGGTCAAGCTCTAGCTCCTTACGCTGAAATCTGATGCGGTGTTAGTGACCGCCGCAGCCGGCGCAACCGCCACTGCAGCCCTCTTCGGGAACGTCATTCGGGTTCTCGATGCTGAAACCAGCACCATCTTCGCTCTCCATATACGCGATGGTCGAACCTTCCATCATGCTAAGGCTGATGCCGTCGATGGCGATCTTCACGCCGAAGCTTTCGTATACGGAATCGGGCTCGCTCACTTCCGGGTCCAGACCAAGCTGGTAGTTCATGCCGTGGCAGCCGTGTCCGGCGACCGCGACGCGCAGGTATGCATCGGTGGCGTTATTTTGCTCCATGACTGCCTTGATTTCAGTGGCAGCGCGTTCGGTTAGAGATATCATCATTAGCTCCTTAGTGCTAGAGTTACTTCCTATGTACATTATATCTACAACAACTTGGGTATCAAATGGCACAGCTTGATACAATAGTTTTGGAGGCGCAGCTTCAACCGCGCCATATGCAAGGAGTAGTAACTGATGACGTCCGCAGATTTACTGCAGGTCTTCCGCAATTGCGGGGCTGTGTTAGAGGGGCACTTTCAACTCAGCTCCGGGAAACACAGCGATACATATTTCGAAAAATTCCAGGTCCTACAGTTTCCTGAGCAAGTGGAACTGCTGTGCCGTAATATCGCTGACCGGTTCCGTGACAAAAACATTGAGGTCGTATGCGGTCCAACCACCGGCGGAATCTTGATCGCCTATGAAGTCGCCCGGCAACTGGGCGTCCGCGCGGTGTATGCCGAACGCGAAGATGGCAAGCGTGTGCTGCGCCGTGGATTTGAGATCGAGCGCGGCGAACGCGTTCTGGTGGTAGACGATGTGCTGACCACCGGCCTCTCGGTTTTCGAGGTGCTTGACATGCTGAAAGACCATCACGCCAACGTGATGGGAGTCGGCATCTTCGTGGACCGCAGCGGAGGCAATGTGGATCTGGGTGTGCCCACCGAGAGTCTGCTGAGCATGGTGGTGCAGGCATGGGCTCCCGATGAGTGCCCTCAATGCAAAGCCGGTGAGCCCATCACCGAGCGCGGCAGCCGACGCCTGAAGTAGGGGATATACCGCTCAGGTTAGTTGATTATGCCCGCGTGCGCGGGCTGAGGGTTCCATTCAATAACCCGCTAATATACCGCACGACAGATACGTTACGGCCACCCACGGAGTGGGTAAGATTCATTACAGCCAGGGGTAAGCGAAGCGCAACCCCTGGTAAACCGCAAATAATCCTACCCCGAAGTGGGTCGCACCTGATGGTCACGGCATCCGACCCACGTTCGTGGGTAGATGGTTTCTGACTGCCCTCCACGGGTTACGCTGGCGCTCACCCGTGGCTATAAGAATCTTACCCACTCCGTGGGTGCCCGGAAGGCATCTATCCTGCATATTGTATTACGGGAAACGGAATCGGGCTACTAACCCGCGGAATCTACCGCAATCGATGATCAACTAGGCTCATCGATTCGAAGCATATCCTCACGTTGACTGATTCAACTGCTAATCCCCCTCAGTATGACCGGGTGGAACAACTATACCATCCAGCACTTCACGAACTTTGGCGGCCAGTGCCTTGAAGGTGAATGGTTTCTGAAGGTATGGCTTGCCATGAGGCATCCGGTACTGCTGGGTTGTAGATGCCTCTGGGTAACCAGACATATACAACACCTTCATCTGAGTATACTGCTCACTGACAGATTCATAAAGCTGTATTCCGCTGGATTCCGGCATCACCACATCGGTCACCATGATCGCCACAGATTGGCCGCTTGCGGCCAGTATCTGCTTCGCTTGAGACGGCGAATTTGCCGTAAGCACATGATATCCCTGCCGCCTAAGGATCCGTGCGGTGATGGCCCGTACAGCCTCTTCATCTTCAACTATCAGCACGGTCTCACGGCCTGATGGTGAGCTGTTATCAGGCTGCTCCGTCTGTGAAGCAGGCCGTTCTTCAACCAGCGCAAGAAGAATGGTGATCTTGGTACCTTTTCCCAACTCGCTTTCAACCCAGATATGCCCATCATGCTGCTTGATAATGCCGTATACGGTTGGCAAGCCTAGACCGCTGCCAAACTCTTTGGTGGTAAAGAACGGCTCAAATACGCGTTCACAAACATCAGCGGTCATACCGCTTCCGTTGTCCTCAACGGTGATCACCACATAGTCACCCGGCAGCACGTCTTCCAACCGCGGCACATCCTCGGGTTCGATATATTCAATCGAGGTGGAAATATGTATTCTACCCCCGTCAGGCATGGCATCACGCGAATTCACAGCCAGATTCATAATCACCTGCTCAATCTGGCCTGAGTCCGCCTTAATGATGCCTGCTGCAGGTGATGGTGTGAAGCTGATATCAATCTGCTCTCCGATGATACGCTGTAGCATCTTTAGCTCGTTTTCAATCAGACCGTTGATATCAACCGATGTGATAAGCAGCGTTTGTTTACGGCTGAATGCCAGCAACTGACGGGTGAGATCGGCCGCTCGTTTAGCCAGAGCTAGAACCTCGCCCAGGTCTTCACGCTGGGAGGAGCCTTCCTCTGCGGCTTCAATCGCAAACTGGGTAAACCCATATATCCCGGTCATCAGGTTGTTAAAATCATGTGCCACCCCGGCTGCCATCTGCCCCACAACCTCAAGACGTTGCTGCTGGCGTATCTGAGCTTCCAGTGCTTCTCTCTGTTGTTCGGCCCGCATTTGGTCTTCCATCATACTGAGCAGAGCCCGGCGTGATTTCTCAGCATTGTCGAGCAGTTGCATCGCCTCGGCCCGCGCTTGAGCTACCTGTTCAGACGACCGCCTGCGAGCCATGGCGATGCCGATACTGGCACTGATTCCTTCAAGGAAATGGATGTCTTCAAGGGTATATCGGTGTGGACGGTGGTCGTTGAGATGTATCAGTCCGATCACCGCCTGGTTATACTTCAAGGGGATAATTGCCACTGATTGATACCCGGCTAATTGGCATTCGTTGCGTTTCTGCCCTTGTACTCCGGTCCAATCAATATACTCCGAGTCGACGGTGAGTCGGTTTGTCCAGAAACTGCCGTATTCGGTGAATAACGGCCCTTTCACATTCAGCTTATTGCACACCAGCGCACCGCATATACACTCCAATACAGGCTGGTTGTGACTGTCTCTGACGATCTCTCCTGTACTGGTTCGAGCCAAAAGCTTGCCGTCATTCTTGATGAAATCCTCCGACAGCCCCAGTGATTCCACATATGGGTAGTCGTCGCCTTCCTTTATCCGTAGTCCAAGGCCTTCGATCCCTGTGTAAGCTCGTATGAGCTCCAGGATCTGTCTGATCTGCTGTTTGATTTCCAGGTCGCTGTTCAGGGCCGCTAGTATCTGCAGCACCAGTTCGCGTCGTTCATCGGCCTGCTTTTGCTCGGTGATATTCACATGGGCCAGTACTGCACCAGATGCCACTCCAACTAGTGGCGTGACATGTAGCATGAAATCCCTTCGTTCAAACGGGGTGTGGCACGGGTATTCGATGCGAAATCGCTTGATTTCCCCTGCCAGAACTTTTCGGATTCCGGTCAGGGTGTTGTCGATGACGTCATCTCCCTGACCATACAATCCCTGCAGCACATCCAGGTAATTAGCCCCTACGCCGACATTTCCCACGGCTCCATTATCGAGTGCAAACTGCTCCCACATGCTATTCACGGCGGTGATGACACCGTTTTGGTCAATGACACAGATATTGGCATCCAGAGAACCCAGTATCGAGCGGATGTATTCCTCACGGAAGGCCAATGCATTCCGCGACGCTCTTTCGGCGCTCTGATCACGAAAAACCAGCACAACCCCAATCAGCCGGCCTGTTTCGCCAAATATAGGTGAGCCGCTGTCCGCAACGGGGCGTTCTGTCCCATCACGATGGACCAACAGAGCATGATTTGCCATGCCAGTGATCTGCATCGTTCGCACCACTTGCATGACCGGGGTCTCCAGAGCATGTCGTGTGATTTCACTGATGACTTTAAACACGTCAGCCAACGGCTGGCCTATCGCCTCTTTCTCTTGCCAGCCCGTCAGGTTTTCCGCTACTCGATTCATTCTGATCACGAGACCTCGCGCGTCTGTAGCGATCACGCCGTCACCAATAGCGTAAAACATCGTGCGAATCTGTTCTATCGCCTCACGGTGGCCTCGCTCAAGCTGATATAACTGAGCATAAACTCCTTGTTGTTTTCGGGCATTGACGAAGAAAAAGACAGCTCCAAGCACAGCCAGGCCTAGAAACACCAACCCTCCGATCAAGCGGCTGATATACCAGTGTTCCGCGGTGATTTCCCGCTTATCGACCTTGACAACCATATACCATGGGCTGCCTGGGATGGGACGCAGATCCGCCAAGATGGGCACACCACGGTAGTCATAACCTTTGTACATCCCTATACGCCCATTGACCACCATCAACGAGCTTATGTCGTCCCCCGATATGGGTATATGGAGACGCTGCGATAGACTGCCTTGAATATGTGAGTGGTTTAGGTAGACCACCTCGTTGCCAAACCGCTCCAGCAAAAATATCTCAAGGCTCTTACTGGGTGCTGTCCATCGGGCTATATCTGGCAAGAAAGTTTTGTCGGGGTTTGTCCGCAACAACAAAACAGCCATGACCTGTCCGTGCTCATCGACTATCGGTCCGGCCGCATCAAGCGATTCTAGCTGGAATGCCGAGTTCACAGCCACTCCACTGATCATAGCCCGTTTTTGGCGACATACTTCAATGACCAAATTTAGTGAGAGTGGGTGCAGAGTGATGAGCTTGCCATCGGCTGAGCCGATGACCTGTCCGTTTGGAGTGGCGATCAGGGCGTTTTGGTAGTCAGCATACTTGACGACCGCCTGTAAAACAGCCTGTAAGTGCTGTTGGCCGTTGATATCATGGGGGTTGGTTAGTAGCCTTGTCAGATCACCCTTCATACTTTCAGTCTGGGTGATCAGCCGAATGTGGTCTATGGTATCAGTCCGCCACTGCACGATTTGCCGACACTTTATGTCTGCAATCGCCTTCAGTTCTTCATACCGATATGAGTAGATTCCCGCGAGTATCCGATTATTGAGCACGATACCTAGTATTGCCAGAAGTCCAAACGCGACCGCAATAATGAATATGACCAGCTTGTCCCGTTTTGTAATCAACGATTGATTCATCCGCATTCGTCATTCTCCATTATCGGTCTGCGCTCTCGTATCTGATGGGTAACCGAGCCTGCTCCAACAGCTCATTCACCTCACGCTTTAGTTCTATTACCCGCATTTCGCGGTTCAGGGTCACTTCATGCCAGCGTTGAAGTTCGTCAAGCTGCAGCGCCAACTCTCGCTCAGCTCGTTTCCTGTTCACCATTTCGCCAATCAGGCGGGCTATCGATTCTAAGCGACGTCTGGCGATGGCTTCAATGAACGGAGGGCGTGTCTCATAGGCTGAGGCGTAGGCTGATATCTGGTGGGCAGGCACTTGGTACTTTTCGGCCAACTGCAATTGAACGGCCTGGTCAGCCGGAGGGTCGCCGTAGCCTATGGAGATGGCACCTACCGCTTCGCCGCCTGACATGATCGGAATCGCATATACCCGTATCCCCCCAGCACATTTGATATCGACGGGGGTCTTATTAACAATGGCCTTCATGGCCGAATCACACCAGTTCGAGGTCCGACAGTGCCATAGATCACATGACTTAGCCGTCGCGGTATCGTCTGTTTCACATAACTTAAAGGAGGCTTGATACAGACACTTGCACCAGGAAGAGCTCAGTTTCGCCCAAGCGCAGTCGCCATTCGTCTCATAGACAAAGGCGGATGTACCCAACATGTCGAGGCAATCACTCATGATGTCATCCAGTGTATGCTCATCCACCGCGTCCATAATCACGTGTGAGACATTCTGAATACCGATCCTTGCTTCCTGGGGAGTGATGACACGGTTCGATTTGGAATTTCTGTCATCGGATCTGTTCTGAGATAGCATCCATTCAATGCGCTTTAAAGCCTCTTCAGAACGCCTATGTTCGACTACCTTCCAAACCGCGTCCATCATTAATGTCAGTTGGATTACATCCATTTCATCGTAGTCGGCCTCTTTATTGGCTACACCAACCACCGCGACAATCTGTCCGACATCATATACCGGAATGGTTAGGAATTTCGTCAGTACAACATGCCCCTCAGACTGCACCATTTTTCGCGGATGCTGAGCTTGAAAGTCGTTCAGCATGACAGGCTTGCCCTGCCTGACGGCCTCACCCCATATACCGGCTTTGTCCAGATCGTCACATGAAAGCGGAGATGCCACATCGCGCTCCTGTATCACATCCTTGGACCATGCGTTCAACGCAAGCTGCCGCGTTTGTTCACTATAGGTGTAGATATATCCAAGCTTGCTGCTGGTCAGCTGCACCAGCTTGTCAAGTGCCAAATCGAGGAATGCCTGTGTGGACGGTTCATTGTATTGCAGCACCTCTATTATGTTGTGCAGTCGAACTTCGGTACGCCGCAGTGCCTCTTCCGCCTCTTTTCGGTTGGTGATATCCATGGCCATACTGACCGCCGCGTGACGCCCATCGGGTAACTGCCCCAGACTTGATGAACTAAAGGCCCAGGCTAGTTTGCGGCCATCTTTGGTCGTGACCTCATATTCACCCTCATCAACACGGCCTCGTAGACCATATGTGGCGTTGATGTTGGCTAATACATTATGATGATTAGCACCATATGCCCTTGTGACCCAATCCGGCATAGTGGGGATTTCCGCATGGGTATAACCTGTCAATTCCGTCCAGACATCGCTGATCTGCAGTATCTCACCATCATCAGCGTGAATCATAATCGGTATCGGTGCATTCACGATCGCCCTGCGGAACCGATCCTCTACGGCAAGCCTGGCCATCTCTGCTTCTTTCAGTTCCGTGATATCCTGGAAGATCCCTCGAACCTTCACCACCTTGCCATTTTCCACCACTGGATGTCCAATCGTATGCACCCACTTATGAGCTCCTCTGGCCGTCACCAGCTCCAGCTCGAGGTCGTAGGGGGTTCCAGAACTGATGGCCTGTTGGATGGCGTTGGTCACTAAAACGCGTGACTGGCCCACATAAAAGCTGATGCCCAACTCCACATTTGTCGAGTCTGACGGATCCAGGTCATGAATCCGCGATACCTCCTCAGTCCACGTTCCTGTCATGGTGTCCGTATCAAATTCCCATCCGCCGATTCTACCCATGCGTCCCGTAGAATGCAGCAGCTCATCTTTGAGCGCCAAATCTTTGTCAGTAATCGACTTCTGTGAGATGTCTACCAGCATACTCAGTAGTTGGTCTTCATTCGACGCATTGAGCATGCACGATGAGACCAGGCACTGCCTTATCTCTCCAGATGCCATCCGCAGTTCAATTTGCCGATTGCTGACAAATCCGTTTGCCTTGACATCATCAATCAACCGCTGTCTTTGTGCGAAATCTACATACAGACCTAGCTCCTCTATCCCTACGCCAATAAGTTGATCCGTGCGGTAGCCTGTCTCTCGGATGAACCTGTCGTTCACCTCCACTAAAAGACCGGTAGCGGCACTAGATAGGATGATTGAGTATGGACTATTGTTAAAGACTTTTTGATACCGCAGCTCAGCGGTTCCTACCTTATGAATTAGCCCCTTGCGTTCACGCGCATACCGACAGATGCGGCGAAGAGTATCTTGAGTGATATCAGCAGCAGACAAACAGTCGAATGCACCCGCTGCGAATGCATCCGAGGCATACTGAGGATCAGACGATTCGGAAATTACGACCAGTTGGGCAGTGGGGTCTGCTTGAATGGCCTGCTTTAACCACGATACGGTCAGATCATCATCGTGCCGATTTCCCACGATGAACAGGTCAAACGAACCAGAGATCACATCTAGCAACGCCTGCTGTTGATCATCTGTTGTTTCACAAGTCAAACTGATGCTATCGACGTGTGATGCCGCTCTACGTATTTCGTCATTCAACGTGTCTGAAAGACACACCAACAGGAAGCGGATTTCTGCATCAGCCATCGTCGTAATACCTCATCGTGCCATTCAGTTACGTTCTATAGGCGATATAGGGGGTGATCCTGATCTCGTTCAGAAGCAAAAGATATCTAAATGTACCTCATTGCGAGGTATATATTGTGTTTTTTGTGTTTAAAGCAGCATTTTTATCTGTATATGACTAGATATCGTACTGAATTCGCCCTACCGGAAGGCGGTGGGGGCAGCAGCCAACGCCATACCGCGCCGGTCTAGTTCCTTGTTGAACTTGGTCGGCAGGGGAAATCACAATCCACAGTTCAAGTCATCCCCTATCGGCCTGAGGACTCTATGACCACAAACAGAAACATAGTACAAACGCACAGAATGATAGGGAATGGACTGAGCAACGTGGAACCTGTACATTACATACGATGCACCAATTCACTAGTCATCGGAGCTCGTAGATAGAAAAGCATCATTCGGTATTCTAGACAGATGCTCTGACACGGAGGGATATCAATGGAACAACCCTATCAACCAAGCTGGAATTCGCTAAAGAGTGTGCCCACACCGCAGTGGCTGCGGGATGGCAAGTTCGGGATTTACACCCACTGGGGGGTTTACTCTGTCCCTGCACAAGGTCCGAACTGCACCTGGTATGCCCACAACTTTTACATGAATCCTGATGGGCCGGAGCGAAAATACCAGGAAGCGACCTACGGTCCACTGGATACCTTCGGTTATAAAGACTTCATTCCCATGTTTACTGGTGAGCATTACGACGCCGATGAGTGGGCTGAGCTGTTCCAAAAGTCTGGAGCCCGGTTTGCTGGTCCGGTGGCGGAGCATCACGACGGATTCGCCATGTGGGATACGAAGTACTCCGATTGGAACGCCGCGAAAATGGGCCCAAAACGGGATGTGGTGGGCGAACTCGCCATCGCGATCAAGAATCACGGTATGAAATTCGTCACCGCCTTCCACCATGCGGAAAACTGGTTCTACTTCCCCACATGGGATAAACGCTACGACTGCAGCGACCCGCGTTATTCGGGCCTGTATGGCCCCATCCACGACGAGGGCGCGGTGCCCACACAGGCCTTTCTTGACCAATGGAAGGGAAAAATCTTCGAAGTCATCGACAAATATGGGCCTGACTACATCTGGTTCGACTTTGGGCTAAATGGGGTTCCTGACAGCTACAAACAAGAAATGCTGGTGTATTACTACAATCAAGCAGCCGCCCAGCACAAGGAGGTAGTGGTTTCGTATAAAGACCACCATCTACCGCCTGGTGCTGGCTTGCTTGATCTGGAGCTGGGACAGGAAGCGAACCTGACCTACTACGAGTGGATCACCGACACCACTATTGATGATGGTCAGGGGTGGGGATATGTGAAGGGGCTCGGGTTCAAGACCGTTGAGAACCTCGTCGTCAACCTCGTGGACCGCGTCAGCAAGAACGGCTACCTGCTGCTCAATGTCGGCCCAAGACCCGACGGCACCATCCCGGATGAGGCGAAAAGGCTGCTGCTGGGCATGGGCGAATGGCTGAAGGTCAATGGCGAGGCGATCTACGGAACCACCCCCTGGTGCGTGGCAGGAGAGGGTCCGACCAAACTGGAGACCAGCGGCGGCTTCAACGAGAAGAACGACCTGCGCTACACCGGTGAGGACATCCGCTTCACGGTGAAGGATAGTATACTCTATGCCTCAGCCCTCAACTGGCCTGGCGAGAAGCTGCTGATCAAGAGCCTGGCACCGCAATTGAACTGGCCCGGTCTGTATCCATCTGAAATCGCCTCCATCACCATGCTTGGTGACGGTAGGGAGTTGAAGTGGGAGATGATGAAAGAGGGGCTGAGCATAGAGACCCCCAGCGTGAGACCGTGCGAGCATGCTTTCGTGTTCAAGATCGTGCGGCGCCACCCATTCGCTGAGAACTAACCGTCAAGATGACAGTTCGCAATGAAAAATCTGGGCCCGCAAGCATGGCACCGAAGCGGCCCGCACACAGGACAACTTTGGTCTGCAGCGGCCTGGTGATGCTGGCCCTCATGTTCATCACGCTGCAGAATGCACAGTGCCAGGAGTTGAAGATGAAAGACACACAACCCGCCAAAGGCACCCAAAACCCATGGAGCGGCCCGAACGCCGTTCATTACCCACTGGACATGGAAGGCCCGTTCAAGCCCGAGATGGAATCGCTGAAGCAGTATCAGGTGCCGGAGTGGTTCCGCGATGCCAAATTCGGCATATTCCTGCACTGGGGCGTCTACTCCGTGCCCGCTTACGGCACCGCGGACTACGGGCGATTCATGTACCAGCCATTTGAAGATGTCGATGCTGGTCTGCGTGATGCCGTCTATGGCACCATCTACGATCATCATCGCGAGACCTACGGCAACCAAGACACCTTCGGCTATAAGGATTTCATCCCGCAGTTCTCAGCGAAGAAGTGGAACCCCGATGAGTGGGCGAGTTTCTTCCAAGAGTGCGGCGCGAAGTATGTAGTCGAGGTAGCGATGTATCACGACGGATTTGCGATGTACGACACCTCCTTCTCCAAGTGGAACGCCGCGAAGATGGGGCCAAAGCGCAACGTCGCGGTGGAGTTGGGCAAGGCCGTGCGCAAGAAGGGCATGAAGTTTGGCGTCTCCTCGCACTATGCCTGGCACTGGCTGTGGTACACCTTCAAACCGGAGTTTGACACGATGGACCCCGCTAATGTGGAGCTGTATGGCGTGCCGCACGACCACCATGAGTGGCCTCCTAAAGATACCAACTACGACGCCGATGAGTTCTGGCGCACGATTGAGCTGATCGAGCTGACCAAGCCTGATCTGCTCTGGTTCGATGCCGGTATCGACCGGCCCACCTTCGCCGACTACCGCGCTAAAATCGCGGCACACTACTATAACCGTGCTCAGGACTGGGGCAAGGACGTGGTGTTGAACTACAAGGGCAATGCCTACCCCACCGAGGCGGCCGTGCTGGACCTGGAGCAAAGCGCGCTGGCCCAGATCCGCGAGCAGCCATGGCAGACCGACACCACCACGCAGCAGAACTGGGGCTACAAGCGTGATGATAGCTTCCGCGGTCCGCAGTGGTGCATCGATCAGTTGGTGGATGTGGTCAGCAAGAATGGATGCCTACTGCTGAACATCGGACCGCGCCCAGATGGCACCATCCCCGACATCGTGCAGGATACCTTCCGAGAGATCGGCAAGTGGCTGAAAGTAAACGGGGAGGCGATCTACAGCTCACGCCCCTATCAGCTTTTCGGAGAGGGGCCTGATCTGTCAGGCGCTTATCGCACCGATGCCGCGGTCTCTGTGCGTTACACCATGAGCAAAGACCAGAAGGATCTGTATGCCATCGCCATGCAGTGGCCCAAAGATCACCAGCCGCTGACACTGCATCGGGTCAATATTACTAAAGCGAACCCCAACGCCTCAGTGACGCTGCTCGGGGACAAGCATAAGCTGAAATACAGCATCAAAGATGGGCAGATCACCATCGAAACACCCAAACTTCAGCCTTTTCAGCGGCCGAGTATCTATGCCTACCCCTTTAAACTGAGCGGTTTTGAGTTTGGGCCGGTGGATACCAGCATGGAAGCGGATGCATCCGGCAGTTTCGTGCTTTTGCCCACCGACGTGAAGCGGTTTGTGGGCTCCAACGTAGCCAATGGCAACACCGAATCAGGTCGGGTCAATATCCGCGGATGGTATGCAGGTGAATCAGTGGAGTGGGAGATCGCGGTGCCGAAAGCTGGCGACTATCGGCTCCAACTGAGTTACACCTGTGCCGATGCGCGTGGTGCGGAACTCACCGCAAAATGCGACGGTGCGAAGGCTGTGACTCTGTCTGTAGCACCTACTGCCACATGGGGCGACAGCTCAATTAGGACAATGGACATGGGCACTCTGCGTATAGAGAAGGCGGGTAAGAGCGTCATCTCACTCACCAAGGGCCCCGATCACGGCGGGTGGCAGCCAGTGGATGTGTTCGAGTTGCGGTTGATCCCAGTGAACTGAGGTCGTTGGGTAGTCACTAGATATTCGATACCAGCAATAATGGGGCACGCACCTGCGTGCCCCGTCTGCAGTGATGGCTGGAAGTTACGTCCTGACATTGGGCGCCAATAATGGTAAACTGAAGCCAGTCTATACCCGGTAATACTGCAGGAGTGTCTGAATGGAGCACAAGCTGATGGATTGCCTCCCCTGGCTGAGCATCTCACTGCTGATGGCCCTCTGTCTCATCGTGCCTAAAACGGCACAGGCGGAGCCGCTGCCTTTGAAATACAGTTCGGCTGATCATCCCACCCTAAAATGGGGTTATAACGACCTGAACAAAGACGGCGTCGCGGACACACTCATCACCACCTGGAAAAGCAAGACGGTGGCGCTGGTCTTTGACAGCGGTAAACTACCGTGGCCTGAGGCGTGGGAGGGGCAGGACTGGAACGCCTATTTGAACAAAGCGTTCAATGTGGGTCAAGATCCTCCTGCCATGTGGAACCCGATTCGAGCCGGATGGGGCTCCTACACGTTGCTGGTGGACAGGGACGGCTGCGGTCGGTTCGATTCTCCTACCGACTGGTATTACCGAAGTATCGACCTCAACGGCGACGGCTCCCCTGAAGGTGAGTATTACCATCTATTTCCTGGTCAAGGTTATTCCAACAAGCTGCATTTCAACCTGAACGGCGAACGCGATATGTCGTTCCTGGATTTCGGCTCCTTCTACTATGCAGATGAGCAGAGATATTACCCGGGCGGCCGATACATCATGAATGTGAACGGATCCGGGTTCTTCCTCAACAGCTACACAACCGACACCCGGAACGCCTGGGAAAACCCCATCGCCTGGTATGACCTGAACTGCAACGGGTATGTGGATATCGTGATGCGGGCGGCTGACACTAGCGATCCCGCGAACGGCTATAAGGGGTCACTCGGCGAGTTTGAGGTGGCCTGGGAGCTGAACAAGGACACCGGCCCTCAGCGTGCTCATTCGCTGGACATGCAGCTCACCTACTATAACTATGACGGTGCTGGTCTGGACTACACCGGTTATTCTGAGACCATCCCCCAGATCATAGGATTGAAGGGCTCGGAGTTCCTGTCGGAGAACATGGCCAAAACACGCCTTCAGCCGGAGCGCAGATATCTGCCCTATATGGACGGCTACAAGATAGGAACCGACTTCAAAGGCTGGAAGGGTGTATTCCTGCTCTTCGATGAGGACAACGACGACAATCGCTGGGAAGAGATGTTCGCGATCTATGAGCCGTGGGTTCCGTATGCGGACAAGATCGGCGACCGCTTCGAGCGCGACGAGAACTTCAAAGGAGAAGGCAAGCTGTATGTCGGCAAGTTCGATGGACGGATTCATCTCTTCCATTCGGAGTTTTCCATCTGGCAGGTGGACTATCTGGGTCTATATAAAGGCAGCGTCGACAGAACAGCTACCGCCGAGGGACCGGTGCCGCCGGCTGGTCTGCGATACCCGCAGGTGAAATATACAGACACCAACGGCAACGGCTATATCGACCGTATTGTGTACAGCACGGTGGAGTTCGGTAATGAGGCCACGACCGAACAGGTGGAGAGAACCGTCGATCTTCCGGCGTTCGCAGATCAGGATCACCCGAATCCAGATGTGTGCGCGACCATCGACCCGCGGGTGAACACACGGCCCAACGGCTGGAATATATCGAAGTGGAAGGGCAAGCCGCTCACGCCGCAGTCCTTCCGGGGCACGTCGATCAAGGCGGGCTATGACAAGATATCTGATCTGTATGGCGATGTCTGCGACCATTTATGGTCCGATGCGATGATGCTTTATAAGCTGGCGAAGAGATTCAAGCTGAACCGATCGGAATCGCTTGACCAAGGGCTGAAGACCAGCTACACCAAACAGGAGCTGGCTGACCTGAAGGTGTTGGAGATACCTAAAGGCTACTCGCGACACCTGAAAGCCAAGACACGGCGCGAGAAATACGACAACGGCTATTGGCTGAAGGAGAAGGTGTTTGCGGACATCCTGAGCCACTCCGGGTTGGACAGGTTCAGGCTGGAGAAGTATTACTAACTGGGCGAGATCGACCAGTTGTGCCGTTATGTGGAGCACAGCCTGTCGCAGGGGCCGAAATAGATCGGGCATATATATCCACAGATGACGCAGATGACTCAGAATTCGAGATAGCAGTATTCAATCGCGGATGAACAAGATTCGTAATATCTATAGAGGTGATTCATGGATCAGTGTGTGAACGTAGGGATCGTCGGGCTGGGGCCCATGGGCGTGGGGTTGGCGCACGGTGTCGTGGCGTCGGGTCTGGCCCGTATCGTGGCGGCAGTAGACATCGACACGGAGCGTGCCACGGCGTTTGAGCTTGAGTTCCAATGCCGAATGATGGCCAGCATGGACGAACTGTTCGCCTGCCCCGATATCCAGGCGGTCATCATCGCGGTGCCCAACTATCTGCATTGCGAAAGCGTGCTCAAGGCGGCGAAGGCGGGCAAGCAGGTTTTTGTGGAGAAGCCGATGGCGTTGTCAACCGCCGATTGCGACCGGATGAACGAGGCCGTGAAGGTCGCCGGCACGACGCTGATGGTGGGCCATGTGCTGCGGTATTGCGAGCCATTCAAAACGCTGTTGAGATGGCAATCCGAAGGCAGGTTGGGCAAGCTGCTGAACGCGGACGTGTGGCGGGTAGGCGACGATGCCTACACCCGAAGCGCGGAGTGGCGGACGACGGTGCAGCAGAGCGGTGGGTATCTGTATGAGGTGGGGATACATGAGCTGGATTTCTTGCGCTGCCTGTTGGGGGAGCCTGAGGCCGTTTATGCCAGCCTGAAGGGTTCGCGCTCACCAGAGCACGAGATCGAGGACGCGGTCTCTGTTCATCTGGATTTCGGCTCGGGCTTGGCGGCGAGTTATCTGGGCGGCACGGGCTTTACCAAAGGCGGCTACGGTTTCAGCATGAGATATGAAAATGCGGTGATCAGGAGCGATGCGCCGTTTGATCCTGAGCGTATCACACTCGATGCGGCGGATGAGATACAAGCTGATCTGAAGGAGATCGGCTTCGGTGCATCCAATCCGGTGGAGGACGAGATTCGATATTGGCTGGAGAGTATCATCAACGGAACCCCGCCGCCGATTACGGGCGAGGACGCCCGCCATACCATCGCCATCGCAGAGGCGGTGTATCGCAGTGCGCAATCCGGTCAGCTTGTCAGGCTGGGTCAGACGTAAAATAGCGTCATCACTCTATCGTGTTGATCCTATTGCTTGCGCCCTGAATGGTGTCGGTCTGGGGCGGTCTGGTGGATATCCGAGCCAGTCGAACCGATGCTGTTGGCATGCATCGCTTGTAATTAGCCATGCTGCCGCGGGTTTAGTCACCCCAAGGGACTGGCGTCCCTTAACGGGGTTCCCTCACCGCGCGTCTAGTCATTTGCAGCCCGCAAGCGGGCGCAGGATGCCCTACGCCAGCGCCCGCAGGAGCGAAGCGACGCGGGCAGCCATTTGATCAGCGACGGGTGATGGAGCCCCCTGGGGCGATGGAACCCGTCGACTCGGGGTCTGGTGTTTGGATCGCAGGCTGCCATCCCACGTTGCCGCGGGTTTTGTCACCCACACGACTACGTTCCGGGAGCTGACGCTCCGGGAACTGCGTCCAGTGCGGGTTCCTGCACCGCACGGCTGATCAATAGCGGCCGGCGTCGCTTCGCTCCGGCCGGCGCAAGGGAAAGATGGCCATCCCATTACATCCTGAATGGCCGAATTATCTGATGGCTGTTAAACTTAAAATCAAGCCGCCCCGGTGGAGACCACTGGGGCGGTGGAGATTCCGCTAGCAGGAAAGCGGCCACTACTTCTTGGGGCATGTGCCTTTGCTGCCCTTAGGTGCTGGACATCCGGCCTTGGCGCCTTTTTTGCAGTCTTTGCATTTAGCGCAAGTGCATTTCTTGCCATCTTTTTTGCCGCATTGGCCAATCTGCTTCGCGCAGGCGGGCTTAGCGTCTTTGCCGGCCATTGGGCAGGTCCCTGCCGAAAAACCAGCGGTGGCAAATCCCATGACAAACACCATGGCGAGGACTGAGGCGATTCGGGTCTTCATCTCGTTGTCTCCTGTTGTGTTGAGATGATTTTAATCATCTATTTACATGGTACCGTAGTGAATGGCCCATCACCGACCGCTGTCTGGCTTGAAGCTCAAGATGCTACGGGGTTACCATTTTATAGTTCATATGATGGCAAGATGGCTCAGAAAAGTAATATGGTAAGGCCTTTTTCGGGTATTACAGTGGTTCTATCCGAACCGTTGGGAAGGAAACCCAGCCAGTGACCAAGAAACTGACACTGTGTTGGCTTCGAAATCCGGCAGCTTACACTGTTAGCTGCTCAAGGAGATACGGATGAGGGACTCTCGCCTGTTCATTTGCCTGCTGTTCGCACTGGTAGTTCCCGCCGGTGCGGTGGAGTTTCATGTGGCTTCCGATGGCAGTGATTCCGCCGACGGTTCGAAGGCACACCCGGTCGCCACGATGGCTGGTGCCCGCGACGCCGTACGTGCCTGGCGGGCTCGGAGCACCACACCAGAGACGGTGACGGTCTGGCTGCACGCAGGCGGCTATCGTCTGACGGAGCCGGTGGTCTTCACACCGCAGGATTCGGGCACGCTGGAGCATCCAATCATCTACCGATCTGTGCCAGGAGCGAAGGCGGTGATCAGCGGAGGGCGGTTCGTCCAAAACTGGCGCAGGCAGGGCAAGCAGCTCTGGGTCGCAGATGTGCCCTGGGCTAAGCCGCTAACCGCACCCTTTACGCAGCTTTTTGTGAACGGCAAGCGGCGAGTGCGTGCGCGCACCCCCAACGAGGGGAAGTATCTCTACACCCGCCGATTGCTATATGATGACCGCAACAGTCCATACCCGCAATGCGACGGGCTGACCTTTACCGAGGGCGATCTGAAACCTTGGGATCAAGATGAGGATGCGCTCATCTGCCTGTTCCACAACTGGGTGAACTCCTACAACCGTGTGGGCAAAGCCGACTGGACTCGGCACCGTCTGGACTTCACGCGCCTGGCAGGGATATTCTTCTTGAGCCCAAACGTGCGGTATTATGTGGAAAATCTGCGCAGTGCGCTGGACGCTCCCGGCGAGTGGTATCTCGACCACAAGGCCGGACTGCTCTATTATTATCCTGTGCCGGGTGAGAACATGGCTAAGGCTGAGGTCATAGCACCGGTGGTGAAGCAGACACTTCTGGAATTGCGCGGCGTGCCGGAGTCTGGGAACTATGTGCAAAACCTTCAGTTCCGTGATCTCTCCTTCCAGCACACCGATGCGGAACTCTCTCCTGGCTACCGGCCCAGTGTGCAGGGAGCCGAAACGCAGCGCGGTGCCATCGTGGGGCGCGGTGCTCGCAACTGCGTCATCGACGAGTGTGAATTCACGCGGCTGGGTGAGCACGCGGTCTCGCTGCTGGAGGGCTGCTCCGGCAACACCGTCAGCCGGTGCCGCATATTCGATACGGGCGGGGGCGGCATCTATCTGTCGGAAGCGGGGCCAGCCAACACCGCGGAGTGGTTTCTCACCGCGCATAATACCATCGACAACAACTTTATCCACGACGGCGGCAAAGTCTTCCGGGCTGGTTGCGGAGTCTTTCTGGGCGGAAGTGCCAGCTACAACCGGATCACCCATAACGAGATATGCGACCTGAGCTGGATGGGCGTGCATATGGGCTGGAGCTGGACCGCCAAAAACCCAGCGTATACGCATCACAATGAGATCGCGTATAACCACATCCACCACATCGGCAACGGGGTGTTGAACGACATCGGGGGCATCTACACCCTGGGTGTGTCGGCCGGCACAGTGATTCACCACAACCTCATCCACGACATCACGCGGTTTGAGCGCGGCGAAGAGGGCTACGGCGGCTGGGGCATCTACCTGGACGCCGCGAGCTCCGAGATTCGCGTGGAGAACAACGTGGTCTACAACACCCGTGACGGCGGTCTGCACCTGCACAGTTTTGGATACCCCTACGGTGATGAGATTGTGAACAATGTGTTCGCATATGCTGGCGCCGGTCAGTTGGTGCGCAACAACACAGAGGAGACCGAAAGCAGCCACGCCGTGCTGGAGCACAACATCGTGTATAACTCCAACGGCCGGATGTTTGATGGTGATAACTGGACCGCCAAAGGCAAATTCTCGGCAGATTATAACTGCTATTTCAGCGAAAAAACAACATCGCCCGACTTCTACGGCCTAAACTTCGCGGGATGGCAGGCCACCGGGCGCGATACTCACTCACTCGTGGCCGACCCGTGGTTTATGAACGCCCGCAAGCATGACTTCCGGCTGAAGCCTAATTCACCTGCCCTGAAGCTGGGCATCCAGCCGATCGATTTGAGCACAGTCGGCCTGTATGGTGACGCTGCCTGGACCAAACTGCCAACTAAGATCAGCCACCAAGCTGTGGAGAAGGGGCCGAAACCGGACCCCAACACCCAGGGGCTTCTGCAATATGACTTCGAGGAGTATGACTCTGGCGACATACCCGATGGGGCCGTTCCTCCCGATGGAGCTACGAGTTGCTCCGTGACAGAAGAATCACCTGCATCTGGAGCCTATTGCTTGAAGTTCGTCGACGGCCCCTCGCAGGACGTCTGGAAGCCGCACTGGTTCATCAAGCGGATACCCATGAAGGGAGCGGTCCATCTTCAAGCGAAACTGCGCAACGACCCTCTCCACCCCGTGGTTGTGGAGCTGGAACTGCGTGACTGGCCGGGTATGATCGGCGCGAAATATGCCACCGGCCCTTACCTGAGGCTGATGCCAGACGGCACGGTGCAGGCCTCCGATGGCGGTGTGATGAAGCCGATAGGCCATTGTTCGTCTGGCGAATGGCTGACGGTGAATGTGCGGTTCTCCGAAGGTAAAGGCCGGGCGAATAGCTACTCCGTGACGCTGGGTCCGGATGGCGCGTCGGTCTCTGGGCTGAAGTTTGTCAGCGAGGGCTTCACCAATTTCAACTGGCTGGGTGTCATGGGCTCCGATAATAAGCCCGGCGCGTTCTATGTGGATGATGTCGTCGTAGGGCGGGAGTAATGGTTAGCATGAGAAGCACCCAAGCATCCGCTCGTGCTTGCACGGCAGCCCTTGCTGTATCTGATATCGTCGTAGGGGCGCCCCTTGTGGGCTCACTAATCGTTTTTCGTTCGATAGTTCTTGTTTAAGGCGCCCACAAGGGACGCCCCTAGTACTTACAAGGAGACCGAATATGAGCGTAACGTTAGGCGTATTACTGACCATCGGCGTATCGATGATCCTGGCCCGCAAGCTGCATGCCAGGGAGGGCGTTGTGCGTCCGGCGGAAATGCAGCAGCGTGACCAGTGGAGCAAGCAGCATTTGTCGGATACTCAGGCACAGATGCCGTTTTCGTTCGTCTATGGCGACCAACCGTCGGAAAAGCTGCTGGCAGAATGGCCCCGAACTCAGAAACGCAAGAGGTTGGATGCCAGCCGCTCACAACTCACCGTGACTTGGACTGACGCGAAGAACGGTCTTGAGGTGCGTTGTATTTCGGTCGAGTATTCCGACTTCCCCGCCATCGAGTGGACGGTCTACTTCAAAAACACAGGCAAGCAGAACACCCCGATTTTTCGCGACATCCGGTCACTCGACACGTTGTTTCAAAAGACGGACAGCCGCGACTTCATTCTGAACGGCAACAAGGGCGACTACTACGTGCGCGAGGGTTACGAGCCCACTCGGCGGGTGCTCAAACCGAACACGACCCACAACTTCGCGCCTGATGGCGGACGGCCGACCAACGGAGCCAACGGTTGGCCATATTACAACATCCAATGGAGTGACGGCGGTGTCATGATGGCCATCGGCTGGCCCGGTCAGTGGGCTAGCTCCTTCATACGCGATGATCAGAACGGGTTGAGGATCGTGGCGGGGCAGGAGTTGACGCATCTCTCACTCAAACCGGGTGAGCAGATACGAACCCCGCTGATGGCGCTGCTGTTCTGGCAAGGTGCCGATTTGGTGCGGGCTCAAAACCTCTGGCGGCGATGGTTCATGACGCATAATATCCCCAAAATCAACGGCAAACCGCCGGCACCCATCGCGCAGATGCAGTTGTCACCGGCCTGCAAAGGCAGCGAGCAGGAGCAGTGGCGTGAGGCTAGAAGCTTCGCTGAGGCCGGTATCGACATCGACGTCTACTGGAACGACGCGGGCTGGTATCCCTGCGGGGCTGATCCCAGTTGGCCGTTGACCGGAACCTGGGAGGTCGACCGCGTGCGGTATCCCAGGGGCTTCAAACCTCTCGCCGACTGGATCCATGCCCGCGGTAAGAAGCTGATTGTGTGGTTCGAACCGGAACGAATAGGCGATCCGAATAGCTGGCTTCCTAAGAACCACCCGGATTGGATTCTCGGCGGTGCGCTGCTCAATATGGGTCATCCAGAGGCACAAAAGTGGGTTCTGGAACACACAGACAACTTCATGAGGGAGAACGGCATCGACTACTACCGCCAGGATTTCAACATCGACCCGCTGAGTTTCTGGCGGGCGAATGACGCTCCCGACCGGCAGGGCATCACAGAGAACCTGCATGTTCAGGGTTATCTCGCCTTTTGGGATGAGCTGCGTCGCCGTCACCCCGGTATGCTGATCGACTCCTGCGCCTCAGGCGGTCGGCGCAACGATATGGAGACGCTGCGACGGGCGGTGCCCCTGCTGCGAAGCGACTATCAGCCAGCAAAGGACTGGGAAGCGCAGCACGGGCAGACCTATGGGATATCCTCCTGGATTCCGTATTATGGTTCCGGGGTGTATTCTGTGGAGAAATACCCCGCGCGCAGCTACTATATGCCCGCCTTCGGTTTGGGCGGAAACCAGGACATGAAGAAGGCCAAGGCACTCTACGACGAATGCCGCATCGTGGCCCCTTTGATGCTGGGTGACTATTACCCGTTGACGTCCTACACCCTGGCACCGGAGCGGTGGATCGCCTGGCAGTTCGACCGTCCGGAGCAGGGCGATGGTGTGATCCAGGCGTTCCGCCATGACACCAGTGAGGAGAACACGAAGCGATTCCGGTTGTGCGGGCTGGATCGAGATGCGCAGTATGAATTGACCAACTTCGATACCGAGGGCACCACGCGGGTTTCGGGCAAAGAGCTGATGGAGAAGGGGCTGGTCGTGACCATCTCCGACCAACCCGGCGTGGCCATCATCACCTACCGACGGACGAAGTGACACCTGAGCATACATATATATAAGGAGAGTCTTGCGATGCAATGGGAACTGCTGAACGGGAAGGACTTCGATAGTGCCGTGCGCGAGAGCGGCGGAGTGTGCATCATACCTGCTGGTTCGCTGGAACGCCACGGTGCCCATATGCCTCTGGGCACCGACTACCTGAACGTGCATAAGCTGGCCTGTCTGGCGGCGGAGCAGGAGCCCGCGGTGGTTTTCCCGGGGTTCTATTTCGCGCAGGTCTGCGAATCGATGGCCTGTGCGGGCACCATCGCGCTGAAACCTGAGCTGCTGGTGCAGCTCTTGCGCAACGTGTATGAAGAGATCGCACGCAACGGATTCCGCAAGATCATCGTGCTCAACGGACACGGCGGCAACGATCCTTTTATGCGGTTCATGGGCTTCACCGACATGCACCAGCCAAAGGATTATGTGGTGTATTACCGAAACTGGTGGGATTCGGAGAGTGAGCAGCTCCATCAGATGCTGGCTGATGATAACGAGGGCCGCCCAACCGGTCACGCTTGCGAGTGGGAAGCCAGCATGACCATGCATCTGCAAGGTGCGGATTCGGTGAATCTCGACAATGTCACTGACGATGTCTCCCCGATGCTGGACCGCGCTGCTGGAATAGAGAGACATGCCTTCACCGGTCTGAACTGGTTTTCCGGGTGCCCAGAGTGCTACCTCGGCAACGCACGGCACGCCAGCGCAGAGCGTGGCGCCCGGTATGCGGACTACAACATCGCAGATATGGTGGAGCTGATCCGGGCCGTGAAATCCGACGAAGCCCTCCCCGCGCTGCAACGGGAGTTCTACCGCAGAAGCCACGGGGTGTGAGTTAGCGAACGCGGGGGATACGCCGTTATTTACTGGTTATAATGGATATACCCGCCACGATTCGAAGGAGCACACGAACTTGAAACTTAGCCAGATCCTCATCAAAGGCTTTAAGTCGGTGGATGGCCAGCAGGGGCAGACCATACCCCTTGGGGATTTGACGGTGATGCTGGGTGCCAACGGCTCGGGAAAAAGTAATCTGATCGCCTTTTTTAAGATGCTGAACTCTATGACGACGGGTAAATTACAGCAATATGTTGGCAAGCAGGGAGCCAGTCGGCTTCTGTATTATGGGCCAAAAATCACAGAATCTATATCGGTGACTCTTTCCTTCGATGATGAATCTTCTATTGATACCTATGAGTTCATACTCTCACACGGTCTCCCAGACCGCCTGTTTGTCAGTGGCGAAAAGGTGGCGTGTCATAGGGAAGATAAAGACCGGGATCAGGAATACTACCTCCATGGCGGAGGCGCAGAAATCAGCCTGGGTACTGATGAGAGGACAACCAGTGAGGCGATCTTCAAGCTGCTTTCAGAGATACGAACCTACCAGTTCCACGATACCTCGGATACAGCGAAAATCAAGGACAGGGGTTACGTAGATGATGCGGCTTATCTACGAAGTGATGGGAGCAACCTGGCGGCCTTTTTACGCATGATGAAGACCCATCCGGATTACCGGGCTTACTATGAGCGGATAGTGAGACACATACAGCGCATGATGCCGCAGTTTGGTGACTTCGTGCTGAGCCTTGTCCCCGAAAATGACAAATATGTGAGGCTTAACTGGACGGATTCCAGTGGGCAAGACTACTTGTTTGATCCAGATCAGATATCAGATGGATCGCTGCGGTTCATGGCACTCGCGACTCTTCTGATGCAGCCTCCGGCCCTCATGCCTAAGTTCATCGTGTTGGACGAACCAGAACTCGGCCTCCATCCTGCGGCCATCGCTCAGCTTGCCGCCATGATTAAATCGGCATCACAGAAGGCACAGGTACTGGTAGCCACGCAGTCAACCCGACTGGTAGATGAGTTCTCTCCCGAGGTGATCCTGGTTGTGGAACGCGACACTGACAATCGTTGTTCTGTGTTCAAAAAGCTCGATGCCGTCAAGCTGAGCGAATGGATGGAGAGGTATAGCCTGTCTGAGTTGTGGGAAAAGAACGTGCTGGGGGGACAGCCATGATTCGGCTGCTGGTCACGGCTGAGGGGCAAGCAGAACGGAACTTCGTCACGATGGTATTGGCACCTCACCTGGCTCAATACGATGTGTTCGCCTATTCGCGTTGCGTGCTGACCAGTAAAGATCACCGTACCTCCAGGGAGTTTCGTGGTGGTTTGGTCAGCTATCAAAAGGCCAAAGCAGATATCCTCACCTGGATGAAAGAAGATCAAGCACCTGAATGCCGATTCACTACGATGTTCGATTTGTACGCTCTTCCTGATGACTTTCCAGGGTATGCACATGCCAAGGCGGAGTCTGATCCTTATACTCGAGTTCGGCTGCTTGAGGATGCCCTGTATGACGACATTGGCAGTAATGTATTTATTCCTTATATCCAGCTCCATGAATTTGAGGCACTCATACTGGCTGACCCGAGGAAACTGGAATGGGAATATGGTGATCACGACAAACCTATCAACAACATTGTCACGATGGTCGGTGACCAGAACCCGGAGCTCATCGATGACGGCTATACCACTGCTCCGTCCAGGCGCATCACTAGTGAGATTGAGGATTATGATAAGGCAAACGCCGGTGTCTCTGTGGCTTCGAAGATCGGCTTGCCAACACTAAGAACCAGGTGCCGGCATTTCAATGAATGGGTGACAACACTTGAACGGTTGTGAGTGAATGACGGTCGTATGCTCGTTCATGTTGAGTCTCAGGCGTAAAACAATCATAATACCATCACTCAAATAAGGACAATGGCATGAAGTCTCTGTTCCTCTTTGTAACTGCAATCATACTGTTAGGCCTCCAAACCTCTGCCGCGGAGCTCTACGTATCACCCACCGGCAGCGATGCCAACCCGGGCACGAAAGCCAGGCCGATGGCCACACTGGCTGCTGCTCAGACGAAGCTGCGAACTATGAACAAGACCGAGCCGGTGACAGTGCAGGTTCGGGCCGGCGTCTATGAACTGCCTGCTACTTTGGCATTAACTGCGGCTGATTCCGGCACCGAGAAAGCTCCGGTGGTGTGGCAGGCGTACCCCGGCGAGAAGGTCTTTCTCATTGGCGGCAAGCCGATCAGCGGTTTCGTGCCATACAAGGGCAAGATACTGAAGGCGGATGTGGGCGCGCAGGGGTTTGCTGATATCAACTTCCGGCAGTTGCTGTGCAATGGCCACCGCATGGATCTGGCCCGCTACCCCAACCGTGACGCCAACAATCCTGTCACCGGCGGCTGGGCTTATGTGGATGGCAAACCGGTGCCGTTATACGCCGATGTCCCAGGCGAATCGATGAAACTGCTTCAGTATCGCGAGGCCGATGCCCGCCAATGGGCGCACCCTGAGCAGGCTGAGGTGATGATCTTTCCAAGATACAACTGGTGGAACGACATCATCCGTATCGCCTCAGTCGACAAAGCTACGCGCAGCATCACGCTCAGTGCCAACGCCTCCTACGCCATCCGGCCCGGCGACCGCTATTTTGTGCAGAACCTTCTTGAGGAGCTGGACGCGCCGGGAGAGTGGTATCTTGATGCACAGACCAAAACGCTCTATTTCTGGCCCCCTGAAGGTGTCAACCCGGCCACAATGAGCGTTTCGGCACCGGCTGTGCGCACGATACTCAAGCTTCAGGAGGGCGCGTCGAACATCAGCTTCCGCGGCTTCACGTTCGAATGCTGCGAAGGCAATGCGATCGAGATGGAAAAGACCGTGAATTGCCGGATCGCCGCCTGCACCATCCGCAATGTGGGCGACTTCTATGGCTCCGGGGTGGTCATCAATGGCGGAGAGCGCAACGGGGTGGTGGGCTGCGATATCCATGACATCGGCCGTGATGCGGTGAGTATCGATGGCCGCGATCGGGTGACGTTGAAGCCCGCGGGCAACTATGCCGATAACAACTATATCCACCATACCGGAATTTACTTTAAGCAGGGCGTCGGGGTGCAGCTCAATGGCGTGGGCAACCGCATCTCTCACAACCTGATGCATGATTTGCCGCGTTTCGGCATCGGTTGGAGCGGTAATGACCACATCATCGAATACAACGAGATACGCCACTGCAATCTGGAGACGGCCGATTGCGGCGCGATCTACTGCTGGCAGGTGGACTGGACCAAACGCGGCACACAGATCCGCTACAACTACCTGCATGATATCATCGGCTTCGGTCAGGAGAACGGCAAGTGGACCAGCCCGCACATGAACTGGGGTATCTACCTGGATGACGGCACCTGCGGCACGCATGTGTATGGCAACATCGTGGCGCGCACCATTTTGGGCGGGGTGCATGTGCACGGCGGGCGCGACAACGTGATTGAGAACAACATACTGGTGGATGGGCGTGACAGCCAGGTGCAATACAGCGGTTATGTGCAGGGGGGCCACCCTGTGCCCATGATGACCGAGACATGGAAGCAGTTTTCGGGCACGTCGGCGTATCTGAAATACCCGGGCTACGAGCGGCTGACCAAGGGCCTGGACGACGCCTGGAAGATGGCCGACAACCGGTTTGTGCGCAACATCGTGAGCTACAGCGAACCCAAAGCGAAACTCTATGAGCACTACAACCTACCGTTCGATCGGACGGTCTCAGACTACAACTTGATCTGGCACAACAAAGCTCCTCTGCTGACCGGCGTCACCAGCCTGAAGGGGCTGACAGGGCCCAACCTGGTGCCGAATCCGGGTTTCGAAGCAGGTGACGCGGGCGGTTTGCCCGAGGGCTGGGAGTGGCAGATCAAGCCGGGTGATTCGTCCGCGCAACTCGACCCCACCGTGAAACATTCTGGCAAGCAGTCGCTACGGCTCGATGCTCATGGCACGACAACCGACTCCAGCGGCCAGACACTGAACGTGAACTTCGTAACAAAGGGTATCACGCTGATCCCCGGCCAGACTTACCGGCTGAGTGCCAGGGTGCGTGCCGATGTGCCCACGCCCGGCACGATCATGCCGCAAGCCTATCTCGCAAACAAATACTTCTGGGCGAAATACAACAGCTTCACGGCTGGTCCAGAGTGGAAGCAGATCGAAACCGTCTTCCGCTTCCCAGCCAAAGGTGACCCCGACTGGCACGCCGACATGTCAACAGTGCGAATCCGCATTGATATCTCTCAGGCGACAGGCAGCCTGTGGGTTGACGATGTGGAGCAGCGCAAAGCCGATACGATGTCGGAATGGGAAGCCTGGCAGGCGAAAGGTCTGGACAAGCACTCCGTCATAGCCGACCCGCTGTTTGTGAATCGCGCGGCTGACGACTACCGGCTGAAGCCCAACTCACCCGCGTTCAAGCTGGGATTCCAGCCGATCCCTGTAGAGAAGATCGGGCCATACAAGAGTGAGCTGCGCGCCTCGTGGCCCATTAAGCAGGCCATCGGCGCGCGTGAGCAGATGAAGATCGACTGGTCACGGCACTGAGGGATTGTTTCACGCGTAGACGCGAAGGAGTTTGATGATGAATCGATCGATATGGCTGACGATGATCATGGTGGCCTTGATCACCAAAATGGGCGTGGCGGATGTGGGCAAATGCTATCAACCGATCTATAGCAACGGTGAGCTGGTGGTGGCAGCAGCGGTAGTCACAGATGCACCGTATCATGCGGACAACACTGGCAAAACTGACGCATCGGCAGCCATCCAGAAGATGGTCAATGACGTGAACGGGCATGGCGGCGGCACAGCCTTCCTGCCGGTTGGACGATACCGTCTCGAGCACCATATCTCCTTGCCAGCAACGGTGACCCTCTGCGGCGAGTGGCGGAAGCCGCAGCCCGGTCGGCCCCTCTCCGGAACGGTTCTGCTGGCGTATGCCGATCAGGGTAAATCGGATGGTCCCGCACTGCTGTCCAGCCAGGAGCTGGGTCATGCGAATGCCTTCAACCTGACGATATACTACCCTGAGCAAAGTGCCGCAGAGCCCATCTCCTACCCGTTTAGCATCCAGGGCAATGTCTCCTACATCCACAACATCACCTTGGTGAACAGCTATCAGGGCATCATGATGGCGCCATTCAGCGGCAGCAGCGTCTCGAGCGTGTATGGAACGGTGCTGAAGCGCGGCATCGTGCTGAAGAGCTCCAGCGAGCTGTGCTCCTGCTACAATATCCGCCTAAACAGCGACTACTGGGCACGCCTACCGGAGGCACGGATGAGCCGTGTGGACGCCGCCAAACTGCGCCGATCTGTGGCAGATGAGCTGGTGGCGGTTCAGGTGGCGAAAGTGGATGGGCTGTCACTCTACAACGCGGATCTAGCCGAAGCCAAAACTCCGGTGTTAGTGAAGCTTGATGAGGACGATGTGAAATACATGATGACCGACCGCAGCCAGTATGGTTTCGGCGGTGGCATCGGTAAAGTGAAAGGTCGGCGCACCGACGTGGAGGGCGGCTGGTACTTTGGCACCCACTATTTCGACCTCGATAACTACCCCCAGTTGCAGCATAAGAGCTACCGATTCGCCACTCTCCGGCAGGCCGCGAAGCGTGATGTCTACCAGGCGACCGATTTCGGGGTGAAGGCTGACAAGATCAGTGACGACACCGCCGCACTGCAGCGTGCTCTGGACAAAGCGGGGGCCAACGGCGGCGGGACCGTGCTGCTGCCCCATGGCTGGACGGTGCTAAGAGCACCCATCACCATCCCCTCCGGTGTGGAGCTACGAGGGGGCTATCTGGGTGTGGGGGTCAGGGCCTGGTATCTGGACGTCAGCACGCTGATCATCGGCTTCGATGAGCGGTCAAACGACCCGGAGGATGCACCGGCGGCCATCAACATGAAGGCCAGAGCGGGGCTTCGCGGAGTGGCGGTCTGCCATGCGAAGAACATCTACGAAACCGGCCCAGACGTGAAGCTGGCCGTCTCGACCTACCCATACGCCATCCGCGGGTTGGGACGCGAGTTATACATATACGACACCGTGCTGCCTAATGCCTACAATGCCATTGACCTGGGACAGGCCCGATGCGACCGGGCGCAGGTGGTCAATGTGTGGGCCACACCCTACCACACCGGCATCCGTGTGGGGGCGAACTCCGATCGTGTGCTGCTGGAGAATATCAACATGGATTACGGCGTGCACAGCTCGGATTACCGCGTGTTGACCGCCTACCCCGATGTGCCGGGCAACAAAATCGTAGCGGCCATACAGGGATATCTGGACGATCATTCGGTGCAATACGAGTTTGGCGACTGCACGAACCTGCGCAGTTTCCATCTGGCCGGTTTCGCGCCGCACCGTTATATGGAGTTCATTGACCAGGGACGTGGGGGATGCCGTGATGCGAAGTTCTGGAGCACCGTGTTCGATGTGCCCAAGGTAGAGGCTGTTCGGTTTCGCGGTGGTGGCCAGATCAACTTCTACGGCTTTTTCGTCACCGGTGGGGGTAACAAGCAGTCGCTGTGGGCGGAGTTTGACGATACATTCAAAGGCAAGGTGGATATGTACGGTCTATCCCAGCAGCTCACCTTCAACAACCGACCGTTTACGGTCGGGGCTGAGAGGTTGGATATACATCTGGAGCAGTCACTGACCACAAAACGTCCAGCGTTCGCGAGCAGTATTGCTACAGGGCACCGTCCGGCGGATGCACTCGACGGTGACACACGCACATTCTGGCAAAGCAAGGAAGGCAGCGGCCCTCACATATTGACCGTAGAGCTGGCTGCGCCATCCATCATCACACGCTGGCGTACGCATCTGGCGGGCACATTCCTGCCGCATCAGCTCAACGCTGCTGCCGCAGAGCTCTATGGCAGCATCAATGGGGTGGACTACCGAAAACTGGCGGAGTTCAAGGAGAACACACAGGACTGGGTGGACCTACCCGTATCGGGTTCCGATCCGGTGCGGTTTGTGCAGTTGCGGGTGACCAAAAGCCAGCAGCCCGGGGCAGTGGGCAATACGGCCTGTATTACCGCCTTCGATGTGTTTGGATATCCTGCCAAACCATGACTGCGCAGTCTGACAGTTCAGAAGGTTCTGCGTGATATAGAGTAAGTAAGGTACACTGGCATCAGGCATCAGCTGTAAATAGATATCTGAGGTAGAACATGACTCGGCACAAGATTGTATCCTCTGTCGCGCTGCTATCGGCTGCACTGGCGACCACCTGCCTTCCCGCGATGAGTTCGAATATCGAGAACAAAACCCTGATGGCCTGGGTCAAACTCGCAGAGCTGAAACAGACCGGCAGCGGGGTGCTCACCCTGGAGCGCGGCGGTGGTCAGTTTGATTCGATCGTATTCGGAGAAAACACTCCCCGCAAGTGGATGGCGGGCAGTGAAAACTGGGCACGGACACAGGGTGGCCAAAGTGCCTCGCCTGTGGAAAATGCTGGTCCGAAAGCTGTGGTTCAGATCGCCATAGTCTATAAAGGAAACCAGGTCAGTATCTACCGCAACGGCCAGCCATACGCGGCTTATACCACCACTCAGCCACTGACATTTCCTGCTGCCAGCACGGTTCTCATCGGCAAGCGCCATATGGATGCCGGCGGCACGCCTTTCTTCAACGGTGCGGTGCTCGATGCGCGCATCTATAATACCGCGCTCACACCGACCCAGATCGCTGAACAGAAGATCGGTAAAAAGACGGGTGTGGATCCGTTAGCCTGGTGGTGCTTTAGCGACAAAACACTTCATGACCGAATGAGCGTATATAAATATGCCAGCCTTCAGGGCGGGGCACGCATCAAAAACGGCGCGCTCATATTGAACGGTAAAGGAGCATTCATGATGGCCCGCACGACCGAAACTAAAAAGCCGATCATTACGTCTACCATCAACTACCGGCCCCATGAACCCGGGTTTGTGGGTGACCCCATCCCGTTTTACTGGCGCGGGGAATATCATGTTTTCTATCTGAAGGGTGGCGACCCCGCCAGATCACCCTGGGCGCATGTAGTCAGCAAAGACCTCATCCACTGGAAAGAGCTGCCCCACGCCTTGGTGCCAGGTGACGATAAGCTGGGTCCGGATTACGAAGGAATCTGGACTGGAAGCGTGGTGGAGCATGATGGGCTGTTCCACATATTCTACACCGGTAAGAACAGTGGCGACCCACTCGGTGACCAAAAAGTGATGCATGCCACCAGCAAGGACCTGATCACCTGGGAGAAGCAGCTTGGGCTCACCTTCTACGCTGATGGTCAGATTTACTGGAGCAAACCGGTGAACGGCGCCATCGATGCCTACCAGCCCTACCACCATCAGGCGTTCCGCGACCCAGAGGTGTTTTGGAATGAAGCCGCCAAGAAGTGGTGGATGCTGCTTCACACCTGCACCGTACAGGGCTCAAAAGCCGCGGTTGGGCTTTACACCTCCGATGACCTGATGAAGTGGACACCTCAACAGCCAGTGTATGTCGCCGACTACAGCCTGGACTGCCCGCACATCATGACCATGGACGGCAAGTGGTACATCATTGCGGCAGGCCAGTTGTATACCGTTTCCGATCAGCCTGGCGGGCCATATCGTGCGCAGATGGTGCCTTACGGTGTTGGTCTGCTGGAGGTGCCCAAGGGGGCATATGACGGCAAGCGGAACATCATATGGGGCTGGATGTGGGATCAAGAGGGCTTTGTAGACGAAGGGGACGGCAAATGGGGCGGCACGCTGTCGATGGCCAGGGAAATCTACGCTGGTAAAGACGGGGAGCTGCACCAACGGCCGGTCCAAGAAGTGGTCAACTATTTTAAAGAACCGGTAACCGGCCTGAGTCCCGAACTTGAAGAGACGAAAGAGCTCAAGGTACCCGCGAACTACATACTTCACTGTCAGCTTAATGTGGAGCAGAACTCTGTTGTCACCATTGGGTTCCGTCAGCAGCCAGGCAAAGCCGACTCGGGTTATCAACTGGTCGTGAACCCTGCCACGGGCACCATCGAGTTGAAAAACAGCGTGAACCGCTCCGCGAAGTTTAACTGCAAGCTGGATACATCGAAGCCGATTGATGTGCGTGCCTTTGTCAATAACGACATCATCGAGTGTTTCATCAATGATGCCCACGCGGTATCCATCCACGCCTATAACTATCGATCTGGGCAGCTATCGTTTAACTGGAACGGGCAGTGCGTAGTCCAGGATCTGACGGTGAGCACAGCAGGGAGCGACCGGAAATGAATCATGCATGAATGCGGTGGTCCATGGCGGGTACCGTTCATTACGACCAACCGACACTGGAGTGACATGACCGATGACAACTAAGCCTCTGCAACGGATCAACCTGCAAAAGGTTTGGATGGTTCTGCTCATTTTGGTCACAATCAGGGCCATGGTGGGTTGGCAGCAAGAACGGCATGAAGCGCAACTGCTGTTCAAGAACTGGGAGAAGACATCTGGCGAAATCATCTGGCGCAGCCACACCAAACAGAAGGTGGTTGCCATCACCCTGGATGATGGGCCTGATTCCAAATATACCCCAAGGGTGCTGGCAATGGCACGCAAATACAACGTGCCGTTCACTGTGTTTTTGGTGGGTAAAGAGGTGCAGTTGAACCCTGAGATCGCGCGGCAGGAGCGGGATGCCGGTTTCGCCATAGGCAACCATACGTGGGATCATCCTAGCATGACAGCAGAGCGTTTGAATCAAGACATCAACGAGGTGAAACGAGCAGGTGCGGAAATCAAACTGGTGACCGGTCAGCAGCCAAAAATGTTCAGACCACCGAAAGGGCTTTGGGACGGCGATACTTTCCTGGCGGCGATGGATGAGGGTTATAAGATTGTGCTCTGGAGTCTGGCGCTGGAGCACCACACCTGCCACACACCACAGCAGATGGCTGATCGGGTGCTGAACAAGGTGCGTCCAGGCGATATCATACTGGCGCATGACGGGCAGCCCTGTCATCCCATCTCACGTGAAAAGAGCATCGAGGCCTTGCCGATTTTGATCGAAGGATTGAAAAAGCAGGGATACCGGCTGGTCACGGTGCCTGAGTTGCTGAAGCTGAGATAGGCCGATGCGCCGGGTAGCTTGTCTGCCATTCGGTAAAGCGTAGTCTATGGCCCACGCATATATCGGAGCCATATATACAACATATATCGATCGTTGGCCTACCGCGGGCTGAAAGCCCCCAGTCTATTACCCACAAATATTGCATGGCCAGTAGGTCACCGATTCCGCGACATAAATGTCTCGGCTATTGAACACCAAGACTGCTGAAGCAGTCTTTATTAACGTTATCTTTGTCGGCAAGGAGCTCCGCAGCCCGGTTTAGCGGGCTTGTAAGTAACTGGTCGTAGGGGCGTCCCTTGTGGGCGCCCTAAACATAGTCATCGAGTAAACAACGATTAGGGCGCCCACAAGGGACGCCCCTACGACCGTATCCGTTACAGGATAGGCTGCCGTGCCAGCACGGGCGGTTGCTTGTTGATCAATAGCCGAGACATTTATGTCGCGGAACATGGTCGATACGATCCCAATCTGGATTTGTGGGCAATTGGCTGCGCGGCTGTTGGCGTAATCGATTAAGGAAACAAACCTATCCCATGTTTATGGGAATAGAATGCGCTGAAGCGCATGGCTACTGACGATTCAGATATGCTGCGGCACGGGTTTGCTGGGAAGAACTCCGTGTGGTGGGGAGTTGCGCGAAGACAGGGCCTTGCGCGAATAGCCGAACAGGGCCCGGTGGGGATTGCGCTGCCCGTTACTCCGGCAGCGGATTCAACTGATCTTCTAGCTGTTTGGCTCCGCCCAACTCAAACGGGATGAGTCCTAAACTTGCAGCTCTTCGAAACGCCTGCACGCGGTTAGTCACATTAAGCTTATGGTAAACATTCGCGAGATGGAAGTCTACCGTCCGCTTACTGACGAAAAGTTGTTGCGCCACTTCTTTACTTGAGCGGCCATCAATGATAAGCATCAGCACCTCTACCTCACGTTTCGTGAGTGCAGGTATCCTGTTGGCATCAGATGGGTGGGCGCTCTGTTCGCTGTTCGGGCCCATGATCCCACTCCCTTTCTTCTCGGAAATTCAATATGCGAAGGTGTCGCACCAGGAAAGCCTCTACTGGCATTACCCATCAGCCTTACCATCTTATTCAACTATGGCATGTTTTAACACATAGAATCAATATATTTTGAACAGAATCAGTGATATTCGCTAAAACCTATACCCTCATGGTAAAATATACACGTATCCAGAGTGATTCCAATAGGAATCCGGCAACCGGGCAGGAGACGCCAACGGTGCCCGAGGGGAACCCCCCTCGATACGCGGGATCTTATTCCGAAAAATTGTCTCCCTGTGTGTTCAATGTGGACATGACTGCGCCTTCGCCTCTGGATACGGCGATAGGCGTTTTTTTGGGTCAATTTGACCCTGTGAAGGCCCATATGGGCGAAAGGAAACCTGAATGATGGACAAACAGTACTCGATCTTCTCTTCGGAGTCTGTCTCCGAAGGGCACCCCGATAAGGTATGCGATACCATCGCAGACAGCATCCTCGATGCATGTCTTGAGCAAGATGCTCATAGTCATGTCGCCTGTGAGGTGCTCGCAAAATCGGGTCAAGTCATATTGGCCGGTGAGATCAGCACCAACGCCAATTTCGAATACGACCAAATAGTTCGCGACGCAATTCGCGAAATTGGATATATAGATAACTCCGAAGCCTTCAGTGCCGATAATGTGAAAATCACCAATCTGCTGTCAAAACAGAGCCATGAGATCAACAGCGCGGTGGACAACGGGCTAGATCAGGGGGCCGGTGACCAAGGGATTATGTTTGGCTTCGCCAGCGATGAAACCCCAGAGCTGATGCCTTTGCCCATCCAACTGGCCCACAACCTGGCCTATGAGCTGGCTGTCGACCGAAAATCTGGTAAAAACACTGGGCTGCGCCCCGATAGCAAGACCCAGGTGAGCGTGCGTTATGAAGGCATCGTGCCGGTGCTTGTTGATACGGTGTTGGTGAGTACCCAGCACACTGCAGGATATGCTCAGGCCGATATCAAGCAGTATGTGGCCACAGTGATCGCCCCGCGCGCACTGGGTGAGTGGTTCCGGCCAGACATTAAGTTCATCGTCAACCCCAGCGGCAGCTTTGAATTTGGCGGGCCTACCGCCGACTGCGGCGTGACCGGCCGCAAGATCATCGTAGACACCTACGGTGGGGCAGCCCGGCACGGCGGTGGAGCGTTCAGCGGCAAAGACCCCAGCAAGGTGGACCGCAGCTCCGCTTACTTCTGCAGGTATGTAGCCCGCGAGATCATCAAAGCCGGCCTGGCTAAGAAGGCTGAGTTGCAGGTGGCGTATGCCATCGGGCAGGCTCAACCGGTCAGCGTGCTGGTAGATACCTTCGGTACCGGCGAATCCGCTGCGGCTGAAGAGTTTGTACGTGCGAACTTCGACTTCCGCCCGGCTGCCATCATCGAGCGGCTCGGTCTGTTGAAGCCGATCTACAAGAAGACCACCAACTACGGTCATTTTGGCAAGAGCTACTTGCCCTGGGAAGCGTAGTCAAGGAGTAAATGATAGGGGTGCAGCGTCTGCTGCACCCCTTTTTACATGATGGAACACCAACCGGTCATCACACTAAACTGGCCAGATAAGTGCCCTCTCGAGCTCCATGCCCTTCCTCCCGTGCCCTCGCAGGTGGAGGCGTGGGGAGCCGATGGCGGCACACTGATCCATGCAGACTGCCTGTGCGCACCACAGCTTGCGAGCAAACCCAAACTGGTTTATATGGACCCGCCTTTCGATATGGGTGAGAAGTTCCTGGCTCGTGTGAACTTGGCAAACGGGCAACGAATATCAGTGCCAGCCGGATTTCGTGATTCCTGGGGCGCCGACGGTGTGGATTACCTGCAGTATATGTATCATCGGCTGGCCGCCATCAGGGAATGGATGCACCCCGACGGTCTGCTGTGTGTCCATATCGACCAGCACGCCAACAGCCGGATACGGCTGCTTCTTGATGAGCTGTTTGGCCGTAAGCACTTCGTAAACGAGATCATCTGGAGTTACCGCAGCGGCGGCGGCAGCAAGAAGGCGTTGGGTCACAAGCACGACACGCTATATCTTTACCGTAAAGGCGAACACTACAGCTTCAATCCCGAGGCCGTTCGCGTTCCCTATGATGCGATCATCGCCTCAAAGCGGCAGCATCTGTTCAACCCAGATGGTAAAGTCAGCGGCGATGTGTGGGATATCTCACGCCCGCCGAACCACTCGACCGAATGGCTTGGATACCCCACGCAGAAGCCCTTTTCCCTATTACACCGGCTGATGAGCGGCTTCAGCGACGAAAACGATCTGGTGGCTGACCCCTTCTGCGGCAGCGGAAGCTGGCTGGAGACAGCCCACCGGCTTGGTCGCCGTTGGGCGGGACTGGATGTGGGTCCTCTGGCCATACATACCGCGCGCTGCAGGATGCTGCAGCTAGGTTCGCATTTTGGCGTTTACGGGCCTGCATACCCCGAAAGCTCGTGGAGCTATGACCCGGCGGAGTGCGTGGTGTCTCTGCGAAACTACCAGCCGGAATGCCTGCAGAAGCACCCCGAACTGACCATGGAACAGCCGGAACCCAGTGAATGGTGCAGCCTGCTGGCCGAGGGTCAGATGCTGGCTGGCTGCTTCCATGCGCAGAGCTTCATGTTACGTGGCGGGAAGCGCGTGCGCCTGGCCGGTGCGCCTACTGCCTCCACCTCCGATGCGCTGGCTTTTGATGCGCTTGGTTACGGGCAGAGGGCGGCGTTGTGATGGCGGTTCGGATGGGGTCCAACGCAAAGACGCAAAGGGGCAAAGGCGCAGAGAGATATGGCCAGGCCGATCTGTTTGTCTGAACCGCAGATGATGCGGATGGGTAAGGTTTTGCATTTCCATGCGTTAAGTGTATAATGTCGTTAAATTGTGATTCGATGAGGTAACGACATTGAGTAGCGTAACGGAAACAATCGCCAGCCTTCGGAAGCGCGTAGATGCGTTCCATAAACTTGCCCGTCCCTGGTCCATCGCGGAGTTGCGTGTGACCGAGGATGAGTACGCGGATCTGCGGGAGTGGTATGCATGTCTTGAGGTCCTATACCGCCAACATTATTGGTTAGCCCTGATTCTTATGGTGGCAGTTAACCGGCGTACCTTCCAAACTGACGATGAAAAGACACTATGGCCATCCATATATGGATATCTATATGAGCTTAACCGAACCATCACAAATACCTTATTCATCTCCAGCTCAATGAACCCTAAACCCGGTCTTAATGAATACATTAAGTCAACAGCATATTCGAACGAATCTCATGAAGGCATCGGGTTATCGTATCTGCGTGATCTTTTTCCGTATGAAGCTGGGAAGAACTACTATAACTTTATGAATCTGCAGTGTGGGCTGACCAAACGCACGATATCCAAACTCCAGGACTGGGTTTCGGTCTACTATGACAATCCTGACGACTATTTTAGTGAACACAGGGTTCGTGTTGCCGTGAGGTGCTTGTTATCAGGCCATATAGATCAAAACACACGCGTGCAGAACATACGATCTCAGACATTTGTGAGTCTTTGGAATACGATTCGTCGCTACACATCGGGCGATATAGAACAGCCGGATTTCCGGAAATATCTCACCGAATCGCCGTGGGTCTTACCTGAATGGGTAGACGAAATCATAAAGAGCACACCGAAACCGAAAAAGCGGTACGCACCCAACACACCAACCAATTCTCCCGGCCCTGAGCCGAATGTGCCTACACAATGGCTGGGTACCCCAAGGATCATCTACACTAACGCGCTCATCAGATTTGAGATTCCTGTTGCTGTGGATATACTGGGCGTATTGCCGGCTATCAAGAATCTGTCTCAATTCGAACCATTCACAGTTCGGTGCGGCGATGACGAAATCACCTACTCATGGAATAAGGGTAATCTGGAACCTGACCTTAACCATAAATCGAATACGCTGTGTGGGTATTTAGGTGAACACCACAATGTGACAGTCACGATTCATGATGAAGAAGATCATGAACTAGCATCTGAACTGGTCTCTTTGGTTGAGTTCGATGGTGAACCATGTTTGTACGCTGAAGACGGAACGCGCATATCAATGTATAAAAGACTAGATCAAAATAAACGATACCTTGCTATATGGCCCAGCAAGTGGGACTGGAGCTGTAACGTAGACCAGTATAGCCAGCACAGTATTGAATACTGCCTGTTTTCACCACCTCTCGTTATTTCAGACGTCAATGGCGAGGAGATATGGCGTTCAAGCTGCCATGATAATGGACAGTTGAGCGCAGAAGAACAGCGGAAACTCATAGAGTTTACGCCCACAGAGGATGGGTTCACTATTTTTACCCGCGATTTTGAAACAGAAATTCATTCTGTGTATATCGCCGGTTACACAGACGGCTTTGAATTGGCTGCAGATCGTAACGGATATGTATGGAAACATGCAGGATCGGTCACACGCACCAGGATACCAATTCGGGTAAAATTGCAGGGTCATGGTAACCCTTTCACTCCATACGATGATGCACATCATTACATGAACCCTTGTGAGTTCATCGCATATTCGGAAACGCCTGTTGATCAAATGAGTTGGATTCAACTGAGTGAAACGGACTACGTTGAGATCGACGCAAAAAGTGATCGTCCGGCTATACGATATTGGCCCGGTGCGGATCAGAGGCTCATGTTGTCCGGTGCTGTTCTATGTGAAGACGCACTTTATGGTGGTACGGTCTCAATTGGATATGTGACAGAGCAGGGCGATGTCAATGTGAGTGGAAGGCCGAAAGGTATGGGTGGGCGATACTCATTGAAATGGGCTGATGGTTCATTCAAGACTCTGCCATTCGTATCTGTATACCGCGGTTGTGTAGCTGTCAATGAACCAACTATGAAACTACAAGGTAGTGCCCTAACGGTACGTTTACGCCATGAGATCAGCCTTGACCGTGTGGTTAGCATACGCATTTGGGATTGTTCTGGTATAAGCGAGTATGGTGCGTGCATAGCTTCTGGTGATGGGTTGATCGTTCGCGTTGATAAATACGATAGGAAACCGTACCTAGTTACGGTGATGGCGGACGGCGGAGAAGTCGGATGGGCAACTGCGAACGACTGGTATGGATGTTATGGAAGTGACATGAATCCATCTGACCTTGTTGAGAATCTAGCATCGATGCATGCACTAGTTTTGGATCCGAAGTCACATGGTTCGCTTTATGACTACTTCCTGGGTCACCAAACTGATTGCGTAACGATATGGTCGGCACCAGATTCCAACTATACTAAATACCCAGTGTCAAATTACCTACTGAAGCGTTGTTTTGTGAATGATGTCTGTGGTCTTCTTACTGCTGTGGAAATCGATGGTTATTGTTGTAACCTCATGTCAGATGATTTTCGTATGGATACGTTGATGTCGATATGTCACAAATATGGACCTGTGATCAGCTTCAAAATGGCACGATGGTTCAGTGTTCCGGTTGATAGTGTTTTTGAGTATTTTAGTGATCATCTATATCATTGGTATGTAAATAAGTATATATTAAGCAATGATACTAAGGAAGAAGATAAACAGTACAATAAGAACGTGATTTCTATGGAGAAATGCATTGAAATCCTTAGAGAGAAGTTGCCATGTGAGGATATACTTGGCATATCGGCAATACTCAAATCTTCACCTATCTCCCTAAATAATCTAGCTGTTATGCATGAAGAGGTATACCGTGCAGCGACAGGAAACGATATGCGTTCTGCTAGTAAGCGGATCGAAAGATACGTCAGTGAAATAGCCATATTATCGAAGAACACGCATAACACAGTGACAGAGTATCTTTTAGCAAAACTGTGTGAAAGATGGTTGATGAACAATGCTTAACGCCATTAAAGCTATACAGGATGTAAAAAAACGGCTCATGGCGCATGCGTTGGAAGATGGTTATGTAAACCACCAGCCATTGCTAGATACCATTCAGCGGTTTTTTGAATGTGAGGAGAGCCGCCTGGTCAGCGAACTCTGGCTGGAAGCAACCTGGCCGTATAAATCTAGCGAATCGACACTGCGAAAACTCGCGGACAAGGGCGTATTCCACCCCGATCTGCTTAAGTTGCCGCATATGCACATAAATCCTGAACGCACACTCTACACGCATCAGCACAAGGCGATCATTACAGAGTATAAAAGCCGTCATGAAGCGGTTCAGCCCACAATGCTGATCACCGCCGGAACTGGCTCAGGTAAGACTGAGGCTTTTCTATTGCCTATGCTGAACCGGCTTGTGAGCATTTCAAGGGCAAAAGGTAGCAATGGGGTTCGGGCAATTATCATCTACCCAACGAATGCCCTCATATTCGACCAAGTGAATCGGCTGGATGACTGGCTCAAAAACAACCAACTTGGATTAAGTTTCGCCTATTTCACCAGTGATACACCAGAAGATGACGATGACGCAGACGTCAAAAGCATCGAACATTTTGGTGAGTATAGACGCAGAACCAGGACAGATATTCGTGACTGTCCGCCGGATATACTCATCACGAATTATTCGATGCTTGAGTTCATCCTGGCTCGTCCCAAAGACAGCAGCCTGCTGGACAAAGCACTCGAATGCCTTGTTCTTGATGAAGCTCACCAGTATCTTGGCGGAATGGCGACCGAAATGGCCATGATGCTTAAGCGTATTTGTTATTCGAGCGGAATGGGTGCCACTAGCATATTGCACATTCTAGCTTCTGCTACTCTTGGCGGAGATGGGAATGAGCAAACGAAATTCGCGGCAATGTTTACCGACAAACCAGCCTCAGCTGTTCGCCTGATCAAGGGTGAGGATGCCGATGTGTTGGAGCCGTTTGAAACAGTTGAGAGCTGGCCCATTGAACAGCTTAAGATGGTTGAGCCGTATGAACCACGACCTACATTTGAGCATGGGAATCTTGTCGACTGCCCAGATGAATGCGCACGGCTTCGTGAAAAGCTTCGGGTTTTGGCACCAGGATATGAGTTTAAATCCGAGACACAACCAGCAAGGCAGTTATACGACATACTCACGCACTCACCATATGCCAGATGGCTTGTAGATTCATTGAAGCAGAACCGGATTGGCAAACTCAGTGAGATATCAACCGATAAGCGGCTTCTTTGGCTGTTGAACCTGGGAGCCAGCGCGCGCCAAAAAGCTGATCACAAGCCATTGATACCGCATCGTCTGCACGCATTGGTAAGCCAAATCGAGACACTCTATGTCTGCCTGAGCGGTCAGTGTACAGCATCCATCAAGGCGGAACCATTTGGAGGCTTGTTCGACAAAGAGTCATCGAACTGCCCTTACTGCCTACACGATAAAGTCGCTGAACTATGGCATTGCCAGTCATGCGGCACTCCCGTGCTGAGAATCACGGCTCCTATGGGCGACCAGTTGATCACGCCCGTTGATTGGTATCAAGCACTCGATGATCACGATGATACCGGTCTAATCCCAGGTGCGAAGCGCCAGGTTGATAGGTCGCCACAACGTGGAGTTGTGACAGGAGCTAAGTGTGCTCGGTGCGGAAAATCACGTCATATCGGCCCGCTGTACACTCACCATATCACAGACTCGTTAGTTGTAGAAACAGTCATTCAACACATTCCGCCAATGCCAGGGGTTGATGAATCAACCCTGCCGGCAGGTGGCAGGCGCCTGCTGGCTTTTAGTGATAGCCGTCGAAAAGCGGCCATACTTGGTCCTACACTGACCCACCAGCATAACAGCCTACTGTTTAAACACTGGCTGTTGTCACAAGGCTGTTCGAAACTCACCATAAACGACCAGCTGAGGTATAAACGTTATACCACAAAGGAGCAGGCGGGTTTACTAGAACCAGATGAGCGTGAGGAGCTAGATGATATCTGTGCAAAACTCAATCATGCCATTGTCGTCAAAGAGCTCATGAGGCATGCGGGATCAGATTGGCACGCTGCCCAGATATTTGACCCATGGATACAAGGACGTGTTCATTACGAGGAACCTGGAGAATGGGATGATGGTGACTACATGCGAACACGCTGGCGCGAAGTGGCAAAGCAGGACATATATAAGCTGTTTTGTGAGGAGTTCCATACTGCAAAACCGGGAGCTAATTCACTCGAAACACAGGGGTTGCTTGAGGTGGAGTATCCAGGACTTGAGCGGTTGGAGTGTCCAGACGTATTCAATGGGTGTTCTGCCAATGTCACAGAGGCGTATAGCGATATACTGGCAGTGATTCTTGATACCTTACGGTTAGGTGAGTTCTATCGCTGCAGTATACCAAATGAACCTTTCACTAAAGACGTAGATGATGATATGCATTTCAGCACCAAAGAAGAAGACTGGAGCCTGAACCGTGAGGCCTTCGTCGGTAAGGGCAAAAACAGTCGGTTCCTGTTCCTCAATCGTGTATTAACCACGCTCGACATAGAGCGCAGCGATGGTGAAATCAAAGCGTTTCTTGAAAGCATCTATGATCATCTTTCTAAAACCAGAATACCGGCTATTTCTGTCGACAGGTCAGGTATCAGCATCAACATGAGTGAGTTGCGACTAATGCGGCCGGAGCAACTGTGGTATGACAACATCACAGGACGTGTGTCATCGCGTCGACTGATGAACTTGATATCCGACACATATGATCAAGATGACGACGAGTTTGATGGAGATTTGCGGGACGGTCAAGTAACCCGATATTGTGAACCCATCACACAGCAGGAGGCTGATTGTAAACCACGCCTTCGCAGGCTCCGAACTGAGCTAACCAAACCCGACGGGCCATTTTCTATGGGACTATGGGGTGAAGAACACAGTGCCCAACTAAGCGTTGAGACGACATCCAAAATTCAAAAGCTATTCCTTCGCGGTGCACGCAACGTGTTGTCTTGTACCACCACCATGGAGCTTGGTGTTGATATCGGAGGCCTTAATGTCGTATACAACAGTAATGTGCCTCCGGTAAAGGCGAGTTATTTACAACGGGCTGGCCGGGCTGGACGCCGAGCCGACGGGTCCTCGCTGGTTGTCACGAAGATTGGCAACAACCCGTTCGATCTGGGTGTTAGGGATAACTTTGGGGTCTACTTAGGACAGGATATGCCTATACCTATGGTTGATATGTCGCGGCAAAAGATCATTCGGCGACACCGTCATGCATTGTTGTATAGTGAGTTCTGTCACTCATATAGTGGTGATTGGATTACGAAAATCGGGAAGTTTATGGGTATGGCTCAACCTGCCAAGAAGGTCTCAGATAATCTAGACATATCTAGACTGCGTAACTATATTAATGAATTCATCGATTTTATCAAGATGAAGGGTGCAGGTATCATCTCAGAGATCACCTCATCTAGTTGGGACAGCTATGCAGGTTCGGATGTGGATTCTATCATCAAGACTGCCATCAAGTGCCTGGTGGAGATCAAGGAGGGCTGGATATCTGAGTTTTACGAATGCATCAAAGCACGTGATATGGTGACAGGTCGAGAAAAATCTTTTTGGTACTGGCAATGTAATGCGTTATGGAACGAGCAAGTCATTAACGTATTGTCTGGCAAACAGTTCCTTCCAAGGTATGGTTTCGCAGTGGATGTGAGAAGGCTGTGGGAGGGGGATGCGAAGGATCCTCAGGCATTTCGGTTAGAGCGGTCCTCTATTGAGGCACTGGGTGAATACTCACCTGGCCGTGAGGTACCGGTAGGCTGGCAAAAGAAGGTCTCTCGCGGCGTCATGAAGTCGTGGATTGACAATGGTAAAACTGCTATTGGAAAACAATACAGTCTGACGGTTCATCACGACCGATCTGTCTCAATATCGGAATTGTCGACCAACAAGATAAAACTTGAGGCAGGGTCAATACGGTTCACCTGTCTTGATCCCCGCTTTGGTTATGTGACAAGACGGTCTGCCAAAACTCAGGCTATACGTAAAGATGACTGGTTCACCCCGGTCGGCCGGTTTGCGATGATGCCAAGTGACTCTCAAGATTGGAAAATAGATGGTCAACTGCAACACGCTTGTGCAGAAGGACAGAATGTGTTTGCTCTAAACATGGGCCGCAGTGTGGATGTCGATGATGGCTCATACGGTGTATATGGATATGCGATCTGTACACGGTGTGGCCATGCTCAAGCTGAGACGGGGTATGGCGACGGAACGAGTTTACCAAACGGATTCAAAAAACACTACTCAGTTCTAGAAAACAGAGCAGTTGGATGTATGGGTGACACTGATACTCCCATGCGCAACCGCGTGCTTATTGCCACACTACCGACCGACATCGTGTTCTACGAGTACCCGGGCCTGAACCAGCTTAAAGCCGATACCATGGGCCAAGCACTGCGGCTGGCTGGGGCAAAGATGCTGAATGTGGACTTCCGCCAACTGATGTTCCTCACCTACCCTGCGCAGCGTACAGACAGCAATGTTGGCCTAGCGATGTTTGACAACGTGGCGGGTGGTCAGTCGATGGTGATTGACCTTCACGTCAGGCGTGAAGAGTGGTTTGATAAAGCTGTCGAACAGCTTGAGGGAAGCCCGGACCACGACAAGCTATGCCTAAAGTCCTGCATCCGCTGTTTGATCACACGCGACCAGTCAATGACCGTGTTTGACCGCAAGGCTGCGCTTGAGGCGTTTGCCGCGATCCGCGAGAACCGGACGATAGGCGGGGCCATCGAACCGGAACCAGGTGATGATCTGTTTGGCGATGTCCCTCCTGCACCGAAAAAGCGCAAGAAATAGGCGACCACCTCCCCCAGCCGGCTTCAAGCCGGCTTTTCGTTAAATTAGCAGTGGCATTCATGCCGTGGGGCGAGGCCATCCATCGCCTCACCCGCCAAAATCCTCCGCACTCCCGGCAACCTCCAGCAGCCTGGGCAGGAAACACCGCTACCCACAGTGAACACTAACCAAACCAACACCCCTTTCTGTGGGTGATCCCAGGAGGATGCACTTTGATGCAACCGATCAATGAAGTTATCTTTGTCATCGCCGTGCTGTTCATGGCCGTTCTGGCTCTGACGGCCTGCAAACCGGCGCGAGCGGCCGATAGCGGCGTGCCCGAGAACCTGTATAAGGGTGAGCTGCTAACCTTCCCCGGAGCTTACGCGTTTGAACTGCCCAGGCCATCCATCATCCTGGTCAGCGATGCCAACCTCGATGACCTGCAGAACCCAGATAAGGTGGTTGACCTTTCTTGCACCTTTGACAAATATGAGCGCAGTCTGCGGCAAGTGTGCGAAGAGGCCAAAAACATGGGTTCCCGCACCCTGATTGTGGCCTATGACCATTTCTTCGCCCAATATCGGCCAGGGCAGCACGCCCCAAGGCAATACACCTCCGATAGCGATGAGTTCATATCTCGCATCGCCAAGATCGGAGCTTTTGCCCAGGGCTACGGTCTGGGGCTTGAGCTGAGCGTGATCAGTCCGCTGGAGCTGGGTGTGGTCTTCGCCAAGAAGACGGGCCAAGCCGGCCGATGGGTTCACTACCGTGAGGGCAGCCGAGATGCCTCCACCGGCAACTACAATGTGGCCTTCTGGCGGCAGAAGCAGTGGACCAACAATAAAGGCATCATCGACATCGTGCCCGACGGCATCCGCGTTCTGGCCTTCCGCGAAGCGGATAGCTCCGGTAATCTGGCCGTCAACCCCGATGAGATCATCGATATCTCCGAAACCGCCAAGGTGGATGAGAGCTCCGGCATCAGCACCCAGGGCGGAGGGATTCCGGTGCAGCGGGTCGTCGTCTCCGGCACCGGCCGCACCGATCTCAAAGACTACAACCGTGTGCTGGTCATTCAGCGCTACAAAACACCCGAAATGGACTACTTCAGCCCGGCCGCCCCGCTGTTCATGAAGCAGATCATTGACAAATACGCCGCAGCCGGCGTGAAACTCAACGCGCTTTACAGCGACGAGATGCACATCCAGCAGGACTGGTCCTACGTTGCTCACCATGACAACGGCGAGTTCGCACTGCGATACCTCACCGACAATATGGCGGCGAAGTTCGCGCAGCTCTATGGCGACAAATACCGCGATATGGAAAAGATGATGGTCTACATGGAGTCCGGGCAGCATGACATGTCCGTGGGCACCTGGGCTAAAGCCACCAATGGCCATGTCACGGCCAACACACCCAACGGTGTGGCGGAGGCCGCCTTGTTCCGGTCGCGCTATTTCAGACTGCTGCAGGACCAGGTGACCGACATCTTCACGGATGCCAAGCACTATGCTGAGCAAAAGATGGGCCATAAACTGGAATCCAGGGCACATGCCACCTGGGCGGAAAGCCCCACCTGCGACTATGTGATGAACAACGGCAGCAAATATGAGTATACCGACAGCTTCATCTGGAGCTGCACAGTACAACAAGCCGCCGCAGCCTGCGCGGACTACTTTAAGTGGGGAGATTACCTCACCGGTAACGGCAACGACACCGCAGAGGGCGGCTTCCTTGACCGTAACTACTGGGGGCTGTCGTTGGCTTGTTCGCTGGGCAGCATCAACGATGTCTCCAACGCCTATGCTGCCCACTGGGGTATGCCCGGTGAGCTGTCACAGAAGCGCTGGATGTTGGCCAACGCCGTGGGAGCCTCTGGCAACGCTCTGTTTGGCGTCGTGCAGAACATGCAGCACCGCCGCACCGATGTGCTGACCCTCTACCCAATTAACCTTCACGCATGGGATGAGCGGTTCGGCAGTTGGATGACCCAGTATGCCTATACCAACTACATCACGCAGCAAAAACTGCTGGAACTGGCGAAGTGGAATGCCGGCTCCATCGAGATCATGGGCTACAAATACACCACCCTCTGCGTGCATTTTGAGCCATTCCCCAGCAAGAAGCTGCTTCAGCTGATGTCTGGGTTTGTGGACTCCGGCGGCAAGCTGGTCTGGAGCGGCCCCATCCCCATACTGACTGCCGAGGGCGACTCCGCGCTGCCATACTGGCAGACCCTGTTCGGTGTGAATGTCGATCCTGGCACCATGCTGGGCCAGACCGCCAACGGCAAGCGTGTGCAGTTTACGGGCATTTTGAACGGTCTGCCAGAGATGACCATCCTGACAGACAAGACGGTAGACCGCGTCTACCCCGTCTCACTGAAGTCAGGCACCACGCTGCTGGCCACCGTCGCGAAGCAGACCGTGGGCACGATCAAACCCGGTCGAAATGGTGGAATGGCTATCTTCCTGGGCTTCCGACCGCGTGATGACCAGGCCGGCAGCCTGGGATACGAGACTCGATACTGGTTTGACACACTGACCAGAATCGGTGCCTATCCTTCCACTGGCAGGTTTGCAGGCATCAACGACAACCCTGAGTATCTCAGCCGGACCACGCCATACTTCGTCACCCGCTTCCCCAATGGCGCGGTAGCGATAGTGGACCATCTGAAGGATCTGGAAGAGAGCTGGGAAGGCGGTTTCGCACGTGATCCGAAGGCTGATGTCGAGACAATGAAACGGCTGAACCTGCAGTCAGGCGCCATCACGTTGAAGAACTACCACGTCGACGGCCATGTGGTCAGTGGCACCATCAGCGGCTCGCTCTGCTTCAAGACCGGGAAGGGAGGCCTGGAGGCGTTCTCTGGCGGCACCGCCACAGATCTGGTGATTGATGGTCAGAGATTGAAACTGACGGACAAGCCGGTGGAACACATCGCTTTCGCGCCGGTTCCCCAAAACCGCCAGGTGCCCGATGGTGCTGTTAGCATGGTCCGTGTTCACGCGCCTCAGGGTGCTGTGGCAAATGTGCCCGCCGGGCTGGCTCCCCAGGGGGCCAAACTCTACTGCGAAGGCCCCAAACCCGGAAGCAAGGGTGAGGAGATCAGCTATACCCGCAAGGGTGGCGTGGTTTCCATCAAGCTGGAGCCCAAGCACAACCAGCGCTGGCTCTACTTCGTGAAGTAGCCATCTGACGGTAGGGGCATCGCGAGGGGCACAGGCCCCCGTGCCTGCCCTGTCCCAGGCAGGCCGTTGTAGGGGCGATCGGCGATCACCCCTGATCGTCTGAACCACGGATTAAACGGATGACACCGATGGGTTCAGATGGGAATGGAAATGCCAATCGGGAGATAGACGTGCCCAGGGGCATCGCGTGCGGTGCCCCATGTGTAGGGGCAGGCCTCCGTGCCTGCCCTGTTGCAGGTAGGCCGTTGTAGGGGCGGGGTTTCCGCGCCTTGGGGCGGGGTGACCCCGCCCCTACCGACGAACGCCGACAATCCCACGTGGATTGGCCCTGCCCACACTAAGGTCTGGTATAGTAATACCAATATACCCTTCATCGAGGAGATCAAGAGCAATCATGGCATCTAAAGACAACAAGCTCATCAAGCCGCAGAATATCGCGATGAACACAAATAACCAGAAGACTACGGCGATTGTGTGGGACTTCGAGGATGGCACCATGCAGGGATGGCAGATCGTGGTGGGCAAGCTGACTCACCCGGTTTCGTGCTGCCCCAATGCGCGCAACACACCAAATACCCCCTTCCCCAGGCAGGGCAAATACCACCTCACCACCCTGGATACCGACGATGTCGGCGGCTACAATGACGACCAAACCGCTATTGTGATATCACCTGTTTTCGATACTCACACGGATATCATCAAGCTGTTGGTGGGCGGCGGCGTGAGCAAACCGACCTACGTGGCGCTGTGTGACTTGCAGGGGAATGAGCTCTATGTGGCCAGGGGTCGCAACGAAGAGAAGCTGAGTGAAGTCATCTGGGATGTGAAAAAATACAAAAACACTCCGCTGTTCATCAAGATGGTGGATTTGGGTAAGGGCTCCTGGTCGCATATCCATGTGGACGATGTGCATATCAATGGTGTGCTTCGGCCTGAGCTAAATGCCAAAGCGGCCAAGCTGGTGCAGGATCATTGGCAAGATGTGAATATCGAAGCGAAGAAAGAGATGACCAGTCGAAACGCGCTGCGTAAAGAGAACGCGGACCCCAAAAAGCTGATGGCGACCGGCTCCCAGCGAATCTATACCGGTAAATACCTTAAGGCGATCAGTGTGCCTGTAGGCGGGATCGGCTCAGGCTGTATTCAAATCACGGGTCATGGTGAGCGGGTATACCAGACCTTCAATAACTTCAGCTACAACAAAGTGCCGAACAGCTTTTTCGGTCTGGCGATGAATGTGGGCGGAAAAACCCAGCTCCGCGCCTTGAAAGCGAAGGATGAGGGCGCCTTCAAGGGCTGGACACCGGAGAGCTTCCGCGGGGAGTATCCCTGGTGCGGGTGGGAGTTCCGCGAAAAGGGCCTGCCTGTTGAGGTCACCATGAACGCCTTCAGCCCGTTCATCCCTGGAAACCTGAAGGACTCCAGCAACCCTGTGGTGATCTTCCGCTTCACGCTGCGCAACACGACCGACAAGGCTGTGAGCCTGCGCTTGCTGGGCGTGCATCGCAACGCGGTGGGGCAGCGCGACAGCATCGCACCTGAGAGCAAAGAGCATCCCACTTACGGCCAGAACAGCAACGAAATCCGGCACCAGAACGCACTGACCAGCCTGTACATGAGCGGGCCCGATGGCAACATGAGCCTGGCAGTGAACGGCAACGTGAAGGGCTGCGCTTCGCTACGCGACAACGCCGAGTTGGCCAGGCCGATGTCCGCCCAAAACCAAGCCGGGCCTACCCCCAACGGCTCCACGATAGACGGTGCGCTGGAGGTTCCCATCAGCTTGCAACCCGGCGAGGCGAAGACCGTGAGCTTTGCGCTGGCATGGTTCTTCCCAGGTGCCGTGAACGGCAGCCCGGTGCGCGCCAGCCGATGGACATTTGATGGCAACTTCTACGAGACCAAATGGAAAAACAGCCAGCAGGTGACCAACTGGGCTTTGGGCAACCTCGAGCGGCTGGTAAAAGAGACCAAGCTCTTCCACGACACTCTTTACAGCAGTAACCTGCCTCGATACATCCTGGACCGCGCCAGTTCGCAGTTGGCCATTCTGGTCAGCAAGACCTGTTTCTGGAGTCGCAGCGGTTTCTTCGGCATGTGGGAGGGCTGCTGCGAAGCTGGCTCCGGCTGCTGTGAGGGTAACTGCCTCCATGTGTGGCATTATGCTCAAGGCCACGCTTGGCTCTTCCCCGAACTCGGCCGCATGATGCGCGTTCAGGAGATGGGCAACATCAAACCGGATGGTATGCTGCCGCACCGCATTGCCGAGGGCCATGCCCCCGCCGCCGACGGTCTGTATGGCTGCATTTTGGGCACCTACCGCGAGCATCTGCTTAGTCCCAACGAGAACTGGCTGAAGAAGAACTGGGCCAAGCTGAAACCCGCCATGGACTGGTCCATCAAAACCTGGGACCCCGATGAGGACGGCTATATGAGCGGCCCGCAGTGGAACACGCTCGACAGTGCGCTGGACGGCTGTAGCAGTTGGCTGGGCTCGATGTATCTGGCGGCTTTGAAGGCCTGTGTGCAGATGGCCTCCATCTGCGGCGACCACAGTGCGGCTGCCCGATATGAGGCGATCTTCCGCAAGGGATATGTCAACCAGGGCGACAAGCTGTTCAACGGCGAATACTACCTCCAGATTCCTGGTCCCACCCCGCGCAACGACTACAATGACGGCAGCATCATCGACCAGGTTCTGGGCCAGTGGTGGGCCGACTTGCTCCATCTGGGCGATGTCTACCCAAGGGCGAGGGTCAAGAAGGCCGTGCGTGCCATCTATAAATACAACTTCCATCCACTAATGGCTGGCCGTGTGCAGGCTCCGCGCAAATTCGTGGCCGACTTTGATGGCGGCACACAGATGGTGATTTGGCCGAAGAACAACCCGCCGGCTGTGACCATCCCCTACGCCAGCGAATGCATGTCGGGCTTTGAATACAGTGCTGCCTCTGCCATGGTGCAGAACGGCGATGTGGAGCAGGGCTACGGTGTGGTGAAGGCGATTGCTGACCGCTACGACGGCTACCTGCGCGACGACCTGACGGGCGGGAACACCGCCAGTTGGGGCTACAGCGGCAACCCATTCGGCGATGACGAGTGCGGCAAGTTCTATGGCCGTGCATTGAGCAGCTGGTCGATGGTGCCCGCCAGCCAGGGTCTGATCCTGGACGGCCCCAAGGGGATACTCGGCTTCAACCCTCAGTGGCAGCCGCAAGATCACCGCAGCTTCTTCCCCGTGCCGCAGGGCTACGGGCTGTTTACCCAGACCGTGCGCGATGGTCTGCAGAATGACACCATCCGCATGACGGCGGGCGGCATCGAGCTGAAGCAGATCGTGCTTCAGGCATACGCTGGCCGCGGCGTGAAGTCGGTCAAGCTCATCATCAACGGCGTGTTGCTGAAGAGCAGCTACCGTGTGCAGAACGGTCAGATCACCATCAAACTGGCCGAACCGCTGAAGCTCAGTGCCGGTCATGTTCTGACGGCGAACATCGCACTGCGATAAGGCAGCCGTCTGAACCACGGATGACACGGATGGGAATGCCAACAAATGGCCCAGCCCTGGGAACGCCAATCTCCTGATTGGCCTCCCTTTTCCATCTGAACCTATCCGTGTCATCCGTGTAATCCGTGGTTCAGACAAAATCCCGGTACGGTCATTAATCTGCTCATCAAAACACTGTCGACCGGCCCGGTCTTGTAAGTTAGTCATCTTAGGGCGTCCCTTGTGGGCGCCCTAAACAATTATTGTCGCACAAACAACGATTAGGGCGCCCACAAGGGACGCCCCTACGATAGTTCAGTTACAGCCTGGGCTGCCGTGCAAGCACGGGCCGATGCTTGTCACTAACTATCCCCTCGTAAGGAGACACAGCCACACATGAGTGATAACGCCCAGATCATATCATCGCAGAACATCACAGCGACCAGCTCGAACCCTGAGACCACGGCCATCGTGTGGGATTTCGAGGACGGCACCATGCAAGGTTGGAGTGTTGCTGTCGGGAGCCTGGCTTACCCGGTTTCGTGCAACCCCAACGCGCGGAATGTGCCCGATACCCCGTTCCCCAGGCAGGGCAAATACCACCTGTCGACACTCGACACCGATGCGCTGGGCAACTGCGACGATAACCAGACCGCGATTGTGGTGTCACCGGTGTTTGAGTCGCATGGCGGGATCATCAAGCTGATGGTGGGTGGTGGCATGAACGGTGCGGTCTATCTGGCACTTTGTGACATGCAGGGCCATGAGCTGATGGTGGTCAGGGGGCGCAATGAAGAGCGGCTGTATGATACCGAGTGGGACGTGAGTGCCCTCAAGAATCAGCCTCTATTCATTAAAATGGTAGATATGGCGAAAGGCTCCTGGGCGCATATCCATGTGGACAATGTGCGCATCAATGGCCGTCTCAGGCCGGACTTGAACGCCAAAGCGGCTAAGCTTGTGCGCCAAACGTGGCTGGAGGCCAAAACCAAACTCGAAACCGAGACGGCCTACCGTGACAAACTCCGCCAGGATAACGCCGATCCAAAGAAGCTGCTGGTGACCGGCCAGCAGCGGGTGTATACCGGGCGATACCTCGATGCCATCAGTGTGCCGCTGGGTGGAATCGGCTCAGGATGCATCCAGATCACCGGGCACGGTGAGCGGGTCTATCAGACCTTCAACAACTTCAGCCAGAACAGAGTGCCGAACAGCTTTTTCGGTCTTGCCATGAAGGTGGGCAACCGGACCCAGCTCCGCGCTCTGCAGGGCACTGATGAGGGTGCCTTCAAGGCCTGGTCGCCGGAGAGCTTCCGCGGCGAATACCCATGGTGCGAATGGACGTTCGGCGAGAAGGGCCTGCCGGTAGAGGTGACCATGAACGCCTTCAACCCGTTCATCCCCGGTGACCTGAAGGACTCCAGCAACCCTGTGGTGATCTTCCGCTTCACGCTGCGCAACACCACCACCAAGCCGGTCAGCCTACGCCTGCTTGGCCTGCACCGTAATCCGGTTGGTCAGCGCGAGGGGATGTCGCCGAAAACACTGCAGCACCCCGCATATGGTCAGAATACCAATGAGATCACGCATCAGAACGGCATCACCACGCTGGTGATGAGTGGCCCCGACGGCAATATGAGCCTGGCCGTGAACGGCAACGCGACGGGACGCGCCTCGGTGAATGACCACACCGAGTTGGCAAGACCGATCCAAGCTCTCAACCATGCCGGTCCGACACCCAACGGCTCCACGCTCGATGGTGCCCTCGAAGTGCCCATCAGCCTGGGACCGGGCGAGGCGAAGACGATCAGCTTTTCGCTGGGCTGGTATTTCCCAGGTGCCGTGAACGGCAGCCCAAACCGCGCCAGCAAATGGACGTTTGATGGCAACTGCTACGAGACGAAGTGGAGGAACAGCCAGCAGGTGGCCCACTGGGCGTTATCCAACCTGGAGAGGCTGACGCACGAGACCAAGCTCTACCACGACACTCTCTACAGCAGTAACCTGCCCCGCTACATCCTGGACCGCGCCAGTTCGCAGCTCGCGGTTCTGGTCAGCAAGACCTGCTTCTGGAGCCGCAGCGGATTCTTCGGCATGTGGGAGGGCTGCCTGGAATCGGGCTCCGGCTGCTGCGAGGGCAACTGCCTGCATGTGTGGCACTACGCGCAGGGGCAGGCCTGGCTCTTCCCCGAACTCGGACGCATGATGCGTGAGCAGGAAATCCACAACATCAAGCGCGACGGCAGTCTGCCGCACCGCATCGCCGAGGGGTATTTTCCAGCCGCCGATGGCCTGTTCGGCTGCGTGCTGGGAACCTACCGTGAACACCTGTTGAGCCCCAACGCGGCATGGCTGAAGAAGAACTGGCGCATTTTGAAGCCCACCATGGAATGGGCTATCAAGACCTGGGACGCCGATGAAGATGGCTACATGAGCGGTCCACAGTGGGACACGCTGGACAGCTCTCTGGGCGGCTGCAGCAGTTGGATAGGTTCATTATATCTGGCGGCTCTGAAGGCCTGTGCTCGGATGGCGGACATAAGCGGCGATCCCGCGTCCACCCGGTATGAGGCCATCGCCCGTAAGGGGTATACCAACCAGGGCGAGAGGCTGTTCAACGGCGAATACTACCTGCAGATACCCGGACCTGAGCCGCTGTATGACTACAACGACGGCTGCAGCATCGATCAGGTGCTGGGCCAGTGGTGGGCGGATCTGCTGCATCTGGGTGACGTCTACCCGCGTGCGCACGTCAAGAAGGCCGTGAAAGCGCTCTTCAAGCACAACTTCCAGCCTCACATGGGCGACCGCGAACAGGGCCGCGGTTATGTGGCGAGCTACGACGGCGGTTTGCAGATGATCATCTGGCCGAAAAATAACCGGCCGGCCCTGTCGACGCCCGGATCGCCCGAGGTGATGAGCGGCTTTGAATACAGTGCCGCCGCGGCGATGGTTCAGAATGGTGATCTTGAGCAGGGCTACCGTGTGGTAAAGACAGCCGCTGACCGCTATGACGGTATGCTGCGCACCGGTATGAACGCGAGCTCAAGTGTGTGCTGGGGATATAGCGGCAACCCGTTTGGCGACGATGAGTGCGGCAAGTTCTATGGCCGTGCGTTGAGCAGTTGGTCGATGATCCCCGCCAGCCAGGGCTTGATCCTGGACGGGCCTAGTGGGATACTCGGCTTCAAACTTCAGTGGCAGCCGCAGGATCACCGCAGCTTCTTCCCTGTGCCGCAGGGATACGGGCTGTTCTCACAGAGCGTGACTGACGGTCAGCAGGTGGCGCAAATCCGGCTGGCCAGCGGCAGTTTCGGGTTACGGCAGATGGTGCTGCAGGCTTATGCTGGTCGCGTTGTGAAGTCCGTGAAGCTCAGCCTCAACGGGGTAGTGCTTAAGAGCAGCTATCGTGTGGCGGATGGTCTGGTGAGCATCACCCTGGCGGCTCCTTTGACGCTGCTTGCCGACCAGTTGCTGGCGGTGAGCATCGTGCTGCGGTAGGGGAACTACGGTTTGGATGGGGACGGGATCCAACGCAAAGACGCCAAGGTGCAAAGGCGCAGAGGGTTGTGAATGCGCTAGCGAATTGTCTGAACCACGGATTACGCGGATGACACAGATAGGTTCGGATGGAAAGGCATCTTTGCGTCCTTTGCCCCTCTGCGTCTTTGCGTTGAGTTCCGACCATCCGCGTTCATCTGTGTCCATCCGTGGTTAAAAGAAAATCCGCGTATACCTTCGCGCCTTCGCGTCTTCGCGTGAGATATACTCCCCTACTTGAACGGCCCGTCGGGTGTTTGGGATAGATCCCTACTCACATCCCGAAAGTGCTGAGCCATGTTCACATCAGCCGTCATCGTCCAGAATGAGGTGTTTTGCACGCGCAGCCCCAGTGTGATGGCGGTCCAGGCCTGCGCCCAGCCGGCCTCTGCACTCCAGGCACCCCAGCCTGCATCGCCTGAACTGGCCCAGTAGTCCCATCGCTTATAGTCGAAAGCGCGGAACCATGTGCCGTCAAGGTATGAATGCTTCGGTGCATGGACTTGAATCCGCACCAGATAGTCCGCCAGGCGGTCCTCGGCCTGCTTGAGCACCGTATCGCCCGTGGCCGCGAAGCCTTCGTGAAGCCCGATCATCGCAAACCCTGCGGTATAGAGCTGATCGCTGGCGCAATCTCCGTTCTCTTGAATGAGCGGCGTCTCTCCGGTGCCATATGCCTCGTTGGACTGGGGCGCGAAATAGTGGCCGCCCCCGCCCGATGCGTTGATGACCTCCCGCAGTGCGCCACAGGCCGCCTGGTTCTTCAGCAGATCGTCGGCGATCCGCCGCAGCCAGCTTCGGTGCTCCGCGGTGTCGTCCACTCGGATCAGCCAGGCCAGCGGCAGCAGCATGCGGGCCCGCTCCATGCTGTCGCCCCAGCGCCAGCCATCGGGATACGCCTCTACGGTCAATTTGATGGCTGTGCGTGCGCGCTCCAGGAACTCCGGGTAGCCCGTCTGATGGAAAGCCCACAGGTAACACGCCCAGAGGTAGGCCTCAAAGTGCGGCGCGTAGTTGGTGCGGGGCGTATCGTGGAAGTATCTCCAGCCATACTGCTCCAACGGCCCGATGTCGACGCGGTCACCACGGAAGCCTTGCGGACCGGTGGTTCTGAGGTTGGCCAGCAGAGCCCTCAGCAGTGGAACCTCCCAACGCTCAGAGCGCAGGCAGGCGGAACTCAGTATCGTGCCCAGCATCGTGCGCGCACAGTCGTCCCCATAGTTGCCCACCAGCCAGGCTGGAGAGATATCACCCCACGCAATCAGCCCATATGCCGGGTGCCGAGGGTTGCCTCTGGGACCCTTGCATAGGCCGGAGTTGAAATACACGAAGTCGGTCAGGTTAGTCGCAACCTGTTTACTCTTGGTGTTCTTGTGGACCATCCAGTCCATCGCCAGCACCATCGCGGATTCCGCGTTGCAGTCGGCACGTATGGCTGTGAACTGGTTCTGACTGCCGTCCCAATTGACTGCGGAGGCGTATCCCTCCAATATGCCGCAGGAGCCGTCGCCCGCGGGCTCATTTGGTTTCGGTACTGGCAGGGTGTCGGGGGAGTTGACAGCCAACAGCTTGTGGATCATAGGCTGACGAGAGGGATGAATGAGCAGTCTGGATTCCCGCAGCCATTTCGCACTGGCGTGCAGGGAGAGCTGCTCTGCGTCCTGTGCCATCTTTTGATTGAGGCTGTAGGTTGGTTCGACCGTCGGCTCCCAGTTCAGCGATACCGGCGGGGCATCAGGGTCCAGCATCGCAAGCACCCGCTGCCAGATGGTTTGCCATGCCTCGCTGGGGGCATACCGGCCGGTGATATATCCGCTGAGTTTGGTGGTGGCGATGATGAGCTTGCGTTCCGGTATCTCGAACAAAATGGGCGATGCATTCGGTGGTATCCCGTATACGGCGGTATCGAATCCGGCCAGCCGGGCGATCACGATCAGCGTCGTTTCCGCCTTCACGGGCAGATAGTGGCAGCCTTGGATGGCGAGGATCCGCCCTTTCATCAACGAGCTGCCGAATTTGTCCGAAGCTACCGCGCCTCGCTCCCATACGGTGGTGAGCGGGGTACCGAGTTCCAAATTGGGTATGGTCTGAGAGTATTCGATGTAGAGTCTCAGCCCCTTAGCGGTTGCTTGATCGAACTGTGCTGCGTCGAGTCTGGTAGGCGTGGCGGGGTAGCCGTCAGCCAGGATCAGCACCGCGGAACCGGGCTTGGCGCGGTCGATCGCCATGGCGGGGGAGTCATATCGTGGGCACCGGTATCCTGACTTTCGCAGAGCCGCATACAGATCATTCTCTGCCAGACAGGCAAAGCTCAGCTTGAGTGTTTTTGCATGAGCAGTTGCTGGAGTGAGAAGCCCCAGCAGAAGTGCGATCATCAATATAGCAAATATAAACATTTGGCAATCCCATTTACTTGATGAGTCTTTGGTCGGTATTTTCAGAACGATCACTGATCTGTGACTCACTCTGATCTATAATAACTGATGTGACAACACCACAACATGCCTACGTATTATACATATCGTAATGTGACTCGCCAGAGGTGAGATATGGCCCGAAATCCAGTATTCTACGACCCGAACCAGGACCGGAGCCGGAAAATCCGCATCGCATTGTGGGTGCTGCTGGTAATTGCTTTGGTGATAGGCGCAGGATTTACCTATAGTCTGTACATCAGCCCATATTTGCCGAAGTTGGTGCTTCACCCCTCTGTCAGTTACCTGCATAACTCGCAGCCTTCACGCACCCAAAGGCAGCTCATCCGAAGATATCAGATGTCGCTCGAACGGAGTAACTTGATTCGGGCCATCAATGAGGAGCGCAAGATCATCCGCAGGGTGCGTCCTGCGGGAACTCACCCGATTGTGGCCGCGTTCTATGCACCGTGGCAGGAGGCCGGTCTCTACTCGCTGCAGCGGAACGCAGACCGTCTCGATATCGTGATGCCGGTGTGGCTGCGCCTCTCGACCGATGGCCGCAGCATCGATACGCGCGACTGGCAGCTAGAGTATAATCCACAGCGCACTGACCTCGAGCGTATCGCCCACGCGCATGATGTGGATATCTACCCCGTGTTAAGCAACAGCGAAGGGGGACACTTTGACCCCAAACGGGTGTCCATGCTTTTGCATAATCAGGCGGCACAACAGGCCTTAACCGGACGTTTGTTGACGTGGCTGAAGACCGAGCACTATAACGGCTTGAACCTTGACTTTGAGAATTTGAACCCCAACGACCGAGTTTTATATGCCGCTTTCGTCAGATCGCTATCACAGCAACTGCATGCTGCCGGATTTGGAATATCGATGGATATTGAATCGACGGTGCTGAGTGACCGCAGTCTTCCGGGGCTGATCCCCTGGGTGGATAATATCATCGTGATGGCCTATGACTACCACTTTGCGGGTGGTAAACCCGGCCCGGTGGCCCCACTCCCGTGGGCCACCCAGCTTACCAAGCAAGCCATGCATGTGATCCCTCCTGAGAAACTGATCATGGGAATCGGCTGTTACACCTATGACTGGCCGCTGGATGGCGGAACTGCCGAAGCACTAAGTTACATGCAGGCGGTGGCATTGGCCAGAGATGCCAGCGACAACCGCCAGTCTGTGGTGGATTTCGACCCAACCAGCATGAACTCCACATTTGATTACCGCAGTCAGGATGGCACTCCGCATGAGGTCTGGATGCAGGACGCGGTGTCGGCACGAAACCAGATGGTGATGGCGAAAAGGCTGCGTCTGGGTGGCGTCGCGTTCTGGGTACTGGGCTTGGAAGACCCTTCGATGTGGAGCCAGGTATCGCGTGATATGGCTGTGATCGGGCCAGCTCCTCTTCTTGAGACTATTTCTGCACCAGATGATGTGCAGTTTGTGGGTGATGGTGAAGTGCTCCAGCCGGAATCGGAGCCGCACAAAGGACGTCGGAGCATCGATTATGATCCCGATAGCGGGATGATCACCGATGAGGAGTATGTGGAGTTCCCCTCGTCTACGGTTCTCCGTCGATCCGGGCTGCAAAAACATGCCGTGGCGATCACCTTCGATGATGGTCCAAGCGAGTATACCGGCCCCATTTTGGACATACTAAAAAAGTATAAAGTGCCGGCCACCTTCTTTGTGATCGGTGGTAACGCCGAGATGTATCCAGACCTGCTGAAGCGGGCCTGGAAGGATGGGCACGAAATCGGCAACCACACCTTTACCCATCCTAACATGGGACTTGTGAGCGACGCACGCGCGCGGTTGGAGTTGAACGCTACGCAGCGAATCATCCAGGCGGTCACCAACCATGATACGATCCTCTTCCGGCCGCCATATAATGCGGACGCTGAGCCGCACCGGCCTGAAGAGGTTCGGCCCATCATGGAGGCTTACCGTAGCGGCTACATCACCGTGGGTGAGTTCATCGACCCCCAAGACTGGAACCCGAGCATATCCTCCGCAGTGGCTGGTCACACCCGACGCACGCCGGAGGACATCGCCTCCATCATGATGTCATCCATTCGCAGCGGCAAAGGCAACACGATTTTGCTTCACGATGGTGGTGGTAACCGTGAAAACACGGTGAAGGCACTGGGTATCATATTGCCGAAGCTTAAGGCGGAAGGGTTCCGCTTTATCACCGCATCGCAACTGCTGGGCCTTCCACGTGAGGCCATCATGCCGGCGGTGTACGGACGCGATGCCCGCCTCATGGGCACAGACCGCATGGTGTTCACAGTGAATTACATCAGCACCTGGGTGGTCCACACCGTATTTATACTGGGTATCATGTTCGGCGCGATACGGTTGTTGATGCTGTTGATATTCGCGACTATTCAGCGTCGACGCGAGCACGCCAGACCAGATATACCGAAGGTCGATATCGGAGTGAGCGTGGTGGTGGCTGCTTTCAACGAGGAGACGGTGATTACCCGCACCGTCAAGGCCATCGCACAGTCCATCTATCCCGTAAAGCAGATCATCGTGGTGGATGACGGCTCCACCGATGGCACTTTGCAAAGGTTGAATGAGCTAGCCGAACATATTCCGTCACTGATCGTGCTCAGCCAGCCTAACGGCGGCAAAGCCGTGGCACTGAATTATGCGATCACACGGTGCGAATCTGAGGTAATGGTCTCGATCGATGCGGACACATTGGTGGAGCCGGATGCGATCGGCCTGATGGTGCCTCATTTCGCTGACCCGAAGGTGGGTGCTGTGGCAGGCAATGTGCGCGTAGGCAATGTGCGGAATATCTGGACAGCCTGGCAGCATCTGGAGTACACCACCGGGCAGAATCTGGAGCGCCGCGCCTGGTCGGCGGTGAACGCCATCACCGTAGTACCTGGAGCGATTGGTGCCTGGCGAACTTCCGTGATCGCACAGGTCGGCGGATATGTGGCCGATACGATGGCTGAGGATATGGACCTCACCTGGCGTGTGCGGATGGCGGGCTACCTGATCATCAACGAATGCAAAGCGATAGGCCTGACGGAGGCTCCCGAGCAGATAACAGCCCTCTTCCGGCAGCGGTTCCGATGGGCATATGGCACCCTTCAATGCCTGTGGAAGCATCGCAGGGCGGTCGGGCACTACGGCATGTTTGGTCGGTTTGTGCTGCCCATGCACTGGGTGTTCCAGATCGGCTATCAGCTGTTCAGTCCGTTGGTGGATATCTCGATCCTGCTCAGCCTGGTTTGGATTGGCAGCGACTGGTGGAGCATGCATGTTCTGCGCGGTGGTTGGGGTTTGATGCCCGCCGCCAGATACCAGCTAGAGGTGCTGATGGTGCTGGGGCTTGGTTTCCTGGCGTTTGAGATGATAGCCGGTGTGCTGGCAATGCGATGGGATAAGCAGCGCACGGGCATTGTGTGGCTGATCCCCTTCCAGAGGCTGGCCTACCGGCAGATGCTGTATGGGGTGGTGATCAAGAGCGTGTGGCATGCGCTGAACGGCCTGCGCACCGGCTGGAACAAGCTGGAGCGCACCGGCAGCGTGAGTGACGGCAGGTAAGGGCCGAATTTCCGAACGCCCCGTCCTCTGACATTGTGGGCTTTGGCGGAGTCTTCGTAGGGACGGCCCTTGTGGCCGTCCGCAACCACGCGTCGATACTGATCTGTTACCCCGTACTGGGAAACTAGATTGTATCCAACCATATTTGCGGATGCCCACAAGGGGCATCCCTACGAAATCCGTATGTTGTCAACCGTCAACTTGGGTGCCGGTCTTGCTGTCGACACCAATCTACGTGGCTATCCGCCAGACCGGCGCGGTCTTGAGATTTCTGCAACCGCTAGACAGCAGCCAGACCGCCCCGGACATAGGCAACGCTTGACGCGGATACCCACAAGAGGCATCCCTACGGAGAGATGGTGACAGCAACGGCTGTCATTTTACGGTATAGCCAGTACGTGCAGGCACTGACCGCACCTAATCTGGCTGGTAGCTAAGCCAACCGCGGCATGCATAGTCAACACGAAGCGGAAGCGGGTGGCATTGTATGTTCGCAGATACACCCATTTGCGCGAGCATCCTCCGCCATTCGGGCAGCTCCAGGTTGATATACACCATCCGTTTCGCGGTGTTGATGATGTAGTACCCAGTTTCGGTCTGGCCTATGATACCGCCCTTCACCACGCGAAAACTTGTCGCGTCCATTACATATTCGCCTTGATACCAAGATGATTTATATAGACGAGCGTCATCGTCATTGACCTTGTCTTGAGACAATGAGTAGTTGTATGTCTGTGGACATGCGGCGTATATTATGCCGTTCGCTTCTACGCGGAACCTATCTCCAGATGGTGTTGCCATGAAGTCGGTGACACCACCAGCGAACATCATACTATATAGGCGGCTTCGCATCCCGGTAAGTGACGGCAGGGGTAATACGAACAGCAGCAGCCAAAACACAAAAGCGGTAACCAACACTTTGTCACTGAGGCTTTTCATTCAACACCCTCCTGGTAACCTAACCAGCCCAACGCCTTGTAATAACCGCGGATTGGGGTTGGATACATAGTCGTCGTAGTGGGGATGTGGTGTTTTCGCAGGATACTGCACCAGCGGTTGTAGTCCGTCGTAAGATAGCATGTTTTTGTGGCGTTGTCGTATAGGAAATACCCCCTGAAACCCACACCAATCAGCGCGTTTTTGAGACAGCGGTATTGTGAAACATACATGTCGTGGGCGAATATATTCTTAACATCAGATTCATCTTTCCAGTTCTCCAACATTTGGTGCTCAGGCAATATCGAATCCCCGTTACTGTATGGCAAACCATAACTGTATCTAAAGCCGTCGCCACAGGTCAAGGTGGCACTGTAGTTCGGGAACAATGAGGTGACCGCCCACGCAATGACCATGATGGTGATACATAGACGGCCGAGACATCCAACGATTGGCTTCTTCATAGCAAGGCCTTCCCTTGATGGGTATTGGTGATCCCAGGCCGGTTACGAAGCCTGTTTATCGTTATACGGGCGGTACCCCGGTATCTGTTCCATTAATGTCCGGGGCGGTTTTCCCTAACCATGCCGGTCTTGCTGTCGACACCAATCTGCATGGCTATCCGCCAGACCGGCGCGGTCTTGAGATTTCTGCAGCCGCTAGACGGTAGCCAGACCGCCCCGGACTTAGGCAACACTTGACAGCCAAGGCTATCCTACGGGATGATCGGCGGTTTGACGGACATGGTGTGCGCATTTTGGGCATGGTAAATCCGTGTGAGCTCCTGGAAGGCGTCACGCATGACGTCACCCTCTAGTTTTCCCTGCCGTTGGAACATCTCGCTATCCAGTAACGCCCGAAGATAGAAAATCCGCCAGCGCCAGGCTGAGCGTGCCTGCGGGGTGAGTTGGGCATCGACCTTCGATACGATCTTGAAAGCCTCCAGGCAGCGGTCGTCCATGTTAGCGGGAAGCCAGTTGGCCTCCATCAGCTTCACCACCTTGACCAGCTCAGTCACCACATCGGGCGAATACTCAAAGGCGATGTATTCCCGCAGGGTGTCCAACGCAGACTTATCTTTCTGCCAGTAGAACTGGAAGCAGATGATCTTGTTGATATCCTCGTAGAGGCCTTCGGAGTAGGGCATTCCACCTGAGAGCTTGCCCTCGGTCTGGTTCCACAGCCGTTGGAACCTTCCTGGCAGAGGGTTGGCGCCGTATCCGCCCCACGGGCCGCGGCCCCACATGCTGATCTCCGGGAAGTTGATCAGCGGCAGTTTACCGGGAACGCCTTTCTCCAGCGGGTAGCGTGGGAAGTCTTCGTGCGCATCGGCCATGATGTAGTCCAGCCAGTCGTTGCCCGGAGCCAGGAACTCTTTGAGACCCTCCCACTCACCAGCGGGCGGGGTGTCGTAGACCCACGTGGAGAGCATACTTTTGATGTGCGGAAACCGCTGACGCGCCAGCCGAGTGACATCGCGGGAGAGTGCCGGGAACCCCTTCGCACCCCAGGGCCAACACTGCCCGCATCCGCATCCGCCCTCGTCGTAGGGCCAGAGCACCAGGTAGTCGAGTTCAATATCCTTACAGGCATCATATATCTCTGCGTAGAGCTTGGTCAGGTAGCAGTGCCCTTCGGGGCTGCTGGGGCAGCAGTTCACTCCGAGGGTGCCGCGTCGGCCCAGGTCATCCGGGTATTTGGTCGCCAGCACGCTGGCAGGAGCGGTGCTGTAGCCCTGGTTGGGGCACTGGATGAGTCCGACCTGCAGGCCGATCGATTTGGCATCCAGCAGCGCACGCCGGATCTGCTTCAGGTTCTTTTGGGCACGCGGGTCGTCAAGGCCGCTGATATCCCAGGTGGGGAAGGTCACCACCACCGTATTCGCGCCCCAGAGGGCCAGATCCGCAAGGTAGTCCGCGATCTCCTCAGAGGGTGCGGCCTCATAGTAGTTCATGAAGTGCGTGGCGGCGTAGATAGCGCGGAAGGAACCCTCCGGTTTGGAGCTGCCACGCCATGCGCCAGGTGTGAAGCATCCCTGATCGAACCGTGAGCAGTGCAGCAGCTTACCCACACCGTAGAGCAGACCGCGCTCATCGCTGGCGGTGATGCGGATACGGTCGGGTGCTGCGTCGGCTATCGTGAAGCCTTCCGCGCCGATGCTGCTTTTCAAGGCGAGTTCGATGGTCAGCTCCGAATTACCGGCAGTTCGTGTTTGCGCTGAACACCGGGAGGCTATCTGCCGTGCGAACAGCTTCACGATGTTTTTCATCACCGCGGTGGGGCGTGGCGGCAGTATCACCCGTATGGACTGTACGGATGCCGAGGCGGAGACCGCCGCATTGATACCGAGCGCAGCCATGATCATCAATATCACCTTCATCCTCGAACTCCTTGCCCCGCCGTTGGCGGAACGCTAGTGGTAGGTTCTGCACGGGAGCGGTCTGTTCCTGCAACCACCCTGGGAACGCCAATCTCCCGATTGGCATTACCCTATTGCCAATGTCCGCGTCGGTTTTCCCTAACCGGGGCGGTCTTTCGTTTATTCACGGGCGTCGGGCGGATGGATGGGCGATCGCTGATCGCCCCTACGCATTTCACTCGCTTTTGGTATATCCTCTATACAAGGCCGATGGTTATCCAGGCCTTGTGGAGGGTGTCTCATGCGTGTTCCTTTGTATTTACGGCGTGTTTTCATGATCTTGATGGTGCTGGTGGTGCTGAGCGGGGTTGCCAGTGCGGAATCGCCCTTGAAGCTGCGCGGCACGGCCGGGCCGATGCCGTTCTGGCTGGGCTCCAGTCTGTATAACAACAACTGGAAGGGGTTTGAGCAGAACGACCACTCCACGAATTGGTGGTGGTTTGATACAAATTACTGGTGTAAAACCTTCGAACAGTATCAAGCCGCGGGCCTCAACTCCATCGTCTACTGGCACCCGCACCCCTTCGTGGGTTTCATCAAGCTAGATAAATATCCCGAAGCACGGCTGCTGAGCGATGAAGAGACCCAGCGGCAGATTAAGATGTTCCGCTGGATCACCTCCGAGGGCAAGAAATACGGCGTGAGCATCTACCTGCTGATCTGGAATATCTGCCTGCCGCCGGGGATGCAGAAGGCGCACGGCTTGAATGAGTTCGGCGAAGACACCGCGCTGACGCGCAGCTACACCCGCTATGTGGTCGACGAGATGTACCGCACATATCCCGACCTCGGCGGTCTGATCACCATGGCAGCCGAAAACCCTCCCGGCTGCACGGATTTCGTGAAATCCGCCATCGTCACCGGGCTGCGTGACTCGGTCACCAACTCCAGCCCGCGGAAGGCACTGCCGGAGTTTGTGTTCTGGACCTGGTGCTCCTACCCCGAGGCTGCCAAGAGCATACTTGACTCCTACCCAGGCCCCAAGATGGCGCTGCACTACCTGCAATACGAGAACTTCTTCCGTCCCACCGCCGATCCGCGCATCAAGATGACCAGCGATTCCCTTGGTGGCTTGAAAGTGGTCACCATGGGCGGACCGATGGGCGTGCCCTTCTTCGGCGACCCATTCTTCATCCAGACCATGATGCAGGACCTGGTGAAAAAGAACGGTGGGGGCATCTTTTTCCAGGGCACCGACTACCTGGCTGGTTATGCAGAGCGCTGGGTCGCCCGCGAGGCGTTTGAGCGGTATTCGCTCAACCCGTATCAAAAGGACGGGGCGGATTACTGGCAGGGACGTATCGCCGCGCGCTACGGTAACCCCCAGATCGCAAAGCCGCTGCTGAGGGCCATGATTGACTCCAGTAATGTGATGCCCCGCTTCATGCACCTTGTTCACAGCCAGACCGACCACTACATGCCGCAGCTGGGGATGCTGCTGGTGAACATCCTGGAGATGCCCACCATCTCAAGCTACGTGTTCGAGAACCACGAATCGGTGGATGCCAAGGGCCGGTTGACCCCCAATATGGGCCTCACCTGGCCCAATCCGAGCTGGGGCGAAGAGGTGCTGTCCATCAAGCAGTATGTGGCCGGGGTGCGGCAGATCAAGGGACGCAAGGCGACCACACCGGTCGAGATCGCCGATGAGATGGAGCGACTGTGCCGGTCCTCCATGAAGGCGCTGCAGACCGCCAAGCCTCTGGTGGGCCTAAGCACATTACGGAAGCAGGAGCTGCCGAACAGTATGCTGCTGATGGAGTTCAACTGCTTGATGGGGCTGCACTACGCCGAACGGATCCGCACCGGTCTGGCCTGGCAAGCTTGGAAGCTGGGCAAGCCATCGTCCACAACCGCGAGCGTGTTGAAACACCTCGATGCCTCGAACGAGTGGTGGCGGCGCATGAGCGTGCTGGCAGAATCCGCATTCCCCGGACCGACCGGGGGCTGGCAGAGCCGGATCAGCGTGGAGCCGCCGTGGAACCACAACGAGGTCTGGCAGGGATATACCAACATCTCCATGCGACCAAGCGAGATGCTGCCCTACTTCCGGCGGGAGAGGGCCATCGTGGCCTCAGAGCTAACGAAGCCGCGCAACATCGCCCGTTTGCCGCTGTTCCCCGAGCTCGATCTGCCTGATGGGGTGTATGAGACGGTCGCAAAATACGACTTCGAAGGGGCTTGGCCGGACCAACTCGAGATCAATCCGTCCAAAGATGCGGTGACCAAACTTACCTCGGCTCCCGACAGGGTGATCGGCAAAGGCCGTTCGCTTTATTGCGACTCTCGGGTGGGGAAGCAGGAATGGAACCTGTTCCTGTCCGGACGGCCTGAGAAGCTGCGGCTCATCCCTGGTGAAAAGTATGTGGTGGATTTCGACTACCGCGTGATCTCGAAAGGGAAGCAGTCGATGCCCTTTGCGGTCGCCGCCCGCACCGTTCTCGGAGGCTGGCAGAAGGATGTGGGCAACTATCGGCAGTGGCGTGGCGCGGCTGGTCAGGTGGGTCATAAAACGGTCACCATTGAGCCGACGGAGTTCAACGACTACCACCTGTTTTTTTCGATCCACGGCCAAGCCGCCGTGTCGATAGACAACATCCGCATACGCCTGGTGGTGCGGTAGGGGCAGGCGCGTTATGCCTACCCTGTGTAGGGACATGGCGTGCCGTGTCCATTGTGATCTGTCCGATCTCTCTCATCCGTCCGATGCCCGGTTTGTCTGAGCCACGGATGACACGGATGGGACGGAAGGCAGGCGCAGTCTGTCGGATGGCTACTGCACCCGCTTGCGGGTAGCCACACAATCAGACGCGCGGTGAGGGAACCCTGTTAAGGGACGCCAGTCCCGTGGGGTGACTAAACCCGCGGCAACGTGGCTGATCACCTCCGATCATAGCCAGTATCCCCGCTACGACGGGTTCCATCGCCATCGCTTATGCGTTGCCAGCCCGCAAGCAGGCGCAGGGGAGGTTCCGACGCGGACTCCAGGCAACCACCACCCGGATGAAAGTTACTCAATGATGAATGCAGTTTCAGGTCTTTTTCGGAACCTGATCCCCAGGCTTCAACAATCCCATCAACATATATCCACTGCCAAGATACATAAATGCAGTTCCCATGGCATGGATATTGTTGACACATATCAACAAAGACATGACGGCCACGCCGTATGTTACCTTGGCAGCCCATTGTGTCTCAAGCACATCCCACATCCATGGCGGTCTGCGGCATGTAAGGCAGATCGACACGCACAGTAGAACGATGTGAGTCCATTTCATGCCTGCCGGTAGAACCACTACGGACGATCTGTCTATAGAAAAGAGTATACAGCAGATGATGAAAAAAACATATAAGGCCACCATAAACTGTATACGAGCAGCCCTGCTGACTTTCATGGGATGGTTTCCGATATCCTTGATGTATTCTTCCGCTTTCATGTTTGCATGTTTGTACCAATAATGCGCTGCGAATCCAGGAGCAATAATAGCAAAAGCGCACCCGACTACATCCATCACATATTTGATATCACCAATATGGATAAGTACTGACAGCCACGCTAGCGGTACAAAAACATACGGACCGCAGCGGTTAATGGACATCAAGTAAGGAATACTTTCTGTGGCACTAAATCCATCTACAGAAGAGGTATATGGACGCCTCCTAAAGGTAACACCCAACATCATCGCTGCGTTGGTAATCCACAATACCATTAAAACAATTGTGAGTATCATCTAGTTAACCTGCATTTCGCTGGGTCGTTGGTTTCAGCATATACCGATAGTCTGCCGATCATTCATTCCCACCTTTCGCGTCTTCGCGGCTTCGCGTGAGACGGAGCTTGTTCCGCAATCACCGCCCATGTGGAATCAGACCGCGCCGGATAACATCTGCACACCGCTTGTGTGCGCTGACAACCCGGCGCGGTCATTCCTCCGCTACCTCCGCGCCTCCGCGTGAGGCAATCCCTACATGCTACCCGTCGATGCTTTGCATGTTGCCGTTGACGAACTGCAGCGGGATGAGCATCACGGTGGGACGCCCTTCCACACTCACCTCCAGCGCGGCGCGGCTCAGGCTGCGAGTCACCTTCGGTGCGGTGAACTGGAATGTGAGCACCTGCGGATACCCGATGGAGGCATGAAGGCTCATCACATACCCATCGGTAGATGGCGAAACCTCCCAGCCTTCCGCCAGATACCAATGCAGGCTCAGGTTGGACTGCACCTTGTAGGTGTTCTGAATGGTTACCCTGACTGTCTTGGGTTCGCCATCGCGGATCTCAGGACCGCCCACGTAGTCGAGGTAGAAGGTGAAGTCAGAGAACTCAAACTTCGGTCCGCGCAGTGCGTTGTAAAGCGAGGCTCCACCGTCGCGGCACATCAAGGCCGCGGGGTTGACATCGGCCAAATCGGTGGGTTCGGTGCTCCAAATGTCCATACCCGCGCGTCGTAAACTCACCTGACAGGCCAGCTTCTCCGTGCGGTCAGTCAGGCTATCCACGTCCAGCGGAAGCTCCGCGGCCTGCATGCCACCCAGTTCGCCTACGTTCAGGCAGGCCACTCTAATGTTGCGTCCGATGGGCTCAATCCAGCGCTCAGGGATGCTTTTTGCTCCATGGATAATGCCATAGATGCTGCCTGCGGTGGCGCCGGTGCAGTCGGTATCTTCGCCGCAGTTGACGGTGGTGCAGAGCATCTTGTCGAAGTCGTGGCCGCCCAACAGCAGACCCAATACCGTCATGCCGATATTGCTGGGCACATCGAAGCCCAGATCGCCCTCATGGAAACCCTTCGCCTGGTCACGCTCGCTGATCAGCGAGTTCATCCGGAAGAAGGCCCCACCGCGGTGACGCTCGAGGATCAGGTCACGTGCCTCGACCCAGTCCATGCCCTTATCGGCGGCCTCAATCGCGGTGGCCACCGCCTTGGCGGTTTCGCATTCGGCGGGGATGTAGCTCAGGCCGATCTCAATCAGCTTGCGCAGGTCGTCCACCACAAACGCGGCGGCCTCCAGGGCCCCCACGAATACCTCGGCGTAGGTGCCTTCACCGTCGCCGTGGTCTAGAATGGCATCTTCGTAGCAGTATTTCGCCGCCAGGTCGGGACGGCCAGGGCAGATACACGCCCAGATTTCGCTGCGGATGAAGGCGCCGCAACTGTGCTTGTAGGCGTTCTTGTAGCTGCCGCAGATGGGGGGAAGCATCCCCTGGCGCATGTTAATCTTGCCGGTGCCATACTCACACCAGTGAGGGGTGACATACAGGCACCAGTAGTCGGCCAGTATCTGTGCATCGATGTCGATGCCCTTCTCCTCCATGGCCCGAAGCCACAGAAGTTGGATGTCCAGGTCGTCGTTTGGCAGCGGTTCACCACCCAGATCCTGAGTGTAGAAGCTAACATCGTTGAGCTGCCTGCGCCACTCCATCGGTGCGCCTAATGTGCCGCCTATGTTCTTGCCAAGCCAGCATCCCAGTACCTTATCACGGTAGTCATCTCGGTTGAGTCTCATGAGTTCTGTTCTCCCGTATTATCGATTTATCGTCCATTTTGATTGATGGCTGCCTTTTGAAAGCCGCCAAGATATGTAAGATGTCAGCCCGAGATGGCATTCCCACCTCAGCCTACCTTATAGGTAACTGCTGACCACCTCAAAGTTGCCGATGACTTCCGGTTCAATGCGGTGCCAGGTGTCGATGGTGGCGGGCAGCATATATCGGTCACTGTCCAGAATGGTGCCGTTGGCCAGGTTCATGGCCATCTCTGCGCCGATCTGTCCGGCGCGCGAGAAGTCCGGGTGGCTGGTAAGCATGGGGAAGGTCGGATTTCCTCCGATCTGGGAGTTATCAAATCCCACCACCTCGAAATCTTCGGGCACCCGAATTCCAAACGCCCGGGCCTGGTCTGCCAGCCGCATGGCCCAATAGTCCGCCACGGCGATAATCACAGTCGGGCGGTTTGGGTTCATCATCCAGCGTTTCATGATTCGTTCAAACAGCAGCGGATCGACCTGGTCCCAGTTAGGAATGCTGATCTCGGCATTGGCACTGACCGCCAGCCCGTTCTGCTTCAGCGCATCAAGGTAGCCCTGATACCGGTCGACATTTGATTTCAACATCGGATCGCTGGGTGCGATACCGCACCTTTGAAACGCGATCCGTGTGTGGCCTTTTTGTATCAACAGCTTGGTCATATCGTACCCGGCATGGTAGTTGTCAAACACCACCGAAGGACGCTTTTGCTCTCGGTAGGCGACGTCCACCAGCACGATGGGAAAGTCGCGCAGTTCCCTGCCCAGGTAATCATTACGCAGCGCCTCGGCAGTCCGCAGCGCGGGGTAGACGACGATCGTCTCACATCCCGATTTCACCATGCGATGCACGATCTGCCGCTCCCTCACCACATTGTTGCCACTTGATGAGACCTCCAGCGACCAGCCTTTCGCCTGACAGGCGATCTGCACACCGGTTTGCGATTGCACAGATATCTCCGCCCCGTCAATCTGCAGCACCAGCCCCATGCGCCTGATCTGGTTGACCGGCTTGACGTAATCGGCCACAAACACGCCCACCCGGCTGATCTTCACCACGGCCCCTTCACGCTGAAGCACACTCAGGGCATTCACGACAGTCGTAGCCGACGCGCTGTAGCGATCCACCAACTCACGCACGGCGGGCAGGCGGTCACCAGCATGAACCCCCTCTGCCAGTATGAAATCGCGGCGCAGAGCCTCCACGATGGTGTGTAGCGAATCCTGCACGATGATACTCCTGTGAATAGCAGTTTGGATACATGATACGGTAATAGGCTACACGCTGCAATCAGACCAGATGGATTACCGCACGATAGAGATCAATAAACCGTTCTATCAAAGATCACAGTACATGGAAGTGTCGACATCAACACAGATATGAAGGAAGCGCAACTGAAGCGATCAGAACCAAACTAAGGCGTAACAGGGCAGAGAGGGTGAGGTTTAGGCTTCATCCACATAACGGTATAACACGATGCTCTGCTCGCTGCCGCTCAAAATAAGACGGTCGTCTTCAAGCCGCCACAAATAAGTGTGCGAGGAACCATCCGTGTTGGTGATGCATACTGTATTGTTTCGAACCGTGTATTTCATCACCACCCACCAGGGCCAGCGGGTGAGTTCTAGTGTGCCGCTGCTTCGAAAATGCCACATCGTGGGGCGGGGCTCGGTCAGCTCTTCCCATCGGCCCACGATCTTGGGCTGCATCAAACGACGCACTACTGCCACACAAACTATGGCCGCACTCAGTGCAACAACAACGGACGTATTCTTCTTTTCCATTCAGGATTACTCCTTTACCCGGTAAAGAACGATCGAATCCCCATCGTTCTGAAGAGTCAATTCATCATCGTGCAAAGTGACATCATACACTATTTGACGATCTTGGCTGGTGTTAAGTTTATGCCCGTTGAGGGTGTAGCTGCCTTTTAACACTATCAGGCCAGAGGTGACCTGCATTTTACCGTCAGGCCGAAACTCCCAGTAACTACCAGAGTCGATATCACCACTTCGCCAGGTGCCCTCGATGTTGATTGTGGAGCATCCTGTTAATAGCAGTATCGCCACGAGCAGAGCCAGACTGATACCCCATCGCCATTTAGGAAACCGTATCATTGCTCTTCTTTTTCTCCTTTGGAACTCGGGCATTCACGGCTCCGAAAGGCACATGTCCACTGGCAGTGACCCTTGAGGCGGCGTCTGTATAACACCGCTGGTCATCAAAATAGAAATCGGGTTGGAATTCCCGCAAGAAGTCCATTTTCCCAAGGCCGCCAAGGAAAGCCGCCTCATCCACCTCGATTTTCATATCCATCAGCGTTCGGATCGCCCTCTCGTGAGAAGGCGCATTCCGTGCTGTGATCAACATCGTGCGGATGCTGATCTGACGGTCCTCTTCGGCCGCATCCTGAAGCGATCGTAAAGCCTTCATGAAGGGCAGAAACGGGCCCGGGTTCATGGGGCTGTCGGCATTCTTCTGCTCGTTACGCTGGAACTCCTCAAGGCCATGTTTCTGGAATATCGACTCGCTGGCGTCGTCAAACAGCACGCCGTCGCCGTCCAGCGCGATACGCAGCTCGTTGGGGTTGGGGTCCTGGTTGGTCCCCGGGTGCGAGTAGACCGTCGCCGCCGGGAAGCCGTTCTCCAGTGCCCCGCGCACATCGCCCGGCTCAGCGGATAAAAACAGCACCGCATTGAAGGGGCGCAGATACGCAAACGGCGGGTTTCCGCGCGTGAAAATCCCGCGGGACACATCGATCTCCAGTGCCTCGGCGGAGCGGAATACGCGCAATCCGCTGACCGGATCGTTGCGGCTGAGCACGATGACCTCTACAAGGCGCCGTTGCGGGCTGTTGAAGCGCAGCAGCTTGCTGACCAGTGGGAAGGCCACACCCGGGCCGGCCACCTCGTCCAGGTGGTCCTGCTGATATTTGCGATACGACTCCACGCCTTCCAGCTCAAACACCAGGTTTTCACGCTGGAAGTCGAACAGTGCGCGGGAGGAGACCGCGATTACGATTTTGTCGTCTACAGAGTATGGCATGTCACAAGTTTACCCCAAATCTGTCTAGTAATGCCAGTGCTGGGGAGAAAGGAGGCAGGAGAGGAGGGAAAACGAACCACAAATGGACACGAAGGACACGAATGGGAGATGGGACGAGTGCGGGAATGGCGTGCCGGGAGACGGATGTGAACCGCGGATAGACGCGGATGGACGCGGATGGGGAGGTTAAGCGAGACTGGCGTGCCAGGGGATGAGGGAATTTGAACCACGAATAGACACGAAAGACACGAATGGGGAGATAGGACGAGTGCGGGAATGGCGTGCCGGGAGACGGATGTGAACCGCGGATGAACGCGGATGGGGAGGTTAAGCGAGACTGGCGTGCCAGGGGGGCTAAAAAAGAACCCCTCAATTTGAGCTTGCAGCCGGAGCCGTAGAGGCCTAAGGGGTGTTCCATACCTAATATGGCTTATTTGGCTAGGAATAGTCAAGCGCATAGGTCACGTCCTACTCGTCCTACTCATCTGATGTTTCTTACGCCCCGTTCCATTGTGAAAACCTGCCGAACAGGTTATGGTAGATATGTCGCACAATTTATTGGAGTTCGAAGATGCAAAAAGCGGTCACTTGGCGCTCTCTTCTTGTTGGTACTCTGTTAACGCCCCTGAACGCCTGGTGGGTAATTCAAATGGAGCTTGTGCGGTATTCCGCGCACCCCACCACCATCTCCATCCTGTTCAATGTGATCTTCATCGTGCTGGTGCTCAGCGTGATCAACACGCTGGTGGCGCGTAAACGGCCCAGTTGGGCAATGAACCAGGGCGAGCTGCTGGTGATCTACATGATGATGGCGCTCAGCTCGGTGATGGCCTCGCATGATCTGATGCAGATTTTGATCCAAGTGCTGACCTACCCCTTCTACATGCCGTCCTCACATCCCGATTGGGCTCGGTGGCTGCCATTCCTGCCCAAACAGGTCATGATGTCCGACCCGGTGGCGGTGGCCAACTTCTATCAGGGGAACACCGCGTTCCCCACCGTGCAGCTTTGGAAACTCTGGGCGCCGGTGATCTTGTTTTGGACCCTGTTTTTGGGGTTGATCCTGTGGGTGATGCAGTGCCTGAACGCCTTGCTGCGCCGACAGTGGATGGATAACGAGAAGCTGAGCTTCCCCGTGGTGATGCTGCCGATGGCACTGACCGATGATGCGGGTAGTGGTCAGTTCCCCGCGATGTTCCGAAAACCGGCCTTCTGGCTGGCATTCGGCGCGGCGGCGATCATGGACATCACGAACAGCCTGAACCTCTACTACCCCAGCATCCCTGGTCTGCTGACGCCCGGCTTTGGGCTCAGCTATGTGGATATCCTACCCTACTTCCCCAATAAGCCCTGGAACGCCATCGGCTGGACACCCATAAGCTGGTATCCCTTCATGATCGGGTTCGGTATGCTGCTTCCGTTGGATTTCCTGTTCTCCTGCTGGTTCTTCTATATCTACTGGAAGTTACTGCAGGTGGGCGTGGTGGCCTACGGCTACGACAAAGACCCACGGTTCCCCTACGCCAACTACCAGGGCATGGGCGCCTACCTCTCGTTCTTCCTGTATAGCATCTGGCTGAGCCGGCACTACCTGAAGCAGGTGGGGAAGGCCATCATCGGACGCAAGAATGACCTTGATGAGAGCAGGGAGCCTCTGAAATACCGCTGGGCGTTACTCGGTGCCCTGCTGGGGGCGGCGGGCTTGATGCTGCTGTGCCTCTACATGGGCATGAGCTGGTGGGTTCCGCCGGTGTTCTTTGGCATCTACTTCCTGCTGGCAGTGGCCATCACCCGCATGCGGGCCGAGATGGGCACACCGATCCATGACATCCACTTTACAGGGCCGGACTACATCATGACCGACTTGGCGGGCAGTTCAGGCTACAAAGGCAGTGACCTGGCCGCGATGAGCATTATGTACAGCTTCAACAGGGCCTACCGCGCGCACCCCATGCCCCACCAGATGGAAGCGATGAAGATGGCGCAGCGCACCAACAGCAAGCAGAGCGCCTGGTTCTGGGCGATGATCTACGCCGGTGTTCTGGCGATATTCTGCGCCTTCATCGCCATCCTGCAACTGGGGTATCACTACGGCATGAACGCCAAGGTGTTTGCGAAGTTTTTTGGCTTTGAGGCCTGGAACCGCATGAACGGCTGGGTTCAAGCACCCACCCCAGCCAACCCCAAGGCGGGCATCGCGCTGGGTGTGGGGCTGCTGATCGCGGTGATACTGCAAAGCATGCGCATGGCCTTCCCCTGGTGGCCGTTCCACCCGCTGGGGTTTGCCATCAGCGGAAACTGGGAGATCAACCTGGTTTGGATGCCGCTGTTCATCGCATGGATGGTCAAAAGCGTGGTGTTCCGGTATGGCGGTCTGCAGGGCTTCCAGCGGCTGCTGCCGCTGTGCTATGGGCTGATGCTGGGGCAGTTCACCGTGGGTAGCATTGTGAACATCATTGGGATCATCCACGAGATCCCCACCTACATGTTCTGGCAGTAGTCGGCCGGGGGATGGGGAGAGTTATCCACAGATTACACAGATTACGCAGATGAGGTTAAGACCGGTGCAGGTGTGTGTCTGAACCACGGATGACTCGGATGGGATTCAACGCAAAGACGCAAAGGGGCAAAGGCGCAGAGGTCTTTTTCCTCGTCGGTTGGCGTTTGGCACGGTTGTTGTCTGAACCACGGATATCAAGCCTACCGCTATCGGCGACGGGTTAAAGTGGGCCTCGTCACCCATCGCTGATCATTACCGGTCCGCTGAAGCGGACGATGGGCACCCTGCGGCGGTTATTTGTCTGAACCACGGATTTTGGGGATGGGTCGACCGTAATGGCTATGTCCGGGGCGGTCTGGCAGCTGGTTAGCGGCTACTGTGGTCACAAGACCGCGCCGGTCTTTTTCCTCGTCGGTTGGCGTTCGGCACGGTTGTTGTCTGAACTGCGGATATCAAGCCTACCGCTATCGGCGACGGGTTCCATCAACCCACTAAAGTGGGCCTCGTCACCCATCGCTGACCATTACCGGTCCGCTGAAGCGGACGGTGGGCACCATGCGGCGGTTACGGCATATACCGAAGCAATGGATGGGATGCCGCCTTCGATGGTGACAGACCTGCACTTGAAGGCATTATTAACTACCGTCAACATATAGCGAGCGTCGATGCCGTAGTTATCGTGCATCATTCGCTTGTGGCTTGTTGCGTCCAAGCTTCTCGTCACGCCAGGAAGGATCGAAAAGTTCCGGTTCCGTAGTGATCCCATATGTTTTAAGCTTCGCCATCCAGTCCCGTTTACTCAAACTGCCATATACACTCTTTGTATGCAGATCAACTATGAAATAGCCCATCCTGTCTTCATTGTTGGACCTACCATAATTCAAGTATTCCTGTTCACGCATTCGCGGTGTAATCAGTCCCACTATCACTTGATGATATACTCGATAGCCTCCTACTTTTGGGCCAATTGTGCGTATCTCCGGATCTTTTACATTTGCCTCTACGATCTCGGGTTTATATCTCAATATGGCCCCGGAATCCGTCTCGAAAATCACATAATCTTCAGGAAGCTCTATATAAATATGTGCATCCAAGATATTGTTGACCATAAAACCTACAAGTCCTATTGCTAAAGCAACACCAATGATAGTGAGAGAAATCCTTACATGGTTTCTGCATATCTTTGTTTTCAAAATGTTTCAGTCCTTTACCCGATTAGTCACATGGTGTGAGTTGCCAACGTCGTTGGGCATTTTGTGCGAGTTGGTTTAGTGGTTAGCGAACGCTTGCTTGACTAGTCTGCTCAGGCTATTTGTACCCTTTTCAGATATGGTTGTCAAGTATGCCAACCGGTAGTACCGGTCGAGCCAAAGGAACTAATACGGCGGCGGCAGGGACGTTCATCGAAACACCATTATGGGTGAACACAAGGCATCGTCCCTACGGAGCTTGACGTCGACATCGCTGTTACATAACTTGCGTCCTTGCACCTTTGCGCCTTTGCGCCTTTGCGTTACATTTCGTGGGCTATCCGCCAGACCGGGCCACTTGGCTGAACCACGGATTTCACGGATGGCATGGATGGCTCGGATGGAGAGGGAGATGCAATCTGCAGCGGGCCCATATTCGTGTCCATTTGTGTTCTTTCGTGGTTTTGATTCGGGACTTATTAACCACGAATTCACACGAATTGACACGAATGGGTAGGGAGCCATTCAGGAGAATGGCGTTCCCAGGGTCATTACCCCCTTTGCGTCCTTGCACCCTTGCGTCCTTGCGTTAAGTGTTCCCATCCATGTAATCCTGTTAATCCGCGTCATCCGTGGTTCAGACAAATACCCCCGCGGTCATTACCCCTCTGCGCCCTCCGCGTCTCAGCGTGAGTCGTTCCCGAATCACCCCCCTCACCAGCCCAGGACGGCGGTGCGGCTGAGGGCGTTCACGTCATACGCGGCGGTGTAGCTGAACACGCACTCGGCACAGTGACTCATCAGCACCTCGGTGGCCTCATTCAGCGTCGCCCCGGTGGTCCAAACATCGTCAATTAATAATATCTTGCGTCCCCGCACCAGCTCCGGCTTACGCACGGAAAACACACCCTGAATGTTGCTCATCCGCTGCCACGCCCCAAAGCGGGTTTGTGAGCTGCCAAAGCTTCGCCGGCGCAGCAGACCCAACTCCAACGGCATCCCCACACGTTTGGCAAACGCCTCCGCGATCACCTCCGCCTGGTTGAAGCCCCGGCTGAAGCTGCGCCAGCGGCCGGTGGGCATGGGTATCACCAGCTCCGCGTCGTGCAGAGGCAATAGCGAGGGCCAGACCCAGGCCTCAGCCATCGCTTCGCCTAAAGCCACTGCGCATCGGTCGCGTTTGGCATACTTCATCTGCACGATGGCCTGCCTCACGGGGCCGGCGTATAAACAGGCTGAGCGGCGCATGGCTCCGGCGGGGGGACGGGTAAGGCAGGCTTCGCAGGGGATGCCGCCCGGTGCACCGCAACGCGAGCACACGGGGTTGTTGTTCCAAATGATGAGGGGTTGGCAGCTGGCGCACCAGTGGCCGGTTCCGAAAGACCGGCAGGCGGCACAACGGGGTGGGCAAAGCAGATCCATCACCGCATCTGCCCACCCGCCGGATGTCACAGAGCACGCTCCAGTGCCAGCAGCAGTTTGGGGTCCAGCTTGCGCTTATCTGGGATATCGAAGCGGTTGCCCTCAATGTCAGTGATCACAAGGTGGTAGACGGTCAACCAGCGGATATTCTGCGCGAAGTCTTTGATGAACACCGTCTCTACCCCGCGGTTGGTGACCACGTCGAGCGCGAGAATGCCTGCAGAGACGCTGACGCTCTTCAACTGCTCGATCATCGGCACAAAGTAGCGGTCGGTGAGGTACTCCTCAATCAGCCTGCGCGAATCGGGCTTCATGTGCCGCATGGTCTCCAGCAGGCAAACCTCTTTACTGGCGCCATCACGCACACTGATCCATTCGTCAGGATTTGACTGCGGGTAGCAGCGCATGATGACCGCATCCAGGATGCTCAAATCTTTACCGATGGTGACGCGCAGCGCGCCTGTGGATGACCTGACGGCGGTCACCTGGTCGCTGTTCACGACGCAATAACGCTCATACATGGATGGAACCTCCGTTATTTGTGCAGCATGGCCAGAAGCTTCTGGCTTAATGCGTGAGTGCAGCGCACATCTTCCAGCCCGTAGAGGCTGAGTTTTTGTAAAAAGGCGGGGTCGCCGCTGGCCAGCCAGCGACTCCACAACACCACCGCGTCATCTCCATGGCTGTCCTCCACTAAGGGATGCCGCGGAATATTTAGGCACGAAAGCAGTGTTTTCAGGCGCAAATTGGGTACATTAAGATATGGCTTCATATGCATGGCCATATCGCGATATAGATCGGAATGACACCAGTGACTAAGATCGACCGGCGGGATTTCCGCCAACGAGCCTGTCATCTCCTCGCCGAAGAGACTCAACTGCTGAGCCGACTGTCGACGCCGATATCTGCGGATAAACGAGCGTATGAACGGTAAGTCAAACCGCTCACCGTTGTAAGTCACTACAATCCGCTCGGAACTCGCCCATGCGATAAACTCGTCGAACGGCTTCACCACTATACGGTCGTAACCGTAGAGTTCGGCACCTTCCGCCAGAGGGGCCAGAGCCTCCAGTTCATCACCACGCTGTGTATTGACATATATCGCACCTTGTTTGCGTGACGCGGTCTCAGTATAGAGTGTGACGATGGTGATATCGTCGCCATCACGGTCTAGACCGGTGGTTTCGATATCCAGGGTGACCTGGTTGGGATGGTTCAGGATGTCCAAGGTTGTCTTGCGTAAGCCGCCGGAAGATTGATACATAACTACTCCGTTAGCCTGATGCAATCAAGCTATTTTATAATTAGTGTACCACCCTTAGGAGGTTGACACTTGCCGAGACCTTATACATTCGCTAATGGCAATATGCTGGTAGCGGAGGATTCCCGCCTGAATATCCGCGACCTAACCTACCCGCATGTCGGGCAGTTGAACCATTTGGCAGGTAACCGCGTGCGCATGGGCGTTTGGGCAGAAGGCCAGTTTAGCTGGATGGATGACCCGGTGTGGCAGATTACGGGCAGCAATGAGCCAGACGCTCCTGTCAGCCATGTGAAGGCTGTACACAGTGAGCTCGCCATTGAGCTAAAGCTGCGCGATACTCTCTGCCGTACCGAAAACATCTGGCTGCGCTGGGTGGAAGTCCAAAATCGCGTCGACAATCCCCGAGAAATACGCCTGTTCATGAGCTATGACTTCAACATCTCTGAAAGTGACATCGGCGATACGGTGTTCTATGACCCCAATACGCACAGCATCGTGCATTATAAACGTGATGTGTGGCTTCTGGGAAGTGGTAATTTTGGCCACCAACACCCGTTTGGATACTCGTGTGGCATGAAGCGGTGGGCGGGCAGCGAAGGAACCTGGCGCGATTGTGAAGATGGTGAGTTGGGCGGCAACGCCATTGAGCAGGGATCTGTCGATTCGTCATTAGGATGGAAAGCCGACATAGGCCCGGACGATGAGCGTATCGCCAGGTTGTGGATTGTGGCTGGAGGAAGTCATCACGAGGTGCAGTCGCTGCATCGCACCATTTTTGAGCGTGGGTTTGACCATCTATTTGAGGAAACCCGCCACCTATGGAAAGGCTGGGTCGCACAAGCCAAACTGCCGGAACACAAGGCCTGCAGCACTCTGGACAGTCTGCTGCAGCAGAGCATCATCCAGATGCGCAACCAAATCGATGCCGGTGGGGCGATTCTAGCCGCCAACGATAGCGACATCATGGCCACAGCGCGCGCGCATTACAGCTATATGTGGCCTCGCGATGGAGCCATAGTGGCCGATACGCTCAGCCAGTTGGGATACATGCAGATCGCGGAACGCTTCTTTGATTTTTGCGGGCGCATCCTGCCGCACGAACCGCATTTTCTGCTGCAAAAATACTGTCCAGATGGCAGCATGGGGGCGAGTTGGCACCCGTTTATTGAGAACGGGCATAGTCAGTTGCCGGTGCAGGAGGACGGCAGTGCGCTGGTGGCATGGGCGCTTTGCCGGCACATCCGGCGTCATCCTGTCACGGCAGAATGTGCGCTGCTGGTGCAATCCTTGCTGCTGCCCATCGCAAACAGCTTGCGGAGTTATGTAGACCCGAACACCGGTCTGCCAAAACCTAGCTACGACCTTTGGGAAGAGCGGCGTGGCGCGCACATCTGGAGCTGCTGCTGTATCGTCGCAGCACTATATGAGGTGGGCCAACTATTAGAGACGCTGCAGCAGCCTCATGCTGCTTTGTTCCAAAAGTCGGCAGAGGAGATCAGGCAGGCGACCATCAAGCATTTTTGGATGGAGGATGAGGGTGCCTTCGCGCGGATGGTCACCGTCGCCTCAGACGGTGAGCTGACGGTCGACCGCACCCTGGACAGCTCGCAATTGGCGGCTATCCTCTACGGATTGATACCGGCTGATGACCCCAGGGCGGTTCGGATGGTGGCGTGTCTGGAGAAGAACCTGCTGGTGAAATCGCCTGTCTGCGGGCTGGCGAGGTATGAAGATGACTACTACCATCGGGTGAGCCTGGATCTGCAGGGCAACCCCTGGGTGATATGCAGTTTGTGGCTGGCGCGGGCGAAGGCTATGATGAGCACCACGAGTCAGGATGTCTTAAGCGCCAGGCAGTGGCTGTACTGGGCGTGCGAACGGCAACTGGAGGGCGGAGCACTTCCCGAGCAGGTAAACCCCTTCACTGGCGCGGCGATCTACGTGGCACCGCTGACCTGGAGCCATGCGGAGTATTGCCTGGCGTGGCTGAAACTGGCGGGAAAGTGAGGGTTTGTTGGCGGCTACTGGGGGATCTTTTCAACCACGAATGCACACGGATGGGATCCAACGCAAAGGCGCAATGGTGCAAAGGCGCAAGGGCATTTTGACGCGCTGGTATGGTTCGGAAGTAACCGCGGATGAACACGGATGAACGCGGATGGGATCCAACGCAAAGGCGCAATGGTGCAAAGGCGCAAGGGCATTTTGACGCGCTGGTATGGTTCGGAAGTAACCGCGGATGAACACGGATGAACGCGGATGGGATCCAACGCAAAGGCGCAATGGTGCAAAGGCGCAAGGGTGTTTGGCCGCGCTGGTATAGTTCGGAAGTAACCGCGGATGCACACGGTTGAACGCAGATGGGATCCAACGCAAAGGTGCAATGGTGCAAAGGTATTTGGTCGCGCTGGTATAGTTCGTAAGCAACCGCGAATGCACACGAATGGGCCGCAAACTGCAGGTCGTTAACCCATGTCCTACTCGTCCTACTCATCTTGCCCGTCTTATAACTACCACAAAACAAAACGCCCCGGCCGTGATGGCCGGGGCGTTGATACGGGTTGCAGCCAGGATCAGCCTTGCGGGAAAATGGGCACCATGCTCATGGCCAGCTTCTTCAGCTTGGCCTTCTCGGCTTCCGTCACCGGTTTGTGACGGTGGGCAAAGGGCAGGGCCATTCGGAACAGCTTCTCATCACCCGGAGGCAGGTAGGCGGTCACCGGAAGTGACAGCACATACCGCACGGCCAGCTCTGCGGTGGCGGCGTCGGTTAGCGGCTCATACCAGGTCTTTTCAACCGTGTGTGGCTGCCCCTCTTTCCAGGGTGTTTTGGCCATCGCCTTCAGTGATAGAAGGGTCACACCACGTTTGGGGGCCTCTTCCAGCAGTTTCCAACCGAAGTTGCCATGGAACAACGTGACAAAGTTTAACGGAAAAAGCACGCTTTCAAATGGGAAGCGGTTCAGCAGTTCCAAAGCGAGCTCCTCGCTGTGTGCGCTGAAGCCGATGTGCCGGATTTTGCCCTGCTCTTTTGCCTTCACCACAGTCTCCATCACACCACCCGGCCCAAATGCCTGCTCAAGGTCGTCTTTGGTGGTCATGGCGTGCAACTGGTAGAGGTCGAAATGGTCGGTCCGCAGCTTGCGGAAGGAGTCTTCCATAGCCACCTGCGCCTCTTTCGCGGTGCGCTTTTCCGTTTTACAGGCTAAAAATATCTTGTTGCGGAATGGCTCTATGGCCGGTCCCAGTATCTCCTGGGCGTTACCGTATGAGGGTGCGACATCGTAGTAGTTGACGCCTTGATCAAAGGCCTCGCGTGCGGCTCGGTTGGCTTGCTCTTGTGGTGTGTTCATCACCACAATGCCTCCGAACCCGATGATCGATAGCTTATCGCCGTGTTTACCGTATGGCCTTTTGGGGATCATGTGATTCTCCTTATCATAGGAACAGACTGAAGTTGCCCATTCTTAAGATACCTGACATCGTTGATGGGATTCATCTAATGGCGTTTCAGAAACTCCAAACCCTGTAACAGGCGCGGACTATTACGCACATACAGGTTGGGTTCCACAGTGTAGACTGCCCCCCGCTTCACGGCATTCATCTGTTTGAACACCGGGTGATGACGCAGAAGCTGCACATCGGCGGCCGAGCCCACCACGAAAATCACATCAGGGTTGAGCTTCATCACCGACTCCGTACTGAGCTGATAATAGTTCCTGCCGCCTTTTTCCGAGGTGTTGATGTATCCCGCCAGCTTCAACATCTCGTTGGCGTAGGTGTCGTGTCCCGCCACCCACAGCGGCAGCGGGTTGGGTGACAAAATGAACAGTGCCCGGCGGGTGCCTCGCTTCGGTTTCCGTTCCGCTTCTACAAACTTGGCAGCGATGGCATCAGCCTGTTTGGCGTGCCCAGTCAGACGGCCTAAGCGCGCGATCTCGCGGCCCACACTGCCGAAGCTGGTGCATGATATCTCTACCAACGGCTGTTTCAGCGCCTTTAGCCTGCGAACCTGGGAGGCGTTGAACAGTGAGTCGGCTATGATCATATCTGGCCGGAAGCTTATGATACGCTCCACACTGGCCCGCATGTCGCCCACTTTGGGTTTGCGTTTGGCGATGGTGGGATAGTCGCAGTTGACCGTCACGGCCGCGATCTGCGGCTCACAGCCGATGGCGTAGAGTATCTCCGTAATACCAGGGGTAAGCGAGACGATGCGACGTGGAAGTAGATTTGCCATGGATTGCCATCCTTGCTGCTTGAGGGTTAACTTGTGGGTTATGGTTTTGGTGCCGGGTTGCTGTTGTTGCGAGGTGCTTGTCCGGCCAAGTAGAGATTGATCCCTTTACCTGTGATCAGCGAACCGGCGAGCAGCATTACCAGCATCATGATGATCTTCTTGACCATATTCATGCCGATGATGCCTAACTGGGCCACATCAGATTTTGCCGAGGGGATGGGTTCTGAGTAGAAGCGGAACGCGAGCTGAAAAGTCCATACCAGCAGCGCAATGCCGCCGATGAATACCACCGCACCCAGAAGCCTTCCGGTTACACCGCCCTTGATGTTCAATGAGCTACCTCTCGAAATTAGGTGAGACACTAGAGTTATGATACCTGTATGCGGAATACCCTCGCAAGCTGGTAATTGCAGGGGGATGGAACCATCTCACGCGGAGACGCGGAGGGCGCGGAGGGGATTCACATCCACAGATTACACAGATGGCACAGATTAGGTACCGACAGGGGCACGGAGTTGTCTTAACCACGGATGACGCGGATTAGTCGGATGACACGGATGTGGAGGTGATTGAACCACCCTTCGCGTCTTCGCGTCTTCGCGTGAGACCTTTCCTATTCGTGTCCATTCGTGGTTCAGTCAAAAACCGCGTTGGCCGGGGTGCATTCGATACAGTTACTTAAACGATATACAACCAGGCTTGACATCGGAGCATCCCTCGTATACACTAACAGCAATACAATAAAAACCATGCCGGTCGGGTTAGTGCATCATGACTTAGATTTCAGTTGGTGCCGAGTGTTTTTAAGATGCAGCATCCCAGAAAGATGAATGATATGAAACTCTGGTTCTATCAAAATGCACAGTTGCCAAAATTATGGATTGGTGTTGGAATGATCGCCATGTGGCCTTTTGGACATATTTCCCCATTATTCTTTGCTTTTGGCTTTTTGTTGGGGATAGCATGCAGTGCGTGGATCATCATCAAAAACGGGGCGTTTTTCGGGCCGCATGATCGGTACCCATATAGATTGCTGTACGGAACGAAGGGTGAAACCAGCGCTCGCGTATATTCCTGGGAGATTAATCAAGCTACGCTGCCATCAGATTTTTACTACGACGCTATGATGTCTACAATAGGCTTTCTAGTCTTGTTTTATGTCTCGCCGTTTTATGTCATGGGCATGAGTGGCGTAGCTTGTATCGTTGTATATATATCGATGTATCCCGCCATGCATATGCTTCGTCTGGTGAGGTGCATGCGGCGGTCTAAGCTCAAAGCGACCTGTGCGTGGCAAACGAATGGCTATCACATCCTTTGGGTGTTGCCTTCGTTGGAGTGGTATATGTTGCCCTCATATGTCAGCGTCTATCTTGTCTCTTGCCCCGTAGATGACACACAACCTGCGCTTTCATATGCGATATCAGACCGCAGTGCGTCGCTTTACCTGGTAAGTGCCAATGGGGTGATCCCGGTTTGCTATGATCAAGAGGGGAACCAGGCGGCCATTGAGCAACTACACAACGTAACCTTGCAGCGCGAAGTTCCTGTGATCCAGCTAGATGAAAATCCGATGCCTAAGCCAGCATCAAGCGGGGTGCTCACCCAATGGATTGTAGGGTTGTGGATCGGCTTTTTCTTTTTGTTGAAGGGGTTTTACCATATAGCAGGTGGTGATCCGCAGATCGCACTTCAGGTATTGCCGTTGGTCAGTTTCGTATTTGTCTGGATAGGGCTGGAGCTGTACAGCAGCGAATTGCGTGACCGTGGTTTTGCCAGGATACGCAAAGCGGCGGGGTTGTAGGCCGACAACTGCTGTGGGGACGATGGAACCCGTCGCAGTGTGGCTGGTGGTTTGTATCGGAGGCGATCAGCCACATCGTCATCGGACGACCCACTTCGGGGTAGGGTTTCGCGGCCTTTGCCAGGGGTATCGCTTCGCTCACCCCTGGCTATAAAGAATCTTACCCACCTCTTGGGTGCCCGGAGAATGCGCGGCATACTGGTTCATAGGTACCAGGCTAACCGCAAGACCTGCGCGTTTAGGGAAAACCGCCCCGGACATAGGCGTTCAAGACCACCGCGCGTCTGATGAGTTGGCTGCCCGCAAGCGGAGCAAGGCGATCCGCCAGACCGATACTGCGCTATTACGGTCGCCGGTCGGAGCGAAGCGACACCGGCCGCTAATGATCAGCCGTGCGGTGCAGGAACCCGCACTAGACGCAGTTCCCGGAGCGTCAGCTCCCGGAACGTAGTCGTGTGGGTGACTAAACCCGCGGCACTGGGCCACTGGTGATCATGGTTATCTACTGGCCATTATGCGACGGGTTCGGCGGCCCGTCCGTGACTGCGTCCCGGTACGGGCGCTGTCACCCGTCGCTGATCAGTACCGGCCCGCGTTCCGGCGGGCGTTGGAGTAGTCTTGCGCCCGTTCACGGGGCGATGGAACCCGTCGCAGCGGGGCTGGTGGTTGGTATCGGAGGCGATCAGCCACATCGTCATCGGACGACCCACTTCGTGGGTAGGGTTTCGTGGCCTTTTCCAGGGGTATCGCTTCGCTCACCCCTGGCTATAAAGAATCTTACCCACTTCGTGGGTGCCCGGAGAATGCGCGGCATACTGGTCCATAGATACCAGGCTAACCGCCAGACCGGCGCGGTTAGGGGAAAACCGCCCGGACATAGGCATTCAAGACCACCGCGCGTCTGATGAGTTGGCTGCCCGCAAGCGGAGCAAGGCGATCCGCCAGACCGATACTGCGCTATTACGGTCGCCGGTCGGAGCAAAGCGACACCGGCCGATATTGATCAGCCGTGCGGTGCAGGAACCCGCACTAGACGCAGTTCCCGGAGCGCCAGCTCCCGGAACGTAGTCGTGTGGGTGACTAAACCCGCGGCACAAGGCCACTGGTGATCATGGTTACCTGCGAGCCATTGTGCGACGGGTTCGGCGGCCCGTCCGTGACTGCGTCCCGGTACGGGCGCTGTCAACCGTCGCTGATCAGTACCGGCCCGCGTTCCGGCGGGCGTTGGGGAGGTCCTGCGCCCGCATGCGGACTGCGGCGATGGAACCCGTCGCAGCGGGGCTGTAGGTGTAACTGGGGTGTTTCACGCAACACCTCACGCGACGGCGCCCCCCCCTCAGCTCCGACGGGCGACCTTGTTGCCCAGGATCGACAGCAGCAGACCCAGCGTGACATAGCCCAGCACCACCTCGGAAATCACCGCCAATTGCCCCCCCGTGCCGTGGGGTGATATGTCGCCCAGACCAAGTGTGGTGAAAATAACCACAGAAAAGTAATACGGTGTGAACCCCGACATCGCCGGTGTGCTGGCTGGTTCAGGTGTACCGAACAGATAATCGTTCAGAGTGCTCCCCCCCGAGCTTGCTGGCGGCATGCTGTGCTGCACGGGGGCGTTGATGTTCACAAGTTCTGGATGGCACTGGTAATAGTACCCAAACCCCGCGATGACCATAGCCGCTACAAGCGATAACCGCGGAATGCTGCGGCCGTAATCCGTGAGGAAACCCCATAACCATATGCCGATAATCCGCAGCGGCTGCTGGCGTCTGTGCTTGATGCCGCAAAACAAACCTGTGGTATTGTGGATGTGTTTGAACAACGGCAGCCACTTACAGCCAACCCATTTCGCCCACAGCTCTATAAACCAGGTGTGAACCTTTGTGATCCGGTCGTATAGTGGACACTGGTTTTTTGCATTGGCCCACAGCGTGTCGATATAGTCCTGGTCTTGTGCGTCGCGTTTGAAAACGGCGTAGCCGAAGCAACTGTCTACGCAGATGCCCTTATATTTCCCGGCCATCGACTTAAGATCGTATATGATGTCTGTGACGTTGGTGATGCCAAGATTCGCACCAATCAATGTGGCACCCGTGATATCCACACCCGTAAGGTCCGCTCCGATCAAGCTGGCATCGGTCAGGTTGGCCCCGCTGAGGTTCGCCTTATATAGATGCGTCTCCTGCATGTCCGCCTTTTCAAGATATGCCCCACTGAGGTCCGCTCCGGCCAGATCGGCTCCGTTAAGGTGCACAAACAGCAGATAGGCCCCGCTCAGGTTGGCCCCTAGCAGGTTGGCCGTGCTGAGGTCCGCCACGTTCAGGCGCGCCTCCCTCAGGTCGGCTTCACTCAGGTCCGCTCCATTCAGCTCAGCCCCAATGAGGTTGGCGTGCTTGAGGTTCACCGAGCTCAGCACCTTGCCGTTTAACTCAGCATTCATCAGGTCTACAACTACACCGGGGTTCTTCCCGCGCCAATCATTCCATACATCCACGCCCTGGTTCAGTATCTCTAACTGCCGTTCATCTGCCATTATGGACTCCTTGGTGCGGTCGGGCTGATCATGGTTTTGATGGTGTGTCATGCTTGTTATACCGGATATTGCCAGATGAAGTCGAGGGCGGCATCATGCGGGATGTGATTTGCCGGCGGTAGCGGAAGCGATTCACGGTCACAGGCTTGTCAGAGACCCGATGGTAGCCACTTATTGGGCCTACCCATTGCCCGATATAACACCTCAGCCATCAGCGGCGGATGATGAGATGGAACCCATCGACACGGGGCTGATCGTAAATATCGGGGGTTACCAGCCCACACTGCCGCGGGTTTAGTCACCCCACGGGACTGGCGTCCCTAAACGGGGTTCCCTCACCGCGCGTCTAGGCATTTGCAGCCCGCAAGCGGGCGCAAGGCCTTCCCCGAAAGCGCCCGCAGGCGCAAAGCGACGCGGGCGGCGATCTTCCCATCTGTGTCATCCTGTCAATCCGTGTAATCCGTGGTTCAGACGATAGCCCGAGCGGGGCCGGTCAGCCTTGTCGAAGGATGCCAGCCCGCAATCGAGCTACTAAGGATTTACGTCTTATGCAGGTTCAGGCTCGTATTATAGGTAAATGATCGCCTGCTTGGTAACGCTGTGGTGGCAGTTAGTTATATCATGAGAACAGGTGAGTTTACGTATCATCCCATCCTGCCCGCCGGTACGGATACGGTCAGGTCTCAACAAAGGAGTCTTCATGAAGCTGTTTCCCACACTTACATTCTGCGCAGCGCTCTTCGGTCTGCTGCTGGGACCTCTCGCCGTGGCTTGGGCCTCGCCCGATGAGCTGCCCTTTCCGCGCGAGATAGAAGACCCCACCATCACAGGCATCAACAAGCTGCCGCCTCATGCCACGATGATGCCGTATGGCAGCCTGTCACAGGCATTAAAGGCCGACCGGACCAACTCGCCATATTGCCGTATGCTGGATGGCCAGTGGCAGTTCCACTGGGTGTCCTCGCCAGAGATGCGTCCGATCGGCTTTGAGCAGCCCGGGTATGATGCCTCGAAGTGGAAGAGCATCGCGGTGCCATCCAACTGGCAGATGAAGGGTTACGGAACCCCGAACTATCTATGCTCAGGGTTTGTATTCAAGACCGATCCGCCGCATGTGATGGGCACGCCGGACAAGAACTGGACCACCTACACCGAGCGCAACCCGGTGGGCAGTTATCGGCGATGGTTCGACCTGCCGGCCAACTGGAAGTCGCGCCGCACGCTGATCTCCTTTGATGGGGTGGACTCCAACCTGTTTTTGTGGGTCAACGGCCAATATGTGGGCTACAGCACCGACAGCCGCACGGTGGCGGAGTTTGACATCACGCCCTTCCTCAAGCCCGGCAAGAACCTTCTGGCCGCGCAGGTCTACCGCTTCAGCGCGGGCAGCTATCTGGAGGACCAGGATATGTGGTTCCTCAGCGGGATTTTCCGCAGCGTGCGTCTTTGGAGCACCCCCAAGCAGCACATACAGGACTTCTTTGTGAATGGCGACCTGGACTCTGACTACAAAAATGGCATTCTGAACGTGCAGCTCGAGGTAAATAACACCTCGTCGGAGCCAACCCCATCACGCGAGCTGATGGTGGAGCTGTATGACGCCGCTGGTAAACCGACCGGGGTGCAAAGAACCGTGATAATACCCGCTCTGACGGTGAACTCAACATGCCATTACGATGTGACGATGTTGGTCAAGGCTCCCACCAAGTGGAATGCGGAGCATCCTTACCTCTACACCACGGTGCTGACACTCAAAGGTGACGCTGAGACAAAGCAGATCGTCAGTTGCCGCACAGGCTTCCGAAAGGTGGAGGTGAAGGGCCGGCTGTTCTGCATTAACGGTGTGCCGGTCAAGCTGAAGGGCTCCAACAGGCACGAGAACTGGCCTGACACCGGCCATGTGGAGACCGATGCCCAGCGCATCCGCGACCTCAAGCTGCTGAAACAGGCCAACTGCAACCACGTGCGCACCAGCCACTACAGCAATGACCCGCGCTGGTATGAGCTTTGCGACCAATACGGCATCTACCTCGTAGCCGAGGCGAATGTGGAGTGCCACGGCGACTACGCCCAGGGCATCAGCAAATCGCCCGAATGGCGCGCTCAGTATGAGGCGCGCATCACCAACTCGGTCATGCGCGACCGCAACCATCCCAGCGTGGTCATCTGGTCGCTGGGCAACGAGAGCTACAGCGGCTCGAACCTGGACACGGAGTTGGCCCGCCTTAAGCTGCTGGATGACTCGCGTCCCAGCCACTACCAGGGCTATCCGTATGGCAAAAACAACCCCACCGATATCGACAGCCAAATGTATAGCTCGCCGGCCGAGTGTGCCTCTGTGGCCAAAGGGGACTTCACCAAGCCCTTCTACCTGTGCGAGTATGCCCATGCGATGAACAACAGCATGGGCGCGCTGGGTGAATACAACGACATCATCGATGAGAACCCGGCGCTGATGGGTGGGGCGATTTGGGAGTGGCAGGACCAAGTGCTTTGGAACCGCCGTGACCCCAGCAAACCCTTCCTGGCGATGGGCGGCGGTTTTGGCGATGAGCCCAACCACGGGGCGTTCATCATCAAGGGAGTGGTGTTTTCCGACCGCACACCCACGCCAAAATACTATGAGGTGAAGCGTGTCTACCAGTGGATCAAGATGGCAGCGGCAGACCTGAGCAAGCCCAGCATCCGTGTCACCAACCGCTATGCGTTCACGAATACTGACCAGTTTGAGATGGTCTGGCGGGTCAAACAGCAGGGCGTGCTGCTGCGAGAAGGCACACTACCCAGCCTGTCACTGGAGCCTGGAGCCAGCCGCGATATGCAAATCCCGATCGGCTCAATGACGGCCCTTCCTGGCACGGAGTATCTGCTGGAACTGGGATTTCGGCTGAAGAACGCCACCCTCTGGGCACCGAAAGGCTACGAGCTGGCCAGCGGTCAGTGGGTGCTGCCCATCAAACAGACCGCAATGGCAGCGCCAGTGGTGACGAATGCCATCACACTGAAGCAGAGCGCCGCGCAACTGGAGTTTAGCACGAAGGAACTGCAAGCCAGCATCGATCGTCAGACCGGAATGCTCACTAAACTCGCCTACCATGGACGGCCACTGCTGGACCCAAAGGGTGGTTTTGGACTGTGGACCTATCGCGCCCCGCATGTGAATGATGACTTCTGGGCCGCATCCGACTGGAAGGCGATGGGGCTGAACGATCTGAAAGCCAAAGCCAGCAGGGTTTCTGTGGAGCCGATATCGCCATCGAGCATCCGGGTTGATGCAGAGATCGACTGGCTTGGCGACGGCGTGCCGGTCTTCCACCAAACCGTCTGCTACCTAATTCAGGCCGATGGCAGCATCGCGGTGGATATCAGCGTCATCCCGCTCACCCCTCGCGGCGTGATCGCCAGGATGGGTATGCGGATGCTGTTGAACCCCGCACTGAACCAGCTGAGTTACTACGGGCGTGGACCTCAGGAGAACTACCCGGACCGGATGCGCGGAGCTGACCTGGGCCTCTATCGCAGCAGCGTGGCACAGCAACTCACCCAATACGTTGCATCTATGGAGTGCGGCAACCATATGGATACCCGCTGGACTGCCCTCACCGACCGCACAGGTCAGGGTGTGATGGTGCAGAGCAGCGGATCGCCTTTCGCCTTCTCGGCCTTGCCATATATTGATGAGCAACTGGGCAGCGTGAATTATCGGCATCTGTTGCCGACCAGTCAGCTCACCGCGTTGTGCGTCAGTGCCGGCACGATGGGTGTGGGTTCTGCAGCTTGCGGGCCCGGTCCGTTGCCGCAATATACGCTCTACAATGACCCAGCCACCTTCAGCTTCATCATCAAGCCATTGTCCGGCGGACAAAAGCAGGCACAGACCCTGAGCCAGCAGTCTGCGCCGGAGCGCGTGAAACCCGTCGCGATGTGGCAGGACGGCGCGGGCTTGATACAACTGATCAACCCCGACAGCTCCGCGAAAGTGAGCTATTCCGTGGACGGTCAACCCGAGCTTGCCTATACACAGCCGATTAAACTGGTGGGCAAAGAGCCGCTGACTGTGAATGTCAGCAAACACAGTCTGCCCGTGCTGATACAGAGCGTCCCGCGGATCTATCTAGTAGATCGTTCGGGCTGGCGTGTGCTTGGCTGTGACAGCGACCAAGGTGGCCCCGAAAGCGTGAACAACATCCTGGATGGACGGCAAGGCAGCTACTGGCACACCAGATGGGGCGCACAGATCGATATGCTGCCGCACTGGGTCGCGGTGGACATGGGGCAGATGCGCAGTATCAAGGGGCTTTTGCTGACCAGCCGCGTCGATATGGTCAACGGCCGCATTGCGGATTACGAGGTGTATATCAGCAAAGATGGTCTTGGCTGGGGTTCCTGTATCGCCAAAGGACGCCTGGCCAACACCGCGATACCTCAGCAGGTTCTTTTCAACGGCGCGGTCGAGGCGAGGTATATCAAGCTGGTGGCCCTCAGTGAACAAGCCGGCCAGCAGTTCAGCGGCCTCGCGGAGTTCAGCATCATCGAGTAGGGGCGAGGCGTGCCTCGCCCTCTTGATGGTCGTATAACAATCGGTGCGACCGGAGGTCGCCCGTTGAACCGTTGTAGGGGCGGGGTTTCCCCGCCCCTGGGCGCGGAAACCGCGCCCCTACACGTCGCCGTCTGACGAGGGTGACCGCCGGTCACCCCCACACGATCGGTCCCATCCGTCCTATCCGTCCGATGCCCGGATTGTCTGAACCGCGGATTAAGCGGATGGCACGGATAGGTTCGGATGGAGAGGGAGCCAATCGGGAGATTGGCGTGCCCAGGGGAGACGCCCCCGTGCTCTAAAAATCCGGGCGGCCTTCCCGAAGGAAGGCCGCATGATGCAGTTGCCATACACTACATCGTGAACGTAGCTACGATATCCCTGAAATGCACGCTGGGAAAGAAATCTATTCCCAACAGGCTCTTGGAGCTATACAGCACTAAGAACAGGAACACCATGACCGCGATCGCGCTGAATGCCCACAGTAGCCCTCGAAAGAACAAGCGGATCTGGAACAGCAACTGCTGAACCCGAACCTGTGTGGATCGACTTTGCAACCCGGGGGAAAGCAACGCTTGTAACATGAGTGTTACCCCTAATCTATATGGTGAGGGATGACTCAGACTTACCGATCGCTCGGTAGTCTTACAAGATACTTTCCGTCGTGGGTGCCGCGTGGACAGTCATGTCTAACCGTCTCGTTTGGGGCCGGAACGTCAGGGCTCCGGTACCTCAAATTATACCGTATAATTCACGAATGTCTGCTGCCATCAGGTGCCGACCCGTCAATCGAGGGTTTTCCGTCTACGGTTGCCAGTATTTATCAAACAGGCGGCGCATCAGGGCCACAGCCTCGCGCGGTTTATTCACATCACCGCCCAGCATATACACATCGCGGTAGCTGAACTCCAGCTTGCAGCCCTTGGCCGCCGTCATGGTAGCCAGAATGTGCTTGCCATATGCCTCTTCGTCCAGCTTGCCTTCGGCACTGAGATACTGCGGGCTCGGTTTACGGTGGAATATGGTTCGCCGTCCACGCAGCGCTTCGCCCATGAAGGCCTCATCGCACCAGGGAGATATCGACACTTTGCGCAGATTGGGGAAGTGTTGGATATCTTTCTCCCAATAGGGATGCACCGGTTCACAACAGCCGTAGTTGTTCAGGCCGAATAGCTCCATTAGTTCATGGTAATATGGGCCCACAAACTCATGGTAGGCAGCAGGCGAATACCCCACCGACTCCTGCGAATCGGAGTATCCCCACATATCTTTCAGCCGAACATGTGCCGGGTTATAACCCTCAGCAGGCAGTTCATTGGTGAAGCTGAAAGTGCCCTGACCCGCCCAGTCGTTGCCGTTGTTCACTATCAGCAGGTCGTTCTGCTCGCAGAACTGGTGGTAGGTCTTGATGTCATCCGTGACCATGCGCATCAGCCGGTGCAAAGCATCCGGGCACTCTTTCATGGCGCACATCACGTTTTCCATGCCCATCAGCTCAATCAACCGGTAACTGGGGTTGTTGCCAGGGGTGCCCCCCACAAACCGCACCGGCAGGATATCGCCAAATATCTCCTCGACAAACTGCTTATACTCCAGACTTCCGGGTTTATCCACGCTGTACACGCTGGGCTGCAGCCCATCGATCTGGGCCTCCAGGTCGGTGATGGGGTAGTCGATGTGAAATCCCAGGTTCTGCCCGCGTGAGTCTTTAGCATACGACCTTTGGATATCGATGTCGAACAGACGGAAGCCGCTCCACCAGCCTATTCCGAAGTGATCGGCTACCACACGGTCGTCATCAATCAGCTCGTGGTTGATCATGTTCATTATCAACTGGCTCTCAATGGCGCGGGCCGCATTCGAACCGCACAGCAGCGGAGGCATGACCTCTGAGACGAATGTGCCGACCTCGATATGCACCATAGGCCGGTCACCCTGCATGTCGTTGTGTGCATACCACCGCTTGATGCGTTCTTGCATGATTGGCAGCGCAGCATATTCGGCCTGTTTCCTTGCCAGTTCCCGCAAGCGGTCGCGGTCGGTGTCCGGAATATTCCATCTGGTCATGATCACTTATTCTCCGATTAAGCTGCTATTTATTCAGCGTCTTCTAGTAAGGAGGCGATTTCGGTCAGTTTGCGTTCCTGCGCCCAGACTAAAGCGGTCTTGCCTTTTTGGTCACGAATGTTCACATTCGCATGGGCTTGAATCAACGCCTTCACGACATCCGCCCTGGCACTGGCCACAGCATAGAAGAGCGGTGTCAAGCTCAGTTTGTCACGTGCATCGACCGAGGCTCCTGCCGATGCCAGCGCGGCTACGCACCTGCCTTTTGTGGCTACATGCAAAGGTGTCAGCCCGTCGATGTCCGTAGCCCGCACAGATGCGCCATGCTTGATCAACATCCGGCACATCTCGGCATGACCGGTATCGGCGGCCATGTGAAGCGGGGTTTGGTCGCTGTAGTCTTTACTGTTGACATTGGCGCCAATCGTGAGCAGCCATGCCCCCATTTGCACATATCCCTGCTGTGCGGCCGTGTGCAGTGGTGTGGCACCCATCGCATCTTTGCTCTGCGCGAGGATCGGCTGCTGACGTATTTTGTCCATGACCGGTTTCCAGTCACCACGACGTATCATCGCGTTGATCTGCTCCACCTCGGGTGTGTAATTCGGGGCAGCCGCACACACCATTGCTGAAACGCTGCTCACCATGAATGCCAATAGCAGGATATATTTACCTGTGCGCATGGGATGACCTCCTGAGTTCGTTCTTGGTTATTAAATACAGTGTAGGCGACTTGGTGGTGGATTGGCAACCGTGAATATGCATCCACAGATTTCGCAGATGGCGCAGATCAGGGCCTGGAGAGGGAACTAACGCAAAGACGCTTCACCTAGGAACGCCAATCTCCCGATTGGCACCCCTTCCCATCCGAACCTATGCGTGTCATCTGTGAAATCCGTGGTTCAGACGAATTATGGCCTGGAGGGAACTAACGCAAAGGCGCAAGGGGGCAAGGACGCAAAGGGAGGGTGCTGATAATCCGTGGTTCAGATAATGACCAACGGGTTCGCATCCCCTGCGTCTTTGCTTCTTTGCGTCATTGCGTTGGATCCCATCCGGGGCATCATTGGTTCAGATAAATAGCCCGACCCGTTGCAACGTGTTGCATACCCCCAAACGAAAAAACCGGCGCGGGGTGCCCGCGCCGGTTATGGGTGTTGGTGTCTACTTCGCCTTCTTCACCGCCGGTGTTGATACACTTTTGCCGACCGGCATCTTTACAGCTACGGATTTCCCGGTCGTTGATATCGCGAGTGAATTCAACTCCGCCTTATAGGTGGCCTTCACTCCTGGTATGTAATTCAGTGCTTGCCATGGTAGGTAGAGCCTATTCTTGATTGAAATCACCCTGCCTGGTAGAGCCATACGCTTACCATTAATGAGAAGTAGTTTGGTACCTTTAGTCGCTGCTAGTTTGTGATTCCCAGCTAAAGCCTGTAATGTAGTGAACGGTACCAAACGGGCAGACTTTTGTTTTCCGATAAGTCCGGTGTCTGCTTTCACACCCGTTGTTTCTGAGGAGCAAAGGTATTCACTGCCGTCTGAATATACAATAGACCCATTCGCTGCGTTAACATACACGATGAATGTTGCGCAGTCCATCATGCCATGAGATGACTCAGAGTTAATCCATGCAGCACTGACTGTCGGATCTGATGACACGATGAAAGTGATGGTATATACAGGTTCAGGCAGACCTTGATCATTGGTCCGCCAGTCAACACCATCGGCGTCCTCCATGTCGAAATAGGGGTATGTATATACAATCTCATCCTCACCCTGCCAGGCATATGATCCGGCAATTGTTTTAGCGATGGAGATGGCTTGTTTTATGGTAACGGTGATGGTTGGTCTTGTGCTAGCTACTGGTGTATAGAATGCAGTGACCTGATCGACTAGCCCACCGTCGGTTCTTGAGAAACTGAGTTGAACACTCGGATCCCACGAGCCATCTGGAAATCGAAGCACCCAGGTATCAGATGATGGCTGCTGCATGTGGTTTCTTGGCATCATACTATATCTTGCCCACATCGTTTCGCAGTTGAGTGCATCGGCGGGATAGACGTTCAGGTCAGATGTCACGATCACCGTTCTGATCAATCCGCTGTTCCCATCCACGAAATACTGGTAGTTGCCGCTGGTCAAATCGTAATAAGGGTTGTTATCATCCCAAAAGTCGAGGAACGATTCCGAGGGTGTGGATGTTGTCATCTCAGTCACTCCTGGCGTCATGGACACCTGAGCATTCTGGTCACCTATAAAGTTCCTGACTGCCTGAATCGCTTGCTGCTGCGTGATCGCGGATTGCATGGGAATAGTGGCCGATATGACAACTGTAGCAGCAAGAATGAACGGAATTAGCTTTCTCATATCAATGTGCCTCCCTATAGCACTGTAAGGTGGGGCACGGGGCCCACATGACCTGGAAAGGCGGTGTCTGTGTCGGTGGCGGTAATGGTGTAACTTTTGGTGCCGGGGGCATGGACTGTTCCCGCAGGGGATTCGGTCATGGTGGCACTAATCGGTTGTCCCGTACTCCACATATTGGGCATAGCGTGTGCTGCCCCCCCCCATAAATTGCAAGAGGCACAACGCAACCGGAACGGCGAGGCAATTCTTCATCGCGGTACTCCTATTAATTTGGATCGTACACAGGCCACAATCGCCTGTCATGTGATCATTATACTTGTTAAGTATTGCGAGTCAAGAGGTTTTTATGCCAATTTCTAAAAACGGGTCTGGTTTCTCTAGTTTTGGTTTACATCCGGCTTGGTGTGGAGAGGGACCAAACGCCAAGGCGCAAGGGGGCAAGGACGCAAAGGGAGGGTGCTGATAACCCGTGGTGCAGATAAATCCCCCCCTGCGCCTTTGCTTCTTTGCGTCATTGCGTTGGATCCCACCTGTCCACTCCACCGCTACACGCTGAGCAGCACAATCGCCAGCATACACAAACCGATGCCGATCACCCCACGCCTGCCGATGTGCTCTTTGAACACGTAGCGAGAGGCAACGGTGACCAGCAGAGTGTTGGCCCCGGCGATCACCGGGAACAAGATGTAGCCTGGGACCAGCGGCACCGCCAGCACCTGCGTGGTCAGGCCGGCGGCCCAAAACAGACCAGCCATCACTCCGGCGGCCAACGAGCCAAGTTTCGAGGCCCCACCTTCAGGCTGCTTTTCGCCTTTCACAAAGAAGCTGAAAATCATGCCTGTGCCGCACATCAGTGCCAGGCATGGCACCACATACCCATCCGTCACACCGCTTTTGGGCAGATATTGCATCAGCAGCATCACAAATCCGTTGGTCAAAAATACGGCGGTCACCGCCTGCATGTATTTCATTGCTGTTTCTCCTTCACATCAGCACCCAGCATGGCCACTCCCACGCCAGTGATGAGAAGACCCAGCCAGTGGTTCCATTATGGCAGCTCGTGGTAAACCAGAAAAGAGGCCAGGAATGGCATCACGATGGCCATCTGCGTGATTGTCCAGCAGATCGCGGTCGAACCCAGCGAACTGGCCACTCGCAGAAAAGAGACAAAGCCGTATGCCCCCAATCCCATGGCGATACCGAAGGCGAAAAACTGCCAGGTGTGCGGGAACCCGCCCAGCATCATGGCAGCGATCGCGATGGCGGTGGTGGATGCGATGTACATCCCCACATTCACGGAGGGCAGGTGCAGCCTCTTCAGCGATATATACTTGAAACTGACACCGTAAAGTCCAATCCCGAGGATTGAAGTCACGGTCAGTATGCTACCCAAAGCGGATTTATCCATGGAACTCCTAATCATTTTGTGTTGTGTGGGGTTTCCGAACAAACCCCATCATAGTGTATCGTGAGACGCTGGCGGCTGGTATCCCTATCACCGGTGTGCCGATATCAACATGAGATTCGCTACTCAGCCCAGACTATGACTCACCCCCGCGCCCTAAAGGACAGTCTATGACCCATAAATATCGCATGGCCAGTAGGTCACCGATTCCGCGACATAAATGTCTCGGCTATTGAACACCAAGACTGCTGAAGCAGTCTTCATTAACGTTATCTTTGTCGGCAAGGATCTCCGCAGCCCGGTTTAGCGGGCTTGTATATAGCTGGTCGTAGGGGCGTCCCTTGTGGGCGCCTTATACTTAAACTATCGGATGATCAACGATTAGGGCACCCACAAGGGACGCCCCTACGACCGTATCAGTTACAGCCTGGGCTGCCGTGCCTTCACGGGCGAGTGTTAATAGATCAACAGCCGAGACATTTATGTCTATCTATTACCCACAATTCCCTGCCGCGCCCTGAAGGATGGCGGCTTATTATCCAAAAAGCCGGCTGGAAGCCGGCTGCAGGCATGTTATTTAGTTTGAGAACGGGTTGAAACGGTCAAGCATAGAATCTGTACGCCCAGTGGATTGATATCTCAGACGTCTTTAGACGGCTTTTCGGTTAAGAAGCCGCAGTCCTTCAGGGCGCGGCGGTGAGGTATGGGTTACAGGCTATCCGCCAGACCGGCGCGGTCTTGAGGTTTCTGCAACCGCTAGCCGGTAGCCAGACCGCCCCGGTCATTCGTAAACTACCGACGTCCGGCGTTGTCATTAGTACGCAAAACAGGGGCGGTTGGGAAACCGCCCCTGCTGGGATCGCTAGCCGGTGATTACCGGACTACTCTTCGTCCTCTGTGGTATCTTCGGTGTCGTCAAGCTCCTCATCGTCCAGAAGCTCTTCATCGATGATGTCCACATCGTCCATCAACTCGGTCTCATCATCGGCACTGACCGCTTTGGCCTTCTTGGTGGCCGGTGCGGTTGCTGCTTCCGGGCTCTCTTCGTCTATGGCGTTGTTAATTCTCGCCACAGCACTCACCCGTTCGCCCTCGCCGATTCGCATGATGCGCACGCCGGAGGCGTTACGCCCGCTTTGCCGGATGTCACCCACACTGCAGCGGATCGCCTTACCGCCCGCCGTGACCAGGATCACCTGCTCATCGGGCACTACCGCTCGGGCACCCACAACCGTGCCTGTCTTGCTGGTGACATTCATGGTGATGATGCCCTTACCGCCGCGCGTTTGCTGGCGGTAGCTGTTCAGCGGGGTGCGTTTGCCAAAGCCGTTCTCGCTGATGACCAGCAGATCGCGGTCTTCCTGCAGCTTCACCATCGCCACAAGCTGGTCGTTCTCCTCCAGCCGGATACCGCGCACACCGCCAGACTGTCGTCCAGAGGCACGCACATCGGTCTCCTTAAAGCGCAGGCTCATACCCTCGGCAGTGATGAGCACCAGCTCCTCGTCGCCATCGGTGCAAGTCACCCATCCCAGCTCATCGCCCTCTTCCACGTTGAAGCAGAACAGGCCGTTGGCTCGAAGGTTCGCCAGGTTGCTCAGTGAAGTGCGCTTCACCTCACCCTTCTGGGTGGCCATCATCAGGAATCGGTCATCGCGGAAGTCCTTCACGCTCACCACTGCGGTCAGCACATCATCGGATTCAATGCGAATCAGGTTGATGATGGGCATACCCTTGGCTTGCCGGCTGGACTGCGGCACTTCGTAAGCCTTCAGTCGGTAGACACGGCCTCTGTTGGTGAAGAACAGGATGTAGTGGTGCGTGCTGATCTGGAAGATGTGCTCAAGGCTGTCCTCTTCCTTCTTGTTCGCAGCAATGACACCTTTACCGCCTCGGTGCTGGATTTTGAAAGAGTCCATCGGAAGACGCTTGATATAACCATCACGGGTGATGGTGATCAGCATGTCCTCTTCAGGGATCATATCCTCTTCACCGATGTCACTGGCTTCTGTGGCGATGATGCGGGTTCGGCGGTCGTCGCCGAATTTGTCGCGCATCTCTTTCAGTTCGCCTTTTATCATAGACCAAACGCGAGCATCATCCACGAGGATATCTTCCAGGTGGGCAATATTGCGTAGAAGGTCTTTATACTCGTCTTCCAGGCGTGTCTGTTCAAGACCGGTCAACTGGCGGAGCTGCATGCTCAGAATGGCTTCAGCTTGAATCTGCGTGAGGTCAAACCGCTTCATGATCTCACGGCGCGCGGTTTCTGAGTTACTCGAATGGCGAATGATTTTGATGATCTCATCCAGTTCGCGGACAACAATCTGCAAACCTTCGAGCACGTGGGCACGCTGCTGAGCACGGAACACTTCGTATATAGTGCGGCGGGTAATCACCTGGTGCCGGTGCATCAGGTAGTGATTCAAAACTTGCTTTAGGTTCATGACGCGCGGGGTGTTGGCATCGAGAGCCAGCATGATCAGGCCGAATGTGCTGCGCATCGGGGTATGCTTCAGAAGGAAGTTCAGAATCTTGTGCGGGTTAGCGTCGCGGCGAAGTTCAATCACCACGCGCATACCGGTTCGGTCGGTAAAGTCGTCCAGCCCGGTGATGCCGTCTACACGCTTCTGCTTCACAAGGTCGGCAATCTGCTCAATCAAGCGAGCCTTGTTCACCTGGTAGGGAAGCTCGGTGATGACAATGCAGTGCTTGCCGTTGTCCATCGGCTCAAATTGCGTTTTGGCCTGCATGATCACCTGACCACGGCCTTTTTCATAGGCTCCCTGGATTCCCTTTGTGCCCAAGATCAGGCCGTAGGTTGGGAAGTCAGGACCGGTGACCACCTGCATCAGCTCTGGGATGGTGCTGTCAGGGTGATCGATCAACAGGTTCAACGCATCCACGATTTCGCGCAGGTTATGCGGCGCGAGGTTGGTAGCCATGCCTACGGCGATACCCTGACCGCCGTTGCACAGGAAGTTAGGGAACTTGCCGGTGAGGATGGTAGGTTCTTTGGTGGACTGGTCATAGTTGTCTTCCCAGTCGACCGTCTCCTTGTCAATATCGTCCATCATCTCCATGGCGACCTGGCTAAGACGGCATTCCGTATACCGCATGGCAGCCGGGCTGTCACCGTCAATGGATCCGAAGTTACCCTGGCCTGAGATGAGCGGATATCGTAGAGAGAACTCCTGCGCCATACGCGCTAGAGTCATATAGATGGCACTGTCACCGTGTGGATGGAAACGCTTCATTGTTTCGCCGACAACGGCAGAACATTTCACATGGGCGGTATTAGGCCCAAACCCCTGTTCACGCATGGCAAAGAGGATGCGCCTCTGCACCGGCTTCATGCCGTCTCGAACATCCGGTAATGCACGTGCAATAATAGTGCTCATGGCGTATCCGAGATACGACGAGGCAAGCTCCTTCTCTAATGAAACATTGGCTATACTCGCGAGCGGCATTGACTGCTGGGTTTCGTCTTCTGACATCGGTGCGTGACGTCCTTTCCTGGGTGCGGAGATGGGCCTGTTTGAGCCGAAATTGACTAAAATTCCCACTATATTATAACAGATTGAACCGCTTCCCGGCAAAAATCAAGCTGGTAACGGTAGGGCTGAGAGGGGCGGTTGTGGCTGACTAGGTGACGTAAAAACCCCATCTGGTTTTCATCTCTACGCAGGAATCCGCGCATATATGTCAGAATATTGACATATGCTTGATTCTGGCAAAGGGGACATACTGAGTTGAGAAATGCCTGGAAACTGTTGATCGCCATGGTTCTGTGCCTGCTGGCCACCTGTGCGATGGCCACCGAGGTTGCGCTCAAGTGGGTTGAGGTAGATATCTCTCCCACGAAAGACGGCCGCGCGGTTGTGGTATACAAAGTGCGTTACAAGGTACTGAGCGGGGAGCTGCACGGATTCTACCTTGAGGGCTTCGGCAGTGCCGCCCCACGCTTTGATTACGGCAAGGCGGCGGCAATCGACTCCGCAGGGCGTCGGTACGGGCTCTCCATCACGGATGTCGGCGGTAAGTTCGATGTGATATTGGCCAATGGGGCCTCCGTGAGCTCCGGTGAAGTGACTTATATCGTCCCTTATGCCACCGACCTGGCGGCTGCCGGATATTTGGGAACCACTCAAAGCAAATTCGGTAAACTGGTCTTCTTTGACTGGGCACCGTGTCAGTTCGATGTCGCCGCTGAGCATATGACGGTGTATCTGCACTACCCGGTCAGCACAGCAAGCAAGACGGTTTCTCAGCCGCTATTGAAAAAGCTGGGGTTTCGCACTGAGAAATATGTCAACTCCGAGTATCTCATCAGCTACTATGGTCAACCCGCCAACGGTAAGGACTGGCTGACGGTACGCTTCCACAAGAATAACCCGCCACCTCAGTATCACATGCGTATCTCCAGCTACATCAATGCGAACCTGTTTGCGTTGAAGAAATCTGCTCCATCGCCCCAGTCAAGCGGACCACTGCCCAGCGAACCACTGATAGGCCAGACGGACTCGCAGCCCAACATGCCAGTCGACGATGAGCCACTGCCCGTCCAGCAAAGGGTGCAACCGGATATGGGACGGGTGGTGCTTGGCAGTGGTTTGCTGATTGGGGTGGTGCTGGTGTCGCTGCTGCTGCTTAACTCCAAAATGAAGACCACCGCGTCGGCGTTGAACGAGTTGAGCGAAGTGGACTGGGAGCGCGGCGAGTGGGTACCTCCGAAAATCGAGGTCTCCAGCTACCGTATCCCCGGCAAAATCGCAGAGCTGGATATGATCGAAGCGGCGATGCTGCTGGATGTTCCCCTCCCGCGCATTCTGGGTGCCATCATCTCCCGCATGGAGTCGGTGTCGCTGGTGAAGGTTCTGCAGGTGCAGCCCATTAAGCTGGAGCGGCTCTATCCGATAGACCAGTCGGCTGATAACCGGTATGAGGAGATGCTTCTGAGCCGAATCCGTGGCGATGGCTCGTTATTGGCAGCCGATTTTGAGGCGATGTTCCAAGATATGGTGGACCAAATCCAGAAAAAAGCCTGGGACTGCGACCTGGAAGCGACTAAAGAGTGGTATCGGCAAGTCATAGCCGAACAGTATAAGAAAGTCGAGGAGGCCCCAGAGCAACGTGATGAGGGCTTCATGATGCACGAGCACCGCTATCCTCGGTATTATGCGCACTACTGGTATGGAACCACCCACTACAACACCACCAACCGGTATGTGGAATCACGCCCTGATGAGATCGCCCAGGGCATCAAGGGTGATGAACTGATTGAGAGCCAGGACTTCAGCTCCTTCATGAGCTCGACGGCTTGCCATTCAGCCTGCTATGTGCATACCGCATGTCATGATGCCTGCCACAGTGCCTGTCACTCCGCGTGTCACAGTGCTTGTCACAGCGCGTGCCACTCGGCATGTCACAGTGCCTGCGTCAGTGGAGGCGCGCACTGATGGAGAGCCGCATCGACTGGATCGACAGCTTTGTGGACAGCATCAAACCGCATGTGACCGTGCGCGAGCGCGACAGCCTGCTGATCCTGCTGCCCAACCAGGCCTATAAGATCAACAAAACCGGCTTGCTGCTCTTGAAGGAGACGCTGAATGGGCGTTCCATACACGAGGTGATATCAAGCCGTAGTCCGAAGATGGCGCATGATGATGCCAAAATGAAGGACATCAGCGACTTCTTCAGCGACATCCGGGCGATGGTCATGGGCTGCCTCGGGGAAGGGCAGGACCGCATCGCGGTGGATGTGGTGCCCTATCAAAGGCCCTTCAACACCTTGCCGGTGCTTTCGGAGATCGCAATGACCTATCGCTGCAACCTGAGCTGCCGGTTTTGCTACGCAGGCTGCCAGTGCAAGAAGCGGCCTGACTGCGCTGAGATGAGCACAGACGAAATCAAACGGGTGCTGCAGATCATCAAGCAGGACGCCGAAGCGCCCAGCGTCAGTTGGACCGGCGGCGAACCCACCCTGCGGAAAGATCTCGTGGAGTTGACAGCTTACGCCACCGCGTTGGGTATTCGGGTGAACCTCATCACCAACGGCACCAACCTGACCGAGGAGCTGGTCACGGGTTTGAAAGAGGCGGGTTTGCGCAGTGCGCAGGTGAGTCTGGAAGGTCCGAATGCTGATGTTCACGACCGTCTGACGCAGCTCCCTGGCTCCTTTGATCGCACCGTGCGGGGCATCGAGCTGTTGAAGCAAAGTGGTCTCCATGTACATACCAACACCACCGTGAACCGCATGAACGCGGCGCATCTGACCGAGTTGATCGCCTTCGTGAAAACACTTGGTATGAAGCGGCTCTCCATGAACATGGTGATCCCCTGCGGCAGCGCACCCAATGAAGAGGTGACCATCAGTTATACCGAGATGGCTGGTCTGATGGCTGGAATTCAACAGGCGGCCCGTGACGAGGATATCGAGTTCATGTGGTACTCGCCCACTCCGTATTGCCTGTTCAACCCAGTGGCCTCGCAACTTGGCGGAAAGTCCTGCGCGGCCTGCGATGGTTTGCTCAGTATATCGCCTACCGGTGATGTGCTGCCCTGTTCCAGCCTGCCAAAAAGAGTGGGCAACCTGCTACAGACGCCGTTTCACCGGGTGTGGGAGGGGCGCCGCGCACGCTATTGGCGAGAAAAGCGCTATGCACACAAAATCTGTAAAGCCTGCCCGCAGTTTGACATCTGTACAGGCGCCTGCCCGATCTACTGGCAGGCGATGGGTTACCAGGAGCTGACCAGCCTTCAAAAACGGGGGGAGAAGCATGAACAAATCGCCTGAGTTCGTCTTTGCCAACACGATGCCCATCAAGAAGCGTTATGCCTTAATGATAATTTGCGCAGTAGTGGGCATCATCGTCCAATTCGTCTTCGCGCCGATTATCGGCTGGGTGTGGGTGCTGGCAGCCGCACTGCTGGGGATGTTGAAGGGACGCTCCAACGTGCCCCGGTTCACCCGCGACAGCGAATGGAAAAGTGTGACCATCAACGAGTTCAACGGGCTGCTCAACATGCTGCGCGAAAGCACCGATGTGAAGAAGGCAGCGGGTCTGTTTTCGCTGAGCTCGGGAACTGGATGTTTGATGTTCATCGGCATCATCATCCTGCTGGTTTTAGCGGCCGCGAACCTGATGAATTCAGGCTCAGACAATTTTGATCCCTCGCCAATGGTGCCCATCATGGCGGGTGGCTCGATGAGCACGCTGTTCGTGATGGATTCGTTGACACTGCTGCTGCCGTTGTGGGTCAGTGGCGTCGTGAAAAGCTGGGAACCAGTTGAGATGCGCACGAAAATCAACCAGCTCATCCCCATATACAACATGATGGCTGATATCAAAGACGTCACCTTCCAGCCCAGCATCCAGATCGCACAGACAGCCAATGGCTCCGTGCCGGTGGACGTGAAGATGATGGCGAAACTGACTGGAGCACCTGAGGATTTCTACGGTATCCAGATTCAAACCACGATGAACACAGTGCAAAGCACCAAGTATCCGTACACCTATTGCGTGCTCATCGCCAAACCATCATATGGTCTGGTCGATCGCTTGCGTCCGCTGTTGACGAAAGCCGACGATGGGATAATCTCGGGGTTCCTGACGAGTCTAAAAGACAAAAACACCCAGAAAGAAGCCCGAATACCGCGTTATGGCGAGGTGCTTGTGGAGCTGAAGAAAGAAGGCGAAGTGGAGATCGCCGTCATGCGCCAGGGAACCGGCGGGCAGGGGTATACCACATCGCCGGATGCCACCGCTTCGATATTCGCCTCGGCGCTCCAACTCGCCCGCCAGGCTATGGGGTAGGCAGGCAGTCAAATGATGGTATGAACCATCGAACCGTTCCGTAAGCGCTGCAGTGATACCGGCACTCAATGTAATAATGTGATGTGTGACTGTTCAGGCACCACACATACGAAGGAGAACCCACAGATGACTGCCGCATCAACGCAGTCGTGCTGATGCATATGAGCCTGAGGTCATCGACCTGTCAAGCGAAAGAGAGTTATATGACAACACGTCCAGATCCAAACAGCATCGACGTCAACACTGGCCAACCGATTAAGAAGAAAATGATAAGCCGTAGCGCTAAGGCTCTATATTATGCGATCGCGGGGCCATTGCTGAAACTGAACGGTGTGTTATACAAGAACCTGAAAGCACCGCGTGCTGGCGTCCATAAAGTTCATCTCGGTCCTGGTAAACGCAAATATATCCCCGGATGGATCAATGTCGATGCTAACCGATTTACGGCGAAATGTGATGTATGGGCCGACCTGCGAAACCCCTTGCCATTCAACACAGGATCTATTGATGCCGCTTATTCACACCATGTCATTGAACACCTGCCGCACCTGAAAGCTCACTTTGAGGAAGTGTTACGCTGCCTGAAGCTCGGAGGGGTATACCGTGTGGGTGGCCCTAACGGCGATTCCGCCATCAAGAAATTTGTTGAAAATGATGCAAAGTGGTTTCGCGACTTTCCAGATAATCGAACCAGTATCGGCGGACGATTCGAGAACTTCATCTTTTGCCGACAAGAACACTTAACCATTCTGACATATTCATTCCTTGAAGAACTCATGACGGATGTTGGGTTTACCAACATTCGGCTGTGCTGTCCGATGACCGAAACCAACTATCCCGACATATTTAACGTATGTCTTGCGAACGAAGAAGAGAATGACTTTGAAGTGCCGCACACCTTGCTGATAGAAGCTGTCAAGCCAGGATAATGAACTCGCACAATACATCGGACGTATTAGCTGGAATTACCTATCGGTCTCATGCGCCGAACCCGTCTGACGTTGAATACGAATTACAGGAGCCATCAATAAATGATCATAAAACCGACTGGTGTGAATGTGGTCAACCGGAAACCGCGGCATCTGGAATAACGGAGACACAATACGTGATATTCACTGCAGATACGAGCATTAGTGTTGCATGAAGCCTTCATGCTTCGGGTATGAGGTCTGCTTGGATGCAGGACTAGGCAATGTTGGACATCAACCCGGAAGCACTGCACTTCCGGGTAGCTTCCGGGTTGATTTGAGGCAGAGAGGTCATTTGGCAATGTCGATGGTATAAGGGGGGCAATAACATATGGTGCCCGCCGTTACATAATCGGTCTCACTGGAGCCTGAGGTATCGGAACTAGACATCATCATTTCTGAGGAGGTTGCATGAAGGTAGAGGAGCTGTTAACCCGCACTGAGGGCAAAACACTCGAATTCAAGCAGGATGTTTCCTCTCCACGAAACATCATAAAGACGATCACTGCCTTCGCCAACACGGCAGGCGGGGTGATCCTGATCGGGATTGAGGACGGCACCAAAGCGGTGCTTGGTCTGGCAAACCCGCTAGATGAAGAAGAGCGTCTTTGCAGCATGATTGCGGATTTGATCGAACCTCGTCTTGTGCCCAATGTCGAGTTGCTCAACTGGAAGGGGCGTACTCTGCTGGCGGTAGAGGTATACCCCAGTGCCCTTCGGCCGCATTGGCTGAAGACAGGCGGTATAGAGAACGGCGTGCTTGTGCGCGTTGGCTCTACAAACAGGCAAGCGGACAAACCACTCATTGCAGAGATGCGCCGTTCTGCATTGAACCTGTCCTATGACGAAGAGCCTATGCCGGACATCAACCCGGACAGTTTGGACGTCCGGGTAGCGTCCGGGTTGTTTTCCGGGTTCAAGGAGTGGAGTGATTCTACGCCTGAGAGTCTGCATCTAGTATGTAGATACCAGGGGCGATTGGTACCAACAGTGGGTGGAGTGCTACTATTTGGTAAGGATCGTGAACGCCATTTTCCTGATGCCTGGATTCAATGCGGGCGGTTTCGTGGTACCAATAAAGCAGTAATCCTTGACCAGCAGGATTTGAGAGAACACCTGCCACAGGCTCTGGAAATATCGTTTGAATTTGTCAAGAAACATGCATCGCGTGCTGCAGTATTTGGCGAACTCCGTCGTACGGATATTTGGTCCGTGCCATTAGCCGCTGTTCGTGAAGCCTTAACAAATGCGATTGTTCATGCAGATTACTCGCAAGTTGGGTCACCCATCCGTATCGCTATCTATGATGACAGAATCGAGATCGAAAATCCGGGATTATTAGTGAGTGGATTGACGATAGAGAACCTAAGGTTGGGTGTGTCCAAACTCCGTAACCGAGTGATAGGCCGGATATTCAAAGACCTCAACCTGATTGAACAATGGGGCAGTGGATTTGAGCGTATGTACGCTGATTGTGAGCAAGGCAGCTTTCCTGTTCCGATATTTGAGGAAGTAGGGTATCATTTCCGCGTGACGTTACCGTTGACCCGTAATAGCAAGGTAACCATGGATCCGATTGAGCAGCAGATACTCTCGTGTATTTTACAGAAACAAGGTTCCGGAGGAGCCTCTATGGATGATTTGACAAATGCCACGGGTCTTGTCGCACGTTCAGTAAGACGCCATCTCGCACGCCTGATTAACACTAATCGTGTTGTTGCGATAGGCAAGAACACCTATGATCCCAACAAGAAGTACCTTGCGGTTCACGAAGGTGATTAACATATGAATCAGTCACCGGCAAATAACCGAAGTCGCAGATGTGACTACACCTCAGACGGATTAACCCAATCCGTCCAATACTAACGCTGGCGTAACGCCAAAAAGGAGATGCCATGAGCCGCAAACATGAATTCACTACAAAGTTGACTCAACTGCGCAGCGTCCTGGAGCAGCAGAAGCTGGATGGGCTGGTGATCAGCTCGCAAGCAAACTTCGCCTGGGCCACCTGTGGAGGCAGCAGCTACGTCTCCACCGCCACCGAAGCGGGTGTGGCGCATCTGGTCGTCACGGCCGACCGCTGCGCGGTGATCTGCGAAAACATCGAGGCACCCCGCATTCTTGATGAGGAGCTGCAGGAGCTGGACTGCCCGGTGATCAGCCTGAACTGGTGGGAGGCATCAATGCCAACTGCCATTGACCAATTCGTAGGCAGTGCTAACTGGGGCAGCGACATGGAGCAGTTCGGCAAGCCCAGCCTGGAGCCGCAGCTCATGCCGCTCAGGATGGTGCTCTGCGGGCAGGAGATCGTGCGCTACCACCAACTCGGTCGCATGACGGCGGAAAGCATGAACACCGCCTGCATGGCGGTCAAACCCGGCATGAGCGAGCACCAGGTGGCATCACTGCTCAACCGCGAGCTGTTGAACCACGGAATCGTGCCGCAAGTCAGCTTGATCGCCTCCGACGAACGCATCGCCAAATACCGCCATCCCATCCCCTCGGAAAAGCGTCTGGAGAAGTTGGTGATGCTGGTCACCGGCGCACGCAAGTGGGGACTTGTTGTCTCCATGACACGGCTGGTACATTTCGGAGCCTTACCTGTAGAGCTGCGCCGCAGGCATGATGCTGTGACGGAGGTAGACGCTGCTTTCATTACCCACACCACTGCCGGTACACCCATCGCATCGGTGTTTGAAGCGGGTGTGGAGGCATACAAGCAGGCGGGTTTTGAAGGCGAATGGCATCATCACCATCAGGGCGGCCCCACCGGGTATAAGGCGCGCGAATTCCGCGGAAGCTTATCGGTAGCCGGGGAGGTCAAGACTGGGCAGGTCTACGCTTGGAACCCCTCCATCGCGGGCACCAAGAGCGAAGACACGGTGGTCATCACCTCCGACGGTCCGCAGGTGATCAGTGCCATCACCGGCTGGCCGATGTGTGCCACGCAGTCAGTCGCCCGGCCAGATATCCTGGTGCGATAAAATAGAGCAGAGTGCGATCAATTCGGAGGTCTTCAATGACACATATACAACCCATCGATGGCCATGTGCATATCATCACCGCGGCGGATATCCCCAACTTGTTGCCGATTCGCGAAAGGCTGAACGCCTCGCATATGACGGTGATTTCGGTCTTTAATAAGTCTGAGGTCAACAACAACCCGGCCTGCTATGCGGCCAAAGCATGTTACCCGGAGTGGTGCTACGTGGGGGCCGGACTGGATCACAGTGCCTACCTAAGCGGCGGCACCGTCAGCACGCCCACGCTGGTTGAGCAGGTAGACCGCATGGTGGCGATTGGTGCCGACGGGATGAAGCTGCTGGAGACAAAGCCGACCGAGCGTCGCGTGCTGGATGTGCCGATTGACAGCGACTACTACGACGCCATGTTCGCGCGGATCGAGGAGCTGGGACTACCAATGGTATGGCATGTGGCCGACCCCGACGAGTTCTGGAACCCTGACACCACCCCCGACTGGGCGAAGGCGAACGACTGGGGCTACCATCCCACCGATGTCACGCCCGAGATGGTGTATGCCGAGGTGGCCAACGTGCTGAAGCGCCATCCGAAGTTGAAGGTGATCTTCGCGCACTTCTTCTTTATGTCTAAGCACCTTCCGGAAGCCGCTGAGCTGTTCGACACCTACCCTGGCGTGCATTTTGACCTCACCCCGGGCATCGAGATGTACACCGTCATGTCCCTAAAACACCAGGAGGCACGGGAGTTTTTCATCAAGTACGCGGACCGCATCGTGTTCGGCACCGACATTATGGCCGATCAGGATGTGCCGGGTGCGGGTGCTCGTTCGGACATCGTGACCCGCTGGCTGACCACCGACGACCAGTATGGGATTCCCGCCGAGGCTGACTATCTGCTTGGTGAAACCGGCAGCGGAAATCTGCATGGGTTAAAGCTGCCTGCTGAGGTGGTCGAAAAGATCCTGCGCGGAAATATCCAGCGGCTATTCGGCGGCGAACCCCGCAAGCTGAATGCTCAGTTGGCGATAGAGGAGTGCGAGCGCATCGCGGTTGTGGCGGAGCAGATGGGCGGCACGCCTTCCATCGCGCGCGACTGCGCCGAGGTGATTCGGGGGAAGAGCTAGGAGAAGAGGAGAAGGGGCAATCGGCCGGTTGCCCCTGGTAGGCTAGAACAGATCGGAAAAGGGATAACCGCACCGGTCGATATCCCTCTTCGCGTGAGACAGTTCCGCATTCGTGTCACTTTGTGGTTCTAGAGCCTCAAATAGGACGTGTTGGATGAGCAGGACGAGTAGGACAGGGTAGATTAACCGCCAAACCGCCCCGGTCGTCGTCTCATCCTCATCTGCGTCATCTGTGTAATCTGTGGATTGATATTCCCTACTCCATCCAGGCTTCGAACACGGCCAGCACGTTCTCCATCGGGGTGTCGTTGCCCCACTCGCACTGTGCGATCACACCGCCCTGACCGTTATCCAGTGCCTTGCGAACCCGGCGCACTGCCTGCGTCACGTCATCCACGCTGCCGAAGGGCAGGATATTCTGCCGGTCGATCTCGCCCCAGAAGGTGATCTGGCCGCGGTGTTTCCGGGCTACTTCTTCGATGTCCATGCAGAACAACTGCGAGTTCACCGCATCCACACCGATCTCGATCAGGTCGGGGTAGATGCTGGAAATATGACCATCGCTGTGGAAGAACACTTTTTTGCCCGCACTCTTCAGTATCTGGCAGTAGTCGCGGTAGAGCGGCTTGAAGAACTCCCTCCACATGGCGGGTGATATCAGCAGTGAGATCTGGCTGCCCCAGTCATCCATGAAGCTCACGCCATCCACATCGGTCTTGGCCCACATCTCCATTTCGGCGCAGAAGAACTCATGCAGGCGGTCACGTAGTTGGTAGATCTCTTTTTCGCCGTAAGCCAGGTCCATCATCAGGTTTTGGGTTCCGCGCAGGAACTGCATCCGTTCGAAGGGGCGTGTGTGCGTGCCAGCCTTCATGAACAGATCGCTCTCCGCGCAACTACGGTTAGCCAAACTGAAGTCAGCCTCTTTCAGCAGTTCCCATGGCAGCTCGTAGCTGTCCAGACTGCTCCACTCCGCCAGGGGATAGTGTTTCACCTCGCCCACCACGCCCGGCTCACCCACTTCCCAGCCGCAGCCCCACTCATCGGTGTAATGGCCTACCTGGCAAGGCTCGCCTTTCGCCCGCAGCGCGGTGCCGTAACGCACACATGGTCCACCGAAATCCGATGGCCAGGCCTGCATCACCTTCTCGAACTCGTCAGCGTGAAACATGGGGATGCCCGGTAATGCCCAGAGCTCACGGGGGGTTCGGTCCACCGATTGATGGTTCAAGGTGCGGTATACGCGTTCGCGAGATGTCATGGGGTGCCTCCGCAGTTGGTAATTCCACTATATCGTAGCATAGAATAGCTCCGTACGGGGGTGTCTCAGCCTGGGATACCCTCTACGGGGTATAATATAAAATATGATTAGCTCCGCGCTTTACGTGCTGATATCTCATCAGATTTTCCCCCTTGAGTCTAATTCTGAGTCTATTCGACTTTTTTAACGACATGTTTGACCGCCCACAGCTCCCTAACCGCGTCATCGGCCCCTGGAAGCATGTGAGAATAGATGTTCAACGTGGTGCTGATGGAGGCATGCCCTAACCGCGCGCTGATGGCCGCGATGTTCACGCCGTGGTGCAAACAAAAGCTGCTGTGAGCGTGCCGGAACCAATGACACTTGAACTCAAAGCCCAACGCCTTTCCAGCGCGGGATATGTTTTTTGAAACATTGTTCCCGCTGCACGGCTTATCGGTGGTTGAGATGATATAAGGCCCCTTGCTCTGCGCCTGGAAATACTCCAGCACCCCAATAGCACTGTTGGGCAGCGTGATCGTGCGATAGCTGCTCAGGGTCTTAGGCACGCTGATACGGCCTTTGTAGGCCTGCCGGCTGACCGATATGCTCTGACGGTCCATATCCACATCACTCCACTTCAGCCCACACGCCTCGGAAATCCGCAGGCCGGTATACACCAGGAGCCTGCACCGCGCGGCCATTAGCTCATCGTGCTGCTCGTCGAAATACTCGATGATCCTCTCCGCGTAGTCCACCACATTCCGATCCACCTTAGTGCGAGTCGCAGGCAACCGTATCCCATCATTCGGGCTGCGCAGAATATACCCCTTCTCAACCGCCCAGGAGCACATCATGCCCAGAATGGTCGCCCGACATGACAGTGTTCGCGCTGAATATCCGCTGGCAAGTCCAACATCTACCGCGTGCTGTAATATGCCCTTGTTTAGGTGTGTCAGCTTCATGCCCGGCATCAGCCGCTCCCACATCTTGATCGCAGAGGCGATGTTGCAGGATGTGGACCGCCGCACCGTCGGCGCATAATCCACGAACCACTCATGAAACGCCTCTGTGACTGTCATCCTGGTGGCGTGAGGCTTGATGCCGCTCTCGATCTGTATCAGCAGTTCCCGCCGCCACTTGTTTAGCTCCACTTTAGAATCCGCCGTGTGGCTGAATATCTTGCCAGAGATCATCACCCGAAGGCGGTACCGTCCATTCGGCATCCGCGTAATGCTGCCCTCATGTTTGTCTCTACGCATGGTTGGCCACCCTGCGTGATCGCGCCCAATTCACAAGGTCGCACCTGGCCACCATATAGCCGCGCCCGATCTTATAATGAGCAAGGTCCTCCAGCCGCCACATGATCACGCAGGTGCTTTGCGCTGCACTTCAGTTGCTTGGCCGCCTCCGCCAGCGTCAGAAGGTCCGGCAGATCAGCCGGATCGTCATCAACAACCTCAGGAAGCAGCCCGACTATCGGATATGGCTTCTTACTCACTTGGCCCCTCCAATCGTCTTGCGGTGGCCGGTACTTGCGCCCAAACCGGCAGCGGTTTGAACCCGGCCACCCTCGCGATGCTCACGCCTATCGAGCTCGCATTGTGCTAAGTCCGCCAGGCAGTAATGGCAGAACGCCCCCTGCTTCAGCAGGTGCAGACTGAACCGCTGCTGCTTGCAATGGTCACACCGGTTATTGCTGCACTGCATGGCGAGCCTCCGCAAACAGCTTGCAGAGCACCTGCATCCGGTTCTGCCGCAACTCCGCCAGCGGCGTCTTCTTCAGCCGCACCAGCACGAACATGCTGATATCATCATATCCCGCCACCTGTCGCGCGTGGCACCCAAACACCCGCCGCACCACGCGGTCCCGTTCCTGCGGCATGATGTCATAAAGGCTGCTGTCGTAGCACTCGATGCCCGACCGGCGCGACGCCTTTCTGGCATATCGCTCCTGCCGCTCTTCCAGATTCGCTACGGCGATATGCCCGCGCAGGTCCGGCAGCTCTGGGAATATCGCCATCAGCTTCGACCAAGAATCTGTCATTGGCAGCTTCTTGCCACTGGCATAATTGCTCACTGTGCTGTGGCCCAGCCCCGCAGCCATCCCATACTGCTGCATATTCATCGCACGCACCGCCATCGACTCACTGATCAGCTCTGCCACATGCGCCTTCAAAAGCTCCTTGGTCATCTTGTGGCCTCCATGTCGAATAATGACAGCTGCATGGGTTGTGAGGCGTCTCTAGTTGCCTGCATTTGGATATTGTGTGCACCATCAGATTCCAGGCTTAATCTGATGAGTTCATCAACGGGCAATCCTGCGCCGTTACCGATCGTGCGCGCGAATTCAGCCCTATCGTAGCCATGGCGTATCATGGTATTTATGTGCTTGCAGGCTAAGATCATCAAATTGTTCTGCCGTTCGGCGCGCCCGTCCTTGTTCTTTTGTATGGCTCGCTCAAGCTCCCCTCCTATCTCCTGACTCCTCTCTCCTTTCTCCTCCATCATCGCCTTCGCGCCTCCTCAAGCCACCGCTCACGGGCACTCTCCATCGCGCTGAAGCTCACACAAGCCATCACCGCGATGCCGATCAACATCCCGATCACGTCGCCCGCCAGCATGCCAATATGAAAAATACTCACTTCGCCGACCTCCTTCGAGCTCCCGCCACCGCCGTCTCAAGCGGCTGGTTGCTCATGCTATGCACGATGTCATTCAATTTGTGGGCCTTCGCTTCGATCGCGGCATAAACCGCCGCCTCGCGGCCTTGTTCCGCACAAAGCTCTGAGTGCAGTCGGTGCAGCGATGCTCTCACCCGCACCAGCTCAAGCAGCAGGTCGCCCGCATCCGCCGTCTCAAGGTTAATCATGGTCGGCCTCCATCTCCGCAGCCCGCGCGCACAGCTCGCTGCAGCACATACACCAACCTGCCACCTTGGCATATCGATCCGCCAGATCATGATTGGGTGTATTGGGTGATATTTCGTTCAATGTTACTAGTGCCAATCCTGCCATAACGTAGAATTCTTCGGCAGCCATGTCATTGGCATCACCATACTGCTCAACGCCATCATCAAATGCCTGGATAACAAGCGCCAGCGCCCTCTGTGGGCAGTTAGCGGTCCGATCTGCTCCTGACTCCTTACTCCTAACTTCTTCCATAGTTTCCCTCCTGGGGGTATAATGGAGGTGGATAGTTACCACACCGTCCACCTCGAATAGATCGCCTGAGAATGTCAGTTCTCAGGCGTTTGCTTTTTGATCTTCTCGAACTCGGCCATTAATCTATCGCTAAACACCACTGCATATTTCGACATTTCGAACCCCAAACTGCCCATCTCACCGATGGCTGCGTTGAGTGCATCCATGGCTTCAGTCACGCTATCAGGCAACATGCGGTCATCCCAGTCGTCCGGGGTGTAGCCTTCAAAAATATCTGACGTTATAGCGGGCACGCTCATCGGAGTGCTATGCACCAACATTAAGGCAGATGGGTCAATTCCGTGGTCATAGACGTAATCACACAGATCATCGCCACTGTCAAACCACTCTGGTATAGTGAACGAATCGTCATCAGTCTGTTCTGGGCTGACGAACACAAATACAGGAGTATCGCCATCCCATACGCGCTTCAGCATGTCATTCCACTTATTGATTAGCGATATCCTGGCACACGCATCGTAGAACCTACTGTAATCGCGCACTTTTAGCTCGTGGCAGTTTTCACACTCAACATGTGTTAAGCTGTGACGTCTTGCGCCATCTTCGTTCTCTCCGAAATACAGACCGTCATGTGACACCCATCCTTTGATGTCGGTCCTGTAAACTGCCGCATCATCGCTATCATATAGGATCACTTTGTCGCTCACGCCACCACCTCCTCAATCGCCTTCACTCCCCGCAAATGCGCCCAGCGGTACAGCGCCCTCTGGCAATCCTCGCGGCTGGCATACGGCGCGATCGGCGCAAACTTCGCAGGCCGCGCCCAGTCGTTGCGGTCCACACTCCACCGACCCACCATATAAGGGCTCCCGCCCATTGCACTGCGCACCTTTAGCAGTATCTTCGGGTTCCGCGGGTCCGGATAGATCGCGGCAGTTGTCTGCTCACTCATTACATTACCCCCAGTATTTTCTCTGTAGAGGTTTTGTATTCATGAGGCCAATGCTCATTTAGTTTTGTGATAATGACATCAACCTTGAAAGGCTTGTCACACTTGTTGCAAATCTCATAGCCTCCACTACCCAATAACAGTCCGAGGTCATGACCGCAGTATGGGCAAATCATGGTGTCTTGGTCGACAGTATTAAATTCACTCATCGCCCGCCGCCTTCCGCATTCGCCATTGCGCTACTTCCTCAAGCACCTTCAAAGCCATCTCTTCAGCCGGCTCCATATCCAGCAGCACGTCACTATCCACTACACGCTCCCGGGCGGCTTTGATCCGTAGCGCATCGCCCTGCGCCTTCACGCTTATCTTCTGGCTACTCATCGAGGTTCCCCTTCTGCCATTCAGCCCACACATTGCCGACAACCCCGCTTTCATCCTCGGTTGGGCTGTAAAGTGTGATGCTGAAATCCCGCACATCTTCCAGCTTCGTCAGGAAGTCCATCATCCACTGCATGTGCTGCGCCAGGCTCTTACTTACCAGCAGCGGACCGAAACAGCCCCGCTCCTTGATATACACGTCATCGCACTTGATAACAGTGTAAACGAATGATGCCCTCATGGTCTCAATCGCGCAATGGATCAGAATGCATTGGTTATCCACCTGGTTTATCGATCCCGGGATATACCGCTTGATCTCAATCTTTCCGCTCACTTGCTTGCCACCCTCTCCACGGCCATCTGCCCCACATAGTAAGCGATGTTCCACAAAATCACAGGTGCCATCACCACTATCGCCGAGAACACCCAGTCATCAATCCGCTCACTCAGCGGCCGACCGGGGTATTGCGACTTCAGTTTATTGCGCATCGGTATTTCTCCTCATCTAGCGCCTTGATCGCGCGGTCAAGCGCGATGGTTGTAACCGCCAGCTCCAGCATGGAAGCCATCGGTATTTTGTATGCGTGGTTGTTGATCTCAAGTATGTAGTCGCCGGCGTCGGTTGGACCGCCCATCAGCTTCTCCACTACCTCAACCTCGCCTTTAGACAGCACCCGCACATCGCCCAGCTCATGCTTCTCGTAAACGCTCAGGTTCATGTGGGCCCAACTGTCGTTGGTGGTAAATACCAGCAGGTTGCGCTGGTTCTCACCGTATTTCTCGCACTCACGGGCATCATCCATCACGTGCTCATACATCTTCTCAAGGCCGACCACAAACTCCGCCACGCTATCAGCCTCTACCTTCCGGTGGCTCTTACTCACCACGTCATAAACCCACACGCTCATTGGGGTTCCTCATCCGCGCCATGAAGTGCCTGGCTCGCTTCGTCCGCCGCGGCCTTTGTGGACCACAGCATCCCATCACTATCCACAAACGCAGGCTGGCAGTCCATGATGCTCCCGCGCCAGCATCCGCCTCCGCATGGGGCCAGGTGATCCACCGTGCATCCGCACGCATCATAACCGCAGTCCACACTGCACAGACCGTCAAACCCGTTCCCGCGCAACCAGTCGCTCACGATCTGCTTCACGGTGATGGGCGCGGCAGGATCAACGGCAGGCTTTTCGTAGACAATGCAGTCCAGGAAGGTTTCGGAACCCGTTACGAAATCTTCCGGGCGTCGAAACATCCGCAGGCAGTATTGGTTGTCTCCGTATCGCGGCGTGTTAATGCAGGCATCGGTCAAATCTGAGACATGATAGTGTGTCGATCTCAGCAGTGCCACATACGCCCTCGCGCTCTGTGCGTCCACCTTAAGGTGGCTTTGCATCGGCACGTCGAAAACCCACACGGTCAACGGCTGCGGCGCCTCCCCTCCTGACTCCTCACTCCTCACTCCTGTCTCCTCCGTCATCTCCTGTCTCCTGACTCCTATCTCCCATCTCCTGCTCCCTCCCCCCATACGTCCGTTACATTTACCCCCAAAGCTGTAACAATGCGCTGGCAGACCTCAACACGGGGGCGGTGACCCCATTTCTCAATCCGTAAAATCGTTGTGGGGCTGCACCCGGCACGCTGACTTAGCTCTACCTGGCTCATGTTTCGCTGTTCTCGAAGCTCTTTCAGGCTCTTCATGGTCCCTCCTTGTTTGAATATTACTACTTACAGGACTAGATTATCACTAACGTAGATATATTGTCAATACTAATAACACCATATTGGGAGTAAATTACTAATATGAATACAGAAATCGGGGAGAGGATCAGACTAGCTGCTCTATACCGTAAGTTTCGGTCGCTGAGAGCGGCTGCAATAGCTAGTGATATTGGCTATAGCACTTTGAACAACTGGGTAAACGGCAAGCGACTACCCTCAATTGATCTGTTGTCTCAGTTCTCGAAATCTATAGGAGTGGACATGGGGTATTTCACCGGCGATCTATCCATTGAGCAGGCTTGTGCCGCCTTCGACAACCGCAACGAGATATATGTCATGGGCGTGCCCAAAATGGTCAAGCTGCCATATTGGGATGTCCCCGCCGATCCGCTCAACGGACGCAGCCCCGACGTAGATGAGCCCGATGGTTACATCAGCTTCCCTGCAGACACCGGCGCCGAGTTTGTGGCGCACATTACCGGCGTCTGCATGGAGCCCCGCGTCTGCCGCGGCGACTACCTGGGTATCAAGCGCCAGCCCTTCTGTGGTACCGGAGAAGTGGCGTTAATAGAGGTGCTTGAAACTGGTGACCGCATGATCAAGCGATCGGTCATGATTAAGGGCCGCCGCTTCTTCGCACCAGACAACGAGGCCGCCGGTGAATACGCCATCCCCGCAGAAGGCTGCCGCGTCATCGGCGTCGGCGTGGCACTCACCCGCGGTAAGGGCGGAATATAGTGTGCGTATCGGGTTTGGACCTTGGCAAAATACTGCCGTGGATGTCCAAACACAAAGTAGTGATGGCAGCATCCACCGGAACCTTCATTCTCATTTGCGGTCTGCTGCCGCAGCACCCCCTAAGCCGATTCCTAAATAGCACCATAGCCGTCGTATGGATAGTGTTCATAATTGCGTGTTATTCTATATTTGAAGATGTCCGCAAAGGGAGTAGAATAAAAGCTATGGTAGACACATTTACAGCCAAGCGGAAACTGAAACGGCTCACGCCTGAAGAGGTGTCAATCATCCACGAGTTCAAGCTTCGCAATAAGGGCACCCTGCGCTTACCTTTGGATGAGCCCGAAGTAGCAGAGCTCATCGAGTGCGGTATACTCGTGGTTCACATGTCAAAGGAATTTACCGCAGACATGCGTATAGTAGGCAGAACAAGCCTAAGCAACAAGCTTGGCGAGGCCTATATCTTCAACCATTTATTCAGCGACCCGCAGGCAGCCATCCCACGGCCGCGCATAGCGGAATCCATTGATCTGAATAACCCCTACTAATTCATCCACAAAAGAAGGATTCCCCGCGCCCGCTGGTGAAGGTTACCGCGCAACACATCACCACCACTTAAAGGAGCCGTCCAATGGATCAGAACCCTGGAATGCACACATGCACAGGATGCGGCCTTACGCGCCCATCCACCACCCCATTCTGCCCGAAGTGCGGGCGCGCGACTGACGGATCGAACGCGCCACAACCACAAGCCACACCTGCACAAGCTGCGCCGCCAGCAGTAGATCAGACCGATGGGCAATGGATATGCGCCAAGTGCAGTTTTGTGCATCACATAAGCGTCGATAGATGCGGTCGGTGTGGCAGTGACAAAATAGTATTTCGCACGAAGCAGTTTATGCAACGGGTCACGGTGTTCGTCGCCGTGTCATTCATTCTGCTAATGATCATTGTCGGCGCACCATTTTACTCATGTGCTGGTAAGGTAGTGGATGCTGCATCAACTATAAACACTGAAGATAAGCTTCAACTGGTGTCATGGGATTGGTCGAACGATGGGACGTTCAGGTATATCGAGGGCGTTGTCAAAAACAACGGCACAAAAAAAGCGAACTATGTGGGGATTACATTCAAACTATATGATGCTGATAATAACCAGGTAGGCACTGCTATATCATCCATGAATTATCTTGACCCTGACGCCACATGGAAATTCAAGGCCATAGTTATTGAAGATGATGCGAAGTCTGCAAAACTATCGGATATAACAAGCTACTAAATAGCCCATCGAATGGGCGGCCGGCGGTCGCCCACATCCACCAAGGAGCCGCGCCATGAACACAAACACCCAAATACCCATGTCACTCATCTGGTGCCTCATCATATTCTTCGGCATCCTCCAAAGGCACGATCTGCCTTATCGCCCCTACGTCATCGCCGCCATGCTCATCACCATCCTACTCTACGGCCTGGCCGACTGGTGGCGTGGGCGATCAGGAGACAGGAGTTAGGAGGAAGGAGACAGAAGAATGCAGGGCAACCAGCCAACGTATTGACCAGCCGCCCCTAATGCTCGCGTGTGATTGGAGTGGCACGCTTACAACTAGATATATTATAGCGCATAAGTATATAGGAGATAGGAGACAGGAGTCAGGAGAATACCCGGACCCGCGGTCCCGTCCCCCTCCTGTCTCCTTTCTCCTCTCTCCTGCCTCCTGACTCCTAGGCCGCTGGCGGCCCCGGCCCCTGCCTGCACTGCAAGCACAACCCCGCGCCCTCAAACTCCGCCCGCTGGCACAGTATCCGCCCCTGCTTGTCATGCCGTATCCAGGGCGGACCAAGCAGCTTCCACCAGTGACCCACATGCACCCCCCGACCGTGCCACCACAGCGGCGCCTCAGTCAGCGTATAGATGGCCGTCAGATACAGCGATGGTCTGAACGTCCAGTCAATCACCTGCGGCTCCCACTGCACCAGCGTCCGCCCGTGCCGCACCAGCTTGTGCGCGATCCCGTGGCACCCGCCCGGGTTCCGTGCCACATAGCTGCCATCAGCGCCCGTGTTGAAGCTCTGTATCGTGGCCAGCACAGTGCAGATGTTCGCGTCATCATTATCAATCCCGGCGCCCACGGCCAGACCATGCAGCACAGTCGCCGCGCGCAGGGTAAACGCCGTGTCGCCCATATTAAACGGGTCCACCAAACCGCCGAACCAATCCAGTTCATCCGCCATATTCTGCACTTTGGTGCCGGTTCCCAGCGCGATCCCGCTCTGCACCGCCCGCGTGCTGCCTATCCAAACCACCCCATGCGCGCCCATTCGGCAGCCCTCACCCGCCAGCACCCATTCGTCCAGGCTCCCGCTGGCTGGCGTGGGCATACTCGCGCTCCAACCCGGCCACCGCTCCAATGCGCCCACAGGTGTATATGTGTCTGGTGTTCCATACTCCCAGTGCTCATGCTCATGCACCTCAACAGCCTGCACCGCCGTATTGCCCACGCTGTGCAGCGTCCACTCCCAAATGTCGTATTCCCCCAGCTCCTCGCTCACCATGTGGCTGCTGGTGCGCACCATGTCAAACAGCTCCAGATTGGGCAGACCGTCGCATACCCCCGTCACCAATCTCCTCCGCCAGTGCTTGCGCTTGGTGGTGTCGCCCTCTTGTGCCAAATCATGCCGTTCTTCGCGTATCCACTGGTTCAGCGCGGGCAATATATACAGCACCGGCTCGCTCTGCCGCCCCAGCTCCATACTGCCCAGCTCCCACACGTCCCCCGCGGGGTTGGGCATTTCTATCTCTACCCACATCGGCACGGTCACGCCGCTCAGGTTGCCGTCCATGGTGGGTTGTGGCCACCGGCTCAGTGTGTTCGGGTGCGCCAGCTCCCCGTAGTTGCCGGTCGGCGGCGGGTTGTCTCCCTCGCCGGTCAGACCAACCACCTGCGGCCGTGCCAAATCAATCACCACCACGCCGCTGCTGTTCACCACGCCGGTAAATGTCTTGTCTCGATATCCCGCGTTGTCCCACGTCTGCAGTGCCGGGTCAGGGAACAGACCAGCCATGTCATCCTGCCGGATGCGCACGGTCACGGTGTCGCCAGGGATAGGCGTGATGCTGGTCCGCTTGAGTGTGATATACAGATACCGATACCCCGCGAACGTAGGCCGCGGACTGCGTGTGGGGCTGCCCCCCGTCTGATCCACACTCCATTCCAGCGTGCGCCGGATGGTCATCGTGCCCTCTCCGCTGGCAGGCACCAGCAGAAGGCTGGTGGTGTTGTCCACCATCGTGCCGTTCACAATAGTCCACCGCCCGTACCGGTTCGGCTCCACCGCCTCCAACGCCGCGCCTACAGGCGTGTAGCCGTCCACGCTCCACCCCAGCCCCAAGCTGCTCATCGATGCGTGCGCGAAACTCGGACCCGTGGTGTGCCACAGCTTCATCAGCAGCCGGTTATCGTGCCAGTTCAGGTAGGGGGAATACACTGGGCCCGCAAATTCATCCGGCAAATCCTGATACTCCGGCCCCACGCTCCACGCCGGGTTCAGCCCCACCGCCAGCTTTCCCCAGTTCGTCCAGTTCCCGCCCTGGCTGTAACTGCCTCCGCCAATCCGAAACGCGCTAAAACTCCAAGTCCATTGCTTGTGGGTGATGCCCTCGTTATACTCCCCGCCGCTGTCACACGTCACTGTCGCAGGCTGCGTGTCATTTCCATACCGTGCGATGGCCAGCCCCGCCGCGATTCCTCCGCTGTTGGGGTCCAAAACAGCGCATTCCAACGCGCAGTTCCTGCCAAGACACCACGTGCAGCTCATAGATGAGCTCATCACTCCTGCCGATGCCGGTGATGCCGTGGCTTCAACCGTCCCATTTCCCGCGGAGCCCGTGCACGTCCCGCCATCCTCACTCCATGTTTCACTCTCGCCATCACACAGGTAAGTGCTCAGGCTGCACCCTATCGACACTTGGCCAGAGGCCGACTCGGTTCCTGCCACGGCGGTCACAGCCCCGGCACACGCTAGCGTGTTGATGAAATCCTGCCCAACGGTCCCGCACGTCCCGGTGTAGGTGTCATAGCTGGTGGTCAGTGCCCAGTCGGCCACTTCCGCAAGCTTCAGCCATATTTTGCACGTCTTGCGGTCAGGCATATCCCGCTGAAATCCGTCATGGTGGAATCCACAAAACCCATCCCCGATATCTATCAGATCCGCCCACACCTCACACAACGCCGTGAACACCAGTTGCCCAACGTTCGGCCTCACATGCACGCCCACCGGCAGCCCAAACCGAATACTTTCAGAGGTGAACTCAAACGGCGCAGGCAGACCGGTGGGGTAGGTTAAGGTGTATTCAAAAGGCAGTTTGTCCGTATATGGCCAGCTCACATCAGGGTAAGCCCCTGCGCTGATAGCACCTATCGAAAACGCGCCAACGGCCAAAGGCGTAGCAGCGGATAGCGTCCCGTTCGCCGTGATGCGGGAGTGCAGAAACGGCATGAACGCGTCACTATACACCTCGATCTTCGCCGCATGCTCAAACCCAACCGACCAGGAAACGACTATATCATCAATCTTTATTGCAGCCATATTTTCTCCTTGAAGCAGGCAGTCAGGAGACAGGAGTTAGGAGACAGAATGGGGACGGGACGGGAGCCTTCCCCTCCTATCTCCTGACTCCTATCTCCTGACTCCTCAGGATGTCTCCTACGCCGGCGCCTCGTCCGGCTGCGCCTGGCACTCCGCCGCCTGGAACACAATCGAACCCGGGTCATCCTCGCCAGCAATGTGCTTCCAACGCCCACTGGCTGTGATCTCCACCGGCCGCATCCTGAACATCTGCTTAAACGTCACAGGGTCATACCAGATATCTGTCACCGCATACACCCGCGCGTTGTTCGCCCCGCCCATCGTCCACGTGTCCGTGTCCCTGGTGCCGTGCGTGTGCCCAAGCTCTGTCACTGGCCCGTCGGTTTCGTCCACCACCCGCCCAGTGCTTTCACCAGCCCTCAACCTGCTCGATATCGCCGTGCCGTTCGGCCCGCGGCTCATCTCCAACCCTCGCCCCACCCGAATGTCGCTCGCAGCGTCCAGCTCTCGCAGCAGGTCGATCAGCTCACGCCACATCTCCATGCTCACCATCCCGCGGAACATGCGGCCAAGGTTCGCGATCCGGCTGTTAAGGCGTCCCAATGGGGTCATCTCCGGTCCATAGCGGTATATTCGTCAGCGTCCCAAAGTCTACGCTCTCATATTTGCGTGTGGTGCCCAGCATCGGGGTGTCCCATCCGCCAGTGCCAGCCGGGTTGGAACTCTGCCCCGGTAGGTCGCTCACCCAAACGGGCTGACCGACTAGCGTCGCCGTGGTGGTATACCAATCCGCCGCCGCATCTTCGTTCTGCCAGAACAGCAGACCGCCATGCACATCCCGCGCCTGCGTGCCCTCTCTCCAGCTCTTATTCCACTCAATCTTGCGCCCCACAAACTCATACCGCACCGCCCACGAAATGATCTGACCAACCATGTTGTATTGCGGCACCGCGTCGCAAGCATCGCATCTTACGCACCCCGTAGGCCATCCAAATACGCGTCTGTCATTAATGCACCCATCAACTTCCATAATCAGGTCGCGATTGAACTGATCGACCCTCAGTTTTAACTCCGCTGTGCATCGAGTCTCCTGCACCGTCACCTGCACGCCGTCATCCAGCCGCGTCCCAGCCGTCTCCCAAACCCAGCCGCCCTTGCCCACATCAATCTGTTCGTGCGTGCCGCTAAAACTCCACCGTGCCCAGTATTCGTTCTCATTGCCCAGGTTCCGCTCGGTCGAATACTGCACGGTCACCATGCACATCGAATTATCGTAGCCAAGCGTCATCGCCTCATCATAGTCGATTTTCACCACTCTAAGTTGAGGTTGTGAGATACCAGGCCATAAATCACCGATATCTGGTAATCCTGTCAGATATGGATCGTAAAACGGCTCAATTTGCTGCCATTGCACCAGGTGCGTGATCACCCCAGTCAGCCCGTCTTGCGAACACTGCATCTTTCGCGAACCCTGCGCCAGCTCGGTCCCTATCCTGGGCATTAAGCACCAACCCCCATCATCCGGTTCTGGTTCCACACGATCCTGTTCACCAGGTCCCGCACCACCAACACCGCATCACGGATCACTGCCAACTCAGGCGGGGATTGCATCACGGTGGATTGCGGGGAGTTGATCATGCTCGACACCGCAGGCAGTGAGCTGGACGGTATCGCGTTCAACGCCGCCAGTGCGCCGCCGCTTCCTCTATTTGTTCCGAAGCTCTCAGCGCTCTTCATCCCGCTCGCCAGTCCCTTTTCGGACTGCTTGGTGAGGTATACCATGCCGGCACCAATCCCAACCGCCGCCGCAAGTCCAGCCGCCAACGCTCCCCAGTTACCGGAAAGCGCCGCGGCGATTCCGCCAGCGGTGGCAATAGCGGTTCGGATCGCATTGAATGCGGCCACCAGTTTTAATGCCCACACAATGGTCACTGGCGCGGCCACAATAAAGCTGGCCAGGAAGGTCACGAACGGGCTCTTGCCGCTGAACACCCGCCCGATCCCGCCGACCAGCACACTCAATCCGTTTACCAGCCCAACAATCAGCGGCGCAATGCTCTCCATCGCTGGCACTATCGCCGTGGCCAGTGTGATCTGCAAGCCTCGGGCGTAAGCGTTCAGCTTGTCCATCAGGTTGTCCACGCCTCTCGCCTGCTCAAGTGCGGTCCCAGTCAGCACCGCACCCGCCTTGTATCCGCTCTCCACCAGCGCGTTATACTCATTGCGCCCCATGGCCAGTATCGGAGTCAGCTCCCCAAACCCCTTGCCGAATATCTGCGCGGCGGTGGTGTTCCGCGTAGTGGCGTTTTCCACATTCCGCAGCGCGTCCACGGTCTCCTCAAATATCTTACCCATCGGCAGGAACTGCCCGTTCACATCCTTCGTCTTAACGCCAAGTTGTGCCAGCGCGTCCGCGGCTGCTCCACCACCTTCATCCATGCTGAACAGCTTCCGCTCCAGCGCGCCCACGCCGTTGCCTATCGCGTTAATGTCCAGCCCGCTTTGGCTGGCCACAAACCCCAGCTCCGCCAGAGCTTTCACAGGCATCCCAGTCTTCGCCGCCAGGTTGTCCATCGCCTCCGCTTCATCACCCAGCTTCTTCGCGCTGGCAAACGCCGCCATTCCCAGCGCCGCCAAACCCACGCCAATCGCCCTGGACACTTTGCCCCAACCGTCTATCATCCCGTTCAGGCTGGCGTTCATCTCCGCTTTGGCTATCGCGGTGTCGCTGCTTAGTTTTTTGATCTTAATACTGAGCTTATCGATATCCTTCTGCACTGAGCTGGTATCAATCCCGCCTCCTTTACCTTGTAGTGCTTCACTCAATACATCGCGGGCTAATTTCGCCTCTTCTTTCAGCTCCTTTAGCTTCGCCTGCGCCTTTTGTATCCCTTTCACATCCGGCGTCACCGTGGTCGCCTTCAGTATATCAGTGCCCGCAATGGTCGCCGCGCCCTTCGCCTCGCCTAGCGCTTTGCGGAACGGTCTAAGATCGCATTTCAACGCCAGTATTAAACTTTGGTTGGCCATTCCTTGCGCTCCTTCAATTCCTTGTGTAGTTGGTCGCTCAGCTCGTTCATCTCGCTTTGTGTCACCACGCGCCCGCCGCTCTGCTCAATCTGCCAAATCGTGAAAGCCGTAATGGCGTCCACAATCTCCCGAAACTCGGTGTCATAGAACCGCCCGGCTTGCATCCGCAGCGGTCCATAACAGATAGACTTTAGGCGACCCCAGCTTACGGGCTCGGAGTCGCCGTCGGAGGGTTCGCAGGCGGTTCTATGTCCCCGCTCAATTCACTGTTGAATTGGTTGCTCCACTCCACCACCTGCGCCAGAGCGCTTTCGTCCATCATCGCCTCAAGCGAGATATCCACGCCGCGCCGCCGAAGAATGCACCACACCACAGCACACGCCGCGGTCAGCATCTCGCTCGAGTTCAGTTTGTCGACTTCCAGCAGGTTGAAACCCGCCGCCTCGCCTGCCCGCTTCAGGTCGCCCGCCGTAATGGGCGCCTCAATCGTCCGGTCTCCCCAGGTGATAATCATCCTAGGCGCCCGGTGTCAGTGCGTTCATCACGCGCAGCGTCCCGCTGAACGTCGCGTCGCCGCGGCTCGTGCCGCCCTTCACATTGAACTTCGTGAAGAACGCGCTCGCTGTGTAGCTATCGGCGCCCATCTTAAAGCTCATACTCAGCGTGGTGCCAGCAATCGCCTTGTCAGCAATCGCCTTGGTGTCGCTGCCAGTGGTGGCTGCCACAACCCCGCCGCTAATCTCCATGGTGGAATCCACCAGACCCGCCGCATATATCTTCTGAAACGCGCTTTGGATATCTTCCTGCGTGGTCACATCGTGTTCCTCCACGCTGATATCCAGCCCGCACTCCTTCGCACCCAGAATCGCCGCGGGCGTGGAGCCTTCCCACAGACGAATATCCTTCAACTCAACTCTCGCCAATTATTGGCCTCCTGTCATATCAGCTACATTTTGTTTGATAAACTGGCGCAGTAGCTTTGCCCCAGTTCGCCTGCGTGCTTGACTAAGGAAGTAGTGTCGCCCACTTCTTAGCATCTGCGCCTTATCGTAGTTCAATCGCCTTGCGTAAGATACCCGATACCCTATCAAGGCAGTCGGAAAGTCGCCTGGTTTCATCTCTACATAACCTGAGGCCTGCGCTTCACCAGTTTCGATAGGTATCATCGAGTTAGCATCAGCCAGTGTCGCTACCGCTGCACCGTATACGGCCTTATCGCACGCCTCTCCAAGTGCCCGTATGATCTCGCGATCCGCAAACTGCAGGTCAAGCGTGCCCTCCTTAAGTGCCATCTTCAATCTCCATCTTCACGGTCACCGTCCCGATCCGCGTCGCACCGTCCGCCATCCGTTTGCGCTGCACGCTCACCGAAACCCACACCAGGTTGCTCATCGTGAACTCCCGCATCGCGTCCGTGATCTGCCGTAGCACCTCATTTAGCCGCTTCATTGCCTTATCGCTGATGATCACATTGATGTAGGCCGTCACGATCCACGCGTCGCTGCCTTCCTCTTCATCCGGCTCACTGTCAGCCTCGCCGATCACGCACACCGGCGCCGGTTTCGGTTCCGGCCACCCATCCACCACCGGTATATCCAGCGCCAGATTCAGCGTGCTGGCCAGCGCAGCCATCACAGCATCGGTGGGGTCGCTCATCACTAGCTCCCGAAGGCGGTGATCTCAACCACCGCTCCGGGCACGTTGCTCACAAATGTCAGGTTGGAAGCACTGCCCATGTCAAACCCCACTGCATAATCTATGGCCACCGCAGCCAGTGGCGGCAGCTTGCAAGTGAGTCCCACAAACCCCGCCGCCATCGGCTTCGTTACGGTCACTGTGGCTGTGGCGCTCTTGTTCCTGATCACCAGCCCAGCGATGCCTGAGATATTTGGACCGCCGTTCGTCTGCACCGCCCGGTTTGACTCCAGCGATTCTGAAGGCAACGTCTTCAAATCTACAGTGACGTCACTCGAGCCCACTGTCAAAGAGTAAATGCAGCCTTGATTTACCTTTCCTGCGCCGCTGCCTGGCACCAGTGTTTTCGAATGGTCCACATCAAGAGACCACGACGCAGTGCCAAGTGCGGCATCCGAATACCGCAGGTGCGCACCAAGCGTAATATTGCCAACCAGATTGCCCATCAGAAAATCTCCTTCGCCAGCGCTATCATCGTGCGCCCTCTTTCGTCCGTGTCAATCGTCGTAACCTCGTACCGGTGCCCGTTCGCAGACACTTGTCTACCGATCGCCAAAATCGCATTTGGCCGGCACTCCAGCTTCACCATCGCATCCAAAATCGGAAACCCGCTCGCCATCCGGTCCTTCACACTGATCGACTGGATCGCCAGCGGCACCGTCCCAATTGCCGTCCAGTCATCCGTCACCCCGGCCCGACCGTCCTCAATGCCCATATTCTGAAACACCGTTCCCATATGTCTCAACCGCCCAGCTTCCATCTATTTCTCCTAGTAGGAAGGAGACATCTTTGGAGATAGGAGGCAGAAGACAGGAGTCAGAATAGGGACGGGATACGGATATCTGGTCCGGGTATTCTCCTGACTCCTATCTCCTAACTCCTGCCTCCTCATGATGTCTCCTCTCTCCTGACTCCTATATTCTGTATTCAACGTGCGGCCAGTCCCTCATCCGAAAACTCGCCCCCGCCACCAGACCGTGCGCCTTCGCCGCCGCCGCATAAACCGCCCACGCAGGGTGCTTCGTGTTCCACGTCACCTTGCCATCGTTCAGCACCACCACATCCATCGCCCGCCCCTTGCAGTGCATACTGTTCACCGTGCCCGTCACCGGCTTCTCATCAGCCGCATACCCCGCCGATCGTGCCGCCTTAATCTCCACCTTACTCAAACCATCCTCCAGCAGCTCCGCATCGGATCGTCCCGCACAATACAGCTTCCGCTGCACTTCCTTACTCCGCAGCACCTGCGTCACCATCACCTGATACCCGTGGCCTCTGACATCTGAAAGCACCGCCTTGAACTTCCGCGCCGCCACCGCGTTCACCCCAGCCTGGTCAATCATCCAATCGTTGCACGTCTGTTCAGCCAACTGTCGGCCTCCTGGAAGGAAGAAGACAGGAGTCAGGAGTCAGAATGGGAACAGGGAAGGAACCGGATCCGCAGGTCCGGGTATTCTCCTGACTCCTATCTCCTGTCTCCTTACTCCTCAACATGTCTCCTATCTCCTGCCTTCTGTATTCTCAAGACATCGGTCTCCACAGCTGCTTCACCAGCGTGTTCACAGTCATCGGCACCTCGGAAAGCGCCCGACCGTCATCCACAGCCTCACGGTGCTCATACCAGTGCCCCACCAGCAGCAGACACGCCTGCTTCGCCATCGGGTTGATCGTCACCGGTCCCATTGTCGCCGTCAGGATATACCGCCCAACCGCAGGAAGGTCCACATACCCGCGCCGCAACTGCTCCGCGTTCACCGTCTCCGCCGTCTCCACGCCGTCATCATCCACCGCCACCATCGCCGGCGCGTCCACATCCAGCGCCCCAGTGTAAAATGGCATATACGGCAGCCTCTCACGTAGGGGCGACCGGCTGGTCGCCCTCATGTAATCCCCACAACACCCCTGCGCATTGATCTCAAACACCCGCTCCCGAACGCTCAGGCTCGCATTCGCCGCGCTCTCAATGAACTCCGTAGCTGCATCAATCAACGCCTGGATGTAAGCCAACTCACCCGCATCGGATGTCACTAACCTCATGTGCGCCACCGCCTCGGCAGTCGTCGCCAGCGGAAGCACAGGGGTTTCCGCGGAGCTCATTGTAATCATTCTTTTTCGTCATCCTCTTTGTTCAGCGCCGCCAAGCCCTTGCGAAGAGCAGGGGCGATGGGGATACCCAAGCGCCCCGCGTTTTCAATAATAGACAGCAGTTCGTTGCCGCAATAGAATGCGGCGATGGCTGGACCTACCGGAATGCCGCCGCCGGCCCAGTGCTGGACCCAATATCCAGCGGTCACCAGTAGCAACACTTGAGATTTCTTCACCAGCCCCTTTCGCTGGATCGAGCTGCACACCTTGCCGTTGCAGTAAGCATATGCCATCCCAGTGGCGATATCCATCACGATCAAGCCAAGAAGCATCGACACCAGATCAGGAATCCACACAAACGCCGCCAGAGCACCCACAGACACGGCGTTGATTACATCGCGCCACGCCTTATCCACTCCTGTCTCCTATCTCCTGCCTCCTGACTCCTCCCATCATGGCAGTCCCACCAGCTTCGCCATCAGATACTCCACAGCCTCAGCCTCCGAACACCGCAGTGTGAACACCGCGTGGCACCAGGTGCGCACCTTGGGTTCAACCAGCACCGAAGCCAGCAGCTCCACGCCGTCAGGTAGCGGCGCCAGCACGCGCGCGATCAGCTTCTGCGCGAACGTGTTGGCCGATACCTCGCCCTGCGCCTTCAACGCCCACACCTCCGCCACCACGGCGGTCACCGTGCGTCGAACGAGTGCCTTGTTATTGCGAACCACATCTCCGCCGCTGTTGTTTTTTTTCCACCACTTCGTTAGCCCGCTCATTAAACTCGATAACCAGCTCATTCGGTTACCTCCATAGCCACAATCGCAACCGCGCCGGTGGCAGTCGGGCGATACATCACAAAGGCGTAGTCACCGGTGCGGTCTGGCCATACGCCGTCTGGAACGTCCGGCTGGCCTGTGATGTCAGCGCTGGATGCAATTTCGATAAAGCCGTCCACATCCTCGGCCACGTCGATTTCTAGCCCGTCATAGAAACTTACTTGATATGCCATTTATGCCCTCCTTCAGGCGCGCCTCTAGGCGAAAGTCACAGTCCAACCGCGACCCTGAAGTGCAGTCAACGCTGCGTCAGATGCCGCTGTGCGGTTGGTCTCGAACACGGCTACACCGTTTGAACTACCCACACTTTCAAGAGTTATGATCATATTGTCGGTGTCAGTCGGGCTAAATCCGCAATCATAGCACCTCACTGCCTTGTTGCTGGCAGGAACTTGTGTGGCTGTGAAAGAGCCTGTCACCAACGTAAGCCCGACAAGCCTCAACTCAACAGTTAGCGCAGTCGGTAAATCAGTAGACAACGCGCCCGTCACGAGTGGGGTGTTGTAGAGGTAGAGAGTGGTCAGAACCTTGCTCAGGTCATTCAACGCGCCCGTCACCAGTGGCGTGGAGAGGTAGAGATAGGTCAGAACCTTGCTCAGGTCATTCAACGCGCCCGTTACGAGTGGGGTGGAGAGGTAGAGATAGGTCAGAACCTTGCTCAGGTCATTCAACGCGCCCGTTACGAGTGGGGTGTTGGAGAGGGTGAGAGAGGTCAGAACCTTGCTCAGGTCATTCAACGCGCCCGTTACGAGTGGCGTGGAGAGGTAGAGATAGGTCAGAACCTTGCTCAGGTCATTCAACGCGCCCGTTACGAGTGGGGTGGAGAGGTAGAGATAGGTCAGAACCTTGCTCAGGTCATTCAACGCGCCCGTCACCAGTGGGGTGTTGGAGAGGGTGAGAGAGGTCAGAACCTTGCTCAGGTCATTCAACGCGCCCGTTACGAGTGGGGTGTTGTAGAGGGTGAGAGAGGTCAGAACCTTGCTCAGGTCATTCAACGCGCCCGTTACGAGTGGGGTGTTGGAGAGGGTGAGAGAGGTCAGAACCTTGCTCAGGTCATTCAACGCGCCCGTCACCAGTGGCGTGGAGAGGTAGAGATAGGTCAGAACCTTGCTCAGGTCATTCAACGCGCCCGTTACGAGTGGGGTGGAGAGGTAGAGATAGGTCAGAACCTTGCTCAGGTCATTCAACGCGCCCGTTACGAGTGGGGTGTTGGAGAGGGTGAGAGAGGTCAGAACCTTGCTCAGGTCATTCAACGCGCCCGTCACCAGTGGGGTGTTGGAGAGCCTTAATCTTTCTAGATTATTCGGGAGGTCCAGCAGCTTAAATGTCAGATATATGCTGCTGTTGACATTGATATAACTTCCCTCATAAGCAAACGCCGCAGTGCAGACGACATCCACAGTTTTCGCGATTGTGGTCAACACTAATGCACTTGAGATCGTGGTAGTGGTGCCCGTTCCGTCTGAGACCGCCCACGTCACACGCCCTGCGCTGATGACCTCCGCATTGATTGAGCCCCCCGCCGCCACACGGAAGCTCCATGTGCTGTATGGGTTCACTGTGCCGGCGTTCATGCTGCCAAGCACACAGCTCACGGCCGCCGCCTGCGTCACGGGAGCAGCAGCGTCCGTTGCGCTTTTCATGCGCACGAATTTACGGCTGATACGGGCACGCTCTTCATCAGAGAGCCCAATCCCGTATGACGCCGCAGAAGCTCCTACTTGAGCGTAGATCAAGTTACCAGCCAAGTCGCGTGCAGGATACCATGTGGTTCCATCGTCCGAGATGTCAAAATAAATCCTCGTGGCCGTGGCTGCCCAGCCGGAGGCAGGTATCAACAGCGAGCTGACGCGCTCTCGATTTCCAAGCCCAACCATGTTGCTAACCGATGCGCCCGCCTCCCAGGTCAGCGGCTGCATCCTCCGCACGCCGCTGTCGGTGGTGGTGAGGGCGGAGGGGAAGGTAATGGCGGTAGTTGTCGGTTGAGGATTAGTTGCACTAACCGGCGCACCATTCACAATCGGCTGAACTGAAACTGGTGCCGCTGGCGCGTTCCCATCTATCGTTACCCTGCCTATATAATTATCTGCCATGATTTTACGGTCCTTTCCATAGGAACGCCAATCTCATGATTGGCCTCGCCTTACCGTAGGGGCGGGGTCACCGCGCCCCTACGGTCTTCTAACTCCTTAAAAGCTAGGCCTTGCTCTTGATGATCTGCGCGTGGGTGGCTGCGGCCAGTCCGCCGTCTCCAACCCACACCGCGCGGTAAACCAACCCGCAGCTCTCAAACGCGGCGTGCTCACTTACCTTAATCTCCAGCCCGCCATCCTTAAGCAGATAGCTGCCAGGGTTGAAAAATGCGATCAAGTTTTTGTTCGCGGCCCAAGCGGGGGCACCATCGGTGACCAAAGCCGGTCTGCCAAGAATTTTCCAGGCATAGCCATCAGCAAGGCTTGGGGCCCACAGGAAGTCTCCAGTCACACTGTTCGCGATCGCGGCTATTTTCTCAGCCACAGTTCCACTCAGCACCCACATCGCGGTGCCGAGATATTTGGATGGCATCGCGAAATAGCACTTTTCAATTTCAGCCCGTGTGATCGCGGTTGCACTGGCCGTGGTCAATGCGACGGTGCCACCCACCAGTATTCCAGCCAGTGCGGTGGTGTCCACACCGGTGATGATCTCAGCCTCCAAGAACTCAGCTAGCCCTTCGGCAAACAGACCGCTCATCCAGGATGCCACATCCACAGTGCTGTTCCTGAGGTTCTCGTCGACGGTTATGTTCCACTGCCCCTTGAGCGATCCAAGGATCAACTGGCTCAACGCAGGGTCATTCGCGTTCGGCTTATTGCCTTCGGTTACGTAGGCAAATCCGCCTGCCGTGGTTTTGATCGGCAATGCCAGCTTGTCGTCGGTGCTGTTGATGTGTTTGACCTGGGCCAGCACTGGAGATAGCTTCAGTGTCGCGTCAAAAATCTCATCATAGATGACGGTGGGAACCAGGAATCCGCCGCTCGATCCGGTAGTGGCACCAAGCAGACGCATCTCTCGGTCATCTCCTGACTTCATCCAGCCCTCAAATGCAGACCTGTATTCAGGGCTGATCATCAGCTTCTGGTTTTCTGCCACGCTCGGGCCATGACTCGCACCAACAGCACGCCGCGCAGGGGTAGGGGTCACCAAACTGCGAAGCTCTTCGGCTTCATCCATCGCCTTCAGGTCCGCGGTCATCGCTTTTACATCGGTCAAGTTCTTGTCGCGCTTCGCACGCTCATCTTCGGTCAGGTCGCGCCCGGCGGCCTCGGCAGTAGCAAGCATCTCCTGGATGCCATCAAGCAACGCCTGGCGTCGCTCCATCAATTTCTCACGCATTATGCGTTTCCTCCATTGCGGCGATCAATATTCGCCAGTCGTCGTTTAGGCTCGCCCGTGTGTCGGGTTCCGCCTCCGGTTGTTTGAGCTGACTTTCGTAGTAGCTCCGCATGGCCACGCTGGTGGCCTCATAGGCCGGCCGAACCACCGGACCCACATCATCAATCGCGCTGATATCAAGCAGCTCCCGAAGCATCTGCCCGTTACCCATATCGGTCCAGGAATCGTGTTTCGTCCAAAACGCAAAGCTGCACCCCTGAAGGTCGCCGCGCTTCACAAGCTCAATCACCTGATCGCCCATCGCGGTCCTGGCCACATCGGCCTCAAACCTCAACCCGCGCTCATCCACAGCAAGCTTCAGCGTCCCGCCCTTCACACTCGCCAGCATTTGGTCATAGGAGTGGTTAAACAAACACACCACCTTACTCATGTCGGTAGCATCAAACGCCCCGCGCCTGATCACCTCGGTCATGTCGCCCCAAATCTTCGCCTCGCTGTCAAACACAGCCGCATACCCCGTAATAGTCCGGCCCTCATCCCCCGCCATCCGCATCTCAGCATCCGGCACCATCCACCGAAACTGAAGATCAGTTGCCAATTTCCCCATATCTTCCCCTCCGCCTCCTGACTCCTGTCTCCCAGGATGTCTCCTTGCTCACTTCCTCACGCTCCCCGGCTCGCCGTCCCCAATCAGCTTCGCCGCCTCGCCCACCGGCACCATGTTCAGCGGCACATAATACGTGTCTCCGCCCTCAATCGGAGCAAGGTCCTCCAGCCGCCTGATCTCGTTCGTGCTCATCCAGCCGTTCTGCTTCGCGATCGCATAAGCCGCGTTCCGCTTATCCACATCCGCCCGAAGCAAGCCCCCAACCTCAAACTTCACAAACAGCCGACCACGCTCACTCGGCATCAGCAGACTTTTGTTAATCGCCTGCTCCAGCCGCACAATCCAAGGCCGCAGCGTCAACGCGTAAAAGTCCCGCGTGCGCGCTTCGTCGCTGGCATAGGTTCCACCCGCCGCCATCACCATGTGCATCGGCACGCCGAAAACGCGGCACACCTCCGCCACTTGAAACTCGCGGTTCTTCAGGAACTCAGAATCGGAAAAGTTGACAGAGAGGGGATCGAACTTGATGCCCTGCTGAAGCATCATGATCCGCCCCGCATTGTGCGCGCCCTCATACAACCGCCGCCAGCCGTCGATCAAATTCTTCTCGGCTTCTGGGCTCATCGAATCCGGAGTGCTCAGCACGCCGCTCGGTTTTGCGCCTTGCCGGAAATAACTCTCAGCCAGCACATCCGCGCTCACCGTGATCCCGAACACGGTCCGAAACCGCTCGAGCATCGAAGTCCCGCGCAGACCGTCGTATCCAGAACCAGGGATGTGCATCACATCCCGGTCTTTAAGCCGGTATTCGGATTTGTCTTTTGTAAATGTGTATCTGGGGGTCCCGTCATCCTCTGTTTCCACTCGTGTGGCTTTCGTGTCCAGCGGCCAAAGCTCATATGGTCGAGCCGCCTGGTCTCTCAAAATTTCCACAAAGCCGTCGCCAAGCAGCACGGTGTTCTCAACTGTGGTCTGCCAAAAAGTGAACGGGATCATCCGCTTGTTTGGGGTCAAATAAAGGAGGGATTGTAGTGGGTGGTTTGGTTTGGGAACCGAACCATCTTTAGTGTTTTGATATACGTGGATTGGAAGCGACGCGATGTTCTCGCTGATCACGGCCACGCACCGATGCAGTGCCGCGATCTGAATCGCCGCATTACTCGGACGGCCAAGCCGGTCGGACCCGCCAATATAAAACGGGTGGGTTACCGCTGCTCGCTTTTCCTTCTGCCACGGCCATCTCAAAATATGAAGCCCTCCAATTACTAGGGCGGTTAACTCACATTTTGGGAACTGGGGGAAGGAGACAGGAGATAGGAGTCAGGAGTCAGAATAGGGAACGCCCCTGGGAACGCCAATCTCCTGATTGGCCTCCGGGAATCCTCCCGTCTCCTAACTCCTGTCTCCTGACTCCTCACTCCGGAACATACGGCGCCCGATCCTCATAAACGCTCCGCTTAGGCTGGCCGCCCTTCATCATCGCGCGGCTCATCGCCGTCACCAGCGCCACAATGCAGTCAATCCTTCCGCTCGATTTGGATTTCGTGGGCTTGATATTGTCCGCATCATCTCTCACGATCGCCACATTGTTGGCGCACCAGCGCGCCACGGGGTCCCCATTATGACGCAGAGCATTGTATTTCCATTCCTGCCGGACGAATGGTTTGCACACGCTGATATCTTCACCCGCTGCTTTTAATTGCTCAAAAGCGATCTGGTATTCCTCAAACCGGCGATCCTGATCGGCCTCAAATTTGATTCGGTATTCTTCAACCTGCTCCGGTGTTGATGCCCCTAGAACCACCCCAGCCTCTAGTTCTTTCGATGGGCTCGACAGCGTGATGAACCCCTGCCTACACTGCACCATCTGGATTCCATCCTCTTCACTTAGCTCGGTGGCCAGATGCGCCGCACCCCAGGGGTCATAGGCCAGCTCAATGATGTCGTATTTCTCCGCCAGGGCATTGATCTCGGACCGGATGTATCGGTAGTCCAGACGCTCCCCGGGAGTCGTGCTCAACCAGCCTGCCCGTGCCCACTCGTCATATTCCACGCTGTCATGCTGCGCCCGCTCCGCCATCGTCGCCTCCGGCGTCCATGTCCGCCAGATCACATCATACGATCCATCATCATTCGGAAACACCAGGCACAAACTGCTCAGGTCGATGGTGCTCGACAGGTCCAGCCCGCCATAACATGCCCGACCTTCCAGCGGCTCAAGCGGTTCCGCCTGGCAGGCATCCCATTTGCTCATATCCAGCCATCTTTCGGAGCTGTTCGTCCAGATATTCAGGTGGAATCTCTTGAAATCAGCCTGGTTACTGGGCTGATCTTTGGCCTTTTGACACCTCGTTTCCATGTATTCCTGGTTGATGGTCACACCCCAACTCGGGTTGGCGGCCTTCCACACGTCGACAGATGTCCAGTCCGCGCCTTCTTCGGCCTCATAAATCACCGGATACCAGCGGTCATTCTTGATTTTGCCTGCTAGAATCCTCTTGCCGTAGTCATACTGCTCCCAGCACAAGGTGCTCCGGTCCAGTCCAGCGGTGGTCAGCATCATCATCATCGGCTGCCGCCGCGCCGCCATACCACCTTCGAGTGCGACAAACAGTTCCCTGCTTTTGGCCACCAGTAGCTCATCATAGACAACGAAGTGAGGGTTCTTGCCAAGCTGAGCATCAGCGATCTTTGATATAGCCGTGAAACTGCTGTGCTTTTTGGGATAGACGACGGTGTTGGAGCTTTTGATCGGCCGCAACATTTTCCACAGAGACGGCTGCGCCTCTAGCATATTGAGCGTGGAGTTAAATACAATGGTAGCCTGCGGCAAATCGCCCGCGGCTGCATACACCTGGGCGCCTGGCTCGCCGTCTGCCATCATCATGTAGCTTGCGATCGGCGCGTTGAAGGTGGTTTTGCCATTCTTGCGCGGCACAACAATCAGCACATACCGAAACCGGCGCATACCGGTGTTGCGGTCCACCCACCCGAAGATATCCCGGATGGTTCTCCGCTGCCACGCCATCAACTCAAGTTTGCGCCCAGCCCATTCACCTTCCCAGAGTCGCAGGCCTTCCATCCACCTGCATGCGCGGTCCGCTTTTTCTTCATCGAACCGCCACTGTTTGGTTTCCTTAAGTTCTAAATATGGCCTTAGCACATTTTCGCCAGATCATCTTCATCGCCCTCTGGCAGCGACGGCTGCACCCTCAACCTGGCCAGCGGAGTAAGCCCAAACTCTGTTTGATACCTGCGCACCTGGTCCGAAGCTGATGCTTTAATTCTGGTGGCAGGATGTGCTATCATTCCCTTCTCAGTCTCGATGATCAACCCTTGCTGGTTAAGTAGGATATCCGCTTGGATCATGGTGTTATATGCACTGCAATAAGCAACCAATGCAGCATAGTCAAGGTTAGTTGCGATGCCTATGAGCTTTGGAAGTATCCTTCGCCACTCTGCTCTGCCATACTGTCCGAGGTGACTCGGTGGAGATAATCTCTGGCTGATGGAATCGCCACCTGCGGTAGATGATCCCTTGTGCCCATCCGAAACGTAACCGCCTGCATCAGATGATGTAGTGTTTCCGCCCAACACATCATTACCTGCTGCCGGCTTCCTGCCTTTGTTCGCACTCATGTCATCACCCACCCATCATCGACTTATTACAGACCGACCACAGACCAACTCCAGATTAACTCTCGACCTACTCCCGATTAACCACCGACCAATTATTGAATATCTCCGTACCGTCATTACATAGCAACTTTTGCCATCATTACGCACGCAACCGTTATTATATTACCGTTTACATACAAAGCACCAAAAAACTGGAATTTGATCTCTCGCACAAACGACCCAATGCGCGGTGGGGGTTTGAAAGCATCTCAACATATCGACCCCCCTCCCCCGTGCGCCTTGCCGTGGCAGACTCGGCACAGACTTTGGAGGTTGTCGTAGTTGTAGCGCTCGCCGCCTTCCGCGATGGGGGTTTTGTGGTGGACAATCTCCACCGGCGCCATACAGACCTCACACAGCGGATGTTTCTGCACATAGAGCCGCCTGATCAGCTTCCAGCGTTCGTTGTAGCCGCGATCCTGCGACTGCACGCGCGCCGACTCGTCCCTGGTGTGCGCCTTGCAGTAGCGGACGCCGCGCACCAGCTCACGGCAGCCGACCTTAGCGCACGGCTTGAGTGGTGCCTTGCTCATTCGATGATCTCCAACGCTCCACGCCCAAACGCCTCAAGCAATGCGGTGGTTACGCCGCAATCACGCCACTCGTTGATGGCCTTACAAGCGCGCTTGTATGCGATGTTCACGCCGCGCTCGGTGATGCCCATCATGGGCGCAATCTGCTTCGCACGCACGCCGTGCATGATGGCAATTAGCACCATACACTCACGGTTCGTGAGCACGCCCTTACGCACAGCCTGCGCCAGTTCCTCTTTGACTAACCCGCCACACACGCTGCACACAGGCCAATACTCCAACTGCTCCAATCGTATCGCGAACTGATCGATGTCGGTGAAATGAACCAGATCACGCCACGGATGCTCAGTCATTCAGCCTCCACATCCACGGATCACCTTCTCAATGCGCGCCAACGCCACCCCAGAGCGCACATCTTCTGGCAACACGTGGATCACTCTCCAACCATACAACGCCGCAAGGTAACTCTTCTCATGCTCGGACCGTATGCCCGCCGCCGACACATGGCGGCCACCATTGAAGCAGCCGCCGTCGATCTCCACTGCCAACTGATGCGCTGGCAACGCCACATCAAACCGGAACCGCCTGCCATCTGCAAACCTCAGCTCAGTCACCACATCAGCGTGACCGGTGAGCTTCAGTTGCAAGGCAAGTTGGTTCTCGTAGTCACTCAACTGGCTTCTTCTCCATCCCCAAATACCTCAATGCATTGGAATGCTCGAAAGGCAGGCTGATTGGGCATGAAGCACTTCTCAAGTTTGCAGTCCAACCACTTACAGCGCCATGCATCACCACGGCCAGCATCTCGCATTCTAAGCTGCGGGCACGTTTGATGGCAGCATTCGCCTTGTAACGCGACCGTCACAGGTATCATCTTTGTTTCGCTTTTCACTTCCCCGCTCCCTTCTGGCACGCGCCACAGATCAGCCGCTCATACCGCTTCATGGCCAGCGCAGCCTGCCCAGCGGTCAACACACACCCGCAGGATACGCACGCCTCAGCAGTGGGTATATTTGCAGGTGTATCTGTCTGTATTTTATCACCACATGGCGCGCCCGCCTCATTCAGTGCGTTAAGGGTTCCATATCCCATCAACTTCAGCGCCCGCCCGATCGCGCCCGTCTCAGCCTTCTCCACGAAGTCCGCGAATGCTGCCGAGCTCTCCTTCTTGTGGCCGTTTGCCAGCACACGCCCGGTTTCGTCCTTCACCGAGCACTTCACGATGCACGCGTTCATGTCATCCGTAAAGGTCACCTCGGTCTCGATTGCCCACTCTGGGTGATCCTCCCTGAATGCCACGATGCGGGCATCCACTGGCAGATATGCACGTCCTTGCACCTTTGTAAGGTGCTGCGCTTGATTTTCACTCACAGTCGAATACTCCTTTAGAGGCCCATGCGGGCCATCGGTCGTTTCTGATCATCGCTAGCTTCACCGGCCACTTGGCCTCTATTGGCCGCTGGCCCTCGCTGTAGTTGCGGTAGCTCTCAGCTAGGCAGTTGCTGCATAGCCCGCGCAGATAGGCCACCTTGCCCTTTGTGTCCAGCGTGTGGCCTACCACCACATACGACCCGCCGCACGCCCTGCAGCTCCACATGCGGCCATTTGCGGCCATCAGGTGATGGCCTATGAACTCCGATGGCTTCCTCATTCGCTTACTCCTTGCAGCCGGCTACAGTCGATATCTCTGTAAACGTATGACTGTGGTGCGCGGGTCAAACCAACTTCAGCAAGCGTGATGGGTGTTGTAAGGCGAATAGCGTCCATCAGCACGATGCATAATAGCCATTGGTTACCAGCTGCGTATTTGCTCAATTCCGACGATGTGACACATGTGTGGCGTGAGTATTGACTTTCCAGAGTGTGGATCGACTTCATCGATAAGCTGAGCACCTCCGCAGCCGCGGTGATTTGCCCAGTTTTGCATTCATAGAAGAGCACGGTGTGGATGCCTTCCCTCAGGTCCTGGCGCCGCAGTTCGATGATTTTCTCGCCGTTAATTATCAGGTCCAGCCACTTTGTGTGAATCGGCATGATTACGCATTTTGTGATCACTTTGTAGCCACCCTGAGGTTCCCGATCCTTGCCAGCATCGCTTGCAGCGCATTCGATGGCGCGCCGCGTGGTGCAGGCGGCTCCTGGGCCACTTCGCGGTAATTCCCAGAGGATACATTGCCGCCTGTTAGCTGCTTTGGCTTCTTTCCTGCCTCGATCCGTTGCATAATAGCCTCACCGCCGCCTTCGAGGTAGTTTTTCCGCAGCTCTCCATATCGATATCCGAATATCTCTTGCAGCTTCACACTGTCATACCTTACCAGGCTTGAATATCCGATGCTCTCGACAGCCAGGCGTATCAGTGGATGCGAATACTCCGGCATCGGGCCGTAGGCGTCAAGCTTGCGCCGCACTTCGATAGCGGCCTCAGTGACAGTCGGCAAGCCCTCGATCTTCGCCTGCTGGCGGGCATCCACCACGTAGCACAGCACCGCGCCGGGTGTGCGCGGCATGAAGTTCGACTCCTTGGTCATCAAAAACTTATCCAATGCCGCGTCGAACTCCGCGTCGCTGATGTTGTGGCGTTCGATCTGCACCCGCCACATGGTCTGCTGCTTCGCGCTGTATTCCGCGCCGTAGGTGATGGCGAAGAACGCCATCGCGTCGGCGAATCTCTCATCGGTCATTGTGGAGCACCCCCTGCACGCTTTGTGCGTTCGCCCTTGCCCGTGCCTCAAGCTCTTCATCGGTCAACTTTGGCGGCTTGCCACCAGGCCGCGAGGTCATCGCCTCCGCCTCGGTCAGGTGCACCAGGCAATACGACAGCGTCCAGAAGTGTGGGTTTGTGGCGTGTTTGCGGGCATTCATCCAGGCGGTGGCGATGCGCTGCGTGTCCCACCCGCTGCTAAGGGCCTCTTTCATGTATTTCAGCACCCGCCCAACCTCACTCTTCGGAGGTTCCGGCATCCACGCGAGGTTGTAGACCTCGAGAACGGCTTGATAAACATCGGGTTTGATCGCTTTGTGAGGCGCATCGGCGGCAGCCGATCCCGTAGGGGAATCTCCGTTCAATGGGTCTGGTTCAATTGGGTCTCGTTCGGGTCTAGAATTTGGACTACCGGTAGTCTGATTTTTAGACTGGGGTGGTCTATTTTCTGGACTACCTAGTGCATTATTTACACTAGGGTATTCCTGCTCATCGTCCGGCACCATCATAGTGTAGATGTTGCTTGCCTGGTCGCCTTCGTCGTCATGCCTGGCTTCTATTATCACCAGTTCCTTGGTCATAAGTTCCTTCACAGCCACGATTGCCGATGCCCTGCAGATACCCGCATCTTTCGCGATCGTAGCATAGCTTGGCCAACACTTGCAGGTGTTTCCATCGGACCGATCAAGCAGACAGACATAGACGGCTTTCGCCGATGCTGACAGCTGCGCCCACAACCCTGATCTTATAATAGAAGAGGGGAATGGAGTAAATTTCTGCGCCTTAACGAGCTTCATAGTGTGCCTCCCGCAATCACTAACATTAAGTCGAGTTGAATGACAACAAATGGCTCAGCGCGCTTCATTCTCATTTGAATGTCACCGCGCCGGAGTCTAAATATGAGACACACGCACGGTGCGCTAACATGTTATACAGTGCGCTTATAGGTGTAAATATGTGGCGTAGTGTGCTCAAGTCATCCAGGTGCGATTGTTGAGTATAATATAAAAACAGTAGACAACGGTGGTATTGACCCCAGCATGGGTACAACAGAGCACATCGACATAAGCCTTGACGCAGTATCAAAGCGGTATGATCTTCAGGTTCAAAAGCTGCTAGCTGAACTGCCTGAAACTCATACAGAAGAAGAGCGTGCGGCTATCCTCGCGGCTGCCGAATTCGCCAAGTCCGTGATGTTGAACAACATCGACGAAACCACCCACCTCGAACTCTTCGAACACCCCGTGCAAGTCGCGCAAATACTCATCGGCCTCGAAATGGATGCGGCGGCTATCTGCGCTGCCATCCTGCATAATACGTATTATCCCCGCCAGTTGGTCACCCTTGATACTTTAAAAGCCCGCTTCGGTGACGAAGTAGCCGGCATTGTGCATAGCATCAGCACGCTCAGCGTGTTCGAGCTGCGCGATGTGGATGAGGTAGCTGAGGACGAAACCGACCATGACCGCCGCCGCCGGATGAAAATACAACAGGCTGCGGCGGTGAACCTCCGTAAGATACTTCTGGCGATGTCGCGCGACCTGCGTGTGATTGTATTGAAACTTGCCGACCGCCTTCACCAGCTCCGAAGTGCCGATATGTATGATCAACATACTCAGCAGCGGATCGCAGAAGAGACTCTGGCCATCTATGCGCCGTTGAGCCATCGCCTGGGTGTGTGGCAGTTGAAATGGGAGCTGGAAGACCTTTCTTTCAAACTGCGGAACCCCGAAGCCTATCATCAACTGGCCACCAGGGTCTCTTCCACTCGGCAGGTTCGCGAACGCGATATCCAGCGGGCCATCGGCATCTTGAAGAACCGACTGGAACGCGAGGGCATCAACGCCGAGGTGCAGGGCCGGCCCAAGCACCTATATAGCATCTACAATAAGATGATCAAAGAGCAGTTGGACCTCGATCAGATTTTTGACCTGTTAGCCTTGCGGGTGATCACCGAGACGGTTGGCGACTGCTACCATACGCTGGGCATTGTGCATGATCTGTGGCAGCCGATTCCAAACCGCTTTGATGATTACATCGCCAGACCGAAAAGTAACCTCTACCAGAGCATCCACACTAAAGTATTCGGGCCTAACCAGCAGCCGCTGGAGGTGCAGATACGTACCTGGCAGATGCACCGCAACGCCGACTTTGGGCTGGCCGCCCACTGGCAGTATAAAGAGGGCGGATCTGGGGATGACACCTTCGAGCGGCGTATGACCAACCTGCGGCAGCAGTTATTTAACTGGCAGGTAGAAGGCCGCGAAGACACCACATTCCTTGGCAGCGTGGTAAAAAACCTGTTCAGCGACCTGGTTTTTGTGTTCACACCCAAGGGTGAGGTGGTAGACCTGGTTGCGGGCTCTACACCCATCGACTTCGCTTACCGCGTGCATACTAACATGGGTAATCTCTGCGTGGGTGCCAAGGTCAATGGCCGTATGACCCCCGTCAACACGCAACTGAAGAACGGGGATGTGGTGGAGATCGTCACCCGCTCCAACGCGGAACCCAGCCGTGACTGGCTGAACTTTGTCAAAACTAACCATGCCCGCAGTAAGATACGAAACTTTTTCCGCAAACTAGACCATGATGCGAATGTGCAGCGTGGCCGCGAGCTTCTTGAAAAGGAGGCGGAGCGGCTAGGGCTCGAACCGCACGAACTGCTGAGGCCGGACGCGCTTGATGAGATCGTGCGACGCATGAGCTTCCACGATATCGACGACGTCTACGCCGCAGTAGCCGATGGTCGCGCCTCCGCACAGGCCATCGGTCAGCGGCTGTTGCCTGACGCCCCTGTGACTAACGAGCTGATTACACCCATCAGCAAGGTGGTTGAAAAAGAGACCAAACTGGTTGTGGGCGGCATCGATAATGTCATGATCAAGCGGGGACGCTGCTGCTCACCGATCCCTGGCGATGTGGTGCTGGGGTATACCAGCCGCGGTCGTGGACTGATGATGCACCGTTCTTGCTGCCCAAACGCGAAGAACTATCAGCGCACTGAGCCGGAACGGCTGGTGTTGATTGAGTGGAACGAGCGGGCAGGCGAAGTTTTTAGTGCCACCGTACGCATCGAGTTCATGGACAGGCATGGTATTTGGCCCGAGATCATCTCCAACTTTAGCGACACCAAAACCAACATCACCAGCTTTAAGTCCAAAGTCACGAAACAGGCTAGTTCGGTCACAGACATCTGCTGTGAGGTCACGGGGCTAAGCCATCTGCAAACATTGATCGACCGTTGCCGGAGTGTGCCGTCTGTGCTTTTGGTGCGCCGCGAAGGCCCGCAGGAAGAGGCATTATGAGCAATTTACAGGCAATACCCGATCGCTTTGCGAAACGCGTAGCCAAACTTCAAGACACCATTATGACCGCCTATCCGAATTGTCCCGAGGGGTTGATTGAGCGGACATTTCTATTCGCTTATGAGGCACATACAGGGCAGATGCGTGCGGATCACGTCACGCCTTACATAGAGCATCCCCTGAGTGTGGCTGAGATCGTGGCGCACCTGGAAATGGACCCACCGACGGTGCAGGCTGCGCTGCTGCACGACACGGTGGAGGATTGCCCTCAAGTCGATCTGGAGATGGTGCGTGCTCACTTCGGGCATGAAGTGGCGGAAATTGTAGACGCTGTGACCAAAATCCCACGTGATATGGTGACACCAGAAGACATCGATGTGGAGGCCACCAATCCTGACCGCGTGAGGGAACTGAGCGATACGCGTGCTAAAGCCCAGACGCTGCGTAAAATCCTGTATGGTGTGGCGAAGGACATTCGAGTGTTGGCGGTGAAGCTGGCTGACAGGCTGCATAATATGCGCAGTCTGGGTGCTCTTCCCAGTGCCGCCAAACGGAGACGCCTGGCTGCCGAAACGCTGCAGATATACGCCCCTCTTGCCGAAAAGCTGGGAGTATGGCCCATCCGAACTGAGCTTGAGGATATCGCATTTAGTGAACTTGAGCCCCACCTCGCCAAGAATATGCGCATTCAGATGGATGCCACCTTCGCCAAGCAGGGATATATCCTGAGCAGTGCGATCAACGATCTCCGAAATGCCTTCTATGGCCGTAGTGTGAATGCCAGTGTGATGGTTCAGAAGCGTCACCTCTACGAAGTAGTGATGAAAACCCACCGCGGTGAGTTGAGTGCCGAGCAGATATTCGATCTGTTTTCGATTGTCGTGGTGGTGCCTTCTGTGAGCAGTTGCTACGAGACACTTGGCATTGTGCATGGATTATGGCTGCCTGTGCCTGGTAAATTCGAGGATTTCATAGCCAGAAGCCGTTCGAACCTGTATGAGGCCCTGCATACCACGGTGGTTGGGCATAACGGCATGGAAATGCGGATTTTGATACGCAGCCAGGAGATGCACCGTAGTGCCGACTACGGTCTGGCCTCCTACTGGCGCGACGGGGAGTCTCCCGCACACAACTGTAAGCTGGAACAGCGTTTCGCCAAACTGCAGCAGCAGCTTTTGTTGTGGACACAGGAGAAGGATGTCGAACCCGACGAGTATCTGCGCCTGCTGCGTGAAGATCTGGGCGGTACCTCGATCACTGTGTTTACACCGAAGGGCGATGTCGTGGATTTACAGGCGGGTTCCACACCGCTCGATTTTGCTTTCCGTATTCACTCGGAACTGGGTATGCACTATTCTGGTGCCATCATCAACCGAACTCCCGTGTTCATGAATACGATCCTGAAAAAGGGTGATGTGGTCGAGATCATTACGAAACCAGATGTGATGCCTTCGGTCCACTGGTTAAACCATGCTCACACACCTTTAGCTCTCAGGGCGATCAAGACCAGCATCCGCAAGCAAGCTTTGGCAAGCAATATCGAAAAGGGTCGACAGATGCTCCTCGCCGCCGCTTCTCGATTTGGTCCCGATCCGCAGCAGATGTTGACACCTGAGGCGATCCTGCAGATGGCAAAACGGCTGGGACTGGGTGGTGCCGATGCCTTCCTGTCTGGGCTGGGGGATGGGCAGTTCAGTGCCGATAGAGCCATCACGCGGTTGCTGCGGGAACACCGCGAAGGGCCAAAACTCTGCATATTGCACAACCTGTTACGGCGAGCCACGTGCTGCCTGCCTTTGCCAGGTGATGCTGTATATGGCTGGCGGCCGCCAAAAAGTCGTGGCATTACAGTACATAGGGCGGACTGTGCGAAATTCTTTACACAGCGTATGTCCGATCCGGACAATGTATGTCGTTTTGAGTGGGAAGAACAGCCGGACGTGACGTATCACACCCCTGTGCGCATCACCGCCGCGGAACGGACGGGACTGATCAGCAGTGTGTCGCAAGCACTGACCGACTGCAGCGCCGGTATTTATACCCTCGACGCATTTTTAGATGACGACTCTGTGGCCAATCTAAAGGTCACGCTGAATGTGCGGAGTGTGGAGCACCTGCGCAGGGTGATGGACCACCTGCACAAGCTCAGTGACGTGCTAGAGATACACCGCGTGAACCCGCAGGATGAGAAGCACGAACGGCGCAGGGGGTAAAGGCGAAAAAACTGGGCCGGCCTTCGGCTCATCTCAGGCCACGGAACCAACGGTACGCCTCACGTTGACGGCCCTGGGCCGTCATGAGCCCAAGCTTTTCGGCCTCGTCATCTAAAGAAAACACGCACGCCCCGCGCATGTTGGGCTGATCAGCCGCCCAGCGCATCACATACTCCAGGTAGTTCCGCTGTGACCGCTCTCCACCCATGGTCACTGGCGACTGGCCATACTCGAACACCCAATGCTCTCGACCCCGACCGTAATCGCGAATCCAGCGTGCGACGGAGCGGAGTCTGGGGGCCATCTCCTCTCGCGTTTGATACACAGCGTAGAAGCTGAAACCCACGACATCGACAGGCGATCCCTTCATACAGACCTGCGTGTAAAGCAGCCGGTCGGTCTCGGCCTGACCGAGGTAGACCGCACATCGGACCTTGGGGCTCTCTGAATGCACCGCGGTGGCCGATGCCCGCAGCAGTGCCATCCATTCGCTGGCGGGCAGCGTACGTCCCGTCACCGCGACAAACGCTCCATACGGTTCGATGAAAGGCACCAGGTATTCCGGTTCATAGCGGCGTGCCAGGAACCGCTGGTAAGGCAGCATCACCCGTAGTATCTGCTCGCGTGTTTTTGGCGGGCGGAGCGGCCAATCTGAAGGGTAGTCGGCCGTCAATATGATAGACGCTCCAGTGGCTTTGATCTCGTTAATGAAACGCTCCAATGCCTTCGCTTTGACCTGATTCCGCATCAAGTCGTCGTGGACAAACAGGTTGACCGCGCGGGGGCGAAGCTCGCGTATCGCCGCAAGCTGCACAGGTGCTCTCTTCTCCCACGCTCCCGGCTCAGCCGACACACGCAGCACGAGACCGGGCCGAAAAGTGGAGGGTATCGTCGCACTGGCCACTGGCAGGGGGTTGCGCCAGCTATTGGCAATCCGTATGCCAAACGGCGTCATTACGATGTTTGCCGACACGATGAGTGCGGCCGCAATAGACGGTAATACGCGCAAGACCCGCCAGCGCGATTGAGATGATGGCACAGGCCAGGGCAGAACAGGCCACCAGTTCAATATTGGGAAGAACACATAAAGGAATATCGTCATGACCGATTGCACCATGGCGTATGCGACCTGTTGACCTTCCAATGCCAGACCGAGCGGAACCCCGTGGTATAACAGCAAACGGGCTGAATAAACCCACGCCATCAAGAGGTTGAACGCCAGTATCGGTATGAACCAGCGGCGTGGCCCGGATGTAGAACGAAAAGCGACGGCGGCCCCGGCAGCCATGACGAACGACAGGGGGTAGAGCCAGGCACCGAATGTGGTCGAAGGCGGATTCGGGGTCATACCATCCACATCGCAGACCAGTCCGGGCAGCATGAGCACCGTGGCGATATAGCAGCACCACCGGCCCCAGCGCGGGTATCTATCTTTGCTGCGTCGAACGATGATACAAGCCGTAATGTTCCACACGAGTACACCGATCATGGCAGATAGATAGAACAGCAGGGGTATCAGTATCATCGGCTGGAGGTACCTCTTTCCGAGTGACGGATCACAGTGTTTACCACCTCAACCTGCGGACGATAGAGAGCTGAAGGAGAGGCTAATCGCGCAATAATTGCGCAATAATCGCGCACTAATTGTGCATTATTTGTGCACTAATCCCGCAATATCCCGCCATTTCCCGCCATTTCCCGCCATTCGCGCCATTATCCCGCCATATTCGCGCCAATCCCGCACTAATCCCGCACTAATCCCGCATTAATCCCGCACTAATCCCGCATTAATCCCGCATTAATCCCGCATTAATCATGCACTAGTCACGTAATGTGTTGAACGGCCAGAGCCTACCCTCTCGATGATTTTGTTATTCACCAGCAATATAAGGTAGTTATATGCTTGCCGATTGCTCACACCTAACAACTTCTGAAATACAGACGTCGTGATAGATCCATTCTCGCGAATATAGTTCAGTGCGATTTGCTGCCATCCGCTGGGCTCGTTATTTGTTTCAGATGTGGGCTCGTTTAATGCTCTGTTGAATCGCACGATGAATGACCCCATGGAGGAGACGAACTCCGGCTTAGGCATTCCGCGTGACTCACAGGCATTGATTATGCGCAGAGTTCCTGTACCCCAGTGCTCAATCAACCGTGCTCTGTGCATGGCGGAAGCCAACCGCGGGTTGCGAGGGCGAGAAGGGTGTTCACGGTACAATTCCTCTACAGACATACCGGTCGGAAGCATACCAGGGTTCCACACCTCCAGACGATCATCATAAATGTGGCCTAACCTTGCAATTCATTCGTAATGACAACCGAATCAAACGCAAAATGATATCTCCCTGAAGTCATTTGCCTCATTCATGACTTTGATAGCGCATAGTTTCCTAAATAAATGGTACGTTGCTTTCACTAATCCGAACCTTAGTTCCTGACATAGCTGTATGGTTAGTTGCCTATATGTATCGATTATCGCAAACGTGATATATGTGATTAGCCTCAGAGGATGCGCCCCGATCATCCATGCCATACACATCCTTATCATGACTGGATTCATATTATCTAGCAGTTGGGCTATGGCAGATGAATCAAAGTGATTTTGAATTGACTGGTATATTAGGTCACTATACTTCATTGCAGACGTTGTAGATGAACCATACAATCCGATATCTGCAAATACTGCATTTAAGCATGCGTGATAAGGATATTCCATGAGATTCCGGTATTTGATAGCATCAAATACCCAGTAATTCATGAGCTTTATATGAAAGAACCGTAAAGTTATATATATAGTTTGAATTACAACACATACGATAGCTATACCAAATATGGAGGTGATTATCATGAGAGGCATCCTTTCCATTAATATGACACTAGCGACTTGCGGCACCAATCATAGTATAATCCTTACATAGATTTGAACGTGTGATCCATATGTTAAGACTAATCGTTACTAACAACACTATACTAACCCACATGGTTTGTTGCCCATTCATATTTTCTAGCGCTTTATCAACCGATCCTGATGATCGAACAACCATTATTGATAATAAATTATCACTAATTTTTGTTAATTTCGCACCATACGCTACGCCAAGTATTATAAATACGTACTGTATCGGTGCTTTAAGAAAATGAAGAACCATCGATATCACACAACGCACTGGTTTGCATTCACGCTTTACTTCGATTTTATCACTATTGCTGCTATCCTCGCATCTCACACAATGTACTTCATTATGTTGTGTCTCGGTAGCGTTTGGTTCACGCGTATTGTGATGTTCAGATCGATCCATACTGTTTACCTCAGTAAAGTCTGGAAAATGGTATAATTTCTGTTTTCCTAGGTCTATTGGTTAGCATTTGGTTGTAATGGAAGAGAGCAACTTCCTGTCTTCTCTACTCTGAATGATATATACCAGTTGTCGCAAAGGTTGTCAAGGCCGTGCAGCGCCTAAAGGGGAAGCCACAGATTCGACGATCTCTTTACGTTCAGCTAGTGACAGTTTGTGTTCGATGGTTTCTGATTCGTCTGACATCATAAAAACCTCTGTATTCAGGACTTTGCTTATATAGTACCTTCCGACTTAATAGTATCCGAACTATTCGGGTTTTTATACTCCTTCTGCCAAACCTAGTGTGTAGTGATAGTAGACAGCACCGCTCTTGAGTTCAAGTCAGCCCGTATAATAAGTACTGTTTTCGTGGATGACCCTTGTGGTCATCCGCGCACCGGTTGCGACATGTGCATTGGGTTTTCGGATGACCACAAGGGTCATCCACGACCGGAATACTGTGCACTTATATACAAGGTCCGTCTGTGTTGCGAGTGTTTGCTCCTGCGGTGGTCTATTTAGTTATTGAATAGTCGGTGCTGCTTTCGCCCTGAGAGCACAACAACTTGAGGTACATCGGTGAGTATAAACTGGATACTGCATTTTGGCTTCTTGTCGCTTTGTATTAACAAGGCGCAGTTTCCTTCCATCTTAACACCAATGGCCAGCTTCGCCTTGGTTTTTTCATACAAACACAGCAGCAATGGTCGGTATAAACTGACATTGTCACGTGTTAGCATATTGAAAAGCGACATCACAAGGTCATGTTGTTCGGGATCATACCGAAATATCAATTGATGCTTAATAGTTTTTGGGTTTATGTTAAGACTTGCACCTAGAAAGTCTGGTATCAACTTCATGCCGCCTACCGGTTCCGAGATTACAGGCCCACGCAGATCAATGCGACACTTCAGGAGTGCAGGCATATCAGCAGGTACAGGTAGATTTCCAACACATAGCCGCCGAGTGCTTATCTGAGACGCGAGGGTTTGTTTTAGACGTGCAAGCTGTTGTTCCAGCTCGTGCAGCCTTTCATCCAATTGCTCTATAGTGCTCACTCCTTTGGGCCATATTCCTTGACTGTTCCATCTTCTTGACGCAAGGATATCTTAGCAATACCATCTTGATCGATACCAACAAATATCTTTTGCACTCCACCTTGAGACATTTTGATGCCCACCATCATGTCATCGGAAGTTCCGATGATGATTTCCCTTGACAGATATTCATCATAGCCAGGAACCCACATTCGAATGGAGCCTGGGTTACCGCGCTCCATATTGACATCTAGTCTCGAGCCCCTTTCGTCACCCAACGCGATATGGCTGTGACCCTCAGGGCCTACCAATATCTGTGCTCCGACAAGTCCGGTCTCATCATACATCTCAAATCTTGATGCGTCTGTATCATCGATATACATGCGAGCACGCACGCACTGGTTGTCATCGACCAGTTTAAAGTCTTCTGTTACGACTTCTTTTTGAAGCTGTTCTCCTAAAGCACTCATCTCTGCGGACAGGGCAGCGATTCGTTGTTCAATCTCGGCTGTATTCAAAATGGTTTATCTCTCTCTTTCTTCCCCATTGTGAGGGGTTTACGGTCCTTATTTCTGAGTATGCAAAATGCGTTTTTCTTGAACCCTAACTCAATTTCAGATTTGGGCTTTTTCAGCATGATATGCAGCCATTTATCAATGAGGTAGACACCATGCACTGACCCACCGATACACCACGAAATGGGCGAGCGATGGGCATAACTAGTGATGCGGCCAGCATCAAGTTCGATCTTGGATGGATATCCAAATTCATTTTTTGACACGTGATAGTTATTAATAGATATGTAACTACTGGTAATGTCGATGTAGTAAAACTTGTCATAGGCTTGAAGTTCCAGCGATACGAATCGGCGTCCATACGGGGTACGTGCGAGCTTGATCCGAGCTTCCTCTTTTTTTCCTATGGTTAAATGACAAGAGCGCATACCAACTCGAATTTGAGACTTCAGTTGGTCCAGCTTCTCTGTCAGCTCATTAAGTTGGCAGATGATGTCAGTGTCGTTCATTGTCGCCTATCTTTACACGGTTAGTCGTCGCATGTTGCCGCCAGAGATACCAGATCAACCAGCAGGAAGGAAGACACCTGTGCTGGGGCTAACGGTCTGTTAGCCCCGCATGGTTGCCTCTACCCCCAGCGGTGGAGTTGTATGGAATGGGCGGGCAGCCCAACCAGACCCTGCACAGGCTCCAGCTCGTGTGTGTCGTCCACCAGCAATTTCTGCACGACGGCTCCGCTTGGCACTCCCGCCATAGTGATCTGGCAATCCCTGGCCTCCGCGGAAGGGTTGCAGACAAGCAAACACCCAGACTGGCCATCCGCACTGATCGCCGCACAGCTATAGATGCCCTCGCAATCACTCGTCAGCTCTACACTGACTCGGGTGCCGCAATCTACCAGTGTTCGGAACGCCTTGAAGCCGTAGTAGGGCTTCATCGGCACCCCGTAGGTGTCCCATAGACCGCAATACCAGGCCCCGGGTTGACCATCATAATAGCAGGAGTGGTCAATGGGCAGGTCTTGCATCTTGAGCAGCACCGATGTCACGAAAGATGCTGCCTCGGCACTGCGTAGCCCCTCGATCGCTTTGCGCACGGCGGTGCGTGGACTATTGGGATCAAACAGCGCTCCCAGCCCTTCGGGCACATAGTTCCATTCGTTCAGCCAGCTTTCGGCGTTCTCATAACCGTATTGCTTCAGCAGTTCCTGGGCTTCCAACGCAAGCTTGGTCACCTGACCGATTTCATTCGCATACACATGCCATGAGTAAAAATCCAGAGACAGTCCTTCGGCACGGCAGAAGGCCAGAAATCCGTTTGTGAACTCAGGGTTGATGCTGGTGGCCGCAAAACCACCCACCATCAGACTGGGGTCGTATGCCTTAATTGCACGCGAGGCCGCGGCGTAGAGCTGGTAATACTGCTCTGGGGTGCCTGACCACATGCAGTGGCCATCGGGATTATCGGGTTCGTTCCATATCTCCCAGTATTTGATACCGTGCTGGAAGCCGTCCGCCCAGCCATCGTTGTAGTGCCGGATGACGCCCACACAGATTTGCGCCCACTTCCCGAAGTCGGCGGGTGGAGCGGTGTAGATTTTGCGCTTAGTATGCTCGATACTCACACCCAGCCGGTAGAAGATATTCGTGCCGGCATCGATGATCGACTGGATGTAGTCGTCGGTCTGCCGGAAGTCGTAACTGGCGGGATCTTGCGGGTCCTTTGAAAAGTCTGGGAAAATCTGCGGGATATCGACCTCACGGGGATGCGGCCAGTTGGGGTCGTGCAAACGCGCGAATGGGATACCCAGCTCACGCCACGAAGCCGACACATTCAGGATCGATCCATAACACACAGGCCCGTTATTCACCCCGTTGACAGGTTTAATCTGCCCGATGGGTTTGGAAAAGTCGACGCGTATCTCCGCCATGATGATTCACACTCCACATATTTTGGGGCATCGCCTCTGCCCGCTGGTATAGGTTAGTCAGCGGGTGTGGATACTCCTTCTGTGCAGGGCGTAAAATTACTACATATATCGTATACCTAGGAAATATGCAGCGAAGACCACGATGAGCAACCAAGGTGATTTGCTGATACTTTCACAGGATCCATTCTGAAGGCGAATTATGCAGCTCACAGGGGCCGCAGAAAACCATAAATCGGTTATACAAGGGAATGAACAATGGAACATAAAGAGCTGATTGATATCGGATACGGACGGCATGAGATCATGTTTCGGTACAAAGAGGGCTGGGTGCGCCTCAGCTCGGTGGCAGCCGGTGTGATGCGTGTGCAGGCGGGCCCTAGAAGGCCGTCGGACAAGCTGCACAGCCGTGTGGTGTTTCCACGCCACAACTATGCCAAAGTCAAATACAACAAAGGATTCGGCAGATCGGGGTTTCATGATGAGTTGGTGCGGCTGGAGATGCAGTGCGAGCCCTGCGTGTTCACTTGGCGAAACCGGCGGCGAAGCCTTATCTGTAAGTTCACCATCGACTGGGATGAAAACAGCATCACCAGCCGGCACAGCAGCGAGGAGGATGAACAGTTCTTTGGGTTCGGTATGCAGTTCCATGAGTTACAACAGCGCGGGCAGCATCTGACGATCAAAACTAATGCCGAAGAGGCATCAGGCGGCATGACGCATGCCCCAGACCCATTCTTCTACAGCACCAAGGGTTACGGCCTCTATTTCGATGACACCGGATACACCCAGTTTGATATGTGCGCTGCCAAACCCGATGAGTATACCTGCACCGTCCCTGGTGACCGGATGGATATGTACATCATCTGGGGGCCTACATTCAACGAAATCTGCCACAGGCTGGTGGAACTGCGGGGCTACGCTGCCATGCCACCGAAATGGGGATTGGGATTTTGGTACCGTATGCCCAGTACATGGAACGCAGAACAGATAGCTGAGGCCGCGCAGGGGTTTCGCGAGCACCAAATCCCATGCGATGTGATTGGTCTTGAACCGGGATGGCAGTCCCACAGCTATCCTTGCAGCTATGTGTGGAACCCCGAAAACTTCCCTGACCCGGCTGAGTTCGTGAAGGGCATGCGGGAGAACGGCTTCCACATCAACCTGTGGGAACACCAGTGGGTTCACCCCGAATCGCCGGTGTATGCGCCGCTGAAGAAGGCCAGGTGTTTTGCTGATAAGAAGGCCATGGGCGGCAGTGTGCCAGACTTCACCAAAGCCGTCGCCACCGACATATTGGCCGAACACCATGTGGCGGAACACATCAGCCTGGGGGTGGACGGCTATAAGCTGGATGAGTGCGACGGCAGCGACTTCACCGGCGGCTGGTATTACCCCGATGACACGAAATTCCCAAACGGCCGTACTGGTGCACAGATGCACAACCTCAGCGGGATGCTGTATAGCCGCGCGATGCATGATATATTCAACCGCCAGAAGCTGCGCAGCTACCTGCTCTGCCGGGCCAACTTCGCCGGAGGGAATCGGGAGGCCTCAGTCATTTATAGCGACTACTATGACCTGCGCTGCTATCTGCGGGCGATGGTGACCAGCGGATTCAGTGGCTTCCTGTGGTGTCCTGAACTACGCGAAGCCGCGACCGATCAGGAGTTCCTGCGGCGCTGCCAGCTCATGTTCTTCAGCCCATTAGCGATGATCAACGCCTGGGATGAGAAGTCGAGTCTACTGCCATGGAACCGGAATGAACTCTGCGAGAAGAGGTTTCGAGGGCTAGCCGAAGAACGGATGAAGCTGATCCCATATCTCTACTATTCGTTCTGGTGGACTCGCTGGCGCGGGTTGAGTACCTTCCGGGCACTGGTGATGGATTACTCGGAAGACAAGCAGACGTGGGGAATCGATGACCAGTATATGATAGGTCCTGACATGATGGTGGCTCCTTTACTTGAGGGTAATGAACGTAAGGTCTACTTCCCTGAAGGTACGTGGTATAACTACTGGTCAGGCAGCTGGGCCCACGGTACGTACGAGGGCTCGAAATGGTATACATTCACTGCGTCCGACCAATGGATACCCGTATTTGTCAAGGCGGGCACTATTCTGCCGATTGGCGACGTGATGCAGCATACGACGGAAAAGGTCTCTGAAGCATTGACTGTGGTAGTATTCCCCGACAGTGAGGGTAAAGCCGCGGGCCATTACTACGAAGATGACGGGTATAGCAATAGATACCTCAGCGGCCAGTATAACCACATCCGGGTAACCTGGGATGGGAATAAGCTGACATATGACCCTGCGAGTGGATATCGAAGTCCCATCCGTCAGTTAAAATACATCATCGCCGGGTAGTGAGGTCCTTGAATATTACACCACGCATAAGACGGGTAGGATGAGTAAGACGAGTATGACTACGGCGTGCGGCGACGGGTCAGCTTGCTGCCGGCGGCTAGGCCCGAATGACTACGCGGAAATCCACGCCGCCGTTGTTGGGGGCACATTGGAAGCTCTCAAACACTGTGGTTTTGCCCGTGGCAGGGTCGGCCTCTATATACACACCGCACACATAGGTCGGGCCTTCGGCAACTTCAAACTTCACCGGCATCTGCGTGACCATCCGTGCGATGCCGATCTCGGGCTTCATACCCAGCAGACTGTCAAACGGGCCGCACATGCCCACATCGCAGATCAGGCCCGTGCCGCCCGCCAGAATGCGCGCATCAGCCGTTTGCACGTGGGTATGGGTGCCCATCACCGCGGTGACCAGCCCATCAAGATACCAGCCGATCCCCTGCTTTTCACTCGTGGCTTCTCCATGGAAGTCCACTAAAATGAGTGGGGTGCGTTCACGCATCTCCGCCACCAGCTTTTTCGCCAAGCGGAAGGGGTCATCCAGTGCCTGCAGGAACACACGTCCGCTGAGGTTGATCACGCCAAAGGTGTGGTCGCCATAAGTGTAGAGGTTGTGGCCGCGCCCCGGTGAGCCTTCCGGGTAGTTGGCTGGGCGCAGCACGTTGGTCTCTGCATCGAAAAACTCGCCGATCCGACGCTCTTTATAACAGTGGTTGCCGGTGGTGATGATGCTCACGCCAGCATCGAAAAGCTGCCCTGCGCTCTGGGAGCTGATGCCGATGCCGTGAAGGCTGTTTTCGCCATTGGCGATCACCAGACCGGTGTCATAGCGCTTGCGAATAGCCGGAATGCAGGTTGCCACCGCCTCACGGCCGGGACGCCCCACCACATCACCAAGGAAAACAGCTTTAAAGTTGCTCACTTGGCGTATTCCGTCGCGCGGGTTTCACGGATGACGGTCACTTTTATCTGTCCAGGGAACTCCATCTCCGATTCAATGCGGTGAGCAATTTCACGCGCCATCCGAAGGGCGCCAAGATCGTCTACCAAGTCAGGCTTCACAATCAATCGCATCTCACGGCCGGCCTGCACTGCGTAGGAGCTTTCGACACCCTCAAAGCTGTTGGCGATCTTCTCCAGGTTGTCCAGCCGCTTCACATAGGTCTCCAGCATCTCGCGACGGGCACCTGGACGCGCCGCACTCAGGCCATCGGCGATGATCACCAGGTGGGCTTCAATGCAGTTGGGTTCGGTGTCATGGTGGTGCGATCCAGCGGCGTTGACCACATCGGCCGGTTCGCCGTGGCGCTTCAATATCTCGATGGTCAGCATCGCATGCGGCTGCTCTTCTTCATGGTCCATCGCTTTGCCGATGTCATGCAGCAGTCCTGCCCGTTTGGCCAATTGCACATTCACGCGCAGTTCGGCGGCCAGCACACCGCAAAGGTGGGCCACTTCCACGCTGTGGGACAGCATATTTTGGCCGTAACTGGTGCGGTATTTGAGTTTGCCCATCAGTCGCACGAGGTCGGGTGATAACCCTGTGATACCAGTGTCCAGAACGGCGCTTTCGCCCGCTTCCCAGATCGCACGATCGACTTCCTGGGCAGCTTTCTGCACAGCTTCCTCGATGCGCGCTGGGTGGATGCGTCCGTCGGCGATCAGGTTGGTGAGAGCCACACGGGCGATTTCGCGGCGGATGGGGTCGAAGCAGCTCAAAACGACCGCTTCGGGGGTGTCATCAATCACCAAGTCGACGCCGGTCTCCAGCTCAAAGGCGCGGATGTTGCGACCCTCACGGCCGATGATACGGCCCTTCATCTCATCTGTAGGCAGCGGAACTACACTGACGGTGGTCTCTGTGACCTGCTCCACGGCGCAGCGCTGGATGGCGTCTACCACGATCTCACTCGCCCGGCGATCGGCGTCCTGCCTGGCCTGTTCCTCGATGTCGCGGTAGAGCTGTGCCGCTTCGTGCCTGGCTTCTTCTTCCACGCTCTTCAGGAATATCTGTTTGGCTTCATCGGGGGTCAGACCACTCACACGCTGAAGCTCTTGCTGCTGCGCTTCCAGGGTCTGCTGGTGTTGTACGATCAACGCCTCAGCAGCGGCAAGCTGAGCGGCGAGGGTGGTTTCCTTCTTCTCAACCTGCTCCAGCCTGTGGTCCAGCGTCTCTTCCTTATGGGTCAGACGACGCTCCAGGCGGAGCTGCTCGGCGCGTTTGTCGCGGATTTCGCGTTCCACTTCGGCCCTCATGCGGTAGGCTTCGTCTTTCGCCTCCATGATGGCCTCTTTTTTCAGCTTTTCGGCGTTATCCTTGGCTATTGTGTGCAAATCGGCGGCTTGTTTGTTCAGGTCCGCTTCTTTTTGAGTGAGCAGCAGATTTTGTGCTTCCAGGCTGGCGGCCTGCTTAATATTACTAAGGTTCGCGGGTGTGATTCGTGTTTTCCAGACCACAGCCGCGACCAGTAACGCCGCGATGATACCCACCGCAGCGGAAAGGGCATATATCATATCAGTCTCCATCTCCACCACTAAAACAGGGGGAGGGGGTATATCAAATTAAGGTGTAACGAGATAAGGGTTTACATTTTTGATTATATCAGCAGATGGGGTTGAAGGTGCAGATTAAGCGTAATGACGAGACGAATATGGTGCTTGTATTGGGTGAATAAGAGTAAAAAGAGGGAGATTGAGGTGATTAGTCACAGTAATGCGGGTTGATACCTTGGCTGGAGGGACTGGGGCGGCTGGTGAGCCGCCCCATGGGATCTACCCCTTGGCCTCTGCGTAACGTTTCGCTACATCGGCCCAGTTCACCAGGTGCTCCATGAACGCCTTGGTCCACTCTGGACGGCGGTTCTGATATTTCAGATAATATGCGTGTTCCCACACATCCAGTACCAGGATGGGCGTGACGCCCCACTGCGAGAGGTTCTCGTGCTTCTCAGCCTGTAGGACCACCAGTTTGTCATCAGCCTGCCGATAGGCCAGAACGCCCCATCCGCTGCCCTCTACCGCATTGGTAGTGGCCAGGAAGAGCGCTTTGAATTTGTCGTAGCTGCCGAAATCGGCTGCTATCTTTTTACCTAGTTCACCGCCGGGCGCACCGCCACCCTTGGGTGCCATATTGGTCCAGAAGATGGAGTGCAGGATGTTCCCGCTGCCGTGGAAAGCCTGCTCTTTGGCTAGTGCTTTCGCTGCTGCGAAATCTCCGCTATCCAACATACCTGCCACTTTGGTTTCTGCGGCGTTTAATCCCGTGACGTAGCCGTTGTGGTGAATATCGTGGTGTAGTTTTACTGTCTCAGCATCGTAGTAGGGTTCTAGCGCGTTATATGCGTAGGGAAGGGGAGGTAATTCGTGAGCCATTTGTGGTTATCACTCCTTGAAATAGGCGATTGGACTCGTTGCTTCTTATTTGTACCCTGAAACGACCGGTAGAAAGCAATGATTTGAGATAATGACGGGGATCTGTTGGGCATCTAGACAGACAGAAAGGCATAATGAACTGATAATAGATCACTTTGCCACTTTAAGGAGTTTGACATATGCCCACCATTATACAGAACGTGCTGATCGCAGCCCCCATCGAAACCGTGTATAAGATCATGAAGGACGTAGAGCAGTTCCCCAATATCATGGCCGACCTGGAGTCGCTAGTGGTGCTGGAGCGTAGTGCCGATACCAGCCACACCATCACCAAGTGGGTGGGACTGGTGCGCGAGTTCAACATGAAGGTGGGCTGGACCGAGGACGACACCTGGGATGACGCCGCCCACAAACTGGAGTTCCGCCAGATTGAGGGCGATATGACCAGCATGGACGGTGTTTGGCAACTGACCGAGGAGGCCGGTGCCACGCGGTTCAACAGCACGCTGAACTACGAGTATGAGGTACCGCTTTTAGGTGCGTTGGTGAAGAAGCTGATTCACAAAAAGCTGGAGCAGAACGTGCAGATGATTCTGGACGGCGTGAAGGTCATGGCCGAAAAGGCTTAGGGACGAACGGGAGATCACAGTCCACAGATTTCACCGATTACGCAGATTATCAGTTCACCGCGCCGGATGTTATCTGCATAGCCATCGACCGGCGCGGTCATGACCTAATCTGCGCCATCTGTGCCATCTGTGGTTGTATGCTCCCTCTCTGCGCCCCCCTGGGAACGCCAATCTCCCGATTGGCATTTCCTGTTCCTATCTGCGTTATCCGTAAAGTCCGCGGTTCAGACATTCTCAGAATCCGACGGATAAGACGGATCGGACCGGTCACGAATGGTTCAGGCCCCGGGCTGGGAGACCTAGCCCCTACGATTCCATCACAAACCGGCGCAGTTATTCTCCTTCACGCCCCCCCCTGGGAACGCCAATCTCCCGATTGGCATTTCCCGTCCTATCCGCGTCATCCTGTCAATCCGTGTAATCCGCGGTTCAGGCATTCTCGGAATCCGACGAATAAGGCGGATCGGACCGATCACGAATGGTTTAGGCCCCGGGCTGGGAAACCCAGCCCCTACGTGCGCCTGCAAGCGTACGCGAACAAAGAGGTGCAATTCCTCTTCGAGGCCACGCCAACTCTGGCCTTGTAGTCGGCAGTAACTGCGTCACCGCGAGGTGGGGTGGAGAGCAACTGTTGGCGAGTGACCAGTCCGTAGAATAACAAACCCGTTTCGGCCGCGTAGAACCAACGAGCCTGCGTAGGAATGGCGAAGTTTGTGCTGTGAAAACAGTGCCTGTCATGCTTGAGAGTGAGCGTATAGAGCAGTGATGGGGGTTGCGAGGTGCTTGGGGATGGAATGGTCACAAGAGGTCGCGTAAGTGAAGCAGGGAGATCTGCCTGCAGTAGTGGCGATAATAAGTTCGTTGCAGGCAGAAGTCAGAGCGCCCATAGTAGCGTTGAAGCGTCTGTAATGGATGTGGAGCCAAGGGAGCGCAGGAAGGTAGATTCGCCAAGTGAAGATAAAGGAACAGTTACCCGCGCTAGTGTCTAGAGGGACTAACCACGCGGGAGCAGCAAGCACTGACCCTGTTATGCTACCGGCTGTCTGGACGAGGCGAATGTTGGCTGCCCTCGACGAGGGGGTCAATGGAGGTAAATGGTATAGCCTGATGGACAAGGTCTGCTCCATGCAAAACCTGATGGATGCCTTCACGCGAGTGAAAGCAAATAAGGGTAGTGCCGGTGTAGACCACCAGAGTGTGGCTCATTTCGGGAAACATCTTGAGGCCAATCTTCAAGAGATACACACATGGCTGATTGAGGGTATCTATTACCCCCAATCGATACTGCGAGTATGGATACCCAAGCCCGGAAGCAAAGAAAAGCGACCACTTGGGATACCTACAGTCAGAGACAGGGTAGTTCAAACGGCACTGAGGAACGTGCTTGAGCCGATCTTCGAGCGGGACTTCTCCGACAGGAGTTATGGTTTCCGTCCGGGGTTAGGTTGCCATCACGCCATCGGCCGTGTGTCAGCACTACTAGAACAGGGTTACACCTACGTTGTAGATGCTGACATTAGGAGCTACTTTGACACGATACCCCATGCAGCTCTGCTCTCACTCGTGGAGAGCAAGGTGTCTGATGGTAAGGTGTTGTCTTTACTGAAGTCATACTTAGGCCAGGGGGTTATCGACACCGTGGCAGAATGGCGTCCTGATGAAGGGACGCCGCAGGGGGCAGTGATAAGTCCACTGCTGGCGAATATCTATCTAGACCCACTTGACCATATGATGGAAGAGCTGGGTATAGAGATGGTTCGGTACGCCGATGATCTGGTGATATTGTGCAAAAGCCAGGAAGATGCTGAGGCAGCCTTGCAGAAGTTGGGAGACTGGACGACAAGAGCTGGTCTTACCCTTCACCCGGTAAAGACTCGGATCGTAGACGCTCTGATCGAGCCCTTTGAGTTCTTGGGCTTTCGTTTCGAAAAAGGTAAATACCTGAATGTTCGTGACAAGAGCCTCAAGAAGCTAAAGGATACGATCCGCGAAAAGACCCCACGCGCAAATGGCCGCAGCCTGCAGGCCATCATCCATGACTTAAACATGAGCACCAGAGGCTGGTTTGGATACTTCAAATACTGCGATGGTCGTATATTTAGGGACTTGGATGGATGGATACGTATGCGGTTACGTAGTATATTACGTGGTCGTGACGGACGCCGCGGTGTAGGTCGTGGAATTGACCACAACATATGGCCGAACGCCTTCTTTGAGCATCACGGGCTGTTTTCACTACATACAGCTTGTGAGAAGTATCGCCAATCCTTAGAAAGGTAATACTACCAACTGGAGAGCCGTGTGCGGGAGAACCGCACGCACGGTTCGGAGGGAGGGGGAGCGAAAGCTCTCCCTACCCCTATGATCCCATTAGGTTCCTCTGTGTTCTCCGCGTCTCCGCGTGAGAAAATACAGTCCTATCTACATAATCCGTGGATGAATTCCGATTTTTCCGTGGTTTTGACCCATTGAGCCGTTTCTGGCGTCTATTTATTAAGGTAGCTACCACATTACCCGCAGGAAGTGTTCGATGCGTTTTAGAATTGCTCTGTATCCACTACTCGCCTTACTGGCGGTGGTGGTATTCGCCGCACCTGAGGCGGACGCCCCGGATGTGAAGAATGGGAGCTTTGAGCAGAGCATCGATCTTCCGCTTATTTGGATGCGCGATGCGGGCAATATGAGCTGTGGAGAGGTGAGCCGTCATACTGGCGAAGCGCACCTTGGCCAATATGCGCTGCAGCTTAGCCCCAACGCCAATAACACCGATAAACAGCATCTACTCGGCGTCACCCAGATTATAGATGTCGAAAAGTGGCAGGGCAAGCGGTTCCGGCTATCGTGCTGGCTGAAGGTCTCCTCTGGCAGCAAGGCGCGTGTTCTGACCATCGGCTTTAAGCCTGACGGAACTATGGGCAGCACAGGGTTGACCGTGCAGGACTTCCCCCGCAGCAACTACACACAGCAGAATTGCTATGTGAACATCGCTCCGGGTGTCAACAAACTGCTGATCGCCTGCATCGTCGAAGGCACCAGCGGATCTGCCTGGATAGACGACATCAGCCTGAAGCGCGAAGAACCGGTCGTGCTCTCACCCACCCCTCAAAAGCTAACCGCAAAACTGACCGTCAACGCGTCTGTGAAGGGGCGGATCATTCCAGCCCGGCTGTTTGGCAACAACCTGGAGTGGATCAACGACGCAAACGGTGTATGGGGCACGCAGACCAACCAGATCAGGAATGAGATGGTTTTATTGACCAAAGCTCTGGGTGTTGGTCCGCTGCGCTTTCCTGGCGGGTTCTTTGCGGACTTCTACCACTGGCGCGACGGGATAAGTGACCGAGCCTCCAGGTCCAGCCGTCCGCACGGACCAGGTATGGATTCAAGCTCCAATGGCTTCGGCACAGATGAGTATCTACAGTTCTGTCAGCTCACCGGGGCCGAACCGATGCTTCAAGCTAACATCATCACAGGAAGCCCACAAGAGGCCGTGGAGTGGCTCCAGTATTGCAATCAGCCAAAGATGCGGGTGAAGCTCTGGGAGCTGGGTAACGAGCAATACTTGAAGAGCGATGACGCGGTTGGATTGCAAAGCTGCCTTAGCATCGATGACTACATTGCCAAGGTGAAGCAGTTCGCGCCCATGATGAAGCAGGCGCAGCCGGGCGTTCAGTTGATTGCGGTGGGTGGCGCTAATATGCCGACCGCCAGCATGGTGTCTGACGAACGCTGGAACGAAAAACTGCTGACCCAGTGCGGCAGCATGATTGATTACCTTGCGGTTCATAACTCCTATGCCGTGGCGGGGGCCAGCGCAAGCAACGCCAGCTTTGACGAGATATACCAGGCCCTGCTGGCGTATCCCATACTGGTGAAGCGCAATCTGGCTGAGGTATCGGCTCAGATCGACCGCTATGCGCCGGCAGACAGCAAGCGCATCAAGCTGGCCGTGACGGAGTATGGCCCACTCTTCGCAGTGGAGCCGAAAGACCCCTTCATAGACCACTGCAAAACAATGGGTTCCGCGCTCTATGTGGCCAGCTTGATGAAGGCCTATATGGAAACACCCAAAATGGAGCTGGCAAACTTCTTCAAACTGACCGAATACAGCTTCATGGGATGCATCGGCGGCGACGGCGGCCCCAAACCCAGCTACTATACACTTCAGCTATTACGCCAACAGTTTGGTAATCATTTAGTGAGCTCGCAGGTGACCTCACCTACATATAATAGCAGGCCGGTGATGCAGATAGAGGCAGTTGAGGGCGTCCCGTATCTGGAGGCGATCAGCAGCTTGAGTGCAGACGGCAAGAGGCTGTCGGTGATGGTGATCAACAAGCACCCCATCAGTGCCATCAGCACGAAGATGGCCATTCAGGGATTTACCGCCAAGGCACCTATTCAGGTATGGCAGCTAAAAGGAAACACGCTGGATTCCAATAACGGCAAAGACCTGCTGGATATCCCGGGCTTCACCTGGGGCAAGCAAGCGAGCGATCCGCGCAGCTCGCAGATCGACACAGGCTTCGCTGACAACATCAAGCCGGTCAAGCTGAGCTGGTCATCGAAGCAACTGACCGCGGGCATCTCATTCCCCAAACTGAGCATCACCTGCATGGTGTTCGAACGCCAAGAATAGGCCCGTTGGCTCGGTCCATTTCCATGTCATCCTATTCTCAGAAAAAACATTATTCTATGGTGTTATGTATATTGATGAATTGTTATATCTTCCGGGGTCATTTTCGTCATATTTGGCAACGAATTATTGATTCTGGTATAATTACTAGGTGCATGTAGATATCACTGAACGTCAATACACTTGTAACAGTGAAGCGCAGCACGAACGGTAGTCATAAATATGAAACACCGATCTGAACGCACCAACACACGATCTTATGGGAGATGCATGATGAAACGTAACGGATTTACCCTCATCGAGCTGCTCGTGGTCATCGCAATCATTGCGATTCTGGCAGCTATTCTATTCCCCGTTTTCGCGCAGGCTCGCGAGAAGGCCAAGCAGTCAAGCTGTCTGAGTAACATGAAACAGATTGGTCTGGCTATGAAGTTGTACGCTGACGACTATGAAGGTGATTTCCCCAACGGTTGTTATACCGGTGGCGACCTTGATGGCGACGGCCAAATCGACGGTCCCCTGTCCTTCCCACGCAACTGGGAAGTTGACCATACCTACGCCGCTCAGGATCTTGACTGGGGATGCTACGGCTACCGATTCTATCGTTTTCTTATGAATATCCAACTCAAGCCTTACATCAAAACCCGAACCATCTTCTACTGCCCAAGCAGTAACGTCAAGGCTTCTGTAAACAATCAGAATACAGGTAATCAAACCTATGACTGGTTCCCTAACTGGGTTTACAACGGTTCCGTCGGCTGGCCAATGGTCAACTACGGCGACACGACTACCCCAGAGTACCGCAACCTGAGTAATGACCCCGTAGGCGAAGCCAGTAACTGGGTTGCTGACCGCTACTTCTTTGTCGAATATGGCTCAAAGGGCTATGACGGCCAGGATGCTCGCAATGATGCTAACCAGCCTTGGAAAGAGCGATACGGCAACACCAACCACGCTCAAGGCTTCAATGCCACCTACTTTGACGGCCATGCTAAACTCGTGCAGTTTGGCAAGAAGTGGACAACCACACCTGCAACCGGTTGGCCAGCCGCTGGCGCACCAGCAGGCAGCCCAATCAACTAGTTCTAGTTGAGTAAAAATGCAGCTCTGAAGTCCATCGGATTTCAGGGCTGCACTCGACAAGAATGTGATATGCAACCATTACAGATAGGAGCCATCAGATATAACATATCCTTACTAAATACAGATAACGAGTTGGTCTTTCATGCATGACGAAGCCCGATCACTCACACACTAGCTGTGAACTGAACCGCTCCCGCAGCATCCCCCCCCGTTGTCCGAAAATAAAATAGTATCCCCCGGAAGGTAAAAACTAGTAATTTTACCTGGTATATTCATACAAGCTTTTACGTCATTTAGAGGTATATATATATCAGGCACCTGTGAAACATCATCTATACACTCATGTTTATGAGGTGTCTTCACGATTACATGATCCCATGGGAGATGCAAGATGAAACGTAACGGATTTACCCTCATCGAGCTGCTCGTAGTAATCGCTATCATTGCGATTCTGGCAGCTATTCTATTCCCCGTTTTTGCTCAAGCCCGCGAAAAAGCAAAACAGTCCAGTTGTCTCAGTAACTGCAAGCAGGTCGGCCTTGCAATGAAACTGTATGCTGACGACTATGAAGGCGATTTCCCCAACGGTTGCTATACCGGTGGAGACCTTGATGGCGATGGCCAGATTGATGGCCCATTGTCTTTCCCACGCAACTGGGAAGTCAACAAAGATTACGCAGCTCTAGACCTCGACTGGGGTTGCTACGGCTACCGCTTCTATCGCTTCCTTATGAACATCCAGCTCAAACCTTACATCAAAACTCGCAGCATCTTCTACTGCCCAAGCAGTAACATCAAGGGGAACACCAAAAATATGGACCTGGGCAACCAGACCTACTCTTGGTTCCCTAACTGGGTATATAACGGCTCCGCAGGTTGGCCAATGGTCAACTACGGTGACACCACTACCCCTGAGTTCCGCAACCTGAGTAATGACCCCGTAGGCGAGGGTAGCAACTGGGTAGCTGACCGCTTCTTCTTCGTCGAATACGGTGTGTTTGGCTGGGATGGTCAGGATGCTCGCAACGATGCTAACCAGCCTTGGAAAGAGCGTTACGGAAACTCGAACCACTCACAGGGCTTCAACGCCGCCTACTTTGACGGCCATGCTAAACTCGTGAAGTTCGGCATGAAGTGGAGATGCACCCCTGCATCAGGTTGGCCAGCCGCTGGCGCACCTGCGGGCAGCCCAATCAACTAGTTCTAGTTGGGTAGAAATGCAGCTCTGAAGTCCATCAGACTTCAGAGCTGCACTAGACAAACATGTGACCAGCAACCATTACAGAGAGGAGCCACCAGATATAACATAAAAAATACAGACAACGAGTTGGTTCCCATGGCTGACGTAGCCCGATCACTCACACGCTAAAGGTGAACTGAATCGCTCCCGAATCATCACACCCGCTGTCGGAAAATTCAAAGAATCCCCACGGAAGGTAAAATCTGGTAATTATACCTGGTATATTCATGCAAGCTTTTACGTAGATTGGATGTATATATATATCAGGCAACTGTGAAACATCATCTATACACTCATGTTGATGTGGTGTCTTCACGATTACATGATTCCATGGGAGATGCACGATGAAACGTAACGGATTTACCCTCATCGAGCTGCTTGTAGTTATCGCAATCATTGCGATTCTGGCAGCTATTCTATTCCCCGTATTTGCACAAGCTCGCGAAAAGGCCAAGCAGTCAAGCTGCCTGAGCAACACGAAACAGGTTGGTCTGGCTATGAAGCTGTATGCTGACGACTATGAAGGTGATTTCCCCAACGGCTGTTATACCGGTGGCGACCTTGATGGCGACGGCCAAATCGACGGTCCATTGTCATTCCCGAGGAACTGGGGAGTTGACCATACCTACGCCGCTCTTGATCTTGACTGGGGCTGCTATGGCTACCGATTCTACCGCTTCCTAATGAACATCCAACTCAAGCCTTACATCAAAACCCGAACCATCTTCTACTGCCCAAGCAGTAATGTCAAGGGTTCAACCGCCAATATGGACTTGGGCAATCAAACCTACGAATGGTTCCCCAACTGGGTTTACAACGGATCAGTCGGTTGGCCAATGGTGAACTACGGTGACACGACCACTCCAGAGTTCCGCAACCTAAGTAATGACCCCGTAGGCGAAGGTAGCAACTGGGTTGCTGACCGATTCTTCTTCGTCGAATACGGGAACTATGGCTGGGATGGCCAGGACGCTCGCAACGATGCTAACCAGCCTTGGAAAGAGCGTTACGGCAACTGCAACCACGCTCAAGGCTTCAACGCCGCCTACTTTGATGGCCATGCTAAACTCGTGCAGTTTGGCAAGAAGTGGACAACCACACCGGCATGCGGATGGCCCGCTGCTGGTGCACCTGCAGGCAGCCCAATCAACTAGGCTAGTAGTCTTTCGCCTCCTCATTGCCCTGGAGATCGCACACTCCAGGGCATTTCTGCGTACATGCATTCGCCGCGTCCACCGCAACGGAATCATATGAGACTACGACGGTGAATGACTAACTACCGAATAACTTGTCGTAGGGGCACCCCTTGTGGGCGACCTAAACAAGAATTATAGAATGAACAACGATTAAGGCCCCACAAGGGGCGCCCCTACGACCGTATCCGTTACAGTATAGGTTGCCGTGCCAGCATGGGCGGGTGCTTGAATACTACTCGGCTTTATAAAGGTTATGTTGCCACACTGCGACGGGTTCCATCAGCACGCTAAAGCAGGCCTCGTCACCCGTCGCTTATCATCTGGCTGTCCGCTGAAGCGGACGCGGGGATAATCCCTGCGCCTGCAGGAGCGTAGCGACGCCGGCCGCTAATGATCAGCCACGCGGTGAGGAAACCCCTTAGGGACGCCAGTCCCGTGAGGTGACTGAACCCGTGGCCATTTGCCGACATCATTAGTTGCAGCATGGGCTGCCGTGCATGCACGGGCGGGTGCATGTATATCACTTATTTGCCTAAGTCCGGGGCGGTCTGTGCGTAGGCTAGCGGATGCAGAAGGCTCGAGACCGCCGGTCTGGCGGATAGCCATGAATGATATGTGTCGGGAACAAGACCGGCGCGGTCTATAAACCAGTCTATTACCCACAAATCCAATTGGGATCGTATCGACCATGTGCCGCGACATAAATGTCTCGGCTGTTGATCAACAAGCCCGGTAAACCGGGCTGCGGAGCTCATTGCCGACAAAGATAACGTTAATGAAGACTGCTTCAGCAGTCTTGGTGTTCAATAGCCGAGACATTTATGTCGCGGAATCGGTGACCTACTGGCCATGCAATAATTATGGGTAATAGACTGGTCTATATACAGTGGCGATTAGCAGCGTACCGCAAGACCGCCCGGACTTAGCGACTAAAGCGACCGTATCGATTACGATACGAGCTGCCTTGAAATCATGGGCTTTGCCTTACTCCTTGAACAGGTAGTTATACCGGCTGTTGGGGGCGACATCGCCATCGGTGTAGAAGCTCTCGATGCTGGGCTGGGTGGGTTGGTTGTCCATCCACTTGAAGCCAAACGCCAGCTTACCCGCGCAGATCAGGCTTCGCGGAAACTGCAGCTCAAGCTGCGTTTTTCCGATGCTCATGGCGGCGGAGCCGATCGTGGTCCAGGCCCATTTATTGCCCACACATTTCTCAATGCTGGCCTTGCCGTTCTTGCGGCTGCGGTTGATCATCAAGTCATAGCCGTTCCAGCCGGTTTTGGGGTTGTTGTCCTTGTCTATCAACAGCACCATCCAGTTGCTGCCTGCCGGCGCCGTAAGCATCTGGCTGGTGCGCACACAGAAGCTGATGTTCTTCGTATCTCTGGCCACCTGGGCTGCGATGATGCCGTTGCGTGAGGTATTGTTGGTGTAGAACACGCCTTTGGGAGTGCCAGCCCAACTGCGGTTGGCCGTGTCCTTTACGGTATCATTGTAGACTGGGGTCACTCCTGCCCAACTTGCCGACTGGCCAAGGGTCACCTTGCGCGGAGCGGAGACGGGCTGAGGGGCATCCATACCCTTGTATTTGCGCATGTTGGCCACGAACTGCCAGTAGTAGACGTCGCCGTAGCCGCCCTTCATTGGCTCCAGATCGCGGTTGAAATCCTGGTTGAACTCATCGACGATGTGCCCCTGACCTTTGCCGGTGACCCGTCCGAGGAACTTCACTGTCTCTGTTTCCCAGACCGAGGCGGTCCACTCGTTCCAGCCGGTCACCAGAAGCATGGGTGCCTTGACCTTCATGGCCTGATCCCATTGGTACTGATGGAACAGCCCTTGCGCGTTTTCTTTGCTGGTCCACTGGTCATCGTATTTAGGCTCAAAACCCGGAACGCAGCTCACACCAGAAGTGTGCATGTTTTCCCATAACGGACCTCCCAACGACTTCGCCACCACCATCTGTTCCACTTTTCCGTTCGCATCCAGTGCGGGACGCTGCGGGTTGTTGTCCATAAACCGCCATTTGGTGGGGTCAGTTTTCGCGTCTTGAAATGCCCAGGTGGGTCGATAAGTGAAGTAATCTTGCAGCCGCTTGATCACGGAGGCGTCTTTGACCGGGGTTGTGTCGGGTGGAATCTGGTGAGGGTTTTTCAATGCAGCCGGGTCGGTAGGGATGGGTGCCATGATCAGCGGTTTGCCATTCCACTTGAACCACAGATCGTCCGCCTTGCCGGTGGTATACCAGTTTGTGTAGAGATGCTCTACCTTCCACTCTGGGTCATGATTCAAGAAGAAAACCAGTTTTGGCACTTTCATCCCATTGGCTTTGAGCTCATGCAGCACGTCAATGAGCTGCTGCAGCTCTTGGTCGTATACAGAGTCATTGGTATAGTCCAGGTATAGAAAATCCACACCGGCATCGGCCAGCATGGCCATGTGTTTGCGCATGACCCATGGGTCGGTCGATCGATAATATCCAAACAACGGCTCCGCCCAATACCATGTGGGGAAATCGGGTCCACCTTCCGGGTGCGAAACCCAGTCCTTGAATCCTGGGTGTGTTTTCAGCCATTCGGTGATGTTATAGCTGCTCCAGGCCCGAAGGTCACCGTGCCATTGCCAGTAGAAGATGCCCACCCAGCGGTCTTTGATGGTAGGCCCCGTCTGCTGGTAACTGGGTAGGGCCCGGCCAAGGCCGTCTACGGCCACGCAGTTGGCGTTGGTGATGGGTATAACTTCAGGCCCCTGGGCCTGTACGGCCGACGCGGTCAGGCTGCTGAACAGTAGGATAGCAGGTAACAAACGATAATTCATAGGTGAAATGGTCTCCTTACACGGTTGGAGGTGACTGAGCATTACTTTTCATACTACAAGGATGGTGGTAGTAACTCAAGCCATTGTCTGCGCGGTGGCAGGTGAGTGGCGGGATGGCAAATTGCATACCCGCATTCTTGTGGCTTTCCCGCATTAATGGAGTGCAAGGCAGGACAGAATATGAACCAGTTAATAACTGAAGTTGACGAATAATGGCGTTGCGGTAGAACTAAAGTGCCGGAGTGAATCGGGAATAATCACAAAACGGGCACCTTCCCATGGGTGCCCGTTTTGTAGCAAACTGGTATCAAGCCGATCCTACTTTGATGGCTTGTCATCAACTATATGTTCTGATTCCATTCCGTGAATGACCGGAAACCATTTGTCCATATCCGGGTTCTTCGGATCTGGATCGATAAGTCCGTAGGCTGGGCCATCTGCATACTGCATCATATTTGCGACCTTTGTCGAATAGAACCGAAGGTTGAGGTCAGTTTGAAAGGCATCGACCTTCCAGACGTTGTTCCGCTTCTCTAAAGCGACAGCAATACCATAGGATGAAAACTGCTCCGGCAGTTTGCTCCATGATCCAGCCAGCTTTACTTTAGGTTGAACCAACATATACGCGTATTCACCCATCTCAATCGGTACAAAGGTTGATTTATACCCGTCTTCGCGTGTCTCGTTATCCGTTGGGGCTACAAGCATAAGCGCACCATGAACAGGCAAGATGAGCATCATAGCTCCCTTCCACTGAACCCAGGGCTTGATCAAAAGGGCATCACTATCTACATCGGTAACCAGCAGCTCGGATATATAGCGAAGGCCCGTATCTGAAGCTAAATAATGCTTATCTATTATCTGCGGAGCTTTCTTTACCGGCCAGATACATTCTTTCACTTTTGTTGATTCGCCGCTTGCCATCGCTTTTATGAAATTCTTAACGGCCTTCTGTTTGCTTCCTAATTCCTTGTTGGTGGCCCGATACAGCTCCATATTGGTCCTGTCTGAGCCAACTTTATCGGTAGTGACTACAGGTTGTGCCATACAAATACTGCAGAGCGTTGTCCCGATGAGTATCGTAATCAAAGTGCTGCGCATGAAATATCACCTCTAATATGAAAATATTGGTTACGTTTAGCTTCACTGCTCAATGTGATTATACCTTCACGTTATTTATCTATACAATGGTGGTCGGTTTGCATTACGGCTTATTAAGTACAGCACACCAATCTAGCGGACTATGCATCAGTAATGCCCGTCTCTGCGCTTGAAGCGGTTTGTCTGTAAAATGTATCTGTAAGTATGCAATTGAAAAGAGAACATAATGACCGAATATATAGTCACCGTGATGGCGTCTGACCGCGCGGGCATCGTTCGCGATGTCAGCGCGGGCCTTGCGGAGCTTCAGGGCAACATCACCCATGCCAGCCAGACGGTGCTCAGGGGGTATTTCACCCTCATCCTGTCCGCGCAGTTACCGGATTCCTGCACCCCTTTGATGGTCCGCCAGAGCATTGAACGCAATGGACAGGTGGGTGAATTTGAAGTAAATGTGCGACCGTTTGTGGAGGGAGTACCCGTAGTCTGCCAGGGGGAGCCTTTCACGCTAACGCTACGCACCCATCAAGTGCCCGGCATGCTGTTGAAAGCCAGCAGCTACCTCGCGCAGAGGGGCGTCAACATCGAGGACTTCAACGCCTACGCCACCGACGCGGAGTTCCTGGTCACCGGACTGGTGACCATCCCCGCAGATGTGGATGTGGAGAGCGTGAAAAACGACCTCGAAGCCCTGGGGCGTGAATATGCCTTCAGCGTGCAGTTGATGCACCAGAATGTGTTCACCGTCACCAGCCAGGTGATGCCCGTCACCGAGTTGATGGAGGGGGCCGTATGAGAGCGCAAGACGATGTGCTGCGCATGATCGCCATGCTGCAGGATGAACACCTGGATGTGCGCGCGGTGAATATGGGAATCGACCTGTTCGACTGCACCGACCGCAACATCGACACTTGCTGCCGGCTGATGAAAGAGAAGATCATCAGACTGGCATCACCCCTGCCTGACATCTGCCGAAAAGTGAGCAGCACCTACGGCATCCCCATCGTGAACAAGCGTGTGGCGGTCAGTCCGATGGCGGACATACTGGCCGGTCACGGTCCGGATGAGCTGCTGCAGGCCGCCTTCGCGTTACAGGAAGCGGCGGAGCAGGCGGGTATTGACATCATCGGCGGATACAGCGCCATGGTGCAAAAGGGCATGAGCAAGGGCGACCGTATGCTGATCGAAAGCCTGCCCGCGGTGCTCAGCCAGACCAGCCGAATCTGCGCGTCTGTGAATGCCGCCAGCACGAAGGCGGGTATTAATGTGGATGCGGTTCTGCTGCTGGGTCATGTGCTGAAACAGGCTGCCGAACTCACCGCCGACACAGATGGCTTTGCGTGCTGCAAGCTGAGCGTGTTTGCGAACATGCCCGAGGATAACCCCTTCATGGCGGGTGCTTATAAGGGCATCGGTGAACCGGAAGTGGTTGTCAACATCGGCGTCAGCGGCCCTGGCGTGGTGAAGCGGGCCATTGAGCGCCTCCGCCAGCGCAGCAGCCGATGTGACCTTGGCGCTTTGGCTGAGGAGATCAAGAGCACCGCCTTCCGAGTGACACGTTGCGGTGAGCTCATTGGGCGCGAGGTGGCACGGCTGTCCGGTGTGGAGTTCGGCATCGTGGACCTCAGCCTGGCGCCGACCCCTGAGGTGGGTGACAGTGTGGGTGAGATATTCCAGGCGATGGGCATCAGCCGAATCGGCTGCCCAGGCACTACCGCGGCTCTGGCGATGTTGAATGATGCGGTGAAAAAAGGCGGCGCGTTTGCCTCCTCGCGAGTGGGCGGACTTTCAGGTGCCTTCATTCCGGTCGCCGAGGATGCCGCCCTTGCTGAGGCTGCCCAACTGGGCTATCTGGAGCTGGGAAAACTGGAAGCGATGACCAGCGTCTGCTCGGTGGGCCTGGATATGGTCGCCGTGCCTGGCGATACACCGGCGGAGGCGCTGGCGGGTCTGACGCTGGATGAGCTGTCCATCGGTGTGATCAACCGCAAAACTACCTCGGTGCGGCTTATTCCTGTGCCGGGTAAGAAGGCGGGCGACCGAGCGGTGTTCGGCGGTCTGTTTGGCGAAAGCCCGATTATGGCGATGGCCCCCACGGGCAGCGAAGAGTTCGTGCGCATGGGAGGGCATATCCCCGCGCCGATCCATAGCTTGAATAACTAAAGAAGTCAGTAAACACTATATATAACCGATAAGGAGACCCAGCATGATCGTGCTTCAGTCTGAAATCCCCGGGCTTACGCCTTATGTCCGCGGCAAGGTCCGCGATATGTATGACCTCGGCGACACCGTGCTGATTGTTGTGAGCGACCGGATCAGTGCTTTCGACGTGGTAATGCCCAACGGCATCCCTGGCAAGGGGGCTGTGCTGACCCAGTTCAGCAAATTCTGGTTTGAGAAGACCGAACACGTGATTCGAAACCACTATATCACCTGCGACGTGGCCACCATGACCCCGCAAATCGAAAAGGCCGGTGGTCATGTGGATGCTCAGACCGCCGCGATGCTCGAAGGTCGCAGCATGCTGGTCTTTAAGGCCAAGCCCTTCCCCGTGGAGTGCATCGTACGCGGCTACCTGGCTGGGTCGCTGTATAAAGAGTATCTGGCCGCCGGTGGCGAGACTCAGAAGGTGACGATCCATGGCGTAGAGCTTCCCGCTGGCATGAAGAACAGCGAGATCCTGGCACAGCCCTTCTTTACGCCCAGCACTAAAGCCGACGAGGGACACGATATCAACATCAGCCTTGAGCAGGCCGAAGAGATCATCGGTGACCGGGCGCGTGAGCTGGCCTATAGTGCGCTGCGAATCTACGGCACCGCTCGTGAGCTGGCCGCGGAGCGTGGCATCATCATCGCAGACACGAAATTTGAGTTCGGTCTGGACGCCGAGGGCGAGTTGATGTTGATTGACGAAGCGTTGACGCCTGACAGCAGCCGCTTCTGGGATGCCTCTACCTACAAACCGGGCCAAAACCAGCCCAGCTATGACAAGCAGTACCTACGCGACTGGCTGGAAGCTTGCGGCTGGAATAAGACCCCGCCAGCCCCCACTCTGCCAGACAATGTGGTGGCTGAGACCAGCGCGAAATACCACGAGGCCTACCGCCGAATTACTGGTAATGAGCTGAAGTAGCCTCGTCGAGGAGACAGGAGTGAGGAGGAGAGGAGAGTAGGAGACGGGAGGTATCCCGTTTGTCTTACTCGTCCTACTCGTCTTACATGTCATACGGGTCAGACCCGCTCCTGAGTTCAAGGCAGCCTGTTTTGTAAGTTGCTCCATTGACTGGGCCTGCCCGGGGAACACCTTAGCATTACGGACTATGAGCTAAATAACATTCTGCATTAAGATGGAGATCAATATGACCGACTATTCCGGTATGGGCAGCAGCATGGGTGTCACCAATCCATTCCGGCACACCAGTTATCTGTTGAGCAAGCAGATGCTGAAGTGTATCGCACCCGGTTACACAGACACGGGTTAGTGTTAAGCCGCAGTTGTAATGGAGTGCTCTTCTACAAAGCACTGGCGGGTTTCAAGCGGCGTTTTGAATCCCATCTTCTCCAATCGCCACGAACGATTGTACTCCTGTTTGAATTGTAGCACTGCTTCCCTCACTTCGTCGACATTCTGAAATACATGTGCGTAAATGACCTGTTCCTTTAGTGTCCGGTTGAATCGCTCAACCACACCATTTGTCTGGGGCTGTTGCACATAGCTGAAGCTGGGTGTGATCCCTAGCCGCTTGATTTCATACTGGAAGTGATCGGAGCAATTTGCGGATCCGTTGTCGAGTCTCAGAGTAAGCCCGTTGGCGACAGCACGCTCTACGCTGCCATATATAGCCTGAACCCCTTCAAGCACAGGTTGAACGGCGTTGAACCGGGTACCGAGTTTGCAGACATATATGCCTACGCACTCACCGTTCCAGTGTTCTACCGCACTGAATATCCAGATATTTCCATCATCAACCGTCCGCACCTGTGTGCCGTCAGTACCCCACATGATATTGGGAGCATCAGTAATGATCGTTCCATTGTGTTGATTAGTATCTGCCTTAGGTCTGCGATAAGGCGATAGAAGCTCATTGTTACGCATTAGCCGAAGCACACGGTTCCTGCCCACTCGCAACTTCTGTGCTCCAAAGTGCAGTGACGCGTGGATTTTCTTATAGCCTTCACCTTGAAATGGAGAGCCATTGATTACAAGCTTGATCGCTTCCAATAGTTCATCATCGGAAACGGAGGTCTTGGGTCCACGCTTTAGCCTGGGTGTGCTTAAAGCAGGATGAACAACCTCTGTGATTTGCATATAGTAGGTAGAGCGAGGTTGTTCCCAAACTCGGCATACCCTTTCTACACCATAGTGAGCGCATGTGGCGGGGGAAATGGCAGTGCTCATTTCCGTAATTTCCCCCGCGTAAAAGGGGCTTCTCTCCGGTGACATCGCTCGTATAGGAGTTCAATCTCCATAGATTGCTCACCGATACGTCGCTGGGCCTCTTTGAGCTGATGCTCTAAGGGATCTTGAACACGTATCTTCAGAGCGGATTCCATGCCAGCCAGGGCTCTATCACGCCACTCCTCAATCTGATATATCGGTACACCTATTTGCCTTGATACGATCTCCAAGGATTCGCCGCCAATCAAGCGTTGAACCACCTCAAGTTTGCGTCGGCAGGACCACCGTCGGCTCTCCGGTAAAAAATTTACGTCCGGGGTGGAACTCGCCCCTTCAGTCGCGCTCCGCGCTCCTTCCGGGGCTCTTTCCACCCCGGACGTCGGAACAGACATCGGATCCGGATCATTCAAATGATGTGTCTTCATGAACTCAGTTTACCTTAATATTCTGTCTGTAAAAATTCGGGTGCCGCTCAGGTTCTTACAGGATCTATGACCCTAGCGGTGCTTTGGTGCTATTTGCCAGTTTGAAAGCATTCAGGTTGAAGGAAGATATCAAGCTGTATACCGGGGAAGATAAGCTGAATGAGGTGCTCGTGATTCAAGCACGGCAGATGCTGGACATCTCAGCTACCTATGACGTAGTGGATCCCATTTCAGGGCAGGCGATCGGCGCGCTGCGCAGACGAGGCTTAAGGTCCATGCTTAGGGATGAGTGGACGATACTGGATCCAGCTGGTAACGAAATTGGCACGATCATAGAAGACAGCATGTTGCTGGCCCTACTCAGAAGGTTCCTCACCAATATCGTACCACAGAGTTTCCAGGGTGATATGAACGGTATACCTGTGCTGACTTTCCAGCAGAACTTCAACCCCTTCACCCTGAAGCTCCAGCTAGACTTCTCCGCAGATATGTCCGGCAAACTCGACCGCAGGCTTGGTATCGCCGCTGCGGTTTTAATCGCTGCCGTCGAGGGCCGCGAGAGCAACTAGGCGGGGGAGGAGACTGGAGGCAGGAGTAGAGGAGTCAGGAGAGGAGCATTGAAGGAAACCTTACTGCTGCTTTATTTTACATACCCGGATTTTCGGTACACTTAAGATGGTCGTATAACAAGTGCATGGGAAGCGAAGTATCTTATGAGCGGTCAAGAACTCATCAAACATAAACGTGACGACATCCTCAAGCTATGCTCTCTATATGGAGCGTATAATATGCGGGTGTTTGGATCTGTCGCGCGTGGAGAGGACACCGACGAGAGCGATATCGACTTTCTGGTGTGCCTGGAGAAAGGACGCAGTCTTCTCGATCAGGCAGGCCTGCTAGCTGACCTCCAGGATCTGCTGGGCCGAAAAGTAGACGTGGTGACAGAAGATGGGATCTACTGGCTTTTGCGTCGCCGGATATTACGAGAAGCACAGCCGATATGAAAGACCACCGCGTTTATCTTGTCAGTAAGTATCTTCCCAGCTATCAGCGACGGGTTCCATCAACCTGCTAAAGCAGGCCTCGTCACCCATCGCTAATAAGTTGGCTGTCCGCTGAAGCGGACGCGTTCCGGACGCCCCCCGCACCCGCTTACGGGTCGCGAATAATCAGCCACGCGGTGAGGGAACCCGGTTCAGCGGGTGACTAAACCCGTGGGATCGTGGCCGAGTAGTTACATCCGGGATATGGTTGGCTAAGTCCGGGGCGGTCTGTGCGTAGGCTAGCGGTTACCGAAGGCTTGAGACCGCGCCGGTCTGGCGGTTAGCCTCCCGGATTTGCTCCGCTGTAACCCAATAGCGATACCATCAATACACGCATCAAGGACTAACAATGACCACACATAAGCTGTCCGTTGGAAAACTGCAAATCACGCTCGGGAAACCGGGTGTGTTGCTCTGCGCAGCGACCGAGAGCGCACCAAAACAGCAATACCACATCCTGCCGCCGGTCCTGGAGGTGGAGGGTCATGTGGTGTTTGACTTCAAATACGAGGGCTGCTCGGAGCCTCGGGCACTGCGGCATGGCGGTCTGGAGTGGGTGGCGCACTTTACGGTGGACGTGCCTGTGCCCATCCGGCTGGATGTTCAGCTTCGCGGGTTTGAGGATTCGCCGTTCCTGCGCTTCCGGTACCGCATCCATTCTGACGTTCCAGCCCGTATGACCAAGAACGACGGCAGTGACTACCTGCGCTACTTCGCGCTGAGTGAGTGGCCGCCTAGCGAGCAGTTGACGCAGATTCAGCTTGGGCATTTCGATCCCACCGTGCATTGCTATGTGCCGCAGCAGCACCGATACCAATGGTCTGAGCTGTATGACGGTCAGAACCTCACCGGGCCGATCGTGGTGTTGAATGACTCCAAACAGAGCCTGCTGCTGGCGTATGAGCATGGTGCCGATCAGCCCAACAGCTTCCTTCAGTTTGAGCTAGGCCTGGAGGAGAAGAATCTCAGCCTACAGGCCGTGAAGGGCAACTTCTACGATGGTCTTCGGCTAGACGAGGGTCGTGGCTTTGAGACGGTCTGGTTTGAGCTAGGCCTGGTCGATGGTGACAGCGAGGCTTTGCTGCGCCGCTACCGGCAGTTCATGCTGGAGGAGATCAGCGAGAACTGCGAGTCGCGCAAGCCGTATATCTTCTACAACACCTGGAATTTCCAGGAGCGGAACCGCTATTACAACGGCCGCCCGTACCTTGAGACGATGCATCTTGAGCACATCCTGGCGGAAATTGACGTCGCACACAAGCTGGGCATCGATGTATATGTGATCGACACCGGCTGGTACACCAAGACGGGTGACTGGCTGGTGAACCTTCAACGCTTCCCGGATGGTCTGCAGGAGGTGCGCGCCAGACTGGAAGGGTATGGCATGAAGCTTGGGCTGTGGTTCAACCCGATTGTGGCCGCCCGCAGCTCCGGGATCATGCAGAGCCACCCCGAATATGTCATCACCCAAAACGGCAAGCCATGGGATTTCGGCGAGGTGTGGGAGACAGAACAAAGTTGCGCGATCTGCCTGGCTTCGGGATACGTGCCGCACTATGTGCAGACCATGATCCGGCTGCGCGATGAGTTGGGCGTGAGTTACTTCAAGTGGGACGGAATCTCGCAGTACGGCTGCGACTCGCCTCTGCACGACCATGGCAATGAAAGCCACACCTCGGAAGAGCGTCAGGACTGCTACGCCTACGAGATGGGGCGGCGGATGATCCAGATCGTGGAGGAGGTCACCGCCCAACGCCCTGATGTGATCGTGGATTTTGATATCACCGAGGGCCAGCGTTTCATGGGATTGGGCTTCCTATCCGTCGGCAAGTATTTCCTGGTGAACAACGGGCCATACTACCACGACTTCGACATCCCCGCGCGCATCAAAATCGAGCCGAATACCATCAATGTGTTTTTCCATCCGGGGGCGGCCCGTCCGCGCATCTGCCGTCAGGGTTTGAAGTATGACGAGCTCATTCCGTCGATCCTGTTCCTCACGCACTATTTGCCGGACGCACCGGCTTTGTCGCAGCGCAACAGCCTTGCTTCGATGCTGCTGGGCGGAAACGGCATCTGGGGCGACTTGCTGAGCTTGACGCCAGAGGATATTGAGTTGTGGTCAACGGGCATCAACGACTACAAGCAGGTGGCGGATGCCGTGAACCGCTCCTATCCACGGCTGACCGGCCAGATCGGCACCAGCCCGGAAGTATACGAAAAGATCGACCCGGAGTGCGCTTCCGGCATGGTGGTGCTGTTCACCGCCAACCGGGGCGAGGTGGTGTATGTCACGCAGCCCATCGACACCACGAAGCTGCGTGAGCTGAAGGGGGCTGACCGCTGGGAGCTGCTGCCTGACGGCCGTGTGAAGCTGACCTTGGAGATGGCTGCCAACGAGGCTCAGGTGGTGTTCTTCATCGGGGAGTAGGGGTTTTGTGTGGGTAAGTTGGACGGATCAGGCCGATCCGTCCAATAACACCTCGGCTATCGCTTCATGCCAAAACGCTCGAATTCGCGGGCGATCTGCTGAGCAAGGGAGGCGTCCTCATGGTGCAAGTAGCTCCAGCCGATGGGCAGCGTGGTTTGGCACTCGGCACCAAACGCACTGCGCTGCCATGCGGGTGTGACCCAGCCTACCTTGGCGTGCTGTTCGGGCTGGAAAGCACCGGTTGCGCGCTCCACAAAAAGTGGAATGGTCAACGCCCCCAGGGCCTTAATGCTGTCGGTGGGAAGCACTCCATCGGGCAGATAGGGCACCACTAGTCCGCGGTATCTGCTCAGCTCCTCGCTCAGGTTCTCCTCGCAGATGATGCGGATGTTGAAGCCGGCGTCGGTCAGTAGTTTCCACCAGCCGAACATGGCGTCGTGCAGCCACTCGGATTCTTCACGGTAGCAATAGGTCACCCAGTTGCTCATCAGCAGCAGAATGGTGTTGGGCTCATTCCATTTTGGTGCTTCGAGCTGCTGGTTCCGCACGAGCCGGCCGCTGTGTGTAATCAGCGGATATTCGCTGGGCAGTGTTTTGTAGTAACTGAAGTTGGCCATTTTCAGACCTCCACCCGTGGATACCACTTCTTCCGCCACTCGCTTCTGGATCGGTACAGTGTAGCCGTTGTTTTCTATGGATAACGGCGAGTCGAACTCGAAGCAGACCGGCAGTCGGGTGATCCCCTGGAATGCCTGCACGACGGCGCGCACATGCCAGACGGGTGTAGAGCCCGGGTGCCAGAAAAAATCGTAGGAATGCACCACCTGGTTGGCGTCGCGGGTGCAGCCCCAGTAGTCCTGGTTGCTCATCGATGCACTCTGCCGGCGGAAGCTTTCTCCCAGCGGGCAACTGATTTTGGCATTGGGGTCGCCTTTGCGGCAGGCCGCGATGAACCTCTGAGTGGCATCCCTCCAGAGTTGCTGGCGCCAGGCGATGGTCGCCCGGCTTTCGGCTGAGATATCGGGCAGACCATTGGTCTGAGGTGGGAGCACCGGAACTTGAGGCAGCGAGGCGTTACCGCAGATCCGCTTCAGCCACATCGGCCGCTTCTTGAGGGCCTGTTGCCACATGCGCAGGCAACTTGGGTCCCAGCTCCACCAGTCCGCGAACTTCAGTTCGGCATGGACGCCGGTGAAGCTATTCAACAGCACGTCCTTGCCTTTCACGGCACTGGCGATGGCGGTGCAGATCGGCCCAAAGTGCGCCCAGAAGCGGTCATCGGCGATGGAGGGCATCTTGAACTGACAAGCTGGCAGACCAGGAGCCGCAACCCAGAGGTCGCCGTCATACCAGGCTGGCACGCATCCCGCATAATAGCTGTTGATGCGCAGCCTCATACCCAGTCCAAGCTGTTCGCAGATGCTCAGATGGTCATTCAGCCAGCTTAGCTCGATCTGTCCGGGTTGGGGTTCGATTGTGCTCCACGGCACGCTCAACTCGATGCGGGTACCGCCCAACTGCTTAAAATCCTGGCACCATGTCTTCCAGAGCGTCAGATCTTTTGCTGGTGCGGTCCAGTCCCAGATGTCCAGGCTGAGTTCGCTGCTCATGTCGTCCTCCGAGTGGTTATTTGTTGTATTGTACAGCGAAACCGGAGCCGATGATGCAGGGGGGTATCAGCCAAGGCTTAGTTCATGCGGTATTCGGTATACTGTTCCATCAACCGGTTATGTTCACGATCGAGTTCGGCCTGAAGTGCTTCCTCTGATGGCAGCACCAGTCTATACCGTGAGGCGAACAGGTACTCGTGCTCATGCAGAACCGAATATCGTGCCACCGACGCATCTTTTTGAGCACACAACACGATGCCCACCGTGGGATTGTCGTCGGGGGCACACTTCAAGTCATCATACATGCGGATATACATATCCATCTGACCGATGTCTTGGTGCGATAGTTTGCCAGTCTTGATGTCAAACAGCACGAAGCACTTTAGGATGTAGTTGTAGAACACGAGATCGATATAGAAGTCTGTGCTCTCCGTGCTGATCCGCTGCTGACGCGCGACGAATGCAAAGCCCTTACCCAGCTCCATAAGGAACTGCTGGAGGTTATCAATGATCCCTTTCTCCAGATCGGCTTCCAGTAGACGCCCGCTGTCGGGCAGACCCAGGAACTCCAGCATCACCGGATCATGGACGAACTCCCGAGGGCTTTTTTGCAGCGGTGCGATGTTGGACACCGCCTCATCGACCACGGCTTTACGGTCTTGTGATGCCAGCAACCGCTCGTAATAGAGGGTGCCGATCTGGCGTTCCAATGTCCGAGTGCTCCAGTTTTGTGTCGCAGCTTCATCCATGTACCACTCGCGGGCGTTTGGATCATCAACTCGCAATATGGTGCGGTAGTGTGTCCAACTCAATTCGGTACGCACTGCGTACCAAATTGGGAATTCTTGGTAGAATGACCGCATATGTCTGAGGTTGCGTTGGTCGAACCCACTGCCGAACTCGTCTGTCAGCCGCTCTGCCAGACGTAATAGAAGCTTCTGGCCATACTGCGCGCGATCCGCACCACCCTGTTCATACTCCACAATATGGCGTCCGACCTCCCAGCAGGTTCGTACTTGAACTACATCCACGGCGCGTAACGCTTGCTGACGCGCATCCTGGATCAGTCCGCGTAATTGAGTTAGCAGACCATCCATCGTGGTGGTGGATATTATCTCATCGGTCATCGAACAACCTCCTCGTGAAGGTCGTGTGGCCTACCCAATTTGGAACGCAGTGCGTTCCAAATTGGGTAGCAGTGTGTCGAAATGTGTCTAACTCAATTCGCGACGCAGCGCGTCGCGAATTGGGACATTACGTGTCGATAGGGCGGAGCCATGCGGCCGTAGGGGCGAGGTCACCTCGCCCCTACGCCTTCGCGCCTTACTGCGTAGCCAGGGTGCCGAATCGCTTGCCGATGGCCAGCGCGGGGTCGGTGGGCACCTCAGCGCGTTTCACATCCGCAGGGATGATCACGGCGGGAGTCGCCTTCAGCGATTTGCCCTCAAACTGCGGCAGCCATTTCGCCTCTTTGGCCAGCATCTCCGCGGTCATCTCGCGTGCCTCGTTCAGGGTGCAGCAGGCGCTGGTCAGCGGATCCATCGCCACAGCCTGCATCACATATTCGGGGTTGCCAGTCAGAGCGGCCTCCACAGCCAGTGCCTGCACGGTCACGTTGCTCTGGTTCAGTGCGGCGCACTGCATCGGCAGATCGCCGATGTGCAGCGGGTGCAGACCCTCTCGGTCGACGTAGACGGGCACCTCTACGCAGCAGCCTTGAGGCAGGTTGGTGATGTAGCCGTCGTTGCGCACGTTGCCTTGCAGCCGGAACGGTCGGCCGGTGACGTGGGCTTCAAGGATGTAACTGCAATACTCCGCGGAGCGCGGCAGCAGCACTGGACTCTCGAACTGCAGCGGGTCGACCTTGGAGTATTTGTCGGCGATGAAATCGCAATATTTGTAATACGCACCGGTGGCACCGCCGAAATCGGGCTCATCGCAGTAGGTGTCCAGACCGCGCTGACTACTGCGGAACCAGGGCACATACTCGCTGAGGTGGCCGGTGGATTCGGTCATGAAATATCCGAAATGGCGCATCACTTCGATACGGACCTTTTCGTTGATGTAGTATTCCGGCAGTTCGCAACGCTCTTTGAACAGCGGGTAGAGGTCTTTGCCCTCATGCTCCAGCTTCAGGAACCAGGTCATATGGTTGATGCCCGCGCAGAGGTAGTCGATCTGCGGTTTTGGAACATCCACATATCCGCTGATCAGGTCCAGCGTGGTCTGCACACCATGGCAGAGTCCTATGGAGGGCACATTCGAAATGCGGCCAAGACCGGTACACACCGCGCCCATCGGGTTGGTGTAGTTCAGCAGAATGGCGCCCGGTTTGGCGACCTCTTCGATGTCCTTCATCATCCCCTGCATTACGGGCATACTGCGCAGCAACCGGAACACGCCGCCTGGGCCCAGGCTGTCGCCGATGCATTGATCGACGCCGTATTTCATGGGGATTTCATAGTCGATCTTGAAGGCGTCCACACCGCCCACCTGCACCATGCAGATCACGAAATCGGCGTCCGTGATGGCGTCACGCCGGTCGGTGGTGGCATACACTGAGGCGGGTAGTCCGTTCTCCGTGATCATGCGATTCACGAAGGCTTCCATACGCCGCAGTTTGGGCTCGGTGGGGGCCATCAGAGCCAGCTCGCATCCTTGCAGTGCCGGCGTTGACAGAATGTCGTTGATGAGCGTTTTGGCGAAGACAATGCTTCCCGCGCCAATGATGGCAATCTTCATGGTTACTCCTCCAGGGGGTTCGCTCGAAGCTCATAGAGAAAATGTTGGTGGTGCGGCCAGCGTACCGCATCCTTATTTACTTTGGCCTATCTGCGGGCTGATTCGGTGGCACAGCATGGCCTGATTTCTAGTTTAGCACGGAAATCCATGCAGTGGGATGTTCTATCCATATTCACGAATCTACCGGTAAAGCGTGGTAGATTGATTGTTGAACGGTCATCACATGATAAATCCACCGGTATGAGGCTTAACAAATGAACAGACCCGCACTCCCGAACAGATTTCCCCGATGCGAGATCAAACGTCGAAACGGCGTGTTACGCCGGCAACGGAACCATCACCATCCACAGCAACCATCCTGGCCAAAAGAGCATCAAGCTGGGTCAGCCTTGTGATGTGGAGGAGCTGTTTGTCGACCGTCCTTTGGAGTGGCACGGAGTGTCGGTGATCGCTTTCGAGATGGCGGATATCCGCACCCATGTTTTTCGTGTGCGGGCGGCCAGGCGCTTGGGATGACGGCTGTGGTGATTAGCCCGAGTTCCTCAGTTGATAGGTTATTCACGGATATCTAACGACTTTACGATGAGTTATTGTTGTTGATCGCCAGGCAAAATACAGGCATTTGAAATGCCGTCCTGATCACAAAACCGGTTCATTCACCATGCGAACTGCGGAACTCAGTTTTACCGAGGATGGGATGAGTTGCGAATCCTCAGGCCCGTAGCCCGCCTGACCGCAGTATGCGGCCAGGCGGGCGTTTAACTACTAAGGAGTCTTGGCACAGCGAAACCCGCGGTATGGTTGAATTGCCGCTTTGGAGTAACCGATAGCCCGGCGGGCGCATTGGAAGGAGTCCATAGCTATCGAATTCCACCCACCCCCGCGCACCACTTTGTATGAATTGGTGCCAGTAGTGGGACCTGTCGGATTGATGGTGGGTTCGTCGGTATAGCCTGATTTCCACCAATCACTACACCATTCTTCCACGTTGCCGGCCATATCCATACAACCATACGGACTGACACCCGCTGGAAAACTGCCCACGGGCCTTGAGGACGTAACAGATACGGTGCCATTGGTACACTTGGTCTCATCCCACGTGTCACCCCAGGGATATAGTCGTGTATCGGCACTGCGCGCAGCCTTTTCCCATTGCGCTTCTGTGGGCAAGCTCATGCCTGCCCAAGTGCAGTAGGCTGTAGCGTCTGCCCAATTTACATTAACTATGGGATGGTCTTCTAGCCAGCCTCCAGTCGGTGCTGTGGGCATTGCTCTGGCAGTCGCTGTGCAGAACTGACGGTATTGAGCCACGGTCACCTCGTATTTATACATCCAGAAGCCATCCAGAGTCACGGTATGCGCGTATTGTGAAGTTTGATATGCGTCATCCCCCATGGTAAAATCACCCGCGGGTACCCAAACCATCTCAGCACCATCGACAGGGTTATTTGTATCACCAAGAGCTCCGAAGTTTTTATCAATAATCACGTAGTCCATCAGATTTACGTGGCCGTCACCATCCAGGTCAGCCATAGTGTCAACAACACTGCGAAACTTGCTATCTAGGACGGTGAAATCAAACAGGTTGACGCTGTTTCCGCCATCAGCATCGCCGTTAGCGAGCGATGTGTTGATGACGTTCACACCATCCACTGTGATACCTGTAATAGTGCGTTTGAGCCAGTGGCCTCCGGTAATAGTTAAGTGGTAACTACCGGGCATAATATCCGTTATTTCACCACCGCCAACTGGCAACGTGCCGGTGTAGTATTGGGGCCCGCTGAGGATGTAATTGAGCGTGATACCACTGCGTGGGTGTGCATATAGATCACCGGCGGTGACGTTGACCTGCAGTGAGGTCGCAACGTACACTCCGAAGCTTACGCTCGTTGCAGTGCCGCCTGGTGTGGTGACAGATATTATACCGGAAGTCGCACTTATGGGCACTGTGACGGTGATGGATGTGTTACTGTCCACTGTAAAGGTGGGCGCATTCGTGCCGTTAAATGCCAGCGATAACACAGATACAAACCCGGTGCCGGTAATGGTGACTGGTGTGGTACCTGCCACTCCGCCTACTGGTGTGAATGAGGTGATAGTGGGAGCATCGTAATTGACAGTAAAGTTACCCGAGCTCGTTGCCGTACCGCCTGGTGTGGTGACGGATATTTTACCAGTTGTCGCGTATTCGGGTACGGTGGCTGTGATTGATGTGTTGCTTACCACTGTGAAGTTGGACGCACTTGTTCCATTGAATGTCACAACAGTCGCACCTGTAAAGTTGGTGCCGGGAATAGTGACGACAGCACCGACTGCTCCGCTGGTAACGGTGCCTACAGTCGGAGGCAAGTAGAAGTAAGCCACACTCGTCGCCGTGCCGCCTGTCGCTGTGACGGATATCGGACCGGTGGTCGCGTCAGAGGGCACTTTAGCGGTGACTGTTGTACTATTTACGAACGTTTTTGTTAATGCTGAGGTGCCGTTGAATTTTACTGACAGCGAGCCTGAAGTGAAGCCGGTGCCGGTTATGGTAACAGGATTCGTCCCAACCGGACCGCTGGTTGGTGTGAAAGATGTAATAGTTGGTGCAGCGGCATGCGCAGGCAGTGTCAAGGCATGAAGAGTAAGTGCGGTAAAACACGTTGAAAAGACAAATGCAGATACTCGGCTCATGGTTAGGTCTCCTTCGATCGCTAGATAGCAGGTAAGTCAAAAACTCACCAAACTTCTCACTGAATATGCCGTTTATGGCCTGAGGTTTGGAGGCGGATAGCTGCCTCAACCGGAGCGGTGTTTTATACGTCGCTTCAACCTGGGCACCAGCACTCCCACCCCTGCCGCAGCCATGCCTGCCAGGCTGCCTGGCTCTGGTATAGCGTTAATTCGGACATCGTACTGTTTGCTCGGTTGGAATAGAGTGTAAGTATTGTCAGTAGTGCCGCCATTGTAAGCAATGTGTTGAAACATCGATGTGTCTTGCGTACCTCCGGCGGCCAATAACGAAATCATACTGCTTTGGCCTGCTGTCAGGGAGCTGTTAGTTACGGTAAATGTGAAGACCTTGAATTTCGCCCCTGGTGTACCACCAGGATTGTAGATGGGATTATCAGAAGGATCATCACGGGCAGAAACTGATGAGTACCAACTCAGCCCTGCCGCATGCACATATCCTGCAGTTGCCTCTTCCGCTGTCACCGCTGAAAAGTCTTTGGATTTGAGGTCACCAGAGGATCCGCCAGCGGATTGGCAAAACACAATGGACGCTCTGTCAAGAGGGAAATCCAGACCGTCTTTCAGCGCCCATCGCGCTTCGACCATGTTGACGGCCTCATCGGAACTAGCCCACATAGATAGTTCGACACTGCCGCCAGTATCAACATTAACGGATGTGATGGGAGCACCGGCGGCATCGCCAAACCACATGTCGTAGGATTCGACCGCGTGAGACGCCACCGCGAAAAGCGTGCCTGTAGCCACCAGGCCAGTTAGAAAAACAGCATTGTTCATTGTGTTGCACTTACTTCCTTATTAGCTAGATTGAGGATATGGACATTTCACCATATTCCTTGGTTATTTACTTGCTATTTGGTTGTTGGAGGTAAGCGAACATCGATATTTCATGTTCAGCTATGAAGTATATGTACCCTTTTTCATTTACGTTGTCAAGACCATGAAGTGACCGAAGTGGCGGTTTTAACAACGCAAATTAAAAAGGACAGTCACCAGTGCAGAAAAGCAGGTAGTTTATATTTACAAGACCCATCAAATTCGCGTAACAACCCAGCAAATAGTATCGCCTGGCGATACTAAACACCCAGGAGGAGTTTTGCAGGCCTGAGAGCAACGACCGCAGAGCGTCAATTACCCTCCGGACTCCTTCGCTCAACTGCTATCCCTTCGGCTTCCAGTTGGGGTTCATGTGCGGCAGCTTGGAGCCGCTTTGCTTGATGAAGCCATCCATCTTCTTGTACAGCCGCTTGACAACATCCGGGTATTTTGCGGCGACATCGCGAACCTCGCTGAGGTCATGCTTCAAGTTGTAGAGCTCCAGCCGGTCGCTGCCGTCGTCGTTGATGCAATACACCCGCACCAGCTTCCAGTCGCCTTCGCGAACGTAACTGGCGGCCGGGGAAAAGGTCGCGGCGACGGTATGCGGGAAGTGGCAGAAGATGGTGTCGCGCTTCAGACGCTGGCCCATCAACGCCGGGGCGATGCTGATGCCGTCCATGGGATAGTCCGGCTCGGGCAGATGACAGATATCGGCCAGCGTGGGGAACACATCAATGCTCTGAATGATGTCCGTGTTGTTCACGCTGTTCGGCTTGATATGCCCGGGCCAGATCACCGCCCAGGGAACCCGAGTACCGCCCTCGTAGATGGTGGCTTTACCGCCGCGCAGAGGGGCGTTGCTGGTGGTGACCACCCCGCCAGGTGTCTCATACATCATCCCGCCGTTGTCACTCAGGAACAGGATGATGGTGTTCTCTTCCAGTCCGTTCTCGCGCAGGGAGCTCATCAGCTTGCCGATCGCCTGATCAAATGAGGCCAGCATGGCCCCCATAATCGGGTTACGCTGGGGATTTTTGGCATCTGCCCGCAGTCTGTAGATCTCCATCAAATCTTCTTTCGCCTGGAACGGCGCATGAACAGAAAATGCCCAGTACGCCATGAAGAACGGCTCATCGCGATGAGTACGGATGTACTCGCAGGCACAACTCGACATGGCGTCTTCCAGGTGTTCGCCCTTCTTACCCTTGTAGGTGGGGTATTTCCACGGGCCGAAGTAGCTGGTGGGTCCTGGGCCGGGTGTGTGCGGGATGTCAACATCATAACCCTGATGCAGCGGATCGTAGGGCTCACTGCCCAGGTGCCACTTGCCGATGTGGGCCGTGTTGTAACCGGCCTGCTTGAAGGCCTCCGCCAGCGTGAAATACTCTTGCTTAAGTCGGGTCAGGCTGTTAGGCTCGCACATTCGGGCATTCGGTCCGCCTTTTTCTGGCACCGTCTGCTCCAGCACCACCTGCGGAAGGTGCCCTGCCGGGGTGGTGAGGCCAATACGTGAGGGCCATAAACCGGTGGCAATGCTGGCCCGTGTGGGCGAGCAGAGCGGGTTGGCAGCGTAGGCGTTTGTGAAGCGCATCCCGCGGCGCATCAGGGCATCGATGTGAGGTGTGCGATGGAACTGGCTGCCATACAGGCTGGTGTCCATCCAACCCATGTCGTCGGCCAGTATACAGATTACGTTAGGGCGTTGCTTTGATGCAGATGCCATGACTCTCACCTTCATCGGTTGGATGTGTTCTGGTGAAATTATACACCACGAACCGCATCAAGGGCAGCCCAGTGAAGGTGTTTCCGAGTTATGTCGAATGAAGTTGTCTATTTGGAGACAAAGACCACCTTATACTTGGTCAGGAATTTCGAAACTTTGTTGGCCTCTTCGATGATCTTTGCGTCGGCCTCGTCTACCACCGGATCGCTCTTACCTGGGCTATCGTATACCCCAGTGGCGTTGATGATCAGCGGATTGTTGCCAGCGCGCTTGTCTGCCATGGCTTGATCGAGGCTGGCGGCGTAGGAGACCATCCCGTTTTCGGATATCCAGTCTAGATCGCCCTCCACGAAGCCCCAGATTTCGGAGCCATCGGCCAGGCGGATTTTCGGTGCCATCACCCGTTTGAGCGTGAATTCTCCGGCGTTGATGATGAGGGAGGTATAAGCTGCCGTGGGCTTGTCTGCCCCATTCGTATCGCTGGAGTTGGCTGAAGGCTGACCCGGCACAAGTGCATTCCCCGCGAAACAGGCTGCGATGCAGTCGAAGGTCTCGATGCTGACAACCCGTGCATCTACGGAGATGCTGCTACCAATCGCCGAGATGTCCCCGACTATGAGGTAAGGTGCTCCAAGCAATTTGCCGACCTTCTTGGCGTTTTCTGGGTCAGACAGGGTGCGCATACTCAGGCCATTCTTCTTGAGGCACTTCTCAAGCAGAGCCCTATCCACCACCTTGAAATGTAGTGACTTTACCATCGCGGTGGTCAGCATCCCTTCAAACATATGTGGAGTGGAATCGGGCTGCCCGCCGAGGTTGTCAAACTCGGCGATGAGCAGCTTTTTGCCTTTCAAAGCCGCCAGTTGTGGGTCTTTGGTCATCTCGCTGACGATCTGCGTAGCGATACTGCGCAGGTCATTCTGAGCCTGAGCTGGAGCTATCGGGAGGGTGAAGCTGAACAACGCGAGTAATCCGCCGGAGATCAGAAGGGCGATTCGATTGGTGCCCATGATGGAGCCTCCTCTGTAGGAACTTATCCAGAACAGACCGCAGGTGTCACGCCTGATCAAACCAGCGCGTTTTCTGCTTGAGTGCTCAGTGATGATGTGTAAATAATTATACCCACAAAAGAGAAGAAAGTATCATATATTACATATACTGCTTCAGTATTCGCTATGGTCTTGAACCCAGTCTATTACCCACGGATAGCTCATGGGCAGTAGGTCACCGATACCGCGACATAAATGTCTCGGCTATTGGACACCAAGCCTGCTGAAGCAGTCTTCATTAACGTTATCTTTGTCCGCAAGTAGCTCCTCAGCCCGGTTTAGCGGGCTTGTTGATCAATAGCCGAGACATTGATGTCGCGGCACATGGTCGATACGATCCCTATCTGGATTTGTGGGTCATCTCCCTGCTCTTGAACCAACGCACGCACTGGAGCATCATACAACTGGCGGACGCTGGCATCGGGGGCGACACGCACACCATATCTGGAGGCATCGCCGTGAACCTTGGAGTCAGCTACATCCCTGCGCATCTGCCGCAGCACCTCGAGACCGACATGAAAGAGATGAGCCGCATCGGCTGTAACCAGGTGCTGTATGCCATGTCTGAAAACAACATCTTTATACTAGAGGGTGCGTGGAAGTATGGCCCGGACCTTGCCAAGGCTCATGGCCTCAAGCCCATGGCAGCGGTGTGGGGCTACGCCAACACCTTCGGTGGGGGACGCATCTCGCGGCTGATGCTGGATGACACCGAGATGTGGGTGCGCGACCACAGCGGTAATCTGGTTCCTCTGGCCTGCTACAACAACCCTAAAATCATCACGCGCTTTCTGGAGATCGCCGACAAGCTCTATCAAGCCGGTTTCGAGAGCATCTTCATAGATGAGCCCACCACGCAGCCGTGCTGGTGTCACCACTGCCGGACGAAGTATCGAGAGCTCTACCACGCAGAGCTTGGTGCCGATGCCCGCAGCCCGGAGATGCAGCGGTTCCTGCGTCATAACTGCATCGACTATGTGGCCGCGTTGTGTAAGGGGGTCAAGCGGACTCATCCCGACATGGAGACGATGGCTTGCCTGATGCCCCACGATGAGGCGATGTGGCAGCAGATCGTGGAGATCGGCGAGCTGGACAACTTCGGCACCGACACCTACTGGTTCCTCAAAGAGGCACACTTGACGATCGATCAAAGCGTGGAGATATGCACTCGCTGCCGCAGTTTGGCGGTGCAACACAACAAGAACTCGCACATCTGGCTTCAGGGCTGGTTCATCCCTGACGGCAAGGAGCAGGAGCTATACGAAGGCGGCCTTCGCCTGGCGAGAACCGGTCATGACAGCTTCTACACATGGAGCTACATGGGGGCACTGGGCACCAATGAGCAGAGTACCAACCCGCTGCTGGTGTGGCAGAGCGTCTCGAAACTATATCTCGAGTTGTCGGGAAAGCAGGGTTAGTATGGCACTTATTGCACACTATCCGTTGGATGGGCACTTCCGTGATGTGGTCAGTGGTGAGGAAGCGGTCAGCCACCACGTAGAGTTCACTGCTGGCGTGGATGGACGCGCGAATGGTGCCGCGCGGTTCGATGGCAGCAGCGGATCGGTGATCACCGTGCCACACGACGCAAGATTTAGTCTGGGCAAAGGGGATTTCACCATCTCGTGCTGGGTGTCACCCGCTCCTGGGGTGAGCAACGCGCCGGGTGCTATCATCAGCAAGTTCGATGACCAGCATCGGCGAGGCTTCAATCTGTTCCTGCACTCCAGCTCACCGGGATACAACTTTATCGGCGCACTGAAAAGCGTGGGCTTCGGCATTGACTCAGGCACCGAGCCGGTCTGGGAAGACTGCGGGAAGCCGCTGGACAGCAACACGCTGATCAGCACCCTCACCGTCTACAACGGCGGGCTTTACACCGGTATCGCCGATGCGGAACGGCTTGAGGACTACTGCCGTGTGTATCGCTACGCCGGCGGGCAGAACTGGGTGGACTGCGGCAAACTGGGCCACGATGACCGCAACCACAGCGTGCATTCGATGGTGGTGCATCAGGAGGCGCTGTATGCCGGCACGGGTACCTGGGACTGGGATAAGACCTTCCTGGGCATCGGCGGAGCGAACCGCGTGTTCCGCTATCTGGGCGGCACCGAGTGGGAGGATTGCGGCAGCTTTGGTGATGGTCTGCGCGTGATGTGCCTGGCTTCCTTCAAGGAGAACCTCTATGCCGGTGACGACCACGCCCGCTTCTACCGCTATTGCGGAGGGCGCGCCTGGGAGATGTGCGGCTGGGTGAACCTCAACGCCACCGATCAGATCAACTGCATGATGGTCTACAACGACCGCCGGTATGCCGGCTCGAACTTCGGCGGCTTTTTTGTGTATGACGAGCAGGTGGGGCAGTGGCAGTCAATCGGCGACAAGCCTTTCGGTGTAACGCAGAACCACAGCCTGCAAGTCTACCGCGGGAAGCTGCACGCCGGCACATGGATATACGGCCATGTGCTGCGCTACGAGGGTGATAGCGAGTGGTCAGACTGCGGCTGCCTGGGCATGGAGACAGATAGTACGCAGATCAACGAGGTGAACGACTTGACCGTGTATAACGGCAAGCTCTACGCCGGTGTGATCCCGTTTGGTGAGCTCTATCGCTATGAGCGCGACTTTGAGTGGTGCACCATCCGGCGGTTGGTGAACAACCAGTTGGAGTGGTCGCTCGATGATCCGGTGACGTGGAACCGCGTGCCCTGCCTGACGGTGTTTACCGGCAGACTGTTTGCGGGCACCTCCACGCTGCATGGCCGGGCCAGCACGACCGCGCATCATGATGTGGGGCGGGTGTTCGCCATGAAGGCGGGCGAATGTGTGACGCTGGATCAGCATATAGGCGACGGTTGGAGCCACGTCAAGGTGGTGAAGCAAGGGGGAGAGATACGGCTCTACATCAACGGTGTGCTGCGTGCCGGCTCCGACCGGTTTGACCCGTCCGCCTATGATCTCGACAACAGCAGCCCACTGACCATCGGCTTCGGCCCTCAGCAGCACTTCTCTGGAGCCATCGCCGATGTGCGGATATATGATCACGCGGAGTGATGGTTGTTATCCTCAATCGGGGCAAATGTCCGGGGCGGTCTGGCTGGGCGTTAGCGGCTGCAGAAGTCTCAAGACCGCGCCGGTCTGGCGGATAGCCTTTCAGCTAGACTTCGAGAACAAGACCGGCGCGGTTAGGGAAAACCCGCCCCGGACATAGGCAATCAAGCCCGGCGCGGTTAGGGGAAAACCGCCCTAGTCTATGGCAAGCGTTGCCTAAGTCCGGGGCGGTCTGGCGGTTAGCCCCCCGGTTTGGTTTCGAGAACAAGACCGGCGCGGTTAGGAGAAAACCGCCCCGGACACAGGCAATCAAGACCGACGCGGGCGCTGATCTATGGCAAGCGTTGCCTAAGTCCGGGGCGGTCTGTGCGCAGTCTAGCGGTTGCAGATGGCTCAAGACCGCGCCGGTCTGGCGGTTAGCCCGTCCGGTTTGGTTCCGAGAACAAGACCGGCGCGGTTAGGGAAAACCGCCCCGGACAGTGGCAATCAAGACCGGCGTACTCGGCCAGGCTATCCACCCAGCTCCGCGATGCTGCAGCGAAGGTCGTGGATTTTCTCCACAATCTCCATCGGCGTGTAGAAGTAGCCGATGGAGCCCTCGTAGCCCATGCGCGAGTCGGCCGCAGCGAGCGGTAGCATGCCCTCGGCGTTTTCAAGCTCAGCCTGCAGAAGACCACGCACCTCCGCCTGTAAGCCAGCATCTTCCGGGTTCGCCAGCCAGCGGTTACGCGTGAGGATAAACTGCGAGTAATTCGCGGCGGTGTTGAAATGGTGCCAGCAGGCCTGGCAGATGCCCAGGTCACGCTGGTTCTCCTCTGCCCACTCGGGGCGGTCTGCTAGACGCACCGCGTCGGCCATGTGCCGTAGACCTTCCGCAAAACTCTCCGCAAATTTACGGAATCCCTTGATCACCACCTCCGGGCTGAAGGGGTGCGAGGCCTCAGCCAGGCGTTCGGTGGCCATGGCGACCATGCCCCACCGCCAGGGCTCAGGTGTGAGTGGGAACTCCAGTCCGGGCCCCGGGTTGACCGCGCTGAAATAGAGCACCGGCACCACCGTGGGATAGTTGGCCATGCCGTCTGAGAAGCACTGCCACGCTTTCAGTGCATGATCCGCTGCGGCCCCGTAATACTTGGATGCTAACGCCTGTGCCGGTTGAGCATCTGAGAGGTGCGCCAGCAACTCCATGCTGCGGCCCGGGTAGGCACCGAAAATCCAGCAGCACAGCAGACCGTCCATCTGCCGCTGCACGTGCTCGGTGAGCAGCTTCTGAGCGTTCATCATCACGGGAAGATACGGCAGCGCGTTCATCTCGACGGTGGAGACCAGTGCGCACTTCGACAGCACCTTTCGACCCTGCGAGCGCAGCTTCGCGATTAGCCGTTGCGAAAACTCGGAGGGTTTCACGTACGCCAGTGTATACTCGCCGATGCTGGCTTTCTCGCCGAACAGCTCAAAGGGGGTGTTCTTCGCCCAGTCCACCATCACCCGCACCTCAGGCCGCAGCAGGTCAACTGCCTTCAGCGTGCCCTCCTCCCCAAGCATCCCATCCCATCCCCACAGCCATTGGATCACTTCGGCTTTGGATCCGGACTGCTCAATACCTGCGTCCATCAGGTTCGCACAGTCGGACAACGCGGCGTCGGCCCCGCGGGCCGCACATCGCGGGCAAGCGTTGGGGTCGGCGGCTACCCGATGGCTGTAACAGTTGGTGGAATTCTCCGAAGCGGTGATCAACACCACTCCGCCAAGATCAGGCACCGCCTCGAACAGATAGGCGACGGACTGCTGCATTCACTCGCGAACCAGCGTGTTGGATGTACACAGGCCATAATAGCCAGGCTGAGCGGCGGGCATACCTCGCGCTTCAGGGTGTGCTTCGAAAAAGGCTTCCGGCATGAAGCGCGGCTCATTGAAATAGAGGAACAGCTTGATGCCATACTGGGCCGCTTTCGCCACCTGAAGGCGCAGGTTTGCGATGCGGGTTTCGTGACCGTGGCCAAACTCAGGGAAGATCTTCGTCGGCGCCATATCGCGAAGCAGTGCCGGCATCCATCCTGCGTTGACACCGCGGTTCCGCATCCGGCTGAGTATGCCCGCGTTGTAGAACTCCTCGCCATGCAACAGGAAGTCCCCGTGGGAGCCGGTATAACTGTGCATCATGCGGATTCCCAAGCACGATTCGCCCTCAGGGGCGGGCGTCGGGCATGGCTCTTCGATGCTGAGCTCTTTCAGGAAAGCGAAGGGCCGTTCCCCGTTCTGGACCAGTCGCATTTGCCCGCGGCATCCGCTGACAAAGTCGAGGGCGGCCTCCTCCAACCCAGGCTCATTGAGCCGGATGTGAGGGTAAGCATCGGGCCGGGCACCCAGTTTGACGTCCAGAAAGTCCATATCGAGCGCCATCTGTCGGCAATCATCCAGGCTCAAGCCCAGAAGAAGGGCGATCTGCTGTTCGGGAATGAGGTCATGCAGACGCCGCATGACGATGGGAAAGGCCCGATCCGGCTGTTCCATCTCCATATCCGGCAGAGCCAGTGGTTCGCGTAACGAATCCAGCTCCGCCTCCGATACCTTCAGATAATCGGCTAGACGATGGTCACTCACCAGTCCGTGGGTGCGGATCAGCAGCTGCTGCACGGGATAGAGCCTCTTCATAGCGATTCTGTTCACCTCATCGAAAATTCTCGGACATTAGATGGTTCCGACAAATACCTGTACCGCATATTATCTGTTGCCAATTGGCATCCATGCGTGCATCCACGGAGTGGGTATGATTCTTATAGCCAGGGGTAGCGCTGGCGGTTGTGCGTCACTTGGTTGGCTATGTCCGGGGCGGTCTGTCAGTACGCCTGCGGAGGCCACTGTCTATAGACCGCGCCGGTCTGGTTCGTGACACAAATCTTTCAGGGCTATCCGCCAGACCGGCGCGGTCTTGAGCCTTCTGCATCCGCTAGCCTGCGCACAGACCGCCCCGGACATAGGCAAAACTTGTCGGCAATAGAGGCGAACAGCTATTCGTACATCACATTGTCGCCTCATCATAACTCTGCTAACGGGTTCAGGCGTAGTTGCCCTCGCGGCGCCAGACGTCCAGCATCAGCTCATACCGGCTAAGGTCCATGCCGGTGTAGACGCAGTTGCTGGTGCTGAAGATATACCCTCCGCCGGGCATACCGCTTTGCAGCGCGTAGCGTGTGTTTTCCACCACCTGCTCATCGGTACCATTTTGCAGCAGGCCGCAGTTCACATTACCGATCAGGCAGAGCTGATCGCCATACAGCCGCTTCACCTCGGCGATGTCTACACCAGCCTGTGGGTCGATGGAGTGCAGCGCATCCGGTTTGCAGGAGACCATCTGGTCCAGGATGGGCATGATATTACCATCGGTATGCTTGATCGAATAGAAGCCCAGCGAACGGAAGGCATCGATGGTCTGCTTCAGATAGGGGGTGACGAACTTGCTGAACAGGCGCGGGCTCATGAACGGGCCGGTATTCAGGCAGTAATCGCTGCACAGAGCGAAGCCGTCTAGACCGCCGTGCGCCTGCCATTTTTCCGCCACTGCCACCATGTGGTCAACATTCCTCTGCGCATCATCGAGCAACCCTTCGGGGTCATCCGACATGCGGATACTGAAATCCACCATGCTGTTGCCGTCAGGGATGGCGAAGGTGGTGTCGCCATGCAGCATGATGAAGTAGGTGTCTCCGCTCTGCTTTCGGATTTCGTCGATAATGTGGAAGGTCTCTGGGGCACCTGGGTCCGCCTGCACGAAGATCGCGGAGTGCTCATACTTTTCGGCACTCATGATGTAGGTGCGGGCGATATCCTCGCGCTGGAGCTGCCGCTCGTGTTCCGACATCTGTGTCCACTGGCTGAAGGATCGGTGGGTGGGATGCACCTTGCCCAGGGCCTCCATGGTCAGGTAGAAGACAAGTTCAAAATGCGGCACTCGGCCGGTCAGCGGCTGGCGTGTTAAGGCCTTGATGAAACGCTCTCGTGGTGTCATGTGTGACCCCCAAAATAGTGAATTTAGAGTTCGAAAAAGTGATTCGTGTTTCTGTGCTAGACGTCTTCAGAGCAGGCACTGCGACACGTTAATATTAGTGTATCTGGTCACATCATCAATTACTAAGTGGATTTCGGTGCTGATGGGATGATTTCCGCAAGGACTATGCCACACCGGGGGAAGACCCCCGATGCGATGAGAGTCATTCCGATGCGAGCACCCCGCCGAAGGCGGCGGGGTGCCGATGCGATTCTGCTGCTCGTTAGCCCGAATCTGAACGGGCAGCGCAGATGCAGCCGCATGAGCGTTCTATGCAGGCGCTGTCAGCAGTTATGTTGCTCAAGGCTTCACTTGAACTTGCACTGCCGCTTGCACGGTCACCGGTCCAAGCAGGCCGGAGGGCAGAAGGGCATCATCCTTTTTCCAGTGATGCCAGGTGGAGAAGGTCAACCGGCCTGAAGGGCTGGGTTTGTTTTCCAGCAGCCATTTCGGCCACGCCTTCAGACCCGTTGACGAAGTGCTACCCGTCCAGTGAGAGGCCCTCCATTCGCAGTCTGGAGGCAGTTGTTCGTCGCCAATCAGCCGGTTCGGCCAAAGATTGGTGATTTTGATCTCGAGTCTGTTTTTGCCAGGCCGGGCCGCGCCGGCGAGCTCTGCCCGGAACGGCGGCTTCCACAAAATGCCCAGCGGTTTACCGTTCAAAAAGACCTCGGCGATGTTTTTCACCAATCCCAAATCCAGCGAGAGCGAACATCCTTTTTCGAACAGCACCGCTGGCAACTCCACTTCCTTGACATAGGTTGCGGTGCCGGAGTAATAGCGAATGCCTTTTTCCGGTCGTTGGCTCCAGTCTTCAAGCCGCTCAAAAACCACCGGCCTGGCCGGCCCACCCCATTTCGGATCGAAGCTGATTTGCCAGGGGCCGGCGATCAACATTGGCTGCGGAGTGGCGATTTTGCCATGCAGTGTGCGACCTGACGCCGTCTTCAGGTCGTATCGCCCTGCCTGCCGTGCCTCAAGCCACCAGTTGCCGTCCGGCGCAGTGTGCACGTCCACGAAACGGGCAGGATCAACCATCGTTTTGTCGTCCAGACTGACAGTTGCTCCATCTGCGCCTTGGGCAACATAGACTTTCCCATTAACGGAGTATTCCACCACCAGCGTCTTCACCACCTGCGGCGCAGGATCGTCACCCACAGCCATTTCGGCAACCCCAAAAGTCGGTCGCCCCGAATCCACCATAACCTGCACCTTGACCCGCACATCCCGAATCCGGCCGGTCACTCCGTAGGTGGCTTTCCGCACGATGACCTTCGGCGTCTTTTTCGACATGGGATACAGTGTTGCGCCATCGCGAGATATAGACACAATAGGATCGACCTTCACCGCACGCTTGCGGAACACAACAAATACCGAACCCGCCGGATCGAACTGTAACGGCATGACGATACGCCCACCGGTCTCACGCCAGAGCGATGGCGATGACTCGATGCGTCCGGTGTCTGGATACCAGAGTTCCGGTACTTTGCCTGCCACCCGGAAAGTGCATTCCACGGAATCAAACTGCTCCCTCTGGTTGGAGACGAAGTAAATGTCTGCCTCGTCTGTCTGACGATGGATAAAAGCCAGCTTCGATCCAGCTTTGACCGAATACTCAAAATCGGGTTTGAGCCCAATGGTGGTCAGCGCTTCGCTCGGGGATCGGTCTGAGGTTATTTTCGTGGCGTCCGCCAGTTGCTTAACCTCGTTGTCACACTTCGGATAGTCCGTGAGACCTGGCGCGCGCGTGGGTCTTGGACCGACTATCAACGCGCCGGCGTCCGCCAGCTGCTTGATCTTTCGGAGCGTTGGCACGGTCATGGTAGCAGCAGACGGTAAGACCAGCATCCTGTAACTCATGCCGGACGGCAGCACCAGCCTCCCATTCTTCACAGACATGAGCTTGAGCGCATCGGCGTTACAGCCATCATACGCGTAGCCGACTGGCAGCTCAATGCGCTTAAAGCTGTTCGGCACGCCATCACCGACGAAGACGCAGACATCGGCGACAAATAGGCCCTGTTGCAGCAAATACTGGCTGCGGGCGAGATAATGCAGCCATGCCCGGCTTTGTTCCCACCAGGTAATGGTGCGCTCAAAATGTGTACCCCACCAGTCCATCGTCATGCCGGGATAATGCGCTGGCTGTGTCCACGGTTGGTGAGCATAGCGATGAATAATGAGGCGATTGACGCCGGAGCACCAGGCCTGGTCGCCTGTCGCCTTGAGTGAGAAAGGATCGGTTAACCATTTTCCTTCTTCCGGAGTGGCCGTGAAAGCTTCCGCACCAACAATTTTTCGACCATACACATGCGCGATGGAGGCCGCCAGTTCGTTGCCGCCGCCGCTGGAGCCGGCCCAAAACTCGCTCATGGGAATGTCGGCGTAACTGCCGTATTTCAGTTCATCCGTCGGACAAGCGGGATAAGGCTCGATCGAAAATAGCAGGCCGTTCCTATGGGCCAGTTCTGCGATGACGCCGGAATAATTCTCCGCAAACATATCACCAATCGTGCGCCGGAAATCCCACAAGAAACGCTCGCTCACTTCCGGGCTATCCACCACCCGCCCCCGTAATACCGTCAGGAAGGGCAGCAGGTCATATCCTCGCCGCTTTTGAAATTCTTCTCGGAATTTTGGTGTCCAGTTCTGTGAGCCGACTTCCCAACTGTCAATGTGAACCGCGTTGAGGCTCTTGCCCACCAGCGGCCCCATCTCCCTGATCACCTTGTCCATCAGTCCTGTCCAGTGGGCTTCCACCGCTTCACGGCTTAACTTGTCACACTCCAGCCCCGTTCCTTCTTTACCCGCCGGGTGATTGACTACCCCGGTAGGCGTATAGCCAACGCGTAAAATAATCCAGTCACCCACCGGCACATCCCAGCGCAGCTTGCCATCCGCCCCAAGACGGCTGGTCAGCTCGACGACATCCGTCCGTCCCACAACCTGATCCGGCGAAAAGGTCGCCGCATCCGCCGGGTTGCCAACGCCAGCCTGATCATATAACGCCTGATCGGCAATGTTCGTAAACACTTTGTCCGTAAGATTGTTGATACCCAAGTTCGTTGTCATATCCACAGAGTCGAGTACCAGTCCGTTCGGCCATGTCGAAAAATCTGTGAACATCACTCGATAGAATCGGGCGGAAACTGGTGCGAAATTGATGGTCTGTTTTTCCTGCCCCAGCGACAAACTGAACGCCGTCACAGTTCGAAAAGCCTGACCATCGTCGGAAATCTCAATTGTTCCATGCCCGTTATAGATATACCCCGCCATCCCCGGCTGCATAGCCAATTGGCGTGCGGTATACGGTTTGGCGAACTCAAACTGGATGTAATGCGGAAAATCGCCTTGTTTTATCGGTGGGAAAATCACCGCTGTGTTGAGCTTGCCAGCCCCGCCTTTACGGTCCTCGCCCAGTGCCACACTCGCGGTCACCTTCGGCGCGAATTCCTGCGCACTCATCACCTCATCCTTCGGCGAACGGAAGGCCAGTACCGCGATGTCGTGGTAAGTGTCCACGTTCTTCGGCGGCGACGGTAAAACATCATTGAAAACCATCGGCCCGTGTACTCTCTTTTCACTCGTGACAAGGGTCTGCATCGCGTGATCTACCGTCGTCCATGGCCCGCCGCTGGAGGTGTAACCGCCGCAGTTGTAAATGTCGATTTCGAGACCCAATCGGCTGGCTTCCTGCGCGGCATGTTTCACCATGGAATACCACTCCTTTCCCCCGTATTTGACGTGCCCCTGCGGATTATCGTCATTCACATCCATGAGGAGCACCCCGCCGATGCCGACACGCTGCATCGCCTCCAAGTCGGCGGTGATGCCATTGCTGGTGATATTGCCGTTCATCCAGAACCAGAAAACCCATGGCCGCGCGGAGGCCGGCGGCGTGACGAAGTTTTTCGCTAGATCGTTGGTGCGAATCTGAGCAGCCAGTGCGAACTTCGCAGGATTGACGGTGTCGGTAAGTGTTCGCTTGATTTTATCGTCAATGATCTTCATGTGTGACTATGCCACTTTCTTCTGTCTGCGCTACAGCAGCCGTTCGTACTCCGACATCCGGCCCACCTGCCGCAGTGCCGGTGGGTGGAATGCATCATGCCACAGACTACATAGCAGTGTAACGAGTCGTCACCGTAATGTCGACGGGGGCGCCAGCGGATATTACTACTGCAGTGCAAGGAGATATCGGTATAGGATGCCGATTGAGACATCTGTGGGTGCTACCACGGCTTAATGACCAGTCTATTGACGATTCAGGCCTGCTGAAGCAGGCTGCCGATGCCGCGGCTGTGGCTGAGGATGACGATGCTGAAGGAGGCTGGGAAGACCGGCGCTGCTGATGTGATGGCGCATGAAGGTGTCTAGCGGTTGCGTTATATGGGTTAAAACAGGCTGAGCTGCTGGGGCTGAGCCCAAGCGCCGGCCGCCTCGATGATATCCTCCATCCGCCAGACGATACCTGCCCGGCGGCACTCCTGTGTGAACACATCCCATAACTCTGAACTACGCGGGGAATCGCACATATAACGATCGCCGTACGTCACTTCGTATTGCCTGCGCAGTCCGGGCCAGAGCCTGTCTAACTGCCGGTAATAGTGCTCCCGCTGGCCGATTCGCAGCGACATCCCAAACCAGGGGTGAATGAAGTTGACCCCGCAGTCGGCAGCCCGCCGCACCAGCAGCCGGATATCCTCCGGGGAGTCGGTGAGAAGCGGCAGGATGGGCATGAGGGTTATGCCGCAGTAGACATCCGCGTGTGCAAGCGCTTCGAGCGCATCAAACCGTGCGGAGCTGCTGGGGGCGTTCGGCTCGATCTTTGCGGCGATCTCATCGTGGGGGGTGGTGATGGTGATACAAACATCGGCGCGGTACTGCTTGCCGATGGCCTGTAACAGCTCCAGGTCGCGCACCACAAGCGTGCCCTTGGTCACGAGGTGGATGCCAAACCGGTGCTGCAGGATCAGTTTCAGCGCGCCGCGGGTCAGCTTTAGCTCTGCTTCGTGCGGGTTGTAGGGGTCGCTCATTGCTCCGGTGCCCACCACGCCCGGTTTTCGCTTGCCGGAGAGTTCGCGTTCCACGATCGACAGGGCGTCCTGCTTGGCGTTCACCTCATCGAAGTTCTCCACGCGGTAGCACTGGCTCCGGCTGTCACAATAGATGCAGCCGTGCGAACAGCCCCGATACAGGTTCATGTTGTAGTGGCAGCCGAACCATTGCTCGGGGCATTTCGTGCGGGTGACGATGGTCTTGGCGGGCACCAGTCGCATGGGCTATTCCGGGATGATCTGGTAGTTGAAAGTACAGCCCTGTTTGCCGGCGGTGGTGAGCGCGGTATGCACCACCTTGCAGGTGACTTTCACGCCGAGTGCGATCTGCAGATGGTGCTTGATATGCCCGCCGCAGCAGAAGCAATAGCTCTCGGAAATGGGCTCAGTCACGGCCCCCAGGCAGACGCAGCGCGTGTTGGTGGCCCCTTCGGGCTCAAAGCGCACCGTGATGCTGCCATCGGTTTCTCGCTTCACACTGTTGCCAAATACATACGGCGTGTGGTTGGCGGCATCGATGCGCTCCTCCAGCGTGGCGTGCCGCTTTGCGATTTGCTTGGAGGCTTTCAGTCGCTCCCCGTTCAGGCAGCAGGCGCAGGATTCCCGAACCGCCTGACGCTGCGGTAAGGGCATCAGGCGGTCCATGCGTTCCATGGCCCCCCGGAACCAGGCGGTCTTGATAGCCGGTTTTGCTGTTTTGGATACCGCCTCACCGCCCTGCATCACCTGATCGATCAGTTCATCTGGGGTGTTGTGTTTGATGAGTGCATTGTGCAGTAGTCGGATGCGTCCATATTGGTATTCGGGCATATGAGCCTCCTGAAGCTGTGGGTTTGATAGACCGCTCTCGACATCGGCGGCGCTTGTATGTGACTGGTCATAGGGGCGTCCCTACGACCGCATCATTACTTTACAGTGCCACCACCATCCGCTACTTCGGGATGGTGAAGTGGAAACTGCGGCCTTCGCCTTCGGCGCTGTCAAGCCAAACATGGCCGCCATGGGCTTCTATAATGCGGCGAACGGTCGGAAGCAGCATATTCGGTATCTCCTCATCACTAACGTCAGTCTCGAACCTGCGCATTACCTCAAACACCATGCGATGGTATTGCGGGGCCAACGCTTCTGCGTTGTTGTGCAGTGTGATGACAAAATGATCGCCCTGATCTACGGAGCTAAAGGTGAGGATGCCACCTGGGGCAGGCACCGTTTCATACGAATCGGTGAGTAAATTGCGGAACACATTCACCATCCGCGAACGGTTGGCCTTGATGGATGGCATCTGCGGCGGAATCTCCACCTCAACACCCTCAGGCGGAGGCATGATCTGCAATAGGTCGTTCAGCATCTGCGTCAAGTTGATCTCGTCCAGGAAGCTGGGCGGTGTGCCGGCTTGCTGGTAATCGACCACGGCATCAATCAGGCTGTAGGCCTTCTGCATCCGCGCGACCATAGTGTCCAGCATCCATCGGGAATCATCGTCCAGATGGTTTTCCAGGTCCTGGCTGAGCATCCCTGCCAGCGAACCAATGCTGCGCAGCGGAGTCTTCAGGTCGTGCGAAATGATGCGGATGAGGTCCTGCTGTTCGGTGTTTACATCTCGAAGGTCCTGGTTGCTTTGCTGCAGGGTATCCAACATCCAGTTGACGGCCTGCGCCACTCTGGTGATTTCGTCGTGACCTTCTACCGGCAGGCGATCGTTAGTGTCTTGCTTGTGGGCGATGTCGATTATCCGATGGCCCATGTCATCGAGGCGGCTGATCACGATCCGATTAATGACCTTTATCTGAATGAACAACAGAATCAGGCCGATACAGATGGTGATGGTGGCCATCCATCGCAGGCTGTTATTAGCATGGATGAGCAGTTCACGCGGCATCCTGACACAGATCAGCATCTGTGTGCCATTTGGATAACTCGGCATGATGGCGTACCCGATGTTCTCGGTTTCAGATACAGTTTTGATCCATGGCTGGTTGATGTTCATGCCCGTTTTTTCGGCGATTTCCAGGGTTGCACGCTCAGAAGGTATGGTGTAAAGGCTGATATCCACACTCATGCCATGCCCGATGCGAGTCAGTTCCTGGCCATCAAGCTCACGAGCCATGATGATATACCCGGCTTGAGGCCCACTGCGGTCCGTGTGCATCACCCGGCCCGCGACCACTATTTGGGGGCCTTCGCGCTGCATTACCAAGCCGGCGACCGTTTCTTCCGGTTTCTCGCTCTTGAAGAAGTCCAACAGGGTAAGGCACCGTTGTGTCGTCGCAAAAGGGGTCTCATAGCAACGGCCAGTTTTCACATCTACGGAGGTGGTAGATAAGATCTCTTTATTGATGTTCGTGATGATGATGGTGCTGACTTGCAGGTTGCGAAGGGAGCTGCCGTCAAGGTTCTCATCTATATATTTCTGAGGGTGTTTCAGAACGAAATCATATGTTTCATCCCATAAACCCCAGTCGGACACAGTTGATCGGAGTGAGTTTTGGGCCTCGGTGATGGCACCCATGATGAGGGTCACCGATCTTTTGGTCTGCTTCGTCTCGAGTTGGCTGAAACTGTACGACACCACTTGAGAGAGAGCCCAAAATACCAGTGCTAAAACCAGTAGCGTTGTCGAGAACGCTGTGATCACGGCTTTTGTGCGAAAACTCATAGCTCATTTTACCTTAGAATACGCAATATATAATCACAAAACCCCAATATTAACAATGTGCTGGTGATATGGCAGGATATTCTATGTTGATTGCTGTATTCAACCGATAGAGGCGCGTGAAACCAGATGTTTTCCGATGTCGAAATCATCATCGAAAAACCGCATAAATCGCGTGACACGTACAGGAGAAATGCATGATATCCAGTAATATTGACCGCCGCATCGGGATTTCCACTCACTTCTTGCCATCTACACACGGTGAGGATATCCTGCAGGCGGCCCGCATGGTGGCCGATGCAGGCTTTGCCGGGTTTGAAATAGTGCCTTCAGACGACCAGGCTCAGTTGGGATATCCCCAGAACTACGCGAATGTGGGGATCGACTTGTGGGATGCCACCTTGACCACGCGTCAGGAGTTACGGCGCACGCTAGAACAGTTCGACTGGGTGACCATCCATGCGCCGCATTTGGATTGGAACCTGTCGAGTGCAAACCGGCATCTTCGCCGAATCACAAGCGATTATTTCGACGCCTGCCTGGACTATGCCATCGAAATCGGGGCTGCTGCTGCCACTTTCCATCTTGGAAACCCCACATTCGGCTACATCCGCCAAGGCAGCGAGGTGATGAAATACAACGTGGAATATGCGGCCCATGCCATCGAAAGAGCGCAGGCAGCCGGAATGCCTGTGGGTTTTGAAGCGGGCGGTCTGGACGCGCTGCGTCAGGTCTGCCAGGCGGTACCTGGATGGGGGATGCATCTGGACATCGGCCACGCCTATATGGCCGCCGGCAGCGACGCAGGATTCCAGACTTACATTGACCATCTTGGCGACCGTATCGTGGAGATTCACCAAAATGGGGTGAACCAATACTGGGGCCAGTATATGGAGCACCAGCCGCCGCACCTCAACAACACCATCGACTACTATGCCACCTACCGCCGATTGAAAGAGATCGGATACTCGGGGCCTATCGTGTGTGAGATCCAAGGTCAAGATATCGCCCAGGTGATTGAGCACTGTCTGGAGAGCAAGCGGCTGATCACGGCGATCTGGAACGATGACTGGCAGCCCGAAAACCGCTGGTCGCTGCCGGGGTAAATAGGCGCGGTGCGATGCCCTCAAAGACCAATAGAACCGCCAGGTGTGCCGTGACCCGGCGGTTCAGGCTATCATGTATATGCAACACATAACCCCGAGGCATATGACAATGAGTAGTGACCCCCTTACTGAAGCCGCAAATAAAATCCAGCAGCTAACCGCAGATGGTCAGCTTGAAGAGGCAGTGAACCTTCTTGAAAAGCTGGCAGATGAACACCCAGGCCATTTTGAAATACATTTTGACGCTGGCTACCGATTTCTGGAGTTAAAGCACTACCAGTCCGCTTCAAAGCATATTTTAGAGGCGATCAAACTGCAGCCCGACGCACCGTTGCCGCACGCGGCCATGGCAGAGCTGTTCCAGCAGATCGGCCATCCCGAGCAGGCGATCGAGGAGCTCAAGATAGTGACGACGCTGGCACCAGAGCAGCCTTCTGGTTGGCAGAGCCTGGGCGTGACGCAGCTTCAATGTATGCATTTTACGGAAGCCCGTGAAGCCCTGCGTAAAGCGGTGGAGTTGAATGACCAGGATGCCGCCATCTTTTACGCGCTGGGTGAGGCCTGCAGTGCCCTGGGCGATTTTGAAGGTGCTTTAGTTGCCTTCGAGCGATGCACTGTGATGCAGCCTGACGTAGTGGAGGGGCATGAACGGCTTGGTGTGACTTTAGGTGCGGTGGGCCGCTATGAGCTGGCGGTGGAGTATTTGATGAAGGTGAGTGATCTTCAGCCTGAGAACCACCGAGTACTCTACCCGCTGGGGTATTGCCTTTGCCGCATGAAACAATACGCCGAGGCCGTGACTATCTTGGAGCGTTTGGTGGAGATCGACCCAGAACATGAGCTGGGCTGGGCGGAGATGGGCAAAGCACTATTGATGCTGGGTCTGCCCGAAAATGCCATCAACCCTCTGGCTCGCGCGGTGGAACTGGGCTGCGAACAGCCCGCGGTGATGACCGCTTTAGCCATGTGCCTCACCGATGGCGGTCAGCATGTTGAGGCGATGAGCATGATTGAACGTGCGCTGAAGCTAGACCCGGAGTCGCAGCTGGCCATTCAGTTAAAGCTGCGTATTGAATCCAACATGAGCATGTGAGGGGAGGAGGCAGGAGATGAGGAGAGAAGGAGAATAGGAGCGGGAGGTTTTCCGCTGTCCTACTCGTCCTACTCGTCCTACTCGTCCTACCAGTCCTATACCGCTCAAGCGCAGAGCGCTTCGCCAGCCGCCAGAAGCTCCATCACCCGTTCCATGCTGGGTGCTTCGGCGTAGATGCGCACCACGGGCTCCGTGCCGCTGGCCCGCAGAAGGAGCCAGCTACCGGAAGCCATGTCGAACTTGGTGCCATCCATATGGCCGATATGCGCGATCTCTTCACCGGCTAGCCTGTGTGTTTGCGTCGTCTTCAACTTTTCTCTTGCGGCGTGCATATGGGCGGCCTCCAGGTGCAGGTCGACGCGGTGGTAGTGCTTCTCACCTGCTCGCTTGTAAAGATCCATCACCATGTCGCTCAGGCTCATTTTGCTGTAGGCCATCGCCTCCATCAACAGAAGGCTCATCAAGATGCCATCACGCTCGGGAATGTGTCCCGCCACTCCGATGCCGCCGCTTTCTTCGCCGCCGATCAACACATCGCCCTGAAGCATGTTGTCGCAGATATATTTGAATCCAATAGGGGTAACGGTGAGCGGCAGCTTGAACTGCTCGCACAGCGTATCTATCCAGCGGCTGGTGCTGACCGTCTTGATCACCCGACCGGTTTGCTTACGGCGTTCCACCAGGTGGATCAGCAGAAGCGCGAAGATGGTGTGGCTGTCGATAAACCGGCCTGTCTCATCTACCGCACCGATCCGGTCGGCATCGCCATCTACTGCGACGCCTAGAATGGCTGAGGATTTCCTGACAGCCTCAATGCAGGCGGCCATATTGCGCTCCAGCGGCTCCGGGTTGATGCCTCCGAAGTTGGTATCGTGCTCTTCCCTGATGGCTACGTGGTTGAAGTGGCTTCCAATGAAGAGCTTGTGGAAATAGCCTGCCCCAGAGCCATGCATCACATCCGTCACCACGGTGCCCGGCAAACCCAGCACCGCTCCGATATCCACCAGCTTTGTAATGGCTGTCAGATAAGGTTCCACGATGTCCACCATCGGTATCGGGCGGCTGCGGGTTGGCAGATGCTTCAACTTGGCTTCGGCTGTGGGCAGCAGCTCCTCTATGCTCGCGGTGATTTCTGGACCTGCAGATCCGCCAAAGCTGGCTTTGAATTTATAACCGTTGAACTGTGGGGGGTTATGACTGGCGGTGATCATCACCCCGCCAGGACTATCGTTGGCCACCACCGCCAGGCTGACCGTAGGTGATGAGCAGGGGGAGTCGCTAAGCATCACGGGGATGCCGGCCCGGAGTAGTGTTTCTGCAGCCAGCGATGCGTAGTGGTCGCTTTTCAAACGACAGTCATATCCCACAATCACAGGCCCTTTTGGTCCATCAAGGCCCCTTACGAAATCGGCCAGGGCGAGAGAGACGATTTGTACATTCTCATCGTTGAAATCATCGTCGATGACCCCTCTCCAGCCGTCCGTGCCGAATTTGATCTGTTTTGCGCTCATATATGCCTCCGCAATGCTTACCAGTGCTATTCTTATGTAATAAATATACTACAAGAGATAACATTTCTTAGCATCACCGGGTATATTTACAGCAGATCATGATTATGTACGTGTAACAGCCCCTCAAACAGGCGGAAGGAATCAAATATGGTTGACCCACTGGTAGCACCAGAAGATATCATCCGACGCGATTTTGCCCAGATGGATGCTCAGGAGACCTTGCGATGCAACTGGGATGTCGAAGAGATGCTGTTGATACAAAGCATCGAAGGCCACGCTCACGAAGGGCACGGCGCATTCAAAGGCCGTAAATACCCCAACACCACTATCGATCATATCGCCCGTTCTCTGCACCGAAATCCGGTGCAACTGCGACAGGCCCGTATGGACCTGATCACGCAGATCAGCGACTTTGTGGACGATGCCATCGCCGGCAGACCAGCGGATATCGTGCTGCCAGACGGAACCCCTTTACTGACCATCGGCACACTGAGATACATTCCCGTGGAACCTGGTGATGTTTTGAGGGGACTGTATATGGGGGGGCTAAGAGATGACCCCGATGTGCGGGCTGAAGTGGAACGGCGCACCGGCTGGATCATTGGCGGTGGACGCGGATACATGGTTAATATGCGTGTGATGCGTGAAATGGGGCTTGACGGGTATCAACTGGCCAAACAGGCGCACCAACAAGATATCGCTCGCTTTCGCGACTGTGGGCTGATTGTCGATGCAGACCGATTTGGCGAACCGGATGTGGATTACCTGTATGTGCGGCACCGAGTGGGGCCGGGGGCCAGCGATGACGCCGCCATAGTGACGGCTGGGCTTCAGTGGAACCTGAGCGTCGCCATTGGAGTATTCCTGGCGGATGCCATTGATACGCTGGAGAAATTCATACCCTCTTACGGTGACTGGGATGGGATCATCGCCCGCCGGATAGAGCAGCAGTGGCCTGAGTTGGGTATGACGATGGAAGATGTTTACAAACTGACCTTCTTGAGTTCGGTACCAATGGAGCAGCACTCGCAGGTGCCAGATAGCAGCCTGCGGTATCTGCTTCAGTTGGACAGGCATTGTGATCAGTGTGCGTTGGAGAGCCATTTGCTGTATATCATGGGCCGATCGGCGGCTCCTATCCGGCTTGCGCATGATGGAATCCCTTCCGAGCAGTTCTATGAGTACATCATGCAGCGTATGAAAACACGCACAGATTTTGGATTTTGAGCACATGTTGCTATTTTCTGGTAAACTGCGTGTAAAATGCATTCGGGAGAGACCGTGTGTATCTGGTCTTGAAGGAGGCTTACCATACAGGTTCGTTTTCTAGGAACTGCCGCCGCAGAGGGGCTACCAGGTCTGTTCTGCGGATGTGACGTATGCCAACAGGCTCGCCAGAATGGCGGGAGAGATATCCGCACCCGTTCGTCGATAGATATCGATGGACGGTTGAAGATTGATTTTCCACCGGATAGCCTGCATCACATGCAAACTTACGGTTTGGACTACTCAACGCTTCAGCATCTGTTGATTACGCATACCCACGGCGACCACTTTGCCACAACCGAGCTGGAGTATATAGCTCAAGGGTTTGCATGGGATCGGTCGACGTTGAATATCTATGGTAATCGCGAATCCTGTGCGATGGTTGAGGCCATGTCTGCTGAAGTTCAGACGGCCATACATTTGCATCGTTTGGATGTGTTTGATACCGTCGCCATCGACCGCTATAGAGTGACGCCGCTGCGTGCCACCCATACGGGTGATTCGCATAGCTTCAACTACCTGGTTAATGACGGTCAGAAGCGAATGTTATACGGATGTGACACCGGTTGGTACGAACAACCGACCTGGCAAGCACTGGCAAATGCCAAGTTAGACCTTATCGTGCTAGAATGCACTATGGGCTTCGATAAAGAGGGTTGGAAATACCACATCGGTTTATACGACCTTGAGAAGCTGAAAGTGGAGTTTGAACGAATCGGGGCTGCAGACCGTAGTACACAGTGGTGCATCACGCACTTCTCGCACAACGGCAGTTCTGACCTCGGACGGGCTTTACATAGCGAGATGGAAGCTTTCTGTAAGCCGCTAGGCATCACAGTAGCCTATGACGGTTTGGTTGTCGATATCTAGGTAATATGCGATTTTCGGAATCGAGTAAAAATAAGCAGGAATCTGCACAACAACCCGTGAACAATAGTTTACGTAACACCGTAATAACCGCGTGCATAATCTGCAGTTGTTGACAGTGGAAGTTTTAGACTGTTACAATGCGGTGGTAAACTCGGAGGAACACCCGGCTCATGTCATCTGTAAAACAGCCGTCTGACCCCATCGTTGGTCTGAACATAGGTACATCGTCTATTAAGGCCGTTGAGGTGCGTCCCACTAAACAAGGGCACATCATCAGCGCTGTCTGTGTAGAACCTGTACCCGCCGGTTTAGTTGACGAAACAGGAACTATCCCCGATACCGCCGCGCTTGGCCGATTTGTGAAAGATATGCTAAAGCGTAACGGCATCGTGGCCAAAAAATGTGTAGCTTCACTACCTGGACAGAGTGGAGTGACAGTTCGGTTCGTACAAATGCCGAAGCAGACCCCTGCTGAACTCAATAAGTCCATCAAGCACGAAATCACCAGGCATATCCCATTTGCCAGCAGCACAGATGTGACCACTGATTACATAGTGGTGCCCGACAGTCTGGCTGCGACCGATGATACGCTGGAGGTTCTTCTGGCGGCTGTTCCGTTGGAAGCTGCAGAAGCCATTGGTGTGACGGTGCAGAAGAGTGGACTTCAACCTGAGGCTATGGAACCCGAAGTGATGGCCATGGCTCGTCTGGTACCCCTAGACCCCACGCTATCGGCTGAAAACACCAGCATCGCGGTGCTGAACATCGGCACCATGCAGAGTGAAATGGGTGTATATGATGCCAAAGGCACCATACGCATGGCATGGCAGATACCTATCGGTGGCGGCCAGTTTACACAGGCTTTGTTAGACAGACTGCCTGGACGCTTAAGCGGAACAGAACCCGAAGAGCGGAAAGCCAGTGCTGAAGAGCTGAAACGCACCAAGGGCGAGATCGTGATGGAGCTGTTGAACGATACACGAACTGACAGCGGCATGGGCGCAGGTATGATGGACTTCAGCTTCGCAGCCGGTGCCGAAGGCATGGACTTGAGCAGCTTTGGTGATTCCACTGCAGAACCAGCCTTTGATGACAGTCTTGATTTTAACAGCGGGCTGGACTTCGGCGGCGAAAACCCCTTCGCAGAAGGTATGCCCACAGTTCCGGTGGAGCCGACGTATGGTGCTGAGACCGCATCTTCGGATACATTAGAAGATGCTCCAATGGATTTCGGAGCCGACACGAGCAGCGGTTTAGGAGAGGCACCGGCGGTAGAATCCGCCGTCCCGGCCACTCAAACCGATGTTCGCGATGAACTACAGCGAGAAGTGTTCAACGCCATGGCAGATACCCTGGATTCACTGATTTTTGAAGTGAAACGGGCTCTGGATATGTTCAACGCCCGCGATAACGAGCCGCACATAAGCAAGCTGGTTCTCTGCGGAGGCGGTGCCATGTTGAAGAACCTGGATCAGGCTCTAGCCCAAAGCTTAAGTCTGCCCACAACAGTCGCCAACCCCTTCCTGTCTGACGCAGGCCTGGTGGCGAAGTATGGTGATTATTTGAACGAGGTTTCGCCTTTGCTTTCTGTGGCAGTGTGCCTGGCAATGCGGGACTGGGTAGCGTAGCGGGGAGGCCGAAAGCACACAATGATAAAAATTAACCTTTTGCCGGATAGTATTTTTGAACCGGCACGCAAAAAGGCACTTCTTGCAGGCAGTGTCGTGGTTCTTGCCGCTATGGCTGTGGGCATGTTCTTCTGGAGCAGCGCTACCACAGCCGAAAAGTTGGCCCGAACTGATGAATGTAACACACAAAAACTGGCCGCCGAAGCTGTAGACCGTATCGAAGCTCAGGTCACCACGGTAGAACAGAGTTTCGCTGAGTTGAAGACCAAGGTCCAAAATGTTCGTGACATCTACTGCCACAACCTGGTTTATGTCAAACTGTATAAAACATTAGCAGACTGGACACCCAGCAGCTACCGATACGACAGCATGGTAGCTCGTAACGCCACCGCAAATATGAACGTGTATACCCGTAAGCTGGATGACGTGGCCTACTATCTGCAATCTATGCAGAAGTGTCCTGCGATCGCACCGGCTGGCATCTCCCTTGGTGGGTATGCGGCAACAACCGCGAATGGAGCGGGTGGTGGTGCAGCCGCACCAGCTACCGGCAGTTCAATGGGCGCATTGAGCCCAATGATGCCGATGTCTCCATCCGGCGGCGGGCTCTCCAGTCCGATGATGCCCATGTCCCCAGGTAGCACTGCACCTTCCACTTCGGGAGCAATAGCTTCTTCACAAACTGGCAGCGGCCGTTCGGGCTATGTATTCCCAGTCACCGTCACCTTAAAATCCAGCATCCCGCCTGCTCCGGCAGGGTTTGGGCCCGCAGGTGGTGGCAGAGCAACCGGCGGAGCTCCTAGCTTGGGTGGCGCTGGTGGCGGTATGGGCATAATGGGTAGTCCTACAAGCTCAGGTACCGGCAACTTTGGTGCACCAGGAACTACCATGATGCCAAGGTCGCCTGGCAGCTCTGGCGGCGGTGCTGGTCCCTCAATTCCTGGTGGTGGCCCCATGGCCACGCCCGGTAAAAAGTAACCGATCGATCGACAAGGCGTGTAACATAAAGCATAGGGGATTCACTGAATATGCTCTCCAAGATAACTAGGCTAAATATCATAGTGATCAGTGTAATGATCGCTTTGAACATCGTGGTTGCCACGTTCTTTGTGATTGTTCGGCCCATGAAAAAGGAAATCGAAGGGCTAAACGGCCAGATCGAGCAGTATACCGCTCGCGCGGCTCAACGAAGACCGGTTGAAAAGAAACTGGCTGATGCTGTTGCCTTAAAAGCCGTCATACAAACCACCTGGAATAATATCAAGGCTCGTGTGATGCCCATCCATCTTGAGGTGAAAAGCGCGGACCGTGATACTATGATCCAAAAGATGCCCACCTTCTGGCGCGAGCCTGAGTACCTTACCTCTTTCATGAGAAAGTGGATCGGCTCTCAAAAGGGTGTGCGGATTTCAGGCGCTTTTACTCTACCTCCGCCTGGTTATGACCCAATGGCATTGCCTAAGGGCACATGGAATGCTGATGGCGGTCAGTTTACAGCTACAGGCGATTTTCAAGCAGTATTGCACCATCTCGAGAAGTGGAACAAGGCACCTCGATTAGTCATGATCGATGGAGTGAGCTTAGCGGGCACCAGTCCTAATCTAGTGGCTACATACACAGCTCAGCTTTACCAGACCATTGACGGAGCTCAACCAGCAGGAGCTTCTACACCTGCCGCAGCAGCTCCTCGTGGTGGTCTTGGTGCACCCCCCAGCCTTGGTGCTCCACTATCAACTCCCGGTGCGGGTAGCTTCGGGGCTCCTGGCACCACTATGATGCCCAGACCGCCTGCGCAATAACTAAGCTTAGCAGCAAGCAAGAGGTAATTTGATTATGGATCGAAAACAGAAGATGACTCTCTCCGCTGTGGGCATAGGCGTGGTTTTACTGGGCGCGGCGGCAATTCAGTTTGGAACAAACCAGCTTCCACCCAAGGCGTACGCCCAAAGTGGAGCCGGTCCCTCTATCCCCGGTGGTGGTCCTATGGCCATGCCAAGCGGTGGACAGGCTGTTGGCACCAGTGGCATGGGCATGCCAGCAGGAATGGGTATGCCCGGTGCAGCATCAGCACCTGGAGCGGCTGGGGCAAAAGCGGGTGCACCATCCGCATCACCATGCAGTCAGTACGCCCCTTGCACACCGACTGAGAAAGCCAATCGTCCTAAGTCTTATCGAAAAGACCCGTTCAAACTCATGGCATGGGAAGTATTGGGAAACAATACCAATAATGCTTGGACAAACTTGACGGAGTTAAATCAGTACCGATTGCGCATTCAGCCTGACGAAGCGGCTTTGCAGCAAACGAAACAGCAGCAGCAGGCTGCTGATGCCAGCAGTCAGGTTGAGATACCTGCACTCAAGGGGCGCATGGTTGGTGTTATGCTGGATCAGCCAGTGGCAGCAATTATTGAGATCGAACGGGGTACCATGATAGTACATGCAGGTGATATGGTAGAGGGACGATACCGCGTGATTCGCATAGAACCACAGCGTGTCGTGCTTATACCGACCGAAGGTAAGCGCTACGAAATGAATTTGAATTTCGAAAATGCCGCCACTACAGGCACAAACCGAAACACCGGAGGCACGACGATGCCTTCAATGCCCATTGGCCCTGGTAGTATGACGATGCCGGGAGTTCCTACAATGCCCATGATGCCCGGCAGGTAATCACTTCTGTGTAACGGAAGTGAGCATTTTACGGTCAAATAATGGTACGATATCTTCGGGCTTGCCCGAATATGAATTTCTTTCCGTTCAGTTCTCTGGAGGACGATCATGAAACACTATAAGATCATGGCTACGGTGATTGGCTTAGCGCTGTTTGCCACCGGCCTATGCGTGGCTCAGGACCAGCCAGCGGATACAGCTGATACAGCTAGCGTATCCATCTCACTAAAGGCTGCGCGTGTATCCGATGCTCTCGAAATGCTCTTTAAACAGCGTCCTGAGTTGAAGTATTCCTTCCGCGACTCAGAGATCGACCAGACGGCGATCACCATGTCGCTGCCGAATGTCTCATTCGATGTGGCATTGCGGAACATTCTAAAGTCGGCAAACCTCACCTACCGCAAGGAGAGCGACATTTACGTCATCACCAAGCAGGTAGATACTGTTGACGGAATCACCGCCGAGACGACGCAGATCGAAGAGCAAAAAAGCACCAAGCGCACTGAAAAAATTAAGTTGCGTTATGCAGACGCCAGTATGATCGCATACATGTTGGGCGGCACTTTACTGCAGGTGAGTGGCAGTTATTGGCAGCAGAACGGCAATAACAGCAACAATAATGGCAGTAACGGCAGCAGCGGCTTTGGAAACAGCAACAGCAGCGGCAGCGGCAGCAACAGTAGCAGCGGTTTTGGAAACAGCAGCAGCAGCAGCAGCAACCGAAGCTCTAGTTCCAGTAACAGTTCATGGCGATGAAATTTATGCAACAGACTGGTTTAAATTCCTCAGGAGGACGCATCAGATGAGTCTTAGAGACCGGCTAAGTCGGATAGTGACGCTCACAGCCGCTGTATCATGTTGCGGTGTGTTGACGGCTACAATAGTGGAGGCACAGGCTCCATCCGGTAATGAACAGACGGTGAACCTGAAGCTAATTGATGCTGATTTACGCACCGCCATTAACATGCTGATGCAGCAATCAGGCGCGAGTATCGTGTTCGAGCCCAGCGAGAATCCTTATGGACAGGTAGCTGTCAATCTTCACGATGTTCCGCTAGACAAAGCACTGCAATACATTGCACGCTCCGCGGGAGCTCAGGTTGTCAAGCTGGAAGATGGCACATATGTTGTTGGACCTAAGCAAGCCGTCACCTCAAGTGTTCCGTCGGTTCCGGCTAGCATAGTACAGGCTGTGCCTGAACGGCATCGAACAGAAAAAATCCGTGTGCAATACTCTCGCCCGAGCGACTTACTGAGTGCGATGGGTGTGGTTGGTCGTGCAGGTGATACCTCCAGCCGTAACAACGACACCTTCCAGAGGATGCTTCAGGGCGTGAACCAACAGGTTATTAGCAAACCCGAGGCGTTGATAAGCGTCCCGAACCCCTTCATGAATTCTGGTGAAGAATCTGCTAATATGTCTGAAACCCCAGACAGCGGCCTTAACCAGTTTGGTGGCGGAAACCAAAGCGGCGGATTTGGTAACCGTGGTGGCAGCCAAAGCGGCGGTCGTAGTGGAAATCAGGGCGGCATGGCTACCGGAGGCATGGGCGGCGGAACCACTGGTACAGGCGGTATGATGGGTGGCGGTGGAGCCACTGGTATGGGCGGAACTAGAGGCCAAATTAGCTTCCCTGGACTCGAGGGTGTGGGCGAAGAAATCGCAGCTCTTGACATTGACAACAGCTTGGTCGTAACCGGTGATGAGGACTTCATCAACTCCGTACGCAAGAGAATTCGACTGCTTGACGTTCCTCAACAACAGGTTGAAGTGAAAGCAGAGTTTGTGACTATCAGTTTAAGTGAGACAAAACGACTTGGTATAGACTGGCTAGTACAGCAAGTAAATACTCAGGCGGGAACAACTTCTGGGTCATTTGCCAACAGTGCTGCCCCTGTGTTTATAAAATATGCCACGGGCAATCTGGTAACTGAACTGCGGGCGATGCTGACCAACTCAAAAGGTCGCGTGTCGCAGGCGCCCATCATCACCACGCTGAACAATGTTCCCGCACAGGTCGGAACACAGACGGATTACCCAGTATGGGTGGCCCAAGTTACAAGTAGCACTACGGGCAACCTGACAACTTACGACGTTCAAAACTACACGACTGACACATCAATGACCGTTCAGCCAACCATTTTGGGTGATGGACGCATCCTGATCGATCTGCCTCTGCAGGTTGAAGATGTGCCTGAGTTCAAAAAGGGACCGGATGGAACGGAAGCACCTGTCACCACCCGACAATACGTGGAAGCCACCCGTATCGTCAATAGTGGCGAGACAGTCGTGATTGGCGGATTTGTCCGACGCAGCGATAGCCGCAGCACCGGTAAGATTCCGCTTCTCTCCGACTTGCCCTGGATCGGCTCACTTTTCCGATCTCAAAGTAATGAGACTGCGGATGTTGAGTTGTTGATCTTCCTGACGGCACGTATTCTAGATGATTCGAACGGGCCTTTGGCTAGCAGCGTTACTCCTTAAATCTACAGGAGACTAACACCGAGGCGGGGGCAGTGATTGACTGCTCCCGTTTTTTTACACGATGAAATATGAAAGATAACCGCAGAAGACTGCCACAGAACATCGCACTCATAGGATTCATGGGATGCGGGAAAAGTTCAACCGGGCGTAGACTGGCATCGGCTTTCAACTACCAATATGTAGATACGGACATACTGATAGAAGAAAAGACTGGAATGAGTGTCACCGATTATTTTTCCTTCTACGGTGAAGAGGCCTTTCGGGCCTTAGAACACGAAACCATCATTAGCCTGGAAGGGCTAAATGGTGTGGTCATCGCAACTGGGGGTGGAACGCCACTCAACCCCGATAATGTGAGCAGCCTTCGAAAGCACTGCACCATCATATGGCTGTCTGCCTCACCAGAGGTCACATTGCGGCGGGTGGGCGATAGAAACTCAAGACCGCTGTTAAGAGATAGCAACGACCCATTGCAGACGATCATCGATATGTTTCAGCTTAGAGAACCGATATACTGTGCAACAGCAGATAAAAGAATAGATACCTCCATATTCCAGCAGATAGACACAATACGGCAGATTAAGAGGTGGCTGAAAGATGCAGGATGGCATCAAGCGAACCATTGAGGTTCCTCTGGATGATCGATCATACCTGATCCACATTGGTAGAAGCATTTTTCAAGAAATTGGTGCCATGTCGGCTTACGCCGGTCGGCATGTCGCTATTGTAAGTCACCCTGTTATTTGGAAACTATATGGTGACCAACTGTTTCAAGAACTTCTCAAAATCGGAATTATCCCAGTGCCGTGCCTGGTTCCCGCCGGCGAACGTCACAAGACTTGGGCGCAGATCGGGAAACTGCTGAGGACATGGGCTGAGGCGGGACTTGATCGCGGCTCAGCAGCCATCGCGCTGGGTGGCGGGGTGGTTGGTGATATGACAGGGTTCGCTGCCAGTTGCTATATGAGGGGTATCCCATTTGTTCAGATACCGACCACGCTGTTGGCTCAGGTTGATTCGAGCGTGGGCGGCAAGACGGGTGTCGATCTGCCTGAAGGTAAAAACCTCGCAGGTGCGTTCTACCAGCCTGAACTTGTGATTGCCGATATCAGCACACTGAATACACTGCCCCGAAGACAGATGCGAAGCGGGTTGGCTGAGGTGTTGAAGTACGGTTATATTCAGGATGTTCAGCTTGCCAGCCAGTTAACTAATTCCGGTGTGAGCTTACTGAAGAGTACCCATCGTGAGTGGCCAGAGATTATCGCCCGCTGCTGCCAGATCAAAAGTGATGTCGTGCAGCAGGATGAACGCGAAGGCGGCGTACGAGCCATGCTCAACTATGGGCATACGCTGGGCCATTCTATTGAAGCTCTGATGGGGCTGGGGCATATGCTTCATGGTGAGGCCATTGCTGTGGGAATGATCTACGCAGCTATTCTGGGTGAGCAACTCGGCTATACCGAGCAGGGCACACACCAACGAATCGCTCATGACATGGATCTGTTCGGGTTTAGCCAATCCATACCGGCATTGTTGTATGATCAAGAGATTGTACAGCAGATGTCGAGAGATAAAAAGAGCGCACGCGGATCGGTGAAGTTCGTGTTCATCAGCAGTGTAGGTTCTGTGAGCCTGCCCATTGTGACGGTTGATTCCACTCAGATGCTGAAGGCCATTCAGACGCACCGTGAAATATATGGGGAATCCCGAGAGAAATGACAAAATACTCGAACTGGGTGCGAACCGCATGGGCATGTTTTGCCATTCTTCTGGCACTAACATATGCACTTCAGCATCTAGTTAGCGGAATACTACCGTCTTTACTGGTGTACATTTCGTTTAGAGTGTATGCTGTGTTGTTTGCCTTGAGTTGCATTGTCGCGGGTTTAGGCACGCTGCAATCACATCATGTGGGGGGCAGTGAATAGATGATCAATCGCGTGATAAATGGCAGGTATGAGATTAAGGAACGGTTCTCAGCATCGCCCCTCTTTACTTATTACCGGGCAGGCGACCTCGAGCATCATCAAGATGTGATCGTGATCGCGCCTTGTGAGGAGATCACCAGTTGTAGCTCAAGTGCCATGTTGAAGGAGCTGCTGCAATCGGTACAGGTCGTGGGTGGCCCTCGAGTTTCACAGGTCCTTGATGTCGTTGATGATGATGGCGAGATACTGGCGGTCACGCAGCATGTGCGTAGGGGGATCGACCTTAAGCAGTTTATTCCTAACACGCAGCTTCCGCCTGGTACTGCTTCGGAAATCGGGCTCTGGATCGCTCAAGGACTCGAAAGCCTACATCAAGCGGGAGTGGTTCACGGCTACCTCTGCCCCCAAAATGTGGTCATGCAGCCGGGAGAGGGTGTTCTCAAACTTGTCAATTTCGGTATAGCCCCGGCATTACGGCACGACCAGACGGTCGGTATGAAGTGGTATGAACATTTTGCGCCATACATGGCACCGGAGTATTTCCAGCCGGGAGATCCTACCGTCGCCATCGACATCTACAGTTTCGGATGCCTGCTTTATCAAATGCTGACGGGAATGGTTCCTTACTCGGCAGACTATGCGCATGATGTCGCCCAACAGCATAAATCCACCCCTCCACCATCACCGCGAAACCAGAATCCTGGCGTGCCTCGTGCTCTTGAGGGCATCGTACTGAAGTGCCTGCAAAAGAATCCGAAGGACAGATACGAAAACTCCTCGGAACTTGTGGAAGACCTACGTCGGGTCAATCTGGCGATCAAAAGTGGGGGCAGCTTGCGCTGGTCACCCATGGATACGCCCTTGAAGGGTGATACGGCCAGCCCGGAGTTGGCAAAGGCGAAACCAGTAGTTCCCAAATCGCATGTGCCGAAAAAGAAGCTAGCAGCCACAGATAGCATTAGCCTGCACAATGACACGGAAGATGTGGATGTATACGAGGAACGCAAAGGAAATGATGTATTGAAAACAGCCTTAGTGGTGTTGGGTACTTTACTGGCTTTGATTCTAGCCGCCTTCATTGGAGTGTTCGTATACATGACAAAGGGACCTGGTGAAGCCACAGTTCCGGCGTTAATAAGGGTTCGGACAGATGAAGCGAAGAAGGTCGTGGAGTCCTTAGGGCTGCAGTTTGTGGTCGTGCAAGAGGCCCCCAGTGATGATGCGCCGTTGGATACTGTATTCAAGCAAGAACCGCTGGCTGGGCGAACTCTGAAGCAAGGCCGTGAAGTGCGTGTGTGGGTAAGCAGCGGCAGCCGCGATGTACGCATTCCTTCATTAGTTGGTCTTTCACAACAGGACGCCGTTTCTAAGCTGCAGGCCTTGGGACTGAAGGCTGAGTTGAAAAATGTGGGTGATCTATTGAATTCTGATGGCGGTGTGGTCCGATGGCAGCGGCCGCAGCCCGGATCTACCGCTTTACGGGATTCCTCTGTGTTGCTTGGGCTGAAGGAAGGCGAACCGGTGGTCGGAGACGCGAAATCCGATGGATCGGACGGGGCATCGACAGATAGTTCCGACAGTACATCAAATACCCCTTCCGGTGAATCAGCCACCAAAGATATCACACTGAATGTGAAGGTACCGTCAAGCAGTAATCCGACTTCTATGGTTCGTGTTGAGGTGACAGACGATAACGGCACCTCCATTCCATTGGAGCAGGAGTGCGACTCCGGCAAGTCTCAAGCGGTTTCGCTGCAGTTCACCGGATCTGCTGTCATCCGCGTATTCATTAATGAAGAACTAAAAAAAGAGGTAAAGATGTAATATGGCAAATCCAATAAGCTTTTCTCCAAGCTTACTTTCTAGCGACTTTGCTGCATTTGGGCAAGACGCCAAAATGAGCGCGGAGGCCGGTGCGGAGTTGCTGCACTTCGATGTGATGGATGGTCATTTTGTTCCCAACATTACTTTTGGTGCCGGTGTGGTGAGTGCTCTCCGGCCTCACTCAAATGCATTATTCGACATACACTTAATGATTGAGAATCCTGACCGTTACGTGGCTGATTTTGCGAGAGCCGGAGCTGATATCATCACAGTTCACGCAGAGGCCTGCACGCACCTTCAGCGCGTGCTAAGCATGATCAGGCAGAGCGGAGCCAAAGCGGGTGTGGCCCTCAATCCACATACCCCGCTTTGCATACTGGAAAATGTGTTGGGCGACATCGACCTGATACTCATCATGACCGTGAATCCGGGATTTGGCGGGCAGAGCTTCATTCCTCAGAGCATCCCTAAAGTCCGCGCCGCCCGAGAGATGCTGGATGGCGCCCAATCTAAAGCTTGGCTGGAGGTGGACGGCGGAGTAAACAGCACCACCATCGGCAGCATTGCCAATGCAGGTGCGGACATGTTTGTGGCTGGTTCTGCCCTCTTTGGACATCCCCAGGGCTTTGAATTCGCCTTAAGCGAGTTGCGTTCACTTGCTGGATCAGCCCGCTAACCAGGCGGCCATGTGTTGACGAATACGGTCCCGTCATTTGGCTAAGTCCGGGGCGGTCTGTGCGTAGGTGAGCGGTTGCAGAAGGCTCGAGACCGCGCCGGTCTGGCGGATAGCCATGGGGATCTGTGTCAGGAACAAGATTGGCGCGGTCTGTAGACCAGTAGTGATTGCACACAAACTGCGTCCGTAGGCATGTAAGTCGTAGGGGCGTCCCTTGTGGGCGCCTTAAAACCAAAACTATCGAATCAACAACGATTAGGGCGCCCACAAGGGACGCCCCTACGACACCGAAACACGACTTAGCATATATGCGCTGACTCATAAGGAGGCACTACGAATGACCGCAATCGCCATCACTGTAGGTATAGTTGGGCTGCTGTATATATTGGTTGTGCAGTGGTCGTTTCAACGCCATATGATGTCGCTTGTTCAATACCGGGCTCGGGTGTGGGGCAGTGTCTGCCTGGTTTTACTGATGGCGCTCTTGGTCTGGTGCTCGAAGTTGGTAACTGAACCGGCCGTTATCGGATCGCCATTGACAGCTTTGTTGTCATTTGGCATCTATGTGCTTGTGATGTGCCTGCTGCTAATTGGCATGCTGGCCTGCGCGGTGATTGATCTGCGTGAGTCCTTGAAGAACTACGTTGATGCGCAGCGCGAGTTATTGCGGGGCAGTAAGGACATCTGCGGTAAGAAGCCGAATGACTGAAACCGACACCCAGTATATGCGCCGGGCGTTGAGCCTGGCGAAACGGGGGTTCACGGCTCCAAACCCCATGGTCGGGTGTGTTCTAGTGAAAAACGGCGAGATCGTGGGTGGGGGTTATCACCATCGACCGGGTATGGCGCACGCTGAAGTGGAAGCTCTGAGTCAAGCCGGCAATGCGGCGAAAGGGGCCACGGCCTATGTCAGTCTTGAGCCGTGCAGCCACACTGGAAAAACACCCCCCTGTGCAGATGCGCTGATCCGGGCAAAAGTCAGCCGTGTGGTCGCGGCGATGCAGGATCCTAACCCAAAAGTCTCCGGCAGTGGCTTTGAGAAGCTGCGTCAGGCAGGCATCGAGGTGGAATGTGGTGTGCGTGAGGCTGAGGCTCAAAGTCTAAACGAGATGTTTGTGTTCGCGCAGACGCATGACCGCCCCTGGGTCACCGCCAAATTCGCCTGCAGCCTGGATGGCCGTATCGCAGCCGCGGACGGCAGCAGTCGCTGGATCACGGGCGAGCAAGCACGCTCGCAGGCGCATCTGATGCGCGCTCATCATGACGCGTTGATGGTGGGTATCGGCACAGTTCTAGCCGATGACCCCACGCTGTCTGTCCGGCACCGGTCAGTGAACCCGCCCAGATTCCCGGTCCGAGTCGTGGTAGATACCAATCTGCGTATCCCCCTGACCTCAAAGTTATGCGATGTATCCTCAGCCCCTCTCTGGGTTTTGTGTTCGCCCAGTGGGAGCTTTTCGAAAATGGCGCAACTGGAAGCGTTGGGTGTATCGGTGATCACCATTCCTGCATCTGCAGACGGTCGCCTGGATCTACGGTTTGCCCTTCAAGAGCTGCACAGACGGGGTATCACCGCGGTGATGTGCGACGGGGGTGGGTCGCTGCTGGGCTCATTGTTGGACGACGGTCTAGCCAACCGGGTGACAGCCTTCATCGCGCCACTGATACTCGGAGGCCAGGGTATCCCCGCCATCAAGGGACATGGTGCGGCGAACATCGCCCATGCACTAAGGCTGGATGATGTGAGCACGAGGCGATATGGAGCTGATACGATGATCAGCGGACTAGTGCCGCATGGCCATAAGGAGAAGATGTAGTGTTTACAGGTATCATTGAAGAGGTTGGCCGTGTGAAGGCGATCACCAGTGCTCAGGCAGGGATGCGGGTGACGATCAGCAGTGAGAAGTTGCGAAATCTGGCCAAGCTGGGTGATTCCATCGCCATCAACGGGGCATGTCTAACGGTCACCGACATCACCACAGATAGCCTCAGCTTTGATGCGGTGCCGGAGTCCATGCGGCGCACTACACTGGGACTGCTAAAGGCGGGCGACCGTGTGAACCTGGAAGATGCCGTGAGACTAGGTGAGCCCATGGGCGGGCACATTGTGCAGGGGCACGTGGACGCAATTGGCACGGTCCGACGGCTGATGGATGAAGGTGTATCCGTACGCTTGAGTGTAGACATCGAGCCGGACGCCTTGCGTTATGTGGTGCCGAAAGGCTCCATTTGCATAGATGGAGTGAGCCTGACCGTGGCTGATCTGACAACTTTTGGATTTACGGTTGCTATTATCCCCACGACCTGGCGGGAGACGGTGTTGGCTGAACGTAGTGTCGGTAGTTCTGTGAACATTGAGACCGATGTGCTTGGCCGTTATGTGGAGCGACTGCTTGGTGGCAGCACATCCAACAGTGTCAGTGAAGAGAGTTTGCGTCGGGCGGGATTTCTGAACTAACAGGGGTATATGATGGAACTGCGTTTCAGCAAGATGGTGGGGACAGGTAACGACTTCGTGGTTTGCGCCGCCGAGGAGCTCGCTGGGCTGGAAACATCGGTTTTCGCGCTATATGCCTGTAACCGGCACTATGGAGTGGGCAGCGACGGGCTGCTGGTGATATCACGCGGCTCCACACCTGACAGCGTGTTCATGAAGATGCACAACCCCGATGGCACCGAGGATATCTGCGGCAACGGCATGAGATGCACCGCGGCTTGGGCAAGACAACATGGATTGGTGCAGGCCAGCCAGTTGACCATCGAGACGAGTGATGGTCCGAAGAAGGCCGTGATACACGATGATGGCCGTGTGACGGTAGATATGGGTGTCGCACGCTACGAGCCCGCTTTAGTGCCATATCTGGCAGAGACAGCGGCCCCACTGCACATCCAAGTGGGAACGCACGATTTGACGCTTCATGCCGTGTCCACTGGCTCTACCCATGCCGTCTGGTTTTGTGATGAGCTGCCGGATGATGAGTTGTTCTATGAAATAGGGCCGGCGGTGGAAAATCACCCCTTATTCCCCCAAAAAACCAGCCTGATGTGTGTCAAACGGCTGAGCGACACCGATGTTCAGGTGCGCATCTGGGAGCGAGGGGCATGCGAAACGCTGGGTTGCGGAACAGGAGCCTGTGCCGCGGCTGTGGTCTCTATGGACAACGGCCTCACCGGTCCCTTAGTGCGGGTTCGCAGTAAGGGTGGTGAGGCCGTTGTCGAGCGTATGCCCGATGGCACACTGACGTTAACTGGCGAGGCTACTCTGGTTTACGAGGGCCGCCTGGCCTACGATCCGGACCGCCGCGGTCATCAGGGCGCGGGCCTCGATTAAAGCCCCCACCTGACGGCCTGCCGCCGCCATCGCGGTTGTAACCGCCGCCGCCACCTGGGCGTCCGCCACCGCTGTAGCCGCCGCCACTTGGGCGTCCGCCACCACTATAGCCGCCGCCGCCACTGGGACGTCCGCCACCGCTGTAACCACCGCCGCCACTGGGACGTCCGCCACCACTGTAACCGCCGCCGCCACTAGGACGTCCACCTTCTCTTGGTGGTCCGTCAAAGCTTCTGCGTGGTCGGTCGTCCCGATTGAAGCTGGGCCGATCGCCGCCGCCGTCACGGTTGTAACCGCCGCCTGCTGGTCGTCCACCATAGCCGCCTCCACTTGGACGTGCACCATCTCTTGGTGGTCCGTCGAAGCTTCTGCGCGGTCGGTCATCTCTATTGAAGCTGGGTCGGTCGCCGCCGCCGTCACGGTTGTAACCGCCGCCTGCAGGTCGCCCACCATACCCGCCACCGCTAGGACGTGCACCATCTCTTGGTGGTCCGTCAAAGCTTCTGCGCGGTCGGTCGTCCCTGTTGAAACTGGGCCGGTCGCCGCCACCGTCACGGTTGTAACCGCCGCCTGCTGGTCGTCCGCCATATCCGCCTCCGCTTGGACGCGCACCATCTCTTGGTGGTCCGTCAAAGCTTCTGCGTGGTCGGTCGTCCCTGTTGAAACTGGGCCGGTCGCCGCCGCCGTCACGGTTGTAGCCGCCGCCTGCTGGTCGCCCGCCATACCCGCCACCGCTAGGACGCGCACCATCTCTTGGTGGTCCGTCAAAGCTTCTGCGTGGTCGGTCGTCTCTATTGAAACTGGGTCGGTCGCCGCCGCCGTCACGGTTGTAACCGCCGCCTGCAGGTCGTCCGCCATACCCGCCTCCGCTAGGACGTGCACCATCTCTTGGTGGCCCGTCAAAGCTTCTGCGTGGTCGGTCGTCTCTATTGAAACTGGGTCGGTCGCCGCAACCTTCGCGGTTGTAACCACCGCCTGCTGGCCGCCCGCCTTCTCTTGGCGGTCCGTCAAAGCTTCTGCGTGGTCGGTCGTCCCTATTGAAACTGGGTCGGTCGCCGCCGCCTTCGCGGTTGTATCCGCCGCCTGCTGGCCGTCCGCCTTCTCTTGGCGGTCCGTCAAAGCTTCTGCGTGGCCGGTCGTCCCGATTGAAGCTGGGCCGATCGCCGCCTGCTGGCTGTCCGTCTTCTCTTGCTGGACGTCCTTCTTCACGGTTATAGCTTGCGTCGCGGGGCCGCCCGCCTTCTCTTGGTGGTCCGTCGAAGCTTCTTCGTGGTCGGTCGTCCCTGTTGAAACTGGGTCGGTCGCCGCCGCCTTCGCGGTTGTAACCGCCGCCCGCTGGCCGTGCGCCATCTCTTGGTGGTCCGTCAAAGCTTCTTTGTGGACGATCGTCTCTGTTGAAGCTGGGTCGGGCACCGCCGCCGTCACGAGGACGATCAAAGCTGCGTCCGCCGCCTGCCGATGGGCCATCAGCATTCATTCGAGGACGGCCATAGCCTCCGCTCGAACGCTCTGCGGTTCGCTCCATGCGGACACGGTCGCGCGAGGAGAGCAGTGACTGCTGGTATTCTTCCCATGTGGGCATCGGACCATCATCATCATTCTCGTCGTCTGGTGCATAGCTGTCGCCCATGGGACGGGGATTCGAGTTTGGATTGCGTACTTCAAACAGCATCAGCAGCGGATGGGCAAACCGTCGGCTTGTGCCCAAAAAGTCTCGCAACTGGCTGACTGTGACAGATCCATTTTTCTGGATATAACCGCGGATCTGGCTTTCCACCTCTTCGAAACTGAGAGCGTGGATGTAGAGATCGTCGGCCATGATATAAATCTTGCCGCGTTTGACCAGGAGGGCGGCCATCGCCCGGATAGCATCAGGGGGTGCTCCCACGGAGTTGGACATGATGCTGACATGCGGCGGCTCTGCCCCACCGATGAGAATGCGCTGTTCTACGCGCTCCATTAGGTGTAGCTGTCGCTGGTTGAGTTTAGGGGTATCGTAGACCTGTCCCGTGGATGCATCTACGCTGTCAGGCGTCTCAGACAAGTCGGATAAGTCGGTCAGTTCAGATTCATCAGACTTGTCAGATAAGTCGGTCAGGTCAGATTCATCAGACTTGCCAGATAATTCAGACAAGTCGGAATCATCGGACATATCTTGATCAGCGGACGTATCTTCTGCGTCGATTATGTTTTCGTCATTTTGGATATCTGTATTCGCTTGCTCTGGGGTTGCTTCAACCATTTCTGGTTGTTCATTCGTCTCCGGAGTTTCCGGCTGGCTGATATTATCAGCGGGTTCTGGTGTGCTGTTTTGTTCTGTCATTCAATTTGGAGCCCCAGTATCTTTTCTGGTAGTTGCTCCATGTCCTCTATTTCGTAAGTTTTGTTGCGACTCGTGGCACCACCAACTAAGGTGATGCGGCTTTTCGGGACGCTCAACTGTTTGGCAAGCAATTGCCTGATGGCCTCATTCGCCTGTCCGTCCGAGGGCACTGCTGCCACTCTCAGGTGCAGGGTATCTGTCTGCGGGTCCCATCGGTCGATGGCGTTTCTTCCCGCCCGCGCTGTGACGCGTATTTTAATTTTGAGGTTGGACATCTGGTGGGGCGTCTGCCGATGGCGTGTCGTTGGTGGCATCGAGCCACTGTTGGATCACGTTCATATGCGCCCGGAGCTCGAAAGCTATCTTTTGTTTGATGCTTTTGAGTTGCTCAATTTGTTGTTGTTGGTCCTTGATCTGTTGTGCTGCGCGGAGGTCTGCATTTTGCAGAATGATCTCCGCCTCTTTATGCGCTGCTGCCCGTGTTTCATCCGCGGTTCTTTGCGCCAGCACAAGCGCCTCCCGCAGAGTTTGTTCCATTTCGCGGTATCGGGCTAGTTCTGATTGCAGCGCAGCCGTCTGTTCTTTCAGCTTGGCATTTTCCAGGATAATCTGCTCGTAGTCATTGCCCAGATCATCCAGAAATTGGTCGACGGTGGTTCTGTTATAACCACCAAAAGGTGTAGTTGGCAGCTCTTTGTGAGCTATGTCTATGGGGGTTAGTCGTTGAGAGTGGCTCATTCTATCGGATCACTTTGACGATGATACTCTCAATGATGGTGAGGATGATAATGGCGATCATGGGAGAGATATCCAGACCTCCCATGGCCCTTGGGTTCACCAATTTGCGGATCGGGGCCAGCATCGGGTCAACGATGTTGTTCAAGGTCCTGACCAACGGGTGATAGGGAGATATCCGCGCGGCACCCGTTTGCGTTATCCAAGAGATCACCACATGAACGATGATCATCCATGTGAGTACTTGAAAAATGACGTAAATAAGAAATGCCATATGTTGCGCTCGATGCCTCCGTAGATATCACTACATCCTATAGTATACCGGGTTCTGCCATATTGCGCCTGAAGCGAATTTTGGGCAGGGCATTTTCTGAACCACGAATGAACACGAATGAACACGGATGGGGAACCGTAAATCCCTGTCCTACTCGTCCCGTTAGGGGCGCATTTGAACCGCGGATGAACACGAATGAACACGGATGGGGAACGAAATGTTTAGCAATTCCCCTCCCATCCGAACCCATCCGTGTCATCCGCGTAATCCGTGGTTCAGACATTCCGGGCATCGGACGGATGAGACGGATCGGACGGATCACAATTGGTGTGGGCGGGGAGACCCCGCCCCTACAAACCGTCGCAGTTAGGAGATAATCGGTGCGGTTATTATCTTATCTGCGTAATCTGCGAAATCTGTGGATTACATTTCCCGTCGTGTAACCCAACCCCTATTCCTTCGGACGGATCGGTACATACACATAGAGCTTTTTGGTGGTGAAGAACTCCGAGGTGTAGTATTCAAACGCGGGGTATTCGGTGCATTCGCAGCCGTTTTGATCGCAATACCCGCGCCACTCAGGGTTCTCGGTACACCACTGGCCCATGTAGTTCCAAGCCGCACCGACCTGTTCAAGACCAGGCACGGTGATACACAGATACTGCGCCTTTGGCAGGGTGAGTTCCACCATGCCTTGAGGTAACACGGCGTCTGCACTGGCGCTGACCGCGGCGATGTATTCAAACCGGCCGTCGCTGATGCCAGGAACGCACCGGCAGACGCCAAAACAGGGTGCGCCTGTTTTAGGCGGTTTGACTTCATTCATACGGTTGGCAAAACCGCCTTCGTTACCCCAGAGTGCAGCACACTCGCCATTTGCGTTGGCGGTAACCACGCTCATCCCCATGATGCGCTGCGGGCCGAATTCAAGAATTGTGGTTTCAAACGGAACTGTCTGATCAGTCATGGCACCCTCACTTGAAGCGTAATGTTCATTCATTATACCCTCATAAAATGAGCCAATGCAATATATAGTGGTGTATAAAAGTATATTAGATAACGAATGTGCAGGCGATTGCTTATTTTGAAGCACTGCTCTTGAGTTCAAGTCAACCCATACTGTAATAGACACTGTCGTAGCATACAAGGGACGCCCCTACGACTAGTTATGTACAAGGTTTATGACGAATTATCGGTTTATATAGAGGGCTAGTGGGAAGCTGTGTGAGGGGCTGAAATGGTTGCCCGGCGTGGATTCGAACCACGATTAACGGAGTCAAAGTCCGTTGTCCTGCCGTTGAACGACCAGGCAATGCAGTTGATATTTTACCACATCGCCTGGTGTTCGTCTAGCTTTATTTGTTCCGTTGGAGCACTGATATCCCACCCGCGGGGTTTGTCGGGGTGGTTTGTGCATTGAGTTTTATGTTGATGGTATGCATGCCTTTGGTGGCGTTTACAAACAGGTGACCATTTGGATCGTAGGCGGCTCCCTGTCCGACAGGCACCACCACGCCATCAACCATCACCATGCCGAACCTCTTTAGCCCGACCACCATGATCTTCGCGTCTGTCCAGAGCTGCGCACGGAAGGTGAGTTCATCCTTCATCACGGTCTCACCAGGCAGCCATTGCCCCGGCAGATGCACCATGAGCCCAAGACTGCGGTATATCCTGTAGTCGTAGGCCGGAATCCCCAGGTAGTAGTTGGTGGCGCAGCTCATCACCGTGCCGGGGTTGATGGCCACACCGTTGCGGGATTGGGCTCGCAGGTTGACCGAGTCCGGCAAGGTGCCCTGTAGAGTGGCGTCGGGCCCGGTGGGGAAGCTTTGCTGGATACCTGAGATGGTGATACCCTTCCAGAGCATCTCCCAGGGTCCGGTGGGGTCGAAACGCTGCAGACGCCGGATGGCATCGGCATACACCATGCCACACCACTGAACCGGAACACCCATCCAGTTCATCAAGGTGAACTGCGTGCTGCCAAACACCGGAATGGTGGCGTAGGGGCCGATCGCGCCAGCCGTCGGGTTGACCAGGTAGACGAACGGCACACCTGTCCAGGCCCAGTCGATCGCCTTATCGAGGTACTGCTTCTTGCCGGTGTATTCATACGCCGCCAGGTTACTGTAGACCAGGTAAGCGGAGCCCAGAATGTCTGGGGTGTGCAGCGGTACCTCCCAGGTCTGCGCACCACGAGGGGCCTCATTGTCATATTGTGACAGCATGTCCGTGATGGTAAGTGCCTTTTGTCCCAGGGTCGGGTCGGCGCTGTAGAGCACCCCGTCCCACACGTTCTTCAAAACCGCGGCAGTCATGCCATTGGCATGTTTCGCCCAGTGCGTTCGGGAAAGGTCGTTGCCAGTGGCGGGTGGGTTGTAAAGCACGGTGCCCTCAGGTGTAAACTGCGCATACTGGCCGTTGCCGCTGCCCAGCGCGATATCAGGTCCGCTGAGCCCATCGGTGAAGATAAGTGAGGCGATGGGATACTGCACATGCGCGACCCCACGGAAGTTCACACTTCCGGCTGCGATCACCTGTGCGGCTGCTCCTTCGGAAGCAGACTGCAGCCGTGTTTTGAGGGTGGGGTTGGTGGTGTTCTCGGCCAGCCAACGCTCCATCCAGGGCACATCGCCAACGGGTGCAGGGGCCCAGTTGTTCGCACCTGGCCAGGTGGCGTGCCGGTAAAGATCGCCGCTGCGGATGTTGCTGTCCAACCAGCCTCCGGCTGCCCATGTGACGTAGTTCTGCATGTCGCGGCCTGGGTTGGGTAACTGGGGTATGCCATACAGCTTCACGTAAGTTTGTATCGCCGGCACCATGTTGGGCCCGCTGCCACCGGAGATGTTCATGTTCAGCGTGATGTCCGTGTTGGCGGCAAACTCTTCGGCGAAAGCCGGTAGCAGGCTGCCAGGGTCGCGTTGATTGGAGTTGAAGTTGCTGGCTAAGACTCCCATGAAGTTCAGGTTAGAGCTGAAAATTCGGTCTGGACTGTCAAAAATCGGCTGGCATCTGCTGTTGTCGACCCAGGAGAGACCGATCCATCGGCTCTGTGCCTGCATCGCCAGCATGGGGAAGGTCATCTTCTCAGGATCTGGTGCGCGCCGCTGGTAGTCCCAGGTTTCAATGTCATCTTTGCTGCTGGAGGTGTCCAGTGGGTCCATATACTCCAGGCCTGGGAACATCGCGCGCTCGCGCGCTTTGGGGAACATCACCATCCAGGGCACAAACCATGCGCGGCGTGTCTGGTTTACTCGGATGGTGCTGGCACAGGCGATGGTGCCTGATACCGCGCCCGGGGTGAAGGTGTTGGTAAATGTCCAAATCGCCCCGTCGGTATCCAAGGCCATCAGTTTACTTTGGATGCCGTTGGTGATGGCTTGGACGGTGTGCGCGCCTTCCAGCAGGTTGAGCCATGTCGGGGCACCAGTTGTGGAGCGGAAGCAGAGCCAGGGCTGATCCCAGCCTGCGGCCGTCTGCACATCATTGACATTGACATAGAACCGGCCGAAATGGGTGGGGTCATGGGTCAGTGAAGTGTTTCCGCTGCGCACCGTCAGCCAGTCGGCGGCTGGTGTGCTCATCGTTGGGCCTGTCCAGGCGGGAGGGTTGACGACGACTTGCTCTTCGAAGTGAACCCAGTTCACCATGCATTTGCCGCTGCTGCCAGGGGGATCAAGTCTCAAGCCGCCGCTGCTGCCAAGTGCGGGCAGATTAACTAGAACCTCCGCCCACTGACCCGCGGGCACCACAAAAGCGGCCTCATGCCCTGCCTGCACACCCTGCGTGGCGGTGTACCAGAAGAACTCCGCAGGTCCGCCCACTTCGCTGTATATGCGGATGGTGGCAAACACCGGTTTATCGCCCAGATTACGAGCCGGACCGGTGATGTAGGGGTCATCCCCAGAGAGGGTGAGCTCCATACTGCCATTCACATAGAGCTTCGAGCTGATGCTGTGCTGGCCCGTCCAGGTATTGACATCGGCTTGTGAAGCGAACTCGTATGTGGGTAGAGCCGCGAATGCCGACGTTGCAGCAAATAGCATGACTGCGATGAGAAACATGTATAGATGTTTAGCCAAATCTAGTCCTCCTGACAGAAAGCGGTCTGTCGACCAGGTGATGTTGAAACACTAGATATAAGACGATGGTAATCGGGTGATTAGCCCGGGTATTTTCGGCTATTTTGGCGCAGTCAAGGAATTAATGGTGTAGATGATCCACAGATGACGCAGATGGCACAGATTGGGGTGTAGCCGGGGTGGTTCGCTTATGTCCGAGGTGGTCTGACGGCATCTGTGGATAGATGATACCCATTCGTGTCTATTCGTGTTCATTCGTGGTTAAATGGAAAACCAGCGCGGCAACATACCCTTCGCGGGTCGGCGTACAGAGGGTAAACCGCGCCATTTATTACCTCGTCTGTGCCATCTGTGTCATCTGTGGATTGATGTTCGCCATTCGTGTCTATTCGTGTTCATTTGTGGTTAAATGGAAAACCAGCGCGGTCACATACCCTTCGCGCCTTCGCGTCTTCGCGTGAGACGATCCATGACATGGTAATGCAGCCTGCACCAGCGCGGCTGATTAATAACGGCCGGGTTCGAACTCCACAATATAACCAATCTGCAAATTCGTTCCTTCATACTGGTCATTCCACAGGCCGTCAGGGCGAAATTCCAGCATGTTTTCGTGGTTGGCTCCGTTGCTGGGCTCATGAGGCGCCCAGTGGGTGTAGCTCCACTTCTCTGGGGTGACCCATCGCCAGCCACCATCAGGTTCTTGACTCCCGTCAGGTTGGAACCCGCCCAGCCAGAAGGGGCAGGCATTGCCTGGAAGGTGCTGAAGGAGGAACGCGTTCTCGTTTGCGGTGGTGATGGTGGCGAGGTGTCCCTGCAGATTGCGATACCGCGTTTGCAAGGCGAGGGTGTTGGCATCGTCCCACGAAAGCCCGTGCGGTGTGGTGACGATGCGGTAGTAGTGCTGGTTGTCTGGGTTGTAGATGACGCCCTGTTCCGACACGATACCGGTGCTCTTGACCAGCTTCATGTCAAAGGCGGCGATGCCCCCGCGGTCAATCAGCCTGATGGCGATGAGATTACGGCCTTTCCGGACAGCCGGAGCCGGGATTGTGAACACATATTGCCACTTCGCGCTCGGTTTGTCGTAACCCTTGTTGATCAGCACACCATTCCAGTAGAACTCATACCCGTTGTCGACAGCGACATAAGCCTTGAGCTCCGAAGGGTATTTAATGTTCACATGCTTTCGCACCCAGAAGGTGGTATTTGCTGGCCATTTGGTGCGCATTGCGAATGGTCCGGATTTCACCGAACTGAACGGGCTGTGGCCGATAAGCCAGCGCGAGTCATTCAGTTTCACAGCGGCAGCCTGTTCCGAGGGTATATCATTCCGAGTATATCTCCAGGAGCTGCCGGAGCTGATATATTCCACAGTTTTGGCGTGAACACCGGCTGGTATCAACCCAAACATGATGAGCGAAGCTATGAACAGACGCATGGCACCCCTCCGGTAGGTCGTTATATTAGTGAGACGTCATGAAAGGCGTATGTGTTATGGATATGAGGTTTGGGTTATTGCACGAAATGGCGATTACACGCCATAATGAAGTGCATTCGGCACGATATCAATCACGCGTAAGTTAGCTTAGGGAGCATGTATGGAAATCAAATTGGTAGTGTTGTTATCGGCAATCAGCACCATTATATCGATGATGGCGATTCCTGCTGCCGCAGCCACAAATCGCGGCTTGACGGTGGGCGCGGAGGGCACGGTTCTGCGCGATGGTAAGCCATACCGAGCGATCGGTGTGAACTATGTCTCGGCATTCACCCGCGCGCTGGCGAACCCTGAAGACACCAGCTACATTGAGGGCTTCAAGGTGCTGCAGCAGAAAGGTATCCCGTTCGTGCGCATGTGGGCGTTGGGCTACTGGCCCACAGATAACAAGCTCTACCTCAAAGACAGGCCTGAGTTCTACCGGCGGATGGATAAGGTGGTCAAGGCGGCGGAAAAAGCCGATGTAGGTATCGTGTTCAGCATGTTTTTCAACCACCCCTGTGTATCCGACATGGTGGGCGAGCCGGTGAACCAATGGGCGAATCCGGAGAGCAAAACCACCGCCTTTATGCGCACATTCGTTAAAGAGATGATCACTCGATACGGCAAATCGAAGGCCGCCTGGGGCTGGGAGTTTGGCAATGAGATGAATCTGGGGGCCGATCTGCCAAACGCCACCGAACACCGTCCTCAGATCGCGACGGATTTAGGAACTCCCGCCAGCCGAAGTGCAGAAGATGAGATCAGCCATGACATGATGCGCTCCGCATTCAAGCTGTTCGGAGCCGAAGTGCGCAAATACGACAAGACGCGACTCATCTTCACCGGTAACGCCTTCCCGAGGCAGTCAGCCTTCCACCAGATGACCGAAAAGAGCTGGAGAGCCGACACGCCGCACCAGTATGCCATCATGTTCGTTGACGACAACCCGGACCCCATCAACACACTAAGCGGGCACTTCTACAGCCCATGTTTGGATAAATACGGCCGCAAGATGAGCGTGGATGAGTTCATGACTGAGAGCATGGCGATCTCACGCAAGGCGGGCAAGCCGTTTGTGGTCGGTGAGTTTGGCACGGCTGACCAGGGCACACCCGAACTGGAGAAAGTCTTCTTCCAGGAGATCATTGATGGGATCGAAAAGACCGGAGTGCCTCTCTCGATGATGTGGGTGTATGACTTTACCTGGCAGGAGGCGGATTGCAATGTCACCGCCACCAACTCAAGGGCCTACCGGCTGGACATCATCTCCGAGGCCAACAAGCGGATGGCACATTAGCACCAGGCGATGCGAAGGATGATGAGCTAAGTCATGGCAGCAACGATCTCACCGTGGAGCATCCCTGTCATACGGGGGCAGTCGGTTCACTGCTGGGGGCGGGTTTACGACTACAACCTGTCGCTGCTTCCGGCGAAAGTCATCTCGCAGAAGAAGAACATCCTTGCTGGGCCGATGCAGTTGGTCGCCATCACCGCTGGAAAGAGGCTGCGGTGGAGCAACATCAAATTCAAAGAAATGAGCTCCGACAGGGAGTCAGTGCAGTATGTGACCCATGCTAGCAGCCGTGAGCTGTCCGTTACCTGCCGAATCACCACCGAATTTGATGGTATGACCAGGATCGACATGAAACTCTCGGCAGGCAAAGAGCTCAGCCTGGATTCGCTGGATCTGGTGATTCCTCTGAAGCGGAGCGACGCCTCGTATTTCCATCATGCTTCCGTCTACCCGACTCATGTGTGGGACTGGCCCAAAAAGCGCATCAACGCCGGTGCGGTCAAGCCTGAGGGGATGAAGCTGCCGTTTGTTCACCATCTTTGGCTGGGCAGTGACGACAGGGGAATCCAGTTCTTTTCCGAAAGCGATGAACCCTGGTCGCCTGCTGACCCAGAGAGTGCCATCACGGTGCTACCAGACTGCAATGTGACGACCCTCAGGATGAACCTGCTGAGCCGTCATCGGTTGACCGGTGACTGGGAGTGGTGCTTTGGGTTTATGGCCACCCCGGTGAAGCCGTGGCCCGCCGACTACTACCAAATGCGCTATTGCCATATGGGCGGATACGGCATCGAGAAGAGCCCTGATCCTGCCACTCAACCCGCCTATCTGGACGTGCTGGCTGGTCTGGGCGTGAACTATCTGGGGTTTCACGAGTCTTGGTCCGACCAGCAGAGCCTGCCCAGGCCGAAAGACCCTCAAGAGCTGCGGACATTGATTGCGGCCTGTAGAGCCAAGGGGATGCGGCTTGTGCCCTATACCGGGTGCTATATGTCCACTCGATCGCCAGAATATTCGAGCCGATGGGATTCTCTGCCGATAGGCGATCACTACCAGTACCAAAGGCCCGACAACCAGGACATCTGCCGTATCGTGTGTAACGCCACGCCCTATCCCGAGCTGCTGTTGAAGCAATACACCGCGGCAGTCGCCGAATACGGCTTTGGGGGCATTTACACCGACGGTTTGAGCTGTCCGTTGCCGTGTGTTAACACCCGGCACGGTTGCGGGTATCGGGGCAAAGATGGCACAATCCACCCCACGATGGCCATCTGGCGCACGCGGGAGCTGATGAAGGGGCTGTATCGTCTGGTCAAGGATCAAGCAAAGCCAGGCATCTTGTTCTGCCACACCTCGGCTAGCGTGCTACTGCCTGCCCTCTCGTTCGCAGATTTCTACGTTGATGGCGAGCATCTGCTGTCGATGATGAAGCTGGGCACTCCCGAATACCCTGAGGATGTGTTCCGTGCAGAGATGCACGGGCACAACTTCGGTATACCCGCCACCCAATTGCCGATATCTGGAAATGCGGTCGAACGCGAACGGGCGCGCAGTCTGGCCATACTCTACGATGTGATGATGATATGGCATCCTGAGCACCAGTCGGACATCTGGAAAGCCTTCGGATCTTTCGGGATGACCGGTGCAGTCTGGGTGCCGTACTGGAAGACACAGGAGCTGATCCATTCCTCTAACACGGAGAATATCAAGATCAGCGCCTATCTGGTGAAGGGACATCGGGCCCTGTTCATCGTGGCGAATCTGGGCAGCAGCAGGGTCACGACGGCCTTGAGCTTCCACCGTCGTGGGATGGGCATAACGGAGCGAAATCCGCTGCGCTGCCAGGATGAGCTGCATCCTGAGCTGGCGATGCCTTTGGTGGGCGGCGAGGTCAGCCTGAGCGTGGAGTCCGGCACCTTTCGGATTGTGTCCGTGCGGGGAGACTAAACCGTCGGCAGCATGGGAAGGGCGTTTCTCGAAACGCCCCTACACATCGCCCCCAAAACCCGATCTCACCGCATATATTCGTAGATACTGTGGCTTTTGTCAAGTCCCCAGGGGCAAATCTGGGGATTTGGACCTGAATATCAGACACTGGCTCTAGACCACGTAGAATAACGTTAATGTGATGTTTGTGGCATATAGACCAAACCTGGATCCGCGACAGAAACAGGCTCAGATGGCATCAGTTGGTCCGTAGCACCTCACATGACGCTCGGAGTCGCGAACGGACGTGCGACATCTTCGTGGCTTCGAAAGATATCGTTATGCTTCGATGCGTGCTATCGGCAGACTGCCGCAGCTAGGATACTGGTGTCAGAACCCTCGGTTTGTTGCCCACCCGACTGCGCGATGGCCGGTTTCGGGATGCGGGCCGACCACCGCCGGCAGGAGTGGGCTCATTGGTGGGATTTCCATCCACGCATCCCCGTCTTGGAACGCTCACGTCCAGCCCAGGATCATTGCCTACACCGGCTATATCATGGGCCGCTCCGGCACGATCCTGGACATGTCCGTTCGCGTCGGTCAGCGGTTGCTGGTTGGCCGCATTTGAAGCTTGTTCGATGCCGAAGTTTGGATCATATGGCTGACGGCTGATTAATACCGACCACATGAGCACCAGCTGCTTGCGCATGATTGCGCACCGGACAACTCGCTTGGACTTCGGTTTCTTATTGGGATTCTTTACCAAATTCGGATGCTGCAGTTCCTTCACGAAGTCGTGCATGCTCTGGCCAAGCTTTTTCGACTTACCGTTGACCATCTTCACCACAGTGCTCGATCCACAGTAGAGTAATGTCCGCATATATCGGTCACCCATCTTGGATATGGAGCCGTCGTATGTCTTGCAGCTTCCTGACCGTTGCGGGCAGGGGTTCATTCCGAAATAGCGCGCGACCGCTTTCGATGTTTCAAATCGTTTAGCATCACCGATTTTCGCAAGGAAATAGCTTGCTGTGACGTCGCCGATACCCGGAATGCTCTTCAGCAGAGCCATATCTTCGGTCATCTGCGGTGAACTCATCACAAGCTCTTTGATCTGAACATCAAGCTTTTTGATGCCCATGTCATGAAAAGCGATCATCTCGTCCAGCACTGTGCTCCGCGTAAGCCGACAGCTTTGGCGCTGGGCGATCGCCTCATACGGCGGTCATTGGTGTAACCAATAAGCGCATCATAGCATGCTAGACGAGGGACATAGAGTGAGACATTGTGACTTTTCACATAGTCAGCGATTAGCACGCTGTCAGAGCAGTCCGTCTTTTGTTCCCAGCCTTTGGCTTTGCGGTGATAGAGAACCCGTTTTGGCTCCAGTTGGACAGCATCGTGCTGGTGCTCGTAGAGGTAATCAAGCAGCGGTCGGCTGTAAGGCCCGGTGGCTTCAGCCGCATACAAGGCGGGAGTTCGGGTAAGCTTCTTCACCCATGACAACAACTCCTTGTATCCGGCCTTGTTGTTCTTGAACTCCTTATGGTCTATCGGCTTGTGCGATGAACCTAATACAGACGCGTCAAACGTCAATTTCGAGATGTCGATCCCGACATAATGGATGTAGATTTTGTCTTCAACTTCGTGCATGTGGTAATCTCCAGTTGGTAGTGATTGATGGTGCAATCAACCAAATCAGCCTAGCGAACACGGGGTTTTCTCCCAAGATACTGTTCGATATGGGTTGATTGGGAGAAGGATGCCTATCTACGTCACGGTGTTTTCCACCAGGGGCGGTTCCGGCATCCAATCCTTCTCCTTCACCCCCAGCTAAGGGGTGAGATTAGCTCCCCGACTGCTTTTGGTGTCCGGGGAGCTCACCATATATAGCGTACTAGGGGCGGTTCGCGAACCGCCCTTCTTGCGTCGAGGAAAGGCCATTTCCGTAGCTGATGGCATGAGGCACCAAGGGATTTAAATCCACAGATGACGCAGATTGCGCAGATTTGGTTATCGGCACGAAAGGTGCGATCAACCAACGCAAAGGCGCAAGGATGCAAGGACGCAGAGGGGGAATTCCCCTGGGAACGCCAATCTCCTGATTGGCCTCCCTTCCCATCCGAACCTATCCGATCCCATCCGTGTAATCCGTGGTTCAGACAAATCCCTGGCGCGGTCTGGCGTGTCGTGGCGGTTCGAGAACCGCCCTTCGTGCGTCTGCCCAGAAGACTGCGGTTGTGGTTAAATATTACCGATACGTTCATCATTCAGGAGACATCATGAGTAACTCTCTGCACACCCTTGCCGAAAACTGGTTGGAGATGAGCCAACCTTACCGACCCAGCGCCTTCTGGTTCTGGAATGCCGACATGAACCATACCCGTATGGACGAAGTGGTGGCTGAAATGGCCGCGAGCGGGTTGCGGGAGTTCCTGATCCACCCCGTACACGGTATGACCATCCCATACCTGTCCGACGAGTTCTTCGAGCGGTATCGGCATGCGCTGACACTTGCTAAGAAGCACGGTCTGAAGGTGTGGGTGTATGACGAGTTTGGGTGGCCCAGCGGGGTGGCTGGCGGTTTCCTGCTGCGCGAGCACCCGGAGTTTAACGGCTGGTTCCTGAAGTTCGACAAGGATGAGCACGGAGCCGTGACCGCAGTGCCCTCTCATCCCGATGTGCAGCTTGATAACACGCTTGGTGCCCCATGGACACAAAACGAGATCGGCTATCTGGACACACTATCCGTCGACGCGGTGAACTGCTTTATCCAGATGAACCACCAGCGAATCTACGAAGAGTGTGGCGAGCTGTTCCATGAGGTGGTGCGCGGCTTCTTCACCGATGAGCCCACCACAATGGTGATCAACGAGAAGAGGCTGGAGGGCTGCTGGAACACCATCGGACTGCCCTGGACACCCGAGCTGCCTGCGCGGTTTGAGAAGATGCATGGCTACGACATACAGGCCCATTATGTGGAGCTGACCGATCCGGCCCCATGCCAATTCCGCCAGGATTACTGGGCCGTGGTGAAGCAGATGCATGTGGAGGCCTACCACGCCCAGATGTCGGACTGGTGCCACGCTCACGGGGTGGGGTATACGGGCCATCTGGGGGAGAATGCGTTCTTGATGCAGGTGAAGTTTGCCGGCAGTGCCTACCAGTGCCTGTCGCTGATGGATGAGCCGGGCATCGACTACCTGGGTATGATGCCCGATCCTGAACATGTGTTCATGGAGGAGGTGCTGGTGCCCAGCATCGCACGGCATTCCGGGCATGACCGGGTATATTGCGAGGCGTTCGGTATCTCGCGATATGACCTGCGGCTCTCCGATATGCTGCAGCGGGCGCAGATGTTCGGCATCTACGGCATCAACGACATCGCGCTGATGGGCTTCCATCAGGGCTTGACCGGTGTACGAAAGCGCACCTACTGGCCGCCGCTGTTCCAAAGCTGCCCCTGGTGGGAGTTCTTTCCGCAGTTCCGCGATGCCTTCGCACGTTCCATCGCACTGCCCTCGCTGGGCCAGCACCAGGCCCGCTACGCCGTCCTCTACCCGCAGTATCAACTGGAGCAGAACAACCCCTTCCAGAACGGCTTTGGCTTGCCTGGGGAACCGGTGATGCCGCTGACCGAGGAGGTATGTCGGGCGATCTATGAGGCAGGCGAAAGCTATGAGTTTGTGTTCCCGGAGATGGTGGGACAGGCTGAGCTGTGCGACGGACACATCAAGTTCCCTTATGCAGAATATGATGCGCTGATTGCCCCCTCAGATTTCAGATATTTCGAGGCCACTGATGCGGTGCTGGACGGACTGGAGAAACAAAACGCGCAGATTCTTCGCCAGCCTGCGGCTCAGATCATCCAACATATCACCTCAGAGAAGTCCTGCTGGGCAGAGCGACTGACACTGCAGACCGACGCACCCGCTGGTTCCATCCGGGTGACCCGCTACGAGTTCGGTGATGGTGAGTTGTTCGCCTTGCGCAACACCACATCCGAAGCGGTGTCGGTGAACATCAGCTCAAGCCAGCATATGGCACGCTGGGAGCCGTTGTCGGGTGCTGTGTATGCTGTGGAGGGCGTAGAAGCGCACTGTATGGCCCCACAGGGCTGTCTATACCTCAGCCTCACTTCATCCGCCGTGCCCAGCTCAGCTCAGCCCGTATTGGGCCATCAGAAGCCTCTGGATGTGATGTGGAGTGTGACGCCGGAGACCGCCAACACCGCCACCCTGTCCGACATGGAGTTCAGAGGCCAAGAAGGCTGGATCGCAGCCACCAGTATGGACCCGTTCATACCAGAACTACCCCGAAACTGCACCGGCATCCCTGCCGTCCTGCGCGGCGAGACCCACTTTGAGATGCGTGCTCAGTTTGAGTGCCAGAGCCTGCCAACTCAGTTGGGGATGCTGTTTGAGACCGAGTATCTGCGCTCCCTGACCGTCAATGGCCAGAGTGTGTATCTTTCGCAGGCACAAGAGGCGATCGTTTGGGACAGGCTGGGCTGCGTGGACATTCTAGGTCTGGTCAAAGTGGGCACCAACCAGGTGACGGCGCGGTTGGAGTATCCGCAGTTCGAAACCAGTGTCCACAACGACGCCTTCTTCGAGGCGGACGTAATGCCCTCATGCGATGTCTGCTTGATGGGCGACTTCCGGCTGGTGGACTGCGTCATCACAGCCGAAAACTTCACCCCTCAGCACCTGCCGATCAACCTGATGCAGCAGGGATGGGAGCAGTACATGGGCGTGATGGGCTTGGAGGGCCGCTTCTCGCTTTCCGAGCCGCAGGCCAACCAGACCGTGGGTTTCGATGTGGAACTGCTCAAACACGACTGCCTGGAGCTGCTAGTGGACGGTCAGTCGCTGGGCAAGCGCGTCACCCCACCCTACCGGTTCGACGTGAGCGGTCTTGCGGCAGGTGACCATACGCTGACGCTCCGCCTGAGCAGCACCAGCGGAAATCTGTTGTTCCTGCCCGCCGACTGGGGCGTGGCGGGGGTTTCTATCATTATTGCGTAAAGCGGTCATGTCTTGGTACTGGTCATTCGTGGTGCCCGATGTGTGGCAGGGTGTCTATGCGCCAAGGATAGATGTTGACCAGCGGCCCGTGTCGACGGGTTCCATCGCCCCAGGGGGCTCCATCACCCGTCGCTGATCAGATGGCTGCCCGCGTCGCTTCGCTCCAGCGGGCGCTGGCGGTGGGTACCCTGCGCCCGCTCGCGGGCTGCAAATAGTTAGACGCGCGGTGAGGGAACCCCGTATAGGGACGCCAGTCCCGTGGGGTGACTAAACCCGCGGCATCGGGGCTGATCACCGCGTCCTGCGCCAATGGCCTGTGTCGACGGGTTCGGTTATCCGCCAGACCGGCGCGGTCTATAGTTATCTGCTATCGCTATCGTACTGACAGACCGCCCCGGACACAGTCATTCAAGGCTGACTAGTTCCTTTGCGGGTCACACCCCGAATAACCGCTCCGCGTTGAGGGTGGTGACTTCGGCGACTTCCTCAAGGCTGACGCCTTTCAGTTTCGCCAGTGCGGCGGCGATGACGGGAATATACTGCGGGGCGTTGGGCTTACCGCGGTGGGGGACTGGCGCCAGGTAGGGCGAGTCAGTTTCAAGCAGCAGATGGGCCAGATCGATCTGCTGCACCACATCGCGAAGTGGTTGCGCGTTATTGAAGGTGATGATACCCCCCACGCCCAGGTACCAGCCGCGCTCTACCATGAGCTGCGCCTGCTCCAGGTTGCCCGTGAAGCAGTGCAGCACGCCGCATATTTCATTGATGTGCGGGAAGGCCTGCATCAGCTCGAGCACCTCTTGCCAGGCATCGCGGCAATGCACCACCACAGGCAGACCGTAGTTGTGCGCCAGCTCAAGCTGTTGCACGAACGCCTTACGTTGCTGATCCTGGGGTGAGTGGTTGTAATAGTAGTCCAGCCCGATTTCGCCCACGGCCACCGCACCCGGCTGCGTGCAGAGCCAGGCCAGCTCCTCAAACACTTCGGCGGTGAGGCTGGATGCCTCGTGAGGGTGTATGCCCACCGCGGCCGAAAGCCCCTTGTGTTGTTCAGCCAGCTTCATGGCGAACTTCGATGAGGGCAGGTCGGAGCCGACCTCTATGCAGCGAGTCACCCCAAGCGCCTTCGCCAGGGTGATGCGGCCGTCACGGTCGTCGTCAAAGCGGTCGCTGCCCAGATGGCAGTGCGAGTCGATGTAGTTCAGCATAGTTTAATTTTACCGAAGGTGGGCTGATGGGGCAGATCGGACGGATCTGTCCAATAACTTGAATAATGATGCCTACTTCCGCTTGCGGGAGGTGGGCAGCAGAACGGAGAGGGCCATTTCGAGCTCCTCAGCCCTCTGGCTGCCGACGAGGATGTGATTACCGTCTTTCATGCTGATCATCACGCCCCGTGTTCCAGCCATGGTAAAACATCGGCCGTTGTTTCCACGCCGGATACCCCAACCGCCATACTCTTTCGCAGCGTTGTAACTGCACAGTTGCAGGCTCTTGATCTGTTTGGTCTCCACTCGGAAGGGCTTGAACATCAGTGGAGGGCAGGTGATGGCCAGTCCATCGGCATCAACCGTGAATATCAGCCGCATGGAGAATGAGACGAACATTCCTAACACGTATACCGCTAGCAGCGTGAGCAGCATCTGGTTGCTGAACGTGCTGGCATCCACGTGCCCCAGCACGACCTGCAACAAGGTTTTCCACGCCAGCCAGAGGGTGATGACCAGTATCAGGCCCATAGAGACCTGTTGTACCCATGCCCCTTTGGTGAACACCCTAAGCAATGAGCTCTGTTTTTCGGTAAAATTAGCTTGTTGATTATCCATTTTGGACTCCAGATTTTAAAAGTTTTTGAATGGCCGTCAAGAGCTCTTCGGGTTGTTGACTGCCCACCGAAAGATGCGTGCCGGAACCATAGCTGAGACGAACCGCGCGGTTGCCCTGGGCATTGTAGATTTTGCCACCTGTTCCGTAGCGGATGCCCCATCCACCGAAGTCACTCAGCGCGTTGTAGGTGATGACATCCACGGTCTTCACATCAGTCAGTTTGATGCGAACTGGGCGAGGGTGTAAGGGACGCATCTGAACGGTTAGTCCCTGATCGGTCACGACGGTGATCAGCCGCAGTTTGAGCAGTAGAACCAGCATTCCGAATTCAAAGATAAAGGTCATGATCAGCATCATGTTGGATCCGGGATTATCACCAAATGGCTTATGTAACACCATTTGCTGGTAGATTCCGTATACTAACATGAGACAGCCTGGACCGAGCGAGAGCCAGAGCAGCCAATAAAGCCATCGGGGGAAGTATTGCACTTCACGGAATATCTCAAAGTCATTCACGGAATTACCTCCAGGAACTGCGCAGAGCATGCCTGCGTATGATATCATGTTGCCATATAAACAGAAACAGGGAGCTGGCCCAGTTTGAGTAGAACCTACAAACATATTACCGGCTTTCGTAAGCGCTTTATCGTTAGTGAGCTCGCCATGAGGCTGATTACTTCACTGGTGGGCATTCCTATCGTGCTGGCGTGTGTATTTGTGCCGCGTGAAATATCATGGCTGCCGGTACCGGGTGACATCGTATGGGCACTTTTTGTCACATTGGCCGCTTTCCTCTGCGCCGGTGAGTTAAGCATGATCTGGGAGCAGCAGAATCCCGGTTCACGCGTAAACTGGGCGGTTGTGCTGCTGGGAGTCATGTTGCCCTTCGATGCCTGGCTTAGCTTTCACTACCCGCAAGTTGAATCCCGCTTAACCTACCCCATCCTGACGCTGTTTATCGTGCTTGGTGTGGTCTATGAAGTGTGGATTGCCGATCATAGCGAACGCATCCACGCCTGGAGCAACCTGAGCAGTGCGGCGATGATCGCCCTCTACACCGGCGTGCTCTACCGCACCTGGGTGTCACTACAGCTTCATCCTGCGAGTTTCCCTCTGGCTCCGAATATCTCCATTGAAGGAAAATGGATGCTTCTGCTGGTCTGCTGGTGCGTGTGGATATGCGATTCCTCCGCCTATTTCCTGGGCAAGCGGTATGGCAAACACAAGATGGCAGTAAGGCTCAGCCCTAAAAAGAGCTGGGAGGGTGCCGCCGCCGGTGTGATCGGATCTGTGCTGACCGCCTGGCTGTTTGCGGTGATCTACGGCAGCCAGTTTAACCCGTCCAAGGATATCCTGGTGCCTATGGGTATGGCCACGCTGATCGGTGTGGTGGCTGCCGTGGCAGGCATCATCGGCGACTTGTTTGAAAGCGCGCTGAAGCGCGAGGCCGGTGTGAAGGATACGGGGGCTGTTCTTCCGGGTCACGGCGGTGTGTTGGACCGGTTCGATAGCCTGATGCTGGGCATCCCTGCGATTTATCTGCTGCTTCAACTGCTGCATATTATCCAGTTTCAGCAACCCATGCCGTAGTTCTCGTCGTCCGGCGGAATGTTGATACCATCATGGGCGCGCGTAGCCAGGAGCATGCCTCCACCACGCGCTAAAGCACATGGCTATTACCCACAATTATTGCATGGCCAGTAGGTCACCGATTCCGCGACATAAATGTCTCGGCTATTGAACACCAAGACTGCTGAAGCAGTCTTCATTAACGTTATCTTTGTCGGCAAGGAGCTCCGCAGCCCGGTTTAGCGGGCTTGATGTTCAATAGCCGAGACATTTATGTCGCGGCACATGCTCGATACGATCCCAATCTGGACTTGTGGGTAATAGACTGCCCTAAAGGACACGGCTACTTACCCGAAAAGCCGCTAGAATCCGGCAGCAGAACCCAACCATTCGAGTCGCCCCGACCGACCCCTTCGGGGTAGATATTGGGGCTCTGAACCAGGGGTTGCGCTTCGCTTACCCCTGGCTATAAGAATCTTACCCACTCCGTGGGTGTCCGGACACCTAATGACACACATCGGCTTGTTTCTACCACATCCTGCTAACCCAACCACGATATGCGGGTCATACACAACCCAGAAAACAACATCAGGGCAGACCAGTCGGTCTGCCCTGATGTGCATGTCGATGCTTACGTGCCCGATGTGGGCCAGATGTAATCTGTGCTAGATGGCGGAGGCGGAGGCGTTGAGGTGTTGTAAAATGTCAGCCCGCTTATGTCTTTGCTTGGCGGTATCGTCAGTATAAACAATTCTGGCAGTTTGCTGTAGTCAGCCGAACTGCTGATGCTCAACTGGAAAGTCTTGCCGCCATAGGTGAAGATCGGGTAGTAACTACCGCCAGCGACGGGCATCGCATTGACCACAAAGCCCCGGGCGTTCGTGGGAATATCCATCGCGATCTGTCCACTTGAGTTGCTGGTGGCGATGACCACGCTGCCATCGGTCTTCAAAATGGCGATCTGCACACCGACGACGGCGGTACCGCCATCGGTCTTAAGGGTGCCTGTAAGCATGTCAGTGACCGGTGGGTTGGTATCGCCACCTCCACCACCGCCGCCGCCACATCCGGCTAATACCGTAAGGGCCGCTAACGCAGCTATCCATGTCATGGGTTTCATCGGCTATTCTCCTCTAATACTGAACTATTGCCCTTGTGATTGAATCCATTCATCCCAGCGGGTCGCTCGGCTGAAGGCTGTACTCAGATATTTGTTGTTAAAGTCCAACCGAGAGGGCAGATAGATAGCCACTCCGTGCGAATCTTTAACGGCATCGTTGGTGTGTTTTTCGTTAATCACTGTGCTGGCCATCGCGGCCGTCAGTTGCGTATATGCAGATTGAAGGTTCGCGTCGGACGGCCTCAGAGCCGCCATGCGCTTAGCATAATCTATAATATCCTTGTTTTCAGGGATGACATACGCTTGCGCCTGGGTTCGAACCACATTTGCTTCATCTTTCGTGATGCTGCTGCTCATCAATGCACCAGCAAAGGCGTCAATCTTCGCAGTGAGCGTTGTGATAGTCGATGCATCCAGGGCGCTTTGCGTGATGCTGCCGTTATAACTCAACCCCGCGAATATCTGGTTCACCAGCGTGGCAGCAAATGCCTTGGCTCCGATCGTTGGGGTGTCGTGCAGCGGGGCCAGCATCAGCTCATATGGGTAGCCTTCACCCGGGAAGAACTCCTCACTGCCGCAGATATACTGCGTGCAGAGCCGAACTTCCTGAGCCACTTCCGCCATCTGCATGTAGCAAGCATCATACGCCAGCACATCCAGCACAGGGCTGGTATCCAGCGGACGCAGTGCCTGCGGTAACTGCCAAACTTCAATGTGGTTGCCGGTTAAGTCATCTTCGCTGATCGATTTGGTGACAGGGCTTGCAGCCGTCAAGCTGCGCCAGCCATCGCCATGGTTCCAGATGATCACCGCCACGTGCTCGCTTGGGTATGTGGCGATGCCCCACTGAACGAAATTCTTCAGTGTCTGCCAGTCACCCATGTCGACACCTAGACCAAGGTCTTGTATAACCGGTGATGTGACCGTACTCGGCTGACTGTCCTTACCAATGAGCAGGCGTCGAGTGTTCTGCAAGTTTACAATGCGACGCTTCACCTGCACGATGACGTTCAGCTGGTCGGTTGAGCCCACCTGCTCCATCTCATTGATGTCAGCATCAGCATAACTGTCCAGCGAGTTCGCAGCGTTCATATAAACCAACACAGTCCACTTGGCAGGACCAGTGGGTGTGGTGGCCCCGCCTCCTCCTCCACCGCAGCCAGCAAGTGCCAGCGACATCAAAAGACAGGCAGCGAGTGTTAGGAATTTTTGGTGTTTCATAGCATACATTCTACCGAATTACCTTTGTATATTTATGGTTGGGCAGGCATTGAGTGAGGCAAACATGTTAAAATATCGTACTTCAACCCAAAATCTGATCGTTCAAGGAGCCATCGTGAATTACATAAGCCGTGACCCTGAGATTATCGTTTTGTCGGAGCCAGACGGCAATTACCGTGTCGACTTAATGCGTGATGGCAAGTCCGTCAGCCGACTTCGAATCGCCAATCGTCCCATCGCAGTTGGCTGCGCACAGGTCGAAATGGGCGGTATCGCAGATGTCGGCACCTTAGAAGAGTGCCGATACCAAGGGCTGAGCCGCCGTGTGCTGCAGGAGACGATGCGCTTCATGGAACAGTCGGATTTCGGCCTGACCATGCTGTATGGCATTCCAAACTACTACTACAAGTTTGGATACGCTAGTGCCGGTCCAAACCGTGGTGCAGTTATTAAGACTCAAGAACAGGTTCCTGAGTTACCGGCGGGCTGGCAGATTCGTACTGTCACAGTACAGGATATCTCAGAGCTTAAGCGGTTGTATGCTTTGTATCTGGCAGAGAATGTTTGTGGTGCCCGTGTGCGTCCAGAAGGCTCAACCGCATGGAATGAGTTGACCCGTGTGGCCACTGGTGAGCGCGCTGATGACTGCCTGGTTCTCGTGGCACCAGATGGGCACGTCGCTGCATATGCCTGGCATGGTAAAGGGAGCTGGGTGGCTGACGGCCTTGAGCGGGCTATTCCTTCCGCCCTGGTGGTCAGTGAAGCGATGGCTGAAAGCCCGCAAGCGGCCGATGTGTTGCTGTCAGCCTGTGAAATCTGGGGTAAAGGAATTGCCGATAAGGAAAGCCGCGAAATCACAAGCATCGCCTACGCTCTCACGGAAGAGGGCTGTGTGGCTGCTGCCCTGATGCGCAGGGACTGTGAATTTCGACAGCAGTACAGTGCCTGCGGGAACTGCATGGTGAGAGTGGGCAATCAGGACCAACTATTTGACCTCATGATACCGGAGTGGCGTCGGCTGGCAAGGCAGTCGGCAGGTTCCATCGACAGCAAAATCTGCTTTGAAACCCCGGCGGGAGTGAATGCGCTGCATGTCAATATGGGTGGAGTATGCTTCTGTAACCCCTCGGATGCGGGCTATAAACTGAACTTGAGCGTGGGTGACTTGGCAATGCTGGTGATAGGCTCGATGCCGACTGAAGACCTGCTGGCCCGACTGCCGAATCCGCCTTGTGAGGACGCGGTGACCGCGTGTAAGCTGTTGTTCCCAAAACGCCAGCAACACATGTTCCTGGCCGACAGATATTAGTTACATGAGTTGAGGAGCCGATAGAGAGTATCGGCTCCTCATTAGCTACGTGGGCGGCATCACAGCACTTGCCCGTGCTGACGTGGCTGCCCAGGCTGTAAATGATACTGTCGTGGGGGCGTCCCTATGACTGGTTGCTCACAAGGAGAGAGTATGAGCTACGTCTGTCAAGATCCGGAAATGAACTTAATTAAAGACCAAAATGGCGACTATAAAGTCGAACTAGTCAGAGATGGGCGCTCTATCAGTAGCTGCTGGATTGTGGTCCAATCTATCGCTGTGGGATGTTCGCAGGTGGACATGAGTGGTATCGCTGGTGTTGGCACAGAGGATGACTGCCGGAATCAAGGCTTGAGCCGTCGCGTGATGCAAGAAGCGATACGTTTCATGGAGCAGGCGGAGCTGGGGCTGACGATGCTTTATGGAATTCCCAATTACTACCACAAGTTCGGCTACGCCAGTGCCGGACCAAACCGGCTGGTATATGTCGATGCTGCCAGTTCTGGGCCCGAATTGCCTTCAGGATGGCACATGAGGCCCTTGCAGACGGATGATCTGACGGATATCCAACGCATTTACTCCCAATACCTGTCGCTCAACGTGTGTGGTGCCCGTATCAAGCCTGAAGGCATGCGTTCATGGTCATGGCTAAGTGGCGTCGCAACGGGGGAGCGTGACGATGAGTGCATCGTGCTGACCGCACCGGATGGCCATGTAGCCGCGTATGCTTGCCATGGCAGGGGGAGCTGGTCCCAGAACGCTTTGGAGCAGGCGCAGCCGGAAACTTTCGTCATCAGCGAACCTTTGGCTGAAAGCCCGGCAGCGGCGGATGCACTGTTACAGGCTTGCCAGGTGTGGATGCCGGAGATGGCAGCTAAGCTGAACCGCAGCCTCAAACGCATGGCATATGCCGTGACAGAAGAGGGAGCTGTGGCGGCGGCTTTGATGCGCACAAACTGCGAATTCAGCCAACTACACAGAGCCTGTGCGAACTGTATGGTGCGTGTGGCCAACATGCAGCAGTTGTTTGAGAATATGATGCCTGAGTGGCGTCGGCTGGCTCGGAACGGTGCTTTGCACATCGATAGCAGCATCACGTTCGATACGGAGCTGGGCAGCAAGTCGCTGCATGTCGGTTTGGGTGGGGTGCATATGTGCTCGCCATCTGAGAGCCGCAACCACCTCAAGCTCAGTATCGGCCAATTGGGGCAGCTCGTGCTTGGGGCGGTGTCGGCCAAGCACTTTCTTGCTCAGTTGCCGGAACCTGCTTCTGCTGAAGTGGTTGAGCTATGCCAGCTCTTATTCCCAAAACGGCAGCAGCATATGTACCTCACAGACCGCTATTAGCGATTGACGATGAATCAATAATAACCCGATCGTAGTTGGGGCGTGCTCAGAATCATCTGCAGGAGTTGAAACCGCACGATATTTATATATATGCGGTGATATATTTCACAAACTGTCTTGTTATATCAAGCGCATCATGCTTCATTTTGATATAATATCTATTATATAATCCGCAATTCAAAAGCAAACGCAACAAAACACAGCAAAACGACAAATTCATATCAGGCCTAAAAACCTGATGATATCTCGTAGAGAGGAAGTACTCTTGGCTGATAATAGGATAACGGTGTCCGCAAAAAGTCAGTTTTCGCTCTTGGTCAAGGAAAAGAGCGGTCAAAATATGGCCACTTGTTATCAATGCGGAAACTGTACTGCGGGCTGTCCGGTCGTGAATGATGCCGATATCACCCCTAACCAGGTGATGCGGCTGGTGCAGCTAAACGATGAAAGTGTTCTTCATAGCCGTATGATATGGCTATGTGTAGGCTGCGGAACCTGTGAACTGCGCTGTCCGCGAGGACTAAGCAGTGCCGAAGTGATGGACACGCTGCGACAAATGGCCGAAAAACAGGGCATTGAAGCGGCTGAGCCTGAGGTTCACGCATTCCATAAATCTTTCCTGAATGCGATCGCCCGCGATGGACGTGTTTTTGAATTGGGGCTTGTGATGGAATACAAGCTGCGCTCCAGGCGCTTAGTGGATGATATTGGACTGGGACTCACCATGTTCCAGAAGGGCAAGCTGCCATTCCGCCCACAGCGTATCAAAGGACTTTCGCAGTTGCGCCAATGGGTAAAGGAAAGCTCATGAAAACCCTTACATATGCCTATTACCCGGGGTGCTCACTGCACTCGACCGCCAAAGAGTATGATCTTTCTACAAAGGCCATCTGCCAGAAGCTGAACATCGAACTTCAAGAGATCCCAGATTGGAACTGCTGTGGAGCCTCCACAGCACACAGCACCAGCCATGAACTGGCGCAGCAACTGCCGTTGCGTAATCTGGATATTGCGAAGAAGATGGGCATGAATGATGTGGTGGCCCCATGCGCTGCATGCTACAACCGCCTGAAGCTGGCTTCGGTTCAAGCGGGGCATTCAGTGCAGGTTCTCAGCATGATGAAATTGATAGCCAGTCTACCCAACGAGCGTATACAGCAGGCTGTATCCCATCAGTTGTCCGGCTTGAAGGTGGCCTGCTACTACGGCTGCATGATGCTTCGACCGAAGTCTGTGGCCGATGGTGAAGATTCCGAAAACCCCACCAGCCTGGACCGGCTCAGTAAACTGGCCGGTGCGGATCCAGTGGCCTGGTCGCACGCAACCGAGTGCTGCGGTGGAAGCCTGGCACTATCGAAGCAAAACATCGTGCAGCGGCTGAGCACCGACATCGCCACGGCAGCACGAGAATCGGGTGCTGATATCATCATCACGGCCTGTCCAATGTGTCAGACCAACCTGGACTCTCGCCAAATCGGTGATCAGCGCACACCCATCCTCTATTTCACCCAATTACTAGGGCTGGCCATGGGCTTCAGCCCGAACGAGCTGGGGCTTCAACGGCTGCTCATTTCGCCACATCCCGCGTTGGCAAAAGTATTAGAAGGGAGTGTGGCATAGATGGCACGAGTTGGTGTATTTGTATGTCATTGCGGCACGAACATATCTCGCACAGTGGACTGTTCCTACGTCGCAGAAGTCAGCAAGCGATACTCAGGCGTAGTATTCGCTACTGACTATAAGTATATGTGCTCCGAACCGGGGCAGAATCAGATCAAGCAGGCGATTACAGAGCATCGTCTGGACCGCGTGGTGGTGGCAAGCTGCTCTCCACGGCTGCATGAGCCGACCTTCCGCCGGTGTATCTCAGAGATGGGCCTCAACCCCCACATGCTTGAGATGGCGAATATCCGCGAACATTGCTCGTGGGTACACGCCGATATGGGCGAAGCGACGCGTAAGGCGATCGACCTGGTGGCGATGGCGGTGGCTAAGGCCGACACGAACAAGCCGCTGTTCACGAACCAAATTCCTATCACACGTAAGGCACTTGTGGTCGGCGGCGGTATCGCAGGCATCCAGGCCGCGTTAGACATCGCAGATGCGGGTTATCACGTGACTCTGGTAGAGCGAACTCCCAGTATCGGCGGAAAAATGGCCCAGTATGACAAAACATTCCCCACACTGGACTGTGCAGCCTGCATCCTGACACCCAAAATGGTGGATTGCGCCAGCCATCCCAACATTCGGATGCTGACTTACAGCGAAGTCGAAAAAGTGGAGGGGTTTGTTGGCAACTTCACGGTGACGATTCGCAAAAAAGCGCGCAGCGTGGACGAGAGCAAGTGTACCGGATGCGGTATGTGCTGGGAAAAATGCCCTTCAAAAGCTCCTAACGAGTTTGACTGCGAGCTGGGCACGCGCAAGGCGATCTATGTGCCCTTCCCGCAAGCGGTGCCGAATGTGCCCGTGATTGACCGCACTATCTGCACGAAATTCCTCAAAGACAAATGCGGCTCCTGCCAAAAGAGATGTCCTGCCGGTGCGATCGACTACACACAGGAAGATACTGTGTTTGAGGACAGCTTCGGTGCGGTCGTCGCCGCCACAGGCTTCAAGATGTGGGATCCCACACCATACGGCAACCTGGGTTTCGGCCGGTATCAAGATGTCATCACCAGCCTGCAGTTCGAGCGGTTGTTCAACGCCAGCGGGCCTACCGATGGCAAACTGGTGCGCCCCAGTGACCACAAGCCGCCCAAGAACGTGGTATTCATTAGCTGCATCGGCAGCCGCGATGATGAGACCGGGCATAGTTACTGCAGTAAAGTATGCTGTATGTATAATGCCAAACACGCCTTGCTGCTGCGCGAAAAGTGCCCCGACGCTCAGGCTTATGTGTTCTACATGGACGTCCGCGCCAATGGCAAGGGCTACGAGGAGTTCGTGCGCAGGACGCAAGACAAATACGGCGCCATCTATCTGCGTGGCCGCGTCAGTAAGGTCACTCAAAGGGGTGACAAATTGATGGTCAAGGGTGCTGATACCCTCAGCGGCAAACAGGTGGAGATCGAAGCCGATATGGTGGTGCTGGCCGCCGCCATGGAAGCTCAGACCGATGCCAAGCAAACCGCGCGCACCCTGGGCATCAGCGTGGATGGCGACAACTGGTTTAGTGAAGCGCACCCGAAACTCCGACCCGTTGAAGTACTGACTGCTGGCGTGTATCTAGCCGGTGCCTGCCAGTATCCCAAAGACATCCCCGATAGCGTGGCCCAAGCCAGTGCCGCTGCCTCCAAAGTGATCGGGCTGTTCAGCAAAGACCATCTCGAATCGGAAGCCAACGTGGCAGAGGTGAACAACAACTCCTGCTCTGGATGCCAGCTCTGCGTAGCGGTATGCCCATTCGGAGCGATCACTGCCGAACAGTTGACCGACCGCAAGGGCAACCCCACTAAGATGGTGGCCTCTGTGAATGAAGGGCTGTGTCATGGATGCGGCACCTGTGTGGCCGCGTGCCGCAGTGCCAGTATCCAACTGCGAGGTTTTAGGGACGATCAACTGTTGGCTGAGCTAGACGCACTCGTCTTTAGCGGCAACACGATTGTAGACGAAACCCTGATGGCCAAAACGGCGGAGGAACCGGCATGAGCGAGACAGTAACGAAAAGTGCGATGGAGCATCATGCACCCACGGAGTGGAAGCCTCGTTTGGTCGCTTTCCTGTGCAACTGGTGCAGTTATGCTGGTGCTGACCTGGCTGGCAGCAGCCGCATGAGCTATCCAGCCGAGGTACGGGTGATCCGTGTGCCCTGCAGCGGCCGAGTGAACCCCCAGATGGTTCTGAAGGCGTTTGAGAAGGGTGTGGACGGTGTGCTGGTGGCGGGATGTCACCCAGGTGACTGCCATTACTCCAAGGGGAATTTCTACGCCCGTCGACGTTTGATGCTGCTTCAGCGCGTGCTGGGCTACATGGGCATTGAAGAGGGCCGGTATAAATTCGACTGGATATCGGCGGCAGAGGGTCAGAAATTCGCAGACGTCATGCAGTCTTTCACGGACACCGTGACCGAACTGGGCCCGTTCAAGGGGGTAGACTGCGGTGAGTGAAGTGCAGCAGACCATTCAACAGACCGCCGCGCGGCTCCTAAAAGATGGGCTCGTGGATGTGGTGATCGGATATCAGCGGGGCACGGCTCCACATAAAAGTGCGCCGGTGTTCCTTCGCGATGCAGAGAAGGCCTCATGCCTCATCTGGGATGAGAGCTGCGTGAACAATCTGGCCGTCTATCTGCCCAATGCTCTCAAAGCGGAGCGTGTGGCGGTTGTGCTGACCCCGAACGACGTGAAAAGCGTGGTGGAGCTGCAGCGGGAGAACCAGATATCGGGTGAGCGTCTCAGGGTGATATTCGCCAGCGGTCAGTCGGTGACCGAGGAAATGCCTTCTGACGAAAACCTGCTCGAAATGAAACGGGTTCTGCACCCACTCACTGAGAGCTACGAGGCCCTAAACCCGGCGGAGCGCAGGGCGTTCTGGGCTGAGCAGTTCTCACACTGCATACGCTGTTACGGTTGCCGTTCGGTTTGCCCGAGCTGCTACTGTCCTGAGTGCTTTGTGGACAAAAACGATCAGTTATGGGTGAACAAGCAGGTAGATGCGAAGAGCAACTGGTTTTTCCATGTGGGCCGTATGATGCACCTCGCCGGCCGTTGCATTGGCTGCGGTGAATGCGAGCGAGCCTGCCCTGTGGGTATCCCGCTAGGGCTGCTGTCCCAGAAGGTCAGCCAGGATACAACGGAGATGTTTGGGCGCAGCGCGGGGGATCAGCCTGCGGATAAGCCGCTGCTTGGTCAATATCGCGAAAATGACCCCGATCCATGCCCAGAGCATTAGTGGCAAAAGAGGACAAAGACGTGCAACCCAGGATTATACTCAAAACGCAACTGGCCAAATGGCTTGCAGACATTTCCAAAGACAGGCAACTGATTGCGCCTGTCAAAACCGACGAGCACATCAAATATACGCAGGTGAAAGAGCTGTCGCAAGTGGACCTCAGCTTTAATGGGCCTGGTTCCAACCTTCGAGAGTGGTTTACTCCGCACAGCGAGCAGCTGTTTGCATTTGACAAAGGCCTTGATGGCAAGCTTACCCTCAAGGCGACGGTAGTGAAGTCACCCGCCCGCATCATACTGGGCGTTCGAGCCTGCGATGCGGCGGCTTTGAATTACATGGACACAGTCTATAGTTTCGTGCCTCCCAAAGACGGTCCTTACTTCGCGCGCCGCGAGAACACAGTGCTGGTGGGCCTCTTCTGCCATCAGCCCGAGTGGAGCTGCTTCTGCAGTTTGGTGGGCGAAGGGCCTGATGCGGTCTCTGGGCTGGACCTTCGTCTCGCAGATTTGGGCGAGAGCTATCTGGCGGAGGCTTATACTCCGGCGGGGGAGCTGCTGTTGAATGGCGGCGACTACCCAGAAGCTACCGAAGCTCAGTTGGCTCAACTGCAACAGATGATCGCCAAAGCGCGTGAGGGGACCGGAGAACCTGTGCATCGCGACCCTAATTGGCGCAAGGAGTGGGACGAAAAGCTGTTTAGCGAGTTTGCCGAACGCTGCCTGGGCTGTGGCATTTGCAGCTTCAACTGCCCTACCTGCCACTGTTTTGACATGGTGGATGAGGTAAAGGGCAACCACGGCAGCCGGCATCGGGCCTGGGACACCTGCCAGTTTGAGAAGTTCACTCTGATGGGCCAAGGGCATAACCCACGCCCCAGCCGCACCAGCCGAACACGGCAGCGCGTGTTTCATAAGTTTGACTACAGCATTGAACGCTACCACATGCTGGGTTGTGTCGGGTGCGGACGCTGCGTGTCGCTCTGTCCTGTCAATATCGATATGAGACAGATTTTGCATCAGATCCAGGAGGTTGAGTTATGAGTTGCCAATGTCATACCGACGCCGGCGAAGGGCAGCATGAATGTTTTTCGACGGAACAATACCTGCCGAATCTGGCCGTCGTCAAGAAGGTCATTTCGGAGACCTCAGATACCAAAACCTTCAAAGCGGTGTTCCAGGACGAGAAGCTGGCAGAAGCATTCGAATTTCTCCCTGGTCAGTTTCAGCAGGTTTCTGTGTTTGGCGCGGGTGAAGCTACTTTTTGCCTGACCAGCAGCCCCAGTCAGAAGGGCTCCTTTGAATTCAGCGTGAAGCGGGTGGGGATCGTCACTGAGGCGATCCATGAACTGGAACCTGGTGATGTGGTCGGTGTGCGCGCACCGATGGGGAACTGGTTCCCCACCGACCAATGGAAGGGCAAGAACCTTTGGATCATCGGCGGCGGGATCGGCATGGCTCCGGTGCGGTCTTTACTGAACTACTGCCTTGACAACCGCGCGGACTATGCTCGGATTGATACGCTCTATGGTGCTCGAAGTGCAGACGATCTTTGCTATCAGTATGAGTTCGAGCGGTGGGGCTCGATGCCAGATACCCATTTGCACCTGACCATCGACCGCGAGGACCCCAACTGGAGCGGCCATGTCGCGTTCGTGCCGACCTACCTTCGGGAGCTGGCCCCATCGCCGGAAAACGCGATTGCCATCACCTGTGGGCCTCCCATCATGATCAAGTTCGTGATGGAAGCGCTGACTGATCTTGGTTTCACACCTGATCAGATCTACACGACGTTGGAGATGAAGATGAAATGCGGCGTGGGCAAGTGCGGGCGGTGCAATATCGGCCCATATTATGTCTGCACCGACGGGCCTGTGTTCAGTGCGGCCCAACTGGCTGCTATCGGACCGGCCGCCTTGGAATAAACCATATATTAAATGCCTGCAACTGGTTGCTACTGAGATCAGTTGCAGGATTGCATTCGATTATTTGGTTTATATCGGTTAAATCGATGGTTATCAGGCAGAAACCGGGGCATAATATAGATGGAGTAGGACAGTTTCCTCCGTTCAGTAGTTCACTGAGCCCTGTCGGACTCTATTAATACCGGTATCCGTTAGCCCACGGGTGCCACTAATATTTGAACCTAACACCCTCCGCCTCACCTCGGAGGGTTTTTCATGCACCCACCCCGTACTGCTCTGCCCCCAGGACACATGTTAGTGACGCCGTCATGTTTCAACGCCGCAGGGGCTGCTTGTACATCACTGGTCGTAGGGACGTCCCTTGTAGGCGCCCGGAACCAGAACCATCGAAAGAATAACGATTACTGCCACCACAAGGGTGGCCCCTACGACCAGTTACAGCCAGGGCTGCCGTGTCAGCACGGGCAGGTGCTCGTCACAGGTAGGTCGCCCGTTCTTAACTATTATTAACTACCGAAAACAGGTAAAATAACTTATGATATTCCAACTTTTTGGCCGGGACGCCTTCGTGAGGCTTCATGACTAATATTTCCGTCTCGGCGGCTGACATCGCGCTCTTCATCACGGCTTTGATGAGCTTTGGTGTCTGCGCTATGGCTATCATTTCGTCACGCTTAAAATTGACCGAGATACCGGCCATGCCCCTAGCCGGTGTTTGGCTGTTGATGGCTTTGCGTGACATTGTTCATATCGTAACCCTCAGTGATTCCACTGCCACGCTTTCAGAATACCACTATGTTGCAGGTCCATTGATTACCGTTCTGCTCATATACGCCCAGCAAGTCATGCTCCAGAAATCATACAACAAGCTAATCCGTATCTCCATTACCTCAGTGAGTGTAGTGGTTGGTATCATTGTCAGTATCGGCACGATGGGGTATTTGAATGGTCTGCTGTGGGGTTCCTTTATCGGTTTTGCTGTAGCCTGGTGGATGTTGCTGTCTGGGCACGATATGCGATCTAGATTCTATGCCCTACTGATCGCAGCAGGCATTGTGGCTATCGGATATGGTCTGGGTGCTCAAATGACCCAAATTGACGGCTCGCACGCAAGCATCTTGCTGAACGTCACCCAGATGCCCTCCATATTAACCATCGCGTACGGTTCTATTCTGCTGCTGCTGGGTGGGAATGCGTATATTACCAAGATAGGCGTAGTGAAGGCCTATGGCCAACCGATCTGCTGCAGTGCTTACAGCACCGTCATCAAAGTGGCTATTGTGCTCATACCAGTAGCGGCCTGCATCACGGTGCAATCGGTAGGCTCTACTGCGGAGCACATGATCCGTCAGGAGCTGTTGCGCATGTTGCGCATCAGCAGCCTGAACGTCAACACAAAACAACTCGTCGAATACGCCGATATGCCGGTCGCATTCATGTCAATCGAAGGGCAAGCCTTCAGCCGACCTCTTGCCGAGATTGTGAGTGTCGGTGAATTCCCGAGCTCCGCATATATCATGGTTTTGAAGTCAGATAAGCCCTACCTTGTGGGTACTAGTTCAAATGCCATGGCTGACAAAGCTGAGTTGTCGAATGGGCAATGGGTAGTACCTCAAGTCATCCTGCGTGCATTGGTGATGCAGCGTCAAACTGTCACGGAACCATACAAAAATGATCTAGGCAGTTGGGTGACCGGTATCGTGCCGATCTACAAACCCGGAACCAGATTTTTCGTGGGTGCTTTGTTGTTTGACGTGCCGGCTACACTGTGGACCAATACCATCATGTTAGCGAGACGCGCTGTGATGATGGTGTTCGGGCTGATCGAACTGCTTCTCTTTATTCTTCTAGTGGGTGTCATGCATGCCAACCTGGTACAGCATTTAGCAGACATAGCGGAAAACAAGAGCAGGCTGATGCTGGAGAGCCTGGTGAACAACCTGCCAGGATATGCTTATATGATGGATGCTGAAAGCCGATTTATGGTTGTGAACCCGGCGATGGCTAATTTGCTGGCACGTCCATCTACCGAAATCGTCGGTCGGTATGGTCATGAGTTACTCAGCCCGGAACTCGCTAAAGTGATACGATGCGATGTTGGCAATGAGTATAAAGCAGATCAGCCTGTCGAACAGCTTACCAGCGACGTAACGGTAAATAACCAGACGATGTCATTGGTTAACCGCATCATGCCTGTCTATGACGAGATAGGCAGGTTAACCGGTATCGTAGGGTTAGCCACAGATGTCACCGAGATCATTGCTGCCAGACGCCAGCTCGCTGAGATGAACCAGGCTCTCAATGCTGCTCTGGAAGAGGGCCAACGCAACCTGAAGCGCATTGACACCATCATGCGGACCATACCTAGCCCCATCTTTTATAAGTCTTTGAGTGGTCACATGCTGATGTGCAACCAGGCATTTGAGGAATTAGCAGGGCTCAAGATGGACCAGATGCAGGGCCAAACCGCTGAGCAGTTAGGCATTGCAGACCGTATCGGACTGTTAAACCGAAATGACTCATTAGTCATCTCTAACAGGCAGGTTGTCACCGCTGAGGGCACAGTGAGGTATCCTGACGGGGTGGCACACCAGATGGTCATGCATACCGCGGCATACATCGATCAGTATGACGAAGTGGCAGGTTTTGTATCTAGCCTGGTAGATATCACCCACCTGCTGAGGGTGGAGCACTCGCTGGAAGTCAGCGAACAACGGCTTCGCCAGATTGTTGGGGTTATGTCCGACCTCGTTTGGGAAACCGACCGGGAGATGGTCGTCACATTCATCAGTGATCGAATCACACCGGTGCTGGGGTATGATCCCGATGTCGTGATGAAGACCCCTCTGCACAACCTGGCGGCGGATCAGTCAGATGAGATACGGCAACTATTCAGTGTTGATGAAGTGGTGAAGCAACGTGAGGTGCAGTTCCGTCATGCTGACGGCAGGATCGTCTATCTAGAGCTATCTGCTGTGCCCCTCTATACGATCACTGGCGAATGGGATGGCTTCCGCGGTGTTGCCCGTGATATCAGCGAACGGTTGAAGGCACAGCACGAACAACAACGCTTGCTTGAGATGTCGAATAAGCTGAACTCAGGACTAACTGAGGTCGTTCACCTTATCTCACACGAATTGAAGCAGCCCCTGCGGGCAATCAGCACACTGGCGCAAATGTTGAAAATGGATAAATACAATCAGCTTGACGGAGAGGGCCGTGAGATTGTCAGAAACATGGAAGGCCGCACGAAAAAGCTGTTCCAAACGATGGATGTTTATAGCCTGATGGCTGAGATATACTCCGCAGATGAGCCGATAACCGAGGTCAATCTGGCTTTAGCTCTGCAAGAGGTGATCCACGAACTGAACCCGCCTCGCTGGGTGACGATCGACATCAGCCCAGATATGCCGGTGTTAAAATGCCGACGTAATTTGACATTGAACTTGTTCAAACAGCTTATTGCGAACAGCATAAACTTCATGGACCGTGCGGATGGTTTGATCTGTCTTGACTGGCGTAAAGTATCGGGAGGCCTTTACTTCGCGGTGATAGACAACGGGCCAGGAATCGACCCTCGCTACCACGAAATTGCGTTTGAGGCCTTTCAGCAAATTGATGTGGGTAACACCGAGAACCTTGGGGCCGGACTGGGGCTATCATTCGCCCGTAGAGTGGTCGATCTGCACGGGGGACAGATTGGTATCCAGGCGCATGTAAACCAGGGCACTATGATCTGGTTCATAATGCCGACAGACCCCAAACCTAGTGCATAAACCCGAATGGGTGGGGACACATCATATTGGGTCGCGGTCTGAATATTGTCTACGTTATTATGCCGATTGATGCATGGGATTCGTGTAGTTATGATCAGATTTGCACCATAAAATGCAACAATGATCTCGAGTAGGGTTATTAATTGAGAGGTTAGTCAACTGCTGGTTCGATGGAACCACACACACTATGGACACTTTTCACCTATCAACATATGAAGCCAGTCATCTCATCTGTGCTTTCCTATATACAGGCATTATTGCCATATCTTTTGCAGGCATACGGTCGCGGCTGCGCGCCATTCCATGGCTGACTCTTGGTATATATGCCGCATCCGAAGTTATTTACTCCCTTGCGAGCTATCTGAGCTCAGGAGGACAGTCTGCGTATGGTGCGGTTAGCAGTCTTACACTCGCCATCAGTGTAGTGGCATTAGGACTGCTCGGGATGCAGTGTCTTGAGATTGCCAAGCTAAGGCGCGTGGATATTGGGGCTATCGTGCGATATGCAGGCGGCCTTGTGATACTTGCTCTGATCAGTCGGAGTGTGACAAACTCTCTGGCGTGTATCACATATATATGGGTCGCGCAATCATTGTATGTGAGCCTAAAAGAGCAGAACCTGGGTAACAGACGCACGCGTCTGTACGTTAGTCTACCGTTTATCATCACCGGACTTGGTTACTATCTGGGGCACCAGCCTAGCCATGGAGCTGAGATGGCACCGTATCTGTCACACCTGGCCGATGTGGGATCAGTCGCACAAGTGATCGGGTGCCTTTTAATGACTACAAGTCTGTCTTACACCATCCGTGCCGTGATGATACCAAGCTTGGCAGGCTATACCGTTAAGTATCCTCGTGTTGCTCAGTTTCTTATTGCGTTGATTGCGATTGTCGTCGGTCTGGCACCATACATCATACAACGTTCAGGCCAGAAAGCTGATGCAGACTACCGGCAGACATTGCTGTCAAAGGTATCAATGACCTCATTAGCCATTGATGCCAAGGATATCTCGGAGCTAAAGGCTGCGGCGAGTGAAGTTAATGACCCCAACTGGCAGAGGTATCACTCGATAGTGGAACGGATCGAGACACGCACACCCTCGACAAGGTACAGCTATCTATTACGGTCTGTCGATGGGACGATGCGGTTTTTGGCAGACAGTGCGCCACAGAATTCCTCGGACTTCCTGGAGCCTGGCACTAAGTATGACGAAGTTCCTCCCCAAATAGTCAGAGCATATGCCAATGGTGATCATGCCACTGTAGGGCCATATACCGATAGGTGGGGATCATGGGTAACCGCCGCAGCACCGATTAAACTAGAGGACAGCCAAAAGATGGTCGCCATGCTCTGCATTGATGTTGCGGCGGATACATGGCGCAACGCGGTGAAGCAAGGGCAACTGCGCAACCTTTGGCTGCTGTTTAGTGTCAATGGCTTATTGGTGTTCTTGATAGCTGGCATCTATACCATTGAGTTGAAAGAACAACAGATACTTGAGGCTACCAAGGCTACGCAGCACCGTCAGCAGCAGTTAGAAAATTTAGTTAACAACCTTCCGTCTCTGGCTTTTATGAAGGATGAGCAAGGTCGGTACGTCATTGTTAACAACAACCTGTGCCAGTTATATTCGCGCTCACGGGATCAGATCATCGGCAAGCGTGATACCGACCTCGTCGTCAAAAAGATGGGCGAGGAGGTGGAAGCCGATGACATGCAGGTCATCAGAACTGGTAAGACCAGCACTCACCAATTTTATGGGCAGTTGCTGCCTAATGATCCACGACATCGACATTTTGTATCTACTAAAGTGCCGATATTGGACGAGCAAAACCGTGTGGTAGGTATCATAGGGCTGACGCAAGACCTGACTGAGATTCTTGAGACCAGGCAAACTCTGACAAGAGTAAATACGGAACTGGAAGCGACTTTGAAGAGCCGCAGAGAGAACTACCGGCAGTTACGGGCGGTGATGGACGCCATACCTAACCCCGTGTTTACCCGCGACAGTTCGGGTTATTACTTAAGTGCGAATAGAGCGTTTGAGGATTATGTGGGCGCCAAAGAGATCGATATTATTGGACGCAGTGTGAGCGAAATCTGGGGGCCGGATGCCTCATCGGAACTGCTGCGTGGCGAAGATTCGTTCGAGAGCCGTATCGAGTCAATGGAAATCCAAACAAGGCTCAGGCGGCACGATGGTGAGTTACGCGATATAGTGCTTCATAAGGCTGCCTTCTACAGTGATGCTGGGTTGCTGATCGGTATCGTGGGCTTGATGACAGACATTACGGGCATTAAGTTGATGGAAAAGGAGCTTTCCGTCAGTGAACAGAGGCTGTTGCAGATAGTCAATAGTCTGTCCGACTGGGTGTGGGAATCCGACAGGCATATGGACTTTATATACATCAGTGACCGAGTTGACCACGTGATGGGATATCAACCGGCTGAACTGATTGGAAAAAGTATCCTTGACCTGATGTTGCCAGGAGAAGTGGAGCGTATGCGTCCGATCATCGACGCCATGGTGAAAACGCCTAATCCAATCCGGCAGCTTCATAACAGCCTTAGGCACAAGGATGGCAGTGAACGCATCATTGAACTGACAGGTGTTCCTGTGTTCGGATCAGACGGTGTATTTACTGGATATCGAGGCGTGGCGCGTGATGTGACGGAGCGGGCTCAGTCGCAACGGCACAACACGCAGTTGCTTAGCCAGTTGACCGCCCTTAACGAAGACCTGATGGATTTTGTACACATCACGTCCCATGAGCTGAAAGGGCCGGTACGCGCGATAGGCTCATTGGTTCAAATGGTCTATGCTGACAATAAGGACATCCTGACTGAGGAATCACAGGGAATGCTTGAGACCCTGCGTGAACGGTCTCAGCGGCTATACAAAATACTAGATGCCTATCAACAGTTGGCAAAAGTGCATACCTCATTTGAAGAGACCACTATGGTAAACATGGAGGAGCTGGTTCACGAAGTGTTAAGCACGATCAGTAAACCTGACGACATAGATGTGCAGGTTCTAGGGCAATGGGCGGTAGTTCCTATTAAGAAGACGCAGATGGTGAATGCCCTGACCAATATACTGATCAATAGTATCACCTTTATGGATAAGGTTGATGGCAAGATTCGGATTGAGGGCAGCGAAACTGATGTTGACTGTATTGTGAAAGTGATTGATAATGGCCCCGGTATTGACCCGAAATATCATAAGCAAGTGTTTCAAGGTTTCCGCAGAGCTCAAGTTAGCGACCAGCTAGATCGCACTGGCGTCGGCCTGGCTCTGGTGCGCCGCGTGATTCACGCCCATGGCGGACGTGTGGGCATCGACAGTGAGGTAGAGGAGGGGACCACCATATGGTTCGCCCTGCCGAAAACGGGTAAAATCGAGGGCATCTGGGGGAAATAAGCACCCTTCATACCGGGATTTGTAAGCAATACATCGATCATCAAACCTGAGGGATAGTTTCTGCCATGGACGGTAATAAACCAAACATCATTTGGATGCTGACCGAAGATCAGGGGAAGCATCTGGGCTGTTACGGAACACCGCAACTCCGCACGCCGAACATCGACCGCTTTGCCAGTCAGGGAGTGCGCTTTGATCACGCCTACTGCACGGCACCTGTCTGTTCCCCTTCACGTTCCGCCATGATCACCGGTATGTACCAAACCTCAATAAACTGCCAGAACCATCGCAGCCACGCGACCGATGGATGGCGTCTGCCGGCCCCTGTGAAGCCCATCACCAGCTATCTACGGGATGCAGGCTATTTCTGCGCGAACGGCAATGCCAACCACCCGATTGATGAACCTGGCAAGAGTGACTTCAACTTCGCGAACCGAAACGAGGTGTGGGACGGCACTCACTACAGCCAGCGCAGAACTGGTCAGCCGTTCTTCCAGCAGATGAATTTCTGGCAGGTTCACCGAGGATTGTGGCCGGAGGAGCGCAAGCGGCTAGGCTACCGTGTTGATCCCAATCGGTTGAAGCTGCCGCCCTATTACCCGGATACACCTGTGGCCAGGGACGACTACGCCTGTTATATGGATATGTGCAACCTGCTTGATATTGAGTTTGGCATCTTGATGAAGCGGCTGGAAGCCGACGGTGTGCTGGACAATACCATTCTCATTCTGCAGGGCGACAACGGCTCATGTAACACGCGCGGCAAGCAGTGGCTATACGAAGGCGGAGTCAGCGTACCGCTGATAGTGCATTGCCCCAGGCTGTGGCGAGGTGGTCAGGTGGATAAACGGCTGATCTCCTCCATCGATGTGTCCGCCAGCGTTTTGGCACTGGCGGGGGTGACACCCCCTGCCTACATGGAAGGCCGACCGCTTTTGCTGCCCGGCAGCCAGGGGCGCGACTACTGTGTGGCGGCCCGTGACCGATGCGATGAGACGCTGGACCACATCCGCGCCGTAGTGGATCACAGATATAAATACATACGGAACTACTGCCCGGACAGGCCGTACACACAGGATAACCAGTATATCATCTCGTTGTATCCAGTACTGGGCGAACTCAAACGGTTGAGAGCCGAAGGCAAGCTGAATAAGCAACAGCTTGCCTGGATGTCTGACACGCGGCCTGTAGAGGAGCTGTATGACCTGCGTACCGACCCATGGGAGGTGAGTAACCTGGCCCAGGAGCCCAAACTGCGTCAGGTGCTTGACACCATGCGCAGACGTCTGCACGACTGGCAAGCCAGCACCAAGGACTATGGCGAGGCCTTCCCCGGCCCTGAGTGAGGGGATCACACAGGCGATTGTTGGTAAGCCGAGAGCGGTGAGCTAGCAAAGTATCAGTAATCGTGCTGCCTGTAATGAACTTGGTTGCCTGTGTCAGGTCTGGTTTTCGAACCCAAACCCGAGAGAAACTCCGCCAGACCGGCCCGTTCTCGAGCCTCCTACTCTCCTCACTCCCCCGCCTCCTTGATACCAAAACCTGTGCCTAGTTCGCGATGAAGATGACGTTGAACTTCTCCAAAAAGTGCGTGTTCTTCTCTTCATTCAGCACGGTTATCGCGTCCCCATCGCTGATCACAGGGTCGCAGAGGAACTTCCCGCCGGAAATGCCGATCGCCTTGATCACCAGCGGATTATCACCCCTACGGGGGTCACGCACGGCCTCAGCCATCGACGCCGTATAGGAGACGATGCCTGTTTCCAGCACGAAGTCGGGGTCAACCTCTACGGTTCCCCAGACTTCCGATTTATCTTCACGCCGGATTTTGGGGCTCATGGCTCTTTTCAAACCCAACCCCGAGGCGTCTATTATCAAGGATGAAAAAGGGCCGACAGGGGTCTCTTCTTCTATCGACTTATCATCCATCGACTTTTCAGCCATGATCCTGTCATTGCCCCGGGAAGTGATCTTCATGATCAGCGATTTGGCATTCCCATCCGATGATCCCAGCTTACGGTAAAAATCCAGTGCAGGTAATAATAACTTCATCGTAGGTATCTCGGCACTCATCTTGATGTAGGGCACACCAGCCACTTTGAGTGACACGCTTTTGAATCGCCCATTTTCGCTGATGGTCTTCTCCAGCAAAGTGCGCAGTTTCGCATATTTCAGTAAGTCCTGACCGCTCACGAAGCTGTTGATCGGAGTTTTCCCAAAGGCGGTCATGATGCTGGTGATGGCTTGCTTTTTGGCTGCTTCGAGTGTTAGCTTCAGGGTCGGTTTCGTCGCTTTCACCTGAACGACGGAGCTGTAAACCCCTTTTGTCCAACCATTTGTATCATTCGCAGGTGCTGCATATGATATACAGGTTATGAGCACAACCATGAGTGTCCAAAGCACGATATTACCTATACGGAACACGGGTGATTTCATACAAAGCCTCCTAAGCGGACAGATCAATCAAGATTGGGTGACGCATGGCTAGATACACCGGCATTGGCCCTGATACCTGCCTTGGTTTTGCATCGATTCGTCTGTATCGAGAGCAAGGATGCTTGATAGCGACTATCGTCCGCCCGAGATAAAGCGGTATACCTTGGGTAATCGCAACCCGCAAAAGTTACAGAACCATATGATAATACCCACCGTCATGGCCGGAGCTAGCAGATAGCTCACCAGTGCCATCATCGCAGACTTGCCCGCGACGAATGCCAAAATCATCTTGATGCCTCCCAGTAAGGTGGGGTGAATAGCATAAATCAGAAAAGTGTGTCGTCCCCAAAAGGAAATCGGCAGCAGGTGCTTGTAGATCGGATATCCAAACCAAATGGCAGCCATGCCGGTCATGATGGCTGCATTTTGCGTATAGACGTTGTTGGAATACACAAGAAATACAGATGCTAGAAGCCATGTACCGATGAAAACCCACGCCAGTTTGGAGCTCTCCAGAGCGCGCAACAACCTGCGTATACTTTGCGGATGTATGGCTACAAAACTACCCAACAATAGATAGAACCAGGTGTCGGTTGTGATGATGGGCAGCTGCACCTCTGCAAGTGCCGCAATGGCTGTGATAGCTAGTATGCTAATCGCGACTATCTTGTGCTTCATCACTACATATACCATGGGAGTGAGCACCACAAACACTATCAAGGCCTGTATGAACCAGAAAGGGATGTTATATTTGTGTAACAGCAGAACTTGCGCAATCTCTTTAAGCCCTGGCCGGCTGGCCAGGATCGGCTCCGTGCTGGCATCCATCCGAGCCCGTATGGCGGGGATACTGACCACCGCCATCTGCACCAAGTAGTGAAAGCCATTCCAGAATAGATAAGGGATCAAAAGTGAGTGGATGCGGCGTGCGTACTTTTGCTTAATGCATTGGAGTGTCTGGGTATAATCCCGGAAAAACAGGAAAGCCGCGATCGCCAGGAAAAACGGCACAGCACATAGCGCGAGTCCTTCCGAGACGATGGTCTCGAACAAGGCTACCGCCCTGGTCCATGTTGTATCGAAACGTAGCAGGCTGTAACTTTGCACATTGTTTGAGTGCAGAAGCACGACGAGGAGTGCTGTCAAAAAACCAACATTGCGAATCTGCTGACTACGTTCCCTGCTAATTGGTTCTGGCATGACAGTAAGCCTCTTCAGAAACTGATATACACACAATATATCAGTTTCTGTGCAGAAATATACAATCAGCGCCGATCAACGGCTGTATCATCGCTTGGCCTTATGGCGTGATCAGTGGCAGCTCCAGCCAGGCGAGGCCGATATTACGCCGCATATGGCTTTTGCTGCGGCCAGGCGCGGCATCATACAGCAGTGCCAGTTTGTTTTTGACTACCAGCACGGAGGGCATACCAACGCACTCTTTCGCCCACTGGCAGTTTGCTCCGTCCAGCACGATCGCCTTATGACTGGCGTCCCAGTGGTTGATGTCCTTCGTCCAGTAAACCCAGATGGCGTCGGTGTATTCGCCGCCTTGCTCATCGATCCCGATATGGTTGGTGAACAGGAACCAGGTGCTGCTCTTCCTCTCGAAGTAGACCGATGCGTTCTCCACCTGTTCTGCGATGGGCACCATCGGGTTTGGATCCACCGCCCAGGCACCGTCCAGATTCTTGGTGCGGGCGATCGACAGGGTGCGCACATAGGGGGTTCGTTCGGTGCCACAGGTGGTGCTGAAGAACATCATATACTCGCCGTTGTGCTTGATGACAGGACCCGGCGAGGCGGTGATGCTGTAGTATGTGCCCGCTACGGTGCGGAATGGTATGATGTCGTAGCGTTTGTGCCAGGGCCCTGAGGACGTGCTGGCTTCGGCCTTACAAGTGTAGTATGGCAACGCTGGAACGAAGTCCGGCCCAGGCGAGGTGGTAGGGGTGGCTACATAGAACATGTGCCACTTCTTGCCATCATTGTAGACCCATGGCGATGAGGCACTTCCGCTGTCGATGGTTCCCTTATCACCGAGCGGCAACACTGGACCGCGGCGCTCCCAATGGCGCAGGTCCGTGCTGGTGGCCAGGCAGGCGACCCAGCCATTGGGACCAGCCCCATCGTAGTGAAGGTAATATTTGCCTTTGTATTCAAAGGCGGAGGCTTCGCGGGCGCCCAGGTAGTCACAGCGTTCTGGACCTGAGCCGTGTTCGAACACGATGCCTTCATCTTTCAAGTCAAGCCGATAACCGGCCCCAGGCCGTCCATCGACGTACTGCCTTGGTTCTACAGGGTATATGCGGGTGCTCATGATATGATCTCCTGGTTGAAATTGTCGTCCTCGCCCCCGCGCCCTATACCCGTTTGTAATGCGACCGTAGGGGCGGGGAAACCCCGCCCCTACCGCCGATTCCATCAGACGGATTAGGCGGATCGGACCGATGACAATACGGGCACGGCACGTCATGCCCCTTACATCCGGCGGCTCACTGCGACTGCTGCCCGAAATAGCGGTCAATCACCACATAATCGAATAGGTTCACCTTGCCATCACCGTCTAGGTCGCTCATCGTGTTGGCAGTGCCGAAATACCTGTCCAGCGCCACGATGTCGAACAGGTTCACTTTTCCGTCGCCGTTCGCATCGCCGTTGGGAAGGTTGGCAAACAGCGAGCTGGTCTGCCCAATAGCCAGCGTGATCGGCTTCCGTATGCTGATGAAATGCGGGGCCTTAACCACAGCACTGAAGTTGCCTGTTTGTTGGGTGCTCAGGCTGATAGTGCCTGAGTTGCTCAAAGCCACCGGGATGGTCTCCACCAGCGCGTTGGTGCTGACATCATGAAGCTCGATAGTGCCCGACACCACGGCCGGGTTGGTATAGTTGTAGTCCAGCAGGCCGATCACGCCGGCGATGGTGGCTGAAGGTATCGGCTCGGGGATGCTGCTCGAGATCAACGCGATGTCAAACGAGGCACCATTCACATTTGTGGGATCTAGCCGGAGGCCGTTGATGGTTTTCCCTGCCCATTTGGGCTGGCTGGCCATGTCCTGCACGTAGTCGTGCCACATCCCGTCGGCTGTAATATCAAACTGCAGTGACTTATCCTCGGAATAAGCAGGTTCTGTCGTGGTGGTGTAGTAGACCTGCCCTTTCGTGCCCCCGTTGACCCTCATGCGGATCACGACTTTGGAGAACAGGTTGGGCAGCAGCCACATCTTGGGCCGCTCCATGAAGGGGTCAGCGCTTAACGATGAGCCGCGCAGGATGCCCGCCTCTACCCGTAGGTTGCCGACATCGTGGGTGGCGGCCCACAGATCGGTATCGGTGGTGAACTTGAAGGCCAGCTCGGTACGTCTGGGCTCCGCATCCAGCCACGAGCCGTAGCCCGCGAGGCCCAGCGCGAAGTTGGCGTAGCTCTTGAAACCGGCTGTGCTTCCCATCTGGTAAGATGTCCAGCTTGGTTTCTTCACGCCCAGGTCGAAGGTGGCACTGCTGCCGTCTTTGTGTGTCCACAGACCGATGCGCAGCCCGCTGGGGTCGAGGTAGTCACCTTGTGCGAAGTAGTTGAACGCCTCCAGACCGGGGATCCTGTCCACTTTGTAGTATCCCAGGGCTACGCAGGCGCTCTGGATCGTCTGCCCATCGGACTGGTTGGGCGTGTGCATCCCCTGCTCCGTAAACGCAAGCTTCCGCCGTCGGCCGTTATACAGCAACTGAGGCTGACTGAGCACAGCTGGCCACATCTCGAGGTTATTCGCGCTGATCTTCGCAGTATTTAGGTCGAAGGTTGATTCGGCCCCATCGGTCCAGAAGCGTGGCTCCAGCAGATTTGCAGGATACGGGTGTGCCGCCATCCCCCAAGGCAGATCACCCTCGTTCTTGCACCAGTCGTTGATGCCGTCCAGCAGGTATTTACCGGTCATGTTGACGGTAGTGTCGGCCATCATTTTGGCTGCCCAGAAGTGGTCGAGACAGACGTACAGGTTGGTGTTTGGGTTGGTGCGTCGCATGGCGATATCGCTGACCCGCAGCGACCGATAGTAGTCTTCAATCACCACGTCCGGGTTGACATTGCCGATGTTGTGCCACCACCAGTGGCTTTGTATTTCGTTACCCAACACGATATCGCCGCAGGTGCCCACGGTCACCCGCGGGTCGCTGTAACGGTGAGTCAGGAACTCCATCGCCGCGCGGAAACTGAGCAATGACCGCTCATCACCGGTGTTGAATGCCCCCAGGTGATTCGGTGCGTTCTCCACATCGCTGAGGGGGTGCAGCAGCGGCCAGTCGTTGCTGGGTGAACTCGGCATGCCATTGATTGGCAACAGAAATATGCGCATACCACGGTCGGTGGCCTTCTGTACATTGTCGTCGATGGCGTAGACATAGCCCATGTTGATGGGCACTTTCACACCGTCGACCGTCCAAGTGGTTTTGTTGTTGCTCGGATCGGCCAGCACTCCGTTCAAAAGGAAGGGGTATGAGATCGTCTGAACTCCCAGCGCCTGAGCATCATCGTAGTCGATGACCGGCCCCAGACCCTTAGGATTGGTGTTCTTGATAAACTGCTTATCGCGGTGAGACAGCTGTGCGAAATCCCATACTATCTCACCGGGCTTCACGTCACCACCAGTGTAGGTGTTGTCGGCGGTGAGGGCGATCCAGTCGATCATCATGATGCTGTTCAGGAACCTGTTGGCGTTGACCTCACCATCCACAGGATCTATCCGAAAACTGCGCCGGCCGGTCCAGTTGGCGCCCATATTGGTCAGAGGAATCCTGATGGTTTGCCAGGTGGTGGTGGTCGGGATGTTCAGGCTGGTGTAGCCGTAGTTGCCGCCATCGAGTGGCCATGCGAAAACTCCAAGGGTCATGCCGCCGGAAACTTCCGCGCTCATGCGGTAGCGCATCGTGAGATACTTCACCTTGCTGGCCTGAACGTAATAGCGTTCGTTGCGTATGATGGGGTCGAAAGGTTGTCCATTAGTCGGGTTGCTGAAGCTGATGTTCATCACACCGCCGCTGATGGTATAGCTGCTGCCGTTGCCCTCGGTATACCAGCCGTCCTCTACGTCATCAGCCACCTCACCGGCTTGCGAGAAGTCGGTCACATAATGAGGTGTCTCAAGCGGTGCTCCGGTGACGGCATCAAGCAGCTGGAACTTGTTGTAGATGCGGTCCTGCTGGCCGTTGAAGCGGGGCACCTCAACGGTCTGCTGGCTCAGCCCTTCCCAGATGACTTTGTCAGGCCATCCAAACTTCCACAGACGGTCATAACCGCGGTTGCCGGTGCCGGCGAAGCCGGGGTTGTCGGTCACCGCCAGCCAGTTTAAGTCGATCTTGCTTCCGAAGGGCAGCACGATCTTCAGGTTGCGCCAGCCCGACCAATCGGTGCCGAACGAGGACAGAGTGGTGCGCACAATCTGCCATCCGCCTGCGGGCACGGTGATGGTGGCCTGTTTGGTGACGCCGCCGAACACAAACTGGACATACATATTCACGCTGCTGGCCCCAGTGTTACGAACCCTGGCTGCAAAATAAGGCACCATCTCCGCACGCACACGGTCAGGTTCCGCCAGGCTGGCAGTGCTGGCGGGTGTGACGCTCAGCCAGCCGTTGGCTGCGGCGAGGCTGGCAGCTGAAATGCTCCAGCCCGCGGTGGCATCTGGCTGCTCGTAGGGGCGCATTTCCACCAGTTTCACCTGCTGCGACGGTCCGCTCAGCACAAGCTGTATCTGGCCAGTGGTGGCCGATGCGGCGGTGACGGTGGGCGCAGCACACAAGCATCGACAGTGAGCCAGCGTGAGTGCTAAAGGGGCGTATACGAGTGCTGTTTTCATAAGTTTAGGAGTCATTTTGGTGTGTTTTTGTTCCTGACTGGAGATGATTCATTGCTCACTTTCATTTTACTCGCAGATGCATTTCACACTGGCATTCGTTGACCATGCGCGCCTGGCAACGCCACCCCTGGGAACGCCACCCCTGGGAACGCCAATCTCCCGATTGGCTCCCTCTCCATCCCTTCCCATCCGTGTCATCCGCGTAATCCGTGGTTCAGACAATCTGGACTCTTGTGATTCGCAGGTCGACCAGGAATATCACCGTAAGACAGAGTAGTATATGGGTGTCAGCATGCACTAGGCCAACACCGGTGCTTCGTTCAACCGACCAGAAGGGGATACAGCCAAATGATAGCTTTGCAAACAATCGCATGGGTTCTGGGATGCGCAGTAATAGCAGCTCTGTTCAGCTCGACCGCGGCGTGCCAGCAGGTGAAACCCGTCCGAGCCGAGGTGAAGATGCACAACGGCAGTCCGGCCGTGTTTGTCAATGGCAAGCCGATCTTTTTCAACGGCTTTGTGGCCATTGATTGCCTGAACCCCAAAATCAACAAGGGGATGGCAGACGCAGGGGTGCATATATACGATCACAGCGTCTCACTCGGACACAGGACTGAAGAAAAGTATGACTACTCTGACTGCGATGACCTGCTTCAGAAGGTCACAGCCGTTGATCCTCAGGCTTACTTCGTCATACGGCTCGGTACCGAGGTCGAAGGTATGAACAAGTGGCTGGTGAAACACCCGAAGGATGTCATCAAGTGGGCAGATGGCACAACAGGTCCGCTCGATACCAAAGGCTGGCTGCCCATCAGTCGCTCATCAAAGCCGTGGTTGAAAGATGCCTCTACAGACTTGACGGTGTTTGTGAAACATATCCGGTCAGGTCCATATGCCGATAGAGTGCTGGGCCTGTTTGTCTGCGACGTGCAGGCCTGCGAATGGTTTGGACCCCTGCTTTGGGAAGGTGGGGTGGGTGACTTCAGCGAGGCGTCAACCGAAGCGTTCCGCCAGTGGCTCCGGGCCAAATATAAGACTGAGGCTGCGTTGCGTAGAGCCTGGAAAGACCCGTCGGTCACTTTTTCGAGGGTCACCGTGCCCACGGTTGAGGAACGCAAGGTCGGCGAAGACCGAATTCGGTTCCGTGATCCAGCCAAGCTCGGAACGCGGATCACGGACTGGTATCTTTACTACTCCGAAGTCAACGCGGATGCGATTGCCCATTTTGCGCGCATCGTGAAGCAGGCTTCCGATGGAAATATGCTGGTGGGCTCTTTTTACGGTTACCTCAATGTGTTTGGCCCATACCAGCTTGAGAGCCAGCACAATGCTGTCACGCGGTTGTTGAGATGCCCCGATCTTGACTTCATGGGCAGCCCCTCGCACTACGGAGGACGCGGCCCAGGTGGAACTAGTGTTTCGATGACCATGGTGGAGTCGATCCTGCTCCACGGCAAAATGAACATCAACGAGTCGGATATCCGAACCCATGTCACGCAGGATCCGATCGGCCGCTGCACCACTCCGGCTGAAACGGCAGGGGTGCTCAAGCGGGAGTTAGGGAATATCCTGTCACGCGGGCAATCGTTCTGGTGGGCTGATATGAGCTTCGGCACGTATGATGATCCTGATGTCTTGGCCCTCATCAAGCAGTTGAAAACAGCCGGCGACCAAAGTATGCTGCGCTCACGCCTGGGTAGTGCCGAAATTGCGGTCATTCTAGATGACAAGAGCTGGACTGTGTGCCGTCCTGGGGTCGGTGTAGAGGTGGACGGTAAAACAGACTGGCCTCGTCTGGGAGCATCACAGAGCTACTATTTACTATCGGATATAGCCAATCCGAAGCTTCCCAGGCATAAGCTTTATGTTTTCATGAACGCCTACTCGCTTACTGACGGCGAAATCAGGGCAATACATGCACGTCTGAAGAAGGACCACGCCACGGCTCTGTGGATGTATGCGCCGGGTTATGTGTCCGAGACCGGCCTGTCTACCGAGCGGATGAAAACACTCACCGGCATTAATCTGGTGTGCATACCTCAAGTGCAAGCATCCACGATCAAAATGAATGGCTCACAAAAGCGGGCAGTGTTTCGCGGTTTAAAGGACCCAACCGGTGTCAAAGGCGCTGACGGTGATGGGATTGGCACCGGTCCGGTGTTCTACGCGGATGATCCCCGCACGGAGGTGCTGGGCCTGGTGGAGCCTCTCCACAAACCGGGATTTGTGATCAAGCAAATGGACGGATGGAGGTCAGTCTACTACGCATCCTCCATGATCACTCCTGAGGCACTTCGGGCGGTCGCCGATTATGCTGGCGTTCATATCTACAGCTCATCGAATGACTGCTTCTTCGCCGACCGCGGCATCATATGTCTTCATGCCGCGAAGGGTGGTTGGAAGCTGATTGATTTGCCCAAAACCTGCGACGTGTTCGATCTGCTGACCGGTGAGAGGATTGCGACGAACACAAAAAGGCTCAAGCTTAATGTGAAGGAAAAGGACACGGTGTTGCTGCGCGTGGAGTAGCAGTAGCACACCCTCACGCGAAAGAAGGGAGCATCCACAGATTACACAGATGACGCAGATGAATTTCCGGTGAAGGCGTAGTGCAGTCCCCGTGGTTGCCTGTGCATGCGGTGGCGGACGACCCACTTCGGGGTAAGGTTCTTTTGCATCTTTTCCAGGGGTTGCGCTTCGCTTACCCCTGGCTATAATGAATCTTACCCACTTCGTGGGTGTCCGGAGTACTTGCGAACGTCCGGGTTTGTTGTTGGAACCGTAGGGGCATGGCGTGCCGTGCCCCCGACAAGGGCGATCGCCGGTCGCCTCTACCGCCCAGTCCCCATCTGCGTTCATCTGCGTTCATCCGCGGTTTATATGAACCCCAAGAGGATGGGTAGGATGAGTAGGACAATATGCTAATCTCCCGATTGGCATCCCTCTCCATCCGAACCCATCCGTGGTATCCGTGGTTCAGACATAACCGAAACCTTATCATTAGGAGGATAACCCATGAAATTCGAACCCTTGAACGTGAGCGTTGATCTCATCAACGACAAAGTATTCTTTTCCGGCACCGCAGGCACTAACGCGCCTGTCAGCATCGACTACACCCCGCCGGTGGGTGATGGGCAAGGATACACCTCCCTGGAGCTGTTTTTGCTGAGTCTGGCCTCGTGTATGGGAACCTCAATGCTGTTGATGCTGCGCAAACAACAGCTCACCATCACCGGCTGCAGCATCATGGCGCAAGGCACAAGGCGAGAAGAGCACCCGACCTGTTTTGAACGAATCGAAGTTAATATGGAGTTTCAATCGCCTGACGCCACCGACACGCATGTGGAGCAGGCGTTGAAGATCACCGAATCGACTCTCTGTCCTGTATGGGCGATGATCAAGGGTAATGTGGAAGTACACCCCACTTGGAGGATTATCAGCACAGCATCCTAGGTCGGCACGATAAACCTCATGGTTTGGGAGTGATCGGCAGGAACAGCCCGATAATGAGGCCTATTGGGCTGATTTATACCAATCCGTGGTACAGATATCATTATGTGTATGGCATGTCGGCTCATCTTTTGGTATACCGAATAAGGTGGAACAAGATATCCTGACCGAATTGAAGCGGATATACCTCCGCGTCTGCCTTGTGATTGCGGTCATAGTCGCACTGGTTACCAGTTGGAGGCTAATCGCATTCTATGTAGTAGGTTCGGCATTCGCCTGGTGGCTGCTTCATAGCCTCACTCAGGCCGTGCGTGCCCTGCATCCAGGCCATACCAGTTCTGCCGCTAAGTTTCTTTGGTTCAAGGTTTGGTGGCGCTACCCGCTGGCTGCAATTTTAGTCGCTTGGGTGTGCCGCTATGATCTGCCCGACAGGGTGGCGTTTATCATCGGCATCAGCATGGTTCCATGGCTCATGACTGCGTTGGCAGTCAGGCGGGCTTGGCACGACCGCTTGATCGGTGACCCGCCGGACGAAGATACCGAACAGAATCGTGAAGAGAAAGCCACTTAGGGAGATATCAGTTTGGAAGTGCATCACGTAAGCCCCTGGGTCATGGTAGCCTATGCGGGTATCTCTGTGTTGCTGCTGTTGCTCATGGCTCGTGCCGGCACCCGCAACATGCAGCGCGTCCCTACGGGTTTTTGGCAGAACATGACAGAACTGCTGACGGAAGCCTTCCGTTCATACTCCACCAACATTCTTGGCCCGGCCGGCGAAAAGCACTTCCCATTCCTGGCCACTCTCTTTATGTTCATTCTTGTCAACAACTGGATGGGGCTGTTTCCGGTAATCGGGAAAACGGCAACATCGAACTTGAATATCACCATTGCCTTAGCCATCATCACTTTCTTCTATGTTCAGTATGTGGGCATCAAGGAGAATGGGCTGGTAAAGTATTGCAAGCACTTCACAGGAGGGGCCCCCTGGTGGCTCATCTGGCTGATGGTCCCCTTGGAGATCATAGGCACGCTTGCTAAGCCTTTAAGCCTTGCCATACGTCTTTACGGAAACATGATGGGAGACGAAACTTCAATCGCCATGCTGACTCTGTTGGCCGCGACTGTTATCCCATTCTTTCCCGTTCCGTTCCAGTTTCCAATGCTTCTGTTCGGTATGTTCACTGGTTTTGTGCAGTCTTTGGTGTTCATCACCCTGGCTGCCATCTACATTTCGCTTGTTCTGCCGCACGGTGAAGAACACTAAACGGCACACATTACAGACACCCGTATAACAACTATCAGGAGGTTACCTCTATGCTTTACTTGTTTGGTTTAGCTATCGCCGTAGGCTTAGGCCTGCCTATCGCAGTCATCGGTGCTGGTCTCGGCCAGGGTAAGGCCGCAGCAAGTGCTCTTGAGGCCATGGGCCGCCAGCCAGAAGCTGCCGGCAAAATCCAGACCGGTATGATCATCGCTTTGGCTCTGATCGAATCACTGGTCATTTACGCATTGGTTATGTTCTTCATGCTGCAGAGCAAACTTCCAGACACCGCAGCCATCGTTGATCTGCTGAAGTCGCAAGTTAAGTAGGCTCCACACGAAAACCAACTCACAGAGGGGCGTTTGGCGGATGAGAGTACTCAATACTACTAAATCTGTCGCATTCCCCCCGTGCAAATAGGAGGAGCAACTTGTTCATTCTAGCGTCCGGCGGAAGCATTATGGAAGCACTGGAGATCGTCCCGAAGACGATCCTGGTGACGATTGTAGGCTTCTTGCTGCTTTTCCTGTTGCTCAAGAAGTTCTTATGGCTGCCATTAGCTGCGTTTCTGGATTCCCGTAAAGAGGATATTCAGCAGACGTATGACAAGGTGGATGAAACCCGCAGAAACATGGAAAGCCTCAAGGCTGACTACGAGCAGCGGCTGACTAACATCGAGGCGGAGGCACGTGCGCAAACACAAGCCGCCGTGCAAGAGGCTCAGGCCATGCGCGAAACCATCCTTGCCGAGGCCAGACAGCAGGCGGAGAAAATCCTGAGTGATACCCGCCAGACATTACAATTCGATCGCGAACAGATGATGGCTCAGTTAAAAGCGCAAGTAGTGGACATCACTATTCAGGCTACTGAGAAGCTGCTGAACCACAAAGTTGATGATGCGTCGGACCGTGAGCTGGTCGCCGATTTCATTGAGCAGGTGGCAAAGAACTAGTCATGCAGGATGAAAGAATCGCCCGTCGTTATGCAAGGGCCATATTCAATGCCGCTCACCATCAGAACCTGTTGTCTGAGGTAGACCAATCACTGACTCAGATGGCAGAGATGATGGCGCAGTATCCCAGGCTCCTGCAGCTCATCCACAACCCGATGATACCGGTTGACGTCAAGGAGACGGCGGTTCTGAGTGCACTGGAACATGCGGAGATGCCAGAGCTTGTAAAAGCACTGACCATTCTGCTGATCCGCAAAAGGCGAGAGACGCTGATCCAAGCCGTGCTGCAAGAGTTCGAAGCACTCTTCGACGCGGAACTTGGCGAAGTGCGGGTCACCGCCAAATCAGCCCGGCCATTAGATGAGCAGCAAAAACAACAGCTTATTGACAGCCTGGCACAACGTACAGGGCGAAATATTAAGCTCACAACAGAAGTAGAGCCTTCACTTATGGGCGGCATCATCGTGAATATCGGTGATACGGTCATTGATGGCAGCATCCGCGGTCGGCTTGCGCATCTGCGTGGGCTGTTAGCCGCCACCTGAGAACACAAACAACTGGCACCCGCAAAGGCAATACAGCATGTCGGGGCAGGAGGGTATAGATACAATTGGCTATCCGACCCGAAGAGATAACATCGATCATTGAGCAGCAACTGCTCAACTACGGACGCAACCTTGAAGAGGTGAGTGTCGGCCGAGTACTGCAGGTGGGTGATGGTATTGCCCGCGTGTACGGTCTTAAAGACGTGATGGTCAGCGAACTCGTCCAGTTCCAAAACGGTGTTTATGGAATGGCACTGAACCTGGAAGAGGACAACGTGGGCGTCATCATTTTAGGCAATGATGTGGGCATCAAAGAGGGTGACGAAGTCAAACGCACCGAGCGTATCCTGCAGGTTCCTGTGGGTAAAGCTTTACTGGGGCGCGTTGTGAACCCTCTTGGCCAGCCTCTGGACGGTAAGGGACCCATTCTTACGGATGAGTTCGGCCTTCTGGAAAGTAATGCACCAGGTGTTGTCGATCGACAGCCTGTGACTGAGCCGCTGCAGACTGGCATCAAAGCCATCGACAGTATGATCCCCATCGGTCTGGGACAGCGTGAGTTGATAATTGGCGACCGACAGACCGGTAAAACGGCAATTGCGATCGATACGATCATCAACCAGTCACGCACCCATGAAACCAACAAGCCGATTTTCAGCATTTACGTGGCCATTGGCCAGCGCCAAAGCACGGTCGCGCGTATCGCGAAGACGCTGGAAGATGCCGGAGCCCTACAGTACACCATCATCGTGTGCGCAGGAGCCTCTGACCCAGCCGCTATGCAGTACATCGCACCGTATGCTGGTGCCGCGATGGGTGAGTATTTCCGTGACAACAAGATGCATGCACTTGTGGTCTACGATGATCTGTCGAAACACGCTGTGGCCTACCGACAGGTATCCTTGCTGCTTCGTCGTCCCCCGGGGCGTGAGGCGTATCCTGGAGACGTGTTCTACCTTCACAGCCGACTGCTGGAGCGCGCAGCTAAGCTGAACGACGCTCTGGGTAGTGGAAGCTTAACCGCACTGCCAGTCATCGAGACTCAAGCTGGTGACGTCTCAGCTTATATCCCGACGAACGTGATTTCCATCACCGACGGACAGATATATCTGGAGAGCGACCTGTTCTTTGCTGGTTTCCGGCCGGCGTTGAACGTGGGTATCTCGGTCTCCCGCGTAGGCGGCAAGGCGCAGATCAAAGCGATGAAGCAGGTAGCCGGACGTTTGAAGGGTGACCTGGCGCAATATCGTGAAGTGCAAGCCTTCGCGCAGTTTGCCAGCGACCTTGACAAAGTCACCCAGCAGCAACTGGCCCGTGGTCAGCGGATGATGGAACTTCTGAAGCAGCCTCAATACCGTCCGATGGATGTAGTGGATCAAACCATGATCTTCTTTGCAGCCACGAACGGGCATATCGACGAGTTATCCCTCGATGATGTGCGAGTTTTTGAGGCGAACTTCTTGAGCTTTGTGTATGAAAAATATGCAGAGATCCCTGAGTTCATCAAGCGTAACCAGCAGATTGACGACAACACCCGCACCGCCCTTGAAAAGGCGTTGAAGGAATACAAGGCGCAATCCGCCAGTAAATAATAGCCCATCTGGCCGGGGTGGTTATACTCCGGCCTGACAAAAAAGACGGGAAACCAGAATGGCATCAACCAAGCAGATTCGGCAGAGAATCCGGATCGCCAGAAATATACAACAGATAACCCGCGCTATGAAGCTGGTCGCTGCTGCACGATTCAAACGCGCACAGGACCGGGCTTTAGCTGCCAGGCCTTACGCCACGAAAATGCGTGACGTCATTGCTCTTCTGGCTGGCACGGGATTGGGTGATTATCCGCTGCTGCAAGAACGGAAAAAAGTGAGCAACACAGGTGTGGTGGTCATGGCAAGTGACCGCGGCATGTGCGGTGGTTACAACGCTAGCGTGTTGCGTAAAGCGCAGGCTTTTGTGGCGTCAAAACCCGCCGGCAGCGTGAAGTTAGTCTCGGTAGGCTTACGTTCCGGTAAATACTTCACTAAGCGGGGCTTAAGACCGTTACAGGAATACAGTATTCCCAATAGCGGCCCAGACGTCAGCATGGCCACCAAGATAGCGAATCAGGCTGTTGAGATGTTCATGAGTGGTCAAGTCGATGAGTTCTACGTGGTGTATAACCGCTTCCGAAGTGCGCTGGTTCAAATACCCACAGTAGTTCGCTTATTACCGGTAGAACAGCCCAAAAGCGAGATAGGCCAGGAGCATTTGGACTTTCTCATGGAGCCCAATCGCGACCAGCTTCTGGGTAACCTGCTTCCACGATACCTTCTCAACAGTGTGTTTCAAACTCTGTTGGAATGCAACGCCAGTGAGCATGGCGCGCGCATGACAGCCATGAGCAGTGCAACCGAAAACGCAGGAAAGATGATCTCTACTCTTTCGCTGCAGCTCAACCGCATACGGCAGTCCGCCATTACTACCGAAATTACGGAAGTGGTGAGCGGGGCCGAAGCTCTGAACGAATAGTAGTTACGTACGCCGTGTACAGCGCGGCCCAGGAGGATACACATACCCATGGCGGTTGGAAAAATAACACAGGTAATGGGTCCTGTAGTGGACTTAAGGTTTGAACCTGAGGAACTACCGGCACTTTACAACGCGATTAATATAGATATCGCCCACGAGGATAACCGACGCCTCGTAGTGGAAGTGGCCCAGCATTTGGGCGACGACGCCGTACGCTGCATCGCTTTATCTACCACGGACGGACTGAAACGCGGAATGGATGCTGTCGATACCGGTGCGCCGATTTCGGTGCCGGTTGGCGACTGCACTCTGGGCCGGATATTCAACTTGCTGGGTCAACCCATTGACCAGCAGGGTGCGGTGGGCGAAACCAAGCAGATGCCCATTCACCGAAGTGCGCCTAGCTTTGAAGAGCAGAGCACCTCGGCAGAGATCCTGCCTACCGGTCTGAAGGTCATCGACCTTCTCTGCCCCTTCAACAAGGGAGGCAAGATCGGTCTGTTCGGAGGCGCTGGTTTAGGCAAGACGGTTCTTATTCAGGAGCTGATCCGTAACGTGGCCACCGAGGCTGGTGGTGTGTCCGTATTTGCGGGTGTAGGCGAACGAACCCGTGAAGGTAACGACCTTTGGCTTGAAATGAAAGAGTCGGGAGTTATCAATAAAACCTGTATGGTGTTCGGACAGATGAACGAACCGCCGGGGGCACGTCTTCGTGTCGCTCTGACCGCTTTGACCATGGCGGAGTATTTCCGCGACGAAGCTGGTCAGGATGTTTTGCTGTTCATTGACAACATCTTCCGGTTTACGCAGGCTGGTTCTGAAGTATCCGCACTGTTGGGACGTATCCCCAGCGCCGTGGGCTACCAGCCCACACTCAGCACCGAAATGGGTGCGCTGCAAGAGCGTATCACATCCACCACCCGTGGATCGGTCACCTCAGTGCAGGCTATCTACGTACCCGCCGACGACCCGACTGACCCGGCTCCGGCTACCGCTTTCAGCCACCTGGACGCCTATGTCTATCTGGAGCGACGAATTACCGAGAAAGGCATCTACCCGGCAGTTGACCCGCTGGTGTCGGTCTCTCGAAACCTCGACCCGAACATCGTGGGTGAAGAGCACTATAAGGTAGCCCGTGACGTGCAGTCTATTCTGCAGCGGTATAAGGAGCTTCAGGACATCATTGCTATTCTTGGTATTGATGAACTGGCCGATGACGACAAGCTGGTCGTGGCCCGTGCCCGTAAGATTGAGCGCTTCATGAGCCAGCCGCTATTCGTGGCAGAGGCGTTCAACGGCGTCCCTGGACGCTTTGTGGAAGTGGCCGACACCGTGCGATCCTTCAAAGAGATTCTGGATGGAAAGCACGATGACCTGCCTGAGCAGGCCTTCTACATGGCGGGTAACATCGAAGACGCCGTGGAGAAGGGCAAGCAACTGCTGGCATAATGGGTAACTAACTGATGGCCAAGAGCTTCAAATTGGAAATCGTGGTGCCCGACCATACCGTACTGGTGGAAGAACCATGTAGTGTGGTCGCACCTGGTGTGATGGGTTCATTTGGGATACTCAACGACCATGCACCGTTGATGGCGGAACTGGCGCCTGGAGTGGTGACGGTGACTTATCCTGACCTGAGCGATGAGCTCGTGGCGATAGGCGGCGGGTTCCTGCAGGTGGCGGATAACCATGTGGTCATTCTAGCCGACAGTGCAGAACGCGAGAAGGACATCGACGTTCAACGTGCGATGGAAGCCTATGAACGGGCTCGAGAACACCTGGACGATCCGAATTACAACCGAGCCGAAGCGCGCCGGTCGCTGGATAAGGCGATGGCACGAATGCATGCGGCTGGGCAGGAACTGCCCCATTAATTGATAAAGCCCCTTGATGAAATCAAGGGGCTTTTTGCGTTGTATGATGTGATTCGTAGGGGCGGTACGCGAACCTCCCTTCATGCATGCGACACGGTCTCCCGTGGTTGCCCACTATTGTTATCGGTCGAATCCGTCTCATCCGTCGGAATCCGCCCTTCGGAAAACACCTTGGGAAGAGACCGGCCCGGAAAGGGAAAACCGGACCGGTCGGATGGAGAGGGAATGCCAATCGGGAGATTGGCGTGCCCGGGGGGTGACTCCCGGTGGTTGCCCATGATACGCTTTTGGCAGGAGGAGTTTGATGCAATGCCTGTTTGACAAATCGGGTGAACCCCGTGATATGCATACCTTGTATACCCCGGTCGTACCCACCACCGCCCACACTGATCGACCTTACATCTATCTCAATATGGTGATGAGCCTGGACGGCAAAATCACGCTAGGTGGATTGGGTGACAGCAGCAAAGGGTTGGGCAGCTCGATAGATCAGATGCTGATGCACCGCCTGCAGCGGCAAGCCGATGGGGTGATAATAGGGGCCAGCACGCTTCGCGCCGGGAAAATCGCATACCTGCCATCACTTGCCCGCGCAGTGGTTACCGCCAGCGGTGATCTACCGTTGCACTCCAGCTTCTTCACCAACGTTCAGCGGCCTGCGCTTGTATTTGCTCCTAAAAACCTTCCTTTGCCGCAGCAGCAAGCCATTCAAGCCGTCGCCGAGTTACACCTGTTAGGTGAGAATCGGGTGGAACTGGAGCAAGCTGTGCGGATTATGACAGAGCAGCGGGGGGTTAAGCTGCTGTTGTGCGAGGGCGGTGGGGGCATGAACTTCGAGATGTTTCGTGCGGAGCTGATCGACGAGATGTTCCTCACACTGGCTCCCTGGGTTAAAGGCGGTGAGCACATCCGCACACCGGTTGAGGGAGAGGGGTTTGACCGCGAAACCGCCAGGCATATGGAGCTGGTGTCGGTGTATCAGCACGAAAGCGAGCTATTTCTACGCTACCGACGGTTGTCCGGGTAAGTGTGGAAATGTTCGGCGAATGGGTGTTCATGGCTCGTACCTAAGGTTACTGGTTTATGATTCGGGATCTGTGATTCGACGTGTTAACCGCTTGGTAGCTACCGCTCGCCATATAGCGTCAAACCCTAAAACAATCAGACTACCTAAAATCGCTCCAACCAAAACGTCTGAGGGAAAATGCAATCCCAGATACATACGGGTATAACTGATGATGGCGGCTATGGCAAAAAACACCGGCCACCACTTGCGATAATAGCGGGTAAGCAGCGTCGCCACTCCAAACATGTTCGTGGCGTGGGAACTCGGCATTCCGTGTGAATCTCTGCAACCATCAAGCAACCGCATCCATGACTGTAAATCATGTTGGCTGCAGGGACGGTCACGCCCAATCAGGTCCTTTAATAAATGAGCACTGATCTGGTCCGTGAGCAGTATACACAGAGGCAGCATGAGGGCCACACGCCGCCCAGTTTTACCACCCTTCCATACCAGCCATATCAACGCACACAGAATGAACGGCCAGGTGTTACGCTGGTTGGTCAAGAACAACATCAGGTTGTCAGCCCAGGGGCTGACGGCGACGGTATTACACCATTTCAGTATCTGTACATCGAGGTTCATGACTGTCGAGTACACTCCAACAGCCGCATCAACAGTAAATCGGTGACCAGCTTAATGTTCGCATTCCCGTCGATGGCGCGTCTGAGTTCCAGGCTGGTTTCCAACATGTTGGCTAGCCTCGAGGCTCCCAGTTTGTCGGCGGCTTGCGAGAGGTGATGCTCGTCGCCATGGAACACTACGCGGCCTTCGCCACTGGTGGCCGCGCAGACCATCGCGTCGCGCAGCCAGACCATCACACTATCCAGGGCACTTAACAGGGCTGCCCTATTGACGGTGGGGACCTTTTTTCCAATCTGCACAGTAGACATCTGGCGCAGGCGATCTGCGAGGGCTAAGGATGAAGTGACGCTGGTTTTCATGCAGATGTCATGGGCTAACTCCGCAGCTTGGTTCCATAGGTTCATCGCGTCCTGGTCTGTGCTGATGCTCAAAGCACGGCCGGGGCATCCCTGGCTGATCTCCGCACACCGGACGGCGATCTCTGGAGATATCTGGTGTTTATGAACAAGCCATTCGACTACATCCGGCACAGGCACGCGGCTCAGCGGTATCAATGCACATCGGCTGCGGATTGTCTGCAGCACATCCTCGGCAGAGGTAGCCAGTAGTATCAGTACCGCATGGGCAGGTGGTTCCTCAAGTGTCTTTAAGAGGCTGTTAGCCGCCGAATCGGTGAGGGTTTCGGCCCGTGGGATGATGAATACGGTGCGCCGTCCGAAGGTGGGTGAATAGCTGATCGCTCTCTCAATGATCCCGACAGAGGCGGGATCTACCCCGCGAGGGATGGTGTGGCCTTCCCATAGCTGCCAGATGAGGGTCTGTTCTGTATGCGGCTCGATGATATGAAGCTCGGGGTGCTGGTCGTTTTGTAGCCGAAGACAGCTTGCGCATTTACCGCAGGCACCGGTGCTGACCGGCTCCAGGCACATCAACGAAGCCGCAAGCCATAGTGCGAGGCTCTGCTTTCCTACCTGAGGCGGCCCGGTAATAAGGAGAGATTGAGAACACTGATCTGCGGCCATGGCGTTTTGAAGCTGCAGGATCGCCCGCTCGTGGCCAATCAGTTGGTCAGGTTGTAAAATCAAAATCGAAGATACCCTTAATAGTTAGTAGCGCTCAAACCGGCTGACATCCATCACGAAAACAACGGCACCACCGACTTGTACCTTCACAGGATTGGGCATAAATGCTCCGACAGGTGATGCATCTGGCGGCAGCACATTGACGAACTGTTCTCGGGTTTTGCAGCTTTCGTCGACCAACTCCATGAGCCTATCAAGGTCATCATCTTCGACACCAATAAATAGAGTGACATTCCCCTCGCGAAGGAATCCGCCTGTCGAGGCCACTTTGGTAAACTTGTAACCGTTACGCAGCAGTTTTTCTGTGATGCGGTTTTTATCCCGGTCGTGGACAATGGTAATCACGAGTTTCATAGCGAAACCTCCATGTGGTACTGTAAGCTGCGGTATGCAAGTGTATAGAGTTTACCCGTTTTATGGTTGCTTGCGCTATGAGCTGAACCTTGCAACCTTAACTTGAGCCGGTACACGGTTGAAATGGGTATGTGGGTATGTGCATACTGCTTCACCTAATCGCACGAGAATCACATAATATGCTAATGATAGCAAATACGAACAATCTGTATGGCTGTGTCGTCATATCAAATGGATAGATATCCGGAAATTGCGGAAATTTACAGGAACCTGGGTGCATATGTGTGTGTCAAATATGTAGTACCTGCGCACTGGTCAGGTACAATGCATGTGTAGTAACTGATTTCGGATTTAAAGTAAGAAGCATAGCAGGTGAGGTATTCAAGCATGAAGATAACGCGTAGAACTCTCGGCTTAGTCGTCGCAGACTGGGCTGTAGTATTAGTTGCGTTGTTCGTGGCATATATAATAAGGTTCGAGGGTGATATCAAGCCGATAGCTGACGGCGAGAAGGCGTTTGTGTTTACGCCGATCGCCTATTTAGTGGCGTTTATCGCATTTAGAATCTATCGCATTGAATGGCGCTATTCTGGGTTACGCGATGCCTTTTACCTCGGCCTGGCCTGTTTGTCTGCGTTGATTATGAGTATTATTTTCCGCCTATCGGGTCTGTGTCATGGATTTCCCATCGGTGTAGCCATTATACAGAGTCTGATTACTCTTCTCGGCATATATGGTGTCCGCGCGATCTTAAGAGTGTGGGACTTCAACATGCACCGAACCTCATATAAGCTCAATGACCCTGAAAAACAAGAGATCAATCGTCGGATATTGATCGTAGGTGCCGGGGATGCTGGCGAAATGATGGGCCGAGATTTCCATCGCGTGCCTGGATACGATGTCGTTGGTTATATCGACGATGACCCCGAAAAGCATGGCCTCAACATCCATGGATCGAAAGTGATCGGCGATTGCCATTCTATTCCTAGTATAGTGACCGACCAAAAAGTAGATGACATTCTTCTAGCCATTCCGTCCGCGAGTGGTGATGATATACGCAGAATCCTGAACATCTGCAATCAGACCAAAGCTGCTGTACGTATCCTGCCGGGTTTGCCACAGATGCTTCAGCAGATGGGAATTCGTCCATTCCTGCGTGAAGTGCAGATAGAAGACCTTCTGCGCCGGGCTCCTGTTCAAATTGACCAGGCTAGCATCAACGCCTACATCAAAGGGCAGCGTGTTCTGATCACTGGCGGCGGCGGATCAATCGGCGGTGAGCTTTGTCGGCAAATCGCCGCTATGGGGCCAGCGGAGCTTATCCTTTTGGGCCATGGTGAAAATAGTATATTCGAGATCCAACAGGAGCTGCGTAATAACTTCCGCGACCTCAATACGACGTGCTATATCGCCAGCATCAAGCAAATTGACAGGCTGGAATTTGTGTTTGAGCAGTGTCACCCGACGGTAGTTTTCCACGCTGCGGCTCATAAACATGTGCCTCTAATGGAAAACAACTCAATGGAGGCGATACTGAATAATGTGATGGGTACCCGTAACGTGATTAATATGTGCATGAAATATGATGTCAGACGTTGCGTGTGCATTTCTACCGATAAGGCTGTCAACCCCTCCAGTGTGATGGGCGCTACCAAACGAGTTTCTGAACTGATGATTCAGTGTGCCGCTCACCGCAGTAAAAATACGCGCTTCGCGATAGTGAGATTTGGCAATGTGCTGGGCAGCAGGGGTTCTGTGGTGCCTATGATGAAGCGCCAGATAGCTGCCGGTGGGCCTGTTACGGTGACACATCCTGACATGACCCGCTATTTCATGACGATACCTGAAGCATGCCGATTGGTATTACAGGCAGGCGTGTTCGGATCGAACGGTGAGATATACGTGCTGGATATGGGCGAACCGGTCAAGATATCATTCCTTGCAGAGGAATTGATACGGTTGAGTGGATTTGTGCCTGGGCAAGATATCCAGATTACCTATGTGGGTATACGTGAGGGCGAAAAGCTGCACGAAGAGCTTTGGTATGATGCCGAAACAATGTGTGGCACAGAGCATCCCAGTATACGCATGGTGATGGGTAATGGTCTGGATGTGGAACAGACTAGTGCCAAGATTGAAGAGCTGCTGAAACTGGCAATGGGCCATAATGTGGCAGAGGCACGATGCTTGCTGGCTGATCTGGCTAGTGCCCCTGCTGTGAAGTTCTCATCCGTTGCTCCCAGGAGCGAGAACGTCAAGGCCAGAACTATCTGAGCCCTGTCTTTACATTACTGATGTGCTCATGATGTTGTAAGAGGCGTACATGCAGTAATATCAATTCAGACACCACCGACTGAAAACAGTCGGTGGTGTTTTACATTTACTGATGCAGATCACCATTGCTCATCCGGTTTACTGTCCGTTCGATCGCCTCTGGCATCGCCTCCAGGTCAACTATCTCGTTTACGGCACCCTTCTCGATAGCGGCACGCGGCATTCCGAAAATCACACAACTGCTCTCAGCCTCAGCCAACACAAGTCCGCCGCTTTGTTGTATCAAACTGGCGCCCTCAGAGCCATCACGCCCCATCCCCGTTAAGATGACGCCAATCACTCGGCCAGGATACCGTGCGGCGACGCTGGCCATTGTGACATCAGCACTAGGCCGAACTCCCCATACGGTAGGATCTTCGTTAAGCTCCACATGCCCCGTACGTGACATCACCATATGGAACCCGGAAGGAGCGACCAGAATCTCCCGTAGTTGAGGCACATCCTTGGGCCGTGCTTCGCGGACGGAGAGGGAGCACATCTGGTCAAGGTCGCGGGCCAGGATTTCGCTGAAACCGACAGGAAGGTGTTGCACCACGATGTAACTGGCATCTTGCGAGCGGTTCAATCTGGGCAGTAGATACCGCAGCGCGCGAGGACCACCCGTGCTTGTTGCGATGACCACGATCGGAAACGCGCCGCTGCTAGCTTGCGGATTGACCTTGGGCTGACCCGGCACTTTCTTTTGAGCCGCAATGATGTTAAGACGCTGAAGGCGTTCAGGGCTGATACTGGCCGCCTGCCTAACGGCATTGACAATCTGAGCAGAGACGTCGCTTAAGTCGGGCAACCCCTTGCTCATGGGCTTCAACACCACATCCACGGCACCCAGCTCCAGGCACTTAAGGCTTACCTCAGCACCCGCGAACCCGACCGCACTCAGGACGACAACGGGAATGTGATACTGCTCCACAATCTGTTGAAGTGCATTCACTCCACCCATCCCCGGCATCTCGATATCCATCGTGACCACATCAGGCATCACCTTCGGGATCCGAGAGAGTGCGTCTTCACCAGAGGCGGCTGTCACCACCACCTCTAAATCGGAGGCCTTATTAATGACGGAGCTGATCACCTTACGAGCAAATGCGCTATCATCGACAACCATTATCCGTTTCATGATTGGCCTTGACCCTTGATCCGTTTATTTAGCCGCATGTCAGCTAATGGCTGATCCTGCTGCCCAAGAACCCTCATGTAGAGTAGTCCATCGGTTATATACAGCTTGGCGGTTCGCCCCTTGTCGCCGCCAAAATCGGTGTATATGGGGTTAATATCACGGATAATCATTTGCTCCTGTGCGGCCTTGATGTTTCTCGCGCCGATATCCATCAGGCCTATTTGCGTCAGCCCCTTGAACAGCTGGGCTCCGCCAACAAGGGCCCAGCTAAGGTAGCGTGAGCTCTTGGTAATATCTTGTATAGATTGGATCAGGCTGTCAAAGGCAGTATTCATGCATTTCGCTGGATATAACGGGTCATATGCACCGGTAGCATGGGGCAATACTACGTGGGCGCATCCGCCCACCATCGCCCGGTAGTCATATGCAAATATCCCGATGCAGCTTCCTAAACCGAGAGCAGTCAGCACCACATCGCGGTCTTGAGAGGCCACCGTTTCACCCATACCAACTAAAATATCACGCATCGGCGATTGAGTTGGAATGGCCTGAGAAGCCATCATCCGGTATATATAGGAATAACCCGTCCATGCATCGGTGGTGGTAGATGAATCTGGTGGCGATACTGTATGTCTGTGTCTGCAAATGCGCGCATGCGCACAGCGTCTGCTGTAATATGGCTCCAGCCATATCGAATGCAAAGGCTGGAGGGCTGGGATACAGCGAGCAACCTTCATAGTCAGCAATGGCGTTGATGTAGCTCGATGTCACAATGTTCGCGAGTTCAAGAAGAGCACTCGTCTCTAACTCGCCCATTTCCTTTGCGCAACCCTCAGTCTGCCCTAATAATAAGTCACACAGTAACAAGGCATCCGCTAGTTCGAACAGCAACAAACCGTGTCCTGGGATATCACCGGTGATGTTCACATATGCGGCAGTTGCAGGGGCTTCAGGATGTTGGATGCGGCTGGCGATGCGCAGTGTAGGGATGACCTCGGCCCAACGCACTTCCATACGCACAGCGCCTGTCAGTATGTAGACTGCGTCGGAGGCTGTATCAACAGCTAAACGGGCGATTACATCAAATCCTTGCATGGCTTCTCCTGAAATAAAGATGAGGTCAGCTAGACGCTCACTTTCGTAGTCGCTTCCTCGATCGCCACATTGATTTCAAACCGTCCCGAAGGTGTATCAAGCGGTACCACAAGCGCATGAACCTCGGTAGATATCTCTATATTGGCACCACGCAACACCGTAGGGGGCGTCATGTGGCAGTTCAGGCCTGCTTCATATAGAAGACGAGTGGCGTGTCCTGTGATGATGTTTCCGAGCTCAGCAATGGCACTCCAGGACAGTTCATCCATTGTATGCACGATCTCACCCATCATCGATGACGCCAGGTTCAGTGCGGTTTCAAGCGGCATGGCGTAGATGGCGGAACCAGAGACATCACCACTCACTCCGGCTACGATGTTGACGTCAGCGGAAGCGAATGACGAACGGCGCACACTAAGGGGTCCTCTGCTGAGAGGCGCACCAATGTACGTTGTGATCACCTGAAGTCCTGCCTTCACAAATGGCTCGATGAATTCAACTCTCATTAACGCACTACTCCAGCACCTTTGCTAGGCTTTCGATGACACGCTCCGGTTGAAATGGCTTTACGATGTAGTCTCGCACACCTGCTTTTATGGCCTCTGCCAGCATATTCTGTTGCCCCAACGCTGTACACATGATTATTTTGGCGTCTGGATAGTGTTGAAGTATCTCTTTGGCAGCCGTAAGCCCATCTTTGCCAGGCATAGTGATATCCATTAATACTGCGTCTGGTTGGCTGGCTTCGTAGAGCCGTATTGCTTCGTTACCGTCACCCGCTTCAGCAACGACATCATAACCCGCCCCTGTTATAATTTTGCGAATGGAGACGCGCATGAATAGCGCATCATCAACGATCATCACCTTATTCGGCATCAGGTTCTCTCCTCGGTTACTGATTGGAACGGGTGCTGGTAAAAAAGCGTGTGGTGGCTTACAAATCCCACGCTGGCGGCATTTTGTATCCGTTCTGTTCCACCGACAAACAAGTAGCCACCTGGTACCAGTGATTGATACATGCTTTTGAACAGATGCTTCTTCGCTTCATCGGTGAAGTAGATGGCCACATTGCGGCAGACGATCAGGTCGATATTTGCCGGGTAAGGATCCTTCAGCAGGTCGTGTCGTTCTACCGTCAACATCGACCGAAGCCGGTCATCGATAGTATATGTGCCATCAGCCTGGGTAAACCAGCGTGACAGCCTTTCCGCCGATACATTCTTCACATCTAATTCGCTATACTGCCCTGCCTTGGTGTTTTCAAGGCTGCGCGCATCAATATCTGTAGCGATGATGGTGTGAACTCGAAATGGAGCCAGCTCGCTTAACAGTATAGCCAAACTGTAGGGTTCCTGCCCGTAACTGCAAGCGGCACTCCATATCCGCAAGACTCGCTTACGCTTTAACAACTCCGGCAGTATCACTGTGCCAAGTGTTTCAAAATACTCTGGGTTGCGAAAAAACTCCGACACATTGATGGTAATGTAGTCCATGAAGCTTTGTCGAGTCTCTGGATCCGCCTCGATCATCTTGAAATAGCTGTGAAAGCTCTGACAATGGTGTCGCTCCAGCAGGTATCGCAACCGTCGTTCCATTTGGTTCTGCTTGTACACATCTAGATCCAGTCCGGTAAGGGTCAGAACCTTTCGTTTGAACTGCTTGTAATCAAGGTCCGGTGCTTCGGTCATCCTTGCCTCGTACTGGCGGAATATGCTTCAAAGGATGACTCGACTAGTTGATGCAGCGTGCCCATATCCAATACGAGCGCGATACGCCCATCACCGAGCAGTGTGGCACCCGAAATGCTGTTCAAGCTATGGAAGAAACTACCTAGCGGCTTGATCACAATTTCGTGACTGCCAAGCAGGCCGTCTACAATCAAACCGAGTTGTTGTCCTGATGTTTTCACTATCACCAGCAGGGAATGGTTACGAGTGTTGATGGCGGCAGGGATATGCAGCAGCTCGCCTAATCGTGCCACAGGTAGCACATTGCCCCGGAAGGGCAATACCGATCGGCCTTCGATCGTAGTTAACATGCCTGTGCCGCACCGACTTGTTTCCACGATGGCACTGAGGGGTATCGCAAATATGGTATTCCCAACTTGGACCAGCAGTGCTTGCACGATGGCCAGAGTGAGGGGCAGCCGGATGGTGATTGTTGATCCATTCCCAGGTTGGCTCTGCACATCGACTGAGCCACCGAGCCGTTCAATGTTGTTTTTCACAACATCCATGCCAACGCCACGCCCCGATATATCGGTGACCTCGGTGGCTGTGGTGACTGAGGGCAGGAAAATGAGGGACATCGCTTCGGATTCCGTTAAGCGGTCTGCGGCTTCGAGAGTGATGATCCCTCGACTCACAGCCGCCTGACGCACATGCTCAACGGATATCCCATTCCCGTCATCACTCACCGATATGAGTATGTGGTTTTCCTCGTGTTTTGCACTCAGAGTGACCGTCGCTTCCGGGTTTTTCCCTTTGGCGACACGCTGGTTTGGCATCTCCACACCATGGTCTATAGCGTTTCGCAGCAGATGGGTGATCGGGTCAATGATGTCTTCCATCAGCGATCGATCTAGCTCGGTATCCTGGCCCGTAATGACGAAGTTGACCCTTTTGCCTGCGTGATGCGAAAGGTCGCGCACCATTCTGGGGAAGCGGTTGAATACCTGCTCCACAGGCAACATGCGGATACGCATGATCTGCTCCTGCAGGTCGGCCGTGAACTGCCCCAAGGAGACGCTGGTGTCGCGGATTTCGTTGATCACACTGGATTCGCCGACCGATTGTTTGAGCTCATTCACAAGTTGCTCTATACGGCTGCGGCCAACCACCAGTTCACCCACCAGGTTCATCAGGGTATCCAGCCGTTCTACAGCCACCCTGACGGTTTGCAGTCCTCGGAAATGGGTTGACTCTGTCTGGCTTGCCTCACGCACAGTCGTGGTTTCTACGACAGCTTGATCCGTATCTCTCGCTTCATCATGCTGTATGATTTCGGGCGTGGATATATCCGCCTCTTCAGCTTGCCGACGGTCTTCAACTAGCGTGACCCTGACTTCGCTAAAGTTCAGTGAATGCAACAGCTCATCAATGCTTGTTTGTGGCAAGATATCGACGGTGATCGTCTGCCCTGCATATACCGACTCGGTGGCGGATTCGTCCGGTAGACTGGCGATGATGACCGACTTGTCCTTCAGAGCATTGAACACCATAAATGCCCGGATGGTGGGCGTCAGGCAGTCTTCTGCGATGGTGACAGAGATGCGTACGGCCCCGTCCATCAACGGAGGTAAAGAAGCGGGTGCCGAAGGCGTGTTGCCAGATGGTGTGTCGGTGTTATCGCTGATGCTGACCTGTTGGAGTGCCAAAATCGCCGGTGCCGTGTCAGGCTGGTGTTCATTACCCGTTTTGAGTGCTTCCAGCATAGCCCTGAGGCAGTCGTTGCTGGAGAGCAGAGCATTCACCACATCGGAATCTACGGAACGCTTGCCTTGACGCAGCAGGTCAAGCAGTTCTTCCATAGCGTGTGTCAGCTCGGTCAGGGCCGTAAAGCCCATCATGCCGCTTGAGCCTTTCAGGGTGTGGGCCGCCCGGAACACATCGTTCAGTACTTCGGAGCTCTGCCCATCTCGTTCAATCTTCATCAGGCCTTGTTCAAGCCACATCAACTGTTCTTCGGCCTCTTGCCAGAACACTTCCAGCAGGGCGGGGTCATCGCGAAAGTCACTCATTGTTCGATGCCCTCTTTCTGCAGGAACTCACTCGCCTCATCCATATCAGCCGCCTCGTCGCTTGACAAACTCTGCTCAAGGTTCAACATGATGATGATTTGCTCGTCCAGTTGGGCCACGCCCTCAATGTAGCGGTGTTTGACATTCACCACCAGAGAGCTGGCTGCTTCAATCTGATCGATGGGCAGATGACAGGTTCGAGTGACCGCATCGACCACCAGTCCCACCCACTGCTGTTTCACCCGCACGACAACAATGCGACTGTCGCGCTGGGTGGGCTTGATCACCAAGTTAAATCTCTTGCGAAGATCGACGACGGGAATGATGCTGCCCCTCAGGTTGACAACCCCCTCGACGAAGTGCGGCATACAAGGCACAGAGGTGACAGGCTGGTTACGGATGACGGTATCCACCAGCTCGATGTCTATCCCGTATGTTTCCCCTGAGATGTCACACAGCACAAGGTGCCGTATACCTTCCATCGCGGTCAGCTTCGCTGCTGCGTCCATTACTTACTGCTCTGTCCGGTTTTGGTGATTTTGAAATCGCCTATCATTTGCTGAAGCTTCTCAACGATCTGAGTAGCGTCTTCTGCGCCTGCCACCATCTCCTGGGCTGCGGCACTCTGCTCTTCAGCGGCTGCCGACACCTCTTCAGCGGCTGCAGCATTCTGTTCGCTGACGGTGACAACCTGTTCGATAGAGCGGTTCACTTCGGTACTGACCGCAGCCATCTCTTCAGTGGCGGCACTGCTTTCCTCAGAGACCGCGCTCAGGCTTTCCACAGCACGCACCACATCATTACTACTGACGTTCATCTTGTGGGCGCTGGTGGCCATTTCCTTGATCTGACCGACGATGCTGTTGACCGCTGATTGGATATCGCTCAGGGACTCGCCTGCTTTTCGAGCGAGTTCCATGCCTGTTGCCACATCCTTACCGTTCTCGTTCATGGCTGATACGGCGTTATCGGTACCTTCTTGTATGCCGCGTATCAACTCGGCGATCTCGCGGGTGGCATTACTGGATCGCTCTGCTAGTTTGCGAATCTCATCCGCAACTACGGCAAAGCCTTTACCATGTTCGCCGGCCCTTGCCGCTTCTATGGTGGCATTTAGGGCCAGCAGGTTGGTCTGGTCGGCTATATCATCTATTGCTTCCACAATCATGCCAATCTGTCGGCTCTGGGCACCTAGCTGCTTGATGGCTTCTGCCATGCGGCCACTGGTTTCGCTGATGTGAAGCATACCCTCTACGGTCTGTTTCACACTGACACCACCAATCTGGGCGACATCTGAAACCTGCATCGATGCTGCTGTAGCCTGTTGTGCGGTGGCTGCTACCGTATTGATGTCATCGCTGATCTGTTGGACGATCACCACAGTGTCTTGCACGATATTCGCTTGGCTCTGAGCCCCGCGGGCCACATCTTCTATGGCACGGCTCAACTGCTCCATACTGGCGGAGGCACTGGTAATGGTGCGGCTCTGTTCAGAGCTGCCCTGGGCGACCTGCGAGATAGTCTGTGCTATGGAACTGCTGGCCCGGCCCACTTCGCCGCTGGTCGCTGCCACCATTTTCGTGGCACGTAATACGCGTTCAGCGGCCTGGTCAGTTTGGCCGAAGGCTGCCTCAAGGGCGGCCATCGCCGTGTTCAGTGCCTGGGCTAACTCAAGGAACTCACCCTGGTAATTGATGGACATCCGTGCTGTTAGGTCCTTTTGGCTAAGGGATCCGCTGACTGCGATCACCGCATCAAAAGCATCCATGATGGCATCCAGCGTGTTGTTAACGCCCACTACGATATCACGGTAGGCCCCTTGAAATGCCTGGTAGTTACCACGGACGCGTACCTGCCCGACGGCGGCCGCTGATGTTAAAGTGGTGGACTCCTGAACCAGACCCCGTAGTGTATCAACCATCGCTTGCATCGACTGTGCCAGTGTGTCACGGTCCGACGCGGCAGAGACGGTCACACTGAGGTCGCCTTTCGCAATCTGCTGCGCGACTTCGGTCTGACTGCGGATGTTGGCCAGTGCGGCTTTTACAGAGCTTGCCAGTAAGGAAACCTCATCTGAGCCTTCTACCTTTACCTGTGTGGTCGCATCACCCTCAGCCAGGCGTGCGCTGGCCTCAGTCAGCTTCTGCAAAGGACGTGTGATCGAATTGGTCATGATCCATCCTAGAATGACCGCAAGAAGACATCCTAGTGTCGTCAAAATGATGACGAAAACATGCATGGATCCGTAAACAGCTTCGATTTGAAGTAACGCATCATTGCTCTGTTTTTCGACGGACGATGTCAGCACATCAGCGGCAGCATCTAGCTGTTCATGCAATGTCAGGCCTTCACCCATCGACAACGCAGCGGCTTCCTGCAGCTTATTCTGCTGGCAGAGGCCGACCACGCGCTTATGCACGCTCATCCATTGGTTTTTCGTGGTGACGAATTTTCCCCAAAGCTTTTCGTTCTGCCCACTTAACTCCAGGTTGTCAAATGCATCAATGTTTTTATTCAGTACTGAATATAAGCCGGCAAGGGAACCCTCCTGCTGTTGACGCTGTTCGTCAGTTAGGCTGGGAAGTATCAGCGTCCTCTCAACACGGGAGAGGTCAGTCAATGCAAGGTTTACGGAAAGGCAGTGCTCGATAGCCGCATTATCGACATCGACCAGGGTGCGTGCGAGTGTTTGAATATGCCTCATACCATACGCCCCTCGCCAGCCGATGATGGCGGTGATGGCCGTGATGATGATAAATGCGATAGCGAGCCTTTTGCCCACGCTGATTGAGTTTAGTCGCATAGATGCACTCCTCTATATCGATGAATTTAGGCTGACATCAAGTTCTTTGGCAAGGTAAAGGAGAAAGTTGTGAACTCACCCAGCTTGCTGGTGATCCATATTTTGCCCCGGTAAATATCTATGATTTTCTTGACCACCGTAAGGCCGACTCCGGTGCTATCCACTTCATCATGAGACTTGAGGGTTTGGAAAATCTGAAAAACCCGATCGAAGTCTTTTTCGGCGATGCCCGGTCCGTTGTCGGTGACCTCAAATAACCAGTATTGCCCTTGATTACTACAGGTGACCGATATTTGCCCTTGAGGTTTGTCGTTGTATTTAATGGCGTTACTGATCAGATTTTGAAACAGTTGGTTGATGCGTGTTGGTTCGGCGATGATGGTGGGTAAATCCGGCTGTATCGTGATGAGCATATTGGCTGGAGGAGCGAGAATATCCACGATGTCAGTGATGATCGTCTGGAGGTTCACCTCTTCAAACTTCTCGGAAAGGCGACCGATACGGCTGTACTCCAAAATACCGTCTATCAGTTTGCCCATGCGTCCTACGCGTTGTACGAGCAGATCCAGTTGACTAATGCCGTCTTCATCCAGCTTGTCTGAGTAGTCCTGCACAATCCATGTGGCCAGGCTGCCGATCGCCCTCAACGGGGCCTTCAGGTCGTGGGATACCACAAATGCGAAGTCGCGCAACTCGGTGTTGGCATCCGCCAGCCGGTTCATGAGCAACTGGTTTTGTTCCTCCCTGCTTCGGCGTTCTGTAATGTCGCGAATGATGGCTATTAAATGCCATTCACCACGCATTTTGGCCACGCTTAGGGGAATCTCCACAGGAATGATGCCGCCGTCACGCCTCACCAATTCGGACTCTATGGTGTGCGAAGACATCGTCGTTTCGTCTGGGTCGCTGATAGAATTCAAAACGGCCAGGAACTCATCTTGCCCAGGACCTTCTGACAGCAGAGAGGCTGCTTCAATCCCTAATGCTTCGTATGTTTCACAGCCCAGAATCTGTTCGCCAGCTCTATTACAATAGATGATTTTGCCTTGGGAGTTCAGAGCCATGATGCCGTCCATGGCCGCATCACCGATGGTGTGGAACCATCGTTCGCTTTCCCGAAGGGCGTCCTCGGTACGCTTACGCTGGGTGATGTCACCGCCGATCACGACTAACCCGGTCACACTGCCGGTCTGGTCGTCAAAAAGGGGGTTCAACGCCACTTCCCAGGTTGCGATGGATCCATCTAATAGCTTGTGATCGGCTATGAAAGAGGATCGTTCACCAGCGATTGCATGGGCGAAGGCGTAACTGACCGCGGGCTGTGTTTCGCGAACCCAGATGTCATTGAACGAGGCTCCCAGCACCTCATCGGCCTGCATTTGCATGCCGTGCAAGCCACTGGTGTTCATGCTGAGCACGCGGCCTGATATGTCAAGCAGTCCGATGGCGTAGGGGGCACCTTCAACCAGTGTGCGGTAGTGCTGCTCACTTTTACGTAGCAGGTTTTGGCTCTCGTCCAACCGGCGTATGTGATCACGTAAGGCGTGCTGCAGCCCGACAAACCGCTCGCCGGATTTGACCCGAGCGTGAAGCTCTTCTAGCTCAAAAGGCTTGGTTACATAGTCATCAGCACCCGCATCTAAACCAACCACAATATCTTCGGTTTTACCCCGTCCGGTAAGTAATATTATGTAGAGCGGAGTGGTGAGTTGCTGTCTAGCGAGTCGGCAGATGTCAACGCCATCTAGCCCTGGCATCATCCAGTCCAGGATGGCGATTGGCGGGGGATTTGGTGACTTTAGGATTTTCCAGGCTGCTTTACCATCTGTAGCGGAAACCACCTCGTAACCCCACTCTGTAAGGGCATTGGTGAGGAGGCATTGCATCGTGGCTGTATCTTCAGCTACGAGAATTCTCATCGATTGTTCTTTCTATCCTGGCTTACCGTAATATGCGATGTTCTCAAGACTAAGTACACTTGTATACAATTGAATCATACCCTAACAATGGGCGATATGCGAAGGGCAATTCGGGCAGATCCCTAAAACTAGAACAGACCGGCAGGATTGCCGGTCTGTAAAGGATACAGATTGCGATGGTTAGCGGTTATTTAGAACGCTCTTCTCGTAAGCACGAACATCATCCATCCATGCGTTACCTGCGGGGACGCCGTTCTGATCGCAATAGAAGTCCCAAACCAGGCCCCAAGGCATGTCCTTCAGGTCTTCCATCAGTGCCAGACGACCGGCCTTGTCGCCAGTGCTTTCCATCTTCTTCAGGCAATCGCTGGGTTCAAGCAGAGCAATCAGCATAGCCTTCTGCATGGCGCGGGTTCCGATGACCCAGGCGGCGATGCGGTTGATGCTGGCATCGAAGAAGTCCAGACCGAAGTGGACGCGTTTCATGGCATCTCCACGGACGACTTCCTGGCACAGAGCCAGCAGTTCATCGCTCAGGGTGACCACATGGTCGCTGTCCCAGCGCACGCCACGGCTGACGTGAAGCAGTACTTCGTCCATGAAGGTCAGCACTGCGGAGATCTTCTCGGACACAACCTCGGTGGGGTGATAGTGGCCCATATCCATGGTCAGGCCCACGCCTCGGCTCATGGCGTATGCCAGGTAGAACTCCTGGGAACCAACGGTATAGCTCTCTGCGCCGATACCGAACAGCTTGCTCTCTACGAAGTCCTTGCAGTGGTTCCTGTCTACATCAACAGCCATCGCTTTGTCCAGGCTGTCCATCAGGCGGGCGCGTGGTGACCAGCGGTCTGCTGGCTGATCTTTTTCGCCATCAGGAATCCAGATGTTGTGGCAGCAAGGGGAGCCCAACTGCTTGCCGATTTCGGCAGCGATCTGTCGGCTGGCGATGAGGTGGTCAATCCAGAATTGACGGGTCTTTTCATCGGCACTGGCCAGGGTGTAGCCGTCTTCAGACAATGGATGGCTGAAGAAGGAGCTGTTGAAATCCAGTGCAATGCCGTTCTTTTTCGCCCAGTCGATCCAGCTCTGGAAATGAGCAGGCTTCATGACGTTGCGCTCGATCTTTTCCGGGTAATCAATGTAGAGGGCGTGGATATTCAGCCTCTGCTTGCCGGGAAGCAGGCTCATCACCTTTTCGATGTCTGCACGCAACTCCGCCGGGGTGGATGCCTTGCCAGGGTAGTTGCCAGTGGCTTGAATTCCGCCAGAGAGGCTACCCTCGGGGTTTTCAAATCCACCGACGTCGTCGCCCTGCCAGCAGTGAAGTGATACTTGAAGCTCATCAAGGATAGCCATGGCCTTTTCGGTGTCTACGCCCAAACCAGCATAGGCCTCTTTGGCTACTTCGTAGTTTCGCCGGATTGTTTCCGAGCTCGGTTTCATAATAGTGAATTCCTCCATCTGTATAGGAACGCGCGCCGTTTATAGACGGTAATTAGCATATCTGCTCTATCTGAAGATTGTACAATGATGTGCGAGAGGATGCACGAGTTGCGGGCACTAATGACAAAAACCACCTGAAATGTACTTCAGGTGGTTAGAATGAACACAATACATTGTCGGAGATCTACTTGGCAATCACGGCTACGATGATGCTGAGATACTGTCGTAGGGGCGTCCCTTGTGGGCGCCTTAATCGTTGTTCAATCGGTAGTTCTTGTTTTGGGAGCCCACAAGGGACGCCCCTACTTACAAAATGAATACAATGCGCTGTCGAAAACCTACTTGGCAATCACAGCCACAATGATGCTGAGTACGAAAAAGCTTACAGCCACATACTTAGTGACCATGCCCAACTGTTCTTCACGGCCGAGTTTGCCGCGGAATGAGCTGCTGGTTTGGCCGCTGATCGCCCCGCCCAATCCTTCATTTTTAGAGGTCTGCAGTGCGACGACCACTATAAGAAAGACAGCGGTGATGACCTGTAACCCAATAAGTGCATTAAGAAACATTTATACTCTCCTCCGAGATGAGCTGCCTTTAGAGGTTCGTCCGCGGGCGATTGCTCGATAGGTATTCGTTCGATCTGGTGCTGGATCGGACACAGTCTGGGGCTCTGGCTCCGGGCTGGATGGTTGTGTGAAATCACCGCCGCCCGATTCGGAACTGTCAGCACCTGTGCCGTAATAACTGCCATATTGTGAGACATATTCGTTTTGGCTATTGGTCGTAGTATCTAAATCCACATCCACCTTGAAGGATTCAGCGATTTCCTGTGAGTTCTTACGAAACTCACGAATCGCTTTACCTACCGACCGCCCCACTTCGGGTAGTTTCTTGGGGCCAAACACCAGCAACGCCAATAACATGATGCTGATGATTTCTGGGGTTCCTAAGCCTGAAAACGGAAACATCTTGTGAATCGCTCCTGCTGTGGTAGCACTAAGACGATATACGCAAATAGTAGTTTACACCATCCCCGCCCTAACTGACAACTCCTTAAGTATTTTTACGAGGGATGATGGGGCTTTTGTGGGTGAGCAGTTTATGGTGATGCCGATTGGGTGGCAGTTTGATGATCACGGGCCAACGCCCATCAGGCCGACTTTACTTCCATGTCGTAACTACTCAGCCATCAGATTATACTGCCAATTTCTGTTCAGCATATGCGTAACGCCTTCATGCATCCCTCCGGGCACCCACGAAGTGGGTAGCAGTTCTTATAGCCAGTGGTGAGCGAAGCGATACCCCTGGAATCGGCGCATCATTCCTACCCCGAAGTGGGTCGCACCTATTCGTGGTAGCCGTTTTGTCAAGTCACCGAAGACGACCCACTTCGGGGTAGAAGGTTTTTGGTTGCGTTCCACGGGTTGCGCTGGCGCTTACCCGTGGCTATAAGAATCTTACCCACTCCGTGGGTGCCGGAAGCCTCAGCAGCATTACCGACTATGGACTAATGCATGATCATCGCCTATGGCGGAGTTATTGACGCAGCATCATTGTAATATCTTCCGATGGATGGCATCATTAACTTAACATGTCCAGTCTTCGCGCACATAGGAGTAGCACAAATGCGAATATCTCTTCTCGTTCCCATGTTATGTATCGCCGGGATGCAGGCTCAAGCCGCACCGCAAATGAGCATTGTACAATCTGGTAAACCCACCGCCACCATCGTGCTGGGTCAGGATGCCACCGCACCGGAGCGGTTTGCCGCCGCGGAGCTGGCGAAGACGATCCAGCAGATCAGCGGGGCCAAGCTGCCCGTGACTGACAAGGCCCCCAGCTCAGGAACCCGCATTTTCATAGGGCAGACCGCCTATGCGCGAAAGTTGGTGAAAAACTTCGACTGGCAGAAGCTGCGGCGTGATGGCATCTTGCTGCGCACGGTTGGCAAAGACCTGGTATTATCTGGTGACCGGCCTCGTGGAAGCATCTACGCGGTGCAGGAACTGCTGGAAACCCAGCTTGGTGTGCGATACTGGGCTCCCGATGCCACACGCATCATCAAAAAGAGCACAATCACACTACCGGCCCTCAACAAAAGCTACACACCTAAGCTAATGTATCGCGAGCCGTTCTTCACGCTCGCGACCCATGTTGCGCCATTTGCGGTGCATGTCAGGGCGAACGGCCATCACCAATCCATCCCTGAGAAGATGGGTGGCCATTACTCTTTGCTGGGCTGGTGCCACACGTCGTTTGAGCTGCTGCCGCCGAAGGACTACTTCGGTAAGCACCCCGAGTGGTACGGGTTCTTAGGCGGAGCCAGACGGGCGGAAGGGTCTCAGTTGTGCTGGAGTAATGAGGAAATGAAAGCGGAGCTGGTCAAGAAAGCTCTAAGCTGGATTAAGAAGAACCCCGAAGCGGGGATCATCTCTATTTCGCAGAATGACTGGCTTGGGCCATGCGAATGCCCGCAGTGCCAGGCGTTGGTGAAGCAGACCGGCAGCCAGTCTGGCGCACTGATTAGCGCCATCAACGATGTGGCAGCCGCCATTGAAAAGCAATACCCCGACTTTTTGGTGGAGACGCTGGCGTATCAGTACACTCGCAGCGCTCCGAAAAACATCAAACCACGCGATAACGTGATTGTGCGGCTGTGCAGCATCGAGAACGACTTCGGCCGCCCGATCACCGCCGCATCGAATGCAAGCTTCTACAAGGACCTTAAGGACTGGCAGAAGCTGGCCAAGAGGCTTTACATCTGGAACTACGTGGTTAACTTTGCTAGCTTCACCATCCCGCATCCCAACATCACCCCGCTGGGACCGGACCTGCGCACCTTTACCGAGAACAACGTGGTGGGCATCTTCGAGCAAGGCGATAACTACAACGCCACCGCCGCCATGGCCCCGCTGAAGACCTATCTGCTGACCAAGCTGATGTGGAACCCCAACCAGGCCGAAATGCCCATCATCAAAGAGTTCCTTGACGGCTATTACGGTGCAGCCGGAAAGCCGATGCTGAAGGCTGTGATGACCATGGAAGCGGCAGTGCAGCGCAGTAAAGGCCGTCTGACCTGCTACATGACCTCGCCGGATTACTACACCATCGATGATCTGCGCAGCCTGAAGAGCAGCTTCGATCAGGCGGAAGCTGCCGTGAAGAATACCCCTGTGCTGCTGAAACGGGTGCAGATACAGCGGCTGGCTATCGACCATCTGTTGATCATCACGAAACGCTCTATGAATCGCAAACATCAGGAAGTGGCGGGCATAGACTGGACGAAGACCGTCAACCACTTCATCGACCTGAGCAATAAAACCGCCAATAACTGGGTGCGCGAAGGCGGTCTGTGGAATGACGAGTACCGCAATGTGCTGCTGCGCAGCATCGCCCCTCCGCCTGTGTACAACTTTGGTAAAGCACAAACAGCGATGGGCGTCAGTGGTAAAGAGGGCGTGGACTGGTTTGACTACCAGGAAGATAAGTTCGAGCTCTTCAACGAGGGCGACTGGGTTTCGGTGGTGAGCGATCCGCTGGCGAGTAACGGCGCGGCGGCTCAGATGCCCAACACCCATACCCAGTGGGCCGTGCAGCATGCATTTGAGCAGGGCGATGTGAAGTGGCCCAAGGCGGATGTGTCGATGGAGTACCGCGTGATCCTGGCGGATGGCGTTCAGGGTGACCCTCAGAGCGCGGTTCTCAGGCTGGGTGTGTATGACCCTAACAACAGCAGTGATTACAATGTGATCCTTCGGCTGGCGGATGTGAAGCCTGGGTACCAACGCCTGGTGATATCAGGCGTAAAGATAAATTCCAAGGCGTATATCTGGGCTGCACCGGAGGTCAACTCCGCGGTGAAAGCCATCCGTATCGACCGGTTTACCGTGCAACCGGCGAAGTAATCAGACATGTCAGACGGGTCAGCCCGAATAGGTTGATCCGTCTGATTTCTGTGCTTGAATATGAGGAGTGATCTAGCATGAATGCGTTTGATCTGGTTCCGCTTTTATTGCCACTGCTGGTGTTAGCCAGTGTGTCTGCCAGGGCTGCTCAACCGATGACCCTCGTCAAGGATGGGATGCCCATGGCCACCATCGTGCTGGGTGATGACGCCACCGCACCAGAGCGATTTGCAGCCGAACAGCTTGCGGACACGATCGAGCAGATCAGTGGAGCACGCCTGGCAGTGACTGATACCGAACCTGCGACAGGAACAATGATATATGTTGGTCAGACAGCGTCTGTCAAGCGGTTGCTGAACGGGTTCAACTGGGAGCAGCTACGCCGCGATGGGATACTCATCCGCAGGGTGGGTAGTGACCTTGTGCTGGCGGGCGACCGTCCGCGTGGCAGCATCTACGCCGTGCAGGAACTGCTTGAGACGAAGATGGGTGTGCGCTGGTTTGCTGCCGATGCCACACGCATCCCTAAAAAGAGCACAATATCGCTGCCTGACATGGATGTCTGTTATACCCCCAAGCTGATGTATCGCGAGGCGTACTATCACAGCGTGCAGGGGAAAGATGGCCTGTTCGCGCTGCATATGCGGATGAACGGGCATCATCAACAGATCAACACCGATATGGGCGGCCATTATACGCTGTTGGGCTTTGTGCATACCTCCTATCCGCTGCTGCCGCCGGATAAATACTTCGCGGAACACCCGGAGTGGTATGCACTCAACAACGGCAAGCGTGTGGACAAGGATTCGCAGTTGTGCCTGACCAACCCCGACATGAAGCGCGAGCTGGTGAAGAACGCGCTGGCGTGGATCGAAAAGCAGCCCGATGCTGGCATGATCTCTATCTCTCAGAACGACAGCTTCAACCCATGCCAGTGCGACAACTGCAAGCGGCTGGTCAAGCAGACCGGCAGCGAATCGGGTGCCTTCATCAGCTTTGTCAATGACGTCGCGGCGGAGATTGAGAAGCAGTATCCGGACTTCCTGGTGGAGACGCTGGCTTACCAGTACACACGCAAGGCTCCCACTAATATCAAACCGCGAGACAACGTGATTGTGCGTTTGTGCAGCATCGAGAACGACTTTGGCAGACCCATTACCGCTGCCCAAAACGCGGACTTCTACAAGGACCTGACGGACTGGCGTAAGATTTCCAAACGACTATATGTTTGGAACTATGTGGTCAACTTCTCGAACTACTTGATACCCCACCCAAACATCACCAACCTGGGAGCCGACCTGCGAACCTACACAGAGAACAACGTCGTCGGCATGTTTGAACAGGGCGACAGCTTCAACGCAGCCGCCTCTATGCAGCCGCTCAAGACCTATCTGCTGGCTAAGTTGATGTGGAACCCCAATCAGCCGGAGCAGCCGATTATCAAAGAGTTCATGAACGGTTACTACGGAGCGGCTGGCAAGCCGATGCTGAAAGCACTCACCACGTTCGAGGCGGTGGTGCAGCGATCGCCCAAGACGAAGCTGTCGTGCTTTATGCCCGCACCAAGCACCATATACACCATGAAGGACATGGTAGCCCTGAAAAGCTGTTTCGATCAAGCCGAAGCCGCCGTGGCTAATGATGCGGAGCTGCTGGAGCGTGTGCAGGTTCAGAGGCTGGCGTTTGACCATCTCTGTCTGTTGACCATGCGATCATTTGCCCGAAACCAACAGATAGTGCCCGGTACCGATTGGCCGAAGCTGGTCGACCACTTCGTCGACCTCAGCAACACCACCGGTAACAACTGGATTCATGAAGGCCGACTGTGGGATGAGAGTTACCGAACGCTGCTAAGGTCACGCACGAAGAAGATGCCGTCCGTTCATAAAGCCACCGCCGCGATGGGCGTCACCGGCGTGGAGGGTAAAGACTGGATTGATATCCAGGATGACGAGGTCAATCTGGCGGAAGAGGGCAAGTGGGTGAGCGTCGTGTCCGATGAAGCCGCCAGTGATGGCTGTGCGTTGGAGATGCCGAACACACACAACCAGTGGGCTATCCAATACTTCGGGAAAGAGTCCGATCTCCGCTGGCCTTTGACCGACGTCAGCATCGAGTTCCGGGTGATACCGGTGGAAGGCGCAAAACTGAACCCTCAGGACGGGGTGTTGAGTTTTGGCGTGTACAACACCATCACTAAGAAGGCGGTGGAGAGGACGGTGACGGTGGCTGACATCAAGCAGGGTTACCAGAGTATGGTGTTGAAGGGCATCGCACCGAAGGTGGGGATGTATCTCTACGCCGCGCCTGTGGTCAACCCCGGCATCAAAGCGGTTCGCGTTGACCGCTTCGCAGCGCAGCCTTCGAAGTAACGCAACAAATAGGATGTTTGGACGGATCGGGCATATAGGTCGGATCCGTCCCATCCGTCCGATAATTTTATCGCCGATATATGTCAGGAGAACTCCGCCATGAATGTCTGTGATCTCATTCCGTGCATTTTGCCGTTGCTGGTGTTGGCCAGCCTGCCCGCCAAGGCAGCCTCGCCGTTGACTGTCGTGAAATCGGGAAAGCCGACCGCCACCATCGTGCTGGGCACGGACGCCACCGCGCCGGAGCGGTTTGCTGCGAAACAACTCGCGGACACGATCCAGCAGATGAGTGGTGCCCGGTTGAAAATCACCGATATTGCACCCTCCGCAGGCACGCGGATATTTGTGGGTCAGACCGCCGTGGTCAAACGGCTGATGAAGGGCTTCAACTGGGAGCAGCTTCGCCGTGATGGCATCCTGATCCGCACCACTGGCCGCGACCTGATACTATCTGGTGATCGTCCCAGGGGCAGCATCTACGCGGTGCAGGAGCTGCTGGAGACGAAACTGGGCGTGCGTTGGTATGCCCCGGATGCGCAGCGTATTCCCAAGTTAAAGACCATCACTGTGCCAGCCATGAATGTTTGTTACACACCCAAGCTGATGTATCGCGAGGCCTATTTCTACAACGTGATACAGAAGGATGACCTTTTCCCTGTGCATATGCGCATGAATGGGCACCATCAACAGATCAAGCCCGAGATGGGCGGGCATTACAACCTGCTGGGATTTGTGCATACCTTCGACAAAATGCTGCCTGCCGCTAAATACTATGCGCAGCATCCTGAGTGGTATTCGCTGATCAACGGTAAGCGTGACGGTGGTTACACCCAGATGTGCCTGACCAATGAGGATATGAAGCGGGAGATGGTGAAGGTCGCGCTGGACACCATTCGCAAACAGCCCGATGCCGGCATGATCTCTATCACGCAGAATGACGATATGAGTCCTTGTCAGTGTGACAAGTGCAAAGAACTGGTCAAGAAGACTGGCTCCGAATCTGGTGCTCTGATCAGCTTCGTCAACGACGTGGCCGTTGAAATTGAAAAGCAGTACCCCGACTTCCTTGTGGAGACACTGGCATACCAGTATACTCGCCATGCGCCTACCAACATTAAACCGCGCGACAACGTGATTGTGCGTCTGTGCAGCATCGAGAATGACTTTGGCAAGCCTATCACAGCCGCAGAGAATAAGTCATTCTATAAGGACCTTACGGACTGGAAAAAGATCGCGAAACGGCTGTATGTATGGAACTACGTCGTGGACTTCTCAAGCTATCTCATTCCTCACCCGAACTTCAGCATCCTTGGGTCCGACCTGCGCAGCTTCACTGAGAACAACGTGGTGGGCATGTTTGAACAAGGCGACAGCTTCAACGTGGATTCCACCATGCATCCATTGAAGGTCTATCTGCTGTCCAAGCTGATGTGGAACCCCTACCAGCCCGAACTGCCCATCATGAAGGAGTTCATGGATGGGTATTACGGTCCGGCTGGCAAGCCGCTGCTCGAAGCGGTGCTGGCGATGGAAGCGGCCCGCAAACGTTCGGGTGTGCGGCTTTCGTGCTACATCGGTAATGCGGACTACTACAACATCGATGAGCTGACGAAGTTCAAGAGGCTATACGATCAAGCCGAAGCGGCCGTCAAGAACAACCCGACGTTGCTGAAACGCGTGCAGATTCAACGCCTGGCACTGGATCTGGTGTTGATCAACACCAAACGCAACCTCGCACAGGCACATCAAGAGGTGCCAGGGATCAACTGGGACACCATAGTGGATCACTTCACGGACTTGAGCAACCAAACCGGAAACAACTGGCCCAGTGAAGGCCGTAAGTGGGATGAGGGCTTTCGCACTCAGCTCAAGGCCAAGATCGCACCGCCTCCCAGCTATCCCAAAGCGGACACAGCGATGGGCGTGAGCGGGGTCCAAGGGGTGGACTGGCTGGATGCACAAGAGGGTGACTTCAACCTGGCTGAAGAGGGGAACTGGGTCAATATCGTGAAGGACCCAGAAGCCAGCAACGGCTACGCCGCGGAGATGCCGTGCAGCCATACCGAGTGGGCCGTGCAGCACCACATCTACGAAGGTGAGGTGAAGTGGCCCAAAGTAGATGTCAGCCTGGAGGTGAAGGTGATACCCGCTGAAGGTAAAGCCGGCCAGCCAACCGATGGCGTGCTGCAGTTTGGCATACGTAACAAAATCACCGAAAAGACGACAACCAGTGTGCTGACTGTGGCTGATATCAAGCCTGGCTATCAGCAGATGGTGTATAAAGGGATCGAGCTCACGCCGGGCATGTACTTGTTTGTGGCACCGATAGTGAACCCGAACATCAAAGCCATCCGAATCGACCGGTTCACGATCCAACCGGCGAAATAACGCGGTAGGGCAGCCGCCTGTCCTACTCGTCACTTTTCCGGTAGGGTATGTTTAACCGCGAATGAACGCGAATGAACGCGAATAGGAAGGTCGTACGTCAATCGGGAGACAGATGATCACAGGGGCGACCGGCCGTCGCCCGTGGGCGCGGAATACATTGGGCGCGGAGACCGCGCCCCTACAATTGACCGTAGATACTGTGTTATTTGTCAAGGCCTCCGAGGGTGAAATCTGGTATTTGTCCGAAATACCAGATTTATGCCCATAACGTTCTGCGGACAACGTTTATATTATGCAATGTGGCAAATAGACCTTAGGTATACCCAAGCTCATGGCACAAGCCGGTCCCACGCGAAGATGCACCGTTATGCAAAGGGTTGCCCGTCATCCGTAGTGATGAACGCCCACCCCGCATCTTTGAGGCTTTAAAGATAACGTTCTAATGATGTTCATTTTAGCGGCTAGATCAAGAGCAGCTAGCTAGTGGTGATCATATCTTTCTACCGCTGACTCGCCGGCTCTGGAATGCTGCTCAACCACTTGGGGCCAAGGATGAACCACACGGTGGCTATCCATCCAGACATCCCAATCCTGGAACGCCACTGTCCTGCCCAGCATCATTGCCTTCGCCGGCAAAATCTGAGGCCGCTTCGGCACGAGACTGGACAAGGCCAGTGTCGTCGGATTGCGGTGTCTGGTTGGCCGGAGCATCCTGCGGCTCTAGTCCGTAGCACGGATCGTAAACCTTACGCCTGGTCAACACAGCCCACATCAAGATCAGCAGCTTGCGCATCACCGCGCATACGACCTTCCTGCTAGAACTCGGGCCGAATCTCTCCCGCATTTTGGCCACGAACCGATACATGCGATGGAGTGCTTTCGAATTGTGATCCACCATATGTAATACAGCCATGGCACTGGTGTATAACAAGGAGCGCATGTAGGGATCGCCCATTTTGGATATGCTGCTTTCGGAATCGATGCTGGTTCCTGACTGGTGCGGGCATGGGTTCATACCCACAAATCGGATTATCTTCGCAGACGTCGCAAAGCAAGATATATCACCGATGAGCCCTAGAAAGTAGTTGGATGTGATATCACCTACACCCGGAATACTGTTCAGGAGGCGATAATCTTCCGCTAGCCTGTCATTGCTGGCGATAATCTCAGCAGCCGCGGAGTTCAAAAGATCGATATCCTCTGTGCAGTGATCTATGCTGCGTTGAAGAACCGCTTTGGCATGCAGGTTCTGCGCGTGAGAGTGCCTCTGCTGCAGGGAGTTCCGGTGTCTGACCAGCATGCGCCGTGTGCGACCGATCTCCTGCAGCGCCCGATAGCTTTCGCCTTTAGGAATGTAGAGCCGCAGGCGGTTCTTTAGTGCGTAGTCAGCAATGATCAGGCTGTCTACATAGTCTGTCTTTTGCCGAGATCCTTGTGAGAGGCGATGATAGTGTATTCGACAGGGTTCTTGCCGTGAGACTGCCTGCTTATGCTTATACAGGTAGTCAAGCAGCTTTTGCTCACATCCGCCAGTGCCTTCCATTGCGAATAGCACAGGCATCCAGCCTTGCTTCCTGGTGAGTGACACCAGCTCTTTGAAGCCTTTCTGGTTGTTCACAAACTGCTTGTGGATCAGATGGGTGCCGTCTTGATCAACGACCGACACGTCGAAAGTGTCTTTAGATATGTCGATCCCAGCGTAGTAGCTGTACGAGTTGCCATTGATTTGCATAGTCCGGTATGCTCCTAGTTAGGGACACAGGTGAAGCAATCAACCTTGACATCCTTGTAAATGCGGGCTTTAGCCCATGATACTGTTCGTGTTAGGTCATTGCAGAGAAGGGTGCCATTCTACGTCGCGTAGTCAAAGCTACAAGGGGCGCGACGGCATCTACCCCTTCTCTTTCACCCCAGCGTCCCGGTGTGAGGATGGTCCTCAAGTCTTGGGTTAAGGTCTGAGGACCTCCATCTATAAGCATACAAGGGGCGCGGTCTCCGCGCCCGTCAACCGGTCCCGTCCCGTCCCACCAACGCCGCTCTAAAGCTCGAACGGGTTCTCGGTGGGATACCACATGCTGGCGGGTAGCGGCACGTTCATATCCTCCACACCCAGCATCAAGGCCGCATCATACAGCGCCTTGCCGACCTTGCTGAAGGCCACGGCGCCATGGTGCGGGAACTGCTTGCCGATGAGCACATGGCGGTAGAAGCGGCCGAAGTTGGGGATGGCGAACACGCCGATACAGCCGAAGCTGCGCGGATCGATATCCAGGATGCTGCCCTCGCACACGTAACTCACCAGCTTGCCGGCTGCATTACCCTGCAGACGGAAGAAGGTGGTGTCACCGGGCTTCAGTTGGCCTTCGAGTGTGCCTCGGGTGATGTCTGGCTCCTTGGTGGGGTCTTCCAGCAGGCGGTTCATGATCAACTGGTGCTTCATGCTGCAGTTCTTCATGCAGCAACTGGGGGTGTTTCCGCAGTGGAATCCCATAAAGAGGTCGTCAACTGCGGCACCCTTCAGGTCAGCACCTTTCAGCATGTCGCGGGGCACAGTGTTGTTGATATCCAGCAAGGTGGCAGGCTGGCAGCTTGCCAGATAGCACATATACTCGCTGAGCGCGCCATACAGGTCTACTTCGCATGCCACCGGGATGCCGCGGCTGCTCAGGCGGCTGTTGACAAAGCAGGGCACGAATCCGAAGCTGGTTTCAAACGCGGGCCAGCACTTGTTGGCGAAGACGGCGAAGTCACGACTGCCGATGTTCTTCTCTGCGAATCGGAGTAGTGCCACTTCAAAACGGGCCAGCTTGGGAAGTATCCCCGGATGGTTGTTTCCGCAGCAGTTGTTCAACTCCTTTGTCATATCGGCTAGAACGGCCTTCACTTCAGCGTCCTCGCCTGATGTTTTGTTGAACTGCTCGAACATGTCGAGCTCGCTGTTCTCCATCACCTCAACGCCCAGGTCGTAGAACGGCTTGATCGGCGCATTGCAGGCAAAGAAGTCCTGCGGCCGTGGGCCAAATCCGAATATCTTCAGGTTCCACACACCGATCACGATGCGGGCGACCGTCTCGAAATGGGCGATCTTCTCAGCCAGTTCATCCACCAAGCCAACGGGCATTTGGGGGATATGCACGTTGACCTGCCGCAGGCTGAAGTTATAGCTAGCATTCAACATGCCGCAATAAGCATCGCCGCGGCCCTGTATCAAGTTATTGCCGGACTCTTCCGCGGCCGCGCAGGCCATCACCGGGCCGGGGAACTGCTCCGCGAAGATGCTGAGCGGGCCTTCGGGGCCGAAGTTGCCCAGGTAGACCACGGCGGCGTTGGCGCCATTCGCGAGCACCTCGTCCAGCGCAGCGTTCGAATCAACCTCATTTTCGATCACGGTTTCGGCCACGTAAACATCCAGACCGATCTTTTTGCAGGCCTCGGCCAGCTTGCCTAGCCGTGTTCGGGTGAGTTCGATGGGGAAACAGTCGCGGCTGACGCCGACCAGCGCAAGCTTTACATCAGGGGCATTAAGCATAGTCTTTTCCTCGGAGTGTTGGGAATTTGTGGTTCTCTAAGCGATATTGTACTGCAGATATGGGTGCGCTGGTGACTGATTTACGTGTGAAAAGGCGGTATGTGCTACCGAAGCCGTGTGGATGACGTGGTTATTCGGAAATATGGCTGCACACACAAAAAAGGCCGGTCACCCTAATGGGTGGCCGGCCTTAATGAACTAGATTAAACTAGTTGACGCAAGGAGCTGGGAATGTCCAGACGTCGGGTTTCTCACGGAAGTTCCACATCTCGAAGTTGCAGGTCAAAGCGACCATCTTCTTGAAGCCAGCGTGACCGTCAATGAAGGCAATGTTGATGCCGTCAGTGTGGCGCTGAGTTGTCTCTTCACCAAGAACACCGTGAAGGATCAGTTTGTCACCGTCTTTACGGGTGGCTGCCCAGCCGTTGTGCGCTGCATTCCAGTGCTGCCAGAACCAGCCAATGGTCGTGTTACCTTCCATAATGGCGATGGTCATGGTGGGGTTAGCGGACTGGTTCTCGGTCACAGGATAGATATAATCCGGTGCGCCTGCAACAGTGTTAGTGCCCTCTGGGAAGTGCCAGTTGTGGCACATGTTCATGTTGTAGGTAGTCATACCTAATGATTTCAGAGTCATACCGCCAGCAACGTATGAATTGATGGTTGTAGCATCATTCACGAGGTTGCGCATTGACGGGCAAGCGAAAATGTTGCGGGACTTGGTGTAAGGGAAGATTTTGTCCGACCACACCTGGCGGTCCAAGCGACCGTCCTGGTTGGTATCAGACTCATCGTCGTATACAGCCGCGAAGCCGCCGTCGTTGTCGTCACAATAGAGCCGCATAGCCAGACCCATCTGCTTCATGTTACTCAAGCAGGCGCTCTGTTTTGCCTTTTCACGGGCTTGTGCAAAAACTGGGAAAAGGATGGCTGCCAGGATCGCGATGATCGCGATGACTACGAGCAGCTCGATAAGGGTGAATCCGTTACGCTTCATTCGATTCTCCAATGATGGTAGAGAGTAGATGAGATGTGTATCTGGCACTTAACATGCCCACACGTACAATTATAGTATTATTATGTTCATCAGGTCAAGATACAATGGTGTATCTGAGTGAAATTCAAGCAAAAACTGGTAATTCAAGCCCTTACCTCTGTTATTATAATTAGTAACAGTGGTCTAAAATCCACGTGCATCGTAACATCATGTGATTCTAGTGACGGGGAGTGTTGGGTGTCAGTGGTGTAATAGTGCATATATTGCTATATATCCCTATATATGCCACCTTAATATACCGTTAGGCGAAAATGGTCACAACGAACAGGCTGGGCGAGTATCCGCTTGTCAGACTGTTACTGAGCAAAACCATGTGGTAACAAACTCGGATGATAACGTGCCGATATCCACAAAGCTCTGTCTTTATGAGCTCATATTTATGAAACATTCTGCATTATCTGACGTCATATTATTGGTCTATGCTGGATTTTTATATATGCCCCGAGACAGGTATCTTCAGCTATAATCGGCAAATTGCGAATTAATAGTGACGCATCCTTAGTTATTCAGTGTAAACTAACCTGGATTGTTTTATAATAGCGTTAGGAGTGTGGAGATTTAGCCACACGAAATGACGTAAGACCGGAGAGTTCCCATGCAGAAAAAATCTAACCCATTTGACCTCGTGAACATCATTTCAGTGGTGCTAGGCATCGTGATGATTGCTGTCTTCATAGTCTGGGGTAACAAGCGACTAGAGGCTGTGGCAACGCCCGCCGCAACCACCACAGAAGCCACCAGCAGTCCGACCGCAGGTGCCCCTGCCGTGGGTGGGATGTCTGCTCCTGGCGGCATGTCTGCGCCTGGTGGGACAACAGCTCCTGCAGCCGGCGGGCCGATGTTGCCCATGGGTGGTTCGGCTGCGATGCCACCTACACCCGGAAAATAGCGATATGCCCAGGCGCAGGGCGGGTCTCATATCATTGATACGAGGTGCCCAGCTTTGCATAGCAGTAGGCTTAGCCATTCCCTGTTGCGCGGCAACGAACGATATAGTTTCCATAATGCCCTCAGCTAGATTCTCAAAAGCGGCTGGGGGTGTTTTGTTGAGTCACAAGCCAAAGACCGTCACCCTTACCAGTGAGTCTCCGACTCGCTCCGCAATATCCACTAATAAGAAGCAGTACTCCGCTGCCTCGTCACTCAAGGGCATTATCGTAGCGAGCGATTCGGCCGGATACGGCGGGAATACCCAAACCATATATGTGATCAACCCAGATGGGTCTGGCAAGCGGTATCTCACTCAGGGCACCGATGTCAACACCCTCGCCTCATGGTCTTATGACGGCAGCAAGATTGTTTTCCTGTCGAGTCTAAGCGGCAGCGGCGAAATATGGGTCATGAATGCCGACGGTACCAACCGGAAGCAGTTGACGCACGAGTTGCAGGAGAACATCAACAGCGATAATCCTAACTGGTCACCCGACGGTAAGAGTATCGTGTTTGAATCCAACCGCATGCCTAATCCCAACTGGGGTACCGCTCAGACATGGATCATGGATGCCGATGGCGGCAACCCCAGAGTGTTATTCACCACCGCTTATGGTGCCGGCCGACGCCCATGGATCGCTCTACCCGCCAAGAAGGTTGTTCCGACTATCAGCAAACCGAAGAAGGCCAAATAGCCTTTTTAAGTCTATAATTTGGCAAGGCAAAATGCACCTAATTGCCTATGTCCGGGGCGGTCTGTGCGTAGGTTAGCGGCTGCAGAAGGCTCGAGACCGCGCCGGTCTGGCGGACAGCCTTGAAAGATATGTGTCAGGAACAAGCACCGGCGCGGTCTATAGACCAGCCAATCACCCACAAATCCAGATTGGGATCGTATCGACCATGTTCCGCGACATAAATGTCTCGGCTATTGATCAATAAGCCCGCTAAACCGGGCTGCGGAGCTCCTTGCCGACAAAGATAACGTTAATGAAGACTGCTTCAGCAGTCTTGGTGTTCAATAGCCGAGACATTTATGTCGCGGAATCGGTGACCTACTGGCCATGCAATATTTGTGGGTAATAGACTGGTCAATAAACAGTGGCCTCCGCTGGCGTACTGACAGACCGCCCCGGACATAGCCAACAAGGTACGTACAGGCTGGGCAGGCAAAAAACACCTGCCCAACGCATCATCACTACCGAATGCGCACAATCACCGGTGCATCGCTGGCCAGAAGACCCTCAATCACCAGCTCCTCGCCATCCTGACGGAAGTTCAGCTTCTGCACCATTGCGCGAAGGGTGCTGATGCCCTCCACCGACTTCACTCCGCTGAGCTTCACCCGCAGCGTGATGGGTTTGCCTTCAAACTCATTGTTGGGACTGGTGGCCTGCCATACAATCAGCATGAGCTCCCCTTGATACCCCCTCACCGGATTGCAGCGTAGCTCGGGCAGCATGGGACTGGCGGTCACCACAATGCTTGGATCCGGCTTGGCGCCGCTCAGATAGGTGGTGATCACCTGAGTGGTGAAGAAGGCGGGCTTCCGGCTCTGATCGGCTTCCCGCAGAATACCCCAGTCGGAGATATAGTTTTCGTTGTAGAGCGACCACCACACCGAGGGCATGTCGTTCATCAACCCGCTGATGTAGTAGCGGGCGATCTGCTTCGCCTCCATCACCTCGCTCATGTTGGTGGGGTAGACGTCGTCCTCCCTGAATGGGCATGCGTTCCACTCGTTTTGCCAAATCTTAAGATCAGGGTTGCCCTTGCCATACTTCGTGCGGAAGAAGGCCAGAAGCTGCTCGATACTGTCGCAACCGTATTCCGACGGCGGCTTGCCCTGCTGCACGCCGTTGACCACATCCAGCGAAGCCATGGCCTTCTCCGCATACGGCGCACCGTATGGATGGAAGCCCACCGCATCGATGTTTTCGCGCCCAGCCACATCTATGGTATCTGAGGTGAACTGCGGCGAATAGGCTGCGGTTCCGCCAACCATGATCTTGATGTTCGGATCGATCTGCTTCAAAGCCTTCGATGTCTCTCGGATGAGGGTGCCGAAGTGCTCAGGCGACGGCGGTTCGCCATACCATGCCCAACTGTTCTCCTCGTTCCATATCTCGTAGTGTGTGATTCGTCCCTTGAAGTGCGTAGCCACGAACTTCGCGTAGTTCACGAAGCCCTGGATGCTCTCCGCCTTCGTGGGGCCGCCGTCGCCGGTGAAGGGGTGACCGTGCCGCCACACCGGACCTTGGTCCGACAGCCAGCGGGTCTTTTCATACAACGGATTGCCGTAGTCGAGCGTGTAGAGGATGTTCACGCCGTTCTTGATGCTGTCAGTGACCGCCTGATCGGTCTCGGGGTCGATTTTATACACGCCCTTTTGCTGCTCCACCATCGCCCAGGCGGTGTAGTCGCCCCATTGGCCCACGCGGTTCCACTTCATGCCCAGCTCATACATTTGTGGGTAGGTCTCTCGCACCGTCTTGGCGGTATTGAAATACGCCTTGTGGGTGGTGGATGCGGTCACCGTAGCACCTTTGCTGCTGAGCGCCAGGTTTTGCCCGCTTGGGTCTATCGCTTCGATGCCCGAAAGCCTCAATCCGTTGGAGGCACCCAGGTCACAGAAGAACCCAGAGACCATGCCGAAACGTGTCACCTCCAACCGGACAGCATCGGCCTGATAGAGCTTCGCGAGCTGGATCACATAAGGCTTCTTCTGGCCGGGTGTGCCATCAGATGCCGGTATGGTGGCGTTCTTGCCCTGGTATACATCTACCCACTTGCCGCCGGAGCGCAGTTTGATCACAAAATCCAGCGGGAAACCCTCGCCGTGCCAGTAGGGCACGATGTGGATGGCGGCGATGGGCTGAGGTTTGGGTAGCTTGATTTCCACCCACTCCACCGAGCCGGGCACCTGGGTCGCATGAGCTCTGCCCGCCCAGTTGGTGTCCTGGTCGCCATCAATAAGGAAGCCAGACTCAAATACCCTCTCAAAGTCAACGGACCGCGGCAGGTGGGCGGTCATGCCGAAATAGCTGTCGGGAAGGTCAACCGACTTCTTGCGCTTCACCTGACTCAAGGACGAGCTGTTGCCCTGCTGAAGTGTCGTGATTGGGGGCATGGCGCGCCAGTAACCGTCAGAGCCGGTATACAGCTCCCGCTCGTTGAGCTTGCTGACACACACCGTGTGGCGGCTCCGGGTGACACTGCCGGATGGCGTCTGCCACTCCAGGTTGAGGTCATATTCACCCAACTTGTTGGCCAGCAGTTCTAGCTCGTATCGGATGGAATCCGCAGGGGCCAGCTTGAGCACATCTACCGCGTATTGGGTGGGGGTGAGCTTCTGGAAATCACCGGACAGCGTCAGGCCCTCCGGCAGATTTAATAGTAGTCTGGAGCCCAATATCTCCTCATCGCCCTGGTTGGCGATCTGCACCACCAGCTGCGACTTCTTACCCAGCAACAGCACGGGTTTGGGCTGATACAGCGCTTCAATCATGGGTTTGGCTCCGAGTTTCTTCACCATTACGCTGAAGTCGTCCAGCAGCCACTCACCCACGGTGCGCTCACCCGCCTCGTTGATGCGCGGCGCCACCAGCACCTTCACGCACTGACTGGCGTTGAAGGAAAAGTTGAGTGTCATCTCATGCCACTGCCCATCGCCGATGCATTGCTCTGGCATTTGCGTGCCGACCCGCCCGATGTCCACGCTCTCCGCGTTCATCGCGATCACATAGACCGTCATGTTCTGTGCCTTATTGCCTGAGGCGATGAGCTTGTATTTGAAGCTTAATGTGCCGCTGCTGATGGGCACGGTTTCGGAGTTGACCACCGCGACGCTGTTTCCAGCCGCCTTCATTCGCACGGAAAGACCGCCATCGACCGCGTCTTTGTCTACACTGACCGAGGCCTCATCACCCACCACTTGATGCGTCCAGCTCAGGGGGAAGCTGTCGCCGATCGGGCTGAGCATATCAAAGCTTGGGTTGGCCAGCAGGTTCTTTCCCTTCTCAACCTGGGCGTGTGCGGTTCTGCTGTTAGCTAATAGACTAACCAAGCACAGAATACATAAGGATAGCAGTTTGATCAATTCCATCGATACTCTCCAGGCTGTGGTGCGCATTGGTAGGCAGCACCTGCGTTTGGCGTCCAAATGGGCTCGCTTATTGGCACTATATCACAGACCTGGTGTGGATTAGGAGGGGATTTGGCACACGCGATCATCTCTGCCGAATAGTCCGTTAAACTCCGTGTGGTATGACACCTAAGATGAGTAGGACGAGTTGGACACGCCGCGATGCCTGCTTTTTTTCCTCCTTTACTCCTCCTCTCCTATTTTCCTTTGCTCCCCCAACGAAAAAGGCCAGCCTCCCGAAGGATGGCTGGCCTGGAAACGGCGGTGGCTATTTAGTTGGTGCAGGGGGCAGGGAACCCCCAGGTATCGGGTTTCTCACGGAAGTTCCACATCTCGAAGTTGCAGGTCAGAGCGACCATCTTCTTAAATCCAGCATGGCCATCAATGAAAGCGATGTTGATGCCGTCGGTGTGGCGTGAAGCGGTGACTAGCCCATAGCCGCCGTCCTGGCTAAGCAGTTCCGTTTTGCCGTTATTCTGTCTTGTTCTTTCCCATCCAGCGTGGGCGCCGTTCCAGTGTGACCAGAACCAACCGATGGTCGTATTGCCTTCAAGGATGGCAATGGTCTGAGTGGGGTTCGCGGCCTGATTTTCAGTCACTGGATAGATATAGTCCGGTGCACCGGAGGTGGTGTTGGTGCCCTCTGGGAAATGCCAGTTGTGACACATATTCATATGGTAGGTGGTCATGCCCAGGGACTTCTGGGTCATACCGCCAGCCTCATATGAGGCTATTGTAGCGGCGTCAATGCACTTGTTCGGCATTGAGGGACAAGCGAATATGTTGCGGGACTTGGTGTATGGGAAGATTTTGTCTGACCAAACCTGTCGATCAAGACGACCGTCCTGGTTAGTATCGGACTCATCATCATATACAGCCGGAAATCCGCTATCGTTGTCATCAGCGTAGAGCCGCATTGCCAGGCCCATCTGTTTCATGTTGCTTAAACAGGCACTCTGTTTCGCTTTTTCGCGCGCCTGGGCGAAGACAGGGAACAGGATGGCTGCCAGGATCGCGATGATCGCGATCACTACGAGCAGCTCGATAAGGGTGAAACCTGCACGCTTCATTCGATCTCTCCTATTGTTTTTTCTCAGATGCAATGGATATTTCTACTGTTCTAAAAAAAGACGTCGCCTCCCGTTTACTTTTCGTATCAGTTGGGGTAGGTTACTCGCAAACTGCGTCGGTCAGTGATTACCTGCATCTGTGCGCTCCTCATCCGATATGCCCATCATACACTTCGGATGTCTTTCAGCACCAGAACAAATATAACAACTCCACCTTGACAAGCTCAAGTATAGCTTACCAGACCTCATTTTAGAACTCTACAGGTAATCAGACTATGGCGCGGCTGAATAAGTTCATTTATTTGGGGTCGAAAACGGAAATTACGTAAAATTCGTCTAGATAACGCCGAAATGGAACTATCGAAGTGGGTAGACGGTCATTTGAGGGGCAATTTCGGATGCATAGAGCAGTGAACATGCGATGGGTTACCACAAAAGGGGCATCTTTTAAACGCCATAGCGAATCCTGCATTAAAACCGGATATGCCGATGGAAGCCTCTTCGGGCAGCGGGGATGGGGCGGACCCAACAGATTGTTTGGTCCACCCCATCCCGGCAGGTAGTCGATTCGCTTACCAGCCCTTTTGGGTGCCGGTGACTTGCAGCTCCCCGATGCGGTAACGCTTAGCACCATCGGAGCCATCCAGTGGCAGCTCCATCACCGGGGTGCCGTCACGCTGTCCCACGCTCACCCACAGGCTGTATGTGCCAGCTTTGGTGGTGGGAGCAACCAATCCCACGGCAAAGCGTGCCTGATGGCTGGTCTCGGGAGCACGGCCAGGTGCCGCCACGGCAAGACTGCGCATGTCGAGCCCCTCATCCACCATCAGGGAGACGATGCCGCCCTTCTCATCCTTAAGCGTCAGTGCCATGAAGCCGCCCGGGTAACAGGGGGCCACTCCAGCGTTGGCCCATGTGCTCTCCACATCAAACCACTCTCCGATGGCTACCGAATCGGGCAGGCTCAGCTTGCGCAGTTGCAGCCGATACCCCATCCGCAGGTTGATGCGCTCGATGATATCCCTGTTCCCCTCAAGCTCGATGCGCGGCCACCAGTGGATGCTTATGAAGCTGGCATGGTAATCCTCTACAGACTTCAACAGCAGCGGCTTACTCCAGGCCCCGCGCGCCAGCGAACCGCCGTAGTGCTCATGCTCCAGCACCACCGGATGCTTTGGCCAGAAGGCCTGCGCCATCTGAGCATGGAACCAGCTTTTGGGCGGCGGCTGCACCAGAATACTGTCGTCGCGCAAGCCGATATCCATGGCTAGCGCAAGGTCGGTCTCTGGGAAGTGAGAGCCCGGCGTCTCTGGTCCAGCGATGTCGTCGCTGATATACAGCAGCGTGTTCGGGAAGGCTTTCTTGTGCAGATCGAAGTGCTTTTTCAGGCAGCTCATGACGCGTTTCTGCGGGAAATGGCTGCTCATCATGGTGTGCCCTTCGCCCCAAAGACCAAAGCTGCCCACATCCACAAACTCAACATTCGGGTTTTGGTCGTAGCGTGCACCGGCGGCCATCAGGAAAGCCTCCAGCTTCTTCAGAAAGATGCGGTCGTCAAAAATCGGATCCACCAAACTGCCATCAGCCGAAGGTCCTGTGCCCATGTTGAAGCTCACCGACTTGGCTCCCGCCTTGAATACCCACTCCGGGGTGGCAAAGCGGAGCCAGCTTTCGCTGCAGGTCAGGCTTATGGCGACCTTCTTGCCCTGAGATATCCATCGCTGAGCGGGGGTATCCAGCAGCGCCCAGTTGAAAAGGCCCTCCTGTGGCTCCAGGAAAGCCCACGGTATCCGTAGAAACACGGTGCTGAGGCCCGGAAAATCGGCCACGGTATCCGAGGGTTCCAGCTGAGAGCCGTAGTTGGTCGGGATATTGCTGTAGAAGTGCATCGTCCAGCCCATGCATGGGTTGACGCAAGGCTTACCGTTGTCTGTGGGTCGGATGGTTGGCATGGAATATACCTCGTAAGAGAGTTATTACGAAATCGAAACACCTCAGCCACTAAGGGCATGGGTATGGTCACCCGCACAGAAAGAACCCCTGCACCACGATGACTACGACCTTTATGTGCTGGTTTCTGTATCGCGTGGTTCATTAGTCGACGGCCAGTGTCGTTTCGCTCGCAGTGACCTGACCCCGTCAAATTCGCCCATCTACTATAGTATCTACTAAATCCGTATAGCAACTGACGTTCCAAGAAAGCTGGCCATATTCACCACGTGTTGGATGCAACTGCCTTCGGGCAGCTCTGTATTTTTATCGCGGGCAGAAAATCCCCTTGACTTTGACGCGACGTCGCAGTTTACACTAAATATAGTCTGTGTGAACGGAACTATATTCGGAGGTGAATCCAAATGAACCTAATCACTATCAGCGAAATCTCGAAAGGACTCTGTATCTCTACCCGAACATTGCGCTACTATGAGCAAATCGGGTTAATCGAGAGCGTCAAGAAAGATGACTACGCCTACCGAACGTTTGATGAAGCTACTGTCAATCGCCTGCAGCAAATTCTTGTGCTGCGTAAATTGAGGATTCCGCTCAAGCAAATCGGAGTCATCTTGCAGAGTGAAAACACGTCTGCCATCATCGACGCTTTCCGGCAAAACCTCGCCGAATTGGATGGCGAAATAACTGCGCTGTCCACCATCCGTAATATCATCAGCAATTTCATCACACGACTGAATGAGAGTATTCATCAAGATATCAAGCTAAACCTACTAAACGATACCGCTCTGCTGAAAGCGGTGGACGCACTGACGGTGCAGAAAATGCCGCTCAAAGAGGATAAGACAGTCGCGGATTTGCAATCCGCAAGCGAGAGGCTGAACAAACTGACCGACCGCGATGTGCGGATTATCTACCTGCCACCTGCTGCCGTAGCTGCTTACCAGTATGAAGGCGACGACCCGGAAGAACGCTGTCATCAAGTAGTGGACGCCTTTGTTCGTGACAGCAATCTAACCGTAATAAAACCTGACCTGCGGCATTTTGGATTTAACGCACCAAACCCAGTTGACGAAACCAATCACCACGGTTATGAAATGTGGGTCACCATTCCCGAAGATTTTGCTGTAGCAGAGCCGCTTGTAAAAAAGCATTTGGAGGGAGGACTCTACGCCGCTCATATGATTCCAATAGGCGCGTTTGAAGAATGGGAATGGTTGTTCAAATGGGTGGCGCAGAGCCAATACGATTACCGTGGCAATAGCGATTGGGGCGAACACAATATGTGGGGCTGGCTTGAGGAACAACTGAACTATATCAATCGTGTGGATTTGGATAAAACCGAGCCGAATGATATGCAACTGGATTTGTTGCTACCGATAAATCCAAAATCTGCAGCGAGAACAACCGGCAGTTAACATGCACGCCTGGACGTCCATCGGACGCCCAGGCAATCTCAGCCTTAAAACCGGCTGATGTCGGTCGTGGCGCCTTCGGGCAGGCGGAGCTCAAACTCGATGGCCTGCGGGATCTTCGCGGTGAGGCGCATCGGTTTGCCGGGCTCGTTCACCCAGTTCAGGTTCACCACCCCGTGCGGCGTGGGCACGGTGCCGCGGCTCCACAGCAGGTCACCGGCATGGGGCTCAATCACCATCTTCTTGAAACCGGGCTCCAGCGGTCGCACGCCCAGCACCCAGTTGGTCAGGAAGAAGGTGGGGGCCGCCGACCATCCATGGCAGAAGCTGCGGGTCACGCGCGAGGTGTCGTTGTTGATCCAGCCCGTGCCGCTGAACATCTCCCAGAAGGTGGTGGCACCGGCGTCGATTATGAAGCCCCAGTCGTTGCGGATGCGGTCGATGAAGGCCTGATCCTTGCCCTCGCTCTGCAGCGCTTCCAGCAGGAAGAACTCGTAGAAGGGGCTGCCGCTGACCACAAAGCCCTCCGGCGGGTTGTGGATGATGCTGAGGCAGCGGGTCGCGCGCTCGCCCTCGGCGACGCCTGAGGAGGCGGCCACGGTTTGGGTCTGCTGGCTGAACACCTTGCTCTGGCCCTCGGGGCGCAGGCAGTCGGTGTAGGCCTGCTTCTCTTCGTTCCAGAGTTTGGCATTGACCGCCTGCTTGATGCGGTCTGCCAGAGCCGTGCAGTTGTCGGCAAACGCGTTGTCGTTCAGTTGATGTGCGAGATGTGCCACATCGCGCAGAGCCAGCACGAAGAAGCAGCAGATGTGCGTGACCACCGCACCGGTAGACGGTGTGTCCATCGGTGCCCAGTCGAACATGTTCCAGCCGGTGATCTCAATCAGCCCGTCCTCACGCACGAACTGCTCGATGCCCTCGTGGTTCTTCTTCAAGCTGACCATCAGCTCGCGGGCACCGGTTGAGTCGCCCGTGAACTGGTAATACTCCACGCACATGCGCATCCAAAGCGCCGTCCAGGCCGGCAGGATGTTCCACCAGTCGCTGGGCACATGCGATTCCACGATGGGTGAGCGGTGCAGACTGCCCGCGATCTGCTTCACGCAGTGCAGCCACAGGCGGGGGTCGCCGTTCACGGTGTAGTCCACCAGAGCCTCATTGCGGGCATCGCCCACCCAATGCACGCGCTCAAAAGTGGGGCAGTCGGTGTAGGTGTCCTCCGCGCAGCAGCGCAGACTGTGTGCGCCGGCCTCCCAGATGGCGTTCAGCTTGCCGTCGGCGCACTGGAAGCTGCCTTGTCGCGCCTGCGGGTAGCCCTGGAAAAGCATCTTCACTCCCCGCAGCAGCACCGGCTTGGCGGCGCCACGGATGGTGATGGCCGCATAGCGCATCCCCTTGCGGTGGGTGGCGGTGTAACTCTGGCGGCCGTCCACGCACACGTATCGCAGTGCATGGCTGCACCAGTCGCACCAGTCGCGGCGGCCGTCGGGCGCGATATACTCGAAGAACATCACATCCAGCACGGTGCCTTCGGCGGCGATGACATCAAACTGCAGCAGACCCAGAAGCTCCTTGCCGAAGTCCAGTGTGATGCGCGTATCGGTGCCCGCTGGCACGGTGACCCACTGGTTGCCGTTGATGAAGCCCTCAGGGTCACCAAGCTGCGTATCGCCCAGCACCTCGTCCATATAGAACTGAGCGGAGGGGTCGATGCGGGTCATCAGGTGCTCAGGGATATGTTGAGCGTAGGAGCTCTTAGCGGCTGCCAGTGCATCGCCGGAATCCCAGACCGCTTCGCCCTCTTCCACGCTGGGCAGACCGACTGGTTTCGGAGCGAAGTCGTGGAAGCCAGGACCGGTCATCTCTTCAGGCTTGCCGAAGAAGTTGCCCACCAGCATCAACTCATCACCACCCTGATCACCATATGCCGCGAACTTCAGGCCATTAGGTCCTGTCAGGGTGATCTGGTGGGTGGGATGATGCATCATGCAGCGATACTTCATCATCAAGCCATTCCAGCCGGCTTTCAGCGGGGCGACGTTGTTTTCCATCAGCACGCCATTCACCTTGATGGCGTGGGGATAATAGCTCACGGGGGCCAGCTTCAGCTCACCATCAACGGGGCTGTAAAGCTGTGTGCAGAGATAGAAGTGCTGCCAGTAGCCGTTTGCTGCCTCGTCTTCCGGGAACAGCATCGGTTTCGGGTTCAGACTGAAGCGGTAACCTTGGCTCTTCACCGCTTCCACGGCTTCCAGCTTGACTGGAAGATAAGGCTGCAGAGTCATGGCTGGGATGTCGCGGGGGATGAAGTTTTCGTGGTGACCGTCCTCGGCAGAACGCAGCTCCACCGCGGGCTGCCAGCCGGAGAGGCTGTGATCTGGGCAGCTCCATTTGAGCTCTGTCAGGCGCGCATCGAACACCTCTTCGTATCCCTGCTGGATGCCGTGGCGGCTGCTGTTCTGAAGCATTCCCAGCTCCGGTGCCGCCAGCCAGCTTGCGTCCGTGGGCAGGCTCTGGTGGTCTATTTCAAGCTGTGCCAGAAGCCCCTCTGGTCCGTGGATGTACTGCATCGTGCCGGTGCCCAGATGCTGTACCAGCACGGCGATCCGGTTGTTCTTCGCCCGCAGGTAGGGCGTCAGGTCGTAGCTGTCGTAGCTCCAGTCCCATGGCCAGCAGCGGGCAGGGCCCTCGCCCAGGTAGCTGCCGTTGACCCATAGGATATAACGGCTGTCAGCGGTAATGTGTAATACGGCGTCTCCGCCGCGGTAATCGAACTGTTTTGCGAATCTGGCCCAGCGGTTGACCTTCGGGCGGGTATCCAGGCACCAAATCCACGATCCTGTGAAAGGATTCATAGTATATGTTCTCCTTGAATGGAAGGTATGAGCTCTTTTTATAGAATACACCAATCTGAAGAGGGTGCGTGTTCGCCAGAAGGGTGATACCGATGGTACTGCTGCCGTGGTTTGGCCAGATCAGGTATATGGCATAATGGATTTGGGATTCCGCCATGGATGGTATCTGTGGTCATTAATCTATACCACGGATTGGATACGGATTAACGACGGCTCTTGCTGGAGGATTATTATGAGTTTTTTGCGGGTACTTTACTTTCAATTACCGGAATCACTTCGGAGGGCCATCACACGGGTTCGGCATGGCCGGTCCATTAAGAAGGGCACATTCGCGTCACCCGAGCCTGAGTTCCAACGCCTTCATGAATTTGTGCATGATGGTGACTGGGTGATAGATATCGGTGCGAACGATGGCCGCTATACCGCCCGCTTGTCGACGCTTGTTGGTAAAACGGGAAGGGTTTTTGCATTTGAACCGGTTCCCGATACCTTTGAAACACTTGTCGCCAATATGCATCATGCTTCCTACAGGAACATCAGCTTGTTCAATGCGGCGGTATCGGAAAAGAGCGACGAGGCGATGATCAGGATACCCCGGTCGAAGACAAAGTCTTGGGCGTGCTGGGCTACACTCGAGTCGCATGAGATACCTGAGGCGGAACTCGACCCCGAGTATGTTGGTATCTACCTCATGCCACTCGATAGTTTGACATTCGACCATCAGATTGCGTTCATCAAGATGGATATCGAAGGTCACGAGCTGACCGCATTGAAGGGTATGACGCGCATTCTGACCGAGCACTCACCAACTCTGCTGGTGGAGACGGGTCAGGAAGCCGTTGTAGAATTCCTGTCCAACCTGGGCTACGCATCTGAAAAGACAGCTGGTTCTCCGAACTATATCTTTCGACGCCGAAAATAGGGAATGGACCGATATATCCACTCGCAAGTAACTGGTCGTAGGGGCGTCCATACGACCAGTTACAGCCTGGGCTGCGGTGTCAGCACGGGCAGGTGCTCCCCTACCGCACGGCGACTTCGGAGACCAGCGTGCGCTCCTCCCCGCTGGGGGTGATGACGGCTCGGACGTAGCGGGCACTGGCACCGGCAGGGCAGGTGGCGCGGTACTCCGAATACTCAAACAGGCTGTTTTGGTTAATCTGAGGCTGTTTGGCCGCGGGTAACGGGTTGCTCCACTGCTGGCCGTCAGGCGAGACCACAAACTCCACCTTCGCCGGAGCGGCCATCGTCCTGCTGGAATACAAATCGCTTAACACAACCACACTGAACGACTGCGTGCTGCGGACACCTCCCAGGTCGACGGTGATCTCCCGCGTGCTTTTGCCGGTCCAGCCTACCAAACCGCTGTTCAGGGCCTCATAATCCACGCCATCGGTTAGTTTGCGTCCGTCGTCCACATATTGTCCGCCCGGTTGTGCGGTGGGCCGCGGCGTCACTCGGTAGCTCTTCACGGCGACATTACCCTGCTTGCCTTTCACCCGCAGCTCAGATAACATCAGCCAGATATCAGGTTCGATGGCCACTGTGATGTATCGCGCGGTGGTCGCTTTTTTGGTGCGCAGCGAGATCACACCAGATGCATCCTTTGGTGACCTCCGGGTGATGCCGCTGACTGCCTTGTTCGAGACCACCACCAGCCCATCGGGCGTATTGCCAAGCCCTGCGAAGTTACCCCGAACCTCCTCTGAGGCCGAGAACGCGGCGTCGACTTGCTTTGGCCAGTTGACACCAGCACCACCGCCACCCAGCAGATGCAGATCGACACCCGTCAGCACACGCTTTTGCCCCAAGTCTAATTGCACCTGAACTCTGGTGGACATCCAGCCCACGCTCAGTCCTGAATGGAAACCTTGAAGGTCGACCACGCCGTCGGTCAGCCTAGTGCCGCTGTCTGGGTAGTCACGAGGCGTGATATCGGGGCTAATAGTATATGGCTTGAACAGTGCCATATTTGGCTTGGCATGAGGTCCAGTGGCATCCAGGCTGACCCTGATCACCGCATCAGGGCGGAACGTACCGGAGAGGGTGGTCACCTTCAGCCGGAGGCTCTCTCCACCCCCATCCACGGGGATAGGCAGACATCCGACTTTATCTGTGCCTGTTTGCAGATAGGCTGCCCAGCCTGCGGGACTGTATTTACCATTTCTTTTGAACTGGGCTTCTATTACACCACGCCATCCCGAAAGCCGTTCACGTGAGGTGATGACATCGACATAGCAGACCTTGTGAAGGGGGTCGACCTTTCCCTCCCCGGTATACACCACGCCCGATTTTGTCCAGCTCAACTTCACGGTGTCGATGGGCACCGGGATCGTCTTGCCCGTCACGTAGTCGGCAAGGGCCTCATAATAGCGCACGAGTTCTGGCTGCTTTGAGAAGTAGGTGTTTTCTAGGAAATGGACATCCAGAAAATAACCGTTCACCGCCTTCTGGTATCCCAGCCGTTTGGCGTCGCCATAGGCCAGGTAGTTCAGGAACACCTGCCCATCGGTGAAGTTAGGTGGGTTACTCCGGTTCTCTATCTCCACCCCAAACCCTTTATCGGCACAATCCATGGCACAGATATCCAGCCGGTTTGAGCGTATGTTTCCGCCATCCAGCCAGGTGTTGAATGAATAATTCGGCTGCATGATGACGGCATCGAAGCCGTAGTTATAGGCATTCTGCCAGCCCGGCGCGCGGAACCAGGGGATCCACAGCAGCTTGCTGTCGGCCTCATGCACAATGCGTGCAGCGGCACGAACCGTCTCGGGGTTGACATCGATGCGTTCCCGCATCCAGTAAAATCCCCAGAGCTCCAAATGCTCGTATCGGGCCTGCTGGAAGCGCGTCATGGCCTCTTTGATATACCAACGCATTACCTTCTCGCGACCGGCCAGCGAGGCCAGGCTCTCGCTGACTCCGTCGCCATCCACATCGCCGAAGTCGGTAACGGCGGGGTTCGGCCAGGGAATGGCGAGGATCACTTTGCGTGCTTTCGGTTTGGTTCCAATGACCGCTGCGGTTTGGCTGATGGCCTGGTTGAGGGCGTCGATGTCGCGGTTTTTCGCGAACCAGCTGTCAAGCTGCCACAGCCAGTCCTGCATGTTGGTGGCACCGGCTTCGGTATCTCGTCCACTCGGCAGCGAGTAGTCAAGGAACAAGAACGAATCGAACAGCCAGTCGTTGGTCGGCTGGCCGTTTCGCATCCGCACCACATACGGCTTCAGGGCATTGGCATCCCGCTTTTCCGTATGGTAGATGAGCACACAGTGGTGAAACCCCGCCTTTTCAGGGGTGAGGTATTCAGCTTTGGCGGCGACTGGGGTCAGTGATGTCACAATCGCACAGAATGTTAACACAAGCATAGCGGTGGCTGCCGATTTCATATTCATACCCCATGTCGCTTTACACAGCAGTGACGAGCTTCCATGTAATATGGTATCTGAACACTGATGAGCAATGGGCCTATGCTTTCCGTCCCGTGACCAGAAAGACGGTGAACTCCCTCGGCCCCTTGCCCTTCACCTCTTTGGTGAGGGTGTTAGCCGTCGTTGCCGTTACCTGACCAAGGCCCGCTTCTGCGAACAGACGGACGATCTCTTGCCGGTCGAAGCCGTCATGCCTAATCCCGGTTTGGTCGGCATGAAACTCACCATCATCCAGATCCAGATCGGCGATGGCCAGATAACCGCCCGGTCTCAACATCGCAGCAAGGTTCGATATCAATGCCCGATGATCCTGTAAGTGATGCATGGTCATACTCGAAATGATCAGCTCATAACGGTCAACTGGCACCGCCTGCTTCTCCAGATCAAGCAGTTTGGTCTTCACATTGCTCAAGCCAGAGGCTTCGGCCTTCTCACTGAGCCTGGCCAGCATGCCATCAGAGTTGTCGGCGGCTGTGACGCTGCGCACATAAGGCTGCAGCGCGAGGGTGACAAGCCCTGTTCCGGCACCGTAGTCCAGCATATCCATCTCATTCGAAACGGGGATCTGCTGCAGGATAGCATCTGCAATATGGTGGGCCATCTGAACCCTCATGGGGTTATCATCCCAGCTTTGGGCTTCCTTGTTGAAATCTCTTTTTGCGTTGTCTTGCATGTGGTTAGGAACCCCTTATTAAGCCCAATAGAGCTGTAGCGATGATGAGTAACGCCGGGTTCACTTTGTATTTAATGAGTGCCACCAGCGCAACTAACATGACTATGTAACCTTCCCAATCCGTCAAGCTTGTCCGGCCTATTTGCAGCGCAGCCGCTACCAGTAGTCCGACGATAACTGGGATGAGGGTATTCATGACCTGACGTGCCGTATGGTTATCTTTGATATACGCATAACTTTTCGACAGGAAGATCATAAGCAGGCTGCCCGGCAGAAAGACAGCGGCTGTGCCGACCAAGGCACCGGCCACTCCGGCTACCTGGTATCCTGCGAATGTGGCAAAAACCGCAATAGGTCCAGGTGTTAACTGGCTGATAGCGGCGCCATCTACAAACTGGCGGTCGGTCAGCCAATGCAGATTGGTCACCAACTCTCGATGCATGACGGGAATGAGCACGAAGCCTCCACCAAAAAACACCAGCCCGATTTTGAAGAATACCCAAGCCAGCGTTAATAACACAGGTGCCATGAGCCACTTAAGCATCTGCATTGGCATCACCTACCTTTACCAACTTCAGTTTAGCAAATCCATACAGCACGGCGATAAGCAGGATGACTATGGTCTGCAGCTTGAGCAACATGCTTAGGGCGACTGCTGCGATCATCAGCAGTATGGGCTCAATATTTCTGACACGGCTTTTGCCCATTTGGTATGCTGCAGATAGTATGAGAGCCACCACTACAGGGCCGATCCCTTTCAATGCAGCTTTCAACGATGGTACATGCTGGAACCTGTTATAAAGCGCACTCATGCCAATGACCAGTGTGACCGAGGGGATCAAGAAGGCGATCGCTGCAACGATCGCTCCCTTTAACCCCCTTAGCCTGTAGCCGACGAATATCGAAGCGTTCACTGCGAAGGGGCCCAGAATCTGCCCAAAAGCCATCCCATGCGAGAACTCATCCGATTCCATCCACTGTTTTTTGACCACACAGCGCTCTTGGATGAGCGCAATCACGGCCATTCCGCCACCAAACCCGATGGCCCCTATTGTCAGAAACGTCCTGGCAATCTCCCATAGGGATACGCCGTGTGCATGTGAGCTCTCGACTTGCTTCTGTCTCATCAATCCAGCTTTCTACAGTAAGGGTAATTGTGGTGCTGAGCACCCTGATATGGGTTACTTTCCGTAGCCTGAACACGGGATGCAGACGATCTTGCCGTCCTTGACGCGTGCATTCCGGGTGACTGTCATCTCACCGCATTCTTCACACACCACCGATTCAAAGGTGTGCGGAGCATCGGTCCACTCGTAATCGAACACTTCACCGATGGTCAGAAGCATCTCATCAGGCGCATTTGAGACCATCTCCACAAGTGGGTCAGCCACATCAGCAGGCACCTGAGAGGCAGGAACACCTGACGATCGAAGCTTCATGAAGGCGGATTCTTTGTTTTTCTTCATCGCTTCGGCTTTGGGAGAGACACGCACGGCCTTCTTGCTCTTTTTGTCAATCAAGGTTAGTGCCCATTTGCCGTAGTGCAGCTTCTTAATATTACCTTTACCCAGTGTGCATCCTGTGGCCACCTGCACACCATCTGCAAAACAGGTTGCGCAATGGTCTTCGTCAATCTCAATCAGGGCCACAAGCTGTCCGTCTGGAGCGTGCTCCACACCAAGCTTATTCATGGCAGCCAGGGAAACGCGGAGCCCCATGGGCATAGCGGGGCATTTGTGTCCGTGGAATTTCTGTCCGAATGCAAGCAGGTTCTTGTCAATCATTTCATGTCTCCTTGTTTGTTCGGATTGAGTCACGCCCAATCCAACTGCGTGTTTACCGCTATATGGTAGTTTTGCCATATAGCCAAATATACTGTAATAGCCAACAACCGGTATACATGGCTTGGTTTAACATTCTGAATTGCCTTTGCATGGTCATACCGAGTCACCCACCATATGCGCAGCTATCTAGTGATTGCGTTCAGGGTGTTAGATACGGACAACATGCGGTAAGATTCAAGCGTAGATGGCTACAGGACACCGATCTTCTGTCTAGAAGGCATCAATGCGCGGTGTAGATAAGGTAAACCCCGCCCAGCATCACCAGCACACCGCAGACTTGCTTGAGAATGGTTGCGCCCTTCGATCGTTCGTTCCAATTCAGGTACCGCTGCACCAGCTCAGTCGAGGTGCCGGCGGCCACAATCACCAGGCAGTGCCCCAGCCCATACAGGGTCAGCAGCAGCACCGCGTAGGCAGCATTCGTGGCGGCCACCCTGAGTGACAGCGTGAGCACGGGGGCCATATAGGCAAACGTGCAGGGGCCCAGGGCGATGCCGAACACCAGCCCCAGTATGAATGAGGCCCAGTACCCCTTTCGCTTCATGCCGATATTCCCGGCACCGGAAAAGCTCAACGGGATCACACCCACCAGATGAAGCCCCACGATGAAGAAGATGCCTGCCACCGCGTAGTTGCCATATCTCCCAACATCGCCAATCATCCGGCCCATCAACGCGGTGATCACCCCGATCACCGCGATGGTGACCAGTATGCCCAGACCAAACAAAAATGAGAGCACGAATGCCTTGCGGGTGTTCAGGTTCTCTTGCTCGCTGATGAACCCGATGATCAACGGGATGCTGGACAGGTGGCAGGGGCTAAGAATCACGCTCAGAATGCCCCATATGAAAGCGGCAGTCAGTGCGACCGGGACAGAACCTTCAATCGCCTTGGTCAGCGTGATGAACAATTGTTCCAACGCTACTTCGCTCCCAACTCGGTCAGTTTGGCGATGATATCAGCTTTTGCGAAGAAGCCCACATGCCGGAATACCTCTTTGCCCTTGGCATCAAAAAAGACTTGCACAGGAATGCTCTGCACACCAAACCGCGCGGCCAGTATCTGCTGCTGCCTGACTTGCACAAACACGATGTTCACCTTGCCGGCATATTCGGTCTTGAGGTCAGCCAGGATGGGGGTCATCATTTCACAAGGTTGGCAGCCGTCCGCACCAAAGTCCACCATAGTCAGCTGGCCGGACTTGCGAGCCTTATCGACGGGGTTATCCATCGCCAGCACAACCTGCCTGGCGGTCCAGGCCGCATTGACCAGAACCCTATTCCGCTGGCCAAGCGCAAATACATAGCTGTTCACAGCGTCCTGTTGCTTTTGGCCTTGCAGATACTGGCGCAGCTCATCCTTGGTGTCGTCGTAGGAAGCAGAGCCCACCATTTCCCGGTTTTGGTCATAGAAGGCCTTGATTTGTTCATCCGACACCGAAACACCCTTCACCGTATCCAAAAGGTAATCTGTAATGAGCTCATCGGCGGCCTTTACAGATGGTGATGCCTTTGACTTAGCCCAGAAGCGGGCTTCCAGCTCCAGAAGCTTGCTGGTCGCCTGGTTCTCCAGCAGAAAGAACTGGTTTCGCTTCAGCTCAGCCCGACCGGCGGCGGGTGACTTGGCGATTACAGCATCGATCTCCTTCTGCGTTATCTTATAGTTACCGGACTGCAGCAATACACCCGCCGGGAGTGGGCCAAGTGTAGCAGTCGTCAACGCGCTGGAGGCTAGGGAGGGGTACACATCCTTCACCTGCGGGTTGGTGACCGGTGGCGCATCGGCGGCCCACGCAGCGACACTCATCACAGCACATAATGCAGCAGAAAAAGCGGCAAGCACATAAATTCGGTTCATCGTCTTCACTCTCCATTGTCAGGTATGTCGATGCTGATCATCATTACCTATTACTAATAGCCCAGTCTATTGACCAACAAGCACCAGCCCTTGCGGTCACGGCAGCCTGGACTGCAACAGATACAGGTCGTAGGGGCGTCCCTTGTGGGCGCCCTAATCGTTGTTCGTTTGATTGTAATTGTTTAGGGCGCCCACAAGGGACGCCCCTACGACCAGCTATCCACATGACCGCTAAAGCGACCTACCGGGCTAATTTAATGCCCTTATCCTTGAATACCTTCATAATGTCTTCTTTGGGGATGAAGCCCACATGGCGGTTGAACTCTTTGCCGTTGGCGTCGTAGAAAATCTGGGTGGGGATACTTTGGATCTTGTGCTTTTCCGCAGCCGATGGGTTCTTCCATACATCGATGAACTCCACGGTCAGCTTGCCTTTGTAGTCTTTCGCCAGACCATCAAGAACAGGGACCATCATTTTGCACGGAATGCAGCCAGTGGCACCAAGGTCTAGCAACCTTGGCAGCTTTTTACCGACGGCTGTTTTCGCCGCAATGACAGGCTTCTTTTTTACAACAGGCTTTACCGCAACTGCCTTTTTGGGCAGAGGTTTCGGGCAAACTGCTCCCGTTTTAGCTTTCGGAGCCGGCTTGCTTACTGCGCTCTGCACGGCGCAACCCAAGCCGATGGATCCGATGAGAATGGTTAAAGGCACGATGCGGGTCCACTTGATTGTCATTTCATACTCCTTGACGGTCTACCTGTGAGATTTGCTACAGCCGGGCAAACAGATCCTTCACTCGGCGTTCTACCTCATCACGCACGCTGCGGAAGGCGTTCAACACCGCCGCTTCATCGCCTTCGGCGTGAGCGGGGTCTGGCAGGCCCCAGTGCTCGGTCATTAGGGCCCCGGGATACAGTGGGCACTCCTCGGCTGCACTTCCACACAGCGTGACCACCACATCGGGTTTTGGAAAATCGTTGAGATGCTTGCTGCTGTTACCGGCGATATCGACGCCTTTTTCTGCCATGACCGCGATCGCTTTTGGGTGGACATAGCCCACCGGCCTGCTGCCAGCCGACGCCACCTGCCAGCCATCGGGTGCATAAAGCTTGCCGAACCCTTCGGCCATCTGGCTCCTGCAGGAGTTGCCGGTACAAAGGAATAATACGAGCATTTTTACCTCATCTGTTCGGTGTTTGTCGATAGAATCAAAACATCGAGCCTTTACCGCCGTCCAGATGACTTTTCATCTGCTGACCTTCTTGTTTTTGCAGCTCAGGTATGATGCGCTCACGGATAAAGGCGAAGGCATCATCTTTATCTTGATCCATCAAAATGACTTTCAATCGCATGATATCTTGCTCGGTAAGTGTGATGGTCGCCATCGTGTTCTCCTATGCAGGGATGACCCGTGTGGTCATCCGTTTAAATACGGTATCGGCCTGCCACAGAACCTACCAGCCCATGCGGCCTTTGCCGTCGCAAGGGTGTGCAATCTCCTCTACGGCCTTATTGGCGCAGTAGGATTTGCATTTCATGCAGCCTGCGCAGCGGTAGAAGTCGATCCACGGACGCGAACTGGCTGCCTCCCTTATGACCGCCGTCATGTGGCAGTTCAGCTCAATCTGGCAAGGCGTGCAGTTCTGGCACTTCTCGGGACGGATGATGGCTCTTTTCATTGCGTGATGATCCTTAAGATCGTGTCATGTGAACCGCGGTCATTCAGTTCCTACGGCTGCATGATGGTGTTAGTATAGCATAAGTTGGCCATCACGCCAAATATAGATTATCATCTGAATGTCACCAGTCATCTCGCCCAGACAGCAGTGTGCTATTGACATTCAGATGATACTTGGCTATTATGCCAAGTAGGAAAGAATCTTTACTGGAGGAACCGACCGATGAAAGAAGTGAAAATCCTGGGCAGCGGATGCACCAAATGCCATACCCTAGCGGACCAGACAGCCAAAGCCGCTGAGGAACTTGGCATCGAGATCAACATGGAGAAGGTCACGAACCTGGCTGACATCATGAAATACGGTGTGATGAGCACCCCGGCCCTGGTGGTAGATGGTCAGGTAAAGGTGAGTGGCAAGGTACCCAACCTGAACGATCTCAAGAAGATGCTTCAATAGGTCAACCTGGATAATGACGCAGAAGAGGCTGTCCGTTCTTGACCAGTATCTTACAGTATGGATACTGCTGGCGATGGTTGTGGGAGTGGCCTGGGGTGCGATGGTGCCCCATGTGGCTGAGTTCTGGGACCGCTTCAGCGTGGGCAGTACCAACATCGCGATAGCCATCGGGTTGATCGTCATGATGTATCCTCCATTGGCCAAAGTTCGCTACGAGCAGTTGCCGGCGGTGTTCAAACACAAGCGGCTGCTGGCGGCTTCACTGTTGCAGAACTGGGTCATTGGCCCGATCCTCATGTTCGTGCTGGCGGTTCTATTCCTGCACCACTACCCGCAACTGATGGTCGGCGTGATCATGATCGGTCTGGCGCGTTGCATCGCGATGGTGATCGTGTGGAATACGCTGGCTGAGGGTGATACGGAGTTCGCAGCCGGACTGGTGGCCTTCAACTCTATCTTCCAGGTGCTGTTCTACTCGGTTTTTGCCTGGATATTTGTGACGATCCTGCCCAAACTCATCGGCCTGAAGGGTTCGGTGGTCGATGTGGACCCCATACAAATCGCCCATAGCGTGCTGATCTACCTGGGCATCCCCTTCGCGGCGGGTGCGTTGACTAACGCCATGCTGCGCAGGAGCAAGGGCGATGAGTGGTTCTACGGCCAGTTCATGCCGAAAATCAGCCCGCTCACGCTGATCGCCCTGCTGTTCACTATCGTGGTGATGTTCAGCCTGAAGGGGCAGACCATCGTGGAGCTTCCCTTCCAGGTGTTCCTGGTTGCGGTGCCGTTGCTGGTCTACTTCCTGCTGATGTTCTTCATCTCGTTCTATATGGGCCGCAAGCTGAACGCCAGTTACGAGCAGAGCGTAACCCTCAGCTTCACGGCTGCGAGTAACAACTTCGAGCTGGCCATTGCCGTGGCGGTGGCCTCATTCACGATCCACTCCCAAGAGGCGTTTGCGGCCGTCATTGGACCGCTGGTGGAGGTTCCGGTGATGCTGTTGCTGGTGAATTCGGCCTTCTGGCTTCGCCGAAAGTGGTTTCAGCCTAAGGCTGAGACAGGGGTATAAGGATGTCTGACTGTTGTCCCACGACTAAAATCAAACCTGACCAAAACCAAAACGGCGCACCGTCGCTTCAGAAGCGGCTGCTGCTGACCGCTCTGGCAGTGGTGGTATGGGTGCTCGCGTATCGGGCCACGCTGCCATTTAGCCAGTGGCTGGCTTTCAAACTGCTCGGGCTGGGTGAAAAGTCGCATTTGGGGTTGTCGCTGCAGTTCTTCTTTTTCGATGTGCCGAAAGTGCTGCTGTTGCTCAGCCTGGTGGTGTGGGCCATCGGCATCGTGCGTACCTTCTTCACGCCAGAACGCAGCCGCAAGCTGCTGGCGGGTCGTCAGTTTGTGGGCAACATCATGGCAGCGGCGCTCGGTATCGTGACGCCTTTCTGCAGCTGCTCGGCGGTGCCGTTGTTCATCGGATTTGTGCAGAGCGGTGTGCCGCTGGGGGTGACCTTCAGCTTTTTGATCTCCGCACCGATGGTCAACGAGGTCGCGCTGGTGCTGCTGGCGGGTCTGTTTGGCTGGAAGGTGGCGGCGATTTATGTCGCTGCAGGATTGACCGTGGCCATTATTGCCGGTTGGATTATCGGCAAGATGAACCTGGAGAATGAGATTGAGCCTTGGGTCCGCGAGATCGCCGTTGGCGAAGGTGTCGACGAGAACCCAGATTGGAACTCTCGGCTGGACGCCGGTATCACAGCGTTGAAGGAGATCGTGGGCAAGGTCTGGCCGTATGTGATCGTTGGCATCGCAGTGGGCGCGGGCATTCATGGATACGCCCCTACCGACATGCTGAGCGGGATTTTGGGTGCTGGACACTGGTATTCGGTGCCGCTGGCCGTCATCGTCGGGGTGCCGTTATACAGCAACGCGGCGGGGATAATCCCCATCGTTGAGGCGCTTCTGGCCAAAGGTGCCGCATTGGGAAGTTGCCTCGCCTTCATGATGAGCACTATTGGGCTCAGTCTGCCGGAGGCAGTCATCCTACGCAAGGTGCTGCGTCCGAAGCTCATCGCGGTTTTCTTTGGTACGGTCGCCGTGGGGATCATGCTGGTGGGCTTCATGTTCAACAGCCTGAACCTGGGCGTCCTTCACGTTCGGTAAGTCATAACTACACTCAAGGAGAAATGAGCAATGTCTAGTTGTTGCGGCGGAAAGCAAATCATCATGGCCTGTAGTGGTGGGTCTAATGTTGGACAGATGGCCAACGATGCGGCGAAAGCGATGGACCAACTCGGTCTGGGAAACATGAGCTGTATGGCCGGTGTCGGTGCCAAGCTGCCGACGTTCGTGAATATGGTCAACGCAGAAGACGCGACCGTCATCGCGGTCGACGGTTGTTCTGTGGGCTGCACCAGGATCGCCCTGGAGAACGTCGGTAAAACACCTGACGTGCATGTGGTCATCACCGATGACTGCGGAGTGGAGAAAAGCCACACATTCGACTACACCCAGCAGGATGTGGCTGCGGTTGTTCTCAAAGCCGAAGAGAAGATGAAGGCTGGCTCCAAGCCCGCGAAGAGCGACTGCGGCTGCTCTGGCGGCTGCTGCGGCTAAGCGGGTTTTACCGCCTCAACGACGTCCGGCGTAGGGATGCCCCTTGTGGGCATCCGAACCCATCGATGGACACCAGCCTGTGACGTGGCCGCATGGGCGATCAGTCGCGCTGCGACGGGTTCGGCGGCCCGTCCGTGACTTCGTCCCGGTACGAGCGCTGTCACCCGTCGCTGATCAGTACCGGCCCGCGTTCCGGCGGGCGCTGGGACGGCTACCCGCTAGCCATCCGTGGTGTCATGGCAATACGCACATTGCGGTTTCGGATGGGCACAAGGCCCATCCCTACGAATTCCCCCCCCCGCCAAACTAACCGTCATGAATATCGTCGTTTCGCCTGTGATAGGGTATAGTGTATCCATCCTGACTCTGGAGCGTCACACATGCTGAAACCCCGCAAGACCAACAAATACGCTGCCTGGCTCATCGCGATGCTGGCGGCTTTAATGCTGATTGGCTTGGCTTGCGCTGAGCAAACAGCCACGGTGCCTTCTGCCCCGACCACTGCGAAAACCAACCTTGCTGCCCAGTTTACATCGGCCACCCGTGTGATGCTGTTCATGACCGACACAGGGCAGTGGCAGCCTGGCACATGCGCTCAGGCCAAACCGGGCAGTGAGTTTCTACACAACAACAAGCTGTATCGCGTGCTCAACTCCAACACGGTCAACCTGATCGCTGGTGCAGATGCAGTTAAACTATATGAAGCGGCCCGACCATCTGACAAAACCAGCCGTCCGCCCACACCGAAGGATATCGTCCAGCTCCTTGATATAAACAGGCTTCCTGTGTCGCACGATCTGCTCAGTGTGATACCTGCTGGCTCAACGGTCGCCTTCCAGGGGCGCGCCTACACGCTGAAGGCAGATCGCAGCCTGGCACCCGCCAAATTCACTCCGGCCATCTTGAGCATGCTTCAGCACATCGAGGTGACCACGAGTTCCTGGCAGCACATCATCGACCGGCACACCGCTGGCGGCGCGAAGAACGCCGGAGCCAGCACCTTCTACGGCGGGGAAGATATCAGAGCACTCATCAAGCAGGCCGAGATCGTCACGCCAGAGATTGAGTCTAACGGGTATGTCAGCCGCGATTACGATGCTGGCCATATTGTGGGATACGATGACTATCGATATGATAAACGCAAGAACAAGCAGACCAGCACCATCAAGGTGATTGCCACCCAGACGGGTAAGCTGGTGACCTGCTACCCGGTTGTGAAGTAGGCGGGTGAGTTTGTGAGTATGGTGGTTGTGCTACAAGACGAGAGGCACCAAAACATCAGCGAGCTGGTGTGCGATACCGAGGGTGCCATGGCGGCTTGCCTGCGCAGCTGCGGTGATAGCCAGAGCTGTTGCTTGCGGTTCATCGACCCATATGGCGACACCATCTTTAACCCGCTTCAGGCTCGCGTGCTGCTATCGGAGTGGGACGGGCTGCTGATGTGCTTCCGCGAGCATCATGCGGAGGATCTCTGGCAGACGCTGCGCTCTATGGTTGTGAGCTGCTCCGAGAATCCGCATACCTACCTCAGGTTTATCGGGGAATAGAGGGCATACCGCGTCGAGGATTTGTCTGAACCACGGATTACGCGGATTACACGGATTACACGGATGGGAGGTAACCATAAAAACCTCTTCTGCGTAATCTGCGAAATTTGTGGATAAAAACATCCCTATCAGCCCAGACGCACGCGGGTGCCAGCAGGCACAGACACGCTGCTTCGTTCATTCGCCGTCACGGTATACAGCCCGCGGGAGAGCGACAACCCCCGTGGAGTCATCTGCCCGGATGGCGTGATGATCAGGCGGTAATCACCTACGGGCTGGTCGGCTACATCCATCAGCAGACGATCCACGCCCCCTAGATTAGGATGGCGCGTCTCCTGAACAGGCTGCCACTGCGAACCCATCAGCCTGAGCAAAGAGATCCGGCACGATGCGCCCTTGTCGTGAACAACCGGCACCGCGACGCGGCAGAACGGCTGTTTCGCTGTCAATTTCAACTCGAAGTCACCCCTGGAAGCACTCATGCGCCAGGTGAAATCGGGCAGCTTCAAGGGTGTGACAGGGGTACTGACCGCACAACACACGAACCCCTCAACAGAATGCTGGTGCCACGCCATTCGACCTTTCACATGGCTCAACACGATCTGGTAGTCGCCAGCGGACAAGTCATCGACCGGCATATACTGCCAGGTGTTGTCGGGATCACAACGCATCTGCTGGCAAGCCACAGACTGGGGACCTTCGGTGCCCAACCGAAGCAATGTCATTCGGAACTCCGCCCCTTCCGTGGCGAAGTTGCCTGTAAACACACCGACCAGATCGAACGGCTTCGTGATGTGAATCCTCTGAACCAGCTCTTTGCCCGGTGCCAGTATCGAGGCGGTGTCACGCCGCTCCTGCATCATGATGGTGCTGCCGCGCTCCACGGAGATCGTATAGTCATTCCCTCGATGCCGGATTCCTGAGCACTGCGCCGATATTAAATCACGCGGAAGGTTCGGCTGCACATAAAGCCCCTTGGTGTCAGCAGACACGCCCATGAAGCCATACAGCATCGACATGGCGGCCAGACCCGATTCTGGAAAGTCGTAGTTGGTGCCGATGGCCAGGAAGTGCTCGCCGAAGTCGGTAAAGCTGCGCCAGTTCCCGCTGCCCTTTTTGCCAAAGCTCAGGAACCGGCTGTCATTCGCACAGCGGTAGAGCATGTCGGTCAGTTTTCGGTAGGCGTGGTCGGCATCGAGCCAGCGCAGCCGCGCCTGCACATCGTAGTAGTTCATCCACAGCATCGTGCCGCCGTCTTCCACTAGCCCGCCGTAGGCATAGCTGTAATCCTTCCCCTGAGCATTGCGGTTGACGTGTGAGAAGGTGTCCCACTCCTCATTGGGTATGCGGATGGTGTTCGCGCGCGGGGCCACCACAAGCTGGTAGATGTCCGTGCTGCCGTTGTTTCCGCCCTTCCAGACCGGCTGAGCTTTGCCATGATCCAGCCAGTCGAAGATGCAGCATGCCTTATCGGCGTCACCCAGCCCACGGGCCAGTGCCTCAATATTGATATAGGTGTATCCGCAGTCGTGCTGCTTCATCTTGATGTCACGCCATCCGGCATAGCGTTTCGTGGCGGGGTTCCATAGTTGCTTGTCAAACTGGGCCACAAATGCCTCCGCGGCCTTGTGGTAGCGAAGGGCCGTAGCCGGATTGCCTGAGATGGCTTCCAGCTCCGCCATGTTCTGCAAAGCGGTGTAGACCGCGGTATTGGTCCAGCTGTCGATGTATCCCGAGCGGATACAGTCCATATATGTGGTGACTTCGCCGGTGTTTGGCAGACCAGTATTATTACCTGGGCAGATGGCGATTCCCTGGCTCAGCTTCATGCCGTTCCATAGGAAGCCCATCACGGCCCTCAGCATCGGCATGGCGGACTTCAGAAAATCGCGGTCTCCGCTCCACACATAGTAGAGGTAGGCACCGATGATATACCGTGGGATGTGGTCGAAGTAATACTGTAGCCCAAACCAGCGCGGGTTGGAGGGCTCGGGCCAGAGGAAGCCGTCCGCCTGCTCATTGCTGGCGTTGAGCCCGTTGATCTTCTGACCCAGCAGCAAATCCCGCTGCCAATGCTGCATTTTCTCGCTGTGTCCATTCCAGGCGAGCTTCATCATGTTCCACTCGAACCAGAACACGGAGGGGTGCAGCGGGCCGTCATCCCAGCCGCTCATGCCCTCGGGACCTTCACTCAGACCGTAGATCATCCAAAACTTGTTGAGGTATTCCTGCGCATTAGGCTGGGAAAGCGCGTACGGCTGGTGGGGATCAGGCATGGACTTCATGACACATCACCTGCATTATCGGACTGGTCGAGGACACGCCGAAATATCGAGTAGGCAGGGATGCTGCCATCCAGCAATATCGTGTGCTGGTTCTTGGCGCGGTCAAGCGGCTTGCCTTCTACGGAGAAAATGAGGTTCGGCAGAGTGTAAGGCCGACGCCCGCCATCGGGTGTGAGCAGCTCCAGCGTCTCACCAGCGTCGATGGTGTTTTTAATCTGGCACACGCGCTGACCATCCTGCATCTGCTCGGTACTGTTGGCCATCCAGCGCGAACTGCTCTGGTAAACGGTGGAGTGGGTCTCGTAGTCCTCAGAGCTCAGTTCGCCCTTCATGAACCCATCCGAAAAGCCCCGGTTATCTACGCGCATCAACCGCAACCAGGCCTCATCCACAGGCATGGGTTTGCCATCCAAAATGGCCCGGTAGACCGGCAGCACCGCGGCGAGGTAGTGGGCGTTCTTCATCCGCCCCTCGATTTTGAATGAACACACACCGGCCTCTACCAGTGCCGGCACATAGTTAAACAGAGCGAGGTCCTTACTGTTGAACAGATAGAGCCCGCGCTCATCCTCATACACGGGGAAGTATTCACCCGGGCGCTTTTCCTCCATCAACGTGTAGTTCCATCGGCAGGGGTGGGTACACTGACCGCGGTTGGCGCGCCGGCCGGTGGTATAGTCGCTGATGGCACATCGGCCTGAATATGAAAAGCAGACCGAGCCGTGGATGAACACCTCGGTCTCCATGCCGGTGCCCTGTAAAGCCTTTTGGATATCCTGGATGTTGGTCAGCGAGAGCTCCCGTGCGAGGTTGACCCGTCGGGCTCCAAGCTTTTGATACGCCAGTGCCGACTGCGCGTTGAGCGTGTTCGCCTGGGTGCTGATGTGCAGAGCGGCACGCAGCCCCATACCCCTGAGGGTGTTCAACACCCCAAGATCGGCCACAATGAAGGCGTCTGCACCCATCTCATCAAGAGAGGCTGCAAGTTGTGCGATCTCCTCAAACTCCTCGGTGAAGGGGTAGGCGTTCAGCGTCACATAACCGCGTTTCCCGCGCTCATGCAGGTAGTCCAACCCGGTCTGTGCGTCCTCCAGGCTGAAGTTACCCGCAAAACTACGCAGCGAGAAGTTGCCCACGCCGAAATAGACCGCATCCGCACCGTATGCCACCGCCCATTTCAGACGTTCCAGGTTTCCGGCTGGCGCGAGCAGTTCGGTCATGTGTTGGTAAATCCTCAGGTTGTTTTTTGCGATGGTGGGTCAGATTCATGATAGCATATGGCCCGGGGAGGAGGGGAAGAGAAAAGGAGGCCAGGAGGCGGATCCGTTCAGAAATAAGCTGATGATGAATCAAAACTACCCATAGAAACACTTGACTCGACAACCGTTTTGGTGACATAATGAATGCAAACAATACCATTTCGGAGGTTTCGGCGTGAAGAAGCGAACTGAAATCAGTTTGAAGCAAGTCTGCGCAGCGTTTGGCATCTGTGCGGTCACGGCCTATCTGCTGCACCCAGCCGTCATAAACGCAGGCAGTGGCTTGCAGGATGCGGAGTGTGTCTCCAACCTGCGCACACTGGGTGGGGCCATGCGCATGTATGCTCAGGACTTCGAGCAGCAGTTCCCCAACGGCTGCTATACCGGCGGTGACCTGGATGAGGACGGCCAGATCGATGGCCCACTGTCAGCGAGCCGGAATTTCGAAGTCAATCCCGATGTCGCGGAAGAGGCCGATATGGATGGTGGATGTTTCGGTCACAGGTTCTACAAGTTTCTGATGCACGTGCAGCTTCAGCCATATTCCAAGAACCTTCAGAACTGGTACTGCCCAGGCGACCACACGAGCCTGCCTACCCCCGAAAACATGGCTAAAGGCGCCCAAAGCTACCAGTGGATCACCGGCTGGGTGTATAACGTGCAATGCGACAACCCCGCCGTCGGATCGATCTTCGAATGCCGTAACTACGGCTCTGAAATGTACCCCAAAACTCGCGACCTGTATGAGCAGCCGGTGGGCCTCAATTCCCAGTGGGTATCCGAACGCATGCTTCTGACCGACCGCGGCGTCTTCGGCTTCCAGGGTACCGAGGCCAAGGGTGACGACGGTCAGCCGCTAGAGGCCGGGATGATGATGCGTAACCACGACGACGGCTACAATGTGCTGTATTTTGACGGCCACACCGGCTTCCTGCCATGGGGACAGCAGTGGAACACTCTACCCGCCACAGGATGGCCGCCCAGCAGCATGCCTGTCGGGATGCCATAACCTCAAACCCAGCATTTATTGGTGTCCAGAGGCGGTATGGAATCTGCCCTCAAATCTGTATACTAGTATTATGTTCATCATCGACACGGCCACAGTCATTAGTGCTGGCAGTACGCTTCCTGACGCCGCATGGAAGCTGCCAGCACATTCGCATTCGTTTTGGGAGTTCATCTATTTCATGAAGGGGTCTGGCAAAGTTGATCTGCCGGATACCTCTTATGCTCCTCACCAGTTCCATTTGGTGGTCTACCCACCCATGATGCCCCATGCCGAAGCGAGCAACCCACGCAACCCGCAACAGACCGTGTTTATGTCGATCGACGTGCAGACCGAAAACATGCAGCAGATGCCCTTGATGCTGCCCGATGTGGGTGGTGAGATGGGTTGGCTGGCCAGCCGAGTCCTAGCCGAGGTCAACTCCGGCCGAAGCGACCAGCACTTGATCAATTACTACGGCAGAGCGTTTTTATGCCATGTAGAGCGTGCCTGGCAGCAAGGGAAGGGCGTCCAAACTGACCTGGCCCAATTGGCAGCACAGTATCTGGCGGTGAACTACCATCAGCCCCTGAGCCTCAGCGAAGTGGCATCCGCGGTCAATACCACCCGCAGTCACCTGTCGCACCTGTTCCGCAAACGGTGGGAGATCACGCCAAGCAACTACCTCATGCAGCTTCGGCTTCAAGCCGCCCAGCGGCTTTTATGCACTACCGACTTGCGCGTGGGTGATGTAGCCGCCCAGTGCGGGTTTACCGACCCGCTCTATTTCTCACGCGTGTTCCATCGTGCCATGGGGAAAGCGCCGTCTGACTATCGCCTGGAGAACCAGAAGCCCGTCGACGACGAGTAGGCCGCTTTGCGTGCGGTTGGCAGGGAATGTAAACGCAATGACGCAAAGGGGCAAAGGACGCAAAGGGGACCGTATTTCATGACACCCGAATAGCCTAAGTCCGGGGCGGTCTGTCGGTAAGGTAACGGTGACAGATGGCTATAGACCGCGCCGGTCTGGCGGTTAGCCCCGTGTTCTTTACCATCCATGCCATCCGCGTAATCCGTGGTTCAGACCATCACACCTCAGGCTGGTAGCTTTGCTCCCTGGGATGCCACACCACCTGCCGGACGACTGGCTTGCGAACCTGGATGCAACTGTAATAGGCCTCGAAACCGACCATGCCATACCGGCTGTGGTCGATGGGGTCAGGATCGGTGATCTCAAGCAGCAACGCCCCGTCGACCATCACAAACACATGGCCGTCGATACTGCCAACACGCATCTGATAGATTCGCCCGGGTTCAAATGCGAACAGCGGGGTTCCGGCGTTCAACTTATACTCAGGTGATCGCTCGAACCCCACTTTACCCTCCCACCAGCCTTGGAGGCCTGCCACATAGGCCACATCGCGGGTATTGGTCTGTTCGTCCCAACTGCCATTCCACATGCAGTTGATGTCATGCGTGCTGGGCAGCACGGTACGTGCCTCAAACTCCAGTATCACATTGCCCGTATAGTTCGCCGTCGAGGTGATCATTCCCGGGCTGTTGTGGGGATGGTTACCGGTCGCCCAGTCACCTTCGACGCTCCAGTCACCCGAACGAACCTTCCAATGGTCTTGCCAGCTATTGGCATCGAACGGGGTACCGAACAGTACCGGGCATTCGTCCAGGTGGACCAGTTTGTGCATCAGAAAGATTGTATCCATGGGATCCTCCTCAGATATGTTTTGTTCAGCTTACCACAGCCATACGGTAAAATCATAATGGATGACCAATGGTTATCATGGAGGACACTGATGAAGAACCCCCTCGTGGCTATCGTGATGGGTAGCGATTCGGACCTGGCTGTCATGATGCAGGCGAAAGATATATGCGACCAGTTCGGCGTGGAGTGCGAGGTCAAAATCTACTCCGCCCACCGAACCCCAGATGAGACGCTGGAATACTCCCGATCTGCCCGTGAGCGTGGCATCAAGGTGATCATCGCCGGGGCCGGCGGAGCCGCGCACCTGCCTGGTGTGATGGCCGCCGTCACCACCTTGCCCGTCATTGGCGTGCCGGTGCTCAGCAAACTGCAGGGTTTGGATTCGCTGCTCTCCATCGTGCAGATGCCCAGCGGTGTGCCGGTCGCCACCGTGGCCGTGAACGGAGCCACCAACGCCGGGTTGCTGGCTATGCAGATTTTGGGCACATCCGATCCTGAGATTGAAGAGAAGCTGGCCGAATACAAGCTAGGTCTGGCCGCTCAGAGCCTGGCCAAAAACGCGAAGCTGGTGGCAGAGGAGTAGGGTGCGTTCAAGTGGGTGGCTAAACCGCGGTAGGGGGGCTGGTAGCCCCGTGTCGACGGGTTCCATCGCCCCAGGGAGCTCCATCACCCGTCGCTGATCAGATGGCTGCCCGCGTCGCCTCGCTCCAGCAGGCGCTGGCGGAGGGCACCCCGCGCCCGCTTGCGGGCTGCGATTGATTAGACGCGCGGTGAAGGAACCCCGTTTAGGGACGCCAGTCCCCTGGGGTGACTAAACCCGCGGCAGGGGGGCTGATGATCAACGATATTCGCGACTGGCCCTCAGCGACGGGTTCCATCGCCCCAGGGGGCTCCATCACCCGTCGCTAATCAGATGGCTGCCCGCGTCGCTTCGCTCCAGCGGGCGCTTGCGGAGGGCCACCAGCGCCCGCTTGCGGGCTGCAGATGGCTAGACGCGCGGTGAGGGAACCCCGTTTAGGGACGCCAGTCCCGTGGGGTGACTAAACCCGCGGCAGGGGGGCCGGCAACCTGAGATATGCACCAAACGGCACCGCTCGGATTTTTGTCTGAACCACGGATTACACGGATTCACAGGATGACGCGGATGGGGAAGGCCTTCCGCCGGTCATTACCTCCGCGTCTTCGCGTGAGGCTGCGTCCTAACACAGCTCTACCCCACGCTGAGGGTATGCACATCCCAGCGGGCTTCGTATTCGCGGCAGGCAGACAGGCCCACCATCTCCAGAATTACGACCTCAAGCACCAGGTAGGCATGCATCTCAATGCGGGGACACACCACCATGGCTCCCTGCTCATGGCCGATGGCGGCATGGAAGTGCAGCGAGGGTTCCCCGTTCAACGGCACCAGTGTGCCAAAACCGACCAGTTCCCGCGCATCATCAAACTCATACACCACGGGCACCACCGGCCCGTTGGGGTCTTCGGGACCGCTGACCACCTTACCGCTGCGCATTCCGCCCACCGCCCATACCGCCGCGTGCTTCACATTTTCCTTGTTGGCAATCTCCATCACGGCATCGTATACCGATTCGCCATCATCAAGTTTGGCCAGGAACACACGTCCGGTGCTACCCTGCGTATATTTCATTTCAAAATCAGCCCTTTCACCCCAGTCATATTCGCCCCATCCAGCACCATGTCGCGCACTTCGGCACCGGTAAAATCCGCATCCTGAAGGTCAGCTCCGCTGAGGTTCGCTCCAGACAATACCGAACCGGTGAGGTTCGCCCCTCGCAAGCAGACGCCGTCCAGCTCAGCACCCGTGAGGTTCGCCTTGCTGAGGTCGGCATTTTCTAGGCTGGCACTGCTGAAGTTGGCACCCTGAAGACTGGCGCCTTTCAATCGCGCAAACTGCATGGAGGCTCCTTTGAGCAGTGCACTCTGCATGTCCACCTCAAGAAGTTTTGCCTTTTCCAGATTGGCATGGCAGAGATCGGCGCCCACCAGGCTGCAGCCAGTCATGTCGGCACCACGCATATAGGCATCGGTCAGCTCGCAGCCGCTTAAGTCTGCTCCTGCCAGGTTGGCAAGCTCCAGATTGATCCCGCTCATGTCCGCTCCGCTGAAGTCGGCATCGGCTGCGTCCAGGGTTCTGGCGTAGACTTCCACCAAGGTCGCCCCGCTCAGGTCGGCCGAAGTGAGGTCGGCACCTTCAAGGTTGGCACCTTTCAGATTGGCTTCGGCCATATTCGCTCCGGCAAGATCCGCCATGCGCAACTCTGCACCTTCAAGGTTAGCTCCGGCAAACTGCTTCCGCGGTTTTTGTTCGGCGTCCATGATGCACCTCCAGATTCTGGTATATCTAACAGTACTTTACCTTATTGGGCAGCACGATTCCTATATGTTGCTGATAGACCATCTGTGTTATTAAACCCGCTGTAGGACACAATGCTGCATATTATCCTCTCATCTGTCTTTTCGGACGGTGATAGCACGATCACATGTCGGCCATTGGTGTAGAATTAGATGACGACTTGACATCACCGAAACCACACAAGGAGCCATCAAACCAATGCTGCCAGAAATGACCTCTAAAGAACGTATCGAGGCTGCCCTCGCGGGAAAGCCTGTGGACCATATGCCGTTTTCACCATTTCTAGCTTATGTCTGGGAGTATTTTCCTGCTGAGATACAGCAGATGGGGCAACTGCCGTTCCACAAGATGATCGGTGCTGACCCCTTGTGGCGAGGTGCGCCAATGTCCGTGTCGGTCGCTCAAGACGGTGTGGAATCCATCGTGACCGAACGACCGGGCGGGCACCACCAGGAGCTCATCACCCCAGTCGGCAGTCTGCACCATACCTGGCGACGCACCAATGATGCGGGCGGCACCATGTTCCTGGTGGAGCACCCATGCAAGTCGCCTGAAGACTTGAAGACCCTGCTATGGATCGAACAGCACACCCGTTTTGAAGCGCAACCGCAGGTCGCGACGAACTGGCTGAATGACCCCGGCTCCAACGAGGGGCTCTCCCTCGCCATGATGTGTTTCCGTGGCAAGACTGCATTCCAGGCGATGGTAGAGCATTATGTGGGCACAGAGGAACTGGTGTATATGATGCAGGATGAGCCGGAGCTGGTCGATGAGTTATGGCAGGCGATGATGGTGAATGATCTGGAATGCGCCAGACTCGCCGCCCAAAGTGACTACCAATACTTCCTGACCTTTGAAGACAGCAGCACACAGAACTACAGCCCTCGGCAATATGCCAAATACATCGCACCTGAGATTAAAGCCTACTGCGATATCGCCAAAGCGAATGGCAAGAGGTACGTGCAGCACGCCTGTGGTCATCTGCGCTATTTAGTGGAGCAGATGGTCGACGGCGGAGTATACGCAGTCGAGAGTGCCTCACCAGCCCCCACAGGTAATATCGAGATCAAGGAGATCAGGCAGGTCTGCGGCGATAAAATGGGCATCATTGGTGGCATCGAGCCGGTGCGCTTCCTGAATGAGCCCATCGAAAGCTTCGGCAGCTATGTGGAACAGGTGATCGCGGAAGGTGCCGGCGGGCCGTTCCTGCTGGCGAACAGCGATAGCTGCCCGCCCGGCGTCACTGTGGAGAAGTTCGCGCTAGCCGCGGAGGTGGCACGCAGCATCAAAGGGTAGATGGATCCCTACCCATCGCCAGCAGCACACCGTAGAGCAGGCTCCAGGGGTGCGGCGGATCGCCGGGGATATAACAGTCCACCGGAAGCACGGCGTCTACACCATTCGCTTCGGCGTAGCCACCGGAATGCAGCCCGCCACTGATGGCGGAGGTTCCCAGCGCGATCACCAGCCGAGGTTCGGCCATCGCCTGGTAACAGCGTCGTAAAGGCTCCTGCATGGCGTGCGGCACCGGGCCGGTGACCATCAGCGCATCGGCAAACCGCGGTGAAGCCACGAAATGAACGCCAAACTGCGTGATGTCGAACACCGCGTTGGTGCTGGCAATCATCTCAAGATCGCTGGCACTATCCCCCGTCGAGACCGCGCGTACATGCAGCGAGCGGTGAAATGGCCGATTCACTGGCTTACTGTCCGTGGGTGCTAGCGAACTGGCCGTAAGAACCAAACCCTCACGGCTCAGCGAGGCGATCTTCGTCGACCGGTTGCGCACAATCGAGCCCGTTGGGCAGACCTCCACGCACGCCTGACAGCCGATGCAGCACCCCAGGTCCAGCGACACGCCGCCATCGGAAACCGCAACCGCATGGGTTGGGCAGAGGTCTGCGCACTGCCCGCAGGAGCCCCCGTCGCATGGAGTCTGCGTCACCGTTGGCAGTCCGTTGGCCTCCTCTGGCAGCTCAGGGAACAGCTCTTTCTGAGTGAGCAGGCCGGTTTTCAACACCGATAGCAATGTGTTTCGCATGATACTGCCCTCCTAAAGGTCATTCCCGCTGTAGGATAAGTTGAAGCTCTTGTTGCAGACAGGAAAATCTGCCACAAGGTTGCCGCGCACCGCCATTGACAGACCCGTCCAGTTGTTGAAACTGGGGTCTTTGATGGCATACCTGCTTATATTTCCTGAAGCATCGGTGAATACCCAGTGCAGCAGTTCGCCTCGCCAGGCCTCCACAATCCCCACACCGCTGCTGTTCGGTGCCAGCGGAAGGTGTGTGCATTCTTCGCATATAGCTCCCTCTGGCAGCGACTGCAGCAGTTGCCGGATGATCGCGATGCTGCTCCATATCTCGTCCGCTCGCTGACGGGTACGCGCCATCACATCGCCCTCTTGCTGTTTGACCAGCTCGGGAGCGAACTCCGGATACACACCATGAGCGTATACGCGGCGGGCGTCGTAACTGCGGCCGCTGGCACGTGCCGCGGGGCCCACTAGCCCCAGCTCACGAGCTACCGCCAGCGAGACCACTCCGGTACCTTCCATGCGCTCCATGACAGATGAGTTCTTCAGTAACAGTGGGATCAAATCGTGCAGACGCGTCTCCATCTCATCCAGGCCGGTCAGCATCTTCAACCGCCGGTCATCTGGCAGATCGCGCGCCACTTCGCCGGGCTTCACGTAATACCGCTGACGCCGCGATCCGCTCAACAGCATCGCCAGGCTCAAGGCCGCGCCGCGCATCGGCGGGAACAACCCCGCTCCGGCACTGTAGCCCACATCACCCGCCAGTGCTCCCAGGTCGCCGACATGGTTGCCCAGCCGCTCGATTTCCAATCCGATGGTGCGCAGATACTGTGCCCGTGCCGGTGCCGTGATGCCCAGCAACTGCTCCATCGCGACGCTATGGGCCAATGCGTTGCCCAGGGCCGTGTCGGCGCTAGCCGACTCCGCCAGGAAGCGAGTCTGCTGCCAGGGAAGCTCCGCCAGCCGCTTTTCCACGCCGCGGTGAAGGTATCCCAGCCGGATACTCAGGTTGGTGATCACCTCACCCGAACAGCTAAACCGGAAATGGCCAGGCTCGATGATCCCCGCGTGGATAGGGCCCACGGGTATCTCATGAATCCCCTCACCGGTGACCAGCATGAACTCATACAGTCCGCGCGGATGGCCTGCGTTTGGTGACAGCGGGTAGAGGTCGTTTGGCCAGATGCCGTCATGCAGGATCACGGACTTCCAGCGCGGATGGCCAATGGGCAGCAACCCAAAGAAGTCGCCCACTGCCCGCTCCGCCCAGTGAGCTGCCGGTATTTCTGCGGTGATAGCCGGGTATTCGGTTTCGCCATCAGCCAGAGCTGCGCTCATGATCACCCCTCCGCTGGTGTTGAGGTCAAGCAGCAGCATTACCAGGCACAGTCGGCCATCATCACACACTCGGGCGGTGAAGTGACCATAACGCCGACCCGGTTTGCTCAGCCAGCTCCTGGCAGCTTTCGCCAGATTGGCAGGGGTCTCATCGATACACTTGAAGTTGTGGTTCATCGGGCACCCCCCAGTTGGGCCAGCATGACCAGCCTGCTCATCACATTCGGGGCAATCGCCACACCGGCCAGCAGGCTGAGCACCAGCAGGCAGACAGGCACATAGGCCCAGCTTCGCTGTGGCGTGCCGTGGACTAACGGCCGCTCGATACCGAACACCACTTTGCCCAGATGGGTTGTGATGGCGATGAAGGTGATCGTCAGTCCAACAATCACCGTGACGGTGGCCGCAACCTCGCCCGCTGATAGCGTGTCGCGCAGCAGCAGCCATTCGCTGATGAAGGTGCCAAACGGCGGGCTGCCAGCGATGGCGAAACCTGCCAACATTAACACTGCGCCCCACAACGGCGAGGACTTCAGCAGCCCGCCCAGTTTGGACAACTGCTTGGTTCCGTAGACGTGCAGGATACTGCCCGCCATCAAGAACAGGGCGACCTTGATGATGCTGTGGTTGAATGCGTGCAGCATGAACAACGGTGTGGAGCCGATACCAATCGCAAGCGTCAGCAATCCGATGTGTTCCACACTGGAATAGGCCAGCATCCGCTTCAAGTCGTGCTGTCGCACCAGCATCAGGCTGGCGGCGATCACAGTGATTGCTCCCGCAGGCACCAGAAGATCACGCACCAGATCGGCCTGACCGGCCGCGGCCATCAACTGCGACAGCCGCCAGATAGCCACCAAAGCGCAGTTCAACAACGACCCGGAGAGCATCGCAGACGAGGGTGCAGGGGCTTCACTATGCGCATCTGGCAGCCAGTTATGCAGCGGGAAGATACCGGCCTTGGTGCCGTATCCCAGCAGGCAGAAAATGAATCCCAGGCTCAGCAGCTTGGGATCGAGCTGTTTGGCGTGCGCCGTCAAGTCGGCCAGCATCATCGACTCGCCGTTGAACGAGTGCTGGGAGGCGAACAGCATCACCGTGCCGAACAGCGCAAAGGCGATGCCCACGCTGCAAAGCAGCAGATACTTCCAGGTGGCTTCCAGCGAGCTGCGGCTGCGATGGTAATACACCAGCGGGGCGGACATCAACGTGGTGGCTTCAATCGCCATCCAGATCACGCCCAGATGCTGAGACAATGGCACCGCATACATCGCGATCAAGAACAGCGCGGAGAGCGAGAAGAAGCCGCAGTAGGCTTTGTCGCTGGTTTTGTGTTCCGTCAGACGCTCAGCCGGCAACTGCAAGGCGGCTTGGAGCATCGCTGCGAGTGCCACCAGTGTAGTGATGATGGTGAACACGGCCCCAACACCATCTACCGCAAAGTTACCAGCCACCACCGTTTGCCCACGGAAGGCGGGCAGACAGATCCAGACGGCCACCGGCAATTGCAGCAGCATCAGGCTCGCACTGATGACGGCGATATGGCGTGACATACGGGGCATCAGGCCCAGCACCGCGATGATGAGTGGCAGAAGTATCAGGCTGATCAATGGCGTAACTCCTGCATATCCGTGACATCGATGTGCTCAAAACTTCGGTTGATGCGGAACAGCACCATGCCAGCGATCATGACCGCGATCAGCACCTCGAACACACTGCCCATTTCCAGCAGAATCGGCATATGCTTGGTCTGAGTCAGGCTGTACAGGAAGATGCCATTCTCCATGGTCAAGAAGCCGATCACCTGGCTGAGGGCCAACCGCCGCGAGGTCATTTGCAGCATCCCGAGCAGCATCAGCGCAAAGCCCATACCGGCCGAACCGCTGTTACCCATGCCGGGCACCGCGAACTGCGGGGCCATGAAGTAGCCCACCGCCAGCAGACAGAATCCGATGATCAGTCCTGGTGTCAAGTTCACCCCGATTCCTCGGTCGCGTTCGACACCCATATGTCTGGCCGACCACTGCAGGAATACCGGAATGCCCACCGCCTTGACGAGAAGCACCACGGCTGACAGCACCAGCAACTGCTTGCTGCCCTCGTGCAGGCCCAGAAGAAGGCAGATGGCCGCCAGGAAGGCGGTTTGCAGGGCCAAAAGCCTGATCTGCACCTTGATGCGGCTGACCCCACAGGCCCACACCGCCAGAATGGCGGCTCCTGAGGCCAACAGGTCGATTTGAGACAGGTTCATATCTTTACGCCTTCCTCTCGCTAAGCCTGAGCCGCTGCGATCAATGCCGCCAGCATACTCATCACCGTCGCGAACACCAGGAAGTTGGGCACGCTGCGCCATTTCAACTTCACCAGCACACCCTCGGCTACCGCCACCGCGACCCCCATCAGCACAACAGCCAACAACCCGAGGCCATACTGCGTGAGCAGCGGGATGGTGTGGTAACCCGGTATCGCCCGAATGAGCGTCTGAGATGCCAATCCCAGGAAGATGCAGCACCGTAATGCGGAGGCATACTCAATGAACGCCAGTCCACGTCCGCTGTTCTCCAGTATCATCGCCTCATGCACCATGGTCAGTTCCAGGTGCGTGGTGGGGTCATCTACAGGCATTCGCGAGAGCTCAGCCAGCGCGGCGACCACCAGCGCACAACCCACCAGGATGGCCACTGCCGGACTCACGGGCCCCGAGAAGATGCTCAGCAGATTGGTGCTGCCCGCACCGAGGGCCAGCGCAGCCAGACCCATCACCAGAGTGGGCTCCACCAGCATCGAGATGGTGGCCTCACGGCTGGCACCCAGCCCGCCAAACGCTGAGCCGGTATCAATGGCAGCCAGCATCGTAAAGAACTTGCTGAGAGACAGCAGATAGAGCACCAGTAAAAAGTTCGTGACCATCGCCCAGTTGCTGGGCATAAGCAGACCGCTCCATGGCACCATGATCGACACGAGCACGGCCGTGACCAGTCCGATCCGCGGCGCCCATGCGAACACCCAGCTTGCGGTCTGGCTGACCGTCTCGGTCTTGCGAATCATCTTCGCGAAATCATAGAACGGCTGCAGGATGGGTGAGCCGATGCGGTTTTGCATCAAGGCCTTCACCTTGCGGATGATGCCCATCAGCAGCAGCGGCACGATCAGCACATTGACCAAAACCAGAGGGAGGTATGCTAGTGTGTTCATCGGTTGAGACCTATCCATAGTAAGAGTGCCAGAACCAGCGCCATGGTGAGAAGATATTGGTGGATGCTGCCAGCCTGGATGCGCATGATGAGTTTCTCCGAAATCCGCTGAATACTCTTTATCAGCGGCACGTAGAGATGAGTCTCCAGATGCGCTTCGTGATGGGTTTCCGCTTGCACGGTCTCCGCGAAGAGCTGTTTGTTCTCCCCACCCCGCTGCACCTCCAGCGAATAGCTGTAGAGTTTTCCAAACAACCGTGAGATCGGCTGGGCGAAACTACTGGCGGTATACTGCGTGCGTGGGCCCAACTCACCAAACCCGCATTCCCAGGTGATGAAGCGGCGTTCGGGGTGGAGCTTCTGCAGTTGGCGTATCCAAAGGCTCACCGCAACCAGCCCCAGCAGCAGTGCCACAGCCAGTGGCAGCATGGGTAGGCTCCAGGCGGCGGCTAGCAGCGAACTCTGGCCGGTCATCGCCACCACATCCCCGAGTGGTCTCATCAGCGCAGGCACCGAAAGACCAATCAGCAGGCAGAGAGCCGCCAGATACCATTGGGCGGTGACCATGCTCTGGCCCACCTCTTTGGCGTTCTCGGCCTCCTGGCTGCGGGGGTTGCCCAGAAATACCACACCCACCGCCTTCACAAAACAGGCGATGGCCAATGCACCGATCAGCCCCAGCCAGCCCATCAACAGCAGGCCACCTAACCGCATCGCCACACTCGCTCCGCCTTTTGCCAGTTCGAAAAAGCCCTGGTAAAGCACCCATTCGCTGGCAAAGCCGTTAAGGGGGGGTAAAGCGCAGATGGCAGCACTTCCCACGATGAACGCGCCAGCAGTCCAGGGCATCCGGCGGATCAGTCCGCCCAGCTTCTCGATGTCGCGCAGGTGGGTGCGGGCATCGATGGCCCCTGCGCCCAGGAACAACAGACTTTTAAACACCGCATGGTTGAGCGTGTGGAACAGTGCCGCAGCCAGTCCTAATTGCTGCAGTATCGGGAGGTGGTGTTGTTTACCCAGCAATGATATGCCCAGCCCCATCATGATGATGCCGATGTTCTCCACGCTGTGGTAGGCCAGCAGCCGCTTCAGGTCGTGCTGCAGCAGCGCGAAGATCACTCCCCAGAAGGCGGATACCGCCCCGAGCAGCAGAATCACCGGACCTAATGCGGGATGGACAAAGGCGTCACCCACCACGAAGAAGCGTGCCATGGCGTAGATGGCGGTTTTGATCATCACACCGCTCATGATGGCCGACACAGGCGTGGGTGCGGCTGGATGGGCGATGGGCAGCCACAGGTGAAATGGCCAGGAACCCGCTTTAGTGGCTAGACCCACCAGAATCAACAAAGCAGGACCGAGAGCCGATGCACCGGTCAGGGCCCACTGTGCGAACTCCCAACTGCCTGTCAGTTGGTGTGCCCAGAGGAAACCGGCCATCAAAAAGGCGGTTCCGGTTCTGGTGGCGCCAAGGTAGATCAGAGCAGCACGACGGATATCTCGGTTGCCGTGGTCGGCCGCAACCAGCACGAAGGAGCTGAACGCCATGCACTCCCAAGCCACCAAAAACAACATCGCATTACCCGCCAGCACCACGGCACACATGCTGATAAACAGCACCGCCAGCGCGGCCCACACGTAACCCAGAGCCACCCGCTTGCGCAAGTGGTGCAGATATCCGCTGGAAAACAGCACCACAGGAACACCGACCACGGCGATGATCCCGAGGAACCATCGGCTGAGCGGGTCGATTACTAAGCGGAACGGTGCATCACCCAGATGCAAAAAATGAGGGAGTTGGAACATGCCATTGCGTGAGGTAAATACTGCGACCAACACCAACAGGCAGCCCGCCAATGCCGGTACCGCGAGAAGATATCCTGAGGAGTTGCGCCGGAGGGTTCCGACGAGTACCACAAGCAGCCAGGCGGTAAGGGTTATCGACAGCCACAGGCCAGGTTGGCTAGTGAGCTCAAAACCAAACATATGAGACCCTTCAAGTGCGCAAACCACACCCTATGCCTCGAAATGCAGAGTTAAGGTGTTGTGAATACGGTCCGGAACTTATATTGGCGTCGTGATGGCCTGCATGAGGCTCGATACAGTGGCGTCAACCGAACAGTATCATTGTAACGCATTCCCATCTGAGGCGTGAAATATCTGACGAGATCGTTTATGCAAGTCGTTATCATGCGGATCGAGGCCTCCCCCGAGGTTGAGGGAGGCCAAGGGTCGTGTTCCTATACTGAGACAGAACACCATGGCATCAGTTTGACCTGATGGCGACACAACAATCCAGAGGGGCATTGTTTAAGTGCCAGCGCCTCAACCTCACGCAGTTTTGCGATGGTCGAATCGCTGACAATCCGCAGCACCATCCTCACACATTCCAGAACAGGCTCATGTGTGACATTCACTGCATGTGAGTGGCTCATATCGGCTTCCACTCGTGTGGTCATGCACTTGAGTTTCACGCCTAGTGATGCTGCCAGAGCAGCAAAAACGCCAGTATAGCCTGACGCAATGCCATAGTAGTAATAGTGCATCGGATCTGCGAAGGTCACATCGCCTTCGACACCGTCTGACGGGGTTAGTGCTGCCCCGGTTGTACCGTTATCAAACACCAGCTTGGATTGATCTTGCATCCCACCATCACTGATCTGCCATTCGCTTTCGATGACTTCCGTTGTCCGTGATGCTGTTGGGTCTTGCATGATCGAGTGGGTGAACTCATTCACCTGATCCAAGTCGACGTGGTTGATTCTAGATGTTCTAAAAATATCCGTGCTCCAAACCTGATTCCTTAGGGCGATTCTTCTATAAATCTGACCTAAATCAGACTTTAGTGGCTATAGTATACCTTTTAAATACATATTAATATGTAAATATTTATGTTAAAATTATGAAATAGTTGAATTTGGTCAGATATCCGATATCTCAGCGATCTTGAATGCCACCAGGGAACAATGATGCGGCGAGGTCATTATAGAAGGATATCTGCACCAACAAGCGAATATACCAATGGGTCTATATTAATCATGGAGATATAATGATGAACATCCAACGCACAATCATATTAACTGAGCGATACCTGAACCTTCCCGTCAAGAACGGGGCACCGAAAGCACAACTGACCATCACCATCGACGGTCAAGCCGTCCGCAAATTCGGAATCGAATTGGCCGATGGCCAACCCGACTTTTGGGTGTTCGCCGACATGCAGAGCTATCAAGGCAAGTCCGCGACCATCGAAGCGGCTGACCTACCGGCTGCCTCCAAGCTGTTAACCGGTATTGAGAACTCGGCGCAAATCCGTGATGAAAAGAGCATCTACCGCGAAAAGCTGCGTCCCATGGTGCATTTCACCACCCGCCGCGGATGGAACAACGACCCCAATGGGCTGGTTTACTATAAGGGCGAATACCACCTGTTCTATCAGCATAACCCCTACGGGTTCAACTGGGACAACATGCACTGGGGCCATGCCGTCAGCACCGACCTGTTCCATTGGAAGGAGCTGCCCACCGCTATATTCCAGTTTGTGCAGTGTAAGGGGATGGCTTTCAGCGGCAGTGCGATAGTCGGTGAGCACAACATCACCGGATACCAGACCGGCAGTGAGAAATGCCTGATCGCATTCCTGACCGACACCGGCAGCGGAGAGGTGCTGGCTTACAGCAACGACGCCGGCCTCACCTGGAGCCTCGGTGCCGACAATCCGATGATCAAACATCCGGGTGATGGGCGCGATCCGCGGGTTCTATGGCACGCACCAAGCCGACAGTATGTGATCGCGGTCTATCGTGTGGAGGAAAACACGCAGGGCGTGGCCTTCTTTACCTCCGCCAACATGAAACACTGGGAGCGGCAGAGCTTCATCGGGGGCTTCTACGAGTGCCCCGATATGTATGAGCTGCCGGTAGATGGGAATCCGTCTCAGACCCGATGGGTGCTCAGCGCAGCCGACGGAGGTTATATGATCGGGAAGTTTGACGGCAAGGTGTTCACGCCAGATACTGACAAAATCCGCTACACATACGGCAACGCCTATTACGCAGCCCAGACCTACAACAATATCCCTGCCGCCGATGGCCGGCGTATCCAAATCGGCTGGGGCCAGAGCACCACGCTGGGGATGCCCTTCAACCAGTGCATGACGATCCCCACCAGCCTCAGCCTGCGCACCACTCCGCAGGGAATGCGCCTGACACCTTACCCGGTGCAGGAGATCGAGCGTCTGCGGGGTAAGAGCCGCGTGCACACGAACGCTTCAGTGAGTGCCTCACGCCCCATCACCGATGACCTGGGTGCGGAGAGCATGGACATCCTGCTGAGCTGTGTGCTGCCGAAAAGCGGCTGGCTGATACTGGATGTGCGTGGAGTTCCTGTGTTTTATGATGGCCACAAACAGCAGTTGTATTGCCAGGGATGTGTTGGTCCACTGACTTCGGTTGACGGTAAACTGGAACTGCGTGTGGTGGTCGATAGGTCTACGCTGGAGATATTCGGCAACAAGGGCGAGCTGTACATGCCGGTCGCCGTGATCCCTGATGCGGAGCATCGGGCCGTGAGCCTTGCGTGCGGCTCTGCCGGCAAGCTGAAGGTGGAACGGCTGGAGGTGCATGAGCTGCACTCGGTTTGGGGGTAGATGGGGCATGACCGGTCCGGTTTGACAAGGGGCGCGGTTTCCGCGCCCTGGGGCGGGGGAACCCCGCCCCTACGGGATTCCCGGTTGCCCATGCTTCGGTTTCGGCGTATCTACAAACCGCACCGAGCTGTTCGCCTGTATGAACCTCTGCAGAGGCTTCAGGTTTGTTGCCGCAAGATACCCGGTTTCTGCAGAGTGGCAGAAGCCCGCAAATGATCCATCGGACTCACGGAACAACAGATTGATACTAGCCGACGCTGCCCCGTCAACCAGTCTACTAACCGTGATGTGACCATTTGTGAGGGAAGCGGGATCTTCGGCCGATTCCGGACCCACCACCCCGCGGTAACTCTGACCAGCCTTCGCTGCTTCAATGCGGCTGATATCCAGGTATGGCTGCGGCGGGATCGGCTTCACGGGTTTCAGGATCGCGCTTTCACAGTCGGCGGATATAGCTGTCACGTGATATGGGTAACGTCTGCCATTAACGGCCTGCAAATTATACTGCTTTTGGGTGGCCCGATCAAGGTATTTCTGCTTGACATCTGCGGGCACGCTCATAAACGCGCTGGCAGGTTTGAGTACGGCGTCCCGGTAGCTAGCAAGAGCGGTTCCATCTGGCGAGATGATCGTGACATAATACTCGAGATCGACGCATTTGCATGGAAAAATCTTATGAATCCAAGGTCTACGCTCTTTCACTGACCGCACGCAATTACTGGTGCTCCACTCCACCTTCTGCTGCGCATTTAGGCCAGCGGGCGGGGTAATCGGCTGATGGGTAAATAACGAACAGCCCGCCAGCAATGGCAGGATGACCAAAGATAACCAGAGTTTACGCATGATGTTCACCACTACCTCACTTTCGACAACCGCTGTTGCAACTCGTCCAATCGAAGTAATACCGGCCGACCTGTCTTTTCGTCTGGTACCGACTTGCCTATCGGTTGAGCATCGGCTGTGAATATCCAGCGCCACAGTGATGACTTATCCAAAAACACAGTATGACCACTCACAGCAGTGACTTTCGTTTGGATGACTACTGGTGTTTCGGTGAAGTCATCGTATTCGACCCCGAATATGATCTCATTAGGCTTCAATTGACGCTTCATAGGCTTGGCAGGCATGAGTGCCCTGATCTTCAGCTTTTCCACCGGCATCCACAAACCTCCGGCTAGTCCAGAATCCAGCCTCACGAACCGCATCATGTGTTCGCGGTTGTCCCACATGGCGATCTGAGTGGTCTTTGCTGTTTTTTTGTCCATCACAGGAATATGGTCTACTGCCAATCCGTCAAAGCGTAAGAATCTGGCATTGAGGTAGTGCTTTGTTTTGGAACTCTGAAAGAGATACTGCATGTAAGGTGGCATTTGAGTCAGTATCCGACGGTATAGATCGCTATATACCGCCTTCGGCTCGGGCTTTTTCTTAAAACGAACCGTGCTGTTGGCTTCGATGAAACTCATTAGTGGCTTAGTGCTGTTCATGACTACATTTTTTGCACCGATAGATGAGTTGTAGCCGATAAACGAGCCATCGGAGTCGCGAAATATGAGACCATTACCGAATGACATCGGACCGGTTCCTATACCACCCACGATAATAGAACCCATTCTGGGTTTCTCTCTATATATCGGGTCATTTGGTCCTGTGTATGTTCTATACCGTTGGGCCAACACCGGCACAGCAAGACGGCTGATATCGAGATATGGCTGAGCTGGTATAGGGTTGGCTGGTTTGAGAATGACAGTATTACAATCGGCCCCGAACGCCGCCAGTTTATATTCGTAGCTTTTGCCGTCAGCCGCCAGCAATTGATACTGCCTCTTTGCGGCGGCATCGATTGCACGTTTGCTAATGGCCGCATCTATTTTTTTACGAGACGTGCGATTCGGAATTCCCACGAAATCCATATATCTGCCTAGGGCGGTACCGTCAGCCGAAATCACACAGACGATGAAATCTAGATATGTGATGCTGCGGTTGTCTGCTAACTTATGCGGTTGGACCCTAATTCTAGCGGCCCGAACGCTCTGGCTGCATTTCGTCTCGATACGTTGAGATACACTTTGTCCTACAGGTGGTTTTGGCGATGCTGCCTCAGAGCTAGAACCTTCCGCCAGCAGCGGCAGGAAGCATATGGCAAGTTTATACCATTTCATGGGTATACCTCAGTCACTATGAAGTGTTGGCATTACAGGAAACCGTGCGCAATGAAATCATTATATGATAGCATCACTCTACTGTCAAATCGCCCAATATGAACCACAGGAGGCTGCTCACGGCTGGATTTCACAGTTCCGCAGCAGTTGCGCATCAGTAGCGGTTTGATCATGAGAGTCGCCCGCTACCAGGCGACACGCGAGGCCATCATCGTGCGGTTCATGAGCGGAGCCAAGTCGTGGTCTATTCTGTAATACAGCGATCTCAGCATGGAGCGACCCCGTGTTTGTGGCAAAATCAGACCGCCATATGCCACACTCATGCCTGTGCTGGTGGAAATCAACACCGCTGGCTGGCGTCTGCTGACACTGGCTTCCACCAGCAACCCAAACACTTGGCTGGAACGCTTCGGGGAGGGCCACACGACATACCTGACCATTTTCAATCCGACATCCTGCATACAATCAACAACAGTAAGCATCGACAAGAGAGCCGCGACCCCCTCGGATGCAAATGATACGCTGGACGGGTGTATAGTAAATCTAAGCGGACCAGAATCAGTTCATATCGATCTGACCATCGGAGCAGAACATCTTAAGGTCATCAAGACCAACACAAGGGGTAAACCATGCTGAGAGCAAGCCACTTCACTCACGGAGTTATCGCATCACGCCCAGGGCAGATGTATAGCTGGCCTGGACTGATACGAATCAAAGGCGACGAGTTGCTGGTCATCGCTTCCGAACGGAAGCACCATGTCTGCCCATTCGGGCGTGAGGTCATCATGCGTTCGCTGGACGGCGGAACCACCTGGAGCCTTCCTGAAGAGATCTACAACAGCGAACTTGATGACCGCGACGGCACCCTGGCGATCCTGCCGGACGGCACAATCACCGCCTCCTGGTTCACCTCAGTCGAGTTCATACGCGAGGCATACTGTCGGCCGGAGTGGCACTCGCGCCGTGACAGGGTCACCCCCCAAATGATCGAAGAGCTGGAGGGAAGCTGGTTGATGCGCTCCACAGATGGCGGTCACACTTGGGAAACCACACTTCACGGGTTACCTCAGTGGGGAGCCGCTCATTCAGGCCCCTTCGCACTGTCCGACGGCTGCTTGATCACGTTCGGTTATGACACCATCGCGAACGCAGTGGAGATGTGCTGCTTCATTTCGCACGACCAGGGACAGAGCTGGACACGCAAATCTGTTGTGCCCAGTGAGATGATGCCCCCTGATGATTCCGCCAACGAAGTGGAGCTTGGGATTCAACTGCCCACATCCCGCCTGAACGAGCGGGCCTTTCTGGAGATCGGCCCTACGCACTATCTGGCACTCTTCCGAGCTGTCATGCCAGATGTCGGTTCCACCATGCTGCAAAGCGAGTCCACCGACGCCGGGTTAAGCTGGTCAGAACCTCGTGAACTTCCATTCTGGGGGCTGCCGGCGCATTTGTTGAAACTGTCTAGTGGGGCGATTCTATGCACCTACGGCCATCGCAGAGATCCCTGGAGTATCCGGGCGGTGTTATCATATGATAATGGCCGAAGCTGGGACACTGCGAACATCATCACGCTGGACCAATGGGAAGATCAGCCGGACATGGGATACCCGATGTCGCTTGAGGTTCACCCCGGTGAGATACTCACGGTATATTACGCAAGCCGTCAGCCCATCCTCCATCAGGCGATGTATGAACAGCACTACCGCCATGGCTCCACCCCAAAGGGGCTGCTTTGGGTGAAGTACGCGCTGGGGTAGGTGGCGATTTACATATATTCACACGAAATGGGAACACAAAAACCACAGGAACTTACAGCTCTTTGCCTGCGAGTTCCTTCATCTTTTGAACGAAATACTGGAAGCTGGGCGAGGTGTTTCGGTCTATGCACATAAATGGCGTTATGCGTTCGGCCCAAGTCGATTTCGCGGTTCCTACGGCTGACCAACCTTTTGCTGTCAATGCCCTGGCACCACCCGAATAGATAGCATCTGCAAGGCACTCCCAGGTGCCACAGATCGAGTCATTACGGTAGTGATTTATAACAGATTGTTTAGCTTTTGGGTAGGCAGTTGTAATCGCTGCCAAATCTCCTAGTAGCCAGGCTTCACCCTCCTCAATCGCAATGCAAAACCGTGTTTCTGGTTTCGGCTGACAACTCTCAAGCACAGCAAGAAGCTCGTTACGTAAGGATTTTAAGCATTTATCATCTAGATCGCATAACACTATGACAGCGGATGCATGGTTCTGCTGACTGAAGGCATTTCCATACCCTTGAAGCAAGCGCGGTAGCTGGCTTAATAACATGCGGTGCTTTACGCTCTGTGACGATTTTAAGTTCTTAGGTACCTTCCCTATACCTTTGTATGCAAATATCCGATATGAGTGTTCATCGCCGATGATTTTCGGAACCAATATATCAAGTGCCTTTTTACCGGATTGGTCTTCGACGAGTATCTCAAAATGCATAATTTACCTCGCATCAAGATAGTCGCTATACCACAGCCCACCAAGAGGCAGCCCTTCTGCAACCATGCTATTCACAATTGGATCATCACTGGCCCTTCTGATGGTTGAGAAACCATCGGTGCCCTTTTCGAGAATCCATACTTCCGCTGGTTCGAGGGCATCGACCAGATACGGTTGGTGAGTGGTCACAAATATCTGTGAACCACCCTTGCGGCCGGTGGCGTGTTCGCGGAACTCCTGCGCCAATGACTCCAACAGCTTGTGGTAAAGACCATTTTCTGGCTCTTCGATACAGAGGAATGGCGGTGGATTTGGGTCCTCGAGCATTAAAAGATACGCAAAAACTTTCAACGTACCATCCGACATCTGCTGGGCATAGAACGGGTCCTGAAACCCTTTGTCGTTGAACCGGAGTAAGAGCCTTCCATCCTGTGTTTTTTCGGTGTCGATACTGTGTATCCCCGGAATCTTACTGGCAATCCGATTCAAGATAGATTGAAACTGCCTCGGTTGATCGCGTTCCATGAACTGAACGACATTTCCTAGGTTATCACCATGACTATTGAGATGTTTTTGTGCACCTGCCAGAGGGAGGCTGCGTGCCGCATCAGGCGTGAAATAGCTGAGATACCATCCCTCAATGAACTTCCGAAAGGCGGATATCCGGGGGTGCTGTTTTAGCGACCCTAAAGTGGCGATGCCAAGTTTTCGCCTGTCTTCAAGTTCAATAATTTCAGACGCATTGGTTTCATTATTACCATTACTTGTGCTAGCCTCTTCAATTAGCTCCAAAAGATTAAGGGTGCTGTTAGCTTCATCTATGAGGCCGCCTTCAAGCTCCCCCTTCCAGACAACTCCAGAACCATTATTGAGGAACAGAAATGAATATGGACGCCCTCGAGATTCCCCTTTACGCCTTTGTCTTAGCCGCTCCCTTGACACATACGGACGCCCAGTATGATCGACATCAATAGACAATTCATATGTGATTGGACGTGCGTTCGAATCTTCGCGGTAGTTGACCTCAAACTCAACTGGACCGTCATGACCCTGCGAACGGATGCTATGGAAACCTCCGCGACCACGGGTGTCGCAAGCCTCTTCGACGCCGCTTTTCAAACAGTCAGCCACAAAACCAAATGCATCAAAAAGCGTACTTTTACCAACACCGTTTTTGCCGATCACTGCCGTCATGGGGGTGAGAGCACTACCGCCTTGTTGGTTCCACAACTGGCCAAGGGTGATATCTTTCAACGCGCGGAAATTATGTATTCGAAACCCAAGAATCTGGGCCATATCAAAGTCACCCCATCTAGCGTAATATCGTGTTAGTTTGTATTCAAGGGGCAGGCACAGGGGCCTGCCCCTACTGTCGATTAGCCTACTTCTTCTCGAAGGCGGCGTCGAAGACGATCTCACTGGGCTGGAAGTCGACGTTCTGCACGAACTCGCAGGCCTCTTCGGCACCCTGCACGCGATCCATGCCGGCGTCTTCCCACTCTACGCTCAGTGGGCCGCCGTAGTCGATGTCGTTCAGCGCGCGGATGATCTCCTCAAAGTCCACCGAGCCGCGGCCCAGGCTTCGGAAGTTCCAGAACCGGCGGTAGTCTCCGAAGTCCAGGTGACCGCCAAACACACCGCTGCCGCACGGGTTGGATGACCAGTAGACATCCTTCATATGCACATGGTAGATGCGCTCTGCGAAGGCGCGGATGAAGCCCACGTAGTCCACGCCCTGATAGCCAAGGTGGCTAGGGTCGTAGTTGAAGCCGAACCGCTTGTGTCCGTTGACTGCCGACAGCGCACGCTGTGCGGAGACGGTGTCAAATGCGATTTCGGTGGGGTGAACTTCCAGTGCGAAATCCACATTCACGGCTTCGAAGGCGTCCAGGATGGGCAGCCAACGGTCCGCGAAGTCCTTATAACCAGCATCGATGGTGCCAGGAAGCATGGGCGGGAAGGAGTAGAGCTTCGGCCAGATACTGCTTCCGGTGAAGCCGTTCACCACTGGACGCATACACAATGCCTTGACCTCATCCGGAGCGCCATCAAACATGAGCCTGGCAGCTTGAGCTGTGTGCTTCATCGTCTCAGCGGCACGCTCCTGAACCTTCTCAGGGTTGCCGTCGCCCCACACGCTGGGGGGAAGGATCGACTGGTGGCGTTCGTCGATTTTGTCGCACACGCACTGTCCCACCAAGTGGTTGCTGATGGCATAACAGCCCAGTTGGTATTTTTCTAGAATATCCCAGCGACTTTGGATGTAGCCGTCTGTACTGAGGGCGGCTTCCACATCAAAGTGGTCACCCCAGCAGGCCAGTTCCAGACCATCGTATCCAAGTTCGCACATTAATTCGGCAAGTTCGTCCAGGGGCATATCGGCCCATTGACCGGTAACAAGAGTGACTGGTCGCGCCATGATGCGCACCTCCTAAGAGTTGTTCGGTTTCAAAATCGGTGTTCAGCACGTTGTTTCATCCCTCACTGTCAGATGGTCGCCCATATTCGATGGCGGGGGATGCCACAACTTACATATCAACCTTATATATACCCCATGAGCCCAGCGTATTCCTGCATCATGAGCATTCGCGTCACCGAGGCGGCCCTATTTGCCTGTGGGCCGAACCACCTCAATGGCGATATCCTGGCGGAACACCGGCAGCGTCAAGCGCAGTTCGCCATCGCCGTTCGGTTCGCCATCACTATGAGCGGATATCCAGGGCGAATACATGCCTGTCTCCGGCGAGAGAAGCCGCACAAGCACATCGCCTGCAGGACACTGGATCACGCACTCACCGCTGATCTCGCATCCCGCACCGTCCACGCCCAACTCACGCTCATCGGCCAGATAGATCAGGGCGTGCTGTCCCTGGGTCACCATGGCGGAGGCCAGCAGATGTTCCGGCATACTCAGTACGATACCTGGCAGGGGACGCGCCTCCACCAGCGGGATGCTGTTGATGGTCTTGCCCAGAATCCCCAGCCATTGCCGGAGGCCTTTCTGAGAAGCCTTCGTGCCGGCCTCAAAACCGGGAAGGATCGAGAAGTCGATCACATCATAATGGGCACCTGAGAGCACGCTGGTCCAGGCGCGCTTTCGGTGGACGGTCCAGCCCTCTGGCTCACGGTACTGGCTGGCGGAGTTGTCTTCATCGTAGTTCAGCGGTTTCGGCTGATCATAGGTGGCCAGGCAGTAGTTCTGCATGTTGCGGATTTTGAGCTGCTTCATCATGAACTCGCCCATATCGTAACTCACATCCTCGAATGTGGTGTTGGGCAGCGGGTGCATGTTCACCATATCGATGGGCAGCTCCTTGAAGCTGTAGGTGGACTTCTGCTCGAAGGGCACCCATTGGAACGCCTCTTGACCAACCACCATGTGACCAGCCTTGTCGTTCTCGCGAATCACTTTCGCGATGGCGATCTGCCACTCGTTCACTTCATCGGTGGAGACACCCGCTTCGTGTGTGAGTGCGCCGCCCGGCTCGTTGCAGATTTCATACATCAGGTTGTCATATCCCTGGGTTTCCTGCACCATCCGCTTCACATAAGCGGCCTGACGGGCAAACAGCTCGGGGTGGCGCAGCGACATGTATTCCGGCCAGAGCATGGCGGGCAGACCGTTGATGTTGTTCGCCGGGTTCATCGGGTTCAGTGCCCACACGGCGTCGCAGTAGGTGTTGCTGAGCACGGTCATCTCCACCATGATGCCCAGCTCGCTGGCCAGTCCCAGGAAGTGGTGCAGCCGCTCGGTGAACTCGGGGTTCCACTGGTCGAGGTCATACTTCAACTGGCAGTCGCCTGCGATGCCCGGACCGGTGCGTACGAAAGGCGCCACGTAGTCGGTGGATTCCGGTTTGCAGGTGCTGTATGGGTTGTTCGGTCCCTGCAACTCGCGGAACAGCGTGAAGAGGCGTGTGACCGTCATGCCCTTCTCGGCGGCATCGTGCAGGTATTTGTCGATGTCAAACGGCCGGTTCATCACCGCACCGTAGTGCTCTGTCGCGGTGACCAGCACGAAGGGTTTGCCTCGGAATTCCAAAACTTTCGGGTTTTCGGGATGGAGCCTGATGGGAGTAGTCATTTGAGAACCTCGCGATCGTGATTAAGATTAGCATACGCCAGAATGAAGGGAATGGCAACTGTGTTTGCTTAATGGAAGACCACGCGGGTGAGTGTATGGTGCGAAGGGCGAAGGACTTAAAGTAAAGAAATTTTACTTAGCAAATAGTAAGTAAAATTATAACCTTTCCGTTTTACTTGCGTAGTCACACAGCCACCCACATATTCTATTCAACCTGCATCTGTCTGTAGTAAAGCTACAACAACAAGCATCCGCCCGTTCTGACACGGCAGCCCAGGCTGTAACTGATTCGCACCCTTCAATTGGCAAAGTCCGGGGCGGTCTGTGCGCACGCTAGCGGATGCAAAAAGCTAGAGACCGCGCCGGTCTGGCGGATAGCCACGGAAGATCTGTGTCGGGAACATGACCGGCGCCGTCTATAGACAGCGGTCATCTCAAGCGTACCGCCAGACCACCCCAGACATAGCCAACCAAGTTATTTTCAAGCTAAATATATAGAATCCTGCCTACCGCATCGATTTAACTAGGTATTTCGCCTCGGCGCGCAGGCTGGGTATGGTGCCCGCCTTAAATGCGCATGCTTTGATGGTCATACTGCTATTTACTGCGATTGCACCCGCATACTTAGTGCTGCTGGTTGTCGGCTCGCTACCGTCTGTGGTGTAATGGATGGTCGCACCTTTGGTTGCGCAAGTGATTTTTACGACCTGAGGACTTGTGTATGCGCCCGGAGCCGGGTTGAACAGCGGAATGTTGATTTTGGGAAGAGTGGCAACGAAGGCTGATCTTCCATATCCAGTCTGCCCGGCCAGGACACTGAGAGAGCTGTTCAACGTAGCCCTTTCCGCTTGCGGCACGGTTGAGAATTCACCCAGCCTCACACCATTTGGACTGAACACGCCGATGACCGTGCCGATCTTGAATTGGGAACCGTATCCTCCACCGCCGAAACAGGTCACGCTCACAAAGGAACCATCTTCTCTACACAAGACATCAGGTTGGTGATAGTCCAGTCCGTATACTGGTGCCGTATAAATATCGAAAAGCTTCTGAGATTTCAAACCCGAATACCGAAAGACAGTAGCGGTTCGATCCATGGTGTTGTCAGCAGGATCATCTGTAGTCATGCCTTGATCATTTCCGTCTCTCAGAACCAGGTATGTAAAGCTGCTTTTTGAATGCTCAAGCACCCGAATGGTATAGTCAAACATTCCGGAAGGGTACGTGCTGAGGGTTTTCCTCCAGCCCGTGTCAGGATTGAGCAACACTACCTCGCCATGCTTGCCATTACGGCCTATACCTACTACTAGAGGTGATTCCGGCACATTTGCTCCCGGATTGGTCTGAAAATTATTGATGACTTTCCTGTCTGACGCCAGTTTCCCATCCTTAATGCACCACATATCTGTACCAGTATATGCAGTCGCGTCAACGGGTCTGGTGACCGCAAACCGGTAGTGCCCCATGTGTCGCCCGATGTAGCAATCGTCCAATGAATGCTCCGATTTGGACTACAGTGCCACTTTTCATTACCCTTGTTGTCTACAAGACCGATTGTGATATTACCCATCAAAACTCCGTCATTGGAGCAATCCAAGATACCCGTAGTCATGGTCACCTTGCATGGTTGTTGCTTCATCCAGACCTGTCGACCACTCTTGGTCAGTCTTGTTCGGAATTCCACAGCTTTTGGATTTTCCTTATCGGTATAGCTCAAACCAAGGTTCCCAAAAAGGAATATGTCACCGTTGGGATATTGTCTTGCACCATCGATATCGTCATATCCAGTCGTTCGATAGCGTTTGCTCCACACCGTCCTTCCACGTTGATCTACCTTCATGACTAATCCATCATGCTTTTCAATTGCCATCCCGTTGGCATCTCTGTCACTGTGTCCGTACAGCAAAACACCATCATCTGCTAGTCTCATTGGTACCATCCAAGCCTCACTAGTGTCATTTTTAGGCCTTGAAACTTCGATCATCTTGACTGATACACCCAGCATAGGTGTCGGCCGTATTGTGCTTACCTGAGGCTTTTTCCTCACACCCCATAGTATAGCGACAATGCAAATGCAGATAGCGACGATAACCCACTTTAATTTCATTAACGAGTACCCCTCATGTCATTCGTAACAGTTGACCAGGCTGTGCCTATCTGTAGCGAAACGTCCTTGATATATGCTACGGAATGAGTATACCCTAGAACACTCCTCGTTTCCATTTACTTGCTGTCAACAGGTTCTGGTTTACGACGGTTCCTAATCATCACCAATAACTGCCAGTCATCGCCATCAACGGTTAGCCTCCCGCTGCTGTTTTGTGGCATAGTGTGGCTGTATAACTCAAAATCTTCCAGAGGTAGCCTAGCATGATTAACGGACTGACCCATATTGCGGTGCGCATCACCGACCTGCAGCGGAGCCTGGCGTTCTACACCGGTGTGCTGGGGCTGCGCGAGACCTGGCGTTACACCAGCCCGGAGGGCCAGGTGATCCTTGTCTATCTGAAAGTGGCTGATGGCCAGTTTATCGAGCTCTTCCCCGTAGATGCCGCCGTGAAGGCATCCGATGACGGCCGCTGCGGCTATGTGCATATCTGCTTGCAGGTGGACGACATCCAGGCGGCTTACGAGCGCATCACTGGCGCGGGTGTGCCTGCTCTATACGGTGAACCGACGCTGCAGGTGGATGAGAGCTGGCAGTTCTGGGTGGCTGATCCAGACGGCAACCCGATTGAGTTCCACCAGTTTACCCCGAAGAGCATCCAGCTACTTTGAGCCAGGTGGTTTTGCAGAGGATAGAACCGGCAGAGGGCCTCAGTGCGCTGTTATACCAGCCGAGTGAGGTAAGCAGCCCCGTTGGTCTGGTGCTGACTCACGGATTGACCAGCAGTGCCGCCAGTATGGACCTGCTGGCGAACTACCTTTGTGAGAGGGGCGTTCCAGTGATGTGTCCTGACCTGCCAGGGCACATTCTGGGGGCCAGCACGCGGCCGATGCGTGGGTTTCGCGATGCCTGTCTGGCGGTTCGTGAGTGTGCGGAGTACGCCCGGCAGCTTTGGTCGATGCCTGTGGTGCTGGCGGGTCACAGTCTGGGTGGAGCCGCCAGTCTGTGTATCGCGGCAGAGCTGCCACACATAGCAGGTGCAGTGGGAATCACCATCGGCTTGGATGCGGGCAACGGCTTCAACACCCCCATCGGGCAGGCGATGCGCGCCAGCCGACGGAGCTATTTGATCGGCTGCACGCCCGAGCAGATGCTGTCCGAGGTGCGCACGGCGATGCATGGCTTCACCGGCCTCGGTGGCCGACCGCTGCTGCTGGTGTCCGCCAAGGGCGATGTGATCATGAGCGAAGAGGAGATACAGCAGCTCGCGCTCCAATGTCAGCCGGCAGCCCAAACTGTTCAGGTGAACGCCACGCACCTGACCGCGCCAGACGCCTGCAAGGTACTGCTTCTCAGGTTCATCAGCACGTTCAACTGAGTTCGTAATCTGGCATTTCTACCGGATTCTCACTTATGTATTATCTCCTTAACATCCATGCGGTACTATTAAAAAAATAGCTTCGGTAAGAGGATACACCCATGTTTGATCAGACTGCCCAGATAATCGAAATCCAAAAGTCCATCTTCAACGAGCTTGGGCCAGAGAGTGGCTGCCGTATTTATCTGTATGGTGCCCGCGCCTGGGGATCATATGACCGCTTCGAGCCTGTGCTCCTCGCCATCGAGTCACCAAACAAAATCGACGTAGACTTACTGGGCTACCTGCAAATGACCGCGAATGAGGCTGCCGGGCCACTCTCGGTGCATATCACCGAATACAACAGCCTGTCACCGGAGTCGCAGTGGCAGATACGTCAAGAGGCTATAGAACTCTTCCCGAAAGGCCAGAAGCTGTATAAGCTGTAGTCACCACCGGATTACAGGTATCGCCGATGCGCGCTGTTTTTGAAAAAGTCATACGAAATCCAGGCTTCCAGAAGCACGGGGGCGGAAGGTGCGATGGCCCCGAGAGTCATCGCATCGAAGTGGTCACCAGTGATCAGCATGCTCAGAAACAGCAGACCAATCGCAGCCAGCAGAACCACCCCATGGCCCATGTTCAAGTGCAACCGCCTCTCCGGTTCTACAAACCATGAGGCGACCCATATTAACACAGCAGGGATCAGCAGCAGCACCACAATGATGTTTCCATAGACCTTACCTAGGCTGCCGTCATGGTAGCAGGCGTAAACAATGGCTCCATAAATGCATATCAGCAACAGTTTGTATATATGGTATATGAAAGGCATGATGCGGTGACTCCTCCGTATGGCCTCGCAACCATTGTGCGCGAACACTGGTGTTTTGTCAATCCCGCAACAACTCGGCAGGATGCCTTTTTCGGCGGGTTTTATCCTCTATGTGAGGTTATTTGCAGGATACGGCATAAAATGCGCTTGCTTGGCACAATTGTGACATAAAGGCATACCATAATACCATGCATCAACTGCTTCCAGGGGGTGCATTGTATACCGGCCTGTGGTACAGATAGACGTATAGATATTTAATGCGAGGTTTCTTGCACATCATGACACACAGACAACGAGCCATGGCGATTCTGAACTACCAAAACGCGGACAGAATGCCCGTCGTTCATTTTGGATACTGGACCGAAACCCTGCAGAAATGGGTGGCTGAAGGTCACCTCAAGCAGTCCGATATCGACGGTGTATATGACGGCAGTCCTGCTGATAAAAAGCTGGACAAAATCATCGGATGGGACTTTGATTGGTACAGCACCTTCGGGCCTGCTACCGGTCTACTCCCCGGTTTTGAACCCAGGGTCGTCGACCAACTAGCCGATGGGGCTTTCACGATGCTGAACCCGGATGGCATGATCGAACTGCACAGGCCCGGCGCAGGCAGCATCCCTGCCGAGATCGACCACACGCTGAAAGATCGCGAAGCCTGGGAGAAGGAATACAAGTGGCGGCTAGAATGGGACGTCACTAAACGCGTCCATATGCCATCCGTAGAAGCCTATTCCGTTGACCCGGAATCCCGCGAATACCCTATCGGAATCTACTGTGGCAGCCTTTACGGGCAGATTCGAAACTGGCTGGGCGTTCAGGGAATCAGCTTCCTGTATGCCGATGACGATGAGCTGTACGAAGAGATCATCGACACCGTGGGCAACCTCTGCTACCAAGGTGTCAAAGCCTGCATGGAAGCCGGGGCAAAACCGGACTTCGGGCACTTCTGGGAAGACATTTGTTTTAAAAACGGCCCGCTTGTGCGCCCCAGCGTGTTCAGCGAATACGTGGGCAAGCACTACAAACGCATTACCGACCTGCTGAAGTCATACGGAGTGGAGATCGTCAGCCTGGACTGCGACGGCTGCATTGACGCACTGGTGCCGATCTGGCTTGAGAACGGCGTAAATACCATGTTCCCCATGGAAGTGGGCACCTGGAGCGCCAGCATCGCCCCGTGGCGCGAAAAATACGGCCGGCAGGTGCGCGGTGTCGGCGGCATGAACAAAGTGGTGTTCGCTCATGATAAGGCCGCTATCGATGCGGAGATCGAGCGGTTGAAGCCGTTAATGGATTTGGGTGGCTTCATCCCTTGCCCTGACCACCGCATTGCGCCAGATGCGAAGTTCGAGAACGTGATGTATTACGTGGAGCGTATGCACAAGCTGTAAGTGATTCGGCTTGTTTAGCCTCGCCGGTTTTGATGTCTTCGGGACAAGTGGCTTCAGGCTAACCGCCAGACCGGCGCGGTCTTGAGCCTTGGGCTACCGCTAGCCTGCGCACAGACTGCCCCGGACAGTGGCAATCGCCAACGTCTGGGGCGGTCTTTAGTGTGACCCGACCACGGATCACTGGTTATGGTGTGTGGTCTAGCGTGATATCTTTCAGTATGCATCCTTCCGCCATGCAGCCATCATGTTCTACCCAGCAGTCAATGTGATGAATAACACCACATACCGGGCAGGTGACGGTGTAATCACGGTCGGTGGAATGTGCCTGGCAAGAGGGGCATATCTTGCTGGTTTCTGCGGCAAGCGGATGCCTTTCGTCGCGATGTTGTCGGTAAGGTCCTGAATAGACAGTCATTGTCTCCTCCACGTCCTTGTAAATACAAGCTGATAATTCGCACTGCACTGGGCAGATATCACACAGCTCTGTTCTCATTTTACCTGACATGATAGGGTGCTAGTCCCGGCACATCTATCAGTAATCCGCGCCTCGGTCATACAAAAAGGCCTCTGGAGTTACCTCCAGAGGCCTTCGGTTGTTTCTGCCGTGTGTTGCGGATTACATGGGCCACATGATGAATGTTTTGCTGTGTGTCACAAAAGCACTCATGAAGTACCAGAACGTGCCAAGCACGCACTCACCCAGCGTGAGCCCAAGGAAGAAGGGCATCGCCTTTTGGAAGAGCTTTAGCCCGCCCACCTTCATCAGCGAGGTCTTGCATACCCAGGCTACCAGCAGTGAGAACCACAGCATACTTCCTGACCAGCTTGAGCTGATGGCAAAGCCCACCGGGTGCAGTGGGAAGTTGATGATCTGAAGACGGGTAATCGACAACGCGATAGTCACCAGGAAGCCCACCAACATGGCGCTAACCACATTGCTGCTCCGAATAGAGCCTACCGCACTCGCCTTATAACCGCTGATCATGTTATACGGCTCTGAACCGAAAATGGTAGAGACGTATGGGCTGTCCACCTTAGAGGCGGCACCCCAGTGGTAGTTCAAACCGACATTGATGAAGAAGCCCGTGATGCAGGCCCAGAACACAGTGACAACCATGATCCAGAACATCGAACGCATGCTTCCTCCGGTGCGCTCGGCACCTCGGATAGCTTCAGCTTCCACTGGCATCGGGTGTGCGCGGTAGGCTCGGTTAAAGCCCTGCAAAGCGGCCATTAAGGCCACATCCGAGTTCTTCATGTTCGCTAGACCCAGCAGTGGGATCAACCGCTGCGGGCCGCTATCATGAAGGTCGTGAGCAGGCACACCAAGTTCGGCGCGCATACGGGTGACAGCGATAGAGATCACCAGGTAGATGCCCAGTGTGGCGCAGATGACCCATGGGCTCATTCCGGCCAGCCTGAAAAAGACAAACAGTGCGACCAGCGCGAATATGAAGCCAAGTGCCGCCCAGCGGTAGGGCAGAGGCTCACCCTTGTCTTCGTCACCTGCACCCACAAAGATCGCCTTGAAGCCGCGTCCCAGGGCCTTGCGTGCTGTGTAGATGGTAAACACTGCGATGGCAGCATAGGCACCTGCAGACTGCTGGTTCACAAACGGGAATCCAGGGATCTGGTTCCAGCCGTATTGTGCCGCGATGACGGGTTCCAGCTTCCATATCCAGAAGAAGAACCACATGGAGAACAGCAGGTCTGTTGGCAGCAGTACACCGATACCCACAATCCATGGGTAGAAAGTCAGCGGGGTATAACCGATGGCGTTCCACGGAGGGCTGGTGATGAAGGTCTCAAGCTGTGTCAGACGCTGATAAGGCACAGGGATGCTGGGGTAGAGCGAAGCCAGTCCGAACCAGATATCGTGAATTGCGGCGATGCCGAAAGCAATCCAGAACATCTTGTTTCGGAAAATAGGGGTTCGCGGCTGTGCAATCTCCAGGGTGAACTGCACCAGAGGGTAGCTCAGTCGCTCTCGCTCTGTCCACTGCTTGCGCAGTAGTGCATTCAAGCAAAACAGGCCAAACGCCAAAACGGTGAAAAAGACACTCCACATGAACAGTGGGAGGGCCCAAATCTTCATCTCTTTGAGTTGCCAGAAGTTGTAGTTGCCGATGTAGTAGTGCTCAATTGCCTTGGCGTCAAAAACAAACAACCAATGCGGCAAGTAAGGCAGAACATCCGTGGCCCATTTGTTCGCCGGATTTTGGTACTTCACGGCGTAGCTAAGGATGGGGGTCATCACTTCAATCAAGTCGTGCGAGGCCATTGTCTGGCCCATCGCGACGATGAAGTAGGTGGTGATCAGTTCTGCGACGCTGAACTTCCACTTAGGCGCCACGCGCCCGATCAGTGTGTTGATCCCGATCATGGCTAACAATAGAGCCAGCACGTGCGGCATCAAAGAGATAGTAGTGGGTTGTCCGGCGTAGCGTATTACTTCAGTACTGAAGTTGAACCAACACATGGGAGGGATGAGTATGAACCCAAGTAACACCGCGCGGAAGGTGATCCCGCGTGTTTTACCCTCAACCGGTGGTTCAGGTGATGTATGGCTGTGCGACATAGTACTCCGCTCGTGTGAGATTTTGGCAGAAACACCATTTAATGATATCACGGCCCTCGAAGGATACCAAGTATGGCCCGGTAGATACTTGTAACCAGCCGGCAAAAGTGGCACCAAAACGATAACTTGGATATTTCATCCTGCTTGATCTATTTGCCTGATTATCTCACGGGGTACCCACATTGCGAATATTCCCGATGATGAACGACTTTGAGGCAAGCGAACTGATTTTGCCCAACCATAAAGACCGGTTGATGGATAAGCCTCTTCACAATACCTATGCGATTCTTTCACGATGAAAGGGGTTGACATAAAAACCATAACCGTGTATAGCTGTAATGTCTCAAATAATGACGGTTATGTGGTTGAATTCTCATTAAACTCCTGCTACACTAAATCTGCCTTATCAGCACTCGTTTACATGACTGCTGAAACGGCATGAGATTCGCCATCGTTCCAGGGAGGAATTTGAAAATGAACAGGCATATCGAAATGGCTTCGCTATCTGTGCTTTCGGTCATGATGATGTTATCGACGGTGGCCTCGGCATCGGCCCCACGGTTCATGAAGACAGCGACTGTCGACCTGAATAGCGATGGAGTTAAGGAAAAAATCCTCCTCGCATACAATGACAAGAAATCTACATTCACGCTGACGGTGAGCGGACACAAAGCCATGAGCAATACAGTAGAACCAGTTGATGGTTTCATGGTAGTTGATATCGATACCAAGGACAAGTACAAAGAAATCGCCGTTCACACACCAGGTCCTAGTGAAGACGACATTTACTGGGTTTACGGATTCAACACCAAAGGCGTAAAGCTGATGGGGATATTACAGCGATGGCCTGTATTCAAGGGGCAGGGCGATATCTATGTCCGTGACTGGATGGGCTTTTGGGAAAAAACAGATAAATACGTCCTGGACAATAAACATCGTGAGCTGAGATTAGTGCCACAAAAGGTGTACCCCGTAGGCCAAGCCGCGACTGTTCGAGAGCCTGTCTCGATATACAAAACACCTGACCTAAGTGGCAAGGCTATAATCCAACTGAAGCCGAAAAGCAAAGTCATGATTGCCCAGTTTCGACAACAAGGGCAAACACGAACTGATGGTCAGTATCTCGTGAAGTCTTCTACAGGGATCACGGGATGGACCGATTCGCGAACCATCTATAACAAATTTGCCGGATTGAGCGTTGCTGATTGATCAACATGATGCTCGGGCTGGCCAAAACCAACCCGAGCTGAATCACATAATGTTTCATGGCTAGATCTTGGACAAGAGCTGAAATGCTGTCACACCAGGAAGGAATCGAAACACAAGCTGCCGTATAATGAAACGATGGTTGTATAGATCGTAATCGGAGGCAGATATGATGTCCAGACCCAATCCTGTGTTGCTTGTGGTATTAGCTTTGTTTGTGTGCGGCTCGATGGGCCCAGGTCTTCAAGCCGATACCCAAACCAAGCCAGCATTTCCGGCACCCCCTGCTCCTTCCATTGATGCGGCCCGCAGCTATAGGCCTGTGGAGCGCAAACTGCCACCGCTAGGAACAAAGACACCGCAGAAATATGAAATTCCAGATATGTGGCCAGATCCTCCAATTGGTCCGGCACCGTCACTGACATCGAACCCACCTATGTCAATGCAACCTCGGTCTCCGGGGGGTACCATGCCTCGGCTTCCGGATCCCACTTTGCCTACTGTTCCGGGATTTGGTGACCCGTATACAAAAGCGGGATTCGGAGTTAGGGGATCCATATTCATCAGCGGACCATATCTTAAGTCAGCTCAATTGAAAACTCTCAACCATCAAGGTCTGCTGCCAAGTGCGGTTCCGACCCCTGCTGCGAACTATCGACGCTACTTCATCTTCGTGCAGGTTATGCCGGCGGTATCTAAGATATGGGTCGTGGCCCCTAAGTCAGTACAACCGACTCTGCTGTTTGACCATCTTATGCGGCTGCCGTATAACAAGGATATGGAACGGCACACCTATGTCATTCAGGATCATAACTATACCGTGGCGATGATTACCAAGAACAGCACGCGGTTCGGGCTCAGGAGCTACAGAGAGGCATTACCCCTCGAGCAGATTCTGCAGATGCTTCAGAAGCAAGGCATCGAGAAACCCGGCATCGTAAAGGTCTCGAAATCGGCAAAGATGCTGCCCGCGCTGAATCCTGACCAGCAGACGCCAAGAAGCAACATCTACGATTTGAGCAGGCATCCCGAATTGGGCCATATGGTGGTGTCGGTCAAGCTGACAACCGCGGACTACTGGCCGTTGCTCTGCCTGTTGGTCGCACCACTATTCGTAGTGATCGTGAGCCGCCGAGTATTACGCACTTCTGAGTTGCCAGACAAGGAGCGGAAGACTGAGGCCGGCCGTATCTATGTCCGTACTATGCTGGCTGCCATCGTGCTGATCATCGCGGCATTTATGGCCTCCCTCAACGCCCAACTGAGCCTCTACGCGATGTGGTTTAGGCCCGGTTTGGTGGTGTGGGCAGTGGCCGTTCCGTTGGTTGTCAGTCTGTTGGTGCCCATCGCAGGTTACTGGATACTGCAAAACATGGTCCGGTCGAGATTGCTCGATGCCACCGACCGTCTGGCCGCGTATCCTGAAGTGCAGCGGATGCGTGCCCAGCACTGGCTCATTGAGGTCGGTAACTTTATAGTGATGATGGCCCTGGTGTTTTATTTACCCATGTCAGTTTTGTACTCGTCATTACCGGGCTTCATCATTGAGTTGTTGGTAGTTTTCTTGGCGAATATCGGTGTGACCGTGTTGCTGAGGAAGCGGGAAAATGCGATTTTACCAAGGTTGATACCAACCTATGCTGATGACTACAAGGAACGGTTATCGAAACTACAATGCGATCTGACTGCATTGGCCGCTCTGCGCGGTATCCGCAGTCCAAGTATAAAGCTCGTTAACAGCTTAGATTCCTATCGCGTGATCACCGTGTTGTTGATAGGAAATGAAATGAGCATATCGCGATTAGCATTCGATACACTGAGCGATGACGAGTTAAAATTCCTGACTAGTGCGAGTCTGCTCAACGAAGAACGCAAGTGGATTAGGGTCGCACAAAACCTAATCGGTTTTGCGTTTTTTGCCGTAGTAACTCTATTATTGCCTTCCAGCCTGGAGCCTATCCCTTTCATTATAGTGGCAGGTATCACTCTGTTTGGCATCCCATACTTCCTTGGCGTCATGCGGTCTCGTGTGGCGGACCGGTTGGCGGTGAATTTGATCGGCAACCCGGCGGCAGCCATATCGGCCTTGCGCAAAATCCACGAGGCTGCGCCTGGCAACTGGGCCATCAAGGTTCGCTTGAGAGCTCTGGAAGCTTCAGCCCAGACTGACCTGGGCAGACCTCCGGTGTAGGTTGTATTTTAGGATAAATGAGGTGTTACCGCGACATCAATGTCTCGGCTATTGATTATCAAGCCTGTTGAAGCAGTCTGGGCGCCTGTGTTACCGCAGCCGGCTTCTAGCCGGCTTTTCGGCTAATAAGCCGCGTCCTTCAGGGCGCGGGGGCGAATCAATGATTCTGAACCCGCGGTTGCATGGGCTGATCATCTGCGACCCAAACCACTAGTCCTTGGCAACGGGTTCCGTGGCCCGTCCGTGACTTCGTCCCGGTACGGGCACTGTCACCCATCGCTGATCAGTACCAGCCCGCGTTCCGGCGGGCGTTGGGAGTCCTTGCGCCCTCTTGCGGGCGGGATGGGCACAAGACCCATCCCTACACGCCCACAGCCCGTAGGGTACCCGTGGCATGAAACCACACCTCGGCGAGCATTAGGGTAAAATGGGCATAGATAGATACACGGCCATCTGGCCGTAACCAAGCACAGGTGACAGATCATGAACCCCTTTGAAGACTGGTATCCACGCCCAAAATGGAGCACCACGCTGAACAGTATCCGCGTGCAGCTCTACACCAACCACCACTTGAACCGCACAAAAGCCGATGCGCTTGTGGTGCTGGGCAATTCGATGTGCTGGCTGGGTAAAGGCGCTGCCAAGTGGGTGCGTGATGAAGCCGGTCAGGATGTGGAAGATGCGCTGCGTCTGCAAGCACCGCTGCCCATGGGCGGGGTCGCTGTGGCAGGTCGTGGCCTGCTGCCGTTGAAGAACATCCTATATGTGAATGTAATTGATGGCATGAACTTCAGCAGTTCGCAGGCTGTGCTGGACGGTCTGGCAGCCGCGCTCAACAAAGCGAAGGAACTAGGCGCGAAAAGCGTGATGATAGTGGATGTGGCGGACAGCCTGGTTCACTGGAGCATTGAGCAAGCCGCCGAGATACTGAAGCAGGCTGTGACAGCCAATGGACAGGGTCTGAGCTGCGTCAAACTGGCCTGCTGCGGAGACGCCAAGTCCGAATCATACCGATCCATACTTCAGGGGACCTAAAATGGCATTGGCAGATGAGCACATAGACTACCGCCCGTTAACTCGCGAAGAGATGGTCTCAGTGATTGAGGGACGGTTTACTGCATCCCGCGTGCCGATGCTTCATCACTTCTGGACGAGTGCCTCTGTTTTTGGCGCCCATGAGGCCGAAGCGGCTGCGTTACTGGCCAAATATCCTTGCGATATCACTGTGGTGCCTGCCGTGATGCCAGGCGGGATCGAAGGGCACCCTTTGGACCCTTCGTACCGCTGGCTGCCATACGACGCCGATACGACACAGCAATCGGCCGCGCTCGATAGCCACATCGCCATGCCCGACTGGGACCGGCTGGATGAAGTGATCGAAAACTTCCCCAAAGCCAGCTCACCGGCGGTGATGAGTGCCGGTGTTCCTGCCGATGACGGACGCTACCGGTTGGGGCACTGGTGGTTCACTTTGTTTGAGCGCCATTGGAGTCTTCGTGGGATGGAGAACTGCCTGACCGACTACGCTTTCTACCCCGAAGAGACCCATCGGTTGTATGCAGCCTTGGCCGACTATTACTGCGGTGTTCTGGAGCGGTTGAAGATTGAAGGCCATTGCGACGGTTTATTTGTCAGCGATGACCTGGGCACCCAAAACTCCACCTTCTTTTCGCCCAAAGTATTCAAGGAGTTCTTTGAGCCTTACTATGCTCAAATGATCGGCAAGGCTCACGAGCTCGGTATGCACTTCTGGCTGCACACCTGCGGATGTGTGACGCCTTTCATGCCTGAGTTTATCAAAATTGGGCTTGATGTGATCCACCCCATTCAGAAATACACGATGGATGAGCGGGAGATCGCCGAAAAGTTTGGCAGCCAGATTACCATCCTGGCGGGCATGGATGTTCAGCAGACCATCCCCTGGGGCAGCCCTGAGGATGTCAGGCGGGAAGTGCAGTTTATGATCGACACCTACCAGCGCCCAGAGGGTCGGCTGATGATGACCGCCGGTAACGGGATTACCCCCGACTGCCCACTGGCCAGCTTAGAAGCGCTGCTGGACGAAACCCTGCGCTACGGAACCGCGAAGGTGCAGGAGCTGAAGGGGTAAGTTTTCTCACGCGAAGACGCGAAGGGCAGTAGGGGCATGGCGTGCCGTGCCCAAGCCCCGTGGTTGCCCTTTTCGTAGCGGACGACGTTAGGCGTTGTACGCCAGACCGCCCTGGACTCAGCCATTCATATTCCCTTTGCGTCCTTGCACCTTTGCGCCATTGCGTTGAGAATCCCCGCGCAATCTGTGTCATCTGTGGATTACCCTCTCCCAAAATAAAAAACCGCGCCAGTCGTTAAACTGACGCGGTTCCGAAACAAACGGGAGCGGTGACTACTTCTCGCTGGTGATGATGTCATCCTCGCCAAGCGCGGTCTGCCATTTGATCAAACTCATGGTGTTGTCACTCTGTGCCTGAGCCAGGTTGACCTCGGCGTCGGTATAAGCAGCACGTGCGGTCAGCACTTCCACGATGGTGCCCACGCCCTCTTTCAGACTTTCCTGTGCACTGTCGTAGTTGCTTTGACTCACCTTCAACGCGGTTTCAGCGGCGGTGAGCCGTAAAGCTGCGTTTTTGCGCTCCAAGCGGTAGTTCTCCAACTCGGACATCACTTGCAGTTCAGTGGTGCGCATATTCTGGATCGAGCTGTCATAGTTCGCTTTGGCGATGTCCTTCGTGGCTTTCGATGAACCGGCATCAAAAACCGGGATATTGGCCATCACCATGACTGTTCCTGAATCGCTATCACCAGGGGAAAAATTGTAGCTTGTACTGGCATTGCCGCTAACGGTCACGCCAGAATTGGCTGCCGTGGTGCGATAACTCAGTCGGCTCATTTCTGCAGACAACCGGCTCATACGCATATCGGGGCGGTTGGCTAACGCCACGTTTAACTGCTCAGCAGGGGTGCTGCCTCTCAAGTTCAGAACCGCTTCTGGGGTGTTCGAGCGCATGTTGCCAAATACCGCTGGCAGAGTCAATTCCCACTGCTCTTTGGCGCCTAAGCCCATCGTCACCGCCAGGTTGGTCATGGCGGTTTGAGCATCGGTATCAGCCTGCAGCAGTGCCACCTGGGCATTCGCCGCACTGGCTTCCGCCTGAAGCAGGTTCGTCTTGGCACTGGCTCCTTCGGCCACCTGGGCCCGGATCAGCTCAGACTCCTTTAAGGTGCGCTCAAGCTGCTGGGTGCGGACGTCGTATACACGCTTATATAGATAGGCGTTCATGTATGCCTGTGATACGGCTAAGATCGTCTGCTGCCTCTCTTCGCGATAAGCCTCGAGTGCTGATTCATACCCGCGCTTACTGCTGGAGACTGTCCAGTTTCGCTGACCAAGATCAAACAGCTTGATCGAGGCATCGATACTCGCGTCGGTCTGATCCATCACTCCCACAGCCGAACCGCCGCCGGTGACGTCACTACGGGTGCGCTTGTATGTGTATTGCCCGCCAGTGCTCACCTCGGGGTAATAGGCTGAGCTGGCCTGAGTGACGGCGTTCTTTGCCGACTTCACCGCGAGGCTGGCTCGCACCAGCGAAGGACGATTAGCCATCGCGGTCTCTACCGCTTGAACTATTGACAAAGGCTGCGCTTGCGCCGCGGTAACTGTTACGAATATTGCCAGACAGGCTAAAGGTATCCTCATCGGTTTTGCTCCTCTAAGAAGGTTCGACGTATAGATGCGCCTTACCATGCAGTATACTTGGATTGTATCAAGATGTATAAAGGAGAGTGGTTTATACCATGATTCCCATAGGTGATGATAACCCAACTAAAAGCGTCCCGGTGGTCACTATTGCTCTGATCATCATTAACATCCTGTTATTTTTGTGGGACCGCATTCTCGGCCCCGGAGCTCCTAACGCACTTATAGCATTTACTATGGTGCCTTGCAAACTTTTGGACGTATGCAAGCATACAATCGTTCAGACCTATGATCCCTCGGTCGTCACAATCTTCACCTCAATGTTTCTGCATGGAGGCTGGATGCACCTGCTAGGAAACATGCTTTTTCTGTGGATATTTGGCAATAACATAGAGGATGTCGTCGGTCATGGCCGCTTCATCGTGCTCTACCTGTTCTGGGGAGCGGTGGCGGCTCTGTTTCACGCCGCGATCAATATCGGCAGCAATATCCCCACCCTGGGTGCCAGCGGAGCCATTGCGGGGGTTCTGGGCAGCTACGCGGTTCTGTTCCCTCATGCCCGGGTGCGGGTTCTGTTGTTCACCTTTATTATCACGGTGATCTCTGTGCCGGCTGTCGTGATGCTTGGTATATGGTTCGTATTTCAACTACTGATGCCGCAACCTGGTGTGGCGACGTGGGCGCATGTCGGCGGGTTCATTGCGGGCTTATTAACCATAACGGTCATGGGTAAAGACAGGCTGCTGCGTGCGTATTACCGTAAAGGGAGTTATGTACGCTATTGATGGCCGGATCGGGTACCATTAATAAAAACCAACACCGGAGGAACCCCAATGAGTCAGACACCCAAATCATACGTGGTAGACCCAGATATCACCAACACCCCTATCCCCGAAAATGGGATACTCAGCAAGACATTATGGGAAGCTGATTCCATCAAGATACTTCTTTTCGCGTTTGATACCGGCCAGGAGCTTTCCCAGCACACCGCCTCCATACCGGCCATCATTCAGATCATCAAGGGCGACGCCACGGTAGGGTTGGGTGATGCCACACCGGTTCCTGCCCCCGCTGGCTTCTTCTGCTACATGGAAGCTAAACTACCGCACAGTGTGTACGCCACCAGCCCCATGCTGATGATATTGCAGATGCTGAAATAGCCGCCGGTTCATGAGCATAGACCAGAACAAAACCCCTGCCAGTCAACCTGCGCAGGGGTATTTAATGCATTTGCAAGCCATCATACAACCCCTCGCCCAACAATATGCCGAATCCAGTTGGCTGCTTAACCTGACCGGTGATGAGGCTCAGGCCGCACGCACCGCTGAGCTGGGAGAGCAGCTTGCCTCGGTGTTCGCCGATCCGCAGCATTTCGCCGTCGTCAGCGAGTTGCGGGCAGGTGAGATCGAGGATGAGCTACAGCGTCGGCAGTATGAGCTACTCTACCGCGAGTTTCAGGCCGGGCAGATCAGCCCAGAGGCCATCACGCAGATTACCCAACTGGAAACGGAACTCGGGCAGATTTTCAACAATTTCCGGGCTGTGCTTGATGGCAACGCCTGCTCTGACAACGAGCTGGCGGCCGTGCTGGAGCACAGCGATGACCCGTCCCGGTGCCAGCGCGCCTGGGAGGCCAGCAAGCAGATCGGCCCGTTAGTCGCACCCAAACTGCTGGAGCTGGTGAACATCCGCAACAGGGAAGCCGTCCGCTTGGGTTTCAATGACTACTACAGCATGGCGATTGAGCTTCAGGAGCTGGAGCCGCAGCATCTGGCGGAGCTGCTGGAGCAGTTGGATGAACTCACACGTGAGCCCTATGCGCAGTTCAAGCAGCAGTTGGATGTCAAGCTCTCACAAAAGTTCGGAATACCGGTAGAGCAGCTTCATCCTGGCCATTATGGTGACCCCTTCTTTCAAAGTGTGCCCGCCAGTGACCAGCAGATCGGCAAGGCGTTTGAAGAGCTGCCGATCGAGGAGATCTGCAGCGGGTTCTATGAAAACATCGGGATGGATGTGTCGGACATCATGGCGCGCAGTGATCTATATGAACGCGATGGGAAATGCCAGCATGCCTTCTGCACGAACATCGACCGCGCCCAGGACATCCGCATTCTGTGCAACCTGCGCGGCACCGAGCGCTGGCTCAGCACGATGCTGCACGAGCTTGGTCACGCCGTGTATGACAAATATATCGACCAAGAGCTGCCCTTCTTCCTGCGTGAGCCCGCCCACACCCTCAGCACAGAGGCCGTGGCCGAACTGATGGGCCGCTTTACGAAGAACACTGCCTGGCTGAGCATGTATAGCGGCTTGGAGGCTGAGCTGGTTCAGCAGATCGGGCCGCTGCTTCAGGCGCAGTTACGTCAGGAGCTGCTGGTGTTCACACGCTGGGTGCTGGTGATGTGCGAGTTCGAGCGTCGGCTGTATGCCCATCCTGAAGCTGATTTAAACCGGATGTGGTGGGAGGTCGTGCAGAAATACCAGATGGTCTACACGCCTCGCAGCGAGGCAGATGCCGACTGGGCCACGAAAATCCACCTGTCGATCGCCCCCGCCTATTACCAGAACTACATCCTGGGTGAAATGATGGCCTCGCAGTTGCTGGCGGATTTACGTCGGCAGGGGCTAAGCGATGAGCAGATGATTAGTAGCCCGGAGACGGGCAAGTATCTGTGTGATGGATTGTTCGCAGCGGGCAAAAGCGTGCATTGGGATGAGTTGCTGGAGCAGATCACCGGTGAACGGCTGAGCCCCGCCTTCTTCGCTATCGACCTGGCTGGCGGCGAATAGCACCGCCTTGAGCTCATGGCTGCCTTTGCTGTAGTTAATTGTAAATAGCCGCTCGTAGGGGCGTCCCTTGTGGGCGCCCTAAACAAGAGCTATGGGATAAACAACGATTAGGGCGCCCACAAGAGGCGCCCCTACGAGCGTATCCGTTACAGCCTGGGCTGCCGTGCCAGCACAGGCGGGTGCTTGTTCCTGTCAGTCCTAAAGCACACTTCTCCGGCTGCCCACGACATCAAGAATCAACGCGACGACAGCGATCACCAGGATGGTGTGGATCATGGCCCCCCCGATATGGCCCAGCAACCCTACCAGCCACAAGACTAGTAACACGACGAATACAGTTCTAAGCATATAATGAACCTCCGGCCTTCCACGGCCATATATTGACAGAGCCACGCCTGAGCTTATTCGGCATCCGACACGGCGTTCACCTCGTCCTTGCCAGTAGATGGCAAGGACGAGGTTGTTGATCGATAACTATCGGCTGCTCGGGGCTGGTGCCTCTGCGGCAGGGGCGCCTTCGGCACCTACTGCCCCAGCGGCCCCGGTCGCACCTTCTGCACCAGTCGCGCCAGGTGTTCCCTGGTCGCCTGTGGATCCAGTATCACCGGTGGCTCCGGTGTTGCCCTTAGCACCAGTAGCACCCGTGGCGCCTGTCGCTCCGGGCGCAGCAGGTGCGGCCGGGGTTCCAGCTGCTCCTTGAACGCCTTGAGCACCCTGACTACCTTGAGTGGATGGTGTGACATAGGTTGTCGATTCCCTACTGGGTGCCCACCATGCGAAATAGCCGATCATCAATGCTGCGATGATCACCACCAATATGATCACCATGGTCTGCCAGGCGGATCTCTCGCCTGTCGGGTCTTGCGTGTAGTTACTCATTTGGTATTCCTTTTCCTATCGTGACAGCTAAGCTGCATAGAGCACCTGGGTTTGATTACAGAGTGCGGGTGATTCATAACCCATCCTTCGATGGCTAGAGCTACTTGCCTTTGACCGAAACCGTAGTGGGTTCTGACTCCTCGCCATTGGCACTCACTGAGGTCACGTTAATGGTGTATATGGTATTCGACCCTTTGATGAGGGTCGCCATGTTGATATCACTCGATGTGAAGACGCCTTTAGCATCCGTGTTCGCAATCTGATCTGTTAATGCCCCATTGGTCTCAAACAGACCCAGAACCTTGGTTGAGTATTCCACCGTGATTCGTACGCTTGTGTTAGGTGATGCCTTACCTGTAATCACGAACGGTGTGGTGACCGTATTGCCTTCTTTAGGTGATGTGATCACTGGCAGATTGCCGTTTGTCAATGCAGGGGCATTGATGATACCCTCGGCTTGCACAGTGTAGACCTGCCCAGAGGCGACCTTGAGTGTGCCGGAGATCGTCGCGCCATTGATATCCTGGTTTTTCCGGATCGTATATTCACCTTCATACACACCCGCTGATGTCTCCTGCATCGCTTTAGTGACGATGATATTGCCAGCCTGTGATGTGATGACGAAGCTCGCTATTCCTTTGGCTTTGCCCCTCATCTCAGCGGTGATGACATCACCCGGCTGCATGTTGGTGACGTCGGAGTGGGTAAACGAGGTAATGACACTTCCGGCACCTTGCACATCGAAGGACCATGTCTGGCTTGTGTAGTTGCCAGCCAGATCATACACTGTCACTTTGGCCTTATTGTTCTTGGCCTTGAGTGCTGTCTGTGGCCGGTAACTGGTGAAGTTTCGCGTGATGCTGGCAGCATCTGTGACATCTTCCCCATTGACGGTCATCAACACCTTCTCAGTGGCGACGCCGCTGCCGCTGTCTTCAGTGACGACCGATATGGTCGGCCGTGCGGTGGCGACCGTGCTGTCCGGATCTGGGGTGCTGTTCAGTATCTTCGGGGCCAGCGTATCGATAGAAACCGGCTCGCTAGCCTCGATCAACTTCTGAACTGAGCCGGTGCGAAGCTGCCCAATCACTTTGCCACCAGTCACTACAAGGCTTTTGCCTGATGGCACAATCCAGCTGCATTCGTATCGTCCACTGGAGACTTCCTTCATGGCCACCTTATCTACGATGCCGGGGATACCAAAAGTAGCAGTTCCTCCGGCGGTGCCTTTCATGACGACCTTAAGGGTAGAACCAGCCTTTAGCCAATTCGATCCATCATGGGTGAATGAGCTGATAGCGTCCGAACTATCTGGGGTTGTGGAGCCGTTGCCGTTATTTCCGCCGCTGTCAGAGCCCGTGGCGATGGTGACGGTCCGTGTCGCGTAATTCCATGCGACTTCAGCACCGAGCGTTTCGCCTAGAAATCGCAGCGGAACCATCGTGCTGCCCCCGATGATCTGAGCGGGCACATCAAGTGCCACAGAACGACCATTCACCGTTGCGCTTCGAGAACCGATGGGTAACTGCACATCAACGTCGCTCTTCTGCGCAAAGACCGTACGTGTGATGGCGTCCCAGCCAACAAATGCACCCATCTGCTCCAGAACACCGCGCAACGGCACCATCACCCGTCCCTGCACTGCCATGGGTTGAGTGCCAATAAATCGTACGGGGGTGCCATCGATGGTCACATTCAGGGCTTGGGGCATCGCAGATGCGGCGGCCATCAAAATCAGGCCAGGTATCATTATTTTCAGAAGTTTCATATTTAGAGCCTCCATTGTGGATTCCGCAGGAGGTAGAGCTGGTTATCTACCTCTTGCGATCGTCATAGGATCGGTTGATCAGTTGTGCTTATTGGAGGCGCAGGATGCCTGTATCATGGTTCCAGTAGGCTGTTTTCTGTGTGATCAGCTCAATGTAGCTTGCAGGCACGTATACATTGCCGTTGATCATCCTCGATGAAGTGTTAAATCTGGTGGCGATACCGTCTACGTAAACAAGACTGGTGCCTACGGCTGTATGTACGGCCTGGTCTGTGTTGGGTCGGCTCATCGATAGAGTCCTGCTGGCAGCGTTGTAACTAAATGGCATGTCGATTGAGTCCATCACTGAACGGAAAGGTACCATCAGGTTATTACCGCTCATGATGGGCTGCAAGGAGTTAAAACTGACTCGCCAGCCGTCGCTACTGCTTGTGCCGTTATCATCGGAGCTCGTACTGGTGTCTTCATCAGTAACGGCATCTTCCTCAGAGACGGCATCTGCTGCCCTGAGTTCTGGAAGTGTGACTTTTTGTGTCAGTAAAATCCCAAACGGTGTTCCTGACTTTACCACTACGTCTTTACCAACAGCAGCCTTGTTCTGGGTAGTACTGTATATGTATCCTGCCGCGGCTCCTATCAAGGTGCCGATCAGCGGTTTCTTCCATCCAAGCTGACCAGCTAGAAGCCCTGCTCCTGCACCGATAGCAATGAACTTGCCTGGGTTGTTATTTGCGTTGGCTGTGCCAATCAACCTGCCAGATTTGGTATCGGTCTTAACATTGGTCTTGTCCATTGACGTGAGCTGGCCGCGGATCGGTATCGAGGTTCCATCAGGTAGATGCACGAGGGTAAAGCGTGCGTCGATCTGCCCGGCTTTACCGCCTGTGGCTTTCGTTACTGACTTGATTTTCCCGGTGAAATTGGAATACTCGGGAAAGCCGGCTCCATTGGCACCTTCGTGGTAGGCATAAAAGATGTCGCCTTGCTGGTTTGTGGCGGAGCTGAGCTGGGTATCTAGAACCACGGGGATGACCGTTCCCTTAGGAATGACGATCGGTGAGGCGTATACAGCGGTCGTCAATGTCATCAACGCGACGGTCTGTAGTTTTATTGTGAAAACATTCATTGCTTCACTCTTTCTTACTGATTTTCTGTGTTCGTAACCAGCATGATACTGGCTGTGCTTATCGCCCGACGGATGTCGGAGGGTGGTACGGTTGCTGCTTCAAGTCATTTTTGCTTGTGTCCTAGTATACCTTTAATATCAGATAATAAACGTCGTAATGAGCACAAAATGACAGATAAATAGAGTAAATATACCAGTTTTTGCGATAATCTAGCATTGTGACGAGGATGGAAATTGGGGGGCCAGGGGGAGGAAGGAGAGAAGGGGGCGAGGAGAATAGGAGGTCTGGCGACCCAACGCAAAGGCGCAAGGGTGCAAAGGCGCAACGTAATGTCCCACTCGTCCTACTCGTCCTACCCGTCTTATCAGGGGACCATTTAAACCACGGATGAACACGAATGAACGCGAATGGATTGCCTAAGACCGGGGCGGTCTGTGCGCAGGCTAGCGGTTGCAGACGGCTCAAGACCGCGCCGGTCTGGCGGATAGCCTGAAACCACTTGTCCCAAGATATCAAGACCGGCGCGGTGTGGGGAAAACCGCCCCGGACAACGGCAAATAATGCTTCAGAGCAGTGGGAATGCGTTGCCACTGTCCGGGGCGGTCTGTGCGCAGGTTAGCGGTTGCAGACGGCTCAAGACTGCGCCGGTCTGGCGGATAGCCTGAATCCACTTGTCCCGAGATATCAAGACCGGCGCGGTGTGGAGATAACCGCCCCGGACAACGGCAAATAATGCTTCAGAGCAGTGGGAATGCGTTGCCACTGTCCGGGGCGGTCTGTGCGCAGGTTAGCGGTTGCAGACGGCTCAAGACTGCGCCGGTCTGGCGGATAGCCTGAATCCACTTGTCCCGAAGATATCAAGACCGGCGCGGTGTGGGGAAAACCGCCCCGGACAACGGCAACCAAATGACTTACCAGGAGGCAGGGAGAACAGGAGTAGGCAACCGGTTAGGTGATCACATTCGGCAGGGTGAAGCAGAAACAAGCACCTTCGCCAAGCTGTGATTCAACCCAAACCTTGCCGCCATAGAACTCGCAGATACGCTTCACCACGGCCAGACCCACGCCGGTGCTGCCTTCTGCTTTGGCGGTTCCGGTTTGGAACAGCTCGAAGATACGTGTCTGCTCCTTCTCGCATATGCCTGGTCCGTTGTCGGCTACGGTAAACACCGTCTCTTCACCATGCCGTAGGCCTACAGTAATCACACCTTCCGGTTTGTCGATATAGCGCACGGCGTTGCTCATCAGGTTCTGGTAGAGCTGCGATATCCTCACCGGATCGGCCGTGATTTCCGGCAGGTCAGCATCAATCACCAGCTTGATTGTTGTCGGTGGATCCAATAGGTTGAATGTCTGCTCCACCAAATTCTTAACATTGATCAACTCGTGGTTATCGGCCAAGGTGCCCATTCGGCTGTAATGCAGAACACCATCTATCATCTCAGTCAGCTTCTTTGAGCGTTCGACTAGCAGGCTAAGCTGCTCCTTACCCGATTCGTCTAGTATTGGATCGTAATCCTGCTGTATCCAAGTTGCGATAGAAACAATACCCCGCAACGGTGCCTTAAGGTCATGGGAGATTACATATGCGAAACTTTGAAGGTCGTCGTTGACCGCCTGCAGATGGCTTAAGGCGCGATTCAACTCATTTTCAGCCTTGTGGCGGGCGTTCACCTCTTGCTGCAATTGGCTGTTGCGGTCCTTCAACTGGTTGGTCATCTCGTCAAGCTGCACGATCATGCTGTTGAAACCGGTGGCGAACTCACCCATGAAATCCACACGCTGGCTAAAATCGCCAGCAGCTACTTGCTGTGTCTGCCAGGTTAGATGGCGAAGGTTGGCTTGAAGCGTCTTCACCGCACCGGCAACATAGCCGTTAATATCTAGTCGGTGATTCAAATCACCTTTGGCCAGAGCCATGATGTGGGCGCGGAGTTTTTCGATCTGTTTATATACCCTTAGCAGGGACTGAGCGTTCTCCGGAAACTGAGGTTCTACATCCGGTAGTTTGCTTGATATGAAGAGCTTCTCAACAGGTTCAAACAAGGTATTGATCTCTATGTCAGACAGTGCCTGCGCATCCGTATCTGGCAGTGTCGTAAATGACAGTTGGCACAAATCCCGAAGTTTCTCATGCACTGCGGCATCAAGTGGTTCTTGTTGAGAGAGGACGTATTGCCGTAGTTGTTCTATGACTGATAGAGCCTGTTCCGAACTTATTTCACTCATTATTTCTCTGCAACAGCATGGAACCTGCAGGTGCGATCACCCGTACACCAGCAGTCGATTTCCCGAACGATAAACTTCTTACCGGAAAACCGCTCAAGAAGGGCCGCGATGAACCCCTCGTCGTAATGGCAGATTTCGTAGTCAAGTACCGGCAGACCAGAACAATCGAGGTCCTCAGACACAGTCAACATCAGTTCACCGGCCTCCATGTCTGCCTTCTCCACACGAAGCACACCCATACCTGATTCTCTCATGAGCTGCTGTAAACTGGCAATAAACATCTTTAGGTCGGTGGTCTCAGATAGGTAAGTATCATAGAACACCTTTGCAGCCAGATAGCCAGCATCATAAAACAACCGATCGGTATCTTCGGAGCCAATTCTTTGCTCCATCACATCACGGATGGAAAACTGCATCATACGGTACAGTTCGATACGCAGATTGGGGCCTAGATTCGGACGGCCTTCCTTGATATCACCCACAAGATCCCAAGTAAACCTGTATTTGCGCGTTTGTTCACTCATCTTCTTCTCCTGTGTGCCGATTGTAGTGCGGGAATCTCGACTCCCTGTATCAAAAGTATGCATGATTTATCCCCGTGCCGTCAATCGATCAGCATCGAGATAAGGGAAGCATGTTTGCATCGAATGAAGAAGGTCGACGGAATTGCTTCCGTCGACCTCTAAGGTTTGCCTTAGTCGAAGCTCTAGAAGTCGAGTGTGTTGACGGTCCAACTTGTGGCAATTGCCACGGCTTCATCTTCAGTGGCGGCTTGCTGGCCATTCCATGCGTTAATGGTAAATGGGTAGGTGCCGGTGCAGTTCCACATCATCTTGGGGCTGATGGTCTGGCGGGGTTTCAATGCCTTAGCGTGACCATCGCAGAAGGCGAAGTTCATGCGGTAGTTATGCGCTTTCGCCGCATTCACGAAATAGCCGCCGGAGCCAGCCTGTGGCGCGAACCAGTGGGTTCCGGCGTCTGGGATGGCCATGTCGATTTCAGTTAGAATGATGGCGTCCGATGGGTTAGCAACGGAACTCAATGATGGATTGTTGCCCACTGTGTTCCAGCCCCATTCATTGAAGCCGAATCCACAACTGTTTTTCCATGGTCCGCCCCATGTTCCAGCTACTTTACCCGCTTGCGGGCGGCTGGGACAGGCAAACATGGCTTTCGATTTTGCATAAGGTAATAATACATCGGCCCAGGTGACGGCGGTGGTGATACCAGATACAGGCACCATGTCTTGCGTTATATTAGCAATCCAGAACGCGCCTTTGGGGTAAGCATCATCATAATCATCAGCATACATGCTGAGACCAAGGGCAAGCTGTTTGCTATTGCTGAGGCATGCTGCCGTTTTCGCCTTGACTCGGGCTTGAGCAAATACAGGGAACAGAATTGCAGCCAATATTGCGATAATAGCGATAACCACAAGTAGCTCGATCAAGGTAAAACCTTGACGTTTCATTAGGTGTTTGTCCTCCAGAGTTTTAGTGGCAACATGTTGCCTAGACTCATGGTAACGCATCATATTCCATTGGTTCAAAGAATTTGGCACTAATAAACGACTTCCATAGTTACATTTTATATGGTTGATGTAACGCTGGGTCATAGCCGTGCTCCAAAAACCATGGCATCCTTTGGTGAAACCAGGGATGTCACCGTGCTGTTGTGAGCCAAGATTTCGAGAACTGGGGCCGATGCCGCACCAAGAATCCCAGCTCCTGCAGCCACCTACGGGGAGCACAATCTCATAAAATGCAAGGCTATCTACTGGTCCGCCACGGCACCAAACCCTACATCCAGTACCACGTAGTCAAATAGGTTTACACGGCCATCGCCGTCAATATCCCCGACGGTGCCACCGAAGTTCCTATCCAGTTCCACGAAGTCAAACAAATCGATGCTGCCACTACCATCTGCATCACCGTTCGTCATCACTGTATTCAGAGTGAGGTCATTCCCTGCGGATTCAAACCCAATCACACGCCTAAGGAAATGAGGTGAAGTGATGCTAAGCTGTCCACTGCCCAAAGGGATACCCGAGATCTCCATCGTGTTTTGCATATCTGTGCTGCGTACGATGTGCATTCCAGGAGCAGTGACTTCAACAGAAACCGGCACGGTGCTTCTGTCACCTATATAGATATTGGGTGAGACATTCAGAAGCAGGTTTGTTGCAGGTACGCAGATGCCGCTGACTGCCAGTGAAAAGGCGAATGGTTTGTATTGCGCAGGCAGGTTCTGGCAACTCACACTGACGGTGTAATATCCCGCAGGCAGGTCCAACGCATCTACCCTCTCTACGTTGTCGCGGTTGTTGATGCCCTTCACAGCCTTCAGCTCAGGCTGAGACGGCGTGAGTGTCCACGGGTAGATACTGCCATTGGCTCCAGTCACCAGCAGGTCGAGATCGACCACCAGACGAGCGGTACTGTCGTTGTGGTTCGTCTGCTCTGGAGCGGCAGGGTCGGACCAGCACAGCGTGGCGCGGAAATTTCCACCGGGGTGATAGAGCTGCCACTGCTTCGTCAGGCTTGATGTGAGGCTAGTCTGGGTCAGCATTGACCTGCCCGACGATTCGTCGTTTATAAGATTGACTGCGGATTGCGCGCTGAGAACGCCCCAACCTGTGCGGTAGTTGGGGCCTTGCAGACCACCGTTGGCGGTATGAATAGCCAGCGCCTTTAAGGCCGCGGCTGACAACACCACACCCGGGTGCAGCTGCCGGTAGCGTTGCAGCACCAACGCCAACCCTCCGGCTACAGCAGGACTGGCCATCGAGGTTCCGCTCATAGCCGAATATGTTGGTGCCATTTTTGAGTCGTAGAAACTACTCGTCAATGCCTCTCCGTTACCCGAGATATCAGGCTTTATACGCCCGTCGTCGGTGGGCCCGCAACTGCTGAAAGAGCTTGGTGACAGCACCGTCTGTTCTGTAACCGGCGGCACAATATCGGCCACACTGCCTACGGTGAGCACATTCTTAGCACAACCTGCGTCATGTATAGATCGGTAACCATTGGGCCCCCCATCCAGTTGGCGAACATCAGTGCTGAGCACATATTGCCCCAGGTTTGTATCCCACACCCAGTGTTCTACAGGTTGCGACGACGGCCCCTGCAAACGGTCATTCCCAGCAGAACGGCAGGCAAGCACGTTCTGGTTGGCATAAAGGGATTGGTCCCATTCTCTAGCTGTGGAATCATATCGCCCGAAGTCCGTATCCTCGTCAATGGACATAGAGGGGTCGCCTGCCCAAAACCAACGGTTGTCACCTCTAGAATTGAAGTCCCATCCAATCCTCAGGCTGTAACTGTGGTTTGTGATTCCAATATCCGATGGCAGGCTGATGATGGTCGATACATCGTTGTTCCAGCTATAGCAGCTAATACTGGCGTTGGGGGCCATTCCTTTGGCTGCGGGGTTCAAGCCCTGCGCAATAAGCGTGCCAGCCACATGCGTGGTGTGGGTGCCGTTGGTGGAGTTGAACACCTGACATCGACCCGCCAGCTCCGGGTGGGTGCTTAGCGGAATAGTGCCCTCAAACAGGCCCAACCGTATCCCTGTGCCGTCCAATCCATTAGGGTTGCTCACACTGGGCCATAGTGGCACAACGCTACCGGTCTTGGCTGCATTGAGGTTGTCTGTTCCCAGCAGAAGTGGTCTGCCATTGCGAACAGCGGAGAGACGAATCTGCCGACCATTTGGTAATGTGACATTCCAGGGACCCGCGTGTTGGTCCGCCCAACGCACTAGAGCCGCGGGTTGATACTGGCTGATATTGGTTGGTAGTATGGCTGGCATTTCGAGTCCTCCCTGGTTCGCAGACGCTCTGTGGGTCCGGTTGTTGCTACCGGATCATCCGATCAGTCTAGTTTTAGTTTATGGTAATTCCATAACAGATTGATAGAGCAGATGGCATCGCTGCAGGGTTGACAGGCATTCATAAAATGATCCATAATAGGGGCATCAGGATACGGAAAGTGTATGATACCATACACTCATCTTTACCATATCGGCTGATAAAACGATGACCGCAGTGTGACGACCGCCGGCACTATAGCAGCTGCAGCGGCGCTCAGATTGGAGCATACATATGTCTCGCATGGTTAGCCTCAAGGCGTCAGCCTGGCGATTGATACCTGCACTTATGGTGATGGCATGGCCGTCATACGCAGCCAGCCCTGTGATCAACTCTTTTGATCCCATCGCAGCACCTGTCGGCGTGGATGTCACCATCACCGGGTTAGGTTTGGGCGGCACCACATCGGTCACCTTTAACGGCGTCTCGGCCATATTCACGGTTAAGAGTGTCACGTCAATATCAGCCGAAGTGCCTGACAAGGCATTGACTGGCAAGATAAAAGTGACGACCTCTAGCGGAACCGCGACGAGTTCGACCGACTTTAAGGTTTTACCGACCATCACCAGTTACACACCAACCAAAGGCGTCGCGGGGGATATGGTCACCATCAGTGGCTCAGCCTTTACCGGAGCTACGCTGGTTAAATTTGATGGTGTGTCAACCGATTATACTGTGGCTGACTATAAAACCATCAAAGCCAAGGTGCCTGCAGGCGCGGAAACAGGCAAGATCACGGTCACAACCCCGTCAGGAACGGCCACTAGTTCGATCAGCTTCAAAGTGCTGCCAGTCATCGTATCATTTGCACCGTCGTCTGGACCGGTGGGGGCAGTGGTCACCATCACAGGCACGTCTTTTACAGGCACCACAGCGGTGAAATTCGGCGGGGTCAGCTCGGTATACACGGTAGATAGCTCCACAACAATCCATGCCACCGTACCCGCCGGTGCTGCCACTGGGAAGATCACCATGACCACGGCAAGCGGAACTGCCACAAGTGAGACCGACTTCAGCGTGGCGCCAAGAATCACATCGTTTGATCCCGCGAGTGGACAACCTGGCACAATTGTGACCATCACAGGCAGCAACTTCACTGGTACCACGCGTGTAGCCTTCCGAGGATATGGCGGGTTTTTCACTGTGGTGAGTGATACTTCAATTCGTGCGTACGTGCCTGAAGGTGGTGCTACGGGTAAAATCACGGTGTATACGCCCTCAGGATATGGTGACAGCAGCACAGACTTCACCGTGCTTCCTGGCACCACTATCACGTCCTTCCTGCCGACTATTGGTGCAGCAGGACAACAGGTGGTTATCACTGGTACGCTGTGCAGCCAAGTAACGGCCGTATACTTCGGTGGTTACCCCGGCACGTTCACGATCAATAATGAGACCACAGTCACGGCTGTCGTGCCTGTGGACGCCACCACAGGCCGAATCTCGATGGCCTACAATGGTGCATCAACACGAAGTTCGACTGATTTCACCGTGTTACCGTCCATTTCTTCGATTGAACCTCCGAAAGGCAAGGTTGGTGACACCATCGCCATCCACGGTTCTGGATTCTTCGGTGCTTATGAAATGAAGATCAACGGCGTTGCCGTCCCCGGATATATCCGTACAGGAACCCAACTCATCACGGGCGTGGTACCAGTTGGAGCCACAACGGGAAAAATCACCATTACAACACCTCCTGGCACAGCGACGAGTGAGACTAATTTTGTTGTCTACGCACTGACCAGCTTAGCGATCACCATCAACCCTGGCAGCGGCTACAACGGATCGTTGACCGGCATACAGCAGGATTACGCGATGAACGGTCCGGCCATGTATACTGGCAAGCTGCATCCTGATAGCGGCGGCATCGCAACCATTAACGGCCTGGAACCCGGCGTCTACAGTCTGAGCATAAGTGGCGGTCACTGGTTGAAACGGGTTGTGGATGGCGTCGTAGTCAATGGCGTGAACAGCGTCAACACCTCACTCACCAACGGCGACGCCGATGGCGACAACCAGATCAACCTGTTTGACTTCGTGGTGATTGATTCCAAATTCAACACCTCCGATGCGATGGCCGATCTGGATGGCGATGGCAAGGTCAACCTATTCGACTATGTCATCATCGACACCACTTTCGGGGCACAGGGGGACTGATCCGACTAAAGGACAAAAGATCACCACAGATGGGTACCGGTAACAGCCGCTCATTATTTGGTATACATTAAGTGAGTGTCATAGATATTGAGGTGAATCCAATGTCCCGTTTCTTCTTGATAGTGGCCCTGGCTGCCTTGAGCGCATCGGTAATGGCGGCTCCTATGATGGTGGGCACCGCGAAGGTTGACCTTACCCCATCGAAAATGCCGTTCTTGGCAGGTACCAACCAAAACCGTGTCGCCACGTCGGTGAATGATCCGGTGGAAGCAAGAGCGTTGGTGATCGAATCACAGGGAACACGGATAGCGCTTGTCAGCGTGGATTTGATCGGCCTGTTCAAACCCGGCGTGGATGAGATCCGTAACGCCGTGACCAATGTGCCGAAAAGCAACATACTGATTTCCTGCAGCCATACGCACTCTGGCCCCGATTCCATGGGGCTGTGGGGCCCCAGTGAGACCGTAAGCGGCGTAGACCGAGCCTGGTACGCCGATGTCAAGAAGAAGATCGCCTTGTGCATCGATGCGGCAGCCACCAACATGCGGCCGGCGGTGATGAAGGTCGCACACATCACCGGAGTGGAAGGGGTCAGCCGAAACCCCCGCGTGCCTCAAAACCTCGACACAAGCCTGGTCGCCATGCAGTTCATCAACCCTGAAACGAACGGCGCGATCGCCGTGTGGGTGAACTTCGCATGCCATCCCGAGTCGGTGATGTATGGGCACGAGCTGACCAGCGATTTCCCCCACTTCATGCGGCAAAAGCTGGAGGCCAACGGCTACGGCATGGCGATGTTCGCCAACGGCGCGCTCGGTGGGATGGTCACCACACTCCGTGGGGCTACCAATCTGGCCGACACGAAGATATATGGCGAAATCGTGGCTGATAAGGCGATGGAAGCATTGAAAACTCCAGAACAGGTGAGTGAGCCGGTCATCAAGCTGCAGACCACTGAGCTCGATATCCCATTGGAGAACGCCATGTTCATCATGGGTAATAAGATGGGGCTGTTTGCCGAGAAGCACGCCGATGAGCCCAATATCAAGACGGTTATCAGCCGGCTCACGCTGGGCCCTGTAGAGTTCTGTGCGATGCCCGGTGAGGCATTACCCAACGTAGGCTGGCAGATGCAAAGCATGATGAAGGGCAAATACAACGTCGTGCTGGGACTGACCAACGACGAGCTGGGGTATATCCTGAGCGAGGCCGACTACGACATCCCGCTGTATAAGTATGAGACCACCGTCTCCACTGGCCGCAAGACCGCACGACTGCTGGCAGATGCCTACGCCGCCATGGCAGGCCCTAAAACGCAAGTGAGCTCCGCCTCGATCAAACCGCTGACCGAGAGCGTGCAGGCGATGCTAAAGAAGCGATTCAAGGCCGACAAGGCCAAAGATGAGAGTATGATGGTGCGCATGAACCTTTCGGGCAAAATCGCAGGAGTCTGGGATATGTCCATCAAGAACAGCCAATTGCAGCTACTGGATGGTCCCACCGAGGCCAAGCCGGATTTGACCCTTGGGGCTGACTACGACGATTTGGTCGGATTTTTCACTACTGGCAAAGCCGACCTGATGACGCTGATGCTGACCATGAAGATCGACGGCGACCCCATGCTGCTGATGCGGCTGGCAGGGTATTTTATGTAGGTGGAAGGCGGATTGCCCCTGGGAACGCCAATCTCCTGATTGGCCTCCCGATGTATATCTTATCCACAGATTACGCAGATTGAGGCGCATATACGCATGAGGCCAAGCGCCCTGAAGGACACGGCTTATTAACCACAAATATTGCATGGCCAGTAGGTCACCGATTCCGAGACATTCATGTCGCGGAATGGGTGATCGACAGCCTCTGTTGGTACAGGGATATTGCGCTGACATTTATGCATGTGGGAGTGCTAGTAAACGGTATATGCCAATCAGGAGATTGGCGTTCCCAGGGGGATACCCTATGGTAGCAGCCCCAACACCAGCGTGTCAACCGCAACCTGCATCTGCTGATCGCAGCCTTGCGCGTGCGCTTGTCTGCCCAACTGGCTCAGGGCGCTGCCGTCGGCTAGATGGCACAGCAGCGGGGCTGGGACCGCCTCAATAGACCGGCGGGTGACCTGTAGGCCTCGCCTGCCGGTCAGGCTGGTGCCGTGCATCTGGCTCATGTAGCGGCGGACAGGCGTGCTGTTCAGATAAGCCGTGACGGCGTAGACGCACACATCGGCTGCAGGAATGGCCTGCACAGCCGACTTGCCGCATAGCACGCCCGCGGGTGCCACCGCCGCCTCAAGTTGCGTACACAGGCCTGCCATGACCACTTTGGCCTGTATGGCCTGCGCGTAACGCCGTGGCAGCTTCTCGCGTAGAACCTCAGCGGGCACCACGGGGTGAAGCATCTGCTTTTTGATGTAGGTGATCGGCTTGCTACCCCACAACAGCCGGTATGGGTCAATGGTGCCGGTGTTGACCAGCCTGAGGTCGTCATCTAGTGCGTCGCGGTCGATCAGCCATTCGGCAATCTGGTAGGCCTCACCGGTTGATGCCCCATCTGAACATACCAGGTAGTCGCCCAGCCGGTTGGGAAGCGTAGATATGCGCAGGCTGACCTTATCAATGTCCCAAATGGCTCCCAGCGGAGCTAAGGGCAGTTGACGGAATCTGGAAAGAGGGGCCGACTGCTGGTCGAGTACCTGCAGCTTTATATCATACCGCACGCGCTGAAGCATACCACACGAGCCGGATGGTCCCTTACGGCAGACCAACACACCGACCTCTACGCTCGCGTTGTCAAATGGCCTGGCCTGAGAAAAATCCAGATAGACAGTGGGTGTAGTCTGGGCTAGAATCATGTTTTGGATGCTTTCCGCATAACGGGCGTACATCAGCCCGGCGGGGGTGATCAGCCCAAAGTATCCGCCGGGTTGTGTCAGCTTCATCGCCAGTTCCACGAACGGAATATAGATATCCCAGTTGCCGGTGGCACTGGTGTATCGCTCTGATATTTTGCGCCGCACGTCGGGCTGATGGCGTATCATCGACTCCGAGTCGATATAAGGTGGATTGCCAACCACCAGTTCATACTGCTGTGTCCAGTTGGTCAAGAGCGCATCGGCATTGGTGATATGCCCCTCAAGGGCCTTGATGGCTTCAGGATGATGATCGACCATGGCCGACAGCAGGCTCCGGGCCAGTTTCGCAGCACCCGCATCCAGCTCCACTCCGAAGATCGAGTGACATAACACCCAACGCAACGCGACCGCATATGGCTCGCCAAGCCTCCGGCTGCGCCGCTCAGCGATGAGCCTGGCCGCCTGGGTCAGGAACAGACCTGTTCCGCACGCCGGATCGCAGATGCTTTCGGGTTCATGGTCAGCTGGCATGATATGCTGTAGAATCTGGCTGATCATGGCCGTCGGGGTGTAGAAGGCTCCATGTTTGCGCTGGTGATGGGTGCCAGTGATCGGCTGTATGTGGGGCACCCCATCATCGCTTGCAAATATCTCGCAGTCAAGTAGAATGGGGTATTGGGCCACCATCAGCTCTGTCTCTTCATCAGAACGATGGGTCCCAATGTACTGGGCCAAAGCGTCTGAAACAAGCTCACGGTCCAGCGGCTGATGGTTTGTATAGCAATATTCGCTGCTAACCAGATATTGGCTGACAACTTCGCGAGCTGTCTGACATAAGTCTGCGGTGATCATGAATATAGCTTATCATATAGAGGTAACCCAATTTCCTGGCCTCTTCGGTCATCTGCAAATCACAACGCTTATAGGATGGATACCCACATATGCCTGACCAACTTCAATTCGGCGACAATGAAATGCTTCTGGCTCTGCGCAAGGCGTGGACCTCGGCGTTGCATGAGCTGGAATTGAAGGTCGGTGTGCCCAGCTACAACAGTTGGATTAAGACCATCAACCCAGAGCGAATGAATGGGCGGATTGTGGTGTTGAACGTCCCGAGCGCTTTTGCACGTACCTGGCTGACCAACAAGTTCGCTGGAATCATCAAGTCGGCCCTCGCACCTCAACTGGGTGAGGATATCTCCATCGAGTTTGTGGTGCGCCCTTCTGACCAGAAGCAAGACGAACCGTCAGACATCGAACAGCTCACCAAGCCGACTGCAAGGCCCAAACGCTCAGCCTACAACATAGAGCCACTGGAGCTGAACGACGATTACGTGTTTGACCGATTTATTACCGGCAGCAACAACCGGCTGGCCGCCGCCGCGGCTTGTGCCGTTGCCGAAGAACCTGCGCAGAAGTACAACCCTCTTTTTATCTATGGCTCCCACGGTCTAGGCAAAACCCATCTGATGCATGCCATCGCGCACCGCCTGCTGCAAGAGCGGCCCAACATACGCATCGGCTACATCACCGGCGAAAAGTTCACCCAGCAGTTTGTGCAGTCGTTGCGTGACCGCACCACGGATGCGTTCGTCCATCGGATGAGCATCATCGAGGTTTGGCTGGTGGATGACATCCAGTTCATCGCCGGTAAAGATAAGACGAATGAGGAGTTCTTCCATATCTTCAACGAGTTGATGATGCATCGCCGGCAGGTTGTTCTATGCAGCGACCGACCGCCTAAACAGCTTCCCGCCCTGGACGGCAGGCTGCGTAGCCGGTTTGAGGCCGGGTTGATAGTGGACATCGCCCCGCCTGACTATGAGACTCGGGTGGCGATTTTGGCGAACCTATGTCAGCAAAAGGCGTATCAGGTGCCTAAGGAGATACTCTACCAAGTGGCTAACGCCATTGAGAGCAATATCCGGACGCTGGAAGGTGTGATGGTCTCCGTGATGGCACGAGCGCAGTTGCTGGGGCACACCATCACTTCAGAGTTGGTGGACAGCGTGCTGACAGAATACTATATTGACCTGGCACCAGAAGCACGGCGTGATGAGAAGATACTCAAAGCGGTCTGCGAGCAGTGCGGCATTGAGCGTGAAAAGTTGATGAGCGTTCAACGCGACAAGAACTCCATCCAGGCACGATACATCGCCTATTACCTTCTTCAAGAGCTGGCACAGATGTCGCTTAGTCAGATCGGCAAACTTTTTGGCAAGGACCACAGCACCGTGATGAACGGCTTGAAGCGTCTTCACCTTCAACTTACCACCGACCAGCAACTGGCGGCCCTCATCGCCCGCCTGCGGAAGCAGATTTCGTAGGGGGAGGAGGGGAGAAGTCAGGAGAGCAGGAGTCAGGAGACGGGAGGGGAGGAGTCAGAAGGGGACAGTCCTACTCGTCCTACTCATCCTACACGTCTGACATACCGTGGGAACCGCACGCGATGCTCCTCCCTCCTGCACTCCTCCCTCCTGTTCTCCTCCCCCCGCCCCGTATCTTCTATCAGCTCATATCGGGTATGATGGAGCTAGTTAACAACCGTCAGGAGGTCTCTGTAATGCCATACGGTCCAACCGTTGCTTCAGCCGATCGCTACCAATCGATGCTCTACCGCCGTTGCGGTAAGAGCGGCCTCAAGTTGCCCGCACTCTCTCTGGGATGGTGGCATAACTTCGGTAGTGTCGATCAGTATGATAACATCCGCAATTTAGGGATACATGCCTTCGATCTGGGTATCACCCACTTCGACCTGGCCAACAACTACGGTCCGGTGGGGGGCAGCGCGGAGGAGAACTTCGGCAAGCTGCTGCGCGATGACCTTCGTCCCTACCGCGACGAGATGCTGATCTCCACCAAGGCGGGATACTACATGTGGCCAGGGCCATATGGTGACTGGGGTTCACGTAAATACCTGGTCTCCAGCCTGGATCAGTCTTTAAAGCGCATGGGGCTGGAATATGTAGACATCTTCTACCATCACCGCCCAGATCCCGAGACGCCTCTTGAGGAGTCGATGGCCGCGCTGGACTACATCGTGCGCAGTGGCAAAGCTCTGTATGTGGGCATCAGCAGCTACGACGCGGAGAGCACCGCTCAGGCTTCGGCTATCCTGAAACGCCTTGGCACCCCTTGCCTCATCCACCAACCGCTGTATAACATGATGAACCGCTGGGTGGAGCAGGGCTTAAGCGACGTGCTGCTGCAAGAGGGCATCGGATGTATCCCATTCTGTCCATTGGCGCAGGGACTGCTTACCGGACGGTATCTACACGGTATCGAACCTGGCAGCAGGGCGTCGAAACCCCACGGCTTCCTGAAGAAGGAACAGATCAACGACGAAGTGATGGTGAAGGTGAAACTCCTTTCCGAAATCGCTGCCGCCCGCGAACAAAGCCTGGCTCAGATGTCGCTGGCCTGGCTGCTGGGCCGGCCGTCGGTCACCAGTTGCTTGATTGGCGTCAGCCGTGTGGACCAACTCGACGAGAACGTCGCGACACTAAAATCACTTGACTTCAGCGAGCAAGAGCTAAAGCAGATCGACGAGGTTCTGGGGCTGATATAGCTTCTATCATGCTGGGGATAGACGGCTTAGTATGCGTCTGCCCCAGCATGAAATGGTGCAATTTATACCTTTAGTTCAATATTAGTCCATAATAATAGGGCAGGGGACGAATTTCTCTGCATTTATGACGAATGATGTATACCGTGAAGGTTGCATATAGTGGTGCTGGACATGCGCCCCAGGAGGATACCAGGTGTACCCAAAATATCTATTGGTAATGGACTTTGAAACGACTTGTGATGACCCGCAGCCGCTTCACCCGCCAGAGTTGATCGAGTTCCCTATTGTTGTGGTTGATACCGAATCCGATACTGTGATTGATGAATTCCGGAGTTTTGTCAAACCATCGATCCACCCTCAGCTTACTGCTTATTGCGCTGAGCTTACCGGCATCACCCAGAAGGATGTAGCTTCAGCTCCCTCTTTTTCGGATATTTTGGTGAATGTGCAAAAATGGCTGATTGAGAAGGGGTATGAAGAGGGTCTAGCCGTCATTTGCGGTGACTTCGACATCGACATCCTGCTCAGGCAGCAATGCCTGACCATGCAGCAGCCGATGCCGGACTGGGCCGCTCGCTGGTGCAACATGAAGGTGGCGTTTAAGGACTTCTACCGCCAGATCAACAGCGACCGCCTGGACCTTAGCCATATGCTGGAGCATTGTGGTCTGGAGCACAGCGGAACCCCTGACTGCGGGATAGATGACGCACGCTCGCTGGCTCAGATTGTGCTGCATATGTTGAAGATGCAGGCACCGATATCTGCTAACTCCAACGGCCGATGCCCACGTTGCGGCGCCGAAGTGGTACTCAGTGCCACCGAATGCCGCGCGTGCAACGCCGTTTGGGTGAAGATGGAACCAGGCGACTGGCTGTGTCCGCAGTGCAACACAACCAACTATGCCCATCGGACGGCTTGCTTCAACTGCAAACGCCCGAGAACGAACGAAACTATGAAATCTACCGTGGAGAGTATAATGCCTGAACCGCAGATGAAACCGGGCGACTGGCTTTGCCCGAGTTGTAACAAATTGAACTTCGCCCGGCGATCCGTATGTATGGAGTGCAACACACCAAAACCGGGTGGTGGTGATGCACCATCTGGCGGCGGCCGGATGGAGCAGCGAGACGGCGACTGGAACTGTCCAGACTGCAACGCATCCAACTTCGCCCGTCGCACGAGCTGTTTCCGATGTGGTGCGCGTAAGCCGGCCTCGGCTGGCGGTGGTCAGGGAGGTTACTCCCGGCGTTCCAGCGATTCGGGGAATGAGAATCCTGGTGACTGGACTTGCTCTGGCTGTGGGGAATCCAACTTCGCACGCCGCAGCATCTGTTACCGATGTGAAAGGCCAAAACCCTCTAACTATTAGGGGTTGATCATATTTCGGCACGCGGGGTAAGTGAAAATTTACTCCGCGTGCGTTGTCACATGTACCCCAATTGGTGCTACATGCAACACTCGCACCGGTTCCTGACTGTAAAGCTACCGGTGTGATATCTACCGGAGGACACACAATGAGTAAAGATATCCATTTTGATGAAACACTGGCGAAGCTAGTTCAAGGGCTGGCCTTGGACGGTTACACAGGAGCGGGATCCTACGATGCCCCTTCGCAGCCTAAATACGCCCGTCTACGTGAGCTTGGCACTACCCCCTGGATTGATACAGGCGATGCCTCAGCCGCAGTGAAAGCATGGGCTCCCGAACTAGGTGCTCTGACCACCAACAACACACTGGTGAACCAGGTGATCCAGACCGGCGCACTAGATGAGTTCATCAAATCAGCAGCATCCAAGCTGAAAGCCGCCCGCCCGGAAATCTCCGGCCGCGACTTACTGGTGGAAATTGGCTTCCTTGCCAATGCGAAGCTGGCCTTAAGCCTGGTGCAAAAGTTCGGCGTGAAGGTCAGTGTGGAGCTGCATCCGGCCTATGCCAACGACATTGAAGCCTCCGTGAACTTCGGTCTGCGCTACTTTGCCATAAACCCCGAATTCTTCATCATCAAGGTTCCCATCACACCGGCTGGATACATCGTCGCCCGTAAACTGGCTGCCGCTGGTGTGCCCATCAACTACACCTTGGGCTTTAGTGTGCGCCAGAACGTGTTGGCGGCCCTGTTTAGCAAGCCGGCCTATGTCAATGTCTTCCTTGGACGCATTGGCGTGCTGGTGGCTGACAACAAAATTGGTGAAGCGGCCAATGTGGGCGAAAAAGTCACCCTGGCCACAGTCGAAGCGTTGAGACGGCTGCGCGCAGCAGGTAAGACACCCACGAAGTTGATCGCCGCCTCTATGCGGAATGGTGACCAAGTGGCTCTGCTGGCAGGTGTGGATGTGCATACCATCCCGCCATCGGCCGCGAAGCAGTTCCTTGAGGCGCCTACCCCATGCAGCGAAGTCACTCGGCACGAATCGACTGAGCTGCTGGTTAAGGTAGAGGACCTGCGTGTGAGCTACCTGTGGCAGCTCTGCCCCAAGTTCATGGAGTTTGCTGACAAAGCCGTCGAACTCGGTGATGCAATCATCTCAGGCGAACAGCTTGTCGCATTGGCTGAGCAGTATGACATCGACATGTTCACCCCGTTCACCCCGGAACAGCGGAAGACCATCAGCAAAGATGGCAAAATCCCAGTGCTAGCTCATTGGTCCGATGAGGTGGCACTGGATGATCTGCTGACGAACGCCGCTTTGGAGAGCTTCGCCACGGATCAGGGTGCACTGGATGCCCGCATCGAGGGGCTCATCAGCTAGTCTTTCGCCCGTCTTTCGCCCGTGAGAATCATAACAGCCCGCTTCGGCGGGCTGTTATGATGCATGGGACACCTGTGGAGAGCTATTAGGTAGGCGCTTGACCACACATGTACGTCATTTTGTGTAACCACGAATGGACACGAACAGACACGGATGAATCAGTCCACAGATGACGCAAATCACGCAGATTAGGACCGGATCGCACTTGGTTGGGTGGTGACTCTACAGCTTTACTACGGCAGGTTTGGATTTTAAATAACCAGGCAGGGTCGATGTGTGTTTCTGACCGTCCACCTTTATACCGAGCTTGCCCCCCGTTTGGTCACTCCAGCCGGCCACACACAGCTTGCTCTCCATACGAAGCACCATGCAGGCCTTATCCACCGCGGTGGAACCTTTCGGAAGTTTGAGCTGAGCCGCGTCGTAGAAAACCGCCATCGTGGTGGACGATGAAAGCTGCACGGCTTGCATGTGACTGTTGTTCGACAGCACCTCCACGGTAGGAATGCCTGCTTTGCCAGCGTCCTTGGGTGTTGGCTGGTCCGGCCAGATTGCTGTGGCACACGACTCATCGCCGGTATGCCTGAGCCATACCCCCAGCATATCGGCTTCACAGTCACCAGAACCCTCTGTGCTGATATCGTGCCAGTTTCCCTTCCTGTGATCCAAGCTGACACATAGTTGACCCGCCTGATAGCTGGCATACAAGACGCCGTGATGCCAAACCCAGTCGCAGTCCTCAATATGTTGGCCGATTCGCAGCTTACGCACCTGCCCATCCGCGCTGACAAACACATCGCTTTGGATGCGGCATTGCTCCAGGCTGGTGCTTAACCGAGCAGAGGGTTGGTCCGTATCGTCGGGGGTGATGAGGCAGATCACTCCTTGCTGCGTGAGGAACCAGCTCTTGAGCAATGTCCATTTCGCATCGCCCTGCTTTCGTATGAACGGCATACTGACCATCCCCTGATTGCCGTCCGATAGTCCGGCGACACGGCCTGGTTTCACGGGAGTTGTATCCCTGGCGGTGCCGGATAATCCTGGCAACTGGCTCCAGTCCCAAAGGGGGACGGTGTCAAGATACTCCTGACCATTCTTTAGCAACCAGTGATTTCCGCAGTTCAGATAGGGCACACCCTTCAGGTTTTCGCCGTTGATCGATTCAGTCAACTCCGTCTGCTTGCTGATGGTCTTCAGGAAGAAGCTCCATTTGCTGTTACGTATCACTGCGAGGTCACCATATGGAAAGTAACGGCAGCCGGACGGTGTGGTCTGCGTATCCTGGATGATACCTTGCGTGCGATCCAGCGCGCTGCGCAGGTTAGACGGTACCACCTGCATCCAAAGCTCCAGCATGCTTGACTGGCTCACCCGCATGGCCCGGGTGCGGACGACCGAACGGTCGATGGTTGCCGGTGTGATGTAATCCCCTCGCGACATCCAGCCTAGGCCGTTGACAATGCAGCTCGTGATGATGTCCCGCTTCGCCGTCGGAATCGCATACGGGGTATCCCGAACCTGCCAGGCTAACTCGGTCATGGTGGTGATAAACGCTTCACCGTATTGATGGCTCTGCAGTCTGTGTCCGTGCTGATAATAGCTGCCGTCGGTCTGAATGCCTTCGCCGCCACCCACGGTCACCTCTTGCCACACACGATGCAGTGTTGAAATCAGCTCATCGGTATGGCCGCGCAATGCTGCGCGGTGGATCACAATGTCCGCGACCCAAAGCAGGTTTGCGGCTGTGAGCTCAACCGGCCCGGCCTGGTCCAGTATCTGTAAAGCACCTTCAAGCTGCTGTTTCGTTAGCATGGGCTGTAGGAAGACAGCCACGATCTGCATATTCAATGGTATGCCGATGCGGTTATACCACCAGTTGGGGCATTGGTATCTATGTTTGACCCAGAACTCCAACGCATTCTGTATGGCCTCTAGAAGGGGTGCCGAGTGGTACATCGCACCGGAGGGGTATGAGTAGGCCCGTGCCATATCGGCCATACGAGAAACATGAACACCAGGCTGCCAGGTAGCCACACCGCGGTCTGCGTAATTGATGTCGCTGAAACGACCGTTCGAGTCCAGCAGCTTCATCCAGCCTGTCACCGTTGATTGGGCCGGGATGCCTGATCGCAGTTTCAACTCCGCGAAGCGTTGGCAGATCAGCAGATAGAACTCCATATCATACATCACCTTTACGGAGAATTCGTCGGGCGAAAAGCAAAAAGCTCGCCCCTTTTGGGAGCGAGCTCTTGTTGATTTCTGGAAACTACATACCGAAGGTCGGCAGGTATCCGCGGTTGGCCTCGAACATCTCGTCAACCATGTTGTCGATCTCTTCCAGGCTGAGCACGGCGGCTGATAGTGGATCGAAGTAGTTCGCCTGGCGAATCTTCTGTCGGTCACCCTCTAGACAGCCGGCAACTGCCAGGTCTTCGATCTGCGCACTGGTGCCGGTGAGAAGGGCACACTGCGGAGGCAGAGCACCGACCGCGATCGGCTCCAAGCCACGGCGGCTGGCCAGCACAGGAACTTCGACGCAGCAATCGTAAGGCAGGTTGTCGATGAGGTTCTTGTTGGGCACGTTGCCGTTGAACTTATACATCGTCCCGTCGCCAAAGATGGCGTTGAAGATGTTGGTGGCGTATTCGGCCCCTCGGTTAAGGTCGATGGGCTGAGCAAGCTGGTCTTTGATGCCGTCTCGCCAGTTGTCCTTGATTTTCAGATACTCATCCAAAATGTAGGCGTGGATACCGGGGTTCCAGCCTGTGCCATGGGTGCAGTATTTTTCGATCAGGTCTTTGCGCTTGCGGAACCAGGCGCAGTATTCGCTGTTATGGCCGCTGGACTCGGTGATATAGTAGCCCATGTGCAGGAACAGCTCGTTGCGCACCAGTTCTTCGTTGTATATCTCAGGCTTGCTGAGGATGGCCTCTTTGATCAGCGGGTTGGCGTCCTTCCCGTTCCACAGGAAGTCGATATACCATGACTGGTGGTTGATACCAGCGCTGGTGTAGGTGATTTCATCCATCGGGGCGCCGATCCAGTTTGCCAGTTGGTGGGCGGTTCCCTGAACACTGTGGCACAGGCCGCTGATGGTGAGTTTGGGGAACTGGCCCTGCATGGCGCGGCAGAGCATAGCCATGGGGTTGGTGTAGTTGAGGAACACCGCGTTCGGGCAGTATTTCTCGATGTCGGCGGCGATGCTCAGCATCACAGGGATGGTGCGGAGGGCGCGGAAGATACCGGCCGGACCGCGGGTATCGCCGACATTGATGTCGACGCCATACTTCATGGGGATTTCGATGTCGCTGCGGAAGATATCTACGCCGCCCTGCAGGATGGTGCAGAGCACGCCGTCTGCTCCCTCAAGAGCCTCTTTGCGGCTGTTGGTGGCGATGACGGTGGCTGGGTATTTCCCCGCTTCGACGATATTGTTCACAGCTTGTGTGATGAATGCCAACCGCTCAGGGTCGATGTCCATCAGCATGATGGTGGCGTCCGCGAAAGCCGGGAAGGTGAGCAGGTCACGGACAAGTCCGCGTGTGAATCCGAAGCTGCCCGCTCCGATAAAGGCGATTTTTTTGGGCATTGTTTCGATCCTTTGTTATTTCAAGAGTATTGTCTGTCGTGATGACTATTTGTAGTTTCGTCAGTTGGTTATGGTGTTCCTTCTTTTAGGTAGCGGTAATTTTAGTAGATTGGGTGTATCTCGCGTGAAGGGTATTGTAACTGAGCCGCATTCTCACCCGGTATTCTTTTAACCATGGATGAACGCGAATGAACGCGAATGGGGAAGGTCTCACGCGATAGCGCGCGGGTATGGCACCTGTCCTACTCGACCTACTCATCCTACCGGTCTTCTTTTAACCACGGATGAACGCGAATGAACGCGAATGGGGGAGATCTCACCCGACACCGCAGTTGACGGCGCGAAGAGTATAGCAGATCACACCTTCAAGTGTGGGTTTGTCGGTATACACCCGAAAGCCAGCGCGGAAAGGAAACCGCGCTGGTTACCGGGCATGTTATATGACCCAGTTCACATCGGTGAAGTCGGTGTGTAACAGATTGGCATACATCAAATTGGCATTGTGCAGGTGCGCCTTATTCAGCTTCGCTCCGTATAGATTGGCACCTTGGAAATTGGCTGCTGTTAACTTCGCGTTGGTAAAATCGGCCTCGGTCAAGTCAGATCCCGAGAAGTTAGCACTATGCAGATCTACGCACATTAATAGACCGCGACACATACGGGCACCCTGTAGATTGGCGCCCCTCATGCGGGCGTTACGCAGTATAACATCGCACAGGTCGGCCCCCTCAAGGTTGGTGTCACACAGTTCTGCCTTCAGCATTTTTGCGTGGTTCATCCTTGCATCTTTCAGGTTCGCGCCATTCAGATCGGCTGAAGACAGGATGGCATTTGTGAGCTCCGCTCGGCTTAAATTGGCTCCCGTTAACACGGCGTCGTTCATCTTAGCACCGTTTAGATTGACGTCCTGCATATCTGTGTTGGCCAGAATGGTGTAGTTCAACCAGGCCCCGCTGAGGTTCGCACCAGCTAGCCTGGCGTTACTCAGATCAGAGCCCACCAGATTCGCATTACTCATATCTGCCCCTTGAAGGCAGGCACCGACCAATATGGCATTGCTAAGGGTCGCACCGCGCAGGTTGGCGTTGGATAGGTTTGCGCCGGAGAGGTTAGCCTTCACCAGTTTTGCCCCTTCCAGATTGGCAGCCGATAGGTCAGCATTCTGAAGGTTGGAGCCCCACAACTGGACCGCTTCCAGATTGGTATATGCCAGCTTGGCCCCGCTCAGGTCGGCTTTTGACAGGTCGTTTCCTTTAGCATTGCCTGGTCCAAGTATCTCTCTTCGGTTTTGAACAACAGATTTGATATCAGGGTAGTCTCCGGCGATGATGGCCGTCCCTTCGATATCTCGTATTTGGATATACATTGTCTGCATCGACTCCTTTCTAAGCTGGTTATGAAAAACCTGCATCATTCGTGTGGATATGGGCACCATTTCCAGGTGATGACCAGTGTGTCGGTATTCTCATCCGTGCATAGTATTTCGTTGATTACTAAGTCTGCACTCCTGTTCTACGTACGTCCTCTGCGCTTGAGACTAGATATCATGCCCTCATTCTGCAGTCAATCATGATGGGATATTTCGATATGTATGTATAACAGATTGCGTATAGTATAATCGTTACTATATTCATAAATATGTCAATGATATACTTATATATCTGCACTATATGTATATACAAATGTTTTATATACATATATATTTTACAGAATATCTTCATTTAAAAGTAAGGCCACCCACCATATCAAGGTGTCCGGATGTTTGCTTATGTCATCTCTGTTGCGTTGATTCATCGACGAACATATCAAGCCGCAGCAGCAAGAAAAGGCACGAAAACGCGCAGCCCGTTATAATGATAATGCTATGGCAATTTTAACTGTAAACCACCTCGCAAAAGCCTTCGGCCCACAAGTGCTGTTCAACGACCTAAACCTTCTGGTGAATGGGCGGGAACGGGTGGCCATCATCGGCGGTAATGGCACCGGCAAAAGCACGCTGCTCAAAATCATCATGGGGTTTGAAAAAGCCGATTCTGGCAATGTGGGCATTCAAAACGGGCTGACAATCGGCTACCTGCCGCAGATTTGCGATCTGCCCGAGGGTGCCACTCTGCATCAGGCTGTGCTGGGCATTCGACCAGGACTGACGGAGCTGGCCGTCGAGCTGCAGGATGTGGAAGACCTCCTTGGCCACGCCACCACCGCTGAAGCGATTGAGCTGGGGTCACGCTACGCCGACCTTAGCCACCAGTTCGAGGCAATTGAGGGATATAGCCTGAAGGCGCAAGCTGCACAGTATCTGGACGCCCTGGGTTTCTCAGAAGCGGAGCTGCAGCAGGAGACCGAATCGCTGAGCGGCGGGCAGAAGACCCGCGCCAGTTTGGCCCGGCTGCTGCTGCAGTCGCCTGACCTGCTGCTGCTGGACGAACCGACTAACCACCTGGATATCGAGGGCTGCGAATGGCTTCAATCTTTTCTGCTGGAGCGGTACAGCGGGGCGGCACTGATCGTCAGCCACGACCGTTACTTTATGGATGCGGTGGTCAGCCGCGTGATTGAGCTCGATGCCGGGGAGGCGGTCAGCTACAGCGGCAACTACACGTTGTTCGCAGTGCTCAAAGCCAAACGACGCGAAGAGCAGGCGAAGCTTTACTCGCTGCAACAGCGGGAGATCGCACGCATCGAGGCCAGCGTGCAGAAGCTGTTTAGCCATCGAAAGTTCAGTCGTCGCGACTCGAAGCTGAAGGAGCTTGAGCGGATCAAGAAAGTGGCCAAAACCAGCTCCTCCAAGCAGATGCATGCTGATTTGGGTGAGACGATGCGAAGCGGACGTGAAGTGATCCGCGTGGCTGAGCTGAGCAAGGGGTTTGGCGAAAAAGAGCTGTTTCAAGATATGGACTTCATCCTTGAGCGGGGCCAGAAAGTGGCGCTGGTCGGTCCTAACGGTTCTGGCAAGAGCACCTTCCTGAAGGTGGTCGCCGGTTTGATAGAGGCCGATTCGGGTGAAGTGGAGATGGGGATGCGCGTGAATGCGGTCTACTTCGCGCAGCAGTTTGAACACCTCGACCCCAACCTTGAGGTGATCGAGGAACTGCTGATGGACGCCAACCTGACCGCGAATGAGTCGCGAGACCTGCTGGCACGGTTCCTGTTCATGGGCGATGATGTTTTCAAGCGGGTCAGCTCGCTGTCGGGTGGTGAGCTCTGTCGGCTGGCATTGGCCAAGCTGTTAGCCCAGCGACCGAACCTGCTGCTGCTGGATGAGCCGACCAACCACCTGGACATCCTGAGCCGTGAGGCACTGGAGAACGCCATCCGCAAGTTTGATGGTGCCGTGATGATCGCCAGCCATGACCGCTATTTGCTGGACGCGGTGGTGGACAGGGTGCTTGAGTTCCGTGATGGCCACACCCATAGCTATCTGGGCACTTACACCGACTACCGGCAGAAGGTGATGGCTCGATTGGCTATGAAGCAGGCGGATGTGCCTCTGCATACCGTCATATCCGACAAACGACCGAGTAACACAGCTAAGCAGATCAAGCAGAATCTGAAGCGGTTGAACAACCGTCAGAAGGAGCTGGAGGAGGCCATCGCCGCCGTGGAGGCCCGTCTGGAGGCGATCTCCGCGTCACTGGCCAGCACCGACCCTTATCTGGACGGCAGTGCCAAGCGGCTGGGCGACGAGTATGACCTCTTGCAGACCAAGCTTGAGCAGTTGACCGAGCAGTGGTCCGCCGTCTCCGAAGAGCTCGAGCGCCTTCAGGCCGAGTAGCCTTTTCTCACGCGAAGACGCGAAGACGCGAAGGGTCATCCACAGATGACGCAGATGACGCAGATTAGGAAACGATGTAGGGGCGGGGTCACCCCGCCCCTGGGCGCGGAGACCGCGCCCGCTCCCTTCCCCGTTACCTCGGTTTGGCCTCGGGGTATTTGCTGCGCCATAGCCGGCGGTAATCCGCCAACTGCTTGTCGGTGACCAGCCGGCGTTTCATACGGATGCGGTCTTGTCGATAGTCACCGAACATCTGCAAACCGTAGTTGACGTATATCCAACTGGATTCACCCTCTTTTTCCACATAGGCCACCGGCACCTGGTTGGCCTGGCCATCCGAATCACGCTCGATGAAGCCCAGTGGTGCCCAGTCTATGCCGTTCAGCGACACCGACTCGCATATCTTCCGCGAAGCCCAGTCTTTCAAGAATTTCGCCTGCAGTGACGGGTAGCTGGGCATCAGCGGGGTGTATCCGCCGGGATCGGAATAGGCGAAGTAGACGTCCTTGATCTTAACAACGTCTGGATTGGGGTAGTTTTCCAGCACGGGGTTGTCGATGCCGCGGAGGATTTTCCAGTCAGACGGGTTCATGAAGTTTCCGTGATTTTCGGCATACCCCATGGGCATATCTTTGCCAGTCCAGCAGTCAAACCACAGCCTCCAGACCTTACCTTCGCGCATCAGCGAGGGGCGGTGGTAGATGCCGTATGGGTGCATGTATTCGCCGGGTCTGATCGGTTTCTGGCCGATGTTCCGCGGATCAATCAAAATGGGGTAGGAGGTCGGTGACCATTTGATGCCATCATCTGACACCGCGCCCATGATGCAGTTGATGTCGCTATCGGTGTCGCCCGGCTGACCAAAGGGGATCATATCCTTGTTGAAGCCGGTGGAGCTGTATGCCATGTAGTATTTCGCGCCAACTTTGACCACCGAGGAGTCGCCGTTGTGCCAGCTATTGTAGAATTTGCCCTGAGCCACCAGCACCGGTATCCACGTCTTGGGGTTCATGGTGGTGTCCCATTTGCCATCGCCGGCGTATATCTCCCAGGGTCCAGCGAGTTGTTTCGCACGCGCCGCGAAGGCCATGTCGCAACCGAACTTATAACCGTAGTTGGTGTTGGCGGGTGTGGACGCCCATCCAAAGAACCAGCCCTTATATGGGTATGCCTGACCCGGCTCCTTCAAGATGCACAGGTGATACATATTGTTGAAGTTCTTGATCAAGTCGCCGCCCACCTGCTGCCAGTCCGCGGAGTGATCCACATTCCGGCCATAAGCGGGGCCAGCCTTCGGTGGAGGGGCTGGCAGCTCAGCACTGTTTGCGATACACGTGCCCACACACAGCAGAGCTACCGATACTACATGCGAGAAACACCGGTTCATGGCTCACCTCTGTATTGAAGCTCGGGCATCACATAGTCATGATCCCGGTTAGGGTTGTTCTCATATTATACTTACTACACCGGGGATTGTCTGAACCACGTATAACACGGATGGATTCGATGACACGGATGGCTTCCAACGCAAAGGCGCAAGGATGCAATGGCGCAGGGTCGGCATTCACCTGGGAACGCCAATCTCCAGATTGGCCTCCCTCTCCATCCGAACCTATCTGTGCCATCCGCGCAATCCGTGGTTCAGACAATAACCCTACTTCGCCAGGCTGAAAAGAACGCCCTGGCCGGGGCCAAACCAGCACCACTCGCCGCCAAACGGCTTGGTGACGCCGGTGAAGGCGTTGGTCTGCATCACGGTGCCCTTGTCCTTGAACACGATGTGGCCGTTGGTCGACTTGGTGATGCTCTTGTTGACCACCATCACGAATGGCTCCCCCTTGGGACCGGCGAATTCGCCCACCAGGAAGTCGCCTCCGCTGACGTCAGCGAGGTATTTACTGCTGTCCAGGCCCTTGCAGCCGGTGGGCACTTTCTCGTTATGAAACACATTTACGCTCTTCAGCTTCAGGTAGGTCGGTGCCAGTTGGTGAATCTGAAGGTTCAGACTGCGGATGATGTCCCAGGAGGGCGTTTTGTTCAGGAAATGGTCCACAGGCGCATTGCGATAGTTGTCCAGCAGCGGCGCGAAATAGGTAAAGTAGCTCAAACCCCGCACGCCGTATGCCAGCGAGGAGTAGACCTGCACGCTCATCCCGCCCACGGTCACATCAGCGTAGTGGAAATGGCTGTTTGACAGCACGATGTTCCAGAACGGCAGATCGTGCTTCAAGGCCACCTTACGCATGGTCTCCAGGTTGGTGTAAAAACTGTCGCCCATGTTGCCATCATCAAACAACGTGTAGTGGTCATAGCTCAAGAAGGTGGGCTTAACGACGTTGGCAAACTCCTCGTACATGCCGATGCCGTCCAGGTTGCTGCCCACCGGCAGCAGGTTGATGTAGGAGACCGTCTTCGGATCGACCTTGGCGATGGTGTCTTTCCATCGGCGCAGGGCGGGAAACAGCCCGGTCCACGGCTCGTCGATCAAGTGGTAGCCGTAGACCGCGGAATTACCCTTGAATGGTCGCACCGCTTCATTCACGAGCTTCAGCATCTCAGCATCTGAGATGTCGGTGCGGGTGATGTTTTTGGTGATTCTGGGGTCATCCACCATGCAGGGGATGCCTACCGCTTTGCACAGCTTCACATACTCCGGTGTGACGAATCCGACCACGTTGAAGCCGCAGTCTTTGATGTCCTGCAGTGCCTTCTTGTTGCCGGGTGTCCAGCCCCAAGGCATCAGCACGAACTCGTCGGGTGAGAGTTTGGGTATGTTCGGCCCCTCTGCCCAGAACCCGTGGGATTCATAAATGTCCTTATTGTTCGCTGCTGTTGAGGGCACTGCGAGTAATGAAACAGCGGTGATGGCGATAAGCATGGTGAGAAGTGATTTCATGCGGAAAACTGCTCCTTGATTGGTTGGCGCTGTGCGCCGTTTGGTCATAGATATATAACACACTATTAGCGACCCGCCGCGACGGGTTCCATCAACCTGCTAAAGCAGGCTTCGTCACCCATCGCTGATCAGCTAGCTGTCCGCTGAAGCGGACGCTTCTCGGAGTCCCCGCGCCCGCTTGCGGGCAGCAGAAAGCTAGCCGCGCGGTGAGGGAACCCCTGAGGGACGCCAGTCCCGTGGGGTGACTAATACCCGTGGCGATCGTGGCGGACTCGTTACGAATTAACGCAACAGCGGGCCGATGACGGGTAGTTTTGCGAAGTAAGCCCGCGCGGCCAGATCGTGAATCTCGGTGCTCCAGACATGGTCACCAAAGGCGATCTGCCCCAAAGCCCAGTGACCAACCGCCATTTGGCCGATCGCGGTGTATCCGGTGGCTAACTGGCCCAGGCCAAACTGGACGCCCACGGCCATCTGCCCCACAGCGATGGTACCCGCCATGAACTGCCCCAGACCGAATAGCAGCCCGATGCCGAACTGAGCGATGGTCACCACACCGATGCCGAACTGTCCTATCGCAATGATACCCTTGGCCACGCGCATCCGGCCCTCGGGGGTCCGTCCCCAGGCAATGTGGACCAATGGTATCCCCAGCACCTCAACGGAGCTTCGCCACTCGTAGCCGGGGCCGCGCAGATGTCTTTGCCATGGGTAGGGTGCTCCGCAGGATGGGCAACTGACCGCCTGCGTGCTGACTTGTGTGCCGCAATCCCTGCAATTTCGTAACGCCATGTGTTACACCTTATAGGGCATAAGGGCCGGATGATTCAGCTCTTTAGCCACGCCTTTCCAGGATTCGATGTCTTGATCGTGTCGGATGAAGGGCACAAAGCCCATATCGAGGTAGACCCTCAGTGCCCGGATGCGATGGGTGTGCGTGCAGAGGTAGGCCTTTGTGTGCCATTGACTCATCAGCTTCATCGCCTCGCACATCAAGGGCCGACCCAGGCGCTTGGCCTGGTAGTCGGGATGGATAGCCACCCAGTGAATCAGTCCATACTGGCTGGGTTCGTAGCTGCTGCCATACCATGCCGATATGGTGCCGATCACTTCGCCTGATCCATTGCACAGGAACATCTGACGCTGAGGCAGTTGCTCTGGGTCTCCGCCAAAATCATCGCGGTGTGCCTTCAATGCCGGTTCGAGGGCGTCAAAGTCCTTCACCGCTACCCACAGATCCGCCCAGTGCTGCTCATCGCCAGGTTGGAAGAAACGCATAGTATAACCTTCGGGCAATGGGTAGTCGGGGATGTTTACCAGATTCGGACGCACCATGATGATTTCAACTGCCAAGGGTAGTACTCCTGTATGTGTGTTGCCGCGCAATATTTGCCTGCTTAACAGCATGATATCGCATCGCGGAGCCAGTGGGAAGGGGTGGGCAGTGTGGTGCTGCTCGGTAATCAAGCGTTGGCTAAGTCCGGGGTGGTCTGTGCGCAGGATAGCGACTGCAGAAGGTTCAAGACCGCGCCGGTCTGGCGGTCAGCCATGAAAGATAGTGGTCATGACAAGCGTACCTACTGACCGCCTGGCTATTCCGCGATGCCCTCTCGCCGCGCCCTGAAGGACAGTCTATTACCCACAAATATTGCCTGGCCAATAAGTCACCGATTCCGCGACATAAATGTCTCGGCTATTGAACACCAAGACTGCTGAAGCAGTCTTCATTAACGTTATCTTTGTCTGCAAGAGCTCCGCAGCCCGGTTTAGCGGGCTTGTTGATCAATAGCCGAGACATTTATGTCGCGGAACATGGTCAATACGATCCCAATCTGGATTTGTGGGTAATAGACTGCCTTGAAGGACACGGCTTCTTATCCGAAAAGTCGGCTGGAAGCCGGCTTTTCGTTCAAATAGCCGTAGGGCTTTCAGCCCGCGGCAGTGGGTGCGATCGATTAACCCGAAGCACTACTCGCTCAGCGCCGCCTGGATGGCCAGCACCTGCGTCAGCAGGTCGCGCATCTGATCTAGCGGATACATCGTGCTGGCGTCGCTCAAGCCCTTGGTGGGGTTGGGGTGGACTTCCATGAACAGCGCGTCCATGCCCACCGCAGCGGCGGCACGCACGACTTGCGGCACGAACTCACGACGGCCACCGCTGCTGCTGCCCGCACCGCCGGGAAGCTGCAGGCTGTGGGTGGCATCAAAGCAGACCGGCACCCCGTAACTGCGCATGGTGGGCAGGCTGGTGTAGTCCACAATCAGCGTGTTGTATCCAAAGCTGCTGCCGCGTTCGGTCAGCATCGCTTGTCTGCATCCCGCTTCACGCAGCTTCTCTACCACGTTCTTCATGTCCCAGGCCGCCAGGAACTGGCCTTTCTTCACATTCACGGGGATGCCGGTTTCCGCGCAGGCGATCAGCAGGTCGGTCTGACGGCAGAGGAAAGCCGGAATCTGAAGCATATCCACCACCTGAGCCACCTGTTTGACGTGCCCGGTTTCATGAACGTCGGTCAGCACCGGCAGTTTCAGCCTCTGTTTCACGTTGTTGAGAATCTCCAGACCGCGTTCCAGCCCTGGGCCGCGGTAGCTGTGGATGCTGGTGCGGTTCGCCTTATCCCAACTGGCCTTGAAGATGTAGTTGATGCCCAGGTCTACGCAGATCTCGGCCATATAAGATGCGGTGTCCATACAGCCAAGTTCGCTTTCGATCACGCACGGGCCGGCGATGAGCGTCAGCGGTGCGCCTTCAGCACCTATCTGGAAATCGCCGATGGTAATGGGGGTGATGCCGTTCATATCTATACCTCTATGTCTCTAATACTGTGTCTTGACCGACAGCCGTTTGCCATCGGTGCGCAGGGTGATGTTGCCGTCCTCATCGGTACGGTAGTTTTTGCTTCCGGCATCCTTCAGCAGGGCGCGCACTTCGCGATGCGGGTGGCCATACCGGTTATCTGCCCCCACACTGATCACGGTGAGTTGCGGCTGCAATAAGGCCAGCATCTGCTGGGTGGTGCCCTTCGCGGAGCCGTGGTGGCTGATCTTCAGCACATCGGTGGGCACGGCATGAGAAAGGCAGTTGGTGATGCCGGCCCCCTCCACATCGCCGGTGAACACGAAGCTCTTTTGGCCATATACCAGCCGGAACACGATGGAGTTCTCGTTATCTGACTGCGCCCGCGGACGGCCCGGATTCCAAAACTCCAGATGCGTATTGTTGTCCAAGTCCAGGCTCTGCCCCTCGGTGATGGTGCGCACGGGCATCCCCTTTTGGCGCATCAACGCGTTCAGCCGGAAGGCCAGCTCGGTGTCGAACGGTAAGCCGTTGGTCAGCACCTCCGCCACAGTGTAGCTTTGGATGATCTGCTCCGCTCCGCCGATATGGTCGGCATCGGGATGGGTCAGCACCAGCGTATCGATGCGGCTGATGCCCTCGCGGTCCAGCAGATCGGTGATGGCCCCGGCCCCATCGGGCGGACCAGCGTCCACCAGCATGCACTTGCCCGATGGTGTCTGGATGAGTGCCGAATCACCTTGACCGACATCGATAAAGGTGATCTGCAACTGGTTGAGGGGCAGCGGCTTGCGAGATTGGCTGCGGCATCCGGCTAGCATCACCAGCAACAGCAAAGCACACAGCCAGCGAAGGGCCAGGGAACCCCTCACCAGCGGATGACGGTTCAATCTTCTCGGTCCTTTTCCTGACGGCGTTTGCGCTCGGGCGGCAGCAGCCTTGCGACCGTATCGTCGACCGTGATGATGCCGATCAGCTTGTTATTGCTGTCGACCACGGGCAGAGCCAGCAGGTTGTACTTGCCCATGATTTTGGCCACCTCATCCTCGTGCTCGTCCGCTTCCACGCTAATCACCTCTTTTACAAGGAACTCGGTGACGGGTGTGGATGGTGCGCTGACAATGAGGTCACGCAGGGAGAGCACTCCCAGCAGCTTGCCGTCATCGTCAATCACATAGATGTAGTAGATGGTTTCAGCGGTGGGGTGAATCTGGCGGATCTCTTCAATGGTCTGTTCTGCCGTAAAGTGGCTGGCCACGCTCACAAACTCGGTGGTCATCAAACCACCGGCTGTCTCCTCGTCGAATTCCAGCAACTGCTTGACATCATCCGCCTCTTCAGGCTCCATCTCTTCCAGCAGCGCTTCCGAGCGTTCGTCCGATAGGTCCTGCAAGATGTCAGCCGCCTCGTCGGGCTCCATCTCCTCAAGGATGTCTGCCCCGTGCTCGTCATCCAGGTTTTCGATGATGGAGGCCTGCACCTCTGGCTCCGCCTCGCTGATGGTATCGGCGGCGGTCTCAATGTCCAGGCTGGTGATGACTTTGGTGCGGTCCGCGGGGTCCAACTGCTCCACGATGTCGGCGATGTCCGCCGGGTGAAGGCGGGCGATCTTGGTGTAAGGCACCTTCAGTTTGATGCCGCCGCCCGTGGTGCTGAGCTGCTCCACATCGTTCCAGGGGATGATACGCGCGGAGATACGCAGGTGAAACACCCGCGCGAGCCACTTCACGAAGCTCTCGCTGCCAATCCGCCGGGCCAGAGAGCGCATATCGGCCTCAACGCCCACGATGCCCCAGGTCTGGTTGAAGGGCGCCAGCCATACGTCGTTCACGCGCACCACGCGATGGTCGTGAACATCTACAATCTGCTTATCAAGCAGGTCACGGCGCAGGTAATAGTCGTTCTCTGTGGGCAGCGTCTGCTTGAGCTTCGCCAGATTGCCCCGTAATTTCACCAGGTTTGGCGTGAGGCTGACGTGTTCGATGCCGATCCAGCGCTGCTCCTTACCCGAGCTGATCTGAAGCGCCAGCAGGCAAGGCAGCTTTTCGTCGGTGGAGACGCAGACTTCAGAGACGCGGCCGAGGCCTTGCCCTTCGGCATCGACCACCTTGGCATCAAGCAGTTGTGAGATGTGTTCTAATCTAGCCATGTAACTTCTTTGCCCCGCATTGGGGCGGTATGGTTGAGAGCGGAAAACGCCAGGCTCCCAGGTGCGGTGTGACGTATGGATTTTATCATATCTGGCGGGTCTGCCGGAATAAGGGTAGTATTTGGCACAGGAGGAGCATAACGCAAAGGCGCAATGGTGCAATGACAGGCGAACCGTCCCATCTGGCCAGCTGTGGATTACCAACTCCCTCGTGCCAACCGACAAACGATGGATGACTGTACCCACGACGGCGAAGAGGCTATTGAGGGGAGGGTATCAAGAATCTGATGACCCATCGGCGGAAGTATAAGCCTGATCTGGACTATCCACCAAATGTGAGGGGTCACGCTGAATAATCTCTCCATTCAAGATGTATCTTGATCCACGTTTACTGCCATTTTGTACAAGGAAACTACGGGTAGCTAATCCTATATGCATCCTCGGTCATCGATGTCTCCTAATAACCGCCACCCTTCGTATCTAGTGGTGTGAGTTAGTCGCCTTAATGTCCATATTTCCACATTTCTGGGTCTACATCGATGGGCTTGCACGGTGTTAGCAAAAGCTTACCATTAACATTGGCTGGGCCATTTATGGTGTTACAATTCACCAGTTTTGCCTGTACACAAGGTTTGTCGCGGTACTGTCTGGGAAGACGGCTGTTGATGTAGCCTGATGGGGTAAACCTGATGATATGGTCTCTGCCTTTATCGCGCCACCTCGCGTTTTTCAATGTGAAGCAGATACGAACTGAATCCAGTATCTCAGCTAGACTCATGCTGCGCAAGCCTTGTTTGTCTATTGTGACAGGTCCATATGTAAACACACCTTTAGTACGGTCCCAAGTTATGCGCTGTTTCGATAATATGAAGCCGTCATCGCGATTAACCTGTCCCAATACGAACCGGTGTTGTCGCCACCGTGACATATCTATATCATCGGCTGCTGTATCTAATATACACTTCACACGATCCGACTTATCCGTCGTTAACACGCACATTTGGTTGCGGCTCCCGGAATTATCGTAGAACAACCAACACTTAATGGAGCGACCGTGATAAGGAAGCCATATGACCTCACACTGGCGTACCGCCATACCCAGCTCATAGGCACCCTTCCAAGGCGTACCAGGCGTATACACCCTTTGGATCACGTAATCGCCATCAATCCAGAGGTTCAATCCTTGTTTGTTTTTCACATACTGCGCTTGTGCATGGGTGCATATGAAAGCCAAGCAGATGAGCATGAAGAATTTGCGTTTCACGGTATGCCTCCGAGTTATGATCTGTTCACATCATATCAGTCGTATTGATGGCAGTCCATCCATTCTGACTTATCTTCTTGCTTGGGATTACATCGGCTCACGTAGACGGGCTTATGGTGTCATTTTCCTTTCCATTCTTCAAACTTGGCTTGAACGCATGGGGCATCTCTGTATTTTCGTGGAAGACGGCTGCTGATATATCCTGATGGTTTGAACCGGATCAGCATGTATTTATCGATCAAGCCCCACCTGCCTTTGTCCAGCGTGGCGCAAATACGAACCGAATTAAATATATCATACAAACTCATCTTGTTTAGCACATCGGTTGCTTGATGCACACGCCCCTCTACGAATGTACCTGTATCTTTATTCCACACTGCATGTTGATCCGAGACGATGAAACCATCGTCTCTGTTAATTCTTTGAACAGTAAATATTCCCTGTTTCCATCGATCTATAAGTATCCAGTCAGTAGACGCGCTATATAACTCTTTTATACGGCCACTCTTATCGCGCGTGACAACCTCGAGTCGCATTGTTGTGCCACCGTCCCCATATATCATCCAGCTCTTTATCTTGGTGTGTTTATATGGGAGCCAGATCACCTCAAAGCGTCTAATAAGTATCCCAAGGTCATAACCGTCCTTCCACGACTTCCCCGGAGTGTTTATCCTTTGAGTGCATCCGCATCCATCTGTTTCTAGTACCAGCCCATATTTCTGTTTGTAGTAAAACGCGCTATGTGGCTTGCTTTGTGCTGCCACATTGAATATCAGCACCAGGAAAATGAAAAAGATGAGCCGTTTCATGGTCAAAACCTCCTTAGTGTAGGTCGATGCCGGAGGACAAAGTGTATCTCAACGTGTTCGATTTTTCGTTCGCGATGTAATCGTAGCATATTACGGTTAGATATTCAAGAGGATTAATGCAGATATCGTGGCTGACGGTGGTTCTTTTTACTGGGAAGGCACGAATGGCCTGTTATCACTAGAAATGTTCGCTCCGTGCATGTCGATTGTATGGCGGAGCTAGATTAATAACGTCTATATGCTGCTGAAGCGGGTGAGGGTGGGGGATTACTAACGCATTGTAGATTGTCATGATAAATCAAACCACTGGATTGGTGCGTGCTCCACCAAAGACCTGGATTCGTCCTCGGTCAGTGCCAGGGCGTTTGGGATTGATGACTATCTGCACATCACTGCCAAGCGCGTTGAGAAACCGGAACAGCCGGTATGTGGAAAATCCCTCGAGGCGACCACGTACAAGCGCCGACACCTTCGGCTGGTCAATCCCCAGTATATGAGCTGCCGTCGCTTGGGTTATTCCACGTTCGGTGATAATGTCGCTAATCCGCAACGCCAGATCAGCCCGTGCGAGTGCTTCCTCGGCGTGTTGCAGACCGATGTCTTCGAACACATTACCGGAGGATCCGGTTATCTTGGAACTGTTGCTCATAGTTTGTGTTACTCTCCAGCCTTGGCCTGTGGTGGTTCTGGTTCCATCATATACCATTCACGTTTTTCGTGCAAGGGGTGGTGGCGGTCAAGCGTTGCAACACGACGGGTAAGATGAGTAGGACGAGTAGGACGGTGCCCACTGACGGCACCACGGCACCAACCGGCTCCACTGCCCGCCTTTACCCCTGCAGCACCTTAATAGCGGTGTTCACATTGCCAAACGGCGCGCTGACCTGGAAGCCTGCCACCACATCGCCGATCTGCCGGCACATCTCGCGGGCGATCTCAATGCCCGTCTCAGCACCATCCTGCTTGGTGTGGCAGCGGCGCATCCGCTCCATCAACTCATCGGGCACCACTACGCCGGGAACCTCGTTGCACATGAACTCCGCGTTCTTAAAGCTGGCAAAGGGCCACACACCGGCCACAATCGGGATGTCGGAGAAGGTTCGTATCTGCTCGATGATGCGCAGCAGAGCCTCACTATCAAACACCGGCTGTGTGATGGCATACTCAGCCCCCGCGTCGATCTTCCGACGGAACCGCTCCAGCTCGCGGTTCAGCTCCACCGCGCATGGGTTCAACCCCACACCGATCAAGATGCCCGTGGGGGGCACCAGCGGGTTTCCGCCAAGGTCGACGCCGGCATTCAGGTTGCTGGCGAGTTGCGCCAGGCCGATGGAGTCGACATCGAACACACCGGTCACATCGGGGTAGTCGCCAAGTTTGGGAGGGTCGCCGGTGATCAGCAGGAAGTTGGTCAAGCCCGCGCTAAACCCGCCCAGCAGGTCGCTCTGCATCCCGATCAGGTTGCGGTCACGGCAGCAGTAGTGCAGCACCGGCTCGATGCCCACCTGCTGTTTGATCGCCACCGCGGCCATCATCGGCGAAATCCGCGCGCTGGCCCGGGGGCCATCTGGGATGTTGATGGCATCCACTCCGGCCAGGTAGCAGGTCTGCGCCTTCTGCAGCATCGAGCGAAGGTCGCTGGACTTCGGCGGCAGGATTTCCACGCTGGAGACGCGCTCCCCGCGGCTGAGCTTGGCGCCCATCCGGCTCTTTTGTGCCATGGTGAGCGGCTGCACATCGGGTGATTTTTGCTCAACCGGCTTCACGACTGCGGCACGGCGAACGGTGCTGACCGCCTTCACCGCCCTGCTCATCTCGGCGATATGCTCCGGCGTGGTGCCGCAGCAGCCGCCCACCCCGCGCGCACCCATCTGCACCATGCGTTTGGCATACGAGGTGAAATACTCTGGGCTGGTCAGATATAGCATCCGCCCCTCAACCTGACGTGGGCTGCCCGCGTTGGGCATCACCACCACCGGCTTGGAGGTGCAGGCCATCACGCGCTTTAGCAGGTCGGTCAAAGCCGCCGGTCCGCTGCCGCAGTTCATGCCCACGATACTTACGCCAGGATGCGCGTCCATCTGCGTGGTGATCTGCTCGATAGTGCTGCCGCGCGCGGTTTCGCCGTGCTCATCGTAGGCGAAGGAGAGCATCACCGCGATATCCAGACCCTCTGCCGCCTGCAGCGCGAGCAGTGCTTCATCCCAGTCGCTGAATGTCTCCAGCAAGATGAAATCCGCCCCGGCCTCAGCAAGAGCCTGAATGCTTTCCTGAAAAGCTGCCAGCACATCGGTCCGGTTATCAGCTCCCAGATACTGCCCGGGCCGAAGGCAGGGTCCCACCGAGGCGGCGACCAGACCCTCCACACCCAGCTCCTGACGGGCGATACGCACCGCCTCATGGCAGATGTCGACGCACCGCTCCGCCAGTCCGAACTCCGCCAGCTTGATGCGGTTCGCACCAAAACTGTTGGTGGTGATCACGTCCGCACCCGCCTTCACATACGCGCGGTGTATCTTCGCGATCAAACCCGGGTTGCTCAGGCATATCTCGTCAAAGCACTTGTTCAGGAACACCCCGCGCTGGTACAGCATCGTGCCCATTGCACCGTCGAACACGAGCGGTGCCTGCTTGATTCGGCTGATGATTTCTGCGGATGTCATGGGTGTGCTCCTGTGGTGTGAAAATTGGTCGGACGAACCGGACGGATCGTATGGGCAACCACGGGGGGTTGCCCATACGATTGATCGCCTAATCCAGCGGGTCGAACTCGCTTTTGGGCACGTAACAGGTGGGGCAGATCCAGTCCGCAGGCAGGTCGTAAAACGCGGTGCCGGGTGCGATGCCGTTGTCAGGGTCGCCTAGCTCGGGGTCGTACACATAGCCGCAATGGATGCAAATAAACTTTCCAGTATCAGGTGCCAATGATATCTCCTAAACCGCGAAATACTTCGCCTGTGGGTGATGAACGATAATCGCCGAGGTGCTCATCTCTGGCACCATCTCCATGTTTTCAGTGAGGTTGACCCCGATGCGCTCCGGCTGCAGCATCTGCCACATCGGGATGTGCGCCTCCATGTCGGGGCAACTAGGATATCCAAATCCGTAGCGTGATCCGCGATACTCCTGGGCCACCAGACCGGCTGTGTCCAGGCTGCGCTCCTCGCCGATGCCCATCTGACGGCGCATCCGCTCATGCCAGAGCTCCGCCAGCGCGTCGGTCACTTCCACGCCGAAGCCGTGCCACATCAGGTAGTCATGGTAGGAGTTCTGCTCGAACAGCCGTTTCACCTCTTCTGCAAGCCGTTCACCAATGGTGACCACAAAGAACGCCGCCACATCACCGCCCTCTTGCTGGGTGCGGAAGTAGTCGGCGATGCAGATTTTCGGGGCTGTGCTGCGCCTCGGGAAGGCGAACGGCAGCCAGGAATCGCCATGCTGCACCATCACGCGGTCGCCGTCGCGGTAACACGGGAAATAGCCGTAGGCCACTTTCGGCTGCAGCCATCCCTCCGCCAGTGCCTGATTCTTCAGCCGTTCGTATAGCGGATTCACGGTGTTTTTTAACAATTCATCATACTGCTCCGCACTGAGTTTGGCACGGCGGTATCCCCATCGACCGCGGTAGAGCGCCTGCAGGTTCATATACGGGAAGATATCTACGGAGTTGATCTGCTGTTCGATGGCACTGCCCCAGAATGGCGGGGTAGGGACCTCAGAGAGAACCTCCACATCCAGCTCAGCGGCATGAGGTGTCGATACCCGGCCGGAGCCGCGGTTCCACTCGGTGCTGTGCAGCCGACCAGCTTCGAAGTCGCGCACCGCCTTCAGACCGGCGAAGGCATCTGCACAGTAGACCACCTGATGGTCGTAACCGGGCACGACCTCTTCGGCCACGAATTTCTGGGTCAACGCCGCACCGCCCAGCAGGATCGGCACATTCAGACCGGCTTCACGGTACTGCACCATGCTCTCTTTCATCACGATCGCACTTTTCACCAGCAGGCCAGACAGCCCCACCATGTCTACTTTGTGCTCTTTCGCCTTCGCGATGATCGTCTCAGCGGGCACTTTGATGCCGATGTTCACCACTTGATAACCGTTGTTGCTCAGGATGATGTCAACCAGGTTCTTTCCGATGTCATGTACATCGCCCTGCACGGTGGCCAGCAGGATCTTCAGTCCCGCCTTCTGCTGCGAGCGGTCCATGTATGGCTCCAGGTAGTTCACGGAGCGTTTCATCACTTCGGCCGACTGCAGCACAAACGGCAGCAGAATTTCGCCGCGTCCGAACAGCTCGCCAACCTGACGCATAGCCGGAACCAGCACGTTGTTGATGATGCTGAGCGGTGGCATACGGCGGATGAGGATGGACAACAGGTCCTCAAGACCGTCCTTGTTGCCCTTGATCAACTGCTCAGCCAGGCTCTGTTCGGTCAGGTTGTGTGTGTTATCAAGCTCCTCTGCGCTTTTCTCAGGCTGCGCTTTCTCGAAGTGCTCAATGAAGCTCATCAGCGGCGTCTCACCGAGGTTGTGCAGCAGGTTCAAGCTCAGCTCACGCTCCTGCTCATCAATGCTGGCGTAGGGCAGCACCTTGACGGCATCCACGATCGCGGCATCAAGACCCGCCTGCACCGCCTCATGCAGGAACACGCTGTTGAGCACCTTGCGGCCCGCCGGACGCAGCCCGAACGAGATGTTGCTCACGCCCAACACGGTGTTCACACCGGGCAGCTCCGCTTTGATCATGCGGATCGCCTCAACGGTCTGCACGGCGGCGTCACGCAGAGTTTCGTCGCCGGAACCCACCGTGAAGGTGAGTGCATCAAACAGCAGATCACTGGGCCGCAGACCGTTAACCTCCACCGCCTCGTGGTAGATCATCTTCGCGACGCGCAGTTTCTCATCGGCGGTCATCGCCATGCCCTCGGGCCCAATGGTCAAAGCCACCACCGCGGCACCATACTTTTTGGCCAGCGTGCAGATGCGGTGTAGGTTCTTGCCGCCATCCTCCAGGTTGATGGAGTTGACGATGCACCGTCCCGGATATAGCTTGAGGCAGGCCTCGATGCAGTCCGGCGTGGTGCTGTCGATCATCAATACCGACCGGCACTGGTTCGCAAACAGCGGCACCAGACGGCAGAGGTCGTCCATCTCATTGCGACCGGCATAGGCGGTGCAGAGGTCCAGCACTTGCGCACCTTGCGCCTCTTGCTCGAGCGCCATGCGCACACAGCCGTCGTCGTCCTCAGCCAGCAGGCGCGCGCGGAACTTCTTGCTGCCGTTTGCGTTGCACCGCTCACCGATCAGCAGCGGTGGGATATCCTGCCGGATGTCGACCGACTGGTAGAGACTGCTCAGGCTTGGTTTCATCGTGCGACCTCCCGCGTGCCGGGGGCCACGCCTGCGACTGTCTTGACCAACTCTTGGATGTGCTCGGGGGTGGTGCCGCAGCATCCGCCCAGCACGCTCACGCCCAGCTCCTGCACAAACTCTTTCATCTGCTGCGCATAGTCTGTGGGGTTCATGGGGTATTTTGTGAGGCCATTCACCACCTCAGGCAGTCCCTGGTTGGGGATGCAGCTCAAGCGGCCCTCCCAGTTGTGGCTCAGCCACTGAAGGTGCGAGCGCATGTCGCGCGGTCCGGTGGCGCAGTTCAGGCCCAGGCTGAACACGGGGTAGGGTTCCACTGTAGTGGCGACCGCGGCGATGTCACTGCCGACCAGCATGGTACCGGTCGCCTCGATGGTCACCGAAACAAACAGGGGGATGCTGCCAGCATCTGCGCCCAGCACATCCAGGCAGCTCACCAGAGCAGTTTTGAGCTGCAGCAGATCCTGGCATGTTTCCAAGATCAACCCGTCGGCTCCTGCCACCAAAAGCGCCTCCGCCTGCTGCCGATATGCCGCCGCCAAATCCTGCACGCTGATATGCCCCAACGAGGGCAGCTTCGTGCCGGGTCCCATGCTGCCGATCACCAGTGACTGCTCACCAGCCACCGCCTTTGCGTTCGCCACCGCAGCCTGGCAGATTTGCGATACCTGATCTTGCAGCCCATACTCCGCTAACACGATGCTGTTCGCACCAAAACTGTTGGTCTCCAGCAACTGTGCCCCCGCCTGCACAAACGAGCGGTGGAGGCTCTGGATCACCTCAGGCGCGGTGACGTTCAGCAGCTCGTTGCAGCCCTCGCATCCTTGCCAGGCGCTGGAGGGGATTTCCATGTTCTGCAGGTTGGTGCCGCACGCCCCGTCGAATATCAAAACCGGCTGTTGGAATATTGGGTGCATAATGACCTCATGCTGCGAATTTGGTGGTAGACCATCAAGAGTATTGTACCGTATCGCGTTTCCGGGATTTCCGGAAACTGGCGGGTGGGGTGGGGAGGGATTCTCACGCGACACCACAGGTGACGACGCGAAGGCGCGAAGGGTGGAGAGGGAGGGATTCCCACACGAAGACGCGAAGGCGCGAAGGCGCGAAGGGCAAGAGGGCCTGAACCATTGCTCATATTCATATTTGGATTGTAGGTAATCCTATATGCAGATAAAACCACATGCAAAGATGGTCCGGCACCCACGGAGTGGGTAGGATTCATTATAGCCAGGGGTGAGCGAAGCGATACCCCTGGTAAAGGTTACGCCCATCATACCCGAAGTGGGTCGAACCATATTGTAATCGCAGAAGATCCACGACGTGGTGCTCGGAGGAACCTACACGTCTGCACAGAAAATAACTGAATACCTCTCATTCCGCGACATCAATGTCTCGGCTACTGACCAGCAAGCCCGTTGAAACGGGCTGGGGACCTTCGTGCCGAGTGTGATAACGTCGTTGCAGGCTGCTTCAGCAGCCTTGTTGTTCAATAGCCGAGACATTTATGTCGCGGCGGTCATGCAATCGGTTTGTAAGTTCCTATATACCCCCCCTCACTCCCAATCGGCCTCCAGGCGGATGTAATCCGGGATCGGCCGGGGGGAGAGACGGACATCGTCTGTGATATTCCCATAGTGGTGGCTGGTGAGGTGGTCGCAGTAATGCACTTGCGAGCTGCTGCCGCCGTCCAGCATCATCACCGAATCGATGCTGAAGTTTCGGCCACCTGCCCGCAGCATCTTGTTCACCTCTTGTCGTAGCACTCCACGCGAGGAACCCTTTGGACCAGTGCGGTTGTCGATAAACTGACGAACCTCATCGATCAGGCAGCCCGTGTCGGTGTTGTGGTTCACCAGCAGCAGCATGTCCCTGCCGCGCCTGGTGACCTGCTTACCGTCCTTCTCCTTGAACACACACAGGCTAGGTTTGCCCAGCACCATGATAGTGCGTGAGCTGGCATGTCCAGTGGTGTTTCCACCCGCCTTGGGTATCACCTGGCCATCGTGCATCAGCATGAAGTGCGCCAGTTTGCCATGCTGGTAGGACCCGAACAGCGGCTGGATCAGCTTTTGCTTCTGCAGCTCACTCTTGCCCCGGATGAGGCTCAGGTAAGGGGTGTAATATCGCTTGAAGGTAGTGTCGGCATACGGCCCTTTGGTCGGATCATTCTTCCAGCCGTTCAGCGTATCCATATAGATATCTGAGCCTGTGGTGTTGAACGCCACAATCCCCTCGGTCATCAGTGGGTTCTTGATAACACTGCTGCCGACCACCACTGCGCCATGCGTCAGCACCGCCCCCATAGAGTGAGCCGCCGCGTCGTTGGCGTCATCACACATGAACTCCCCGCCGTTGATGGTGGCGCGGATCTTGCCCGCCTTAGGAAGAGCATCGCTGTTAATGGCCTTATACTGCTGCGATCGCCGGCTGATCCCTTTGGTCTTGGCATCCCAGGGCACCACCTCCCAGGATTTGCGGATGCGATCCATATACTCCGCACGGCACCACACGCCTTTCCAGTCGCCAAACTCCACCCATACAATGGGCTTCATATTCGGGTCGGCATGGGCTGTTCTGTAAGCGGATACGGCATACCACACCACACAAATGATCACGACGAACGCTGCCGAACACAGAGAGATCACACGGCGATTTTTCACATTTGTCCTCACTTGGTAGTTGGATGGAATCCGATGGTTGGTCAGTCACTTGCATCCATCATTTGGTGCGAAATACACAAAAACAGAGATCGCCTCGGGGATATGCCCCACAGGCGACCTCTGCTCAACTTACTGATCCTCCCGAGAGCTAGATAACCTCGAACTCGTATGTCCCGTTCACTAACTCCAGGCAGACGTAGTTACCAGCATCGCATCCCCTGATGATGTCCTTCTGACTGGCCATCACACGGCCGGCTCGGAATGCTCGCTTGCCATCCAGCCGGATCTCTGGGCGTCGGCGTCCGTATTTCGGAATGTACACGGTGGCTGTGGTTCCGATGGGTATCTGAACGGTCATGTTCATACCCTTCAGCTGCTTATCAGGGAAGCATCTGTCCAGCAGTTCCCACTTACAGCTCACCCGCCCCCTCGATGTTTCTACGACTGCCTCGGCATTGGTGAGATTACCCCAGATGTGGGGTTTCACCGTAAAGTGCTCCCAGCCAGCGGTATTTTCATCCAGCTTGATCCCACCGATGGTCTGCATTAAATAAGCGGCGATAAAGCCCTGCGCAGGGTGGTTATGGCTATTCATATCGTTGCCTGTGGCGTAATTCCACAGCTCCCAGATGGTGGTGGCACCCATGGCAACTTGATAGGCCCAGCTTGGGCAGTCGATGTCAGTCACCATCTCGAGAGCCAGATCGACTTCTCCGACTTTTAGCAGTGCTTCCATCAACGGCCTGGTGCCCACAAAACCGGTGCTGAGATGCCCGTTCTGCATCCGCTTGATCTGTCGCACGAAGTTCTTTTCCAGCTTTTCGAAATCAATTTCGGGCACTATACCCAACATGATAGGCAGTGCGTAACTCAGTTCGCTGCCGTTCGCATATGTGCAGCGGTTCATGTTGTAGAACCGCTTGTTGATGTCTTGCCCTAACTGCTGGGATTGTTCAGTGAAGTATGCGGTGTCTTGTTCGTTGCCTACAGCGGTCGACATCATCTTTTGAATATTGATCATCTGTAACAACCCGCACATATTGATGAAGTCCTTGGGTGTTTCTTCAGGGGCTATCCAGTCACCGTACTTACAATCAGGCAGCAAGCACCTGTCGTATCGGGACAGCAGGTCCGTGACATGCAGCCGCAGCTTGTCGTAGTGCTTCTTCAGCACATGAACATGCCCAGTATGGCGGTAGATGTCCCAGGCGATGATGTGGTAGGCGATCGTCCACATGACGTCACCAGGCTGTGTGCCATGATAGGTGGGCACCGTGTCAGGCAGCGCGCCTTCGTCGGTCATGGTTTCTGCGATATCATCAAGCCATTTACAGAAGGGGGCTTCCATCTTGAAGTTGTGGAAGGCCATATCTGCGGTGATGTGCGCATCGGCCATCCAGCCCATACGCTCATCACGCTGGGGGCAGTCGGTCGGGATACTATGGTAGTTGTCGCGGTATCCCCAAATGCTGTTTGCGTATATTTTATTCAGTAACGGGTCACTGCAGTAGAAGTAGCCGCTGGGTTCCAGTCGTGTGTGAATGACATTCGCAGTGAGGGTTCGCTGAGTAGGCATCCCAAGGTAGTTCTCTATCTGCACATACCGGAAGCCGTGGTAAGTAAACTTGGGTTCCCACTCTTCGGTGCCGTGTCCGCGGCAGGTGTATACGTCAGTGGCAGCCGCGGTACGCAGGTTCTCTGCATTCAGTGTGCCGTCGAAGTTGAGTAACTCGGCGTGTTTCATCACCAGCCTGGTTCCACCCGGCATCTCGACTCGCAGCTTGCAACGGCCCGAGATATTCTGACCAAAGTCGAATATCCAGATGTCCGGCTGCGGTTGTGTGATCAGCTTTGGAGCAATGGTCTCAATGCATTCGATAGCAGGCTGGGTTTGCGCCACCAGACGGCTGGTGATATCGGATACCTCAGCGGCCATCCATTCTTCGTTGATATGCAGCACTGGGGTGTACCACTCGTCATCTATCAAGCGGGCATCAGCCTCTTCGCCCTGGTAAACACTACTGCTTATGATATGGCTGGGACGGCAATCCCATGTCTCATCAGTACCCACGATCTCTTCCGAGTCGTTGGTGTAGATGATGTGAAGTTTAACAATTAATGAAGGCTCACCTGACCACCAGCCTTGCCCTACCATCGCGGTGATACAGTTTCGGCCGAGGTGGAACATCTCCGTCACATCGTGCGTGGAGTAAGATACGGTTTTTTCGAGGTTGCCGTTGTTTGGATCCAGCAGATTATCGCCTACCTTCACACCGTTGACATATACCTCTTGGTAACCCACTCCCGAGATGTACATCGCTGCCCAGCGTATGCGGCGGACCATCAGGAAGTCTTTTCGGAAAACGGGCACCGAAGTGGGGTGGGTCGCGCGCATTTCCGCGGGCATCCGTATCCATTTCGCATGCCAGTCGTCAGGTTCCAGCATGGCGGTTTCAAACAAGACGGGGTCACTCCAAGCACTGGAAACCCCCCTGTGATCCCATACCCGAACACGCCAGAAATAGCGGGTGGCACTTTTCAATGGAGCACCACCATATGGCACGCACTGACTGGATTCGCGGATCATGTCGGTATCCCACATGTCACACTCACCACGCCGCAGCGCAGCAACAGAAGTGGCCATCTGCACGCAATACGCATATTGTTCGGCACCGCGGGCGCAGTTAGTCATATGCCAGCTCAGCATCGGCTCACGGGTGTCGATCCCAAGCGGCTCAGCCAGAGCATTTACTAACAGCCCTGTGGTGACAGAGCTTCTTGAATGCATGTTAAATTTCATAAACGGTCACTCCTAAGGAATAGTGTTTCGTGTATACAATATCTGTTTATTTTCGCATATTCAAGTGAAATTCGACATTATGGCCACTATTCTTGTGATTTTACTTTATTGCTGGACGTTATTGCACCTAATTCCTCCAAATTTAGCCAGATTATCGATAATATCATAAATGCATCAGTTTACGGTATCATCTGAACCGACCCTCAAATCCGGCGTCTTGGTGGACCGGAATAAACCTTCGTCATCATGTCTGTACCAGCCTGATTCCGGTGTATCATTCTAATATAAGGCGCATTTGAATAGGAGAGTCGGTTGGCACTGATCATACACACGTACGAGACACACGATGAGATGTCCGACCACTTGCACAGGTTCTTTCTTCAGCAGCAAAAAGCCCAACTGTTCGGTGTACAGCCACGTCTCATCACATTGTCTCAGCCGATTAACCGCTGGGTGAATTACCACATCGTGCAGACCTATGGAGCTACGCTTGATATCCCGTGTCATTTGATGGAAGACGGTTTGTGGGACATGTTTCGCGAGGTATCGCCAATCGCCTTGCCCCCAGCCATCAAGTTTCAACAGTGGCTCATGCGCTTGGTCAGCTTGCTGTCAGATGACACATTCATGTCCCAGTCGGTGATGGCTCCCATTCAGAATTACCTGCAAAACAGCCCGAATCAAAATGGCGCCACCAGCAAGAAGGTTGGCTTGGCACAATCATTGTTGCTGCTGTTTCAAGACTACGAACAGCGAAACCCCAGTCTACTGGCGGATTGGCCTGAAACGCCGCTGGCTCAGGCGGAACGCGAACTCTACCTGCACAGTTGCGGTGGTTCGCCATGCAGCCTTGCACACGCCTTTACGCAGATCTGCCAATCCGTTCCTCAGGCACCAGCAGAGCCGGGATTGACGGTGTTGTTCGGGTTTCCCTCGGTACTAGATGGTCAGTGGCAGATGTTGAACTGGGCCGCCCAAGTCATGAATGTGGAGCTTCTGCTGCACCATCCGTTGAGAGTCTGCCCTGACGAACTCGCATCCTGGGACCGTCCCACCCAGCAGTTTCTGCAATCCGTGGGTTGGAGCGGGCCACAGATGGCTCCGGATTCGAGCCAGACCCTGGCATCACTCCAGAAGATGCTGCAGTCCGGCCACCTGTCGGTCTTGGCAGCCAAAGGCACTGACCGCGAATACGATGCGGTGGCCAACCGTATCCTGCAGATGCTGGAGGATGACCCAAGCCTGTTGCCTCAGCAGATCGCGGTATTGTGTTCAGACGTCTCCGAGGTCAAGAGTTTGCTGTGTGCGGCATTCGATAAGCACCAGGCCAGCTTGCCGTATTGCGTTTTGGGTGTGAGGGCTGGTGACAGCCTGTATATTCAGGCTCTGCAGGCCTTACTAGCCTTAAGCTCTGACAACTTCACCCGGAGCCAACTGCTGGCCGTCATGCGTAACCCTTGTTTCATGCAGGCGCAGGGTATCACACACAGTGTGGTGGATAACTGGCAGGAGCTGATGGCCAATTCGGGAGCCTGGCGCGGCTACGATCAGCTTGAGACCGCCTATGCTGGCATCGAGGAGCAGCCTTTCAGCTTCAAGCAGATGATGCAGCGGTACCGGCTAGGACGGCTCCTGCAGATACCAAACGAACAACAGGCTGACCACTGGCAGCACCGCATCCCAGAGGCCACCTTCCGCACGAGTGCGCAGGAACTGGAGAGCTTAGGGATTTGCCTGGAGCGCATGAATGAGCTCAGTGAGCTGCTGAGTGGAGCCGAACGGGCCGCAGGGGCCTGGGCGGAGGCTTTGGCCAGGCTGCTGCCTTTGTTGATAGAGCCGCAGCCTGATGATGCCCCCGACCGGCGCGGTCATATGCAGATGCAGCAGACGTTGCGTCAGATGGCCGACGGCGAGGAGATGATCTCCACGCAGGTACTGCCTGCTGCCGAATTCAAGCAACTGTTGACCGGGTGTATCCGTCCTGACAGTTGGCATATCGGGGTGCCTGTGTTGGGCGGTGTGAATGTGGGCACCTTGAACCAGCTTGGCGGGGTTCCGTTCCGCCATGTCATCGTCTGCGGGCTGAATGAAGGCCGCTTCCCGCTGCGGGTGCGTGCGTCAAGCCTCGATATCCGCACAGATACCGGTGGCCAGGCGGAGGACATCGCCCGGCAGTCGCTTCTCACGGCACTGCTCAGTGCCAGTGACAGCATCACACTGAGCTACCAGGAGCTGGATCCTGTCACCGATACGCCTGGCTACCTCAGTAACCAGCTTCGGCAGTTGCTGGAGTATCTCGGTATACCCGATGTCAGCACTGTCACGCGGCACGTGCCCTTAATGCCCTACAGTATAGAGCATCTGCTGGTAGCTCCAGATGGGAAGCTGCCTGTGTGGCCGAACTACAGCCTGTCGGACTGGCTCATCGCGCTCAAGCAGCTTAGTCACAGCGAGTTGGCCAGCCCGGAGTTGGCAGCTCAAGCCACCACGGCTCTCGATAAGATGGTAGACATCGAAAGCCGTGAAGAGGCCCCGCTAAGCTTGCCAGAAGCTCCACGTGAACTCAGCGTGAGGCAACTGAGTTCGTTCCTGTATGATCCGATTACCTCAACACTTGAACGGCTGGCTGGCCGTATCTGGGAGTCCGCGCCGGAGGATACGGCCGATACCGAGCCATTGGAGTTGACGGCTCAGCAGATCAGCCGTATGGTCACCCAAGCCGTGCTGCTGAACAAACAAACTGGTCGGCCGGTCCGTGCCATCACGGCAGAGTTATACCATGCGGGCTCGCATCGCGGCTTGCTGCCAGTGGCCCCCATGGAGCCGGTGTTGATCGCCTCAATCCAACAGAAATCAGAGGAGCTAGCAGCACAGATGCCGTTGGGGGATTTGTGTCCTGTGCAAGCGCTGATCGATGTCGAGGGCATCACGGTCACAGCCGACTGGCCTCTGTGCGTGTGCAATGAGCAGGGCGATTTGGTGGCCGTCAAGATGGCTCAGGGGAAAAAGAACAGCGGGAAACTGCATCCCTTCGCCATAGTGCAACCTGCGTTGGCTTTGCTGGTATACAAGCTCCAGCACCAGATCACACCGCTTGAAGTTAGCGTGTGGGTCTGCTGGAGCGGCGAACCTCGTTCCGAGCAGTTTACCATCTCGTTTGAGGATGACTATCTTGCGTTGCTGGTGAACAGCACCTTGGCCGGCAGTCTGTGGCATCTCCCTTACCCGTTGATACTGAAGACAGGGATAGAGACCGGTATGCAGGAGATCGCAGAGGAGCTGGATGCTGAATACGGCGATTCTGTCGACCCACTGAGCTGGGTTGAGGGCATCACACAACCCGAATCTGATGAGCTGTTGAGGTCTGCGCTATATCAGCGGTTCGCCCCGTTCGTTGTCCCTCAGAAGAGCCAGGAGGACGATCACTGAGATGCTTGCACCCCAACTTGAGCTGATCGAAGCCTCTGCCGGTACGGGCAAGACATACACCATCTGTAGTAAGGCGGCCGATTTGGTTGTGAAACATGGCGTGCCCATCCACCAGTTGCTGATGGTCACCTTCACCAACAAAGCGGCCAGTGAGATGCAGGACAGGCTGCGGCAATTTCTGACCGACATAGAACAGGGAGAGCTGTATTCCCCTGAGCAGAGCCAGCGGGCTGCAGAGGCATTGGCCAACTTCGACACGGCGCAGATCACCACCTTCCACGGCTTCTGCCAGATGACGATGGTTCGGTATGGCTTCGAGTGTCTGTTGCCCCTCGATCTAGCGATAGAGAATGACCCTGTGTGGGCCCAAAAACTGCTGTTGCAGCTCATCCGCGACAAATGGATGCCGATCGCCAACTCTGCGGGGATGCTCCGGGCCGAGATGCTGAGTTTCGTAGCCAGCCTGGTGGGGGGTCGTGGTGCCACCTGCCGTCGCATCGCCGGCTCCATGCAGAGCGATGATCTGGTGCAGCCCGGCAACCTCGATGAGTTGCTAGGCCTGCTGACGCTGTCAGTGCCGCAGTGGCTGGAACAGCTCACCCACCCATTTCTTGAGTTCCTGGACAGCAATTGGAGCGAGCTTGAATTGGATATCAATGTGCAGTTTGAGAAAGCGGTGAGGAAGGGTGAGTTCGATGCGCAAACACGTGTCATCGAGCCCCTTCAGCAGTTACTGGCCCACATCTACGACCAGCCCATAGACGAATCGGATCGGGTCATGACCGATGTCTACAACAGCATCTGGCGGCGGGTGAGGGCGAACTCGCTTCCGTTGGTGGTTCAGTTACGCGATTACCTGAGAGACCTAAAAGGGCAGCTCAGTCCTTCTGCGGTATTCAAAACCCGTATCAGCCCCGGCATCATGGCCGCTGTAGCCAGTGACTTGGCTTCAGCGGCCCGAAACAACCGCGCGGAGCGTGGTGTGGTCAGCTTCAACGATATGGTGCAAGGCCTCGCAGATGCGCTGCACGGCAACCCTACTCTGTGCCAGCAGATCGCATCCCAGTATCAGGCGGCACTGGTGGACGAGTTTCAGGATACCGATCCCCTGCAGTGGCATATCATCAAGAGCCTGTTCCTGCAAGAGGCATCTGCCCCGAAGCACCTGGTGCTGGTGGGCGATCCCAAGCAGGCCATCTACACCTTCCGTGGAGCGAACGTGCAGACCTACCTGGCGGCTAAAGAGACTCTGCGTGAACGCGGGGGCATGGTGACCAGCCTCGACACCAACTACCGTTCGTCAGCGCAGTTTATAGAGGCCATCAACCAGCTCTGCGGTGACAACCGCCTCTTCGGTGAACCGGAGCCAGGCAGGCTTCAGTATCTGCCGGTGAGCGCGCCCCTTGAGCCAGGCACGGTTCTGGGCTCCGGTTGGGAGGGCCGTAAGCCGATCGTGATCGTCAAGACCGGTGCTGATGACAGGCACAGTGCCACCAGTTACATGCAGTTTATTGTGGAGGAGATCATCGGGTTGATGGGCCAGTCGCCCACAGTCGCCCTCCGCGGGGGTGAGCAGCGACCCCTCAAGCTGGATGACATCTGTATCCTATGCAAGAGCCATCACCAGGCGAACCGCATGGGCTTGAAACTGGCTGATGCGGGTATTCCATACAGCAACGGACGTTCAAGCAATATCTATCAAACGGCTGAGGCCGCCCAGTTGCTGCTGGTTCTCAAGGCTCTGCTCGAACCCGAAGACCACGGTCTGATGCAGAATGCGCTGCTGACCCGTGTGTTTGGCATCCATCCCATGAAGCTGCATGACCAGCTGGCGGTACGCCATGCGCAACGTCTGATGCAGCAAGCCGGTGACTTGGCAGAACGCCGCCGCTGGGATGGCCTCTTCCGAGTGCTGTGCCATCAAACGGAGCTGCTGCATCGCGAGATCATAGCATCAGACGGCGATCGCCGGGCCGCGAACTGGCTGCATCTTAGTCAAGAGCTGACCACGATGGCAGTAGACAACCATGATGACCTGGCGTCATTGATCCGACGGCTGCAGTGCCTGATGGACGGCGGAGGAACTGACGAGCAGACCGGGCAGCTTCGTAAAGAGGTCGATCAGCCCAAGGTACAGGTCGTGACTATGCACGCCTCGAAGGGGCTGGAGTATGGTGTGGTGTTCCTTCTGCTGGGCCAGAAGGATGCCCCCAGCGACTACCGCACGTTGTGTTATGCGGACCATATGGAGTTCCTGTGCCAGAGTGATCGTGATGATGCCGGTATCAAAGCGGCTGACATCCAGTTTGCGGAGGAGCAGCAGAGGCTGCTGTATGTGGCCATGACCCGTGCCCGATGCCGGTTGTATATGCCCATGCATGAGAAGAGTAGCTCCGCCATGGCCAAGTGTTTGACTAATATGGTTGCGGACCGTGAACTAAGCCATGTGCAGCAGATCGACTACAGCCGTAACACAGACGGAAGCAGGCTGTTCATGCCCGCCTCCACGACACTAGCGGGCGGTCTGCGCGAGTTCCGAGCCGCACCCGCTCATATGCGCAGCAGACAGAGCTGGATACACTCATTCTCCAGCCTTCCCATTGAGCTGACCCGTAATGATCCTTCTTCAGCTTCAGGCGCAAACTCGTTGCCACCGCCAGATCACACATTCTGGCAGCTCGCATCGACCGAAGGCGATGGGTTAAGCGGTCTCCGCTCGGATGATGAAATATCATATGAGTCCGAAGAAGCCGGTATACCCACAGGAGCTGAGAGCGGAACTCTGTTTCACTCGGTGTTGCAGGCGATCGACTTTGAGATGGTTCGCCAATGCACCGATGCTCAGCAGTTGTATGAGATAGCCGCATTCCGCCAGCTTGTGCTTGATGCCATTCCGTTAAGCGGATTGGTGGTAGAAGAGGGTGAGCCAGCGTGGCTGCCGGAGTTCGCCGACAGAATCTGGCACACACTTCATGCCGTGTGTCCGATGACCGGCACACCGCTGGGAGATATCCCGATGGCATCAAGACGGGCCGAACTGCCGTTTCATGTGTGCATGGCTCAGCAGGGAGGCGTGGTGGATGACCTGTTCGGGATCATCGACCTCGTGTTCGAACAAAATGGGAAGATATACATTCTAGACTGGAAGAGCAACAGTTCACCGTCAGGCTACGGTGCGGAAGCCATCGGCGAGATGATGGAGCATGGCGGATACCATGGCCAATACCGCACCTACACACTGGCCCTTCAGAGGTTATACGAGGCCTGGGGGATGACGGACTTCTGGAGCCGATTTGGCGGCATCTGTTATGTGTTCTTGCGCGGCGTGCATGTGGGCAGCGACGAAGGGTTCTGCGTCAGGACGGATCTTTGCTCTGCAGAAATTGAGCAGTTTGGAGCTCATCTGAGGCAATATATGTCTTATATGAGGCAGCAGGTATCGCATGGCTAAACACGCACTGTATATGCATATCAGCAGGGAATACTCCGCATGGATAAGCCCATTAAGCCGTCAGTCGATTTGTGATTTGTTGGAGCTATCGTCCACCCTGCCCCGGGCTGACGAACCGCTGTTGCCCATACTGGTTGCCTTGTTCAAGAGTTTTGAGGGCGGTAGCATCTGTCTGCACGCCAACACAGATACCTTGTACCGGCGGCTGCCAGAGTGCCTGCATGTGCGTATACCGGAACTCTTATCACAGTGGCAGCAGCTAGACCAGCTCTACCCTGAGCTGCTCACGCGCGATGCCGACTGCCTCTGCCCGCTGGTGCTGGGAGACGAAACCATCGGCTTCCAAGGGGTGGTCCATGCAGCACACTCGGTGCTGGATGGCTTGAACCATCTCAATAGACAGAGTGATCAGCCCGTGCTTGAAGATGCCGTCAAGGTGGTGCTATCGGGAAACAACCAGCAGCTCAGCGAGGACCAGCACAAGGCCCTGCGTCTCGCGTTGGATAACCAGCTCAGTATCATCAGCGGTGGACCAGGCACAGGCAAGACATCTATTGTGGTCAACATCCTGCGCTGTTTACAGCCGGCGGGGCAGGCTGGGCGGGTGGTGCTGGTCGCTCCGACCGGCCGTGCTGCGCAGCGCATGACCGAGTCGCTGCACCAACAGGCTTCGTTTTTGAGTGACCCATCCGAGGCCGAATGGCTGCGCAGCCTTCAGGCCCACACCATACATAGTGTCTTACGTATAGACCGATATGGCCGGTTCAAACACAACCAAGATAACCCGCTGGCTGCGGACACGCTGGTTCTGGATGAACTGAGTATGGTGGATATCCGGTTGATGGCAAACCTGCTGGAGGCGACACCGTCAGAGTGCAGGGTGATCATGCTGGGCGACCGTGACCAGTTGCCCTCGGTGGAGGCAGGGGTTCCTTTGACCACATTGCTTCAAGAGAATGAGTGGCCAATCGCTTCCCTCAGCACCTCCTTCCGCAGTGTGCGAAGCATCTTACAGCTCGCACTCGCCGTCAACCAGGGACTGCCGTTGGATCACAGCCTGTTGCCTGCGGGCACACCCGGTCAGATGGGCCAGCAGGGCTGTTTGCTGCTGGACTGTGACCCACACCGACCTGATGTGCTTCATGCTCTGTTGAATCCCTGGTTTGAGATGATCTATCCGCAGCCGATGCTGCAGAAGCTACGCCAGAACCTGGATTTCGACCATCTCGAAGTACACCAGCAGCAGCTTGATGCGGTCTTCGAAGGGTTGAATGCGGGCAGGGTGCTCTGCCTGACCCGCAGCGGGCTTACCGGAGTGGCAGGTATCAACCATGTGATGACGAACCTGCTGCGTGAGCATACATCAGGTGGTTCCGCCGGTTATCCGATTGGTATGCCTGTGATGGTCACCCAGAATGACGCTCTGCGTGAGCTTAGTAACGGCGAAGTGGGCGTGTTGATGCGCGGTACTGATGGTGACCGGCAGGTGGTGTTCCGCAAGACCGATGGCGACATCAGCTACCCGCTGGAGTCGCTGGCCCACTGGGAGCCGGCCTTTGCGCACACCGTACACAAAAGTCAGGGCAGCGAATACGGCTGCGTGATGCTGATTCTCTCTGTGCCCCATGACCATGCGATGCTCAGCCGCGAGGTGTTGTATACCGGCATCACGCGGGCCAAGAACTCGGTGCTGATCGTGGGCCGCCGCAGCACACTCCAGGCCGGTGCCTCACGCCCCATTGACCGCGAGGGTCTGTAAGCCGACTGGGGCGAGGCTGGGTTTGAGCGGATGGGAGCTTGACTCCGTGCCGTTATGCAATTAGACTGGCAATCGCGATGCAGTAGATTACTGGTGCGGTCTGGCGGATAGCCTTATTGTCTGTACCTCGGATTGACCAGATTGCTTGGATTACGCGGATGGGATGCTCCACCCCAACCCGTTTGGCTATGTCCGGGGCGGTCTGGCGGTTGGTTGGCGGCTTCTGAGGGTTCAAGACCGCGCCGGTCTGGTTCCTGGCAGGCGGCGATTGGCCCGGAGGGGACAAAACGCAAAGACGCAAGGGAGGCCGGCGCGGTCATTACCTGATCTGTGTAATCTGTGTAATCTGCGGATTGTTATTCCGCATCTGGGCCAACCGCCTTCCGTCAAGCAACCAGACCGGCGCGGTCTTGAGCCTTCTACCACCGTTATACATCCGCCAGACCGCCCCGGACATAGGCAATACGGTTGCCTTTGCGTCCTTTGCCCTTTTGCGTCATTGCGTTGAACCCCATCCACCCCGCCCCTGAATGCCCCTCGCTCGCTTGAAGCCACTAACCGAAGCTAGTATCCTGTAATTGCATGAATACGCTAACTAGGAGACAGATATAGATGGCCTGCTGCAAAGTGACCAAGCTGGAGGAACAGCTTAACTCCTTCAACCTCTCCGAACGACAATCTGCGCTGGCGGAACTTCTCGCCTTGGCGAAGGCGGGTGAGATATCCCTGCCCGCCGAAAAACCCGAAGTGAACCTGCATTACCACACCTTCTTTAGTTACAACGCCGAGGGATGGAGCCCAAGCCGCATCGCCTGGGAATCAAAAAAATACGGACTGATGGCCACCGGCATCGTGGACTTCGACGTGCTGGACGGCATGGATGAGTTCATCGCCGCCTGCGAGTTGCTGGACCTGCGCACCGATGTTGCGATGGAGACCCGCGTGCTGATCTCCGAATACTCCGACAAGGTGATCACCTCGCCGAATGAACCGGGCATCGCATACTTCATGATGACCGGCGTGACCCAGCTTCCCGTTGCCGGCACCGAGGCAGCCGCCACCCTGCAGGCCTTCCGCGATATGGCCGGCAGCCGCAATGTGCAGATGCTGGAGCTGATCAACGCCAGCCTGGGCAAAGTGCAACTCGACTACGAAGCCGATGTGAAACCCCTCACCCCCGCAGGCAACGCCACTGAACGCCATATGCTGGCCGCTTTTGAGCAAAAGTCCAAGAAGGTGTTTGGCGATGACACTCAAGCTGAAGCCGAATATTGGGCGGGCATCCTTGGCATGGATGTAGAAGCTGCCAAAGCACTCATCCTCGACGCCCCCAGCTTCCATGATAAAATCCGCGGTAAGCTGATGAAGTTCGGTGGGGTGGGCTACATTGCCCCAGGACCCGACACCTTCCCCAGCGTGGAGAAGGCGATTGAGATGATGAACGCCATCGGCGCATTGCCCACCATGGCCTATCTGGACGGCACCAACGCCGGTGAGGCCGACATGCCCGATCTGCTGGCACTGTGCGTGAAGAAGGGCGTGGTGGCATTGAACATCATCCCCGACCGCAACTGGAACATCAAAAAGGCCGAAGAGAAGGCCACCAAGGTTGCGAACCTGCGCCTCTGCATGGAGGCCGCCCGCACGCTTGATCTGCCGATCATCGTGGGCACCGAGATGAACAAGGCTGGTCTGCCTTTTGTGGATAACTTCCACGCACCGGAACTGGCCCCTTATGTGGCCGAGTTTGTCGAAGGGGCCGAATTCATCTGGGGCCATACCCTCATGAACCGCTATTACGGCATGGGCTTCAACAGCACTTGGGCCAATGCGCAGTTCGCCGACCGCAAGGCGAAGAACGCCTTCTATGCCAAGCTTGGCAAGGCGTTGACCCCCAGCAAGCTGGCTGGCGTGAAGTTCACCACCGCGATGAGTGCCACGCAAGTGCTCGCTGCTTTGTAAGCAACTATGAGGTTAGGTGGTGGGCGAAGCAGCTTTGCCCACTGCCATGGTCAGGTTCTTCCACGCATCCGCAGCCATCCTGTTTTTTTGTTTTTCTATAGGAGATAAATATGGCAGAATTAGTTAAATCACATCATGTTAAGCGGTTGTGGGTTGTACTGGCATTATTACTAATAGGTTTGAATCTGCTTGCGGGGTATGGTGTGATGCTGCAACATTCAGCCCTTGATGATGACGCAGACGGATACAACCGTATCGCCCGAAATATGGTGTACAACGGAGCATATTCCTACTGTTTATCTGCGCCTTTGGTGCCCGAATGCAAGCGAACGCCCGGTTATCCTGCATTTGTCGCGGCCATATATGCGATGACCAATGGCAGCGTGCTTGCGGTCATTTCGATCCAGACTGTGTTGTTCTTCGGCATCTCATACCTGGTGTATTTACTAGCCCTGCATAAGATGGGGAGAAATGAAGCGATCGCTGCGGCACTGCTAGCAGGCGTATCGCCCACCTTCATCATCACCTCAAAGATGTTATTTTCTGAGACCCTCGGCGTATTCCTATTTCTATGGTCTCTGCTCCTATTGCTCAGGGTTAAAGGCTGGCGACTTTTGTTCATCAGTGCCATCCTGCTGGATTTTGCGATTCTAGTACGGCCCTCCATGCTGTCGTTAGTTATTCCGATCTTGATCTATATTTGGGTGCAGAAACGACCGATGGGTATCGTTCCTATCCACATCGTTGCATGGTTAATTTTGACCATCATGGGTTCTGCAGGTTGGATGATCCGCAACTACGTTGTTTTCAAAACGCCACAGTTAAGCTCCCTGCCTGCAATTCAAACATATAACTACGAAGCCAAGACTGCCGCGGCAATACATTGGAGCCGAACTCACGGCCAGCTTAAGCCATCACATATGTATACCCGAGCGTATCCCATGCCGGCTAGTTTCTGGGCAGAACTCAATCGCAAGCATGGTGCTCCTTCCTGGATGTATAGAGGAAATGACAGCACATCGACATCCGCCTGGCTGGTGGATCCCGCACCACCGGTAGTCAACGGGGCCGAAATGGATGGGTTCGCACAAGCAGAATATTACCAAAGTATAGGCAAAGCGATCATCAAAGACTATCCTCTGGACTGGGCCTTTGGAGTGGCCTGCGGTATAGCCCGCTTCTGGGTGCCTCCATATGCCACTATCTATCCCAAGGTCGTACCGGCCGATGCGCCTGTGATCGGGAGATATCTGTTTATACTGGCGTCAGTGATATATTGGGCGGTCATGGTGTTATGCGGGCTGTGGGGTTTGGTGTGTGCATTGAAAAAGCCGGTGATGCGTAATATGGCTGCCCTGGTGGTTAGTGTGATTCTGTTTGCTAACCTGTCAGTGTTATCTCAAGGGCAGTGGCGGTATCGCATGGCCATTGAGCCATTGCTTGCGATATTCGCAGTTTACGCACTCAACGAGTGGCGCACGAACCGCATGTCATCAGGCCGAAACACCCACTAACGGAGGATTGATAAGTTCCGAAATGGTATAATGGAAGTAGCGAAGTTCACCCCCGCAATGGAGTGAGCCGCCAGGGGAGCCATCCGGCTGAGATCCCAATTGGGAAAACCCTTGGAACCTGACCCGGTCAGTACCGGTGTAGGAAGGCGGTCGCATGGTTGAGTTCTCACCACCGACGCTTCCTTCAGGAGCGTGGTGGTGTTTTCGCTTTCTGGAGGTATATACTAACATGAAACGGAACTCAGCTTTCACATTGATAGAGCTGCTGGTGGTGATCGCGATCATCGCAATCCTGGCGGCCATACTTTTCCCTGTATTCGCACAAGCACGAGAAAAAGCCAAAGCGACCGCCTGCCTGAGTAACGGCAAGCAGATAGGTCTAGCCGTTATGATGTACGCAGAAGACTCAGATGGTGTGATGCCCATCTTCTACGCATATAACAGTGATCCAGGCCCAGGCAAGAGTGGCCATAAGGGCATTGAGGTGGAGCTGCTGCCTTACTGCAAAGCCAAGAATGTATTCGGCTGTCCCAGTGACAGGGGCACCCCGTTCCAGGGACGCGATGTGCCTGGATCGCACAGCTATCTCCAAGCCTACGGCTCCAGCTACCGCTTCAGCCACTGCGCCTATTCGATAGTCTGCGGCGAGTCGACGCAGAACAATGCGGACGTCTGCACCGGGGCCGGTTGGCAGGCGCGGGATGTCAGCCTGGACAGCTTCGCCTACCCATCTGAGACGCGGATCATCCGCGACGAGATATTCCCCTTCTTCAGCCGCACCTCGCCTGGCAGTGATAAATATGGCTATGACGGCGACTATCCCTACGACTACTACAGCATGTGGCACCCCATGGGCGGCACGATGATATTCGCCGACGGTCATGCCAAGTTCATCACGAGTTCCGGCGCATTTGATGCTTCCCGCACCAGCGTCGAGGGTATGGTCAGCGGTGACGACTTCTGGGCGTGTGACTAGATGCGAGTGCTGCTGATGCTCAACGGTCAGCCTCCATCTGTGGAGCTGACCCAACGCTGTGCCAGGTATTCCGAGTTGGTAGTGGCTGCCGACAACGGCGCCCGCCACCTGCTGGATGCCGGAGTGGAGCCAAACCTGATCGTGGGAGACATCGACTCACTCTCCCCCGGTCTCGCGACGATGTATCGGCACTGCCTCTGTAAAGTGGAGACTCAAGAGAACACCGACCTTGAGAAATCCCTTACCGCGATCTATTCGTCTTACCCGTCGGCCCGTGTCACCATCCTTGGTGGCACCGGCCGACGGCTGGATCATGAGCTGGGGAACCTGCTTTGTGCGTCCAACTGGGCCGATCAGCTATCACTTCGCATGGTGTCAGACAACGAAGGCATCTACGTTCCTTGTGCTTCCGAACCGTTGGAGCTGCATACGATAGCGGGACAGACTGTGTCGCTGTTTGGCCTGCCGCAGGCGGAGGGTGTCTGCACATCCGGTTTGAAGTGGCCGTTGTGCGATGAGACTCTGCCCATGGGCACACGCGGAGTTAGCAACGAAGCGACGCAAGAGCGGGTCACCGTAGTATTTCGCGCAGGTCGATTGATTGTGGTACACATGCACACCGAAATGGAAGGTATTGACTGGGAATGGTAACTTTTAGTGCGGTAGATATCGCCGTCATCACTTTGTTTATGCTCAGCGCGGTGCTGGTGGGCTGGCTGGCTCAGAGGCAGTTACGCAAACACGATTCCGAGGGCTATCTGCTGGCCGGACGCGCTCTCACCATGCCGGCGTTTGTGGCTACACTGGTGGCTACATGGTATGGCGGTATCCTTGGGGTGGGGGAGTGGAGCTACGGCTCTGGCTTGAGCAACTGGACTGTGATGGGCGTGCCCTATTACATCTTCGCGCTGATCTACGCGGCATGGCTGGCACCGAAGGTGCGGACAGGCGGAGCGGTGACCATCCCCGATCAGTTGCGCAAGGCGTTTGGCGAACGCTGCGGGCTGGCGGGCGCCATACTTACTTTTCTGCTGGTCAACCCGGCTCCTTATGTGCTGATCATCGGTGTGCTGTTCAAACTGGTGTTTGGCTGGCCGATGCTGGTTTGCCTGGCGTGCGGCACCCTTCTGAGCGTTCTGACCATATTCAAGGGCGGTTTCCTCAGCGATGTGCGGGTGAACATCCTGCAGTTCATCTTCATGTTCGCGGGATTCGCTGTGATCCTTCCGTTCCTTTTCCATACCTACGGCGGATACGGCTACCTGAAAGCGCATCTACCCCCGCTGCACCTCACCTGGCTGGGCGGTAACAGCCTGTCGTATGCCATCGTGTGGTTCTTCATCGCCATGCAGACACTGGTCGATCCGGGCTTTCACCAACGCTGTGCCGCCGCCAAAAGCCCGCAAGTGGCCCAGCGAGGCATTCTGGTGAGTATCCTGTTCTGGATTCTGTTTGACTTCATGACCACCACAGCAGGCCTCTACAGCCGGGCGATTCTGGGGCATATCGACCAGCCGATGTACGCCTACCCTCTGCTGGCTCAGAAGGTGCTGCCATCTGGCGCCAAGGGTGCCTTTTATGCGGGGATGTTCGCCACGGTCATGAGCACGGTGGTGAGCTTTACCTTTATGTCGGCGGTGACTTTTGGACGCGACCTGGTGTGGCGCATCCGCAAGGGCAACAATGAGGACGTGGCGCAGCTATGGACGAAGTGGAGCATCGCGGTGGTCAGCACTCTGGCGATATTCCTGGCGTGGAAAGTGCAGAGCGTGATCGGATTGTGGTATCTGCTGGGCACGGTGTGTATCCCCGGGCTGTTGATCCCACTGCTGGGCAGCTACTGGCAGACGGGGCGGGCCCATAGCAAGTGGGTGCTTGCAGCTATGGTTTTAGGTCCGGTGGTCTCCAGCATCTGGCTGGGGGTGGGCATTGCGCATGGCTCGTCGACCTGGCCGGTGTTCCCAGCGGACATCCAGCCGATGTACCCCGGGCTGATCGTTGCGGCCGTGTGCTACGCCATTGGGCGCAGGGTGGGGACTGGCGTGCCCGCCACGGCGTGAGCGGGGGCGTTATTATCGCATCGTATAATAAGGCGACGGACTATTATACTAAATACGATTGCACTATAATAGGGGCATCCGTTACCCGATTCCGCGACATAAATATCTCGGCTATTGTTGAAAAAAATTGCTGAAGCAGTCAGGGTGCCGCCACCATACATCAGCCGCACACTGACTGGGGGATGCCCTGCAGCCGGCTTCTAGCCGGCTTTTCGGGTAAGAAGCCGTGTCCTTTAGGGCGCGGGACGGGGGCTGATATGTGTGTCATAGATTGGCATTGATGACGCGACAGGATCACACCACCTGCAAATACCCGCCCCGCTATCAACCCAACCCCACACAGCGGCGAAACGGGTAAAATGATGTATCATCCAATCCGTCATATGCAGGAGCAGCTATGCGAACCCACACCATCGTAATTATTATCACCGCACTTGTCACACTTGCCTCGGTCTCAGTAACCGCCACACCGAATACCGAACTGTCCAACGCGCACTACAAGATCACTCTGGACAGCACGAAACCCAGCGTGGCCTCGATCGAAAATCGCAGCATGGGACGCTTCAGCACGATCTACCAACCGCGCGTGCCTCAGCCGTTCTTCGCCGCGACACTTCGCGAGGCCAAACCTTCGCCCCAGCAGAAGGCCAGAAATCGGAACATCAGCTCGCTGGACTTCACCACTCGGAGCATCAAGACCGTCCGAACGGCGAAAGGAAGCACCACAACCTGGAATATGCTCTGGAAGTCCGACAACCGTCTGCTTGAGGTAAACCTGCTCATTGATACGAATGCGACCCTCGAAAGCACGTGGTGTTTCTCCCTCAAGTCAAACGGCGAACTCGACGCCACCTTCGCGTTTCCGGTATTGGATGGTCTCAAGATCGGCCCGAAGCCAGAGGAAGCATACTATTTCCACCCGCGGTTCAGCGGTCTGTTGAACGACATACCTATCGAATTGGCAACAACCTACGGCCAGTATGCCAGGATGCAGGTAATGGATGTTTATCATCCATCTGGGGCTGGCGTGAACCGCCCCGCCGGTATCTATGTGGTCACTCATGACTGCAGCATGATGCGGAAATCCTACGAGCTGACCAAGCGCGAGAGGGGCGTGAACCCCATCAAACTGCGTGATGACTACGGCTTTCCGTTTTCGAACTCGCTCAAAGCGACTGAAGGGATCGGCATGGCCGTGAACTGGATGCGTATACCGCTTCAGACCGGCAAGTCCTATTCTGTGCCCTCGGTGGTGATTGGTATCGGAGCCGGTGACTGGCGTGATGCGTTGAGGAGCTACCGTAACTGGGTCGACACATGGTATAAACCCCGCGACAGAGGTGCCAAGTTGAGCTTCCTGCACAGCTCCTTCGACCTGTTCGCGCAGCCGAACTGCGATGCCGCGCTGGCCGAACTGGACAAACAGCCCACCCCCGATTACATGCAGTTCATGGTGCAAAAGAACCGCATCCTGGGTGATTATGGTTACCGTGATGACTGGAGCCTGGCAGAGCTGCAGAGGTTCGTGAGCGAGTGCAAGCGCAGAGGGATTGCGACAAACCACTATGTGGAGGGATACATTGCCGCCAAGACCACGCAGGTCTGGAAGGATCACGGCACCGAGTGGGGGCAGATGCAGGGCAAAGAGTTCCAAGTGGGGTTTGCCAACCAGTGCATGTGGCTGTGCAGCCCAGGCTGGCACAAGTGGCTGGTAGGCGAAACCACCCGCCTGGCGAGGGATCTGAAGCTGGATTCCATCTATCTGGATGAAGTGGGATGGGGAACAGGCGACAAAAGCACATCAGACAACCCGGCACACAATCCCGGCCGGTTTCAGCAGGATGGCGCGATGAACGGTGCCCGCGAACTGCTGCGCAAGGTGCGGGCCGGCCTTGATACTGTGAACCCTGACATTACCATGTATACAGAAGGTCCCGCTGTTGACGGCCTGCTTCCTTACCTTGACGGTGTGGAAGACTACACCTGTGTCCAGTTGAAGAATTCCCCGGAGGCTCACCGAATTCCGGTGCATTTCATGCGGTTTGTATTTCCGGAATTTAAATTCGCGGACATACCCGATGGCACTCAGAGCGAGATCGACACCCAGTTGAAGCTCTGCCTGTTCAACGGCACGGGATATATGGTTTCAACGCAGGGTGCTGGGCGTCCGGAAAGCTGGCTCGGTCGAATCCATTCGATTCAACGGGATAACCGCGATGCGTTCACAGAGTCGCATCCGAAGCCACTTGTTACTACCCTGGCTAACGGGGTCTACTGCAACCGCTTTACCAGCACTATGAAGACCGTCTTCACGCTGTTTAACAACAACGACTACCCCGTTTCGGGGCAGATGCTTGCGCTTCCGGCTTTGGCTAATCGCCACTGGGTCGACCTGTTGAACCTCACCGCTCTCAGGGTAGATCAGACCAGGCAGGGTGCACAGGCCGTCATGCAGATCGCGCCTTGCGATGTGGCGGTGATCGCGGCTTTGCCCTCGCTGCTCAAGCTGAGGCGGGTCGGAGAGCGGGTGTGGCTGACTTCACCCAGCACGGTTGGTGCGGAGCAGTTATACCTTAACCTGGTCGACGGTAACGGGATCGCGCGTGAGAGCCGACTTTTCAAACCCAGAACCGAGGGTTTTAGCCTTGCTGAGGCCACATCGAACGGCAAATACCTTGCGGTACTGAAGCTGTATCGTGAGGGCGTGCTGCAGGATATGCTCGCGCTGCCGGATCTGGCGTCACTTGATCTGGCCCCCGATGCGGTCGTGACCGGTTCTGTGCGGAGTGCTGAGGCGAAGGTGCTCAACAGGACCGCCGGTGGGAGCTACACCCTCCGATGGGATGATAAGCCGCGTTGGGTGCAGTATTCCTGGTCTACCCCCCAGACATTCAACACCAGCGCGTTGCGGTGTGCCAACTACTTCGGGGACGTGTATACCCCGCAGATATACCGGTATCTGATCTCAGATGATGGGCAGGCATGGAGGGCCATTTCTGATATCCACCGCGAAGGTAAGACCAATTTCGACGCCCAGGACCCGCTGCCCACGGTCACCACACGCTACTTACGCCTGGAGATACAGAAGGGTGGTCTGTGGGGTGATGCCTCTGAAATGGTGCGTTGGCGGATATACTGCAAACCGACAGCGGAGTGAGAGGGGCACGGAAACCGCGGCCTGTAACCTTCGTGGGCAGCCACAGGGGGCTGCCCCTTGAATCGGCCTCAATCCGCCTTCACCAGCCCGATGGCGTCGAACCAGGGCGCGTAGTGGGTATCCGGCACATCGCGACGCCCCGTCAGGCGCAGCGTGAAGCTATGTGAACCGGCGTCGAGTGACACTCGGCCCAGCTTGCTCAACCCCTCCGGTGCGCCGGTGGTGGCGCTCATGGGCAGGCCGTTGTCGGCGAGGTGCTGCTCACCGGCATCGATCTGCCAGGTGAATGGCGATAGCGAGCGCGGGGTGCTCAGCCGCGAGAGCGCATTGCCGGAGAAGAATAGCTCATATTCGCCTTTTTCCCTGATGTCGAAGCTAAGGATCACGGTATACCCCTGGCTGTCAGGTTCATCGTCTGTAAAAAGCGACAGATAACTCCCTCCAGACCAGCCAGATGCGTTACTCAGCTGCCACTGGGAGCTGAAACGGCCATCTTCAGCCTCGGCCACGATCGCTTTTGACCCCTTTGCTGGTGCAATGCCCATGACGCCGGTGATCTGGCTGACACCCGTGACGAACACGCAGGGTTCCGACACCGGGACATTACGATAAAGTTCGGGGTTGGCCTCGGCGTAGTTGAATGCGGCGATGGCTTGTCCGTTGGTCAGTGCTGTGCTGCGCCCCAGTATGTCGAAAACCTGGGCGGTCTGGCCGGATGCTGGTGTAGCGGTGACGGCGATCTTCTCAAACAGCGTGGAGTTGTCCAGCAACTTCGCCCTCCCGGGTGCATTGGCGTTCTGGCGGATCACCGACACGGGTTGATCTTTGCCGAAGGTGAACACACTAAACGGTCCGATGGTCTTTTCACTCTCGAACGGCTTGGAGCCGATCAGACGTGCGGCCGTGGCGTATCCCACACCGGCTGCGGTGATGCTCCAGTCCTTCTGCAGCATCGCACGGTATTGCGGATAGCCCGCATCCACATGCAGGAACTTGAAGGAGCGGATACCGCGCTTGAGGTTCTCCAGCGGTACCACAGATATCTCTTCGCTGTTCCAAATCGGCTGGTTCAGGCTGAAGCTTCTACGGAACTGCTGCCATGCATCCAGTGTTGCCGCACTGTCGCTGTAGTGGATGCTGAAGATGTCAATCAACTTGCCCAGTCCCAGTTCGAACATGCGCTGCGTGCGCACTTTCCACTCGGGATTGACCAGTGCCATGGAGGTGAATCCGCCTGCGGCGACCAGCGCGTTCGGGTTGCCTTTCTTGATGGCGCGGGCGGTGTGTTCCACCAGATCGACATACTCCTCTGGAGTTCCTGACCAGTAGATATTGGTCATATCGACCTCGTTCCAGACTTCCCACACGCCGATTTCGTTCCTGAACTCGCGGGCGATCTGCTCCACCATCTGGTCCCACAGGGAGTAGTCCTTGGGTTTCACGCGGCTGTAGAACGGGCCGGCATCGCCTGTTTCGGCGGTGCTGGTTGAGGAGGAGAGAGCTTTGGGCATCTGCGCAAACTCACCGTAGATGTGCAGCCCCGCTTTGTGGAACGCGGCGGCCTGCCGCTTCATATCGCGGATGTCCAGCCAGACTTTTCCGCGCTCCCCCGAGGCTTTATACACGCTCTCCCAGAAGTTGAACCGCACCCAGGAGGCACCCAGCATGCGCATGTTCTGGGCCATCTCAGTGGGGACCTTGTCTGGCGATGAGCCAGGTGCTCCAGTGGGTATCCAAAACATGCCCCAAGGCGAGTTGATGTCCGTGGGCAGCGGCTTCATCACAATCGCCAGCGTCGTATTGTGCTCTGCGGTTTGCTGGCCGCAGCGGGCGGTGAGTTTCAGCGTGTAGTGGCCGCGCGCCGAGATGGCTAGAGGGAGTGCGACCGAGGCAGCTTCGCTGCCCTTGCGCTTGACGGTGATGCTTCCTTTGAGGCTCAAAGCACCCGCTGTTTCCTGCACAGCATAATCGACCAGAGCGGCCCCATCGCCACCCTCCACGCGGGCGGATACCCTCAGCTGCTCGCCTTCGGTGAACAGCAGCGAGGGTCGGTTGGCGACCGCTCTCACGGAGAGTGCTGTTTGCGCAAATAAGGGTGCCGATGATAAGCAAGCGACACCTATCAATGCAGCCAGTTTCATTGTCATTAGCTCGCACTCCAGGTGAGCGTGCCGGCCTTCAATGGTATATGGCACGTTAACCCCTTGCTGTCTCGCGTGGTTCGTACCGGTTTACCGTTGAAGCTGATGGTGGGCAGCTGTGGCAGCTCGCGAAGCACCACCTTTAGTGTCATGCCCTTGGTGTTTGGCAGGTTACCATCGACAACCAAGCTGTTTTTGTCTGCTTTAAGTGAGATGTGGTTGCCATGCCAGTAGATGTTGTTCACTTCGACGAAGGGCCAGCCGTCAGGCAGGAAGGGACGAACGGTCAGCTCCCTATACTTCTCAGGTTTTAGGCCCATCAGTGCCCAGATCGGCACAAATGTTCCCGAAGCGGCATCGCCAAGGAACTCGCGGTCCAGTCCTAATCCGCCTGCAGGACCGCCACCTTGCTGCCGGCCGCGTTCGGGATGACCGTCGTAATACTTCCGATAGAAATAGGAGCCATCACCGCCTGCAGACTTCACATCCTCAAACCAGGCCATCATTTCCTGTATGCGTTGTGCCACACGGCGACGCTGTTGAGGCGTGTTCTCTTCCACACGGGTCATGATGTCGAACAGGTTAGTGAAGGGCACCGCACCGCCGTCCTGCATCTGGTTGCCCCAGGTAAACTGCGGGTTCTCAGGATCCTTGTCCATCAACTCCTGCCAGGGCCAGTAATACCAGTCGCCGTTGCGTTTGGTGGTGATTCGGGGTCCAAACCGCCATTTATAGATATCTGGGCCGATGGAGGTATCGCCGGGAATCACCCGGCCATCGCACCAGGAGAGCACCGACTTGCGCTGTGCGGGTGTTCCGATGCCCACAGCGAGAGCCCACAGGTTGAAGTGCAGGAAGCCGTAGTCGATAAGTTTTCCATTGATGTCAATGTTGCGAGCGAACCGGCCCTTATCGGCTACCCAGAACCGCTTCTCAACGGTCGACTTCACGCGCTTCGCGGCGGCACGCAGTGTGGCAGGGGTCTCGTGGTAGCCGACCGGTGTTTTGCCGTCGGGTCCGTCCACGCTGACATCCGGCACGTGTATGCCCTCTTTGGCTGCCATCTCCTCGATGATCGCCAGCTTGGTGGCGGCTTGAAAGGCTCCGATGGAGCTCTCCAGGCAGAACCGTCCGCAAGGCATCAGATCCCAGTAGCTGCCCAGCACACCGTGTCCGGTTTTGTTGCCGATGCCGTCTTTGCCCACCATCCAGTCGGTGCAGGGGATGCCGTATTTTTCGAGCTGCATATGCACCTTCAGGAAAATCCAGGATCTTCGCAGATGGGGCAGCATGTATTTCAAGAACTCCGCATCGTAATTCCACAGTAGTGTGTCGGCGGTGCCGTTGATGAGAGTCGCGTTGGTGTCGATGCAGCGCGTGTCATAGGCGGTGCGCACGTGGTCAAGCAACACCTGCGCGCCCTTCGCCTTTGCTCCCGGCACGATCTTCAGGCCGGTGATGATGGTGTCATCGCTCTTGCCCCAGCCAGGGTGCATATACATCGGCAGGAAGAGCACGTACCGGGCGTAGACCGGACTGATGGATGGCAGGAAGTAGTCCGGCAGCTCCTTCGGCGGCATCAGCGCGAAGGAGGCGTCGACCGAGTTGGCCTCGCTCCACTCCGGCTGCTTGTCGGTGGTCCAGTAGATGCGCGTGCCGTGGATCATCTGCGAGGCGTCCAGTTTTTCGTCGCATTTAAAGCAGATGTCCACATCCAATATTGGGGTCTGAAAAGCTGGTGTATACATCTTGGGTGCGATGAAGCCGCCGGTTTCGGAGCTGACGGTGCCCGCCAGGCTGTTGTCCACGCAGTTGGGCTCCAGCGTGATGCCCTCTGCACTCCAGCTATCGCGTTCTGCTGAAACCTCGCCTGGCTTGTGGTTGAACTCCCAGGCCACGGCGGTCTTGGCCTCGCGGTTGTGCATGTAGAACGGCCAGGGCCATCCGATGTGGGGCTGGATGGAGCCCGCCCACTGGTCGGTGGCTTCCACACGAACGGGTCCGCCCCAGACGTAGCCGAAGCGGTCGACCGGCAGTAACCCGAAGAAGCGCATGAGTGAATCTTCGGTCACGCCTTGCCAGCGGCGATGGCCCATCGCGGAGCGGTCAATGGGGGCCAGGCAGAGCGTATCCCACTGCAGCACCCAGGTAAACGGGGTCGTGCCGGGGATAGGCCCAAGTTCCCAGTAGATGCCGTGACCGTCTACCGAAAGGTGGCGCATAAAGTATTCGTTCAGAAAGGAGTCGCGCCGCGCATTACCGGTCGCGAAGCTGGGCAGTTGCTCGTATCTGGGCTTTTCGGTGAGCCCCTTCAGCGGGAATTCAGGCATTGTGGCAGACCTCGTGTGATGATGGTGCTTTGAGTTCAGGTTCACTTCCCGGAAGGGGGATTCCTGCAAGGCTTTAGCGTGTGGCATGGCAGGATGACCCCCGCCTGTAGCCGGTACGTGGTAAAATAAGCCAAACCAGCATCCCAGGAGACACCACAGATGAACAGACGCGAACGCCTCAATGCCACCATCCGCGGAGAAAAGGTCGACCGTCCCGCCGTCAGCTTCTACGAACTGGGCGGGTTTACACCGAACAGCGACCTCAACGACCCCTTCAACGTGTATACCTCACCCTCCTGGCAGCCTCTGCTGGAGCTGGCGTATGAGCAGACCGATATCATCCGCTTTGTGGCTCCCGCGATGACGCCGAGTCGCAGCAACCGCGCGTCATCCTACATCAAGGGCGAGAGCTACATCGAGAACGGTTCGCGTTTCAGTCGGACCACCATTCAGGTGGCTGGCCGCACCCTCAGCTCTCTGACACGGCAGGACCCCGATGTGGCCACGATCTGGAATATCGAGCATCTGCTGAAGGACGCGGATGACATGAAGGCCTACCTGCAGCTTCCGGATGAGGTGTTTGACTACGATCAGGACGTCACCCCGATGGTCACTGCCGAACAGGAGCTTGGTGATGCCGGCATCGTGATGGTGGACACCGCCGACCCGATCTGCATGGCCGCTTCGCTGTTTTCGATGGAAGATTACACTGTGATGGCCTTCACCGAGCGGGAGCTGTTTCACGAGTTGTTAGCTCAGATATCACGCTGGCTGCACAGATACACCACGAAGACCTCAGAGCTGTTTCCTGGCCATTTGTGGCGCATCTACGGGCCGGAATACGCCACCGAGCCCTATCTGCCGCCTTCACTGTATAACGAGTATGTGGTGGGATACACCAAGCCGATGGTCGATATGATCCACGCGCACGGCGGGTTCGCCCGCATCCACAGTCATGGACGCATCAAAAGCTCGCTGCCCTACATCATCGAGATGGGAGCTGATGCGATTGACCCGATTGAGCCCCCACCGCTTGGCGATGTGGAGCTGGCTGACATGCGGCGTGAATACGGCGACAAGCTGGTGCTGTTCGGCAATATCGAGATCCGCGACATTGAGAACATGGAGCCTTCGCAGTTTGAGAAGGTCGTGGCGAAGTCGCTGGCCGATGGCACTCAAGGCGAGGGCCGTGGGTTTGTACTGATGCCTTCATCGGCGGTTTACGGTCGTGAGGTCACGCCGCTGACACTGGCGAACTACAGCACCATGGTGCGGCTCGCCCAGCAGTTTTAAGGCGGGGTGGGTAATGTAGATACCTGCATGAATCTGATTCCGAGACATTTATGTCAGTTTATTACCCATAAATATCGCGTGGCCAGTAGGTCACCGATTCCGCGACATAAATGTCTCGGCTACTGAACACCAAGACTGCTGAAGCAGTCTTTATTAACGTTATCTTTATCGGCAAGGAGCTCCGCAACCCGGTTTACCGGGCTTGTTGATCAGCAGCCGAGACATTTATGTCGCGGCATGCCAGGTGCACGAACTTACATTATTACTGTGGGTAATTGCTACCCACCCCCCGCCGATACTCACTTCGCCGCGAATAGCTCGCGGTAGCGCAGCATGTTCTCGCGGAGCTGGCAGATGTTCTCGTCCGGCCAGTTCTCCTTCGGCTGGTTGTAGAAGGGGGCTGTCGGAGGGTCAATAATGTTGACTTCAGCGCGAAGCCTGTGCCGTTTGATGATATCGGCTTGATCGGCCAACTGGTGCGACCATACGTTCTCGGTGGCCACGATATGTTGCGGCATCCCCGCCTCCACCAGTTGCTGAAGCTCCATCTGGCTGACGTTCAAGCCGATCACACCCTCGGTCTGGCAGACCTCAGCGACCACCGCACTCCAGTCGCCGCAACTGTGAATCGCGGTGGGGCCTAGCTCGCGGCCGATGGTCTCCAGCGATGGCCGGAAATACTTTTTGTAAAAGCTGGGGCTGATCATCACCAGACTGTCTACAGAAACGGTGGCGCCCATGTGTTTGGGTGCGTAGCTCCATCCATAAAGGTGGGTTGGCACAAACAGCTCACCAAGCAGCTCTTTTTGGGCCTTCCACAGCAGAATAAACGCCTGTGTGGCCAGCCCGAGAATTCGCTCAAACGCCTCGGGATCCTCGTAAGCCGCCGCCAGCATGCCGTCATAACCCCAGAGCTTCCCGCATACATCCATCGGCCCCTGCATATCGGCCACGTGAATGGGGATGCGGCCATCTGTCTCGTTCATCAAGTAGCTCTGCATGTTCAACTACTGCTGCGCCACGCTGTCAGAGGCGATGCAGGGCTCAGGCAGGCGGAACACATCCTCAGGCTGAAACACCAGCGGGTTGCAGGTGGTGTCCTCACCGGCGATGATCTCTGGCGCGCCGAACATATTCGGGATGGTGGACTGCCGGCATCCTGGGAACAGGCTAGGAAGGAAATCATCGCCGATCATGCCATGCAGGATGCATTCATCCATGCATTTGCGCAGTCTTTGCTCAGGCGTGTGGACACCATTGTAGTAGTCTACCGTGCAGGCGCTGAGCTGCAGCGGATACTCCGCGGGGTAGTCGTCTGGGTTCCACAACGCTTCATAGCGGGTGATGCTCTTCTGCAGCCGCTCCGGCGGGTATAACTCATCAATCTGGTCCAGGGCCTCTTTCACCCACTGCTGCATCATCTGCCTCCTGTCGGTCATTTATAAATAACTGGTCGTACTAGATGCGACCGGCGGTCGCCCAAGGGCCACCACAAGGGTGGCCCCTACGACAGCATCTGTCACACTACAAAGATAGCAGAGTTTCCGCCCGTATTACAGCATAATCCGGCTAGTTGTGGTGATGATTCGGCTAACTGCGCACATCTACTCGCCAGTCGACGATGTCCAGATCGGGGTCTACGGCGGCGGGACGGTCGCGGTCCAGCACGTCGCCTTGAGGCTCGTAGTTAAGGGAGCCAGACTGGTTTTGCCAGGTGCCGTCTTGCTCGGTGCGGATGTTCAGGTAGGCGTTGATGGTGGTGCTGTCATTACCGTCACCGAGAGCATCCCAGAATTTTGAGTTGTTGTCGTTGGGATTTAGCGGGGCGCGGTTGGTGGCGATGATGTTGAGCTGCAGCGCCTTGATGTCATCCAGCGTTTGCCCGACATTGAGAATGGTGCTCATATCGATGGTAAAGCGCAGGGTTTTGCCATTCGCGCTGAGCTCGGTGGCTAATGGGGTACCGATGGGGCGCCGGTTAATGGGGTTAGCCGGGTCGATGATTTGGTATAGCGTCGACACGCCGTAGGTCTGCCCCACTGCATATTCCGCCACATGCGTGAATCGGCCGGCGGCGTAGCCGTTGCCCCATGGAGGTGTCAACACCGGTATCGGGCCGTTACTGCCGATAGTATCGCCAGAGTTGTTGATGCACAAAAAGTAGAGGTAGTCAGATCGGATGTTCCCCGCCACGGTGAACTCCACGATCAGCCGTTTTCCACCCGCAACGGGGGTGTCCGGGAACTTGGCGCATCCGGCCAGCATAAATATGCACAGGAGCAGCGTGAGTTGTTTCATGCCTTTATTATAAGATGATTTTAGCTTTGTTGCTTGTATGGAGGGAGAGGAGGAGATAGAAGAGCAGGAGAACAGGAGGCGTCCGAAGGGGCATGGCGTGCCGTGCCCTGGATTGTCTGAACCACGGATTACGCGGATGACACGGATGGGATCGGATGGAGAGACAACGGAACCTCATCTGCGTAATCTGTGTAATCTGTGGATTGAGATTTCCCTATGTGTCAACCGCCGTCCGCCCCGGGGGGTGATGGCCTAACATGTTAACATGTATTTGTCTGCAAAATCGCCTCATCCGCGTCATTCCAGCAGGCGACAACACAGGAGAACGCACACATGCCCACCCAAGCAGCCATAGACCGTAAAGCACTGGTCACCCGCCACAATATCATCAGCAGCGACGTCAGCTCCATACTGCCCCTCGGAAATGGCGAGTTCGCCTTCACTGCGGACGGCACAGGCCTGCAGAGCTTCTCGGGTAACACGATGGCGCACTGGGGATGGCACTCCTTCCCGCTGCCCGCCGGATGCCAGCCATCCGATGTGCCCGCCACGGGCACCATCGACACAGGGCGGCTGACCGGCGGCATGAAACAGGCTGCCGCCAAGCCGGAGCTGCGCGAATGGATGTTTGACAACCCGCACATACTGAACCTGATGAACATCAAGCTGACCCGGGGTGACGGATCGGCAGTCCAACCCGAAGAGATCAAATCATGCCAACGCGATTTGGATTTATATAAAGGGATGTTGGACAGCCAGTTTGAGCTGGATGGAACTCCGGTGAAGGTGCGAACCTGCGTGCATCCCGATATGGACGTAGTCGCGGTGCATATCAGCTCACCAGCTTTACGGATGTCGAAACTGCAAGTCAGCGTGGAGTTTCCATACCCCTCTTTGAATAACACGCCGGTCGTGGGCGACGGGAACCAGCCTGACTCCCATCGAACAACTGTGCTCAAGCAGGATTCACACCAGCTCAGGCTGGTGCGTGAGCTTGGCGACACGAAATATGAACTCCATCTGCTGTGCGAACACGGCAAGATGTCGCTTGGCAGTCGGCCGCACAGTGTGGTGATCGCAGCAGACGGCAGCTCCGAGATGGTGTTCACCATCTGGCTGACACCGCATCGCAACACTCGGCCAGCACCCGCGTTCGCGGCTTGCGAGAACGCCTGTCGACGGCACTGGAAGCAGTTCTGGTCGTCGGGCGGGGCGATAGAGTTCGCAGGCAGCACCGATCCTCGGGCGCATGAGCTGGAACGGCGCGTGGTGTTGTCGCAATACCTCATGGCTGTGAACAGCGCCGGAAGCTATCCGCCCGCCGAAGTGGGCTTGATGGGCACCGACCCCTGGCGCGGGCAGTGGCACATGGAGATGACCTGGTGGCATATGGCCCACTATGCGCTGTGGGGCCGCTGGAACATGGCTCAGCCCGCACTTGCTTGTTATGACCGCGATCTGCCTTTGGCGAAGCAGTTGGCGCACCAGTTTGGCTACGAGGGGGCGAAGTGGGGCAAGATGATGGGCCCGGAAGGCCGTACCGCACCCTGGGTGGGGAGCTTTGTGCTGCAGTGGCAGCAGCCGCACCCCATCTTCTTTGCGGAGCTGGAATATCGGCTGAAACCCACGGCGGACACCCTCAAGAAGTGGGGCACCATCGTGATCGAGAGCGCGCACTACCTGGCGGATTTCCCCACGCATAGGGATGGCTCTGACCGTCTTTCGTTGGACCCGATCATGCCTCCCAGCGAGCAGGGGATCACATACGATACGGTGTTTGATCTAGCCTACTGGCGTTTTGGGCTGATCACCGCCTCGAACTGGTGCAAGCGGATGGGCATCTCCACCCCGGGCAAGTGGAAAGTGGTGCTGGATAAGCTCGCTCCGCTGCCGACGCACGATGGGCTGTATGTGCATTCCCCAGAATGGGCTGAGCAGACTTATAGTAAGCGCGCCTTTGAACACCCCGACCCGGTGGGCGTTTTTGGGATGCTGCCTGAGCTGCCAGGTGTGGATTTTGAGACGGCGCACCGAACCGTGAAGGCGATCGGTGCCAAATGGGACTGGAACAACTGCTGGGGTTGGGACTGCCCCTGGTTTGCGATGGCAGCCGCCAGGGTGGGCGAACCTCAGATGGCGGTCGACGCTCTGCTGCGTGATTCCGCACGCAACCAGTTCAACGAAATTGGTGTAAATACCGGCGGACCGTGCCTCTACCTTCCTGGCAATGGGGGCCTTCTCTATGCCGTGGCGATGATGGCAGCCGGCTGGGATGGCGCCCCTGAAGGCCACGCGCCTGGGTTCCCTGCGGATGGCAGTTGGACGGTTCGGTATGAGAACCTGGCGAAAGCCCTGTAGCGATGCCGGGCAGCACACGGGTTCGAGCTTATGACACGATGCGCGGGTTGGCGATTATCGCCGTGGGTGTGATTCACTCCTGCGGCTTCGCCTGGAACCCGAAAGAGGATTCCAGTGTGCTGATACCCTATCTGGTCACCCGCCAGATTTTTGGATTTGCGGTGCCGTTATTTGTGTTTCTGTCCGGTTACCTGCTGGGCCGGCATGATTTCCAGTGCTGGGCGGACTATGCTCGGTTCCTCCGCAAGCGGATACTCCGTCTGATCCCTCCCTACCTTTTTTGGAGCTTGGTCGCGGTGGGGATCGACACAGCGCACGGCAGGTCATGGGAGCGCATGGAGCTGACCCATGCTCTGTTGTATGGCCAAATGATGGTGCCATTCTATTTTGTGCCCATGATCATGCAACTCTATATCAGTCTGCCGGTGTGGGCGTGGCTGAACCGATGGCGATGGCTGAGTCTCGCCTCGGCGCTGCTGATCAGCGGAGGGTTATGGGGATACTATTGGCAGGTCACCCCGCCATGGTGGTATATGGTGATGGCTGGGAGCTGGCTGATGTTCTTCGTGCTGGGAGTGGTGTGGCGTCGGCACGGGGTTCCGCAATTCCACTGGAGCCGTCAACTGTCGCTGCTAGGAACTGTGGTTGCTGTCTTGATCAGCAGCGTCATATCCTTGCAGTGTTGGAATCAAGGCATGTTTGTGCTCAGCACCTCCAGCCTGCGTTGGGACAGCGCCCTGTATAGTTACTGCCTGATCTGGTGGCTGATGCAGCACAAAGAGTGGCTGGAAACAGCCCCGCGCTGGCTGGTCTGGTTAGGCCGCAACAGCTTTTTCGCCTACCTGACCCACGCGTTTGTTTTGCATCGTTTGGGGCAGATAAGCCAATCCCTGGGCTGGTATGGCCAATGGCCGTATCTCAAAATCGCCGTATTCGTGATACTCTGTCTTGGGATATCTGCGGTCATCGGCTGGGCCATCGCGAAGCCGAACCCGCATGGATTGTTTTGCCGGTTGACAGGTGCCGGCAGTTAATCTGGTTTCAATAGCTTACCCGGAGGTCTCATTCATGTCTCGTCGCCCTAATATACTGTTCATCATGGCAGATCAACACCGATACGACTGCAACGGCTACACCGGTCATCCGATGGTGCGCACACCGAACCTCGATAAGCTGGCCGCATCGGGCACACGCTTCAGCAGCGCGTATACGCCTTGCCCCGTGTGCAGCCCCACGCGCCAGAGCCTGTTGTGCGGCTTGTGGCCCGAAACCCACGGCGGAACCTGGAACCCCGGCGGATGCATACCACCGAAGGGTTTCGACGCGCCGACCGTGACCGCATTGATGGCCGAAAGCGGCTACCGACAGGGCCATGTGGGCAAGTGGGGAGTGGCACCCGCCACGCCGCAGGATTGCGGTTTCGTGGATGCCATCGGCCAGGGAGGCTATGCCGCCTACCGAGCATCGCAGAACGTGGGCGAGCCGACCATGGACGCCTACGCGTGGTTCGGCGGCGAGGACCCCGCTGCCCCAGAGCAGACGCTGACCCACTGGCGTGCCCGTCAGGCGATCGGCCTAATGGAGCAGTATGTGCAAGGCGACCAGCCCTGGCACCTGCGTCTGGACTTCAGCGAGCCGCATCTGCCGTGCGTGCCATCGCAGCATTTCCTGGACATGTATAACGCGGAGGATATCGAGCAGTGGGGCAACTTCCCGGACAGCTTCGCGGGTAAGCCGTATATCCATCGCCAGCAGTTGGCTTCCTGGGGATTGACGGAGATGCAGTGGTCGGACTGGCAGCGGTATTTACGTCGCTACTTCGCGATGCTCAGCCAGGTCGATGACGCCGTCGGCACGGTGCTGCAAGCTTTGGAGGCCAGCGGTGAAGCAGAGAACACCATTGTGATCTATAGCACAGACCACGGCGACGCCGCCGGCAGCCATGGCATGATCGACAAGCACTACACGCAGTATCAAGAGCTGGTTCATGTGCCGTTGCTCATCCGCTGGCCCGGGGTCACCAAGCCAGGCAGCGTGTGCGATCAGTTCGTGATGCATGCACTGGACCTCTCCGCCAGCCTGTGCGACTGGTCAGGTGTGCCGGAGCCTGAGTTGATGCATGGCCGTTCCCTGCGGCCGCTATTCAACGGTGAGACCCCCGATGACTGGCGGAAATACGCATACGGCACCTACAACGGCCAGCAATTTGGGTTGTTCACCCAGCGCATGGTGTGCAACCACGAGTGGAAATATGTGTGGAACCTGACCGACGTGGACGAGCTATACCACCTGCCGTCCGACCCGTGGGAGATGGAAAACCTGGTGGCCGACCCGGCGCATGAGGCTGTGCTGAAGGAGCTGCGCATAGAGCTGCTGCGCCATCTGCGCGAGCGCAAGGAGCCCACGGTCGACAGCCCTTGGGCGGCCGACCAGCTCCAGCTAGGCTGGAAGCTGACGTAGGGGGGGAGTCTCACGCGAAGACGCGAAGGCGCGAAGGGTTCTTGACCGCTTCACAACTTGATCGGCTATGTCCGGGGCGGTCTGGCGGTACGTTAGCGTCTGCGGATGTCTCAAGACCGCGCCGGTCTTTTTTTCGGTGGTTGTCACTTGACACGGTAGTTGCTTGAACCACGGATGACACAGAGGGATCCAACGCAAAGACGCAAAGGGGCAATGGCGCTAAGGTTCATGCTCCACCGGTTTGTCTGAACCACGGATGACATGGATGGGTTCGGATGGGAGGGAGGTCAATCATGCGATTGGCATTCCCGGACCGGCTCCCCCCTTTGCGTCTTTGCACCCTTGCGCCTTTGCGTTGGAATCCCCCCACCCACCAAACCCAGAAAACCAGATCCGTTTCAAGAATTCGTCCCCAAAACCTCTTGAATCGCAAAACGTATCGGGTACACTGAGCACATAGCGGGCGTTTTCAAGCTGTGATGGACAGCATCTGAAGCCAGGTAGCCGGTTAAATCGAGGAGGAATGGGAATGAAGATCATAAAGCTATTGCTCACCATATCATGTCTGACCGTCATAGGCGTTTGTGGATTATGTGCCCCATTTCCCGGTGCAGAGCGTGCCATCCGAGCATTTGAGAAGGACCCAACACTTGAGCTGCAATTCGTTGAGACAGTAACTGATCACAGGTTACTTGATTCAATTGGCGGTTGCGTAGCTAATCCGTATCATGAATACACGACACAAGGCGGAGTAAACTATAGAGTTGATGCAGTTGATAATACCGTCATCTGGAGATCCCCGCGAACGAAAAATATGGACATGATGTTACCAACAAAACCGCAGTATGAGTCGGTTGTTAGCCAGTTTCTGAACAACCATGCCTTAACACCATTGCTTACCCAGTATCAGAAGATTGCGCCTGGCTGGTATTACCGTAAACAAACAAGTGAGCTCCTGGATTACTACAACACCATAGAGGTTATAGTAAATTCTGACGGAATACCTCATATTTTCCACAGAATGAAGATTGCCACCCCGGCCTACACAGGCAGCACGTCAATCGCCAAGAAACAAGCTCTGTCAATCGCCCAGAACTACCTGACAGGGCTTTACTCTGAACCCATCACTTATTCGCTTTCTACGATTTACCAAAACCAATTACTCATTCAGCAACCAGATAATTTTGGTGTTTGGCAGCCGGTATGGAAGTTCTTCTATGAGGTGCAAACAGTGGCCGCTAACCCGGAGGACCAATGGGGTGAAGGGTATAACGTCTATGTCAACGCGGTAGACGGCAGCGTGTTTGACGATCGTGATCAATGGCTTGGAGGCACTGGGGAATCGAAACCGGCGTTTGGCAAACAAGTGGGATTGCGCGTGATGTGTGACGGACAAATGCTGCGCACAGGACAGAGCACTGATGTGCCCATCGGCTGGTTAAAGGCGCTGACGAAAACCCACAAACTCAGCGCGACGGCGGGCGAGAAGGCCTTCATTATGGACGGCAAGCGGATCGCCCTGCCTGCGAAGGTGGTGGCGAAGGCGGGCACACTCTATCTGCCCTGGCAGGCGTTGAAGTCGCTGCCGAGCGTGAAGTGCAGCTACGACCCGAAGCTGAACCGGCTGGACATCACCACCACACCGGCGGTGATGAAGGTGAAGTAGGCCCCGGCACCCAGAACCGGCGCGGGCTATAGATCTGAACCACGGGTAGGTGGATAGGATTCAACGCAAAGAGCAAAGATATGTGAATATACCGGTCATTTGTCTGAACCACGGATTTCACGGATGACACGGATGGGCTCGGATGGGAAGGGAGGCCAATCAGGCGATTGGCGTGCCCAGGAGATACCCCTTTGCGTTTGAATCCCCTCCGCGACCTCCGCGTCTCCGCGTGAGAAAAAAAACCCCTTATCGACCCTCAAGTACCAGCCGGTTCATGACAGGGTACACACTCAGGCCCAGCCGCTCGGTCTGGCCCGCCCGCGGGCCTTTGATGAAGCGTCGCGTGGTAAATGCGCGCAGGCCGGGCATCCCTTTGTTGACCACCTTCCGGCTGCCAGTGGCGATGTGCCGGTTATACCGAAGAACCGTGCTGGGTTGGGCCCAGGCACTCACATCGCTGCTGACACTGGCCATCGGCCCGGCTTCCCTGCCAAGTATCTGCATCACCAGCCCATCGCGTTGCTGGGTGCAGTGCAGTCGCACGGGGTAAGGGTGGGGGTTATGCAGCACCAGGTCGACGCCGGGTTGGGCCACTGCCGCGTCTCTGCCGACCGGTGCGTAGGTTGGTGCCCAGTTATGAGGGTGCCGCTGCACGATGTCCAGACCCGCTATCAGCGCGGCGTTATACAGCGCACTGCTGGTCTGGCACACGCCGCCTCCCCAGTCGATCTCCATCTGCCCATCGTAGCTTACCGGGGCTTGAACGTAGCCGCGTGAGGCCGTCCATTGCCCCACCGTGTGATTGAAGGAGAGCGTGCCGCCCGGTTGTATCAGCTTGCCCTCCAGTGCAGAGGCAGCCCTGACGCAGTTGAGTCGCTGGCCTGCGGTGCGTTGTGTTAACGGCGTGTAATACTGCCCCAGCACGCTGGCTGTGGGTGCTGCTGGCTCAGGATGTAGCACCCAGCCCAGCAATGCACCCGCCAGCAACAGGCCCGATAGCACCATCGGAATTTGGTATTTCACCGGATGGTCACCCAATCGGCCGGTGTGGTGGCCCGTATCTGCGGCTCATACATATCGGTGACGACCACAGGCAAGGCGTCGAAATGCCCGGAGGTAGAGGCCTTCATCACAAAGCTCATCTCGCGGGTGCCCTTATCAAGCCAGCGAACCGCCATCGCCACCTCGCGTTCACCGGTGACCTGCGTGTCCCACCAGTTGTCCCACTCCCAGCTAGTGATTTTCCCACGGTCTATTGGCTCCAAACCGGCTGGCACCGGACACTGCACCATCAGGTTGCGGAATGTCTTTGTCGCCGTCAGGCGGATAGTCACGCGATAGACCTGCCCCTGCTTCAACACTCCACCAGGCAGTGATTGACCCTGTACGGGCTTGATGCTGCGTTTGATGCTCAAGCCGGGTATAGATTCGGGCTGCATCTGCGTATTGAGATACTTCAACGATCCGCTGATGTGAACCGAGCCCTTCCGCTGCACTTGCAGCTTTACAACACCATCCGCTAAGCGGAGCGACTCAGGTTGGAACACCGTCTCTGGACGGAAGAGGTCCTGCTGACCGAAGCTCTTCTGGAACAGTTGTTTCCCGTTGAGCTTGATCGTGGCTTCCCGGTTCTCAGATAGCTCTTCATAGGTCGTCATGTATCGGCTGATCCCGATCAGCGCGAAGGCGGTATCACGGGTGCTGTACCATCCCTCGCCTCTGCGCGCGATGGCGAGCTGATCAAGCAGTGGCCGCATCTGGCTGACCGGCAAGCCTAGATTGCTTCCAGCCCAGAGCATACAGCCCAGCTCCTCCACACGGCTTCCGCTCCAGTCCGTGCCGCGCCGTAACGCCTTGTTGGCCGAATCGAAAGCCTGCTGGGCTCTAGCCTTATCTCCCAGTTCAAGGTAAGCCAGGCAGGCGATGGCCCACTGCGAGGCATCGGGCAGTGGCTTCTTCAGCGAGGGCAGCTTATCAAGCAATTCCCTGGCGCGGTCACGGTGGGTGGTGGTACAAGCCAGCACATACGCCACCAGTGTTTCGCGGGCATCGTAGCCTTTTTCATTTGTGAGCTGTACCAGTCCGTCGCCCCATTCGGTGGGGTTTTGCCGACTGAAATGCCAACCGGCTTTGTAGGTCTCCATCAACCCAAACAGCGCATAAGCCGTCATCCAGGGATCCTTGCTGCCGTATTCCCACCAGCCCCAGGTGTAGTCGCTGGTTTGGGAGGTGAGCCGTGATACCCCCATCATGCCGATGCGCTTTAGCTCCGGGTCCTCAGGCAGACCCATCTTTTGCTGTAGATCGCGGCTCACCAGAGCCGGCAGGAAGGAGCTGGTGGTCTGCTCCACACACCCATACGGATAGTTTTTCAAGAACTCAAGCCCACCTGTAAGGCTGCCTGCCAGGCTGGGGCTGACCCTCAGAGTGAGCGCATGGTCAGGCAGAATGGAACCCGCTGGCGGCTTGAGCGTCACCTGGTCAGCGCTGCCTTGGCCAAGGTTGAAGCCTTGAACTTCGGAAACCGCGCGAGGGATCACCTCAAGTCTGGTCAGAACGCCGTCATGATGGGCACCGGCGGTGGCCGATATCTCCATGCGGAGTTCTCCGCTGCGGTCAGCTCGCAGTTCCACTGGCATCATGCCCACCTCACCCGCCTTGATGGACAGTTCGGTATCCTTGCTATAGCTGGCGGCTCCGGTGATATTCACCCGCAGATTCGCCTTGATGGCCGCTTTACTGTTGTTCTGAACCACAGCCATCAGCCGCGCGGTGTCGCCCTGCACCATAAAGCGAGGGGCGTCCAGGCGTGTAATGAGGCTCTTAGTCACCTCGATCCGGCCCACGCCTTGTCCGCTCAGTGCGTCGTAAGACAGGGCCCGTGCGGTCAGCCGCCAGGTGGTGAGGTTATCGGGAAGCCGGAAGCTGATGGTGGCCTCACCTTTTTCGTCTGTCATCACCGCCGGGTTCCAGTAGGCGGTGTCACGGAACCGCTGGCGAAGGCGGTTGGGGTCACTCTTACCGTCACCAGAGTAGTAGTAGGTGTCGAAGGAGCTTGTCGTGCTCACCTCGCTGTAGACATCAGGGAACAGCACCTGCTCCATCGGAGTGGTGTAGTCTTCGCTGATGCTGTAAATCGCCTCATCAACGGCACCGATGCACACCTCAGCCGGCACCGGCTGACCCTGTGCGTTCGTTGTCCGCAACAGGACGCTGGCCATCTCCCCAGGAGCCATGACGGGCTTGGTGGGGGTGACGGTCACCTGCATCGTCTGTTGCTTTCGGTCAACCACCAGGTTTTGGCTTGACTGCATGAGCTGCTGCTTGTCGACCGTCACAGCACCGATCACCACTCCGGGCAGCATCTCCGCGGTGACAGGCAGGGTGAAGCTCCCGACGCCGTTATGCATCTCGATCACGCGCGGGTCACTCACCTCACGCCCTTCGACTGTGGCCATCACATACTGGCAGGACGGTGCGGCCTTCACCAACACCCTGGCAGTGTCGCCAGGCAGGTATTTCTGTTTGTCCAGCATCACCTCAAGTTGGGTGACAGACGGTTCATAGAGGTTTTCATCGTTTGACAGCACATAAAGCCACTGCTCGGATGTGATTTGCCGACCTTCGGTATCTGTGGTGGTGACCCGCAGCATGATGTCACCCGGTTTATTGGTGGGGATGCTGATTTGCGCCTTACCGCGGCTGTCTGCCGCCCACTTGACCGTATTAAGCAGCTTCGGCTGGGACTGGCCGTCATTTGTGAGTTCGTTGAGAATGATTTCGGCCTGACCAGACATAGCCAGTATCGGCTTCCCATCCGGTGTCAGTGCGGAGATTTCTGCAGCCATGGGCTCGTTGCGGGCGCAGAACAGCCGATCACAATTTACATGCAGATCAAACTCGCCCTGGGCCAGCATCACCGAGCTGCTGGCGAACTCCATCTGGTTACCCTGGGTCACGCTGGCACCAAGCCTCATCTCGTAGTCAGCCTTCGGAGGCGTGCCTGATGAATAGAAGGAGCTGACATCGGTGCTTATCTTGAAAACTGCGTCACCTGAGGCGTCGGTGGTGAGAGTCTCATTCAACCCATCATTGCCGCTTGGATACAGGCTTGAGTTCCTGTCAAACTCATAGAACCCCTGACGCTCCACATTGTATGACAGATCCACCTTTGCCCCGGCTATCGGAGTGCCATAGAAGCTGCGCACTTGAGCTTTCACCGTCAGCGGCTGCCCTTGAATCGCGCGTTCCGTCTGTGGGATCAAGGCCACCGTCATCTCCGGTTTGCGGTATTCGGACACTGCGATTGAGCTGGAGAAGCTGCCGTCGCGCATCCGCACCTCCACGGTGTAAGTTCCAGCCTGAGCCCACTCTGGCAGCACGAAATCGCCAGACAGAGTACCCCAGTCACTCAGTGTTTTCGTTCCGCTCCATATCTCCATATCGTTCGAGTCGCTGATTTTGACCGTGACAGGCTGCGAGCCGGGGGACGTGCCGCGGCCATCCGCCACTCGCCGCGCAAACATCTTGTAATAGACCCTTTGACCGGGCCGATACACGGGACGGTCAAACACCACATTTCCACGCAATGTGGGATCGACATGCGGGGCATCCATGCTGGTATCGGGAGTACATACCGCCAACTGATCTTCATAAAACGCGTTGACGGTAAAACGTCGGGGCTCGCTGCTCGGGGCCAAATACTTTGTAAACAGCCCGTTGCGGTCACTCTGTCCAGAGGCGACGACCGGCACGTCCTGAGGGGTGACGAACTCCGACCTCGATGTGCCCTCAATAGGCTGCAGATGGGGCGGGGGTGTGCTTCCGTTGTCCAGCACCTCTATGTCCACATCACGCAGAGGCTTGCCATTCTGCAGATCGACGCAATATACTACCAGGCTGTTGCGTGCGTGCTTCATGACGAGGCCCAGGCGTGTCACGGTGATCATGAATGCGCTGCGGGCATCTGGCGTTTTAGCCACTACCAGGTAAACGCCCGCACCCAGAGCATCGATGGGCAGGCGTTGGTTGACGGCTCCGGAACCCCTTCGCTGGTGTAGAAGCAACTTGCTGCGCCTGATCTCCTTTAATGACGGTGATGCGGAGGGGTCAGAGCCCCTGGCCGCTTCTGTCAGCACATTGCTCATGCGCTGACCTTGCTTCAAATACTGGTACAGGAGATCGCCTTGCAGTTGGTAAAGCACCATTTCGCCCTTAGGCTTTGCGGTGATGCCGCTGATACGCAGTTGCAACTTCTTGTCCGGCAGGAAGCACTCATTGGGACTGCTGATAGAAAGGTTTGGCTGCGTCGGTTTCAAGGTGAAGGTATAACTCTTCTCTGTGCCCGATTCAATAATGACTTTCTCTGTCGGAGCATCATACCCTGCCTGGACATCGAAATTCATCGTATAGTCGTCGGGTAACATACGGATGAACCGGCAGCAGCCATGCTGGTCGGTGGTCGCGGCCAAACGCCTGTAGTCTTTGGAGGAATAGATGATCAGCTTGGCATCAGCCAGCGGTTCGTTCGTATCCCTGGCTATTAAGGTGATGTCTAGATTGCCGCGCGAGGGCTCACTCTGCACCAGCACCGCCATGATGACAGCGAATGAGATGAGCAGCAGCAGACTGAGTAGCTTGCCAAGGGGGCTAAGGTTCATCTTGCAGCCTCCTCACCGATTGTTCCTGGCACCCTCAGGCTGCGCCAAAGGGCCACAAGCAGGCATACCGCCATAGCCACAACCAATCCGATTTGGACCCCTCGAGAGACTGGCAGGTAGCTGAGCACGGGCCCAAACAGCGCGGCACTGAAGATGGCCAGGAAGACGGCGACCGATGTGCCCAGCGACTCCAGCTTCATCGCACGGAAGCTCATACCCACGATCATGCCCGAAAGAAGGGCCACCATCGCGCGGTCACCCCAGATCAGCATGAGCGCCAACGGGGTGGCGAGATAGATGGTCACCGTGACCAGGCTGACGAACGCCGATTCCGCCCAGCGTTCCAGGTCGATGGCAGGCATCGCGGTGATCAGGAATGTGCCGATCAGCAGGCTGATCAGGTCATTGAAATACTGCATGTTCATCTTTTCTGAGAGCAGCATCTGCTGTAAAGGCACCCGTATCAGTGCTAAGGCCACCACCACAAGAACCATGCTGTGAAGCAGACGCTGTAATAAGGCTGCTCCCGAGATGGAGCGTGCCAGCAGGGGGGTGGCCACGATCAGCAGCGGAACCGCCGCGATCACCTGCCCATACCCTCGGGCATCGCGGAATCCCATGGCAGCCAGAGCGAGCGCCAGCAGTCCACCCGCTAAAGCCGGGGTGTCGATGCGAACCGGCCGCGGGCTGAGGCCCTTCTGAGCCTCATTGAGCCAGCAATACAGAAGCATGGGTAACAGAGCGGTCGCGATGCCAACAGCGAGCGATAGCGTACTGCCTTTGACTAGCTGGAAGGCCACTGTGGCCACCAGGGTGACCCCCGCACTCCATCTGATCATCCCCTTCAGGGAGTCGCTGAACAGCATGGCCATTCCGCCAAGCGCGATCAGCATGAGTGGCCAGCCCCAGAAAAGGCTGGCGGGATCACCGGGAATCAGTTTTGGGTGGTAGGCCATGCCCAGTAAAACGCCCGCGGCTCCAAGCACCAATGCCATCGCCGATATCTCGATGCGCCGCCGCTCCCAGCTTTCAGGGGCGGTATGCAGACCGATCGGCACCATGCAGATCAGGGCACCGAGGGTGAAGCCCAGCACCACCGGCGTGGGGTAGCCCGGCCGAAGCAGGCAAAGGGCGGCTAGAGCGAAGGTTGGGAGAGTCAACATGGCGCTCGCGGCTACGCTGGGTGACTTCAGATTGAGAGCCAGTTTTGTGATCAATCGTCCCACTAACGCACCCAGAAGCAGCGGAGCCCAAAGTCCCTGGCCCGGGGATGCCGGTCCTTTGGTGGCCAGTGAGAGCACAATGAGCAGAGCCACAGCAGATTCACTGATGATCCAGCCGTGAGGCAGCACACGTGAAAGACCATCTTTGCGGACAGCGATTGCGGCTATCACGAGACCAGGCAGGCAGATTACTAGAGCGGGCAGGCAGACAGTGAAAAACATTGTACAGACCTCACTTCATGGGGTTTGATGGGTATATCGGAGACACATATATAGTAAGGATACCCGACGATGCACGATGAATGTCATTCACCCGTTCGCGCGGGTGTTTTATCGGGCCGAATAGGGAGTGTTTATCCACAGATTACACAGATTACACAGATTACGCAGATTGGGTCATTTTAATGCAACCACGAATGGACACCCTGGGAACGCCAATCTCCCGATTGGCCTCCCGTCCGGATGTGTCACGCGGAGACGCGGAGGACGCGGAGGACGCGGAGGGGGAGGGTTCATCCACAGATTACACAGATGGCACAGATATGGACAATTTAAGCAACCACGAATGGACACAAATGGACACGAATGGACACCCTGGGAACGTCCATCTCCCGGTTGGCCTCCCTCCGGATGTGTCACGCGAAGACGCGAAGGCACATACCCGCGTCCTAGATCACCGGTGCGACATGGCTGGTGGTCAGATGGTGGGTATCATTCAATCTATTGACCCAGGTGAACCCATCGTGATATTCAAGCTCGCTGATGCTGCAGTTGTCAAGCCGGATGTGGCGGTTTAACTCGGCAGCAGCCTCCATGGCGGCACATATCAACATACGACAGCTCCCGCCATGCGCCGCTACCAGCACAGTTTCACCAGCTTGATGTTTTGTGCAGAGGTCACGATAAAAGGTGGACACCCGCTCCAGCACCTCCTCCGGCCGCTCTCCCTGCGGAGGACGGTTTCGTAAGGGGTCCTGTTTGTATTTTGCGAAATGATCAGCCCATTCTGAGACCATTAGCTGCTCATGAGATTTGCCCTCAAAGACCCCAAAGCCTATCTCTCGAAGCCGCAGATCGGTCTGCACTTCCAAGTGATGCGGTTGAGCGATGATCTCAGCGGTTTCCCTGGCTCTGCTCAAGTCGCTGCTATATACGGCCGCAAGCTGGAGGGATGATAGTGCTTGTTGCACTGCGATGGCCTGAGTTCGGCCAGCGTGGTTAAGCTGGGTATCTGTTTGGCCTTGAAACACCCGTTTTTTGTTCCAATCGGTTTCCCCGTGTCGGACCACAAGGATGCGAAGTCTAGGTTTCGGCATTCACATATCCTATTGTTGTTATTTCGGTGGAGGCAGGAGGCAGGAGACAGGAGCAGATGTCAGGAGACAAACCCCGAATTCCGTTATTTGTTCCCTGTTATCAGTACATTATGGTATAAACAACTAAATAGCATGAAAATATCCGAAATATCGAGGTAACATATTGACATGCTCGTATGCGAATGCTAAACTTTAGATAAGCGTAGACCTGTTTATCTAGCTATTATAGGTTGCTGTCAGCTTCACTATACGGGTCGAAGGCCTATTGCTATTGAGTGTATAGCAAGAAAACGTATTCGCATTACGTCGGGTGGCTTAGGCTGCTTGGCCCAAGACGGCCGATTACTGCCGTCGTGTTTCGGTTAAGGGTCGCTCCCTTAACTATAATCTCCACAACCACCTTAACAGGAGGCACGTGCAACACAATGAAAAAAGCCGGTTTATTAACTGGCCTAGTGGCTCTAGGCGCTCTCTTCTCAGTAGCGTCTAACGCTGCGGCATCTTATGATGTATGGCTCGCTTTAGCCAGCGATGCCACAGGCACCCCTATTACTTCTCTCAACTACACCCCAGGAAGCACAATTGATCTCGCCGTGTGGATGAGTACTGACAAACCAGTTAACTTGTTAGAGGTCCGCTGGGCACTTGACTCTAAGCTCAGCTATGCTGGTGATTTTTTCACAGCTGTCGAATTCAACCAACCCGCAGATAGCGGCGACGCTGACCTAAAAGCCAAAGAGGCAGGGACACCCCAAGCAGGATATGCACTTACCGGCCGTATGGCTTGGGGCACCTCAGTCATCGAGACCCAAAACCCGTACAACATCATCAGCAAAAAAACAGGCAAAGTGATTCATCCTACAATGGAGCCCTCAGCAGCTGATGTATGGACGAACCTACAGGTGATGACCTTGCATTTAAACAGCACCCTGGGTGCTGGTGAGAGTGCAAGAGTATCGTTGATAGACGTCGGTTCCGGCACTCAGGACACCACAGTCTTCAACTATATTTCATGGAATGGCACAACGAACACATACAATACTGTTCGACCTGGTACTTACACGGTTAACATTAATGCTGTTCCTGAGCCTGGTTCAATGGTCGCACTAGCCACCGGTTTAGTCGGTCTAGTCGGCTTCGCTCGACGCCGCAAGGCTTAAGTAATCCGTATTCATCCCTTTGCACCAGAAAGACCACGCTTAGCGTGGTCTTTCTGTTTTTATGCCTTCTTGCTATGTGGTTGACCGGGTGCTGTCGAACAACCGCACCGGGCAATTTTCTGAACCGCGGATGACACGGATAGAGAGGGAGTGGGACCCATCAGGTACTGGCGTTACCGGTAGGGGTGGTCGTTATTTGGCGCATATGACGGTATACCCTCCGCATTGTCTGCGGTTCCGGCATGCATGCCCCTTCCCATCCTCCCCATCCGTTTCATCCGCGTAATCCGTGGTTCAGACATGAATGGGCGGCCACAGGAATGAGGGCCGCCACTGGGGGCGGCCCCTACCAGCCACACAACAACTAGTTCTCGATCCCCACTCTGGCCATGACGCTCTGGTGATAGTAGTGCTTCACTTCGCGCATTTCGGTCACCAGGTCGGCTGCCATGGTGATCTCCGGGTGGGCGTAGCGGCCGGTGAGCACCAGCTCGATATGCGCTGGCTTGTTGCGCATCAGCATAAGAAGCTCTTCGACCGTCACCAGTCCATACAACACCGCGATGTTGATCTCATCCAGCACCACCAAGTCGTAGATTCCACCGCTCACAGCCGCCTGCACCTCTTGCCAGCCGGAAAGGGCTGCGAGGATGTCCTCACTGCTCGCCTGGCCGTCTATGAACCGCTCGGTGCCATATTGCCGCAGTGTGATCTGTTGTGGGTGTTGGGCGATGCTGTTCAGCTCGCTGTAGGGTTGGCCTTTGGCGAACTGCCCGATGAACACTTTCATACCTGCGCCGATGGCACGCAGTGCCAATCCGAGAGCCGCGGTGGTTTTGCCTTTACCATTTCCTGTATAAACCTGAACGTAGCCACGATCCATTACGGGGCCTCCTCATTCTTACCTATTATGGGCAGCGGTGAGATGGCCAACACAGGGTTGGGGAGGTCTCTGCCGCCCTTTGCTCGAAGGGCCATCGCGGGAGCGATGTGACATCACCATCGGTAATCGGACTTGTCCTTGGCGTGCAAGGCATCACCGTTGCGGCACAGTGCCGGGTTCTCACCGGATCTTCCCCGAATGGTGCGTATATGGTGCCATCGGTCGTAGCCAGGCACCAGATGTAGTATACAGCAAAGTATTGGGGTTGCGGCCCTGGGTAGTGTTATATTGTCCTAATCGTCTGACATGTCCTATGAAAAGCCGAGGACGCGTAGGATGAGTAGGACGAGTAAGACATACTGCAGATGCCCCCCCCCAAAAAAAAACACCCCCGCTGGAGGCGGGGGTGAAGGCGGAAACGGCTGATGCCGTTATACCTGGTGGAAGACTAATACTTGCCGTAGATGGCGGTTTCGCCCAGCATGTACTCGATCTCCAGAAGCCGGTTGTACTTCGCGATGCGCTCGGAGCGGCATGCGGAGCCAGTCTTGATCTGCCCGGCGTTGGTGGCCACGGCTAGGTCAGCGATGAAGGTGTCCTCGGTCTCGCCGGAGCGGTGGCTCATGACATATCGCCAGCCAGCGGTGCGGCAGAGGGCGATGGTGTCGAGGGTCTCGCTGATGGAGCCGATCTGGTTGACTTTAATCAACACAGCGTTGGCGGCCTTCTGCTCGATGCCCTTCTTCACGAAGTCTACATTGGTCACGAACAGGTCATCTCCAACCAACTGGATTTTGTCACCCAGTTGCTTGTTGAGGGTCTGCCAGTTGGCCCAGTCGTTCTCATCCAAACCATCTTCGATGGAGATGATGGGGAACTTCTTGCACCAGTCAGCCCAGATGGCGATCATTTCCTCAGAGGACTTCACGCCGGAACCGGACTTGAACAGGTCGTAGGCGCCGATTTCCTTCTTGTAAAGGGAGCTGGCGGCTGGGTCAAGGGCGATGGAAACATCCTCGCCTGGCTTCAGACCGGCTTTTTCGATGGCCTGCACGATGACTTCCATGGCCTCTTCGTTGCTCTTCAGGTTAGGAGCAAATCCGCCTTCGTCGCCGACGCCGGTGGAATACTTCTTGCTCTGCAGAATTTTGCGGAGGGTATGGAATACTTCGGAACCCCAGCGCAGACCTTCAGCGAAGCAAGGTGCACCAATGGGCATGATCATGAACTCCTGGAAGTCCACGGAGTTGTCGGCGTGCATACCGCCGTTCAGAATGTTCATCATGGGGGCTGGCAGGCGATTGGCTGCGGGGCCGCCCAGATACTGGAAGAGGGGAAGACCAGCTTCTTCAGATGCGGCTTTGGCGGCTGCCATTGACACACCGAGGATGGCGTTGGCGCCCAGCTTGCTCTTGGTGGGGGTGCCATCAAGCTCAATCATGGTCTTGTCGATCATGCGCTGGTCATACACATCCATGCCGATCAGCTCGGGGGCGATGATGTCGCGCACGTTGTCAACGGCTTTCAGCACGCCCTTGCCCATGTAACGGCCCTTGTCACCATCGCGAAGCTCGCAAGCTTCGTTCTCACCGGTGGAAGCACCGGACGGCACGGAGGCGGATACGGTCACGCCCTCGTCTGTGCTCAAAAACACGCGTACGGTAGGGTTACCGCGGGAATCCAGAATTTCTAAAGCATCTACTGAGATGATCTCACTCACTTGTTCGCACTCCTTATACGGAAAATGGTGACCAACCTGTCTATTTTGAGTGTTGATCTACCATCTTATATTGTAACGCTTCTTTTAGGAACTGCCACTCCGCCATACGGAACCGGTGGCGAATTCAGCTTGCCGATGGGCGTGTTGCAGGAATAAAACGGTCTGGTCCCGAATACTAATACGAGAGTCAAAGCCCAGCAGACGGTTGATAGAAGACCGATTGGGTCGCGAGCCGAACGGCCCAGTCTATTACCCATCAAATTAAAAAACTCACCGCCGCGCCCTGAAGGACACGGCTTATTATCCGAAAGCCGGCTAAAGCCGTCTGCATCCACCGTGCTTACAGGACGAAGCCCTGTAGCCTGCTTCAGCAGGCTCGTAAGTAGCTGGTCGTAGGGGCGCCTCTTGTGGGCGCCCTAATCGAAAACAATCGAATAAGCAACGTTTAGGGCCACCATAAGGGTGGCCCCTACGACCGTATCAGTTACAGTATGGGCTGCCGTTTCAGCACGTGCAGGTGCTTGGTGTTCAATGGCCGAGACATTTATGTCGCGGAATCGGTGACCTACTGGCCTTGCAACATTTATGGGTCATAGCCATGTTCACATGCGCGTGGCATGGGAGCCACGAACCGACGATTCAGCATTACCGGAGGTATATATCATTGAGCCTATCGCATACTAGTAGAAATGCTAGCCATCCGTTCATAGTCGCGTTAGCACTGGTGACAGCGTTCTGCACCATGCCTGTGAGTGCGGCGCTACGCCCAGGCGTCATCAACAATGTGGCGGATGGCGTGCTCATCCCGCAGCCCAAACAGGTAAGCTACAACAAGCAGAGCTTCCCGATCAACACCAGCACCATCATCAGCTACGACGAAGCGAACCTGGCCAATGCGGAGTATCTTCAGTCGGAGCTGCGGCGTTTATACCAACTGGAATGCAAAATCACGAAAGCTGGTTCGTCCACGGCGAAAAACCAAATTTCGCTGCATATAGCGAAGACCGGCAAGGCATTGCCCCAAAAAACCGACGGGTACACGCTGACGGTGAACAACAATGGCGTCACACTGGCCTCCAGAGGTTTGGTAGGCGTGTTCTACGGCATCCAGACGCTAAAACAACTGCTATCTCAGCACGGTGTCGAGTTGTTGGCCAAAGGCTGCCAGGTCACCGATGAGCCAGCCATGGCCTGGCGAGGGGTGTATCTCAACCTGCGCAGCATCAACCGCAGCCCGGAGTCGATGCAGTCGATGAAGAACCTCATCAACAGCTTCGCGGCCCTGAAGATGAACACGCTGTTTTTCGAACTGTCGGACAACATCATCTATGACCGCCAGAAGTTCCCGGCGATGGAGCATCAAGCTCTGTCAAAAGCTCAGGCCAAAGAGCTGGTGAACTACGCCAAGTCGCTGCACTTTGAGGTGATCCCAGCCCTTCAGATGCTGAGCCATAGCGTGTGGATACTCTCCAATCCGGCCAACTTCCCTCTGCTGGAGGACCCGGAGCACGACAACGGCTGGTCCACAAACTGGTGCCCATCACATCCCGGCGTGGATGCACTAGTAAAGGATGTTCTTGAAGAGACCATCGAGATTTTCGAGCCCAAATATGTGCATATCTGCATGGATGAGATCAACTACGGGCCTTATGCGATGTGTGAGCGATGCAAAACACAAAACCCCTCGGAGTTGCTGTATCGCAGCATTAAACGGATGTACGACATCAACGCGAGCAAAGGCGTGAAGACCATGATGTGGCACGACACGCTGCTGCCAACTGGCCAGTATATGGTCGGCACGACCGATAAAGCCCGAGGGTGGGAGATCATCGACAAGCTTCCTAAAGATATCTTGATGGTGGACTGGGATTACGAAATCTACACCGCGGAATCGCAGAAGCGTCTGAGGTACTTCACAGACAAGGGGTTCCCGGTGGTCGGTGCCACCTTCTACTCACCGGTGGCCATCCAGGGCTTTGCTCAGGCACTCGCGAAGGAGCCGGCATCTCTGGGGCTATTCGACACCCTCTGGTCATATGTCGGTTCGTGGGCTCTCCCGCAGGACGTGGCACCGGAGGCATGGTCGGCGGTGCTTCTGACCGGGCAGTACGCCTGGAACCCCGCTGCGCCCAAACTCTCTGAGATACGGTATGACCCTATTTACCAAATCTCTAAAATCATTCGACCTGACAAAGAACCGACGGACTGGAGCAGTGTGCCACTAGCGAAATACTACAACTACCGCATCACGAACAGCGCGGATTCCTGGCCGAAATACGGCGCAGAGAATGCAGTTCACAAAGTGCTGGGCAGTGATATCCAGAGCGGGCAGGTGAGGTTCCGGCTGGCTGGTCAGGACGCCGCGAAAAATGTGATCCTGCTGTCGGCTGAGCCAGACGATGCTCTGCCCAAAGGACCTGTTACTATCGCGCTCAACAAGAAGGCCTCACGGTTGGCCTTGTTAATCACCTGCAACCTGCCGCTGGATCGAGACAGCCTGGCTCACTGGAGCAGGGTCACCTCTCACCCGCTGGTGGCGAAGGCCCGGTTGGAATATACCGACGGCACTAGTGCTGATCTGGAGTTCCGATATCGGTGGAATGTGACGGATTGGAACAGCAAATTCGGGGTATTCGATGGGCGAATCGCCGTCACCGCCGAAACGGAATCGGGCAGTCGAATCCAACTGATCCGTACGGACTGGGTAAACCCACACCCCGGGAAGAGCATCAAGAACATCAGCATTGAGTCGCAGAACAGCTCAGGGATGTCGCTAGCCGTCTTTGCCATCTCAATTTCGGCGGCACAGGAGTAAATCATGAAATACACACGTTTCGTATACGCAGGCTTGGCGCTCACTGCCCTCTTCTCATCGCTGGCGTGTTCAGCGGACAAGATTACAGACAGCTTCGAATACAAAAGCATGACCGAGATGCAGGCCAAATGGTCAGTTAAAACATCTGGGTTCCCAAAGGCGCCTGAGGTGAAGCTGAGCACCTCTACCGTGAAAAGTGGCAAGAAGGCGTTGCTGGTATCCATGCCGGCAGTCAGTCCAGATGGTGCCCCGCGCCTCGACTTGGATATCTACCCCGAAATGCCTATGAGGCTGGTCAAGCAGGTCAACTTCTGGGTCTACATGGATAACCCTCAGGACGTCGTGCAGTCGGGCATCCATATCGGGGATGCCACTTGGGCCAACCATTACGCCAAGTTTGGCATAATCGCCAACGTCAAAGGGTGGCAGCGGGTGCTGATCTCTACCGAAACGATGGCTGCAGGGGCAGGCAAGCCGACGATGGACACGGTGAATCAGATGCGCATCACCTTCTGGTTCGCCCGGGGAGCCAAACCCGCCAAGATCGCATTTGACGATGTGGTCTGGAGCACCAAGCAGGAACGCGACCAGCGATTGAACAAGAAGTGGTACGAGTAAGGAGACAGATATGTATAGAATAGGCCAAGCAGAGATCGACGAAGTGACTAAAGTCATCGAATCGGGCCAACTTTTCCGGGTGGGTAGTCCGGAAGCAGGTCACCTGGGTGAGTGCGACCGTTTTGAGAAGGAATGGGCAGGCCGAATTGGCACCAAGTATGCGCTGCTGATGTGCGGGGGTGGTACTGCTGCGCTGGTCTGCGCACTAGCCGGGCTGGGTATTGGCCCAGGCGATGAGGTGATCGTGCCCGCCTATACCTGGATGTCCACCGCCACCTCGGTGCTGACCGTGGGTGCCATCCCGGTCTTGGCCGAAGTGGATGAGACGATGGCCCTCGATCCTGATGAGTTCGAGCGCAGGATTGGCCCCAACACCAAAGCGGTAATACCCGTACATATGCTGGGTCGGGCCGCGAACATGGAACGCATTCTGGAGATCGCCCGCAAACATGGTCTGAAGGTGATAGAGGACTCCTGCCAGATGAACGGCGGAAGTTACAAAGGCAAGCGAACCGGAAGCTGGGGCGACGCGGGGGCGTTCAGCTTCAACCACTTCAAGATCATCTCCAGCGGTGAGGGCGGCTGCATGGTCACCAGCGACCGCAAGCTCTACGAAACCGCCATCGCGTATGCCGATTCGGGCACCGCGTTTCGTCCGCATGCGGCGGAACTGGATATTCCGATCTTCGTGGCGCAGCAGTATCGGGCCGATGAGATCATGGGAGCGATCATCCGCATGCAGGCGCAGAGGCTGGATGGCATCCTGGCAGATCTGCGTCGCATCGCCCGACGGATCGAAGCGGAGACAGAGGGCGTGTCAGGGTTGAAAGTGGCGCCCAACAACGACATCGACGGTGACTGCGGTGTGGTGGTGGCTTACCGGCTGCCTAACGAATCGGCGGCTAGAGGGTTCCTCTCCGCATCCGGTCTTGGCGGCTACGTGGGTATCGACCATGGCAAGCACATCTTCACCGAGTGGACGCCGCTGGTTGAGAAGCGAATCATGCATCATCCCGCCATGAACCCGTTCCTATTCGAAGCGAACAAGGGGCTGCGCGCGGATTACTCCGCGGATGTCTGTCCGAAGACGCTGGAGCTGCTGCGGCGCACCGTGTATATACCGGTCAACCCTGACTGGGCAGAGCAGCAGGTTGATACCACCATATCCGCGCTGCGGGCTGCGGCTGGAACGACACTGGCATAACAGGCTTACCGCAGGAGTCTAGAATGAATAACAAATGTATTGCCCTGACAACGGCTCTTCTGGCTGGCACCAACACCATCAGTAGCGCAGCCACAAGCCACACCATGCCGTTATCCGGGCAGTGGCGGTTTCAGCTTGATGCTCAGAACAGGGGCCTGAGTGAGGCGTGGCACACAAAAGTGCTGCCAGATTTAATCAAGCTTCCCGGATCAACGGAGCAGAGCGGTTATGGTGTCAAGTCCGAAGCACCGGCCATCGGCAAGCTGACCCGCATCATCAAGTATGAAGGACGCGCCTGGTATCAGCGGGATATCAACATCCCGGCGAGCTGGAAGGGAAAGCGTGTGGAGCTTTTCCTGGAGCGCTGCCATTGGGAGAGCACGGTCTGGGTCGATGATCGTCCTGTCGACATAAAAAACAGCCTGAGTGTTCCACACCTGCATGAGCTGGGCGTGCTCGCGCCTGGCCATCATACCCTGACGGTGTGCATAGACAACACTTACAAGATCCCGATCGGCACGTGGTCAAGCGCCATCACCGAGGATACCCAGGGCAACTGGAATGGGATTATCGGCCAAATCGAGCTCCGGGCGACGAATCCGGTGTGGATCAAGTCGGTGCAGGTCTACCCTGATCTGCTGAAGGTGGAGGTTGGCAACCAAACCGGCCAGGCTGCGGATGTGCAGATTCAAGCACAACAGCACGTCATACCAGCCGATGGCGGTATGGTGGATGTGCCATTCCATGACCATCATGCGGCGTGGGATGAGTTTGCCCCTTCCATTCGAACAGTGGATGTATCACTAAAATCTGGCATCTACAGTGAAGTGAAACGGGTAAGTTATGGCCGCCGTGAGATCACGACGAAGGACCGGCAGTTCTTGATGAATGGCCGCCCAATATTCCTGCGAGGTGCCGTTGACGAATGCGTGTATCCGCTGACCGGGTATCCGCCTATGGATAAGGCGGCCTGGCTCAGAGTGCTGAAGACATGCAAGTCCTACGGCTTCAACTTCATGAGGTTCCATTCGTGGTGCCCACCTGAGGCCGCGTTCGAGGCTGCCGATGAGATGGGCTTTCTATACCAGATTGAACTGCCCTTGTGGACAATGGATGCCCCTCACTACGGCGATCATCCGGCGCGGGACCAGTGGATTCGCGACGAACTGAATCTGATTCTGGAAGCCTACGGTAACCATCCGTCATTCGGCTTCATGGCGATGGGGAACGAATCGGCTGGGTCGCTTGACACGCTGGTGAAGGAGAGTCGTCAGAAGGACCCGCGGCTGCTATACCGTTGCGAAGGCGGAGCGACGGAGGCGAACGGTGATTATTTCGAAACCGGACAGCGCGGAGTCATCGGAGCTCGGACGGACTGGGACCGCTGGTCAGACGCCCCTGACTGGATCGCGGGTGGAGAACAGAAGCCACGCTCTTCGGGGGTGACCGTTCCGACCTTCGCCCATGAGGTTGGCCAGTGGTCGATGTATCCCGATTTTGATGAGATACGGAAATACACGGGCACTTTACGCGCTCATAACTTCGAGAGCTACCGTGAGATGCTGGCCCAACATCACATGCTCGATCAGGCCAAAGCGTTCCATCAGGCCAGTGGGGCGTTGAGCGTCGAGTTGTATAAGGACGAAATCGAAGCAAGTCTGCGCACCTGGCCATACGGTGGATTGCAGATACTGGAAGCACGTGACTACCCGGGGCAGGGAACAGCCATTGTGGGCTGGCTAGATGCCTTCTGGGATTCCAAAGGTTTGGTTACGCCAGAACAGTTCCGCCGGTTCTGCGCTCCGACTGTGTGTCTGTTGCGTATGCCGAAGCGTGTGCTGAGCACAGATCAGAAATTCACCGCTACTGCAGAAATCGCCCATTACGCCCCTAAGGATATTCGAACGCACGCGGAGTGGACAATCAAGCGGCCCGATGGCAAGCTGATCGCTCATGGAAGCTGGCCTGAGATGCTAATCAAGACAGGCCGTGTGACAACCTTGGGCGAGATATCGGCATCCTTTGATTCCATCGAGAGCCCCTCGAGGTTGATAGTTACCGTTAGGCTGGCAGGAACATCGAATTCGTGGAACATCTGGGTCTATCCCAAGCTCTTACCCGCACCGCCAACCGGGGTTCGGGTCGCGTATGCCTATGACGCCGCGACCCGTCAGGCTTTGGCAGCAGGTGAACGGGTGCTGCTGTTCTCCTCCCCGCGAGAAGGTGTGATCAAGCCGGTTCAGGCGATGCTTGGTCCCGATTCGATGCGTCGATTTCAGCCAGTGGCACCCGGTAGGAACGCGGTTCCGGGCAGCTTCATGCCGACTTTCTGGAACCTGCGCCTGTTCAACCAGACCGGCACCCTGGGCATACTCTGTAACCCAAAACACCCGGCCCTGGCGCAGTTCCCCACCGAATCCCACAGCGACTGGCAGTGGGCCGACTTGCTGGGGCGGTTCTCGGCTGCCGACTCCTTCCGTGTCGCGGGTGCGCCGCCATCGGTATACGAGACCTGGGAACGTGGCGCAGGTGATGTGGCCAACCGGTCCAAAGCTGTCATACTGGACGAAACACCGCCAGACTACCGCCCGATTGCGCAGGTGATTGACAACTACGACCGAAACTCAAAGCTTGGTGTGATCTTCGAAACCCGTGTGGGTGCGGGACAGCTACTGGTGTGTGCCATGGATCTGGAGACAGATGCGGAGCGCCGCCCTGCCGCCAGGCAGCTTCGTCATAGCCTGCTGGCATATGTGGCGGGCAGCGACTTCCATCCGGCCTACAGGCTGAACGAGGATCTGCTTGTGAGGATGCTCACAGACCAGGCCGCACTAATTGAATAACCGAAACTCATAGATTATCTAGCCATGGAGGCGAACCATTGAAACTGTTCGATGTGAATATCTGTCTTGGCAAACCGGTCCGGGGGCTGCCTGAGCCAGGCATCAGCCGCGAAGACATTCTGCATATGATGGATGATGCCGGTATCGAGAAGGGGCTGGCATGGCATATCGCCCAGCACGACAGCTCCACGCAGGCGGGGAACGCGCTGATCAGCGAGGCGCTCGCCGGTTGTGACCGTCTGCTGGGCTGTTGGAGCATCCTGCCGCCACAGACCGACGAGGTGATCTGCGACCGCTTTTTTGAGAAGATGGCCGCGGAGCGTATAGTGGCCCTACGCGCCATGCCGGAACAGCACTTCTATCTATTGAACCGCGTGGTATTTGGCGGGTTCCTCGACGAGCTCTCTCAGCGTGGGATTCCTCTGATGATCTCGTTGGCCTACGGCTCAAGTTGGAACACCGTCTACACGTTGATGGCCGATTACCCCGAGCTCACCTGCATCGTGTGTGACACAGGGGTGTGGAGCCAAAGCCGCTTCATCTACCCGCTGCTAGAAAAATATCCTCGCGTGATGGTGGACACCAGTATGTATTCCATCACCGCCTCCGCCATTGAAGACGGAGTGAAGCGGTATGGGGCTCAGCGGTTTGTGTTCGGCAGCGGTTATCCGGCCCGATATCCCGAGGCGGCTTCGCTGGACCTGCGGCACTCCGCTATCACTGAGACTGACCGGCAACTCATCGCTTACGGAAACATGCAGCGCGTGATAGAGGAGGAGCAGTTATGAGCCTGTTGCAGCAATTCCGAGATAACGCCGCGGTGGAGGACTGCCCGATCTACGACCTGCATGGCCATTGGGGGCCCGAATACGGGCTGCACATGCCCATGGCCGAGGAGCAGCCCGCTGTGGACTACCTGAACCGATCTGGTGTGAAGCTGCTGGTGATGTGTCACCATACCAGCCTGTTCAGTCCAGATACCGGCAATGCACCCAATATCGAGATCGCACGGAAGTATCCCGAGCGGATACGCTGCTATTGCGGCATCAACCCCAACTACCCGGAAGCGGTCGCCCGTGATCTTGAGCGCTACGATCAGTATTCGGATGTGTTCGTGGGCTTCAAGTTCCTGTCTGCCTATCATGCGGTGCGGCTGGATGATGAGCGCTACCGTCCGGTGCTCGAATTTGCGAATGCGCGCGGGCTGCCGGTGCTCATGCATACATGGACGCCCGATATCTACAGCACGGCGGAGTTGATTGCCCAGACGGCGGCGAAATACCCCAACCTGAACATTCTGATGGGCCACTCGCTGCATGGTGCCTGGGATACCGCGATCAGCCTGGCCAATGAGTTCCCGAACGTGTATATGGAGCTGACCGCGGTGCTGGACGAATCCTCTGTGCTCGATCATTTAGTGCATGGGGCGGGATCAAAGAAGGTTGTGTATGGCACCGACTTCCCCTGGTTCAGCGAGTGGTATTACATCGGCGCGGTGCTGAACGCCGATATCACGGATGAGGACCGGCGTAATATCTTCCAACGCAATGCCCAGCGGCTGATCTCGTTGTGAGCGGCTGATAACCGATGCAGTATGAAAAGCTGGCGCAGTGGGTCACTACCCAGGCTGAACGCCCTGAAATCACCCGCGTTCGCTACCGTCTGAGCGGCCCACTGCCGTCAGCTTTTGATATCGCCATGCTCCGCGTGGTGGCCAGCGATCTGTACCGAGTGTGGTTGAACGGGCAGCCGGTGGGCATCAGTGAGGACTGGCAAGGAGTCAACTGGCGGGTGATGGAGTTCGCGAAGCCTGGCCTGAACACGGTTGAGGTGGAGGTTCATGCCCGGAAGACCAATACGGCCAACTGCTGGCTCTACCTCGATAAAGCGCTGCCCGCATCCACATCGCTGACGCAGTTGGATTTCTCGGTGCGCGATATCCGGTTCTCTGAGTGGGTCTATGTGCAGTTCATCGATGCCGAGGGTCGGCTGAGCGGCTATATCTGCCCGGAGTCTGGACACAGTGATCTTGGGTTTGATACCTCAGGTGCGCCGAGGTCATTTCGCATTCACCCCCGCACCGAAAAGCAGTTCGCTCCCAATAAGGCTTTCGACTGGCAAAGGGTCAGCAAAATCCGACTGCGCATTGACCAGAAGGATGTCATGGTCAGCTCGAAAGGCGGGCTTATCCTTTCGGATGTGCGCGTCAACGGCGCGCCGATGGAGCTGACGGGCTGGTCGGTGATTCCCGGGCAGGGATCGGTGGCCTCGAAGCTACATTCGAGCTCAGAAGAACTGCAGTTGAGCTATCACTTCAACTCACTGCCAGAGTGCAGCATGTTGTGCGAGCTGGCGGTCGCAGACAAACAGGGTGTCAAACTCGCTCAGACCGCCAGTGACGAGAAGACCATCACCGATCATGGAACGCCTCGTCTGGCGAAATCTACTCTATTCCCGGAATGGATGGCCTATCTGCCTGCGCGGGTCAACGATATGCTGGACGAAGGTGTTGCGCCTTCCCGCAAGCTGCTGAGCCTGCAAACCTCTGGGCGAAGTGAGCTGTATGAACAGGGTCAGCAGATTGGTCTGACGGTCGCAATTCACGGGTTCGAGGCACTAGATGACAACCGGGTTCGGATTGAAATCGAGGAGTGGAACGGTGCTCGGGTGACCGTGCCCTCCGTGCGGTGTCAGCCCAGCGGAGAGGGCCAGATGCAAGCGGAAGCTACCTTGCCGCAGCTCGCGGAGGGGCTATACCGTGCGACCGCTCATCAGGGAAGCCTCGTGGCGACCGCCGCGTTTGCGGTCGTGCCCAAAGGCCAAAGCTCCATCTCCTCGCTTCTGCCGAAACTCAAGCCATACACTCGCAGGAAGCAGTTGCTTGGCGCGACCGACTACGCCTGGACGGTGCGTCACCCCGCTATACTCTGGAGCTATCGCGAGATGGATTTGAACCTGTGGGTGGCGCATATCACGCCCTTGGAGACACAGACGGGTATCACCGATGACCTCTGTGCTTACTGCAAGGCGACCGGCACCCACTTCACATTCAACGTGGAGATGCCGAACTACACCCCGGTCAGCAACAGCACCAATGGCAAGAACAGCTTTGAGGCCGCCGACGGCTGCTTCCGCTGGGATGTGGACCCGGATACCCTCCGCAAAGCCGCCGCCACAAGGGTTTTCGAAGGCGTCACTTACGACGAATCGGAGCACATGCAGCTTAGTCGGAACGGCTATAGCCAGCTTCCGGAGCCCAACCGCAAGCCGTTCTATGTGGAGACGACGGGGTTATCTTTGCACGATGCTTACTCTACATTCAAGCAGGCGGTGGGCCGTCTTGTGAAGCGTAACCTGCAGTATGGGGCCAAGATGCTGGTCGAGAGCGTGTTTCCTGCGCTGTGGCCTCCGATGGCGGAGTCCGGCATGACCCTCGCGCCGAAGCTGCTGAAGGAGGATGTGCATCCTGTGGTGCTGGCAGAAGCCCTGGGCGCGGCCATACAGCACAACGTACAGTTATGGTTCAGTCCCGATCTTTGGTATTATGCTGATCTCCCTGGACACAGTGCCCGCTACATGCAGATGGCGATGCGGTGCTGTCATCTGGCTGGTGTGGACACTTGCTACGTGGAATCGGCGACCAAGATGTATTCGCAGAACGGCAGCAGCTACACCCTCACTCGCCACGGACGCGTGTTGAAAGAGCACATCGCGCAGTGGATCCCGGCGCATCCGCGCGGGTATAGCTACCGCGACTATCAGCCGGAGGTGGCCATCGTGCGCTTCCCTGACAGTGACTGGGGACAGGCAAGCTGCCAATATTGGGACTGCCTGTATGGTGCGATGAATTTGCACTCCAGCCCGAAAACCCGGGAGCATATGCAGGTATGGTCGCTTTTGACCGATGGGGTGCTTAACGGCCGTGCTGTGAACTTCAACGGCGAGCCCGTATCACCGCCGCATGCCTATCAGATCTGGCGGTTCACCATACCCAGTCCGGCAGTGGCGGTTTTCGACCACAATGTGGGGATGAAGCATCTGAAGGGTGTGGGCGTGATTTTTGCCTGTGGTGTCGAGCTGTCAGAACAAACCATGGGTGCCTTGCAGAGTTGTGTCAAAGCAGGCGCCGTGTGCTTCATCAGCCAGCACCTGGCACCATTACGGATACAGCAGTTGGGCCACGACCTCTCCGAGCGTATACCCGAAGGCAAGGGGTGCTGGGTGGTCATGAGCGAGTTTACGCCTGAAGCGATGGCACCATACAGGCAGCTTCTGCCGAAGAACGATGGCTCAATGTGGCTGCGGTTCAAGAACCGGCGGGTGAGGGTAGGGTGATGCGGATTGCGCGGAAGGGCCCTCCGCCGTCGCTGTGGGGCTGGTCAGACGGTAAATCAACGACCAGCCACGGTGCCGCGGGTTTAGTCACCCCATAAATGGGGTTCTCTCACCGCGCGTCTAGATGGCTGGCTGCCCGCAAGCGGGCGCGGCGGTTCAGCGATGCGGACGACATTCATCTGAACCACGGATGACACGGATGGGCCTTCTCGCGGCGACCATATTGGCTAAGTCCGGGGCGGTCTGGCGGATACATAGCGGCTGCAGATGGCTCAAGACCGCGCTGGTCTTTTGCGTCGCCAGCTGGCGTTTGGCACGGGTGATGTCAGGACCACAAATGACACGGGTGTGCCGGCTTACGATAACGTCGACCCCCGTCCGGGGGTAGGGTTATGCGGCCTTTTCCAGGGGTATCGCTTCGCTCCCCCCTGGCTATAGGAATCTTACCCACTTCGTGGGTGTCCGGACGGCTGCGGACATAGGCCTATGGGCCGCTCCGGTGGCCGCCCAGCTCGCCCGCTTGCGGGCTGCTACATCGTTAGCGACGGGTGATGGAGCCCCGTTCACGGGGCGATGGAACCCGTCGCAGCGTGGCTGGTGGTTTGATTCGGGGGTGACCGGCCGCGGTGCCGCGGGTTTAGTCACCCCATGAATGGGGTTCCCTCACCGCGCGTCTAATTGGCTAGCTGCCCGCAAGCGGGCGCGGGGGTGCCGCGATGCGACGGACACGCGTCTGAACCGCGGATTTTACGGATGGGCCTTCCCACGAAACCACATTGGCTATGTCCGGGGCGGTCTGGCGGATACATAGCGGCTGCAGCTGGCTCAAGACCGCGCCGGTCTTGAGCCTCGCCGGCTGGCGTTTGGCACGGGTGTTGTCAGGACCACAGAGGACCCGGATGGGCAGGGCTGCGGTCACGTTCGACCCCCGTCTGGGGGTAGGGTTATGCGGCCTTTTCCAGGGGTATCGCTTCGCTCACCCCTGGCTATAAGGAATCATACCCACTTCGTGGGTGTCCGGACGGCCTTGCGGCGCCTCAGATTGCTTCAGCAGTCGTGGTGGTCAACAACCGAGACATTTATGTCACGGCGGGAGGACCGCTTGAGTAGGCTATCCGCAAGACCGGCGCGGTTAGGGAAAACCGCCCCGGACTCAGGCATTCGGGATGCGGTGGGCCTCCCCATGCGCCCGCTTGCGGGCTGCTAGATCGTTAGCGATGGGTGATGGAGCCCCGTTCACGGGGCGATGGAACCCGTCGCGGCGGGGCTGGTGGTTTGATTCGGGGGTGACCAGCCACGGTGCCCTTGCCGGACTCCAAGACGACACAGATTCTCGGATGAAGGGTGTCTGCATTATCCTTCGCGTCTTCGCGTCTTCGCGTGAGACAATGCCGCATTCGTGTCCATTCGTGTTCATTTGTGGTTGGATCTCGAAGACCGCCCCGGACGCCTCCCAGCTTATCACCACCTAATCTGCGCCGTCTGCGCAATCTGTGGATATTACCTCCCATTCGTGTCCATTTGTGGTTACGAAACCACCAGAAATACCCCCTTCCCTTTCTTGAAAAGTTAGTGTAGACTAAAAACATGAGTGACCGCAAACATTCCGACAACGCACCAGCACCGCACTTCAAACTGGCCCTGGTTGGCAACCCCAACGTGGGCAAGAGTTTACTGTTCAACCGGTTGACTGGGCGTTACGTCACGGTATCCAACTACCCGGGCACCACGGTGGAAGTGAGCCGCGGTTCGTGCCTGATCGATGGCCGCCAATGGGAGGTCGTCGACACCCCCGGAATGTATTCCTTTGCCAGCATCACTGAAGAGGAGCGGGTGGCGCGTGACCTGCTGATCGACGAACAAGCCGATCTGGTGGTGCATGTGGCGGACGCAAAAAACCTCGAACGCCAGTTACCGCTCACGCTGCAGCTCATCGAGGCGGGTCTGAACATGATCCTCGTGCTGAACATGATGGATGAAGCCGCGAAGCTGGGCTTGGAGCTTCGCTCAGCGCTGCTCTCGGAGCGGCTGGGGATACCTGTCATCGAAGCGGCGTTCCTGAAGAACAGGGGCGTGGACAGCCTGAAGCGCGTGGTGACAGCGGCGGTGCAGAAATGAAGATAGACTATAGCCCCGCGGTGGAGCAGACACTGACCGACATCTGTTCGCTGCTGGAAGACATTTATTGCATCACCCCCCGTTCCATTGCGCTTCTACTGGTGCAGGGTGATGAGCAGATGCTGGAGAGGGTGCGGCACATCCAGGGCAGCGAGAGAGCGGAGCAGATACGGGAGATCATCCACCAGGCCAGCCATAAACTGCCAGAGCCATTGATGATGAGCGTGATGCGCACCAGGCAGCAGATGGCCAGCAAGATATGTGCCGACGTGATGACTCTTCCGCAGGACACTCGCTCTGGATGGAGTGGGCGAATCGGGCGACTGTGTAACCAACCGCTGACCGGTATACCCATCATGTTGATCGTGCTGTATTTTGGACTGTATAAGTTTGTGGGTGTGTTCGGTGGTGGGTATCTAGTGGATTTGCTGGAGAACAAGCTGTTCGGCCAGCACATCAACCCGGTCTTGAACGGCTGGATCAACCACGTGATCCCCTGGCCATGGCTGCAAAGCCTGTTCACCAGCGAGTATGGCCTCATACCCTTGGCGCTGACCTATTCCATCGCGTTGATCATGCCGATCGTGGGTACCTTCTTCTTCATGTTTTCCATCCTGGAGGACAGCGGGTATCTGCCGCGTTTGGCCATGCTCATTGACCGCCTGTTTAAGCGGGTGGGCTTGAACGGCCGATCGGTGATCCCCATCATCCTCGGGTTTGGATGTGACACGATGGCCACCATGGTCACCCGCGTTCTGGAAACCCCCCGTGAGCGGCTGATTGCCACCTTCCTGTTAGCGCTTGCCATCCCGTGTTCAGCGCAGATGGGGGTTTTTGTGGCGGTTTTGAGCACCCATCCGGGCGCGCTGCTGCTGTGGAGCTTGATACTGGTCTGCGTGTTCCTGTTCACCGGCTGGCTCGCCAGCAAAGTGGTGCCGGGCGAAGCCAGCAGCTTCCACATGGAGCTGCCCTCCATGCGGTGGCCCTCCATCGGCAATATCCTTGCGAAGACATACTCTCGTATGTACTGGTACTTCCTTGAGGTGCTGCCGTTGTTCTTCATCGCCAGTGTGGTGATATGGCTGGCAGAGCTGGCTCACATTTTCCAGAAGGTGGCGCACATGCTGCAGCCCGTGATGCATCTGCTGGGTCTGCCGGCTGCGGCGGCTGACATCATGATCTTTGGCTTCTTCCGACGCGACTTCGGTGCTGCCGGTCTGTACCATATGCACCAAAAGAACCTGCTGGATGGTGTGCAGGTGCTGGTGATCGCCGTGACGCTGACGCTGTTCCTGCCCTGCTTTGCGCAGTTCATGATGATGCGCAAGGAGCGTGGCACGAAGACGGCTCTGGGCATCGCAGCCATCATCTTGCCGTTATCCATCGGGGTCGGCACGCTGTTGAACTGGGTGCTGCGGAGCTTAGGGGTGAGTTTATGATTTGCGTGCATTGCCGAAAAGAGTTTTCTGAGGAGGAATCCGCCAAAGGCTGCCAGAGCTGCGGGATGTTTGGCGGCTGCCATCTGTTGAAGTGCCCTCACTGCGGCTATGAGCAGCCACGGGAGCCGGGTGTGGTCAAGTGGTTTCGTAAGCAGATGCACCACCGACATATGCGTGCTCAAGCAGACCTCAACCAGCCAGTCAATGCCGACGGAGTTCTGCCGCTCAGCGCACTGGCCATCGGCGAAGCGGGGTTCATCCACAGCTTGATGATCAACGACCAGACGCTTCTGCGTAAACTGATGTCACTGGGACTGCTGCCCGCGGTGCATGTGAAGCTGGTGCAAAAATATCCCGCCTATGTGCTGCAGATCGGCTATACTCAGATCGCCATTGACCGTGCCCTCGCCAATGCGGTTAAGGTCACGGTTGTGGGGGAATAGGCGCGAGCCTTTGGATACCGGTCTTTGCCTGCGGGCCTGTTGATCACCGTTGCCGCGACATTTATCTCGCGGCAACAGCGGCGGACACACCAGCAACCCCCTAACTGTGCCAATACCGCATTACCCCAACACACTTTTCGACGGAGTTCCCGCTTGGTGATACATATGTTATGTAGATACCACCAGGAGGTCACCTTAATGAACCCACGCGAGCGCTTCAATGCCGTGATGAATTTCCAGCCCGTAGACAGACTGCCGTTTATGGAGTTCATGCAGTTCTGGCCGGAAACACTGGACCGCTTCTATACAGAGGGGCTATCTCGTGACGTTGATGTCTACTCCCATTTTGGATATGACCCCTTCGGCTGGTTCCCCGTCGACTTTGGCTTCCGTCCGGCTTTCGTGCGCGAAGTGCTGGAGGAGGATGCCGACAGCCGCATCGTGCGTGACGAAAGCGGAGTGGTCAAGCGTGAGTTCAAATACGGCAGTGCGATGCCTCACTACATCGAGTTCCCCATCAAGAACCGCCAGGACTTTCTGGACATCGCCAAACGGCTGGACGCCACCGATCCGGCGCGATACCCCGCCGACTGGGAGGGGTATAAGGCCTCCGTCGCCGACCGCGAGTTCCCGATGGGTCTGGTGTGCCGCGGTTTCCTGGCGTTTGAACGCGACTTCATGGACTTCCAGGACATGGCGGTGGCCTTCGCTGAAGAGCCTGAGTGGATAGAGGAGATGATGGACTTCCATCTGGACTTCCTCATGAAGCTGTGGGGTCGCGTGTTGAGCGAGTGCGAGGTGGACTTTGTGCTTCTGGGCGAGGACATGGCCTACAAGAACGGCCCCATGATCTCACCATCGATGGTGCGCCGTTTCATAACACCGCGCTACAAGATACTCACCGACTTCATCAAGTCGCATGGATGCCAGAACATCATCGTCGATTCCGACGGCGACATGCGCAGCATCATCCCCTGCTTCCTTGAGGGTGGGATCGCAGGCATATTGCCCATGGAGGGCATGGCTGGGGTCAACCCGGTGGAGCTGCGCAAGCAGTACCCGCGCCTGCAGATGATAGGCGGCATCGATAAGTTGGTGGTGGAAAAAGGCGGCGATATCATGCGGCAAGAGGTGGAGGGCAAGGTGAACTTCCTGAAGCAGACCGGCGGGTATATACCAAGCTGTGACCACAGTGTGCACCCTGGCATGAGCTACGCCGTTTACCAAGACTACCTTAAGACGCTGAAGCGGGCCATACAGATCGGGTAGGGTATCACCACCTTATCTCTGTGGTGACTGATAAAGGTGTATGAGATACCAGATGTATGCGATGAGGGCTAACAGCAGCATCACCAGACCGTGTTTATACGATCGGGCGAGTGGGCTGTGATCGCTGAACAGGTCATCGACGTGAGCGTTGCCGTTTGGGACACGGACATCCTGGATGATGGCATAACCGCACTTCCAGCATCGGTTATGCTGCACCGCGCGGCGCATCACTTCGTCGTTGTCTGCCATGCAGATCAGACATGTTAGAGGTCCGGACGGCTCGGTGTCTGGACCCAACTCCGCTTGTGATTCCTCATCCAGTTCATCTTCTGGCTGAGGATCGCATTCATCGCTCATGGCTTGCTCCCTACTGTTGGTGCGTTTTCCATATTATACTGCCAAATGCCCTCCCGCCGTCTGTAATCCCTGTTAAATATGCTAGTTTTAAGGTATCTGCGTGTAAACCACTTGACATGCATTGATATTCATATCATAATTAATTCAATGCATAACTCAGGATACCTAGGTTTACCTGGACGTACCAGTAAAATGGGCAATGATTATGCAGATAAGGAGACTGTGATAAAACATCGATTTCCGTATGACCTAGTAAAATACATCGCAGGATTGCTTCTGGCATGGTTGCTTTCAGTGGCATTGTCATTACTGGGCACTTTTTTTGATGGTAGTCTGATCACACCCAAACGTATAAGCTCTATGTTCGGTGTAGCATTTGTTTGCGTAGTCCCCATTCTGGTCTGGTGTTCTCTTGTACGTCGGTACTGGATGCCATTATCGATCATGATTTGTATTGTCATGGCATATTCACTATTTGTCGTGTTGGCATGGATGCCAAAACCTGCAGGTATTTCAGTCCTACAGCACGTTTGGAATTCCATGAGTTCGTTTCTTGGAACAGTCGTAGTCTATGTCATACCTGCGGCATTTTTCCAGCAATACTGCGAATGGGTATGCCGTGCTCAGTCTGAGGATCAGACAAGTGGAGGCTGAAATGGGTAGTAAACGAGGTTTCACGGTAATAGAGCTATTGGTCGTAATGTGTATAATCGCGATATTGGCCGGAGTTATGTATCCCGTTCTGGCATCAGGACGCAAAAGAGCCAATCAAGCCTCATGCCTATCCAACTTGCATCAGTGTGTCGTGGCACTCCGTATATATATGGATGACTACGAGACCCATGTACCACCCGATGATGCAGTAGCACGCGAGTTACTTAAGAAAATGCCGACCTGTTGCCCAAACGACAAGGAATGGACTAATGGTTGTACTCAACCATTTGGTATACCACTTATCGGCTCATATGCCTATACACGGTCGGTTCCAGTTTGGATAGATGCACCATATGATCAGGTTCAATCATTCTACGAGTGTGAATGCCAAGCTTTCCTGGCCGACATTTTTCATGGCAGTGAAGGGGTGCCGGCTCCGCTACATACCGAGGATCCGATGGACTACTACAAGAACCAAATGAAGCTAGGGGTTCCTTCGTGGAGATGCAGTATCCCTGACAAAACGCTATTTGCATTTGCGGATGGGCACGCTGCTGTCACTAACCACGATGCACCATCGGCAGATGGCAAACGAAGAACAATATTTTGCTGGGGTTCGGTTCTGGGTGTGCCGGAGGCCAAGTGATTACCGCCGGCAGCTCAGGCCAGACCGCCCCAGGAGTTGTCTGAACCTCGGATCGCGCGGATGTAGATGAGAAAAGTGGAGGTAGAAATGGGTATTAGACGAGGTTTCACACTACTTGAACTGCTGCTGGCGCTGGGTATTATCGCGATACTTGCCAGCATAATGTATCCCACGTTAGCTCAGGGGCAAAAGCGCGCCCATCAGACAACATGCCTCTCCAATCTTCGTCAGTGTGTCATAGCACTGCGTATGTATATGGACGATTATGGGACGCATGTACCCCCAAGTGATTCGATGGCCAAGCTTCTGTTGAAGAAGACTCCTACCTGCTGCAAGAACGATAAGGAGTGGACAAAAGGATGCACCGAGGAATACGGCCTGCCGATGATTGGTTCCTATGTGTATACACGGTCGGTGCCCACCTGGATGCCTGCGTCTCAACAGTCCCTTGAGAGTTTCTATGAATGTGAATGTCATAGATATCTGGCAGACATCTTCCACGGTAGTCAGGGAATACCTGCACCGCTACATTCCGAAGACCCGAGGGATTACTATTTTAACGTGATGAAGCCTGAGGTACCCAGGTGGAGATGGAGTATCCCTGACAGAACACTAATTGCATTTGCGGATGGGCACGCTGCTGTCACTAACCATGGTGCTCCATCGGCAGATGGGAAAAGAGGGACCATTCTATCGTGGAACACGGTCATGATGGTACCTGATACGACGCTGGAAAACCCCGGTCATGAGTAACCATAGCCTAGTGGTGAACCGGTTCGTCCGGTGTGGGCTGGTTCCTTCAGCCATCTCACCTGTCAAATATGCCAGTTTATCATTTTGCCGATGTAAACCACTTGACATGCTTAGATATTCATACCATAATTCATGTATCAGCCTATCGAGAAGCATCAGTGGTGATGACGGCTGATGGTTCATGTGGAATAAACTGACAGGGGGCATCGAAAATGAAACGGCACACTCCATTTGATACCTTTATGTATCCGCTCTGGCTGGTTACGTCGGTGGCGTTTGGGATCTGGATGGGATTGGCGCAGTTAGACACGGCGAGCGGTCAAGTCACCATTCGCAATATCACCGATTATTCTGTCTATGCGCTGGTGATCTACACCTCAGTGCTGGGTATCGCCTCCTTCACACGGCATTACTGGCCGATTGTTATGCTGGCCCTGTTGGCCATCTGGAGCTTTTTTCTGTATCTATTGCTGGTCTGGATTCCATATACTGCGGGTGAGTCTACCCTGCAGCACATCACCAAGGACTGGAAGGCATTCGCCTTCGTGTTCGTGTGCGTGATGGTGCCTGCGGCCATGTTTTATTGGCTGTGCCGGTTTTCGCCGCGCCAGGTGATGGCTGCTAAGGAAGAGAAGCCCTCCGGCAGTTAGCGTTTGCGGCACCAGGTGGCAGGTCGTGGATTCGCAAGCTTGTCGGCCGCGATGCGACGGGTTCCATCGCCCCGTGAACGGGGCTCCATCACCCATCGCTGATCAGATAGCTGCCCGCAAGCGGGCGCGGCGGGAAGGCACCTTCCCATCCTTTCCATCCGCGTAATCCGTGGTTCAGACAATGCCCGCCGTGGTAAAGGCATTGTAACCACGAAAACACACGAATGCACGAGAATATACACAATAAGTCCGATCTGTCCGATCCGTCCAATCCGCGGTTCAAATCACCTTCGCGTCTTCGCGTCTTCGCGTGAAACGAGACCGGTCCGGTCGGTCCCACCCACCGCCAAACAACCATCCGCCAGCACTCTGCCATAATGTAGATACACGCCTGGCTTGGGAGGTACACATCGTGATCTACTTTGTCGTCCAAATGCTGCTGCTGTTCTTTGTGACACTCGCTTGCTGGTTGAAACCAGACCAGTTGCTCAAAATGCCTGACCAGTGGCTTTGGATTCCTCTATTACTCAGTTTTTTCGGTATTATGAAAATACTATTTGGATTGGTAACACTCGGACGTTACCTCTATCCATTACCGGCGGTGCAGCCCAATAGTCCTCTCATCCGGCATGGGGCCTTCGCGAAAGTGAGGCACCCCATTTACGGCGGATTTATGCTACTCGCCATCAGTGCTGCCGCGTACACAGGGAGCCTCACAGCTATGGCGATCAGCTTCGCCCTCTGCATCTGGCTCGCCCTTAAGGCGCGGTATGAGGAACGGTTCTTATTACAAAAGTTTCCAGACTATGCAGAATACCAACAGAACTCACGGGCTTTTTTTTAACAGGCCCAGGAAAGTGAAGTAAATCCTACATGCATCGTATAATTGCCAAAAACCAACTGGCACCGGATGTGTTTCAAATCAGTTTCGAAGCTCCCCGAATCGCCGCTAAGAGGCGGCCTGGCCAATTTGTGATCGTGCGCAAGGGTGAGGGATCAGAGCGAATCCCCCTGACCATCGCGGATGTCAACATCGAGAAGGGCAGCATCACGCTGGTCATCAAGGCAATCGGCCTCAGTACCAAAGAGCTCTGCGCGCTGGAGGTGGGCGAGTCGATCACCGACATCGCCGGTCCGCTGGGTCACCCCACTGAGGTGATCACCAGCGGCCGCGCCGTTCTGGTGGGCGGCGGAGTGGGCACAGCAGTCGTCTGGCCCATCGCCACGGCACTGCAGGCGAATGGCGTAGAGGTCATCAGCATCACAGGGGGGCGCACTTCGGAGTGGGTCATTCTGGAAAAAGAGCTGGGCGAATGCGGCCGTGTGATCATCTGCACCGATGACGGCAGTCTGGGCGTGAAAGGCTTCGTCACGCAAGCGCTGCAGGGCGTGCTTGAAGAGGGCGGCATCGACATCGTCTATACGGCTGGCCCCATGCCCATGATGCGGGCGATCGCCGAGTTGACGCGTCCGTTTGGCGTGAAGACCATGGTCTCGCTGAACCCCGTGATGGTGGACGGCACCGGTATGTGCGGCGGTTGCAGGGTAATGGTGGATGGCCAAGTTAAGTTTGCTTGTGTGGATGGCCCCGAATTCGATGGGCATTTGGTCGACTTTGATGAGATTCAAGACCGGCTGGGCACATATAAAGAGATGGAACAAGAGGCCGAAGCGCACCACGCATGTAAAATCGGATTGGATAAATAGTAATGGACGCAAAACAGAAAATGAGCATCACCCGCCAGCCGATGCGGGAGCAGGACGCACAGCAGAGGTCTGGCAACTTCCAGGAGGTGAACCAGGGCTACGAACTGGAGACCGCCATCCTGGAAGCCCATCGCTGCTTGAACTGCAAGAACGCAAAGTGCATCGAAGGCTGCCCTGTTGGGGTGAATATCCCGAAATTCATCACCTTGCTGGCGGAACGCGATCTGGCAGGAGCCGCCACCTCGCTGCTAACCGATAACGCGCTGCCCTCTATCACAGGCCGTGTCTGTCCGCAGGAGACTCAGTGCGAAGTGCGGTGTGTTCGCGGCGTGAAGAGCCTGCCCGTGGCGATCGGATACCTTGAGCGTTTTGTGGCCGACTGGGCACGCGAGAACCTGCCCGTGGCCAAGCCCGAGATCACACCAGAGGCCAAAAGCGTGGCGGTAGTTGGGGCTGGACCCGGTGGTCTGACCGCGGCGGGTGAGCTGGCGCGACTGGGCTTCAAGGTCACGGTTTTTGAGGCCTTCCACAAGGCCGGCGGTGTTCTCAGTTACGGTATCCCGGAGTTCCGGCTTCCCAAGGCCATCGTGCGCAGCGAAGTGCAGAGGCTGGAGAAGATGGGGGTGGTTCTTGAGCCCAACGTCATTGTGGGCAACACCATCACCATCCCAGAGCTGCTGCAGCAGTTCGGCGCGGTGTTCATCGCTGTGGGGGCCGGTCTGCCCATCTTCATGAACGTGCCGGGCGAGAACTTCAAGGGCGTGTATGGAGCGAACGAGTACCTGACCCGCGTGAACCTGATGAAAGCCTACGACTTCCCGATCAGCAACACCCCCATATTGAAGGGGAAGCGCGTGTGTGTGATTGGCGGCGGCAATGTGGCCATGGATGCCGTGCGCACCGCTCGCCGCCTGGGTGCTGAGGAGGCGATTATCGTCTACCGCCGCAGCAAAGAGGACATGCCCGCCCGTGTGGAAGAGGTACACCACGCTGAACAAGAGGGTGTGCAGCTTGAAATATTCACCGCGCCTGTGGAAGTGCTGGGCAACGAGAAACGATGGGTCACCGGCCTGAAGTGCATCCGCATGGCAGCAGGTGAACCAGACGCATCGGGCCGATCCCGCCCCGTTCCCATCGAGGGCAGCGAGTTCGAGATCCCGTGCGACAGCGTGGTAGTGGCCATCGGCAGCAAAGCGAACCCGCTGCTCACCAGCACCTGCCCCGATCTGGCACTCGACCGCCGCGGCAACATCATCACCGATGAGAAGGGCATGACCAGCATTCCTGGCGTGTTCGCCGGAGGCGACATCGTGCGCGGCGCCGCCACGGTCATCCTGGCCATGGGCGACGGGAAAGACATCGCGCATAACATCAAGAGCTTCCTGGAGAGCCAGGGAGCGTAGGCCATCTGCATCTCAGGCGCGGACAGGAATGTCCGCGCCTTTTTTTGTGCGGCGGATGGGGCATTATGTTGTGATACGGTGTTCGTGTCCATGCTGCGTTATCGTCTGAACCACGGATGACACGGATGGTGAATCGCCTCCGCCAACCTTTGCGTCCTTGCTTCTTTGCGACTTTGCGTTGTGTTTATAGCCATTCGTGTCCATTCGTGTATATTCGTGGTTCAGACAATATGTGCGATCTGTGGACTGTCTTCCTTTCGTGCCGATTGCCGTCTGCCTTGGAGAAAGACCGGCGCGGTTAGGGAAAACCGCCCCGGACTGTGGCATTTGAGCTACGGTGGCCTTCCGCTGCGCCCGCTTGCGGGCTGCAAACTGATCAGCGATGGGTGATGGAGCCCCGTTCACGGGGCGATGGAACCCGTCGTAGCGGGGCTGGTGGCTTGTATCGGAGGTGATCAACCACATCGTCAGCGGACGACCCCCGTCCGGGGGTAGGGTACCGCGGCCTTTTCCAGGGGTATCGCTTCGCTCACCCCTGGCTATAAGGAATCTTACCCACTCCGTGGGTGCCCGGAGGCCGTACGACGACTTCAGGCTGCTTCAGCAGTCTTTTTTGTCAATAGCCGAGACATTTATGTCGCGGCGGGAGGACCGCTGGTGTAGGCACTCCATCAAACCTGCGCGGTCATGACCCCTCCGTGATCTCCGCGTCTCCGCGTGAGATCTTTCCCTTCGTGCCGATCGCCGTCTGCCCTGGAGAAAGACCGGCGCGGTTAGGGAAAACCGCCCCGGACTTCGGCATTTGGGCTGCGGTGGCCTTCCGCTGCGCCCGCTTGCGGGCTGCAAACTGATCAGCGATGGGTGATGGAGCCCCGTTCACGGGGCGATGGAACCCGTCGTAGCGGGGCTGGTGGCTTGTATCGGAGGTGATCAGCCACATCGTCATCGGACGACCCCCGTCCGGGGGTAGGGTACCGCGGCCTTTACCAGGGGTATCGCTACGCTCACCCCTGGCTATAAGGAATCTTACCCACTCCGTGGGTGCCCGGAGGCCGCGCGACGACTTCAGGCTGCTTCAGCAGTCTTGTAAGTAACCTTTATACGGCGATCATACCACCTATTGGGTATAGAATGCCTGTCGGAGCTGCCTATGCACTTCTCCGATAAAATTGTGCTTGAAAGCATCGAAAATCAAATGGTCAGACGGCTTCGATCAGATCGAAACCTAACTTCTTGGCCCTCTTTCTCATGGCTGCAACTTGATGAGACTGATACCTCGCTTCGTAATCCTGAACCCCAAGATCAACGTATTGCTGGCCGTCTTTTAGCAGATGGTAGTACATCCTGGCGATTTTGTATGCGGTGGCATAGAGAGCTTTAGGCTTACTGATGCGAGCCGCTAAGCGTCTTTAGAAAGCACCGTAAGCATTATCAGAACGTATAGTCGCAACGGCCGACTGCAGAAACAGAACGGCCGCAGGATGTATGCCAGGCCGGGTACGGCTCGATAGCCGTTTACCTCCGCTGATCTTCTGAACCGGCGCAAGACCAAGGTATGACCCGAAATGTCGATCCGTTTTCCACTTATCCATGTCGTAGCCTAACATAGACAGAAGGCCCAGAGCTGTGAGACCGCCGATTCCTGGTAGCTGGGTTGGGTCTACACCCAGAAACAGTGTCACCATCGCACCAGCATTAAATGGCGGTGGATGTTTTCCCTGGTTGACTGGGTGGGTTTCCAAGCTAACAGCTTCCGTGATCTGATCATCATTCTCAGGCATGATCGCAGTAAGATGCTGTAATATCTGAGCATCGATCTGAGCGATTTGAGCCTGATGGAAAAGATGGTCGTTTCGGGCTATCTTGAGAGCAAACACCAGGTGGGGTTGGTAATACCCTGTCAAAGCCGCATAAAGCTCTTCATCGGTGCAGTGACATCGATGATCGCGATATGACGCCAGTTTGACTGGATCACGCTCTCCATTCACGATCGCGTCCACGATACGCTGACCAGTCACTCCATCCAGGTCGCTTATTACCTGGTGCGGGCGCAGATTCATCATATCCAGAGCCCTCTGCTGGCGACGGACCGCATCACCGCAGAATTCCACTTGTTTACTTCGTTGGTGCCAGAATTCTAGCAACGGGCGAATGTCTTCGCTCGGGCGAAACGAGGCTGAAAGCAAGCCGAATTTATGCAGCTTCTGTAACCAACGTGCGTCTAGCTTGTCATCTTTCGGGCGTCCAGGAACATTCTTAGCATGGCTTGGGTTCACCAGAAATACTTCGATGCCGGCCTTCTCCAGAGCATCGTACACCGGAATCCAGTAGACACCGGTCGCCTCCATCGCCACCGTAGTCACGGCATGCGATTTCAGATACTCAACCCACACCGTCAGATCCGGGGTCATTCCCCCCACCTCTATGACCTCAAGCTCTGTTTCACTGATCTCCAGAGCGATGAAGTGAGCGCCGCGCCCTGCTAGGTCAATGCCCGCTGCATTGCGGTGGATCACCTGGAGATCCTCTTTTGGATAATGAGCTACGAACCGAGGGGCCGGTACACGGCGCGACAACAGGGAGTGGGAAGGAGGCTTGGCCTCTACAGGCGAGTTGTCTTTTCGAGAGTGCTGTGCCATTGTTTGATCCTCACACTTAGAAATATGAACACATCTCGAGCCGGAAAGGCATATGCGTGAAATCTTGTAATCGGGTTCACTCGGGTTCGCCACCGAGCACTACACCATCTGGCTGATCAGCCACCTTTCCGCCCCATGCTTGTTAACGGGCTATTATGCACCAAAGACTGTCCGGGGATGCTGTCAAGAGATGTGTGCTATAAATGTACCTGAAACGCATCAGTTACAGTATGGGCTGCCGGGTAGGCACGGGCGGATGCTTGTTTTTCAATAGCCGAGACATTGATGTCGCGGTGGGAGGGCTGCTGGTGTAGGCACTCCATCAATCCTGCGCGGTCATGACCCCTCCGTGATCTCGGCGTGAGATCGTTCCCTTCGTGCCGATCGCTGTCTGCCCTGGAGAAAGACCGGCGCGGTTAGGGAAAACCGCCCCGGACTAAGGCAATTGGGTTGCGATGGCCTTCCGCTGCGCCCGCTTGCGGGCTGCAAACTGATCAGCGATGGGTGACGGAGCCCGTTCACGGGGCGATGGAACCCGTCGTAGCAGGGCTAGTGGCTTGTATCGGAGGTGATCTGCCGATGCGTCAGCGGACGACCCACTTCGGGGTTACGTTTTCCGCGGCCTTTTCCAGGGGTATCGCTTCGCTCACCCCTGGCTATAAGGAATCATACCCACTCCGTGGGTGCCCGGAGGCCGCGCCACGACTTCAGGCTGCTTCAGCAGTCTTATTTGTCAATAGCCGAAACATTGATGTCGCGGCGGAAGGACCGCTGGTGTAGTAGGCGCTCCACCAAACCGACGTGGTCATGACCCCTCCGTGATCTCCGCGTGAGATCGTTCCCTTCATGCCGATTGCTGTCTACCTTGGAGAAAGACCGGCGCGGTTAGGGAAAACCGCCCCGGACTAAGGCAATTGGGTTGCGATGACCTTCCGCTGCGCCCGCTTGCGGGCTGCAAACTGATCAGCGATGGGTGATGGAGCCCCGTTTACGGGGCGATGGAACCCGTCGTAGCGTGGCTGGTGGCTTGTATCGGAGGTGATCAGCCACATCGTCATTGGACGACCCACTTCGGGGTAGGGGTACCGCGGCCATTTCCAGGGGTATCGCTTCGCTCACCCCTGGCTATAAGAATCTTACCCACTCCGTGGGTGCCCGGAGGCCGTACGACGACTTCAGGCTGCTTCAGCAGTCTTTCTTGCCAATAGCCGAGACATTGATGTCGCGGTGGGAGTACCACTGGTGTCGGCACTCCATCAAACCTGTGTGGTCATGACCCCCTCCGTGATCTCGGCGTGAGATCTTTCCCTTCGTGCCGATTGCTGTCTGCCTTGGAGAAAGACCGGCGCGGTTGGGGAAAACCGCCCCGGACATTGGCAGCAACTCCTCACCTAATCTGCGTAACCTGTGTAATCTGTGGATGGATCCTTCCCATTCGTGTCCGTTCGTGTCCATTCGTGGTTACGACAAACTGCCTCATCTGTGGATATCCCCAGCCATTTATGGGCATCTTAACGCCTGCTGGCACATTTCGGGTATAACTGAACTAGTACTACGACTGACACGGAGGTGCCAAGTTTGGATGCTGTTCTTCTCGCCAGAATCCAGTTCGGGCTCACCATCGCTTTCCATTTTCTTTTTCCTCCTTTAACTATCGGCCTGTCCTGGATTATTTTCGGCATGGTCAGCCGATATGCCAAGACGAAATCTGCAGCAGATCGCGCGATGGCCAGGTTCTGGATCAAGCTATTCGGTATCAGTTTCGCCGTGGGTGTCTCCACCGGCATCGCCATGGAGTTCCAGTTTGGAACCAACTGGGCCAGCTACAGCCGCTTCGTCGGCGATGTGTTCGGCTCACTTCTGGCCGCCGAGGCGCTGACCGCGTTTTTCCTTGAATCGACTTTCATGGCTGTGCTTTTACTGGGCTGGAATAAGGTCTCAGCGGATATGCTGAAGCTCTCCGCCTTTTTGGTGGCGTTTGGATCGACCATATCCGGCTTTTGGATACTGATCGCCAATAGCTGGCAGCAGACCCCCGCAGGATTCAAGATGAGTGCTGGCCGGCCTGTTCTTGATAACTTCTGGGGCGCCGTCTTCAACCCTAGCATGCTGCCCCGGTTCTTTCACACCATCGATGGGGCCATCATGACCGGCTCTTTCTTCGTGATCGGTGTGAGTGCCTGGTATTTGCTGAAGGGCAAGAACGTGGTGTTCGCCACAGTCTCACTCAAAACCGCCATCATCTGGGCGGTGATCAGCACCTGTGCCCAGCCTTTGATTGGTCACTGGCATGCGGTCAACACCGCGCACAACCAGCCAGTCAAGCTGGCGGCGTATGAGGCTCTGTTTGACACAGAGTGCCCGGCTGCGATGACCCTGATCGGATGGCCTCGGCCTGATCTGGGCAGGACAGATTATGCCATACGCATGCCCGCCATGCTAAGCTGGATGATATCTGGCACGCCTAAATGCAAAGTGATGGGTTTGAATGACCCTGCGATATTGAAGGGCATCGACAACCCAAAGGTCACCAAAGTTCAAGATGTCTGGCCCTCTATCCTGGTCCTGTTTTTCGGGTTCCGGGCGATGGTTGGTCTCGGCATGCTGATGGCACTGCTGGTGCTGATCGGTGCCTGGCTTTCGTGGAAGGGCAGCATCGCCACGAACAGGCTCTACCTGAAGATCGCAATGTGGATGATGCCTCTGCCCTGGATCGCTAACAACCTGGGCTGGGCAGTGACCGAAATGGGACGCCAGCCGTGGACGGTTCAAAACATGCTGCTGACGGTGGATTCCGTCAGTGTGAATGTGCCGGCCTGGCAGGTGCTGTTCACCATCATACTCTTCTTGGTGGTGTATGCAGCGATATTCGGCCTGTGGTTAATGACCATACGCAAGCAAATTGCGAAGGGCCCAGAGGGAGGTGAGCCAGCATGATGGAGCCCACGATTCTGCAATCCACCTGGTTCTGGCTGATCGGCATCCTTATTGCTGGATACACCTTGCTGGACGGCTTCGACCTGGGTATGGGCTGGTGGATGCTCACCACGAAGGACGAAAAAGAGCGCAACAGCCTGATGAATGCCATCATGCCTTACTGGGATGGCAATGAAGTCTGGTTGATCACCGCCGGTGGAGCTCTTTTCGCCGCATTTCCGCCTGTTTACGCCACGGTGTTTAGCGGGTTTTATCTGGCTATGATGCTGGTGTTGTTCGCGCTGATCATGCGTGCGATCTCCATCGAGTTCCGCCACCAGTTGCCAAGTGCCAAATGGCAGAACAACTGGGGACAGGTGTTTGGCATCAGCAGCCTGCTGGCTTCGCTACTGTTTGGTGTGGCCGCGGGCAATCTGCTGTGGGGTATCCCCATGAACGCTGGGGGAGACTTCACGGGCACGCTACTAACACTGCTCAACCCGATTGGCCTGTTTTCGGGTGTGGTGAGTGTGGCCTTCATGGTGATGCATGCCGGGCTATTCGGTTCGCTGCGCACTACTGGCGAGTTGAAGAAACGGATACTGACGGGTGCTCAGGGAGCATGGGGGTTGTTTGCGGTGTTATTGGCCGCCTATGTGGGCATCACCGCAGCTCGCAACCCTCTGATGGCTAGCTATCACGATACGCCGATGCTGTATATATTCCCTGTGTTGGCGTTCGGCCTGACACTGGCTGTGGGCGTCGCTATCAAATACCAGCATCTGCGCAGTGCCTTTACCTGCTCAAGCCTCAGTATCTTGCTGCTGTTTGTCTGTATGGGGTTGATGCTCTTCCCCAATATGGTCTACGCAGTCAACAATCCTGAGTTCAGTTTGAGTGCGGCCAACGCCTCAAGCTCCGAGCTGACCCTGAAGGTGATGACCATCATCACTGCTATCATGCTTCCGATCGTGCTGGCTTATACGATATGGATACACCGGACTTTTCGGGGTAGCGTATCCGATGAGCTGCATTACTAGAGCATCACTAATGATCGGGGTGCCTTTTTGGCACCCCGATACCTGTTTTTAGGAGGAAGCTCATGGATATCCTACTGATGGCACATGGTGCGCCTGAAGAGTTAAGTGATCTACCGGAGTATTACCAGCACATCCGCGGTGGGCAGCCTCTACCGGAGGAGGCCCTCGCCAGGCTGCTTGGTCTGTATGAGGTACTTGGTGGACCTTCACCGCTGGCCTCCATCACCAGGTCACAGGCTGAGGGGCTGCAGCGGTTGCTTTCCCAGAAGGTGGGACCATCCAGGGTGCATGTGGGTTATCTGCATTGGCACCCCTTCATCGAAGAGACGGTGGAGCAGATGGGTAGGGAAGGCGTCACTCATGCTGTCGCCCTCGCCCTCGCGCCCCATAGCTGTCGGCTGGGTGCTGACCGTTACTTCGTTCGTGCCTCGGAGGCTGCAGCGAAACAGGGCATTGAACTGACCTCGATTCCGCAGTGGGGGGATGACCCTGTGTTTCTGGACGCCGTCGCCAGTCGCGTGAAGGATGCGATGTTCGGTCTGGTGGCCGATGAAACCATGGTGATATTCAGTGCTCACAGTCTTCCTGCGCGGATCCGAAGCTGGCACGACAGTTATGAAGAGCAGGTTCAAGCATCTGCAGACGCGGTGGCACAACTCTGCGGCATTACCGACTACACAGTGGCGTGGCAAAGTGCCGCCAGAACCAATGAACCGTGGATTGGGCCGTCGGTGACGGAAGTGATCACCGAGATGGCCGATGAGCAAGGTGTCAACTGCGTGGTGGTTTGCCCCATCGGGTTTGTTTGTGACCATCTTGAGGTTTTATACGACCTTGATATAGAGGCACGCTCATGTGCTGAGGAGTTGGGTCTTAAATACCTTCGTACAGCTTCACTAAATGCATCGCCCGATTTCCTTAATGCCTTGATGGGCTTGGTATCCGCCAAAATATCGGTGTAGTTGCAATAATTGAACCATCAGTTGAACAGCACCGTGTATCATACCAGTAAAATGACAGTATATGTGTCATTTTACTGGTATTTGTACATATGCAGTCGAATGTTCTAATTGCATAAATTGATGTATTAGTTAAAAATCACTATCTATGAGCTATGTGTTGCTGGTAGAGTGTCAAAATGGTGACGAATTATCTGTCGATTTTGAAAGGACACCCCATGACACGACGCCCCTTCTTATCTCTTCTCCTTGGCATAGTTATATTAGCTCCGGCTGCTATTTACGCTGCCCCATCTCCTACGGCATTAACAAAACTTGGAAATATGGCATTCGGATGGATATCAACAAGCGGTAGTGAGACCACCGCCGACACTCTCTCAAAATACGCAGCGCAAACTGTGGTTTTGAAGGACCGTGGAAAGCAGACCGCCATTGAATTCTACAACGGCACATTTGAATTTGGCGGGTTTAATGTAGACACGAATACACAGTCTGTATTGGTGGATGTTGGCCCAGGTGTAGCTCGGATTGCCCGAAAGAGTTTCGAGAGCAATATGCATCCATTAGCTGGACTGCCTGGTTTGCCGGTAAAGCTTGACGGCGAGGCGTATGAACTCTCCTATGCACAACGCTTTGGAAATACCGCCGTGGGTCTGAGTATCATACCTAAAGATAACACCGCACTGCACGCAACGAGTGGGGCTACCACCCTTATCAAAGGCTGGACACGCAGTAATACAGGCGCACGTCTAGGGGTCACTCAGCGATTGCCGCATGGTGTCAAACTGGGTGTGGATTACAGCTACCAGGAGTTCGACACCGAAGCGACCATGTACAAAGCCTATACCCACGGTCCTGTGGACATCACTCAGACAGAGAAGTTCCTACAGCGATGCATCAGCTACGGTGCAAGCTGGCAGTGTAACCCTAAAACAACGCTCTACCTGACGGAGTGGGATATTCTGGACACCGGTTCGGTATTCCAGAAGCGTGAGTCCAACGTCACTATCGCAGGTGTGAAGTATTTGCTTACACCCAATATCAATGCAACTGTGAACAGCCATGATGGGCGCCCTAACTTCCATATGAACTGGATCACCCGCAACGGCATCGTGCAGTTGGACTACTCGGATGGTGCGATCCCAACCGCTCAAGACCTGCTTGGTCGTGGGCACAGCCTGTTCGTTGGCTTGACCGTGATGAAGTAACTTCTGCACAGCAGGAGAGCTTCTATGAGGAGGGCAGACTGGAGACGGTCTGCCCTCTTTCCGTTGTTATGTGCCTGTGATGCAGTGCTTTGGCTGTGGTGGTTTATAGCAGATCGGCGTTATACTTATCAACAGAGGCAGTCGCGTGAGATACGGTGTTCTGGTCGCACTATGGCCGCCAAGCAACCGGTATATACGATTCATTGCCTGAGGAGGATGGGATTAACTTGACACAGTATATCATTCCAGTGATGGAGGGATTAGGATTTAGCGTCTATCCAAAATCATGCATACCATTATGTGATGGCTCTGGCCTGTTCATTGCTAAACGAAATTGTCAGAAGTATGTTGGTATCGTGTCAGGTAATGGCCGTTTCAAGCTACTCGATCCGTTGTTCGAAGATGATGTGCAAGTCACCGTGAGCTTGACCGCCAACTTATACCCGTGGCATTGGGCGAACTACGAGCGTCTACAGGCTATGGCCGATGTTACCCCCAAACCGTGTCATCTGCCCATGAGCTTCGGATGTGGTGACCGGCTGGGAATGGTCACTGCGGCCCATATATCAGCTCTGGTCGACTATCCGGCATTTCCAGTGGTGGCGCAGCAGTCGCCTCGTGAGCTGGAGAAGTGCCATCGCACTTTTGAGTCCGTATTACTTGACGCGGTCATGGGGCTTCTTGAGACAGGCTATGAAGGGCCTTTTGGGGCAGATGCAGATCATATTAAAGATGAAGACAATCTGCGCGCCGCCATCGATGCGGGTTACAGCATGTACACCATCGACTGCGGTGACTGGCTTCAAGACATCACCAGCCTTTGCGAAGAAGGCCTGGCGGCCTGTTTTGAGCTATTAACGCCGATAAGCCAGAGTATTGTCAGCTACTTTACCGGCCAGATCGTTAAGAGCCCGCAGGGTTATGAATATCAGCTCACAGCAGACGAGCTCACGAAGTCGGCTCTCATCTATGAAAAGGCGATACAACAAGTTAATCACTTTGCCCAGATCATTGGCTCCAGCATTCCGAAATACGACCTTGAAATCAGCATCGACGAGGGTGCCCGTCAGACGACCATTGAAGACCACGTGTATGTGGCGGAATATCTGCACAGGCAGGGCGTGGGGTTCACCTCACTGGCCCCGAAATTCCCCGGTGCCTTCCAAAAAGGTGTCGATTATGTTGGCGATATGGACGAATTTAGTGAGAACCTAAGCCTTCATGCAGAGGTCGCGCGGCTGATTGGCGGATACCGGTTAAGCCTGCACTCCGGTAGCGATAAATTCAGCATCTACGGTAAGTTCCGAGAGATTGCCGATGGGCATTTCCACCTTAAAACCAGCGGCACAAGCTGGCTGCAAGCCGTGAAGATGATTGCGGTCTCTCAGCCTGAATTGTTCAACAAGCTGTATGAAAAGAGCCTGTCTAGTCTGCCGGAAAGCAAGAAGTCCTATGTGGTGGCCATCGTACCGGAGCAGTTCCCCGATACGGTGCCCGCAGGTGACCCCGTCAGCTTCTTCACACGCCTGGATGTAAGGCAACTACTGCATATCTCATACGGTGTGCTTTTGGATACGTATGGCGAACAGATCATGGCGGCATTGAATGCGAACGAGGAGCTGCATTATGTGTTGGTGAGAGACCACATCACCAAGCACCTTCTATCGGTATTTGGAGGAGATCAGAAATGAGTCAGAAGATATTTAGTTTAGATAATAGTGTGGTGGCTGTGACCGGTGGCAGCGGGGGGCTGTTTGGCCCCACATGCCGATACTTGGCTCAGAACGGGGCCACAGTGATCATTCTGGACAGGATGGTAGATAATGCCCAGGCACTCGCCAGCAGCATCTGCGATGAAGGCGGGAAGGCGGTTGCCCTGAGCTGCAACGTGCTGGACCGATCCGTGCTTGAGAGTTGCCGCGAGACCATTATGCAACGGTATGGAAAGCTTGATGGGCTGATCAACGCCGCTGGCGGGAACAACCCCAAAGCCACCACGCCCAGCGAGACGGCCAGTGTTGATGATTTGATGGCGGATAACAGCTTCTTTCAACTGCCGCAAGAGGCGTTTGGTCAGGTTTTTGATCTTAACCTGGTGGGCACACTGCTACCATCGCAAGTGTTCAGCCAGGTGATGGTGAAGCAGCATGCCGGCAGCATTGTGAATATTGCCAGTATGAACGCTATTCGCCCGCTCACCAAGATACCTGCTTACTCCGCCGCGAAATCGGCGGTGCTGAACCTCACCCAATGGATGGCTGTTCATCTAGCTCCTGTGGGCGTCAGGGTCAACGCCATTTCGCCTGGTTTTTTCATCACCGAACAGAACAGGTTCCTGCTGACCGATGCGGTGACGGGTGAATACAGCCCGCGTGGTCAGAAGGTGATCGCTCATACCCCGATGGCACGTTTTGGGGAGAGTGCCGATCTTTGGGGTGCGATTCACTGGCTGTTGACTGATGCCTCGCGGTTCGTGACCGGCAGCATGGTCGCCATCGATGGTGGATTCAGCAGCTATTCGGGTGTGTAGGAGTATGCCCATCGAGGGGTATGGTTTAATATTCATAATCGGGAAACGTTAAATTTCTATGGATATGAACGAAATAATAGAAAATACCCGTCTATTGGTAACTTTTAACACGATTGTGCGAAAAATTGGGGTAAAATAATCACACGGGATGGATGCATCACCAGGATGTCGTCTGCCCGTTGACTTTATCTATACTTTTTTCGTGGACAAATCATATGGATCAACGGCCTAGACGCGTATCTCCTAAAATAATGGTATTGTTCTGCGTACTGGTCACCCTGCTTCTTTCTTTGATGGTGATGGGTGTGAATCGGGGTGAAGATATCATTGGTTCGCCCGGACATAGCTTTACGTCCTTCACTTCAGAACGGGCTAAGGAAAGAACGGCTGCTAACATTGAGATCACATGTCCAAAATGCGATGGTAAAGGGTATACACAAGACGCCGGTGGTAATTCAATAACCAGTATCCAATGTAAGCTGTGCAAAGGCACTGGCAAGCTAAGATTTTCACGTAAAGACCCCCCATGCTGTCATGGCACAGGTACCTGTTCCATGTGCGGTGGTAAAGGTAAGTTGCCAGATGGGCGTGGCTATATAATACCTTGCCGAGCCTGCGAGGGAACCGGCATGTGCGGAGGCTGGATCTATGATAAGAAGAACGGCCTGATCTCTCGCCCCTGCCTCAAAAATCGCTAGCCTGAATAGATCACTCTACATCGTCACCAGCTGCACCACAACACTTAGCGGTAATGCATCTTTTCACTCGTATTAGGTATTATTTGTGCGCCTATGGCAACCGAATGCCATACAATATATGCCATAATCAAGCCAGATACCGAACCCACACAGGAGGCAAGGCAATGGATATAGTGAATGTGATTTCCAAGCGTGCCGCAGTAAGGCAGATCGTCTCGGAGCCGCTTAGCCGTGACCATTTACGTCCGCTGATACAGGCCGCTCACTTGGCGCCATCATCGTGGAACCATCAACCATGGAAATTCTGGGTCATTACCGGTCGCGAGAACCTGCAGTATTTCGGGCAAAACATCGCTGCCCCCGGTAACGCATGGACGGCCGAATGCGGAGCGGTGGTGGTAGTTTGCGCTGTGAAACACGAAGTCGAGGGTCAGCCTGAAAATGAACGCACGATGTACTTCGATGCCGGGCTAGCGGCCCAGAACCTGATGATTGCAGCCACCGCGCAGCAGTTAGCCAGTTGCCCCATGGGGGGATGGGATGAAGCAGCCCTGAAAAAGTGGCTGGAAATTGAAGATAAATACGTCCCAATGTGCTGCATTGCGCTAGGTGAAGTGGTCGACTTCGAGGCATACACAAAACCAGCCCGCGATGCGCGGGTCAGGAAACCGCTAGCTGAAGTCGTGAAATACCACTAGCTTCTGAGACGGAAGCAGATCGGGTGGCATGGAGGGAACTTTCTCACGCGGAGACGCGGAGTGCGCAGAGGGGTAATGACCGCGCCGGTTTCTCAGTAAGCTAGCAGTCGCCATGCAGCCCATTTCCGGCGCGGTCTGGCGGTCAGCCTGTTACAGATGCACCATTTGGCTATGTTCGGGGCGGTCTGACGTGTAGGGACAGTGCCCCCATACTTGCCCCGAACAAGGGCACCCACAGGGGGGTGCCCCTGCGCGACACCATGGACACGGCACGCCATGTCCCTACCTCTGCGCCCTCCGCGTCGTCACCTGTGGTGTCGCGTGAGATAGCCCTTCACCCCAGCCCTAGCATCCCCTTTGCCACACTCACCGCCACGACCTTCAACACCTCAATGCTCTCCGAAGGTGGTATGGCCATTGGACGTAGTTGGTAGAGGATCACTTGATAGATGACATATGGTGGTTGCGCTATTGCTGCGACTCGCAAACCCATTGAATCTGTCTTTGTAATAAATATTGGTCAAACAATCGATGATGTCAGTTTTTGAAATCAGATAACGCATCGACTATGCTGTCGTCATCAATCCTGCAATTTCGGTGTTTGTACACGTAGAAGAATTCGTCGAGAATACCAGTCGAACTGCCAGAAAATAGTTCATTATATGGAACATCCTTGTCGTTGATATGAACATAGATGGCATTTCGTTCGATTAGTATTTCCTTAGCCTTGACATCGATCTTCAACAGGTCACTGTCGGTTAATTCGAATTGTTGTTGAACAGTGACAAACTGCGACGCCATCTGATTACACTCCAGCGAAGATGGGTGGCTAAAGATATCATAAAATGCCTCTTTAGATTTCCAGATTGCGATCCGTTGATATTGCCGTGTCAACCATTCGTAACCGGGATCATCGCTTGTATACTCCATTGTATTCTTTACATAATGAACGATATCAGGATCAGAAACCAGGTAAAGCTTATGACCAGCAACTTCCATCGGATTATAAAGATTCTGTATGTTGAACACCTTGGCTAGGCATTCATCGGGATTGGTGTCTTTATCTAGTCTTTTGGCCATATTGGAGACAGATTGCTCCATAAGGAAGTTTGTGTACTTTACTTTATGGTGGGCATATATCCACTTGAACAGATAGTTCCTGGCATCTACAACACTTTGTATGACGCTGATAGCTGTCTCAGTGAATCCTATGATATATCGGCTTTTCGATATTTCCCGGCACAATACAACCGATGATAATAAACGGTCGACATCAATTGCGAAGTTTTTCACTCCCGATGCCCATGTGTCGCGTATTATGTAATCCAGCTTATCTACATCAATAGCCTTGCCGTTTAGTAATGCGATAAGAGCATTGTTAAACTGGTTTTCAGGTGTTTTTCCTCTTTCCCCTTTGAAACTGCATCCGATGATCATACGGGCGACCAGCTCTGGCTCTCCACCGAGCCGGATGATCGCCTCTCCATATTCCCTAATAGCAATGATCGCACTTGCGAGTTCATGTGTAGCAGGTGTCACATTTTTATAATCATCATCGTAGCCTGGTGCCATCAACTGAGCAAGTTCATATTCCAGTATTGAGGCTTTGTAATATCGCTCGAACGTATGGGAGAATGGCGCATGAGCGCAGTCATGGAGCAGGCACGCCATTTCAAATGATCGAGTAGTATTATCGATTGCATCTTGACTTATGCCTATCTGGTTGAGGGAATCAGATGAATTATTCAGAAGATTATGCACGGCCTGTTTACCCAGATGGTAAACGCCTAGCGAATGGATAAATCGATCGTGCCGGGCAGATGGGAAAAGGCATCGCATTGAAGTCTGCTCGATATACCGCAGTCGCTGGAATATTGGGGTATCAATAAACTCACGACAAAAATCGACTCGGTACATGGATGTATCCATGTACCGAGTCGCGCAGGATTTTATCTTGGGTCGACATTTCGGAAGCAGCTTGTAATCACTGCAAAACTTCAGCAAATGGTTTCGGAATTTCCTTATACCAATTTGTTTTCATGTCGTCAGATGTAATCATTTTGCGGCGTTTAATGAAGCAATCACTGCCATCGTCATGCCATTCGAAATAGTCAGACCACTTTTCGACTGCATACATTAGTGAATCAGTATCGATATCCAGAAACAGGCCAGTACAACTGCCTTCTATTTTTCGACGCAAGGTCTTTAACTGATCAATAGATACAGTATCGGATCCTGCTTTGAAAATAATGGCTAAGATGTGGTCGGCTTCAAGAATGGTGCACATTGTTGTGTCCTTCTTTTCGCTGCAACAATCTATTTGCAGCCGTAAATCAAAATATCTTGCACGATGCAAGATAATGCCGGCACATGACTATGAACGATAGACATGCGCTACCGGTAGTATGTTTAAATTATGCACATATTGTTTCCTAAAGTCAACTGCTAAACTTGCTCGTGTTCTTACAGAGATATCAAAACGGCCGGATAACTGTTCAGAGCCGCTCCTCACCCCTCCTAACTCCTATCTCCTGCTCTCCTGACTCCTCCCTAACCTCCCCCCAGCCCTAGCATCCCCTTTGCCACACTCACCGCCACAGCCTTCAGCACCTCAATGCCCACCGACCCCACCGGTGCCAGCCGCTCCTTCGTCTTCTTCCAAACACCGTCATCGCGGATGGTGTCCAGCAATTCGTGGCCATCCCAGGTGATATTCGTCACTATACACCGGTAGTAGGTGTCATGGTCACATCTCAAGTCTATGATCCCTATGTATCTACCATCATGTAGAAGCCATAGGTTATACCCAATCTGTTCTGGCGTATATCCATCAATCACGATGTCATTATCACGCAGTCCCGTATACTTCCCATGCTCCTCAACATACAACAGCAGCTTCCGTATCAACTCCATATCACGCTTCATCTATTTTTACCTCCGAACGACTTTTCCTGTATGCGTCTTTGCACTTCAACACGAACTCAGGGTCTTCTAAGATACTTTGGGCTAACAATTGAGCACACTCTTGCGAGTATTGTTTACTACTTCCATCGATTGATCCTCGGTAGTAATAGATGTCGCCACTTTGCCACTTAAAGAAGGCGATTATACAGATCATATCATATGTGCTAAGCCTTATATTTCGTTTTAGCGCATTACTGATCTCACTGCATAAACTTCGATGCAGGTATGGATGTGTTTTACCAGGATCTGTAGGTACTGGAATAAGTCCGACTGTTTGGCTACTATTGCCAGTAGTTAAGATGATATCGCCTTTGTTTTTGTTTTTTATTAACCCAAGTTTGTAGTTGATATCAATCATATATTGGTTGGAGTCTGGCATAGAGCCATGTCGTTCAAGGATTTTTTTCTTGAGAGCTGTTAGGTAAATTACAGATCGTGGAGACAACTGCGTCTTCATTCTGGCAGAATTAATGTCGAAATTTTCAGGATCGAAGTCATATACGATGGTCATCATACCTGCCGTGACCCTATCCCTTAGGTGAATACCCATCCACGTTTGAAGAAACGAATGATAATTCATGACACATGACTGGAATAATCCAAGCACCTCCTTCGGTAGAAATGGCACGATGTAGTGTATGGCGTTGTTCCGGTAGTCTTCTACATCTTCTAGATTCAATCGAATGGGATCATCGGATTTGGAAAATAGTTTATTAATGCATAACTTGATACCTATCGTGTGGTCACTTGCAGCTCCATCCTGGATTATGGCTATGTGAGGATTATCTACTAGTAATTTTACTTTGAGAAGTAACTCCCATGCGTTGCATATGAATATGCTAAATGCTTCAAACCGGTACTGGATCGATAATCTATTAATTGTCTCAAGTGCTAAGATATACGATTCAATACTTTTGTCAAGCATCCGCTTGCGGGTGATCATCGTGGAACACGCGTCCAAAAGATCGTCTGGGAACCGCGATTGAAATCCGCCCTGCCCATATTGGAATGCATATTTCAATATCGTCACAGCATCATCATACGTGATAACGATATCATTCTGCCTGATGCCTTTCTTCAGCCGTCTAAAGAGTGTTTGATGCCCTCCTTGGCCATTTACAGGTCTTTTCATCTTCACTGTGTCTTCAGGTTTCAGTCGAACTACCATTTTATCGAGTATTTCGGATGACATTTTTAGCCCCCTATTGGCAGTCGTTACACTAGTTTCATTTTAGTTCACTGAGTAGTAATCTAACTTGACTTTGCAGTATCTCACTTCCGTCTACCTCTCCCACACCCGGTCAATCACTTGCTTGATTCGGGCCTCAAAGGCGGTAATCAGCTCCCGGCAACCCTGAACTTGCATTCGTTCTGCATCAAGCTGCCCTGCTATCTGTTGTTGTAAATCAATTGGCGGCAGCGGAATGACGACATTATTAAGTTTCGTCAGTGTCAGTCTTGTAATGGCAACACCACCGACATACTGCAACATATTCCGCTTTCCTGAATCACTGTTCAGATAGTAATACAGGTAGTTGTTGCTCAGTTGTGTTTTTCGTCCCCGCATTACAGCGACGCTTGATAATAAGGAAAACTCTTCGTCAAGGGTATTGATCGTCGCGACACCGGCTGTTGCACCATCTTTAATGTATAGAACATCACCATATTGAACTGGGCACTTGCCATATATGGAGCGATGAGCATCTTCTGTAATGTATGTAACACTGGATAAGTCAATGCCATTCTCTTTAATGTTCTTGGCGGTGACATAGAGCTTGGCACCTGCTTCACCATTTTCAGGGGAATAGTGGGTACCATCCATTATGCGTTCACAAACCTCCCCCAGCTTGACCAGCGGCCAGGCAGGGTCGATGTCGATCCGCGGCTTCCAGTTATCCACCACCTGACGCGCGCCGTCGATGATCCGCTGGTAACCCTCGATCTCCTCCACAATCTCCCGCTGGACCTCAAGAGGTGGCAGGGGGATTTGAATTCGATTGACATCAGACGTATTGATACTAGGATATGCTCCTTTGCCCATCATATTTACCATTTGTCTCACAACAACGTCCTGGCAAATGACGGTATATAAGTAACTTGGTAGTAATGAACTGTGTGGCCGAAGGACAGCGAATCCTGTTGAGACTACAACGTGATCGGGTAACGAACATATACGGGCAAAAGCTCGAAGATTAGGTCGAACCGTCGACAATAGTACATCATCTGGCTTAACAAGCCGTCTGGCACGACTTGGTGCATCGCTCCATTTCACCTTATTAGAGAAGTCAATCTTACCAGATTCGGCACTAACACATGATATATCAACATACCGTATTTCATCATCTGGATTGAAGCTGGCATCGCCTATCGTCTCAGGGTTAATCTCACACACATCCCCCAACTTGACCATGGGCCACTTGTGCTGCACCTTCCCAAGCACCGCGCGGTAGCGCTCCATGCTCAGCCCGTAATCCCCATTCTCGGCAAGACGCGCCTTGCTGACCAGCAACGCCTCGCAGGGCAGGTCCAAAGCCTGGAACCGCTCGGTATTGCCCGCGTCCACCGCCCCCTGATATTCGTGTATCAGCTTCACCGAATCAGGCAGGTCGTTCTTTTCGGTTTCGCGGCGCTGTGCCCCGATGCTGAAGCCGTCACTGCTGATCTTCAAAAACAGCACCGAGTCACACCGCTTCGCCAGTTGCTTGTCCATCAATAAAACGGAGGTTTTTACGCCCGAATAGGGAGCAAACACACCGGAGGGCAGCGACACCACCGCATACAGGCTGTTCTCCACCAGCATCTGCCGCAACTGCTTGTAGGCGTTTTGGCTTTGGAAGATGATGCCCTCCGGCACAATCACCGCGGCCCGGCCGTTGGCGGTCAGGTGCTCCGCGATGTAGTCCACAAACAGCACCTCGCTGCGGTTGCTCTTTACCGAGAACCGGTTGTGCGGCCGGATGCCGCCTTTGGGTGACATAAAAGGCGGGTTGGCCAGTATTACATCCGCATACCTATCCCAGCGCTCTTCGCTGGTCAGCGTGTCATACTCGTAGATATGCGGGTCGGTAAAACCGTGCAGATACATATTCACCAGCGACAGCCGCACCATATCGGGCGAGATGTCATAGCCGGTAAAGCCCTGCATCAGCCGGTGGTGCTCCTCTGGGCTGAGCATGTCCAGCGGGAAGCTGCGGCTGTTCTGCTGGCTGATGTGCTTGTAGGCGGATATCAAAAAGCCCGCGGTGCCGCACGCGGGGTCCATTACCTGCTCGTGCTTCTGCGGGTTCATCACCGCCACCATGAAGTCGATGATATGCCGCGGGGTGCGGAACTGCCCGGCATCGCCCTGGCTGCTCATCACGCTCAGCAGGTATTCAAACGCGTCGCCCAGGTTCTCGCTGTGGTCATACTCAAACTGGTCGATGGTCTTCAAAAACAGCCGCAGCGTCTCCGGGTCACGGTAGGGTAGGTAGGCGTTCTTAAAGATATCGCGGAACAGCGTGGGGATGCCGGGGTTTTCGGGCATCTTAGAAATCGCCTCAGAATAGATGTTCAGCATCTCCTGACCGCCGTTTTGCGGAGAGAGCAGCTCCTGCCAGGCAAATCTTCGGAACTCGCCATCAAAGAAGCTGCGCGTACCGCCCATCTCCACGCTCTGGTTGTCCATGTCGTCCATGAATTTGTAGATCAGCGCGATGGTGATCTGCTCAATCTGGCTCTTGGGGTCGGGCACTTTGCCCACCAGAACGTCGCGTGCGGTATCGATCAGTCGTTTGCTCTCGGCGTAGTCCAATTCGTTCCTCTGTGTTTGTTCATATTGTCGCATGGTTATCGTAGGGGAAGCCCCCCGTGGCTGCCCTATCTGGGACCAATGGCGTCCGTAATACCGTAGGGGCATGGCGTGCCGTGCCCTGTGTGTGTGACAACCCGTTGGGCACGGCACGCCATGCCCGAAATCGCGTTTGTGCCTGACAGGGTTTGGGCACGGCACGCCATGCCCCTACCAACGTCCACCACCGGGGGCAACCACGGGGGGATTGCCCCTACGCCGTGCCCCTTGTATGCCCGCGGGTATCAATCCATAAACTGGTTAAGGGACAGGTTGTCTTTCACAAATTCCGGGATATGCTTGCGCAGATCGGGTGATAGCGACCGCCAGGCCTGCGCGTAGGGCGTCATATTCATAGTAGCGTATTGCCTGGATTCCACGATTTGCCGGAACTTCGCGTCCTGTATGTAGGCGCAAAACACCTGCTTCGCGGCCTCAAAATAGCCCTCATCCGGCCGGTATCGGCTGTCGAAGCGGTCAAACGCCTCATCAATCATCTGTCTGCGCGTTTTGAATTCGGGAATCAGACCAAATATCTTCTTGATGATCTCCATCAGGTCAATCCGCCGGTCCACCTGCAGCGCGGCTCGCAGCTTTTGCAATGTGAAGAACTGCTCTGGGCGGTCCATTAGGTTCTTCTCAACATAGTCCAGCAGCTCATCCCACTGCGCGTTGTCCGCCTTCTCAACACAGGTGGGGTCGGCGGTAATCTGTTCCTCAAACTTCTGGAAATACATGCGGTCGATGCGCATACCGTCCTCGCCCACCATCGTGGTGGAGAGTGTGGAGATTCCATCGGCTTTGTCCGCTTGATAGATACCCTTTGGTTCCCCAACCGAGGCACGAGGGTCTATTGGTTCCCCATTACCCACACGCGGCAGAACCAGCACCTGGTCGTAGTCAAACTTCTCCTCAAAATACTCGCAGTTCGCGAAGAAGTCGAACAGCCGGAAACAGCTCTTGGGCTTCGAGCCAACCTGCTTACGCAGCGTCTCGTCAAGGATCATCTTACTGAACTCATGGATGCGTGTGCCGCGCCCTTTGATCTGTATGAAGGCGGTCGGGCTGAAGATCGGCCGCATCAGCCCCAGGTTCAACAGGTCGGGGCAGTCGTAGCCGGTGGTCATCATTCCCACCGTCACGCACACACGCGTCTTACTGGTCTTGTAGTTTTCGTCGAACTTGGACCGCCCACCCAGTTTATCGTTCGCGAAGTTGATGCTCATCTGCTGGGCATCGGTGATCTGCGAGGTTACCTGTACCGCGAAATCCGACTGGTATCGGCCTGGGAACATCGCGTGGGCGATTTCGTTCAGCATCTGCGTGATTTTGGCCGCATGGTTCTGCGACACGCAGAAGACGATGCTCTTGCCGATTTCTCCAGTGATGGGGTCTCGCAGCGCGTTCTGCATAAACGCCGTGCAGAACACGCGGTTGGTCTGTTCGTTGAAGAAGCGGCGTTCAAAGTCTTGATATTTGTAGATCTGCTCCTGGCTCTCTTCGCCCTCGTCGGCAGGCAGTATCGCTGCGTAGCCCTCATCGGAAAGCAGTTGCGTGGTGATCTCGGTGCGGGCATCCAGCACCTCGGGGTTCACCAGATGTCCCTCTTTCACTCCGTCTAGCAGCGAGTATCGGAAGGTGGGTTCGCCGTCTTCACAGCCGAAGGTCTTGTAGCTGTCCATCAGCATCCGGCGTTCCAGCTCCCGCGGGTCGTTCTCGCTCAGCTTCGCCTGGTCGATGTGCTTCAGGTAGTCGCGCGGGGTGGCGGTCAGCCCAAGTTTGTAGCCCAGAAAGAAGTCAAACACCGCTCGGCTGTTTCCGGAGATGCTGCGGTGCGCCTCATCCGAAATCACCAGGTCGAAATCATCGGGCGAAAACACCCTGCGATATTTGTTGTTGACCATCAGCGTCTGCACGGTCGAGACCACAATCTCGGCACCACGCCAGTTGTCCACATTTTGTTTGTAAATCATCGTGTCAAAATCAGCGGACAGCAGCATCTTGAATGACTTGAACGCCTGGTCCTCCAGCTCAAGCCGGTCCACCAGGAACAGCACGCGCCGGGCATTTCGCGTTCGCAGGAACAGCTTGATCACCGCGGCTGCGACCAGTGTTTTGCCCGTTCCGGTGGCCATCTCAAACAAGAACCGCTGTTGCCCTGCATCTGCGGCCTTTTGCAGCGCCTTCACCGCATCCAACTGGTATGGGCGCAGCAGCCGCAGCTTGTTTTTGAACAGGAACTCGTCACGCGTCTGAGGGTTCAGCCAATCTGGGTTGCGCTGGTATCCAGGCATCTTGGTGATGGCGATGTAGTCTGGCTCCACCGGCTCATGCGCCAGCGCTGTGACATCGGGGTGGTGCTGCCGCCGCGAGGTGATCGCCGCCGGGGAGGGGAACTGCGTCACCATGGTAGGGTTGCAGCCCTCGGTATCCCAGAAATAGTGGCAGTTGCCGTTGGAGAGAATCACGAAACGGCATTTGTTCGCCAGCGCGTACCGCCGTGCCTGCTCCTTGCCCACTAGCGGGTTGCGGTTTTCCGCCTTGGCCTCCAGCACCACTGCCGGGTAGCCGTTATCATCGTGCAGCAGGAAATCGACGTAACCGTTGGCGGTGTGCTCAAAGTCATCGCCCAGTTCATCCAGTTTGTGCTTTGTGATGTGGGTGGTGGCTTCTAGCAGCACGTTCGCCCTGCCCAGTTTCGAGTCAACAAGCCGCCAGCCGGCCTCTTCCAGCAACTGGTTGATCTTAATCCGCGCCTTCGCTTCTTTTTCGGGCATCACTCACAACCTCAGAACATATAAACGTGCAACAGGCTCATTTTACCACCCAATACACGAGAACAAACGGGATGCATGTCCCCGCTGCTACATGCATCCCGTGACTTCACGCCTCAGGCAGCGCCCGTTTATATCTGAATCAGCCACTCGAAAATCATATCCGAGGCGCCGGGCAGACCTTCATGGCCGTAGTCTGGGTAGATCACGACCTGCTTTGGCGAGGTGATCTTGTTGTAGGCCGCAAACTGCGTGCTGGGGGGGCAGATGTTGTCCATCAAGCCGGTAAACATCATCACTTCCCCGTTGATGCGTGGGGCGAGGTGCTGCACATCGATGTAGCCCAGCTTGGTCCATATCTCCTCTTCACGCTCGTGCAGAGGGTCGTAGGTGCGGAAATGCGTGCGTAGTTCCGCATAAGCACCTGCCGCTTGATCCATCTCCCACACTCGCTTATAGTCGCACAGGAAGGGGAATGCGGGAGCGGCCTTCTTGATGCCGGAGTGAAGTGCCGCACAAGCCAGGGTCAGTCCGCCGCCCTGTGAGCCGCCGGTGGCCACCACACGGCCGGCATCCACCTCAGGGAAGCCCATCACGATGTCCGTGAGTTGGGCGGTATCGAGGTATAGGCCGCGATACATGAGTTTCTCAGGCACGTCATCCAAACCTCGGATGATATGGCCGTTGAAGGTATTGCCCTTCACACCGCCTGCATCTTCGCTGTAACCGCCTTGACCGCGGCAGTCCAGTGCCGCTATGCAGAACCCCTCACTTAACCAGCCTCGGTATCCAAACCAGTCACCGCTGCTGCCAGTATAACCATGGAAGTTCATCACAACGGGGCGGGTTCCTGTGAAGTTCTTTGGGCGCATGTACTTCGCATACACACGGGCCCCACCCACACCGGTGAAGGTGAGCTCAAACGCCTCTACCTGCGTACTATGGCTGGGCAGGGGCTTTAGTTCGATTTGGGGGTCAATCGCACGCATCTCGGCAAGTGCGGAGTCCCAGTAGCTGTCGAAGTTGGCTGGCCGTGGGTTGCGTCCCTGATATTGGTATAACTCCTCCAGGGGCATGTCGATCAATGGCATTCAGATGTCTCCTTAGTATGAATATGTCAGGCTGGGCCACTGCCCAGCCTGACGGATTGGTTCGTTCATCGAGAGGGATCAGCTTACGGACACTGAAAGCGGCTGCTTCTGGTCATCCTGCTTGAAGCATACTTTGTGCTTTCCAAAACCCAGTCGGAACTCATCGTCTGTTCCCAGCATGGGTGCAAGACGCTGCACCATTTCGGGATGCAGCACATCATCACACACAATCCAACTGCCTTTACCGGAGCTGAGCTCGGTGTATGCTTTTCCAGGGGTGGCATCCATGCCGTGTACCGCCAGATGCGACGGTGTGACGACCACCATACCCTCTTTGACTAGAGTGTGCAGCACCCGCATGGTGTCGGGGCTGATTTGCGTGCCCGTCAGGAACGTGAGCTTCGTGTTGACGAACAGCTTAGGGTCAGAGACGGTGTGGTCAAACACGCCGGCGTTATTGCATGGGAAGAAGATGTTATACGGTGTGACACCACCCACGCGCTGGTTGAAGTTTACACCCAGCGGAGCCACCTTCTGGTGCATCAGCAGGCTCCAGATGCGGTGCCAGTAGCGGGTGTGATCATCAGGCATCAGTTTCGGATTGCCATACAGGTTGCCCGTGATCCATGTGCCAGCCGGCATCTGACCCCAGTCGCTGTCCTCAAACCGGATGATTGCGATTTCGGGCCGGAAGTCATGCGGCTGCCAGCTTCGCTTCAGAGTAGGCAGCTCTTCATTCCGAAATTTCTTGATGGTGTCCGCATAGGCATTCAACACAGGATGTTCATTCTCAACCTTATACAGGCTGTTTTCGTAGTTGAAGTTCTCTATGTAGCAGCGCTGCGCGCCTGTGTAGAAGCTCATGCGTAAGGCGGAGAGCACGTTGTTCGGTTTGTGATTGACCTGGTAACCGCCCAGTCCCCACATGTCGATGCATGGCCATAACGGCACATGATACTGCGCACATGCTCCTAGTGCCATCCCCAGTTGGACCGGCGTGATGCTCTCCTTCAGTAGCTTCATCGACATGCCAAAGCCTGCTCGGGCGAACAGATGCATCATCACGGGGAACACATTTTCCAGCATCACGATGGGTGTTTTGGTGGTGCGGAAGGCGTTGTCCGCCAATCCCGGGTAACAGTGGCTCATCAGTTGCCGCAGGTTGACTATCATCGCCTGGTAAGTCTCGTTCAGGCTCAGTCCATCGGCGTTGACGAAGTGAGGTGCAAACTCCTTTGCTCCGCCGGTCACGTTGATGCCGTTCATCTGCCAGTGTTCCGCTTCGTCATACGTAATGCCCAGGAAGTTCCGGCTCTTGCATAACGCCTTGACTATCTCTCGACTGGGCTGGTAGAAAAAGCCGGGGTGGTGATAGACGGTCGGATCACCGGGCTGCCTCGGACCGCCCTCCTGGTTGACGATAAAGCCTGTTTTATTGCGGTCCGCCCAGTCGCGCATAGCGACATATTCCGACAGTTCGGTAGAACCCCAGATATGCCAGCTAAAGAAATCAAACCCAATTTCACGGTAGGCTTGCTGCATGGCGGGATCGGCGTATATAGGCTTGCGGGCTCCCGCATCATCTACACCTATGGGCATCTGTGTTTTCATATGTATAAAGCCTCCACTGGTTGACATGGAAGGGGCGTGATAACCACCGCCCTGATGGTTTAGTATTCGGCAACCGTGTATACTTTTCCTCTGAAATGGCAATTTCTGAGTTCGCCTCAAACTGGATATGAGATTGTTACGGCTACTCCGGACTGGAGGGCGGTGTTATGGCAGTCATCTGGCTGGTATAGGCTATGAGAAGCTTGTTACGGTATTGCCCAGGAGTACATCCCATGACCTCTTTGAATATGGTGATGAAATACCGCTCATTCGCGATGCCGCACTCATGGGCGATGGTGGCCAGCGTCATCTCGGGGTTACGCAACAGGTCAAGCGACCGCTCAATGCGCAGCATGGTCAGAGTATGCGAGATATTAGTGCCAAACCGCCGCTTGAATAAATGGCGCAAGTGCGACGAGCTGATGCACAAGTGCTTGCTGATCTCCTCAAAATGATCGATGGTCCTGTAGTTGGTGCGCAGGTACTGGTCAGCGCGTTCCGCATAATAATCCAGCGGGTTGTGGATTCTCATGCAGCGCATGGAATCTAGCTGGAACAAGGCAAGGATCACCGCGGCAGCCCGGTGGTCCAGAATCTTTTGCTGCAGGGGTGAGCGTGAGGGGTGGACATCCGAGAGCAGATACAGTTCCTGCAGCAGATGGGAATCAAGTGCCTCCGTGATGTACCAGCAGTCGGGCATGTCCGGTGGGAGGGGGGCTTCCACATCAATCTGCAAGATGACATCCATGCCGGTTTCGACCATCGTTTGGTCGTGGGCGGTATTGGGAGCGTAGATTACCACACTGCCTTGACAGAACTCCACTGTGCGTGATGACTGTAGCTGGGTGGAGCCACGGCCAGATGGGTGATACACGATCTCGAACGAGCTGTGGCTGTGCGTGGCACAGATCATAGGTGCCTCGTGGCGGTGCCCCGATACAAACCGAAACGGCATTTTCAGTAGTTCCTGCATCATATCCATGCTGGTATACCTCACTGACAATTCGTGTTATTGCCTGTTTGTTCGGATGGCCTTTGTGGCCATCCGAACACGTTTCGGGCATCGGAGGGACGGATTGGACCGATCAGAATGGCGGTTCGTCATGAGGGCAACCACTGGGGGTTGCCCTACACGGAACCTCTGCGTCGGTTTTCGCTTAACCGGGGCGGTGTGGTTCCACCGCCATGTCCCCGTTCCCTACGACTGCACCGGGCTAATCTTGCTATCCAGTTCATCGGCTGTCAATGCGCCAGAGTGAACCCGCAGCCGGGTGATATCACCCACATACGGGGTCACCAATCCGATCTCATTGCCCACCAGCAGCATTGGGTTTTGGATGCTGTTCGGTCTGCCCGCCAGCTCCATCTGCTGCTTAAGCACGCCATCCACGTAGAAATGCACCTTGTGGCATAAGCTGAAGCTGATCGCCACATGATGCCATTCGCCATCTGGCGGCAGCACCGCGCTGGGACAGAGCATGTCGGAGACACCATACAGCGTGAACATGATCTGGTGGTCGCTGTTCACCCCGACCCGCCAGCCCACTCCATCGCTGAAGAAGGTGCTGCCAAACTGCTGCTGCTTCTGGCCATGGTGCCGCGTCCAGAGCTCTACTGTGAAGGAGTGCTGGCCGAAGTCCATCAACTTTTTGCTGTCTACCGCACTCAGGTAGACCCCGTTGCGCAGCATCACATACCCCTCGCCATTGGAGAGGGTGCCGATGGTCGCATCTGGCGTTTTTGGCGTGAGCGTGAGACCCTTGGGCAGGCTCTCCCAGGGAGCTTTGGGATCAAACCGCCACACGGCGACCATCGCTTTGGGGGTGCTGAAGCTCAGCCGGCCCGCCCGCAGGTCAGTCAAAGCCGCATTCAAGCATCCGATGGTGTATTCCCACACCTTCTGAATGTAGTTCATGTTGATCGGCCGGTTACGCCGCAGGTAGACCGTTCGGTAGTCCTTACCAAGGCTGGTCTGCTGTTTGATAAGCCTTACCAGTATCGCCTCGGCTGCGGACGCGTCGGGCTTAGGCTGGTTCATCATCTTTACAATTTGAGCGGCACCGGTGGCCATTTGGGAAGCCATCAGCAGATGGCGGGCCGCAATAATCACCGCGTCCAGCCGGTCACCGTTGCGCGGGAGGCGTTCACGGCTGAGAACCTGTATCGCCTTGTCTGCCGTCTCTCCCAGATTCTGCCAGAAGCGAAGCTCCTCATCTGACGCGTCCAGCATGGTGAATATCTTCGCCAGGATATCGCCGCGCTGCATGTTAAGCGCTTGAGTGCTGCGCTCCAGCCCCTCACCTTGCGCCAGTGCCAGGCTGGTAAATGCTTCCGCAAGCTGCGGGTCTGGACTGCCGAAGTTGGTCTGGCAGAACATCGGTATGAACTCACGGATGGGTATCGGGCGCGCACTCCAGCCCGAACAACCGCAATAGACCACGCTCATGTCGGTGTTCTCGCTGAGGTTCATGCCGTTTGCCCCGCGGTATCCATCGCCCCAGTCACTTACAAAGTGTCCCATGGTGCCCTTTTCAAGGCCTTGTTTGGTGAAGGCATCGATGTTTTTGAAGGCGGCTCCGCTCAGCGGGTAAGCCTGGCTCCAGTCCCACATTCCGCTTAAGGTGACCGTCTTGAAACCCAGCTCCGCAAACCGGTAGAGCGATTCATACCGGTCTCGCGGGATATAATCCCAGCTTACCAGCACGATGTCCTTGTCCAGCATCGTGAGGATATCGGGGTGATTCATCACGATATCGCCATACATCATCATGGTCTGACCGTTCTTTCGGATCAGCCGGTTCAGCCTGTTGTAATAGTCAGCGTAGACTTTAGCGATGCCGTATTTCTCCACGGCCTCTTTGCTGCGGCCTTGGCCGATGGCCATGCTTTCATCGAGGCCCGTGTGGAAATACTTGCCGTTGAAAGCGGGTGCCAGCTCATTGATGATGTTGGCGACCACCTCCCAGGTTTCTTCGCTGGTGGGGCAGAGGTCACCGCCGCCAGTGGGCATCTCGGCGATCCGTTTATACCGTTCGTGACGCAGCAGCATCTCCGTATGGCCCAGCAGCTCGATCACGGGGATGATCTGCACATAGTATCGCTTGGCATACGCGACGAGTTCGCGGATTTCCGCCATGGTGAAGCGGTCATAGTCGGTGCTGATGTTGGGGTCAAACTTGTATACAAAATGATCGGGCTCAATATACATCAAGAAGCTGTTCATTTTATACTGTGCCAGGCGGAGGATGGTGCGCCTCAGGTCCTCCATAGTGGAGACCTGGTCGCGGCCGTAGTCCTCTTCGTAACCGCGCATCTCGATGGCTGGCCAGTCCACGATGCTGGTTGCGGCGATGCCTCGGCGACGTTCGCTTTGCGCTTCCAGTAGAATTAGGCGCAGTGTCATCAGACCGTAGAACAGCCCTTGCTCAGTTTCGGAGGCCAGCGCCAGCCCCTCTGGGCGGATTTCAAGCCGATACCCCTGTTGGGAACTGGTGGAGCCAGCCGGATTGATTAAATCGTATAAAGGGGTGCTTCGGCCCTTTATGGCACCCGCACTCAGCAGGTAGCCATTGCCATTAGCGGCTCTGACATCCAGTTTGCATCTAAGCCCTGCCTCATCGCACAACTCCTTGATGTGCCCGCGTAGGCTCTCCTGGCTGTTGCCGGGCACCAAAAGCGTCATTTCGCGAAGAAGAGTGAGCGGCATCTCGCCACTTAACTGCTGCATCTGCTGTGGAACTGGTAGTATCGTCATCGGGTGCCTCCTGCATTAGGTCACGGTGTAATGGGCAATGGTATAGGTATCTTTGTATTTGTATTGTACAGGGACGGCGGCCATCCGCCCATCCTTTTGCCTACAACTGCACTGGGCTTAACTTGCTGTCCAGCTCATCAGCGGTTAATGCGCCGGAGTGAACCCGCAGTCTGGTGATGTCACCCACATAGGGCGTCGCAAGCCCAGATTCGTTGCCCACAAGCAGCATAGGATTCTCGGTGCTGTTCGGTCTGCCCGCCAGCTCCATCTGCTGCTTCAGCACGCCGTCCACGTAGAAATGAACCTTGTGGTAATAGCTGAAGCTGATGGCCACATGATGCCACTGACCATCTGGCGGCAGCACCGCGCTGGGACAGAGTATGTCGGACACACCATACAGCGTGAACGTGATCTGATGGCTGTTGTTCACACCCACCCGCCAGCCCACGCCATCGCTAAAGAAGGTGCTGCCGAACTGCTGCGGCTTCTGGCCATGATGCCGCGTCCAAAGCTCCACCGTAAAGGAGCGCTGACCGAAGTCCAATAGCCGTTTACTGTCAATCGCACTCAAGTAGACGCCGTTGCGCAGCATCACATACCCTTCTCCACTAGAGAGTGCGCCGATGGTGGCATCTGACGTTTTTGGTGTGAGCGTGAGGCCCTTGGGCAGGCTCTCCCAGGGAGCTTTATGATCAAACCGCCACATGGCCACCATCGCCTTGGGGGTGCTGAAAGTCAGCCGTCCTGCCTTCAGGTCAGCTAGAACAGATTTTAGGCAACCGATGGTGTATTCCCATACCTTCTGAATGTGGTTCATATTGAGTGGCCGGTTTCGCCGCAGGTAGACCGTGCGGTAATCCTTGCCCAGGCTGGTTTGATTTTTGATGAGTAGCCTTAGTATGGCCTCGGTAGATAATTTGTCAGGCGTGGGCTGGTCTACCAATTTTACGATCTGCGAGGCACCCATGGCCATCTGCGAAGCCATGACCAGATGGCGGGCCGCCACAATCACGGCATCCAGTCGGTCACCGTTGCGAGGCAGGCGCTGGCGGTGTAGAACCTGAATCGCCTGTTCAGCCGTCTCCCCCATATGCCTCCAGAAGCGCATCTCCTCATCTGACACCTCGAACATGCTGAATATCTTCGGACGGAAATCCCCCCACTGCATGATGAGCGCCTGATAGCTGCGCTCAACCCCCTCACCTTGAGCCAGGGCCAGGTTCGTCAGTGCTCCGGAAAGCTGCGGGTCCGAGCTGCCATAGTAGGTCTGGCAATACATCGGAACAAACTCGCGGATGGGTATAGGGCGCGCACTCCAACCCGAACAGCCGCAGTAGACAGCGCTCATGTCGTTGTTTTCGCTCAAGTTTTTGCCGTTGGCCCCGTGGTACCCATCGCCCCAGTCACTCACGAAGTGCCCTAAAGCGCCTACCTCAACGATCTGTTTGGTGTAGGTGTCGATGTTCTTGAAGGTCGCCCCGCCCAACGGGTAGGCCTGCCTCCAGTCCCACAGGCCGCTTAAGGATGTGGTCTTGAAGCCCAACTGTGAGAACCTGTCCAGCGAACCGTATCGTTCTTGCGGGATATAGTCCCAGCTCATCAGCACGATGTCTTTGTCCAGCATGGTTAAGATGTCGGGGTGGTTCATCACGATATCGCCGTACATCATCATCGTCTGACCGTGCTTGCGGATCAGCCGGTTCAGCCTGTTGTAATAATCCGCGTAGACCTTCGCGATGCCGTACTTATCCACTGCCTCTTTGCTGCGGCCTTGACCGATGGCCATGCTTTCATCGAGGCCCGTGTGGAAATACTTGCCGTTGAAAGCGGGTGCCAACTCGTTGACGATTTTAGCCACCACCTCCCAGGTCTCTTCGCTGGTGGGGCAGAGGTCACCACCTCCGGTGGGCATCTCGGCAATGCGTTTATACCGTTCGTGACGCAGCAGCATCTCCGTATGGCCCAGCAGCTCCACCACGGGGATAATCTGCACATAGTATCGCTTGGCATAGGCGACGAGATCGCGGATTTCAGCCATCGTGAACCGGTCATAGTCGGTGCTGATATTGGGATCAAACTTGTAAACAAAATGATCGGGTTCGATATACATCAAGAAGGTGTTCATTTTATACTGAGCCAGACGCAGGACGGTGCGTTTCAGGTCTTCCATGGTGGAGAGCTGGTCACGGCCGTAGTCCTCTTGATAACCCCGCATCTCGATGGCTGGCCAGTCCACAATGCTGACAGCGGCGATGCCGCGTCGGCGTTCGCTCTTCGCTTCCAGCAGAATCTGGCGCAGCGTCATCAAGCCGTAGAACAGCCCCTGCTCGGTTTCGGCGGTCAGCGTAAGTCCTTCTGGGCGGATATCCAGCCGATACCCCTGCTGCTTCGCCTGCTCGCTAAAGGCAGATCCCTTGCCGCCTGTCTTCGCCGCGCCCGCACTCAGCATAAAACCATTTAGTGCGCTGATGCTCAGCTTGTACTTGATGCGGGCTTCATCGCACAACTCCTTGATATGGCGGCGGAGGCTCTCCTGACTGTCGTTGGGTACCATCAGCGTCATTTCGCGAAGAAGAGTGATCGGCATCTCGTCGTTTACATGCTGCAACTGCTGTGGAACTGGTAGTATCGTCATCGGGTGCCTCCTGCATTGGGTCACCAGTGTAATGTGCTTTGAATCTGTTGTTGTTTTTCACATGATACCGCGTTCCACCCATGTCAGCCTAATTCAAGCCGTCTCAACGGTTGTATACTAATGCATATATCGAAAAACGAGACACACAGCGCGATCTGGTGGGTAGGGGCGATTCGCGAATCGCCCTTCTATTGTTCGGAACGGTCTCACGCGAAGACGCGAAGGGTATTCCGGTAAGGTACGGTGCGATTCACGAATCAACCTTGTGCCGTGCCAAGGGTTTGGTACAACATGCCACAAGCCACGAAGGAGCGAAAATGACGGACAGCGAGAAAACACCGAAAACCACCCGCCCAGACCGCAGATGGGCACTGCTGCTCATGCTGCTGGTGCTGTTGATGGCGGGTGAAGCGGCGTTGATCCGCAAGACTCAGCCTCTGGATTCTACGGTCAACGACATTGTAGAAATTCACAGGATTAGGAGCCAATATCCTCAGTGGTCCAAGTATGGACTATCGCGTCAGGTGCAGGATGTCGTAGATAGACTCACCCCGAGTAGCACGCCTTCGTTTCCCCTGGAGGCACTCGCAAAGACCGACCCGCGGTGGCGGAAGATATCGCAAAATCGGGTTCCAGATGTGTATCATGTCACCCAGAAGATGATCGACTCGAACCCCGAGCCGATGCGTAAATACTTCGCAGCAGCCGTCACTGACCGCATCTATAGCCGCCAACCGGAGAAACGCCAGCAGTTTCTGTTGGGAGCCATGAAGCAGGATCCGCAGAATGCAATCTACCCGATCTGCCTGGCCAACCTGGCGTTCACCGCTGCCGGGGTGCCTGATTCGTCTAAAGTGCAGCTCACATCGTTGAAAAGTGCAGTGCAGTTCCAAACAGCGTTGGGGTATGCGGCTGAAGCGATGCGGTTGAAGGAGATCAACACCTACAGCTCCAAGGTGCTGTGGCCTTATCAAAAGGGTATTGAGCCGGTGACTCTGTCTGAAGAAGTGGTGGCACAATCGGAGTTACAGACATTTACATATGGTCCCGTCACCACCGATAAGTGGTTTTGCCGGCAATATGCTCATGCGATGCGATATCTGGCACGCACAGGCCAACGAGAACAAGCCAAACGGATGATGGCTGCCTGGCCAGAAACCTTGCTGCATCGTCTGGAGACCACCCAATCATATCTCGGCAACACGGGCCTAACATCCAGCACTTCGGTGCTGATGCGAGCGAATGCGGAGACGGCCGCGCTTTTAGGTGATCGCGAAGGCGCAGCGAAATACAACAACCTCGCCAAGAAGATACGCAAGGTATTCAAGGACAGGGACGGCTTTAATGTGGATCACACGTTAAGATATGGCGGTTATACCGCCCATGTGGTGACGATGCTGTATGCCTACAACCCGTTACCCGCCGCCCGATATGAGCCCATCCGCAGCGCAGAGCAGAGCTTTCTGGAACGCTACATGGTTGTCAAAACCAGCCTGCTGCTTGGCGTGGTATTAGGCCTGGCGTTGATCGTCATGCTGATAGCCACAAAGCTATCGAATGGTGGCGGCAAGACCGAATTATATGCCTTTAGTTGGAAAGAAACCTTGTGGTCGCTATGCTATGCGATGATTCCATGGGTGTTGTACGGATTATATGCCGCATTCTGGCCGCGAGCACAGAGCGTAGCGGTAATGGGCGGTCAGATCGTGTGGGGCGTAGGCCTTTCGGCACTTTTTAGCTTCGTGCTGCCGGTGTTCGTGCTGAAACAGCGTCGGCAGGTATCGCTGAAGGCGTTGTTCGCACTGCCCGATGTGCCCGTCGCCTGGTTCTTGCTCTGGATAATTCAGATAGGATTGATCTACCCGATGTTTGTGCATAAAGAGCAATCCGCCTGGGCACGTGAGAACTTCGTGATCTCCAGAGATGGCACCCCTTCACCAGCCGAACAGCTCAGTGTGAGGATAAACAATCGTCCCATCGTAGAACTACTTCGAGAGATCGCTACAAAGCCGGCAAAATAGGAGAAACTATGTCAGACACCATCGTAGCATCAAAACCATCCCGCCGAATCCGCTGGTGGCCGTTGTTGGCCGCCGTGCTGGTGCTGGCCACGAATGCATGGCTTGGCCATCGTGGGGTCCCGCTGATGGGCGTGATGGAGTGGTACAGACAGTTTTACGTTCACGACGACGATTCGAGTTTTGGCTTCGGAGTCAAAATCCCACCAGTTCTCTCCGGACTGTTAGTGACAGATCAGAACTGGCGTGATGTAGCCTTCTCCCTGGAGGCTGACCGCTCACCTGATAAGCTGCTGCGCGATTCCCGAAACAAACCGATTGAGCTGCGGAACTGGACGCACGCGCGATTTCTATATAGGCTGCCGAAGGAACCCCAACCGCGGATTGCGCTGCTGACCACATATATGGCAGATGATCCCGCCAACGCGCTCTACCCTATGATGCTGGCCAACGAGGCGTTCCGTGAAGCAGGCTTGGACACCGATAAAATCAAGACGAAAACCTGGTCGGGCATTACCATTACCCGTCCGACGGCACTGCCCCAAGCACTAGCTTACGCGCAGAAGGCGCTCTCATCGCCGATATTGTCGGACTACACCACCGAATATGAACGCCACCGTATGCGCAACATCAAACCGCCATATCTCACGGAACACCAGTTGGCCCGAATTGAGGTGAGTTCCGAAAGTCTGCATCCAATGCTGTCCTATCAAAGGACGTTCGCAAGAAACTATGGTGCCATGATGGTCTACCTGGCGCGGAATGGTCAGGTGAAGCAGGCCGACCAGATGTCACGACGTTGGCAACAGCCGATATTCAAGTTCAAACAGGGTAAGCTATATGCTGTGATCGATGTGATGTTATACAAAGCCTGTATATCAATGCTGGCTAATGCCACCGCAGAGGTAGCTAAAATCGCTGGTGACGCAACTAGAGCTCAGCGTTACAGTGGTTATGTTCAAGAAGTCAAGAAGATGAACAAGCCACATGACAATTCTGAGAGTGACAACATCATCTCACAGCACGGCAGCGTGTTGAGTGCCATCTGCCTGGACCGAAATGCGAACATTACCCTTAAAAACATCGAACCCTTACGCACAGCGGAGCAAGCGGTATTCGAACGGGTAGTGGCCAACACACTCAGTGTCTTCGTAGGCGGTATACTGGTGGTATTGCTGCTGTGCTGTGCGTTTCTGGCAGGCTCTGAATGGCAGTATTCGCGTAAGGATTTGAGTATTGCGGCGGCTTTGGCTTTGATGCCATGGGCGGTATATGGTCTGCTGCTGCTCGTGCCCAGCTTGATGTCGCGGCAGTACGGCCCAGGTGTGGCGCAAATGTCGTTTGTGGTGCAACTGGCGGTTACGACCGTTCTTTGCCTGATACTGCCTGTCTGGTGGCTGTCTCGCAGGATGGGCGCGCTGACCAAACGACCTCACTTCATGGTGTTCGTGGGTCTGTTGGTGGTGTTGCTGGCATTGGGTGGTCTGGCGTGCTACTCCGCTCTGTTTGCTCTGGCAATCGCAGTGGTGTTGCTTCTTGCAACCAAACCGTTGGCCCGCAAGGAGTGGTTGTTCGAATGGACTCGCGGACTGGCTGTGTCGATGGCAGTGCTCTGGCTGACGCTGAGCTTCGTGGCCTACCCTCTGTTCACCGCAAAAGACGCCGCGGCGTGGTCACGGGACACGCTGTTGTTCTCACCCACCGAGGTGGTATCACCGGCCGATAGGGAAGCCATGAAACTGTATGACCGTTCGATCATGGTTCCTGCCGCGAAATACGGGTTGTTGAAGGATGCGGGCAGGTAGGATGGCATTTACAATTCACGTGAACGTGTTGAGGTCCGAATACCGGAGGCAGCAGATGCCTTTTACGTTCCGACGTTCGTGTCTATTCGTAGATACACAGCACACCACCGACGCTAGAAGGGCGATTCGCGAATCGCCCCTAGTACGCTATATATGGTGAGCTCCCCGGACACCAAAAGCAGTCGGGGAGCTAATCTCACCCCTTAGCTGGGGGTGAAGGAGAAGGATTGGATGCCGGAACCGCCCCTGGTGGAAAACACCGTGACGTAGATAGGCATCCTTCTCCCAATCAACCCATATCGAACAGTATCTTGGGAGAAAACCCCGTGTTCGCTAGGCTGATTTGGTTGATTGCACCATCAATCACTACCAACTGGAGATTACCACATGCACGAAGTTGAAGACAAAATCTACATCCATTATGTCGGGATCGACATCTCGAAATTGACGTTTGACGCGTCTGTATTAGGTTCATCGCACAAGCCGATAGACCATAAGGAGTTCAAGAACAACAAGGCCGGATACAAGGAGTTGTTGTCATGGGTGAAGAAGCTTACCCGAACTCCCGCCTTGTATGCGGCTGAAGCCACCGGGCCTTACAGCCGACCGCTGCTTGATTACCTCTACGAGCACCAGCACGATGCTGTCCAACTGGAGCCAAAACGGGTTCTCTATCACCGCAAAGCCAAAGGCTGGGAACAAAAGACGGACTGCTCTGACAGCGTGCTAATCGCTGACTATGTGAAAAGTCACAATGTCTCACTCTATGTCCCTCGTCTAGCATGCTATGATGCGCTTATTGGTTACACCAATGACCGCCGTATGCTGGTGCAACACAGACAGGCGATCGCCCAGCGCCAAAGCTGTCGGCTTACGCGGAGCACAGTGCTGGACGAGATGATCGCTTTTCATGACATGGGCATCAAAAAGCTTGATGTTCAGATCAAAGAGCTTGTGATGAGTTCACCGCAGATGACCGAAGATATGGCTCTGCTGAAGAGCATTCCGGGTATCGGCGACGTCACAGCAAGCTATTTCCTTGCGAAAATCGGTGATGCTAAACGATTTGAAACATCGAAAGCGGTCGCGCGCTATTTCGGAATGAACCCCTGCCCGCAACGGTCAGGAAGCTGCAAGACATACGACGGCTCCATATCCAAGATGGGTGACCGATATATGCGGACATTACTCTACTGTGGATCGAGCACTGTGGTGAAGATGGTCAACGGTAAGTCGAAAAAGCTTGGCCAGAGCATGCACGACTTCGTGAAGGAACTGCAGCATCCGAATTTGGTAAAGAATCCCAATAAGAAACCGAAGTCCAAGCGAGTTGTCCGGTGCGCAATCATGCGCAAGCAGCTGGTGCTCATGTGGTCGGTATTAATCAGCCGTCAGCCATATGATCCAAACTTCGGCATCGAACAAGCTTCAAATGCGGCCAACCAGCAACCGCTGACCGACGCGAACGGACATGTCCAGGATCGTGCCGGAGCGGCCCATGATATAGCCGGTGTAGGCAATGATCCTGGGCTGGACGTGAGCGTTCCAAGACGGGGATGCGTGGATGGAAATCCCACCAATGAGCCCACTCCTGCCGGCGGTGGTCGGCCCGCATCCCGAAACCGGCCATCGCGCAGTCGGGTGGGCAACAAACCGAGGGTTCTGACACCAGTATCCTAGCTGCGGCAGTCTGCCGATAGCACGCATCGAAGCATAACGATATCTTTCGAAGCCACGAAGATGTCGCACGTCCGTTCGCGACTCCGAGCGTCATGTGAGGTGCTACGGACCAACTGATGCCATCTGAGCCTGTTTCTGACGCGGATCCAGGTTTGGTCTATATGCCACAAACATCACATTAACGTTATTCTACGTGGTCTAGAGCCAGTGTCTGATATTCAGGTCCAAATCCCCAGATTTGCCCCTGGGGACTTGACAAAAGCCACAGTATCTACGCTGGATATCTGCAGACAAACCCGTGTCGTTAACCGCCTAATCTGTGCCATCTGCGTAATCTGTGGATGCATCCTCTCCATTCGTGTTCCTTCGTGTTCATTCGTGGTTCAGAAATGAATCCCTTAATCCTTCGTGCCGATAGCCACCCGCCTTCGAACCAGACCGGCGCGGTCTATAGCCTTCTGTCATCGCCAGCGTACTGAAAGACCGCCCCGGACATAGCCAATTAGGATCGCTACCATACCGAATCCTCGCGCATCCAACCGCCTAATCTGTGCCATCTGCGTCATCTGTGGATGAAGTCTTCCCATTCGCGTCTTCGCGTGAGTACAGACCAGCGTTAAAACGCCGTCACAGCCAAAAGCGGTAGAATACAGATAGGTATAAACATCACCACAAGCGTCAAACCGCTGGAGGCCACATGGATCACAGCCGATCAACTGTAATCAACCAACTCGCTCAGCAGCTCATGCCCGCAGGGGTCAACAGCCCCGTGCGCGCGTTCCGAGCCGTGGGCGGTGACCCAGTGGTGTTCGAAAGCGCATCGGGTGCCACCCTCACCGATGTGGACGGCAACCGCTATATCGATTATGTGGGGAGCTGGGGGCCGATGATTTTGGGCCATAGTCACCCCGCGGTTGTTGAGGCTGTCACGGAGATGGCGAAGAAGGCGATGAGCTTCGGCGCACCTCATGAAGGCGAGTTGTTGCTGGCGCAGAAGATCACAGAGATGATGCCCCACATTGAAATGATGCGCTTTGTCTGCTCCGGCACGGAGGCCACGATGAGTGCGGTGCGTCTGGCCCGTGGAGCCACCAACCGTCCCTACATCATAAAATTCGAGGGCTGTTATCACGGCCATGTGGATAGTCTTCTGGCGAAAGCCGGCAGCGGGGTCGCCACCTTCAGCCTGCCGGAATGCGCGGGCATACCGCCTGAGATGACCGCGAATACGCTGCTTGCCGGATACAACCACCTGTATGAGGTGGAGCAGCTCTTCATGAAGCACGGCGCACAGAGTGCGGGAGTCATCGTGGAGCCCATCGCAGGTAACATGGGCGTGGTGCCACCGGCATCTGGCTTCCTTGAGGGCTTGCGCCGTCTGTGTACACAATATGGCGCCCTGTTGATTTTTGACGAAGTGATGAACTGCTTCCGCGTGGCGCGAGGCGGTGCTACGGAGCTCACCGGCGTGACCCCGGACATCGTCTGCCTTGGTAAGATCGTGGGTGGGGGACTGCCCGTGGCTGCTTACGGCGGTCGTCGCGACTTGATGCAAAACATAGCACCACTCGGCGCGGTCTACCAGGCTGGCACACTCTCAGGAAATCCGCTGGGCATGGCCGCGGGATTGGCCACGTTGAATCTGCTGACCCCCGAGCTTTATATCCAACTGGAAGCCAACTGCCAGATGCTGGAGGTGGGGCTGAAGGCGGCCGCAGCGGAACTCAACGTGCCGATGCAGCTCAACCGGGTCGGTGCGATGCTTTGTTGCTTCTTCACCCCAAATCCGGTCACCGACACCGACAGCGCGATGAGCACCAACCGCGAACTATTCGCCAAACTGTTCAACGGGATGCTTGATCGGGGAGTGTATCTACCGCCATCGGCGTTGGAATCCTGGTTCGTGAGCGCTGCGCACACCCCAGATGACATACAGAAGACGATCGAGGCCTTCCGAATCTCACTTCAAGAGGCGGTAGCTTGATGGCCCCTGTCCGAGAACGCTTCTTGAATGCCTGCCGAAAACAGCCCGTGGACTGCACCCCTATCTGGGTGATGCGCCAGGCGGGCCGCTTCCTGCCGGAGTATCGCGAGCTGCGCAAGGGCCACACGATGGTAGAATGCTGCACCACCCCCGAGCTGGCGACTGAGATTACGCTGATGCCGGTCCGCCGGTTTGACATGGACGCAGCCATTCTGTTCAGCGACCTCACGGTTCCTTATCTGGCGATAGGTGTGGAATTTGAGTTCAAAGAGGGCGTGGGGCCGGTCATTACTCAGCCGATCTCCAACCGCACGGACGTGGAGCGGTTGATCCCGTTCGAAGCAGAGCAGGCACTGCCGTTTGTCACCGAGAGTGTCCAGCGGCTCACTAAGCAGTTGGAGGTTCCGCTCATCGGCTTCTGCGGGGCACCGTTCACCATGGCGAGTTACATGATAGAGGGCAAGTCTAGCCGCGACTATGCGAAAACTCGCACGATGATACAAGCCGATCCTGAGTTATGGGCTACGCTGATGGACTACCTCGAGCGGAGCATCTGCAGTTGCTTGCTGGCGCAGATCAAAGCAGGTGCCTCCGCGGTTCAGTTGTTTGACAGTTGGGCAGGTGCGCTCAGCGTAGCCACTTACCGGCAACACGCTCTACCCTGGCTGCAGCGAATCGTGAAGTGCTTGAAGCAAACCGGTGTGCCGGTAATCTATTTCGCCGTGGGGGCCTCGCACCTATATCCCTGCCTGCGCGAGATCGGCGCGGATGTGCTGGGCGTGGACTGGCGGATACCGCTCTCTCAGGCGCATCAGCAGTTGGGCCCAGAGTTCGCGCTGCAAGGCAACCTCGACCCCACCGCGCTGTTGGCGGGAACGGATGTCTGCCTGCAGCAGGCACAGATCGTGCTGGACGAAGCCTCTGAGTTACCCGGTCACATCTTCAACCTCGGGCACGGCATCATGCCTTCTACGGACCCAGACGTGCTGACCAGCCTGGTGGATTTCGTTCATGATCGGAGCCGCCGCTAGATGGAGAAACGAACAGTCGCCATCGTGGGCGGAGGCATCACCGGCTTAAGTGCGGCCTACGAGCTGCAGAAGCTGTCAGAGCAAACAGGAAACCCGCTGCGCATCGTGCTGCTAGAACGTTCCGAACGGTTCGGCGGCAAAGTGGGCACGGAACACACGAACGGCTGCCTGATTGAAACTGGCCCCGACAGCTTCATGGCCCAAAAGCCTGGCTGCATCAACCTGGCCCGCGAACTGGGGCTGGAACCCGATCTGACCGCGCCTCTGGTGCGCCGATTTTATATGATGTTGAAATCCAAACTGCATGAAGTGCCATATGAGCTGGTTACGCTAGTGCCCACAAAGCCGGAGGCTCTGTGGAAAGCCAGTTTCCTGAGCTTCAAAGGCAAATTTCGCGCCAGCGTTGAGGGCACAGTCAAGCATGATGCCACACTGAAGGACCAGTCGCTGTATGACTTCCTCTCAAGCCGGTTCGGCGATGAGTTCACCCAGCGGTTCGCGGCCCCCATGATGGCCGGGGTGCATAATGGCGACCCTCACAATATGAGCGTGGCTGCTATCTACCCCACCTACTGGAAGATGGTCACCGAGCAGGGCAGCATGACCCGCGCCATCATGCAGCGGCGTGTCAAGATGGCAACGAGCGCGCATAAACCGATGGCCCCATTCCAGACTTTTCGCAACGGCATGGGCAGTCTGATCAGCACGCTGCAGGAAAAGCTCACCGGTGTGGAGCTATTCACTCGCGCGAAAGTGATCGCAATCAAGCACGAAGGCCACAAGTGGCTGATCGGCACAGAACCATCGGAAACACAACCGTCGACGGAGATTGCAGCGGATGCTGTGCTGCTCTGCACACCGGCTTATGTGGCCGCCGCCCTGCTGCACTCGAGCTCTGAGTGTCTGGCCTCGCAGTTGAACGGCATCAACTACGCCTCCACCGCAGTGGTCTCCCTCGCTTACCCTCGTGAGGCCGCCGCTTTTGCCGAAAATGCGAGCGGATATCTCGTACCGCACTCCGAAAGCACATTCATCACCGGCTGCACCTACAGCCATTCCAAGTGGCCAAACCGCGCACCCGATGACGTCGCCCTGTTCCGCTTCTTCATTGGGTATGCCAAACAAGACCACCTCGTGCGCGAAGAGGACGAAGCGAGCTTGATGGGCATGACCCACCAGGAGGCCCGCATGCTAATGGGCATCAATGCAGAACCTATTTTCGGACGATGCCATCGCTGGATTCAAGCCACACCGCAATACGATGTGGGTCACCTTGATAAAATGGACTGTATAGATCAAGAGTTATCCAAGCTGGAAGGGTTATTCCTGGCGGGAGCGGCGTATCGCGGCATCGGTGTCCCTGACTGCATCACGCAGGGGCGCACTCAAGCCGGTCGAATCGGCGCTTTCATCGGGCTCAGCCCTGGAAATGAGGTTAATGATGGGCAACCAGCTTCCACCACGTAAACTGATCCGCGTGCCGGAGTTCATGGCACTAAAGGGCCAACGTCCCATCGCCATGCTCACAGCCTACGACTTCGAAGCGGCTCGCTGGGCCGATGAGGCGGGTGTTGACTCGATTCTGATCGGTGATTCTCTGGGCATGGTGGTTTTAGGACATCGCACCACCATTCCGGTGACGCTGGAAGATATGGTCAGGCACGGTGCAGCCGTGGCCCGCGCCAAACCAAAGGCACTGACCATCTTGGACATGCCCTTCATGAGCTATCAGCTCAGTGCGGAGCAGGCACTCACCAACGCCGGCTTGTTGATACAGCAAAGCGGCTGCGAAACCGTGAAGCTGGAGGGCGGGGTTCGCTGCGCCGAGGCCATATACAAGATCACTCAGGCGGGGATCCCTGTGTGTGCCCATATCGGCATGACTCCTCAAAGCGTCAATAGCTTCGGCGGCAACCGCGTGCAGGGGGTTCCCGATCAGCAAGCGGAGCAGCTCCGACAGGATGCCCTGGCGGTGCAGCAAGCGGGTGCCTTCGCGGTGGTGCTGGAGCTGATCCCGGCCGCACTCGCTGCCGAAATCACCGCCAGCTTGAGCATCCCCACCATCGGCATCGGTGCCGGACGCGGCTGCGATGGTCAGGTGCAGGTGCTTCACGATATGCTTGGCTTTGGCCCCGCCAAAACGCGCAAACATGCCAAACGCTATATCGAGGGCCGCAGCTTGATGGTTGAAGCTATCGGTCGATATGTGCAGGAAGTCACAACCGGCGAGTTTCCTACCGAGGAGAATGAGTTCTAATGATGCAGATCGCCAGAACCATAGAGGAGGTACGCGCGTTTGTGCGCGATGCCCGCAGTAAGTCACTCACCGTCGGGTTTGTGCCCACCATGGGCTACTTCCACGAGGGGCACCTCTCGCTGATGCGTCAGGCAGGTGAGCAGTGCGATCTGGTGGTGGTCTCGCTGTTTGTCAACCCCACACAGTTTGCTCCCTCAGAGGATCTCACGGCCTATCCGCGTGACTTCGACCACGACTGCCAGATGGCGGAAGGCGTGGGCGTGGACTTGATGTTTGCCCCCGCTGCGGCTGAGATATACCCTGCGGGCTACCAAACCACCGTCACAGTCGACACGGTCAGCATGCCGATGGAAGGGATATTCCGACCCTCGCATTTTTCAGGAGTGGCGTCAGTCGTGTGCAAGTTGTTCAACATCGTGCAGCCCGATAAAGCCTTCTTTGGCATGAAAGACTACCAGCAGTTGAAAGTGATTCAGCGGATGGTCGCCGACCTCAACATGCAGGTGGATGTGGTAGCTTGCCCAACCGTCAGGGAACAGCAGGGGCTGGCGATGAGCTCCCGGAACACCTATCTGAGCGATGAGCAGAAAGAGACCGCATTAGTGATCTCCTGGGCATTGGCTCAAGCGAAAGATCGAGCAGAAGCTAATCCAGAGACCGATCCTGAACAGCTTCGTGCAGACGTGCAGAATGTGATTAAAAGCGAACCTGGGGTCGTCAGCATCGATTATGTCACCATCTGCCATCCTGAGATGCTGACACCGATAGACAGCTTCTCACAAGGGGCGGTGATCTGTGTGGCTTGCCGAGTGGGAAAGACTCGGCTCATAGATAATATCGTGATATACTCATCTCATTAACCCGCCTGAAAGGGCAACCCATGCTGCCACAAGAGCTATTACTGCAACTGGACCAGATCATAGCATCCATCGACAAGCCTGAAACATCCGTTGAGCTCAGCACCGATGGAATGGATGACGAATGGACTGCGGTCATTCAACGCATCAACACACTTGTCAGTCGGTTGGGCGCCACCCAGTCACAACTGGAGCAGTCACTTGAAAAGCAAGCATCCTTACGCACGGAGCTCGATGCTTTCGCTTATGTGGTCGCGCATGACTTAAAAACCCCGTTACGAGGGATATCCTCGTTATCTCAGTGGATCGTCTCCGACTACAGCAACTCACTTGATAAAGCCGGCTGTGATAAACTGGCGATGCTGAACGACCGGGTCTTGCGGATGAACTCGTTGATAGACGGCGCATTACGCTTCTGGCGCGCAGGTAGAGGCAAGGGGCAATGCGGGCTTATCACGCTGGAGCCGATGATCCGGCAGGTTGCAGAGGATGTGAGCCACAATGAGAAGGCGCAGATCATCGCCGATGAGCCCCTTCCGCTGATTGATGGCGAACCTAGCCACCTATCTCACATTCTGTCGTGCCTGCTGGATAACTCAATGAGATACAACCAAAGCGAGTATCCGGAGGCGCATGTCTGCGTGAAAGAAAGAGATGACGGTTGGGTATTCTGCGTGTATGATAATGGGGTGGGGATCCCGTCGAACGACCGTGACCTGGTGTTTGACCTTTTTCAGACGGTGCGTACTAAGCAGGATCCATCAAGCTCTGGTGTTGGTTTGACTATTGTGAAGAAGATCGTGAACATTCATAATGGCCAGGTGTGGTTTGAGGACAGCCCACTAGGTGGCGTTCAGGCATGTTTCACACTGCCCTCTATGAAGGTCTATCCTGTATCTCATGAATAAGTTACTTCTGCCGGTCAAATTGTCAAAGGTCGACGCCTGATGGGACTATTTGACTCCGCCTCCTCGCAGGAGATATCAGCCAACGCGCCGCTGGCAGCCCGGATGCGGCCTACGAACTTGGACGAGTTTGTGGGGCAGGAGCAGATTCTGGGTCCGAAGTCTGTGCTGCGTAAAGAGCTGGAAGCCGACCGGCTGGGTTCGGTCATCTTCTGGGGACCGCCCGGCTGCGGTAAGAGCACCCTCGCCCGCATCATTGCCGCACGAACCCAAAGCCGCTTCGTGGAGTTCAGTGCCGTCACCAGCGGCATCGTGGAAGTACGGAAGGCGATGGAGGAGGCCAGGCAGGACCAGCAGTTCTACGGTAAGCGGACCATCCTATTCATCGATGAAATCCACCGGTTTAATAAAGCTCAGCAAGACGCCTTCCTGCCGCATGTGGAGGAGGGCACTATCACGCTGCTGGGTGCCACCACCGAGAACCCCTATTTTTCGGTCATCTCGCCGCTGCTCAGCCGCAGCCGAGTGGTGCAGTTCGAGGAGCTGACGGTGGAGCACCTCAGCACTCTGATGCACCGGGCACTGACTGACACTCAGCATGGTCTGGGCAACATCCCTGCGACCATCGACCCCAAGGCGGAGGAGCTGCTGATCCGGTTTGCAGCGGGCGATGCCCGCGCGATGCTGAACACGCTGGAGTCGGCCGTCACGCTCACGAAACCCCAAGCCGACGGCGTCCGCCATCTAGGTATCGACGAGATGCAGAGCGTGCTGCAGCAGCGCAATATCCGGTATGACCGCGAGGGTGATGAGCACTACCACACCATCTCGGCGTTCATTAAGTCCGTAAGGGGCTCCGACCCCGATGCCGCGCTGCACTACCTCGCGCGGATGTTGAAAGCGGGGGAAGACCCGCGGTTCATTGCCCGCCGTTTGATCATTTTGGCCTCGGAGGACATCGGCAACGCTGACCCGCGCGGCATCTCTGTGGCGGTCGCCGCAATGCAGGCTGTGGAGATGATCGGGATGCCCGAGGGGCGGATCATCCTGGCGCAGGCCGTCACCTACCTGGCTACCGCGCCAAAAAGCAACGCGGCCTATCTGGCCATCGATAAGGCCATGGCCGACCTGGATGCTCAACCAGCCGCCGCGGTGCCTCTGCATCTGAAGAGCACCGGATACAGTGGCGCCAAAAAGATGGGCCACGGCCGCGATTATGTCTACCCTCACGACTGTCCTGGCCACTGGGTGGCTCAGCAATACCTGCCGGACGGAAACTGGCAGACACCTTACTACGAGCCCACAAACCAGGGTTGGGAGGCCAAAATCGCGGAACGGATGCAGGCACTCAGTCCCGTACATCCACCGACGGCGCCGACACCCGAAATCATCGCAACACCGCAAATAGAGGAGCATCAGCCCATCATGTCGCAACCAAAATTGTCCGAATGGATCGACACGCATCTCGAGGAACTCGTTCAGCATCTACAGCAGTTCGTCAGCATACCCTCAGTAAAATCGGCAGCTCAACCGGGAGCACCTTTCGGCACAGAGATTGGCAAAGCGATGGAATACGCCTGCACATTGGCGGAGAGCTTTGGGTTTTCGGCCAAGAGGTTTGATGGATATGCCGCGCACATGGACATGGGTGATGCCGCTGATAGCGTGGCGATACTGGCGCATGTGGACGTGGTCCCGCCCGGTGATGCCTGGACGAAGCAGCCGTTTGGGGGAGTGTTGATCGACGGCTACCTGTATGGACGCGGTACTGTGGACGACAAAGGGGCGGTGATAGCCGGTCTGTTTGCCATGCGCGTCATCAAGGAACTGGGGTTGCCCATCAAGCACCGCATCCGCATGATCATCGGCGGCGATGAGGAGTCGGGCTGGGAATGCATGAAGCACTACCTGCAGCACGAGACCGAGCGGCCGGTCTGCGGCTTTAGCCCGGATGGTGACTGGCCGCTGATTTTCGCCGAGAAGGGCATCATCAACCTGCACGTCAACGCGAAGCAGTCGGAACCCGCCTCAGGTGCTATCATCCGATGGGCGGAGGGTGGTCAGCGCGCCAACATGGTTCCCGACCTGGCGCAGGCACTGCTCAGCGGGGTCACGACAGACGAGATCACCAAGGCCTGTCCGGATACCGACCGGCTGAGCATCGAGAAGCAGACCGATGGGTTGCTGGTCAGCATCAAGGGGGCCTCGTCGCACGGCGCTACACCTGAGCTGGGCACCAACGCCGTGGCACTATTGCTTAGGACACTGGCGGACGCCGGTTTCAAGGAAAACTATCCCTGGCTGTCGCCCGTGACGGAGTTGGCGGAGTCGCTGGACGGAGGTGCCTACGGCGTGTCCCTCAGCGATGAAGTCAGCGGCCACCTGACCAGCAACATGGGGGTGTTCGCCTTCGATGGCTGCGAGATGAACGCCAGCATCAACCAGCGCTGCCCGGTGACCATCGACTGTGAACAGACGGTGCAGACTCAGCAGGAGCTGCTGGAGAAGCTGGGGTTGACGCTCTCCAGCTACACCATTCAGCCGCCGCTTTACGTGCCCCAGGAAATCGAATTCGTGCAGAAGCTGCTGCAGGCCTATCGCGAGGTCACCGGTGACCAGACACCGCCGCAGGCGATCGGCGGAGGCACTTACGCCCGTGTGGCACCCAACCTGGTGGCGGTGGGCAGCCATTTCGCGGGAGATGGCCCCTACCACGGTCCCGATGAGCGTGTGGCTGTGGAGTCGCTGCGCAGACTGTGCGAGCTGATCGCCCGCATGGCGTTTAGCCTGGCCGAGTAGCTGTTTGGGTTGGATCATCCACAGATGACACAGATGACGCAGATTGTCTGAACCACGAATGGACACAAATAGACACGAATAGGGAGATGTCTCACGCGAAGACGCGAAGGGCGAGCAGCCTAATTGGCTATGTCCGGGGGCGGTCTGACAGTACGCTAGCGGCAGCTCAAGGCTTAAGACCGCGCCGGTCTTTCTCCAAGGCGGACGGATATCGACACGAGGGAATTCCTTAACCACGGATGAACACGAATGAACGCGAATAGGGAAGGGTCTCACGCGAAGACGCGAAGACGCAAAGGGGATTTCTCCTGGGAACGCCAATCTCCCGATTGGCCTCCCTTCCCATCCGAACCTATCCGTGCCATCCGTGTAATCCGTGGTTCAGACAATTCCTTAACCACGAATGGACACAAATGGACACGTATGGGGAAGGGTCTCACGCGAAGCCTCGCTACGCCGTCACCTGCGGTGCCGGGTGAGGCTACTCATGCTTCCTGGCCGTTGAGCATCCGCACAGATGCCGCGATCTCATCAAAACGGTGCTCTCCGGGCACGAACTCCAACCCCCAATATCCGTCGTAACCAGATTCAACGGCCAGGCTGATGATCTCCGCGTAGTCCACATTGCGATGGTTGCACGGCAGCGTCCGGCCAGGCGGTTCCGCCAGATGGAAGTGCTTGATCACATCCATGTTCTCATCGATATCCCGAAGCACGTCATCACCCATCCTCAACATGTGATAGATGTCATATATCACCCCTACGGAGGCGGAGCCGACACCACGCCCCACCTCAAACCCATAACTGCCGTGGCAGGCGTGGAAATCGGCATGGTCATAGCTGTTCAGCATCTCGAATACCAACGTGATGCCCGCCTGCTCCGCATATGGAGCCACGGCGGTCAGTCCGGTGATGCAGTTCGATATCCCATCCGCCACAGGCAGCCCCTCGCCATTCCCGCTGAACACGATGAGATGCGGGATGCCATCAGCCTGAGCTTCGTCAATCGCCCGGCATATCTGCGGGAGAAGCTCTGCGTGGTGCTCCAGCCGGTTCAATCCCTTCTGCATTCCAGGACCGGAGTGGTTCAGCAATATCAGACCGGCGTCACGCACGGCTTGGCGTCGTTCTGGCGGCACCATCTCGGCTGCCGTCACGCCGCACTCTTTCAGTTGACGGTAATAGTCTCCTGGCTCCATACCTTCCGTGTAGAAGCACCAATCGGGGGCGCTGACTTTCACATGGGTGTTCATGACTGGCTCCAGTCGAACAGGATGCCCATCGACTCGCCGCGCCGCGTGGATGCCAGGGTATAGGCCTCCAGGCACTGCTCAGGTTGAAACACGTGTGTATTCAAGCCCGACAATGAGAACCTGCCACTCCGTGCCAGCTCGAAGATGGCGGGGATGATGATGGCTGAGTTCCAGCCTTCCTTCTCATTGGAATCGTGCGCGCCGATGACGGTCAACCCTTTACCCATCAGGTCAGAGGTCAGGTGCTGCTGCGTCGGACGCCCAGTGTCACCCAGCAACACCACACGTCCCCCTGGGGCGGCTGCGGCTAGCGCGTGAGCAAAGACGGCCGCATGGCCTGTGGTGTCGACCACCACTCTTGTCAACTGGCCGTTATTCAAAGCTCGAATGGCCTCAAACGAATCCTCAACAGGGCTGGAGATGGTGTGAGTGGCGCCGCCATTCATAGCCATCTGCAGCCGTTCCGCGATGGAATCCACCACGATGATGTTGGTCGCTCCCGCTGCAAACGCCCAGCGAACCGTCATCTGGCCAATTGGGCCGGCCCCAATTACCAGCACGCTGTCGATGAGGCGGTATTCGGCTACATGGGCACCCATCGCGGCGATTTTGGCCAGAGCAAACCAGGCTGCCTGTTGGTTCTCCACATCATCCGGTACGGCATACAGTTCGGATTCGTGTTTCACATGCTCAGAGGCGTGGCCCGCACGGCACACCACACGATCGCCCACGGACCAGCGGCTGACACCGGCCCCAATGGCGGTGATGTGCCCCACGGCGGAGTAGCCAGGATAGAAGGGGTGCTTGACCCAGTTGGCCCAGTTGGTGCCGGGATCAAACTGGTAGTTATACACTATCGTCTCGGTGCCTGTGCTCATCAAGCTGCAGTCGGTCTGAAAACACACCTCATGTTCGCCTGGCTTCTGCGCCTCAAAGCACTCGCAGGTGACCTCACCCGCTGATGGAAACACGATTCTTTTTGCCATGTCATGGCCTCCCTGGGTATGTGTGAGATATCTATCTGCATTCTATGCTTAGCCCGCCATGGGCACAATCTACTTTTCGTTGAAAAGTTCTAAAATATGATGATCTTCACGGTCATTCAAGCGTCAATAGGCAGATTTGGGTTCTGTATTACAATCAATTCGGATGTTTTTTGGTATGGGAACAATGGTGATCGTCAGGATGGGGCAACAGCTCAGTGGTACCGGATCACCACGTGGGCGATGTCACCCCAACACCGATGGGTCGTAGCACCGGCCATTGGAGTTATATTTACACACATCGTCCATACGGATGTATCCCGCCACGTGCTGGTCACGATCCCGCTGGATCACCGCCGACCGGTTGTGAGCGGAGTTGCCCTCGGCGACTGTGATTCTCTGTGCGTCGGCATGAAGAAGCACCCCGATGTGGTCGTGGGGACTTTTCGATAGTAGTTGGTCGAAGATGACGATGTCACCGCGTTCGGGCTGGTGCTTCGAATCACTGCTTTGCCAGTAGCCGTTTTCGGGCAGTTGCGCCCACTCCAACCAGGCCCCGACGCAGGCGAATCGGCAGGAGACCAGCGGATGACGCATCGGCAGTATGAACCCATGCTCATAACAGCAATGGTATACAAACGCCGCACACCAGTTGCAGGAAATCTCCTTCATCACATTCTCGCCCGTCCAATACTGGCAAATCTGCTGATAATACGGGTCGGAGGGTATCCCGGTGATGCCCTGGCTGGCTAGAGTTTCGGCGATATCGGCCAGCTTCTTGCGCAGGTCTTTGTGCTTTTTCGGTTTGGGCTCGGGCAGGGCGTCGTAGTAATCCGGCAGTTGGGCGGACATCTGAAGATCCGTAAACAGGCTGCTCAGCCGGTCGGTCCGCTCCAGATTCACGGGCGAATCGGGGTCGTTCAGATAGTACCCCAACACGTCAGCGTCCTTCAGAAGCTCCTCATACGCACCGTGCTGGTTCTGCTTGTCGCAGTGATGGAATACCGCAGAGATGATGCACTGCTGCTCAGAGCTGCTGAACAGCTTCGTGTCGCGCAGAATGGGGCGTATCATCTCGGCCCCGTTCTGATCGTGGAACTTGGTGAGGCCGGTGGTGTAGGAGTAGAGGTCGTGCATCAGTCCCGCCACCGCCGCCAACTCCGCATCCAGACCACGCTTCAGCGCCAGCAGTGACGATGCCTGCGCTATGCCATGCAGGTGATTGTAGGCGTAAGGCTGCAGCTCAGGGTCGAACCCTGAGATCATCCGGTTGACCAGATCGCGTATGCTGTGTAGTCGAGACATCGGCGCCCCTTCCTCAGGATTAGTCGGCTTGCGGCGGTTCTTCGGTGTTCTGGTGGATCCACGCTTCCTGCATTTTACGTATAGATGCGACCAGATAAATCGCCAGTAGGCACATGATGATATGTATGATTTGGGTGTACATTGAGCTTACCAGTACTGAGCTATCATTGGCCGCGGAAGGCGTGTTTTGATCGATGTTGCTGTAGAAACTGGACAGAAGCCACAAAACCCACCAACTGATGATGGCCGGGCTGCCCTTCATGCCCTTCCAGTGGAGGGGGTTTTGGCTGCACTGCCATACCTCTTTTAGCGCGTAGTATGGCTTGTACAGACAATACAACGGAAGGAAATAGGTGCCGACCGCCTGCCCGGGATTATAGGACATACCCCGCGCGCCGAACCCTCGGCAGTTGATGGTGGTGATGTATACCCAGCGAAGGAAGATGATTCCGGCGGTCAGCTCAACGATAAAGTCAAGCAGCATGAGAAGCGCACCGGCGGCATTGGGGACTGCAGGGGCGTCGGTTGGCGCTGCTGCAAGCTCGCCAATATGCATGGTGTTGCTATAGATCGTGGCCACCGCTATGATGATTGATGCGATGATCCATGATATGAGTGCCTTGGTGAGGCGTGCCGGGTCTTTTGTGTAGTGAACCATGTTACCCATTTTTAGCCGGCCTCCAGCATTGGTGAACACGTCTGAAGGGGCGGAGTTATTACCAAGAGTATAGCATCGGTTACAGAATTTCGCAATGGCCTCACGCGGAGGCGTTGAGGGCGTGGAGGGCGCGGAGGGGAGATGTGTATTGTCTGAACCACGGATTACGCGGATGACACAGATGGGGGAGGCGGAGGGCACTCGTGAATAAGAAGGCATGTATGCGACTGACGCCGCGACATAAATGTCTCGGCTATTGATCATCAAGTCCGTTGAAACGGACTGCGGCACTCCGTGCCGATTGGGGTAAATGCACCATAGGCTGCTTCAGCAGTCATATTGGTCAATAGCCGAGACATTGATGTCGCGGCAGGGGCGGCGCTGTCTTAGGAATCCGCCGCAATCTGTGGATTAATCTCCCCTCCGGGCCAAGTGCCGCCTGCACTCAAATAGACCGGCACGGTCTTTGAGCGTCCGTCACCGCGAGATAACCGCCAGACCGCCCCGGACATGGCCATAAAGCTCGGGCCACCATCCCCCTCCGCGTCTCCGCGTGAGGCTATCCGCTGCCCCCCACTAAAACGCAAACGGGCAGCCGTGGCCGGCTGCCCGTCAGGATCGCGGCTCAAACCAGCGTTACCGGCCGATGTTCGCCTTGAGTTCTGCGTCGATGGTGATGGCCTTGATGCTGTCGTCGCTGGGCGCGTCGAACATCACATCCATCATAATGCCCTCCACGATGCCCCGCAAGGCGCGTGCGCCGGTGCCGCGGGCTTCCGCCCGCTTGGCGATCTCAGTGATGGCCTCAGGCTCGAAATTGAGCTCCATGTCGTCCATACCCACCAGCGCCTTGTATTGCTTGACCAGCGCGTTTTTGGGCTCGGTCATGATGCGCACCAGGTCGTCCACGCTCAACGGGTCGATGGCGGTGATGTTGGGCAGACGGCCAATGAACTCGGGGATCAGTCCGAACTTCATCAGGTCATCCGGGCTGACATCGGCTAGCACCTCGCCGCGGGTCAGGTCCGTCCCGCTGCGCTTCTGAGCGGCGCGAAAGCCCAGGCTGCGGTCGCCCAGCCGTTTGCGCACGATCTCTTCCAGACCCTGGAAGGCGCCTCCGCAGATGAACAGGATGTTGCTGGTATCCACGGCGATGTAGGCCTGCTCGGGGTGCTTTCGCCCCCCCACTGGCGGTACATTGGATACGGTGCCCTCGATGATCTTCAGTAGAGCCTGCTGCACACCCTCGCCGGAGACGTCACGGGTGATGCTGGAGTGCTCGCTCTTCCGGGCGATCTTGTCGATCTCATCGATGTAGATGATGCCCCGCTGAGCGCGGGCGACCGTGGTGTCCATGTTGTTGTCCACCATGGCACTCTGCAGCAGTCGCAGTAGGATGTTTTCCACATCCTCGCCCACATAGCCGGCCTCGGTCAGGGTGGTGGCATCGGCGATGGCAAAGGGCACATTCAGGTATCGGGCCAGGGTCTGCGCCAGTAGGGTCTTGCCGCAGCCGGTGGGGCCGATCATCAGCACATTGGACTTCTGCAGCTCCACCTCATTGGCGGAGGAGCTCAGGCTTTTGATGCGCTTATAGTGGTTATACACCGCCACACTGAGCATCCGCTTCGCCTGGGTCTGACCGATCACATAGTTGTTCAGCTCTGCGAATATCTGGTGCGGCTTGGGCGGATTGATGAACGGCTCGTCCAGCTTAGTTGTCGAAACCGCAGGCTTCTTTTTGCCTTCAGATTTGGCATCCTCGATGAGCGTGTGCGCGTACTCGACGCAGTTGATGCACACTACGCCCATTCGTCCGGGCACATACGCATCTACGGACTCGCCGCAGAGGGTACATACCTCGCTGTTGGTTTTTCTACGCATTCAGGCTGTATTCCTTAGTTATTTCAGGTCGGAGCGTGACTTTTTGCCCAGCACGACATCCACGATGCCGAACTGTTTGGCTTCTTCGGCGGTCATGAAGTTGTCGCGCGAAGTGGCTTGCAGCACTTCATCCACAGGCTTGCCGGTGTGCTGCGCAATGATGTCATGAAGGATCTGGTTGGTGCGAAGAATCTCCTGGGCTTGGATGTTGATATCAATGGCGGTTCCCTGGAAGCCTGCACTCACCTGGTGGATCATCACGCGGGAGTGCTCAAGGCACACACGCTTACCCGGAGCTCCGGCCGCAAGCAGGACTGCACCCATAGAGGCGGCTTGCCCCACACAGATGGTCGCGACATCGCACTTCAGCATCTGCATGGTGTCGTAGATGGCCAGACCATCGGTCACCGATCCGCCCGGGCTGTTGATGTAGAGCTCGATGTCCTTATCGTTGCTCTCCTTCTCAAGGAAGAGCATCTGCGCGACGACCACATTCGCCACATGGTCATCGATGGCGTCCCCCAGGAAAATGATGCGGTCCTTTAACAGCCGTGACCACAGGTCATACGAGTGCTGCATGCCTCCGCTCTGCTCCAGAACGTAGGGAATGTAATAGTTCTCAGGTCTGTCTGACATGGGATATCCTCCTAATTGAGAAGGCGCAGGGCGAGGTTGTTGGATGCCTCGTCCTGCGCCGCCGATACGGTTGTCCGGTTGGACTTAAGCCTCTGGAGCCGCCTCGATTTCAGCGACCTCAGCCTGGGCAGCGGTCTGCTCGGCGATTCGCTTGGCGGTCTGCTCCGCCATGAACTCGCGCAGGTCCTGCTCGGTGACTTCAGATTCGGACCACAGCCATTCAATTGCCTTCTCGGTCGCGAGGGCCTGGCGGACATTAGCCTTCACATCGTCACGCTGAGCGGCTTCGCGTGCCTGTTCGGCCTCTTCGCCTGCTTCAGCGATCAGCTTTTCAAGGCGTGCTTCCAGCTCTTCATCGGTGGCGGTGATGCCTTCAGCCTCTACGATGGCCTCAAGAACAGACGAGACAAACAGGTTGTAGTAGACTTCGGCGGCCTGCTGCTGCAAGTACTGCTCGGGGGTCATGTTGCGCTGCTCTAGGAACTGCTTTAGTGAATAACCGCGGTGGCGGAGAGTTTCAGCCTGGTTCTCCAGTTCGCGCTGAGCTAAGCCCATCACCAGCACGCGGGAAATGCTGACCTGGTTGTTCTCCATCAAGGCGGTTTCCAGGTTGCGGCGGCTGGTGGATTCGGCTGATTCTGTCAGATAGGAGACCATCCGCTCACGGGTCTGCGTAGTCAGCTCTTCCATGCTGGCGGCCCCGGATTTTTCCAGGAACTGCTCTTCGGTGGGCTCGATGATCTTACTGACGCCATGAACCTGCACTGCAACAGTCGCGGTCAATCCAGCGTATTCGGCCTCTTTGTAATCCTCGGGGAAGGTGACGGTCTCTTCCTTGGTCTCGGAGGCTTTCATGCCAAACAGCAGACCTTCAAGAACATCAGCTTGCGCTTCCTCGTTTATCACTACGAACTTGCGCAGGGCGCCGCGGGCGTTTGGCTCGCCTTCTACATGAGGGGTGATGGTCGCAAACACGGTGTGTCCCATGTCTGCTGCTTCATCCACGCGCTGGTTGGTGCCAGCCTGTCGGCGGCGTGAGGTGATTTCTTCTTCAACCTGCTCGTCGGTGACTTCAACGGTACATTTGGTCAGCTTCAAACCCTTGTAGGTGCCCAGGGTGGCCTCGGGCTTGGTGGGGATGTCGAGGTCGTAGCTCATGGGCTCGCCCTCTTCCAGCTTCAGGGCCTCAACGTCCGGCGTGACCATAAAGGGCTCAATGCCTTCTTGCTGCATCGCTTCGGTTGCCGTGGGGTTGATCAGCTTTTTCGCCACCTCTTCGAAAACAAACTCAGGTTTGAGTTCTTGTTTTACGAAGCTGATGGGGGCTTTACCGGGGCGGAAGCCCTTCACCCTTACATATTTGCTGAGTTCACGGTAGACCTTTTCGTACGTCTTAGCGACGCGCTCGGCGTCCACTTCCACGTGCAGACGCACTGTCTTGTCGTCAAGAACTTCCTTTGATACCTGCATAGCTGTTTATCCTCAAGCGAAAATTTAGTCTTGGGTTTAGTGGGATGTGCCGTTGGAAAACGCCACGAACTTGGTTCACCCTTGCCGCAGCTCGGCTTCAAAATGATGCCAAGCGACGTATGTTGCCAAGTGAACATTGTACCAATTGTGCGGTGATGTGTCAACACGCGGGGGAGGGAGGAGGAAGGAGAAGAGGAGTCAGGAGACGGGAGGAAGGAGACAGCAGAGTAGGAGTATCCCACATTGTCATCGGTCCGGTCCGTCCCATCCGTCCGATGTTCGTGGTATTAATGAACCTTAAAATGACGAGTAAGACGTTCCGATTACTCCCGTCCTGTCTCCTGACTCCTCTCCTCCTGACTCCTCCCCTCCTATCTCCTGTCTCCTCCGCCAGTCTCCTACCACGGTACAGTACACTGTAAGTAATGGAAAACAAATATGATGCTGATCTGATCGTCATCGGCGGGGGTGCTTCGGGGCTAATTTGCGCCGGGCACGCCGCCGAACTGGGGTTGAAGGTGCTGCTGCTGGAGCGCGGCCCTAGGGTGGGGCGGAAACTCGCCATCGCCGGTAAAGGCCGATGCAACGTGTGCAGCGACTCCGACATGCCTACCACCATCGCGGCGTTTGGCACGAACGGCCGGTTCTTATATGGGCCCTTGACCAAATTCGGAGGCAGCCACATCCGCGAGCTGCTGCTCAAACTCGGTGTGCCCACTAAAGTGGAGCGCGGCGGGCGTGTGTTCCCCGAAAGCGACGAGGCCGAAGACGTGGTCTACGCTCTGGAGCGTTTCGTCCGCAAGGCGAAAGCGCAGATCGTCACCGACACGCGTGTGGGCGGTCTGCAGATCGCAGATGGCCGCATCGCGGGGGTGAAGCTGGGAAACCGCGTGGTCACTGCACCCTGTGTGGCGATCTGCACGGGCGGCGTGAGTTACCCGCTGACCGGCAGCACGGGCGATGGTTACGGGATGGCGGAGCAGGCAGGCCACACCATTGAGCCAATCTACCCCAGCCTGACCGGCATGGTGACCGTGGAAAGCTGGCCAGCCATGGCTCAGGGGTTGACGCTTAAGAACGTGAAAGCACGGTTGTATAGTTTAGATGAAGAGGGCAACCGTCACCGCGTGGCGCAGGAGTTCGGTGAGCTGTTGTTCACGCACTTCGGCGTGAGCGGACCGGTGATCTTGACGCTCTCACGGCAGGTGCCTGCGCTGCTGGAACAGGGCAAGGTGATGCTGACCATCGACCTCAAACCCGCACTGGATGAGGCGACGATCGATGCCCGTCTGATCCGCGAACTGGTGGGAGCGAAGTGGATTGTGAACTACCTTCCCGAGCTGCTGCCGCGCAGCTTGATCCAGCCGTTTTTGCTGCTGAACGGCATCCCGCATGACACCCCGATGAGCCGAATCACCCTGGGCCAGCGCCGTCAGATGATCGCGCACTTGAAGCAGATGACGCTGCACGTGAAGGCGCTTCGCCCGGCCGATGAGGCGATAGTCACCTCCGGCGGGGTAAATATCAAGGAGATCGACCCGCGCACCATGATGAGCAAACTGGTCGATGGGCTGTTCCTGTGTGGGGAAGTGATCGATGTCGACGCCATCACCGGCGGGTACAACCTGATGGCCGCCTGGAGCACCGGCTGGGTGGCCGCCGAAGGTGCAGCCAAACGTGTGCAGGATGGCGGGTAGGGGCATGGCGTGCCGTGCCCAGGGCGGGGTCACCTCGCCCACATGACCGACCTTCTACTCCCCCGTTTCTGGCGAAGCTTTCAAAAGCGTCACTGAAGGGTTGTTCGCGCCAAAGACCGCGCGGTTGCCGATTTTGTTGAGCACGGTCAGTTTGTTCTGACCTATATTGGCAGTGAATAGCGCTTTGCTTTGTTTGCCATCAAGGCTGGCCAGGTAGCCGTTTTGGTTGAAGGTGCATCCGTTGACGTTGAGCCGGCCGCCAGTCAGCACGAACGCCGGCTGTTTAGGTCTGTGCAGAGCCCACTCTTGGATGTTGCACGCCGACATGTTCAGTGAACCGTCCTCCATTTGAGCCACCACATTGGGAATCGCCCAGAAGTTGCAGTTCACCAGCGTCAGGTTACCGGTATTGCCTTTGCGCAGCCATATCCCCTGCGAGTCACTGGCACCGAAAGGCGCGAACTCACCGTTGACGATGCTGATGCCTATGTTGAAGCTGTCCTCCACATCGATCCCGATAATACATCGGTCGGCACCTATCCCCACGAAGTTGCCGTTGGTGGTGCCGCCCAGCAGCGGTGTATCCTTGACGGCATCCGTATGGTAGAACCTGTAGCCGGTATGGTATCCATAACAAAATGTGTTGACCACATACTGCCAGTCGGAGCGTCCGAACTGGAAGGCGATGCCGTTCTGCTGCACCCACTCTCGCAGCTTCGGCTTATCGTTGGTGTAGTACGGCCAGAAGTGTACGTTCTCGATGCGGCTGATGTCGTGGATGTGGTTGGCATTGATGCCTGTTTTAAGTGGTTCACCCCACACATTGCGGATCATGTTGGCATGTGCTCCGTCGGTGTTAATGCCAAGGTAAGGATTGAGCAGGAATATCTCCTCCAAACGCGTGTAACCGTCCATCGTGATGGCGTAGGGATACGGGATGGGACGGTCGGCGTCGGTGACCTGTTCGGGGTAGCGGATGGAGATGTTGGTGACACTGCTCCCGCCTTGCATATAGATGCAGCCTTTTCCGTCAATGCGGCCTTTTCCGCCGGTTGCCAGCAGGATCGTCCCACGGTTGCCCCCTGGCCCTGAATACTCACCTTTCAGCGTAGTGTTGGGACGCACCACAATGGTGCCTGCGATCAGGTATTCGCCTTTCGGAGCGAAGACCACGGTTCCGCCACCCTTGGCAGCTTCGTCAATCGCCTTTTGAAAAGCGGCGGTGTCATCGGTCTTGCCATCCCCCACCGCGCCGTATTCGCGAGGGTTGATGGTGACCGCGAGGCAGCAGTTGGCCGCGAGAAGCAGCACCAGGATTAGTAACGATAATTTCAACATATTCACCCTCCAGATGACACTTTGGTGTGCGGCTTCATTATGTTGTGATCGCCATATACAAGAATCCCAGCACAATCAATGCAAGCAGACCATAACTGACGAGATTTGCGTTTCGGACAGCAGCATTGAGTTGCGTTTGGTCTATTTCCTTCAGTAGTCTATTCGCAACTTTGTATTCTATCCTCCAAGAAACAAAGAAAAACGGCACTAATAAGAAAAAAGTTGCCGAAGGAATCATCCATTTCAATTCAGGTTCATAGGGGATTAGCCATGGAGCCTGCCAAGTGACAGCAAGAAACTGTTTAAGAGGGCTGTCAAGGCCATATGCACCTCCTCCGCCAGTGCAGAGTTGAATGGCAACCAGCGCCACCCAGGTCACGGGAATGCCTACAATTGTTGATACGATGTTTCCATAGAAAGCAGCTTTAAGGGATTGTGTAAGTGTGATCGCCAGTTGTTTTGACATCACAACACCTTCGATTAAGATGATCGGAATGAGAGCTGCAAGCATTCCAGGTGCAGTGATAAATATCATCGGTACGCCGATATCAGCATGTGCTTTAGCCGGCAACAATAGAAACACGATGAATAGCTGGTAAAGGCGAAGACACTTTATGATCGGATTATTCATCACCAATTGCTCCAGTTCAACAGCGAAACTCGTGTGGTGCTGTGGCTTTGGGCGTCCAGAGGACGCCCCAGGACGGGAACGTTATCCTATGCACTTCACGGTGTGCGCGGCCATCTCGGATAACCTCAAGTGGTGATACCCTGCCACTCCGGTTTCGAGGCTGTCATTCAGCGGATTGGTCCACTTGTCCGGCAGTGCCTTCGCTCCCAGCATCACGCCCAGTACGCTGCCGACCGTGGCGCCGTTGCAGTCGGTGTCCAGACCGGGCATTACGGCGTAGCAGAGGCTCTTCTCGAAGTCGAGACCGCCCCACAGCAGCCCGACACACACGATCTCGGCATTGCTGATGGTGTGGCACCAGTGGTGGCCGATGCGCTCATTCCAGCGGGTGCGGATGTCGGCAATGGCCTCATCATATGTCACTCCTGCATGATGGAGTTCGATAATGTGCCGTACCGCCGCACTCAACCGGCATTCGGCCGGTATCTCGTTCAAGCCGGCTAGGATGACCTGCTCGGGCTGATCGTGGACGAAAGCGGAGGCGATCATCGCGGCCACCCACATCTCGCCGTAGATGCCGTTCTTGACATGGCTGATGGAGGCGTCACGCCAGGCCATATCGGCTGCTTCGGCCGGTTTACCAGGGTTGACGTAACCGAAGGCGTCTGCGCGGATCTGTGCGCCGATCCACTCGCGGCAGACGTTGCGATAACTGGCGGATTCCGGCGGTTCAATCCCCGCGACCATGTTCAGAAAAGCGATTCGCTCCGCTGTGCAGAGGTGCAGTAGGGGGATGTTCTGCATCCAGAAAATGCCCATCTGCTGGGGGGTAAAGCCTCGGCCATATTGCGTGAGCACGGCAAGCCCCACCGTGGTGTAGTTGGTGTCGTCGTCCTCCACCATTCCGCTCATATGTTCGCGGAATAGGCGTGGACTTAACTGCTTGAGATTGCACTCCGCGGCGATCTCATCGCTGACCGTCATGCTGAAGTAGTCGCATAGCGGCCATTCTCCCTGGCTTTCCAGATATTTACGTATCATCTGGCTGCTCCAACCCTCCACCGGCTTACCCAGCAGGCATCCGGCTGCGCGTCCCAGCCAGCCGCCGTATACGCGGTCCTCCAGGAAGGCCAGATTATCGGATACCGCCATCTCAGGGTTGTGAGCTGCGGCTGCGGCGATGCCTTCACGGTCACTGGGCTCATGGTATGGGAAGTCTGGACGAATGGGCAGTTCCGAGATACGATCGAGAAGAGCTTCTCCAGCCTCCACTTTACCGTCAACGGACCAGTCCGCCTTAAGCAGCTCTTCTATTTGATTTTGCACCTCGATGGGGATTTGTTTACCCTCGTCGCGGTTTTGCATCTGCTCAATCAGCAGGCTGCCTAGGGATATGGTCATCCAGGCTTGCTCGGTCCAGTTACTTCGCTTCATATGGCCTCCGGTGTTTGGGTGGGTTCAGCATCAATTGCTACCTAACATACTGTATACCATGTTTTGGTCGAGATTCGATGGTTGTGTTACGCCAGGTAAAGAGGTTCTCACCATATCCAGCTCCCACTATTAATACTGGTTGCAAAGTCATGTACCGCTTCCAGCTCCCAGAAGGCTTGACCCCATATCAGCATGTAGATCATAATGAATATGTGCCCGATAATCAAACATTCAGGCAGGTAAAGAATGGATAACACTCCCAATATCGAGACGAGTAAAGTGGGGAAGCGAGGGTCGATGGTGATACCGGCCCGACTCAGAAAGCGATTTGGCATCCACGAAGGGACGCTGATCATTGCCGAGGAACTAGGTGACGGCATTTTCATCCGTCCCGCAGTAGCAGTCCCCGTCGAGGTGTATTCACCTGAGAGAGTGGCGGAGTTTTTGCTTAGTAATGCTGTGGATGCGCAGGACTACGATGATGCCAAAGCTGAGGTAAGGGCATTGGGTCTCGATCCTGACGCCATTCCACACTCCAAATCTTGGCAGGATTCATAGTTGGACCAGGTGTTTTTGGACGCCAACATCATGTTCTCAGCGGCTTACCGACCGGAATCTGGTATACGGCGTTTGTGGGAGCTGCCTGGTGTGACGCTCGTTTCGTCAATGTGTGCTGTAGAAGAAGCCAGGAGAAACCTGCAGGTTCATCGGCCGTTAAATCTCTCAGTGCTAGAGTGTCTGCTCGAGCATATGGAGATTGTGGCTGGTACCTTACCCATGTCACGGCTGCCGAGCCACATCGTACTGGCGGATAAGGACGCACCTATACTTTCTGCGGCCATAGCTGCCACGTGTACGGTATTACTCACCGGTGATAAACAGCATTTCGGTCTGCTGTTTGGCAAGGTAGTTGAAGGCGTTACTATACTCACACCCGCCGAGTATATGCGGACACACGATCAATACAGTGTAGAAGACAAGGGGGCAGTAAACGATCATGGTATTAAATAACAAAACATTAAATGCAACGCTCATTGGTATCGCACTCATGCTCGCGTTGGCTGATGCCTTATCTGCGGCCCCACAGTATCTGCGCCTACCCGTATCGGAGTATCGCGACAAGATGATGGGCGGCTGGATCGGGCAGATCGCCGGCGTATCCCAGGGCGCTCCCACTGAGTTCAAGTATGCCGACAGGATCATGCCGGAAGCCGAGATGCCGAAGTGGTCACCCAAGATGATCAACGATGCGTTTGGTCAGGATGATCTGTATGTGGAAATGACTTTCCTGCGAACTCTGGAGCAGCATGGCTTGAACGTGTCCATGCGTCAGGCAGGCATCGACTTCGCCAACAGCCAGTATGGTCTGTGGTGTGCTAATAATGCAGGCCGGACGAATCTGCGCAGCGGTATCGCGCCTCCCGATTCGGGTCACCCCAAGTTCAACAAGTGCCCGAATGACATCGACTACCAGATTGAGGCCGATTACTCCGGGCTGATCGGCCCTGGCATGCCCAATGTGCCGATCCAATTAGGCGAAAAGTTCGGCCATCTCATGAACTACGGCGACGGCGTCTACGCCGGGCAGTTCATGGGAGGCATGTATTCGGCTGCGTTCTTTGAGACCGACATACGCAAGATCGTGGAGGCTGGGTTGCAGTGCATCCCAGCCGAGAGCCAATACGCGCAGATGGCCAGGGATATGCTGCTGTGGTCAAAGCAGAACGCCGACTGGCAGGTTACCTGGCAACAATGCCAGCAGAAATACCGCCAGGACCCGGAGTTCCAGAAATCCTCGAATGGCGGTATCGACTGCAAGATCAACGGGGCCTATGTGCTGATGGGCTTGCTGTATGGACAGGGCGATATCGCGAAAACCATCGAGATATCCTGCCGCTGCGGGCTCGATTCCGACTGCAACCCATCCAGTGCGGCAGGTGTGCTGTGCGCCTCCATTGGCTTCTCCAAGCTGCCCGACGAATACAAACGCGAGCTTGATAACAAGACCAACTTCAGCTACACCAGCTACAACGTGCCAGGGCTTGTGAAGGTCTGCGACAGCCTCGCCAGAAAGTGGCTGCGAAAGCAGGGCGGACGCATCACGACCGATCAGAACGGTGAAGAGATCATGCTGATACCCATCAAAGCGGCTAAACCCTCAGCACTGGAGCTCAGTTGGGCACCCGGGGCGATCGCCAACAGCCGGTTCGGCGATGCCGAGATGGCCAAAATCACCGTGTTGGGTGCTCCTGAGGCGGCCAAGAAGGGCATGGCCGTGTTTGCACCCGGCTGGAAGATATCGCAGTGTGGGCCTGACATGAACCCAGGGCTTCGTGCACAGGAGCGCGGTCAGACCAACGTGATGGTGACGCATCCGATGGATCGCGCGGTTCCCTGCATCCTCAGCAAGTCGGTGAAGATACCGGCCGGTAAGACTACTACACTGAAGCTATTAGTCGCCAACCATCCTGGCGGGGACTGGGAGCTGATCGTGAAAGCGGGTGAGCAAGAATTGCTCAAGAAGGCCGTCAGCAAAGAGACCACGAACGACGGCTGGATGGAGGTAGCGGTAGACCTCACCCCATTTGCTGGGAAGACCATCAAGCTGTCGCTGTTGAACCAGCCCACCGAATGGTTTTGCGAAGCCGGCTACTGGGCGCGGATTGCGATCGAGAGCCGGTGAATATTTCCAACGCAAAGGCGCAAGTGTGCAAAGGGATTATTGATCCACAGATGACACAGATGACGCAGATTATGTATTAATATCGGCGTCATCTGTGATCGACATTGAACCGTTGTAGGGGCGGGGTCACCCCGCCCTGGGGCGGTATACATTCCTCAGGGCGGCGTGACCCCGCCCCTACACGTCGTTTACTTGCTGCTAAGGTGGAACAGCCTCGTTTCGCCCTTTTTGATCTTGACCTCGAACTTGGCCGAAGCGGCGTGGCCCATGGGTTTGCCGCTGATGCAGTCATACACCATCGCCTTGTGCTTCAGCGTGATGGTCTTGTTGCCGTCCGATGCGGCGTGCAGACACAGGAAATCCCCGCTGCCGATGATGATGTCATCCGTGTCATCGTAGATATGAACGCCTGACCATTTTGCGATATTCCGCAGCAGTGTGGCCGGCACATTCAGAGAGCCGACATACACCGACCTCCAGGGACGATCCGGCGACGCATCCAACGCCGCCATGCCGGTGTGTCCAGATGCCGGATATTGCGCCATGGGGATCATGCCGCTGGCATCCACATGCCAATGCTGGGCTAAAGACGGCTCCATGGATCCAAACTCCTTGGTATAGCCTGCGGCTAACTGCGAGTTGCCCGAGGGCATGAGTTTGTCCGTACAGGCAGGCTCCGCAGTGAAGTCAAACCCCGTCAGTGCCTTCATGTTCTCTTCGCTGGCTAGCCTGTCCTCGATGTCGATATAACCTGGCGCATACAGCCAAACGGCGGTGGCTTTTTGGTTGGCTAGAGTCGCCTGGATTTTCGCACGCTCGCGTTTTGACAGAGCGAAGACGCTGGCGAAAACATACATTTTGGCCGCAGGAACCTTGCCGTCCAGGAATGCCTGGAGTGTTGACCAGCCCACAGGAGCACCGATAGACGCCACTGGATTCTTGATTTCTCGCCCATGCAGGTGACCGAGTACCTTGGAGTCTGGCCGCATATACAGCGGACTACGCTCATCTACGAGCATCACGATCTCGGGCTTGTATTGGTTCTGTTCCACCGGGTGCTCCTGCCAGTAACGGTGCAGCTTACCGACGTTCTCCCAGATGTCGGTGTCAAGCAGCCAGCCGGCGTCGATCAAGTCCATATACCAACTGCCGAAGCCGCGGGAGTAATTCTGCCCAAAGTTGCGGGTGTGCATGCTCTGGGTCTGCTTGATGTCGTTGCACCATCGGTAGTTCGGGGGTGCGGCCGGGCACCGGTGGGTGGTGGTGTCATCCTCGCCGTAATACTGCTTACCATAGGCTTGATAAGCGTCCACCGGGCCATGGAAGGCACCGATCCCGCCCAACTCCCTGTCACCATACCCATACGGCGAGGCGATGATATCCAGATCAGGGCAGTTCAGCAGCCTGCTTACATTAAGATGTCCGCTGTGGTTCAACCCAGATGGAGCACCCGAGAGCTCATGCAGATAACCGTGGAACGCCATCACCTTCTTCTTGCGGTTGCAGGCCTCCTTGATCACTTTCGCGCACAAGATCACACCATCCGCCATGGCGTCATTGTAGAACTCCACGAAGTCGATTTTGTTTTGTTCTTTAGTGGGATGATAAAACTCACCCAACTGGCTCTCACGCCGTTGAGCGGCCGTCGGAAGCTGAATAGTGTCGAAACTGGTGACACCAAAACCCCAAGCCGCCGATAGCGCTTGCAGACTTTGGTATTTCGCCTGCAGCCATCGGATGAAGCCCTTGCGCGTGACCTCACCGCTGCCCGGCATGGCGCCATCCCAGTTCCATACGGGGTAGAACCACTCGCCGGTCTCCATGGCACTGGGGAAATAGGTGGAGACCACCGATCCCCAGTCTCGTTCGATCCGCTTTACGGCCGCCGCGAGCCCCGTTCGCACATACTCCTGCCAGAGCAGCGAGGACGGCGCCGGGTATCTGGTCACCCCGTTGCTGATCGTCTCCAGCTCTTGAGGGTATTTCCCGAACCACCACAACGGAGGCTGGCAGCCGATGCGGATGTTGACCTGCGCCTGCTTATCCGCTTGGGTGATCAGCTCCATTGAGCGGTCCAACCCCTTGAAATACTCTTCATAAGAGGGGTCGTCCAGCGGTGGCACGGTGAACACTATTTGATAGTCGTGAACACCCACGTCCGAGGCCATCCGCAACTGACGTGCGAAGTTAGAGCGCGCAGGGTAACTGAAGATGAAGTTCTCATCACCCAGGAATGTGCGGCCAGGAAAGAGCAGCGGGAAGAACTTCATGTAGCCTGAGATCGAAGCTTTCAGTGCCAGTTCGACGGTGTATTCGTGGCCCTTCTTGAGCGGGTAACCTGTGACCTCCAGCCGCAGCCAGGCCTCTCGCGGATTCGCGTCCACTGTGAGGTTGAGCGAGCCCCTTCGGTCATAGCCGGACTTGGGGTCGTAGACCCAGCTTGCTTTGGCTTTGCTACCCGGCTCGGACTTGATGACCCAGTTCTCCGGTATCTTGTTCGCCGCGCCGTCAATGGCCGATGCCGGGATCATCTCTCTCGCGACCGCTTGCCGAAGTTGCTTTCATAGAACCTGAGCCCGCTGAGCCATATGTTGCCGGGCAGATCACCGCCTGGCACAGCGATGAACGCGAAGCTCCATTCATTCAGGATGAACAGGAAGCCGCCATTCGGGTTGTCCTCCTGTGCGATGAAGCGGAACTGCTCCTTGCGCCAGGTGTTGTCCACCGGAGCTCGGTCGGGTTGATACAGCGGCCATCCGAAGAAGGACATCGGGATCTGCGATTTTTTACTGGGTGCCATATATGTTTTGTGCCTCGATTGTTTTTGTTGGTTGCCCCGCCATAGGAATCGGTCCGATCCATCTCATTCGTCCGATGCCCGGAGTGTCTGAACCACGGATTACGCGGATGACACGAATGGAGAGGATGGGACCGGACGCCATGCGCCCACCCCCGCGGTCGTGTGTCCCCGCGCCCTAAAGGACGCGGCTCATTAACCGAAAAGCACCCGCCCGTGCCTACCCGGCAGCCTATCCTGTAACGGATACGGTCGTAGGGGCGTCCCTTGTGGGCGCCCTAATCGTTGTTTACTCGATGACTATGTTTAGGAAGCCCACAAGGGACGCCCCTACGACCAGTTACTTACAAGCCGGTTGAAACCGGCTGCCTGGGCACGCCAATCTCCCGATTGGCATATCCCAAAATCCGCGTTCATCCGCGGTTCAGACAATCACTCTGGGCAACCACCGATTGGGGCAACCACAGGGGGATTGCCCCTACGCCTGTTCCCAAATCGGCGTAATCTGCGTAATCTGTGGGTAAAGTCCCTACTCCGCTTGGCGGCTGGCGGGGCTGCGCATGTAACGCAGCATCGCCTCAGCGCACACGGCGTCGCTCCAGCTGCTCAGACGCGCGGTGTCGGGCCGGGGGTTCTGGCTGCTGTTTAGCACTTCAGGCCAGTTGCGCGAGTTATCCATCTGGCTCATCATCTGGTGGAACGCCCCCGTGCTGCGGGCGTCGTTGGTATACAAATAGTTGAACAGCAGCAGACCGGCATCGGCACTCAGACAGTCCTGCTTATTACTGGCGGTGGGCAGATGCCCGTTGCTCAGCCTGAGGGTAGAGATGTGCTCCAGCACCTTCTTCGCGTCCTCTTCCAACAATATATCGCTACCCAGGTAGATAGGCAGCAGTGAGCACGTCATGATCTCCGTGCGGGGCGGCTTTTCGGCGGCAGGCAGCAGACGCTGCATACACTCGGGGCAAAGGTGCCGGTTGTTGCTCGCCCGCTCACACCAGCCCACGAAGCCGCAGTCGGTATCGCAGGCACCCCATCGGAAGCGCGGTGTGCCCACATTGGCCTCACGCTCTCCGCTGTTGGCGTAGATCACGTTGCTACTGAGCATCGAGAGGCGCCACTGGAAGCGGCACTGCTCGACCACCGCCATGTTTTGTGAGCTCTTCATGGCGGTCCAAAAACCTTCACTCACCGCCCAGTCGCACAGCCACTTGCCCGCTTCCACAAACATCAAGGTGGCATCGCTGCTGCCCTGGTTCAGGCCGGTTCGGGGGTAGAACCCGTCCTGGATGAACGGCTCTCCGCCGTTGAAGGGCAGTTGCCCCTGCGAGACCTGCTCGATCTGCGCGTCCCAGCACTGTTTCAGAAGCGGCCAGGCGGAGCGCAGCATCTCACGGTCTTGAGTCGCGCGGTAGTAATCACGCAGTTGGAGGATGATTGAGGCGGTGGTATCCGTGTCCTCGTTCTCGTGCCGCCATCGGTACAAGCTGGTGTTGATGCTCTCTCCGCTGCGCAGATCGCCGAATTTGGCAAACTTGTCTATTCGGTAACGGACCATGCTGCGGGCTTCATCGATCATCCCCAGCAGCAGCATCGTGCGGGTGATGGCGTACTGCTGGCGGGTGTCGGCCATCATCCACTTCTCACTGGCAGCCACGCCGCCGTCATCGCCCTGCATGCACTTCAGGGTTACCGCCACACTGTCCAGCACACTGGCGGCGTCTTTGTCCAGGTTCACGCTGTCCATCTTCGCCAGCCGCCGCTGCGTAAACTGGTCCCAGTATCGGCCTGTGGCGGGCATCAACGGCGCCACGCTGTAGGTGGCGATGCGTTCTGCTGCCTGCACGCCGCTGGGGTAGTCCGAATCGGCTACGATCGCCAGCGAGCCCGTGCCCGTTTTGGGCGTGACAGTGAGCTCGCCCTCCGGCGTCATCTCAATCAGGCAGGAGCCGTTCGGGATCACCCAGGCGTAGCTGGTGAGGGGGGTGAAGCCATCGGCCATTTTCTGCCCCGCGTTCAGGGTGATCAGCCAGGAATTCGCGATGCGGGTGATGTTGGTTACTTTGGCCTTCTCGGCGGGTATGATTTGCCACTTCACCCCTTCGTTTGCGCACTCAAAGATGCGCACATAGGCCGAAAACTCGCTGCTGACGAACTCCGTATACTTCAGTAATCCCTTGGTGCCTGAAGTCACGTCATGCGACCAGATGGCGCTGCCATCAATCCGCATTGCATCATCCTGAGTGACACCGTTGGTTTTAGTGATGATGCTGAGCATCGAAGGGGAGCTGATGGGCGGCGCATGAAGCGCCGCGAGGTCGGCACCGCGTCCGAAGGCGACCATCTTGCCGTTGCCCATCACATGCAGTGCGCCGCTGTCCTTGCTGCCGATGTACCATTTACGGGTGCGCATCCGCCACATCTGCTGCGCCGCCAACTGCTGTTTGGTCAGTGCTGGCTTGGTGTCGCTCTTTTTGCTGTTAACCAGCACCTCAGAGCTGATGTCGCGCTGCGGGAAGGCGGAGACGGAGACCGTCATTACGGTGCAGACTAACAAGGCTTTGATCAGCAGCTTCATATGGGTCAATCTCCTCAACTATTCATTCTCATCGGCGGGTTGTGCGGTTCCCTCAATGCGGATCATCGACAAACCGATGTCGCCTTTGCTGGCACCCAGGCAGGGTTCCAATTTGAATCCGGCGATTTTGCCCTTCCAGTCGGCCAGACCGCCCAGCGGCAGCAGATAGTCGGTGCTTTTGCTGTTGGGTAGAATGGGCACCGTGATGCCGGGAATACTGCCCGCAAGGCGTGCATCAGCGGGGTACCATGAGAGTTTCAACTGCATGGCGGCGGTGCCGTTACGCAGTCTGATGCGCATCACTTGCCCGGTTTTGGCTTCGATGGTTTCATCCTTGGCCAGCTCTCTGCTGATGGAACCACCGGCGGCTAGAAGCTTCATGTTAAACTCGCCGCTGCGGTTGACCACCAGCTCTCCAAAGCTTTCGTTTGGCAGCCATCCTGCGGTGTCGCCGCCCATGTACACCTTGTGTTCAGCTTGCTGTGTGACTTCGCTTAACTCGATAGATAGCCCTTGGGATGGCAGGGTGGCCTGTTCCAGCCCGATGCTCAGGTCATTGATAACCCCGGTCCAGGCCGGATGTTCACCGATGGGGATGACGACGGTCTGTGGCTGATTTCCGGGCAAAAGCGGCCAGTTGATGCTCTGCTTACCCCAGCTCACCACCAGGTTCTGGCGTTCCGTGGTGTTGGTCATGCTGACTTGAAGCACCTGCTGCGCAGTGGCGGTGATTTGCCCCAGCAGCCTAATGGGGCTCTGGAGAGGCTTCAGATTCTTCCAACTGATCACCGGCTTGGTAGAGACCACCGCGAGTTGCTGCACACCGATACGCTGTTCACCCAGCAGATCGGTGCCCACACGATCATCGATGAAGCTCACACGTATACCTGTCACGCCCGATTGCCACACGCTGTTCTGACCGACCGGCACATACAGGTTCATCCAGATTTTAGCGTCTGATGGCAGTGCAAAGCGGCTGCCAATCCAGTTGGTTCCGCCGGTTTTAGGCCAGAGCATCAGCTCTGCATAACGGCAGCTGGTGCCATTCCACATTCGCAGTTTGATGAGTTGGTCATGTGAAGGCTCTACAGGAAGTGAGGGAGCCGTGAAGAGATGCTCGGGATACTCCTGCTCAGCGGCTGCGTAGTGCCCCGGCGCCATATCGCCGGTAAACACAGCCGTCCAACGCTCGGCCTTTTTGTCGTCCTCTTCTATGCGCCCACTCCGCACGGCATAATCGGTGCCGAATGGGGCTGCATTAAATGTTTCGGTGTTGGTCCAGGTCACATTCAAAGGGCTGCTGTCACACAGCGCGATCTGTTTGATGCTGATGATGCCCGTGTCTGGCCAATCGCCACCCAGGCTGACGCGAATCTGATCGATCTGGCCAGACCATGCTTTACTGTCAGACACAAACAGGCGGATGGTGCGCACCTCTCTGTCGTTAGGCAGCAACTGGAAGGGCATGCACCGCTCTTCACCGAACTCCTGGTCTGCGCTCCGCCAATAGACTTTACCCAGCGTGTTGGCACTGTTATTGCGGATGGACAGTCGGACATACTGCCGGTCTGCCGCTGTGACATTCAAACCTCTTGGCGATTCGAGACTGATCGCGCTTAATGAGGGCAGCTCGGGACCCTTCCACTTCGCCAGCACGATGCCGGGAATCGGCTCGGGTATTGCGGTGTCAGGTGCTGGAACCTGGGGCACCAAATAGCTGATCTGCTCCGGCTTTAGTGCCGGGAACAAACGGTACTGGCCAGCAGGCATTGGAGCAGAGTTCACCAGCTTTTGCTTGCGCAGGTTGAACGCAGCCACAGTGAGCCACTCGTCGCCGCACAGCCGCTGCAGCTGATATCTACCGCTAGCATTGTGTGGTAGATCTAACTCATGCCAGGGTTTGCGTGCTCTGAAACGACCATCGCGCTTATCATCCAGAACCAAGCCTTGATCGTCGGAGGTATACCTCAGTAAGGTGGCCTTAGCTGGCTCGCTCAAGCTGCTGGGCAGGCTGATACTACCCGACGTCACCTTCAGGTTGAGTGTGTATTCGGTGCTGTTGGATGGGGGTAATGGCAGTGTCCAGACATCCCCATTGTCCACGTAGCTGAAGCTTTTCTGTTGGACCAGCACACCGTCAGTATAGATGCTAAGTGTGGCGGCGTTGGCTCCGTTGTCCGGGGTAGAAACGGGGATATGCACCAAATCGGCTGGTATTTTAGTGCGCAAGACCCATTCGTTTGGAGCGGTGTTCTGTAAAGTGGTCGGCTCCGATGTCGTGGCCCATCCTTGAACGGGTGCGAAGTTCAGTTGCAGATTAGCGAATGCGTCATCACCGTCACCCATGCAGTTGATTCTGACATCCTTCCAGGTGTTGTTGCGCGGATTCATTGGTGCAAACGCGTCATACCAGGGGAGTGTCACATAGGCCCGTGTCCAGGCACTTGTGTTCGTCTTCTTGACGGTCTTGATGGGCTCGTATTTGCCGCTCTGACGGTTGAATAACTCTACGCGGAAGCTGTCGGTACCTTCGTCAAAGTAGTTCAACATCAACACAATGCCGTTCATACCACGGTGTGTCGTGCGGTCGTCGATATCAAAGTTAATATATGGGTTTTTGCTGGCTTGATCGGTGCGGATGCAGGGCTGTCCCGCCTTCACATCATAAACCGTCTTGCCCCCTCCGCCGCCGAAGCTGCGGTTGAGCCAGTCTGGGTCATCCCACTGGATCAGTCCGAACTGCTGGTTTCGGTTGCTGACAGGCTTTGAGTTGCCTTTACGCTCGTAACTGTCTTCCATGGGCTGAAGCAGGTTATAAAAAGTGCTAATTTCGCCCTTACCTAAAGCCGCCGCTGCGAAATCCAGCGAAGCCTGGTTAGGCTCATCAATCCAGTTGTAGCTATACCAGGTGAGCATGGCTGGACTGTCCAGCAGCGCCTGGTTCATGTAGGTCATACTGGTGCCCAATCCGCCAGCGTTGGGGCCGCCGCCTGGTTCATATACCAGAGGAACCTGGTTTCGCATGCGCTGAGCGACCCAGCCAAACTGGTTGGTGTCGTGCCACTCGCTGAACTTGCCGCTCCAGCCGTTTTGTTTCACTATCACACCGCGTTTAGCCGCTTCATCCGCCAGACGAATCCAGTTCCAGGATTCGTCCCCCGTGTCCTTCATCGCATAGGCCACCATCAGGCAGAGCGGGCCCTTCGGAAGAGCCTTGCGCCAGGTGTCCATCGACCACTTCACTTGCTCAAGGTAGCTCTTTTGGGTATAGCCCTGAGCCAGCCATTGGCGTTTGGCCGATTTGTCCTGCCAGTCATCACCGGTGTCGATCATCGCCTCTTCCCAGCGACCGATTCCGTTGATATTGAAATAGAGGATGTTGGGGTTGTTCCCATATCGGCTGGCGACGGCACCGATGAAGTCGGTGAGCTTTTGGCGGAACTCTGGCTGCCAATAGACCGGGTAGGTATACTGGCGCAGGGAGCGTCGGACGACCAGCACGTTGTCGATGCTGACCGGCGCACTCGTGCGCCAGAGCAAACGGCTACCCTCTGCATTCGGAGTGGTGAAGTTCCACTCCAGCGGACGGGTCTCACCAGCCTTCAGGTCAAATGTTTTCTCGTTATAGGTCTTTGTGCCGTCTCCGCTGATGCACTGTAGAGTGATGCTGCCGGCAGCCTCCATTTTGGCATCGAATGCAACAATCATCCCCTCCGAAAGAGGCAGCTTGAGCTCCGGTTTGGTGCTAAGTGTGGCAGAAGCATCGGTGAGTACCAGGCTGTTCTTGCCGCTGATCACATCGCCCTTATTGGCACTGATCAACGTACCAGGCGATAACTGCATTTCGCCATCAGTTTCAAAGTCATAGAAAGGCGCTTCTCGGCAGACGATGCGCCGCACACCGCTCTGAAATACCCACTCGGGAGTCTCCTGCACGCGGTGACCACCGGTGCTGAAGCGTAAGGCCACCTTCTTGCCAGCGTTGATCCACGGCGCCATCTGCGCATCCAAGTCAGCCCAGTTGAACTTGCCCTCTGTCGGCTCTATCTCGCTCCATGTCAGGTAAAGGTCCACGCCGATGCAGCGTGGGTCATCCACACCGATGAGGTTCCATGAATCGGCACTGGAGCCGCGGAAATTGACCAGGCCATGGGGAGTTTGATTGGTATTGATGACATCCGCCTGCAGTGGGTATTGGCAAGATATCACGGCGGTTATCATGGCAAGAACAGCAGAGTATTTCATGTTGAAGCGGTACTCCTAAAGGCCTTACAGTATGACTGAAGCACGCAGAAGGACCTAAATCCCTCTGCGTGCCACAGTGCGGCTATCTATATCTTACCCTTAGGCTTGGCTGATCGTTACATCACCCTTTTGAAGGCCATCGGGTATCTGCACTTGAACCTCCATACCGGCGGGGCAAACGACGCTGATGTTGATCACACCGGCGTTGACTGTCCATGCCAGTTTGACATCACCCATCGGCGTGGGCACAGAGCCGTTAGCCTTGGTGAGGTCGCCTGGATGCGGAGCTACCAACAGCTTCTTCCAGCCTGGCGCAGCGGGTTGAGCACCCAAAATCTGCTCCAGCATGAAGGTGGCAGGTCCGGAGGCCCAGCCGTGGCAGAGGCTGATGCGGTATTCGCCGTAAGCGTCTGTCCAGAGGTTCTTGTGGGTGTCACCTGCCGGATCTGGCATCTCTTCGATACCTGCAGGGCTGGTGACCCAGCGGGGATCGAACACTTCCCAGAAGGTGGTGGCACCGGCGTCAAGCATGGCGCCCCAGTAGTTGCGGATGATATCCAGCGCGCTTTGGTGCTGGTTCAAACAGGCCAGGGCCTGCAGCACATAGAAGTTCTGGAAGGGACTGACCCATCGCTTGTGGGTCTCCTTCAGATCTTCTGAAGCGGCTGCGAAGCTGCTTTCGGGCAGAGCACCGCACACCACGGCCCAGGCATTGACCTGCTGCCGTTTGCTGAACAGCCCTGTCTCTGGGTCGAGCCAGGCTTTACGGGCAGCCTCGCGGGCGGCTTCGGCCGCGGCGATGCATTTGGCGGCGACTTCAATTTCACCGACGGAGGCCAGCACCTTGCTGACACAATCCAGCGATTCGATCCACTGGAAGTGCGTGCCCTTTACGCAGTCATCATGCTCCAACCATGCCCAGTCAATCAATGGACGATCCTGGCCCTTGGGGTCCCAAAGGCCGTCCACGCCAAACTGATCGACGAACCAGTGTGCAGCGGAGATAATGTGCTCAAGGTTGCGGGTGATGATCTCGCGGTCGTCCTCAAAGCGCAGCACCAGCTCATATGCCATCGCCCAATAAGCGGTGTAGCCGGGGATGCCCTGCACGTTGCGGGGCCAGACACCCGCCAGGCGCAGATGGTCCAGCGACTCCTTGATCACGGTGGCGTCGCCAAAGGTGGTGTAGATCACTTCTGTCTCAACGTGAAGGTCGCCCGCCCACTCCAGACGGTCGCGCTTGATACCATCCCATAAGCCGGTCTGCAGACAGAGGTGTGCGGTGCGAACGGAGGTCTTCCAGATGTCGTTCAGCTTCTGGTCGTTGCATTCGAAGTTGCCGCGCTGCTCCAACGGCAGGTAGGTGCTTCGGAACATGATCGGCCCGATACGAACCGCGCCATCGGCACTCAACAGTTCCACACGAGCGAACCGGAAGCCCACCTCACCAAGCAAAACCTGGTTGTTGGGGCCCATCTCTACGATAAACTCGGTCAGCGAGTGGCTGTTGATGGCCGGGGCCAGGCTTTCCGCCACGGATTCGGCCAGGTGGACATAGAACTTAGCGGAACTACCCTCCAGGGTGTTCAGTAGGATGCCGCCGCAGATCTCCTGACCAGCATCGTAGATCACCCATGGCTTCTCATCCGTTTTAGAGGGCAGGATGTCGACGGTGGGTTGCTCATCGCAGCAGGCACTCTGCACGGCGATCACGCCGCCGCCGTTGTTGGTGGTCACGATGCGGGTGGGAGGGTTCCAGTCGTGTGCCAGCCGCTGCTCGGGGGTGCCGGGTACGGTGGCCGGGTAGAGCTCCGGCAGACCAGGGCCGTCTACGGTGAGGCCGGGGAACACCTTGGCGGGGCCAGGCGTGGCGTTGCAGGCATCACCGAGGATTTCCAGGGGCTGCTCTGCGCTCCAGCTCTCATCGGTCTGTATGCAGACCGTTCGGCCGTCGGCCATCACCATCATCAACACCGCCATCAGGCCATGGCTGCCGGGCTTCTGACCGTGGATGGGTGGACGCTCTTCACCAAACAACTCGATGCTGTTTGCACCGACCGTTAAGATGGCGGCCACATCCTGCACGAACATGATCGGCCGGTTGATGTGCCAGAACAAGCGGGGAGAGAGTGGCTCATATTCGCTGCCGTTGCAGACCGCTTTCAGACCGTAGTCGGAGCTGCCGCTGCCACCCAACGTGAAGCTGCTGAAGAAGAGGTGCGCGCTGACGGGCTGCTCAGTCAGTTCGAAGCTCTTGCAGATGCGTGAGCTGGTTTGCCCTGCCCACAGCCATTTGGCCAGTTGGTCGGCAGGGGTATTAGGAAAATATGTTTCGAAGAAGGGGCTGTCCATATTATATGTATCCTTAAGGGGTATGTGTACTCGCAGATATTATAACATGCTGGCAGGTGTCGGCCTTAAGTGTCATGCCGGTTTTAGGATTCACAACAGATGGGCGGTTGGTCCGAAGAGGGTATCCAACGCAAAGACGCAAGGGGGCAAAGGCGCAAAGGGGGAGATGGTGTTTATCGTAAATGATCAGCCACGCTGCCGCGGGTTTAGTCACCCCACGGGACTGGCGTCCCTAAACGGGGTTCCCTCACCGCGCGTCTAATGAGTCGCAGCCCGCAAGCGGGCGCAGGGAGCCTTCCGCCAACGCCCGCAGGATCGAAGCGACGCGGGCAGCCATATGATCAGCGACGGGTGATGAAGCCCCTTGGGGCGATGGAACCCGTCGACACGGTGCCGGTTGCCCACGTCGCAGGCTACCAGCCACCCAACCCGCCAGCAGCCACCACCCTACAGGTATTTACCGAAGAACTCCACGCTCTTGTTGGTGCCCCAGCCGTGCTCACCTGCGAACAGATCGAGTTCCAGTAGATGGCGTGCCTCCGCGGCATCATAGATTTTTTCTAGTTTATGGAAGCACTTCATCGACGAATCGATGTTGAAGCAGGTGTCATATACACCGATGTCAACCAACAGCGGCTTCGGTGCGAGCAGCCCCTGCAGGTCTGGCAGATCGACCTGTTTATACAAGCCGGGAGCCACTTGCATGCCGCATGCATTCAGATCGTGGAACAGGAATACCTCCCACAGATCGCTGTAGCACATCACCTCCGCCGCCTTCAGCCGATCATCCATCAACGCGGACCACAGCGTCATGGTGCCCCCGCCCGAAAGGCCCATCACACCCATCCGATCGGCGTCGACCTCGGGCAGGCTGCTCACGAAGTCTGTGGCGGCTATACCGTGGGTGATGTTGATGGAGAGGGAGGTCATGCCCAGCATGGTGGCGTGGAGGTAGTAGAGGTTGCACCAGTCACGGCCGCCGGCATGGCTAAGGAAGTGAGGTTTATTCGCGTCATTGCGCTCGCCAGCCCCGATCCAGTCGATGCCGAAGGTGATATAGCCATTCAACGCCATCACATGGCCGTAGTTGTAGTTCATGTTCTGAATGTCGGCACGCAGGGCCGGGCTGGAGTCGTTGCCCATCACGGGCGCTTTGCCATACTGACCATGGCCGTGCCAGGCCAGAATTGCCGGGCGTTTCTCGCCTTTCTTGATGTCGGTGGGGTAGCAGACGATGAGGCTTGCGGAGATGTGGCACCCGACATCGATCAGCCAGCGCTGTTTTCGCAGACCGTCTTGCTCCCATTCCACCATCAGCTCGGGGTTGAGGTCAACGCGCTCAGGCCAGTCACCCAGGGTGGCCTTGACTTTGGGGTAGGTGTCGGCTTTCCAGCTCTCAAATTCAGGCTTGTTCGTGCCGTGGAACTGGCACAACGGGGTGTGCTCTTGGGCAAGTTTTGTGAACATCTGCAGCGGGCTCAGGTTACGTGGCTCCATGGTATCACCTCATGAGATATGTAGTATGCTGCTGTGATATTAGGTGCAGGGCAGCGGATATCCTTCTTGGGGGTTAGTGGGTAACAATCTCACGCGGAGACGCGGAGGACACGGAGGGGAATGACAGTCCGCAGATAGCGGAATAGTCAGGCCGTACAATTGGGTCGTATTAAAAGGTAAACTCTGACTGTCTAGTGCATGTGAGCACAGGATCCGTCACCAACCAGCGGATGATGAATCGGACCATTACACGAAAAGGGGATATCAAAATGAAAAAAGAAGTGGGTCTCTGGATTGATCACAAGAAGGCCGTCATCGTGACGATCTCGGGTGATACCGAGCTGATCACAAACCTCGCATCAAACGTGGAGCGGAACGATCGTGATATACCTGCATCACTGGATGTCGCTCCAGAAGACCAACAAGACAGGCGTTTTATGGATCATCTCAGTAAATACTACGATGAGGTGATATCTCATATTCGTGATGCCATGAGCATACTGATACTCGGTCCGGGCGAAGCGAAAGGCGAATTCGCCAAAAAGTTGAAGAAGGAAGGGCTTGGAGCGTGTATCGTAGGCGTCGAAACTGCGGACAAGATGACTGATCGCCAAATTGCGGCCATAGTGCGACAGCATTATCAACCGAAGCACTAGTCGGTAACCGGCGCCCAATAAGCATGTCAGGTGACATGCCCATCACAAGATTGCGAGTGGTATTTGGCTAAGAAGAATAAGCCCGTTAAGAGGCCTGGTGACGTGACAGAGGCGACTGATCCGGTATCACTCGCAGAAGGGGTTGCGGATGACCATTCTGACATCTATGAAGCTCAGGAAGAGAGCAGAAAGGCCGCGCCAACTTCTCGACCGTGGTTTCTAAAAATTGGGCCTGGTTTAGTTACCGGTGCCGCAGATGACGACCCTTCCGGTATCGGCACCTATTCGGTCGCAGGAGCGATGTTCGGATACCAGCTTCTATGGCTAGCTCCCGTGTGTGTGCCCCTGATGATTGCCGTGCAGGAGATGTGCGGGCGGGTAGGCCTTGTCACAAGTAAGGGATTATCCGCCATCATCAAGCAGCACTATTCGAAATGGCTGTTGTACAGTGTGCTGATCCTGCTGGTGTTGGCGAATACGATTAATGTCTACGCAGACATCAACATCATGGCGGACTCGATGAAGATGCTGTTTGGATTGCCCTTTGAGTTATGGGCTCTGCTGCTGACCATAGGCATGGTGGCGGCGGTAATCGCCATTCCTTACAAGCACTACGTCAAGTTTCTGAAGTATGCCTGCTTGTCGCTGTTTACATATATGGTGATTGCCGTGATGCCGAGTGTGCATGTGAACTGGCTTATGGTCATTCACCATATGACGGTCGTGCATTGGAGCTCAAATCCGCTATACATATTGACTGTAGTCGGCTTTCTGGGCACCACGATATCTCCCTACCTGTTCTTCTGGCAGGCGGAAGAGCAGGTTGAGGAGGATATTGCCGAAGGCTTCACCGACGATGCTGGCCACCGCGCCAGCAAGGTCAAACGCTCGGAGATCAGGTCTGTCAGGGCTGATACGGCCGTCGGGATGATCTATTCACAGATCATCACCGTCTTCATCATCGTCTCCACGGCGGCCACGCTGCACGCATCTGGAAAGACAGATATCAACACCGCCACCGATGCCGCACGTGCGCTGTTGCCGCTTGGCGCCTCCGCATACTGGCTGTTCACACTAGGCATCCTTGGAGTTGGTCTGCTAGCGGTGCCGACCTTGGCCGGATCGGCTGCGTATGCTGTGGCCGAAACCGCAGGATGGCGGTTTGGCCTGTATCGGCGGTTCCATCGGGCGAAGGGATTTTATGTTACGATTGCGCTGGTCATCATCGTGGGCTACCTGCTGAATTTCGTGGGTGTGATCAGCCCCGTGAAGGCGCTTCTCTATTCGGCCGTTCTCAACGGATTGGTCGCGCCACCTTTGGTTGTGGTGTTACTGTTCATCTGCAACAACCGCAAGATCGTGGGCAAAAATCGTAATGGCTGGCTGTCCAATACGCTTGGATGGCTGACGGTTCTTATCATGTCCCTCGCCGGGGGACTATTGATCTGGGCCATCTGCACCGGGAAGGCTGTTTGATGGAGGCCATCGTGAATTGCTATGTCCGAGGCGGTCTGTCAGTACGCTAGCGATGACAGAAGGCTCAAGACCGCGCCGGTCTGGCGGATAGCCGATCATGTAGCAATACGCTGGTCGCTGATATCGCAGGCTACCAGCCTCAGTGCCGCGGGTTTAGTCACCCCACGGGACTGGCGTCCCTTAACGGGGTTCCCTCACCGCGCCTGATGGTCGCCCATATCGCAGGCTACCAGCCACCCTGCCGCGGGTTTAGTCACCCACACCGCTACGACCCGCGGAGATGACGCTCCGGGGCTTCGCCGTTGCGGGTTCCTGCACCGCGCGGCTGATCATTAACGGCCGGCGTCGCTCCGCTCCGACCGGCGCAGGGGAGGGTGGTAAGGAGCAATGTCGAGACGTTTCACTTTATTGCCAACTTTAACTAAATGGTGTAAACTATTCACAGCAGAAAAGGAAGGCATGTCTTTACTTATCTGTAACACTAAAGAACTGAGGAGGATGTATCAATGAAGCCAGCAACACGCAACAAAGTTATCCTTATACTAATGGCGGTATTGTGCATATTGTTCTTGTTGGCTGGATGTAAAGGAACAAGCAACGCGGCTCTATATCCCAATAACGCGGCTTCGAAATCCAGCGGGATGAAGATTAACCCCATAGATGGAGCTGAAATGGTGTGGGTTCCTGCAGGCGAGTTTATCATGGGCAGCACGGACGAGCAAGTTGCTGCCGAAGTGAGGGAGTTAGATGGTGCACCAATTACTGCGTTCGGTCTAGATGAAGAGAAACCTCAACGCAGAGTTTATCTAGATGGCTACTGGATGTATAAAAATGAGGTAACGGTCGCACAATATCGTAGATTCTGCAAGGCAACGAAGAGAGAGATGCCAAAGGCTCCAGAGTGGGGGTGGAAGGAGAATCATCCAATCGTGAATGTAAGCTGGCAGGATGCATTTGACTATAGTAAATGGGCAGAAGCTGTTCTACCCACTGAAGCTCAGTGGGAGAAGGCTGCCAGGGGTACAGACGGCCGTAAATACCCATGGGGTAACGAGTGGGATGCTTCGAAGTGTGCTAATGGCGTGAATGGGAAGCTCAAGAGTCCCAAACCGGTTGGCAGCTTTGCTTCCGATGTCAGCCCATATGGCTGTATGGACATGGCGAGTAACGTGATGGAGTGGTGTTCGGACTGGTATGTATCGGATTATTACAGGACAGCACCAGCCCAAAACCCGGCAGGTCCGTCAGATCAAAGCAACGTATCAGACGCGCGTGTATTACGCGGGGGGTCGTGGTTCCAAAACCTCGACATACGCTTCCGCAGTGCCGCCCGCAACAAAACCGACCCTAAGGACCGTTTCTACCTTATCGGATTTCGATGCGCCAGGACCGAATAATAGCATGCTGCTATAACGTTCCATCTCAAGGGTGACCACATACATATATGGTATGGGGAATTTTCGCTGTCCCCAAGGTTAATTCGAGACTGTCCAACCTTCAGCCCCCCCCAACAAAAAAGCCCCTGCCGAAGCAGGGGCTTTAAGGTGCTGTGCTGCGAAGCTAGCGCTTCATGAAGATGGCGAGCGCCATGTGCCGGGCACGCTTGATGGCATCGCTGAGGCCGCGCTGATGGCGGGCGCAGGTGCCGGTGCTTCGGCGGGTCATGATCTTCCCGCGATCGGTGATGAAGCGAGACAGACGCCGCATATCCTTGAAGTCGATATAGTGTATCTTATCTACGCAGAAGGCACAGACTTTTCGCCGCCTCTTGAACCGCGGCTTACCATTTGTAGGTCTCATGGTTTCTCCCTAATCTATGATTCGTCGGCGAAGGGATCGTAATCTGACGGCATTTCCGAGCCGCTGTTAAACGGATCACCAGTGGCAGGCGCGCTGCTTACTGGCGGTACTATGTTCGACTGAGCTGCGGGTGCGGCTGGCCGAAAACCACCTTCAGAGCCATCTCGGTTAGATTCCATCGGGCGGATGTTGTCCACATGAACATCCCATGAGGTGTGTTTCTCACCTGCCTGGCTTGTCCACTTGCGGCTTTCCATGCGTCCTTCAACCAGAACGAGGCGTCCCTTTTTAAGGTAGTTAATGGCGTATTCCGCCTGGCTTTGCCATGCGGTGCAATCAAAAAAGTCGGTGTCGTATTCGCCGTCTTTATTTTTGAAACTGCGTCCTACCGCCACGCTTATCCGGGCGATGGTGCTGCCCTGCGGGGTCGAGCGATATTCGGGGTCGCGGGTAAGGCGTCCCACCAGTACGATTCGGTTGTAATTCACGTCAGATACCCCCCTTCTCCAATCAACGTCGGTTTTTTGTAGGCTTTAGGCCTGCTGAGGTTCGCCAGTTTCGGCGGGTTGTTCGGCGGCTTCAACGGCTGCCGGTACCTCTACGACGGGTACTTCCACTGCTGGTGTTTCCACTGCAGGTGCTGCAGCTTCTTCAACCGGTGCAGGGGCAGCGGCTGGTGCGGCTGCGGGTGCAGGGGCAGCAGCGGGTGCGGCAGTATACATCGTAGCCTTCAGGTCGGCGATGAAGTTCTTCTCATCAGCCTCTTTGAAGTCATGCACGATGTTGATATATCGCATCACGTCGTCAGAGATGTTGAACAGTCGCTCCAGCTCTGCTGGAACCTCCTGCGGTGCGCGGTAGAGCATGATGACATAAATGCCATCGCGCATCTTTCTAATCGGGTACTCGAGTCGGCGTCGCGCCCACATGGCGTTGTGCTCGACTACGCCACCGGCCTTCTCCACCACGGTACCGAAGCGGGCCAAAAGATTGGCTAGTCGCTCGTCACCTGTGGCGGGATGGACGATGTACATCGTTTCATAAAGCTTGCTCAACGGGTAAGCTCCTCCCTATGGACTGTAAATGGCCTCGCGCCCTACTGGCGCGAAGCAGGAAGGCAGATGGGGCAGCTTCGGCTGCCAAAATGCCAAAGGTTATTTTATCACAAAACAACAAGCATTGCTTAAGCCTTGATTTTGGGTTGATGAGGCTATCCATATCGCGATGTTGTGTGGTATCCTTAACACGAAAGCCAACTACTAATTGTCAATTGTCAGTTATCAATTGTCAATTGGCAACAGATAGATAATACCGAAGGGTGAATCGGATGAACAGAATTCGAGCTTTGGCTTTGGTTGTTTTGGCCATTCTGCTGGGATTGGTTTGGGCCGGACGGGATTCTGGCCAAGAAGCCATCCTGCTTTCTCGTGATCCTGACTTTGGCGGACCGCCGAACTGGCTGGAAGGCCTGGCGGTGTGGCCGTCTGTGGACCAACCAAAAGAACAACTGATGTGGCGGACCAGACAGCCTCTGTTGATCGGTCAGGCGCATACAGCATGGAACCGCCGCGACGGGTTGATATCGGAGCGTGCGTTATATGCCATCCTGACTCTGAACATGAGCCAACATCCGATGCAAGGATATAACGAAGACGAACACCAACGCCAGCAGTCTGTGAAGTCAATGGTCGCCTGGCTGACGCGCGGGCAACAGCTCGATCCTGGCAACGGGCTATATAACCTGTTGCTGATGAACTGCTATCTGGAAGCCGCCTTCAAGTATCCTGAGTGTGATGCTACTCAGCCAGATGATGTTAAGCTATCGAAAGGTCTGTTTGGAGCACTCACACTTCCAGAGGGCGTAGTGGTGCGCGATGAGCGGTATCTGAAGGAGGCGATTGAGCAGTATCGGCTGGCCCTCAAGAAGACGGTTCACACCTACCAGCAGCAGGCCAGAACTGATGCCTTTCGCGGGCTGGCCAAACCGGTGATATACGAACAGTTCGTGCCCAGGGAGCGGCTCAATGAAGCCATTACGGTGGCCTCGTATCCGGGCTACTCACGGCCGTTCTATTACGCTGTGATGATGCTTGCGAAGAGGGGAGACACGAAGACCGCTGAGGCGATGCTGGACATCCGCACGTATCTTGGGATGTTTCCTGAAAACTGGGCCGATTTTTTGTGTGATGCTGACGAATTGAGAGCAACCCTCCAGGGTAACGCCGCATCGTTGCATGACATGGCAGTTCGACGGAGAGATGACCGGCAAGCGAGATACTATCTGTTGGTGCACCAGCAGTTAGGTAGGCTTAAATTTCCTTGTTTTTGGCCTGGCTACCTCATGAAAGTGCCTGCGGACGACAGCCTGTCTGTGGAGATGGGATATTCGAAGGCCTTGAGGGTGCTGGTCTGGCTTCTGATGTTGGGTTTGATCCGGCAGATATTCTGGGCAGGATGGGCACTTATCAAGCGACGGTCACATCAGCAGTCCGTGCCCGTCCCTGGCGTAGGAAAAGTGGCCGGAATCACAGCGGGAGCCTATCTGGTCATCGCTGTAGTCTTGATGGCATCAATTGCAGGGCTGCGAGACTCGGCGACGAGTGTTGAACCGCTCGCGGCATGGCTGCTGGTCAGTCCAATGGTCATCGGATGGTTCTGGGTTCGCTGGCGGTACAAGAGTATGTGCCAACAAGCAGGGGTGGCCATACCCGGCAGGATTCAAGAGGTGGCTTGCAACTGGATACCTGTGACCTTGTTTATCGTGCTGTTCGTAGTCGAACAACTAACCAATATGAAGCGGTGTAACGCGGACTTCCGTTTAGTAGCACCTTACGGCTGGGTCGTTTTTGGTGTTGTAGTGGCGGTGGCGACTTGGTTCAAGCTCCGCACAGCGGACTACTACGCCGCGGCGAATCGGACCGTGCAGCATTATCTTGCGTGTCTGGTAATGTGGGCCTCGCTGGTGGTGATGCCGATATTACTGGCGGGTGAAGTGGTCATGCTTCATTATGACCACACCGGAATTGGTGCAAACAAGTCGGTGGAGCTGTTGAACGAGCGAGCCAGTAAGTCTAGCAACCAGGCCTTACTGCAGATCAAGGACATAGTTCGGAACGCCAAGTAACATCCAAGCGACCACACATTATAGATGAGCAGACGGAATCTGGAGGCGATAATGAAGGGCAAGATAAAATTCCTGAGGGCACTAATACTCCCAGTGCTGGCTGTGGTTCTGGGGCTTTTCGTCTTGCCCATGCGGCCAGGACCTGCTGCTTACATCGTTATGAACCGCGTGCTTGATCATCCCCAGTATCGGGTGTTTGTCTTCTTGATGCAGCAGATGCTGCCGGATGGGGTCATAGGACTGTCGAAGGATGAGCTAGCGCAATTGCCTGTGGATCAAACATCGCGGTTGAGCCCCGCCGTGGCAACACAGAGGTGGTCGAAATTCCGCTCCGAGTATGGTGACCGTCCGCTGTATGCACTGCTGAGCGGTCATTTGGAGGCTCCTTATGTAGAACAAACAGCCGTCGATAAATCATCTGGGCCATCGAAGCCACCCGTTGTGGCGGCATCCGGTGAGTTGAACGCGAAGCAGCGCGATTACATCGCCTTCCTGAAAAGGGGTGAACAGCTCGATCCTGACAATGCGCTCTACAACCTGCGGTTAGCCGACTATTACTGGTCGTTTAGTATCATCAATCGTGAACACTCGTTTCCTAAGCCTGAGCCCAGCAACGATAAATATGCTCATACAGATGAGGACCTTGGACTTCCGGAACGTCCTGAGGTGGTGAACAGGAAGTATGTCGAAGAGGGTCTCGCAGAATATGATAAAGCTCTCAAGAAGCCGCTGCGTTTATATCAGCACGAGCGTTGTGAGGCTGCTTTCCGCACTCTGCCGAAGGCGGTGTTCGCGGAGCATTACATGGACCGGTGGATTACGCGTTACATCATGGCACCAGACGGGGTTGATGCGAGTAGTATTAGCACAGTGTCTTACTGGCTGGCACAACAGGGGGACGAGGGCAAAGCACTTCATTACCTTCAGTCAGCTCCTTACCTGCGAATGATGACCAGCGACCCCGGTATGACCGATGATGTCGCGTGGTATGTCATCGAACGAATAGTTAACATGACGGCCTTAAGACACGACATAATGCTGAAGTCAGGTCATAAGGCTGAGGCACGGAAGCAGTCGGAAGAGCATCGGCAGCTTGAACAACTCAGCACTCAATATGACCAAGGCTATAACGACCCTGCGCGGCTAAAGTACCCAGACAGGCCGACAGGCACTCTGCTGGCCCAGACTGGGTGGTTGGTGATGTGCTTCATTTTGGCACTGCTGGTAGCCGCGGCACTGCTCAGACAAGCTGTGTGGTTTGGGGTTATACGTGCTATCCATCACCAACCTCGGGAGGTTGATGCTTCAAACTCGCCACAGCAGTTGGGTGCCGTGACCGCCCTGGTGATCATCACGCTGACCGTCATCACCATCGTGGCGGCGACACGCAACGCGGCATCTGTCATGGAAGCGGTGCTGTGGGTCAGTGTTCTTTTGGTGGTCTGCGGTGGGGTCATCATGAGGTTTCAGCTCAAACGTCGCTGCCAGGCGGCTGGGGTGCCAATTCCTGCTCGATGGTCGGAATTGACCTGCAACTGGCTGCCTGTGCTGCTCATCGCAGCGTATTTTTGGATGGCGGAATCGATGACCCACGGAACGGTACTGGAGTTTGATGCAACGACCGTTCTGCTAATGTTCGCCTTGCCGATGATTGTTATATTGATAGCGGTGATGCGCATCAAGCTCCGCACTCCGGATTACTACGCACAGGCGAATCTGGTATGGCAGCGTTACCTCGCAGCTCTGGTGGTCTGCGTATCGCTGGTCGGTATGCCTTTGCTAATAGGCTGTGAAGTGCTGGTGCTGCAAAATGACAACACCTATCTGGGAGCATATAAGTCCGTGGAGGCTGTGACCAAACGCGACCAGTCACAGATCAAGTTGTATCTTGACAGGACAGAGACGATACTGAGGCAGTTCGAGCGGTAGGGGTAGATGGCCAGGTTTGGATCGCCACAGCGTGGGATTACCCACCTGCGACCAACGCCAAGGGTGGTTGGCGAAGGGTGACAGTGCCCGTACCGGGACGAAGTCACGGATGGGCCACGGAACCCATCGCCGTTGGCTGGTGGCCCAAGCTGCCGCGGGTTTTGTCACCCCATGAATGGGGTTCCCTCACCGCGCGTCTAGGTTGTCGCAGCCCGCAAGCGGGCGCAGGGTGCCCTCTGCCGGCGCCCGCTGGGGCGATGGAACCCGTCGACGCGGGACTACTGGCTCATTTCGAAGCTACCGGCTCTCGTTGCCGCGGGTTTAGTCACCCACACTCCACCGTTCCGGGAGCTGACGCTCCGGGAACGGCGTCCAGTGCGGGTTCCTGCACCGCACGGCTGATCATTAGCGGCCTGCGGGACATCGCTCCGGCCGGTGGGTGGCTCTCTCCTCATCCGTGTCATCCTGTCAATCCGCGTAATCCGTGGTTCAGACAATAGCCCGAGCGCGGATAACCGCCCATATCGCAGCCGCCAGCCCCGGCGCCTATGGCTTCCAGCGGATGGTCACAGCCATATCAAAAGGGTCGACCCGCTGACCGCTGCCATCTTCCGCCTGTTGGGTAGTCAGCCGTGATCCATCTGCCATCACCATCGTGTTCCACTTGCGTTCGCCGTAGGGAGCAACCTGCAGGCTCTGGTCACCCGAAGCGTTTGGCTTGCGTACGGTGGTCTCAAAGAAGGCTACCACCTGCCTCGGGTGCTTGATCTTCTTCACATTGACGCCACTCAAGGCTCGGTTCATGGCAAATGGCTCATATTGGTGACCTTCAGATACCCAGGTGATCACACTGTACGGGTATTTCGAGCTTGGGGGTTCCTTTATACCTTCACGCTTGAGTCGATCTAGATATTTTTGATGGGCTCTATCTACCGCTTCATTGACACAAGGCTGTAAAGCGGTCGCCCAGCGGTCAGAAGGAGGCAGAGTGTTGTCATTCTGTTCGTAATAAAGGGAAAGGGCACTTCCGATGATTCGTGCGGTGTGCTGGTTGCTGGACCACCGGAGTGTGTCTTGGCTTGTTTTCCTTACACCTTGTAGCAACACCCACAGATATGAAAACACCAAAACAACGGTGATGAATCCGATGCCCCAATTGGGTATCTTGTATTTCGGTTTTAGCGAATCTGTTTGGTTGGACATGTGGGTTGCTCCTTCATCGGTGTCGACAGGTTATCGTGTATCTGTGACAGGCGGCATTATGAGTTTCCGATTGCCATCCGCCATAACCACCACATTCCACTTACGCTTACCATGTGCCGGAACCTGCATGCTCAAGTCGCCTGACACGTTGGGCTTACGCTCCGCGATTTCAAAGAACGCCACAGTCCGTTCTGGGTGTTTGATGCTCTTGACGTTGACACCGCTCATAGCACGGACCATGGCGTATGGCTCTGTGCTACTATCATTACGCTGCCATGTGAGCAGGCTGTAGTTGGTATCTGCTGCGATGTGCGGTTGCAGGGCATCACACCAGCGATCGGCTGGCGGAAGATGACCGTCATTCTTTGCGCAATATGCTCTCAGTGCATCACCGATGATTTTGGCCTGTTCCTGGGTGTTCGATGACTTAGCAAGATCCTGTGCTTGCAGGAAGATTGGGATCGCATATGCTACTAAACCAGCAACGATCGCGACACAGACCAGTATCTCGATTACAGTATGCGTCAGCTTTCGACCTTGTTTTTGCTGCTTTTCCATGTGGAGTGCTCCTTCTTGTGTGACGATTACATGCATCACCGAATGGCCATATTACCGCTACAGCAGCGAGGCCAGTAGCCAATATCGAAGCATGTCTACCACGCTGCCGCGGGTTTAGTCACCCCATGAATGGGGTTCCCTCACCGCGCGTCTAGGTAATCGCAGCCGACAAGCGGGCGCAAGGTGCCCTCCGCCAGCGCCCGCTGGAGCGAAGCGACGCGGGCAGCCATTTGATCAGCGACGGGTGATGGAGCCCCCTGGGGCGATGGAACCCGTCGACGCGGGACTACTGGCTCATACCGCAGTAATCAGCCACCGTGAGATACAACCGCCTACGGCTTCCATCGCACCTGATCGATACCCAATTCGCTCGAGTATCTCGACTTACCATTTATCACCGCCTTGGCATGACCGTCGGTGAATACGAAGTTTGCCAGTTTCGATGGCCCCCTCTGGTGGCGAAAATCAACTGAGGCACGACCACCGGAGGCATTATACTGCTGTAGTGCACAGTCGAACACTGCAGCAGTTTTTGAACCATTATCGGTTGTCAATTCTATATTCCCGCTCATATTGATATTCATGCCATAGCTATAAAGTGTGTCCGTTGCAATCGGGCATTGGAAGACGTCGTGTCCATCATACTGGTGGCCAATGTATCCTCGAACTAACGGACGCCAATGACTGGCTAACGGCCAACTGGAGTCGTTATCGTCTGCATACACCCTCATAGCGAGTCCGATCTGCCTCGTGTTTGAGAGACAACAGGACTCAGCATTCCATAATTCATGCCCTTTTTGAGCATCTGACATCATCATCACAGCCGGCATGAATGACAGTGTCGAAGCGAGTAATCCGATGACGGCCAACCACCTGGAACGACGAGAACGCAAACGAACGGATTGTATGATCGCGTGAATACATATAATGTTGGCGATCGGTGGAAATACCGGCACCCAATGCGAGTATGGGGTGAGAACCAACGATATCAAACCAACAACAATCGCCTCTCTGCAGACCTTGTATGCCGGTTCCAGTTTTATACTTACAGGTTCTAGCGGTTTTTCCATACCAATTCCTCCTTTATAGTTGTCGGTCGTGTCGTAAAACCAATGCTGCGGGACATCGCTCCGGCAGGTGGGTAGCCTCCCAACGCCCGCCGGGCCACGGAACCTGTCGCCATTGGCTGGTGGCGTGTATAGAAGCTGGTGGCTCAAGCTGCCGCGGGTTTAGTCACCCCATGAATGGGGTTCCCTCACCGCGCGTCTAGCTATTTGCAGCCCGCAAGCGGGCGCGGGGTGCCCTCCGCCAGCGCCCGCCGGAACGCGGGCAGCCATTTGATCAGCGACGGGTGATGGAGCCCCCTGGGGCGATGGAACCCGTCGACGCGGGGTTACTGGCTCATACCGCAGTAATCAGCCCGCGACCGCCTACGGCTTCCACCGCACCTGGTCGATTGGCATGAAATTCGGGTTATCGGTTTTGGTGGCGGTCGCCGCCTGTGCATGGCCATCGGTAAAGATGATGTTCGCAAGGCCTGGATTTCCATGAACCAGATGGCGGAAGTCAACCGCCTCACGCCCACCGGAGGCACTTACCATGGGTAATGAACAATCGAACGCAGCCACTGTTTGGGTCGGATTTGCCAACTTGCGCTCTGACACGCTGCCTATTTGTGCGTTCATACCGTAGGAATACTTAGCGTCTTTAGCAGTAGGGCATCGGTAGATCAGATCACTTTTTGTATATTTCCGCAGATGGCGCTGCCATTTATTGGTCGGTGGCAACATACCGTCGTTGTCATCGGCATACAACCTCATTGCCAACCCGATCTGTTTCGAGTTGTTCAAGCAGTTATAACGGCCAAATTCCTTGTGTTTTGCGTTCATGGAGAGGCTTGTCCACCCAGCGAGTATGACCAAACCTACGATGGAGGTGATGAGGCCTGTGAGCGCCATTGATCGGTTATGCACAGCATGGCTTCGGTTAGCCAGAATTAACGAGATGACGCTGACTAGAACACCGAAAAACGGCAGTATTGTGAAGAACAGGAATACCGACATTATCCCCAGCACCCGTGCGGTTGCTGAGATGATAAAATCAGGTTCAGACTGTGCCGGCGATCTTCTCACATACATGATGTTTACTCCTTTGTCTTTCCGTAATTTAACCCGTCGCAGCGGGGCCGATCGCACCCGCCTCCGACGTTTATCTCTCGCCGTAGGCAGGTGGCGTGTATCGCAGGTGCCAACGCGACCGCCTACGGCCTCCATTGCAATTGATCGATGGTGATCACGTTCGGCAAGTCGGTTTTCCGTCTTGATGCCGTCTTGGCATTACCATCTACGAATATGATGTTGGCGAAACCTTGACGCCCTTTTATCCTATGCCGGAAGTCCACCGCTTCAATGCCGCCATTAGCGTTAGCTACAGGAAGTGAACAATCAAACGCCAGCACCGGATTGCTCTTACTGTCGTACCCTGGGACGACGGAGTTACCGACTAAGGAATTCATACCATAGCTGTGCTTATAATCATCAGCACTGGGGCAACTAAAATACCTTGCGGTATCATCATCTGTTCGGTCGAGAGGTAGACTGAGTGAATCATAGCTGCGAAGGGTCGGTTGCCAGTTGGTGGCCATAGGAAACCGACCGTCATTATCATCGGCATACATCCTCAACGCTAGTCCTACCCCCTTCAATCTAGAAAGGCAGGCGGAGCTTTCACGCGACTTGTGCCCTTCGGACACTGAATAACATATCAAAACAACGAAAGGGACAATGCCTGCCACAGAGGTAACAAGCCCAGTCATCGCCATCTTTTTGCTACGGGGTGAGTGTTGTTGAACAGGCTCTGTCAAGCCCATTAAACTGATGACTACTCCAATAAACCCTACAAAAGAACCGAAAAAGAGGTATGCCAGGTTACCGCTTATGACTAGCGTATTAATCATCAACCCGCAAATGCCAATCACTAAGCCGATTCGAGAGTATCTATGTGCTGGTTCCGTTTTAATAGGTGCAGGTTCTGGTTGGTTGGCCATGTCGATTACTCCTTCATCGGTTCCGATTATGGTAATAAATACACAATCATCGTATCTTCCCGCCTCCGTGCCCACCCATGTCATTCTGTTAATCCGCGTAATCCGTGGTTCAGACAAAATCCGCCCCGCCCTCACCATGGGCTACGGCTTCCAACGGATGGTTACGGGCTTGCCATACCAGTCAACCAGACGACCACTGCCGCCCTGAGCCTGTCCGATGATCAACATGGTTCCATCTGCCATCACTACGGCGTTCCGCTTGCGTCCGCCATATGGTGACATCTGCAGACTCTGGTCACCCGACAGGTTGGGTATGCGCTCGGTTGTCTCAAAGAACACCACGGTTTGCTCGGGGTGCTTGATCTTCTTCACGTTGACGCCGCTCAAGGCTCGGTTCATGGCAAAAGGTTCGCGATCCCATCTCACGATATTGAATTGCCGTATTCGATATGCAGCTTCTTTGTTCCCGTCACGCATACTGCGATCCAGAGCGTCTTTTTCCATCACACGGTTTACAAATGGCTGCAAGACCGTTCCCCAACGCTCAGTCGGTGGTAGACAGCCATCACTACCTTCGTAATAGAGCAACAAGGCCCGTCCGATGATGTCTGCATTGTGTGGATTGTCCGAATACCGAGCTGTGTCCCGCGCATGTTGGATTACTGGGTAGATTATGGCCACCAGAATTCCGAGCACCACGAGTACGAAGGCCAGCTCGGAGATGCAGCTTTGTTTCTTACGGTTATGTTTTAGTCGATCTGGGGCAGATTCTGGCTGGGTAGACATACCCATTATTCTTTATTCATCACAGTTTGGACCGTTTCCCGTCAGGTGTGGCATATTTGATTTTCCAACGGCAATCAGCCAGTATGACGAGATTCCACTTGCTGTTGCCATGGGGTGGGACCTGCATGCTGATGTCACCTGACACGTTTGGTTTGCGCTCAGCGATTTCGAAGAAGAGTACCGTGTGTTCAGGATCATCGATGGTTCTGAAATCTACACCGCCTAATGCGCGGACCATAGCAAACGGCTCCACCCGCTTACCATACCTCTCCCATTTCAATAGATTGTAGCTGCCGTCACCTTCGATCAGTGGCTGCAGAGCGTGGCACCATTGGTCGGCAGGCGGTAGGTGACCGTCATTCTGGCTGATATAGGATATCAAGGCATGCCTGATTGCACTGGCATTGTGTCCTACGTCGTCTTCCTCGTTGAAATCTTTTACGGCGATGTAGGCAGGATACATGATATATCCGCAGATAACCACTATAGCTATCACTGCGATCCATTCGAAGAAGTGTTTCGGCAAGCGGGCTGGCTTCCGTTCGATTGACATGGCACACGCTCCTTATCTGTATGGTGCTTCTTTGCACGTTAACAGCCTTATTATTACACATTCACACCCGACATTATGTAGCTTTCACAGCCATTTAAAGCGGATTTGCTACGGACTTTGGCCCCTGGAAAAGCAAACGTACTAAGCTGGTCAACTCAGTTGACGGATGGCTTCCCCACCGCCCGCCGGAACGCGGGCCGGTAATGATCAGCGATGGGTGACAGTGCCCGTACCGGGACGCAGTCACGGACGGGCCACCGAACCCGTCGCCGTTGGCTGGTGGCTGATTTCGCAGGCTACCAACCACGCTGCCGCGGGTTCAGTCAATGCAGCCCGCAAGCGGACGCAGCGCACCCTCCGCCAGCGCCCGCAGGAGCGAAGCGACGCGGACAGCTATTTGATCAGCGACGGGTGATGGAGCCCCCTGGGGCGATGGAACCCGTCGACTCGGGGCCAGTCGCTCACATCGCAGCTGCTAAAAACACCACCTACGGCTCCCAGCGGATGGTCACCGGCTTGCCATGCCTGTCCACCAGCCGGATGCTGCCATCTTTCGCGTGCTCGGATATCTTCACACTACCGTCCGCCATCACGAAGATATTACATTTGCGTTCACCATATGGCGACAACTGAGTTCTCTGGTCTCCTGACGGGTTAGGTTTACGCTCGGTAGTCTCAAAGAAGGCTACAGTCTGTTCAGCGTGCTTGATCGCCTTCAGGTTGATGCCGCTCAAAGCTCGGTTCATAGCGAAGGGGTCGCGACTCCACTTCACTATGTCGAAATGCTGTCTTGTGGGAGTATATGGGTCCTCACCTTCAAGTTTGAGCTGCTTGACCCGTTTAACTTCGTCTTGATACCGGGATTCCATATACTCATCGACAGATGGCTGTAACGCTACGGCCCAGTTCGCGGAAAGTGGCAAATGGCTGTCATGATCATCGCTATACATGGCCAAAGCGCCCCCAATGATCCTGGCATTCTCGTCATTGTTTGACAACCTGGCGATACTACTTGATTGCTGCAAGGCAGAGTGGATCAGAGCTACCAGAATGCCAAGCATCACAAAAACGATGATTAGCTCGATGATACAGTTTCGTTTCTTGCGGCTTTGCTTTCGTCGCTCCGGGGTAGATTCTTGCTGGTAATACATGGCACACGCTCCTTATCTGTATGGTGCTTCATTGCACGTTGACAGCCTTATTATGACACAAACATATCCGGCATAATGCCCTCTACAAAGCCATTTTGCAGGATTTTCTACAAACGCTGGTGAAACTAACACCAATCACTATTCCAAACTCTAAGGAGTGCAATCCTCATGCTCAATCCCATGCATTCTGCCATGACGGCGATGCTCTGCGCGGGCGCCGTGGCGGCTCCCATCAGCGCGCTGGCGCAGTCGTCGCTCACCCTGGCTTCAAGCGGAAGCTCAACCTACCGCATCGTCATCCCAAACAAACCGTCGCCGGCGATACAGACCGCCGCCAGCGAGCTCCAAAGCTTGTTCGCGCAGTCTACGGGCGTGAAGCTGCCCGTGGTGAATGAGCCCGTCAGCGGCGATACCCCCGCTTTCTACCTTGGACCCACCAAGCGGTTCAGCCAGATCGACGGACCAGCCAAGATCAAGAAGCTGGCCGAAGACGGCGTGTTGATCGAGACCAACGGTCAGGATGTCATCCTCAGCGGTCAGAACCTGCGCGGGCAGCTCTACAGCGTCTACGTGTTCTGCGAGAAGGTGCTGGGCATCCGCTTCCTGGCACACGACTGCACGGTCGTGCCCAAGAAAATCCGAGTGAGCATGAGGCCGCTGCACCTGCTTTACAGCCCTCCCATGATGTATCGCGAGACGCTGTATTGGGACAGCTTCCCCAAAATCATGGCGGCCCGGCAGCGGTTAAACGGCCCCTATACCAAGTGCGATGAGAGCACTGGCGGAAAGATCGCCTTCCACCCGTATGTGCACAGCGCCAGCAAAATCATTCCGCCGGCGGAATACTACGCGGAGCACCCGGAGTATTTCAGCCTGATCAAAGGTAAACGCACCGACCAAACCATCCATGGACAGATTTGCTGGACAAACCCCGAAGTGATCGAGATCATAAAGACCAAGGTGATGGAATGGATCGTCCAGAACCCCGATGTGCCCATCATTGACGTCAGCCAAAACGACGGCGAAGGCGCCTGTGAGTGCGATAAGTGCATGGCAGTCGTGAACGAAGAGGGCAGTCAGCACGGCCCCATTCTGCGGGCTGTGAACGCCGTCGCAGACGAAGTGGCGAAGAAATACCCAGATAAATGGGTCGAAACCCTGGCCTACGCCTACAGCACCAAGCCACCGTCTATCACCAAACCGCGCCCGAATGTGATCATCCGGCTGTGCCATGCAGGCTGCTATTTCCACGGATTCGAGGCGTGTGGGCTGGGGGCGAACCTCACCAGCTACATCGACCAGTGGAGCAAACTGACCAAGCGGGTATACATCTGGCACTACGCCACCAACTTCGCCCATTATCTGACACCCTGTCAGAACCTGGACGGCCTAGCGAAGGACATCAAATACTACACTAGTCATGGCGTGAATGGTCTGATGGTGCAGGCCAACTACCAGGGTCCCGGCGGTGAGCTCGCGGAGCTGCGCCAGTACCTCAGCGCGCAGTTGATGTGGGATCCCAGCCAGGACCCGATGGCCATCCGCAAGGAGTTCTGCAAGGGCTATTACGGCAAGGCCGACAAACTGGTCTTGGAGTTCCTGGCGTTGATGGACAAGATCGCCAAGAATCCCGATGTCCACGGCTTTGGAGCCTGGGACCCGAAGGGCACCGTGCCCGACACGATGGTCACCGAAGGGTTGCCTATCCTAACCAAGGCGCTGGCGGCTGATAAAAACCCCGTGGTGAACAAACACGTGCGCAAGCTGATGCTGCCCCTGTGGATGATGCAGGTGAGCTACCCCGATCTGTATCACATGACTCCCGAGCAAAAGCCCGAGGTCGTGGCGAATATCAAGAAGATCAGCGAGGATTGCGGCATCACGCACATCAGCGAAGGTGACGGCTCCGGCTCCAGCGGCTGGCTGCCTGCGCTGAGCCAGTAATCCGTAGGGGCTGTGCCTTGTGCCGGCCCTAACCTGCAAAGACTGGCACTGGGGCATAGGCCACCACAAGGGTGGCCCCTACGTGTATGCATTCGTTTCGCCATCCGTAGGGGCCGTGCCTTGTGCCGGCCCTCACATCACCCCCCCGCCCGCCAATTGCGCAAGATACTCCATATCGCAATTTCATCCCTCCATACATCCCATATCATGGCCTCGCTATACTGATCACGAGATGCACCTGAATTTCCTTATGGAGGCATTATTATGCTGACTCGACGCCTGCAATGGCAGAAAATCAAGATTTCCGATGAGGCTTTTGAAAGCGCCGGTGTGTTCGATGTGAACAACGACGGCAAGCTGGATATCCTCTGCGGCGGATACTGGTATCAAGCCCCGGACTGGAGCAAGCACAAGGTTTGTGACGTTCTGGCCGAGGGTGAATATTACGACGACTTTAGCACCATCGCCATGGACGTGAATGGTAATGGATACCTTGATGTCATCACCGGCGGATGGTGGGGCGGCAAACTGGTGTGGCGCGAGAACCCCATGGGCGACCCCAACAAAGAGTGGATCACCCACGAAATCGCCGTCACCGGCAACATCGAAACCACCCGCGCCTGGGACATCGATGGCGACGGCGAGTTGGAGATCGTGCCCAACTGCCCTGGCCACCCCCTGTGCGCCTATAAGCTGGAGCGCGATGCCGATGGCAAGCCTTCGGGCAGCTTCCGCAAGATCGTCATCAGCGAAACTCCCCAGGGCCACGGTCTTGGATTTGGCGACCTGAACAACGACGGTGTGGGCTGCCTGGTTCTGCAGAACGGCTACTACAAGCCGACTGGCTGCCCGCTCAACGACCCATGGGAATTCGTGCCTGAGTTTGACCTGGGCGTGATGCTCAGCGTGCCCATGCTGATCGTGGATGTGAACGGCGATGGCAAGAACGAGATAGTCGTAGGCCAGGGCCACAACTACGGTCTGCGCTACTACACTAGCTTCACCGACCCTTACGGCAAGCGCGTCTGGACACCACACCAGATCGACCCCTTCTTCAGCCAGTATCACGACATGATCTGGGCTGATGTCGATGGCGATGGTGAGATGGAGATCGTCTCAGGATGCCGTCACCGCGCACACTGCGGTCACGAGCCGGGCGAAGACGATATCGTGGGCGTGTATATCTTCAAGTGGCACGGCGAAGGGTTCGCTAAGCAGGTGGTGGATTTCGGACCAGTCCCCAACCACAGCGGCACAGGCATCTTCTTCCAGGTGTGCGACATCGACGGCAGCGGCGACGGTCTGCTGGACATCATCGCCCCTGGTAAAGAGGGTCTTTACCTCTTCCGAAACCTTGGTCCGGAAAACATAGGAGGCTAGTTTCGATATGGATAAAGTAAGAGTTGGTTTCGTAGGCGTTGGTGGAATGGGCCAGTGCTCTCATCTGCGCAACTACGCAACCCTTCCCGACTACTGCGAAGTGGTGGCAATTTCCGAAGTTCGCGCTAACCACGGTCAGTTAGTGGCCACCAAATACGGCGTCAAGAAGGTCTACACCAACACCGCCGAAATGCTGGCTAATGAAGAGCTGGATGCGCTGGTTGCATCCCAGCAGTTCACTCGGCACGGTGTGGTTCTGACCGAGTTGTATGCGGCGGGTCTGCCCGTGTTCACCGAAAAGCCTTTGGCCGGTAATGTGGCCGTCGGTGAGCAGCTTCTGAAAACCCTGGCTGGCAGCAAGAGCTGGCACATGGTGGGTTACCACAAGCGCAGCGACCCCGCCACGATGGCCGGCAAGGCCGAAATCGACCGGCTGGTCAGCACTGGCGAGCTGGGTGCCCGCAAGTATGTTCGCCTGTTGATGCCCGCTGGCGACTGGGTTGCCAACGGCTTCTTCGATATGGTGAACGGCAACGACCCCTGGCCTGCGTTGGATAGTGATCCCAGCGACACCGAGATGGACAAAGACACCTTCACCCGATACTGGGAGTTCGTGAACTACTACGTCCACCAGATCAACATGATGCGCCACCTGATCGGCTCTGATTACCACGTGACCTATGCCGACCCCACTGGCGTGCTATTAGCCGTTCAAGGCGACAACGGCGTGTGCGGAACCATCGAGATGACCCCCTACCAGACGACCATCGACTGGCAAGAAGAGAACCTGGTCTGCTTCGAGCACGGATATGTGCGTGTGAAGCTGCCTGCTCCTGTCACCATCAACCGCGCTGGCACCGTGGAAATCTTCCGCGATCCAGGCAACGGGGTTACCCCGGAGTTTGTCAGCCCCGTGATGCCCATGGTCAGTGCCATGCGACAGCAGGCCATCAACTTCTGCCGAGCCGTACGCGGTGAGATCGCTCCTTTAACCACGGCTGAAGAAGCATTGAAGGATATGGTCAACTGCCGAGAGTATATCCGTCTAAAATACGGTCAGTAAAATGGCCATCATTTGTGGGGGACGGGGGTGCGACCCGTTCCCCGCAAATACATCAGTCGAGTTTTGATATCACAGGAGCGACCAACTTTGAATACCATGAAGCCCGGCGAGCGGTTTGTAAATTGCCTTCTTGGAAAGCCGATAGACCACGTTCCGTTCGGAGCCGGGATTGGCTGGCACCCGTGGGGTGAGACCCACGAACGCTGGCGTCAAGAGAGCGGAGACCCCAATTTCAACTATGTTGAGGCCTTTCAGTACGAAGCGAGCTGCCGGTCTATTCCTTTTATATACGGCATCTACCCTGAGTTTCCGACAGAGGTGCTGGAAGAGACAGAGAACCGCATCGTCTGGCGCGATGCGCGCGGCGTGACTCAGCGTGGACGAAAAGACGGCGGCAGCATCCCCGAGTATCTGGACTATCCCGTGAAGACACCGGAGGACTGGGCGAAGCTTAAAGAGGAGCGCCTGCAGATTGGCGATATGAAGCGCATCATTGTCAACTGGGATGAGGTCAAGGCCAGCTTCGAGCAGACCGGCGATGCGCTCCAGGTGGGCGACTTCCCTTGGGGGGTGTTCGGTTCGCCGCGCGACTTAATGGGCGTGGAGAATCTGCTGATCGCTTTTTACGATGAGCCGGAGATGGTGCAGGATATGATGGAGCACCTCACCAGCATGTGGCTGTTCCTGTGGGGCGAGGCGGCGAAGCATATGCAGATAGACGTCATCCATATCTGGGAAGACATGAGCGGACGGCAGGGCTCGCTGATCAGCCCCCGCATGGTAGAGAAGTTCATGATGCCTTGCTACGACCGCATTAAAGAGTTCGCCGATGCGCACCATGTGCGGATCATGGATGTGGACACCGACGGCGACTGCAGCGAGCTGCTGACCGTCTTCGAGAAGCACGGTGTGAACATGATGTTCCCGTTTGAAGTGCAGGCGGGGAATGACATCTACGAGATCCGCAAGCAGCATCCGGAGATGGGTCTGCTGGGCGGGTTAGACAAGCGTGCGCTGGCGAAAGACAAGTCGGCTATCGACCGTGAGATCGAGAAAGCCGCCCGCACGATGGAGCTCGGTCGCTACGTGCCCGGGTTTGACCACCTCATCCCGCCGGATGTCTCGCTGGAGAACATGGCCTACGCCGCCGCTCAGATGCGCAAGCTCTGCTTGGGGTGAGAAGAAACGTTGTAGGGGCGACCGGTGGTCGCCCTACTAGGGATGCCGATATCCATTATTAGGAAAGCTGATACAGCTTGGTCGGGTTATCGAACAGCCACATCTTGAGCACCCGTTGTGCCTCTTCGATGTCCATCCATCCGCGCGCTATCCGCTGGGCAAATCCCTCGGCTAACCCCTCTTTGGCCATCTGCAGGTGACCATAGACGCATTCCACATTGAAGCTGTAGTCGGCACCGAAGGCGGTTACTTTGTTCACAGCTACCAGGTCTAGAAGCTCGTTCACCGCTTCACGTGTGATGGTGGGGCTGACGATCCAGCTCCAGCAAAGATCGGCATACGCGTTGGGGTTATTCTTGATCAAAAAGATGAAGTCGCGGGTATATGGAAATCCCAGATGATACACGTCAAACCGTGTCTCCGGGTTGCGCATCACCGCATCCATGATCAGCTTCGGATCTACGGTGCGGTAATCGCCCCATACACCGGTATGCACAGCTAAAGGCTTGTCCAGCTTCGCGGCTTGTTTGCAGATGAAATCCCACAACGAGCTTTGCAACTCAATGCCTGGCCTGCCGCCCTTCGCGACCTCAAGGTATTGCTCTCCCGCCTTCCGCCAGTCCGGGTTGACCATAGGAGATGTGCCCAGCTTAAAGCCAACAGCACCCTCCTTTGCTTTGGCTGCCATATGAACTGCCAAGACCGCCAGGAAATCATCCAGCGTGCCGACCGGCATGTTGTGTATCTGCGACAATATCTTGGCATATTCCATGTTGTACATACCGGCTGCGTTGATCGTATCACTCAGTACGGGGGTGAGCAGATCGTCGGGGTCTTGTGGACGGACCTGCCCGTTTTGAACCAGGCTGGTGCGGATATGGCAGGCATCTCGCATCACCCGCTTGTACAGCCCCTTCGTGTTGTTGGCACGCATCCGCTCGGTCAGTTCCATGTAGGTTTTAGGGTTGAGGTCGTCAATGCCATAGAAATGCTTCATGGCGATCTTGGCTGCACGGTAATAGCTGCCATGCTTCACATTCTGCAGATACGGCCAGACGCGCTCCCATCGCTCCTTCAACGGCAGGCTGAAATCCACCATGTAGTTGCGTGACCACAGCCCCTCGCCATCGATATGCGGCATCCCGCTGTTTTGGATATCGACGTAGTTATACATGCCCACCAGGGTCAGTGCATCCACGGGCATGCCGATCCTGGCCCCCTCTGTGGCCAGATGCTCATGGGAGTCGATGATCTCGATATCGGCCAGGTAGTCCATCAAAATGGTCTGAAGCCGTTTAGGGTCTGTGGTTTTCGTCACCTTTTTGGATGCTGCCTGCACAGGTTGTGCCTCCTTAACAAGTGTTGCCGTCACGGCAGTGGCCGCGGCTACCTTCAAGAATCCTCTTCGATTGATGTTTGGTTCCATTATGTCATCCTCTATTTGGACTTCTGCGCCAATGGTATAAGTTCTTCGTAACGGCGAAGGGCCTGCTTTAGATAGGCGACCTGTTCTTCACGCTGCCAGGCCTCCTTATAGACAGCCTGCGAACGGATCCGCTCAATGTGCAGATTGAGATACTCGATCCAGTGCTCAATCGCTTGCACTTGAAGCACGGGCTCCTTATCAACTGGTGTATAGACCGCGCTAGTGTGAGCGATGTTGTAACTGTTCAGCATGAACCATGTTCCCGGAGTGTCACTGCAGCGGGCTGCGAACCAGGCACTGCCCTCCACAGGCACCACCAGCGACAACTCTCCGCGGTTGGTTTTGATCGCCTTCTCCGCCAGCACGCGGCCGTTGCGGATGATCTGCAGTGAGCCTACGCGGAACCGCGAGATGGCCCTGGCGGTGAGGTTCAGCTTCTGCCCTGGCTTGACGTCGAGCACCTGTCCTGGCTCTTTGCCGTTCACGGTCAGGAACAACAGCGGCCCGGAGGTGGCAAAGCTTCGGCCTGCTTTCAAGCTATCGACCCACTTCTGGTAGCTGAGTCGGCCATCCACCTTCACGTAACAGCGCAGTGAGCCTGCTACCCGCGCGGGGTGGTCGCTTCCATTGCCCAGCCCGATCCGTATTCCGCTGTTCAAGAAGTGGTAGTAGTCCTCCGGCTCGATCTGGTCAAGCGCATCGGTTAGCCCCATGATCACATTGGCAGGGATGTCGTTAAAGCCCATAGGCCCCAGACCATGCGCATCGATGTTGATCCCCCCCTGCCGATGGCATTCTTCGAGCACGGACTTGTTCAACGGCCAGTCAGGGGTACCCTCAGGACCTCCAGATCCCTTCCCTGTGGCGATTGGCAGGATCAGCTTCTTGACGTTCAACATATTCACATGGCCATACTGGCTGTCGTTGCGATACTCCTCCGCCATCCATGTGATGAAGTCGCCAGAGGCGCATCCCGGCACCGGCCCGATCGGGTGCTGGTCAGGTTTCGTGAAAGGTCCACCGTCTTTTTCTGTGCGGTATTGGTATAGCGTCAGGTTGTTCACAACCCTCAAGCTCTCGGCACGCTGCACCAGCTTCAACAGCTCCATGTCCTCGTTCTCGCTCCAGTAGTTCTTGGCCCAGTGAACATGGGTGTCACCGCCATACCAGCCCATTTTCTTGAGGTCGATCAGCTCATCACCCGCCAGAGTGATTTCGTGTACCTCCCCTGGCTTTAGTGTGATCTTTCGGCTGACCGGCATGCTCTCGAAGCCGCGCTCCATGGTGATGACCGCCTCCCCGGCGGGAAGCAGCACCTCGAAATGGCCATCGGCGTAGAAGAAGGGCAGCCGGTAGGTTTTCCAGAAATTCATCATGTATTCGAGCTGCTGCTTTTCGCTGACGGTGTCGACATCTTTGTAAGCCTCGCCTGCCCGGAACACCGCGTCGCTGCCCAGCGCATATACCCGTGCGGGGAACGGCTTGCGGCTGCGCGATTCGATGGTGATGCCTTTCAATATGGCCGGCTCCGTGACCTGCACGGGCACATCAAGCATGTGCTCCGCTTTAGCATCGTTGAGCTTGTTCAACTCAAGCGGCAGCTTCTTCGCAGATAGCTCCGTGGCGGTCACAGGCAGCAAGAACCGAAACTGCCCGCCATTTTGTGCTGACCAGCCGTCTGCAACGTTGATGGGTGCCACACCCGCCAGTTTAGGCTGTATCTGAATGCTGTCGCGGCTTCGGTTTTCCACTACCAGCATGATATGCCTGGTCAACCCCTTGCTGAGGGCCAGTGCATGCAGGTGTCCATCTTGCCATTGTGGCCCCTGGTCTGTCCAGATCACATGCAGATGAAGATACTCCTGCAGCAGGTGTTCATTCAGCTTCTGCACCATGTAACTGGCCCGTACGCCGCTGATCGCATCCGGCCACTTCTGGGTGTATTTGAAGAGGAGAAACGCCGCCGCCTGAATGTCATCCTGAGCAGGGGTTGGCGCGTTGGCGACCATGGCGGTATATAGATCGAACATCACATAGGCCTGTCCCATCTCCAGCGGAGGGGTGCCAGCAGGCGGTTCCCCAAGCTTGTCTAGAAACGGACGCCGGATGAGCTCAGGTACAGCCGTAGGGTGACAGTATGCCAGGTTGGTTCCGATTAGCAGCAGTAATATGAATACCAAAGTCAAGCTGATCATCATGGGAAGGGCCTCCAATGAGAGCCGAAATACTGTATTCTAGTAAAGCCTGGAAAACATGTATTCTTCATGATAACATATGTTCCAATGATAGGATATGTATAGAACACTCTGTTCGAGGATACAACGATGAAAATCCGGTGCCCGCAAAACCTTGCGCTGTTCTGCAGCCTGCTTACGACAGCGGTGATCACTACGGAGGCCATACCCGACATGACAGGTGCATTCAGAGAAACCCCCATTCCCATGTACAAACAGCAGATCGAATTGAAGTTCTCTTCAGAGCAATCTGCGAAGCAAGCCCGTCTGCGAATCGCACCGGTGTATGACGGGCATGATGTGGCGATCACATGCCGCTGGGATGACGCCAACGACCAGACCACCACAGCGCATAAGCTAATGGCTCAGCGAGGGATTAAGGGCACATACTACCTGAACTCCAACTGGCAGTCCGATTTGCATCGCGATGATGACTACACCCTCCAGGCTTTACAGCTTCTTGGCGACGGACAGAGTATCGGTGGTCACAGCATGACCCATCCATACATCACCTATCTCAACCGAAACCGGATGTTTGAGGAGATGCTGGAGGTGCGCATTGAGTGGGAGGCCCGCCTCAACACCGCCATCAACAGCTATACCTACAGTTATGTCGACATCCGTAATGACGTAGAGGGCGATGCCGTTCACGCTGACACGCTGCGATGCCTCCAGCGCGCGGGCTACCAGGGGATTGCGGAGTTTGCGGGTCATGCAGACCGTGTGGCTTCCGATCTGGCTTTCAGCACCATTCTGGCGCCTGAAAACAGCCCATATGATCAGTGGAGATATAGCCTCGACTGGGCACTCACAGACGCCCACCGCATCGCCCGGAGAAATGCGGTCAGTAACTCGATGCACTCATGGTATGGAACCTCCATGCTGCCGTTTGGGTGGGACGTGCTGGAGAAACGCCTTGACGACCTGCAGGCGGTGCCCGACGCCTGGCACTGTAACCAGAATGAGTTCGCTGCCTACTGGCAGCAGAGCGAGCACAGCAAGCTGAGAATCAAGCGAGAAGGCGCTACCGTGAAGCTCAGCATCACCCGCCCGAGCATGAGCTGGTTGAATGATCCCATCCCGCTGTCTTTGCTGCTTGAGGGAGTCGATCCTTCGCAGTTGACGGCGATCACCGGTGCGGATGTGCAGCGTCACGGCAATATCCTCAATGTTCCCCATTCGGATGAACACCGGATGCCTCAGCTCATCGGAGCCATTCATAACGACGCCAATGACACTGACATACGGTATCGGGTGGATGACCCCGACTTCCCTGGGCTGCATGCCATTCTCTATCGGTCTGACGGTCAGCTGCAGCTGCAAATCATAAACCAGTCGGCCTATCCCGTCAGCAATCTGCGCGCGCAATACCGCCTGCCGTTGATGCATCCACAGGGTGTGATCGCAAGGTCACTACCCGACCTGGGTCTGGAGAGGCAGTGTCGGCAGAGGCTGCCATTATCAAACGACCCTCAGCGCGATCCGGCAGACAGCTTCGGAGAGGCCTTCTATGCGGTGCAGTTGGAGTTCATGTGGGGCGATGTGCCCTCACGCCTATATGTCACCTGCCGCACGGAACCCATCGAGGACAGCTCGCTGCCAACCGGACGGTTCCAGGTGATGGGCCCATTTGCGCCAGACCAGTTCGATTTCCGCCTCTTCGAGCAATGCAAAACGGCGGATGCCATGTCGAACGCTATGGGCGTACCTTGGGAGAACCGCTCGACCGATTTACGAGTAGACCCTCAGTGGGTGCACCCTGAGGTGATAATCACATCAGGCACATGGCGTAATCTGAGCAGCGGTATCTACATCCTGCGCGGTACGGTCACCAGCCCTGTTCGTCGTGAGGTGAAGATATCCGGCTTCCCTGGCACGGTCAAGCGGGTGCTGCTCAACGGTCAGCTCATCAGTAATATGCAAGGAAAACTGAAGGTGGGAGCGAACGAACTGATGCTGGTGTATCATTTCGAACCGACCGCAAGATCATCTGCCCATTTGGGCTGCTTTTTGAGGATCTGTGATACGCAGGGACATCGGATTCGCGACATCCAATATAGTAAGGAGCCATTATGACTCAGCAACTTGCCATCGCATGTATACAAGTCGGACCACAGGGCAACAACCAGCAGCTCAATCTGGAGCACGCCGAAGGCTACATCCGCCAGGCAGCCCGAGAGGGTGCCGACATCGCACTCACGCCGGAGATGCTGAACATCGGTTATACCGGCTTTGAAGGAACCGATCCAGAGACGATCGCTGAATGGCAAGGGCAGGCGGTTGCGACCAGCGGGACCTGGGTGCAGCACTTCTCCCGACTGGCACGCGAATTGGAGATCGCTATCGCGGTGGGATACCTGCAACAATGGCCGGGGGCACCTCGAAACGCGGTCACTCTGTTCGACCGCCATGGCATGGAGCTGTTCACCTACGCTAAGGTCCACACCTGCGACTTCTCCAGCTTCGAGGCCTCTACCACCCCCGGTGAAGACTGGTATGTGGCTCCCTTGGACACCAAACAGGGCGTGGTGATGACTGGCGCCATGATCTGCTATGACCGCGAGTTTCCTGAGAGTGCCCGGGTAAATATGCTGAAGGGTGCGGAACTGGTGTTGACCCCCAACGCCTGTGTGCTTCCACCTGACCGGATCCAGCAGTTCAGCGTGCGCGGAATGGAGAACAGTATGATCATAGCCATGACGAACTACGCTGGACCTGACTACCAGGGCCGGAGTATGACCGTCGACGCCACGGGTGCGGTTCAAGCCATGGCAGACGATACGGAGCAGATTCTGTGGGGGCGGTTTGATATAGAGCAGACTCGACAGATACGCCAGAGCACCATTTGGGGTGCTGCCTTCCGCCGTCCGGGCAGGTATAAGGCTTTGGTGGAGCCAGATCGGCCGGAGGTGTTCACCCGCAACACCGGTCTTGGCCAGCCGTTCGATCCAGATCGGTAGGGCAGGGTGCGGAGGCGGGTGATGGGGAGCCTTGGGAAAGCCAATCTCCCGATTGGCTCCCTCCACTACTCCACTCCTATTCTCCTCCGCTCCTTCCTCCTTCCCCATTGCACCGCAGGCCAACTTGCACTATCATAAGCTTGAGGAACCATTATGCTTAAACACGCAGAACTACATGTTTTCAGCGGGACGGGCAACTGTTACAGAATGGCTGACTGGGCCTCGGAGCAAATGAGGTCGATGGGATATACAAGCCAGATCGTGCAGATTGGCCGCCATACCCCCAGCCATGTCGATCCAAACACCGGCTTGGTGGGCATCATCTGTCCCACGCACGGCTTCACCGCACCATGGGCCGCCATTTCACACACCCTCAAAATGCCAATCGCCCCCAAAGGCTGCCGGGCTTTCGTGATGCCTGCCCGGGCTGGTACGAAACTGTATGGCACACATATACCTGGCTTTGAGGGCACCACCGGATATTTGCTGGCACTCATTTTATTCCTGAAGGGCTACCATGTCCGCGGAGTGATGGCGGTGGATATGCCTTGCAACTGGCTGGCGGTCCACCCGGGGATGCGGGAGACATCTGTCCGCACCATCATCGGCCGAGCGGAGCTCAAGGTGAAGCATTATGTCAAGACGCTGGTCAGGGGGCACCTTCGTTTCCCGCTGGGCAGCCTCATTAGTCTCACGTTCGGCCTGTTGTTGTGGCAAATCAGCCTTGCTTACCTGTTGATCGGACGGTTCATGCTGGCCAAGATGCTCTACGCAGATAACAGCTGCAATAGCTGCGGGATGTGCGTCCGGCAGTGCCCTGTGCAGGCCATCAGCCTGGTCAATGGCCATCCGTGGTGGAGCTTCCGCTGTGAAAGCTGCATGAGGTGCATCGGCACATGTCCAACCCGCAGCATACAGGCTGGCCAGCTTTGGCTGGTGGCGGCAGGTTTCGCGGTCAGCCAACCGTATGTGCTCTGGGCTGCTGGCGGTTATACGGCCTGGCTGCTGCGTAACCCGGGCTGGCAGACGGCCGCCAACTACCCCTTCATGTTGTTTGCCATCTGGCTGGTGATGTGGCCCCAATGGGCGCTAAGTTGTTTCCGAATGGGCAGCATGATACTGAGCTATACCACCTTCACGCCGCGTTGGCGCCGATATTCGGCCCCGGGTGTGCGGTTCACGCCGACAGCCAAGAGCTAACCATGTGCCGATATTTTTAATACGAATCCACTCAACAATCAGAATCCTCAGCGATATTCTATCTGCATATAGACTATTGACAGCAGAGGTCCTGCGGACACCCACGAAGTGGGTAAGATTCATTACAGCCAGGGGTAAGCGAAGCGTAACCCCTGGTCAGCTTGCAAGTGATCCTACCCCGAAGTGGGTCGTACCTATTCGCGGTTGCCGCACTTTCAAGACGCCACAGAAGACCCCTTCGGGGTAGATATTTGGGCCTGCCCCCCACGGGTATCGCTTCGCTCACCCGTGGCTATAAAGAGTCTTACCCACTCTGTGGGTGTCCGGAGGTGATCAGCAGGTTAACCGGTCATTGGCTTCGACATAGTTCACTCGTGGCTGAGTAGTTACGTAGCAATTCGGAATGTGTTGTTTTCCACCGTACCGCCGAATAAAAGTAGGCATAGGCCCACGTAAAGAGGTAAAATGGCTATAACGCTATATGGCGGACGGAACAAAAAATGAAAAATATCTTCAGATTTATAAAAGAGGTCATGCCATATCGCATGACCATGATATGGGTAGCGATACTCACCCTCTGTGCGGCCGCCATCGGGCTGCCGATGCCGCGCATCATCGGCTGGCTCTTGGACAGGCTCTATTCTGGTAAACCATTTCCGCTCTGGTGGATATTCGCCGCCATTATGGGCATCTCGCTGTTGGGCAGCATCGTTGGTTACGGCCTGGGCGTGCTGGTCACCACTTTAGGCCAGCGGTTCATGTATGACATGCGCGAAAAGCTGTATAGCCATATGCAGACCCTTTCGCTGGGCTACTTTGAGAAGCGCCAGACGGGCAAGCTGGTCAGTATCATCGTCAACGACGTAGGCACCGTCAACGCATTGCTGACCGGTGGATTTACGACCTTGATCAGCGACGTCGCCACGCTGGGTGCGACGCTGTTCATCGTGTTCAAGATGAATCCCTGGCTGGCACTTTATGCGCTCTGCGTTTACCCCATTTACGTCACCAACTACCTCACCTTCATCGGGCGCATCAAGTGGAACAGCCGCCTGGTGCGTGATCAGCGTGACACCATGCTGGGCAACTTGTATGAGAAGCTGGCGGCTGTCTCGGTGGTCAAATCGTATGCGCAGGAGCGTTACGAGGTCACCCAATTCGTGGGCACAACCCGAGGGCTTTTGAAGCTGAATATCCGCCAGGGAAGCCTGGGAACAGGCCTCTGGGTGAACGCTGAATTCATCGGTGCGATCGGCACTGCTGTGCTGCTGTGGTTTGGCGGGCAGATGGTCATGCACCTGGGTGGGAAGGAGCCTTCGCTCACTCCCGGTTCACTCAACGCGTTCATCATGTATATCGGCGGCTACCTGTATGGGCCTACCCTGCGGTTGATACAGATGAATGAGCTGCTGGCCCGCACCAATGCGGCCCTCGAGCGCATCTTCTACATGCTGGACACCAAGCCAGACATCGACAATGCGCCTAAAGCCATGAAGCTGCCCGAAATTCAAGGTGGCGTCAGGTATGAGGATGTCTGGTTTGAATATGAGCCAGGACAGCCGGTCATCAAGGGCATCAACATCGACGTCAAGCCGGGGCAGATGGTGGCTTTAGTAGGCTCCAGCGGCAGCGGCAAAACCACCCTGGTCAACCTGCTCCAGCGTCATTACGACGTCACCAAGGGCAAGATCACCATTGACGGCATGGACCTTCGCGACATCACGCTGGATAGCCTCAAGCAGCAGATCGGTGTGGTCATTCAGGAGACCACGCTGTTCAATGACACGCTGATGGAGAACATCCGGTATGGCAAACTGGATGCCACCGATGAAGAGGTGTATGACGCAGCGAAGGCCGCGAACATCGCTCACGTCATCGAGGCGATGCCCAAAGGCTTCCTGATGAAATACGGTGAGGACGGCGTTAAGCTCTCCGGTGGGGAGCGTCAGCGTATGGCCATCGCCCGCGCGCTGTTGAGCAATCCCCGGATCCTCATTCTAGACGAAGCCACCAGTCAGTTGGACAGCGAAACCGAGACGCTCATCCAGCAAGCACTGGAGCGGTTGATGGAAGGTCGCACCAGTTTTGTGATCGCCCACCGGCTGAGCACCATCGTGAAAGCGGACAAGATCATCGTGATGGGCCAGGGGCAGATCATCGAGATGGGCAACCACGAGGAGCTGCTGGCATTGGACGGTGAATACGCGGCGTTGTATAACCAGCAGTTCAAGGTGGCACTGGATAGCCTGGAGAGCGGCGACTAAGGGTTGGCACGGTCTTGTCTGTGCTGACGATGGGGTTCGATCTATTTCGGGGTGTCCATTCATGGCAGAGATTAGCAGGATTTGTAAGTGACTGATGCCGCGACATAAATGTCAGTCTATTACCCACAAATACAAATCGCAGTCCTATCCATCCTATTCCGCGACATAAATGTCTCGGCTATTGATCAGAAAGCCCGTTGAAACGGGCTGGGGCCTTTGGTGCCGATAGAGATAACGTCGTCGTAGGCTGCTTCAGCAGCCTTGTTGATCAATAGCCGAGACATTTATGTCGCGGTAACGTGGTCATCCCTACACGCTTTTCACGCCACAGGCCCGTTACCTCGTGCTGCGATCATGGCCGGTTGATGGTCATGGTCGCGGATGGCCACAAGGGCCATCCCTACGAATTCAATGAGAATGCACACCACGTTCGGAACGAAAGACCGTCATCACTTCGCGATATCCATCCATGATCCGCAAATACAAACAGGATTCGGGTCCATTCGATGTCGCGGCAACGTGGTCATCCGCACACGCTATTTACGCCACAGGCCCGTTATCTCGTGCTGCGACGTTGCCCAATGCCGCAGATGGTCACAAGGGCCATCCCACCGAATTCGAGAACACACACGGCCATCGGAACGAAAGACCGTCGCACGTACAAGGCAGCCCGTATTCGCAAAATACGGGCTGCCTTGAATTCAAGAGTGGTGCTGACGCTGAACGCCTGATGCTACCCCTTCACACCGCCAAGGGTGATGCCGCTGATGAACTGCTTCTGTGCAAAGAAGAAGAGCAGCAGGCAGGGAGCCATGACCACCAGCGAGACCGCCATCAGAAGATGCGTGGTCACGCCATAATGCCCCTGAAAAAACTGAAGCCCCAGGGCCAGCGTCATCTTGTCAGGCGTGGTCAGGTAGATCATCGGACCCATGAAGTCATTCCATGTGCCGAGGAAGGTGAAGGCTGCGATCACCGCAAGACAGGGCCTCATCAACGGCAGCACGATGTGCCAGTAAATCTGGAACGGGTTGCAGCCGTCCAGCTTCGCAGCCTCGTCAAGTGCCGGCGGCAGGGTGAGTATGAACTGCCGCATCAAGAAGATATTCATGGCACCACCGCCCAGCCAGGCACCGATGGTCAGCGGGGTGAAGGTGTTCAACAGCCCCATGTGCCGGAACATCAGGAAGATGGGGATGACGGTGACCTGCGAGGGCAGCATCATCGTGGCCAGTGTGGCCATGAACAGCCACTCACGTCCCTTGAACTTGAGGCGCGCGAAGGCGAACGCCGCCATGCTGCTGGTCAGCACCGTGCCAAAGATCACCGTAGTCGTGATGATGACCGTGTTCTGCAGATAGAGGGTAAAGGGCAGCGTGGTCCAGGCTTCTACGAAGTTATGCCAACGAACCGGGTTGGGTATCCACTGCGGCGGGTAGACCATCACGAAATCGGGCGACTTCAATGCAGTGCTGACCATCCACAGGAAGGGGAGTAACATGCCGACCGATCCGATGAGCAGTATCACAGTGACGATGCTCTTTTGAATCAGCTCGGTAGTGTGCTGGCTTCTCTTTTTCACTTCTTTTCTCCCTCATAATAGACCCAGAAGCTGGAAGACCTAAATACCAGCAGTGTGAGCACCAGAATAATGGTGAACAGCACCCAGGCCATCGCTGAGGCGTAGCCCATGTTGAAGTAGTTAAAGGCATGTCGGAACAGGTAGAGCACGTAGAACAGCGTGGCGTTGCTTGGGCCACCAGATGTCATCACAAAGGCCTGCGTGAATACCTGGAAGGATCCGATGATGCCCATGACCAGGTTGTAGAAGATCACCGGCGTCAGACCTGGCAGTGTGATATGCCGGAGCTGCTGCAGTCCGTTGGCACCATCCAGGTTGGCGGATTCGTAGAGCTCTTTGGAGATGCCCTGCAAGCCGGCGAGGTTGATCACCATCGCTCCGCCTACCGACCACAAACTCATCAAAATCAACGACATCAACGCGGTTTTAGGGCTGGTGAGCCAGGCCACAGGTGGCAATCCCATTTTATCCAGCGCGTAGTTGGCAAGACCGAAATCTGGGTTGAAAATCCAGAACCAAAGCAGCGAGACCGCCACGCCGGACAGCACGCTGGGCAGATAGTATACCGTCCGGAATAAGCCCATGCCTTTGATCTTCGTGTTCAGCAAGATCGCCAGACCTAAACCCGCGATCAGCCCTAACGGCACGCTGATGAACGAGTAGATAGAGGTGACCTTCAGAGCTTGCCAGAATAGCGGATCCTGAAACAGGTTCACATAGTTCTTGCTGCCGATATACTTCGGGGCGGAGAAGATATCGTAGTCGCAGAGGCTTAACCACACGGAGTTCAACATCGGCCACACGGTGAATACTAGCAATCCAATGACCAGCGGGGCCACGAACACCGCCGCAGCCAGTGCATCGGTGCTGATACGTTTTCGTCTTTTTGGTGTGGTGGTGCTCATTCGGCTGCCTTCCTTTTAGCGAACAGGGCATTGATCCGCTGGTCGCACTGCCTGAAAGCATCCGTCACACTTGAAATGCCGTTGAAGCTTTGTTCAAACGCCATGGTCACAGCGTCGTTGATCTCAGGCTCCGTGAGCACTAAAATATCTCGCCATCCCATGCCGAACTGCACGGAGTTCACGAACGCATCCAAATTCCGCGGCGGCAACCCAGGCGGACGCCAGCAGGGGTCGTGTGCCAGAGATTTCAAAGTTGGGATCCCGCTGCCGCTACGCGCCAGAGCACGCTGACCTTGCTGGCTGACAATGTGCTTCAGCAGCAGCCAGGCTTCGGGTTTGTGTGCGGATGAAGCGGACATGCCGTATCCGGCAGCACCCATATTCACTAAGTGAGCCTTAGGACCGGCTGGCAACATCTGCACATCCCAGTCGTAACCCTTCATAGATTGTCGTAGCATGGGCACCTGTGGAAATACCTGCATCGACATCGCCACTTTACCCGCCACGAAGGGGTCGATACCCGGAGCGGTCAGCACCGCATTTGGCGGCATACCCGCCCGATCGATGACGACCATGTCCACCAGCCACTGAAGTGCTTTGAGTGATGCCGGGCTGCTTAATGTCGCCTTTTGGTTCTTGTAATCCAGTGCGCTGCCGCCGAAGCTTGCCAGGAAAGAGGCATAGAATCCAGCCCAGGCGTATGAAGCGGTAAATCCGTATTGAGTGACCCGGCCTTTGGCGTCGCGAATGGTCAGCTTTTTTGCCATCGCCCTCATCTGGTCATACGTCCAGTCCGCTTTGGGATCGGGCAGTCCCGCCTTGCGCAGCAGTGTGCGGTTATAGAACATCGCCACCACGCCCAGCTCACGGGGCAGCATGTAGATATTGCCGTCATGCCCTCGTCCCGTCTCCATCATCTGGGGATAGATATCATGGGAGGGGAAACTGGCATCTTTAGCGATCCAGGGGGTCAGGTTCTCAACCACATGGTATTTCTGCAGCGTGGGGATGAGGGAATCGGCCAGCATGATCACATCGGGCAGGGTGCCGGCGGCCGCTTGCATGGCCAGCTTGCTGTCGTATGTCATACCTGCCACCGGCTCGATGTCCACTTTGATGCCGGGATTGTTCTTCTCAAAATCTCGGGTGAAGCCGTTGGCAAGGTCGATTTCTTGCTTGGAGCCCATCACGCAGAACCGAATGTGCTTCTTGCCGTCGGCCACCTTCCGCTGACATCCGCTGAGTGCGGCTGCCAACAGGGCTGTGGTCAGTATGATGCTGCCCTTCGAATCACTCATGCTATTTCCTCTTATCAATGCGAGATACCGGCCGCAAATATGATGCGCCGGTGATGCGGTGGCCCGATGCTAACGGAGAGCGCAGGCGATGGCTAGAGCTTGCTGTATCGTAGGGAACAGCTCATCTGGTTGATGGCGTGCTGCCCAGAGTGTTTCCATGGGGTGCTGTATGTAGGGTTGGAACTGCCAGCCTGCCTCGCTGCTGATGTTGACCATCGGCCCGAATAACTCCGCCTGTAGTATGCCCGTGTCGCCGACGACGCGCAGATGCAGGCTCGGAGGACGTGTCGAAACATGCCCGATCTGCACGCTGCTGGCGAACAGCCCTGATGCGAACTTCATCTCCAGTATGCTGTGCGCTGATGCAGGCGTCGGACGGCTGATACGGCTGTTCGTGGGCTCCGACCCGGCGATGATCTGGCAGATATCCAGGCCAGCCGGACATATCTGCGAGGCGTCCGAGCCAGACATTGCCACTTTGAGCTTGATGGCCAGCAGGTTGCCAATCGTGCCCTTGCGCAGTTCCGCCAATAGCCTTTGGAAAGGCTGCGAATAGCGCCACCAGAACGCCGGGATGCACGTCTCTGACTGGTGTGCCTCTAGCCAGGCGACATCGGTGTAATGGGGGGGTGTGGCTAGCAGCCAGCCCTCTGAGGCGGCTTGCTGCTGCATCTCAGACAGCCGTGCGGGTTCAAGCCCCACTATGTTAGGTTTCATCTCATTCACTACTCCACCTCCGCGGGGTTCACCGGCCGTCCGGTTTGGACGCTGATCTGAGCCGCTTGGGCTATCTGCACAGCCTTCAGCCCATCATGCGCGGTGATCACGGGCTCTGCACCATTTAGTATCGCCACAAAGTGGCGCAGCTCTTGCTCGTAGGAGTTGATGCTGGTGGTGGGCAGTGCCTGACTGACGCCTTTTTTGACCCCCATGGCCTCGGTGCGGCTCGATAGCTCTATGACCGCTGTGTCCTTGTTGCCAAAGCGGAACTGTCCGCTGCTGCCTGTGGCTTCGAATTCGATGCTGAAGCCCCCAGGGTCTGCCCAGCTCCCCTCGACAAATGCCAGCACGCCGCTTTCAAAGCGCAGCGTCACGAAGGCGTAGTCCAGGTGATCCAGCCCGCGGTAGGTCAGCGATTCGGCACTCACCTCAGCCACCTCGCCAAATGTCCAGCGTAGCCAGTCAAAATCATGGATGATGAGGTCCAGCATCACACCGCCGCTCAGCTTGGGGTCGGCATACCAGCCGATGGGTGAACGGGGATGGTCGCCGCCGCGCCGTGTGCAGACGATCTGCGGGGTACCGATCTGTCCAGAGCGTATGGCTCGGTGCGCGGCCGCGAAGTCAGGGAAGAAACGCAGCACGTGAGCGGGGTAGAGCAGACGATCGTGTTCTTCAGCCAGCTCTATCATCTGGCGGCATTCCGCGACTGATAGCGCCATGGGCTTTTCGCATATCACATGCTTACCAGCCTGAAGTGCCTGAGAGACATATTGTAGATGCCAGGGAGTGGGCAGGCAGATATCGACGACGTCGACGCATTCGAGTATCTGCTCGTAGCTGTCGATGTATTCTGCGTGACAGTTAGCCGCCACCATCCCCCCATACTCAGCACTGAAATCATGCACCGCCTGGACGGTGCAGACATCTTTCATTTGCATATAAGCGGCACCATGGCGCTTCGCCATGCCGCCAGCACCGATGATCCCCACTTTGGGGTGGATGCTGGCGATAGGTTCCGTGGGGTTAGGGCTTGGCATCTGGGTTGTTGCGGACCTCCTCTGGCAGAGCCGGGTGAACAGGCTTAGCAGCTTTGGGTTTCAAGCCTGCTGCGATCTGATAAGCATCGATAGCGGCAGTGAATGCCACTGACATCAGTAAAAACGAGAGTAGAACAGGACCAGTTGTGATGGCCGATACAGTCCGAGTTTCGATGATTCCCCATGGCGAAAAGAGCAGGAGAGTGGTCAACACCATCCCGCAACCTATCATGATGCCAGCCTTAGTGAACTGCCTCATCCACAGGTGAGCCACACCAGGCAGCATCAATGACAATACCAGAGCGATCACAGGGCTTATCCGAACTTCAGACGGTTCAAGTTCAGGTAGCGATTGCTCGTATAGCAGCGTCGCCCACTTGCGTTCTGCCGATGCATACGCCGGCGTTCCTTGCACTGAGTTATCTTTAGCTTGCCGGTAGGCGATGATGGCGTGTACCGTATCACCCCTGGCACATAGCAGATCGCCCATCAACTCCAGAGCTTCCACATGGCGGGGTTCGAGTCTGAGTATCTCCACGCAGGCTTTCTGAGCCTCAACCAGGTCGCCACGCATCTGCTGTAAGATGGCCTGGCGTAGTTGAAGCTCAATCTTCTGTTGTATATCGGGCTGGTTTGTCTGGTCTGTCATGAATGGCCTCGATTCTACCGAGTTACTCCCGGACGAAGTTCTTCCACAGGTCTTCGATGCTATAGTATTCGCGCTGCTCAGGCTGCATGACATGCACGATCACATCACCGTAATCTAGAACAATCCACTGCGCTTCGCGGTAACCTTCGTCCTGCACTTTTTTGTAACCAGACTCGCGGCAGCGTTCCAGTATGCGGTCCGCGATGGCGCGCGCTTGCACGTTGGTGCGGCCGGTGGCTATCACAAAGTAGTCCGCGATAAGTGTTTTACCAATCAACTCTACGGTTTGGATATCTTCCGCTTTTACCTCTTCGGCAGCGGCGATTATTATGTCTACACGTTCTTTAGAAGTCAAAATCATAGGCCTCCTTTAGGGGCGGTGCTTTGGGAGAGTGCGGCAGCGGGGTGTGCCGTTGGTTCTGGCTCGTTAGTTTTGACGATGGCATCGACAATAGCTTGTATGCCTTCAGTCGCTTCCGGCAGTTCGACGACATAGAAGCTGCCGCCGTTGATCATCTTAGGTGCTCCCGAGAGCATGGCGGTCTTCAGGCCGTCGTCACCAGATTTCCGGGCTTGCCTTGCCAGTGCGATCATCTGGGGGATGCTCAGGTCGGTATCACTGTTTTGTTTGGCCACCTGCATCAGTTGGGGTAGTTGCGGCAGCATTTTAGGGCTAAGCATCTTTTCCAGCACGGCTCTCAGCAGCTTTTGCTGACGCACGACGCGGCCCAGGTCACCGCGGGCGTCATGCCGGAATCGTGCATAATGGATGGCGGTTTCGCCTGTGAGGTGGCGGTTGCCTTTGCGAAGGTGGATATACAGCTTCTGTCCGCGGTCGACATAGTCCATGTCTTTTTCGACGTCGATGTCTACGCCACCCATAGCGTCGATCACCTGAGCAAAACCCTCAAGTCTCACTATGATATAGTGGTCGAACGTATCTCCAATGAGCTTTTCAACCGTCGATTTGGCCAGATCGATCCCGCCCCAGGCGTATGCTGCATTGATACGGAAGGTTCGGTGGCCCTCAATGTCTGTACGCGTGTCACGGGGTATTGATAAAACTGAGATGGTGTTGCTGGCGGCATCGACATCGACCGCAGCGAGGGTGTCTGTGTTCTTACCCACTTCATCAAGGCCCATCACCAGAAGCTTCATTCGACTGATCTGAATCTCATTGTGAGCGGAGTTGTTGTGAGAAGAGGGCATCACTTTATTTAAACCCATCATGATGCCTGCCGTAATGGCGGCAGCGACGACCAGAATGCCCAGTCCGACCCAGGCTATGCGCGACTTATTCATGTGACGTACGTTGTTTCCTCAGAGTGTTTTACGGTAAAGAAGATGCTCATCCATAATTTGGACTGCTGCATCTGGTGTCAAGTAACGAATAGACTTGCCATCAGCAATTCGCTGCCGGATATCCGAAGACGAAATCTGTAAATGGGGCGCCTCTATCATTGTGACGCATTCTGCAGGTGAACCCATGGGTAGATACTGCTCAGGACGATCAACCCGGTAACCAGGACGATGTAAAACTAGCAAATTGCACAGGGATAAAATCATTTCAGGCTGATGCCACTGGGCGATTTGAAGAAGAGTGTCCGTACCGATCAGCATCGAAAAGTGGTCGTCAGGATACATCCTGTGCAGCTCCTGCAGCGTATCCGAGGTGAACGAGGGGCCGGGACGCCGGATCTCGACATCACATGCTTCGAGCAGCGGGTGACCAGCTACAGATGCCTTTACCATCTGCCACCGCAGCTCCGCACACGCTAACTCTTGCGGATGTTTGTGTACGGGGGTATGGCACGGCACCAGCAGCATTCTGTCGATACCACAGATTTCCGCTGTGTGCTGTGCCAGGATCAAGTGACCATGGTGTATGGGATTGAAACTACCCCCGTATATCCCGATATGCATTTAGCCTCTAATCTGTCCGTCACCGTGAATGATATACCGAGTGGTGGTCAGTTCTTTTAGACCCATGGGGCCGCGTGCGTGCAGCTTCTGGGTGCTGATGCCGATTTCGGCACCGAACCCGAACTCGAAGCCATCAGTAAAGCGGGTGCTGGCGTTCACGTAGACAGCCGCCGCGTCAATCCCTCGTGTGAATATCTGCGAATGCTTCAGGCTCTTTGTGACAATAGTCTCAGAGTGGCGGGTGCCATATTTATTGATATGTGCCACAGCCTCATGCACATTGTCGACTATTTTGACGGCCAGAATCAGTGCGTTGTATTCCGTGGCCCAATCTTCCTCGGTTGCGGGAATCGCTGACGGAATATATGTCATTGTTCGTTCGCAACCACGCAGCTCCACACCTTTTTCTGCCATCACGTCGGCCAGCAGCGGCAGGTAGAACTCCGCAATGCGTGAATGCACCAGCAGTGTCTCCATAGAATTACACACGCTGGGCCGCTGGCACTTCGCGTTGACCGCGATGTCGAGCGCCATTTTGAGGTCAGCATCATCATGTATGTATGTATGGCAGTTGCCAGCCCCGGTCTCGATGACCGGTACGGTGCTGTTTTGCACCACATGGTTGATCAACCCTGCTCCGCCGCGAGGGATGATGCAGTCCACCCATTTGGTCATACGCATAAGTCCGGTGGTGGCCTCACGGTCGATCGTCTGCACCATCTGCACAGAGCATGCAGGCAGTCCGGCCGATACAATCGCGGCGGTCAGCACATCGGTGATCGCTTTGTTGCTGTTATACGCCTCTTTACCACCGCGTAGTATCACGGCGTTTCCGCTTTTTAGGCAAAGCGCCGCCGCATCAGCGGTGACATTCGGTCGGCTCTCATAGATAATGCCGATGACCCCTAAAGGTGATCGAACCTGTTGGATGCGCAGGCCATTTGGCCGTACGGACCCGCTGACAATTTCGCCCACTGGGTCTGGAAGTGAAGCGACTTGCTCCATACCCTCGGCCATCGCGAGAATTCGTTTATGATCCAGCGTCAGGCGTTCGATCATAGGTTCTGTCAGGCCATTTGTGCGGGCTGCGGCGATATCCGCCTCGTTAGCCGCCAAAATCGCAGGTTCAGCATCGACTAGAGCTTTAGCCATTGAAAGCAGTGCCTGGTTTTTAGCCGCAGTGCTTATTGTAGCCAGTTCATACGCCGCAACGCGTGCATCCATAGCCTGCTGGGTTAATGCCGTGATAACATCATCCATTTTCTGCTCCTGTTCGTGTCACCTAAGGTCCATTGTGTTTTGGAACCAGATAACAATTCCTATCCGTTATATAATTATACTGGACTGTAAGTAAACACAGGTTGCCCTAAGGAGGACACCCCCTGCTCGTGGTAAGAATAAATGCACTTCTAGCGATGTACCTGGCTGTAGCGAACTCCCCCTCGGCGCTGCACACCATACTCGTCTCCATAGGGAAATGGGTCGAAGGTGTGATCACCGGCGGAGGATATGCCGGAATCGGCACATTAATGGCCATCGAGAGTGCCTGTATCCCGTTACCCAGTGAACTAATCATGCCGTTTGCCGGATATGCGGTGAGCCAAGGCGAGTTTAATATCCATTACGCTTCGATGGCAGGAGCCATTGGCTGTATGGTAGGAAGCTATGTTGCCTATATGGCTGGCATGTACGGAGGACGTCCGTTCATCGATAAATACGGCAAATACATCCTCATCCGAAGGCGTGATATGGATGCAGCAGATCGCTTTTTTGATAAATACGGGCTTTCCGCGGTTTTTATCAGCCGGCTGCTTCCCATTATCCGCACATTCATCTCCTTCCCTGCAGGAGTCAGCAGAGTACCCCTCATGCCGTTTTTGGCCCTTAGCTTCGCAGGTTCCGTGCCGTGGTGTTACCTGTTGACCTGGGCGGGAGTCAAGCTGGGGCAAAACTGGAGCACAGTGGGCAAATACCTGCATGGTGTTGACTACGTCATTGCCGCTGTGATCCTGCTAGGCATGGGGTTATGGATATGGCACCATTTCGCACCAGAAAAAGAGAGTGCTTCGGCACCTAAGAATTAGATTCGGAGAAAACTATGTCAATAAAATCACCAATCACGCTCGATGCCAAGTATCTGGCCCCTAACCTGACCGCCGAGATGGTGGCCGAACGATCGGTGCAGGTGTCAGCCTGTGCCCGTAACTTGCGAGAAGCTCGCTGCGCCGGTGCCGAGTTCACCGGATGGTTGAGCCCTGCGGAGATACTCACGAGTGATGAAAACTCACGGCTGAACGCCAAGATCGCCCAACTTCGCAAAGAGACCGACATGCTTGTGGTTATTGGCATCGGCGGAAGCTACCTCGGCTCTCGGGCAGTCATTGAAGCCCTTTCCGACTGCCCAGAACAGGTGGTCTATGCAGGCCAGAATATCAGTGCCGATTATGCCACAAAACTCATCAAGCAGCTTTCCGGCAAGAGGGTGGCCATCAACGTCATCAGCAAATCGGGCACCACGACCGAGCCTGCAGTGGCCTTCCGGCTGTTGAAGCAACTGGTACCTGCCGACAAGCAGAGCGAGTGGATTGTAGCCACCACGGATGCCAATAAGGGCTCCCTGTTGAAGCTTGCCCGCGAGATGGGCTGTGCCACATTCGTGGTGCCGGACACCATCGGCGGACGCTATTCCGTGTTGAGTGCGGTGGGACTATTGCCCATCGGATACGCTGGGGTAGATATCAAAGCGTTGGTTCAGGGAGCTGCCGAGTGTGCCAAACTGTGCGCTGGCAGCGATGATCCGTTGAAGAACCCCGCGCTATTCTACGCCGCCGCCCGGAATGTGCTCTACCACCAGGGCTACAGCACCGAGCTGCTGGCCAACTTTGAACCGCGTCTTCATACCTTAGCTGAGTGGTGGAAGCAGCTCTTTGGCGAAAGCGAAGGCAAGCAGAACATCGGACTGTTCCCGGCGGCTGTGGACTTCACCACTGACCTGCACAGCATGGGTCAGTATGTTCAGGAGGGGCGCAGGAACCTGATCGAGAGCTTCGTGATCATTGATGGGGGAGAGCCCGATCTGACGGTGCCCGCCTGGGATGTGGACGCCGATGGCATGAACTACCTGGCTGGCAAGCCGATCAGTTGGGTGAATCAGATGGCCTACGAGGCCACCGCCGCCGCGCATCGTGATGGCGGGGTGCCAAACCTGACCATCCATCTTGCGGAACTGAGCGCCGCCAGCCTGGGAGCGCTGATGTATATGTTTGAGTATGCATGCGGCGTCAGCTGCCTGATGCAGGGCGTCAACCCCTTCAACCAGCCCGGTGTGGAAGCCTACAAGCTGAACATGTTCAAGCTGCTGGGTAAGCCAGGATATGAGGGTGGCATCGCTGCGGTTGAGGCGGTAGAAGTCAAATTCTAGCCTCGGTACGTCAAGTATAAAGCACCCAGTGAATATGCTGGGTGCTTTGACAACCAACACGTTAAGTGTTAGATTGTGTACGTAGAAAAACTAAATATTTGCGGGGGAACTCGAAAGAGTTGAGAAGGTAAAACCTGACCCCTTGAACCTGGTAGTTAACACTAGCGTAGGGAAGCAAAAAATCACATACAAAAAAACTATTGATGAAGGCGCTTTCCTGTAGACAGGAAGGCGCCTTCTGTGCATTGGTCTAGTGTCTCTGACAGAATACACCGCATTGAACGACGCGTTGCGCGACGGATAAGGAGAACCCGATGAAGAAAGTGCTGACCATTGCCGGGTCAGATTGCAGCGGAGGTGCCGGGATACAGGCTGACCTCAAAACATTCTCGGCGCACGGCGTCTACGGCATGAGTGTGATCGTGTCGGTGGTGGCTGAGAACACATTTCGAGTGATCGACATTCAAGATATCACACCCGATATGATTGAGAAGCAGATAGACGCGATCTTTGAGGATATCGGAACGGACGCAGTTAAGGTGGGGATGCTTTCACAGCCGCAATGCATGATGGCTGTTGCACGGAAACTGAGGGCCTACCATCCGGGGAATGTGGTGATCGACCCTGTGATGTATGCAAAAAACGGCTGCGCTCTGATGAACCCGGATGCCATCGATACGCTCATTCAAGAGATACTCCCACTGGCAGACCTGCTGACTCCTAATATCCCCGAGGCTGAGAAAATCGCTCAGATGGAGATACACTCGACCGATGATATGAAGCAGGCCGCCAAGGTGATATGCGGGCTTGGGGCAAAAGGTGTGCTGGTGAAGGGTGGTCATGCTGCAGGTGACGCGCTGGATGTTCTTTACGACGGCCAACAATTCTCCTGTTACTCCACAGAGCGCATCGACACCAAGAACACCCATGGGACGGGCTGCACGTATTCGTCGGCCATCGCGTCAAATCTTGCTCTAGGCCTTAACATGGCAGATGCCGTAGGCAAGGCGAAAGAGTATGTCACAACGGCTATCAGGCATGCGCTGGCAATTGGAAAAGGCTGCGGGCCAACTCACCATTTTTATGATCTCTATCGCAATGGATTACCTACAGGAGCAGATTCAAATGAACTATAGAACTCAGATGGAAGCCGCCAAAAAGGGCATCGTGACCAAACAGATCGCCCTGGTCGCTGCAGAAGAGGGTCTGCCGCAGCAGGAGCTTCTCGCGCTGGTCGCATCCGGACAGGTGACTATCCCCGCGAATATCAACCATACTGCGCTGCATCCATATGGCATCGGCGCAGGGCTCCGCACGAAAATCAACGTGAACCTGGGGGTTTCGGGTGACTGTGCGGACTACTCAAACGAACAAGAGAAAGTGAACCTGTCCATCCAGTTCGGTGCCGAATCGATCATGGATCTGAGCAACTACGGAAAGACACGCGAGTTCCGAAGCTGGCTGGTGGGCTGCTCTCCCGCCATGATCGGCACTGTGCCGATTTATGACGCGATCGGCTACCTGGAGAAAGATTTGAAGGATATCACTGCGCAGGACTTCCTGGAGGTCGTCAGGATACATGCCCGCGAAGGCGTCGACTTTATGACCATCCATGCCGGTCTCAACCGGAGAGTGGTCGACCTGTTCATGCGTGAAAAGCGTCAGATGAACATCGTGTCGCGAGGCGGTTCGTTGTTGTTTGCCTGGATGAAGATGACGAACAATGAAAACCCCTTCTTTGAGCATTACGACGAGTTGCTCGATATTCTGCGTGAGCATGATGTGACGATCAGTCTTGGCGATGCCTGTCGGCCAGGCTGCCTGAAGGACGCGTCAGATGCATCTCAGATAGCGGAGCTGACGGAGCTGGGATATCTCACCAAGCGCGCCTGGCAGAAAGATGTTCAAGTGCTGGTGGAAGGTCCTGGCCATATGGCAATGGATGAGATCGCCGCGAATATGAAGCTTCAGAAGCGGCTGTGCCATGGCGTACCGTTCTATGTGCTGGGGCCGTTGGTCACGGATATCGCGCCTGGATATGACCACATCACGTCAGCCATAGGCGGTGCGATCGCAGCGATGAATGGCGCCGATTTCCTGTGTTATGTGACCCCCGCTGAGCATCTGCGGCTGCCAAACCTGGCGGATGTGCGAGAAGGCATCGTGGCTTCGAAAATCGCGGCTCATGCGGCAGATATCGCGATAGGAATCAAAGGCGCCCGTGGTATTGATGACCGCATGGCGGTCGCCCGCCGTGCCCTGGACTGGGATGCGATGTTTGAGCTCGCGATCGACAGCGATAAGGCGAGAGCATATTACGAAAGCGTCCCGCCAGCCGACAGGCATAGCTGCTCTATGTGCGGCAAGATGTGCGCGGTCAAAACAATGAACCAGATCATCGACGGGCAAGACGTCGAACTATTGCAGTAAGGAAATACCACTATTGGAAAGCGTGACACTTCAATCTATCGCTCAGATCCTACAAGAGGTGCGGGCGAATAAGCCTCTCGTGCATCATATTACCAACTATGTGACAGTCAACGACTGTGCCAATGTGACGCTGGCAATCGGCGGCTCTCCGATTATGGCTGATGACATCGATGAGATGGAAGACATCGTATCGATCACCTCGGCACTGGTGTTGAACATCGGCACCCTGAACCATCGGACCGTGGAATCGATGCTCGCTGCTGGCAGGTTCGCCAATGCCCGCCATATCCCTGTGATACTCGATCCGGTGGGTGCCGGCGCTTCCACGCTGCGGAATGAGACCACCAGGCGTCTGCTGGAGCAGGTTAAGATCGCTGTGATCCGCGGTAATATGTCGGAGATCATGTTCGTCGCGGGGTTACAGTCCTCCACCCTCGGGGTCGATGCATCGGATGCGGACATGAAGGGCGGAATCGCTAAGGGGATAGAGACCGCCAAGGTGGTGGCGTTAAGGCTCAAATGCGTGACGGCTATCACCGGTGCCACCGACATCATATCCGATGGAAGGCGCACGCTGACCATAGAGAACGGCTCCAGTCTGATGTCTAGGATCACCGGTACAGGTTGCATGTGCAGCTCGTTAGTCGGGAGCTTCTGCGGTGCATCAGACGATTACCTCGCGGCGGCTGCGGGAGGTGTGCTTTCGATGGGCATCGCAGGCGAGCTTGCCGCTGATGTTGCTGGGGGCAAGGGGAACGGCAGTTTTCGTATGGCGATCATTGATGCCATCAGCCAACTCGATGGCGATATTCTGAGCAAGAGAGCCAGGTTGCATGAAGCCTAATTTGGATTATAGTTTATACCTGGTGACGGACCGTGAGTTGATGAGCACGCCCACCTTAGAGCAAGCTGTGGAGCAGGCGATTGAAGGCGGCTGCAGTGTGGTGCAACTGCGTGAGAAGACGGCGTCTTCGCGGCAGTTTTACGATGCGGCGGTGAGGGTCAAAGAGATCACAGATCGTTATGGTGTCCCATTGATCATCAACGACCGCGTGGACATCGCGCTTGCGGTTGACGCTGCTGGGGTGCATGTTGGACAGAGCGATCTGCCCGCTTATATTGTTCGCCGGATCATCGGTGACCATAAGATTCTGGGTGTCTCGGCCTCTTCGCTATCGGAGGCGTTGAAGGCACAGCAGGATGGTGCCGATTATCTGGGCGTCGGCGCCATGTTTGCCACCGATACGAAGAGCGACGCGGAACTGGTCAGTCTGCAGGAACTAAAGGCGATCAGGTCCGCGGTGCCGTTGCCCATAGTGGTCATAGGAGGAATCAACCCGCGCACCATTCCGCTTTTTAGTGAGACAGGCATCGATGGGGTTGCTGTGGTCTCCGCGTTGATCTCTGCCGATGATATCGCCGAGGCCGCACGCAATCTGAAGAGGTTGTTCCAGAAAACCCGATGACACCCACCGCTGTGGGTATACCACGGCGGCTGACACCAGCCAGGCCTGTGTGTCAGAATATATGTGTCACGAAGACCACACGCCTAAGGCATTTCTGTGAGGAGCACTATTATGTCACGCCGCATGCTGCAAAACCCGCAAGAACTCAAAGCCATCCAGTCCCGCATCGCCGATGTGGAAGCACTGATGAAGGCTGGTATCCAACATGACCCAGACACCGACCGCGACTACTTTACAGGCTATGATTACAAAACGTTATATGACTGGGACCAGTATTTTGAGGCGATCGTCCAGGTCTACATGGGCTGGGATGCCAAGTATATCATCAACGGCATCACGATCTTCCTCGACCATATGCGCGAAGATGGTCTGATCAGCCGCAGCGTGCCCAGCAATGAATATCACGACCCTGAGCACGTCAAACCGTTCCTGGCTCAAAGTGCGGTGCTGGTGCGTGACTACTACGGCGAGACCTCATGGATCACCGACCACTATTACCAACGCTTGAAGCGGTATTTGGACTATTGGCTGGTGAACATGGACAGCACGGGCAATGGTCTGGCCGAATGGATGAGTGCACCTCACACCGGCATGGATAATCAGCACGAGCGGGCAGGCTGGTGGAAGGACCGCATCAGCAAGGGGGTTGACCTGAACTGCTTCCTGGTTCGTGAGCTTCGGGCATTTGCCAGTCTGGCTGAGAGCCTGGGAGAGCCCGCTGATTCGGCGCATTACTCCGCCAAAGCTGATGAGCTGGCACAGAAGATCAACGAGCTGCTCTGGTGTGAAGAAGACGGCCTGTATTATGACATGAACGTGCAGACCGGTGAGTTGATCAAAGTCAAATACATCAATATCTTTGCCGCGTTATGGGCCAATGTGGCTACCCCGGAGCGAGCAAAACGCATGGTCTACGAGCACCTCATGAACGGTGAAGAGTTCTGGACGGCATGGGCACCGGCTGTGATGGCCAAGAGTGAACCCGGGTATAGCCAGACGACGCTGCCCAATGACCTGGGCTGTAACTGGCGGGCGAACACTTGGATCCCTTCGAACTACATCGTTTACCACGGTGTGCGGCAGTACGGTTACGACCAGATCGCTACGGCAGTGGCATACCGCACTGAGGCGATGATGCAGAAGTCTGGCAGCCGTGAATGGTATAACAGCGAAACGGGAGAGGGCTGCGGATTGAACCCATTCTGGGGATGGAGCGTTCTGGGATACTACTTCATGTATGAGGACGGCCATACTCAGAACATCACAAGCTGGCGGGTATAGTTTTCACAGAACATTTCGGGTAAGGCATCCTCTGCAGGCTTGCATTATATGATGTGCTATGAAAAGCATGTTGAAACGAGTGAAACGGGGCTGTATGCCGACCGGAATCTGGGTACAATTAAACTGCAATATGGCAATCCCATTTGCGAGGAGGAACCCACCATGTTCACAGCCAAGACGCTGCAAACAAGTCTGATCGGTCTTTCGGTGTCCCTAATGGTTCTGGCATCTGTACCGTCATTAGCTTCTATTTCCGAAAGTGAACTAGATATCACTCAGGAAATGGAATATAGCTCGTCAAAGGTTGATCAAACGCCAACTCCTGATCTTCCTTCAGCGGGCTCGCTGCAGTATTTCGGCGCAGATGAGGCTTCGAAGAACTTCCAGGAGACCCAACTGCCTAAGCTGAGCGAATTCATCAAGGGAAGCATCGGCAACCTGTCGCCTGATAGCGGCTACATCAAGCTCGATCCTTCCAAACTGGTGCTTTCAACAGCCGCCGATGTTCGCGTCTACTTTGTAGATGAGAAGACCGGCTACCAAAACATGTTGGGTGTTGACGGATCTGACTCCGGTACAATTGGAGCTGACGCTGCCTACGTGTTTAGTAACGTGCAAACGAACCATAACAAACGGGGTCCAGGTCAGAACAATCCTTTGCTGCCAGGCGATTTTGTCAATATCGGTAAGCGTGATTCCGGCAGTCTGCTGGACTTTTTCCTGGTTTCCGACGGAGCGAACAACTCCGGCAAGAATAAGGGGATATTTGGTTCAGTAGCAGAAATGAATCCGGACAAGATGCCGCACATGGTCAGCTATCTGGTGCCTAACAGCTCCTTGATCATGATCGGCTTCGAAGACTCCAGCGGTGCCTATAAGGGCGAACTCAACGACAACCTGTTTGCCGTTGATATCGGCCAGGCAAACCATGATGCGATGGCTGGCACTGAGCCAGGAACCATCCTCATGATCGCTGGAATGCTCACTCCTGTTGCGCTGAACCTGCGAAACAAAAAGCGAGCCATGCTAACCGCGTAAGCCAATAACGGATACCACGTGAGACACACCGAAAACCGAACCTATCAGACGGAAGTGGGACGGGGAGCCAAGACCGCTCCCCGTCTCTGTTTTTTTGTTACTCCCACATACCCAACTCCCGAAGCCGCGCCTCGACTTTCGGGGATACGGGTTTGGGTTGAAGCTCCGCTTTCAGGAACTGGTCGTATGTATGCCCCTCGGCATCGGCCTGCTTTGGGTCAGCACCATTCGCCAGGAGCAAGTCACAGAACGGCTTGCGTCCCATCATGGCGGCCAGAATGAGCGGAGAACGGCCCTTTTCGTCAACTGCGTTCACATCGGCCTTGCATTCAATCAATATTTTTGCAGCCTCAAGCAGGCGATCCTCCCATGCAGCTTTGGGTGAGGGCATATGCATGCGTGTGCTGAGGAAGGGAAACCAGAGACGAGAACCGTAGACAAGAACGCTGGCTTTGCCGGGCATCCAACCGCTGTCGGCTAGCATAAAATGAACAGGAGCTTTTACGGGCAGAGCGATCTTGAGTTTCGCCTGATCATATACCAACGCACGGAGCATCTGGATGTTATGGTAGTTGGCAGCGCAGACAGCCATAAGCGGTGTGAGTTGGGCTCGGTCTCGAGGGTCAGTCTCTGCACCGCCCTTGACCATCGGCTTGATCAATTCCGGGTAGCCTATCAGCGAGGCGATGGCCAGCGGGGTACACCCACGCTCATCTGGTGTGGCTAGTGCCTGCAGATGGTCAGGTGCTTTGAGCAGCTCCTTAACCGTCTCAGGATGGCCGCAGAACGCCGCCAGGTGCAGTGCCGTGCCGTAGTCACCCACGCCCCCAAGGGTAGTGCGGCAAAGGCGCATGGTGTCACCCAGTCGGGCTTCGTGTTTTATCAACACGCGGCAGGCCTCCGTGCGTCCCATGGCGGCGGCCAGCATCAGCGGTGTACGGCCATCCCTCGTGCGGCAGTTGGGCGATGTGCCCTTTGCGAGCTGTGCATCAAGAAGCTGCGTGTCATCAGTCAAGACCGAGTAGTAGACTGCCCAACGGCGTTTTGATGCGGCCATACGTATCAGGCCATATAATAACCACGCGCCTACGAGGTACGGTAATACACGCAAAAAGATATTCATAAATCGCCTCCCGCTCAAATTGCTGTTCAGCAAAATTATACAGGGTTTGCGGTATTGGTCAACAACTCAAGATGGGATGTCTTAATAGGTGAGCATATATGATGTTGAATTACCTTGATATCGAAATCTACAGGTATAATTTAAACGCCTACAACACCCATCTTAGGAGGACGACAATGAAGACAGCCGCGACGCTACTTCACCTTGCTCTTGGCATCACTGCCATTTCTATCATGACGTTAACAACCGCATCGGCTCAAGCATCACTTCAGACAGATGGTGAGGCGGCTTCTTACCAAAGCCCCGCTCGACCATTAGGCTTGAATATTGTGGATCCGGTGATGGTTGGCGGGTCTGATCAGAAAGCCAGTGATTTTCAGAGTGCGAGCCTGCCCTCGCTGCAGGCGTTCATCCAGCAGAACCTTGGTGAAGGTTACAATAACACCTCGGTGACATCCATCGATCCATCGGCTTTGACGCTTGCAACTCAGGCCGATGTCCGCGTCTATTTCGTCGGTGAACTTGCTGGTTATAGGAACACCCTTGGTTTCAATACAACGGGTGGGGCCGTTACGCCCTCTTCCGATAGTAAGCTCATCTTCCCCGACGTCACAACCACAGGTACCGTGCGTAATGCCAGTAGTCCTTTGCTTCCAGGCGACTTTGTCAACTTGGGGCGCTACGATGCTGGTACTACATTGGACTTCTTCACCATCTCAAATGGTGCTAACAATGGGTCTAGTGTTTTTACGGCGCACCCTCTACTTAACCCCGATCAGCGACAGCATATGGTCGCCTTTGCATTACCAAGCAGCCCGTTCTTATTGATTGGATTTGAAGACACCATGAATGGTGGCGACAACGACTTCAATGACGTGCTGTTTGCTGTTGACATTGGCAAGGCCAACCAAGAATCACTTGCAGGTTCCGAACCAGGAACAATGCTTCTGATGGCTGGTTTCCTCACCACAACTATAGCTGCTCGGCGACGTAAAACTGCTGTAGCGCACGCTTAAGCAGTTCGACCGTTGTAGGCATCTGGCTCCAGCCTAGTTTTGTAGCTGGAGCCTACTGCATGATGAATCCTACTGGCTATCAAACAACTCCAACATACAGGTACACTAATATTACAATGTAGGTCATATTATGGCTTTTTACTATAATCCGACTATTTCAGGAGGTATGGTACATGAGAGAGATCGAAATGGATGAACTAGTTGTAATGAAGCTGGCGTTCATGGCCTTCTTGATTGCCGGTTCCATTTTAGCTCATGCGGCACTACAAACATCCGGCACCATGTCCCCGATACAGAGCCCTGCTCGGCCTATGGGCCTCGACATTGTGGCTCCTGTGATGGTGGGTGGATCAGACCAAAAGTCGGCCGAATTTAAAACGAATTCACTACCCCTGCTTGAGGCATTCTGCCAAAAAATGCTGCCCGAAAAGGTGAACAACACTGGGGTGGCTTCAGTTGATCCCTCAGCATTGAAGCTGGCCACTCAGGCTGATGTGCGCATCTATTTCGTAGGAGAGGGTGCCGGATTTAGTAATACTTTAGGCTTCAATACGACGGGTGGCGCAGTGACGCCAAAATCCGATAGCAAAATCATATTCCCTGATGTCTCTACCTGGGCCAATGTGCGAAGTGCTAACAATCCCTTGATACCTGGTGACTTTGTCAACCTGGGTAGGTTTGATGCTGGCACCTACCTTGATTTCTTCACCATCGCAAATGGTGCAGGTTCAAGCCAGTACGGCACATATACGGGACACGCGAACTTGAACCCCGATAAGAAGCAGCATATGGTCGCGTTTGCGGTGCCCAATAGTCCCTTCCTGCTCTTCGGATTTGAGGACACTATGAACCAGGGTGATAAGGACATGAACGATGTGCTTTTCGCAGTGGATATCGGCATCGTCAATCAGCAGGCTCTATCAGGCGCTGAGCCCTCATCAATTCTGTTGCTGTTCGGGTTCATCGGCACCGTGGCGGTTCGACGGCGAATGACTGCTTGATATGTGCTAGCTGAAGCCAGGCTGGTGGAGCAGTTATCTACAGCCGATAATACACGGTTAATGTGCAGCGTTCGCATGGCAGGCATACATCCGTGTACAATTGATATTGAAACATAAAATAAAAAGCAGGAGACTTGCAGATGCGTGTTGTTGATCTGATGCACTCCCAACTGGTCACCGTGTCACCTGACGATACACTTCGGGACGCTGTCGACCGCATGGACCTATACCAAGTGAGCGGTCTTCCGGTTGTAGATAACAGGAACCAGCTAGTTGGTGTTATTACAGAACACGATATTATCCGTGAGCTTTTGCCTGCCCCCGGTGATAACCCTGACAGCGAGCAATACAGGGAAAGCCTGCAAGACATCGAACAGCGCGTGAATATCGTGCGTGAAATGAAGGTGCAGCAGGCGATGAGCAAGACCATGGTGATGGTTGAAGAGACCGATGATGTGCTTGAAGCGGCCGCTCTGATGCTTGCGAAGAAGGTGAAACGTCTACCCGTCACCTCAGATGGTCGGCTGACAGGAATTATCAGCCGGATCGACATCTGCCAGGCATTTCTCGAGGATAGTGTCTCGTAGTTATTTCGATCCACCCTTTGTTTACAGTCAAAGCTGACTTTCAGCCTGCTATACCGAGTATATGACTTCGCCCCTTGTTGTAACGCATGAGTCTTTTATTGCCGTCATCATTTTCTTCTGAACGACCGCGGATGACCACTAGGGTCATCCCTACGACGGGATCACCAACGCTTGCGGATGACCACAAAGGTCAACTCTACGACCGGATCAACTACAGAACCGGCTGCTTTAAACACAGGAGCGGGGCTCCCACATTTATCTGCGTTTCACCACTATGAACTACCGACGATTGGTGGTATATTGTGTGTAGATGGTAACGTCTCCAAACTTTGGCAAAGTGATGGAGGTAGATAAGGGGTTGCAAAACGGCTCCCTTATGTGAGTGTTACGCACCGACTTCGTAGACCAATCGCCATATGGAGGAACCGTAAATTATGCCAAATGCACTGCCTCAGTTGCTAATACCCCTGCTGGTAATTCTAGGAATTGCCGTTGCAGTATGGCTCATCGTGAATCTGATAGGTATCCGGATTATCCGGCCGTCTGAAGTTGGAATAGTCGAAAAATGGTGGTCCCCTAAAGGCTCGCTGGACCAGGCGATCATTGCGCTGAATGGCGAGGCTGGGTATCAGCCGGACGTGTTGCGTAGCGGCATCCACTTTAAGTCGCCTTTCATGTACAGAGTGCATAAAGTACCCCTGATCACCATATCGCAGGGCAAAATAGGGTATATTTTCGCCCGCGACGGAAAACCGCTAGAGCCCACGCAGCTTCTCGGATCGGTCGTCAGTAACTTCATGGATGCTCGGGAGTTCCTGACCAATAATGGCCAGCGCGGCCCTCAGCGCGGCATTCTGCGTGAGGGAACATATGCGCTCAACACCGCGTTGTTTGCTGTGATTACCTCCGGAAAAGTACACTACCTGTCCATGGGCGAACGCGATGACGAGCGCAAGGAAATGGACGAAATGAGCCAGAAGATCACAAAAGATGGCGGGTTCGAGCCGGTTGTGATTGATGGTTCCAACGATGCGGTCGGTATCGTCATTGTCAACGATGGCCCCAACCCGCCCGAAGAGCAGATCATTTGCCCGACGGTTGGTAATAATCCAAAAGAACCGGATACTTACCATCACAGCTTCCAGGACCCGGAGAAGTTCCTGAAAGCTGGGGGGCTTCGTGGTAAGCAGCACCAGGTGTTGATTGATGGCAAATACTACATCAACCGCCTGTTTGCGACTGTCGAGTTCCAGCCGAAAACAGTGATCAACGTGGGTTGTGTGGGTGTCGTGATCTCCTACTATGGAGACGAAGGCGCGGATATTTCTGGCGACAACTATACCCACGGTAAGCTGGTGGAAAATGGCAAACGCGGTATTTGGGGCAAGCCATTGATGCCGGGCAAATACCCCATCAATATTGATGCCGCCAAGGTGATCTCGGTGCCCACCACCAACTTCGTGCTGAAGTGGGACAGTGCTTCGTCCGAAGCTCATGGATATGACAGCGGTCTGGCGGCAGTGCAGCTCATCACTTCAGATGCATTCGAACCAGAGCTGCCGTTGAGCGTGGTGCTGAGCATCAACTGCGATGAGGCACCGAAGCTGATTCAGAAGTTTGGCGATATCAAGGTGCTGGTTGAACAGAGCCTTGACCCAATGGTCTCCTCCTTCTTCAAGAACGCTGGTCAGAAAAGAACCTTGCTGCAGTTGGTTCAGCAGCGTTCTGAGCTTGGCGAAGAGGCACTCAAGGTGATCAAAGAACGATTGGCGGACTACAACCTGGAGCTTCATGATGTGCTGATCGGCACACCACGGTCGGCAAGCGGTGATAAAGGCATCGAGACCATGTATGCCCAGTTGCGTGACCGGCAGATCGCTGTGGAAAAAATCCTGACCTACAAACGTCAGGGTGAAGCAGCGGAGCAAGAGAAGCAGCTACGACAGGCTGAGGCTACCGCCAACCAGCAAACCGCACTGACTGTCTCCGAGATTCGAATCGTGACCGAGGAGAACGTTGGTAAAGCCGAGAAGGCTAAAGCCGTTCAGGACGCAGCTAGAACGGTCATCACCGCAGAAGCACAGGCGAAAGCCACGGTTCTGAATGCCAACGCGGACTCGACGAAGATCGCCAAGATCGGTATCGCCGAGGGTATCGCCACAAAGCAGAAGGTCAACGCTTATGGCGGGGCTGAATACCAGGTCTACGCGCAGGTGGCACAGTCCTTTGCCGACGCCATCAAAGCTGGAAAGCAGGCGCTGGTGCCGGTCACCACAGTCAATCTGGGCAACGATGGCGAAAAGGGTGGGGCAAATGCGCTCAGCATGCTGCTAAACCTGTTCTCAGTGGAGAAGCTCAGGGAGTTCGCGAAAGACCTGGAGCTGCCAAAAACGCCAGACGAAGAGCAGGCGACCATTGATGAGCTGACCAAGCAGATCATGAGCCAGGCGAATTCAGAACCCGAAGTGCAGGCCGCTGAAAGCCTGCCTCACGTGGCTGAAGAGCCTAAGCGCGTGCCTGAGGTTCCCCAAACTGAGCCGAAGGTAGAGCCGGGTAAGGACGAAGGACGCCAAAATGGCGGTAAATCACCCAATCGCCCGTACTAGTCTCATGCAGAAGGAGCAGCCTCGAAAGGGGCTGCTCTTTCCGTATTGAGCCACCGTGTGCGATACCTATGGTAGGCGGGCAGATGGCATCTACCCAGGGTCTGATTTGGTGACTTGATTTAGAGCAGTTGCTCGTGCTGGCACGGCAGCCTTGATGCGTTCCATTATTTTGGCTGAGTCCGGGGCGGTCTGTGAGTAGGTTAGCGGTTACAGTAGGCTCGAGACCGCGCCGGTCTGGCGGATAGCCTCTCAGGTTGGTTTCGGGAACAAGACCGGCGCGGTCTAAAGACAGCGGAAATTATCAGCATACCGTCAGACCGCCCCGGACATAGCCAACCAAGTTACTTTCAAGGGTTCGGGCGTCAGTCAGCCCTTAAACCTCCACGCCCCTCATGAGGCGCATGGTCTGGTGAACGTCTTGCTGCATCTGAAGCTGCAGCTCGCGCAGGCTGTCGAATTTCGTCTCTTCCCGCAGGAAGTAATGCAGGCTCAACAACGCCTCTTTGTCATACAGGTTTCCGGAAAATCCAGGTAGGTAAGCTTCGACGGTGGGGGAGTGGCTCCCTGTGACCGTTGGTCGTATGCCGATACCCACCGCTGCGATATGCGAATTCCCATCATCTGTGCTGAACAGGCCAGCATAGACTCCGTATTTTGGTAGGCACTGGTCAGGCTGTGTTTGCAGATTGGCGGTAGGAAACCCAATGACCCGTCCTAGCTGCTGCCCCTTCACAACCATGCCGCGCACAAAGAACGGACGCCCCAACATCACGTTGGCATCGGTTAATCGGCCTTCCGCCAACGCGCGTCGGACACGGCTGCTGCTCATTCTACGGCCTAGATATGTAATGTCCTCCAGCGGCTCTACACAGAAGCCATATTCATCACCCAGTTGCTTCAACAACGCGCAGTCGCCTTCTCGCACTTTACCAAAACGGAAGTCCTTACCCACCACCACACAGCGTACCGCCAGGTCATCGACCAGCACACGCTTGACGAAGTGACGGGCCGGCTCAGCCGCTAAGGCGTGATCGAACTTGAGGATGGTTACCACATCGGCACCAGCGTCGCACATCAGCTTGTAACGGTCATTCAGGCTCATGATGATAGGCACAGAGTGGCTGGAGAGGATGCTGCTTGGGTGCCTGTCAAAGCTGAGCACCATCGAGGGCATACCGGCCTTGATGCCTAAATCGTTGGCGCGCGCGATGAGTGCCTGGTGGCCTCTGTGAAGGCCGTCGAAGGAGCCGATGGTCACTACGCATCCTCGGTTACGTGCATTCATCTCTCGACATCCTCCAATAATCCAAATACCTTAACTGGGCGAAACTGGCCTTCTTCCAGGCTGACCGTAGCGAACCCGAGCCCTTGCTCGTTCACACCCGCAAATAGCCCGCTTGTAACCTCTAGGGGCACTTTATCCGCCACACGCACTAACAAGCCGTTGTAGAGCCTTGTCTGCTCAAACAAATTGAATGTGACCGGAGGGTAGAGCTCGGGCAGCAGCGTCTGTGTATGGATGAGCGCACCGGGCCATCCCTCATCAAGTTTGTCTTCCGTCAAGGCGCTCTCAACCGTGAAAGGTCCTATCGAGGTGCGGTTTAGCGAGTGCATGAGGCCGCCGCATCCCAGAGCCTGGCCGATGTCATGGCAGAGGGTTCGGATGTAGGTTCCCGTGCTGCATTCTATCTCGATGTGGGCTTGTGCTGGGTTACCTGGGGTGAAGTCGATGAGCTCGAGACGGTGTATTGTGACAGGGCGTAACGGACGCTCTACAGTGATCCCCTGGCGTGCCAGGTCATACAGCCGTTCACCATTGTGATGGCATGCGGAGTACATGGGGGGCATCTGCATGATATCGCCCGTGAACTGCTTCAGGGAGCATCGCAAATCGGCTTCAGTGATATGTGAGCTGTCTTGCTTGTGTAACACCACTCCTGAGGCATCCTGAGTGTCAGAATCGCGTCCCAGGGTGAGACCGGCGATGTATGTTTTGGGCAGTTCATGGATGCTGTCTACCAGCCGTGTGGCCCGCCCAAGGCAGATCAGCAGAAGACCTTCCGCTTCCGGATCCAGCGTGCCGGCATGTCCAGCTCTTTTTTCGTGGAGGTGCCGACGCACGATGTCAACCGCGCGTCGTGAAGTAATCCCTAGTGGTTTATGGAAAGGCAGAAGGCCGTCCACTTTTGCATCTCCGTGACGACTAGCGTCTCAATCTCTTCAGGACGGCAGTCAATGGTGAAGCCGGCTGCCATTTTGTGGCCGCCTCCGCCGAATTTACCTGCGAATATAGCCACATCAACCAGCTTGGATTTACTGCGCACTGAAGCGCGGAAGCTGCCGGGCTTGGTTTCACGCAACAGCATGTTCACAAGCGGCCCACCTACACAGCGCATCTGCTGGGTGATGCCTTCCGTGTCGTCGTCCGTGGCTCCGATGCGCTTGAAGTCATCTTCGGTAATGACTGTCCATAGTACATGACCGTCGAAGGTTAGGTTCATCCTCTCAAGGGCATATCCCAGCAGTTGCTGGCTGACAAGGCTACGGCGTTCATAGACGTGGTCATATACCTCACCTGGATGACTGCCTGCTTCTAGCAACCTTGCACAGATGTGAAATGTGTTGCTGTCCACCGCAGGGTAGCGCAGCATGCCCGTGTCGGTGATTATCGCCGAAAACAGGCACATGGCGATCTCTTCACTCACCGGTATCTCCAGCGCTTCTATGACTTCCATCACCAGTTCGCCGGTCGCGGCTGCGGTGGCGTCTCGGTAGATCGCCCCCTCGATGCCGCCTTCAGTGTCATGATGGTCAATCACGCCTGCGGGGTTACCCGCCTCAAACAACACGCCGAATTTGCCAATCCTGCGCGCATCGCCGGTATCGATCACCAGGTAGAGATCGAAGGTCTCATCGGGCAGCTCCGAGCACACCTGATCGGAACCAGGCAGAAAAGCACAGATATCGGGCACGCCATTGTGGCTGAACACGGTGGCGCGTTTGCCTACACGGTGCAGGGCGTGGCTAAGGGCAAGGGCACTGCCCAGCGTGTCACCGTCGGGGTTTACATGCGTAAATAGAGCCACACTTCTTGCCGATTCCAATGCTGAGACAACTGCTAGCAGCCCTTGATCCATCGCTATTTGCCTTCCTGCTCGATCTGCTTCAGAATGCTGTATATCGCCTCACCGTGCTCGAGCCCTTCATCCGCTTTAAAGTGCAGCTCAGGGGCTACTCGCAGATGGGCTCTGCGTCCGAACTCACCACGAAGTTTTCCGGCCAGCTTTTCCAGCACGGCTACGGCTTCGTCTCGGTGTGCTTCTCCCATGTAGGAGGCGACCGCTACCCAAGCATGTCCAAGGTCACCAGCTACACGCACGCTGGTAATGGTGATGCCTTCTAGTCGGGGGTCTTTCATATCGTTGCGGATGATGTTGCTTAGCTCCTGTAGAAGGAGGCTTTCAACACGATTCACGCGCATATTACTGCTCATGGTCATTCCTGTTCTGAGCTGAGTGCATTTGTCGCACTCAAGCCACGGTAAGCGGGCTGTTTGAAGAGCTGACAGCGGCATATCTAAGTGGCCACAGATTGTGGTCAATAGTGGCTGCCGGTATACTTAGCTGCTTTGCCCCTTCGCTTCAGTGACCAAAAGATGGCTGCAGACGAGCAATGATGCCCGATTATGCAGCCAACTAACGGTCGTAGGGTGGAGTTAGGCCTGAATTTCTTCGACAGACTCCGCCAATTGCTGTGCCATCTTGTTCTGGCGAAGCTTGATGACGTCGGCGCGGGCTACTTCCTTGCGTTCGAAGCATTCCACGATGTCGCCTTCTTCGATGGCGGTGAAGTTCTGGAAGACGATGCCGCACTCATAGCCGGCTGCCATCTCACGGACATCATCCTTGATATGGCGCAGACTGTCAATGGGGCCTTCCCATATCTGTTCGGTTCCACGCCAGAGCCTGGCCAACTGACCGCGGGCGATCTTGCCGTCGGTGACGTAGGAGCCAGCGACGGTACCCCGGGGAAGGTTGAACACTGTCCGAATTTCGGCTTTGCCTAGCGTATTCTCTTCAATCCTGGGCTCGAGAAGGCCACGCATGGCGGCTTCTATCTCTTCCTGCAGTTCGTAGATGATGCTGTAGACGCGAACTTCAACAGAGGCGACTTCCGCAAGTTGTAATGCGGCAGGCTCAATTTTGACATTAAAGCCTAGGATCAACGCGTTGCTGGCACTCGCCAGGTTCACATCGCTCTCGTTGACGTTGCCCACTGCAGAGGAGAGCACACGGACACGTACTTCGGAGTGCTCCAAACGCGCCAATTGCTGTTGGATGGCTTCCGCAGAACCCGCCACGTCAGCTTTGACGATGACGTGGAGCTCATGCACCTTACCTTCTGCAATCTGCTGGTGCAGGTCCTTGATGGTGATCTGTGTTTTTGCGGTTGAGCCGATGGCGGTAACCCGCTCCTGCTGTTCGTTACGCTGAGCGATTTGACGTGCTGTGCGCTCGTTCTTCACCACTTCTAAGCGGTCGCCCGCTTCAGGTGCTTTGCTCAATCCTGTGATTTCTACAGGCTGGGCTGGGACAGCTTTCGCGAGGGTCTTGCCTTTTTCATCAGTGATAGCTCGAACACGGCCATAAGCACTTCCAGAAACAACACAGTCACCCACCTTGAGAGTTCCCGAGGTGATGATGACGGAGGTGACTGATCCTCGTCCGCGTTCGATCTTGCTTTCCACCACGATGGCTTCTGGCTCTGCATGAGCGTCGGCCATGAGTTCCAGCATTTCCGCTTGAAGCAAAATAGCTTCCAGGATGTTTTCGATACCCGTCCGCTTTTTAGCAGAAATGGGCACAAACATCACATCGCCGCCCCATTCCTCACAAACAAGGTTGAGCTCGGCGAGCTGCTGTTTTAGGCGGTCAGGGTTGGCGTTTTCCTTGTCGATCTTGTTGACCGCTACGATAATCGGCACACCGGCCGCTTTCGCATGGTTGATCGCTTCCACTGTCTGGGGCATTACGCCGTCATCAGCCGCGACGATCAAGATGGCGATGTCCGTAATCTGAGCACCACGGGCACGCATTGCGGTGAACGCTTCGTGTCCTGGGGTATCAAGGAAGGTGATTTTGTGTGGCTCGCCTTTGTGCTGGATCACCACCTGGTAGGCGCCGATGTGCTGAGTGATCCCGCCGGCTTCACTATCCACAACATTCGTGTGTCGGATAGCGTCAAGCAGGGTCGTCTTGCCATGGTCGACGTGTCCAAGGATGGTCACTACAGGGGGTCTGGGCGTGAGAGCGTGTCCGCTGCCCTTCTTTGTAGGCCGTGCCGTTTTCGGCACCACCGCTTTGGCCGCTTCTTGCCACTTGATGGATCGCTTGAAATGAAAAGCGAGCTCTTCAATCTGATCTTTGTTGAGTGACTGAGTGAGGCCAACCAGCAGGCCTGCTTTCATGAGCTGCTGCTGCAGCAGTGGTGGCTGCACACCAAATACTTGGGCCAGATCACGCAGTGCCATGATGCTGGTTGCTTCTGCTACAGGCACATTACTCACGAGCATGTCGCGCATAGTCAGTGCTGTAGTGAAATCTATGGTATCTGTGCCGCTGGATACATCGATGCCTAGTTCAACGAGGTTGCTAAGCATCTCCTTATCACTGAGTTTGCACTCTACGGCGAGATCTTTTACTGTTATCCCTGCCATTGATTGTCTGCCTCCTTCGCGCGCGTCGCAATTGCATCTCTAATGAGTTTTGTGGTTTCATCTGAGATCGCCGTTTGGAGAGCCCGCTCAAGTTTCCGGGCTTTGACAGCCTGTTCAAGGCATTTGGTGCTCCAACAGAGGTACGCGCCTCTTCCGTTTTGTTTGCCGCTGAGATCAACCTCAGTGGCCCCTAGAGGGGTGCGAATCACGCGAAGCAGTTCGCGCTTATCAGCCTGACGGCGACAAGCCACGCAACTCCGCAGTGGGCTATGAGGCACCCCTTTCATAGCTATTAGCCTTCACTGATTTCCGCGATTTGAGTGTGGCTGCGGATATCTATTTTCCATCCGGTTAACCGGGCAGCCAATCGCACATTTTGCCCTAGCTTGCCTATGGCAAGAGAGAGCTGGTTGTCGGGCACAACCACTAAAGCCAGCTTATTTTCTACACTGATTACCCTGACCAGACTCACCTTGGCCGGGTTCAGTGATTCCGCGATATATTGGACAGGGTCATCGCTCCACCGAATGATGTCAATCTTTTCGTCATGCACTTCATCGACTACGGCCTGCACACGCATTCCGCGTTGTCCCACGCAGGCACCCACTGGGTCAATGGAGTTACTGTATGAGATGACTGATATTTTAGTCCGAGCCCCTGGCTCTCTGGCGACGGATTTGATTTCTACGTCACCATCACGAATTTCGGGCACGTTTAATTCAAACAGTTTGCGGATCAGGGCTGGGTGTGACCGCGAGAGGTAGACCACCGCACCCTTTGATTCCTTCTTGGCTTCCAGAAGGTAGACACGCATATTGGTATGCATACTGTAGTTTTCGGTAGGGACCTGCTCCTCTTTAGTGAGCACGCCATCCACATCACCAAGGTCAAAAATGAATGAGTCGCGTTCGCGGCGCATCAGTTTTGCGTTGACTATCTCACCGACACGTTCGCGGAAGTGCTCCACTTTCATGTCTTCTTCAGCCTGTCGTATGATCTGCTGAAGGGACTGCCTCATGGTGGTAGCCGCAATACGGCCGAATTCCTCCAAGTTGACAGGGATGAAAGCAATATCGCCCAGCTCGCAGTCTTCCTGATGCCTGCGGGCTCGCATGAACTCCACTTCGTGACTACGGCTAACGACTTTTTCTACGACCAACAGACCTGCTGTGATGGTAAAATCGTTCGATTCCGACATCTGACACCGGATAGAGACTGGTGTGGGCGGGTCGTAATGACGCCTGTATGCAACGGTGAGCGAATCTTCAAGTGTCCTCAGAAGTCTCTCCATGGGGATCTTTTTTTCTTGTGCGATTATCATTAGCTGATTGAAGAGCTCAGAATGCATGACCGCCTCCCACCGTGTGAAATAATGTTTGCTATGTGTATGAAAAAGAGTGGGCACGCTCCGCCCACTCCTTTCACGGAAAACCAAACTATGGCCAGTATGGAAAGAGATACCGGCATATTAATTATACCATTTCGCTGACTCATATTGTTAATCTTCTTAGGTGTGGCCGCGGGCCAGGGGGAGGACGGGGTTGAAATGGATGAGGTCAGCATAAGGGACCACAAGCGATGATCCCTTATGCTGTCGGATACTGGCTACCGCTGAACGATGCGGAACCCTTCTACACGTGTGTCGCCTGACAGAATGATGAAGTCGGCATACACCGTTTGATACTTTTTGCCCGTCAGCTCAAGAAGGTGGTTACCGCGACCCAACTTCGCGCTGCCCAGATACCACATATCGCCTGTCCGAACGGGTGCTCCACCCGATAGGGGATGCCCATTAATGCGGATATCAACAGCAGACGGCTCACCATTTCTCAGGGCCCTGACAAATAGTCGATATTCACCTGCAACACTGAGCGGGAAGCGTGTGGCGATTTTAGCTGTGTCTTTTAGTGCGACACAGTTAGGTACGCCATCCGGCAGACAACCCTGCAGCATTTCGGCTTTGTTGTTATACAGGTTGACGAACTGCTCACAGCCCAGCATCAGCTCAACAGGCCTTGGCTGGATAGTGATAGAGTTGATGCCATTCGCCGGCAGCTTGATATCTCCACCTAACTCGTCATCCGCTAAACCGGCCTTTTTTAATTTGCTCAGTGCGATGGTGCGGGTCAGATCTTTGTTGTTTCGGTTCAGCATCACCAGCCTGTCCGTCAACAATGTGGTTTCAACACGGTCTTCAAGGCCATCAATCAGCGGCGCATCAACGGCATGCTTGATCAGATTGGTTCGGTTGCACACGAACTCCTGGCAGAGCGCGCGGATGTAATCTTGACCATGCGTGCTGGTGATGGTGGGCAGGAGTGCCACTCCACCCTGGCCTACTGCGTTGAAGACAGATTTGGCGATGGTGGCCGTGGGTTTGTTGAACCGCCACACACCGGGCGCACCATTGAAGTCGCTGGCTCCCACCAACTGCACGCCTACAGTTTTGATCTCATGGCTGCTGCGTCCGCTGCTCACGAATTGGAGCTGGCTGATACCAGCTACCGGTTTGGGGTTGATCGCGAACTTGTAGACGACCGTGCCGTCGGCATCAAGCACACCGATGGGTTTGTTATCAAGGACAACCGTGGTCCGGCTGCCCTTTTCTCCACGGGCGGTGATACTCAAGCCGTAACTGTTCTGGCCGCTAGCGGGAAGCTTTAGCCCGCCTTTTTTGGTGAAGCCCATCCATCCTGATGAATCGGGCTGTTGCGAAGGCTGCCAGTCGCCCCACTTTAGGTATCGGCCTTCATCGCTTGACAGCTCAAATCGGTAGGCATTGCCCACCATCTGGGGCAGAAATGCGGGGTCGATGCTGGTGGGCTTCATGAGACCGACTGATGTGTTCCACAAGGAGGCTTTGCCTCCCGGTACCCGAATCGGTTGGTCTATATCGGTGACCAGAATACCGCCTGATTTAACCCATTCCCCAATCTGCTTGATTGTGCCAGGTTCCAGCATTGAGGTGTTGAAGATGAACAGTGTGTGGTAAGCCGTAAGTGCTCCATCTGTGATGAGCCTTTCATCCACCACGTCCAACGGGAAGCGGTCACGCAGTTGGTCATACCTCTTCGATAGGTTAGCCAAACCTCTGCCTGACAATAAACGCATCTGCGCCGTCGGAAGCAGCAGTGCTGTGTCAATCACCGGCTTGCCGATATCGAGTGAACGCAGGCTGCGCTCGACATCTGGCATTGTGCCTGCTGCTAGAGCTTGCGACTCTACCCAGCCGACACCTCCGCCGGATATGGTGTCAAACATCCTGACCGATGGGTTGATTTCTTCACTGGTGCGCCTGCCCATCATCCAGTTGGCCTTATAAAACCTGGCCGCGGTGGCTCCCAACGCGTTCAAAATGCGGCCATCTGCACCGTAGCGGTCTGGCTCCAGTATGAGCGTGCATCCGGTCCGTCCTGCGACCTTCGCCATAGCGCTGATATCAGATCCAAGCCGTGGGTTAAGGTTCATTCCAGCCGGCAGAAATCGCGGCGAATCGGGCATCACCCGTTTGACGATACGAGCCTGCATGTCCGCCACGTAAGCGAATCCATTCGCATACCAGGCCAGAGCATCCAGCCAGTAGCGTTCGCCCGAATCAGCTCCTGTAGGCAGTGCAATTTGTGTGCTGGTGGTGTAACCTGTGCCCCAGGCGGTATTTAGCTTCTCTATGGTTTCATAGTTGCGCAACATGCTTTTTTGGAAGTTCTCGAGGGCAGTGTGATCGCCCCACCAGTAGCCTGGTGTGAGCTTTTTGTCAACCCAAACATCAGGACCATCCTGCACCGGCATCTCTTTGTTGCCAACGAAGCCACCGGCCTGGCCGTTTTCGCCATACACGCCAATAAGAACACCGGGCTGTTCGGGGGCGCAGATTTTTGCCAGATTGCTCCAGCGGTCTGTCATCAGCTTGGAGAGCCATGGGCTCCAGGGTGATATGGCGTTCACTGTGATGCTGCCATCGGCGAGACTGACGGGGGTATAGAGGGATATCGCTGATGTGGCATCAAGCAGCAGCGTGTAATTAGTGCCGATCACCGGGAAGCACCCCACCATTTTAGCGCGGCGGATGGTGTCCTTCGTGGCTTGTGGGTCTTCACCCAATATCGCCAACTTCGCCAGGTTGCTGCCATCTGTCCCTGTGTGGAAGCCGGACAGATAGTCGGCATCAAACATCCAGAGTGATGTGCCCAGAGCTCGGAGTTCGTCATTGGGGGTGATGGCTCCACCGGCCATGGCAATCCAAAGCCGTGATCCGACAGACGGGGGCTGTATCATCTGCTTGCCATCCGATACACGACTGTATATACGGATGGGCTTAGGAGTAGGTTTTGCAGATGCGACACCGCTGTAAAGCATAGATATGCCACACACAGTTATTACTGCCCAGAGCGTTTTCATATAATCCCCCGCGATCTCAGACTGATGTGATAGTTCGATTAATCCAACTGTTATATTTTAGCCCTAAACGAAAGGATCTGGGTAGATATGAGCCTTATCGGCGGATTTTGGGCCGTTTATGCGTTAATCTTGACAATACGGCCGATGTGCTGTAACATATTTTATGCCGAGCCGAGATGGTGAAATTGGTAGACACGCTAGATTCAGGTTCTAGTGCCTGCAAGGGCTTGGGGGTTCGAGTCCCCCTCTCGGCACCAACTTTTTTGTTTTACGCCACACGTTTTGACCCACAAATGCCGCCCGTGCTTGCACTGTAGCATAAGCCGTAACTGATCCGTACCCTTCTATTGCCTATGTCCGGGGCGGTCTGTGCGTAGGCTAGCGGCTGCAGAAGACTCGAGACCACGCCGGTCTGGCGGATAGCCACAAAAGATGGGTGTCGGGAACAAGACCGGCGCGGTCTATAGACAGCGGTCATTTCAAGCGTACCGCTAGACCGCCCGGACATAGCCAAGCAAGTTACCTACAAACGCCCCAACAACCTTAGCCCACTTGTAGTGTGGTATGCCCGATCGTCAGTATGTCACCTGGCTTGATCGCACTCTCCTGCACGCGGCTGCCGTTCACATAAGTGCCGTTGCTACTGCCCTCATCGATCACCACCCAGGCGGTGTTGCGGGGCTCAAGGCGTGCGTGCCGACGGCTGACCAGCGTATCTTCCGTGAGCTGTAGTTGGCAACTGGCGTCGCGTCCAATGGCCACGGCTTGTTGAAGCCGAAGCACATGCCCACTCAGCGCGCCGTTCACTATCCGGATTTCGGCTGCTGCACTCGCGTTCGCGCTTGTGGTTGAAGCGGGCAGCATGGGCTGCGGTGCCGTCGTGGCGGAGCACTGGCACTGCCCCGTCTTGACATCGGGGATTTTTCCGCAGAAGGGGCAGGCCCCCGACGGGTCCGCCAACACTTTTTGGGCTGCCTTCGCCTTGTCGAGAACTGCAGACGGGACGCGTCCCTTCTTTTCGCAGAACCTGAGGGTATAGCTGCCGATGCGGATGACATCACCGTGCTTCAACCCGCCAGGTGCTCCATTATTAACGCTGACGATTGTTTGGGGATTCAAATTCTGCAGCACGAATGCGCCATCTGTCCAGAGGATGGCCGCTTGATTGGGGGCAATGGCAGGGTCAGCATACAGAGGCACATCTGCCGTTTCGGATCGGCCGATCATGTTGCGTGTTTTGTCGATGGGGAACTCCTGCGTCTCGTTGCGGGCCAGGATCACTTCAATCCAGGCACTCTTCAGCATCTCCTTCATGAGGCTCATCAGCAGTCCTACGGCTCCGCCGATCACTGTAAAGCCCACCGCTCGGCCGAAGACGCCGACCTCAACCGCTTCATTGGGTCTGCCCGATAGGCCGGCGTATATACTACCGATGCTTGCTGCCAGTAGTGTGAATAACACACCTGCGACTACTCCTCCTATTGCACCACCCATAAAGGCGTGCCAACAACGTCGGAATGACCAACCCGGAATACTCGCAGATAATCCTAACCAGGAACCTAACACCATCCACCCCAGTGCGCGTGGAACCAGGTCCAATGCATACCCGCCTAGACCTGCTTGGCCATGAACCACCGGATTGCCAAGTAGAATACTCAGATCAGTGTAAAGCCTGTTTGACTGGTTCAATGCGATGAAACCGATAGGAAGACCTAACAAGGCAGCCCAACTAGCTTGCCGTAGTGCTCCGCGGGTGTCATTACGCCCTAATCGGTCCGCACTGCCTAGAAAAAAGCACATGATAGCACCAATGATTAGAGACTGTACAAAGCTTTCTCGCGCCGCTGTGATGCTTCCACCCATGATCGCTTTGTTGTCGACCAGCAGTTCTTGAATGACGAAAGTGGCGATTCCGCCCACAAGGCCTAGTATCACGCTGAGTGAAACCCGTTTGAACATATGTTAGCCTTCCACACGCAATACTGTGGTGCCCAGTTGCAGCATATCGCCTGGGTGCAGTTCGGCTTGAGTTAGCGTCTGCCCATTGACACGGCTGCCGTTGGCACTACCCAGGTCCTTCGCAGTCAGCGTCTGGGCCTGCCAGACCAACTGTAGGTGCAGTCGGCTGACCGTGCTGTCATCACCGATGGCCAATTGGCAACTCGAGTCGCGCCCCAGGATACTCTCACCCTCCGGCACAGTGAACCGCACAGAGCCCACATTCGCGGATACCCCTACCAAAACCGGCGATGCCGCAAACTTCGCGGTAGAGGCGATGCTGGGGGCCGATACGGGCATCTGAGCGGGCTTGTTACACTCGCATTCTTCTTTGGGTTTGCCGCAGAAGGGGCAGTGGCCCTCTGGCACTTTCACACCTTCAGGTGCCTTGCCTTCAGGTTTTATGGCTTTCAGGGGTGGTATCTGCTCTTCCGCGTTGGGGTCCACGCCTAGCTGTTTCAAAACGCCGCTCAGGCTGGCATCGCGGTTTTTTAACACCCGGTAGACTCCATATCCAATTCCTGCCAGCACCAATAAACCCAGCAACACGTTTAATGGATGCACGGGTGCCGATTGCTGGCTCTTCGCAGTGGGCTCGGATTCGGATGCCGGTGAGGACGCCTCGCCGGGTTTGGTGCTCAGCACAGATGCTCCGCTGCTGAGCAGCATCTTAATGACCGGCACGGGGTCGGCACGATCCGCGTTGACGTCCGCCTCGATGACAGCCGAGAGGTTGTCGCCGTATTTACCAGCCAGATTGATCTTGCCTGTGCGCATTCGGAACACATCCAGATGGCCGCCATGGCTGGGCGTTAGCACCATCGACTGGCTTTTCCCAGTGCTGTCGCTGATCGTCAACACAGCACTGGACACCGCGTAGCCTTTGCTGTCAATCACGCGGATCGTGAGGCGGTTGATGTACTTGAAATCTTCATTACGCACCACCACCTCGTTGCTGTCGATGGCGATCGGCTTGATGGCCAGGTTGCCTGTGTCTGTATTGAGTGCGCAGAGGTGGGCGGCAGATGTTTTGAGTTCGGCGTCGGCCCCAAATCGCTTGTTGACAGCGTCCAGTTTGAGGGTGGCCTGACCGCCATCTGCCCTCTGGGGCGGCGTGAAGGGTTGATTTTCGGATCCCTCAACCCACATCCACACGGTTTGATCCTGAGGGAACTGCACCTCCAGGGTTTTCGGAAGGGCCATCGCCATCTGAGCGGTGATCATGAACACGGAAATGGCAGCAGCTAGATGCAGTTTCACGCGGAATCCTCCTGAGGTAAGCAGCGCAATCGGGCCAATGGGATGGCTCGTATGATATCTATTGGACTGGCTCCAGCCTGCCCAAGGTTCTCTGCTGCCACATCGCCAGCCAGACCATGCCATCCGCTGCCGAGGATCGCCGCCTCCAGTGCGGGCAGCCCTTGCGCCATCAGGGCCGCGATGATCCCTGTCAGCACATCGCCGCTGCCGCCGACCGCCAGGATCGGGTTACCCGTGGCGATGATGTAGGTTGACCCATCTGGTGCGGCGATGACGCTGTGAGCACCCTTCAGCACCACCACACTTTGATACTGTGCTGCCGATGCCCGTGCCGATGCGATTCTGTCCTGTTGTATCTCAGGGATACCAATGCCCATCAGCCGGGCCAGTTCACCGGGGTGGGGAGTGAGCACGACCTGCCTCTCAGAGAGTTGGTGACTCACCAGCGATGAGTGGGCTGCCAGTATGTTCAGCGCATCGGCATCCAACACCAGCGCGGGGAGCTGCGCTTCCAGCAAGTGGAGCAGCAGCTTCACCGTCTCAGGATGCTGCCCCAGCCCCGGGCCGATGGCTAGCGACTTCACTTGCTCACTCAGCTTACGCAAAGCCACCTCGCTTTCGCTGCCAAGATGCTCTGAGTGCAACCCCATGCCGTGCCACATCACACCTGGCTCTACGGTCAGTCCTGCTGTGACATAGCTATCCGGTATCGCAGCCGAACACAACCCCACACCAGCTTTGATCGCTGCTGACGCGGCCAGAATGGGGGCGCCTGCGAAGCCCACGCTGCCGCCTACGATCAACGTGTGGCCGAAAATGCCTTTGTGGCCATCGACAGGGCGAAGGGGCATCAGTGACTGCAGGGCTGACTTACCAACCCAGAAGATGGCTGGTTTTACCTGCAGAATTGCCTGAGCCGGAATGCCGATGTCCGCCACGACGACCTTGCCACAGTAGGTGATGCCGGGGGTGATGCACAATGCCGGTTTACGATGGCCAAAAGTGACTGTAAGGTCAGCCTGCACCGCTTGACCCAGAATCTGTCCGTTATCAGCCTGTAACCCGGTGGGGATGTCCACCGCTACCAGTCTGGACGGCTCGGGCCGTTGGTTGATGAGGCCCACGAGTTGTTGTGTCTCTTCACGCAGGATTCCTGAGGTGCCGGTTCCCAGCAGCGCGTCGACGAGGATATCTGCTGCCTTAATCGCTTCCTCCAGATCACAATCGGCACTTTCCAGTATGGGGATGCCGTGCAATTTGGCTGCCTGAAAGTTGGTGCTGGTCTCACTACTCATACGCTCGAGGTTACCCGAAAACAGAATGGAGACCTTCGCCCCTCGGTGGGCCGCAAGGCGTGCGATGGCGAAGCCGTCACCGCCGTTGTTGCCGTGACCGCAGAACACAAGCATACGCTGGTTGTGCAGATGGCCCCAATGCTGTTCGACGGCCTGCGCCACGCTGAGCGCGGCGTGCTCCATCAGCACAATGGCTGGGATTCCATATTGCTGTATGGTGATTTGGTCAATTTCGTGCATCTGCTGTGCGGTGACAACTGGTTGCATAGACACCTCTCGTTTTATCGTGCTTACGCCCAGATTATACCCCTACTGCGGTGCATGCGCGGTGCCACCGTAGGGGCCGTGCCTTGTGCCGGCCCTGATGGTCAAGGCCACCGGATATCGGGCCACCACAAGGGTGGCCCCTACATGCCGGTGAAGTAGTTCAGCAGCACCTCAGCGAACACTTTATGACCCCAGTTGTTCGGGTGGTTGATGGAGTTCACCATGAAGCTGGCGAAGGGGATGCCCTCACTGTCGAAATGCTCGTAACGTGCGGACGCATCTGCTACACCGATCCCCGGTTTGGCGAATTTCCTGAGGTAGAGAACCACTGGGCGGGCCTCTTTTGATATTCGCCAGGTGTTTCCGCTCATGACCTCGAACGTCGTGAAGTGAGGAGTCATGATGAGCCACTCAATCTCGTTCGCAGCGAAATCCTGTTGAATCTGAGCGTAGTCCTTCTCAATCATATCCATAGGCAGGCCGGTGTCGTTCACGAATTCGCTGACCACCAGGTCTGGCTTTTTACTAAGTATCTGCTCCTTGAAGTTGTAGGCACTTCCGCTGGGTTCGGTCAGGAAAGCATGGGTGGTCCGTCCGCCCCAGGCGTTGGTGACGTAGTTGATGTTCGCTTTCGGGAAGGCCTTTTTGAGCATGCGGATGAACTGGTGCTGGAATCCCATACCTTCGGTGGCAGAACCGCCATCGGTGACGCTGTCGCCCCAGAAGGTGATGTTGACTGTACCACCGTTTTGAAGCTTAGCCAGAACCTTTGGTGTGTATGTTGCCGCCAGCGGGTTGCCTTTTTGGACCGGCATTTTGGTCGCAGTCACGTTGTATAGCTGCTCTTCAGTCAGCTTTTGGGCGTCACCGTGCCACCATATGCGTGCGATGAGGGTATCACCTTTCGGCGTTTCAGGGGGCATGACTTCCCAGACCCCCGTCTTGCCCTCAATGACTCGGGCGATGCCTTGAGCGTCGATTACGATCGAATCGATCCGGCACTGGTTGTAGGTGTAGGTCAGCAAGCTGGTCGCGCCATCGACCATGCTGCTGTTTGGGGTGCGCCAGATGGTGCCCCAGGTGGGGTCGGTATCGAAATCAAGGCCGCGTGCGTAGGGCACCGATCCATCTGCTGACTTCAACTTGATGCTTTGTGAGCGCAAGCCCTGGTAGGCAGCGATCCCGCCTGGGGCCAGCCAGCCCGGGGTATAACCGCGTGCCCAGAAAGGTGCATTGGCACCCGCATCGGTAGGTATGACCGCTTTTTCATTCTGGACCGTCACACGCTGGGGCCGTGTGAGCCTCAAGTTTTGCGAGGTGTTCACACGGTGTGCATTACCATCAATGGTATAGGTACCGGCCTGCACGGTGATTTCAGAATCACCCGAAATGATCACTTTTGCTGCAGATATTGTTTGCATTGAGATAATAGCTGCTCCTGACAGAAGAAGGGCGTTCCACTTCATATTGGATATTCCTTTGCTGGTGGTTATTGTTATGTGCCGAGGATTGGAATGCTCAACCTGGCAATATTGCCAAGTTGAGCATGTTGGTAGAGGTTCACCCTACTTCCCGGTGAAGTAGTTCAGAATCGCCTCAGCAAACACCGTGTTGCCCCAGTTGTTGGGGTGGTTGATGCTGTTCGCCATGAGGGTCATAAAGGGGATACCTTCGCTGGGGAAGTGCTCATACCGGGCGGCGGCATCGGCTAGACCGATACCGGGCTGGACGAACTTGCGCCAGTAGAGTACGACCGGGCGAGTTTCTTTATCAACGTGGGCAGACGGGTCACCCATCACCTGGAAGATGCTGAAGTGCGGAGTGAGGATCACCCATTCGGTGCCGTTCTCCGCGAACTTCTTCTTAATCATCTCGTGTTCGGTCTGAACCATATCAAGGGGCAGACCGGTGTCGTTGATGAACTCGCTGATCACCAGGTCCGGCTTGGGGTCTACTATCTTTTCCTGGAAGTTGAACTGGCTGCCAGAGGGCTCGATGATGAAGTTATGGCTTGTGCGTCCGCCCCAGCCGTTGATGGTGTAGTTGATGTTCGCCTTCGGGAAGGCCTTCTTCAGCATACGTACCGCCTGGTGTGGGAAGCGCATCTCTTCGGTGGGTCCGCCGCCTGCGGTGACGCTGTCACCCCAGAACAGGATGGTGAGCGGCTGGCCTGTCTTCAGTTTCTCAAGGGCCTTCGGGGTGAATTTGGCGGCCAATGGAGCCATCTTTTTCGTAGATAATCGTGTGGCGGTGACATTGTATATGTCATTCTCAGCCAACCGAGTCAGCTCACCGCGCACCCAGATTCTGCCGATCAACGTGCTGCCTCTAGGGGTAGCTGGTGGTGCCACCTCCCAAACGGCGGGTTTGCCCTTCACGATTTTGGCTACACCTTGTGCATCGATCACGATAGAGTCGAGGCGGCTCTGACCGTAGGTGTAGGTGATGTAGCTGGTGGCATCGGCGGGGATGCTGCTGTTGGCTGTGCGCCAGATGGTGTTCCACATCGGCTCGATATCAAAATCCTTGCCTTTGACGTAGCTCTCGCTGGCGTCTGCAGATGCTTTGATCACCACGGAGCTCTGTTTGAGCACGTAGGGAGCGGTACACTCCTGGGTGATCAGCTTGGTGGGACGGTAACCCCTGGTCCAGCCGGCCACAGGGCCGGGATCGGTGGGGAGCTTGGCGGCCTCGTCCTTGATGGTGATGAGTTCTGGTGGTGCAACGTCGAGAACCTGGGTGTTGGCTACGTGGTGCCAGTTGCCATCTACCGAGTAATTGCCGGCAGCCACGGTCACTGACCATGGCCCGTTGACGGACACCTTAGCAAAAGAGGGTGCGTTGAGCGTAGACATAAGGGCTCCTACTGCAACGAGGGTTGCGATTTTCATGGCGTGCGATATCCTCCGCCTGTTCGGTTTGTTCTGACAGTATGGTACCAGAACATTCGAGAATTTAGGAGGGAGAAGACAGGAGGAAAGAATGGGAACGATACCTCACGCGGAGGCGCGGAGGTCGCGGAGGGTACGGGCAACCCCCCGTGGTTGCCCGTCAGTGTCGAAGCATGGTTGCCCGTGCGGGTCTCAGTCGCCCCTTGCCCCGAAGTTCTGGTCGATGATCACATAGTCGAACAAGTTCACCTGTCCGCTGCCGTCCAGGTCAGCCATTGAGTCCGATGTGCCGAAGTGCTGGTCAAGCACTACGAAGTCAAACAGATTGATCTGGTTGTCACCATCGGCGTCGCCATTGGTGAGCGACACCGTCAGGCTGGTATCCTGGCTGATGTCGATGTTCTTGATGAGGCGTGTCAGCCAGTGGCTGCTGCTCATTCTTAGGTCATATCGGCCATTCTGAATACCGGTTATCCACGCTTTCCCTGAGTGGTCCGGTACCAGGGTGCCGGAGTAGGTGTTCACCTCGCTTAAGCTGTAGTGAAGTACCACACCACCCAGAGCACCGAGATATCCACCGCCTGGATTGATGGTCAGCTCCAGCGATGCCGGGCTTGATGGGCTCATCACGGAGGCCGCTCCCATATCGGATCGCGAACCATCAGCGTCCATAATCAACGGATCGCCTGTGTCTATGCAAGGTGATCCTGCCTGAAGTCGGAAATCACCAGCGACATTTGAGACAAACAGGGGATCCAAGTGGATGTTTCCTGCGGTTAATGTTCCACTGGTCAGGATTTCATCGCCCCCATTCTGCCATGTGTCAGAATAGGTTAATGAACTAGATCCGCCATTCAGCACTATGCCACTTGACGAGCAGTAGGCGATGATGTTGTTGTTGAGTGTCGTGCCGAGTGCATTCGAATAAACCCCGCTGGCATTGCTGGAGATTACGGAACAGTTGGTCACGGTGAGTGAAGCTCCGCCGCTGCATACCAGACTGGCCGATGGCCCAGAGCTGCCAAACCCTCCATATCGCACAATACAGTGGCCAAAATAACCCTGTGCTCCAGCTCCAGTGATATTAATCTGCGACCAGTCACCAGCAGCTGGGGTGGCAGTGTCGTGGTCTGTGTCGCCACTAACCGTATCATCTTTGAAGCTGGTGAAATGGATAGGTGATCCAGCGGTGCCATTAGCTGAGATGCTGCCTTCTACCGTGATCTTGCTGGCACTATCGGCGAATTTCACCACCGTACCTGGCAGTATCGTGAGCGTGCAGCCTGCCACCACGGATACAAGTCCCTTGATGAGGTAGGGGTTGTTTTTCGGGGACCATGTGGTATTTGTGGTGATTGTTCCGCTGACCGGTGTCCAGTATTTGATCCAGACAGGGGCTGAGTAGATATAATCCTGCCCAACACCTAACACACCCTTCTGCTTTAGCCTTAGGTAGAAGCAGTTTTCGTCTCGCGCTGTTTTGACCATAGAGCTGAGCTGATTGGATGTGAAATAAACCTCTCGGTATATGTCGTTTTTAGTGGCATTGGTGCTTCCCCACCGATAGACCGGTTGGCTGGACGACGAACTCATCAGGTCGATGGATTCGAAGGCGTCTTTCGTGTATCCGCTTGGGTCGTTGACGGTCAGAGAGAAGAGCGTACCTTTCGGATCAGATGGGATGGTTTTACCCATCCAGTATGATTTGCCATCGGTGCTGTTCGTGGCGTGAAACTGAAGGGACACATCCCTGTCCTCGCTCGCAAAGACCCTTCGTTCCCGCAGAGCATCCATCACACCAGCGCTTCCACTGCCCGAATCTACCCACACCCCGGTGTGGCGGGTGGCGGCTTGATCGCCCACACCGGTCTGGTTGTCGATACCAATTGTAGGTCCGACATGCCAGCCCGCCTGCAGGGCCATTTGGAAGCGTGGTTCCTGATGGCTGGCTTGACTGTAGAACGGGGTTTGGGCAGAACCAAGCTCCGCCAGACAGATCAGGCGATCGATCTGCTCATCCCAATGGCCGAACTCATCAAACATATCGCCGTATTTGATGTGGTTGAACTGAACGACAGGCGTGGATCCATATTCATCGGCCATGCTAGCGGATTTGAGCCAGGTATACAACTCCGGTATGGTCATGATCTCGTATGGAGGGGTTCCGTTACCGAAACGGGCGGTATCTGCGTAGGAACTCGTGCCAAAGACATTCAGGTGACTCGACCCCGTCCACTCGAAGCCTCTCAGCCCTGTCACTGTGGTGTTTGCAGCGACGGCTGTTGACAGATCAATCCATTCTGACGATGTGATAGACCCGCCATGATCCGACAGACCCACCACTTTTAATCCCTCGGCTGCGGCACTTGAGAGTGTGGCCGTAGGAGACTGTGTGAATCGATGGTCGAACTCGATGTAGCCGTCCAACCCGTCATAGAATGAGAGTTGATTGCTGACCTGTGTGTGTACATGCAGGTTCGCGCGGTAGAGCACCTGCGCATGAGCGGCGCCAGATATTAAAATCAACAGCACTACGCAAAGCGCGAAAACTCTTCGTATGCCGGTATTGCTAAATTGTGATGTATATGCTGCCAACGAGTGTCTGCCTGTTGAGGGTAGGGGAATCTGTCTTAACGGTTCATCCTCTGTGCCAAGTGTACCCCATACCACACTGTGAACCATCCGGTATGCCACGGATCGTGGTGTGTTCCTAAAACGCAAAAGCCCCGTGCGGTGGTCCGCACGGGGCTGGGAGCTGGTTCGCGGTACTTACGCGGCGTCGATGATGCCGGTGAAGCTGTCCACTTTCATGGAGGCTCCGCCGACGAGGGCGCCGTCGATGTCGCTGGTGGCGAGGAGCTCTTTGGCGTTATCGGGCTTGACCGATCCGCCGTAGAGCACGCGGGCACTCTGGGCAGCCGCGTCGCCGCAGCATTTGGCTACGGTGCTGCGAACCAGTCCGCAGATGCGGTTGGCCTCAGCGGTGTCGCAGCTCTTGCCGGTGCCGATGGCCCATACGGGCTCGTAAGCAAACACCAGGGTAGCGGCCTGCTCACCGGTGAAGCCGGCGACGGCCTTCTCGATTTGGGCGGCGATGATGCCGTCAGCCTGACCGGCTTCGCGCTCTTCAAGGGTCTCGCCGCAGCAGATGATGGGCTTGAGGCCACTGGCCAGTGCGTAGTGGGCCTTCTTGTTGACGGTGGTGTCGGTCTCACCGAACTGCTTCAGTACTTCGGGGGTGAAGTCCGGCTCTGGTACGCCGTAACGGCCGCGGGTTTCGCTATGGCCGATGATGACATAGGTCACGCCACACTCTTTGAGCATGGGAGCGGAAATCTGGCTGGTGTATGCGCCAGAGTCTTTCCAGAAGATGTCCTGTGCGCCGAGGGCGATGCCGCTGCCTGCCAGCTCCTGCCCGATGGGGTAGAGGCTGGTGAAGGTGGGGCACAAGCAGACTTCGGCGGCCTTGTTGCCGTTGTTCTGCGCTTTCATACCGGCCACAAACTCTTTGGCCCAGGCGATGCTGCCGTTCAACTTCCAGTTTCCGGCGATGAGTATACGTCGCATATTCGCTATTTCTCCTATTTGTCCAACAGAGCCACGACGCCGGGAAGAGCCTTGCCTTCAAGGAACTCCAGGGAGGCACCGCCGCCAGTGGAAATGTGTGTCATCTTGTCGGCGTAGCCCATCTTCTTCACGGCTGAAGCGCTGTCGCCGCCGCCGATGATGCTGGTTGCCGAACTCTCAGCCAGTGCCTGGCACATCGCACGGGTGCCCTCCGCGAACTGGGGCTTTTCGAACACGCCCATCGGGCCGTTCCAGATTACGGTGCCCGCGGTTTTGATGACTTCGGCGAAGAGGGCATCAGATTTCGGGCCGACGTCAAATCCGGCCATATCGGCGGGCATGGCGTCGATGTCCACCGTGGTGGTTTCGGTGGCGTCGAATCCAGCCGCCATCACCATATCTACAGGCAGCACGATCTTGTCGCCGCTGTCAGCCAGAACCTGCTTCGCGAAGTCTACGCGCTCAGCGTCCAGGATGCTCTTGCCGATTTCGTAGCCCTGAGCTTTCAGGAAGGTGAAGGCCATACCTCCGCCAATGATGAGCTTGTCGACCTTGGTCAACAGGTTCTCAATCACGGAAATCTTGTCAGCTACTTTCGCGCCGCCAAGGATGGCCACGAAAGGACGTTTTGGTGCAGCCAGTGCGCCGCCGAGGTAGTCCAGCTCCTTCTGCATCAGGAAACCGGCCACTGCGGGCAGGTGGTGGGCCACACCCTCTGTGGAGGCGTGGGCACGGTGTGCGGAACCAAAGGCGTCGTTCACGTAGAGTTCGGCCAGGTCGGCCAGTTGGGCTACGAATCCGGACTCATTCTTGGTCTCTTGTTTGTAGAAGCGGACGTTCTCCAGCATGACCACATCGCCGTCCTGCATCTTCATGACTTCGGCCTTCACGGCGTCGCCGATGCAGTCGTTCAGAGCCTTGACGGGCTGTCCGATGAGTTTGGCCAGGCACTCAGCGACAGGGGCGAGGCGCATGGTGTCATCGGGGCCGTCTACCGGTCGGCCGAGGTGAGAGCAGAGAATGACGCGGGCTTTGTGTTCGATGAGGTATTTGATGGTGGGGAGGGCGGCAACCACGCGCTTGTCGTTGGTGATGACGCCATTTTCCATCGGCACGTTGAAGTCGACTCGCACAAGAACGCGCTTGCCGGCCACGTCGATATCCATAACGGTCTTCTTGTTCACTGTGATGATCCTCCGTTACAAAAAAGGGGCAGGCAGGTTACCCCGCCCGCCCCAAGTGAAGTAGGTGTCGAAAGGGATCTACAGACCCTTGCTAACCATGTAGGTGATCAGGTCGCCTACGCGCATAGAGTAAGCCCACTCGTTGTCGTACCAAGAGATCACTTTAGCCATGTTGCCGCCGATGACCATAGTCAGTCCGGCATCAACGATGGAGGAGCGGTCGTCGCCCTGGAAGTCTTTGGATACTAGCGGCTTGGTCTCTACGCCGAGGTAACCCTTCATCTTGCCATCAGCAGCAGCCTGGAAGGCGGCGTTGATTTCGGCAGGGGTGGTGTTCTTCTCGAGCTCAACGATCAAGTCCACTACAGAGACTGTAGGGGTGGGTACGCGGAAGGAATAACCATCCAGCTTGCCGGCCATCTCAGGCACTGCAAGGCTAACAGCCTTAGCTGCACCGGTGGTGGTGGGGATGATGTTCACAGCAGCGGCACGGGCGCGGCGCAGGTCTTTGTGGGCCTGGTCGGCGACTTTCTGGTCATTCGTGTAAGCGTGAATGGTGGTCATGAGACCCTTCACGATACCGAAGCTATCCTGTAGCACGCGGGCTACAGGGGCCAGGCAGTTGGTGGTGCAGCTTGCATTGGAGATGATGTTGTGCTTGGAAGCAACGTAGGTTCCTTCATTCACACCCATCACGATGGTGGCATCTTCACCCTTAGCAGGAGCGGTGATGATGACTTTCTTCACGGTGCCACCGAGGTGAGCGCCAGCTTTAGCAGCATCGGTGAACAGGCCGGTGCCTTCTACTACAACATCAACACCGAAGGAAGCCCAGTCGATGTCGGCTGGATTGCGCTGTGCGAAGATGCGGATGGCTTTGCCATCGACGTAGATGTTCGTATCATCGGCGGTCACTTCGTTTGCAAGGATGCCGTAGTTTGTGTCGTACTTAAGCAGGTGAGCATTGGTCTTAGGATCAACCAAGTCGTTGATTGCAACAACTTCGATAGTGTCAGCGTAGTTCTTCAAAATACCGCGCAGAACGAGACGCCCGATGCGACCGAAGCCGTTGATACCGACCTTAACAGCCATTATGTTCCTCCATGTAGGGGTTATGGGTACCGAATTCGATTGTTTGCAATAGAGACGGCAGAGTATGCGAAATCTCTCGATGTCTATTTTAGCACGTTTTGGGCAACTCCGTCAACACTATTTCGTATTATCAATGCGGCCATTGAGGATGGCCCGTTGCATTAGGCCTGTTAAGTCGGTTCTTACTTCGCCGAAATTCTCACCGATGTTTTCATGAGCCAGTGCTTCAGACGTGAGGCCAGTGCCCATATTGGTGATCACGGCGACGCCAGCATAGGGGATACCCAGCTCTTTAGCAAACACAACCTCTGGCACCAAAGTCATGCCCACCACATCGGCACCGAGCTGCCCGAACAAACGCACTTCGGCGGGTGTTTCGTATCGAGGGCCATCGACACATAGATACGTGCCGGAGCTGTGAACCGGAAGCCGAAGCGAATGACTAGCCTCAATAAGCGCCTGCCTGAGCAACGGGCAGAATGGCTGACTGAAGTCCGTATGTGCTTTATGCGGTTCGACTTCAAACAGGGTTTGCCTGCGTCGATGTGTGAAGTCGATGAAGTCATTTAGCACGACGATTTCGCCAGTGCGGCGGCTGGAGGTCAGGGAGCCTACCGCAAAGGTCGCCAGTATGCCATTGGCTCCCATCTGCTGTACGGCGCGGATGATCGCGGCGCTGTTGATGTTATGAGGCAAAATATGGTGGAAGGCACCATGGCGAGGGACGAACAGACATTCGATGCCATCAAGTGTGATTTCGTAGATGGGTTGGTCACCATCAATTGTTGACACTATGTGGGTTTTGTGAGGGTGGCTGGCCATCCAGTCCGTAAAACCTGTCCCGCCAATGATAGCAATCATCTCATCATACTCCCTTGGTTCATCGACTTCTGTGGTGCTCTTTACTATATATACCTGTTCAGGCTGGGTAAAGGTACCATATTCGCCTACGGTTTCGGAAATAGCTCAGTTCAGGTAGACTGGTTAGAGGGATACGAATCCCCTGGTATGAAATGCAAGAGGGTATCGATGCTAGTAGGATGTATCATTCTCGCCGGCGGCGAAACAAGCGCAGAGTTCGCCACCAAAACGGGTGTTTCCAATAAGGCGTGCCTGGTTATAAATGGCCGACCGATTGTGCAATCGGTGATAGAAGCCGTGATTAACAGCGGACGCATAGAAAATGTAGTAGTTGTGGGCAACGTGCCTGCACCGAACGGAATTAGCAAAGTTGCTGATAAAGGCAGTTTTGTCAATAACCTGTACGGGGGGCTTGCCGAATTAGGGCCCGCGGAATATGTTCTTATCGCGACGGCAGATGCGCCTTTTTTGACTGCTGTTGCTGTTGCCGAGTTCGTAGACCAGTCACTGTTAAAGAGCGTTGATGTATGCTGGCCCATCATTCCTGTGGATGAGTGCAAAAGACTGTTTCCGAACATGGCCCGAACCACATTGAAAGTGGCCGAAGGCAGCTTTACCGGCGGCAATCTTTTCATGGCCAAAGCGGACGCACTGCAGAGGGTGCGGCCAATGATCAACACTTTTTTTGAGGCGCGTAAGAGCGTGAAGCAAATCGCCTCATTGCTTGGTCCCGCCATGATCATGCGTTTGATCTTTGGACGGTTGTTTCCCAGTCTGTTGGGTATTCAACATATCAAGACCCGCCTGAACGAAGTGATGGGCGTCAGTTTTGAGGAGATCATAACCCATGATGCCGGAGTGGGTGTTGATGTAGATAAGCTGGAACACGTGGACGCTTTACGGGCACTTGGACATACCATAGGCAAGGGGGCCTGATGTGTTTTCCGAGGAGCTTGCCAACCGCGTACTCGATGCTGATATACGGCGTTTAGTCAAAGGCAAACGGCTTTTGGTAGGGTTTTCGGGCGGTGCAGATAGCTGCACGCTGTTGCATCTGCTGGCCTCTCATCGCTCAGAGCTGGGGATTTGGGTGGTGGCGGCCCACATCAACCATTCGCTGCGGGAACAAGCCGAAGAGGACCAGTTGCACTGCGAACGAATGTGCGGTCTTCTGGGTGTGCCGTTTGTTTCGCAGCAAGTCGACGTGGAGGGCAGTAACGCCTTAGCCAGTGAAGGGCTTGAAGCGGTGGCACGCCACCTGCGATACGAAGCACTTCGGACTATCTTGCGTGAGCATTCCGCCCACATTCTGTGCGTAGGGCACAACGCAGACGACCAGGTGGAAAGTCTGTTGCTGCACCTGGTGCGCGGCAGCGGCTGGCACGGTGTGATGGGCATGGACCGACTTGGTGACCCCCTCCGACCGTTGCTGGAGATCAGGCGCGCCGACACCGAGAAGTATTGCCAGTCACTGGGACTGCCTTACATCACGGACGAAAGCAACGCGGATACACGGTTTAGCCGAAACCTGCTGCGCTTGAAGGTTCTTCCGCTGCTCAGGCAAGTGAACCCCGGTGTGGATAAAGCCTTACTCAGGTTCAGCGATATCGCCCGGCAGGAAGAGATCGATTGGGATCGGCGGATCGGACCTGTTTTTGAAGAGGTCGTGCAGCGTGTGAATGGTGCCGTGATGGTGCCCCGTGATGCGATCATGAACCAGACGGTGGCCGTGCAGCGGCGCATCATCTGTAAGATTTTTGATGAGTTTGGCGGAACCGAAGGGGTAGAGTTACGGCATATTGAACGTCTGCGGCAGTATTTGCTGACCGGCACCCGTGGTGCGGTCAACCTCACCAGCCGCAAGCTGGTGGTGAGGAGCGACGGGCAGAAGTTGATTGCGCGTGAGAATGCGCCTCAAGAGGTTTTACCGGTGGTCTGGGAGCAGCCTGTTGATGTCAATGCGCCCCACTTTACGGATCCCAATACGGGTATTGTGTTTCATATGGTGCGGGCGAGGCGGCAAAGTCCTATCCGAAACCTCGGTAATTGGCAGGTGAGTCTAAATATGGATTGCATCGTGCCTCCGCTGGTGTTTCGGGTCGCTCGAACGGGTGAGCGGATATTGCCCTTGGGCATGAGTGGACGCCGCAAGGTTTTTGATGTGCTGTCATCCGCGGGGATACCTGGCAACTGGCGGCGGGCCTGGCCTGTGCTGGCAGATGCGGAAGGTGTGGTTTGGGTGCCTGGCGGATGTATCGCCGACAGATGCAAAACCCCGACCGGTGGATGTGACTGCCTGGTACTCGAGGCAGAGATACAAGCGGAGATGCAACGGATTCTTCCACTATCTCGTATGTTATAATGACGCTGATTACAAGGGGGTGGCGCCCCATTCGGAGGACTGTTTGAACAGAAGGATCAGCACCATACTGGTTGTCACAGTATTGGCACTATCTATCTTCTATCTCATGCGCGGAGAAATCGGCGGGCCTGCGCCTAAGAAAATCGATTATTCGCGTGTGCTGCAACTGGTAGATACCAACCAAATACTGAAGGCGTCGTTTGACCGCGATACCGTCAGTCTGCGGGGACTAGATAACACAGAATACACCTCAACACTTCCGGACACTTCGGAAGCGCGGGCTCAACTGCTTGAACGTATGGAAGCTAAGTCCGTTCAATTCACGTTCATTAAATCCGTAGCAAACGAAGTGATACAAGGGCTGCTGCCGCTGCTCTCTGTCGTGTTGATAATGGGCGTATTTTGGTTCTTCATGATGCGTCAGGCGCAGTCGGGTAACAACCAGGCGATGTCCTTTGGACGCAGCCGGGCACGGCGGGCAGGTGAGAATACGCCAAAAATCACCTTCGCTGACGTCGCCGGCGTTGATGAAGCCAAAGAAGAGCTTTCTGAGATAGTCGACTTCCTCAAAAACCCCAAAAAATACTCTGTGCTGGGAGCGAAGATCCCCAGAGGCGTATTATTGCTGGGCCCTCCAGGATGCGGTAAAACGCTGCTGGCGCGTGCTGTGGCGGGGGAGGCGGAAGTGCCCTTTTTCCATAGCAGTGGTTCTGAGTTCGTGGAGATGTTCGTAGGCGTAGGCGCCAGCCGTGTGCGTGATCTTTTTGAGACCGCGAAGGCAAACCGCCCGTGCCTCATCTTTATTGATGAAATTGACGCCGTAGGCCGACAGCGTGGAGCTGGACTGGGCGGCGGGCATGATGAGCGTGAACAGACACTCAACCAGATGCTGGTGGAGATGGACGGATTCGACCCCAACAGCGGGATCATACTGATCGCTGCGACCAACCGGCCTGATGTTCTAGACCCGGCGTTGCTGCGCCCTGGCCGATTTGACCGTCAGGTGATGGTTGACCCGCCAGATCAGAAGGGCCGCGATGAGATTCTTCGTGTACACATGAAGGGTATGCCTTTTGATGACGATGTGGACAGCGTGGCCATCAGTAAAATGACCCCAGGCTTTAGCGGGGCCGATCTGGCCAACCTGGTCAATGAGGCTGCTTTGATGGCGGCTCGTGAAGACTGCAAGTCGATTGAGAACCGGCACTTTGAGGAAGCGGTGGATCGCGTGATCGCCGGGCCTGAGAAGAAGAGTCGGCTGATCGATCCGGCGGAAAAAGAGATGGTGGCGTACCACGAAGTGGGTCATGCTATCATCGGCGAACTTCTGCCGAACTCAGACCCAGTTCATAAAGTGACGATTCTGCCGCGAGGCATGGCCCTCGGTGTGACGATGTATCTACCCGAGAAGGATACATTCCTCATCACCAGAGCGCAGTTGCTTGACCGCATCACCGCGTTCCTGGGCGGCAGGGCGGCGGAAACGCTGAAGTTTGGCGAGGCCACCACTGGCGCGAATAATGACTTGAGCCGTGCGACTGAAATCGCCCGAGCAATGGTTTGCGAATACGGTATGAGCAAAAAGTTGGGACATCTCACTTTTGGCCGCCGACATGGAAACCCCTTCCTGGGGCGAGACATCATGGAAGATCGCAACTACAGTGAGGAGATCGCGACGATCATCGATCATGAAGTACGCACCATTGTCGATGAATGTTTCCGGCGCGGTCTTAAAATTCTACAGGCTAACCACGAAATGGTGGTGCATGTGGCAGAAACCCTGATGAGCACCGAAACACTCGATCGCACGACATTCCTCGGCCTGTTGGGTGATGCCCAAAAAGCAGAGCCTAAAACTAGTTGGGGCGAGGCTTAGGACGAAGACATCGTGAGAAACAATCGAACAGCACAGAGAAAACAGAGTTCCGGCTGGTGGATATTGGTGTTGATCGTCGGTCTGGCTGTCGCCTATGCATTAGGCGGGGTGTTAGGACCGTTGGTGTTTCGCAACCCAGCATCGCACAAAAGTCGGCTAACACCAGCTGTCACAGGCCCCAGCAAGCTGCCTCTTAAGTCGGCGGAGCCGCCTTCCAGCGTCAAAAAGGCTGAGAAGAAGCCCTCTAGCGATGATGTGGAGGTGGAGGTGATTGTGAATAAGCCCGGTAAATCTACTGAGGTGAAACCAACGGAATCACCGAAACCGAAGGCCAGCGAGACACCAGAGAAGCCAGTTCATGTTGCGGAACCCACAAAAGCACCGCAGCCGAAGGTGAAGCCAAAGCTCAAACCCAAAGCCGCCGTTTCGATCACCATTCCAAAGAGGATCGTGGTGAAAAAGCCGGAACCGGCTACAGTGGCGAAACCGTCAGTGAAGCCTAAGGTGAAGCCGCCGGCGGCTAAAAAGCCGTTGCCAGCTATGACCAAACCAAGTTTGCCAGTGCAACAGCCAACAAGGTTAGATGATCAAACAAAACTGCCGCCGGTAACCCCGGCGGCTGGTGTCTATCGAGTGATGGCCAGTACTCACTACAAATCATTGGCTGAGGCGCAGGCTGGTCTTACGCATCTCAAGGCACATGTGCCGGGAGCCGATATCATCAAATCACCAAGCGGCGGGTATGTCGTTCAGTTAGCTCAGTACCGAGTCAAGCAAAATGTGAACAAGTTCACGAGTGAACTTAAACAAAAAGGCATCCCATACACAGTCAGGTAACCCTACCGGTCACTGCTGTGCAAACTACAGAACCATTAATAATCAAATCAGATAGTAGGAGTTAGGCGAATCATGGCGAACGGACAGAACCAGAAGCCCAAACAAACATCTTCTCAACCGAATCCGCAAAAACCTCATGTCGAAGAAGAGGTAGTGTCGCTGCGCACCATGCGTGAAAAATTTAGCCATGTTGGCTCCGGTATCGCTGTCGGCCTAGCTGTTGTGTTCGGGCTGGGTATGGTTACATATTTCGGCGGCGGTGGCTGCGGCGGTGCCGGCGGTGGCAGCCGCGAGTCCTCTGTGGTCGGTAAAGTGAATGGTATTGAGATCACTCAGCCTCAGTTGGCTAAGGCTGTTAGTCAAGCTCAGGATAGAATGCGATCGAACATGTATCCAGGTTCTGATGATGCGTTATATCAAGTACAGCAGAACTACCAGGCATTCAACCAGCTCAAGCAGGCCGCTTTGCTGGAAGATGCCGCGAAGCGCGAGGGCGTGAGCGTAAATGACAGCGAACTGCTGGCAGAAGCCAAGACACAGTTGACTGCCCAATTGCAGATGCAGCGGATGCAGATCAGCCAAAAGAAGCCAATGAACGACAAAGAGTGGGCTGACTTTGTAAAGAAGCAGACCGGCAAGAGCCTTCCCGAGTTCATTGATTCTATCGCGAAAGATAGCGTTACGAAGGATGGGGAGCAGATCAAACTGGGGTTACTGCAGAAAAGACTTCAGGATAAGGTCAGCAAAGTGGATGATCCGAGTGATGAAGTGCTTAAAGCTGGGCTAGATATGCTAAACATTCGACACATCCTGGTCACCACCGGAAAACGCAAAGATGCCGATGCATTGAAGCTTGCTAATGAGATCGAAGCCAAGATTAAAGCCGGTGGAGATTTCGCTAAGCTTGCTGGACAGTACTCTGAAGACCCAGGCAGCAAGACCCGCGGGGGAGAGCTTAATCCTGGTCTTCGTAATAGCTTAGCTTCTAGTTACGTACCTGAGTTCGCCGAAGCGGCAGATAAGCTGAAGCTTGGCGAGGTCTCACAACCCGTGAAATCCAGTTATGGTTACCACATCATCAAACTGGACAAAATCACTTCGGGCGTTACCAAAGACTTCGAGAAGCGCAAGCCTGAACTCAAAAAACAGTATATTGATACCGCCAAACAGGCCCTCTGGAGTAAATACCAGAAGCAGTTGATCGACAACGCCAAAGTTGAGATCAATGATCCTGAGATCAAAGTGTTTGACGCTGCGTTTGGCGACCCGAAAAGCAGCCCATATACGCCAGAAGGCATAGGCAAGGCCGTCAAGCTGTTTGACGAGGCCAGCAAGACAAACAACTCGACTAATGTGCAGCTTCAACTAGCACAGCTCTACTCGATGCAGTCAAGCACTCCAGGTGTGGCCCCCGCACTGGTGGAGCAGTTGAAACAGAAAGCTGCCAAAACCTACAAGCAAGCTCTGGTTAAAATGGAGAGCCCCATGGTGCGTATTGAACTGGCGAAGCTGCTGTGGGATGTCGGTGACACCAAAGGCACGATCGAACAGCTTCAGATGGCCAGCAAGGTAGCGAACAACCGCAACCTGCAGGCGCAGGACATGATTTTGGCTGAGTATAAAAAGATGGGGCGTGCCGATCTGGTAGCCGCTCAAACCAAGATCATCGCCGACTACAAGAAACCCGCAGCGGCTCCTGTGATGCAAGCACGGCCCGAGCCATCAAAAACCGAAAAGCCTGCTCCCAAGAAAAGCAAGTAGTCTATCGGTGTCTGCAACTAACCGGGCGGTGCCATTCATGGTCCCGCCCGGTTTGCTTTTTCTGGGGCAGGTTCGTTATCCGACGGATTCGTCGGATCGGACAAATGTCACGCGGAATACAGCATCCCGTATATATGGTGAATGACCATATATCTGAGCACCGAATACTGGTGTAAATCAACCCTGAATCCAGAAATGTTACCATGAATATATGACCACGGATCATCTCTCCACCAACTCATTCCATGGAAATCCCAACCTGTCCGTATGGCAGGTCAGGGATTACCGGCTCTATTGGATTGGTATGCTGACCTCCTTTATGGGCAGTTGGATGCAGAATGTGGCGATGGGCTGGTATGTCTATCTACTGACAAACGACCAGTTTTTGCTGGGGCTAGTTCCGTTTCTGGGACAGCTCCCCATTACCTTGTTTGGGTTGTTTGGCGGAGTTCTGGTCGATCGGTTTGAGCGGCGGCGGCTGGTGATGTTGACCTCGTTTATCTCATTTGTGCTGGCGGCGATATTAGCAGTTTTGGCGCAGCTTCATATGCTGGCATTCTGGCATGTTGTGCTGATTGCCGTGGCCAGTGGGTTTGTGATGACGGTAGATGGTCCTTCCCGCCAGGCGATTGTGATGGACATGCTCGGGCCCGAGTTGATGCCTGTCGGCATCGCGATGAACAGTGTGGCGTTTAATATTTCGCGAATTCTCGGGCCAGTAGCCGGTGCATTAGTCATGGATTGGAAGGGTGCCGGGTGGTGTTTCGGCTTTAATGCGATCAGTTATTTGGCCGTCGTGGTGATGATGCTGTATGTGACGGTTCGACCGAGCGATAGGTCGATTATGCGGAACTCAGCCTGGTCTGATGTGCTGGCCGGTTTACGTATGGTGAAGCGAAATCCGCTGATGAAGGCGATACTCTCACTTGATGCTGTGATCTGCCTGTTTGGGTTGAGTTATGTGGCACTACTCCCTGTGTATGCTAAAGATATTTTCCAGACCGGCCAGCATGGACTGGGCACTATGTACAGTGCGACTGGCGTTGGTGCGCTGGCGGGAGCCATACTGCTTGGGCAGTTTGTAGGCAAGGTGCCTCGAGGGCTGGCGTTGCTTATGACTTCATCCATTCTGTGCATGGGTTTGGTATTGTTCAACGGTATTGCTGTCTGGCATTCGCATTGGGCATTCTATATCGCCATGGTAGGTCTAGCCATGGTGGGATGTGGAATGGTGAGCACCCTGGCGTCCATCAACTCACTGATGCAACTGCAGGCGCCGCCTTCGATGACTGGGCGTGCGGCCTCGCTGCATTTCTATGCTATGGCAGGCGTTGGCCCGTTCGGGTCGCTTCTGGTAGGATGGTTGGCCAGACAGTATGGTGCCATCTCGGCGGTGTGGGTTTGTGTCATATTCTGCATCATGGCCGTGGTCATCCTAGGAATGCGGCGTGACATCCGCCAGCTGGATATATACTAGCCGTGAGCTTCACCATCGTGGATGCCCCATATGGTGTACATCCAGCGTTTCAAAATATATATCGGAGTAACAGTTTTGCATATCAGCTTTCATGAGGCCGTGGAATACATGCAGGGTCTCAAGCGTTTTGGAATTAAGCTGGGCAACCAGCGTATAGAGGCTCTTCTGGCTATGCTTGGCAACCCGCATCGCCAGTTCAAGAGCGTCCATATTGCTGGCACCAACGGCAAGGGCAGTACCTGCACCATGACGGCCGCTATCATGCGGGCTTCTGGGTATCGAACCGGAGTATATCTGTCACCATATGTCTTCGACCTGCGCGAACGAGTGCAGGTGGATGGACAGATGATACCTGAGGAGAACTTCGCGGAAATAGTAGGCCGAATCCAGCCAATGATACAGGAGCTGGCCCATACTTCCATGGGGCAGGTCACGGAGTTCGAGCTGAAGACTGCGCTCGCGTTTACCTGGTTTGCGGAACAGAAGGTTGATATCGCGGTGATAGAAGTTGGAATGGGCGGTCTACTCGACTGCACCAATGTGATCACACCCGAAGTCTGCGCGATCACCAGTATTGGTCTCGATCATATGGAACGTCTGGGCAACACTTTGGGGGCGATCGCGGGGCAGAAGGCCGGCATCATCAAACCCGGCGTACCAGTGGTGAGCGCAGTAGTCGAAGATGAGCCAAGGAGGGTGATCGAGGCGAAGGCACAGGAATGCGGCAGCCCTTATTGGCTGGTGCAACCTGAAGGGGCAGGATTGTATGAGAACTTTGGCGAAAACGTGGTATGGAATTACGAACCGATACAGGGATCGCCTGGAGGCGTAACGATTGCGCAACCAAAGAACTGCGCTGGAAGCTACCAATTAGGACTATTTGGCAAATATCAAGCCAGTAATGCCGCGATTGCTGCAACAATTTGTATGCTGCTGACGTCTAATTCTTTTAGTGACGTCTCACATCAGACCATTGAAAGTGGGCTGGCAGAGGCGTGGCTGCCGGGTCGGATGCAGGTTATCGGCCGTAATCCGTGGACGTTATTGGATGGTGCTCATAACCCGCAGGCGCTGGCGAAGCTTCTGGATGCCGTGAAGGAGAGTGTGCCGCACAACAAAAGAATCGTTGTGTTGGGCATGACCCAGGGGCATCAACCTGACTGTATGGCCGAGTTAATACTAGGCTTTGCGGATGTAGTGATTTTAACTGCACCGCGTGATCGCCGGGGTATGAGCTTGAAAAAGCTGGCAGCACCATTTCGGCAATTCAAAGGTCTGTTGATGACCAGTATTGACGCTAATACGGCTCTTCAACACGCCGACAGTATCGCGGAAATAGATGATCTGATACTGCTTACCGGTTCGTTTTACCTGGTTGGTGATGTTGATTTTGGAAAATACACCGTCGATCGATCTTTTCGTGAAGCAGCCAAGACCGTTCAAGCAGTATAGTATATAGAACCGATACATCTGACGTGCCAACCAAGTCCTTGATGACAAGGTTGATGGCCATCGATGCTATAGGCGCGCCTGTGAAGGCGCGTTGTCGCTTTTATGTGTACCATAAATGCAGTTCGTAATACATTCATAAGTATCTTTCAGGAGGTCAAAAACCGTGCCTATCGCTAAGACATTCCGCTTATTTCTTTTCGCAGCGGTGATGGCTTGTGGGGCAATGGCGGGGTATCAGTGTTCCCTATGGTTCATTCACGTGCTGGAACGCAACCGCGAATTGTCACTCAACGATCCCAGCTATTACACAGTAGTCAAGATTGCACTATCGCTCATTGGTATTTTGATTGCACTCGTATTATGGCCCAAGTTCTTCAATTGGATCATCAGTATCCAGGATCGACTGGAGCGAACCGACCCGCGTGAGAAAGTGGCGGTGACGTTTGGAATTATCCTGGGGCTTATCATCACCATTCCGTTTGCGCTTGTTTTGCCTAGATCCGGACCGATGGGGCAAACATTAACTTTCGGTGTGGCTGTTGTGCTGGTTTACCTCAGTGTCTCAGCCTTGATCAGTTTGAAGGACATCGGCTTCCCTGTGACGCAGCAGGCCGCAGCTCCTAGCCAGGAGAAGACCGCCATGGATAACGCAAAGGTGAAGATATTTGACACCAATGTGATTATCGACGGTCGGCTGCTGGATGTCTGCCGCACGGGGTTTGTCGAGGGCGTGCTCTATATCCCCGGCTTTGTGATCGACGAGTTGCAGTATATCGCTGACAGCTCCGATTCACTGCGCCGGGCCCGCGGCCGCCGCGGTCTGGATATCCTAAACCAGATGCAGAAGGAACGGCACCTTGAGCTGCGCACCTATGATCACCTGGCTGACCCAGGCGAGCCGGTGGACAAACGGCTGGTCATGATCGCCCAGAGAATCAACGGTGTGATCGTCACCAATGACTATAATCTGAACAAGGTGGCGGAGCTGGAAGGCGTTCGCGTGCTGAACGTGAATGAGCTTTCGAATGCTCTAAAACCGGTTGCCTTGCCTGGTGAAGAGCTTAAGGTTAAGATTATCAAGGAGGGCAACCAGCAGAATCAAGGCGTCGGCTATTTAGACGACGGCACGATGATTGTGGTGGAAGGTGCCCGAGACTGTATAGACCAGGAGATCATCGTGGTCGTCTCCAGCTTGCTGCAGACACCGGCCGGTAAAATGATCTTTGCCAACGCCCAAGATATGGACGAGGATGATAGAGACTACGGTGAACGAAACTCACGCAATTTTGCTAGCAGCCGGACGAGGCGAAAGGTTCGGTAGCCGAACCAATAAGCTATGGACGCGTATCGGAGGGCAACCCGCAGTGTGGTGGGCCCTCCGAGCCTTTCAAAACCACTCCGATATCAGCAGCATCGTGCTGGTCACCTCTGAAGATGACTTGAGTGCGATGCAGGAACTTGTGAAGCCATTCGCTAAGGTGGTCAGCGTGGTGGAGGGAGGGCCGGCCCGCTGGGAGTCGGTGATGGCAGGCCTTGATGCCATCGACACCGATGACGGCAGCGTGCTGGTGCATGATTGTGCCCGCGCGGCAGTGAGCGCAGACTTGATCTCTCGAGTCGTACGTGGGACGCGCCAGCATGGAGCTGTGGTGCCCGTCGTGCGCATCTGTGACACCCTCTGGTGGGTGGACGCCGATGGCCATACCCACGGAACCACATCCCGACAGTCACGCGATGAAGACGGCCATAAAACCGACCTCATGCGTGTACAAACCCCCCAGGGATTCAGCCTCAGCGTGCTGCGCAGTGCATACGACCGATTCGACTTCCGGGAAGGCAGTCCCACAGACGATGCCTCGGTCGTCGAGGAGTTCCACCCCGTAAGTGTGGTGCCTGGCGAGGCCACGAACATCAAACTGACATACCCTGAAGACCAACTGCGGATGGAGGAAATTCTATTGGGCAGCTTTGAAGTGCGCACCGGTTTTGGATATGACAGCCACCAGTTGGTCGATGACCGCGAGCTGATACTGGGTGGTGTTTCCATCAAACACGACATGGGACTCGCTGGCCACAGCGATGCCGACGCGTTGATTCACGCGATCATTGACGCTTTGCTGGGTGCCGCCGGTATGGATGACATCGGCACGCTTTTCCCTGACACCGATCCTGCTTACAAGAATGCCGACAGCACTGATCTTCTACGAATCGCCTGGGCAAAGCTGGCCGCCGACGGCTGGAGTATTGAGAACATCGACTCTACTATCATGGCGGAGGCACCCAAGATGCATCCGTATGCGCCGCAGATGCGTGAGCGCATCGCCGGAGTGCTGCAGGTATCTGCCGAACGGGTGAATGTGAAAGCTACCACCAACGAGAAGATGGGTTTTATTGGCCGCAAAGAGGGCATCGGCTGCACCGCCGTGGCGACCCTTCGTCGCCGGCCTGACACGCTGCGTCTGTAGCCCCATGTCGGCACTATAGTTACACAAACGCCCGTCCGGTATCACCGGGCGGGTGTTGTTATTTGGTACAGTAGAATCAGTGACACGTAAACTGTGTGGGAGGTATCGGATGTTCTTTTTCAAGAGGTTTGGCTTAGCGTTCAATCCGGTTGGCGGGTATGGACGCTTGATGAAGGCCAGTGGTGGGGGTGCGTTTGGTGTTTTAGCGGTCATGACGCTGATAAGCTGCCTGGTTTGGATGGTACTATGCACGAAGATCGTGGACATGGTGATGCCGTTTACTCAGAAGGCCATTCAATCGACGCCTCCCTTCAGTGTTGAGAACGGAAAACTGAGTATGCCTGGAGTGCCGCAGCCATACACCTATAAAGGCGATGATTTTGTGGTCGTCATAGATACCACAAATCAAACGAATCTGAGCCAGGTGAAGGCCGCATACGGTGATATACGGTGCGTGTTGCTGACGAGTGATATGGTCTATACACACGCGAAGGGACAGCCGGACTCAAAACCGAATTCTATGAACTTGCTTAACGGTGTGAATAATCAGAATGCAGCTGAAAGGCTGCGTGAGACTGCGGTCTATTACATTTTTGTTGGCGTTCTTCTGCTGTTTATATTTATGTTAATAGGGCGAAGCATCCTGGTGGCATTACTGGGCGGTGTGATGAGCGTGATACCGGTCAATGGGTTGACGCGGCCATTTGCGCAGACATGTAATATCGTGGCTCACGCCATGGTGCCTGCCACTATACTGGAGATTATACTTAACTACATGAGTATGTCTAGACTTGATATACATAACCTCTCACAACCAAGCGGTTCGCTTGCGTTGCCTCTATTCGTGGTTGTGACAGTGGCGATGGCCTTTTTGGCGCTATTTCAAGCAGAACCGGAGGATGCATGGGCATGAGTTTATTAGACCTCTGCAGGCAGCGCGGAAGCGTGCGGAGTTTCACTGACCAGGATGTGGAGCATGAGAAACTGCTTAGGATAGTGGAGGCTGGTCGCCTGGCGCCTAGTGCCACCAACCGACAGCCCTGGATACTCTACGTGGTGACCAACCAGGATGTGAAGAAGGCGATGTTTCCACGCGACTCACAGCGATGGATCACCGAAGCACCGGTCGTATTGGTGGCATGTTCACAGCCTGCGGCTGCCTGGGTTCGCGCGTATGACCAGAAGAACCATTCCGACATCGATTTGGCGATCTGCGTAGAGCATATGCACCTGGCCGCGGTAGATGAGGGGTTGGGGAGCTGCTGGATATGTGCGTTTGATCCCTCCGCGGTGCGGGGAGGGTTAGGGTTGCCTGAGGAACTGGAGCCGGTCGCGGCGTTGCCCATCGGCTACGTGAAGCAGGCTCCCGAACGCCGCCCTCGCAAGAGCGTTGAGGAGATCATCCGCTGGGTGAAGTAGGGTAGTCCGTGCCTATGTCCGGGGCGGTCTGGCGGATGTCAGAGGTCTTGAGACCGCGCCGGTCTGGCGGATAGCCTGCTAGCTGTCGTCCCGGATCAAGACCGGCGCGGTTAGGGAAAACCGCCCCGGACTTAGGCAATGAAGACCGCCCCGGACTACGGCAGTTATTGGCTATGTCCGGGGCGGTCTGACAGATGGCTAGCGATTCAGAGGACAATAGACCGCGCCGGTCTGGCGGATAGCCAGAAAGCTTTCGTCCTGCGGAACAAGACCGGCGCGGTTAGGGGAAAACGACCCCGGACTACGGCAATCAAGACCGCCCCGGACTACGGCAGTTATTGGCTATGTCCGGGGCGGTCTGACAGACGGCTAGCGGGTTCAGAGGACTATAGACCGCGCAGGTCTGGCGGATAGCCTGCAAGCTTTCGTCCCGCGGAACAAGACCGGCGCGGTTAGGGAAAACCGCCCCGGACTTAGGCAATGAAGACCGCCCGGACTACGGCAGTTATTGCCTATGTCCGGGGCGGTCTTACGGATGGCTAGCGGGTTCAGAGGACTATAGACCGCGCCGGTCTGGCGGATAGCCTGAAAGCTGTCGTCCCGGATCAAGACCGGCGCGGTTAGGGAAAACCGCCCCGGACTTAGGCAAAAGAAACCGGCGAGGTCAATCCCTCACTGGCTTGAAGGCGGTGTCAAGCTGATCGGCGGTCAAAGCACCGGCGTGTATCCGCAGGCGCGTGATATCACCTGTATACCCCGAGAGCGAGGCTGGGTCGTTACCCAGCACGATCTGTGGGTTCTTGGTGCTGTTGGGCAGGCCCGACAGCTCCATTTGCGCTTTTAGCTGACCGTCAACGAAGTAACTCACCGTGTGGCAGTGATTGAAGCTGACGGCCACGTGATGCCATTCACCGTCCGGGGGTACGGCAGCACTGGGGCACTCAAGGTCATTTACGGCGTAGATGGTGAAGGTCAGGTTTCCGTTGATCATGCCAAAGCGCCAGCCCGCTCCGTAACTTAACAGAGTGCTGCCGTACTGCTGCTGTTTCTGGCCATGATGACGCGTCCAGAGTTCACATGTGAAGGCGTTTTTGCCGAAATCAAGCCGCTGCTTTTCGTCTATGGTATTCACAAAACTGTTGTTCTGAAGCTGTATATAACCGGTGCCATCCGAAAGCTGCCGTATGGAAGCGTCAGCTGTCTTCGGTTTTAATGCGAGTCCTTTAGGCATGCTCTCCCAGGGGGCCTTTGGGTCGAACCGCCAGGATGCCATCAACGCTTTGCGCGTGCTGTATGCTAGTTTGCCTTCACGTACATCGGTCAGCAAGCTTTCCAACCGACTGATCGTGAACTCCCAGTTTGGTTGAATCCGTCCCATATTCAAAGGGCGGTTTCGTCTCAGATAGACCTTCTTGTAGGCAGTCGCGAGGCTGCGCTGCTGGGCGATCAGCTTTTGCAGAACCGCTACTGCCATCGCGGTATCCAGCTTGGGCTGCTGCATCGAACGGGCGATCTCATATGCGCCGAGTGCCATCTGAGCCGCAAGTTGAAGCTGCCGTGCCCCCACGAGAATGGCATCCATGCGGTCGCCGTTGCGTGCCAGACGCTGGTGGCTCAGTGCCTTCAACGCTTGCGAAGCCGTGTCGTTCAACGTCCGCCAGAAGTTCATATAGCCATCCGCTGCATCCATCATCATGAAGACACTAGACAAAATGTCACTACGCATGACGTTAATCGCCTGACTGGAGTGTTCTAGTCCCTCGCCTTGTGAAAGCGCAAGGCTGAGTAAAGCGTCCGCGAACTGAGGGTCGGAACTGCCGTAATAACTGATGCAAAACATCGGGATGAACTGCTGTATGGGGATGGGTTTCCCTGTCCAGCCTGAGCAGCCGCAGTAAATCACACCGCTATCGTTCAATTCACTCAGGTTATATCCCCAGATGCCGCGGAAGTTGTCCCCCCATGAGCTTAGGAAGTGGCCTGTCGCACCCACTTCAACGCACTGCTGCGTATAGTCGTCGATGTTCGCGAATGCGGCGCCTAGAAGGGGATAGGCCTGGTTCCAGTCCCATATGCCGCTCAGCGCATTTGTTTTAAATCCGAGTTGGGCGAACCTGTCCAGCGACTCATAACGGTCACGCGGGATGTAGTCCCAGCTCATCAGCACGATGTCTTTATCGAGCATCGTCAATATCTCTGGGTGGTTCATCACGATGTCGCCATACATCATCATGGTTTGACCATGCTTGCGAATTTGCTGGTTCAAGCGGTTATACCAGTCGGCAAATACCTTCGCGATACCAACCTTTTTGACCGCATCGGCACTGCGTCCCTGACCGATACCAAAGCTTTCATCGAGCCCGGCGTGAAAGTACTGGGCATCAAAGGCTGGTGCCAGTTCATCAATGATCTTGGCTGTGATCTGCCATGTCTCTTCGCTGGTCGGGCACAGGTCACTTCCATACAGCGGCATTTCACCGATGGGTTTATACTTTTCATTGCTGAGCAGCATCTCACAGTGGCCCAGCAGCTCCACCACAGGGATGATCTGCACATAGTATCGACGGGCGTAGGCCACCAGCTCGCGGATTTCAAGTATCGTGAACCTGTCGTATGTGGGGCTGATGTTGGGATCAAACTTGTAGACAAAGTGGTCGGGCTCAATGTAGAACATGAAGGTGTCCATCTTGTATTGCGCCAGACAGCGGATCATGAACTTATGGTCGGCCATTGTGGGGAGCTGGTCACGGCCGTAGTCTTCGTGGTATCCGCGCATAGACAATGCCGGCCAGTCAAAGATATCGACTGCCTGCAAGGAGCTTCGCCGTTCGCGTTTCGCTTCAAGAAGGATCTGCCGCAGGGTCATCAGGCCGTAGAAAAGACCTTTCTCTGACCATGCCAAAAGGGTGAGCCCCTTCGGGTCGATATGCAGCCGGTAACCTTGCTGCATGGCCAGAGGATTGCCTGACGGGCTTTTCATATCCATCTGCACGGTGCCTGCACTCAGCATGAAGCTGCCCGAAGCGTTGGTGGTCACCCGGCACCTGGTGCCAGCCTCTGCACACAGCTCATGAAGGTGCTGTTTCAAACCATCAAGGCTTGCGGCTGGTGCGTTGAGGTTTACGCTATGGAGAACAGCCAACGGCATCTCGCCAGAAAGTTGCTCACTCTGTTGCGGTATAGGTAGTATGGTCAATTTGAAGCTCCCAGGGTTTGTATACTCTGACTTATAATACTGCGTATTTCACTGTATAACCTGCAAAACTAAAAAAGGCCGGTGCAGGATTTCCTGCACCGGCCATTCTGATGTCGGGTTGACGTCTGTTTGGTCTCTACTGTCCAACCCTGCCGAAGCTGGTGTCGATGATCACATAGTCAAACAGGTTCACCGAACCGCTGCCGTCTAAGTCACCGGCCACATATGGCTTGCCGAAGTTCTCGTCAAGCTTCACGTAGTCGAACAGGTCCACTGAGTTACCGCCATCAACATCACCATTCGTGAAGCTGAGAGTGCCCATGTTGGCGGTGCCGTTGAGCACCACTCCGGTGGTCTTCTTAGCGAGTGAATGCGTGGGTTTCAGGGTGATGTCCCAGGTGCCGCTTGGGATGACGAAGCTGGCGTTACCGTTCGCATCGATGGCGACACTCTGCGTGAGTGTCTCGCCAGTGCGTGCTGCGGTCACGGCAAGGCTGAGTTTGGTGAAGTCACCGGTAAAGGCTGCGATGCTGATCTTCACCGAGACGGTTCCCGTAGGCGCACCACCGCCACCAAGTGATTTCCAGATCGGTGTGCTGACGATGCCTGCCCCGTTGGTCACACGCAGACCCATGTAGGCGGCACCCGCCGGTTTTGCGAAGCTGTCATACTGCTTCCAGCCATAATCGGTCCATGCTTGAATGTCGGAGAGTCCTTGAGCACTGCCAAGGCAGATTTCGTATTTACCGATACCGCTTAGCAGGTCACGAGCCCACCAGTCAGCGATGAGTGTACTGCCAGCGATGGAGACATTAAGATTCTGCTCATCTACTGCAGTTTCGTCTGTCTGCATCGACACGTCACCCAGCCAGAAGTCCACACCAGGGGTATCGGCTCCGGCCACCACGCGCACGTTCAATATCTCCTTCACGCTACCGAAAAACCGTGCCTTGACGCGGTATAAGCCCGGAGCGATGTTGGGTAAACGCCATAAACCTGACTCCTGCGCCGTGGTGCGGAGCTCGGTTATAGAGCCCATGGGGTAGACGTAGACATCAGCAGCGACTGCTGGTGTGCCTCCGTATAGGACTTGGCCGCACAAACTGCCTACGGTTGCTGCACGCTGGTCGGTATCTTGCAGTGTGGCTGGCACGTTGATACGGCCATATCCAAACATATAGTCGTGTCCGCCATTAGCCAGTCCGTTGGTGGAATCGGCCCCTCGTTGGATGGCCTGGAAGGTGCGCAGGTTAGCGTCATGTGATGCTTGGGTCAGGCTTTTATACTCGGTGTAGAGTGCGGCCAGGGCAGACACATGCGGGGTAGCCATGGATGTTCCCAGTGCCCAGCCGTAGGTGTAGTCTTGAAAGCCTGTGTTGGGCTCCGTGAAGGGGATGTCTACTGGGATGGTGCTCCATATTTCGACTAACCATGGGTAATCAAAATCCGTTACACCATCTCCGTCGAAGTCGATTGATATGATTTTGTAATCGCCGCTGGGGGCCGAAATGCCCACATACATACCAGAGCCCGCATATGTCGCCGCAAATTCATCATCGACGCCTGTGGCACTCACCGCCAGCACTTTGCTGCAGGAGCCTGGATAGATGTTGCCCAGGTTTCCTCCGCCAGTGCCGCTCTCGTTACCCGCGCAGAGGATGATGGAGCCTTTATAGAAAGCGTAGTTGACCGCCTCCATCAGCAGGCTGCCGTATTCTAGTCCGCCTAAACTGAGGTTGATGACCGGGATGTTCTGGTCCGCGGCGTATTTCAGTGCGATGGCCACATCGCTGTCGTTGCCGGATCCAGCCGCAGTCAACACCTTTATAGGAACGATGACAGATTGGTATGCAATGCCGGCTACACCAATGCCGTTGTTAGCGGCGGCCGCAATGATGCCAGACACATGCGTGCCATGTCCCTGGTCATCATGGAACGCTTCTGCACCATGGGTCACCACACCGTCGAATATGCTGCAACCCTTGGTGAAGTCGATTTGCCCACCGGACTCCACATTGGTGATGCTGCCGCCGGCATTGACAAAGTCTTCATGGGTCTCATCGATGCCCGTGTCAATCACCGCCACACGGATGGCATTTTTCGGGCGCGTGGCGGCTGAATACAGCGCATTAGGGTAGATGTTCCAGCCCGCTTTCGCCTCGACCTTATCCCAACTCCACATGTACGGGTAGTTGATCTCGGGGATGGCTTCGTATGTAAAGTTCGTGGTCAGATACGGGTCATTCGGGGTGACTGCTAGTGTCTTCACGCTGTATGACCGCTCTGCAAGCAGCACTCCCGACTGCCGTTTGAGCGTGGCGATGCACTGATCTTCCTGGCCAATGGGCACCTTGATTCGATACCAGTTGTTGAAGCTCAGCGATTTGTATCCTGGCTGAAGCAGGTCGCCGCCACGTGTAGGAATGGTCGCGAAGACCGTGCTGGGTTTGGCGGAAAGGCGGAGTTTCGCCACAATCACACCATCGATTGGTGCGGCCATGGCAGACGCAACCATGAACACGAATGTCAGGAAGGCCAAAAGGCGTTTGGTCATTTGTATTACTCCAGGAAAGTCGATCGTGAATTTGTAACTCTATATACATTTTGACATACAAGCTGAAATTGAGGTTCCTGGAGGCGTTGCATGGAAACCCAGCGTGGGCTATTACCTAGTAGTAATGCTTGTGTTCCGAATATCGTAGAGGAGGATTTGTGGTATCTACGAAATGATCGTCTGTTCATTTATAAGGGTAAACATGAATGTACTACCGACGCCTGGTGTGCTTACCACCGATATCTGACCACCCATTTTTTCAACCAGCCGCTTACTGATGGCCAAACCCAGGCCTGTGCCTTCGTACTGGCGCGTCAGGCCAGTGTCTATTTGCTTGAAGGGTTGGAACAACTTGCGAATGTCGTCCTGGTGGATCCCAGGGCCGGTGTCGGTAACCGCGATGGAATAATACCCTGCATCCACTGTGACTCTCACAGTAACATCACCATGATCGGTGAACTTCACGGCATTGCTTAACAGGTTAAGTAATACCTGCTCTACACGGCGCGAATCGCCCTTGGTGTCGGTGACATCTGGTGCGATATGGACATTTAGAAGCAATGATTTCTTGTCTGCCAACGGAGTAATGGTGTTCACAACCTTCATGATTGATGCGGGCAGGTTGTAGGATACACACGTGATCTCTATTTGACCAGCTTCGATTTTTGAGATATCCAGCACATCGTTGATGAGGTCAAGAAGATGCTGCCCACTCGCCCTAATCATGCCCATTTGTTTACACTGCTCAACGTTCATGGGACCCGCTAGCCCTTGCAATAGCAGGCCTGTGAATCCGATAATTGAGTTCAACGGGGTACGCAGTTCATGTGACATGGTGGCTAGAAAGGCGGACTTTGTTCGGTCAGCCGCCTCCGCACGGTCACGGGCGGCCTCTAGCTCAACAGTTCGTTCATGTACACGGTCTTCTAGCATGATGGCCCGCTGGTGGAGTTCGTCATAGAGCTGTTCGTTTACTTTCAAACTTTTGCGTAACTCATGAGTTTGTATCGAAACCTGATGCCGCAACGCGATATTGAAATAGGCCGTAAAAAGCATCAGAAGCACCGCTATTAGAGCCGTGAGCTTCAGCCAGAGGGGCATGGCATACTCAATCTCCTCCGATGTCCAATGCTCTATCGAATGGTAGTATACCGAATTCCTATCCTTTTTCATCGAACTTAGCCGATTGTCGATTGCATATAGTATTGTGGGGTCTCCAGATTTGGGTGATGCGAAAAAGAGACGGGTGGGGTAGAAGATCACGGCTGTGTCCTCCAGGCCTGATGCACGCAGGTGTGATACTCCGTAGAACCTGTTCGCCACCACAGCATCTACATCGCCACGTTTCACAGCAGAAAAAGCCGAATCTAGAGTGGGGTAGGATTTTAGCTTAATATCAAGGTCAAACGCAGAGAATGACTTATCGAAGGCCTCTTGCTGTATCGACCGGTTCAACACCGATACCCGTTTTCCCTTTAGATCTAGAATGGACCGTATTCCGCTTTTGGGGCGGGCATATATTTGGAACCAGTCAGACAGCACAGGCTCTTTGTGGAACGTATATAGTATTTTGCGTGGTTCGGTAAATGCCACATCCGGCATGAGGTCGATCTTGCCTGCCGAAAGCCGGTCGAGTCCTTGTGCCCAGGTTCCTGGTACATACTCCAGCTTCCAGCCTTCATCGGCGGCAATCGCCTCAAGCACGTCGATAAAAATGCCTTCCGCTTTTCCCGATTCTGACATCGACACTTTAGGTGGATTTTGGTATGTGCCGACACGCACTAGCCTTGCACTCCAGGTTGACTGACACAGCAGCACATACATGAGAAATACACAGATTGTGACGAAAATACGCCTGCCCATTATTATGTGGCTTCTATGCATCGCTCTGCCTCATTTCTGCGTACAACTATGAGCGTTGGGTTAGTCAGACGTGAGTGCAACCCGCAGTTTTGCGGCCAGTTCCGCCACAGTGAAGGGTTTTTGTACGAAATGGACGCCATCATACAGCTCGCCACGGTTGGTGATGACATCGGCGGTATATCCTGACATATACAGGCACTTCATGTTATTGTATTTCGCTGACAGCAGCTTCGAGAGTTCACACCCATTCATTTCCGGCATGATGACATCAGTAATCAACAGATCTATCTCGTTAGCGTGTTCTTCAGCTATGCGTATGGCATCACCAGGCGTGCCAGCCATCAGAACGTGGTATCCTAACTGCTGAAGCATCTTTGTTACGAGCCGGAGTATCGCCATCTCATCTTCGACAATCAGAACTGTCTCCTGACCAGGAACGACAGGTTTCGCCGCATCACACTTGGAATCGGAGCCAGTAGCACCTGCATACCGGGGTATGTAGATACTGAATGTGGTACCATGATGCGGCTCACTATATACATTGATAAATCCGTTGTTCTGTTTGACAATGCCATATACGGTGGCGAGACCAAGGCCGGTTCCTTGCCCGACAGCTTTCGTGGTAAAAAACGGCTCGAAGATGTGAGCCTGCACCTCCCTGCTCATACCGCAGCCTGTATCATTGACGGAGATTTTGACAAATTGGCCGATGTTGAATTCTGGATTCGATGCGCAAAACTCGTCATCGAACGTTCGGTTCCCTGTTTCGATAGTGATGACTCCCGTGTCATCGATGGCATCACGGGCATTGACGCACAGGTTAGCCAGCAGTTGGTCGATCTGCGAGGGGTCCATGTACAACGGCCACACGTCTAGCTTGGGATGCCACACCAGATTGATATTTTCACCAATCATGCGGTTCAGCATTTTTAACATTCCTGTGATGGTGTCATTCAAGCTCATTACTTTGGGTGCTACTGTCTGCTTACGGGCGAAGGTCAATAGCTGTCTTGTGAGCTCCGCAGACCGAGTAGCGGCCTTTTGTATTTCTTCGATATCTTCATAGAGTGGCTCTGATGGATCCAGCTGCTCGAGGACGATTTCGGTATGCCCTAATATCACTCCCAGCATGTTGTTGAAATCATGCGCTACACCTCCCGCCAATCGTCCGACAGACTCCATACGCTGCATTTGTTGCAACTGCGCTTCCAGCTTGGCACGTTCGTCCTCTGCGCGTTTGTAATCTGTGATGTCCTGGTAGAATCCTACGACCTTGCCTTGCTCATGATCAGCTCTTCCAATAACGTGAATGGTGCGCAGGTTGTTCTTGGCCGTATTGATGTTGACAACCACATCGAACGACTCACCTGGAGCTATAGCGCGTTTCACAGCAGACTCTATGACTGGTCTGGATTCGGATGTGTAGTATTCCAGGCTTTGATCCAAAGTGGGTGTAAACCGAGTATCAATTTCATAGATATTGAAGATTGTGTCGGTCCAGGATAGCCTGAAGGTGGCGATGTCAAGCTCCCAACCACCGATACGCCCAAGCTCTTCCGTCTGCCCAAGCAGGCTCTGGCTTGTCTGAAGGGCTTGTTCTATCATTTTACGCTCGGTGATGTCTTTCTGAAGTTCCAGATTTATCTGTTCTACCTGGTTCATCTTATCCTCAAGTTTACGGATAAGTGCTTCGTTGTATCCTCTCAAGAAACCGGTCTCTTCGGGAAGTGTTTCCTCCGAAACGGGTTGATGCGGATCGATCTTCTGCTTCAAAGCAGATTCAACTGCCTCGATCATTACGTCTGGTTCTGTTGGTTTCGTGAAGAAGCTCACCGCGCCTAGTTTCAGTGCGAATTCGCGGTCGCGTTCATCGGTATATGTGGCTGTATAGAACATGAACGGTATTTCACGTAACCTGGCATCTTTCATCCATTCACGGCAGAGGCTAAAACCATCCATGACCGGCATGAGTATGTCACTGATGATGAGCTCCGGCGGGTCCTTTTGGGCCATCTGTAATGCCTCGGCACCATTCACCGCCGAGACAACTGTATAGTGGTGGCTGTTGAGTAAAAACTGTAGTTGGTAAATGTTAACCTCATAGTCATCGACGATCAAGATACTCATGATATTGGAGCCTCCTCATCTGCGGGCCTGTCTGATAGGTGTGTCTCAACTTGCTTCAGGAAAGTATCGGGGTTGATAGGCTTTTCGATATAGTCATTGCATCCGGCTGCCAAGGTTCGTTCCCTGTCACCGACCATGGCATATGAAGTCACTGCTATGATGGGAACATCCTTCAAGGCTGGGTTCCCGCGCAACTCCTGGGCCACCTCGTAGCCGTCCATCTGAGGCAACTGTATGTCAAGCAGAATCAGATCAGGTACCACCTCAGCGGCGATCGCTATCCCATCAAGCCCGCTCATTGCAGACAGCACCAGATAACCGTGCTGCTCTAGCAGGAATTTCACCAGATACAGGTTCTGTTCGTTGTCTTCGATATATAAAACTGTCTGCTTCATTTAGCTGCTCCCAGAGTGTCCTTCAATGTAAATTCGAATGCACTGCCATGACCGGGTACCGTTTGGACGGTAATTTCACCACCCATCTTCTCAACAAGCCTCTTGCAGATCGCCAAACCTAATCCTGTGCCCTCGAACTGGCGTGAGAGCCCCGAATCGAGCTGGCGGAATGGTATGAACAGCTTGTCCATATCTTCTGGCCTAATACCGGGTCCTGTGTCGGTGACTGCTACATGATACTCGTTCACAACTTTTCTGGCAGAGACGGTGATCTGCCCCTGCTCAGTGAACTTTATGGCGTTACTTAACAGGTTCAGCATAACCTGCTCAAATCGTCTTCTATCGCCGTTCAGCAGGCCTGCATTACATGATATCTCCATGACAATAGGTAAGCGTTTGATTTCAGACTGCGGTGTCATAGCCTTCACTACCTGAATGATGGATTCCTGTAGATCGAAGGGTGCCCACGCCAGTTCCACCTGTCCAGCTTCGATTTTGGATATATCGAGCACATCGTTGATAAGGTCGAGAAGATGCTGCCCGCTACTTTTGACCATACTGAGCTGTTTTGTTTGCTCTGTGTTGAGAGGCCCCGCCAATCCTTGCAGCAGCAGGCCTGTGAACCCTATGATGGAGTTCAACGGTGTGCGCAGTTCGTGAGACATGGTGGCTAGGAAAGCGGACTTGGTGCGGTCGGCGGCTTGGGCGTCGTTCAGTGCTTCTGCAAGTTGGGCCGTGCGTTCCATGACACTGTTTTCCAGGTTCGCTTGTATATTCCGGAGATCATCCTCCATGCGCTTTTGTTTAGTGACATCTAGACCGATGCTCATAATTTCACGAACTTGCCCCGCCTGGTCCATGACGATCTTGTTCGTCCAGGCGATCCATACACGCTCACCGTTTCGACGTATGTTCTCATTGATGTTTTGCTCAAACGCTGTTGGATCAGCGCATATCTGCTCCATCAAGAGGCGTAAATCATGGCCACTGCGATCAGTAGAGGGCACAATGGTGCCCAGAACGTGCCGGCCGACGATCTCAGATTCGGTGTAGCCAAAGAAACGCTGACCATACTCGTTTAGTATCTTACCAACCATATTTTGAACACGGTGTATAGAATATTCTGATATTACGCACCACACAAAGCGTTAGGCACAACGATCTGGCGAATAGCAAGTGCTGCCATGATGATACGCTTGCCAAGTGCAGTGAGGTAGTATTTGTAGCGTTTACCGCATTTTTTAACGAGCCGGAATACTCGGCATCGCTTGATGAAGTATGATATCTGAGAGCTGGACATCTGCGGTAAGGCTTTTTGAAGCATACGGTTTGTGATCCCGCTGATGCATCCCTCTCCGCGAGCAAGTGCAATGAGACATTCCAAATCCTTCTTGAGGAAAAGGTTGAATCCTCGATACGAGCGATGATCACGGGTGGTCGAGGTCGCGATTTTGATGATCTGATGTTCACCATCGCTGTTGTCATCAAGGGCGGAAAGAAAGTCAAGATATCTGTTGTTTGCAGATAATAACAGTTCCCTCAATGGAGGAAGGCTGTAGATGGTCTTTTGCATAGGGGCGTATTTAATCTCAGTCGTCCCATCATGATGTTCTACCTCACGGTAGTGTTTAAATTCAGAGACGTCATTCACAGTCGTCTCGATACGCAAGATTATCCCTTGCTTGTCATACATTTTGATAGAAGCCCATCCCATGTAGTGTTTGATGCGCGTGCCTTGTATGCGGCGATCGAACTTGTAGTCAGTGCCGATCTCAGCGAGTGTTCGCCCATCAAGTTTCTTACCAAGAAACATCGCGATAGACTCTGGCGTTACCGTATGTATCGCTGTTTTGACTAGATTATCGTAGATGGCTTTGAGGTCTTCGGCGCGTTTGAACACGATGTCTGTAGCATATTCCACCTGCATTAGCGACCAATGATATGAATTGTCAGCAAGCCGTATCACGGGGCAATACATTCTGGCAAATGCATCCAGCGCATGGTGCAGCTTATCAGCAGGAAAAGCGTCTGCCAGCCTCTGAGCACAGCTAAAGTCGTCGATTTTTACAAAGGCGTTGTCCAGTGGAGTGAAAACTACTCCCTCGGATTGAAGGCAATGCGCGAGATAATTGTGTCCATTACAATAGAATTGCAGACGGAAGGGCACCCAGGTCGGAACTCGTAGATAGCACAGTCCAAACTCTGCATCGATGAAATAGAAGTAGTAATGAAGACACTTGGTCTCCTTGATATTCAGCCGGGTTTTGTGGGTAATCTTGTCGTGCCACGGGGTGTATGCAGGACATTTTTCCAACACTGAGAATATGTGGACGAGACCGGGGTGACACCCTCGACTACTAATGATCTCTTTGATGCGGTCTTCTTTTCGAAATGAAGAGGCACGGCGTATATACTCAATTTCAATGCTGTTGGTAACGGCAAGGCGTTCCGCATTGGCTTTGATCTCATCTCGTAGAGGTTCGGCAAATTCCTTAGGAAAGTCAAATAGCCTGATGTTGCGTTGATGAAGATAGATGCCCATTCCGTCGCTATGACACCAGCCTGGGATTGTACCGGTGATAACTATGCGGTCGAAGCATGAATATACCCCAGCTATCTGCTTTGCATAGCGTTCTTGAAGTGATGTCATTCTGGGCAACCTCACGAAAGGGTGTTTGAATGTATATTACGTGGCGAATGCAATCATTCCTTTTTTGGTTGCGGCTAAGCCGCCTTAGGTAGGATATTCGACCGTCCCGCGTCCATCGCAGAATGATGCTGTTCGCATTGTCTACTAACTCTCGATACTTACGTTCGCTTTCCTGTAGTGCCACTTCGGCTGCTCTGCGTTCCGTGATATCGCGGATCGATTCTATGGCTCCACAACGCTGACCGTTACGGTCGAAAAGTGGAGCAGCGGTAATGATGAGATATAGACCCCGTCCTTCTTGCAGGTAGTAGTTATAGTCCTCTGCGGTGATGAGATTGTCACTACGCTTGAAATACGAGTAAGAATGATCGCTGACAGCGTCAGGGTCGTCTAGCATGTCAATGAGCAGTGGCCGATTATCACCCACAAAGGGCATCGAATAAACGTGGTTGCCTTTGCCAACCATGTCCAGTTTGCTCACGCCTGTCAGAACTTCGCAAGCACGGTTCCAGGCGACCACCTGGTGGTTCTGGTCAATGATAAATGTCGCGTCGGGAAGGAATTCAAAGATATCCTCAAGCCTTCGTTCTAGTGCTTTTTTTGCTTCCTCCGCTTGTTTACGATCTGTGATATCTGTGGCGACTCCGTCCCAAACCACATGTCCGCTCGTTTCAAGACGGGGACGCGATCTCATCCTGAACCATCGCCATTGCCCGTCGGTCCGCTGCATCTCCATATCCATTTCGAAGTCAGTCATGGTCTCCATGCTGTGTGCTTCAGCCGATAGGAAAGATGGAAGCTGCTCTGGTTTCATTTGGCGAAAAAGCAGACTGGCATCATGCAGAGCATCTTCGGCTGACACTCCGTGAAGAGCCTGTAAACCGGCACTAATATATAAAAACCTCGGGCTGCCGTCTGGCTTATAGTCATACTGGTAGACGTAGCTGTCTGGAAGGTTGTCACCCAGCATCCGAAGCATTTCTTCACTGAGGCGCGTGGTCTGTTCCGACTCAGCCAACTGCAGGCGGCTTCGCATGGCAGCGATCCCAAAAGAGAGGAACTTGGCCAACTCGGTCAGCAATACCATCTCCTCCGAATCGAAGGCGTCTGGTTGTGAGGAGTAGACATTGAGTGCTCCGATGACCTGACCCTCAATGAGAAGCGGTAATACGATTGATGCGGCATACCCGCGTTTCGTGGCTTGTTTTCGCCATGGCGCATAGTTTGGGTCTGTCAGGATATCGCGGGCAAGGCATGGTTTCCCCGTACGGATGGCTGTGCCAGTAGGGCCGCGGCCTTGTTCGGTGTCGTCCCAGGTGATGCCTGCTTGATCAAGATAGCCGTCGTCAAATCCCACCTGAGCGATCGGTTGCACACTTTTCATCTCGTCGTGGATCGCATAGCCGATCCATGCCAGCTTATAGCCGCAGATGTCGGTGATGATTCGGCAGACCTGATACAGCAGGTCGGCTTCATCTGCCGCGTGGATCAGCGCGTTGTTGCACTCACTGATGGCTTTGAGGGACAGGTTGAGTTTGTTAAGGTCACTTCGAGATGCATTTTCGATAAACGCCGATGGTTTGGCGTGAGATACTTGTTCGTGAGCAGACCCATTAGGGTGCGATGGTTGGTCGTTGCCTCTTCCGTCCATTGTTACCCTCCCAAAACCAGGATGTCGTGTTGAAATATACCGGGTAACGCTCAAGACGCTCTATCAAACCCCAACGCGGGTTGGCCGAATGATGGTGCTTATTATTATAAATATTACCTTGTTATTTACACGATTAGGTGCATTCGGTCTGAAACTCATGGGATTTGATGGATTGTATTGTTTACCGATGGTGATGCCGTGGTTTGCTGGGGATTTTTACCCATGCATGATGCGGCATTGGATCCACCGCACCGTGCATGGGTGATTCGTTGGATGTCTATTTCAAAATCACATCGCAGCGTTCATACTGCAGGCACTGCTTCAGCAGCAGGTCGACTTCCGTCGACGTTCCTGTGTAGAGCTGCCGCTTACTGAAGGTGATCTGCTTGCCCGGTATGAACCGGTAGCCGGGGTCGGTGGCGGCCTTCTGTGCGAGCTGCTTGAAGGTGATGCCCCAGGCTTTGATTTTGTTCTGCTGCTCTGCCGGCAGCTCCCCGTCGTAGAGGTACTCGCTGAGCGGGCTGATATCCTGCGTGTCGGGCTTGACTGCGATGGCTGCTTCGACTAAGCCGCTGTGCGCGGTGATGCCGCGGTCGTGCGTGGGGATGTCACGCAGTGTCCAGTTCAGCCAGCCCACCGCGCAGTCCTTGGTGGCCTCTACCAGCGCGAGGTTCCATCGTTGCTGGTCCTGCTGTGTGTTGTTCTGCCAGTCGCCATCGCCGCCGTGCCAGCCGTTCTCAGAGAGCACCACGGGTAGACCGCTGTTGGCGCGGAAATAGCGCACGTAGGTCTCCACAAAGCGGAGCTGGTTGTTGAATATCTTGGGGTCTTTGGTCAGGCTCTCCGCCCATTCGGTGCTGAACGGAGGCACATAGTATGGGTAGGCGTGCACACCAAAGAAATCCACCAGCTTGCTGAGCGCCTTGATGTCGCTGCCGGAGTAACCGTATGGCCCGCCCCAGCCACAGGCCCCTGGGTTTCGTACCAGCGGGAAGGTGTAGAGGGTGAAATCCAGGGACTGAAGGTGGTTGGGATCGACCGCACGTAAAGTCTTTGATAGTTTGCCGATTTTGGCGGTGTAAAGATCATTGCGATAGAGCTGCCAGTCAAACAGCATCTGGTCACCCGGTTTGTTCAGACTATCCAGATACCACAGCTCTGGTTTCTTGTTGCGTGAGGTGTCCATCTCCCCAGAGTGCCAGAGTGCTTTAGTGAGCTCCGTCCAGACAGCGTCCTGCCAGTCCTTCGTCTTAGGGTCGAGACCCCAGGCCTTCGCGACGGCGGCATCCGTGCGGTATTTGGCCTTCAACCACTTCTGCCAGAACTGCTTGTCACCGGGGTAACCGACCAGCGTGGTGGGCTCCGCATCCAGCTCCCAGCAAAAGATGGTGGGGTCATTTTTGTATCTTTTTCCAAGTGTGCGGACGAGTTGCAGCCACAACTGCTGGTCCTGAGTGATCTGCGGCGTGGAGCCTGTGACTCGAGGCCCCACATACAGCCTCAGATCGTTTGCTTTAGCCGTGGTGAGTATGAAGTCGATCTTAGCAAGGTCATCGTCATTCAGCACCGTGCGTTGGCCATTGGGCAGTGTGGTGACGGTGCCCATGAACAACAGGCGCAGCGTGTTGCATCCCAACGATTTGGCCAGCTTGAAATCCGCGGCGATATGCTGTTTGTTGAAGTGATTCCAGTAGGCGAGGGGGTCTAGCTCCGAATGGCGTTCATCGCAGTAGAAAGCTCCGAAGGGCATATAAACCTGCCCGTTTTGCTCGAAGTGGAACTTGTCCTTTGCCACTCGGATGAACGGACTAGGGCTTGCTGCATGTGCGGTAGCGCCAAGCAAGCTGATGCTCAGCAAGCCTGCGATGAGGGCATACCGGGTGATAATGTTCAATTCCCACCTCTTACAGATTCGTTGGGGTTGTTTCTCAGTTGGTAATGATGTTTCGGGGTGAGATACTGCGGGTATTTGTCACCCAGCCACTCGCGCGCTTCCTGGCAGAGCTGACATTTGTCGGCGTAGTCGGCCTTCATCACGTAACCCAGCTCTACTGCCTCTTTCGCCAATCCCAGCGGACCATCATGGACGAGTGTGGAAATCACCGGGTGAGTCTCCGCATTATACTCATGCAGTATCTCCTCCACTGGCTTCTCGTAGACATTACCGAATGATATCCCGCACTCCTTGCCGATATTGCCCTCCGGGTCGAGGGAGAGCAGCTCAAGTGTGTTCTGTTCCCCGTTGACCCACCACGGCACGGCGTCGCAAACCGCATCAGGAACCCCGCGGCCATCAGAAACCAGAGGCGCCAGCGCATGGGCTCCGCGCCCCTTGAAGAACACTGGCCCCAGGAAGAGGTGATCCGACAACGAGTGACCTGCCTGCCGCTTCGCTTCCGCATACATCACCATCGTGCGCTGGTCCAGCGGCTGACGTGCTGCGGGGTAATCGAGAAGCGAGACCTGAACCGTGTATTCACCATGAAGCTCATCAAGAACCCGGATGGCGCGGATTACGCGTTCCAGCGGCACGAATGGTTCATGGCAAGCGTCTATGCTGAGCATGATATGCGTGCCGACTCGGCAGAGGGGTTCCAGGAAGGTCCGCGTGGCCGCGTCATCGGTGGCCCAGGATGTGTTCGTCTCCACGCGCACACCGATGCCAAGACCATGGACGAACTCCGCCATTTGGATGGTGAGCTTTTGATATAGACCGGGCTCTCCGCCCAGCATCACCACATACTGTAGGTTGTTGATCCTCTGCAGCTCTTCAATGACACCCATCGCCATCTTCTGTGAGATGAGCCGTGAGGGCGCCGTTCCGGCTACCAGGTGGCAGTGGTCACACTGCGCCGAACAGTGGTAGGTAAGGTGGATTTTGAGTACTGACATGTGACTATTCCATCGCCAACACGATGTCGGCTTGTTTCGCTGTGATGCCGCGTATCCATACCCAGTTGCTGTCGCCTGAGGGCTCCAGCACGAAGGGGGTGGTACTGCCGTCAACAGTGACACCTTTGACCTTTTTGCCCGCGGCAATAGGCCCCATTCGGAGGCTCACGGCCGAAGCCCGCTGGCTTAGCTCGAAGTGGAAGCTCTGGCTCGATTCACTCCGCGTGTATTGATAGCTGATCTGCTGTCGGCTGTCACCAGTGAGCACTGGGTAGCGTGCGATCGACATCTCAGTCCAACTGGCGGGATAACGCGGCACCAGGTGCAGCTCTGCGGGGTTGTTGTCATCGATGCCCATCGTGAGCCGGACCGCTTTGGTGCTGTCCGCGGCGTGCGAGTCCTGCCCCAGATAGCCGTTGACCGGCAGATAGTATTTGCCGCTGCGGTGCAGGATGATGCCTTCAGGAGAGGCCCATCCTGAGTATTTCGGCAGATAGCAGTGCGTCAGCATCGTGTTCAGGAATTGTTCCGCATCACCCATTTCGTCCAGCAGCAACGCCGACTGTGTCATCATGCCCTGGCCATATCCGAACATGCGCAGGCAGTTGTAGTTCTTCTCTTTCATTAGGAACTTGTATGTGTTGCGGCTGATCTCAAGAATCTGCTTATCCAGCTCATCGGATGCACCTAAATACTGCAGTGGGTTATAGCTCAGACCCTCGGTGGCGAGCTGGATTGGCACCAGTTTGTGGGCATGATCCTGCCAGTCGGTGTTGGGGTAGGTGTGCCAGACGGGGCCAAACTCGCTGGGGTCGGTCAAGTTGTCAATCACGCCTTTTCGCAGGCGGTTGTAGAGTGTGGTCCACTTTTCAACCTCATCCTGCTTGCCCAGTTGCTTCGCCATGCGGATGGACAGCATCACGCCATGCAGGCAGTTGTAGGTAGAGTAGATTTCGTAGTCGCCATGCGCGCATTCACTCTCGGTGTAGAGGACGTCCTTGCGCTTGCCGGGGAAGGTGGTGTCCGTATCTAACTGCCACTGGATCCAGTCCACGGCAGCCTTGGTGGCGGTCCAGTGCGTCTCGTTCCACTCACGCGGCTGACCCTGCCAGTGCCAAACCATGTATCGGCCCCACATGCAGATGCCGTGACCGTCGTTCTCGCGGTTGCCACGCTCTTCGGTATCGCCCACCATGCGCTTCGATGTGTCGAAGGTGGGGGCACCCGCCACGCGGTTCCAGTGGGGAGGGTTGGCTTCGGTCATCAGGCATTTATCAAGCCAGTCGATGTAGTTGTTGGCGAATTTATCGTATCCGAAGGCCACACCTTCCCGCAGAAGCTCACCCACGCCTCTGGTCCAGCCGTTGGAGGCTCCAGGAAGCTGCCCAGGCTGCTTGGTTTGATATTGCGTGAACCAGTTGGTCAGGTTGCCGTAGTAGGGTGTGGGGTTGAATATGTTGTATACGCGCACACCCATCCCACTACAATATTGTGCAATAGATCCAGAGGAGACCGGCGACGAACAGCCCATGCCGGTATCGGCGATATACGAGCCGCACTCGGGGCCGTTGCGGTAGAGGTAAGTCGCCGCATAGACCGCCTCTTGCGTGCCCCGGAAGTTATAGTCAGGACCGAAATACCCAGCCGTCACCTGCGGCTCTTTCAGAAGGGGCAGGTCATCCACATAGGTATACAAGTTGCGCATCATCGCTTCGACACCGTTCCGCCATGCCTCGCTTTTTACTTGAGCCAGCGTGACAGGGCGAGTGAGCGGAGTACTGATGGCTGGGCTGGGCAGAGCCTGCATGGCACTACTGACGACAGGCGTATCGGTCTCCAGAGTGATAGCGGAGACCACCGGATGAGCGTAGAACTGCTTGTCCCCTGTAATATTGATCGACTTAACTGCTTTGCCACCGACATCCAGTGTGAACAGGTACCGCGCGTTGTTGCTTCGCGAGCCTGGCACGCGGTAGGCATCCTGCAGCCAGACACCATCGTGGAACAGTGCCCGTACCGTGTCGGAACCATCAAACGATCCTTCGTCTTTGTTGGCGTATCCGCATATCTGGTTCACGAAGGTGTAATGCCAGATGATGTCCCAAGGTCGACCGTACCAGATGTTGAATCCGATGATCAGGGGCACGCTCTGTTTGGTGCCGTCGGAGAATTCCACATCGATGTTGCCCAGCTTGTCGCCTACGAAGTGGTTGTAGCCGTTATCACCCTTCTTGGCATACCATGAGCCGTTGGCAATGTCGACGCTGGGGATCATGCCCAGGAAGTGGATACGCTTGGCGGTCTGGCCTCCGAGCTCATACCGCAGGCCAGTGGATGTCCACGGGTGTAAATCCTGACGGTCAGCATCAGGCTCGATCAGGTTGTTTTGCCAGGTTAGTTTGCCGCGCAGCATGAAGGGGATACCCTTCACCAGCAGCAGCTCACCGCTTTTCTCTGGGTTGACACCGGCAAAGCGGGATTTGCTCACAATCCCCTCGCCGAGGTGGAGTATGGTGATGAACGGCCGGGTGGCGCAGATGTCCAGTTGGAGCAGCAAAGGCGCTGTCGTGGCGGTGAAACTGGCGGTGGCCGTCAAGAGCTCGGGATTTTGTGCGTCAGGGGTGAAGTTCAGCAGCAGCGGTTTACCGTTGATGCTGAGCACCTTCACTTGACTCCGCACGCCACCCAGTGCCTGGTCTGGGATGACATCCTGAGCAGGCTCGTAGCGAATCTCGATGGTGTGCTGACCCGCTGGCAGTCGCAGGCTCTGCTTGAAGCTCTTCAGGCTGCCCGGCTTGACGGCGGGTTCTTTCACCTGCAGGCCGGGCTGCATTCCGTCTGAAGACAGCCAGTTCGCGGTGATGTCGATGTCTTTCACCAGAGGGGTGTTGATGGGGTCAGCGGCTTTAGCCGCGTGTGACCATCCGGTTGCCATAACCACTAACGCCAGGATGCATATCTGACTGATCACCGTGTTCATCTGTGTCCTCATTTCGGTTGGAGCCCTACTTTGTGAAGTAGAGCTCGACGGCGGATGGCGCTAATGTCAGGTTCCAGCCAGCCGCCTGATCGTCCCACTCCGTCTGCTGGCCTGTCATTGCGTTGACAATCGGCACGGCAGATATGCCTACGTTGGGTCGTATGAGCATCTGCTTGGGTTCGGCGTGCAGGTTCTGTACCACCAGCGCGTGCCGCGAGCCATCGGTGATGACATCCACGCGCACGGCTCCGTCTGTGCAGGCGACCTGCGCCTTGGGCGCGAGGCTGGCCACCAGCGCGGCCAACAGTTTGAGCGCCTCCGGGTCTTGCTTGGCGGCTCGTGAGAGCATCGTGCCGCAGAGCACGGCCTGTCCCTTGCCGTAGTTGTTCCGGGTGATGGCGGGCGATCCGTCACCGAAGGTGGCCAAGGTCTTCGCGCTAGAAGTAATCAGCGGGATATGCACCAGGAAGCCCTGCGCGTGGTGACCAGCGGCCAGACCCGGCATATCAACCGTGGTGGTGATAATGGGGCCAAGCTGCGACATGCCAAGCTCGCGGCCGCCTCGGTAGAGGTCGGCTTGGGCGGTGAACGGCTGAACCACGCCTTCGCGTGCTCCAAACACCTCATCGAAGCCATATCCAGGCACCGTCATGCTGTGCATGCTGTTTTCACGTACCAGATTGCCAAAGAAGGCCTCACCGATGAGGCTGCCCCCCTGTTCCACCCACAATTTCAGGCCGTCAGCGGTGGGCTTATCGAGCACATAGGGGAATGGGTAGATGATGGTGCGGCAGCTTTTTGGGATGCCGTGCTGCATATCGCTGGGGTGGATAAACCGCACGCGGTAGTTGTTGTTATACAGCGTCTGGTAGACGCCTTGCACCGCCTGGTCGTGCATTCCGAAGTCGTAGCAGCACCAGCTAAAGACATGGTTCTCGGGGTGGTAGAAGATGCCGATCTCCTCACCCTGCGGCTCCGCGTTGTTCAAAAACGCGGCATTCTGCTGAAGCATCGCGTTGATCTTGGCGGTGTCTTCATGCCATGGGGCAGGGCTGCCGTCAGGGTTGGTCAGGCCCCATGCTGGTGACTCCAGCCCGAGCAGCTCCGGCCGATACTGCCAGAAAACAAAGCCCTTGATGCCGTGCCCCAGCGGGATAAAGATGTGTCGCTGCATTTCAGCCAGCCCGATGGGGTGGACACGCGCCAGGCTGGAGCCGGGCAGCGCGTGGATTTCGGCGTTGATCACCTTCTTGCCGCGAGCGGCGGAGCGGATCAGGTCCGCGGCGAAGGGGTCACTGCCCAGGCTGTTGCCGTGCAGGTCACCGATTTCCGCCAGCGCCCAGTCATCGGATGCACACGTGACAGGGTTGAACACCGGCATCGGCACGGTGTGGCACATCACCTGGTGGTTATGGTCGCACTGGCGGGTGACGTCGGCCCGCCGCTGCATTTCCGCAGTGATGGTGTTCACCTGGAACATGCGCCAGTCGATGATATCGCCAAATGCGTGGGGCATGACCGGCAGCTCCAGCTCTTCCCAGCTCTGATAGTTGCGTCCCCAGCGCGCATTGACCGCTTCAAGCGAGCCGAATTTCTTCTGCAGCCACTCAATGAATTGCGAGGCACAACTGGGGCAGTAGCAGACCTGGTTCTCCACCGAGGGCTCCCGCATCAGGCAGCAGGTCAACTCTGGTTCGTTCCACAGATCCCAGATGTCGAGTGCCGGGTGGCTTGCATATCGCTGGACGGTGGCCTGCAGGAACTGCATTCTGACTTCTTGCGATTCTGGGTGGTTCAAGCAGGGGCCTGGCACCCCGCCGATCTGTCGGCAGGCGTTGACGGCTGGGCCCACCATGCGGCCATCAGCGGTGACCATACGGCACTCCGGGTATTGCTTGAACAGCCAGGAGGGGGCGACATCAAAGATGACGTTGATGATCACCTTCAGGCCGCGTTCAGCCGCCAGGTCCATCAACTCATCCAGGTCGGTGAAGTCATACTCACCCGGCCTTGGGTTGTTCCAGCGCCACTGCGCCCAGTATTTCAGGGTGTTGAAACCAGCGGCCTTGAATTGATCGAGGTCTTTCGCCCACTCGGAGCGATTTGGTGTGGGGGCGCGGTAATATTGGGCACCGAACGGTATGTAGTCTTGCGATGATGGCTTGTTGTTTGTCATGGGATCACCTTTCGCGGGGTTATTATCTAACAGTATAGTCGCACATTGGGGTGGTTTTATGCTATGTGTGTTTCGTATCTACTGAGATTTGCATGGCTATGTCCGGGGCGGTCTGTCAGTACGCGAACAATAGCAGAAGGCTCAAGACCGCGCCGGTCTGGTGGATAGCCGACCAGTCCACAACCGCCACCGGTGTGGACGCAGGTGATCAGCCACGATACCGCGGGCTGAAAGCCTAATCCATCACCCGTATATTTTGAACGGTAGATACCTTCCGGGCACCCACGAAGTGGGTAGCGGTTCTTATAGCCACGGGTGAGCGCCAGCGAAACCCGTGGAGGTAGTCCGATATTATCTACCCACGAACGTGGGTCGTTTGCCGTGACCATCAGGTGCGACCCACTTCGGGGTAGGATTGATGCACAGCATACCACGGGTTGCGCTTCGCTTACCCGTGGCTGTAAGAATCTTACCCACTTCGTGGGTGTCCGGAGGGACGCCCGCTCTGGTCCAGTTAATAACCCACGTCAACAGCCGGGGGCTGTGCAATATACCTGCAGAAATGCGTATCTTCTAAGCCCGCTATTTGCGCTTCATCGGCTTCACGACGCACTCCCCGGATTTGCCCAGCTTGCTCGTCCAGATGAATGGGGGGTTAAGCCGTTTGCCGTTGATGATGAAGTCATACCGACCCTCCACAGGTCGGGTTTTGATGCTGAGTGTGCTGCGGGTGGCCTCGATATCAAAATAGGTGCCGTGGTAGAAGATATTCTGGGCCTGAATAGACGGCTGAGCGCTCGGGATTTTGGGTGCGAGATGCAGACCGTCCGGCCGGGCATCGGCTCCCAGGAAGCCGTAGAGCACAATAGAGGCGAGCAGGCTAGTCTCAGGGAACTCTGAGCTCATGATACCCACTCCGCCCGCCTGGCCACCTTGCACGCTGCCGCCTGTGAATAGGGGACTGTATCCCGTCAGACGGTCGGGCTCAGAGTAGCGGCGTAGGATGGTCATCAACCGCTTGTAAGCGTCATCGGCACCTTTGGTCTTCAACCGCGCCATCAGGTCGTAAAAGCTCTCGTAGAGGTCGGCACCGCCGTTTTGTATCTGGTCACCCCAGGGGAACTCGGAGGCCTTTTGGCCGACTGCCCACCAGTCCTGGTTGTCGATGGTGGTCATGCGCGGTGCGAACTGCCATTTGTAGATGTCATTCGGGTGCCAAACCCCTTTGCCATCCAGTGTCTTGCCGTTGTCCAGCCGGTTCAGAATCGCCAGTGCGCGCTCTTTCGGTGCCAGGCCATATGTCACTGCCATGGTGTTTAGCACGGTGAAGCCATAGTCGTGACGGCCGCCATTCACATCGATTGTGCCGATGTAGCGTGCTGCGCCGTCTTTCAAGCCCTTATCTGACCAGTAGAGCTCGTTGAATCGGCTGCGGCTTTTCTGCATGAACGTCCGGTAGTATGCGGATTTCTCGGGGTCACCGTAGGCCTTCTCAAGCTCAACCATGGCATCCAATGAGTGGTACAGCCATGTGGCCCCGTAGGCGTCATAATAGCCGAAGGGTAAAATGTCGTAGTAGTTGCTGCCGACGGACCTCCCAGCCAGACCTAAGTGGTCTTTGTCGCCAGCGTGACCATCGTACTTCGGCACACCCTCTTTACGTACGTTGAGGTATTCCATCTGGTAGTCCATCATTCGGCGGGCTCGCTGCAGCCAGTCCCAACTGTGTCCGTTGACATAGGCTCCACCGGGGTTGCCCGAGGCCATCGTGGCGCCATTCCAATACATGAGTGCCCCATTGGGTATCAGGCCGAAGGTATATGACCCGGCTGGATAACTCTTGTCCAGCGGTACATTGAAATAACCGTTGATGGCAGGGATCACAATGCTCTTTTCCACCAGTAGTTTGCCAGTGGAGTTTCGTAGCCGGAAGACCGCACCCGGATAGTTTCGGACACAGTAGATTAAATCCATCGATCTGTCGGGCCGAACCTGATCACCGACAAACATGGGCCCGAGCTCTTTGACACCGGGTTTGTTGTAAAAGAAGTAGGCCGTCATCGGCGGCTGGCTAGACTGCGCCTTAGTGGGCTCATCAAGAACCGCCAGTATCTCCGTGCCGGCGGGCATCATCTGCGGCATCAGCAGATAGGCGTACAGGCAGTCCTGGAACTCCACCACCCTGCGTTCAAACAGAGGCTTCTGCTGCAGTGTCTGCTGGTAGTTTCCGCTCCACTTGAAGGCGCGCAGACGTCCGCCATTGCCAGCCGATGCATAGGTGGCCACCTTGAAGCCTATGGCGTTGAACGGTCGGCTGGGTTTGATGACTTGGGCGACGGTTTGGCCCGGGACATCCTTTACCGGCTGAGCGTCGATGGTGCCTCTGCCCTGTTCAGGCACCTCGTACTTAGTGATGCCGTCCTGCGACAACACAGGGTCGGAGCCCAGTACCATCAGGTTCAGCTCGACGCGGTCGAACGGCTTGGGCGATGTCAGCTTCTGGTAATATGTGTTCCCTGCAAGAAGACTGGTGGTGGAATCCGCCTTGGTGCGGGCGAATGAAGCTTTCTGGCCCTCGAAGCCTTTGATGGAGTAGTCGCGTGTTTTCAGGCGGTCGTATTCGCCGGTCCACATGAGATAGTGACGGATGGCACTGATCTGGGTTGCTCCCACGTAGAACAGACGGGTATCATAGCCTCCTGGGAATGGCCAGCCGTGCTGATCACCCCAGGCGTAGGCCAGGCCGTCATGCCCGTATCCGTCATCACCGATGTTTTGTTTCGAGAGGTTATTGCGCACATCATTGCGGTAGGAGCCGTTCACATACGCATGACCCAACGCACCCCACTCACCCCAAAGCATGTGACCGGTACCGTATGGGAACCAGAAGGCGGCTTGCTGGTAGAAATCATTAAACAGCCGGTTCAGCGATGTTTTGCCCCCCACGCTGTTCGTGACAACCGTATCCTTCCCGAAGGTGAAATGCGGCAGCAATTCGCCGCGCTCTAGTTGGACCGCTTTGTTCATGTTGGTGGCTTGGAGGCTGATACTGCCATCAGGGGAGGTGATCGTATCGAGCAGCTCACCATTCACGAAGGTGAACCTCATGCGACCCCCTGAGCCGTGGTTGAGGATGAACTGTGTGTTGTCTCGGGTCATGACAATCACTGTATGGCCGTCCTGGTTGGCCAGGTTGAGGCCCGACCGAGCGTCTGCATTCAGAGCATCGGGATTGACCCGTTTATAGGATTCGATCATGATGGTGTGCCCAGTGCTGCCGGCGATGAACCGTGTCAATGCAGGATCATCTGTGCTCGCAGATTTGAATGTCTTGCCGGATAACCTATCATAATAACCATCTACACTGAGCCGTATCGGCCAAATCATGGTCAGCGGTTTGCTGACGGTTTTGGGCAGCTTGATGGTGAGCGACTTGCAGCCATTGCCGATTACCAGATCGCTGGTGCTTAAGGTGATGTTGGCACCCTGCGATTGAACCAAGAGGGGCTTGTCGACCAAATCGGACCCGTATCTCGACTGGCCCGTGGGATCATACCGTAGGCTGCTGATCGCACCATTCGCCAGGCTGATCTGCCAGTAGGGACTACTAGCCACGCTGCCAGATTGTGCTGTAACGCCCGAGGAGATGAGGAGGCCACAGATACCCGCGATAATAATACAAACAGCATGACGATTCATGATCTACACCCCTGGATAACATGACATATGACCGGCACGGTCTGTTCATATTATACGCACTAAAAAGACTGAGACCATCCTTTATGAGGATGATCTCAATCAATCGGTAACATATGGGTGCGAGGTCTACTTGATGCCCCTCAGCAGCATGATGAGCTGCTTGCTATCCCAGGACTGGGTGTATGGTTTGGTTTCGGGCCCCATCAAGCCTGGTGACTTCATCCATGAAAAAGTGACCCAGATGTCCGGCTCGCCGCCCAGTGTGCGGTAGAGCTGGGCATACTTGCTGATGTGGTCGTAGTACATTTTGTCACGGGTGGCAACATCGAAGGTGCCATCGGGCTCAATGTCCTGTATGTCGGTGTTGATCCACATGGCGTATTTCAAGCCGTTCTGCTTGACCACCTTCTCCAGCTCCAGTGCTCGTTTTATGAAGTCGGTGTTCGTGATGGCCTCTGGCTGGTTGCTCGGGTAGAGCTTCTGAGCGTAATCGGCTGGGTTGTCCACCATCACACCATACAGGCTCTTGCCGCGCTGCATCAACACGTTCAAGGTCTCAATCAGTGCAGGATAATAATCGCCCCGTCCGTATTTGCCCATCATTTCTGGCATCACATAATAGGCGGGTGTACCTTTCCAGCCCCAGTTGGGGAAGTTGGTGCCCAGGATGATTTTGATTTCTGGGAACCGGGTCTGCCAGACGGTCATCGCATCTGCGATCTGGTTGGCCGCGAATGTCACGGTCCGGCCTTCATCGCGGTCATTCGGGAATATGCAACGATAGAGGGGATCGTCAAACATCGCGATGTCCACTTTACCGCCCGCCCCGCCTTCTGCGACGGGTTTGCTATAGTTCGCCATCCAATCCAGTTCCTGCACAGCACTGGTGGTGCCCATTTTGTCGCCATTGACCTGCATCCACTGGGAGATACCGGCCATCTCTACCACAAGCTGCAGATGATACCGGTCAACGACTTCCTTAAGGGCTTTCAACTGAGCGATGGGTGCATCTCTGAAAAGGCCGATGGGGATGTGGAGCATCTGAGAGTTCTCCAGTGTCCACTTCATCTGGTCTGACTTGAATGCGATAGACTGAAGCCCCTTGTCTGAGGCAGCACCAAACGGCACCACCCCTCCGAAAGAGATCATCGCTTTAGCGGGGATGGGAGGCAGCGACTTGTTGATTTTCATTTTGGGTATGCTGACTATCTTCATGGCTATAGCCTTTCGAGGCGAACCAGGCAGAACCACCAGCTTGCCGCTCTTGTCCCTTACCGCCGCGTAGATAGCGTGTTGTTTTCCATCGCGGTATTTGGCGGGGATAAGTGCGGTGAACATGGATTTGGCTTGTCGTAGCTTGTCGAGGTCGGCTCGCGGTTGGTTGGCGATGGCTGTGACTGCCGGTTTGGCGGAGGGCTTTTGATCGAAACTGATCTCAACGGTCAGCTTCGTGGCAGGACGTGCCGAATCCCAGGCCCAGCCGGATACCTGAGCTCCAAACACACCATCAAGCGACCCGATGATCTCAGCTTTGACTGAGAGGGCCGATGCGGCCACCAGCAGCCCGAAAAGGAGCAAAGAATAAAAATTTCGCATAGGATTACCTCCATGGAAGTTAGATACACAACCATAAGACGGTGATGGCAGTGATGAGGTTCACCATGCAGGCCGTTGGATCAGCCTACTTGCGTCGCCTCAGCATCTGTTTCACCTGGTCCACCTCATCGCTGCCCAGCATCTTCGAACAACCGAAGAAGATGACGCTGCCCAGGCTGCCTATCACCAGCAGGTTGAACAGGTTGAACAGCTTCTGGTGGGGGAAGAATGAATACAGGTATTCGGCAGAGAGTATTCGCAAACCGACGCATATCAGCCAGGTGATCACCCCGGTGCCTAGAATTCTGAAGAAGGGGATAGCCAGTGGCTTGATGTCGATCTTGATTCGTGTTTTGACGGCCAGCAGCATCCAACCGACATGTATCATGGCGATTAGTGAGCCAGACAACGCCAGGCCCTTATATCCAAACGGCTTCATCAGCGCGTAGTTCATGGGGAAGAAGATGATGGTGGTGATGGTGCCGATCACGATCGGTGTGACGGTATCCTGCACAGCGTAGAAAGCCCGGTTCAGAACGGCTTGGCTGCTGCTGGCGAATAGGCCCAGGCAGTAGAGCGTCATGGCGGTGGCTGTGATCTCAGCCGCGCCCTTCGTGTGGGCGAATTTGCCGTATCCGTATATTAACGAGATGATATCCGGTGAGAGCGCGATCATCAACGCGGTTGATATGAAAGCCAGGAACCAGAGGGTGCGCAACCCCTTGTAGAAGGTCTGCGTGAACTCAGCCATCTTGCCAGTGGCGGATAATCCGCTCAGCGTGGGCAGGATGGCGATGCCAATCGACTGGGCGAAAATGCCAAGCGGGGCCTGCATCAGCTTACTGGCGTTGTCTAAGGCTGAGATGATGCCGCTTTCGAGCATAGAGGCGAACATGCGGTTTACCAGCACATAAACTTGCGGCAGCGACAGCCCTAGGATGACCGGCAGCATCAGTTTGCCCACCCGCACCACGCCCGGATGCCTGAAGTTGAGGCTCCACCGGTAGTTGCAGTCTGTTTGCTTCATGAGGAATAGCTGGAAAAGGAAGTTACCGGCGAATGCACCCGCCAACGCACCCCAGATCATGCCCTCCGTGCCCATGCTTTTCCGCAGGAATACACCGCCAGCGATGATTCCAACATTGTAGATGATCGGACCAATGGCCTGACCCCAGGGGTTGCCCACAGACTGCAGACTGCCCATCATCAGACCGCCCAGGAAGAAAGCCAGTTGAGCGGGCAGAATGATACGGGTCAGGCGAGTGGTTTCGGCGATCTGCTGAGCGTTGAATCCCGGAGCGATGATACGGGCCAGTTGTGGAGTGAAAATTTCGCAGATGATAATAAGTGCTGTGATGACGATGAACATCAATGAGGCGACGTTGGAGAACAGCGTCCAGGCATCTTCGTGTTCCTCACGTGCGAGATAGCTCGAAAACACAGGAATGAAGGCTGAGGAGAGAGCCCCGCCGGCGATGAGGAAGTAGAGAAGGTCCGGTACCGAAAAGGCGGCTCGGTAGATGTCTGTGGCGCTGCCCTGACCAAACCATGAGGCGATGAGCGTATCGCGTAGCTGCCCCAAAATCCGGCTAAGGAATACGGCCGCCATCATGATAATGGCGGAGCGCACGAAAGTTTTGTTGTTTTGTTTCATAACTGTTCCCTGAACATTATATCGAAGCTTAAGGGGGGATTGGGAGTGGAGGCCCGGAATGGCTCCACCAAGTGGTCATGAGCGGGAGTTAATCAGTCAGATCAGGGTAACCTCGGCGCGGTAAGGTAAACCACCCCTTCGCGCCTTCGCGTCTTCGCGTGAGATTTCCCTCACATCAGCGGAATCTACCGAACGCTGCGCTCCATGTAATATTCAGGCTCCGCATCGAAGCCATCTCTCTCACCGATCATCTGCTCACGCACGATTTGGAAACCGGATTTGAGATACAGCTTCTGGGCGCGCAGGTTGGCCTTTTGGACGGTGAGTGACATGACATCAGGGCCGACATGCTCCGCGACGCTGATGACGCGTGTGATCATCGCTTCGCCAGCTCCGATCCCTTGAAATCCTCGCCGCACGCAGATGCCGAAGGTGCTCACTTGATCGACACCTTCCGCCCATCGATACCAGGAGAAAGCCACTATCCGGCCATCGGAACTCTCCAGCACCAACGCGACCACCAGGGGGCTGACAGCCTCCTGGGCGTCTACCTCGGCATGGGCTTCATTGAGGGCGCTAGGCCCCATGTAGAACCGCGAGTCATCGCGCGGCACCGAAGCGTAGAACTCCGCCAGCGCGGGCGCGTCGTACTCGGTGATCAACCGCTGGGTGTAGACAGCCCCATCGCGGAGTGTGACACTCACCGGAGGGGCTAACGGCATCTGGGCAGGGATCATTAATGGCTCCTTTATTATCATAAACGGGGTCTTTGTCGATGCTACAGCGGCCGGACTTCTTTCACCAGCTCATCGCCATGCTTCACCAGGGTGGTGATGCTGGTGATGCCATGTTTCAGAAGATACTCCCTTGCCTCATCAAGTCCAAACCCCACCTGCCCCACACTGTGGCTGTCGTCGCCAAAGCAGAAGGAGATATCCATATGTTTGGCCATCTCGATGTAAAGCGGCGCGGGGTAGGGGTGCCCGACGCCTTTGCGGATGCCCGCTGTGTTCAGGTCCAGGATAGAACCCGCTTCCGCCACCGCCTGCATGGCCTGTTCTGCGTAGCGAATCACCTGCGGGGTATCTACGTTGCCGAATTTCTGTCCAAACAAGCGCACCAGATCGAAATGGCCTACCACTTCGGGCTTCACCCTCTGCACCATATCCGCCAGCAGACGGTAGTATTCGCAGCAGAGCTCATCCAAGCTTCCCGCCTGATCGATCATCAGCTTGAAATACTCCTCATCTTCGTCCACACACTGCTCATACACCCAGTGAACGCTGCCCACTACATAATCGAACCCGTGCTGCTTTCGCCAGTGCGCCGTCATCTCGGGGTAACGGTCGGGAGGCATGATCTCTATCTCGAAGCCCCTCAGAAGGTTGATGCGGCCGCTGTATTCCTGCACGATCTCCATGCTGTCAGCCGCGTAAGCGTCAAAAGTATCCACTAGCTGCTGCACGGTGATCCCCTTGCGCTGTTCGCCTACAAACACATACTTATCTTCTATGCGGGCGCAGTGTTCTGTGATGCCGAAAGTGTCGTAGCCTGCCGATATGGCGGCCTCTATGATGTCGCGCAGCGTGGAGTAGGCGTGCTCACAGTAGTCTTTACTGTGCCCGCCGTGAAGGCTGCACTTCCAGGGCTGTGGGCTCATGAATGCGCCTCAGGGATGAGCAGGGTGTCCTTGCTGAAGTTCACGTCATCGGTCAGTGGGAACTCCTCCAACTGATGAAGCCCACGGCTTTCATGCCGGGCCAGAGCGCATCGGACCATCAATGAGGCGACCAGCACCAGGTTGGCGTCCTCCCATAAACCTGCGCGTATGGTTCCGCTGGTCATCTGCTGTGACTGAGCGAGCAGTTCGCGAAGACCGGCGTCGGCCAGTTGCAGTGACTTGAGGTTGCGCACGATGCCCACATGCTGTCGCATGATAGCGTGCATACGCTCGCGGATATCGCCGCGCTCCACGCCGGTGTTGACCGGTGGATGGGATGGCGCTTCGGTCAGATTAATCTGTGTGGTATGAGCGGTGGAGGCGTATTCGGCCGCGCGGAAGCCATAGACGAGCGCTTCCAGCAGGCTGTTGCTGGCGAGGCGGTTGGCACCATGCACACCAGTGCAGGTGACCTCACCGGCGGCCAATAGTCGCGGGATGTTGGTCCGGCCATCCAGGTCCGTCACCACGCCACCGCACATGTAGTGCGCGGCGGGAAGTACCGGGATCAAGTCGCGGGCCAGGTCCAGCCCCAGCGGAGCCAACTTTTCGGTGATGCCAGGGAAGCGTGTGTGCAGATATTCTGCATCGCGGTGGGTGATATCCAGGAAGACGCAGGGGATACCCAGCTTCTTGGTCTCCGCGTCGATGGCCCTTGCGACCACATCGCGTGGGGCCAGGTCCTTCATCTCATGGTAGTTTTCCATGAAGGCTGTGCCGTCGGGCAGACGCAGGATCGCCCCGTCACCGCGCACCGCTTCGGAGATAAGGAAAGCGCGGGCCTCTGGATGGTAAAGCGTGGTGGGGTGGAACTGCATGAACTCCAGATTGGCGACCTGCGCACCAGCTCGCCAGGCCAAAGCGACGCCATCACCGGTGGCGATGCCCGGGTTGGTGGTATGTGGGTAGATCATACCGGCTCCACCGGTGGCCAGCAGCGTGGTCGGTGCACAGAAGTGTTCTACCTCATCAGTCAGGCGGTTGAGCGCCATCACGCCGATACATTCGCCGTGGTCGTCTACGATGAGATCGAGTGCAAAATAGTGTTCGTAGACTGTGATGTTGGGCTTACCCTTGACGGCTTCCAGCAGAGCGCGCTCCGCTTCCCAGCCGGTCCGGTCGGCGAAGTGGACAATGCGGTTCAGGTGATGGCCACCTTCGCGGCCCAGCCTCAGTTGCCCCTTGGCATCCGCATCGAAGCGGGCACCGATAGACTCCAGCCGGCGGATTTGCTTCGGGCCTTCCTGAACCAGCAGCTTGACGGCATCGTGGTGGCACAGCCCGGCACCCGCGACGAGGGTGTCCTGGTAGTGCAGCTCGACATCGTCCTCTGGGCCCATCACGGCGGCGATACCGCCCTGGGCGTAGTTGGTGTTGGACTCTTTGCGATCCTTCTTCGTGATCACCGTGACGGAACCGAAGTCAGACATACGCAGGGCAAACGACAGCCCGGCCATGCCGCTACCTATCACCAATGAATCGGAACGATGGATGGTTTCCATAAAAGCAAGCAGACCTCTGCTCTCAAGTATTGTGTACCGGCACACAGAATGCACGTTTGCACGTGCGTCAAGTCCCGCAACACCGAGGCACCGTATTCTGTACGTCATGGGTATTATAGCCAGAAATGCGCTGATTCGTCAGCAAGGGGGCGTGAGGGCTGGGGATTTTCAACGCAATGGCGCAAGGATGCAAGGGCGCAAAGGGTGGGCATGGGTTAATGCACGCTGCCTGGGAACGCCAATCTCCCGATTGGCATTCCCCGTTTCGATCCGAACCTATCCGTGCTATCCGCGTAATCCGTGGTTCAGACAATCCGGGCACCGCACGCGATGCCCCTACTGCGCCTCGGGATACTTCGCGCTCAACTGGTCCAGCCACGGGACTAGGTTCGGTGCTGGGCGCAGATCGTGGAACGTGTAGTCAATGGCCTCATGGATATGCGTGATGTCGTTCTCGGCGGCGATCCGGCGGAACTCAGCGATGATCTTCGGGGCATCAGCCGCATCAAGCGCATACCGATCTGGCCACTGGAGCTGCATGTACCATAAGGATAGCTGCAGCTTCTCTACCCGTTTGCGGACAGCCTCATCGTTGGCATTGGCCCGGGCGGACTTGAGGACCTTCAGCCCTTCAGCCACGAACTCGGGTGAGACGGTGCGTGCGGCGTCCCAGGCCCCATATCCGTGGATGGTCTGGTCCTCTGCCGCTATATCCAGCAGATCGAGGTAGCGCAGAATGTCGCCACTCGACTTGCCGTAATACCCCTTGCAGAACTCCCGCCTGAGCGTGATGTCATCAAGGCTGGGATCCCACAGCAGTTTCGCCACGAGGAAGGTGCGCAGCTCCACCAGTTCGCCGCCGGGGCTGTTCCACTGCCCCTGCACGGACACGCCTTTCACACCATGTTGGGCGATGAACCGAATGTCCTTCACTAAACCCAGCAGGTTCTGGTTAGGGGCCAGGTAGTGGGAGAAGTTGGTCATATACTCATGGTAGTAAAGCCGACCATCAGAGAGCTCACGCCACCGCTCCATGCGGTTAACGGACTGTGAGTTGAGGTCGCACTGCTCGAACCCATGGAAGTAGCAGCCTTCATGGCAGAAGTAGGCGAGTACGTTCGCGCGCGGTTTGGTCACCGCCGGGGCGATCCGTGCGCCAGCATACGGGAACACACAGAGCTTTTTGCCAGGATACCGGCGCTCGGCTGTTTCAGCCATGGCGTTCGCGAAACGCAGTACGGAGCCCATCTGCGATCCCTCTTCAGCCAACACGGCGGCGCATTGTGGACATTCGCACCAGCCAGCACCGTCGTTGGGACAGATGCTGATCATCACGTCAGGACTGGGATACTCCTTACACCACTCCAGCACCTTTTCGGTGCAGATCCGCAGCACTTCGGGGTTGCCGAGACAGAACTGCGCGTCGACCACGCCCTGCACCCGCTTGCCGTTGACCAGCGCGTAGTATTCGGGATGTTCCGCGTAGTATTTCGATGCCGGCATCATCTCATTAAAGGAGTGTGAGAAGGGCTTGGTCCAGATATTACCGCCTGAGGCCTCGTCGGCCATCTGCAGCGTGCCACCCAGCCGCATCCTCTGAGCGATTGGTGGGGCAGTGCTGCCCTTATCGCTGGAGTTCATGTAGTCGTATGCCCAGATGTGCCTGTATTCAAACGGCGGGGCATAGCTGTAGTTAATACTAGGCAGGGACACAGAGTTCTTTTTGGGAATAAAGGTGCAGTCCCAGGCTAGAAACTCCACTCCAAGGTATCGCTCGAACAGCTCGTATACCGCATAAAGCTGCCCTCTGCCATTTTGGCCCAGCAGCACCAGGTCGGATCCGACCGTTTTGATCAGCACGCCGTCGGCACCAAGCTGAGCTGCTTGCTGCTGGAGCTTTAAACCGCGCACCTTTCGGCTGGCTCCGATGTAGATCGCCGGACCCTTACCGGCGGTGATGTCTTTGACGATCGGCAGCTTGACGCCGGTCAACTGCTTGAGCAGTGACTGGAACTCCGCCGCTGCGTGCTCCTCCACCGCGCTGGCGGATGAGGAGATCACGATCTGGTAGTCGCTCTTTCTGCTGTTGATGAGCTCGATTCCGGCACCTGCCGAAGCGGCTGTCGCCGATAGAACCGCAGTAAACATGATTGCTGCCCTCCACATATATTCGTTGGTCTCCTTTCAGGTGCATATCGTGTGATACATACTTAACAGGGTTTGATGGCGATAATGCATCGCCACAGCCCTATTATGCGGTGCTGCGCAGATAATCACAACTGACCCATATATAATAGGTGGTTCGGACTAGCACCCGACATTCAACCGGCCCGATTCCGCGACATAAATGTCTCGGCTCTTGAACAACAAGCCTGCTGAAGCAGTCTTCCATGTCATTATCAACTTCGGCACGAAATGCCGTAGTCCGTTTCAACGGACTTGATGATCAATAGCCGACCCATTTATGTCGCGGAATTAACGGGCTCCGGCTATGACTTCCTACACGGGGAGCCATTCGGTTCACTTCCCGCCACCACTGACAACATATACAATAGGTATACCCCACAGACCGTCACGGGCCGAATATTCCTAGCTCAGGGTGCCAATGTGGGGCAATTTCGCGAATATTTCCCAAAACTGGCACACTGGCAGATTATTGGTGTATACTACTCCTTGGCGTCTTTGTGCGTAACCGCGCAGTCGCCCCAATCGGGCAAAGCAAAAGCCGATCGGTAGCTCCTCCGCTGCCAGGGGATGACATCAATTTGGTGTATCCCGGGAGAGAAGTTCACTCTCCCTCGGCTCACTTCGGTGAGCCTCACGGCAAGAGGGCACATCCGGGATATAACCCGCCTCGGCGGATTAGTCTCGAATGATCAATTGTGTCAATCATATGCGGTCTAAAACTGCGGATGTAGACTCACGATCACTGTGCCCCCGTGCCTTTCGGCAAGGGGGTTTTGGTTTTTTACTAAGGAGTATCAGAGTATGCCGACAGTCAACCAGTTAGTCCGAAAGGGCCGCGTAGCTATTCATAAGAAAAGCAAAAGCCCTGCACTAAGGTCCTGCCCGCAGAAACGCGGCGTGTGCCTGGTAGTGCGTACGGTAACCCCGAAGAAGCCGAATTCGGCTCTTCGAAAAGTGGCTCGTGTTCGCCTGACCAACGGTGTGGAGGTTACGGCTTACATCCCTGGTGTCGGACACAACCTTCAGGAACACTCTGTGGTTCTTGTTCGCGGTGGACGCGTGAAGGACCTGCCTGGTGTCCGCTATCACATCGTGCGTGGCACGTTGGATACCGGCGGCACCAATAACCGCAAACAGAGCCGCAGTAAATACGGCACGAAGCGCCCGAAATAAGCTGGAGGATTTGAACAACAATGCCTAGAAAAGGTCCGGCCGAGCGCCGACAGATTCTTCCCGACCCTATTTACAATGACATATTGGTACAGCGATTTATCAACCGGCTGATGCTGGGTGGTAAAAAAGCAGTTGCCGAGAAGATATTTTACAGTGCCATGTCTGTAGTGGAAGCGAAGAGCGAAAGAGCCGCATTGGACATGTTCCAGTCCGCTCTCAAGAATGTGATGCCGCTGCTAGAGGTCAAACCTCGGCGCGTAGGCGGTGCCACCTACCAGGTTCCAGTAGAAGTCCGTCCTGAGCGAAAAACCGCTCTGGGTATCCGCTGGATGATCTCCGCCGCCCGCAAGCGCGGTGGACGCACCATGGCCGAAAAACTTGCAGCCGAAATAGTGGATGCAGCTAATAGTGCCGGTGCCGCAGTGAAAAAGCGTGAGGACACTCACCGCATGGCTGAGGCTAACAAAGCCTTCGCCCACTACAAAGTATAGAAAAGTAACATGGCGGTCTGTCGGTAGAATATACCGCAGGTTGCAGGAGGATATCAGCAGTTCATGGCACGGGAGTATTCCCTCGAAAATACTAGAAATATCGGCATCGCAGCCCATATCGATGCAGGTAAAACGACCACTACAGAGCGTATGCTCTTTTATACTGGTCGTATACATCGCATCGGTGAAGTGCACGAAGGTGCAGCAACGATGGACTGGATGGAGCAGGAGCAGGAGCGTGGTATCACCATTACCTCCGCTGCCACCACATGCTTCTGGGGTGGATGCCGGATCAACATTATCGATACGCCCGGACACGTGGATTTCACCGTTGAAGTGGAGCGCAGTATGCGCGTGCTTGACGGAGTCGTCGCCACCTTCTGTGCAGTCGGTGGTGTGCAACCTCAGTCGGAAACAGTTTGGCGACAAGCTACTAAATATAATGTTCCACGCATAGTGTATGTCAATAAGATGGACCGCCTCGGTGCTGACTTCTTTGAAGTCGTCAAGCGCATCCGTGAGCGGTTAGGATCCAACGCAGTGCCTGTTCAGTACCCTATCGGTGCTGAAGGGGAGTTCACTGGATTGGTTGACTTGATTACACTGAAAGCCAGTATCTATCACGACGATCTGGGTCAGGAATTCGACGTCACGGACGTGCCTGCCGATATCGCCGAGGATGTGGCGAAATGGCGTGAAGCACTCGTGGAATCTGCAGTTGAATGCGACGATGAGCTGATGATGAAGTATCTCGAAGGTGAAACAATCACCGAAGCAGAAATTCGTCATGCCCTGCGCATAGGCACGATCGCTAACAAGATCGTACCCGTCACCTGCGGGTCTTCATTCAAAAACAAGGGTGTGCAGCCGCTTCTTGACGCGATTGTTGACTACCTTCCTAGCCCCATCGAAAAAGGCAGCGTCACTGGCGTTAACCCTAAGACGGAAGAAGAAGAAGTACGCCAACCAAGCGATGAGGAGCCATTTACCGCTCTGGCCTTTAAGATTATGTCTGACCCCTTCGTGGGACGACTGACATTCTTCCGGGTATACAGCGGTTCTATGAATAAAGGCTCTTATATTCTGAACGCCACTCGTGGCAAAAAAGAGCGTGTGGGACGCATTCTGAGAATGCATGCTAACCACAGAGAAGACGTAGACGTAGTATATGCTGGCGAAATCGCAGCGGCTGTGGGTCTACAAGACACTGTAACTGGTGATACCCTCACTGCGGAGAAATCTCCGTTGTGCCTGGAGAATATCATCTTCCCGGAGCCTGTTATTTCGGTGGCTATCGAGCCGAAAACCAAGGCTGACCAAGACAAGCTTGGCGTGGCACTTGCACGTCTGGCCCAGGAAGACCCCACCTTTAAGGTGAACACCGATCCAGAGACCGGTCAAACCATTATTAGAGGAATGGGCGAACTTCATCTCGAAATCATCGTGGATCGCCTTTTGCGCGAGTTCCGTGTGGAAGCTAACAGTGGACGACCTCAAGTTGCCTACCGTGAAGCTATCCGCAAACCTGCCCGTGGCGATGTAAAGTATGCCAAGCAGACTGGTGGACGTGGTCAATACGGTCATGCCGTGTTGGAAATCGAACCCATGGAAGCTGGCGGAGGTTTCGAGTTTATAAATGCGACCGTGGGCGGTGTTATTCCTCGAGAATACATTGGGCCTATCGAACAGGGAGTTAAAGAAGCGCTGCAATCTGGCGTATTGGGTGGCTACCCGGTAGTGGACGTCAAAGTCCGCTTAGTTCATGGTAGTTATCACGATGTTGACTCCAACGAAATGGCATTCAAAATTGCCGGGTCTATGTCCATGAGAAGTGCCATGGCGAAGGCAAGCCCCACAGTGATGGAACCAATCATGAAAGTGGAAGTCGTTACCCCTGAAGAGTTCATGGGTGAAGTGATTGGTGACTTAAACAGCCGACGTGGACGGATAGAAGGCCTCGAGCCTGGACCAGGTGGTACCCAATCCATCAAAGCCCATGTACCGCTCGGCGAAATGTTTGGATACGCTACGACAGTAAGGTCGCTTTCACAGGGCCGAGCGTCATACAGCATGGAGCCTTCGCATTACGAGGAAGTACCTTCCTTCATGCTCTCCGAGCTGACATCGAAGGCGAACGGGTAGGCGGAATAATCCGCCACCCAATACTCTCAAGAGAGGATTGAAATCATGGCTAAGCAGAAATTTGAGCGCAATAAGCCGCACATGAATATCGGCACCATCGGTCACGTGGATCATGGCAAAACCAGCCTAACCGCGGCCATCACAAAGTGCCTGGCCACGAAGGGCTTTGCAAAATACCAGGCCTACGACGCCATCGACTGCGCCCCGGAAGAGCGAGAGCGCGGTGTAACCATCAATATCTATCATGCGGAATATGAGACCGACAAACGGCACTACGCTCACGTAGACTGCCCGGGACACGCGGACTATATTAAGAACATGATCACCGGTGCCGCCCAGATGGACGGAGCCGTGTTGGTTGTGTCTGCCGCTGACGGCCCTATGCCTCAGACTCGTGAGCACATCCTGCTCGCCCGTCAGGTAGGAGTTCCTTACATCGTCGTCTTCTTGAACAAAGAAGACCTGGTGGACGACCCCGAGCTGACAGAGCTGGTAGAGATGGAAGTTCGCGAACTTCTTACCAAGTATGACTTCCCCGGCGACGACATCCCCGTAATCGTGGGATCCGCCGTGAAGGTACTTGAGGGAAGCGGCGAGCAAGGCGACCCATGGGCTGACAAAATATGGAAGTTGATTGAAGCAATTGACGACTATATTCCGACCCCTGAGCGCGATACGGAGAAGCCGTTCCTGATGCCCATCGAAGATGTCTTCACCATCACTGGCCGCGGCACTGTCGTGACCGGACGTGTGGAGCGCGGTGTGCTGAAGGCCGGCGAGCAGATCGAGATCGTTGGTATTAAAGAGAAGAGCATCACAACTGTTGCCACCAGCCTCGAGATGTTCCGCAAGATCCTTGAGCGAGTAGAGAGCGGCGACAACGCCGGTATCCTGCTGCGAGGCATCGGTCGTGAATCTGTGGAGCGTGGCATGGTTTGCGCCAAGCCCGGTTCCATTAAGCCGCACACCCAGTTCCAGGGTGAAATCTACGTGCTTACAAAAGAGGAAGGCGGCCGCCATACCCCGTTCTTTGACGGGTATCGCCCGCAGTTCTATTTCCGCACCACGGACGTAACTGGCAACATGAAGCTTCCAGAAGGTGTTGAGATGATTATGCCTGGTGATCGCGTGACGATCACTGCAGACCTCATCCAACCCATCGCTATGGAAGAGGGTCTCCGCTTCGCAGTACGCGAAGGTGGACACACTGTGGGTGCTGGCGTAGTTACCAAGGTTATCGCTTAACATCGAGGAGGCTAGCTATTATGGCACGACGAGATACAGCTCAAAACCGGGTTCGTATCCGGCTTCGAGCGTATGATCATCGTATTCTGGACCAGTCAGTACTGAAGATCGTGAAGACTGTTCGGGATACCGGTGCCCGGATTTCCGGACCAGTGCTGCTGCCCACGGAGCGAAATCGCTTCTGCGTCATCCGCGGTCCACATATTGACAAGACCTCCATGGAGCATTTCGAGCTGCTCACGCACAAACGGTTGATCGACCTCTATGAGGCCGGTACTAAGACGATTGACGCGCTAATGCGCCTTGATCTGCCGAGCGGCGTATACATTGAGATCAAGTAGGGAGTACGGCAATGGCAGTGCAGGCGATTATGGGAAGAAAGGTCGGCATGACCCAAATCTTCGACGATAAGGGTCGGGCCGTTCCGGTCTCCGTCATAGAGGCGGGACCCTGCGTTATTACGCAGATTAAGACTGACGACAAAGACGGCTATACAGCCGTTCAACTCGGATACGAAGAGATACCGGCACGGAAGGCAACCAAGCCCATGAAAGGGCATTTCGGTAAGGCTGGAGTGGCCGCACAACGCGTGTTGCGTGAGCTCGCTGTAGACTCTATCGAAGGGCTAAGCTGCGGTACGCAGATTGGCGTGATGGATGTTTTTCAGGCAGGCGATCAAGTTAAGGTTACCGGAACCAGCAAAGGCCGCGGTTACGCCGGTGTAGTGAAGCGCTACCACTTCCGTGGTGGCGACAAAACTCACGGTGGTAATGCAGAGCGCAAACCGCAATCCAGCGGTGCTACTGATGCCGCACGCACCTTCAAGGGTACCCGTAAACCAGGCCGAATGGGTAACGACACCGTCACTCAGAGCGGCATGACCGTTGAACGTGTGGATGCAGAGCGCAACCTCATCCTGGTACGGGGCGGTGTTCCCGGCGCAAACGGCGGTCTTATCGTGATCGCTTTGGAGAAGAGAGGTTAGGGCGCGATGGCAACTATCAAAGTAATGAACATGGCTGGGCAGCCGGTTAACACCGATGCCGAGCTGAATGATGCGGTTTACTCCGTACCTGCTCGCCCCGACCTGGCGCATATGGCCGTCGTGGTGGAAGAAGCCAACAGACGGCAGGGTACGCACGAAACCAAAACTCGCGGCGAAGTGAGTGGTGGTGGCAAAAAGCCATGGCGACAGAAGGGTACTGGTCGGGCCCGACAGGGATCGACTCGTGCACCGCACTGGTATCATGGTGGCGTCACGTTTGGCCCTCATAATAGAGATTACGGCAAGGATATGCCCCGCAAGATGCGGCATGCTGCGCTGCGGTCTGTATTGAGTGCCAAGCTTGAGTCCGGTTCTTTCGTTGCAGTGGATCAAATTAAGTTTGATGCCCCCAGGACGAAGGATGCCATCCAGATGCTTGCTGCACTTGGTGCGACCACAAAGCGCGTTCTGATTTTGCTGCCGGAATATGATGTCGTGGCTTACAAGTCATTCCGCAATATTCCTGGTGTGCAGGTTCGCCACGCTCCAAACGTGTCGGTGCGAGATATCGTGCTGGCCGGAACCATCGTGGCCACCGTGAGTGCATTGGAGACAATGCAGGGGGTTTGTGCTAAGTAATGAAAAGCCCACACGACATCATTCTGGCACCTGTAGTTACTGAACAGTCGACAGACCTTATTCAGAGCTGCAACAGCTACACCTTCGTGGTGTCGCTTCATGCCAATAAAATAGAGATCGCCCAAGCAATAAAGGCTCTTTACAAGGTAGACGTAGTGAGTGTAAACACACTCGTCGACCACGGACGAGCCAAACGGACAGGCCGAGGTCCGCTGGGGATGACCCCGAAATTCAAAAAGGCCATCATACGCGTGAAGGCTGGACAGCAGATCGATATCTTCGAGATATCGTAAGCTGACAGGTCTTCAGGTGTAGCTGGAAAAAACAGGAGGCTACAAATGCCTATCAAACAGTATAAGCCGACGACGCCATCATTACGTCATATGGCTGTGGCCGATTTCGTGGAAATCACCACATCTAAGCCCGAGAAGTCGTTGCTTGGTACAGTAAAAAGAACTGGTGGACGTAACAACCAGGGAAAAATCACCTGCCGCCACCGTGGCGGTGGTGCCAAGCGACGGTACCGTATCATTGACTTCATGCGGAATAAATTAGATATGGCGGCCACCGTATTATCGGTAGAGTACGATCCAAACCGAAGCGCGCGTATCGCCCTTATCCAGTTCGAAGACGGCGAGAAGAGATACATCATCAGCCCCGTTGGTCTTAAGGTTGACGATAAAGTTTATAATAGTGATGAGGCGGATATCCGTCCTGGCAACAGCTTACCCATCAGGTGTATTCCTGTAGGTACAGTTATTCACTGTATTGAACTTCAGCCCAACCGTGGAGCTCAGCTTGTGCGTGGTGCAGGCGTGTCGGCTCAGTTGGTAGCGAAAGAAGGCTCCTATAGCCAAATTCGCCTTCCATCCGGCGAAGTGCGCATGGTTCACATAAACTGTCGAGCATCGATTGGTCAAGTTGGCCATATCGAGCACGAGAATGAATCACTGGGTAAAGCGGGTAAGACTCGCTACCTGGGACGCCGACCACATGTACGTGGTTCGGCTATGAACCCCTGTGACCACCCACATGGTGGTGGTGAGGGTAAGGCACCGGTAGGTCGCAAGGGTGGCCCTGTCACTCCTTGGGGTAAACCGGCTTTGGGCAAAAAGACCCGTAACAATAAGTCTACCGACAAGTATATCGTCCGAGGACGAAACAAGAAGTAGGCCAGACTCCGAAATGGAGTGTGGGGCGAGTTTACTCGCCCCCAGAGCTGGGTTAGTATCCTATAGGAGTAACACTCATGGCACGTTCGATCAAGAAAGGCCCATACGCAGAGGCCACACTTGTCACCAAGATAGAAGCGATGAACAGCGCTGGCGAGAAGAAGATCATAAAGACCTGGTCTCGCCGGAGCACCATCCTGCCGTTAATGCTGGGGCATACCCTGGCTGTGCATGATGGGCGCAAGCATATACCTGTGTTCGTCACGGAAAACATGGTCGGTCACAAACTCGGTGAATTTGCGCCAACACGCATGTTCAGGGGTCACGCCGGCCAAAACGACCGTACGACGCGCAAGAAATAGGGGAGGACGCAAATGGCTCAGGCAATCGCAAAGTTTGTACGACTGTCCCCTAAGAAATCGCGTCTAGTGATTGATGCGGTACGGGGTAAGTACGTAGAAGAAGCACTTCAATTCCTGAAGTTCAGCCCGCAGCGTTCTGCTGCCGTGATTTACAAGGTTGTTCACAGCGCCGCTGCGAACACCATGGATCAGGCTGTAACCAAAGGTGAAGCAATAGATGAAAGCGCGTTGATGATAACCAGATGCACCGTGGATGAAGGTCCCCGCTTGAAGCGGATTCACCCACGCAGCATGGGGCGCGCTTATCCGATTATCAAACCGATGGTGCATATCACGGTCGAGGTGAACGAGGTTCCCCGCGCTAAGAGGGTCAATCGTAAAACACGCACCGCACAAGCGGCTCAGCCCGCCGAAACTACAGAGTAGAGCGGCCTGAGGGAGGTTCAGTTTGGGACAGAAAATCAATCCGATCGGCTTTCGTGTAGGCATTATTCGTGACTACACCAGCCACTGGTTTTCCGCAAAGGGCTACGCTCAGTGGGTGAAAGAGGATCATAGTATCCGTAAATTCATCCTAAAGACGCTGCCTAAGAAGCGAGCGGAGCTGGCTAATGCCGGTATCGCCTGTGTGGAGATCAGCCGCCCCATGCCTAACCGCGTGGACGTGACGATCTTCTCCGCGAAGCCCGGTATGGTCATCGGCCGCCAGAGCAAGGGAATTGAAGACTTGCGCAGAGCTCTGACTCTGTTGCTTGACCCTGCATTCCCGCATCGTGCATCTCATGCCAAGGATGTCAGGCCACTTACCGATGTGCGCGTTCATGTTGAAGAGATTGGTAACCCCGATCGTCACGCTCAACTGGTTGCGGACAACGTGGCTCAGCAGATCACCCGCCGTGTCAGCTTCAAGCGAGCGATGCGTCAGGGCATCATGCGCTGTAACCGCGCTGGTGTTCAAGGCGTGAAAATTCGCTGCGCAGGCCGTTTAGGCGGCAGTGAAATGGCGCGAACCGAAGTGATGAAAGACGGTAAGATCCCGCTGCAGACAATTCGTGCAGACGTGGATTACGCATTGAGCGAGGCTCCTACCACATACGGCAATATTGGCGTTAAGGTATGGGTTTATCGCGGAGATGTGATGCCGGGCGAACGTGTGAAGATGGTTGGCGTTCCTGCTAATGAAAAAGGCAGAGATGGCGACCGACGTGAACGTCGTGGTGATCGTCGCCCGCGTAACAACAACAGCGCAAACCGTGGTGGTGGTGCTGGTGGTGCTCGCAGAGGCGATCAGAATACTGGAAGGAGGCGTACTGGCAATGTTGATGCCTAAAAGGGTCAAACACCGAAAAGTACATCGCGGTCACCGAAGGGGACGAGCGACCTCCGGTAACTACATCGCATTTGGCGATTACGCATTACAGGCAGTGGAGAGCTGCTGGATGACTAATAACCAGATCGAAGCCGCCCGTATCGCCATGACCAGGCATATCAAGCGTGGTGGACAGATTTGGATCCGGATTTTCCCGGATAAGAGCTACACCAAAAAACCTGCCGAAACCCGTATGGGTTCCGGTAAGGGTGCTCCCGAAGGCTGGGTGGCCGTCGTGAAGCCAGACCGAATTCTCTTTGAGATGTCTGGAGTTACAGAAGACGTGGCCAAGGCCGCTATGAGACTGGCGCAGTACAAACTGCCCATCAAGACAAAGTTCGTCACACGACGTGACTTCGAGGTGAACAATGAAATCACTGAAGCCAGCGGAGTTGCGGAAACTGAACCATCAGGAACTGCAGCAGACGCTTAAAGAGCAGCAAGAGCGCATGTTTACGCTTAGGCAGAACGCAGCGCTTCGTAAGCTCACCGATACCGCCAGCATTGCTGTGACACGAAACAACGTGGCGCGGATTATGACTATCATCACCGAGAAGTCTGCCGGCGCGTAAAGCGTAGAGGAGATATAGATGACCGAGGTTACCAACGAACTGACCCGTGCCCGACGCAAACTGCGCCAGGGCCGAGTTGTCAGCGATAAGATGGACAAGACCGTGGTCGTGGTGGTCGAAAATCGCTTTCGACACCCGCTATACGGAAAGACGGTCAAGAAGACCGTCCGATTCCACGCTCACGACGAACTAAACTCGTGTGGTGTGGGTGACATCGTGGAGATCATGGAGACGAGGCCTCTTAGCAAAACTAAGTGCTGGCGCGTCGCCCGGGTCGTTGAGAAGGCCAAGTAAGGGAGGGCTGATAAATGATCCAGATTTACACGAGGCTGCGTGCCGCCGATAATAGCGGTGCAAAAGAGCTAATGTGCATTCGGGTTCTGAAGGGTTCCAGCACACGCTACGCTCGTGTCGGGGATATCATTGTGGCAGTTGTAAAAAGTGCTACTCCTGGTATGCTCGTCAAGAAGAGCGAAGTAGTCAAAGCGGTAGTGGTTCGTACTCGTCAGCCCATCAAGCGCAAAGACGGCTCTATGCTCCGTTTCGACGAAAACGCGGCCGTTGTCATTAACAACAACAGGGAACCCCGCGGAACCCGTATCTTTGGGCCGGTAGCACGCGAACTGCGCGAACGAGCGTATATGCGTGTCATCTCTCTGGCTCCAGAGGTTCTGTAAGGAGGAAGCTGAGGCCGTGAACAAGAACAATACAGCAGTGAAACCCATGAAAGTTCGCAAAGGCGACACAGTGGAGATCATCGCAGGAAAAGATAAGGGCAAGCGTGGGAAGATCATCCATGCTATGCCCAAGCAGACCAGGGTTATGATCGAGGGCTGTAATATGGTGATCCGTCACCAGAAGTCCACGAACCAGAACCGTGCGATGCCAGAAAGCCAGACGGGCCGTATTAGCAAGCCAGCACCACTTCACGTGTCTAACGTGATGCTTGTATGCCCGCACTGCAGCAAAGCTACCCGGGTCGAGATGGGTTTGGTGGGCGAGAAACGCGTCCGCCGATGCAAAAAGTGCAACGAGTTCATTGGGTCGGTGTAACAAATGGGTGAATATATCCCGAGACTTAGAACCAAGCTCGAAACGGAAGTAGCTGCAAAGCTGCAAGAGAAGTTCAACTACTCCAGTAAAATGGAAGTGCCTAGACTGCTTAAAGTGGTTATTAACATGGGCGTGGGTACGGGCGACTCTGATCCGAAGACAATTGAAGGTGCTGTGCGAGACCTTACCGCGATTTCCGGCCAAAAGCCGGTGGTGTGCGTGGCTCGCAAAGCAATTTCGAACTTCAAAATCCGTGAAGGCCATAAAATTGGTACCAAGGTCACCCTGCGAGGAAATGCTATGTATGATTTCCTTGATAAGTGGATGACCGTGGCCCTCGCCCGAGTTAGAGACTTCCAGGGCTTGTCGTTGAAATCTTTCGACGGCCGTGGGAACTTCTCTACCGGTATGAAGGACCAAACCGTGTTCCCGGAGATCAGTTACGATACAGTAGACCGCGTCCGCGGTTTAGATATCTGTGTTGTTACCTCCGCGAAGACGGACGAAGAGGCCAGGGAGCTGCTCCGCGCCATGGGGGTTCCATTCGAGAAGAAGTAAAGCTAAACCCGATCGGGAACAATCCTGATCGGGTTTTTCGTATAATGTCATACCTTGACAATCTCAAAACTTTATCGCCCGGCCGCGCTTAGCGCGGTCGGGTGAGACGGTATTGAGGGTTTCGCAGTCACCAGCACTATATTCTGTTTTTGGAGGCGGATCATGAAACAGGTTGGTATCGATGCGATTCGTAACGTGGCATTTCTCGGTCACGGTGGAGCTGGTAAAACCAGTCTTGCCGAGGCTCTTTTGTTCGCTGCCGGTAATATAGAACGGCTAGGCAGGGTAGATGATGGTTCGACATTGTCTGACTTTGACGAAGACGAAAAAAAGCGCAAAATTAGTATTAATACTTCAGTGTTACCGGTGGTCACACCATCGGGTAAAATCAACATCCTGGACACCCCAGGTTTCCTCGACTTCTCCGGCGATGTCTACGGCGCACTCCGCGTTGTCGACAGTGCGATTTTGGTTTCCCGTGCTTCAGTGGCACCAGAAGTCGGTTTTGAGATCGGCTGGGACCGCATCAAGAGCCGTGCGCTGCCAGGTATCATCTTTGTGAACAAGATGGATCGCGAAAACGCTGATTTTTCAGCTCGTGTGAAGGAATATCGCGCATTGTGCGGTTCCGGCATGGTCCCCGTCATTATTCCAATAGGCCAAGAATCATCATTCAGTGGTGTCATCAATATTCTTACCATGAAATCCTACACTAAAGAGGGTGTATCTGACGTCAGTGAAGATATCGATCCTGATATCGCCACCTACCGTGAATGGATTACAGAAGCCGCTGCCGAGGGCAGCGACGAGTTAATGGAAAAATACCTGGACACTGGCGAGCTCTCGACCGAAGAGGTGGAGCAGGGGCTTGCCGCAAGTATCACCGCTGGTAAGGTCTATCCCATCGCTTGCGGCTCATCGACCACCGGCGTCGGTATGCAGGCGTTTATTGATTTGATATTCGAGCTGCTGCCTTCACCAAATGTGAACCCAGTGGCCGAGGGCATCAACCCCGTGACTCAAGCCGCCGAATCCCGCAAGGCCTTAGAGTCTGAGCCATTATCAGCATTTGTGTTCAAAACCACTTCTGACCCATTCGTGGGCAAAATCACTTACTTCAAAGTGATGAGTGGAACGATGAAAAGTGATTCTCATGTTCTGAATGCCAACAGTGGAAAAGATGAACGGGTAGGATCGGTGTTTTATGTGCGGGGCAAGGTTCAAGCTAACACCCCTTCTGTGGGGCCTGGCGATATCGCAGCGCTTGCCAAACTCCAGTTCACCCATACCAGTGACACCCTTAGCGATAAGGCCAAGCCGATTATCTATCCGCCGACTGAATTCCCGGCGGACTGTTACCACCTGGCGGTTAAGGCGACCACAAAGGCTGACGAAGACCGACTGAGTAGTGCCATTCAAAAGATCGCAGAAGAAGATCCCACATTTGGGCACCATCGCGATCCGATCACTGGTCAGACGATCATCAGTGGCTTGGGCGACACCCATCTGGACGTGATCGTAGCCCGTATGAAGCGCAAGTTTGGCACCGCAGTGGAGAGCGAAGAGATTCGCATCCCCTACAAGGAGACCATCACCGGTAAAGCACGTGCTCAGGGCCGCCACAAGAAGCAAACAGGCGGTCGTGGACAGTTTGGCGACTGTTGGCTGCGTATAGAGCCTTTACCGCGAGGTGAAGGATTTATGTTCGTGGATGAGATATTTGGTGGATCCATTCCTAAGAACTATATCCCGTCCGTAGAGAAGGGCGTCCGTACCGCGATGGACCGAGGCGTTCTGGCCGGTTATCCGGTGGTGGACTGTAAGGTGACCGTTGATGACGGCTCCGTTCATGCAGTCGACAGCTCGGATGCGGCTTTCCAGCAAGCTGGCGTGATTGGGTTCAACAACGTGGTGAACCTGGCGAATCCCGTGCTGCTTGAGCCCGTGATGAAGGTAGAGGTCACCATACCCAAAGCCAACATGGGTGAAGTGATGAGTGACTTCAATGGCAAACGGGGCCGGGTACTTGGGATGGAGAGCATGGAGGGTGGCAAACAGAAGGTCACCGCTATGGTGCCTCAGTCCGAAATGCTGAAATATGCGGTCGATCTGCGCGCCATCACCCGTGGAATGGGTGTATTTACCGCAACGGTAGACCATTATGACGAAGTTCCCAACATGGTAGCCTCAAAAATCATTGAGGTTTATAAGAAGGAACGGGAAAAAGCACAGGCTGAGTAGCCTGGACTTTAAGGTGAATCTGAAAAATGAGAGAAAGGCGGCTTCGGCCGCCTTTCAATGTACCCGGAAATGTTGTAGAATATGAGTCGTGCCTTTGTCGTACTGCGTATCTACGTATGACGAGAAGGTATGGCTTGATAAGCCCTGAATACGGAGGACTAAAATTGGCTAAGCATTGCCTGATTCTAAAGGCGGCGCGGAAACCGAAGTTTAAGGTACGTGAGTACAATCGCTGCAGTGTCTGCGGACGAGCTCACGGATACCATCGCAAATTTGGCCTATGCCGAATATGCCTGCGCGAACTCGCTCATCGCGGGCAGCTTCCCGGTGTGCATAAAGCATCCTGGTAGAGCGCCCTTGTTAACGGGTTAAACCCGTTCGAACCTTGGAGGTATGGGATACCTCAGCCGTGCCGACAGGCGCGCAACTGACCGTCCCAGTACCGTCACTGCATGAGACTAGGAGAACAACATGCCTGTCACAGATCCCATTGCGGATATGCTTACACGCATCCGCAACGCGAATGTGGTCTATCATGACTCTTTGGAAATGGACTCTTCCAAGATAAAGGTAGAGATTGCCCGTATCCTCAAAGAGGAAGGCTTCATCAAGGGCTACGAAGTCATCGAAGCTAAACCCCAGAACCGCTTGCGCCTGTACATGAAGTACGGCCTGCGACGCGGACCTGTTCGTGATCGCGCTATTACCAACCTCAAGCGCATCTCAAAACCCGGCTTGCGCCTCTACATCAAAGCGAAAGACATGCAACCCGTGATGAAGGGCTTTGGCATTGCCATTGTCAGCACATCACACGGCTGTATGACTGAGCGAGTAGCCAAGCGCCTAGGCGTGGGCGGAGAAGTGCTTTGCGAGGTCTGGTAAGCCGAACAGAGCAGGTGAGGAGGATACTGTAAATGTCTCGTATTGGAAAACTACCCATCCCGATCCCTGCCGGCGTAACCTTGGAAATTCAACCAGGTTTCGTCAAGGTAATGGGACCGAAGGGCGAGCTGAGCCGGAGTATCAATCCGGATATGCTAGTCCGTATCGAAGATAATAAGGTAATGGTTGAGCGCCCCACCGATCAGCGCTTACACCGAGCTTTTCATGGCTTGACCCGCGCGTTGCTTAACAATATGATTGTTGGAGTTTCTGTCGGATACAAGCGAATTCTTGACATCGTCGGCGTTGGGTACCGTGCTGAGGCCAAAGACGGAAAACTCGTCATGAGCCTGGGCTATTCTCATACCATTGATGTGACCCCTCTTGAGGGGATCAGCTTTGAAACTGGTATGGACAACGCTACCCGTATGCCCTTCGTGGTTGTCAACGGGATTAACAAAGAGAACGTGGGTCAGCAGGCCGCTCAGATCCGTAGCCTGCGCTCACCGGAACCTTACAAAGGTAAGGGAGTCCGCTATCGCGGAGAAGTGATACGCCGCAAGGCTGGTAAGAGCGGTAAGGCCGGCGGTAAAGGGAAGAAATAGACCATGATAAAATACCGTAACATGGCAGCCTCCGAACGTGCGCGTAAGTTGCGACACGATCGGGTACGCAAGAAAATCCGCGGAACCGCCGAGTGTCCTCGGCTGTGTGTATTCCGCAGCTTGAAATATATCTATGCTCAGTTGATTGACGACGTGCAGGGTGTCACTCTGTGCAGCGCATCTAGTCTAGAGCCTGAAGTGAAGCAGAGTGTGGCAAAAACTGGCAACCAGGAGGCCGCAACCGCGGTTGGGAAGCTAGTAGCCGACCGAGCCAAGCAGGCTGGTATCGGCCTCGTGGTCTTTGACCGCGGCGGTTACCAGTACCATGGCCGCGTGAAAGCTCTTGCCGATGGCGCTCGTGAAGGAGGGCTACAGTTCTAAGATGGCACATATCAACCCTGATATCATGAACCTTCAAGAAGTGGTTGTCAAGACCAACCGTGTTCAGAAGACCCATAAGGGTGGACGTACCATGAGCTTTAACAGCCTGGTAGTGGTTGGTGACGGCGAAGGGCATGTGGGCGCAGGTGTGGGCAAGGCCCGCGCTGTTCCTGATGCCATTCGCAAAGGTGCAGAAGATGCCAAAAAGCGGATGATTGAAGTGCCCATCATTGGACACACCATCCCTCATGAGATCACAGCGCACCACGGCAGCTCCATCGTTCTTCTGAAGCCGGCCGCCCCGGGAACGGGAGTCGTGGCTGGTACCTCCTGCCGCAGTATCCTAGTTGCCGCAGGGGTGAAGGACGTCCTCGCCAAGTGCCTTGGTTCTACCAATGCCATTAACGTCGCCTGGGCTACCATCAAGGCTCTTCAGGCTCTGAAGACCATTGAAGGTACCGCAGCGATGCGCGGCAAAGATGCCAAGAAGCTTATCCCATGGGCACGGAAGTTTGACACTACCGCACCTGTGGTTACTGAAAGCACGGAGGCCGACAATGAGTGAGCTATACGTCACACTAACCAAAAGTGCCATCGGCTATAAGCAAGACCAGAAGGACACCGTAAGGGCCCTGGGTCTTAGCAAGCGATATCACACCGTGCGTTTGCCGGATAACGCCTCAGTACGAGGTATGATCTTCAAGGTGAAGCACTTGGTGACCGTACAAGAGGTGGCAGAAGACGCCACCCAGGAGGCGTAAATGTTTATTCATGACCTGAAGCCAAACGAAGGCGCCACCAAAAAGAAAAAGCGAATCGGACGCGGCCCCGGCTCCGGCCATGGCCATACCGCCACCAAAGGCCATAAAGGCCAGAAGGCACGCAGTAAAGTTCGCGCTCAGTTCGAGGGTGGACAGACCCCGTTGCATCGCCGACTTCCTGTGAAGCGCGGCTTCCGTAACCCTAACGCCAAAGAGTTCACTGTGCTTAACCTTTGCGTGTTAGAGGATATGTTCGATGCAGGCACCGAGATCAATCCGGAAATGCTTCTGAGCACCGGTACGATTCGCAAAGTTGAGAAGGATGGTATTAAGATTCTTGCCGATGGCGAGTTGACTAAGGCCTTCACAGTTAAAGCACACAAGTTCAGCAAATCGGCTGTTGAGAAAATTGCAGCTGCCGGTGGCACTACGGAGGCAATGTAGTTATGTTGGAGTCGTTGATAGCTGCGTGGAAACTACCGGAGCTTCGCAAGCGAATCTTATTCGTATTTGCGGCGTTCGGTGTCTACGCCATTGGGCTTCATATACCCCTGCCAAATATCGACCATGCGAAGATGGAAGCTCTGTTTTCTAATGGCGGCATGTTTGGTTTGGTGGATGTGTTCTCGGGCGGTGCGATGCGCAAGTTCACCATACTCGCCATGGGAATTATTCCCTATATCAACGCCTCCATCATCTTCCAACTGCTGACTGCAGCAGTGCCTCAGTTGAAAGAGCTCCAGAAGGAAGGCGAGTCGGGCCGCAAGCAGATTAACAAGTATGTTCGCTACTTTACGATCTTGCTCGCCTTCATGCAAAGTTTTGGTATCAGCCTGACACTTCAGAAGAGTCATATCCTTGATGCCACCATCATCCAGATCCTGGCGACCTGTGTCATTCTGACAGCGGGAACCATGTTCCTGATGTGGCTGGGTGAGCAAATCACCGAGAACGGGATTGGCAACGGCATCAGTATGATCATCTTCTGCTCGATCTGTGCAGGTCTTCCCTGGCAGTTGGGTAAGACATGGGAACTGGTAAAGGCAAACCAGCAGTGGATGGGCCTCATCATGCTGCTCGTTCTCTTCCTTGCCAGTGTGGTCGCTATCGTGTTTGTCACCCAGGCTAATCGACGCATTCCGGTTCAGCACGCTAGACGTGTGGTTGGTATGCGCCAGGTGGGTGGGCACACCAGCTACATGCCATTCAAAATTGCGATGGCGGGTGTTATCCCCATCATCTTCGCAATTTCATTACAGATGTTACCGGCCACCCTGGCCACGGCGCTCCCCCGCGACCTGCAGGAGCAGCAGACTGGGTTTGTCGGCTGGTTTATCAAAATCGCCAACGGTTTGGTTCCCAGCGTGGAGCATTGGTGGGCACTGATCCTTTTCGGAATTTTGATCATGGGCTTCACATACTTCTACACCGCGGTGCAGTTTGATGTGAATGACATCGCCGACAACCTCAAGAAGTCTGGTGCTTACATCCCCGGTATCCGCCCCGGTAAACCGACGGCAGACTACCTGGATAGAGTGATTACACGCATCACCACCGCAGGTGCAGTATTCCTTACCCTTGTCGCCGTGGTACAATATATAGCCCCGGCAATCACGGGAGTAGCAGGAAGCAGCTTCAGTCTGGTGGGCGGAACCTCACTGCTGATCATCGTAGGTGTGGCTCTTGAGACCATGCAAGCGATTGAAGCTCAGTTGATGATGCGAAACTACCAGGGCTTTCTGAAGGAGTAATTGAGAATGGTTTGGGTATTACTAGGTGCTCCTGGCTGCGGTAAAGGCACACAGGCGAATATGCTGATGGCTCAGAGCGATATGAAGAGCTATAGCACGGGTGAGATGCTTCGTAAAGCGGTAGCCGAAGGCAGCGAGCTTGGATCGCAAGTGAAGAGCTTCATGGAATCGGGAGGGCTTGTTCCCGATGAGCTCATAGCCAACGTGCTGGCGGCTCGCCTTGAGCAGGACGGCATCGGATCCGGAGTTCTGCTGGATGGCTTCCCAAGGACGCTTCCCCAGGCACAGCTTTTGGACAACATGATGAAGAAAAATGGATGGACGCTGAGCGGTGTTCTCTATTTTGATACAGAAGAAGAAGTGATCCTGCAACGGCTGGGCGGACGACTAAGCTGCCCGGGCTGTGGAGCAGGTTACCATGCAACCTCTATGCCGCCCGTACAGGCCGGTATATGCGACAAGTGCGGTGCAGAGCTCATCACACGTAAAGACGACACTCCTGAAGCCATACAGAACCGCTTAAGGGTATATGCAGAGTCTACAGAGCCGCTGGTTGCATATTACCAACAGCAGGGAGCATTGAAAAACATTGATGCCTCTGGCAACGCCGACCAGGTGTTTGCGAAAGTGAAAGCCGTTATCGGGCTTTAGGGGTAATCTTGTATTGGTAGTCATCAAGACGCCGGAGCAGATTGAAACAATGCGCCGGGGTGGCCGGATTTTGGCCAGTATTCTGCGACAGTTGACTGAGTGTATACGTGCAGATGTCACTACGACACTTGATTTGGACGAAGTGGCACGTGAGTTGTGCTCATTTTATGCTGTTAAGCCAGCGTTTTTGGATTATCACGGGTATCCTGGGGCGGTCTGTACATCAATAAATGAACAGGTTGTTCACGGTATCCCAGATAACACAGTGCTATGCACTGGAGATATTTTGAGTCTGGATTTCGGAGTGGAGCTTGAAGGGCTGTTCACCGACTCGGCCATTTCTGTGGCGGTAGGTGAAGTGTCTGAGGAAAAGCAGAAGCTGATGGATATCACCAGACAATCGTTAATGATTGGGATAGAGCAGGTCAAACCCGGCCATAGGCTGGGCGATATTGGCAGCGCCATCCAAAAGCATTGCGAGCAAAACGGATTTGCAGTTGTTCGAGATCTGGTTGGGCACGGCGTGGGGCAGAAGCTTCACGAAGACCCAGCGGTTCCGAATTATGGCAAAAGCGGTCAGGGCCTCCTTCTACGTGAGGGAATGACACTGGCGATAGAGCCGATGGTGAACACCGGCACCTGGAGGGTTCGGACTCTTTCTGACAGATGGACTATTGTCACGGAAGATTCGCTGCCCTCAGCACATTACGAGCACACTGTGGCAGTAACCGCAGAGGGTGCGGATATACTCACTCTGGAAGAGTAGAGGGACAATAAGCAAACCATATGGCTAAGAAGCAAGATCCGCAGCAGGACAAGGAAAAGGGATTACAACTCGAAGGCATAGTGGCTGAGACACTTCCAAACGCGATGTTTCGTGTTGAGGTAGCTGAAGGTCACATTGTTCTGGCTCACGTATCCGGCAAAATGCGCATGCACTTTATTCGCATACTGCCTGGTGACCGTGTGCTGCTCGAGTTATCTCCCTATGATTTGACCCGCGGTCGGATCATCTATCGATACAAGTAAATCGTAGGCACCCATTCGGGTTGCATCTGCCACATAGACATGGTACAATACATGTTTGCGTGTCGGAAGATATTACAACCCCTAAAAACGGGGTGCAAGCGAACACGTGAGGTCACAGGATGAAGGTTAGAGCGTCCGTAAAAAAGATGTGCGAGAAATGCAAAATCATCCGACGCGAAGGCGTCGTGAGGGTGATTTGCAAAAAGAACCCCAAGCATAAGCAGCGACAAGGCTAAGGAGGCGACATTTGGCACGCATAGCGGGTGTGGATTTACCGCGCGACAAGCGAGTCGAGTATGCCCTGCCGTATATCTATGGCATAGGACTATCTGCATCACGAAAGATTTTGGTGCAGTGTGGAATAGATTACTCGACACGAACGAAAAACTTGACAGAATCAGAAATCGCGCGGTTGCGGGATGTCATCGAGAACGAATACACGGTCGAAGGTGAACTGCGCCGCGAAGTGGCAGGCAACGTGCGCCGCTTGATGGAAATTGGTTGTTACCGCGGCCTGCGCCATCGCCGTGGACTCCCGGTTCACGGTCAGCGTACACGTACCAACGCCAGAACACGCAAGGGCAAAAAGCATACTGTCGGCAACAAGAAGAAAGTTCGATAGTGTTGCGGAGACAAGGATAATTCATGGCTACAAAAAAGGCAACGAACGTTCGGCAGAAAACAAAGCCGAAGAAGAATATCGCCCAAGGCGTGGTTCATATACAGAGCACGTTTAACAACACCATCGTCTGTATCACAGACGTAAAGGGTGGCGTGATTAGCTGGAGTACCGCTGGACACGTGGGATTTAAGGGTTCTCGCAAGAGTACTCCCTTTGCTGCCAGCCAGGCTGCCGAAGACGCCGCTAAGAAGGCGATCGAGCATGGCGTGCGCAAGGTTGATGTTCAGGTCAAGGGCCCAGGCCCTGGCCGCGAAACTGCCATCCGAGCGATCCAAACCACAGGCATAGAAGTGATGACGATTAGAGACGTCACACCCGTGCCACACAACGGTTGCCGGGCTTCCAAAAGCCGCCGGGTGTAATCTAGAAGGAGCATTTCTGAAGATATGGGTATTGCACAACCGAAATGCCGTCAGTGCCGCCGAGAGAACCAGAAGTTGTTCCTGAAGGGCGACCGATGCTACACGAAGGCTTGCGCCATGGATCGTGAAGGCAGACAGAAGCCACCGGGGCAGCACGGAGAGCGAGCGGCTCAGAAGAAAATGACGGGCTACGGCACACAGCTTCGAGAGAAGCAAAAGCTGAAAAGAATCTACATGGTCGAAGAGGGGATCACCCGTCGATATGTAGCTGAAGCGGAGCGCCGAACAGGCGTTTCCGGTGAATTGATGATGGAGCTGTTTGAGCGCCGTCTGGACAACGTGGTTTATCGTCTTGGCATCGCCAAGAGCCGAGGCCAGGCACGTCAGATGGTAAGTCATGGCTTCTTCAAAGTGAACGGAGGCCGTGTGGATGTTCCTTCCATTCGTCTTCGCGTTGGCGACGAAGTATCTGTGTTTGAATCTAAGCGCGGATATGATTTTGTCAAGGGGTTGATTGCCAGCCGCGGCGTTTCCGGTTCGCCGGAGTGGCTGAGCTGGGATGACAACACCATGTCTGGCAAAGTGCTTGCACTGCCTACCCGTGATCAAATTGACACGGTTGTGGAAGAGCAAGTTATCATCGAGTTCTACTCGCGCTAATAGCAAATCATACTCGGCCAGTATAAGAATGCGCTGGCCGATGGAAATTGAGATCATCCGGTTATCTTCGCAAGAAGACAACCGGTATGGCCTGAGGAGGCGACACCCGCACAATGGCTCAAACACCTGCGAATTTTCGCATTGAACATATCGTATCGGAAGCCACCTACGGAAAGTTCGTGGTTAACCCCCTTCTTCGTGGATACGGGACCACGGTCGGTAACGCCCTCCGTCGGATACTTCTTTCCAGCGTTCCTGGGGCGGCCATCACAGCTATTCTTTTAGACGGGATCCAACACGAGTTCGCCACTATACCTGGTGTTCGTGAAGACGCTACTCAGTTGATTCTGAACCTGAAGGACATCGCGGTTCACTGTCTTTCCGAGCTTGACCCCAGCGAGGCTATCACCTTGCGACTGGTGAAGAACGGACCTGGCATCGTGACCGCTGCTGACATTCAATGCCCGGCTGATGTGGAAATAGTCAACCCGGAAGTCTATCTGGCTACTCTTAACGACGAGCAGACCTCCTTAAGTATGGAGCTGTTCGTTCAAATGGGAACGGCTTACGTTGCTCCTGACAAGGTTGTGCTCCCTGGTAACAGGCAGAACACCATCGGAGTTATACCCATAGGCGGATACTTCTCTCCAGTCCGAAAAGTGAACCACATCGTAGAATCTACGCGTGTGGGTTTCCGAACAGACTTAGAGCGTCTGACATTGGAAATAACCACCAACGGAACCATACTTCCGCAGGATGCCTTACGGCAGGCTGCATTGATAATGCGCAAGTTCATCGATCCGTTCTGCACCGCTCATGAAGAGGGTTTACCGCAGATTGGCGAAGGAAGTCAGCTTCCTGATGGTGTTGATGATCGTGCTGTTCAGGATTTGGGCTTTTCACAGCGAACGCTGAACTGCCTAAACAAAGCCAGCGTCAGTATGCTGAGCATCCTGGTAGACCAATCTGATTCCGGCTTGCTGGGCATCCGAAACTTCGGACAGAAGAGCCTGCGGGAAGTCAAACGGCAACTGGCTTTAGTCGATACTCCACTGATGTTGAAGGATCCTTCGGAATCCGACCTCAAACTGGTGGAAGCGTTGAAGAAGCCAATTTCTGATCTTGATGTTGACGAGTCTGTGAAGAATGCCCTGCAAGGGTTAGGATTTACGAACTTAAGGTCACTTGTTCAGAAGTCTGCTGAGGATCTTCAGATGGATGAAGAGACCCTGCAGATGATCCGAAAAGCACTGAAGCAATTCAACTGGACTTTAAGCGGTGAAGATCGCGAAGACATCAAAGTGGCGGGTATCCCATCTGCTGTCATGGATGGCAGTGAGGATCACTCCACAGATGCACCAGAAGAGGCCGACGAAATACCGGCTGCTGAATAGACACATTAGCGGAGCCTATACTCCGCCTGAGATAGCTATCGAGGTTTAGAGAAACATGCGACATCTAGTAGCACAGCGAAAACTGGGTCTACCCAGCGATCAGCGTCGGGCATTACTTCATGGTTTAGTGAAGGCCCTTTTCGAGCATGAGGGGATCCGCACAACAGTATGCCGCGCTAAGGAAGTTAGCCCGATGGCTGAGAAGATTATTACTCTTGCCAAGCGTAACGACCTTCACAGCAAAAGGCTGGCTCGCCGCGTTCTGCGCGATGAGACCCTTGTGAACCGTGTGTTCAATGAAATTGCTCCGCGCTTTGCCAGCCGGAACGGCGGATATACCCGCATCGTTCGACTGGGCACCCGTCGCGGTGATAATGCTCAAATGGCTTGGCTGGAGCTTCTCCAGTAGAAAGCCGCTTGTCTGAAACTCGCAGTATACTTGCTGTCGTACAATATGATGGTACGGAATACTGCGGTTTCCAGAGGCAGGTCAACGGGCCATCAATTCAAGCCTGTCTTGAAATGGCCATTACCAAGGTATTTGGTAGGTGTACCGGGATCACCGGTGCAAGCAGGACGGACGCCGGGGCTCATGCTCTGGGACAGGTCATCCAGTTCCGAATAGAGTGTCCGATACCGGTGGATCGAATTCCGCTGGCGATCAATACAGCTCTACCGAGAGATATTTCCGTGGTGCAAGCCACAGAAGTGGAACAAGAGTTTCACGCACGGTTCGCAGCCCGATCGCGGGTGTATTATTACGTAGTGCTTAACCGGCCCGTCCGGAATGCACTTCTTGAAAGATACAGTTACCGCGTGGGGCACAGGCTAAATGCCGTGGCGATGAACGAGGCGGCCCATGAGTTGGTGGGAAAACACGACTTTAAGTGTTTTGCTAGTAACGTGGAACGCTACCACAGCACGGTCCGGCAGGTAATGTCGGCCCGAGTTAGAAAAAAGGGAGACTGGGTTTACCTCAGAATTGAGGCGAACGGCTTCCTTCAAGGTATGATCCGGGCGATCATGGGAACCTTGATTCAAGTAGGGATTGGTAAACAACACCCTGAACAGATCAAGCAACTCCTAAATAGTGGATGCCGGGATGATGCAGGTGATTGCGTGCCAGCCAAGGGGCTGTGTCTCTACAGGGTGAACTACCCTGGTAACCGTGGCGTGGCCATATAACAATGGATCAGGAAACAAGCTGAGGACGAGTGCAGAATATGCTGAATATGAAGACCTTTTCGACCAAGCCTTCAGACATTCAAAGGGAATGGTACGTCGTAGACGCCGCCAACATCCCAATGGGTCGTCTGGCATCGGCTGTGGCTGCTATCCTTCGGGGTAAGAACAAGCCCTACTTTGTACCGCACTTGGACTGCGGAGACTTCGTGATTATCATCAATGCTGACAAGGTTCGTTTGACCGGAACCAAAGGCAGTGAGAAAGTTTACCACCACACTCTGTGGCCTGGTGGCATCAAGTCAATCTCTCGTTCTGAAGAGATTGCGAAGAAGCCCGAAAAGGCATTCATGCGTGTAGTAAAGGGTATGCTCCCTCATAATAAAATTGGTGCCGACATGCTTTGTAAGCTGAAGGTCTATGCTGGCGATACTCACCCGCACCAGGCCCAACAGCCCAAAGTGCTGGAACTGGTCAAGTAGAAGAGGTATAGCTGAATGGCTCAAGTGAAATATTATGCCACCGGCCGACGTAAAACGGCAGTGGCGCGTGTATGGCTGACACCCGGTAACGGTAATGTCAAAGTGAACGGACACGAGCTTGCATCTTATGTAGGGCGTAAAACCCTTGAGATGCTGGTGATGCAGCCCTTCGTGCTTACCGGAACAACCGGTCAGTTCGATGTATGGGCAACCACAACCGGCGGCGGGATTTCCGGTCATGCCGGAGCCCTTAGGCACGGCATCAGCCGCGCTCTAACCCTCGCCAATCCTGATCTGCACACCGCGCTGAGACGCAGCGGTATGGTGACGCGCGATAGCCGCGTGAAGGAACGTAAGAAGTACGGCCGCAAGCGTGCTCGACGCGCCTTCCAGTGGTCGAAGCGCTAAATTCCGTTCTGCGGAATTCACAGGGGGGTCGGATGTATTTCCGGCCCCCCTCTTGCCATTTTATATATAGGAAAGAACGATATGAGAAAAGCCACTTCTATCGTACACGCCGGATGCGAGCCTGATCCAGCTTTCGGTGCTTTGTCTGTGCCCATTTACCAGGCCTCTACCTTTGAGCAGACTTCAGTGGGACATCCTGTAGGCCAATGGTTCTACGGCAGGGGAGGGAACCCCACACGTAATGCCCTGGAAGTCTCTCTCGCCGTAATCGAGTGTGGAGAGTATGCCTACGCCTTCGCCAGCGGAATGGCGGCTGTGGACGCCGCTTGTGCGGTGCTGTCGTGTGGCGACCGTCTGGTTTGTGCGAATGCTGTGTATGGCGGAGCCTATGAGTATTTCACCACTATACTTCCCTCAAGAGGCGTCACAGTTGATTTTGTAGACTGCACCGACCATGAACTACTGGAGGCATCCCTCAAGCTGGGTGCGCGTCTTCTTTGGATTGAAACACCATCCAACCCCTCTCTCACCATCATAGACATAAAAGCTGTTTGTGATCTGGCGCATCAATACGGCGCACTGGTGGCCGCTGACAACACTTTCGCCTCACCTTATCTGCAGAACCCGTTGAATATGGGCGTGGATATCGTGATGCACAGTTGCACAAAATACCTTGGCGGGCATAGCGATGTGATATTAGGGGCCGTCATTGCCAATGATAAGGCCATTGCACACAAAATATACCATCATCAGGTGGTGACGGGTAACGTTGCGGGGCCTTTTGATAGCTGGCTGGTACTTCGAGGCATTCGAACACTCAAGGTCAGAATGAAGGCGCACTGCGAAAACGCGATGCAGGTCGCACAGGCACTGGTCGGCCATCCCAAGATTGAGAGGGTCTTGTATCCAGGCCTTCCTGAACACCCCGGACATGAACTGGCATCACGGCAGATGACAGGCGGGTATGGCGGTATGTTTTCTGTGGTGATGAAGGGCGGAGCCGCGGAAGCCAGGAAGTTCGTAGAATCGACCAAACTATTCAGCCTGGCCGTGAGCCTGGGCGGAGTGGAGTCGCTGATTGGATATCCTCCATCGTCATCACACCGGCCGATGGATGAAGCAGCTCGGATGGCCGCAGGGGCGGAGCCGGGTTTGGTTCGACTGTCCGTGGGCATCGAGGATGTTGATGACCTGCTGGAAGACCTTCTGACCGCGCTCGATAGCGTATAAACTATATTGTTGACCACCATCACAGATACAAGGACATAATATGCTGACAGACGTTGAGATAGCCCAAAAGGCACGACCTATCCCTATTCATGAAGTAGCCGAAAAGCTTGGTATCGCAGATGAGCATCTTGAGCGATACGGGCACACCAAAGCGAAAGTGGCCTTGGAGGCTGCCAATAACCAGAGGGAACCGGGTAAGCTGGTGCTGGTGACCGCTATCACGCCCACACCCGCAGGTGAGGGGAAGACCACCACTTCAGTGGGGTTGGGAGATGCACTCGCGAAACTGGGTGTGAATGTGGGAATCGCACTTCGTGAACCATCATTAGGTCCTTGTTTTGGCGTCAAAGGCGGGGCGGCGGGAGGTGGTTACGCGCAGGTGATCCCGATGGAGGACATCAACCTGCACTTCACCGGTGACTTCCATGCCATCACCACCGCGCATAATCTGCTGGCCGCGATGATTGATAACCACCTTCATCATGGCAACCACCTGCATATCGACCCCTTCCGCATCAGCTGGACCAGGGTCATGGACATGAATGACCGCGCACTGCGCAGTATCGTCGTGGGATTGGGCGGACAGAACAACGGCGTGCCGCGTGAAGCTGGGTTCGATATCACCCCAGCCAGCGAAGTGATGGCCACCTTGTGTCTCGCAGCCGATCTTCAAGATCTGAGAGCACGTCTGGGGCGCATCATCATCGGACGAAACCAAAATGGGCATGTGGTCACCGCTGAGCAACTGGGAGCCGCCGGTGCCATGGCAGTGCTGCTTAAGGATGCCATCAAGCCGAACCTTGTGCAGACATTGGAAGGAACGCCGGCTTTCATACACGGCGGGCCATTTGGGAATATCGCTCATGGCTGCAACAGCATCACCGCCACAAAAATGGCCTTGAACCTCTGTGATGTCGTGGTGACTGAAGCTGGTTTCGGAAGCGACCTTGGTGCAGAGAAGTTTTTTGATATTAAATGCCGAGTCGCAAAACTGAAACCCGACGCCGTGGTTGTGGTGGCCACCATCCGCGCGCTCAAGATGCACGGTGGTGTGGCACATGCCGACTTGCTGACGAGTGACAGCAAAGCCGTGATACGTGGACTGGCTAACCTGAAGAAGCACTGCGAAAATGTGCGTTGTGTGGGCCTTGAGCCCGTAGTGGCGATCAACCGCTTCCCTTCAGATACTGACGAAGAGGTGCGTGCGGTCAAATCAGGCTGCAAGAAGATGGGCGTAGCGGTGGCCCTGAGTGAGGTTTGGGAAAAGGGCGGCGAAGGCGGTATCGAGCTCGCAACGCTGGTCATGGAGCAGTTACAGCAGCCCAGCCAGTTCCATCACAGCTATAGTGAGCATCTTGGTCTAGAAGAGAAGATTGAAAGTATTGCCATGAACTTTTATGGAGCTGAAGGTGCTGTGGTACACCCCTCGGCACGCAAGAAGCTTCGCGAGATGGAGCAGAGTGGTTTTGGGAATCTGCCGGTCTGCATCGCAAAAACGCAATACTCCTTGTCTGACAATGCCAAACTGACGAATCGACCCAGCGGCTTCAAAATCACCATCCGGGATGCGAAACTATGCGCTGGGGCGGGGTTTGTAGTGGTTTATGCCGGAGACATCATGACTATGCCTGGCCTGCCTACTATACCATCTGCTGAGAAAATCGACATTGATGGGCAGGGGATTATCACCGGTCTGTCGTAACAATATATAGTGTTATTAATGGGACAATCGCACGCATGTTGCCGATTGCCCGCCGATATATACGGAGGTGCTATTCATGGACTTCACCCGTAACCCTGCAGTAAGCGAATACTATCGTGAACCTGCCCGCAACGAGAATGTGCCTTTTACCGGCCCTGAACAGGCCATGCAGCTCACGAAAGAGCTGTCGCCATGGTTTATGTCGTTAAATGGCGCATGGAATTTCAAATGGTCGGAGAACATGGCAGCATCTCCGCGTGGGTTCCAGGCCGATGGTTATGATGCCTCAAACTGGGACACCATCCACGTGCCGTCAAACTGGGAAACGCAAGGGTATGATCGCGCCTACTACACTAATACTCGCTATCAATTTCCGATAGAGGACTATCCGAATATTCCTGAAGAGAATAACCCGGTTGGTTGTTATCGACGCTGCTTTACACTGCCGGAGAACTGGGATGGCCGGCGGGTGTTCGCGGTGTTCGCAGGAGCTGACAGCAGCCTGATGGTATGGGTCAACGGCGAATTTGTAGGGTATAGCGAAGATAGCCGACTACCCGCAGAGTTTGAGCTGACTTGCCTGCTGAAACCCGGTGAAAATGTGCTGACCGCGCGCGTGGTGCGCTGGAGTACCGGTAGCTGGTTAGAGGACCAAGACAAATGGCGCATGAGCGGTTTATACCGTGAGGTCTACCTGTATAGCACTCCTGTGGTCAGGATAAGAGACCACTTCACCTTTTGCGAATTTGACAACACTTACACGAACGCGAAACTACTCGTCAGGCCGGAGTTCGACGTGCCCAAAGGCTCGGTATCCGACGGGTATACGCTGGATGTTCAGTTGTATGATGCGGCGGGTGTGCTGGTCGCCATACGGAAGGGTGAAGACATCAAGCGCTGGGCCTCCAACTTCAGGCACCCAAACATCCAGGCGCTTCAGATCGAACTGCCTGTAGCATCACCCAAGAAGTGGTTCGCGGAAACACCTTATCTGTATACCCTTGTGCTCACCCTGCGTAACGCAGAGGGACGCTCTGTCATGAGCGACAGCAGCCGATTCGGATTCAAACAGGTGGTGATTGTCGAAGGCCGCATTCTCGTGAATGGCGTGCCCACACTGTTCAAGGGCGTCAACCGCCACGACTGGGAGGACGATCGAGGCAATGCGGTAAGCCGAGAGAGCATGATCAAGGATATCTTGACCATGAAGCGTTACAACGTCAACGCAGTCCGAACCTGCCACTACCCCAACCAGTCGCTGTTCCTTGATCTGTGCGACGAGTATGGGCTGTATGTGATGGATGAAGCCAACCTTGAGACGCACGGCATCTGGTGCCGAACTTCCACCGACCCGCGGTTTGCCACTGCGATGCTGCTGCGCGGGATGCGTATGGTATTGCGTGACAAGAACCATGCTTGTGTGACCATGTGGTCACTGGGCAACGAGTCGGGTGAAGGGCCCAACCATGCAGCCATGGCTGGATGGATTAAGAGCTATGATGCTGGCCGTCCGATCCATTACGAAAGTGCGCAAAGTTACCATGACAGCAGCCTTCCCGACCCCTGGTATGTGGATGTCTGCAGCCGCATGTATCCCAGCATCGAGGCGATTGTGGATCTTGCCAACCGCCCGAATGACCAGCGTCCGGTCATTATCTGCGAATATGTTCATTCTATGGGCAACAGCGTGGGTAATGTGAAGGAGTATTGGGAGGCGATTCGATCTAACCGACGCCTGTGCGGTGCCTTCGTTTGGGACTGGGTGGATCAGGGCATTAAGCTGACCTCCGAAGATGGCCGCAACTACTGGGGCTATGGCGGCGACTGGGGTGATATTCCGAACGATGGCGAGTTCTGCCAGAACGGTCTGGTGTTCCCAGATCGAACCCCCAAACCGGCACTCTACGAGTATAAGAAGGTTCTGGAGTGCGTGCATGTCATCGCCACAGACATATCCAAAGGTGTCGTGCGCATCACTAACGGCTTTGACGTGCTTTCACTGAACACCCTGAAACTGCACTGGGAGCTGATGTGCGGTGAGAAGTGCCTGCAACAGGGCACGATGCCTCTGCCGGATGTGGGCGTTGGCGTGAGTGCCGATGTGACTGTGCCGTTCAAGGTGCCCACAGATGATCAGTTGGAGCCACGCTATGAGGTGTTCCTGAACCTGAGCTTCCAACTAGCCAGTGACTGCATCTGGGCTCCGGCCGGGCATGAAGTGGCGAATGCACAGATACTGACCCCCTGGATGCGGGCGGAGGATTTCGTGCCGCAATTCGAAGGGCTGCCGCCTGTGGAAGTCATTGAACATGACGGCTGCTGGACGATCAAGGCGGGACCCAGCGAGATCATATTCTGCTCAAAAGAGGGTGTGATGCTCTCGTGGCTGGTTGATGGCAAGCAGTTGTTCGACAAGGGGCCGCGTCCTGGCTTTTTCCGAGCACCGACCGACAACGACGCATGTCTGCTGAATATCTCCAAGAGCGACTCCAAAGCATGGCTCGATGCGGGATTAAACCGGCTGCTTCGCGAAGTTCGGTCTGTGAAGATCCGCTCATCCGAATGGGAAGTGCAGATCGTTGTGGTCGCCCGGCTGAGGGCTGAGGGTGTCGAGAGGAGCATCGAAGCGAGAGGTATCTACACCATTCACGCTGATGGTCACCTCGACCTGAGCCTGATCTACGAACCAGACCGAGCGATGCCCAATCTGCCGCGGATGGGATTGGATATGCGCATGGTTCCCAGCCTGACGCAGTTCGCATGGTATGGCCGTGGACCTGTTGAGACTTACGCAGACCGCAAGGCGTGCGGGTTGATCGGCGTCTACCGAAGTCACGTTCGCGACCAGTATGTGCCTTATATTGTGCCTCAAGAGTGCGGCAATAAGACCGATGTGCGCTGGGTGCAGTTGACCGACGAACACGGGTTTGGGGTGCGCATCCAGAGCGAGGAGCTGATACAGACGGCCGCTGGTTATTACACGCCTGATCAGTTGTTTGAAGCACGGCACACGATAGACCTGGTGGAGAGCCCGTTTGTCTACTGGCGTGTTGATGCAGAGCACGCCGGTGTGGGCGGGGCAAGCTGCGGCCCGAAGACCCTGCCGCAGTATCAGGTGACCCCCACGCGCACCGAGCTGCGTGTGAGCTACATCCCGCTAGGGGTGTAGACAAGGCACGCCTTGCCATGCGGGGCGACCAACCGGTCGCCCCTTATCTGCCCTGGGAACGCCAATCTCCCGATTGGCCCTCTGCTTCCCATCCGTGTCATCCTCCCAATCCGCGTAATCCGTGGTTCAGACTAAGGCCACCTTAACCACGAATGCACAGGAATATCAACGCCTCACCCGAAAGCACCGTCAGTGGTTGTGGTATCCGATGTGAACGCGCATAATGTGATTAACGGTTCACCCAGGATAGCGCGTGTGAACCACCGGTGACCTGAATAGAGTGCCATGGGCCAACCCATGAGGGAGTGTTCAGATGCGAAGATCAATCGGTAAGGTGTCACGCGTGTGGGGTATATTGCTGATCTGTCTTACATTAGCATATCCTGCGTATTCCGGTAGTCTACTACCCGTTATCGTCAGCCTAACGCCAGCCAGCGGTCAGGTAGGGCATACCATCACCATCATGGGCAGCGGCCTATCATCGGCCACGGCTGTGGCTTATAGCGGCCATACAGCAGCCTTCACCGTCATCAATGACAACTACATCACAGCGACGGTGCCAGTAGGGGCTGTCACGGGAAAGGTGACTGTCACCACTCCCGATGGAGAGGCGACAAGCGAGACGGACTTTACGGTTTATGAGCTCTCCTCACTGAGTGTTAAGGTCGACCCAGGTGTTGGATATCTGGGGAGCCTGAGTGGCATCTCGGTGAACTACAGCCTGGATGGTCCCCAACCTTACACAGGACAGTCGATCCTCAACGACAGCGGTGAATCGACTGTCAACGGGATACAGCCAGGAAGTTATGCGTTCAGCCTTTTTGGCAGTCACTGGCTAAACAGAATCGTTAAGGATGTCACTGTGGATGGCGTGGGCGGTGTCAACACCTCATTAACCAACGGCGATGCGGATGGCGGAAACAGTATCAACCTGTTTGACTTTGTGGTGCTCGATACCAAGTGGGGTACGGCAGACAGGATGGCTGATCTCAACGGTGATGGACAGGTCAACTTGTTCGACTACACGATGGTCGACCGCACCTTTGGAGCCTTGGGTGACATCGGCCCACAACCCGTGACTAAACTCAACCCCACCGACGGCGCAGCAATGGTGTGGGTGCCCGCTGGCTCGTTCCTAATGGGAACTAATGCCACCGGTATGGCGAACGAAAAACCCCTGAGGTCGGTTGCGATTGATGGGTTCTGGATCTACAAGAATGAGGTCACTGTGGCCCAGTATCGCCAGTTCTGTACCGCAACTGGTCATGGGATACCGACTAAGCCAGTTTGGGGATGGGTCGATGACTACCCGATCGTGTATGTGGGTAAAGCGGACGCCGCCGCTTATTGTGCGTGGGCTGGGGGTGCCCTTCCCACGGAGGCCCAGTGGGAAAAAGCGGCTAGAGGCACCGACGGACGCGTGTTTCCATGGGGTAACACATGGGACGCATCGAAATGCGCGAACAGCTTTGTGACCGCACTCATCAGCCCTGAGCCAGTGGGTAGTTTCGCCGATGGCGCCAGCCCCTACGGGTGCATGGACATGGCAGGCAACGTGGATGAATGGGTTTCGGATGGATGGGATGCGACTTACTACCAATCGGCACCCAATATCAACCCTCCGGGTGCTGTGAACGGTGATTATGGTGTCATACGCGGAGGGGCGTGGGACGACGCCAACAACGACAACTACCTGCGCAGTTATCTGCGAATGAGCCTCAGCATTGGCTATGACCGAAATTCCCACGTGGGCTTCCGGTGCATGAAGGCGGAATAGCCTTCGCGCTCTTCGCAGCTTCGCGTGAGACAACCTTGCAGCACAGGACAGCTAGGACGAGTAGGACGAGTAGGATGGCAGCCCCTCCTTTGCTCCTGTTCTCCTATCTCACCAGAAAACAACAGCCCCCTGGCCGGAAACGGCCAGGGGACTGCGGTGATGCTGTACGCGGCTTTTACAGCCAAACAGCGCTATATCTGACGGAACACGATGCCGCTGATGAGCTTGGGGTAGAAGTAGGTGGACTTCGGCGGCATCTTACAGCCGGCCAAAGCGACCAGCCGCATCTGCTCCACCGAAATGCCCTTCAGCAGGAATACACCCTCGGCTTCGCCGTTCTTCAACGAATCTAGAGCCTCGGAGGCCTTCGGGGTGTAGTGGATGCCCTTCTTCTGGCGTAACTGCTCTTCCGATATGCCTAGCAGCGGCTGCAAAGCGCAGAACTGCAGCAGAGCGGTGTCCAGCTTGTGGAAGTCCACAGGGGTGTCTTCGGGCATGATTGTCGTGAGGCCGGCCTCAGCTTTTAAGTCAGCGGTGAAGGCGCGGCCATCTTTGCCCACATAGGCAAAGCAGCGGTTGCCCTCAATCGCGTTGAGCTTCTCCCAGGCATCGTCTGCCGTGCAGGTGGCCACGTTGAAGTTGCCCGCCAATTCGGTCAGCATCTTCTCGTAACTACCAGCCGGCACCGCTTCAATCAGCCTGTGGGTCGGCATGATCACCAAACCGGGGTCCTTGAAGGAGCTGATGACCAGCATCATGTTTTCTGTGCTGGCTCCGCCCACTTCACGGCGGTAGTTCAAGGCGGTCTCGTAGCGATGGTGACCATCGGCGATCCAAAGCCTCTGTGGGCCCACCACCTTAGTGACCAAGGCCACCTTCTCCGGATCGTTGATGATGCTCAGCTTGTGCCAGCCATCGGGCTGCTGTGTGGCGGCGATGGGCGACAGTTGGTCGGCCCATTTCTCCAGCAGCGACTGCAGTTCGCCTTGCGCATCTTCACCCAGCAGGTAGATGGGCTCCAGATTGGCTTTGGTGGCCTTCTGCAGCTCCAGCCTGTCGGCTTTGGCACCGCTCTGGGTGTTTTCATGCGGGAACACGACACCCTCAGAATACTCGGCCAACTGAAGCAAGCAGAACAACCCTAATCGGCGGTATTGTTTGCCGCTCACGTCGAACAGTTGCTCGTAGAGGTAGTAACTGGGCTGGTCGTCCTGCTTCAGCACCCCCTCCGCGATCCACCGCTTGAGTGTTTCGGCCGCGATGGGGTAGCTGTCTGGAAGGGTCAACTCGGTAAAGCTGGTGCCCTTAGACCGGTACGCTTCCCGCTGTGCGGGGGAGATCACGTCGTAGGGAGGGGCTACAAAGCTGTCGACCGATGTGTTTGCCGCAGGGCGTATACCGCGAAATGCTGTGATTTTGGCCAAGTGTTTAGCTCGCAAGCACTTTGTTTACGATATCGTGCAGCTTGTTGAGCGCGAGGTTGCCGACGGCTTGATCCTGCAGCTCACCATTCTTCACAAACAGCAGGGTGGGGATGCTCTGCACGTTGTAGTTCATAGCCAGATCGGGCTCCTGGTCAACGTTAACCTTAACTACCAATATCTTGCCATCGAAATCAATCGCCAGTTGGTCCAGCGTGGGGGCCAGTGCGCGGCAGGGGCTGCACCATTCTGCCCAGAAATCCACTACTACGGGTATCTGGCTCTTCATCACTACGGTATCAAAATCAGCGGCTGTTACAGCCTGCGCCTTGCTCATTAGGTGTCTCCTCCGAGGGAAATAATTGGTTGAATTCTCAGATTGTCACGTGATTAAAGTGTACCACAGAGGGAAGGAAGGAGGTAGGAGAGCAGGAGGTAGGAGAGCAGGAGGTAGGAGAGCAGGAGGTAGGAGAGCAGGAGGTAGGAGAGCAGGAGGTAGGAGAGCAGGAGGTAGGAGAGCAGGAGGTAGGAGAGCAGGAGGTAGGAGAGCAGGAGGTAGGAGAGCAGGAGGTAGGAGAGCAGGAGGTAGGAGAGCAGGAGGTAGGAGAGCAGGAGGTAGGAGAGCAGGAGGTAGGAGAGCAGGAGGGAAGGAGGGCAGGAGAGCAGGAGGGGAGGCTGACACGGCAGCCCAGACTGTCACTTACGCATCACGCTGAGGCGACAGAGTGATATGCGGATGGCTGTTCGCCTCTATTGCAGCATATCGTTGCCTATGTCCGGGGCGGTCTGTGCGCAGGCTATCAGCTACAGACGGCTCAAGACCGCGCCGGTCTGGCGGATAGCCATAAAAGATTTGTGCCAGGAACAAGACCGGCGCGGTCTATAGACAGTGGCCTCCGCAAGCGTACTGACAGACCGCCCCGGACATAGCCAACCAAGTTACTTTCATACTCTCCTACTCTCCTTCGCTCCTGTCTCCTCCCCTAGAACCGGTTATCTGGCCTGAAATAGGGCACATAGCCATCGCTATCCAGGCTCATCTTCGTGCATCGGCCGGTCTCATCGTAGTTTAGGCATGGGTCATATGTGGGGTCATTGTTGATGGGGTTGGTGCCCAGTCGTATGGCGTGGGCACTGCCATCAGCGCGCACGCTGTTCTGCACATTACCGGTGTGCACCCACACTGTGCTGACACCCTGCCAGTCCTCGGTGCCTTTGACCAGCTTGAAGCGGCATCCCTCAGCATCGATGCCCATGCTTTGGCATGACAGACTAGGGCGCGATGTGGCATATCCGCGGTTACGCTCCAGACCGTAGCCTTCCCAGAAAACCACAAGGTTACTGGGTGATGTGATATCTTCTGATCGATAGGCGTTGAGGTATCCATTGTATGGGTAGCTGACGCCCCAAGCCCTGCTTAGATCGCCTGAGACAGGGGGATAAGCACGGTTCGGACCGCGGTCCACTCCGCTGGGACAGCTCCACATCGTGTGGCTTTTGATGTAAGGGTTGAGAATGTTGAGGGTTCCGCCTATATCTAATCCAGCAGGGTGACCGTTGTCTCCCCAGCCGGCGGGCACGGTGTAATGGTCCAAAGTGTATACTCGGCGGCCATCCGGGGTAATCGGGGCAGCCAGGGGCATCACACCGTCGTAGTCGTCGCAATAGAGCATCGTCGCCAGTGCGATTTGCTTCATATTACTCATGCACTTTGTTTGAAGTGCCTTCTGCTTAGATTGTATGAGCGTTGGTAGGAGAATCGCAGCCAAAGTCGATATAATGGCTATGGAGACTAGGAGTTCAATCAGCGTAAATGCGCCAGGGCCACGGTGTGTAGCAATCCTCCTGCAGGTTATGTGCGGCATGGTTACTCGTCGTCATCCAGTGGACTGTCGTCGCTCTCATCGAAATCTTCAAGTGCGTCGATCATCGGATCTTCGCATCGTCCGACTTCGTGAGCCTGGAAGATGGTGACCACGAAGTTCTCACGTTCAAATCGTGCGGAGTAGCTACTCACTAATTCGTCGTCGATTTGTGCCACTAATGCGTCCTGGTCTATGGCTTCAGGCTTTTCAAGCAACACGGTAGCGTAGATGGTGGCATCCGCGTAATGCAGGTCAATCTGACCAACGCGATCATCGTCGATCCACAAAAGGTATATCTCTGAAGTGGCGGTTCTTACAAGCCGAGTGATACGAACAGCATCCATAAGTTGGTTCCTCCCAATATGTTATGCCATTTATGGTGCAACCGGAGCAACAAACCCCTGATGCATGCCTCTGGCAAGGTATAATACTTCCATAAGATACTAGGAAATGCGATTTTGAGCAAGTCACACAGTTTTTTTCAGATTGCCGAACAGATTGGACAGCGGGCGATCAGCCTTGAAGAAGGATTATGGCTGCTTCAACAGCCTGACCTTCCGGCTGTTGGGGCATTAGCTGACATGATGCGCTTGCACATACATCCAAACAAACAGGTTGGTTATGTAATAGGGCGTATTATCAACACAACCAACATCTGCTGGTGCCGCTGTGAGTTCTGCCAGTTTTCTCGGCGTGCGCTTGATGAAGACAGCTACTATTTACAACCCCACACGGTGTTAAGTAAGGTACAGGAGTTGGCGGAATCTGGCGGCAACGAGGTGTTAATACAGGGCGGCCTTAACCCCCAACTCGGTGTCAGCTACTACGAGGGCATTTTCAAACAAGTGAGCCAGCTCTACCCGCAGGTGGTGATCCACGCCTTATCTCCAGCAGAGCTGATGCACCTGAGCCGCATTGGTGCCATGCCTTTACGTGATGTGATTTTGCGTTTGAAAGACGCGGGGTTGCAGTCGGTGCCGGGTGCTGGAGCGGAGATTCTTGTAGATAGTGTTCGCCAGAAGATATCGAAGAATAAGATCAGTTCGGATGACTGGATCAACACCATGCGTGAGGTGCATCTAGCCGGACTAGGCTCGACGGCCACGATGATGTATGGTCATGTAGAGGAGCCGGAACACTGTATTGAACACTTCAGACGCATCCGTGAGCTGCAGGACGAAACCGGCGGTTTCCGAGCCTTTATCTGCTGGCCCTTCCAACCTGAGGAGACCAGATTATCGCACCTGCCGCCAACGGGAACATCGGATTATTTAAGAATGGTGGCGGTTGCCAGAATTATGCTGCACAACATACCGAATATCCAGGTGAGTATCTTAACCCAGGGGCCTAAGGTGGCCCAGATATCACTCACATATGGGGTGAATGACTTTGGCTCGACCATGTTTGAGGAAAATGTGGTCAGTGCGAAAGGAAACCGCTACATACCAGCCGTTGAAGATATGGAACAATTAATACAACAAGCCGGCTACACAGCCGTCAAAAGAAACACTTTCTATCAGACTGTGGCTTGAAACCACTGTAACGCGAGGTGCATGATGTCTTTATCTAACGAAAATCAATCAGCCGACCGCAAGACAAAGCGGGTCAAGGTGCTGTTTATTGGCGGTTTCCTGGGTGCGGGGAAATCACGCGTTCTGGGCGCGATTGCACGCCGGTTGATAAACGATGGATTGAATGTAGGTCTTGTGTCAAGTGGACGGACTGGCCATACCGTAGAGGATGTGATTGAGGGATACTTCGGTATGCCGATTGCGGAGATGGCAGGTGGATGTTTCAGTGCGCGCTTTAGCGACCTGGTAGATGCTACGGACACTATTCTGGACCAAAACCCCGATGTGCTTCTGTGTGAGCCTACGGGCAGTTGCGCCGATATCGTGGCGACAGTCATTACGCCCCTGAAACAGTTCTACGGCGCTACTTTTCAGGTTTTGCCATTCATGATGGTGCTGGACCCCGAACGTGCCTACGAGCTGCTCATCAGCAAAGAGGTCCGAGGAATCTCCGCCGATCTTCTCAGCATGTATCGCGCACAGGTGCAAGAGGCTGATGTGCTGCTGATCAATAAGGCTGATATCCTCACCGCCAACGAAATCGACACCATGGAAAATAATGCCAAAGAGTTATATCCAAATACCAAATGCCTGATGGTCTCCGCAATCCGCGGTGATGGCATCGAGGAGCTGGTGGAGTTGGTGATGTCTCACAAAGGTGAGGCAGGGCGCGTGATGCGCGAAATCGAGGCCGTCGATCACAAAGCATCCCACAACTCCGTAGGATGGCTGCAAACCACTGTGAATATCACCGCGACCAACGGCTATAAAGCCAGTGAGCTGTTGTGGATGCTGTCTGAGCAGGTGAAAGCCGAAATGGCGACACGAAATCACAACGTGATGCATTTGAAAGCTGTGCTCAAAAGCGGCAGCCGTATGGTGGGATTCAACCTTCGCAAGTTTTCACAAAGTCCGGAAATCGAGGGAGATATCGAAGGTGTGACAATTGGGGTGCTGGTGCTTCATGCTCGCATGAGTATTGAATCCGGCGTATTGGGGGGCATCATCATCCGCACGCTAACCAAAGCCGCGGCATCACTGGATGCTGGTGTGGAGTTTGTGAAGTTCCAAAGTTATGTACCGAATTACCCTTGTCCGCGACAACGAATATGTCAGATGATGGAGCAGATCTAAAGATTCATGAAAAATACGTGGCGCCGTGTGTTGTTTGGCAGGCCGTTGGCTTCTGACAAACTACAGCACCAGAGACTTCGAAAACTGATTGCGTTACCTGTATTCGCCAGCGATGCGCTTTCTTCTACAGCGTATGCCACCCAGGAAATCCTGCTGGTTCTCTGTCTGGCGGGAGCTTCGGGATTAAGGTTTACCTTACCGGTGTCTATGGCTATCGTCTCGCTATTAGCCATCGTCATTTTTTCTTATGAGCAGACGGTTCATGCCTACCCTAAGGGTGGCGGCAGCTATATAGTCAGCCGTGAGAACCTGAACACCTTCGCCGGACTCACAGCGGCGGCTTCTATCCTGACGGACTATGTGTTGACCGTCGCCGTGAGTATCTCGTCTGGCGTGCAGCAGATCACCTCGTTCTTCCCACGCTTAACTGAGATGAACATGACGGTGCCGTTATGCCTGCTGGCCATCGCATTCGTCACATTGATGAATTTGCGTGGAGCCAAAGAGTCAGGTGCCATTTTCGCTTTACCGACCTACATTTTCATGATGTGCATTTTTTCGATGATTGCACTGGGCCTGATTGGCCCCATGTTTGGATATCACACGATGACCTATCCAAAACCATCACATCTGGTGGCTACAGAAGGCATCGGCCTGTTCCTGCTTCTTAAAGCCTTTGCGTCAGGTTGTTCGGCTATGACTGGTGTTGAGGCCATATCGGATGGAGTGCAGGCTTTCAAACCGCCTGAGAGCAAGAATGCCGGGATCACGTTGGTTATGATGGGCTTTCTGCTGGGAGGTATGTTCCTGGGTATCAGCTGGCTTGCACAATCCCACAATGTCACATATTTGGGTGCATTACATGGCGGACATGCTGAATCGGTCATATCGCAGGTGGCGCGTGCGGTGTTTGGCGGACTCTCCACGAATGTCGCTCGCGTAGCTCAGGGAGCCGTGCTGTTTAGCACCGCTATCGTGCTGGTGCTGGCTGCTAACACCGCCTATGCCGACTTCCCCCGGTTGAGTGCCATTCTGGCGGGTGACCGGTATATGCCCCGCCAGCTTAGTAACCTCGGTGACCGCCTTGTGTTCGCCAACGGCATCGTGATGCTTGGACTGTGTGCTTCCGTTTTGGTGATCATATTCAAAGGCGTGACCGATGCGCTGATCCCGCTATACGCGTTTGGCGTATTCATGAGCTTCACATTATCACAATCTGGCATGGTGAGGCGATGGATTCGGCTGCGGCCAAAAGGCTGGCAGTTCAAGGCCACTGTGAACTTCGTGGGTGCCTGCACCACCGCATTGGTCTTGACGGTCATTGTGATTGAGAAGTGGGAAGGCAAGGTGTGGATATCTGCCGTCATCGTGGCGTTGCTGGTGGTGATGTTCTATGCCATCAACAACCACTATGAGAAGATGCGGGTACAACTGCGCATGATTGATGATTGGAAGTCAAACCCCAATCGGCCTCATACCGTGCTGGTGCTTTTGGACCGTCTCCACCGTGGAACGGCACAGGCACTTGAATATGCACAGATGATCAGCAAAGATGTCCGCGCAGTTCGGGTTGAGGTGAGCGATAACCAGCAGCTCAACCAGATGGTTCGCCGTGAGTGGGCCGACTGGGGTGGCTCTGTGCCGCTTGTGAACCTGGCGTCACCTTACCGATCACTGTTTGAGCCAGTGGTGGAATACGTGAAGCAAGTGATGGAAGACCGACCTGATCATCTCGTGACGGTCATAGTGCCGGAGTTTACTGTCAGCCGATGGTATTACCGGATGCTGCACGCCAACCATGCGCCTCTTTTGCGGATGGCATTAGGGAATGTGCGAGGTGTGGTTGTGACTAACTTGCGCTTCTATACCGACTGATTTGAGGGAAAGAACCGCTTTTTGTGGTGAACCTGGTTTGAAAGGGGCGACTTGCTGTCGCCCCTTTTGTTATTACGCAAATATCTCAACTCCAAGACTGGCCAGAATCACCTGTGCATACAGGCGGTGACCATAGTCATTCGGGTGGTTCAAGCCATTACCAGTAAGGCTCATGAACCCCTTGAGCAGATAGACATCATGCCATAAGGAGCCGACTTCGGCCACTGCGACACCGCGGGCGCGCATCGACTGCAACTTCTTGAGATATTGTGGGAATTTGGCTTCATTTTCTGCACTTACCCATTCCGGGTTGGGCAGCATGCCCGCGACCAACAAGAACTCCACTTTTGGACATTTCGCCTTGATGCCCGCCATGATCGTGCGGATGTGCTCAGCATACTGATCGGGTGTAAACCCCCAGATGTCGTTCATGCCGAATGCGATCAAGCAGAGTTCTGGCTTGTCAGCCGCGACGGTATCTATCTGCGTGATGCCCCAGTCGGACGACATTCCACCAACGCTGCGGTTGTTAAAAGGGATGTCTGAGCCAAAGTGTCTGCGTAACTCCTCAACGACGAGATCCATGTAGAAGGGCTGATAGGGCGCAATCGCCGTCTTTCCACTGGCGTTATCACCGGTGCTGATGCTGTCGCCCAACAGTGATACGCGCAGAGGTTTCCCTGACCGCAGCTTGTTCAGCGAGGCAGGCAGCAAGCTGGTTTCGCTGCTCTGGCGAAAACCCCGCCAGGCATCCCTGTGTTTATAGTTGGCTATGAGCTGCCGCTCATGGAAATAGCTGCCGCCAGAATATAGAAGCGCGTGACTGCCGCCCCGGAACTGAGCGTAGGAGTTAGGTGAGTCACGCTCTGGACGCTGCTGCTTGAGCGTCAGGAAGGGGATGCGGGATTTTGGAGTGAGTGTGAGGGTGCGATCATTCGGATGCCAGATATAGTCCCGCCCGGCTTCATACAGTGTGAGTTCATCAGCACTGAATAGCTCTAAATCTGTCGAGGGCCGAAACAGCAGTTTTGCGCTGGCTGGCTGACCTTCCTGTGTTTCCACAAACATCAATCCCTCGCGGAAAACCTGTATGCCCTTGCGCAATGAAACTGGGCGGTACAGCTCTTTCGCAATCTGAGCTGGTCCAATCTGGCTGGGGGGGAAGTAGTCCGCTAACTCCCGCATAGTGATCGTCTTATATCGGTTCTTTTTCAGATAATTCATATATTCGGAGAATAGCTCAGGCGGTACCGTGCATTCTGGATGGGCATCATCTGGCACACCATGGAAAATGAATACAGAAATTTCACCCGGAGCTGCCTGCTTCAACATATCTATGAACGAGTTGAGATCGCCGCCTGGTGTGAGGGCTGGCACCTGCATCGGGTTGGCGGTGCTGGGATTGCACGCCTGTCCTCCGCATACACGGGCCAGTTTATACCCCTTTTTAGGCAGCATCGTCAGTATTTCTGGTGTGGTGATGCAGCCCGGATATGCGAATGTCTCAGGAACAGGGATACCATACTGCCGACATCGTTGCTCAATGACCATGACCTCGGAATGCTGATGATTGGCATCGAGCTGCCTGAGGTCGGGGTGGTTTTGGGTGTGGTTGCCTATCTCAAAGCCCATTTGGTGAAGTGATGCGATCTGTTCCCAGCTCATGTAGTGCTTCTTGTTCTCGAACCCTGGGAACTCGCCCACGAAGAATGTTGCGGTGAACCCCAGCTTTTTCAACAAGGGTGCGACAAATGTGGCGTGGCTGCGCGCGGCATCGTCAAAGGTGAGCACAACGAGTTTGGGTGAGACCGGCTTATGTGTTTGCTTTCGATTCATTGTCTTTTTGTTAAAACCTCATCTACACGTCAATCACAGGGTGTGTGATTTCTTAGTTTGCTGGGAATGCCGGAGCCGGTGCAGGGTGAAGCTGCACCGGCCAGGGTGTCATCTAGATTTCGATGCCGAGGCATCCGAGGATGGTTTGGGCATATATGCGGTGACCGAAGTCGTTGGGGTGGTTCACCCCATTGCCAGTCAGGCTGGCGAACCCCTTGATCTTGGCCACATCTCGCCACAGGGAGCTTACATCCGCCATGGCCACTCCACGGCCTCGCATGGCCTTCAAAGCCTGCTTGTAGGCGTCAAAGCGCGCCAACGCGTTGTCTGGCATCCATTCGGGGTTCGGTAACATGCCTGATATCAATATGAACTCCGTATGCGGGCATTTCGCCTTGATTGCGCTCATCATTTTGCTGATGTTGTCTGCATAGTGTGGAGCATCAAAACTCCAGGCATCGTTCATACCGAAGGCGATAAGGCACAGGTCCGGGTTGTCCGCAATCACGGCGTCTGTCTGTGTGACACCCCAATCGGAGGTCATGCCTCCCACGGAGTGGTTCCATACCGCCACGTCTGTCTTGAATTTCGTGCGGAGTTCATCGGCACAAAGGTTCATGTAGAAGGGCTGATAGGGCTCGATGAATGTGCATCCTGTGGCGTTTGCTCCCGTGCTGATGCTGTCACCCAGCAGAGATATCATCAGCTTGCGTCGGCCGTTAAGCACAGACGAGGTGTGGGGCAACAGGTTCAGCTCGCTGACGGGCTTGAAACCGCTCCAGAGCTTGCTGTGCTGGTATGTGGCGACGGACTGCAGGCTGTGGTATAGAGTGCCTTCTCCAAAGAAGAGAGCATGGTCTCCGCCTCTGCCCTGCTCTATTGACTGCGGAGAAGCCTTGGGCGGATACATCTGCGCTTCGGTCTTAAACGGGATACGGCTCTTCGGCGTCAATGTGATGGTCTGGTTACCAGCATGCCACACATAGTCTTTGCCATCGGCGTATTGCACTTTGCCGTCGGCACTGGTGATAATCTCCAGGCTGGTTGGGGAGAATAGCAGTTTCGCTGATGCGGTGGCATCTCCTTTTTTCTGTATGAAAAAGAGCTGCTCCGCGTTGATTTTGGAGCCCTTCCACAGTGCTTTAGGGCGGTAGGCCTGTCTGACTTTACGAGCGGTGGCGAGCTTTTCTGGAGGGAAGTAGTCAGCCAGTTGCTTGAAAGAGATCACGTGGTAGCCGTTGCGTTTGAGGTATTCCATATGCTCATGGAAAAGCGGCTGTTGAGTGTCAACCCAGGGGTGCTCCACATCTGGCACCCCGTGGAACATCAACACCGCGACCTGGCCGTTTTTGGCTTGCTGACAGGCGTTGATGAACACATTGCGGTCTGTGCCATTGACTCCAAAGCTGGGGATTTGAAGCGGGTCATCGGTCAGCGGATTACATGCCTTGTCGCCGCAAGCTCTCGCCAGAGTGTAGCCCTTCAACGGCAGCATGGCCACCGTCTCAGGCGCGGAGCCGCAGCCCGGGTAGGCGAACGTCTCAGGCACGGGGATGCCGTAACGCCGGCATCTGACCTCAAGCTCAGATATCTGCGCGCATTGTTCGTTGGGGGAGAGCTGACTCAACGTGCCGTGGCTAAGAGTGTGGTTGGCCACTTCAAAACCCATGGTGTGCAGTGAAGCCATCTGCTCCCAGGTCATGTATTGCTTTTTGTTTTCAAATCCGGGGAACTCACAAACAAAAAAGGTCGCCCCAAATCCTAACTGGACTAACATGGGTGCGACATATGTGGCGTGGTTACTGACGGCGTCATCAAACGTAAGGACGACCAGTTTATCGGGTACTGGTTTTGGATTCTGCTTGGAAATCATGAGCGTATGTTAACCTCGTATGTGTGCTGTTTCTGGCATGATATCACACACTGGGGTTAACTGCTAATCTCGGTCTTTTGAATCGAAGGGAGGAGATGGTGGGCGATACTGGTCTCGAACCAGTGACCTCTTCGGTGTGAACGAAGCGCTCTACCACTGAGCTAATCGCCCGAGATTTGAGGGGAAGGGAATGGTGCCCGAGACGGGACTTGAACCCGTATACCTTGCGGTACACGCCCCTCAAGCGTGCGCGTCTACCAATTTCGCCACCCGGGCATAATGGTGGTAGGGCTACGGGGAATCGAACCCCGGTCTACGGGCTGAAAACCCGTCGTCCTAGCCGCTGAACGATAGCCCCGCGATCTAAGTCGTAACCGACTTGCAAGAAATAGTATACGCAAGGTGGGGGTATTTGTCAAGGGAGCATCGGGGAAGGAGAAAGGAGCGGAGGAGAACAGCAGAACAGGCGGGTATCCGCCCGATCCGTACGATCTGTCGAAACGGAACGGCTGAGCCGCTGGGTTGTTGTCTGAACCGCGGATGAACGCGAATGGACGCAGATACGGAATTGGCTCACGCGAAGGCACGAAGTGTGTGTCCGGGTAACCTATATCTTCGTGAAATCTGTGGTTCAAACGAAATCACTGGACGGAGCACCGCAGCCTTCATGCCTATGTCCGGGGCGGTCTGGCGGTTGTCTATCGGTGGCAGAGGGCTCAAGACCGCGCCGGTCTTTCTCCATTGCGGACAGCGATTGGCACGAAGGAATTTCCTAACCGCGGATGAACGCGAATGGACGCAGATACGGAATGGCTCACGCGAAGACGCGAAGGGTGGTGACGGACCACTTCACCATCCGTGAAATCCGATGAATCTGTGGTTCAAGCAACCAACTGGGACAGGTGTGTAAAAATGCGCACAGACTGGTGCTGATATCAGCCATACTCTAGATGATGAATATGTGCATGGGGTGGAACTGATGTTGTCACGGAATCTGCACCGCAGCGGTAAGGGTGAGTATGTGCTGTACTGGATGCAGCAAGCACAACGGACACAGGATAACCCCGCCCTGGTTCTTGCGATGGCCTCAGCCCTCGAACGGCAACTTCCTTTGGTGGTCTGTTTTGGTATCTGTACAGATTACCCTGGATCCAACCTCAGGAACATGAGCTTTATGCTTCAATCTCTGCAGACCGTTGTTGACGAGTTGAAGGAATTGGGTGCCACCGTGTGTGTTCAGATTGCGGACCCTCTGGAGCTGGCTCTACGGTTGAGCCAACGTGCGGCACTAGTGGTTGTAGATGATGGCTATCTCAGACACCAGAGGGCGTGGCGCAAGGTGCTGAGCCGGCAGCTTAACGCTACGGTCATACAATGCTGCACGGAGTCTCCCGTTCCATACGATCAAATCACAAAGAAACAAGAATGGTCCGCAGCGACCATTCGTCCGAAGATCAAGACCCAAATGGTTTTGGTGCCGTGCGAGCATCCTCAAGGCGAGGTAAAGGCACAACTCCATGAGTGGGATGAGCACACGGAACCGCTGGATGACCTGCCCGGCCTGCTTGCCAGCTTGTCGCTGGATGCGTCGGTGGCACCTGTGGTGGGCATGCAGGGAGGATACTGTCATGCACTGCAGCATTTGCACCATTTCATCAGCAACTATCTGGAGAGCTACCATGAGCTACGTAACGATCCGGGTGAAGACAGGCAGTCCAATCTGTCGCCCTACCTGCATTTTGGGCAGATATCCAGCCGTGATATTTTGCATCATCTGACCGAATCGGGAGCAGAAGGCGCAGGTGTTGATGCTTTCGTGGAGCAGCTGATCATCAGGAGAGAGCTGGCTGTTAACTACGTGCTCCACCAGCCGGACTACGACAAATGGGAGGGCCTGCCAGAATGGTGCCGCCGTACGCTGGATGAACATTCAAATGACCCAAGAGAAGTCAGTTACACACATGAACAGCTTGAGAATGCCGAAACCAATGACCCAAACTGGAACGCCGCGATGAGAGAAATGATCCATTTGGGGAAAATGCATGGCTATATGCGGATGTACTGGGTGAAACAGTTGATCGCATGGTGCATTTCACCCGAACAGGCGTATGAGTGGGCCATCGAATGGAACGATAAGTACAGTCTTGATGGCCGTGATCCTAATGGCTACGCAGGGATTGGATGGTGTTTCGGTCTTCATGATCGCCCCTGGTTCAAGCGATCGATATTCGGTTCCGTGCGGCCAATGACCCAGCGCGGTTTGGAAGCGAAGTTCAACATGCCTGCTTACATTAACCGTATCAATGCACAGATGCCGAGTTTTATGCCTTGCACTACCACAGACAGGGACATCGCCACCGGAGGACTGTATAGAGAAAGCATTAACAGTCCACTATTAGACTGATATCCCTGTCCGGAAATGCGGATCACATAGCGCAACTAATCAGCCGCACCGCAACGCGTTTAAGCTTGAGCCAGCATTCCGACGGCTTGGGTGGTGATGGCCTCAATACTCAGTCTGCAATCCTCTAGCAGTACCGATCTAGGGCCGTGGGTTACATACTGGTCTTGCAGGTTCAGGCGTTTGATGTGTACGTCGGTAATGTCGGCATCACACAGTGCCTCAAGAACAGCGGAGCTGAAGCCTCCGCAGGAGCAGCCTTCCTCAATGATCAAAGCTTGTCGGCTTTGTGCGAGTACCGGCAGTATGGTGGCACTATCTAGAGGCTTAACAGCCCTGGCATTAATCACAGACGCTTCAATCCCTAGCTCTGAAAGCCGCAGTGCGGCGCCCATCGCAGCACTGACCATGCTGCCTATCGCCAGCAGACAGATATCATTGCCCTGCCTGAGTATTTCAGCCCGAGGGATATCCATATTAGTGTGCAGTAGCTGACCAGCCCCCGCGCGAGGGTATCTTATGGTGACAGGCCCTTTGCACTCCATCACAGCCCATCTCAGCATCGCCCGAAGTTCAGTGCCATCCGAAGGGGCCAGCACGGTCAGATTTGGTATGGTTCGAAGAACGGCAATGTCAAACGCACCATGGTGTGTCGGGCCGTCATCACCTACCAGTCCAGCGCGGTCCAGTGCGATCACCGCGTGTAGATTCTGGATACAGATATCATGGAGAAGCTGGTCATATGAGCGCTGCATGAAGCTGCTATACACCGCAAACACAGGGACCATTCCGTTAGCGGCGAGACCGGCCGCAAAACAGACTCCGTGCTCTTCTGCAATACCGACATCGAATAACCGCTTGGGATACTTGCTAGCGAATGCGGTCAATCCGGTACCATCAGGCATCGCAGCCGTCAGAGCAACCATATTGGGCACTTCGTTGGCCAGTTCGAGCATCGCATCTGAAAAAACACTCGTAAAGCTAGCGCCTTCTGAGGGGCTCTTTTCATCTTGCCATCATCTACACAGAATGGCGGCACCCCATGATAGCTCCGTGCGTTGTCTTCGGATGGGGCATATCCTTTGCCCTTCGTGGTGATGATATGTATGAGCACCGGCCCTCTAAGCTGTTTGGCGTCAGTCAACACATCAATCAGCAATTCGGTATTATGGCCGTCAATAGGGCCAAGATAGCTGAAGCCCATCTCTTCAAACATGGCACCGGTGTTCTCAGGAGCGATGTAGTGGGTGATTCCCCGCTTGAGGCCCTTACTGGCCTGTTTGGCGACGTGCTTGGCATCGCCAGGAAGGCGCAGCATCACACCAGAGGCCGCCTCTTCCGCTTCTTGATACCACGGCTTACTGCGGAGGCGTGTGAGCATCTGCGCGAGTGCCCCTACGTTGCGGGCGATGGACATCTTGTTGTCATTCAGAATGACCGTCATATTTGTTTGCAGGTCGCCTGCGTGGTTCAGTGCCTCCAGCGACATGCCGTTGGAGATACCTGCGTCACCCACAACGGCTACGACGTTCTCGTGTCCGCCCAGGATATCTCTCGCCGATGCAAATCCGAGTGCCGCGGAAATTGCGGTGCCTGCATGGCCCGCACCCCAGCAGTCATATTCGCTCTCCTCGCGCCGCAAGAAGCCGGCGATACCTCGGTACTGGCGCAGTGTCGCGAACACATCACGCCGCCCGGTGATAATTTTGTGTGCATAAGCCTGGTGGCCAGTATCCCAAAGTATTTTGTCGATGGGTGTGTTGTATACGCGGTGCAGTGCCAGGGTCAGCTCTACCGTGCCCAGGTTCGAGGCGAGATGCCCACCGGTCAGACTGACAGTTCCTATGATGAACTCTCGCAATTCCGCCGCCAGGGGCTTGAGATTGCTCAGGGCGAGACGCTTTATGTCTGCCGGGCTGTTGATGAGGGGGAGTATAACACCTGTTTTATTAGAAGCACTCATAACTATATGGTACCGTATGTGTGGCAAGTCATGCGTGAACGGCACTCACGCAGCGGATCATTGGGGCTCGTAATGATAGCGCTATGTATCCAGCCATATGCGGTTTTGGATTCCGAGCGCCGCACATGGCTGGACTAAAACACACGTTAACTGCTGTTGCTATCGTGGTGGTGGTTACTGGTGTTTTCGTGCGCGCACCAAAGCACGGCGTTGTATATCACGCGTCGTACGGCGGTATTGTGGTAGGTGGGGTTGCCTTCGTGACCCGGGCGGAAGTAAAACACTCTGGCTATACCTTCTCCCTTCCCAACGCCGCGTCCTGGACCGCTTGTGAAGTCGGGGTCAATCCCGTCGCCTGCTGTCCAGCAGATACCGCTTGGGAAATATTCCCCACCGGCCGGGTAAAAGCTCTGGAGAACGATGGTTTCTGCTGGCGGTACATCAAACGGTGCGCCATACATCTCTTCTTCGCGCAGGGTGAAGTCGCGCAGACCATATGCGATGGGGTGGTTTGAGGCGCACACAAAAATACGCTCAGGGCTGTTATCCTCGCGCCAGCCGCCTTTGAGGTGACCTGTGCAGTTCATGACAGATTTGAACACTTTACTGTAGTGAGCACTGTGTAGGGCGATCAGTCCCATACCGCCGTGATGCACACGTTCCTTGATGCGCTCTACAACCGCATCATCAACCTCTGCATGACGGGCGTGTCCCCACCATAGCAATACGTCGGTCTCGTCTAGCAACGCTTGAGGGCATCCCTGGTCTGGTTCATCAAGATGAGCCACCTTGATGTCGAGCCGGTCTGTAGTGTTCATTTTCTGCAGACCGTCAGCGATGGCTCCACGTAGACTGTTGGGATATAATGCCTTATTCGCATGAGGCGGATTTTCGTCCCAGATCAAGACCCGGGTTTTATTTCCATTCATTATTAAGCTCCTAAATCAGTGCATGAGTGTAATCTTTGAGCACTTACCTCAATTATACGTCCAAAAGCGCATATAGCGTTGCTCTATCATGCTAAAACCGGGTATATTCAGTGTGATGTACAGCCCATGAGGGCAAATAAGGTGGAATGATAGTAACCATGCAGGCTTACACAACGCTGCCGATATTACCATATTCTGATATTACATTTCCGGGTATGCCACTGGTGGTAGATATAAGCGATCTTAACAGTCGCAAGCTAATAGAGGATGTCGTAGACGAAGATCTTCGTCTTGGCATTGTTTTAAATCACCCACAGGAACGCGGTTTACCTGCATATGACATCTCTGTATGGGGATGTAAAGTACGTATCACCTCTATGGAAAACCTGCCGGAGGGCAAAGCGCGCCTCTGGGTAACAGGTGAGCAGTCATTCAGAGTGCTTCGGATTACACGCGAGCAACCGTACCTGGTTGCTGAGACGATGCTGTTTCCTGAGTTCAGCAGAGAAGACGCCATGACGGACACCCGAATCATAGGGGTCGCCAGTAAGCGACTAGAAGACTATCTCAGGCTGCTAATGAAAAATCCTGAGCTAGACCTGCAAATGGCACTGCCCCGGAGTGCCCGGGCATTGGCCAACACCATGTGTGCTGTAGCTCAGGTAGACCCATCGGTCAAACTGCGGTTGCTAGAGTTGCATGTGTATGAAGACCGATTACGTGCGGCTTTGGGTGTTTTGGAGTCAGAAATACTGAAACTGAAGAATGAGCCACGTTTTGTTCCAATTGGGGCAGAGGAGTTTTCCAGCAACCCGAAAGGGCCCAACATCGCCAATAACTAGTCATAATGGCATCATGCAATTAAAGATAGAGCCCGCAACTACTGAAGTTGCGGGCTCTATTTGCGATCCTCAGACTACTGCCCAGCAGTGGGAGCAGGAGGGGCCGGTGTGGTACCAGGTGCACTGGTGCCAGCAGGGCTGGGGAATACACCCGGCGGTACTTTATCAGGTACGCCGGCGTCTTTCGGCTTTAATACGAGTAAGTAAACGCCAGCTATCACCGCGAGTACGATCAGAACTATCACAATCGCAGTTGCGGGGGTGATCTCTTTCTTCATGCGTGTCCTCCACTAGATTGATGGAAAATGAATTGGCAGTTCTTGAAATCCAAGAACTCTGTAGCCAGTATACCATTGATCACTGTGCATTGGTAGAGGCTATCGGCTCGATAATGGTGTTAAAGAACCCGTGACCATTATGGGCACGGGCTCTTTATGCCTTAGCGCAACCCTACTTTGGAGGAGCTGGTAGAGCAGGCGAAGATGGAGCACCACTGGGTGCTGGTGACCCTATTGGTACACCGGGTGGTGGTGCTTCAGTTTGTACCGGTTTCGAGGCCGAGATGGCCATGTAAATGGCCCCAATCACAATTAGAACAACCAGAACGATCACGATTGCAGACTTAGGGGTGATTTCCTTCTTCATGCGTGTCCTCCATTTAGGTTTTGGGATATGCAATGTCGAAAGTTCCGAAACGACGGAACTCTGTAGCCAGTATACCCTTAATCACCAAAAAAATACAGCCAAATTCTAGGTAAGTCCCGTAGAATTTTTGAGTTGCTGCCTTATTTCCCTTTTTCAACTGCTTTGGTTTCGGCACTTCGGTCTTGTACCAGGTCAGCCGCTACGAATGCCTTATCCATTGGTGTATTCAGGGTGATGTTAGGGGTGATGTCCAGTTTGACAACACCCTTAGTGAGCACACAGTCCAGCACATGCCCACCTGCGGATCTCTGTTTGTTCAGGTAATGTATGTGGTATCCAGGCACATTGATGCCATTCATCCAGGTTGGACACCAAAACCCGACGAGTTCGCCTTGTGTCGACTTGAGGTTAAACACAGCCTGTTTTTTTACTGCATCCGCTAATGCGATGTATGGCGGGCTTTGTTTGGGCACGCTGCGTGTTTTGACGTAGTCAAAATCGCCCGATATTCGAATGGCTGCGATGTGGTTCTTCGAAACGAGCTGTTTGTCAATGATGGTTTCGAGTTCCGCAAAACTGGTCGGTTTGTCGATATTAATGATGACATCTGTGTCAAAGAAAGTGACACAGGCAAATGGTGTGGTGGTGCTGGCTGGTACCTGTATCACTCGCCCTGTGATGTCTACCTTGTAGCATCTACCATCCATGACCACCATTTCGCCATCAAGGCCACCAAATGTGCCGATACCCATATCGCCATGTTTCAGTAGTCTGCCAACGGTCAGTGACCCGTCATATACCCCTTGCAACAAGGCGTTAAACGTGGAGATTTGGTAGAGGATCTCTCGCTTTTCGGGCTGTTGTGCATAGCCAAGGCTTGATGCCATCACCAGAGCTGCTAGAATCGGGAATTTGAACTTGCTCATATGCCTTATCCTTATCTTCGTCTCACAGGGGCACCCATTTGGTTGCCCGAACTCTGCTCCGACCTACGTTAAGATGGTCAAGCCAGGCCGGGTGGCATGCTGTTCGTTGCTTATGCCTACCATTCAGGTGAATAGGACCGCTATTTCGATACTGACCTCATGCAAGAAACCAGACTGCCATTTTCACGGTGAGCCTGTACGCAGTCGCAGCATTTACCATGATTTTGGCAGTTCACCGATTTGCAAGGACAGCTCAGCTCGTTTCGGTTTCGATTAGGACAATTGTTGTTGACCGGTATCTCGTTGCTCATGACCGCCTCCAGATAGATAGATCGCGTACCTGATTTCAGTATACGGCGAGTTTTAGGAACTTCGGTAGAATGTGAAGTTGATCAGCAACAGGCGCATCACCCCACCTGCTGTCGGTAATAGTCGACTGCTAGCCGTAAACCCTCTTCGAGACTAACAGTGGGCACATAACCAATGCCACATTTTGCTGCTTTGATCTCAGCACTGCTGAATTTCACATCCCCAAGGCGCTCAGGCTCGTAGCTGACCTGCTGCTCCACAGCCAGTATCTGGCGTAGAACACCAATCAGCTCATTCAGGCTGATACAGCGACCGCTTCCGATGTTGTAAATGCCGGGCTTGCTATCGGGCGAGGAGGCCAGCAGATTGGCTTTCACCACATCAAGCACCGATACAAAGTCGCGCGACTGCTCACCATCTCCGAATACCCGAAGCTTTTGTCCTGTCAGGGCAGCGGTAATAAACTTGGGGATGACGGCCGCGTATTCGCTCTGCGGGTTTTGGCGGGCTCCATATACGTTGAAGTATCGCAGGCAGACGACCTGCAGGCCATAACACTCGCTGAACACCCTTGCGTAGACCTCACCCTGTAGTTTATTGCCGGCGTATGGCGACAGAGGTTCTGGGGCCATCTGCTCGTTCTTAGGCTGCACTGGGTTATTACCGTAGATGGCTGAACTCGTGGCGAACACCACGCTCTTCACACCAGCATCCCGTGCAGCCAACAATACATTGAAGGTGCCGGTCACATTCACGTTGTGGCTGGTGGCAGGATCCGCCACGGACGCAGGTACAGAAGCAATGGCAGCATGATGAAACACGCGGTCGACGCCTTGCATCGCCTGTTTGAGCACATCCATGTCTGTGATGCTTCCTTCGATAAACTCGGTGACACCGGCTGCCTGAAGGTTGCTGGTAAAACCGCTGGATAGGTCGTCAATCACCACGACCTGGTCGCCTTGCTGGACAAGCGTGTGTGCTATGTGCGAGCCGATAAAACCGGCTCCTCCCGTTATTAAACTTCTCACATGATCCTCCAAATATCTATATTGTGGTATACGCAGTCTGCTGTAAACCGATTATGCGGCCAGGTGAGCCGCGTCAGACTATTTATAGTGTGGCATCTGAGCGGCTAGATGTCCAACGACCATCTACACGGCCGGCCAGAAGCATCGCAAATCCCGCGATTGGGGCCATCACATATGGGAGCATCTGGCTGTAGCGTGCCTTGCCAAACCTGATCGCAAGCAACAAAGCAAACATTAAAGCGACTGCTAGCGGCCAGCTGAAAACTATGACCGTCAAGCCTAATATCAGCATACTGAAAGGAACCATCAATCGACCCCATTTGTGAAGGAACCAGTGCCAGAATTTGCCTGAGCGAAGTAGCATCGGCCAGAACCCGGGCGTGAAGATGAGCTGCCAGTTGCCCGCCGAAGTGCGAACCTTTCGCTGCCATTCCTGTCGAGGACTGTATTCACGGTCGTCATAAGCTACCGCTGTCGGGCATACTGTCACCCGGCCGCCCTGTGCGGCTACATCCAGGGCTAGCCATACATCGTCCAGCACGATACCTGACGGCATGCCACGCCAGTATCTGCGCCAGCAGGCGCAGATGGGGCCAGTGCAGCCAGTAGTGCCGTTCAGAACCGCTTGGTAGGTCCGAAGGGCCGTTTCGGCATGCCAGTATTTGCCGACCGGGCTTGTCTGCAGGGACGGGGAGCTGAGCTGCAAAACGCCGCTTACAGCAGCCACTCCTGGTTGCATGAGTGCCGTGATGAGGTTGTGTATTGCATCCGGTGCAAACAACGGACACGCATCGGTTAATACAACCACTTCGGAATCGTATAGATGGTCAGTGGCGGCTTGAAGCGTATAGCTCTTGCCATGGTGCTCGGGCAGTATAATGACCTCAACACCCTCTAGTCTGGCCAACTCTTCGGTGTTGTCTGTACATCCATCGCAGATGACAACCACGCGCATGGCATCTGCCGGATAGGATTGGTTGTGCAGATTCTGAATGCGCCTTTGGATGTACTGAGCCTCGTTGTGAGCAGCGACCAACACACAGATTTTTGGTATGCTGGCGACTGTTGCCGAATCCAGTTTCGGCGGGGCATATCGAAGCGCCTGCCTACTAAGAAACCAAGGATAACCCCAGACCGTGGTGATGATCTGAAGTAATGCACATACCGACAGCACTATCAGCCATTCGGGAGGTGCGTTGATCGCAGAACATACTGAATGCCAAACTGAAAACATCAGCAACGCCTACCATAGGTATACGACTAAATAATAATGGCCCCCCAACAGAGTTGGGAGGCCGAGAATGCAGGACCGGTGACTAACTCTTGTCCTTCTTGTCGAAGTTCGGTCGTTCAATCACCTGACGATCATTCACGGAGCTGGCATCCACGGTGCCTGGCTCTATGGTTGCGGTAGCCGTGGGTTGTTCACCCTCAGTATGTTCAGCCGTCTGCTGTGCTACTACACGCCGCATGCTGGTCGTCTTGCGGCCCCTGCGGTTGGTGGGTGCCGGCAATGCCTCTTCGCCTTCTGGGCGGTAATAGCGATAGTAGTGGTTATTGAAGTGGTAGCTCTCCACCGTCTCGGGGTTAGCGTCGTTCAAAACTACACCAAGCTGGCGCAGGTTGTTCTTATTGAGCATCTCTCGGATTCGCCGCTCATTACCACGCGGTGGTTGGTTAGCTCGGACGATCACGACGACCGCATCGACCACACTGGCATATACCGTGGCGTCAGCAAATACAGCGGCTGACGGGGTATCAACCAGAACAACATCCGCCGCAGTTTCAAGCTCACCCATGACTTCGGTCATACGCTCAGAACGTAACAGTAGCCATGCGTTTCGCGGCACAGGCCCACCGGGTAGAACCATGAGGTTTTGGATATCGGTGTCGCGCAGTGCATCGGTCAGTATGGTTTCACTCGAAAGCACCGTGCTGAGACCGGCTTCATTATCGACGCCGAATACGCGGTGGAGTTTGGGGTGACGCATGTCACCGTCCACCAGTATGACCTTCATACCACCTTGTGCCAGAGTAATGGCCAGGTTTGTGATGGTAGTGGTGCCTCCCTGACCTGGACGAGCTGTCGCACCCATGATGCTCTTAATATCGGGGTTCTCTTTGAGTGTGCGGATGATATCCTCACTGACGAACCGGTAGGCTTCAGCATATGGTGATGATGGTGCCAGGTAAGTGATCTTGGATAGATCACTCGGTGCACCACCTTCGAGTGCTGGGATGACACCTGTGACGGGCAGGCCGATCAGGCGCTCCACGTCTTCGGATGTCTTCACTGAGTTGTCATACATGTCGACGAGAACAGCAAGGCCGACACCCATCAGGATGGCCAGGAACAGCGCGCCAACATAAGCCAGTTTGGGGTTGGGGCCGGCTTTGATAGGACCTTCTATACGGGCTGGCCCGAGGGTGTAGATGAATTCTTTGTCTGTCGCACTAAGGTTCAGCAGCGCGGCTCGATAACGGCCATACATGTCCGTGTAAGCTGTGGCTGCACGGGTGTATTCCTCCGTCGCTTCTTGTATGTCTACATCAAGACCTTTAAAGCTTGAAATACGTCCCTCAATGACCTTGAGCTGGCCGTTTAACGCACCTAGCTGGCTGCCCAGCTCTGAACGTCGGGCTTTCAGGTTGTCAACTTCCGCCTTCAACGAATAGTAGGCAGGGTTGTTGACCAATGGGCGTTGCTTACGCTCATCCGTCAGGCGTCTTTCTAACTCAGCGATGCGTCGTTTGTATTCCTGCATCGTGGGGTGACTTTCGGCATATTTGCCCTTGCCACTGGCATATTGGGTTTGGGCGAGCGCAAGTTCCTTTTCCATCTCGGTGGTGGTAGCCGATTTCCCGGCTTCATCTGGCATGGTGGCCGCCATGTTGTTCAGTTGAGCCTGTTTGATGCTCAGAGAGGATACCGTTCCTGCCAGATTTGATGCAACAGCCTCACGCTGAGTGCGCACAGGAGTGGCCACGCTGTAGTCGTATGTGATCGCCTTATCAAAGTCGGTCAGGTTCCGATTGACCTGCAAGCTACGCAGTTTGGCTCCAGCTGCTTGCATTTCGTTTCGGGCATCTGTAAGTTGCGTTTTGTAGAACGTTACTTGCTCGGCAAGGGGTTGCTTTGATGTGGTCTCATAGAATTTTTTGAAGGACGTTGTCAACGCATCAACAAGGTATTTCGCGTTGTCCTTGTCCTTGTCGACTGCGACGAACTCGATCAGGTCGGTCACCACATCATTGGCTTGTGGACCCTTCTTGCTCGACATGTTGACTGGAACAATGTTAGCTTTAATCAAACCATCACGGAAGAGTTTTTCGACATCGACACGTTCAAGTTTAAGGTGACTAATCACAGTCTGATTAGCGTAGTTTGTCGCAGTATCTCCGTAGAGGTCACGGAATGTGATTTTACTCATACCCTCGGCGACCGCCGGGTTTGAAGCCATCTCCACAAGAGTTGCTAGACGCCGCATTCGCTCATCACTGGGATTGAACGGATTCATGCCCATACCCGTATCACCTGGCGGCTTCAGTATGCTCTCTGAAGGCCTGATGCGCCTGGTCGCTTGGTAGGTGCTGCCACTCATTTGAAGCAACACAAACACGCTGGCAAATATCACCATTATGACGGCGACAACAAGCCAGCCCCTCCGCTTGACAATGTCAATCAGATTACGGATATCGAGTTTGAACTCGGCGCTGTCTTCTACAACTTGGCTCATGAGAAATGAAATCTCCTTACTCTATAGTGACGGGTTCTATTTTATTCATTTTACAGCTACGTCGCTATTTAGTTGATTCTGCACGACGGAAGCGAGCGACTTGCACAAGGGCAAGATCGTGTTTATTGCAGAATCTTCGTCAGATTTGACAGAAACTACAAGACGCAATGACGCGCCCATTGTCACCTGGTGCCGCAACCGCATCGCTGCGAGTTTATAATTATGCTGGATGAGGCCAACACATGCACCATCTGGCTGAATGTAACTATATACAACTAGTATACGGGAGTTGTTCATTTCCATCAACATCACTCGAAACGGTATGCTTGAGTGATCTCCCTTTACTTGGATTTGAAACTCCTTTTGGATGTTCCAACCGCCACCTGGCATGCAGAACGAAGGGCTGTGAAAGCTGTTCTTCAAATGCCCATACACCACAAGCACGTTGACGTAATCACCTGGTTCGTTGCGGTAAGTCCTGTTCACAACGGCGTCCGGGGTCAGCAGTCTCAATGCATCATCAGGCAGGGGTGATTCATCTGTTACGTTCCAACCGCCGATAGAGTAGGGCACATCCATGGTGTTAATTGTGCGTGTTGGGATGTGTCTACTGGTGGCATCGGCCGCTGTGGTAACCCATATTGCGGTAATCAAGCAAGCGCCCGCCATCGAAATCCGCCACCACGAGATCACATGCGGTTTTGTGGCCTGTTTGCCGGTATCGTCAGATTTTTCAACCGTGCAGCGTGATATCATCATTTGTCGTAATCCATTGAGCGTAACACCGGACAGGACTAAAAGTAGTATTCCCGCATTGTCGTGGAAGAGGGATAATGCGATCTTACTGTTGATATAATGGCCGACGATGAAGATCAACACAATCCGTATCACATTCGCAATGTAAGTGATAGGGATAGAGCTTGCGAACAGCACCCATTTCCACCCCAGCTTGACAGGAGTATAGGCCGCGAGTATCGCTGCCAGAGTTGTGATTGCCATGAATGAGCGGATTCCGCTGCATGCCACGGCTATCTCAGCATCAAACCGAGGTGTCCAGAGGTGAACGCCTTCACGTTGGATGGGCAGAAACAGACCCAGCACCCATCCTGAAATGGCGGCACTTGAGTGCTGCATAGGCACACTCAGCTTGTCAATAAGGAAATCAGGCCATGGCACCGCCATTAATAAGAAGGCCAACGGAAAAAGCTGCGCACGCACCCATCCGCCGCCATATAGAAGCCAGCAAAGTCCTATGAAAGATATCGGGAGGCTTAGTCCGTATAAAAGCCTGATGTCCGCCCATACAGCCATGACAAGCAACAATAAGCCACCTAACAGTGGGATGATGCCCAGCCATGGGCTGCCTGTGACGGCTGCGTGATGATGCCTGCGTTGGAATATGAGATACCCGCTGATTAGTGGAACGACCAGACCGTGGTTCAGTTCTGGAGACGAACACCAGCGTTGAAACAAGAAAGCGATGGCAGGCCAGTTTAGTAGAACAAATACCAACCACAACCCAGCGATGGCCCAGCGGCGACTCGATTTCTGCATATCAACCCCCTTGTTGTTCACTTGCGGAGTCTACCGGTTTGTTGGGGATGACTCTGTGCCCTTCGAAAGTCGGTGGCACAAAGAACAATGTTTGACAGCAACACGCTGTTTTGTGGTTGTTGACTATATGAACTGCTTTGGCAGGGCTCCATGGTGAGCGGATTTACAGCATATGGGGACTGCATCTGCCAATAGTTGTTCAGTTTCACCCGCTCCGCAGCCGACAGCGCTGCGCGGAGTTGGATAAAGTTGCTGGTGTCCTGGTAAAGCTGATACCATCCCATCATCTGCTTATACGGCACTTTCGCCACTTCAGGGGTAAGCAGTAAATACTGGGCCTTCGTTGTGGATAGGTCCAGTAGCTTGGATTGGTCTGCCCGTGTCGATGTCTGCGGATTCTGGGATTCACGGGCTGCTGTTTTACTCACCTCTTGAACCATGGCAGATTCTGGCAGCCATATCCAAGCCGTCTCTGTATACCAAGCAGCCAGGTCTGGCAGATCACAGATGCCGATGCTTCTGGAGACATTGGCGGTGGAGCACTTGCGTATGGCTATGGGCCAGTAAGCTTCGATGATCCGGCGATTCTGCCATGGAAGTTGTGTGCTAATTCCTTTATACTGCCTTTCGACTGGCAGATTATGTTCATAGCGAAGCCCCATTTGTGAGGCCGCATTTTGTAGAGGTGTACCGCCTCGGATCGCATCGTTAATTATTGCCACGACCGCCCGGTGCTGGGGCTCCCCTTCAGGTAGAGCCATGAACTGCTGCCTAAGCCGAGGCACTAGCCGAATAGCGAGTTCGCGTTCGAGTGCATTGGACGGGAAGACAAGCGCCTTCATGACGGGCTTTATATCAAGTAGGTCGCGGCTCTGCAGGCAACTTTGCTGTATAAGGTTGGTCACCTCAATTTGTTTGATCTGCTCACCTGTCCGGTAAATTGCGACACGCAAAGAATCCTCGGCAGGACGCCGATTCGTGACAATGTAACCCGTTGTGTATACGAAGCAAACAGATACCGCCACCACACTGAGCATTTTGAACCGCTGCGCTCCGTCCTCGTCGTATAGATCGCACATCTGGCGCACCCCGTAGACTGCCATGAGAACAAGCATCGGCAGGTATGGTATCACGGCCTGGTCAGCGCAACCTTCACGCCCGAAGGCATACACCAGCACCGTCAAAACAACGGCACCCAGCGAGAGCAGCATGAACCGCATCTGTTTGATAGATTGGCTAAAGAATGCACCAACTACAGCAATTGGCATCAGTGCCATTAATAGTCCATTTCCTTGTGCCGTAACATGAATGTTGCGCATCCACTTGGCCAGCACCGCCAAAAAGTCACTCCAACTCGTAGGCCACCATGGGATGAGATGCCCCGGTGAATACGACCTGTAGAGCATATCACCTGGGTAGTTGGGTGTTTCCATTAATGTCTCATAAATGCTTAATGAGAAGAAAGGTGTGTGCGCGACAGATATCTGTCGGATGATCCACGGCAGCAGTACCAGTAGCATCGTGATGATAGTCATTCCCCAGCGGGTGAGTCCTGACCATCGTTCCGTCACAACCAGGTAGCCCAGTATCAACACACAGCCAATCCACAGCGATGTCTGTGTTAACACGCTGAGAGCTAGAAACAAGCCGACCAACGCACTGCGAAGATGAGTGGGCTTGGTGTCCTGTAGACTATCTTCCCACATCGTGGGGTCAAACATCAGAAGCCACGCGAAACACCACCAGACCGCGCCCATACTGTATGGCATGGCGGAGAGGGACAGCAGGTGGCAAATCGGGGGCCACATCACCAGTAATAGCCCCGTCATGATACCTATCTCACGACCGAAAACTCGGCTTGCCAAGACTATCAACACCACAACCAAAATCAGAAACCATAGGGCACTGCTCAGGATAGCTGTCCTGTCCCAAGCTTGAAGTATCTGGAACATTCCCGCCTGGAACAACGGGTATAGAGGCGGGTGAGTCAGGTCTGGTGTCAATTCCGAAGGTTTCCAGTGCATGAAGCCCAGAGGCGGCAGCGATGAACTCTGCATCCCGTGACCCTCAGCTATATTGCGTGAGAGCTGAGCGTACCCGCAGGCTTCAGGAGAAAGCCCTGCGAAGAAAGAGCGGTATGATACCAATACAATGACTACCGCCACTGCCAAAACAACAATTGTATACGAGAATGCATGCCATGGTTTACCGGTGCTCGATGAATGCAACACTGTCGTTTACGCTCCTTGATCTATTCAGCGATGTATAGTCAGCGAATGTGTGCCCAAAGCTGGGTATATTTTAGCATATCGATCACTAATATTACGATATAATATCACTAAAATGTCATATCATAGGTAGCTAATATGCTTTGATGTTGATATAAACCAGCTTATATACCTGATCACTTATCTGTCGTTTATGCGCTTGGCTGCGCTTATCCCAGCAAGGAGTGGTGCCTATATGAAATCGGATGTGCAGTATAACCAGAAGTCTACGTCGACATCGCCCCACGCCGATTGCTGGCCCTTACGCTCTGACTCCCGAGCCAAACGGCTGTTTGACCTTGTTTTAACAATCCCCGGCCTGATCTTGCTGTCACCGCTATTGGGGTTCGTGGCGGTCGCTATAAAGCTGGGTGATGGCGGGCCTGTGTTTTTCCGACAGCAACGAGTGGGAAAGAACGGGGCTGTTTTTACTATCATAAAATTCCGCAGCATGCACGTTGATGCAGACCAACATGGCCGCTTAGTCACCATCGGTAACGACCCCCGTATCACCCCCATAGGCCGGGTTCTGCGCCGTACCAAGCTCGATGAGCTGCCGCAGCTTATCAATGTGCTGCGAGGCGAGATGAGCCTGGTTGGCCCTCGTCCTATGGTGGCGCACTACGTCGATCTATTCACACCCGAGCAGCGTCGAGTGCTAAATCTGATGCCAGGTATCACCGATCCCGCATCATTAACTTACCGTCATGAGCAGGCGTATCTGGGGCAGCTCGGTGATCCCGAATGGGTGTATATCCATGAGGTGCTGCCCCATAAGCTGCAGATAAATCTTGGATATGCCAGTCATGCCAATATCGGCACCGATCTGATGGTGATACTTCGCACCCTGTTCACGCGATAGCCTGATGCCCCAAGTGAGTGGATTCATGCTGGTATGGACCTACCGGGTATAATAAGGTGACTCGTTGGGAGGGAATTATGGCCAAGAAAGCCGAAACTGAAAAGAAAACACTGTCACCCAGCATACTTAACCGCAAGGCAAGACACGACTACGAGATCATTGAGACTTATGTGGCGGGCGTGGTGCTTGAGGGCACTGAAGTTAAGTCGCTGCGTGAAGGCCGCGCCCAAATCACTGAGGGATACTGCGAACTGCGTGATGGCGAGATGTGGATACTTAATATGCACGTGCAGCCCTACGCTTTTGGCAACCGCTTCAACACCGAGCCAGCCAGACCCCGTAAGCTGTTGATGAACAGGTATGAACTGAACAAGCTGAAGACCAAGGTTGAGGGTAAGGGTTTGACGATTATCCCGTTAAAGCTCTTCTTTATGCATGGATATGTCAAGCTGGAGATCGCCATCGCCCGCGGTAAGAGGGAATGGGACCGCCGTGATGACATCCAAAAACGCGACGTGATGCGTGAGCAAGATCGCGAATTGAATAGCCGCAGTTAATTGGAGGCCTTATGACAGAAAACCCTGAGAAGCGCATCGGTAGATATCGTCTGCTTGAGCAACTGGGCAGTGGCGGGATGTCGAAGGTATACCGCGCCGAGGATACGCTGATAGGCCGGTTGGTGGCGTTGAAGGTGCTGGTGCTTCCACCTGTGGTGACCGACGCAGAGCGTGAGGAGATGGTGCTGCGTTTTGAGCGTGAGGCACGCTCCGCTGGTCGTCTGTCGCATATCAATGTGGTCACCCTGTATGAAGTCAGCGAAGCAGATGACCAGTATTACATCGCCATGGAGCTGCTTGACGGCAAAACTCTGCGACAGGTATTGGATGCAGGCACCATCAGCCCCAGGGAGACGATGCGCATCGTGCAGGCGGTGGCCTCCGCTTTGGATTACGCGCACGCTGCCGGAGTGGTACACAGAGATGTCAAGCCTGACAACATCGCATTACTGGAGACTGGTCAGGTGAAGCTGACCGACTTCGGTATCGCCCGTCTGGCTAACGACCTGGTGCGCACACAGGCAGGCATCATGGTGGGTAGTCCGGCTTATATGTCGCCGGAGCAGATCACCTCTGAAGAGATTGATGGGCGCAGCGATGTTTTTGCGCTGGCGACGACCACCTGGGAGATGCTGTGCGGACATAAGCCGTTCGAAGCCCCTAATGTGGCCGCAGTGCTGCATAAGATAGTGTATGAAGAACCGGAGCCTAACCCAGGCATTCCTGAAGTGTTATACCCGGTGTTTCGGAAGGCGTTTGCCAAAGACCCAGCGAACCGCTATCAAAAGTGCCGTGCATTCGCTGAAGAGCTGGGTTTGAAGCTGGTGACCAGTGGACTGGCAGGTGGTGATATGTTCCGCCAGGCGGAGGCGCAGCCGCGTCCGGCCAGTCCACCCGACCCCGCTCAGGCAGCGCGCGGGCCGCGGAGCAATGTGATCGTGCCCCCACGAGTCAACACCAGCAAGAAGGCTGCTTCACGGCCGAAGATGCGCATCCCGATGCTGCCCGCTGTGTTGATCACCCTCAGCCTGGTGGTGATAGTGGGTATGGGTGTGAACGCGGTGTTGCATCCGTCTGGCTCGACGAGGCGCAATATTGAGTTCAAGCCGGTCGAAACTCTGGCCCCCGTGGCCATGAACCACGTGCTAAGCGACTTTGAGATCAGCACCAACAACTGGCAGATGGCGACGCAGGGCTTTGAGCTGAAGCGGATACGATCCAAGGCCAGCCAGGGATCATACTGGTTGCGGGCCAATGCAACCGCCCGGTTCGAGACGGCGGTGATTGCGCTGGAACCGGAGCAAAAGGACTGGCGTAAGTTTGGCAACGCAGTGGCACTTGATGTGCTGGTGCCCAACGAGGCCGATACCGACTGCTACGCCCAGTTGTTCATCGTCGATGCCAAGCAGCGGCGTCACGCGCTGGGGCAGGCGGATAGGCTGCGGCCGGGCGAGTGGGGGAGTCTGCAACGTGTGGTCGATGAACGGATTATGGCCGACGTGCAGCAGTTCCAACTGGAGATTCGGCCTACCAACGGTGCCGTGACCTGGTTTGGCATCGACCACCTGCGAGTCTTCCAGGATCGGTAGGGGGCGTTGGGGATCAGGAGTTTCCGAAACATCGTCCCTCTCGGTGTTTCGTCGCCGAGATGCAAAGCCCGCATTAAACAGCGGGCTTTGCCTTTTTGAGTCTTTGTGCGACCTTACGTAAGGAAGTCGAGATAACTGGCTCGGTTCACAACCTCGAATTGCGAATTCGGGTAAGTCTGAGCCCAAGTGGCCGGACACTTGGCTGATTTCGTTCCCGCCTTGAACTCGTAAGCATACAATACCCCTTCGCGCTCCTCAATGTAGTCAATTTCGGCACCGGTGTATGTACGCCAGTAGTAGGTTCGAGCATGAGCTCTGGTATATGACAGCTTCTTCATGCGCTCGAGGATCAAGAAATTCTCCCACAGAGCACCGACATCATCGCGGGCCTCTACTGGTTTGAAGTTGTCAATCACCATGTTACGTATACCAAGGTCGTAAAAGTATATCTTGTCGTTGCGTGATACCTCCTTACGTAGATTTCGGTTGAATCCAGACAGCCTAAACAGCACGAAACTCTTCTCAAGCAGATCGATGTACGAGTACACCGTGTCTTTACTGATGCCTAAGGCTGATCCTAGCTCTGATAATGAAACCTCGGAACCCACCTGGTAGGCAATCATACGCAGTAAATCCCGAATCTTTGCGGAATTGCGAATCGATGATAGCTCCAGGATATCCTTGTAGAGATAGGAATTTCCGACTTCATACAGATAGTCGATTTTATCGGCCTGGTTATCAATAGAAAAGAGCTCTGGATACGAGCCGAATACCAACCGTTGCTCAATCTGAGCATCCAGCTCAAACCCGTTGTAAAGCGTAGAAAGTTCCAAGATCGATATCGGGTGCAGATTGTAGGTCCATGAACGTCCTGTGAGGGGTTCGCGAACGGAATTTGCAAGGTCGAAAGATGACGACCCCGTCACAAGTATATGGACTTCAGGTACTTGATCATGCAGGATTTTGAGGTTCAGACCGATATCCGGCACTCGCTGTGCTTCATCGATAAACAGCAGGTCATACCCAGCGACCAAAGACCGTAGCTTCGATGAATCTTGACTCGATAACACATCGATATAGACGGCTTTGTCGCTAATCGGGTTACACTATACCAGCCCATTCGGCATGTGTGAGCCACCCATGTTCGGCATGACTATACCACTCTAGCCGTGTTTCGATGCCCCTGACCGCCTAAATGATAGACACAGTTTTATCAGGAGGGCATACATGGAAAGGCTAAGAATGCAGATCATAGAAGAGATCATATTCCGACTGCGGCGTGGGCAGTCCCAACGAGCGATTTCTCGTGACACGGGCTGCGCTCGTAACACCGTCAGCCAATACGCACAGTGGGCTTCTCGACTTGGATACCTGGCTCCAGATTCAGATATGCCGAGTATGGAGGCATTTCGTGACACCTTACCGCAGCGCAAACGACGCAGTAATGTGTCTAGTGCTGAACCATACCGCGAAATCATCGAGACCTATCTCCAGACTCACATAGAGGCAGTGACCATCCACAACAACCTCAAACGACTATACGGGTTTACCGGTAGCTACTCTTCGGTTATTCGCTTCATTAACGGACTGACCCCCAAAGAGCAGTTGGCCATTATACGTCTAGAGACAGACCCAGGAAAACAGGCCCAGGTTGACTTCGGATTTGTGGGGCAAATGAAGGACCCCGCAACAGGCAAGATGCGTTCAACGTATGCCTTCTTGATGACGCTATCACACTCTCGACATCAATATGTGGAGTTTGTATTCAATCAAAGGATACCCACATGGGTGAACTGCCATATCAACGCCTTTGAATTCTTCGGAGGCGTTCCAGAGGAACTTGTGATAGACAATCTAAAGTCAGCGGTTCTCAAAGCAGATATATACGACCCTGTCATCTCGGAGCCGTATCGGCAACTGGCCTTGCACTACGACTTCCTCATTCATCCGTGTAGAGTGAGAACCCCGGAGCATAAAGGAAAAGTGGAAAACGGGGTTCATTACGTGCAGCGAAACTTCATTGCAGGCCGGGAGTTCATGGATATCGACGAAGCGAACCTGCTTGTGAAGACCTGGATCACCCAAGAGGCAGGTCTGCGTAACCATGGAACCACACATAAACAGCCATTGGCGCAGTTCAATCAGGTAGAGAAGAGCACGCTTAAGTCATTACCAGACACGGAATTTGATCTCATTGAAGTTCGTAGTGCGAAAGTCCATCGGGACTGTCATGTTACAGTGTATGGTTCTTACTATTCCGTGCCCTACAGCTACATAGGCAGCCAAATGGACGTGCATCTGCACGAACGAGTGGTGCAGATATATGATAACGACCATAAACTAGTTGGAACACATCAAAGAGCGACACAACAAGGGCAGCGCATTACCCGCATGACTGATTACCCAACACATAAAGTGGCCTATATGGTTCTTTCAATCGAGAATTGCCTGGAATTAGGGCATGACATCGGCCCCAGTTGTGTTACGGTGCTTAATGCTTTGCTGGCTGACAGGCCTGTAGACCGAAGACAATCCGTGAAGAGGATCGTCCGGCTAGTTCAAACGTACAGCAGTAGTCGCCTGGAAGCGGCCTGCGCACGCTCTCTCTATTACCAAGATGGTAGTTACCAACGCATTGCTAAGATACTGAGGGCCGGTACAGATCACGAGCCAATGGGAATAACATCTTCTCTTCCCCCTAAAAAAGACTACCTCTTCGCTCGTAGTGCCGACGAATTCATTTTGGTCAGTAATGCTGACACCAATATGGAGGTAGAAGCGTGTTAACTCACACACTGCTACCCAAGCTCAGGCAACTCAGATGGTCTGGCATGGTTGATAGCCTCGAAGAGAGAGCGGAGCTAGCCCGTGAGCAAAAGCTCTCACCAACGGAGTTCCTTGCGTTATTAGTAGATGATGAGCTTGAGCGACGCAGCCAAACTAAACAGGTAAAGATGGAGAAGGCGGCCTGTTTCGAGAACACGAAACTGCTGTCCCACTTCGACTTCAACGCTGTACCTACCCTTGATCGTTCGCTGGTAAGGGAGATGGCGACCTGCCAGTTAATCGCTCAACATGCCAACTGGCTGGTGTGTGGTCCCACTGGTGTGGGCAAGACACATCTAGCCACCGCCATAGGTTATGAGGCCATTAAGCGAAGCTACAGTGTTTATAACAGTTCTGTCCACAAGTTGCAACAGGAGATGTTTGCGGCCAGGGCAGACGATGCTTATACGCGGTTGATTAAGAAATTGGTCAACGTTGACCTCCTGATACTCGACGACTTTGGTCTTCGCCCCATCACAATTCAGGGAGCGGAAGACCTCTACGAGATCATCCACCAGAGATACGAGAAGGGCAGTATTGTATTGACATCTAATCGGGCTCCCTCCGAATGGCCGGAGATGTTTGGCGACTCTCTTCTCGCTTCAGCTGCTATGGACAGATTGACTCACCATGCCCGGGTGACTGTTGTCACCGGTGAGAGCTATCGCCAAAGGCAGCGCAGAGGGGAGGTAAGCAAGCCGGATAATGCATCCGTAGAGTGAGATACCGACGCATCCAACACTTACATTGGGCAATGAACACGAACTAGTCAAGTGGTATACATATGCCGAACATGGGTGGTAGTAATAAGGTGACTATTGACACGGCTTCGTCGGCGCTGATCTGAAGCACTCTACCCGGCCAGTCAGATATGATGCTTTTCGCCAATGTGGTCTTACCGACCTGGCGGGGGCCGTAGAGAATCACAACCTTGTTGCTCTCCGTCAGCCGTTTGGTGATGTCAGTTTGGATGGTTCGCGGAATGTTCATATCTATATTGTATACAGCTATTAGCCGAATTCACGCGAAATCGGCTAGTATGTTAGCGGAATTCGCGCTAATTCGGCTAATATGCTCTATATCCCGGCTCTGGGCTCGTTATTCGTGCTGATCTGGAAGTGCTGCCCGTTCCCGCCAGTAGACGATGGCCTGCTCGAGATATTTACGCCATTCTGCATAGTCTTGCCAAGAGATCGCCAGCATCAGCCATTGGTACACCGCCCTGCTTTGAGTGGGTGTGAACAGATTAAACTGTTCACGGTCAAATTCGCGGTCCCAATCGGTATCTTTAGGGTCATTAACACTGAGCCTCATCAGAACATACTCGGTGTTGTCGTTATCTGCGTAGTGGCCGGTATGGGTGTCAACTATCTCCTCTAGCACAAACGGAAGCATCGACTGCATCTCCTCTGGAAACAACAACGGTAGATGTTGTCTCTGCTCCACATATTCCTCATGCGTCATGCCTGCTGTGCTCTGGTAGTTGAAGGCTTCTCTCAACAGGCTTCGCACGCTATCGGGGTCGGGAACATGCATGATCGCTTCAGTCATCACCGCATCGGTTAGGTCAGCACCCTGCAGGTTCGCTTTATACAGGTTTGCCCATGTTAGGTTAGCACCATTCATATTCGTGTTAGTGAGGTCTGCGCCTGTTAAGTTACATTGCGTAAAATGTGCACAGCTTAGATCGGCACCAGAAAAGTTGCAGCCACGCAAATCACAACGGCTTAGGTCACAGTTATGCAGTAGTGCTCCGCTCATGTTTGCATATGGTAGTTTCGAATCTGAGAGGCACACATTACTCAGGTCCGCACCGCTGAGGTTAGCATTGTCCAAGTCTGCGAGGCTCAGGCACGCATATTCAAGGAAAGCTTCAGGAAGATAAGCACCTTCAAGTGAGGCATACTGCAGGTAGGCACCTGTCAGGTCAGTTCCACTCAAATCGGCATTCGTCAATTTCGCTCCGCTTAACCGGGCGTTGCTGAGATCGCAGTTGCTCAGGTTGGCGTGCATAAGCTCGCGTTTGTGTGCTTCTGCCGCTGACTTGATGCAGTCATACTCACCTGAGATGATGATCACGCCTTGCCGGTTCCGTATTTCGATGGTCATTGGTCTGGCTCTCCCTGAATGTCACATAGACGGCATTTGCATTAGTGCATATTACCTCGTTTTCGTTTGCATCGGCTAGCTTGAGGGCCATGTATGTCATTTTATCGGCAATATAGCGGCAATTATTTTGCTGTTTATCGGCAATATTACTTTGAATGGAGTAACAATGTAGCCATCAGCGACGGGTTCCATCAACCTGCTAAAGCAGGCCTCGTCACCCATCGCTAATTAGCTGGCTGTCCGCTGAAGCGGACGCATCCCGGACGCCCCCTGCGCCCGCTTGCGGGCTGCAGTTAGTTAGCCGCGCGGTGAGGGAACCCCGCTCGGGACGCCAGTCACGTGGGGTGACTAAACCCGTGGCAGCGGTGACTGGTAGCCAGCGGTATACACCGTCCATCCCGATGCGACGGGTTTGGCTAACCGCCAGACCGGCGCGGTCTACAGCCTTCTGTAATCGCTAGCTTATTGACAGACCGCCCCGGACAGTGCCATTCAATGCTGATAATTTCACCTAAACATTACTCGCAATCACAACCCCCTAACATCTCCATAACCCCGTCAAACCAACCCTCTCCATTCGACAGCCTGAGCCCGCTTGAGGTAGTATACTATTGGCCTTACAGAACTGTACCATACAGCAATCCAGGCCGATATCTTCGTCCTCATACCCGCAATAACCAAAGTTCGTGATGGGTAGAGACGCGATGCAGGCGGCATGCCTGCTATAGGAGGCAAATCATGGCTGAGATCTTTAAACTCCCAGTGCTTGGTAATTCCATGGAAGAGGGCCAAATCACAACATGGAAAAAACAGGTGGGAGAGACGATATCCGTAGGTGAGGTGATCTGCGAGGTTATGACCGATAAGGCTAACCTTGATGTAGAGAGCACCCTCGCCGGAACCGTTCTGGCACTTCTGGTAGCTGAGAACGAGTATGTCCCCGTACAGAACCCCATAGCAATTATTGGCAATCCTGGTGATGATATCAGCGCACTGCTGGCCGAGGCTGGCGGAGCTGCTCCAGCCGCACCAGCCGCTGAAGCTGCTCCTGTTGAGGCATCTGTTGCTGCCGCAGTGGAGGCTCCCGTAGCCGCCGCTGTCGCCACAAGCGATGTCAAGACGGTCGTCAGCCCGCGAGCCCGCCGTCTGGCCGACCAGAAGGGTGTTGCGATCAGCGAGCTCGTTGGCCAAGGCACCGGCCCTGGCGGACGCGTGATCGAGCGTGACGTGCAGCGTGTCTGGGAGCAAGCTCAGACAGCTAAGCCCAAAGCTACTCCGCTTGCCGAGAAGATGGCCGCAGCCGCTGGCCTGGACCTTGGCAGTCTGGCTGGCACCGGTGTTGGTGGTAAGATCACCTCTGACGACGTGAAGCTAGTCACAACCCCTGCACCCGCACCTGCAGCTCCTGTCGCGGCCCCGGCAGCAGCTTCAGCCCCAGTGCCCGCAACCGCTACTGGCGACCAGGTGATCAAGTTCAGCAACATGCGCAAGCGTATCGCCGATGCAGTCGCGAAGGGCTTCATCAGCGCTCCGCCCGTCACGGAAGTGATGGAAGTGGATATGACCGCTGCCGCCGACTTCCGCAAGATGATCATCCCAGAAGTGGAGCGCATCTACGGCTACCGCACCACCTTCACAGACTTCATCGTGAAGGCCATCACCATCGCGCTGAAGGAGTTCCCAGAACTCAACTCCACGCTGAATGGCGATGAGCTGACATTGAAGAAGCAGATCAATGTGGGCGTGGCTGTGGCGATGGGCGACATCCTGATGGCACCCGCCATTTTGGGCTGCAACGACATGAGCCTTGGCCAGATGTGCAAGTCACTGCGTGAGCTGGTTGACCGCACTAAGGCTGGCAAAGCCAGCCTGGATGAGCTGACCGGCGGCACCTTTACCATCACCAACCTGGGCAACTTCGGTGTGGACTACTTCACCCCGATCCTGATCCCCGGTCAGGCTGGTATTCTGGGCGTCTGCCGCATCGCCGATAAGGTGGTAGCTAAGGACGGCGAGATCGTCATCCGCAAGATGATGAACCTCTGCCTGACCTTCGATCACCGCATCGTGGACGGTGCCCCCGCAGCGCAGTTCCTGAAGCGAGTGAAAGAGCTTCTTGAAAGCCCGATGAGCCTGCTTCTGTAGACCATCTTCTGATGGTATCAAGGCCCCAGACCGGTGACGGTCTGGGGCCTTTTTTATCCACCGACGTGATACCCCGCAGCGCAATCCGCGTTCGTCGTCACGATAGCGGCGGATGGGCACAAGGCCCATCCCTACGTGCGCCTGCAAGCGTACGCGAACAAAGAGGTGCAATTCCTCTTCGAGGCCACGCCAACTCTGGCCTTGTAGTCGGCAGTAACTGCGTCACCGCGAGGTGGGGTGGAGAGCAACTGTTGGCGAGTGACCAGTCCGTAGGATAACGAACCCGTTTCGGCCGCGTAGAACCAACGAGCCAGCGTAGGAATGGTGAAGTTTGTGCTGTGAAAACAGTGCCTGTTATGCTTGAGAGTGAGCGTATAGAGCAGTGATGGGGGTTGCGAGGTGCTTGGGGATGGAATGGTCACAAGAGGTCGCGTAAGTGAAGCAGGGAGATCTGCCTGCAGTAGTGGCGATAGTAAGTTCGTTGCAGGCAGAAGTCAGAGCGCCCATAGTAGCGTTGAAGCGTCTGTAATGGATGTGGAGCCAAGGGAGCGCAGGAAGGTAGATCCGTGAAGTCTCAGCCACCGAATATAGCTCCGCGCGAGAAGTGCCTAAAAAAAAGGCTAAACAAGCGGAAACAACTAGCAGGCGACTGCTCAGCCATCGGTGGACTGGACAAATCGGATGTTGGTGCCCCATCATATGGGGGCAAAGAAGGCTGTCGCCTTCAATGCTGAGTATAGTATCTTACCAACCATATTTTAAACACGGTGTATAGAATATTCTGATATTACGCACCACACAAAGCGTTAGGCACAACGATCTGGCGAATAGCAAGTGCTGCCATGATGATACGCTTGCCAAGTGCAGTGAGGTAGTATTTGTAGCGTTTACCGCATTTTCTAACGAGCCGGAATACTCGGCATCGCTTGATGAAGTATGATATCTGAGAGCTGGACATCTGCGGTAAGGCTTTTTGAAGCATACGGTTTGTGATCCCGCTGATGCATCCCTCTCCGCGAGCAAGTGCAATGAGGCATTCCAAATCCTTCTTGAGGAAAAGGTTGAATCCTCGATATGAGCGATGATCACGGGTGGTCGAGGTCGCGATTTTGATGATCTGATGTTCACCATCGCTGTTGTCATCAAGGGCGGAAAGAAAGTCAAGATATCTGTTGTTTGCAGATAATAACAGTTCCCTCAATGGAGGAAGGCTGTAGATGGTCTTTTGCATAGGGGCGTATTTAATCTCAGTCGTCCCATCATGATGTTCTACCTCACGGTAGTGTTTAAATTCAGAGACGTCATTCACAGTCGTCTCGATACGCAAGATTATCCCTTGCTTGTCATACATTTTGATAGAAGCCCATCCCATGTAGTGTTTGATGCGCGTGCCTTGTATGCGGCGATCGAACTTGTAGTCAGTGCCGATCTCCGAGAGTGTTCGCCCATCAAGTTTCTTACCAAGAAACATCGCGATAGACTCTGGCGTTACCGTATGTATCGCTGTTTTGACTAGATTATCGTAGATGGCTTTGAGGTCTTCGGCGCGTTTGAACACGATGTCTGTAGCATATTCCACCTGCATTAGCGACCAATGATATGAATTGTCAGCAAGCCGTATCACGGGGCAATACATTCTGGCAAATGCATCCAGCGCATGGTGCAGCTTATCAGCAGGAAAAGCGTCTGCCAGCCTCTGAGCACAGCTAAAGTCGTCGATTTTTACAAAGGCGTTGTCCAGTGGAGTGAAAACTACTCCCTCGGATTGAAGGCAATGCGCGAGATGGTTGTGTCCATTACAATAGAATTGCAGACGGAAGGGCACCCAGGTCGGAACTCGTAGATAGCACAGTCCAAACTCTGCATCGATGAAATAGAAGTAGTAATGAAGACACTTGGTCTCCTTGATATTCAGCCGGGTTTTGTGGGTAATCTTGTCGTGCCACGGGGTGTATGCTGGACATTTTTCCAACACTGAGAATATGTGGACGAGACCGGGGTGACACCCTCGACTACTAATGATCTCTTTGATGCGGTCTTCTTTTCGAAATGAAGAGGCACGGCGTATATACTCAATTTCAATGCTGTTGGTAACGGCAAGGTGTTCCGCATTGGCTTTGATCTCATCTCGTAGAGGTTCGGCAAATTCCTTAGGAAAGTCAAATAGCTTGATGTTGCGTTGATGAAGATAGATGCCCATTCCGTCGCTATGACACCAGCCTGGGATTGTACCGGTGATAACTATGCGGTCGAAGCATGAATATACCCCAGCTATCTGCTTTGCATAGCGTTCTTGAAGTGATGTCATTCTGGGCAACCTCACGAAAGGGTGTTTGAATGTATATTACGTGGCGAATGCAATCATTCCTTTTTGGTTGCGGCTACGCCGCCTTAGGTGTTTACACTACAAACATCCTGTGCAAAGAATCACCAATCCTCAAATGAGGTAACACTACCAACTGGAGAGCCGTGTGCGGGAGAACCGCACGCACGGTTCGGAGGGAGGGGGAACGAAAGTTCTCCCTACCCCTATGGAATCTCTGTGTATCATGGTCTTGCAGGCGATCGATGGCATACGTTATTCGTAGGGGTGACCCTTGTGGTCATCCGAGCATTTTGAGACCACCGACCCGTTTTCCCGTAGCGCAACGCAGCTAATTACCCACAACCAACACCCACAACCTACGCCGCGATATAAATGTTTCGGTAATTGATCAACAAGCACCCGCCCGTGCATGCACGGCAACCCAGGCTGACACTGATTCATCACACTGAGGCCACAGGTGATATACGAATGGCTGTTCGCCTCGGTTGCAGCCACGCGTTGCCTATGTCCGGGGCGGTCTGTGCGTAGGCTAGCGGATGCAGAAGGCTCGAGACCGCGCCGGTCTGGCGGTTAGCCATGTAAGATTGGTGTCGGGAACAAGACCGGCGCGGTCTATAGACAGTGGCCTCCGTAGGCGTACTGACAGACCGCCCCGGACATAGCCAACCTAGTTTCTTATGAAGCCGTTAAACGGGCTGTGGAACTCCGCGCCGATATTGATAACGCCGTCATAGACTGCTTCAGCAGTCTTGGTTTTCAATAGCCGAGACATTTATGTCGCGGCATCGGAGGTTCACAATCCCAGAATGCATCGGTGGGTTATTTACCCTAGCTCAACCCCCGTCCACCGCCGCCATCACGGCGGAGAGGCACAAGGCCCATCCCACCAGATGCATATGCTAATAGGACATGCCTGGTGTATTGGGCCAATTTGCCAAGAACACCAGAAATGCGATACGGTACAATGAAAGACTACAATTTCAGGAGCAATCTTCATGCAACAGATACCTTTTGGACAGCGCAACGGTCTGACCGTAGCACGAGGCAGCATCGGTGGCATGCGCCTGCCGGGCGACACCGATGAGGCAGTGGCTGTGATCCGCCATGCCATTGACAGTGGAATGAAATACATTGATACCAGCCGCGGATACGGTGATTCTGAGATCAAAATCGGCAGGGCACTTAAGGACGGCTACCGCGAGAAGGTGATCCTCAGCACCAAATGGGCTCCTTGGATCGTGAAGATCGAGGAGAGCGATGACTCCTCCGCCGATTGCGTGCGAAAGCGCATTGATGAGTCTATGAAGCGGCTGGATGTGGAGTATCTGGATTACTACCAGGTGTGGAACATCCAGAACCGCGAAAATTACGACGCGGCAGTCTGTAAAGGCGGTTTCCTTGAGGGGATTCAGAGGGCGATGGCTGAGGGGCTGGTGCGCAGAACTGGCTTTACCACCCACGACAGCGTGGAAAACCTGCTGAGCTATATGCCGGAGATCGGCTGGGCAGATGTCATCCTATTTACATTCAATATACTTAACCGCACCTACATGCCCGCTATCAAAGCAGCACATGATCGCGGGATCGGCACCATCATCATGAACCCCGTTTGCGGCGGAATGTTGAACCAGGAGAACCCCACGCTGGCTGCACTTTCACAGCAGGTGGGCGCGAAAAACATCGCTGATATGGGCATCCGCTGGCTGATGTCACAGCCGTATGTGGACACCATCATCAGCGGGATCAACACGCTGGAAGATGTCGACCGCAGCGTGGCCTCTGTCACTGACGGGGCTTTCACATCTGAGCATGCTGCTTTGATTGACGCCAAGCTGGATGAGCTGGATAGCATGAAAGAGGCTTTCTGCACGGGATGCCGTTATTGTATGCCGTGCCCGCAGGGCATCGAGATACCGGCCATCATGGGGATGAACTCCACTTACCGGTTCCAGGGCTTCCAGCAGAACGCCAGGGATCAGTATGCAGCCATCCAGGGCTCAAAGGCTGATGCCTGTGTTCAGTGTGGTGAGTGTGAGGCGAAATGCACCCAGCATCTGCCGATCATGGACGAGATGCGCTGGGCCTGCGAAAACCTGGTGTAGCTCGCTCAACTAAGACATCGGTCGTAGCATTCAAACAACAACGCCCTCATGGTAAATCCATGAGGGCGTTGTTATATGGTGTCTAGGACTAACTGGATTTGCGTACTACCAGGCTGGGTTTGATACTGATCTGCTTGGTGGTGATATCCTTGGTCTTAATGCGGCTAAGGATTAGTTCACAAGCGGCCTTGGCAACTTCAGGAATGGAGTAAGCCAGGGTCGTGAGTGGAGGAGTGGCGTAAGCAGACATCATATCGTCATCGCAACCGATGACGGCCAAGCCGTCCGGAACGCTAATGCCTTTATCAGCTGCAGCGCGCATCAAGCCATAGGCCATCAGGTCGTTGAAGCAGATAATTGCAGTAGGACGATCGGACATTTTAGCGATCTTAACGCCGCCGTCATAACCACCAGCGACGGTAGGATCAGCTTCTACGATCCAATCGGACTTAACTTCCAGGCCGTTGCTCTTCATAGCTTGCTTAAATGCAAGCAGTCGATCTTCACCGGCGCACATCGCATCACAACCGGTCATATAGCCGATTTTGGTGTGCGATTTGGATTTCAAGTGCTCGATGGCTGCGTTCATACCGTAGCTGTTATCCACTGAGATTGAACTTAAGTTCCCGAAACCACGCACTGCATCAAGAAGAATGATTGGGGTGCTGTGTTCGGTCAGGATGGTGTTCAGCAAACGGTAGTTGTTCTGAGTGGTACACATAAGAATGCCGTCAGTCCGGCGTTGGTTAATCATGTCTTCCAGGAGTTCTGATGAATTATCAGAGTTCCCTATACTGCTAATGTTAATGGTGTAGTCGCGGTTCTCAAACTCTTCTTCAAGAGTTGATGCCAGGGCAGCAAAAAACGGATCTTTTAGGCTGGGCAGAACCAAACCAATGATGTGTGTCTGGCCTGTTCTCAAGCTGCGGGCAACTGTATGCGGGCGATAGCCTAATTTCTTGACAGCTTCCTGCACTTTTGCTTTTGTTAGCTCGTTAACAGGACCGGAGCCATTCACAACCCTTGATACGGTTCCGATGGAGACTCCAGCCTCCTTTGCCACGTCACGTATATCCGACATGATCGATTCCTCCTTATGGCGTATGCTCTTTGGCATACACTCTAACTATAGTATATTAGATTTCGTTTGCGATGTCGTATGTTTTATATAAATACGACACAGAATAGATGAACAATTCATAAATGCATCAGGAATAAGTTTTCCCATTGGTTTTTATGATACCAAATTGCGGGCTGTTTTAGGAGGCTGTATACTAGTATTTGATGAAATATCGTAAAAATCTCCCCGGAGCAGACATATGGACCCCCAAATATACCGCGAAATGGGCCTCAATGACCACGAGTATGAACTGATCGTTGAGCGACTGGGACGAGAACCGAACTACACAGAGATCGGCATGATGGCCGTGATGTGGAGTGAACACTGTGGATATAAGTACAGCCGACCGATTTTACGCCGGTTTGGTGAATATAAAAAGGCGATGGATGAGGGCAGCATGGAGAATGCTGGCGTCACCGACATCGGTGATGGATACGGTATCGTGTTTAAAGTGGAAAGCCACAACCACCCGTCCGCCGTCGAGCCTTTTCAAGGTGCGGCTACCGGTGTTGGCGGCATTTTGCGAGACATATTCACGATGGGTGCCCGGCCAATTGCCAACCTCAACAGCCTGCGTTTTGGCGACCTTGATGACCCACATAACCAGTGGCTTTTCAAAGAGGTGGTCGGTGGTATCGCTCACTACGGTAACTGCGTAGGTGTGCCCACTGTTGCGGGTGAGGTAGTGTTCCATCCTTGCTACACCGGCAACTGCCTTGTGAACGCGATGGCAGTGGGGCTGGTCAAACACACCGATGTCGCCACTGCGGCCGCTGAAGGTGTCGGTAACCCTGTGCTTTATGTGGGATCCTCTACAGGGCGTGATGGTATCCATGGAGCGACCTTTGCCAGCGTGGAGCTGACCGAAGAGAGTGAAGCCAAACGCAGCAACGTTCAGATGGGCGACCCATTCGCTGAGAAGCTGCTGATTGAGGCCACCTTAGAGGCATTGGCCAGCGGCGACGTGGTAGGAATTCAGGACATGGGCGCCGCGGGACTAACCTGCAGCACTTGCGAGACCGCCAGCAAGGGCGGTAACGGCATGATCATTGATGTGCAGAAGGTGCCTCGCCGTGAGCAGGGCATGAGTGCTTACGAAGTGATGCTGAGTGAGTCCCAGGAGCGCATGCTGGCCATCGTGAAGAAGGGCCGTGAAGAGGCAGTGGCTGGCATCTTCAAAAAGTGGGGATGCAAAGCGGTCGTGGTCGGTGAAGTCACCGACGATGGCTGGGTCACTGTGATGGACGGCAATGAGCTGGCCGCTAGAGTACCGGCCCGCTTCCTGACGGATGAGTGTCCCACCTACACCCTTGAGACGGAAAAGCCGGGATACATTGATGAGCTTCAAGCGTTTGATCCCACCAGCCTTCCGGTGCCGGAGGATTTAACCGCGAGCTTGAAAATGCTTCTCTCAGACACGACCATCGCCAGCAAGCGCTGGGTATATGAGCAGTATGACCACATGGTGCAAACCCAAACCTCCGGCCTGCCTGGCGGAGATGCCGCCATGCTGCGCGTGCGCGGAGTGGCTAATAAGGGGCTGGCCATTAAGATCGACGGGAACGGGCGGTATGTCTACCTTGACCCCCGCACAGGCGGTATGATGGCGGTCGTTGAGGCCTGCCGTAACGTCAGTTGCACCGGCGCGAAGCCGTTGGCCGCGACCGACTGCCTGAACTTCGGCAACCCGGAGAAGAAAGACATCTTCTGGCAGTTTGAACAGGCAGTGGATGGTATCGCTACGGCTTGTGAGGCCCTGGGCACGCCTGTGGTGTCGGGCAATGTCAGCCTGTATAACGAGACGCTTGATACGGCTGTCTTCCCCACGCCCACAATAGGCATCGTCGGGTTGATTGAGGATGTGGACAAGGCTTGCTCTGCGAATTTCAAAAACGCGGGCGATGTGATTGCCCTGCTGATCCCCAGTGGCTGGGAAGATCCCAATCAGGGGCTGGGCGGCAGCGAGTATCTTTATAAGCAGTATGGCATCGAATCGGGCTTCCCTCCGGTCGTCGACCTCGCACTTGAGGTGGGTTTGCAGGCTGCTGTTCGAGAGGCGATCGACCAGATGCTGCTCACCAGCGCGCATGACTGCAGCGATGGCGGATTATCCATCACCGTATGCGAGAGCGCTCTGGCCGGAAACAAGGGTGCCGACATCCACATCAACAGTTGCGAGAGGCCTGACTCAGTGCTGTTCGGCGAAACGGCCAGCCGCATAGTGGTCAGCCTTCCCCAAGAGAACATGCCCGCTCTGGAAGACATCGCCATAAAACACGGATGCAGTGCGGCGGGCATTGGCACTGTGACCAACGATGGACAGATCAACTTCACCATCAATGGCAAGCTGCATGTCGGGGTATCGGTTGCTGAAGCGAATGCGCTTTACGAAGGGGCCATACCCAACGCTCTTAATGTGAAATAAGCGCGACATTCCAACCATACAGAACCGCCCCTGTTTACACAGCAGGGGCGGTTCTGTTTATGTGGGGGTACTCGGGAGGTGCCACGCGAAGACGCGAAGACGCGAAGGGGAGGGGGTTCGTTTAACGCAATGGCGCAAGGGTGCAAAGGGGGGATGCCTGAACCGCGGATGGACGCGGATGGACGCAGATGGGGATGGGAGGGGATACATTTAACGCAAAGACGCAAGGGGTGCAAAGACGCAAAGGGGGAGATGTTTGAACCGCGGATGAACGCGGATGGACGCAGATGGGGATGGGATGCATTTAAAGCAATGGCGCAAGGATGCAAAGACGCGAAAGGGGGATGCCTGAACCGCGGATGGACGCAGATGGACGCAGATGGCGAGGGGATGCATTTAACGCAATGGGTATAAGAACATGCGTAGGGGCAGCCCCCCGTGGCTGCCCAGGTTAGTGAAACCGGCACGGACATCGTAGGGGCAGCCCACCGTGCCTGCCACTAAAATCCTGTTGCGAAACTGCAGCACCATACAGGGCAAGCACGGGGGGTTGCCCCTATGTGCGAACGGGCACGGTGGTTACTCCAAATCGCTGGGGCTGGAATAGCTGCTCAATACCGCCTCAAAAAGACCCTCTTCGGTGAAGTTCTCAGCGGTGGTGATGCGGAAATAGCCGATCTCTTCAATGGCCGCACTCGTCACCGGTCCGATACAGACCAGCCTGCTCTGCGCGAACCACTCCGCTTTATCATGCTTCTGCAACAGTGCCCACATGCTGCGTACCGTAGACGGGCTGGTGAATGTGATCACGTCGGGGATGGGGCCGCTCATCACTTCGGCGGTGTTTGCTGGTTCAATCTGCAGCACGCGGTAGACAGTCACATTAGTCACAATCGCACCATGGGCTGTCAACTCGTCGGACAAGCTGGTGCGTGCGATGTCGGCCTGTGCCAGCATAATCTTTTTCCCATGAACATCACCCATCGCCGCAGGTAGGGCGTCGGAGATATACTCAATCGGAATGGCGTCAGGATCACGGTACCGCTTTCGAAGTGCAGATGCGGTCGCGGGGCCCACACAGGCGATTTTCACTGGGTCCAATGCGATGTTGTTGATTCCCAGCTTCTCCATGCGATCAAAGAACTTTGCGATACCATTGGTGCTTGTGAACACCACCCAGTCGTAATCGCGCAGAGACCAGATAGCGGTATCCACCTCGCCCCAGTGTTCAGGCGGTTGGATGGAGATCACAGGCATCGAAATAACTGTTGAGCCAAGTTCGGTAAAGCGGGACACCAGGCCCTCACCTTGCCCTTCTGGGCGTGTGACTATGACACGAATTCCTTTTAAGTTATGATTCATCTGAATTCCTTACCTCACGTAGAATGACATCCGCGCCTTGTTTTAACATTTTTTTTGCAAGAGTGATGCCCAGTTTACGGGCGTTCGCACACAAACCTTGCGCCTGCATCTTTATGATATCAGAGCCGCTCTGACTGGCCACAATGGCAGTTAATGTCAGCTCATCCGCTGTCACTGAGGCGTATGCCCCCACCGGAGCGGAGCATCCGCCACCCAGTTGGTGTAAGACTGCCCGTTCGGCGATCACTGCACTATGGGTCGGCGGGTGATCTAACGCCGACAGGGTTGTTATCGCACCAATGTCTGAGCTGCGGCACTCCAATGCCAGGGCCGCTTGAGCAGGGGCCGGAAGAAAAACATCAGTAGGCCAGGGCTGCACTTGCAGACCGGTCAAGGTCTCGTTACCTTCAGTCCACCATCCCATGCGGTTTTGCGCTGCCATAGCCATCACGATGCCTTGATATTGCCCCTCGCGCAGCTTCCGCAGCCTGGTATCTACATTGCCTGTCAGCTTTTGGGTGATAATATCGGGCCTGACCGCATGAATGAGCGCCGCTCTGCGCGCGCTACCTGCACCGATCACCGCGCCAGGCGGCAGCTCTTTCAAGCCTCCAAGGGGGCTGATCAACGCATCCCGAGGGTCTTCTCGCAAGGGCACGGCGGCGATCTTGAGCCCTTTGACCGGTTGTGTGGGCAGGTCTTTCATGCTGTGTACAGCGATGTCGATCTCATTGTTCAACAACGCCGATTGGATTTCGTTCGTGAATGCTCCAACCACTTGGTACTGTTGCCGGTCACCTGAAGTGATGATGATGTGAAGCTGAACTTCGGTATCGGGGTTGCGAAGCTCAAGTTGAGTCTTTACCCAGTTTGCCTGGATCAATGCGAGTTTACTGCCTCGCGTGCCAATGCGCAGCACAGTTTCTATGAATCGCCTTCTTTTTCTAGTCCGAAGATGCGCACGAAGGCCTCGATTAAGGCGGTGTTTCCGTCAGACTGGTTAAGAGCTGAGAGGGGCTTGTGAAGCATTTGCTGTACCAACCTTCGTGACATTTGGTCTAGAATCTGTTGCTGCGATGGTGATAACTCACCCATTTTGGGTGTAGCCCACTCCAGTTGTTGCTGCCGAATCCGTTCCACATCAGCCTTCAGTGACTTGATAGTCTCGATATTATCACGCAGTCTCCAGCGTTCGATAAACACGGCCATATGCTCTTCTAGAAGGCGTTTTGCCGACGGAATGGATTCGGCACGTGCAGCACTATGAGCTTCGGAGAGCGCATTCAAGTCTTCCAAGTCGAAGAGGTGCACGAAATCGGCCTTACGGACGCAGGGGCTGATGTTTCGCGGCACCCCGAGGTCCACCAATAACAGCGGCCGTCCGTGTCTTTTTGCTGTAAGCGGTAGAAGCGAGGCGCAATCCAGGAGTGGGGAAAGCGAATCGGTGCAGGTGAAAATCACATCGGCTTCTGGTAGAAGTTCGTATAGTTTCGCCGTCTCAAGCAGGCGTACTCCGGGAAAGTCGGCCTTCAATTTCGCCTGTTTGGGGCTTCTTGTGAGGACGGTGATTGGGGTAAAAGTGCCCGATTCTTTCCTGCGGTCGACAAGCTCGTTGATCAGCCGTTGGCCCATTTTCCCGGCACCGACCACCATGATGTTGCGTTGCCAGAAGTCAGGAAACTCGTCAATCGCTTTTCGCAACGCGAGCGAACCTATCGATATCGCATGTTGGCCAAGCTCAGTGCTAGACCTGACATTCTTGCCTAAGGTCAAGGCTGATCGGAAAAGTGCATCCATCAGCCGGCCGCTGCAGCCTATTTTCTTCGCCGTATCCCAGGCTCTACGCACCTGTCCCAGGATCTCATGTTCGCCCAATACGAGCGAATCGAGACCGGCCGCCACATGAAACAGGTGGGAGACCGCTTCTTCGGCTTTATAGATGTAGAGGTGTGGAGTAAAGATGCTAAGTGCGATGTCGGTTTGGGCACTCAGTATTCGTATCAGCTCTTGATCGGCCAAACCACGGACTGTGATCTCTGTTCGGTTACAGGTGGATAAAACCACGGCCTCACGTGCTCCTGCCCGCATCAACGCCAGCAGCACGGTATCTAAACGGGAGCCCTCAAAAGAGAACTGTTCGCGCAACATCAGCGGTGCTGTATGATGGCTTAATCCGACAGTGATCAGGTGCAACACAGTGTTTTAGGACCACCTTTCCTATTTCAGTTTGACTGATAGAGCACACCAAGTCAAGATGAGACCATTCCGCATTATTCGGCGCAGCCGATATATGACGATACACAGCGATAGATGGGCTTAAGGGCATATGCAATATAATAGAATGGAGATTCATACACAAGAGGTCAGGCACCATGGCGAAAATCACATTGATCGGCGCAGGCAGCGTCGTGTTCACCCGTAATCTTTTAGGCGACATCCTCAGCTTTGACGAGCTGAAAGAGGTGGAAATCGCCTTAATGGACATCGATGAGGCGCGGCTGCATACCGCCAAACGCGTGGCTGAGAAGGTGGCCAAAGCGGTAGGGGCCAACCCGAAAATCACCGCGACCACCAACAGGCAAGAGGCCATCGCCGATACGAACTATGTTATTAACACCATTCAAGTGGGCGGGTATAAGCCCGCTACTGTCACAGACTTTGAGATACCCAGTCGGTATGGCTTGAAGCAAACCATCGGTGATACCCTCGGCATCGGTGGTATCATGCGGGCACTGCGCACCATCCCTGTGATGGTGGACTTCTGCAACGAAATGAAGCAGTTGGCCCCGGGAAGCACTTTACTCAATTACACTAACCCGATGGCTATGAACACCTGGGCCGCCATGAAGGCGACCGGTGTGAAGGGTGTGGGGCTTTGCCACAGTGTTCAAGGATCAGCGCATGGGCTGGCTCATCTGCTGGGTATTCCCGGCGATGAGGTGAACTACATCTGCGCCGGCATCAACCACATGGCGTTTTATCTGACTTTCCAGCACAACGGCCAGGACCTGTATCCGGCTTTGCGCAAACTCTATGCCGACGGCAAGGTGCCTGACCATGACCGAGTGCGGTTTGAGATGATGATGCGGCTGGGTTATTACGTGACCGAATCCAGTGAACACCACGCGGAATATACTCCTTACTTTATCCGTCGGGACTGCCCAGAGTTGATCGAACGCTTCAATGTACCGATCGATGAGTATCTGCGTCGCTGCGAAAGTCAGAATGCGGAATGGGAAAAGATGCGTGTGGAGTTTGAATCTGACGACCCCATCACAGTGCATCGCAGTGCAGAATACGGCTCGCTGATCATCCACTCTATGGAGACTGGTATCCCGCGCGTGATCTACGGCAACGTGCCAAACAATGGCTTGATCACCAACCTGATGCCAGGCTGCAGTGTCGAGGTGCCGGTATTGGTGGACAAGAACGGGCTGCAGCCGACCGTGATCGGTGACCTGCCCGTGCAGTTGGCCAGCTATATCAGCACTAACATAGCGGTGCAAGCGTGTACGGTGGAGGCCGCTTTGACGGGCAACCGCGACCTGGTCTACCATGCCGCCATGCTTGATCCCCACACCAAGGCTGAGCTCACGATGGACGAAATCTGGGCCATGGTCGATGACCTGCTGGCAGAGCACGGCGACTTGATCCCACTGAAGCCGCTCATCTAGCGGGTACCACGGCGAGGCTACAATTCGTTGTAGCCCCGCCTTCCGTCTGTCCCATCATGCTCGGTTACATCCCACTCGTTCATTAACTGGTAGAATCTTACAGTGACATCAGACAATCGAATATCCACAAAAGAGGAATCTATTGGGCAAGTTACTAGTCATCGCCACTCCAATCGGCAACCTTGAGGATCTGACACTTCGCGCCTTGCGTGAGTTGAACTCATTGGATGCGCTTGCATGCGAGGACACACGCCACACCAGCATTCTTCTGAAACGCCATGAAATCGCGCGTCCCCCAAGAGTTTTTAGCTACCATGAGCACAACGAACGGCAGGCGACTAAGGGGATACTCACCCTGCTGAACCAGGGTCTCAAGGTGGGTTTGGTTTCCGATGCAGGCAGCCCGGGCATCAGCGATCCTGGATATCTGGCGATACGGGCCGCGATCGATGGTGGTCATGAGATCGAGGTCTTGCCAGGGCCTAGTGCGACCATCACGGCTTTGTTGGCCTCGGGATTGCCCAATAGTAGCTTTACTTTTCTGGGCTTCCCTCCGCGGAAAACTGGCAAGCGATGTCACTTTTTAGAGGCTGAGATGAACAGCCCGCATACGCTCATCATGTATGAAGCACCCGGAAGGCTGTTGGGGTTGCTGGAAGATGCGCGCAAATCTTTGGGCAACCGGCACGCCGCGGTTTGCCTAGAGCTGACCAAAATGTTTGAGACCGTGACTCGGGACAACCTGGATGGTCTGATCGAGTGCTTCAGAAATGAAGTTCCGCGTGGTGAGATTGTGGTTGTGATCGCCGGGAAGAACAAGAAGTTCATTGATCCTGATGATGGTGAAATAGAAGAAAAGCTCATAGACAGCCCGGATTATGATCGATTTGCAGATGAAGTTGATGAATCTGGAGAAACAGACGAAGCTGATGATGCCGATGAATTCGACGAAAAGGAGTTCTTTTGAGGCCCACTGAGTTATTGCTGCAAAGCGGTGTGCTGCCCCTGCCAGCCTTTCTGCCCGACGGCACGCGAGCTGTGGTTCGCACACTGGACAGTGCAGATCTGGAGAGTGTGGGAATCAAAGCCCTCATGGTCAACCTGCTGCATCTCAGCAGCTCACCGGGAGTAAATTCCATCAGCAGTCTGGGTGGCATCCATGATTTTATGGGATGGCAAGCGCCTGTGATGTGTGATTCCGGCGGGTTCCAGGTCTATTCGTTGCTGAGAGAAAACCCCTCACTTGGCTCCATCGGAAGCGGCGGATTCAGTTACAAGAGTGCATCGGACGGAAAAAAAGAGATGCTTAGCCCGGAGAAAAGTATCGAAAAGCAGTTCCGGCTGGGTGCCGACATCGTATTCTGTCTGGATGTTTGCACTCACCCAGAAGACGATGCACCTGCTCAAAGACGGAGTGTGGAACTGACCGTGGCATGGGCAAAGCGCTGCAAAGAAGAGTGGCACCGGCAGATCCGCATACGTAAAGTGGGCCATCAGGCACCTTTACTGTATGGCATTGTGCAGGGCGGAAGCGACCCCGAGCTTCGGCGCGAGTGTGCTCTACGGCTTCAAGAGATCGGGTTTGACGGCTACGGATACGGCGGCTGGCCGATTGGGGCGGGTGGTGAGCTGGTCGGCGCTGTGGGGCAGTTCTGCGAAATAACCCCTGATGAGCTGCCGCGGCACGCCTTGGGCATAGGCTCACCTGAGAACACGCTGACAGCGGCCTCATTTGGGTTTGATACTTTTGACTGTGTGATGCCCACCCGCGATGCACGCCACAAGCGGTTGTATATATATAAACCGGGTGCTCCGGCGAATCTGGACTTCACTTCGCGAGGTTTCATCGACTATCTGCACATCCAAGATACGAAATACATCAGAGATAAATCCCCTGTGGATGAGAGTTGTGACTGCCCCTGTTGTCGTCGATACAGCCGTGCCTACATGCACCATCTATTCCAACTGAACGACTCTGTGGCCCACCGCCTGGCCACGATGCATAACCTGCGGGTGTATACACGGCTGATGGCACGTATCTGTGAACTGAGAGCGTGATGGGTGCCCCGGAGGATGTAGAGAGTCTCGTCGTTGAGTTGAGCCACACCACGAAGTATGCTGCTCTCTACCCCGCCGTATTGCGCCGTATTGCCGCATGGGCATTGTGTCGATACCCGGTTAAAATGGCCACCAAAGAGGCGAAACGGAAACTGCATCAGGTGTTCGGCAGCTATATCGAAGGCGATATCCAACTCTCAAAATCCACCGATGATGTGCTTGGATTATTAGCACAGCATGCCTCAACCAATGAACGGCTCGGGTATTATGAGCAGATTTTTCCGGCTATCTGGGCCATCGCAGGAGTTCCTGATCGCATATTGGATGTCGCTTGTGGGTTGAATCCACTTGCCAGAGTTCAGATGGGGCTAAGCTCCGAGTGCGAAATCATGGGCTGTGAGATTGATAGCAGACTGGTCAGCCTGGTGAACCATGTGAGCCAGTCACAAAACTGGGCTGGTAACTGCGTCTGGGCTGATGCACTGAGCGAGCTGCCCACTGGACAGTTTGATGTGGCGTTGGTGTTGAAGACTCTGCCCTGTATGGAGCAGCAGTGCAAGGGCGGTGCGCTGCAACTGCTGCGCTCTATCCACGCCAGGCACATTGTGGTGAGTTATCCCATTAGAAGCCTGGGCGGGCGCAACAAAGGGATGCTGGAGAACTACCGCGAGCAGTTCCATCGGTTGATGTCGCAGTGTGACTATGAGGTTACTGAGCTCGTGTTTCCTAACGAGTTGTTTTTCGTGCTGGCTTCCGAAGGCCGGTAAGGCTGTCGATACGCGCCAGCCATGGTGTGCGTTCAATCAACTGACTAAATGAGACGCGCTCCGCGGCGACATGCAGCAGGATCAACACCACTAGCCAGCTTACTGATGCCCAGGCAGGCAAGCAGATAGCCAGCGAGACGCCCATCACGGCACCCAGCAGGTTGCTGCCGCTGTCGCCCATCATCGCCTTCGCCTGCGCATCTTCCTTCCGCCAGAAGAAACACATACTCCATATGAGAATCAGTCCAATAAACAGGTAAATTTGGCTCTCTTGAAATGCCAAAATCGCGCACACAGCGAGTGCCACAAGGCTGATGGTGATGGCTCGTCCTGGCCGCAGGTCGAACAGATTGATGGCGTTGGCACTCAGCGCAATCAACAACGTGTTGACAGGCCACTGCCAAGTGTGCTGAGCGGTGATGCCTCCCAGCCAGACGGCACCAAGCAGACCTCCGACGGCCTTAATCAAGCCTGTGGTGATCCTTCCTTTGAACAACGCTGAGAAATGGCCTTTCAACCCTTTTGGTTCGCCATCACGCTTGCCGAACAGGTCATCAATCGTCCCTAGCAGCCCATACCACCCGGTGGTGATGAGCAACATGAGGTAAAAAGGCACTTCATCGACAAGCCACACCATAGTGCCAAACAACACCAGGCACAGCAGCCATATGGTCATGCCGTAGCCTAATGCCACAGGGTTGCCCAGGAAATTGGTGCGTTGTAACCCCATGCGTTTTGCGTATTTTAACAAGAGTGGTTTGCTGATGAAAAACAACAGCAAGGGGACAAGGAGAAGGTAAAGAAGCGGATTGGTTAAGCCCATATCGGTATGTCTCTGACTCCATGTGCTGCTCGAAAAGCGTGGTAGCCCTGTTTCGCCCGGTGCAGGAACCCGGCAAGGCTGCGCCCGGTGTGCCGGTGTGTCATATTAACCGGAACCTCAATGATGTTGGCACCCAGCATATGCAGGTCGGTGCTCATACCCACCTCAAGTCCGTAATAACTGCAAAACGCCTTGAGTTTGCGGGCATACTTCCACTGTATAGCACGTTGCCCACTGAGCGGTGCCTGGAACTGTTGCCCTGTGTGCCTCAACAAAACTTTCTTGGAGTACCGCACCACGAAGCCCATCCCGGCTGCTTTTCCAGCAGAAGGAAACACAGCGACGGCGGCTTGAGCGGCTTGATCCACCAGAGCACTGCACAACTCACGAAGCTCGATCGCGCTTTCAGCCACGTCGGCATCGCAGAGCAGCAACGTGTCGCTATCACTAATCGGCAAATCAGCACAAGCCCGCATTCCACTCGCTACCGCCGCGGATTTGCCGCCGTTCCCATTTCGCTGAACGGCTTGGATGCCAGCACTCTGCATGAGCGCGAAAGTGTCGTCTGAGCAGTTGTCAGCCACGCCCACTATGTTCTCAGCCGGCACGAACTGCTTCAACGCACACAACGTGGCGGTGATATGTGATGATTCGTTATGCGCCGGAACGATGGCAAAGATGCTCATTTAACTTTGAGTACCTGGTCCATACGCTTTGGTGTCGTCAAGTCAGCCTGTTCGGTGATACCGTAGACCATCGGCTCAACATCATATATCACGTTAAATAACAGACGGCCAATCAACGTGTCGATGCAGTCCACAACCGCGATTTTGCTTTCACGGTACGTCGATATGTGCGAATAAGCGGCATCGGACCTTTCGCTGGCGGCCACTTTTAGGTTGTTGGCTTTCCAAATGCTAATCATCGGCTTATCAAGCGTCACAACACGTTCGCTGTCTGTGCTGTTGCCGCCAACGAGTAAAATCACCGTGTTTTGTTCATTAAAGCTGCCTTCGAAGTCGATGATGCCTGCATCTGAGAGAGTTTTTCGAATTGCATCGAACGACGACGGTATGAATGCCGAGTTGGCGATACACCGTATGATAGCCTGGTTGTCATTTGGCAGGTTTGGGTATGCCAAGCGCAGGTTGTCAATGAGGTTTTGCCTGTTTCGGGGCGACTTAATTTCATATTTATCGGTAATTCGGATGACACCATTGAGTTTAGCACCTGATTCACGAACAGCGGAGATGGCTTCATCGAGTGCCTTGGTGTCGTCACCAGTCATCACCACTGACACGCTTCTTGTTTTCATCAGCGAGTTTTGAAGTGCTGGCGCCAGTGCCTTTATGAACTCTCGATTTCGTTCTAGGGCCTGTTTATTGGCGTTACTTTCATTTGTCAGTGTCTCGATGTCGCCTTGGATGCGGTTTATCAACTTGTCCTGAGTGGTGGTCGGAGCGGTGTTGAGGAACAGGCCACCTATGAGCAAGCCCACAGTAAGGGCAAGAAAAACCGCCGCCAGGCTGGCTATATGATATCGTAATCCGGGATTCATCGGCTTATTCTCATTATTAGAAGTTTAGTTTGAACCACATACCGACCAATTTTATAATGTGTCGGCCAGATGGTGATAGACAGAATGCTGCGATGACCGGGACCAGGGCGGAGACGATTAATAGCGACAGCTCCGTCCGCGGAAGGCGGCTTGTCCACAATCGGCTCACCCCCTTGGCGTCTACCAGTCGATCACCCACACGCAGCCGTGTGAGGAAGGTGCTTGACATACCCATACGCCCCTTCTCAAGAAACTCAATCATACTGAAATGACTGCCTACAGTCACGATGAGTTTGGCCCCGAGTTCGTAGGCAAGCAGCATGGCCAGGTCTTCGCTGGTTCCCAGAAACCGCCACACGATATGAGGTAAATGTTGTTCCTGCATGCGTTGGAGTGCAGGTGATGCCTTCTGGCTGTTCGCATACTGATGGGTTAGCAGTTCGGCACCACTGCGCAGCGCTTCGTCACTCACGCTGTCCATGTCACCGAGTATGATGTGCGGCTTGAAGCCCCGTGATATCAACGAATCGGCGGCACCGTCTACCGCGATGATGACGGGCTTGACGTCACGCATGTATCCTGAGATCGCCTCCAGGTCAGCCTCAAAGCGCGAACCTCTCACCACCACCACCACGTGCTTGTTCTGCATCACAGTCTTGACACCAGGCAGGTGCAGTGGGTCCAGCAGCGGCCCTGCCTCTTTTTGCAGATACTCAAGAGTGTTGCTTGCGAAGTTCATCATTTCGCTTTTAAGGTTTTCGCGGGCTTCGGCCAGTTGCTCATCGACTAGCTCTTTAGTGATGGGCTGAAGGGTAAACACCTCAGCGACACCACGGATCCGCAGCTTGTTTTCGGGCGTGATCTCGGCTGCTACCGGCCGAGTCAGGTGACTTAACAGCTCACGGTGCTGGCATTCAAACAGGGCAATCCCAGCAGCCAGCAGAATGGTGGGGCCGGTGTTGGGATACAGACCAGAGATACTGCGGCTAAGGTTGATGACGGCCGCCGGACGGCACTGCACGAGGGTCTGAGCTGCCAGTCCATCGAGGTCGCCATGATCGATGATGGCGATCTCTCCAGGACGCAACCTGTGGACCAAGTGCTTCGTGCGCCTGTCATACTGCGCATTACCTTTGATATGACTTTGGGAAGTCATATTAAAACCTAAAAACTGTGTCATCTCAAATTATGATACACCCATAATGCTCATGAGTGTTGCGCGCCTGATTCCGTCCACACCTCCATCTGGCAGCGGGCACAGTTGAAGCGAAGCCGTAATCGAGAACCCATTTCATCAACCAGCCACAGGGGCTCGGTCAGGTTTGTGGTTGGGTTCTGCTTCGGGCAGACGTTAAGCTCATGTTTGATGCAATATTTGGTCGTCATAACGGGCCGATTGCCCATTTCCAAACCCGTCTCGGCCGCCCGTTCTGTGACCTCAGCTTCATGAATGCGGTAGAACTCTAGGGCTAGCGGGTTCATCACATTGGCACGGAAATCAAGTTTGGGCTCAGGATAGGGGGTGTCTGACTGCATCTCACCGCGATGTCCTCTGGGCATCTGGGCGACACGTTGCAGCCAGTGGGCTTCAATCGCGCCTCGGCGAAACTCATTCAGGACGCTCATGGGCACGAAGGGGGCGGGGTCAAGCTGCACCGATATCTCGGTCGCCTCCATATTGGCTGCGCCTAGTTTCCCAAGTTGCCGTGATATGGTCTCATTGGCGCGCTCCGCCTGTTCAGCGATGACGAACGGACCGTCCAACCGATGGCTGCTGCAGATGCCGTCCGCGTCGGTGATGCTGAGCGTCAGTGCCTCCAGCGAACCTTCCATGGCCAGACTGACCCGCAGTAGACGTTCCACTTTGGCTTTGGTGAGCTGCTTGTTAAAAAGATGGTCGTGGTTGCGGTAAAGCACGGTCCCGATGGGCATTTTGTCGAAACGGCCTGGGGTCAGTCTAAACCCATCGACCGCATTCAGCGTGAACCCAGCCATATTGCCGCGTGAATCCACATAGCAGATGCCGTCACCTGGGGTCAGAGTGGCATCCGTGCGCACACTCAAACCACGGGTATCGCACTGGATCACCTCGCCGATGCGTTCACCCAGCATTTTTGGGGTGGTCCAGTTGGCCAGACGCGATGTCCTGCCGTAGATGTGGTGAGTGGTGAACCCACGGTTAAAGCTCTTGGACGGGTCGGTCAGCATGTCTGTCTGAGTCCTGCCGCTGGAACATCGTTTCAGCCCGCGGGCTTCCAGCTCGATGTCCAGATGACGCCGATAGTGGGTGACCACATTCTTGACATAGTCTGGGCCTTTCAGCCGCCCTTCAATCTTGAAACTGCACACTCCTGCATCGATCAAGTCACGCAGGTTGGAGGTCTGGTTCAAATCCTTGATGGAAAGAAGGTGAGCAGAGGGGTGCAGCTCGTTCCCATTGTCGTCCTGCAAAGCGTATCGCAGACGGCAAGGTTGGGCACACTGGCCGCGGTTGCCGCTTCGGCCGCCCATGGCGTAACTCAGGGTGCATTGGCCTGAGTAGCATACGCATAAGGCTCCATGGATGAATACCTCAAGCTCCATCGCGGGGGTGTGGTCATGGATCGCTTGAATCTCATCAAGGCTCAGTTCGCGGGCCAAAATTGCCCTCTGAATGCCCATATCGTGCAGAAAGGCCACCCGTTCCGGGGTATGGTTATGCATCTGGGTGCTGGCGATGAGGGGGATATCTGGCAGGTCCGCCATCAGCAGGCCCATATCTTGTATGATGAGGCCATCAACGCCGATTTCGGCACATTGATGGGCGATTCGTGTGGCTTGTTTGAGCTCACCATCGGTGAGCAGGGTGTTTAGTGCAACATATATTTTTACCCAGTATCTGTGGGCGTATTGAACCAGTTGGCTGATATCTTCCAGGGTGTTACCGGCGTCTTCGCGAGCGGAGAAGCGGGGGGCACCGATGTAGACCGAATCAGCACCGCAATCTACTGCGATGCGTCCGCATTCCAGGTCACGTGCAGGGGCAAGAAGTTCGTATTCCATGAAAACCTCAATTGGGGGATCATGTACATTGTGACCGATTTGCCCACAGTTTCGCAAAAATTAACGCTTTCAATGCGTGGGTTGAGCTGCCTGTGAGCTATCAGATGAACCGCACAACGGATCTGTAAGGACGGCCCTTGTGGCCGTCCGCGGCGATGTGTACCGGCAGGCCTGTGTTGCGCATCGGGGTAACGGGTCGGTATCCAAAAACGTGTTCGGATGACCACCAGGGTCATCCCTACGACCGGGAGGCTTGTACACGCTTGGCGTTGAGTTCACTGCACAGTGAATCCGTAGGGACGGCCCTTGTGGCCGTCCGCGGCGATGTAAACCGGCGGACTCGGGTTGCGTTACGGGGCAGCGGGTTGGTATCCAAAACCGTGTTCGGATGACCACAAGGGTCATCCCTACGCCCGGAGAAACCCTGATCGCTACCAAGGTCATCCCACCACCGGAAATACCCCGATGAATTGCAAGCTTCTACTTGAAAAAGGGCTGGGTCCAGGCCATGGCACTGCCTTGACCATACAACGCGAACCGCATATATTTGACGCCGTAGTCCGCCATGTCTATTTTGATGGAGTTGCCCATCACCCGTTTGATGAGTGTACCGCCGTCAGCACGAACGTGGATCTCTTCGGCGTCAGGTGATGATAACTCGATCATGCCGCCCGTCATGTGAATATCGCGTATAGTGACTCCATTTGAGCAGTAGAAATTACCTGACTTGATGGCTGACATGATATCGCACTCATTCCGCGACTTCGACCTGACATGAATACTGGCCAGACCAATGTCGCCATAGGCATGCGAATCATCACTGGCAAAACCAAGCACCTTTCGGTCTTTGGCCAAAAGGAAGTCCCATTTGTCGGTCGCGATGGAATAACCATCCAGTCGCTCTATCACGCCGTTGTATATCTCGATACCGTCATACGGGGTGGCCGCCAGCATCTCCTCACGCCTGTAATGTGGTCTGAGCTGCCAGTTCGGGTGGTTGAGTATCACGAGAGCATCGGTTTTGGACATATAACGTAGTAATTCGTTGTGGTCGTGAATCTCGATCGCTGCTTTAACAACCTCTCCAGAATTCGCATAGATGCCGGTATGCGAACCCCCATCCTTGGCATTCCATTCCATCCCCGGAATGATGGTGATGCGTTCATCAACCCTCGGCTTATAGTTGAAGTGGTCTGAGATGGATATAAAGTCATATCTGAGCTGAACATAGCGACTGATACACTCCTCAACCAATATCTGAGCGCACAGACTGGCAGGATTGGTATGTGCGTGCAGGTTCCCCTTTAACCATGTTCCGTTTCGGTCAGCGTATGGGTTACTCCAATCAACCTGAATACTCATATCGATATTTCTCCTGTGTTCGGTTGCGAATTTGGCGGTAGTTAGAGACAGCGACTTAATATCGTATGGCCACAACAGGTATCCTTAGGCTGCTTTGTCCAGGCTGATTTGTTTTCAAAACCACTGTGTTCCTGTATATCCCCTTAGCAAGTGGTTTGGTCATGGTGACCTCAACAGCCCAACTGTTAGGGCGAATCTTCTTGACCACGACAGCGAGCTCTCTTGGTGCCGTCACAGCGGAAACTGTGAATGGGGATATGGCGTTAAGAACGACACGCGACTTCATGGGCTTAACCGTTGCTGTGGAGCTGCTACCCAGGTAGAGGCTGGCTGGTTCTGACACGATTCCTTTGTTAATCGCTACAACGGCATTTACAGAACCTTCGGTCGGCTTGATGACTGGTATATTGGCCGTGAAACCACTTCGACCGTATGGGGCATAGGGGGTGACGGTCAGAATCACGCGGTTCCCTTGAACCCTAGCAGTGCAATACTGCGGCAGGCCAGACGGTTCGCCGAGTACTACCGGTGCTTGAGATGAGCTTTTGACCATGAATGTGCGTTTGGCGATAGCACCTGCAGTGAGGTTGATCAAGGTGGGCTCGGTAGGTTCCAGCCAGATTGGAGCTTTGACATTCATACGAAAGATTAGATTTATGTTGGGGTGTTTTGGATCATTGGAATGAAGCTGCACGCTACGGGTTGTTTTACCCTGCATGTCGTTGGTCTGGACCAAGTATTTCAGCAGCACCATCTCTTTCGGTGGCACTAATGGTTCTACATCAACCTTGCCGCAGTTACACCCGGATGTCGCCGAGAGTTTCAGGGTTTGGTCCCCTTTGTTATAAACCTCGACACTGAAGTTAACTGGTTCACCTTGGTTGATATTACCCGCGTCGGAGTTTGTTGGTGCGACGAGGATGACCGGTGTGGCACTACATATGGACGCAGCCAGTAATAGTGCTAGATTCGTGATATGTTTTTTCACAGTTATCATCGTAACACCACCTGAATATGTGTATCCATCATTCATATCTTACCTTGATCTTGATGATATGTTATTGACATTTATCTAACACGTGGCCTAAGATGGAATCAGGTGAGTCTTTTTTTCTCGCCTGCCAAGCGTGCTTCGATGGAGGGTATTCAAATGGCACCTATTCGCCACGGCAAGTCAGAGAAGGCGGTCTTAGCCTGCTCAGGAGCGTGTAATGTTGGACAGATAGCCGTAGAGGTGGCCAAAAGGCTGGACAGAGAAGGCGCAGGGCGATTTACCTGCGCAACAAGCCTGGGGGCCCACGTCTCTTCCAAAGTCACCTCGGTTAAATGCTGCGAGAAGGTGCTTGTGCTTGACGGTTGTCAACAGGGGTGCGCAAAACGCGTTGTTGAGCGTGCAGGTGTTGAGAATTTCGCCTATGTCGTCATCTCTCAGAGCTGCTGTCTTGAGAAGAATGCTGACTATGACGCAGCCGTTGATGATGCCAACATGGAACATGTGGACTGCTTGATGGAGCAGTGCAGGGATCTGCTGAAATAGCGATCGTGAGGGTTTCGTTCTGACAGACACACCATTTACAGACCGAGGGGGGATATCGGCTATGGAGACGAATTGGGAGAGGATGCTGCCAAAGCAGTTCCGCGAAGCTCAATCGGCATTGCCGGTCTGCTTCTTGCCATTAGGAACCGTAGAGTGGCACGGTGAGCACAATACACTGGGCCTTGATGCTGTAAAGGCGCATCGGCTGCTGATGCAAGCCTGTTCGCAGGCGGGTGGTGGTGTGGTTCACCCAGCACTATATGGCGGTATGGGTGGTTTGGAAAAACCGGCGACGGTGAAAATCGAAGGCGAGAATGATTGGCCCAACCTGCTGCTTCGCCCCTGGCTAGAACAGTTGTGCTACGAATTCCACCGACTAGGCTTCAAAGCGATTTTTATTTTGACAGGTCACTACGGGCACAACCAGCAGATCGTGGTGCGCGAAGTCGCTGTCCGCATGACGGAACGGCTGCAAATTCCTGTGATTGGGTTGCCGGAATACTGGCTGGCGCAAGACCAGGGTTACCTGGGTGATCATGCCGGTATCGGTGAAACCTCGTTAGCTTTGCATCTTTTTCCCGAGATGACGGATTTACAGCAACTCGAGTATGACCCGGAATACAAGCCGATTGTGACCGCTCCTCCTGGTGCCTCTGCCGAGTTAGGCCGGAAATATGCCGATGCCATCATCAGCCGGATCGCCACGCTAGCTCGGAATATGGTCGCTTGGGATGAGCCGACGCGTGAAGCCTATCTACAGGCAGAACGCTCCATACTGTCTGCACAGGTAAAGGGTTGGCGTATGGCTCACCCGTGGGCAGCCTGGAGGAAGATGATGGTCACCGGTGAGATCACCAGCTATGCACAGTTACTCGTTTCTGAGCAGTTTGCCGAGATAGAAAAAATCGCTAAAACACTGCTCTAGTCGTAAGCGGTTGCACCACCATTCCCTTAACGTAAATAATTCGTTTATTCACGATAATATGCGATATCACCTAGCAATATGTCATGGTGATATCGCATAATGTTTGTATATGGAAACCTAATGTGGTATAAGTTGATATATAAGGCGATGAACCTTATCAGCATCCACCAGTTAAAACCATAACGACCAATGAAGGGAGGGGACGCCATGAGCCGAAACATGCATATCATAATATGCCTGATTTTCGTGTTGTTCGTTTGTGCGTCTTCTCCTGGTTCGGCTAGTAAGCACTTAACCCCTCTGCGTGTGGCATACAACTCCTCCTTTCCACCATATGAATTTGAAGAAGGTCAGGCCCCGTCTGGTTTCTCCATCAGCCTCCTCAAGAATTTTGCAGCAAAGCGCGGTTACTCCATCACATGGGTAGCTATGAACTATGAGGATTTGGTTCCTTCTGTGATAGCTGCCAAAGTTGATCTGGCTGTGGGAGTCGCGTTCTCGGAATCCTTGCTTTCGAAAGTGGAGTGCAGCAGCGGGTATGCATCGTATAACACCGTGGTTGCATACAACCGTCGAAGCGGTATATACAAAACCGATCAGTTGGCATTGAAAAAAGTCGTGGTGACGTCAGGTGTCAACCTGCCGTATCACATGGAATCATTGGGTATCGGTGACGCGGAACGAAGTCTCAATACGATTCAGATTATTGCCTCCGTGAATGACCACCGTTATGATGCCACCTTGGCTCCAGAAGCGACGGTCGGTTACTGCCAAACCAACAAGAGAATGAACGAGCTGTCGACCCTGACGCTTCCCTTGAACCACAGGTCTTTCTGCGTGATTACCCAACGGGGCCGACTGGAACTCACCCAGTCCTTTAATGAGGCCATTGAACAGATGCACGAGGATGGCTCCTACGCAAAGTATGAAGAGCTGTGGCTGACCCCGTATTTGCCTGTAGTGGACACCGATGTGCGTTTGATATGGCTGTCGGTTCTATTTACAGCCGTTGGCGGCTTGTTGGGGGGATTTGGTGTCTTCAAGTTCCGAAAAACGCCAGTCATACCTGCCCCTCCTCGGTCATTGGAGGATTATGGGGTAACAGGTGGGCAGGAAGGCGTATGGGTTCTACAACTTGATACGGGGGTTATTCGCGTCAACCAAGCTTTGATGCGTATGTTCAGCCTGTCAAGCGAATCTAATAGTGTGATGGTGGCCAGCTTGATGCGCCACATACCGGAACCTTACCGTAAGCTTGTGAGCGAATACGTGTCCGATTGTGCCAAGGGTAAGCGAGACCGATACGATTTGGACCATCCCATTAACTCAATCGAGGGGCAGCAGCGATGGTTGAGTAACCATGCCAGTGTAGTGGCATGGGATGAGCAGGGGACACCTGCCATAGTGGCAGGAACCTGCCGCGATGTGACGGATGCTGTTCACAAACAGCAGGAACTTGAGTCTCAAAACAGCTATTACGAAACGCTGATGAACAGCATTCATACTGTCGTGCTACAGCTTGATGAGCATTTACGGATTGAACGGTGCAATCAATATACGGAGCAAGTGTTCGGTATACGACAAAATAGAATTATTGGCTTGAATTTCGTCACAACATTCATTCCTGAGGCAAGGCAGGATGACGTTAGGGCACGCTTCATTTTGCTGCTGACCAGCAGGTTACCTGCCAATATTGAAGAAAATCTGGTGACATCATCTGGGCAGGTGCGCAAGTTCCGATGGAGCGTCTGCAAGCTCGTCAGTACGGACAAAAAAGTACAGTGGGCAATGATTGGCGATGACGTCACCGCACAAATCACTCAGGTAAAGCGAGCCCCGGTTCCCGACCGCGTGATGGATATCAAGGCGAAACTTTACCGGCATATGGCCCAAAAGGCGGAGGCTGGCGATATCGGTCAGTCACTGGCGGATTCGTTAGTCGATTCCGGAAGCAGTGATGCGATCTGGATAGGCTCATATGACAGTCAAAAAGCATCCTGGTGTGGCCTTGCATCGCAGGCTGCGGCCACCGTACCGGGGTTTAGTATTCAAGCCGTGGAAAAATGGGGTCTGCTTGAGCCCGAGTCACCACTAAGCCTGGCGTGTAATACTCACCAGTTTTACCAGCTTAGCCAACTCAGCAGCAATCGAATTGATGAAGCCTGGTGGAATCATCTAGTGGCCCATGGTATTGAGACTATCATTGTGCAGCCGATGGTGTGGCGAGAGAGGGTGGTCGGTGTTTTGGTGGGATTTCGAAAATCGGCAGCACCCATCGACATGGACCAGCAGTTTAATCTGAACGCGGTTGCAGACGCGATGTGCTTTAGTATTGTCTTGTCAGACAGTAAAGAGCTGCTGTCTTAAGACGGTTGTCGCCGACGCTAGTCGGCTATTGGCAGGTAAAGCTCCAGCTCATCTCTTCCTATCTCTCCAGCCCTTAGAATTCTAGCCGGTGTATAGCATATGTCCAGCACCGTTGATGGCAACCCTCCCGGGCATGCGCCAGCATCAATCACAATGTCGATCTTGTTGCGTAATTCCACACTGATGTCAGAAGCTTTGACTGGTGCCGCTTCGCCAGATATATTCGCACTGGGTGCAACAATGGCTACCCCCAGTTGGGTGATCATGGACAAGGCGACAGGATGCTGTGGGATTCGTACACCCAGGCTGGGTAGACCCGCATTGATAAAATCCGGTATCGTGTTGTGTTTCCAATAGACCAAGGTAAGCGGCCCTGGCATGAAGGCTTGAATGAGCGGCATGGCGTGGTGAGGCAACTCACGCCATACGGAACCAAGCTGCGTGGCATGGGCTATTTGCACGGGTAAAGGCTTGTTATCTGGCCTTCGTTTCACTTCCCATACCCTTCTGATCCCATCCTCCGAACCCAGACTGGCGGCCAGACCATACACGGTCTCAGTGGGGAATGCGACGACACCGCCATTTCGTAAACAATCAGCCACGCGAGCGATTAACTCAGGCTGCGGCGCATCAGGATTGATTTTTAGTGTGATAGCCATTAAAAAAGACTTCCTTGCGTTGATGGTTTCGGAACGGCCTCTTCCGGATGTGAAGCGGTTTGAGTGCGGTTCCGTCGGCTCTCCTTAGGTTTGGACGTGCTGGTCTCGTGTCGATGACGACCTGTTGAAGCGCGCTGAACTACCATCGGCTTCAGTTCGTCGACTTCGCGTCCACACCAGCCGCAACGAAGCGTGTGCGGCAGGATGATGTGTCGGCACGCGCAATACCCCCATACATCGGGGTGTAGGTGAAATCCTGGTGTTGAAACTGTTATATTTTGCTCGTCCAAACTACTCTCTCGATTCCTGAATAATCGCAGATGATCTGCGGGGTTTCGTAACACTCATCAGCTATTATTCTAGCAACATCCGCAGCCTGATTGATGCCTACTTCGAATGCAAGTAATCCGCCCGGTTGAAGCAGCAACTGAGCCTGCCTGGCGATGATCGGGTAAAATCCGAGTCCATGAGAGTCTGCATACAACGCCTGTGATGGTTCCCATATGGCCACTTCGGCAGGAAGCTCATCCCCATCCTGCGCATCAATGTAGGGCGGGTTGCTCACGATGGCGTCAAAATGGTCTCCTTGTAACGGGGTGCAAAGGCTGCCGTGTAGTAGTTGGAGCCGGTTGGTGACCCCTAAGGCACGTGCATTCACTTCGGCTATCTCCAGAGCATTGCGGCTGATGTCCACGGCGACCCCATAGCTGTCAGGCATCATCTTCAACGCACTGATAGCGATGCAGCCGCTGCCGGTACCGATATCGGCGAACCTGCGAGGCTTTTTCGAGACTAGTAAATCTACCAGGTGCTCGGTCTCCTGCCTCGGAATCAGCACCCCAGGCCGGACAGTAAATTCGTAACTGCAGAATTCGCGTTTGCCTGTGATGTATGCTAATGGTTCATGCTGTATCCGGCGTGCTATAAATGCACCAAAAACCTGCTTAATGGCGTCAGTGACTTCAAACTCCGGATAGGCATGCAGATAAGATCGTGAGCAGCCCATTGCAGCAGCCAGCAGCACTTCAACTTCTAGTCGAGGCGCATCTATGCCGCAATGCAATAATGTGCGTTCGGCATCAGCAAGGTGTTGTTGGATGGTGACCATGGGTAATATTACTCCCCTGATAAGTATAACCGGTCCAAGCACCCCTCGTCAGGGATCCACCGACAACGGTCAACGTCTACCTGGTCAGGTTCCAGGAAGGGCACTCCCTCGGCCTTCAGGCGGGCCGCTTGCTGCCGAGCGTATTCCGGGTTTCTGTTGGCGATCAGAAGAACTCCTGTAGCTCCCAACACCCTCCACCATGGCAGATGAGGGGGACAAACTGCCATCCAGCGGCCCACGACGAGGGCTGGCACACGCTGGGGCAGGTAGGCTGCAAGCTGGCCGTAACTGGCGACTTTGCCTTCAGGTATCTGCTCTACGAGCTCATATAGTGCAATTTGGCTGAGATTCGTGTATGAGTGGTTATGCATCGAACTAAACGCCTCCGGTACCGTCTATAATAGTAGTGTGCCATTTTACATATCCGTCTACAGGAGAAGAACATGTCTATGCTTTGCCGAGTGAGGCCATCGCTGGTTGCCGGGTTCGCGGCAGCCGTCGTGCTTTGTATGACTAGCGTAGCATATGCTTTGGACACGGGTGTTCAACTATCTCGAAATTTCAGTCTTGGCAGCACCAGACAGTATATGGTCAGTATCGCGATGACCAGTACACTGGGTTCTTCCACATCTGAGCCTACCTTAATGAATATGACTTTATCGATGACCGAAAAGACTGATTCCCTCAATCCGGATGGCACCGCATGTATCAACAGAAGCTTTACCCCTTTAATGACAGATATGAACGGCCGTAGTATCCCTTGCAGGAGCCTGCCTCAGAACACAAGCTTGACTGTTGACAAACAGAACCGAGTGAGCAAGATCACAGAGGCGGACTTGACAAGTCTGCTGCCGAGCAGCTCACCAGAGCTGGGGTGGCTTGGGCTAAACTACGGATGTATCGTTACTTTCCCGAATAACAAAGTTCAGCCAGGATATAGTTGGAGCGCATCGCTGAGTGTGCCAAAAACTACAATCGCCACGTCTGTAAAGCATACTTTTGTTGGGGTTGAAGTGCGCGGGAACAAGAAGATGGCCCGCGTGTTAAGCAGCTTTGACACGACACTTGAGAAGTTGGGATATCTTGTCAGCGAGGGCACTGTAGGAACAGCGAATGTGCGTTTCACCTCGTTTATTGATCCCGTTACAGGTGACATGGTAGAGGGCGAGGGCCGCAGCGAGTCGAAACTCGTGATTAACCCGCCTGCTGATCGCGGCTATGCTACGCAGCCGTTGATGATGAACTGCGTCACTATCGTCACTATTAAGCCATTTTAATAGGCGCAGGCATGCTCAATGCCTGCCGATGCAAACAACGACCTGAACAATTCGGCGTGGTTGCCGCGCCTTACCTCTAATAGATTGTGATCCAGGAACCTTTGATTTACGAACAACCCGCTATGGTTGGCGAATATCAGTAAAATAGTAGCTGATTCAACAATTTGGCGTGCGTACATCCAAGTGCTGTGATACAATTAGATTGTGAAAGATTTCTCAAAGTATTCACACTAAGTGGCCTTCGGGCTAACACCGACATCACACGAGGTATAGAACATGCAGAACCAAGGCGTAAACCCCAGTTCCTACGGGCTGGATAACCACGGTATCCATACAACCGGATCTATCTACTGGAATTTAGGCACCGCTCAGCTTACGGAACACTCTCTTGGTAATAAGGAGAGCAAACTAGCCGTTGGTGGTGCATTACTTTGCCGCACAGGCGAGCGCACAGGACGTTCTCCTAAAGCCAAGTTCATCGTCAAAGATGAGTACACAGCAGACCGTGTGTGGTGGGGAAACAACCAGCCATGCACTCCTGAAGCGTTTGAAGTGCTTTTCGAGATGGTGCAGAAACACTTCGCTGATAAGAACCTGTATGTTCAAGATTGTTTTGCTGGTGCTGATGAAGCATATCGGATCCCCATCCGCATCTGTAATGAATTTGCATGGCACAATCTGTTTGGACGACAGCTTTTTGTCCGGCCTGACTGGACCAAGACCGGTTCCCATGTGCCAGAATGGGTAGTGCTTTATGCTCCTACGCTGAAAGCACCTGCTAACACAGAAGGCACAGACGGCAAGAGCGTTTTTGTAGTGGCGAATTTCACCAAGAAGATGGTCATCATTGGTGGTACCGCCTACGCTGGAGAAATGAAGAAGTCTGTGTTCTCCGTAATGAATATGATCCTCCCCATGAAGGGTGTGCTACCCATGCACTGCTCTGCAAACATGGGTGCTGAGGGTGATACGGCTCTTTACTTCGGTCTATCCGGCACAGGGAAAACGACTTTATCGGCAGATCCCAATCGAAACCTGATAGGTGATGACGAGCACGGCTGGAGCGACAAAGGAACCTTCAATTTCGAGGGTGGTTGTTACGCCAAGGTCATTAAACTTTCCGAAGAGAACGAGCCGCAGATTTGGAACGCCATCCGCTTTGGAACCATCGTAGAGAACGTGGTGTATGATAGTGCCACCCGCCTGATGGACTTTGACGATGTGGCTATTACAGAGAACACCCGTGCGGGGTATCCGCTGAGCTTCATTGACAATGCGCTGATCCCTAGTGTGGGCGGCCATCCTAAGAATATCTTCTTCCTGACCTGCGATGCCTTCGGCGTTCTGCCTCCAGTTTCCAAACTGAGCATTGCACAGGCCAAAGAGCAGTATGTGCTGGGTTATACCAGCCGTGTTGCTGGTACCGAAGCCGGTGTGACCGAACCAGCCCCCACCTTCAGTGCCTGTTTTGGTGCACCGTTCCTTCCTCTGGCTCCCAAAGTGTATGCCGATCTGCTTGGCAAGAAACTTGACGAGTATGAGAGCGATGTATGGCTGATCAACACTGGGTGGTCAGGTGGACCTTACGGTGTGGGATCGCGCATGAAGATCCCATACACACGCGCTATGATCACCGCCGCTTTGAATGGCTCGCTTGCTCAAGTCGAGTTTGACGAAGATCCTCATTTTGGAATCGCTGTTCCCACCGAGTGTCCCGGTGTGCCTTCAGAAGTCCTGAACCCACGCAACACCTGGGCTGATAAAAATGCTTACGACCAGCAGGCTGCTAAAGTAGCCGGTATGTGGGATGAGCAGTTCAAGAAGCTAGGAATACGACAGTAAATCCTGTCTGACCCGATAGAAAACCCCCTGCCGCTTAGCGACAGGGGGTTTTGTTATCGATAGAAGAAGCATGCAGTGACCTGCAGATGGTCAGTTGCGGCTTTCTGGCTGGACTCGCAGTAGCATCGAATCGCCCTTCTGCATATCAAAGCTGAGTTTCCGTGATGTACCCAGGCTTTGGCTTGTCAACGCATCTTGCACCTGGCTGTTGAAGGGTAACCGAACTATCTTGCGGCCGTTACTGGTGGCATGAAGGGCCATAAATCCATTACCAGCCATGATGATGTTGTCTTGATCATTGTAGATATGTACCCCAGCATCATTGGCAATGGCCCTTAAAACGCTGGTCGGAAGCTGCAACGCTCCAGAGTAGACGCTGGTATACCCCTGCATTTTCTTTTGAGCCACCGCGACGGCGTTACCGCTGCCCGCATAGCGTGCGATGGGGGTGGCCCGTTGGTCATCCACGGCATACATGGGTGATAGTCCTGACTGGAGGGCATCGAATGTCTCTCCGCTGCCTTCCATCACTATGTTGCCATCCACACCGGTGATCTGGCGAAGGTTGATGCCGGTCACTTTACTCACGTTCTCAGGAGTGACCGTGTTTCCGTTGATGATCCCAGGCGCATACATCCATACAACTGTGTTGTTGCCGTGGCAAACTCTCTTGCGAAGTGCTGTAAGCTGCGCATTGCTGAGCTTGAACGCGTTCATGATGATATACATTTTGGCTGGGGGCACCTTGCCTGCCAATAGATCATCCAGCAGATAGGTTCCAAGCGGTGCGCCCATGCGGTAGAGGTTGTATCGGGATCGCACCATCAAGCTGATGTTGACACCCTCATTGCCCACACCATCCATGAAGGGGTTCGCCGCAAGCCCACTCAGCTCATCTACAATTACTGCTACCTCAGGGGTATATCGGGTTTTGGTGGCTAGAGTGTCCTGGTAGAGTTTCGTCAGCTTGCCGTTATGCTGCAGAAGCTCTTCACTCGCGTAGGCTCCGTTACCGACTGGCTCCATCCACCAGAGACCGGCTCCTCGGGTGAGGATATGGGCGAAGTTCCTGGTCATGACACCTTCGGACTGCCTTAAGTCGTCGCATCGGCCAGGTGAAGCGGCAGGATCGGTCATAAAGGTTCGAGTGTCATCTTCAGTAAAGAAGATTTTCCCGTGTTCCAACATCGAATCGACCACGCCCATAAATCTGCCTGACCCGCCCGGCTCACGGTCGCCATAGGAATACGGCGCGCAGATGCCGTCTATATAAGGCGATTCCAGTAGTTTGCCGAGTGCGATATGCCCGCTGCGGGCGGAGCCGCTCAACTCCAGCGTGTAGCCGTAGAAGGCGAGCGCCAACCGGTCGGGTACGGCATCTTTTACCGCCTTGCACATCTCAGATACACAGTCTGCCATCGCCTCGTTTTGGTAGACATCAAAATCTAGTGCTTTACGGTGAAGCTGCGGATCGCGGAAACTGCCTTTGGAGCTGGCGGTTCGTTCGGCGTATGTGGGCACCGGAGCTGTGGCCAGCGTGACCGACCTATCAGCCCAGGCTGTTTGAAGCGCTTTATCAGATTTATACTTATTCTTCAGGTAGATTCTGAACCCGTCACGCGCGGGTGGCTCAAACCCTTCGTATTTTCCGTCCCAGAAGCCTTCGTAGAACCACTCCGCGGAGTTCTGGCCGCACACGTGGTAGCCGATCATATTGTTGGGATACTTCTCCTCCAAAATCCCGATGAGGTTGGCGATCTGCTTGGCCGCCGCCTTGCGCCATATCTTCGAGTGGATACTGGCGAGGCCTTTGGTGCCATCCTGGTAGAGCATCAGTTCATCCGGGTGCAGCTTTTCCCACCAAGCCGGGGGCTGGTCCACTGGGAAGCGAGGAATCAGCAGTGCGTTGGGGTTTGCCTTCAAGATCGAATCTATCCAGTATTCGATATCTGTGCCTGCAAGAGTGGGTGTCTCCCCATCTTTGGTCCAGGGTATACCCCACAGTGTGGGCGAGACGATGTTGATGCCACTCTCAGCGGCCCACTTAACCTGCTTTTGTGCGAGGGTGTTATCGCCCATAATGCCTACTTGCAGTAAGGCAGGGGCGGTCGGCTGACCATTGATCATTAATACAGGACCGGCCGGTGTTTTGACCACAGAGGCCTTGTTTGCTGCTGTTGCGGGCGAATATGTGAACATTGTGTATGCCCCCAATAGAAGTGCGGGTAGGATGTAGCTTTTCATGAGTTCTCCCCGATTGCGATGAAGCATGGTGCCTTACGGTCGGCTTCGTGTATATATACTTACACCAGGACCCTGCTAATCCCTGCATAGGCTTTGATTTGACGATAGGGTCGGAACTATAACATGAATTAAGGACAATAACATAGGCAATGTGATCATCCTGAAAATATGTTATGATATAGTCATGAACACACTCGTGCAAATGACAACTGCTTACCTGGAAAAGACACTTGGCATCTCTGCGCAATTAGCGAAGTGGCATGGATATGGCAACTTGCCAGTGTTTATGCAGGCACTATATGACTATGAAGTGGTCAATATACTTGATAGGCCGTGTCTTCTACTTGTCAGTCGCGAGGAGGAAGAGGGAACGCTGGCGGCTTTACGAAAGCATATGGCTCTAGTGCAGAAGGATTGGAACGGTGCGGCCATCTATGTGACGCGCACGATGGCATCCAACATGCGCGATCGGCTGATCGATAACAAGATTCCATTCATCGTTCCTGGTAATCAGCTTTACCTTCCGGACCTTGGTTTGGATATGAGAGAACACTTCAAAAATATACGAGCACAGAGGCCAACTCTCAGTCCTGCTACTCAGCTTGTGGTCATTAATGCTTTGACGACATCGTATTATGGTCCGCTGGATACCGCAATGTTGACCGACAGGTTTGGCTACACCCCCATGACATTCAAGAGGGTTTTTGATGAAATCGAACAGTTTGATTTAGGTGTGGCCAGAACTCAGGGTCGTAAACGAGTGCTAGTGTTCACAAAAATGGGAAGATCACTGTGGGAGGCGGCACTACCAAGTTTGAAGAGTCCTGTGAAAGCTCGTAAGTTGGCTCCACGCCAGGTCTGCGAGCAGGACGGCTTCGCTTCTGGACTGACGGCACTCTCTCATTACTCGATGCTGGTGCAGCCTGATCCGATTGTATATGCGGTAGGTGCAGAGGGTTGGAAGAGTGTTAAGCAACAGAGTGATACCAAGGAGTTATCTATCGCCGATGCTGATGCTTGTGAATTAGAGATATGGCGATATTCGCCGAATCTGTTTGCCCAGACTGGATATGTTGACCGATTATCGTTGTATCTCAGTTTACGGGGACACTCAGATGAACGAGTGGAAGCTGCACTAGAGGAAATGATGGAGGCAATAGTTTGGTAAGAGGACTGGACCGCTTTAGAGCCCATTTCGCAAATTACTCAGATCGATACGCGTTCATAGGAGGCACCGCATGCTCCATAGCATTTGAGGATGTCGGGCTAGATTTCCGTGCCACTAAAGATCTCGATATAGTAATCTGCGTGGAAGCACTAGACAGCGAATTTGTGAGCGTGTTCTGGGAGTTCGTGCGTGATGGTGGATATAAGAACCAGCAGAAGAGCACAGATCGGAAGCTGTTCTATCGGTTCTATGACCCCGAGGACACATCATTCCCGGTGATGCTGGAACTGTTCGCACGAGTTCCTGAAGTATTGAGCATAGATGTAAATCATCATCTCACACCGATTCCCGTGGATGACGAGATATCGAGCCTGTCGGCCATTCTGTTGAATGACGATTACTACTATTTCATCCATGAAGGTAAGCTGGTAGTTGGTGGACTACCCATTATCATGCCTGCTCATTTAATACCGTTGAAGGTAAAAGCATGGTTGGATCTCACTCAACGGCGCGCAGCTGGTGAAAAAGTAGATCAGAGAGACATTCGCAAGCACAGGAATGATGTCTTCAGGTTGTATCAACTGATCACGCCGAATACCCGGGTGAAAACACCCGATGCCATCAAGCATGATTTAACTCTTTTTCTCACACGGATGTCTGGAGATACCTCTTTTGATATTTCAGGGCTAAAATTGCCGAACAAGAGTCTAGTGGATATTATCTCCAATCTATGTGTGATGTATGGGTTGGACATCATCACACAGTGACGATTTAAGGCATCCACGGAATTGATCACCAACTTCGCCATCAATTTCCGAATGTGAAACACGTCAGGAGAAACTAATGCACCATTCCATAATACATATTCCGTTTGTACCTGTATCCTGCGAGGTGGCAAGCAACACGCTAAGCATCAAGGCAGATCACATTGCTGCCCTAGAGAACTGCAAGCCAGCTTTATACTGGCGATATGCCGGTGATGAAGCTTGGCAATACACCGTGGCAGAGACGCTGAATGCCGTAGAACCGCACGCAGACAGTCTGTGCACGCAGGCTCAGTTGGGTTCGTTCACCGCCATGATCACATTCTCTTGGTCTGCTAACCCGGGAGTGCTGCGGATGTCAGGAACACTCACCAGCCACGAAACACGCGCAGTGGAGCTGGCGCGGTTCTGCTATCTGACGGGTGAACTGCCAAATGAGATGGGATTTCTAGGACTTGAGGGGCCGACCGAAAAGCCGATTCTGCGTCACCATGGTGACGTAATCGCGCCATACAGGAAGACGGTCGAGGACCTTTGGATGAGCATGGGCGTGCAGTGGCCCAGGTTGCCGGATACCATCCATGATTCGCCAGGATGGGCCGTCTCAAAGGATGTCGCCGCGTTCATCCCGGACTGGCACAGCGCGGGTTGGGGGATTGGCTTCACCGGGCCGGGCACCGCGTTTGGTGAGATCGGGTATCACGCCGCGGGTGAGAAGCCCGATTTCTACGTCGGGGTATTGTTGGACAACATTGTGATTGAGCCTGGTGAAGAGCGCCGCATGGAAAGTGCGATCATGTGGTATGGTGACTGGCAGCAGGGGTTAAAGCTGTGGGCGAGGTGCTGTGCTGAAGCTGCGGATGTGAGTGAGCTGAGGCCACCCCTCACCGGATATTGCTCATGGTACCAAACATACAATGGGATCACTCCCGATGAGATACTGCGGGCGGCGAATGAGTTTGCCGGTTGGCCGACTTCAATGGGGGGCCGGACCATCCAGATTGACGATGGCTTTCAAGTCAGCCCGGGCAACTGGCTGCCCAACGAGCGGTTTGCGGAAACCTGGACTGATCTGCCCGGTGATATCGCACGCACTGGTTCCATCCCTGGCATCTGGCTGGCGCCGACCATGGTACATGAGGCCCATCCGATGGTTCAAAATCATCCCGACTGGATACAGCGCGTAGGTGATGATCCTGCGATCTACTTTTCCAACTGGGGCAAGACTTTCGTCATGGAGCCAGATCATCCCGAGGTGAAGAGATTCATCGCCGACATACTGAATGATTATGTGGCCCAAGGTTGGCGGTATTTCAAACTGGACTTCACCTACCCTGTCAGCACGGCCCGCAAGGCCTGGGATCGCAAGAAGACCTCCTTTGAGACCCTCAAGGAGCTGTACGCGCTGATGCGTGCTTGCCTGGGAGACGACATCCTGCTGTCTGCGTGTATCGGCATCCCTGGACGATACGCCCTGGGCAACGCCGACTTTGCGCGGCTGGGTGGCGATATCGGCTCTTCCTGGGGTGCGGTGATGCAGACAGTCAGGGCGTGGTTGGTTTGGTCCTGCACGCATGGAGTGTGGTGGCAAGGTGATCCCGATGTGTTCATGATGAGATCGGAAAACTCATCGTTGAGCTTTGAGGAGAGTTCGCTGCTGACCGGCACCATCGGGCTGTTTGGCGGGATGTTCCTAACCTTGGATTTTCCTTCGCAATGGTCAGATGAATCGAAGAGTGTGGTGCTGGACTTCTGGCAGCAGATCGGCACACACAAGCCATACGATTATCGCATATGTTGGGATGGCAACCAAAATGTGCGTGCTTACCGGGTGAGCACGATCTGCGATGATGAGATGCGGCACACGGTAGGTATCTATAACTGGAGTGAAGAGGCGAGTGATATCACGGTATCACTGGCCGATATCGGATTATCTGCCGATATCTCCTGGCGGTTAGATAGCGAGGCCGTCGAATATGCGAATGGGCGTTTGACGGTGAAGCAGCAACCGCCGCATAGTTTGCGCATCGGCTGCCTGACGGCATAAAGATACCGCGCAAATTCATGCAGATATGTGGTAGATATAGATGTATTGGGGCGTAATACGCTTCACAATCGGAGATAGATAGAGTAGTCGAGCAGCTTTCAGCGGGGGTGATGAGATGGTCAGTCCAGATTACTGTAACCAATGGGTGGCGGCGGCATTTATGGGCGACACCATCGGTTCCGTGCCTTTGCTAGTGATCCGCCATGAAGATGGTGTGGGGGAAACGAAGGCTAACGCTGGAGCTGCTGGCGGCCCGTTGCGAATCAACGGGGTCACCTACAAACGCGGTATCGGCGTGAACAGTCATTCCGAGCTTCAACTTACCCTGCCTGAAGGGGCGGCGCGGTTGCAGGCTGTGATTGGGCTGGACGATAATGTGCGGGGTACCGTTGCCTCAGTGCAGTTCAACGTGCGAGTTGACGGGAACGAGCGGCTGCGTACCTCCGTCATGAAATCACCCTCCGTGCCTCTGTCGCTTGATATCCCTGTGTCGTCCGCTAAAGAAGTGTTATTAACAGTCAGTGATGGGGGCGATGGCCGCGCTTACGATCAGGCGATCTGGGCTGATGCCAGGATCATCATGACCGATGGATCAGTTATATGGCTCGACGATCTTCTGGAGCAGTTTGCCCCGGAGCAGGTTCTGCCGTTTGAATTTATCTTAGGTGATGTGTCTAGCCGAGATATCCTCGCCAGGAGCGAACGGTCGGTATCGCCGATGAGCTCTACTGGGCTTGGCCAGACGCAGACCATCACATTCCACGATGCTAAGACCGGCCTGGAGATAAGCTGCCAGCTCACGCAATATCACGCGCACCAGGCTGCGGAATGGGTTCTGCGATTTACCAACACAGGCTCAGCCGATCTACCTGTTCTCTGTTCTGTCCACCCCCTGCATATGCAGATGCGCTACAGCGGTACCCCTGAGCTGCACTGGTGCAAAGGGGGAGTGGCGGAAGCTGATGACTACCATCCCTATTCAATCCAGTTAAAGCCCGATCAAAAGCAGACTTTAGCACCTAATGGGGGCCGAAGCAGCAATGGCGTGCTGCCGATGTTCAACCTTCAAATGGGCTCCGGTGGTATTTTTGCGGCCGTGGGGTGGTCAGGGCAATGGCAGGCTCAGGTGTGCCGGGTCCAGAACAACATGGTACAGCTTCAGGCGGGTCAGCAGGATTGCCGTATCGCCCTCCGGCCCGGTGAGAGCTTCCGCACACCTTCTGCGCTGGTGATGTTCTGGCAAGACGCCGACCGGTATCGCGCCCACAACCGCTTCCGAAGACTGCTGGCGGAGTGCATCATGCCTGCCCCGATCAAGACCAAGAGCCCCGTGCCGGCGCAGGTGAACACCTGGTTCCCTGTTGGTGATGATGGCGGTAAGGCGACTGAGCAAAATCAGTTGGACATCGCCAAGAGCTACCAATCGATAGGGATTGATTACCTTGTGATTGATGCTGGATGGTATGGCGGAGCCGATTGGGTAAGCAGTGTAGGCGACTGGATTGTCCGCAAAGACAGCTTCCCGCACGGACTTGGTCCGGTGTCCCGCCAACTGAAGCAGCAGAACATGGGGCTTGGATTGTGGCTGGAGCCCGAAAGGGCGTTCGCCGGGTCGAAACTGGAGCGTGAGCATCCCGAATGGATGGTGACGCTTGGGGATTCACCGCACCGCATGGTCAATCTGGGCCTCGCTGATGTGCAGCAGTGGTTCATCGAGTTGGTGAGCGGCTTGATAGAGGAGAATGGGCTAAGCTACTTCCGGCATGACTTCAATTTCGACCCACTTCCTTATTGGCAGCATTTAGACAAACCGGGCCGTGAAGGCCTGACCGAGATACGCTACATCGAAGGGCTTTATCGCGTGCTGGACGAGTTGCGAAGCAAATATCCGCAGGTGCTGTTTGAGGGCTGTGCCAGCGGTGGTCGACGGATTGACATTGAGACCATGCGGCGCAACCATCTGTACTGGAAAAGTGATCTGTATGGCGAATTATCGTCAAACCAGAACCACGTGTCGGGCATGAACCTGTTCCTGCCAGGTGGCTTTCTGAATACGCCACTGCTGGCACTTGATGAGGAGCCATACGCGTTGCGCAGCCAGTTCAGCGGCGCGCTCTGCCTTGGTTGGGATGCTCGCCAGCCGCAACAGGGGCCGTATCCCACATCGGGCTTCCGTGCGGACTGGGCGAAACGCTATTTGGCTGAGTATACGCAGCTGTCTGAGTACGCAAAGGCTGACTTCTACCCGCTGACAACATACCACACCGAGGAAGATCAGTGGGTCGCCTGGCAGTTCCATCGGCCTGAGACGGGTGATGGGATTGTGATCTGCTTGCGCCGACCTGAGAGCCAGATCGTGAGTATGGAGCTTTCGCTGCACCAGACGAAACCCAAACAGCGATATGAGTTGAAGCTGGAGGGTCAGCGTACCAGTACGGTGACGGGTGAGCAGATGGAGGCACTGCGCTTGAGCATTGAGACCCGCCCTGGAAGCCTGCTGTGCCGCTACCGCGTGCTGAGGTGAGGAAGATGGGAGGCCACTGTATCAATCTCCATCTATGGCGGCCTGGAGGTCGCTTTCATGGACTATCTGAAGTTTGCCAGAGTGTTTTTGCATCTCGATGGCATCTCCAACTTTACGACCGAAACAATGGTATTTCCAGCCCATGTTGCGGTTAGCGCACACCACCAGGTAATCCAGTTCCTCAGAAACTGAGTGGCACACAATCCCGTGTCGGTCTTTGACTGCTTGTGCTAGAGTTTGGTGTGACTGCTTTTCACCGTGTCCCGTGAAGCAGAAGCGTTGTTGAGCGATGACTATTTCAGGGTTGACGGCGCAGACATCATTCACTAGCACCAATGGCGAGGTACTGATCAAACCGGTGGAGCTGTTGCTGTTCGCAGCGATTTGCGCGAAGCAATCGACCAGGAAGTCATGCTCATCAGTATCAAGTTTTCCGTCAAGCATCGCACGCTCGATGATTTGGTCGACACGATCATAGGGCCAGCAGTTGTGCAGGTGGACGTGGTCATGAAGCCATCCGCGCAGTCCGCTGAGTTCCAGATCATTGATCCTTAGGTCGGCGGAGATACCTCCGAGGATGCCTTCTAGCAAACGCAGGTCATGTTGTATCTGGGTGGTATATTGTGGGTCACTCATCTGTTCGCAGAGCCACAGTATATCCAGCAGATAGTGGTGCGAAAGCTGGCGCGAGGCACATGCCTCCGTCAACACAGGCACCAACTCTGTAAATGGGTGAAGGTGCTCATTACCGCGAAGCTCATCAAGCCAGCATTCGAGGTGAATCCACTCCAGTTCATTCACAACTCCGTCAATGCAGACACCTTGAATTGTTCCTGCCAGGGTGTAGAGTGTCTTCTCCAGGCACTCAGGGGTTGTGGCATGCGTCGCGGGTGTGCGACCAGGAATCATAGTGGTATCGTCCTCCATGCGTGACATTGTAATGATATCCTACCACATGCGCGCGGTCTTTGTGGGTATGGATGAGGTGATGACCTGGCAATATTGGTGGCTATCCCGCGTCATGCTGTAACAGCATAGCAGAACGCTGTGAATGAGCATGATTCCAGCCGCGGGCGTTACCCGTGAGTTAAACATACGGCAATGATACAATAATACCATCATGCAATTTCGTGATGCGGTGACTGCGACGAAGTCAAACGGAGGTTCTAAATGATCAAACGAATATACATAGACAACTATAAATGTCTTGTCAACTTCGAGTGGAAACCTGATGATGTTAGCCTCATTATGGGAAGTAATGGCAGCGGAAAATCAACACTTTATGAGGCCCTTCGGGACATACAGTTTTTTGTGAACGGAAAATCGCCTGTTGGGATTTTTGCTGGATCAACACTTACGCGATGGCAGAAGGTTGATGTCCAGACATTCGAACTCGACATAATGGGAAATGGTGGTATGTATACCTATAAACTGGAAATACAGCACCAAGACACAGCTGTGAAGCAACGCGTTCTGAAAGAGACTGTGTTGTACGACGGCAAGACCTTATACGACTCGCATTTGGCGGATGTTCAGTTGTTCCGAGATGACTTTTCGGCCGGTGCTGCCTTTAGCAAGGACTGGACCCAATCTGGACTGCCGTTCTTGGGCAACAGGGATGACAACACACGTGTGACATGGTTGAAGGAGTGGTTCCAGAACAGGCTGCTCTTTGTACGACTAACTCCTCAGATTATGCAGCCAACTGGTAGCGATATCGATAAGGACCTTGATATTTACGGACGTAATTTCGTCGGATGGTACCGCGGCCATATCGCTACTGACATGAGTTCTACAATTCAACTGTATGAGGCCCTAAAGGAAACCATGAACGGTTTCGAGGGACTACAACTAGAACCTTTTGGAGAGGCGTATCGCCTATACATAAAGAGATCTGTAACTGTAAATTCTGATGCCAAACCAACATACTTGACCTTCGATTTCTCCGATATGTCAGATGGTGAGCGATGCCTGGTTGCTCTTTATGCTCTGTTGCATGTGCTCGGACGCGCAGGAACGACGGTCTGTTTCGACGAACCTGATAACTACTTGGCACTTTCTGAGGTGCAACCTTGGGTGATGGAGCTCGAACAAGCTGTTCGTGATGCTGGATCGCAGGCACTCATCATCTCCCATCATCCTGAAATCATGAACCTGATAGCGGAATTAAATGGTTATGTTTTCGCTCGGTCGAATGGAGCTCAAGTAAGGGTTAGCAGGTTTGAGAGAACAGGTGGGTTGTTACCATCAGATATAGTTGCGCGGGGTGATATTGATTGAAGCAAAAAGTGAGTATCGTTGTGCTATACGAAGGTGGACGGGATTACCAGTTCTTGAAGAGTTACCTGGCAAAACGAGGCTATAACTCACACAAGATTCGTTTCGAACAGTGCGCCAGAAGTTCAGGAGGGAGTGGCGAAAAACGTGTACGTGACGTATATCCCGTTCAGGTTCGCGACATCAGGAGATATAAAACCCAGAATTGCTCATCAACTAGATGGTTGCTGGTGCATATTGACGCAGATACTCTGACGGTTGATGAGCGCTTGCGCCAGTTGAATGCACCACTAGGATCAGAGGCGGTTAATGTCGATGATCCAGTTTGCGTTGTAATTCCTAAGCGTAATACTGAGACATGGGTATATCACCTGGTCAATGACGGTACCCCCGTTTCGGAAGAAGATGACTACAAGATAAGGGTTACTGACGATCAGGTACGCGATGCAGGTCGTAGGCTGGGGTCACTGTCAGACCAAGCCACAGTTAACTGCCCACCGTCGCTCAGACGGTCGATTGCGGAACTTGAACGAATACCTGGATAGTATCGTCCAATGTCATTGACGAGCCCTTGTTTATCACTCACAATGTGGTTATAGGTTCATCTATCAACCTGCCTCAGGAGGCCCGCTAATGGCCATTCAAATACGGAAATCGGCAATGATAGCCGCGCTGCTGGTGTGCTCTTTAGTATCGTGGGCTGCGGTGGTGCCGAGGGGCACGCGGATACTGGGCGTGGACGTGGGAACCGCCCAAAACAACGACTTCAACGCGGCCTTCGCGATGGCGCGCAAGGCGGGTATGCAGGACATCGGGTTGTCACTCGACTGGGCGGATCTGGAGACATCCCCGGGCAAGTATGACCTGATGTGGATAGAGATCGCGAACACATATTACTCCGCAGCAGGCGTGACCTTGACCCTGACCATCCGCCCCGTCCACACCAACCGCATCCGTCTGCCCGAAGACCTGCAAGGGCGGAAGCTGGACGACCCTGTGGTGATCGCACGATTTGGGAAGCTGCTGGAGAGTATCTTCCGGGCTGCTCCCAAAGTGAAGATCAGTGCCCTCTCCATCGGATCTGAATCGGATGTCTACCTGGGCAAGGATAAGGCGCTCTGGAAGAGCTTCCGCGTGTTTTTCGCGAAAAGCTCACTCCGGGCAAAGCAGCTCAGGCCAGGGTTAAAGGTAACAGCAGAGATGACCTACAACGGCATTACTGGTCCGATGCGGGCAGAAGCCGCGGCAGTAAACAAGCTGGCCGACCTGGTGGCCGTGTCGCATTACCCGCTGAATGACGACTTCTCCGTGCAGAAGCCTCAGGTGGTGAGCAACCTGTTCAACACTATCTGCAAGCTCTACCCGGGACGACCTATCGCCTTCTATCAGTTTGGTTACCCCTCCAGCCCCGCGTTGGGCAGCTCCGAAAAGCTTCAGGCGCAGTTCATCCGCGAGGCGTTCAAAGCCTGGGACCAGCACGCCAAACAGATCACGCTCATCGACTTCACCTGGCTGCACGACACCTCGCCAGATGGCCTGAAAGGAGTTCAGCAGTACTATGGGATCACCGACCTGAGGTTCAGCGAGTTCATCAGCAGCCTCGGGTTGAGAACCTACGCCGGAGCCGGCACCGACAAACTGGCCTACAAGGCCCTGTGCGAAGAGGCCAAGGCAAGGGGCTGGTAGATCAAACGCGATAGGGTATCTCACGCGGAGACGCGGAGGTCACGGAGGGTGCGGGTAAGGTAGCCCATCACATCGCACGCCGGAACGCGGGCCGGTAATGATCAGCGATGGGTGACAGTGCCCGTACCGGGACGAAGTCACGGACGGGCCACCGAACCCGTCGCCAAGTGCCTGTGTTGTGGATCGCAGGTGATCAGCCATGCTGCCGTGGGTTTTGTCACCTTCACTCCACCGTTCCGAGAACTGACGCTCAAAAACTGCGTCCTGTGTGAGTTTCTGAACCGCACGGCTGATCGGTAACGGCCGGCGTAGTAAAAACCCGCGCCGGTCAATGCCCCCCCTCACCACAGCAACTGCGCGACGCGCCAGCAGCTTGGCGGGAACATGCGGCCAAGGCGCAAGCGACGGGTGGCGGCGTCGTAGCGTAGCACGTACTGACCATGGGCCACCAGATGCCCGGGATGGTCCCACCGCTTCGTAGGGTTGAAGGTGGCGCTCAGACCCGCTGTGCGGCCGGGATCCACCAGGTCCACACCCAGGTTCACCAGAGCGGTGTGGGCAGGACCATCCACCAAATCCGTGGCGGGTGGACCCAGGAAGTCGTTCTGCTGTGTCCACAGGTTATATCCCCGCGTCTGCTGGTGCAGGCTGCTGGAGCCGTAAGCCCATATCTCATACCAGGCCAGGTCGCGGTCACGGTGCGCCAGTTGGCTGATTAAACGGTCAGGTCCGGTCTCACTCAGTTTGGGATTAGCGGGCAGGGGGATTTCGTGGCGTTGGAATGACGCCTCATGTTTCAGATCCGGCACTGGCTCGAACCGGTTGACTCCGCGGTATGTCTCGGTGATGTATAGATAGCGCATCAGACTGCCATCCAGGCTGACGGTGGGGTCGTGAAACCCTTCGAACTTCGTGCCGTTACGCGTGGACTGATAACAAGGCGTGGCGAAGGAGGACATATCACCTCTGTGGTAGGCAGACCAGTCGATCCAGGTCAGGCTAGCGGGATTGATCCAGCTCTGCAACAGCCAGAGCCCCTCTATCGATCCACCTCCCTGAACGGGGTGCAGCTTCAGCAGATCATCCGATAGCTTCTGGCACTTTCCTGTGTTTAGCTCTCTTAAGCAATATTCCTTCAAAGTGGCCGGATAGTTGCTGTCCAGGTCTTTGAATCCGCAGACCAGAAGCGTGTATCTGCGGAGCACATCAATGGTCACGGTGCTGTAGTGCGTCCAGCCTTCAGGCAGTTGAGGTGGCGGTAGGGTGTGCTCCAGCCGGCCTGTGTCGGTGTTGTAGAGCTTATCGTAAGTGTCATAGTAATAGCACCGCCGGTTGTCTGGCCAGACAACCTTGATGCTCTGCACATCAAACCGGTCGTTTGAACTGGGGGCCGATAAGCCGAAACCTCCCGGCTTGATGGAGCCCTTCGGCAGTGAGAGACGGTAACTGCCGCTGGGTAAACCTACCATGAGAGTGCTTGCATCACAGTCCCATCCCACGCTCACTTTTTCGAACCCCTCACCAGTGCCGATGCCTGCAGGTAGACTGGCCAGTTGTTGCCCATCAGATAGCCGCATCACATCGGTGCGGCCGGGATGCAGTGTGATCGTAAATCCGTTGGTTCCATTAATGGCGGCTAACACCCGCGCAGAACCCGTGACCAGGCGTATCTGCAGCTTCAGCACCGGTCGTTCGTAGCGAGCCGCGTGGGTGAGCTTCGCCGGACCAGGCCCCATCGACAGATAGCGATTAGGCGGCGAGGTGTGGCGCACGATCGCCTTTGGGTTCTGGTATGTGTAGATCAAGCTGTTCTCTTTACGGTCAGCGAAGAGCAGGCTGTCTTCGAAGCCGATGAGCTCTGTGTGATGTTTTGCGGGCTGGATTCTTTCAATGCGCATCTATCGACACCTCTGCGGTAGAGTGGGTTCTTGTACAATATACTGTAACGTAACGTCAATAACTCGCTGGAGTATACATATGATCAGTCGATATCAAACACCCGAGATGAGTGCCATCTGGGAACAGCAGAACAAAACCCGCAAGTGGCTGGAAGTGGAAGTCGCCGTGTGTGATGGCTTGGCGAAGTTTGGGTATATCCCCGAGGAAGCCGCCAAGGTGATCCGCGAAAAGGCCGACTTCGACCAGGCGCGCATCGATGAACTGGAAAAAGAGACTCGGCACGATGTGGTGGCTTTTGTCCGCAACGTGGAGGAGTTCGTCGGGCCAGAGGGCCGGTATGTTCACTTCGGCATCACCAGCTATGACGTGGTCGATACCGCACTCTCGATGCTTCTGCGCGAGTCCTGCGATCTGCTGATCACGCGGTGCAAGACACTGGGTGATGTGATCGCCAAGCGGGCCATCGAGCATAAATACACCCCCATGATCGGGCGAACGCACGGAATCCATGCGGAGCCCATCACATACGGCTTCAAGCTGGCTGGCTGGTATGACGAGATGCAGCGCAATATCGCCCGGCTGGAGTTCGCCAAAGAGATGGTCTCTGTAGGTAAAATCTCCGGACCGGTGGGCGTTCACGGCAATATCAGTCCCGAGGTCGAAGATTATGTCTGCGAGCTGCTCGGACTGAAGGCCGCGCCCACCAGCACGCAGATCATCAACCGCGACATCCACGCCACCTACCTCAGCACCCTGGCGATACTGGCCGCTTCGATGGAGCGCTGGTCGACCGAGTGCCGTAATATGCAGCGCACGGAGATCCTTGAGACGCAAGAATATTTCGCACCGGGTCAGACGGGCAGCTCCGCCATGCCGCACAAGCGCAACCCATGGAACTGTGAGACGGTCACCGGCTTGGCCCGCGTGGTGCGCGGCTACCTGATCCCCGGCTTGGAGAACATCGCCACCTGGCACGAGCGCGACCTTACCAACTCCTCCACCGAGCGGATCATCATCCCCGATGCCAGCCTGGCGATGGACTTCATGCTGACCAAGTTCACGGATATCCTGAGCAAGCTGATCGTCTACCCCGAAAACATGCAGGGCAACATGGACAAATACGGTGGGCTGGTCTACAGCGAGCACCTGATGATGGCTCTTGTGGGCAAGGGTCTGGCGCGCAAAGACGCCTACAAAATGGCGCAGCGCAACGCCGCCAAGGCCTGGGAGAGCAAGGACATGCTGGCCGCCATCCTGACCGATGAAGACGTGATGGCTGTGCTGAGCGAGGATGAGGTCAAGCAGTTATTTGACCTGCAGCACCACCTGCGCTACGTGGATGTGACCTTTAAACGTCTAGGGTTGGCGTAGGGGCGGGGTCGCCCCGCCCTTGGTGTGCCGATATCCGTAGGGGCGAGGCGCGCCTCGCCCTTGGGCGGGGAAACCCCGCCCCTGCGGTGGTGCATATTAATGTTGTAGGGGCAGGCTCCCGTGCCTGCCCAAAGGCGCAACATGAAAACCGAGGCGTGCCTCGCCCTGGGGAGGGGAAACCCCGCCCCTACGACGGCGTGACGATGTGGGCGGTGGCCAATCGGCAGGTTGACGTTGCCAGGCCCGCATGTGTTCGACCTGCATTTCTCACCGCCCGTGTCGGCCTCAATTTCATGCTTGCACGCGGTGTCTACTTGCATCACGTTCTCATTGCGCGGTATCACTAAATGGGTACCTATAGTTGGATTGCTGGGAAGGGGGTCGGTTACACTGACACACGCCTCAAGGGATCATTTTCAGCGGAAACGTCAAAACAAGGGCTGCGGATGCGGCAAAGTTTTCGCCGTCGGCACTTTAGTTGTGCTTGTGGGCCTGTTATTGGGACTGCTGTATGTAGGCTATACGGTGCAGCAGGTGTGGAAACTGACACCTACTTCAGAAAACATCGCAAACTACAAACCTGCAGAGGGATTAAAGATACTATCTGCCGATGGTGAGGTATTGGCGGTTTTTGCTCAGGAGCAGCGTGAACCAGCCACCTACGATGAAATTCCTCAACAGCTTCGTGATGCGGTCATAGCCGTTGAAGACAAAGAGTTTGAAAGCCACAAAGGTGTCTATGCCAAAGGGCTGTTGCGTGCGGTTGTGGTGAACCTCAAACGCGGCCGGTATGCGCAAGGCGCCAGCACCATCACGATGCAGTTAGCCCGCAACGCCTTCTTATCATCAAATAAAAATGTCAACCGTAAGCTCAAAGAAGTAATCCTTAGCATCAAGATTGAACAAACCCTCACCAAAGAGCAGATCATTGAGATGTACCTGAACGTGGTCTATTTTGGCCGTGGCGCTTACGGCGTGAAGCGAGCTGCTCGTGTATTTTTCGGTAAAGAACTTAACCAGCTCAGTCTTAGCCAATGCGCCTTCCTTGCTGGGGTGATCCAGCGTCCAAGTCATTTCAGTAACCCGGATTACCGTCAGGCAGCTCTGGAACGTCGTGACCTGGTTTTGAAATTCATGCTGGAACAGGGGCGCATCGATCAAGCCTCATATCGTGATGCGGTGACCAGCTCGCTGCGGTTCGCTCGTGCGGCCGACGAAGATACGGATAATCAGGGCGATTGGCTGTGTCCATACTATGTCAGTTGGATTAAGTCACGGATCGATGAGTTACGAGAGCAGAATGGCCTCGCGATGTGGCAGGGCGGTGTGACTGTTCGCACCTCGTTGAACTACCAGATGCAGCGTGCTGCGGAGGCGGCGGTAGCCGCTATGCCCCGTGAACTTCGAGCTGCCGGCCTGGTGTGCCTGAATCCCAGCAATGGCGATGTATTAGCCATGGTTGGCGGTCGAGACTGGGACGAAAATCAGTATAACAATGTCACTCAAGGCCGCAGGCAGCCTGGTTCTGCGTTCAAGCCTGTTGTCTATGCGACGGCGATAGAGGCCGGTGAACTGGATGCTCACTCGCGACTGCCCAATATGCCGCTGCACCTAGGCAAGTGGAGCCCTCAGAATATGAACCGTAGGTACAGTTCTTCTGTCAGCATATCCGATGCCATCTCCTTTTCCATCAACATACCGGCCATCAATGCGCTGCGTAAGGTCGGTCCGAAAGCGGTGGTAGATACTGCCGCAAAGATGGGAATTGGTGACGGCGGCCGATATGACAGCAAGCTGGATCCCACTCTGGCATTGGCACTAGGTGCATCGGCGATCAAGCCGATAGAACTAGCCAGGGCCTACAGCACCATTGCCAACAAGGGGTACTGCCCCACGCCTCGGGGAATCCTTAGCATCGAAGACAGCACAGGCCAGGTTATGGAAGACTTCACGCAGATCGACACGAAGCGTGCGATCAGTGCCTCCACCGCCGATGTCGTCGACCAACTGCTAAGGGGCCCTGTGGACAGGCCTGGCGGCACAGCGCACAGAGCCCTTCGCAACTGGATTGGTGATGCACGCGGTAAAACCGGCACCACAAATGAGGGACGGGATGCCTGGTTCGCCGGTTATTGGGTGGACCCAAAGGACGAAGGACACAAACTGGTCACCATAGTGTGGGTGGCCAAACCGGTCACAAACAGCAAAGGACAAACTCGATACACCACACTTCCGGGCTATGGTGGAACACTGTGTGCACCGGTGTGGGATCGCTTCATGCGAGTCGCAGCGCATGTGAGCCCAAGTGTAAGCACAACCACGCGAAAAGATTCCTCAGGCAACGCTGTTCAAACTAAACGAGTGAAGATATGCCAGGAATCAGGCAAGCTGGCGACGTCAGCCTGCCCTAACCCCATTGAGGTGACGGTGGACGTGAACGCCAAAGAGGAATATTGCGATATACATAAACCGAAACGCAGGCATAGACCTCAACATGAAGTGACCGAACCAGTATCACCTGATGCAACGGACACGAATGGCGAGCCGCCGCCAGAGCAGGAAGGCACCCCAGTTGAGGGTACCCCTCCAGATACAGGCAATACAACCACGCCACCGACGGATGCCGTGCAGCCAGGAGTTGATTCGTTTTAATGACGCATCACTTTGACTTCCATGATCCGTCTGAGCATCAGGGCAGTCCGGTCACGCTGTTAGCAGTGATTACCGGACTGGGTTTCCTGCTGGTCGCATCGCGGTTGTGGTATCTGCAGGTTCTTCATGGGCCAGAACTGATGGATGAAGCGGAGCAGAACTACACCCGTGTTGTGAGGCAAACCGCGCCGAGAGGGTTGATTGTCGATCGCAACAACCTCACCCTGGCGATGAGTCGGCCTCAGTTTGTGGTTAGTGTGATTCCTGCGGATCTGGAGATCAGCCCTGACGAGATTGAGGATCAAGCCAACGCCACTGACCGCACGGAAGAGCAGGTTCGAAAGCAACTGGCGGATGTGACTATCGGTCGGATTGCCAAGCTTCTTGGGCTATCGACCGCCGAAGTGGCGGAGGCTCTTGGTGACGTCGAAACCTGGCGAAGGCGGTTTGACGCCGTCGTGCTGATGACCGACGCGTCCAGGCAGATCGTGGCCTCTATTGAGGAAAACGGCCCGTTTATGAAGGGGTTGATGGTGCAGACTCAGCCCGTGCGGTATTACCCGGAAGGATTGCTGGCTTCACATGTGTTGGGCGCGCTCGGAAAAGTGAATGCCGATGAGTATGCGGATCTCGAATCGACCGGAGTTGGCCGTGAAGACTATATCGGAAAATCCGGGATAGAGTTGCGGCTACAGAACTATCTACAAGGAACCGCCGGAGGCCGAAAACTTAAGGTCGATGCCACTGGTCGGCAGCGCGGCGAACTGGCCTACCAGCCGCCTATTCCTGGCAGTACAGTGCAGCTGACCATAGATAAGAAGCTGCAGCGGGCGGCAGAAACGGCATTTGGGGATCGGGCTGGTGCGGTTGTGGCCATCAACCCTAAGACGGGTGAAATACTGGCGATGAACAGTTTTCCAAGGTTTGATCCCAATATCTTTGCCAGTAAAATGAAGAGCGCAGCCTGGAAACAGATCGCCAACGATCGGCGATACCCGCTTCAAAACCGGGCTCTGGCGGGACGCTATCCCCTGGGCTCTACTTTCAAGATGGTCACAGCGGCCGCGGCTCTAAAGGCAGGGGCCATTAATGGCGGTACCTCAGCATTCTGCCCAGGATACTTGATGCTGGGTAAATGGCGTTTTGGCTGCTGGTCGGTCCATCATGCTGTGAACCTTGATAGTGCCATCGCCGGTTCGTGTGATGTTTTCTTCTACAAGGCGGGGTTGCGCACTGGGATGGAGAAAATCGCCAGTATGGCGCATGGGTTTGGCCTGGGTGAACCGACTGGTATTGACTTGCCCGGTGCCAAAAAAGGCAGCATCCCAACGCCAGACTGGAAACTTCAGACCTTCCATGAAAAGTGGTATCCAGGCGATACCTGTAACAGCTCCATTGGGCAGGGGTATATCAGCACCACCCCTTTGCAGGTGGCCCAAATCGCTTGTGTGGTGGCTAATAAGGGTGTTCTGATGCGTCCGTATGTCATTAAATGTGTGCGTGATGGCCTAAAACGGACGGTCTATGAAACCAAACCCCATGTGCAGCGCAAGGTGGAGCTGCCAGACGAATATTGGCAGATGATACAGCATGGCATGGTTTCTGCGGTGAGTGGGCAGCATGGTACCGCGAAGATTTTAGAGTTTAATAACATGCAGGTTGCGGGCAAGACAGGCAGCGCAGAGGACCCGCCGCGTATCAAACCGCATGCCTGGATCGTGGCCTACGCTCCCGCAAATGACCCGCAGATAGCCATCTGCGTGTTTGTGGAGCAGGGAGGCCACGGCGGCTCGTCAGCAGGTCCTGTGGCGCGGAAAATCATCAGCACCATGTTCAACTTGAATGCAGATAACGGCAAGGCCGCGATCAAAACTGACTAGGAGTCTAATCATCAACATGTCCAAAAACGGCCAGGCTGATCAGAATATACCGATAGATGATTCCGACACAGCACAGATAGTCTCTACTCTTCAAATGATGGCGAGGGGCATCACTACCCTGAGGGATGTGAATGCCTTTATGTCAACAGCCCTCAATGAAGCCACCAAAGTGGTCAGTGGTCACCGCGCCTTTCTAGCGCTGGTAGATGAAGATGCTGGTAAGCTGGTGATTCACCATGTGGTCGGTCATGGCTGGACAACCCAGCGTATTCACAAACGCCTTGATGTGGCTCAGGAGAGTGGGCGAGGTATTACCGGCTATGTGGCCGCCACTCAGAAGCCATATTACGCAGACGATGTGACTGCAGACCCGCATTATCTCGGCTCGTTTGATGATGTGGTGGGCGAAATTGCGGTGCCGATGCTGGATGCTTACGGTCGGACCAGGGGTGTGATGAATGTGGAGACAGATCATTCGCATCCATTCACTACCCGCGATGTGCATGTCATCACGGCTATTGCCGATATGTGTGAAGCGGCCTACCAAATACACACCGCACGGTCACGGCAACAAGCGCTTGTGCGCATAGGCAACGAGTTAAGTGCCTGCGAAGAGTTGGAAGAGCTGCTAAATGTCGTATTGGAGGTGACCTCCAGCCTGCTGCGCTTTGAAGAGTGCAGTGTATTCATCATTGATGATGGCGAGAAGGCCTTGCGTTTGGTGGCAGCCACCAGCGCTTTGAAGCATCGTCGAGGCGATGCGTTCTACCAGTTGGGAGAGGGGCTGACGGGTTGGGTGGCACAGAACGGGCAGCCCATAGTAACGGCCCGACCGAACAAAGACCCGCGATACAAGGGCCTTTTTGGCGAAATGCCGGTGGAGCAATTGGGCAGTTTTATGGCGGTGCCGGTACCTGGCGTGAACCGCGTGGTAGGTGTCATCCGGGCGGTACGCAAGAAAAGCCGCAGCCGATGGTTTGACAACCGCTTCACAGATACAGATGAGGCTTTGCTGAGCTCGGTCGCCAGCCAGTTCGGCGTCGCGCTTGAAAAGCTCCAGATCGAGCAAAAGCTGGTATACTCAGAACGCATGGCCGCATGGGGTGAAGTCTCTGCTCGGTCTGCGCATATGATTGGGAACCGCACATTTGCGATCAAGGGCGACCTGAATGAGCTGGAATATCAGCTCAGTCTACCCGATGTCAGTAAGCAAGAAGTGAATGATCTTGTTTCGCATATGCGTAGCGGTGTCTCACGTTTAGAAGAGATACTGCAGGAATTTCGTGACTTTGTTGTGGCCACTCAGTTGGCCCGACGAGCGGTTAGTATCGCCGATGTGATACGGCAAAGTGTAGAAGAGACTTTTCCGAAGCGCACCGACATCGAACTGGTACTCACGTTGAGTGATGATATCCCGCCAATGAACATCGATGCGGCGCGCATGAAGCGCGCGTTGGGGGAGCTCATTGAAAACAGCATCAGCTTCCAGCCCAACGGCGGACGGCTGAGTGTCATGTGTGAGCTGTGCGATGGGCATGATGTGCCAACTGTAATAGCTTTGAACCGCATTCGTAAACGGGTTCATATTCGAGTGGAAGACGGGGGGCCGGGTGTTCCCGAGGAGTTGAAGGAGAAGATATTCCAACCCTTCTTCACCAGCCGCAATAAGGGTATGGGATTGGGCCTCAGTATCGTGAAGGGCATTATAGATGCACATCGCGGTATTATATTTGAGAATGGCGTTCCCGGAGAGGGAGCCAGATTTGAGATTTACCTGCCGCTGTTGCCACCTGAGGATTCACAATAGGGTGTCATACGCAAAACACATAAGGAGAACAAACTGATGGCTAGAGTATTGGTAATCGATGATGAAGAGGATGTACGTCGTGCGATACAGCGCCGCCTAAAACGCGACGGCTACGAGGTAGAGGTCGCTGACGGCGAACTGAGCGGACAGGAAGCGATTGAAAGCAACAACTACGATGTGGTCATTACGGATATGTCGATGGAAGATCCGCTCAGCGGTAAACGTATCCTGGCCAAGGCGGTCGCCAAAGACCTATTTACGCAGGTGATCGTGTTGACGGCATACGGCAATGTCAGTAATGCGGTTGACTGCATGAGGTTGGGTGCTTTTGACTATGTAGAGAAGAATATTCCGGGCATAGACACCTACGAGCTGGTGGTTCTCAAACTTGAGCAGGCACTGGATGAACGCCGTGTATCGGTCAGAGCTATGAAGCGCATGGAATACATCGCCCAACTGAGAGATCATTTAGAGGACGAGGGATAAGTGTCTGCTGCGCTAATCACGGGCATCGTGGATCCGGCGGCTATCCCTGGCCTGTTGGCTGGGGGTGATATCCCTTCGGTGGTGTTGCTGCATGGGTCTGACGACTCACGCAAAAGGCAGGTTCTGTCCGCAATATGCCAGAAGCTGAACGTAGATCCCATGGAGACAGGGAACTACGAGATCGGTGACGCCAGTCTTTCCAGTGTGCTCTCGCAGTGTATGTCGCTGCCGTTCCTGAGTGATCGGCGGTGCATCATTCTGCATGGTATCCAGGTTTTGAAAGCGGCTGAGGTAGACGACCTCATCAAAGCTTTACCAGCAATACCAGTATCTACATGCTTCATCATGGTGACTCGGAATACGGGTGAAGTCAGCGCAGGTTCGCCTAAAAAACTGCTGGATGCCGTGAAGCCCATTGGGCTGGCTGTGGAGTTCACTCTGCTCAAAGGTGCAGAGATGAAAAACTGGCTCAGAGCCCAATCATCCGCACAGGGAAAAACATTCCAGTTGGCCGCTTTGGAGCTGTTTACGGAGTTTACGAAAGCAGACCCTAACCTGGCCAGCATGGAGCTGAGCAAGCTGATAGATTACGTGGGTGAGCGTAAGGAGCTGACGGAACAGGATGTCAGGGATGCGATGAGCCGTACTGCGGAGGCTCAGGTTTTTGAGGTAGTCAACGCTGTGGCCTCTGGAAGGGCCAGGGAGGCCGTTCATTACATCCGGGGTATGTTTGATAGCGGTCTGCGCGGTGATGAAGTAATTGTGCAGGTTTTGGCGCAGTTGATCAGGCACTACCGTTTGATTTGGCAGATGAAGGTCAAGATGTCCGGAGGCGATCCCCGCGAGTGTTTCCCTAGTGACTTGAATCTAGACGATGAGTTGAAGTCAAAGCCTTTTGTTGCCAAGCGGCTGGAAGCCCATGCCCGTCGAATGCCCTCATTCAAATCCATCACGCAATGCTTTGAACTGATGTATATGATTGATGCGAATATGAAGGGGATCGAGACAAATGGAGAGAGCCTCCCGAAGGAGGCCCTTGAAAAGCTCGTTATTGATCTGTGTAGGAGCTGAGAGGAAACCTCCCACCTAGACCGATCGGATAGTTAAATCTACTTAGCTGCTAGTTTAGCGTTGATACTCTTCACCAAGCGGGACTTGCGTCGAGCTGCCTGGTTAGGGTGGATAATGCCTCGTTGTGCTGCTTTGTCGATCGATTTAATGGCCATATTCACAGCCTGTTGAAGCGTCTCACTGTCAGCGGCGATGGCCTTCTTTACAAAAGTCTTCATGGCCGATTTAGCGGACCTATTCCGCAGGCGATTAGCTTCGTTGCGTTTGATGTCTTTTATAGACGATTTCAGATTTGCCAAAAGATGGTACTCCTCTCCGAATGCGAAATCACAACTTGTAGTTTACCATGTATTGGCTTAAGAGTCACGTATTTTGGGATGATTTGCGTAAATCGGGCTTTGTATAACTGTATTGTTGATAATCTGCGACATAATCGTAGAGATCGGTCGGATCCGACCGATCCGCCTGAAGCCACGGTACCACATAGTTAAGTGTGCGCAAGCTTGCCTGGAAACGCAGGCCGTGGTACCATACCAATACCTGAGAAGTCATATGGCTGCTCGGGAAAATTTGTTTCTGAATAGAGAGGCCTGAAATGAAGTATCTAGACGAGTTGCAGACCATTGAGTCTTGCTCACACATGAACAACTACCGACGACAGCCGATTGTGATCGAGCGTGGTCGCGGTGCTTTCGTGTGGGATACCGATGGGCGTCGTTATTTAGATTTCCTGGCCGGTATAGCCGTCAATTCGGTTGGGCACTGCCACCCGATGGTGGTAGCTGCCATTCAGGCCCAAGCGGATAAGCTGTTGCATGTGAGCAATCTCTACTACAACCTGCCGCAGTTTCAATTGCTTGATAAACTCACGGGTATCGCTGGAATGGATAGGGCGCTGCTATGCAACAGCGGTGCTGAAGCCAATGAATGTGCCATGAAGGTCGCGCGGAAGTGGGGACATAATATCGCCGCCAAGAAGTCCGATTTTGTGTGCATGACCCACGGGTTCCATGGTCGTACCATGGGTTCGCTGTCCATTACCGCCCAACCCAAATACCAGCATCCGTTTGAGCCACTAGTACCTGGTGTGCATGTGGTTCACCCTGGCGATTTTGCCGAGTTGCGTGCGGCGGTGGGCGGCACCACTTGCGCCGTGATCATAGAGTTGCTGCAGGGCGAGAGCGGTGTGCATCCTCTGGATCGTGAATATGTCGCGGAGTGCCGCAAACTGTGTGACCAGAATTCGGCATTGTTGATTATCGACGAAGTGCAGACTGGCATGGGACGAACCGGAAGCTGGTTCGCCTATCAAAAATACGGCATACGTCCTGACGTCATCACTGTGGCTAAAGCATTGGGTGGCGGTTTACCCATAGGGGCATGCCTTGTGACCCAACGTGCCGATAGCTTTGAGCCTGGTGACCATGGAACAACCTTCGGTGGCGGGCCTTTGATCTGTGCCGCAGCTCTGGCTGTCATCAACGCTATCGAGCAGGAGAACATGCTTGCAAACGCGGTAGAAATGGGCAACTATCTGCGAGCCGCTTTGACAGGCTGGAGCAGCGAGAACGGTTCGGTGACGAGTGTGCGCGGCTTGGGACTGATGATCGGCTTCGATCTGGTTGATCCTATCGCCCGAGAGCTGGTCGGTGTATGCCGCGATAAGGGGCTGCTGATCAACGCCACTGGCGAGAAGACGATACGCCTGGTACCGCCGCTCATGATTACTCAAGAGGATTGTGATACCGCTCTGGCGATCATGAAAGAGGGCATCAAGGAGCTGTCGGACCAGTCTGACTAACTTAGCTTTCTGAGTGTCTGAATACCACCCCGATGAAACCATCATTCGGGGTGGTTCTGTTTTTACCCAGGTTGCGTCAGACGACAATTCTTGTGTATCTGCAAATTCACGTACAAGTGACAGGCTATTCATCATATATTTCAGGGTACAAATGGAATGTAGGCGATGAAACGGTGATACAGCTTTCCGACACAGAAGCTGCATCGGTTGGGTATGGAAGAGATGCGGGGCAGGATTATCTCCCGCAGTAATGGTCACATAAGTGAATGATGCGGACGCTGTGTCGTTAATAGGGGTCGTTGCAAAACGACCCCTTGAATTTATAAATCGGGCTATCGTAGGGACGACCCTTGTGGTCGTCCGCCGTGTTGGTTGACTACATATCCGGTTCGTGGGGCGGGGTAACCGGCTGGTTCCCACTTAAGCGTTCGGATGACCACAAGGGTCATCCCTGCGAAATTCTCACAAAAATAAAGTTGCGGATGACCACAACGGTCATCCCTACGAATTTCTCTCATAAACAACGTTGCGGATGACCACAGGGGTTCATTCCTGCAGATGAACCGGAAGGCCCCAAGGGCCGTATAGGCCTGTTTACAGGCTCTTCAGGAGCTGGCGTATCTGACTGATGCGGTAGGGCTTTTGGAGGAACCCCTGGTAGTTCAGCCCATTGATCTTATCAAACACGGAGCTGTAGTCATATCCACTCACGAACACAACCGGCACAGTTTCGTTGACCAGACGCAGCGCACGCAAGGTCTGTCCACCATCCATGATGGGCATCGTTAAGTCAAGCAGAATGCAGTCAACGCGCCCCTCTAGCTCAGCAAAGGCCACCAGTGCTTCGCTGCCGTTCGCGGCGGTGACTACCTCGTAACCAAGGTGTATCAACATTTGCCGGCCGACATCCAGCACAGCGGGTTCATCGTCGACCATCAGTATGATGTTGCTCTTATTAGTGCCCTGTTGTTTGCTGGGTGTGATGTCGGGTTCGGTGTTGTGACGTATGGGAATATAGACCGTCACCGTCGTACCTACACCAGGAAGGCTTTCTACCTGCACAAACCCACCATGAGCGCGCACAATCCCCAACACCGCCGCTAGCCCAAGCCCTCTGCCGGGCAGTTTCGTGCTGAAGAAAGGCTCAAACATCCGTTCCGTCATGTTTGCGTCCATGCCATGACCATCGTCTTTTACAACCAACGCCACATATCGGCCGGGTTTGATGACGCCTGTGTGGGCACCGAACTGCTCATTGCCTGTTAAGTAACGCTCCTCTGTGCTGATGGCGAGATTGCCCTCACCAGTGGTCATTGCTTCCACCGCGTTCATGCACAGGTTCGTAATCACTTGGGCCATCTGCGAGTGGTCAGCAAGCACTTGAAGGATATCACCGTTGAGGTGTTGGTGTAGCTTCACCTTAGGCGGTATATGAGTGCGGATACTATCAATGGTGTCTGCAAGCAGGGAGTTAAAGTGGCAAGGGGTCAAGTGGAAGATACCACGTCCCGAGAAAGCCAGCATCTGCTCGGAAAGCTTAGCGGCCCGTTGAGCCGCCGACAGAGTGTCCTGCAGCGATGCGGTGACGTCGGCTGAGATGCCATCCAGCAGCAGTTCTGCGTTGCCGATGATGGTCATCAGGTTGTTGTTCAGATCGTGTGCAATACCGCCGGCCAATACAGCGAGGCTCTCATATTTCTGGGCCTGTATCATGCGCTGTTCCATGGTGCGGGTTTCGTATTCGGCAACACGCAGGCTGTTGACATTACTGACTACGAGCTCAAAGCCTGTTTTATTACCAAGCTGGTCGTGCGACACATTCACAGTGAGTGTATACCATTGCTCTCTGCTCTTGGCATCACACAGCCTAGCTTCCAGAACGAACTCCTGTTCGCCTGCATGATATCGCCGCCAGAACTCATCCTGTGTACGGTCATTATCGGTATCGGCAAGGATACTATCCCATCGGAAGTTGGGGGCAGTATAGAACTCGACGGGGTATCCCAGCATGTTCAGGTTACCGCCTATGAATATGTTCACCACCTTATCACCGTGAACAGTTGAACGCATGACCATCACATTGCTACGGTCCAGGATAGTCTTTAAGTCGGCGGCTTGTTGCGTAACTCGGGCCAGCTCAAGCTTGTTGTGCAGCATCTCGGTGGTGTCCTGCACGAAAAGGGCTACGGTAGCGACTGATCCATTTTCGTCGCACACTGGCCACATGGCAACAGTAGTGGTGTATTTTTCGGTGGCATCTTCGAACCTGATCGGGATGGCATTATTCACAACCCGATCAAGCTGATTAATACGGAACTCTTTGTTTTCAGGGCTCAGTTCATCAAGCGGTCTGACGCCCGCCATCTTGTCCATACACAATCCGCATCGTCGTGCGGCATTCTCGTTACAAAGCAGTGTCGTTCCATCTGGGTTCAGCAGGAATACACCGTAATCCGGTGCGTTCAGCAACACTTGCAGCATTTCCCAGCTATGCCGCAGTTGGTCTTCATCTTGCTTGCGTGAGGTGATGTCCTGTAGCTGCATGATGATATGCGCTTGTTCACCAGACTCGCCAGGCTCATACATTAGGTTTACCAGAGCCCAGACTTGCCGGGTGTCGGGCCGGGCGAAGCGTACTTCGGTGGTGTAAATCTCGTTTTCGTTGCCAGAAATCCGGGCGAGTTCGGTCTGAATGTCCGGGTAGTCGTCACGCCAGATCAGAAGGTTGAGGTTCATTCCTCCCAGTTCACTGTTGCTGCGGCCCAGGAAGCGGCATGTCGCGTCGTTCACTTCCACCACATCGCCGTTTTGGTTTAGCACAGCCATACCGATCTGGCTGCAATGGAAAATCTTGTTGATACGGAGTTGTTGTTTGTCGATACTACTGGCTGTCAATTGCCGCTCATCCGCCAGCAGTTTACTACTGGCCATCACGGTGCCAATGAGCAGCCAGAGGCTGGTCAAGATGATGCCGCTCATAAAGAGCGGGATGCGAAGGAGGAATGGTTTGCGGACAATGAAAAGATGCGAGCTCTCAGCAGTTAAAACAGCATTCTTAGGATCATCAAGTTTGTCCAAAATGAATACATGCTTGAATTGGGCGGGCCACCCCAGGTTCAGTGTCGGACTGTCAACAGCGACGATCTGGTCGTACTCACCATTAGTAGCCGCCCCATGAACAAGGCGCAGGCTTTGCAGTGCGGGTGTATTGATCATGGTGTTGAACAACATGCCATACCGCTCGGAGCTAGCGGCTCTGCGTCCTAGAGATTTAGTGGTTTGGAGCTGGTCCGCCAGACTATTTGATGACTGCATTACACTTTCGTAAGCTTTATTGATGGCGCTAATTCCGCTGGTGTAGGCACATATGCTGAATCCTCCGGACGCCACCACGGCAACACAGGTGGTAACCAAAACTCTGTTGAAGTAATCGCGGTTAGCCGGTGTGGAGCTGAGAAACCTCAGGTGCATTAACATTCCGCAGATACATAATAAAAGGGTGAGTATATGTATTAAGCTGGACCAAGCTAATACCGTAATCTCAATTCGCTCTGTGATCACTATGTAGGGCGAGAGGGTTCGCAGAGGTAATAGGATATTGGAGACAGCCAGCAAAATCGACACGGCAATGAATACCCAGGATGAGGCGGGACGAACCGGCGGTTCTGTCCGAAGATGCCGCCACACAGCTACGCCGATGACCACGCAGGTTGGCACAAAAAGGCTAAGGTACATCACAGACGTGGCCACAGCAACGCCACCATTGATGCTATATATAGTGAGAGCCGAGGCTGCTAATACCGCATAACTAAGGAACTTCTGCGAACCACCGCTGCTTTTTAAAAGAGCATCAGCAAAGGCCGCGAGGCACACAAAACCGACGAACTTAATTACGAACGATACCCATGGGGGACCAGCTACATTACTGGAGCTCAGCAGTAAGATATCAAACCAGGAGGCGCATCCCAGCAGTAGCGATGCCAATATGAGCCATACCCACCACTTATGAGATCGTTGTAATCTGGAAATCATCAGTGATAGATACGATATGACGATGATCAGCGAGCCGTTGAGGAAGGCCGATACATCGAGATTGTTTTGCCATAAATTGGCCATATAAGGGCATCACCAAGTTGAGATATAACTACTATTTCAAAGTATACCCCGATATCTGTCGTTCTTCATGGTTTTTCGGATGAAAATAACCAGAATCAGTGCGAATTCTAAAAACGACCATCTCGAGGTAGCAGATATCGTGATTTAGCGTGTTTTTAGCATGTCTTCAAGCTAATCATTTTCGCCTGAGGAATCAGTTTCAGGCGCATCGACCAGTTCACCGTTTTTCCAGCGAGTGTAGATTGCCTGCACCTGGTCAATGTGTGGACGAATGCGGCAATGACCGTTCTTATTGCCTAGTTCGGAGCAGAACCCTTCATTCACACAGTGGGGCACCATCATCCGCGAAAAATAAGGTGAGACTTGCTTCACTTCTGCACGAACCTTCTGGAACATCGACCTGATTTCCCATTGGGCCAAACTGCATAGCCGTAATCCGCTGATGTGGATCAACTCCCGAAGGTTCACTGTCATGATGAGGTTACTGCATACACCTTGAGGAAACACAAACCGGGCGTCTTCAGATGGTATGCCTAACTTCAGTAACTGGTCATAGGTCTGAGCCATTTGCTGCTGCGCTTGTTGATACAGACCATGAGCTTCACTGTTCTCTGCTATGGTGGGGGGTTCCACGAAAACCGGAGACGACAGGGAGACATATCGCTGGCTTTGCTGATCAAACGCGACGCCGATACGGTGCCGCACAAGTTGATGTGTCAGCGTTCGGCTTACGCTTGAAATGGCAAATGAAAACACAATGTGCTCGATGGTACTGTGATGCCCTGAAGCGACCACCTTGTTGATCAGGCTCTCGATTTTCTTATCGGTAATCTTGCCTGATTGCAAGTTTTCCCAGATCTCTTCGGGGCTTGATTCGCTGTAGCACAGTTTGCAGGCCAGAAAGACGATCTGTCTATAATAATCCTTCGCGACATCAGGTGTCGGGAATATGAGTTTCACTTTCATCGGAGATACGCTGTGCGTATCGGTCATGTTATTATTACTCCTTGCTGAATGCCAGCGAGGCTATGCCCACTGCATAAAACGGATGTCCACAGGCGATGCCGCGACGACTCGTGCTGCCTTGAGGCTTACTCGTCGCTGTGACTTTGTTTGTCCTGGAGGAACTGAGCGAGCTTTGCCAGTGGATCATCTTGTGGCGCAGGTTCTTCATTCAATCCAGTGACATCTGCCATCGAAATCACTATCTCGTTTACGCCATCCAGGTCAATCCCTTTGATATCCAGCACCAGCCAGCCCTGCTCACTTGTCCGGGTTCCCTTATGCTTGGTGATCTTCAACCGGTTTTTAGGAAAATCCATCCGATGTTCTCCATCACGTCGATCGCACAATATCGCTTGCTCATTTCAGAGTGATTTATCGTGCGTCTGATTATCATTATGATACACTGAATCGTGTGGTGATGGCCTTATTGACCATGGGGCTATCAGTATCCGCCTGTCATAAAAGCTGCAATATGGGCTGTCAATGGCGCAAGCACCACCATTAAGCAATCTGCCTTTCAGGAGAATAAAACCATGAACAATCACGCATCTCGCGTTTACAGTTTCACCGCCGGCCCAGCCGTGCTTCCCATGCCTGTTCTTGAGCAGGCTCAAGCTGATCTTCTCTGCCTGCCCGGTGGGGGAGCATCTATCCTGGAGATCAGTCACCGAAGCAAAGTATTTGAAGCGATCCTGGACGAAGCCATCAACAACATCAAGCAGCTTCTGGGCCTGCCCGAAGGCTACCACGTGCTGTTTGTTGGCGGCGGAGCCAGTACCCAGTTTGCGACTATTCCAGCCAACATATTGGGAAAAGAAGAGACAGCTAACTACATATTAACGGGAACCTGGGGCAAAAAGGCGCTGGCCGAAGCCAAACTTTTCGGCAAGACCAATGTGGCCTGGGATGGCAAAGCGGACAACTACAACCACGTGCCTGCCGATAGCGAGTTGAACCTGGATCCCAACGCCGTTTATACCCACATCACCAGTAATGAGACCATTCAAGGTGTGGAGTTCCAGACCGAACCTGCCAGTGCAGCTCCGCTGGTATGCGACGCCTCATCGGACTTCTTATCTCGCCCGATGGATGTCAGTAAGTATGGTTTGATCTATGCTGGTGCGCAGAAGAACATCGGGCCTGCCGGTGCGGCAGTGGTGATCATCCGTGATGATATGGTTGCCCGTATTCCGGATGGCCTGCCAAGCATGATCGATTACCGAACCCATATCAAAAACAACTCGCTGTATAACACGCCGCCAGCATTTACCATCTATATCATCTCGTTGGTCACCCGCTGGATCAAGGATACCGTCGGTGGGCTGGATGCGATGCAGAAGCTGAACCAGGAAAAGGCCGGCTGGTTGTATAGTGCGATCGACGGCAGCAACGGCTACTATAAGGGCCACGCTGTTCCTTCGAGCCGCTCGATGATGAACGTCACCTGGCGCCTGCCCAGCGATGAGCTGGAAGCCAAGTTCGTGACTGAAGCCAAGGCTGCTGGTCTGTGGGAGCTGAAGGGTCATCGAAGCGTGGGCGGCATCCGAGCATCGATCTACAATGCCATGCCCGCTGAAGGTGTGAAGGCTCTTGTTCAATTCATGCAGGAGTTCCAAACCAAGAACGGGTAAAATAGGGTTATGAATAATAACCCTACTGACATCACAATTATAGGCGGCGGCCCAACCGGATTATTCGCCGCCTTTTATGCGGGGCTGAGGGAACTCAGCACCCGCGTTATTGATTGCCTCCCCCAACTCGGTGGCCAATTGACCGCCCTATACCCCGAAAAACCCATCTACGACATGCCCGGATTTCCTGAAGTCACTGCCCGTGGACTTGCAGATGGGATGATAGCACAGGCGATGCGCTTCAAGCCACAGGTGTGCCTGGAAGAGCGCACCACGCAACTTCGCTGGGATCAAGCTGCCGAGGTCTATTCGCTGCACACGGATAAGGGTGAATACTTCACAAAGTCGCTGTTGATATGTACTGGGGCAGGAGCTTTTGTGCCGCGCCCGTTGGAGGTGCCTGATGCGGAACTATACGAGGGCACCAGCCTGCTCTATTTCGTCAAGCAACTCAAGGCACTTGAAGGCAAAAAAACACTGATAGTGGGCGGGGGAGATAGTGCGGTTGACTGGGCACTGGCCGCCGAACCGCTAGCCGCAAGCGTGACGTTGATACACCGCCGTGATACTTTCCGTGCGCACGAGCAGAGCCTTCAGAGCCTGGCCGCGAGCCGCGTGAAGGTGTTGACTTTCACGGAAGCGCGGGAGATACATGGTGAGGCCCCCATCATCCACGGTGTCACCGTGCAGAACACCAAGACCGAGGAGATGACCACGCTGGATGTCGATACCGTGCTGGTCAATATCGGGTTCCTGGCCGGAATGAGGGGATATGAGAGCTGGGGGTTGAATGTCAACCGAAGCAACATCTATGTTGATGAGTTTATGGCCACCAACTTGCCGATGGTCTATTCGGCTGGAGATGTGACCGATCATCCGGCTAAACTGAAGCTGATCGCCACAGCCGTGGGGGAAGCGGCGATCGCTGTGAATGCCATCAAGATGAAGCTGGATAGCGAAGCGAAGTTTTTCCCGGGGCACAGCACGGACTTGCAGCTAGGCTAACGGAAGGTCACCGTTGTAGTGAGCGAAGGCTTTCAGTTCAACAGCCCAATCGGTCGCGATAGATGGGCAGATCAGCGGCAAACAGCAGGTTGTGTGCCCATCCAGCGTGCTCACCAAACCGTTCGCGGAAGAAGTCACCGATGCCGGCGTAGATTTTAGGCGTGATGGATTTTGCATCCGCGAACAGGCCGTAGTCACGCCGGGCAATTTGCCACACATGGGTGTCCACAGGGATGGCTCCGGGCTTATCCAGGGCGAAGAGACAGACGCAATCGGCCACCTTGGCCCCGACACCCGGAAGCTGTTGTAGCGCGGTGTGTGCTTCTTGATAACTCACACCTCGTAGGCTTTCCAGCCAGCCTTCCCCTTGTGCTTGAACCATCCGAGCCGCGTTTACTACAAACTCCGCGCGATAACCAAACCCAAGTGAACGCAACTGCTGTGACTGGCACTCCGCGACACGGCTGACCGACGGAAAACTGTATCCACCGCATGGCAGCTCATCACCTAGATGCTGGCACAACCTGTTAACCATACCCGTGATTCGCCTGATGTGATTCGCACTGCTGCATATGAAGCTAATCAGGCACTCAAAGGGATCCATGCGTAACACACGCAGACCGCGAAAAGCTGGTGCCACTTCCGCCAACCGCGCATCGGCTTTTGCCCAGTGAGCCACCAGAGGGACGAGGGGTGTTTCGAGTTGGAAGTAGTCATGCAGCACAGAACGCTCTATCGTGCCGCTGACAACATGGCAAATCACATTATCTGCTGTTTGCTCCAACCGCAGCTCCGCGCTGCCCAACACCCCTTGCCACTCATGCTCAGAGAGCGGTTGCCATCGGAAGCTCATTCCACAGCACAGAGAGACCTCAAGTCGAAGTTCATGCGGGGTAATATCGAGCGTGAAGCTATTCGGCTTCAAGGCACTCATCGAAGGGGTGTTCCAAGAAGTAAGCCAGCAATGCCAGTTCACGTTTCATGCTGAAATAGCGGACTTTTACGTGTGCAGGTACTTTGATAATGGTAGCTGCGAAGTTCAGAATACCTTCGACACCAGAATCAACTAACTGATTCGCTACTTGCTGTGCGACATCCACGGGCACTGTGATGATACCCAGGCGTGCGCAGATACATTTGTTGACATCATGAATGTGCTCCGCCGAATGCACCGTAATGCCCGCCACGGAGCGTCCGATTTTATCGGGATCGGTGTCAAAAATCGCCATGATGTGGAAATTCTGCTGGCGAAGGATGTCATACTCAGCAAGAGCACTTCCCAATTTCCCTGCACCGACAAGCAGCACGGAATGCGTGTGGTCGGTGTTCATAATCTTCGCGATGCGCTGTCTCAGGTGTTTAACACTATATCCCACACCAGGGGTGCCAAAATCGCCAAAATAACTCAGGTCTTTACGGAACTGAGCCGCGCTAAATCCAGCTATCTGCTGCATCTCACTGGAGGAGATGCGTTCCGTTCCCAGATTGTCCAGATCGCTGACGATTCGCAGATAGGTCGCCATGCGCTCGAGAGTCGCTTGAGGTATCGCTTTAGGTTTACCTTCGGTGCTCATAGCTGCTCCTGTCCTCCACATGTAGATATATATACATTATACTGGCCTCGGAGGCGATTGTGTATTATTTCACAAATAATTATCGCAGGAATCTCAAGCTGCGATGGTGAATCGATATGTTGGTATAACATCACAGGAGGACCGCATGAAACGAGCTGATTTACATATTCGTGATCCCTTTGTAGTCGTCGATCGGGCCAGGCAGCGATACATCATGACTGGCACAGTGGCTGTGGGCTACGACGTCTTCACAAGCAGCGATTTGGAGAGTTGGGAGGGCCCTATCGCAGCCTTCCGACCGCAACCTGGTTTCTGGGCTGACCGAGATTGGTGGGCACCTGAGATACACGAGTGGAAGGGCAGCTACTATCTTTTTGCCAGCATCCATAGTGAGAAGAGGCGGCGCGGTACCCAGATTTTCAAGTCGGCCAACCCGGACGGCCCCTTCGTACCGATATCGCAGTTTCCTGTGACACCTGCGGAGTGGGAGTGCCTGGACGGCTCGCTGTATGTAGACAAGAAGGGTAAACCGTTGATCGTGTTCTGCCACGAATGGGTGCAGGTCAGTAACGGTGAGGTATGTGCCATGCCGCTGAGTGATGATCTCAGCCGACCAGTAGGGGCCCCTGTGCTGCTGTTTCGTGCGGGTGATGCCAAGTGGTGTTTGGATATCCCCTGGGAATCCGTAAAAAAAGGCAAAGTGACAGATGGCTGCTTTCTTCACCGACTGGGCAACGGCCATTTGATCATGTTGTGGAGCAGTTTTGCCGCTGATGGATACTGCCAGGCGGTTGCACATTCCTTGAGCGGTGAAATCACCGGACCGTGGGTTCAAGAGAGATGGCCTATCTACACCAATGATGGCGGGCATGGAATGATCTTTACCAGCCTGAAGGGGCAGCTTACCATGTGTTTACACCAGCCCAACAGCGCCTTCAATGAGCGACCGCTGTTCCTGCCCGTCGTGGAGCGGGGAAACCGGGTGATAGTAGCCAGGTAGAACGAGCGGTTGTTGTAACTAGATTGTTATTCATCGGACGGATTCGACAGATCGGACGAATTAACATAGTGGTCTGATCCGCCCGATGCGTCCAATAGAAAAAAAGGGGCACCCGGTTGGGTGCCCCTTTTGGTTGGGTTACTTCAACGGAATGCGTGCTTCGGTGATCAGCTTTACAGGGCCAAGCAAACCGCTGGTTTGCAGCGGTGAGTTGGCGTTGTAGACCTGCCAGGGAAGCGATGTCTTCTTCTGGCTTGCCGGGCGTTGCTGGTCGCGGATGAGCTGGTTCACCCAGTTGTTGGTGATTTGAACCTGCAGCTCGTTGCTGCCAGGTATCAGCACATCGGTCACGTCCACTCGGAACGGCGGTTTCCATAGGGTGCCCATGTCCTTGCCGTTGAGCTTCACGTTGGCGAAGACGCAGACCTTGCCCAGGTCGAGGTAAACCCGCTGGTTTGCTGATTGGATGGCCTTCTGCACAGTGAACCGCGTGGTATAGGTCGCTGTTCCCGAGTAGTATTTGATGCCCTTGTCTTCGCTTTTCGTCCAGTCGATCAACTTGGGGAACGTGGCGGTGGCGGGGGCATCCCAGCCGGGTTTGAATCCTACTTGCCAGGTGCTGTTGATGGATTGGGTGTGCAGTGCTTTCACTGTAAGTGTCGTATTATCTTTGTTTGTGCCCGTAACCTGGAACAGACCAGAGCTGGTTGCGTTCAGTGTCAGCTTGCCGTCCATATCAGCTTCAACCCATGCTGCATCTTGTGAGGGTCCTTGAGCCTGGATCAGTATGGTGGTGTTTTCACCGACACTCTTTTCGATGATTTCACTACCCAGTTGGTACTTGATATAGAACCCCTTCACCACGAGGCCAGCAGGATCACGGCCAAATGTGGTGTTGGAGGCCAGCATTTCGAGGCTGTTGGCTTTGACCAACTTTGTCACGAGTTGCGTGACATCCATCGTGCGTGAATCATCGCCTAACACACCATATTGCGCACTTAGTATTTTGAGCGGCAGTTTGGCGGGAGCTGATGATGCGCTTTGCTTCACCAAGCGGACAGGGGCAGGAGCCGTTGACTTGGTGCGGAACACGACAAACACCGAGCCGGTGCCGTCCAGCCTGATCGGCAGCGTGGTCGTTTCTTTGTTGCTGGTATAGCTGCTGGCTCGTTCCGTCTTACCGCTATCGGGGTGCCATAGTTCAGGGATTCGTCCGGTTGTTCGGAAGGACATCTGCAACTGCGCAGGCTCCTCGCCTGTGTTGCATACAAAATAGATGTCAGCATTGGCTGTGCGGCGATGAATGAAACTGACCTGTTTGTAGGAATTCAGTACCTTGAGGTCAGGGAGCACACCGATGCGGTTAAGTGCAAGCTGAATAGGCATCGTGTCTAGAACGAGCCCTTTACCTACTTTGCTCCAGTTGAGTTTGCGTTTGGTCCTGTTCGCGCCCCAGAGGCTATTGGCAATCGACTTGAGCTGTGCATCGCAGCCAGGGTATGCACTCAGTCCTGGTGTCTCAGTGGGTGGGTTACCCATGATGGTAGCACCCGCGTCGACAAGGTCACGGATCTTGCGGAGTGTGGGTACACTCAGCCGTCCACTGGATGGCAACACCAGAAGCCGGTAACTCATGCCGCTTGGCAGAACGATCAAGCCGTTCTTCACGCTGGCGCGCATGAGGAAGGGGGCGACGATGCGGTCGGAACGCCATCCAAACGGCAGTCCTATGTCATCGGTGCCTTCCATCGTTCCTTCTTCGGCCAGATGCAGAACATCGGCCACGAAGTTGCCTTGTTGCAGCAGATACTGGCTGCGGGCGATGTATTTCATCCAGACCGCGCTCTGCTCGAACCAGGTATTGTGTCTGTCGAAATGCATACCGTGTGGTCCGAGGGCCATGCCAGGAAGTTTCTCGTCGTATTGCAGTGCGGTCGTGTGGAATATATACCGGTTGACGCCAAGACACCACTGGGTTTCACCCAGCCGCTTGATCTCAAATGGTCCGTATTGCCAGCTATCGGCATTTCCTGTGAAAGCTTCGGCACCGATCACCCGTCGTCCGCCGATGTGCGCCCCGCTGGCCACTTGATAGGTGGTGTCAGCATAGCCGTCAGTGCCAGCCCAGAATTCGGTCATGGGGACATCGCTCAGGGCACCATTCAGTACCGAGTTGATGGGTCCATCGCCGTAAGGCTCCGATTCCAGCAGCATGCCGTCGGCATGGCAGAGCTTGCGGAAGGCGTCGTAGTAGACCTGCGCCCAGCGGTCACCGATGGTCTTGCGGAAGTCCCACAGGAACCGTTCGGTCTGTTCGTCATTGCCCACGTAACGGCCAGTGAGAGCCGGCATCCAGGTTGTGATGGAGTATTTTGTGTGATCTTTGAAGATAGCTTCAAAACCTGGTGTCCAGTTTTGTGGGCCTGTTTCGTAGCTGTCGATGAGGATGTTTTTCAAAGTCGTGCCGGCGAGTGGCCCCATATTTTTCACAATGGTGCCCACTGCAACCTTGTAAAACCCGGAGACGGCCTCGTAGTTCAGTTTGTCGATCTCTAGGCCGATGCCCTCTTCTGAGGCGGGGTGGTTCTGCACGCTGATAGGTGTCCAGCCAAACCGGATGACGGTCCAGTCACCGGATGTGGGACGCCAGTCGAGGTTGCCATCCGCCTGCATGTGGCGTGTGATGTCTATCACACTGGCGGGGTTAATGGCTGATCCTGCGGGAACGGTTGATTTCTGCCGTTCTGCAGGTTGTCCTGCATGGACGCTGTATGTTTTAGTGTCGATGTTGGGCACGCGTGCCCCGGCATCCAGGCTGAGTTCCCCCAGCTCGATTCGCCCATTGGAAGGACGCTTGAAGATGATGCGATAATGGCTGGCCTTCGCAGGTGTGCAGGGCCAGGAACCGCGCCAGTCGGGGCGGTCACCGAGCATGTTGCCCGACCACTGACCCAACTGCTGCCACTGGCCAGAGGCGGTGGCGGCCTCCAGTGTTATGGTGTCGCACATGTTGACGCACTGTGCCAAGGTGAGCTGGCGAACCTCGGTGGGCTGCTTGAATTCGATATCCAGCACACTACCACCGTCAGATTGACTGGCGGGAATACGAACAGTGGTTTTTACATCGCCATCCCATAACCGCTGGGGGTTGCTTAGGGGCTCACTGCTGCCCGCCACGGTCAGCACGGCTGAGGGGAGCATCGCGTGCTGCTCTGCAGCGGGGGTGGGGAATGCGATGACTGAAACATCGCCGTATGTATTCAGGCGTGTATAGGGCTGTGCCAAAGCCACTTTACTGGTGTCACTCGTGACTCGGGTCTCAGAATACACCAGCATTTTCATGGCATCTACAGGTTTGACCCATGGGCCGCCGCTGCTGCTCCAGCCTTCGCTGTTGTGCATGCTGAGCTCAAGCCCGAGGCGGTTCGCCTCCTTGGCCGCAAACACCATCATCTCGTGCCATTCGGGGGTAAAGAATAGCACCTTGCCTTTGGGCGCCAGTGAGGCGTTAAAGATGGTGGCTCCACCTATCCCTACGCGCTTCATGGCCTCAAGGTCGCGGGTAATGCCCTGCTTGGTGATGTTGCCGTGCATCCAGTGCCACCATGTGCGTGGTTTCGCGGTATCGGGCGGTTTCTGCCAGCCAGACACCAGAGCGTCGGCGGCGAAGGCGCAAGTGGTCATCATCAGCATACTGGCAATGATCACGGCTTTACTGTTATTTTTATGCATACGGAGGGGTCCTTTCATCGATCTGTATCAAGCAACCGCCCGTGCTGGCACGGCAGCCTATACTGTAACGGATTCGGTCGTTGGGGCGCTCCTTGTAGGCGCCCTAATCTGATACTGTCGTAGGGGCGCCCCTTGTGGGCGCCCTAATCGTGGATCGTTCGATAGCTTGTTTAGGGCGCCCACAAGGGGTGCCCCTACGGCTAGTTACTCAGAAATTGATGCTAGAGCTGTACCCTGGCTTCGGTTTCGAGCACGACTGGCCCAATCAAACCACTGGACTGCAGTTGTGAGTAGCCATCATACGGCTGCCAGGTCAGCCATGTTTTCTTCTGGTCGGCAGGCCGTTGAGTGTCACGGATCAACTGGTTGACCCAGGTGTTGGTGACGGCGATTTCCAATGAGTTGGCACCGGGTTTCACGAGCCCTGTGACGTTCAATCGGAACGGTGGCTTCCAGAGGGTATCCAGCGTCTTGCCGTTGATCTTCACCGTAGCCATCATTTTTACCTGCCCCAGGTTCAGGTAGACATCGAGATTGGAGCCGGTAAGGTTTTGTTCAACATCAAAGCTGGTGGTATAGACCGCCGTGCCAGAGTAATATTTGATGACCTGAACATCGCTTTGTGACCAGTCGATCAGCTTGTCAAACACCACGCTGGCGGGGGCTTCCCAGCCCGGCTGGAATGCCACCTGCCAGGGTGAGGCAATGGTCATAGATGGTAGTGCTTTGACTGCAATACTGCGGGTTTTACCGTTGGAAAGCGCCACCTTGTAGCTGCCGGGCTCGGTTGCCACTAGATTGAGCTTGTCGGCACCGGAGGCATCTACCCAGGCGTAATCGCGTTTTGGACCTGATGTCTGAATCAGTACCGAGCTGTTCTCAGCGTATGTCTTCTCCAGCACCTCGTCACCCAGCTTATACTTGATAGAGAACTGCTTGACGGTCATAGAGGCTGGGTCGCGGCCGAAAGTGTCATTAGATGGCATCAACTCGAGGCTGTTGTCAACGACCATCTTGGTGATTTTCGCCGTCACATTCATGCATCGGGCGGGGTCATTCAGAACTCCATATTGTGCTGAGAGCACAGTCAATGGCAGTTTGAGCTTCTTGGTGGTCACGCTCTGCTTCACCGTTTTGACGGGTGCAGGCTTACTGGATTTGTCTCGGAAGACCACAAATACCGATCCCGTGCCGTCCATTCGCACGGGCAGTGTCGTGGCAGTCCTTGTGCTGGTGTACTGCGTGGCTTGTTCCATCTTGCCGGTATCGGGATACCAATACTCGGGTATTCGGCCAGTGGCGCGGAAGGCGATCTGAAGCTGCACTGGCTCCTGCCCGGAGTGGCAGACGAAGTAGATATCCGCATCCGCGGTTCGTCGGTGGATATATCTGACCTTCTTGTAGTTATCAGTCACCTGCACATCGGGCCCAACCTTCAACGCCTGCAGTGCCTGGACGATGCTCATGTTCCACATGACCAGCCCTGCACCAAGCTTGCGCTTGCCCATGCCTTTGCTGACAGTCGTGTTGCCCCATAACTTTTGGACGATCGCCTTAAGCTGGGAATCGCTCTGTGGGTAGGCCTCAAGACCGGGTGTTTCGGTGGGTGGAAGACCCAACACTGTGGCACCGGCAGCGACCAGCTCCTGTATCTTGCTCAGCGTAGACACGCTCATTCGTCCGCTCTTGGGCAGCATCAGCAGGCGGTAGCTGATCCCGCTTGGCATCACGATGCGACCATTCTTGACCGTTGCCTTCAGAAGGAAAGGTGACACGATGCGGTCAGAACGCCAGCCGAATGGAAGCCCGATGTTGTCGGTCACATCGAGTGCGCCTTCCTCTGCTAGCTCCAGCACATCGGCAACAAAGTCGCCGCGTTGCAGCAGGTACTGGCTTCTTGAGACATACTGGTTCCAAGATGCGGTCTGATTGAACCAGGTGTTGTGACGGTTAAAGAACGTCCCGAAGTAACCGAGTGTCCAACCTGGCAGCTTCTCATCTGCTTGGAGAGCCATGGTGTGGTAGACGTATCGGTTGACACCCTCGCACCACTGCGAGTCACCCAGCCGCTTAAGCTCAAACGGGCCATACTCCCAGCCGCCGCCGGTGAAAGCTTCAGCGCCGATGATGTTTCGACCGGTGACATGCGCTCCACTGACTACCTGGTATGTGATGTCGCCAAAACCGTCAGAGCCAGCCCAGTATTCGGTCATCGGGATGTTGCTGAGCCCGGCTTCCAGCACGGAGTTGATTGGGCCATCACCGTAAGGCTCTGACTCAAGCAACATGCCGTCGTTGTTGCAGAGCTTGCGGAAGGCGTCATAATACACATCCGCCCATCGGTCGCTGACGGTCTTGCGGAAGTCCCACAGGAACCGCTCCGTCTGCTCATCGTTGCTGACGAACCGTCCCGTGAGGACAGGCAGCCAGGAGATGATGGAATACTTGTTTTTAGTCTTGAAGATTTCATCAAAACCCTGGGTCCAGTTTTGTGGACCTGTTTCGTAGCTGTCGATGAGGATGTGCTTCAGCGTCGTGCCAGCTAAAGGACCGAGGTTCTTCACCACGGTGCCTACGGCCACTTTGTAGAAGTCTGTGACAGCCTGATAGCTGAGTTTATCAACCTCCAGACCGACCCCCTCTGCGGTGGCCGGGTGGTTGGTCACGGTGACCGGGGTCCAGCCGAAGCGGATCACGGTCCAGTCGCCCGATGTGGGATGCCAGTCGAGGCTGCCGTCCGGCTTCATGTACTGCGTAATGTCTTTCACGCTTTCGGGCGATATGGCGGAACCAGGCTTCACGATGGCGATCTCACGCTGTGCCCCTATATTGGAGTGGGCACTGAGTGTTTTGATGTTGATGTCGCGCACTCGGGCTCCGCCATTAAGCTGCAGCTCCCCTGGGCGAGCATGTCCTCCAGCGGGACCGTTGAAGACCACTCGGAAGAGCCTGGCTGTGGTCGGCTTGACAGGCCAGGATCCTTGCCACTCTGGCCGCTCTCCGGACATGTTACTGTTCCAGCTGCCCAGGTTCTCCCAGGAACCATCCGGCTTAGATACATCCAGTGTGACGGAGTTGGCCACACCCATGCAGTGGCGCAGAGTGAACTGCCGGATTTCGGTGGGCTGATCGAACTCGATACGCAGCTCACTGCCGCCGTCTGGCCGGTTGGCAGCGATGTCCAGTGTGGTATTCACATCACCATCACACAACACATCGGCGTTGGGTATGGGGGTGTCACTGCCGGGTATGGTGAGTTTCGCAGCGGATATCTGCGCGCGTTCCACATCCGGCGTGGGGAAGGCCACCACCGCGATGTCACCATAGGTGTTGATCCTCGTGTAGGGTTGAGGTAGTTTGACGGCTCCAGAGCCTGCTGTGACATGCACTTCGCTAAAAACCTGCATCTTCATGGCATCCTCAGGCTTGACCCATGGTCCGCCGCTGCTGCTCCAACCATCACTGTTGTGCATACTCAGCTCAATGCCAAGCCGTTTGGCTTCCTGCGCCGCGAACAACATCATTTGGTGCCATTCCGGGCTAAAGAAGGGCACTGGCCCTTTGGGCTCCTGCAGTGCCGCCTGGAATATGGTGGCACCGCCTATGCCTGCGTGCTTCATGGCCTCGAGGTCGCGGGTGATTCCTTGTTTGCTGATATTGCCGTTCATCCAGTGCCACCAGGTTCGTGGTTTAGCGGTGCCTGGTGGCTTCTGCCAGCCTGTCACCAGTGCGTCTGCAGCGTAGCAGCCGGTGACTGCAAAAAGAAGACCTGCGACGATGACGGCTCTTTTTATGATGTTGAGCATGTGGTGCGATCCTTTCGTTTTCGAAACAATACTAATTGTAATTTCACCGTGCGAAGTCAGAAATCATTCTTTGGGGGGGATGGCTTGTAAATTCCGTGAATCTGGTGTTTATGGCACGAACGTGTGTAGCGCAATCACGACTTATACCTCATTCGTGACTCGTGCTGGTGGGGATCTGATGGTGTATAGTTGACGAAAGCTCCAGCCTGTTATGGTGCCTAAATATGGTAGAATTACCAGCAAAAATGTTAATAAACTAGCACGAAACGTATTGCTATCTTACTCCGCAACATGCCATACTTGGTATACACCGAGTAAGGAATGAGGAGTATACGGACATGGAGTTTCTCATCGCTATCTTGATTACCGCGGCCATCGTCACACTAATCTATATGATTAGGTTGTTGATATCTCTGCGTCTGCTAGTGATCACAGCAGAGTTTCGAATCCGAGCGACTACCGAGCGTGTGGAGGCTACCCTCATTGGTGCTGGTGGACTTATCAAAAATGCCAACATACTGGTGACTGATCTCAATGCTACGCTTCCTGGTGTCATGGCACAAACAGGGGAATTACTGGATCACATCCAAACTGAGCTAATTCCTACCCTTCGACATACTCATGAAACCACAGCAGCCGTGAGCGAGATTTCTCAGATCATCAGTGTCCGAATGGCTTCCCTCGACAAGGTCTTCTCATGGGTGCAGTTTGCGAATGTATTCAAATCACATAACAGCCTTGGTACCAAACTAAAACTAGCTGGATCCCTTGCAGCGGCCGCCTTACAAGTCGGCTTACCCTATATCAAGGCCCGGCCAAAAACTAGTGGGAAGCCACTACTGTAGTTCCATACAAACACCTACCCGTGCTGGCACGGCAGCCTACGACCTGTTACTTACAAGGGAGAACGATAAATGATCAGATCAAGATACCTGGTTTTGTCGATGGCCGCGGTGAGCGTTATCGCAGCCCTCATTCTCGTGGGATGTGCAAAACAACAAGGAACAACAGCACCTGTGAAGCCTATGGGTTCAGGGATGGCAAACGACGGCGGCATGATGATGAGTGGCGATTCAAAGAAGGACAGACCTATGATGGATGCCATGATGATGAAGGAGTTAGGCGAGAAAGACGCAAACTATGATAATCGTTTCATATCGCTGATGATACCCCATCACGAAGCGGCTATCATGATGGCAAAGGATGCGCTTGAGAAAGCCACATGGCCGGAGATCAAGCAAATGGCACGTGATATCATCGCTGCTCAGCAGAAGGAAATTGCCCAGATGAAGGAGTGGCAGATGAAATGGTATGGTCACTGATAATGTAACCATATCTGGCAACCGATGACCCAAAAATGATCCTGAGCGTACCGGGTCGAGGCTTGCATTAGCCTGGATCACAAAGGTATGGAGCAGATACGATACACCGATCTGATGATCGGTGCTGTAGGAGAAATAACCATGATATGGACGATATTCGTGATTCTGGTGGTGCTGTGGCTGCTTGGTTTGCTTGGCGGCATCGGCGGCAGCCTCATTCATCTAGTATTGGTGCTTGCGGTGATCGTACTGGTGGTCAATTTACTGACTGGCAGAAAAACCACACTCTAGCTGCCGATGGGGATGTATTGCAAAAACTGGCAGGATGAGCTGGTTCTTCTGCACGGACACTGGCCTAACATTCCGAGCCGTAGCACTCGTGGTTCGTGTATCGCAATGTGATCCATCAAGAAGGCTGTATGGACAGAGCAAAGTCTATACAGCCTTCTTCATGTTTCTCATCGCTGCCTTGTTATCTGCGTGTGCTTTCGGAAGAGTGAGCCAACCATGTGATCGTATTCAACATGCCTTAGGCTTCTACCAATAATACTAGGCTAACGACTTTGAATAGCCAGATTAGATTTTAGGTAAACTGTGCATAGGCTAATAAGATGTTGATTTCTTAGGGAACGGCTCATTTTAACGAATATAGAGGTGTCATATATATGCGGTTACCAAGACATATTGGTATTATTCCTGACGGAAGCAGAAGGTGGGCCGCATCGAAGGGCATACCGAAAGCAGAAGGATGGGTCCAAGGGCTAGATCCAGGCTATACGCTTTTCAAGCTGATGCAGGACGCCGGAATTCAAGAGGTGACCTATTATGGGTACACCATGGAGAATACCAAAAGGCCGTTGATACAACGGAATGCGTTCATCGCAGCTTGTATTCAGGGTGTTGAGATGCTTTCTAAAGAGGATGCGGATTTACTGGTCGTGGGTAATACCGACTCCCGGACGTTTCCCAGTGAGCTTCTTCCTTATACCGGTCAACGCCAGAGATTTGGCAACGGCGGCATTAAAGTCAATTTCCTGGTGAACTATGGGTGGGAATGGGATTTGAACAACCTGCGAACAGCCGATCCCAAACAAACAGGAGTGATTCCTAACCTTCGATCTGCTGATGTTTCGAGGATAGACTTGATTATTCGCTGGGGCGGTTGGAACAGGTTGAGCGGGTTTCTACCGGTGCAATCTGTATATGCCGATATTTACATAGTCGATGACCTCTGGCCTGATTTCAAGCCCAATCACTTCACCCAGGCAATAGAATGGTATTCAAAGCAGGACGTGACGCTCGGTGGTTAGCGTTAACCATACATCAATCACCCTTGTGAGTAACTAAGTTGCCTATGTCCGGGGCGGTCTGTGCGCAGGCTAGCGGATGCAGAAGGCTCAAGACCGCGCCGGTCTGGCGGATAGCCTGGATAGATTTGTGTCAGGTCCCAGACCGGCGCGGTCTATTACAGTGGCCTCCGCAGGCGTAATGACAGACCGCCCCGGACATAGCCAATAAAGGGTTACTGACAGGCCGGCCATATAACATAGATAGGCCGGATGGCATATTAACCAGGTTATGACGCTTCACAAAGACATTCCTAAAGCGGGTATACTCAGAAAGATATACACCAGCATTGCTGTTTTCAATGGCAGGTGCCTGTGAATCTTTAAGCACGCCTGTGATAGGAGATATGTTTTCATGAACCGTCACCTGAGAATTATCTTCTGGCTCATGCCAACATGATACAAATGCAGCTCGATAAGCTACCCGTCAATCCTCACAGGCTTAGCCGGGAAGCGAACCGCGTCTGGACGATACTATGTCTTGCGGTTAAGAAGTTCGCGCTGATCGACGGCACGCAGTGGGCTGCGGCTTTCGCGCACTATGCGTTCTTTTCGTTGTTCCCACTCATCATCCTCTTCGTCACAATAGCCTCCATCTTTATCAATCGCGATCGCGCCGGAACGGAGATCATTTCCTACGTAGAGAGCTATGTTCCGATCGGGGGTGATAACCAGCGATACATTTTTGACACCATCGCGGGAGTGGTCAAGACGCGAGGGAAGGCGGGTCTCCTGGCGTTTATTATCCTCGCGTGGGGCTCTATGGGCTTCTTCACAACGCTGATCCGTGCCACAAATCGCGCTTGGGGAGCTGATGCATATAGTTGGTGGCGGTTGCCGCTCAAAAGCCTGGTGTTTTTAGCCATCATGGTGAGCGCAGTTCTATTCGGTATAGCTATACCGGTGCTGACCAAAATGGCGAAGGATGGGCTGTTTCCGGCCAGTGGTTTTGGTTCACTCGTCTACTCTGCCGTGAGCACATTAATCCCCATTCTCATGGTATTTACCGGTCTGAGCCTGTTCTATAAACTCGCTCCGCGCCGTCCTACACGATTTGGTGAAGTATGGGTTGCGGCGCTGTTTGCCACCCTGTTTTTGCAGGCGTCTGAGAGCCTATTCGTGATCTACCTCCGCGATTATGCCACGTTCAATGCGATTTATGGGGCATTCGGCGGGATAATCGCGTTGTTGATGTGGATTTTTCTGTCAGGATGCATTCTGATCATGGGCGCTTGCCTTTGTGCGGCACAAGCGGAATGGCATACAGCACCGGCGGCGCCTGTGTCGCCGCGAGTTAAGAAGGGTGTGTAGTTAGATGGAAAACGCCGAATCCCGGAACACAGGCACGGTCTACGCGGTGCGTGGCAGCGTGGTGGATGTGATGTTCACTGAACATTTGCCGTCGATCAACACACTGCTCAAAACGGACGATGGAAAAATCATCATCGAAGTGATGTCACAGTTGGACGCCCATATCGTGCGAGGCATTGCGCTGACCCCCAGCCAGGGGCTGGCACGTGGTGATGAGATTGTGGACACCGCCGCCCCACTGAAAGCTCCTGTAGGTCGTGACACCCTCTCACGGATGTTTGACGTGTTTGGCAACGCGATCGACCGCGAGGCAGCCCCCGCCGATGTGGAGTGGCGATCCGTGCATCAAGACCCTCCCTCGCTAGACCGGCGCTCCACGAAGTCCGAGGTGTTTGAAACCGGCATCAAGGCGATTGATGTGCTGGTTCCACTGGAACGGGGTGGTAAAGCGGGTCTGTTCGGCGGGGCTGGGGTTGGCAAGACGGTGTTGCTGACCGAAATGATCCATAACATGGTGGGGCACCAGGAGGGCGTGAGCATCTTCTGCGGGATCGGTGAACGGTGCCGAGAGGGTGAAGAACTCTACCGTGACATGAAGGATGCCGGTGTGCTGCCGAATATGGTGATGGTATTCGGGCAGATGAACGAACCGCCAGGCTGCCGGTTCAGGGTAGGCAACGTCGCATTGACGATGGCGGAGTATTTCCGAGATGACGAACACCGCGATGTGCTGCTGCTGATCGACAACATCTTCAGGTTCATCCAGGCTGGCATGGAAGTGTCGGGGCTAATGGGCCAGATGCCGTCTCGACTGGGTTATCAGCCCACCATGGGCACGGAGTTGTCACGGCTTGAGGAGCGCATCGCCAACACAGATACGGGAGCCATCACCTCCATTCAAGCGGTCTATGTGCCGGCGGATGACTTGACCGACCCTTCTGCGGCCCATACCTTCTCTCATCTCTCCGCTTCGATCGTGTTGTCACGCAAGAGGGCGAGTGAGGGGCTGTATCCGGCGATCGACCTGCTGCAGTCCAGTTCCAAAATGGCCACACCTGGCATTGTTGGTGACCGCCATTACCTGCTGGCGCAAGAGGTCCGTCGCACTTTGGCCCAGTATGAAGACCTGAAGGACATCATAGCCATGCTTGGTCTGGAGCAACTGGCGCAGGAGGACCGCAAGGTGGTCGCCCGCGCCCGTCGACTGGAGCGGTATTTCACTCAGCCGTTTTTCACCACCGAGCAGTTCAGCGGGCTTCAGGGCAAGCTGGTCAGCCTGAACGATGCCTTGGAGGGCTGCGAGCGTATTTTGCGGGACGAGTTCAAAGACTACCAGGAATCGTCACTCTACATGATAGGCACAATACAAGAAGCTATTATTAAAGAGAATGCAGCGAAACCCGCCACTTCACCCGACAAACCACCAACAACCGCATCACCCATCAAACCGGAGGTGGGAAATGCCGCAACCTGAGCTCATGAACCTTAAGGTACTGCTGCCGTTTGGTGTTTATGCGGAGAAGACGGATGTCAGTCGCATTGTCGTTGAGGCTCGGCAAGGTTCATTTGGAATACTGCCCCATCGGCTGGATTGTGCTGCTGGGCTGGTGCCGGGCATCCTTGTTTACGAGAATGACGAGGAGGGCGAAGCGTATATTGCGGTTGATGAAGGCATAATGGTCAAAACAGGTTTCGATGTGACCGTCTCCGTGCGTAAAGCTATTGCGGGTAAAGAGCTGAGTGTGCTGCGTGAGGCTGTTGAAAACGAGTTCCTGAACCTTAATGAGCAAGAGGCTGGTGTCCGTTCCACAATGGCGAAACTGGAGACCGGATTGATGCGCAAGCTGGCGGAACTGCGTCATGACTAACAAGCCGGGCAACAAGAATGAGACGGGCTCTGATGAGTTCAGCCGTGAGATCGGTGCGAAAGCACAGCGTAAGGTGAAGGCCAAACGCCGCCAATCGCGTGACATCTGGTTTGGCTTGGGCATGATGGGGCTGATCGGCTGGTCGGTGGTGATACCGACTCTGGGAGGTGCCGCCCTCGGAATATGGATTGATACGCATCATCCGGGGCCACACTCGTGGACGCTGATGCTGCTGGCGGCAGGTGTGGTAGTCGGCTGTCTATCGGCCTGGCATTGGGTGGATGAGGAGCACCGAAAGATCAACGATGATACTGACGAGCAGGGGGACAAGGATGAGTGACACCACAGGTATAGTAGTATCGCTGCTGACTGGGTTGTTGCTGGGTCTGCTGTTCTTTGGCGGCCTATGGTGGACCGTGCAGCGGATACTCACAGCACGCCACCCTGTGGCTTTGGTGATGGGCAGCCTGCTATTGCGTCTGGGGGCTGTCATCATCGGTATGGTCTTGGTGGCACATGGCCACTGGGAGCGGTTCGTGGTATGCCTTTTAGGACTGGTCATTGCCCGTGTTGCTGTGACACGCCTCACTCGGCTTCCTGAAGCGTCGGGTCTGATCACAAAGGAGGAAGACCATGCATCTTAGCCCGGATCAGCTTGTCTATTGGCATCATGGCATATTCAAAATCAACGGCACGATGGTGGTCACCTGGGTGCTGATGCTGGTGCTCGTGATCGGCTCAAAACTGGTCACACGCCGCATCACAACAGGCATGGAGCGGTCTCGAAGTCAGAATTTCCTGGAACTCATCGTCTCCGCCATCGAAAACCAGATACGCGAGGTCGGGCTGAAACACCCGCGGACTTACCTGAGCTTTCTGGGCACGCTCTTTCTGTTCATCGCAGGATCATGCCTCTGCACGCTGATCCCGGGCGTGGAGCCGCCAACCGGTTCGCTGTCCACAACGATAGCTCTTGCGCTCTGTGTGTTCTTCGCGGTGCCGATATTCGGCATCAAAGAACAAGGAATCATCGGATACCTGAAGACATATGCGGAGCCTACCGCCATCATGATCCCGTTCCATCTCATCAGTGAGCTGTCACGCACCGTGGCGTTGTCGGTACGTCTTTTTGGAAACATGATGAGTGGATCGATGATCGTCGCGGTGCTAATCATGATCGCGCCGCTCATCTTTCCCCTGTTTATGATTGCACTGGGCCTGCTGACGGGCATGGTGCAGGCGTATATCTTTACGACCTTAGCTGCCGTCTACATCGCTGCAGCTACTCAGGCACATTCACCGCAAACGAAACACGATGCCGCGTGATGACAACAGCGGCCTTATCCAAAGGAGATGACTATGGATAACATCACAATAGTCGCAGTAGTATCCATCGTATTAGCAGGATTGACGACATGTCTGGGTTGCGTGAGTCCGGCCATAGCGGAAGGAAGGGCCATCGCGATGGCATTGAGCTCAATCGCTCAACAGCCAGATGCTTCAGCCACCATCACGCGGGCTTTGTTCGTGGGGTTGGCTATGGTTGAATCGATCGCTATCTACTGCTTTGTGATCACAATGATCTTGATTTTCGCTAACCCGTTCTGGACTTACTTCATCACGCAAGCTGCAGGGAAGTAGACCCATGCAGATCGACTGGTTTACAATCGGAACCCAGGCACTGAACTTTCTGATCCTGGTGTATTTTATACGGCGGTTCCTATATAAGCCGATACTTGATGCGATCGACGATCGGGAGAAGAGGATAGCCGACGAGATCGCTGCGGCTGCCGATGATAAGGCAAAAGCTCAGCAGGAACGCGATGAGTTCCAGCGCAAGAACGAGGAGCTGGAACAACAACGCGCGGCACTGATGAGTAAAGCCACCGATGAAGCTGGTGCGGAACGTCAGCGGTTGATGGACGAGGCACGTCAAGCGGCTGTGGAGTTAGGCCTCCAACAGACCCGATTGCTGCAGGATGAAGAGCATAAGTTGATTAGTGCGATCAGCCGCAGGACTCAGCAGGAGGTGCTTGATATCGCACGGCTTGCACTGACCGATATGGCAGACGCAAGCCTGGATGAGCGGATGTGTGATGTGTTCATACAACGCCTGCACCAACTGGACGAGCCGACGAAGCTCAAGCTCTCAGAAGCCAATAAGTCATCTTCGGAGCCTTCGATCGTGCGGAGTGCTTTTGAGTTGCCGGCCGAATCACGTTCGAATATCCAATCTGCACTCAACGATGTGTTTCAGACCAGTTTTGCTGTGCAATTCGAGACCGATCCGAACATTGTGAGTGGTATTGAGCTCACGACACACGGTCAAAAGCTGGCCTGGAGTTTTTCGGACTACTTGACAACACTCCAATCCGGTATCGATGAACTGATTCAAGCGAACCACAAACAACACGCGGATGAGAAACCCAAGTCTGGTGACGCGCAACCAGTGGAACCAACTAGTGAAGTCGTGAGTTCATAAGCATGGATGCAGAGAGCCTTCAGAACAGTATAGAGAACGCATTCAACGAGATGAAGCAGGTTCGTGAAGCGCATGCGCCTCAGATTAAGCCGCGTGAGGTGGGCATCGTGACCAGCATCGCCACTGGCATCGCCAAAGTGTCAGGTCTTCCGGGCGTGGGTTTTGATGAAATTGTGGTCTTCCCTGGTAATATCATGGGTATCGCGTTCAACATAGACCCGAATGAAATTGGCGTGGTGTTGCTTGGCGATTACTGGAATCTGCATACCGGCGATGAGGTGCATCGCACTGGCCGGGTGATGGATGTGCCTGTTGGCAACAGTTTGTTGGGCCGTATCATCGATCCGCTTGGCAGACCCCTCGATGGTAAAGGGGTGGTGGACACGGAAGAGCGTCTGCCCGTCGAACGTCCCGCGATGCCGATCATGGACCGTTCACCCGTGACCATCCCACTTCAGACGGGCGTGAAAGTGATCGATGCGCTCATCCCTGTAGGACGTGGCCAGCGCGAGCTGATCATGGGCGACCGCCAAACGGGGAAATCCACCATCGCTTTGGATACCATCCTCAACCAGCGTGAATACGGCGTGCTGTGCGTGTATTGCGCCATCGGGCAAAGGGCATCGTCAGTCGCCAAAACTATAGCCACCCTGCGTGAAAGGGGTGCGATGGACTACACCGTCGTGGTGGTGACCGAAGGCAACGATGCACCAGGTCTGGCTTATATCGCACCGTATGCTGCGACCAGTATCGCTGAGGCGTTCATGGCAGCTGGCCGTGATGTGTTGATCGTATATGATGATCTGACGCATCATGCGCGGGCATATCGCGAGCTCTCGTTACTGCTGCGCCGTCCTCCTGGCCGTGAAGCGTTCCCTGGCGATATCTTCTATATCCACTCTCGACTGCTGGAGCGGGCGACTCATTTGCGTGAGGAGCTGGGCGGCGGTTCGCTGACCGCGCTGCCGATCGTGGAGACCGAAGCGCAGGATATCTCGGCTTATATCCCCACCAACTTGATATCCATCACCGATGGGCAGATATATCTTTCACCGGTTCTGTTCGAGCTGGGTGTGCTGCCAGCGGTGGATGTGGGGAAGTCGGTATCACGCGTTGGTGGCAAGGCGCAGCGGGCTGCATACCGGGCGGTGGCCGGCTCACTCAAACTCGAATTTGCACAGTTTGAAGAGCTTGAGACATTCACCAAGTTTGGCACCCGGCTGGATGATGCCACGTTGAAGATCATCGAGCATGGCCGACGCATCCGTGCGTGCCTTAAACAAGCGGAGTTTTCACCCGTTTCCGTGCCAGCGCAGATCACAGTGCTTCTGGCGTTGTCAGAACGGCTTTTTGAAGGTGTACCACTTGAGCAGATGACGCAGGCTGAATATGCTGTGCGCGAAGCTGCCGCTGACATTCCTGCTGATGTTTGCGAACGTTTGGTGGCTGAAAAGAAGATATCTGATGAGGACCACGAGCTTATCATTGGCTTCGCAAAAAAGGCATTGGCGGAGCTGAAACCCTTGTCGGGATCAGAGCTGAGCGTGTCGACCAAACCGCGAGCTGATGCCCCACCTGAGGGTGCAAAATGAGCGACACCGTACTGAACCTCCGGCGGATCATCAGCGGAGTGAACGACCTTCAGTCGGTCGTGCGCACCATGAAGGCCGTTGCCGCCTCGAGTATCGGCCAGTATGAGCGAGCGGTGAGTGCTTTGACCGACTATTACCACACGGTGGAGTTGGGGCTGGGTGAATGCCTGCGAGAGGCCATTCCTGCACACTCCGCGATAAAAGGTCAGAAAAAGCAGGCTTCTGCGATGGTCGTGGTGGTGTTTGGGTCGGATCAGGGGTTGGTGGGCCAATTCAATGATGTGGTGGCTGATTTTGCACTGGCGACGCTGGGGGCGTTGAAGGCCAAGCCAGAGGTATGGGCGGTTGGCGAGCGGGTTCATGGTCGGTTGGTCGATGAGGGATTGCCATTAAAAGGGCTGTATGCCGTGCCGAACTCCGTCAAAGGCATCACTCCGCTTATTGGTCAGATTCTGAATGAATGCATAATGAGCGGCCGTCAGGATGAAGTCACTGAGCTGTGCCTTATATACAATAATCCCACGAAGGGCACTGCTTATGCTCCAACCTGCCAGAACGTCTTGCCGCTTGATGAAGGCTGGATGCGGCGGTTGAAGGAACTCCCTTGGCCGACATCCACCGTACCTCAGATGATAGGTGGCGGCACGGATATGCTGAAGGTGCTCATCCGGGAGTATCTTTTCGTCTCGATCTTTCGGGTTTGTGCAGCCTCGCTGGCGGCCGAAAATGCCTGCCGACTTGCCGCCATGCAACGTGCCGATAAGAACATCAGTGAGTTGCTTGAAACACTGATCAGCGCCTTCCACCGAATCCGCCAGAGCGGGATCGATGAGGAGCTGTTTGATGTCATCGCAGGATTCGAGGCGTTAGGCAAGGATAGCAAACCCGTACGCGATGTGGCCCATGCCATCATGCAGGATGTGAACTGACGCCGCGTTCATATCACGTGACCGTAACAGGGCCGAGTGGCTACGCAGGCTGCTTCGGAAACCCGAGGTGGCGAACGGCCTCATCGAGACTGAACTGAAGGGAATTCAATGACCATGAGCACTCTGAATTCGGAACTGCTATACCAGATGGACGCCTACTGGCGCGCCGCCAACTACTTGTCGGTGGGTCAGATGTATCTATATGACAACCCGCTTTTGAAACGGCCGTTGACTCTCGCGGATGTGAAGCACATGCTGCTTGGACACTGGGGCACCACGCCTGGGCAGAATTTCATATACGTGCATCTGAACCGGGTGATCAAGAAATACGACCTTGATATGATATACGTCTCCGGCCCAGGACATGGCGGTCCGGCCGTGGTGAGTAACACTTACCTTGAGGGTACCTACAGCGAGATATATCCAAACGTCAGCCAGGATGAGGCTGGGCTGCGTAAGCTGTTTATGCAGTTTTCGTTTCCTGGCGGCATCCCCAGTCACGCTTCCCCTGAGACGCCTGGCTCCATCCACGAGGGTGGGGAGCTGGGCTACTCGCTTAGCCACTCGTTTGGTGCGGTTTTTGACAACCCCGACTTGGTTGTCGCTTGCGTAGTCGGCGATGGGGAAGCGGAAACCGGTCCGCTAGCCACGGCATGGCATTCCAACAAGTTTCTCAATCCGACCACCGACGGCGCGGTGCTGCCCATCCTTCACCTTAATGGCTATAAGATCTCTAATCCGACGGTTCAGGCCCGCATCACCCACGAAGAATTGGAGCAGTTGCTCCGCGGCTACGGGTGGACGCCATACTTTGTTGAGGGCCACGACCCTGAGTTGATGCATGAAGCCATGGCCGCGACACTCGATTTGGCGGTGGAGCAGATTAAAAAGATTCAGCAAGATGCCCGCGTCAATGGAAACTGCGAACGGCCGCGATGGCCGATGATTGTGCTCAACTCACCCAAGGGTTGGACGGGGCCTAAAGTGGTTGATGGTCTACAGGTAGAAGGCACCTTCCGTTCTCACCAGGTACCACTATCGGATCCCGCTGCTCATCCCGAGCATCTCAAACTGCTGGAAGAGTGGCTGAGGAGTTACCGGCCTGAAGAGCTCTTCGATGAACAAGGTCGCTTGAAATCGGAACTGGCTGAACTGGCACCTAAGGGCGAACAACGCATGGGCGCGAACCCTCATGCCAACGGCGGCAGCCTGCTCAGCGATCTGCGGATGCCTGATTTCCGTGACTACGCGGTTGATGTGCCCTCACCGGGCGTGCGCGGTGTCGGTGACACGCATGTGCTTGGTCCCTTCCTGCGCGATGTGGCAAAGCTAAATAGTGAACAGCGGAATTTCCGGGTCTTCGGCCCGGACGAAACGCTCTCCAACGGGCTCGAATCCCTCTTTGATGTGACCGATCGGCAATGGGATGCTGCGACGGTGCCTAATGATGAATTCCTGGCGCCTGCAGGACGCGTGATGGAAATGCTCAGCGAGCACCAATGCGAGGGCTGGTTGGAAGGTTACCTGCTGACTGGACGGCACGGCCTTTTCAACTGCTATGAGGCGTTTATCCACATCATCGATTCGATGTTCAACCAGCACGCAAAATGGTTGAAGGTGACATCGCACCTGCCGTGGCGACGGAAGATCGCTTCACTGAACTACCTGCTGGCCTCGCACGTCTGGCGGCAAGATCACAACGGATTCACCCACCAGGACCCTGGTTTTATCGATGTGGTCGTGAACAAGAAGGCCGAGGTCGTGCGGGTCTACCTGCCGCCGGATGCCAACTGCCTGCTGTCGGTAATGGACCATTGCCTGCGCAGCCGCCATTACGTCAACGTGGTGATCGCTGGTAAACACCCGGCACCGCAATGGCTGTCAATGGATGCTGCCATCAAGCACTGCACTGAAGGTGTCGGCATCTGGCAGTGGGCCAGCAACGATCAGGGCGTTTCCCCCGATGTGGTCATGGCCTGCTGTGGCGATGTGCCCACTCTGGAGACACTCGCTGCCGTCTCCATCATGCGCGAACACCTGCCCGAGCTTAAAATACGGGTGGTCAATGTCGTCGATCTCATGAAGCTGCAACCGCAGACCGAGCACCCCCATGGGTTGAGCGACACAGACTTTGATGATCTCTTCACCAAGGACAAGCCGGTTATCTTCGCCTTCCATGCCTACCCATGGTTAATCCACCGGCTGACATACCGACGTACCAACCACGACAACATCCACGTCCGCGGTTATAAGGAAGAGGGCACCATCACTACACCCTTTGATATGACGGTGCTGAACGAGCTGGACCGCTTCCACCTTGTGATGGACACCATCGAACGCCTGCCGCATAGCGGCGAAAAGGGCATCTATCTCAAGCAGCAGCTTAAGGAGAAATTGATCGAACACAGGCTATACATCGACAAAAACGGCGAGGACATGCCGGAGATTCGGAATTGGAAGTGGGGCGTGACTGACGACGGTGAGCCAGCTTAAACATCATATGGCGGATAGGATAGTCACTTGATCTCCCTCCGCCATTGGTCGTCAAACGTAACTTTTACGAGGTAAAATCATGCCGCTTTCATATCACGTGATAGAGATATTCACCAGCGAGGACGCGCGGTGGCACGGCAAGGCGTCATGGGATGTAATCATCCGCCGCATTCAAGAGCTGCATATCGCCGCCCGTTGTATCGTGACGCGGGGCTACGAAGGCTGCTTCGAAAATGGGGAGGTGGCGAATAGCTTCATCGAAGTGGAAGCGTTTAATATGCCGCTCAAGATTGAGATCGTGCTGCCCTCTGCAGTGCTCGATGCTGTGCTGTCGATGATAGATGAGGTGCTGCCCGATGGCATCGTGGCGGTGAGAGAGCTGGAAGTGCAGATTCATAAGAGCCATAGCTCTTTGATCCCTCGCCAGTTGGCCGTCAAGGATGTGATGACACCTTCACCGGTGAGTGTGACAGAAGAGACCCCGGTGGCGGAGGTGATCCGCATTTTAGTATCGCATGAGTTCAACTCCCTGCCAGTGGTCAATGACAGAAACGAGCCCGTCGGCATAATTACTCAGAATGACCTCATCACACGGGCAGGTATGCCCGTCAGGCTGGGGCTGCTGACCAGTTTTGAGCAAAGCCAGCGTGAGACTTACCTGCAGCAGTTGGCCGGTTTGACCGCCAGGCAGGTGATGACCCAGCCTTTGGTGTGCGTCGAGGAAAGCAAACGCCTGACGACGGCGGTAGATCAGATGCTGCATCACAAGCTAAAGAGGTTGCCAGTGGTGGATTCTAAAGGTAAGCTGGTGGGTATAGTGGCGCGAGCTGATATCTTCCATACGATCGCGCGAAATGCATCGGGCATACATCAAGAACAGCCCCATCCAACACTCACGGGTAAGGTGGACACCGTCGGGCATATCATGGAGCGCGACGTCAGTCAGGTCCAAGCCGATACGCCACTGCTGGAGGTGGTGCGCACGATGTCTGCGATTGGAACTCAACGGGCGGTGGTGGTGGATGCAGGCGGTAAGTTGGCGGGCATGGTGTTCGATGCGGATTTACTTCAGGTGTTCTCGGAGCATAAAGCGGGGCAGTGGAGCCAGCTTCTGAGTCACCTGCCGCTGGCGGAGATCGCCAAGCGACACAGAGAGTATATCGATCAGTCAAAACATCACACCGCCGCCGACGTGATGAAGACGGATACCATCACCATCCGTGAGGATGTCCGTATCGAGGAAGCCGTGAACATCATGATCGAGTATGGGATCAAGCGGCTTCCTGTGGTTGATCAGGCGGGCGTGTTTCTTGGGTTGGTCAGCCGCGATGCGGTTTTACGAGCGGGGGTATAGGCTTGGATTCGTAGGGATGGCCCTTGTGGCCATCCGAAACCCCAATGCGCGTGTCGCAGAACGTGGCTGCCAGCCACGATGCCGCGGGTTTAGTCACCCACACGACTACGTTCCGGGAGCTGACACTCCGGGAACTGCGTCCAGTGCGGGTTCCTGCACCGCACGGCTGATCATTAGCGGCCGGTGTCGCTCCGCTCCGACCGGCGCAAGGGAGGCTGGCACCGCCATACAATCTTCATTGCCTAAGTCCGGGGCGGTCTGTCAGTACGCTAGCGACAACAGAAGGCTGTAGACCGCGCCGGTCTGGCGGTTAGCCGAACCAGTATTGATATTACAACAATTCCGTGATATGATACTGTTTACGTGACCAATTGTGGCCCACCTCACGAATCCACATCACCGTCACAGGTGTTCCGTAGAGCTGTACGGGATGCTATTTATTGCTATTGCGGCCAGATGCGAGTGCAGTGGCCGTCCTATCGTTTGCAGTGATGCAATAGAAAGGGGCATGGAATACAGTGAAAGCACTGTTAGGACGCTTGGTCAGCGTGGATCCCATCGAGGGTCAAACCGACCAATACAGTATTGCCTTCAAACCCATCTGCGTTCTCCCTAACCGGTCTGCTCCGCCAGAGTGGATCAAGGACCAGACGCTTAAGGTAGAAAGGCAAGTACACGACCTCCGTGAAATAGGGCACCCCGGTGATAGCCTGGTGTTGAGCATCGAGGAGAGCCGTCCGTGGCTCACTCCGCTTGAAGTGACGCCGTGCGGTGTGGTTCATGATATCCCAGAAAAGCTTAGTCTGTCGCTGCACTGGTGGAAAGAGGGCGATCCGCCCACCTACACCGTGAAGGTGAACGGCTGGGAGATGACCGGCAAGTTCGAAAAGAACGATGAGAAGATCACTGCAAAGGTTGACATCAGCCAGGCGGTGACGCAACTGCGGGCACCTGTGGTGATTGACGTTGAGGTTGATAAACTCCACGAGCAGTGCGTGGTGTTGCCTGCGCAGGGGCCCGTGTGGCAGCACGTCAAGCAGCCGCAGGGTGACTATGTACGGTTACGCGGCCGATGGCTGCAAGCCGACATCAACCCCAACTGCTATGCGGGCGGGCTGTGTGGAGTGAAGGAACTGCTGCGTGGGCAGGAGCACCTCACGAAACCTGAGCATACGGTGTTGGGCGAACTGAAGTTTGGCGGATACTTCGACGGCATAAGTCAGGGTTGGGGACCACTGGGCGGTTTGGAAACCATCCAGGCGAAATCCATCAGCGGAGATACGGGGAGTGAAGGCCCTCAAGTTCGGCTGGAAGGGATGTTGAATGAGGGGCTGCGGCTGCGCAGCCTGGTCAACTGCCAACTGCCCGACTGGGCTCCGTTGCTCATCTGGCGGCGTGAATACGCACGTCAGCCCCTTGATAAGTCGGCAGAGGGTGTGCAGGTGCCCATCAATAGCGTGGAATCACTCAAGCTGTATGGGCATTTGTCCAGCGTTACCGACGGTTCAGGGCTGCTGCAAAGCCGTCTTTCGGCTATCGAGGATGGCCGTTTCGTGTCACTGCGTTTGGCTAAGGAATATGAGAATTCGCACGGCAACGGGAAGAAGCTGGATGCTGGATGGCTGGTGGTGGAACACCCTGTCCGCCAGCAGATGACCCTGGTGTTGATAAACCCCGACCACTGCCAATGCCAGCACCATAACACATATGCGGGATGCTTTAACGTGGAATGGCACATGAGCGACCAGCTTGTAGGGCCAATCGGTGGGCTGGGACAGACGGTGGCTCTTGCCTTTGGCGAGCAATGCGGTGCCGGCGACGCCGGTGCCTGGGTTGCTTGCCGCGGGGTGAGCGATGACGGCCAGTTGATGGTCGGCATTGTAGCACGGTTGAAGAGCCACGAGGGGGCTACTGCCGTAGTAAGCTGTGCCGGTCAGCAGCAGGAGCTGCTGTTGCGTAGTGTGCCAATCCCAGGAGTGGGTGAAGTTCAGATCGCATCCGCTCAGTTCGCGGCTGCACTGGATAGCACCATACAAGTGGAAGTCGATGACATCCCTGCAAGTGAGGTGGCAATATGAGCATCTTCGATCCTAAAACTTTCAGTGCAGACTGGGAGATCATGGTGATGGACCGCCTTGAGCGGGCCGTCGATACCGGGAAGTTGATGGGCTTCGCCGGTCAGCTTAAGCGCAAACTTGATCTGCCTGTGCATGTGGACTGGAACTCGCTGGAGTTTGGACTGGGTGTGAACCATAGTCTGGACGAGGTTTGGACGAATATCCAGTTGCTCACAGACAACACCACGCAGCTACTGGCCGAATATGAGCTGCAGCTCTTTCCGGCCGGTTCAACGCCTATGGAGCCGATGTTCCACAGTGCGCATGTTCATGTGGGTACCATCCACGACGAAGCGGCGGCGATCCAATTGGAGAACCAGCTTTTCGGCGTGGTGCCTGCCTTTGCCGCACTGGCAGCGAACTCGCCCTCTGTGCATCGACACAGGGACGAGTTCAAAAGCCATCGTGTGCAGTTTATGGCACATGGGGCGACCCATCCGAGCTCCATACGCGACCCGTATACATCGCAGCCAGAGTGGGGCATGGACACCTGTCCGAAGCTATACAATCTGCCAACCATTGAGGTTCGGATAGGTGACTGTGCCAGTTCGCGCCGGTTCATGGCCGAATACTGCTGCTTCGTGGCAGCCTATGTTCACTGCATGGCAACCAAACTGCAGCCCGGCTTCAAACCTAACCGGCAGCAATACCGTGAGGGTTTGCTCAATCGCTGGGCGGCGGCGAAGCATGGCATGCAGGCGACGTTCATCATAGACGGGCATGAGCGGACAGTGGCGGATGTGCTGCAGCAGATGCTTCAGGAATGCGAAGCCCAGCTTGCCGACCTCGGGGCCGCGGTATCCGATCTCGGCTTGATCAATGCTATGATCACGAAGCGAACCTGTCAGGCTGACCTGTTCATGGAGCTAGGATCGCGCTATCCCGAGCTGTACCAGTACAACTCGGTGTATAGTAAAATTGCGAGACACTGGGAAGCGTTCGACCAATATCTGGATTCGGCGTCGCCGAAAGAAGCCGCGGCTGCCGTCACCGAAGACACCGTTCTGGAAGAGCACCTCGCGCTGGTGGGTGAAGATACTCACTTCTACCGCCTGCGTGACGTGATGCATCTTTCCGGGCCAGACACCGAGGAGGTCATTCAGAGGCTGATTGCCAATGGCATGATCGACAGAGTGGTGACCAGCTCACGCGGACCGCGGCTGAGCCGCACCCGCTAAGCTACAACGGCCCGGCATTCTTGAGGTTTACGCACAAACCAGGCGGTGCCGGGCCGTCTTTATGAAAAAGGTGTCTGAAAATGAGTGTGTCTACCCCAATTATCGCCATAACTTCCGGGAGGGTGAACCTTCCACTCAGCGGTAACAATGAAATTCAGAATGTGTGGGCCGGGAGTAATGTCAACTACCTGCACTCCGTCATCCGCTCGGGTGGCTGTCCTGTGATGCTGCCCTACCTGGCGGGGGCCGATGCCATCAATGCCTTGATGGAGCGTGTGGATGGGCTAATCTTGACCGGGGGTGGTGATGTGCTTTCGCTGCGATACGGTCAGGAGCCGCACCGAATGAGCGCGGGGCAGGACCCTCTGCGCGACACGATGGAGGAGCTGGCTCTTCAAGCCGCCCTGCGGCGGGGGATTCCCGTGCTGGGGATTTGTCGTGGTATTCAGATGTTGAATGTGGCCATGGGCGGCACGCTTGTGCAGGACATTCCCACACAGATCGGTAGCTCCGTGAAGCATTATGCCGGGGGATACGCACCTGTGCTGCTGCACAGCCTGAGCGTGACGCCTGGCTCATTGTTGGAGAGTGTGCTAGGCAGCGATTTGAACGCGGTGAACAGTTGGCATCACCAGAGCGTGGATTGTGTGGCCGATGGGTTGAAGGTCAACGCGGTGGCAGCCGATGGCGTGATCGAGGGGCTTGAGGCTTCTGACGGTCGACCCATTCTGGCGGTGCAGTTCCACCCCGAGGAGCTGTCGCATGAGGTCGCAGCTTTCCAGCGATTGTTTGACTGGCTGTGCAAGCCGGCGGGGTAGTGCTTTGGTAGGGGCACCCCCCTGTGGGTGCCCTTTACCCTCCCTCATTTCCTACTCGTCCTACTCATCCTACTTGTCAGTGGCATATTTTCGTAAACCACACGTTTATCATAAAAACGAGGGTATACTCTAGCAAAGCAGGCGATGAAGCCTGATGCAAAAGGAGCTTACTATGAAACCCAACATCCGCAGTATTACCCTCGTGCTGGCCGCATTGTTGCTGGCACTCTTATGGATGGCCCGCGGCGTATATAGGACATGGATCGCCGATCATGGTCTCACCGTTCGGTATTATATGTTATCTTTCTGTCTCCACCACTCACCTGTGATCTGGCCAGGACTTAGGTACTGGGATTTGTGTGGTCACACGGATGATGTCGAATCACAACAACCCGAACAGTTGCTGCACGAGTTTGGAACTCAGTCTCATCGAACCTCCGATTTAGCCGTGTTCGCCAGACTCGCGACGATGGTCAAAAGTAATCCGCAGTACCTTGCAGGCAGTTCTCCCAAGAAGAAGCAACTGGACAACTACATTGCGGTGATGAAGAAGGGGGAACAAATCGATCCGGCGAATGCGCTGTATAATCTGCTGCAATCCCAAGTGCTGTTATCCCACTCAACTGTAACTGCGAGCAAACCACCGAACCGTCATGGCACTCAACGAGGTTGGCGTATAGTAGTCAGAGACTCAAAAATGTTCATCGAAGGGGTGCGCCAGTTCCAGTTAGCTCAAAAGAAGACGATACGGTTATATGAGAATGATCACCTGAAAGCCGATTTTGAGAAGATACCTACACCCCTGTTGTGGGAGCATTATGAAATACGACGAACAATGGACGATGAGTATGGAAGGCAGATATATGAGATTCTGTCTCCTGACACAATAATAGACGCTGCTCAGTTTTATGTGGAGAAGGGTGATCAAGCAACCGCTCGTGAGCTACTTTATATTAAAGTGTATGTCAATATGATGCTGGCTGACAAGCAGGCTTCGGAATACCGTCAGCATATCGTGTCGGTATTTTGCAGTCGTTCAGAAACGATTCTGGATGGCACACCGCAAGAGTCGATGGGTTCATTTATAAGTCCCCACCCAGGTTTACCCGTCACACGCCGGGAGTTTCTACCTGTCAGCCATCGTGTCCAAGCGGAAGAAATGGGGAGACCCTGGATCGGATGGGATGCCATTAACGTCGTGATACAGCAGCAGACGGTCTGGGTATGGTTGTGCTTTGGCATGGCACTGCTGGTGGTCATTTCACTGATCCGAGATCTCGTCTGGTGGATCGCATATCGGGTCAAGCGGAAGTCTGTGGCCGAGTTCATATGGCATCATCAGCCATCGCGATTAGCGCTTGGATTTACGCTGGCCGCGATGGTTTTCACCGTGGCACAGATAGCGGCCTTACACATTTGGGCAGACGACGTGACAGCGGTATGGCGTAGGACGCAGTATGTGGCACCTTTGCTGCTGATCGTAGGCTGGATATCCGTCAGGTTTGAATTCAAACGGAATTGCCAGCTTCAGGGCATTCCGGCGCCTGGCCGATGGGCCGAGATGTTGTATAACTGGCTTCCCGTGGCGGGAGTTGCAGGGATATATGCCATATCCGTATACCTAAGCACTCTCCGCATGGATTGGGTAGAACGGTATCTTTTATTATTCGTGGCGGGCTGCCTGTTTACGGCTGCAATGACGCCAATGCTCTGCCGGAAATACCGCATCCAGGACTACTACATCCTGGCGAATAGGGAGACGCGGCGATTTCTGGCCTGGATGGTGGTGTTTGCGTCGATCGGTGTACTGCCGCTTCAGATTCTGCACGAAGTCATCGTGCTCCAGAGTGATCATACCGGCACTGGTGCGTTTCGGTCAGTCGAACGACTGCAGAAGCTCGACCAATCGGCCAATCTTGAATATATGCGGAAAATAGACGGCTATTTGAAAAGTAACCGCCGATAAAGAGATGCGCCTACACCAGCACGGGGGACGAGAACCGGTTGGTCGACTGCTGTTTGGGCGTGCGTGAATTGGCTGCGTAGGGGTAAGCCCCCGTGCTTACCCCTCGATAGTCAGCATCATGCTCTACTCGTCAGAATAATCTTAACCACGAATGCACACAAATGGGCGCCGACCATCTGCGGAAATTATAACTAGATCTCCTTAAAACGCAGAAAACCATACGTTTATCGTGAAAACGAGGGTATAATCTAGCTAAACAAGCGAAGACGCTTGTCGATGTTCTACCACTGAAAGGATGTATTCATGAACACTGTAATGGTAACACCCGACTGTTTCGCATGCATCACCCGTGTACGCATCAAGGTCATAACCGTATTGTTACTCAGCCTCTGTGCGATGATAATGTCGCTGCAAGCAGGTGCTGTTATCTCTGAGCAACAGGCTATTGAGAGAGTCCGAGCATTCATCGGTGATCCTACTGCCATGGTGACCAATTCTATGGGGTCAGGTTATATGAGTGTCCCAGAAAACTACGGAACCGCGTTAGAAATGTGGTGTAACAAAGATCCTCATTATCCATTTGACTGTGCCAACCGAAGTTATTTCGTCAACGCCCTCTCGGGTTGCATAGAGATGGTCTCTACAGACTCAGACCTGACTATATACCCTGCTGATGCACTGAATGTAGAAGATATGTGGAGCAGGCACACTGATCTGCCAAGAGCTCAGATGCAACTACACGGTGAAGATAACTGGGAGCTGCGATATCCAGACGGCACCTGGAACCCGTTTGTCCGCTTAAGTTTGGATAGAGATGAGCAGGGATTAGTAAAGGGGGTATTTGTGTGGAATAAGCCCATACCTCTACCACTTCCCACTCCTACAATGACGCCCAAACAAGCTGTGAGTATAGCGAAATCCATAGCTGGATCATATACCTGGAACGACTATGAGGGCAATATCTGCGGCATGCCATACTTCGATGTGCTTGACATTGATGGCATAAAGTGGCATATCAACCAAAAAGGCGATCCTGAGGCTGTCTATGAGGTTTCTTTCCTAATTTCGGACGATCCCGCTGTCAATGCGTCCTGGTCCGACGAACAATCCGAGCATGGGCTGGAAGGATGTGGCATATACCGCGTCAACGTCGATGCCTGTTCGGGAGCTATCCTGCAGGCCGATGCCAGTATTTATCTGTGTGCAAAGACTCCTCCAGCACCGAAAAAGGGAGTCAGGAAAAACACGGCAGCTAAAGCTAAGACCAAAACCGTGGCCCCGTCTGTTCGAATGGTTCCGCTGAGAACCATGATGGCCCTTGCTCCATCACAAACCATTACTGCTAAACCAGGCGAGAAGGCGTTCACGCTTGATGGCAAGCGAATAGCCCTTCCATACAAGGTGGCGGCCCAGTCTGGCAGGTATTATCTCCCCTGGCAGGCGTTGAAATACCTGCCCGGCGTGAGGGTGAGCTATGATGAGAAAACCCATCGGCTGGATGTCACCACCACAGGGACCCGCATACCGAAGAGCAGCATGAAGAAGAAGGTGCAGTAGTGAGATTGATGCCTGTCATCTCTAGAAACATGCCTGTCTATCCGGGTATTAACCGTAGATGCTCAAGAGGTATGGTGATGTCTCCCATTCGCTTAGTCATGATCTGTCTGTTGGCGGTGATGGTACCGTCACTGGTGTTGGCAGGTCTCCCGGACCGTATCAACGAAAAGCAAGCCATCGAACTGATTAAAAAGTTTTCAAACCTACAGTCTTTCGTCCCTGATAAAATTGATAAGGTACTGGTGGAAGAGGACGAATACCCTCTGGCGCAGAACAGATGGCTGTTCACCAAAGGCGATGAAATGTGGGTTGTCGAGATGCATCAGGGTATCGTTTCGGATTATAGTATCTACAAGGGCAAACGGAAGCGTGCGTCTGATGAGTTAACGCGCTCGGTTGCTATGAAGTATCTGTCGGAAAAGGTGCCGAAGTTTTCAAAAGGCTTCTATACCGAAGTGTGGCCTGGGTCGTACCGGCGGGTTACCTCAAGGGGGTTCCACGACTACACCAATTCCTGTCGCGTTCATGTGCTCGAAGATGGCACGATAGACAAGTACTCTTACGAGGAAAAGCCATCACCGGAATTTGCTGACGCGGAAATCATGACGATACAGCAGGCCGAATCATATGCTGGTGCGCATTTACTAAATGGCATAACAGAGGCACCATCTGTAGTTTGCGAGCCAATGGAACCCATGCCATTGATCGTGTATACGCCTGCTGGTACATATGAAGTAGCCTATGCTTTCACTGTGTTTGAAAAGTATGATGATGATCGGTGGGGGTATGCCTATGGTGTGTTAGTCAATGCCCAGACCGGATCAACAAGCCATATCTTGTTTACAGGTGCAGGAGATGACAGTGTGAAAGGGGTGCAAGTCACACGTCAGAATATCCCGAAAGTCGTGGCGTTATACCGTAATGGAACCTCAGTGAGCGGAGCCCATATGGCAAATGGCAGTCCCGTGGTGAGTCTGGCATTTGCCAAGGTTCTGGCTGGGGGGAAGCCGCTATCTGCAAAAGCAGGTGACATGGCACTCATGCTGTCCGGTTTAAATATCCCGTTACCTGCCAAAGTGATCGCCAAAGGCAGTGACCTGTATCTGCCCTGGCAGGCGCTGAAATACCTGCCTGGCGTGAAGGTCCGCTATGACGCGAAATTGAACCGGCTGGATGTCACCACCACAGGGACCGGCATACCGAAGAGCAGTATGAAGAAGAAGGTGCAGTAGTGCAGCGATTATCTATTATCATGGTGGCCATGCTATCCTGTCTGTCGTTCGTCAGCATGAGCATAGGTGCCCCGCTGTTGAACGATGAGCAGGTGACGAAAATTGCCCGCACCTGGCTGGGTAAACCGGACTGGGAGCCTGATGTGTGTGACGCCATGAAAACCAAAGGCCCGAACGGTCGAATCTTGCTACATATGTTCCTGGAGAACAAGACGGATGCGCTTCATATCAACCGCAGCAACGGCAAGGTATTGAAGTGGGTTTCTGGTGACTTTGACTATGAAGATGTGAGTACCGATCGGGATGCCATACTGAAGGCGTTCAAAGCCTGGGCACCCACCCATGTAGCTCCAACGCTGATGGCAAAGCTGACTATGGTGCAGCCGGGCTACTGGCTATATCGCCAGGCCAACGGTATCGAACATCCAGACACCTATGTATATGTGCAGGTGGACCATAACGGAGTGCTAAACTTTGCCGAAATGAATGATGAAGGGTTTGCCGACTATAGGGGCAGCATACCCATCACACCGGCAAAAGCGATGGAAATCGCTGGCCATTGGGTGCGGACGGCACATCAAACCGATCAGGGCAAGCTGACGTGGCCAGACAGTGAGTTCCAGTTGACATATGGATTCTACGACAAGTCGCTGGCATATCCTGTACCTGTGTATACAGTGACGTGTGATCTGCCGGATTCACTCAACAGGTGCGGTTGCGCATCCCACTTTGATATGAAAGTGAATGCGGTCACCGGCGAAGTGTGGAGTTCTACCGACTACGGCTGGGATGGGTCACATCAAATTGTTGCTAAGTCGAACATGCTGGTGATCGGATATGGTAAAGAGTTCGCCCGTGGTTACATAGATGGGCTCATACCGCTGAAGAGACTCGCTGCAGTGGCTCCTCAACAGAAGCTGTCTGCGAAGGCCGGTGACGCGGCGTTTATTGTGGATGGGAAGCGCGTGGTGTTGCCATCGAAGGTGGTGTCGAAGGACGGAGTTTTGTATCTGCCGTGGCAGGCGTTGAAATACCTCAAGGGCGTAAAAACAGTCTATTACCCGAAGGCGAACTTCCTGCAGGTGACGACCAGCGCGAAGCCGTAGGGGTAGGGGCGACCGGCCGGTCGCCCCTACAGCGGTCACCCCTATACGGGTAAGGCACGCCTTGCCCCTACTTGACTACCTTCTTGATCACCAGCGAAAGATCCCTCAACTGAGCCTCGTCCACAGTGCTTGGGGCGCCGAACAGGATGTCCTGGCCGGTGGTGGTCTTCGGGAAGGCGATGACGTCGCGGATGTTGTCATCATCGGTCAGGAACATCACCAGACGGTCGATGCCGGGTGCGATCCCACCGTGCGGCGGAGCCCCAAACTCGAAGGCCTCAATCATGTGACCGAACAGCTCGCGGGCCTGCTCCCGGGTGTAAGCCAGAAGCTCGAATACCTTCTCCTGAATGTCGGGCCGGTGGATACGGATAGAACCGCTGGCCCACTCCACGCCGTTGCACACGATGTCATAACACTGGGCACGCACCTTGCCGGGGGCGGTCTCCAGCATCGGCAGGTCCTCTTCGTGCGGCATGGTGAAGGGGTGGTGCATCGCATCCCATCGGTTGCTGTCGGCATTCCATTCCACCAACGGGAAATCCACGACCCACAGGAAAGCCAGACAGTTAGGGTCGGCCAGCTTCAGCCGTTTGCCCATCTCCACACGAAGGCGTCCCAGACAGTTCGCCACCATTTTGGCATCGCCTGCCACAATGGCTACCATGTCGCCCGTGTTGGCTCCCACAGCGGTTTTGATGGTCTCGATTTCCTCTTCCTTCAGGAACTTCGCGATGGGGGAGCGCACGCCCGTCTCTTGCCACTGGATGGTGGCCAGGCCCTTGGCCCCGAATCGCTTCACGAAATCGGTGAGCTCATCCAGCTCTTTTCGGCTGTAGCTGGCCGCGCCGGGGATGCAGATGGCTTTCACCTGTCCGCCGGAATCCAAAGCACCGCGGAAGACACCGGCTTCTGTGTCCGCCAGCGTCTCGGTCAGGTCAAGCAGCTCCATGCCGAAGCGGATGTCCGGCTTGTCGGAGCCGTATCGGCGGATCGCCTCATCGTAGCTCAAGCGGGGCCAGGGAGCGGGCAGCGTCTTGGTGGTCACCTTGCCGATGACTTCCAGAGCCATCTCCTCAATCAGCTCCATGATGTCCTCTTGCTTAACGAAGGACATCTCGAGGTCGAGTTGGGTGAACTCCGGCTGACGGTCGCTGCGGGCATCCTCATCGCGGAAGCACTTTGCGATCTGGTAATAACGCTCGATGCCGGCAACCATCAGCAACTGTTTCATTTGCTGAGGGCTTTGGGGCAGGGCGTAGAACTGGCCGGCATAAAGGCGGCTGGGCACGAGGTAGTCACGCGCACCCTCAGGCGTCGATTTGATGAGGATGGGTGTCTCGATTTCCAGGAAGTCCTTCTTGTTCAGGAATTCGCGCATGCCGTTGACCAGCTTATGACGAATCTCCATGCGCTTATACATCTCGGGGCGGCGCAGGTCGAGGTATCGATAGCGCAGGCGCACCGATTCGTCCACGTTGAAGTTTTCGTCATTCAGCATGAAGGGCAGCGGCTTGCAGGTGTTTAGTATCTCTGCATCCGTCACCAACACTTCCACCTCACCGGTTCCCAGCTTCGGGTTGGAAGCACCCTCAGGGCGGTGGCGCACGGTGCCAGTGATGGCGACCACGAATTCCATTCGAAGAGTCTGCGACATCGTGTGCATCGCAGCATTCACATCTGGGTCAAACACCACCTGCACGATGCCGGTTCGGTCGCGCACATCCGCAAAAAGTAGACCACCGTGGTCACGGGTTCGCTGCACCCACCCGTTCAGGGTTACAGACTGCCCGATATGTTCTATGCGAAGATCGCCACAAGATATGGTTCGTTGCCACTGCTGCACTGCGTTACCTCCGAGATTGGGCGTCTAGCGCCTGTGAAAGGGTATGGCAGCATTCGTCTAAGCTGACTAGCTGCTGCTGTTTGTTGGCCATGTTACGGATGAGCCCCGAGTTGTTCTTCAACTCATCTTCACCCATGAGCACGGTGTAAGATGCACCGGACTTGTCTGCCAGTTTCATCTGCGCCTTCAGGCTGCGGCGTTGAAAGTCCATGTCCACGCTGATGCCTGCATTACGCAGTTGCTGCATCAACAGCAGAGCAGGGGCTTCCGCTTGCTCGCCCAATGCGGCCACGAAGACCTGCACGGGTTTCCTGCCGGTGGTGACCACGCCAAGTTCCTTCAGCACGATGATGGCGCGCTCGACACCCAGCGCGAATCCGATGCCCGGGGTGCTCTGACCACCGATCTCTTCGACCAGGCCGTCGTAGCGGCCACCGCCTCCGAGCGCATTCTGGGAGCCGAGGGCATCTGACTGGATTTCAAACGCGGTTTTGGTATAGTAGTCAAACCCACGCACCAGGTTCTTATCCACACGGTAGGGAACCGCCATGCCGTCTAAGAAGCCCCGCAGTTTAGTGAAATGCGTGCTGCACTCATCGCAAAGGCTGTCCAGTATGTCAGGAGCGTCGGCCAGCCGCTCACGGCACTCGGGCCGTTTGCAGTCCAACATTCGCATGGGGTTGTTGTCATACCGGGTTTGGCAGGCGTCGCAAAGCTCGTGTTTGAATGGCTGAGCGTACTGCTGCAGCTTCTCGCGATACGAGGGCCGGCAGACCGGGCAGCCCACGCTGTTCAGCACCAGGCTGAGCGCGTTGATGCCAATTTCGCGGTAGAACTGCATCGCCAGCGCGATCACCTCGGCGTCGATGGCGGGATGCTGCGATCCTAACGCCTCGATGCCCACTTGGTGAGCCTGCCGATACCGGCCCGCCTGAGGGCGCTCATACCGGAAAATCTGGGTGAGGTAGTAAAGTTTGTTCACACCGGCTTCCGCGGCCAGGTTGTGCTGCACATAGGCGCGCACGGCTGGAGCGGTTCCCTCTGGTTTTAGGGCCAGCTTACGCCCACCGCGGTCTTCGAACACATACATCTCTTTGCTGACCACATCGGTGTGTTCACCCATGCTGCGGGTAAACAACTCGACATCCTCGAAGATGGGGGTTCGGATCTCGTGGTATCCATAACGCATGGCGACCGAGCGGAAGCGATCTTCCACCATCTGCCAAAGCGGGGTGTCGTCGGGCAGGAAGTCGTTGGTTCCTCTTGGTGCGCTGTAGCGCATGGGCTGTTCTCCTTTGAAGACCTATCAGGTGCCGTGAATGAAAAAAGCGACAACTGCTTGCGCGGTTGTCGCCAGTGAAAGTTGGTAGCGGAGGGCGGATTTGAACCGTCGACCCTACGGGTATGAACCGTATGCTCTGACCAACTGAGCTACTCCGCCATAGGCAAAAATATTATGCCAGACAATGGGCAGTTTGTCAAGAGCCCCCGGGCGGTGTTTGGTATGGGTGGCTAACCAGATGTCCTACTCGTCTGACTCATCTTGCTTGCCCGGGCCATTTGACCACGAACAGGGAGGTTTCACGCGAAGACGCGAAGACGCGAAGGACCATCCACCGCTGGCGCAGATGATGCCGATGAGGTGGGCCTCACGTCCTACACGTCTGACTCATCTTACTTGTCCGGGCCATTTAACCACGAATAGGGAGGTCTCACGCGAAGGATCATATGCAAGGGCGGTTCGCGAACCGCCCCTAGTACGCTATATATGGTGAGCTCCCCGGACACCAAAAGCAGTCGGGGAGCTAATCTCACCCCTTAGCTGGGGGTGAAGGAGAAGGATTGGATGCCGGAACCGCCCCTGGTGGAAAACACCGTGACGTAGATAGGCATCCTTCTCCCAATCAACCCATATCGAACAGTATCTTGGGAGAAAACCCCGTGTTCGCTAGGCTGATTTGGTTGATTGCACCATCAATCACTACCAACTGGAGATTACCACATGCACGAAGTTGAAGACAAAATCTACATCCATTATGTCGGGATCGACATCTCGAAATTGACGTTTGACGCGTCTGTATTAGGTTCATCGCACAAGCCGATAGACCATAAGGAGTTCAAGAACAACAAGGCCGGATACAAGGAGTTGTTGTCATGGGTGAAGAAGCTTACCCGAACTCCCGCCTTGTATGCGGCTGAAGCCACCGGGCCTTACAGCCGACCGCTGCTTGATTACCTCTACGAGCACCAGCACGATGCTGTCCAACTGGAGCCAAAACGGGTTCTCTATCACCGCAAAGCCAAAGGCTGGGAACAAAAGACGGACTGCTCTGACAGCGTGCTAATCGCTGACTATGTGAAAAGTCACAATGTCTCACTCTATGTCCCTCGTCTAGCATGCTATGATGCGCTTATTGGTTACACCAATGACCGCCGTATGCTGGTGCAACACAGACAGGCGATCGCCCAGCGCCAAAGCTGTCGGCTTACGCGGAGCACAGTGCTGGACGAGATGATCGCTTTTCATGACATGGGCATCAAAAAGCTTGATGTTCAGATCAAAGAGCTTGTGATGAGTTCACCGCAGATGACCGAAGATATGGCTCTGCTGAAGAGCATTCCGGGTATCGGCGACGTCACAGCAAGCTATTTCCTTGCGAAAATCGGTGATGCTAAACGATTTGAAACATCGAAAGCGGTCGCGCGCTATTTCGGAATGAACCCCTGCCCGCAACGGTCAGGAAGCTGCAAGACATACGACGGCTCCATATCCAAGATGGGTGACCGATATATGCGGACATTACTCTACTGTGGATCGAGCACTGTGGTGAAGATGGTCAACGGTAAGTCGAAAAAGCTTGGCCAGAGCATGCACGACTTCGTGAAGGAACTGCAGCATCCGAATTTGGTAAAGAATCCCAATAAGAAACCGAAGTCCAAGCGAGTTGTCCGGTGCGCAATCATGCGCAAGCAGCTGGTGCTCATGTGGTCGGTATTAATCAGCCGTCAGCCATATGATCCAAACTTCGGCATCGAACAAGCTTCAAATGCGGCCAACCAGCAACCGCTGACCGACGCGAACGGACATGTCCAGGATCGTGCCGGAGCGGCCCATGATATAGCCGGTGTAGGCAATGATCCTGGGCTGGACGTGAGCGTTCCAAGACGGGGATGCGTGGATGGAAATCCCACCAATGAGCCCACTCCTGCCGGCGGTGGTCGGCCCGCATCCCGAAACCGGCCATCGCGCAGTCGGGTGGGCAACAAACCGAGGGTTCTGACACCAGTATCCTAGCTGCGGCAGTCTGCCGATAGCACGCATCGAAGCATAACGATATCTTTCGAAGCCACGAAGATGTCGCACGTCCGTTCGCGACTCCGAGCGTCATGTGAGGTGCTACGGACCAACTGATGCCATCTGAGCCTGTTTCTGTCGCGGATCCAGGTTTGGTCTATATGCCACAAACATCACATTAACGTTATTCTACGTGGTCTAGAGCCAGTGTCTGATATTCAGGTCCAAATCCCCAGATTTGCCCCTGGGGACTTGACAAAAGCCACAGTATCTACTTGGATTCCATCAGCTTCTTCAACGCAGGCTCAAACTTGCCGTTGCCGCTGTATATCATCCCGGCTTTGTTGCCGTCAAACAGCACATAGCAGGGGGTGCTATTGATACCAAACCGGCCTGCCAGCTCCATGTCTTTGGTGACGGCCACGCGGGCCTCCTCACCATCGCGGTCTGCATCGAATTTCTTCATGTCCATACCGATGAATTTCGCATATTTACGAATATTACTGGCGGCATCGTCCTGGTTAGCATACATCATGTCATGCATCTCCCAGAACTTGCCTTGTAGCCGGGCGGCTTCTGCGGCCGCTGCCAGCTCCATAGCCAGGGGATGCATGTTAGTCATGGGCAGATTGCGGAACACGATTTTGAGCTTGGGGTTATATTGTTTCACGAGCTCCTGTATCAGTCGCGATCCGCGGGCACAGCTAGGGCAGGAGTAGTCGCTGAATTGGATGGCCACCACAGGCGCATCGGCCGGGCCAATAAAGGGACGGTCTGAGGTATCAAATATCTCGCGCGCAGGCTTGGCGACCTTCGGAGGCGCGGGTGGACGATTTGCGATTGTGTTGATCGTGGCCGTCACGGCCCCTAACACGATTACGACGGCCGCAACGGTAAGCATGAATTTAGTTTCAGGTTTTATATTCATCGATGATTGAATTACCCCTCATCAAGTATGGAACGATGGTAGATGCGTCGAAGCACGATACTGGCCGGAAGCAGCAAAAGTGATATCAGCGCGGAAGCCATGCACCACTGACACACGGCATGTATAACCGCCAACTCTAGATAGGTGAGGTATATTGATGCCATCACAGCTATGATGCAGAACAGCAACAAGGCATTTAACAGCCACATGGCCGCTTTTCGGCTGAGTGAAGGCAGCAAGGCTGTGACCGCTGTGCAGAATGCATAAAACCCCAGACCCAACGCGGCGACCGGAATGCCGAATATACGACTGTATGGCGATTGTGCCACGATGTCACACCCCTGGTTAGTGCAGGGAACATCGGCACCGACGATATGCCAGTAGGTGAGCATTCCGGCTACAAGAACTCCAGCCAGGGCCAGCAGATATACCACCGCCAACGCGGTGGATAGTTTGCCTTTATGACCCTGCATTGAAATTCGCATATCCTTGTATATCACGTGTTGGCTTTGGCCGGGGCGGTCTTTCGGGTGGCTTGTTGTGACCACTGGATACTGACCGCACCGGTCTTGTTCCCGACACCATTTTTTCATGGCTGTCCGCCAGACCGGCGCGGTCTTGAGCTCTCTGCACCCGCAAGCGTCCCGCCAGACCGCCCCGGACTTAGGCAGCGCTAGATGCGAACAAGCCAAATGGCACCCAAGGGCACCACATCGGCATTGCTACGGGCCGCTTCGAAATCAGGACCGTGCTGCCTAGTCCGCTAAGTCCGCTATTCGCTGCTCTGTTGCTGGCTGGTTTCTGAGGAGTAGTTCGGCGGTTCTTTCGTGATCCACACGTCATGCGGATGGCTTTCACGTAAGGATGCCGCGCTGATTTTGATGAACTGCGCCTTCTCTTGCATCTCTGCAATGGTGTGAGCTCCCAGGTATCCCATTCCGCTGCGGATACCGCCCACCATTTGATACAACACATCGGCTACTGGCCCTTTGTAGGGCACACGGCCTTCTACGCCTTCAGGCACGAACTTGGCCGCTTTGTCCTGGTAGTAGCGGTCGCTGCTGCCTTGCTGCATTGCTGCAATGGAACCCATGCCGCGGTATTCTTTGTAAGACCGGCCTTGATATAGGACTACCTCACCGGGGGCCTCTTCGGTACCTGCCAGTGCGTTGCCAACCATCACAGCGCTGGCTCCGCCGGCCAATGCCTTTGCCATGTCACCAGATAGCCGTAGGCCACCATCAGCGATGGTGGGGATATTGTGCTTAGCGGCCTCTTCTGCGCAGTCTACCACAGCCGTAAGCTGCGGCACCCCAACGCCAGCCACCACTCGGGTGGTGCAGATGGAGCCTGCTCCGATACCTACACGGATGGCATCTACGCCAGCGTCGATCATCGCTTTTGTGCCATCTTTTGTGGCCACATTTCCGGCGATCACTAATAGACCAGGGAAAGCAGTTTTGATTGCAGTGACGGCATTCAACACGCCTCTGCTGTGACCATGGGCACTGTCCACCACGATGAAGTCCGCCCCGGCTGCTGCTAACGCGGCCGAGCGCTCGACGGGCTGCCGCAGTGGGCCGACGGCCGCGCCGACCACCAGACGCCCTCGGGAGTCTTTAGTGGCTTTCGGGAAGTCACGCACCTTTTGGATATCTTTGATGGTGATGAGGCCTTTGAGGTGGCCGGCATCATCGGTCAGTGGCAGCTTTTCAATGCGGTGCGTGTGCAGCATCTCTTGAGCCTGTGCCAGGGTCGTGCCTACCGTCGCGGTCACCAGGCGGTCTCTGGACGTCATCACTTCGGAAATTTTACGTTCGAACTGGGTTTCAAAGCGGGTATCTCGATTTGTCAAGATGCCCACTAAAATGTTGTCGTCGTCAGTGATTGGCACACCGGATATATGGTAATGCTCCATCAACGCAAGTGCTTCGCGGATGGTGTGGTTGGGGCTTAGGGAGATCGGGTCTACGATGATGCCGTGTTCGCTGCGCTTGACTTTGTCTACTTCGGCAGCTTGCTGTTCGATGGACATATTGCGGTGGATGACACCGGCACTGCCCTCGCGAGCCATGGCGATGGCCATGCGGGCCTCGGTGACCGTATCCATTGGTGAACTGATCACCGGGATTTGTAATACAATCTTGCCTATCAGCAGGCTGGATGTATCGACCTTGTCGGGTGTAATTTCGGTACCTAACGGGATTAGCAACACGTCGTCGAAGCTAAGTCCTTCGCGGAGTTTATCTATCATATTTTGAACCTCAATTTACATTAGTATACCAAATATGGGCCTCCGTCTGTTCCATCTCTCTCACTAAGCGGAAAAAACTGCATCATGACGCGGGTTTCATACCCTTGCTAATTCCTGCAGCATGCTTCCATAGGTCTTTATGATCTATAGTCATGTGCCGGAGCGAGTGGCGTAGCCGGTACGCAATACCTTCAAGTCGATCCATAACCACAAGAATGCAAACGGAACATATTTCCATCAAAAATGGATAACACGGAAATAGTATCTTTGTGATAAATATGCTAGAAACGACTTGACATGCTGTGGAAATGGAGTATACTCAATACAATGTTGTCGTTTTATACGAAGCATAACTAACCCAAAGGAGTAATGCGTCATGAATCTACGTCACGAAATCACCCGCTTGCGCACCGCTTGCGCACCGCTTGCGCACCGCTTGCGCTGTGCGCTGTAGCGGCGTTGTTGACTGTTTTTCCTCTACAAGCACAAGCCGCTAAGGCGTGGGCCGCTCTCCCTAGCGAAATAAGTGTATTCACAGGTATTACACCAACTGCTACTGTAACCCATGCAGGCAGTGCTTTTGTTATATATGCCGTGATATCAGACCTGGACTACTACATCGAGTCACCCGATAACGGACCTGCTTCAGACCAATGCACCTATTCATGGTCAACCGATTCTGGTTTTGTAACTGGAGGGCTATTATGCACTGGGCATTAGCATCAGACGCTAAAGGTCTATGTACGTGCCAGCTAATAGTGGATGATGTGGGAGCTATATGGCCACCAGACACGGGCGACAGGAACGATAAGCCGGTGACCCGCACATTCCAGGTAGGAGTACCAACCGGTGCCATCGCAACTACTAAATGTGATGCCTCTGCGGCAGGTCTACATGAGATAAACTACACAACAACCACATACGCCGCTACCCAGCAAAACCTGGTACTCGAATATCGTGAGAACAACTCACCGTATACATCCGACTGGACCGCGATCACGACACCCCCAGAGCTATTATCAACAACGACAGATGCCCATTCTGTGGTAACCAAAACTTTCAAGGTGTTGTGGAACACTCTTTCCCTGCATAACTCGCACTATGAGGTGAGAATGAGGGCTACCTACTACTACCAGGACTTAGTGAAACGGTGTTCCCGGAAACACCTTCATATGGGGTCAATGTTGGTAACCTTGATATTACTACCGCTCCTGCGTTTTTAAAGCTAAAACCTGGTGGTAATATTGACACGATTGAGATCACCCAATCTGACAATAAACCCCAATCAAGTACGTTCGTAATACAGATTCGGACTATGACGGATTCTTGGACCAGCAACCTATCCTTTATTCAGTGGGATGGAAAAAATGACTCAGGACAGTTATGTACACCAGGGATATATGTGTTCAAGGTAACCGTATCACATACACAAGATGGCGGTGTTGATACGGTATGTGATAAATCGACAACTACACTAAGCTCGTTATCATTATCTGCGGTCAATTCGCAAGGCAGCACATACACGACCAATGTATATGGGTCTACATCAGGATCTGTGGATAACGGGCAAATGACGATATTCAAACCAGACCTAGATATCGCAGTTACCCAGTCATATAATGTAGCCTCTGCCCAGATTGGAGCACTAGTGAAAACATATTCGTATGCACCTTCGTCTATTTGTGGCGACTACAGGTTGTTTCTATGTGGTGATGATAACAACTTGGCTACAGATAAATCTCACCGGAGCAGACCAATTCTTGGGGCCAGTATTGTGCAGCGGGTGTACGGATTATCGTTCTACTTTAATAATACCGTGCCAACAATTAAGTCTGCTCCATATGTCAGTTTGAATGGCACTCCGATCAACCGAAGCAGTGGATTTTATATTTCGACATGCGGGAAGGCGATCGGGACATCATATGTTCCACAAAGCCTGCCAGACCCGGATGACGCAGACGCAATCAAATCAACTTTGTCATACGGGAGCCCAACCGGTTACTTGTCTTGGAGTTCGCCACAGGCAGGAGTTTCTCCCACTCTGTTTGTATTCTACGGTCATGGTGAATCTAGCAGACTACTTTGTTCTAATAACACTTACCTAACAACATCGGACATTGATACACTACCAATGCCTCTCGACAACAATGCTGGGAGATTAGCTATCTTGCATGCATGCTTTACTGCATCTGGTGGCAGTACGAGTTTTGCCTATCATCTTCATAATCGTGGATGGAGAGTTATAGCATTCAGTACTGAGGTTCCTAATACTCTGCTAGATCGCCTAGAAGAAGTATGGATGGATCACTGGAGTTCACATAACTTTGGAATGAGCTCAGATGAACTGCAAACATCATTTAGCGATACAAAGGCTCAACTTGGAAACGAATATCCATACCCAATGCCAGAACACGCTGTTGTTCTTGGCCTTACACTTTTATAACGGAGAAAGAGATGAAACGTGTCATTACTGTAATATGGGCAATAGTCATTCTGACTATCGCCTGTCATGCCGACGATATCGAACGAATCATGAATGTGGTGCAACAGCAGTTGCCCCAAATTTGCCAAAATGAAAGTCCCAAGATCATTCCTTCTGTTGACGTCAAAGGTTCATCCAAATACCTTGTGCTATTCGATAAACAAAACTTTACATTGACTTACAACAGTCAAGGTTTACCTGAAAACGGTATGTGGCCACTAATCGAGACTTATAACGACGATTTGGTGTGGAACCTACGACCAGATATTCCTAGGGATAGGATGGTTAAATACTATCGTGGTATGTATCTCCTCGAACATGACGAAGGATTACTCGATTCACGTGTTGCAATTGATATTGCATATGCAGGAACCTCGGCGATTGGTTTTACGGCTCAATCACAATCGACAGACAAGCCTCTACCTCCAAATAAGGTAAATATCGAAGATGCATATCGTATTGCGCATAGAGTCGCAAGCAACTGGGTTTACATGGTCAATAATGAAAGATATACATGGCCATATGTTTTTGATGATGATTCCATGCTTAAAACTGCGGTGATATGTACCGAAATGAATGGTGATCCATACATTGCATATCCTTTTAACTTCTACCTTAGTAATAGGGATACATGTAGCCCTGAAGACAAGATGGGATTGCCAATCGTTTGTGTAAATGTGAGTGCGACAACAGGCGATGTTGTTGATGCAAGGTTGCTGATTTTCGCGAGTAATGATCGCCATCTAGGGAAAAAGACGACCAAAGCAGCCACCAAATGGCCGGCTGTCAGCGTATTGCAAAACGGGAAGGATGCAAAACTCGGCTTCCCGCTAGTAGTGGTGAAGAATCAGGCCTACATCGCTTTAACTACTGTCCGGGCCCTAGCCAAGGGCCACGCCCTCGCCGCCAAGGCCAACGCTAAAGCGTTCAGCTTAGACGGCAAGCAGCTGGCACTGGATGCCAAGGTGCTCAACCGCAAGGGTGTGCTGTATCTGCCGTGGCAGGCACTGAACAGCCTGCCGGGTGTGAAAGCGCAGTTTGATGCCAAGCTGGCTAAACTGGACATCACTACCGCCGTGCCAGTGGAGGCATCCACCAAGTAGCATCGAACGGTGGGGCAAGGCGTGCCTTGCCCCACAGAGGATTCCTGGGATCACCGAACACCCCTGCGGTCTGCCGGTCGTGGCGGAGCGGTTTACTGCTGGAAGCTGTAGGTCGCCATCTTGGTGATCCAGCCAAAGAGCGGCCATGCCATTCCCATGATGTAGTCGCCCAGCACTAGACCCAGGAAGAAGTAGACGGCTTGTTTGTATAGTTTCAAACCGCCGAATTTGAGGATGGTCACTTTGCATGTCCAGGCGATCATCATCGGAAGCCAGATCATCCCCACTGAATACCCTCCGCTGATGGCAAAGCCCAATGGGTGCAGCGGCCACCAGGGGGCCACCAGACGAACGGAGCCCAGCAGCAGAGTGATGAAGAAACCGACGACGACGGCGATTGTAGAGCCGACCTCTGCTTTTGGTGAGGCGGTGATCCAGTTCTGCAGACGGAAATCAAACGCCTCTTTCCCAAATCCTGTATAGTAGGCAGCCATGCCCACTTCGGCTGACTTGGTGTATCCATACCAGTATTCGGCAAACAGACCTGAGGCGACACCCACTAAGGCGGCAACGACCAACGCCGTGAGCATTGGGCTTTGCTTCATTTTGCGTCTTTCGGCTATTTTCATAGCCTCAAGTTGGTGCGGCATGGCCAGGCTGCGGTAAGCGCGGTTGAACCAGTAAAACCAACTGAGCGCAGTCAACTGTTTTGTAGTGAAGTGCCCCGCGCCGAGGGTTGAGATAAAGAGTGTGTCGGGACCGGCGTAGTGCAGGTCATGGGCAGGTGGACCAAGCTCAGCGCGCATACGGGTGATGGCGATGCCTATGAGGAAATAGAGCAGGAAAGCGACCACGCAGTAGACGAAAGGCAAGCCCATATAGTTGAAATAGAGGCACAGCATTACTAATCCGACGAGTGCTCCGATGGAGGCGATCCGGTAGCCCAACCAGCCGCTGTCGGGCTCATTTTCGCCACGCCAGGCGGCGATGAACACGCTCTTCAGGTGCATTCTCGCACCCATGATGGCAAGCACACCCACGGCCAAGTATCCACCCAGGCTTTGGTGGGCGATGTATGGGAACTGGGGGTTGATCCCCAGATATCCCATTTGCGAGCTGATGACCAGCTCCAGCTTATTAATCAAATAGAAGAACCAGCACGAAAACAACAGATCCGCAGGCAGCAGGAAGCTAAGCCCGATGGCGAAGGGGTAGAAACTGGCCATGAAGCCGTTGATACCCATCGCATTCCAGGGAGCGGAGGTGATATATAGCCCCAGGTTCAATGCTTTGACTGGCACCGTGGGCACGTTGGGCATAAAATAGCTGATGCCATTGACAAAGCTAATACCCGCTGCGATAAAGAATCCTGCCCACATGAGTTTGTTTCGGAAGAAAAAACTGGTGTTCTCGGTCATTTCGAGGGGCAGCATGATGGTAGGATAGCTTAGCCGCTCGTTTTGAGTCCATTGCTTGCGAATGAGCACGTTAAGACAGAGCATCACCCACAGCAGTATGAATGAAAAACTGCCCCACCAGACCATTGGTTTCCACCAGGCCAGCATATTTCTGATGGCAAAAGGGTTCCCAGATCCGGTATACCATCCGGTCAAAGCGGTCGGATCGCTCACCAGCATGAACTTGGGCACCAACGGGATTACCGTGTTCGCCCACTGGTTCACGTTGTTGGCATACCGCTGCAGGTGGCCGATCATCGGCACTAGAATATGAAATCCATCCACTGAGGTCATTGCGGTACCGATGGATAACATGCAGTAGATGATTAAAAGCTCAGACGGGTTCAGGACAGCACTGGGTTTCAGGCGTTTGATGACCACATTCACGATCAACAAAGCCGCAATGATACATATGACATTGGCAAATAGCGAAAAGGTGGAGGGGTATGGCCCACCAGAGCTGCCAGGAGTGTTACTGGCGCGGTTAAGCATCTCGGTCTGAACAAGCCACAATGCGTTGGGCGGTAGTAGTAGCACTGCGATGAGTATGGCTCGCAGCGGCCCCCGCTTGGGTAATGCTTCGTTGGGCTTCATCACAGGATTACTCCTCAGCGATCGTTGTCATATCTAGAAATTGGTGAAGAGCATCTTGAAGTTCATCTTGTGCTTCAAGAACCAACTGAGCCAAGCGCAGTTGTACCCGGGCTCGGCTGAGGTTGGTCACGCCTTGTTCAATGTCTTGTTCTGTCAGTCCGAAGTAGTTGTCTCCCCTGATATAGTCGGTAAGGAAGCGCATCCCAAGCTCCATCGCAATGACGGCCGGAGCGAGCGTCATGAGTTCTAGTTCATAAGGGGGGATTGTATGAGCTGATGCCACATACCCTTGCATCAAGGCTTTGAAGACACTGACGTCGAGATAGACCGAATCTATATCCGTCGTCTTTTCGCCCATGGGGTTGACAAGCGATCTCGCCATATCGCCCCAGTCGGCCAGCCAGGTATAAGGCATGAGTGTGTCCAGGTCAATCATGGAAACTACTTGGTCAGTTTGTTTGTCAAACAAGAAGTTCTCAAGTTTCGGATCCCCGTGGATGATACTCGTCTTGAGGTTGCCTGACTGCACTTCGTCCCAGAGTTTCATCACCACATGACGGTTCTCAAGGAGGTAGTCGCGCAGCTCGACCACCTCTGTGGCGGCTTTGCGGCAGTTATACTGCTCTGTATCGCAGTGCAGAACATACTGCGGCCATACCGCAGTGCGTAGATATGGTTCCTCAGGAAGATGCTTTTGGGCGTCTTCTACCGTTAGGCATCCATCCCACACGGCCTCTAGTTGGTCAATATAGAGCTGTGTGTTTCGGTAGCCCGGGAAACTAGCATAAAAGTGGTCTAAAGGCAGTCCTTGAGTGAGCTGCACAAATGTCGCCAGACCCTTACCGGCCTCTGTAGCGATCTTTAGCGTTCGCTGAGCATCACCCACATCAGATAGCTGCTTGAAGCTGCACGTGCCCTCGATGAAATGCATCATACGCCAGACACTACTGCTGTCTGCATGCATGATTTGGAGATAGGGAGCGCCTTGTTTGGTGGGTTGAAGCTGCAGGCATTTCCAGTTTTTGGGCATATTCCCAGGCTGCTGTGCATGATGATGGCAGACAGATAGAAGATTTCTCATCACGCGGTGTGGCAGAGGGAAGACCCCTGGGTTCACTTTTTGCATGATATACCGCGTATCTGCGGCAACGACGAGAAAACTCTCCGTGTTGATATTGCCCTTGCAGTCCAACTCTGAGATGGTGACAGGTTGAGGAAGGTTAAACATCGTGGCGATGTTCATATAGTCTGCGGTGTTCTCATAATCGGGCCTGAACTGTATAGTTTCCGGTTGAACTGAGACGACACCTGTTTTCTGTGCGGACACCATCCGTTTAAGCATCACCAGCGAGCTTTGAGCCGCGTCTTGCTGTGCGGACTTTTTGCTGTTTCCGGTGCCGATGCTTAAGGGGATATCACCTACACAAGCCTGAAAAGTGAAATTCCGGCTGTGATCTGGGCCGAACGCGGTCAGCAGTTCGTAGGTCGGTGTGACTGAAAGTTTGAGATGCGCGTATTCCTGCAATGCGGTTTTGTGGTCAAGCGACACTGCGCTTTCCAGGGCGTGGTCCATAATATCACCAAAGTGCTGTAGTATGAAGGCCTTGGTGGTGTCATATCCCAACGACATATACACCGCGGCAATCACCGCTTCCATAGCATCGGCCAGCACACGCTGCCCCTGTGTGATGCCGTGTTTCCGTTCCATACTGCTGGTCAAAATGAGGTTGTGCAAGCCTATCTTGCGTGCCGAATCGGCCAAACTGGGACGGCTGACCACCGCCGCTCTGGCGCGGCTGAGCAGGCCCTCACGCGCTTTGGGGTGGTTTCGGAAGAACTCTTCGGTCACAATAAGGCCGAGTACCGCGTCTCCCAGAAATTCCAGCCGTTCGTTGCATTCTAACTCAGTGACGTCGTCGTGTTTATGTGTCAGGGCCTGCCTGAGAAGTGTTTCACACTCCTCAGGCAGGTTTAATGCGATGTGTATCTGTGGTTCACTTATCAACTGAGCTTTGATACCGCTTCAGCAATGCGGGCGATCCCCTGCCTAATGCTGTCCATCGAGCAGGCGTAGCTTAGGCGTATATTGCTATCAAGTCCAAACCCGCGGCCAGGAACAACGGCGACCCGCGCTTCGTTCAGAAGATATGCCGCGAAGTCGTCCGAGCTGTTAATCTGCTTCCCATTGAAGCTCTTTCCATAAACACCGGACACGTCTGGGAAGGCATAGAAGGCGCCGCCCGGGTTCGGGCAGTTGAACCCTGGGATGTCGTTCAGTAGCTGCACGATCACCGCGCGCCGCTCATTGAAAGCGGCAACCATCTCAGTCACAAGGCCTTCAGGTGCTTTGAGTGCGGCGACTGCTGCCTTCTGAGCGATGGAAGTGGTGTTAGAGGTCGATTGGTCCTGCATCCGCACCATCGCTTTGATCAGCTCAAGCTCTGCTGCAGCGTAGCCAATGCGCCAGCCAGTCATGGCGTGCGCTTTGGACATGCCATTCACAACGATGGTGAGCTTCTTCACCTCATCGCTGATGCTGGCCACTGAGAAATGCTCCGTGCCGTAGACCATCTTTTCGTAAATTTCATCTGAAATCAAGTAAATACCGTGTTTGAGTGCGATTTCGGCGATTGCCCGGATGACCGCTTCGGGGAAGACGGCACCAGAGGGGTTGTTCGGGCTGTTGATGACGATGGCTCGTGTTTTGGGAGTCACCGCGGCAGCGATTTGAGCTGGATCGGGAATGAAGTTCGCCGCCGAATCGGCGGTCACATACACGGGTACACCACCCGCCAGCTTGACCTGCTCAGGATAGCTGACCCAATATGGTGCGGGGATGATCACTTCATCGCCTGGATCGCAGATCGCCTGGAATATCCCGAAAAGCGCATGTTTAGCACCACAAGTGACCATCACCTCGGTCGCCTTGTAGCTCAGGCCGTTGTCCCGCAGCAGCTTGTCTGCAATGGCCTGCCGCAGCGGTTCGATGCCAGCGGTAGGTGTGTAACGCGTAAAACCAGATTCTATGGCCTCAATGGCCGCTTTGTTTATCACGTCGGGGGTATTAAAGTCGGGCTCACCAGCTCCAAAGGAGATCACATCTATCCCTTGTTCCTTCATGCTTTTTGCCAGAGCGGTGATAGCAAGGGTGGGTGACGGTAATGTGTTCTTAGCTCGCTGCGAAATGTACATCGTCTCTCTGTTCCTCCTACGTCGATAAGGCTGCGTGATTTATGAGTGCCTTGAACACCGCTTCAAACAGCGGGTTCCAAGTATAGTAAAATCGTTGGACTTGCTCCAAGGGAACCAGCATGATGCCCAGTGATTCCATATCCAGCGAGATGGGCTCAAAATGAGTGACATGGCCGGTATATGTGGTGACCACTGCATGAACTGGTGACTGTTCGTCCTTACGGAATTCATAGATGCCAAACGGCTGCAGGTTTTGCACAGCAGCCCCTGCTTCTTCTTTGACCTCGCGAATGAGTGCCTGTTCGACCGTTTCGCCTAGCTCGATATGCCCGCCAGGAATACTCCAGCCGCGCTGGTTGACATCAACTAACAGCAACCGGTTCTCGAAAACACCGAAAAGCAGCGTGGCTTCAGCGGCTTCGGGCCACGAATCCACATTCTCTGCTGTGCGGAAGGAGACTAGTGCTCCGTCCCACCACACCAGAGGGAAACTATCGGGCTGATGGTGTTCTCTGTCCATTCTGTAACATTATGCGGTACTCTTCATACCTCAGTCAAACAAATACCCTATACACGGTACAATGTATTAGTTTCATTACAATGTCTGATCACAAGGTGACGTTTACATATGACTGTTGCGAAATGGCTTCGGGTCGCGGGCTGGTCGGCGACCTCGCTGATCGTCCTTGGGTTTCTCGTCTCTCTTTCGGTGCGCGGGTATACGGAGTATTGTTGGTTCAAGGAATTAGGCCAAGAGGCGTCATATATCACCGTGACTCAGTCACGCTTAGTGGCAGCGTTTTGGGGTGGGGTCGTTGCGCTGATTTTACCCTGGATGTTTTTCCGAAAACGGCCGCAGTTTATGCCTAAAGTGTTTGTGGCATTAGTCGTCATATGTTTTGCTGGCGGTGCTGCGAACCTCTGGGAGAACATGATGCTGGCCACGCATCGGGCCAACCTGGGCTACATCGGAGCCTTTGGCGTCGACGCCAGCTTTGATGTGTTCATGCTGCCATTTATCCAGCAGGTGATGATCTGGCTGTTCTGGCTGGTTTCGGGTTGCTGGATGGTGCAGGCGCTGGTGGTCTCAGCAGACCCATCTGGCGCGGTGTCGGTGCCACGCAGGTGGCGCATGGGGCTGACCGCTCTGGCTGCCATATTGTTGTTGGCGGTGGGGAACGGGCATGGCTGGCCCAATCTCGCTGACAATAGTAAAGACACCGCGTTGTCCTATGGGCTTAACAATATACTGGATGTGCAGCCAGTCGGTGGCCAACTGAAGGCAACGGGATGTCAGTCCGATCAGATGCTATTGTGGGACCGTGACATGGTCTTGGAGCGTCTGAATGCGTCATATGCAGATAGAATGCGCAACCGCTACATGGGAGGCTCTCAGAGCCCCTCTGAGCCTGGTACGTGGCTATGTCTGCTCGAACCTGCGGCCCCAGATCCTTCCAGCATCCTGCCGACAAAGCAGGGGCCAGTGATGCCTTTGGGCTATAGCACCCAGCTTAGCCTGTTTCAGGCCAACCAGGTAGAGCCACGGGTTACGAATGTCAACGTGCAGCCCGTCTGGTATTCGGAAAACAGTGTGGAACCTGTGCTGGCCCACAGCATCGACCGAAAGCAGATGGTCTTACGGGGAGCAACGGGCTATTACCGTGGCGTGATATATAGCTCGAAACTGACCGATCCCAATGCAGGCTTCGAACTGAAATCGGGACTGCGGCGATGGCTGGTGAGTCTTCGTGTTGGGGAACGGCGCCTTCTAAAACGCGATATCCCGTCGGATGCGCACATATTGCTCCGACGAAGCGTATATGACCGTATGCGGGCCGTGGCCCCATTCTTGATGTATGACCGCACGGTGCAACTGGTACGCGAGGGCGACAGAGTTCACTGGCAGCGGCTGGCGTACGCAGGCACGGAAAATATGCCCGGTAGCAAGCAGATCATTATCAACCTGCCATCAGGCATGTTCTATAGGTTCCGAAGTGTAAAACCTGGTGTGGATATCCGGCTTGATGCCACCAGTGGTCAGATCAGCTTTATGATCACAGACAAAACGAATCCGCTGTTACAAACCTACCGGAATGTCTTTCCTAAGATGTTTACGGAGGGTGATGGTCCGTCAATTGGCTCTGACTATATGGCCATCCAGGCATATGCCCTGGATCTGAAACTGCCGGTGGTCGACCGACCTGAGAGCGAGCAGCCAGTGACGGTGCCTGTGCGCACTGTGCCACTTCCTTCTTTGAAGCAGATGGAACCTTGGTGGACTTTGTGCGACGGTCACTGGATGCAGGTATTGCCCTACGAGGTATCGGCAAAGAACCCGCAAATCGCCGGCTATCTCGCTTCGGATGGGTATCATCTGTGGCGCAGTGTGTTCAAGACACCGCAGATGAGCGTGAAGCTGTTCACGCAGATGGCTAATCGGAGCTCCGGCACGCTACGAAAAGGTGAAATCCGGCCGATGGTGGTGGAAGGCCGATTGCTTTGGATGCGCACGCTTTATACGGGCAAGGACAAAAATCTGAAGGTCGTGAAGTTGCAGCTAGGCTCGGGCGACCGCGTGGTGGAAGGGCAGAATTTACCTGAGCTGGTGCGTCAGCTGCGATAGTAGTGAGCGGGTGATACGCATCTCGATTACGTCCGGGGCGTGTACACAGCACCCCTTGTAAATAACTGGTCGTAGGGGCGTTCCTTGTGGGCGCCCTAAACAGGCACTATCGGATGAACAACGATTAGGGCGCCCACAAGGGACGCCCCTACGATCGTATCCGTTACAGTATAGGCTGCCGTGCCAGCACGGGCGGTTGCTATTCCTCACAGACTACTTTACCGACGGCAGCACCACCTGGTAGCGGTAGGGGCTATCAGGAGCCGAGTCGCCATGCAGGTAGGCTGATCCCCAGTCTTCTGTCAGCCAGACATTGTCCGTCCACTGGAAACTCAGCGTGTGTCTCATTTTGGGCAACAGTTTGGTCGGGATGGCCAACTCCAGCATCTGGCTGCCCTTGGCCATCTCCGCCCAGCCCACAGTGCTCCACGCTTTGCCTTTACGCACCTGAACCGAGGCGCGCCCATGGCTGTCTCGCATCCGGTTGATGGCGACATCGAAGCCCATGAACCCGTTCGATCCATTTTCATCGACATCCAGCATCAGCACCATCCAGTTACGGTCAGACGCTGCAGGGATGCTGAGCTTGCGAGCCGTCTTCACCATTGCATAAAGGTTCGTATGGTCGCGTGTCATCTTGCTCAGTATGATGTCGTTCCTGCCAGTATTGTCCTGCAGACGCACTTTCTTGTTGCCGTACTGCAAGTGGTCGCGAGCCTGCACATCCTGCACGTGGTCTTTGAATTCCGGTGTCACACGCTTCCAGTCGGCATCCTTACCGTCCAGAGTGATCTTCACGGAGTGTGCCGTCGGCACAGGGGCGACCCCTTTGTAGCGACGTATACCGGCGATCATCTGCTGGAAATAGGCGTCACGATGGCCGCCCTCCATCGGCTCGATGTCCTTGCTGAACTCCTGGTTGAATTCATCGACAAACATCGGCTTGGAGGCGTCGTTCATGTGAGGGTATTTCTGAACCAGCCACTCGTTCCAGTTGTATACCAGCAGGAAAGGCGGGTCAAGCTTCAACCCCACATCCCAGCACTGCTGGAACATGTAGCCGTGCCCCACCGCACTAGGCGTGGTCACGCGGTGGCCGTCCCAGGTCAGCCCCTGCCAGGATCGTCCGTTGCCCTTGCCCATGTCTGAGATGGGCGGAGATCCCATGCTGGCTCCCGTATGAACGGTGGTCTGCTCGATCTCGAGGTTCTCGTTCAGCATGAACGCACTGTCTTCGGAGTAAGGGTAATACCCGTCCAGAGTCCAGCTCCCCACCCTGGGGTTCATGCCCAACCAGTAGGGTGTGCGCCAGGTGTAGAAGCACAGTATCTCTTTGCCGAGATCGTCGGACGGAACCCCCACGATCAGTGGTTTACCATCCCAGTGGAACCAATGCGAGGCGTGCTTGCCGCCCGGGTAAAATTGCTGGTAGAGGTTCCGTAGTGCCTTCCTTGAGCCTGGGTCTGCCTGTGGATACATATGGAAGGCCAGCTTAGGCGTCGGTTCGCCCAAGGCCTGCAGCTCATCGAGCACCGAAAGCAGCACCTCAACCATGTCCTCGTAGTTGAAGCCGTTGGAGGCATCCAGCAGCAGCATGTCCACGCCGGCGTCCGCCAGCATCCGCATATGTTTGCGGACAACCCACCGGTCATCATTACGGTAATAGCCAAACAGCGGCTTACCCCAGTGGTGGAACGTGCCCACAGCCCCCAGGGCAGGATGGTTAATGTCCTGCATCGCCTCGGGGTATTTCGCTAGGATTTTCGTCAGATCATACGGTCCGTCAGGCTCTTCTCCGCCATAGGTGGCCAGGCTCCATAACAGATAGTAGATGCCGATGTATTTGCCTTTGCGCGGTGCTGGTGCCTTTCCTGGACCCGGCAGCGTGCGTCCCAGATGGTCAGTGGCTGTCCATGTGGCACTGGGGATCGGCACCGGCGGACTGGCGCCCTTCGCCAAGGCGCGTTTGACCGCGCCAGACAACGCCGATGGCGCATTACGAAAGGTGATGGCATACATGCCCGTTTCATTACGCCACAGGATCTGGCCTAAGGTCTGGTCGGTGTTGTTGCTCATCCGGATTTTCAGTGTCTTGACTTTACTCGCATCGAGTGACAGCCCACTCAAGCCGATGAAGGGATCGAAGCCGGTGATATCCAGCCGTAATAGACCGCCAGGGGAGGTGATGGCCACGCTGTTGCTGTAGCTGCCCCAGCCATCCAAGCCGGTATCGAAGTTCCATTGAGGGCCGTTGGGCATCAGACGGATGTAATCCACATCCACACTGCCAGTCTTTCCCTGGCTGACGGGGTCCAGCCGTAACTCGGTGATGTTCCCGGTCCAGTGGGGGTCATCCGCCATGTTGATGGTGTATTCGCACATCGGAGCAGCCGGTGCAGCGGTCCCAACGCACCCGATGATGGATAGCCACATCGCGGCTAGAGATACGACTGTAAAGTAAAGGCCTCGCATGACGCTAAGCGATATCCACCGTGATTCGGGCGATCTCTCCCGGTGCCATCAGGACCGTCAGCCGTCCTTGCTTGATGCTCACCCGCTCTTCAGTGCGGATCAGCTCCGTCTCGGTGATCTCAAGAGACTTCGGCACCAGATGGACCACACGGGCATTGGTCATCGCCTCAGCCGGCAATGTGAGGGTCACGATTTGTTCTGCGGTGATGCCATTCACAGCCGTCACGGTCACCCGCTTGCCATCGGGGGATAGCGAAGCACAGAGATCAACCGTGGGAGTTCCTGCGACTTCCAACAGTCGGTTACCCTGGTGTATCTTGTAGAGTTCGAAAACATGGCCGGTGGTATCAAATTCGGCTGCAAGAGGCGTGACTTTGATGGCCCCTTCATTCACGGGCATGAAATAGCAAGCCATCTCGAGGCCCAGCGGTTGTGCTTCCCGACAGAGCATATTTAGAATGCCCGCGACATAAAGCGCGGCGGGGACACTGCCCTTTCGACCCCACATCAGGTTCCATTCGTCGTAGACCAGCCCCAGTCGTCTGTCCTCCGGTTGGTATTTGTCCATCAGCTCTCTGGCCAGCTTCAGAGTGTCGACGACACTACCTCTCGGTGTGTTGATCACCTTTGCGTAGTCAGCTTCAGTGACCAAAGGTATCTGGTCAAGCATGTACTGGTGTGCCGAACCGGCTCGCATGGTGTCTTTCGCAGATTCCATCACCGGCGTATTCCAATCAGGCCAGGCCACGCCATTTGAGAACTGCGTACATGGAACCAGATAGATCGAATCATCGGCATTCTTCATGGCTTCAGAGAACAGCCTGCATTGTGCGGAATAGCCGTCCGCTTTTAATACCTCGCCACGACCAAACGCAAACATCTCGTTGCCCACAAACCACCAGCGCACGTGGTATGGCACCCGATACCCTCGTTCAATCCGGAGTTGCCCCCACTTGGTGGATTTATCGCCGTTGCAGTATTCCACCCACGCAGCAGCCGATTCGGGCGTCTTTTCGCTCATGCGCACCGTGATAGCCGGTTCTGCTCCCACCTCGCGGCATACGGCCATGAACTCATCGATGCCGATCTCATGGGTATCGTAGTCGTCAGTGTCCGTCAGCAGGAACCACAGACCTGTCGGGCCGATGGGTGGACGCTGGTCCACAGGGAGCAGACCATCCTCCCAACTATAGAACTCTTCATAGCAACCGCCAGGGAAGCGCAGACAGCCCGGCTTCATTTTCTTGAGCAATGCGACGACGTCGCGCCGCATCCCATGAAATGCGTCCTTTGGCTGTAAAGAGACAGCCCCCAGCCAATAACTGCCGGGTGTACTGCTGGTGATCTTGAGCTCACAGTTTTCCTGAGTGTCATGCGCTGTGAACTCAGCACTCACCAACTGCCAGTCGCCAGATTTACAAGTCGCTGTCTTCTCGAGATATACTTCATGAGCGCCGTCCGTCAGGCAGACTCGAAGAACCCTGGCGGCTTCGGATCTAACCCAGACCCTGACCGAATACGGCTTCCTTGTGTGAACTGCCAGCACTTCGTGCTGCTGCTTGATGCCGGTGGGGCTGCCATCTGCGGGAACCTCCACGCGGAGGCATTGGTGGCCGGCATATCCAAATGAGGTTTCGATGCGCGCGGCACCTTCCCCGCCCACAACCGTCCAGCGTTTAGGCTGGTTGTTTTCCACGGCAGCGAACTTGCGGTTGGCCACCATTTCGGCACTGAGGCCGCTCCAGATACCTCGGCGTGTGATCTCCAGGTTGTGTCCAAACAGCAAAGGGGATATCACGCCCCCATGATTCTTTACGTCAAGCTGCACGGTGCTGAGCTGTTGGTTCAAAGCGGCTCTCCTATTCGTCCGGTCATTTGTTTCCGCGGGCAAGGCTACACTGGCAAATATGCCTGCACCGATCATCGATGCGCTGGAAATAAGGAACCGGCGTCTATCCATTTCGGCCTCCTGAGAGTGCGTCGTTGGTGCCAAAAACCGACCATGGACCATGGCATACGTCATAAGATGATCCGGCACCCACGAAGTGGGTAAGATTCATTACAGCCAGGGGTAAGCGAAGCGTAACCCCTGGTAGGGCGCAAGTAATCCTACCCCGGAGTGGGTCGCACCTGATGGTCACGGCAACCGACCCACGTTCGTGGGTAGATGGTGTTTGACTGCCTCCACGGGTATCGCTTACGCTCACCCGTGGCTATAAGAATCATACCCACTCCGTGGGTGCAGGACCATCATTCGCATCGTGACTAACTGATCCTTGCATACTCCACAACGAACGAGTCGGGGCATTCCACGGCAAGCAAGTTGAGGCTCTTCAACTCCGAGCCGGTCATCACCTGAGGCGCCGGCCGATTGTAATTCCGCGAGACGGTCACGCTGTATTTGGCAGTGGGTTCGATCTCACGGAGATCAAGGGTATACCCGCTATACGCGGACTTGTGCCGTCGGAACAACATCACCAGCCCATCCTGCTTGTCTGGGCGGTGATACTGCACCACCTGCCAGAATTTCGGGCTGACCGTCACCTCGGTGAGCACATACATGTTCCCGCTGAAGTATTTGCGAATCCGCTTGCCTTCGGCTATCGCCTGCTTCAGTAACGCCCGTGGATACGCGGCCGGGCGGATATCTTCGCAGAAGGAGATGCCGCCATTGAAGCCGCTTCGGAAGTTGTAGGGATCAGCCCCCATCTGCCCGCTGGCGTTGAATGGCATGTATCGGCTGAGGCCCGCGGTCATCACCTGGTTCTGAAGTGCCGCCTGGTGGAAATCGCGCTGGAACAGTGGGGTGATCGTGGCGTCGGTGCGCCAGATCGGGATGGAGCGGTGGCACATCTCCAGGTCAACCCGGCACCCACCTGAGGCGCAGTTATCGAAAAACAGACCAGGATTGGCCGCCAGCACGTCGTCCATGAGACGATACAGCCCCTCCACATAGCGGATTTCGGCCATGCCCACGCGGTCGGTTCCGGCTTTCGCATCGAGTGAGCCCCATAACCCCTCGTAACCGACGGCGTTATCGATACGGATACACTCGATGCCGTAGTCTTTAATGACGGTGTTGAAGAACTTCGTCATGAACTCCCTGGTTTCGGGCAGACCCAGGTTCAACATACCCCAGCCGTTGGGATCGGGCAGCACCACCCACTCGGGATGCTCGGTGGCCATCAGCGTGCCGCCGCAGATGCGCTCGAACTCAAACCACATCAGGAACTTCATTCCTGCTTTGTGGGTGGCATCGGCAATCGGCTTGATACCTCTCGGGAACCGCTTCAGGTCCAGCCCGCGTTCTATCGGCAGAACATAGTTGCCGACCTTTGGAAACACATCCTTGCCGTAGTAGGCGTCCAGCCAGAGGAATTCAAAACCAAGCCCCTTCATGGCGTTAAGGTGGGAGAGAACATCGGCTTCGGTGCCGTTGTCAAACTCGTAGAACGCCGTGGTCAAATGGGCGATGGGCGGCGTCACTGGCTCACCATTGTGGGTCGGTGCTACATGCTTCAGCATCATCTCGCGGAACAGGTTGTACGACCGCGCCTCGTCTCCGCCCTGCCAATAGAGTTGGGTAACTCGCGGGCTGCGGATGCTCTCACCAGGCTTCAATGACAGATGCTGATGCCGCATACCGGCTGACAACTGCAGGGTGCCGGAGGTATAGCCAACCGAGGCTTCCCACTGACCTGTCCAGCCGATGGCGGTGATCACACCCGCCTCACCCCAGTCCAGGTTGAAGAACGGGCATACCCCCATGGATGATCGACCGGCGAGGGGTGCAAACTCGATCCGTTTGCCCATGGCCACCGGCTCATCGAAGGGCATCCAGTCATCGACCCCTCCGCCGCCGCCGTTCAGTCTGTGCAGCACAGGTGCCTTGCCCGAAAGGTCTGGCCAGATGGAGACATCCACCGCCTTTACTTGCTCAATAGCCGGTGTGTCGGCTTTACCCTTGTTGGTAAAGTGCAGCGTCCAGTCGACACCTGCGCAGTCGGTGTAGATCGTGCAGAGCGCTTTGACCTCAAGCCCTGTCACCGGGTCCGTCAGTGTCAGTGTCCGAAGAAGCCGGCCAGCTCCCGCGGGCTCTTGTTGAATCTCACGCTTCCAACTGCCTATGAGTTCCGAAGACTTCTTGCCGCCATAGACAAACGAGAACGGGATTTCAGTGCCGAGTTGCCACTTCTTGAACATCTCATCAAGCCACAACTGAGTGCCGTCCTTCAAAATCACTTTGGCATCAGCCCAGTTAGCTTGGTCCCAGCCACGGCCGTCTCCGCCTTCGTCCACGGTGATGTCAAACTCTTGAGCACCATTCAAAGGCACATCAATTGACTTCACACCATCGGCCCAGCGCATGACAGGGGTCGAAAAGATATCTTTGCCTGCCACGCTCACGTGGAAGGCCACCGTTCCGCCAGCCGTCAAAGCCTTTGTGTTATCATCCAGGCCGATATCCGCCACAAACCGGTCCGCAGGCTGGGCCAGCGTCACCCGCATCACGCTATAAGAGTTCACGCCGATGCCATGCTGGTATGTCTTACCGTGCAGGCTGATTGGACCATTTGTGGTGCTGCGGTTGATTTTGGTGTCGCCCGCCACCTCTTCACGCACGATGCCGATGCGGTTCTGTTTGATCGAGCTGCGGTCAGCGAACACAGCCTCAGCCCATTCGCGGTTGAACGCTACTTCCATATCTAGCCTCCTGTTGGCCGGACGAATACTATTTGTCGGGACTGCGGGTCCAGCAGCAGATTTTGCTGGTGGTGTCACCTTCTTTGTATCTGCAGAACCCGCCGTTCCCAGAATGCCAGCCCCGATCACCGCGGCTCCAGATTTGAGAAATTTACGCCGATTCATGCTGCCTCCCATAACGCTGCCTGTGGCAGTGGCTCATGCCATCTGTCTTAATGGAACTCAAAGCCTGCCGATATGGTTAATCGCTTAACTTTGTCTCCTAGTGAGCTATTTTACACGAAATGCAGCGATCTCAGCCAGTCCGGCGTTTTGGGTGGTGGCACTGACGGACTTGATAGTGAACTTCATCCACTTCACTGTCTTCGTCGGGAAGCCGACGGCCACGCCTGCGCCATCGTTGGGTAGCTCACCTACCGTCATGGTGCTGCCGTCGCTGAAGCTCAACTCACCAGACAAAACCTGGTCAGCGTCATTTGGCCGATCGTAGAGCCACACCCGGTTGACCGTTTGCTCCTTCTCCCAGTTGAGCTGCACCCAGGCACCAGATTTTTCTGCGTTGCTGGCCCATTCATTCACAGGTGAAGCGGGGTAACCATCGACCACCCCATCATTTGCTCCCACGCTAGTGGTTTCCGGTTGTACGGAGCTGACCGTCACCACCGCGTGTTGCGCCACATCGCCCTTACTTTGTTTCAAGCTCCATCTCGTATAGGGGCAGCTCAAACTCACAGGCATTCCGGATATCTTGAACTCTGCGGTTAAAGCAAACGAAGCCGATGGTGCGACCGGCTCATTATCGGTCACCATTGTTGGTGCCACCATGACTGGGCTCATTGGCCATGTTTCATTGGCCAGTTTCGTGCGGGCAGCATCATCTTCATCAACCAAACTCCAGTTCATCATCTTGGAGTTCGATAGACCCTGCCCAACATACAGATAGGGCATGTTGTTGGCCGGGTACATGTAGGGCTTGTCGTTTCGTATCATGATGCCCACACCAGCGGAGGCCAGCAACAGTTCGCGGTTAACCTCACTAGTTACTGTTGGCAAAGCAGCCTTTAGCAGCGCCTTTACTGTGGCGAACCTGTTGAATGAGCGGTCCAGTCCAGCGCGGCGCACGATCTGCTGAACTTGAAGCTGCTTGAAGTCTACTAGATCAGCCTTCACCTTGACTACACAGCCCCGACGGATCGAGCGTGTGCTCACTTTGACGCTGTTGGTGTGCGTCACGATGTTGTAGTTGCTGAGGACGGGATGGCCATCCACAGAGGCTTCACTCGCTCTGGTGGTGCATGGAAACTCCACGACAAGTTCGCGTTCTTCAAGCTGCCCCTTGTAGTTGCCTTTAGTGGCCGAGATGACCATACTGGCGATCTCGCCACTGCGTGTGTAGCTCAGTTTTGTCTCAGCCGACTCACCGCGTTTGTATCCTTCACTGATGCCATCGTCCTCATAGAGGGTGAACCGACCAGTCTTGCCTTGCTCGCCAGGATAGCAGCGTACGATGAGGCTGCTCAGCGGGGCAGAGCTCATGCGCGCTTGATAGGGCTGCATCGGGATGGGCATGCCGCCACGGGCATACACGGGAAACTCGTTGATATCAGACGTGACCATCGCCTGCTGCGAACCCGAGTAGCGTTCACCGGTGAACAGGTTATACCAGTCCCCGCTGGGGAACCATACCGCCTGCCGACCCACACGGTTGGGCCCCACTCCCTCGCTAGCCACAGGGGCTGCCAGCAGCGCATCGCCGAAAAGATACTGCTGCGGGTTATTGTATGCTAGTGCTTTTTCAGGATACTCCAGATACATCGGGCGATTGAGCGGTATCGATTGTCGACACGATTGCGCCACACTGGAGTAGATGTAGGGGAATAGCACCGAACGCAGACGGAAACTGATCCGCATCGAGTTCTCGGCCCACTTGGGGTAGTTCCAAGGACGCCGATCGGTAGTCGCATCTCGGGTCGAGTGAGAGCGCATCGCGGCGGTCAATGCGCCGAACTGGCACCATCGGGTATACGATTCCTCGTTACGAGGTCCCATGTGACCGCCAATGTCGTGTGACCAGAAGAAGCAACCCATATTGCCAGCGGTGGAGGTAAACGGAACCTCGAATGCCAGCATCGAGAAATTGGAGAAGGCATCGCCAGAGAAGTGGATGGGATTTCGGTGATCACCCCATCCTGCCCATCGGCTGAATGATATACCCCGTTTGTCATTCTGTGCGGTGTGGTTGTAGAAGTAGTGGTTCAACCATGTCAGGTTGTTCAAATCCGGGATCGATCGGGTTTTGGCGTATTGCTGCCAATCAAGCCACCAAAAATCTACGCCATCTTTTTCAAGCGGCACGATGGCGTGCTTGAACAGAGCATCCATATACTTTTTGTCGCCTGCGTCAAACGGAAGGGTAGCTTTCGTGGCGGGATCTTCACCCATCTCACGCATGAACGCAGGGTATGCGTCCTCATGCGGCCCCACGCCATCGGCGGGATGGAGGTTCAACGTGACGGCTAGGCCTTGCTTGTGGAACCAGCTCAGCAGCTCCTCGGCATCGGGCAGCAGCGTTCTGTTCCAGCTCCAGCCGGTCCAGCCATCGCGGTGCCAGTCCATGTCCATCACGATGACGTCCATCGGGAAGTCATGCACGCGGTATTCCTCGATGATCCTGCGGTAGTCGGCAGAGGAGTAAGGCCAGTATCGCGAATACCAGGCACCGAGTGCGTATCTGCGAGGCATCGGCACCGATCCGCTGATCGCCGTGAGTGAACGCAGCGCGGCCTTGTAGTCCTTGCCGTATCCAAACAGGTACCAGTCCTGTGCTCCGGTATCAGGACGGCTCTGTACCCAGCCATCTTTCATGAGGTGGTTGCGGGAGTCATTCAACAGATACCAGCCATTGGTCGAGAGCACGCCGTCATCCAACATGAAAGGCCGTGACTGACCATCAAGGGTCCTTGAAGTGCCGCCCAGATTGCCGCGGTTCGGCAGCCCCGGGACCCACTTCACCCCATTGATGCTCACCTTCAGGTTCTCTTGAGACAGCGGTTTCCCGTCGTCTGTATAATGCAGGCGCATCTTGCCCGTGTCAATCGTCAGCGTCTTGCCAGATATCTCCGCACGGTAGTCCCGGAACCGCAGCTCGCGGTTCACGGCAAATATCGACGGATCATCCACGAACTGCCCCTTCGGATGGTATTCCATGCGTATCAGGTTAGGTGTTACCACCGTAAACCGGGCATTTCCTATCTCCTCCACACCAGCCTGTGTGGCTACAGCCAGGCGAGTGCATCCCAGCACCATTAATACGCCGATCCCTGACAGGAACAACGCAAGTCTATGACATCTCTGCAAGATACTACCCTCTTTCATTTGGAAACGCTAGCGGCCTTTAAGACGTGTCCAGGGAGCGATCTCCACAAAACTCCCAGGGATATTGTCTACCATCTCTGCGAACAAGCCATACGGCACCGAAATCGTCAATAGCGATTTATCGACGTGCGGTCGTGCCGATGGGTCGAACATGCCTAGCACGCCTTTAGGATGCTCAGACAACGCTTGTGCCCTGGGTTCGCTGACAATGCTGCCGCAGCCGGCTGAGAACGGCGAAATCACCGCATTCTGCTCTTCACTGCCATAATTCGCTAGCCAGAACAGCCCGCTCAGCTCATCAGGCGGAGCGAAGAAAATGACGACCTCCGGTACAACCTCATCTGGCACATCGGACAGTCGTTGGAATACCGCATATCGAGCAGTTGCTTTTACGAACTTGCGGTTGTTGATGAAGGCCTTCGCCAGTTCAGGTGTTTTTTTGTACCGCTCCCCGCTGCCATCAGGTGCATGGGACAAGAAACACTCGAAACCAGGCCTGACCTCAGGACTAAACCCCAAGAAGTACGCCCCTCCCTGACAACCGGGGTTCTCACCATTTACAAATAAAGGTGTGCCCTGTCTGACCATCGCCATACGGCTGATGGTGCAGAAATGGCCCTTTTGACCATTCCACATGTAGCTATTCGGTAATGGTTCGTTGGCGTAATAGAGTGCAATGGGAGCCTCAGAAAGGCTCATAGCTTCGGTAATCCGCTGCGCGGAATCTGTGTGTGTCATGGGTATTCTCCTTTGTTGTATTGTTGCGGGTCATTTGTCGGTTTCGGACCACTGGGGCATGGCTCTGTTCCCCGCGTCATATACTGGCCATTTCGCCTGGTAAGCTGGTCGGTCGACAGGATTGAGTCATATTCCGACCGATTTAAGCAGTTTGGATTTAGCTGCCTCCAGATATCGAAAAACCGCAGATATGGCCGCATCTGTGACAATATACGGAAGCGATCACCAAACGCCTTGGTTGCGTTGTTTGGCAGTGTGATACCTAATCAACATATTATATCTCTTGTTGTAGTTCAACACGTCATTGAAAACAAACTGCCAGGTGGCTTGAGATGACCGCTTTGAACTCAAGAGCGGTGCTTTCGCTTGAATCCCTTCCCCACATGATCTCTCCCTTTTTCGAGCACTGGTATATTCGACGATTTTTATGTATGATGTTAGCATGATGGGTCATGTTGTTCCCATCTGGTGGACGGTGCCCTTGCTGGTGCATCATATTTTATAGCCCCTGTCGGCATGTGATATTAGCATTCCAACATCCGGGGAGATGAACATGAAGCTGGCAATAGGCCATAAAGCGCATGATGTATCTGCGTCAGATTTGCGCGGAAATTCAATAATGATAGAAGCCCACGGAATGCCGATCGCCGCTTCACATCGGGCAATTGGTATGATCCCGTTGAAACGGGAACTCATCAACCTTAGCTGCAGAAATTCCGCCAGCCACACCAACACCTCACGACTAACAACATCATCCTTTCCGACCGATCCTAGTGTTAAAGATGATCCCTATCTATTATTTTCGTCACAGCAACGCCTTAACTGTCGCAAACGAGGTAACCAGTCGTGGTAATTAAAGTACGTAATACAGCGTCCGATGTCATTGTTTACGGTGACTATACCGACCTGAAATCGGCGGTAAAGGCTAACAAGGATGTTTTACGTGCCGCCTCCCTAGGTGATGCTGATCTGAATGGAGTCGACATGGCGGGTGCGTATCTGTGTCATGCTTCTCTGGCCGGTGCGAAAATGAAAGAGGCGAACCTGCAAAAGGCGATCATGTTCGACGCGGTACTTACCGGAGCTGATCTACGTCATGCGAACCTCACCTGCGCGGATTTGAAACGTGCTGACTTGCGGAGGGCCGACCTGAGGGGGGCCAATCTGAGTGGTGCGGATCTATGTGATGCGAAACTAGACGGAGTGATACTGTCTGGAGCGAATCTGAAGGATGTTCGGCTGCGCGGCTGTAGGATATGCCTGGTCTGGCACATGGTAAGGTCTTATTTCGGTTGCCGTATCCCCCGGCTGATACAAGCCGTAACCCATATGTTCACCCAACACAAGCTGTAAAGTAAGGTGTTTGTTAGTAGTAGCTTGGTTGGCTATGTCCGGGGCGGTCTGTCAGTACGCTTGTGGAGACCACTGTCTATAGACCGCGCCGGTCTTGTTCCTGACACATATTTTTCATGGCTATCCGCCAGACCGGCGCGGTCTTGAGCCTTCTGCATCCGCTAACCTACACCCAGACCGCCCCGGACATAGGCAACGCTTGGCTCGTAGTGATGCAAAAAAATAGCCCAGGCAGACCGTGTGGTCTGCCTGGGCTGATACTAACCTTCGGGTGGTGCTAATACTGCGTAGGCAGCGGCTGCTTTCGGCCGTAGCGGCGCATGATCAGGCTGGTTTCCACCTGGGTGCGCACAAGCACCATATCAAAGTTGCGGCCGTCAAGAGCCCGCGCTTTCGACATCATCTCACTGGCTGCATCCTGCAGTTTTGGATCATTAGCACCAGCTCGGTTGGTCACGAAAGCCTGCACGATCAGCGGCCAGGGAATGCTGGGAAGACCGTCTACCGCACGCTTGGCGTAATCGAGGGCTTGCTTGTTATCACGCGAGAGGTAGGCTTTTGCTGCCAGCACCCACGGGTCATCCTGGCGGGCAAAATCCGCCAGCTCAAACCACTTAGCGGCGATCTCATTGTTACCGAGCGCCATCTCGGTAAATCCTCTTTGGGCATAAACATCAAAGAACATGATGTCCGAATGGAGTGCTTTTTGGATGGCCTCTTCGGCGTCTGGATACTCCCGCTGCTCGGTTTTGGCGACCATTGTGTAGTAGTGCAGAATGGCACTGGTGTCGCCTCCCTTTGCCGCTCCTTCAAGCAGTGACAGGCACTCGGCGGGGTTTCGGCTGAGGCGCAGGCTGATGTCAATCTGCACGTAGCGCTTCAGGTTGGCGATGGGCACTGCCAGATTTGTCATGCTATTCAATGATGCGATATCATCGGCACCATTCCCCATGCAGCTCTTGATGGCACTTTCCACAAGAACGAGGCGAGGGTTAGTGGGGTCAATGCTCTTCGTCATATTGACCAGTAACTGGGCGTCGTGCCATCGGCCAGCACGCAGCCAGCACAAAGCGGCATCCATATTGCGGTCGCCAGTATTCTCTTTTTTACCAGCTCGAATGTATTCGGTGGCGGCTTTTTCAAACCGATTGAGTGCCAGATTGGCAGTGGCGACATCAAGCGCGTTGTTGCCTTTTTCCACTTGAACCAGCACAGATTCGAGGAATGCCTTATTGGTGGTGATGGCCGTCTTTAGGGTGGAGTATTGTTCCACTTCATCAATACCATCAGTAAAGGCGTAATCCACCCAATATGTGTTCAATACGGAGAGAAGTTTTTTGCTCATAGGCTGTGCCACAGCCATCGCAATGTAAGGTTTGGCTTTAGGTACGTCGCCCATGCGTAAAGTCGCGATCCCCATCAACGCATTGGCTACTGCTGACTTAGGATCGATCTTGTAGGCACGCTTCGCAGCCGCGTTTAGCTGCTTACGGTTGGTGGTCGACATCTGGCTTTTTGCTTCTTTGATCCAGTAGTCCAGCCCTTGCCCAAGCCCATTGTCAACGACATAGTTGACCTCTTTACGTTCAACCTGGTATTTTTCGTCGGTCATCACCAGCGTGACTGTATGAGCACCTTCATCACCGGCTACAGTATCCCATTTATATACATAGGGTGTAGAGCTGTCGAAACCGACAGATTTGCCGTCGATGAGGAACTCTACGGAGTTCATCGGTGTTTCAGTGGTCACTCGGACTTCCACGGTATCACTTACGCTGCTGTCAGGCACGGGTTCAATATTGACCGGTGCTGCGAAAGCGACCATCGCTGCTAAAAATATCATCATTTTATGTATGCACTCCTGGATTTGGTTGCATGCTGTTATGCGCCATCAATTGCGGAGAAGTAGATCACTGTGACCAGCTCTTGAAGAGCGATCGGGCGATCGTGTATTCGTTCTAGAAGATCCCGAACATCCTCAGGAGTCCGGAATTGGCTGTTTTCCCGCGATATATCGCGCGGACTAAGGTCTGAGATCGGCTTGACTTCAACCCTATCCAGCACAGCCGAGAACAGTTTGGTGCGTCGTGAGAACCTGTGTCCCACGGTAAGCCATACTATCTGGCCAGATTGATACTTGCAGGCCTTATCACCCAAGCGGATAGTGACAGTCTTACGACCCTCTTTTAGAACAGATTCATATAGTTCCGGATAGAAGTTAATGGCAAACATCTATTCCCCCTGGCTGTCGTAGTCTGATGAATCATCACCATTCAACGCAGCTTGTATATTGTTTTCATTGAATGTCACGCGTATGCAGTCTTCAATGTACTCTGCAATCAGCATTTCTTGCTCCAGCAATCGCAGGTTTTCGCGCAACTGCTTAAGCATCCGGTCATCATTCTGGCTGTTATCCTGTATTAGACCCCTGATTCGCTGCCGAAGTGCCACCACATCAAGCCGAAGTTGCTCAGAACTTGGTTCGTCATGACGATTCTGTTTGATTAGTTCCTCTACTGAGCCCATATTTATCCTGTTCGTAGTGTGTATTTCTGTATGCACCTGAGGTGATGGTACCACACCAGTATGCTTGTTTGCGTCATTTCAGCCGATGGTGAGTACCGAACGGCATCATTTTTGCCGCAGGCTGACTTCGACCGGCGCAGAAGGAGCAGCATTCACTTTTCGCCATTCCGGTTTCTTGAGTATCTGTTCAGGTGTTATACCCATTCTGACTCGGCACACTGGTAAATAGATTCTAGTGGGTTGCGATATCATCAACTTGCTTGGAAGCGAGTCGTTGACGCTTCGCTTGAAAGCCGACAGAAGTTCAAGCGAAGTGGGTGCCATGAGCCGTCGGAAGCTTTCCGAAAGTATGTCGTCGCCGTAAGTGGTCTGAATATACGCCACGAATCCAATCAGTGCCTTCATGCCCACGGAGTCACGGCGGTTCAAATCCGTTTCAGTGAACTGCCCGTTACGCCAGGCGGCCAACAGATTTTCGTACCGGCTGGTCACCATCTCGGTGATCTCTTTGGGGGCGGCACCAAAATACTGCTCTGGTTTCGCGGTGCCGTCCTTCATGGTCTGGTCCAACCACCTGAGCAGCATCTGTTCACCGAGGTATCCGTTGGCCCAGGGCTCAGGTTCGGTGTATCCGCTGATGCCAGGTAATGCCGAATGCCCCAACTCATGAGACAGCTCACGGCACCTTTGAGCAGCAGTCCGTTCTTTCCCTATGCTGAAAATGTAGAGGTTATCCTTGCTGAGCTGCCCGCCGCTTTCACCATTTTCGCATAGCCAGATATGCAGGCTGCCCGACTCCGATATGCGGAACATGCGTCCGAGGTGGTCTTTCAGCAGTTGAACCATACCCGAAGCTGCGGTGAGGGTCTGCTGTGCCAACTCGACAGAGGCGGTGGATTGGGTATGCACTTGAATGGTGTTGTCAAACTGGCCTGTCTCTGTATCACGCATCCGCACGACATAGCTGAAATTCCAACGGTAAGTGGGATCACTGGCTTGGGAATTGCGCACGCTGGGTTGGGGTGAGGCCATCAGCAGGCTGTGCACCAAAAAGCAGGTGACGATGGCAATGCATCTTTTCAAGCCAGACTCTCCTCAATGCTCGCGCAGACGTTGTGGTTGTGTATGGATTCTATTGATTCAACATCGATATGGAAGCCAGTGATACCGGTCAGTGTCCGAAGGAACAGCACCAGATCACGCAGGATGTCTTCCACGAATTTCGGGTTTTCGTACGCCGACTCGGTGACATAGCGTTCGTCTTCCCGCTTTAACGCGGAAAAGAGGGGCATGCTGGCGCTTGCCTCGATTCCGGTGATGATCTCATCTATATTGACTGCAGGCGCATCCGAAGAGATATCTAGCGTCACTTGAATCAGGCACCTTTGGTTATGCGCACCATATTCAGACACCTCTTTGCTACAAGGACAGACCGACTGCACCGGTACCAGCAGCATCAACTGCTGGGAATAGTCTTCGCTGGATAATTGGACGCTCCATTGTATGTCGACATCGAGAAGCCCAGAGCTACCGGTCACCGGTGCCTCTTTACGCACGAAATATGGGAAACACATCTTGATCTGTGCCGAATGAGTGTCCAGAGCAGCAGCAGCTTGTGTCACCGTCTGCTTTAACGCTTCCAGAGTAATAGGGGACTGGCAGGTTTCGTCAACAATGCTCACAAGCCGGCTCATGTGAGTACCCCGATCAGAAGCTTCCAGCGAAACCGTGAGCTCGAATTCCGCCACTGTGGGCATGACAGCACTGTTTGTGCAGATAACCTGGCAGGGCATCCGCAGTTTACGCACACCGACGCTTGGAATGTGTATCTCACGCGTGTCTTTGCCAGCCGCGACATCGGGAAGATGATCTTGGTTGTGGTTGAGGCTCATCGCCGCACCTTCATAAAACTCACTAACATAACGGCTCCGAATCGAATCGCCTGATGGTGATGACATCGGTGGTGATGTTGTCGGGCTGCTGCAGCCAGTAGATCAGGCCATCCGCGATGTCCTCTGGCTGAATCCAACCTGTCTTATCTCTGTTAGCGTGACTTTCATCTGAAAGGCGGGTGTTCACTCCACCTGGGCAGATGCAGCTCATCTTGATGCGGTACGGCCGCAGCTCGATCGCCCAGCTTTGGGTCATGCCCAACAATGCGTATTTACTAGCGGCATATGATCCCTGGTTCTTGTATGGTTTGAGGGAGGCAGAGCTGGCGATATTCATGATGGCACCCGCCTTGCGAGGCATCATATGTTTGATGACTTCACGGCTAAGCCTGAAGGGTGCGCGCAGATTGACCAAATAGTGGTCATCGAATAGTTCATCTGATGTCTCTACCAGAGGCACGAAATGGGCTACGCCTGCGTTGTTCACCAGCAGATCGATCTGGCCGAACTGGCTGAGCGCAGTCGATACCAGCTTGTCAGGTGTGTCATCGTCGGCGATGTTCATGCTGAGACAAATGGTGCGACATTGGTATTGCTGGCAGAGGGAAGCTGTTTCGTCTAGCTCATGCTGTGTGCGGGCTGTCAGCAACAGGTTCTTCACACCATGTGCTGCCAGTGCCACGGAGCAGGCGCGACCGATGCCGCGTCCTGCTCCTGTCACGATGGCTGTTTGGATGTCTTCAATCGGCATAAATCAGGGCGTCCCTAGCGTCCTGGTCCGCCTGGAAGTCCTGGTTTCCCCGGCCCTCCGGGCCCACCTGCTGGCGGTTTTGGAGCTTCAATCTTCTTGGCTCCACTTGGTACTACGAACCTGAAATCCGATGGGTTGATGGAGGAGTTAATGCTTTGCGATACCACCGTGAAGTTCTGGTGTGTCACCATACTGCGGCTCTTGCTACTCATCACCATATCAACATTGATCGATCGGATCTGACCTGAGCTCTTATCAACGGTCAGCGCCTTGTTCAAATTCTGTTTGGTGTCATCGTTGGACTGAGTGCTGGTGTTGGTCAACACGTAGTTGCTGCCAACGGACTTCACCTTTGGCGTCGCTGGAAACAGCATCGCCAGGAACTGAACTGTCTGTTCTGGTTTTCCAGCGACAGGTGCTTGCGGTCCGGCTTGGCCACTGGGCTTGATCTGGAAATATGTGTTCTTTTTGGCGTCATACACGGTCATTAACGTTCCGTTGCTTACGATGATTGCTGTGGCTTTACCACTGACAGGACCAATTTCAAAATGGAACTTGTCGGGTTGCTGGTATGCGCTGACGAGTTTCATGGCATCATTGCGTGACTTGTCGCCCATCTTCATGCTTGATCTTGTGATCATGACCGTCTTGATGGATTTCGCCTTTGCATAGAGGTTCACAGTCTTTTTCATGAGCTGTTTACCATCTTGTGCGAAGCTGCTGCTGCTGAGCAGCGTGATCGCCAACCCAAGCAGCGTGATATTGAGATATCGATGTTTCATCGTATGTAACCTTCCTTAAAGTGAGAGAGACACCATATGTGCTCTGTTTATATTACGCTTGATACATCGCTTCCAGTGCCGTAGGTACGGTAGCCAGGGCACCGGGCAGCTTGGTGGCGTCTTTCCCGCCTGCCTGGGCAAAGTCGGCCCGCCCGCCTCCGCCTCCACCGGTCATTTTGGCCAGGTTGCGCACAATGTTTCCGGCATGCAGCTTGACCTTGATGGCGGCGTCGCTAAGCTTGATGGCGAATAGCACCTTCTCGCCGTTGTCGGAGGCCAGCACCACGATGTCGATACCTTCAGCAAGTGCCTGATCAGCCAGTGAGCTGAGAGTGTCTGCTTCTACGTTCTGCTGAGTGGCGACCATCAGTTTAAGGCCATGGAACTCAGTGATCTGCTTGTCGACATTCTGGCTAGCCAGTTGCGCTTTCATCTCTTTCACAGCAGTTTCCAGCTCTTTGCGTGTTTCATTTAGCTTATAGGCGGCTTCCACCAGCTTGTTTGGCTGGCACCTCAAAGCCTCGGCTACTTCCGCCGCTTGCTGCTGCTGCTGTGTGATCAGGCTGTAGACACCCCAGCCGGTGACCGCTTCGATGCGCCGGATACCGGCAGCGACCGATGCTTCACTGAGGATTTTAAACATACCCGCCTGAGCGGTGTTGTTCAGGTGGACGCCGCCGCAGAGCTCAATACTGACGCCAGGCACCTGGACCACACGAACGCTGTTGCCGTATTTCTCGCCGAACAGCGCCATGGCTCCCATGGCACGCGCTTCGGCGATGGGCACATCCTGAACGATGTTCAAGCTGGTGCCGTCCAGAATATACTGGTTCACCAGAAGCTCCACCTGCTCGATTTCTGCGGGGGTAAGCGCACTGGTATGGGTGAAGTCAAATCTTAACCGCTCTTCGTCCACCTGCGAACCGGCCTGATGCACATGCTCACCCACCACGCGGCGAAGGGCCGCTTGAAGCAAGTGCGTGCTGGTATGGTTGCGCTTGATGGCGGCCCTTCGGCGGGAATCGACCACCGCATGCAGTTTGTCGCCCACGTGCAGTTCACCTGAGGTGACATCCACCAGGTGCAGATGACAGCCGTCCACCTTCTTCGTGTCCAGAACCGGCAGAGTGGCGCCGTTCACCACGGAGAGGGTGCCGATGTCGCCTACTTGACCGCCCGACTCCGCGTAGAGCGGGGTCACATTAAGTATCACCGCAGCGCGCTCACCTTCACCGACCTGTTGCACAGCCTCGGTGCCGGACAGCAGCATAATGATCTCTGCATCGGCCTCTTCATCGGTATATCCCACGAACTCGGTGCTGCGTGCCAATGCGGGCAGGTGCTTGAGGTCGGTCTGGTTGCCAAAGAGGGCAGAAGCGATGGCACTGGCCCCGCGGGCGCGCTGTTTTTGCTGCTGCATGGCCTGATCGTAGCTTTCGCGGTCTACGCTGATGCCTTTGTCGGCAGCCAACTCCTCGGTCAGCTCATACGGGAAACCGTAGGTGTCATACAGACTGAAGGCGACGGCGCCATCCAGCTTCTTGCTGTTTACCACATCTTCAGACGAAAGAATGTCGTTCAGGCGGTCTGATCCGCTGTCGATGGTGTGCCGGAACCTGTCCTCCTCGGCCTTCATAGTGCCCAGGATGTGCGTGCGGCGTTCGTTTAGCTCCGGATAGATGTCGCCCAGGCATTCAATGACGGTGGGGGCTAGGGAGACCATCACCGGTTCAGTGAAGCCCAGCAGTTTGACGCCCTTCAAGATGGCCCGTCGGATCAACCTGCGGAGCACATAACCGCGCCCTTCGTTGGATGGCAGCACTCCGTCTGCGATGCAGAGCGTGGTGCTGCGGACGTGATCCGCCACTAACCGCACTGCGATGTCCACGGCACTTTGCGAACGGGTGTAGGTCATATGACCATACTTTTCGATCTGTGCGATGATCGGCAGGAAGGCGTCAGTGTCGAACACACTGGAAGCTCCGGCCAGCACTGTGGCGGTGCGCTCCAGCCCCATGCCGGTGTCGATGTTGCATTGGGGAAGCGGCTCCATACTGCCATCATCCTGACGGTTGAACTGTGTGAAGACCAGGTTCCATATCTCCATCCAGCGGGCATCGTCCCATTCGCCGTCTGGCGTGGGTGCAAGCTCTGGCTGGGTGTCGAAGAAGATCTCGGTGCAAGGGCCACAAGGACCGCTGGGGCCATCGCTGATGGCGTTAGCCGGCCAGTAGTTGCTCTTCTCACCAAACCGGAATATCTTGTTTTCCGGCATACCAACTCGAACCCAATGGCCGTATGCTTCCTCATCTGTGGTGAACACCGTCACACGCAAGCGGCTGACAGATATCTGCAAGACCTCAGTCAGGAACTCCCAGGCCCACTCAATGGCCTCTTTTTTGAAGTAGTCACCGAAGGCGAAGTTGCCCATCATCTCGAAGAAGGTGAGGTGCGAGTTGTCGCCCACCTCATCGATGTCTGTGGTCCGGAGGCATTTCTGCGCGGTGGTTAGTCGGCGGGAAGGCGGTATCGCCGTGCCCATATAATAAGGCTTAAACTGCACCATGCCTGCGCTGGTAAACAGCAGCGACGGGTCATTTGGCACCAGGCTATCGGAAGCGTGGTGCAGGTGCGCCTTGCTTACGAAGAATTCTATATATTTAGATCGAAGCTCATGTGTGGTCAGCATTTAGTCAGGTGGTCCTTATGTTAAGCCGTGGCTTTATAGTCTTGTATGAACTGCAGTGTGTCTTCCATGTTGCGTATGCCGGTGGTGGCACCGACTGCCATTACGCAGCAGGCCCCCACGGCATTGGCGAAGGTGGCGGTCTGTTCCATGTCCCAGCCTTTGATGACACCGGCAAGGAAGCCGGCAGCAAAGGAGTCGCCCGCTCCCAGGGCGTCAATCGCCGTGACGGTGAAGCGGGGCACACGCACTTCTTGGGTGGCGGTGCGAACATAACAGCCATCGCTGCCCATCTTCAGGGCTACACATCCCACGCCGGCGTCCATCAGCACTTTTGCGATATCATCCGGTTGAGTCTTACCCGTGAGCATTTTAGCCTCTTCGATGCTGGGCACGATGTAATCCAAGTAGGGCAGACTGGGGGCGATCAGCTCCATCCAGCGGCCCTTGCTGTCCCAGCAAGTGTCCAGGCTTGTCAGCACGCCCGCCTGTTTGGCTTTCTTCAACACGGTGGCGGTCTGCTCCCCGTCGAATGTGGGCATCAACAGCGAACCTGCGATATGCACCAGCTTACTGCTATTCACGATGCTCATATCGATGTCGTGCTCGCAGAAGGTGGCGTTGGCTCCCAGATAGTGTATAAAGGTGCGTTCGCCATCGCTGTGTACCATCACCATCGTGGCACTGGTGGCCTGGCTCTGGTCGCGGTGAATACCAGTCGGATCAATGCCGTTCTTCGCCATCGTGTTGACCATGAAGTCACCGAAACCATCCTGTCCAACACTGCCGATCACAGCGGTGTTGATGCCAATCTTAGCCAGACTGATGCCGGTATTGGCTGCACAGCCGCCCGAATGGAGCTCCATGCGGTCCACGAGGCTTAACTTGCCTCGATCCGGCATTTGGTCGATGGGCAATCCTACCACATCCGCAACGAGGATTCCTATACAGGTGATGTCGGGCATTTAACGGCTTCTCCGATCTTGATTAGGCTTTGACGATATCTCTTGTTCTGCGGTCAGTTCTGTGTCTGTGATAACATCGTACCTCATCAGCAGTTTACGCGTCCATATTGTAGCGAAAGCGGCGGCTCCCACCTGGTAGAACAGCACCATGGGGAGGATGGTGGCCACGCAAAGGGCAGTCCACACGAGAAGACTGGTGAGAGCTGCAAAGCTGTAGGGCAGGTTAGCCATCATCATATAGACAGATCGCTGCACGATGGTGGGCAGCAGACCGCGCTTCCGCGGTTCTCCCTGGTAAGCCCCATACAGGTGCTCAATCAGCAGCGGGTGCTGGTAGATGCAGGCTGCGGCCCACATCAGCATGATGTAAAAGCAGACAATAGCCACAAGTTTGAATGCCATCGCGGCCATCATCCAGTAGAAGATCATTCCTGCGAATGAAACCAGGAACACAAACCCCTGCAGCAGGCCCAGCAGAAGGCTGTTCCAGGCGGCCTTCTTGAAGACCTCTTTGTACAGGCCAAAGCTGGGGATATCATGTTCGGCGATTTCCCGAGTGATGGCACAGTTGCAGCCCCACATGATGCCCATTAAGCCGACCGAGACAAGACCGCAAGCGATGGCTGTGAATGCATACTCCTGGTAGCCCAGTTCGTTGCGGTAGAGCCATATCTGGAGTAACCCTGAAAGGCCAAATAGCAGGTACCACACAAAACTGCTGAGGGTTGTGTATCCCAGAAACTCAAAAAGTTGGCCAAATGCCGCTCTTATTGAACGAAAAAAACGGACGGTCGTCGATTCCTTTTTAGGCAATGTCATATCAGGCAAGCTACTCCACAGTGGGGCGGTGTTGCCCGTTTGGTATGATTGGGTCAGGTGTGATGAACATAGAGTCTAGCTCAGCACAGTAGTTGGTATCTGAAGCACCGACTCGTTTGGTGACGCGTATCTCTACACTGTGCTTCCCGGGTGCCAGACGGACCGTGCCCAGTTGATACCATCCAAAGCCGTTGGCATAGGTGCCTACGGGCTGCACGTTGTTAACCGGCACAGGGGCGGCATCATCAACTGTCCACTCCAGCGGTGAGCTGTTGTTGATACGCCGCGATATCCAGATGTGATACTGCCCATCCATCGCAATAGGCAGCTCGTATCGCACATAGTAGCCGCGCGCTTGCGGGTCATTGGGGTTGTTCAAGCGCAGCGTGCTGCCGCCAGACGCCCAAGCCCCAGCACGGCCGTCATCAAAGTTGGTATCTTTGGCGTTTTCAGCTTCAAACCACAGGTAGTTAGATAACTGATTCATCAGCTCATTTACAGTGGAGCTGGCCATCAGATAGGCTGTGAGAATCTGGCCGTTTTTCAGGTTGTCTTGCGCCTGGTTCAAGCGGTATTTCGCGTTTTGCTGGTCGAGTTTCCGATCCTGGGCGACCTTCAATAACCTGGCCAGTTCCATCATGATATCTTGCACTGATTCCTGCGGCACGATGATCCCGGCTCCACGAAACACCGAGGGAGAGGTATCTACTAATACTGTGAAGTCTTTTCCTTTTTGGTTAAATTGCTGTGCGGAACCAGCGGCATCGGTGATGCTAATCTGTCGCGGTTCCTGCAGTTTGAACGTGGTCTTGCGTGGTTCTGTGGTGCTCCACATTACCTGGGCATCGCCCTGGTTACTCTTCATCGTATAAGATCGGTAGTTGGGCCCTACATCCACGATGCTGCCTTCACGGACCGTCGGCACCCACCAGATGCTTCCTGGAAGCTGGTTACGAACGATGAAGGGTTCCGCCTCACGAGGGTAGTAGAGAAGACGAGGGGTGGTTCCGAGAATCGCTTCGTTTTGGGTCATCGCGTTCTTCAATGTCTGCACGTCGGTTGATGAAGGTGCATTTAATCCGCTCCAAATCAACCCTCTGGCTCCAGCCGATGCATACAAAGGTATCGCCGCGGTCTGATCGCTGAGCGCCACCTGCGGCGACTTCATAGGAGGCTGTGCCAGGAACAACATATAAGGGCGAACGTTCTCGCTGGCCTGTCCGGTGGCGTAGGCTACGGATTTCGCAGTTTCGTTGCGGTCATCCGTGGTGTTGATCACGATAAGCCCATCCACTATGGTCGGTTGCAGCAAGTTGACATAACTGTTCGCGGGTGTTTTCCAGTTGGCCAGCACAGGCACATCTGCGATCTGTGTGTGCAGCATGGAGGCCATACGGTCCTGAGCTTGACGCAGGGACACCTGCAGATAGCCGTTGATGTCGCTCCAAATGGTGCAAGTATTGACTTCAACGCGCCGAGATGTGTTGGTTTGGACATTCCAAATCGACTTCAGGCCTTTAGTGCCCCACCATAATGGAATATGCTGTGCCGCATCACCGAATTTGTTAAAGTCCCGCTCGCTCATGCTCCATGAGGACATGAGGTTCTCAACGGTCTGGTATTTTTCCCGCAGATACGCTTCAAATCCGATGGCGTACATCGGGCTGTTTGGTATCAAGCCTGCTCCGTCAAGGGGTGGGGTAAATTGCCCAATTGGGTCGCTGAAGTAGCGTAAGCCAGGGCCGAACTTTATCTTTTGAAGCACCATCAAGGTCTCGTCGCGCCAGCGATCGAAATCATCCCAGATGTCCGGTAATAAGCCTTGCTCATCGACAAGTGGGCCAAAGGGATAGATGAGCACCACACCGTTGGGTGTGCGTGTGTCTTGTAAGGGGTAGCGTCCCACACCGCGGTCCACTTTGACACTGGTCATGGGGCCGGCGGATGAGTCGTGCGGATCTACAAAGGTGACGACGGCTCGTGTGGCTTTCGGCGCACGGAATGTCACGATGCCGTTGGCATTGACATTGCTCATGCGGTTGATGCCCGGTGCCACAGAATAGCCATTGGCCAATGCCAGGGTATCGGAACCCAGGCTTATTCCATATGTGACCGAAGAGGCTTCCAGTTGGTCGATGATTTTTTGCCAGGCGACGGGGTCTTCTGCTGCCAGGCTGCTTTTCGGCACGAGCCATATGGAGGCCACTCCCGCATCGATCAGCGCCTTCAGCTTGGCTGTGTCGTTTTCGACCGCCACGGTTGCCGCGCCCTTAACGGTGCTTTCTGGAGTGAAACTAAAACATGACGGCGTGTATGGGGTGCCTTGCCATATCAGTCGGTGTGAGTCATCTATGCTCCAGCTTTGCGCGGCTCCGCCATTTGGTGTGTAGGTACCAAGACCAGGTTTGGTCTGAGCATGTGATCCAACAGTGAGCCCAAATAGGTAACTCAAGAACATGATGGGGAAGACTAATTTCCGATATTGCACTTTTTCACCTCAACGTATCGCACTGACGCCGTACAGTGAGACACCTCTGGCAGTGGTGTGGTTACCCACACTCAACCATTGTATTGTACATAATTGAATCGAATCGCGTGTGTGAGGTGAATTGGGCGGGCTGCGCGTCATCCTTTACTTTCGGTGCTAATTGTCCTAATTGTCGTGTGTTTCCCAAAGATAAGGCGGGTAGGACCAGTAGGACGAGTAGGACAATTTGAGTAAATAGGACCTGTTTTCTCAGAAAATACATAACCAAACACTTGCAGCCTGCGTATATTGTGGTATTATGGAGTAGTAATACCACAATATGAAAGGGGTGTATATGGGACTGCTAAGAATTTCCGAAGCCGCATCACTGGGGCTCCATGCTATGACCGTGCTCGCTCGTCAGGAACATGCCATGGCCATGTCTCAAGTGGCGCGGACACTGGATGTCAGCCAGACGCACCTCTCAAAGGTGTGCCAGAGACTGGTTAAAGCCGGCCTACTGGACGGACAGCGCGGGCCCAAAGGTGGTCTGACCTTGGCCAGACCGAGCAATCAAATCCGACTACTAGATATATACGAGGCGATTGAGGGTGAAATGGAGCTATGTGATTGCCTTTTAGGCCGTCCGATGTGCCATACTCAATGCGTAATGGGCGATGTGCTGCAGCGCGTGAACCGCGAGGTAAGCAGCTACTTTCTAAATACCACCCTGGACCAAGTGTCTTTGTCACCCGAAGCACTTGGCAATAATCACAAACTAACCACACTCGAGGAGAGATAATACCATGTATTGCTACCAATGCGAACAGACTAAGGATGGCCTGGCTTGTACCGTGCGTGGGGTGTGCGGTAAGGACGAAACTACTGCAGCGATGCAGGATATGCTGATGGTAGTGGCCGAAGGGCTGGCTCACTGGGGTCGTCTGGCTTACGAAGTAGGGCAGGCTCCATCAAAAGAGGCCCAGGCGGGATTGATCGACGCATTGTTCACCGCTGTGACCAATGTGAGTTTCGACCCCGAGAGGCTGGCCATTCAGGTGGCTGATCTTTCCGAACTGCGGAACCAGACACGGGCACTGTATGAAAAGGCCGCCGTCAACGCCGGTCTGAAGCCGTTACCTGCACCGGCTATCTGCGAGGTAATGCCTGCGGACAGTATCGAGAAGATCGTCAGCCAAGTTGCCGAAGTCGGTATCGAGGCTCGTGTGGCCAAGCTGGGCGACGTGCTGGCAGGTCTAGTTGAGACCTGCGTGTATGGCCTGAAGGGCACCGCGGCTTACGCTCACCATGCCGCTCGTCTGGGTTCTGAGGATGCTGGACTGAACGCGAAGTTCTTCGAACTTCTCGACCGCAGTATGGCACCGAACCCCACGGCTGATGATCTGCTGGGTATCGCGCTGGAAGTCGGCGCACTCAACCTGAAGGTGATGGAGCTGCTGGATTCTGCTAACACCGGCGTGTATGGCCATCCAGTGCCCACCAAGGTTCGTGTGACCCCAGTGAAGGGTAAGGCGATTGTGGTTTCCGGGCACGATCTGCGTGACCTGGCTGACCTGCTGGAACAGACAGAGGGCATGGGCATCAACATCTACACCCACGGTGAGATGCTGCCTGCACATGGCTATCCTGAGCTGAACAAATATAAGCATCTCGTGGGCAACTATGGCGGAGCCTGGCAGCTACAAGTCCGCGAATTCAGCCTGTTCCCCGGCGCGGTGCTGATGACCACTAACTGCATCCAGGATCCCTCACCTGTATACAAAGGACGCATCTTTACTACCGGTATGGTGGCTTTCCCCGGTGTCCAGCATGTGGCTGGCCGTGACTTCAGTGCGGTGATCAAAGCTGCACAAGAGGCCGATGGCTTCGCGACCGATGCACCTGAGCAGTTCATCACCGTGGGCTTTGGCCACAATGCGGTGCTTGGAGTGGCTGATGTGGTGATTGATGCTGTGAAGGCTGGGGCTATCAAGCACTTCTTCCTGGTAGGTGGATGTGACGGTGCTCGTGCTGGCCGCAACTACTACACCAAGCTTGCTGAGCAAATCCCCGATGATTGCGTGATCTTGACGCTGGCTTGCGGTAAGTTCCGGTTTAACAAGCTAGAGTTTGGCGATATCGGCGGTATCCCGCGTCTGCTGGACATGGGGCAGTGCAACGACGCCTATTCCGCGATCCGCGTAGCGGTCGCGCTCAGTGAGGCGTTTGGCTGCAGCGTGAATGAGCTACCGTTGAGCATGATACTCAGTTGGTATGAGCAGAAGGCGGTCGCGATACTGCTGACACTACTGCATTTGGGTATCAAGGATATCCGGCTTGGACCGAGCCTGCCGGCCTTCATCAAACCGGCTGCGCTTCAAGTGCTGGTGGATGCGTTTGATATCAAGCCCATCACCACACCTGAGCAGGACATCGCCACGGTTCTGGCTAAATAGCCAGCTACCGATAGATACGAAAAAGGCGGGCCGCAAGGCCCGCCTTTTTGTGTTTCTGCGATGGCTACCAGTTGAACGAGCCGCGCAGCGGCAGGTTGCGGGAGCTGTTGCCAACATACACGTTGAACAAGCCTGGTTCGGCTACCCAGCTATGGGACTTCACATCGTAGAAAGACAGGTCCCTCTTACTCAGAGTGAAACTCACCTGAGTGCTCTTACCAGGCTCAAGCGGCTTCTTTTCGAAGCCCTTCAGTTCGCGAATGGGACGAGGCACGGAGCACTTGGCGTCACCAATGTAAAGCTGAACCACCTCCGCACCGGCGCGCTTCCCCGTATTGGTGAGTTTACAGGAGACCAGCACTTTTCGTTCCGCACCAATTCCTTGCTGTGTGATCTTCATATTTGACAGCTTGAAACTGGTATATGACAGCCCATATCCGAAGGGGAACATCGGCTTGACGTTCTTCTTATCAAATCCGCGGTAACCCACGAAGATGCCTTCCGTATACGGGGTGGTCTGCTTGTTGGTAATGCTATAGTAGGGGTAAGTGGGGTTGTCTTGTTGGCGCTTTTCAAAGCTGACAGGCAGCTTACCCGAAGGGTTCACATCGCCAAAAAGAATATCAGCCACCGCACGGCCAACCTGCTGACCTGGATACCATGCCTGCAGAACGGCCGGCACCTTATCGAGCCATCCATCCCATGACATCGCGCAGCCGCTGTTGATGACCACAATAATATTGGGGTTGATCGTGGCGATCTTCTGGATTTCCATGAGCTGAGCCGCAGGTAACCCGTAGGCGTGGTCATGCCCTTCGCCTTCCATCTGGTCATTGAGGCCTGCGCAATACACCACTGCGTCCATCTTGGCCAGTCCAGCCAACTGCTCATCAGCGGTGACGAACGGTCGCCAGCCAAACTGCATGACGGACTCACCAGCGCCTTGGTAATATTCGACGACGATCAAGTTGTCCTTCGCCTCAAGTCGAGCTGATCCGATGTCCCGGGTAGTGGCATGGTCAGTCCAGTTGTCGATCACTTTCTTGCCGTTGACGAACACGCGGGCGCCATCGTCTGAGTTGGTGGATACTTCATACACTCCAGTCTTTTTAGGATGGGCAGTGAATGTCCATCGGACGGAGAAGTTATCACCCTTGGATAGTCCTGGCCCATTACCGTTGGTCCAGTGGTAATCGATTGCCTCAGCCTTGGTGGTATAGACCGGCTTACCCTCAAGCAGCTTGTTGTCGAAAACCTCCATCACCGCCGTGCCGATGGGAAGGGAAGCGCTGGCATACGAAACGGTGGAGCTGTTAGAAACCACCGACTTGATGCCATCAAAAATGCTGACAGCTCTGAATGGTGAGGTGTAGCCGCTGCCTCCACCGCTGAATACCGCCGGATGAGCATTGGGACCAACCACGGCGATTTGCTTCACTTTGTTCCTGTCCAACGGCAGGAAGTTTTTACTGTTTTTCAACAGAACGATACCTTCGCGTGCGCCTTTAAGCGCAAACGCATCGCTGGCGGGATTATCTTTCGGAATGTTGCTGAGTGTTTGGGGTCGGTCGAAAAAGTTCGCAGCGATGCAGGTTCGGAGTATCCGGCGAACCTTGTCGTTGATGATACGCTCGGGCACCTTCCCCGATAGCACTGCTTCTTTCAGGTTGGCCTCGTTCATGAAGGCTCCGCTGGGCATCTCCAGGTCTAGACCGCCTAGTGCGCATCCGATAGCACTATGGGCAGCGCCCCAGTCAGACATCAGGATTCCATTGAATCCCCATTCCTTTTTAAGCACCTGGTTCTGCAGGAAGTCGTTCTCTGAAGCGTGTTTTCCGTTCACCAGGTTATAGGAGTCCATCACGCATCCGGTGTGGGCTCGTATGACTGCCGCCTCAAAAGCTGGAAAGTAGATCTCACGCAATGTTCGTTCGTCGACCTCAGAGCTGACACCATTTCGGTCCCACTCCTGGTTGTTCGCTGCGAAGTGCTTGACCGTGGCCAGCACCTCTTGAGACTGCAGGCCATTGATCCATGGCACCGTGATCTCTGAGGCAAGGTAGGGGTCCTCGCCGAAATACTCAAAGCTGCGTCCAGCCATGGGTGAGCGGGTGATGTTGACTCCAGGGCCAAGCATAATATGCACGCCACGAGCTCGGGCTTCCTTGCCCATGATCACCCCGTATTCGTGCGCAAGTTGCTTGTCCCAACTGGCGGCGAGTGTAAGCCCGCCTGGAAGAGCGGCTGCTGGTCCGTAGCAGCGTACGCCTGAGGGACCATCGGACATGATGATCTGAGGGATGCCCAGCCGTGGGATCGGCTTGATATCCAGGGCTGTGTTGCCGCCGCCAATGTATGACAGCTTCTCCTCGAGCGTCATCTTGTTTAGTAATTCCAGGGCCCGCTGGTCTGCCTTATCGTAAGGCACAGCGGAGCAGAGGCTGGCGCAGAAAGTGCCCACAAGCAGCCCCAAAATGATCGCAGGTTTCATGTTATTCTCCTTCGAGTAATGCGGTTTTAGGTATTTCCTATTTGTTATAGGATACATCTTAATGAGGTTTCGCGGGATCCATTGTGATGAATGGCAGCTCGTTGATGTTGGGTACAATATGGCTGTATAGTAATTCCACAAGACCTCACCTTCTTTACATAACCATTACAGGGGTAGCTAAATGCATGATGACATCGCACCACAACAACGGTTAGTGGGTCGTATCAAACAAGTCAGCATTCATGGCTTTAGGAGCCTGCAGTGTGTTGATAACCTGGATATTCCTCAGCTTGCCGTCCTCATCGGGGCAAATGGTGCGGGAAAATCAAACTTCATCCGATTTTTTGAGATGCTGGGATGGATGTTGCGCGGCCAGAAACTGCAGGAGTTTGTCATGCGGCATGGAGGCGGTGATGATCAACTCTACATGGGTGCTCGCGCCACTCCACGAATGGATGCACGTGTCCGCATTGAAACGCAGACTGGAGTTAACGACTATGAGTTTGCACTTTCCCATATAAGCTCAGATGATTCACTGTTGTTTGTTCACGAAGCTTATCGTTATTCGAGTTTATCACTCGAATCGGAGGCTGGGTGGAAAGAGCTGCCCGGACCGAGTAAAGAAGCAGCTCTGATCGAATATATCACGCAGGACAAGACGGCGCAGGTTGTTGCCAGCCTTTTGAAGAGTTGTGTCACTTACCAATTCCATGACACTTCAGCACATGCATACATCAGGCAACCCTGGGATGTAGATGACTACAACTGGATGCGTAGCGACGGTGCCAATCTTGCACCGGTACTACTATATCTACAGAATCACGATATCAGGCGCTACAAACTGATTGTGAAGCAAGTATCACGCGTGCTGCCAGGCTTCGAAGATTTCGAATTACAGCCTGCGTTTGGTAAAGTGCAGATCAGGTGGAAAAGTTCGCACAATGGGAAGACGTTCGGACCTCATTTGACTTCCGATGGATCACTACGATTGTTTTGTTTGTCAATAGTCACCTTATTACTACCACCCATGTTCGGCATATGTATACCACTTGACTAGTTCGTGTTCATTGCCCAATGTAAGTGTTGGATGCGTCGGTATCTCACTCTACGGATGCATTATCCGGCTTGCTTACCTCCCCTCTGCGCTGCCTTTGGCGATAGCTCTCACCGGTGACAACAGTCACCCGGGCATGGTGAGTCAATCTGTCCATAGCAGCTGAAGCGAGAAGAGAGTCGCCAAACATCTCCGGCCATTCGGAGGGAGCCCGATTAGATGTCAATACAATACTGCCCTTCTCGTATCTCTGGTGGATGATCTCGTAGAGGTCTTCCGCTCCCTGAATTGTGATGGGGCGAAGACCAAAGTCGTCGAGTATCAGGAGGTCAACGTTGACCAATTTCTTAATCAACCGCGTATAAGCATCGTCTGCCCTGGCCGCAAACATCTCCTGTTGCAACTTGTGGACAGAACTGTTATAAACACTGTAGCTTCGCTTAATGGCCTCATAACCTATGGCGGTGGCTAGATGTGTCTTGCCCACACCAGTGGGACCACACACCAGCCAGTTGGCATGTTGAGCGATAAACTGGCAGGTCGCCATCTCCCTTACCAGCGAACGATCAAGGGTAGGTACAGCGTTGAAGTCGAAGTGGGACAGCAGTTTCGTGTTCTCGAAACAGGCCGCCTTCTCCATCTTTACCTGTTTAGTTTGGCTGCGTCGCTCAAGCTCATCATCTACTAATAACGCAAGGAACTCCGTTGGTGAGAGCTTTTGCTCACGGGCTAGCTCCGCTCTCTCTTCGAGGCTATCAACCATGCCAGACCATCTGAGTTGCCTGAGCTTGGGTAGCAGTGTGTGAGTTAACACGCTTCTACCTCCATATTGGTGTCAGCATTACTGACCAAAATGAATTCGTCGGCACTACGAGCGAAGAGGTAGTCTTTTTTAGGGGGAAGAGAAGATGTTATTCCCATTGGCTCGTGATCTGTACCGGCCCTCAGTATCTTAGCAATGCGTTGGTAACTACCATCTTGGTAATAGAGAGAGCGTGCGCAGGCCGCTTCCAGGCGACTACTGCTGTACGTTTGAACTAGCCGGACGATCCTCTTCACGGATTGTCTTCGGTCTACAGGCCTGTCAGCCAGCAAAGCATTAAGCACCGTAACACAACTGGGGCCGATGTCATGCCCTAATTCCAGGCAATTCTCGATTAAAAGAACCATATAGGCCACTTTATGTGTTGGGTAATCAGTCATGCGGGTAATGCGCTGCCCTTGTTGTGTCGCTCTTTGATGTGTTCCAACTAGTTTATGGTCGTTATCATATATCTGCACCACTCGTTCGTGCAGATGCACGTCCATTTGGCTGCCTATGTAGCTGTAGGGCACGGAATAGTAAGAACCATACACTGTAACATGACAGTCCCGATGGACTTTCGCACTACGAACTTCAATGAGATCAAATTCCGTGTCTGGTAATGACTTAAGCGTGCTCTTCTCTACCTGATTGAACTGCGCCAATGGCTGTTTATGTGTGGTTCCATGGTTACGCAGACCTGCCTCTTGTGTGATCCAGGTCTTCACAAGCAGGTTCGCTTCGTCGATATCCATGAACTCCCGGCCTGCAATGAAGTTTCGCTGCACGTAATGAACCCCGTTTTCCACTTTTCCTTTATGCTCCGGGGTTCTCACTCTACATGGATGAATGAGGAAGTCGTAGTGCAAGGCCAGTTGCCGATACGGCTCCGAGATGACAGGGTCGTATATATCTGCTTTGAGAACCGCTGACTTTAGATTGTCTATCACAAGTTCCTCTGGAACGCCTCCGAAGAATTCAAAGGCGTTGATATGGCAGTTCACCCATGTGGGTATCCTTTGATTGAATACAAACTCCACGTATTGATGTCGAGAGTGTGATAGCGTCATCAAGAAGGCATACGTTGAACGCATCTTGCCTGTTGCGGGGTCCTTCATTTGCCCCACAAATCCGAAGTCAACCTGGGCCTGTTTTCCTGGATCTGTCTCTAGACGTATAATGGCCAACTGCTCTTTGGGGGTCAATCCGCTAATGAAGCGAATAACCGAAGAGTAGCTACCGGTAAACCCGTATAGTCGCTTTAGGTTGTTGTGGATGGTCACTGCCTCTATGTGAGCCTGGAGATAAGTCTCGATGACTTCGCGGTATGGTTCAGCACTAGACACATTACTGCGTCGTTTGCGCTGCGGTAAGGTGTCACGAAATGCCTCCATACTCGGCATATCTGAATCTGGAGCCAGGTATCCAAGTCGAGATGCCCACTGTGCGTATTGGCTGACGGTGTTACGAGCGCAGCCCGTGTCACGAGAAATCGCTCGTTGGGACTGCCCACGCCGCAGTCGGAATATGATCTCTTCTATGATCTGCATTCTTAGCCTTTCCATGTATGCCCTCCTGATAAAACTGTGTCTATCATTTAGGCGGTCAGGGGCATCGAAACACGGCTAGAGTGGTATAGTCATGCCGAACATGGGTGGCTCACACATGCCGAATGGGCTGGTATAGTGTAACCCGATTAGCGACAGTTTTGTTTACTGACTTTGCTAAATATGCCTGCAGAGATGATGTCTGATGTGCTGTTTTTCGATGAGCCGGAACTTGGATTGCATCCTCAAGCAATCATGCTTGTGTCTGATATGATCAAACGGGTTGCTCAGTCACGGCAGGTTTTCATCGCCACACAGTCGCCATATATGGTTGATTGCTTTGACCTTGAAAACATCATAGTTGCCAAGACAGTTGACGGTGCTACCAGTTTACAGTGCCTACCCCAAAAGCAGTATGATCAATGGCTTCACGATGACTATTTGATATCAGATTTATGGCTGCAGAACGTGTTTGAGAGTGAGATATGAAACGAGTTTGTATCATCTGTGAGGGTCATACCGAACTGGTATTCGTCGAACGTTGTATCAAACCACATCTCGCATTGTATAACCAGGATATCAGAACGACCTTACTTAAGAAACATGAAAGAGACCGAGGTGGTGGTAGTGTTAGTCTTCCAAGGTTAGTGCAACATATAAAGATGGTATATGGCTGTTTTGACTATATCAGCACATTTGTCGATCTGTATGGTTTTCAAGGAGCTAAAATGAACTCCAAACAACAACTCGAATTCGGAATCGTGGATACACTGACTAGACAGATCACGAATTTCGACAAAACTAAAGTGATCCCCTACGTTCAGCAGTATGAATTCGAAGCCCTGTTATTCGCCGATGTGAATCAGTTTGTGTGGGTTCTTGATGGGTGGAATGAGGCTGTAAGGAACAAGCTTCAGGCCATTCGAGATCGGTTCGATTCGCCGGAGGATATAAACAATAGTAAAGATACTGCCCCTTCAAAACGCATTATGCAGGTATTCGGTGAGGGTATCTATAGTAAAGATGAGTTTGGACCCATCATCGCGGAAGAGATAGGTCTTGCTTGCATCAGGCATGAATGCCCGCATTTCGATCAATGGATTTCTTCTCTCGAAGCACTTGGTCGATTCGCGTAAAGCAAGAAATCGTAACATACCTATAGGTTGATTTGGCGCTGCTAGATTTCTGTGTATATGCCATCAGATTAGCCCTATAGCCACTGATAGCAAACGGCGCCTTACGCCCTTTATGTATAATGTAATATATGATTTCCTGCCGAACTTATGTGCTTGATTTTCATCGGATTCGTCTCCATGAGTCCATATTTGAGTCTAATCAGCTTTGCGGACCACTTTTTTAACATTCCACAGCTCCCTGACGGCCTCATCAGCACCTGGCAGCATGTGTGAATAGATATTCAGTGTTGTCGATATCGACGCGTGTCCAAGACGGGCACTGATAGCTGCGATATTCATTCCGTGGTGCAAACAGTAGGACGCGTGAGCATGTCGGAACCAGTGGCACTTAAAGATAAATCCCAACGATCGAGCAGCCCGCATTATAGCGTTCGAAATATTAGTCGTTCCTGCAGCATGATCCGTTATGGACATGAGATATGGCCCCTTGCTTCTTGACGCAAAATACTCAAGAACTTCCATTGCACTGTTCGGTAGAGTAATAGTGCGGTATGAACTGTTCGTCTTCGGAACTACTATGCTGCCTTTGTAGTTTTGTCTGCTGATGGAAATACTCTGCGCCTCCATATCGACATCAGACCACTTTAACCCGCAAGCCTCTCCGATTCTCAGTCCAGTGTAATAGAGCATCCTGCATCGCGCGGCCATCAAATCATCGTGCTCATCGAAATACGCGATGATCCTCTCTGCATAGTCCACTACGTTGCGATCGACTTTTGACCTATGTGTCGGCACCTTAACCCCGTCAGTCGGGCTTCGTAAAATATAACCCTTGTCCACAGCCCAGGAACACATCATGCCAAGGATGGTCACCCTGACTGACATGGTCTTAGGTGCATATCCGCTCTGTATGGCAGTATCAACTGCTGACTGGATCACTCCCTTGTTGGTGTGGGTGATCTTCAAGTTTGGCAACAATCTATCCCACATCTTGATTGCAGATTTGATATTATGCTGAGAAGATTGACGGACCGTGTGAGCATAGTCCGTGAACCACTCGTTAAACGCTTCTGTGATCGTCATTTTGGTGGCACTTGGCTTGATACCGCTCTCGATCTGGATCAGCAGCTCACGCCGCCATTTGTTCAGTTCTACTTTGGTATCGGCCACATGACTATATATACGTCCTGAGAACATCACGCGCATCCGAAGACGTCCATTGGCCATCCGGCTGATAGAACCATCATGCTTATCTCTACGCATGGTTTGCCACCCGCCGTGAGCGTGCCCAACGCACCAGGTCACACTTTGCCACTTTATAGCCGCGTCCAACTTTGTAATGGGGGAGATCACCGATGACCACATGATCACGCAGGTGTTTTGCGCTGCACCGTAGTTGCTCGGCAGCTTCCGCCAGCGTTAGCAGGTCAGGAAGCTCAGAGGGATCATCTTTTTCGACGATTGGCTCCAGCCCAACAATTGGATATGGATTTCTACCCATTCTTATCTCCTCCTTGGTTCTTGCCGGTGGCCCCGGCTTGTGTTCAAACCGGCGGGTTGAACGGGGCCACCTTCTCGCCGCTCCATCTGGAGCGCACGCCACGATAACTCATTGCCGCACATGCCGCATATACCGCTCCCGTCCGGCATCAGATGCACGAAGGGCGACACACGCCCGCAGCGGCCGCACCTGGTGTTATGGGTAACCATCACCGGTCACCACGAAACAACGCATACCCCACACCCAGGCCGATGTAGAAGCAGACCACTCCGACCACCGCCATGGCCATGATCAGCTTATCGATCATCGCGATCGCCTCTTACCCACCGTGGCGGTCTCTAGCTCAGGTTCAATAGTGCCAGGTAGAGGCCGGTTCACCCGGCTCTCCATCTCTGACACGATTTCGTCATATTCGCGCCTGGCGGTCTTCAGCTCCTCGGTCAACCGGGCGATCTCGGCCTTCTTGCGTGCCCACATCTCCATCAACTCCACGGCCAATGTCTCCTTCGATATCATCGGACCGCCTCCAGCTCAAGCACCATCTGTCCTTCTATGTGTTGGCAGTTGGCGATGTGGTCCCGGACCGCGGTCATGATGGCCAGCTCCCGCTGGGCATCCTCCGGGCGCATTTCACCACGCTGCACACGCTTGCTGTATACGCCGTTGCGCATCTTCAACTCGCGGTTCAAGCAGCGCAGCATCTCTTCTCTGGTCACTCTTGATTCCATGGTTCCTCCTGTATAATGGAGGTGGATGCTCCTAATCGTCCACCTCATGACGCCTGAGAATCGCTGTTCTCAGGCGTTGTGTTCATTCCATACATATGGCAGCAGGTCGCCTGCCTGTGAGTATTCATCCAGTGCCTTTTGCGCCAGTTCACGGCTGGTGAACGACCGCGGCTCGCTGAACAACTGAATGGCTAACAGATGCTCATTGATCTTCGTGTCGTATAACCAAACGCCCCAACGTTCCTGCTGGTCTCCACGCAGCATCGGATACCGGTCCACTACAATGGCCAGGTTGCTACCCGCTCTGACGATATACCCACCTTCCGGGTGCCACGATAGATACTTGAGATCATCGTCGGCAGAGGGGATTGGTTCTTGCTTGCTCATCGTGCGGCCACTATCTGGGCAGTCGCGGACATCTTCCCACACAGATATGCAATGTTCCATATGATGACGGGAACCATTATGATGATGCCGGTCACCATCCAGTCGAGTATGTGTTCTAGCAGCGGCCTGCCTGGATACTGCTTCTGTCTCAGGCGCATTTCGTCTCCCCCTTTTTCATGGCATTGATGAAGTTCATAATGGGGGCCAGGGCGATTACGTGGGCCGCCAGCCTCAGTATCACTGGCATCTGGACCCGGAACACCTGATCATTGATGAACAAACCGAAGGAACCATCGTCAGACGGTCCTCCATACATTTGTTCAACGTTGATCACATTGTCCGGGAGCACCTCTATCACGCTACCGGCTTTCACCTCTGGTTCAGCCTTTTCGTAGACCGAGATAACCATCCTGGCTGCATTGAATGCCAAATGGCTTCGTGTGGCAAATACCCACAGGTTGCTCTGGTTTTGGCCAAACTGCTCGCACATGATAGGCATCTTGACTACTTCGGCATATTTGGTCCGCAGGTGCTCGATATAGCCTTCCACGCTCTCCGCTTCGACCTTCGTGTGACGTTGTGCTTTATGGTCGTAGACCCAAACGCTCATCGATCTCCCCTCCGATTTTGAAACTGCGTAAGTGAATTTCGAAGCTCAAGGATCACTCCTTCTAGTGCTTCCCGGATTTCCGCACGACGCCGTTCGTTAGAATCGACCCCCATTGCGACACCGAAAAACCATGCTATCAGCATGAGGAACGCTAACCATCCGTAACTGATCACTGTGTTGCCTCCTGTGTTTGTGTTGGCCATATTTCGGCCTCGGTTACACCTAGTGCCGCTGCGATTCGCTGGCAGCATTCATCTGGTGGTCGGTGACCGTACCGTTCGATACGTAACAGGGTTGATGGACTACACCCAGCTAGTTGACTAAGGTCAATTTGACTAAGATGCTTCTGTTTACGAAGCTGCTTGAGATTCCTCATACTCACCTCATTTCTGGAATTCAGCCTATTAATATAAAGTTTATTCTATTGAGTATATAAATTCAATACTAATATTACCAATAAGCCAGTATATTTGTATTATGAGTGAAAATTTAGCAGATAAAATACGTAAAGCCACGGTGTATCGAGGCTTTAGGTCGATAAGGGCAGCATCTCAAGCCAGTGGCATCAACTATGGCACTATCAACAATTGGGTTAGTGGTCGAAGTATCCCAACTGTTGACCTATTAGCAATATTTGCCAAAACCATAGGGGTTGACCTCGGTTACTTTGCTGGCGACATTACTCTCGAGCAGGCATGCGAAGCCTTCGAGAGTAGAAATGAGCTATATGCCCTCGGCAACCCACACCTGGTAAAGCTTCCATACTGGGATGTACCGGCTGATCCATCCAAAGGACGCTTTGCCGACTCTGACGATCCCGATGGCTATGTGTTGTTTCCCAAGCAACTGAATGCTGATTTCGTTGTGCATATAGTGGGTAACTGTATGGAACCGCGTGTTTGTTTCGATGACTATGTTGGCATAAAGCGGCAGCCGTTTTGTGGTACGGGCGAAGTTGCGCTAATAGAGGTATTAGAGACTGGAGAACGCATGATCAAACGCTCGGTGATGAACCGCGGTCGCCGTTACTTCGCGCCAGACAACCCAGAATCTGGTTACCCCGACTTCCCTGCAGAAGGCTGCAGAGTGCTAGGTGTAGCGTGCGGGCTTACCCGCGGTAAGGGCGGGTTGTAGGGTGGCGGTGGGCTGGTACTGAGTAGTTTCGGACATGAGGAATGCCTGTTTTGAAGCCGAACCTTAGAAGATCGTCTTTAGACAGAGAGAAGGTTACTGCCATGCCGCATCGATATTTTGAAACTGATAGACTGATTGTGAGGCAGTGGGTTCGAGATGACATTCCAGCACTTTTAGACATAATGTCTGACAGTAGAGTCCATACATACACAGGAAACAATCCTTGGTCTCTAGAGCATGTAGAAAAATATATACAATTCATGCTGGACAGTAACTTCCAAACGCTTGATTGGTTTCATGGAGCCTGTATTCTTAAAGAAACTAAGCAATTGGTTGGCATTACAGGCCTTAACCGATATCTACCCAAGCAACCAGAGTTGGAGTGGCAGTTCGGCGTACCTTTTTGGGGAAATGGCTACGCAACTGAAGTCGGAAGGGCTGCTATCCGTGGAGCTTTTGAAGCTACTGACATAACTTGCATCTACGGTATGGCAAACCCCGATAACAAGGCTTCTATGAAAGCCCTTGAGAATATTGGGATGACTTGCATTGGCTTACATGAATTTCACGGACGTACGGACGTATTTTATCGTATCAGTAGAGATGCTTTCCATTGACTTTTCATCGCCAGTCTGTATGTGAACCTGATTTATTGTGGATATTCCGCTTCGTTCATTATATAGAAGGAATCCGCTTGTCCAATGGTGAAATCCAAGTCACTGGGTAGTTCACCGACAATCTTTTTCCGAGGAGTGCTGTCATGAAACACGTTACCCGTCTAGTCGCCGTTCTTGTGATGGTGCTGAGCATTGCTCAGTTCACTCCATGTCCCAATGCCCAGACGAGCATGAATACACCAACAGCCTTGCTGAAGAAGCAGACGGTGACGGTGTATATCACTCGCACAGGAGTGTTCCACCACAAGGATGGGGGTCGTTACTTAAGACAGAGCCAAATTGTCATCAGCAAAGCATCGGCCATCAAGAACGGGTATTGTGCGTGCAGCATTTGCAGCCCGTAGAGGTAGTATATATGCAATACGAAAGGATGTATGGATCATGGCAAATGAAGTAAAACTCCATGAAAAGTTAACAGGAAAGATTTTACAGGCATTCAATGATAATGTGCCAGGTGATGAGAGAATCGATGTGATGTTACAACCTCTACCAGGCCAAGCATTGGTCGTCACAGATAAACGGGTCATCATCATTAAGTCCGGTTTTGGTTCCACTGGAGGTGCATTTGGGGCATCCCTGAAATCATTCCAGTTCGAACACATAACATCAGTTGACCTGAGGGTATCGTTACTCGGTGGTCATATCCAGATAACAGTACCTGGTAGTAGGGAATTGAGTAGTACCGAATCAATTCAGATGGCACAATCAGAAAACGCATTGACATTTTCAACACCACATAAAGCAGTTATGCCAGTAGTTGCCAGCATGATTCGCGAACGAATAAATACCAGCCGTATAGTGTCCGGTCAGCAGGATACCGAGCCGGTTCTCCAACCAAATATCGGTGATGAGCTTCAACGTCTGGTAGACATGGTGCAACAAGGCTTCTTGACTCGTGATGAGTTCGAGATAGCAAAAAAGAAGATACTTGAACCATAAGCTACTATGGCCGACGGCAACTCGGTGATCGGCGTGGGCGTTTCGACTAGCGTCGGTAATGACGGGTTGTAAAAGAAGAATTCCCTCTGCAGCGTGGCGAAGGTAACGGCGATACGATCTACACCTTTAACGGAGCGAGAATATGAGATTCATCATGCCCATCATCGGCCTCGTTATCGTGGTCGTATTCATGGTCGTCACTTACAATGGTCTCACCGCGTTCAACACCAAAAACGTGTCAAACAAAGACATCTGGAAGCAAACCCAGGTAATGGTCAACGATGTGCTGCTCAGCCCTACCACAGCTATATATCCCAACTGGGCGAACGTGGCGTCGAAATTGAAAACCGCAAAGATACCACCTACTACGTAAAGGGTTATGTTGATTCGATGAATGGCATGGGAGTGCCTGTCCGCACCCGCTTTGAGATGGTCATCAAGTGTGAGGGTGCCAACAAGTGGAAGATGGTGTCATGGGATACTGAGGACGCCAAAGTTATACGGCAGGTGACGGATCAGATCACCAACTCGTTAAAGCAGATTGACGAACAAACGAACAAAGGATTGGCCGATGCCGAACAAGCCCAACGTGAAGCCGAAGCAGAGGCCGCGAATGCGCAACGCCTGCTTGAAGCGCAGCAGCAACAAGCCCAGCCGCAGCCCGCACCTGTAGAGCAACCGGCCCAACCTCAACCATCTAGCAGCTGGGGAAGTGGGCAATAGACAGGTGCGCCGTGCCTAGATGCCCCAGATAGCAAGTAACTAACTATCATGATTGGAGATTGTATAACAGATATGGCCATTAACGCTATGGTGATACACATTGGCTAAGCATACAGAAGATCAGTGGCGAAACAAATACCATCCGATAAATACTCCATTAACGAAAACAGAGCTCGAAAAAGTAAAATCAGATAACACGGTCAAAATATACAAGCAGGGGTTCTATTTCCTTTCCAAAGTGGTTGCTGCTGCAGTCATCATTACATTAGCATTAGCCAATGATATGAAGGTTCCTATTCATATTGTTGATAAATTCTTTGAACTAGAGACCTCTATAGCTAAAAGGTTAACCCCGTTACAAGCGGCCGCGTTTTGTATTTACTCGACTATAGTAGTCATAATATTACTGGGAGCAATCTATATTGCTTCATCAGTAGTCAACAAGGCGATCATAACAAAAGCGGATAACAATGTATCCATGAACAAGGGAGGTCAGAAATGATAGGAACCACTACGTTCATGATAGTTATTGCTACTCTCGTATTGATCATAGGTATCCCTATTTTGGCGATCAAATTAGTAGTGGCTTTATGGTTGATTTTACAAAAATGGGCGTTCGTCGGTATGCTGGGTCTTGGTCATGCAAGCACAGGAAAAGATGAACGCGAGTTTGACTTAGCCATGAAACAGTTCAGCTCCGTTATGTTAAAATGCAAAAACAGCAAACAATTTACATTCTTGCTTCTCACTACCATCACTGAAAAACTTGGCAAGGATAGATTGACTAGGTTGATTCTCAAAGGGGACCTAATGACCAGGGCATTATTACTTGTCACTGCGCTTGGGTCAATATACATCATTACGGAGTTTGTGAAAGTCTGGATTTCATTCAAGATTGAAAACCCATCAGAAGAAAGAAGGCAGACACTTAAACAGCGAATAATAGTAAGTGAAATAGCCACCCTGACTAAGATGATATCTAACCTTACTGGAAATAGTGCATCACGCTCATTCGCCTAGCACCGCCCCTGAAATCAACTCGAGGCCGGTGACTGACATATCAGTTACCGGCCTCTGTAGCACGCGTGTGATTGGAGTATCACGCTTGCACACTGAATAAACTATAGCCTATATAGTTCTACTTGTCAACTACCCCTGACGGCACCTGACGCACCTACCCCCGCCGGGTAGGCTGCGCTTCTGGCAGAGCAGCTTACCCTGCTTGTTGCGCCGCAGCACCAGCGGACCGAACCACTTCGCCCAGTGCGCCACATGCAGCCCGCGGCTGTGCCACCAGAGCGGAGCCTCAAGACACGGGTAGACCTGCGAAGCTGTAAGCGACGGCCGGAAATCCCAACTACAGCCCTCACCGGTCCAACTCACCAGCTCCTGGCCGTCACGTAACAGCGAGTGGTCCAGGTAGTGCTTACCGCCCGGGTTCATGGCCAGCAGGGCGCCGTTGGTGCCGGTGGCCACACTCTGCACCAGCGTCTCACCCGCCTTCAACTCCACCGTGTCATTCGCAAGCCCTGCCCCGATAGCACTGCCATGCAGCACCGTGGCCACACGCAGCACCAGGTCGTCATCACCCAGGTTGAACGGGTCATGCACCCCTGCGAACCAGTCTATCGCGTCCACCAGTGACTGCACCTTCGTACCGCCAAGGCCCAAACATGACTGCACCTGTGGGCTGGCGGTCCAGATCACGCCGTGGCCACCCCACCGGCAGCCGGAGCCAGCCAACACCCACTCATATACGCTGCCCGCCGCTGGGGTCGGGATGCTCACGCTCCAACCTGGCCAGCGTCGCAGAACCCCCACTGGAACGTCCGGAACACCAAACTGCCAGAGGTTAAACTCATGCTCCTCGACCACCTGCACCGCCACACCGGCCACGCTTTTAAGCTCCCAGGCGAAGATATCAAATTCGCCGAGCTCCTCGCTGACCAGGTGCGACGAGGTGCGGACTATATCAAACCCCTCCAAGTTCGGCAGACCATCGCACACACCAAGCAGCAGACGCCTTCGCCAGTGCTTACGCTGGGTGGTGTCCTCTTCGTTGAGCAGGTCATACCGCTCCTCGCGAATCCACTGGTTGAGTGGGGGGAGCAGCCACACTAGCGGCTCCGACTTTCGAAACAGCTCCACGCTGCCCAGTATCCAGTCGTCACCGTCGGTGGTCGGTACCTCAACCTCCAACCACTCCGGAAGGGTTACACCGCTGAGCGTGCCGTCCAAAACCGGCTGTGGCCACCGGCTCAGGGTGTTTGGCCGCGCGAGCTCGCCATGGTTGCCGGTCGGTGGCGGGTTCCCTCCTTCTGACACAAGCCCGGTGATGTCCGGCCTGGCCAGGTCTATCTCTATCGTGCCATCCGCCTTCACCTTCGTGGTCCATGTCTTCACCGCCAGGCTCGGGTTCTCCCATGTCATCGTGGTGGGGTCCGGGTAGAGTGCGGCCAGGTTATCCTGCTTGATCCGCACCGTTACTGTATCGAGCGGCTGGGGTGTGCGGTCACGCCTTAAGCATATCCGCAGATAGCGGTATCCTGCGAATGTGGGCCGTGGGGGACGGCTTGGGTTCTCGCCAAGCTGCTCGGTGTCCCACTCCAGCGTGCGGCGCAAGGTCATGGCCACCGTCCCGGTGTCCGGCGTGATGCGAGCCACCAACCCGTCCGGATCAAGGCTGCCATGTATGACCGTCCAGCGCCCGCAGGTGAGCGCACCCCCAGAGACCCAGGCACCAGATGCCAGAGTATAGCCGCCCTCCGCCCAGCCTAAGCCAAGCGAGCTCATGGCGGCGTGCGAAAGCGTCGGGCCATCGACCGCCCACAGGTGCATCAGCATCCGGTTATCCTGCCAGGTGCGGTAAGGTAGGTAGTCGCTCCAATCCTCCGGTAGATCGTGGTATTCGTTAGCCAGGCTCCATACCGGGTTCAGCCCGACCGACAGATCTCCCCAGTTCGACCAGGTGCCGCCGTCCGAAAAACTACCCGTCCCGCTGCTAGCGTTGAAACTCCAGAACCACATCCGCTGCGTGATGCCCTCCTCATAGTAGCCGTCAGTGGCTGTGACGATGGGTAGGGCGGTGTCGTTGCCGTGTCTACTGACCGCAAGCTCCGAAGGTATCCCGCCTCCGGACGGGTTGAGCACCGCACAGGTGATGGACGCCTCACGGCTCAGGTGCCACCCGCCCGCCATGGCTGTGGTCATACTTGCGCCACCGCTGGTCGGTGTGGCTCTGCCCACAAGGTGGCCGTCACCCAGCTCCCCACTGCAGGTTCCGCCGCTATAACTCCAGGTAGGTGATGCACCGTCGCAGCGGTAACTGCCGTTCGAGCAGATGATATTCACCCGCCCCTCGGCGGTCTGTGTGCCTGCGATCGCGGTCACCGTCGCACTGGCGTGCAGCTCGTTGGGTAGATCCGCTCCCACCGATCCGCAGGTGCCGGTATAGGTGCCGATGTTGGTGACAAGCGTCCAGGTGGCCAGTTCCCGCAGACGAAGCCACAGCCTGCACTTGGTGCGGTCTGGGGTGTCCCTCTGAAAGCCCCGGTGATGGAAGCCCACAAAACCCGCACCGTCACCCTCGCCCATGGTCAGCATGTCCGCCATTACATCACAGGGCGCCCTGAACGTCAGCGAGCCTGCGTGGGGCTGGGTATGGACACCCTCCGGGAGCCCGAACCGGATGCTCATCGTGGCCCACTCCGCCGGTGCTGGTTGTCCGCTCGGGTAGGTCAGGGTGTAGTCGAATGGCAACTGGTCAGTATGTGGCCAGCTCACATCCGGGTATGCTCCCGCCGTGATAGCACCAACCGAAAAAGCACCCACAGAAAGCGGAATGGTGGCCGACAGCGACCCATTGGCGGTGATGCGGGAGTGCAGGAACGGCATGAAGTTATCCCTGTAGACCTCGATCTTCGCCGCGTGGTAGAACTGAATGGTCCAGGTGACGGTCTGTTCATCGATCTTTATCATGCTGGCGTCTCAGGCTGCGACTTACACTCCTCAGTGGTGGTGATCAACACTGCCGGGTCATCTTCAGCACCGATAAACCGGAAACGTCCTGATTCGGTAATCTCCGCCGGACGCGGTCTGAACTCGAACTTACCAGTCTCCTCGGAATACTGAATGTCGGTGGCCAGGAATACTCGCACGCCGTGCCCCTGGTTGGCGGTCCATGTGTCGGTGTCCCTGGTTCCCTGAACATGACCGAGCTCTACGATCGGTCCGTCCGCCTCTGGGACACTCACCCCGGAGCCACCCCTCGATGGGGCGGTGGCACTGACCATCTGACCGCGAGGGCTGCGGCTCACCTGAATGCCGTTACCCGGCACCACAAGCAGGCTCTCCAGCATGTCGAGCAGCGCATTATAGTCCGCCCAGGTCACTTGCTCCCCTGGGCGTTTACGGCTGGCTATCATTCTGGCAACTCGCCAGGCGGATCATCTCCCGCCTTGACCGGTATACCAAGCAGCGTGGCCATGTCCACCGCTGCGTACTTCTTCACGGTCTCCGGACCGATCGGTGTGTCCCACGCCCCCTCACCAGCAGGGCCAGCCACGTAGACTGGCGTGCCGATCAATGTCTGGTCGGTGGTGTAGTCATCCTTACCCGCGTCCTTGTCTTGCCAGAACCGCTCGCGTCCAGCGGCGGTTCTGGCTTGCAGTGGTTCACGCCACTCCTCATTCCAGTTGCGTTTTCGCATCCCGAAGGTGAAGATCACTTTGCTGTATTCGAATGCGCCTGTGAACGGGTCATACTTGGTGTCCTGCGAGACGTCCTGAAGCAGCAGCCGACCGACATTCACCCCCCGGAATACACGGTCATTGATACAGCCGATACAGGCCATGAGCATCGCAGACCGGTCCACTACCTGACGCATGGTTAACTGCAGGTCACCGCTAAATTCTGGCATGGAAACATCCTGCGTCACCTTGGTGCTGGCGGTCTCCCACGTCCAGCCAATGAGCTTCTGGCCGCTCTCAAGACGGCCTCGCAGGTTCTCCTCAACCCACTCTTCGGCATTCTCTTTAAGGTCCTGGCTGGTGCTATACTGGGCAGTGATGCGGGCTATCATGCCCTCGGCGGTTTGCGCGATCTGCCTGTGTGACAAGTTGACGATCCGCAAGATAGGCATGTCCGGCCACCCGTCACCCTTGACCGGAAAGCCGCGCATATACGGGTCATAATCGGGCTCTATCTCATCCCATAGCACCGTCCAACTGCGCAGCGCGGTGAGACCGTCACCGCTGACTTCCACATTACGGCTGGCAATATCCTCGGCAAACACTAGGCAGTCACCACCGGTAGACGGTTCGCCTCTACCACCCGCATGATACGCAGCACCGCTTCCTTTATGTCACGTACGTGAGCCACAAGCTCAGTGCTGCCTGGTAGAGATCCGGATGCCTGCAGGGCCTTCATGCTCTGTGGAGCTCCGGCGATACTGGCTGCTGCGGTAGATAGTTTTGATGTGTCCGGCATATTGTAGTTCGGCAGGGCTGTTGGTTGGATATCCGGCATACTCATGGTGGCTTCGGCTGACTTTCTGACCTTGTCGAGGTTGGATTTAACACCTATACCAGCCAACTGCTTATCTACATCCGAGTTCTCTTTCTTGTGAGTGCTGTTATATATGGCCACCCCGGCAGCCGCGATACCTACGGCAGCCAACGCCACACCAGCCGCAGCGGGGTTGGCCGCAGCCCAGGCGATGATCGCACTGTTTCTCATCATGTCAAAGGCACTCCGGATGGCCATGATCCCCTTCGCCACCGGCCCGGCGACGGCCACCAGACCCAGGAACCCGATCACCCCCGCCGCGATCGGTTTGGGCATGGAACTAAGCACACCAATGATGGGTTTGGCGATATCGATGAGCATATCAAGGGCAGGCATCACGGCATCGGCGATCGACAAAGCGAGCTCACCGAACTTCATCTTCACACCAGCCAGCTTCGCGTTCATCGCATCGAACTTCTCGTCCATCTTAGCAGCCGCGACCAACACTTCGTCATTCATCACCGCCCCGCTTTTGTGAGCTTCAGTTGCCAGGTTGGTAAACCCCTGGGCACCCATGGCGATGATAGGGGCCATCTCGGCAGACGACTTACCAAACAGCTTTGTGGCCAGGTTGTTGCGCTCGATACCCTCCGGCATCTGACCAAGCGCTCCGATGGTCTCCGAGAATATACTGTTCATATCCCGGAACTTGCCGTTACTGTCTAGCACCGAAACGCCGATACCTTTGAGCTGCTGTTGGATAGCCCCGTTGCCGAGGTTCTTCTGTAGCTTTTCGACCGACTTCATGAGGGGCTCGAACTCCAACCCACTCTGAGAGGCCACGAACTGCAGCTCCTGGAGGGTCTGTGTGGTCAACCCGGTGGCCGCCTTAAGGTTCATCAGCTTCTCAGCCTGGTCAGCCATCTTGCTGGCCTCATATAGTCCAGCACCGACTGCCGCAGCCAGAGGGGCTTGCACGCTTGAGGAGACACTTGATAGCTTATCGAGCTTCTGGTTCTTCTGAGCCTTGGCGATGGCCAGGTCCTTCTCCTGATTGGATATCTCTTTTCGCAGGCTGGCCGACTGGCTCCGCAGTGCGTTGAGGGTCTCCTTCTCGCCGGACTGCAGAGCCAGTTCTATCTTCTTTTTAAGCTCAACCTGCTCGTTCTGCATCTGCTGCAGCTTCCTGGTAGCCTCGCTGATGCTTCTTGTGTCAGGACGAATAGACGTCAAGCGTTCTGCAAGCCGCCCGTTGGCTTCAGCTTGCTTCTTCATCTCGTTCATAGACTTCTGGAAGCTCTGCAGACTAGCAGTGATCGCCAGTTCATAGGCACCTACACTAGGCATTACTCATTCTCTCCATGATTATCCTCATCTCACGCTCTTCATCTTCGTTCGGTTTTGGCTTGTCGACAACACCGTATTTGAGCTTCTCATACCAGTACACAGCATGAACCGAATCGACAAAGTCAGCCCATGTCGCATTCCAGAAGGTGTCGGGTGTCCAGCGCAACAACCCGTAGGCGAGGCGTTTCGCCTCACCCCAGTCGGTTAGGGTGTTGCGCTGTGGACGTTTCCCTCGTCGGTGCTTTCCATTGGGATGTCGCCGATCGTGTCATCTACGATCTCGATAAGCAGCCGTGAACGCTCCTGGGCGGTGTCGAGTGCATCATCGACCTCGTCGGTCGATAACCCGGTGATCGCCGCCACAGTGCCGATGACATAGGCACAGGTCGCTTCGTCTGGAGCATCTTTGATCTTGGTGACACTGATGCCGGAGAACTGCTCCGCAGTCCGACGGTGCCGGTTTCGCACCGGCTCATTCCAGGTCTTGCCGTTGATGGTGACCTTCATTAAGCACTCACCGACGTGGTGGTCACATGCCCGCTGGACTTTCCACTACCCTTACTGGTACCGGTTTTGTCCAACGTTGCGCCGATCTCTATGCTCTCGATCGCAATGACACCCACCATCTTCTCCGTGGTATCACTGTCTGCCACGAACTCGAAGGGGAGTCTGGTACCCGTCTCGCATTTTTTGGCCATGTCGAACGCGCCCATGCTGGATGCGTAGGCATTACCGTCCCAGCTCAATTCATGAGTGACCTTCGACGGGATGTTTTCAGGTTCTATCATGTCTGTCTCGGCGTTGACATGGCTCGTATCTGCCACTTCAATCAGGGACGCATTCACTTTCATGGTCACCGATGTCAGTCCGAGAACTGGCGAGCCTGGCGAAGTACCAAGCTTCAGGGCCATCTTGCCATATTTGATAAGCGTACTACTCACTCGCTAACCTCCCAATTGTTTGATCAGGCACTGCCTGATTATCTTCTTGCCTTTTCCCTTAAGAATGGCGCGTATCCACTGTGCCTTACCCCTGCGATGCTTCAAGCTCTTATCCCAGTAGACACGGCCCGCGTATCCGGTGTCGTAGATGATCACCACATTGTTGGCCCCCCTCTCCACGACCCTGGCTGATCTACTCAGCCTACCAGTCCGCCTCGGAACAGATGACCCGGCTGCTTCCACAATCTGATGAGCCGCGTCCACCAGGGCTATATTCAGTTCATGGCGCATGTCCTCCATGATGCGTTGAGTGTTGATATCTACCCGCATTCCAGCCATACCTCAACCACCGCAGATGGGTTACGCAGGTTCTCATCCCTGTCTTGGTCCATCTCACCAACCCGGCAGAACCCGCCAGTATGCTGGCTGGTCGGCCGAATGTCGTCACCCAATGCCTCACAGATTTTGGTGTATACCGTTGATGCTTCTGCGCAGCCAGGTGCATCACTGAGTATGTTCAGGTCAATATCGACCTTCCAAGTCTGCGGGCAGACGCTGATCATGTTCGGAGCTCCGCCGTGCAGAACCACGCAAGGTAGTTCTGGTTCCTCCGGAGCCTCGTCATATACTGTTAGTCCGGCCACGGTGAGCATCTGGTATACCGCCAGTTGTGCGCTGTCTGCTGCGTTGATCATTAACAGCCAGCCACGGTGATAAGCACGGGCGTTCCCGCGCCTGTCGATGTCAGTTGGATGTCGGTATTCGTTCCTAGCATGCGGCCTCCCTTACCGAAGTCAAGGAACAGCACCCCTTCTGGTCCAAAAGCTCCGGCAATGCCCTCAGCACCGTTGACATTGGCTGGCCCTATGGTCAGGTTGGCAGTTGGGCTCAGGTTCTTGATAAGGATGAAGTTCAGCATGGCGATGTCGCCATCACTCTGCACCGCCTTATCCGGTTCAGCCGCTAATGCACACAGCGTCTTAAGGTTGATCACCGTTGGCAGCAGCCCAGCGGAAGCGCTGAACTCACAGCCCTGGTTGACCTTGCCAAGACCGCTGCCAGGCGTTAACGACCGCGCATGGTTGAAGTTGCCCTGCCATGTCTGCGATCCGAGCCCGGTGGCGGTATACTTCATGCTGATATCTACACTCACGTTGCCTCGAAGCTCACCCATTGGATGGCACCCTCCTTGCGATTACGTTGAGCACCAGCCGACGGCTGTCGGTGTCCGTGCTCTGCACTTCATAGGTCTCGCCCAGAATGACCAGGCGACGCTGCTGCCGGATATACTGGCAGAACCGGCAGGTGATCTTCACCACATCCTCCGGGATGTTTACCCCGCTGGCCAACCGGTCCTTTTGTGTTAGTCCGGTCATAGCCACCGGCACCACAGCGAGCTTTGTCCAGTCGCCCTTCTTGAATCCACCGCGCCCGTCCGGAACATCAGGACGCCCCTGAACCTCGGCTTTATACCGCAGCCTCCCGGCTTCCATTAACCCCTCCACTCGCAATGCGGTAAATCCCGCAGCGACCTCCACGCCCCGCCCCAGGTCAGGCCGTGCGCCTTCACCGCACTCCCGTAGACCACCCAAGTGGTGCACGCTGCGTCCCAGGTGACTACACCGTTCACCAGTGGTACCACATCCATGGCTAGCCCCTTGCAGTGCATCGAGTTTAGTGTGCCGGTCAGGACGTCATCTTTCGCTAGATATCCAGCCTTCCGGGCCGCGGAGATCTCTTCATAACTCAACCCCGCTGCCCGCAGGTAAGTGTCAGACCGTCCCGCACAATACAGCTTCCTTTGCACCGCCACGGGCCGTAGAACCTGGGTGACCATGAGCTCCAGCCCATGGCCACGCACGTCGGCCAACACCGCACGGAACTTCCGCGCCGCCACTTTGTTGACCCCGGGCTGGGATATCATCTTGTCATTACACGTCTGCTCAGGCATACACATGCCTCCTTAACAAGCCAATGATCGACTTCACGCTCATCGGCACCTCTCCCAGGCTGCGGCCATCATCGACCGCCTCCCTGTGCTCATACCAGTGCGCCGTACACATCAGGATCGCCGCTCTGGCAAGCGGCTCGATCTTGTCTCTGCCCATGGTTACCGTGAGGATGGAGTGATCGCCACACTCACCAAGGTCATTCATTCCCACATACCCGCGGCGCAGGGCCTCCGTGTTGAGGTCGACCGCGGTTTGCGTACCGTCATCCGCCACACGCACCAGCGTTGGTGTGTCCACATCGAGGCTGCCGGTGTAGATGGGCAGGTTATACAGACCCTCGTTATTTCCCTCATTGACGACCTCGAACCGGCGTACCCGCACACAAAAAGTCTGGTTGGTCGCTCCCTCGATGTAGTCTGTGGCTGCCTCAACAAGCCCAGCGATGAACTCCCGTTCTGCCTCGTCGGCTTCCAACAGCCGCATGTGCACAATGGCTTCGTCCACTGTGGCCACTGGGGTCAGTGGGGTGTCACTGCTTATCCGAGTTATCATCTCTGACCTCCTGAGACTGGTTGAGCACTGCCAGACTCCGCCTCAACGCTGGGGCGATAGGTATACCAAGTTTGCCCATGTTCTCCAGGATGGATATGCCCTCGGCAACGACATAGAAGCTGGTGATGGTGCCCCCGGCAGGGATCGCACCATTGGTGGCGTGTTCTATGCCGTAGCCGAAACCCACAATGAGCAGAACAATGCTCTTCTTGGTCATACCCACCCGGCTAGCCGATGAACTTACAGTGCCAGCCATCGCAGCAGCGGCCACACCGGTGATGACATCGATGATGATGGCAGCAATGAGCAGCCACAAAATCTTCGGGATTGCCAGCATGACTGCGACAAGAGAGCCGTATGTTAAGGCTCGCTCATTGTTTCCCACTACGGCAGCCCCACCAGTATCACCATGATCCGCGCCACAACGATCGCCTCACTTGGCAGACCAGCCGTGGCTTGCAGCACCCAGCCCTTCACCTTGGTAACAGCCGCGGCCCGCAGTATCGCCTCCTCCCAGTCCGGAAGCGGCTCAAGCACGCTGTCCAGCAGCTTGGCGGCCATCCGGTCGATTGCTCCCGGTCCGCCATTGCGAACCTGGCCATAGGTGGCTCGCACGGCATACGCCACGGCGATCTCCATTTCCGCCGGGTGCTTGCGGATCACGTCGCCGCCGCTGTTCTCATCCTCCGGCAGATGAAAAACACGGTCCCGCAGCCATACCCAGATTTTCTTAAACATAGTGCGCTCTCCTTAGCTCCTCGTCCATGTGTGCCGGAATGTCAGATAGACCTTCTTGGCACTCGTCTTGGGTAGTGGTGTCGCGAATTTGCACACAAGACCCGGTTCCCCAATCCCTGTCACCCCACTGGCTGTTTTTGCGAATCCTCGTGTGACCAGTGAGGCGATATTCATGTTCAGCACAGCCTGTGGTATCTCTAGCTTCAAGTCTAGCCAGTAGTTATCCCCACTCTTGCCGGTGTTGGGTTTTGTGATATTCCCACTGCCATTCGAAGGGGATGCTAAAGCCGTATAATCGGTGTTGGCGATCCCGCTTGCGAAACTCAGGGCGGTAGCACTGGCATACATGTTCGCGGTAGCCTGCGTATACAGCCCTCCAGCGGACGCACCGCTCCCATGCAGGAAACAGTCGGCCAGCCACTGGTTGTTCACAAACGAGACGATGCTGTTGTTTGTCCCTAGGTCCCCAACTTCTGTGATCGCAGTGGCGGCGAACGGGTCACCGACGCGGGTCACCGTGATGCGCGCCGTGATGTTCATCGTGTGCGAGCTGTCTTTCACGATGGTGGTCGGGTCGCCGTTCACGTCCACGATCCGGTTACGACAGAAGAACTTCCCAGCGGTGTTTGTCAGGCCATTCAACAGCCCCATCTCAGAGATGTTTCCGTTGGCCTCATTTTCACCAAATGCCGCCACCAGCGTGAAAGTGATCGGCGATGTGTTGCTGGTCAAGTCGATGGTCTTGGAACCCAGGGTGTAGTCATACGCCTTAGCAGCCACGAACGTGCCCAGAGCCGTGTCCGTAAACGCGGGAGTGGCGGTACCGCTCCCCACTGCAATGGCGTTATAGTAGCCATCCTGCGTTCCATTCACACACCTGAACAGACCTCCATGATCTGTAAATGAGGTGTTCATGAAGAAGTCCATACCGGTGTCGAGTATGGTGTTTTTATGGAACGGGATGTGCCGCTCGATGATGCCGGTCTTGGCGTTGATAAGGTCAACCGACCACTCGCATTTGATGCCGGTTTTGATTTGCCCAACCATGTGTTTACTCTCTCTCCTTGTTATCGCGTGCTCAGCGAGCATTCGTCGAACCATACCACGCTGTTTATCGTGCCGGGGTTTTCGAGGAATATACGGACATTCGACGCACCCGCGGGAGTCGTGAAATCATATGTCACTTTTTGCCATGTTGTCGTTGCGTTTCCCGTTGACACATCAGCCGGTGTGATATATGTGTTCGTGGTCCTGTCATGTATGAAGAACTTCCCGGCATTCGTGCCGTCACCTCGGCACCAGAACGACAGGCGGTAGTTCGTAGACGGCTGTAGTATGGTGTCCCTGTGCAACCATGGGTTTGTGTCGTAGAACGTGCTGCCGTCAGCCGCCAGGCGTGCAGCTTTAGTGCCCGAGTAGAACTCGCCTGCAGCGGTGGCGATGGAGGCTGTACCGTGGTTGCCATTGGTAGCGTCGTTCTTGACCCAGTTCGCGAAGTCGCTTTCAAACGCCGGGTTATAGCCGTCCCACAGGTTCGGAGCGGCCACCTCCCAGTCAATGTTGGTGATAGCACTGGCTACGCCCACCTGGCCGGTGTTCTCATAGGTAGTGATGGGCGTAGAGGCCACATCCCAATCGACATTGGTGATGAGATGAGCAACTCCGGTTTGTGCTCCATGCTCATAAGTTGGAACAGGCACGATCCAGTTTACGGATGACACCCCATGAGCCAGGCCCGCCGATGCGTCTACCGGGTTGGCAGAGACCGGCGTGAGCGGCCTTAGCGTGATGCTGAAGTCATCGAACCAGACCTCGCCAAGACCTACGCTGGCCCCGTATAGTAGCAACCTGACATTCGAGCCACCAGAGGGAACAACGAAGGCGAACTCCACCTGCTGCCATGTGGTGCTGGTGTTGTCCGTGGACATGACGCCTGGGGTGATGTCGACATCCGTTGTTTTGTCATACATAAAGAAGCGGCCATCATTCGTTCCATCACCTCGGCACCAGAACTTGAGGGCATAACGCGAGCCAGCCACAAGCGTATTGTCCTGCTGTAGCCTGGGCTCAGTGGTCATATCCACTGTGCCGGAGGTGAGCTTGACGGCTTTGGCTCCCGAATGGATCTGCCCCTCGGCAGTGACCACAGCCACCGTGCCGTTCGCGCCGTTACGGCTGTCGGTTGGGGTCCACCAGTCCAGGTCAGATTCAAACCCCTCATTGCTCATCTCATTGACCGGAATGACTTCCCAGTCAACACCAGTGACCACATGGGCGATGGCCACACCTGCGTAGTGCTCATAGGTGTCCACAGGCACCACGTATAAGGCCCAGTCCAGGTTAGTGATCGCGTGCGCCAGTCCTGCGGTGTTAGGCTCCTCGGTCACGTCAAGCGATGCCACGGTGACCTCACCGAAGTATAGGTCGTCATACCACACGGTGCCACCCACCACATACGGCGCATATAACACACTCCTGGCCAGTGTAGCTCCAGCAGGGGCAACGAAGGTATATGACACCTTCTGCCAATCGGTCGTTAGCCCTGTGATTGGCACAGGCTCCGGAGTGATGCTTGCGTCTGTCGTCCGGTCGTACATAAAGAAGTGTGGGGTATTGACACCATCGCCCTTCGCCCAGAACGAAAGCATGTAGGTCTTCCCGGGTGTGGTCGCACAGTCCTGTGATAGCCGGGTTATGTTGGTCGGGTCTGTTGTTCCAGATACCAACTTCGCTGCTTTTGACCCAGAGTGGAACTCGCCAGCGACAGCCGTCGATGTAACTTGTCCATAGAACCCATTAGTGGCATCATGGATGGAATACCAGTTGATGCCATCTTCGAAGCCAGGATTGATGAATTGATTGTCTCCCAGAGTGCCCTCCAGAATCCACTGAAGGGCTGTGATAGCGTGTCCAATGCCCGCCGCGTTCGCTTCATCGAATGTGTCCAGCGAAAGGGTATATACTGTCCATTCCAGCCCTGTGATGTCATGCGTCACACCGGCTTCGTTGGCCACCAGCCGCGGGGCCAGTGTGGGCCAGTCGATACCGGTGATGGCGTGGCCCACACCCACCGCGTTACGGTGAATGGGACCTTTGGGGGCGGGTATCCTGCGTTTTGCGGTCGCAGCGAACAGTATGATGAGGCCCATGGCTACATGCTTACCAGCGAGATATCTATGGTCTGTGCGGTGGTCTGTGCGGTGGTCTGTGCCACAAGGTCGCCCCGTACGCCGCTCTGAAACCGCACCAGGTGCTTCGACACACGCAGGCTCATGTCGGCGGTGAGCGGGAGTGCACACAGCCCCACAGGGGTCTCGGCGATGCTCTCGCCGTTCTCAAGCATGTCGCGCCAGGTCACCCCGTCATCTATGGAGTCCTGGAAAGAGATTTTACCAGTCCAACCCAGGCTAAATCCCAGCTCATCGATACGCCAGCCGTCCGGTATATGCACAGCGGAGCTCTGGCTCGTGTCGGCTTCTATGATGGCAGACAGCGCATTCGGTAGCCGTATGCCCTGCGTCACCAGCACCGGATTGTCCGGCACATTGTCAATGGATACCCGCCCGATATAGTTGTCTGCCATCATTACTCCTTATCTGTCTCGGTCGAAAAGGGGGCCGTTTTGGCCCCCCGAAAGCGAGGCTAAGCCTCAATGAGGCTGAGCCTCCTCCTAGGCCGCTTTCACCTTCAGAACCTGGGCGTGCGAGTCCTTCATCAGCTTCCCGTCACCGCTCCACACCGCACGGAAGGTGCGCTGCCGCTTGTCAAACTGGAAGTGGTCGCTCAACTCAATCTCCAGACCGCCGTCCTTCAGCACGTAGCTCAGCAGGTTCACAAACGCCATCACCTTCGTGTTCGCCGTCCACACCGGCGCTCCACTCGACAGGTTCACGGGCCGACCGATAAGCTGCCACTGGTAGCCGTCCACCAGGGAAGGCGCCCACAGTGTGTCACCGGTCACCGCATTACTCACGTCGGCAATCATCTGCGCGGTCGATCCACCCATGATCCACTCAGCCCGGCCGAGGTAGAACTCCGGCATACCCCAATACAACGCCTCGATCTCCTTGCGGGTGATCGCGGTCGCACTGGCGGTGGTCTTCTTCAGAACCCCGGCGTTCAAAATGCCCTGCAGCGCATCGGCTCCACCGGCACCGTTGATGATCTCACCCTCCAGGAACTCGGCTAGACCCTCGGCAAACAGTCCGCGAAGCCACCCTTCTACGCTCACGGTAGAGCTGCTCATGTTCTTATCCACGCCGATAAGCCACTGCGCGGTCTGTGTGACCAGCGGCAACTGACCAGTCGCCGGGTCCTTCGGAGTCGTGGTCTCGTTCTGCTTCACGTACTGGAAGCCGCCCTTGCTGGTCATGGTCGGCACATTCACCGCCCAGTCGGTCGAGGGCATTCGCTTCACTCGGCCAACCACCGGGGCCAGCGACTTGGTTAGGTCCCAGATCTCGTTGTAGGTCACCGTCGGGATGAGGTAACCGCCCTCTGTGCCGGTCACTGCACCAAGAACACGCAGCTCACGGTCATCTCCCCGCACCAGGAACTGCGCGAACGCGTCCCGGTACTCCTGGCTTGCGTGCAGCTCGGTCGGAACCATCACCCTATGCTCAGGCGGTGCGGCCCCAACGGCTAGCCGACTGATGCTCACGTGCTCCGAGGCGCGCATCTCGTTCATCTCGTCGATCGTCCCGATCTGGTCACCCAGTGCCTTAGCCTGCGCCATGATCTGGTCACGGCGGCTTCGCTCTTCTTCGGTAAACCCGCGGTTCTCACCCTCGGCGGTGTTCAGCATCTGCTCCAACTCCGCCAACAGTTGGTTGCGCTGGTCAATCAATCTCTTTCGGTTCATCGTCCCTCCATTAGCTTCTTCAGCATCATCCAGTCGTTGTTCAGGGTAGGCTGCGCATTCACTTCCTCAGCAGGTTTACCCTCTGGTCGCTTGCACCGAGCTTCGTAATAGCTCCTCATAGCCACACTTGTGGCTACATACGCCGGTCGCACCACCGGACCAACGTCATCGATCTCCCGGATATCTAGCAGCTCCCGCAGCATCACCCCGTCCCCGCGGTCCGTCCAGGCATCCTTCGTCACCCAGAACGCGAAGCTGCAGCCCTGCAGGTCACCCCGTCGCACCAGCTCAATCACCTGGTCGCCTATCATCGTGCGGGCCACATCGGCCTCAAACCGCAGACCGTGGTCATCTGTCGACAGCCGCAGCGTGCCGCCCGCCACACTCGCCACCATCTGGTCATAGCTGTGGTTGAACAGGCACACCACTTTATCCATGTTGGTGGTCCGGAACGCCTCCGGACGGATCACCTCATAGGTGTCTCTGAAAATCATCGTCTCCGAGTTGAACACCGCCGCATACCCGTTGATAGTGCGGCTCTCCTCGCCAGACATTCGCAGCTCCGCGTTGTGCTGCATCCACCGAAACTGTAGGTTGTCGCTCACTTCCTCACACTCCCCGGCTCGCCGTTGCCCACCTGATCCGCAGCCTGGCCGATCGGCACCATATTGAGCGGCACGTAGTATTCATCGCCACCCTCTATCGGGGGCAAATCCTCATACCGTCGTATCTCATTCACACATAGCCAGCCGTTCTGCTTGGCGATGGCGTATGATGCATATCGCTTGTCCAAGTCGCCTCGTAAAAGGCCGTCGACTTCAAACTTCACGAATATCCGCCCACGCTCCCATGGCGTCAACAGGCTCCGGCTGATCGATTGCTCCAGCCGCACAATCCAGGGCTGCAACGTCAACGAGTAGAACTCCCTAGCCCGCGCCTCGTCGCTGGCATATGTCCCTCCGGGTGCCATGACCATATGCATCGGAACACCGAACACGCGGCAGACCTCCGCCACTTGAAACTCCCGGTTCTTCAGAAACTCGCTGTCCGCGAAGCTGATTGACAGCGCATCGAACTTCACCCCCTGCTGAAGCAGCATGATCCGCCCAGCGTTCGAGGCCCCCTCATACAGCCGTCGCCACGCGTCGATCAGGTTCTTCTCGGCGTCTTCACTCATCTCGTCGGGAGTGCTCAACACCCCAGACGGCTTGGCCCCCTGCCGAAAGTAACTCTCAGCCAGTGTGTCCGCCGAGATGGTGATCCCGAACACCGTCCGGAACCTCTCCAGCAGCGAGCTCCCGCGCAGACCGTCATAGCCCTGGCCGGGGATGTGCATCACATCGCTGTCTGCCAGTTTATGCGCCGTGCCCGCCCGCGTCACGGTGTAGTTCGGGGTGCCGTCCAACTCGGCGTCGGCGTAAACCTCGGCAGGGCACAACGGCCACAACTCCACCGGCCGGGTGTTCTCATCGCGTGCGATCTCCACATACCCGTTGCCCAGCAGCACGGTGTTCTCGACCACCGACTGCCAGAATACGCACGGGATCATCCGCCGGTTCGGCGTAGAATACAGGAGGGATTGAAGGGGGTGGCTTGGCTTCGGCACTCTGCCATCTTTGGTCATCTGGTATACATGGATCGGCAGCGTCGCGATGCTCTCGCTGATCACCGCCACGCACCGATGCAATGCAGCGATCTGTATCGCCGCATTCGTCGGCCGACCATACTTGTCGACCCCGCCGATCACCCACGGATCAGCAATTCTCTTTTCCTTGCGCTGCCACGGCCATCTCAAATTCACAGCCCTCCATATACTAGGGGGCAAACAATCTAAAATGGGAAGTGGGAGCTGTCAGTTGACAGCCCCCACTTCCCATTTCGTCAAACGAGGATGGCTATATAGGTCAGAATGCGTTAACTAGGATGTCGGAATGATAGTATCTCACGGATTTTGACCTTCAGTTCATCAGCTGAAAAAGGCTTGGCCAAATAGTTCGTATCTCCATAAATGACACCATGGTGTTCAATCTCATCGCGGGTGTGGCCTGACATAAATACCACCTTTATTGATGGGCAAATTCGAATGAGCTCATTGGCGGTGGCTCTGCCGTCCATTCCAGGCATTATGACATCGGCTAGAAGCAGATCGATATCGCCAGAATGCTTTCTTGCCATATCTATCGCCTCGTTACCACCTACAGCACAAAGCACGGTGTATCCTGCATCAGTCAAAACTTTAGTAGCGACTAAACGTAGTGACTCTTCGTTGTCAACCACCATGATGGTCTCAGTCCCAGTAGTATCCATCAAAGATATCTGAGGCTGGTTCATGCTTGCGGGCTTCACTGCATTGAAACATGGAAAGATGACGTTAAAAGTGGAGCCATACCCGGGTTCGGAATCCACCCAGATATCACCTCCACTTTGTTTAACGATACCGTAGACTGTGGACAGGCCAAGGCCAGTTCCCTTGCCAAATTCCTTGGTTGTATAAAACGGATCGAATATCCTCGCTTTGGTATTTGCGTCCATGCCCATACCCGTGTCACTGACGGCTAGTTTTACATACATACCAGGACTGAGTACCGTGTCAACCACAATCTCGTCACCTGTAACCGCCATTTTCGATGTCTCTATGGTGATCTGTCCACCATCTGGCATGGCGTCACGAGCATTGACTACCAAGTTCATCAACACCTGCTCGATTTGGCTTGGGTCAGCTTTGATCAACCCGATTTGAGGCGATAACAATAGTTTCTGGTCGATGGTTTCACCTATGGTTCGATCGAATATAGTCTTTATGCCATGTATGATTTGATTCAGATCGAATACCACCGGTTGCAGCACCTGTTTACGGCCGAAGGCCAGAAGCTGACGGGTTAGTGCCGCAGCGTGTTGTGCGGCGTTTTGGATTTCCTGTATATTCTCTTTAAGCGGATCGTCATCATCCACCATGGCGATCGTAAGGCCTGTATATCCTAAGATTACTGACAGAAGGTTGTTGAAGTCATGTGCGACACCTCCAGCGAGTCTACCAATGGCTTCCAACTTCTGAGACGATCGCAGTTGGTCTTCAAGTTGAAGCCGCTTAACCTCGGCTTGTTTTTTTTCACTGATATCTTGGACAGAGGCTAAATAATAGTCATTGTGGTCGGGTCTTCGGACGACTGTAGCATTGAGCATCACATGGATGATACTTCCATCTCTACGCTTGAATTCACATTCGTATCCCCTAACACATCCGTTTAAATCGATCATGTGTAGAACATTGCTGCGTTCGTCAGGATCGGCCCATAGCTGATGGGGGATGTCTGTAAGGATGCTGACTACTTCCTCTTCTGAATCATACCCAAGCATTTCGACAAATGCCGGGTTGGCTGATAATGCCTTACCATGTAATGTAGCTTCATAGATACCCTCAATCGCGTTTTCGAACACCGTCCGGTAATGAACATAGCTGTGACGCAACTTGGCTTCAGCTTCCTTCCTTTCGGTGATGTCCTGGATAGAAGCAAGGTAATAGTCCTCACCATCTGATACTCTGACGACGGTAGCATTGAGTGCTATATATATCAGCCGTCCGTCCTTACGCCGATACTGACATTCATATCCACGTACCCATCCATTCATGTCTACCAGTTTTAGCACAACCGCGCGTTCGTTAGGGTCCGCCCACAGCGTCAAAGCAACATCATCTAGCTTGCTGAGTGCATCCTCTACCGAATCATACCCCAGCATCTGTACGAACGCTGGGTTTGCAGACAATGCTTGGCCTTGTATAGTGGCTTCATATATACCTTCAATCGCGTTATTGAACACAGCCTGGTAATGCGAATAACTCTGACGTAACGCGTCTTCAGCTTCCTTACGTTTAGTGATGTCCTCATATATCCCAAGCACACCCGTTGATGATCCAAAAGCACCGACTATGGGTGTCTTAACAATCTGGACCGTGATGTGTGAGCCATCTTTTTTCGTGACTGACTGGACCGTACGCTTTGGCTGATGTGAAGCAATGATGTCTTGGTCTTCTTTCCGAAATCCATCAGCCCTCGATACAGAAACAAAATCATAATCGGACTTACCCGCAATCTCATCGGGCGTTGATAAACCCACAGCAGTAGCAAATCGGGTGTTACAACCAAGATATGTGCCATCAGCATCTTTCCAGAATACTGATAGTGGTAAAGTTTCAAGAATAAGTGCCTGCCTGTTATGGTCCTCCATGGTACGTATACGGTCAACACTGAGACGGGCAATCACATGGGTCATCTTGATTAATAAATCGATGATTTTTGGCATCCTGGTTTCATCGACTATCGGTACTTCGCGAAGTGCGGTGAGATAGTCGTCAACATCAAAACCATACTGCAGGGCTTGATCGTGGAACATGATTTCGTCTGGTTTGTTAACCAAAAACTGACCTGCGAACAGATTTGCGATGTGCTGGCCTTCTAGAATGATTGGAGCCGAGCATTCTGTCATACCGTTTAGACATTGGTAGATTTTGTATGGCTGCCCAATATCAATCTGCTGAGCGAGCATTGTGTCACTTTCTACGCAATGCGCACAAGTGACAGGATGGGTACGGTGGAACTGTGTGCAGATGCGGTTCCATTTTGATGAGAGTAAAACATCACCATGTATATCGAGGACTGCAATAGGGATATCAACTAGATTGTAGAAAGCATCAAAGAGTTGCTGTATTTCTGATGTTTTCAACAACTCCTTCAACATGCTTAAAACTGCAGGAACTAGATCGCCTAATTGATAGGTGGCTGCTTGCTGTGAGGGTATACCGGAACTCGGGTTTTCGTTCATCAGTAACATCTCGTTTCTTGCGATAACAGCTTTTAGACCGAGCGATTGGTAGGGTATATTGTCCCTATGGCGATCACCAGCTACTATGTCACTACTTCGGGTTCCCGATACAGATGATGTTCGGAAACCATCGCTAATTCCTTGTCGCAAATAGAGCGATTACATACAATTGTAATCAGACTGTCCTATTTATACCTTCTTTTCTCACAGATATCAACACACCATAGTCTATCGCTTGATTACTAGCGAAAAGAAGGATTCCCAACCATAGGTAATTAACCATAAGTCAAGTAGAGTATATTCCTTTTTCGGAGATAGATATGGATATGAAAAAATACGCGAACCGCCGGGGCACTTCGCGTGTGGAGTGGTATGGTATAACCCCCGACTGTATCGAGGTTTTGTTTGTCGATGGCCACCGGTTTACATATACGAACGAGTCAGTAGGGCAGAGTAATGTTGCATTCATGAAAGCTCTTGCGGTATCCGGAAAGGGCCTCTACACCTTCATCATGAAACATATAAATAAGGGCTACGACCCGTAGACCTCAATCCGGCACATACGGCGCACGCGTCTCATACACGCTGCGCTTCTTCGGCTCGCGGTGCGCAATCGCCCGCCATAACGCCATCACAAGCGACGAAATCAGGTCGATGCGACCGTTGCTCTTGCCCTTCGTATACATGATGTTGTCGTTCTGGTCGGACGTAAGGTTCGATTGGTAACTTGAATGAGCCTGGTAAATTCAACGCTAGCCAATGATGAACAGCCTACCCGCAGGGAGTAGGCTGTGTTCAGTTCCAGTGGACCGAGGATGTCAGTCGGAGTACGAGGGCTGTTACAGCTTTTTGGGGGGCACCGGCATCACACATCGGAATCCTAAATCTTCGTGTGCTGCTGGAGACCACCCTACACCATCTTTGGGAACAAAGTCTCTGTCATATACACGGATACCGAATTGGACTGTGTAATAGCTACCTCCACGTATTACGCAGTTACGATCGTCATCGGGTTTTGAGGGACCAGTCGGGTTTCGTGTCGGTGACTTACTGTAGTAGTTCGGACTATACCAGTCTGCACACCACTCCAACACATTGCCTGTCATATCATACAAGCCATACGGGTTCGCGTTGAATGACCCTACAGGTGCTAAATACGCATAACGATCATCATATTTTTCCGTGACAATACCTTCTAAATTCGGTATCACGTGGCGTAGAGAAAGGTCTCTCAGATTACCCGCTTTGGCTGGTGGTGGCCATGTATTTCCCCATGAATATTGCCGATCATCCCCGCCACGTGCAGCTCTTTCCCATTGCGCCTCTGTAGGAAGCATGACACCAGCCCAGTCCGCATAGGCTTTCGCGTCATCCCATCGAACATTGGAGATAGGAACATTCAGACCGGCATCTTTCCATTTCCAATCATCCGGATCTTTCGGCATAGCCCGATTCGTGGCTTCACAAAACTTCCGATACTGCGCGACAGTAACCTCAGTTCTATACATATAAAAACTATCTACATTGACTTTATGCTTTGGCATCTGAGGTGCAAACGCGGTACGTTTGATGTTTGAATCTGGATTGTCTCTTAACCACGCTGCAACTTCATCCTCGGACATCCCCATCTGGAATTCACCAGCTGGAATGAGTACCATCTCAGCGCCATCCTTGGCGTTCACCTTGGTAACGATGGTTGTTTTCGACACATCGTCTGCGATTGCTAAGCTACTGCATAACAAGAGCCCATATACAACGGTACACAATTTATTCCGCATTAGTATGCCCTCCATGAGCATCATAGTGGTGACATCAGTAATCTACCTCCAATATCTATATCTGTCAATGCGGGAATATTACTACCTACTCCTAACAAATCGGATCAATCCGGAACATACGGCGCGCGGTCTTCATACACGCTGCGTCTCGGTTGCCCTCCGCCAAGCATCGCCCTGCTGAGTGCCGTCACCAACGCGGCGATGCAGTCTATCCTGCCGTTCGACTTCGACTTCGTCGGCTTGATGTTGTCCGCGTCATCCTTGATGACAGCCACATTGTTTGCACACCAGCCCGCCACAGGATCGCCGTTGTGACGCAGCGCATTGTATTTCCATTCCTGCCGCACATACGGCTTGATCGCACTAGTATTGACCCCGTCTTCCTTCATCTGCTCAAGAGCTAACTGGGCTTCCAGCACCCGGCGATCCTGATCTTCCTCGAACTTCATGCGGTATTCCTCAACCTGCTCCGGTGTGGCCGCCCCAAGAACCACCGCCGCTTCCAGTTCCTTGGATGGTGCCGACAGTGTGATGTATCCCTGCCTGCACTGAACCATCGTGATCTTGTCCTCCTCCTCAAGCTCCGTCGCCAGATGCAGCGCTCCCCACGGGTCATATGCCAGTTCCGCAAGCTTGTATCTTGCAGCGATATCCTTGATCTCCTCACGGATATAACGGTAGTCTATACGCTCGCCCGGTGTAGGAATAAGCCATCCCGCACGCGCCCACTCGGCATAGTCCACATCATCCCTCCGCGAGCGTTCGACCATCGTGGCCTCCGGGGTCCAGGTCCGCCAGATCACGTCGTACGAACCATCGGTATTCGGAAATACCAGGCACAGCGAACTCAAGTCCATCGTGCTCGAAAGGTCGAGCCCGCCGTAGCATACCCGGCCATCAAGCGGCTCAATTGGTTCTTTGCAGCACGCCTTCCAACGGCTCATGTCCAGCCATCTGTTCACCTGGTTCGTCCAGATATTGAGGTGGTATCTCTTGAAATCAGCCTGGTTACTGGGGGTATCGATGGCCTTCTGACACGCCTGTTCCATGTAGTCGCGGTTAATCGTCACCCCCCAACTCGGGTTGGCCGCCGCCCAAACCTCTTCAGATGTCCAGTCTGCATCCTCCTCCGCTTCGTAGATCACGGGATACCACCGTTCGTTCGTGATCGCCCCAGTCAGTACCTTCCTTCCATAGTCATACTGCTCCCAGCACAGCGTGGCCCGATCATACCCTGCTGTCGTGAGCATCATCATCATGGGCTGACGCCTGGCGGCCATGCCTGTTTCCAGTGCGGTATACAGCTCGCGGTTCTTGGCAACAAGCAGTTCATCATAAACCACGAAGTGCGGGTTTTTACCCAGCTTAGCCTCCGCAATCTTTGACAATGCCATGAAGCTGCTGTGTTTCTTGGGGTAGATCAACGTGCGGTCACTCTCAATTGGCCGGATCATTTTCCATAATGATGGTTGTGCTTCAAGCATATTCACCGTTGACTTGAACACGATACTCGCTTGTTCCTTGTCGCCAGCCGCCGAAAACACCTGCGCGCCAGGCTCATCATCTGCCATCAGCATGTAGCTGGCGATAGGGGCGTTGAATGTGGTCTTGCCGTTCTTGCGTGGCACAACGACGATCACGTACCAGAATCGGCGCATCCCTGTATTTCGGTCTACCCAGCCGAAGATGTCCCGTACCGTCCGCCGTTGCCAGTCCATCAACTTCAGCTTTCGACCTGCCCATTCGCCCTCCCACAGCCGAAGCCCTTCCATCCATCGGCAGATCCGGTCGGCCTTCGCTTCGTCGAACTTCCACCGGCTGGTTTCCTTGAGTTCTAGATACGGCCTCAACACATCTTCGCCAGGTCGTCATCTTCTTCTGGTGGGGCGGGCTGCACACGCAAACGCGCGAGCGGTGTGAGCCCGAACTCTGTCTGATACCTCCGAACTTGGTCTGCGGCTGAAGCCTTGATGCGTGTTGCCGGATGAGCTACAATACCATTCAGAGTTTTTATAATGATCCCATCCCTCTGCAAAGTGATGTCTGCTTCGATCATCGTGTCATAAGCAGAGCAGTAGGTAACGAGTGCAGCGTAGTCAAGATTAGTGGCCACACCAGCCAGTTTTGGCAGAACGCGTCTCCACTCTTGTTTGGCATACTTCCCTAAATGGGAAGGGGGTGGTAAACGCTGGCTGATAGGGGAGCCACCTGCTGCGTTCTCCGCGGGCTTCTGTTGGCTCTCGTTGCTGCTTAGTTCAACACTAGCCGCTGGCTTTCTGCCCCTATTCGAACTCATCTCACCACCCCTTTACTTCCGTCTATACCGCTACCGTCGCTGTATCTATACCGAGTCTCTATGCCATGTCTCTATGGGTGTGTGACCAGTCGAAACACACCCACAAAAGCCATTATCGATTTACGACAAAACAACGCCACAGTTGCAATCTTTAAGCACAAAACCGCCTGTTTTTGCCCCTAAAAACCCCATCGCCAAAAAACTGGAATTCGGTCTCTCCCGCACGCGACTACACGCCCGGTAGATTGGTCGATGATATTTCAACATTTTGACCCCCCTCCCCCGTGGACACGGCCATGGCAGACGCGGCACAAGCTTTGAAGGTTGCTGTGCTTGTATTGGTCACCACCAACACTCAAAGGCACGATGTGATGCACGATCTCCATCGGACTAACAACACCACGCGCCTGGCAAAGCTCACAGAGTGGATGCTTCTTCACATAGGACGCACGCGTCCGCTTCCACTTCGCATCGTAGCCACGATCATGAGCACTCGACCTCGTGTCGTCATCCCAGGCTCGCTTGGTGTGATGCTCGCAGTATCTGGTGCCGCGGACCAACTCACGGCATCCAATGAAAGCGCATGGCTTAAGAGGTGCTTGGCTCATTCGATCACGTCCAGTGCACAGCGTCCGAAGGCCTCTACAAGCACGGTGGTGACCCCACAGCCAGACCAGGCGTTAAGCTTGCCACATGCACGTTCAAAGGCCAGGTTGACCGCCCTGGTGCAGATATGCAGGAAGTCTGCTATCTCAGCAGCCGACACGTCATACAACCTGGCCACCAGCACAATGCATTCGGTGGGGGAGATCACCTCAGCCCTGAGCGCAACGGTCACCTCCTCCTTGACTAACTCAGAGCAAGCAGAGCCTGGCGGCCAATAGCTGGGTGTGGTCAGCCGTTCCGCGAGCACCTCCACATCGGTAAGCACTACCAGGTCACGCCACGGGTTCTTAGTCACAAACGGCATCCCTCCGCATCATAGTTCATCCACAGCACCTCTACAGCCGTATCACCAGTGCCGTTACGCCCGCAGCTAGACGGCTTCACCTTGGGCGGTGCTTTCACCACCCGCCAGCCAGACAGTGCCATCGTATACAGCTCGCTATCGTATCCGCTGATCGCCACCCGACCTTTGCACCTCTGGCAGAGTTCAAGCAGCTCGGTATGCTGACGGTCATTCATCTCGTTCTGATACTGCGCCGTTTTGCTCGATCTTGACGCCAGCACATAGGGCGGGTCGAGGTAGAACAACGCCTCCGGACGGTCCCACCGCTCGATCACTTCACGTGCATCCGCGCACTCGATCACGACCCGGCGCAGGCGCTCTGCCACCGGGTATAGGCGGTCCACTGCTGTGATCCACTTCGAACACATGCCATTCATGCCGTTCGCAGACGAGTAAGCACGGCCCCAGTTGGACGCCTCCTTATGACGGCCGTAGAAGCCAAGCACCGGAAGCATGAACCACATCCTGGCCCGCTCGATCATATCGTCGACCTGGCTCAGTCCCTTGTTCATGTCGATCGCCATCGCATATTCATGCTTGCTGTTTGGGGTGAGTTTCAATCGGGTAATGAGCTCGTCCGGGTGGTCTCTCAGCACCCTGAAGAAGTTCACGCAGTTGAGATACAAGTCGTTGTAGACTTCGTTCTTGGCAGGCTCCCGGTTAAGGAGCACGGCAGCCGATCCACCGAACGGCTCGATATAGAATTCAGAGGCGGGTAGATTGGGCAGTATGAAGCCCAACTGGCTGTTCTTGCCACCAAAGTAGCTGAACGCGGTAAGCTTGTGCATACATAACACTTCCAGAAATGTGATTATCGGTAACCACACATCATTATGTAGAAATATATACACGTTTATCCAGTCGGCGGTCAACTAACGAATACCCTCCAGGAAAGCGTCCATCTGAGAGGGGCGCAGCACAAACGCCTCACGCCCCGCATCTCGAAGCTTCAACAGCCAGTCTTTTTGCTCAACGGTCACCCGACCGTCTTCTCTCTTGAGTTCGATAAACAACACACGCTGGCCACGGACCGCCACCACATCAGGGAACCCCTTGTTGCTACGTCGGCTGTCGTGGGTGTGATACCACAGCCATCCAAACAGGCTTAGGGCGTCGGTCACTGTGTCCTGGAACTCCTTCTCGCTTACTTGGCCGCTTTTTGATGCTCGGAGCATAACACCTTCCCGTATCGCTTGCCAGATAGCGCAGCCTGGCCGGATGTCAGTGCTACGCCACATACGACGCATGTCTCGGCGGTCGGTATTGGTCGATTTGTCGTAATAGTGCTTGTATCTGTAGATATTCTAGCACTATCTAGCAGTTGGTTGTCAACATCCACGTCGGCGGTCCCATACCCGGCAAAGCGCAAGGCTCTACCCACAGCCCCACTTTCGGCTTTTTCGACGTAGTCGGGGAAGCTCTGGCGGGTCTCCTGCTTGTGTGCTGTGGCCACCACCGTGCCGGTCTCGCTCATCACAGTAGCGGCGGCCAAGCAGCTATCGCCGTCGACCGTGACTTCGCAGATGATGCCCCAGTCTGGGTGTTCGGTCCTAAACCAGGCGATGGCTGCACTCACCGGCAGATACGTCCGGTTCCCTTGCACCTTGATCAGGTGATCTGATGGGTTAAACCCCTTCGGTTCGTTACTCAATATCGAAAACTCCTATTGAGGCCCATGCGGGCCAGTGTTCATGTCGTGTCATCCTAAGTTTGGTATGCCAGTTGGCTTCAACGGGACGTATCCCATCGGTGAACTTGATATGGCCATCTATGAGGCATTTTGCACACAGCCCACGCAGGTAAGTCTCGTGTGGGTTGATGCTTTTCGTTTGCGCAACAACCACATACGGCGCGTCGCATGTCCTATGCCGCCATATACGCCCGTTGGCCCGCATGACATGCTGCCCGATGAACTCGTGTGCCTGCCTCACTTGCACCCTCCCAGCAGACCGGGAAGTGACCGCAGCGAGTCGCCGATGGACCCCATTCCAGACCGACGCCCTTCAACCATAGGCCGTTCCTCGATGGGTTTGTCCAGGACGTGCTTGCGTAACTCCCCATATGTCACCCTGAACTCCCGGCTAATATCCTCCGATGTCATCTCGCAGAGCCGGTAATATCCGATCGTGGCCACGGCTTTTGCGATGATGGGGTGGCTGTATTTCGGTTGACCTTGATAGCGGTTGAGGGTCTCACGCACCTCCCACAACGCATCCGCCACAGTCGGCACGCCTTCGATCTGGGCGTGTTCACGCGCCTCCACCACGTAATGCAGCACTGCACCTGGCGTTCGTGGCATGAAGTTCGACTCTTTGGTCATCAGGAACTTATCAAGAGCGGCGTCAAACTCATCGTCAGTGATGTCGTGGCGTTCGATCTGAACCCTCCACATGGTCTGCTGCTTCTGGCTGTATTCAGCACCGTAGGTGATGGCAAAGAAGGCCATCGCGTCGGCAAATCTTTCATCGGTCATTGTAGAGTTCTCCCATCACATTCGCGGCGTTAGCTCTGGCCCGCGCCTCGAGTTCATCATCAGACAACCTCGGAGGTTTGTTACCACTTCCCGGCGGTTTGGACTGCATGGCTTCGGCATCGGTCAAGTGCCTGAGCGTGTATGCCAAGCTCCACACGCTCAAGCTCTGGGGGTTACACCTGGCTCTGGCATTGCTCCAGGCAGCCGCGATCCTGGTGGGTGGCCACCCGGAGGCGAGGGCTTGTTTCATGGCCCGCAGCAGTGGGGTTACCTCGCTGCTGGGCGGCTCCGGAAGCCCGGCCAGCGAGTAGGTCTCGATCACGGAGCGGTAGGGGTCCGGCTTCGGCTCTTTGGGTTTTGGAGGTTGAACGGGAGGGTGTTCAGCCGCTTCGGCGTCAGCCGAACCCGTAAGGGAATTATCCTTAACTTCTTCTTCTTCAGATTCTTTTAATTCTGTACCGTGTGGCGGTACACCTGTGTACCGTGGCGTGGTACAGGGTGTACCGTGTGGTGGTACACCCCCCTCGGCCTCCTCACTATCGAAATCAGGTACCATGAGCTGATACAAGTTACTCGTTTTGTCACCTTTGGACGACCACCGTTGGGTCACGTTGAGCAGCCCAAGCTCCTTCAGCTCCTTGATGCATTTCTGCACCGTTGATGGGCTGATACCAAGCTCGTCTGCCATGGTTCGGATGGATGCCCAAGAGATGAAATCAGCATTGGAACGCATGGCAAGCTCCGAATACATGAACCAGTTTTCGGGCCCCATTTTAGCCAACCAGCGATGGCTTCTGAACCTGTTATCGAGTGCAGTAAATGGATGATATGGTCTGAATTTGTATTGCATTTCGTTCATCAGTGTTCACAACCGTATAGATAAGCCGTGTCAAGTAACGAGTCAATGCCGCAGTGCGATAACACCATTTTTAAGATGATACAGTGTGTTTTGTCTATGTATAGTGTGCTTGTAGATGCATAGTGCGGAAGTCCCGTATAATGTAATATAACCAAACCGCGTGGGAGCATTCTGTTAAGCGGTCATGCAGGAGCAGGTATGAACACGCGCGCGGTGGGTAGGGGTATACGCTCATCTTTAATGGGGGTTGCGGTCAACGCATCCCTGGCACTGTTCAAAGGTGCCGCCGGGTATTTCGGTAACTGCTACGCGTTGATCGCCGATGCGATCGAATCGGGATCGGATGTCTTCAGCTCACTTATCGTAGCCGCCGGTTTGAAGGTCGCTACCATCCCCCGTGATGAAAACCACCCGTATGGCCATGGCAAAGCGGAGCCCATCGCCGCGATCATTGTCAGTTGCATGCTCATGATGGCGGCTGTGACAATAGCTGTTCAGTCGATCAGGGAGATCCGGTCGCCACACACCACCCCCGCACCGTTTACCCTTCTCGTGCTGGTGGTCGTGATAGTGGTGAAGGAGACCCTGTTCCGATATGTTTTTGACGTGGGCACGGAAACTCGCAGCACGGCAGTCAAAACTGACGCCTGGCACCATCGCAGCGACGCCATCACCTCAGCAGCCGCCTTCGTGGGGATTAGCGTGGCACTTTGGGCGGGCAAGGGATATGAGGACGCGGACGACTGGGCGGCACTATTTGCTTCTGGAATCATCGTGTTTAACGCGGTCCGGATGCTTCGACCAGCGGTGGCGGAGGTGATGGACATCGCTCCTTCACCTGAGTTCACGGCTGCGGTCAAGATGATCGCACAGGCGGTTCCAGGGGTGATGACCGTCGAAAAATGCCTGCTGCGCAAGATGGGATTTGATTATTATGTTGACCTTCACATTTGGGTAAACGGCGACATTAGTGTTAGCGAAGGGCATCGAATAGCTTCCGATGTCCGAGAGATGATCAAACAGAAGCAGCAGCGCGTCGCTGATGTGTTGATCCATATCGAACCATATCGTAAGCAGTCAGGGGATAAGGCGTGAGTAGTGTAGGTTCGCTAAAAACAAGAGCAGCAACCATTTCGGTAATGTCCAATAGCCTGTTAATCGTGATGAAGCTGGTTGTGGGCACCATCAGTGGCTCGGTCAGTATTATTTCTGAGGCGATACATAGCGGACTTGACCTGGTGGCTGCTGTGATCGCATGGGTCTGCGTGCGGATATCCGACCAGCCGGCTGACAAAGAACATCAGTACGGCCATGGAAAAGCCGAAAGCATCTCGGGTGCCATTGAAGCGGCACTGATTGTGTTTGCAGCCATCTGGATAGCCTATGAGGCGTTCCACAAGATACACGCGATCATCTCCGACCACGCGAAGATCGACTTTGCCTGGTTAGGTGTGGCGGTGATGCTGGTATCGGGTGTGGTGAATATCCTGGTGTCGCGATTCTTATTCCGTGTGGCACGGGCGACGGATTCGATGGCGTTGGAAGCCGATGCGCATCACCTGTCTACCGATGTGATGACCTCATTTGGTGTGGCGTTAGGATTGGCCGTGGTGGCTATCACCAAGCTTGATATTCTGGACCCCATCGTGGCCATTGGCGTAGCGACCTTGATAGGGTATATCGGCAGTAAACTCACCTGGACGGCTGGTCAACAGTTGATGGACGGCAGCCTGCCTGCGGACGAGGTCTCAGAGATCACACGGTTGCTGGATAGTGAAACCACACTATTGAACTGGCATAACCTGCGTACCCGCAAGACCGGTTCTTTACGGCATGTGGATTTCCATGTGGTGCTACCTACCGAAATGGGCTTGAAAGAGGCCCATGCGATTGCGGAAAGCATGGAAAGGCGGATTCGCGATCTGCTTGCACCGTGTGAAGTGGTGGTGCATATGGACCCATGGGATCCAGCTAAAGCCGGTGATGTGCAGATTAAAGTGAAGCGAACCTCCAGGGAGAGATGATCACCGATGATGCATGGTATTTTAGATATCACATTTCCTGCGGCGTGGGGTATTATTCTTCGAACCTCGCTGGTGTACGTTGGGTTGCTGACGGGCGTACGGATATCGGGTAAGCGCGAAATCGGGCAGATGACGCCGTTTGACCTGGTGGTACTGCTGCTCATCAGCAATTCGGTGCAGACCGCCATGGTAGGGGCCGATATCACATTGACTGGCGGCTTGTTGTCAGCGTTGACGCTTCTGTGTATCAACTGGATGGTCAGCCGGTTCCGGATGCGCAGCGACAATTTTCGACGCTGGGTGGAGGGCGTTCCGGTAGTGCTGGTAACACATGGTGAGCCGGTCCACCGCAATCTGATGCATGAACAGATCACATTGGATGAACTCGCGGCCGCGTTACGGCAGCATGAGGCTTTGAACATCAGCGATGTGGAGTTGGCGATGCTTGAGGTAGATGGCAGCATCAGTGTGATACGGAATGACCCCGACCGGCCCGATGCGGTGATCCACAAGCGCATTAAAGGCGTTCATCGCAAGCGGTAGTTACCCCCCGCGAACGCCAATCTCCCGATTGGCCACTTTCAACGGCACTGCTCACGCGGAATCTTTGTCCAAACCGCAGATGAACGCGGATGAACGCAGATAGGGACGGAGACGTGTCATGCGGAGACGCGAAGGCGCGAAGGTGCATTTCTAAACCGCGGATGAACGCGGATGAACGCAGATAGGGACGGCGATGTGTCACGCGGAGACGCGGAGGTCGCGGAGGGGGATGTTGCCTGGGAACGCCAATCTCCCGATTGGCCATCTCCGTTCCCATCTGTGTCATCCTAACAATCCGCGTAATTCGTGGTTCAGACGTTCCTCCCCATCCGTGTTCATTCGCGTTCATCCGTGGTTCAGACGTTCCTTCCCATCCGTGCAATCCCACAAATCCGCGTTATCCGTGGTTCAGACAACAATCCAGAGGAATCACACCCATCTGTGTAATCTGCGTAATCTGTGGATAGCCCCCTAAAAACAGATTAGCCGCCTTGCGTTACGCAAGACGGCTGAAACTGTTGAAACGGCTTTACAACCGCGAAGGCTTAGCTGGCGCGCTGCACCTTACCAGCCTTCAGGCAGCGGGTGCAAACCTTAAGGTGACACGGGGAACCCTTCACGATCGCCCGCACGGTCTGCAAGTTAGGCTTTTGTACGCGCTTGGTTTTTGGAGCGCGAAGTGCCCATGCACCCGAATGGCGGTGACGAATATTCTGACCGTATAAGACACCTTTGCCGCATATTTCGCAAATGTTCATTTTCGGTTACCTCCGACATGTTGACCATCGTATTGTAACATGCCATCGCATATCACGCAAGTGTGGCGTGGAAAGATATTAGGGTAGTCATCGGCAAGACCGACACCAGATCATTATATTACAGGTAAACTCTGAGTTGATGGTGCTGCACAGATATTCAAGAAAAGTATCGGCCCGCACCTATTGATCGGACAGGAGGCGCCATATGAAAGCTATTCGAGTATCCGAATTCGGAGGGCCAGAGGTATTACAATACGTCGATGTTGAGCAGCCAGTGCCTGGCGCAGGCGAGGTCCGGGTGCGCCTTGAGCGGTACCCGAATTTTTACAGACAGAATATTAAGGTAAACTGAGTTCATGAAGACACATCATTTGAATGATCCGGATCCGATGTCTGTTCCGACGTCCGGGGTGGAAAGAGCCCCGGAAGGAGCGCGGAGCGCGACTGAAGGGGCGAGTTCCACCCCGGACGTAAATTTTTTACCGGAGAGCCGACGGTGGTCCTGCCGACGCAAACTTGAGGTGGTTCAACGCTTGATTGGCGGCGAATCCTTGGAGATCGTATCAAGGCAAATAGGTGTACCGATATATCAGATTGAGGAGTGGCGTGATAGAGCCCTGGCTGGCATGGAATCCGCTCTGAAGATACGTGTTCAAGATCCCTTAGAGCATCAGCTCAAAGAGGCCCAGCGACGTATCGGTGAGCAATCTATGGAGATTGAACTCCTATACGAGCGATGTCACCGGAGAGAAGCCCCTTTTACGCGGGGGAAATTACGGAAATGAGCACTGCCATTTCCCCCGCCACATGCGCTCACTATGGTGTAGAAAGGGTATGCCGAGTTTGGGAACAACCTCGCTCTACCTACTATATGCAAATCACAGAGGTTGTTCATCCTGCTTTAAGCACACCCAGGCTAAAGCGTGGACCCAAGACCTCCGTTTCCGATGATGAACTATTGGAAGCGATCAAGCTTGTAATCAATGGCTCTCCATTTCAAGGTGAAGGCTATAAGAAAATCCACGCGTCACTGCACTTTGGAGCACAGAAGTTGCGAGTGGGCAGGAACCGTGTGCTTCGGCTAATGCGTAACAATGAGCTTCTATCGCCTTATCGCAGACCTAAGGCAGATACTAATCAACACAATGGAACGATCATTACTGATGCTCCCAATATCATGTGGGGTACTGACGGCACACAGGTGCGGACGGTTGATGATGGAAATATCTGGATATTCAGTGCGGTAGAACACTGGAACGGTGAGTGCGTAGGCATATATGTCTGCAAACTCGGTACCCGGTTCAACGCCGTTCAACCTGTGCTTGAAGGGGTTCAGGCTATATATGGCAGCGTAGAGCGTGCTGTCGCCAACGGGCTTACTCTGAGACTCGACAACGGATCCGCAAATTGCTCCGATCACTTCCAGTATGAAATCAAGCGGCTGGGGATCACACCCAGCTTCAGCTATGTGCAACAGCCCCAGACAAATGGTGTGGTTGAGCGATTCAACCGGACACTAAAGGAACAGGTCATTTACGCACATGTATTTCAGAATGTCGACGAAGTGAGGGAAGCAGTGCTACAATTCAAACAGGAGTACAATCGTTCGTGGCGATTGGAGAAGATGGGATTCAAAACGCCGCTTGAAACCCGCCAGTGCTTTGTAGAAGAGCACTCCATTACAACTGCGGCTTAACACTAACCCGTGTCTGTGTAACCGGGTGCGATACAGTCCGGGTGCGCCTGTTCGCGGCGGGGGTTAACCCGAGTGAAGTCTACACCCGGACCGGCACATATGTTTTCAGCAGACCCGATCTGCCCTACACGCCAGGAAGCGATGGAGCCGGGGTGGTAGATGCCATTGGCGAGGATGTAAAGCAGTTCAGCGTGGGCGACCGCGTGTATGTCTGCGCCTTGTTCGCGAAGCGATGCACAGGCACCTATGCGCAAAAGGTGGTTTGCGATGCTGAGGCTATCTATCGTTTGACAGACGATATTACTTTTGAGCAGGGAGTGTCGCTCGGTGTCCCAGCTTTGACTGCCGTCCGAGCAGTATATCATCGGGGCTGCGTGAAAAAAGGTGAGACGGTACTGGTGCATGGAGCCAGCGGCGGTGTGGGTCTTCTGGCCGTTCAGATCGCGAAAGCGACGGGTGCGATTGTGATCGGCACCGCTGGTTCGCCTGAGGGAAAGTCGTTGGTGCAAGCGGCTGGGGCATCACATGTGTTTGACCACATCACCGCGGACACGATCGATCAGGTGCTGTCCGTCACTGTTGGTAAGGGGCCTGATGTCATCATCGAGATGCTGGCCAATGATAATCTGGAGACCGACCTCAGAATGATCGCGAAATTCGGACGTATCGTCATCATCGGCAACCGCGGTAGTCTGGACTTCAATCCTCGGTTAGCCATGGTCAAAGAGGCGGATATCCTGGGTATGGCCCTTTTCAACATGACGCCAGATGCGTATAAACAGTGTCGAGATGCCGTTCATTCTTTGCTTGAAACCAAGATGATCAGACCTGAGGTGGGTATCAGCATCCCGCTGCAGAATGCTGCGCTTGCTCACACCCGGATCATGGGCTCCAAGGCGCATGGCAAAATGGTGCTGTCGATCGAGTAACCTCAAAAAGGCCGTCCTGTGAAGGACGGCCTTTTTCGAAAGGCACTACTTCTACGGCAGCCGATTACCCACAAATCCAGATCGGGATCGTATTGACCATATGCCGCGACATAAATGTCTCGGCTACTGATCAACAAGCCCGCTAAACCGGGCTGTGGAGCTCCTTACCGACAAAGATAACGTTAATGAAGACTGCTTCAGCAGTCTTGGTGTTCAATCGCCGAGATATTTATGTCGCGGAATCGGTGACCTACTGGTTATGCGATACTTGTGGGTAATAGACTGACTTCTACGGCACCGGAAGCAGCTCGATGCTGTCAAAACCGAGGAAATAACCCGCACTGCTGGGGTTTTTGCCCACGCACTTCATTTTCAATGGTATCGGCTCCTCACCGAAGCTGATCATCCCAAGCTTAAGCGACTTCGTAGACTCGCCGGTAAACAACGTGTCGATCGCCGGAGCAGACAGCTTATCGCCCATCTCGAATTTGTAAATGCCGAAGTCGAAGCTGCATAGGAACTTCAGCTTGACGATATACCGGCCTGGTTTCGGAGCCTTGATGGGCACCTGCATCTCCGCCTGTTCTGTCGGGGGCTCGAAGAGTATCTGCGCTCCGCCGCTTAGTAGCTCGATCTTCTGCACGACTCGGTATGGCTTCTCCGGTGTGACCTTGTCAATCAGCGACTCGGCCTCAATCACCACGGGAGGGGCATACAGTCGGTCTGCGGCCTTGGGCAGGGCAGGGAACGGCGCGTGCGGCTCGGTCTGATACCAGTAAGCCACGCTGCTGTAGTCATCCGCCAGCCGCGCGTAGTTATCCCACGAGCCATCGGCCAGGCGCTGCTGACCTTTGGTCTCAATCTGCATCTTGAATGACTTATCAAACGGCACTGGATCGGCGATGTGCCATCGGTAAGCCGCATGTAGTGACCCCGGCTGGTAGTCCTCGCTGATCGGAAATCCGTAGTAGAGGTTCTGCGAGGGGCGCAGGCCCCAGGCATCGCACCAGTAGTCTTCGCTGCCGGTGCCCTGCACGGAGGGGCGGGTTTCGCCATCGATGTTAATGAGTTGGTCGCCCTCGCCAAACCAGCCTTCGCCATGCATGCGCACGCTGATGAAGGTGCCCACCAGGTGGCCTTTACCGACGGCCTCCAGGATGGTGTAGTTGCCAGTGCGTGCCCGCGGGAACTCCTGACGGTATTGAGCATGGAAAGTTGGGGTTTCCTTTGGCAGCTTATGGAGCTTCAGCCAGTCGACCTGCCAGAAGAGCCCGCCAACTGCCTGCTTGCCTTCATTGGTGACGGTGATTTTCGCCGACTTGTGGAACGGCATCGGCCAGTAGCAGTTGCGGGCACGCCCCTCTGCAGTGACCGTGACCATCGCTGAGTTGACGTTCATGTCCATGCCATGGCCTTCTGCGAAGAAGTCGTTGATGGGGCACTCCACACTGGGCGTGGTTTCGCCATCCCAGTACATGCGCAAAATCATCAGTTTACCGTAAGCACGCTCGCTGGCGGCGATGGTGAACCAGATGTGGTTGATTCGGCCTGGGCCCTTCACATCGGTGATGGTGAGCGTCTGCCCAGCCGGGATGGAGCGGCAATCGCCGTTGCCCTCAAGGTTGGGGTCCGTGCTGCTGCTCAGCATGGCCTTGGCGTCGACATACCGGTCGAGACCATCCATCGGCCCAGCTAACAGCGGCATGATGCAAAACAACGCCAATAGCGCTGTGACAATCCATCTATTCATCTATATACTCCCGTGTACCACGCTCTAGTTCGACAACGGCAGCAGTTCGATGCTGTCCAGGCCGAGCAAATACCCCTGGCTGCCATTGTTCTTGCCGGTGCAACTGAGGCTGAGCTCTTTAGGCTCTGTGCCGAACTCGAATATCCCGAGGTTCACCGACTTTGGGGTGGGAGGGTTCGCGAACAGATCAATGGTCTTGGCGGCTTGAGATGCGTCCAGCTTGACGCTCCAGGTTCCGTAATCCCACGAGCTCAAGAACGTGAGCTTCACCAGATATCGGCCTGGTTTGGAGGCGCGCACCGGCACCTGTAGCGTCTCGTTGCTGTTTTTGGGTGTATACCACAGTTGCTTGCCTCCGCTGAGGGATTCAATCACCTGTACCGAAATAGCATCGGAGCTGTGCTTGGACTCGGATAATAGCGTCTCGGCTTCGATCAGATCCTGTACTGCATAAACACGATCTTGCGCTTTGGGCAGGGCAGGGAAGGGTGCGTGAGGCTCGGTCTGATACCAGTAGGCCACGCTGCTGAAGTCATCAGCACGGCGGCCATATCCATCCCAGGAACCATCAGCCAACTGATGAGCACCCCTGGTCTCAATCTGGAAGTTGATCGACTTGCTGAACGGAATCGGGTCGTTGATGTGCCAGCGATAGGCGGTGTGCAGACTGCCCGCGTCGCTGAAGCCCTCGCTGATGGGGAAGCCGTAGTAAAGGCTTTGTGAAGGGCGCAGCCCCCAGGCATCGCACCAGTAGTCTTCGCTTCCGGTGCCTTGAATGGAAGGGCGCGACTCGCCGTCGATGCTGATGAGCTGGTCACCTTCGCCGAACCACCCTCCTTCATGCATCCGCACATTGATTACGGTGCCGACCAACTGCCCCTTGCCAACAGCGTCGAACAGCGTGTAGTTGCCTGTGCGCGGCCGAGGGTGGTTCTGCCGGTATTGCGCGTGGAAATAGATGGTGTCTTTGGGCAGCGACTTGAGTTTCAACCAGTCCACCTGCCAGAAGAGTGCCTGAACCGGCAGTTTCCCTTCGTTGGTGACGGTGATTTTGGCCGATTTGCGGAACGGCATAGGCCAGTAGCAGTTTCGGGCACGGCCTTCGGCGGTGACGGTCACCACCGCGGAGTTCACATTCATATCCATGCCATGCCCCTCGGCAAAGAAGTCATTCATGGGGCATTCCACACTGGGTGTCTTCTCGCCGTCCCAGTACATGCGAATCACCAGCATCCGGCCATAGGCACGCTCATTGGCGGCCACGGTGAACCAGATATGGTTGATGCGGCCCGGGCCCTTCACGTCGGTGATGGTGAGGGTTTCACCGGCGGCTATCGGTCGGGCATCGCCGTTCTCTTCGAGCTCAGGATTGGCACTGCTGGCAAGCATCGGGCGTGCATTGATGGGGGAGTCGAGCCAGGTGGTTGGTCCCGCCAATGCGGGTAAAGCGCATAACGCAGCCAGTGCGGTTAAGCAGGTTCGGATGTTCACGCAGATGTCCTCCTGTTGGCAGCATGGTTGCTGCACGGGTGTATGTTTTCGATGATCATATGTTTTGTCTGAAGAAACCATGTATCGCTTGATATCAGCATATCTTGGTTTGTACACAAATGCCAGTTGGTGGCGCGGTTATGCATATCCAGTGGGTGACCATGTCTATATTCGCCCGTCTTAATAATTTTAACATGGTGTTAATCCCCGCATAACAAAGCCTTAACCTGCTCATAACACAATAAATACAGACATAGAAATACTAGTCACCACAAACACCATTCAGGAGAGATATTCGTGAAATATAAGATAGTGATGGGCAGTCTAGCGGCGGTACTAACACTGACCGCCATGCCCCTTTTTGCACAGACCGCTGAGGATCTGTCTGAGCTCCGAGACGAGGCGGCGGGTGTCACCCAACAAATCGCAGGGGCACTGTCCTCGAAGGACAAAGTCGACCTGACCAGCTTGATCGATCAGCTCAAGCAGATCAATGAGAAACTCGACAAGCTGCAACATGAGGTTGACGAAAACAAGGGATGGATTGAAGGTCAGAAGAAAAAGCTGCCGGTGATGAGCAACGACATCGCCGACCTCAGGAAGCTCAAATTCAACAACTATGCGCAGTTCCAGTATAAATCCACCGACGAGGCAGGTAAAACGGCCAATAACTTTGCGATGCGCCGCACGGAGTTTGGTGTGACCAGCACCATCGACCCTAAAACCAGTATGAAGCTGAGTTTCGATGTGGCGACGGGCTCCGACAACACCTCCGCACAGCTCAAGGAAGCCACGCTCAGCTACAACATCGTGCCTTCTACAAAGAAGGTTGGCACTATCCTCACCGTTGGTCAGCAAAATATGCCTTTGGGATATGAGATCGCACGCAGCTCCAGCGTGCGCGAGCTGCCTGAGCGAAGCCTCTATAACCAAAAAATGTTCGGCGGTGAGTATGGCCGTGGCGTGATGCTGACACAAGGTCTGAGTCACAACCTCTCCGCGGAGCTGGGCGTATGGGATGCCCTTACAGTGGGCGATGCGGAGCAGAGTGGTCACACCCCAGCCAGTCAGTTGGGCACTACCGCAGGATTGAACTGGTCAGATAAGAGCTTCAAAGTGGGTATCAACAGCTTCTGGGCCACTCGTCCCAGCTTTACCGGTGCGAATGCCGTCACCTCGCCAGCAGTCGACCGTGAGCTCTATATGCTGGATGCGTCTTATGTTGGGTTGGCTGTTCCTCAGCTCACACTGCGTAGCGAGCTAATGTGGGGCAAGGACCGTCTTCCCAGTGCCTCTGGCAAAACAAGTTCTTACGCCACAAATATGGTGGGTTATCACCTGATGGCCAACTATAACCTGAATAAGCGCAATGTGATGAGCCTGAAGTGGGAGCAGTTCGACCCGAACACAGACACAGTCGGTAACGCGATCACCGGACTGGGTGTGAGCTATATCTACTATATGAACCCCGGAGCCCGTCTCATGGCTGCTTATGAGGCCTTCCTGAACGAGAAGAACAACCCAGGTGAGCGCCGTTACGACACCACCACCTTGCGCTTGCAGTACAAACTCTAAAGCAGATACCGATGGCAACATCCGAAGCTGACAGATGACAACATTTCGGTTCGGGTAGTGGTTCCTGTCGAGCATGGGCCTTCCCTGTGTAGGGGAGGCCTATTTTTATCTAGTCACCGGTGCCAATTCGCTGTTCACATTCGGTACTTGAAATATGAGTTGCCATGAAAATGTGAATCCACCGTGTGGGGTTGAAGGTGCAAAGCCTTCTGGGTTCAGAATCTGCACGTGGCCGTCGTCGGATAGTCCGAGCAGATTGTTCGGGAAAGCAGTGCGTTTCCATGAATCCAGGGGCTCGGTCTGGCCTATCCTTAACGTATATTGTCTTAGGTTTTCCTTTTCAGCATAATATGGTGCGGGAATGCCGTAGGTGGAATGGAAGATATCGACCATCCACACGTAGTCATGGCCCGCATCGTAATATTTGGCCAACACTTCGTGGGTTGGTGTATCAATGTCAAGAAGCGAGCGGACATAGGCATACGATCCAACCATTGGCGGACCAAATGGCTGCGTGCAGCCTTTGGTCCATTCACTATCATTAAGGCAGCAGGTAGGCATTTTCTTCAGCAGCATACTGGCGGTGATGGAATCAGGCGGGATGTTGGTCGCATAGTCATCCATGTATAGTCTTAAGGCCACACCGCATTGACGCAGGTTGGAAATACATGTTGTCTTCTTACTCCTCTGGCGTGCTCCAGAGAAAACCGGATACAATACGGCTGCCAGTATTCCGATGATGGCGATCACTACCAACAGCTCGATTAGTGTAAATGCATACCGACGATTCATTTTGTTAACTCCTTCTCCAGGCATGGAATGCCAATTACTGCAGGCATCTCAACTCGCCATTTCATTCAATTTGGCCTTCCACCCTCTGCTTTGGGGGCGTGGTAAACCTGATATGCTGCACAGACCAAAGAAGACAAGAGCTGTGCCACCTGAGTCCATTATCGCGCGAGGCATGTATGACATCATAGTCCGAAACAATGGCATCCAGGCGAAATTGGTTGGGTATAGAATTCCCGAAATGGTCACTATCACCATAGCACCCAGGATTTGCACAATATACCACACACCGTAACACGGCCAGAATCTACGGAATAGACAGGCAATCGAAATAAAGGCCATTTGGAAAATGACGCTGTTTATCAGGCGTGTTTGATAGAAATGCTTAGTTATATGAAGGAGTGGATTGTTAATCTGACCGAACACAATATCCGCTACATAGATAGCCATGCCATATATGATCCCGGTCAGCAGTAAAATCACCGCATAGGTTGCCACAAACTGGCGATTTTCCGTAATGTCTTTGCGAAGTGACGCATACACTGTGGACAGGGCGGTCATTATCCTAATCAACATACAGGTTCCACCTGGTTTGTACCACCATGGCCGTTACTGCGTTGATGACTTTTGGTTTGATGAGCATAAAGACAAGTCGCTGGGTCATTGGGTATACCTCTATGTGTGGCATCGCTTTGCTGTTGCGTGCTTAGTTGCGGCAAAGAATATCGATATATCTGTATTATGACAGGCATGGGTTACCAAGACGGTTCGTTTACAAGCGAAGACTCGTAAAACTAGTATAAATACCTGCCAGTGTAGCTATGTGCTTGACGCAAGCGATACACTATACAAAACGGAGGTATAGATATGTTTACTGAAATGAGGCGCAACGACAGGCAACTGGATGACGAACAGGCTGTCGAGTTGCTGAAGTCCGGCATTTATGGGTTTCTGGCGATGAACAACATGCAAGGATGCGGCTACGCGGTGCCGATGAACTACGCTCAGGTGGGTCAGAGCATCTACCTGCACTGTGCGCTGGAAGGCAAGAAGCTGGAGCTGATCCGTCAAGACAACCGCGTCTCCTTCTGTGTAGTGGGTGAAGCGGTGGTTCTGTCTGCCAAATTTACGATGCGATATCACAGCGTGATGGCGTTCGGACGCATCTACGAGGTGACCGACACCGAAGAGAAGCAGTTGGGTCTGATGGCATTAGTCACCAAATACTCCACCAGCCCTGAAGAAGTCGCCATGGGCCAGAAATACGCCCAAAACTCAGAGCAAAAGACGGCTGTGCTGCGCATCGAGATAGAGCACATCACGGGTAAGTCGAACGCGTAGGGGCGACCGGCGGTCGCCCACGATGCTATCCGTCCTATCCGTCCGATCCATCCGATTTCCACCTCCCCGAACGTGGTAAGGCCGCCCAGTTAAAGTTGAAATCGGCAGGGGCAACCGGCCGGTTGCCCGAGATCTACGGTGTCGCGTTGTTGGCCCGATAAGCCTTCAGCTCCGCCAGGGCCCGTTTCCCGCGCTCCTCAAGCTGTCCCTGCCATATCTCGCCAAATGGCTGTAGATGATGCACGATGGTGTGCAGTATGGCGTAGTTCCGGCTCCATTTATGGTTAGCAGGCACAATATGCCATGGGGCTATCGAGCTGCTGCAGTTGTTAATTGCGAGCTCGTAGGCTTTCTGGTAATCATCCCAGTACTGGCGTTCTTGCCAGTCCGCCATACTTAACTTCCAGCTCTTCTCCGGATCCTCTTCACGCGCCAGTAATCGTTCCTTCTGCTCATCCTTATCTATGTGCAGGAAGAACTTCAAAATAATCACTCCGCTGTCAGACAGCAGTTGCTCGAAGGCGTTGATCTGCTTATATCTTTGCTCAATGGTGCGCTCATCCGCCAGCTCATGAACCCGAGCGATCAACACATCTTCGTAGTGGCTGCGGTTGAATATGGTGATCTCCCCCTTACCGGGTGTACGCAGATGCACCCGCCACAGGAAGTCGTGCGAGCTCTCGATTTCCGTAGGCACCTTGAACGGTACCACGTGAGTGCCTTGGGCGTTCGCGTAGTCCAGCAGGCAACGGATGGTGCCGTCTTTCCCACTCGTATCCATTCCCTGCAAGACAATCAAAAGACCTTGTGTGTTCGCCTCATACTGCAGCTCGTTCAGATCGGTTAACTGCTTACCGAGCACTGCTATTTTCGCTTCAGCGTCCTCTCGCTCCATTCCGTTGGTGTTAGACGGGTTCACATCTTGAAGCTTGAGCTTGTGGTCGCCAGATACTGTAATGACTGATGACATGGGCATCCTCCTGGTAGCTTATGATGTAAGTCTACCCGGAATATCGGTAAAATGATCTTGCCGTGAGGCCTGGTCTCGATAATATCCCGGCTCCGTCCGCCAGCGGCGATGTCTGATCTGTATTCCGATTGGCGGGGCAGAGGGCAGGTCAAAGATGGGCCGTTCCGAGCCGCTCAAACACGTCTGTTCAAACTGGAGAGATAGTAAATGAATTCCGATATACTTTCGCTACAAAACGGATACCCTGATGAGGCTTTCGCCAGTCCGGCCGTGGAGCATTGGCCGCACTTCAAGACTCTGGTGGGATGCACGATTGACGGTAACGTGTGGCAGCGCAAGGATGATTATAAAGAGGTTTCTATGCGGCTGGAGGGGCTTCCCAAGGATCCCCATACCGAGTGGCGTTTCGTGCTGTACAAGCCTGTCTTGCCCGCAGTGAATGTAGACGGACGCTGGATTCGGCATGCACCCTCCAGGGTGACCTTCCTGGCGACCAACCAGAGTGCCGAACCGATGCACCTTCACCTTGGTTTTGATGAAATGAGCTGGGAGCCGCTGGATCACTTTTCCGGTAAACGGCACCACATCTCCAAACCAGTGGATATTGCTCCAGGCGAAAGCCGACTCTGCGAATATGACATGCGACTCACCGGTGATCCCAACACGGGGAAGCCTTCGACACCTATCTATCCACTCGGTCGGATGCTCATCATGGCCGCGGGTGCGGTGGTGGGTAAGCCATACCATCTGGTGCTGCGTGACCTGCAGGTTCACTACCCGCCAGCCGCTGGGCTGGTGGCGACCTCCTTCGTGGCGGACGGAAAAGCGAAGGCCAGTGATCCATGGAAGATGAAGCTTCGGATAGACGGCCTCTGGCCAGAGGACCTGGCTCTGGAGTGGCGTCTGGGCGGCTATACCAACTGGCGTGTGGTGCTTGATAGGCTGCAGATATCTGCGTTGAAGTCGTCGGGCGAGATCAGCCTGAACGTGCCGAACACGATGCCGCAGGGGCGGTATGATGTGGTGTTGTGTGCAGGTGGCTACCATGTGTCGGGGGGAAGCACGCCGGTGGAGCTGCGAAACTTGAGGCAACCCGGCTTCGCTCAGTTAGAAGTCAGGCAGTACCTGGGACGCAATGTGCCCTTCCGCAACGGTCAGCCGATCCACTGGCAGGGATGGACCTCATATGACTTCCAACCCGGACCAGTGCGTCAATTCGGCCGGCGCGGGCACAAGCTGTTTATCGTGCCAGTGAGTGCCGGACAGCACATCCATCACCAGGTGGCCACCGCGACCAATCGGCTGCCGGGTGAGTATGACTACGGGCAGTTGCACGAGCGTGTGAACTTCTGTCTTCAAACGTCGCGTGATACGGTGGTGATGCTGCGGGTTTCGCTGACTCCACCACCATACTGGACCCAGCAGCACGTATCGGAACGGGCCATCGCTAACAAGAACGGCGACATGATGGCTTGGGAAGAGACTGGTACTGAGGCGATCAGCCTGGCCAGCCAGGAGTGGATCAAGTATCAGACCGACATGCTGAAACGCTTGATCGATGAATGCCAGAAGGCGCCATGGGCGGATAGGCTGGTGGGCGTGTTTCTGAGTGCCGAGGTTACTGAGGAGTGGTTCACCTGGGGCTGTAACGACGACGCACTAGCCGACTACAGCCAGCCATTCAACCGGGCCTGGAACCAGTGGAAGGCACGTGAACGGCGTACCGACCTGCCAGATACCATCGCACCACCTGTGATGCGCAGAGCGGGCAAGGAGCTGATCCAACCCGACAGCGCGGATGGCCGCTGGTGCGTCGCCACCGCCCAGTTCTTGTCGGATATCACGGCCCAGGTGATACTGCATTTTTGCAAGCAGGCCAAGCGGATGTGTAACCGGAAACTGCTGGTCGCGGTGTTATACGGCTACCTCATCCAACTGGCTGGTGAAGCACGTCAGAGCACCTCTGGCCATTTCGGAGTGCGTGCGTTGCTGGATAGCCCGGATATCGACACTATCGCCGGAATTCCGCTGCTCTCATCACGAACCTATCTGCGCGGATCGGTCTCCAGTGGCGAGGCGGAAGCCAGTTATGCTCTGGCGGGGAAAATCCACATGATGGAGAATGACCTGTTTAGCTGGCTGCATCCCGGGCTATGGCATACGGAATACAATGCGGAAAACCCGCGTTTGGGTGCCATCGATATGCACCAGCGGGTATCGGCTACGGCAGCTACTGAGGGGTATCTGGAGCACAAATTCAGCCTGGCCTGCAGTTGGCACCACGACAAGGAGCTGCTGGATTCGCTTGGCCGCAATGCGAAGGTCACACTACAGGCGATGAGTCTGGACCGCAGCAGTGAGTGCGAAGTGGCCATGCTGGTGGATGACCGCAGCATGAGCCTGAGCACCCTCAGCACCACATGGCTGTGGGAGGCGCACCGTATGATGGTGCATGCGTTGGGGCTCACCGGAGCGCCGCTGGAGGTCTACCTGCTGTCCGATGCGGCGAAGCTGCCGGAGCGCATCAAGTATGTGGTGGTCGCCAGCGGAATTGGAGCCACCGACGAGTCTTTGGCGGCGTTCTCCAAGCTGCTCAAGCGGGGACGGGTTCATGTGCTGGCGATCGGCCCACTCGGGCTGGTAGATTCACGCAGCGGAAAGTGGATGCGAAACCGCACCGCCGACCTGCTTGGTCTGCCGATCTGCATTTTGGAAACACCGGGTCTGAGCGGGTCCATGTCAAACGACGACCGCGAGCTGAAAGGCTCCGGTAACCTGCTGCCACGGGGTGAGGTGAAAGAGCCTGGCGAGTGGAAATACTCGGATGGACCTTTCGCCAGTGCGGTGCGTCCGCTGCCGAATGGCGGGAAGCTGTTATGGATCGGTGCGCCTCCCTGTGACAGTCAGTGGCTGCGGTCGCAGCTCAAAACCGCCAGTGTGACGCTGTATGCACCTGAGGGTTATGCCGTTCACGCCAGCAGGCAGCTTCTGACGGTGACATCACCCATAGAGGGCGACGCGGAGATCATCTTGAAGCGTGCTGCGCAGGTAACGGACTTGTATAACAACTGGAAGGGCTCTGGCGAGAAGCTAACGGTACCCTTCCGCGCCGGCCAGACACGGCTGCTTAAGCTGCTGTAGGGCGGTATTGGGCGGGGGCATGGCGTGCCCCTTGTAAAAAACATGGTTGGCTATGTCCGGGGCGGTCTGTCAGTACGCCGCGGAGGCCACTGTCTATAGACCGCGCCGGTCTTTTTCCTGACACATATCTTTCAGGGCTATCCGCCAGACCGGCGCGGTCTCGAGCCTTCTGCATCCGCTATCCTACGCACAGACCGCCCCGGACTTAGGCGATTGAAGGGACCGCATCAGTTACGGCTTGAGCTGCCTGGTGCGGTTCTACGTCTACAACGCCTCGATCATCTCAGCGAAAGTCTGTGCTTTGAACGGATCGACAATAGTAGCTGCGCTTTGGTCATAGATGGGATCAATCGGCAGTTTCGGAAGTGTTTCGAGCGCGTCCTTCTTTATCTGAGCGATCTGTTCAACAGTCTGCCCGTTCTTCTTGGCCGCATCCACTTTCTCTTTGGCCTCTGAGACCGCCAGGGTCAGCTGCAGTCTGGCGACCAGCATATCTACGAACTTCTGCGGAGGCACCGGGAACGCGAAGTTGGAGACCCATGACTTACTGAACTTGATCGACTTGGAGTGTTCAAGTACCGTCCTGAGCTTGGCGTTGTATTCAGAGGTTGCGAAGTCGGCCGGTTGAGGAATTGGGTGGAGAACACCATTTTCGCAAACCTGGTATAGCTCCAACACGGCTTCCGCATTTTGTGGTCCAAACGCGGCCGCACAGAACTCTCGTTCGATCTCCATCAAATCGCGTTTGGGATTCCACATCAGTTGGGCGGCACAATACTGGTTGATGATCTGCGGCCAGCCGTGGAAGGTGATCTCAACCGTATGGACGCGGATCTTGTCGCGTGCGGAATCGGGCATATTGCGGTAGGACTCCTCCACGCGGTGCATCGCGATGTAGAGGTTGTTGACCATCTCCATGTCGCCGATATACCATGACCAGATATCAACAGGACGACCGGCTTCAACCAGCATATCAGCCTGATCGTCATTATAGAGTTGGTGTTGGGTGATGCCGATCTCCTTAGGCATGAAAGCCTCATCCAGGAAGGTTGCTCCGTCTGCGATCGGCACAGCGTGTGGCGGATTTGTCAGGGCGAAGTATTCACGGTAGTTGGCAAAACTAACTGGCCGAGGGCTGTGCATCCAGAACCCGGCATTCGCCCAGGTGCTGAGTGCGCCCATGACTTTGGGATTGTGCTTTCGAAACGCACGCAGGTATTCCGCTGCGATTTGTTGAGGCGTTTTGTAGGAGGGGTCACAACCATCTCGGCTGCAGCCACCTGGGTCGCCCACGTGGATATTGTAGTGATCCACATATGAACCGTACCTGCGGCCCATCTCTTCAATGTAATCCACCAGCACCTGGTGCTGCACGGGATCGTTCCACGAGTAGGTCTCGCCTTCGTTAAATGGACAGTCGCCCCAGGCGTCGAATGAGACCAGCATGTTATGTGCTTTAGTGCCTCTCGCCAGTGCCGCCACGGCGTTTTGTGTCCGCTTCAGTGTCTCACCACGAAGGCTGCCATATCCGCGGTTTTCGGAGATTTGAATGCAGTTGAAACCAAACTGCCTGAATAGCTCGGGGTAAGCCTCTATCTTCTCAACAGGCCAGCTCTCGAAGTCGATATCTTTGAAGGGAGAGCCTTCAGGACACTGTCGACGACCAGCGTTGCCCATGATCAACGCTCGAATGTTGATAAAGGGGTCGTTTAGCTCACGCCGGATAGACATCTTGAGCGTCTTGCCGTCGTTGGCGAGAGTGGAGATAAATCGAGATGACGCAAACCTGATACCGGCTACCGACTTGCCTACCAACGCGATGACGGGTCCTGGATTCCCGGATTTTACATCAAGCAGATAAGCTTCATCCCTGGCATTGGCCGCAAACTCAGGTGCTGATACGCCAGGAGCCATGGCACGCAAGTTGTCGGGGGTGGCAAGAACGAGTTGTGCTGATGGTGTTGCTATGTCCAGCCGGCCGTTCACAGCCAAGGTCACCGCACAATGCCGAGTCTTGAGGAACTCGCACAGATATTGCGCCACCTCCACCGTATCTGGTGATTTCGCGCAGATAATACGCACAGGCTGGCTCACCGTGCCCGATATGGTGACCTGCGCAGCAGATGCTGGTGCTGCTAGTCCCATCAATGCTGACACCGTCAGCGATAATGCTTTATCAGTTTTATTCATGAATTGGTATCTCCTTGGGTATGAACCTGATCTTAGTATACAGGCGCCTTATGGCAGATGACCGACAAAGCTGTTTTGTATTTCAGTGGTTAGTTATAGATAACAGTGATGCGGTGAATAGATATTATGATCATAACGGAACTATCCAGCCTGGAACGACAGGCTTCACGTATCAGTAACTTGGTTGGCTATGTCCGGGGCGGTCTGTCAGTACGCCTTCGGAGGCCACCGTCTATAGACCGCGCCGGTCTTGATCCTGACACATATCTTTTGTGGCTATCCGCCAGACCGGCGCGGTCTCGAGCCTTCTGCATCCGCTAACCTGCGCACAGACCGCCCCGGACATAGGCAACGCTTGACGGAAACTGGTCAGGATGCCTCTACGACATCATCAGTTACAGTCTGAACTGCCGTTCCAACCCGTGGCTGTTTTTTATCCGCACACATCGAACGCCTTATGGAACTCCACCTTACCCTTGGCGGGTTCTGAACAGAGGGGCAGCGACAGGAAAACCTCAGGCGGCACTCCATCGAGCGTCAATGCTGGGTCGGGTGCAAAGCCAAACCGCTGGTAGTAGTTCGGGTCGCCGACCAGCACGCAGCCTATGGCATCCAGAGTCTTAAGCTGCTGTATCCCTTCATGCATCAACTGGCTTCCGATGCCTTGACGATGATACCGCGGCAGAACCGCCAGAGGGGCCAGCCCATACCAACCGCACCACAAGCCGTTGATAGTGACTTTCGAAAACCCGATATGCCCGACCACCTGATCACCGCACACCGCGACCAGCGAAATGTCGAGTGCGTTAACCCGGCGCAGCTCCTCAACCAGCCGATGTTCCGTCTGGTTGCTGTGCGGGTGGGTGGCGAAGGCTTCCAACAACAGCAGACTGATTGCGGTTACATCGACTACCGTTTCTGGTCGGATGGTGATGTTGGGCATGTTGTTTCCTTTATGGCATCATATGCTGTATGACATAGTATTAGCGAATATCATTATATCCCGCATGCATATAGCGCAAAATGAGCGTAGTGCGCAGTAGATGCGCCGGTTAAGCTGTTGTTTCGACAGGCCCTCAGCAAGGAGAGTTCCAAATGAGCGACCCACAGCCCTTCACCCTCACCTATCCCCACTATCCAGATGAGGCGTTTGCCAATGCCCCGGTGCAGAAGTGGCAGTGCTTCGAGACGGGAATCGGCTGTACCTTCGGCACTCCGCTGGCTTTGCGGTCCAAACAGTATTCAAATCTCAGCATCACCACGGATCACAAGGGGTTGCTGTCCTACACCCGGCTGCAGTTCACACTATCGAGCCTGGTGCTGCCGTCGCTTTCACTCCGGGGTCCGTTCATACGCCACGCTTTCTCACACATCACTTTCCGCGTAACCAACCGCAGTGCGAAGCCCATCCACTTGATGATGGAACTGAACGAGATGGCTTGGGAGAACAAGCCCGTGTTTACGGGCAAGAACCTGCGGTTCGATCAAAGCTACAGCGTCGACCCAGGCCAGAGCACGATGGTGCAGTTCGACTGGGACAAGCTGCGCCTGGCGAGTAACTTGCAACCGGTGGATGTGGTCTGTCCGCTGTCAGGGATGACTTTGCTGATACCCGGCAGCGATGTGGGTGATGACTACAAGATAGATTGCAGTGACCTGCAGGTGGTCTCACCGTCTGCCTCCGCTCCTGCCGTCAAGACCTGGCGAGCCGCACCAAGGGTGAAGGCCGGGCAGCCGTGGCTGTTCGGGGTGGAGTTCGCCACAGTACCGGTGTCCGAGCCGATGGAGATGGAGTGGTGCCACGTCGGGTGTGTCTATTGGAGACAAACCCTGTCTGCTGAGCAGGTGATGCAGCTTCATCACGGTGAGCAGATCACGCTCACTCCGCCCGCCTGGCTCCCTGAGGGAACCGCCGAGGTCACACTCACGAAGGGTGGATACTGGCTGCCAGGCTTGACAATGATGGTGCAGATCGAGAACAACCGCAAACCGGGTCTGGCCAAATGCCAGCGGAAGCAGTTGGGCGGACGTCCCTGGGTGTATGCCAATGGTCAGCCGATTCACTGGCAGGCCTACTCGTCATACGACTACCAACCGGGGCCGGTGCGCCAGTTCGGTGAACGCGGTCATGGGCTGTTCTTCATACCAGTGAGCGTGGGGGCGCACCTGCATCACGTGGCCAATCCCACCGTGCCGGCACCTGGTCAGATGGATTTCGCGCAGGTTCATGAGCGGGTCGGCTATTCGCTGCAGAGCAACCCACAGGCTCACATCCTGTTCCGATGCTCGCTGACACCTCCCGCCTGGTGGGTGCAGCAGCATCTGGACCAGCGGGCGATAGTGGAGATCAACGGCGAGATAGTGAACTGGGAGGAGACCAGCACATCGGCGGTCTCCATCGCCAGCCAGAGTTGGCTGCATGACCAGATGGAGTGGTTCAAGCAGTTCATCGAGAGCTGCGACCGCATGCCCTGGGCTGACCGAGTGGTGGGCTTCTTCCTGTGCGCCGAGGTGACCGAAGAGTGGTTCGCCTGGGGCAGCAACGACAACGGCTTGGCGGATTACAGCCAGCCCTTCCAAACCGCCTGGTATGAATGGAAGCGAGAGCGCGGCCTGAACGAGCTGCCCGATCAGATCGCCACGCCGGAGCTCAGGCGCACCACCGGCATGGACTTCCAGCCCGACAGCACTGATGGCCGCTGGGTGGCCGCCACCTCGCAGTTTATCAGCGACCTGACCTCCGATGTGGTGCTGAAGTTCGCGAAAGCGGTCAAGAAGTTTAGTAAAGGGCGTTCGCTGACAGGTGCGTTTGAGGGCTATGTCATCCAGTTGACCGGCGAGAGCCGGCAGAGCACCTCTGGCCATTTCGGTTTGCAGAAGCTGTTGAAGAGTGAGGATATCGACATCATCGCCGGTGTGCCCTTATTGGATGGCCGTGGGTATCTGGACGGGGCCATCACCACTGGCACCGCCGACGCCAGTGTGGCCGCCTCTGGCAAGCTGATGTTGATGGAGAACGACCTGTTTAGCTGGCTGCACCCGGGGCTGTGGCATCAGCCATATGATGCGTCGAACCCCCGGCAGGGGGCGATCGATATGCATCAGCGGGTAGGTGCGATGACCGCCATCCAGGCGTTTGCAGAGCACAAGTTCAGCCTGATGAGCAGTTGGCACCACGACAGCATCCTGCTGGATGAGTTCGGCAAACTAGCCGCGGTGAATCGGCACTGCCGTGAGTTGGACCGCACACCGATGGCGGAAGTGGCGTTCGTGGTGGATGACCGCAGCTTTAGCCAGAGCGTGATCGACACGGGGTGGTGGGGGGCGTGCCACAAGAGGCTGTTGATAGAGATCCAACGCTGCGGTGCGCCTGTGGACGTGTGGCTGCTGTCAGACGCGGCACGGCTGCCCAGGCGAACCAAACTGGTTGTGTTGGCGAGTGCGGTGTGTGCCGACGATGCGAGTTTGAAGGGCGTCATGACTCTGCTCAAACGACCTGGCATGCATGTGCTTGCGGTGGGGCCGATCGGGCTGGTCGATGCCCGCACTGGACACTGGGTACCTCAGCGGATGGCGGGGATTCTTGGGCTGCCGGTCAGCGTGGGGGCCGATGTGGCCCGAACCGTGGGCCTTCGGCTGCGTGCCGATGGCAAAGCCGTGGCCTCGGTGCCGATGGTGCGTCCACGGATGGAGTGCCAAGGCGAGGGTTCGCTGGTTTATGCCGACGGCGTATCGGCTAGCTGCGCGCGACGGCTCCCTGGCGGCGGTCGACTGACTTGGGTCGGCGTGCCACCGATCGATGCGGAGCTGCTGCGGGGATGGATGTCCGAGGCTGGCGTTCATATATATGCGCCGGTCGGCTGTCAGGTGCGCCGAGTGAAGCAGTTGCTGAGCATCACCTCACCGGTGAGCGGCGATTTAGCCGTGCAGATGCCGGCCTCCGCAAGCCTGCAAGACCTGTATTCGGATTGGGCTGGCTCCGGCAAGCTAGTCACCATCCCGTTCCGCGCAGGCCAAACGCGTTTGATGACCGTGCGGTAGGGGCAGGCCCCCGTGCCTGCCCTGGACCTGAACCCATAGTAAAATAGTAGTAACTACTCAGCCACTGGCGATGTGTAGGCATTAATTCACGGTCATGTGGATGTAGCTTCCGGCACCCACGAAGTGGGTAGGATTCTTATAGCCACGGGTAAGCGCCAGCGCAACCCGTGGAAGATGGCCATAAGCATCTACCCCGAAGTGGGTCGGCTTCGATTCCCTGGTGAATCGGCTGCCAAGAATAGGTGCGACCCACTTCGGGGTAGGAACGATGCGTCGCTTTCCAGGGGTATCGCTTCGCTCACCCCTGGCTATAAGAACTGCTACCCACTTCGTGGGTGCCCGTAGGGATGCCTGAAAGCGGTGCACCTACGGCAGAACAGTTACTTGGCAATATCTACTGATGGCTGAGCAGTAACAAATGGAACCCGTCGCCAATGGCTGGATGGTTACAAAAAATCACCGCGGTGGAGGCCACCGCGGTGATTTCGGCTAAGCACACTGCGCTGTTATACGCCGGCCACATACTCTTCAACGGTATGAACGCCGATGACATGGTCGCAGTCAAACGCCTCAAGACCGGTCAAGAGCGCCTTGGCTGTGTCCAGGCTGGTGAGGCAGGGGATACCCATCTCAATACTGGCACGGCGGATTTGGCGGGCTTCCAGCTCGATCTGACGGTCGCGGGTGAGTGTGTTGATCAGCAGATCAACCTGCTTGCTCTCGATCAGCTCCACCGGGTTGGGTGAACCTTCGTGTAGTTTGGCCACCTTTGTGGCTTCGATACCGCGCTCGTGTAGATAAGCCCAGGTGCCGCCGGTGGCGTAGACCTTAAAGCCGCGCTTCACGAACCCGGCCACGATGGGAAGCGCTTCTTCCTTGTCGTTGTCGGCTACGGTGAACAACACGCTGCCCTTAGACGGACAGTTGATACCAGCAGCCACCATCGCTTTATAGAGCGCGCGGCCGTAGTCTGTGTCGATGCCCATGATCTCACCGGTGGACTTCATCTCGGGCCCGAGTGTGGGGTCAACCTTGGTGAGTTTCAGGAACGAGAACACAGGTGCCTTCACGGCGATCAGCGGGGTCGGCTTGGCCAATCCGCCTTCGTAGCCCAGATCACGCAGTTTGACGCCCATAGCCGCCTGAGTAGCCAGCTTGACCATCGGGATGTTGGTGATCTTGCTGAGGTAAGGCACGGTGCGGCTGGCGCGTGGGTTGGCTTCCAGAACAAAAGCGGTGTCGTCCGCGGTGACATATTGGATGTTCATGATGCCGCGGATGCCTAGTCTGAGCGACAGTCGTGTGGCAATATCCACGATCTGGTTTTGCAGATTTTGAGACAGCGTTTGGGGCGGGTAGACCGCCATGCTGTCACCCGAGTGTACACCAGCGCGCTCAATGTGCTCCATGATGCCAGGAAGCACGCAGACTTCGCCGTCACAGATGACATCCACTTCCGATTCGCCGCCTGTGATATATTTGTCAACCAGGATCGGTGCTTTCGGCGAAACCTCCACCACATAACGCATGTAGTGGTGCAGCTCCGCTTCGTTGTAGATGATCTCCATGGCCCGGCCGCCCAGCACGAATGAGGGGCGAACCAGCACGGGATATCCGATCTCTTCGGCAACCACGACCGCCTGGTCAGCGGATATGACGCCTCGGCCTGGTGGTTTAGGAATCTCAAGCTCGTTGAGAATGCGCTCGAACAGATCACGGTCTTCTGCGTTATCAATGGCACTTGACGGGGTGCCGAATATCTTTACGCCGGCTTCATCTAGCTGCGCAGCCAGGTTGATGGCAGTCTGTCCACCAAACTGCACCATGACGCCCTCAGCGTTCTCCTGCTCGATGATGTTCATCACATCTTCGAAGGTCAAGGGATCAAAATAGAGGGTGTCAGAGGTATCAAAGTCGGTAGAAACAGTTTCGGGGTTGTTATTTATAACGATGGCCTTATAACCGGCCTCTTGAATAGCCCATACACAGTGAACGGTGCAGTAGTCAAACTCGATTCCTTGTCCTATTCGGATGGGACCAGAACCGATGACGATGATGGATTTTTGGGATTCCCCCATAGCGACCTCCGTAGAAAGGGGCCGGGCGAGTAGCCCTCTCAAAGTATTATAACTGGCAGGGGGCGATGCTGTCAAACGGGGGAGGCGGAGGAGGCGGTAGGGGCATGGCGTGCCGTGCCCAATCCCAGCCAGACATGATACGGAAATGCGGGCACGGCACGCCATGCCCCTACCGCCCTCACAGCTTTGTCAGCTTCACCAGCCCGATGGCGGGTTGGACATCCCCCGAGGTGATCTCGAACCGCAAGTCGCCGCCGTTGCATCGGCCTGCGAACTTCGCATCACGGATGATGCACTCGATGCTTTTCCATTTGCCGCTGTTTGTCAGAGGGAAGGTGGTCGCTTGCTTCCAAGCCCCAGGAGACTGCTTCACTACCAGCACCGATTCATCACTGGAGTCATAGACGATGCGGAAATCGCCAGTGCCCTCATCGAAGTAGTCCACGGTGAGCTTCACGGCGGGCACCTTGCCCGATTTGAAGCCAGGATACTCCACTGAGATGTACATCATGTATGCCCCCTTGGCGTGGGCGGGAATCATCGTGCTGGCCCAGGCCGGTCGACCGTCCTTCATGACCGCTTTGGTGGTCGTTTCGGCGTCCGATTCACGCAGTGACAGACCAGACTTCAGTTGGGGGTTGGTGAGCGTGACAGATATCTCCCTGGCGTTTCTGGGAATGGGCTGGTTTCGCTGGACTTCGAACTGTTCGGTCACGGACGTGGCGGGGGCATCCGGGTTATACGCCATTCCGAAAGCGGTGTTGTTGCCAGTTAATGCCACGTGACCACCGTTGCGGACCGCCAGTTCATCTTCACCGATGGCGTTGTTGCTGAGATATGTGTTAGTGAGCGCCAGTGTGCCCTTGTCCGCTACAAAACCAGAGTAGTTCCAGAAATGGGCCAGCTCAAACAACAGCGCCCCAGCTTTGACCATGGCGGAGTGGTCAGGACTGCCCCAAAGCATCGAGTTATACAGCCTGGCTTGTGAGTGGAGCTGTTCTCCGCATGATACATAGGCCGATTCGGTGGTCATGAAGCAGGCGAACTCAGGGTTGATCAGGTCGATTCCGGCCGGGCTGAGACCGTCAAAGGCGGCCCCCACTTTGGAGCCATCAACACCATGCCCGAATACCACGCCAGAGGCACCACGGCCGTTCTCCGAGATGCAATGCAGCCCGTTTTTGGATCCAAATACGAAGTTCTGGAACATCTTCTCGCCCACCGCGTAACCAAGAACGAACGCCTCCAGATTCTCTTTGGAATATATCCAGACATCATTGATCGACAGCTCAATCGGACCGCCAGGGCAATCTGGGAATGGTGCCCTGTTCCAGTAGTGCGGGTTAAATTGCGTGTTCAGTATCTCACCGCCAACACATCCTGCACCGACAGCAATACCAACTCTCAACGGGGCACCGGCAGGGTAATCGATGAAATGCCGGTCGCATTTGTAGCTTTTGAAGTCGAGCATATACCAGGGGTTCATGGCGGTGGTGTTCACGATGGAGATGCCGTCACCCTGACCTTGCACCATGGGAGAGTAGGGCACAAGCGATTCGTGTTTTTGCTCAGGATAGATGAACGTCATCCCACGCAGGCTGCTTTGCCGCTTCATGATGATCGCGGGTGCCGCTGAGGCATCATTCCGTCCGGTATAGAGGCGGAACGTGCTGCCTTTGCCAATAGTATGATGCGGCACATCATATATGCCACGCAGCTCTACACCGGAGGGGATGGTCAGTTGGCCTCGGATGGCATACTCCCCGCCAGGGCAGAACACGATACCGCCGCCTTTTGCGGCATCGTTGAGTGCCTTTTGGATGGCCTGCGTGTCGTCATGCAGTTTGTTCCTTTGGGCCCCATATGGTTTGTCGGTGACCACCAACAGAGTGCGTCTGGCGGGCTTGAATCCCCGGCCCTCAGGCAGCGAGTATTTCGGAATGGCAGACTTCTTCACTGGCTGGTCGCTGATTTTGACCGCCTTGGAGGTGCTGTGGATCACGATTTGTGGGGCAGCCGTGAAGCTGGAGCCAGCGATCGTGGCCGCATTGACACCGGCTCCCAGCACGATATGCTCAGCCTGCGATTTGAATGTGCATCCCAGAAGGGAGAGGTCGCCAATGCTCTGCGTATAGGTGCCTTCGAAAGTGCAGCCCTGGAAGAGCGTGGCCGATCCTGACCTGCCATTAAACAACACTGAGCTCATCGCGCCTTTGATGCTGCACGAATGAAACATGAGCTTTGATGTGAAACTTGGATCGGTAAGTACACCATAGTCGTCACCATGTAAAGTGCTCTCGGTGAACATGATCCCCAGGTAGAGCGCATCCACGACGGAGAGTGCGGTGGCGCAGTTGGTGATGTTGAACCCGTAGTATTGCGCGTTCGTACCCTGTGGCGCCGGGAGTATCTCGAATCCAGTTTTGTAGCCGCTGATATTCACAAAGGCCGCATACTGCCAGTCACACCGATAGGTTCGTAAGGCCGTGCCGTTTTGATATATACACTTGGCATGGGCTCCATTTCGGGGTGGGGCGCCTGGCAGGCCCGAGTCACTCCAGATGTCGGGTGAAAAATGCAGGTTCTCCAGCCGACCGATGTCGGAAATGAAATCAAATTGGATACCGGTGAGCAGTGGCGTGCCGTAGAGGTTTTTGATGTAGTGCAGCTCGGTCTGGTCAGGTCCTATCTGAATTCCTTGATATGGGTTGACGAGTGTGATGTTTTCCATCATGACGCTCATGCCGTTCGCCTGCCGGATGCAGTATGGGTAGGGCACGATGTTATCGGCTTTCTGCTCGGGATACCAGATGCTCATGTCTTTAATGCCCGTACACTGGTTGAGCACGATGAACGGACGCCCCTTGCTGGCGCCCCGACCGGCATACGCCATGAGCACTGTTCCGCCCACTGATTTCCCTGTAACAGGCTTCCTCCACTCCCCGCGTAGCGTCACGCTGGTGGGCACATTGAGGTTTCGCCTGATGACATAGCGGCCTTCGGGCACAAACACCGTTCCACCGCCCGCTTTGGCCATCGCGTTCATTGCCATCTGAAAGGCGGCCGTGTTGTCGGTCACCCCATCAGCTTTGGCTCCGAACTCCGTTACCGAATAACCGGCTATCACGATGTCGAGGGTGGGATACTTCGTGTTGCAGATTCGCCATCGGACTGGTGGAACTTTGAAATTCTTGATGAAGGGAGTGGCAAGCGATTCGAGTTTGACAGCGGATACCGCCAGGTCAACACCGGTGGGCACCGCTATGCGGAAGTCATAGCCATTGCATCGTCCGGCGAAGCGTGCATCTGCAATGTCCACTGCCTCTGACTTCCAGCTCTTCGTGTTCTCAAGCCTGGCCAACGTGACTAACTTGAATGCCCCCTGGTTGGTGGTATCGTCCAGCGAATCATACTGAATGATGATATCACCACTTCCTTCGTCGAAGTAGTCTATCGTGATGGCCACCATCGGTGACTTGCCGTTCTTGAATGCTTGATCGGTGATTTTGAAGTAGATGAATTTCCCACCACTTGTCACGGACATGCAACGGACAGCTTCTCGTCCATACAGAATAACCGGCACATTCCTACCTTCATCACCATGCATGAGCACTTCCAACCCTACGCCAGAGGGCCTGGCTCGTAGCATGAGCCGTGCCGTTGGGAGGGTTGGTTTCGGTGTGATTGTGTTGGTGTTCATATCTTTCTCTACTTCTCACTCTGTGTTGGATTCGAGGGCTGTTAACTGCGACGGTCTTGCAGGAGAGCACCGCTCTTAAGTTCAAGTCAGCACGTGTTATTAAAGATGCGTTCGTAAGGATGACCCTTGTGGGCGCCCTAATCGCTGTTCATTCGATAGTTCTATTTTAGGGCGCCCACAAGGGACGCCCCGACGACCAGTTGCTTACAAGGCGTTAGGCCACTGACGGCAGTTTCTGGGCACTACTCAACGTTGAATATTTCTGACATGCCTGCCATTTTAAACACACGCTTGATTGGCGGCGTTAATCCAACCAACGAAAAGTTGGCAGCACCGACCGTTTTGGCTACATAAAGGCATACCCGCAAGAATGCCGAACAGATATATGTGACGCTCTTCAGATCAAAGCTGACGGGCAGCTGCCCAGCAATGTGTTCCTTGAGTAATGCTTCGAGCTTTTGACTTTCAAGCGTGTCAATCTGCCCATCCAGGTTACAGATCAGCGTGCCGTCTACAGTTTTAATGTCCATATGATGCCTCCCATGAATCATGAGTTAGTAGTTACTATTGTATCTGTCTTCGATCGCATCTACATCAAGCGATTCGTCCAGATAGAGTTTTGTATCGAAACGCATTAATCGCTGGTTTTCGCGGCGGCGTGCAATGCGCTGGATGTTGACCAGGTGACGGGCCGTGACGTTGTCCGTAGTGATGTTTTTGCCTCCGGTACCGCAGCCCAACGTGAATGACGGACTCAGGTGGTTGTATATCCCTCCCACCGATCCCTGCGATCAGGGTGAGTTGACGATGATCCGGCCTGCATTCATCATGAGTGCGAACTCGGTGATCCGCCCTTCATCATTACCATACATGCTGACCGAATGGCCGATACCTCCGTAGAAGTTCAGGTCGATGCAGCGGTTGACGGCGTTAATGAAGCTGTCTTCAACATAACAGGCGAGAATGGGGGCTAATATCTCCGATGATAATGGATGTTTGTCACCCACCCCTTTTTGGATAGAGATCAGCAGCTTAACATCGTCAGGAGCAGATATGCCGGCTTTTTCGGCGATGAAGGATGCCGACTGTCCCACGATATCGGGGTTCATAGCGCCTTTGGCTTTGTCATAGGCGACCTCTTCCAGCTTGGTCGTTTCCTCTGCAGACAGGTAGTATGCTCCTTGTCGCTCGAACTCATTGCGCACTTCCTGGGCGATAGTCGATTCCACCACCAACGCCTGCTCACTGGCGCATATGGTGCCATTATCAAACAGCTTCGAAATCAAAATCTGGCTGACTGCGAAGGGGATGTCTGCACTGGTGTCTATGAACACGGGCACGTTGCCGGCACCCACCCCAAGGGTCGGTGTGCCTGAACTATATGCAGTCTTGACCAGGCCCGTCCCGCCGGTCGCCAGGATCATTGCCAGGCTCTTGTGTGCCATCAACGCCTGGGTCTGTTCGCGGGAGGTTTCGGTGAGCCATTGAATGCAGTCATCAGGAGCCCCTGCAGCGAGGGCCGCTTCGTAGCAGACCCTTGCGGTTTCTGAACAACACCGCTTCGCTTTACCCGACGGACTGATGATGATAGGGTTTCTAGTTTTCAGTGCGATCAGCGTTTTGAATATCACGGTAGAGGTCGGATTCGTGACTGGTATAATTGCCAGGATAGGCCCGACAGGCTGGGCGATCTCTGTGATGCCATTCACAAAATCCTCACTGATGACACCTGCGGTTTTAAGATTTTTGATATCTTCATAGACAAGCTGAGCGGCCACCACATTCTTGATGACCTTGTCCTGCCACTTGCCCATACCCGTTTCTTCATGCGCCATATGAGCCAGGCGGACTCTATTGTTGAACGCCGCTCTGTGAACCGCATCGACGATGCGATCCGTAGCAGCCTGGTCCAGTTCTGCAAAAATCGCCGCCGCCTGGGACGCTCGTCCGATGATCTCTTCTGTGAGTTTTCTTATGGTGTCATCCATGTATAAGCCCTCCTTTCCTTTGGTATGCTTCCGGTCGTAGGGATGACCCTTGTGGTCATCCGCACACGCTATTGAACACCATCAACCCCTATTTGCGGATGACCACAAGGGTCATCCCTACGACCGGATTATTCATATTACGCGCCACCTTGAACTCAAGGGCACACGCTATCGAACATCATCAACCCCTATTTGCGGATGACCACAAGGGTCATCCCTACGACCGGATTAATCATATTACACACCACCTTGAACTCAAGAGCGGTGCATCCTATATGTATTGCCTGCTCAGGATTTCGGCGACGGCTGGATCCAGTTGTTCGCGCCGGCGCAAGTGGTCAAACGCGGCCAACAGATCGGAGACGTTCGTTCTGGACTTTTCTGGCCCTTCATATTGCCGCACGATCTGCCCCTTGTGCATCATGATGATCCGTTCGGAGAGCTGCACCGCCTGCTGCATCGAGTGTGTGACCATCAGAGCCGTCAGTTTTTGCTGCTTAATGATAGACAAAGTGAGTTCCGCCACCTGAGCGGCGCTTTTGGGATCGAGTGCTGCGGTGTGCTCATCCAATAACAGCAGGCTGGGACGCAGCCATGTGGCCATCAACAGTGTCAGTGCCTGCCGCTGTCCGCCCGAGAGCGTGCCGATGGGGTTATCCAGGCGGTCTTCCAGCCCCAGGTTGAGCGTGCGGATGCGGTCGCGAATCTCGTCACGGTATGACCGCTTGAGTGCCATTCCCAATCCCCTCCGGCATCCACGTCTCATGGCCATGGCGATGTTCTCAGCGATGGACATCTCTGCGGCGGTGCCCGCAAATGGGTTCTGAAACACCCGTCCAATCAACGAGGCACGGCGGTATTCCGGCCAACGTGAGATGTCTTGCCCTTTGATGTGTATCGAACCTTGGTCAGGCTCAAATGTGCCAGCGATGGCATTCAACAGGGTGCTCTTGCCTGAGCCATTCGTGCCTATGATGGCGGTGAAGGTGCCCTCAGGGATGTCGAGGTCGATACCGGTTAAGGCTCGAACTTCGTTTGGTGTGTTGGGAAAGAAAGTTTTGCTGAGATGCCGTATGCTAAGCATTTGATCGCCCCCTGGCCAGTTTGTCTGCCCATATCTTCAGGCTGGTTGGCAAAATAGAGGCGGCCAAAACAAATATGGCTGTGACGAGTTTGAGGTCGTTGGGATCAAGGCCCCACCGCAGTGCGATGGCCACGAGCAGCCGGAAAAGTATAGTGCCCATAATGGCACCACAGAGTGCCAGTCCTGGGGAAGAATGGCCTACCAAAGCCTCGCCGATGATCACGCTGGCTAACCCCCATACCATCATGCCGATGCCCATCTGCACATCGGCGAAACCCTGGTACTGCGCCAGCAGGGCACCTGACATCCCGACCAGCGCGTTGGCGAATCCCAACCCCCAAACCAGCATCGTCTGGTCATTGACGCCTTGTGCCCGCACCATTTGGGCGTTTTCGCCGGTAGCGCGCATCGCTGTGCCCACATGGGTCAGCATGAACCACCTAATGAGCAGCGCGATCACTAAGGTGACCAGAAACACGGTGATCAGCATCGCCAGGTCACGGATGGGGACCGGCCAGCCGAACACAAGCAGCGACTCAGCTTGGCCTGTGGCTTTTGTGAGCAATGCGGCGAGGGGGTCTGACAGGTTCTTTACATTCAGCAACGGCACGTTGCTGCGCCCCATCACACGCAGGTTGACGGAATAGAGCGCGGTCATGACCAAAATACCTGACAGCAGTTCCTGTATGCGGAAACGTGTATGCAGCAGCCCAGTGACCAGCCCCGCGAGCCCGCCAGCTAATATTGCGGCCAGAGTGGCTAACCAAGGTGACCAGCCACCGATAAGCATCACCGCGCAGACCGAGGCCCCAAGGGTAATCGATCCATCGACCGTGATATCACAATAGCGTAGTATTCGGAAACTGAGCCAGACTCCCATGGATAGAAGTGATATGATAAGCCCCATGGTCAGAGCTCCGATGACGAGTGTCATGATTTAGTCTCCGGTCGAAATTGTATTGGTGCGCACCAGCAGGCACCTTGAATGAAGGAACTCTGCCCCAGCCCGATGACTGGTCTGTCGTCCTCAATGAGGTGAAGCAACGCAATGGGGTCGCTGTTTTGGTAAGCCGTGCTGATGGATGCGTCTAGATCCAGCATGCCTTGAGGTAAGGCCGAAAAGGGTAGAACCACTGCATGGGCGTGAGCGTAGATGTCGGGCTTTGATGGCACAGGCGATAGATAGCGGCTGATCGGATGCTCTGAGTCCCTGCACACAAAAGCGATGACCAGGGCCAGTGTCCTCCTGTGGAGCCGTTCGCCGCAGAATGCCAGCCATTCACGCACCTCTGGGAACTCACCCGGTCGGTCAGCATCTGTGATGGCGGCTGGTGATTTCGCTAAGGCAGCACCGACCAGACCCTCCACCTCAAGCATGGCCACGACAGCCGCAGCGTCAGATTGTGTGGCGTTGAGAACTTGTTCGTAGAGGTCGGAAATATTGAGAACTACATCCTTTGTTTCGGGCCGGAAGCGCAGCAGGTGGGTGAATGCGCCAGTTCCGGTGAGTGCCTGGATGGTATACAGGTGTGGGGAAAACTGTTCCGCCTGTTCGAGGTAGTCGGGCTTGTCTATGCCATCACCAGCCAGCCATGAGACATAACCGCCAGCCGCTGCGAAGTCACCGAACCGGGTGCTGGCATCCTGCGCATCACGTCCCGAAGCACCGATGCCAAAGCCGAACACAGGGCGTGAAAAGTCTATCTCCTGAGAACTGCCCGGCTTCAAGATATCCCATGGTTTCCATCCCGAGTGAGCTTGCACCTGTATGGGCTGTTGAGACGCCAGGGCGTGGGTTTCAAACCACACCCCAGGAACCACAGATGCTGGTGGTGGAGCCGCATCGTCTGCTTTTGGGGGTATCGCGGCAACTGGTTCCTCGTATACACGCAGCAGTGCTTCCATGCCGGATAGCCGTAGCGTGTCGTGTACGAAGGTAGATGCGCGGATGACGCCAAACGATCCATTCACCTGTTCGACTTCACGCCGAACCTTCAACAAGGCGCGTATACCGGCTGAACTGAGGTATTCCAGTTGCTCAGCGTCTACTCGGATGTCGTCGCTTCCTGCCCTGATGAGGTCGCGAATCACCTCCTGGAAATGGTCAGCCCAGGCGGCGTCCAGCCGACCTGTGACACATACCAGTGCATAGGTTTCATGAAGCTGGGTCTCTATTTGCATGTTCTATTTACCACTACTTTTTACTTTTCGTAACATATCGGAAGACAAGCGAATGCCATATTTGGTGATAAGAGCTTTGTTGAGTGTCAGTGATTCAGTTATGGTGTTGGCGAAGGGGATATCTTTCGGTGATGTGCCTCGCAGCACACGCACCGCCGCCTCAGATGATTCGATACCAGTATGATAGTAGTCCCGTGCCAAAGCCAGCGTTGCACCGGAGTCGATCAGTGAACTGTCGAAGCTAAAGAATGGTATTTTAGCCGCGCTGGCGCGCTTTACAACCTGGGGTAAACCGGAGCGTGTGGTGCTGTCAGTGATCTGGGCGATGAGCTGGATGCCAGACTGCAGCAGAGCCGTGGCGGCTTCTGAGGTTTCGGCACTTGTCGTCACAGGCACGGCGACCAGTTCAAGCCCTTCCTTCTGCAGGGCATCACCAAACCACTTGCGGTAGGTCACGCTATTGATTTCTGCCGGGGTAAAGAGTGTGCCCACTTTTCGTATTCCAGGTACCGAATCTTTGATCAGCTTCGCCATCTCCTCAAATGGCGAACGCGTGGTAATACCTGTCACATTAGGCATATGATCGGTCACCGATCTGCCTGCACCCGCAACCACACCATCTCCCACAGCGGCGAAAATGATGGGAACACCGTGAAGCTGCTGCAGGGTTGCCTGCAGAGCGGGGGTGGAAATCGGCATGACGACATCGGGCTTCTCTGCCCGGATGGCGGTCAGGATGCTGGTCAGTGTGACCATATCGCCTTGCGCGTTGAGGCAGCGTACATTGAAGTCGCGTCCCTCCTGCAGCCCCTGCTTCTTAAATCCGTCCATGATGCCGCGCCATGTCTCTTCCGAAAACTGGGCGTCATTATATCGGACGATCCTGATCTCCCATGGCTTGGCCTTCTCTCTATCCGGCGATCGCTGGTTTGCGGGTGTGACGGCACTAGACGCAGAAGCTGAGGCTGCTGCCTGCTTCAATAGATCGGCAGAGACAGTCCAGCCCGTAAACTTGCTGGCAACGGCCTTATTGATCGTCAACACTTCGGGTACCAGGCTTTTGACACCCCATGACTTAGGGCTGGCTCCCTTGAGTATCTGTCCACCGATTTCGCCGACAGCAGCCCCCACTTTTTGGTATGATGCTCCGATGCCGAAAATGGCACCTCGGGAGGAATCGGTTGGGTCATTGGTGAACACCGGCACCATTGCGGCTCGTGCAGTAGAAATGATCGTGCCAATAGATGAGTTGGCAACCGTGTCGCCGCCCACCCAGATCGCCTTGCAGCCACGGGCCAGCACTGATCTAACCGCTTCCGATACCTCAGTGGTGGTGCCCGCATTGGCCTCAATTAGCTTGATGCCCAACTCTTTGCAGATGAGTTTAGCCTTTTTGACACAAGCTTCCGAATTGCTTTCCCCGGGGCTCCAGACAACACCTACGGTATTGATCGTGGGGTTCATCTGCCGTGCGATGCGAAAAGCCCGATCAACGGGCTGGAACGTGCCCACGCCCACTAGATGCGGGGGGTGTTGGTCAAGCCCGGGGCCGGTGATGCCGACGCCGGCACCATATGGATCGGTGACCGCACCGAAAACATGCACCACACGGCCATCTTTATTGGTCTTAGCCACCGCTTGCAAGGCCAGCGTGCTGGCGGTCAATATCATGTCGTAACGGCCGCTTACTAAATCTTGAGCGATGGCATATCCGGTTGTGTTATCACCAGAGGCATTGAACATGCGGATGTCCGCTGTTTTTCCGTTGATATACCCTTGCTGGCGCAGTCCCTCAATGATACCCTCCACTGTGTGGTCCAGCAAGTCCGTAGATGCCCACTGCATCACCGCCAGTTTTGGCAATGATTTGACTGAAGGGGCTGGTTCATTCACCTTGCGGCTGTCAAGGTCCGAGAACAGCAGCATAGCGGAAGTGACCAATATCAGCATCACTCCCAACCACAGGCTTTTCAATATTCTCAAGTCCGTGTGCTCCTTCTGAGGCGGATCAACATCATTTGGCCTCTTCATTTATGTCTTTGGACATCGTCACAATGTTCTTTTCGTTTTCACGACGGTAGTCGAATTCGTCCATGGTGTGCCGGATGAAGTGGATACCAAGGCCGCCAATCTGCCGGTGTTCCAGCGGCAGCGAGGTATCAGCGTCGGCTTGAGCGGTGGGATCAAATGGGCAGCCATCGTCCTCAATCTCTATCACAACTTTCGCCTGCCGATACCAGAGGCGCAGTTTTATGATGTGTTCTGAGGTCTCTTCGAAGGCATACGATATGACGTTGACCAACCACTCCTCCAGTGCCAGGTTGATGTTCATCTGCATCACTGGTGAAAGGTTCAGTGCGCCGCTTTGTTCTTCGATCCATACCGCCATCCTCGATATCTCGTTCAGTTCGTTCTTGAGATCTAGCGTTGAAATGGGGATGTGTTCATCTACGGCTTGCGGAAGACTACTGTGGCTGTTTGCCTTGGGATCGGCGCGATACCGAACCGCCAGCGCGGTGATGTCATCTGACTGGGCGGCACCGGCTGCGAAGGAGTGTACCGACGCACTCAGGCTCTCCATGAGCCCCCTGGCGTCTCTCTGGCCCTCCTTGAGGATGAACTCCATCAGGCCATCGTCGCCATACATCTCTCCCTTGGAATTCATGGCTTCTGTCACACCGTCGGTATACAGCACCAGCATATCACCGGTGTTCATATGCCGACTGTGGTCCGTATATGAGGTACCCATGCACATCCCTAAAGCAGGGCTGGGCCGGTCGGTCAGCAGCTCCACTTCGCCGGACTTGCGCACCAGCAACGGGGGATTATGTCCGGCATTTGAATAGATAAAATCACCAGTTTTAAGGTTAAGTATGCAGGCGAACATAGTGATGAACATGCACGACTCGTTGTCTTCAGCCAGCTCGTTGTTGACGTGAGCCATGGCCCGAGCCGGTGCCCTCACCGTCTGAATGGTAGACTTCAGCAGGGTTTTACCGACCGCCATCAGCAGCGAGGCCGGCACGCCTTTTCCTGATACATCGCCGATTGCGATGTAGAGGTGGTCATCGTCCAGAAGCGCGAAGTCATAGAGGTCGCCGCCCACTTCCAGGGCGGGGATGAGCATGGCATACAGGTCGATGTCTGGACGGTCGGGGAACGGCGGGAGCAGCTTGGGCACGATACTCATCTGTATCTCACGGGCGGCGGACAGTTCGCCAGCGATACGCTCCTTGGCGGCGGTGGTGGCGGTGAGTTCGGTGATATATCGGTGTAGTTCGACATTCATCGTGTTGAAGGAGTCCGTTAGGCACTCTACCTCATCATGAGTGTGAACCTCAGGTAATACGGTGCCAAAGTTGCCTTTAGCAAGCTGGTTAGCCGCACTTGCCAGCCGCTGCAGGGGCATGGCTACCGACCGAGCGATGAATAGTGCCGGGAGCAGCAGCAACACCAGGCCGAGTAAGCCCAATATGGCGCTCTGACGGTTGAGGTTGTTCATAGGGGCCAGCACCCGGTTTTCAGGCCGGAATATGCCGATAGACCATCGGGTAGATGGCACGGTGGCATAGTACATATATGCCACATCCACCTGCTTACCCCATGGCCGCCGGTAGCGTATCTGACCCGATTTCCCGCTGAGCATGGCGTGCCCGAGGTCATTGACCCCCTTCGCAATGGTGGGGTCTGTTTGGGCTTCAGCCAGGCTGAATATGGTCGACTTCATCTCCAGGTCGGGATGGTCTGGGTGTGACACGAACGTGCCCCTTCGGGAGAGCAAGACCGCTAATCCACCTGGACCTAAAGGCAGATCCCGCAGCAGTTCTCCGATCTTTCTCAAAGAGAGATCACAGGTGACCACAGCGATTACCTCATCGTTGCGCATAACGGGCACAGCATAGGTGACCATCGTCGTTTTGGACTGCGAATCGTAATATGGTTCGACCCAAACGGCTTTCTTCAGGTGGGTGGGCAGGTAGAACCAGTCATCTTGATAAGCGCTACTGGGGTAGGTGGTCACGGGGATGTTCTGACCATCATGCCACCCATAGAGCACTGCAAAATCGGTGGTGGCCGCGGTTTTTTCACTGAGGGCGATGGCCATGCCGAACACTGCTGGGTGTGCCTTGAGAGTTGTCCGTATGATCTCTTTACTGGCACTGCTATTCATGTCATTTTTGCCCAGAAGTATGGCTGTTTGTTCCGCAATAGACTCAACAGGGGCCAGTGATGCCTGGATTTGGGCCACCATCGAGACGGTCAGAGTTTCACTTTCAAAACCTGCCAGTTGCAGCATCTGTTTTTTTTGTGCGGTATAGCTAAATGCCATCACCAACAACAGCACAATGCCGGTGCCGGCTAGGATGAATGTGACTAGTTTTCGTGCTAGAACATTATTGCAGACCTTCATTGATCGCATCTCCCACTACAAATTCGTCATATTTCGGTGCGTTTTTTAAGCCTGCATATGTCGATAAAATCCGCTGTGTTTCGGCGTAGGCTTCACGCGAAATCAAACCCTCTTTCCATCCGCCCTCTTTTCCTGGGAATATCGATGTGACCATCCCCTTAAGCATCCAGGCCATATGAGGACGGTTCGTCGGCAGGTTGTCTGCATCAACGTATTGCATCACTGTATCTAGAGTCTCTTCGAAGTGGTCGCGGGCGTACCTCCAGCCTTTCATAGAGGCCCGCGCAAACGCCTTGCAGGCTCCGGGATCGCTTTTCCACTTAGCCTCAAGGCAGAACAGGCTGTCCTCTGGCAGGTTGGCACCATAGTCTTTCAGTGCAAAAACGATCAGTTGGTCCTCCAGCACCCCGCTTTGCAGCAATGTGTGGTACTCGTTATAACGCATCCCTGCGAATGCATCTGCACCTTTGTACATGAATAGCGAGAAAGTGCTGTACTGAGGGAGGATGACAGGTTTTATCGAGTGTGTAGCGAACATGGCTAGATATGGTGCTCGGAAGTCGTGCGCCCAGATGGTCACCTTGCGACCGTCGAGGTCGGTCAGTTTGCTGATCTTCTTTCCATCTGGGGCATCACGCCACGCCACCATCAAAAAATTACTGCGGTTGACCACCTGCGCCAAGTGAACCAGCGGAATGCCGTTGGCCCGTTCATCCATGCCGGATGACAGCATCAGGCAGCCAAAGTCGGCTTTTTTGGTTTTGAGTAGCTGCCTTATCCGAACATCAGGACCGCCCTTGATCAGCCGTAAGTTGAGCCCTTCGTCCTTGTAGAAGCCTTTTTTCAAAGCCATATAGTAACCCGCGAACTGGGCCTGGTGGGACCATTGCAGGGCGAGTGAGACGGGCTTGAGTGGCTTAGCGAGAGCGCACGAAGCGGCTATACTGGCAAGACAGATTACCCATAACTTCGTGGCGTGAGTGTGACAGATCGAATGTAGCAATGGTAATGTCCTTCCGAATCGGGAATTCCCATAGATAGACGATTATTACTGTCTGACAGGCGTATGAATAGAGCATCATAGATTGTTGCTAATCTGCGATCATTTCCACTATACATTTATCCTTTGATGTATCTAGTTCCTGCAAAGCCGAGTTGAATGGGCCAAATACGGTTGGCCTTCACTCAACCCGGCTTGTGATGCTGATACGGAGCGGCTATTTAATCTGCTGAACCGCTTCTTTGATTATCTCAGGCGGGAAGGTGACACCCAGCTCTTTGGCGACCTTCTGGTTGATGACGATGCTGCGTTCCGCCAGCTCCACGATGGGCATACCGTCAGGCGACTCACCGCGCAGCACCTTGGCGGCCATCTTGCCGGCAGCCATACCGCTGGTGTGCCAGCCGATGCCAACCGCCGCCAGCGCGCCACGGTCCACAAACTCCGGGTCATTCATGATCACCGGCAAATGGGCAGAAGTGGCGGGTTTGATCACGCCTTCCAGAGCCTGCAGAACCGTGTTGTCACCTGTGACCCATATCACTTCAGGTTTGCGGGATATCAGTGCCTGAGCCGCCATATGGACGTCCGCAGTGCCGGTCACAGTGACCTCTTCCAGACTAATTCCTTTGGCTTTCAGCACTTCACGCGCCACCTTGACCGCTTTGACTGAGTTAGCTTCCGATGCGTTGTAGATGGTACCAACCTTCTTGATGTTCGGATATAGTTTGAGGATCACTTCCATGGTGCCTTCGATGGGGGGGAAGGAGCCGACACCTGTGACATTCGGTAGATGGTCGGTGAGGCTCTTGCCCGCACCGGCTCCCAGCGGATCATATGTGTAGACGAAAACCATGGGTGTCTTCTTCACCGCACCGAATGCGGCCTGAAGTCCGGGTGTGGACATAGGCACGATCAGGTCGATGTTTTGGGATTCCAGAGACTGCATGAGCAGCGGGAGCTGGCTGATCTCGCCAAACGCGTGCTTGCGTATCACTGTCAGGTTCTTGCCTTCAACGATGCCCTCGGCCGCCAGCCCGTCGATATATCCCTTGATGGCATTGTCCGCCGCTGCGTCAGGACCGAATGAGGCAAAGGCGACTCGATAGCTTTTTTCGCCCGTAGCAGTGGTGCTCGGTGCTTTTCGACCGCAGCCGGTGACGGCCGTTAAGAGGGATACCGTGGCGACCACGGCGAGTGCTAAGAAGCACAATCGTGCGGATTTATTACACTGAAATTTACTCGTCAAAATCATAATCTCCGTTTTTCCATAATATGGACTTGCTCGATTATGAGGCGATGCAGACTGGCGGTCGCCTCATGACGTCAGTGGTGGTCGCGTGATTTCATTGGTAGAGTGTTTGGGCTACATACTCCACATCATGTGCGTGGACATCAACGCCAGCGCATCTTGAATCTCATGGATGGCTATGGTAGTCTCCTGGCCGATCAGGTCCATCTTCTCAAGAAGGGTAATGCGCGCGGTGGCGGTAGGAATTTCATCCTCAGAAAAGAGGTCATCGAGTAGGCCGCAAGCGTTGCCGAGGCTGATCAGCACGATGTCGCGAGGGTCGGGGATGTCGCCGCTGAGGATGATGTCGCGTAACCGCTCGCGCACTTCTTTCACTTCGCAGTTGTCTTGCATGGGATACCGGCGCACGTTGAACACCCAGAGCACTTTGCGGTCTTCTTGTTTCAGGATGGACCTATCAATCAGCCGTGTTAACACCCGCTTCTGCAGACGCTCAGCCCGGTTTGCGAAGTCGTTGAGCCACACAGAGGTTGGCTGTAGATGCGTCTGTAGCTTCATTTTCTCCAGAGCGTAGTCCAGCAGGGGGTCTTTGGTTGGTTCAGACGATGTGACCTTCAAGCCTTCGGGATCGGTGTCGATACGGTCTTTGATCGCGAGCTCCATCAGCAGCGCACCTGAGAGGGCGTAATCGAGTGCGGAGGCGGGGAGCGACTTGATGTCACCCTGTTTGTCGTCCAGAGCGAGAAGGTAGATTTCCTCCGCAAAGCTGAGCATCATCGGCTCGGAAGCCGTCTTTTCTTTGGGCGGGGCATAACTGCCGATCGCGTCGTCGATACTATCGATGACAGGGATGATGGCTGAGAAACCGGCCATGTCCAGTATGTGCTTTGCCTGAGCCGACGGTGTGGCGATGACCAGCTTTCCTTTGCCCTGCTGCAGGCGACGGGCCGAGGTGAGCAGCACGCGAAGACCGGCACTGCTGATGTAGTCCACACCCGAAAGGTCAAGCACCATCTGCCGAACACCTCTGTCATACGCGCCTTTGAGGTGCTGTTCCGTATCCGACACACTGGTGGCGTCAATTCTGCCTTGCAGCTTTAGTACTGTGGTGTTTCCATGAATACTTTCGTCGATAGTCATATTCTCTCCTCATGCGGTAGACCGCTGCCACTATAGATAAGGACTGTTTTTACCACGGATATCAGTGCTTGCAGGTTCGCATATAACATAACTATGCAGGATATCGAAACCCAAAGTCAAGTGGGTTTGTGCGCACTGGTGTCAAATGTGCCAGTTGATTGCTAAAGGTTTGAAAATGGGCATGGGATTGAGCTTATTGTGACTTGACGAATCTGGCTGGGCCAGCCATAATAGGGTACATAACAGATCGATTTCCAGCCTTGCCGAAGGAGGATTGGAATGAACCCTACAGAAGACCAGCTAGACCAGATAGTGCAGCGAATAGTTGATGCCGTCCATCCCGAGCGCATCATTCTATTCGGTTCGGCTGCTCGTGGTGAGATGGATGCGGACAGCGACATTGACATGCTGGTCGTCATGCCCGAAGGTACCGACCGTCGTGGTGTGGCTGGGTATATCCATACGAAGCTTTTCGGCATTCCATTCGCTGTAGACGTCTTGGTCACAATACCCTCGCTTCTGGAACGGCACAAGGATAACATCGGCTTGATATACCGCACCGTGCTTGCGGAAGGGCGGGAGCTCTATGCGGCCTAAGGAGGGATCGACTCATGTTTATAACGATGACAGCTTAAGCCAACGGTCAGGGCATTAGTTTATCTACCATTAGGTATATCATCTATGAGAAACCTAGACTATGCTGGCTGTCATGGTAAGGAGTTCATGGCTGAGCCAATAAGATCGATAAACATGAAAACTATGTGATCAATACGATTGTGCTGTCGATTTTGTGGCAGCCAAAAGGAGTTTCATTTGTCAGTTACTCAAGATAGAGTTATTCAAGCATATAAAAAGCTTAAGCAATTTGTTTATTATGAAAAATCTAATCTTTATTTACGTGAGAAACTAGCTAGATTTGAGATAGATGATACCGAAGGAACTCTTCAAATAAGGCTAAAGAATGTCTATAGCGTGCTGCACTCATCGAATCCAAATAAGAACCAGCGTTTTATAGATTGGCTTGAGAAAATACGATATTTGGTTGTTCCTAAAAGCAATGTAAGAAGTATAGACACAGGGAATGATGGCGAAGATAGACTAGATATTGTAGATTCAACGGAAAGCAAAGGTGACATAGATCGTGGGACTAAAGATAAAGATGAACCGAAATGTATCAGCAATCGGCATCCTGACAAATCATACGCCATCGATAATGTTAATTTTTTCTTTGATGGACCGATTGAACTATATATCATTTGCGTTTTATGGATCATGGAGGAAGGATTTCTCCTAGATCATCTATTGGATGAACCAGAGATGGTATGCTATGGTTCACGACTTGACAAGTGTCTAGGGAATAATGATGATTCAACTAAATTATTCAGGAACTACCATCCACTGTACTCAAACTGGCGGGATAATGGTATAAGTAAAGCACAGTCATTATTATCACAAGATCGAAAAAGTGTCATCATCGTTGGCCTCGACATTGAGAAGTTTTTCTATAATGTTGATGTGGACTTTACCAAACTTAAAAACATCATTGCGACCTTGCGAACAGCTGCGCTTGATGAAAGTTGTTCCAAAAATACCGATACTTGTGGACTAATCGATTTAGTTAATGCTATACATGAGGCATATTCGGAAGTCGCTAAGGTCGACATAGAAACATTTTATAATGTAGAATTTGCTGGCTTGCTACCCATCGGGTTACCAAGCTCACCGATATTCGCCAACTGGTACCTCAAAGAGTTTGATAATGATATTCTACACAACCTCATGCCTGCGTATTATGGCAGGTATATAGATGACATCCTATTGGTTTTTTCGCTACCCCCACTAGACGACCCAAGCACATTAGGAATCTGTAACAGAGTAAACGATATTCTGCTTCACAGCGGTGTATTTTAAGGTAATGATGGCGACGGCAATAAATCTCTACATTTAACCAAACATCGAAATATCAAGCTCCAGCCAAGCAAGTTCGTTGTTCAATATTTCGACGCAAACTACTCCTCTGCAGGGCTTAATAAATTCAAACAGCAGCTTGAAGCCAATGCCAGTGCATTCAGGTTATTACCTCTTGATGAAGATGATCGATCTATGGAAGAGGCAGCATATGATTTGTTGTACAACGGATCTAAAAATAAGTTCCGCAGTGTAACAGGCATATGCGAAAATCGATATGAAGTATCTGTGTATTTAGCCAAACAAATCAGTTTCTATTTGGATACCTCCCAAAAACCAGATCAAACTTCAATAAGAGGCATTATAACATTTTTTAAAGGGGCTAATTCCATTGAGTTTTACGATCTGTGGGAAAAGGTGATTACGCTCTTCATCGTAATAGATGACCGTAACGCGTTAAAAATGTTTACCGACCTAATACACAAAGAAATTAGTAAAATAGATCATATAAAAAATGAATCAATCGCTACAAATGTGAGCACATTTTTACTACATCACCTCAATCATTGTGAAGCAATGGCATATGGATTGGCTGCCATTGTTCCTGCGGTCCCTACGACCATAGCGGAATATTTTCGTAAATCTAACATGATCCGACACCACTATGTTCGATGTCCTCTACTAAACTATACAGATTATGATGGATCACTGATTGGCGACGGTATACCGACTATCAACATACTCAACCAAACTAAGCTTGATTACACGCCTAGGTATATTCATTTTGAAGAACTAGTACATTTTGGACGCGAGATGCAAAGGCTATCAATAGGCTGTCAATCAGAAAGTAATATTACCTTCGATCTTTACCAGTACGCTCATGACACATACGAAAAAATCCATAAGTATAAATATCTGCATGCGCACACCGATAACCAGCATGAATCATACAGTGTTATCTCCATGGACAAAGACAAAACCCCTAAAAATATCAACATAGCAATAGTCAATCTGCATGTGAATGATGAAGAAGTTTTAACCTGCCTGTCCAATCATCATACGTTATTCAAAACCAGATTGAAAGAACTAAACAAGTTACTCAATCAGATATCGTCGTATCGCTACCATAGTGGCGATAGGATTGATGTGGTGGTTTTTCCAGAGCTTAGCATTCCACGAACATGGTTACCAACGCTAAATGCATGGTCTCGTAAAGAGCAAATCGGATTAGTTGGTGGCTTGGAATACAGAGTTGAACAGACATATGTGTGGAATGAAGTAATTGCATTGATGCCATTCAAAGATGAATCAGGTTATAGGTCATGTATTCCTGTATATCGTCTTAAAAGGCATTATGCACCGGCTGAAGTATTTGACATTAAGCACAAATATCGACTGATGGTTCCCACCATTCAAGAGAATTACTGGCTTCTGCATTGGCATGGCATATATTTCACTTTATTTGATTGTTATGAATTAGCAGATATAGCAGACCGATGTAAATTCAAGGGCCTAATCGACTTGTTAATTGTAACGGAATTGAACCGCGATGTTAATTATTTTTCGAATATCGTTGAGTCAACAGTACGAGACTTGCATTGCTATATAGCGCAAGCAAATACATCAAAATACGGTGATACGAGAATTTTGCAGCCCACACGAACAGAATCTATGGACATGGTAACAATAAAAGGGGGAGATAATACGACCTTCCTAGCAACCACCATTGACATTCAGTCCCTTAGGCAATTTCAAAAATGGGATTTTGAAGCTCAGCGTGAATCTAGTAAATTCAAACCAACGCCTCCTGGATTTCCTATCGAGCAAAATCCGAGGCTACAGTGATGTACCTATACAACCGGATATGAATATGCGAACAGCCATACAAGCAAAGGTTTGAATATTGATTGACTCTCTACTTCCGATCTGTTTTAAGCAATCCCTGGCCATTTGTTCAAACCCAAAAATAGCAGAACTGCCGCGCTCAGGATGACGCACACATTGACACTACATAGTCGTTCGCGGAACCGTGGATCCACAATCTCGCCTAACCCGCTCACCACATCCAGCGTTCACATGCCCCCACCTTCCGCCCCACGTCTGCCCCACAAAACCCGAATCCCGTAATAATGCCAGCCTGCGCCTGCGTAGAAAACGGGTAATATGACTACAGCCGGTCGACTACAGGTAAAATGGGAAGGAGGTAATGATGATTATGGGCGATAAGCTAGATAAGTTGCACTGCATCCATCTTGAGGATGGTAAGTTCTCCAGTAAGACGGACACCCAGGCGGAAGACATCGATGCGCTTCTCAAGAACTACTCGGAGAGCGGACTTGAGCGCATGGTGATCCACTTTCATGGAGGGCTGGTTTCCTATCAGTTGGGCCAGAAGATTGTGGACGGGCTCACAAAACCCTACTCTGAATCAAAGGCCTATCCGGTGTTCTTCGTCTGGGAATCCGGTCCGTGGGAGACGGTGTGTAACAACCTGCACGACATCGCCAGCGAAAGCATCTTCCATGAACTGATCCGCAAGGTGTCCGAGTACACGAAACGAAAGCTCGGGGTACCCGATGGCCTGAGGCCTGAGACGATGCAGATCGACAGCGAGCAGGTCGCCACCCAAATCGACAGATGGTTCGCCTACGAGCTGGCCGAACCGCCTTCGCAAGACTTTGATATACTGCCGTCAGGCAAACCCACGGATTCCGTAGCGGAACTCACCGCCGATGATATGGACTTCATCGAGCAGGACCTTGCACAGGACCAGCGGTTTCAAGATGCGCTGGCCAGGTTGACCCCGAGAGATGAGAGCAGAAAGCTGTTGGAAGGGGAGGCCTGGAGCCCCGATATGAGCTTGATGGACCGCGACACTCTGGATGAGCTGAAGGGTGTGTCTCGTGTTGAGGGTATCCCGCAGAAGTCGCTGCAGGGTGCGATAGGAATGATCGCCATGATTTTGTTGGAGGTGGTCAAACGCTATCTGAAAGGGCGTGACCACAAGCTGTATGCCACGGTAGTCGAAGAGGTTTACAAAGCCTATTATGTGGCCAAGATTGGCAAACAGCTTCTATGGGACCAGATGAAGAAAGATACGGCAGACGCCTTTTCCGATGTTGTGGTGCCCGGGCAGGAGCCTGGCGGCAGTGAGTTTCTGTCCCGGTTGGCGAAACACATAGAGGACGGCCTAGAGGCACCGAAGATCACGCTTGTGGGCCACTCGACAGGTGCGATCTATATCTGCAACTTCCTCAAGGCCGCTCAAAATGTGCTTCCCGCCGAGGTTAAGTTTGACATCATTCTACTGGCACCAGCCGTCAGCTTCGATGAATTCAAGAGGGCGATGACCACATGCTCAGCCCAGGTCGGCAGCGTGCGCCTGTTTGGGATGAAGGACCCCCTCGAACTGGCCGACGCGATGGCTAAGGATGTGATAGGACCGATAGCCAGGGTGGTATACCCCAGCTCACTGCTCTACTTCGTCTCAGGTGTTTTGGAGGACGAAAGCGACAAGCCACTATTGGGTATGCAGAGATACTATGTGCGCGCCGCCTGTTATGATGCCGCGCACTATCCTGGCGTGGAGTGGGCTCGAGGTTTCTTCAGTGCCGCTTCGCATCGCATGGTCTGGTCAGAGGTAGACGGCGGTGATGGAGCCAGCACAAAATCGACCTGCCATGGCGGCTTTGACGATGAGCCTGTGACCATAGGCAGTATCCTGTGGCTGCTGCAAAACGACTGGTAGTGCCGTGAACGGGCACTACCAGCAAGTGGGGCGTCTACTCGTAAGCCTGAAACTCTGCGATGCCCATTTGGGCACCTTCCTGACCGGGCCCATCAGGCTTCAATGCGGTGATCCGTATATAGCGGGCTGAAATGCCGTCCTGATCATGGACCACGGTGCCGCCTTTGCCGTCCGTGATGTGAGCAGCCTCTTTCCAAGCCTTGCCGTCTTTTGACAGCAAGAGCTTGTAGTCGGTCGCCCAGCATGTCTTCGCGAACTGTATCCGCACTGTGCGGAGGGTGTAGCTCTTCAATAGATCGAGCTGGTATGTCCAGGCCCACTCCCAGGCTCCCTGCGCCACAGTGTCGGGGTCGCCATCCACACCGCATCTCGCTTCGGATGTGCCGCTGCTGGCTTCCAGTTCGGTGATGCCATCGTTGCTGAGTAGCTTCGCCGGCTTGCAATAGGCCAGGTTCCCTGCCGGCAGCAGCGGCTCCACCGCCACAGGCGCGGGCACAAAAGGCTTCAGTGCAACATGCGGATGCGCGGCTTGAATGTTGATCTTCAAAATCGTGTCGATCTCGTCGGCGGCCACACCCGTCAGGTTGATGCTGATCTTCCCGCCGGTCTGCACGAACTTCAATGGCTGGTTGCCGTTCATCCAGACCACACTCTTCACTTTTTGTTTGCATCTGGTGAGCGTTAGTGTGCTATTAGTCGGCATGCCGGTTCTGCCAAACGGGTTCTTGAGCATATGGATGTAGATGGCGTCGCGACTCATGTTAATGGTGTTGTAACCATATGTACTGCCATCCAGTGGACCCTGATCCACCTGGGTGTAGGATTCGGTAAGCGATGGCATACCTGCAGGGTTCGCCCATGCCGCCATGTTGAAATGAGCGACCGAAATTGGCGATTCCTCAAGTTTGTGCAGCACCCCATCGCGTTCCAGGCCGGATACCAGCGTGGCACTGTGGTCGAGGTTGGCGACCTGGCCTTCACCGATCATCGAGATGACGACCCGCATATACATCTTCCAATCGGGGTTGATATCTTTGGCAGACTCCCATTTGGATCCGTGATCAGACGCCAGCTTTCGACCACGCTCTTTTTCGGCCAGGCCAGCTCACTGGGCCAGATGCTCCAGTAATACTTGCCCCAGGCCCAGAAACCTTCAAGGCTGAGCACATCCCAGTCGCCATGGTAGAGCAATTGAAAGCCGTTCTTAACGATCACCGTCTCAGGGTCGATGCTCTTCACCATCGAGTAGAGGGCATCGATCGATTCATAGCCCGAAACATCCGCCCCCCAGTCAAACCACAGCACCTTGGGATGGTATCTGCGCATCGCCTCTTCCACCATCAGAATCCCGTTGTTGGTTCTCACGTTGGGTCCTGCGATGTTGCCCATATACATGCCGAACTTCAGGCCGTGCGCTTCCAGTGCCGCTTTGTACTTTCCGATGGTATCTGCGCGGCCAGGGTCGAAGCTCGAAGGCCAGCGGAATTCAAAGTCACCGTTGTCGTAGGATATGGGGATACCCACACCGTAACCTTCGGATTTCATGAGGCTGGCCAATCGGGGGATCTGGTCATCGGCCACTTTCTCGGGGCCGTGAATCAGTCCCACCAGCTTCGCAGCTTCATACCATCTATTGGGACGTTCATTCAGTTTGATGGTCAGAATTCGTGAGGCCACGTGACCATTGGCGTCGGTAACCTGAAGCTTGAACTCATAGTTCACCAGCTTGGCATCATATGCTGCCGTACCAGATATGGTGCCGTCTTTACCCAGACGTAGACAGGGTGGCAGACTACCGGAGAGCAGACGCCATCTATATGGTGGGGTGCCGCCCTGAGCCGTAAACTGGAAGGGCGAGGCGTGGAGCACGATGTCCGTGTGGCCGCTGATGAGCTGCTGATTTCGCTTGCTCACCGCATTCACTGGATCAGCCTCGACATATGGCCACTCCCGGAATGCGGCGGGCATGGTAGCCGACCCGATATCATTCATCGCCTGCGTGCAGATCGCAAGGGTGCCAGATCCGCCGCCTGGGCTGTAGGTGAGGTTGGACAAGGCCTTTCCGTTGACGTCACAGATTCTGGCGTAGAACCCAAACCGTCCATTTTGCTTGTTGACGATTTTGAGTAACAGCCGGTTCCAGCCGGTGTCTAGTGTGATTACAGACTTCAGTGTGTCACGATAGGGCGTTGGAACGTCCGATGACGCGACCAGTTTGCCGTTCACCCATGCCTTGACTTCATTGTTCGCGCCAAGGCGTAACTCGCCCTGCTGAGGCCTGGGAGTGTAAACATACACATGGGCGTAGGCCACCCTGGCGGCCACCGACTCATGTCTCTTGGTTTTGAAGTAGCTGAATAGGTCCTGGTAGTCGTCGTAGTTGCGGCTAAACAGGCGGTCGTCGAAATACCGCCATGTTTTCCCCGCAGTGACCATCTGAGCACTCGGTGCGATTTGCGATTCACCAACGATGTCAGTATCGAAACCTGAGTTCGATGTGTCATTCTCAAACGTGCCAATCACCAGCCAGGAGTTGATGAATGGAGCCGACGGGTTGGTATTCGCAGCCATCACACCACCTTTGCTCACAGACGCCATCACGCAAATCAGTAACACGCAGCCAAGATACTTCAAATTGGTCCGCCAATCATATGGGTTGCTGCCTATCACACCGGGTTAATATTCGGTCTCGATCTTCACCGTGCTGCTCTCGCGGTGCGATTGCAGTGCCGCGGTGAAGAGGCGGTGGCTCAGCGCGGTCTCCTCCGGCGTGACGCATCCTGCAAACCGCTTCAAAGGCTGGCCATGCGCCAGCTCGTAGAGGAATGCCGCCCACATCTGAAGCATTGAATCGGAAAACCCGAACTCAAAAATCCCGCCGGTGATGCTCTTGAAAGCGGTCTCATGCCCCATGTCGATCTGCTGCCAGGCCTGCTCGCCACCTTGCGAATAGTCTAGTATCTGAATCGAATTGGTGTTCTTCGACGAGTATTTCACGCTCTTGCGCATCCCGATCACTTCGCAGTACCAGGTGTCTTTTTCACCCGGCGCGATTCGCTGGGTCTTGATGGTGAGCGGGAAGCTGTGGCCGGTTGCGGGGTTCTCCGCCTCGCACAGCAGCGTGGCGTTGTCCCAGGTTTCACAGGGGGTTACTCCGCCCTTGCCGTCTGGCCGCTCAGGCACCAGGTTGGACAGCACCGCCCGCACATTCCTGGGCAGCCAGCCCGCACGGAACGGCACATGGCACACATGCATGCCCAAGTCGCCCATGCAGCCATACTCGCCGTTGAACTCGATGATGCGCTTCCAGTTGATGGGCTTGCTGGCGTCCAAGTCGCTGGAATGCTTGAAGCCCGCGTTGACCTCGATGATCTCGCCGATCTCACCGGCCTCGATCATGTTGCACATCCGCTGGACGGCGGGTACGAAGGGAAACTCGGACGAACAGCGCACGAACACATTCGGATGGGCCGCGATGCACTCCAGTATCGCGGTGTTCGCAGCCTGATCGATGCCAAAGGGCTTCTCACCCAGCAGATGCTTACCCGCCGCGATGATGTCGCAGTAGAACTGCTGATGCAGGTTGTGAGGCACCGCGCAATACACCAGCTCCACATCGGGGTTTGCCAGCAGCTCCCTGTAATCGGGAGTGGACTGTTTGACCGAGCTGAAGTTGTCGGTGAACCAGGCGCGCGATGACTCGCTTCTGGAGCAGACGGCGACCAGCTCAGGACGCACGTCCATGCCGGGCAGGTGGCACCAGCGTGCGGTGGCGCTGGCGAGCTCCCTGCCCATGAGCCCGCAGCCAATGATCCCGAACTTCACCGTTCTCAATTCATTAATACCCCAGTTTCGCCTGGACTTCAGCGATCGACTCCTCGATGATGTCCATTGCCTTGATCGCCACCTCGTTTGGCATGATGATCGGGGGGCTCATGCGCAGAATGTGACCGGCGGGGATCCAGGCAAGACCCTTGCGGAAGGCGGCTTGGTAAACCAGCTTGCCGGCTTCGTCGAATGGCTCCTTGGTGGCCTTGTCTTTCACAAGCTCCACACCCATCAAGCAGCCCTTCACGCGGCAATCGCCCACGATGGCGTATTTGGTGGTCCAATCGGCCATCTTCGCGCGGAAGATATCTTCCAGCTCCTTCGCGTGCGCCAGCAGACCCTCTTCTTCGATCACTTCAATGGAGGCCAGAGCTGCAGCACAGGCCATCGGGTTACCGCCATAGCTTGTGGAGGCGCTGATCTTGTCCACCGCGTCGGCATACTCCTCACGCACGACCATCGCGGTCACAGGGAAGCCGTTGCCAAAGCCCTTGCCCAGAGTGACTACGTCGGGAACCACACCCCAGTGCTCCATGCACAGGTATTTACCGGTGCGGCCCCAGCTTGTGAGCACCTCATCTGCGAACAACAGAATGCCGCGCTCTTTACAGAAAACGGAGAGTTTCGGGAAGAAGTCGTCCGGAGGCATGATCGAACCGCCCCAGCCCTGGATGGGCTCCAGCACGAATGCCGCAATCTGATTGGTGGTGCCGTTCTTGATGTATGCGTCGTAGAACTCCAGATACTTTTCGGTATCGATGGAGCCGTCTTCACGCGTCCACCAAGGCCGATAGGTGTCGGGCCGCGGCACCATGTAGAAGCCCTGAGAGCGTCCATGCCCGTTCAGCTGCGTCATGTTGGCCAGGCTCATCGAGTGGCCACTTTTGCCATGGAAATCTTTGAAGCACGAGATGAACTCGTACTTGCCAGTGGCTGCGCGGCAGGTCCGGAGGCCAGCCTCCACGGCGGTGGTGCCGGAGTCATACAACTGGACGCCTTTCAAGTCACCTGGCAGCACTTCGATCAGCTTTTCTAGCAGCTTCATCTTGATGGGAGTGGTGAAGTCATGGGCGTTCATCAAGGTGTTGGCCGCTTTGGCCACTGCCTCAGACACTTTGGGATGGCAATGCCCCAGGGTGGTGACATAGATGCCGCTGGAGAAGTCGATGTATTTGTTGCCGTCTACATCTTGCAGAGTGCAGCCTTTGCCGCTTTCGAACACCACGGGGAAGAGTTTCACCTGTCCGGACAGGCCCCTGATATACTCGCATGCCTTCGAGTGCATCTCTTTACTCATCGGGCCTGGGATTTCTGAACTCACTAGCTCAGGCCAAACGGAGAGGTCCAGGTTGTAGGGTGCTGGGTCATAGGTTCCATATGTGGATGGTCGTTCCATGTCGGTTGCCTCCTCAGTCGAATACGTTATTGGTCGGCGGGTGGTGCTGTCGCAGCTCATTCGTTGCCGCTGCGACCACCACTTCCACGCCTGCCAGGTTAAAAGCCTTGATGGTTTCGAGACTGATGCCCGGATCTGTGATGAGCATATCCATCATACTGACCGGCCCCACGCGCGCATAGGCGAACCGATCGAGTTTAGATGAGTCGCAGAGCACGATCACCTTTTCGCCATGCTCGATGATCAGCCGCTGCAGCTCCGCACCGGAGCGGTCGAGTGCGGTGATGCCCCGCACGGGATCAATGGCTTCCACTCCCATGATGGTGACATCCCAATAGAGCCCGTCCAGGATATCGCGGGACATCGACATGTCCGATTCGAGGCATTCCCGCCGGATGCTGCCTCCAGGGAAGTCCACGCAATCAACGCCGTTGTTGGTCAGGCATAGCACGTTCTCAAGGGAGTTGGTCAAGATATGCACTTGTGGGGAAGGACACCATTTCGATGCCAGTTGGTAGGTGGTGCTGCCCGATCCCAGGAACACCGTGCCCGAGTCTGGTGCATACGAGAGGGCCGTCTGTCCGATCCATGACTTCTCGAGCATGTATTCGTTGCGGGTCTGCTCATACGGCGGACGCGGGCTGGCACTTTTGATCGCCACCGCTCCGCCATAGGATCGCCGCAGCTTGCCCTCTTTGTCCAGCAGCTCCAGGTCGCGGCGGATGGTGTTCGCGCCAACGGCCAGCGAGTCGGCCAGTTCATTGACCGTCACAGAGCCCTGCAGTTGGATGCGCTCTACGATCTTCTGACGGCGGTCTTCAGCGATGACAGCCGGTTGCTCCGGTCGGATAGAACTCAACGGACACCTCTCATTTCGTTTGTATTCCACCATATATTACCAATATACGCCATATATATCAAGATATAATGTCATTATATGGTGAAGTATGGTGAACTTTCAGGTGAGTGTTGAGTGAATACCTCATCATCACGCCTTGTTCCAATCCGAACCGCACCAGTTCACGGCGGCATCGAGCAGCTCTTCGCCTTGTGCGATGGTGGCTGTCGAGGTGTTGATGCGCAGCCCCTCGGGGCTCAAATGGCGCACCAAATACTCCACATTCTCCAGCGGTACGGTGATGTCCAGGCATCGGCCGGCTTCCTGAACCTGCCGATAGACCTCCATCCAGTGGGGGCCATTCGACGGAACCCCATCACCCGGCACGTATTGGATGGCCCGGACATGCGGACGGCTCAGCAACGACGGCAGGTGGCGCACTGCTCCTGGACCATCAAGGTGATACCAGATACGGTCGTAGTGCTCACCCAGGAAGTCCACTTCGGCCAGCGCATAGCTCTCAAACATCTGCTTCGAGACCATGCAAGACATATCTGACTGCGAGATGGCGAACGGCTGCTCTGACCACAGGTCAGCCCACACATGCCCGCAGCCCGGTTGATGGGCATCCACGAGCTGACTGAAGTGCTCCATATCCTCCAGCCACAGCGGGAGTGTCTCGCTCAGGCGCAGGATGCAGGTATCCATATTGGTCGCGAGGTCAATCAGAAACTGCTCGGTGCCACGCGAAACAGCGAGCAGATCATTCATCATCGTCTGGCAGACATAGCCCACAAGGAACTTGCCTTTCGAGGCTTCGATGATACGATTGAGCAGTTTTTCCATCTTCGGACGCCAGGGATCATTTGGTCCCGGGTGCCAGGGCACGGGATCATCAATGCTCTTCCAGTTTCTGGGGTGCCAAACGGTGTCCTTCGCGAACTCAACCCCAGGCCCGCATCCCAGCGCATAACCCGCCATGAGATAGTTGTAGGAGGGCACCGTCTCGCCGCCAAACCATGTGGACTCCATCATCCTCAGTATCCGGTTGGAGACATACTCCGGGTCGAAGTAGAAGTCCTCCATCGTGCGGTATTCCGGTTCCGGCGGCAACGTGACAGGCCGCGGAGCGGTCACGCACAGGCATGGTCTGTCTGTCGGTCCGCAGTCCCAGAAGGCGTTCCAGCGTTTCTGGGCTATCGCCCAGTCTGGCTTATATAGCAGTGTGCGAGCTGCGTTATCGATGGTATTACCTCCTTGTTACCCGGTAATCTCGATTGTAGGGATGCCCACAAGGGTCATCCCTACGGCCGGAAACTACGGAAAGGGCCCTTACAAAATCTGCTGTGATGGTGTCTCCCAGTATTGGCGCAGGAAGCGCGTGGAGTTCTCAACCGCGGCGTCCATCACGATTTTGCCCGTCTCGGCGGTCGCGAAGGTGGGCGATCCGTAGGTGCCAGTCTGACTGGGCTGCAGATACCAGGTCGACCATGTGACCATCTGGCGGCCCATGAAGCCGTCACCGGCCACGAATTCCGTATGGTAGTTCATCTGGTCCACATCGGTGGCCAGCGACATATCGACCGCTTCAGGGTTCAGGTGCAGACAGAGCGAGGTCTCCCATTCGCAGGCGTGGATGGCTCCACCCTGCGGTGATTTTCGGATCGCGTTGAAGGCATCACGCGACATATGGGCTGGGCTGATGATCGAGACCGCCTTCCCGCAAGCATCGCAGAGCTCACGTGAGACGGTGTTGAGCGGGCCGCTGTGGTGCCCGTGGCAGTCGAGAATGACAAGCTTGGTGAAGCCCATGTCCAGAACGGAGCGGCAGATATCAAACACCATATCCATAAACACGCGGCTTCTGACCACGATGGTGCCGGGCCACTGCTTCATAATCTGCATCGAATAGCCGTAACGGATGGTGTCCATCAACAGCACCGGAAGATCGGGTGAGAGTTCCTGGGCCAGTCTGTTGCCGAACGCCTCAGCGATGCGGGCGTCGGTGTCGACGGGCAGATGAGGGCCGTGCTCCTCGGTGGTGCCGATCGGCAGGATCAACAGTGACTGCTTATCAATGTGTTCCTGGATTTTGGGCCAGGATTGGTCTCTGAATAGGTATGACATATGTATTCCTCTTTTTCGTTAGTGTGACCACCTGATCGGTGATCTTATTGCGTTAGGGCAACTGCTCGTGTTCCACGCCAGCAATGAACTTGCAGGCCAGTTTGATGACATCCGTGTAGTTACCGTAACTGCAGGCGACGTGGTGGATGTATGGGCCGTAGATGAACATACGCTCCCACTCTGGCCAGTTGTGAACTTCCATCCACACATAGGTGTTGAGCGTGCTGGGTCCTGGCACCGCTTGCCCTTCGCCGCTGATGGTGCTGTAAAGCCCGCCATCGCCGTCGAAGCGCACGACGGTGAGTGGCCCACGCTTCATCTCCCAGTGGCAGGAGCCAGATTGAATCCCCGGCAGAATCCAGTGCGTGCCCACCGATGCAGGTGAATCTGGGTTTTTCAAGCTCTCAGGGAAAGCGCAGTGCCAAATGAGCACGGCATTGTCGTTCTCGGGGTGCCGGACGGTCAAGTCCGCAAAGATGATGGGCTCCTTATCGTATGAAGCCGCGGAGAGCATGGCGGAGCTGATCGCTCCATGGATGTCCGACTCACAGGCAACTGGCACCCCAGCATCGGCGACCATCGCGGTGGCATACTCCACCATGCAGTCCAATGCGTCGCAGATGGAGGAGAAGGATTGCAGCGAGAAGACGTCGAGCTGCTCGGATTCGGCCACGCGGAGCATTACATTGCGAAGGGCGATCATGTTTACGATGGGCTCCAGCGAGTCAAACCCCTCGAACTTCAAGCGTTCTGTGGTGGCGTTAACTTCCAGCATGATCTCGTCGTGGTGGTCGCGTGCTTCAGCATGAACCTTCTCGATGAACTCCACCATGTCGATGGGCAGTACTTCGATGCCGAAATTCTCCAGCAGCTCACTTTCGTTCACGATGGTGGTCCAGAAGAAGTCGATACGTTGCCCAATCTGCCCGATTTTCAGCCGCCTCATCCGCTTGACCACGTTGGCGGCCCGCAGGAAGGTGTCGAACCCATTCATGAAGGCTGGATCATCGACCGAGCAGTTTTCGATGTAGTGGAAGGGCACCTTCAGTTTGTGCAGCACCTTACTGGTGGCAAACAACCCGCAGAGCGAGTCGCGCAACCGTGTGCCATCGGCCAGCGGCGCGTCGTCCCGCGGTCCCCAGAGCAATACCGGCACACCAAGCTCCCGTGCGATCACACCGGCCGCACCCTCGGTGCCGAAGTTGCAGTGCGGGATGAACAGAGCGTCGATGCCCTGTTTGCGAAGGTGCTCCACCACTGGGGTGACGTCCTTTTGTGAGCGCACGATGCCGTCAGGCAGCACATCGTCAATGCCCACATAGTTGACATCCCACTCCGCGAACTTCTCCTCAAGGAGGCCTTTTATCCTAAGGGCATCCTCATGGCTGAACACAAACTTGCCGATGGGGCAAAAACCAAGCAGTAGCGGCTTCTTATTCATGTTGATTCCTCACTTTTATGGTCCACGGCATATGGGCTGTGGGTGTATTGCGATTTTGTTACGTTCATTCCGGCACCGCCACGCGCTAAAGCACATGGCTATTGACATTTCAAGCATGCTGAAGCATGCTGCGGCTCTTCGTGCCGTATGGTTGGCACCGAGAATTGGCGCATGAATCGCTATACAGCATACATTCACCAGCTGCACTAACAGGGCGAAGCCCTGCAGCCTGCTTCAGCAGGCTTGACATGTCAATAGCCATAGCCTTTAGGCTGTGGCGGAGGCGGCTGTTCGATGAACAACTCTCGAAATTTCTTTATTCATACAGCCTTTTTCGGATATCTATGTGTCGATGATATACGTCCTGGTAGGCTGCGGAGCGTGAGCTGTCGGGCTCGAACACCTTATCGGTGCGGTACCAGCTTGATGAGGCTGACTGAAGGGAATCGCACTGTCCTGTGCCCACGGCAGCCAGGATGGCGGCTCCGACGGAGGCGGCATCGGTGCAGGCTGGCCGCTCTACGCGTGTGCCAAGCATATCGGACTTCATCTGCAGCCAGACATCGCTGCGGGCACCTCCACCTAAGCAGCGCACTACATCGATCGACACGCCGTGCTTGACCACCCCATCCAGCAAGTCTTGAAGCACACAGCAGCAGGACTCCATCACAGCTCTGGCCAGATGCACTTTGGTGTGCCCGAGGGTGAGGCCGACAAACGCGCCGCGAGCCTCCGAATTGAAGTCGGGTGAGGCGGTTCCGCAAAAGTAGGGGAGCATCGTGATGCCATCGCTGCCAACTGGAATCTGCTCTACATCCGCTAGGAAACTTTCATAACTCGAACCCTCGGCGCAGAGGTCGCGCAGCCACTTCAGCACGATGCCCGATGTGTTGGTATAGGGCATGGCGAAGTGGGCGTTGCCCATCGGGTGACGACCGACGATGAAGCCCGAATCGCGGATGAGCTGGTTGGTGGTGGCCACAACCGCCAGCGCCGTACCGGTGGTCTCCGTGGCGATGCCTTCGCGAGTGTTACCCGCACCGAGTGCTCCGCAGAGTTGGTCGTTAGCACCCACGCAGACCGGTACGCCCGCACAGAGCCCCAACGCCTCAGCCGCTGCACTCGATAGCTTACCCGCCACATCACCCGGTTTGAGCACTTTAGGAAGCTGATCTGTGCGGATGCCTGCGGCGGTGATCATCTGCGGGTTCCACTGCTGTAAGCCGATATTATACATCCCGGTTGTCTGGGCCATCGTGAAGTCGGTGGCGAGTTCACCGGTCATACGGTAGATGAGGTAGTCGGGCAGGGTGAGGAACTTCCAGGCATTGAAAGCGTCGGGTTGGTATCTGGCCAGCCATGCGATCTTGTACACAGTGAGCATAGGTGAAATCTGAGGGTAACCAGCCATTTGCTGGAACAGCGCAGTAGACAACCAGGCGGCTTCCCACTCTCTGGTGATCTCCGCGGCGCGTTCATCCAGCCACACGATCGCGTTGTAGAGTGGTTTGCCAGAGGTGTCTATCGGCACGAAGGTCTGGCCTTGCGAGCTGAAGCCGATGGCTGCGATGTCTGCGGGTATGACTTTTGAGCGTCGGAGAACCTCACGCGTGCCCTCGATGGCGGCCTGCCAGTAAGCCTCAGGCTCCATCTCCACCCATCCGGGCGATGGCGTCATGAAGCTGTATTCGGTGGTATAAACCGCGAGCATCACACCATCATCGGCCACCAGCGCGGTCTTCATCGATGTGGTACCGATGTCGAATGTCAGGTAGACCGTCATTTCGTCAAGCTCCCAATTCAGTCATTACGGGCCAAAATCGCCCATCATCTACCAAATATTAACATGATCCACCATCGGTTGCAAGTAGATATGGCATTGTTTGGTGGACAATGGCGAAATCTGGGTGATGGTTGGATGCATCGACTTCTATTTGCGCAAGGCCGATGTCGTGACAGAGCACGAACTCGACTGGTTCGCGGTCGCTTTGATCTCCACAAGCACGATGGTTTTGCGGTGATCATCCGAATCATAGCAATCAACGATGGTGCCGCCGGTCACTTTCGGCGTGCCCTGCTTCATGATGAAACGGGCACGTGCATTCTCGAATGTTTCCGAAAGATCATTTTGTATCGTCACGGTGTTGGTAGACAGAGATCCGTCATTGGCCTTTAGAAACGTACGCTTGATATATGGCTTTGTGGGGCTTGATGCCACGGTCATAGATTTCTGACCGCCGTTGTAGCCCACACTTCCCAGTGTCCAGTTACCCGAACCATCTCGGTTGAACCTGACGAGACGCATCGTGTAGCCTTGCGACGACGCGGACTCGATTTGCGGGTAGCCGGCCGATGTGCTGTAAGCGTCTGTGTGTCCGTGCCCATAAAGCAACACGGTGGGGTAAGGCTGGGTAGAGGGGGCCCACGTGCCAGCGAAGCCATTCACCGTATGGGTGGCTATTATCCGTAGTTTATCGCTGCTATCCATCTGGCTCGCAGCAAATGCCGTCTGCAGCCAGCTTTTCGAGGAGGCTGCCATCACGTCGTGACAGAACAACCTGATCGGCCCCATTTTGACATCGTATGTAAGCTGTCCCACCATGGTTTCCCAGGACCAGTTATCGAATGGTAGACTCTCCGAAAGTGGAGCTTCGTGGTTGCCCCTGGTGACAAAACAGGGGACACTCCGGTTGTTGAGCAGTATCGGGATCATTCGTTCATCATACGCCTGGGTGATTCCGGGACTCTGGCAAAAATCCCCGCTCAGTGCGATGAATGTTGGGTTGATGATATCAGCTTCTTCCAGCATCGTCGCGAACTTGACGTCATTGTCAGGATTGGGTGCCCAAAAGAACCTGGTGTCACAGTGAGTGTCGGTCATATGGATCAGGCTGAAGTTCTTGTCGAATGTGTCCACCACCTTGACCGACTTATACTCCGTTCCAGTTCCGCCGGAGTTCGTCACGGTCAGATTCCACAGCTCCTGCGGAGTCCCTGCGGGGATGGCTGCAGTCAGCCTCCAGCCCGGGCGGGTGCCGTTCCAGATTTTGTTCGTGCCGTAGGAAGCATACACGGTCAGCGGAATAGTCTTATACTGGTTTAAGAGCGACATCGCCCAGCCTGTGGTGTCAGACGGTGCGGATACCTCCGCAAGCATGGTGCCGCCTCTGGCCACGACTGTGGGTGTCATCAGCCGCGGCTTGGTGATGTTTACTGTGGAAGTGAATGAGATGTTTTTTGTGGTGGTGGCTCCACCGGTGACCGTCACTTGGGTGGTTTCGTTGATCAGGTCACCCCGATTAACAGTCAGCGTATAGTTACCGGCCGAAAGACCCGTGATGTTGTATCCACCGTCGCCGTCGGTATAGTTGACTGTCCTGCCGTCGCCGTCGATAAACGGACCTATCCCAGAGTTCAAGGTCAGCCGGGCGTTCTTGATCGGTTGGCCTGAACCATCAGTCACGGTTCCACTAATGGTACCAAAGGCATAGTCACCCGTCCGGATGAAGTCAACGACCAGTTGGGTGCCTCTTCCGCCGTACATAGTCGTGTTCGAATCCCAGGCGGTTGAGGGAGAGGAGCTGTGAGTGCCGGTATTACGGATTCTGACAGTATGCGGTCCGTTGCTCAACCCCGTCGCGACGCAGACCTCTCTCATGGTGCCGGCCACGCCGCCGTAGTCTATCGCGCTTGGGGATTCCGTGTCCACCGTGGCTTTCAGCACGTCGTCAACATACACTTCTGCGATCTGACCCTGCGCATGTGCGAGGAAGCCGACGCTTACGCTGTTCTGCCCGCTGAACGTGTAGCTCAGCTCAGCTCCAGTGCCAGGACCGTGAAGGAAGCCATATCCGCTGCTCAAAGCGCTGCCGCCGCTGGCCATCGAGGGTTTGTCCTTCACAAAACTCATCGGGAACTGATAGCCGGCCTCGTTGGTGTTGTCCGTCCATTTGGTGCCCGCTGGTTCCACCCTCGTCACTAATGATGCGTTGTCTGACTCAACGATGGTCATGGCAGAAAATGCAGGTCCGACCGATACGGCCAGAATGAGAGTTGCCGATAGGATTCCTGTCCAACTAGCTTTGTTCATCACACACCCCTTGAGCTTGCTTTGTCACGATTATACATACAAGTGGAATGTAACATCGATTGATGTGGTAGGTCAATGGTTCGTCCGTCCGGTACAAGCTCATTTGGCTAAGTCCGGGGCGGTCCTTCAGTACGCTGGCGATCACAGAAGGCTATAGACCGCGCCGGTCTGGTTCCAAGGCGGGTGGCGATTGGCACGAAGGGTATAAGGGATTCATTTAAAACCACGAATGGACACGAAGAGACACGAATGGGGAGTATGTATCCACAGATGACGCAGATGGCGCAGATTATGTAACGACCGGCGCAGGGGAGGGTGGCCATCCCAACGCCCGCCGGAACGCGGGCCGTGTAGGGGCGATTCGCGAATCGCCCTGGGTGACTAAACGCCAGTGGTGTGGATCAGAGCAGGCCAGCCACGCTGCCGCTACAGCCGGGGCTTGATCAGCTCCGCGATGGTGTTGACAATCTCCACATCGCGCCGGCGGAAGGCGCGGGTGCTCTCCGAGTATAGTGCCAGCACACCGGTCTCACTGCCAAGCTCCAGCGGGGCGACCAGGCAACTTCGCATGTTATGATGCAGCACCATGGGGTCGCTCTGGAAGCGGGCATCGGAGCGCATGTCGTTCACCAGCAAATGGCGCTGGTTACGCAGAACCCACTGCACATGAGCTGCATCAACTCGTTTATTCTCAAGGCTCGCCGCGGCTTCACCAGAGGTGGCGATGATCTGGCAACTGTCATGGGAGGTGCGGTAGTAGATCGCACAACTGGCGTCGGTGACATCGCAGGCAAAACTGGCGGTGAGGCGGGGTGCCTCAGATTTCCGCAGACTGCGCACGGTGTTCGCGGCACGCATGAAGTAACGCCGCATATCCTCAGATTTGCGATGTTCCTCTTCGAGTTTATGGGCGTTGTCGACAGCCACTGCCGCGTGATTGGTGATGATGTAAAGCGTGGTGATGTCTCGGTCGGAAAACTCACGCCGTATATCTGAGGCGACACATATCACACCGAGGACTTCGTTACGGAAGGTGATAGGCAACGCACAGATACTGCAGGTGATGCCTGCCAGGGAACATAGTTGGTCAGGATCACACGATAGGTCGGTGATCACGCGGGGAGTCAACTCCTCAACTACGTTGGCAAGTATCCCATCATTTTTAAGTGTGATACTGGCTGGAAATGCTCCTTCAGGGATATTCTTGCTCTGGGCCAGCGTCAGTTTGCTGTTTTCCTTATCCAGCAGCAAGACCGCGCAACGGTCAACCGACAGCATCTGTTGCGCATAGTTCACGATCAGATTCAAAGCTTCGTCGAGCTGCCAGGTACCGCTGAGCTTGTCCGAGAGCTCATATAGCGACCGCACAGTGACTTCACGGCGTTGCAGCTCCTCGTAGTTCATGGCGTTTTCCAAGGCCAGACCCGCCTGTTGCAGAACCGTTGAGATCAACTCCCCATCTTCGTGCGAATAGGCGTTGCGGCCGGCAGAGCCGACCACCAGCAAGCCCAGCGCATGGGTGCTGTAGATGGGTGCTAGCAGCATCGATCCAGTGATCGTGCCCGCAATGATGGGGTCGATATGGTCAGCGGCCACATCGTTGTAGATCACGGCCTTGCGATCCTGCATGAGCTGAGCGATGAAGGGTGTGTTCGCGTCCAGGCTGACCTCGCGCTGGTCGCCATCAAGCCCGCGTTCCGCGGCAATGTAGAGCAGGCGTGTGTCATCTTCGTCCATCAACAAAAAGAGCGCGGTATAGGTCTGCTCCAGATGCTTGGAGACGGTCTCTACCAGTCCATCCAACTGGCGGGTGATATCCATGGAGGAGAGCTGACGGGTGGCCTCGTAGACCACCTCCAGTTGCGCCTTCTGCTTGATCGATGTGCGCTGAAGCTGTGCCCGGCTGGTCACGCTGACGATGAAGGCGGTCAACATCTGCAACGCATCCAGGTCGTTCTCGCTAAAGCGTGTGCCGCCGATGCGGTTCATCACCACCACCGCGCCTACAAACTCGTTCTGGCAAACCAGCGGGCGTACCGCGGTGGACTGTGTGCTCTCGGGCAGCTCCTGTGCGTGTCCATCACCATCAAACACACTGCTCATGATGCTATCCTGCAACCGGGTACGCATGCCCAGCACGTTTTCTCCATTCTCGCCGGCAGCGGCCACGATGTGCAGAGTCGTGCCTTCATCTTCCAGCAAACCAATAGCTCCACTGCTGGCTTGTGTGATGTCGCAAGCCACCTGCATGAGCCCGCGTAGTGCCTGCTCAGGTGTGTAATCACCTGTGGAGAGTTCTGCTGCTGTTTTCAAGCCGGTGATCAGCCGCAGATGGAATTCAGAATCTGTGTTGGGCATCTCGTGTTACCTCGCTCGTCTTACTTGGACTTGCCGGAACCTGGCTGGAGCTGCCCCGTGGGTCATGCGGGCTATCTGCATTGGATCACCCTTACCGCAGTTCAACACACCATTTGGCACCCAGAATCGCTGGTCGCAGATCGCATCACAACTGTTCCAAAACGGCTCTGTAATGCTTTGGTATGTCACATTCTTGAGCATTCCCACCAGGCGGCCGTTCTTGATCTTCCAGAACGCATCGCCCCCGAACTGGAAATTCTGACGCATCTGATCGATACTGAAGCTGCCCATACCTTCTATGTAGATGCCATTTCTGGTGTCAGCGATCAGGTCTTCCAATGCGAGAGGTGATGGGCCAGGCATCAGGCTGAGGTTGGGTATTCGCACGATAGGGATGCTGCTCCAGTGGTCTGCACGGCAACTGCCCAGACTGCGCTCCCAACCCATCTCAGCCGCCACTTCACGGCCCATGCTGACATTGTTGTAGATGCCATCCTTGATGATGTGGTAAGTTTGGGCGGGCACACCATCGTCATCAAATCCCATACTGGCTAGACCGCCCAGCAGGTTGCCATCAGCTACGAAGTTTACCAGTGGTGACCCATACTGCAGCTTGCCTAGCTTGTCTACTGTGGCAAAACTGCGGCCCGCCAGGCTCTCTTCGTAACCCAGGATACGGTCAAGTTCGGTGGCATGGCCGACCGACTCGTGCATCGTGAGGGAGAGATGATAAGGGTCAAGGATCAAATCCGTCGGCCCATCTTCACAGTCTGGGGCCATCAAGTGCTCCAGTGCCTCTTCGGCGATATGCTGGGTGTGGCCCACCAGGTCGGCGTTCAGGATGTTCTCATATCCGGCGGACATCGGGGCAGGGGCGTAGCTGCGTGACTGCGCATCACCATCACCAACCGCGGTGGCTGTGTAACCGCAGGCGCTGATGGTGACACGACTCTCCAGGTCCGAGCCCTCAGACGTGAGCAGTATGCGTTGTTCATGTACAAAGCTCATGTAGGCGGTGGCCCGTTTGATCTTGGGGTAGCTGAGCAGCAGCCGGTTGACGCCGATGAGCAGACTCGCTTTGTCAGACACCGGGATGTCGAAGGGGTCGATCTGGCATGGGCCTTCGAAATAGATGTTGTGGGCGGCCTCAGCAGCCAGACCTACCGGCGACTGCCTCATACCCGCAGTGGCCTTTGCCAACGCCACGGCCTGAGTGGCCGCTGCCTGAACCCCATCGGCTGTCAGGATATTTGTCGATCCAAATCCCCAGGCACCCTGGCAGATCACACGGATGCCTATGCCAGTGTCTGTTGTCTCAGACGCGGAAGCGAGCCGTTCATCTTCACAGTTGATGAACTGCTTGTGGATGCTCATGATGCGAGCATCTGCATATGAAGCACCCATCTGTTGGGCACGGTCCAGAGCCAGTTTGGCCAGGTCTCTCATAAATTCGGTGAGACTCCTTAACGTAAACGTATATCATGAATGCTGTCTCAACGTCAGTATATGGCAATTCTGTATACTGACACAAGGTAACAACTGAATCTCGAAAGGAAGCTAACTTCACACATATGCACAAAACACCTTCCAAATGGTTGATCACAGCTATAGGATTTTTCGTTAATATCGCCACAACGCTGATGATGTATGGACAACCTTACTATGCGGAGCAACATAGGTGGACCATCTGGCAGATGTCCGTCTGGCAAATGGCGTTCGGAGTCGGGATCGCCATTTCGGCTGTTTATGGCGGGAAATTCGTCGAAAAGTACGGTGCTGACCGCAGCCTGAACCTGGGCTTGGCGGGAACGCTTCTAGCCGCTCTTGTCGGGATATTCGCACCGGCTGGCTGGAACCTTAACCTGGCACTATTGTTAACCGGAATATTCCCGAACTTTATATGGCCAGCCACCGAATCCACATTAATGCGCGGTGAAAATAACGCTGGTGTGCAACGGAATGTGCTGAAGTATAACCTGGGATGGGCCGGTGGTTCCGCCACGGCGTTCTTCTTCACCAGCAAACTTGCGTCGTATGGCGGGCCGAACTTCGCCGCCCGCGGGTTGTTTGGTGTGCCGACGCTGATGTGCATCCTGGCTTTGGTGCTTTCCATCGCGTTTATGAAGAAATTCCTGCAGATCCCTGACACCCAACACCCGGTTGAGACCAATGATGGATATCGGCTGACTGCGAAGGACCGCAAGATATTCCGACGGCTGGGCTGGATATTCAACCCGATGGGGTATGTCATCCTGACCATTTGTGCATTGTTGACGCCGCAGTTTGCCAACAAAATGCACCTGAACCTGGAGACCAGTTCGATGTTCTTGAGTGTGTTCTTCCTGGTCCGTCTGTCCTGTTTTGTGCTGTTTGGACGCTGGAAGGGCTGGTGTTACCATGTTCCCATGCTGCTCAGCAGCTACTTCGGTTTGGCAGTCGCTCTCCTCATCATGATGCTGGCCCCGAATATCTATATCCATATGATCGGGCAGGTCATTCTGGGCTTCTGTCTGGCCATGGGGTATCAAGCGAGCCTGTTCTACAGTATGGCGGGCAGCGAAACAAAAGGCGAGCATGGCGGCGGTCATGAGGCTGTGATTGGGCTGGGCATCGGTATCGGCGCTTTTTGCGTGGGATGCGGAAGTCTTTTTGCACAGCATGAGCTATTATGGAAGGTGATGGCACCTGGCATCATGGGTATTACAGTGATCATATGCGGAGGGCTGGCGATGTACAGCCTGACCACCAATCTGTCGTTCTGGAAAAAGAGAGGGTAGATATGACATCGAAATATGTTCGTCTCGTGGCATGTGGACTTCTGCTTGCCTCAACGTGCTTGTTTGCTGCTCCTAAGCAGCCCAAAAGTATCGCTCAGAAGACACCGGCTTTCAAGGAGCAGACACTGGTATACAAAACTCTTGGCAACTTGACCGTGAACTACAAGAGCCGATTCTTTGGATACAACGCTGCCATCAACAGACCCACTACCGATGGTGAACCTGCATATGACTATAGTGTGCATATCATCTGGGATTCCACCAAGGGCATGTACAGAATGTATACCGGCGGACGCTGGCTGCGTAAAGGCGTGAAGAACGCTGATGGTGACCATGTGCTGCAGCACCAAAGCAAGACCGGTGCACCATTCACTTGGAAGATGAACAAGGACCGCCCCGAGTTTTACTTCCCAGCCGAATCGGGTAACCCGGCAGTTTGGAACGCCAGCAACTGTCTGGAAGCGGAAGTGATGCGTGTGAAGGGCACTTATTATATGTATGCCCAGATTCAAGGCATGGCCGGCCCATCACTGCCCGGTGAGCTGGAGCCGCGCGGCGTAGACCGCATCGTGCTGTTCACCAGCAAAGACGGCGACAACTGGGAGCTGCAGAGCAAGAAGCGCGGTGTGCTGGTAAACCTGGACCAACCAGAGACCACGGCCCTGCATCACGAAGAGATGATCTATGTGCCTTGGGACAAGGACGGTAAGCCGTTTTGGATGTATGTGGGAGTGAACCGTAAAGAAGGTTGGACGGGTTATTACCGTATACGGTCCGCCGACCCATACACCTTTGACTGGAATCAACACGAGGGACCGGCGGGGTTTGCTCAGCTTGGAAACCAGATTGGCTACATCCGTAATGTGGGTGGAGCCCCGTTGTTCCTGAGGGTGACCTTCACGGGAGACAAGTCTGGCCGCAGCGTGCCCAGTATGCAGGTGTCACGGGACGGGTTGGACTGGCAGATGGACGGTTCGGATGGTCCCGTGCTTCTGGCGGGAAGTACGGATCCCAAGAAATACAAGAACTGCTATTTCCTGGGGATGAGCACGATAGACGGAACCGGTGAGCTGCAGAAGACGGCTGCGAACACCTACCGTGTGCTGTATGGCGGCACCTGCGCCGAAACGCCGGTCGCACCGGAGATCTTCTATTCCGAAATCGGGCTGGGCGAGTTGTTCCTCACGATAAAGTAGGCGAAACAACACCAGTCAGAGGGGGTAACCCGTCTGACTGGTGTTGACTACCAACTCTACTGTCTTGTGTTTGACATTAAAGGTATTCCTGTCTGCATCATATGTCATAATGATGACGGAGGTGGGAGATATGTCCATCACAATACGAGCACACTTTGATGGGAAGGCAATCATCCCGGATCAACCAGTTGACTTGCCTGTCAATGAGCCTTTAGAGTTATCACTGAGACAGATGCCTGTGTATCTTCCGTGGGATCCAGAAACGGCCAAACAAGCATGGGACCGCATGAAGCAATCCGCGATAACAGGTCTGTCCATATCAGATGAGGCACTACGGCGTGAGAACCTATATGAAGATCGTGTATGAGCTATCTGATCGACACCAACATACTCATCAGGCTTCGTGATCAATCTAATATACGTCATCGAGAATGTATAGATGCAGTTGATAATCTCTTTGGGCGCGGGAAGACATTATGTGTTTGTGCCCAAGTGCTTACTGAATTCTGGGTGGTGGCAACTCGACCTGCTAACGTGAATGGTTTGGGCCTCGGATATCGAGAAGCTTTGATGGAATTACTAGAAATCCGTGCCGTATTTCCATGCCTCATCGAACCCGCTGATATGGCTGACCGTTGGCAGCAAGTCGTGACAAAACATAGGGTTCTTGGGAAGCAGGCGCATGATGCCCGCCTTTTCGCAGTGATGGGCGCGTATGACATCCAGTACATACTTACGTACAATACCGATGATTTTATCCGTTACTCTGCAATCACCCCGATAACCCCTTCCGCCATTGTAAACATGGCTTAAAACCTGCCTAAAATACTCGTAATTCTGCCATTAAACACATACTATATCCGCATCCTTACATGCTATAATTAGGGCATCACCAGCCAGTAGTTGCACAAGACGGGTGAACAATTCGATCAGGCATGAAGGAGAACAGACGGCTATGCGTGCCAAATGGATCATCGTCGCAATACCGCTTTTTCTACTCCCACTACTATCCGGCTGCGGGGGCAACAGTGTGACCCCCGAAACCCACATTCGTCTAGACATCAACTGGGCTGAGAGGGGCCGTGCGATACAAGCCCCGGCCGCTGCTCTCAGTTTGAAAATCCAACTCTACCGACCTGTATTGTACAACCCAGATTCAGGGATATTAGCCGGCAACCACAACCCAGTGCTAAACACGACCGAACAACAAGCGGAACCAGTATACCAGTGGATCATCAACCGGCAGACAGACCCGGCGGCGTATATCCAGCATTGGGTCTCGCCTGAACAGGTGCCTGCGCAGAAGTGGCGCGTAGTCATCAGCTTCACTAGTGAGGCGAGTGGCGCAGGGTCCGTCGTTGGCACAGCCGATTACGTGGTGCAGATCATGGATGATGGCACGGGCATGGGTAGTATCGCCATCAGCCAGGTCATCACCAGTCTAGAGGTACAAGCCAGCCAAACCATCGCAGTAGGGGAGCACAAAGTGCTCAGCTTCGTTGCCCGCAGTGCTCAAGGATCGGTGGTCGCCATCACACCCGGCTCTGTGAAGTGGGAAGTAGGGGCACCAGCAGTGGGAGCTATGGAAGCACGCCCAGTTCTACCGGAGATGCTGCGGTTCCAGGACGGTGAAGCATACGGTGTGGCGACTGGCAGCCCCACAGTGCGTGTATCTATGGATAACCTGACATCGCCATGGATGACGGTAGTGGTCTACAACCCAACTCCCACAATTACATTGATGCGCTGTTCAGTTTGGAAATCGAACACGAACGACCAATGGATATTCTTTGCCGGCGGTGTCGATGGCAATCTGGATATCTATCGGGTCAAGCCTGATGGCAGCCAGTTCGCGAAGTATACGTCTATTGGCAAGAACATCATCCGGTTTGATGTGTCACCAGACCTCAACACCATTGTGTTTGAAGACCGCGGTCCGAATTTCTGGACAGACTGCCACATCATGAAGATCAACGCTGACGGCAGTGGACTCACGGAGTTGGTGGGGGCACGCAGCGGTCATCCGATGTTCATGAATGCCAACACCGTGCTGTTTGAGAAGTCGCTTGCAGCGAACAACCCAGCTAACCTGTACACCATACCCATCACCGGCGGAGAGATGACCCACATCCCGAACCACACCGCATCTGAAGAGCAGCCCAGCTATCAGGCTGCGGTAGGTAAATACCCGGATCGCATTCTCTATGTAGAGGCCTATAATGGCGATGCCAAGCTGTGGACCAAATCACCAGACAACACCTACTATATGGCGTATACCAGTGAGTTGATTTACGGTAAGGTATTTGGTAGCCCCTGCTACACCCTGGACGGCTCCCAAATCATCGCACCGAATAGCTTCAGAACCAACTCTGGCGCTGCTTTGGAAATCAGCATTATCGATTCGACCACAGGCGTTATGACATACCCATTTGCAACAAACTCGTTTGAGAACGCCGATGGTGTATCGGCTGGCCCTAACGACAAGTTCAGCTTCATCGGCAAACACGATGGCCAATATAGCCTGTTCACTTGCACACCATATGGAAGTGATCTGACGCAGATATACCCACCGGAAGTACCCAACTAGGTGATTAGAAACAAAAACAGCCGGCGGCTTGGGAAAGCCGCCGACTGAGCGTGTTCTTAGCCTTTTATGACAGCCAGAGGCTGCAGTTTAACTACCACCTCTACCAGCTCTTTTTGCTCCGCCATCACCACATCGATGTCTTTATAGGCGCCCGGTGCTTCATCCAGGTCGCCAACATTTCGTATGGCGTGAAGGATGCCTTTATAGTCAAGGGCATCGATCTCGGCTTGCAGGTTCAGTGACCGCATGGCCTCTTTCCTCCCAATTTTTCTGCCAGCACCGTGTGAACAAGAGAAGAAGCTGTCTCTGCACCCAAGACCCTTGACGATGTATGATGAGCTGCCCTGGCTTCCAGGTATGATGCCCACAGTCTGCTTGGTGGCAAGGGTGGCCCCTTTACGATGCACCATCACCTTGTGACCAAAGTGCTCTTCCTCAACCGCATAATTGTGTGCGATGTTGATGATCTCATCATGTCCGCAGCCGACGATCTGCAGAATCCGCTGTACCATCAGATGGCGGTTAGAAAGGGCGAATTCCACACAATACTGCATCTCCTGCATGTAGCTTTGGGCCATGTCGGTGTCTAGCGGAAGGAACGCCAACTGGTGTTCCTTAGGTACCGCACTGTGCCAACGCTCATTCATCTCAATCGCGATCTTGTTGTAGTGATCTGCGACCTGCAGACCCAGGTTTCTGGAGCCGGAGTGAAGCATCAACCAGATGGAACCATCATCGCCTCTCTGTATTTCGATGAAGTGATTACCACCACCCAGGGTGCCCACCGCACACCGCGCGTGGGCATATTCTCTTTGCACGATAGCGCCAGCAGGCACGGGTATTTGGGGCATAGTGCATTCGTCCTGCGGCGATTTGTGGTTGTTGAAGCCTAACGGAATTTGGTTGCGTATCTCCGTCAACAGCCCCTTAAGTTCGTCAACCGTGATCTCCGACCGATGGAGCCTGACCGCGCACATGCCGCAGCCGATGTCTTTGCCCACTGCATTTGGGATCACTACCGATTCTGTAGCCAACACACCGCCGATGGGCATTCCATAACCTTGATGCGCATCTGGCATCAAGGCGATATGTTTGAATGCGAAGGGCAGCAGTGCTAAATGGCGAGCTTGTTCGATGGTGCCCTCTTCGGGTTCGCTGCACCAGCTTTTGATGGGGAGCCCATGCTCCACGGTAGTCACTTTCATTTTGTATCCTCGGGGTCTACTCCACCTAAGTGGAGGTGAAATCAGGTTTGGATACCTGTCTTGCAGAGGCAAGAGTTACATTATAACAATTTCAATAATCCAACACAAGCATTCGAATTACCGGAAAACGGCATACTGGATGTGACCACAAAACACATCATGTATCCTTTTGCCAGCGGTCTGTTTCAAAACGTGTATGGTGTGTCTGTAGGTCCTAATGGGAAGTATTGTTTCGTCGGCGTAAAGAACGAAGCAATTGCGCTGTATACTGCCAACCAGTATAGCAGTGGATCGGCGAATATATACACACCTGAACCATATTACAAACCATCGGAAGGTCCACCGGTGCAGGCAGCATACATACTCGGGAGTATCGTGCTAGTCCGCGAATTATATCTCGCACTGATGACGGTGTCCACCAGGGACTCGGCCTGATTGAAGCCTTTCTGCGCCATTAGGGTTCGTGCATGTATAATATAGTGGTCACCTTAGGGCACCTGGAGGATCATAATAACGATCATGTCGATCTGGAACAAACTGTTCGCTAACTTCTCACGAGATATGGGTATCGACCTCGGCACAGCCAATACAGTTGTGCATGTACGCGGTCGCGGTATAGTGTTACGCGAGCCGTCTGTGGTCGCGATCGAGAGTGACACCCGTAAAGTGCTAGCCGTGGGTAATGAGGCTAAGCGCATGCTCGGACGAACACCAGGCTCCATCCAGGCCATCCGCCCCTTAAAAGACGGTGTGATTGCAGATTTTGAACAAACCGAACAGATGCTGCGCTACTTCATCCAGAGAGTTCACCGCCGCAGTTGGGCCGCCCCCAGAATGGTGATTGGCATCCCCAGTGGTGCCACCGATGTGGAGCAGCGCGCAGTTGTGAGTGCAGCCCGTAAGGCTGGGGCCCGTGAGGCCTATCTGCTGGAAGAGCCGATGGCGGCCGCCATTGGAGCAGGCTTACCGGTATCCGAAGCCACAGGCAGCATGATCGTGGACATTGGCGGCGGAACCACCGAAGTGGCTGTGATCTCCCTCAGCGGTATTGTTGCTCCCAAAAGTGAGCGCACAGCCGGCGACAAGATCGATGATGCTATTGTGGCGTTTGTGCGCCGCCAACACAATTTGTATATCGGCGACCGAACCGCGGAAGAGATCAAGATGACCATCGGCTCAGCCTACCCCAATGGGCAAGAGCAAGAGATGGAAATCCGCGGACGCGACCTGATATCCGGTTTACCTCGAGCCACCACAGTGACCAGCGAAGAGATTCGGGCGGCCATTTCTGAACCTGTCAACAAGATCGTGGAAGTTGTCAAACAGTGCCTCGAGGAGACTCCTCCTGAGCTGGCGGCTGATATCATGCACCATGGTATTATGCTGGCGGGTGGTGGAGCACTATTGCGCGGGCTAGATAACTTGATTCACATTGAGACAGGCATGCCTGTGTTAATAGCCGATGACCCGCTTAGCTGTGTAGCGAATGGAACAGGGCATATGCTAGAAGAACTGGAACACAACACACAACTGCGAAAAGTGCTGATTAGCGCGGCAAAGTAACCCAACGGAGGCGTTTCCGTGAATGAGCCTGTGTGGCGTAGTGGTCGGTTTTGGCTAATTGTGGTGCTGGTGATCGCAGCCATGGTGCTGGGTGCTCTGCATAACAGTGCCCTTACGACAGGCACGAACGACAAAAGCGCACAACCCTGGGCCCGAATCGTGGCCCCATTTCAAAAATTGACTCACACTGTACAGCAGGCTACTGTCGATTTTAGCTATGGGTTTGTTCATGCACGCGCCCTGAGTACGGAAAACCGGAGCCTTCACCAGCGGATGGCGGCGTTGGATACAGAGAAAATCCGTTTGACAGAGCTTAGCATCGAGAATGAATCTCTCCGGCGAGCTTTGGCCATTATGCAGTCAACCAAACCCCAACCCATCGTCACAGAACCGCTCTCTATACGCCCCAGCAACTATTTCCACAGCATCATATTGAACAAAGGCAGTGATCATGGCATTAAGCCTCGTTCTATCGTGGCTGCTGAAGGCGGTGTTGTGGGTATCGTTGAGAGTGTGACCAACAAGACCTCGACGGTACTATTAATAACGGACCCCAACGCCGCGGTAGCGGGACGTGTGCAGCGGCAGGAGAGCCGCGCCTTGGGAGTCTGTAAAGGCCGCGGGACTGACAGTATCGTGTTGACCTACCTAGAGAAGGATGCCGATGTCCGCGTGGGTGATGTGGTGGTGAGCAGCGGTGAGGGCGGTTTATACCCCAAGGGACTGCCCATTGGCGTGGTGCAAAGCCGTGCTGAGATGAAAGAGGCTGGGATGCGCGAAGCCGTCATTCAGCCTTTCGTGAACCCGCGCCGGGTTGACATATTCTACGTGCTGCCTTCAGGTTTATAATGAGCCGCTTCAAACTGCCTCTTTGGCCCAAACTTCTGCTGCTGGTGGTTATAGCCGCCGCCCTTCAAGGCAACCTCACCCAGCTTATTGCCATTAAAGGCGTGCAGCCGGATCTGCTGCTGGTGTGCGTGGTAGCCATTGGTGTGAACAGCCATTTTGAACAAGCCGCCGTCTGGGGGTTCCTGGTTGGCTGGCTAACCGGCTCTCTGGTGGGCGTCTCGCTGGGCAGCTTTATCATAACCCGAACAGCTCTCGCAATGCTGCTGGCCAGTATGGAGGCCCGCATTTTTCGCGGAAATCCGGCATTGTGGGCAGGTTGCGCATTCCTCGGCACATTGCTGTGTGAATCTTTCTTCTATCTACTAAGCCCCCATACCTCCTCCTTGCGCTGGCTCTATATCACACTGGGCACGGCTGCCTATAACACCGTGCTGGTGTTGCCAATCGGCTGGCTTGTGAGCAAGTTCACACCTCATCAGGCGTAGAAAAAGCCATCGCGACCTTCCGAGGTTACGGCACAACACAACCGCATAAGTTGACCTGCACTGCCTATTCGGAGATGGTCACAATATGTGTATAAGCGACCGTATGTTTTTATGTAGATACGCGATTTAGGAGGCCTGTATGCTAAAAACTTGGCAGAAACTGCTCCATTCACATAAATCCGCCGATGTGCCTGAAACCGCAACAAGCACCGAAACACCACTGCCCACGCCATCGCCAAAGGCCACGCGGTTGATGTCCCTTGATGTGCTCCGTGGGCTGACGGTGATACTGATGCTGCTAGTCAACAACCTGGCTTTGGATGAGGCGGCTCCTGTCCAACTGACCCATGCCAAATGGGGTGAGATGGTCAGATTGGCTGACTTCGTGTTTCCATGGTTCCTGCTGTGCGTGGGGGTGGCATTACCCTTCGCCGTCGCCTCCTGGAAGCGGCATGGCTTAAGCAGTTGGCGGGTCGACGCTCATATCATCACCCGCACTTTGCGCTTGTTTGCGCTGGGGCTGCTGCTGGAGAGCGCGGCACAGCATAAACCCGTGTTTTCACTGGGCGTGCTGCAGTTGATCGCTCTGGCCTACTTACTGGGTGCGCTCCTGTCCGAGTTGCCTTTGAGCCGGCGGCTACTGATTTCGTCGCTGATGATGGTGGGTTATTGGGCCGCGATGAGCTTCATCACGGTGCCATCTGTGGGCAAAGGCATACATAGTGAAGTGCAGAATCTTTCTTATTACCTAAATCTGAATCTGTTCGGAAGTGTGGGGTTGTGGGGTCTGCCCTCGGTGATACCAACCGCCGCGGCGGTCATACTCGGTAGTGTCATCGGCGATTTTCTCATCAACGATGCGAATTCGCCGAAAATGAAACTAGCGATGCTCTTCGCATCGGGATTCGCACTCATCCTGGCTGCGACAACCTGGAAGCAATATATGCCTTACAGTAAAGCGTTGTGGACACCGCCCTTCTTGCTGCTGACTACAGGCACAGGAACGGTGCTGCTTGCCGTGTTCTACTGGGCCATCGACACGTGTAAACACCAAAGATGGGGCGTACCTCTAGCCGTGTTTGGAGCCAACCCCATCGCCGGTTATGTGGCACCCATCCTGGTGAAAATCTGGGTGCTTCAGGATTGGATGATGAAGATGCCGGACGGATCTCGTCTGAGCATGGACCGCTACTTGCTTCACCAAAGCATCAGCACCTTTGGCCGTATCGCAGGCGGATGGGCTTACACCGCCTGCTACATCGGGATCTGGTGGGGTGTTCTGGCAATACTATATAAAAAGCACCTATTCCTTAAGGTGTAGCGGAAGGCTTAGGTCGAGTGCCTGAGAATGGTTTCAGGTGGGCCTGAGCTGCCATCTGTTCGACCGTGATGAACCGTAAACCGCTGGACTTCGCGGCATCGATGATGGTGGGCAGCACATCGAGTGTTTGCTGGATACCGTCATGCAGCAGGATTATGCCTCCCGGACGCAGGCTGTGCAGAGTCCTTCGGAGTATGGTGAAGTCGCCAGGACTGGCATAATCACCAGGATCATCTGTCCACAAGACGGTTGTGAGCCCGTTCTGGTGGGCGGCCTTCACCACATCGGGGTCGTAGTCGCCGCCTGGCGGGCGGCAAAACCTAACCGGACGATGTGTGATTTTCCACAGCACGTCGTTACACATAGACCACTCGTAGGGTACATAGTCCACAGGAAGCTTCGTCAGATTCACATGGTGATATGTGTGGTTGGCGACCACGTGCCCTTCCGCCACCATCTGCTTGATCAACTCAGGATGCTTTCGCGCCATGAAGCCTACCACAAAGAATGTGGCCTTTACGTGGTAGTGCTTTAGCAGTGCCAGCAGTTTCGGGGTCACCGCAGGATGAGGCCCATCGTCGAACGTCAATGCGACCGCCATCTCTTTGGGGTTACCGCGGGCCAGAATGGCCAGGTTCAAACCATGCCGCTGTTCGGTGAGTTGCTGGGCATTGAGTTCCTCTGGTGAACGGTAGCTGTTTTCTATCGCCCCTTGCCAGAACTTTTCTTTGGTCAGCTTATCGGTGTGTTTTTTTGGGAATGGGACTTTGCCTTCAGGTTGATGTTGGCAACCGGCCAGGCAGAGCATGGCGGCAAGAATAACGAACGGTATCTTTTGCATCTTCATCCCTCAGGTGTTTTCGCGGTTTCCATATTACATATATCACATGCAGGCGGTAGCATGACGCTCTGGGGCATAATGGTAATAGAATAAACGACAAGGAGACTCCCATGTTCAAACGGATCGTCATAGCGGCTGTGTTCGTACTGCTGAGTGCTCAGATATGGGCACAGACCAGCTTCAACTTAACTATTTTGCACACCAATGATACTCATGGTATGATGCTGCCGTTTGATTACCAGGGGGTGGTGAAATACGACGGCAAGCAGTTGGGAGGCCTGGCCCGGCGCGCCACGCTGATAGATAAGCTACGCAAAGAGGCCAAAAACCCGGTTCTGCTGCTGGAAGCCGGCGATGTGTTCACGCGTGGACCATGGCATACCTTAACCATGGGCAAGCCGGAGTTCGCCGCGATGAACCTGATGAAGTATGATGCCATGTGCGTGGGCAACAACGAGTTCAAAGCCACGCTGGATACCCGCTCGCAGGTGGTGTTCCGGCAGCTAATGAGCAGTTGTAAGTTTCCCTGGCTGGCGGCCAACCTGACGGTGGGCAAGACCGGCGTGATGGTGCCCGGTGTGAAGCCGTACATCGTGAAGAAGATCGGCAACGTGCGGGTGGGCATCCTGGGGGTGACAGCCCCGCGTTCTTCCGATTATCCACAGACTCGCGGCTGGACGATTTCGGACCCGATCGCCGTGGCGAAGAAGCTGGCACCTCAGATCAAGCGTGAGTGCGATGTGCTGATAGCGCTGACCCACATCGGCGACTTGATGGACCAGTTGCTGGCGGAACAGGTGCCCGAGCTTGATGCCATCGTGGGCGGTGACAGCCACACCTTCATAGACCCCACCCTGATGGTCAAACGCGGCAACCGCCCTGACCTGCCGATTGTGCAGACAGGGGAGATGGGCATCTTTCTGGGCAAGCTGGACTTGCAGTTCAAGAATGAGGATGGCAAGGGCTGGAAGCTGGTCAGCACCCACGGCGCTCTGCTGCCGGTGAATGCCAGCATCACGCCCGACCCCGTGGTCGCCAAACTGCTGACGGATATGGGCGTGAAGTAGGGTTAGGGACGTCTCACGCGGAGGGGGGAGAGGTTCGTCTCACGCGGAGACGCGGAGGGCGCGGAGTGGGAGAGATAATGACAGGCACGGTTTGTCGGTATGCCTGCGAATGGTATGCAGACTCTTTCCGCGCCGGTCTGGTGTAGGGGCGATTCGTGAATCGCCCTCCCCACGGGTTGACGATACCCGTCGCCAATGGGTGGATTGCCGTGTCGCTATAATGTTAATGATCGCCTGCCGTTGATATCGGCGGTGTTAATGGAGTGTTCTATTGTTCGAACAAGCATTCAGGAATATCGACGACATCCTTCGTAAAGAGGCGGGTTGCTCCAGTGAGCTGGATTACACGGAACAGACCTCGTGGCTGCTGTTCTTGAAATATCTGGACGGTCTGGAGCAAGACAGGGCGATGGAAGCGGAGCTGGAAGGTCGCAGTTACAGCTACATCCTTGATGAGGCCTACCGCTGGGATAACTGGGCGGCACCCAAAACCGAGGACGGGAAACTCGACCACAATAAGGCGATGACCGGCGATGATCTGCGTGAGTTCGTGGACCGCAAGCTGTTTCCCTACCTGAACGGATTCAAGCAGAGGGCGACCGGCCCAAATACCATTGAATACAAAATCGGCGAGATATTCGGCGAAATCCAAAACAAAATCTCGAGCGGGTATAACCTGCGTGAGATACTGGATTTCATTGACGAACTGCGCTTCAGATCGCAAACCGAGAAGCACGAGCTCTCCCACCTCTACGAAGCGAAGATCAAGAATATGGGCAACGCTGGGCGTAACGGCGGTGAGTATTACACCCCGCGCCCGCTGATTCGTGCGATGGTGCAGGTGGTGAAACCAGAGATCGGTCAGACCATCTACGACGGTGCGGTCGGCTCCGCGGGATTCCTTTGCGAGGCGTTTGACTACCTCAAGGCGAAGCCAGACCTCAGCACATCCGACTTGCAGACACTGCAGCAGCGCAGCTTCTACGGCAAGGAAAAGAAGTCGCTGGCGTATGTGATCGCGATCATGAATATGATTCTGCATGGCATCGAAGCACCCAACATCATGCATACCAACACCCTGGCTGAGAACCTGGCGGATATTCAAGAGAAAGACCGTTACGACATCATCCTGGCGAATCCACCCTTCGGAGGCAAGGAGCGCAAAGAGGTTCAGCAAAACTTCCCCATACGCACCGGCGAAACGGCGTTCCTGTTCCTGCAGCACTTCATCAAGATGCTCAGGGCCGGCGGACGGGCTGGCGTGGTGATCAAGAACACCTTCCTGTCCAATACCGACAACGCCTCGGTTAGCCTGCGCAAGATGCTTCTGGAGAGCTGCACGCTGCATACGGTGCTAGACTGCCCCAGCGGCACCTTCCAGGGCGCGGGTGTAAAGACGGTGGTGCTGTTCTTTGAGAAGGGCGCACCCACGCACAAGGTGTGGTATTACCAGCTTGACCCGGGCCGCAACCTCGGCAAGACCAACCCGCTGAACGATGATGATCTGGCCGAGTTCGTGGAGCTGCAGAAGAGCTTTGCCGATTCACCCAAAAGCTGGAGTGTGGATGCCGCGACGATCGACCAGAGCAGCTTCGACCTGTCCGCCAAGAACCCCGACGGCGGTGAGGAAGTGATCCACCGCACCCCGCAGCAAATCATGGACGAGATCGCTGCGCTGGACGCCGAAAGCGCCGAAGTGCTGGCACACATCCGGTTGCTGCTGTGAACCGGGGGGATGGGGTCATGACTCACGCGGAGACGCGGAGAGCGCGGAGGGTATTTTGAAGGCTGGTTGGCAGATAAAGAAGCTGGGTGAGGTATGCAGTATTGAACTAGGCCGTACTCCATCACGTGCCGATAAGTCGTATTGGGATGATAAACGAAAGACAGGATATGTATGGCTGTCTATTGCTGACCTTTTACATACTACGGGTAATATCGTTAGTGATAGCAAGGAGTATATTTCGGACACGGGTGCTGCCATCTCAAAACTTGTGCGTGCAGGAACACTTCTAGTGAGTTTTAAACTAACCCTCGGTCGGCTGGCATACGCAGGGTGTGACTTGTATACCAATGAAGCCATAGCCGCATTAACAATCAATAAGGAACAAGCCTTGTTGAAAGACTTCCTATATTACAGCCTTCAATTTTTCGACTGGCATAAAGCTGCCATGAACGATATAAAACTTAAGGGTATGACTCTAAACTAGGAGAAGCTAAAAGAAATACCAATTCCCCTTCCCCCGCTGGATGAGCAGAAGCGGATTGTGCGCATACTCGATGAGGCGTTTGAGGGCATCGCCATCGCCAGGGCTAACGCCGAGAAGAACCTCCAGAACGCCCGTGCGCTGTTCGAAAGCCACCTGCAATCCGTCTTCACCCAGCGAGGTGACGGCTGGGTGGAGAAGAGGCTGGGAGATGTATGTAGCATCACTTCAGCTCTAGTTGATCCTCGAGTTAGCGACTACATAGATATGATTCATGTCGGAGCCGGTAACATCGTTGCTAAAACAGGCGAATTGATTGAACTTAAGACTGCGCGAGAGGAATGCTTGATTTCGGGGAAGTTTCCGTTTGACGATACAATGGTGTTATACAGCAAAATTAGGCCTTACCTAATGAAAGTAGCACGTCCACAGTTTTCGGGATTGTGTAGTGCTGATATGTATCCACTTGCACCTTCGACAAGTCAAATAACACGTGATTTCCTTTACTACTTATTGATGAGTAAACCATTTACAGATTATGCAGTGATTGGTTCCGCTCGAGCGGGAATGCCTAAGGTCAATCGAGAGCATCTCTTCGAGTTTCAGGCATGGCTACCATCAATCATAAAGCAAAAAGAGCTGGCGGCAATACTTGATTCATACCATATAGCTACCCAGCATCTTGACGCCATTTATCGAAATAAGCTTAACGCACTGGATGAACTAAAACAGGCACTACTACATCGGGCTTTCAGCGGAGAGCTGTAGTATGCAAGAAGCCCTCCAAAGCCTCTCCCTCTCTGCGCCCTCCGCGCCTCCGCGTGAGTAAATCCGGTGACAGCCCTCCAAAACCTCCCTCTCTGCGCCCTCCGTGCCTCCGCGTGAGACGAATCTCTCCGACCTCGCCGTTTATGATGTATTTCATGAACGTTTGTGTTATATTCAGTGTATAAGAAAGTGGGGGTTACCGACGTGAGGTAGTCTGCGTGATATGGAGGGAGATGCCATGAGGCCGCTAGATGAGATAACTGGTGCAGTGGTAGACGCTTCTGTGAAGATACACAAAGAGCTTGGGCCGGGTCTGCTTGAGTCGGTTTACGAGGTAATCCTTGCTCGAGAACTGGAAAGACGCGGATTTGACGTGGAGCGTCAACGCCTCATAAGCTTCGAGTATGATGGGATGTTCTTCGAGGAAGGGTTCCGTATTGATCTGCTGGTAGATCGGCGCGTGGTTGTAGAGTTGAAGTCTGTGGAGATGCTGGCACCAGTTCACAGTAAACAGTTGTTGACGTATCTGCGCCTGATGGACATGCATGTAGGGCTGCTGATCAACTTCGGCGAGGCCACATTGAAAGATGGGCTCCGCCGTATCGTAAACGGCCTGCCTTCGTCAGCATCGCCATACCTTCGTGTGAATCGGGCGATCGAGGGGACGGAGAAATACGTCTCACGCGGAGGCGCGGGGGACACGGAGGGGACGGAGAGGGAGAGGTCAGAGGGGGAGGCGGAGAGTAGCTTGGATGGACATTTTAATGATGAGAAAAATGTGGAGAACACAGAGGAGAACTTATGGGAAGGCTAATTCAAGTATTTACACGAAGAGATCATACGTTGTTAACAAGCAACTCATCACCACATACCTCATCTCCCCTCTCCCTCTCCGCGTCCTCCGCGCCTCCGCGCGAGAAGATTTGGAGGCAGACTTCAACATATAATCTCTCCCACTCCGTGTCCTCCGCGTCTCCGCGCGAGAAAGGCCCCATCCGATGAATGAAGCTGAGACACGATCTGAACATATCGACCCCGCGCTTACCGCCGCTGGCTGGGGGGTGGTGGAAGGCAGCCGTATTCGGCGCGAATACATCATTGCACCAGGCCGTATAGAGGGACATCTCAGGCGCGGGACTGCCTTGACTGCCGATTATGTGCTGGAGTACCGCAACACCAAACTGGCGGTGGTAGAAGCCAAGGCCTGGGATAAACCGCTGACCGAGGGGGTGGGGCAGGCCAAGCAATACGCAGGCAAGATGGCAATGCGATTCGCCTACGCCACCAATGGTCAAGGTATCTACGGCATCGACATGGAGACCGGCACAGAAGCGGAGCTCACATCATTCCCCACACCTGAGCAGCTTTGGAGCCGCACGTTCGCTGTGCAGAACGCCTGGCGCGACCGCTTCGCCGCGGTGCCTTTTGAGGACCGCGGCGGCTACTTCACCGGTCGCTATTACCAGGACATCGCTGTGGAGCGTGTGTTGTCGGCCGTGGCCGATGGTCAGAAACGCATACTGCTCACGCTGGCAACCGGTACAGGCAAGACCTTCATCGCGTTCCAGATCGCCTGGAAGCTGTTTCACAGTCGGTGGAACCTTGGGGCAATTGACAGTGGACAAATATTACGCCGTCCTCGGATACTGTTTTTGGCGGATCGGAATATACTGGCTGATCAGGCGTATACCGCCTTCTCGTCTTTTCCTGAGGATGCGCTGGTGCGGATATCGCCTGGCGGGATTCGGCTGAAGGAGCGCGTGCCTACTAATGGCAGCATCTTCTTTACGATCTTCCAAACCTTCATGTGCGACCAGCCGGGAGAGCAGGAGCCGTCCATACTGGACGATACCGATGCTGAGCCGTTGACTGTTCCGGCTAAGCCCAACTTTTACGGATATCCGCCGGACTTTTTTGACTTCATCATCATCGATGAGTGCCATCGTGGTGGTGCGAATGATGAAAGCAACTGGCGGGCGATTATGGACTATTTCAACCCCGCAGTGCAGCTCGGTCTTACCGCCACCCCAAAGCGCGACGACAATGTGGATACCTACGCCTACTTTGGCGACCCCGTCTACATCTATTCGCTGAAAGAGGGCATCAATGATGGCTTCCTGACGCCGTTTAAAGTGAAGCAGATCGCGACCACTTTGGACGAGTATATCTATACACCCGACGACCATGTGCTGGAGGGTGAGGCCAAACCAGGCACACTTTATGGCGAAAGTGCCTTTAACCGCATCATTGAAATCAGGGCGAGGGAAAAGAAGCGGGTCGAGATATTCATGTCGCAAATCATCCAAAGTGAGAAGACGCTGGTGTTCTGCGCCACCCAGGAACATGCGCTGATTGTTCGTGACCTGGTGAACCAGATCAAGCGGAGCCCCGACCCCAACTACTGTCAGAGGGTGACCGCTAATGACGGCATGATCGGCGAGCAGTATCTGCGTGATTTCCAGGACAACGAGAAGACCATCCCCACCATCCTGACCACATCGCAGAAGCTGTCTACTGGGGTGGATGCGCGCAACATCCGCAATATCGTGCTGATGCGGCCCATTAATTCGATGATTGAGTTCAAGCAGATCATCGGCCGCGGCACGCGTCTGTATGACGGCAAGGATTACTTCACCATCTACGACTTCGTGAAGGCACACCACCACTTTTCAGACCCGGAGTGGGATGGTGAGCCTATCGGACCTGAAAACTGCTCCGTGTGCGACTGTTACCCGTGCGAGTGTGAGAAGCCGCTCTGCCCAGAATGCGGGCAGTATCCATGTAAATGCAAGAAGCCGTGTCCCGTGTGTGGCAAGATGTGCTGTGAATGCGGACATCCCTGCGATAAGTGTGGCCATCAGCCATGTATATGCAGCAAGAAGCTGAAAGTCAAACTGGCAGACGGTAAGGAGCGCACCATCCAGTATATGATGTCCACCAGTTACTGGCATCCAGACGGTACCCCGATTTCGACGCAGCAGTTCATGGAGATGCTTTACGGCAAACTGCCCGAGTTTTTCAAGAACGAGCAGGAGCTGAGGGAGATATGGAGCGCGCCGGAAACCCGCAAGAGGCTGCTGGATGGCCTGTCGGAAAAGGGCTTCAACAAAGCGGCACTCACCGAGATGCAGAAGATCATCGATGCGGAGCAGAGCGACCTGTTTGACGTGCTGGCGCACGTGGCATACGCGCTGCCTACCGTCAGCCGCACGGAGCGCGCTGCTTCGGCTCGAACAACCATCCGGCAGCACTTCACCGGCAAGCAGCAGGCGTTCCTCGACTTTGTGTTGTCGCACTATGTCATCGAAGGTGTTGATGAGCTTGATATGCAGAAGCTGGGGCCGTTGCTCAAGCTGAGATATCATGATTCAATCACAGATGCCATCGCCGATCTGGGCAAACCAGACGAAATCGGGCTGGTGTTTTCTGGATTCCAGCGATATCTATACCAGCAATTGGCAATTGGCAGTTGACAATTAACAATTGTTTCGATATCAATTGTCCCTTGTCCATTGTAACTACTCAGCCATTAGCGACGGGTTCCATCAACCTGCTAAAGCAGGCCTTGTCACCCATCGCTAATCAGTTGGCTGTCCGCTGAAGCGGACGCCTTTCGGACACCCCCCGGGCGCCCGCATGCGGGCTGCAAATAGTTAGCCACGCGGTGAGGGAACCCCGATACGGACGCCAGTCCGTGGGTGACTAAACCCGCGGCAGCGTGGCCGTCCACCTGCGATATGAGCCAGTAGCCTCATTGCGACAGGTTCGGCTATCCGCCAGACCGGCGCGGTCTGTATCTTTCTGTAGTTGTTAGCGTACTGACAGACCGCCACGGACAGTGCCGTCTATGGCTGAGTAGTTACTATCCATTGCCAATTGGCAACTGTCAATTGCCCCGTAACTTGTCCGCCCGTCACCCGTCTAATCATCTGAACAGATGCGCTTAATCCTGCATTGCAGGAGCGGGGGAACCGTGTTACTGGGGTGTAGTCTTGGGCAACCAAGGCGGGGCAGCCTCCTGTCCTAATCCGTCAGCTAACCTCGTCAGCGCCAAGAGAGGTAAAGATAAATGATCACCGTTGCCATGGTTGGCCTCGGGCTGACCGGATGCGTTGTTGCCCGACATCTACTCAAAAACTCCCACCGTTTCGAACTGGTCATGGCGGCTGCCGGACCTCATTCCAGCAAATCAGGCCAGGATTTAGGTCTTTTGCTTGGTATGGAGCCCGCCGGGGTGGCCGTGCATTCGGCCCACCAGACAATCGAAATGCTCGAGAAGCATAAGCCCGATGTGCTGATTGACTTCACCCGCCCAGCCAACACCCTTCGACTGCTTCGCTGCTGCCGCAGCACCAACACAAAGATGGTGGTGGGCACCACCGGCTTCAGCCCAGAACAGATTGAACAGCTTCAGGACTGCACCCCCACGGGCGTGGTGTTCGCGCCGAACATCACCATGGGAGTTAACGTGCTGATGTTGCTGGCTCGGATTGCCGCTCAGCTATTGCCCAACTACGACATCGAGATCACGGAGCGGCATCACCGTTATAAACGGGATGCACCCAGCGGTACCGCTGCCCGCCTCGCAAACCAGATGGCGGCCGCGAGAGATTCTGGGTATGTGTTGCAGGGACGGAGTGGTCTGGGATCACGCAAGACCGGTGAGGTAGGGGTTCATAGTGTTCGGGCCGGCGGTATCTATGGTGAGCATGAGCTGCTTCTTGCCAGCGACACCGATGAGCTGACCATCACCCACCGTGTGATCGACCGAGCCGCCTTTGCCGAAGGGGCGCTGGATGCCGCCGAGTGGATTATGGGCAAGACGGGCTTCTTCAATATAGAGCAGATGCTGCTGCAGCGGGTCAACGGCATGACACTGCTGCCGGCATAGGATCCCACCTGTAGGGGCGAGGTCACCTCGCCCCTGTGCTTGCCCCAGGGCGAGGTGACCTCGCCCCTACCTCAATTCCACCTCGCCTCTACCGCAGATCGACGGAAGCCAGGCTGTGCGGCGCCATCTTCAAACGGAACTCCAACTGCGCGGGGCACTTGCGACCTACCCAGTCCTCCGGTCGCAGCTTCACCACCGTATCAACCCCGACGACGGAGTAAAACACGATGCGCTCGGGCAGCAGCACTGCGTTGAAGCCGTTCAGCTCGCCATCGATCAGCGGCGCGTTGCGGAACCCCTTACCGGCCTCACTCAGATGGTAGATCGCCTGTGTGCAGCCATCCACCAGCGGCTTCATCTCCGACGGCGTGACCGGCAGTTGGATCACAATCCCCTTGCCCACGCGGCGCGAGCACTGCTTGATCACCTGCGGCCAGTCCCAACGGTCACCTTTCAGCAGACTAGCCGCGGTGGGCAGGTTGGCGGGCATCAGTGATCGCCAGACTGAGTTGTCACCCTCGATATTGCGAACCTCACCCATCTGGCATGTGACCAACGCGCCGCCTTGACGCACCCACTCGGTGATCTTCTTCAGTGTGCTCTGCTCGGTCGTGTTGCCGTAAACATACGCCATCACGCGGTAGCGCTTGAGCGCACCATCGTCAATCAGCGTCTCGTCGAGCACATCGAAGTCATACTGCTCGCTGGTCTCGCCCAAAAGGTAAGCGGGGAGGGGATACCCGCCCACGTCGTCTAGCCGGAAGCTGATGGTGCTGTTGAAGATCGCAAAATCCACCACCGGGTCCGCACCGGTCATGAATGTCTTATACTCACGGAGTTGCGGTATCACCTTAATCATGTTCTGCGGATAGTCAAAGAACACCTTCACGCCGTTGGATATGTCGGTGAACAGACGGGTCATCTCCGCATCGGGCGCCACATCACCCGGCGGTTCGGTGTAGTAGGGCACGCCATAGAACCGGCAGGCACTGCTCAACCGCTTTTGGCTGTAGTTGCTGACGTTACCCGGCGTCTGCAAGGCCACTTTGGCGGTTATAGCCATCTTCGCCAGTCGGCTGATGTCGTTGCCGTAGCTGTTGTTTTCGCATCCATAACCAATGCTCACTACCTGCGGTTGCTTCGGGTACGACTCGCGGATCACTCCGCACAGTTTAGGCACGAATCGCACCCAGAAGCCGTTGTACCAATCCATGAAGTCCAGCCAGCGCCTGATATCGGTGCTTTTGTGGGATTTCACCGCTTGTTTTCTCGCTGCCTGATCGTTCGTGTCAGGTAGGCTGAGCTGGTCACACTGCTTGAAATCCGTGCTCCAGCGGGTGTTGATCGCCTTCAGTGTCTTGAACTTGAGCTTCATCTGCTGCTGGAAGTCGGCGATGGCGTATGGGTCTCCGCACCAGAATCCTGCGTGTGCGTGCTTCTGTGGAACCAGCCAACTGGTCATGCCCGCAGGATACCCCACCTCGCCGTAGTCCGCGGGCATGGCCACGCGCATCCAGCTCACGTAGTCGCCCATCGCCTTCTTCTGCTCAGAATAGAAGCTGCGGTAGATGTCCCATATCTTCGGCGACCAGGGTGAGAGCTGCATCAGCGCCTCGCCATGCTCCGCGCAGCGATACGGCACGAAGTCTGGCGAATCCATATACCACTGTGGGGGAAAGTGGACCCAGCAAAACGGGATATACCCAAAACCGGCCTCTTTGAGCAGTTGCGCGGTCTTTAGATAACGGCCGAAATCCCACTTGCCTTTCTCAGGCTCCACCATACTCCAGGATGGGATATCGACATCCGCAAATACTCCGATGCGCTTCAGTATCGCCAGCCGCTCGGGGCTGGCCCAGTCCATCGATGGCGGCTCCACCGTTACCGTGCCATACTTTTGCATGAAGGGGTAGATATTCAGATTACCCGTGTACCAGGGGATCGGTGTGGGCCCGACCTCCAGCGCCTCGGGCGTCTGCGCCGCCAGGGAGGCCGTCAGCCCCATCGCCAGCAAGATACTGAGTAGCATACTTCGCATCAGTTCCTGCTAAATCCGTGCGCTAGTCAGCAGCGCGATGCCGCGGCCCGCGCTGTTGTCGGCACAATAATAGAGGTATCCCACTTTTGTTTTGGGGTGATATACCAGCGATATCTTGTGCGCAAACTGCTTGTCCAGACCATATGGGCTCCCACCCGCCTTATACAGTGGCTCGGGGTCGGCGGTCCAGCTTATCAGGTCGCGCGAGAAGGCGATCATGATATGCGCCCCGCCTTTGCCCACTCCGAAGTAGATCATCGTCCAGTGGTCGCCGTCACGGAACACCTTCGGGTCGCTTGCGAAGCCCTCGTCGTAACCGCCAGGGCGAACCTTCACCACCGGATTGGCCGGGTTGCGCTTCCAGTTGATGAGGTCAGATGAGGTGGCGATGCCGGTCTGCTCTTCGCTGCCGTTCGCGGCGTTGTAGAAGTTGAAGAAGCGTCCGCGGTACTCCACTAACCAGGGCTGGTAGATGCAGTCCTTCTCCCACTCCCCGCAGTCCTTATCGGACACAGCGAGTATGGTGCCCGGTTTGGCACGCTTCCAGATGAGACCATCCTCACTGCATGCCACGCCTTCGGAGCCGGGTCGCAGCTCATAGCCGCCCTGCAGAGGGTAGGCACCATACAGGCTCCAATACAGACCTCGGTATCGCTTCAGCATCCGCGGGGCCCTCACATCGTAGGACCGATACAGATAGGCACCCAGCACCCGACCGCCGTGGTCGAATTCACCCTTCTCGCCGAATCCCATCAACAGCCGATGGTTTGTCCAATGCAGCAGGTCGCTGCTCTCGGCCACAAAGCTGTTGTATCCTTGACCGTTGAAGCCGATGTAGCTCATGAACCACTTTCCCGGGTGTTCGCGCATCTGGAAGATGGTGGGGCAGTCGGTGTTATGGAACTCCTCGTGGCCCGGCACCTGTGGCTTCTGCGGGATCACATACTCGGGGTAGTAGTGCCAGTTTCTATATGGAGCGCTCCAGCGGCTCAGGGTGTCTGTTTCTATGTTTACGGCGGGTTTCATGGGTGTCACCTCGGGTACTTTTCGTACTATTGTACCACGACCGTTGCTGCCTGCGATGAAGGATATCGATACGTTTATGTGCAATACTCATGATAAAGACTGATCAGATCGGACTATGGAAAGTGCGCGATGTATTCTGCAGATGAGCGGAAATGGGATATAATTATATATAGAATCATATAAGTAATGAGAGATATATCCATGTCACAAGCCAAACTAAATAAAACTGCCATGCTTCGAGCACTGGACATCCTCAGTAGCAATGGGAACATGGCAAGTACTGCGACAATGTTGAGATCAGGAGTTCATCCGCGCACCTTGTATGCTCTGCGCGATACAGGGCAACTGGACTCGCCGTCGCGAGGTGTCTTCAGGCTAGCTGAATCCGGAATTACGGCATACATCGATTTGGAGACGGTCTGTTTGCGCTCGCCAAATGCAGTCATTTGTTTGGTCTCCGCATTGTCCTATCATGAGCTGACAACTGTGATTCCTTCCCGCATATCAATGGCTCTACCAAAAGGAGCCGCTACACCACGTATCTACTACCCGCCTATATCGGTGCATCGATTTTCGAATACATGTTATAAAACAGGCATCGAAATGCACCTACATGGTTCAGTAAACATCAAAGTCTATAGCATTGAGAAAACACTAGTAGACTGCTTTAAATTCCGAAACCAAATTGGAATGGACGTGGTACTAGAAGCTCTCAGACTCTATCGGCAGAGTGAGCATCTCAACATAGATAAACTGATGGAATGTGCCCGGATTTGCCGAGTGGCGAATGGCCTCATGCCCTATCTCGTGATGTTGATGAGTGGATGACATGAGGAATATCGCAGCGTCGGTGAAGCAGCGGATCCTCAACATATCTCGTGCTGAGCACAGGTTATTTAATGAGTTGATGCAACTTTACGCCATGGAGAGGTTCCTATACCGTCTTTCGATGTCGCCACACAGCAACAGTTTCGTCTTGAAAGGAGCCATGCTTCTCCGAGTATGGAACCTTGCAGAATACCGCACAACGATGGACATAGACGTGCTTGGCCGGACGTACCTGTCTGAAGACTCGATCATTTCTGTCTTTAAAGAGATAGCGGAAACGGAAGTCGGTGCTGATGGTGTGTCATACGACACCGATTCGGTCAGCGCTTCACCCCTCACTGTTGATGCGCAACACCAAGGTGTACGCGTTGGCATATCAGGAACACTGGGTTTGGCTCGATTTCGTATCCATGTCGATATCGGGTTCGATGATATCGTCACCCCCATCACCGGAACTGCGGGAGATGCCGTCCATGCTCGATATGCCATCTGTCTTCATGATGTGTTATAGGATGGAAACGGCAATAGCTGAGAAGTATCATGCCATGGTACAACATGGGCTGACAAACAGCCGGATGAAGGATTATTTCGATATCTGGCTATTCAGCACTCATCATCAGTTTTCGAGCCACGATATTGCAGATGCTGTCCGTATGACGTTTGTCATGCGTAGAACCGAGCTTAAATCTCACACATATGCATTGAACATCCAGTATGCCGAAATGCAGCAGATGAACTGGCAGTCCTATGTTAAACGTATCGGTCGCGACGATGTACCTGCCGATTTCGGTGTTATTCTTGCTGCCCTTACACAATTCCTTCAACCCATCATCGATAGTCTCATTCTGAACCATCCGCTCGATAAGGGGTGGTCTGATGGTGAATGGAAATAGCCCGCCGTCTTCGCTCTGCAGGATACCGATACGTTTATGTGCAATACTCATGATAGATGATGACACCAACAGGAGGAGCCGGCCATGCAAACATCCACACGATCGCCCGAGCGGATCGGCGTCCATACCATCAAGCCGGAGGTGCTGAGCCATATCGCACCCTTGCCTGAGGCCACCGCTGCCAAGCTGCCTCGATGGCGCGGATTCAATCTGCTCAACCGGTTCATCCTTGGCTGGAGCAACACACCCTTCCTTGAGCAAGACTTCGAGCTCATCTCACGCTGGGGTTTCAACTTCGCACGCCTGCCGGTGGATTACCGTATATACACCGATCCCGAAAACTGGCTGCAGATCAAACCCGATGTGATAGAAGACTTCGACCGTGCGATCGAATTCGGCGCCCGATATGGCGTTCACATCAACCTGTGCCTGCACCGCATCCCTGGGTATACTGTGTCAACGGAGAAAGAAAGAACCAGCATTTTTACCGATTCGGCCACTCTGGAAGTCTCCTGCCGTCACTGGGTGATGTTCGCTAGGCGATGGGCCGGTATCCCTAACCGACTGCTCAGCTTTGACTTGTTCAACGAACCGGCCGGCGCAGATGGTTCAGTCTACGCTAAGGTGGTGAGGGCTTTGGTGTCTGCCATCCGCAAGGAAGACCCCGACCGACTGATCATGGCTGATGGACTTGACTACGCCACGAAACCTGTGCCAGAACTGGTGCCGTTGAAGATCGCCCAGGCTATGCATAACTACCAGCCTTTTGGTCTAACCCACTACAAAACGTCTTGGGTCACTGGTGCCAGCGAGTTCCCGGAGCCACAGTGGCCCTCAGTGCAGGTGAACAACTACCTCTACGGTAACGCCAAACCGGAGATACAGCACCCCCTGGAGTGCGACATCAGCCGTCTCAGCTCCTCGGCAGGCGAGGTGGGCATCCATGTTAACTGCATCAGCAGCGAGGCGGAGATCGTGATGACCGCAGACGGCAAGGAGATTTACCGGCACCGCATCATCTGCACCGCTGGCGAGGGCGAGTGGACTAAAGCGGTCCGTGTTCCGGAGTGGAACAGCTACCAGAACGAGTTCGACCGCAGCTATACCGCGCGATACCCCAAAGGCACCAAGACACTCACTATTCGGGTGGAACGCGGGGACTGGCTGCGATTTTCCGAGCTGATGGTCGCCCCTGATGGTAAACCGGCACTGCATTTCCCGACTTTCTCAACATGGGGACTTCCACCAGGAAAACTGGTTCTGGGAAGTGACAGATCGATGCGCAACACGCAGCTTCCCTATGGGGGTGTTCAAAACAAGGCCTGGCTGACCCGCTCCGTGCTGAAACCCTGGACCGACTTCCACAACAAATCAGGAGTGGGCGTGTTTATCGGCGAATGGGGCGTGTTTTCCGCCGTGCCGCACAATCTGACGCTGCGATTCATGGAGGATAGCCTGCGCGCCTTCAAGCAAGCCAACATGGGTTGGGCACTGTGGAACCTGCGCGGTGACTTCGGCATCATCAACAGCAACCGCAAGGATGTGCAATACGAGCAGATGGGCAGCGACAAACTTGACCGCAAGATGCTGGAGTTATTAAAGAGGTATTAATGGTGGACCGAGAACACATAGACGAACTCAAGAGGCAGATCACCGCTGACAACCTGACAAACAGGCAATTATGGGATATGGCTGGCGATGCCGTATCCGAGGAGAACCTCGATCTCATATCGGCACTCTGGGAACTGGGTATTAACTTCATAGATGATCCCTACCGTAGTTTTTCACCCATGAATCATGCATGTCTTGGGCATCTAGAAGTGGTGAAACACCTGGTGGGCCTGGGTGTCGATCCGGCTGGTTGCGATGCTGAACATCGACCATATACATATCAAGCTGCGACATGCGAGTATTGGGACATAGTATGGTACCTTCTTGAGAATGGTGCGGATGTCAATGCCTTGGATTTGTGCGATGGATTTTCGTTACTCCAGTTTGCATGCCGAGAACGCAATCTTGACATAGTGATCCGCCTTCTTGAGCTGGGTGCCGATCCCATGCGTGTGGGGAGGTGTGTATATACCTACTGGAGCGAGAGACATTGCCTGCCCGACAGTGTCGACTTCTGCGTGCTAGATGATTGTATCTGTGCATTGAAGACCGAACACCGGTTTGATGCACCTGTGCTCTTCGATGATATTTTGAAAGCTCTACTCGACCGTGTCACCCCTGATCAGCATGACGCTGAAGGGCTGACGGCGATTCACCTTCTTGTTAAACGGTTCAGCGAAGAAGGGGTCGGCTATCTTCTTGAGAAGGGATGGGATATCAACGCTCCCACAGAGCAGGGATATAGTCCACTCCATGTTGCTGTCATTGACAATGCTTCAATGATATCCTTCCTGCTGCAGTGCGGTGCCGATCCACTGGCGACCAATGAGTTCGGGGAAACACCTTTCCAGATTGCCAACTTGCTGACTACCCCGTTTGATGAGCGGTATCGTAAGCAGACGGAGCATATCACTCTGTCACCTGTCGTTGAATACCCGTATCCTTACCCATATGATGTTACACCATCCAGTGAGCTTGCCCGGTGGCGAGATATTCAGGCATCCGATGGCACCACGATGTTGCACCATGCCATCATTAAGAACGACATCGAGTTGTTGCGCAAGATACTTCAAGCTGGCTTCAACCCTAATCTGGCCATTAACCGCGGATATACCCCGCTTCAAATCGCTTACCAGGCACCGTCACACATCGCTTTGGTTGATGAACTCTTGATCGCAGGGGCCAAACCCGAAATGCCAGGCCATTACACATATCACCTGCAGCGAGATGCTGACTATTTCAAATGCCTGCTGGAGCTTCTTCAAAAACACGGAGTAGACATCAACGAGCAGGATGAGTTTGGACGAACAGCCTGGCACTACGCACTAAGTACTGAGGCGGCTGAGATTCTGTTAAATAACGGCTGTGATCCTTGTCTGCATGGTGGGGAGGCTGATCCGCCGATACTGCATCACGCAGCCGATGGTGACTGGGAGATAGTCCGGTGCCTAATAGAACACGGCACCGACCCGCTCAGCCATGACCGTGAAGGCAAAAGCCTGCTGCACTATCCTAAAGACTTGACCGAAGAGATGGCTCAGGTGCTGCTAGATGCCGGGGTCGACATCAATGGGCAAGATCAATATGGTATGACGCCATTCATGTATGCGGCTATCGATGATCTGGCCACCATTGATGGTTGGCTGTATCAACACGGTGCTGACGTTACCATTACCGACAACACCGGGCGTAATGTATGCGATTGGGCCAGTTATACCAGGTCTAGGGACGATTATCTCAATGAGCTCAGTGGCGAGTCAGTAGACGAGGATGAGGAATGAACCGCGAACCGATAGACGAACTCAAGCGGCAGATCACCGCTGACAACCTGACAAACAGGCAGGTATGGGACATGGCTGGCGATGCCGTATCCGAGGAGAACCTCGATCTCATATCGGCACTCTGGGAGCTAGGTATCAACTTCACTGACAACCCGTACCACTGTGATTCACCCATGAGTAGTGCCTGTTCAGGGCATCTGGATGTGGTGAAACACCTGGTGGGTCTGGGTGTCGACCCGGCGGGAAGCAGTGTCAATCTACGACCATATACCGTCGAAGCTGCAGAAGATAATCAGTGGGAGATTGTCTGGTTCCTGCTGGAACACGGGGCAGATATCAATGCCCTGGATTTGAGTTATGGTCGTTCGCTACTTGGGATCGCATGCAGGGAATACAACCTAGATGTTGTGACACACCTTCTCGATCTTGGAGCTGATCCGATGCGTGTTGGGGAGTGCGAGTATTCTTATTGGGGTGAGAGGCATTGCCTGCCCGAAGAAGAGGTGTTTTGCGTATTTGATCAATGCCTCTGGGCTTTCAAATCACGGTATGATACCCCTGTGCTCTTCAATGATATTCTGGCAGCACTACTCGACCATGTCACCCCTGATCAGCGTGACGCTGATGAGCTCATGGCGATCCACCTTCTAGTTAAGCTGGGTAGCGAAGAGGGGGTCAGCTACCTTCTAGAGAAAGGATGGGATATCAACGCTCGTTCAGAGCAAGGCTACAGTCCACTCCATATCGCAGTGCTTTATAACCCCCCAATGTTATCTTTCCTGCTGCAATGCGGTGCCGATCCACAAGCGACTAATGAATCCGGGGAAACGCCTTTCCAGATCGCAAATATGCTGCCTTTTGACTATAGAGACCGGTATCGTGCGCAGAGAGAGCAGATCACTCTATCTCATGCGGACGAATACCCGTATCCTTACCCATTTGATGTGCCTCCTGCCATCACATCCGATGAGCTTGTCCAGTGGCGTGATGTACAGGCGTCCGATGGAACCACGATGCTGCACCATGCCGTCATGAAGAGCGACACCGAGTTAGTGCACAGGTTACTTCAGGCTGGCTTCAACCCCAATTTGGCGAATCACCGCGGATTCAACCCTTTTCTCAACTATAGCCGCGGATATACGCCACTTGAGATGGCCTACCAGGTATCATCGCCCATCGAATTGATAAAGGACCTTCTGGCTGCCGGATCGAAACCGGAGATGCCAAGCCATCATGGATATCACCTACAGGGAAATGTTGACAAATATAAGTGTCTGCTGGAGCTCCTACTAAAACACGGAGCAGACATTAACGAGCTAGACGATTGCGGGTATACCGCCTGGCATCACCTACTCAATACTGAGACGGCCGAGATACTTCTCAACTGCAGCGGTGATCCCTGTTTGCATGGTGAAGGGGCAGATCCGCCTGTAATATACTATGCATCTAATGGTGACTGGGAGATAGTTCGGTTCTTGATAGAACACTGTGCCGACCCGCTTAGTCGTGACTGTGAAGGCAAAAGTCTGTTGCATTTTCCGAAACACTTAACTGAAGAGATGGCTCAGATGCTGCTGGACGCCGGGGTCGACATCAATGGGCAAGATCAATATGGTATGACCCCACTCGTGTATATGGCGATCGCTGATTTCGCCACCATCGATGACTGGTTATATCAACACGGTGCGGATGTGACCATTATCGACAGCAGCGGACGCAATGCGTGTGATTGGGCCAGCTATGTCATGTATAGGGACGATTATCTCAATGAGCTCAGTGGCGAGACAGTAGACGAGGAGGATGAGGAATGAACCGCGAACACATAGACTATCTTAGACGTCAGATCACCGCTGACAACTTGACAAACAGGCAGTTATGGGACATGGCTGGTGATGCCGTGTCTGAGGAGAACCTCGATCTCATAACGGCACTCTGGGAGCTAGGCATCAACTTCACAGATAACCCATATCACTATAACGCGCCCATGTGGTATGCCTGTCATGGGCATCTCGATGTAGTGAAACACCTGGTGAATTTGGGTGTCGATCCGGCTGGTTGCAGCACGGAGTTATCACCATATACCATCGTGGCTTCCCATGATAATCAATGGGAGACAGTCTGGTTCCTGCTGGAACATGGTGCCGCTGTCAACGCACTGGACCCATGCCTTGGTGATTCGCTGCTGGAAAGCGCGGTGAGTACCCAGGACATTAACATCGTCAACATGCTGCTGGCGTTAGGAGCAGATCCCATGCGTGTAGGAGAACGCCATTACCCTTTCTGGAGCGATTGGTTGAATCTCTCGCGCCTGGATGAAAAACAGTTCTGCGTGTTTGAAATGTGTCTCTACTTGCTGATGCGTGTTCAGTATGACACGCAGGATCGCATCCCGTTTGGGGATATCCACCGAGCTCTGCTGGACCGTGTCACTCCAGACCAAAAAGACCAGTATGGAAAAACCGCGATGCACTTACTGATCAAGGAGGGATGCCTTGAGGGGGTTGCATATCTGCTTGAAAAGGGATGGCCGATTGACATTCGCTCTGACAATGGTGACAGTGTTCTCCATACCGCTTATTTGTTTCATCCAGAGATGCTGCCTTATCTGCTCGATAAAGGTGCCGATCCATATATGCAAAACAAACATGGGAGCACCTTGTTGCAGATCTCACGTCTCTACAGTTTTAGAAACTGCGAGGTGCGTGATAGCCAGGTGTTGGAGCGAATCGAGTCGGCGAGTACAAAACAGTATCCATATCCATTCGAACTGCCCGATGATACCCCTATTGAGGAACTAGCAAAGTGGAAGGAGTTGCAAGCGTCCGATGGAACGACGCTGCTGCACCATGCGATCATGCGAAAGCGTTACGAGTTTGCGTTGCGCTTGCTGGACGCCGGTTATGACCCCCAACTCCCAATAAATATCGGCTATTCACCTCTCGCCTTAGCTTGTCGTAATCGAGCGCCGATGTCGTTCATTACGCGGCTGCTAGAGATGGGCGCACAGCCAGTGTTGCCTGTGTATCACATATACTGGAGTGTGCCATATCTAGACTACACGGACGAATATCTCACCCTCGTTCAGAGTTTCGGAGCAGATATCAATGAGCTGAACGAGTGGAACGAAACAGAATTGAACAGTGTTGGCTGCATTGAGGCCGCGCAACTACTATACGACCATGGTATTGATCTCACACGGCATGGTATTGGCAGGGAGCAGCCCGTATTTGATCATGCCAAATATGGTAGGTGGTCTATCGTCCGGTTCATCGTCTCGCATGGTGTCGACCCTTTGAATCTGGACAGTGAAGGGAAAAGTCTGCTGCATTATGCATATGATATTGACACAGAGACTGCTCAGTTCCTACTCGATCGAGGCGGGGATATCAACAGGCGCGATCATCGCGGTATGACGCCATTCATATGGGCTGCGGTCACCGACAACCGAGAGTATGCTTATTGGCTTATGGAGCATAGTGCAAACCCGGATATCACCGACAACACAGGTCGCAGCGCATCCGACTGGGCCTGGTATCTGAATTACGATGATGACCTTTATGGAACGATCGGTTGGAAACAGGGGTAAAGCAGGCATCACCCACCCTTGCGGCAAGCTCACACGCGGTTGCGGCGAACATCCATATACACCGCCGTAAGGATCACCAGGCCCTTGACGATATACTGAATCGAAAAGTGGACCCCGGCCTGGTTGAGCCCTTTGTCCAGAATGCCGATGATGATGGCCCCGACCAGCGTGCCGTACATGGTGCCAATCCCGCCGGTGAAGCTGGTGCCGCCCACGACGGCTGCGGCAATCGCGTTGAGTTCGAAACCCTGTCCTGAGGAAGGTTCCGCTGAGTAGAGCTGGGAGGCGTTGATAATGCCTGCGATGCCAGCCATCACAGAGCACAACAGATAGACCCATATTTCCGTGCGCACGATGTTAATGCCCGTGAACCGTGCCGCTTCGCGGTTCCCGCCAATGGCGTAGAGGTGCTGACCGAAGCGGGTGCGGTGCAGAAGCAGCGCGGCCAGAGCGAAAATCACCAGCATCACAATCACCGGCACCGGGATTACACCAAATATCCGCGCATTGCCTAATGCCAGGAACAGCCCGGCGTTGTCGGGTACCGCGATCGGTTTGGCGTCGTTGAACCGGTAGGCCACGCCTCGTGCCAGCATCATCATAGCCAAGGTGATCACAAACGCCGGCATCCTGGTCTTGGCAGCGGGTATCCCATTGAAGAGCCCGAACAGCGCGGCGATGCCAAGCCCCCCGCCAAGTGCGAGCAGCATTTGGAGAACAGGCGATGCCGAAGGGCTGCCCATCGCCATGATCGATACGGTGGCGGTGCCTACCAGAGCCAGCACCGCGCCGACCGACAGGTCGATGCCGCCGATCAAAATGGTGAAGGTCATGCCGAAGGCGATGATCGCATTGACGGATATTTGCTGCAGGAGGTCGATCTGGTTGTTTGGATTAAGGTATCCGGGGATCCGCATGGCGAAGAAAGCCTCCAACGCCACCACCGCCAGAAGCAACGGCGCAATCTTCCTCAGCGCAGATGTCGTGGTTTTGCCATTAGCTTTCATCATTGGTGCGTGCCCCCGTCAGTTTTTCCATCACATATTGCGGTGTGACCGCTTGCGCGTCATGCGTTTCGAGTATCTGCCCGTCTGAATAGATCGCGATCCTGTGTGACATGTTCATCACCTCGGCCAGGTCGGAAGAGATAAGTATCACCGCCATGCCTTGCTCTACCAACCCGCTGATGATGGTGAACATCTCTTCCCGGGCCCCGACATCCACCCCGCGGGTCGGTTCATCAAGGATCAGCACCTTCGGACGGTGCTCCATCCATCGGCCGACAAGCACCTTCTGCTGGTTGCCGCCTGACAGACCGTCCACCCTCTGCCAGACATCTGGCGTCTTGATTGCGAAATCATCGACCGCCTTCTTGATCATCTTCAGGCGCAAGGGTGCATTGGGCAAGAACGAGGGGTTCCACTCCTTCGTCCAGGGCAGCGTGAGGTTGAATGCCACAGACTCAATCATCACCAGCCCTTCCTTGCGACGTTCTTCGGGCACGAGCACAATGCCTGCGTCCAGGGCGTTCTGCGGGCAGGAGATGGCAACGGCTTTGCCATCGACCAGTATCTCACCGGTCTTCAGCCGGTCGATGCCGAATATCGAACGCACCAGCTCAGATCGACCGGCACCCACCAGCCCGGCGATGCCGAGTATCTCCCCGTAGCTGACCTGCAGGCTCACGTCATGAACCTGATCCGAAACCAGGTGCTTGACCTCCAGCGCGACGCCAGACGGGTTGTGGGCGGGGCGATGGAAGTAGTCCACGATCTCGCGCCCGACAATCCATGTGACCAGTTGCTGCTGGTTGACTGACCCAGTGTCCTGCGTGCCTATGGAACAGCCGTCACGCAGCACCGTGATGCGGTCAGATATGCGGATGATTTCGTCCAGCCGGTGCGAGATATAGATGATGCCGACCCCCTGCGAGCGGAATCGGCGCAGGGTCTCAAAGAGCGCTTCGGTTTCCGATTCGGACAGGGAGGAGGTCGGCTCATCCAGCACTAGTATCTTGGCCTGAGCCGAAAGCGCTCGGGCGATTTCCACCAACTGGCGTTGTGCCACACTCAGTTCCAACACCAGAGCACCGACGCTGCCGATATCGGTGAGGCCGAGCTGTTCGACAAGCCGCTGCGCGTCATCGAACATTTTGCGCCGGTTCAGCCACCCTCCTTGGGCGGGCTCACGGCCCAGGTATATGTTCTCCGCCACCGAGAGGTTTGGCGCGAGCGAGAGCTCCTGGTGGATCACCCGTATTCCGTAGCGGTCAGCATCGGATACGCAGCTTATGGCCGCTCTCTGGCCATCTATGATGATCTCACCGGCGTCGGGCAGATGCACACCGGCGAGAATCTTGATCAGCGTCGACTTACCCGCGCCGTTCTCGCCTAGAAGGGCATGAATCTCGCCACCGCGAAGCTCGAAGCTCACCTCACGGAGAGCGGCGACTCCACCGAAGAGCTTGGAGACTCCCCTGATCTCAAGTAAGCTGGATTTACTTGTTGAATTGATCGGCATTTTTACTAGTAACCAACTCCACCCGCACTTTGATTTCTTTCGCGATCTTCTTACCCGCCAAGGACTCGTAGAGCTTCTCGGTGGCGGTCTTGCCGATCTCCTTGGGGAACTGGGCCGAGGTTGCCAGCATCTTGCCCTGCTTAATGGCGTTGATCGCCTCTTTGGAGCCGTCCACCGCCACGATCTTCACATTCTTGAGCTTACCAGCCGATTCCAGGGCTGAAACGCAGCCGAGGGCACTGGGGTCATTGATGGAAAACACGGCATTCACATCTGGGTGCCGTCCGATAAGGTCCTGCATCACAGGCCGTGAGCTCTCAATCGTGCCTTTGCACTCCTGCTCATCAATCACTTTCATATCGGGATACTTCTTCAACACCTTCATAAAGCCGTCCACACGGTCGATGCATGCCTTATTGATGGAGAGTTTGAGCATCACGATCTTCGCTGGTCTCACATTTTTGGCAAGCTCTTCGGCCACCAGTTCGCCCGCCTTTACGTTGTCGGAGGCGACGGTGCATGTGACCAGTGACTGATCTTTCACAGGGGCGTCGACCACGATCACAGGTATACCAGCCCGCTTCGCTTCGACGAGAGTGCCCTTGATGCCCTCCCAGTTGACCGGGTTGATCATGATGGCGGCGGGTTTCTGCATGATGAGGTCGGAGATATCATTCTTTTGCTTCAGCGAGTTGCTTTGGGCGTCCAGCACCACAAGCGTGTCACCATGCGCCTCTACCACCTTGCGGGCACCCTCTGCCAGGTCAACAAAAAACGGGTTGTTCATGTGCTGGAAGCTGATGCCGATCAGCTTACCCTTCGGCTTGCTGATGTCCGCACCCTGTTTTGGTGAACTGCATCCCGAAACGAGACTTGCGGCGATGATCGCCGATACCATGACATAGAGTGGTTTCACGGTTGTCCTCCTCGATTGTGTAGTAAATAAAACTGCTGTCGAATTGATAAAGCACGTAGTAACTACTCAGCCATCAGAATATACAGCCAAGCGTCTGTTATGCATATGCGCAACGCCTTCATGCATCCCTGCGGGCACCCACGAAGTGGGTAAGATTCTTATAGCCAGGGGTGAGCGAAGCGATACCCCTGGAAAACGGCGCATCATTCCTACCCCGAAGTGGGTCGCACCTATTCGCGGTAGCCGCTACGGGGTAGACGGTTCACGGTAACCTTCCACTGGTTGCGCTAGCACTTGTTGGTTACTGGTCGTAGGGGCGTCCCTTGTGGGCGCCCTAAAACCAAAACTATCGGATGATCAACGTGATGGGCGCCCACAAGGGACGCCCCTACGACCGTATGAGTTACAGCGTAGTCTGCAGTGCCAGCACGGGCATGTGCTTACTCGTCGCTATAAGAATCATACCCACTTCGTGGGTGCCGGAAGCTACAGCAGCCTTATAGATCATAGACTAAAGCAGAATGCCGTCGATGGCTGAGTAGTTGCAGCATGTAAGATTATGCACATAGCTGTGTGATGCATTTTGCTCCATGATAATGCACCGCCAGATTGCCAAGTTGCGGCTTACTTTAGCTCAATGCATGATGATTGCTCACTTTGGATTATAGTCATGCAACCCATATTATGCAACGAGCGACGGACTCACTGTACAATATAGTATGTGAATGATGTGCAACGGGTCACGCATAACCGTAATACTGGTCGGATCGGTCGAATCCGTCGGATGCATCAACGGTAAAAACAGCCAACACAAATCTGTGGTAAAATAACACGATACGCCTGTGCCCTTGGCAGAGGCATCAGCCCTTTGGTATAATCATCAGGCTGAGGCGGTAATACGTCACGACAGAGGTTTAAATACATGTACGCAGTAGTAAAAACTGGCGGCAAGCAGTACCAAGTGGAAGAGGGAAATATCCTCCGCGTGGAACTATTGCCAACCGAGGCAGGCCAGACCTTCGAGATAAATGAAGTACTGATGATTGGTGGCGTAGACGATGTTAAAGTCGGAACACCCATCGTTGAAGGTGCAAAGGTCGTCTTTGAAGTCGTCGGCATGGTCAAAGGCCCGAAAATTAACGGGTTCAAATACAAAGCCAAAAAGAACTATCGTAAGCACTTCGGCCATCGCCAGAAGTATACGGTTCTAAAGGTTCAGTCCATCCAGGCCTAACACCCAGGGGACGGCAACGCTAGCGGAGGTTTTCGGTAATGGCACACAAAAAAGGTATGGGTTCGTCCCGTAACGGACGCGATAGCAAGCCCAAGTATCTCGGTACGAAGGCGGGAGATGGCCAATTGGTCAAGCCCGGCTGCATCATCGTGCGACAACGCGGCACGAAGTTCCATCCTGGCGCTAACGTGGGTATGGGCAAAGACCACACCCTCTTCTCCAAGGTGGATGGCTACGTGAAGTTCGTTCGGAAGGCTAACCTTAAGTGGGTGAACGTTGATTTGGTGGTAGCACCAGAAGTCGCTTAACTCACGCCTTCATTTTCCTCTTTAGTGGCCTGCTTCTATAGCGGGCCACTTTTGCTTTTTTTGCCACAGCACCCAGGGGGTGATTTGATGTTCGTCGACCAAGTAATCATTGAGGCCACAGCCGGTAACGGCGGTAGTGGAAGCGTCTCGTTCCGCCGAGAGAAATTCGTGCCCCGCGGAGGGCCAAATGGCGGCAACGGAGCTTATGGTGGTCACGTAGTGATTAGCGCAGATGAGCGCCTGACAACCCTTCTTGACTTCAGGTTTCAGAAGCACTACAACGCAGATAATGGCGGGGCCGGCACCGGTAACAACCGCCACGGGAAGACCGGTGGCGAATGCACCCTGCGCGTGCCCATCGGAACCCAGGTGTATGACAATACCACAGGCGAGCTGATTGCCGATATCGTAGAGGCTGGTCAGTCCGTGAGGGTCTGTCAGGGCGGGCGCGGCGGCCACGGCAACGCTTACTACGCCACCGCGTTGATTCAGACGCCGAAGTTCGCCGAAAAGGGAGAACCTGGTCAGTCACGCGTTTTGCGGCTGGAGTTGAAGCTTCTGGCTGATGTGGGGCTGCTGGGTTACCCCTCGGTGGGTAAGAGCACGCTGATCAGTGCGGTCAGTGCCGCGAAACCGAAGATCGCCGATTACCCCTTCACAACCCTGGTTCCTAACCTGGGCGTGGTGCTAGTGGAGCCTGGCCGCAGTTTTGTGATGGCGGACCTTCCTGGGCTCATCGAAGGGGCCAGTCAGGGAGTGGGTCTGGGTCACCAGTTCCTGCGCCATGTGGAGCGCTGTCGTGTGATGCTGCACATGCTGGACGTCAGTGAGTTCACCGACCGCGAGCCACTTCACGACTTCGCAATGATACTGGAAGAGCTGCGCCTGTTCAATGCCGACCTGGCCGACCGTCCCATGATCGTTGCTCTCAACAAGTGCGACATCGCGAACCCCGAAACCATCGAGCGCGTGGAGACGGAACTGAAGAGCCGAGGGTATGATGTGTTTCGCATCGTGGCCCCGTCAGGGGAGGGCACACGGCCTCTGCTGTTCAAACTGATGCAGATGCTGGATGAGATCCCTGTGCAGCGTCCAGTCGATGAAGAGATATTCGCCATCAAGGCGACGCGCACCGAGGACAGAGCCTGGGAAATCACCACGCCGGAGCCAGGTGTGTATCAAGTGGTGAGTATCGGCATCGAACGCTTGGTGGCGATGACGGACGTGGAGAATGAAGAAGCGATGCGCCGCCTGCACCGCAAGTTCCGCAAATTTGGTATTCTAGACAAGATCAAGGAAGCCGGTGCCCAGGACGGTGACGTGGTGCGCATCGGTGAAGTTGAGTTCGACTATGTTGATGACGACAAGGAGGATGAAGAGACGGAATGAGCAGCAATCTGGTAGTCGTGAAGGTGGGTACAAGCACCCTCACGGGGCCTGACGGCCTGCTGGACCGTAACTCCATCTCCTCGTTAGCCGCGCAATGTGCGCGGCTATACCACGAGGGGCGTAATGTCGCCCTGGTCAGCAGCGGAGCTGTCTCCGCCGGCCGCGAGGTCTGGAGCCAGCATATCCTTCATCAAACCAAGTATGCGGCTGCACCCGGCCAAAAGCTGTTGAAGCACGCTTTGGCGGCATTGGGACAGCCGTTTTTGATGCAGGAATACATGCATGCCTTCAACCGCAGCGGCATCCCAGTGGGGCAGGTGCTGGTCACGCGAAGTGATTTTGAAGAGCGCAACCGCTTCTTGAAGGCGCGCGAATGGTTGCAGGCGCTGCTGGATATGCGGGCCATCCCCATTTTGAATGAGAATGACACCATCAGCACTGAGCAGATACGGTTCGGCGATAACGACACCCTGGCTGCCATGGTGGCCAGTTTGTTGGATGCCGAAAAGCTGATTATTCTGAGCGATGTCGACGGACTATACGACCGTAACCCGTCGGAATATGATGAAACCCAAGATGGCGATCCACCCCAGATGATCAAGGATATCACCCAGCTTGATGACGATCTCTGGCGGATTGCCGGTGGAGCAGGCACTGCTCAAGGTACCGGCGGGATGCGCACGAAACTGCGCTCCGCCCAGATTTCCATGAGCAGCGGGGTGCCAATGGTGATCGCACACGGCCGCGCACCGCATGTGATCGAGAGAATCGTGGCAGGGGAGCCTTTAGGCACCACATTCCACCCGCAGCCGACGCCGTTACGTCAGCGTGCCCGATGGATCGCTTACGGTCTTCCCGCAAAGGGGTATATTGTGGTGGATGCCCGCGCTAGGGTGGCTATCAGTGATGAACACCGCAGCGTGCTGCCTGCCGGCATTCTGGAGTGCGGCGGATGGTTCCAGCCTCGCGACCTTATTGATGTGCGCGACATGAACGGGCAGACTTTCGCCCGCGGTTTTGCCAACTATGGCGAATCCGAGTTACGGCTGATAAAGGGCCATCGCACCACTGAAATTTCCTCAAAACTAGGATTTAAGCGGCGCGATGAAGTGATCCACAAGGACGACCTCGTGTTGGTCAGCGGCGACATCTGGCAAGCCGAGTAGGGGCACGGCGCGCCGTGCCCAAACCTGTGGTTGCCTTGCCTACCATACCGTGCCCCAAATTCATCGGACGGATCCGACGGATTGGACCGATATATCCATTGGTCCGATCCGCCATATCCGTCCGATACATCACTTCCCCAGCGTGACCACCCGCACGGATACCGCCTCGTAAGGCGCCAGCTCCAGCGGCAGCGTGAGTTTACCGTTCTTCACCATCACATCGCTCTGCTCACGTGCCGGCAACGGCACACTTACCCAGCCTGTGTCGGGGATGCGCTGTATCACCAGCACCGCGCTGCCTTGCTGACGCAGCCCCTTGAGACTCAGCACCGTGTGTTGCGGGCTCATCGATGAGTTGCCCAACAGCACTGTCACCATATCGCCTCTGTTGCGGCAGGCCAGCCCTCCCACAGCATCCCCGTTTTTGACCGTGAGAAGCTCACCCTGCATCTGGCTGTAAGCTTTTGTCACCTGCCAGGAGGCTAGCGGTCTGTAGGGCGGTGCGGTGACAAGCCCGTCCAGCCGGCCGTCCATCATGGTCAGCTTATCATCGGCATCCTTCCAGCAGGCGTGGGCCGCATACCGGATGTCCTCGGTCTCCATCACGGACCAGAACCATGGGTAGACGCCGGGCCGACGGGTGTAGTCATCGCCCACATACTCGTTGATGTCGATAGGTATCGGCTTGATCTTGCTGGCTTTCATGAACGCTTTCACCAGTTGGATCTGGCGGGGCAGGTCGCGGAAGTTGTCCATCTCATGCCAGCTCAGCACATCCGGCAGGCAGTTGTTTTGCTTACAGAAGGTGAGGAACTGCTTGATGAACACGCCCGGTACACCATCTTTGGTGAAATAGGCGTTGCTGGGCCCTACGATGGTCGCCTTGGGGTCAAGGCTGCGCACTTTCGCGTAGGCGTGTTTCCATGTGGCCAGATACTGCTGAAGGTCGCGTTCCCAGAAGTCTTTGTAGTCGGGCTCGTTCCACAAGTCCCATTCAATCTGGTAGCCCTTCTCCACACTTTGTCGGTAGACCGTCTCGATGGTGCGGTCCAGCAGATCAAACGGCTGCAGACCATCATGAACCGCGTCGCCAGGCCATCCCCATTGGGCGTGATACCCATAGACCCAGCAGTATTCATCACTCAACACAATTTGACTCTTAGCACCAGCCTGCGCGATGCGCTTCATGAAGGGTTCTGATGGGAAACCTGTGTCTTTGCCCCACGGAGCTCCACCGTTTGTCATCGCTCGGTGCCGCACCAGCTTGGGGTTCAATGCCTCAAACAGCGAGGCATCCGGCTCGGTGGCAGTCACACCAAACAAGAAGCCTATCCCGCGCGCCGTGGCCTTGCCGATTGTCTTCGTGCAGTCAACGGTCACCTGTTCCGTATGAGCATCGGCCCGAGTGATACTCACATCGTCGACATAGAACTCCATACCCACAGAGGCGCCGCCGATCGTCACCACCTGGTCCTGCAGCTCGCCGCGCGGTGCCGGAGTTTGCAGATCACCCCAGATGGCGTTCCACTGTCCGGGTTGCACCATCTGGCTGCCTGTGTTCACCCAGCGTTGCCCCTCTGAATCATGCGTGTACAAGCTGATGTTGATATAACTCGCCTGGTTGGCCTTGGGCTTGACCCACGCGGTGTATTTGTAGACCACCCCTGGTGTCAGTTTTCCTTTGGTGCTCAGAGTCAGCCCATGCCCCATATCTGTTCGCTTCGACACCAGCACGCAGCCTGTACCTGCGTGGCCATCATTCGGCGCCCAGGAAATCCGACCCCCGTAGCAACCCCAGCCTTCGGTGCTCTTTGAAAACTGATCGTTAGGTGCCAGATTTTTACCCGCAGCGATGGCCTGGCTATATACCAGCGTGATGAAAACAAAAATACACAGGTAAAGCTTCATTTATCGATCCTCCCGGGTGGTCACATTATGAGCCGCTTGAATGCGGTTGTCTGTCATAGTACATTGCGATGGTTTCATACCGATGGTCACAACCTCGGCCTGCGACGGAGCCGACCGCTTATCCACAATCCGGTTGCGGCTCATCCGAACCTTGGCGCAGTGCTCCAGTTGGATGGGCACGGTTTGAGCGGGCGTGTCGGCCTCAAGGGTTATTATGTTGCCGGATATCTCAACCGCTTGCTGGCTGTTCAGAATAAGCGCTTGTGCGATCGGATTCGAGCCGACCGCTTTCATAGTGATTTTGTTGTTCACAATGCGGATTTTTGCGTGTTCGGTGTCACCATCGACGGCGGTGACACCGATGGCGAATGGCCACGCACCCTCGATGGTGTTGTTCCGGAAGGTGAGGTTGGTGATGTATCCCAGGCAGTGGATGCCGTAGGCGGTACCGCTCATGCGGTTGTTTTCAATCAGCAACGGCCCCTCCACCAAGCAGGCCTCCTTGAGCTGGCTGCGGAAATCACATCCTCGAATAATGGCTGTGCCCTCGGGGATCAGGTATGCCAACACCTCCGTGGGACTGGTCGGCTTGGTGTGGTCGGTGGCGGTCAGGCCCTCAATTGGGGCATCCAGCGTGATTCGCGACAGCAGCCCGTCCCATTCGTGGCTGGTGATGCGCCGTTCGGCGATGATCTTCTTTTGAATAGGGTCCCAGAACGCGATACGAAAACCCGTGCTGAGCCAGCTTGGATACCACACGATTTCGGTGTAGAGAAGTGTGAGCTTGCAGGAACTGTTCACCTCCCAGATGCGGTGCGGCAATTTATTGATGTTGATACTGTCATCGCCCAGAGCCTCAAAGAAGCAGTTCTCTATCAGCGGGCCTCGGTGGCTTCGGCCGTGGATGCCGTCGGAGTTACTGGCACAGATGCGGTTGGTGCCTGGTCGGCGCATGATCTTGAGGTTGCGTATTTTGAGCTCATCGCAGAAGTCGTGCCGAAGGGTCATTCTGGGGGAGATGTAGCTCGTGATGTTCTCCAGCACACATCCTGGGCTGTATCGCAGTTGGATGCTGGCCACAGGGGCGCTTTCCACGCGATAACCCTTGGCGTTGGGTTCTTGTTTGAACCGGCCTGCGTGCTCTTGTTTGTTGTTGTAGTCCATGAAGAACCAAAACCGCTGTCCAACCTTGACATTGGTTTGCACCACATTCGCCATGTCCGCCCGCGGGATGATTCGATAGATACCCGCTGACAGGTTCTCAGGAAGCACCTGCATCACATAACACCAGTGGTGGGTGTAGGTTCCGTCGGGCTGAGTAAAACAGCCGTGGTCGTAGCCCTGACCCTCTTTCGCCACCCAGTCGGGGTCATGAGGTTTCGGGTAACCGGCGTCCAGACGCCAGAAGAAGCTGCCGTCGGGATTGATGGCGGTCACCACGCCTTGGCTGAACGGGAGAGGGGAGTAGTCGATGACGAAGTTCCTGAGTGTGATCTTGGAGCACCTCAGGATGCTGAAGCACATGTTTTTCGGGTGGACAAGCAGTTCGCAGCCTCGGCCGTCCAGCACCACGTTCTGTGCCTCGATGAGCGGAAGTGCCTCCCAGCGCTCATCCCAGGCCCCGATGCGGTAAACATGCTTGGGTTCGAATCGCAGGGTGAGGGTCTGTTTGCCGGAGGTTTGGCTTCGGCGGGCGATGTCCGCCAGAGCTTGGCGGATCGCAGGACCGTCGTCGTGCCGACCGTCGCCTACGGCTCCGTAGTTTTTGATTTCAAAAACGCGTGTTTCCGGCATACGACTCTCCTGGCCCAGGTTTTATTGGGTACATACGGTCGACCCCCATTTGGGTGTGTGATGTAGGCCTATGTTCTCCGGCCGTAGGGACGGCCCTTGTGGCCGTCCGAAAACAACCGTGGACGCTGGCCTGTTACCTGCGAATGTGGATTGTCACCACACACCAATTTCGGACGACCACCAGGGTCGTCCCTACGAAATCACCCCTAAATGCAACCCGTCAAAAGAAGCGTCGGTAGCCCACCGGCCAAACCCGACACAACCCATCACTCGATCAACAGCCGGGCGAGGATGGCGGGGCCAGCCAGCTCGGTGCGCAGCACACGGGGACCCATGGTCACAATTACAGCGCCTTTGGCGAAGGCCTCGCTGAGCTCCTGGTCGGTGTAACCGCCCTCGGGGCCTACCATTACCGTCAGCTCCTCCACATCGGGGTTTACGGTACGCCAGGCACCCAGCGGGGTGGCGCCTGGTGAGGGGTGCAGCATCAGCACGGGGTGCGACGGCCAGCCGGCCAGCAGCTGCCGCCAGGTGGAGATTCCGTCAAAGGAGGGGATGATGCAGCGCTGGCTCTGCTCGGCGGCTTCCTTCAGGATGCGCTCCCAGCGGGGACGCTTTTTATCTGCCTCATCAGGGTGCAGTTTCACGATGGAGCGGAAGTTCTGCAACAGCCGGAACCGGCTGGCCCCCAACTGCGTGCCTTTTTGAAACACGCTCTCCATCTTTTCCGCCTTGATGAGCGCCTGCATCAGCGTGATTTTACATGCAGGCTCACTACTGCCTATCTCTGACTGTTCTACCGCCATCTGCACGTGCTGCAGGTCGATCTCCACGATGGGGCCTGAATACTCCATGCCGGTGCCGTCCAGCAGCATGATCTGCTCTCCCACGCTCAACTTCAGCACAGCGCGGATCTGCCGGGCGTCATCGCCGATCACCAGACCAAGACCATTCACGATTTGAGAGGCACTCACAAAAAAGCGATGCACCTCATTCGCCTCTCAGACCGGTGAAGGCGCGCCAGTCACCGTCTGCCCGCACGACGATATCCGTAAAGCCTGCTTGTTTCATGGCCTCCACAATTTCGTCCGCGCGGAAATCCACGATGCCGCTCAGCAGGATGCGTCCACCGGGCTTCACCCGCGAAGCGAACTCCGGCAGCATCGGCAGGATCACGTCTGCGATGATGTTGGCGACCAGCAGGTCACAGTCCGGCGCATCGGACAGGCCCGAGGCCACATGCACGCTCACCTTGTCGGACACGCCATTGAGGCGAACATTTTCCTCGGCTACTTCGCCAGCGACAGCGTCGACGTCACCGGCCCAGACCAATTCGGCACCCAGCTTCGCAGCCCAGATGGCCAGAATCCCGCTGCCTGTGCCCACATCCACCACGGTGGTTCCGGGTATCACCAGCTCCTCCAGCCACACCGCGCAGAGCTGGGTGGTGGGGTGCTGTCCAGTGCCAAATGCCATGCCGGGGTCCATCTGTATCACCACATCACTTGGCTGTGCCTCGAACTCTCGCCAGCTTGGGCAGATGACCAGGTTTTTGCCTATGCGCTGCGGGTTGAAGTATTCCTTCCAGCTTTCAGCCCATTCTTCCTCTTTAACGGTCGTCACGCTGATGAGCTGCATGCAGGGGAGGCCATACTCCGTGAAGCGCGATATCTCCTTCTTGATCAGCTCCAGCTTGCCTTCGCTTTCTGGCAGCACAGGCAGGTAGGCTGTGATGGTGTCGACCAACGTCCAGGCACCGGCACACCCCATGCGCTGGAATAACTCACTCACGGCATCGTGCGCGGAGGAATTGATCACCACTGATATCTGCATCCAATCCATCGGTCACCTCATCTATATAATGAAAATCGCCCGAGCAAGAGCCCGGGCGATGTTATTGCAAAGGAAGCAGTTTAGTATTTGCTAGCGTTTATCTGAATGAACTGCTTCTTATCTTCAGCCAGATCGAAATCGGCAAATATCGCGCCTGATGGGCACTCGGCTTCGCAGGCACCACAGTCGGTGCATGTATCGGGGTTGATGAAGACCTGAGCCTCGCCATCAAACTCATGAATGCTCTCGGTGGGGCATACATCCACGCAGGAGAGGCATGTGGTGCAATCGTCGGTTATTACGTAAGCCACTTGTGTCGCTGACCTCCGGAAATTTTTTAGTTTATGGTATCACAAAATCGCTCTAGAGCGATGAAGCGATCGGTTCTGATCTGATTACCCCTCAACCTGTCCGCTTTCAAAGGCATCTCGGTTGATTCGTTCGTATTTCTTCCATTTTGCAGGAACTTTTCGGTCGGCAAAGATAGCCCCTACCGGGCACTCGTCTACGCACAGACCACAGTCTATGCAGTCATCGGGATGGATGAAGAGCTGGTCGTAAGTCACACCATCGTCGTCAGTGTAAACACCGGGATGGATGCATTTTACGGGACAGACCTTCTGGCAGGAACCGTCTTTAGAGTGTTGGCACGGCTCGGTAATGACGTAGGCCATGTCTCCCTCCAGATTCAGATTACTCCAAGTCTATTTTACTCGCATCACCTGTAAATCGCACGCCACATATTAAGGTTCATATTCCAAACTGAGCTGCCTTGCCAATGACAACTCGGTCTCTGTCGGTTCCGAGGGCTGCCATTCTATCTGCATTTGTTCGGCGAGACCATCAAGCAGGCACTGCACAATCTGCTCCATGCCGAACTGGGATAACGGTGTTAACGGCAGCTCGATGCCGTCCGTCAACACGCCGCGCAGCGCGTCAGCACACTGCGCGATGGGTACGCTCGTCTGTTCCATGAAGCAGTCGCCCCGGCGGTATTGGGCTCCACCCAGCAGTTTGAGGCCATCGGATGTCGTCACATCGCCGGCTGCCGATGCTGCAAAGCAGTTGGCGTGGGGGCCTACCAGTTCTTGACGCTCTGAAATCTGCGAGGCCAATGTGGACATGCCCAGCCGATCAAGCCCCGATACATATCCGTTGGTGATGGCAAGGTGGCTGCCCACAACCCCGCGGGCCTCGCCCATGATGCTGCTGGACGCACAGACGCAGATGGTGATGTCGTGGCCGTGCAGCACGGCTTTGCCACCGGAGAGACGCTTCACCACAGGGATATCGTGCCGTTGGATGACCTCATCGTTCAGCACACGGTGAGCATGTTGGAACCTGCCCAGCGATACTGAGGGACGGTCCCAACTGTAGACGCGCACAGTAGGAATCGAGTCCTCTCGTATCACAGATTCTAAAATCGCCTCGTCGAGTGCCATGTTCCAGGCGGCACCGCCTGGCTGGCTATGTATGAGTCTCCAAATCAAATCTACTTTCCCCCAGCTTATATTGTGTCAAAACGTTGGTGAATCCTGCTTGTATAGACCCGCGGGTCGATACAGTATCTGTGTCCTAAGTATAATTTTAATGATGGTAATAGTTACCCAGCCACTAGGAGCAGACAATGAACCCGTTTGAGCATACCCCAGTCCTCACCCAGAGAACGCGAACCTGGCGAAGCGACCAGCGTGCGTTGCCACTTCATGACACGGTACACAGCATGGGCAACGGCGAAATGCTGCTCATGGCTCAGGGTGCAGATATCACCACGGTTTGGGGGCCTCCATACAGCGCGCCAAACGCCATGAGCATCCACACGGAGGCCGATGGTCTGGTTATTGACACCGCACGCCGCGAACTGCATACGGCCATCTGGCACCATGAGTTGAACCTGAATGGTGTCGAGGCCATGCGATACATCGAATATGCTGCGGCAGGGATATCAGCCTTCATCCGGCATTTTAAATGCGAACATGAGGGCGTCCGATGGGTCTTCCGTCCCCTGAGCAGCGGTGTGTTTGAGCCCAGCCCCACACTGGGTGGTTCGTGGCAGTTGATACTACGCCCCGGAGGGTTGATCAGCGGGCAGTACCCCACAGAGCTGTGGAGCCACTATATCATCACATTTGAGGGCTCCTGCACGGCAGAGGCTGGACCCGATGGAAGTATGGTTGTCTCACTACAGCCCGGAGAGGGCAGCATGTCGATGGTTGGTGCCACTGAATACCCCAACGCTGTGCTCTATACTGAGCGGCTGCAGGATGCTGGTGCCGTCAGCTTCCTGCCCTATACCCGTGACTATTGGAACCAGTTCACTCAACGTCGGTTGCAGGCGAAGCCAGAGCTGCAGTGTATCACCGGATCTGCTGGGGAGGACCTGGATGGTATCGCGGTGATGATCCGCACACAGACCTCCAAAGAGGGCGGCAGCACCGTGGGTGCGGTGCTTCAGATGGGCTACATCCGCGACGGCTACGGTGCCTCCCGCGGGATGCTGGCATTGGGGATGTATGAAGAAGCCGTAAGGGCGATTCGGTGGCGGTATGATAAATACCAGCACTTTGGAAATCTACTCACCGCCGAGGCCATGGGAACCAACTGCGCCCGTCACAATCACGAAAATGACGAAGTAGAGGGTCCCGCTTACACTATTCTGCAAGTGCGTGACTACGTGATTGAGGTCGGCAGCGACCAGATCGCGCGCGACGTCTGGCCGATGCTGGAATGGTGTTTCAACGTGCAACTGAAGCACCTGGCAGGCGGGATGCTGCCATTTAACGGTGATGAGACCTACGTAGCAGGCGGATTCTTCCCGCGCTCGGGGTTGAACCAGGGGTCGGCCGATACCACCATGGCATTTGAGACCTCGGGGCAGTGGTTGGTCAACTGGGCGGAGACCAATGGCTACTGGAGCCAACAACAGGCTGAGACGAATCGGCAGTATATAGAGCGTGCCCGTGCGGCTTACCGTGAACACTTTATAGCCACAGACCGCATCTGGGCGAATGAACCGCTACGCGAAGATCTGGTGCCGGCACCGCGTTTCCGGCATGGCGTGTGCGAAACACTCACGGTGCCCGTGCTTTCGTGGACCGAACGGACACCTAGCGGCCGCTACATCAGCCCTCAGGCCACGTTACGCGAATTGCCGGCTCACAAACAGGGACGCACTGAGGTTCACTCGGTATCTTTGCTGCCGAATTACCTGGGTTCGGATATCATCACCCGTGATGAGCTGCAAGTGGTGGTCAATCGTGTATTAGCCGCCAAGCTGCCCAATGGTCTGGTACCGACCGTGCCAGGCGGTAAGGGGTTTGTGGGCTACGACACCGGGTTGCTGCTGCTGAGCCTTACGGAGTTGGATGATCAGGCTGCTGAGGCCTGTTATCACACGATGATGGGCACGATAGACCCCGCAGGATGCTGGAATGAATACTATGATAATGAGGGCGTGCCGACCTGTCCGAGTATCCGTGCGAACATGTGGTCATCCGGTGTCAACGCCGAGGCGGCTATGAAGTTTTTGGTTAGAGCGGCTACGAGGTAACCCGGGGTTGTATTTTGACGCAGGGGTGTATTAACCAAGGCAATGACCGACGAATTATATACTCACCACCGCGTCCTGAAGGCCAGTCTATTACCCACAAATCCAGATTGGGATCGTATCGACCATGTGCCGCGACATGAATGTCTCGGCTACTGATCAACAAGCCCGCTAAACCGGGCTGCGGAGCTCCTTGCCGACAAAGATAACGTTAATGAAGACTGCTTCAGCAGGCTTGCTGATCAATAGCCGAGACATTTATGTCGCGGAATCGGTGACCTACTGGCCATGTAATATTTGTGGGTAATAGACTGCCCTGAAGGACACGCTTATTATCCGAAAAGCCGCCTAAAAGCCGTCTGCATCCACCAAACTATCAGGGCGTAACCCTGCAGGCCGGTCAATAGCCGAGGCATTTATGTCGCGGAACCGGAGGCTATATGCCTATTGTTCGATTTGGGGTAATAGACTGGTGTATCAAACCGCCTCTGCGTCAGGGGTTTCCGAGGGTATCATCGTGTGAACCGATGTTGCGCAATATCCAGACTTCAGATTGAATCTCAAGGGTAATCCGACAGCTTTTATCCACACGCAGATTCCTGTCTTCTCGCTCAATAACTGGGTATCATGTTGGTGGTATCGAAGACCCAGACAAGCATCCTCCCATGCTGGTAAGGCAGCACATACTGCAACGGATGCGTTGCTTGAGGTGACATATAGGCGTCCGCATATAGCGTTGGCTATGTCCGGGGCGGTCTGGCAGGACGCTAGCGGATACAGAAGGCTCAAGACCGCGCCGGTCTGGCGGATAGCCTGACTAGTTCATTTTCGAGATCAAGACCGGCGCGGTCTATAGACAGTGGCCACCGCTGGCGTACTGACAGACCGCCCCAGACATAGGCAAGCAAGACACATACACGCCAAAAATCCGTCCGCATAGTGATAATAGGGAGCACCAACATGACCTCCAGAGAACGCATCCAGGCAGCCATCAACCACCGCAAACCGGACAAGACACCGGTCGACCTTGGGGGCACCTCGGTGACCGGCATCGCAGTCAGCACCTACGCGAAGCTGCGAAGTGCGCTGGGCCTGCCGTCTGCGCGGGTGAAGGTGGTCGAACCCTACCAGATTCTCGCCGAGGTGGAGCCTGAGGTCAGGACGCTGCTGGGTATCGACACCGTGCCGGTGTTTGGACCCACCACCATGTTCGGGTTTCGCAACGAAAACTGGAAACCCTGGCAACTGTTTGACGGCACGGAAGTGCTGGTGCCCGGCCAGTTCAACATCACAACTGACACCAATGGTGACCTGTTGATGCATCCGCAGGGCGACACCACGCTGCCGCCGTCTGCCCGGATGCCGCGCGCCGGATACTATTTCGATGCCATCATCAGGCAGCATCCCATCGATGAGGACCATCTTGACCCCGATGAGTGGCTCGATGGCTACACCAGCGTCCACACCGATGAGGAAGTGGATTTCCTGAAGCAGCAGATCGATCATCTGTATGCGAACACCGAGCTGGCGATCGTCTACTGGTCAGGTTGCGGAGGGTTAGGTGACATCGCCAAGGTGCCAGGTCCGGGCATGAAGAACCCGAAAGGCATCCGCGATGTGGAGATGTGGTACACTGCGCCGCTGCTCTACCCCGAGTATATCCACGGCATCTACGAACGGCAGACCGAGATCGCGATCCAAAACCTTCAGCGCATATATAAAGCGGTGGGTGACAAGATCGATGTGATCGGCATTTCCGGCACCGACTTCGGAACACAGAACGGTCCGTTCATCAACCCCAACACCTACCGCGAGTTCTTTAAACCGCACCATAAGCGCATCAACGACTGGGTGCATCAGCAAACCAGTTGGAAGACGCTGTTTCACACCTGCGGCTCCGTGGTGGCCTTCCTTGATGACTTCGTGGAAGCCGGTGTGGACATACTCAATCCCGTTCAGTGCTCAGCCAAAGGCATGGAGCCTGAGACATTGAAGCAGCGGTGGGGTGAGAAGCTGGTGTTTTGGGGCGGCATCGTTGATACGCAGCATACGCTGCCGTTTGGCACCCCGGATGAGGTGCGTACGCAGGTTGCCGATCGGATGCGGGTGTTGGGTCAAGATGGCGGTCTGGTGGCGGCGGCGATTCACAACATCCAGCCCAACACGCCGGTGGAGAACATCCTGGCGATGTTCGAGACGCTTCGGGGCGGGTGAGAGGCGCCCGTTGGTTTTATAATCCACAGATTGCACAGATGACGCAGATTAGGTGGGCCCCACGTCCTACTCGTCTTGCTCATCTTAACTGTCTGGGAATTGAACCACGAATGGACACGAATAGACACTAATGGGGGAGTCTCACGCGAAGACGCGAAGACGCGAAGAGGGAGAGGGTATATCCACAGATTACACAGATGACGCAGATTAGGTGGGCTTCATGTCCTACTCGTCTTGCTCATCATAAAGGTCTGAGAAATTGAACCACGAATGGACACGAATAGGTAAGTCTCACGCGAAGGCGCGAAGAAGCGAAGAGGGAGAGGGTATATCCACAGATTACACAGATGACGCAGATTAGGTGGCCCCACGTCCTACTCGTCTTGCTCATCCTAACTGTCTTGGAAATTGAACCACGAATCGACACGATGGGCACGAACAGGGAAGTCTCACGCGAAGGCGCGAAGTGGATACCCCTGGGAACGCCAATCGCCTGATTGGCCTCCCTCTCCATCCGTGTCATCCTCTCCATCCGTGTAATCCGTGGTTCAGACAAAGCACCGTGCTGGTCTAGCACCTTGACAACCTCGGCTGAAAAGGATGTAAAATACATCAGTTATGAACGACTCTTTCAGGTCTTTGCTAAAAATGAGGTCATTTGTATGCTCGTGAATGCGATATCTGCGGTAGTTGCCACCGTGGCCGCCGCTTACGTAAGTTGGAGATACCGGCAGGACGGAAAAAGAAGTTGGTTTCATCTTTTCGCTGTTGGATTCGCCATTCTGGCGTATGAGATACTTCATGTCGGTCAACGGTGGCCAGTATCTGTAGGCATCGTGACGCTTGCTGTAGCGATGATTGCAGTTGTCACCGACGTTGAAAATGAGCGTCGCAAAAAGAAATGATGCCAGCATTGTCAGCTCGAATACCACTAGTGATCATCGGCCTGGTCATGCTGTTGGGCTGCCAGAAGCCAACCCCTCCACAGCTCACCCCGCCGAGTGGACTGAGTGCGTCTCAGCGCGTGGAGTGGAGCTGCAGGAAGTGCGTGCGCCCCATTAGGCGGATACCGTCGTTGCTGGATCGCGTGATGAAGAGCAATCTACCGCAACCAACCGAGATGGTCACCATTATCTCCGCTGACGGAACAGCGATATCGAGTTATGACAGCTTCTTGGGGAACTTCCGGAATGTTGTCAGTGTAGATCGGTCTGCGGCAATGCGTAAATTCGCACGGAAGCTTGATAAACGTATCCTTGGATCTCGTTATAGCCTACTCGCCGCGGATGGCAGCAACTACACCTATTGGGTGACCGCCATATCCAAGGACTGCGATAGTCTGATCTTGCGGCCTGTCGATACCATCCCGCCGCAGCCGTATCTGGACATTCGTCGACTCGCTATACCACAACTGGCTGGGCAGTATCGACTGTATGAGGCGCGGAAAGTGCAGTGGATGAACGACGAACCGGGCACGGTCTGGCCGGATGAGGATGGCAGGCACCAGACGATGACTGTATGCGGCTTATATGATTACCCGATGTGTGCCGGCCAGATGCTGCTTTTCCGCCCCTCTGACGGGTCATTTATCGGTTATCAAAAAGGCAGCGCTCACATTGTGTCCAGAAACATCAAGCCCCTCAAGCAGTTTAATGAGGCCAATACACCTATTCGTGTTTCCAGTGCTATAGAGCCAAAGACACCCCTTGGCAATCTTTATCAGCGCATGCTGGCAGAGTTACCACCGTCTATGCTTAATAAATCCGGGAAACCTGGTGTTCTGTATGGGGTGATCATCCGTTCGGATGGGTTGGCCTTATGTAATCGCAGCAAGAAAGATGGGCTCTCCAGCATACCGAACCGCAATGTCATGTTGAACAACAAGCTGGTCATGATGCGTTATGTGCGTCGTGAGCCTGTGTTAGGCGGGGATTTGTGGCTGCCTGTTCAAAAACTGCAGTTGTGTGCTCCGGGACTCACTAATGCGGCTTCGCAACGGCTCAAAATCCATGATCCCGTTTATATAGTAGGTAGTAACTACTACGAAAATGGGGCAGCATATGTTACACGCACCCGTGTATCGCAGATCACACCATTCCGGTGTATACCATCTGACAGGTACACAGGCATGTGCTGGATATACAACACCAAAGGCCAGGTGGTGGGGTTGGTTGTCGGCAAAGGCAAACTGCGACAACCGGTGCTTGTTCCGATAGCGGAGCTGCGGAGTATCACCGCCACGGCGAGGTAGACCCTCACGCGGAGTGGGTTCATCCACAGATTGCACAGATTACGCAGATTAGGTGGGCCCCACGTCCTACTCGTCTTACTCATCTTAACTGTCTGGGAATTGAACCACGAATGGACACGAATAGACACGAATAGGGAAGTCTCACGCGAAGACGCGAAGGCGCGAAGAAGGGCGGGCTTTCCCATCCTTGTCATCCGACATATCCGTGTAATCCGTGGTTCAGGCAAAGCCCGGAACTTTAACCACGAATGGACACGAATGGACACGAATAGGGGAGTCTCACGCGCAGGCACGAAGGGGATACCCCTGGGAACGCCAATCGCCTGATTGGCCTCCCTCTCTACCGTGTCATCCGATAAATCCGTGTAATCTGTGGTTCAGACAAATGCCCGGCGTGGACATTGGGTGGGGCGGTTCGCGAACCGCCCTTGATGAAACCCTACGCAGTGATGGTGTCGCCCATGGTATGCACCTTGATGAAATTGGTGCGGCCGGGCACGCCAACCGGGATGCCGGCGGTGATCACGATGGTGTCGCCAGCCTTCACAAAGCCGGAATCGCTCATCGTCTCCGTTACCATTAACAGCATCTCTTCCATTGTCTTGACATCACGGCAGAGTAACGGCCGGACGCCCCAGGCGAGAGCCAACTGCCGGTAGGTCACCTCGTCGGGTGTCAAGGCGATGATCGGCGCGTGCGGGCGGTTCTTGCTGACCAGCCGCGCAGTGCCGCCGGATTGGGTGGCGCAGGCGATGGCGCGGGCACCAATCCCGTGGCTGACATGCCAGATGGCCTCGGCCACCGCTTCGGTTGTGGATTGCGCACCCATGTTGGCCAGGTTGTGCTCGCGCACTACGCCGACCACGGACTGCTCCATCCGAGCACAGATTTTACTCATGATATCGACGGTCTGCACGGGGTAGTGCCCGGCCGCCGTCTCCCCAGACAGCATCACCGCATCGGTGCCGTCCAGAATGCTGTTGGCCACATCGCTGGCTTCAGCGCGGGTGGGGCGCGGCGCATTCATCATAGACTCCAGCATCTGTGTGGCGGTGATCACCAGCTTGCCGCGTTTATTCGCCTCAAGGATGATGTGTTTCTGAACCACCGGCACTTCGTCAATGGGGATCTCAACGCCCAAGTCGCCGCGCGCGATCATGATGCCATCCACCACGTCCATGATCTCATCAAGGTTCTGCACCGCTTCGCGCTTTTCGATCTTGCCGATCAGCTTCACCCGCGAGTTGTGGTGTCGGAGCAGTTGGATGACCGGACTCAGGTCGGCCGCAGAGCGGATGAAGCTGACCGCCACCCAGTCGACGCCGTTTTCGATGCCGAAACGCAGGTCATCAAGGTCTTTCGGGGTGACCGAGGAGACAGGCAGACGTGTGTCAGGGAGGTTGACGCCCTTCCGTGAAGAAATCGGCCCGCCCACCACCACTTCCGCGGTCATGAGGTCGACATCGCATTTGGTGGCCACAAGCTCTACCTTGCCATCGTCGATCAGGATGCGGTGCCCCTTCCAGATCGCCTTGAATGCGGGCACATTCGGGAAGGGGATGGTGCCGTCTCGGTCATCTGGGTTGATAGAAAAGGAAACAGCCTGACCAGGACGAAGCTCCACTGGGTTGGCGATCTCACCGAGCCTGATCTTTGGGCCGCATAGGTCCTGGAGTATGGCGATTGGCCTGTCCAGCTCTTCGCTGATGCGGCGCACGCTGGTGATGTGCTGCAGTTTGTCGGCGTGGGTGCCGTGGCTGAAGTTCAGCCGGGCCACGTTCATACCGGCCAGCATGAGCTGCCTTAAGGTCGCCTCGTCCTCGCAACTGGGGCCTACTGTGCAGACTATCTTGGTTCTACGAATGGATGTTTCTATCAAATTGGGTTCATATCTCCTTGCGGTGGTCGCTTCTGGATGCCGTCTGTTTTGGCATTTAGCAATGGTTTGTTAACAAGTATAGTATACCTTGCAGGTTCTGGCCGCATTCAAGCGGAGGGTGGTCAGTGTTAAGGCTGTGTTAGCGTGGATTGATCAGTAGGCCGATATGAGGTTGTGACAATAAGCTTCATGAGTGCTACCGATGCTATTCTGAAAACGGATGGTATATACTAGAGGTGATCAGAAAACTTTTCCTGGAGTGCCATGCATGAAGAAGGAGATATCTGACAGATACTGGGTTTAGCACAGGAAGCCAACAGTCACGAAAGTAGGGGTAAGCCATGCAAAATGTTGAGAGCCTGAATACCGCACGTTGCATCGCCGCAGACACAACCAAATCGTATGGTGGTGCGGCACGGCAGTTTTTCAACGCCAAAGTGTATCCTCTTGGTGATGGCAGCAACTCCGTCTTGATCTACCAAAACAGGTATGAGCTGCATACGACCGATGCATATGACTGGGTTGTAAAATACGATGTGAAGAACAACCGAGAACTGTGGGCCTATAGGACGGAAGTGAAGTATTCGTCAAAATCACAGACCAATGGTGTAGTTGAGAACTACCTGACACGTGCCGGGTTTTGGAGTGCCTACGGAGAACGGCCAGAGTGTATCCATATCATCAGCCAGACGCAGTTTCTCGACACATTCAACGGGAAGGCTACGATTCGAAGCCTGGAGACCGGTAGCCCCATTGCCGGTAGTCCTTTCGGTGTCGGCGGAAACAAGTCATGCTTAACAGCACAAAATGGCTACATAATACTCTGGGACCAGCACGGGTTTCTAGAATGTTATCAGAACCTGAAATTGAAGTGGAAAAAGCTGTTAGAAAAGAAACCAGACGAGTGTTGTCTGCATGCACAAGGCTGGATTGTGCTGTTTACCACCAATTCAAGCTATGTACGTGTCTATGAAACGTATAATGGAGCGGTCCGGCATGTGCGTTTATGGAATACATATGTCCGCGAATGGTGGTCCGAAACAGAGTCAGGGTTAATCATGGTGTCAAGTGATGGATTGTACAAACTCGATTTACGAAGTGGCTTGTTTCACTATTGGGTTGAGTTTCCCAAAATCCATTTCCCTGGTGTGGTGATTAAAACCAACAAGGATTACATCGTGGCACAGGCGTCTGTGGGATCTGGGATTGATTACGGATGTCGATATATGGTCTATAACGTATCGTCAGGGCGTAGGTTGGGCATGATCCGTCATACGCAGTTGAACAATGAAGATGCAGTGGGTATCGGTGGCCATTCTGTAATCTTACCGCATCTCGAAAATGACCCCAAGGCTGTTTCTGATACTGTGCCGATCCCTCCTGCGTTCAGCCATCGTCCCGATACAAAGGAGTATACAGGTATCCTGAATATTCCGGGAAAAGCAATCTCATACCCGAATGGCCTTAACATCGGAGCCAAAGATCACCTGGCTCCGTGCGGAAAAAACCGAGTGCTGTGCTATGGTGCTTCGTCGATATCGATCATTGGGTAGTCGATGAGCTGCCAGGGTGGAACACGAGGCTATCGATATTGATGTTAGCTGTGCGTATCCGCGTGAGCGTGAACGGTCTGAACACCGTGTGGCCGCGTTGGGATGAGGAGCCCGCTGGTCAGGTGGTGTTATAACACTTATTAGTCGTAGTATGAATGTAGATTGTTATAAGGATGGCAAATCATGCGAATACTCACATCGGCTATTATCACTGCTGCATCGGCGGTTCTCACGTTAGCTAGTCTGGCATCATTCGGGCAGGCATCGCTGCATGAGTTGCTGCCATCACCACAGCTCATCGAGTCTACTGACTCGACACCGCTCCCAATCCACAGTATCCGCTCTTATGTGCTGGAACAGGGATGCAGCAGAGCGGTCACCGGAATGGAGCAGCTTAACCGCCAAACTGAGGCTAAAGGGGCTGTCTGCCATCCCGAAATCCGTGAGCTTGAAGAAGCCGGGCACAAGCGGCACCCTCTGGCTGGGCGTCAAGCCTAGCCCGGAACTCGACCGACTTTTCACCGGGTTGCCTGAGCCACAAGAACAGGGCTACCGTCTGATGGTGGGAGACGACTGGGTTGTGATCCAGGGTAAAGACGTTCAGGGTCTTTACTACGGCTTGATGACGCTGCTGCAGTTGACGCGGTCCGACGGCAGTATCGCGAAGGTCAAGATATCTGACTGGCCGGAGTTGAAGCTGCGCGGCACGTATATTGCTGAGGACAACCCCGAGAAGAAGATCGAGTATTTCGCATCTATGAAGCTCAACTTCATCGTGTTTGAATACACTGAGCTGTATCAACTCGACCAACCAAAGCCTAAAGCTCGTTGGAAGAAAATCGCCGATGAATGCCGAAGGCATTTCATTGAGCCGATCCCCGAGCTGCAGAGCTTCGGCCACGGGACCACGATTCTGGGCATTGAGCCGCGCTGCCTTGAGGCGTCGTATGTTTCCAACATGCCGGTGATGGCACGTCAGCGCATGATCCAGGCCGAGGACGGTGTTGTGTCCGACTTGAAGATCATCAACGCCGGGTTTGACCAAAACCGTGATGGGAACCCGACTGGCTGGACTGTAGATAACAACAACGACGGCATCGCCGTAGAACAGTCAGAGAAATATCCCGGGCAATCCAGTCTGCGTATCTCCATACAGAATACAGGTATGCTCCGTTCATGGCAGATCATGCCGTGTCAGGCACGCTGCCGCTACGAGCTCAGCTGTATGATCAAAACCAAAGACGTGCGCACGAACAACAACCAGTATGCCGGTGCTTATGCCGAGGTATATGGGGTTGACAGCAACGGCGGACTATCACCAGAACCACTCGGCCGCACCACGTCACTGAAGGGCACTACTGACTGGCAGCGCATGTCTTGTTCCATTGGCACCGCCGGATATAGCAAAGTCTGCATTTTTATCAGGCTCCAGGACGCGACAGGCGCTTCGTGGTTCGACGATGTGTCGATGAAGGGCATCAAGCATGATGATGCCATAGTGGCCAATGCAGTCATCACGAAATCCGCTCGGATAGTCGTCACAGACCCATCCGACGGCACCAAATACGCCGAGGGTAAAGACTACAACCTCCAGATTCGGCGCGCCAAAAAGGGGATTCCGTCCATTCAACTGACCATCCCGCGAAACAGCGGAATCAGGGATGGGGAGCGGTTGACGCTCAGTTTCAACTCATCGTATGAAGGGGCCCAGACATGCTGCCCATCGGAGCCGCTCTACCGTGAGATCATGCGCCGCTCCATACGCAATGTCATCAACTGCATGAAGCCGAACTACCTTCACATCGGCCATGACGAACCGCAGGCGATCAATCGTGACAGCCGTTGCACCGAGCGTAAACTGAGCAATGCCGAGATTTACGCCGATGATATCAAGCGGATGCATGACTACGTGGCGGAGGCGGACCCGAAGTGCCGCATGATGATGTGGGACGATACGCTCAACCCGTTTTCGAACGCCCCCATATTCCAACTGGAGAAGGCGGCTCAGATGGTGCCGAAGGATATCATCATGTGCGCCTGGGCCTACAGCTATCCGGGTGAGAACGAAAAGATTCAGAAGTCGGTCGATTATTGGCTGAAACTCGGGTTTGATATCACGGGGTCGCCATGGTTTGACAAGAACAACTGCCGTTTCTGGGCAGACGAGCTGATCAAAAACAATCAAAACCGGCAGATCCTGGGATACTTCTACACCGCCTGGATGGACAACACGGAGCGAACCTGGGACGGACTACAAACCGCCGCACAGACATCGTGGTCAGGCACCAGGTGATGGCACATTCTGTGAGGGTTCTTGTATCACCGCATAGCATTTACTAATGACATTCCGGAAGCTTTCGGAGATGGTGTGCCAGTCCAGCACATCCACGCGGAAGGGTAGCACCGAATCTTCGAATGCTTCCTTGAGGCGGTAAAACCGCGACCGGTTGATACGTTCGCGGCCAACGACCGCGATGTCAAGATCGGAGTAGCTCTTGGCCTTGTTTTGTACCCGCGAGCCAAAAGCGCGCACCTCACATTCGGGAACGTGCTCACGCAGTATCTCGGTGATGATCTGAAGGTGCTGAGGGGCGATGTCAATCATTCCGGCTTACCAGTCATGTAACCTCTCCACATATTCATCCTTGGCCTGCCGTCTATATTATAGTGCAGGAGGAGGTTTTATTGGCGATTTTCCTGCATCCCCAACCACATCGCATCAATTTCTCAACATCGGCTGGCTCTCAAAACAGGTAGATTTACCAGTTTTCGTTATAAGCGGTTGCGATCTGTGGAAGCCTATCATTTCAAAGCTGGCAAATGGGTATAATAATACCAATGTAAACGGAGTGATTCCCTGTCACCCGGTCAAAGGAGGCCATTCTATGCCGTCTCGTTCGACGTTATTCGGTAATCTGCTTCTGTCCGTAATCACCTTCGCCGTGCTTGGTTCTTCGGTATCTGCCGGGGAGGTGTACAAACCTAAGGTGCTGTTCAGCATGAAGTATGGTAATGGGGTGATGCAACTACCAAAAGGTGTCAATAATGAACATGAAGGTGATTGGCTGTGGCAATCCTCTATAAGTAAGTTGTTGGTACCTTCGGAAGACCAAATCATCATCGGTAAATATGGTGATGCGCGAGTCATCGTGTTGAACCGCTATGGCACACTTCAGAGGGCGATCATGTCCCATCAAGCATCTCATAAAGCCAAAGAACAGGCACGAGTTGCGATTGGAAATCGAGAGATCACTGATATCGCAGCCGTACCTAAAGGAAAACTGCTGTTAGCGGTTAACGACCCTAAACAACCCGTCTGGGTCTATTCCGCCGATGGTAAATTTGATAAACAGGGTTGGAACACACTCTATTCACAGATAACCAAGAAGGTGAAACTGCCAACTTCACTAGATAGTTGGAAATCAATGCGAGCCGATACATCCGGTAACTTCTACATCTCTGTGTTTCCAGACAAAACGAATATCTCGGCCGTGGCGAAGTTTGACTCAAAGCTGCATTTCCTACGGTTTTCGCCAGGACGGGGTGGCTTTGCCGGATGGAACGGCTGCACATATGTATCAGTACGCAATGCAACCACTAAACAATTCAGCGGATTACGGATGTATAACAGCAAGGGTGATGTAGTACGCACCATGAAACTGATCACTCCAAAAAGCATCAGCAAAAGCGAAAACGAGTTTGCTACAAACATATGGGATATGTCTACCAAGGCGGTGGACAGCTCGGGTAATATCTATCTCATTGCTCTCCATGCCCGACCAAAGGGTCAGTGGATAAGGCTTGACCGCGGCTTCAACATTGAGAATGATGTGACCATCTATAAGTTCGATGTAAACGGAAAGTTCGTTACCAAACTTAAAGTCCGAGGACTGCCTTGTCCTGCGAAAAGTCCGGTAGCCGTAGACCCGGCCGGTAATATCTACCATCTGGCTTACTACAAGGACCGCATTGATATGGTGAAATACAGCCTGCGGAAATAGGGTGTATAAACCGTAAACCGTGATATGGTCAGACGCAGGAAGAGCACACGCTCTTCCTGTTTTTTGTTAGCACTGATTTGTGGTAGATCAATGCCCGGTTTAAACATATCGAGGTTTATGCCCCCGGTCTTGCCTCCGTCGAGGTGCTGGCGTATGCTGTTACATAGTGCGTCCGCGAATGCCCATAGACGGCAGCCGCCCACTAAATGTTAAGGAGTAGCCCCCATGCCAAACTCATTGTTTATCGGTGCCGCATCTGGTGCAGCAGGACTGGAGATCGTCAAGAACCGGCGTCCGGCGGCGGTGATCGTCGTGGCGAAAGATGCGCCGAAGATGGTGGTATTCGCCGCCTCTGAGCTGCAGAAATATATCGAGAAGATCAGCGGCGCGAAACTGGATATCAGCAGTGAGAAGCCCGCCACGGGCAGTGTGATATACATCGGCGAAAGTGCCACCACGCGGCAGCTCGGCCTGTCTCTCAAAGGGCTCAACTCAGATGGCTACAAGATGGTGTCTGGCAAGGGCTGGCTGGTGTTGTTTGGGCGAGAGAGCGAACCATCCTATGGCATGCTAAATCCGCTGACCCAGCGATGGAGTTACAACGAACAGACCGGCATCAGCAAAAACGGCGAGACGGGCAGCCTGTTTGCTGTCTACCGGTTCCTTGATAATGAGTGCGGTGTGCGTTGGTTCATGCCGGGTGATCTGGGTGAGGTGGTGCCGACCGCGGAGAACATCACGGTCGGCAAGATCAACATCAGCAAATCACCGGAGTTCAGTTACCGCACGATATTCTACAACGACTTCCTGGAAGCCGGTGTCGACGAAGCGCTCTGGTATCGCAGGGCGGGTTTCGGTGCCACCTATGCCGTGCCCATCATCCATTCGTTCCTGCTGCTTCACAAATACTTCGAAACGCATCCTGAGTATTTCGCAATCATCGATGGCGAACGGGACCTCAACAAGACCTGCGTGGGGCAGGGCAGCCTGTGCCTTTCCGAACCGGGCACGCTGACCGCGTTTGTGACCGAAGCCCGCAAGTATTTCGACGAAAACCCTGGGGCATATGTCTTCCCAGTGATGCCGAATGATGGCTGGGAGAAAATCTGCGAGTGCCCCCGATGCCAGCCCAAAGTGGATAAATCGATGGGCCCGGAGGGCATGTTCTCCGACTATCTGTGGAATTTCGTGACCAATGTCGCCACCGAGTTGCAGAAAACCCACCCTGGCAAGATGGTCGGCTGCTGTGCGTATGAACACTATCTGAAACCGCCGAAAAGCATCGCGAAGCTGAACCCAAATGTGGCCGTCATGATCTGCAAGAGCCGCTATCTTTACTGGCACGAGAAGACGAAGCGCGATACAAACCTGTTCATTCAAGATTGGCAGAAACATGCGAAGACCATCTACATCTGGGAGTATTACCTGTATGCGGCGGGGTATGACCTTTCGCTCAGAGGGGTTCCGGTGTTCTTCCCCAGTCTGATGGCCGAGGACCTCAAGCGCTTGAAGGGGGTCAGCCGGGGCGAGTTTGTCGAAGCCGAGAGCTGGCTGGGCGACCTGGGTGAGCCAGCGCGTATCCACCGGACGGAGATGACCACACCCAACTTGTATATCACCGGCAAGCTTTATTGGGACACGAAGCTGAACCCTCAGAAGCTGATGGACGACTACTGCCAGCGGTTCTACGGTGCCGCTGCCAAGCCGATGCGATCCTTCTGGCGGACTGCGGAACAGATTTGGTGCGACAGCCACCAATCCTTCAGGGAACCTCAGCCGTTGGCCAGCCCGGAAAGCATCAGCCGGCTCTACACGCCGGAGCGCATCAAAGCGTTAATGTCGTGTCTGAATGATGCGATCACACTGACGAAGCCCAGCTCAGCCGAGAGGCAGCGGATCGAAAACCTGAAATCCCAGTTCGAGCCGGCCGCAAACCGGATGGCTAATCTAGCCAAGCCGAAGCTGTCCATCCCTTACACATCCGTGGCACCCGTCATCGATGGCAGCATTGACGAACCATGTTGGCAGCGCGCGGCGAAATTCGAGTTCTCAGACATCATGGGCGGCAAGATCCCTTACAAGAGCAGCGGATATGCGATGTGGGATGAAAAGAACCTGTATCTGGCCTTTGTCAACGAGGAGCCCCTCACATCCAGCATGATCGTGCGGCAGAAGGTCAAGGATGAGGGCGAGATCTGGGACGACGAATGCATGGAGATATTCATTGAATCTGAGGTCAAGACCGCTGGCGACTATTACCAGTTCATCGTCAACCCGGTAGGCACCATCTGGGATGCCCATTTCCAGCCTGGGGTCAGCAACCCCACCAAGTGGGACAGCGGCGGCAGCATCAAAGTGGTGATCGGCGATAAGAGATGGACACTGGAAGCGTCGATTCCGTTTAGTTCTATGGGTCTGACGAATCTGCAGGGCAAGAGCCTGTCCGTGAACTTCTTCAGATGCCAGAACAACACCGATCCCAACTCGACCACCATCAGGGCCGTGTGGTCACCGGTGCTGTCATCACGCCACTATGAGCCCTCGCGCTTTGGAGCCTTCACGCTGGTGAAGTCGTAGGGGCACCCCTTGTGGGCGCCCTAATCGTTGTTCATTCTGCCGTAGGGGCGACCGGCCGGTCGCCCCTACACCTCCTCCCCATTTATAGTTCTGCGCCATGGATTCCGTCGGTGTATAGTTCGCCGATCTCACCCTCGCCTGTCATCAGCGGCGCATCCGCCCCGACCGCCAGCACATTGTGCAGGCAGAGCGTGCCGATCTTACCGTCGGCGTGATTCAACAGCGTGTTCAGTCCAGTCATGCTCACTCCGCTGATATGCAGGCTGCCGATATCGGCGTGTTCGGAGGTGGCGATGAGACTGCCGTTGGATCGTGCGCCATGACTCCTATTGACTATGGTGTCGCGCAGCACGATGCTGTCCACCCTGCCCAACAACTTGATGTACTCCGAATCCGCAGCGCAGCCCTCTTTTTCATATATCTGAAGGCCGTCAATCACCAGGCTGCTGATGTGCGACGCGGCCACACTCGCCTCGTCAAGCGGCGTGTAGAAGGGGAGGCCGACCTCCACCAGACTCAGTGGCGTGGCGGGGTTGTGGTGGCTGATGTTGCGCAGCGTGATGGACTCGATGTTGCCCCCGATTCGGAACAGGAACGGGTTGGTATACTCGTATTTGTGATTGGCCTGTCTCATATCGACATTCTCGATGGTGATCTGACCGTAGTTGCCGCCGTTGCCAGGGAACCAGGGGCAGATGAAGAACCCAAAGCTCTTATATGTGCCCGTGACATTTCGAACCGTCACCCGGTCCAGCCGACCGCTGCCTCTGGAGAGCATCCGGATGCCCTGATCCACATCATTCAGAAACACGCCGTCGATCAGCACATCGGTGATGTCTGAGACGCAGTCATTCTCATCGGGTGCCAGTGCGATGAAGTCGTCACCCGCCCCGCCCATGATGTTCTTGATGCTCAGGAACTGCCCCGGGCCCCAGAAGTGGATGCCGTCCTGGTTCTGCGCATACATGTTGTCCGGCAACTCGATGGTGATGTTCTCCATCGTGACCCGGTACCAGTTGGCCACCAGCATGGCGAAGGTGCGCTGGTTGCGGATGGTCACATCACGCATGGTGAGGTACTCCACTCCGTAAAACTCCATCGCCAGCACCCACTTCTCGCGTGCGAACGCACCGCCAGAATCGGCTTCGATGGTCAGATGGTGAACCTGCCCGGCCGCGTTGTGGTTGTAGGTGCCGCCCAGAAGCGTGATGTTTTTGTCCTGCCGCGTCTTGAAATCGAGATGCGCGTTCTGGATGATCGAGCGGTTGGCACCAGACGCCAGGAAGAAGCCGCAGTCTTTGTTCTCGCACTCGATGGTGGTGTTGGAGTGGACCTCGATACCCTGCACCAGAGCCGCTCCGTCCATGACCAGATGCAGGCCGCCCCACACACGTGCCATGTCCAGAATCGCCTGGATCGCCTCGGTATCATCTGTGCCCCCGCCATCGATGACGCTGCTATCGAGGTGAGCATACGTGCTGGCGTAGACCACGAATCGACCGCCGTTTTCGTTTGGAACAATCGGACTGTTGATTCCCATATCAGCTCTCCTTGTAAATCGCGATGATCGCTACTCCAGCGCGGCTTCGGCCATGGCCAGCACGTTCTCGGGCGGCACGTTCGGCAGCAGGCACTCATGGCTGGGACTGACGATCAGCCGTGGTCCGAGCAGCGATTTCACGCGGCGCACCTCCTGCTTCACCTGCTCCGGTGTGGCATTCATCAACAGCTCTTGCGTGTCGATGCCGCCAATGAAGGTCAGGCGGCCTTTGAAGTCGCGGGCCAGCGTCTCGGCGTCCATATTCGCGGCCTTCGCCTGGAGAGGATGCAGACCGTTCAGACCAGCATCAATATAACGGTCAATGAACTTATGAACCGCTCCGCAGCTATGGCTCATCACCTGGTAGCCGCGTGAGTGGCCCAAGTCGATCAGCCGCTTGATGTCCGGCATGATGAAGCGGTCAAAGCATTTCGGGCTGATCAGTGTATCAAGCTGCGTGCCGAAGTCGTTACCGAAGAAGAAGGCATCCATCTCATCGCCAGCCTGGTCGAAGAAACGCACATTGGAGTCATAATAGAAGTCGCACACCTTGCGGGTCACGGCATCCACCACATCGGGGTTGGTGTGCATCTTCACAAAGTAGTTTTCCATGCCAAACAGATCGGCGACCATATGGAAGAAGGGCGACCACATGCCACTGGCCCGATAGTAGTCTCCGGTGTTGCGCAGTGCGTTCAGGGTGTAACTGAAGTCCATGTATTCGGGGTTGGGCCACTCGTAGTCATCAAGTTCCGCCACGTCTTCGCAGTCAGCGAAGACCGGCACAACTCGGCCATCAGCATCCAGCTTCGTGAACTGAAACATAGGGTGGCCATCCGGGTGCTGATACCCGCCCATCTCCGCATAGATCCAGCGCAGATCATCGCCAAGCAGTTTACGCAGATCCTCCTTTTCGGTCAGACCGAAGTGCTTCAGGTAGATCGGCCAAGTCTCCGCGTGGGGTTCACCCAGCCAAAAGCCGACTCGGTCTGTTGGTTCGCCTGCCAGAAGTGCTCTTACCCGTTCTCTGCTGTTCAAAATCTGATGCCCCCGATGGTCTTAGTGTGTGTTTGTTAGTAACCGAATACGTTGAAAGTCGATATCCGAATGATGCCATCTGCTCCTGGTTTGGTCACCTTCAGCCTCACGTATCTCGCGGTGACCGGCGTGACCGGACAGTCAGCCCAAGAGTTGGAGTAGGGCTGAAGGGCGCCTCCGGGTCTGACATAGACCGTTTCGGCTTTGGTGTAATCCTGACCATCAGCGCTGGTCCAGAGTTCGGCCTCCTCGGCATTCTGCTTCAGATCGTCGAACAACCCCGCGTTAACAAGCCCGAAACCGGTGATGGTGCGGGTCTGGCCCAAATCCACGTCCAGGTCACTGCCTGCGGGTGCCTGCCAGAAGCTACGTGGATCACGGTCCACCGCTTTCGCGGGTGTGTTGCCGTCCGCACTCTTGATTGCGGTGGCATTCTTGCCGGTGGTCAGCGAAGTTTCCTCGTAGAACGCCACCTGCCGTGAGGAAAAGCCGTATGGGTGGTTGATACCGGATTGCTGCACCGTCTTTGCGTAGACATTCAATGGTCCCTTGAAGGCTGGCCCAACCTCCAGCCAGTTGTATTTGCCCTCGCCGGAGCCAGAGCAGAAGTAGCCTATCAGGCTGATATTCTTACCGCTGTTTGCCAGGATGTTGAATCTTTTACCGACATCGTGCATGGACAGCCAGAAATTGGCGTTAGTGCAGCCTTGTCCTTTGTCTTCGTAGAATTCGTAGTGCGTCAACGGAAGGAAACTAACGAGTCCCCAACCCTTCTCATTCACACTGTCACCGAACAGGTAACACACCAGGTTGTTGCTGATGAAGTCTCGAAGATCGGTGTTGGTCTCCTCTGTCTTCACTGCAGCATATCTTCCCGACTCGGAGAATGGTCCGACAGAGAACGCCATACGCTCCAGCTTCCCGTCGCGTGAGTTGGCACCGACGTTGATCCCCTTGAAGAGCACCGTTGCCCACATACCCCTGACCAGGTGGCCATCGCACCGATTGGTGGCGAAGTCGATGCCGTATGTGGAGTTCAACAAGTCGACATCCATGATATACACATTCGATCCATTACCCCTGATGGTATACGGGTAGGAGACCAGCTTCTTGACGTCGAACGACTGCTCTGGGTGCGAGATCGTGAACCCGCGGATTCCCGAGTTCGCTTGCAGTGTGATGAAGGCCGTGTCGGTCTCCGGTGCAATCGAGCCTTTGCCGCAATACACTTCCAGAGCGCAACCCTCTTTGAACGCCCGCATCTTGCCTGCGGCATAAGGTCCTCGGAGCTCTACGCCTGTGGGGATAACTAGCGGAGAGGTAATTCGGTAGTGCCCTTGAGGAAGGTAGACGGTGCCGCCGCCACGTTTGGATGCGGCCGACAAGGCCTTCTTGACCGCCGCGGTGTCATCGGCGATTCCGTCCCCCATAGCGTTATAGGGCGGCTGGGTGACGTCGTAGAACGAAGATTTATCTACGCGCTTTGCAGTGGGCGTTTTTGGGGGGAAGTAGCGTATACCCGCTATTTCCGGCACATTATCCACATTGGCATAGCGCATGTAGTAATACCATGGCGCCCATCCTTGTTCATCTCGCTGGCCCTTGAAGTCCATCGCCACGCCGCCGTATCCAAACACGGGGTGTGGGTATTTCGGGTTTTTCGCCATGCGGATGGGAACCTGGGCTGATTTTGCGCTAAAGCCGTCGATTGCCAAAGCATCCAGCCGCTGAAGCTCCAGGCCGACGAGGTGCGCCTTCGCATAGGCGTCTACCATTGCCGCCTGCGCAGCGGTCATGGGTTTGCCGTCGAACAGCTTGACGGCCTCTTTCCAGTAGAAATTGTCGAAATGTACATCGCGAATCCAGGAGAACTCCTGCGATTCGGGAGCATATAACCCCCTGACAAGTGCCGTGCTGTAGATATCGCTCAGGAAACTGGCGTTCATCGATTTTTGATCAATCGCGAAATAAGAGTTACACAATATCAGGTTTTGCAGAGTCGACATGAATGATGAGATCGTAGGCGGATACGGGCGGATATCATCGGGCTTCTGCTCCGGGTAGTAAATTGTGAGGTTCATCAACGCCGTTTCAGAGCTGGTGGCAAGCAATAACGCATCCCCTTCGGCTTTATCTCTTCCACCATAAGCCAGCAGTATCGTGCCCATGCCAATGTTCCCGTCATGGGAATACTTCCATTCGCCAACCAGTGCCGTGGCGTAACCAAGTTTCAGACTGCCCTCAATGCGGTATCGGCCAGCCGGCATATAAACCACACCCCCGCCGACCTCCGCCACATCGTCCAGCGCGCGTTGGATAGCGGCAGTGGCGTCCGACTTGCCGGTTTTATCAGCTTGGTATGGCGCATCGGTCACCACAGCCGAAGCGACTATGGTGCTTCCATTTGAGAAGATGAATGTGGGCTTCAACCTTTTGGCGGCATGGGCGTTGGCACAGATGGCCAACACCATGAATAGCATGATCGCTTTATACATTTCCAAATCTCCCAGATGGATGCTAAGAGGGTGGGGCAGCCAGACCGACTGGCGATCCGATGACTAACCCCACCACTACTGACCGCATTAGCGGCCTGATTGACTATAGGCTACGCACATACGCCTCGCGCTCATACCAGCAGCGGGCGGTGTCCGCCACCAGCGCGTCGAGGAACTTGGGATCGGGCTTGCCATACATGGCGGGGTATGGATCGCCGCCGGGGCCAAGCGGCTCCGGAGTGGCGTAGCACCACTCGTTGTTATAACCAATAAGGTAGAGTGCCATTATCAGCGTGTCCACGTCGAGGGAACCATCACCCAGTGCGCACCGGTTGGTATCGGCCAGGTGAAGGTTCGTCAGCATCGATCCAGCGTTGACGATGGCCTCGGGGATGTGGCTCTCCTCCACCAGCATGTGGTAGGCGTCGCCGTTGATATGCTGCACACCCGGGTGGTTCAGCCGTTTGATGTAGTCTTTGGCCTCTGCGAAAGAATGGATGATGCTGGTCTCGGCGGATCGGATGGGCTCGATGGCCCCTCTCACGCCAGCATCAGTCAGCACATCGGCGACCAACGCCAGTGTCTCAAGTGAGCGGTCCACTTCCATGTCGTCGATCACGCCGGGACGACCCACAGCGCCAGGCACGATGAGGATATACTTCCCACCCATCTCCTGGGCGAGGTCGACGTTGCGGCGGATATAGTCGATGGCGGTCTGGCGGATGATGGAGATGTTACTTGCCATGTCGCACTGTGCACTGAACATGCCGCAGATGCCGCCCACTTTCACGCCGTGGTCATCCAGAATCATCTGAGTCTCTTTGGCCTTATAGCCAAGATCCGCGCCGTAGCGGTTGCCGTGCAGCTCGATGAAGGGGATGCCGTTGTCAGCCAGCCGTTTGGCCGAAACCTCCAGCTTCTCCATGCCGAATCCCCAGTTGCTCCAGGAGAGGTTCAGCTTGGCTTCAAACCGTGCGGGGTTAGCCTTCTTTGCGGCCAGGTAGTCTTCACGAATCTTCAGGGTCTTTTGCTCAAAGTTTTGCAGTGCCATGTCTATTCCACCTTATGAATATGTTGGGTGATCGGGATGATGAAAGCCGAAGTGTTAGCGCAACACAAGCGGCATACATTAGTGCTGGTAATTACACCTAACAGTATAGCGAATCGCCGGTGTGATGGATAGGGCGACACGGCCGGGATTCGACACCGTTTTACCGTGTCTCGTCACAGGGAGTGAGATCAATGGAAAATGGAGTTGAATTACCCTTGTTTGCAGGGGATTTATGTTGGAAACCAATTGCATTGCAGGCGTATAATGACGTTACAGTGATGTTATGAACTGACCGAAGGAGAATGTGTATGCGTCCACTGCTCACCCTCGCGCTGCTGCTCTGCGCCGCCGTATCGGTGCTTGCGGCACCCGCCGCACCCGTAAACCCCATGGACTGGGTGGGGCCAGGTTCGCCTGAGATGGTACACAGTTCAGCTATCTCCGATGATGGCTTAATCGCGGCTCTCTATAATGAACACGGCGTGGTCGATATCATGGACATTCCTCAACTTCGGATCATTAACCGCTATGTCCTATCTGGTTTTGACAATGGAACGCGCGTCATGAGGTTCGGTCCATATGGCCCGGCCATGTGCTTAAGCGGACATGGTGAATATCTAGCCCTGAACAGTGGCGATTCGGTATTATGGTGGAACAGGCTGACAGGACAACCTGTGCAACACATCAGACCCAATACCTCAGTTGCGTCCATACTATTCGTTCCGGGCACAAACCATCTGCTGGTGGCCACAACGGGTGGTGCTCTCAATGAATACGACTGTGGTTCGGGTCAGATGGTCAAAGAGACGCAGATAGGGCAAGCCGTATACTGCCTCTCGATGCTAACCGATTTAGGAAAACTAGCGGGTATCGTGAAGCAGAATGCGATAGTGCTTATTGATCCGACAGACTATTCGTTGTCATACTTAGAAACCAAGTCCTCCGCCAGCCCATCGATAATAACCTCGGGGCATGGTTCGTTTATTGGGTATGACAAGCAGCAGCTTCTCCTCAGCGCATTTTTACCCTCAGGTATACTGGCGCGGTGGAAGATGCCCAAAATGGAGCTGGACAGCGCGGAACCAAGCAAAATTGATATCAAAAGTATCACATCTACCGGACATGTAATTACCGATGAGGATTACAGGCTCAGTATACGTGATACCAACTTGAAACTGCTCAAACGTTCAAATGATGCAATACCAACCATAAATATCAGCGCTAGCGTAAACGGCGATTTCGCCCTTGTCGGATCTTTCTATCCTGTAATGGTCGACATCAAAAACCTCAACATTCGTTGGGTTTCTGATAAAGAATTGCATGGTTATAACCTGGGTTTCTCTACCGTAACCAACGGAATCAAGATTCATCCTTCTATACGCAGTAGTTACCGACAGGTAATACCGGGCCTATACACAGTCAATGCTGGTGGAGACCTCGACGCTACAGCAGGCAAATACACTGTGTCTCAAGCTAATGATGGACAACTCATACTGCGAGACATTACCACCGGTAAGCAGATCAGGAAGTATCCTAGTAGTGAATATTACACTAAGTTCCGTGAATTCGATCGACGTCTCAGCATGAGTGATGATGCGCGGTTGCTCGTAGACATACGCAGCAAACGATTCGCGTTGCGCAATCTGAAGAGTGGCAAATATCGGCCGGTTCCCGACATCGCATCTACAATCAACAATGGTAAAATCAGTCCAGATGCCGGTTGATCGCCATGGCTGGGTTTGACTTCCCAGCTCCTCCACTAGATGAATACGGTCGAGGATCCACGATATTTATCGCCAAATCGGGCAGTACGAAGGTGATTCGCAAACTGTTTCCCCATCAAGGATATGTGCTAGCACTCCAATTTAACCTTAACGGCACTCGACTGATAAGCATCGACGAAGCCAACACCCTGCGCATGTGGGATACTACCTCAGGTAAGCTCCTGTTCACTATCCTGAATGCGGGTATAGACGCCTACTTTTGCATGAATGACAGGCGTATATTTGTCCGTGCGAACGCCGTTGCTTACGATCTGTTAGATGCCACTACAGGAAAGTACTTGGCACGAACCTGGCGTACTTACAAGGATTACGCCACAGTTTCTGTCGATGGCCGATACGATGGCACTCTGAACCTGCGGGACAAACAGATATGGACGTTCGAACAGGGGCGTGCCGGCACCCTTTCTAAAAGCGGCTTACTCTATACACCTGGACTATGGGGAGCATTATCACGATGACACATTTACAGAAGATCGCATTGGCATGTGCTGCCATTATACTCATCACTTGCAAGTATGGTTTATGCAAGGATTACACGCCATTTCCTATGTGTGTAGTCACGATGCAATACTCAGACCAGATTTGTGCTACATGGGCGGTTGGAGACCATACAATACTTGTGTCACAGAACGGTCGTACGACGCTGGTCGATGTGAATACCGGAGTGACGCAACCATTACCGACCATCCCGCAACTGCTTTCGGCCGTCCGATGCGATGACAATCAATACATCATCGCAGAAGGGATTTACGGCGTATGGATGCTGTGTGTTCAAGACTGGAGTCTGAAGCCGTTGGGAACCCCATCCACCCAACCTGGGCTTACGGCGATAGACAAAAATGGGAAAAGAGCGATCATCACTACGTCCGAAGGCAGTTGTATCTATAACCTGGAGAACATGACACTCATAAAACGCATCAACCCATCTGCAGGCTTTCGTGCTGCCAGTTTTGACCCTACTGCCGCAAACATCGTGACAGGTATTGATGAACACTACGGTAAGGTGAGTTGGAATATCGAGACAGGCAGCATCGTCAAAATTCTGGACAGGAAAGCTCTGTATTATTCTCTCGACAATATGGACATGGAAACCTACCGAACTCTCCTCGTAGAGAGAATCAAAAACCGCACCAGTCATTTTCGATTCATCTACCGGATAGTTGATGATGCTCCTTATTTGTTAGATCAACAGACCGGTACGAAAAAACCTCTCCCACCACTAAGCCGTGACACCGGGTTCATTGAGCCCAGCCCCAATGGAACGCGGCTGATCACATTGACCGAAAAAGAGCTATCAGTGTTAGACATCGCAAGCAAGAAGACAATCTACCGCATGAAACTCCAAAAGCCAACACAGTGAGATATCACATACCAAGGAGAACTAGTATGCGTCCACTGCTCACCCTCGCCGTGCTGCTCTGCGCCGCCGCGTCGGCCCTCGGCGCTCCCGCAGCACCCGTCAACCCTATGGACTGGGTGGGGCCGACAACATATAGCGCGATTTATCCTGACGCTAAGCTCTCGGCAGACGGGAAAACAGCTATATTGGGCTCATTTACCGACGAGTACGTGGTACTCAGGCTGGCTGACAAGCAGATCATCGCTCGCTACTTGCCGGAAGCCACTGCCGAAAATGTCACAGCGACGAGTTCCAGAGGACGGTCTGACAGTGCCATGGCTATCAGCTCACATGGTGAATGGGTGGCCATGTGTACTCACACAGGTATCTATGTTTACAGCACAACAGGAACCCGCTCACCGCAGCTTATACCTTCGGATTGCCCCATAGTCTCTATGCTGTTTCCGTTAAATTCTTCAAAGCTGGTGGTCTCCTATGAAGATGGGCTGCTGTCTGAATTTGATGTGGTCACAGGCAAGCCCACCCGATCGAAGCAAACTGGGTATCCCTTAACCTCACTGGTCGCGCTTCCAGAATGCGGAAAATGGGCAGGTATAACGGGATATGACACTATGGTTCTCATCAGTGCTGATGAGCTGAACGTTCAAACATACACAGTAGTAGATGAAGATGACCGACACTATACGCAAAGTTCGGTTGGTGAGTATATAGGTTACAACGCCCTTACCAAAGAGATAGTGGCTGCTATACCGTCCGGTTTTCTAGCTCGCTGGAAGGCTGACGGCTTCAAACCTGTGCTGCCCTTCAAGCGATTAACAGACGAGGTCAAAGGAGTATCACCTAAGGGGGTAGTGGTCACAGGAAAGGACTTTAAACTGGCATTTCGGGACAACGAGCTTAAACCAATAAGTGTCACCACCCCACCCAATTTAAGCCCTAGGTATGTGCGGTTTAGCGGGAATGGTGATCTCATGTTAGTCCCTGAGGCCCCACTGCAAGCTGTCAGTATGGCTACAGGTAAAATAGTCTTCTCAATTTCGGAAACGCCAGATGGAGGCTTTAGTAAGCTGGTCACCCTGCCTGCCGCATTGGTCAGTAAGAAGGAGATCAACTACCCTCATGCCTCGTTCTCGCAGGTTTTCAATGATGTGTTTCAGATGTCGACGAGTGGGAGTGACGGTGAATCTAGTTCTGATAACACCCTCATGGTTGGCGTTGGTGGGGCCAACTATCTGTATGTTGATAGTAAGAACAGTGAGCTGATGACGTATTCGATCGAGCCTCAAAAGCTCCTCGGCACCTTCAAGTTCGACCGCTTCTTCAGGCAGATTACTATAAACAGCATGAGTTATGATGGTCGGTATTTCGCGTTCAGGGACGCAGCAAGTTCATTTCTATGGAATGTTCAGTTACATAAAGATGAGCTGTTACCAAAGCCTCTATCTATAATTGATATGATGGTAGTTAGTCCAAATGGCAAGATGGTAGCCATGGGCGGTTATGACATGCCGCCTGCTCCTATAGATGCATATGGCCGGGGTTCTACACTGTTCCTTGCTGAACCGGGGAGTAACAAATTCAAACAGAAGCTGTTCCCGCATCAAGGGCGGGTGATCGTTACCCAGTTCAATATCGCAGGAAACCGCTTGATCAGTCTGGACGAGGCGAAAACGCTTCGCATTTGGGACCTTTCGACTGGCAAACCACTGCGTACGCTCCTGCAAGCCGGTATCAACGCCATTTACTGCGCCGATGACCGACGCATACTCGTCCAAGTCGATTCAATTAGCTATGACCTATACGATGCTTCATCAGCCAAGCGGTTAGCCCGCATATGGCAACCAGCGGGTGATACTGTGATCATCAGCAGCGACGGTCGGTATGATGGCAGTGCTGAGCTTTTGAAGCAACTGTGGGTATTGGGCAACGGGCAAGTTGGATACATCAAGGATCAAGGCCTGAAATACACACCGAATCTATCAAAGGAGCTGGTCAAATGGCTAGATTAATATTGCCATTTATCACTAGCCTTGTATTGGTTTCGCTAGTCTCAACCTGCATGGCGCAGGTTGTATTCCCAGATGATAAACTGTTTTATGATTCCGGGTTCAGAACATATGTATCGACCGATGCAGCATGGGCTGACGATGGTCATTCCATATTCTTTGCCCCTAAGGGTGATTGCCTGCTGATCAACATCGACACAGGAATCATTACAAAGGTCGATAGCGACAGCAACTACAATGCTGTATGGCCATGCGCAGACGGCACAAAGCTCATTACACAATCATACTCGGGAGTGAGATGGATCGATACCACCACGCGCACAAGCAAACAGTTCAGCATTAATGCAGAGAATACCACAGTTGCTGCGATCAACACCTCCGGTCTCCGTGCCATCGTCAATTCAAAGGCAGGGAGCGGTATATATGACCTGGAAACTGGCAATTTGGTCTACCAAATAAGTTTCAAAACGGGGTTCTGGGCGCTTAACTTCGACAAGAGTGATCCGAATATATTCTACGGGTTCGATACCCACTACGGGTATGTGATCTGGGACATTGCCAAAGATAATGTCACAGGTATGATGAGCGAGCAGCAGCTACTACAGGCACGGATAGGAGACGCGGTAGAACCTCTGCTGCTGCCCAAGGACGTCAACATCAAACAGCACCTGAGATACGTCTGCCGCCTCGATGAGCAGGGGCCATATATGCTTGATCAACAATCCGGTACCCGAACACCGCTCGGTTGGGTCCAAAAGCCACTCAGCGTGCTAAAGCCCAACTCCAGCGGTACCAGGTTGATCGTGCTTCATGACACCGAGCTTTCAGTGGTAGACATCGCCAGCCAAAAGACAATCTACGTATGGAAACAACCATGACCAAACAACATATCACCGATTTAGCCAGGAGACCGCACCCTATGCGTCCACTGCTTACCCTCGCACTGCTACTCTGCACCGCCGTGTCGGCCCTCGCCGCACCCGTCAACCCCATGGACTGGGTGGGGCCAACCACGACACCAGATGGGTGGTATCACAGGCTTTCCGCTGATGGGAAAACGGCGGTGTTCGTCGGACTGAATAGCGAGATATCGGTCATGGACCTGTATAAACAGCAGGTCATCGCCAGATTTCGAGCCGAAGCGAGTATGGATGCAATATACTCACCCAACTCCGGAGAGGGTAATCCACCGCCGTTTGACATCAGTGACCACGGAGAATGGGTGGCTCAGGCAAACCGCTCTACCGTCAGTCTTTGGTATAATCGAGCCCATAGACCCGTGACGCGAATATCTGTGAAGACGGTGATCACTTCGGTCATGTTTGTGCCCAACCAGGCATCTTTGATCATCGCGACGGGAGATGGCCAACTGTATCAACATGACTGTGCGACCGGCAAGCTGATCCGTAAGAAGGCGATTGGAAAGCCGATTTACCAGATGACGGCACTGCGTAGTATCAACAGATGGGCTGGTTTCGTCACGGCACACAGCCTGGCAGTTGTGAATCCGAAGGACCTCAGCACGCGAGTTTGTTCGATTCCTGCTCCGGCCGACGAGGCCTCGAACGCCATTGAGAATGCCAACAATGATATGGTTGGCTATTATGCACCTACTAAGGAAATCATAGCGGCGATGCCTTGCGAAAGATTAGCACGATGGCGTTTATGTGACTTGAAGCCACAAAAGAGTTTCGCGCTCACGGATATAAAGGGTGTCTCTCCTGCCGGGATTGTGTTCAGAGAGCAGTGGCTTGATATTCCCATGAGGAAAGACCAGGAATTCGGATCTACCGATCAACTCACCAGTAAAGTCACTGTTCAAAACAACAAGCTGGTTTCTAAGCCATTCAACTCGAAATTCGAAATTGGGGTAGGGTTGGTCAGTTTTGATGGAACCGGGAAGGTGGCACTTGGGTTCGGCAGCAATCCCTCACTGGTTGATTTCGAAACCGGTCAGAGCCTTATTTCCTTTAAGTGGCAGCCTGTGTCTATGATGCATGCTCAACTGGTCGTCAGACCACCAAGTTTTCTACCTGAAACTAACAACGATTACCCTGGTGTCTCCTTGATGCCTGTCGTGCCAAACGTGTTTGCGGTTGCAAGCAGTCCTAGAATAGGAGACGACAGCCCTGAACATGTGGCATTGGTGGGTAAATATTACATCACGATGAAGGCTGACAAAAGCCCAATCAAGCTGTATAGCCTCGATACACGTCAGCAAATTGGGGTCTATCCGGAGTTTGAAGTAGACTGGCAGCTTCCGCATATCAGTCTGTCAAATGACGCGAAGTATATCGCCAGCACAGTAGACGGGGCTCCCAAGATCAGAGCGTTAACCGACAGTCAACTGATCATTACTCCGAAGATGGCCTCCAAGGTTCATCTGGTAGAGCTCAGTTCTGACGGAAGACTGTATGCTCTCGCGGGTTACGACACACCGGGATCATCAAGTGAATACGGACGAAACGCTGCGTTGTTCATCATCGACAGACCCAGTGCTGTGGTCAAAAGCAAGCTGTATCCACACCAAGGTGACATCGTGATGGCGCACTTTACAAAATCAAGTGACCGTATGGTCAGCCTTGATAGTGCGGCGACGGTTCGTATATGGGATACGGCTACGGGCAAGGTTCTGCATTCGATTCCTCAAGCTGGTATGAATGTGCTGTTTTTCAGAGATGACCGTTACCTGCATGTTCAAGTGAATTCGATCACTTATGACCTTTACGACGCGCTATCGGGCAGAAAAATCGCCAGAACATGGCGTTATTGGGGTTTTTCGGGCCGTGATGAGTTTTCGATCACGGTAAGTTTTGATGGTCGGTATGATGCAGATTCGATCGCCATCACCCAACTCATGACCCTGCAAGAAGGACATACCGGTCTCATTGATAAACAAGGGTTGAAATACACACCGTATCTTTGGGAAGCATTGACGAAATGATCGAAAAACCCTCCGTGATCGACATCACCAGCCAGAAGACCATCTACGTGTGGAAGCCTATGCCCTAAATAAGAACGGATAGAATCACCTATACTTATCAACACGTGTAGGTGATTCTATCCAGCCCCCAAACTCAGCCGCGAGCGGCGCGGAGCATGGTGTCGACGTTTGCCAGCGGGGCGTCACGCGGGATGTCGTCACCGCTGCCCAGAATGTAGCCGGTAGGGCCGCACACCTCGATGGCGCTGACAGAGGCTGCATACACCTCGTCAGGTGAGCCGTTCAGCAGCAGCGAGGTGCTGACCCCGCCTTTGAGACAAACCTTGTCGCCGACCCTCCGTTTCGCATCGGCCAGTAGCGCCGTGTTCATCAAGTCAAGCGGTTCGATGGCATCCACACCGGTATCCGCCATCATCTCCAGAATCGGGCTGCTGTGACCGCAGATATGCAGATAGACCTTGGCACCAAGCTGGTGAAACGCCTCAGCCGCATTGGCATGATAGGGCAGGCAATAACGTTCATAGTATCTGGGTGAGATGATGCTCACAGAGGCCCAGGCGTCGCCGATATAGATGCCATGCACACCGGCTTTGATCATGGCCTTGCCCACTTCAATGGACATCGCTGTGGCGCGCTCCATGACCGTGTGGACAAACTCCGGGTCGTCCACGAGGTCCAGCATCGCCTGATCGCTGCCCCGCCATGCGGCCAGCGAGTTCATGCTCTGCCCCGCGGCATGTCCGGCGATGAACACACGCTCGCCGTATTCCCGCACGAAGTCACGGACCGGTTCCAGGCATCCCAGGCGCTCATACTCCTCGGCGGGGGTGATGGTGATCTTCTCCAGATCACGCTTGTTCTTCAGGAAAGGTTCAATGGAGAGCGCGATCGGGTGGTCGTCGCGCTGCAGCCGGGCAATGGGGGTCGAGGTTGCCACATCCGCCAAATAGCGGATGCCATCTTGCTCTATTACCTTCTGGTGCTCTGCTGTGTCTGATGGGGCGCCCATGGGGATTTCTACGCCATCGAACCCGAACCGCTCGATCAACGCCGGCAGACCAGCGGTATGGTGCAGGTTGGGGTCAATGGCAAACCCCTCCATTGGCACACCCATCACCCGCGAACTCAGGTATGAGGTCACCACAGGAAACACAGGGGTTCTATCGACCGGTCTGTGCTCCATCGCGGCGATCACGCGCTCTTTTCCACTCATGACCATGACAACTTCAGCTCGCGGAAGAAGGGATTCGGTGGGGTGCTGGCAGCCAGCAGGAACCCGTCCGGGTCTATCAGCTCGCAACTGCTCATCTCGCGGTTCATGAGTACGGGGTAGTGGTAGCCATCGGCCCAGCCGCGCTCGGAGCCCGGCACCAGCACGCCATCAGACCAATGCACCAGGTCCTCTGAGCACCTGAGGTACACAGCAAAGCGTGATTCGGTCTGACGCTCCTCAACCCCCACGAACAGTTGCTTTTCACGCACGCGGGCGACCGAAAAGCGCACCGCGTTCTCAGGGAAGAGCTTGTCACTGCGCCCGCCCGGCTGGCTCAGACACCTGCGGTCATGCTTGCTGAAACCGCGCGGCAGTGAAGGCTCCTTGAAGCCGCCATCAAACCAGTTGCAGAAACTTCCGGTGGTCCAAAGCCGATCCAGCGGTGCTCGCGTCAGCTTGATGCCGCCTTGCCGTCCCTGTCCAGGCTTCACCGGCCAGCTCTCCAGATAGAAAACATACAGATGCCCATCATGCACAATCGAGCTGGGATGCCGTAACCCGCAACCTGCCTGTTTGCCGTCAGAGCTTAAGTAGCCCATACTCGGCCACAGCATCGGACCTTCATCATGGCTCATCAACCGCCAGCCGTTCATCTCGCTGCGGGGGCACCAGGCCATCCCGATGAACCCGAAGTATGCTGACCAGTTATCGCGGTAATCACCGCCCTTGCGGGGGACACCGCTATACTCATCTTCTTTATACTTGCGTGGTGGCAGGATGGTGTTGTCGTATTGCACACCAGGCCAGACGCGCTCATTCTTGTTCTCACCGTGCAGAACGGCCAGGTGGCAAATCTCGCTGGTACGGGGGTGCTTGACGCAATGCATCGAAAACACACCGTAGTAGTTGCGCCGCCAGTAGGGGATGGGGTTCATCAGCCCTGGCGGAGGCGTGTCCTGCTCAGAGATCACGCCCGCGGAGCTGCGGAAGGCCGTCTCGGGGTAGAGCGCATCGGCATCTCGCAAAAGGCTGCGGTCGGGTCGAGCTAACAGGCTGTAACTGAAACACGTTGTGAAGCTGAACAGCGTGCCAAGGTTGGTGTTCACCACCCAGGGCGGGGTCTCGCTGTAGGCTTGCGAAGGCAGTTTGGCCGCCATCGGAGTGAAGGCGGCCTCCGGGTTCATGATACGCATCACCGGTAGTGATTTCATAAGGCGCTACTTCAGCACCTCGGAGCTTAGATAAAAGGTGGCCACCGGAAACACAGGGGTTCTGTCGACCGGTCTGTGCTCCATAACGGCGATCACGCGCTCTTTTCTATTCATCATGACAGGTTGTCTCCACTTATCTTGTCACTTCTGCGAGGCAAACACATCCATGATCTCATCACAGCATTTCGAGAACTCCCGGATTTTGGCGATGATGGGCAGCTTTAACTCCTGATTTCTCAAGGTCTCTTTGGTGATCTCAAACCCTCCACCGATAGATAACATCGACTCAAAGAGCATTTGCTGTCGTTCGAAGATAGGCGCCAGTTTGTTGATAAAGACCATATCTGGATTGAGTTCCAACGCCTTCTTTATGTAACCGCGGGAGCAACCATTTGTCCCTGCGATACAGATATATGTTCCTTGGATTTTCCAGGTATCCATCTTGTCGTCGGGCACGCCAGTGAAGTCATTATTCCTCAGCGCGTCGGCCCATGAATCGAACGCAGCCTTACCAAATACCAATCCATCTTTAGCAGGTAATGTGATTTGGTGCGGGATATTCATCACGGCTTGTCTGTATACATCGGCGATGGGTGGTGCGGTCTTCTTTTTTCCTGCAAACACGAGGCATAAGGGGCTGCCGGTTTTGCCAGACAACCCATCGGTATACCGCGTTGGCTCCGTTTTATCGCCTTCCATGAACAGCAGGGTTTTGCCGTTGTCCTCGTACCCGCAGATCGCACTAAACTGACCTCCATCATCATTCGTTCGTGAGATGACAGGTATTCCGGCGTTTATGCTATTCACGATCTTCTTAATGTAGCGACTCTTGTGGGCCTGCAACTCAGCTTTGTCTACATACTGGAACTCATAACCACACGCATCGAACGCCTTCTTGGCCATCTCACGACTGAACGCATCTTGCGATAAACAGCTTGTGAATTTGCTCCAATCTGGCCGGTAGACCTGGGTGAACGAATCCCCCGTGACGCCCGAGAAAAACCAGTAATCATACTGTTTGTCTGCGCCGAGACACTCCATGAGGTATTGCATGCATCCGTTGAAAAGATAGTTTTGACCGTGCATCCAAGTTACCAGGTTATGGGTGTTGCTGAGAACTCTTGAAGTCGATGGATCGACCAACCTTACGGAGCTCAGCGTGTGCGGCGCCATCTTCAACCGAAATTCCATCTGCGCGGGACGCTTACGGCCCACCCAGTCCTCAGGCCGCAGCTTCACGATGGTGTCCACTCCATCGGGCATCCAGGTGTAGAACACGATGCGGTCGGTCAGAAGCACCGCTCGGAAGCCGTTCGCTTGATCGTCGATCAACGGAGCGTTGCGGAAGCTGTTCCCCGCCTGCTTCAGGTTGTAGATCGCCTGTGTGCAGCCATCTACCAGCGGTTTCAAGTTGGTGGGTTTCACCGGTAGTTGGATCACGATGCCCTTGCCCACACGCCGCGAGCACTGCTTGATCACCTCTGGCCAGTCCCAACGGTCGCCTTTGAGCAAGCTGGCGGCATCCGGCATTCGGGAGGGCACTAACGAACGCCACACGGAAGAGCCGCCTTCGACGCTGCTCACGGTGCCCATCTGACTGGTGATCAGCGCACCGCCCTGTTTCACCCACTCGGCGATTTTCTTGAGCGAGCTCTGCTCCGTGGTGTTGCCGTAGACATACGCCATCACGCGGTAGTGCTTCAAAACACCGTCGTTGATGAGCGTCTCGTCTACCACATCATAGTCGTACTGCTCGCTGCCCTCACCCAGCAGATACGCCGGGCCGGGATAGGCACCGTCATCCTCCAGCCGGAAGTTGATGGTGCTGTTGAAAATGGCAAAGTCGACCACAGGTTGCGCGCCGGTCATGAAGTCCTTGTATTCCTTGAGCTGCGGACGGACGCGGTCCATGTTCGGTGGGTAGTCAAAGAACACGCTGATTCCGTTGGCGATGTCGTTATAAAGCCTGCGCATCTCGTCGTTGGGCTGAACATCACCCGGCGGCTCTGTGTAGTATGGCACGCCGTAGAACCGGCAGGCGGTGCTGACGCGCTTTTGACTGTAGTAGCTCACATTTCCGGGGGTCTGGAGCGCGATTTTGGTCTTTTTCGCCATCTGAACCAGCCGAGTCACGTCGTTGCCGAAGTAGTTCTTTTCGGCACCGTAACCGATGCTCACAATCTGCTGGTTCTTGGGGTAGGACTCACGAATCACTCCGCACAATCCGGGCACGAAGCGCACCCAGAAGCCGTTGTACCAGTCCATGAAGTCCAGCCAACGGCGCATATCGGTGCTCTTTTTGGAGTTCCATGCCTGCTTACGTGCGGCATCGTCGAGGGTGACAGGCTGGGTGACGTGATCCCACTGCTTGAACGCGGTGCCCCAGCGGGCGTTGAGGGCCTTCAGCGTCTTGAATTTGGACTTCATCTGGCTTTGGAAGTCAGCGACAGCATACTTGTCACCGCACCAGAAGCCGGCGTGCGCGTGCTTCTGCGGCACCAGCCAACTGGTCATGCCGGCGGGATAGCCGATCTCGCCGTAGTCCGAGGGCGTGGCCACACGGATCCAGCCGATGTAATCACCCATCGCCTTTTTCTGCGCCTGGTAATAGCTGCGATACACCTCCCACACCTTCGGCGACCAGGGTGATAGCTGTATCAAATCCTCGCAATGTTCCGCGCAACGGTAGGGCACGAAGTCGGGCGAATCGAGATACCATTGCGGGGGATAGTGAACCCAGCAGAAGGGGATGTAGTCCAGACCCGCTTTTTTTACCAGTTGGGCTGTCTTGATATACCGGCTGAAATCCCATTTACCAGGCTGAGGCTCCACCATGCTCCAGGCCTGGTAGTCGCAATCGGCAAACACGCCGATGCGCTTCAGTATGGCCATCCGCTCGGGGCTAGCCCAGTCCATCGCGGGCTGTTCACCTGCCGCTGTGCCGTAATGCACCATGAAGGGATGCACATTCAGGTTACCGGTATACCACGGGATCGGCGTGGGACCGACCTCCACCTCATCGGGCGTTTGAGCCACCAGCGAGGTGGCTAACCCAATCGTGAGCACGATACTGAAAAACCAGGCATACATAGGTCGTTCTCCTTGATTCTATGAGACTTCGGTAACTGAACCCCCACGGCACGCTCCATCCGTACGAAGGGCGTTTCGTCCATCAGGGGCATGGCTGATGACGGCCTACTCAGGAATCACCGCGAACTGAGTCACCTGGGCATTCGGACCGGATTCGGCGCGCACCCAGACCTCAAGCTTTTTGTCTGCGCTATCCTGCTCTGTGAATGGCAGGCTGACCCACAGCCCGTTGCCGGTCTGGCGGCTGAACGAACCGCAATCGCGTCCTTCGATGAAGATGTGACATTTGCGCGACTGTGCGTTCCAGTCATGCAGATGCAGCCAAAGCACCCCTTTAGTTTCTGCAGGCACATCGATCTTGAGTGCCATATCAGTGCCATGCCAGCTGGCACCCACATTGTCACGCCATAAATGCGCCCCGGACCATGTATACCCGCTTCCCTGAGTTTTCAGCATGGACTGGTCGTATTCGGCACTCCAAGGAATGCTCTGGCCCATCGGGGCCGTCTGCCCGGCTTTCACCCAGATAAGCGACTTATCGAGATCCCCGGGTTGCACATAGCGTGAGACTTGATCGAGATTGGTCAATGCTTTCAGCTGTTCAGCCGAAATCTCGGTTTTTGGTTCGAACACGTCGTAGGCCATATACGCCAGGATGCTCTGACGCAATAACGCTGCGGCAGGTCGCGTCGAAAGATCCGAAGAGATGTCCATGCTGCAGATGATGATGCGGCCTTTGCCAAGCCTGGCTTCGATCAGGTCCGCTAAGCGTGTGTTGCGACCGAAGTCGTCGATGACCTGTATAATTGGCTTCAGGTCAAGCGGAAGACCGGTGATGTCCATCGGACGAGACTTCAGGTTTAGGTCCTCCCATTGCCAGTCGCTGTGTTCTTTGGTTGGGAAAAGGCGTAAGGCGGGGTGCTTGTGCTGCACCAGCATGCCCATGGTTCCGGCTTGCTGAGAGAATAACCTCATGTTCCAGAACACAGGAAAGAAGCTCCCAGGGATTTCGCTGTTCACCATATTGTCCGGCAAACACAGAAGCACGCGCTGGCCTGACCGGGCTGTTTCCATCGCCTCTCTCACATTCTGAGTGACGGTGATGCCTTCAGGAATACGTAAATCAGGCTGCTTATTTGGGATGACCCATATGCTCCAGCCATTACGGAAACGGCCAAGACTGTCCTCAACCGTGATCTCAATCTGTTTAGCAGATGCGAATTTTGGCAGCTTGGTGGTTATCTTGCCGACGTGGCTTAACTCTCCTGTGGCGTAGTGAGTAGCCGCGAACCTTCCGCTTGCCGTTCCGCAATGCCACAGAAGCTCGGAGTTGATATCGCTGGCACCATATTGACTGAGCTCAACATCAGCAACAAGCTGTTCACCAGTCCTGTATATACGTTTCGGCAACCTGATGAGCGGAACTGTGGCACTAAAGAATTCGCGATGTTGGGCAGGGGTGATGATCTGCTTGTTACCCATCAGCGCATTGTATAATCCAACCATCGTGCTGCCCTGGCCCGGGAAGTCCTGCAGGCCAAGCGACTGGAATCCGGCAAGGTTGGATGTTCGTAAGGCCTGTTCATACTCGTCTTTGTATAACAGTAAGGCGAATTTCCCGCTTGATTCCAGGAATTCACGAGACTGTTTCAAAACACCGTTTTTCTGGGCACTCTCTTTGAAAGCCACCAGATTATCCGCACGCAACACACCAGTGTATTTTGGTATCTCGGTATAGTCGGCATACATGCTGTACTGGCCGATTTCATGGCTGATCACCGGCTTACTGACGTCTTTAATTTGATTATGGAAATCGCCCATCGTGCTGCTGCTCAAACCGCCGCGGATTGCGCCTGTGGGTAGTCCGGCGTTGACCATATAATCATCGCTGCGGCCATCCAGCCCGAAACCGCTCTGCCGGGTGTACAACTTGTTTGGGTCAATAGCACGGCAGGAGTTCATCAAATCATCAAGATATTCCTCTTTACCGTCACCCAGCTCGTTGCCCATGCTCAACAGACAGAAGGAGGGGTGTTGGCCATATTCACGCAGAATCCGTGAAGCCTCACGCTTGATGAAGTCCGCGAGTACGGGGTTGTCGCCCACATGTCCGTAGTTTGCCCATAACGGCAGCTCAATTTGCAGTATCAGCCCTAAAGAGTCAGCGGCTTGAAAGGCGGCGTCAGGTGGACACCAGCTATGAAACCGCACATGGTTGACGCTATACCGGCGCAGTTCATTCAAGTAAGTTTTCCAGCTTTGCTTGTCCATGGGCGGGTAGCCGGTGAGGGGCCAGATGGCGCAGTCGAGTGTACCCCGCAACTTAACCGCACGGCCATTCAGCAGAAGTTGATGCCCTTTCGCTTCGAAACGACGATTCAATACATTCCAGGTGGTCGTATGGATTATGTCACCAGTGGTCAGTTTGATATCAAGTTGGCAACTGTTCGGTGAAAATTCATCCCACAGTTTGAACCGGCGTGATGTGGTTACCGGAATCTGCTGCTTCCAGACCCCTTTGGGGATCGTGAGTTTGATGTCGTTGCTGTCCACCATCCGGCCGCTTATGTGCAGCTCCACTTCTTGTTCGCTGCCCATATCGTTGCAGCCTTCTATGTTCAGCATGAAGGCTTCAGCCGCAGCGGTCAGGTTGCCGGATACACGGTTTATATACAATTTCGGCAGGCATTTGATCTCGATGCGGCCGATGGCGCCATTCCAGTTGGTCTGAGTTTCATCGGTCACGGCGTGGGCCCAGTCACCAATCGGCACAATCATTCTATTGTCGATACGCAGTGTGATGGTGTGCTCACCGCCTCCGACGTTCTCAGGGATCATAAACCGGTTGGGACAGCTCAGGCTGTCTCCATCACCAAGGTAGGTGCTGTCGATCCATGCTTCCGCTTTCCAGTGTGTTCGTTCCAGGCTGAGCTGGAACAACTGATCGCTGGTCTTATTCGGCAAGACCACGGTGCGGCGCAGCCAGATCACGCCCTCATACCGGTGCTTGCGGCTCAACCGGTTGATGATGCCTGGCTGGTCGGGTTTACCAAGCCCCCATGTGTCTGTTGATCCTGGAAGGGTGACAGAATTGATACCTTGAGAGCTCCAATTGACCGCATTCATGGCCTGGTCCTGTTCATCCAGAACACATTGCCATTGGCCTGATATATCCATAGGTATTTCCTTTGCTGTTACGATGGTGCCTGTGTACAGCAGACACAGTAGTATGACGAGGAAAATACGGTTCATGTTACCCCTCCAGAGACTCGGTCACTATCATCTATTATGGTATTCGGTAAAGACACCCCTACATCCTTTATCTGCGGCAGATGGTGACCAAACAGTCAGTTGTTGCAGGATTACGGCTTGCGTTTGTGCAAGCTAACAGTAGGCAGTAGATCACTGCGACGGAGGTTTCTGATTGCTTCAAATCACTACCATCATGATGCTTGTTTTCATGCTGTGTCTCCCTGCCTGGTCGGCTAGCAGTCGACAACAGGAGCAGAGCATAACTTTATTTGGTGAAGAAAGAGGGCCCAGTCGGGTCAAGCTGCTTCATGCGGGGCCGTTGTCTATGGAGTTTTTGGAAGGGGAGCTACGGCACATCCGCATGGGTGAACGGCAGATCATCCAACGGGTCTACTTCGCAGTGCGCGACTCGAACTGGGATACAGCCATGCCGGTGTTGACCTCAGTGAATGTGAAGGGCACAAGCAACTCCTTCAATGTCAGCTTCAAGGCGAAATGCTCCAACACCGTGGCTGAATACTCGTGGCAAGGCCGGATTGTGGGCAGCTCTACGGGCAAGATCACATTCACTGCCACGGGTAGCCCTGACAAAGACTTCTCATCACCAAGGATTGGAATCAACGTGCTGTTTGGCACGCCTGAACTTGCCGGTACGAAGTATGAGCTTGTGGATGGCGAGGGGATTACGCAACCCGGCCAATTCCCGGTCAACGTGCATCCCGGCCTGATCACCGAGACCTTCAGCTCGCTGGCTTACAAGACGGCTGATGGCATGACCGTGACCACCAGCCTCACCGGCTCACATTTTTGGATGGAAGACCAGCGGCAATACGGCGATGCCTCGTATAAAGCACTGGGATGGCACAACTACCCGTATCCCAATGTGAAGGCTGGCGATGAGCAGACGGCGACCCTCACCATAGAGTTGACTGATGCGGTAGAGCATGTCTCTGCACCATCGACACCCACGACGGTCATGGTCTCGAAAACCGAAGATGGTGGACGGATGCCGGCGTTCAGCAGTTCAACGAACCTCGAGAGCAGCGTTGGCGCGGCTTTTGTGACGACCCTCGGCAAAGGTGCGGAACACAAACAGGCAAAAACGCTCACATGGGCACTCTGTCCGGTTCTCCATTTGTGGGATGATGACACCTTCATCGACAACCTGCCCACAGTCGTCGACCAGGTTCGGACGATGCACACGTTGGCACCGGATGCAGAGATCAGCATCGATCCTATCACGATCAACTCGCCATACCCGCGAACTGGGCCTGACCCCCGCAACAAGGGGCTGTTTGGCGCCATGTGGGTGGCTGGCCTGACGCAGTATCTGGCAAAAGCTCGTGTTGATCACGCTACCGTGGCTGTGCAGTCTCAATATATAGATGAGCTGCTTCGTGTGTTGATCTTGCAGGCCGGGAAGCCGACTCTGGGGGTGGCAGTCACGGGTTCGAAGCACGAGCTGATCAGCGCCTATGCGGTCAAAGATCAAGGATCGTGTCTGCTCTGTCTGGTCAACCTGAGCCCGAAGGCAATCGCGGGGGTGAAGGTGTCAGGCACCGAGGCGGTCACATTGGCGGAAGAGGCACGGATCAGCAGCCAGTTTATACCCGGAAAGGTGCCAGTCAGTACCCGCTCACTGGCGTCCAATGAACTGTGGATGAGGCCTTACGAAATTCTGTTCTTGCGGTTGACCCCATCAACGCAAGGGCAATAGCAATCTATGCGACACATAAGGAGATACGTATGATGAGGTTCGATAGGGTGATAATCGGTGTTCTGGTCATCAGCTTGATGTGGATCACCAGCACGGTCATGGCACAGACGACTAGCAAAGTGCCCGCGAAGGGTGGTGACATCGTCGCCATCGTGGTGGGAGAGGCACCTAATGCCGTCCAGACGGCCAGTGCGAAGGACCTCCAACGCATCTTCAAGAGCATCACTGGCCGTGAGGTGGCGATCACCAGTGCGGCACAAAAGGGTCGATGCCTGTTCATCGGCTGCGCGCCAGCGTCCGAGAAGCTGGATTCCAAACTGTCGAAGCTGGGCACCGAGGGTTTGTATTTGAGCATCAGCCCACGCCGTATCATCTGTGCTGGGAAAGACCCTCGTGGCACCTACTATGCTGTGCAGGAGCTGCTCTATCGGATCGGCTGTCGCTGGCTGTGGCCGGGACAGTATGGCGAATGCCTGCCAGCCAAAGGCCCCATCAATATGCCGAATCTGGAGCTGCTGCATACCCCAGATTTCCTGATGCGGGGCGGGCACTGCGTTCAAGTCGCGGCACAGCCTGGCGAGGAGCCGAAGCATATCGATGTGGAGAGTTATGTGGAATGGGCCGCGCGGAACAAGTGGAACAGGTTCAAGGCCAGCTATTCGCGCACATGGGACTACGGCGAACAGCGGGGCGGTGAGTGGAAAGAGACCTCGGGCCATACCACCACGACCGACCTGATGCCTGCCGAACTGTTCGCGCAGCACCCCGAATGGTTCTCGCTGGTGAAAGGGGTTCGTACCGCGTTACATCCCATCGGGACGACCGCCTTCCCATGCATCAGCAATCCAGCCGTGGTGGATCACATCGTGAACGTCGTGATGGACTACTTCGCGGCCAATCCCACGGCTCAACGATACTTTGTTGGCGCTAATGATGAACCCAGTTATTGGTGTGAGTGTGATAACTGCAAAAGGCTCGATCCAGTGGCGGTTGACTGGTCGAAGAATGGCGGCAAAGAAGACCTGCCGATGACGGACCGCTGGCTCTATCTGGTGAACATCATTGCAGAGCGGGTTGAGCAGAAATACCCCGGAAAGTGGATCGGCACCTTCGCGTATGGCTCCACACGCTCGCTGCCTGTCAAGAACTTCCCGCGAAACAACGTGATGATCGAATACACGATGTGGTATCACTGCCCGAAGCACAAATTCCTGGACGCCTCCTGCCCAGAGAACAGCCGCGGTCTGTCGGACCTGAAGCGATGGATGGCGATATCGCCCGCTACTTCGATCTACAGCTACCTGGACTACTACATGGTCGAAACACCTCAGGCCTATTGGGAATCCGATGCCGACTACTATCGGTCACTGCATAAACTGGGTGTGCGATATATCTCCGACGAAATTGACACCTCGATGGAGGCGGCACCTGTTACGCTTGGATACCGCGCCAGACTGCTGTGGGATTTAGAGACCGACTACAAGAGCTACCTCAAGGAGCTTTGCCCGATCGCTTATGGGGCGGCCGCTGGGGACCTGCAGCGGTTCTGGGAGCTACAGCAAGAAGCCGTATACAGATCACCCAGCAAGCATGTGAAGCAGAACGATCTGCCGAAATACACCCCCAAGATGATCAAAGATTCGTACCGCATCTTGAACTCGGCTGAAAAGAAGAAGATCACCCCCGATCAGCTCGCAAGGGTGGAGCGCGCCCGGATGTCGATGCTGTTTGCAGAATTCTACCTGGCGAAAGAGGCCTCCGGCAGCGGTGACCTGAAGGTGCTGGCTCAGATGTCGCAGATCAAAGCGGAGATATATAAGCTGGTGCATAAATATGGGTTTGCCATCAACCTGGCGGCCTGGCAACCACTGGGGCCAGAGGAGAGCTCTTCGGCCACTACCGCGATCAGCGGCAAACAGTTGGTGAAGCTTCCTGACCAGTGGCTGTTCCGCACCGACCCTCAGAAGCAGGGCGAACCGCAGCGGTGGTTCGAGCCATCCGCTGATACCAAAGCCTATAAGCCCATCTCCGTGGCGGAGTTCTGGGACAAACAGTGGGTGGGCCAGTATCTTGGTGATGCCTGGTATGTCACGGATGTGAACATCCCAGCCAGCAATGCCAAGCATGTGTGGCTGCTGTTTGGGGCGATCGACGATAGCTGGAACGGCTGGCTGAATGGCCAGCCGATCGGCCACAGTGTCGGCGCCCCTGGCGATGTGTGGGACAAGCCGGTGGCCGTCGATATCGCCGGCAAGTACAAGCCGGATGCCGTCAACCGGATTGCGATCAAGGTGAACAACCTCGCCGGCCCCGGCGGCATCTGGCGGAGCGCGATGATTACCACCACGGAGTGAGAGGGGTGGGGGTGATGGTAGTTACGTGGTAGCCCACTTCGTTCGTTACCTAGGAATACGATATTATGTCTCTTGTGTTACTAAATTCATGGCCACCGAGGTGCGATGATGCCAGATTACACCAATGATGATATCGTGCGGTTAATCGGATGTCCGAAACGTATCAGCCAACAACCTAAGCGTGGAATGAAGGCCGAACGGGGATCTTACCGCAATGACATGATGCTCGAGTCTGAAGACGGAACCGATAAGTTCTCAGTGTTCATGCGGAAAAACGAGCAATTCCCTGAGAACTTCACTATCGGGTTGCGATATCTGTCCCGAGAGGGACAGTCTTTCAACCTTTATCGTTGTAATGGGCCACACGGTAACCATGCTGAACTCGGGTTCGGTCATCCACATTTCTATTACCACTCACATCATATGATGGCTGATGACCTAAACTCTGGTATTCTCGCCGAACGACATGCTACCATTGAATCAGGGTATGCTTCATATGAAGATGCTATTATCTATTTCCTGAACTATGTCAATGTTGACAAATCGGACATAGAAAAAGCCTTTCCAAAGAAATATCTTGAGCTTCCCTTGGACTTCGACGGGGATAACTAACGATGGACTACATCAGTCTGCTGCGCGCACAATTTAATAATCAACTGGCATTGGTCGAAAAACGACCGAATATCCTGCAACTCGTGGCACCGTTGTATCACGAAGATGGCGATATGGTTGACTTGTTTTTGGATACGTCAGAGCGCAGCGACCATAGGGTGCGTATTTGCGATTTCGGCATGACATTGATGCGCCTGTCATATAACTACGAGCTTGACACTCCAAACAAGGAACGCATTTTTCATCGGATCATCACCGAAAACCGAGTGTCTGAAGACAATGGCAACCTGTATCTTGATGCAGAACCGGAACGCCTGTATCCCTCTGTATTACAGTTCGCTCAGACCGTAGGAAAAGTGGCCAATATGCAGCTCTACCGCCGAGAAGTCGTGCAAAGCCTGTTCTATGAGCTGCTTCAGGGATTTGTTGAAGAAAGCCTGGCCAAGTATTCACCGCAGCAGAATATGATGCCTATCGCAGACAGGGATGATCTGGAAGTCGACTGGCAGTTCAACATTGGTCACAGGGCGGTATATCTCTTTGGTGTGAGGGACTCCGCGAAAGCCAGGTTGGCCACTATCTCATGTCTGGAGTTCCAACGTGCCGGACTGTCATTCAGCAGCATGGTTGTGCACGACGATTTTGACAACCTGCCTAAGAAGGACCGGAGCCGGATTACATCAGCCGCAGATAAGCAGTTTGTCTCCCTAGACGACTTCCGCACGCGATCTCTGAGCTACCTTGACCGATTATCGCAAAGCGCGTAGTACGGGTGACCTATGGGTTGGCTCCTTCTGCTACCCCTGCACGAGCTCCCAGGCGATCTCGGTCCACTCGTCAAAGCGCTCGGGGTGGTTCTGGCAGGTGTGCGTGTCCTTCAAAATGATCTCCAGCACGCCGTCACCCGCCACATCGACGGTGTGCTTAATGTAGTTCCGCACAAAATCGGACTGGAAGTCACCGACCAGATGGGCGGGGTTGGGCTTCCAGGAGAAGATATAGTTGCCCGCCAGCTTTTCGGCACTGACATCCACATCCGCCCAGGGTGAAATGGAGATGCGTCGGATGTGCGGGATGGTGAACACGAGATCGAGTTTGCGGCTTAAGTCTTCACAGCAGCCGTAGCCGGTCAGACCGAACGGCTCCAGTAGCCGCTTTTCGTATTGCAGAATGAACTCATCGTGCTGCTGCGGTGAGACCTGCGCCATCTCTTGCGCTTCAGACGAGCCCCACATGTCGCACAGCCGCACCCGTGCGGGATCAAAACCCGGTGCGGGCAGCTCGTTAGTGAATCCGTTGCCGCCTGAGTTGTGGTAGGTGTCGTCGTTGTTCAGATCCAGCAGGTTCTGCATTACATATTGCTCCAGCATATGCCGGTAACCCGCTTCATAGAAGGCCATCGCCTCGTGCAGCATCTCAGGCTGCTCGTACATATCCAGCATGACCTGTTCCAGCCCACGCAGTGCGGAATATTGGCCCATCGCATGGAAGGAGATGTGGGTGATGCCTCGCAGGCGCACATCGAGGATATCACCGAACAGCTCCTTCATCGCGGTCAGGTTTTGCATTGTGGGCTCTTCCAGATAGCTGACTTCGGGGAATTTCAGCTTGGCAAGGTCTGCATGGTCATTAATCACCGGTTCAAATCCCCAGGCTCCTCGGGCGGCGGGGCTGTCGTGGTGCCTCGGTGTGAGTCCCCAGTCGGTATGGCTGACGTGTTTATGAACAGGCCATGTGGCCTCCACCAGGTTGTCCGACATGAAGTGAGTGTGTGCGTAGATTCGCCTCCGCAGCTCCCACTCGATGCCTTGGGCATCGGGATCATCGCATTGCAGCACATCGGCTGGCAGCAGCTCGCTCCAGGCACCCTCCGGGAATACCAGCACCATCGGCCTGACTCGCTGAAGGCTGTTGTGTTTCGTCCAGAGCTCGCGGCGTTGCTGTTGGACGGGAAGAGCAGCGATCTCGGCCACTAGCTTCGCGAGCTCACGGATGATGCGCTGATTGCTGGTATTCATCGTATGATATGCTCCTTGGGTTTGGCGGTTGAGCTGGTCAAACATCACTATAGCATACCCACAGATGCGTTGTCAGCACCATCATTCCATAGAATGGTCTGTATATCACACCGAATGATGCAGGGGGGTGGCTCCGCGATGGTGAAATATACACGGTGGTGAGCCTGATATCGCACGAAACCACATGCGGTGATACACCGCTGCCCAATGCCTTTAAGAGGACGCTAATGAAGAACAAAGAGTATATGCAATGGTGGCGTGAGGCCCGGTTCGGGATGATGATCCATTGGGGGCTCTATAGCGTTCTCGGTGGCGAGTGGAAGGGCCAGCGTCAGAAGAACATCGGCGAGTGGATCATGAGTGAATTCCGCATCCCCATCGCCGAGTATGAGCAGTTGGCTGCAGAGTTCAACCCCGTGGCGTTCGACGCCGACCAATGGGCACGGTTGGCCAGCCGCGCTGGGATGAAATACCTCATCATCACGGCGAAGCACCATGATGGCTTCGCAATGTATCACTCGAAGTGCGATCCGTATAACATTGTCGATGCCACCCCATTCGGGCGTGACCCGATGGCGGAGCTTGCTGAGGCGTGTCAGAAACATGGCGTCAAGCTCTGTTTCTATTACTCGCAGTCACTCGACTGGCATGAGTTCGGCGGCGGCGGATTCGATGCGGAGCAGCCCAACTTCGAAATGAGCTGGTGCAACAACTGGGATTTTCAAGACGTCCAGAAGAGCGACTTCGACGAATACTTTGAACGTAAGGTAAGGCCTCAGGTCACGGAGCTGCTGACCGGATATGGACCGATTGGGGCGATCTGGTTTGACTGCCCATTCACCATCAGTCTTGAACAATCACAGCAGCTGTACGAGCTGGTTAAGAGCCTGCAGCCGGATTGCATCATCAACAACAGACTGGTCAACGGGTTGGGTGACTATGGCAGTTTCGGCGACAACCAGATTTCCGGTCAGGTGATGGAAGGCGACTGGGAGACGGTGGCCACCCTGAACGATACCTGGGGGTATAAGTCGTTTGACACGAATTGGAAGTCGGCGGAGGATGTGCTGGCATTATTATCTGGCTCGGCTAGTAAAAATGTGAATTACGTGCTCAATATTGGGCCGACCTGTGAAGGCGTGTTCCCTCCGGTAAGTATTGATGTGCTCGATGATTTGGGTGATTGGATGGAATTGAACTCCGAGTCGATACACGGCACCCTGCCTACACCATTTTTTGATAGCCCCAAAGGCGTATCTATCACCCAGAAACCCGGCAAGCTGTACCTGCATCTGCACCATATGCCAAAGACACTCAGCCTCAACGGACTGCACAATACCGTAAAGAGGGCGTATCTGCTGCATGAGCCCGGTGTCGATCTGGTGTTTCAGCAGGAGATTGATCCTGCTAGCGGACAGAAGAGATTGGCTGTCGAGGTTCCTGACATGCCGCAGTCTGTGATGTGTCCGGTTTTGACGGTTGAATTTGACGGACTGGCCGAAGTCGACAATGTGATTACCCAGCAACCCGATGGAACCATCACTTTACCTGCCGCATCCGCGCAGATAGACAATACCGGAGTGGAGCCTGGCACCGAAGCCAGCGTATGCCCCGTAGGGGCTGTGGTGAACTGGTTCAGTCCGAAGACTTCGCTTTCGTGGGACTTCATGGTGAGTGAGGCCGGTGTCTACGAGCTGTCGATGATCTCCACCGGACTGCATCATAGCAACCCGTGGGCGGGTGGTCACAAAGTGCGGCTGCAGGTTGGAGACGCGGTCATCACCGCTGTGGTGCAGCAGGATGAGCTCATCGACGATGTCGCAGCCCGATATTACACCCAAGCGGTTTCCGTGCTGGGACGGCTCACCATAGATTCGCCTGGTCGGCACCAATTGACGCTGATCGCAGAGGATATTCAATATAACAACGGAGTAGGGCTGGCAGTCATGTCGGTATCGCTTCGAAAAGTAACACCCGTTATTCTGTAATCAATACGACCCAAACTGAGAGGTAACCCGATGCCAAGTAGTCATGATAAATCGATAATCCGCAGCCTGGCCGCCCAGATGGCCGAGATCGCCGCCCTGCCAGCGCAGGAGCAAAAGCGTGCAATGTGGCGCAAGTTGAACGGGCTGAAAGAGACACGCCCTATGGTGATGACTGACCAGGTCTGTTGGAACGAGATGAACGTGAACGACGAACTCACTCTGCAGTGTGAGGACGCCGAATGCCGCGGATACGAGCTGTTCATGCGTCAGAGCCTCTACCAGTGGAACCACTTCCGCGTGGATATGGTCATCGAGCCTTTCATCCGCGTGGCCAAAGCGGTGCAGAACACAGGCTTAGGCGTGGGTACTGTTGAAGAGGTGGCGGTTGGCGATCCCACGAACAGCGTGGTCGGTCATGCCTTCAAGAACCAGTTCACCACCGATGCCGACCTGGACAAGATACAGATGGCTAAAGTGACGCACCTGGAAGCGGAGACAGCCCGCCGACTGGAAATGGCTCATGAGCTCTTCGATGGCGAGTTGGAGATATTCGAGCAGGGGCTGGATCCGTATCTGTCGGTGTGGGACCCCATCTCCTTCATGATGAGCGTGCAGGATGCGTTGTATACCATCTGTGACCGCCCCGAGTACATGCTTGAGATGGCCACCCGTATCGTGCGCAGCTACATGACGATGCTAGATCAAGCCGAAGAGCTCGGTGTGCTGTGCCACAGTCAGTCACTCATCCACTGCACCGGCGCGTATAGTGACGATCTGCCCGCGCCAGGGTTCAATCCAGCCAAGCCGCGCACCCAGGATATCTGGATGTTTGGTCTGGCTCAGATGTTCTCCACGGTCTCACCTGCCATGTTCGGCGAGTTTGAGATCGATGTCTGTATGCCGCTGTTCGAGCGTTTCGGACTTGTCTATTATGGCTGCTGTGACCCATTAGACCGGAAGATGGATCAGGTGCGACGCATCCCGCATCTGCGCAAAGTGTCCATGAGCCCCTGGGTTGATGAGGAGCGCGGCGCCTCTGAGATAGGAAAAAGCTACGTGTACTCCCGAAAACCCAATCCCGCCTTGCTGGCGTGGGGTGACTTCGATGAAGCCGAGGTACGGAAGCATCTGCGCGCCACCGTAGAGGTCTGCCGCAAATACGGCTGCCCGCTGGAGCTCATCCTGAAGGACATCAGCACGGTGCGGTATCAGCCGCAGCGGCTATGGCGGTGGGCGGAAATCGCCATGGAAGAGGTTGGCGCGTAAATATAACTGACGGCGATGACGAAGGGAAGCTGAAGATGATATCCTCAAAGATTTCATGGATTCTGACCTTTGCCATCGCCGTGTTGTTATCGGGGCAGGCTGGTACGCCGTATTATGTTTAAATTACGGCCGGTGATTCTTCCTGTGATATGATATTCCCATGGATGTAAATACTGAAATGCTGGCTAACCAACTGGCCGATCTCGGCCTAGAGCGTGGTGACCAGCTGCTTGTCCACTCCTCACTCTCCTCGATCGGCTGGGTGGAAGGCGGTGCTGATGCGGTCATCGATGCCCTGCTACAGTCCGTCGGCCAAGAGGGCACGGTGCTGTTTCCCACGCTGACCGGTGCTGTGACCGACTCACCGGAGACGCCGCCCCACTTTGATGCCCGAAACAGCCCCTGCTGGACAGGCAAAATTCCGGAGACGGCACGCCTCAGGCCGGATGCCGTCCGCAGCCTGCACCCCACGCATTCGGTGGTGGCGTTCGGGCGGTATGCCTCATGGTTCACCTCAGACCACGAGTTGGTACGCACCCCCTGCGGGTATGGCTCGCCGTATGACAAACTGGCCTCAGTGGGTGGCAAGATACTGCTCATCGGCGTCACGCAGCAGTGCAACACCAGCTACCATCACGCCGAAGAGGTTTCTGGTGCGCCGATCGTGCTGCAAGACAAAACAATGGAGATCACGATGACGGACATGCACGGCCGCCAGCTAACTATGGCCCACACCGCTCTGCACAAGTGGCACTACTCGCGCGACTACGATGCCTTCGAACCGGAGATGCTGCGGCAAGGCATCTGCCGTATCGGACGATTAGGTGAGGCGTCGGTGCGCATCGTCGATGCTGCGGATTTACGCCGCCTGCTGGTACGCGCTTTGCTGGCTGACCCGCTGGCCACTCTGGACACGGCTGAGAGGGAACGATGGCTCAATGAGCATGCTTGAGCTGATATCACGTGGTACCGCCCATGCGGTGATCGTGCTGCCGGAACATCCGCAGCCCGCGGAGCTCACCACTGCGACGGAGTTGGCGAAGCATCTAGAGCTGCTGGCGGGTGTGTCTGTGGACACCATCAACGTGACCGAATATGTCTCCGGCCCAATGGTCGCGGTGGGCTTCAACGGTCGGCTGCCCGACTCGCTGAAACGCGAGCGGTTTGGGAGGCTGGCTGGCGACGAGATATTGATCTGGAGCTCGGGTGATGTGCTGCTGCTGGCCGGCGGATCGCCTCGTGGCACGCTGTATGCGGTCTACGAGTGGCTGCATCAACTTGGCGTGCGCTTCTACAGCCCCGACTACACCAAAGTGCCCCATACCAACCGCATTAGTATGCCAGCCCGCTACCGCTACAAGCCGTCTGTTCGTGGCCGCAGCATCCTGGTGGGCAATGGTGGCGAGGCGGAGTGGAGCGCCAGAAACCGCTTGAGTTCGATCGCGTTGTGGAGGCACTCCGGTGAGGCCTACGGCGGCGGAGTTGCCGAAGGCCCAGACATGCACACCTTCTGGCGGCAGATGCCTGTGGAGCAGTTACAAGCGCATCCCGAGTGGTGCGCAGAGGTCGATGGTAACCGTCAACCGCCTGCGGGTAACACTAACTGGGGCCTGTGCCTGCAGCCAGATGTGCGGGCTTACCTCGTGCAGAGAGGGTTGGAGTATGCCCGGCAGCATCCTGAGCTGAGCACCATCTGGGTGGGGTTCAACGACGGCAGCCCATATTGCACCTGCCCGAAATGTCAGGCCTTCTACGATGCTCACGGCGGGGTACCTTCCTCGCTGGTGATCCAACTCGCGAATGAGCTGGCCGACGCATTGGCTGCGGAGTCCCCGAACCGGATGGTCAAAACACTGGCATATGCGTGGTCCATCGAGCCCCCTAAAAACATGCGGGCCAGAGATAATGTGGTGGTGCTGTTCTGCGCTATGACCAATTACTTCAAGCCGTTCGCCACCAGCACCGAGGCACGCGCGCTGTGCAAGCAGGTGGAGGGCTGGAAGCGAATATGCCGTAATGTGGCGGTGTATCTGTATGCCTACCCGCCGGAGCAGTACTGGTATCCCACCCCGTGCCTGTATGCCTTCGGCAGAAACATCCAGTGGGCGCATCGGCTGGGCTGCAACGACCTGTTCATGCAGGTGTCGGGGTTCGGTGGTTCCTTCGGTTCAGAGGCAATGGATTTGCGCGCCTGGGTTTACTCACGTATGATGTGGAACCCCAGTCTGGATTTTCACCGATTAGTCGAGGAGTTCGTGCGCGACAACTATGGGGCAGCAGCTGCAGTCGTGATGAAGGTTCTGGAGCGAGACCTCCAGGTGGCCTCGGGACATCCGTACGTTAATAAGGCCGCTGATCGCGGTTTGGTGGCCCCCGAGTATGTTTCGCCTCAGCACGTTCGCGAGGCTAACCTCGCTCTGGAGAAGGCCAGGGACGCTATCAAGGAGCCCGACACTCGCAGCCGGCTGGAGCTATTCTGGCTGGCGTATTTATGGGCGGATGTATGGTGCGGCTTCACCGGCGCAGGGCGGTATGATGCCAAGAAAGGCACTTGGGCGGTGCCGATGAGTGACGGCACACTACGCAACCGCTACGCCAAAGAGGCGAAGCGGATCATGGTGGAGCACGGCATCAACGGGCTTCGTGAGGGCGTACGCTTGAACCCGCAGTCGCTGGCGATCGACAAGATGGGCGTTGACTGGAAAGCCTGTCAGCTTCAGGATACCGCGACTAGAGTGGTGGTGGTGCCTGATGTCGGTGGCAACCTGTTCGATCTGCGCCTGGCGGGGTCGGACTTCAAGCCGCTGAAGGACGTCTGGATGATCACCATCGGCAGCTACCCGTTACACTGCGCCTGGCGTGACATAGTCAATGACGACTATGTTTCTGGCTACAAGGCGACTCAGTTTGCAACGAAGCAGCTCCAACTCGAAGCCGTCACACCAAAACAGAAGGTTTGTAAGAACGTCAGGGTGAGTGACGGGTGGTGTGTGATGCGTCTGGATGCTAGCCGTTCCGACGGTTCTCCTGCCTCATTGCGTTCCTCGCTGATGCTGGATATGCTGCCCGCAGCGTTTGGCGACTCGCCGGTGGTGCATATTGAAAGGCGGGGCGGATTGTGGACACATCAGACGCTGGGTGAAGGTCTGGGCAGTTTCTGGTATGCTTATGGCGGGTTCGATCTGTTGGAGGCCACCGGGCGGATAATCATCGCCAGCAGCACCCGTGCAGAAGGGCTGTTGCTGGAGTTTGACCTTGCTCAAGGCGTGAGTGTCGGTTATGACTATGACCGCTACGAATATCCACATGGGTATGGGCACATCCTTGACATCGCGTTTACCGTGCCCTCACGGCTCGCCACGCTCGAGAAGCCGCTAATCATGGAGCTTCGGGTGAAGCTGCTGAAGGATGCCGGCGTTGCGGCTCTGTGATGTTTCCGGTGATGATCAGCAGTTGATTACCCACAAATATAGATTGAGGTCGTGCGGTAAAAATCCATACATTCCGCCACGCCACGCGCTAAAGCACATGGCTATTGACCTGCCAAGCCTGCTGAAGCAGGCTCAGGGCTTCGCCCTGTCAGTGTACGGCTGATATATGGTGGTCGCATCCAGACTGCTTCAGCAGGCTTGTTGATCAACAGCCGCGACATTGATGTCGCGGAATCGGAGGCCATATACCGATTATCTACCGGTGTAATAAGCCGCGTCCTTTAAGGCGCGGGGCTGAGCATCTGGTATGAATTGGCCTAAGCCAGAAGCTCTTTCTCCAGATCCAGCAGCTCCTGCACCAGTTCTGTGTGGATGTCCTGAAATGGGAACTCGCCCACGATGATGGGCACCATATCGGCTGCGTACCCGCCTTTGGCGGCGGTGACTCGATCAGGCGCATACCCGATGTCGCCGTTTGAGATGCCCACGACCAGCGGCACCACGGACGTCGCCTTGGCGATGACCTCGTTCTTGATGGCTTGGAATATCTCCAGAGGAGAACAGAGCAGCGAGATCGGCCCCAGTCGGATCCCGTGCAGCTCCACGGGCTGGCTTGTGGGTACCCCGGCCTCCATCATGGCTATACGCTTCCGAATCGCAACGGCCTTCACCACGGCCATTCGCACCTCCGATGAATCATCGCTGGCACCGGGTGTATTGATCACCACCTCTTCGGGGTCTAGTGCCTGGCGCAGGTCGCCAATGCTGAGGTTCTTTCGGGTGAAGTTCACCATCCGATGCGAACTCTTGAGGGCATCGACTTTGATAGGCTTGGCATCGCAGAGACCCTGGCGTACCGCACGAGCATATCGTGCCGCGATCACATCCAAGGCCAGCAGTGCCTCTTTCTCTGGCTTATGAACCACACAGGAGTTGATATCACCCTGGGCACCTTGTAAGAACAGGCCTATCGATCCTGGGGTTTCGCGCTCCAACATATTCGTCGCGACGCCTACAAAATCGCCATGGATATACCTGGTCACCTCACAGCAGACCACCGGATGACAACCAAAATAGCTCATGAAGCCCAGCATCTGCCCATCGGTGCTATGTATGGTCAGCACATGGCATTTGGTATCCGTCAACTCCGGTTTGGCTGGTCGCCAGTCGTCTCTCAGAACATCCTCGAGAGGTGGGCTATCACGGTCATACTCGCGGTTCAGCCCAATTCCTTCGCAGGGCACTTCTGCGTATGAGATGGTAGCCTCTGTCAGCTTACCGAGTGCTTGAATACAGGCATCGGCGATGCGGCTGGGCAGGATCTCGTTATACGGATTGTCCCGTTCACCCCAACCGGTGTATAGGGCGGTGCATGGTCCGCTGTGGGTGTGCGTGCAGTGGACCATGATCGAATCCGTAGACAGGCCAGTGGCTTCTTGAACCAGCTCCCGAACCTGCGGTATTGTGTGTAGTGCTAACCCGATCAGGTCGCAGCTTACGATTACAATCGTGCTGCCTGAGTGCTCTATGGCCACTGCCTTTGCCCACAGCCGGTCGCGTACCCCCACCGACCGACGCTGCAGAAACGGCCCGAAGCCGCATAGCTCCACACCCACCCGCGGGGTGATGTCTGTTTTGCCGAAGCCTGCTCTCATACCTATGGCTCAGATTCGAAGTGCTGTTTCAACTCAGGGAGATGCTCGTTGACCTTCTGTATGGCTGCGATGATTTGGTTAATATACGTCTTGTTGCCAAGAAGGGAGGTGTTGAAGAGCAGCAACGCCGTTTCGTTGACCGCACGCTCCACATTCGGCAGGCAGAGATTCGCGTAGTCCTGCACGCTGGCTGGGTCGCGGAAGGGGATAGGGCTGGTGCTGTCATACAGGTTCAGCAGCCCGCTCCGATACACGGGCGGGTAGGGTGTATGTAGCCCGATGCCCTCTGCACTCAGTGCGGCTGCATACTGCTCACGATTGATACCCGCTTGTGCTGGGTCGAAATGCAGTGTTTGGGCATAGTAGGCCTGGCGCGTCACCCTGGGGTCACGCTTGGCAGCGCGAAGCGGCCCACCAATTCGGCTCAGCTCCGCAGCTACGAACTGCGCGTTCTCATCGCGGATGGCGGTCTGCTTCTCAAGCCTGCTCAGACCGCCACGCAGCAGCACGCACTGCATCTCCGTGATGCGGTAGTTGTGCCCATAATGCCCGCCGGGCTGCCAGTCTGGCGACCATCCGACCTGCTTCAGGCAAAAGACCGTGCGGTAGACTTCGTCATCGTTGCAGGTGACGGCCCCGCCTTCGCCGCAGGTCAGAACCTTGGATTGCTGGAAGGAAAAACTGCCGGCGTGGCCTATGGAGCCTGCGCCTTTGTCGCGCCAGCGGCTGCCATGCTGGTGTGCCACATCCTCCACGACTTTGAGGTTGTGTCGTGTTGCGATCTCCATGATGGCGTCCATGTCGCACATGCATCCGTAGAGATACACCGGCACGATGGCTTTGGTCTTCGGGGTGATCGCAGCTTCGATGGCGGCAGGATCGATGCAGAGCGTCTCAGGTTCGATGTCGACCAGCACCACATTGGCCCCGATATCCATGGCCGCTTGTGCCGTGGCCACCCAGGTCAGTCCTGGCACGATCACCTCATCGCCCGGCACCACGCCAACCGCCTGCAGAGCGCACTGGATGGTCACCGTGCCATTGGCCAGACAGATGCAGTGCTCGGTGCCGATGAAGGCGGCGTATTCCTGACAAAAAGCCTGCTCGTGCTGTCCAAACCAGCTCCAGTTGCCGCTCTTCACCACTTCCGCCATCCAGGGAAGCTCCTGTTCGCCGATCTGGGGCCATGCGGGAACCGGCATGGTGACGGCTGGCTGGCCGCCTGATATCGCAAGGATAGGAGCTGTTGTTGATCTTGCCATGATGACACCTCTATGTAGACATATATTACTGGTAGAATTGGCTGACGAATACATCATAGCCTGCATATCGCCACACTTCAATAGCCGAACGTTGCGGGCCCTTAACTTACGCTAAATCTGTATGTATACTCTATCTATACGCGCAGAATTTCAGCGATTAAAATGATATTATTCGTATGTTTGCGTGCCTGAGGTAGAGATGCATTCAAAGCTAGATCGTCGCGAAATGCTGCGTCTGATGGGGCAAACTGCCATGGGAGCTGTGCTCGCAACTGGGATTCAAGCCTGCAGTCATGCCGGATCAACAGGCAAACGACCGGCAGAGAAGTCACTGATATGCAAACCCGCTATCTCAGGTGCGCTGTGGAGCATCAACGGAGGCGATCTGGCCGCATGGAGTGAAGACCGCCTGCGGGCGGAGCTCACGGAACAGCGGGTGATCGGCTTTAACCTCATCTGGCTGAGCTACACCGCCACGGTGATTGATGCACCCGGTGATCCTATCAAGCAGCTTCTTGATCTGTGTGCTAAGCGGCGGGTCCAAGTGATCATGGACGTCAACATGAGCCCGTCCTGGTATACCACCATCGACCTGAAGCCCGAGCTGGAGCTGGTCGGCAAACATATCTCTGCGATGCAAGCAAAATACGGGGGTCACCCTGCGTTTTATGCCTGGTATATACCTCAAGAGGTCTATATGAGCTGGGGTTACGCCGAGGTGTATCAGAACGCGCTGTATTCTGGCATCGTGGAGTTGTGCAAGAAGGCCTCCAAGCTGCCAGTGGCGTTGTCACCTTTCTTTATTCTTGATCGGAACAAGGTGTTTGGCGACTTTCGGTATGCCGAACCGGAGGAATATTACTCGCATTGGCGCGATACGCTGAAAAAGAGCGGTATTGACATCATCATGCTTCAAGACAGCGGGGAACACTTTTCGTATGTGACCATGGATCAGCGTCGTCCGTTTTTCAGTGCAATGAAGGCGGCCTGCGATGAGACCAAGACCAAGTTGTGGGGCAACGTAGAGACCGCAGAATATGTCTGTGACAGCATCGACGAATACATCAAGCTTTACGGCCGGATCCATCACTCCACCGCTCCAGGCCTTCCCTGGCGCGCGGTACCGATCGACCGATTGATACAGAAGTTGGAGCTGGCTGCTGAGTATTGTGAGCGGATCGTCTGCTGGGGATATTACGAGTTCTGCAAGCCATCAGTGGGGGCCGATGCCGCCAAATGGTACCAAGACTACTTGGGTTACTACAAAAAGCTCCGATAAATCATTTCAGAATTGAGGTTTCATAATGAGGGAAAGCTACGTACTAGTTGGTGCCGGCAGTGTGTCGTTCACCAGAGGATTGGTTGCCGACATCATCCGCCAGGGGCGGCCCTGTGATCTGGCACTCGTGGATACCAACGCCGATTCACTGGCTGTGGCCGAGGGGTTCGTCCGAAAGCTGATAGACGCGGAACAGGCTCCCATCAGCCTGCGTGCGTCCACCGACCGGCGAGATGTGTTTGTGGGTGCTACCGCGATCATCTGCACGGTGGGGGTAGGGGGGCGCAAAGCTTGGGAGCAGGACGTGTTCGTGCCCCGCAAACACGGCATCTACCAGCCTGTGGGCGACTCGGTGATGCCTGGCGGCAGCTCTCGCGCGCTGCGGATGATCCCGGCCATGGTGGCCATCGCTCAAGATGCGGCTGAGCTGGCGCCGGACGCGCTGTTCCTCAACTATTCGAACCCGATGGGGCCGATCTGCCGCGCGATACGGAAAGCGACCGACGTGAAGGTGATCGGGCTGTGCCATGGGGTGAACCATGTGTCACATTACATCGCCCAGACGCTGGGTTGCTCCCTTGATGAGATGCAGTATACCGCCATCGGCATGAACCACCTGACCTGGTTTACCGAGGTAAGCATCAACGGCGTGGACGCCATGCCGCGCCTGAAGGCGATCGCACATGAGCGGTTGGCGGCTGGTGTCGACCCGAGTGCTCTGGGCAGCGGCTTCGCGGAGGCCGGCACCGCGCAGAATGTCGATCTATCAAAAGTGGATAACCCCTTCACCTGGCAGTGTACCGAGCTGTTTGGAGCCTTTCCGGCGGTGCTGGACCGGCATATTACCGAGTTTTTTGCGCCGATGTTCCACCGCAAGGGCAGCTACTACGGCGTGACGCTGGGTGTAGAGGCCTACTCATTTCAGGAAACCATCGCGTATGGCGACGCCGAATTCGCCGAGATGCGCCGCATCGCTGAATCTCCAGAGCCTCTGCCTCGGACCATGCATGACAGCACCGGCGGGGAGCATGAACAGGTGATCGACATCATACACAGCATCCGTACCGATTCTGGCACCGTGTTCTCCGCGAACCTGCCCAACACGGGTCAGATTCCTAACCTACCGCTAGGATCTGTGGTGGAGTGCCCGGCTGTGGCCAGCAAAAACGGCCTGGAACCCATTCAACAGCGGCCGTTATCTTCGGGCATCGCCGGCTCCCTGGCCACACGTATGTTGTGGGTAGAGACCGTGGTAGAGGCCGCTCTGGAAGGCAGCCGCGAGAAGTTCGTGCAGGCGCTGATCCTTGACGGCGCGGTGGAATCCGTGCAGCAGGCTTACGCGCTGGCGGATGATCTGCTGGCCGTGCAGGCGCAGTATCTGCCGCAGTTTGGGTAGGGAGTGATTGGGGCGGACAGTGCGTGGGTGCTTTATTTCGAATGACTGTCCGCCTTGGTTACCTGCAAGCATAGGCTATGTCCGGGGCGGTCTGTGCTCAGGCTAGCGGATGCAGAAGGCCCAAGACCGCACCGGTCTGGCGGATAGCCCCTAAGTTCGGTTTCGAGAACAAGACCGGCGCGGTCTACAGCCTGTTGCGATTGTTAGCGTACTGAAAGACCGCCCCGGACTTAGCCAATCACACATACGGATCACCCCCTCACCCGTCGCCTTCTGGCCCGCATCAATCCCCCCATGCTAAACTAAATCTGTGAACAAGCAATTTCAAGAACATATTGAAGAGAAGCTGAGGATGCTTCCCACCAACTCCGGTTGTTACATCTACCGTGATGAGCACGAGGTGGTGATATATGTAGGCAAAGCGGTGAATCTGCGTAACCGCGTGCGAAGCTACTTTCAAGCCAGCGTAAACCACAGCAACAAGACCAAACGGCTGGTGCGGAAAATCGCTGACCTTGAGTGGATCGTCACCGACACCGAGCTGGAAGCACTGGTGCTGGAATGCAACCTGATCAAACGCTACCGGCCGAACTACAACATCCGGCTGCGTGATGACAAACACTACCCATTTTTAGTGCTCACCAAAAGCGAAGCATACCCACGCTTGAAGCTGACGCGGAGGGTGGTGCAAAACGGCGACCGCTATTTCGGGCCGTACTCCAGCAGCAAGACCATCTATGAAACCATCAACTTGTTGAACGGGCTGTTCCATGTCTGCACCTGCGGTAAGGAGCATAACCCCTCGCGGCCCCAAAAACCGTGTCTTTTCTACCATCTGGGCAAATGCCCCGCTCCCTGTGCCGGATTGGCCGACAAGGACGATTACGTGCAGTCTGTGCGCGGTGTGGAGCGGTTCCTGGAGGGCAAGACCGAGAGCGTGCTTGTCAACCTGCGAGAACGCATGGAAGCGGCGGCCGAGAAGCTGGAGTTCGAGCGGGCGGCCTCCCTGCGCGACCAGATCACCGCGGTGGAGCAGATCAACGAACGACAGAAAGTGCTCAATACCGACATGGTCGACAAGGATGTCCTGGCGTTTGTGTCGGACAACGAGCAGAGCCTGGTTCAGATGTTCTTCATCCGAAACGGCAAGCTAATTGGCCAGCAGCACTTCATGCTGGAAGGGGCTGCCGAAGAGGAGCAGAACGAAGCACTGCAGGAGTTTGTCAAGCAATACTACCAGCAGAGCCAGGACATCCCCAGCGAGATCATCATGCCAGCCCAAGTGGAAGAGGCGCATATCATAGAGCAGTGGCTCCGGCAGAAGCAGGGGCACAAGGTGGCGATGTTGGTGCCGCAGCGTGGCGAACGCAAGAACCTGCTGGACATGGCGGTGACCAACGCCCGTCTCACGCTGGAGCAGGAGCACGACCGCTACAGCAAGTCGCACGCGCGCCAGGAGGCCGCCATGTTGGCCCTGCAGGCGCGTCTGAAGCTGCCGCAGCTGCCGCGGCGCATCGAAGCGTATGACATCTCCACACTGCAGGGGCACGACAGCGTGGGCGTGATGGTAGTGATGAAGGACGCTGCCCCCAGCCGGAAGGACTACCGCCGGTTTGCCATTAAGATGGAGTACGACGCCCCCAATGACTATGAGATGATGCGCGAGGTGTTGACCAGGCGGTTCAACGAAGCGAAGGCGAACAACCCCAAATTCCGAGAGCTGCCCGACCTGCTGCTGATCGATGGCGGGAAGGGACAGCTTGGCATCTGCATGGAGGTGCTGGCGGAGCAGAAGCTCAGCATCCCTGCCCTGGGATTAGCGAAGCGGTTTGAAGAGGTCTTCCTGCCCAACCAGAGTGAGCCGATGTTAATACTCAAGGAGGCCCCAGAGCTGCTGTTGCTGATGCATGTTCGTGATGAGGCGCACCGATTCAGCATCGAGTATAACCGCAAACTACGGCTCAAGCGCTCCACCAGCAGTGCTTTGGATGAGATTGAGGGCATCGGCCCCACGCGCAAACGGGCGTTGATCAAGCACTTCCGAAGCGTCAGTAAGGTGCGCGATGCGGGCGTGGACCAGTTGATCCAGTGCCCTGGCATCACCCCGGCGCTAGCAGAGCGCATCTACGAGTTCTTCCGCACATAGGGGGCATCGGATGGGAGCTTCGGGAGTTGGCCCGCGGGCAGTGCGGCCCCGGCCCCAACAAAAAAGTCCCTGGGTGATAACCCAGGGACTGAAATGGATGGAAAGATGGATTAGAATTTCTCAGGCCATATGCGGTTTGAGCCTTTGACGACTTCGCGACCGTACCAACTAGCGACATACCACTTGGTGTCATCAGGAACCTCAACCAGTGCTAAATCGGCATAGCTGCCGTTAGCCTCTAGTCCAAGCTCCTCAACCACCTTCACCAATAGCGGGTGACTGCGGTCTAAACGACGATCGTAACGAAATCTTTCTGCAAGCTCTTCGCTCAGGCCTAGTTCTCTCAACCGCTTTTCGGCTTTTTCACTCAAGGTGAACACTCCGCGTCGGTTGACAACTATGGTCATATTGCCTCCTATACTACGTACCGATCTCGTGATATGGTATTCCCGATCCGGTGGGCCAAGGATGGACCCAGAGCATAGCTCCAGTACGTCATAACACAATCTTAATGCGGGTGCAAGTGGCTAGATATGATCGAGCCACCCGGCATTGATGGAGACGTTTAAGGGAGCGATTCCCGGATCAGATCCGCGATATTGATCGGCTTTTGCTGGTAGATACTCTCCCTGGCGGCCACTCCGATGAGCACCGACATCGAGCCTCCCCAGCTTCCAGCGCGCAACCCGAGCGGATCTTTGTGATCCTTCTCGATGAACAGGTGGTCGCGCAACAGCGTGTCACCGCCGCCATGACCGCTGCGAGCTTTTGGCACATGATACTCCACCAGCTCGTTCTTGCGGTTATAGTAGTGGATGGTCTGGTAATCGGCCTCGGCCTGGTAGTTGCGGCTATGATATTCCCATGCCTCAATGCGGCCATTGGTACCGCTGATGGTGGCCCGCCAGCCTTCGTATGGGCTGTGTGCAATCAGGCTGTAGGTCATCAGTGGGCCGTGCTGGTATTTCACGTTCAGGCTCATGGTGTCCCAGATATTGATCTCTGGGTCAAACACGCAGCCGTCGCGGTGGTAGCTATCCTCAGATTCGGCTTCGTAGTAAAACTGCCGTGTCTGCTCATTTGCTGTGATGTCCCACCAGTATTCACAGTCGTTGGAATGCTGACAGCCCAGACAGCGTTCACCGCGGATTTTGCCGGCGGCTCCATAGAACCGCAGGCTGCCATAGGCATGAACTTGCTGCGGGTCATCTTCGATCCACCAGTTGACCATATCAAAGTGATGGGTGGCCTTATGAACCAGCAGGCTGCCTCCGTTTTCCACCATGCGGTGCCAGCGCCGGAAGTAGTCAGCACCGTGATGCGTGTCCAGCACCCACTCGAAGTCCACGTGTAGGATGTCTCCCACCAGCCCCTCGCGGAGCAGCTCCTTGACGCGGCTGATGTACGGCGCATATCGGTAGTTGAAGGTGACGATCACCTTCTTGCCGGTCCGTTTCTCAGCCTCGCGGATCGCACGCACCTTGGCGTCGTCTGTGGTCATCGGCTTTTCGGTGATGGCGTCACATCCGGCTTCCAGCGCACGGATGATGTACTCGTGGTGGAAGCAGTCTTTGGTGGTCACCACCACGACATCGGGTTTGCCCACGCGCAGCATCTCGTCGAAGTCCGTGAAGACAGGGATGTCACCGCACCGCTTGCTGATGTAGTTGGACCGCACGACATTGATGTCATAGATGCCCACCAACTGGCAGGTGTCGGCATACTGCTCAAACATCGGACGGGCATACATACCGTCGCACCGTCCGCTAGCCCCTGCAAATGCGTAGCGTTTCATGATTATACCTCCTGCGTTACCGCTTGACCTCGCGTATGATCGCCTCTGCGTTTTTCATCCAGGCGAAGTTGGGTGCATCGTGCGGGATCAACTCGCGCTGCTCGCCTGCCAGAGCCCACAGGTAGTAAAGCTGCGTGCCGGGAGCGGCTGCCACCGGGTGATACCCCTTGTCAATCTTGACAACCGAGTTCTGTTCGATCACATAAGCGGCATCCAGGCTGCGGTCGTCCGTGTAGGTTCTCTGAAACCCAAAACTATCCGAGGGCATCACCTTATAGAAGTAAACCTCTTCTTGGCATACTTCCACAGGATAGTCGTCCACATCATGTTTGTGTGGCGGCCAACTGCTCCAGTTACCGGGCGGGTTGATGGTTTCGCCCACGATCAGCCGTTTCGCGGGTACACGCTTGTCGATGATATCGCGAACGTCACGCCGCCAGTTGTGTATGCCCACGCTCTTGATGGCAACCTGCTCAGGACGGATCACGCAGACAGGCCCCGAAACCTCCACAGCCGTGCTGATGATGGCCACTTCTGTGGGTTCCGTGGCGGTGAGGGTGATCTCGATATTGTTGGGTAGGTAGAGGCTGTGTCCGGGAGACTGGAAGACGTTGGTACGCCCACCAAAGCCCTTCATATTGACATCAGCACCGCTGACATCCACTTTACCCGATAGCACGACGATGGCGACCTCATTCTGTTCACTGAACAGTGTGTAGTGCTGACCCACCTCTGCGCTCCAAACTCCGAAGCTGAGGTATTGCATTTCACCGGGTGAGACCAGTTGGTTCCAGCCGTTTTGAAGCTGTGATGTGCTGAACATATGCGTATGAGTTCTCCTTGTGCGTCTTGAGGTATCTCTCATTCAGAGACCGTTTAGTTACTATTACGCCACCTCAGCTACCATTCCCTGCTGAAACATGATACGGTAAACTGAATTGAACGAAATCCCACGGGAGTGCTTGAGATGCTAGAGCAATATTTGGATATCATACGGCAGCAACTGGATGAACTTCAGGCTACGCAGAATGAAGCGATCCATACCACCGCGGAGTGGATGGCAGAAGCAATCGCTGCGGGTCGCGTGATCCACACCTTCGGAGCCAGCCATGCCTTCATACTGGCCTACGAGATGTTCTATCGCGCGGGAGGGCTGGCCTGCGTAAGCCCGATCGTGCCGACCGGTCTGACCCCAGATGTGCGGCCTTTCCCCACCACAAGCGATCTGGAACGTTTGCCGGGGTATGCCGGTGTATTCATGAAGGGCGTGGATATCACGCCCAGTGATGTGATGATTGTACACAGCGTGTCGGGCCGGAATGCGGTGGCGGTAGAGGCGGCTCAGATCGGGCGGCAGCGAGGCGCGAAGGTGGTGGCCATCACAAATATGAAATACAGTCAGTCTGTGGCGGCAAGAGCGGGCAGCTCCAGGCTGTTTGAAGTGGTCGATTTGGTGATTGATAACTGTGGTGTACCCGGTGACGCCGCGGTTCATGTGGATGGTATGCCCGGGTTGTGTTCACCCACCAGCAGCGTGATCGGCTGCGCGATCATCAACAGTCTGGTGGCCGAGACATCAGCGTTGCTGGTGGCGATGGATGTAGAACCGCCGGTGTTCCGCAGCGCGAACCTCGATGGCGGGGATGAATACAACGCGGCGTTACTCGCCCGCTACAAGGGACGCGTGAGCTATTTGTAGGGGAATGGTTGGGGACCATTCTGGGCACGCCAATCTCCCGATTGGCATGTTCCTGTGTGGCTAGAATACGAGAGAGCCAATCGGGAGATTGGCGTCCCCAGGGGGTAGGGGCGACCGACGGTCGCCCCTGTGCGCAGGTTTATTCCTTCACGCCGCCCATGGTGATTCCCTGGATGAACGTCTTCTGTGCGAAGAAGAACAGCAGGATAATCGGGATGACCATCAATGTGGACATGGCCATCAGGCGCCCGAAGAAGTTGCCATACTGGCTGAGGAACATCTGAAGTCCCAGAGACAGCGTGTAACGGCTCTCATCGAAGAGGTAGATCAATGGACCCATGAAGTCGTTCCAGCTTCCAATGAAGGTGAACAGACCAACGGTGGCCAATGCGGGCACGGCCAACGGCAGCATGATCCTGCGGTATATCTGGAACTCATTGCAGCCGTCTAGACGCGCCGCCTCGGTGATCGCCTGCGGCACCGTCAGGTAGAACTGCCTCAACAAGAAGATGTTGAAGGCCTGACCTGTGAATGCTGGAACCACGAGCGGCAGGAAGGTATCAACCCAGCCGAACTTCGTGAACATGGCGAACATGGGGATCATAGTCACCTGACCCGGAAGCATCATCGTGCTGATCAGTAACCAGAACAGCGCGTTGCTGCCTTTCCACTGAATGCGCGACAGGCCATAAGCCACCAGCGAGCTGCTGATCAGCACACCCGCCACACTCAGCACGCAGATGATGACGGTGTTCAAGAGGAACAACCCCCACGGCAACGGCACGATACCTTCGGAGGCCTTGCCTATCAGGCTGAGCACATAGTGCTCACTGGTGGCTGGCGTAGGCCAGAGTTGCGGTGGGAACTTGTTCAGGTTCTCGTTCGTCTTGAACGAACTGGTCACAAGCCAGTAAAAAGGCAGAGTGAAGATGGTGCTAAGTATCACCAGCAGCGCAAAGCCGATGTAGTTCGACAGCGTGTTTCGCTTTCTCATGCTTAGCGCCCTCCCCCGTAGTACACGTGCTTATCTGAGCCTTTAAAGATGCCCAGTGTGAGCACCAGGGTGACCACAAACAGCAGCCAGGCCATGGCACTGGCGTAGCCCATTTTGAAGTCCATAAAGGCGTTTTTGAACAGATAGAGCGCGAAGAACAGGGTGCTGTCGGCAGGGGTTCCCATACCGCCGGTCATGACGTAGGCTTGCGTGAAGTACTGCAGCGAGCCGATCACGCCCATGATCAGGTTGAAGAATATCTGTGGACTGGTCATCGGGATGGTGACGTGCCATAGTTTATACCATGGGGTGGCGCCATCAACCTCGGCGGCATCAAGAAGGTCCTGCGGCACATTCTGCAATCCCGCCAGGAAGATCAGCATCGATCCGCCCACGCCCCAGGTGCTCATCATAATGAGGCCCCATTTCGCGAGGTGCGGGTCCGACATCCATCCTGGTCCTGCGTGATGGGTGACCTTCTCAATGATGGCGTTGATCAAACCATATTGCGGGTTCAATATCCACAACCAAAGCACGGAGCTAGCGACCGTCGGCACGATGCTGGGCAGGAAGAAGAGCGTTCGGAATAACGCCATGCCCTTCACCTTCTGGTTCAGCAGCAATGCCAGTATGTAGGCCACCACGATACCTAGCGGCACAGCGATGATGGCATAGTAGAAGGTGTTGTAAAGCGACACTTTCACCAGAGGGTCTGTTAGCAGCCGCTCGTAGTTTGCGGAGCCTATCCACTTCGCTGGGTTCAGTCCATCGTAGTTACAGAAGCTGAAATAGAAGGATGCCAAAATCGGGAAGGCTGTGAATAGTGCCAAACCGATGATCGATGGCAGACAGAACAGTATGCCGTTCCGCTGGTTTCGGCGCTCGATTGCGCCGACATATTTTCGGTGTTGTAAGTCCTGGCTCATCAGTTACTTCCCCTTTAACCTGAGATCAAGCTCAGCCTGCGTTTCCCTCACGGCGTCACGCAGTGCCTGCTCTGGTGTTTTTAGCCCATTGGTAGCTTGGTCACACGCGCGCTCCAACTGCTGCATGAAGTAGCTCTGGGCTGGCATCACCGGTCGCTGATGTTTGCAGTTTTTGATGACTTCCAGGAAAACACCGTATTTAGGGTCGTTCTTGATGGTCTCAAAGTATGGGCAGGTTTTCAAACCGGGGAACAGGCCATTCAGGGTCGCCATCGTATTGGTGCCTTCTTTAGTGGCGCACATCCAGCGGATGAACTCCCAGCCGTTGTCAGGATTTTTACAGCCGCGTGGCAGTGCCATGCACCAGCCGCCCACCCAGGAGCTGTTCTTTTCGCCGCCTTTGGGGTAGGGGATGTATCCCAGCCCGTAGTTCAGCTTCGGTGCGTAGGTCTTTTGGTCGTTGACCTGGTAGATGTGGAAGCAGCGCATACCGATGGTGCCGGTATAGAAGGGGTCTTGCTCCAGGCTTCCAAACCCTTGTGACAGGCTGGCGATCTTGGTGGCATCATACTTTTTCGCATATGACATCATCCATTTGAAGGCGTCCATCACTTTGGTCTTGTCCGCGATGATCTTGCGGTTTTTGGCATCGTAGAAGTCGCCACCAAAGGCCCAGCCCCAGGTAAACACGGAGTTGGCCCCGCCGAACTGTGCCCAGGGGATGATGCCGATGCCTGTCAGGCGTCCTGTACTGGCCCGCTGGGTCATCTTGTCGTTGTAAGCGTCCATCTCATCAATGGTTAGTGGTGGCCTGTTGACCGGTAGTCCGGCGCGTTTCATCACGTCGTTGTTCCAGGCAAAGGCGAAGTTAGGGTCGGCGCAGAAAGTCATCGCATAGGTCTGACCTTCCCACCGGTTTTGGTCCCAACAGGGCTTGAAAAAGTCGTTAGGGTTGACCTTATCTCGCTTAATATACTTATTCAAAGATTGAATAGCGCCTTGAACCGCCCATTCCGGTACTTGCGGCCCGTCAACAAATGTGACATCCGGTGCCTTACCTGCGGCTACTGATGTGAAGAACTTCTGCCCAGCTCCCAGGTTGTTCGATACGAAGACGAGGTTTACTTTCAGGCCAGGGTGGCTCTTCTCAAAGATGCGGGCTGTTTGTTCCAGCTTGTCTTTGTTGGTGCCTCCCCAGGGGTGCCAGACGGTGATGACATTGGGGGCTGGCGGTTCCCCCCCAATGAAGCGCTCCTTGAGATAGAGCTTGGCTGCAGGCGAGGCCGCGATGGCCACGACAGCACAAGCTGATGCTACGAGAGCTAATATTGTGTTGCGTTGCATAAACTCACTCCGCTGATGTTCTATTCGGTAGAAAATGCCACCTTATATAATACATCAGTAATGGCATTTGTGCTTGAAGCGTGGTGACAGGAGTGCCCTGGGAACGCCAATCTCCCGATTGGCCTACGGCAGTAAAGGGGGCGACTATTCACCCAAGTAAGCATGAATCTCAGTCCAGACAGTCCGGGCACCCACGAAGTGGGTAGCGACTCTTACAGCCACGGGTGAGCGAATGCGAAACCCGTGGTAACAAGGCTGCAGTGTTTACCCCCGGATGGGGGTCGAACGGTATTATGGATGCTCAACATTCGGGAACCAGAGACGACCCCTTTGGGGTAAATGGTTTATGCTGCTTACCAGGGGTATCGCTTCGCTCACCCCTGGCTATAAGAATCATACCCACTTCGTGGGTGCCGGACGATCCATCGTGTATCTAGTGGTCTTTTGGCAATCCAGACTGCGTTGTGTGTAATCGGTTGGAGTATCATACTTGCAACGCAATGGGCTGCTACCCATGCTGCTGATGCCACAGATTCAGCCGGTCGGCGAGGTCGGACACACGCGCGGTGCCGGTGGTGTCGATTTGGCAGACTGTGACGGAGGCGGTCAGGTTGCCCAGCAGTGCCGCTTCCGTAGGACTTCCTCCGGAGGCGAGAGCGAGCACTGCTCCTGCGGTGGCACTGTCACCGGCCCCTGTGGGGTCGGTAGGGCCTTCTATATGTATTCCTGGCACTGACTCGTGTGCATCATGATCGAATACCATGATGCCCTGTTCGGACATTGTGAGGAACACCGGTTTTCCAGTGCGGTCGTGTAGTAACTGTCCTGCGGCAAGTGCTTTGTGCTCGTTCGCGTTTGGTTCACTGATGCCAAACGCAGCCCAGATAGCCTCCTGCCGATTAGGCTTTAATGTGCAGCCATGGAACATCCCCGCCCGTTCGCGGCTGTCGACCCAGAACAACGTCTCTGGGTGTTCAGTGGCCGCTTGCTCTATGCTCATGCGGACACGGGAGGTGACCACCCCGAAATCGGGCTCATTCACCTGGTCGGCGATGATCACCGCATCGACCTGAGTCAGCAGCTCCGGCAGTAATGCGATAAACTGGTCTTCTAATGCCGTGGGTAGGGGGGCGTGGTTCTTGGTGTCGTAGCGCTCTCGCTCCCCCTCCAACCCGCTGATGCCGAAAACTCGCGGCTTGAGGTATACCGGGGTATACCGGCTTGGTTCTGTCAGAAGATAGCGCGTGTCACAACCCATGGCGTTAAGGTCCTGCCGGAGCTCATACCCTTCGCCATCGTCTCCTGTAAAGCCCACGGCGTAGACATTCGCCCCCAATGAGATCAGGTTGCTCACGATGTTCCCCGCGGCACCTGGACTGTGACGAACCTGCACCACCTGGTGTGCGGTCTTGCCTGTTTCCAGCGAAGTTTCCGCCAGAGCTGGGTCGCACTCCAGGTACTTGTCCAGGAAGAAATCACCCATGACGGCGATGCGTCGGCTGGTGAACTGGGCGGTCAGTTCCGCTAAACGGGATTGGGTCATCATGCCGGCGAATCCCCATTCAGCTCATGATAAAGGCTCAGAAGGAACTGCTTGTTGTCCATGCAGAGGTAGTCCAATGTGCCTCCCATGCGGTGGAAAGTCTTGCAGAAGCGCAGGTAGTAGGCGGGGTTGTCTTTAGGCGGCTCGCCCTGACTCCAGTCCCATCCGCCGCCATCCTGGATGTCCACCACTGCCATGGTGTGGTCGGTGATGGGCTGACCGGTGCGTTGGATGGCGAGGTTGTTGGCCATGGATAACGACTTCTCGAAGACCATCGGGGCCATGATGGCGGAACCGACGCTCATGTGAACCCCTCCGCTGAGTCGGCTGACGCACTCGGCGTAGCTCAGAAAGTCGCGGATGGCTCCGCGGCCAAGGGCACCACCGCAGCATGCCGGATGGGTATGGATGATGTCATAGCCGATCCCAGGATGCACCGTAAACGGCACCTGGTGTGTCCAGGCTGCATTCTGGATACTGAACCGCTTATATGCGTGCTTGACGGCAAGCACGCCCGGTTCCAGCTGCAGTTCCTGGATGGTGGCCATCGCATCCGACATGGCGGACAGCGTATCGTCAGATTCGGGCTGGTCAAGTAATGCGCGGATGCTGGCCTTGAGTTGTTCGACGGACGGTATGGTGAGCTGTTCGGTAGCGATCATCTTGCCTACCGACCATCCATACCCCAACCCGTCGATGCCGTTCAGCAATATCGCCAGGTTGATGTAACGACCGGTCTCTTCCCAGGCGCCGAACTGCCCCTTCGCGGCGTTGACACGCACATCTTCGCTGCTCTGGCCGAGGTAGGCAAACTCCCAGTCGTGGATAGTGCCTGCACCGTTGGTGGCAAGATGGGTGATCCAGCCCTGTTCAATCAGCTTGATGACCACCGGTGCTAGACCGTTCTTCACCAGGTGCGCACCGTAGGTCATCATCACAGGCCGACCGGCTGCCTTTGCCCTCTTGATGCTGGCGGCTAGGCTGGTGATCTGAGTACTTTCGAACACCGCCAACGGATCGGCCTTCTGGGAAGGACTGACAGCCATTTTGGTGATGTCCAGTTGGTTAGCTCTCTCGGCGAGTGGATGCATGATGAGCTGTTTCCGGTCAAGTCTTTCGGTCATTATTTTCCTCCAAATAGGTGCTGTATCAGGTCTTTAGCGTGTTTGAAGTCGGGCGTGATGATGTCCGCACCTACGCCGATCAGCCTCTCACGTTTTACTGGGTCGGGCATGCCTGATCGGTTCTCCTCGTCGCTGGCGACGCCGATGGCGGTTCCGCCGGCATTCTTGGTGTTGTCAATCTCCACATAGCCGTCGCCAAAGCCCAGGAGCTCACTTCCTGAAGCCCCGCAGTCCTTCAGAATACGCTCAATCACTTTGGCTTTGGAGTAGTTCTGGTAATCTTCAATGGCTCCATAGATATGGTCACCGAAATAGTGCGCCACTCCCAGCAGATTGGCTTCATCCCGCACGAACTCCTGGTCTGTTCCGCTGGCAAGATACATCTGGACGCCATGGCTAGCCAAGGAGTCCAGCAGCTCGATGGAACCGGCCACCAGCATCTGCTCTGGTTTCAGGGAACCAGACCGCAGGCCGTCAAGCCGGTGTTGAATCTGCGCCATCAGCAGATCGAGATATTGCTTTTTATATACAGTTGGCTCAAGTGGCTCACCTCCACGTTGTCGGACTTCGTCACACAACGCGATCATCTGGTAGATGGTCTGCTTGCCGGTGGTTCGTTCAATCAGCTCTTTGATGTGGATCTCAAGCTGTGGTTCGGGTTCGCAGTTGGGCGTTGCCAGCAGCACGCGCTTCATCAAACCGGTCATCACCGCCGGCCATCCTGCCCTCAGCAGGCTGAGCGTGCCGTCGAAATCAAAAAGTGCGTAGCGGTACGTACCGCAGCACTTCGGTTCGCTGATGACCTCAATGTTGGTGTCAGGTAGAAACACGCCTGATGTGATGTGATCCACACGCTTAGTGTAGTCAGATTCGGTGGCGATTTTGTGTGAGCTCATGAAGTTGAGTTCCTTTTGTTGGTTGTTTGGCCGCATGACTGTCGAATGATGAGCTGGCCAGGCAGCACCTCATAGACGGGTGTCTGCAGTCGGCTGTGAATGGTATCAAATATTAACTCTGTAGCCCTTTTCCCCATTGCCTCAGCGGGCTGGTAGATAGTGGTCAGCGGAGGGTTGATGAGAGCTGAGACGGTGATGTTGTCGAAACCAACCACGGCCACATCCTCTGGCACACGTAGACCGATCATCTGGCAAGCCTGGATGAGCTTGATTGCCAGGATGTCGTTCACCGCGAAGACCGCCGTGGGTCGGCCAGCGGCTTGGTAATAGGCCTCGAACTGGGCTTTGCTGTCACCTTCATCCTCGTAGACCGACACTGTGGCGGCCTGGGCACTCAACGAGGGCGTGTAGTGGAGGCCCGCATCATGGAGCGCGGCGAGATACCCTTCAAACCGCTCATTGCCAGCATAGTCGGTCTGTTCATAGCCCAGGTGCAGAAACCCAATCCGCTTATGCTGCAGTTCGATAAGGTGTTGGACAAGCTGTTTCGCGGCGCCGAAATTATCCATCACCACGCGGCTTAGCCGTTGATCCGCCAGGTTCTGCTCCAGCACGACCAGTGGAATACCGCTCTGCAGGATTTTCACCAGGTGGTCCACCTGCTGTTTGTGTGAGTTGACACGGCGTGAGGGGATCACGATGATGCCTTCGACCCGCCGGTTGCAGAGCATCTCCAGATACTGGTGTTCGCGGTTTTGGTCAAACTCGCTGCAGCAGAGGATGATATTGTATCCCGCCTGGTATGCGGCCGCTTCGATGCCATGCACCATATTGGAATAGGCAGTGTTGCCGATGATCGGCACCAGCACGCCCAATGTTCGGGTGCGGCTATTGGATAACGACTTGGCCACCAGAGAGGGACGATAGCCCATGCTCGCCGCCGCCGCCACGACGCGTTCGCAGGTCTTCTGGCTGACCCGTCCCGTGCCGTTGAGTGCATGTCCCACGGTGCTGGGTGAGAGCCCTAACTGCCTGGCGATGTCGTAAATGGTCACCGGGGAGCCTGGTTGCGGTGATGTGTCGTCGAGTTCGGGCACGCCGTCTCCTTCTCGTTCCGTGAGTTTCAGTGTCATGGAATAGGGGGTGCTAGACCGGTCTAGCAGACAGTATACATATGCCAGCTTTTTGGGTGATTGTCAAGTGAGGGGTGGGCGAGGTCTTACTGATCCATCTGATGAGGTGGAGGTTGATCTGCCGTGTGTCACCCTCGCAGCGAGAGGCGAGGGGGGCACACGACAGATAGATGAATTGCGTCGTTCAGCTTGCCTAATACAGCTTATCTGCTGGTTTCCGCTGCATCTTTTTGTCCAGGAAGGTCTTTGCCCAGGCTAGAATCTCCGGACCGCGGGATCCATCGATGTCGCGGAACACATCGTAGATCGGCTTCTTGCTGATGGGTTTATTGTTGTCATCCACCCGCCAAAGACCAAGGTTCAAACCAAACTCACCCAGATTATCCTGGTGGGCATGAAGTATGAACGCCTCGATCCCAGAGCACTTCTTGATTTTGTCATAGGCCAGTGCATACGCGGCGGCTTGGAACTGCTCGCTTTCGTCGGTCTTGCGGCTGTTGAAGCCTTGCTCGCTCAGGATGATCTTGCGCTGCTTGCCGCGATACAGGAACTGCGGCTGGTTGAGGAACTTGGGCAGCAGCTCGATGTTCTTGAACGTGATTCGAGTGGTAGTGTCCAAGGAATCGGTCGCGGTGGCGTCGTTCCAGAAGTCAGGGAAGCTCAGGTCCTCAGGATAGGGATGGTAGGCCACTGACCATGGAAAGTCGCCGTCACTCTGGCAATTCGCGTTGAGCAGCTCCAGGCATTTCCTGGCACTGATGGTCTGTTTTGGGTTGTCATTGTAGGGCTTGTTGAACATGTGCGTCAGGCTGATATACACACGCAGGTTGGTGTTGTATTTGGCACCGATGAGGTAAGCGGTGCGCATCGCGGTCGTATATTCGCGCATATACTGTTCAGCGCTGATGAGCCCCGCGTTGCCCCATATCCAGTGACTGTCGATCTCATTTCCGATGATCATACCCCAGACTCGGCCGTGTGGAGCTTTGGGGTCAGCATAGCGGTTCATCGTGAAGTCGATGAAGGCCTCGTAATACTCGTAGCTTTTGGTATTGGTGAGGTTGAAGGCACTGATCAGCCCCTCTGCGTCGTATTTGGGGTGCAGCAAGATGGCTTGTATGTCGGGCGTCATCGACTTGGCCCAGTTCTTGCTGTTCAGCAGGATAAGGGTCACGAGGATGTGATTGTCGGTCAGGTCTTTCACCCGTTTGTCGAAGTTGCGCACCTGGTTACCGTCGAAGTAGAACTTCTTGCCGTTCATCTCGTGAACCAGCGCACCATCTGCTGGACCGGAGAGCATGAAGTCACCCTGGTTCAAGTTGATGGCTGCATGTCTGACGCCTAACTTTACTGCGTCAGGGATGTCTGTGACCTGCAGACCTTTGATGCTCGTAATCTTGGGGTAGGCCGTCTGGTATTTACTGATTTTGCCAAAGTCTGTGGCGAAGCGGACACCGGTGTAAACCGCCTGGCCTTGTTTCACCAGGAAGCCGCTTGTGATGCGGTCACGGGCGCCTTCATACCGGCTGATAGTCAGGTTCTTCCCACTTTGTTTATAATACACCGCCCCCGATGGGACCTGACTCCATGGCGATAGCTCCCAGACGGTGACGTCTTTTGGAGTGGCAGAGCTGAGACTTAACTTGATGGACGTCTTGTCTACTGTAATCTTCGTGACAGACGGAAGGCTGACAAAGGCTTGACTCATGCTGCTGACCATTAGTGCAGCAGCGCACATCACGATTGTAAAACGCATATGTAATATCCTTTACTCAATAGGTCCGGGCGGATGCTGTAACCAACGATCCGCCCGTTTGTCCGCGATCGTTTAGTAGAGCCGCTCTTCTTCTTTGCGGTTCATTTTCTTGTCCAGATATGTGTGTGCCCAGGCGAGAATCTCCTGCCGTTTCGGGCCCTCTATGCCATCGAACACATCGTAGATCGGCTTCTTGCTGATGGCCACATTCTTGTCATCTACCTGCCACATGCCGAGGTTCAAGCCGAACTCATCCAGGTTGTCGATGTGCGCATGAAGTATGAAAGCCTCAATTTCAGGGCAGGCCTGCACATTCTCGAATGCCAGGGCATACGCCGCCGCCTGGAACTGCTCGCTGATGTCGGTCTTGTGGCTGTTGAAGCCCTGCTCGCTGAGGATGATTTTACGCCGCTGCCCACGGTAGAGATACTCCGGCTGCTCCAGGAATTTGGGCAGCACATGGATGTTCTTGAATGTGATTCGCGGCGTGTCCAGCGTGTCCCATGCGGTTTCGTCGTTCCAGAAGTCTGGGAATCGCAGGTCCTCGGGGTAGGGGTGGAATGCCACTGCCCAGGGGAAATCGCCATCCTGAGCGCAATAAGCTGCCAGCTCCTTCAGGCATTGAGCCGCCGGGTAAGTTTGAAGCTGGTTCTTTAGGTGCGAGATGTTGAACAGATGCGTCAGGCTGATGTAGACGCGGCTGGCACTGTTGACCTTCTGTGCGGCCAGCCAGGTGGTGCGCATCGCCAGGGTGTATTCGGCCATGTAGTCATGGCAGCTCATTTCACCGGCGTTACCCCACACCCATTGGCTATCTATCTCGTTGCCTACGATGTAGCCCCATACACGGCCGTGGACCCCGCTAGGGTCGCTGAAGCGAATGGCTGCGTATTCCACAAACGCCTGGTAGTGGTTGAAGCCGGTCTCGTTGGTCAGGTTGAAGGCACTGATCAGCCCCTCCGGGTTGTAGTGGGGGTGCATCAGGATGTCCTTCATCTCCTGGCTCATCTCACGCCGCCAGTGCGGACTATTCAGAAGGATAAGCGAGACGATGATGCCAGCATCTGTGAGGTTGCGGATAGTCTCGTCAAACTTCTCCATGTAGGCTTCGTCAAAGTAAAAAGTCTGGCCGTTGCACTTGTATTCTGAGATGTTCTCACCAGGGCCGGGCATCATGATGTCGCCTTGGTTCAGGTTGATGGCTGCGTGACGCACTCCCAGTTTGATGGCGTCGTCGACCATGCTGCCGGCCACCTGCAGCCCCTTGATCGAATCGGCCACGGGGTAATCGTATGTGTAGGTGGCGATCTCATCCATATCGGTGACGGTAGAGACACCTTTCAGCTCTTCGCCGGCCAGAGTAACCTTGATGAGCAGTGTCAATGCGTCCCAATGGTTCAAATGACGGGGCACGCTCAAGTGTCCATCGGCGTTTGTGCTGGTGGTCATCTCCGCCAGGACGGAGCCGTCCCAGGGAGCGCAGAGTTGGACTGATGCCGGTACCCCCGCTGGGGCATCCTGAAGCTGTATCGATAGCTGGTCGCGTGACGCGATGATGGAGCTGACTGCTGGCATGATATGCCTCCGATTAGGTGATGATTAGCATACAGGTTACCACAGAAATGGGCGGGAATAGCGGAGAAATGGGCGGATTTATGTGAATTTGTGAGTTATCGCAGTTTGTGTGTAGGGAGAGCATGTCGTGGTACAGTCACGCAGCGCTATGAACGAGCAGACCCCATCAGTTCCACCAGGCGTTTGACTATCAAGGGCTGGTTAAATTCCGTTTCAACCTTCCGGCGTCCGTTCGCTACCATCAGTGCCGTGCGTTCTGGGTTGTCGATTAAGCTTTTCAGTGCTTCGGCCAGGTCTTGAGGCTGTTGAGGAGGCACCATCAAGCCGCAGTCGCCCGATAGCAGCTCTGGCACGCCGCCCACTTCGGTGGCGACCACCGGCAGTCCGTATGCCATCGCTTCTAAAAGGCAGACAGGGATACCCTCTACTGAGGAGGGGAGCACCACAACGTCTATTTTACGCTCGCGATATAGATCCAGTATTTTTTGGTTAGGCATCACACCAGGGAATTCGGCATTTAGGTGGTAATCCTGGCATAGCCTCATGCAAGCCGATCTGGTAGGGCCGTCGCCTGCTAACAACAGCGAAACCGCTATCCCTTGTTGTTGGAGCAGTCGCGCGGCTTCGATGAGAACTTTTTGGTTTTTGATGTGTATGAAGTTCGCAGGACAGGAGATGCGTAACTGGGTTATGGGGGTGAATGGTTCGATCTGTTCTGGCACAGATACTCCCATGTTCAGGCGCACCAAGTTTTCTTTGCCTGATTCTAGGTTCTGCGTCCTATCCCGATACATTGTCATGCTGAAGTCGGCAATGAAACGCACGAAAGCCGCTTTCTCAGCTTTCATCTGCAGCAGGTTGTTGTCCGCAATATCACCCCTGTGAGCGGTGATGCTAAAGGGAATACCACTTAACTCACTGGCGACCATGGCGGTGGTGGCACTCATGTTGATCCAGTGAGCATGGATGTGATCTGCTTTCCACCTGGTGGCTTGTTCTGACAACCACAAGGCCTTCGGAATAACAGTGATGTTTCGTAGTAGTACAGGGACCGTCTTACTTGATGACAATATCAGCGTCACGATTTTCCGAGCTTGATGGCTAGTAGAAAATAACCTGGCTGCGGTGAGCAGAATTGCGGGATGCCAGTAGGGCTTCACGACGGTTGATGGCTGTAAATCTGGATGAATGGGGAATTTGGTTATATTCGGTACCGTCAAAGGGTATATCCGCAAATCGTGGCCTTGACGATGCAGCTCAAGCAGTTCATTGGTTATGAATGGCTCAGATTTCGAGAACGGCGACTGCATCGTGGTGTAAATGATACGCATCCATATGACCCTCCGTTAGATTCTACAGAAATGGCGACCAAATCCACACATAAATAGCCGGGATTAAGGTATACTTCCATAAGATGCAGTTCTCGCAGCTAGCACATAGCAGAACGGCAGGAGGATATATTACTTATGAATGACACGACATTAGCCAATCTGAAAGCCGCATTTAATGGCGAATCCAACGCTAATGCTGCTTACGCAGCCTTCGCTAAGAAGGCCGACGCCGAAGGTTATGCCGCGGCGGCTTCACTATTCCGCAGCACCTGCAAGGCCGAGGAGATTCACTTTACTCGTGAGGGTGATTTGGTGCGGAAGGCTGGTGAAGAGCCCGTCGCCACCATTAATCCACCCGAAGTAGGCACCACAGCCGAAAATCTACAGCACGGAATCACTGGTGAAACTTACGAGACTGACGAGATGTATCCCGAGTTTCTGGAACAAGCAGAGAAGTTGGGTGAACGTGCGGCTGCTAAAATCTTCACATACGCCATGAAGGCAGAAGCCGTTCATGCGAAACTATACACCGCAGCCCTTGCCAATCTTGAATCGATGAAGGCTCCTAAAGCCTGGTATGTCTGCCCATATTGCGGCAATGTAGAACCCGTGTTAGGATTTGGTCACTGTAGTATATGCGGAGCCATGGAGAAGGATTTCCTGGAGATCGCATAATACACCCTGGTATCTTCCATTTGAAGGGGATGCTAAGGCATCCCCTTTTTTGTCGTAGTTGTCATAGCTAGTAGAACATTGTTCAGGTATCTGTCGTCTATCAGCATGGTGCACAGTTCCTATACTGTTCTGTTGCTGTCATATATAGGGACAGCCGGGTAAACTAATAGATACACTCGTTATAATTAATCTGTTGAGAATTCAACTGCCTGAGGAGGCATTCGTTTTAATTCATGCATGATAGCCAATTCCAACTCATCCGAGTGTTGCCCATAGACGAATGGTATACTGTGGCCTGGCAAATGCAGTTTGTAGGGCAGGTATGCTCGGCGGACAAACTGCATGAAGCAGGCTTTGAAAGGGAACCTATCGATTCGGACTGCGCGCGATGGGATATGCGTATTTCGAACGGGTTTTCGGACAGATTGTACCTATTTGTGACAATGGCCGGAGAGCTGATGAGCATTAGCTACTCCATGGAAGACCGTCCCGGAGGTCATGCACCTGAAAATGCATCCTACGACACGGCCTACAAGATATTGCAGACACTGTTCACGCCTCATGTCAACGGCGAGCTCTATGAAGAGTGGATGAGCACGGTAATTCGCTTAACCGACCCTGTCAGACATCGAGAATCGGCTGAAGGTTTCAATATTGATCAGTTGATGCAAAGGCTTGTGCTGATGTACATTGACGCTGCTATCGTGCGCCGATTTGATAAACGCTTAATATTTGCCTTGGCCAGACGGTTAAGCGAATATAGCAATATTGATCTCATGCTCTCTTCATCGGATACACTGAGTAATCACCGGTTTCATTACGATGCCGCACTGATCATCCGCCGTGTACTTGATTTTCCAAACCTGACAGCCGAACAGTGGACTTTCATGGGCGAAATCTACACCCGCCGGTTCCGAAAGCCCCGGGCTGGAGTTGTCTGCTACGTAAGCGCATTTGAGGCAGACCCAACCTTTGACCGTCCGCGCGCAGCGATATGGGAGGCTGCGGGTGCTTTTGCCCGACGGTTATTGCCATCTCGTAATTTCGTGGAGATGAGTGAGTGGTCTGACCAAATAGAGGCTTGTGGCGAGGGGCACTTCAACGAACACACGGAAATTGCACTTGGCTTTATGGGGATGTGTTTTGAGGGTCTGAAGAAGATGGGGAAGGCGCGCCAGTTGTACCAGCGTGCTCTGGATATCAACCCGCGCAGCCTGGTGGCCAGCAGTGCCATGGACCGCATTGACCTCGACCTGCCGGAACTGCAAATCGAAGAGTTTGACATTTCCTGTGTGGAGCTGCCCATTGCGATGGAGCCTGACCTGTTCAGGTAAATACATATGATGCGTCTCTGCCCCCTGTTGCTTGCCGTCGCCCTCATTTGTTCGTATGGCTCTGCTCAACCGCTTTACCGACAACTGGGTGATGGAGTGGAGTATCAACGTTTTGAAGGGGTAGTGAGCGGCAAGCCACAAGTCATCCAAATCATCACTGCAGACGTGAACAACCCTTCCGTGCGGATCAGCGCGGCGCTGGCTAAAGATTTTGTGATGCAGGATGATGTAACCAAAGGCCGCGAGACCATATCCTCGCTGACAATGCGGAAGAATGCCGTGGCGGGCGTTAATGGAGACTATTTCCCTTTCACTGGCGACCCGTTGAACCTGTGTGTGATAGGCGGCGATTATGTCAGTGAACCCGGAAACAACCGTGCGGTGATTGCCGCTACGGACACCCACCATCTGCTGATAGGCCAGCCAGGCTGGGGCGGATCCGTGACGATGCCTGATGCCCGCGTGCAGAAGCTGGGCGGCATCAACAGGCCGGCAGGACCCAATGAATGTGTGTTGTATACACCCGCTTATGGGCCAACGATGTCAGGGAAATCCGCAATGAAAGTGTTGAGGTTTACCAACACACCTCAAATTCTACGGCCCGATAGTTATACACTGACTGTGGAAAGTGTCTCCAATATGGAGCCTTACAATATCGGTGGTTCGGAGTGGCTATTAGCCTTCACAGGCAGCTGTGCATCTCTGCTGGATGACGCCATCCTAGGCAAACAAATCACCATACAGTTTTCTATGAAACCGGCTGACAGTGTCCGCGTTTCGCCTGCTTCTCCTGGCAATGCGGTTGATAGTGATATCTGGAACAAGCTCCTATGGGCGGTTGGCGGGGGACCGTGGCTGGTACGCGACGGTTCTGTCTACATTGATGCCGCACAAGAGAACTTTAAAGATGACATCACTGAGAAACGGCACCCTCGTACTGCGGTTGGTATAGATGCGCTTGGACGCCTGATGATGGTGACGGTGGACGGTCGACGCGATGGTGCAACCGGCATGACGATGGCCGAATTGGCGAGCTATATGAAGTCGCTGGGGGCTGTCAACGCGATGAACCTTGATGGCGGCGGAAGTACCACGATGGCACTGTATGGGGGACGGCTGGCAAACCAGCCAAGTGATACATCACCACGTGCAGTCGCCAACGGGCTTCTTCTTTATACTAAACCTAGCACCCTTCAACCTTTAGCCGATTTTAGCGTGTGGCCTGGATCGGTGGATCTGTCTGTTGGTCAGCAAGTGGAGTTCAACCTGATGGGCTTTGATGTGCCCGAAGTGGTGGCAGGCGATGTGATATGGACGCTCTCCAGCAGATTGGGCCGGATCACACCCAACGGGGTCTTTACTGCCGACCATCCTGGCACCGCTTATGTGAACGCCTATTTCGACAACCGCAGCTACCGCGCCTTGGTGACCGTGAATCCCTAACGTTCGACTTGTTGTATGTATTCAACTTAAGTACGGATATGATGTAGTGAGGTTGGTATGATCGCAGACAAAATTCGTATGGCTGATTATCTTAAAATATCATTATTTGCAGGACTGATAATTCTGCTGGTGATGCTGCCCACTATGGTTCTTAACCACGGAATGTTCCTAATCCGGGGTGATGACTACATCCAACAGCAGGTTGCCTTCATCATAGAATGTAAGCGGTTGATATCAACGGGCGCTCCTTGGTGGAGCCACCTGGTTGGATTGGGTGAAAACGCCATAACGGCCTTTTCATACTACACCCTTGGCAGCCCATATTTCTGGATGCTGGTTCCCTTCCCAATACCATGGATACCTTACCTGATGAGTGTCGCCATTTTAGTTAAGATCATGGTATCTGCGATTGCTTGTTTTTGGGCGTCCAGCTTCTTCTTGCCGAAGCGTGGCGCGTATCTGGCTGCTATCTTATACACATTTTCTGGATTCACTATCATAAACCTGCAGTTTCATTTTATGGATGTGATTTCGGTGTTTCCTTTGTTGGTCGCAGGAATTGAGATGGTGGTTCGTAATCGAAGGAATGGCCCCGTCGTTTTGGCGGTAGCTATAGCCATTAATGCGATGATAAACTACTACTTTTTCATCGGTCAGACCATATTTCTGGCGATATACCTACTGTTTCGCGTGATTACTAACAGCGATTTTGTTGGCAGGCGTATTCGACTACTAACAACACTCGCTGTCAGCTATATCATAGGGGTTGGAGTGGCTGCCGTTTTGCTTGTTCCTAGTGTGATGGGCGTTATGGGAAATCCGCGAGCAGAGATGGCGGATAAGCGGCTAATCGGCTGGCTGTTATTCAGACCCATGCGGTATTTAGAGATCATCCGATCTTTCTTGATGCCCCCCGAAGGGTTGGTGAAGCACGCGTTTTATGCGAACACCGCTAGCTGGACTTCAACGGGTATATATCTGCCTGTTTTCGGAATCACTTTGGTGATGGCTTATTTGGCCAGGCAAAGAACATGGCTTCAACGGCTGATCATTGCATGTTTCGTCATTACTTTAGTGCCGGTGGCAAACACATCATTTTCGGCATTTACTGTGCCGTTCTATACCCGATGGTGGTATATGCTTGCTTTTATAATGGCAATTGGCACGGCGGATATATTGAACCGACAAGAGCATATACAGAGCAGACTGTTGTGGAAAATATACGCCATCGCAATAGCGGCATGCATCTTGCTTACTTTACCTTTTGGTCTTGTTGCACTAAACCCCGGGTATCTTGATGCATTATCGCGATCTACGGGCCTTGATTGGTTTACCAAATATCGGACGCAGATGGCGGCAGATATCTGCATGGGTGGACCCATCTATGTGGTGTCTGCCTGGGCTTTGTGTGCCTTGAACTACATCGCATTGGGATTTATACTGGTCAAACGCCGGGGACCACGGCTTGTTCTTGCCGTGGTTGGGGCTACGGCTGCGATCAATGCCATGGTATTTGTTCAACTCCATAACAGCGATGTCATAAATGTGGTCAGTCCGATGGCACATCCCACAGATATGAAATATGTAGTTGACCGTGTCTTGGATCACATTGACATCAAGAACGTGCCGAATGAATACCATTGGCGCATCGACTACCCACACGAGATCCGGAACTATGGGATATTTGCGAATCTACCCACACCTAACACATTCATCAGTGTCAGAAGTGCCAGCATGGCCGATTTTCAAGAGATCATGGGCTGTGGTAAACCTTCTTATCCAGCATTTTTAATGCCGTATGACAGGCCTGCCCTACGGGCACTCCTGTCAGTAAAGTACTATATCAACTATGACCCAGATCACATTTCATACAAGCCTTGGGGATTTACTCCAGTTAAGATGAACAGATCCTCAATACTGTACTTAAACAACCACTACATACCAATGGGCATGGCATATGATACATATTGCACGCTTGATGATGTCAATAGACATCGAACACATGCCGACCGGCTATTACTACATGCGGTGCTGCTTGATAATGAACAGAAGACCAAGTTCGGCCAGTATTTGAAGCCCTTTAGTGATTTAAACCACCCGATGACAAGCACTTCATCAATCGTGGCTGATGTCCAAGCGCGGAGACGGAATGCCTGTTTAGGATTTACTGCCAACAGCCGTGGTTTCACAGCTAAAATCGAGATGAATAAACCAGGAATGCTGTTTTTCAGTGTCCCATGGGACAAGGGCTGGACTGCACGGCTTGATGGACAACCTGCAACTATTGAAAAGTTGAATCTAGGATTTGTTGGTCTTATGGTCCCAGCGGGAATGCACGATATTGAGTTTACCTATTTCCCACCAGGACTATTGCTAGGATCGCTGATGAGCCTAGTGTCAATTGCTGTGTTGGTATTCTTCTCAGTGGTTACGCAAATGAAATCACGCGACACTTATGACACCAGTACGGAACCTGCGATCTAGCACCCAGATCTGTCGACAGTCATATGGGTGTTCATTTGGCAGGAATTTTACACTTTGATGCGGTATATATAGTCAGAATAATGACTCAACACGGCATCACCTTGAGCATGGAGGGAATCACATATGCTACCAAATCAGCCTGAGCCGCGGCTGCGGAAGCAAGCCGAAGTCTTCGTCCACCAGGCCCCTGCGGCTGGGGGGCTGGCACCTGTCGACCTCGACCGGTTCTGGGCCGATCAGGCTGAGGCGATGCGCGACCCATGGTCGGTAGACTGCCCTCAGGTCCCGCTGGGCATCGGTATGGCCATCGACTGTGTGTTTGATGAGCTGGGCATCCCCGAAACCTCCGAGAACTGGTACCGTATGGAGCACGATCACGCCTGGCGGGTGGAGATATCCAGGCAATACAACGACCTTGCCGAGAAGATCGTAGGCCGCCGGCTGTTATCGGAAACCATGCCCGATCTGTCTCTGCAGTGGCCGCCCATCAAGGAACTCTATGACATATTCGAAGCCAGAAATGTCTGGCATGACCGTTCGTTCTGGCTGGAGCAGTCGGCACACGGCGAGAATGAGTTACAAGCCTTGCTTGATCGGGTGGAAGCCAGGCTAGAGAACCTGCGCGAGTTCATGTTACCGGCTAACTGGAGTGAGGAGAAGCAACGGCTGCTGGCGGCCGGTGCCAAAGTTCCTCTGTATCGCGGTCAGCGTGGCCCCATCACCTTTGCAGCATCTGTGTATGGCGCGGAGGAGTTGCTATACCTCATTCTCGATAACCCGGAGCTAGCCGGTAGGTTTCGCGATTTGATCCTGCGAGCGATCCTTGAGAGAGCCCGCGTGTTAGATGAGGAGGCTGGTTATACTCCTGAGACCGCTCCGCACGGCTGGGGTTGGGCTGATGACAACTGCTGCCTGTTGAACCCTCGCATGTATGAGTTCTTTGGCTATCCCATCTTGAAGGCGGTGTTTGACCGGTATTCGCCCAACCCAGGCGATATGCGCGGGCAGCATTCTGACTCCGATATGGCACACCATCTGCCGGTTCTTGGCAAACTCGGCATGACCTGGGCGAACTTCGGTCCCACCGTGACAGTATCGGAAATTCGCCAGCATCTGCCGAAAGCGGTGATTTTGGGTCAGCTTGCGCCGTTTACCTTCAGCCGTAACGAGGAGACGAACATGGTCGCTGAGTTGCTGCGTGACTATGAGCAGGCCAGAGAACATCGCGGACTGGTATTTGGCACTGCAGGCAGCACCAACAACGGCTCGCGACTCACTGGTATGCGGTTGATCATGTCTGCGATCCAACAAGTAGGGAAATACTAGTGCCATTTTACGCTAATCCCAAGCTCAAGCAAGAGGCTAAGCCGATCGAACTGCTTCAGGACCGTGAGTTCACCAAAGGTCTGCGGGCCGAATGGAGCGGAGCGAGTTGGACCGGCGACGCCAATCGAAATGGGCTCCCAGCCGACTTGCGCCTGGGTGATATCACTCGTTACGTCACGCCGCCGAAAGGATATCGCATCCACACCTGGCCCGATCACGGTGCCCCTGTGGACAAGGGAAAATATTGGAGCTTGACCGAAGGCCTCCACAAAGGTCCCATGGAGATTGCACCGGATATCCACCTGGCTGATGGCGAAGACTTGGCGATCTACCGCATGGAGATCAATGCGGAGTTGCGTGAGAACACCCATTCACGCTTGCGGATTGAGAGCGTGAACAGGCTGAGTGGGAAGCCATTGGTGATGCATGGGTTTGACAGCAACCGGCATGGAACCCTTGTGATATATGGCAACACGAAGAACGAAATCCGAAATGTGGCCACAGATAACAGCCCGAAATGGGCTTACGACACCTGGCCGCACTACCTAGTAGGCCAGAATTTCAAGCAGTTGGTGGACATGGGACGCTTCTCATGCTTGAAGTTCACAGCGGATGTTGATGTGCCGAGGGCCAAACAGCTTGATGGCTGGCTTGGTTCCTGGAAAAACGCCAGTCTCTATGTTTGTGTCATACTTCGCAGAACGGCCAATCCCTTCGCTTGCCTATTCCTCGTTCAGAATCTCTATACCGACTATCCTCCATCTTACCGGGAAAACATCGGGGTAGATCAGTTCGGACAAGGTCTGTTCATCAGCAAAACAGACAAGCCTTTGGACATTGGAGCTCCGCCACGTCATATTGAGGTGGATTTCATCACTTCCTTACGATCTGCGAAGGCACTCAATCCGGCTGTCGGTGACCCGCAGGACTACTACCTTGCCTCGGCGGGTTTCGGCTGGGAGTTTGTGGGATATTATAATTTCGCCAGCCGATTCTCGAAGGTTTCATTGGTGGGAACTCCGACGCCGGGGTCCTTGACGATACCGACCAGATAGTCATGGCTGACACCTCCGCCCGTTTGCGGAATGGGATGTCCGGCAGTATGATGTAACCGCAGTATGGCATATCAAAAGCATTGAGCATATCGGAAAAGGAGACACGAATGCAGGTAGGATTAGTGGGTACGGGCATGATGGGCGGAGCTATGGGACTGAAGATCCTGGAAGCTGGCCACGGCCTGAAGGTTTGGAACCGCACGAAGCAAAAGGCGCAGCCGTTGGTTGATCTGGGTGCGGTGTGGTGCGATACCCCGGGCGGAACAGCCGATGGCAGCGAGGTGGTGATCAGCATGGTCACCAACCCTGAAGCGGTGAGCGCTGTTACGCTGGGAGCTGATGGCATCTTGGCACATCTGCCCGAAGGGGCTGTCCACAGCGAAATGAGCACCATCACGCCGGACATGGCGGGTGAGATGGCCAGCGCCTATGAAGGCACGGGACGGTATTACCTGCAGGCCCCGGTGCTCGGTTCGGTTCCTCAGATCGCGGCTGGCACACTGTGGGTCTACCCGGGCGGCAATCCTGCTGCGATCGCCAAAGCGGAGCCGGTGTGGCGCAGCTTCTGTGCGCAGATATGGCCACATGAAACAGTGCAGCAGGCAGCCGGATGTAAGCTGGCCTTCAACATGATGCTGTCCCACATGATGCTGGGGCTTGGTCAGAGCCTGTTGTTTGCCTCCGCGGCGGGTGTGGATCCTAAATACTGGCTGGAGATGCTTCAGCAGACCGCCATGGCCTGCCCGATGTGGAAAAACAAAAGCGGCAAGCTGCTGGCTCGCGACTTCACCCCCAACTTCTTCATCCGGCACATGGTCAAAGACCTTGACCTGGCGGAACAGACCGCGAAGAGCAACAGTCTGCCCATCCCCTTCACAGCACTCGCCCGCGAGATGATGATCACCGCCATGGCACAGGGCTGGGGCGATGAGGACTACAGTGCCTGCGTGAAGGTGCTGGAGCTGATGGCAAACCGCGAGCTGGGGTAGGGGCGTAATCGGACGGATTGGACGGATGATTGATCGATCCAATCCGACCAATCCGCCTTATGCCATTAAGCCTACTTCACTTCTATGTCACCCAGGATGATGGTGCCGCTTTTTGAAATCAGCTTCATCGGCAACTGGATGGGGCCACCGGTGCGGGGGTCAACCATGCGCAGACCGACCCTATACGATCCAGGTGCCAGTGAAGGGAAGCGGAAGCTCTTTTTGAACTGGTATTCACGCCCTGCGATCCACTTATCACAGCCGGTTTTACCTAACGGGATGTTCCTCGTAGCGCGTCCGTTGCGGCTGTAGATATTCAGCTCGAGTTCATAGTTCACTAAAGCCCGGCCGGTGCCTTGGTTCTGCCAGAGGCTTTCGATAGTGAAGTCCTGCCCAGCACTCAGTTCGTTGGTGTAGCTGATCTGCAAAGGCACGAACCGGTAGCCCATGCGCGTAAGAGCATACTCCATCAAGGGACGCTGCTCACGGTAAAAATCCCCAAAGCCCATCATGCTGATGTAGTTCGGATGCAGCGTGAGCGCATCATCCATGAACCACTGCACCATGTGCTGGCCCACCGCTTTCGCCTCGCCATATCCCACCACAAACTCGCTGATCATCGGCGCGCGCAGATACTGCGTGAAGGCTGTGTCGATCAGTTTTCGCTCGTTGGATGTCACGGCCCCGCCGCAGCCGTCACGGCGGAAGCTGAGGCCCCTCTTGGTGAGGGCATAATCGAAGCAGGAGTGCTGCAGATACTGGTCGTAGTATTTGGTGAAGGCCTCGTCATACCGGTTGTTAGGGCCGTTGTGATACTCCGCGGGCGTATCCGGGTCATGCGAGGCGCTCAGTAACAGCGGGTGATCTGGGAAGGTTCGGCAGAAAATATCGATGATCCACTTCAATGCCTCTCTGCGCTTAGCAAGGCTGGTGTACTGGTAACCGGTGTGCCACTCACCCCACAGACCGTAAGCCCGCAGGTCGATGGTGGTCACAGGACGCTGTTTGTCAAAATGGTGTTTGACTTCCTTCAGGAACGAACTCAACCGCTGGCGGTAGAACTTGTTGTTGGCGTCCACCACCGGGTAGGTGACATTCGGTGCCCACACGCGGTCTTGCCGCTGATCAGCAGGGATTTTGGCCAGAACCCACGGCGGGATGCCCTGTCCGCCGGGCGGGTTCATTTGTGCCCACCAGAGCAGCGTCTCGGTACTCATGCGAAGCTGGATGTGCTTGGCTTTGCTTCTCCAGTAGTCGTAGGCTTTGTCGACCTTGCTCCAGTCGTAAACACCCGGAGCCGTCTCTACATCGGCCCAGGTGAACATCACCGCGACATGGTGGACCAAGGGAAACCGCTCGTTCGGTTCGGTGACCATCACTGAGGAGCCATCCTTGCGCTGATCAACGGGGTAGTTCTCATACAGCACAAAGCCCATGTCTGGATTCAACAGTACCTTGTTGGGTTGTCCTTCGGGCTTGACGGTGGTGACGCCTCCCATGGCGGCCATCTGTGCGGCGAAAACAAACAGTAGAATCGCGAGTATACGCATCGAACACCTCATGATGTGTGACTGGTCTTGATGCCATTATATCATTATCACTGGCTTGGCTTGGTAAAATATACTGGATGCATAAATCCAAGGAGTGGGAACCATCGATAATATCACTATCTATACCGACGGCGCGTGCGCTGGCAACCCTGGTCCTGGTGGCTGGGCGGCGATTATCGCATGGCCTGATCGGCTGGAAGAGCTGGGCGGGCACGACCCTGACACCACCAACAACCGTATGGAAATGAGCGCGGCGATTGAAGCATTGAAGCACATCCCCGCAGATGCTACCGCGGTGATATACACAGACAGCCAGTATTTAAAGAATGGCATCACCAGTTGGATAGCTGGATGGAAACGCCGAGGTTGGCAAAAAGCAGATGGTCAGCCCGTGCTAAATAAAGACTTGTGGATTGAGCTTGATAGCCTGAGTTCTAGCCGTGTGCAGTGGAACTATGTGAAGGGCCATGCGGATAATCCCTACAATAACCGCTGTGATGAGATCGCAGTGGGTTTCAGCAAGTGCAAGCCGGTGGCATTAAGGGTGTATGCCCGTAACAGTGCAGAAGAGCAACCTGTGATGAAGCAAGCCCCATCGGCGATGGTCGGCGGTATGGTCTGGGATTGGGCGACGAACAGCTCCATGTACCTCAGTTTGATCGACGGGGTTCTGGAACGCCACACCACCTGGGCACGTTGCTACGCGCGGGTCAACGGGGTGCGAGGGGCACGGTTTCGTAAAGCGAACAACCCTGACGATGAGCGCACGATATTGAAGAGCTGGAAGCTACTGTAAGGTTTGGTTTAGCATACGACGGATCAAGCGGATTGGCCGGATTATGGTGATCGGTCCGATCCGCCGAATCCGTCCGATGACCTTCGAAAACAAAGCCCGCACCGGTTGAAACAACCGGTGCGGGCTATGGTAACTACGGGTGAGGCTTAGTTGCCTGGCATGATGATCTTGGGTGCTGGGCCATCATCACCGGGCATGATGATCTTGGACTTGGGGTCGATGCCCACCAGCTCAAGGTCAAAGATTAGAGTTTTGTCCGCCAGCGGATGGTTGGCGTCGATCCAAACTTCATCAAGGCCAACCTTGGTAATGCGGGCAGGAAGTGGCTGCCCACCGGGTCCTTGCAGCATCAATTCGAGACCCTCTTCGGGTTCGATATGATCTGGGAACTGTGGACGAGGCACTTTAATGACCATCTCTTCACGGCTGGGTCCATAGGCCTGATCGCATGGGATGGTGACTTTCTTTTTATCGCCGATATTCATGTTCAGGATCCCCTCGTCGAAGCCGGGGATGACCATGCCGGAACCGAGCTCGAATTCCAACGGGTCGCGGCCTTCACTTGAATCGAATATCGAGCCATCTTCTAATGAGCCGATGTAGTGAACGCGTACGGTATCTCCAGATTTGGCTGCCATTGTGTTCCTTCCTGTGCCGCGTCTTACGGTGCTAAGAAAGTGCTCCGCAACGGCTAGTATCTACTATTACTGTATCAAAATGACACCAAAAACACGATGTTAGCCGTTTTGATAACCAAGCCGTTATGTTCCTGTAATCACCTGGTGTACCGTGGTGATGAGCTTTTCTACAGTAAATGGCTTGTGAAGGAATGTGATATTTCTGCTCTCAATACTATTCCAGTCCACTTTGTCATCGGTGTAGCCGCTGTTCAGGATGATCTTTTGCATTGGGTTGATGCCCTGAATGTGGTTGATCAGAGTAAGTCCATCCATGTTGGGCATGACCACATCACTTAGTACCAGATCGAAACGCGATGACTCCTTTTGGTAGATAGATAGGGCTTCAACACCATCGGATGCCGATACCACCACATACCCGAACCGTTCGAGAACCTTCATGGACATACGCTGCACGGCGATCTCATCTTCAACCAGCAATATCGTATACCCATCTCCATGAGGCAACGAAGCTGCAGAGGTGGTTGTCTTACTGTGACCCTGAGGTTCATCAAGTGCAGGTAGGTACAGATAGAATTCGGTGCCAGCCCCAATTGCGCTGGAAACCGAAATCCAGCCTTCATGTTGCTTCATGATGCCGTAACAGGTGGCCAGCCCCAAACCAGTCCCTTTTCCTTCGTCTTTCGTTGTGAAGAAAGGCTCAAAGATGCGTGAACAGGTCGCTTCATCCATGCCGGTACCAGTGTCGGCCACTGTGATCTTAATGTATCGTCCCTCCATAGCCTCGGTTCCAAATGAGATATCATCCTTGGTGATGGTGATGACATCCGTCACAATACGCAGCTTCCCTCCGTTAGGCATGGCATCACGCGCGTTAGTGGCCAGATTGAGAATCACTTGATCCAACTGCCCTTCATCCACAGAGGCCATCAGAACACCAGGTGCAAGTGTCATATCAACCATTATGTCTTCCCCGATTAAACGGCTGATCATTTTTTTGTTGGAAGTGATGAGATTATTGACATTTACCGGCTTCTTTTCGAGGGTCTGCTTGCGGCTGAACGCCAAAAGCTGCTTCGTCAGTGATGCCGCCTTATCGCTGGCACTCTTGACCTCAGTCATCTCAGAGTAGAGTGGGCTGTTTACGTCGGATTCCGCCATCATGATGTCGATAAATCCTGTGATCACGGTCAATAAGTTGTTGAAGTCGTGAGCGATGCCGCTTGAAAGCTGCCCAATGGTCTCCATTTTTGAGGTTTGAATCTGCCGTTGTTCTTCTCTTTGCTTCATTTCTTCGGCAGTCACTCTATCGGTGACATCACGAATGATGGAATATAGAAGCGTTTGACCTTGAACAATGATTGGGGTGCTGTAAACTTCGACATCACTTGTTTTGCCATTAGCCCGCCGATGCATGAATTGAAAATGATTTTGTGTCTGCTTTACTGCATTTGCCATGGCATCAGCTTGTTGACCTGCGGGCAGGGTGTTGATACTTGACATATTCATCAAAAGCATCTGCTCTTTCGGCCAACCGTAGTAATCCACTGCTGCAGGATTAGCATCGATGATATAACCTGTGCTTGGATCCACCACTAGCATCACTGTGTGCAGGTTGTTAAAAACCGCATAATAACGCTGCTCACTTTCTGCCTGACTTTGTTCAATCAGCTTCTGCTGGGTGATGTCCATCACAATACCCATGATGTATTGGTTGTTGATGGATGCGTCCTCAACAATCCAGCTTCGCTCTTCTACCCACCTTGTGACACCTGCTTGGTCAACTATTCTGTAGTTGTTGAGGTATATACCCTTGTGATCATCAAGGTAGTTTGCGAATGCATCCTCTACGTCATGCAGGTCATCGGGATGTATGATACTTGAATACGGGTATCCTTCTTCGATGAAATATGCAACATCGATACCTAGCTGCGTGACATTGTCTGAAACGTAGGTAACAGGCCACCCTTTTACATTCATCCATCGGAACGCGACAGCAGGGGAGTTGACCACAATCTCCTCAAGCTGATGCTGTTGCTGCTTCTTTCCGATGCTGTCTAGTCCAAATGAGATATTGATGCCGATTTTATCAAGCAGATGAAGCTCCTGCTCGCCGAAAAAATCTGGCTCTCGCTGGTAGAGTGCCAGCACACCTATCACGTTGTTTCCATCCAGTATCGGTACGGCGGCGGCACTATGGATATCCTGTGAGTGAAGAAGCGTTTCGCCAGGGCTGTATGCACCTGAAGCTATGTTGTTAGCGCAAACTGCTTTTTTCGAGTCGACGGCAGAAAAAACAGGGTCGATATTACGCATTAATCCAGATGCGCGTGCGGTGACGATATTGACGTATTCATGTGGGCGACCTGACCATGCCAGTGGAGTCAAAGCAGATAATTGATCATCATATGAACCAATCCAGGCAAGACTTGATTTTCCATACTCAGCAGCCACATCGCACACCGTTTGGTACAATCCTGTGGTGTCTGTCACCTTTGAAATAGCCTCATTGATCTGGCTTAGTGTGGCATAAATCAGGTTCATCCGCTGCAGCTGGAGCTCAGACTGTTTCCTCTGGGTAATATCTAGCACGATACCACCCAGCCAGTCAGGCCCATCAAGCTGCGGAACAACAAACTGCCGGAGAAGGTAGTGCTTGAGATGATTTCCATCTGCTAACTGAATTTCGGAGGAGGTGTTCTGATAACGAGCGAGTTCTTGCTTCTGCCTTTCGTCACATTGCAGCAGAGGGAGCAGTGGGTGGTCGATATTGCTCCAGCTCTCTCGGTTGGTGCTGTCGACACCCAGGAACTCAGCTAGTGTCTGGTTCATATATACAAACTCGCCTTGCTGGTTGACAAAATATGTCATTCCGGACAGATGATTCAAAAGTTCAGTAAGTAACGCCTCATTGCGTTTAAGCCGAATTAGCTCTTGTATCCTCTGGGTGGTATCACGCATGATGAGCTGGATATATGGTTTTCCCGCCGCGTCGATTTTGCGTGCACGGCCTTCAACATAAATTAACTCCCCATTTTGCTTCCGATGCTGGCTGTCAAAGGCCAGGATGTCTTCCTCTTTCAGTCGCTCCGCTCTAGCATAACTAGCATCTTTCTGGTCACCAGAGACTAGATCATATATTCTCATGCGCAGTAACTGGTCGCGGGAATATCCGTAGGTTTGCTCAGCCAGCTCATTAGCATCTATTATGCGCATATCTGTGTTAGTTAGAAGGATGATGTCACCAGCATTTTGGATGAGTGATTGATAGTGCTGTGTCAGAGTTTGTTTTTGAAGCGCGGTTTCATATGCCTGTTTATAATGAGCGCTTTTAATGATATGCCAGCGTGCGAGGGTTAGGGATAAGATGACCAGCAATAGACCAGCAATAGCGAAAAGATCAGGCACCATGCTTTGACGATACTTTAGGGTTAAAGTGATATGAAATGATCCGGCGGCGATGACAAGTATAGCCGAGATAATCGATGTCCATGATAACCAAACAGGAAACTTTAGTCCGTTGTGTTTACCCACGTACCCACCTCAGAGTGCCTGTTAGCACCCAACATAGATTATCTGAGCGATGTACTGCAGCAAGCCAATAAAATACTGTGTCTTGTTTCACAGAACATATATGAGACATTATACGTGATTGGGTATAAAACCGCTATGCTAATCGAACCATGGCTCGGATCACTCCATCGCGCATCTCGTCTGCCAGCTTGAATGCCCTGTCGGCCTCCTCGATGGCGAAATGGTGGGTGGCGAGCTGTTTCAATGCACATCCTTTGGTCTGAGCTACCATCATCGCCCTTTGCAGGGTGTGACGACTCCTCCTGACCATTCGTATATCCAACCCCGATCGCCTCGCGACGTTGTTGTCAAAGGTCATCTTCCCGTCGGCTGAGCTCCCTACAACGATCACGCGCCCGCCAGGGGTGCAGATGCGGGCAGACTGCCAGTATGTCTGAGCGCTACCTGCACATTCAAACACCATATCGTATCCACGCGCGTCTGTTTGTTCGCGTGCGGTCTGCTCCACATCATCGCATTTAGGATTAGCACATAGCTCTGCACCAATCGATTCTGCCATTTTCAGCCGGTCATCTACTAAATCCGTACATAATGCAGTTTGGACGCCCATATGCTGCAGGATGATCAGCACACAGAGGCCCATGGTACCGCTGCCCAGTATCACAGCGGTTTGGGCCGGCCGAGGCTTCGCCAGTTCCACGGCGTGAAGGGCGATGGCGAACGGCTCACACAGCACAGCTTCATCGTCACTCAAGCTATCGGGCGCCACGGTAAGAAGGGAGGCAGGATGGGATAAATACTCTGAAAAGGCTCCTGGGGTAGGAGGCAGTCCAAGGAACTTAATATCAGGGCACAGGTTATAGTTACCCTGCAGGCAGACCGGGCACTTCATACAGGGTATGGCTGGATCGACTATCACACGCTGACCCAACAGATGGGCATACTCTGCATCAACTTGATCTACCAAGCCTACACACTCATGACCGCTTACGAAGGGCTGCTGACTGGACCGTCCGCCGATGTCGCCATGGCGATAGAGGTGCAGCTCTGAACCACAGATGCCTACCTGCAGGATGCGTATGATGGCTTGATGATCGGCCAGCCTGGGCATCTCCGGCGTTTGGATACTGACCGATCGGATACCGGTATGGGCGAGTTGTTGCATAGCGTCTCCTGTAAAGCTCGTGAGGTCAGCGGGGCTCACAGCCGTTGGGGTTTCACCGTTCCTATGTTCGCCCAACTCAGCCTCTTTCTATCATGTTACCCAAACGGCTTGAATGTTTGCCTGGTTACGATCATTTTGGTTCGCTTATGAGGCTCAAGTGATGGAAACGGCAGATGGCTCATTAGCTCTCAGATTGTGCGTAAATTCGGTCATGCTGTCGCGCCATGGATGCTAAATAGCACGCGTCAGCGGGTAACATAGAATCAAGAGGGTTGTGACAGATCAACAATAACGAAGCTGTTTGCCGTCTGGTGGATGTTGTTTATAGATATGTATGTCGACCGAAAGTCAGTGACAGGCGATGATATGATCACATGGGAAGACAGCCTGATGTGGCTGTCCCTATTCGTATCTCTCATTCAGTAAGCAGGTGTATACGTTATGTCGATCTCGCAGCAGAAATTCAGCCGCAGCCTGGTTTCATCTACTATGAGACATAAACTGCGCATATACTCGACACTCGCAACACTGCTTGTATCCTTGTTGGTGACCTGTTCTACATTGGTCCGCTCCGATGATCAAGTTCTACAGTGTGTGACCCTTCAATTGAAGTGGACGCACGCCTTCCAGTTCGCTGGGTACTATGCGGCTGCGGAGAAGGGTTATTACCGCCAAGCTGGTCTTGATGTCAAAATCCTGGAGGCCACCCCCGGCACGGACCCACTTCAGAATGTATTAAGCGGGAAAGCTCAGTATGGCGTTGGCACCAGCAGCCTGATACTGGCACGCCAAGCGGGCAAACCGGTAGTGGCGTTGGCGGTTATTTTCCAACACTCTCCATATGTGTTGATAGCCCGCCAAGAATCCGCTACGCAGGGTCTGCACAACATCGTTGGCAGGCGGGTGATGCTGGAACCTCAATCCGATGAGCTGATCGCCTATTTGAAGGCTGAAGGCATTCCTGTTGACCGGATACATCGAGTGGAGCACAGCTACGATCCAAAAGATCTGATTGACGGTAATGTGTTTGCTATTGCGGGCTACGTCACTAACCAGCCATACTACCTGAACCGTGCCCATGTTCCTTACCAGATATACACACCCAGGTCGGCCGGCATAGATTTCTATGGTGATAACTTGTTTACCACCGAAGCTGAGTTGAAAGATCATCCCGCACGGGTGAAGTCTTTCCGTTCAGCCAGCCTCAAGGGCTGGCAGTATGCCATGATGCATAAAAAGGAGATCGCGGATCTCATTCTATCGAAATACTCCAAACACCACAGCCGGGATTATTACTGGTTTGAAGCCCGCCAGATGGATTCGCTTATGTCTACTGATTTGGTAGAGATTGGCTATATGTACCCCGGCCGATGGAAGCATATCGCCGATACATACGCGGATATTGGTATGATGAAACGCGATGTTGACTTAACCGGTTTCCTTTACAACCCAAACCCACAACCAGTTAACCTGCACCGTTTGTATGTCATGCTGATAAGCATCGGATTTGTGCTGGCGCTGATTACTTCGGTGACCGCCTATATCCATCGCATTAACAGGCAACTGCGGCGTGAGGCGGTTGTTCGAATAGCAACCGAAAAGGAGCTGCTGCAGGAGCAGTCGTTCATTCATGCGGTCATGAACAGCATTCCGGGCATCTTCTACCTCTATTCATTTCCTGATATGAAGCTGGTGATGTGGAACCGGCAACACGAAGTGATTTTTGGATATGAGCATGGCGAAATGTTGGGGCGATCGGTGTTCGACTTCCATGCATCGGAAAATCATGATGCATTGAAAACAACCCTTGCCGAATCGGAAAATACAGGACTAGCCACCATTACATCCGAACTGGTGACAAAGGATGGCCGCCGTATCCCATTTTTACTGAATGGTGCGGAACTTATACGTAATAACGAGCGTTACCTGATTGGTGTGGGTGTCGACGTATCGAATCTAGTGAAGGCAGAACAGGCACTGCGCGAATCTGAACGCATCTTGAATCAGGCTCAGGAGGTCGCACGTCTGGGGTATTTCGTTACAGATATCAAGACAGGCGCTTGGAGGAGTTCCTCCGTGCTTGATCAGATATTTGGCATTGATGATGAGTTTATCAGGGATGTCGACCATTGGGGAACGCTAATCGTACCAGAATACCGCCAAAAATCGCTTGACTGTTATCATCAAGCCATCAAAGATCGGTCACGCTTTGACATGGACTATAAAGTCATAAGGCCAAGTGATGGACAGGTGCGCTGGGTTTGGGCAATAGGCCAGTTTGACTATGATGATGAGGGTAACCCCATCAGGCTGATTGGCACCATACAGGACATCACAGAGCGGAAATTAGCAGAGGAAATATTAACTCATAGCAGAGCTGAGATACGTGCGATATACGACAATGCACCGGTGATGATGTGTGTGCTTGATGCGAACAGTTGTATTCAGTATGCCAATGCCGAATTTCACTCGTTTCTGAACCTCACTGAGAAGGAACTCTTTGGCGGGCGAGCATGCGGCGTGTTTGGGTGTGTCAATGCCAAAGATGACCCGCGCGGCTGCGGATACGGGCCATCCTGCGCAAGTTGTGCATTACGCAAGGCGATTGATGACACGCTGGAAACGGGTAGAAGCCATAAAAACATCGAACACCGAACCACGTTGCGTCATGGTGACCAAGATAGAAATGTGGTTCTGTTGGCCGCGACGGCCCTGATACAATCCGGTATTCAAGTTCAGGCATTACTATGCATGTTGGACATCACAGAGCTGGCACAGGCGGAAGAAGAAAAAGACCGGCTCAAGGAGCAACTTCAGCAAGCACTGAAGCTAGAATCTGTTGGACGGCTTGCTGGCGGTGTTGCCCATGACTTCAATAATATGCTGAGTGTGATTATTGGTCACGCGCAGATTGTTTTGGCGCAATTGAATCCAGAACATCCCCTGCATGATGACATAACCGAGATAAATGCCGCGGCCGAGCGTTCCGCTGACCTCACCAGACAGTTGCTGGCGTTTGCACGTAAGCAGACCGTCATGGCCAAGGTCATCAGTTTGAATGACACCGTTGAGCACCTGATGAAGATGCTTGGCAGGTTGATCGGCGAAAACACGTCACTTAACTGGCAACCGCAGCCCGATATCTGGCTTGTGAAAGCAGATTCCTCGCATGTTGACCAGATGATCATCAATCTATGTATCAATGCCAGAGATGCCATTGATGACACGGGGCAGATCACTATTAAGACGCGAAATGCGGTGATAGACGACGATTATTGTTTACATCAACCCGATTTACATCCCGGTGAGTATGTTGCATTATCCATCAGTGATGATGGTCGTGGCATGGACAAGTCGACGCAGGCCTTGATGTTTGAGCCATTCTTTACCACAAAGGAGGTGGGTGAAGGTACTGGGCTGGGTCTGGCAACAGTATATGGCTCCGTCAAGCAGAATCATGGGTTCCTTGAGGTAAATAGCGAGGCTGGGCGCGGCACCAGTATCACGATCTATCTCCCTCGCTATCTGGGAGAGATACAGCCGAACCACGCGCCGGCTCAATCCATTCCGGATACCACAGGGCAGGAAACCATTCTGCTGGTTGAGGACGAAACTGCTATTCTGAAGATGACTAAGTCGCTGCTTGAACGGATGGGTTATACCGTGATCGCAGCCCATTCACCTCTTGCTGCTATCAAGCAGGCAAAACAACATGAGGGATCCATACAGGTGCTTATATCTGACGTGGTGATGCCTGAAATGAATGGCTGGCAGATGGCACAACACCTGAAACAGCTATACCCCGACCTCAAGCTGTTGTTCATGTCAGGTTATCCGGCTGATGTGATCGCACACCATGGCATGGATATGGACCAGGTTCACTTCCTGTCGAAGCCGTTCCTAGCCAATGATCTGGCATTGAAAGTTCGTGAAGTGCTTGCTGCCCCTGCTCACTAGACAAGCAGTCCATCACCGATTGGTAGATAGATTTTAGTCATGATACAGGTGATCACCGGCTGATTTTCGGTGTGATGTATACAAAGGCATCCATACAGGGTAAAGTGTGTACAATAGCGAGCTTATTTGACACGGGTCAAGGTTCATGAACTTATACATACCGATATTAGACAGATGGAGGATCGTATGGCTATAAATGACGACCATGAGCTATCGGACTCCGACCCGAACATTAACACTGATGGGTCGGCACTTCCACACGCCTCTAGTTTGTTGAATACCCTCCAGATAGGCGAGAAGATACTTGGCCTAAGCGACATCGTGGATTGCTCAGCCCTCCAGATGATGATGGAACAGTTCTATCGTCTTACCCATATCGGCATTGGCATACTGGACATTGATGGCAATGTGCTAGTGAAAGTGGGCTGGCAGGACATCTGCACCAAATTCCACAGAGTCTGCCCTGAGACGAGCTGTCACTGCCTGACCAGCGATGTCAACTTATCTTCAGGCGTTCGTGTGGGTGAGTTCAAATCGTACCGATGCGAAAACAACATGTGGGATATGATGACGCCCATTGTGGCTGATGGCAGGCATATCGGCAATGTGTTCATTAGTCAGTTCTTCTTTGAAAATGAAGAGTTGGATTATAATCTGTTCCGACAGCAGGCAAAAAAATACGGGTTTGATGAGCAGGAATACCTTGCCGCGCTAGAGCGTGTACCGCGTTGGAGCCATGAAACAATGGAAGCGGCAATGTCATTCTACGCTTTGCTCGCCGACTTCATTGCCTCAATCAGCTATCACAAAGTGCATCTGATGCAGGCACTCGCTGAACAGCGTGATGTGACGCGTCAGTTGATTGAAAGCGAAGCGAAACTGCAAGACGCGCAAGATACCGCACGCATGGGCCGCTGGGAGTTGGACATACCATCCGGTGAGCTTACATGGTCACCAGGCATATACGCAATATTGGAAAAGGACCCTGCGAGTTTTACTGCTACATATGATCAATTTTTGCAGCTCGTACACCCAGATGACAGAAGTAGTGTGGACACTGTGTATCGACAATCACTTGAGAACCAAAGCCACTATGAGATCGAACACCGTGTATTGTTGGCTGATGGTCGCGTTATCTGGGTGAACGAAATCGGACGCACGGAAAAAGATGAGCAGGGTCGCCCGGTTCGTTTAATGGGTACTGTGCAGGATATCACTGCCCATAAGCTTCAAGACGAGGCATTGAAACGGAGCGAAAAGCAACTTCGAGCCGTGGTTGACACCGTACCCCTAGCAATCTATGTCACAACTGGTTTGGAGCAGGTGACCCAGTATGTCAACCCGACAATGGTGGCTATGTTTGGATACACACAAGAAGACATCCCGTCAACCGCGGAGTGGTGGCCGCTGGCTTACCCGGACCCTGATTACCGGCAGTCTATGGCCGATGAGTGGAACAGGCGTGTAGAAAAGGCGATCAACACCCAGCAGCCGATAGAACCTATGAAGGCGGTGGTGACCTGCAGGGACGGCACCACCCGTGATGTCTTGTGGGGATACATCACACTGGGTGACATCAACTATGCCTATGGTCTTGATTTAACAGCTCGTAACAGGGCTGAATCTGCTTTAGTCCGATCTGAAGCGAACTTGAATCAAGCTCAGAAGGTCGCCAAGATGGGTAGCTGGACATGGTATCCAAAGACGAACAAGCTGGATTGGTCTGAAGGTATGTATCATGTGCATGGGCTGAGCAAAGAGAGTTTTTCGGGTGATCTAGCTGATGTGATTAACCGGTCGGTACATCCTGACGATCGCAACATCGTGGCAAGTGCGAACGAGGCGGTCATTGCGACAGGTTTGACAGCACCCGCAATCTTCCGTGTGATCTGGCCTGATCATTCGGTGCATGTGATTCGGGCGGAAGGCGGAGAGTGTGTCAAAGACGAGAACGGCGCGGTGGTCTCGCTGTCGGGCTATGCCCAGGATATCACCGAGCAGAAGAGGGTAGAAGATGCCCTGCAGGAGAGTGAACGTAAATACCGTGAGATATTTAACGCCACCGCCGATGCGATACTAATCCGTGATGCTGAGACCTGGGCGATTGTTGATGTGAATCAACCGATGCTGGAGTTGTTTGGGTATGCATCGAAGGCTGAGGCTTGTTCTCTTGAGAGCGGCTCATTGAGTGCAGGAACTCCGAATTATACACAAGCTGATGTCACGCCGTATATACAACAGGCGCTGTCGGGTAAAACACCATCCTTTGAGTGGCTGTCACGGAAGAAATCCGGCGAGCTTTTCTGGTCCGATATCACCATTCGAAGTTCCGAGATAGGCGGACAGGCTCGTGTGTTGGTCACAATACGTGATATATCGGAACGAAAGCGAGTGGAAGAGGCCTTGCGTGAAAGTGAAGCTTCACACAGGGTATTAGTCGAGGGTTTACCCGATATTGTTATCAGGTTTGACAGACAATGCCGACACCTATATATATCAAACAATATCACGACCTCAGTTCATCTGCCTGTATCGGCTTTCATTGGTAAAACACCCAGAGAAATGGGGTTTCTAGCTGAACAGTGTTCGTTCTGGGAAAGCGCTATTGATCGCGTTTTTGTAAATGGCTCCCCATTTGAGACAGAGTTCGTGTTTGAGAATCACAATAGCACTCATGTTTATAATTGCAGACTGGTGCCAGAGTTTGATGCAGAAGGCCAGGTCCGGTCGGTGCTGTCACTAAACCGCGACATTACTGCTCAACGACGGGCAGAAGAAGACTACAAGACGTTGTTCCAGCAGATGCAGACAGGTTTGGCACTGCACGAGATCATCTGTAATGAATCTGGAAAGCCTGTCGACTACCGCTTCATCGCAGTCAATCCAGCATACGAACGCTTAACAGGCTTTAACGCTGGTCAAATCATCGGCAGGACCGTGCTGGATGTGGTACCCACTGTGGAACAATACTGGATAGATACATACGGACAGGTAGCTTTAACAGGCGAACCAATCACATTTGAAAACTACTCAGCGGCTCTTGATAAGTATTTTGAGGTGACCGCATTCCAGCCTGCAGTCGGCCAGTTTGCATCACTCATCTCCGATGTGACCGCACGGAAAAAGTCTGAAGAAGAAAAGACGAAACTAGAAGAGAAACTAAGCCATGCTCTAAAGATGGAATCTGTTGGAAGACTGGCTGGCGGGGTTGCGCACGACTTCAATAACATGCTGGGGGTCATATTGGGTCATACACAGATGGCCATTGAGCAGTTATACCCCAGCCATCCACTATATGATGACCTGGCCGAAATCCGGTCAGCGGCTAACCGTTCTGCAGATCTAACGCGCCAGTTACTGGCTTTCGCACGGAAGCAGACGATACAACCCAAAGTGCTGGATCTCAATGTGACCATCGCGAATATGTCGAAGATGCTGGAGCGGCTTGTAGGCGAATCGGTAACACTCCAGTTTTTACCATATCCTCACCTTTGGTTCGTGAAAGCAGATCCGTCACAGATAGACCAAATACTGGCTAATCTATGTGTGAATGCACGTGATGCCATCACGGATGTGGGCACCATCACAATCAAGACTGGCATCAGCACGATCGACGAGAGCAATAGCCCGCTGCATTCAGGCTTATCACCGGGTGACTATGTCTGGTTGTCGGTAACCGATACAGGTCAGGGCATGGACAAGCCAACAATCGAACGTGTATTCGAGCCATTTTTTACCACAAAGGGCGTGGGGGAGGGAACTGGCCTGGGCCTTTCAACGGTATACGGTGCGGTCAAACAAAACGGCGGGCTCATCGAGGTTAAGAGTAAACTGGGGCAGGGCACCACTTTTACGATCTATTTGCCACGATATGCGGGTGATGATGTGGTTTCTGGCAACGGTGATCAACATGAGCAGATTATCGGTGGCCATGAGACCATCCTGCTCGTGGAAGATGAGCCTAGCATTTTGCGTATGACACGGATCATGCTTGAGCGGCTGGGATACACCGTGGTCGCGGCACAATCCCCACTGAAAGCCATTGAAGCAGCGGCGGCCTACACAGGCAAAATCGACTTGTTGTTGACGGATGTCGTGATGCCGGAGATGAACGGACGCGATCTAGCTGGGCACATCAAGCTACAGTATCCTCGCGTCAAACGCATGTTTATGTCAGGGTATACTTCCGATGTGATCGCCCACCACGGAAAGCTGGAAGATGGTGTTTCGTTCATCCAAAAGCCGTTTACAATGAGTGGGTTATCTGAAATGATACGGCAGGCTCTCCACGGATCGTCAGCATAAGAATTTTACATAGCAGACTTCATGCGTAAGCTGCCAGGTGCTTCAGTGACTCACCGCCAACAGCCGTTGGGATACAATAGAATCGTGGACGACGTGATCAGCCAAACGGGCACATGCGTCGGACATATGAACACGATGATAAGAGGTATTCCATATAATGGCCGATTTCCGTATTGAAAAAGACTCGATGGGTGAGGTGCAGGTTCCTGCCGATGTGCTTTATGCCGCCCAAACACAGCGAGCAGTAGACAACTTCCCCATCAGTGGGATCAAGTTCTCGCGCTCCTTCATCAAGGCACTCGGACTGGTTAAATACTGTGCCGCTGCTACCAATGCCGACATGGGCGGTCTGCCTGCCGATAAGGCTGAGGCGATCATGAAAGCCGCTCAAGAGGTGATCGACGGCAAGCTGGACGGCCAGTTCCCGATTGACATCTACCAGACCGGATCTGGCACCTCCACCAACATGAACACCAATGAGGTCATCGCAAACCGCGCCACGCAATTGATGGGCGGCGAGTTCGGCAGCAAACTGGTGCATCCCAACGACCATGTGAACATGGGCCAGAGTTCGAACGACGTGATCCCCACCGCAATCCATGTGGCCGCCGCAATCGAGGCTTCCGAAGTGCTGCTTCCTGGGTTGAGCCACCTGAGCGAAGTGATGAAGAAGCGCGCATCTGAGCTGGACGGTGTGACCAAAACCGGCCGCACACACCTGATGGATGCCATGCCGGTGCGTATGAGCCAGGAGATCGGTGGATGGGCTTACCAGATGGATCAGAGTGTGCAGCGGATCAAAGAGACGCTGCCGCGGGTGTGTATGCTGGCCCTTGGCGGCACCGCGGTGGGCACTGGTATCAACGCCATTCCGGGCTTTGCCGCCGGATTCGCTGCGAAGCTGGCTGTGTTGACGGGATTGCCGTTTGCAGAAGCCAGCAACCACTTTGCATACCAAAGCTCGATGGACAGCGCCACGGAGCTGAGCGGCCAACTGGCTACCAGTGCCACCGCGCTATTGAAGATCGCGAATGACCTTCGCTGGATGAACAGCGGCCCGATTGCTGGTATCGGCGAGATCGCGCTGCCCAACCTGCAGCCCGGCAGCTCCATCATGCCAGGCAAGGTCAACCCTGTGATCTGCGAAGCCACCATGATGGTTTGTGGCCAGGTGATCGGCAACAACGCATCCGTTCAAGTGGGAAATCTGCTGGGTAACTTCCAGCTAAATGTGATGCTGCCATTGATCGCCCATAATCTGCTGAACAGCATCGACATCCTGGGCAAGGTGGCTGTGGTGCTGGCCGATAAGGCGATCGCAGGCTTCACCGTAAATGAGGCACGCATCACCGACCTAGTGGGCAAAAATCCTATCTTGGTCACCGCTCTCAACCCGGTGATCGGCTACGACAAAGCCGCCAAGCTGGCCAAACGCGCTTATGCGGAGGGCCGGAGCCTGAAGGATGTGGCGCTGGAGGATACCGAGCTGACGGCTGAAGAACTGGACAGGCTGCTGGATCCTCGCCCGATGACCGAAGGCGGGATCGTGTCGTAGATTTCCTATGTCCGGGGCGGTCTGTCAGTACGCCCATAAAGCCTGCTGACTATTGACCGCGCCGGTCTTGTTCCCGACACCAATCTCTATGGCTGTCCGCCAGACCGGCGCGGTCTTATGCTTTCTGCAGCCGCTAACGTCGGGCAAGACCGCCCCGGACTTAGGCAACGCTAGATGAATATGGCGTGGAACTACATACCTTTGCCTCGATGTTTCCGATCCCCATGCAGGATAACCAAGGTCTCACGCAGAATAGTCTGTTAGGCATATTTGCCCATCATCCGCTGGAGGCCTTCACAACTTGCGCCACTTTCATAAAAATCATAATCCCATAACCGCCTTTTGGCTCGCGGCATTATTAACTCTGTTAGCACTGCAGGCGATAGCCCAATCTGCACCAATGAGCATGGCCGCCCAGAAAATCGCCTGGCCCAAGGACGTAGTGGCCATGCGTCTGACAGGAGCCGACTGGAACCGGCTGGCCGGCCGATACCCGATTCTGTGCGACTGGGTGATGCAGGATATGAAGGGTATACCGGAGGCCTTGCTGAGTGCTTCCGATGGTGTCAAAACTGAGCAGGCGATGATGGTCTCGGTGATCGCTCAGCTAGGCGGCGAGGCGAAGCCGATCTCCGCTGCACTGTCGAAGTGCGCCAACTCGGAGCAACGCCTGAGCCTATACATCAAGGCGTGTGAGCTGCGTCGGGCCAAACGGCTAATGCCCATGATAAAAGGCGGCATCACTACGATCGCCTTCGCGAAGCACTACAACATGGGTGGCTCGCACTACGCCTATACCGAAGGACAGTCCGACGCACAAGCCGAACGCAACTTTATGCCTGGGGGCGAGTTGTGCCTACTGAAGATGGATGGTCTGTATGGCAAAGAGCAAACCCTGTTCAAGACGGGCGGTGTGATCCGAAACCCGAACATCTCCTACGACGGCACCAAACTGCTGTTTTCTATGAAACAGTCCGATGTGACCGACGATTATCACCTTTATGAATGGAACCTGAGCTCCAGTAAGATGCGGCAACTGACAGACGGATTGGGATTTGCTGACTATGAGGGGACCTATCTGCCCAGCGGCGACATTGTATTCAATAGCTCACGCGCGGTGCAGACGGTGGATTGCTGGTGGACGGAAGTCAGCAACCTTTATACTTGTAACGCAGACGGGAAACTGATGCGTCGGCTGACCTTTGACCAAGTTCACGATAACTACCCCTCCGTGCTGCCTGATGGGCGAATTACTTACACCCGCTGGGAATACAACGACCGCGGTCAGCTTTTCCCGCAGCCGCTGTTCCAGATGAATGCTGATGGTACGGAGCAGACCGAATACTACGGCAACAACTCCTGGTTCCCCACCACCATCATCCAGGCCCGAGGCCTGGGTGACAGCGGCAAGGTGATCGCAATACTCACCGGGCATCATTCGCGGCAGGGTGGAAAGCTGGCGATTATCGATCCGGCAAAAGGTCGGCAGGAAAATGAGGGGGTGCAGCTCATAGCCCCGGTGCGGAACACACCTGCGGACCGAATCGATGCCTATGGTCAGGATGGCGAGTTGTTCCAATACCCCTATGCGGTTGACGATCAGCATTTCCTGGTGAGTTATCTGCCGAAGGGCTGGGCATCACCGGCGCCTAACGCTTATGGAATCTATCTAGTGGACGTGAACGGGAACCGCGAGCTGCTAAGTTGGGATGCTTCAATATCCAGCAATCAGCCGGTTCCGGTCATGAAGCGAAAAACACCTCTGGTGAGGCCATCTGCCGTAGACTACACCAAGACCACGGGCAGTTACTACCTCCACGATGTCTATTCAGGGCCTGGTTTGAAGGACATCAAGCGGGGCACAGTGAAGAAGCTGCGGGTGGTAGCTTTGGACTACCGCGCGGCGGGCGTGAAGAGTAACAGTAATAATGGTCCCGCGGGCGGTGCACTGGTGAGCACGCCCATCGGGGTGGACAATACCAGTTGGGATCCGAAGATCGTGCTGGGCGAGGCAACCGTGCAGGAGGATGGCAGTGCCATGTTCGAGGTGCCCGCGCGTAGGCCGGTTTACTTCCAGGCCGTGGATGCCAAAGGCGAGGTCGTGCAGACCATGCGCAGCTGGACCACCCTCCAGCCGGGAGAGAAGTTCTCCTGCACAGGCTGCCATGAATCCAAAAACTCTGCACCAGCTCGATACAGTGGACGCAGTCTGGCGATGAAGCAGGGGGTGGAGAAGTTGAAGCCATTCCTCCGCCGACCCGTTCATGGATTTAGCTTCAACAAGGATGTCCAACCTATTATGGACCGGAACTGCACACGGTGTCATGACAACCGCGGAGCAGCATTGCATTCCGATGAGGTCGATAACTTCAACCGTAATAATGCCATCAGCCTTTCAACGATTGGCTCGGAGTGGTCGTATACTACCAACAATCCCGGTGCGGGTTGGGAAGCCGAAAACTTTGATGCTTCGAAATGGGCCAAAGCGAAGGCCGGCTTCGGCACCAACAATATCGAGAGCGGGCTGGGCAGTCCGTGGAACACTCCGGACATTTGGATGCGGCGTCAGTTCAACGTGGACAAATCGGATGAGATGAAGCGGCTAGTGGTCTATTTAAGTTTTGACGAAGATGTGCGCGTGGTGTTGAACGGCAAGCAGATTTTTGCGGCTCAGGGATTCATCACGAACTACAAGGCGGTCGCTGCGGTGAACGATGCTTTCTCGGCCCTCAAGCAGGGCGCCAATACGCTGGCTGTGAGCTGCCATCAAACCATCGGCGGGCAGTATATCGATGTGGGGCTGTATGCCATTAAAGAGCCCCCTAAGTCGGGCCATCCGTTCAGCCTGCTTGGGCTACCCGTAGAAGGTGACCAAGTGCGGCGGTTTACCGATAGTTATATGGCACTCACGCAGAGAGGCCGGTCTACGGAACTGGTGAACTGGATCAGTCCTCAGAGCGTTCCGTCAATGCTGCCGCCTTACTCGGCTGGTGCGGCGACCAGCAAGCTGCTCGCCAAGCTGGACCGAGGACATGGGGGTGTCAAACTCACCCAGGATGAGCGTGATACGCTGGCTTGCTGGATCGATCTGCTGGTGCCCTTCAGCGGCGACTACATTGAGGCCAATACCTGGAACGACGATGAGACCGAGAAATATATGCACTTCCTGGCCAAGCGGATGCGTGGTGAGGCTCTGGAGCAGCGAAACATCGCCGACACCCTGCTTTCGATCGGTAAAAAGCCCATCAATGACGTCAATGCTGTGCGGATCGAATATCTAAGTGCCGACCAAACCGGCCTGCAAACCATCGATGACTACAGCAAACCTGGCAGTCTTGTCATCAGTCATGCCTATCGTCCTGGTGACCAGGTGCTGATCTACGGCCCGAAATTTATCTGGGTTCGGTTCGGAAAGGATGCGCCTGAGAGTTTGGTCTATAACCCCGAAGGCGTGGTTGTTGTACCGCTGCCGGTGCGGAGTGCTCAAGCCTATCCGCCCAGCCTGATACAAGCGGCGGCGCACACCATCATGGCGCGTGCGGCGACACAACAAGAGGTGAGTGCCAGGCGAAATCTGGCCCTGAACCCCTTCGATGTGCGCGGAGTTTCGGGCAGTTATCCTCACGCCAGCAGCAACAGCGAGTGCCGCAATGAGCCGATATTTGCTGCCAGGAATGCCATTGACGGCTTCACACAGAATGCAGGTCATGGCAACTGGCCGTTCCAAAGCTGGGGACCTGAGCAGGTGAAAGACGGCTGGTGGAAGGTGGAGTTCGGACGAAGTGTGTCGGTGGACAGCGTGAGGATCACCGTGCGGGCCGACTTCCCGCATGACAAGGTGTGGGATAGCGCTGTTCTGGAGTTTTCGGATGGCAGCAGGGTGCCGATCACGTTGAAGGCCGATGCGGCAGCTCAGGAGTTCAAATTCGCCAAGCGACAGACTAGCTATGTGCGGATCAACAACCTCGTGCAGACGGAGCCGGTCGGTTGGTGTGCTCTGACTGAGGTGGAGGTATTCGGCAACGACATGCCGACCGCGTTGAAGGATGAAGGGGTATCGATCAGTATGAATCCGACCATTTTACGTGTAGTGCAAGAGCAACTCGGTAAGGACATTGTGACCAGAGAAGACGTGCTGTCGATTGTGGAACTGAACCTAGTGGGCCAACAGCTTACAGATATCGGCGATCTGGCGCAGTTTGAGAATCTGCAGAAGCTGAATGTCAGCGATAACCTGCTGACTGACCTATCTCCACTGTCTGAGCTGACGTCGTTGGTAGACCTGAACGCATCCAACGACCCATTTATGTCAGAGGAGCAGAAGAAGGCCCGTAAAGGCAAGAACCACTTTACCGACTTTTCTTTCCTAAAAAAGCTGACGAACATCACGCACATCGGGTTTACGGATGTCGCGCTGACTAACATCGAATTCGTGCGTATGCTGCCCAACCTCGAGCACCTGTGGGCTTACAGCAACCCGGGCTTGAAGGACATCTCACCCATGGGAGCGTGCAAGAAACTGAAGAAGGCCTATTTCTACGATTGCCCGGTCACCGACATCAGCGTCTGTCGACAGCTTCCGCAGCTTGAGGGCATCGCAATCAATGTGACTGGGGTTACTGACCTGCGTCCGCTTGAGGGGTGTGTGAGCCTGAGCTATCTGGACGCTCACAACGCTGAAATTCGCGACCTGACCCCAATCAGCAAAATGACAAAGATGAACTACCTGACGCTGGAGGGTAACCACCTGACCGACATCACACCGTTGTTGTCCATGCAGTCGATGAAGTGGCTGACCATCGGGGCAAACCCAGAACTGACATATGACCGCATTTTTCCTGTGGTCACGCAGCTTAAAGGGTTGGTGGAGTTGAACACAGCGGGAACCGACCTTACCGCGGAGCAAAAAGCGACGCTTGAGGCCGCCATGCCATGGTGTAAGATGAAATACCAATGGTAGACATGAAGAAAACTAGATTTCAACAGATGAAAGAAATGCTCATACATATCGTCAAGCCGCAGACTGGCATGGCAAAGAACCGGATTATACGTGCCACAATCATCGTGGTCACTGTGATGGTTGCGACTACAACCGCTTTGCTGATGCAGGCTCAAGCGGTTGATGCGGGACGGCTGTTTTCAGTATCGGCCATGTTGGCTTCGCCCGACGGCAAACTGCTCTATGTGGCGTCTGACCGCAGCTCGGAGCTGCTGGTCTGGAACAGCCAGAGCCACAAGCAGCTTCGGATGATCACTACCTCTCAGCCGGCGCATGGGATCGTCCTTAGCCAGAACAGCCAGAAGCTGTATGTGGCGGAGGGTGAATCCGATGGCGTGCTTAACACCTATGACACTCGTTCAGGGAAGAGAATCGCCTCTGTGCTGCTCGGGCACACACCGATGTCGCCCGCACTCTACGCGAACGGCAAGATGGCGGCGGTCTGTCTGAGGTTCCAGAATGAGCTGGCCCTGGTTGATCTGAGCAAGTCGAAGCTGGTGGCTCGGATCAAGTGCTTGCGCGAGCCAGTTGCGGTCGGCGTGACGCCAGATGGTCGTACGGCCGTGGTAGCGAACCATCTGCCCACCCAGGCTGCTGATGCCAACTATGTGGCGGCCGGAGTGACATTGGTAGACCTCCGTAGCCCGAGGGTCATTAAGAACGTGCTGTTGCCGAATGGCAGCAGTGGGGTTCGTGGTCTGGCCATCTCGCCGGATGGCAAATTCGCCTACATTACGCACATCCTTGCGCGTTACGGCATGCCCACAACCCAACTGGACCGCGGCTGGATGAACACCAACGCACTGAGCGTGCTAGACATCGCCAAACGCCAGTATCTTAACACTGTGCTGCTGGATGATGTGAACAGAGGATCCGCAAACCCGTGGGCTGTTTCGGTCACGGCCGATGGCAAGAAGCTGCTGGTGAGTTCCGCGGGTGCGCAGGAGCTGACCGTGATCGACCGTATCGCCCTTCATCGTAAGTTGGAACGATGCGCTGACCCCAACGGGGTACCGGATGATCTGGCCTTTTTGAATGGGCTTCGTCAACGGGTGACACTCAAAGGCAACGGCCCCCGTGTGATCTGCGTGGTTGGCCAGAATGCGTTTGTTGCTAATACCTTTACGCAGGATATCGAGATCTATCGCCTCGACCTGTCTGCGTTGGCTGGCCGCTGGCCGCTGGTGAAGCAGACTGTCATTAGCCAGTCACGCCGCGGCGAGATGCTGTTCAACGACGGCACGATGTGCTATGAGAACTGGCAGAGTTGTGCCAGTTGTCACCCGGATTCGCGAGCTGACAGCCTTAACTGGGATCTGATGAACGATGGTATGGGCAACCCCAAAAATACACGCAGTATGCTGCTTAGTCACAAGACCCCGCCGGTGATGAGTCTGGCTGTGCGAGATAAAGCGGAAACTGCCGTCCGGGCTGGGATGAAGTTCATACAGTTTGCCAGCCGTCCCGAATCGGACGCAAAGGCCATTGACAGTTATCTTACCGGCATGCAGCCCGTGAAGAGCCCTTACCTGCAGCATGGAAAACTCTCCGCCAGCGCGTTGCGGGGCAAAAAGCTGTTTACGCAGGCTGGTTGCGCGAACTGTCATTCTGGCCCGTATTACACAAATTTAAAGGCATACAATGTGGGCATGGGGGTGTATAACGAGGCTAATCTTAAGTTCGATACCAGCTCGCTGGTAGAGGTGTGGCGTACCGCTCCGTATCTGAATGACGGCAGTGCGGCTGATATGATGTCGGTGCTGACCACGCACAACAAGGGTGATAAGCACGGCATGACCTCGAATCTCTCGAAGCAGCAGTTGGGTGATCTTGCGGAGTATGTGCTGTCGCTGTGAGTCTGGAAGAGAACATGAAGATACCGTGCTTAGGATCGGACGATCTGGTTGAAAAGCAGTCGGTGGGCGGTCTTAGTTTTTCTGACCATCCGTCATCTATGGATCCGAATCTGATGCCATTACGTCCAAATGGTTCGGCTCCAGGCTGCGATGGCGGTGCACAGAGTTTTACTAATTCTGGTGCCGAACTGCATCCCATAAAGTTGAACGGCCGACGACAGGGATGCTGGGTTGAAACGCCAACCGCCCGTGTGGCTTGGTTATGGAGTGTGTGTGGCGACCTGGCGGCACCGCGTGGGTTGCAGACCCAACAACTGTTTGAGAACGCGGAGCTGGCACTACAGCAAGCGGGGATGAGTTGGCGCGACGTGGTGCGCACTTGGTTCTATCTTGATGACTTACTGGTGTGGTATGACGAGTTCAACGCCATCCGCACGGAATATTTTGTTGATCATGGCGTGCTGGACGGACTGGTGCCCGCCAGCACAGGGATTGGTCTGGGCAACCACCTTGGCAGAGCGTGTGTGGCGGGGATACTGGCTGTCGTTCCGAAGGAGAACTCTGTGCGGATACGTGCGGTGGAGTCGCCGTTGCAAAACTCGGCACTGCACTACCGCAGCAGTTTCAGCCGGGCGGTCGAGATCGAAACAGACTCGGAGCGTCAGTTGATGATCTCCGGTACCGCCAGCATCGACCCGCACGGGTTGAGTGCACATCAAGACGACCCACAGAAGCAGATTGAACTGACCATGCAGGTAGTCAAGGCGATCCTGACATCCCGCGGCATGGATTGGTGTCACACCACACGGGCGATCGCCTACTGCAAAAGGCCTGAGTATGCGGAGCTGTTCAGGCGGTATTGCGTAATCAACCAGGTGCCGTTGGGCCACTGCCTGTTCGTGCAGGCCGACATCTGCCGTGAGGAGCTGCTGTTCGAGCTGGAGCTGGATGCGAAGGTAAGACCGTAGGGGCGGCCCCCCGTGGCCGCCCTTCATGGTCGCCCGTGCATGTCTGAACCACGGATTACGCGGTTGGGACGGATGGCACGGAAGGGGATGGCAGATATAAAAAAGAACCCCTCGAATTTCGCAGTCAGCCGAAGCTGTTAGGCGCGAGGGGTGTTGCATATTAATAATGACACATTTTCACAACTTTGCGGAATGCTAGTGGGCGCCCACAAGGGACGCCCCTACGAGCCGATAAGCCGACAACTCCGGTAACCCCAATTTACCCCTTGACGGCGCCCATTTGGATGCCTTTCACGATATACTTCTGGCTGCTGATGAACAGGATGATCAGCGGAACGATGTTCATCACGCTGGCGGCCATGATCAGGTTGGTTTGGCGGCCATACACCGTGTCGAAGTAGAGCATACCGATGGGCAGCGTGCGCAGGTGCTGGCTTTTTATGAGAATCAGCGGCCAGTAGAAGCTGCCGTATGTGCCCAGGAAAGTGAATATTGCCAGGGTGACAAGGCCTGCCTGCGACAAGGGTAGTATGATCTCCTTGAAAATCTGCCACTTGCTGGCACCGTCCAGAGTGGCCGCCTCATCCAGAGCCGGCGGGATGGTCATCATGAACTGCCTCAGCAGGAAAACCCCAAACGCCGAGAAAGCCGCGGGTACAATCAGTCCTATGTAGGAATCCAGCATGTGCAGCTTGACCATCAAGGTGTAGTTGGGGATCATGGTGACCACGCCCGGGATCATCATCGTGCCCAGATAGAGCTTGAAGATGGTGTCACGACCCTTCCACTGCATCCGCGAGAAGGCGAACGCCGCCAGGCTGCTGGTCATACAAGTCAAGAAGGTGACCCATGCGGCCACGAACACCGAGTTGAAGTAATACCGGCCAAACGGGATCTGCTGGAACACCGACAGGTAGTTTTCGGGATGCCACTTGCTGGGGAACGGGTTGATGCTCTCCACCTCAGGCAGTGCCTTAAAGCTTGAGAATACCATCCACAGGAACGGCACCAGCATGGTGATGGCCACCAGCATCAGCACGGTATGGCTGCCCACGGCCCGTTTGCCTTGCCCGCTCCAGTGCCCTTTTGGTTGTTTGCTGCCCATTAGTAGTTCACCTCCCTGTTTCCAATTCTCCAGTTCACCAGTGTGATGGCGAAGATGATGGCAAATAGCACCCAGGAGACAGCCGAGGCATACCCGATCTGGAACTCCTCAAATGCCTTGGTGTAGATGTAGTAGGCGATCGTGGTGGTGGTGCCGGCAGGACCACCGGCGGTCATCACTTTCGCCTGCTCAAATCCGCCTTGAAGACCGCCAATGAAGCTCATCACCACGATAAAGAAGGTGGTGGGAGCGAGTTGCGGCCAGGTGACGTTGCGGAAGATGCCCCACTTGCCCGCACCGTCAAGCTGCGCGGCCTCTACCAGCTCCTCCGGGATGTTGGTCAAAGCCGCCAGGTAGAGCAGCATGTTGCTGCCGCCGACTGCTGTCCAGATGCCCATGATCATGATGGCGTCACGGGCGCCGATACCCCACTGGGTGATCACCAGCCGCACCTGCTCGATGTCAAGCCCCACAATGTTGTGAGTAGAAATCAACCACTGCGGTGGGGTGAAATGCAGGTTGAAGGTGTTGGCGATGGTGCTTAACGCGGCGTTGATGGGGCCGAAGTCGGGGTTGTAGAGGTTCTTCCACAGGATCATGAGCGCCACGCCCGCGGTGAAGCTGGGCAGGTAGAACATCGTGCGGTAGGCGGTGATACCCTTCAGCTTCTGACTGAGCAGGATGGCCAGTATCAGGCTGCCCGCGATGGAGATTGGGATGCCGAGAAGGAAGTAGATGGTGTTGGCGAAATAGACCCAAAACTGCGGGTCATGGAATAGATGGTTAAAGTTGGTCAGGCCGTTGAACCGGAACGGCACAGTCTGCTGCAGATTCCAGTTGGTGAAGGCGACGATGAGCGAAAAAACCACCGGCCCCGCGGTGAAGATCAAGAAGCCCAGGAAGTTGGGCATCAGAAAAGCCAGAGATGTGAACAGCTCTTTTCTGCGTAGTTTCATGTCAGCGGCTCCCCCTCGCAGCGATCAGCTTGTCATAGCGGGCTTTCAGGGCGGGGTCTTCCGCCAGGCTCTTTTGTATCTCTTCGTTGATCTGCTTGGCCGCGGTGCGCATGGCATCCGCGCTGCTCTTTTGGTTGGTCTTCACCAGGTCAAGCTGTTTGGTGACGATCCGCTGCACGATGTTCAACTGCACGAATGGGCTGGTTTCATCGGGTTTCGCGAAGTTCATGATGTCACGCCAAACCGCGTTGTAGTCCTCGTTTGGGTATTTGGGATCGTGCAGGTATTTGTCCGTGTAACTGAACTTTTTCACCGGGGCCAGGCCGTCAGCCGTGCTGTTGATCAGCTCGTTATACCCCTGGCTGTTCAGGTAGATCAGGTATTTTAAAGCCTCTTTCCGGTGCGGGCTGTTCTTGTTGACCAGAGTTGATTTACCATACCCGTAGAAAATTTTGTGTTTGCTATAAGGGCTTTGCACCGCTCCCAGCCGCAGACCTTCGTAACCGCGCAGGCTGCACAGCCACCATCTGCCGCCGTTCGCCATGGCAGATCGGTTCGCACCGAACAAGGTGATGCTTCCCGAGCCCCATCCGCCTTGACTGGCTGCCTGTTCCTCCACCGGGTTAGGGGATACGCGGTATTTGTAGATCAGGTCGTGGATGAATTGAATCCCCGCGATGGCTTCCGGGCTATCCATGATGCATTTGGTACCATCGTCATTGAACACGCGGCCACCCCACTGCCAGATGAACTGCTGCCAGACCAGCGGGATATCGAAGATGAACCCAAACTGTGTGGCACGACCGCGCTTGTCACGTATGGTCAGACGCTGTGCTACGGGGATGAATTGATCCCACGTCCAGTCACCTTTAGGGTATGGCTCATGGTATTTGTCAAAAATATCTTTATTGAACCAGATCGCGTTAGACGACGTGTTGGTGGCGCATCCGTATACCCGGCCTTTATATAGGAAGTAGGGGCGCATCACAGGCCACTGGTCTTTCATCACATCGATGCCGGCCTTTTTAAACTCATCCGTCACATCCCAGGCGATTCCCGACTTTACGCACATGGGGAACTCAGCAATCGTGTGGCAGTCGAACAGGTCGGGACCTACGCCAGCGATGGCCTGCACGATGATCTTGTCGATGGTGGTTTTGGGGTCGAGGCTGAGGCTCAGCTCTTTGTTTTGTTTGTTAAAGAGGCTGTATTGCTCCCGCCTTACGGGGTTATCGTCGGTACACCAAACCAGCGGTATTTTGCCATCTGTGCTCGGTTTTGGCTGAATGACCCACGCAACGACGCTCAATAGAAGAAGCCCGATGAAGACATACAGAATAGTTCGTTTCATCCTGTTCCCTTAAGTGACTTGTGTTTATTTACGGAAAGTTATCCATGGCGACAAATGGATCCTACTCGGCGAGTGTCCATTCGCATTATACCTCTGAGATGGTCATCTATCCGTGTGTTGCGCTGGTACTTGGTTGGCTATGTCCGGGGCGGTCTGTCAGTACGCCTGGGAAGGCCACTGTTTATAGACCGCGCCGGTCTTGTTCTCGAAACCAAACCAGGGGGCTATCCGCCAGACCGGCGCGGTCTCGAGCCTTCTGCACCCGAAAGCCACCGCACAGACCGCCCCGGGCATAGGCAACGCTTGCATTAAAAAACAGGCGAACGACTCATCACCCATCTATATGTCGCCTCAGCAGGACGCTTCCGTTATAGTATGGGCGGGTGCTTACTCGTGGCTATAGGAATCTTACCCACTTTATGGGCGCCGGAAGCTACATCACCATTACCGATCGTGAACCAATGCATGCCTATGGCTGGGTAGTTACGAATCATCTTCCAAATACTGCGTATGAGAGCACCATCCTCGATTGTGCCAACCCATGTTTTCGTGTATCATATGTGACAATGACGTACGATCTGCGCGATCAAGACACCACAACCAGAGGCCAACAATATGAGGATTTCAGACACCCGTAAGGCACTATTACATGCAGCATCAGTGATGCTGTTACTAGTAACTATTGTTCAGGCGGCACCCGCTGCCGACGTTCCGGTTAAGTCGATCAACGAGACGCCCGCGCAGTATCAGGCGCGCATCCAATGGTGGCGTGATGCCCGGTTTGGGTTGTTCATGCACTGGGGTCCGGTCAGCCTGATGGGCACCGAGATCGGGTGGTCGCGGGGCGGTGAGCGCAGAGGACTTGGTTCGACCGGCACGCAGATTCCTGTGGATGTGTATGATAATCTATACAAGAAGTTTAACCCCGTGAAGTTCAATGCGGATGAATGGGTGGCGATTGCCAAGGCTGCAGGGATGAAATACATGATCCTCACCAGCCGACACCATGATGGCTTCAGCATGTTTGATACCAAAGCGAGTGACTACAAAATCACATCACCTGAGAGCCCTTTCCGACGCGACATCGTGAAAGAGCTGGCCGATGCGTGTCACAGGGCGGGTTTTAAGTTTGGCGTGTATTACTCCCAGCCAGATTGGCACAATGCAGACGCTTACACCGACCGACATGCGAAATACCAGCAGTACCTTAAGCAGCAGGTTCGCGAGCTGCTGACGAACTACGGAGTGATCGATGTGCTGTGGTATGACGGTCTGATGGGAACGGCGGAGGACTACGACTCGCTGGCACTGAACAAAATGGCTCGTGAGCTGCAGCCAAATATACTCATCAATAACCGCAACCGTCTGCCGGAGGACTTCGACACCCCGGAGCAAACCATCGGCGTGTTCCAGAACCAGCGTCCATGGGAGAGTTGCATGACGATCTGCAACCAGTGGGCCTGGAATCCGCATGACACGATGAAGTCGCTAGAGCAGTGCCTGCAGACGCTTATCCGCTGCGCCGGCGGCGATGGTAACCTGCTGTTTAATGTTGGGCCGATGCCCACCGGCGAGATTGAACCGCGGCAGGTGGAGCGGTTAAAGCAGATGGGTGACTGGCTGGCGGTAAACGGCAAGACCATCTACGGCACCCGCGGAGGGCCATACAAACCGGGCACCTGGGGAGCCAGCACCTACCAGGGAAGTAACGTGTATCTGCACGTCTTCAAATGGCAGGATGGCAGTATTAACCTACCCGCGATCTCACGCAAGATACGCTCAGCGCGGCTGTTGAACGGCGGCAAGGTGCGTGTAAGGCAGGCCTCCAAGGGTGTATCCGTGTGGGTAGAACCTGCCGACCACGATGCGATCGACACGGTGGTTGTGCTGAAACTCGATGGAAATGCGGCTTCTATCATACCGGTGGGACTGCCCTCTGGCATTAAGGCGACGGCATCCAATGTGTATTCAAATCAAGAGGACTACCAGGCGGAAAAGGCGTTTGACGGCTCATCCGGCAGCCGCTGGGCAACCGATGCTGGAGTCAAACACGCCTGGATTGAGCGGCAGTTTTACAAGCCAGTGACCATCAACGGGGTGAGTATCGGCGAAGCCATCGATCGGATCGAGCCATTCCTTATACAGGTTCAAGTGAACGGTAAATGGGTGACGGTGTATCGTGGTGGGACGGTTGGTCCGAGCTTCAGTGCCTCCTTCCCGGCTGTGCAAACCAACAGAGCCAGGATGGTCATCATGAATGCGACCGATGGCCCAACCATCTACGAAATTAACTACCAGTTAGCTCAATAGCTAGAAACGAGTTTGATATGAAAAGCTCTGCACTTCGTCGCATCTTGACTGTAATTGTTTGTGGATTGATGGCCGCGAGCATCACGTCGGCTCAGGTCACCCCGTCATACAACGGTGAGACGCCGGCTCAGCGCGATGTTCGCATGAAGTGGTGGCGTGAAGCGCGGTTCGGGATGTTCATCCATTGGGGACTATACGCTCAGGCCGCCGGGAGTTGGAACGGCCAGAGGGTGGATACGCACCCTCTGGGTGAGTGGATCCAGTTCGCCGCTAAAATCCCTGCTGCGGAGTATGCGAAGCTGGCCGAAAAGTTCAACCCGGTCAAATTCGACGCGGAGGCCATTGTCAAGATGGCCAAGAACGCGGGGATGAAGTACATCGTGATCACCAGCAAGCACCACGAGGGATTCGCGATGTATCCCTCAAAAGCCAGCCCGTTCAACATCCACGACGCCACACCCTTCCAACGCGACCCGCTGAAGGAGCTGGCGGCAGCGTGCAAAAAGCATGGGCTGAGGTTGGGGTTCTATTATTCGCAGGCGTTTGACTGGCACGAACCCAACGGTGTGGGCAACACCTGGGATTTCGGACCCGATGAGCAGAAGAACATTGACCTCTACCTCAAAACCAAATGCGTGCCGCAGGTCAAGGAGATACTCAGCAACTACGGCAAGATATCGATCCTGTGGTTCGATGTGCCCGTGCAGATGACTAAAGAGCGCGCGGAGCTGTTCCTGCCGTTGTTGAAACTCCAGCCAGGCATCATCATCAACAACCGGCTTGGCGGTGGGATACAAGGCGACTCCGAAACGCCCGAGCAGTTTGTGCCAGCCACGGGATTTAAGAACCGCGACTGGGAAACCTGCATGACCATCAACGACACCTGGGGATACAAAAGCTACGACCAGAACTGGAAAAGCTCCGAGATGCTCGTGCGCAATTTGATTGACATCGCGAGCAAGGGTGGCAACTTCTTGTTGAACATCGGGCCGGATTCGCTGGGGCAGGTGCCTGAGGACATCACCGATCGGCTGCAGCAAGTGGGTGAGTGGATGAAGGTTAATTCGAAGGCGATCTACGGCACCTCGCCCAGTCCGTTTAAGAGCCTTCCATGGGGTCGATGCACCATTAAGAAGGCTAAAAGTAACACCACGCTGTATCTGCATGTGTATGACTGGCCTGTAGATGGCAAGCTACTGGTTCCTGGACTGAAAAACCGCGTGTTGGGGGCCAGCCTGCTGCATGGCGGGATGAAGCTCGCGACCGCATCTTCCGAATCCGGTGTGGTGGTGAGTCTGCCCGCTAAGCCGACTGACCCGTATTCCTCGACGGTCGTGCTGCGCATTGCGGGAAAGCCTGTCGTCGAAAATCCAGTTCAGCAGCAGAACGCAGATGGCTCGCTATTGCTGCAGGCTGATAACGCCGAACTGGTGGGGAACCAGATTCAGGTAGAGAATGTGGCAGGCCAGAGCTGCATCGGATTTTGGACCGTAAGCAGCGACTGGCTCCAGTGGCCTTTCCAGGCGGTCAAACCCGGAAAGTATCGATTGACGGCTGAGGTCGCCACCACCGGCGAGACACAGATCGAGGTGGGCATCGGCAACGACAAGCTGACGGCCAGAATCCCAAACACCGGTGGATACGATAAGTTCCAAGCGCTGGAGTTGGGCAATCTGCAGATTACAGCAACGGGCAAGACAGCCTTGCAGGTTCACGCCGTGGCGCAAAACTGGTCACCCGTCAACCTGCGTCACATCAAGCTGACACCCGTTCAGTGAGTTGCCATCATGCAGGATTCATACTAGAATAGGTGAACCTACAACTATATTACTCATTCGGAGGACGACATGAGCGACGGACAAGATTACACAAAAATGCACGGCGATACCAAATGGTTTACCCAGGACCGTTTCGGCATGTTCATCCACTGGGGGCTGTATGCCATGGGCGCGCGGCACGAGTGGCTGAAGCATAACGAAGAGATACCCGACTCACGGTATGACACCTATTTCAAGCATTTTGATCCCGATCTTTATGACCCCGAGATCTGGGCCTCCGCTGCCGAAGAGGCGGGAATGAAATACTTCGTCATCACCACCAAGCACCACGAGGGGTTCTGTCTGTGGGATTCCGAGTACACCGATTATAAGGCCACCAACACCCCCGCCAAGCGTGATCTGTTGCGTCCGATGGTGGATGCTTTCCGAGGTCATGGCCTACGCACGGGTCTGTATCATTCCTTGATCGACTGGCACCATCCTGAGTATATGATCGACCCCTATATTGGGCCGTATCGCAATGCTCCTAACCGTGCTGAGATGAACCAGAGCCGCGACCAGCAGAAATACGCCACCTATCTGCACAACCAGGTGCGTGAGCTGCTGACCGGCTATGGTCCTGTGGACGTAATGTGGTTTGACTTCAGCTTCCCAGGCTCTGGTCCCGAGGGTAAAGGGCACGATGACTGGCGCAGCGATGAGCTGCTGAAGATGATCCGCGAACTGGCACCTAACATCATGCTGGATGACCGTCTGGATCTGCCCTACGGATGGGATATGAAGACCCCGGAGCAGTTCCAACCCCGCGAGTGGGTGACCTACGATGGTCAGAAAGTGGTATGGGAAGCCTGCCAGACCTTCAGCGGAAGCTGGGGCTACCACCGCGACGAATCGAGCTGGAAGAGCGAAGAGCAGCTTATTCAGATGCTGGTCGACACAGTGAGTAAGGGTGGGAACCTGCTGCTGAACGTGGGGCCGACTGGCCGAGGCGAGTTCGACGAGCGTGCTCTCAGCCGACTCAAGGCGATGGGGCAGTGGATGCGCCGTCACAACCGCTCCATTTATGGCTGCACCCAGGCTCCCGAAGGCTTCCAAACACCGCAGGATTGCCGGCTGACCTACAACCCGGACACAAACCGCATGTATGTGCACGTGTTCGCATGGCCATTTGTGGAGCTGCATCTTGACGGCTTTGCAGGCAAGGTCGAGTATGCTCAGTTGCTGAATGACGGCTCAGAGGTGCTGATGGCCGCGCGGCCAGAGTGGCAAGGCGGTAACGACGTGGCCTCCAATGTGCTGACTCTGCGCCTGCCGGTGCAGAAGCCCAACGTCACCGTACCGGTGATCGAGCTGTTCCTGAAGTAGCCCCCGCCACATCACATTGGTGGTGTAGTACGTAAGATGCAGGCCTCAGAAGCGTAATGGTTTCTGAGGCCTGCATGTTTGGAAAAGGAATTGAGCCGGCCTCAGAAGGTACAATAGATTCAGGTGTGCTGTTTTTGGTGCATCTCATACAATGAAGATAAACGAGGCCAATATATATGATCATCATCATGAGTCCCGCGGCAACAGATAAAGAGGTCAAGGCGGTCAAGGCTGCCATCACGAAAATCGGCTTCCGGCCGTTCACCAACCCGGGCGTGCAGCGCAAGGTCATCGCCGTGTTGGGTGAGCTGGATGTGCGCAAAGCCGACCTGGTAGAGCACTTCCAGTCGATGGACGGCGTGGCGCGCGTGGAGCTGATCTCCGATTTATGGAAGCTTGCTTCACGTCACTATCGACCCGAAAACTCGGTGGTGCATGTGCGTGACGTGGCCTTTGGCGGCACTAAGGTGGTGATTGTGGCTGGCCCTTGCAGCGTGGAGTCTGAGGAGCAGACGGTGACCTTGGCCCACAAAGTGAAGGCCTCCGGTGCCAGCATGTTACGCGGCGGAGCTTTCAAACCACGCACCTCGCCGTATGCCTTTCAAGGGCTGGGCGAGGAGGGTCTGAAGATACTGGCCACCGCCCGTGAAGAGACAGGCCTGCCGATCATTACCGAAGTGATGGATGCCGATCAGATTGAGCTGATCTGTCATTATGCGGATATGCTGCAGATTGGCGCGCGCAACATGCAGAACTTTTCGCTGTTGAAGAAGGTGGGGGCCACCGGCTACCCTGTGCTTCTGAAACGCGGCCCTGGCAGCAAGATCAAGGACCTGCTGATGTCGGCCGAATACATCATGGCGGAGGGCAACGAAAAGGTCGTGCTCTGCGAGCGCGGCATCACCACGTTTGAGGATAGCTGCCGCAACACCACGGACATCAACGCCATCCCGGTGTTGAAGCAATGGACGCACCTTCCGGTGGCTATCGACCCGAGTCACGCCACTGGCCACTGGGACTATGTGGGCAGTATCGCGAAGGCGGGCGTGGCCGCCGGTGCCGATGGTGTGCTGGTGGAGGTTCATAACGACCCAGCCCATGCGCTGAGCGATGGTCCGCAAAGCCTGAAGCCCGAGAATTTTGAGGAGTTGATGGGCCAAATGCGGCGCGTGGCCCTGGCGGTGGATCGGGAGATGTAGCCTGTATCTAAACTGTGCCGAGGGGTTACTACCCCGCCTCGATTACCCATTGGTAAGCACCTGCCCGTGCTGGCACGGCAGCCCATGGTGTAACTGATGCGTCACGCTGAGTCGATAAAGAGATATGCGAATAGCAGTTCGCCCTTTTTGCAGTCAAGTGTTGCCTATGTCCGGGGCGGTCTGTGCGGTGGCTAGCGGATGCACAAGGCTCAAGACCGCGCCGGTCTGGCGGATAGCCCTAAAAGATATGTGTCGGGAACAAGACCGGCGCGGTCTATAGACAGTGGCCTCCGAAGGCGTACTGGCAGACCGCCCCGGACATAGCCAACCTAGTTACATAAAAGCGTCAGCGCAACCCGTGGAAAGTAATGACAACGACTTACCCCGAAGTGGGTCTGCATCCGTACACATCTAAATGTGGAACTGACCCACTTCGGGGTAGGAAGAGGCTCCTTTACCAGGGGTATCGCTTCGCTCACCCCTGGCTATAAAGAATCCTACCCACTTCGTGGGTGTCCGGACGACCACTAACACGTGAGGCGGTTTGTATACTCCATTACCTGAATTCTAAACTCGTGTGTGGGTAATAGACCTGGGGGTTCTACCCCCTCGGTCACGGTGATCTGCGCTAGTCGACTCGTCGAACTACGACATGCTTGTACAGATTGATCATCTGGTTGTCGAAAACACCGATGGCGATACCGCCTTTTGGATGCGATGTATCGGTCGCCTGGCATACTAGCTTACCGTCAGCATAGCATTTTATATCGGAACCTTTCACAGCTACTCGTAGTGTGATCCACTTACCCATCGGTATGTCGAATGGACGCACTACAAGTTGAGCCCATTCGCCGTTGACAATTTTACTGAGTTCCAATATCCCTGCGTCACCGTGAACGCCAAACCTGTAGTAGTTGTTTTGCGATGTCATTCGTACATGGATATAGGACTTCACCCAAGTTATCTCTGGCAGCTCGCTTCCTTGCATGCAAGTAGACGTCTCTACCTCGTAGTCGCTCCAGTGAGCATCCCCGATGTAGCCAGCGTGGATGGGCCCGCGGCCTTGAGCTGTGCCATCTTTTACTACCCACAAACCGTCAGTTTTCGCCCATCTACTCATGTTGTTGCATGAAAAGTCATCGTGGAACATGTCGCTGCTTTGGAACTTGGTGAATGAACCCAATGGCATCACGTAACTCCGTGACTGTTGGTTATTTTCGAGGTTCCATGTGATCACAGCCTGTCGGGTACTTGGGTCAACGTGATAAGGAATTACCTTTGTCTCCATAGGCTTCAATACTAGCTTCGTGCGCTGGGGACCTATGCTTCCTTTGCCCTCTGAGAAGGATCCTGAGACGGTGATCGGCTGCGGCTGGTTGGTATAGTTCGTCACTTGGATGGGAATGTCGGATCCCTTCACATCTCGGATAAACGGTGGTTCCTGCGGTAGGACCAGCTCTACTGGGTTTACTATCCAGGCTGACAGCATGGAGATTTTGCCATTTGCTGTGAGATTGAGTAACACCTCTCCACTGGCTGACGCAGGCACATCGATCGGTACCGTTGTAATGTCGGCACTGGCTGCTTTGGAGTTGAAGGAACCCCATGGAGTTTGGACAGATACCGCTCCCTTTATTGCCGACTTCAAGCGCAGCGTGTTGGACGCGCCTCTCACGAGCAAGGGGATCGACTGTCGCGTCGTGTCATACCGCCGCTCGGATGAAAAGACCAACATCGATCCTGAAATGAGAATCGGTATGGTGACTTTGAGGGTTTGACCGGTTCGGGTGATGGGCAGCTCGGTAACTCCCTGGAAGTCAGGGGACAACTGGTAGCAATATCGAATGGCTTGTGGGTTGGTGACAGATATGCTAACCTCAATGTCGTGTGATATGACTGGGCAGGATCCGTCAGGAACAATCAACGTGCCCTGATCACTGATCACCGCTGCAAGATAGTCACCGTTTGTGGCCTTGAAGAGGTTGGGGCTGACGCCGTCAGGGGCTTGAATGGCATGAGCATTCAAAACCCATTTACGTCCCTTCATCAACTTAAAGAGAGGCACATATTTGGCCTCAAGGGCGCGAGACGGACTGCCAACAGATGTCTCAGATACGGCCGGGAAATAGCCTCCAGTCATACATCCTTTCAGTTTAATCTCAGTGGCAGCTACTGTGGCGTCATACGGAAGGCAGATCATGGGCCGGTCGACACCAAAGAACTGAGTTTGGTTTGCGAGGGCTCCAACGGCTTCGGTCATGATACCGTCGATGCCACTACAAACCTCAAGGTTTGTAGGACCATTAGTCCAAATACCCTTGTCGCGTTTGTGGAGTTTAGGGCGCAACATCTGCAATGCCTTCTCCTGGGCGAAGGCGAGCATGTAACATGGTCTGTTGCCCTGCATCGTAAGGCCGTCACTGTGCGAAAAGTCATAATCGCGGTAGTCGTCTCGATCCAGGAATATGCCATCGACATCAGGGTATGCGTTGATGATGTTATCGAGCTGCTTTTGTATCGCCTTTCCCCATGGATATGCAGGATCCGGGTTCATCAGATTGGTGAACTGCCAAGAGTAGCATGGTTTTCCATCTGCATCATGAGTGATATCATCCTTGAAGTATTTCAAGGCATATTGTGTCCATGCCTCGAATGTTTGTATGTAGATATACACCTGGATACCATATTTGTGCCATAGGACCATTTTTGCCCGCATGTTATCAACGCTGTTTCTGGGTCGATCCGGGGCATCATCTCTCTCCCAGCGGTCGATGCTAATATCGTCCTGATCCATCGCATTAGCCCAATCTGGTTTGTCGGGAAGATAAACTCCATAAAACGGAAAGTGACTATGGAGTTCTTGCCAGGTCACGCCTCGAGATGCAGCATCCTTGATGACTGCTTCATCGAGGTATGGTGAACCGACAGTATACCAGCCTTCACCTGACCTAACTCGTCTTGAGACCGGTTGAAAAAACTCAGGGTATGAGGAGCTTAACTATGCTAGACCAGGCCGCCAATCCCCTTCGTGTGGTACCAGGAATAACGAGGACTTGGTCGGTTTTGACGCACCAACACGCAAGTGATGGTTTGATACTCGCATTCGCTTCGGGTTGTCTGCAGTCTCCATGAAGAATGTCAGCCCGGGCTTTGGCACATCTGGTGGGGCGATCAGAGACAGCCCATGGTCAGTTTTTTGTCCGTATAGGCAGACCCACGGCAGGTATGTAGTTGTCCTGTATTCGAGTATCTGGGTGCGCATGTCTGCAATCTTGGCAGGCAATCCGGGGGCAGCCCAAAAAGCTTCATCTGCACTAGACAAGATCGGCAAATCGTAAGTGATTTTCATCTCACGGTCAGGGGTCAGAGTGGTGCTGAGTTCTACATCCCACCGTACCGCATCTGGTGTGCATGTCAGAGTTGTGGTGGCTGTATAACTATTCCCGTATACCAGTGAGTATGTCAGGATGGCGCGGTTGCCAGATGATGTCGTAGAACCTTTGTTGATCACACCATCTGTATATGTGAGTGTCTTGTTATCGACCGTGTCAACTAGCACGATTGCAGCAGGAGCCGCGAGCAGCTCCTTATCAGTCACCAATGATATGATTTGGCCAGTAGTTTTAGATACAATGACGCGTAGTCGGGTGTTTTTCAACACCCAAGTGTCATTCGTGGTAGCGATTGATGAAGCTCCGATTTGCATCTATGACATCCTCTCGCAGAAACCCGCTTGCTCATCATTAAAGTAAAGTCAGTATGAAGACACGAGCAGGGCTCGCATCGATCCTTCACAGTGGCTTTCTTGCAATCACGCATTCGTGACAAGCAGATTCCTGGTTTATGCTTCTATGGTTACAGTATGGCTATACTCGCATTTATGACATTAGCATCGCGATATCGCAGCAGTTAATGCAACACATGCATCAAATCCGACAACATTTGTGATGCTGCTTCCGTTGAACAGGCATCCAACGGAAGCACGTCACTTACACCAGCAGCAGAACCTGGTAGGGTTCCAGCGTGATGGTGCCCTCGTAGCGCACACCGGACAGCATGTCGGTCATGGGTTTCGGCAGTGTGAGTTCCCCTGCCTTCGCCTCAATCTCCATCACACCCCACGCTTCTCCTGCGGCTCCAGAGCGCGGTACCACCAGCACGTTGGGGCTGGCATCCGTCACAGGCTGCACGTTGATGGGCTCACCCAGCATCTTCATGATGGTGATCAGGCTCTCGGGATCGGGCATGCAACCCAGAATGACCACGCGCCCTTTTCCCATCGGCTTTACGGTCACCGCAGCCAGCCCTTCGGCGGGATACTCGGTGTAGTGAGCCAAAGCTTCAGCCCCGCGCAGCGAGAAGGCGTTGCACCATACATTGCCGGTTCCAGTGCGGCCGTCCGCCAGTTTAATGGCAACCGGCTGACCCTCTGCCTGTATCTGTTGCTCACAGTAGACTCCACCCCATTCCTCCAGCACACTGAACGGGCTGTCGGGGAACTTGCTGAGGTGCTGGTCGCGGATATCGCTCATGGCGCCAGCGATCCAGGTACCACCATCTTCAATCCAGGCCTTCAAGCGTGCGGTAAGACCGTCCTCATCGAGCCACTGCATATATGGCGTGTAGACCATCTTGTAGTGATTCAAGTCTGCTTCGCTGTCGATGACATCCGGCCGGAACTGCGCGCCTGTGAGCGGCAGGTAGACCTCTTTCACGATGCGCTCCTGCATGTTGGGGCCGTAAACCAACGGCAGAGCCTTGAAGTTGTTATATGCCAGGTTCGTGTAGTGGATTGCGAACCCGCTGTTGGTCAGCTTTGTGCCGTTGAGCAGATCCGCGTTCGCCTTCAGCCCTTCGGATACCTTCACCACCTCGTGCCAGTACCATGGCTTCCGACCGTGGCTGTCCACCACGTAACCATGCATCTGCTCGTGACCAGCACGGTGTTGACGCCACAGCCAATAACCGTTGTGCTCGCCGCCCATCATGTAGCTCATCCATGTGTTCATGGTGGTATAACCGGCGATCTGGCGTGGGCAGGCAATGATGGACCCATTGAAGTTGGTGCAGGTCTCCACATTCCAGTATGGCTGATGGGGTTTAATCGGGCGGATCAGGTCGAACCAGAAGGCGGCATCTCGCACCGTGGGTCCGAAGTTATAGTGGTCATACATCACCACATCCAGCTTCTTAGCCACCTCGTAGTGGTCAAAACCCGGGATGCACATGACGTTGGTACTGACCATTTTTGCATCGCAGGCATGAAGGATGTCGGCCTGTGCCCAGGTGTATTCCACATAAGATTTGTTGCCGAACTCGCTCCATGCTGCGATGAGGCTTGGGTTCTGCCAGACGTTCTTCTTCAGCGAAGGGATCTGCCCGAATGCCTGATACTCCTGGCTCCAGAGGGTCAGGCACCAGGCCTCGTTCAGCGCCTTGATGGTGCCGTAGCGGTCGCGCAGAAAGTCGTGGAACAGTCGCATGCAGGTAGGGCAAGCGCAAGATACACCCTCAGCAGCAAATATCTCGTTGTCAATCTGCCATCCAACGATCGCCGGATCATCGGCGAACTCGTTCGCCATCTCAGCTGCGATCGTCTCCGATAGCCGGCGGTAGACCGGGTCATTTGGGCAGTAGTGGCGCCGACCGCCATGGTCCAAGCGCACGCCGTCGGCGTTGACGTAAAGCACCTCAGGGTATCGTCGCACTGCCCAGATGGGCGGTGTGGCGGTGGGGGTACACATGATGGTGCCGATGCCGTTCGTGGCGAGCTTATCGACGATGTCGTGCAGCCAGCCGAAGTCGAACCGGCCCTCCTCGGGCTCCATGCGGCTCCAGGCGAACTCGCCGATGCGCATCAAGTTCATACCCGCCTCTTTCATCAGGCGGATATCTTCGTCCTGCAGGCCTACGGGCCAGTCCTCAGGGTAGTATGCGGCCCCAAAATAGGGGGGATGAATATCTAGTTTTGTCATGTGAGTCTCTTTCTCCAAGGTAAAATACAGGGTCATGCAAATCATGATTCGCGCTGCGATGGCGGAATTCCTTCTGTGATGGACACGCCTCAAGCAGCTTGCCTGGCTCCATATATGCAGGTAGACTTAAGGCATGGGCAGCATGCTGTAAAGTGCGGGCTGCTATCGCAATATTAGCCAATGGAGAATGCCATGTTCACGCTGTTCTTTTTCGCCACCCTCTGCCTGATCGGGATACTGACCGCAGTTCCCGCCTCTGCCAAGTCAGCGGACGAGGAGCCTGAGGTGGGTTCCGGTCATCCCGTGTGCCATGTGTTGATTTGCTGCAGGTCCACCAACCGAGGCATCAAGTTCCTGGTCAACGGGCAGTGGAATCCAGCGCATGACTACGGAGACATCAGCCAGGTTCGCGATGTGATGCAGAAGATAAAAGATGCGGGTATCCACACGGTGTCGATCGACATGACTAACGACTCGCAGTGGAACCAGTTCTGGGATGAATATAAGCCGATGGTGGACAACATCCAGCAGGTTTGCCGAGAGAAGCAGATGCAGTTCTTTCTGTTCATCGGAGCCGCCGGCGACATGGCGTTTTGGAACGAGAAGGCGAAATACACGCTGGAAAACTGGGCGAAGGACAAGACCTACCGGCGGTATGGGAACGGCGATGACCGGCCTATGCTGATCATATTTAACCCGGCTGAGATGTGGTGGCCCAGATACAACACGGCTCCCACCGCCCACAAGACCTATCTATCCAAATTCCATATGGGCACCACGCAGGTGAATGACCCGATCCTGCCCGGTAAGTCGGACGGCTGGGGATACCGCAACTATTCACAGAGTGCAGATGGCAAGGTGCGGTTTGTGGCTCCTACCAGCGGCGTGGCGCCCAGTGACCCATGGAAGCACATCAGCGCGGATCAGTGGCGCAAGCGGATCGCCTGGGCGTTGAAGGCCGACCACTACGTGGTGTTTGGCTCATATGACGATGTATGTGACGGCATCAACTGGGGGATTGCTGACACCAGCGGAACCAGCGTGGAGTACAACAAATACCCGGGTGATGATCCGTATGTCTATTACAAGATACTTCAGGAGATGTTGGCTGAGACGGCAGCCCGCAGGAAGGGCCGTTGATCGGTGAATGTGCCCCGAGCTATTGTGCCTTTTGTGCGACTGTGCTGGGGTGGTCTGATGGTCAGCAACTATGTTTCAGCATACGGGATATAGATCTTAGCGATTGATACCTTTATACTTGAGGGGATGAATATGCGTGCTCACATACAGTACTAGTGCCGATTAGCTAGATGATGTGACGCGTACCCGGAGGTTTGGCGTTTGATGATCCCCTTCCCGGAGACGCGGGAGGGAATTTTTAATTTTTAGGAGGTGTGGCGATGAGCGGTATCTACGATCCGGCGCAGGTGAAGGCGCGGTATGGGGTGCGGGCGGAGGCGGAATGGGCGCGGCTGGAAGCGACACCGCGGGGGAAGTTGATGTATGAGGCCCATCGGCAGGTGATTCTCCGGCACATTCAACCCGGCGACGCCGTGCTGGAGGTGGGGTCGGGGTCGGGTCGGTTTACCAAGGACTTGGCAGAGCTGGCAGGCTACCTGGTGGTGACCGACCTGACGCCGGAACAGTTGGCCTTCAACCGCGCGAAGATGACGGAGTTGGGGCTTGTTGAACGCATTGCGGAGTGGCGCGAGACGGATATATGCGATCTCTCGGTATTTGCGGATGAGTGCTTTGACGCGGTGGTTTGCATCGGCGGAGCGTTTAATTACCTTTTCGATAAGGAGGAGGATGCCTTTCGAGAGATGTTGCGAGTGTTACGCCCAGGTGGCGTGCTGCTGCTGGGATTGATGTGCCTGCCAGGAGCGGTGCATACGTATTTTGAAGGGGCAATGGACGAATTCGACACGCTGGGGCTGGAGGCGGCGCGGTGGATTCTGGAGACCGGCCTGCAGGATGGCGTTCGCTATCCGATCACATACAATCACTTGGTGCACCTCATGACGCGGAACGATGTGCTGGCGCTGTGTCAGGCGCACGGGGCAGAGGTGGTGGCAGAATATAGCGGTGGATTCCTAGCGACGGTAGACCAGGCCCTACTCGAGCGCGCCTACGCCAATCCCGTACTGTGGCAACTGCTGGTAGAAGCAGAACTGCGCTGGTGTACCTCACCGGGCCTGACGGAGGCGGGGGACCATCTGGTGATGGTGGCGAGGAAGTAACTCTCAAAAAGCTGATATCTACCTGCGGTAGATCAACCTACGGGTAGGCAAGGGTCAGCTATAGACTATTGCTTTCGAATACTACGCTACGGTTAAAACATCTGTGCCCCACGTCAATCTGGCGTGGGGCACAGATGCATGGTTGCGGGTTCTAGCCCAGCAGCACTTTCCGAAGGAAACGGGAGGTGGCCACGGGATCGCCAAGCTTGAGCAGCTCATCGATCGCCGTCTTGTTTGCCTCCATCACTTCCTGGTAGCGAACCACCCAGGCGATGCTCTCGCCGATGGCGCCCGCGGCATCTTCACGATAGGGATACTGATCCATCGAGAGCCAGCCGCTATATTGGGTGCGGTCGAGCCAGTAGAGCATTTCGATGTAGGCGATGCTATGCACCGTGCCCACGATCATGTCGTCATCCCAGGATGCGTAGTTGTCGTTGAAGTGCATGTGCATCAGTCTGTTACCGCCGCGCTGCGCCAGCACGATCGATTCGGCGACCACTTCACCCGCCACGAAGGCGTGGCCGGTATCGATGGTGATGCCCACATTCTTGCAGCCGGTTTCTTGGGCCAGCAGCAGGGTGTCCGCCATGCGGGCCATGTAACTGTGGGTGCGGGGCTCTTTGGGCTTGTATTCCAGTGCCCATTGAATCTGCGGATATTCCGTGGCTAGTTGGCGCATGGCGTCGCATTCCCACTCGCGCTCCTGGGCGTAGTCCGCGGTCAGTAGATAGTCGTAGCCGTCCTGCCCTGGCCAGATATTCAGCACCTGGCAGTCCAGCTCCAACGCGATGTCGGCCATCTGGCGGCTGTAGTCCATGGCGGTCTGACGGACGGAGGCTTCTTTGCTGCTGTAAGCCCCCTTCCAGAACACAGGGTTTGCGAACAGGTCGGGGATGATCGAGACGCACTTCAAGTTCAAGTCTTGAAGCGCGGATTTCATCTGCTTCAGGTTATCAGGGCGGATGTCCCAGGTGCCCACCAGCTCGATGCCGGTGACATGGGGGATCGCGGCGGCTGATTTCAGCATGTCCCAAGTGTCTGGGTTGGTTTTGTAACTGGAGCAGAACCGGTCGCAGGTATTCCCCAGGTTGCCGAGAATGACCGAATAGTCTTTACGCATGTAAGTAGTCCTTGTTCGTAAGATGGATATAGTGACTGCGTGTGGCCTATAGCTACACTTGCCTATTTGTTAGAATATAGCACATCTGTAGGGTGACAAACACGTGTGATGGCATCTTTGGCAGCAATATCGTGTGTTACGGTTCATACGTCGTTGACTTGATTCATGATATAATTCCATAATAAGACAGACGCCCTGCATTGGCTTGGTGTTCTCTCCGTTATTACCAGGAGGAGACAAGGATGACAGACGACAATGCTCCCGTGGTCGTTATACCTACACAAACGCAGCTACCATTAGGTTATCGAGAGGGGAATTCGCAGCTTGTTGCGAGATTTCGCCGGTGTACGAAACGATGGAAACGTGAAACTCGCTACATGTCATCCATTGATAAGATTGTGAGCCATCCCTGTTATGTCATGATTATTGGCATGGGCCCTGCTGCGTTACCATTGATTTTCAAAGAGCTGCAGACTGAAGTGGACCACTGGTTTTATGCATTAAGTATGATCACTGGTGAAAATCCTGTAAAAGACGAAGACGCTGGTGACATGTTAAAGATGCGCGATACCTGGCTGACCTATGCTGGCAGCAGAGGCTGGTATTAGTTGGCTGTGGATTCTGAATGGGTGACGTTGCAGTCCGTGTTTCCTAAGCTAAACGCCGAGAACTGCCAGCTTACTAGTGCCGCAAGTCCGTTATATAACTGTGTGGCATGGGCTGCAGGTGAACAGAGTTTGAACTGGTGGCCTTCGAAAGCAGATGGCTTGGGCCTTTTTAGTTATTGGCCTATCTCAATCAGGTCTACCACTGTAGCGAATTTCTGTAAAGCGTTCGGAGCTCTAGGGTATGAATTATGTGGTGAAGCGGGCCTGGAGTCAGGATATGAAAAAGTGGCAATTTATGCCGATGGTAACATCCCCACACATATGGCAAGGCAACTACCCGATGGCAAATGGACTAGTAAACTTGGCAAAGGGATTGACATCACACACAATGAGCTTGGTCTTTTAGAGGGTGATGAATACGGCATCGTCGCTGCGATATTGAAGCGTGCAATACCCTCATAAAATCACCCGGGCAGAGGAAACCCCCTGCCCGGGTGTTTGAAGCTCAGTAGCCGGTCTCTACCAGCTTGTGCGCACGGTGTAGCTGACGGTGATCTCCTTGCCAGCAGGGATGCTGACGGGGAACTCTATCGTGCTGGCGTCTATCTTTTTGAAATCCTGACTCTTGGCGATCACGTCCCATGTGCCCCAGAGCCGCTCTACGATGGTGGCATCGACCGCTGTTTCTTTGCGGTTGCGGATGTTCACTTCATAGCTGGTTTCTTGCACACGGTCAGATATCTGTTTCATGTTGGTCTGAGTGCGGGTGCCGACCACATCGAAGGCATCGCCGATATAGCAGCGTACCATCTCGTCTTTGGGTGTGTGGTCGATCAGGTCCTCGCCAATGAACTGCAGAGCACCATTGTTGTCGGCTTTGTAGACGCGCACCTTGCCTTTGGGAAGGGGCATGCCCATGTTGCTGGCCTTGTCGTTCTTGATTTCCAGCATGATAGCCAGCTTGCCTTCGCCGGTGCTGCCGCCCTGACCAGGGCGCCGGTTTATCTTGGTAGCATCGAAGATCAGCCGTCGGTTGGTTTTGACGTTGTTCGCCGAAAGCAGATTCATCTGCTTGGTTTCGTTCTGCGCCACTGTGGTCTGGCCATCCAGCGTATACAGGTGATATTCGAAGAAGCTCTGCTCCTGGAAGCCGCCTCCACCCATCCCGCCTGCAGTTTTCACCATGGTCATTTCGTCCATCATGTAGTTCTGGTTCTCTTGAACACGGCGCACATCGCCGGCCATGAGCTGCAGGTTGGCGTCCTTGTAGGTGGCTCCGCTGCGGTTGTCAATGGTCACCCAGCCGGTGAGGTCCAGTGCGTTTTCGTCCTTATTCACCACAGCCACGTAGTCGGCTTTCCAGGTAATACCTTCGGTCATGTAGCTGACTTCAGTGTTGTGTTTGCCCTCTTTACTGACATCCAACAGCCACATCAGACTAGGTCGGCTCACTAAACCGTCAGGAAGGGAGTTGATCATCACTTCACCCACCGGATTAAGCACGAGCTTGCCATCTTTGGTTTGCAGCACCAAGCCCTGGTAGGTGTTGCCACCCCCGCCTGCGTCGGTATTCGCCACGACGGCTACCGGCGGATTGAGCAGCTTACCCTCCAGCATAGTGATGGCACCGGTAGGACCCATCTGCTTGATTCGGATATTTTGGCCCACGCTCTTATTTAGGATGCTGGTGGGGTTAAGCAGATCATATTGATAGTTCTGCTCGCGCACGGTGAGTCCGGTAGGGGCTGTCACCGACTTGATACTGATGCTGGTAGGGTCGATGCGTTCCGCTACGCCTTCATAACGCAGGCTGTTGACACCTTTCTTGAGATCAAGCACGCGGTTTTCGCGCACGACGGCAAAACCGCCATTATAGACTGTCATTGCCACACCTTTAGTTTGTTCTGGTGTGCTGACTATCTGTGCCATTGCGGAAACCGAGATGGCGAAGGTCGCTAATGCGATCAGTGGTTTATTCATTGTTGTATATTCTCCTTGTTTTAAGCCGCTGTGATATTCTGGCTACCAGTTCGTACGCACGGTGTAGGTGACGGTCACCTCTTTACCGGCGGGGATGCTGACAGGGAACTCAGCGGTTCGGGAATCGATCTTTTTGAAATCCTGGCTTTTTTCGATGATTTCCCAGTCGTTGTAGAACCGCTCCACTACGGTGGCATCTACAGCCACATCCTTGCGGTTTCGGATATTCACCGAGTAACTGGCTTCTTGCACACGGTCAGATATCTGCTTCATGTTGGTCTGAGTGCGGGTGCCCACCACGTCAAAGGCGTCGCCGATGTAACAGCGCACCATCTCATCTTTGGGTGTGTGGTCGATCAGGTCTTCGCCAATGAACTGCAGCGCACCGTTGTTGTCTGCTTTGTAAACGCGCACTTTGCCCTTTGGTAGGGGCATACCCATGTTGCTGGCCTTGTCGTTCTTGATTTCCAGCATGATGGCCAGTTTTCCTTCGCCGGTGCTGCCGCCCTGGCCAGGACGTTGGCTGCGCTTGGTGGCATCGAAGATCAGCCGTCGGTTGGTCTTGACGTTGTTCGCCGAAAGCAGGTTCATCTGCTTAGTTTCATTCTGAGCGACGGTAGTCTGACCGTCGAGCGTGTAGAGGTGATACTCGAAGAAACTCTGCTCCTGGAAGCCGCCGCTGGGTGCTGCCATAGTTCGCATCGATGATGAACGAGGTGCGTATGCAACGTTCTGATCCTGCACTCGGCGGACATCGCCAGCCATCAACTGCAGGTTGGCATCTTTGTAGGTGGCCCCGCTGCGGTTGTCAATGGTGACCCAACCGGTGAGGTCCAGGGCATTTTCGTCCTTGTTTACCACAGCCACATAATCGGCCTTCCAGGTGATCCCTTCGGTCATGTAACTGACTTCAGTGTTGTGCTTGCCCGCTTTACCCACATCGAGAAGCCATAACAGGCTGGGTTGGCTCACCAGACCAGAAGGGAGTGCGTCGATCATCACTTCGCCTGCGGGGTTCAACACCAGGGTGCCGTCCGATTTCTGCAGCACCAGTCCCTGGTAGGTGTTGCCACCACCACCTGCGTCGGTGTTCGCTACGACCGCCACCGGCGGGTTCATCAGTTTGCCTTCTAGAATCGTGGTGGAACCTTTGGGGTTCATTTGCTTGATGCGGATTGTCTGACCCATGCTCTTACTGAGGATGCTGGTGGGGTTTAGAAGATCATATTGGTAGTTTTGCTCGCGCACCGCTAATTCAGCAGGGGCGGTGATGGATTTGATGCTGATGCTGGTGGGGTCAATCCTCTGAGCCACTCCTTCAAAGCGAAGAGCGTTCATTCCCATCTTGAGGTCGAGTGTCCGGTTTTCGCGTACTACCGCAAAACCACCATTATAAACAGTCATGGCAACGCCGGATGTTTGGTCGGGTGTACTTACAATTTGTGCCATTGAGCTGGCAGATATGGCTGTTGCACATATGGCAACGAATAGGTGTTTCATCAGTCAGGTGTCCTCCTGGACAAGGCAGTTAAGGCCGCCTCATCTTTGTTCTCTGTATAGGGTAGACGAGATAGCCTGTTCTGATGTTACCTTTTATGGGGCACCCTATCGCAAGTATTGAATCAATACAGGCAAAATGTGCTGATATTACTGCAGATTAGGACGTACGAGGGTGGACCGATCAGGCTCGGAGCTGGTGGACGGCTATCCATGAGTCAATGCGATGCCTGTCTTTACCTCGGCCAATGATGGCCAGGGAAGGTGTCAGTCCGTTGACCACTACCGGCTCGCTCCAGCCATGCGTGCTGAAGTCAATATACAGAAGCTGCCCGTCTACCGTAATGACACCTTTTAACCGGTAGAGCGCCTCGCCCAACCCGGTTACGGCTTTTTGCAGTTTTTCAGAAGTCAGCTTCGCAGAGGGGATGAACGCAAAACTGCAGAAGTTGGGGTCGGCGCATTTAGCATAGTCGCCATGGATCTCTCGTTCGGTGACTGTGCGCATGATGTCCACCTCAACCTCAGCCATCTGTGTCACTACCAGGCTGGCGGTTGGGTTGCTTTCGCGTACGAGTTCTACCGCCGTATCAATCTGCTTGGAGGTGTACATATCGGACTTGTTCATGATGATGGTATCAGCCGATTTGATTTGGTTGATGATATTGGGCAGGGTATGCACGAGCTTGGGATAGGTGTTGGGATCTACCACTGCGATCACTGAGCCTAGGCGGTATGTGGCATCAAGCTTCGTCTCTTTAAGCATGGACTGTATCACTGCAGGATCGCTGATCCCGCTGGCTTCGACCACCACAGCATCAACCGGCGATTCGGGGCTGCCATATTCGGAGGGCAGACGGTTGAGGTGATACATAAAGGTGGTCACCAGGCATTTACAGAAGATGGAGCCACCGGGAATGGCGACGACGTCGTCACTCCCGGTAGACGCTAGCTGCCCATCCACATCAAGGGCTGAGAACTCATTTACCAGGTAGACCACCTTGCGGTTGCTGTTCTGGCGCATGATGTTCTTGAGCAGCGTGGTTTTACCGCTGCCCAGAAACCCTGTGATGAGCACAATTGGTATCATCGCAACTACCCTTTAGCCGTTTTGGCCAGTTCGATCGATGCTCGCAGCTCCCCTGGGGTCGGGATGATGGAGATGTATTTGGCCTCTCCATCGATACATATCGTGGGGATGTTCGCCACACCCAGTTTCACCATGTAGCCGATACCCTCATGGGTTGTGACCTTGTGCTCACGCACCACCACACCCTTCATGCCCCTCGTGGCTTTTTTGGCCGCGGCCACCATATACTGGCATGGCGCGCATGTGGAGGAGTCCAGGGTGATCAGGTCCAGAATAGTATCTTTCTCGTGGCTGTAGTCTGGTAGTTTGATATCCTCAAAGGCACTCATTGCTGGTGCGATCAGGGTTGCCCGGGCTGTGTTGCGGGCGTAGTCATTGTGAACCATCTCGGCCACAGCCTGCAGGTTGGCAGACGGTGTGGCATATGGGATATCGCACCCTGGGGCCAGGATGAAGCCCTTCTGACCGCAGGTGTCCATGCATCGGATGGTGTCCAGCTTGGCATCATTGGGTTGGCCCAAAAGAAGAACCAACGTCAGCTTCAGGTTGCCGCCAAACGACTTGTTGTGTTTTTCGGCGATCCCACGCAGGTAACTCATGTCGATGTTTTCGTCTACGCTGATGTTGTCACAGTGTGTTTGCGACATCACTTCAAGGTTTCGGGTGGCGTTACCGCACACAAAGATGCTGCTGTAACCACCTTTCGAGCGAACATCATCGAAGATCGCATTCATGTAAGGTGCGACATACTCCTGGAAGTGAACGGGCGAAATCTGGCTGGTCATAGGGTCGACCACCGCGATGACATCGCAGCCGTTGGCGAGGTAGAACTCCGCCACTTTCTTGCCGACTTCGGTGCAAAACTCCAGCACTTCCGCTACTTTTTCGGGCTCGTCATACATCTCCATGAAGATGTTGGTGCCCATCAAGTGCAGTGCCAGGGTGAAGGGTCCGGTGATGAGGCCATACAGAGCGATATCCTCACCGACCTTCTCACGCATCCTGCGGGTGGCTTCCGCGATGATTGGGAAACGGCCTTTGCTTAGGTCGAATTCGGGAAGGTCAGCCAGCTCACCCTTCTCTAGCGGATGGGAGACGACGGACGGTGGGCCATCTTGTGACCATACGATGTCGCATCCCAAAATCTCTGCTTCCAGTTGCAAGTCAAATATAATAGGTAAGCCATCCGGCCTATATAGCTCAATTGCCTTGCTCAGACCTGACACCAGCTTGTCTGCCGATGTAAGATATTCATGGGCTGTTTCACCAATCAGGCTTCCGCCGTGTGATCCCACGAATGGCAGCCATGGTGTTCTTGGCGTCTCCTCATTGTGGAGCGCTTTCAGAAGTATCTCTTTTCCGGTCATTTTATGTCATCTCCATGTGTAACAGGTGTTGAATTCATGTCTTTCTAACTATATTATGATGCTTTTAATATGCGAAACATGGTAAAATCGTACTGCCATGTCGGATATCTGTGCCTACATTCTGGTAATAGTCGCACTCAAGGAGCGTGTTCGGTCATGATTACTATCAAACAGGATCAGGTCTTGTCAGTTGCCTCAGAAGTCTGTCGCGTGTACAACCAAAAGTGGCAGATTGAATGCGTCGTGTTAGACGCTATGGGTGAACTGGTGCGCTGCGGCGATGAATGCCATTCAGATTGCGTTTACTGCGAAAAATGCACACCTTTGCGCCGCCAGTCCATTGATGAGGCCGCCAGGTGGGGTGAGCCGTTTTCACAGTTATGCATGGAAGGCAACATCATATGGACTGTGCCTGTGATGTATAACCAGAAGGTGATAGGAGGGCTGATGGCGAGTGTGCCAGAAACCGACTGGGCTAACAGGCGGCTGCATGAAGCGGCGTTGGACATGATGGCGATGTGCGAACAATACAATATTACCAACAGCTCATTTCTGGAGATGCACCGGATGTCTGCCCTGCGCGAATCGGAGAGGGCCGAGGCGATCATTGAACATAAGACCAGCGGGTTCCGCAGTATCCGCGAAATATACTTTGCCGAAGAGCCTTCACTCATCAGTGCCATCAAGCAGAGCGACCGCAAAGCGGCGCGTGAAATTCTCAACCGTGTGCTGGTTGGCATTTATTACGTAGGGCGAAACCGCCCGGCTGTGCTGAAGAGCTTTCTGCTGGAACTGGTGGTGATGATGAGCCGCAGCGCAGTGGAAGCGGGCGCCGACCCTGTGGAGCTTCTGGGCGTGAACTACAGCACCTTCGGCGATTTGGCTTCGCTGGAAGGTGAAGAGGCGATCTGTCGCTGGCTGGTTCAGATGCTGGAGCGGATTATGGATGCCATCGGCACCTCGCAGCGCTACCCGGTCAGCGTGATGCTGGGCGCCGCCGTGAAGTGGATGCAGGAGCACATGCAGGAAGATATCAGCCGCGATGACGCCGCGAAGATCGCCTGCCTGTCACCTACGCATTTCAGCCGTGCATTGAAACAGGCGTTCGGCCGCACATTTACTGAGATGTTGGTGAAGATGCGCATCGACAAGGCGAAGGAGATGCTGGCACTGACGGACAAGAGCTTGAGTGACATCTGCTTCCAGAGCGGATTCAACGACCAGAGCTATTTCACCAAGGTGTTCCAGAAGAGCACTGGAGCCACTCCAGGGGCTTTCCGCAAGCGGAGACGCACGCAGAAGCGGTAGATACTGCTTCGGTTTGGATACCATTGACAGCCACCTCAATCAGCGAACCAATTGGCTGATTGAGGTGGCTGTTTGTTTTTATATAACAATCGTGCGCATCTGTGTTATTTGTCTACGCGGTACTTGACCTGTAGATAGAACAGGGTACAATGGGTACATAAAGCTGACAAAGCATATCGGAATTACTGGTATTATTACTACTAGTAACAGCATCACAGTTATTTAGTCGGCTGAATTTGTTCAAGCGAATCAAGTTGATATGCTCAACCATTACGTTCTATATTGTCAACGGCTATCCTAGTAGCCTGCCCTCCTTTTGAAGGCGATCACCCTATAACATCAATATCATGTAATACCAAAGCCAGAATACCGGCGGTATGGATAGTTGAATACAGATATCTAGAGGTCATCGCTTGAAAAACACAGCCGGCGTCGCCATGCAGTCAGACCCTACCGTGTCTGATTGTCTCAGTCTACAGCCTGAACCTTTGGCTGGTTTTCAACTGTCTACTGACCTACGCTCACCATGGAGCACCACCCTGGCCTGCACCCACTTCCTTACTGCCAAAGCTTCGAATGTTATACCGAATCAGACTGCGGTCTACTCATTTGTCAACGGCGATGGCCAGGTGAACCTGTTTGACTACGTAGTGATCGACCAAAGCTTCGGCGCCAGGGGCGAGTGAGAGATCGGCGCATGACCACAGATTGCTCATGTCTGGAAACGCACGAACCCGACGACGACAAATGACACACCACACTTTGGTGACAGATTTTGAACTACTAGGAAACCGGGAGGCAATACCGTGAGACTTACGAAAGCACTTCTTTCAACTCAAAGAGTATGGTGGCTGTCATTGCTGTTACTGGTAATTTGCGGTTCTACATCTTTCGCTTCAGGGCGATCGTTCAATATTGCCCTTGGGCCAAGGAGTGGAACCATAGACTCATGGGGTTCTTATCGCATAGTCCCAGGTGACCTGACAGGCTTTATGGCCATAGCCGCAGGATCAACTCATACAGTGGGCTTGAAGCACAATCATACTGTGGTTGCCTGGGGTAACAACGCAGACGGTCAGTGTGATGTGCCCCTGCCAAATCAAGGGTTTACCGCCATTGCTGCCGGATGGAACCACACTGTGGGGTTGAAGGGCAACGGCACGGTTGTGTGCTGGGGTAAGAACGATATGGGGCAATGCAATGTGCCTGCTCCAAACCAGAGCTTCACGGCAGTTGCAGCAGGCTCTGACTTCACAGTTGGCTTGAAGAGCGATGGTTCGGTGGTTTGCTGGGGTAATAACGACGCCGGCCAGTGCAGCGTTCCTTCACCCAACCAGAATTTCATCGCCGTTGCTGCAGGATCTTTCCACACTATTGGGCTGAAGGAAGATCATTCGTTAGTGTGCTGGGGTTATAACTACTTCGGCGAGTGCAACGTGCCCGCACCCAATCAGGGGTTTACTGCTGTAGCGGCTGGAACTGAATTCAGCATCGGACTGAAACAAGACGGCTCTCTGGTTGGCTGGGGAGGCGACCCTTTTGGCCTAGGCCAACTTAACGTGCCCACAAGCCATGACTTCGTAAGAATCACAGCATGCCGTTTCCACTGTGCCGGATTACGGAGCGATGGCTCCGTCGCCTGTTGGGGATCAAACGTAAACAATAGTGCATTGCACGTACCTGCCCCAAATAGTGGGTTTATTGCAGTAGCTGCTGGTGGCGATCATAATGTGGGGTTGAAGAACAATGGATCCATCGTAAGCTGGGGTGAAGACACATATGGTCAATGCAGTGTGCCGGTTCCGAACCAGCATTTCATCTCGGTGATCGCCACAGGTAATACTCACACCATTGGGATGACGGAATACAACTCCGTAGCGGTATGGGGAGCCAATGCACAAGGTGAGAGTGCAACTCCTGCCCCTAACCAGGACTTCATGGCCATCTCCGCCGGGAACCAATTCACCGTTGGGCTCAAAAGCGATACTTCGTTGGTATGTTGGGGAACGAATACAGACGGGCAGTGTAATGTGCCTGCCCCCAACACGAACTTCTGGGCTATCTCCTCAGCCAATAGCCACTCGCTGGGGCTAAAACAAGACGGTTCCATAGCCTGTTGGGGCAGCAATACATATGGCGAAAGCTCTGTGCCAGCACCCAACCAAGATTTCATGGCTATGTCTGCTGGTTACAACCATTCAGTCGGTCTGAAGAGCAATGGTTCCGTAGTCTGTTGGGGTGCTAACAGTAATGGTGAGTACATCGTGCCGGCTCCTAATAACGGATTTGAATCGGTCGCAGCAGGGAATGGATTCACAGTCGGTCTCAAGCAAGATGGCACCATCGTGTGCTGGGGTCTGAACACCAGCGGCCAATGCACCGTTCCTTTACCCAACCAGGGATTTGTTGCTATCGCAGCGGGGTACCGTCACTCGGTGGGGAAGAAGCAAGATGGCTCACTGGTCTGCTGGGGAGACAACAGTTTTGGAGAGTGTAATGTGCCAGCACCAAATAGTGGGTTCACCTTCATTAGTGCCGGTAAGGACTTCACCACCGCCATCCGCCCAGTTGAGACCATACCCGTCAATGTGACATTGAACAATTTCGTGGGGAACATGTTCACTCAGCAGTTTTCAGTGCTCATCAACAGCTCATCCGATCCAAGCTTCACAGAGTCATTGAGCTTGATGCCTCAAGCCATGGGTGGATATGCATTGTCCACCTATCTGCCATCGCCATGGGACTTCACCGTCTCTGACTCTCACTTTCTGGGATTGACTGTTATGAAACTCGATCCTAAGCCCATTGATCTTCTCGAACTCAGTCTAGTCAACGGCGATGCGAACGGCGACGGTCAGATCAACCTGTTCGACTATGTCGTGCTAGACTCGAAATTCGGCAGCTCAGATCCCATGGCCGATCTGGACGGTGACGGCCAGGTGAACCTGTTCGACTACGTGGTGATCGACCAGAACTTCGGAGCGATGGGCGAGTAAGAGATGAAATACAAAATGCACGCATACCAAAAGATAATTCGCCATACCGCAAGGTATGTGACGGTGACCCTATAGAAGATTCGGAGGCCATATCGTGAACCAAACAAGATCATCACATGCTAATATGTGGGTAGGGTGGACCACACTACTCCTGCTCGCGCTGTGCAGCAGCCTGTCATTCGCATCGGGTGGAACGATCGAATCGTGGGGAGCGTACCGTATTGTGCCCGGCGATCTGACTGGTTTCGGTGCCGTCGATGCTGGGAGGCACCACACCTCCGGGTTGAAGCTTGATCACTCTGTGCAGTGCTGGGGATATAACAATAGCGGAGAATGCGATGTGCCCCTGCCCAATCAAGACTTCACCAAAGTCTCAGCGGGAGACCAATATACCGTTGGCTTGAAGAGTTATGGCGCAGTGGTCTGCTGGGGAAATAACCAGTACGGTCAGTGCAACGTGCCTGCTCCCAACACTGGATTTACAGCGGTATCTGCAGGTTCCTGGCACACCGCAGCGCTGAAGCAGAATGGCTCAGTGGTCTGCTGGGGTGCCAACAACTACGGCCAATGCAACGTGCCTGCTCCTAACCAGGACTTCATAGCCGTCGCCGTGGGCTTGGCCTTTACAGCCGGGCTGAAAAGCAACGGCACTATCGTCTGCTGGGGGAGTAACCTTCATGGTGAATGTAACGTGCCTGCGCCAAACCAGAACTTCATTGCAGTGGCAGGCGGTGATTACTTCACTGTGGGCCTCAAAAATGATGGTTCGGTGGTGGTGTGGGGAGCGAACTACCAGGGGCAGTTGAACATACCGTCCCCCAACCAGCATTTTGCTGCCATCGATGCAAGCTCGATAGGTATCGCAGGATTCAAGGATGACGGATCGATAGTTTGCTGGGGGTTCAACTTTACCGTGCCTGCGCCCAACCACGACTTCATCGCCGCCTCCGCTGGTGAAAGGGACATGGTCGGATTGAAGCGTAATGGCTCGCTGGTCTGCTGGGGTGAGAACAACGATGGTGAAGAAAATGTGTCTCAAGTCAATCAGAATTTTACATCAGTTGCGGCAGGTTGGAGCCACAATATCGGGTTAAGGCAGAACGGCACACTGGTGGCCTGGGGAGAGGACGGATATGGACAGTGTAACATACCGTTGCCAAACCAGGATTTCAAGGCTGTTTCTGTAGGTCTGGCTCATTCCATCGGATTGAAGCAAGACGGATCGGTGCGGGTGTGGGGCAAGAACGACTACGGCCAATCGACGGCACCTGTGCCAAACCAGGACTTCACCGCTATCTCCGCAGGCACATATTTCTCGGTAGGGTTAAAGAGTGATGGCTCGGTTATCTGCTGGGGTGCCAACACCAGTGGACAGTGTGATGTGCCGGCACCTAACCAGGACTTCATCGCTATCGCAGCGGGCGGCTCCCATACGGTAGGCCTGAAAAGTGACGGTTCCGTGATTTGCTGGGGATCAAACGGAAGCGGGGAATGCAATGTGCCGCTGCCCAACCAGGACTTCACGGCTGTTGCGGCGGGTACTCTGTTTTCGATGGGATTGAAGCAAGATGGATCAGCAGTCTGCTGGGGAAACAATGCGTCTGGACAGTGCAGTGTCCCGCTGCCAAATACGAATTTCCGAGCCATCGAAGCGGGATACAACCATGCTGTGGGTCTGAGACTGAACGGATCGATAGCCTGTTGGGGAAGCAACGACTTAGGGCAGTGTGAGTTGCCGGCACCGAACAGTGGCATAGTCGGTATATCCGCAGGGAACCACTACACTACAGTGATCCGGAGTTCCGAGATCATACCTGTGCATGTGGATCTCGGCAACTTCGTGGGTAACCTGTATTCACAACACTTTACCACTTTCATCAACAGCACAGCCGATCCCAGTTTGCACGAGTGCCTTAGTATCCTACCGCAAGCGATGGGTGGGTTCGCATTTTCTACCTTCCTTCCGCCACCATGGGATATATCCTTCGAGGGTATCCATCTCATACGGGCCAAGATGGGGTATGTATTCCCCACCACAGTGGTAGCATTCTCGCCAGCTAATGGCGATGCTGATGGCGATAACCAGGTGAACCTGTTTGATTACGTCGTGTTGGACCAGCACTTCGGCTCATCGGACCCCATGGCTGACCTGGACGGCGATGGTCAGGTGAACCTGTTCGACTATGTAGTTCTCGACCAGAACTTCGGCGCCAAAGGCGATAGGTTGGGCACATTCAACCAGGTTGATGATGCTGAAATGGTATGGGTTTCTCCTGGCGAGTTCTTGATGGGGGATGATTCCGCTGCTTACGAGAATGAAAAACCGCAGCGGACGGTATACCTTGATGGCTATTGGATCTACAAAAACAAAGTGACAGTAGCCCAATACAAGAAATTCTGTGCGGAGACACACCACGCGATGCCGACCGAGCCACACAAGGGATGGATTGACGTCGATTCAATCGTCAATGAAAGCTGGCAGGATGCTGCAGACTACGCGAAGTGGGCAGGTGGTTCACTACCCACCGAAGCACAGTGGGAAAAAGCAGCGAGAGGCACCAAAGGGCGCAAATACCCGTGGGGCAACGAGTGGGATGAATCCGCTTGTGCGAACAGCGTCAAGATATTGCTCGATGGCCCGCTGCCGGGTTCCAGCTTCCCCTCTGGTATTAGTCCATTCGGATGCCTTGATATGGCTGGTAACACCTGGGAGTGGTGCTCCGACTTCTACGGCTCCGACTACTATAAGTCCGCGCCAAACGTAAACCCGTTGGGTCCTGACAGTGGTGCCTCCCGGGTGGTACGCGGTGGCTCCTGGAAGAGCACCAACCCTGACTACTTCCGTAGTGACTTCCGCACCGACTGTCTGGCTGCCACGCATAGCTTCGATGACCTTGGCTTTCGGGTGATTAGGGTCACGAATATTCGGGTGAATTAGCGGCCCGACATCGCCGGAGTAGGCGTTGTGACACCTATGCATGATGCCCGGCCCGCGTGCTTCCAATGGCGTGCGAGCCGGGCGCCTTTATTTATTGCCCTAAAAAGAATAGAATGATAAACGGTGAATTAACCCTTAAGGAGACATCCGTTCATGGCTTCAGATAACTCGAATACACTTCAATTGATTGCGGATACCATCCGCGTGATCTCAGCAGAAGGCGTGGAAAAGGCCAACTCTGGCCATCCAGGTCTTCCCATGGGATGCGCAGAGATCGGTGCAGCGCTGTTCGCTAAGCACCTGAGCTATAACCCCAAGAACCCCAACTGGCTTGGCCGCGACCGCTTCGTGCTCTCCGCTGGCCACGGTTCTATGTTCCTCTATTCATGCCTGCACATCAGTGGGTATGACCTGAGCATGGATGACATCAAGGCGTTCCGACAGCCTCACAGCAAGACACCTGGTCACCCTGAGTTCCGTGAGACCGCCGGTGTAGAAACCACCACGGGCCCTCTGGGACAGGGAATCGCCGCAGCCACCGGTATGGCACTGGCCAACAAGATGCTGGGTGCGCAGTTCGGTCCAGAGCTGTTCGAAGGTAAAGTCTACACCCTGTGTGGCGACGGCTGCCTGATGGAGGGCATTAGCGGCGAGGCGAGCAGCCTGGCTGGCACCATGGGTCTGAACAACCTTGTTGTGATCTATGACAGCAACGACATTTGCCTTGACGGCCCTACCAGCGAGTGCTTCACCGAAGATGTAGCCGCCCGCTACGTGGCATACGGCTGGAAGGTTCTGAACGTGAATGGTCATGACATCCCGGCTCTGCTGAGTGTTCTGGCCGAAGCCAAAGCTGAAGCTGAGAAGCCTGTGATGATCATCGCCAAGACGATCATCGGCAAGGGCTCGCCTGCTAAGCAGGGCACGAATAGCTGCCACGGTGCCCCGCTGGGAGCCGCTGAACTCGAACTGATGAAAAAGGCGATTGGCTGGAAAGAAGAGCCCTTCACCGTTCCTGCAGCCGTAAAATCATACTTCGCAGCGAAGGTTGCCGAGAACGAAGCCGCAGAAGCCGCTTGGAACACCAAACTGGCTGCCATGAAGAAAGACGCTGCCAAGGCCGCCCTCTGGGAGACCTACACAGAGCAGAAGCTGCCGGCTGACTTCGATGACCAGATTTGGAACATGCCACTCGAGCCAGGCAAGGCCACTCGCGTGCTGAGCCAGTCGATCATCGCCAAGGTCGCCCAGTTGGTTCCTTTCTTTGTGAGCGGTTCTGCCGACCTTAGCCACTCTGACAACACCTTCATCAAGGGTGCCGACATTGTGAACAAAGAGGACTACACCGGTCAGCTCATCAAGTTCGGTGTGCGTGAGTTCGCCATGGCCGCTGCCTGTTACGGCATGCGCCTCGGGGGGATGATCCAGCCTCTCTGTGGCACCTTCTTCACCTTCAGCGACTATATGAAGAACGCCGTGCGTCTGGCGGCCCTGATGAAGGTTCGCGTGCTGTTCCAGTGGACACACGACACCATTCTTCTTGGTGAGGACGGCCCGACCCATCAGCCTGTGGAGCATCTGGCTGGCCTGCGTGCCATGCCTGGCCTGAGCATCTTCCGTCCGGCAGATGAGAATGAGACCAAGGCGATGTGGATTCAGGCGATGAAGTGCGAAGGCCCTGTCGGCTTTATCCTCAGCCGCCAGAATATGGCTGACATGAGCGCACTGACCAGCGTGTCTGCCCGCGAGGGTGTGGCGAAGGGTGCCTACCTGCTGAGCGGCTGCACCTGCCCTGTGGATGTGGCCTTCTACGCTACCGGCTCCGAGGTTGGTCTGGCACTGCAGGCCGCCGAGTTGCTCAAGGCTCAAGGCAAAACCAGCCGCGTGATCTCTATGCCCTGCTGGGAACTGTTCGACGCTCAGGACGAGGCTTACAAGGCCAGCATTCTGGACGCACCCGCCAAGCTGCGCGTGAGCGTAGAGGCCGCCTCCGAAATGGGCTGGCACAAGTACATCGGACGCGACGGCATCGCGATTGCGGTGAACAGCTTCGGTGCCTCTGCCCCGGCTAAGAGCCTGGCAGTGACCTACGGCTTCACCCCGCAGCAGGTTGCTGACAGGGTGCTCGCTGGTCTCGCAGGCAAGTAAGTAAACCGCAATTCATACAAAAGAGGGTGCCCATCCGGGCACCCTCTTTTGTGTTAGTTACGCGGTTGCCACTGTCCGGGGCGGTCTGTCAGTACGCCTGCAAAGACCACTGTCTATAGACCGCGCCTGTCTTGTTCCCGAAACCAAACCAGGGAGGCTGACCGCCATACCTGCGCGGTCTCGAGCCTTAGGTCGTAGGCATCATTCCGGGCACCCACGAAGTGGGTAAGACTCTTTATAGCCAGGGGTGAGCGAAGCGATACCCCTGGATAGCGGTGCTACATTCCTACCCCGAAGTGGGTAGCAACCTTTTCAGTATCCGGAGACTGTAAGTCGTCATACCAGCCTGCCGCGACATAAATGTCTCGGTTATTGATCAGTAAGCCTGTTAAAACAGGCTGTCGGCACTTCGTGCGTATGGTGTATGCCGAGGTTTTTAGTGGGTGTTATTCTCCCGTATAAAAAAACCTAATGATTAATGCCCTCCGGGCACCCACGAAGTGGGTACATTCTTATAGCCACGGGTGAGCGCCAGCGAAACCCGTGGTGGATGTCGTCATATATTACCCCGAAGTGGGTCGAACCACTTCGCAGCGGATGATTCGGGTCACAACACAATATCTCAACCTGGTCCATCACCCAAAAACATGGTCAGGATTATACTCAATCTGCGCATATTTCAGGATTTTGACCATCTCTTCTTCAAACGTATGCTTCTGGTGGTGAACCTTCTGATTGAGAATATATCTTTTGATCACCTCCAGTTCGCGTTGACCAACAGAGAACGCGCCATATCCTGACTGCCATTGAAATTGGCCACCGTGGTCATGAACCCATTTCGATGAGGCAATCTTGATATCCCGAACTACATAGGATAACCGGCTATCCTGGTGAAGTGACATTAACATATGAATGTGATTGCAGGTTCCACCAACCGCACGCATATGGCAGTGATGCCCTTTGGCAACATCCGCGATGATGTTGTAAAGGTGTTCGTGGTATTCGTTGAGAATGGTATCAGTCCGATTATGTGTGCTGAATATGACATGGACGTGGTTAGAAACGAGCGATCCTGGCATCGCAACCTCCTGTCAAACGACCCACTTCGGGGTAGATAGATGGGGCGCTTACCACGGGTTTCGCTGGCGCTCACCCGTGGCTATAAGAAAGTACCCACTTCGTGGGTGCCGGACGTCCCATCACTGTTGTATAGCTATTGATAACATCACAGGCACCGTCCGCTCATCCGTGGCTATAAGAAAGTACCCACTTCGTGGGTGCCGGATGTCCCATCACTGTTGTATAGCTATTGATCACATCACAGACACCGTCCGCTCATGCGTGGCCATATGAATTGGCATCCACCGTGGGTGTAGGACTCATGTCTGTGACAACGAATGAAAACCACACCCTGGGCATGGATGAAAGGCCCGTACCGAGCCATTTCTATAAGCATACCATAACCGTGGGTGTCGGACGATCACCTGTGACAATAACAATCACAAACACTTCAGGATGCCGGAAGGCCGATCTACACTATGGATTAGTGACCAAGGCACGGATGTCGTCGATAGTAGACAGCTTCAGCCGCTAAAATTGCTTCATCAGCATCTGCACGGCCAAGCTGGTGACGGCCACCAACGCCCATACGATCATACCAAGCAGAATGGGTTTCGAGCCGGTTTTCACGATCTTGCGGAAGTTGGCTCCCAGACCCACACCAGCCAGTGCGACCACGATCAGGAATTTGCCCGCCGAACCTGCCCAATGCTGCATCTGTGCACCCAACAGACCTGTGGTGTTGAGCAGAGCGGCGAGAAGGAATCCGATCACGAACCATGGGAATATGGAGCGCATCTGGAAGTTGGTCGTGCCGGACCGCCTTCTAGCGAGCGCTGTGAAGGCGAGCGCGATCGGGATAATCATGGTGGTGCGCGCCAGTTTAGTGATGGTGGCGTAATCACCGGCCGCCTTGCTGTAGGAATACGCACTGGCCACCACAGAGGATGTGTCGTTGATGGCAGTGCCTGCCCATAGCCCGAAGCCTTGACTGGTCATATGCATCAAGTGGCCAAGTGCCGGGAACAACAACACCGCCATGACATTGAACAGAAAGATGGTGGATATGGAGAATGCGATCTCGTCATCATCGGCGCTGATGATCGGTGCGATCGCCGCGATGGCCGATCCGCCGCAGATGGCGGTGCCGACCCCGATCAGGCTGGTGAGGTTACGGGATACGCCCATCTTGCGGCCGATCAGATACGCTCCGATCAACGCAGTGAACAGCGAGACCAGCATCACGCTGGCGGAATCACGCCCGGTGTTCCAGACCTGCACCAGGCTCAAGCTGGCACCCATCACGATGATGGCGGTCTGAAGCAGCTTCTTACTGCAAAAGGCGATTCCCGGTTTCGTGCCATCGGACAGTGTCAGCGAGTTTCCCACCGCGATGCCAATGATGATCGAAAAGACCGGTCCGCCGATGATCGGCATCAGCCCTCCCAGCCACAGCGCGAGGAACGAAATCCCCAAGCAGATGGCGATTCCTGAGAGTATTGATGGTTTGCGGCTGTTAGGTTTCACATCGATGTGTTCGTCAGGTGCATGCGTTTCTATCATGTGTAGCTATTATACTTCCATATGGGTGTATTGTTGGTGGCATTGTTGTATTGGCGAACGCCAGCAGTTTGTTGTGTTCATAATCCGTTTGTAGGAAACATGGCGTAGGGGCGTCCCTTGTATCATTTACAGCCTGGGCTGTCGTGCGTGCACGGGTGGGTGCTTAGCTCTGAACTGCTTAAGTCCTCCAAGCCGTGTATGCATTGATGGGTGGGGTTAAGCTTGGATTGCTCCAGCAGCTTTTCGTTCAACATCTCACGATCCTTCGGCTGTTCAGGGTGGCGTAGATGAAAGGTGAGTGCCCTATACCGGACCACCAACATTTTTAGGCCGTATCGGCACAGTCTAACCGCCAACTCACTGTCTTCGGCTCCCCAGCCTACAAAGCGTTCGTCAAACCCGTTGACCGCAATGTAGTCATCACGAAAAACCGCCATATTGCAGCTCGCAATAGATGCTCTGTGTGTCATGAGGTAATCCTCTGCACTACAGTAAAGCCTGGGTGCATGCAAAACTCGTATCAGGTGCCGCCATCGATTGATGGGAATGTGTGGCAGTGTGCCGGCTCCTCGCCAACGGAACCCAGGCGTGGCTCTTTCTGACAGCCGGATACGGTATCCTGACACAAACTGGCCATGCTGAGCCAAACCGATGTGGTCTTTGATAAAGAGGGGGTGCGGGATGCAATCGCCGTCTGTGAATATCAAGTAGTCGCCGGTTGATTGTATCACCGCCAAGTTGCGGATGCGTGCGGCCTGGAACCCGTTATCTGGCTGCCAGACATGCTTGAGTGGGCATGGGTAGTCAGACTGCATCTGTGCGATCATCAAGTCCGTTCCATCTCTGGAGCCATCGTCTGCGATGATGATTTCATCCGGCATGACGATCTGCTGTTTATACGAGTTTAAGACCCTGGAAAGTGTTGTTTTGGAATTATAGGTCGTAATGATCAGTGAAGTTTGCATTTCATTTCCAATATCGCAGGTGGAGGAATTATCATCCCCACCTCAACTGTCTCCCGTTTCGGTCTTTCGGTATCGGGTGATCGATGGCACGTAAGATGGGGTATCGATGGACTCAATGGTATGGCCTGGTCGCCGTTGTTCAACGGGTGGCATCTGCATATAGTCGCCATACACGTGTGTGAGCCAACTTTTCCATTCACCCATTACCGGCAGTGACAGCCCCTCAAACTCCATATACTCCACATTCGCGAACATAGAAACTGGTACACAGGATTTTTTTCTTCCGCACCCAGAGCAGTCGGCCACATACTTCCGTGGTCTGCGACGGTATCGTTGGAGCCAGACATGGATCCATGGTATGCCGACCAGCCAGGATAATAGACAGTATAACTGAATATGCAGTTGGAGATTGCGGAAAAATCCACCGATGCTTGCGATAGGTCCCAGCTCACGCTTTTCGTGGCAGTTGTATAGCAATGTGGTGACTTTTTGTTCTATACCCCTGATGATGCGGTTGTTGGAATAATAATCGAGTTGGAAGATGTCAATCCATATTCCATAAAACTGTTTCGAAGTATCGGAATCCTCGTGCAGCTCTGTTCCGGGCATTCTTACTTTGCCAAACGGCATACTGGATGTCTCGTCTGTGAGATGGCACTCCAGATCGAGCCCGGTCTCGTCTTTGGTCCAAAGATGAATAAAACGCTCATAATCCTCGCGCAGCATACAGATATCTGCGTCATCGTCCCATGGGATGAACCCATGGTGGCGAACTGCGCCTAACAGGGTGCCGCCATACAGGAAATATCTGATGTTATGCGCGCGACAAAACGCGTCGATGACTTTCATCATGTCGATGATGACGCTTTGATAAATCAATACTTTACCGATGATTTGCCTTGTGTCTGGCGGTAATTCCACGTTAGTCTGGTGCATCATATGTTTCTTGGCCAACGGCCGGTTGAACTGAACATAACCATGATAATATCTACTTTGATCGTTCGACCCGCCTTAAGTATGCTTCTGCAATGGTGAAGTCCCAGGGAGTGGTGATCTTGATATTCGAATCATCCCCGGGCACGGAAACCACTTTATGGCCCTTGGCCAGCACGACCTGTACTGTGCCCGTCATGCGGTATCTTTCCGTTTCGTCCATGCTGTCGTAACACTGATTCCAGAGATGCACATTGACCCCTTCAGGAGCTTGGCCACGGTATATCAGGCTTCGATCCGCCATGTGACATACATTATCATCATCTTTATGGATAAATACCGTGTCATGTTCAGGCACCACACATACACTCGATACCAGCTCCGAAGCGGCTGTTAAAGAGTTCCTTACCATGCCGACCGTCGCGAATGGTCTGTCGGCATCATGGACGACCATCAGTGACTGGCTGTCTATGCATTGGTCGTTGATGGCGGCCTGAGAAGCTAGTCGGATCGATTCGCTCCGGGTGTCACCACCGATTACCAGCCGAATCATTTTCCTGGTGCGAGCAGTGGCCGGTAGTTCGCTGAGAACAATTTGGGAGTAATCCAGCCATTTTTGGGGCACTGCAATGTAGATTCGGCCGAGGTCAGGCTCTTCGATCAGGCAGCGTAGACTACGGTGAAGCATATATTTCCCGTTCAGAATCGTAAACTGCTTCGGGATGTCAGTTTCTGCTCGCGATCCGGTACCTGCGGCTAACAGCACGCCAATATTCATATTCTAGTTTCCACGGTCCCATCATCAACCATCAGTCTCATATTTTGACCGTCTCGGTAGGCATTAGGTTCATTTCACACCAATATCATAGTACCAAATGAGTTCTAGTAGTCACGTCGTCATGCAGTGCTATTCGATATGGTATTATACAGACAGAGTATCGAAAAACGATCGAAGTAGAGATGCGATGAACTGCACCAACCATCCCGATATTATCGTAAAAACCAGTTGCGACGTGTGCCACAAGCCGTATTGCCCCAGTTGTCTGCAGGACGACCGCGGCCGGTTTGTGTGCAGGCAGTGTTTTGACCCGGCGCAACCGCTTGTGGTAAGTATCGAGGATTCATCTGTCACCAATAGTCGGTATGAAGCTTGTCAAGCGTTTTTCAAAACAAGACTGGGTGTTGCCGTTATATGGGCTGCCTGGGTATTTATTGTGGTGATGTGGCTGAAGCTTATTTACAGTGATGCCACCAGCACTCATGGTTTTGATCGAGGTTTTTACAATGTGCGGTTGGTGATTGATGTTGTATGGCTACCTCTTTTCTTGATGAGCGAGTTTATATCAAACCGCAAGACTCGTAACCAGCCACGTCCAACTAACAGGCAGTATAGTTTGATGACGAATATCCTATTTGTCGTCATCATCCTTTGGATACCGGTGTATCTTTGGTTCCAACTCATCCGAACACAGATGATGAAGTAGGCTTTACATTTGAAATCTAGCAGGAGGCCATATGAAAATTATACTACCCGCAGACATCCCGACGCACGCCCGATGCGCGAACTGCCAGCATTTGGTACCGGTTGAGAGTATGGTTGAAGAACGTGCAGGGTATATCTGTCAAAGCTGCTTCGATGTGATGAACGCCAGCGAGCCAAGTGGTTTCTCAGCGTCGAAGGGTGCCCTAACTGCCCTCATACTGGCGATCAGTGGGTTGATCAGCTTTTGGTGGGGTGTGCATTCCATCGGGTTGTTTATCATCCTGAGTATCGGCTTTTCCGCGGGATCAGTGCTCCAGGCCGTTGAACTGAAGCGCCAACCGAAGCCGCTTTCGGGAGGGTTGGTCAGGTTGGCTGCGAACACAGCATTGTGGTTGTCGGGTTCGATGGTGGCATGCATGCTGCTGTATGTGAGTATCTCGTTGGTACGTTTCTTGCAACATCCGTGTTAATGCACAGGAGGCTACATGAAAATTAAACTGTTACCTGATGTACCGACGACCATCATGTGTGACACCTGCAAGGGCAGTTTCCCCGTCGGCACGCTGGTAGACGACCGCGGTCGGTTCATGTGTCAGAAGTGTTATGACACGATAAACCCGCCAGAGGAGCCGATGGACGAATCACTGTTGTGCAAAGAGGCGATGCTTGCGTTCAAGCTGGCGGTTTGGGGGTTTGTGAACGTCGGGCTTGGTGTAGTTTTTGTGAGCTTGCCATTGCTTATTAGTGCCGTGTTATTTGTCGTTTCCATATTTAAAGCGGTGAAGGCCAGGCGGATTCTGAAAGAACAACCGGAGCTGAAGGGCCTTGTCCTAGCCAACGCGGCGATCGTAATGAGCGTAGTGCTGATGGTGGCCGTATTCATACTTATCATGGCGCAAAAGGCTCTCATATTTAGCGGATGACATGATTAAGGAGTAAATATGAACTGCGCAAACCATCCAGAGGTTCCCTCACAAGGGCGATGCCATATCTGTCAACAGTTTGTCTGCAGCGACTGCATGCATGAGGACAGTGGAACCATAACATGCCTGTCATGTTATGAGCCCCAGACCTCAGCGTCAGCCACTTCTTTTGTTGAACCGACCGACATCGCGGCAAAAAAGGCCTTGTGGACGTTCGTGCAGGGTGTTTTGTTTTGCGGCCTGGGTTTGGCTACTTTGGGCGTGTTTTTCCTGGTCAGCCTTGGTCTATCAATTGATGCGATCATCTATGCGCGCGATGCCAGGAAGCTCTGCCACGAACGTCATGATCCCAAATCGGCCCGGTTAGCAACCACGACGATCTGGATGTCTGCGCTGGTGATTGTCTTGGTGTGCGCTGCGGCGGTCTACAGGATCGCGAATATGGGTTGCTGACGAACGAGTGAACGTGCGAACGAGCGGAAGGGCCGAAGCTCAGCATTATCGAAGGCTATCATTAACAGAGGGCAACGGGCCATATGATAAGGGGAACATCATGAACTGTACCAACCATTCTAGCATTTATACACAATGCAGTTGCGACGTCTGCCACCAGCCGTTCTGCCCCATTTGCCTGTTAAACGACCGCGGCCGATACGTCTGCAAGCAGTGTTTCGACCCTGAGAACCAACCAGTAGAGCTGGCTGGCAATTCAGCCGTTCCGTCAGATGAGGAAAGGCTCGCTCGTATCGAGTCTAAAAAGGCATTCTGGCAATCGCCGGAGGGTGTTGGCGTACGCCTGGCGATCAGGCGGCTGCTTACCTGTATGTGTGTGACGGGGATCTACCTCAGCATCCTAACACACAACTATGGCGGTCTGTTTAAATCTGCACTATGGATAGTGGTCATTTATGGGTTGCGGTTTTTCAAAATCCCCAAAAATCAGCTAACCGGTGTATGTGGCGAGTAGTCTAGTCGATGGATATCAATCTCATATCGTAGTCGGCGACCGCAAATACCGCGACATAAATGTCTCGGCTATTGACCAGCCAAGCACCTACCCGTGCTGGTACGGTAGCCCAGACTGTAACTGATACGGTCGTAGGGGCGTCCCTTGTGGACGCCCTAAAACCAAAACTATCGAATCAACAACGATTAGGGCGCCCACAAGGGACGCCCCTACGACCAGCTATATACAAGCCCGCTAAACCGGGCTGCGGAGCTCCTTGCCGACAAAGATAACGTTAATGAAGACTGCTTCAGCAGTCTTGGTGTTCATTAGCCGAGACATTTATGTCGCGGAATCGGTGACCTACTGGCCATGCGATATTTGTGGGTAATAGACTGATATCGAGGGCGTGGCATCTCTTACGTCACGCCGAGTTGAATGGTAGACCGCTGTAAACCGGTTCGACCCACTTCGGGGTAGGGATGGTGTTGCATCTACCAGGGGTTGCGCTTCGCTTACCCCTGGCTATAAGAATCATACCCACTCCGTGGGTGCCGGAAGGCATGTAGCGTGTGGGGGACACCGTCACTGCTACCGCGACATAAATGTCTCGGCTATTGACCAGCCAAGCCCGTTGAAACAGGCTGCGGACGGACATGCGGCAATAGATGCGATCAATCCTCTCGGCCGCGGATCTCCGGCAGCCGGCTTCGAGCCGGCTTTTTGCTAATAAACCGTGTCCTTCAGGGCGCGGTACTGAGGGCGTGGCAGTGAGGGTATGAGTCCGCTCCCCAATCAGTGAACCTCTGTCGGCGTAAACCTGCCGGTAAGCCCAAGCTGCTGCCGCACGGCTTCGAAGCCCGCGGGGTCGAGGTTGGCATCCAGCCGCGTTGGGTCTACGCCAAGACCGAGTTCCGTGGGCATGAGGAAGCCCATCACGGTGGCACCAGCCCAGAAGGACATCCCACAGCCTTCACCGGTGTCGGCGTTATACCACTCGAATACGCCTGGGTTTGACTGCATGGCCGCACACAGCTTGTTGGCCAACTGGTTGGCCTCTTCCACAAAACCATATTGCCGCAGGCCTTGCACAAACATATAGTCCCAGTGAAGCCAAGTGCCGCCATTCCAGTTGCAGTGTCCTGGTGGCAAAGTCCGGAGCGGATCGAGGTCGTAGTTGGGTTGGTAGTATTGGGTGTAGAACGGTTCGGATCGGGCGTAAGCGGGCACCGGTAGAGCCGTCCAAAACTCATCTGTGTTCTTCAGATGCTTCTCCACCAGCGCTTCCGCCTGGCTATAGGTGGCGATTCCTGCCCAGAGCGGTAGGAATGCAGCCGCGGATTTCACCAGGATGGGTTGGCCGGTCTTGGAATTCCTGTCAAAATAGAAGCCCTCTTCTTCGTTCCAGAGAAGTTTCTGGATACGGTCGGCCTTGATCTGGGCTTGAGCTTCAAAACAGTCTGCGTCTGCCGTTTGTCCGAGGATCGTGGCCACCAGCGCGGCGGCTTTGCACTCGCGATACAGGAAGCTGTTCAGATCGGCACCCTCACAGAAGCGGGAACCCCATGAGCCGATGCGCTCCAGTTGGGAGTCGGCTCCGCTGTGCGGACCGCTGTTCCACTCACAGAGGCCGTTATGATCACTATCCCAATCGTTCAGCCAGTGATTGAGGTATCTCTTCAGCCCTTCAAACTGCGGCATGGTGAGCCAGTCCATGTTTCCAAGAGCTTTGCAGATGATCAGCGCGGTCTGGAAAAGGAAGGGCTTGCAGTGCTCTTTTTGCTCCTCCACCCATATCTGGTTCTGGGATTCGGGTGCACAATCTTCGAACGGCGCCTGACGCACATGGCGCGGGATGAAGCCGTCCTCCCGCTGGTTCGCCAGGAAGATATTGATGCCGTTGATACCATAGCTCTCGTTGCCCAGATAGGCCAGCGCGAGGGTATCGTAATAGAGTTCCCAGTCATACAGGTCGGTATAGCTGGTATAGTAATCCAGCCCAGTCAGCTTGTGGCGCCGGACACCCTTGCTTTCCATCAGCGTTTTGGTCTGGGCTATGCGGTCGATGAGTGCTTTGTTTGGATTCATCATCTAGTCCTCCTGGCGGGCACGGTGTTCGTCATTTCTGTGGGAGCTTGTCCGGCGTGAAGGAGACCTCCACCCGCTTGCCCTTCACCCATAAAGAGGGCACGGTCACACCCTGGAACTCGCCAGCCCGCGGGTTGATGAACTTGATCTGCCGCGTTTTGTCCTCGGCAAAGTCCACCCGATGCTGTGTGCCGGGAGCATAGGCCGAGTAGGCATACAGGCTGCTGCCCTTCCAGGCCACAAAGGAGTTCTTCGGCAGCACCATTTTGCCTTGCGACGTGGAGACGGTCACCTCGTCTGCTGTGCGGTTGACGATCTGGGTATATCCGTTGGCGAAGATCTCCTTCACCACATAACGCCGGTCGCGCGGCAAATCCTGCTGAATGAGCTCCGCGAAAGTTCGCCACTTGCTGTCCACACACAGATAACTGATCTCGTTGATCTTTTGGAACATGTAGTATGGTTGGAGGGTGCCCACCAGACCAACCTCGGTGAAGGCGAACTCCTTGGGCATGCCGGGATACCAGAAGAGGTAGGCACCGTTGGCATAGAACATCTGCGCGGTGCGGTAGTCGTCGGCTTCCTCTTGTTTGACACCGGGTGATGGCCATGGCGTGTAGAACTCGCTGGGTGACAGGAAATACCGGTAATACAGACCCATGCCGTAGCCACCGATGAGCGGCTGGATCCGGTGCAGCTTGTAGTCGGGCCAGAGTACACGCGCGGTACCCTTCAGCACGCCGTAGTCATTGCAGTCGGAGTATCCCTCAAGATACTCGTTACCGCCTGTCTCCACGAACACCGGTCCCTGGTGTATTTTCTTCGCGGTCAGTGTGGTTTCGCGCATCCCTCGAATGAGCGTGCGCAGCATGATCTCATCTGGGTGTTTCGGGTCGCAGTTGATGCCAAACGCCCAACCATCGACCGGAATTCCTATTGCACCTTGCTCATCCATGTGAATGGCTGAGGTGCCCATCGCATGTACCTCCGGCTCGATCAGCTTCATCGGTTCGACCATGCTGATGGGTGCCGGCCTGAACCCGCCGAGGACCTTGTCCATCCCTCCGGTGGGAGAGAGGTATGGCCGTGCTCCGGCTAATTCCGCGCGTCCGCCGGGTAGGCCGGTGACCAGATAGTTGTTATGCAGACCGATCCGCCCGATGCGGTTGCCGGTGGCCAGCAGAGAGCGCATCGCCTGCTCACCGCCGTATTTGGCGCTCGGAGGCATCACCTCAGGCAGGTTGGTGTCATATGCCGGTGACTGCCAGTCATGCACGATAGTCAAAAACTTGTAGGCGCCCGCTGTGCTGCGATCGAGCCACTCCAGGAAGTCTTTGCAGAAACCGAAGGAGCCTCCCCAGAGGTCGGCGCAGACCATGTTGCGCAGCTCCTTTGCGAAAGGCGTGGGCTGGTTGGGTAGGGGACCGATCGTCTTCCACAGATCGGAGCCAAGCCTCAGGTTCAGCACCTCATGCATGGGCATCCGCGAGCCATCCTGCCGGTTCATGTAGATTTGATCACCGACCAAAGGTTGGCGATTAGGTTTGGTGCCTGTGGGTGTGATGACGGAACAGTTGCTCTTGTCGAAGTCCCACTCCGCCCATGCCCAGCTTTGCGCCTCGGCCAGCCAGAATGCACGGAACGGGCCTTCGCCGCCCTGCTCGTGGTATCGTCCCATGGGCTGAGAGCGCAGCGTGTCGACGCCGACGCAAACACCAGCCGTGACCGCAGAGACCACCGGCTGCTGACAATCGAACTCCAGCGACATCCCTTGTTTGGCGGGCTTGGCGGTGAGGGTGAACTCCACGGGCTCCATTCCAGCAGGGAGGGCGCGGTAGGTGGCAGTCAGCGACCGCGGCTGCTGTTTCACAGACACAAGTTGCACAGGGTATGAACCCGGCCGGTGCTCCACATCGCCCGCGCGGAAGACCGGTCCCAGCCCGGCCAGCGGCCGGTACGAGCATCTATGCGAGGTGACCACCAGGTTCAGTCCGTGTGGCTCCGCGGTGACGGTGAACTGATAACCATCGGATGAAAATTTAATCTGACTTGCCCTTGTTTGTGATGTGTTGTGGCTGTTGACCGCGGGCAGGAACCGGACGGTAGCCGATGCGGGCAGCGCGCCTCCGCCGGTCACACCGGGATTCACCAGGAACTGCTTCATGCCCTCAGTGGATGAGATGACGGTCCAGACGAACCTTCGGTTCTTTCCAGCCTCGATGCGGGTCGCCTCGGGCTGGTTGCCGACCAGTTTCACACCGGCGGGCAGCGTGATAAGCGGTCTGGCCACCAGGCTGGATTGGCTGGTGTTCATCAGGTTGAGCTGTAGTTTGGCGGGAATCTGGGCGAGGCTGACGGGGTCCTCCGACTGGAAGCTCATTACACGCACAGACATGCCGAATTGCTCTGCGATCTCCTTCGCGCTGAGGGCCCGGCTGTAGAGTTTGACTTCATCGATGAGCCCTGTGAACGAGGCGCCGATGTCAAACGGCTTGTCGGTGACTCCCAGCGGGCCGGGCCGCGGCACTTCGGCGACCTTCGCACCATTCACCCAGAGCTGCGCGGTGGAGCCATCCCAGGTGCCCACCAGGTGCTGCCAGACGTTGGTTTGTAGCGCAGGACCCTTCGCCGGTGTGCCTGGATCGGCATTGGTGAAGGTGTAGAAGGTGGTGGCGCTATTAAGACCCGGTCGGTCGATGCGCAGCAGGAAATGGTCCCACCAGCTTACGATGTATTTGTCAGGCGCACTGTCCAACTCACCGGGATAGACCCATGCCTCAATGGTGAATGCTCTGAAGGTTGGCAGCTTCGAGGAGTCGATGGTGACGCAGCTGTCACTGGTTCCGCCGAAAGAGGCCGCCTGGCCTTTGATGCCGCCTGTCAATACGGTATGTCGATACCTGCCGTCATGGCCATTCCCTGAGATGTCTCGCACCACGTTGCCGGAGCCTTCATCGAACGACCAATGGGCCACCAGGGCAGACCCCTGCGCGTGAGAGATGGACAAGACCGCTGTTGCGAACAGCGCGATCAGGATCGGCACGGTGATTTTGATGATCATAGATGATTGCTCCAGGTTTATATGCAGATGCCGTGTGTTGCAGAACACCAGCCTTGATTGTATGTTCCTCTAAGCCAGCTGCGATGTCAAGCGGAGGCAAGATTCAACTCGTGACCTTCCGCCGCGACATAAATGTCTCGGCTATTGACCACTAAGTCTGCTGAAGCAGCCTAGGACGAAGAGCACACCATCGGCACGAAATGCCGCAGCCTGTTTTAACAGGCTTGCTGATCAATAGCCGAGACATTTATGTCGCGGAATCGGTGCATGGCCGCCAACCTCGACAGGTAAATAGTTGCCCGCGGGCCATCCCTACGGATGCGATACAGGCGAACTGATATCTGGTAACATGAAACCGGACACCAAAAATCGATCATTGGAGGACCACCCATGCACTGCGTGAACCACCCAGATATCACCGCTGAAGAACGCTGCCACTACTGCAAGCATCCGGTGTGCGCCGAATGCTCGAAGGAGGACCGCGGACTACTGGTCTGCCCGAAATGCTACGAATCGCTGAATGAGCCCACAGATGCCTTGGATGAATCCTCACCACGAGTTGCTGCGGATTGGGCTGTCAGGTTATCTATAGCCGGTCTTGTTTTCTTTGGATTAGGGTTGTTCTCCATAGGCCTGTTTTACATACTAAGCTTAGGGTTAGTGGTCGCGGCCATGTTTGTTGCGCGTGACGTAAAACGGCGTATAAAAGCACAGCACAAGCCGAAGGAGGCCAAACTAGCAAATACAGCACTTTGGATATCGATGCCCCTCATTGTATGGATGGGCCTTTATATGATATACGTCATATTCTATGGTGGTCTAGCGATGTATGCTTCGGGAGCTGACTAACCAAACAGGATTCAGCCCGCCGGACGGTGTATTCTAAGGTAGGAATATTCCGCGTGCTTGATGAGCGCGCATCAGGAAAGAGAGCCAATGAATACACAGCTTTTTGATGATACCGGTGCCCTATGGATCTGGCCTGCCGCGGCGGGTAGTTCACCTAATCAATATGTCCAGTATCGACAGCAGTTCGACCTATCCAGCGTCGATAATAACGCCAGTTTAGACATCAGCATTGACACCGACTACGCGGTGTGGATCAACGGGCAGCTGGCCGGTTTCGGTCAGTATGACGACTATCCCGAATGCAAGACCTACGACACGCTGCCGGTGGCGCAATACCTTCGTGCCGGTCGCAACACCATCGCGGTGCTGGGCTTCTACCAAGGCGCAGACAGCTTCCAATACATCATCTCCAACCCGGGTTTGATCTACAGCTTGCGATGTGCCGAGACGGTGGTCAGCAGCGGTGTGGAGACCTCCTACCGGCTGTCGAAAGGCTACAAGCAGGGCAAGATAGCCAAAGTGACCGGCCAACTCGGTTTCACCTTTGAATACCACGCCGGGCTTGATGACCAAAACTGGAATGCGCCAGAGTTCCAGATGAAGTCGGACTGGCGCACAATCACCGCCGCAGACACGGTCAGCACACAGACGCGTCCGCTTGCTCAGGCCCGCCCAATCGAAAAACTCAACATCGGGGGCCGGCTGACATCATGCCTGGTGGCGCAAGGACTGTTCCACCAATCGGCTGAGGAGAAGGCAAGCCCTGTGGCGGAGCAGATGCAGGCAGCACGCCTTCTGCCGGGCACTCTGGAGCAGCTTGTGATTCCGGGCTACGCGACCAGGCTCCCGGACAGGTTGGGATTGAAGCTCATCACCGCAGCCGCCAGGAAAGCCGACGGCATCTATCTGATCTTCGACCTGGGCAGGGAAGAGGCCGGGCAGTTTGACCTGGAACTGGATGCCTCGGAGGGCACCATCGTCGATATCGCCTGGGGAGAGCATCTGGAGGATGGTCACGTGCGCGCCAGTGTGGGCCGGCGGTGTTTCGCCAGCCGGTATGTCTGCCGCGAAGGAAAGCAGAACTTCACCCACTACTTCCTGCGTATGGCTGGTCGGTATATCCAACTGCACATCAGCCACGCCGGGCCGAAGTGCGAAATCGCATATGCGGGCCTGCTGCCGGTGGCCTATCCCGTGGTGCAAAACGGCAGCTTCCGGAGCTCCGATGAACAGATCGACCAGATTTACCAGACCAGCATCCGCACGCTGGAGCTGTGCATGCATGAGCACTACGAAGATTGCCCGTGGCGTGAGCAGGCGTTGTATGCCATGGATATGCGCAACCAGGCGCTGTGTGGTTACACCGCGTTTGGCGATCCCAAGTTCCCGGCGGCTTCTCTGGAGCTTCTGGGCATGGGACTGAAAGCCGACGGCTATCTGGAGCTCTGCGCACCTGCAGAGATATCTATCACGATCCCGTGCTTCAGCATGGCGTGGGTGATCGCATTAGCCGACCACCTGATGTATACCGGCGATCTTGAGTTCGCCGCCAGGCAGTTGCCGCGCGTGATGCGGATGCTGGAGAGCTACCAGGCCTCGCTGGCTGAGGGACTGCTGCAGTTGCCGATCGGCAAGCGTTACTGGCATTTCTACGAGTGGGCCGATGGTCTGGACGGCTCCCACAGCGAGAAGGTGTCGCCGGACCGCCGAGATGCTCCGCTCAACCTGTTCTACTCGCTGGCCCTCGAAGCGGCGGCCAAGATGGCACACTATCTGGGTGATCAGGCTCTGGCCGATGACTACTCGGCCCAGCAGCGCAGCGTGAACAAGGCCATCCACCGCAAGTTTTGGGACGCCCGCACGCAGCTATACCGCACCTACTCCGACAACGAGCAGCACTGTGCGGAGCTGACGCAGTCGCTTGCGCTTCTGGCCGGTGTAGTGCCCGAACGTGAGGCCCAGGGTCTGCGGGCCAAGCTGGCCAACCGCGAGAACGGCATGGTCAGGGCCACGCTCAGCTACAGTATCTACAAGTATGAGGCACTGCTTCAGCAGCCGGAGCAGTTCGGGCTGGCCGCGATGGAGGACATCCGCAAGGACTGGGCATACATGCTGAGCCATGGCGCTACCACTTTTTGGGAGACCATCAAGGGTGCCGCCGACTTTGATGATGCCGGCAGTCTGTGCCATGGCTGGTCGGGCATTCCGGTCTACTTCTGGCACGCATATATACTCGGCATCAAACCGCTTGAACCCGGCTTCAAGAAGTTCAGCTTCACTAAGCTGCCTGGATATGTGACGTCAGCAGAGGGGCTGATCGCCACTCCGCACGGCACCATCAGCGTGAAGATCAACGGCACGGCGCACGATGTGATTCACCCGGCCGGCACGCATATGATATACGAAGGAAAGGCGGAATACTAAATGGGTAACCCTCGCGCAATGGCCATCGGTGCCCACCCTGATGATATTGAGTTCGTGATGTCCGGCACGCTGATTCTTCTGGCACAGGCGGGCTATGAGATCCACGTGATGTCGCTGGCGAACGGCTGCTGCGGGTCGGTGGTGACGGATGCGGAGATCACCGCGCGCATCCGCATACAGGAGTCGGCCGATGCCGCCAGGCTGATAGGTGCGACCTATCATACGCCCATCACCAACGACCTGGAGATACTCTACGAGCAGTCGCTCATCCGCAAGCTGTGTGCGATCATCCGCGAAGTCCAGCCGGAGATACTGCTGATACCCTCACCTCAGGACTACATGGAGGACCACACCAACACGGCCCGGCTGGCGGTCACGGCGGCGTTCTGCCGCAATATGCCCAACTACGTGTGCGATCCTGTCACAGAGGCCACATTCCAGGACATATGCCTGTATCATGCCATGCCTATGGGCTTGAAGGATCCGTTGCGCCAGCCGTTGACACCCGAGCTCTATGTGAATATGCAGGATGTTCTGCAGATGAAACGCGACATGCTGGCCTGCCATCGAAGCCAGAAAGAGTGGCTGGATGAAAGCCAGGGAACCGACAACTACATCCACTTGATGGAGCAGATGTGCGAAGAGGTGGGCGCCTGCTCTGGCCAGTTTATCGTGGCTGAGGGCTGGCGACGGCACCTTAGCCTGGGCTTCGGCTCCGAGGAGTTCGATCCGCTGACCACCGTATTAACTAATAAAGTAACCCGACATGGAGGAACCCGATAATGACTCGACCGATCAGCAAGCTCGTTCCCGGGTGGTGGGACTTTACCACCATCGACCAGGCGATCCTGGATGACGCCGCTAAACTCACTGCCGAGGATATGTTTGGGCTGTCGCGCGAAGGTTTCAAGGTGGTGTATTACGACAGCATCGAAGAGTTCTACTGCGCGGAGGCTTTGGAGTATATCGAGGCGTGGCAGCAGTCAACACCGAACGACCCGGTGGGCATCTGCGGCCCGATCGGCCCCACCGAGCAGCTCCCGTTGGTGGCGCGCATGGTGAATGCGATGGGCTTGAACCTGAATGCCCGCGACGCACACTTTTGGGGCATGGACGAGTGGATTATTGACGGTAAAGAGGCCGCTGAGGACCATCCGCTATCCTTCGCGAAAGCCGACAAGGAGCTCTGTTTCAACCGCATCCGTCCCGAGCTGGCGATGAGGGCGAGCAATATGCACTTTCCGAAAGCTGACAATACCGACTACGTGGCCAGTTTCGAAACCGCCCGCTGCGCGGTGATGCAGGGTGGTCAGGGCGACATCAAGCACTGGGCATTCAATGACCCGCTGCCCAGAACCGGGAAATACCAGGACAACCCGCCCACGCCGGAGGAATACCTGAAGCTCTCCACCCGTGTGGTCACCTTGCACCCTGTCACGGTGATGCAGAACGCCCGCACCAGCGGAGGCGGTAAGATTGATCTGGTGCCCAGCCAGGCGGTGAGTGTCGGCCCGCTGCAGACATGGAAATCGGAGAAAGTGTCGATCTGGCACGCGGGCTGCCATGACAACCCGTTTGGTATGCGCCTGACCACGCTGATGATCGCCAAGAAACTGGCCGACTCGGCTGTGCCGATGTCGTTGCTGGGGCTTCACCCGAACGTGCAGTTCAACTTCCTCCGCAGCGGAATCGGCAGCTGCGCGGTGGAGATGCACTAAGCGGAGGAGACAGAAGAGCAGGAGAGAAGGAGATAGAATGGGAACTGTTGCCGCTAGCTTATCAGTCCTACTCGTCCTACTCGTCTGACATATTCTAACGGCTAACGCAAGACCGGCGCGATGAAAACCACGCCGGTCAGTTGATTGTCTTGTGTAAGGGCGGTTCGCGAACCGCCCTTCTTGCGTTGGTGCAAGCCCCTAACGCTTCAGCTTTACCAGCCCTGGAGTCTTGAAGCTGTAGCTCATCAGCTTGCCGTGCTGGTACCAGCACACGCTGATGGGCTGCGAGGGCTTGTCCAGTAACTCCACGATGATCTGTGAGCCGTCGGCCTGGATGTTCCATGTGCAGTTGCGGTATCGCATTTTACGGATGCCTATGCTGGGACACGCCTTCGGCAGATTGGGCTTGATGAGCAGGTTCTGGCCATCGGGATTGATGCCCAGGAATCCGTTCACGATAAATGCCGGCAGCACGGCGCTCTCCAGGAACTCCTGGTCGACTCCGATACCGCCCGGCCGGCCTCCGCCTTGCAGTGTGGTGCCCTTGGTGCCGTCCGCGTAGAACTTGCGGTACCCACCTGCGGCGATGACCTCTTTTTCGTAGTTGGCAATACGTGTAAACTGCGACCAGGCGTTGTCGATGCCATACACATTCATGCGTGCCCATAGATCGTAGTATGCAAAGCCCAGCACGGCACCGCCGTCTTGAATTTGGCCTCCCCACGGAATACCTTCAGGGTAGTACCAGCCCTGGCCATACCATTCCACATTGCGTTTGGTAGTGGCGCGGGGACCGAACTCGAACCGGTAGATATCCGGGCCTTGCGAGGTGTCGCCGGCTACAATCCGCTTGCCGGTGATCCAGTCCATGATCGATTTCGCGTGTTCCGGGCTGGCGATGTCATACCAGATGGCATCCTGGTTGACGAAGGTGAAGCCGTAGTCGTGACGCTTGCCTTCTTTGGAGATGGAGCCAATGAACCGCCCGGTCTTGTCGTTCCAGAACAGCTTGTTGGCGGTCTGTTTGACTTTGGCTGCGTGCTTAGTCAGGAAATCAGCACTGTAGAACTTTACACGGTTCGGCATCTTCCATTCAGGATGTTTTAGGACCAGACGCTCCACTTTGATCATTGTGGTCAGCATGCCGTAATACTGACTGGTAGCGTAGGCATCATCCCAGCCGAAGGGCACCAGGTCGTAGTAGTTATTGCCTATGCCATGCCCGCCATTCAATACGCGCTTACCGGGCTTGGTGTTGTCGATGCTCCAGCCTGGTAGACCGTCGTGCCCAGGCCAGGTGTTGCGGATGTGGTTGTATTTCAAGCCACCCATCTGCTCCATCTGGTATTTACAGGCGATGCGCATACGGTCGAGCTGTTTACGGAGGAAATCCAAGTCGCCAGACCAGCGGTAGACGTTCCATGAGCCCATCACGAACAGCGGGTTGTTGATGGAATGGCGCGTGTCGTAGCAGGTGAAGATGCTGTCAATCTGGAATTTCGCCTGTTCACTGCCAGGTGCTAGTCGGATGCGGAACCTTGCGATTTTGCCATTCCACTTCGGATGCTTAAACATCGGCACGATGCTGTGCCAGGTTTGTTCCCACGGTCCCATGATGGTGTCCGTGGCGATGAAGCCGATCTGCTTTTCGAGTTCCGTCGTCTCAGACTGTGCGTCGAACTCGATACGGCGGTCGGCAGAGAAGCCGGTATCACCGACCCGCATCCACTCGATTACCGCCTTGGGTTTACCGCCAGATGCCAGTTCGCGAAGCCAGCGAATCTGCAGATACGGGCACTGGAACGCCTGCAACTGCACATCGGCAGGTGAGGTGATGGTTGGGTTTGGGCCTGTGGCTTCGAGCTGCCATTTTTCCTCTTTGATGCCGCTGCTTTTAAGGTCTGTCAGCTCCCATTTGTGGGTGGCCGATTCGCCCAGCGCGTCACCCTGCAGCCCGGGCCACGATACCAGATACCCACCATCAATCCACCACGGTGGCACCGTGGTCTGGAAGCACCATCCGTAGGTGGTGTTTTTTTTGTAGATGTTCGCGGGGTCGCCCGGGTTAAAAACTTGGCTTTGTTCCCATAGTGGAAACACCCAGCCCCAGTCGTCGGCATGACTATAGTGCTGCTGCGTGTGCACATATCCGCTGCGGTGGATAAGCGTAGTGGCCAGGTCGTCGCGTCGGGCATTTTGGATGCTGATCTTTCGGCGCGGGTCTATCGCGTCGTTCAGCCACATGTCTGCCATGGTCATATATTCCTGGTAGAACATCACATTGTTGTTGTAGGCGCGGTTGTTCCAGAAATACCATGTGTAGCGGTTGAAAAGCTGTGCCACCTCGGGTTGGTTGGGCATCACGAAGCGTGTGAAGTCTGCTGGCACATTCGGCAGCAGGTCGGCTGGCGGCTTCGCGAGCTGAGCATTTGCAGAGAGTGAGAGCATCAGTACCGAGGTTATCACGGCCAGACCGGACCATAAACGCATAGACATGTGAAAACTCCTTACGAAATGTATGGCGTGTATTGAATGTATTATACACAACCCTGCCAATCACGCGAAGACGCGGCGTGGCTTGAATGATAATGCGAATCTACCAGAAAACGAGACGTTAATGCGCTAGAGAGCTCTGGTAAACGATAATGGTTGCATATACTGAGGACTGAATGCCACAGATATATCTAAGACTAGCTCAGATAAGTGGCTTACAATATGCCAGGACGCGGTGAGATATACCCAGTGCCGTGTAATCTATCATGCCTTCTTGACAGCATGTTTGAGTACAGGTATATAAAACTAATGTAGAACTGTATTTTCGTTCACTTCAGTATGTCTTCGTAACGGCAGATATCCGGCTATTCACAGGCTTTTCCCAAACTACCCATATCTAGATATCGAAAATGAAGGGGAATATCATTGAAATTATTCATTACAAAGGCGGCACTTGCTGTCGTCATGGCGGCAGCCATTAGTTCACCCTCATGGTCAACCGATGGCTATTTTACTGACGGCTTTGGCGTCAAATCAAAAGCCCTGGCGGGTGCTACCTCCGCACTATCTCAGGATGCATTGGCGGCGGCTACCAATCCGGCGGGTATGGTGACCGTCGGGACCAGATTCGACATCGGCTTGAATCTTTTTTCGCCCTTAAGGAACTATTCGGTCAGCGGTAACCCATCAGGCGCACCCGGCACATTCCCATTAGCGCCCGGAAATTGGGACAGCGCGAGCAAGCTGTTCTATATGCCAGACATTGGCTACAATAAAATGCTTGATGAGAATTCCAGCCTTGGTATCACCATCTATGGCAACGGCGGCATGAACACCACCTGGCCTGCATCGGCTGGCGGAACTGGCACTTATTGGGCTGGTGCGACAGGAGTTAACCTTGAGCAGATGTTCATCGCGGGCACCTATGCACGTAAGGTCTCGCCGAAACTGGATTTTGGCATCTCGCTGATATACGTCATGCAGAACTTCGAAGCCGATGGCCTTGCCAGCTTTGGCGGTATGGTCAGCGACGGCAACCCAGACAGCCTCACTAATCAGGGTAAAGACACCACTGACGGAGTGGGTGTTCGATTGGGTGTACAGGCGAATGTAAGTGAGAAGCTCACACTGAGTGCAGCCTATCAGCCAAAAATCAGCATGGGTAAATTTACACGTTATTCTGATCTGTTTGCTCAGCAGGGCGGTTTCGATATCCCTGCTAACGGTACGATTGGTTGTGCTTACCATACCAATGAAGATACTGTGGTTACCTTTGATATCAAAAAGATATGGTACAGCGATGTCGCCTCCATTGGTAATCCCTTCTCTTACCTGATGAACGGCATGGGCGGAGATGCATCCTATCTGCTGGGTGGAGATAATGGGTCAGGTTTTGGCTGGCGCGATATGACCGTGTACAAACTTGGCTACCAGAAAAAGGGAGCAGCCGACTGGACCTGGCGGACTGGTGTCAGCTATGGCCGACAGCCCATCCCAAGCAGCGAAGTGTTGTTTAACATCCTGGCTCCTGGTGTTCAGGAATGGCATTACACGCTGGGTGGAACCAAAGAGCTGCCCAACGACCGTGAGTTCTCATTTGCGCTGGCTTATTCGCCTTCAAAAACGGTGAGTGGTGCCAACCCCATGGAAGCTCCAGGCCAGCAGCAGGTCGACCTGTCCATGTACCAGTTTGAGTTCATGCTGGGGTATGGTATCAAGTTCTAGTGATCGGCTGACCGATCAGATTTGCATCGTCAACGCAACAGGGATAGAAGCAGTCCGCTGCATCTGTCCCTGTTTTTTAGGACACAGTGACGAATGGGTATGTCAAACAATCAGTTGGCAGTAGGAATACTGCCGCTCGAGAGCGAATAATATCAGCGGTTACACATATCTTTGTGTGCCGGAAAGAGGAGTGCATATGTCCGTTAAGATCGTCATGGTGGGTGCCGGGTCGAAGGATTTTGGCCGAGGCAATGTAGTAGATATCATGTGGGCTGAAGGTTTGCGAGGGCAGGGAGTGACCCTCTGCCTGCACGACATCAACGAGACCGCTCTCGACTTGATGTACCGCTTCGCTGAGATCGTGAAGGCGCACCTCGGTGCAGACATCACGGTCACGCGGAGCCTGGACCTTGAGCAAGCGTTGACTGACGCCAATTTCGTGATCTGCGCCGTGGAACGATCGCGAATGCCTCTTTGGGAGCAGGACTTCCGAGTGCCACACGCGTTTGGCTTCCGGCATATTCTGGGCGAAAATGGCGGTCCTGGCGCCATATTCCACGCGCTGCGCAACATGAACATCGTGATACCCATCTGCCGCGATATGGAGCGCATCTGTCCTACGGCACTATTGTTGGACTTCACGAACCCGGTGGCGCGCATCACCCATGCGGTGTCGCACCTCACCAAGATTAAGGTGGTGGGGCTTTGCCACGGTATCCACAGCGGAACAGGTGCTGCCAGCCAGTATCTGGGCCGTCCACTGGATGAGCTGGAGATCGTGAGCGCTGGTCTAAACCACTTCTACATGTTCCTGAGCGTGAAGGATAAGCAGACAGGGGAAGACCTTCTGCCGAAGGTTATTGAGGGCGCTCTGGCCGATGAGAAGCGTCAGAACTCCATCTACCATGACCTGGTGAAGTATTTCAATATGTTCACTTACCGGTCGGACGACCACATCGGCGAGTACCTGGCCTGGGGAGCAAGCTATGTGCCCGACCGATGGTCGTATGGCCAGGAGTGCCATGCTGTGAAGCCGTCGGAGCGGCAGGTGAGCGCAGTGGAGAGTGTGGTGCAGGCGGGTGAGGTTGCTGATGAGAGCTGGGTGCGCGGCAGCGGAGAGGCGGCTGTGGACATCATCAACGCGCAGGTTTCGGGCGTGGCGTTTGATGACCCGGCCGTGAACGTGTTGAACAGTGCTGGATATGTGGCGAATCTGCCCAAAACGGCTGTGGTGGAAGTTCCCGCTTCAGTGGATGCTGATGGTCTTCACCCGCACTTTGTAGGCTGCATCCCTGAGCCAGCCGCAGCATTGATGCGCGTGCAGTTCTCGATCATTGACAGCCTGACTGAGGCGTTTGCCACCAAGTCGCGCGACAGGCTGATGCAAGCACTGCTGCTGGATCCGGTGGTCGACAGCGTGGTTCAGGCGGAGAAGATGCTGGACTACATGCTGCAGTTGCAAGCCGACTTCCTGCCCAGCTTTACCTAGATCGGGCAGCGGCGGACAGCCATGCAGCAAGCCTGCAATCGTCGCCATTCTATGCCGCGCCCGGAAGGACGCGGCAGGGATAGGGCTCATATGGCGTAATGGCTGATTGCGCCAGAGGGTGCAACCTTCGTCGACATCCTGTGCCGCGCCCTGAAGGACGCGGCTTCTTAACCGAAAAGCCCATTAAAATGGGCTGCGGACATCCGCTCGGTAATCGATATGAAACATCACAGCCCACACTCGATCGCAGAACTCTGGTAGACGGCTTCAGCCGGCTTTTCGGCTAATAAGCCGCGTCCTTCAGGGCGCGGCGGAAGTGAGTCATGAACATAACCTTGTCCTTCAGGACGTGGCAGGGTGACGAATCACAAAGCCTGCGTCCCTACTTCGTCTGGCTCAGGTAATTCACCAGTGCCTTCACGTTGATGCCGCTCTCCCATGGACGGGCACGGCAGCAGCCGATGCGGGCATCGCCTCCACCGTAATACTCCACCCAGGCTCCGGTGTCGTCCAGCAGCTTCAGCATGCGCTCACATGCCTGTTTCGCCTTGGGGCTGTGCAGCTTAGTCAAGCTGATCAAAATCAAGCCTGGATCGTAACCCACACAAGCCGGTTTTCCGGGCACACTGGAGATATGACCTTGTGCGTCGGCTTGCGACAGCACGTGCTCCAGCACACGCTGCGTCTCCTCGTTGCTGAGGATGTCGCTCTCCAGATACGCCGGCAACAGCGACACGGAGTTCACCTCCATCTTCGCAGGAACCTCAGCGGGCACATCCTTCACGCCGATGCAGTTCGGGCAGAGGTAGCGGCCTTTGTCGCTGCGCTCGGTCCAGCCAAACCAACCGCAAGAACCCTCGCACACGCCGTGCCGGAACCTGGGTGGTGTAATATGGTCGAGACGTTCGGGTTCGTTGGCCCAGATGAGGTTGCCGGCGAAGAAGTGCTTGCGGTAGGCCTCGGAGGCCTGCTTCACCATTGCCATTTGATCTTTCGCAAACCCATTGCTCCAATAGCCATGATCGACCGCCCACTTGCCAAGCCACTTACCGGCCTCGATGAACACCAGCGTGGAGTCGGCGGAGCCCTGGTTCAGCCCAGAGCGAGGGAAGAAGCCGCCCGCCACATAGGTTTCGTCGCCGTTGAATGGCAGCAGACCACCGGCCAGATGTTTGGTCTGCACCGTCCAGCACCAGTCCAGCATCGGCCACATTTTCTGGCCAAAGGCGTGATCGCCGGTGAGCTCGATGTAGTCTCGTGCCTGCAGAATGGTGTAGCCCGGGCCTTCGGATTCGTCATTCTCGTGGATATGACGCGCGCAGTCAACACCCATGGTCTCAGCGGTTTGCAGCGTGCCGAACAGAAGATATTTGCGCAGCCGGAACTCCAGGTTCTTGCGGGCCTCTTCCACCATGCCGATGCTCAGCATACCTTTGGCGGTGCCATACTGGTCGCGAACATAGGCAAGAGCGTAGTAATGGCCTGCCATCACGCCGCCGTCATTGGACTGTTGCGATTTGATCAGCGTGGCGATGCTATCCACTACCTCGGCCATATCGGCGGGCAGCTTCTTGAGCTCCGGCTTGGCGGCCAGACGGCGCTCGGTGAAGGCCTTCCAGTGGGCGTGGGTGGGCTCCAGATAGGCTGCAGCACCTAGCTTCATCAGCTTCTCGGTCTCCGTGACCGCATCCGGGTACGTGGAGGCTCCGACCACCGCCAGGCTGCCTTTTCCGGGCAGGATGCTGATGACCAGATCGCCGTTCGGGCTAAGCTCGGTCTTGCAGGAGCCCTGAGGCACGATGCGGTGAAAGGACCACAGGTTAGTGGGGTAGTTATAGGCATTCTGGCCCGCTTTGATGATCTGCTGCCAGACACCCGGAACCAGAGCGCACTGGGTGAATTTAGCGGCAGGATGCGGGTGCAGAACCCAGCGGACACCCTCGGATTTACAATCGAACAGGCGGATATATGCTGCCATGTCCGAGGCCACAAACTCGGTGTAGTCAACGGCTGGCTGACCAGCGACAGAGGTCTTGTGGTTCCAGATGGATGTGCCCATCTCACGTACTGCTGTGTCTTGCAGCTGCTCCGAACCTTCGGTCGTGAGGGATAGAGTGTTTGGAGCACTATATGGAGGGCCGTATATGTTTGTCAGGTTCGCGCCCTGACCGTATACAACCATCTCGCCATTCCCCATGGCGTGGATGGCACCATTTGACTCGGTGTTGGTCCAGACTCGCATTTGTATCCTCTTTGTTTGGGTAGTATTTGGTGTTTGGCTATCGGGTTGGGATCGCGCAGGCGACGGCCAACAGACGGCAAGCATCGCGAGTGCGGTTATGAAACCGAGTCGTGTGGCCATGATCCCGCTCCTTATAAAAACTTAGTCCTGATTGATATTACGCCGATTTGGCTATGGAGTTCAATCACGCCTTCATGCTCTATGGGAATGAGGCGGATCACAGGGTAGAATAGTATCAACGGAAAGCACACTAAGCACCGAAAAATGGCAGGATCGACGTCATACCAATTGTGCTGTCTTCAGTTTTGGCTCTACGAAAGGGTGAGGAATGAAGAGTTCATTGATAACGGTCTCGATCGCATTCATTATATGTATAAGCTGTGGTGCTGGTGCGGCGGAACTGCTAAAGGTTGAGGCCAGTAAGTCGATGATCACGGTGACGGCCAAATCTGCCAAACCTGGATATTATCGTCTCGAGGCCTTGAAGCCTTGGGAGACGTTCGGGGTCATAGCGGTTTGGAACGGCAAGCTGAGCGGCCAACAGAAGATCAGGTTCAAGCGAATTCTAGATGGCGAAGACCTGCTCTACCAGCGTTTCCGTCTGGTAAGCAACAGGACAGGAGACGCATCGAACAACCTGTATGTCACCGACTTCACGCAGAACAGCCGTGGTTTTCGGATCATCTGGCCGAAAGAGAAGAAAGGCATGAGTCTTCCCCGCATGGTGGACGACCTAAAGACGCTGGGTGTGAGGCATGCGACCGTGAACATGGTGATCACGGGCGTTCTGAAGTCACCCGATGCGGTGCTGCCCGGTGAGCCCGTGGTCGTGGTAGATAATGAGCGTTACGGCATCAACCTGGAAGCATTACGAAGCACCGATCAGCAGATCAAGGAGCTGACCGATGCTGGCATTAACTGCATCGCGGTGATCAGCAACTTCATGCCATTGAAGCCTGATCCCACCAATCCACTCATACACCCAGAGAGCGATCTGGCCAACGCTCCACTGCGTTATGGCGCGATCAATATCGCCAATGAGAGCGGCTGGAAGGCGTATCGGGCAGTGATGCGTTTTGTTGCTGAGCGTTATAGCCGACCCGATTGTAAATACGGCTGGATCAGCAGTTATGTGGTCGGCAATGAGGTGCAGGCGCACCGGTCCTGGTATAACATGGGACGGCCCTCGGAATCGCATTTCCTGGACGAGTACATGAAGGCGGTCCGGGTGACCGATTTGGCCTTACGCGATACCCATCCCGACCTGCGCGCACTGATCAGCATGACACATAACTGGAGTGCCCCTGTAGACCTGACCGGGATCGCCGTGATCGAGGGTGTGGCGAAACGCGCCAGGATGGAGGGCGACTTCCCGTGGTGTGTGGCTTTTCATCCTTACCCGCAGGACCTGTACCAGCCCAACTTCCTGAAAGATGATCAGGCTGTGCTGAGGTTCGATACACCCAAGATTACCTTCAAGAACCTGGAGGTGCTGCCAGCCTATCTGGCTCAACCGCGGATGCTCTATCGTAGGCAGCGGCGTAAAGTGGCACTCACCGAGCAGGGATTTAACGTCACCAGCGATCCCAATGGTGAACTGGTGCAGGCTGCCGCGTATGCCGCGGCTTACTACCGCGTGGCGCATATCGATGGGATTGACGCCTTCAACCTCTACCAGCATGTCTCCTCGAAATCTGATCAGACTCTTTTCGGACTGAAGCTCGGTCTGTATGACAAGCCAGAGGATAACTCACCCAATCCCTACGGCCGTAAGTTACCCATTTGGGAGGTTTTTCGGCTATCCGGCACTCCTGGCGCGGAGCAAAAACTGGCATATCTGCTGCCGGTGTTAGGCGTGAAGAGTTGGAAGCAGCTTCTGCCCGCCAGCAAGATCGACCGCACGCCACCCAAGCCTGTCTATGCTGCTGACAGCCTGGTGGTCGACCTGTGCACGATCATGGACCGAGCCACTCTGCAGAATATGAGATCAGGGCTGGAATGGCGGCCAGAGTTGGTGACCGACAGTGTGACCTTCCAGAAGGCGATACTGAGCCACCCTCCGCTGACGGGCACAGGATATGGAACCATGGTGATCAATCTGCCTAAAATCACAACGAAGCAGAAGCTTGTGTTCGTGGCATCCACCGGGTTCTCGGCCAACTCCATTGACGGTGTGGACTGGGTGGTGCTGGTGAATGACAAGCAGGTCGCCAAGGGAACACAGACCAGCCGCGCATGGAAGCCGTTGCGCATAGACCTAAGTACCTGGGCAGGGCAAAGCATCCGCCTGGGTCTGGGCGTGAATGCACGAAAGGACCCGAGCTATGACTGGTTCTGCTGGATGAAGCCCGCTATATTGAAACTACCAGCGGCTGCTCAACCACGATAATGACAGAAGCGTGCCCGGAGGCTTTTGAACCGCAGATGGACGCGAATGGACGCAGATAGGGAGATGTCAATCGGGAGATTGGCGTGCCCAGGGGTCGGTAGGGTGCGGTTCGCGAACCGCCCTTCGTTCAGGCGCCACACCGCCTTGCGTGACAGCTACCACTACAACGAGATCGAGAGATGAGGTGCGAACATGGAGACCATCAGACGTAACGAGGTATGGGAACGGCGGTTTACCCTTTCTCAAGAGTTTAGTGTGCCGCTGAGCGCCGTTCAGATAGACTTAGTGATCAGCGGACCGAAGGGTCATCAGATCGTGCCAGCCTTCTGGGCAGGTGGACGGTCTTGGGGAGTTCGCTACAGCAGCTCGGTTCCCGGCATCTATTTTTATCGCTGCGTCTGCAATCAGTATGATGGCGATGACATGGATGAGTTCGGCGGCGGGTTTGAGGTCGTCGAGCACCAGTGGGATCACTCGATCAAGCAGCACGGGCGCATCGGCACGGAGGCTGGCAGGCGCTACCTGACCCACGAGGACGGTACACCGTTCTTCTGGATGGCAGATACCTGGTGGATGGGCCTGTGCAAACGGCTGGACTGGCCGATCGGATTCCAAACCCTGGCTCTTGACCGCGTGAAAAAGGGCTTCAATGTGGTGCAGATCGTGGCTGGCCTCTACCCGGATATGCCGGCGTTCGATGCCCGTGGAGCCAACGAAGCGGGCTTCCCATGGACAGAAAGCTATGATGCCATCAATCCCGATTACTACGAATATGCCGACCAGCGGATTCAATGCCTGGTGGATCTGGGGATCGTGCCGTGTATCGTCGGCTGCTGGGGATATTACCTAAGTTTGACCGGTCTGGAGTTCATGAAAGCCCACTGGCGTAACCTCATCGCGCGCTGGGGAGCCTATCCGGTGGTCTGGTGCCTCGCCGGTGAAGCGACGATGCCGTTCTACCTGTCCGAAAACAAGGTGGAAGATGCCAAATTCCTCAAACAGGGCTGGACGGAGATCGCCCGTTACGTGAAGCAGACCGACCCGTTTGGGAACATCATCACTATTCATCCGACCGACAACGGCCGGAACCAGTTGGAAGACGCAAGTCTGCTGGACATGGAGATGCTTCAGACAGGCCATGCGAACTGGCTTAGCCTCAAGAACACGGTAGATCAAGTGCGTGGGTCGTATGAATCCACGCCTGTGATGCCCGTGATCAACTCCGAAGTGAGTTATGAGGGCATCGGCGAGGCCTCGCGTCAAGAGGTGCAGCGTTATATGTTCTGGGACTGCATACTCAGCGGTGCGGCGGGGCACACCTATGGCGCTAACGGTCTGTGGCAACTGAACACACGGCAGCAGCCATACGGGCCCTCACCGCATGGGATATCGTACGGCGACACTCCGTGGGAAGACGCCTACCAGTTGCCAGGCTCCACGCATGTGGCGCTGGGCAAGCGGATCCTTGAGGGCGTAGAGTGGTGGAATATGGCGCCGCATCCTGAATGGTGCGAACCACACATCTCTGTCAGTGACCGCATCGAGTCCTATTTCGCTCCGGTCTGCGCGGGCATTCATGAGCGGCTGAGGGTGATCTACACGCCTCCGGTGTGGGCATCCAGCGTGACCATTAAGCAGTTGGAAGCTGGCATCAACTACCAATGGCGACTCGTCAGCCCGGTGGATGGTTCGGTGTTTGCATCGGGAGCTGTGGAGCCTGATGAGCAGGGCACATGGTCGCTTTCATACGGGAAGGGCGACTGGAAGCTGATGCCCGTTCTGCAGGACTGGGTGCTGATTCTCACAGGAACACCCGCTTGATGAGGGGACGTACCACTTATGTATTATTCAACACAGGGAGAACCAGATGAATTTGCGAACTGCGGCCATGGCGGCCGTTCTATGTGCGAGTCTGACAGGATTGGCAGATGCTGCTGTGATCGTCAAGTCTGAGGCCAGTAAATCTGTAATCACCATCACGGCGAAGACGGATAAACCCGGTTTATATCGCCTGGAGGCGTTGAAGCCCTGGCAGAACTCCGCTGGCGTGACCGTTTGGAACGGCAAGCTAACCGGCCAGCAGAAGCTTGGTTTTCCGCGTGTGCAGCGTGATGAAGACCTGCTGTATCGGCGATTCCGGCTGGTGGATGCTAAAACGGGTAAGGCATCAGCAATGCGGTATGTCACCGAATTCACAGAGAACAGCCGCGGCTTTCGGTTGCCTTGGCCAGCCTCCAGAAAGGGCATGAGTTGCCCATGGATGATCGATGATTTGGTGACGCTGGGTGTGAAGCACATCACCACCAACATTAACCTCATCGGCGTGCTGAAACCACCGGAAGATGCGAAGCCCGGCGAGCCGGTGATTGAGGTCGATGGTGAGCGCTACAGCATCAATATGGACACATTCCGCGGGTTTGACCAGCAGTTCAAAGAGCTGACCGATGCGGGTATCAATATCTTTGCGGTGATCAACAACCCAATTCCTAATAAGCCCGACCCCGGCAACCCGTTTATACACCCGGAGACCGATCTGGCGAATGCGCCGATGCATCTGGGCGCGTTCAACCTCACCAACGACCGCGGTCTGAAGGCCTACCGCGCCGTGATTGGATTCTTCGCGGAGCGGTATAGCCGTCCAGACTGTAAATACGGCTGGGTGAGCAGCTACATCGTGGGCAACGAGGTGCAGGCGCACTGGTCGTGGTATAACATGGGCCGACCCTCCGACCAGCATTTCCTGGACGAGTACATGAAGGCGGTGCGTGTGACCGACTTGGTGCTGCGCGACACGCATCCTGACCTGCGTGCGTTCATCAGCATGGAGCATCACTGGACGGCACCTGTGGACATGCAGGGCGATGTGGTGCTGGAAGGTCTGGCGAAGCGTTCGAACGCGGAGGGCAACTTCCCGTGGGACGTGGCTTTCCATCCCTATCCGCAGGACCTATTCAAGCCGAACTTTCTGAAGGACGATCAGGCACTGCTTCGGTATGATACGCCCAAGATTACCTTCAGGAACCTGGAGGTGCTTCCCGACTTCCTGTCGCAGCCGCGTTTCTTATACAACGGCAAACTGAGACGAATCGCATTGACGGAGCAAGGCTTCAACGCAGACCCGACGCCTGAGGGTGAGCAGCTTCAGGCCGCGGCCTATGCGGCTGCGTATTATCGGGTGGCACACATCAACGGCATCGTAGCGTTCAATCTGCACCGGCATGTGTCTGCGCGCGATGAGTTCGGCTTGAGGCTGGGCGTGTGGGACTTCCCTGACGTTGATAATCCCAGCACGGGTAAACTCGGTCGTAAACTGCCCAGTTGGGAGGCGTTCCGGCTGTCTGGCACTCCTGAGGCTGACCAGAAGCTGGCGTATCTGCTGCCGGTGCTGGGTGCCAAGAGCTGGCAGCAGCTTCTGCCCTCCAAGAACATCGACCGATCTAAGCCAAAACCGGCTTTCGCGGGTAAGAACCTGGTAACGGATCTCAGTCTGCTGATCGACACCGCGAAGCTGGATAATCTGCAGCCCGGGCTGGAGTGGCGCAAAGAGCTTGTGTCCGATGGCGTGACGCACATGAGCGCCATCTACAGCCATCCGCCGAAAGAGGGCACCGGTTACGGCACGATGGAGGTGAAGCTGCCGAAAGTCACCAAGATGCAGAAACTGGTGTTCACGGCATCCACTGGCTTCACCAATGACAGCCTTGATGGTGTGGACTGGTCTGTGATGGTCAACGGCAAGCAGATCGCCAAGGGTACCCAGACGACGCGAGGCTGGCAGGAACGCAGCTTTGATCTCAGTGCCTACGCTGGTCAGACGATCAAACTTGGTCTTGGCGTGAACGCACGGCAAAACCTTGGTGCAGACTGGTTCTGCTGGGCCCTTCCGGCTGTCTTGATTGTTCCCGCTTCCTCTAAATGAGGCTCAACCTGCCATTGATAGGCATTCATGCCCAGAGCCATAACTATGGTGATGGGCAGAACGCCTACGTGGACAACGCTCCGCTGATGCAACAGATGGCTGCGGGACGGCAGATTGCCGTCCGTGACATGTGGCATTGGTCGGTGATCGAATCTCAGCCAGGCCGGTATGACTGGTCGGAGCCGGATGCAGCCGTCAACACAGCTAAGCAGGATAGGCACCGACTGATCGTCTGCTTGTATGGGTCACCTGCCTGGAGCAACTCCCGTCACAGCAGTAAAATGGCGCCTGACAAACCAGAGCTGTGGAGCGAATACCTTCGTCAGGTGGCCAGACGTTATGGCCACCTGGCGGAAATCGCAGCATGGGAGATATGGAACGAGCCTGACACTTACGACTTTTGGATGGACAACATCGATCCATGGACCGTCAGAGCCGCGGAGTTCGGTCGGCGGATTCTCGACCCCGCCATCCAGATGTTGAAAGCGGAGAGCCCGAACATACCGGTGATCAGCGGTGGTCTGGCCGCTGAGTGGCATGAGGATGAGATGAAGAGCTACAGCGCGCTCTACTGGTTCCCGAAGGCGCTGGAGGTGTGTGCCAGTCGGCGTTGGCTGGATGGAGTGGGGTATCACCCGTACAATCCGCCTGAGCAGATCCCGCTGGCCATAAAGCAGTTGCGGCAGACCATGAATCGGTATGGGCTGGAGGGTCGTGATGTGGTGGTGACGGAGTATGGTGCGATCCGTAATGCCGACAGCAGGCTGCTGAAGCAGGCCTCCCTGGCGCTGATCGCAGCGCGCGTGAAGTGCTTCTGCGTTCACTACGCCATCACCGCCGAGGGTGTAGATTACGGGCTGTTCCGCAACCGCAAGGAGTTGACCGCCAACGGGCTGGTGATGCAGGAGCTGATACGAGGTTCTGGCATGCGGTAGGGTGGGGTGGCGATATCGCATTAAGCGCGATTGGTCCGATCCGTCAAATCCGGCCGCTATTAATCAGCCGCGCGGTGCAGTGGAGTTAGCACAGTCAGCCATACCACGTGCTAAAGCACATGGCTATTGACCGGCCAAGCCTGCTGAAGCAGGCTGCAGGGCTTCGCCCTGTAAGTGTGCGTCTGATGCTGCACCCAGACTGCTTCAGCAGGCTTGATGACCAATAGCCGAGACATTTATGTCGCGGAATCGACGATGTACTGACTCTGCAGATATGTATGGAGAATGGACTGTGTCAATCATCCCGCAACCGCAAGCAGCTCACCGCCAACGGTCTGGTGATGCAGGAGCTGATACGGCAAATGGGTCATCGGTCCGATCCGTCGCATCCGTCCGATTCCCTTCCGTAGACGTTGGAGCACAAATCAGCTAAGATATTAACGGATCATAAGTAACATATGGCACTGGCATGAGAACGCTTGTTGCCTGAAATATAACACGACGGGAGAACCAAATGACGTTAAGTCAACAGTTGGACGAATACGGAAAGCAGTTATCGGGATGGCTCGATCAAGCCAAGAAGGCCACCGCGGCATTACATAAATTGCAGACAGCGGTGGCCATCGGCAATCTGCGCGACATCGAAAAGCTGCGTCAAGCGGCGGTTACCGCCACCGAGTGCCTCCAGCTACGCGCCGAAGAGTGTCCTGAGTTCACGTTTGATGCTTCAAGCTACATGCAGCCAAATGGCGATTTCATACCTGAGCTGAAGGCTGCCGCGGAGGCGGCTGGGGTCACGATGTATGAGCGTGACGGTATCATCTTCTGCTATCCTGTGTTGATCCGCCGCGAGCCGGAGATGCCCGCGGTACGTATCGACAAACGGTTGGACTATGGTATCCGTGCTGAAGTATTAGCGGCCCAGTTAAAGAAGTTGCAAGCTAAGGACCCGAAAACCAACCCTGACCGCTTCATCGAGACGCTTTTCGATGCTTATAAACTGTTGCGGGCGATGCCAGGCAAGGTGAGGGACGAATACATCGACCTACCTTTGATCAAAATCTACGAAGTGCTGACCCTTCTACCGGGAGCAAACAAGGACTACGCCCTGCTGGACTTTACGCGTGATATCTATTTCCTAGAGCAGGCTGAGAAGACCCTCACTAAAGATGGGTTCCACATGAGCCTGCCCGCCAGCAGCTCGTCACGTGAGCGTGGAGTGAAAAAACTGCTCTTCGTAACCCGAGATGGACTCGAAAAAGAGTATGTGGCCATCAAGTTCACACCGGCTAAACGATAAGGAGGCCTGGTATGAGTATCAGCGTGTCGGAGTGGTTAACGCATCTGGACCGCGAGTATCTCACGGAGTATATACCGCAGGGTGGTGCCGCTGTGAAGGTGGCAGTTGTGTCGGCTGAAGATGCGGAGTATGTGAAGTCGGCCGTCGCCAGTGCAGCTCATGACAGACAGTTATTCATCGCACAAGTCGATGCCGCTGTCACCAAGGCTCATCTGGTGCAAGAGGTTTTCTTCGCGATCGCTCGTCAGGTGGACTGGCGCGGTGACATCGACTGCTATCTGCGCATTCTGCTGGCAGCGCACGGGATTCACATTGAAGTGGGCCAGGCCCTCGACGACGTGGATGGCATCGCGGAGTGGAACGGTCGGTCGCGTTCAGACCTGCTGAACGAGATAAAACGCCTGATCACGCACTGGGTGCTGCGCAACTACAAGCTGTGCAGGGAGTTTCGTACCGCAATGGCGTTATTGTGTTACGCCGCGGTCGATTCACAGAGCGTGGCAGCGGCCGAATCGGAGCTCATCATCCAATGGCTGCAGGGCGAGCCCGTGAGCCTGACTGAGTTGAAGAGGCTGCAGATATTCCAGCGCATCGGACGACATAACGCGCGCCTGCTTCTGCGATCGCTCTCTGCTTGGCAGTTCTTCATGGGATACAAGGGAACAGTGTTGATACTCGACATGCAAGCCATTTTGACGGATCACAGCCAGTTCGGCTCGGGTTTGCGATATACACGCAATTCGGTGCTGGACAGTTATGAGATGCTGAGGGCTTTTATCGACGACACCGATGAACTATCACACATGCTGCTGGTGGCTGTGGTAGGGCCGGAGTTTATCAGCCACCCAAAACTGAGCATGGATATCTACGCGGCGTTGAAAATGCGCTTAGTGAACGAGGTTCATGATCTCTCTCGCGACAATCCGTTGAATGCCATGGTGAGCTTGGTGCAGAGTGCTGGATAAGGAGATACTCATGTCTGACCCATTGATTGAAAAACGCAGGGCCATCGAGGCGTTGCGTGCTGGTGTGCCTAACCGTGATGTGGTCAGGCAGTTGCCACCGCTGCAAAGCGACCTTTTGGAATCATTCGATCAGTTGCTCGCTGGGTTGGGAAGTGTATGGGAAACGGGCACGCTCCCTCAGGGTCTGCTGCTGGAAGGCGATTTTGGCACCGGCAAGTCCCACTGGCTGGAGTATTTCCGCCATGCTGCCCTCGAACGGAAGTTCGTGGTGTCGAGTATTGTGCTGAACAAGGAGACTCCACTTAACGACCTCAAGAAGGTGTATCGAACCTGCGTGGAATCCGCCATCGTGAGCGGTAAAGTCGGCCCCGCTCTGACCGAGATCGCCCACACCTACCACAGCGACCGTGCTCCATACTTCGACGAACTGCAGGAGTGGGTGAACATAACCCAGGGGATTGACCCACGGTATGCACAGACGCTGCAGATATTCGTGAATACTACCGACGAAGAGGTTCGGCAGCAGATCGTGAACGAATGGACCGGCTATCCGATGAAGGTGGCCGAGATTCGCAATGCACTGCGTGATATGGGCCATCCGGGTGTTAGGGTTCGCGCACAGGTGAAAGCCCAGGAGCTCCAGCGGTTTGAGTTCCTCTCCAGGTTCTTCCGCTCTGCGGGGTATTCAGGCTGGTTGATTCTTCTGGATGAAGGTGAGATCATCTCGCGGTATAGCTTGCGTCAGCGCGCTCAAGCATATGCCCACCTGGCACATTTACTGGGATATGGCAGCCAGATATTCGGTATGGGATCGGTGCTGACGATCACCACGGACTACGCGGGGCAGATACTGGTCAAGCGCAATGACCTGGAGAAGATACCTGTCAAGCTGGCAGTCAGCCGTGACGCCGCGGTGGTACCTTTGGCTCAAAAGGGTATGGAGCTGATCATGCGCATGGGTAACCCTATCCGACCGTATACTGGCGAGCAGGTGGATGACATCTACCGATGCGTGCGTGCTTTATACAGCGAGGCCTACTCGTGGGAGGCTCCCGAGCTTTCGCAGCGTCCCGAGGTGCTGCCCAGCGTCGGCATGAGGCGGTATATCCGCTCCTGGATCAACGCATGGGACTTCCGGCGGCTTTATAATGCTGAGGTCAACCTGATCGCCGAGGATGTGGTGCAGAACTACGAAGAGGACGCCGATTTGCAAACGTCCGATGATGATCCGGCGACTCCGGAGACCAACTGGTAGGATCATCGGACGGATTGGACCGATGTGTTTAATTGGTCCGATCCGCCCAATCCGTCCCATCCGTCCCATTCCCCTAAAACGTAAAATGCCCGTTGCAGCATCAGCCGCAACGGGCATATGAATCGCTAACCCTACAGTTGCCCGCCGGCGACGCGGATCGCCTCACCGGTCATGTAGCTGGCTTCATCGCTGGCCAAGAAGGACACCATGTTGGTGACATCCTCGTAGGTGCAGCCGCGGCCCAGCGGAACCTGGTCGGTGTATTTCTTGCGCACTTCGTCCACCGTCAGTCCCCACTTCTCGGCATACTGCACAAACAGGCTCTCGCTCCAAAGGGTACCGTCCAGCAGGTTGCCAGGGCAGATGGAGAGCACGCGGATGCCGTATGGTGCCAGGTCCATCGCGATGGACTGGGTCAGGCCGATGCCGCCGAACTTGCTGGCCGCGTAGGCGCTGCTTCGGAAGGAGCCCTTCAGCCCGGACTTGCTGTTGATCTGAATGATCACACCGCTCTTGTTTGGCTCCATCACTTTGGCCGCCGCTTGAGCGCAGTGCATGTAGCCCATCAGGTTGACTTCCACCACTTTGGCCCACTTGGCCGGGTCGAAATCAAGGATGTCGCCAGCAATCAAGATGCCGGCGTTGGAGACCATGATGTCCAGCTTACCGAATGCATCGGTGGTGGCTTTGACCATCTCAGCGACCTGCTCTGGTTTGGTCACATCGACCGCGACGGCCAGCGATTTACAGTTGGGATAATCGGCGACCAGTTTATCGGCCACGATCTGCGCCTTATCTTGCTGCATATCGGCGATAGTGACGCCGAGACAGCCTTCTGCTGCCAATCGGTAGGCGATGGCTTCGCCAAGCCCTTGCGCCGCGCCGGTGACAATGGCCACCTGACCGGCTAATCTGTTACAAATCATCGTATGTCTGCTCCTGTGAGTCTGTTCGTATATGCTCAGGTATCGCTACTTGAACGGGTGATATAACTACGCCGACCGTTTACCGGTCGGCGTATGAGTCTTGCTTGTTGATTCTAGAGTTTCAGCTCCAGCAGTTCTTGCTCTGCTTCGACTGTCCAGAACTTGCCGTCTTCCAGCTTGGCGTAGACGGTGGGCAGCTTTTCTTTGATCTCCTGAACGGACATCAATGGCAGCTCGATGTTGGGAATGATCACCGTCTTGCCGGAGAACTTGTTCTCCATGACGGCTTTCAAACCCTCCCACATCGAGGTCATACCGCCGATGGCGGCCAGACTGGCGCGGGTCTTCAGCTCTCCGCTTTCCATCAGGTTCAATGTCTTGCTGATGCTGTCGATGCTGCTGCCGCTGGAACCAAACAGGCGGGCGCCCTGTCCGCAAACCAGGTTGTAGTCCACATTTCCCATCGTGCCTCGGCCCAGGCCTGCAAACAGGTTCATCACGCTGCACTTGCCCATGCTCTTGAAGCTGTCGCTGACGATCGGTGCGACTGGCACCATGCAGGAGATGTAGTCAAAGCCGGCTCCGTCCGTCGCGGCGTTGAGCGCCTCGGCGAAAGCCTCGTTACCGAGTGTCTTCGGGTTCAGGAAGACGAGTTTCACACCGGCATCAGCAGCGATCTTGGCGTAGCGGTTTCGGGCGTATTCCATACGAACATCGTCCACATCGCTGGCCACGATCACGGATGGCGGGTTGCTCATCTGAACTGCGCGCTGCAGGTGCATCTGACCCATTGGGCCGCCTGCGCCGACCAGCCAGATCTTGGAGCCTGCCTGGAAGTCGCTGCGCAGAGCCGGCTGGGCCGCTTTGCTGATGTCTGTGCCGAATGTGCCCGTGAACCAGAGCTGATCGTAGTGGATACGGCCAAGGTCCAGGCTCAGGTTACGAGTGAAAGGCTGGGTGCGGGCGACCCACATCAGGCCCTTAACACCGAGCAGTGCGGCAGCCCCTTCAACGACCTCTTCGGACAGATTACCTATGGCGATCACGTCGTCTGCACCCTTAGGTAAAAATGCCTTCGCAGCGGCTAGATCAACCACTTTGATGATGTTTAAGCCAGCGTTGAGTGCTTGGTTGTAAAGGGATCCCTTCAGGTTCACGGCCACGATTTGGGATGGCACGGCGGGGTGTGGGCCGGTGGCCAAACTGCCAAGGGTGTAACCATCGGCATCATCGGCCACGACCACTAATGCGGTGCCATGATCCTTGATGCCGGTGCGGCGATGCTGGTCATAACTATCGACCACGCAGGCCCAGGGCTCCACTAAAGCGGCTTCCACATATCCGGTGCTGTCTTTCACGGGCAGCAGGTAACTGCCGTCGTCGCCGTCGGTAATTTCTTTGCCGACCAGGCCATACTGGGTCATGGCGCCGTGAAGCACATAGCCGTAGGCCATGGAGACGCCTTTATAGAAGACATCGGCCTGCACGATGAACCGCTCACCGACTTTGTATCGGGCGGCCAGGTTCTTGCCGACTTTGGCCACGGTGACGTGCGCCTCGTGGCCAAGCACCACGGGATTGGTCTTCATGTCACGTCCGACCAGGCGAGCGTGCTCATTACCCTGCTTGACGACTTTGACGTCAGAGAAGCAGATGCCAATTGAGTCGGTGCGGAGCAGCAGTTGGTCATCGGCTGGCTCGGGCAGAGCGATCTCCTCTGGCTGGGCATTGATGCCGAAATTCTCAAGACCGGCGCCGTAGAGCCGCCATTGAAGGCAGGTGGCCGGTAGCTGGCCTTGAGCCTTCACATAGGTATCTAGTTTTTGAGACATTCATCCACTCCTTAGTCAATTAACCCGTGATGACTTGTTTGCGGTAGGCTTCGTCGGGTCGTGTGTAAATCCGGTTCACATTTTCTTCACTCATGAAGCGCAGTCCGCCCAGTGAGACGGCGCCGAGGATTACCTTGGCGGTCTTTTGATACATGGCGGTGGCACTCTGCACTCCAGATACGCTGTCGGAGGAGCAGATCATGCCGTGGTTCTGCATGAGGATGACGCGAGGGGCTGTGTTATATTTGTCGATGTAGACGTCGCAGCGGGCGGCCAGCTCACGGGCAAGGGGAAGGCCCGGATCGGTGTAGGGAACCCACAGCGGGGCGACGCCGCAACATACGATCTCATCTGGGAATAGTCGTCCAGCAATCAGCTTCTCAGCGTCGACGCAGCAGGTCAGCATGTTCACATAAGTGGCATGGGTGTGGCCTACGAAGTTGATCTTTGGCAGGGAAAGCAGATACGCGTGCAGGAAGGTCTCTACAGAGGGCATCCGCTTTTCGGTGGCCTCAACGCGGCAGTCCTTTAGAGCCTGCTGGGTGGCGGTATCGCTGTCTTCGCCGTTTTTCAGGAAATCGAGCGCTTTCGCGAGGTCAACTTTCACGAAACCATCTTCCGGGATGTCCATCAGGCGAGTGCCGCTGGCCTTCACGTAGAAGAAGCTGCCGTCTTCACTGAGTGCGGAAGTGTTGCCTTCGCCCATAATCGCTAGTTCGCGCGGCTCTTCACCCAGCCAGTGGGAGAGTTCCACTACCTGCGATAGGACTCTTTTGGTATCCATGCGTTGATATCTCCTTAGAATACTGCTTTACGTATTTGTGTGAACTTCCAGGGCGCAACGTCCCCAGAATATTGTACCCCTAAATGAAATAGCGGTATAATTGCCGGGCTGGTGTTGGTGAGTCAATCCACAGATGACGCAGATTACACAGATCAGAAGTCAATCACACCTGTGTTGGTTCTTTAAACCACGAATGGACACGGATGGACGCGAATGGTTCGGCTGTCAGCAGGCATCGGGCAGCACAGATCAAGCGTTACCTAAGTCCGGGGCGGTCAAGCGTGGCCTAAGTCCGGGGCGGTCTAGCAGAGAGCTAGCAGTTGCAGAAGGCACAAGACCGCGCCGGTCTGGCGGATAGCCATGAAAGATATTTGTCGGGAGCAGGAACGGCGTGTTGGTTCTATTAACCACGAATGAACGCGAATGGTCCGGCTGTCAGCAGGATCATATACCAGCATACCGAAAGACTACCCCGGAACAGCCAAATACGCAGTTCTAGCTATTGGTTAGTAACGCTGGTATTGACATTCTGAACAAACCGGGGTAACTTCTAGCTTGAAGGCACAAAAATCCATAGTGACCACACTCGGTGGCACTAGAAGCACAGCACAGGAGAGGCATCATCATGAGTTCATCAAAGAAGATCAGGATAGGCGTTGTCGGCGGCGGATTTGGGTCCGCATTCTTTTGGCATCTCGATCCAAACTGCATCGTTGAGGCGGTATCCGACTTGCGTGATGACCGTCGCAAGTTTCTGATGGAAGTTTACAAGTGTAACAAATCGTATCCCTCACTGGAGGAGCTGATCAAGGACAAGGATGTCGATGCGGTAGCAGTATTCACAGGCGCCCCTGACCATGTGAAGCATGCGGTAGCCTGCATGAAAGCTGGGAAACATGTGATCTCCGCGGTGCCTGCGTGCATCTCGATGGCTCAAGCGGAGCAGCTTTTCGCCGCACAGAAGAAGACCGGCCTGACATACATGATGGCTGAGACTAGCTACTACCATCCCGCGATGATTTCAGCCCGCAAGTTTTTGGCGGAAGGCAAGTTTGGCGACATCTATTATACGGAAGCCGAATACCACCATGCCGGTATGGAGTATCAGCTCTGGAAAGACGAGAAGGGCAACCACACCTGGCGCTGGGGACTTCCTCCGATGCTTTATCCCACGCACTGCACCTCCTTCCTGGTGGGCTTGACCGGGGAACGGCTGACTGAAGTGACCGGTATCGGCTGGGGTGATGGCGACCCAATCATGGAGGGGAACCCCTACCATAACAAGTTTTGGAATGAGACGGCCATGTTCAAAACGAGCAAGGGCCATGCCTTCCGAGTGTCCATCAACTGGCGCGGCGCGTTTGGTGGTTGTGAGCGCGCGCAGTGGTATGGCAGCAAAATGAGCTACTTCGAACCAAGCACGAACGGGATCGGCCCGGTTATCCGCCGGTCGACCCACAAGATGGGCACGGATAGTGCTGGCTTTGCCCGCGAAGAGGCGGAGTTTGAACCGTCTCCGCTGGTAAACTGGGCTCAGACCATGCTGCCCGAACCCATGCGGGTCGGCGGCGGTCATGAGGGTGCAGAGCCGTTCCTGACGCACGAATTCATTGACGCTTTGGTGAACAACCGCAAGCCCGCCGTGGACATCCACGAGGCGCTGGCCTACACCGTGCCTGGCATCATCGCGCACGCCTCGGCAGAAAAGGGCGGAGTGCAGATGAAAATACCTAGTTTCGATAAGTAGGTAGGGTTCTCCCTACCAATTTAGTTAATCGGACGGATCAGACTGGTATGCAAGATCCATCTGATCGGTCCATCACGTCGGATGGTTTGTCAGAAAGGACATTGTCATGAAACTGGCTCACGTATTCTATGAATGCACACCTCAGATTGTGCCTGCCCATCAGCAGACTGAGATCACCATCAAACCGCTATACGACCATGTGGCCTTCCCTGCCGGTGCGCAGTTTCAGGTGACGCTCATTCCTATCAGCGGAGCGGCGAAACAGACCAACCGAAAGGATCGAACGCCTTCACCGGCCACGCTGACCAATGGTTGTATCAAGGCCAAACTGCAGTTTGAGGGCGAGCAGGAGTACATTCTACAGCTCCACCTGAACGAGAATGGCAAGAACAGCACGATGGCGGAGTTTCGTCTCTATGCGCTGGAGCCCGACCTGTTAGTTCGACGGCCCTACAAGGGTGACACCCATATGCATACCTTCCGGTCTGATGGCAAGGAGTCACCCGGCTTCCTTACGGCTTCGTGCCGGAAAATTGGGTTGGATTTCATGGCGATCACCGATCATCGCCAGTATGGCCCATCACTTGAGGCGATGAAGGCGTTTGAAGGGCTTGACATCGACTTGAAGATATTCCCAGGCGAGGAGGTGCATCCTCCTGAAAATCCGGTGCATATTGTGAATTTCGGAAGTAGGTTCAGCGTGAATGCCCTGTTCGCGACGGATGCCTATAAAGCCGAAGTGGCCTCTATCGAGCGGTCGCTTGATAAAGTTCCATCAGGTGTCAGCCGCTATGAACTGGCAAGCTGTATTTGGAGCTTTAAAAAAATACGTGATGGCGGCGGTCTGGCGGTGTTCTGCCATCCTTACTGGCAGGCAGGGACTCGGCTTGATGTGCCGGAATACCTGACCGATCTGATTTTTGAGCACCAGCCATACGATGCACTGGAATTGATCGGCGGTTACTTGTCTAGTGAGGTCGAATCCAACATGCTGCAGGTCGCCCGTTACCATGACGAGCGTGCTAAAGGGCGGCGCATCCCGGTAGTGGGGGCCAGCGACTCGCACGGATGCGTTCAGTCTGAGCTGTTTGGCTGGTATTACACCATCGTGTTTTCCAAATCTCTGGAGTTGCCAGCACTGGTGGGCAGTGTACGTGATCTGTTTTCGGTGGCGGTAGAAGGGCTTCCCAATGAGCAGGTTCGTGCGTTTGGGCCGTTCCGACTGGTACGGTATTCACAGTTCCTGTTGCGGGAGATATTCCCGAAACATGATGAACTCTGCGTGGAAGAGGGGCGTCTCATGCTGGCACATTTGGCTGGCGATGCTGGTGCAGCCGCATCCTTGCGAGCGTTGAAGGCCCGGGTGAGCCGTCTGTATGATCGGTTGTGGGCGGTGTCGTGACCACTGTCGCGATCGCTTTACTAATCGTATCGGCCACCATACACGCCTGCTGGAACCTGCTGGGAAAGCGGGAAGAGGCGGCCACGGAGTTCTTCCTGTTGGCCAACAGCTTCGGATGGATTATTCTGGGCCTGTTCATGGCTCCATTTTTGCATCTGGTGGTGTGGTTTCCGTCCGAGCTCTGGGTCTATCTTGTGCTCACAGGGCTGTTCCAGGCGGTCTACTATTGGGGACTGGCCAGCGCGTATCGTGCCGGCCAGATGTCGGTGGTCTACCCCATGGCGCGCTCCATTCCGGTGGTGCTGGTTTTGCTGTTCAACCTGGCTATAGGTCGGACAGGACAGCTTTCGCTAATGGCCATTGCCGGCATGGTGCTCGTGGCACTTGGCGGACTGGTGCTGCCCGTTGGTAGATGGTCAGAGTGGCATTGGCGTGACTACATCAAGCCGGCCAGCCTTTTTGCTCTCATGGCGGCGATAGGAACTGCCGGTTATTCGATAGTTGATGACACTGCGTTGCGGTCACTGCACACACACTTGGATGTTCGGGCCAGCAATACGGTGTTAACCCTTGTGTATGCGGTGATGGAAGGCGTGTTTTCATCTGCATGGCTGCTGCTGATGCTTATGGTGAGCGGGCAGCTTAAGCTGAAGCGGTCGGCACCCGTTGACTGGCGGTATATCCGCAGTAGTGCGGTGGCGGGGATAGGCGTTTTCGCAGCTTACGGGCTGGTGCTCGTGGCGATGGGTTTTGCCAAAAATGTCAGCTACGTGGTGGCATTCCGGCAGCTCAGTATCCCGATCGGGGCCATGTTGGGTATAGTAGTGTTGAAGGAAAAAGCCCATATCCCGAAATTGATCGGGATTGGGGTGATGCTGGCAGGTCTCGTGATGGTGGCACTTCGGTAACCACCCCCGTATCCGAACGATTATTTGTTGATGACGAGGTATGACGCGATGGCTACGCTCACAGTGAACCGCATTTCTATGCCCGCAGCCAAGCTGGGTGATGAGAACCCGCTACCGATCTTCCGAGCTGCCGAACCGAATATGGATTTTGCGACCGATGAGACGGTGCCCGAGGATTTTAAAAATTATCTAGGCTGGCAGACCGGTTACCGCGTGTTGCCATATCGGATGCAGGACGGATATGGCCGAGAGCTGACACCTCGCGAATTTACAGTCATCACACTACAGAATGAATACATCAAAGCGAGCTTCCTGCCCGAACTGGGTGGCCGAATGAGCTCGCTGGTCGACCTCGCCACTGGCTGTGAGCTGCTGGAGCCGGTGGTTAACTTCCAGCCGGTGAATATCGCCCTGCGCGATGCCTGGATTGCCGGAGGTGTGGAGTGGAATGTGGGGCAGTTGGGCCACCACTATCTCACCTGCTCGCCGATCAACGCCGCCAGGGTAGTGGATGAGGCAAGCGAGGAGTCGCTTCGTCTATACGCCTGGGACAGGGTGAAGGGTCTTGCGTACCAGATTGATGCCTATCTGCCAGATGGTTCGAAGCATCTCTACATCCACGTGAGGCTTGTGAACACTCAGGATGAACAGGTTTCGGCCTATTGGTGGTCCAACATCGGCGTGAAGCAGTCGGCCGATCGCCGCATTCTAGTTTCCGCCGACCAGAACCTGCATCACACTGGAGGCATACTGGCGCTGATGGATCTGCCGATGCTGAACGGGCGCGACATCACATACACCACCAACCTGGACTACTCGAATGAGTTCTATTTTGACATCCCAAAATCGGCGCGCCCCTGGGTGGCTTGTGTCGATGGATCAGGGCAGGGTCTGGTGCAGACTTCGACCAGCCGGCTGTGCGGACGGAAGCTGTTCGCCTGGGGCACCCGCAGCGGAGGTCAGCGCTGGCAGCAGCATCTGCTAGGTGAGGGGCGGGAGTATCTGGAGATCCAGGCCGGACTCGCCAGGACGCAGCTCGAGCATGTTCCCATGCCGGCTCGTGCGGAATGGAGCTGGACAGAGGCATACGGTCTGCTTCAGGCGGAGCCTGAGAAGCTGCATTCCAGCTCATGGTCGGATGCCCGGCAAGCGGTTCAGTCGCAGCTCGAGAAGCAGTTGCCTCAGGCCGATATGGAGCTCATCCACGCCGATTTGGAGCGCAGGATGCTGCTGCAGCCCGCCGAAGTGATCTGCAATGACGAAGGCTGGGGCAGCCTGGAGCGTCAGAGGGAAGCGGCGTGTGCTGAGGGACCTCGAATACCAAGCAGCCTGGTGTTCGCACCGGAGTGCCAGGAAGACCAGCAGCCCTGGTTGACGCTGTTGCACGAAGGAACTCTGCCCTGTCGGGACATTAAAGACGGCCCGGGCTGCTACATGATTCAGAATGAGTGGCACGAGCTGTTGGAGCGGTCGGCCGCGAAGGGCGGCAGCGACCACTGGCTTGGATGGCTGCACCTGGGTGTCATGCGCCATGAGGCTAACGATCTGCTAGGCGCGCGCGATGCCTGGATTCTTTCCATTCACCGAACGCCTTCTAGCTGGGCCTACCGTAATCTGGCGGTGCTGGAGCAGCGGGCTGGTCACAACCAGGCAGCCTACGAGTATTTCGAGAATGCCTGGCAGACAGGGCCGCAACACCCCAGTCTGGCTGTGGAGTTTGCGGGGATCATGGAGGTTTGCGGCAAGTGGGATGAGCTGAGGAAGTTCCTGTCGGAGCTGCCGACCAATTACGGCACCCATGAGCGCATCATGCTGGCTTATGGTAAATTGGCTCTGCATTTCAACGAGCTGGATGGTGTCGACCAGATACTCCAGCACAACTTCGCGAATATCCGCGAGGGAGAGGTGACGCTGACCGATCTGTGGTTCGCGCTGCAAGCGAAGCGGATCAGCGATGAGCAGGGAGTGCCGTTGGACGATGCCCTTCGGGCTAAGGTTCGGCGCGAGCTAGTTCCGCCGTCGCGCTTGGATTACCGCATGGCGAAGGAGCGTGACTAAGCCTGGGCGGCGGATGGGTATACTAATCCACAGATTGCGCAGATGACACGGATTAAGGGATACCCATGACCGGGGTGGTGTGCGTTCTATTAACCACGGATGAACACGGATGAACGCGAATGGGACGGTTATTTGCTAGACTGCACCGGACCGCACACTTCGCGCCTTCGCGTCTTCGCGTGAGACTCCGAGGTAGCATTCGTGCGCTGGGCGGTGCTGGTTCCTTTAACCGCGAATGGACACGAATGAACGCGAATGGGGCGGCTATAATCCAAACCACCCTGGACAGCAAACTTCGCGCCTTCGCGTCTTCGCGTGAGACTCCGGACAACAAACATTGCGTCTTCGCGTGAGATTCCACTCGGTCGTTTTTTACTGGCTCCTGCTCTCCTTGTCTCCTGTCTCCTCCGGCTCAGCAGGGGAAGCAGCGGTACATGGGCATGCGAAGCAGGCTGCCTAGAAGTGCCCAAAGCGCACTGGTGACGTAGTCACCCACCACCAGTCCCATGAAGAACGGCATGGCGTTCCGATAGCTTTTGACGCCGCCGAGCTTTAGGAAGCTGACCTTAGACGCCCAGGCGATGGCGAAGGGCAGCCACAGCCAGTCCATCGTGCCGGTGTTGGCCAGCACGTAGCCGGCGGGGTGCAGCGGCCACCACACAAACATCGTGCGGGCGAAAGTCAAGCCGACCGCCACCAGCGCACCAAACGCGGTACCTCCCAGTTGCGACCAGTCGGGGTTGCGCGGGTTCATCCCCGCTGAGAATGCCGTCCAATACGGTGCTAGTCCGCTGCCCGTGCGCCACGGATCCACCTTGCTGCTGGCGGCTCCGCTCTGGTAATACACCATCAGCAGTGCAATGAAGCCAACGACTATACCCAACACAGAGGCCAGCATCAAAACGCTGGTGAGCAATGTGCGCGGAGTTTTCTGGCCGTGTTGCATCTTCATCGCCTCAGCACTCACCGGCATCGGGCAGCAGCGCATCTCCTGCGCAAACCAGCCGAATAGGGCGAGTTTGTGGATGTCCGTGTCGGTCATGTTGATGGTGCCGATGGTGGTGTGTGTCACGGAGATCGCATTCATGGCGGGGCCCATGGTCCAGGCGGGACCTGCCTCCGCCCGCAGCCGCGTGATGGTCAGCGAAAAGGCGAGGTAGAGCAGCAGATAGAGCCCAAACACCGCGGGTGATATCTTGAACATATACCCGTAGGCCATCAGGCCGACGATACCTAGCAACAATCCTATACACGCCGCGCGGTAGCTCATCGGCTCATCCGCGTCGTCCGCCTGCTTCGGCTTCCAGGCACCGCGCCAGACATCCGCCAGGTGCTTCCGCGCCAGCCAGATGGTCATGGCCGCCAGTCCCAGGAACCCGCCGACGCCTTGAGCACCAAGGAACGGCCACTGAGCACCGGTGCCTCCGCCCTGGTTCAGACCGATGGCGGCGGTGGCGACATTCTCCAGCCTGGTCAGGATGTAGAAGAAGGAGCAGCTAAAGCTCACATCCGCGGGAAGCAGGTAACCCAGGCCGATGGCCAGCGGGTAGAAGGTGGTCTGCAGAGGGCCCATCGAGTTCCACGGCGGGTCGGGGAAGAACACTGCCAGCTCCCTGGCGCGGATTTGCAGGAAGGGCACACTGGGGAAGAGGGCATTCAGGCTGTTCATGCTCTCCAGGATCACCGGAACTGCGAAACCCGCCCACATCAGCTTGTTTTTGAAGAATCCAGCATTCGGATCGGTCATTTCCAGCGGCAGCAGCACGATCGGGTAGGTCAGACGCTCGCGGTCCATCCACTGCTTGCGGAACATCGCGTTCATGCAATACATCGTCCAGACCATGATCATCAGAAACCCGCCCCAGATCGTCAGGGGGAGTGCCCAGGCGGACCACGGCACGCTACTGTTTCCCTTGTAGAACGCCTCTGTGACTGTAGAACTTGGCATCGCCCAGGCCGGGAAACTCTTTGTGACTGTGGCGATGTCTTTGGACACCAGCCCGTAGTGATACCCCGCGGGCAGTGTGGTCACGATAAACTGAAGCATGCCCATGCCCGCCAGCACGGTGGCCATGGTGACGATGACGTAGATGGAGATCAGCTCCGCTGGCAGCAGTGCCTTCTTTGGCCATATCCGGCGAATCCCGGCGTTGCAGATGAGTAACAATAGCAGAGTGCAAAGCGGCGGCATCATCAGCGAGGTGGAGTTGAGGTCGGTCTGTGAGATCACTTCGCCGTAGACCGTCCAGAAGACATTGGGGATGATGAGAATAAGACCCAATACAACCGCTCGAACACTGAACCCAGACTGGATGGAATGCCTCATGCCTGCCTCTTTACCTTGTGGTGTGCGGATTGTGTCCGCGTGGTAGTATTCGCCGCAGGCGGGGCGTATTCCTACATTGGGTTTGCGTGCCGGTTTGGTCATTTTTCACCACGGATGAAATAATAATCCACAGATGACGCAGATGACACAGATCAAGAATTGCCACTGTCTGGGGCGGTGTGGGTACTTTTGACCGCGGATGGACGCGGATAAACGCGGATGGTTCGGCTATACATCAGACCAACATGGACATGGGAAATGCTAATCCACAGATGATGCAGACCAAGAATTGCCACTGTCCGGGGCGGTCTGGCAGTTCGTTAGCGGATACGGTAGGCTTAAGACCGCGCCGGTCTGGCGGATAGCCACGAAAGCTTGCTGTCGGGTATAAGACCGGGGTGGTGTTGGATTTTTAACCACGGATGGACACCGATGAACGCGGATATACATCAGACCAACGCGGACATGGAAAAGCTAATCCACAGATGACGCAGATGACGCAGATCAAGCATTGTCTATGTCCGGGGCGGTCTGGCTGTTCGATAGCGGCTTCGGAAGGCTCAAGACCGCGCCGGTCTGGCGGATAGCCACGAAAGCTTGGTGTCGAGTATAAGACCGGGGTGGTGTTGGATTTTTAACCACGGATGGACACAGATGAACGCGGATGGTTCGGCGATTCGTCAGACCACTTTGGACAGCACACTTCGCGTCTTCGCGTCTTCGCGTGAGTTTCCGAGTTAGTATCCTTGCGCTAGATTTGTTGGTTTATTAAACCACGAATGGTTCGGACAATACACTTCGCGCCTTCGCGTCTTCGCGTGACAATCCGAGTCGATGACTAAAGCCATCTATCACCATTGACCTTTCGCAAACGTTGATGTAAGCTGATATCAAGCTGGTCGCATCAGCAAGAGTTTGATGGTAAAGAGAGGCATCGGTAAACCGTGAAACGTAAAGATAGAGTACGGCAGGCTGTGGGGTATATGCTGCTCATTCAAGCGGTGTCATTACCAGCGTGGTGCCAGAACCAGGGTCATCGCACACAGCCAATAGATGACACCCTTGACATTATTTTCATGGTTGTCATGGACATAGTTGTAGCTGTGTCCTATGCGCTCCTGCTGTGGTGGCCGACCGATGCGCTGATACACTGGCGAAGCCGGTGGGACCGTCTGCGGTCAAACCCGCAGGCCACCCGGTATTCGAGCAACGCCGCGTGTCGTATTGCGATATCGGTGTGTGTGCTTATTTTATGCGCTGCGGCTGCCTGGTATCTGGTCAGTCACAAGATACTTACGGCCGCGTTTTGGGATCACTACTACCCGGACTTCAAGATATACTTCCTCTTATTGCCAATGCAATGGGCGATCGTGCTGTTATTCGCGGATGCGATCATTTTGAGTCTGCTGAGTTACCTGACCATCCATATCTGTATCACAGAAGACGGTGTGAATTTCGAATCTGTGGTTTGCGGTAGCAATACAGGAGGGATAAGCTGGGACCATCTCACCTGGGTGGAGGTAAGGAAGAGCTCGCGTAATCTGTCAGGCATTCTTAAAGTGGCGCTTCATGGAAAAATCGGCAAGCGTGAGTCAAGGATCATTACCATCCCCGGGCATCATCCGGCAGTCAAGCAGATGCTCGAGGTGATACGAGTACATGCCCCTGACAAATTCGAGCCACCGCCCAAAAAGGTCACTGTTGTGCCGCCTCGCGTGAAGTTTATGCGTGTGTTAGCCATGATTTACCTGGTGGTCATCATGGCTGTGGTGATCAGCGCCAACTGGCTGCTTCATGCATACCCCAAAAGTATGACGGTCAAGCTGCTTTGGTCAGTAACTCTGTCAATGGTCATCGTTGTCGGATGCTTGCAACAAATAGCTGCACTCGTCTATACCTACACCGCATACAAACACCGCAGCTCACCACTGGCTGCGCATGAATATGCCCTGGCTGAGGACCGATCATACAAGATCAGAGCATATGTCGTTTACGCAGTGGTTGTGATCATCACACTCAGCTATGCGTTTGGTATCTATCTGACGGGCATATCTCACTCACATAATGGTCGTTACCTATTTGCTGTCTTGCTGGTTGGCTTTTTGATACCAATCGTGATGGGTGCAGAGTGGCTTATCACAAAACTGTCGGCGCGCGTCTGCATCACAGATGAGCGTATATGTGTGAAAACGGCAAAGACATCCGAAGACAGGGAAGGCATTAGTTGGAAATACCTCACCGGGCTCGATGTGCAGACCTCGCACCACAGCCCCTCTGGGATCAGGCGTGTTGTGGTTCGAGGCGGCAATGATAAGTGGTCGAAGAGCTCGATTACCATCCCTGGCAGCCACCCGGATATCCAGCGTATTCTGCAGGACATCCGCGAACACGCGCCGGACATGGTCGCGAAGACGCTGCTGGGTCAATGATAGCCATGAGGGAATAATAAGGTATGAACAAGAAACAAGCCAGTATCATCAAGATACTATTCATGATCATATCACTACCCACCATCATATTGAATTTCACGGCTGAGCACCATCGGCTCACTTCGTCTATGCTGGTGTACGCAATTTACTTTTCATTACCGTGGTTATATATATCGACGCTTCTTTGCGTTTCATTGATTGATGTGTTGACAAACCGACAGGAAAGGCTCATAGAGTTTGGCTCCAGAACCGGATGCTACAAGCTAGTGAATACCCGGAACGATGTGATATTCGCATTTATAGTACCTGTGGTATTGATCACGTTCACACTCACGTTCGCTGTGGATGTTCTGGTTGGGGCCCTCACCGGATTACGTCAGCATTCATATTTGTGGCTAACCTGGTTCGTGCCTTGCTTCTTGATGCTGGTTCTTATGGTGATACTCGAACTGGCGAAAATTCTGACAGCGCATGTCTGTATCACGGAACAGGGGATCAGCATGGAGTCGGTCGTGAAGGAGCTAGGCCTGCACACTATCGACTGGGGGCAGGTGACCAGTATCATGGTAAAACGACAGGCAATATCCAATGCTATCAAGCGGGTGATAGTGACTGGTAGGACAAAAAGAGGGGTGCTAAGACCCATTATCATCCCCGGCAGCCACCCGGATATCCAGCGCATTCTGCTGGACATCCGCGAACACGCGCCTGACACGGTAGCAAAGACGCTGTTGGGTCAATGATACGAATGATAGCCATGAGGAGATAACGCATCAATGGACGACAAACGAGCCGAAATCATCAAGAAAAAGATTGGTATCCAGAGGAATATATACACCGCCCTGTGGATGCCTGCTCTCATACTTATTCTAACCGCACGGAAACACCCTATCACTTCGTCAGTGTTGGTATACGCTATCTGCTTCTCGCTGCCGTTTGTCTTCATGATGGTAGTTCTCATAATGAAGCTGGTGGAGGTATTGAAAAACAGGCAAGAAAGGCTCCTTGAATTCAATTCCAGACCTCAATGTTACAAGCTGCTTAATTGTCGGAGCGATGTCATACCTGCGCTTGTCGGACCTGTCATTTTGATCACCGTCAGTCTTGCTATGACGGTGTCGGTTTTGTCGGAAATCCACAGCGGCATACGCCTGGGATCATATATGTGGCTAGCTATTTTCGTGCCAGGCGTCTTCATTATGTTATTACAGGCATTACTCGATCTGGTAAAAAGCCTGACAGCCCACGTTTGTATCACGGAAGAGGGAAACGGCATCGAGACAATAGTAGACGAGTTGCGCCTGCAGGCCATCGGCTGGGAGCAGGTGACCAGTATTAAGGTAAAACGACAGGCGATATCGAATGACATCAAGAAGGTGATAGTGACCGGTAGAACCACAAGAGGGCCGATGAGGCCTATTGTCATCCCTGGCAGCCATCCGGATATTCAACGCATCCTGCAGGATATCGGCGAACACGCACCGGATAAGATGAACGAGACAGTATGATCATGCAGTTTTGAAACTACACAGATGGGTCTCAGCCTGTGAACGGGCGCAAGGCTTCCCACGCCCGCCGGAACGCGGGCCGGTATTGATGAGCGATGGGTGACAGTGCCCTTACCGAGACGAAGTCACGGACGGGCCACGGAACCCGTCGACAAGGGACGGTGGCGTGGACCGCAGGTGATCAGCCACGCTACCGCGGGTTTTGTCACCCACACGTCTACGTTCCGGGAGCTGACGCTCCGGGAACTGCGTCCAGTGCGGGTTCCTGCACCGCGCGGCTGATCAGTATCGGCCGGCGTCGCTTCGCTCCGGCCGGCGTATGGATACACCAATCGCCCGTCGGCTATTACGAATGAACATGGCCAGAGCTGCGTGGTAACTGATTTCAATACAAATTTTAAATGGAGACGGTAAGGCTATGAATAAAAAACGCATCCGCCCTCAGTCAATCATTTTATTGTTGACACCTATTTTGTTGGCGGTGATCGTATTCCTGATCGGTCGATATCCCAGTGAGCGCATCGGGTGGATGCTATTCGGTGCTGTATACTGGGTGTTTGGCATTCTGGGTATCGTAGAGATGGTAAAACCAATTGTTGGTTTTTTCAAGGGCAGAAAGGACCGACGGGCTGCTCTACAATCCAAAACCTGCTGTTATAAACTAGTTTGTACGACCAATGACAGAGTATCGGCTTACATGCAGTTGATTCCGTTGGAACTTATGATGCTCAGTGCGGTGTTATATATCTTTCTGTCACATCCCACCGCTAAGATGCTGTCGTTCCTTGTATATATGATCCCAGTGTTGATTGGGGTTATATTGATGATAGTTGCATTCATACCAATAGAGATTGTCAATTTACTGACAGCTCATGCATGCCTCGATGATGAAGGGATTAGCGTGGAATCGGAAGCGTACCAGCAATTTCCATGGGTGATACGCTGGGAGCAGTTGACAAGTGTTGATGTTCAACACGACCCTAAATGCAAGTCCGGTATTCGCCGAGTGACCTTACAAGGACGCACTGAAATCCGGCGACTAAGGCCCATTGTCATCCCCGGCAGCCACCCGGATATCCAGCGCATCCTGCAGAACATCCGCGAGCACGCTCCGAACTTGATGAACGAAGCACTCTAGACAGGATCGATAATGAAATGGGATATATAAAAACAACCAGCGTCTCGGTATTCACGAAGCGGATCATGCCTGCTCTTTTGGCTATCATGCTGTCACTACCGGCGTGCGCATGCTACGACGAACAGCCCTGCCAGGACGTGTCACCCAGGGATATGATGTGGGTGCGTGTGGGTATATGGGCCTATGGCATCGCAGCCATGGCGATAATATTAGGCATCTCCTGTTATTCGCTGCGAAACTGGAAGAAGCAGCGTGCCCGATTCATGACTGACACTAAGTGCTTTAAGCTGCTCACTCGGCCCAGCTCAATCAGATGGACCAAAATCGGATTTTCGGTGTTGCTCTTCGCATTGCTTGGCGCTTTTATATGGTTCCTAAATATAGATGCCATAGATGATGGTGCAGGCAAGAAAAATACTTCGTTTGTATACGACATGATCCCACTCGTTCTTGCCATCTGTACGATGTTCACCACGGGGATATGCGGTGGGCTTATCGACTACCTGACTAAGCATATATGTTTATCGAATATCGGGATCAGCAAGGAATCATTGATATACAACCCGCACCCGACGCTGATCAACTGGAAGCAGATCGTGAGTGTCGAGATACACCGCGACCCAACCCTGCCGTCTGGTATAAGCAAGCTGGTTGTGAAGGGAAGTCTACGCTACGGTAACATCGTCATACCTGGCCACCATCCCCAACTTGAACAGATTCTACAGCACATACGTGAGGCTGTGCCAGACAAGCTGGTGGATGTAGCGTCTGAACCGAAGCAGCTTCGAAACACTTTACGGCGTGACGTAGCCAACTGGACGCTGGGGCTGGCGATCACCGCTTGGGTGATCTGTCTTCAACCCCTCCTTTTTCCGGTTTATGGGTCGCCATCAAACTGGAGGCTCTTCGTAACCACCATCTGGGTTCTTGGGTTTGGGATGTGTGCGGTGAGACTCATTTCTTTCTTGATGAATGTCAAGTTACGCTGGGAGTCGTTCCAAACAGGTGCCCGATGTTACATGCTGACCTCCAGTAATGAACGAGCCAGGGCCTGGCTTGTATATACCGCAGCGGAAGCCATAGTTGTGACACTGGCCGTGATCCTGAGCAACAAAGCCCCATCAAATCTGTCCTTTGTTCTTCCCACACTGGCTCTGGTTGTGCTGATGTCCGTTGTACTGGGCACATTGAAACTGGTCCATATTCTGACCACACGGCTTTACCTGAGCGATGAAGAGGTCTGCACCAAGTCGCTTGTTGCGGGTGTCGATGAGACACATATCAAGTGGGATTTACTGAGCAGTGTCGATGTGCAGTATAGCGCATCAAATTCGGACCGCATCAAGAAGGTCGTCTTGACCACCGGTCCCGGCGGACCATACTTCAAGAGTATTACCATATCAGGCCGACATGCGGAGATTGACAATATCCTGCGTGATTTCAAACACATAGTTCCGGAAAAATACGGCCAAATACCAGACAAGTTATGCAAGGTGCTGCCTGGAATGGTGACATCGCCCAGTTCTCTAGGCTTCACGGTGCTATGTATAACCTTGACGGCTGACTTTATTGTAATGGTCGCGTTTCAGTCATACGAGTTCTTGACGGTGGTAGCAATGGTAGCAGCCGCCATATTTGTGTCATTTCCTGTTGGGCTCGCTGTCGTAATGCTGGTTGAGTGGATCGCAGATGAGCTTTCGAACTGGCCCACCCGCTGGAGCCAGCTCACATCAAGAGACAACTGCTACCGTGTTTCAGATATCAACATCGGTCAAACGGCTGCCACCATCCTTATCGTGGCCTATGAATTACTATTTATCGTGCTATTTATATCGGTTTCGAGATGGCTCATAGACGATCCTCAACGAATCCTGATGTTTGTAGTGTGTGCGCTCTATTATGCTGTATTTGCATTTTACATTCCTATACAGGTGTTGTTCCACCTCACGGCCTATTATTGTGTTACCGATTGTGGGATCAGTCTGACAGGTGCGATTAATAGTCCGAGTTGTCGAGCCATTCGATGGGACGAACTCACCAAGGTTGAGGTAAAGTATGATGCCAGGAAAGCATCGGGCATCAAAAAGATCGTGCTTGTCCGCGGCTCTGTAAAGTCGCAGATTGTCATATCAGGCAATCATCCAGATGTAATGATCATTCTGCAGCACATCCGTGAGCACGCACCGGAGTATTTCGAGTGAGGGGATACGGGCGGACGTTTTTGAATAGTATTGACTATTATGTGAATGCACTTATAACCCGTATCCCGGCAGTATTAATATTTATATTTCCCGCATATTATGAGGCGTATAGCATATTGACCGGCCAATATGGTACCGGCCCTCATTCGCCTGGAGTGATATCAGTCGTATGGATATGGTTAGTCGGTGTTTGGGGGATTATATGCAATATCGATGAACTGAGGGATTTCGTAAAGCACCGAACCCAGAAATTTAAGCCGTTAATCATGCATTCGAAAAACTCCAGTATCTGTGACATGATCGCATGCATAGCACGTCCATTGATCACAATCATCATGCTAGAAGCATTGATGATATATCCTGCCTTACTGTTGTGTACCAGCGGGGCACCATTCAAACCGGCTCCATCGGTTTCTTCGCTTATCATGACCTTACCATTGCTAGTAGCCCATGTACTAACGGTCTGTGTAATTATCCCGAGTATGGGTCTACGACGCATATCTGTGTATGTTTACCTCGGCTACAGAAAGGCCAGGGCGTCTCGATTGTATCGGTAAGCCATCTACCAGACAGGGCGGGTAGGGGCAGGCCCCTGTGCCTGCCCTGCGGAGATGTCTGAACCACGGATCAACCGGATGACACAGATAGGGAAGGAGAAGGCCAATCGGGAGATTGGCCTTCCCAGGGGCGTTCCAAGAACCATCTGTGTAATCTGCGTAATCTGCGGATGAATCTCTACCCCTTGACCTTCTGAATCACCTGCTTGACCAGCCACATGAAGGTGTTCGGCTTGGTCTCGGGCAACACCTCGTCGCGCAGGGGGTGGGTGTACCAGCTCTGCACGATCCAGGTGTCGGGGCGTCCGCTGAGTCTGCGGTAGTGGTCCACATACTGAAGCGTCTCCTGGCAATAATCTGGCATATTGCTCTCACCGGGTGTCTGTGAGTTCACCACCAGATTGAACTCCAGCTTGTTCTTGTGGCAGATGTCCTCGATGCCCCGGATGCGGCTCATCCAGTCGATGCTCTTGGGATCATACCCCTCAGGGAATTTCATCTTGCAGCGTCCTGTGGCGTAGTCATACGGGTTATCGACGGTCACGCCTTTCATCGGCAGCTTCGCCTTCTTGCTCAGGCGGATGATGGCCTCCAGCGCAGTGTAGTAGTCGCCCCAGTTCATCGTGCCGTAGTAGGCCAGACCGCCCTTCCAACCGAAGTTCGGGAAGTTGCTCAGCGCATAGAAGTCGATCTTCGGGTGCTGCATGTGGATGATCCGCATATACTCCACAAACATCGTGATAGCGTCCTCGAAGTTGGTCACGCCGATACCGCCCAGCACGGGGAACATCAGGTGCCGCTCTGGACCGTCCACATCGAGTGTGCTCACGGTGCCGCCCAGTGACTTCACGTGCTCAATCCGGGCCAGCTCGTTCGCAGCTGCTCGCTTGGGGAGCGTGGCATCATATGGTCCGGCCTCTCCACCCATTCGGTCCAGACCCGGAGTGGATTTCCGTTGCGGCCAGCAGCCTTTTTCGATGATAAGGGGTATATTTTGCCTGTTCAATATCTCGATGATCCGCTTGAACGCATCGGGAGTGGCGACATTTCCTTGGAACGGCCATGTCTCGGCCGGGTCATCCACCTGCTGTGTCCAGAATTTTACTCCATCGATGTGTTCTTGCACCCACTTCCACTCGTCATCACGGCCTAGAACCACGTCCAGTGGGAGTACGGCCAGCCATACCTTCGGTTTGTTACTCATTGCTGTATCACGATCCTTCCTGTCAGATATTAGAGCTGGGCGATTTGAATAGGTAAATCGTCCCATTTCCTTTGCGATTGTGTCTGAAATCTGCTGTAGAATAATATACACACACCCGTAATATACACTATCGAGGTATAGGTTTTTGGTAACGCCGCCGCTTCCCGATGACATTTCACTGTCAAGCGCACCTCGGTTAGTCACAATAACCGATATGCTCTCCACTGGAGAGCTGGGTGAAGAGTTCTTAATTGTCACTGATGAACAGCTACTGGTTTACTCCCGTGAACTCAGCCGCTCCGTTTTGCGATTGGAGATTCCATTCGCAGAGCTGACCGAGTTCAAGTCCGAAAATCTGGTGGGCGGCGGTCGGTTGATCGCCAAACGAGCCGATGTGATGATTGAGCTCGTACGCTACACCGCCCGCGAGGTGGGGCGGTTTGCTTCCATCGCTGGGCTGCTTGAAAAGTGGCAAAAGGGCGAGGAGGCACTGGCCCCGGAGGACGACCGCCAGTATTGTGCGAAATGCGGTCTGCTGTTGGAACGCGGCACATCGGTCTGCCAGCTCTGCCGGCCAGGGATGCAGACCATCAACCGGCTGGTGGGCTTCATGAAGCCGATCAAGTGGCAGGCGTTGGGATTGACCGGCATGGCGATGCTGGGAACCATTATTGGGCTGATCCCGCCTTACCTGCAAAAGCCGTTGATGGATAAGGTGCTGGCACCGAAAACCCCTATCGCCAAGGTCGACCGACTCAGCATGCTGCTCTGGTTGACCTTGGCGCTGATTGGCGTCCGGGTTATTGGCGCGTTGATCGGCGCATTCCAAAGCTGGTTGAGCGCCTGGGTGGGCAACCGTATCACCCATGATATCCGCACCAAACTCTACAAGCACCTGCAATACCTGTCACTGGGCTTTTTCGACAAACGGCAAATCGGCTCGGTCATTTCGCGGGTGAACCAGGACACCAACAACCTGCAGCAGTTCCTCATCTGGGGCGCGCAGGACCTTGTGATCAACCTGCTGCTAGTGGTGGGCATCGGCGCGATGCTGTTTGCCATGAGCTGGAAACTGGCACTGATCGTGGTGATCCCAACACCAATTGTGACGATGCTAGCCCAGTCGATTTGGATGCGGATGCGTGTCAACTTCCGTCGCATGTGGCGGCGCTGGAGCACGCTCAATAATGTGCTCACCGAGGGTCTGAACGGCTTGCGCATCGTCAAGGCCTTCGCCCAGGAAAAGCGGGCCATCGAGCGGTTTGATCAGGCGAGTATCGACGTGGCCACCAGTGCGGTGACAGTAGACCGCAGTTGGGCGTTCTTGTTCAGCGGCATCTCGCTGCTGATGATGATGGGCACGATGCTGGTGTGGTATTTCGGCGGCGTGGATGTTCTGAATGAAAAGATGAGCCTCGGCACCTTGATGGCGTTCATCACCTACGTGGCCATGTTCTACCAGCCGGTGGGCTCACTCAGTTCGTTGTTGAACTGGAGCAGCCGCGCCATGACCGCCGCAGAGCGCATCTTCGAAGTGCTGGACACTGAGCCTGAGGTGAAGGAGTCCGACAACCCGCAGGAGCTGCCGCACATCGTGGGCACCGTGGAGTTCAACAACGTGACCTTCGGCTACGAGCCCCACCGGGCTGTGTTGAAGGGTGTCAGCTTCAAGGTAGAGCCAGGTGAGATGATCGGCCTGGTGGGGCACTCGGGAGCGGGCAAGAGCACCATCATTAACCTTCTCTGCCGGTTCTACGACTGCACAGAGGGTTCCATCACCATCGATGGCGTTGATATCAAGGACCTGAAGCTTGAGGAAATACGGAAGCAGATCGGTCTGGTGCCTCAGGACACCTTCCTGTTCGCTGGTACCATTGCAGACAACATCACCTACGCCAAACCCAACGCCACGCGGGAAGAGATTGTGAACGCCTCCAGGGTGGCCAACGCCCATGAGTTCATCATCCGCCGTCCTGACGGTTACGAAACACTGCTTGGCGAGGGTGGACAGGGGCTGTCCGGCGGTGAGAAACAGCGTATCGCCATCGCCCGCGCCGTGCTGCATGATCCGAAGATACTGATTCTGGACGAGGCCACCAGCCAGGTGGACATCGAAACCGAGAAGCAGATTCAAGAAGCGATCGACCGGCTTGTGAAGGGGCGGACCACATTCGCCATTGCACACCGTCTGAGTACCTTGAAGAACGCGGACCGGCTGATTGTGCTGAAGCAGGGCGAAGTGGTGGAAGTGGGCAGCCACGCTGAGCTGCAGGAAAATGAAGAGGGCGAGTTCTTCAAGCTGGTGAAAATGTACCAGGAGATTTCACGTGTGCGGGGTGTGGCGTGATGATGACTTGCACGATGCCATTAACCGCGGCTGATGGGATGAGAGGGGCGAATCGATGAATGACCCGACACTGAAACCTGCCGATGTGCAGTTGAAATTCGAGAACGACCGGCTGATGTTCCTGCCGTTGGAATCTGAGGAGTGGCTGCCGGTCAGTCCGGCTTCGTCCTTTCCGCTTTCCGACCCAGATCATTTCATCTCGCTGCTCAACCATGAGCAGAAGGAAGTGGCTTTCCTGGAGAGTATGGATGGGTTGAAGGCGGACAGTCTGGCTGCTTTGAAGCAGGCGATGCATACCCAATACGTCACGCCGCGAATCACCGCTATTCACAGTATCGTCGATATGTCGAAGCGCGAGCGGGTGGACATCACCGAGTGGAAAGTGGAGACCAACCGCGGGCCAGTCACCTTCCGTGTACGCCGATTCAACGACAGCGTGAAACAGCCCAAGCCCGGTTTCATTACCATTGTGGACATTGAAGGCACCCGTTACGACGTGCATAACTTCAAAGAGATGGACGAGATCAGCAAGAAGTGGCTTCTCGCCAGAATGTAACCGGCGGGGTGGTGCATGTGGGCGGCCGGGCGTGTGGGCGGGCGTGTGGGCGGGGAGACCCCGCCCCTACGGTCGCCACATAAAGTCGTAGGGGCGGGGTCTCCCCGCCCCATTCATGGCACGCAAATATATGTGGGCCTACCTGGGAACGCCAATCTCCCGATTGGCATCCCTCCCCATCCGCGCCATCCTGTAAATCCGCGTCATCCGCGGTTCAGACATTTATACCTATCCTGGCTATGTAGGGTAGGGTATCATACCCCTATAATATGGTGTTTGTAAGGGATATTCGGAGCAGACAGGTGCATCTATGAAATCCATGCAGTCATACCCGCTCCTTAATCACGGAAACGCCTGTTCGAATCCGCGGTGGGGGTCACGCATGCGAGAGGACCATCGTTGCTAGAAACATTACCCACAACAGAACGAGACACGATAACGAAATAACGATCGCTTTTCTGCCTTGCCTGTCACCTTTTGAGAATGCGGCGACGATGAGCGCAAGTATCTGTGATGGAACGACCAAGTTGGCGATGAACCCTACTGGCGCAACTACGAATCCGGCGTTAGATCCCTGATTCGCGTTAAAACCACTAAATACAATCGCCATCGCCATCATCATTGACAGGACAATTCCGACGATCGATATGTATAAGGCTACCTTGCCGACGACTGGTCTGGGTCCTGATCCTGGAACCTCTGAGGACACATTATCAAAGGCTTCCGGCGAGTCCATCTCCGCCAGTACTGCCTTCACATCCTCTTGTGTAGGTATCACTCCTTTACAACGGGTGTTTAAAGCTTCCTGTATCTGCACCTCCAGATTGTCGAGGATTGCCGAACCCTCGTCTTTCGGCAGATGCCCCAGGCGATTCTTTACGTTCCGAAGATATACATCGATATCCTTAGCTGGACTGTTCATTTTGTGATTCTCCTTTCGGCATATTTCTCAGTTCGGCAACTGACTTGTTTAGGCTGTCCCAGTAGTCATTCATTTCTGCAATGCGATATTTGCCTGCCGTCGTGAGTGAATAGTAACGTCGCATCGGGCCAGTAGGAGACGGTTCTCGCCTGACGCCGACATACCCGTCTTTGTGCAGTCGTTCTAAAATTGGATAGACTGTGCTTTCAGTCACTTGGAATGCACTAACCCGTCGTAGCTGCTGCACAATTTCATAACCATAACTTTCTCCTCTGGCTATGACATTTAACAACAGAAGTTCATAAAGGCCCTTCCTTAGCTGCGTAATCCATGCTTTCAACAATCAACCTCCTACTATGTATTGCATAGTAGATGCACTATATCGCATTGCGTAGTAGGTGTCAAGGGTGTTTGATTTTCAGATGTGTATGCCAATGAATGGGCATGTAGAGGTAATGTGGCGGCACTACTGAGCCGAAATGTCGGAATCTGTCTTCATAGCAGGCGTAATTGTTCCGACGAACCGCGTCGGTCAGAACCTTTGCGTTCAAGCGAGCGTCATCCGCGGTTCAGGCAATCCGGACATCGGACGGATCGGTCGGATCGGACCGATCATGAATGGTAGGGCTGGGAGACCCAGCCCCTACAGCCGCACCTTCACGACCAGCTTTTTGCCGCGCTCTGCGCCTTTACCTGCGGTGATGTTGGGCATGTGCGCGTCCTGGGGTAGGAAAACTGCAAACATCCCCTGGTAAATCAGGCACAAGTTCTCGGTGGCTCCAGCGTAGAACTCGATGTCCTTCTCCTCGCTGTAAGGAACGTTGGAGCTCAGGCGGCCAACGGGGCAATAGCCCATCAGCTCACGGCCCTCAATCACCACCTGGATGTCGAGATATAGCCGGTGGGACTCCCAAATCCCTTCATCTGCAGGTTTGGTGTCACGTTCCTGAACACTCACGTATAAATCGCGCCCGCAAAGCTCGTAGCTGCCGTCCGCAAGGGCACTCAAATCGGTGTTCTGCAGCCAGTCGACAGCCTTCGAGGTGAGCGGACTGATGCTTCTTAACTGCTCAAGGTTGTCCGTCGTGTCAACTATCAATTGATCTTCTCCTGATCGAATTTCGGTATATCTCTGCGAGTTCGCTGCAGAGCTTCTCCCAGCCAAACCGATTGGCCACATCGGCTTTACCAACCTTGCCCATGGCGGACCACGTGTCTCGATGTCGTAACGCACGATATAACACACGAACCAGATCGTCCACATCACCGGCTTGAAACACCCAGCCGGTCAAGCCGTCGGTCACGCTTTCGGGAAGCCCTCCCGAGTCACTGACCACCACAGGCAACTCGGCCCGCATCGCCTCAAGCGGGAACAGTCCTTGCCCTTCACGCCTACTGGGCACGCAGGCGAGGTCGGCAATCGCCAGATATTCAGTGATCTGATGCTGGCTGCCTTCAAACGTCACACGCCCAGGGGCAACCTCATCCGCCATCGCGCGTAAACTCGCCATGTCGGGGCCATCACCGACCACCACAAGCCGCAGCTCAGGTATTTGGGAAATCGCCTGAATAAGAATGTCAACACCCTTATCGGGCATCAACCGGGCCACGCAGATCAGCAACGGTGAGCCGTCCTTTGGCACCAGCCGCGCTTCAAGCTCGCTTCGTAAGCCCTCATTCATCTTACCCTCGGCAGGAACCCCTCCGGGTAGAACACAGCAGATGGGTTCGCACTCAGGAAACATCTCAAGCCAAGCCTGCTTCACGGCCTGCGAAACACAGACCACCTTCCGACACCTCACCAACCCACGTTGAAGGAGCTTGCGCTTGATTCTGCTGAGATGGGCGGGAGGCATGTTGTGTAGGGTCAATATCATATTCTCAGAGGGCATCATGCAGCACACGCCAAAACATCGTAGTCCATGGACGTGCAGCAAGTCGTAGTGCCGCCCCTCCATCAGCAGGCGAAGAGATAGCACGAGGTCGTGTTTCGATGGCCGATCAAGCACTTCCCAACTGCGCCATTTGATGTCAGGAAGGGATTGGTGTAAGGCTTGCGGGCAGGCCAAACCTATGAAAAACCCCGCCTGTTCCAGGCGGGGTAGCATTTCTGTAAGCCAACGTTGTATTCCGCCCACAGCCGGACGACATACATGCAGCACTCGCATTAGTTGGATGCCGCCTTGCCCTTGATCTGCACCTCAACTTTGACCATATCATCTCCTATCACACTGGTACCAGCGGTGATTTTGAGTTTCGCCTTAGTGGTGAAGGACTGACTCAATCCCTCCACGCTGATGGGTTCTGTGTAGATGATATTACCAGAGCTGCTTTCACCACCGTTACTCACTAGAACTTCGCCCGGCGTGGCGATGATGCGCGAGACTTCATACCCCTCGGCAAGTTGGCCCATCAACTGCGGATAGACCCGTGATGCGACCGAGAGTTGCCGTGGCGATAGGGCGATCACTACGCGGACCTTATTGGGCTGCACGGTCAGACCGCTGATGGGGTTGTTTTTTCCATCCACCACAATGGCCGGCAACTGTTCGTCAATGGCAGCTCCCGGCCGGCTTGGCACCGCACTTACCACGATCCGTTTCGCCCGTTTCAACAGGTCTGAAGGGCCGGAAACCAGCAGGTTACCAGGGTTGAGAGCTGGCTTTGAATAGACATATCCGCTTTCCGGCGTATTGATAAACAGGCATTCCACCGGCATCTCGCGCTGGCCCATCCGCCGAATCCGCACGTTGACCGTGGCTGGCTGGATGGAGATGTCCAGTTGCTGCACTAAATTCTCAGGGATATTCAGATGCACAGGCACCTGTACGCCGCCTTCATCTTCACGCAGGCTTTGTCCCGCGACGGTTGCACGCAGATTCTGTATGTCGATCTGGTTCAATAGGTTCTTGGGTCCGCTTAGGCGCACCGATACTTCATTCGGCATCATCTCTGAACTGTAGCCATTAGGCAGTTTGGAGATATTGACGCGCACCACCGGGTTTTGAGTCATGACTGGGTTTTTGGCGGCCACCACGTAGAAATACAGCAGCAACGCGCAAACAAACGCCATGATCTTCTCAGTCAGATTATCTTTAAATGAAGAGAGCATTAGCGTTCCTCCTTCTTGCTGTCGGTGGTTTTAGGATGCCTGCTGAACAACTTGAAAAAGGCGAGCAGACCCTGTCGCAGCGCGCTGCTGCTCAGTGTGTCAAGATGACGGGCATTCTGTGAAGGCCCCAACAGCTCAATCAGCCGTTTGCGCAGTGCATCATCTCGGAAACCCCGCTGCAGCTTGCCTTCAAACGCCAGCGAGATGATCCCGCTTTCCTCAGACACCACCAAGGCCACGGCACCGTGTTCCGAGGCCCCGATCGCCGCCTTATGGCGCATATGAACCGCTTCGTCAATATGCTGGTTTTCCGAAAATGGCACGGTCGCACCTGCGCATACTATTCGGTCATTCACAACCACCACCGCTCCATCGTGCAGCGGATTTCCGGTGTAGAACAGGGCCGTTAATAGTTTTGCGGTCACCTTGGCATCAAGCGGCGTTCCAGGACTGAGGTAGTGGTCAAGTTCCGCGTATGGTTCAAAGATAATCAGCGCGCCGGTGCGGTCTTTCGCCATGGTACATGCGGCGGAGACAATTTCATTGACTACCGGATGCAGGTGTTCCTTGTTGATAGGGCTGATGGCTTGCTGGCCCCATAGACCCAGCCGGCCGATTACCTCAAGGAAGTGGCGCAGCTCTGGGTAGAAGAGGATGACTAAAGCGACAGGTCCTAAAGGCAATACTTGCTGCAGCACCCAGTTCAACGTATTCAGCTCCAGCTTACCGCTGATGTATACCATGAACAAGAACAGAAACAACCCATAGAAAAGCTGCCATGCGCGTGTGCCTTTTGCCAGCAGGATGAGGCGGTACAACAGATAACTAACCAGCAGAATGTCAATGACCATGACAACTGAGGCTCTTAAATTCATTGCAGATAATGAGTGAATAATGCTTTGATAAAAGTGCAAACCGGAAACCCCATCCACGTGAATATCATCGGGTACATATATAGGATACTCTATATTATACGAACGAGAACGCTTGACATGCTCCCAAACCACCACATTCTATCTTCGTTCTCATCATGCTGTTTATGGTCTAGCGAAACTGACCACTCATCAGTCGGTGATGAGTGGTCAGGCAATCGGCGCGGTCGGTAGGGCACTTTATTTTGGTGCTACTGGTCTCTTACCCTTGCTCTTGTTCAGCTTAGCTAGCAACATATCAGCCGACATCACTACGGGTGAGAAGTCCTCACTAAAACGCTGTGATGACATTTTTTTGACTCGAACCAGCAGATCACGTGCCCGGTCAGGATGTTGATTCCCAAGTACATAAGCTTTGCCGAGATAGTAATACACCATAATGGTATCTCCAGGATCGGTGAACCTATCGATGTATTTCAATGCGAGCTCGCCCGCTGCGAAGGCACGATCATATTTGCCTTTGTTAGTAAACTGTCTACACAACTGAGCGGCCACTTCGTATACCAAATCCGTCTTTTGCTTGAGTGTCTCCATATATTTGATGTGTTCCAACAGCGACCGGTATGCCTGCTCCGTTTTGAACTGCATCATGCAGTGGGCAGTATACTGTTCATAAGCAATTCTCCGATCCCAATGGGTATCGGCATTCAGTTTGTCAATCTTTGGATCGCGGGGCACAATTGGTGCTAACGTAACGGGATTAAGCTGCAGACGGCGCAGATACTCTGCATCCTCTTTTGTGGTGTCGATCCGGTTGGCAGGCCTGAAGTTGCTGTAATATCCTGTGCGCAGATAATCTTTGTAATAGTATATCTTCATGCTGGTATCGAGTATCGCATCCATGGGAGCAGATGTCAGTTTGTAGTACTTCAGCAGGGGATTATCTTTAGATGATTCGATCTGAACCCGTACATAACCGTCCAATATCTTTTTCATCCCTGGTGAATCAAAACCTGACTCGCCGAATTTCGCCCGGTAGGCCGCAAATCCATGGTCATCCACAAACAAAAACATCTTGCGTCCTGTCTTCTTGGCCTTCGCCAAAGCCGTTTGGAAGTCATGTTCCCAGCCCGGTATCCAACGGCAAGGAATGCCGCTCATATTTATACCCGATCGTGTCTTAACGGCTGCAGGGACTGCCTTCTTGAGGTAGCTCAGGAACTCTGTGCTGGTATTATCACCTTCATACATTGATGAGACCACACCTTTCGGCGACAGCACTATGATGGCAGGAAAATCCTCCAGTCGGGCCCGATCCATGAATGCGGAGCCCTCGTGATCAGCATCAAGCCGGAGCAGGATAGCTCTGTTCGTCATATACTCCAAAACCCGTCCAGAATTGATGACATTCCGGTCAAAGGTATTACTCGGAGGACATCGATATGCGTATAAGCTCAGCACGATAGGCCAGTTCTTCTGTTTCGCCAACTCTAAGGCATTTTCAAAGAACGGCGTGACTTTGAGATCCTTAAAGATGTATTTCTTGGCGTAAAATCCCCTCAAATGTACGAGGTCGGCTGCATCTTTCAACTCAGCTAACAGGGTATCTGCATCAAGCCGTCCGCTCCATTCCCTACAGAGCTCAAACTGCTTATTCCCAACTGCATATGCCGTATTGCCCCAAAACTCAGTCTGTATCATCGTGTTAGTGACATAGTAGTGACCGCCTATGCCTGCAGTTCTCACCACATAGAACTCTTTGGCAAGCAACTGCTGGACCCGGGGGTCACGTAGGGCAGCAAAATCGGCTGACTGCTGACGGCTCCAGATCAGGAATATCGGGCGGGTGGTCTGCGCGATCTCCTTGCGCACCTTTGTCGACATGACCGTCATTTTCGGTAATTGTGGAGTATAGACCCCATTGACTTCTGTGGCCATATTTTTGTCCCAATAGAAGCACGTGGGCATGTGGTATGATGTCGACGCTTTGGTGTTAGCATTTTGAGCATTTGCGGACGTCACACTGAAAACACTGGTAAGCAGTATACAGCTCACGATGGCTGTTTTTAGCGCACAAGATGGCATATGACCCTCCAATGATATAGGAACGTGATTGGCAAGCGTTGAATAGATTACTAAACACACGGCGAAATGTTGCTGTGAACACTGCGATGGGACCGGATCTGGTGCATCCGGCCCACACCGCATTCGAACAGGTCGCGGCTTGTTTGCCGACGAACTCAACTACTTAGCAGGAGCGCCCGCTTTCTTACCCTCAATCTTGTCGATCTCGGCAAGTAGTGCTGCGGCAGAATCAGCCAGTCTGCGAGTGTTGTATCCCGCATGGTCGTCCGTGATTTTGCTCGTGAGCTCGAGCAGCTTGCGTGCCTTATCGAGATGCTGCCCGCTCATGACGTATGCCTTCCCCAGGAAGTAGTATGGTTCTAGCCGGTATTCAGCGTCTCGCCCCGGAGCAATCAGCTTGACCGCAAGCTCTCCTGCTGCTATGGCACGGTCATGTTGCCCGAGATTCGTAAACTGCCTGCATATTTGCGACCCGAACTCAGGAGCGAAATATCGTTCGGTCTTTCGAATGTCGGACCATTTCACATACTCTAGCAGTGCCCTATAGGCCAGTTCTGGCTTGAATCTGTACACGTAATGACGAGTAAGAATTTCGAGACGCGTCTCTGGAAGCCAGTTTGGATCATCTGAATTCTCTTTGTCGATTTTTGGGTCGCGTGGTTCGATCGGCTCCAATGTGACTGGGTTGAGCTGGATCCGCCGCAACACCTCAGCGTCCTCACGTGTGGTGTCCAGCTTACTGGCTTCAGGTAAATACTGCATGTGACTGAACTCTGTAAAACCGTCATAGAGACAGATATTCTTGTCTGGGTCGATGACAGAAGCGAAAGGCGAAACGCCCAGTTTGTATGGCGTCGCTAGAGGGTTGTTCGCAGGTTCGACCTGTAGCAACTCATATCCCTGCAGCTTATTCTTCGTGTCGGCTGTCGCTAGGCCTCGATCCCCGTATTTGACACGGTATGACCACCAGCCGTGGTCATCTATATAAACCAGTATCTTTCGGTTGTTCTTTCGGGCGTTCAAGACCGCTTTATCATAGTCATGTCCCCATCCTGGCATCCACTTACAGGGAATATCGCTCACATCGATGCCTTTGGTCGCTTTGATCGCGGCGGGTACAGCCTTCTTTAGATATTTCACGAACTCGGTTCCATTATCATTGCCATCATACATTGATGTGATGCGGCCTTGTGGAGACAAAACCAGCACGGCTGGGAAGTCATATAGTCCTGCTCTGTCCATCACAGTACTGCCTTCATTATCAGCGTCTAGTCTGCACAGAACAGCCGTGTTGGCCATGTAGGTAAGCACACGCGCGGAATTGATGACATTCCTGTCGAACGTATTGCTGGGAGGGCATCGATAAGCATATAGACTTATTACGATCGCGTGGTTTTTCTTCTTAGCGATTGCGACTGCGTCTTCGATAAACGGTGTGATATCTGGTGATGGAAGCTTCGATGTGTCGGCGTAGAAGCCTCTGCCCTTTAGGTGGTCGTTTGCCTCTGTCAGTTCGGCTAACAGAGTATCGCCATCCATTGAAGCGCTCCACTCGCGATAGAAGCCGAACCGACTGTTACCTACACAATACATTCGGGTATCCCAAAATCGAGTCTGAATCTCATTGTCGGTCACATAGTAGTGGCCGCCTATGCCAGCCACTCGAACGACATAGTATTCCTTAGCCAGCAGTTGCTGCACGCGAGGATCACTTAAGGCCGGAAAATCGGCTGCCTTATTCCGGCTCCATATGAGAAATATCGGCCGCTTAGTCTTCTTGATTTCATCGCGAACCTTGATTGAGGCTGCAGTAGCGGTAGGAAACTTCGGCGTACGCACGCCTTTGAGGTCCACTTCCACGTAATTGGTATCCCAATAAAAACACTCTGGCATCATGAACGGTACTGACTTAGTTTTACCTGCGGCTTTGACAGCAGATGTGACCGAGCCTTGTTTCTGCGTTGTTTTTGCGGAGTTTATGGTCACCGCCAACGCGCAGGATAATGCGAGACATCCTGCCACTATCACTTTCGAACTACTCTTCATAGCTAAGCCCTCCAATGATATAACAATAGGCCTGAGAACCGTTATTGCTCTCAGGCCAGCCGATTAATGAATCGAGCCTAAGTAATCTAGGCTACGACATCAGGCAATGGTTCGATTGGCGGCAGATGGTTAGGATCCGGTAAAGGCTCTACTGGTGGTACCGGGATGACGGGAGGAACTGGGGTGTTGTTCACAGCACCCTTCAAGAACATGCTCATGATGTCAACCGGCAGCGGGATCACGATGGTGGTCGCTTTTTCGGAGGACATCTCAGAGACGGTCTGCAGGAAGCGCAACTGCATGGAAGCGGGCTGCCGTGAGAGCATCTCGGCTGCCTGGGCTAGCCGCTCGGAGGCCTCATATTCACCCTGGGCGTTAATGACTTTCGCGCGGCGTTCTCGCTCGCTCTCGGCCTGTCGCGCCATCGCACGCTTCATGCTGTCGGGAAGCACCACATCACGAACCTCAACGCCAACCACTTTCACGCCATATGGTTCGGTCTGAGTGTCGATCACGGTCTGCAGCCGTTTATTGATATCGTCACGACCGGAGAGCAGTTGGTCCAGGTCCACCTGGCCGATAATGCTTCGCAGGGTTGTCTGGGCGATCAAGGATGTGGTGATCTGATAGTTGTTGATGCGTGTGATCGCCGCATTAGGGTCGATGACCTTGAAAAGCACCACCGCGTCGATGGTCGTCGGCACGTTGTCTTTAGTCATCGCTTCCTGGCGTGGTACATCGAAGGTGATGATTCGGGTATCGACCCGCCGCGGGATGTCGATGAATGGGAATAGGAACACAAGACCTGGTCCCTTGATACCGATGATGCGGCCCAGCCGCAGAACCACTAAACGCTCCCATTCAGGAACGACCTTCAACGTGTTGCTAAGAATGATCACAACCAATACGATGATTGCGACCGGTACAAACAGAAAATCCATTACTCTTCACTCCTCTTAATTTGCTTGGTCACCACTGCGGTTAGTCCTTCAATCCGCAGTATAGAAACTGTATCGCCCATAGATATCGGCTCACCCTCTGTGCGGGCGTTCCAGTATGATCCGTCGAAGAAAATCTTACCCGTCGGTTGTATAGTGCTTGAGGCCACAGCGGTCATCCCGATCAATATCTCCTTACCCGACTGGGGCTTAGCTTTAAGTGCCCGTAAACCCGCCACCACGACGACCAGGAAGAACAGGCCTGTCAGTACGGACAACAAAAGTGCGGTTTGCAGCGAGACCCGCACGGCGGGATCGGGCGAGTCGAACACCATAAGAAGACCTAGACACATTGCCACCACGCCTCCTATAGTTAGCACCCCATGGCTTGGTGCAAACGCATCAATGATGAATAGAGCGGCTGACACAACCAGCAGGGCTACACCAGCGATCGATACTGGCAGCACCGAACCACCCAGAAGCACCAGGACCAGGGCGATCACACCGATAGTGCCCGGGAAGACCGCTCCGGGATTCTGCAGTTCGGCGATCAGACCATACATGGTCAAAACGCCGAGTATCGCCAGAACATTGGGGTTAGCCAGGAAATTGAACAGGTTTTCGCGCGGCAACATTGCGATAGGCACAATCGGGGCACCCTTTGTATGGAGTGTCACCATCGTGTTGTTCACTTTGACTTTTCGGCCGTCGATCTTGGCTAATAGCTCATCGGTGTCTATTGCGATGACGTCAATGACCTTGTTTTTGAGTGCCGTGTCGTTGTCGATCGCCACGCTCTGGCGCACAGCCTTTTCGGCCCACTCCGCATTACGGCCCCTTAGTGCCGCCAGTGTTCGGATGTAGCTGCTGGCGTAGTTGGTGACCTTGCGGTTCATCTCGCCCTTGATGTCATTCCCATCGCCGGATACGGGGTGTGCGGCGCCGATGCTGGTACCAGGAGCCATCGCGGCGACGTGGGCGGCGATGGTGATGAAGGTGCCGGCACTGCCTGCTTTCGCTCCGCTAGGCGATACATAGACGCAGACGGGCACAGAGCTCTTCAGCATCTCTTTGATGATCTCTTCCATACTATCCATCAGGCCGCCGGGAGTGTCCAGCTCCACCAGAACCAGACAGGCCTTTCTGGTTTTGGCCTCATCGAGCACACGGCTAATGAAGTTCTGGTTCGGCGAGGCGATGATACCCTGCATCTTCATGCTGATGACAGGTCCCTGCGATGCCGAAATGGCAGCGTGAGACAGTAAGCCCAGAGCTACTATCACACACCAGAATCGCAAAAAAAAGCCGTAACGCTTCACATTCCACTCCTTTGAGCGAGGTTTACATTAGATGGGCTCACTCCTGAACCCTATATCCTATGTTTCTAGAAGAGCGACGCAGTTTCCTGCGTCGCTCATATCATTTTCTATTGCTTTGCGCACCAGTTGCACACTCGTCCTGTGCTGGTGGCTTTCCATTTACCACATAGGTCGCACATATCACCTTTAGCGTGATCTGCGCACACCACACCGTCCTTTTTAGCCTGCCACTTTCCGCATAGCACGCAGAGAGATCCTTTGGCGCAAAACCTGCATACATGCATCACCCTGACTGCTTGTGCTTTGTGACAGATGCTGCATAGCTCTGAGGTCTGCGCCGATGCAAACAGCACCGCACAGAGGCACAGAACCAGCGGTAACAGAATCCTGATGTGTTTCATTTTAGCCCCTCCTTATACGAGGAAGCTCCATGGCTGATATTATCCCACCACTACTTTATATGTACCCGATTTCTGCTGTGTCTTGTTGCATGTGGGGGATTGGATACGCGGCAACGTGAGCTGGTAGATTGTGATGTGGGATGACCAGCCCGTGTCGACGGGTTCCATCGCCCCAGGGGGCTCCATCACCCGTCGCTGATCATATGGCTGCCCGCGTCGCTTCGCTCCAGCGGGCGCAGGGGGAGGGCACCCTGCGCCCGCTTGCGGGCTGCAAAAAGCTAGACGCGCGGTGAGGGAACTCCGTTAAGGGACGCTAGTCCCGTGGGGTGACAAAATCGTGGCAGCGTGGCTGGTAGCTTGCGGTGTGGGATGACTGGCTCCGCGTCGACGGGTTCCATCGCCCCAGGAGGCTCCATCACCCGTCGCTGATCATATGGCTGCCCGCGTCGCTTCGCTCCAGCGGGCGCTTGCGGAGGGCACCCTGCGCCCGCTTGCGGGCTGCAAATAGCTAGACGCGCGGTGAGGGAACCCCGTTAAGGGACGCCAGTCCCGTGGGGTGACTAAACCCGCGGCAGCGTGGCTGGTAGCTTGCGATGTGGGATGACCAGCCCCGTGTCGACGGGTTCCATCGCCCCCAGGGGGCTCCATCACCCGTCGCTGATCATGTGGCTGCCCGCGTCGCTTCGCTCCAGCGGGCGCTGGGGGAGGGCACACTGCGCCCGCTTGCGGGCTGCAAAAAGCTAGACGCGCGGTGAGGGAACCCCGATAAGGGACGCCAGTCCCGTGGGGCAATTAAACCCGCGGCAGCGAGGCTGGTAGCTTGCGATGTGGGCTATCGGCACCGTGTCGACGGGTTCCATCGCCCCCAGGGGGCTCCATCACCCGTCGCTGATCATGTGGCTGCCCGCGTCGCTTCGCTCCAGCGGACGCTGGGGGAGGGCACACTGCGCCCGCTTGCGGGCTGCAAAAAGCTAGACGCGCGGTGAGTGAACCCCCGTTTAGGGACGCCAGTCCCGTGGGGTGACTAAACCCGCGGCAGCGTGGTTGGTAGCTTGCGATTGGATGTCCAGCTCCGCAGTGTCATTGCCTGAACCACGGATTACACGGATTAGCAGGATGACACGGATGGGGAGACAGTCCGAATGGCCCGAAAAGCTCGCAGCCGATGGGCACTGCGGTAAAATACACTTATGAATACCATCGCCTACATAAGCCTCGGATCAAACATCGCTCCCAGAGATCATCATCTGCAAACTGCCATCGACCGTCTCCACTGCGAGTGTTGCCGTGTGACTGCTGTATCACCTGTGTATCAATCTGAAGCGGTAGGGGTAGAGGGTGAGCAACCTTACTACCTGAATGCAGCCATACAGGTTTGTACAGATATGAGTGCTGACCAACTTCTTGAGCACCTTTTGCTTACTGAGCAGTTTGGTGGCAGGGAACGTGTCTATTATGGCAATCCACGGACAATCGATCTGGACCTTATTCTATTCGGAGATGCGGTCATTAATGATCCGCCGCGGTTGATTGTGCCTCATCCGCGTGCGCACGAACGAGCCTTTGTGATGCGTCCACTGATCGACATCTGCGCCGAGTTGGCTTGGCCTGATGGGGAGAGTTTGGTAGAGTGCTGCGAACGACCCTCTGTTGCTGAACAAATATGTCAAATATGCCCGTATATATCCATAAGCATACCCGCGATGTTCAGTCACTGTACTAAATCCGGCCACTGAAAGCACACTGTCTATGATGCACTGAATTGGCCGTGAAATCTGGTATGCTATCCTATGAAAGAATTCATATCTGCAAGCGAGGCATGCCGCAATGAATGATAGAGAACGGTTCCTGAACACCATGGCCTACAAGCCAGTTGACCGTGCTGTGTACGGAGTGATGACTGGCGGCTGGCCTGAAACCTACAAACGCTGGGCGACTGAGGGCTGGGAGGCGGCCAAGGAGCCTTATTACAAAACAGACCGATGGGATTGGATAGGCCATTGGTTCTTTCCGAACCCCGCCTTTGAACGTCAGGTGATCACCGAAGACGACCATACGGTGACCTACGTCAACCATGAAGGCATTACGATGCGGGAGCGCAAGGACGAGTCGTTTAGCTCAATGCCGCAGTTCATCTCGTTCCCTGCACAGACTCCAGAAACCTTCCGCAAGTTCATGAAAGAGCGCATGCAGCCCGACATCGCCGCTCGGCTTGGAGCCGATTATGCGAAGACACTGGCTGCCTACAAGGACCGCGATTTCCCGCTGATCATCATTAGCGACCGCTGGGGCGGGATGTTCGGCGGACCTCGTGCCATGATGGGCGTTGAGAACCTCTGCATGATGTTCTACGATGATCCTGACTTTGTGGAAGAGGTGATGGAGAAGCTGGCGGACTTCATTATCGCGATGATGGGACAGATACTTCAATATACCGATGTGGATGTATACGGCTTCTGGGAGGACATGGCTTACAAGACCGGTCCGCTGATGAGCCCAACCATGCTACGCAAGATGGCCTTGCCGCACTACAAACGCGTGGTGGAGTTCGTGAAGTCGCACGGCGTGAAGTACGTCTCTCTGGATAGCGACGGCGATATGAGCAGCCTGATCCCGGTGTGGATGGACGCCGGTATCGACATCGTATACCCGTTTGAAGTGCAGTGCGGTATGGATGTGCTGAAGTTCCGCAAGGAGTTTGGTAAAGACCTGCTGATGTGGGGCGGCTTCGACAAACGCGCCGTCGCATGGGGTCCTGCGGCGATCGAGAAAGAGATTGCCCGCGTGCGTCCGCTGATGGAAGAGGGTGGCTATATATGCGCACCTGACCACAGCCTGCCGCCGGACACCTCCTTCGAGAACTACCGGTATTATATGGACCGGATGTGGGAAGTGGTCAACCAGAGTCACACCTAGAGCGGTTTCGGGCATCAAGGCGTCCTTCGGGGCGCCTTTTTGATTCATCTCACGCGACACCACAGGTGACGCCGCGAAGAACGCGAAGGGGAACGGCAGGCGGTGCCCTAGCCGGATACTAACCGCGGATGGACACGGATGGTGCGAGGTGGGGGGATTAGCGCGCACTGGGGGTTCGTCTCACGCGAAGCCGCGAAGAACGCGAAGGGAACGGCATGCGGCGTCCTGGCCGGATACTAACCGCGAATGGACACAGATGAACGCGGATGGGAACGAAACACCTCCGCGGAAACCGTGTAGGGGAGGTTCGCGAACCGCCCTTCTTGAGGGTGCCACGATCTCACGCGGTGAAACGTGCTTGTCTGAACCACGGATTACGCGGATGAATCGGATGACACGTACGATGGGCACAGCGCGTGCGGTGCCCATCGTACGTGTCCGTTGACATCAAAGAAACGTTGCTGTATGCTGGTATCAAGCGTGAACTCTCAATGAAGAACAGACGCGGAGAAGATAGGGCATACAGACGGAATGCGAAAGAGAATCAACATCGTGCTCATCGGCTTAGGGTTCCTTGGAGTGATGTATTGCTCATTGCAGGTGAACCTTACCCGTGCCGTCGATGACGCGTACATAGTCGCATTAACCTCTCCACGACCAGGTTCTGTCTTCATCAATCGAGATAACCACGTTCGGACTTACGATGATGGATTTATCTACGGTGCTTTAGGCTACATGAAGGCCCACGAATTGGCACACTACGAACCACAAACCGGTAAATACCAGTCTTTCGACCACATTTTACAGGGAGAGACTCAATATAACTCCCGATATTACCCAAGCAAAGCCCATCTAGAGGTAGTCAAGGCTCAGGGCACTACGACATACATCATGTGGCTGTCAGTTGACGAATTGATAGTGAAACGCTGGGCCTACCGCATAGACGAGAATGGCGTTCATAATATCCGAGAATTCACTTTCTACTGGATGCCGTTTATTGCGACTATGTTTTGGTGGGTGTTCCTGACAGTCCCGTTGCTTGTGTTCAACCGTGATCGCCGAAAAATTGAGGTTAAGAGTTGAAGAACTGTGTCATATGGCTTATATCTATACCAGTTTTAGTGGTCGTAGCTCTGTATGTCGTCATCTTGCGTCCTGCGATGGGCGAAATGAAGGCTTGTATCGCTGGTTGTTGGCGAGCAGACAGTAGGTGGTATGATAATGCTGTCAATGTCAATCAATGAGAGGTTAATGGAATGTTTTTCGAAATGGCTTTCAAGTGGGTATTCGTGTGTGCGGTCGTGTTGATGGTGGCGGTGGTGCAGGCTCAGCCCGCCGGTCTGCAAAAGCCGCTGGATGTGGTGTTCAAGGCGAAGCTGGACGGCTCGGAGCAGCGTTATGTGCAGATGTTACCCGCCGATTTCAAAGCTGGCGAGAAACATGATCTGCTGATCGCCCTGCACGGGCATGGTTCCGACCGCTGGCAGTATGTGACTCAAGAGCGCGATGAGTGCCGTGCCGCACGCGATATGGCCGCGAAATATAACATGATCTACATATCGCCGGATTACCGCGCAATGACCTCCTGGATGGGTCCGAAAGCGGAGGCCGATATGGTGCAGATGATCAAAGACCTGCGCAAGAAGCATCGTGTGGACAGGGTGTTCCTGATCGGCGGCTCTATGGGTGCCACCTCGGCACTGAGCTTTGCGGTGCTTCACCCGGAGCTGATCAGCGGGGTATGCAGTCAAAACCCAATGGCCAACCATCTGGAGTATACGAATTTCCATGACGCAATTGCGGAGTCGTTCGGCGGTACCAAGCAGCAGATTCCTGCCGAGTATAAGAAGCGCAGCGCCGAATACTGGCCGGAGCGGCTGACTTTCCCCGTGGCTATCACCACAGGTGGTCTGGATGATGCGGTGCCACCTGCAAGTGCCATACGCTTAGCCGGGGTGTTGAAGACAATCGGACGCGATGTGCTGCTTATCCACCGCGAGCAGACCGGCCACTCCACCAACTACGAGGATACCGTGGCGGCTTTTGAGTTTGTGATCAGCCACGCGAAGCGGTAGAGTTTTTACCATCGCAGATATTGCATGGCATCGAGCTTGCGAGGTACCATATAGGTAGACAATATTCTTGCCAGGACGAAGGTTCAGATCATAGAAACTATCTACACCATCGGACATAGTAATCACTCTTTAGAGCACTTCAAGGTATTATTGAAGGCGTTAGGGATTTGTGCACTAGTCGATGTCCGCAGCGCACCGTACAGTCGTTATGCCACGTGGTTTAACCATGCAGAGTTACAGCTTGAGTTAAAGAGGACAGGTATACGCCATTATTATGCTGGCAAGCAGCTTGGCGGTCGTCCAGAAAATCGGCGGTTTTATGACAAGAACGGTTATGTTCTATACAGTTTAATGGCGCAGGATAGGGCCTTTTTGAATGGGTTAGCGCAGCTGCGTGAACTGGCGACACAGAATGTGCCGTTAGTTGTGATGTGCAGTGAGGAAAACCCCGTGGTGTGCCATCGTGGTTTGTTGATTTCAAGGGTTTTACAACAACAAGGTGTGATGGTGAAGCATATACTGGGTGATGGAAGTGTGAAACACCATTCAGAGCTGGTGACACGCCAGCTTTCGTTGTGGGAGGCTGATGACGAATGGAAATCTATACGATCGGTTTTGCATCAAGATCCGCTCGAGAGTTCTTTACCGTAATCAACCAAGCGGGCATCTGCCGTCTTCTTGACATTCGTCTCAATAACAAATCTCAGCTTGCTGGTTTTAGCAAGTATCCAGACCTTGCGTATTTCCTAGGGGAGCTGTGTTCCTGCAACTATGAGCACGATATCGAGCTGGCACCGACGAAAGACATGCTTAGCCAGTATCGGCAGGACCATCTGTGGGATAGTTACGAGACGGAGTTTCAAGCTCTGCTTGCCAGTCGGCACGATAGTGTCACTGCACGGTATTCAGAAGATTACTTTACCACACCTACGGTATTGCTCTGCAGCGAGCCCACACCCGGGCATTGCCATCGCAGGTTGGTAGCCGAGTTTTTCGCATCTCGATATAAAGACGTGAGGATCGTCCACATATAAAGAGGTAATGACAGTGATTCAACTATTGTTGCTTGCCAACTCGACAAAATACGGGGGGCGTTGCCTGGCGGGTATTAATTGCGAAACCGGTTTGTGGGAAAGACCGATTAGCACACGTGAAAATGGTGAGTGGCCAATAGATCAGGTTAAAGAGCTTCAGGTTTTTGATCTCATCGAATACTCCACCGGGAGCCCATGCCCCAGACCTCATCACCCTGAAGACATTTGCCTTGAATATCCCCCTAGAAAAGTCAGGCATCTGTCTGCCCAGGAAATATCAACCTGGTGCCTTGGGCTCTCCAATCCGACCACTTTAATGCTGTGGGGCATGGGAGGCTCAGTACCTGCTGAGGATGTCGATGCATGGCCCCTCAAGCATAGTTTGTGTGCCTTTCGCATTCGTGAGATAAACGTAATTCGCGATAAAGAGAACAAAAAGTGGCGGTGCTTGTTTAATGTAAACAGAAATCACTATAACCTGCCGTTTACCGATTGTCATGTCATCGAGAAGCTGAAACAAAATAACACTGAGTGGCGTGTCCCAGAAACACCAGTTATGGTATGTGTCAGTGTTGGAGAACTCTTCCAGGATAATGCGCATTACAAGATCGTAGCTACTATACGCACTATACCGTCAGGCGATTAATATCCCCGGCTGGGTTGGGAGGAGAGGTAGCGTTCGAACCGGTTCTTTTCATCCACCAGGATCACCTTCGCGGTCACGGGTTCGTCAGCCAGTGCGAAAGCGGCGATGATCACTTGGTCGCCGACGTTCATCAGATGGGCGCCAGCACCGTTCATGCAGATGATACCGCTGCCCGGGGCGCCTTCGATGATATAGGTCTCCAGGCGAGACCCGTTGGTGATGTTCCACACGTGAACCAGCTCGCCCGCGCTCATACCCACTTTGGCTAGTAGAGAACTGTCGACCGTGATGCTGCCGATATATTCGATGTTGGCCTCAGTCACGGTGGCACGGTGGATTTTGGCTCGCAGGAATTGGCGTAGAATCATCTGATGGTTTGCCCTCAATGTCGTTTGTATCTATTACTATTATGCTGTATTCCTTGGCGTTTGTCAGCTTGCGGGTTGTCCGTAACCGACTGCCTCAATCAACCATGGGCGCGAATAAGTTGAATCTGTGCATATACGGTACACCCCTACCTATCACAAGCCGATTCTGTTATGTTATACGGTGATGTATATATCTCTAATCTGTTCCTTAAGCCGGAGGTAACCACAACATGCCATTCGAATTGAAACCGCCATATTACGGTGCCGCGTATTATCCTGAGGACTGGCCGGAAAGCCAGATCGATGAGGACATCCGCCTGATGAAGGAGGCGGGGATGAATGTGATGCGAATCGCGGAGTTCGCCTGGAGCCGCATGGAGCCCGAAGAGGGCCGATTCGAGCTTGACTGGCTGACCCGCGTCATAGATAAGCTTGGTGCGGCCGGTATCGGTGTGGTGATGTGTACGCCCGGCGCGACCCCTCCTGTCTGGGCGGTGGAGCGTTACCCTGAAATCCTGTTCGTGGCCCCGGACGGCACGAAGTGGATTCACGGCTCACGCCGTCACACCTGTCCCAACAACTCCACCTATCGGCGTCTCTGCCGCGCGGTCGTGACCGAACTGGCCAAGAAATTCGCCAGTCACCCCGCAGTCATTGGCTGGCAGATCGACAACGAGGTGTTTCCGGTCAACTTCGACTCGCGCTCATGCTGCTGCCCTGTCTGCCAGCGTGAGTTCCAGGAGATGATGAGGCAACGTTTCGGCAGCATCGATAAGCTGAATGACGCCTGGTGCAATACGCTTTGGAGTATGGAATACCAGTCCTTCTCGCAACTGCCGGTTCCCCGCAAGGATGTCTGGCATCACCCCACATTGCTGGCTAGCTGGAGCGAATTTATGTCCAAGAGCTACATCGACTTCGTGTGGGAGCATGCGGATGTCCTGCGCGAAAACGGCGCGAAGATGATCGGTACCGACATGATGATGATCCTCGGCATTGACCACTATGAGATGAACCTCAAGATGGATGTGGTGCAATATAACCACTACCATTTCCACCAGGGGCTGCGTGACGCCGCGTTCTGGTTTGACATGCTGCGTCCGATCAAGCCCGATCAGCCATTCTGGAACACCGAAGCTGCGCCTAGCTGGGCTGGAGCGACCACCACTTCCGGCTACCAGACCGATGGGTTCTGCAGAGCGAATACCTGGATGCCGATCATCCAGGGCGGCGAGGCGAGCATGTACTGGGTGTGGTATTCGCACCGAACTGGCCAGGAGCAGATGTTTGGCTCGCCTGTGAGCAGTTGCGGCCGCAAGTCGCACTTCTTTGCTGAGTGCCAGCGCATCAGTGATGGCATGATCGACAAAGCGGGAGAGTATCTGCGCACGACACGGCCAACCGGCAGCGGACTGGCGCTGCACTTCAGCGACTTTGCCAATATCCAGGTCAGTGCTGTGCCACAAGTCAACGGCTTCGATCTGCTGAGTAAAATGTTGAGTATGGTGTATCACCCGCTCATCAGGTCTCAGTTCCGCCTCGATGTGATCTACCCCGTGGTGGAGCTTGACGCTTACAAGATGATCCTGACGCCATTCCTGCCGTGGATAGGTGAGAGCGGTCTGCAGCAGAAGCTGCACAAGTGGATCACCGATGGCGGAACCTGGATCGTGGGGCCGATGACCGACGTTCGCGACCAGCACCTCAGCAAGTTCACCCACTCGCCGTTTGGGGTGCTTGAGGAGTGGACCGGGGTATACTCCGATCTGCAGATCCCCGGTGAGCCTGTTGAATTCGGCTTGAAGTGGCAGGACGGCAGCGAGTCACAGGGTTCGGTGTGGTTCGACAGCTTCCAGCCCAACGGCGCGAAGGTGATCGCCAGCTACACCGACGGTCCATTTGTCGGTGACGCTGCCATCGTGGAGGCCAAAATGGGTAAGGGCAAGATCGTGCTGATGGGCACCATGCCCAAGCCTGAGCAACTGGTGAAGTTGGTGGCGCAATACGGTGCGGAGTGCGGAGTTCTGCCCGTTGCTCAGGCCAGCGACAGCCTGCTGTTCGTGCCGCGTGACGGTGCGGGCGGTGAGGGCTTTGCTGCGGTGGAGATGGATAACAAGCCCGCCACGCTCACCTTGAGCCGGCCTGCGGTGGACTTGATCACCGGCCAGACACTGAGCGGAACGATTGACCTGCCCGCTTATGGCGTGCTGGTCGGGCGGTACCTGTAGAGCTTCGATAGGGCGGCCACCTGGCCGCCCTAATACTGTCATTTATCCACATGTCATATGCCCACATCCGCGCCCTGAAGGACACGGCGGGGCGGTTTGGTGGCGCCCATCAGGGTAACCGCGGGAATACCTATACGATGGCGGTGCAGAGGTTGCCATCTCCCTCCCCATCCTGCCCATCCTCCCTATCCGTGTAATCCGTGGTTCAGACAACTCCCTGGGGCTATCCGCCAGACCGCCCCGGTTAGGAAAAAACCGGCGCGGTCATTGGGCGGCCGCCTGGCCGCCCATACCCATGTCGTTCAGGCGAGACCCAACTCGGTCAGCTCCTGGCGAAACCTAGCGAAGCCCTCGATGTACTGACCGGAAAAACTGTGGCTGACGTTGTGCTTCAGGTAATATTCCACCAGATGGGCCAATTCGGCACGCGAACCTTGCTCCTCGGTGATGATCTGCGGAAGGTGCTCAACACCCCAGTCACGCGCTTGTTGGAGCAGTGTGACGAGGGGTTCCGTGAGCAGCTCCGGTCGGCCGATCCATAGCGCCCACACGAAGGGCAGGCCGGTCCATTCTGTCCAGCAATCGCCCAGGTCGATTTGGTCGCAGCCCATGGGGTCCGTGAGCAGGCAGGGGTCGCCGATGATCACCGCGGCGTCCGCCTGCTGCAGCATAATTGGCAGATCGGGTGGAGCGTCGTGAAATGTCGGTGTGACACCATACCGGCGGGCCAGAAGCACGCGCGCCAGCGCCACGCTGGTCAGTGAGCTGGTATCCAAAGCCACACTACGGATCTGCGATACCGGCGTGCTGGTAAACAGCTTCACACTGGCCACAGGGCCGTTGCTGGCGATGGCCACATCGGGCACGAAAGACAAGTGGGGGTTGCGGGCCAGGACCACGCTGGAGAGCATCCCGCACGCATATTTGCCGGCCAGCATCTGCTTCGCGAGCTGCGAGGGCACGCGATACCTCAGCTCATACTCCGGGTGCTCCGCAGCGGCCAGTTCCAGCCAGCGTGTTAGCGGCCGGGCGTTGAGGTAGGGCACACAGCCAATTACCGCCCCAGCCATATGTCTCCTGTAGTGAACGCCAGCGCGACCACCCCAACCCAGCCGTTGATGGTAAAGAAAGCCATGTTGATACGGCTGAGGTCATCGGGTTTCACCTGCCGGTGCACGTTGATCATCAGCACTGCGATGGCCAACAACCCCAGCCAGTAGAGGGTGCCCATCGTGCCCAAGATGCCGACCCACACCATCAGCAATATCATCACAAAGTGCATCACCTTGCTGATCCACAGCGAGCGCGTGACACCAAACCGCACGGGGATGGAGTTCAGGTTCTGCTGGCGGTCAAAGGCGATATCCTGCAGGCTGTAGAACACATCAAACCCGGCGGTCCACAACGCAACCGCCGCGGCGAGCGCCATGGGCAATAGATCAAACCGACCGCGCACGGCGATCCAGGCACCCATGGGAGCAATGGCCAGCCCCAGTCCCAGCCAGAGGTGGCAGAACGAGCTGAACCGCTTGGTGTAGGAGTAGCCGAACACCCAGAGCAGCGCCACAGGTGAAAGCCAGAATGCGAGCGTGTTGAGGCGATAAGCCGCATAGACAAACAGGGCGGACATCACCACGGTGAACAGCCACGCCTGAGCCAGCGATATCCGCGCGGATGGGATGGCGCGTGTGGCGGTGCGGGGGTTCTTCGCGTCGATGGCCGCATCGATGATCCGGTTCATGGTCATGGCCGCCGAGCGCGCGCCGACCATCGCCAGCAGTATCCAGCCCAGCACCGGCCACGGTGGCAGTCCGTTGGCGGCGATGAGGGCGGACATCAGCGCGAACGGCAGCGCAAACAGGGTGTGTTCGAACTTGATCATCTCAAGGATTTCGCGGAGAGCACGCACGGAAAAACCTCCAGAGGGGCGGGACGACGGGTGTCGAGAGGGGGCAGCGAGTTGCCGAGAACCCCCGATTTATGTTAACATAACTTTTGCGTGCGCCCGTAGCTCAACGGATAGAGCATCAGCCTTCGGAGCTGAGGGTTGGGGGTTCGAATCCCTCCGGGCGCGCCAGTTTTTCTGACCACGAACCTGCACCCAGGTACCACCACCAGCACTCCTCAGTATATAGACTTCCTCACGAACCATCCACAGATTACGCAGATGACTCAGATGAGTTCGACGTTGCCTGATGACTTCCCCTAAATATGTCACGCGAAGACGCGAAGACGCGAAGGGGGAGGAGGCATACACAGATTACGCAGATTACACAGATTAGGAACAATGTCCAGGCGTATGGCCACCTGGGAACGCCAATCTCCCGATTGGCATTCCGGGGCAGTTGCTAGAACCAGGGCTGATTTCCTGGGTCTGTAAGCACCGGCCAAAAAGCAAAACCACCGATTTGTATGAAAATGGGATGGCAGTGGCCTAATAACCATTGCATTGTACGCTCACAACGGGTATAAATAAGCTGTAATGTCAACCAGGAGGATTTCCACGTGAAACTTGGCTATTTCGCGATCATGTGCATGACCGCCTCTGTATGTTATGCCCAGGCACCTCAACCGGCGGAGGCACCCACCGGTGCAACCGAAGCTGCGACTGCATCGCCGCAAGCGGAGAGCGCGGCGCCTGCCGTCGATGGCAAGCCCATCGGCGATGTGCTGGCCGATTGGGCCGCGAAACACAGCGTCCAACTGGTCATTGAACCGAGCCTTAAAGTATCGGTCAAGATCGAATCGCCGACCGTGTCATTCGAGGCTGGACTAGATTCGGCACTGGCGCCGTATAAATACATCGTGTGGCGTAAGCTCTATATACGCGAGAAGATGGATATGCCTCAGGCTGCGCATTTAGCGGCGATGATGCGTACCATGAACGCCGATGAAGCGGTTGATATGATCGTGAAAGACCAGATGAACGCCAAGATCAGCAGTTTCGTGAAAGATAATCCGGTACCTAAAGGACTAGAATCCAAACTAAGCGACATGAAGCCCGCCTTCAACAAGCAAATTGTCTACGTTGTCTTTAACACAATGCCCACGTGGGCATCCGCTGGTGGGATCAACTTGAAAGAGCTGGTTGCCAACCCAAACCTCATCAACGAAAATGCACTGAATGAACAGATGTGCTCCACCATCTATATAAATTGGTGGAATACCATCGCAAAGATGCCATTAGAAGAAGGTGTCAAGGCGCAAAAGATGATGGGGAACATCCTGGATTACGTCGATGCTGCAGAGTATGGCAAGTGGATGATGGAGGCTTGGAAGTATATGGACAACAGCTCACCCCAGGTGATGGAAGCGAAATTGAAGCGATCCTATGACATAATGGAGCTTGATATACAAAATGGTAAGCGCGCGGAGGACTTCATCAAATTAACTAAAGTATACGTGTCGAATGCCAACGGCCATGAGGAAGAGCTCAAACTGCAAGCGCAGAAGCGGATGGAAGACAGGTATTACAATATGGTAGCCGATTCCGAAGCGTTAGGGAAACCCATCGCGATTCTATCGGAATGGGCCAAACGGTTTGGCAAGACACTCATCGTCGATTCCAGCTTAGTCAATAGGGTGATTATCGACCCAAACGCGAAGACTCTGGAACAAGCACTTACCAATGCGCTAAAGCCGTATCCAAACGTCGGCTGGCGCAAGATCTACTTGCGAGCTAAGACCAAGATGCCCAAGCCGGAACGTTTGGTTGCCATGGTCAGGACCATCACATACATGAATGCCACCGGGTTGTTAATGGTCAATGATAAATCGCACAAAATGGGTTGTTTCTTGAATTCTATTGATGTGGAATCGGACTACGAGACGGGGTTGCCATCTATGGATCCGCCTTTTGACGCGGCTGCGATTTACGTTGTTTACAACGCACGACCAGATTGGGCTACGAAAGACGGGCTCAACCTGCTAGACGTCACTGCCGATCCAAACCAAGTTGACACTAACGATATTCCAGTAGCAGCCATACGCACTCTTCAACAGCGGATATTCAGCGTCATGGGAAATATGAACGATAAATCGCGTGCTCTGGCGTTAAAAGGGATTCTTGAGGCATGGGACCATATGGATGCCCGGTCCTTTCGTAATATGAGCTACGTCAATAAGGTGGTCAGTGATAGCATGACGCCAGAAGAAATCGACCTGATTCGACAACAAAGCAAGCCCATGGTTGATGTCTTTCGTGACGGAGGCGTACCCATGGATTAGCCTGAGAAGTAGCATTCCAGGTTGATACGGAGGGTATCTAGCACGGACGCCGACGTACCGGTTGATGTGGTCAAAGTGGCCTGATGGCTTCACCGGAATACGTCACGCGAAGGCGCGAAGGGGAGGGGTCATCCACAGATGACGCGGATGACGCAGATGGGAATAAGGTGATGTTCGGCGTCGTTACCTCCCTCCCTACCCGCCATCCTACCTCCTGAGGAGCGGGTTGTACTTGCCCAGCTTCGCATCTAGCGAGTACTTGCCAGGACCGATGAAGATCAGGCTGAAGAACAGAATACCCGCCTCCACGGCGTGGGAGAAGGTGTTAAAGTCGTCGCCATGCCGAAGGTGCATGGAAAAGGCGACCGCCATCGTGAAAAACATCATAAACGCTGCCAAGCGGGTGAAGAATCCTAGAACCAGCAGCAACCCGCCGCCGAACTCGGACATGGCGGCCAGGAATCCCATGAAGGTGTGGAAGAAGGGTGGACCAGCTATCGGCAGCGCAGCTCCTAAATGGTTCCATGTCTGTACACCACCCGTCACTAAGGGCAGACCATGTGCCACAAACATAAGCCCAATCCCCACGCGTAAGACAAGCAGTCCCCAGTCACGGCAACGGTCGAAATTCGGTAAATACATAAGTAAATCCCCTTGGTCAGTGTCCACTGGTCTCGTAGTATGATCCTTGCGTACCGTGGAGTGCACACAGTCACAAGCCACGGGAAGTATCTTTATATAATAAGTATGGCAGAACTATCAGCATAATATGCTCACCATACATATAATGTGGTTCAGGCATCATACGATATTACCAATTCGTGTTGATGCCGTGTAACTACCGTGTGCTTCTTGATGTCGAATACTGAGATATAACTAGTCCGGAGGAACCCTGATTGAGTGGATTGAAATGTTGGGCACTACTGTGCCTGTCTGCGTTATTGTGTGTAAGCGTGTCCGCAGAGGTGCTGCCTGTGGGCAACCGGAAGCAGCTATTCATCGACTCGAAGTTTGTGGGGCCCAGCAGCGGGGTCACCTTAAGGATGAATCTAGCTCAGAAGCTTGGGCCTGTTCTAGATATGAAGGGCAATCCGTCCGATGAAAAGACTGGCGGATACTTTAAAGTCATCACTGATGGCGGGAAGATCAAGATGTATTACAGCTCGTTCGAGAACGACCACAACATCTGCTACGCAGAGTCGACCGATGGCCTGCATTGGGATAAACCCGACCTGGGGTTTGGACGCCAGCCTGTGAACATGATCCCCGGGATGTCCCTTGATGCCACCATCATGGTGGATCCACATGATAAGCCAGAACGCCGTTATAAGATGTTTCGTGCCGACTGGGATAATAGCGGCAAGGATGGGCATGGTATCTACGGTTATTATTCGGCTGATGGCATCCACTTTACGCTGGTCGGACGTATGCTGCCGCTTAGGCCCGAGGGCAACATCAATGTTGAGTGGGATACCAGGATCAACAAGTATGTGGCTTGGATTCGGGTATTGAACCGCAACGGCGAAAACCAGCGGCAGTTCGCCCGTATGGAGATGGATGATATACTCAAACCCTGGCCGTTCAATGGCACCGCACCTGTCGACTTCTGGGCGGAACCGTCACACTGGCCGGTGGTGCTCAAGACCGATGAACACGATGATCCCCATTCCGATATGTATTGCAGTGCCATTAGCATCTATCCCTGGGCACAGGATGTCTACCTGGCGTTTCCCTCGATGTTCCGGCATTTTTCACAGAATCAGCAGCCCTGGTTCCGGTTTGAGCCGGGCAATGATTATGGTTTGATGGATGTGCAGATGGCGGTGAGCCGTGACGGAGTGAGCTGGAAGCGTGATGACCGCTCCTCTTACTTCCCGATGGGGCTGCCCGATGAACCCGACCGATGGCTGGTCATGATGGGCTCGGGTATCATACGTAAGGGCAGTTGGCTCTACCAGTATTACTGGTCGACCGCCCATCTGCATGACGGTGGCATCCTGCGCCCCGAATATGACAAACTCGTCAACGTCCCAGCCAGAACCTATGTGCTCAAACAGCGCCTGGATGGCTTCATGTCCCTCGATTTCGCCTATGCAGGCGGCAATATGCTGACGCCCGTGATCAGCTTTAACGGTAAGTCTCTGGAGTTGAATGTGGACACCGGCGCGATGGGGCACCTGAAAGTGGAGCTGCGCGACGCAAATGACAAGCCGCTGCCAGGATTTACGCTGGCCGACTGCGAGGAGATCGGCGGGAACTTCGTCGACACCAAGCTCAGGTGGAAGGGCAACAGCGATGTATCCTCGCTGAAAGGCAAACCCATCCGCGTCTACTTTGAAGGGCGTAACGCGAAGTTATATGCATTCCAATTTATGGCGGAATAGCCAGGCATGAGAAGCTGTTTAGTTGGCACTTGGAAGGTGAAAGCATGAAGGTAGTGATCTGTCCGGACTCATTTAAGGGCAGCCTTTCGTCGATCGAGGTTTCGCAGGCTATTGCCAAGGGTATATCCAGGGCCGGTGTTGCATGCGACTTGCAAACTGTTCTCGTCCCGGTGGCCGATGGCGGGGAGGGCACGGTCGACGCTCTGCTGCTGGCAGCGGGTGGAGATAAGCACCATCTGAAGGTGCGTGACCCGTTGATGCGTGAAATCAGCGCGTATCTTGGCATCCTGGCTGATGGCCAAACCGCGGTGGTGGAGATGGCGGCGGCCTCGGGTCTCTGTCTGCTGTCAGAGGAAGAACGCAACCCGATGCTCACCAGCACGTATGGCACCGGTGAGCTGATCCTTGCGGCCATCCACGCGGGTGTGAAGAAGATCATCATCGGCATCGGCGGCAGCGCGACCAACGAGTGTGGGGCCGGTGCGATGGCGGCACTTGGCGCGAAGTTTTTGGACAGTGCCGGTCGTGAACTACCCCCGGGGGGAGCCGCGCTGGCTCAGCTTGACCGGATAGACATGTATGGCTTCATTCACTTACCGGATAAACTCGTGTTCGAAGTGGCCTGTGATGTGACCAACCCACTCTGCGGCCCCGAGGGTGCCTCCGCAATCTATGGCCCTCAGAAGGGGGCCACACCGCAGATGGTCGCGGAGCTTGACGCAGCCCTTGCGAACTACGCCAGGGTGATCAAACGCGACCTTGGTAAGCAGATCATCGACCTGCCTGGTGCCGGTGCGGCAGGCGGTCTTGGGGCCGGATTGTCTGCATTCTTGAATGCGCAACTCCGGTCAGGCATTGATATCGTGCTGGACTCCGCCCGCTTTGATGAGCACATACAGGACGCCGCGCTGATTATCACCGGTGAAGGCCGTATTGACGACCAAACCGCCAACGGCAAGACCATCGCGGGCATCCTCAAGCGGGCGAGTATCGCGAACGTGCCTGTGGTGGCGATCGCTGGATCGGTTTGTGGTGACATCAGCCGTCTGCATGACATAGGCTTAACCGCTGCTTTTGGTATCACATCAGGGCCGGTGTCGCTGGAGTATGCCATGGAGAATGCCGGATGCCTTATTGAGGGCGTGAGCGAAAGCATCATGCGGCTGTTTGTGGCGGGGCGTCGGTTGGGGTGAGCTTTGATGCCCCGAATGTTAATGGCTGCCTATGTCCGGGGCGGTCTGTCAGTACGCTTGCGATGACCGCTGACAATAGACCGCGCCGGTCTTGTTCCCGAAACCTAACCCGGGGGCTAACCGCCAGACCGGCGCGGTCTCGAGCCTTCTGCAACCGCTAGCCAACGCACAGACCGCCCCGGACTTAGCCGATTCTAGAGCCCATATCAGTTACAGCATGGGCTACCGTGTAAGCACCGGCAGCCACATGTGGCAATTTCCGGCCTACGACTTCACGGCACCGCGGGTCAAGCCCTCGACATAGAACTTCATGCCCACCGCAAACAGCAAAATCAACGGCAGCGCACCGATCAGGTAGCCTGCCATCATCGGCCCTTGGTCCAGGTTGCCCTCAGCACCGAACTTGGTGACGCCCACCGAGAAGAGCTGTATCTTGTCATTGCCGATGGTGATGAGCGGCCAGATATAGTCGTTATACACCCCAACGAAACCCATGATGGCCAGTGTGGCCAGGATCGGCAGCGAGAGAGGCAGCGCCAGCTTGTAGTAGCACTGGAACTCGCTGGCACCGTCCATACGCGCCGATTCAAACAGCGAGGAGGGGATCGACTCAAAGAAGGTGCGGCAGAGGAAGGTGCCAAAAACCTGCCCTCCCGATATTGCGGCGATGATTACCGCCCAGCGGGTATCGAGGAACCCGGAGCCGCCAATGCCCAGCCAGTTGTTACCGCCCACCAGCGGGAACTCCTTGTACCACAGGAAGGCCGGCACTAAAGTCAGCAGCCCAGGGATCATCATCAGCGCCAGTATCAGCATGTAGAGCACGTTCTTACCGCCGAACTCCAGCCGGGCAAATACATATCCAGCCAGCGACGAAAGGAACACCGAACCGATAATGGAGATGGCACCGGTGGTGACGGAGTTCAGCATGTAGTGTTTGATGAACAGAAACGCCTTCGTGAAATACTCCGGGTGGTACTCGCGTGGCCAGGCCCAGAAGTGGTTCAGTATCTCACCATTGGTCTTCTGCGAGATCATCAGTGTCATGTAAAACGGTAGAAGGGTCAGTACCGCCAGTATCACCAGCGTTATTATGACCATCAACTGGCCGAATGTGAATTTGTAACCTCTCATGCTTCCAACTCCGATCGCTTGAGAACCTTCATGTTGAGAACCGTCAGCATCATCACGATGATGAACAGCAGCAGCCCGATGGCCGATCCATAGCCATAATGCGTAAACCGGAACGCCTCATGGTACATCCGCAGCGCAGGCACCGTGGTCGAGAGCCCAGGCCCGCCGTCGGTCAGCAGCAGGATCGTCTGGAAGTCCTGCAGGCTGCCGATGAAGCATAGGATGATGAGCATCCGCACCTGGCTCTTCACCAGCGGGACGTCAATGGCGCAGATGCGCTTCAACAGATTGCTGGACTCCATCCGGTAGGCTTCATACACGCTGTCAGGGATGTCCATCAAGCCTGCCATGAAGATCAACAGCCCGAAGGCTCCCACCCAGGGGAAGCCCATGAAGATGATGCTTGGCAGGGCCAGCGAGGGCTCACCCAGCCAGTTTTGCTGCAGGTTATCGAGGCCAACTGCTTGCAGTGCCTGGTTCAACATGCCCATGTTGGGGTCGTAGATAAATCCCCAAATGAGGATGCTTACCATACCTGGCACCACCATGGGGATCAAGAATAGCGTGCGGAACAGATACCGTACACGATCACTAATGAGTGCCAGTATCAGCTCAGCCGCAATGAACGGTACCACGATCGATTTGAACAACCCGGCTACCAGCAGGGTGATCATATTTCCGATGCCTCGCCACAAAACCATGTCCTGTGCCATGACCTTGAAGTTGTCCATACCGTTAAAGACCGCCCCGCGGCCTTCTTCCCAACGGGTGAAGGCGTGATACAGTCCCGACAGAGCGGGGAAGTAGTTAAACGCACCCAGCAATATAAACGTGGGGAGAAGCAGCACGTAAGCGGTGATTGTTTGCCTGCGGGCTGCGCCTCTGGAGCGGCTGACATGCCATATACCAAAGCCGCCGAACAGCACGATGATGATGCCCAGCATGAAGGAGCCGTTCTCAAACGGGTTCCATCGTGAGCGGACTACGGCGATATCGGGTGGAATATCGTGCGTTTTGGGATTGCCATCCACGCCGTTCTTCGCCCGCATCCGGGGCACTGCCTTGATCATCGAGTCTTTGTACTGTGTCAGGAAGCTGCTCAGCTCCAGACGCCCGGCCATGTATTCCTGGGCCAGGACACTCCATTCAAAGGTGCTCTCCTGCTCGTCTTCCAGACCGCGGAAGGTCAGTTTCTCGTAGCCATGGCCGGTGAATACACTCATCTGATCGGCGATGGCAGGGGGGAGAGGCACATCGCGCACGGTGAGCGGGCCTGTCAGAGGCTGGTCGTCGGCCAGGGTCATCTCGATGAACAGGCGGACGTTCTGAGGTGCGGTCATGAACATCAAGAAGTCGACCACTCGAGCGTGGTGCTCGGGGTTCTTCTTGTTGGTGACGCACAACGGCATCCCGGGGCCGCCGACTCCGCGGAAGGGGCCGCAGGCCATCGGGTCGTCCGTGATTTTCGGGAACCAGAAGTTGCCAAACCGGAAGCGGTCCTCTTTCGGCATCCGCTTGAAGTCACGCACGATGCCGGTCACGGAGGAGCTGGTCAGCAGTATCATCGCCGCCTTCTGCCGATACCACAACCGGTTGGCGGAGGCTGGGTCAGTGCCAAGATAACCTGGCTGGAAATACTGTGAGAACTGCTTAAGCTTGACATACATCTGCCGCATTTCAGGACCGGCCAGGTTGATCGAGCCATCCAGGATGCGGTTTTGCAGCCGCTCGTTATCCATCACGACCATCAGATCCTTCATCGGGTCTTGGCCGTTATATTTGAAACTCTTGTTACGGGTAGCGTCATAATCCCAGTCACCGGGCTGGGCGATAATCGACGGCACGAACTTGCGCATGTAGACATCGCTGAACATGCGGATCAGCCAGCCCATATCACCGACCCAGAACGATGAGGCGTTCCCTCCGATGGCGACAGGTGCCAGGCCCGCCTTTTTGATCAGCTTGCAGGTGTCCAACAGCTCATTCCAGGTTTTGGGTTCCTGCAGGTGGAGCTTGTCGAAGATGTCGCGGTTGTAGAACATCGCGATTTCGATGGTGTCGATTGGCACCCAGTATAGCTCTCCGCCGAGTTTGAACCGCTCCAACTGCTCGGTATAGAACATGTCATACCAACGCTTGCCGGTGTAGGGGTTGGTTTTCTGAAGGAATGGCCAGAGGTTGACCAGCTTGCCCATGCGCTCATAGCCCACGGTGTAGTTGGCATTATAGATGTCTGGGAGCTGGTCGCCGCCGGCAGCGAAGCGGGTGCGAATCCATGTTTCGAAGTTCTGCGGTACGATGGTGACTTCAACGGACACATCGGGATGGGTTTTCTCGTAGCGTTTTGCGATCTCCATGAGGGCTGCCCGGTAGTTTGAACTGATAGTGGCCAGTTTGATGGTATCGCGGGCGGCATAACCTGGGAGTGCGGAGACTATCAGCACCAGGCAGACGGCCAGCAATGCACGCAACTTTGACATATGAAAACACCTCCGAAAGATGGCCGATGCGTCACTCAAAACGTTCAATGGAGTTAATGATGGCTGAAATAGAATGGTCACCGGATACCAGTATTATGCTACAAATACCAGTTGCATTGCTACATGCGGGCGGTTGGGGCTGGGATTATCGCACGCGGAGGCGCGGAGGACACGGAGGGGGAGGGATTATCCACAGATTACGCAGATGACACAGATTAGGAGGTATGACTATGGCGTATGGCCTCCTGGGAACGCCAATCTCCCGATTGGCCTCCCGAGGTGGTGGTTGGAACGTGGTGGATACGGATTTGGTGATATATAAGTCTGACGGTTGGCATGTAAGCTAGTCGTTGCAAATGATATTTACAATGAACTGACAGTTTTGTCATTTATGTTTGGACTGTAGCTCATTTCGATTAATTCATAAATGTCGGCGCATCTTGTTTTACCCTTTCAACACGGCGCATTGCTTAATGAATTCCTCATGGAATTCTTTCAATGTGTCTTCGCATTCAGTTGCATCATAGCCAATGAAACCTATACTCACATATTCCGAACTGTTCTTGTAAATACTAATAGATTCTTCGATTTGTCTTTTTAGTAACGTGTAATGATGGTCTCGAATACCATATAGACCCACCAAGAACTGCATGCTTCCGCCAATTTTCCCTCGGTAGGCAACCCCAAGAGATATCAGAATATCAGCAGTATCAAATATCTGCTTATACATACTCTCATCATGTAGCAGCTGCATAAATGGTTGACGCAATGTATCGTACAGCCATTCGCTCATATGGATGATGGGTTTATAGTCTCGCCATGTATATGCGTCAGCACAGAAACGCTTAGCAATATCGACCACAGATACTTCTCTTTCTTGATAGTTGCTGCATGAAACGTTGAGAAGCATACTAATCATCTGGATATGCCCACCCCTCACTGCGCCGATACTAAGTGCATACAATATGATTCGGACCGGGCAACGACGTATTTCATTGCGTTTACTAGAAATGCTTGAATCGGAATAGACTAATAATTGTTTTATGACTCGAGTCCACATCTGCTCATGTTCTTTGGCATAAAACGCGCCTCCTATAGCTGCTATGGCTGTAAGCATTGAACAAGCCGTTTCAATTCTATGAAATAGTTCAATCAGTTCATTAATTGTTCCATAACTAGGGCTATCCCAAATTTTCTTCAACGAAGCTATGGTATCTGTCGTCACTTGATCGACGAAGTCCTCCAGTTGAATACGTCGATTTGCATCGGCCATATAATGCTTCATCATCGCTACGGCGAGTTCGATTAAATCAGGATGATGGCGTGAATATTCCTCAATGGACTGAACTTGCTCCTGCAGGGCTGTGAAAAACTCATCAGCTCCATCAATCTGGATTTCTGTAGCCTTTCTTTTCTGGATCAGTTCTTGGGCTTGTGTGCCAGGTTTACCATATGATGTGTAGTAGGTTGAATACCGTCTATTTGGAGCACGCATGATGGCTTCCCTCAAAGCTATATCCCATTCTGCGGACCATCCGCAGATCACTAAGCCATAGTCATCAAGCACGTGATCTAGTAGATCATTGAACTCTGTTTCATAAACCGAGAGTTCTGTTAATGTGTTTTTTATTCTCAAGTCTTGGTAGTCACCATGCAGCTTCACGATGCAATGTGGGGAGTGGCAGATAGGTCTTCGTCCCTGAAGATCATCTACAGTACTAATGATGTCTGGTTCAATTCCTATGTCTGCTAACGCCAGTTCTAGTAAATGATCGAAATTCGTAGTTAGCACCAGCTTGACATGTCCGGATTTTATCAACTTAGCGATGGCATGATGCGCCTGAGTAGGTACCTTTTTGTTTTGCTCACGATCTATTTCTGTAGGTTCAAAATACGGACGAAGTAATGCCTGACGGTCAACTTGCTCGGGGGCAAGTGCCTCTACGACCTTGGAGTAATCGGGATACCGTCCATGTTCAATATTTTGTCCGTTTGTAATATGTTGATGATACCAATCAATACATCCTTGCTCATCCAGTTGTAGATCAGGATCTATAATATGAGCATGCTTTCTGATGAGCTCTAGCGTTATTTCCCATCCTGTAAGTATCCCGGCAGACCGACTAATACCCGACCCCAGTAGTAAGGCGTACACCCCTTTACTTGCGCTCATTGAAAATGCTAAATTCGTTATTGAATCGACCATGTCACTACTCCATGCATATGTATAGTTGGGCAATAGTTCGTAGTTTTTACGTCCTTATTACTATATCAACATCGCTCATGTTGATATAAAGCTTAGCCACATAAATCATCGCCCACTTGCCATCCTGGCCTGCGCAGCCAACATTTTGGGATATTCAATCATACCGCAACCTAAACACTCATCGAGAAGATGGGTGTGTAGGTTACATGATATGCCTATGGTTCGCCCGACCTGGCAAGCAACCGACAACTCAACACTTCTGCTTTCGATTGTTTCCGATTCAACATAATGGTGATGATGTGATACACCACTTAGTCCCCTTGAGCACCAAAGTTTTGGTCGATAACCACGTAGTCAAACAGATTCACCTGGCCATCACCATCAAGGTCAGACATAGCAGTCGGATGTCCGAATTGTGTATCAAGCACCACGAAGTCAAAAAGGTTGATTTGACCATCTCCGTCGGCATCACCGTTCGTGAGTGCGATATTGAGGCTTTGATCGGAACTGACATTCGTGGACTTCACAGCCAGAAAGTGAGAGCCTGAGATGCGGATATCATATGGTGGTTGTAAATAGGTGGAGAGATTGAAGTTGCCATTGCCTTGTTGGGTCAGACTCAGTGTATGCCAGATGCTAGGATCCGATGCGCTTTTCACCTCAGCCGTAAATCTCTGCGACGATATACTGCCAATAAAGTCACTTAATTGAATTTGACCCGAAATGGCTTGTACACTGCGGATGGCGATAGTGGAGTAGCCGCCACCCGCAGCAATAGCAATAAACCCACTGTTAGGTTGTGGCACTGAACACTGACCGTAACCATTTTCTCCCCAACAAACGATCGTTCCGTCGACTTTCATACCAACAGAATGCCTTTCTCCAGCCGCGATGGCAACAAAGTCCTTATGGGGATATGGTACATCACATTGCCCTACCCCATTCCATCCCCAGCAAATGATCGTCCCATCATTTTTAAGACCTATTGAATGCTGTTCGCCTGCCACCACAGCCGTGAAGTCCTTGTTGGGATAGGGAACATCCCGCTGGCCGTACCCATTAGAACCCCAGCATACGACGGAGCCGTCCTGCTTTAGTCCAATACTGTGGCGACTACCCGCTGAGATGGCAGTGAAATCTTGGTTAGGCACAGGAATATTCAATTGTCCCTGCGAGTTATCACCCCAGCACACGACCGATCCATCACTCTTTAGTCCAATTGTATGTCCTTGTCCTGCGGCGATAGCAGTGAAGTCCGTATTAGGCTTTGGAACGATCAATAGATTGCTTGATCCTCCGTTATTGCCCCAGCAAACGATAGAACCGTCTCTTTTCAACCCAACAACACGACCATTATATGTATCGATGGCTGTGAATCCGTTGTTAGGTGAAGGTACATTACTCAACCCATAATCACTACCCCATACAGACACTGAACCGTAGATGTCCAGTCCAATTATATATTGATCCCTTGCAGTTGCAGCAACATAACCATTATATATTCCTGCAACTTGGCGTTGTTGCCCCCATACATCAATGGTTCCACCGCGGCCTAAGCTTTCATATATAACAAAATCCTTCGCACTAGAGCCCCTGTAGAAGGGAGATACTACGGTGATAGGGCCTGTCGTGGCTCCGTCCGGCACTGTGGCTAAGAGTGTAGTCGCACTCTTGACTGTGTAGGATGAAGCCGGTGTTCCGTTGAATTCAACTGAAGTCGCACCAGCGAAGTTCGTTCCTGTGATGGAGATAGTTTGCCCTACGATACCCCCATCTGAGTCAAAAGAAGATATGGTTGGTAGATAATATACGGTGAAGATGGTAGCACTGGTGGCTTTAATCGAGGGGGTAGCAACCGAGATTGTACCAGTGGTAGCTCCGTTTGGTACCTTTGTAGTTATATTGCTATCGCTATCGATAGTGAAGGTCGTTGCTGTACCATTGAACTTCACAGAAGTCGCCCCATAGAAGTTCATACCGGAAATTGCGACTGTCTGCCCGACTTTGCCGCTTACCGGAGTAAAAGAATCTATGATGGGTGCGGGTATCACTGTAAAGTCTGATGAACTGGTGGCCATGCCCGCAGGTGTTGTAACCGAAATCTTGCCTGTCGTGGCCCCTCTAGGTACGGTGGACAGTATGGAGGTGGCACTATTGACAGTATAAACATCCGCCGATGTGCCGTTGAATTCTACCGAAGTTGCACCCGTGAAGCTTGTTCCAGTGATCGTAACCACTTGCCCAACCTTGGCAGTGTTCGGAGTGAATGACGTGATCGTTGGTGCTGCATTTACCGGCAATGCTGTTATACATAGCATCGATACAACTAACCAGACAGATGACATTAAAGCAAATAAGCGCGACATGGGCGTACTCCTTCGTAGAGCCAGGAGAAGTTCGTGACTTCCTCCAGCCATTACCCCTATTATGCACGTTGTCACACGCAGAGTCAATCCCTTTTCAACGAAATTGCCAAACTGCGCCCACCCCTCCCACAAACGAAAACTCCCCGCCGGCGATGCCGGCGGGGAGTCGGTTACGTGACTTCGCCACGCTGTTGACAATTGTTAATTGACAATTACCAATTTGGCGCCTGTGTCGCTACTTCGCCACAGGGGGCTTCTCGGCGGCGTGACGGCGCAGCTCCGCGGGGATGAGTGCGCGGTTGTAGAGCTTGACCTCATCGATCTTGCCCTGGAAAAAGGCACCGTGGCCAGGATCGAAGTTGCCGATGCACAGGTTCAGGTCGTTGCCCTTCACAGGCCCCCCCCGCTCCAGTGAAGCGCTCTCCACACCATCTATATAGATGCGGATCGTGCGATTATCATAGGTCACCGCGAGATAAACCCATTTACCCACAGGCAGCGGTCGGGAAGTCGTTACGTGGTGACTCCACTCGGTCAGCGGCATGGCGAAGGTGACACACCCCTCCGTAAACCCCAATCGGTAGCCGGTATCCAACCGACCCGACAAGATGCGGTTGAGCATCCAGCGGTCCGATTGGTTTGCCTTATCGGTATACACCCATAGCGAGAAGGTGAGGCCCGTTTGGGGCGCCAGCAGCGCGTTGTTGGCGATGACCGCGCATCCGCCCTGACAGTTCAGCGCGTTGCCGTCCCACCCCTTGGTGCGGGTGGTTTCGTAGAGATACCCGCCCAATCGGTGACCGGAGTAGTCCAGCACATACGGCGCATTCCTGCTCTCATCAAATGACCACCATCCGATCAGCCCTTTTTCGTCAGCGCCCTTCTTTGTGACGACGTCGCCTAGATGCTCGGAGAGCGCATCCTGACGTTTCGTGTAGGCTTTGTAATCCAGGTCGTACGGCCCTATGCCGATATCCTCGGGCAGCAGGTCGATGTGCTCTTTGGGTGCGTCGGAAAACACATTGCGCACCGCGTCGAGGTATCCAAAGCCATATTCACGGTATGAGGCGATGTAGTGACCTTCACCCCACTCGTTCCAGTTGTCCAGAATTAACATGCGGCTGCCCAGCTCGTTTTGGGGTATGGTGCCGATGAAATCCTTGGCCTGCCTCAGCAACCGCTCGAAATCTGCCGGTGGGAGCTTCCAAATGCTGCCTTCATCGGACCAGCCGCTCCAGGCCTGCGAGACGGTGACCACCTGCGGGATGATGCCCAGCTCTTGCGTGGCCTTGATATAGTGCATCTGGGTATCGACCACCACATCAGGTTTCGGGCTGTCTTGAATACCCCAGCAATAAGCAAAGGTATAGTCAAGGCCCAACTGCTTCATGAGAGTTAAGTGGTTGGGGTCAAGTCCGCGGTATTCGCCCAGAATGGTGAGGCCGTCGAAACCCGCCTTCACGCAGGCCTGCCGCATCTTGTCAAACGCCTTGGGCACGTTCTCGATGCCGCCGAGGTCGATGATGAGGTTCTCAGGACGGTAGATATACAGCACCGGCTTGTTGTCGATCTTCAGGTAGCTGTCCCGTTTGAAGTAGTTGTTGATCCAAAAAGGCATGAGGTTGTTCATCAAGTCCTTCTCGTCAGCTACCCCAGATGAGCCTATGGATTGGTTTTCCCACATGATGGTGAACTTCATGTATTTCTCATACCGTGAGTGGTAAAAGGCGTTATGGATCGCACTGCCGAACTTTTGCTTCACGGCTTCGCCTTGGCTTGACCGGTACCAGCAGTAGATAAAGTAGTCCAAACCGTGTTCGGCACACCATTTGGTTTCCCAGTCAGCGATCTGCGGATTTTCCTGGCTGTAGAACCCTAGCGCGGGTGTACGTTCCGGGTGTTTGAGCAGTTGTGACCACATGTTGGGCTTGTCGTGCTCCCAAAGCGGGCAGTTGTGGGCACCGATCAACAGCTTGTGCTTCACAGGCTCCGGCTCTGGAATGTAGGGCAGCTTTTTCACGGCCATCGGCTGCAGGAATCTGAGCTGCAGCGGGTAGGATGCCACCAGCCGTCCGCCTACGAAAGCCTCCAGCTTCATGTCATCCACACCCTCAGAAGCAGCCTCTACGAGCCAGTTGAGCTTGGTGATGACCTGCTTCAGGCTGATCCGAGCACCTGGCTGACCTTTATGGAGGCGGATGCCTGCAGGAAGGGTGAGCTTGTATTCGATGTTTGTGGCGGAATTTGCGTTATTAACCAGAACCGCGTCGAGTGTGGTGGCCCGCTGCGCACGGCACACACCAACGGTGGGCTGGAAACTGCGGATGCTGACTGGTGCCTCCTGTGCGTAGACACGTTTTGGCTTGATGAACAGCAAGCTGAGGCATAGAGCGAACGCGAATGTGAAGATCAAGTTTGCCATGACACTTCCTTAGAGTGGTTTATTGGTTTACTATAGCACATATTTGGCCTGATTTTAACCGTGTGAGTGAAGCATATACCGTAAATACAAAAACGGCCCCTCGGCGGTGACAGACACACCACCGGAGGGGCCACTTGGCTGATATATTGGCTACTTCCTGAACCGCAGGCTGATTTTATGGTTGCTGGGCTTGATCCTGATGGCGTGGGCCGATAGATCAGACGACATCTCGCCGACGGTACACTGCAACTCGTAGTCGAAGTGCTCGTAGGTATAGAGTATGTTGTGGGTTTTTACCATCTTAATCGGCTCTGCTTTCCCGTCCGCCCAGCTTAGTTCGGCGTAACACTGCGCTTTAGAATCGGCAGGGGTGATGGTGATCTCCAGGGTGTCTGGCTTATTGACAATCTTGACGGAGGTGCCATCATCTTCTTTCCAGCTGATCCGCAGGTTCTGGCCGTCTTCAGAGACTTTGGGGTCGACCTTACCAAGCTGGGTTCGACTGCCATCGGCATGCTGCAGCCACAGCCGGACGCCCGCTGAATACTCGTGGTCGCTCCACACGAAGCCATCGCAGATGGGCAGGGTATCGTATGCCGCGTCGTGCGTGGTGCAGATCTCTGTCAGGTATCGTTCGGTGTAGTTCTCATCAAATATGTGCAGGTCGCGGATCATGAAGCCCTCTGTGCTCCAGAAGTGGTTGGTTCGGTAGAACCGGCTGTTGTACCAAACCGCCTTCCTCCCATCGCCGCGCCAGTCGGTCAGTGCCGTGACGGCAGAGGCTGGGGTGACGGGGTAGTGCTTGCGGAACCAAGCTGATGATGCCTCTAGCGTCTCAACGGTCAGTTTGCCCTCAGCCGACAAGGAGGCAAGCAGCTGGATTTGGTCTGTCAGCCCTTTGGACATGCCGGGCCAGCCGAAGGAGTTCTCCTGACCCGCTTGAGCGTAGGCGAAAGTGAGGCATGGGGAGCCGTAAGTCGTATCGAAGAACCAGCGCACCCACTTGGGATCACCACCACCGCCATCACCAGCGTAGACTGGCTCCAGCGTCATCACGCCCTGTCCGTTTCCGCCCAGGTTGGCGGAATACTGGTAGATTGGGTCGCTCCCAAGCATTCTGAATACCGGCACAGGAATCTGGTTTTTGGCGGTCTGGGCCGGCATATAGGCGTTCTTGCGGCTGGGATAGAAGGCTTGCCCCCAGTATCCGCCCCACAGGGTATAGCCATCGGTTCCAATCTGGTCGCGGCAGTTACATGATGAGCAGACGCCGTAGCGGTCGGCAAGATAGCCAATCAGGTGCGCATCCATGAACCAGGAGCCCACTGACGCCGGGTATTTACCAAATACCGCTTTGAACTCCTCCATGAACACATCGGCCATCTTTTCGCGCTCAGCCGGGGTATATCCCACGGAAAAGCCGACATCGGTGTGCCAGTCCCACGCGAAACCTGGTCGGCCGCGCCACTTGATGCCTGCCTTCTCAACCAGTGGCTGAGGGGTCTCGAACCACGCGCCGATTTCGTGCTGTGGACCGGCGGCCTTCAGCATCTGCACGTATTCGGGCATGATCAACGCATCGTACTGCAGCAGCCAGGTGGCGGCGAAGTTGTGCTTGTTCACAAGCTCAATTTGATTCGCCACGGTGCCTATCAGGTCGATGCGTGGGTCGCGCGGGTCGACCGCGCGGATGAAGTTGATGATGTTGACGATGCCTTTTCTATCCAATGAATGCTCCCCGATATTCGTAGTGTTAAGTATGCCTATTTGCCCGCGTTGTGAGCGCGACGGCGAAGAATGTCCTGTTGGACTTCCGGTGTCAGCCGCGTGAAGTAAGCCGAAAACCCGCTGACACGCACCACGAGGCCCTTATACTGGTCTGGGTTCTCGAGTGCCTTGTGCAACTGCTCGTTACCGGTGAAGTTAAACTGCAGCTCCGGTATGCGGCCAGCCAAAAATGCATGGGTAAAGGCTGAGAACCGGTCGGCGCCTGCTTCGCCCTGGAAGTGTTCGGGATCGAACTTCATGTTCACCACACTCCCCGTTAGCGCGCGGTGGTAATCTGGTCGGCTGACCGAGTTGATGAACGCGGTGGGGCCGTGGCAATCGCGGTAGTAGTGGGGGCTGGCTGCATCACTGAGCGGGGTATTGGCGTTCCGGCCGTCTGGTGTGGCACCCACTTCCATCCCGGCGTATATGTTGGAGATGTTGGCCGCAAAAGCACCGACATATCGTCCGCCGGTGGAGACATGGTGTTTCAACACCTCTTTGGAGCTGTAGTCTACGATCCATGCGGCAAGTTCATCTACATACGGGTCGTCATTGCCATATTTCGGGGCGCGGTTGAGAAGCATCTGCTGAAGCCACTCGTAGCCCTTGAAGTCGGCCTCCAGGGCCTTCATAAGCTCATCCCATTTGATGGATTTCTGCTCAAACACCAGCTTCTTGATCGCGGCCAGCGAATCGGCCATGGTGGCCAGACCCATTATGGCGACACCGATGAACCGCTGGAAAAGGGCTCCGCCGTCGTTGATGTCACGCGCTCTGCCGATACAGTCTTGCGTGAGCGCGGAGAGGAATGGGTCGGGGATTTGCTCCGCTGGCTGCGATGTGGATATCTCGTCGATGAATCTCGTGTGTTTTTCCATCTCCAGGCTGAGCTCTTCCCTTAGCAGCTCCTCCAGCCGATCATACGATTTATCCTGCTCCTCCGACAGCCGTTTCATGGCACTGAGCAGGCAGATCGGGGTGTTGAACCGGTTGTCCGACCAGGCTTGCTGTCGTCCGGCCAGCATCGTCTCGATGCAGCCCACCATGCAATAATCTCTGGCGACTTCACTCGGTATCCCAATCTCTTCCAAGCCCGGCAGAAGCACATGGTCATTGAAGATCGCGGGGAATCCCACACCGGTGCGGATGCACTCAAAACAGGCCCGATGGAACGCTTCCGGGGTGCCGTCATGGAACCGCGCAGAAAGGTTGGTATGCGGTGACTGTATGAGGCGAGTGGCATCGAGGCAGATGTAGGAGAGCTCGTTAGTGGCGTCTTCGCCTTGCGGTGTCAGTCCGCCGATGCAGATGTTGGTAACCTCGCCAAGGGCCTCGATTTTTGCCCACAGGTGGCAGAAGCAGTCCAGTGCATCCGATTCGGTGATCGTCCCATTAGCCATGTCGCTCTTGTAGAACGGCAATAGATACTGGTCAATGCGCCCGAGGGCCATATGCCCGCGACCTTCGCTGCTGAAGGCCATGTGGGTTAGCCATACGAGCTGCATCGCCTGTTGCAGTGTCAGAGGGGGCTGCCAGGCAATCTGCCGCAGATTTGCTGAAGTGAGGGTGTTCTCAACTGCTTCGCAGGCATCAGCGTAGCGCAAGGCGAAGCGTGACAGGCCTTCCAGCACGATCTTAATGGCCCTCAAATAGTTGAGCCGGTCAGGTTCGGTATGCTGGGACACAGAATGGTCGACTTTGGCCATCATCCCACAGATCCCCTCAGAGAGCAGGGTGCGGTAATCCGCCAGCGAGTGGTCCCATCCTGTGATAAAGTTCCTGTGACCCCGCGAATCATGTTCGGTGGCGATCTGTTCAAACTCCGCATCAGATATATCATCAGGCAGTGTGTGACTCAGGAAGCCCACAGGGCTGCCAGCGAACAACTCGTCATCGTCGCAGTGCAGGGATATGTTGTCCAGCACATTCGCAAATGCGAAGGCACGGACTATCGGTTCGGGCTCACCAGAATGTGTGCGATACGCCTCTACGCGGTAGAGTTTGCGCAAGTCGTAGCGGCCGCGGGCAGAGGCATTCGCGGCTCTGGTCTGGCCTAATACAGTCTGCCATGAGGGTGCTGCTGTTGTGATCATGCGACAAATACTCCCTTGATGGATTTGCCCTGGCTAGCGTTTGCTAGAGCGGTGTTGACTTCCGAAATGGCATACCTGTGGGTGATCGTGCTGGCAAAGGCCGCATACAGTTCAGGGTGATTCTGCAGGAACTGCACGTATGTGCCCAGGTCGGCGATTGTATACTGGCTGCTCCCGCTGATCTGGATCGCCTTAAAGGTAATGAGCTGCGGCTGTATCTCCACAGCACCGCTGAGGGAATACTGGCCTGGCACCAGGTAGCGTCCACGGGTGCGCACCAGATTGAGACCTTCTGGGATCGCACTGGGAGCTCCCGAGGCTTCGATCACCACATCGGCTCCGTCACCACGGTTTAGCTCCTTGGCCATCTTCTGTACATCGGACAGGCGCTGTTCTGGAGTGCTGGTGCGGCGGTCCCATACGAGAGTTGCCCCTAAAGACTTCGCCATTTCCATGCGTTCTGGGTTCGATGATGAGCCGATGGCGGCTACCACACAGCCCGCTGCCGAAGCCCATGCGATGGCAAAAAGACCAACCGGCCCAGTGCCTTGCACCACCACCAGTTCACCCGCCTGCAACGGGCCAGCGTTCATGAAGGCCTGTATGATAGTCGGGCCTGCACACGGGAAAGCTGCCGCTGCAGCCAGATCGATGCCTTCAGGGATCAGCACCAGTTTCTGGGTGGGGTGGAATAGAAACTCGCCATACCCTCCATGAAAGTGCGGTGCCACGGAGGCATCCTGGGAGTTTGTTAATCCGAAGTTCAGGCAGTTGGCGGATCCGCCATTCAAGCAATTGAAGCACTTACCGCAGGGCACGGCGATGCAGGCAATAGCGGCGTCACCGGGCTTGATTGGTTGCCCCAGTGCATCTGTAGCGGTGCCTTCACCGATCGCTTCGATGATCCCCACAAATTCATGACCGGGAATGCAGCCTGCCGGCATCGCCAGCCTGCCTTCGGCGATGTGAACATCCGTGCCGCAGATTCCGCTGTAGGCTAAACGAAGCCGAGTGGTGTGGGCATCAGGCTCCATGACAGGATAGGAGCGGAGCTCAAGCGGTTGTGCTGCACCTGCGAAAACGGCTGTCTGGCCTGTACTAGTTGACTGCATCTATTGGATTCTCCTTACGATAATAGCTGTATTTGTACTATTATAGCTCAGATTTAAGCGTGGAAAATGGATAGAATGGCATAGAGTTTGTATGATCTGGCAGAGTGTAGAATATTGAGGCGTTGAGGAAAATATAGCGGCGTATTAACTCAGAGCCGTTTGTCATGGTGCCCGATCGCAACGGCTACTTCATCACCCGTTCAAACTGCTGCATCACTTGATAAGGCACCATACCCAGAATGCCAAATTCGATGCCATCCTGCTGCCATGACATCCATTGGTGCTGGGGGGTGGGTTTGAACTTGTTCAAGCCAGAGCCACGCATCGCCTTAGTCTGGAAGACGGTGATATTGAACTGGTTGTTAGTGAAGTGCTGACTGACAAACACTCGTCCCATGAAGGGGTTGACTCGCACACCTACCAGCCTATATCCTGGGGGCAGGTTTTTCGGCGACCGAATGATAAAGTCGACGGTCTTTTGAGCTTCCTTCACGGTCGGGTAGTATTGCGGGGCCGTCACTACTGGTGTCTCATTGAGCTTGATGCTCGCGGGCAGTTTGAAGGTAGATCCAGGTATCTTCACAGGCGATTTAAACCGCGTGAAGCTTTGAATAAACCGCGGTTTTCCGCCAAACTGGTATTCGGCTTGTTTGAGTGTGACGTAGCTATCTTCGTCAATCCACAGGCGGTGGGTAAGCATGCCATTCGTCACAAGCTGTATGATTTTGCAGGAGCGGCCGGCTACCACTTCGGTGCCTGTAACCTCGGCTTTGGTGATACCTTGACGGATGAACCTCAACAGTGCGGCAGTCATGCGAGACAACTCCGCTTGTCGTGAGGGAGCCGGAGTAGCCGTAGCTTCTCCTGGCTTCAACACATAAAGCCTCTGTCCATCATCTATGACCAAAAGACCTTTTAACTTCTCAGGCTGCACAATTGTGCTCCGGATGCGCATACCATCGCGTATCACGATCTCAACCACTGCTGCATGGTTGGTATCGGGGAACTCCGTTCTTCGTTCACCGCGGAATTTAATGCTTTGTTCTGATTCGGCCGTCTGCCGCAGGATATCGAGTGCGTCATCGGCGTGAACCAACCCACAACAGCACAACAGCAGCGAGACAGCTAAAACCCGCCGAAACATCACAGACGCTCCGCCGTGCGGATCTCCGCTAAAGCTGGATCACTGAATGCTTCGGAGTTCTGCCATGATACATGGTCTTCAGTTATCAGTTTGTTGATGTTGACTTGATTATTCGTCTGAGCGTAGGGATGCCAGACCAGCATTGATATGGTGACGATGCAGGCACACGCGCCCGCAAAAGCGATACGACGAGGCCAGACCATACGCTGCTTGAGAGCTGCGAGCCTCAATGCAGTTTTTACCTTCACCGATGCCGATTCCGGCGGGCAATAGCTGTGAGCTGCCTTTGCTACCGCTAAACCTTGCTGTATGGCGAGCAACGACTGTGTGCAGCTCGCACATTCGTGGAGATGAGTTTCAAATTGTTCGCGCTTAACTCCGTTCAAGGAGCCATCCACGTAGTCCATGATATTGTTGATTTGCTGTTTACAGGTATTCATGGCGATGTCACCTCACGTGGGGATCGGCCCTCAAGATATGGTTGCAACCCAATTCTCAGTTTGGCTCTGGCGTGAAACAAACGGCTTTTCACCGTTCCACTTGGTACGTTCAGCATTATGCCTACTTCGACCTGTGTGAATTCCTCAAGGTCGCATAACACCAGAACCTGACGCATCTTCTCTGGAAGAGCGTTGATGAGTTCATTGATGGTGTCCGATTGTTCCGATAATAGTAAATTTAGCTCAGGAGTGTTGCTGACATCGGGAATGTCAATCTGTTGATCTTCTTCGCTTTGAAGGCCGCTAGACCAAAGGCTGAAAATGCTGGGACGTCGTGAACACTTGCGAATGTGGTCACGCACCACATTGGTCGCGATGGAAAAAAGCCAGGTCTGAAGCGAACTCTGCTGCCTGAATTTGGAGATATGCAGATAGGCTTTCACGAAAGTGTCCTGTGTAAGGTCTTCTGCGGTGGTATCGTCCTTGACCATGCGCTTCACATAATGATAGATGCGTCGATGATAACGATCTACAACCTCGTCGAAGGCGTTTGGATCGTTGGTCAGGCATCTATCTACCAGTGACGCGTCGCAATCAGCCATCATACATCCTGCAAGTGTGCTCATATACGTCCATCCTTCCTACATAGATAGACGTCCGGGAACCAGATGGGTTCACCTCTATTATTGTATCCTCAAGTGTTGGCAGTTTGACATCACTCGTACTGCGAACGTATAATGAGGCAAGGTACATCATCGAGATGAACCTTAATCTATTGGCACATTTAGGTGACTTAGCATGCTCAGCATTCGTTCGATCGCAGTCCTTGCCGCGGCCGTTGTCACTTTGGCAGCTTCCGTGTGCGCAACCGCAGACGATAATGGTAAGAGTTACGCCGTCAAAATCGGCGCATCTTATGTTCAGACAGCAGCAATGCAACCCAGCGACACTTGGCTGTCACTCGGTGCAGAGGCGAAACTGCCTACAGGCTTGATCCCCGAAGGCGATTCCAGACTCTGTCTGGACTATGCACAGCGCAGTAAAAATGGTCAGACTGGCAGCATCACATCGTTGACGATGAACCAGTATTTCTTTATTGACGGCTTGGAGAAGACCTATGTCGGCATCGGCTTTGGTCCATACTGGCTGAAACCTGCTGGTAACGGCGCAGAGATGGTTATTGGTGCCAAGTTAAGTTTAGGTTCCAATCTGACGGACCGCGTGTTTGTTGAAGCGAACTATAACTTCACCGACGCAGTGGGCGGACGTGGTGACCGTGGTGACTCGATTGTTCTGTCAGTCGGTTGCAGACTGTAATCAAGTAGACAGCACCGTCGCATGAGCTCATGGCAGCCTACGCTATGACTGATATGACCGTAGGGGCGTCCCTTGTGGGCGCCCGAAACGTTGCTCTGTTGATGGTTTGTTGTTCTTTAGGGCGCCCACAAGAGGCGCCCCTATGACCAGTTACTTACAAGGAAATAGCATGGCAGAAAGACTAACACAAAAAGAGATCGCCCATGTGGCGAGGTTGGCTCGGTTGCAGCTCGATCCCGATGAGATGCAGAGCATGGAGAAGCACTTGAACGGCCTCATGGGGCAGTTTGAAAAGCTTCAAGAGCTCGACACCTCGAATGTTGAGCCGACCGCTCACTCCTTCCCAGTATATAACGTGCTGCGGGAAGACAAGGCCGAACAGGGGCTGACACCCGACCAAGTGGTGGCTAATGCACCAGAAAAGCGTGACGGCATGTTCATCGTGCCGTTGATTGTGGATAGCGAAGCCGGCTAGTCTTCTTCTCAGTATTCAATGGTTACGTCGGGGTCTATACGGCTCCGACGTTCCGTTTTTAGGCAATGCGGATTTCATCTGATAAACTGTATTCGTACACGCATTTAGAAAGGGGAACGTATGTGATGGCACATGAGCTTCTCACACCGGTAGAGTCGCTGCAGTCACGCGACCTGCTCGGTATCAAGGACATCTCGAAACAAGAGGCACTAGCGTTGCTGGAGTTGGCCGCCAGACTGAAAGAAGGCACACGTGCCGGTGCAGAGCGCCTGCACTGGGACAACCTACGCATTTTGGCTATGATTTTCGAGAAGCCTTCACTGCGTACCCGCTTTACTTTTGAAACCGCCATGGTGCAACTGGGCGGACACGCGGTCTACCTCAGCCCAGCCGAAATCGGACTGGGTAAGCGCGAGAGCGTGGCGGACATCGCCCGAAACCTGGAGCGCTGGTGCCATGTGGTGATGGGACGGGTGTTTGCACATGAATCGCTGGTGGATTTGGCGCAGTGGGGCGATAAGCCCGTGATCAACGCGCTGTGTGACGAGGAACATCCCTGCCAGGCTCTGGCGGATTTCCTGGCCCTGCGCGAATCGAAAGGGCACCTTGAAGGCCTGAAGATGGCGTATATAGGCGACGGGAACAACGTGGCGCATAGCTTGATGCTGCTGGCGGGACATACCGGAGTGAATATCACGGTGGCCTGTCCGGTTGGTTACGAACCAAGTGCCAAGTATGTGGAGATAGCACGCACTTTCGCCGAGGCTTCGGGTTCGAACGTGGAGATCGTGAACGACCCTTACGCGGCAGTAGAGGGCGCAGATGCCGTCTATACCGATGTCTGGGCCAGCATGGGGCAGGAAGCGGAGACCGCCAAACGCGAACAAGACTTCAAGGGCTTCCAGGTGAACAGCGCGTTGATGAGTGCTGCGAAACCTGACGCGGTGGCCATGCATTGTCTGCCCGCACACAGGGGCTCCGAAATCACAGATGATGTGATGGACAGTGCCCAGAGCATAGTTTTCGATCAAGCTGAGAACCGGCTCCATGCCCAAAAGGCTGTGATCGCCGCGCTGGTAGGTGGATTCTAGATTGAACACAGCCCCCTTTGATCATTCAAAGGGGGCTGATTATTGTGACATGGTTGTTACAAATGGCCATATCTGAAGGGACATAGCTTTGGTTAAGGGACTGGTATCCGTCGTCATTTCGAGCTATAACCATGCTCAGTTTATTGCTCAGTGCATTGACTCGGTATTGAATCAGGACTACCCTCAGATCGAAGTCATAGTGGTTGACGATGGCTCATCAGACCAATCGGTAGAGATACTTAAGGGTTATGGCGGGAAAATCCGTCTAGAGTGTCAGAAGACCGGCGGCACATACGGCGCACTGAACCGCGGCATCCGACTGGCCCAAGGTGAGTTCATAGCGATCTTGAACAGCGATGACTACTGGGAGGCTGGCAAGTTGTCGGCTCAGGTGGCCGCCATGCAGGCTAACCCCCAAGCCACAGCAGCCCATACCGGCGGAGGTTTCGTGGACGCCAACGGTAATAAGGTCGATCAGAACCCTTTTGGATTTGACTGGCCGTCGCCGCCATCGGGCAATATCATGACCAACCTCATCCGCGCGAACTGCATGATCGCCTCCTCCGTATTGATGCGCAGCAGCATACTCAAGGAAGTCGGGTTGTTCGAGCCCCGGCTGTTCGGATCGGGTGACTGGCATATGTGGCTGCGCCTGGCCACGGTGGGTGATATCGAGTTTGTGCCCGCCGAGTATACCCGCTACCGTATCCATGGAGCGAACGCCTCACGGCAGCGCCGCCACGTGTTTGATGATGAGACATGGGTCAGGGAATCGGCGATCCGCAAGAATGAAGCCCGATTGGTCAGCACCGCCGCAGACCCCAAAGAGATGAAACTCGCGCTGATCCACAGTGAGGCCTGCCTGGCGGGAGCCCACGAGATATTGGGGCACCGCAAGACGGCCATCGGCATATGGGCCCGGAACTGGCTGCGGTATCCGCTGCGCATGAAAAGCCTGTATAGACTCGTAAGGTGTGTGTTCAGCAAACCGAAGCGCATCCCCATCGTATAGGGTTATAATATGCCTGCCGTGCGGTTGAATTTGTGTCACGGCAGATAGGACACCTAAGCCATGGGCCATCCGAACGTCATCTATATTCATTCTCATGATACCGGCCGGTATATCCAGCCATATGGATATGCGGTCAAAACCCCGAACCTTCAACGCTTTGCTGAGCAAAGTGTGCTGTTTCGTAACGCCTACAGTGCCGCCCCAACTTGCTCTCCCAGCCGCGCATCGCTGCTCACAGGCCAGTATCCCCATCAGAACGGTATGGTGGCTTTGGCCCACCTTGGTGGACGGCTGACAGAGCCTTCGCACCACCTGGCAAGCTTCCTGAAGACGAATGGCTACGCCACCGCGTTGGCCGGTGTGCAGCATGTGGCATCAGCTGAGAGACTGCCTGATCTGGGCTATGACAGACTGTTGTATACGGAGAACCCTCCCGTCTGGGTAAACGACTTTGAGTCTCAGAACGACTGGTTTGCCCAGGCGGCCTGTGACTACATTCTGAAGTCCGATGGCCAACAGCCGTTTTTCCTGGACTGCGGGTTCATGCTGACGCACCGGATGGGTGACGGCGAGCAGTGGCATACCACGCGCCATGCGCCGGAAGGCGATGCCCGTTACGTGCGGCCTCCAGCTCCGCTGCCGGACACACCTGAGGTCAGGCAGGATTTTGCCGATTTTAGGGTGGCGGCGTACAGGCTGGATGCCTGCGTCGGGCGAGTGTTGGAGGCACTGAAGCTGGCTGGTCTGGCGCACAACACCCTGGTGGTCATCACCACCGATCATGGCATCGCCTATCCGCTGATGAAGTGCAACCTGACCAGTCACGGCACAGGGGTGCTGCTGATGATGCGCTACCAGACCTCCGGGCTGCACGGCGGCCGTGTGATGGACGGGCTGGTCAGCCATGTGGATCTGTTCCCCACCATCTGCGAGGTGGCTGGCTTAACGGCTCCCGACTGGCTTGAAGGTTCCTCGCTCATGCCAATGGTCAGTGCAGGCGACACGATACGTGATGAGGCCTTTGCGGAGGTAAACTGGCACGCTGCCGCGGAGCCGATGCGCTCGGTGCGGACTCTACGATACAACTACATCCGCCGGTTTACGCCACAAGAGGGTCCGGTGCTGCCTAACTGCGATGACAGTGTCACCAAAACTTTACTCCGGCAAGCGGACTGGGACCATCGGGCTCAGGTGACTGAGGAGCTGTATGACCTGGTGTTTGATCCCAATGAGGCCTGCAACTGCGCATCGGATGTTTCATATGCGGATGTTTTGGTTGAGATGCGGGGCCGTTTGCAACGCTGGATGGAGCAGACGGACGACCCGCTGCTGACAGGCCGGCTTGAGCCCTGGCCCGACACCAAGACGAAGCTACCCGGCGAGGACTCGCCGCAGGGTGACTGGTCAGCCGCTGGACCGATCACCGTGGAGGTGTGACGGGGACGGGGATCTGTCACGCGGAGACGCGGAGGACGCGGAGGGGGAGGGGAATTCCTGAACCGCGGATGAACGCAGATGGACGCTGATGGGGACGGGCGTGCCAAGGGTTCGCGTAGGGGCGACTGGTGGTCGCCCGTGCGATGGACTTATGTGGTGGCGGTTCGCGAACCGCCCTTATTATAGACGCCACGGCTCCATGTGGTTTCTCCGGGAATTTCTGAACCACGGATTGAACGGATGGCACGGATGGGGAGGCAAATGCCAATCGGAGATTGGCATTTGCGGAACGCGCGTACTAGGGGCAACCCCCCGTGGTTGCCCCATCACCTTGTGCCTGCCCCATTCCCCCTACCTCGCCCGGCGCCGCTTGGGCGCGGGGGCGGTGAGCAGACCGGCGGTCATGGCCTCGTAGCGGGCCAGCAGGTGCTCCACGCGCTCGCGGTCGTCCGCGAAGGGGGCTGGGCGGTAGAGGCGGTCGACGGCGGTGTCGAGTGCCTTGTGTGCCTTCCGAAGCTCGGTGGGCATGGAGAGGGTGTCGTATAGATCAGCCAGGCTGCACTCGGGGTAGCGCGCCCGGGCGTCCAGCACGGCCTGCGCAAGGTTACCCAACCGCGCCCTGCTTTCGTCCGTCAGCTCCGGTATGGGGAACGTGTTGTAGACCATCCCACCGGAATAGCGGTAATCGCTTTTCAAACGACCACCGACCGCACGCAGCCAGGCCATATGCATTCGGGAAGTGAGAAGAGTAAAGTGCCAAGGCTCTGCATGATTAAGAACAAACACCAGGTCGCTTGGGATGGTCGGAGGAGTATAGTAGGCGAAAGGTATGTATTCTCTTCGTTCAGAGCTGACTTTTGGTATCGCCATAAACGGTCCCGAAGGTATTGTAGTAAAGGCAAAAAGTGCTGGTGTTTCGGCAAGCTCTCTGGTTTTGGGTCGCTTACTTTCAGCTCGAAAACCTCTGACCCTTTCTAGACGTGCCATTACGTAGGGCATGTTGCGTAGTTGGTGAGGGTTTGTACCTTGCAATGCCAGAATATATCGTATTTTGCCATTGATCAACTCATCGGCACCGATAAATGGGTGAATGAGCCCCTCAGCTGCTGGTTCAACTTTAACGAATTCCTTATATTCATCAGGTGCAAATATCATGTTCCCGCCATCAATTGGCTGTGAACCCACCACCAAAAAAGGTAAGCCATTGATGGGGCGCGACTCTTCACGAACCACCACATGCGGGTTGGCGAGGTTGCTGGCGTCCAGAAGGTAGGGTGACAACTTGCCGTGACGGCTCTCCAGCGGGTCACCTTGTATGCTCGGGTAGCTGAACAGCCGCTTGCTCTTCGGCTCAAAGGCCCGCTTGCACAGACCCAGCACCACCACATGCACATGAGCCATGCCCCGGGCGTCGCTGCCCCAGGCGAAAGTGCTGTGTGCAAAGCATATCTCCATGCCGTAACGCTCGAACAGCAGCGGCCAGAGCTGCGCCACCTGCTCGCCCTGTGTGATGGAGTTGGTGGAAACAAAACCGATGCGGATGTCATACTGCGCCACGTAGTCGCTGGCTTTCAGGAACCATGCGGTCACATAGTCCAATGTGCCACCGCTGCCGCCAAGACGGGCGACATCACGAACCTGCTGACGCTGCTCCGCAGTCTGGAACTTCGCCCCGATGAACGGCGGGTTACCCATGATATAGCTGCACTCTTCCGCGGGGAGTACGCTCTGCCAGTCCAGCTCCAACGCATCGCTGTTGTGGATGTGCGGTGAGGTTTTGAGCGGGATGCGCAGGAACACCTGCCCCATCGCCAACGACATCCGGTTGTTGCAGATGTGGTCCATCATCCACAGCGCTACCTCGGCGATGCGCGCGGGGAACTCCTCAATCTCGATGCCGTAGAACTGGTGCACATTCACCCTGATCAGGGCGTCAATGTCTGTGACCAACTGGCCTGCTGGATTCAACTCCCGAATGAGCTGCATCTCAAGGTCACGAAGTTCCCGGTAGGCGATGATCAGAAAGTTACCGCATCCGCAGGCGGGGTCGAAAAATCGCAGACTTGCCAGCTTCTCGTGGAACGCCTCCAAGGCCGACCGTCGACTGTTATCACGTCGAGCCTGCAAGCGGGTAAATTCGGCCCGGAGCTCATCTAAGAACAGTGGTTCGATGACCTTAAGAATGTTTTTCTCGGTGGTATAGTGCGCGCCGATTGCCCGTCGCTGGCCGGCATTCATCACAGACTGGAAGAGGGATCCGAAGATGGCGGGCGAGATGGCATCCCAGTTGAAGGCGCAGGCCTCCAGCATGATCTCGCGCATCTGGGCGTTGAAGGCAGGCACACGGAGCCGTTGAGCAAACAGGTTGCCGTTGATATAGGGGAAGGCGTTCAAATCCTCATCAAGGTTGCTCTGCCGTTCAGTCTCCGGTTCGTTCAGCACATCAAACAACTGCATCAGCCACGGCCCCACATCGGAGCCATCATCGTTGGTGCGCTGCAGGATCAGGTCGTTGAATAGTCCGACCGGTTCAAAGATGCCCGTGTCATCGGCGAACAGACAGAACAGCAGCCGCACCAGCAGATGTTCCAGGTCATGCCCGCGGTACCCGGAGGCATACAGTGCATCGTGCAGACGGCCCATCAGCTCCGAGGCTTGGATGTTCACCGGGTCCTGGTCGCGGAAGGAGCGCTTTTCGATGCCCAGAATGAAGCCGAAATGCTCCACATACTGCGGAAAATCGGGTAAGGCAAAGCAGGTGGTGGTGCGTTCATCCAGGTCGTAAAGCTCGAAGCTTTGGAAGTCGCACAGCAGGATGTATCGGGGCAGTTCGTAGTCCTTCAAGCCTGGGAAATATTGTAATGCCTGCTCCTTGGCGAGGGTCAGGTTACGGCCTGCGCTTTTCTGCTCTACCAGCAGCACGCCTTTCCAGAACAGGTCAATGAACCCCTGGCTGCCGCCCAGTTTCTTGACTGGCTCCTCGAACGTGGCCACCTTGCGCCGGCGCACTCCGAATACCTCGAAAAAGTCATTATAAAAGCTCTGTGTTTCGCCGCGTTCGTAACTGGCATCATGCCATTCATCGGCGAAATGGGCAGCATTCGCCCGTATCTGGTTCCAACTCAATCGGCTCATAGTCACACACCCTTATCAACGATTCTCCATGGTTATTGTAACCCAAGCCGATGAAGAGGCGGTGTCACGCGAAGACGCGAAGACGCGAAGGGGATGGATTTTAACGCAAAGGCGCAAGGGGGCAAAGACGCAAAGGTAAATGCTGTAATGTTCCCTGTGCCAATCGTAGGGGCATGGCGTGCCGTGCCCTGGAACGCCATGATATCCTGTTGGCCGGAGAGCACAGCCCACCCTGGAGGGCACGGCACGCCATGCCCCTACGTGCCTACCCAAACCCCACCCACCAACCCAGAACAGGCCAGCGGATTTCCGCTGGCCTGTTGGACAAAAAGGCGACTGGCGCTTAGTAGCGGTCGCCCAGGATCACGCTGCTTTCGCGGATCGCTCCGAACTCCTCAAGCGCACGGCCGCAGCCGATGGCCACGCAGCTCAACGGGTCGTCGGCCACGCGAACGTCCAACCCTGTCACGCTGTGTATCAAGTGGTCAAGCCCCCTGAGCAGGGCACCGCCGCCGGTCAGCGTGATGCCACGCTCGATGATGTCCGCGGCCAGTTCCGGCGGGGTAACTTCGAGCACGGACTTCACTTTATCCACCATGGCGTTTACGGGCTCCTGCAGAGCCTCGCGGATTTCCTCTGAGCTGATGGTGATGGTCTTTGGAAGGCCGGCGATCAGGTCACGACCGCGCACTTCCATGTCGATCTCCTGCTCCAGCGGGTAGGCACTGCCGATGCGGATTTTGATCTCTTCCGCGGTGCGGTCACCGATCATCAGGTTGTACTGGTTGCGGATGTAGCGGATGATCACCTCATCCATTTTGTTTCCGCCTACGCGTACGGAGCCGCGGATGACAATGCCCTCCAGTGATATCACGGCCACATCGCTGGTGCCTCCGCCGATATCAAGCACCAGGTTGCCTCCCGGATGGCTGATGGGCAGACCAGCACCGATGGCGGCCGCCATCGGCTCCTCGATGGTGTAGGCTTCGCCAGCACCGGCTTCGCGGGTGGCCAGGATCACGGCACGGCGCTCAACGGGCGTTACACCGCTGGGCACGCAGACTAATACTTTCGGTTTGAACAGCCGACGATGGCCGCATACCTTGCAGATCAGGTGCTCCAGCATCTTGCGAGTGGTGGCGTAGTCGGCGATCACGCCCTCACTCATCGGTCGAGTGGCCAGGATGTTGCCTGGTGTGCGGCCCAGCATCAGCCGCGCCTCTTCACCGATCGCTAATACCTTCTTATTTGTTGCAGAGATGGCCACAACCGAAGGCTCGTTTAGAACGACACCTTTTCCTCGTACGTACACAAGGATATTGGCAGTTCCAAGGTCGATACCCAACTCCGGGGTCATTCTTATCATGGTTTGGCCTCTCTATACAGTCTATTCAGTGCTAAGCCGCAACGGGTTCTGGTATATTTACCCGAGCCACTTGCGCGCCAAGCTGATTCAGCTTCTTCTCGATCGATGAGTAACCACGATCAATGTGTTCAATATCTTCAATAATGCTGGTGCCTTCCGCACTGAGTGCCGCAATGATCATCGCGGCTCCTGCCCGAAGGTCTACAGCCTGCACAGTCGCAGCATGCAATCTGGCAACACCGCGGATGACTGCGGTGCGTTCACCCAGGGTGATGTCTGCACCCATATTGCGAAGGTGCTGGGTGTAGTTGAAACGCTGGTCATAAACACCTTCGGTGATCACCGAAACGCCTTGTGCCGTGGCCAGCAAGGCACCCATCGGCTGCTGCATGTCAGTCGGGAATCCGGGATGGGGGTGGGTGCGTATCTGGATTGGCAGCGGCCGTCCTGTGTTCTGCACGCGGATGCCTCCGCTGGACATTTCCTCGACTATCACACCCGCTTCACGGAGCTTGGCGGTGACAGGGGCCAGCGCTAGACGGTCGGCATTCACGATATGCACCGATCCGCGGGTGGCGGCGGCCGCTAAAGCAAAGGTGCCAACTTCCATGCGGTCGGTAATGATCGAGTGCTCTCCACCTTTCAGGCGGGGAACCCCTTCGATGGTGATGCGGCGGGTTCCAGCTCCGACGATGCGTGCTCCGATGGCGGTCAGGAAGGCGGCCAGATCGACCACCTCAGGCTCTTGCGCCGCGTTCTCGATGATCGTGATGCCTTTTGCCAGCACTGCCGCGGTCATCAGGTGCTCGGTGGCACCGGCACTGGGGAACTGCAGGAAAATCGTGGCTCCCGTTAACTGTTTGGCCTCAAAGGAGATGAAGTTTCCATCATCTTCCACTCTGGTGCCCAGCATTTTAAGCCCTTTTTCATGAAAGTTCACCGGCCGACCGCCTTTGGCAATGTTACAGCCGCCCGGTAGGGGCAGCCGTGCATAACCGCAGCGGGCCAGTAGGGGACCTGCCACGTGGAAGCTGGCGCGCATCTTCGTGGCTTCGTCGGCGGGAACTTCCGTGTGCAGAATGCGGCTGGCATCGATGAACAGTGAGCGCGGGGTGACCCAGTCGGCCTCGCAGCCGAGGTGTCTGAGCATGGAGACCATCAGCGTTGTGTCTGAAATCCGCGGCACATTCTTCAGAATCACCGGTTCCGATGAGAGTAATGCCCCCGCCATAATAGCCAGCGTGGCGTTCTTACTGCCGCTCACCTCGATATCACCCTTCAGGGGGACACCACCAGTGATTTCGAACTTCTCCAAAGAATAGCCTCCGCGTATAGCACAACGCCATCCGGTAAAAATATAGGGGATAATCCGGGGCGTTACCTAATCTATTATAACCGAAGTCTCCTTCCGCGTTGTGGAAAGGGCCGCACCGGTTAGGCGTCAGTCCTCATCGGACGGATCCGTCCGATTAGGACTGACGCCTATTTGAAAAACCCTCTGGCCTTATTGGCATCCCCAAGATAGAACAGGCGTGTGGTGAATGCGAGCATGGTGACAGTGAACTCACGGACGGATTTCACAACCACTTCGTGTGAGAACAGGTCATAAACATCGCATTTCCGGGGCAACTGGATCCGCTTGCTACCCTCGGAGCGCGCATGAATACCCAGGAACTGCTTACTGGCATACAATGCATCGTTGCTGTCAACATAGATGTGCGCTTTCGCAAGCCGGCCGAGGTCACGCAGCAGTGCCGGTGGAATCATGCCGATGGCTGAGTAGGCCACGCGGTAGCTGCCGAATTCACGCATCGCGAGTCCCACACGGCCATCTGAGTATCGGCCCAGCGCAGTCGCCCGAGGGTCATCCACCGCGAAAAGCGGAGTCCAGGCGAGTTTCGGCGAGTGGCCGTAGCGTATCCCCTTCGAGTCATGCAGCTCACTGACGCCGGTATCATTCGAGATGGTGATGCGTGAGTCCTTGAGGTCGGGCCTGATGACTACCTTCATGCCCAACAGCTTGCTGATGTTGTCCGTCGACGCTTTGCTTGTGACATATCCCGGGGCATACATGAACAACAACAGGTTGCCGTTCTTCATACACTGCGATTTGATGGTCGCCATCTCGTCTGCGCTCAACCGCCAGGCGTTAGGGAACACCCATAAACGCTGCTTGTTGAGCTGCGGATTCAACAGGTCGCTGGTCAGGCAAGTGGAGTGGGGCATTCCGCTGCGGTAGTAAAGCGGGCGTTGGTGGTAGATGGTCGCACCGTCCATCAGCACGGCTTCGGTGCCGATCACATCGGCTGCCGTTTCGCTGACCACCACCGCCATCTGGCTGACATCCACATCGGGTTCGAGGGTCGCGGCGAACTGCCGGATGCGTCCGTAGTGCTCCAGCTCGTTGCCGATGCGCCGGTCTCCCAGTGCGGTGCCCGTTGAGAAGTCGAGGTACTGCTGGCCGGTGTGGGTTGTCAGGTTCAGGGCGAACTCCCGCCGGAACAGCTGGATGTCTTCCACGGTGGTCTCCGTGCGGGCGAGGTTGTCAGGCGCCCAGTGGGTGCGGTGGTCAGGCTGGTTCATCCACAGCACGTTGTTCAGCCGGAAACTGTCGGCGGTGGTCATATACCCGCCGGTGCCGCCGATTTCGCGCTCGAAAATGTAGCCGTCGCTGGGTGCAATGACATAGTCAATCTGTTTTGACTTCAGCAGCTTATCGACCGCCAGGTGCCCAGACGATTCATGCGATGGGCCGTCGATCATCGTGGTGATGTAACCGTAGAAGGTTCCGCATAGGATCGGACTGCCGACGGCTTGTTTGACCGTCGCGGCTTGCCGTGCCAACAGCTCTGGAATGAGCTCGTTATAGAAGCGTGAAAAGTCGATAGAAGACTGGTGTTTTTGCGGGTCTCTGAAAACTCCATCGGTGGTGGCCCGCCGCTGCTGCAGGCTCGGGATCACCGCCGTCTGCAGGCTGACAGCTGGGTCCACCCATGCCGACTGCAATGCGGTATCGGACTGATACTTCTCGTTTAACCACTTGCGGAAGGACTTCTGCATCGGCTCACTGATGTCTATACGGCTCCGCATCCATTCCCACTGGAACCACTCGTAGGGGCTGAGCTGAAACCCGATCACCCGCGAGGCGTAGTCGGATTGCTTGACGTGGCTGACCAAGCTGCGCAGCATAGTGTCTACATCCTGCTGCCATTTCTCTGAGGCCATTGATGGGAAGTAGCGCAACTCCCCGCTGTAGCCTGGCACCTGAGACTCGCCGAGGTCATTCACATACCGCTCAGAAGGATTGCTGGCGATCCATGGCTTGTCCGAGTGTTCAGATGCGGTCGTGTCCGGTGTGATGGTGATCCAGGCCTCAGGGTATCGCCGGAGTATCGCCTGTATCTGCTGGTCGAGTGCAATCGTGTTGATGGTCGCGGGGGTTGTTGACCAGTCCAGCTTGTTCATGATCACGGCCATTACCAGGTCACCACCGCGGCAGCTCTGCATCACCCGCTCATGCGGCACATTCTCATGCCAATACTGGTCGAAGTTCACGGTTTTGCCGTTGACAGTGATCTGCGGGGCACTGCCGCGCATCACCCGCTTCACCGTCGGGAAGCTTGATTGTTTGGGTGCCAGTGCCGTAGGGGTGGGCACGGATGGCGGAGCGTCCATGTATTGCTGGAGCGTTTGGCTGGAGCTGCGGATAGCTCTTAATTCTTGCAGCTCCAGCTTGCCGGTGTCACAGCGTGCAGACAGCGTGAACCAGGCGGCTTCCACATGAGGGGTGTATTCATGCTGCCAGTCAGACCAGTTGCCCGCCAACACCAGCGGTGCTGTGGTTTCCGCCAGGATGTGGCCGTACACATCCACACTGCGCAGTATGAGCGTTGATGTCCCACTCCCTCGGGCTGAGCCCGTGATGCGAAAACTACCTGGCACCGAGTGGTCAACCAATGGGAAGGTGACGGAATCTTTCGCGCTGAGCAATATGACCAGCTCTTTATCGCCTGACCGGGCGGCCAAACGGGCTGTGCCCGTGAAGCCCGGAGGAAGCGGTCCGGCTTGATACACATCGCGAGGCAGCCGCCAAGCAGGCGTTGCGTCTGGAGTGCCAGCGGTGAGTTCCAACCGAATTCCATCGCACCAGCTTTTGCCCTTCAGATCACCGTGGAAAAGCCGCACGTTGATGTACCAGCCGTTGACCGGTATTCTGGCCGATGTCAGGACCCTTTGCCACTGGCCGTTCGTGTGCCAGGTGCGGCTCCAGGATTCGCTGATCACCTGCTTCTTGTCATCCTGCACCTGCAGTATGATGCAGGCTCCTTCGTCGCGCTTGGCACGGTCGATGGGTACACCGGTCCAGTTGCTGTGACCTTCGGTGCGCAGCCAGCCTGACAGCACGAACTCGGAGCCCGATCTCACGGCGATGGGTGATTTCAAGGACAGCCAGCTTCCGGGTATTCCACCTGATTTGTGGGTCTGGCAGGCACTCCGGCTGCCGGTGAAGGCAACGTGGGGGTCGACCACCGCGGTTTGGCTCTCATCACCGTGTACAAAAGTCCATCCATCCAGCGCCTGTTCAAAGTGGTTATTTGTGATTAAGTTGCTGCCGACCGTCATCACTGGCACGTTGCGTGGAGGTAAGGCGGGCTGTGGTTTCCGCTTGGCTTGTTCCGCTAACTCCGCGGGTTTGCCCTCTACCAGCATGATGTCGTCTATCCAGGCATCGCCCAGACCGTTGCGAAGCAGCAGGAACACCTGTCCGGAGGTGGTGTCAGCACCTACTTTGAATGTCGCTGAAAAAAACTTCCAGTCGGTCTCCGCTGGGACCGCTACCTCCCGGAAGACTACGCTCTGACCGGCGGAGCTGACCTCGCGAAGTGAGAACAGCATGTCCGCACCCTTAAGCTGGGTCTTGCAGAATCCTGCCAGGGTGTATTCGGCACCGGGGGTGAGTGTCAACATTTTTGAGAAGTAAGGTGACCAAACAGTCACCTCAGGGGTGCTGAGGTGCATTGCGTATCGGCCGGCAAACACCTCGTCGCTGGTCACCTCAAAGCGTGCCGCGTCACGATCGTTGAAGCTGCTCCATCCGTCCGGCTTGTTATTGGCGTCAAGCTGTTCAAATCCGGGGTTGGATACCAGGTTGTTCATGGCGGCCATGGCCTTCCTGGGCAGGAAGAGCACGGCGATCAGCGTCATCACGACCGCGACCATTAATGATGAGAGCAGCATTACAGGCACCTCTTTGGCTGTCTGCAGGCGACATTGATGTTGATCGCACTGCGTTACCTATTATAGTACCTGTATATTTAGCTTAAAGGATGGGTGCTTCCTCTGTCCGAATGGCACTGGGGGTGATCCCGCGGTATTTCTTATACAACCGACTGAAATACAGTGGGTCATCGTAGCCAACTGCTTCGGCAATTTGCTTAATCGTCATCTCAGATTGGGTCTTTAACAACACATCGGCATGGGCCAACTTGAAGCTCAGGAACGCCTGCTTGAACGACTGCCCAAACTGCTTGCGGAACAGATGAGATACGCTGGAGGGGCTTTTGCCCACCGCTTCGGCGGCATCTTGAAGAGTCAGTGAGCTAGCAATGTTCTCATCCAACAGGTTGACCAGCTGTTGCACGACGCTGTCGAGTTCAAAACTGACCATGCGCTGTGTGATGATGTAACCCACGAGAGTACTGAGTATTCCAAGAATGTGGTCCATGCGTTCTTGCGGTACATATGGCAACTCGTCAAAAGCGACCTGTAACGAACTACCCAGACCACGCTCTTCCGCATCAGCAAGCACCTTGGCGGGAATCTTTTCGATACTGCGGAACTGACCGATAAACACTTTACCTAGTAACTGGTCGTTGTGAAAAATCGGGATGATCGCCTCTGCCAACCCGGCGTGGCATTTGTAACAGACAAGCGAGCGCGTGTTGATGGCTTTGGCACATGCTGTATGCACTTGATCAGTGCATGCCTGTTTGCCGTAGAGTTGCCGCTGTACTAGTCGGCAATAAACCTCTTCAGGACGGTTCTGGCCGACGCTGAGAATCTGCCCAGTGTAATCGAAAAACTGGATTCGGATGTTAAAGCAGGCACTGAAATTGTCAAAGATACTTTGAACCTCAGGCCCCAGAATGACTCGCAAATTATATGGCATTTGTGAAATCTCCTGCTTTATATTATGCGTAATACCTTGCATCCTTGCAAGAAACTCCATGGTTAGCACAGTTTGTTTATGTCAATTTGTCTTTATATGGGGCAAATGTATTATATACGCTGGTCTACTTCCTATATACCGGCAACAGGAGATATCAATGAAGCGCAACGGGTTCACACTAATTGAACTGCTGGTGGTGATCGCGATCATCGCGATCTTGGCCGCCATCTTATTCCCTGTATTCGCTCAAGCACGTGAGAAGGCCAAACAGAGTGCATGTTTAAGCAACATGAAACAGATTGGTTTGGCTATGAAACTTTACGCCGATGATTGCGATGGCAGCTGCGTCAGCGTGTACGATTGGTCACAGGATGTCACAGGTGACGGCAAGATTGATAACGTGAGTTGGGGTAACAAAATACTGCCATACACCAAATCACGATCGATCTTTGTTTGTCCGTCAGTGAGAGACAGATCGAAAACCCAATGGATAGTGGATTGGTACATCGCCAATCTTGGCGGTTACCCTGGCTCCTTGATGACTACCACATACGCCATGAATGAAACCCCAGGCTGGCATTGGCCTGAGGGCACCAACGCATCATACAATGGCAAATACAGCTATCCTGTCAGCGAGAATGACGCTGATAGTCCCACTCAAACAATCGCTGTGCTTGAAGGTAGCGACACATTCTACACACACTTTTGCAGCACTTGGGACGGCTGGAATGCTGTCTCCAAAACAGACGGTAAGCTGACCCTGATTGGATTGAATAACGGAATTGTGAGCTATCGCCACACTGAGGGTATCAACATCTCATACATCGATGGCCATGCAGGGCACAAGAAGATGTCTGCACTGACCTGTAACTGGGAAGCTTGGAATTTCGGAGCACGACCAGACGGCTGGGTGATGCCAGGCTGCACCAACTAGCCTGTTCACATGGCTCCACATGGTATGCCCATGTGGAGCCAGTGATACTACACCCTTACTATTCAATGATGGGAGGCTTATATGGATCGACGCAAGTTTCTATTATCTGGTGCAACCGCTATCGGAGCTGGTATGATCGGTGCCGCACAAATGACTTCAGCTAAAGAGAGCTCTACGGCCAAAATAACACCACCAAGTCTGGCTGATAACAACAACCAAGTCTGCACTCTACCCCACAAGATGCGCCTGTGTGATGCCACCATCTGCCTCGCCACCAAAGCGGTGATGGGTGAGTGGGGGCGTGAGATGGTATCGCTTCCCTTTAAGCTGGAAGACAAAGTCGATGTCACGGGCATGAGCGAGTATATGAAGTATGCCCAGAGCGTACGGCTGATCTCAGAGAATGCTCCGCTGCGATTTGAACCGGGTATGAGACTCATCGGCAGTGCCACCGTGATCGAAGCTGCCGGGCATCAAGTTCCGCTATACAACCAGTCGAGTGTGAGCCATACGACATTCGGTTACGAACAGGCACTACGGACTGGCATGGGCGGCGTACGAGCGAAACTCATGTCGCGCCTCAAAGATACCAATCTTAGCACAAAACAACGCGACTATTTAGAGTCAATGCGCATCTGTCTCGATGCATATGGTGCATGGCACAAACGCAATATGGAGTTGGCAGCATCCAAAGGGGCCACCCAGATCGCGGAAGCCATGAAGCGGGTGCCGGAACATGCACCCACCACCTTCTTTGAGGGCGTGCTGGCATTGCATCTGACCTGGGCGTGGACCCGGCTGTGCGGCAACTGGAGCGGTATCGGACGCATCGACAAGATGCTGGGACCGCTGCTTGCCAAAGACCTCGCTGCAGGCAAGATCAGCCTGAACGAGGCCCGCGAGCTGGTGGCGCACTTCTGGCTAATGGGCGCGGAGTGGACAAAACCAGTGGGGCCTGGCAGCGGCGATGCGCAGTTCTACCAGAACATCATACTCGGCGGGATCGACGAGAAGGGTGTTGAGGTCACCAATCCAGTCACATACCTCGTGCTGGATGTGGTGGAAGAGCTTCGCATGAGTGACTTCCCAATTGCAGTGCGTCTGAGCCCAAAATCACCCGAGCTGTTGCTGAAGCGCATCGCAGAGGTTCAGCGGCTGGGTGGAGGTATTATCGCCACCTACAATGAGCCTGTGGTCATTGAGGCGATGACGAAGTTGGGATATCCCTTGGAAGAGGCGCGCAACTTCACCAATGACGGATGCTGGGAAGTGCTGGTTCCTGGTAAAACGGCGTTTACCTATATGCCGTTTGACACCTTGCAGCTACTCCAAGAGGTGATGGGCGTGCAGAGTGCTTCCAACCCCATACCGAAATATGCTGACTTCGATCAACTATATACCGCGTTTGAACAGCGTCTGGCCACCCACGTGAAATGGTATCACGAGATCGCAGATGGCTGGATGGTGGGAGGCGGTCCCGCTACGGTTCCTTCGCTGTTCGTGGAAGGTTGTATCGAGAACGCAGCCGACTATAACGACCGCGGGGCGAAATACTACCAGTTAGCCTGCCATGCCGGCGGAATGGCGGATACCGCCAACAGCCTGATGGCGATCAAACAGGCGGTTTTCGACACCAAACTGGTGAGCTGGGACGACTTGGTAACGGCCATCCGCAGCGACTGGCGAGATAACGAGAGCCTCAGACGGCTGCTGGCCAGCCGAGTGCCTACCTACGGGAATGACAACGACCAGGCTGACGCCATGGCAGAGCGTGTTTACAACAGCTTTACCACGTTGGTGGCTGAAACGAAATTCCGTAAAGGTGTGTTCCGTCCAGCGGGTATCAGCACTTTTGGTCGTGAACTGGAGTGGAGCCCTGTCCGCAAGGCCACTGCCGATGGTCACCATGCTGGCGACATTTTGGCAACCAACTTCTCGCCGTCTCCTGGCAGCGACAAATACGGCCCCACGGCGGCGTTGTGCAGCTATTGCAAGATGGACTTCACGAACCTGCCCGGTATCGGTGCGTTTGAGCTGAAGGTCATGCCATCTTCGGTGAAAGGCGACAAGGGCATCCAAACCATGGTCGGCTTGTTAAAGGGCTTCATGAAGATGGGTGGTTGTTTCCTGCATATCGATGTGGTCGACTCCGTGGTGTTGATGGACGCCCAAAAGCATCCTGAGAAGTATCCCAACCTGTCCGTGCGTGTTGCTGGATGGAGCGCACGCTTTGCCACGTTGAATAAACAGTGGCAGGACATGATCATCAACCGTACCCAACAGGTGGTTTAGAGAGCCTCGTTCGGTTGATGGTATTCGTTCATTCGATTCGATACAAAACGGTCCGGTTATCCGGGCCGTTTTCATATGCCTTTATTCATTGCACGATAGTACCCGCAGGATCATCCTTGAGATCATACAGCGTGGTGATTAATGGAAAAAGATCTGCGAAATGGCGAACTCCACGTGATCACTGTTTCAACTGCCCCCGCCAGACCCTTATATCTCCTCTAAATCACACGCTCGAAACCGCGGTGAGTTTAAAGATGAACAGCAACCTCATGATACTGTTTGGCGGCTGAATCGGTCGATACATTCCTGATCATGACAAGAACCCCCCTCTATTGACAGCACCTAAATCCCAAAACAGGTGGTATATACAGGTATTACGACAATATATATCAACATTATCACTTAGTTAAAAGGGTATACTTTGGTCACACACGAAATAGGTTGGCTGTAGACAGACGGTTCGGTCAGGTCACACTGGCGAAGATGAATCCACTATCGGTACAGCCTTCGTGATACTGCCGCGACAAGCGGCCCCAATCCTGACCTGCAGTTTTTGAAGTTGCACCCTTTTGAATCTATGTCAATGCCGTGGTGTCCGAACCAAACATCATGGGGGTTGATAGAAGCGGTCAAATGGGCGAGACAGCATCTTAGCAAAATGAGTCAGTCATATAGACGTGAGGTGAAGTGTCTTCGGGGTCGCGCTAGAGTTCCATACCGATGAGACTGTCGAATGTTCAAAAGAACGTTCAGATTGAAAGTCGGTTTTGGGCACGTCTTTCATATCCCATGCTGGACTATGTGATGCTGTGCTTGATCTGAGATACCATCGGAAACGTTCATAGCAAATGAGGAAGACGGGCTATATTACTCCGCTTGAAGCTCGGAAACGCTACATACAGCAGCGTCTTATATTACCAGCGGTATCATGCAACACCGAATCCAGCATATGGAGACGGGAGAACGAGGTGTAATCAATGCCTAAGACAATGAAATCGAAGATATCACTGCTAGTGACTGCGTTCGCAGTTTCTATGTGTGTGTTGTTCGTTGTAGCGACGGGTATGGCTCGTGGAGACAAATCGGGCGGAGACGATGCGAAGTCGTCTGGCAAAACCAGCGTCCAGCAAGACCGCCGGAATACCGCGAAATCATCTGGCAAGACGAGTGTCCAGCAAGGCCGCAGGAATACTGCGAAGTCATCTGGCAAGACGAGTGTCCAGCAAGACCGCCGGAGTACCGCGAAGTCGTCTGGCAAGACGAGCGTCCAACAAGGCCGCAGGAATACTGCGAAATCGTCCAGCAAGACGAGCATCCAACAAGGCCGCAAGAATACTGCGAAGTCGTCTGGCAAGACTAGTGTCCAGCAGAAGGGCCGAACGAATATTGCGAAGCCGTCTGGTAAGACCAGCGTTCATCAGCAAGGCCGCCCGGACATGAAGGCTACTGGTAATGCCGTGCTCAGTCGACCAGGCAAGCAATCACGACCTACCAGCAAGTCTGGAATGGCCGCTTACCAGCGCGCAAAGCGTGGCGAATCTCTGCAGGGCTGGGGCACGAGAGCACAGGTCAATCCCGTGTATGTCACGAAGTGGCACAAACCACGCTACCAGACTGGTTATTATTACTATGACGGCTATGGTAACAAAAAAGGGTTCAAATACGGAGGCTGGGCATTCGGCAAGCCGAAGTACCGACACTTCAACGCGCCATACTACACACATGGGCTGCTGTTCATCAATGCGGAACGGGTTGTCATCGTGAGGCAGCCAGTTTATGTATACTATCCGGTACCCGACTACAGATACTATGACAGCAGCTACCAACGCAACGACCAATATTCGAGCCTTAACTCAGCGCTAACCGACATATTTAGCTCGTGGCTAAATGACAACGGCATCCCGATTACGCGGCATATCACCCCAACAGAAAGAGTGGCGGTCTACATCGACGGCAAATATGCTTATTCGATGCCCGGTAATGACTACCGCGATATGACTGCAGATGCGATGCGGAACACAGGTACGATCATGTTTGCGCCATATAAAGTAGCCAAAAGGTCGGATGGGGCTTACACCGCATATGCCAAGCAGCAGTTTTATGATGCTGACCAACATTACAAGGTGGCATATGTCACCTACACAATGGTCCCCAAAAAGGGCAAGTGGACGATCGTGGGGGTTGGGTCTTCGGACCATAGGCTGAACTAAGCAAGCTGATCCTACGCAAAGAGCCTTCCGTCAGTGACGGAAGGCTCTTTGTTGGTTTATAGAGATATATCACAGACCTGTGGATTTGTAAAGGTATTCTGGATAAATAGGTGCACCTTACATTTGTGGTCTGTGATCTGCAAGCCAGTGTTGCCAATGTCCGGGGCGGGTGCCTACTCCGATCGTTTGACTGGGAAGAATCCGACAGATGCGACGGATTGGACCGTTCCGTCGGGCGATTAAGCTACCGACTCTGCGTCCTTAGCGGCTGGTCTGGACATGCTGGGCGTGGTGCCGCGGTGCTTTTTGTATAACCGGCTGAAGTATTGGGGGTCATCGTATCCTATCGCTTCCGCCACCTGAGTGATGGAGGTCATATGCTGGCCGTGCAGCATCTCGTCCGCGTGGGCCAACTTCATCTCCAAAAAAGCCTGCTTGAAGGACTGACCGAAGTGTTTTTTAAACAGATGGGAGACGCTGGAGGGGCTTTTTCCCACGGCCGAGGCGGCTTGCTGCAGCGTAAAAGAGCCCGATATCCGCTGCTCCATCAGTGCCACCAACTTGCCCACCAGGTTGTCTGGCCCCATGCTGATCATGCGTTGAGCAATGATGTACTCCACGAGGATGTTGAACAGACCCAGAATGTGGTCGATACGCTCTTGCGGCACGTAGGGCAGCTCATGGAAAGCGGCTTCTACGGAGCTCAGCACATCGCTGGCACAGGCATCGCGTTTTACCCACGGCGATATCTGCTCACTGCTTCGAAACTGGCCGATGAACACGGTGCCGAGTAACTGCTGCTGATGGTAGATCGGGATGATCGCCTCCATGAGCCCTGCGTGACACTGGTAGCAGACCAGACTGTGCGTGGAGGCGGATTCCTGCCGTTTCGCTTCATCCTGCGCGAAGCAGGTCTGTTTACCGTAGAGGTGCCGGCGCATCAAACGGCAGTAGACCGAGTCCGGCCGGTTCTGCCCGACGCTCAGCATCTGACCATTTGCATCAAAGAAAAGGATGCGGATATTAAAGCAGGCACTGAAGTGATCAAATACCCGCTGAACCTCCGGCCCCAAGATCACGCGCAGTTGGTATGACATGAGCATCCTCCGTATTACATTATGGTCAATGCCCCACTGGCATTGCAAGAAAGTCCACGCACATTGCGTAATAAGATGTGCGAATTGAGAGCGATTCGTGCAATAGTATGGGTATAAAGCAAAAAATCTGAGGTGAAATATGCCATTAGTATACAAACGCGATGCCGTGATGGGCATCTACGCAGATGCCGCCGCGAAAGGCTGGGTCGTGCCCACATTCTGTGCGGAGAATCTCACCACCATGGAGGCGATCCTGGCGGCAACCGATGAGTATGGAAAAGAGATTGGTCAGCCCAACCTGCCGATCACCGTGGCGATCACGAATCTATACAGCCACCGCTCCCAAACCACGCACTACACGCACACCCGCAACTGGCGGATGGGGCTTAAACTGTTCCTAGCTGATCTACAGGTGCTGTCGGGTGAGGATTCCCCTTACAGCCATCTGAATGTGATGTCGCACCTGGACCATGTGCAATACAATGACGACATCGAGCTGCTGGGCTGGGATATGGTGCCGTTCAGCTCCATCATGTATGATGCCTCGGCACTGCCGCTGGACGAAAATGCCGCACTCACCGCGAAGTTCGTAAAGCAGCATGGTCACGAGATTGTGATTGAGGGCGCCTGCGATGAAGTTGCTGACGCGGGCGGCGAGGGTGCCTGCCGATTGACCTCACCGGAAGATGCAGCACGCTACCACGCGATGACTGGCTGCGACTTTTTGGTGGTGAACCTGGGCACCGAGCACCGGGCCAGCAACACCGAGCTGACCTACCACGGTGACTTGGCCCGCGAGATTTCGGGCAAAGTGGGTCCTCGGTTGGTTCTGCACGGTTGCTCCTCTGTGCCACCCAGTCAAGTCGCGAACCTGATGTCGGATGGTGTGTGCAAGGTGAACATCTGGACCGCACTAGAGCGCGATAGCTGCCCTGCGCTGCTGGAAGATATGTGCCGCAACGCCGCCAAGGTGGCGGGTGCCGAAGCTGCGAAACGCCTGCAAGCCGAAGGTCTGCTGGGAGCGAATGCCGATGTGCAGAGTAAATCCAATCTCGGCTACTTCACCACCAGCTACCGGCAGCAACTGGTTTTCGAAGAGATGAAGAAGATAGTGAAGAGCTATCTGACCCTGTGGTACCGCTGAACAACTCTGAATTCCGACGACTATAACCCAACGAGGTGGATGACCGATGAACCGCAAACTGACTTTTGCCCTGTATTTTGGTAACCGTGGATTCTTTCCAGCCAGCCTGATCGCCAGTGCACGCAAGGAGCTGGTCGAGGCCGTGGAGAAGCAGGGGCACAATGTGCTGATCATGGACGAAGCCGCGACCCGTTACGGCGCTGTCGAGACCAAGCAGGAGGGCGATGTCTACGCCGCCTGGCTGGCCTCGCACCGTGGCGAGTACCAGGGCGTGATCCTCAGCCTGCCCAACTTCGGCGACGAGAACGGCGCGGTGGCTGCTCTGAAGAATGCCGGTGTGCCGATCCTGCTGCAGGCCTATCCAGACGAACTGGACAAGATGAGCCCTGAGCTGCGCCGTGACTCCTTCTGCGGTAAGTTCAGCATCATGGACGTGTTTTTCCAGCACCAGATTGCATTTACAACCTTCAAGCCGCACACCTCGCACCCATCGGGTGAGGTGTTTGCGCGGCAACTGGCCGATTTTGCAGCGGTCTGCCGTGTGGTTGGCTCCGTGAAGGGGATGCGCGTGGGCATGGTTGGTGCCCGCACCTCTCCATTCAAGACGGTGCGCACCGACGAACTCACATTGGAGCGCCACGGCGTGACTGTGGAGACCTTCGACATGTCGGAAGTCATCGCCCGCACCAAAGCACTGGCAGCCGATGATGCCGCTCTGGCAGCGAAACTGACCACTTTGAAAAACTACACCGGCTTCAAGAATGTGCCCGCCCAAAACTTCGAAAACATCGCCCGTCTGGCTGTCGTATTTGACCAGATCGTAGCGGAAGGTGAGCTGCAAGCCATCGCAGTTCGCTGCTGGATCGAGCTGCAGAAGGAGCTGGGTATCAGCCCCTGCGTGCTGTTGAGCGAAATGAACGACCGCGGCGTCGTGGCCGCCTGCGAAACCGACGTAGCGAACGCCGTGGCGATGTACGCTCTGCAGCAAGCCAGCGCTTCACCGGCGACCTTGTTGGACTGGAACAACAACTACGAAGACCAAGAGAACAAGTGCATCGTGTTCCATTGCGGCCCCGTTCCTCAGAGCATGATGGTGAGCAAGGGTGAGGTGGTTGACCACTCCATCCTGCTGACCACCGTGGGCCCAGGCTGCTCTTACGGATGCAACGTGGGACGCATTAGGCCGATGGATGTCACTTATGGCGGACTTTTGACCGAGAACGGCAAGGTCAAAATGTATCTAGGCGAAGGCAAAATTACCGGCGACAAGATACCCGCGGACTTCTTCGGATGCGCTGGCGTGTTGGAGACAGCCGATCTGCAGAATACCCTCTACACCATCGGATACCAAGGGCACCGGCACCATGTGGCCATGACCCAGGGGCATCTGCAGGTGGCGTTGCTTGAGGCTCTCTCACGCTACCTCGGTTTTGAGGTGACCACAGTATGAGCCTGCTGGGCATTGATGTCGGGACCACACGCTGCAAAGCATCGGCCTTCAGTCTAGAAGGCCGGTGCCTGGCCACCGCGTCGCGGGAGTATCCCACGGCGATTCCCAGGCCCGGCTGGGCAGAGCTGGATAGCCGTGTGGTTTTGGCCGATCTGTGGCAGGTGATCTCCGAGGTCGCCGCGCAGTCGAAGCAAGACCCCATCACGGCTCTCTGCGTGAGCTCGATGGGCGAAGCGGTGACTCCTGTCGGCGGTGACCGTCAGATACTCGACCGATGCATCCTCTCCTCGGATATCCGCGGGGAGGAATATGCCAATCAGCTTGTGGAGAAGATGGGGCTGGAGGCGTTCTACCGCATCAACCCCAACTTCCCGGGCAGTAACTATTCGATGCCCAAGATGCGCTGGCTTCAGGATAACAACCCTGAGGTGTATCAGCAGACCGACAAGTTCCTGCTGATGGGCGACCTGGTGATGTTCATGCTGGGCTGCGAACCGACCACCAGCTATTCCCACGCCAACCGCACGCTGCTGTTTGACATCGTGAAGCAGGACTGGAGCGATGAGCTGCTGTCCGCCAGCGGGATCGCCCGCGAGCTGCTGCCGAAGCCGCTTCCTGGCGGAGCGGTGGCGGGTGTGGTCAGCGATCAGATGGCGGACAAACTGGGTCTGCCGCATGGCGTGAAGGTGGTTGTGGGCGGACATGATCAGTGCTGCTGCAGCCTGGGCGCCGGGATCACCTCTGGCGGACGTTCCGTGACCGGCATCGGCACCTACGAGTGCATCACGCCTACTTATCAGGGCATCCCTGACATGGGTCAGATGATGAAGCTTGGGCTGAACATCGAGCACCACACACTGCCGGGGTTGTATGTGTCATTCATCTATAACCAGGGTGGGGCATTGATGCGCTGGTTCCGTGATACCTTCGCACCGGAACTGGCGGCCCAGGGGGTGGATGTATTCACTGAGCTTGGCAAACTGGTGCCGGAAGAGCCGACAGAGCTCACCGTGCTGCCGTATTTTGATACCACGCCATATCCGCATTTCGTGCCGGACGCCGAGGGGGCCATCGTCGGACTGAAGATGAACTCCACGCGTGAGGAGATCATGAAAGCGGTGATGGAAGGGGAGACCTTCTGGTTTGCCGAACGCATGCAGCCGCTGTTTGACACTGGCATGGACACCACCGAGTTCGTAGCAAACGGCGGTGGGGCCAACAACGACGTGTGGATGCAGTTGAAGGCTGACATCATGGGCATCCCCTTTGTGCGGCTTCAGAACACCGAAGCGGGCACGCTGGGAGCAGCCATGCTGGCCGGTCTGGGCAGCGGGGTTTTTACCGACCCTGCGGCGTTGGCCGCTCAGTGGGTGAAGAGGGGGCGGGTGTTTGATCCCGATACGCGCCGTCACGGCATCTATCAGCAGCGCGCCGCGAAATACCGGCATCTGACGAAGGCGTTGATACCGCAGGCTTAGGCTACGGATCACCGTGCATTACAGGGCCATCGCAGCTTCGCGCTGCGATGGCCCCTCGTTTTATGTGAGCACTGGTTAGCATCGTGATGCCTCATACTGGCGATTAGGTTTTCTCCTTACATACATATATATGTGTGACTGCCTTGTCAAGGAGCGAAATCACAGCAATCAGCCATGATGCGAGCATCCAAATTGGCACACTTGCAATGTGTAGTTGGAATTGATATACTATCTTTGCGGGGTGGAGCAGTGGTCAGCTCGCCGGGCTCATAACCCGGAGGTCGTAAGTTCGAATCTTTCCCCCGCACCCATGTTAACCTCAACCGAAAGGTTGAGGTTTTTTCATTTTCTCCATCCTGCCCCACACAAACCCTAAGCACTAGTAAATATGTCAGTATCAGCCAAATACAAAGGTTGCAAATATTCAATGGAGCCGCTCTGTAAGTATTTCATCACCATTTCTGTATGAATTATCTAACTGACAGCTTTTTCACGATATCAGCAGGGCAGGAACGGGTACCCTTAGTGTGTAAGCGAACTGCCTCACAGAAAGTATGACTATGATGAACAATTTATGAAGCCTTCTCATGTTGCCTGGTTGCGTACCGGAATCGCGATCGAACCAGTATCGACACCAATCCGCGACGTTCTGCTGCCACCAAATCAGCTTGAAGCATACGCTCAAACGTTGGCCCGTACACATTCCGTCACCAAGCATACTCGTCGCTCGCACCGATTGCTGGCGCGCCTTGAAGCCGACTACCGTGCGTTGAACGCCTCTCAGAAGATCATTACTAGCTGGGTGAGAGACCGTGTACCCCTTAGCCGGTCTGTGGAATGGCTGCTTGATAATGCGTACATCATACACGGGCAAGTTCGCGATATTCGTAAAAATATGCCTTCCGGGTTCTATAAGGAACTCCCTCAGCTCGTTACCACATCATTAAGCGGGTATCCACGGATATATGGTATCGCGTATGAGTTGGTTGCCCATACAGACGGTCTGCTCTCCGAAGAGGCATTATTAGTATCTTACCAACCATATTTTGAACACGGTGTATAGAATATTCTGATATTACGCACCACACAAAGCGTTAGGCACAACGATCTGGCGAATAGCAAGTGCTGCCATGATGATACGCTTGCCAAGTGCAGTGAGGTAGTATTTGTAGCGTTTACCGCATTTTTTAACGAGCCGGAATACTCGGCATCGCTTGATGAAGTATGATATCTGAGAGCTGGACATCTGCGGTAAGGCTTTTTGAAGCATACGGTTTGTGATCCCGCTGATGCATCCCTCTCCGCGAGCAAGTGCAATGAGACATTCCAAATCCTTCTTGAGGAAAAGGTTGAATCCTCGATACGAGCGATGATCACGGGTGGTCGAGGTCGCGATTTTGATGATCTGATGTTCACCATCGCTGTTGTCATCAAGGGCGGAAAGAAAGTCAAGATATCTGTTGTTTGCAGATAATAACAGTTCCCTCAATGGAGGAAGGCTGTAGATGGTCTTTTGCATAGGGGCGTATTTAATCTCAGTCGTCCCATCATGATGTTCTACCTCACGGTAGTGTTTAAATTCAGAGACGTCATTCACAGTCGTCTCGATACGCAAGATTATCCCTTGCTTGTCATACATTTTGATAGAAGCCCATCCCATGTAGTGTTTGATGCGCGTGCCTTGTATGCGGCGATCGAACTTGTAGTCAGTGCCGATCTCAGCGAGTGTTCGCCCATCAAGTTTCTTACCAAGAAACATCGCGATAGACTCTGGCGTTACCGTATGTATCGCTGTTTTGACTAGATTATCGTAGATGGCTTTGAGGTCTTCGGCGCGTTTGAACACGATGTCTGTAGCATATTCCACCTGCATTAGCGACCAATGATATGAATTGTCAGCAAGCCGTATCACGGGGCAATACATTCTGGCAAATGCATCCAGCGCATGGTGCAGCTTATCAGCAGGAAAAGCGTCTGCCAGCCTCTGAGCACAGCTAAAGTCGTCGATTTTTACAAAGGCGTTGTCCAGTGGAGTGAAAACTACTCCCTCGGATTGAAGGCAATGCGCGAGATAATTGTGTCCATTACAATAGAATTGCAGACGGAAGGGCACCCAGGTCGGAACTCGTAGATAGCACAGTCCAAACTCTGCATCGATGAAATAGAAGTAGTAATGAAGACACTTGGTCTCCTTGATATTCAGCCGGGTTTTGTGGGTAATCTTGTCGTGCCACGGGGTGTATGCAGGACATTTTTCCAACACTGAGAATATGTGGACGAGACCGGGGTGACACCCTCGACTACTAATGATCTCTTTGATGCGGTCTTCTTTTCGAAATGAAGAGGCACGGCGTATATACTCAATTTCAATGCTGTTGGTAACGGCAAGGCGTTCCGCATTGGCTTTGATCTCATCTCGTAGAGGTTCGGCAAATTCCTTAGGAAAGTCAAATAGCCTGATGTTGCGTTGATGAAGATAGATGCCCATTCCGTCGCTATGACACCAGCCTGGGATTGTACCGGTGATAACTATGCGGTCGAAGCATGAATATACCCCAGCTATCTGCTTTGCATAGCGTTCTTGAAGTGATGTCATTCTGGGCAACCTCACGAAAGGGTGTTTGAATGTATATTACGTGGCGAATGCAATCATTCCTTTTTTGGTTGCGGCTAAGCCGCCTTAGGATTTACCAATGGATACCAGACGGAAGTGACCCTCTCTAGCGGCGAACTCTGGGCTTTGCCGACAATGATGCAGATCGCTTTGGTGCAGAACCTTCAGCGCCTCACCCAACAGATTGTGTATGGCCAACAGCGGCGGGCGATGGCCGATGAGTGGGCAGACCATCTATTCGCTGAAGCGAGTGTCGACCCGACCCGACTTGATGCCATCATCGCCGAACATGACAGTCTGTTGGGCACGCTCGATCCCGTGTTTTCGGTGTATTTGCTGCAGCGGTTCCTGGATCAAGGCCCGCAAGCTACCCCGCTCTGGAAGTGGCTGGACGAACGGCTAGCTCTTCAAAACATGAGCTTTGACGACATCAAGCAAATCACCCACAGCGATGAGGCTGCGAACCTGGCATCTGTGAGCAACTGTATCACCAGCCTTCGGTTCATCGCCGAATACGACTGGACAGACTTCTTCGAACGTGTCAGCCGGATGGATGCGATACTGCGCGAAGACCCCTGTGGCACCTATGTTCAGATGGACTTCCCCACGCGAGACCGGTACCGTCATGCTGTTGAGGCGATTGCTAAAGCAACACATAATGTCGAGATGGACGTGGCTCATTGTGTAGTCACGCTTGCCACGGAGGCGATGACACGCGGCGACTTACCCATTAAGCGCCAGCACATCGGATTTTACTTAATCGACCGCGGGCGTGAAGAGTTGAATGTGCGTCTGCGTGGCCGTGCATCTGGTGTTTTCTACCATGTTGGCCGTATGGTAGACCACATCGCTCCGCCACTGTATCCAGCAGCCATCATCCTCTTCACTGGCGTGATCGTAGCGTTAATGATGTATCTAGCTGCTCCTACTAATCCGGTAGGCTGGTGGTGGGCTCTTGTGTTGATGATCCTACCAGCCAGTGACTTGGCCATCAACGTGATCGGGTGGTCTGTCATGAGGTCAGTTCCACCGTGCCGCTTGCCTAAGCTGGAGTTAAAAGAAGGCATCCCGCAGGATCTGCGCAGCGTGGTGGTGATACATACCATGCTCATAGATGACCGTCGTACGCAGTCATTAGTGAACCAGATGGAAGTGTATTACCTGGCCAACATGGAGAGCCATCTGCATTTTGCCTTGCTAAGTGACTTCCCCGACGCCACAGAGCAGCGTTTACCGCATGAGAATGAACACCTTGAATATGCACAGCGGGCCGTGCGGGCATTGAATGAGAAGTATCCGGGTGATGAAACTGTGTTTTACCTGTTCCAACGCAAACGCACCTGGAACCCTGTGGCCGGCACATGGATGGGCTGGGAGCGCAAGCGCGGCAAGCTTGAGGAGTTCAATCGCCTGTTAAGGGGCAATACTGACACCAGTTTTATTCCTGTCGTCGGTGACTTGACGGTCATCCAGGGCACCCGATTCGTCATCACATTAGATGAAGATACCCAACTACCCAGGGATGCTGCGAAGAGGTTGATTGGCACATTAGCTCATCCGTTGAACCAGGCGATCATGAACGAAGCGCATACACGGGTAATCGAAGGATATGGTGTGCTGCAGCCGCGGGTGACCATTGGGGTCACGAGCGCCAGCCGGTCACTGTTTGCTTCTATCTATGCCGGTCAAACAGGCGTCGATCCTTATCCCACCGCTGTCTCGGATATCTACCAGGACCTGTTTCAAGAGGGCATCTACATGGGTAAGGGCATCTACGATGTAGATACCTTTATCACTATATTGGACAGTACACTGCCCGAAAACAGCGTGCTTAGCCATGACCTGCTGGAAGGTACCCATGTACGCGCCGGTATGGTGACCGACATCGAGATGGTGGACAGTTATCCTGCGCACTATCTGGCATCTGTTTCGCGAATTCATCGATGGGTCCGCGGCGACTGGCAGCTCCTGCCATGGTTATTGACTTCTCCGCGGAATGCGGCAGGGGAGCGTATTGCCAACCCACTCACGCTCATCTCGCGATGGAAAATACTGGACAATCTACGCCGCAGCCTGGTCGCCCCTGCTACTTTTATCATGCTGACGGCTGGTATGACTGTTTTACCTGGTGGCTATGGCCTGTGGCTGGGTTTCGCGTTATTAGCCTTGGCCTTTCCTATCATGATATATGTGACGGATGATCTGCGCACAAACTGGTCTATCTTCATGAATGGTGCCTTTCGGCGCCTGTTCCCGCACCTTGGTGTGATGCTTCGTCAACTGATGCTGTCCATCACGTTGCTGCCGCATCAGGCGTATGTGATGCTCAACGCTGTAATAAGCACGCTCGCGCGGCTGTTGACATCGCAACGGCAACTATTGGAGTGGGAGACCGCCGCCAGCGCTGAGCAGCGGCTGCGAAAAGGGGTAGGGGACTACATATACTCGATGTGGGCGGCCCCGGTGTCTGCTGGGTTGATTATCGTGGCTGTACTGGCATATCACACAGCCTCTTTCGCATGGCTGGCGCCATTGCTGCTGTTATGGCTGTTTTCGCCCGTCATAGCCTGGCTGGTAAGCCGCCCGAGTGTTTCAAGGTCCATCACCCTTAGTGAGCGGGACCGCCAGTCATTAACCGATCTGGCACGCAAGACCTGGCAGTTTTTTGCGGATATGGTGGGGACTGATGACAACGACCTTCCGCCTGATAACTACCAGGAGCATGTCGATACCGCCAGCTCTCATCTTGAAGGCACTGTTGCCCATAGGACTTCACCTACCAATATGGGCATGTATCTACTGTCAGCGTTGGCTGCTTACGACCTTGGCTTCCTCAGCTTGAGGGATATGCTGGATAGAATCTGCCGGACCGTGGATACCATGCAGAAGCTGCCGTGTATTTCAGGTCACTGGTATAACTGGTATGATACACAGACCTTGGCCGTTCTAGAGCCTCGATATATCTCAACGGTGGATAGCGGCAACCTGGCAGGCAGTCTGATCGCACTGAAGCAAGGCATTCTGGAGATACTTCATGTGCCGGAAACCACACTCGCATTGGTGCTGGGGCTGGCTCCTGATGCTCCTTCACTTCATGATGAAGTCATTCATATACGAGAACGCTGTCAAACGCTGACCGAATGGCTGACCAGGCGTGTTGAGGAGATGGACTTTTCGCTGCTCTACAATCCCAAACGCAACCTGTTCCACATAGGATACCAGGTCGATAATACGAAGGTCGATGCGGCCTATTATGACCTGCTAGCCTCTGAAGCGCGTATGGCCAGTTTTGTGGCGATTGCCAAGGGCGATGTGCCCGAGAAGCACTGGTTTTTACTGGGACGCAAGTTTATTCAGGTCGGGAACATGCGGGCATTGTTATCCTGGAGCGGCACGATGTTCGAATACTTGATGCCGCTGTTGCTGATGCGAAACTACCCTGGCTGCCTGCTGGACGAAACGTATGTGGCGGTTGTGAAGCGGCAACAGGCCTATGGTTCTGAGTTAGGCCTTCCCTGGGGCGTTTCCGAATCAGGGTTCAACGCCCGCGATATACATATGAACTATAGCTATATGGCGTTTGGCACACCAGGGCTTGGTGTGAAGCGAGGTCTGTCTTCTGACTATGTCGTGGCGCCATACGCCACTATGCTGGCTCTGGCTGTAGACCCAGGGGTCGCCATGCGCAACATCCGCAGGCTGATTACAAAAGGGATGGAAAACCTGTATGGACTATATGAAGCGCTTGATTATACGTCTGAGCGGCTGCCGTCTGGCACCAAGTCGGTTATCATCCGCAGCGAGATGGCTCATCACCAGGGGATGTCCTTACTGTCGATAACCAATGCGCTGCAGCGCAATATCATGCAGCGAAGATTCCATTCCGAACCCATGGTGCGTGCGACGGAGCTGCTGCTGCAGGAGCGGCTGCCTCGGTACGTGGTTCTGACGGAGGACCCGCAGTCTGACGATGTGGCCTGCCGAATCAGCAGTCCGATAGAAGCACCGATCACCCGCCGTTACACAACTCCTGACACCCCGGAGCCAGAAGGGCACTTCCTGTCAAACGGTCACTATTCGGTGCTGCTCACCGCAGCCGGAGGGGGATACAGCAGTTGCGATGGTGTCTCCGTGACGCGCTGGCGTGCTGACCCGACACGCGATTCGTGGGGTAGCTACTGCTATATCCGCGACTTGGAGAATGACAAAATCTGGTCAGCGGCAAGTAAACCGTTGGGGCAGAATCGGGCTGAGCATGTCATGCAGCCTGAAGACTACTCCGTCACATTTTCGGCAGACCGAGTGGAGTACATACGTCACGATGGCGGTATTGAAACTCATATGGATGTGACCGTGAGCCCGGAGCACAATGCAGAAGTGCGGCGAGTATCGCTCACGAATCACGGCAGCCAGACGCGTCGACTAGAGCTGACGAGTTATTGCGAGGTCGTCCTGGCACCGTTCATGGCGGATCTCGCTCATCCCGCATTTAGCAAACTATTCGTGCAGACCGAAAAGATACCGGAAAAAGATGCGCTACTATGCAAAAGACGCCCGCGGACACCCAATGAAGTCACTCCATGCCTCGTGCATGTTTTCGCATTCGCTGGCAAGACATACGGTTATGTGAACTACGAGACCAGCCGTGAGGGATTCATCGGGCGAGGACGCGATGCTCACGATCCTGCTGCCATGGAGCGGCATCACCAGCTCAGCAACGGCGAGGGTGCCGTTCTTGACCCGATTCTTTCAATACGTCGGCGGATTCGGATCGAACCCGGCGAAACGGTCAGCGTGTACTTCACCACAGCCATGGCGACAGACCGTGAACAGGCGATGGAACTGGTGGAGTTCTACGAGCAGACATCAAATGCCGATCATACCTTCGCCTTAGCTTGGACACACAGCCAGATTGAGCTGCGCTTCCTGCAGATGACGGCCGAAAAGGCGCATCTGGCACAACGCCTTGCCAGTCGGTTATTGTATCCAAGTCCACGCCGGCGTACTCAAGGAAATATCATCGCACGCAACCGCCGTGGTCAGTCCGGGCTGTGGGCGGAGGGGATATCGGGGGATCTGCCCATCATGCTGGTGCGGATCAGCCGAGATGATGAAGTGGAGCTGGTGCGCGACGCACTGCAGGCACACGCATATCTGCGATACAAAGGTATGGGCAGCGATCTGGTGATTGTGAACGAACAGCAGGGGGGGTATCTACAGCCTCTGCGTGATCGCATTAGGGAGTTGTTCGTTGAGAGCCATGACCGCGATATGGAGAACCGGCCTGGTGGTGTGTTTATGAAGCAACGGGAGGTTCTAGGGGATGAAGAGGCCTTAACATTGTCGGCTGCGGCTCGGGTGATCCTCAGCGGAGGAGCAGGCACGATGCAGAGGCAACTGGAGCTGCAGCTTCTGGACTATCCATTGCCGAAGCAGCTTCGCGCTTCATTTGTGAAGCGCGTGTATCCTGAGGTTGCGCTTGCCAATCCCGAAATCAGTTTCGCGAATGGTTTGGGCGGGTTTACACGTGATGGACACGAGTATATCATCACGCTTGCTGCCGGTGAGACCACACCTGCACCATGGGTCAATGTATTGGCCAATCCGAGGTTTGGTAGTGTGGTGTCTGAATCTGGAGCGGGGTATAGCTGGACAGACAACAGTCATGACCATCGGCTTTCACCGTGGTCAAACGACCCAGTGAGCGATCCGGTGGGTGAGGCGATATACCTTCGTGACGAAGACACGGGTCAGTTTTGGTCGCCATGCCCTTCACCAGTCAGAGATGACAGCCCGTATCAAATCCGTCACGGCCAGGGGTATACAGTTTTTGAACACCACAGTCACGGCTGCTGGCAGGAGCTGACCGTGTTTGTGCCGGTGGACTGCCGCGCGAAGATATTCCGGCTGAAGCTGCGTAACGACACGGTAAGAGCTCGGTCGCTTTCGGCTACCGGTTATGTGGAGTGGGTGCTGGGCACTGATCGGCAGTTCACCGCACCTTATATGGTGACCGATGTGGATGTTGAGACAGGCGTCATGACGGCGCGCAATGCCTACCAGGATGAAACATACGCCTCACGCATCGCCTATTGGGATGTGGTAGGTGAACCTCATCGCACGCTGACCGGTGACCGGACTGAGTTCATAGGGCGGAATGGTTCCATGAGTTCACCGGCTGCCCTGTCGCGGGTTTCGTTGTCGGGCCGTATCGGAGCGGGGTATGATCCGTGCGCAGCATCACAGATTAAGTTCACTCTTTACCCAAAGGTTGAGAAGGAGGTTCTGTTCGTGCTGGGCGAGGGCGACGACCTCACTCAGGTTCGTGACTTGGTCTACCGGTTCCGGCGACCGGGAGCGGCTCAAGAGGCCCTGGAGCATGTCTGCCACTACTGGGATGACCAGCTCAACACCATACAAGTGGAGACTCCTGACCACTCACTTGATATACAGCTCAACAGATGGTTGCTCTACCAGACGATCAGCAGTCGTCTCTGGGCCCGGTCGGGTTTCTACCAATCGGGAGGGGCGTATGGCTTCCGCGATCAGCTACAGGATGTGATGGCGCTAGTTTATACGGACCCGGATATGACTCGTGAGCAGATATTGCGAGCCGCCGCCCGGCAGTATGAGGAAGGTGATGTGCAGCACTGGTGGCATCCACCGTTGGGTGCAGGCATTCGCAGCAGGTGTTCCGATGACTACCTGTGGCTGCCTTACGTGGTGGCTGACTATGTTTCGACGATAGGTGATACAGGGATTCTAGATGAGTCCGCTCAGTATCTGACTGATCTTCCTCTAGAAGCACATGAAGATGACCGTTATAACATCCCGGCTGTGGCTGAGTCACACGGAACTCTCTATGACCACTGCATCCGTTCTCTCGACCGCAGCATCAAGCTGCTGGGTGAACATGGTCTGCCCCTAATCGGTTCTTGCGACTGGAACGATGGCATGAGTCTGGTTGGTCGCGAAGGCAAGGGCGAGAGCATCTGGCTTGGCTGGTTCCTGACAACCGTGCTCCCACGCTTCGCCGAGATATGCCTCTCGCGTGGGGATGATCACCGTTCGCAACTATACCATGAAGCGAGCTCAAAGCTGGCCACCGCGATTGAGACGAGTGGTTGGGACGGTCGGTGGTACCGACGTGCGTATATGGATGATGGTCAGGCTCTTGGCTCTGCGCTGAATGAAGAGTGCCAAATCGACTCGCTTGCGCAGTCTTGGTCGGCCATATCAGGCACCGCACCACTATCTCGGGCCAGGGAAGCCATGGCCTCGTTGGGTGAGTATCTGCTGCGGCCTGAAAAGCAGTTGGTACTATTATTGACACCACCGTTTGACCGGTCGGCACTGGAGCCTGGATATATCAAGGGGTATCTACCGGGTGTTCGCGAAAATGGCGGGCAATATACTCACGCAGCCGTCTGGGTAGCGTTAGCTGCGGCTCGTCTAGGGCAAGGTGACCTGGCGGCTATGCTGCTGCACTGGTTGAACCCCATTAACCACACATCGAATGAACGTGATGTAGCAACATACAAGGTAGAGCCGTATGTGATGGCCGCCGATGTGTATAGCGTAGACCCGCATGCCGGACGCGGTGGATGGAGCTGGTACACAGGTTCGTCTGCCTGGATGTACCGTGTCTCGGTAGAGGCGCTGCTGGGGCTAACGCTTCATGGTGATGCCTTCACGATCACTCCGTGCATCCCAGTGGATTGGAAGGAGTATCGGATGACATATCGCTACTTCAGTGCCAGCTACGAAATTCATGTCACGAACCCAAACGGAGTAAACAGCGGAGTGGTGACTGTGATGCTGGATGGTGAGGCGGTTCCTGACAGGCAGATCACGCGGCATGATGACGGGCATGTTCACCAGGTGACGGTTGAGATGGGGCAGGCTGTGCCTGTTTAACGGCGTGTAGGTGATAGCCCGGAAGGCTTTTTTCCTGACGGGCTATTTCCTGGGGGAATTGGTATACTATCTATGCGGGGTGGAGCAGTGGTCAGCTCGCCGGGCTCATAACCCGGAGGTCGTAAGTTCGAATCTTTCCCCCGCACCCATGTTAGCCTCAACCGAAAGGTTGAGGCTTTTTTTTACCGCGGCATTACTTTCAATTCAAACTCGATCTTGTCTACCCAGGCATTAAAATCTCTTCTTCTCTGCATCAGTTCCTTGCTCCATCGTATATATGGTTGTCCTCAACTAATGGTCTTAACGTGCCGGACCGGGCGAACAGAGTCGGCGGTTCGTAAGCTTTCCTCAGGAACTGGATCACTTCATCACCCATGCCTCGAAGTTGCCGATCATAGACAGCAACTGTCGTGAACCCTCCATTGTAAGCATTCGTCGGCCGACCGTATTTATCGACCCCGCCGATCACCCACTGACTATGGACTCTCTTTGCGTCACGCCACCACCACCATCTCATTGCACACCCTGCATATACTAGTGAACAAACAATCAGCAATGGGAAGTGGGGGTTGAAGGATCATGACGCTGACTTCACGGAAGTGGATGACGATGAGACTTCAACCATAATGCTATGCGATTTTGCTACTAGTTTACTATTTTGATGTAAATCGCATGTTTATGGTGAAGCCTAAGGTATACTCGTTGTATATCATCCGGCCGTCTGTGTAATGGAGCTTGGATAAACTGCGTGTGATACTTCATCGTATATATGCTGAACCTCCTTAAGCCCATACCCAAGGTTCTCCTGAATGTTTTGGTATGGGGTATCAGACACAGTCCATTCAAACGGATGTATGGAATTCTACGGCACCCCGCTGTGTCGTATCCAATCCAGCTTACGCATACTGACAGCCAATGAATACGCTTCATGAAACCGGTGTAGTATGCGTTGAGAAGCCTGTGGCTATCTATCATAGAGCAGGCCGACCTGATAGTAACCAACAGAGAGGTTGTCTAAATGAAACTCGTCTCCGCTGCTTCTGGCATAGCGATTTCAGTGCTTTGCCTGCTTACCGGCTTCGCTGTTTCGCATGCAGCCGATAAAACCGGTGTATCAAGCGTCCTTGCTGCTTTCAAGGTCTCTCGCTCAAACGGTAAAGAGCAACTAGTGTCTGCTGCTCGAGCGACCCCAGGTGATATCATTGAATATCAACTTACACTCACGAACCAAACAGGGAAGACGATTACTGCTATACAGCCAGTCTTACCCATTCCTGCAGGTTCTGTCTACATTGAGGACAGCTGTAAGCCTTCCAAGGCTGAAGCTAGTACCGATGGATCACATTTCTCTACTATTCCATTAGTGAAGCTGATTAAGGACTCAAATGGTAAGGAAAAGACCATAAAGCTTCCTATGGAGTCATACAGGTTTATCAAATGGAAGGTGGGCAAACAAGAAAACGGTAAGAACCTGGTCGTGATAGCACGGGTCAAACTGCTTTCTGCCCAACCAGGTGTGAAAACTAACAAAGCCAAAATCCGCTGATCGACTACGCACTTCCATACAACGGTATTGGACATGCGGTACCTGTAATGGTAGCAACAGTAATAACAAAACTAGAAAGGAATTAACAGATGAAAAACTCCTTGCTCCGACTCGGTGCTAACGCAATGAAACTCTGTTTCATTGCGTTAACTATGGGCCTGTATACACAGGCACCGGTGATGGCAGCGGTTCCAGAAGCAGGCACTTCCATCGGCAACCAGGCATCTGCAACCTACACTGATGCCAGTGGAACTGTGCACAACGTCACATCGAACGCTGTTAATAAATAACATAGTTCAGCAGGTAGCCAGCCTCACATTAACTTCGGACAATGTGAAGTATGCACCTCCGTCTGGTTTGGTAAGTTTCCCTCACACCCTTAATAACACAGGGAATGGGACGGACACTTTCAATCTATCTATCTTGCAGTCTGGAGGCGACAGTTTTGACTTGACTGGCGTGCTGATTTATCCAGATGCGAATGGAGATGGAATCGCAGACCCAGGTGCTGCGGCTATTACCTCCACAGGTGCCGTGCCTGCCGGCGGCAACTTTAAGTTTGTGATCGTGGGCACGATTCCAAACGTGATAAGTGGCACGGCTGTTCTGACAGTAACGGCCACCAGCCAGTTTGACGGTACGAAGACAGCTTCGAATACCGATAATGTGACTGTGACTAATAACGCTGTGATAGTCATCAGCAAGGCTGAAGATATTTACCACGGCTTTACGGGCACATCGCCAGTCACTTTTACATTCACCTACTCCAACCCAGGCAACCAGGATGCCACTAATTTCGTCATTACCGATGTGATTCCTGTAGGAATGACCTATATCCTCGGTAGCGCAAAATGGAGTGGAGCCCCGGTTACTGATGCGGTTGGTGGCGACCCTGCAGGTATCGACTACAGCTACTCGGCTGGAACCCGAACCATCACCGCAAAGATATCGACATTGGCTAAGACAAACTCGGGATCAATTAGCTTCCAGGTTTCAATCGACAGCAATGCTATGTCGGGTGATATCTACAACAGGGCCACCTACGAATACAACGATGGAACAGGCGCAATCATCGCAGGAAGTACCAATACAACGGACTTCTATGTTGACCCGACTGTCGCTGTCGCTATTATTGGACAGACTCTGCCCAGTTCTTCTCAAGGGGCCACCGTGACGTTCACCAACGTCGTGACAAACAATGGTAACAGTATCGACACCTTCGATATCACTCTGTCGAACAATGTCTTTCCTATAGGATCAACTATCGTTCTGTATCGCAGCGATGGCGTGACACCATTGCTTGATACCAACGGAGACAGCATACCAGATACAGGACCTCTAGATCCTGGTGCGACCTATAACGTAGTTGTCAAGGTAAAACTGCCTGCTGATGCATGGGGCAATAAGGGTTACTCTGTTGACAAAACTGCTACTTCCTCAGTAGATGCAACGAAGTTCGCGACTACCACAGATACAGTCAGCGTGATCACTCGCAGTACTGTAGACTTAACCAACAACAGATCGATCGCCAATGGAGCGACAGCAGCCGATGGTCTGGGCACAGGTCCTGAAGGCTCGCCTGTGACCATCAAGTCCGTGCCGCCAGCATATCATGTTGATATGGATCTGTATGTCAACAACACGAGCTCAGTTCCTGACTCGTATATCATACAGGCCAGTACAGACCCCACATTTGCGACTATCGTGCTGCCAATCGGCTGGAGCATACTAAATGAAAATGATACCGAAACAATCATATCTGAAACAGGTATGATTGCACCAGGTGGTAGTATGCATGTCCATTCCGATATCTATACGGCTCCCAATGCACCCGCTGGCACCTACAACATTTACTATCGTGTGACGTCGCCAACAACCGGTGCCTTCGACATCAAGCACGATGCTGTCACCATCAACATGATGCGGAATATCTCTACAGTGCCAAACAACAGTGGTCAGGTATTCCCTGGTGGTTCTGTTGTTTATACCCATACCATCGCCAACAACGGTAACGTTCATGAAGGTGATGGTCTCGCCAGCTTGATCTCTTTGACTACAGCAGATACTCAATCTGGCTTTAGTTCAGCGATTTACTGGGACAAAAACAATAACGGCGTTCTGGACTCCGGTGACGCCATTATTAATAGTCTCGATTCACTTGTGGGTGGCCTTAATGGTGCAAGCACCGGTGCTGGGCTCGATCCTGGCGAATCGGCCACTCTCTTCGTGAAGGTCTATGCTCCATCAGGCGCATCTGCAGGTATCGTCGATGTCTGCACATTGACCGCTACAACAACCCAAGGCACATACAGCACAGCAGCTCCTGCTCCTGCGATCGTCAAAGACACATCTACCGTGATCGCCGGTGACGTTCGCATCATTAAAGAGCAGGCTCTGGATGCTGATGGGAATGGTACCCCTGAAGGGGCATACCAGCAAACCAATATCACCACCGGTGCAGTACCTGGTTCGTGTGTCCGCTATCGGATCACAGCAACCAATACTGGCACCACGACAAACTCTAACATCGTAATCACCGACTCCACACCAGCGTATACAACATATCATGCTGGCGACGGAACGGTGAGCGCTACTGGAGTGGGAGCCATCACGTTTGACGGCGGCTCAAGCTTCACCGCGATTACGGTCCCATCTGCAGGTTCAGTCGGAACGGTTAGTGCAACGATCCTGTCGTTGGCACCTGGACAAACCGCTGTAATCTACTTCGAAGTCAAGATCAACCAGTAGGGTTGAAAGCAGGAGCAATACTGACAGCAGGATTGCTCCTGCCTGCACATGCTGTGACAAGAAATAGAACAGCATGTGCAGGCAGGAGTTGGTGGCGACAGACCGTGATGAGCAGCAACAATCAACGGATCGATAATATCCGCCGTATGATAATCGGTGTAACCATACTATTTTTATTATGGTGCGCTGCACTTACCTACGGTGCTGCTCCGATGGCCGGTACAGTCATTGAAAACCAGGCGACCAACCACTATACAGATCCCGAAACGGGAGCGAAATACACACTTCAAACAAACATCGTTCGTGTGATCGTACAACCTCTTGAATCCTTGTTGTTGACGACGGATAACACAGTGGCCTGCGTACCAGGTGACACAGTATACACCTCACATATAATTCAGAACACAGGGAATATTAAGTCAACATACAAGCTATCATATTGGTGCGATAAAGACTCCAACTATACCATATCAAGCATTCGGCTATATGTTGATACGAATGGTGATGGTGTGGTCAACTCTGGGGAGCCATACATGGCCGATGGAAGCACGATTGAGCTTGATCCTGGCCAACGGGTTCAACTAGTCTTCGCGAATGTCATTCCTGCGGGTATCCCATACGGCGATAAGTGTATAATCCTACTGCAGGCTACGACTGTGTTGAGTGCCGTGTCCGCCAGTAATCGCGATACATTCAGGATAGGTAGTTCCGTTGAACTCTTGTTGACAAAATCAGCATTGCAGGCATCTGCCCGCGCTGGTGAGTCTGTGGACTTTTCGATACAAGGAGCAAATGCAGGGCTTGTGGATGCGCTGCCTGCCACTATCCAAGTGAACGGCCACGATGAGAAATATGTGATGTGTGTGGATGATATCCCTGCCAATACATCCTTTGTTGAATTACATGGAAATGGCAGCGGAACTGTGTTGTACCACAGATTGGGTGACCCTCAAAACTCATATTTCAGTACCGCTCCTTCAGATATCACATCGGTGGACCGTGTGGCATATGGCCTCCGGCATTTGAATGCAGGGGAACGATTCGAGTGTGTGTTACGCGTGAAGCTGCACAACACCATTAATATCGATATCAGGAACACCGCTCGGTTGCGCTGCGTCGATCCGGCGACGGCAGGCGATCTGCTGGCTACCTCAAATGCGGTAGTGGTAGCCGTTGAAAGCAAAGCTCCTCAGATTTCATTCTATTGGGATAGTGGTTATGCTCGCCCGACTGATCTGGAGGCCATAGGTAACCACTTGTTCTTGGAGATCATGGCTGCAGAGTGTAACCTTGATCCTGGCATGGCAGAAACTATCCACATCACCATTACATCGGCCTTAACAGGCGACAGCGAAACTGTGACGGCTACTGAAACTGGCCCTAACACAGGTATCTTCCGCATAGACCAGGCCATCGTAACGGCTGATGCTTCGCAATCTACCGCGATACCAGGGAATGGGATACTAGAAACCAGGCCAAACGACAAGTTGACTGCGACCTTTACCGACCAGTATGGACAGACCGTAACCGACTTCGTTACGGTTGACCCGTTTTGTGTCGTGTTCGATAGTCGCACTAACACACCAGTTGCCAACGCCCAGGTCACATTGGTTGATGTCACGGGTGTGAGTAATGGCGGCGATGCCGGTGGCCTAGCTAAGGTGCTGGCAATGGATGGGGTGACACCGGTTAACAACCCATTGACCACAGGAAGCGATGGTGTGTTCCGGTTTCCATATGTCGTGCCCGGTTCGTATAAAATCATCGTCACACCTCCAGGTAACTATGTATTTCCTTCAACACTGCCTGCTTCATCATTACCCGTCGGTCGGTCTGTTGATCCTGTGGCCTCCTACGGTGGGCAGTTCATGACTACCGTAGCGTCATCGGCCATATCGTTGGATATCCCATTAGATTTCAATGCGGGCAGTGGGTTCATCATGGAAAAGAGCTCGTCAAAGCAGACCGTTGAAGTGGGCGAGATGATCGACTACACCTTGCGCCTTAAGAATGATACAGGCACCACTTTAACTGATGTTGCCATCACAGACACCCTGCCCACCGGGGAGGTCTACATGCCTGGTACCACCTATGTCAACAAGATAAAGGCGGACGATCCCGTTGTGGCGAACGGAGCGAACATGTCCTTCACGATCGACGAGATGAAACCCGGTAGTTCGGTTGTGGTCTCTTATCGTGTTGGTATAAAGTCAGGAACACGTGAGAGCGTGTTAAGGAACACGGCTAAGGCAGCAGCGAATTCTAGTTATGGACCGATATCATCGAACGTTGGCGTGTCTGAAGTTCGACTGCGGATGGGCGTTTTCACAGATCAGGGTGTAGTGATCGGTAGGGTGTTTATTGACGACAATGGCAACGGCATAGTGGATCCCACCGAGCAGGGGATGCCTGGGGTCCGCATCTGTCTAGACGATGGCTCCTTTGTGATTACGGATGGCGAAGGTAAATACAGTCTGTATGCCTTATCTGCTGGAACCCATGTACTCAAGGTTGACCTGTTATCACTCCCGGCTAATGCGGTGCTCTCACAAGCAGGCCATGAGAGCGTGGGTGATCCGGGCAGCTCGTTTGCGGAGATTCGGCTTGGCGAGATGCGGAAAGTGAATTTCGCCATCAAAAACAGTGACCCCAAAATCAAAGAAGAGGCTGCTCTGCGCAAGAAGGCGCTGGCCAAGATCCAAGGCGAGACCACCATTGCATTAGCGACTACTCTACCTGTGACGCCCAATCCTGTAGATATCAGCGAAACCCGATCTACATTAGCCAGTGGATACACGTCCGGGAACAACGAGTCGATAGTTAACAACCTGCCCCTGCCAGGCAGTTCTGCAGGGCAAGGCAACAGCTCTTTACCGTCTGCACCAGTCCGTGCTGCACAGACGGCTCCGTTGGTGGACAGGATACCCAGTTTTACTAATGATCTGGGTTTTGTAGATATTAACTCAGGTGATGTGCTGCCTATACCAATCTGGAATCTGATCGTGAAGGGACGCATCGGAAGTACATTTATCCTGCGGGTGAATGGCAAGGTGATATCTGATGACCAAGTCGGTGCTAAGCACACTTACTTCATTAAAAATATCGAGGTTTGGGAGTATATCGGCGTTGAGTTCAAGCCCGGAACCAATGTCGTCACCGTCACCCAACGTGACGGCTTAGGTAACGACCGTGGTGAGGCCAAAATCAACGTCGTCACCTCCGGCGCCTTAAGCAAGATCGACATCGTCGTTCCTGAGGGAAAGCATGTCGCAGACACAAAAGCACCTTTACCTATCATCATCAGATTAGTGGACTCGAACGGGATTTTGGTGCAAACACGCACACCGATCACGCTAGAAAATGACGGAGCCGAATGGAATGTCACAGACTTGAATCCACTTGAGCAAGGGGTTCAGGTGTTTTTGGACGGAGGCGAAGGTAAGTATGAGCTGTTGCCACCGCGCGAGGCTTGTGTGACCAACTTGAGGGTTTCCAGCGGCTTGATGTCCAGCAAGGTCAAATTGGAGTTTGTTCCCAATCTGCGTCCTATGCTGGCGGTTGGTGTAGTTGATCTTGGATTGGCACAGAACGAATCGACGGTTCTGAGCCACAGCCAAGCCTCCGTGTTTATGAAAGGGCGTATCAACGACGACACGTTGTTGACTTTAGCATACCAGTCCAACAAAGACAAACTTGGTAGACTCTTCAGAGACATCCAGCCCGACGAATTTTACCCTGTATATGGCGATTCCTCGATCAAAGGATTTGACGGTCAGACATCCCAAAAAACATATATTCGCCTTGAGAAACGCCAGTCCTTTATGATGTACGGTGACTTCTCAACGAGCACTTCCGATGAAGGACGGCACCTAAGCAATTATAACCGAAGCTTGACAGGCTTGATGACACATCATGAGACGGGCACAAGTGCAGTCAATCTCTTCGCTAGTTATGATAGTATGCGTCAGAACATCGTTGAGGTGTTGGCGAACGGAACGTCGGGCCCATACAGTCTTGGCCCGGGCTTGATGGTAGACAATACCGAGAGAGTCGAAATCCTGGTCCGTGATCGCAATCAACCTTCTGTAATCTTGAAGACGACACCTATGACCAGGTATTTTCAATATACAGTCGACCTGAATAACGCGACAATACTGTTCAAATCGCCGGTGCCGAGTTTCGATGAAAATATGAACCCTGTTTCAGTACGTGTCAGCTATGAGGTAGACTCTGGAGGTCCCAAATACGTCACTGCTGGAGTAGACGGGCGACTGAACCTCAAAAAGAACCTCATACTCAGAGGCACATATGTCAGTGCAGATGTCCCCGGTAATCCGTGGTCTATGTCCGGTTTGTCTGCAGAATGGATGATCAACGCGAATACGAAACTGACCGGTGAACTGGCTCAAACGTCTAGCGATCTTCTCGGTAAGGGCACAGGGCAGCGTGTTGAATATTCGCATGAAACCGGTAAGTTACAGGCGCGTATCATGGCTGCCAGCACAGATATGTCGTTTGAAAATACTGCTGCTTCAATCGGTAAGGGGCGCGTAGAGATATCGTCGAAAATCTCATACCTGCACAATCAAAATACGCGGTTCATGACCGAGGCTATCCAGTCTGAAGACCGAAGCATGGGCACGAACCGTACAGGAATCTCCGCCAGCGTAGAACAGTCGATTTCGCCTGAACTTCGGCTGGAATTTGGTTTTCGTCATGCCGAAGAGACTAGAGCCCTGTTACCGACAGGCGGTACGACTGATCCTCCTGTGAATTTCACAAGTTTTAGAGCGAAGATCACTAAGCTGGTACCGAAATGGGCTTCGGCCACCTTCTACTCAGAATATGAACAGGACATCAGTGATGCTACCAAACATGTGCTGGCAGTAGGTGGCGAATATCTATTCGCGAACCGTGGCCGTCTGTATGCACGGCAGGAGTTCAACTCCACACTGTCGGGAAGATACCTGTTAAATGCCAACCAATCTCAACAGACTTCAGTGATCGGCATTGATACTGACTACCTGGGCAGTGCGCACGTATTTAGCGAATATCGCTCTCGTGATGCTTTCTCAGGGCGAGAGACCGAGGCTGCGATAGGTTTGCGCAACCAATGGGAGATCAACCGTGGATTGCGGATAAACGCTAGTTTAGAGCGTATAGAGCCTGTGGACGGCAAGACTACGAGCTCTTCGACTGCAGTGACGAGTGCGGTGGAGTACACTGGCTCTGAGAAATGGAAGGGTTCGGCCCGTGTTGAATACCGGATCAATTCGGGGAACACAAGCTGGCTGACCACTTTAGGAACTGCGGTCAAGATATCGGAAGATTGGACCGCACTAGATAAAGCGATTCTTCAGATATCGAAGTCGGACGTAGACACCCAGACACAAGCTCGGTTGATGATGGGTGTGGCTTACCGTGAGTCTAGCCGTGATCGATGGAATGGGTTAGCAAAATACGAATTGCGCTATGATAGTGCCCCTGACAGACCAGATGGTGGGACTGAACGATCCCACATCATCTCTACGGATATCAACTACCAACCCTCGCGATGTATCGAGAGCGGTACGCATCTCGCGATGAGGATTTCGGACAATACACTTGGACCGTTAAGCACAACAACCAAGGCGATGCTGCTGCAGCAGCGGTTTAGTCTCAACCTGACGCCTCGCACTCAGCTGTCATTCATCTCGAGTAACTACTGGAACGATTCGCTTGGTGGCGATATGAACTCCATCGGGATTGAAGGTGGTTTCATGCTGCACCGCAATCTTTGGCTGAGTGCAGGTTATAACTTTTCGGGCTTTGACGATGATCTGCTGGTTGATGGGAACTACACAGGCAAGGGTCCGTATGTGCGCCTGAGGTTCAAATTCGATGAGTCGATCATGGGGGTGCAGACACCTGCGAAGGCTGGTTCGAGTGTTGAAACACCCGCGGCGCACTGATACTGAACCTTATCAATATGTAAGGATATCTGAACACCTGACCATACAGACGACTGAAGGAACTGCACAACAATGAACACTCGCAATCGACAATTCCGGCCTGGGTTATACCTGGCGTTGGTGTTATCATGGCTGCTTGTGGTCATTATTCCAGTACATGCTGTCTATATCAAGCGCTTTACTACAATCGCTAATGGTGCCATGACATTTACTGGCAATACCCTGGGATTAGCGAAGGCAACCGGTTCCAACAACCCAGGCACCAATGGATCTATTGGTGCTTTGATTACAACCGATACAACACTTAAGGTTGGAACCTATCCTGTAGGCACAACACTAGACTGGACTAAAGACTTTTCAAAGGCCAGCCTTGTCATTCCGGCCAATAGCACTGTTTTGTATGCGGAACTTATCTGGGGAGGCAGTTACCGGTATGGCACGCAAAACCTCACTACAAGCATAAATAATGCAATCTCGTTCATAACACCACTTGGTACATATACCGTCAGCCCTGATCCAGCGAGTGCGACCACGTTAACTGGCGACTACTATTATGTACGTTCGGCAGACGTAACTAACTTGGTGAAGAGTGCAGGAGCTGGAGTCTATGTTACTGGAAAAGTGCCTGCTACAACAATTTCGTCTGAAAATAGTGCGAATGCTGGAGGATGGACTCTAGCGGTAGTGTATGGAAACTCAACACTGCCTGCGCGTAACATGACTGTATTCGTAGGAGGCGAGTTGACGAACTCATCGGCAAGTCCGACTTCGTCAGTGACCGGTTTCTGTACGCCCCAAGTTGGTGCCATACATGCTCGGATGATGGTAAGTGCACTAGAGGGTGATAGTAATATCACTGGTGACCAAATGCAGTTTGGGCCAACAGCTACCACGACGGGGGCAGTATCAGGACCCAATAACCCGTTGACTAACTTTTTTTGTTCTCAGATTAACAAGGACGATGGCACGCGCGATACAACAGGATCATTTGGCACCACCAACCATACTCCCGGAGGTGCCACCAGTGGTGGTCGTCAAGGCTGGGATATCACGAACGTAGATGTTTCGGCGCGGATGTTGAACGGAATGAGTACAGCATATGCTAAAGGAACTACTACGGGTGATCGTTACATTATAAATTCTGTAGGGCTGCAGATTGACGTCGGAGCCCCTGCATTCCCGGCAACCGTCACAACAGTAGATAAAACTTCGACCTATATCGGTGATACGCTGACCTACACGATTAAGCTGGACAATACCTTAGGTACGGCTGACGCCACCAGTGTGGTGTTTACAGATGCTCCACCAACAGGCACTTCATTTATCGCGGGATCATTTACCATCAACGGTGTAGCTCAACCATCTGCAGATCCCACAGTAGGAGTTCCGATTGGCACGGTCGCCGCAGGTTCACTGGTGACGGTGACGCTCAAACTCCGCGTAAACTCAATTCCGGTGCAGCCATCAACCGCTCAGTATAGCAACAGCGGAACGTGGACATATAGCTATCAGAGCTGTCCACAGTTACCTCTCAACAGTGGCTCTGTCACAACAAACGCAGTAGTGACGGGTACACCGAGGATACAGGCGCAGAAAACAGCCAACCCTCCAAGTAGGGTGACTTCAGGTAGTGTGGTCACATACACCATAACCGTTCAGAACACAGGAACGGTGAACAGTGCCGGAACCACGGTTATTGATCAGATTCCCACCGGAACCAGTTATGTTGCTGGAAGTACGAAACTTAATGGTGTTGCTGTTGCCGATGTTAGTGGAAAGATGCCTTATACCATTGAGACTAAGGTTTATAGCACAGGCAGGGCGGCTGGCCAGATTAATATAGGTGAGCAAGCCGTTGTGACGTTCAATGTCCTTATTGGTGCAAATCCGCCATTGATTATCACAAACACAGCAGTGGTTGACCCTGATGGCAGCGGCAGCCCAGCCCCGTCGATTAACGCCATCGTCACTAACCCTCCAGTTCAAGCAGACTTGACTATTGGTATTACTGACGGGAAGACCACGGCCATTCCTGGAGCAGCGAACAGCTACACTGTCACGGTGACCAATAATGGACCTGATGCAGTGATCAGCTGCATTGTGTCACCAACCATACCTTCATCATTTACTAGTGTCACATATAGTGCCAGCAGCGGTACTTATGATGCTGCCACAGGCAACTGGACCGGATTGCTCTTGAGTTCAGGTCAAAGCATCATCCTGACGATAAATGGTGTCATTGGAGCCTCCGAAATCAACCCTGTGACCGTGTCGGCGGTTGTTAGTCCGTCCCCTGGTATTCAAGATACAAATGCTAATAACAATACGTCATCTGATACGGATACCCTGGTTCCCCAAGCTGATTTAGAAGTGACAAAGACGGACGGTAGAACCTCAGCAATGCCAGGCGACACCATCATATATGTCATCAGTGTCAAAAACCTGGGTTCGAGTGCAGTAAACAGTCTGACTGTGGTCGAGACTTTTCCGAAGTCCCTTCTGGTCACTACGTATAAACCATCCAACGGTGTATACAACGAAAGCAACGGTACGTGGAACGGCTTGGTCCTTCTTGCCGGTCAAACAGTGACTCTTACGATCACTGGAACTGTTGACCTGGCCGCCAGCGGCAGTTTGGTCAATTCTGTTACTGTGACTGCTATAAACGGTATTACGGACCCAGATTTGGAAAACAACACTGCCATTGATACAGATACTATTGGTACAGCCGGTAGTGATATTTCTGGATTCGTCTACCAGGATGTGAATCATAATTCGTATAAAGATTCAAATGAAACGGGAACTGCGGTTTCAACACTGAAAGCCAAACTAATATCATCATCAGGCACTGTTGTTGATGCCGTTAGTGTGGATCCGGCAACAGGCGGGTTCAAATTCACAGGAGTAGCCACTGGGGTTTACTCTATCATCACCGATGATAATACTACTATTACAGATACGATCCCTTATCTACCGTCAGGATGGATAGGCACTGAGACGGCAAACCAGATACGGACAGGCGTCACAATGTCCGGGCAAAATGTCGTCAACCAGAACTTTGGGATGTTCCATGGCAACACAGTGACAGGATATGTGTTTACCGATAACGGGACCGGTGGGGGTGTTGCGAATGATGGCATGATGAATGGTGGTGAGACCGGCTTATCTAGCATTACGGTGAAAGTGGGAGATTCGGGAGGAGCGGTTCTGGACACTTACGTGACCGCCAGTGATGGGCGCTACATACTGTGGGTACCATATACAGTTGGCCAGACCCAGTTGATTATCACAGAGAAAAACTTGAGTGGGTTCATTTCAACAGGTGGATATGTTGGAAACTCATGCGGCAGCTATGATCGGACAACAGATTCTCTCACCTTCACGAATAACCCTCTGATTCAATATACAAACTTGAATTTCGGGGATGTCGGTACCAACTTATTCACAACGGATGGATCGCAGACCACAATGCCCGGAAGTGTAGTCACATATAGTCACACATATGTTGCTTACACGGCTGGTTACTTAACATTCACACTTAACCACACGGCTATACCGGCGTCTATTCAATGGAGTGAAGCGATTTACCTTGATTTAAACAATAACGGAGTGATCGATACAGGCGACCCACTAATCACGGGTGCTTTGACGCTTACAGGCGGTGAACAGGTGGTGCCGATACTCATACGGGTGTATGTGCCTGCTAATGCGCCTATGAATGCACAACACCAGCTTACAGTACTAGCCTCATTTACATATGTTAATGCGGACCCATCTTTACAGGTGAGATATACACATACAGACACGACGACCGTGGCCAAAGATAGTGGGTTATCGCTACTGAAGAGCGTGGATCGTATAAGCGCTGCATCAGGTGATATCATCACGTATACCATCAAGTATAATAATACGAGTTTGACTAGTCTTTCCAATCTGTTAATCAATGACTATACACCGAACTATACCAGCTACTATTCCGCATCATATGACCCGCTGCCATTGTCGCTGTCCGGTTGTATTATAGTTGCCCCTCCCGTTGGTGATACAGGTGCTATACAGTGGCAGTTCTCGGGAGCATTGAACTCCGGTGGTCAAGGGAATGTCTATTACCAGGTGATGGTAGAATAGGTCAGAGTGTGGCGCATCGAGCATGGTGATATCATCGGGACTTCAAACTCAGTCTTCAGACAGTTCATCATACCCACCATGTCCGATTTTCGATCAGATCACGGTGTGGCTCGATTCTTGATGGCATCTTGGATACTCTTAAATCAGGCAAGATTGAACGATCATAACGAAGAATTCCGCCAATAACCCAATAACGAGGTGTCACGATGCGCCGTTTACTGTGTCTGATGTTGCTCTCTTTGTTCGCTGCGAACGGGGTTTCTGCCGCGAACATACCAGGCAGCGTGTTTTATGTAAAGGTGTGTGGAGATTCCACTGATACCCCTGCTGATGTTTTTGAACAGAAGCTGTCTGGCGGTGAAGCGAAGCTGCTGATATCCCATACCATACTTCCGAAGGGTTTCGGAGGGCGAATAGAGCACGTGCTGCCTTCCGCAGACGGGAATCTATTGCTTTTGCAGGAAAGCGATGGCGTCACTATCGAAGACGCCAAAACCGGAGCCACTCATATCGAACTGGGCAGTGGTTATACGACGATTAATGATGAGAATGTCACAGACCAATTCAAAGGTGGCTACTGGTTATGGACACGGGCAGACGGGTCTTTAAAGAAGATATACTCCGCAACCGAGCATGAAAGCATCGACTCGACGGCATGGTCACCGAGAGGAAGGTTGTTGCTTCTGTGCGTCGCGAATTATGATACGGGAAATACGTCTATAAAAGTATATGACGCAGCAACCGGTAAAATACGTAAGATATCTAGTATCCCAAATTTCACACTAGCCCGATGGTGTATGGACTCCACCGGCATTCTTGTGGTGAATCAGCCCAAAGATTCAACCTCTCGTCTCACAATACTATCATTGAACGGCAAAGCCAAAAACTCGTTTACGCACCCTGGCTATGTCTTCACAGCGGCGATATGCCCGAATGGAAAGCAGATAGCCATCGGGGACAAGCGCGGGTTTTGTATTGTGAATTCTACAGGGCGTATCTTGCACCAACTGGCGATTCCGGTTGCCGAGGGGCTGCCCTCTGGGGAGATGACCTTTTCGGCCGATGGCCGCCGGCTTGCAGTGTTGTACACGACCACATCGAGTGGTGTCTATGCCGAGGTAGTTGAAAAACTCTGGGTGACAGATGCACAGACGGCTGCAACCAGGTTCGTCACAAAATGGGAAACCACACTCGGTAATTCGCCAGGCGAAGACAACACGCATTCACTCTTCGGTTGGGTGCCTGGTCAACCTGCCCTACTTATTGAAAGCCAAAGCTGCACATCGCAGGGGTTTGATACCGAATGGCAAAAGTGTTGGCTTCAACCGCTCGATGCAGCACAGGCGTCGCGTATACTGGTCGACACTGGCCTTCGCGGTATTGATATGTCGTGTTGCATAGGGATGAAGCCTTAATCTCAGTGAGCGGCTACATATGGTCTAAATCTGGCACGGAGCCTGAGCTGCCGTGCCAGGTGATACCATCGGTTACTTGCTGATAAATCCCCACTTACCGTTCAACTTCACACCGGCCAAGCCGCCGTGGAAGCCGAGTGCTTCATCGTAGGTGGGTGGGATGACTTCACGGCCGGTTTTGTCGATGTAACCCCATTTGCCGTCGCGCTTGATGCCGGCCAGCCCTTCGCTGAAGGAGTTTGCTTTGTCATACCGCAGCGGAATCACTGGGGCTCCGGCTTTGTTGATAAATCCCCATTTGCCCGCAAGCTGCACTTTCGCCAAACCCTCATGATAGTCATCAGCACCAGTGTATTTCAACGGAACCAGTTCTCGCCCCTTTTTGTCGACGAATCCCCATTTCTTGTCGAGGCAGACGACCGCCATGCCTTCCGAGAAGCGCCCACATGGGTATGTATAGGTGTATTTCATCGGAACGACCACCGCTCCAGAGGGGTTCACAAACCCCAGCTTCCCGTTGGTCTCCACACCGGCCATACCCTCTTTGAACGACTCCACCAGGTCATATTGACACGGGATGACTTCACGCGCCTTGAGATCAATGAAACCCCAGAGCTTGTTCAGCTTGACCGCTGCTAGACCTTCGCAGAACGAATCGGCCTCTTCATATTTCAATGGGATGATCTCACTGCCATTTGTGCCCACAAAGCCCCACTGTTTGTTCGCCATGACGGCGGCCATGCCAGCAGAAAATGGGAAAACCAGCTCATACTTCAGTGGAACGACGACGCGGCCTTGCTTGTTGATAAACCCGCATTTGTCATCGAGTTTTACCATCGCATATCCGTCTTTGAAAGGCCAGGCTTCATCATATTTAAACGGGATGACCTGCTGCCCTGACTTATTCAAGAAGCCAAACCAGGTGTCTTCAGCCAGACAGGCCAACCCTTCGGCAATGCCTTCGGTAGGGAAATAGCTTTCGTATTTGCATGGGATCGCTTCAAGCCCGGTTTTGTCCACATAGCCCCAAAGCTTATTACGTTCCACCAGTGCTATACCATCATTGATATCATAGACTTCATCGTAGACCGTGGGCACAACCACTTTACCTGGCTGCGAGGTGACTGGCTGCGACTGCGGGTAAACCGAAGGCGCGTGGAGTACACAGGCTAATACCAACAGGATACTTGACGCTGTTTTCATCGAACGATTCCTCATATTTAACCATATTGCGGTGTGTTGTGATACGTCACTGTAGCATAGCTTTACATACCCCGTCAAGTGCAGCTCAGTCTGTCTGTTCAACGGAGCTACTTGATGATCTTTAGCTAATGGATAAGGGTACAATCTTCGTGTAAACTCCAACTATAGCGAGCCGAGATAACACGGATTAGTATGAAGCCGGTAGCTGATTAGTATCTTACCAACCATATTTTGAACACGGTGTATAGAATATTCTGATATTACGCACCACACAAAGCGTTAGGCACAACGATCTGGCGAATAGCAAGTGCTGCCATGATGATACGCTTGCCAAGTGCAGTGAGGTAGTATTTGTAGCGTTTACCGCATTTTTTAACGAGCCGGAATACTCGGCATCGCTTGATGAAGTATGATATCTGAGAGCTGGACATCTGCGGTAAGGCTTTTTGAAGCATACGGTTTGTGATCCCGCTGATGCATCCCTCTCCGCGAGCAAGTGCAATGAGACATTCCAAATCCTTCTTGAGGAAAAGGTTGAATCCTCGATACGAGCGATGATCACGGGTGGTCGAGGTCGCGATTTTGATGATCTGATGTTCACCATCGCTGTTGTCATCAAGGGCGGAAAGAAAGTCAAGATATCTGTTGTTTGCAGATAATAACAGTTCCCTCAATGGAGGAAGGCTGTAGATGGTCTTTTGCATAGGGGCGTATTTAATCTCAGTCGTCCCATCATGATGTTCTACCTCACGGTAGTGTTTAAATTCAGAGACGTCATTCACAGTCGTCTCGATACGCAAGATTATCCCTTGCTTGTCATACATTTTGATAGAAGCCCATCCCATGTAGTGTTTGATGCGCGTGCCTTGTATGCGGCGATCGAACTTGTAGTCAGTGCCGATCTCAGCGAGTGTTCGCCCATCAAGTTTCTTACCAAGAAACATCGCGATAGACTCTGGCGTTACCGTATGTATCGCTGTTTTGACTAGATTATCGTAGATGGCTTTGAGGTCTTCGGCGCGTTTGAACACGATGTCTGTAGCATATTCCACCTGCATTAGCGACCAATGATATGAATTGTCAGCAAGCCGTATCACGGGGCAATACATTCTGGCAAATGCATCCAGCGCATGGTGCAGCTTATCAGCAGGAAAAGCGTCTGCCAGCCTCTGAGCACAGCTAAAGTCGTCGATTTTTACAAAGGCGTTGTCCAGTGGAGTGAAAACTACTCCCTCGGATTGAAGGCAATGCGCGAGATAATTGTGTCCATTACAATAGAATTGCAGACGGAAGGGCACCCAGGTCGGAACTCGTAGATAGCACAGTCCAAACTCTGCATCGATGAAATAGAAGTAGTAATGAAGACACTTGGTCTCCTTGATATTCAGCCGGGTTTTGTGGGTAATCTTGTCGTGCCACGGGGTGTATGCAGGACATTTTTCCAACACTGAGAATATGTGGACGAGACCGGGGTGACACCCTCGACTACTAATGATCTCTTTGATGCGGTCTTCTTTTCGAAATGAAGAGGCACGGCGTATATACTCAATTTCAATGCTGTTGGTAACGGCAAGGCGTTCCGCATTGGCTTTGATCTCATCTCGTAGAGGTTCGGCAAATTCCTTAGGAAAGTCAAATAGCCTGATGTTGCGTTGATGAAGATAGATGCCCATTCCGTCGCTATGACACCAGCCTGGGATTGTACCGGTGATAACTATGCGGTCGAAGCATGAATATACCCCAGCTATCTGCTTTGCATAGCGTTCTTGAAGTGATGTCATTCTGGGCAACCTCACGAAAGGGTGTTTGAATGTATATTACGTGGCGAATGCAATCATTCCTTTTTTGGTTGCGGCTAAGCCGCCTTAGGAGACATGCAGCAATGAACGCTCTCAAGACACTATTTTCGATATTCATTCTAGGGTTGCTGGTGGCAACAGCCTATTGTGCAGATGCTGTCCCAGCGCCTCCGACTTCATGGACGTTCGACACCGATGCTGATATGCACGGCTGGACTGCCGATGGTTTTATGAAGATAGAGGTCGCTGGCGGTGCTATCAAAGCCACTACCAGCAAGTTCCCATTTCTGCATTCGCCAGCTTTGATCATCAATACGCAGTCATATAGTGTGCTGGCGGTGACCATGAAGGCCAACTGTTCGGGCTCAGGAAGTGTGTATTTCAAGCATGCGGGTGAGGGCTTGTCTGACAGCAAATCGGTAGGGATTCAAGTGATCGGTGATGGCCGGTATCACACTTATGACATCGACTTTTCGACCAACGCAGAGTGGAAAGGCATCATTGATGAGCTTCGTGTAGATCCAATCTATGTCGCGAACACCGATGTTGATATCTCGAAAATAGCCTTCAAACGGTCGAACGGCACATCATCTATTGATAAGTTGAACCTGGTTCGGAACAGCGACTTCGCGAGTTATTCTCCAGACAAGCCGGACGGCTGGGAGGTGTCACCGGCCCTCAACGCTGGCTGCATCACCATACAGAACGAATCGGCGGTTATAAAGTGTCTTTCTGGCAATCCGGTGACGCTCAAACAGCCGCTTGCGTTTGATACTACGGGCAACTATTTGTTGACTCTGAGATACAAGCTGATCAGCTTGGCCAAAGGAGACAAAGCCGTTTGCCGCATCATCTACCAAGACATTCTCGGTAACCCTATCAAGCAGCGGTCGGAATGGCAGCTAGCTTTAGCTCAAGCCGGCCAATGGTCATCACTGAGTAAGCAGCTCATCGTTCCTGAGTTGGCAGCCACCGGCTTGCTGGAGATATCATTCGTCTCGCCCTCTGGCAAAGGCTCCATTGGTCTGGATGATATCCGGCTTGTGTTGGACCCCACAAACAACACACGCATCGTAAGTCTTTTGGCTGGCAAGGCCTTCTCGTGGAGCGGTGAATGGATATGGATTCCTAACAGCAAAGAAGAAGACACCACTCCTGTCTTGTTTGAAAAGAGATTCGATCTGGCTGATGCCCGTCAGGTGGTCACCGCCAGGGTGATCGTGACTGCCGATAAGGAATGCACGATCGCCGTCAATGGACGAAAGCTGCCTCCTGCTCGCTATTACAACATCTTGCGACAGGCCGATATCTATGATATCAAGCCGTATCTCAAGACCGGCGGGAACACGCTGACTGTCAGTGCTATCAACCACAACGGGCCGGCTGGCATGATGCTGGAGGCGGGAATCCATCTGCGGAACGGCAGAGTGTTGTTCCTGAAAACAGATTCGAGTTGGAAAGCCCGCCGGAGCGGAACCGAAAACTGGCAGGACGCCATCTCGATAGCGAAACCGCCGACCGGCACCTGGACTGATCAGGTTCCCTATGTCTATCTTGGTCAGAGTGTTTCATATACTGTGGGTAATGTCTCTTGCCCAGCGTCCATTCAACCAGGAGCGGAGCTGAAGTGTCGGTTTACTGTTTCGACCGAGCGCAAGTTTGCGCCGGGCTCTGTGTTGTATGTGGATTTGGTGCGGGACGGAGCCGTCTCAACAACCGCTGTGTTGAGAGCTAACGTCAGCGGATTGTCCAAATACATGGCCATCGGCAGCACCATATTACCGAGGATGGTGATCCCGGGAAAATACAGTCTGCGGATCAGCCTGACCAATTCCATACCGATTGTCTCGGGTTTCAGGGATGCCAAAGTGAAAGACGGATATGCGGTGCTGCCCCTGACTGTGAAACCTGGAACCACCACCGTAAAGAGCCTGCCCAGTGCATTGATGATGATCAACGGCAGCCCGCGGTTTGTCATTGGTGGGAAACCGCGCACCGCGATGAACTATTGGATCGATGACACCAACGCCGCGGGGCAGATTGCGAATGTGAGCGCCGCGGGTATCCATGTCTACTGGCTGAACATCCTGAGCACGCAGTGGCAGCCGTCGGGTAAATTCAGCTTTGCCAGGATGGATGAGGCGATCGCCTCAGTTCTCACCCAGGACCCAGATGCCTACATCGTGCCGATTGTGCCGCTGGACAACATCTGCAACCCCGGGCTGAACGCATGGTTGGAGAGCCATCCTGACCAGATGGTGCGCGACTCCACTGGTTCTGTGAATTTACCGTCTTATAGCGGAGCTCCCAGCCATGCACCGTCGATGGCATCCAGGAGCTGGCTGGCGATGGCCGATTCGCTGGTCAACCAGCTGATCACCCATGTAGAATCCAGCCAGTATGCCGACAGGGTGATCGGCTACATACCATCAAATGGTGTGACATATGAATGGCAGCAGTGGGCATCCGTGGCCATACCTGCGGTCTTTGTGGACTATTCTGAATCGGCCAGGCAGGCTTTTATCGACTGGCTTCGCACCAAATACCAGAACGTCAACGCTCTGAACCGAGCTTGGAATACGGCACTGATGAGCTTCGATGCCATCCAGATACCAACTAAAGAGGAACGGCTCAAGACTGATGTGATGACCTTCCTCGACCCGCAAAAGAGTCGCCATGAGGTTGACTACCGCCAGTATTACGCGGAACAACTGGCTGATGACATCACCCATATCGCCAAGGTTGTGAAGAGTGCGACTTCAGGCAGCAAGTTTGTGGGGGTGTTCTACGGCTATGTCACCCATGTGCTGGGGCCGTATCGATATCAGCTTATCGGCCATTCGGCGGTGCATAAAGTGCTGCAATCGCCTGATATCGACTTTTTGATGTCACCCTCCGACTACAGCGACCGCCAGATTGGGGGAGGCTCTGGATTGATGGGCCCGGTCGGCTCAGTGAAGCTGAACGGCAAGGTGTGGGTGGATCAGGCCGATCTGCGTAGCCACAACTCCACATGGGTAGGGCATTTCAACAGCCTGGCCGACTCGAAAGCTGGCATGATACGCAACTATGCCAACGCACTGGTGAACGCCGCATCAGAGCAGATCTATGATTTCAGTGTCGGCTGGACATCTGGCGACAAGCGGCTGATGCAGCTAGCCGGTAAGCTGCGTCAGATCGATGAGCTGGTGGCCAAGACTAACCGCACGGCGGAAGATAAGAGCAACTCCCTGGCGGTGATCGTAAATGAAAAGTCGACCTATTATACAAGCATGGCCAGCAACATCCACCAGGATGTGGTGGTAAACCAGTATCGCGAACTCAGCCGCACCGGCATCGGCTTTGACATGTATCTGCTGGATGACATCGCCAAGTTACCGGAGCACAAATGCTACCTGTTCCTCAACACCTTCCGAATTACCCGTGAGCAGCAGGTGGTGATTGAGCAAAGATTGAAGAGGGCAGGCAAGACGCTCATTTTCGTGTATGCGCCTGGCATCACCGACGGTGATATGCTCACGGCCTCGCGGGTGTCTGAAATCACAGGCATGAACATGGATATGCTGGACAAGGAGTTACCGCTTCGGGTGAAGTTGAATCCTTCAGGCGATGCAGTCTACAAATACCTGCCTTACAGCATCTCCTACGGCTCCGGCGAGAGTTATGGGCCCGTATTCACGCCCACCGATGGAGTGCCCCTGGGCTCACTGGATGTGATGCCTGAACGCACAGGGCTCGCGGTCAAGAGGTATCCGAGCTGGACATCCGTCTTCTCAACGGCTCCGGTGCTGCCAGCGGCACTGCTTAGAGGGATCGCCGAGTCGGCCGGTGTGGTGATAGCCAACCCAACCGATGGTGATATCACCTACAGCAGCGGCAAGCTGTTGGTCGTGCATACTTTGGACGGCGGGGCAAGGCAGTTCCACTTCATAAAACAATCTGGATGGGTGACCGAGCTGGTGTCTGGCCGAAAGGTTGCGCTGCGCAACGGCACCATCTGCTACAACATGAACGCGCGCTCAACTGTCATATTCCTGGCCGAATAACCAAGATGCGGGTGAGATATTTCACCGGCTAATCACAGGCATGACCAGTACATATCATGATACGTGAATGCCTTATCGAGAGTGTTCTTGTAGAGTATAAGTGTGTTCATCCGAAGCCCGACTCTTCCTTTCATATTATGGGTGGAGTGGGCAGATATCATCCTTGCGAAATGGAGGGAGATCAAATGAAAGTGATCGCGATCAACGGCAGCCCGAGAAAGAAATGGAATACCGCGATGATGCTGGAAAAGGCGCTGGAAGGCGCGGCATCAACCGGTGCGGAGACCGAACTCGTGCATCTCTACGACCTGAGTTTCAAAGGATGCACCAGTTGCTTCTCGTGTAAGTTAAAAGACGGAAAGAGTTACGGTAAGTGTTCTATGCGTGACGAATTGACGCCATTGCTTGAAAGTATAGCTACAGCGGACGCCATCATACTAGGTTCACCCATCTATTTTGGCACGGTGACGGGTGAGATGCGTTCTTTTATGGAACGGCTGTGGTTCCCTTACCTGGTCTATTCGCGGGCAAATGGATCACTGTTCGGCCGGAAGATCAAAACGGCATGTATCTATACGATGAACATTCCAGAGAGTGCGATGAAAGAGTCGCAATATGATGTTCATATAGGAATGAATGACAAAGTGATGACCTTCCTATTTGGGCAGTCAGAGACGCTTTGCGCCTTTGAAACACTGCAGTTTGCGGACTACAGTAAGGTTGTCTTTGACTATTTCGATCCGGCGGAGAGGCTGGAACGCCGCCAGACAGTATTCCCGCAGGATTGCGAAAAGGCATTCGAGCTAGGTGTTCGAATGACGGATGGCGATATATAAATCGGGTCACTGCCCAGCCACGAGAACCGCGGGTAGTGGGCGATTCGCGAATCACCCCGGGTGACGGCGCAGTAACAAGAGCTCGTCATTTACCGAGGAAGAGTGCATGTAAAGCGATCGCATGAATACGATACAGTGACTGCCAAGGAGAGTCAAATGCGCCGATACAAATGGGTTCTTTTGAGCTTCGGGCTGATGTTTCTATTGAGTGCGGTTTGCGTAACGCAGGCCCAAGTCGGGCCTCAGTTCATGGCTGGGGATAAGGCCGTGAAAGCTGGCGATACTGTCTTCGTTCGGGGTGATGCTAAGGCAATTTGCGGTACAGATTGGACGGAGGGCATGAGGCCTCTCATAGGCCGCAGATGTGAGGTAAAGGACGTCAACCCGAAAGGCCAAATCGCAGTGTACAACAAAGACAAGAAGACATTCTGGTATCTGCCTGCGGCGGCAGTATTGGTGGTCGTGACTGTAAATCCACCGGCCAAGGCGAAACTGGGCGATAAGTGGAAGAACCCTGTAGACGGTGCCGAGATGGTGTATGTGCCTGCGGGCAAGTTTATCATGGGCCCATGTGAACCAGGCAAAGCTTGGAATGTGAGCTTGGACGCATACTGGATATACAAAACTGAGGTCACTGTGGCTCAATACCGGCGGTACTGCGAAACTGTTGGGATGCAAATGCCTGATGCGCCGGAATTGGGATGGAAAGCAGACCACCCGATAGTGAATGTATCCTGGGAAGATGCTAGAAGTTACTGCGACTGGGCGGGTGTAGCACTACCGACTGAAGCGCAGTGGGAAAAGGCGGCTCGCGGCACCGATGGACGCACCTACCCGTGGGGGTACAAGTTCGATCGTGGCAAGTGTCTCTCTTCCGATGGCAGCGAGCGTGATACTACTGCACCGGTGGGCAGTATCCCTTCCGGTGCGAGCCCATATGGCTGCCTTGATATGACAGCCAACGTATGGGAATGGTGCGCGGACAGGTACCAAAAGGACTACTACGCAAAGGCTCCGCCTGCAAACCCAAGAGGTCCAGGGACCGGCACCACTCGTGTATACCGCGGGGGCTCGTGTTTCTACAGAAACTTCATTAACTACTTTCAATGCGCCTCTCGCTACACCGACGACCCGACGTTTCGTAGCATATACCGCGGCTTTCGTTGCGCCAAAACGGAATGACAGCTTGCGGCTTTGGTTGAGCTTGCTTCAAAATAGACAGCATCCACTCATGAGCTCATGGCAGCCTAGGCTGTAACTGATGCGGTCGTAGGGGCGTCCCTTGTGGGCGCCCGAATCGTTGCTCTTACGATAGTATAATTGATTAGGGCGCCCACAAGGGACGCCCCTACGACCTGTTACTTTCAAGGAGACTTACAGAAATAGTATGAGAGGTTACACACTGATAATGTTGGCGATGTTGTTCGTTAACTTACTCGCATTCACACCCGCTCTGACCTTGGCCGCCGCGGAGCCGAAGGACCCTACACAAACCCCATCTCCCAGTATGAATTCATCTTCGTTCATTGATGTGAGCCGGGCAGACGGCCATTTCGTGAAGCAGCCCATCATCAGCACGAATAGCTATGATGCGAAGATTGCTGCCTTGAATTCGGCGCGCATGAAGGTCATCATGAGCACGAAAGAGATCGGTGAATACTGTCGCATACACTTTCCAGCCGGCTCATATTACTTCAATGGCGCTGCTCCCGGATGGGAGGCCAGCATCCAGACCACAGCGAAAAACCAATCCATCACCGGCGACGGCATCAACGCGACCCGCATCATTCAAAAAAGTTTGACGGTACCGGCCACCATCATGGTGGGGCACAGTAACGGTACCATCGAGAACCTGTCAGTCATGTCCGTCGACAGGCAAACCAAGCTCAACCCGGACTGGGAGGAGCACCCGCACCAGTCGGCGATCGTGCTGGATGCGGCTTCACCCTGGTATACCGACCCGCAGATCAAGAATGTGAACATCAATGCTACGGGCAATAACATCATCGTGGATGGGTATTACCGACCCTTCAAGATCGGAATTGAAATCCGTGGGCCGTGGCTGAATATCTATGTCCACACGATGTTCATCCTGCACGTGCATAACGCTATCTATATCAACCAGGGAAGGGCCTGTGGCGGACCGGCCAAGTTCATCGATGTGAACACCTATGCCGCCGCGCCGAACTCTGAGGAGCCGAAGCCGAAGGTTTGGAATGTTTTCTTCAAGAGCGAGGGGAACTTCATGGAGCAGGTGGAGCTGATCCACTGCACCTACATCGGCTCGCAGTTTATCTCCATGGACGGCACAAAACAGATGGTGGATGAGGGTGGATCGAAACAACCCACCACGACGCCTGTTTACAACATGATCGTCGACCACTGCTATATCAACAGTTTGTGGCAGTCTTGCCCGTCGGGCGATGCGAAGTGGTCGGGAATTTATCTGAACCTGCCCCCGAAGCCGGGCGGCATCGACCCTGGTTTTGGCACGCAGCTACACAGCCGCCGCATTCTGTTCACCAACAACACCTGCCTTGGCAAAACACCGGCTGATGGGGCTTTCTTCTATGTAGAGGGTAATGTCAGAGATCTGACTATCCAGGGGAATAGCATAGAGTCGGGTGGGGGCAAGCGGGCTATTTACATCCGAGCAACTGAGCCGTTCTTCGACACCGATGTGGCGGTGCGGGATATCTCCATACTCAATAACACCATACAGGACTTCGCATACCCGATAGTCATTGGCGGGGATGCGGATAGCTCGTTTGTGGAGGGTGTGAACATCACCGGCAACCTGACAACCTACATCAAGCTGATCGAGAAGAATCAAGCGATGGGCGTGACGCTGAACCGTGTGCGGCGCATCAACGTGAGCGGCAACCGCTTCGCGCCGACCAACAGCTCTTCCGTGCTCATGAACCGATGCGAAGACATCACAATGAGTGCCAATCAGTTCACCGGAATGGCCGAAATGGGCGTTCAGGGCATCAACCTGTTGAAGTGCAAAACGGCGTCTCTGACAGGCAACATACTCCGTCGGTATAAACTGGGGGTTGGCATAGACGACTGCGAGGATATCGTGTTTTCGAACAACAACCTTGCGATGTGCCCAACGGGATTGTCGCTGAAAAATTCGCGCGGGCTGCTAGTGACGGGCAATATGATCAGCGGCTCCAGCCAGTCGATCAATACCGATACGCTGACCGATGCCACCGTGGAATCCAACACCATCCGTACCGGTGTGGGATCCACTTCAACGCAATGACGCAGGGGTGCAAAGGCGCGAGGGAAAGGTGCGTCACGCGAAGACGCTGAGGGTGAACGTAGGGGCATCGCGTGCGGTGCCCCTGCCTGGCGGACGGCTGCAACAAGCGAGCCGTAGGGGCAGCCCCCTGTGGCTGCCCCAAATCTCATAGAACCGAGGATGGAAGGCGAGAACACCTATCGGGAGCTCGCCATTCCCCAGTTCTATCGCCCCAGGATTGCGTCCATGGCGCGGGAGGTGTTGTCAATCAGCACCTGCGGGTAACGCGTGTAGCCGTATCCTGGCATCATCTCCGCGGTCAGATATCCATCATATCCAGCTCCCTCAAACGCCTTGAGCACCGCCGGCCAGTTAACATCACCCGCCAGCAGATCCACAAAACCCTCGCCGGTGCCCACACCACGGCGGAAGTCCTTCAGGTGAACCCTCTTGATACGCTTGCCCAGGGTCTGTATCCAGTGCTCAGGGTAGCCGTATGCCATGCAGTTACCCACATCAAAATAGGCACCCACATACTCGGAGTGGAACTGGTCGATGAACTGGCAGAATTCGGCAGGACCGGTCAGGAACTTGTTCCACACGTTCTCCAGCCCGATGGCCACCTTGGCGGCCTCTGCGTGGCCTTGTAGGGCTGTAATGGCCTCCGTGGCGCGTGACCACACGGTGTCAAAGCCGCTCACCTCGGCACTGGGGTCGAAAAATACATCCACAGCACCGGGGATCACCAGAACAGCACCGGCATCCAGCCAGGCCGCCACATCGATCAACTGTTTGCAGATATCAATGGCTTCCTGACGCACCACTGGACTGTTGGCGGTCAGTGACTTGCCCCAAAGAAGGCCGGTTGCCACCGAGCTGATCTGGATGCCGCAGTTGGCGGCTTCCTTCACGATCTTGCGTGCGTGCGCTTCGGTAGTTTTCAAGCTGACATCGCCCGTGTCGGCCAGACAGAGCTCGATCGACTCAAATCCGGCTTCTTTCGCCTCCGCCATCGCCTCAATAACCGGTTTGGAGCCGTCAAGCCCGCCGGGGAATGACCAATAACAGATTCCTTTGGTAAACATATGCCTCTCCTGTCAGTGGAAATAGGTGTTTTGTATGGTCTCATATGTGCCTCAGGGACGATGCCCCCTCGGACAGTTCTTTCGTTATGTGATCAGTTTGACACAGCCGATGGTAATAGTCAACATGACTTGCTAGTTTGCGAGCAGGGATTATCATCATCAACGACGAAATGGTGTGGTGGTTTAGTCAATAACTGCTGCAAAACGGCAGTTTCCATATATCAACGTGTCCATTGGGGGATTATGACATGAGCAACGCCAAATACTGGCTTCAGAGTTCGATCAAGCGGGTTTATCCGGGTTCAAAAGCGCAAAAGAGCGACGAGATAAGCTATATCACCGCACGAAATGAGCAGATATCATTCCAAGCCTGCGTGAGAAATAACGGTGACCAGCCGTTAAAATTATCCCTTGAGATACAAGGTGCAGATGGCCTTGGCACGCTGATCCGCAGGGTCGGTTATGTGCCCCTGCCTCATTTCACGCCGGATGTGCCGAGCAGGCACATCGAAGGGCTGAAGCATCTACCCGGTTTGGTACCGGACCCGCTCTACCCGGGCTCTGAGCTGCTCGTGGGTTCCCATGAGACACAGGCGTTTTGGGTCACCGTATCCATACCGGCGGGGATCGAACCCGGCGTCCGAAATCTGAAGGTGCAGTTCGTCACAGAGGGTAAGGTCTGCACACAACTAGCGGTGGTCGTCGATACACGGCCGCTGGTGGTCAAACCCACCAAATTCCCCGTGATCCAGTGGTTCTACGCCGATGCGCTTTGTGACTGGTATCATTTAAAGCCGTATGAAAAGCGGTTCTGGCCGATCCTGGAGGCCTACGTGCGTGATCTGGTGCAGCACGGCTGCAGCAGTCTGTATGTGCCGATCATCACACCGCCCACCGATGGCATCAAACGGCCTCACCAGCTTCTGAAGGTGACGGAGACATCGGAGGGACAGTATGAGTTCGACTTCACCGATGTGGAAAAGTGGGTGGACATCGGCTTGAGCCAGGGCTCGCAGTATTTTGAGTGGACGCACTGGTTTTGGCAGTGGGGCGTGAAGTGGGCGTTGAGGGTTTACCGTTCGAATGCCGACCGTGAGTCGCTGCTCTGGCCGCATGAGACATCGGCCACCTCCGACACCTATCGCAACTTCCTGTCGCAGCTCTTTCCTGTGTTCAAGCAGTTCCTTGACCGCAAGGGGATCACGGAGTGCTCGTTCTTCCATGTATCCGACGAGCCGCACGGCGAAGAGCACATGGGTAACTACAAGGCGGCGAGGCAGATGCTGCTGGAGCTGGCCCCCTGGATGAAAGTGATGGATGCCCTCAGCGAAGTGGAGTATGGCAAGCAGAAGATCACCGATATGCCTGTGCCATCCATCGGCGTGGCGCATGAGTACGCCAAGGCGGGTATCCCATCCTGGGTTTACTACTGCTGCGGCCCCCGCGGGAAGTATCTCAACCGGTTTATGGACACTCCTCTAACCAAGATACGTATGCATGGCTGGCTGTTCCGCAAGCTGGGTGCACTGGGCTTCTTGCACTGGGGCTACAACTATTGGTATGCTGCAGGCTCTCAGAAGCTACTGGACCCCTTTGTAGATGCTTCCGCCAACAACTGGCCGGGCTGGTCATATGGCGACCCATTTGTGGTCTACCCAGGGGAGGCTGGCCCGATCGATTCCATCCGCTGGGAAGTGTTTGGCGAGTCACTACGGGACTATGCCTTGCTTGAGACGGCAGGTGTGCAGCTCGATGACCCCATGTTCGATGAAATAAAGGGCTACGCGGAGTTTCCGTTTAGTGAAAAATGGATTGCCAAGACTCGGTGCAAGATCATTGAGCGTTCGATGTAAGCCTTTTAGCTCCTAAAATCCATCCCAAATCCCTCACTGTGTTCAACCTTCACAGTGAGGGATTTTAGCATGAAGTTGCGCGCACAATATTACTCGCACAGACCATAGTATTTTGCTATAATGCCAAGTAATAAGGCCAATTCTTACGAACTAAGGCAGGTGGATATGATGGACGAAGAACGTAAATCGACTCAAGCCGAAGTGAACTCGGCAAAGAACGCTTCATGCTGCAGCGGTACCAGCTCGTGCTGTGGGTCTGGAGAGCCGGGCAGTGCCACCATCAAGCTGGCGGTGAAGCAGCGGTACGCCTCGGCAGCAGTAGCAGCTTCAGGCAAACAGAAGGCAAGTTGCTGTGATGGCGGATCGCTCAAAGATGCGATCACCAGCAACATCTACACAGAGTTGGAGGCAGAGGGTATCCCCGACGAAGCGTTGCTTGCCTCACTGGGCTGCGCCAACCCCCACGCACTAGCAGTACTCATGCCGGGTGAGGTCGTGCTGGACCTGGGCAGCGGAGGCGGTATCGACGTGCTGCTGTCGGCAAAACGGGTTGGGCCCACGGGAAAAGCATACGGGCTAGACATGACCGATGAGATGCTGGAGCTGGCGCGCAGCAATCAGGCCAAGGCGGGGGCCACTAATGTGGAGTTCCTGAAGGGGGAGATCGAGAACGTCCCTCTGCCCGATAACTCCATCGATGTGATCATCAGCAACTGCGTGATCAATCTGTCGCCAGACAAAGCTCAGGTGCTTCGTGAGGCATGCAGGGTGCTGAAGCCGGGCGGCCGGTTCGCGGTTGCTGATGTAGTTCTGGAGAATCCGCTGACGGACATCGCCAAGCGGAATCTTTCTATGTGGTGCAGCTGCATCTCCGGGGCCATCGTCAAGGCAGATTACCTCGATATGTTGGCCGCATCAGGGTTTGCCGACGCTCAGGTGACAGTGGCCCGCAGGTATACGTCGGAGAACGCCGATGGTCTGGTCCCTGCGGAGGTAATCGTAGAGTTGAGCTCCGAGGAGCTGACGCAGTTGATGTCTAGCTTTATCAGTGCTTTTGTCACCGCCAAGAAGCCAATTTCACAGAAATAGGAAACTGGGTTCATATTGGCTCAAAATAGCCGATTTGAGCACGAAATGCCCACATTCCAGGTGCATCATTGCCCTTGGAATGGGGGCTTTTGACCCCAATTTCGCCCAATTTCCAAAATTCGCATAAAGTGGGGCTTGACACGGGCATTTCTACATGGTATGATTATCTTTGCCGGAGCGAAACGGGGTAAGCCCCTCGAGCCGGTTGGGACCTTGAAAACTAGGTGAAGCAGCGAACCAAACGTCAGTTGAAAGACTGACAAGAATGGTAATTCGGTTTTGAAGCTAATCGATCCACTAAAGTTGGAACTTGACCTCGTAAGGGGTTAAAGGATATTCGACGGAGAGTTTGATCCTGGCTCAGAGCGAACGCTAGCGACGTGCCTGCGACATGCAAGTTGAGCGGAAGTCCAGACCTTCGGGTCTTGGCTTTAGCAGCGAACGGTCGAGTAACACGTAAGGAACCTGCCACGCAGACCGGGACAACGGACCGAAAGGTGCGCTAATACCGGATGGTGAATACGGAAGACATCTTCTGTATTTCAAATCGCTTATTAAGGAGACGAGATAAGTGGCTGCGTAATGGCCTTGCGTCCCATCAGCTAGTTGGCGGGGTAATGGCCCACCAAGGCGACGACGGGTAGCTGGTCTGAGAGGACGATCAGCCGGACTGGGACTGAGACACGGCCCAGACTCCTACGGGAGGCAGCAGTCGGGAGTCTTGCACAATGGGGGAAACCCTGATGCAGCGACGTCGCGTGTGGGATGAAGTATTTCGGTATGTAAACCACTTTTGCGGGGGGCGAACACAATGACGGTACCCCGCGAATAAGCCCCGGCTAACTACGTGCCAGCAGCCGCGGTAATACGTAGGGGGCGAGCGTTGCTCGGATTGACTGGGCGTAAAGCGCGCGTAGGCGGTCCATTAAGCGTGCGGTGAAATGCAGAGGCTCAACCTCTGTCCCGCCGCGCGAACTGGTGGTCTTGAGATTGGGAGGGGGATGCGGAATTCCTGGTGTAGCGGTGAAATGCATTGATATCAGGAGGAACACCGGCGGCGAAGGCGGCATCCTGGCTTATATCTGACGCTGAGGCGCGAAAGCGTGGGTAGCAAACGGGATTAGATACCCCGGTAGTCCACGCCGTAAACGATGGATACTAGGTGTGGGAGGTCTCGACCCCTCCCGTGCCGTAGCTAACGCGTTAAGTATCCCGCCTGGGGAGTACGGCCGCAAGGTTGAAACTCAAAGGAATTGACGGGGGCCCGCACAAGCGGTGGAGCATGTGGATTAATTCGATAATGACCGAAGAACCTTACCCAGGTTTGACATGTCAGCGCCGTACCCGGAAATGGGTATTCTTGTAGTAATACAAGCGCTGTCACCGCTGTTGCATGGCTGTCGTCAGCTCGTGCCGTGAGGTGTTGGGTTAAGTCCCGCAACGAGCGCAACCCGCGTTCCATTTTGCCATCAGGTAATGCTGGGAACTATTGGAAGACCGCCCGGGTAACCGGGAGGAAGGGGCGGACGACGTCAAGTCAGCATGGCGCTTATGCCTGGGGCCTCACACATGCTACAATGGACGCAACAAAGGGATCCGAAGCCGCGAGGTAGAGGCAACCCCATAAAGGCGTCCTCAGTTCGGATCGCAGTCTGCAACTCGACTGCGTGAAGTTGGAATCGCTAGTAAACGCGGATCAGCTAAGCCGCGTTGAATACGTTCCCGGGCCTTGTACACACCGCCCGTCAAGTCACCTGAATTGTCTGCACCTGAAGTGCGTGGCTCAACCGCAAGGAGAGAGCGCCCGAGGGTGCGGGGAGTAAGGGGGACTAAGTCGTAACAAGGTAGCCGTACCGGAAGGTGCGGCTGGATCACCTCCTTTCTAAGGGGGAAGCGCCCCACTCTTCGGAGTGGTGAGCATCTCTCAGGTCGTCCGAGTTATTATTCTTTAGTTTTGGTTTAACAAGTTTCACCTAGTCTCCGCGGTCTCGCGGCGTGGGCCTATAGCTCAGCTGGTTAGAGCGCACCCCTGATAAGGGTGAGGTCACTGGTCCGAATCCAGTTAGGCCCACCACCCAAGTTTGGGGGATTAGCTCAGTTGGGAGAGCACCTGCTTTGCAAGCAGGGGGTCAGCGGTTCGAGCCCGCTATCCTCCACCAAGATTTAGGTTTTGGTAGGTGGGTGGCAGGTAAGAAGAAATGCCGGGTTGCAATCCGGCAAAGTTGTCACGAAAGTGGCGAGACGCACATTGAAAATCGCATAGGGTAGACATGGCATCTTTAAGTTAAGAAGCTATGGTTTAGGATGAATAATCCAAAAATCAAAGCTAATTACTTGAAGCTACACATTTCACAAAACAAACAAGACAGTCACAGAAGGAAACTTCTGTAATGAATTCTATAGATGGTGGCACATTGCAGTAATGTAGTGTGTTGCGCCTCTAAGGTATCGAAGCTCATGCAAGCTAGTAAGGGCGTATGGTGGATGCCTTGGGGCGTGGGGCCGATGAAGGACGCGGCAAGCGGCGAAACACTACGGGGAGGCGCAAGCAGCCTTTGATCCGTGGGTCTCCGAATGGGGTAACCCAGCCAGAGTAATGTCTGGTTACCGTATATTGAACACATAGATATGCGGAGGGCACCCGGCGAACTGAAACATCTTAGTAGCCGGAGGAAAAGAAAACAGATGTGATGCCCCTAGTAGCGGCGAGCGAACGGGGCTTAGCCTAAACCATAATCGTGTTAAAGCGTGCAGCGTTGCGATTATGGTGTCGTGGGATCTTCAGGGGGTTGCACAGCCCCAAAGAAGTTACAAACCAAATATACAGCCGAACGGCATGGGAAGGCCGGCCGCAGAGAGTGAGAGCCTCTTAGGCGACGTATGATTGGCTTCTGAAGCGATCCCAAGTAGTGCGGGACACGAGGAACCCTGCGCGAATCTGCCAGGACCACCTGGTAAGGCTAAACACCCCACGCCACCGATAGCGCATAGTACCGTGAGGGAACGGTGAAAAGCACCCCGGGAGGGGAGTGAAATAGCACCTGAAACCACACGCCCACAAACAGTCGGAGCCCCGCAGAAGGGGTGACGGCGTACTTTTTGTAGAACGGGCCAGCGAGCCGTCGTTCTGGGCAGGTTAAGCGTCTAAGACGTGCAGCCATAGGGAAACCGAGTCCGAATAGGGCGTATTGTCCGGGGCGGCGAACCCGAAACCGTGTGATCTACCCGTGGTCAGATTGAAGCGGGGGTAAGACCCCGTGGAGGATCGAACTGGTAAAGGTTGAAAACTTTTCGGATGAACTGCGGGTGGCGGAGAAATTCCAATCGAACACGGAGATAGCTGGTTCTCCCCGAAATGCATTTAGGTGCAGCGTCGCGCGTTCTGCTTTGTCGGTAGAGCACTGGAAGGAATAGGGGCCCCACCGGGTTACCAACCCCTACCAAACTCCGAATGGCAAAGCATCATAGCGCGGCAGTGAGACTGCGGGGGCTAAGCTCCGTAGTCGAGAGGGAAACAACCCAGACCGCCTGCCAAGGTCCCCAAGAATAGGCTAAGTGTAAAAGGATGTAGGGTCACACAAACAACCAGGATGTTGGCTTAGAAGCAGCCACCATTTAAAAAGTGCGTAACAGCTTACTGGTCGATGTGATCCCGCGCCGACAATGTAAGGGGGCTCAAGCCTATCACCGAAGCAGCGGAGGCAATCTTTATTGATTGCTTGGTAGGGGAGCGTGCCGATAGCGGTGAAGCCAGAGCGTGAGCGCTGGTGGAGTTGTCGGGAGCGAGAATGCTGGCATGAGTAGCGCGTAGAAGGGTGAGAATCCCTTCCGCCGATAGCCCAAGGTTTCTCAGGCGAGGCTCGTCCCCCTGAGGTTAGCCGGGCCTAAGCTGAGGCCGTTTGGCGTAAGCGAAGGACATACGGTAGAGATTCCGTAGCCAGTTAGTTGTGTATATACCTTATCGTGACGCCCCCAAAGCCGTTAAAGTGCGGTGCTGGACGTCCGCGCGGAGTAATAGCATTTATGTGATTATTCCCAAGGTGGAGGCCTTCGGGCCGAATCCAAGTTGGCGCGTTGGGGGACTAGAAAAGCCGATAAGGTTGCAACTGTCTGTCCGTACCATAAACCGACACAGGTGGGCTGGTAGAGGATACCGAGGCGTTCGAGAGAATTCCCGTTAAGGAACTAGGCAAAATAGCCCCGTAACTTAGGGAGAAGGGGTGCTCTGCAGGTTTAGTCTGTAACGACTAATGCTGTTGGAGCCGCAGTTAAGAGGCTCAGGCGACTGTTTACCAAAAACACAGCTCTCTGCTAAGCCGAAAGGCGATGTATAGGGGGTGACACCTGCCCAATGCCCGCAGGTTAAAGGGAAGGATTCGGCCGTAAGGCCAACGTCTAGAACTGAAGCCCGGGTGAATGGCGGCCGTAACTATAACGGTCCTAAGGTAGCGAAATTCCTAGTCGGGTAAGTTCCGACCCGCACGAATGGTGTAACGATCTGAGCGCTGTCTCAACGGGAAGCTCGGTGAAGTTGTAGCACCGGTGAAGATGCCGGTTACCCGCCGCAGGACGGAAAGACCCCGTGGAGCTTTACTGCACCCTGTCACTGCGGTTCGAGATAAATTGTAGAGCGTAGGTGGGAGACGCAAGTCGCCAATGGAACACCACCCTGTTTATCTTGGACCGCTAACCCTTACCATGAATCTGGTATAGGGAACAGTTTCAGGCGGGCAGTTTGACTGGGGCGGTCGCCTCCCAAATGGTAACGGAGGCGCCCAAAGCTATTCTCAGCCTGGTCGGAAATCAGGCGTTGAGTGCAAGCGCATAAGAATAGTTGACTGCGAGACACACAGGTCGAGCAGGTGCGAAAGCAGGGGCTAGTGACCCCTTGGCTGCGTGTGGATGCGCCAAGGTTCATCGGATAAAAGCTACCCCGGGGATAACAGGCTGATCTTGCCCAAGCGCTCACAGCGACGGCAAGGTTTGGCACCTCGATGTCGGCTCGTCGCATCCTGGGGCTGAAGCGGGTCCCAAGGGTTAGGCTGTTCGCCTATTAAAGCGGTACGCGAGCTGGGTTCAGAACGTCGTGAGACAGTTCGGTCCCTATCCGCGGCGGGCGTAGGAGATTTGAGTGGGGTCGCCCCTAGTACGAGAGGACCGGGGTGAACTGACCTCTGGTGTACCGGTTGTAGTGCCAACTGCAGACGCCGGGTAGCTATTGTCGGGTTTTGATAAGTGCTGAAAGCATCTAAGTACGAAGCAAGCCACAAGATATGATCTCCCACTGGGTTAACCAGGTAAGGCCCCCGGAAGACTACCGGGTTGATAGGCCGCAGGTGTAAGAGTAGCGATGCTCTTAGCTGAGCGGTACTAATAGGCCGAGGGCTTGTATGAGCCCGATACTTTAAGGGCGCACACCGCCTATAGATAAGTTGTGTGAAATGCGGCCATGTCTACCCGATGCGATCTAATCGCGTCAAGGCTCTCCTGGTGATCACGGCGGAGGGGATACACTCGTTCCCATACCGAACACGACCGTTAAGCCCTCCAGCGCCGAAAGTACTTGGGGCGCAAGCCTCCGGGAGGATAGGACATCGCCAGGGGTTTTCTTTCACACCCCCCGCAGCATCCGTTGCGGGGGGTGTTTGCTTTTTAGGGAGGCAGGAGACAGGAGCAGAGGAGAGCAGGAGGGGCGGGTAGCCAGCAAGTCATACTCGTCTTACTCATCCTAGCCGTCCTATGACAAAGCTGGTTCATATGACATGTAAGATACGTAGGACGAGTAGGACTTGGTAGGCGCTCACAGTTACTAAAATAAGCTGCCAGTCGGGCGACTGGCAGCAAAGGTCAAGTGTCTGCAAGAAGGGCGATAAGCGGGGTTCTGTACCCTGTTGCCAGGGTGACGGCTATCTATCTACGCTTGATATTGCTATCAAGCTTTAGCGACCACACCCGGAGACTTGGCGAGCAACCTTAGCGCCTCCCTATTGGGTCTTGCTCCCGATGGGGTTTACCATGCCAGCTACATTACTGCAGCCGCGGTGGGCTCTTACCCCGCCGTTTCATCCTTACCGACCGAGACCGGCGGTTTGTTTTCTGTGGCACTTTCCATAGGGTTTCCCCTCCCGGACGTTATCCGGCATCGCGCTCTGTGGAGCCCCGACTTTCCTCCCGTTCCGAAGAACCGGCAGCCGTCTACCCATCATGCAGACACATCTATATTCTACTCTAGCCCTTGATGGTCAGGCCGATGAGGCCCACGCTCAGCACAAGCAGCACACCGGTCATCGCATAGGCAATGACATTGAATGCCTTGCTGTTGACGTGCTCTCCCATCAGATCTCGGTTGTTAGCCAGTCGTAGAATCATAATTAAAATAATTGGCAGCAACACGCCGCCCACGATATTAGGCAATACGATTAAGAATAGCAGGTTGATGTGAGGGATTATGCTCACCACCGCAGCGAACAGTATCTGCCAGCCGAACACTGCCAGAAAGAGCGGGCTTTCCTTCACGCGTCTGCCCAAGCCGCTTTCCCACCCCAGTGATTCGGTGATGGCGTAGGCTGTGCTTAACGGCACCGTCAGCGCCCCATACCATCCCGCGTTGAACAGCCCCACGGCGAATATCCCCATGGCTAGCGCACCTGCTGCCGGACGTAAGCCCTCCGCCGCCTGGGCCGCATCTTGGATGCGTATACCATGCGTGTAGAGAGTGGCAGCACAGGCGACCACAATAAAGAACGCGATAAACACGGTATAGAAGCTGCCGATACCGACATCGACCCGCACATCAGTCAGGTCTGACTTCTTAGCACCGCGGTCACGCATGGCGCTTTGGATGTAAAACAGTCCCCAAGGCGTGATGGTAGTGCCGATGATCTGGATGATTTGCCACACATAGTCCTGCGTATACCCTTTGACAGGCGCTTTGGGTAGGAAGCTGTTGAACACCGCGCCCCACTCCGGCTTCGCCATCACCGCGGAGACGATGTAAAGCAGGTAGACGCTGGCTCCGTAGAGGAGCACTTTTTCTATCTTCCGATAATCACCCTTCGAGACCAGCCACCAGCAACCTAACGCGACCAATGGTACCACGATATAGTGTGACCAGGGGCCGAACATCAGGTGGGATGCACTTACAACTCCCGCGAACTCAGAGACGCACGTGGCCACATTCGCAACGAGCAGCGTGCTCATGGCTAATAGTGTGACTTTGACGCCGAAGTTTTCGCGGATGAGGTCGGCTAAACCTTTGCCTGTGACCGCCGCCATCCGGGCACACATCTCTTGACTGATGATGAGGGCCAGCATGATGGGCAGCAGCATCCAAAGCATGCTGTAGCCGTAGTGCGCACCAGCCATTGAATAGCCGGTGATCCCGCTCGGGTCGTTATCGGCTGTACCTGCAATTAGTCCGGGGCCAAGTACAGCGAACCATACTAGGAGGCTCTTCCGACGCTTCGATCGCATCTGTGCCTCCTATGAGCGGTTTTTGGGCAAAAACCTTGCGCTGGCAGAGCACTATTCTATTGTGGAGACCATTTTGGATCATAACAATCGCCCTTGCCTTTCGTGAGGTTTTTGGAGTTTGTGCCGTCGATATTGCAGCACCAGATATCCCGACCGCCATTACGGTATACCACATAGGCCAGGCGATTTCCATCGGGTGAGAGGGTGGGGCTGCTGGCTTCGCCTTTCACCGGCATGAGCAGATTCTGAGAACCGAGTTGCAGGATTCCGATGCCTTGTCTGACTAGGTCGCCATCTTTTCCCTCACGCCATATCTCTATCGCCAGGGTGCTGCCATCGTTGCTCCAAACCAGTTTTCCGGGTATCGATGAGGAATTACCCTTCCACAGTAGTTCCATCTCGCCGGTCATCAACTCCCGCTTCAGAATACCCGCCTGTTTGTGGTCCGCACTTAGCACACTGAAAGCCAAGCGTGTACCGTCCGCTGTGGGAGCCAAATGCAATGTCTCTCCACCCATCAGCGGTTTTGGCAGGTTGCCGGATAAAGATTTCCCAGGCACTGCCTCATCCGACGAACCACTGTCATGTGTCGTGCGGCCAGTTGAGCCTTGTGACGGAGTGTATATAACCAGCGCTTGGGAGTTGTCCATATCCTGAACCGCATAGATGTCTGACGACACACTGTTATGATATGGCTGTGAGAACTGAACTTTTCCGCCCGGCAGCAGATTGCTCCAGACTTGCTTTAGGCTGATGGGGGGTAGTATCTGCTCTGAACGGCCGTCAGTGAGGTTGACGGACAGTATCATCCCCTGGTTGACATAGAGGACATCCTTCCCCGATGGGACAAACATGGGGGAGGACTTTGCCCCCTGTGAGTAAGTCATCGGCTTACGAGGCTGTCCGGTGGGGTCGGAGATAAACAGTTGGGGGTATACACGGTTGTCATTGGTCTCATTGCTCGTGGTTTCACCCATGAATACAATGCGGTTGCCAGACGGCGACCAGGCGGGTTCGAATTGTCGCAGGGGCTCAGCCACAATCGGGCGTAGGCCGGTACCGTCGGCCTGCATCATGTAGATGTCTTCATTACTTGAATCATCACTGTGGACGAAAGCGATCCAGTCCTTTGTGTTGACATTACGATCTTTAAGTGCTACGGGGTTTAATACGCCATTGATGACGGTCCACATACCAATGCATGCTACGATAATTAAAAAACCAATAAGCATGCGCTTACGTATAGACTGTTTCCAGATCATTCGAAACCCCCAATTATTATGTGACTACACTCTATTTTACTGTAAGCGGGGGCATCTGTCCTCATCTGCGGGCGGCCATTGGCGGCACAAGCGTAGTTCTGATATCTGTTCCGCTCCATGAAACAGGCTCATGGCAGTTGATGTGAGGGTTGCATCGTCCACATCGCCCAGCCGATGCGCCACGATGTAGTAGTGAATGCTGGGCAACTCGTCAGATACTCTTTGCCATAAGTCGATGCCGGTGATCAGCTCTGCGCCGTGCCTCAGATACCAGCCGATACGCCGATTGGCCATCTGTGTGTCCATATGCGGGTCATCCGGGTGCTCCACTTCAAAGAACAGGCTATTGCACCCCTTCTCACGGCAATAGCTGCAGATGGCTTCATAGAGTTGCACACCCAATCCGCGGTTACGCATCTGGGTGTTTACCGCAAAATACACCAGATAGGCGACTGGCTCATTGGTGCGAATGATAAGATAAGCCAAACCACACAACGTCGTATCTGCGTGGCTGTCGGTGAAGGCTAAGGCATATCGACCTTTGTCTGGCTCATCAAGGCCGTCCTTGATCGCTGAGAGCCGCATGCGTTCGTAGACCGGAAAGCTGTCAAGATAGAGACCCACCCACTGCGGCCAGAGTGGGTGGAGTTCTGTAATCGGAGTAATGAGCATGAAGGTGCCTCGTTAGATTGGGCGTACGAGCACACGGCATGGGGCCCCTTCGGCGACGAGTAGGCGCATAGGCGCGCAAACCAGCTCAACCATACCCAGGGGTGCGTCTTTCGTGGCTACGCCTTCAATCACCGCCATGCCAGAGCCCAACATGCATTTGTGAACAGGGAAGCTTTGGTCAGGACTGTGTTCGATGGTCAGGAAATCCAATCCAATGACGCGAATTCCCTTGCTCACGAGCCACTGAGCCGCAGAGAGGTCGAAAGCGCAGAAATCGGCCTGGAATGGCGGGTTCAAAAGATCGCGCGTTGTGTTCTCTGTGCGGAGTAGCAGCCGTTCAACCCCTGCGGGTATGTTGGCATGTTCAAGTGAGTCGGCGGTGATGTCGCCTCCGCCCTCAATCTGGGCGACATATGCAGTGCCGCAGAGTTGGTTGATATCGAAGTCTTCTATCACCGCACCATCGGCTATCATGTGACGAGGTGAGTCGAGGTGGGTGCCAGTGTGACAACCTAGCTCCATACGGCTGAGGTTGCAGACATCGCCTTTACTTTTGAATAACACCTGCTGCCAACGATAAACTGGATCACCAGGGAAGATCAACATTTCGTCATGCACGGGTATAGTCAGGTCAATCCATGAATTCATATTCAGTTCTCCTGTGAGGTAGTTATGAAAGAATCTCGGTAAAATGTATTTACATCATAACCCGAATCGAGCACAATCGCGAAATTAGGCAGGCTGCATATACATGCGTTTCCGTTCAGACAGGCTACCAAAAGGTTCTGAGGTTCTCATTCTTCGGTCTGAGTGGATGTATTCTCCGCACATGGGCCTGCGAATGAACTACGAGCTTGTGATCCACAATGGCATGATCGTGGCAGTTCGTCCGCAACAGGCCTCCCTTGGTGACAGAGTGGTGGAGCTGGGCAATGCCATGCTGCTCCCGGGCTTCGTCAACGCCCACACTCACTTGGAATATACTGCCTTCGCCGATATGATTGAATGCCCTCACTTCTTTACATGGATACGCAAGCTGATGGAGCTTCGGAAGCTGATGAGTGCTGAAGACTACTATGTGAGCAGCTTGTATGGAGCGATTCAGAGTGTCAGATCCGGAACGACCGCTCTGGGTGATGTCAGCTTCTCCGACACCTCACCACGGGCGATCGCCGATATGGGTTTGGAGGCCACGGTCTACCTTGAGTTTACGGCCATGCCTGACATGGTCTCACTGCCGTTTGAAGAGGAACTTAACAGCCGCCTCAACTCGCTTGAACTAGATATCCATGGCAGCCATGTGCAACTCGGGCTGAGTGCTCATAGCCTGTATACTGTGCCGACCGCTGCGCTGATGCCCATGGTTCGCACTGCCTCAAGGAAGAAGCTGCCGTTTTGCATCCACCTTTGCGAGAGCACCGAGGAAATGGCGTTACTGATATCACAGTCTGGGCCTTATTCGGAGTTGTATCGACAAAGGGGCATCAAGTGGCCGATATACCAACCTACCCCTGTCCAAGCGCTGAACCGACGCGGATTTTTTAACCATGAGCCCACACTGATCCACGGCGTTCACCTTGAGGAGACCGATATGGAGACGCTGCAGCAGCACCACGCTCCGATCGTACACTGCCCTCGCAGTAACGAGGCACTAAGCGGGGGGCAGGCCGATACCGATCTGTGGAACAGGCATCACCTTACTTGGGCCTTGGGCACTGATAGTGCCGCCAGTTCGGGTGACCTGGACATGTGGTCGGAGATGAGAGCGGCATTGCTGGCCAATCCATTGTTATCGACCGATGAGTTGTTAGAGGCGGCAGTCTGTTCTGGTGGCTTAGCGATTCATCTTGATGATCCTTGTGGACGAATAGCCGAAGGGCATATTGCCAGCCTGAGTGCGATTGATCTGGACCGTGTGACATCGATTAGTGATGACCCCATGTACGATGTTGTTTCGCAAGGGTGTGCCATCCTCAACCGATTGACGATGGTGCGAGGTGATATCCTATATTTGAACTCTGAAATAACACGCCCGATAGTAGACGTTGGCCAGGTTGTACAGCAGTGGGCAGAGCTGCGCCGACGACTGCATGTGAGTATGGCAGAAATGGAAGCAAAGTGAGTATCCAATTAGAAGAGGCCCAGCAGAATATGCTTGGGATATCTCGTGTGTTACGTGATAATCAGATCGCCTGGGGGTCAACTGGCAATATCAGTGCCCGAATAGACGATGAGACTTTTTTGATTTCGGCGAGTGGAAGCTGGGTTTCTGAGCTGCAGCTTGATGAGATGAGCCTGTGCCATATGGATGGGTCTGAAAATAGCGGTCCGCGTCCCAGTGTGGAGTGGCAAATGCATCTCGGAATATACAAACTACGGCCTGAGGTGAATTTTGTAGCGCATTTGAGCCCGCACTACAGCACGCTGTTGGCGTGTACCGACCTAATGCCCAACCAAACGGCCACCGTTGAGGTGATGGTATATCTGGGACGAGTAGGGCGTGTGCCGTTTCTATTTCCTGGCTCCCAGCCGTTAGCCGACGCAGTGTCGGAGATGGCCGTGGATCATGATTCCATCATCCTTGCAAACCACGGGATTATCTGTATGCATGCCACCATGCGAGGCTTGATGATGCGCGTTCTGTCGTTTGAGCAGAGCTGCCGGATGATGTGTTCCGCCGCCGCTGCTGGCGTGATTCTGAACGAAGTGGAAGACGAGAAGATCCAGGAGCTGCTTCGCATCGCCAAGGTATAACTGCGGCTACTGTAAGCAACTGGTCGTTATTAAAGTTATGCCGCCAAACTGCGACGGGTTCCATCAGCCCGCTCAAGCAGGCCTCGTCACCCGTCGCTTATCATCTGGCTGTCCGCTGAAGCGGACGCGGGGACATGCCCTGCGCCGGCCGGAGCGAAGCGACGCCGGCCGCTAATGATCAGCCACGCGGTGAGGAAACCCCTTAGGGACGCCAGTCCCGTGGGGTGACTGAACCCGTGGCCATTTGCCGGCACCATCAGTTGCAGCCTGGGCTGCCGTGCCTTCACGGGCGAGTGCTTGTTCCCGACACCAGTCTTTGGTGGCTATCCGCTAGACCGGCGCGGTCTTGAGCCTCCTGCCACCGCTCGCCTGCGCACAGACCGCCCCGGACTTTGGCATTCGAGCCAGCTAATGAGCGGGCGCCCACAAGGGACGCCCCGCCCTATCACATTCAAGCCACATGCACCAGCGAATGCAGATCACGCCCTGCAGACAATGTACGCTGGGCCTCGGGGCCGGAGAACCCGATGAGGGGTGTCCCACGGTCAACTGTGGCCTGGTAGATGGCCTCCATGTTGTTGCATTCAGGCTGACTGAGGTTGATGGCGTATAGACCTTTCAGGGTGGTGGCGATGGGCACGAAGTGGGTGCCTCGGCCGCAGAAATGCATGGCCCCACCGCCAAACTCCGTGAGCAGACGCTGCTCGTAGGGCACAAAGAACTCACGATACATGGCCGGCGAGAAGTTCATGGCCGAGTCATCACGCAGCATCAACCGACCTTTGGTGAGCATCCCCCAATGCACCGCCAGACCATCGGCGCGATGTGGTACGATCATCTCCCAGGCGTGCATGTAGTCGGAGTAGGTTTGTGTGATCACCTCCAGAAGCTCATGCAGCAGCTCAGGTTGTTCGTAGCTGTCCATAAATATCCCGCTGCCCCATATCATCTCGCAAAGGTCCATGGGCCCCTGCATATCGGGGTGGTATATATGCACGTAACGCGAAATCTTCGGGTAGTCGCGGAACAGCTCCACATACCGCGCACCGGCTTCCAGTGCCTGTCCACCCAGTGAGTGGTGCAGGTTAGGCACACCGCCGTCTACCACCGCACGAATCGCCTCGATGCCGTCCAGCGGCCAACTGGCGGGAAGGGTGTTCAGAGCGTCAGCCATACGATAAAGCTTCACGCCAAACAGCGAGGGGATGATGGGGGTGCCGTAGTTCGCCCGCACGTTGAGCAATGAACCTCCCGCAGCGGCTAACTGCGCGGAGCACGGCCCCAACTGCTGCAGCACCATCGCTTCGAAGTCATCCAGTGCCTCGTTGACGGTGGGGTTGGGCCAGGGTAGGGAAGGAGGGCTAGGTGAATGTCGATGCGGCGTGAAAATTTCCCCATCGAACTGACCGTTGGTGAACCTCAGCCACTCCTCGAACAGCGCTTGCTCGTCCTGCTCATTGATACGCGATTCCAAGTCTTCCAGATAGGGTTTCAGCATGCGCCACTCCTGCTGTGTATTTAGCGGTATGATACCACCGCTTTGGTGTTGTTACCAGCGGAGTATTATGTAGAGGATGACTGATGGTATAAAAATAGCACCCGACCGTGCATGCACGGCAGCATAGGCTGAGATTTATAATGTCGTAGGGGCGTTCCTTGTGGGCACCCTAATCGTTGATCAATCGATAGTTCTTGTTGCGGGCGCCCACAAGGGATGCCCCTACGACTAGTTAACTACAAGGAGAAAACATGCCAGTACCAGCACGTAGTGAGATCACACCCGGCAAGCGGGTGAGTATCGTGGAGAAGCAGAACCAGCCAACAGGTCAACGCACGGAAGGTGTGGTGGCACGGCTGCTGACCAGCAGCGCGACGCACCCGCACGGCATCAAGGTGATGCTCACTGATGGTAAAGTGGGGCGTGTGCAGGCGATCTTAGGGTAGGGGTATAATCCGTTGCGGTAAAACAAATGGGGTAGAGGGGCGCAGAAACTACGCCCCATGGTATGGCTTAGTGCCGGAACATGCTCTCGATTTCCGTTGCATACTTTGCCCGTATTTCATGCCGCCTGGTCTTCAGCGTAGGGGTCAGCTCCCCGCCGTCTACCGTAAAGTCATTGGCCAGCAGCTTGAATTTCTTCACACGCTCAAAGTCAGCCAGTTGGCTTGATCGTTGTTCCAGCTCTTTCCGTATGTGTTTGATGACATCGGTGTTCTGCAGGAGCTGCTCATAGCTATCGGCTTGTATCCTCTGGCGCTTCGCCCACTCTTCCATCTTGGTTCTGTCCAGGGTGATGAGCGCCACTAGTGTGACCTGCTCATCGCCGAACAGCACGATCTCCTTGATGAAAGGTGACTGTCGCAGATCGCTTTCAACCACCTGCGGGGCCACATTCTTACCGTTGGCCAGCACGATGATCTCTTTCTTGCGACCGACGATCTTAATGATGCCCTCATCGTCTATGGAGCCAAGATCGCCAGTGTGCAGCCAGCCTTCAGCGTCAATCGCCTCGGCGGTAGCCTGAGGGCGGTTATGGTAACCCTTCATGATGTTCTCGCCGCGTGCCAGCAGTTCCCCGTCCTCGGCAATGCGCACCTCCACACCAGGTATCGGCTTGCCGATGGTACCTGGCCGGTAGATGTCGCTGGTGCCGACGGTTAACACGGGTGATGTCTCGGTGAGCCCATATCCTTCGATGAATGGGATGCCCAGTGACAGGAACAAATAGGCCGTCTCTGTGTCGATGGCTGCGCCACCGGAGATAAAGAAACGCAGGTTGCCGCCGGTAAACTCACGGGTTTTACTCAACGCCGCTTTATCTGCGGTGTGGTATAGCATCTCCTGTGCTTTTGTCAGTGTGCCTTCACGCTTCATTTGCCAGGTGGTGCGCCCGATTTTCAACGACCACTGGAACGCCTTCTGTTGTGGAAGGGTCAGCCGGCGCACCTTGTCAAACATATGCGCCTTGATACTCTCAAAGAAGCGGGGCACTGCCATCATGATAGTCGGTTTTACAATTTGAAGGTCTTCAGCCACTGTGAACAGGCTACGGCAGTAGATGATGTGGGCACCGACCGCCATCGGCACGTAGTGACCGCCTGTGCGTTCGAACACATGACTCAATGGTAGGAATGATAGAAATGTGTCTTCAGGTACGGGATAAATAACTCGAAATATAGATTTCATATCTGACACGATGTTGTGGTGTGTCAGCATCACGCCCTTGGGCAGACCGGTGGTACCGCTGGTATAAATGATGGTGGCAAGCTGATTCGATTTGACCTGGGCAATTTGCTGGGCAAATTGGTCATCTGAAGGGGCGGATTTGCTGCCTGATTCCTGCAGATCGCTCCACAGCAGCACGTCATCTGGACGGTCGGTATAGTCCTCAAACACAATCACTCGCTTGACAGACGGTACCTGGCTCTGCACTTCACGTGCTTTAGCTACCAGTTCTTTGCTACTGGCAAAGATAGTAGTTGCCTGTGAATCGGAGGCGAGATGAACGATCTGCCCGACCGGCAGTGTGGTGTATACAGGAACTAGAATGGCACCAAGGCATAGCATAGCCAAGTCGGTGATGGCCCATTCTTTTCGGTTTTCGGAGATAATAAGTGCTGGTGTGGCTGAGCCTATGCCTAACTGCGAGAGTCCGTTGGCTAAACACTTAACCTGACGTCCATATTCGCGGTATGTGATCGACTGGATTGTTTTGTTTACGATCCGGCCCAGAGCGGGCTGATCGGGTGTGCTCCTTACGACATTCCAGAAGATCTCACACAGGGTGTTCCCTGGCACCACGGCCTGTTGTGAGGTGGACATATGAAATTTTAGTCTCCTATGGCTTTGATAATAATTCTTTTTCGGCGCATGCCGTCAAATTCGGCGTAGTAAATCTGCTGCCATGTACCCAGGTCTAGTGTTCCTTGTGTGATTGGCACTATGACTTCATGGTGCAGCAGCAGGCACTTCAGATGGGCATCACCATTATCTTCACCGGTATTATGGTGCAAGTAGTTGGGGTTAGCTGGAGCGAGTTTCTCAAGCCACTCATCTATGTCTTGAATTAAGCCGTCTTCTGCGTCGTTCACGTATACGGCGGCGGTTATATGCATGGCACTCACCAGCACAAACCCCTCACGTATTCCGCACTCGCGCACGAGACTGCTGACTTCGTTGGTGATGTTGATGTATTCACGGCGTTTCGTCGTGTTGATATACAGATATTTTGTTGCTGATTTCATGGTGGAAGGCTCCTATCACTTTCAGGTTGCAGATCGATTATCACGCTACCGCCATCACTCCGTACAAGCGATGGTAGCAAATTACTTCCTGTTTATTCTACCAGCACATAGCGTACAGATTTGCGCATTATTACCAAGATGGCGTACATATATATATGGGTGATTAGATGCGTATATTAGACAGCCGAAAATCTGTTATCCTTCAAGCGATTATAAATGACTATGTCCATTCGGCCGAACCTGTAGGCTCAAGTGGGCTGGTAGAACGCTACCCCCTTGGAGTGCGTGCTGCGACTGTACGCAATGAAATGGCCGAAATGAGCGACCTTGGCTACCTCCTTCAGCCACATACCAGTGCCGGACGTATCCCGTCGTGCATGGGGTATCGATACTTCGTCGACCGCTTGATGCCCACGCAGCCATCTTCCGAGTATCCAGAGCTTAGTGATATCGGTACGATGGGGCTGCATAGTTCGCACATAGGCGAGATAGACTGGCTGTTGGCGGCTACATGTAAGCTGTTGGCAGATGCCACCCACACCGCTTGTGTGGCGACGGCGCCTCATGGACGCAGTGGCTCCATCAAAGAGGTGCTTCTGACAAAACCATCGGCTGACAAGCTGGTTTTGGTGGTGATCGCAGATTCTGGCATGGTCGAGCACAGGCTCATCACGCTGGAGACTGGTTTGACCCAGCCCCAACTTTCCACACTCAACCAGTTAGGAAATGACTACTGGGCTAGTAAGTCTATCGATGAGATCATGGCTGGGTCGATTGTGCTGCCCAATGAGCTGCATCATCTGGAACCTGTATGGCAAATGGTGGAATCTGCGATGGAGAGTTGTGTTCAGGCTTTGAACCGGCAGAGAATGTTTTGGGATGGCCTGCAATACCTTCTTGAGCAGCCTGAGTTCCAATCTTCGGACCGTCTGAGCCCTGTGATGGAGCTGTTCAGTGACACTGGGGCTATGGCAAAACTGCTTCATCAACTGACTTTACCTCCCAATGCCCATACCACCATCGGTGATGAAAACCCGCTTGAGAAGCTTCGGCACTTCAGTTTTGTGGTGACGACCTACCATGCTGGTGACCAGCGCATGGGGAAGTTGTGTGTTTTGGGACCAACCAGGATGAACTATCCCATCGCTATCGCCGCAGTGGAGGCGATCGCCCAGGCACTGTCTCAGTTGATGGACAAGATGAGCATCGCCGATTGAGGGCCTTTTCTGTATCGTTGGTACAATGTAATTAATAGCAACAACAGGATATGGTCAGGAGACACAAATGAAACGCAATACAAAAAGAACAACAAACAATCCAGATACGGTCATTGACGGCACTTCAGAACAGGCCACTGCCGACACCGCCAATTCAGAAATACCGCAGGGTGACGACAGCCCCGTGGTTGATGTGGCGCAGTTGCAGGCTGACCTGGCTGAGATGAGTGCCAAAGTTGACCAGTTGAACGACGCCTACCTGAGGCAGGTGGCGGACTACCAGAACTTGAAACGCCGTACGCAGCAGCAGATGGATGAGATCGGACAGTATAAACTCGAGGGTTTTGTCAAAAAGCTGTTAGGCGTAGTCGATAACTTTGAGCGTGCCATGCAGGTAGATACTGAGACCGCTTCCGTCGTCTCTGTGCTTGAGGGCATCACTATGGTTCGTGCTCAGTTGATGAAGATACTGACCGATGAAGGCGTCGAGGTTATCGAAACAGCCGGCGTGGCTTTTGACCCGAACCGGCATGAAGCGATGATGCGAGTTCCTGCCGAAGAGGGTGTGGAAGATGACACCATTGTGCTGGAACTGGAGCGCGGATACACACTCAATAAGCGGGTGATTCGAGCCAGTAAAGTGGGCGTCGCCAAGGCGGATTAGGTGATCTGTTCTTGGTGTTGATATCATAATACACTGGCCTGTTATTTCTGGCCTGTGTATTTTAGTTTCTGCAAACATGTTTATACGAGGTAATATATGGCCACTCTATTCGGTACCGACGGCGTCCGTGGCGTTGCGAACGAACTTCTGACACCACTGCTCGCATTGAAAATGGGGGTGACAGCTGCCCATGTGCTGAGGTCGGGTGAGGCGGCTCCAATGGTTTTGGTTGGACGTGACACCAGGCTTTCTGGCAGTATGCTGGAGGCCGGGTTGGTGGCAGGGCTATGCGCGGCGGGAGCGAATGTGACGCTGCTCGGTGTCGTGCCTACCCCCGCAGTGGCCTATCTCACGCGCAAGTTCGGTGCAGATGCTGGAGTGGTCATTTCGGCCAGTCACAACGACTTCACGGACAACGGCATCAAGTTCCTCGGTGCTGACGGATGTAAACTGGCCGATGATACTGAAGACGCCATTGAAAAGCAACTCAATAACTGGGAAGCTATGGCCAACGCGCGCGCCGAAAAGATCGGCCATGTGCTAGATGGCGGTGAGATGGTGAGCGACTATCTGCAGCACCTCAGGGAGAGCATCGACTGCACCCTCGAAGGGATGAAGATTGTGGTGGATGCCGCACACGGAGCGAATAGCGAAGTGGCACCCCGTCTGCTGGCCTCATTGGGTGCTGACGTGATCACGATCAACTGCTCGCCAGATGGCACCAACATCAATAAGAACTGCGGCTCACTGCATCCTGAGACGATGCTTCAGACCGTCGTGCAGCGTGGTGCGCAGTGCGGTATCTGCTTTGATGGCGATGCTGACCGTGTGATCATGGGCGACCAAAACGGTGTTGAGGTAGATGGCGACCGGATGATGGCCATTGCTGCCAAACACTTTAAAGAGGCTGGCCGCTTGAAGGGTAACCTGTTAGTCGCCACCATCATGAGTAACCTTGGTCTTGATGATGCGATGGAGAAGTGCGGTGTGAGTGTACAGCGCACCACCGTAGGTGACCGTTACGTTGCGGAACGGATGCGCAGCACCAGTGCCAGTCTGGGCGGTGAGAAGAGCGGACATATCATCTTTACGGAATATGCCACCACGGGAGACGGTCTCTTAACAGCCCTTCAAATGCTGGCCATCATGCAGAAGACAGGCAAGTCCATGTCTGATCTTGCTGGCATCATGCAGGAATACCCTCAACGGCTACTCAGTATGCGTGTGAAGAACAAAGACGCGTGGGCATTAAGCCCTGAAGCTGCGAAATATGAGCAGTGGGGGCTGGATCAACTTGGAGAGCCTTCCAGGGTGAACATCCGGGCCAGTGGCACCGAACCTAAGGTTCGCGTGATGGTAGAAGCGGGTGATTCCCAAAAAGTTCAGGAAGTCGCTAACGCCCTGGCTGAGAAAGTGCTGGCGGTCTGCGGGAAGCTAGAGGACTGATTTAGATGCTGCTGGCCGTAGATATCGGTAATACCAACATCGTGCTGGGACTATACGACGGCTCGCGGCTGAGGCATCATTGGCGTGTGCGTACCGACCGGCAGCGCACCGCTGACGAGTATGGCCTGCTGTTTACGCACTTGATGCAAATCGTGGGCCTGCACCCGACGCTGATCAAAGGGGCGATCGTGGGCAACGTCGTGCCCCCTCTGAACAGCACAATGACACAGGCCATTGAGGTTTACTTCGGCACCACGCCACTGTTCATCAACGCCAGCATGGACTTGGGGATTGGTATCAACTACCCTAATCCCCTGGAGATTGGTGCGGACCGGCTGGTCAATGCGGTCGCAGCAGTTCAGAAGTACCGAGCGCCGGCCATCGTAGTAGACTTGGGTACCGCCACGACGTTTGATGTGGTGGACGCCACACCGGCTTACTACGGCGGAGTAATTTTGCCTGGTCTTGAGACCAGCGCCGAAGGACTATACCTGAAGACCTCCAGACTGCCCCGTGTGAGCATTGAACCGCCACTCCATGCCATCGGTAAAAGCACTGTCGAAGCGATGCAGAGCGGGTTGTACTACAGTTATGCTGGTGGTATCGACGCGATGATATCTCGCGTGGCTGATGAGCTGGGGGGAGACCCTGTGGTGATAGCAACCGGTGGGCACGCCGCGCTTGTAGCCCAGGCCTGCAAGCTGATTGAGCATGTAGACCCCTGGCTGACCCTGGATGGACTGCATATGGTATGGAAGCGGTTGAATTACGCGATCTGATCGTAGATGACCCTTGTGGTCATGCGAAACTGCAGATATGAGGAGCGGGCTGGAAGTGATTTCCAGCCCGCTTTCTTATTTTTCCTTGATTTCGACGATGGCTTTGACGACCTCACACGTGTGCATGACGCGAAATACCACATCCTCAGCATTCGTATCTTCGCTCCAGATGTGGAATACCGGGTCAAATGCATCGGGCAGGATCAGGTTCCATCCCGTTTCGTCTCGGACCTTAATCCCGTCCAGAAGGTCGACATTATGGTTGTCTTGATACTGCTCGGTGAGTTTCCGCATCACCATACCCTTGAGTTCCCAGGGACAGGGTACTGTTTCGTGGCGTATGTGTAGTTCCGGTAAACAAGCGACCTGTTCAGGAAGTGTGGTGTTGGCTCTGCTGAGCAGTTCCAGCAGTTTGGTAAATGCGAACAGTGCATCATACGAATTTTGGAACTGCGGCAGGATAAAACCGCCGAAGCCATCACTGGCTAGTGATATCGGGGGATCCTGCGAAAGAGTCACGGCATGGATGTCGCGGATATCGCAACGCGAACGCACCACTTCACCACCGTATTGGGCGACTATAGATTCCAGCGTAGAGCTGACATATACGGGGGCTACGACACGTGTCTTTCGATGTGCTTTTGCCATCGTCTGAGCATACAGCAGAAAGAGTTGCTGGTCGCTCAACACCACGCCCTGCGGTGTGACGATGACCATGCGCTCACCGTCGCTTTCAAACAGCACACCCATATCGGCGTTGAGTGTGTTCACGATCTGGCTCAGGTTCTCGATGTGGTTAAACCGATCGCTTGCATTGTGCGGAGCCCTATCAGGGTCCGAATAGGCATTGAGTGCTATGACATCGCAATCTAGCCGGCCCAGGATGGACGGCAGAATGCTGGCCATACGGTGAAACGCGAAATCCACCACCACGCGGTAGTTTGAACCCGTGAGCAGGCGGCTCTCGATATGCCTGCTGAAATCTGCTTGGTACTGCTCTACCGTTCTGGCATCGTAATCCAGCTCGCCAATGGCATCGGCATCAGTTCGTGCGAAATCTTCGCGAAAAAAGATGCTCTCGATTTTTCGTTCTGCCTGCTTTGAGAGGTAAACACCGTTCTTGTCGAAGAATTCCAACACGGTGAGACGGGGGTTATTCGGTGATACTCGTATATTAATGCCGCCCGAAGCACTGGCTACACTTATATAGTGACGGACAATCGGAACGGGCATCGTGCGGAGGTCCACCACATTCATTCCCATGCTCAGCAGCCCACTTAACACGCTGTGTTTGATCATCCTGGAGGCGCGGTGGCTGTCACGGGCTAACAACACAGTGTTGCCTTTACGCAGGCTGGCACCATAACTGGCGGCCAGTTTACTGGCGAAATCGGGGGTTAGCTCGACATTGGTGATGCCCTGCACTCCCAGTGCTCGGAACAATGATCCTTGCCAGTTGCGCCCCCATATTAAGCTCATCGTCACCACAGCACCGCGTTCAATATACTTATCAGGCCAGATCTTCAAACCGGCCTTCAAGGTGCTGCCTGAGCCCATCGTCACATGGTCACCGATCACGCAGTTTTCCCGCACGGTGACTTCCCGTTTTAACACGCTGTGTGAGGCGACCACGGAGCTGGAGACATGGCTGTCACGGCCCACATAAACGGAACCCCAAAGAACACTGCGTTCTACAGTGGCTTGCTCTTCTACGATGCAGTTTTCACCGATGACTGTATATGGACCGACGTGAGCGTTTTTCTTTATGATGCTCTGTTTGCCGACATAAACGGGTGCTTCCAGATTGGCACCAGCTTGTATATTGACACCTGGCTCAACCCATATCCCAGGACTGCTTTCGACAGCTTTCATACTGATCTTAACTTTACCGTCGAAAATATGATCATGAGCCTCGCGGTATTGTTCCAGGTTGCCTATGTCGCACCAGTATTCGTCTTCGCCCAATACATAACCATAGAGTGCCTTTTGCTGCTGTAGCATTTTTGGGAAAACATCCTGGCTCCAGTCTGCATTCTTACCAGACTCCATGAGGTCAAATACTTCAGGTTCTAGAACATACATACCGGTGTTAACCGTATCGCTGAATACATTGCTCCAGTCGGGCTTTTCCAGGAACCGCTCGATGTGCCCGTCGTTGTCCGTCACGACGACACCAAATTCCAGCGGGTTTGGGACCCGCGCTAATAACAGCGTGGCCATGCTTCCACGCCCTCTGTGGAAGTTGATAGCGCGGTCCAGGCGGGCATCGGTTAGCGCGTCTCCACTGACGATCACGAAAGAGTCATCTTTAAGGTATTTCTCACACTGTTTGACTGCCCCTGCGGTGCCGAGAGGGCTCTCTTCGATGCTGTATTTGATATCCAGACCGAGCTCAGAGCCGTCACCGAAATAGCCCGAAATCTGATCGGCAAGGTAATATAGTGTCACCACAATCTCTGTGATTCCATAAGACTTCAGGTGCATGAAGATGTGTTCCATGATGGGGCGGTTCATCACGGGGACCAATGGTTTCGGCTTTCCGGTGGTCAGGGGGCGCAGGCGCGTACCCTCTCCACCTGCCATCACAACTGCGCGCATAGGTGTGTACCTCCAGGTGATTTTACTGGCTGAACCAGATGCATTATATAGAGCATACCCGTTATCGGCGTCATCCGGTTGCGACTATGGAAGTCAGTGTGCCTACCTTATCTATGGTAATGTCAACAACATCATCGTGCTGAAGGAACACAGGCGGGTTTCGGTGGGCACCAACTCCGCTGGGCGTACCTGTACTGATGATATCACCTGGCTGCAGTGTGATGACCTCTGTGAGTAATTGGATGATTTTCGCGACAGAGAACAGCATGTCGGATGTGCAGGCCTTTTGCCTGATCTCTCCATTGACGCGGGTCTCAATGTTCAGTATCTGCGGATCAGGGATCTCGTCGGCGGTGATAATCCAAGGCCCACAGGGAGCGAAGCCATCGGCACCTTTGGCGCGAGTCCACTGGCCCTCCGCGTTCTGTAGATCACGAGCGGTGACATCATTCAGGATGGTGTATCCGAAAACGGCATCCAGCGCGTTCTCAACGGTAGCGTGATTAATGGTTTTGGCGATCACCACAGCCAGTTCGCCCTCATAATCCAGTTGGCTGGTGATAGCCGGGCGGGTGACCGTCGCGTTGTGCGCGGTGAGTGCTGTGGGGGGCATCATGAATATCGCTGGACAGTTGGGCAGCTTCTGGTTCTGCTCCGCGCAGTGTTCTCCATAGTTCCAGCCGATGCCGAAGATACGCCCCGCGTCTGGCACCGGGGGGAGCAGGGGGTAGGTGTCAAAGGCTCCCAGTTCAGGGACATCGACACTCAGCTTATGCAATTCAGCCAGCGTCCCTCCGTGGTCCAGGTAGTTCTTAAGGCTGCTGAAGCCAGTAGGCACACTGAGGTCATATATTCGGTCGTTCTGGGTGAATCCCCAGCACGCTTGTCCGTTGTTTTCGAAAGAGATGATCTTCATGGCGGTTCCTCCTAAGTGGCACTGATTACAGTATAGCAATTGATCGGTTCTGGTATGACACATATTCCGTTGATTTGTATGATCAGTTTACTGCTGATACACTGAAATGAATTTGGCCTTATAAGGAGCTTCTGACAACGATGCGTGTGATGATAATGGCGGTGAGCTTGATGATACTCTGCAGTTCGATATCTTTAGCTGATAGTTGGTGGGATGGCCACTGGCAGTACCGCCAGCGGGTGGATATCAATGCTCCAGAGATCGCTGAGGACATGACCGACTTTACCCTGTGGATGCAGTTAAAGGACACCCAATTCGCACGGACACTAGCCCAAGCTGATGGCCGTGACCTCAGAGCGGTGTCAGCCTATGGTAAGACGCTTCCGCTTGAGATCGTCTCCTGGTCACAACAGGGCATCCGGGTTTGTGTGCGCATTCCCCGCATCAGCAAGCTCAAAAGTGATCGGTTCTTTTGGCTATACTTTGGAAATTCAAGAGCCGAGGTCGCCAAGCCGGCAACTGTGTGGGATGCGAATAGACTGGGTGTGTTCCATCTGTATAACAATGTGGACAACGCTGTGAAAATTAGCCTGCGGTTGGAGCCAACTGGTCATGTGGCGCAGCATGGGTGGGCTCCAGGCATGTATCTTGGGCATCACAATCCGTGGGTCAGCCTTTACCGTGCCCAACCCGGATTCCTGAAAGCATCGGCAGAGACCGTCAAAACTTTGGGTCAGGATTTCACGCTGGCATGCCGGATCCGTCCCAGAGGCGAGGGACACCTTACTGTGTTTTCGAGCGACCGCTATGAGCTATCTGTGGAGACCCACAAGTTGGTGCTGCAAAACCGGGCAGGGCGTGAACTGAGTGTTGACCGAGTGAGCCCCGATCAGTGGCACAGCGTGGTGTTCACCGCCCGTGCTGATGGCGAGTGTATTCTCAGCCTGGACGGGACGCAATTCGCATCGGGTGTGCTTCCGGCTGGGGCGGACAAGCCAGATAGGATGTATTACGGCCGCAGCGTCACAGATGCCCCTGATTCACAGTTCAATGGTGATATTGAAGAAATCCGCCTGTTAAACGCCGCGCGACCGAAGGTCTGGGTTCTTGCGACAGCCATGAGCCTGAGTGATTCCTGCCCGCTGGTCACCACAGGCGATTTGGAGCATATGGGAAAGCCGACTGGCTTACCAGCCCCACCGGCATTATGTCTGCCCTTTGATGGGATGCAGGCGCACAGGGGCGTGAAAAAGCTGGAGTGGAACGGCTCGGTGGGGGCGGATGAATACTGTGTACGCATCTATGCCGACCGAGAGTCTGCGAAATTGCTCAAGAGTATCGACGTTGGCAAGCAGACTAGCTTTGACTTGAGCGCTGAGCAGGCGGGGGCAGCCACAATCTACTGGACTGCGGTCGCTAAAAACAGCTATGGTGAGGTTCGATCCAAGGAGCTGCGCCGATTTACATTCGTGGACTGGAACAAACCTGCGGATGTGGCAACACAGACTCAAGTTGTGCAGCCAGAGATGGTGCGGCCTGCTGACCTCCGCATCGAACTGGACGGCTATCTACGTGAGCGTGTGGACCAACTGGTGAAGTTCTGGATCGATATGCCGGACAAGAACCCGGGCATGCTGCGGATACTGCGCGAGCGTCCTCAGATGGATCTGCTTCCGTGGGCTGGCATCTACGGCGGGCAGTATATCAACTCGGGACAGGCTCTCTGGCGGTTGACCCACAACGAAGCTTTGAAGAAACGCATGGACCGCTTCGTGAAGGAGTATATCGCCTGTCAGCGCGATGATGGGTATCTGGGGCCATTTGCTGACCTCAGTGGCCATATCGACATCTGGAGCCACTACGCCATCATCGACAGCTTGGTGAACTACTACAGTGACACCGGATACCAGCCTGCGCTCGAAGCGGCGCAGAAGGCCGCCGACCTGGTGATTCGGGTATACGGTCCTCAGGCAGGTGCCTACCCGAAAATCGGCGGCGGCACTGAGGCGATGAGCCACGCGATGGTACTGCTGTATAAGGAGACAAAGGAGCCGCGTTATCTGAACTTCGCGAACTACATTGTGAGTGAGGCCAGCAACGAGCTTGACGGCGTGAGCTATTTTAGACTAGGTAAAGAGCATCGGCCGATAGTGGAGTTCCCGGCTTGCCGCTGGGAGGGCGTTCATAATACGCAGACACTCCCAGAGCTCTACTGGCTGAATGGAGATTCAGATTACCGCAAGGCTTACGAATATCTGTGGTGGACGATGCTGCGCTCCGATCGTCATAACACGGGAGGGTTCACGACTGACGAGGCACTGCGAGGCACCCCATATGCCCCAGGGGCCATCGAGACCTGCTGCACCGTGGCATGGATTGCGCTCTCTACAGATATGCTGAAGCTGACGGGTGACTCACGAGCCGCCGATGAGCTTGAGTGGAGCACGCTGAACAGCGCGTTAGGCTCGTTCCCGAGTGACGGGTCGTATGCTGCCTATGCCAACCAACCCGACGGCCGCCGGAAATATGGCGAGCTTGTGCAAGGCCCAGCGGACGGACCACTGCTCAGTTGCTGTTCTACCAATGCTCCTCGTGCGATAGGCATGATTGCGGACTGGGCCTTGATGCGGAAGTCCGATGGTCTGGTGCTGAACTATTATGGCCCATCGACGATGTCAGCCACCCTGGAGACAGGCCAACGGATCACACTCAAGCAAGTGACTGAGTATCCTGCGAAAGGCGACATCAACATCCAAGTTACGGTGTCAGAACCATCGGAGTTCACGGTGTATTTGCGGATTCCAAAATGGTCGGCGCACACACGCGTGACGGTGAACGGCGAACCGCAGCCCCAGCCTGTTGCTGGCAGCTATATGGTCTTGCGTCGCCGATGGCAGACCGGTGATGTGCTGCACTTGGCTCTGGATTTTTCGCTGAGGGTGTGGAAGGGTGAGGAGAACTACGCAGACAAGGTGAGCCTATACCAGGGACCCATCCTGTTGTCATGCGACACCAGATATGACAGAAGCCAATCCGTGGGCTCCAAATACCCAATCAACATGACAGGTGCCCATATCGAGCCTGTCGCGTGGAAGGGAAGTAACGCTCCGTGGCTGCTGACCAGGCTAGTTGACGGCGATGGGCATGAGTTTAAACTCTGTGACTATGCCAGTGCCGGGATGTCAGGCTCGTATTACCAGTCATGGTTTGGATGCACGCAGCGGATACCATCGCCTTTCTATCTCGAAGAGCCGCATTTCGGCGAAACAGGGATCGAGTTGAATTGGGAAGCGCGGAGCGGAGCAGACCATTGGGTGGTGATCGTCTCACAGGGTAAAGATATGGCTGCTGGGAGGCGTTGCGGCGCTGTGAAGGGCCTTAAGCTGGTATTACCGAAGATGAAACCCGGTCGCTATTACTGGACTGTGATGGCGGAAAGCCCATATGGTGAGACGGAGTCCGCCAATGGCCCTCATGAACTGCATATACCGTGATGGCTGGTACTGAAATCTGCTATAGTTGATTCATGCCTACTCAGATTTTACCTCGTCAGGGGCAGAGGGTTCTCTTCTGTCTCATCCTTGGCTGCCTCTCGGTCTATTTCGCCGAGGTGGTCAGTAACTATGCGCCGACTGGGCTGTTCTCACGCTGGGGTATTGGTGTGCTGCTGCCGTTGTATGGGCTTCACGCGGTGATTTTGGGTTCGCTGGTGCACCGTAAAGGCACTCCGCACGTGGCGTCTGTTGTGGCAGCCGGGGTGATATTCGGGCTCTATGAAGCCTACATCACCAAGGAGCTGTGGAACCCATCTCATCCGTTTGACCCCTCGCAGGTAGTATTAGGCATTCATATTCCCACGCTGTTATCTGTCATTCTATTTTGGCACCCGTTGATGGCGTTCCTGCTGCCGTTGTGGACAGCGGACCTACTGCTGCTTCACACCGGCCAATGGCGGTTTTGGAGCCCCAGATGGATACGCCGAATGGTATTGAGCCCCAAACGCATCCTGTGGTTCGCCGTGCTTGCGGGAGTGGTGTTTGGAGCTCTGAATGGCGTGATGCAGGGGGCGATGGATAAGTCTGGCTTGTGGCATGGAACCGGGTTGATGGTTAGTATGCACAGTCTGCTCATCGTTGGCTTGGTGTGGTGGTATCACAAGATGGCTCAAGGCCGCAACGGAACTATGCGGGACATGCTGCCAAGGGGGTTGGAACTTGTGGCGTGTGCGGTCGTGCTGCTCATCTATTACATGCTGTTGGGCCTGACGATCCGGCCCGAAGCACTGCCTGGCCTGCAGGGATCCATCAGCCTTTGGGTGCTGTATGCGGCATTTGTATGGTTGATGTGGCGCAGTAGCCGTTGGAGCTACGGGGCTGCGCAGCCCACTCGGGTGCATCGCGTGCCGGCTGCGTCTGTTGCCCTGTTGGTGTTCGGAGGGGTTGTCACGTTGACCTCATTTAGTTTCGCCGGCAGTGGTGCGGTGACGCGTAACCTGCTGTACGTGACCTTCATGTTTGCGGGCATCATATGGAGTCTATGGATGTTGATTCAAGCATTGCGGCTGGCCATAGCTCCGCATCGCATTCGGCTGCGACGAAGCCGGAATATTGCGCATACCAAAAAGGAAATGTGACATGGTGAATCAGGGCGAAGCTGAGGTGCCGAAAGGGGCACCGCGGTGGCTATTCTGGCTGATTTTGAGCTGCCTCTCTGTGTTCTTCGCAGAGGTCGTCACCGGCTCATCGCCCACGGGCGTGATATCAGTATGGGGTGTGATTGCCTTGATACCGCTGTATGGACTCCATGCGATGATCCTGGCCGCACTGACGCATCGTCGCGGCACGCCGCATGTGGCGGTGATGGTAGCCGCTGGTGCAGTGTTCGGGCTGTATGAAGCATACATCACCAAAGTCGCATGGCACCCCTATTTCCCTACCCCTGGTTTCCGACTGATAGGGCTCGATATGACCGCGATTCTATGGGTGATTCTGGCCTACCATCCACTGATGAGCTTCCTGGTCCCGGTGGCGGTCGCTGATGCGCTCTGTCTGCACACTGGACAGTGGAGGCTCTGGACGCCTGTCAAGTTGCGCCGTGTGCTGCTCAATCCGAAGCAGGCACCCTGGACGGTCGCGATTTTAGGATTGCTGACGGGTATATTCAACGCGACAACGCATCCAAAAGGTAATGGCTTATTTACTGCGGTCATGATGATTTTAAACGCTGGTTTGATCGCACTGCTGGTGACGATCTGGAACCGTCGCAGCCGAGGCGAGATGCTGCCAATGAAGCAGGGACTTCCGACTGGCGTAGGGTTATTAGGTGCGGGGCTTGCTCTTGAGGCGGTCTTCCTTATACAAGGAAGTAATATTCAGGTGGCCTTCATGCCTGCACTACGGTATCAGATCAGCATCTGGGTGTTGTATGCACTGTTCATCTGGATATTTTGGCGAGGCAGCCAGCAAGCCCTCGTGTGCGAACCACCGCGCAGGCCGCATGTGTTTGGCCAAGGCCCTCGTGCGCTGGTTCTGTTCGGCATATTCATGGGACTGGGCACAATATCGGGCGAACGACTGCCCGACCCTGTGAAAGCGGTATTCCTCATCGTCACAATACTATGGATAATCGGCTGGAGCTGGTGGATGTATTACAAGGCGTTCAAACTGGCAACCAGAGGCATAATCAAAGTTGTGAAGGACCGAAGGTATGGTAATTCTGCTAGTTTACCGTAATGCTATAATAGTCATAATAAACTTCTGAGGTGATGATATGGACCGCTTTCATATTATGTATTGGTTTGGCCCGCCGCCGAGTGAAACCACTTTGGCGAGATACAAGGAGATACGGGATGCTGGTTTTACCATGATCAGCCCGCCTGGCACCGGCATCATGAACTCATCTGGCGTTCGAGAAGACACTGTCTCCGATGATACTAACCATAAGCTTCTCGATATCGGCAAGAATCTGGGTATGAAAGTGCTATTAGCCGACCCAAGGATATATACCGCGATAGGCACTAAGGGACCTATTGACGATGACCTGAAGAAGGTTGATGACGAGTTTGGATCTCACCCGGCTCTTGAGGCCTATTTCGTAACCGATGAACCCAGTGCGAAGATATTCCCTCGTCTGGGGCAGATCACGGCTGAGTTGAAAAAGCTTGATTCAAAACACCTCAGCTTCATCAACCTATTCCCGACCTATGCCAGTCCGCAGCAGCTTGGTTCGGTGGATTACCGGCACCATCTTGAGGAATTCATTGGTGCGGTCAAACCGTCAGTCGTCAGTTATGACCATTATCACTGGCTGCTTGATTCTAAGGCACCGGCCCCTCCATCTGAGCTGAATGAGCGCGATCGGGCGATCTGGGAAAACGCCTGGGATCGAAAAGGATCAGGACTGGACCGGCCAGGCTATCTTGAAAACCTGCAGATCACCTGGGAGGTGTGCCAAAAACATCGGCTGCCCATGGTGGTGGTCACTTTACTGTTGCCACACGGGCCATACCGCGACCCAGGTCCGGCGGAGCTGCGATGGGACTGCTACCAGGCGTTGGCCTACGGTGTAAAGGCTCTGTGCTGGTTCACCTACTGGACACCTGGTATGGATGAATGGAACTTCCATAACGCCTGTATTACGGAAGACGGCAAACGCACGCATAACTATGCCGAAATCGCGGATGTAAACAAGGAGATACTACCCATCGGACGTCTGCTTTACCAAAAGCGGAGTCTGGGGGTGATGCATGTCGGGCCAGAGACCGAACCCGTCGAGCCTTTCAAACCCAACGCCGTCATACGTGAAGCTGAGGGTGGCCGGTTTACTCTTGGGATGTTCACAAATGGCGTGATACTGATCGCCAATAAGGACTACACCAAGTCTGCGGTCTGCCGGTTGAAGCTTGGCGAGAAGATCAAATCCACAATATACGACCGCCGTCTGGCGAGGTACATCCCGTTGCCCCCACGCGATGGCTGGCTTGAGCTTGATCTCGCTCCTGGCGGCGGTGAGCTCATCAAGCTTGCGTGATTTGAAGGCCGATCTGTACGTTCAATGTGTTCCATAAAAACAGTTCATATAGAACTCTTTACATCGTGAGGCGACAACTATGGCCACTGTGCGCGAATTCCTGGATTCTCTGGTTCTGCGTAAAGAACAGATCGACCACTTTTTAGACCCTGAGGCCCCGAACTGGGCGAAGTTTGACCCAGAGCTGGGATACACCCTGCGCGACAGCGTGGTTCGTGACGGGATGGACCAATGCTTGACCTTTGGCAACTACGGTCCATATGGTGAGCGACAGATGGTTCATTATGGCGATCAGCCTTGTCGCATCAATACATATGGCAACAGCTTTACCATGTGCCATCAGGTCTCCGATGGCGAGACCTGGCAGGAGTATCTGGCCGCGCACTTTGGGGAGCCCATCCGCAACTTTGGGGTGGGGGGATATGGTGTGTACCAGGCGTTTCGGCGCATGATGCGCACCGAAGCCACGGATGCGGCTGCGGAGTATGTGGTGCTGAACATTTGGGGCAGCGACGATCACCATCGCAGCATTGACAGCTTCCGGTATATGCGCTGCATCCCGTGGTTCAACGCGAAAGAAGCCGCATATATGTTCCACAGCAACCCATGGGACTACGTGCGCTTCAATCCGCAAAATGGTGCCCTCGAGGAGCATAAAAGCCTCTGCCCCACACCCCAGTCGCTGTATGCGCTGACTGACCCTGATTACATCCAATCGACATTCACATACGATGTGGTGACGCAGATGTATATGGTCCAGCAACACTGCACCGACGTGCCACTCGACCAGATTAAGCAGACGGCTGAGATGTTTGGTCTGTCACTGCAGTGGGACAATCCTGAGCATGTCTGGCAGAGCAACCAAACCACCTACGACGAGTATGCGCACCGTGCCAGTATCGAAATCGTCAACCGGGCCTTTGTATGGGCAAAACGCACGAACCGCAAGTTGATGATCATGCAGAGCTATGGTGATGCTCATGTGGTCGATGTGTTGGAAGGACGGCCTCGCCACGACCAGGGCTTCTCTGACTGGCTGCATCAGAGCGGGTATCCCTACATCGATGCGATTGAGAAGCATGTGCAGGACTTCAAGGATTTCCGGGTGGATGCCTGGACGTATGCCCGACGTCTGTTCATTGGCCATTACAACCCCAAGGGCACGCACTTCTACGCCTTCTCGATGAAGGACGATCTGCTGAGGTGGCTCAATCCTGCGCCACCAGCTTACCGCAGCAACGAGCAGGTGGTCGGCTTCGGCAACCGCTATCTGCCCGGCGGGTAATCGGTAGGGGCGAGGAGTGACGCGCCGGGGCGCGGGCCTTGCATGAATAACATGCCTCCAAAGAAGAACCGTCAGCAGAGGCAAGCGTGTGGTGGGGCTAGCTGAGCGTTATGTCAAGCTGTTTGCCCAGTGCTTTTGCGATCTTGAGAAGGAATTCCACAGACGGGTTGTAGTTTCCGCTTTCAAAACGACTGATGTTACTTTGTTTTGTGTCGGACCGAACTGCAAGTTCAGCCTGTGTCATATTCTGTTGGGTACGGGCGGCAATCACGGCATTGATCATTTTGTACTGAGGGGCAAGTGCCTCATACTCTTTGCGGAGCTCGGGGTCGTTCGCCAGCACAGCCTGCTTGTACTCCTTGTAGGTCATGGGGTGTTCCTCCTTCGCACACATCGATTATATCACATACGATATAATATGTGAGCCGTCACATATGTGTTGTCGTTTAATCCTGCCCCGGGTGTGGCACGTCATGTGGGCGCGGTCTCCCCGCCCAATGCCATCCGCGCCCAGATATTACTCAAGCTTCACTGTCAGCACCTTAAATGGTCCAACGTCGATGAGGCCGCATAGCGGCTGATCGCCGTGTTCCAGGTAGTTCACCAGCGATACTTGCGAAGATACATCATCTACCCATACCACAGCGACACCGGGCAATCCTGCCGTCTCCGCCAACCGTACGATGATGGCATCGCCCTGGTCGGCCTTTTTGATGGCGGTGATAATCACATTGTCGGAGGCTTGAAAATCCAGGAATGAGTTCCGGGCCGGCAGTGATCCTGTGCCCTTACTATCCACGACGTGTGCCGTGATGGGGGTGTTCATCTCCCTGGCCCGTTTCTCTATCCCAGCCGTTCCGTAGTCACCGGTATGAGGGATCAGGCTGTATCTGAACTCGTGCTGACCCGCATCTCTAGCACCGTCGTAGTCGGGGCAGTCGTAGAACTCCGGTTCATTCAAGCACCAGCTATCGATGGGGCTTCTGAGAATAGACAGGTATATCACCCCGTCGATCACTTTGTGAGAGGGCGTGCCGGTGTTGATGAGAGCAACGCCCCGGTTGGTGGTTGCATCGTAGATATCGAGCCAGTTGACCGTCGGCCAATCGCCGTTGGTGCTGAACATTACATTCATCTCGGGCTCATACGGATCCCGTGTGATCGCGCCGTAGGGTATGGAATAGACGGCCTCAGCTGCGTGCAGTATGGTGGGGAAGGCGATCCGTAGCCGACGCTGTGCGGAATCCCAGTTCACGTCTGTGTGAAAGTCGATCCGCTCGCTGCCCTTGTAGAGGCGTGTCACCTGCCGCCAGCTCAGCCGGTATGTGCCCGCGTCATCGCCCTTATACTGGCCGGTGATCGCTATTTCGCTCATGCCAGGAGTTCGACGGATCTGAACCCTGGTGGTGTATTTTGACAAACCCTCTTCAAAGCTGGGCGGCTGCATCGTGCCCCAGGGATGTCCGATGTCTTCCTCAAGTATCAACTCATTCAGCAGATAGCGACTGGTGTCGAGTTGTTCGGTGCCACTCCGTTTGTCGATCAGCGAGGTGATACCAAAATCACTCACTTCCATCCGGTAGAACTTGTTCTCTATGCTGCCAGGGCCAGAGGTCACCTCACCGTTATGGATTGGGGCTGTGTCCTCCACTAAGCTCAGACTGCAATATCCAACTTTGGGTACCTCAGGGGCGTGGAAGCTGACCGTCACGTTGCGTCCCCTGGCGGAGGCATCCAGAATCTCAACTGGCTGGCCATCAGGCTTGATGAGGGCAGGTAACCCCTGGGTGTTCGGAATGGTGAGTGTGATCAGGTCGGTTCGTGGCCAACTTTCGGAGTTATACAGCACCAGCCGCTTTTGGTCTGCACTGGTGGCCATCAAGCTTTCGATATGTGTCAAGGCCTGGCTTTGAATGGTCGACGCCCCTGTTTCTGCGATATCGAGCATGTCCATCAGCTCCTCATATGAGGAATCCAGATGGTCGCAGGTGATGGCGTCATGGAAGGCCAGGAACACCATGTTGCGCCATGATGTCAGCAGAAGCTCGGTGGGGTATTCGGCTCCCAGCAGCGAGGCGACCGTAGCCCAGCGTTCGGCGGCGTTGAGCAGATTCTCAACCTTCCGCACCCGCTGTTTGAGCTTGATCCGGTCCACATAACAGCCTGTGGAGACCGGGTTGGCTTCCATCTGGTCAGAGACCTCGATGTTTTCATCGTAAATCTTGGCGAACTCTGCAGCCATATGTTTGGTGATGCAGTCATAGCCGCCATAGATGAACTCCACATCATCTCGTGCCGCTGCGGCATCTGCAACAAGCTGCGGCAGATTGAGGCTGGGGATCGTCTCCTCCCCACCGATTACTATCAAATTGAATGGGTGGTCAGCCAACTCGGGAGCCATTAGCGCATCGAGTATCTGCTGGTCGGACATCGCACTCTGGTCACCAAGCCCAGTGTCATGACAGCTTTCACAGCCCATTCCATGACATTCTGAGCATGGATTTAGTTTAATGTTGTTACCGAGTCCAGGCTGGTTTGGTGCCATGCCGGTGAACAGCACGCTGCCGTCCAAACCCTTCCAATAGCTGCCGGGCACGCGCTTGTAATAAAGAGCCTGAACTGAGTCACATCCCACACCGCGCAGCAGTTGTGGAATTTGGGCACTCTGACCAAACGCATCTTCCAGCCATGCGATGCAGGGGATCACTCCGAATGTTCGCTCGAAATAGCGCTGCCCCATCACAAAGTTTCGCAGCAGCGTTTCCCCTGAGACCATGTTGGTGTCGGGCACCGTTTCGCCGGCGGCTGTCAGCTCCAGCAGACCTCGCTTCACTAAGTCGACCATCTCATCGTGCTGCTCTGGGTGGCGTTCCAGATACTTGCGGATGACCACAGCCTGGCCTTCTGAGAAGGTGGCTCCAGAACGGGCGTTCTCTATCCAGGCCTTGATGAACCGCTCCTCCAGATCGGCATAGGATCTATATCGGTCTCCCTTGTAATCAAAAGTGCGGTCCCAGCACCGTCGCCACGTGGGGTCGAAGTGGTTATGCTGCACGATGTATACGGGTGTTCTAGTTATGGACATTACCTGCTCCTGAAGTCAGTTTGACATACATGAACAGGGACCAGCCGCAGTGGCCAGTCCCTGTTTTACTTACGGTTTGTATGGTGCCTATTTCACTTGATACCGGTAGTTGAAGCGGCGATCCGGGGCGACGTCGCCGTTCAGGAAGAAGCTCTCGATGCTGGTGCGGTCCTGGATGTTGTCAGCCCACTTGAAGTCGATGGTGAACTTGCTGTTACCCGCTAGACCCAACAGCGACTTCGGCACCGACAGCTCCAGCGAGTTGCTGCTGGTGGCGATACTGGCGCGGCCGCATCTGACCCAGCCTTGACCGACCCACTTGCTGACCTCAGCCAGACCTCTGCCCAGTTGCGCGCTGTTCACGATGTAGTCGTAGCCCATCCAGCCAGTGGAATGGTCGTTGTCGGCATCGACATACAGCAGCATCCAATCTGGACCGAAATTGGGGCTGAGCGGCCCGAAAGTTTCCGCCATGAAATAAAGGTTCTGGCTGTCACGCGAGACCCTGGCGTTCATGATGTCGTTGCGGCCGGTGTTGTTGACATACTGTAGTTTGTTCCATCCCTGGCTGTTGCGCGTGGCGGTGTCCTTCACGTGGTCGCGAAACTCTGGCTGCACCGATTTCCAGTCAGACATATCCCCGTCGATCTTGATACTCATCGGTGCTCCTGCCAGGGGCAGGGGACGGGCACCTTTGTACTGACGGACCGCAGCGACGCCCTCATAGTAGGTAGCATCGGTGTAGTCGCCTTTCATGGGCTCCATGTCACGGTTAAACTCGCGGTCGTAGGTGTCCACAAAGAAGGGGTCGCCGATTTTGGCTGGTCGGCCTGCGTAGAGCATATATCCCTGGTTCTCAAAGCGTTGGGCGATCCACTCATTCCAGCCATCGATGAAAATCACGTCAGGATCGACGTCAAGTGCATGCTTCCACATCTGTGCGAACATCAGCCCTTTTTCTGGGGTTACCTTCTCATACGGAGGCTGCTTCTCGCTTTCCAGGCTGCGTCCTCGGTTCTCATGCGGGTGGCCGCCTACAGAAACACTGACCTCTTCTTTGTCACCAGGCTGATCCCACGCCACACCTTGGGGGTAGTGGTCAATCCAGGTCCAATAATCCTTGGCCTTACCGCCATCGAAAGCCCAGGCGGCCCGGACGGTGAAGAAGTCCAATGCCTCTTTGGACATCTCCTCGGCTTTACCCAGGATCAACGGCTTACCTTTGTAGATGAACCAGAAATCCTTGTAGAGCCCTGGTGTATACAACGCCTTCATCAGGCGGTCGGTGGTATTACCCGAACTGCTCCAGGTGATGAATGCGATCTGAGGAACCTTCTCGCCATCTTTGCGCATCTCCTGCATGACACCGAGCAGTATCTTGTAGTGGGTTTCATAGGTAGCCGCGTTGGTGGCGTCCATGAAGAGCACATCCACGCCCATATCGCTTAACATGCGCACATGTCGACGGTAGACCCAAGGGTCTGTGGAGATATAGTAGCCGACTTCTGGTTCCGACCAGTGATGGAACCCGTTCATACCGCCCCAGGTTCGAGTGCCCTTGTTGATTTTCGAAATGTCCCAGGGGCCAGGCATGTTTTCGTTGTGCCAGAGGAAGTAAAACATGCCGACCGTCTTGTGCTCCTGAGGTACCCGCACCTCGGGAGCCGTGGGTAGTGTTCGACCGATGCCGTCTGTGGCGACCCATGTGTCAGCGTAAAGGTCACGTGTGCCGGGTAGTGCCGCCAGGCAGCCTACGCTGAAGGCCATACAGGCGATGGCTGAGATTACTGCGGTGTTTCTCATGGTTAATTCACCTGATATCTGTAGTTGAAGCGGCGGTCGGGAGCGACATCACCGTTATTGAAGAACTCCTCAACACTGCCGATCTTTTGGATGTTATCAGCCCATTTGAAGTCCAGCGTGAAGCTCTTCTTGTTCCCTAAACCGAGCAGGGCTTTCGGGATGGCCAGCTCCAAGCTGTTGCCCTTCACCGCATAAACCGCTTTACCGCAGGCACTGAACCGAGTGCCGTCCCACTTCTTTACCACCCCAGTATCGACAAGGGTGTCATAACCCATCCAGCCGGTTTTGAAGTTGGCGTCTGCGTCGATGAACAACAGCATCCAGTTGCCGTTGCCTTTGCCTGTGATATTCGCACGGGTTTGGGCCAGGAAGTATATGTTTTTGTTATCGCGGCTGACCTGGAAGTCCATCAGGTCGTTGCGGCCAGTTTTGTTGATATATTTGAGACCTCCGCATCCCACACTGTCGCGGGTGGCGGTGTCGTCAATCCAGTCGCGGAAGACCGGCTTAACGTTAGCCCACTCTGACGGCTTACCGTCCACTTTGATGCTCTTAAGAGTACCTGCAAGGGGTAGGGGACGGACACCTTTGTATTGCCGCACCTTGGCGATGGTCTGGTAGAGGGTGTTGTCGGTGTAGTCGCCCTTCATGGGCTCGATGTCGCGGTTGAATTCGCGGTCGTAGCTGTCCACAAAGAAGCTCTCGCCCTTGACAGCCTTGCCCAGGAACTGCGTGTTACCATCGTTGATAAACCGCTGGGCGATCCACTCATTGAATCCGGTGATGAACACGAACTTGGGGTCAACCTCGAAGGCGCGCTTCCACTGCTCATCATAGTTGGGTGCCAGTTCTGGCGTGACTTTATCTGGTGAGGGTTGTACGCCGTTGTGGAAACTGCGCCCTTTGTTGGTGGTGGCATGGTGCCCCACACTGACCGACAGCTCCTCTTTTTCGCCAGGCTCATCCCAGCAGACGCCTTGGGGGTAGTTATCCAGCCAGGTCCAGTAGTCCTTACGCTGGCCACCGTTCCATGCCCAGGTCTCTCGCATGGTGAAGAACTGCTTGTACTCTTCTGGCATATTCTCCATGTTGGCAAGCATTAACGGCTTACCCTTCCACATGAACCAGAGCGGTTTGTAAAGACCCTTGCTGTAGAGGTCGTCATATAGCGATTTCGCCACCCTGTCGGATCCTGCCCAGGCGATGAATGCGATTTGAGGGGTCGATTCGCCTTTCGCCCGCAACTCAGTAAACACTTTGAAAAGAGCCATGTAGGCCTCTTTGTAGACAAATGCGTTGGTGACATCCAGCACGATCACATCCACACCCATCGTGGTGAGTTGACGGCAGTGCCGTTTGATCACCCATTCATCGGCGGTCTGGTAATACCCAATCTCAGGCTCTGTCCACCAGTGAAACGCCCCTGGGCCTCCCCACTGCTGCTCACCCTTGGTGATTTTGGACGTGTCGAATGGCCCAGGCATGCCGGGTGTGTGCCAGTTGAAGTAAAACATACCGACGGTTTTGTTGGACCTGACAGGGCCTGCCTGGGCATATCCGGGCAGAGTGCGCTGGGCGCCATCGGTGGCGACCCATGTGTCGGGCATGACATCCCTTGCCATGGCGCTGCCAGCAAGCAGGCTGAGTGCCAGAAGACTGATACTGTGACGAAACGCGAGCATGGTTTCCTCCTGAGATCGTGACTATTGTATAGTTCGAGATGCACAGAACGAATCCCTTGTGGTCGATATGGTTGTGTATGTCCGGGGCGGCTTATAGTTACCTATAACCGCGTGAATGCGGATAGACTGCCCCAGACAGGGGATACTTCGATACTTAATTACGGATGATGCCGTTACTTGCTCAGCTTCTTATACTCGATCAGCAGGCTGCCAGGGGCCGTGTCCATCGTGACGCGCAGCTTCGACAGTTCTATGCCGGTCATTTGCCGTTCTGTTTTGAGTTTGTAGGTTTCATAGAACGAGACCTTATAAACTGCCTTATCTTCAAGCCCACGCAGTTTGATATCTGCGCTGACATAAGGACACTGTGGCCGCCGCAGCACAGTGGCAAACCCTCCGCCTAACTCAGGCCTATCAAACTGCCAGCCAGCCCAGCCCTGTTCGCTCAAACCGATGTCGAAAATCGGGTAATAGTCGCCCAGGTAGTATAGGCGCAGCCTCTTTACCTCAGCCAGTGCCTGCTTTGTCTGATCGAGTGAATAGCCTTTCGCTCTGGGATCTGGGCAAATCGACACACCCATTGTGGCTGCGCTTCGATATGTGTATGGATCCATTGCCCACACGCCTGTGGTGTGTTGAGGAACATACAAACTCAAACCCGCTGTCTGAACCTGGTCCCATACCGGCTGCTTGCCCATGCATGGGATGTCGCTTCTCCACAAGGGATAGCTGCGGCTGAGTGTCTCCAGATCAAGGCGTCTGCCACCACTCGCACAGTTATCGATAGTCAAGCCAGGATGCCTTCTCATGAGCTCATCCCACATCGAGTATAGTGCCTCGATATATCGGATTTCCGTCATCCCCTGGCGGTCCGGCGTGTCGGCTGACTGCCAGAACGCAAGCGGCGCGATATTGAAGTCGATGCGGTAGATATCGACACCCCAATCAGCAAAGCACTTGGTCAGATAGTCCGTAAGCCACCGGTACACCACAGGATCACCTATGTTGAGAAGACCGTCTCCTGGCTGACTGTTCTTGGCCCAATCTTGAATGACCCACTTAGGGTGTTCTTTGGCTAACCGGCTGTTTGGGTTCACACGCTCCGGCTCCAGCCAAAGCACAAACTTCATGCCCTCTTTATGCGCCGCATCGCCTAATGGTCTGAGCCCCCTTGGGAAGCGCTTAGAATCAGGAACCCAGCTTCCGGCACCGGCTGGCCATCCGCCTTCAAACCAGCCTGCATCGAGCCAGTAGCACTCCATGCCTGTTTTGGCCGTGCGTTTGATCCAGTCAAGTTGATTCGCCTCATCCACGCTGTTCCCACCATCGAAGCTGAACCACGAGTTCCAGGTGGTGGGGGCGACTGCAATCTGCCCGTCTTGTTTTGGTACGTAATGGGCCAATAGCAGCCGTCTCAGCAGGTTATGACCACGCATGGCATCCTTCCCCTGCCACATCACCAGCAAGATGCGCGGCGTGCGAATGCTCTCGCCCGGGTGCAGTCTGAGGTGGGTTGTCTTCTGTCCTGCCTGCAGGTTCATTTTGCCGTCTTGAGCGCGGGTTAAGCTCATGGCCCATTGCCCTGACCATCCGATGGCACCGACCACTCCGCCTCCATCCCATTCGAGGTTGAAGAAGGGGAGGGCACTGTCGGATGAGCGTCCACCGCCTGGCTCGATGTTGATCGTGGCGCCGAGGTCGATGCTTTCATTCACTGGAAGGAAATCAGTAGAGCTGCAGGTGCTGCCCTTGGAATGGTGGAGCACCACAGGGGAGCTGTTCGTGGTGTTGACGCCCAAATTCAACGGCCGGACACTATCGATGATGGGAGTGTCCACCGAGCCCGTATTGCGGAAGTGCATGACCCATTCGACCGCCGGGTAGTCTGTGTATTGAATGGCATCGCAGATCACTTCCAAGCCGGTGTCAGGATCGGTATATGTGATGCTCCAGCTCTCTTTACCGTCTGCTGATTTGGATTTCGTCTCCGACCGCGTCCAAGACGAAAGGAATGAGGATGACGGCTTCCCATCGTAGTTGAACGAGAACGGGATGTCGGTCGATAGCCCCATATAGGGAACTTGACGCGGCAATTCGTCGAGCCAAATCTGCTTTCCGTCGGCTAGCGTCACTCGAGCATCCGCCCAGCTTGCATGGTCGCTGCTGGGGCCATCGCCGCCATCGGTCACGCGAATCGTGAATTCGCTCACACCGTGCAGATCGCATCGAACCGGTACTGGAGCACCATCAGCCTCTAAGACATCCGACTTGAATATCTCTTTGCCATTTACATCGACAGCAAAGCACACACTGCCCGGCCATCCATTATCTACTCCGACTTCAGCCTGGAATTCCGTGCCTGGCTTGGGCAATCTCACCACAATTTCGCTGTTAGCGTGAGTTCCTAATCCGTGCTTGTAGCTTTTTTTGCCCAACACTATTGGTGCCGCCACGCAAGTGGTGCCGAAACCCAGTTTGTCATAGTCCTGGCGGAGGAGTTCAAGTCCCGGATGCTTCGGCGCCGTGGTTGGCTGTGCTAGAAAGGCTTTCTGCATCCAGTCTTTCGTCACTGGACGCTCATCTGCGGCGCACCGGCAAGATGATGTCACGAATGCAGAAACCACTAACAGCACGAATATCTGAATGAATGTCATATTATCCCTCTGTATGGAGTGGGCGCTCAGAACGCGTCCCATATCCGTTTTGATTGCGTGAATCGGTTGTGCTTGTGACAGTCTAACGCACGAGTTGGGTCATGTCAATATGCAGATTTTAGCCTCATTATCAATTGTGAATTTAGTCCGTGAGATGCGGCGCGGAGATGCTCCCACTACAGTAATTTGTAAGATGGCATAATATAGAGGTGCTCTTTTATGGGCATTCAATTGTGTATGGGAGATGATAGACGTAATGGCACAGAAAAGACTGCTTAGCGGGATGCAGCCGACGGGAATCCTGCACCTTGGTAACTACGAGGTACTGAAGAACTGGGTTCAACTACAAAATGACTATGAATCCTATTTTTTCATCGCCAACTGGCATTGCCTCACCACGATGCAGGATCGGACCGATCAGATCATTCCGAACACACGGCAGGTCGCGGCGGATTTCATCGCTGCTGGGATAGACCCTGTGCGTTCGACCGTCTTCGTCCAAAGCGACGTGCCCGAACATGCTGAGCTGCACCTGATGCTGAGTATGATCACGAGCCTGGGCTGGCTGGAGCGTGTACCCTCTTTCAAGGAAAAGAGAGAGAACCTGGGCCTCGAAGACAGTGTCAGCTATGGTCTGCTTGGTTATCCGGTGCTGATGGCGTCTGACATCTTGATGTACCGAGCCGATGCGGTTCCGGTTGGCGAAGACCAATTACCCCACCTGGAGCTAACTCGTGAGATAGGCCGCCGTTGGAACCATACCTATGGTGAACTGTTCCCTGAGCCTGTGGCGATAGTGCAGCGCGTGAAAAAGCTGCCGGGGCTTGACGGCCGCAAGATGAGCAAATCTTACGATAATGCGATCTACTTGTCGGACGATGCGGACACGGTCTGGGCCAAGATTCGCAACGCCTACACCGATCCATTGAAAATACGTAAAGACGACCCTGGTCATCCTGAAGGTTGCACGGTGTTTGCACTGCATCAGGCTTATAGCCCTGATGTCGATATCGTCGAAAGCGAATGCTGCGCCGGTACTCGCGGATGCGTGGCCTGTAAAAAGCAGCTCTGCGAACGCATCAACATTCAACTTGAGCCGCTGCGAGCCCGCCGGAATGAGCTGATATCGAATCCTGATGAACTGGACGCCATCTTGAAAGATGGGGCGGCGCGCGCACGGGTTGTTGCCAACGACACGATGCAGAGTGTTCGAAAGATGATGAAGATCGGCTAGCCAGATGCTTCCCCGGAAACTATGGGCGGGCGCCTACTCACAGGCTGACCGCCCACATATCACTGTTCGTATATTCAGGCGCGACATCACGGTGTGAGTTGACGTATAGACAACATCTTGAGTTGCCATTAAGGAGAGAGTGATGCATCCTGACCTCTTCCATATCGGATCCTGGACCATACACTCTTATGGCGTGATGATCGTGCTAGCGATTGTGGTCAGCACCCTTATGTTCCGTAAAGCGGCCCCACAATACGGTATTGACCCAGATGCTGTGGTCGATTGCGTTACTTTGGGTGTATTGTTGGCACTGATCGGTGCGCGGCTGTTGTATGTGGCTCTGAACTGGACCAGTGAGTTCGCCATCGCTCCCGCCAGTGCGTGGCGCGTGTGGGAAGGCGGATTGAGCTTCCATGGCGCCTTGGCTGGTGCTATTTTAGCGGTCGCCTTGTTTTGCCGGCAGAAGAAAATTTCATTTTACTCATTTGTAGACTGTTGCGCACCTGGTTTCGCATTGGGGTATGGAATCGGCCGGATCGGATGTTTCTTGAATGGATGCTGCTTCGGCACAATGTGCAGTCCCAAGTGGGGTTTCCGCTTTGAGGGCGTTGATGGTTACCATATTCCGACCCAGATATACAGCAGCCTGTCTGGTTTTCTTATTGCTGCGGTGTTATGGCGTCTACAAAAAACAAAACCAAACAGCGGAGTTTTGTTTTACCTCTTCTTAAGTCTATATGCAGCCTACAGGTTCATCATAGAGTTTTGGCGGGCAGGTGCTTCCGCAGTCATCATATGGGACAATCTGACACAAGCTCAGTGGCTGAGCATAGTAATGGTCGTGGTTTTTGGGTATCTGTGTGTCCGTCGTTGGACTGGGAGTAAAAATGCAAAGGATACGGCTTGATATCGGATCCGAATATGAGGGGCAGCGTGTCGATGTGGTGGTGGCAGCTGTGGCCGATGGCTTGACCCGCTCGCAGGCGGGGAAGCTGTTTGATGCGAAGAGCGTTTTGTTAAATGGTGAGGTGGTGAAGCCTCGCATCAAGGTGGTTGAGGGTGATGTTTTGGAGTTTGAATGCCCTGACCCACTACCCAGCACGGCCGTTCCTGAGGATATCCCTCTGGAGATTGTCTACGAAGATGAGCATCTAGCGGTGATCCTCAAGCCTAGGGGGATGGTGACCCATCCGGCTCCTGGCTCCTGGAATGGCACGCTGGTGAATGCACTGCTGTGGCACTATGGTCATGTGTCCTCTGTGGGATTGCCGCTGCGGCCAGGTATCGTCCATCGGCTGGACAAGGATACGACAGGATTGATCATGGTGGCTCGCACCGATGAGGCGCACTACAAGCTCGTAGATATGATTTCCCGCCGGGTGGTAGAACGGCGGTATCTGGCTCTGGTATGGGGAAGCCCTGCCTGGAACCACGCCATGGTAGACGCTGCGTTGGGGCGCGATCAGGGTGATCCCACCAAGATGGCGGTCAGGCCCGATATGCCTCGCAGCAAAGATGCCACCACTGAGTTGATGCTGCGGCAGAGCTGGGGCATGTGCAGCCTGCTAGAGGCGAAACTGCACACCGGACGGACGCATCAGGTGAGAGTTCACTGCGCTTTTGCACATCATCCAGTTTTAGGCGATACGGTGTATGGAGCGGAAGACAGGGTGCAAACTGTGCCCCCACGTATACGAGCGGCTCTACGGGGCTTACAGGGGCAAGCATTGCATGCCTGGAGCCTGGCTTTCGATCACCCTATCACGAATGAGCCGCTGAGGTTTGAATCCGCACCTCCCCAGGACTTCCAAGCGGTGATAGATGCATTGAACCTGGACAGCGAAACCGCCTAGTAGGTGCCACGATAGTATCTCAAGTATCTCAGGTCGTAAACTGAACAGGATATCGTGTGGTTTCCATGTAGGTAACATGATTGCCTATGTCCGGTGCGGTCTGTCAGTATGCCTGCGAAGGCCACTGTCTATAGACCGCGCCGGTCTTTTTCCCGACACCAATCTTTGATGGCTATCCGCCAGACCGGCGCGGTCTTGAGCCTTCTGTATCCGCTAGCCTACTTACAGACCGCCCCGGACTTAGGCAACGGTTGGCTGAATTAGATGCGAACGATACATCGCGCATCTATATGCCGCCTCAGGACAACGCGTGAGTTACAGGCTGCTGTGCCTGCACGGGCAGGTGCTTGTTTGTAGATATCGAAACTCCCTGAACGCTCGATATCATCCCGCAAACAAAACTCCCCCTCGGCATAGGCCAAGGGGGAGTTTACTCAGGTGAGGAAGCAACCTATTTAGGCTTCGCCATGTTCTTGGCGTTCTCGGTGAGAGCTTTGATACTATCTTTCCATTGTGTTTCAATGGCGGTGTTGTTCAGCTTCACGACGGCCTTTTCGCGAAGGGTGTTCATCTCCTTATTCAGGTCACGAGTGCTCTTACTTAGCTTGATGGCTGTGGTAAGATCATCCTTGACTTCACTAAAGGGGATGACCCTAAGTGGCTTACGGTCGGTCACTTTAATGATGACCCATGCTGAGTTTCCACTGGCGTTTTTCAACGCGATAGGCTTGAGCGCTTCATTCAGTTTGCTATTCTTAATCAGCGGTTCAACCTCAGGTCCGATACCTTGAATGGGCACCCAGTTGGGTATGCGTCCACCTTGGGATCGGAATGCGTTAGTCGAGACATTCATCGCGACCGCTTCAAAAGATTCGCCTTTGTTTATGGTTTGGTATGCTTTATCAGCATCCGCCTTGGTTTTGGTTTGTATAACAGACAGCTTTACCTGCTCTGGTTCTGTGAACCGCTGCTGTATGTTTTGCTCATAAATTCGTTTGACTTCATCATCAGGTACCTTGATACCCTTAGTCCGCAGGTTGAACTTGGCCAGCTCATACGTCAAAGAGTCCTTGACATCATCAGGTGTGAAGTTCATCTTCTTCATATTGTCGGTGAATGTAGCCTTCTTCGACTGGCGGTTGTACTCTTTATTGACATCATCTTTTGAGGGAAGGACACCTTCCTTTTTGGCCATATCCATGATGATTTGTCTATCAACTAAGGCACTGACTGCAACGAAACCGGCAGGTGCTGTGATGGGCTGGTTGGTGTTGGGGTTGACGCCAATCGGCACAGACATCATATCCAGTTGCTTAAGATAGGTTTCTACGCTGATTTTGTTCCCGTTAATGGTGCCTACGTTCTTCGAGCCGCAACCGGCCAGCAAAGCGGCGGTTAACGATACCCCGGCGACAAGCCACAGAGTGCTTTTCGTCGAATTCATGGTGTGCTAGCTCCTTCCAGAATGGCAGAATTTAATCACGTTAGATTATTCAGATACCGGGTTTTACCCCACAATCCATTATACGCTCTGGTGCAGGCTGTGTGTTCCTTACAGAGTTGGATATCGTCAAAAAAAGCCCTGGTTAAGGCTTCATTAACCAGGGCGTTAGGATAGTTGCGTTATGTATGAAGTAATGAACAGCTTATAACTAAGCTGGGCTGACGTTGGAGGCTTGAGGGCCTTTGTTACCGTCAACGACTTCGAATTGTACGCGCTGACCCTCTGCGAGGGTTTTGTGGCCATTCATCATAATGGCAGAGTAGTGTACGAAGACATCCTTGCCTTCTTCAGTTTCAATGAATCCATAGCCCTTGGAATCATTGAACCATTTTACGGTACCGTTTTGCATTACCTGTGCTTTCCTCCTTGCATGGTGCAAATTTGCCCATCAGCCATGTGAATATGAGTATATGTGAAGCCTGGAATAATGTCCCAGATTCTACATGACATGGAATTGATTTTACACTAACTTTCAGAAAATACAAGAGTATTTTGCTAAATTATCTCATTTTTTTAGAAAATAACTCAAAATTCCTGTTCTGAAGCCGCATATGAGCCGATTATCGACAAAATAGAACACAATGGCTGTAACTCAACCAGAGCTTGTGCGATATTCGGATCCTGCCGGTGACCGTCTACATCCACATAGAAAAGATACTCACCAGGGCGCTTTTTCGAAGGCCGACTTTCTATCATTGACATGTTGATGTTATGGGCCTGAAATACACTCATGGCACGTATCAATTGGCCTGGCCGGTTCTCGACACTGAAAAGCAAACTGGTCTTGTCTTTGCCCGTTGGCCGGGGCTCATTTCGTCCCACAACCAAAAATCTAGTAAAATTGCGTGGATTATCCTCGATGTTCGCCACAGCGATATTCAGGTTGTATATGGTTGATGCCAGCGGATTACCGATGGCCGCGGCATAGGCCTCCTGGCTTGCCAACTCGGCTGCCTTGCTGGTGGTTGTCACCTCCACGATGGCGACATGAGGCAGATTTTCGCGTAGCCAGTCCTGGCATTGGTGTCGTGGTTGAACTCCGGTGTAGAGGGTTCGTATCTCATCAACTGCACCGTTGTAAAGCAGATTGTGATGTATCTGCTCGTAGTTTTCGGCTACGACCAGCAAACGGGAACGGCCCATCTCATCAAGAGTGTCGGGTATGGCCCCTGCGGTCGAGTTCTCGACCGGTACGATGCCATAGTCCGCGCGCTCACGCTCAACCTCGTCAAATACATCTCGAATACTGCCCACGGGGTGTGGTTCGCAGAACTCACCAAACTGGTGTGTCGCCGCCATGTGGCTGAAGGAACCAGCCGGACCCCAGAATGCGATTCGCAAGGGCTGCTCCAGGTTGCGGGCAGCCGAAATGATCTGACGGAAGATGGAGGTGACATGTGCGTTGCTCAGAGGCCCCTGGTTCAAGCTGCTCAGACGTCGCAAAATCTCTTGTTCGCGTTCTGGAACATAGACAACAGCAGCGTTTTGCTGCTTGGCTTTGCCAATCTGCGAGGCCAGTTCTGCACGCTTGTTGATGAGGCGTAATAGCTCATTATCGATTTCATCGATGTCGCTGCGAAATTTTTTGATGTCCATAATATGCGATTACTCCGATGTGACTTTTATAGTCTATTCCCTTTAGGATATCATTACTTTGTATAAATATTCATCGACGAGGAAAGGCACAAGCCATCAATTCGATAATAGGAATCAAAAAATGACAAACAGCACTCCGCCACAATCGGCACAAGTTGCGGACTGGATACGGTGCGACGGGTGTAAACATATCCTGTTCAACCGCGATTTTGTCCGCAATGCGAAGGTCTGCCCAAGATGCTCGCATCACCATAAACTCACGGCTTGGGAGCGTATTGAACTCCTTACGGATGTCAATTCATTTCAAGAAGTTGATGCCGCGCTGTCATCATTCAATCCGCTGGATTTCCCTGACTACGACCAGAAACGTGCGAAAAGTATGGCGAATACCGAGATGAATGACGCCATAGTGACAGGACGTTGTACCATTGGCGATATCTCTTCCATCGTAGCTGTGGCTGACTTCCGCTTTATGGGAGGAAGTATGGGCAGTGTGGTGGGCGAGAAAATCGTGAGGGCCGCAGCCATGAGCCTTGAGGCGGATCAACCCTTTATCACCGTCTCCAGTTCGGGCGGTGCCCGTATGCAGGAAGGTTTGCTTTCCTTGATGCAGATGGCACGCACATGCGAGGCGGTTGGCCGACTTGCTGAAGCGGCTATTCCGTTCATCAGCATCCTCACTGACCCTACAACGGGCGGAGTTCTCGCCAGTTATGCCTCAGTCGCTGATATCATCATCGCTGAGCCTCGAGCCCATGTAGGGTTCGCAGGACAGCGTGTGGCTGCGCAGGCCCAGGTATCTCGCACACCTGCCAACTTCCAGACAGCAGAATACCAACTGCAAAATGGCATGATTGACATAATCGTCGACCGCAAAGAGCTGAGAACGACTCTCATTCGGCTATTGCACTTATTAGGGAGGTCGTAGAGATGCCCACAGTGCTGGATTTTGAAAAGCCCATCACAGCTTTGGATATCAATATCCAAAAGCTGAAGGACTTATCGGCCCGACAAGGGGTAGACAACCGCCTGCCGATATCGCAGCTAGAAGCACAGCGTGAAGAGTTGCTCACTGAGATATATGCCAATTTGACCACATGGGATCATGTGCTGCTGGCTCGCCATCCGGAGCGGCCGAAGACGATGGATTATATCCAGGCGATGTTCGATGACTTCATTGAACTGCATGGTGACCGCGTTTTTGGTGATGACCCTGCGATGATAGCCGGTTTGGGTACGATCAAGGGCATGAACGTCGCCGTGATGGGGCAGCAGAAGGGCTCTGATTTGAAAGAGCGCCAACGCCGTAACTTCGCCATGGCTCGGCCAGAGGGCTACCGTAAAGCGATGCGTGTGATGAAGCTGGCTGAAAAGATGAACATACCCATCATCACCATCATAGACACGCCGGCAGCGGACCCTGGGCCCGAAAGCGAATCGAGGGGGATTGGTGAGGCGATTGCCAGTAACCTGATGGAGATGTCGCTGCTTAAGGTGCCCGTGATCTCTTTGGTGATCGGTGAAGGCGGAAGCGGAGGGGCACTTGGCATTGGAGTAGGTGACTATCTGCTGATGCTTCAATATGCAGTCTATTCGGTGATCCCACCGGAGGGATGTGCCGCCATCCTTTGGCGTGACCCCACTAAAGCCGCGCAGGCAGCGACTGCGCTGCGTGTGACCGCCAATGACGCAGTGGAACTGGGTGTTGCAGACAGCATTGTGCCAGAGCCGCTGGGCGGAGCGCACAGAGCTCCAGCAGCCGCTGCGGACAAAGCCGGGGAGCTGCTGTGGGAAGAGCTGGAATCACTACGACAGTTGCCCGTGCCGGACCTGCTTCGGATGCGCCACGAACGACTGGCTAAGATGGCTCGGTTCATGGGGTAGGGTTCTTACCACCAAGAGCTATCAGCAGACTCAAAACATCAGAGCCGCACCATCTATTTGGTGCGGCTCTGATGCATGGGGACAAACCGGAAAGACTAGGTTTCCCAGGTGACGTTCAGCGGTGTTTTCGCTCCGATGTTATCACTCACTGGACAACGGCTTTCGATCATGGTGAGCCACTCATCGAGCTGCTTGTCAGTGGCGTTAGATTTTACGTTGAGCACAGCTTTAATGCTTTTAAAACCGGCTCGTACATTTGGATTCATACCTAAGAAACCGCTAGGGTCCAAAATCCCTTCGATATGGATGTTGAGTGTTTCAATGGTAAAACCCAGCTCCTTGGCTATCATCCGAGCGACTACATTAAGGCAGCCACTTAAAGCTCCAAGGAGGTATTCCACGGGATTAGGTCCTGCATCTTGTCCACCAAGGCTCGGTGGTTCGTCGACAGTGAACGAAAAGTTTCGTGTTGTCACTCTGGTCTCTGTGGTGTTTACCGAAACACCATCAACGGAAAAAGTTACATCTGGCATGTGAAATACCTCAATATTGTGTATGGTTCTAATATGAGTATGGCATATTGGAGCCACCGGATGGCATATGTTTAGACAGGATTTGTGATTTTCGGCTATCATTTCGATTATGTGAAGCCGGTCATACCTCGTCACTGGCCCACGATGCCGCTCCGTCATATTTGGCTTCGTTCAGAACTATTTCATCTCGATGAGGCGGAAATCGATATGCGCAGTCTCCGAATCGCCGTTTAAAATATGAGCAACCGGTGGGCATATTGAGTGCGCCGATGATCGGTTGCTTTAGGGTGGGGACCGTATCAGCTCTATCCGCACATAGGCGAACACCTCAATGCGTGACGCATTGAGGTGTTGTATGCATTCATCTATCGGTTCGTGTCGCATGTGAGACTGCCCAAAACCAGGTATTTCCGCCTGTGTGATGGGCAGTATGCAATTCTAACTCTCTTCGTATACCTGTGACAGTTCCTCCGTCTCAGGACCCTCAAACTGTTGAGCATGGCGCTTTCGTCCGAGGAACATTCTCCAGGCGATGTAGACGACGGGCAGGATGCCGCCGACAATGAAGAGCATATCACCGGGAAGCCTGAGCCACTCGAAAGCCTGAACGATCCTCTGGGAGAAGAACTGAGGCCCTCTCGCGTGCCAGTAACCGTACTGGAAACTGTCGAAGAGCTGGATGATGCCAATAGGCACGAGGTTCGCCAGCGTCATCCATATCAGCCCAATGTTGAGGCTCCAGAATGAAAGCTTCATAGCCATCTCACTCTTCCGGTCGGGAGTTATGAAATACCTGGCTGCGAACATCAGGAACCCGATGGCGAGCATTCCGTAAACCCCCATCATGGCGCCGTGAGCGTGATTGGCCGTAAACTGCGTGCCTATCTCGTAATAACTCACAATTGGCAGGTTAATAAGGAAACCGAATACGCCCGCGCCAAGGAAGTTCCAGAATCCCACTGCTATCAGGAACATCACCGCCCACTTGTGTGGGAAGTCCCTGCTTGACGCATTATCGGAATTCCCTTCAGATCGCTTGCGGCCGAGTTGGATAAACCGCCATGCTTCGATTGTGAGTAGCATGAGCGGGATAACTTCCATCGCTGAGAAGAATGCTCCCAAGGCCATATGCACCGCTGGAGCGCCACTGAAGTATAGGTGATGCATCGTTCCGATGACACCACCAATCGAGTAGATGATGATGTCGAGGTAGACCACACGGGTCGCGGTTTTCTGTGTGACTACCCCCATCAGCACGAAAATATAAGCAACCACGATGGTCGTGAACAGCTCTAAAAACTCTTCTACCCAAAGGTGAACTACCCAGAACCGCCAGAAGTCCATCACTGCAAAGTTGGTGACCTTACCGAAGATCATGCCAACAGCATAAAATGCGGGGATAGATATGGCGCTGTAGAGCAACAGATATGGCAGGTTGCCGGGATGCTCACCTGCGAGACGACTTCTCAAGCCCCTTACCAGAATCACAACCCATATGATCATTCCGACTGTGAGAATTACCTGCCACAGCCGCCCCAGGTCAAGGTATTCCCAGCCTTGTGATCCAATCCAGAACCATGGTCCGCTGGTTTTGATGTAATCCTTCAGGCTGGCTGCCTCTCCGAGCAGGCTCCCAACCGCGACAACTACGACCGCGACGAAGAGCAGCATCGATAACTTGTCCTGATGTTTCGGCTCACGTCGGGCAATCATAGGTGCTATAAAAATGCCTATCGCCAGGAAGCTCACAGAGACAAAGAATATGGCCAATTGCACATGCCACATCCGGCTCAGGTTGTATGGCAGCCACTGAGCCACATTGATGCCGTAGAATGCTCCTGGTTCGGCGTGGTAATGGGCGTTGACTCCCCCAAGAAGTCCCTGCACCAGGAAAAGCCCTGCCACCAATAGGAAATACCAAGCCGTGGTGCGCTGCGATGGCGATAGCCTTACTTTCTCAGGGGTCCTTAAGCGCAACTTCGGCTCCGCAGGATCGTCATCTGAGTGATGCCAGCCCAGCGTGTTATATCGGCCGAATATGAAGAGCATTAATCCAATTCCACCCAGCAGTGATATCAGGCTGAGCGCGCTCCATACGAAAGCTTGGGCGGTAGGGTTATTACCGGCTAATGGCTCGTACGGCCAGTTATTGGTGTAGGAATAGTTGGTGCCAGGACGGGTCACAGCGGATGTCCAGGCTGCCCAGGCAAAGTAAGAGCTTAGCCGGTGGATATCTTTGGGGTCGGATATACAGGGCCTTTGGAGGCCCTTCTGCGTTGAGGTTGGGCCAAACCATCCTCGGTAATACTCTTCGAGCTGGTTGAAACCATAGGCCTGTCCTGGAGGGTAGACCAGCGTCTCTGTGCGGGAATCATATCTGTTTTGCTTGAACTCATTCTTTACTCGGGCCTGGATATCTGCGGCTGTCATCCCTTCTCGTCCGTAATACTGCGTGGCCGCAAGGGCAGATTGGTGCATATACTGTGCCGTGAAATCCGGCCCTAGATAGGCTCCATGCCCAAAGATCGATCCAAACTCCATGAGCCCATATCTCTGAAATAGCTGCTGACCCTCCATCACATCCTGTCCGGTGAACAGCACTGTTCCATTTTCACTTACTACCTTGTTTGGGATAGGCGGGTGTTCGCTATAAATCAAGCGAGCAAGGAGCCCAAGTACACCAAACCCAAATATAAACGTCAGAATTGCGACTTGCAGCCAGCGAGCTGATATATCCATAGTCCGCCGTGGACTATTCGTAGCCATAACGACCTCCAGAGAGTGAGTAGGGGGCATCTTACCCGGTTTATGGACGGCTGTGAGTTTGTTTGGTTTGTGATTTTGGCTGCGGCTTACTTCCGATAGGTCACAGTGGCCCGCAACTTATCAAGATGTTACCTGATTTTATGTGCAAATAACGTGCTATTCGAAGGGAATTGACTGTTTGTGCTGCCCTGCTTGCCACAGATGCAGGGCAGCGGTCATCCGTCTAGCTGTCAGGCCAGGGGTGATCCGAGGAACTCCGATGCTTTCTGGAGCTGCTTTAGTGATCCAAGCAGGATCATGTCATCTCCTGCATGGAGCACGGTACTGTGCGTTGTATCCACATGCACCCCATCGCTATCGCGAATCGCCAGCACTGTGACTCCGCACTCACCACGTAGATCCAGTTCTTGAATCGCTTTGTTGACAGCGGGGCTATCTGGTGCTACGACAACATGCCCGATGTTCATATCGAACTGGTCATTGTGAAGAACCATGTCTAGAAAGTCCGTGACTTGAGGTTTTGTGATCAGCGCGGCCATACGGCGTCCGCCCAGAATGTAGGGTGAGATCACGCGGTCTGCGCCTGCCCGTTTGAGTTTGTCCTCGTTCTCCTCCAGAATCGACCGCGCGACGATCGTCAGCTTCGGGTTAAGCACTCTGGCGGTCAACACCACAAAAACATTGTCCTCGTCGGTAGGCATGACGCTTACCAACCCCTTAGCCTTGGTGATTCCCGCTTTCACCAGCGCTTCATCTTCACTCGCTTTGCCGACCACATGCAGCAGTCCCAGCTCCTTGAGACGAGGTAGTTGCTCCTGGTTGTTTTCCACGACCACGAAGGGCACACCGGAATGCTTCAGGTCCTTGGCGATCTGCTGTCCCATGCGTCCAAAACCGCATATGATGTAGTGGTCATTAAGACCGAGAATCTGGCTGTCCATGATCTGCCTCGCTATCTCTTCTTCTTTGATCATCATGATGTCAACCGCTTGTTCGGCAGCATCTTGAAACGGTCGGAATACCAAATCGGCTCCCAATTTATGAAACTCTCTGGCTTGACGGGTGTTATCGGCGGTGCAGGCAATGATACCATGGTAATCCATATCTCTAAGACCCTGCAGCAGATTCGTATTCGTGTCAGCATCATGAACGGCACAGACCACCCACGTTGCTGTTGTCAGCGGCAGCGAACTCAGAAACTCAGGGTCGCCTGCGTCGCCGTAGATGGCCCGACGGCCTTTGCGGTGCCATATCTTCACCGTGTCAGGATTGTAGTCAACCCCCAGCACGTCACGGTTCATCTGACGCATCCTGCGGCATACGATGGCCCCATATCTGCCCAGACCCAGCACGATGATGTCCGCAGGCCCGAAATCCCCATGTAGTTCCTGGGCGTCCTCCATCACTTTACCCTTGGGCTCAAACACCTTTAGGAGTGGTGCAAAACGCTGGTACAGGCTGCGTGTCCGCATGATCGAATAGCTGGAGGCCGTAATGCTGATCAATGCAACCAGAGTCACCATACCGCCTATACTCGCATCAATATGTTTTAGTGAAACACCAAGTGCCATCAGTATAAGTGAAAATTCGCTGATCTGTGCGAGAGAGGTGCTGGCCATGAAGCCGACCCGCTTCTTGTAACCCACCCGGCCCATCAAGAACATCATGATGAGTGGCTTACCAAGCAGCACGAAGAGGGTCAGGGGGATCGCACGTAACAGCTGGCCGCTCAAGCTGCTGACATCAAGCTGTAATCCCAGGTTAAGAAAGAAAAAGAGGATCAAGAAATCGCGAAGGCTGGCCAGACGTGCTCCCAGCATACCGCGGTAGGGGGTGGATGCCAGCGAAATGCCGGCCAGGAAGGCCCCCACCTCTTTGCTGAAACCCAGCGAATTGGATATGGTGGCCAGTGCCAAAGCCCACGTGACGGCGAATACCGTCAGAAGCTCTGCGTCTTTCGCCATGCGCTGCAGGGCTCTGGGTAGTACCTTGGAGGTCAGGAAGACCACGACCGCTAACATCAGGGCGCCCTTGACCACGATCAGCGCGAAGGTCACACCTAGACTATCAGTGCTCTTACCGCTGAAAGCACTCAAAAAGATCATCAACAGCACCACGACAAGGTCCTGGACAATCAGTACGCCAAGGGTGATACGCCCGTAGAGGGAATCGGTGTCGCCCTTATCCGAGAGCAGCTTGACGATGATGATGGTGCTGGAAAATGTGAGGCAGACGGCCACATATGCTGATGTGAGCATCGGTAGCCCCAGGGCCAGGCTGAGCAGGAATCCGCCTAGAGTGGTGAACAACACCTGCCCGCCGCCTACCAGCAGTGCGGTTTTACCCATACTGCGCAGCATGCCCACATCAAGACGTAAACCGACGACGAATAAGAGGATGGTGAGGCCGATTTCGGCAAGAAGATGGACCTGTTCGGCAGAACGCATCCAGTGCAGGCCGGAGGGACCCACCAGCATACCCGTGGCAATCAGGCCGATGATGATCGGTTGTTTTAACCTCGCTGCGATTATGCCCATGACTGTGGCAATGGCCAGGATGGCCACCAATTCGGTCAGCGTGTCTCCGAAATGCAAGGTTAAACCTCCATGTCGTCCTGATGCTTATAGTGTATTCTACCAAAGCGGTATTTATGGTTATGTAGACAGGCCGTCGGTTGGTAACTTGATGGTCTGTTATACGTCTAATTTTTCGAACAAGTAGATTTTAGACCCACTTTTTACTCGACACGCGCTTTTCTAGCGAGAATGGCCTACAATAGAGGGTGACAGGATGCAAACACAGACTTTGGAGTGGAGCTTGAACCGCTCAGCGGAGACACCAACTCAAAAACCAGATTTCGAACTGGTAGATTTATGTCGCGATGGAGATCCACATGCTTTTGAGCTATTGTGGGAGACCCATCGCGTCGCTGTGTTTCGCAAGGTTTATAGCATTGTGGGCAACCAGGCGGATGCTGAGGATTTAACTCAAGAAGCATTTATTAAGGGATATCGCGCGCTAGCCAGTTTCCGTGGAGATTCTCAATTCCGTACCTGGATCACCAGTATCGCCGTCAACCTGTGTTTTGACCACATCAAACGTAATAAAAAAGTGAAGCAAGTTCCCATCGAGTGGGATTTGCCGGCTGATGATAAAGAAGACCCTGAGCGCAAAGCAATCGTGAGTGATACACAGCAGCTTGTACGGAAAGCTATTTCTGAGCTGCCTGCCCATCATAGACTGATGCTTGTGATGCGCGATCTTGATGATATGGAATATTCGGAAATCGCGACAGTGTTGAAGTGTACCGTCGGTAGTGTTAAGCTTAAAATTTTCCGAGCTCGCCGTCAGTTGAAACAAAAACTGATCGATATGCAAGGGGGCCCAGAATGAGCATACTATGCCGTTTCGTGGAATGGTATCTTGACTACGCAGATAAGCCTGAGAAACTGCCTGCCGTGCTGACCAAGCACACTCAGACCTGTAGTCATTGTCATCGCCAGCTCAGCTTGAGCGGCGAACTACGCTCTATGACTAAGCAGGCCCTGACGCGCCTCCCAGCAGAGCCTTTTGGTGGTTATAAGCCCCTATCAGTGCGCCCCTTTATGGTGACATCGCCGCTCGGATTCGTGATCTCGCCTGGGCTTTGGGTAGGTTCGCTTGTGGCAGCCGTTGTGCTCGCGGTGGTCGGCACAGACTACAGTCATCGGGACCTGTTCAATCCGCAACCGTCCGCGAGGCAGAATTCGAATTCGCAGCAAGTGGTCGCCTCAGCCGAACCGCAGATGCCGTTGTTCAGTGTGGATGAGCTCAAGGCCTTCATGCCGGCGCAGGCTGTATCAACAATGCCAGCGAAACAGCCGAAGGTATATCAACATGTGGCTTCGAGGCCATCGCCTGTCCGAAAAAGCGGCCTGGTCTCCGTGCCTGTGATGCCTGTGCGTTCGCGCATTGTAGACAGACAACTGATGGCCTCCGCACAGATGCTCAGTGGGCCAAGCATTGGCGAGCAGCAGGAACCTATACGGTCAAGTCGGGTATCAATAAATCTAAGGTCTGCGGCCACACAAACCATGGCGATGATGGCGAAGTCTGTTCCTATAGATTTGCATTCAATAGCCAGTGCTGATCACATGCTTGGCTCCGGTGCAGGTGGCGGAGTCAGTAAAGCTTCCCTACGGGTGAGCGATGTGACTCTCAGCAGCTCAGCCATGGCTGCCGTTCCCATGGAATCTTTCGGAACACCAACCGAATCGGGGTTATCACTCTAGTGAATGCACGTGTTTTTCGACATATCTCGTTATTTGCTGCCGCCCTCATAGGGATGAGTGCCTTCGCCTCCGCTCAAGGGGCTTTAGACCAGATGAATAAGGAGGTCAGCGAGTTAGCGACACGTGTGCTTCCAGGTGTGGTGGCCGTGGAAGCGTTTGGCGGAAATCGGGCTTCGGGCATCTACGAAAACCCTGGCTTGCTTGAAAATGCAAATGAGATGGTCAAATCTGTGGCTCCCGCCGGACCGTTGCCGCCCACGAAGGGCAGCGGATTCCTGATCGACACCAAGGGCTTCATACTAACCAGTGCGGATTTGGTCCGCGGCGCAAAGCGCTGCAGCGTGCAAGGTAATACAGGCCGCCGGTTTGATGCAAAACTGATCAGCATTGATGAGTTGAATGCCACTGCACTATTGAAGACCGTTGAGTTACCTGTGGATATGGTCCCCTTGAAGTTTGGCGACTCCAATGCGGTGTCCGTGGGTGGAGTTGTGGTGACCGTGGGCGGAATCGGCGGGTATGACCGCAGCGTGGCCTTCGGCATACTGGCTGGCAAGGGCCGCAGTGTGGTTTTGAACGATGGAGCCACCACCTTGAGCAACCTGCTGCAGATTTCCGGTCCTGTGGGCCCTGGTTCACCCGGCTCCGCGGTTGTGAATGTGCACGGTGAAGTCATCGGCATCGTGGTGGCCAGCGTCTATCCGCAAGGCGATGTGATGAACCGCAGCTCCAGTGCATTGGCCACCCCCATTAACGATGTGGTGAGTGTGCTGCAAAAAATGCGTGAGGGCAAACTGGAACGACCCTTCCTTGGGGTCACGATGGTTGATGCTCCTCAGGGCTATGGCGCGTTGATCAAGAGCGTGATGCCTGACGGTCCGGCAGCTTCAGCGGGAATTGAGCCTGGTGATGTGATCATGTCGCTCAACACGACAAGGGTCGCCCGATTGTCAGATGTGGCCTCCTTCATCCGCGCTGTCAAACCGGGTGATGTGCTTGACATCGCGTTAACCAATGGCAATGCTCGACGCAAAGTGCAATTGACGGTGGGTAAGCGATAAAATCTATAGTGTGATGACACTAGATTTTAGATCCGACTTATTGGCTGCATGTCAGCAGCTTTCACTTGAACCCTCTACCCAGCAACTCGATATGTTCATGCTGTATGCGGCGCGTCTGCATGAAGCCTCGCAACGCATGAACCTGACTGCCATACCCCCTGAAAAGACACTGACCCACCACTTCCTGGACTCGCTCAGCCTGCTGGCTGTGTGGAAGCCCACCTCAGGCCAATTGGTGCTGGACATCGGCACCGGCGGCGGCTTTCCTGGCCTGCCACTCAAGATCATGTGCCCAGAGATCAAACTCACCCTAATGGACAGCCGGCATGACCCCATTGATTTCCTGTCGGAACTGGTGGCTGAACTTGGGCTGGAGAAGGTAAAGTGTGTGGTCGCTCGGGCCGAAGAGGCCGGGCAGAGCGGCGATTACCGCGGTAAGTATGACATGGCCACTGCACGGGCCGTGGCACACCTTTGGGCTCTTTCGGAATGGACCTTGCCGTTTGTGAAGCTTGGTGGTGTGGCGATTTGGTCTAAACGGCGCACGCAGTGGGCGGAGCTTGAGGTTTCAGAGCCTCAGATTCAACGTCTGGGCGGCGGCCGTCCCGAGGTGCATGAGGTTGAGGTGCCGATGACGGACATCACCAACAGCTTCTGGTTTTGCGAGAAGATTCAAGCCACTGCTAAGGGCTACCCGCGTCCATACACGCAGTTGTCAAAAGAGGTTAAGAAGATAAAGGCATGTTGAACGTACCGCAAGAAGATAAATACCTGCCGTTCCCCATCTCGGTGATGGCAAAGCCCCGTGGCCCGATCTGCAACATAGGCTGCGAGTATTGCTTCTATCTGCGGAAGCAGGAGATGCTGGATGACGGCAGCAACTTCCGAATGAACAGCGAGGTTCTAGAAGCCTACACTAAGCAATATATACGGTGTATGGCTGACCGGAGCCCAGTTAACTTCCTGTGGCAGGGAGGGGAACCGACGCTGATGGGGCTGGACTTCTTCAAAGAAGCGGTCGAACTGCAGCATGGCTACAGACCCGACGGTTGCGAAGTGGCCAACGCCCTGCAAACTAATGGGTTGCTGCTTGATGATGCGTGGTGTGAGTTCCTGGCTGAGAATAACTTCCTGGTAGGCCTTAGTATGGATGGCCCGGCGCACATGCACAACGCGCACCGGCACACGCTGGGTGGCGAAGGAACCCATGAGCGGGTAGAGGCGGCACTGAAGCTGTTGATGCGACATCACATGCAGTGCAATGTGCTTTGTGTGGTCAACAGCGTGAATGCAACGCAACCTAAGCAGCTTTATCGCTATTTCAGGGAGCTGGGTGTGGAATGGATGCAGTTCATCCCGGCGGTGGAACTATTGCCCGATGGCAGTTTGACCGAGTGGAGTGTGACAGCAGATGCGTGGGGGAGCTTCCTGTGCGGGGTATTTGATGAATGGCACAGGAAGGAAACGGCCACGGTTTATGTGCAGCTCTTCCACAACGCACTGGAAGCGGTAGGTGAGTTCAATCCCAGCTTATGTGTTCACAGCAAATACTGCGGGAATAACGTGGTGCTGGAGCACAACGGTGATCTGTATTCCTGCGATCATTTTGTGACCCCTGATCATAAACTGGGAAACATCCTTGAAGAAGATTTGGCATACCTGGTTCAACTACCCTCGCAGATAGAATGGGGTATGAGCAAAGACACCGCCCTCACCCGCCAGTGCAAAGAGTGTCAATATCTGACATATTGCCATGGCGGGTGTCTGAAAGACCGCAAAGGTGTGAGTAAATACGGAGAGCCCGGCCACAATCTGCTGTGTGAGGGATACTGGAAGTTCTATCGGCACACGCATGACGCCTGGGCAAGGATGATCAGCTGGATTGATGAAGGGCAGGACATGATGGATTATCGGCCAGATGCTCCGATCATCACCGCAGCCCCTGATAAGCCTGCGCCTGGCCGTAACGACCCCTGCCCGTGCGGCAGCGGGAAGAAGTATAAGCGCTGCTGCGGAAGGTAGCCTGGCAAGTGATATTTGAAATCAGACGGATCCGGCCGGTATGTCGGATCCGTCTAATGCTTTTTCTGTAGCGGCTATTTCACCTCATCGCGGCGTATGGTCACTGCGTCTGAAGCCAACGGGCGGGTGATGGTCTGCTGATGGCCTTTCGTCAGGCATTTCATGGTGATCTGCTGACGGTCGACACGCACGTCCCAAACCAGCTTATCCCAGCGCATGTTTTTCACGCTCGCCCAGTTTAGGTCGGTCGGGAGGTTTGGCGCGATCCGCAGGCCGTCTTTGCTGGCGTCGATGCCCATGAATACATATAGGAACTGGCTGGGCACCAGACCGCTTTCGGGGAACTCACCCTCGATGCCACATGCCCCTGCAGTGCCCCCAGGACCGCCCTGAGAGGTCTGCCCGGTGATAAGTGGACTTCCACCGGAGAGGCGGTCACCAAGCATGTAGCGGCCAAGAACCTGCTTGAAGCGGCTCCATGCGTTTTCGGTGCCCAGTAGCTTCTGCCGCGCCATGATTTCATGGGCTGTGGTGTATAGAATAGCCCCACCTGCCTGGCATTGCTCCTCAAAGTCGGTGCCGGGCCAATCGCGGTGCCACCAACTTGGCTTAGGTGTCTGTGAAGCCGTCTTTGATGGATTCAGTTCTGCACTGGCGCGCATGGCAAAGACGTGTTTGCTGATGATGTCTTGCTTGCCCGTGTAGCTGGTGCCGGTCTCCATCCAGTTGAATATCCGTCGCGCACGCTCTGGACTGGCTTCGCCAAAGGCCATCGCCTGGAGGTTGACAAAGGTGAAGCCGTAGTCATGCACTGTGCCGTCTTTGTCGATGCAGCCTGCGTAGCGATTCTTATCCTCAAGCCAGAAGATCTCGTTGTATTTCTTGACCGCGGTTTTCGCTAGAGCCCGGTAGTAGCCTGGATCACGTGATGGTAGGGAAGTGGCGGGTAGAAGCTTCTGGGCCTTCGGATCGGCCGCTATCATCTCTTCCAGCACAGCCATGGCCTCAAGGGATCGTGGGAAGATGCTGTTGGTGAATGCGCATTTATAACCGAACGGCGTGATGTCCCAATAGTTGGAGCCAAACTCGTTGTTGCGACCCTGCAGACCTGGGTAGTCGATGACCAACAAGCCATCCTTACCGCCAAGGTCAATCAACATGAACTCCATGGCGCGACGTGCGCGGTTGACCACTGTGGCTAGATAGCTGCTGTCGCCATTCCAGGCGGCCAGCCTCTGTGACCCAATGATCAGGTTAGGATTGGTAGGCATGTGGCGGGTGTCCAGGTCATTTAACCCGTCGCCGTTCGCATCGGCGAAGGGGAATGGCCAGCCGGGCATGGATCCCCACGAGTTGACATAGCCGTTCGGCTGGATGTAATGGCCGTTGATCACCCCTTCATATTGGGTTGCCTGTCGGCTTGTGGTGTAGCACATCTGCGCGCTCATCCAGTCAGCCCAGTCTGGGTTCACCCCGATATCGTGGCTGTAGTTGTGCGTGAATAAGAACTCGTTGATGGGGTTTGTGAGCTTGGGATTGCTGCTGTCGAACGAGGTCAGGTGCTTTGGGTAACCGTTCTGGTGGGGGAGTACCGACAGACGCAGACTGGTGCCATTGATGTGCCAGTCCAGCTCGGTGTCGCTGATGTCAGCCTTCATCTGTGCAGGTTCGATCTGGATGTCTGCACCGATCCGGCCGTTGAAGCGCAACCATTGAAAATTACATGAGTAAGATTCGGTGCGCCGCTTGAATAGGTATGCCGGCACCACGATGTCGTTGTTGGAATACACATAGTTGAACTTGATCTTCGGGCTGCTGACATCATAGCCGTTCTTGACCCAGCCCATCTTCACGGAAATCCAGGGTTTCGCGTCACCTAGCTTGCTGGTGGGTTGGTAGTTAATGGTCAGTTTCGGGCCATCCAACTTACACACGGCATTCGCATAGCCGGTCAGAATAGCCTCAATTTTGAGGGCGTAGTGTTTCCCTTTGACTTCCTGTCCGTTGGTAAATGATGATCCGGGCACCGGACCGTTGCTGGTGGGCTGCCACCAGCCGATGGTGCCTTTGGGACTAGACATCTCAAATGAATAGGTGCCCGCTGGGGAGTTCTTTGCGTCCAGCCACACGGTAGTGCCATCGCCGACCAGTTGGGGACGCATTTGTGATACGAGCTGCCTTTTACCATTGGCTATTCGGTATAAGCTGAATGTGGCGGTGCAGTCGCCTTTGTTCCAGGTGGGGCATTGTGCAGCAACGCGGCGGATACGGCCTGACTTGAATTGTATCTGTTGTGCCAACACTCCGCCTGGTTTCAATTCCACCGGGTATGATGGGTTAGTGGTTGGATACTCGATGATTCGTGTCAAGCCATACGCCGCGTTTTGTATACGCATGGTATGGGACTTTTTATCTATGGTTACTTTGGCCGATTTATTCGCTACCGGCGAGAATAGGCTAAAGCCGTTGATGATGTTATCGCTGAGCTTGCCTTTGGGTGTGGATGATACTCGCAGCGACTTGATGACGCCATCTGCACCATCGATGCGGATGTAGTCGTTGCTGATGCTCAGGGGCTGAGCCTGCGTGCTGCCAGTCAGTAATAGCGCAGCAAGCAGTAAGCTGGGGCGTGTCAGAAAATGCATGTGAGAGAAACCTTTCTGATAGTGCTGGGATGTTTTGTCTATTTTACCATGGTGGCTCACGTGCGATGGGCGGAGATGGGTGGTGCGGTGGATATCAAAGCTAGAGGCCCTCGCCGCCGCGACATCAATGTCTCGGCTATTGACAAACAAGCATCCGCCCGTGCCTACCCGGCAGCCCATACTGTAACTGATGCGTTTCAGGTACATTTATAGCACACATCTCTTGACAGCATCCCCGGACAGTCTTTGGTGCATAATAGCCCGTTAACAAGCATGGGGCGGAAAGGTGGCTGATCAGCCAGATGGTGTAGTGCTCGGTGGCGAACCCGAGTGAACCCGATTACAAGATTTCACGCATATGCCTTTCCGGCTCGAGATGTGTTCATATTTCTAAGTGTGAGGATCAAACAATGGCACAGCACTCTCGAAAAGACAACTCGCCTGTAGAGGCCAAGCCTCCTTCCCACTCCCTGTTGTCGCGCCGTGTACCGGCCCCTCGGTTCGTAGCTCATTATCCAAAAGAGGATCTCCAGGTGATCCACCGCAATGCAGCGGGCATTGACCTAGCAGGGCGCGGCGCTCACTTCATCGCTCTGGAGATCAGTGAAACAGAGCTTGAGGTCATAGAGGTGGGGGGAATGACCCCGGATCTGACGGTGTGGGTTGAGTATCTGAAATCGCATGCCGTGACTACGGTGGCGATGGAGGCGACCGGTGTCTACTGGATTCCGGTGTACGATGCTCTGGAGAAGGCCGGCATCGAAGTATTTCTGGTGAACCCAAGCCATGCTAAGAATGTTCCTGGACGCCCGAAAGATGACAAGCTAGACGCACGTTGGTTACAGAAGCTGCATAAATTCGGCTTGCTTTCAGCCTCGTTTCGCCCGAGCGAAGACATTCGCCCGTTGCTAGAATTCTGGCACCAACGAAGTAAACAAGTGGAATTCTGCGGTGATGCGGTCCGTCGCCAGCAGAGGGCTCTGGATATGATGAATCTGCGCCCGCACCAGGTAATAAGCGACCTGGATGGAGTGACTGGTCAGCGTATCGTGGACGCGATCGTGAATGGAGAGCGTGATCCAGTCAAACTGGCGTCATATCGCGATCATCGATGTCACTGCACCGATGAAGAGCTTTATGCGGCTTTGACAGGGTATTACCAACCCCACCTGGTGTTTGCTCTCAAGATAGCCCGAAACGACCATCTTTTCCATCAGGCTCAAATCGCTCAGATCGATGCTCAGATATTACAGCATCTTACTGCGATCATGCCTGAGAATGATGATCAGATCACGGAAGCTGTTAGCTTGGAAACCCACCCAGTCAACCAGGGAAAACATCCACCGCCATTTAATGCTGGTGCGATGGTGACACTGTTTCTGGGTGTAGACCCAACCCAGCTACCAGGAATCGGCGGTCTCACAGCTCTGGGCCTTCTGTCTATGTTAGGCTACGACATGGATAAGTGGAAAACGGATCGACATTTCGGGTCATACCTTGGTCTTGCGCCGGTTCAGAAGATCAGCGGAGGTAAACGGCTATCGAGCCGTACCCGGCCTGGCATACATCCTGCGGCCGTTCTGTTTCTGCAGTCGGCCGTTGCGACTATACGTTCTGATAATGCTTACGGTGCTTTCTAAAGACGCTTAGCGGCTCGCATCAGTAAGCCTAAAGCTCTCTATGCCACCGCATACAAAATCGCCAGGATGTACTACCATCTGCTAAAAGACGGCCAGCAATACGTTGATCTTGGGGTTCAGGATTACGAAGCGAGGTATCAGTCTCATCAAGTTGCAGCCATGAGAAAGAGGGCCAAGAAGTTAGGTTTCGATCTGATCGAAGCCGTCTGACCATTTGATTTTCGATGCTTTCAAGCACAATTTTATCGGAGAAGTGCATAGGCAGCTCCGACAGGCATTCTATACCCAATAGGTGGTATGATCGCCGTATAAAGGTTACTTACAAGACTGCTGAAGCAGCCTGGGGCACCTTACCCCAAACGGCACGAAGTGCCGCAGTCCGTTTCAACGGACTTGATGATCAATAGCCGAGACAATGATGTCGCGGCAGCGGAAGCATACATGTTTTCATTTTACCGGTGTGGTTTCCCCCCGATCCGGATCCATCTGTTCCAATCCGTGTAATCCGTGGTTCAGACTATCACCTGCGCGGTCTGGTGTGTTGGCCGTCGCACGCGACGGCCAACACTCAAGCGATTACTTCGGATAGACCTGCAGATCGACGATGCCCATCTGCGTGCCTTCCTGGTTCTCGCCATCGGGTTTGATGGCGGTGATGCGCACGTACCTGGCCTTGATAGCGGCAAAGCGGTGCTCGCGCCAGGCGTTCTTGGCTCCGGCCCCCGTGGCGACAGTCTTCCACTGAACGCGGTCTTCGCTCAGGCCGATTTTGTAGCTGGTAGCCCATCCTGCTGCGAACAGAACCTTGACATGGCCGACCGTTTCTGGTTTCAACAGGTCCACTTCCAGAGCCCAGGCCCAGTCGCCGGATCCGACCGCTGCGGTGCCAGAAAGACCATCGACCGCCAGGCTGGCGTAGCAGACCTCCATGTTGGGGGTCAGGTCGCGGGTTCCATCCACACTCAGCAATCGGGCTGGTTTGGCTTTCGCTAGATTGCCTTCGGAGGGTATGCGGTCATGGAATACAGGCTCTTGCATCTTGCGCTCAGGCAAGGGCAGGGAGGTGACCATGGTCAACTTGATGATGGTGCAGATGGGGTCTTCTGTGATCGCGGATGTATCGATCTTCAGACCGCTGTTGGATTGCTTGAAACTGAGTTGTTGGTCATCATTCATGCAGACGGCTGCGCGGATTTTGTTTTTCAACCCATGGAGCTCCAAGCCAGCCTTAGGAAGGCCCGTCTTACCTCTGGGGTTCTTAAGTGTAAGCAGGTATAGATACCGGCCATCCAGGCTCTGAGTGGTGTATCCCCAAGGCTGGTCGGGCAGGGTTGTGTTCACGATGTTGGTATAAGCGTGGTAGAGCGGTTCGGTCCGATCCTTGCTTGCCCAATCCGCCATGTGGTTATGTGCCGTCATCAGTTTGGAGCTGTCGAAGGTGACACCACCGCCGCCTGTCACGCCTGGGAAAGCACCTGTGCCGGGACTGTGGTCCATATCGGCGATATTCCCCTCGCCGATGAGTGAGATAGCCACACGCTGGTAGTCCTGCCACTCTGGTACCGTCTCAACATCACCCTTCCAAGGCCAGAGCATCGGACGCCAGCTCTCCATCATGTGCATTTTTGGCCAGGATTTGAGTATCTCCATGGCACTGGCTTTCACATCGTTGGGCCATCGGCCCCACCGCTGGTCTGGGACGAATGAGAACTCTTCGACGCAGCAGATATCCCAGTCGCCATGAGTAGGGCGTTCCACGCCATTGACGATCATTAATGTGTCAGGCAGCATAGTGCGCACCATGCTGTAGATGGCGTCAAGGGACGACTGGTCTATGGCAAGCCAGTCCAGCCAGAAGGCGGCTGGTTTATACTGCTTACAGGCATCCTCGATCATCAGAATGACCTGCTCATATTTGAACTGAGGCGAATCATGCATGTTGCCCAGGTAGATGCCATACTTCAGCCCCTCAGCCTCAAGGGCCTTCTTGACTAGGTCATGAGCGCCCGCGGTGGGGGCATTCGGGTCAAACCGGTTGCGGAATCGGAAATACCAGTCGCCGTTGCCATATCCGATGGGCATCCCATAGGTGTAGCCCTGGTCTTTCATGATCCGGGCGAGTTTCGGCCAGTCCGGTGGGTTGTATTTATCCGGCGCGTGGATGAGTGCGTTCAGTCGGGCCGTTTCATACCTGCGGTTCGGGCGTTCTTTCACCGTGATCATGGTGCGTGCGGTGGCCGTCTTGCCGGTGCTGTCGGTTACTCGGAACGCCAGCGGGAAGGTGCCCAGCGGTTGCTTCATGTCCACCGGGCCAGTGATGATGCCGTCATCATTCAGCTTCATGCCCTTCGGCAGCCGTCCCGCGGTGAGCTTCCAGTGATACGGGGGCAGACCGCCAGCCGCGGAGAGCCTGAACTCGCTGGATTGCGCCGCGTGGGCCCACATCTGGTGCCCTTCTGGCCAGATGGACAGAGCTTCGGCTATCAGTGGATGGTTGGTGTGAACATATGGCCACTCGGTGAAAGCCACAGGTAAATCAGGGGCGACACCCGGCATGTCGGCCAGTGCAGTCTGTAGCGGCTGATCAGGGCCGGCCAGGCTGGGCACCAGACCCGGTATCGCATTGCCGTCGGGTTGGCAGATACGGGCATAGAACCCAAACAAGCCCTCTTCTTTGTTGCCGACTTTCAGCATCAGCAGGTTCCAGCCCTGCTTCATCTGAACAGCGAGCTGGCTCATGTCCTTACCGGCGTTGTCAGACTTCACGCAGTAATAACTGTTAGGCCATCCACCAGGTGCTGGTGGGTTCGGATCGCCGGTGGTGTTGGCATGGTCGGCTGAGCCGATGGGCAGCCCATTCCACCAGGCGCGGAACATGTTATCAGCACCAATGCGCACCTGAGCCGCTGTGGCCGACGGCGACCATAGCCAGACCGCCGCGTAGATCGCCGCTCCCGCCACCGGAAGGTTGCGCTTCGCCCGGAAATAGCTGAACAGATCCACGTAGTCGTCGTAGTTGCGGCTGAACACACGGTCGTCGAACACATACCACTTCGAGGAGCCAAATGCCCGTTTGGGTGCCGGTTGGCAGGCTTGGATGGCTTCCGGGTGCTGGTCCATCGTGGCCGGTGATGAGTTACTAATAGGGTCGGTAATGAGCCAGGTATTGATGAACGGCGCATTGCCTAGTACGAAACTTGACGGCACCGGATACTCGGACAGTTTTGTCGGTTTCTGCATATTCGTGTTCCTTGGTTGATATGATGATGAATTGGTATCTATTTGGCGTATACTTGAAGGTCGGCGATGGTCATTTGCCCGCCTTCCTGGTCAGGGCCATCAGGTTTGAAGGCCGATATCCACACGTAGCGCGCTTTGGCTGGTGCGAAGCGGTACTCTTCCCAGGCGCGCGATGAGCCGGAATCATTGGCGATTTGCTTCCAGTGGACACGGTCCTCGCTGATGCTCACTGTGAAGCTGGTGGCATATAGATCGCCAAATAGGAACTTGATCCTGGAGATGGTCTCTAACTGGTTCATATCCAGCTCCAGAGTCCAGGGGTAGTCACCTGAAGCTTCGGCGAAGGTCTCAGCCAGTCCATCAGTGGCACAACAAGCCCAGCATGTCTCCATACTGGCACCCATGGTTTTAGTTCCATCCAGCGTGAACATTTGCACCGTCTTTCCCGTGGCCAGGTTGCCGGGCGAGGGGATCCTGTCAATGAACTCGGGAGGAACCGGCTTGTAGTGCGGTCTTTTGAGCGGCTCATGCATGTTGAGTTTGATGATGGTGCTCACGGGGTCGGCTTGCAGAGCACTGGTGTCGATGTTCAGTGTGTGGCCGTTTTGTTTAAAAGTCAGCTTATGGTTATTGTTCATGCATACGGCAGCATCCACACGCTGGGTTAAGCCCGTCAGTGTGAGCTGTGGTTGCGGAAGGCCAGTTTTCCCTCTGGGGTTCTTGACTGAGAGCAGGTACAGGCTGCGTCCATCCAGACTCATGGTGGTGTAACCCCATGGCTGATCCGGCAGAGGAGCATTGTCGATGTTGGTATAAGCGTGGTAGAGAGGTTCCGTTCGCTCCTTGTTGGCCCAGTTGGCCATATGCGTATGCGCGGTCATCAGGTGTGAGTGTGCAAAATCCATGTCGTTGACTATGGCACCCGTCGCCGGGCTGTGGTCAAAGTTGGCGATGTTCCCTTCGCCGATCAGCGAAATCAGCACACGCTGGTATTCCTGCCAGTCTGGAGTGTCCTCTGTATTGTCCTTGTATGGCCAGAGCATGGGACGCCAGTTTTCCAGCATGTGCTTCTTGGGCCAGGTCTTTAGTATCTGCATGGTGCTGGTGTGGATGTCGTTAGGCCAGCGTCCCCAATGCTTTTCGGGCACAAAGGAGTATTCCTCGACGCAGCAGATGTCCCAATCACCGTGAGTCGGCCGCTCCACACCGTTGATGACGATGACGGCATCCGGCAGTAGTGTGCGGATCATGCTGTAGATGGCATCCAGCGAGGAGTGGTCGATGGCCAGCCAGTCCATCCAGAACGCGGCGGGCTGATACTGCTTGCAGACGTCCTCCAGCATCAGGATCACCTGCTCGTAGCGAAATTGCGGCGAATCGGTCAGGTTCCCGATGTACATGCCATACTTCAGTCCTGCCGATTCAAGCGCCTTCTTCACGATGTCATGCACACCTGCGGCCTTCGCGTTTGGATCGAAGCGGTTGCGGAACCGGAAATACCAGTCTCCGTTGCCGTATCCGATGGGGATGCCGATGGCGTAACCCTGGTCTTTCATGAGCTTTGCCAGTTTGGGCCAATCGTTGGGCTCGAAGTGATCAGGACCATGTATCAACGCGTTCATACGGGCGGTTTCATACCAGCGGTTGGGCCGTTCCTTGACGGTGATGCTGGTGCGCATGGTGACTTTTCGTCCTGTGCTGTCTGACAGGCTGAAGGCCAGCGGCCATATGCCCGTGGGCTGCTCGCCACTGACAAGCCCGTGCAGGATGCCGTCATCGGTGAGGCTCAAGCCCTTAGGCAGTTTTCCGCCGACCAGCTTCCATTTGTAAGGTGGCGATCCTCCAGCGGCACTCAGACGGTATGCGCTGGATTGGGCGACATAACTCCAAAGCTGCCGACCTTCCGGCCAGATAGTTTGTGCCTCTGCGACAAGCGGGTGATTGGTATGCACATACGGCCACTCTGTGAAGGCCACAGGCAGCGTGGGAGTGCATCCGCGCATTTCTGCGGGGGCGGCCTGAAGCTGCTGATCTGGCCCTGCCATGCTTGGGATGAGCCCGTGTATAGCTTTACCGTCTGGTTGGCAGACGCGGGCGTAGAACCCAAACAGACCTTCCTCTTTGTTGCCAACCTTCAGCACCAGCAGGTTCCAGCCTCGTTTGAGAAGAATGGCCAGTTGGCTCATGTCCTTGCCTGCGTCGTCGCTGCGGATGCAGTGGTAGCTATTCGGCCAGGCTGTTGGTGCCGGCGGATTAGGGTCTCCGGTGGTGTTTCCTTTGTCGGCTGAACCCACAGGCAGCCCGTTGAACCAGGCGCGAAACATGCTGTCAGCACCGATGCGAAGCTGTGCGGCGCATGATGCTGGCGACCACAACCAGACAGCCGCGTACACCGCAGCACCGGCTACGGGCAGATGCCGTTTTGCGCGGAAATAGCTGAACAAGTCGACATAATCGTCGTAATTCCGGTTGAATATACGATCATCGAAAACATACCATTGATGATTTCCAAATGAGCGTCCGGGGGCAGGGCTACATGAGGCGGCATCAACCGTGTTGGCGTCCATCGTCGCTGGCGATGAGTTCGGTACCGGGTCGGTGATCAACCAGGTGTTGATGAAGGGGGCATCCCCTAATACAAAGCTGGCAGGGACTGGGTATTCATGTAGTTTCATTGGGTTACCTGCTGTCTGAAGTATGGTCTTACCGTATGATTACTGGGTAATGTTACGCGCATCGAGGTCGTAATCCTTCAACAACAGACAGATCAACGCATTTTGGTAGAAGGTGGGAAGTATGGCATGGCCCGTAAAGTGCTACCCCGTCATACCGCTGGTCGTTCGATATGACGGGGTAGGGGGGGCGATATGCTTACTTAACTTGCATACTCGAAAGCATGCGATAGAACAGGTTGGCGTAGGTGTCGTAGTTTTCGGTTGGCGTGCCGTAGACAACCACAAGCAGGTTGCTTTTTGTTTTGATAAATACGAAAGAGAAGTTGGCGTTGCGGCCGTTCCACACACATGAAGTCATCCTCAGCAGACCCTGCATAGAACCGCCGATAGATACAGGCTGCGAGGCGATCTGCTGCATATTCTGTGCACCCATGGCAGGGCCGATGTCCTTCATGAACAGGTCCGCAAACAGCGTGATATTGTCATCTTGTTCAGCCACATTGATGAGTATGCCCACAGGCAGCTTGTTTTGTGATTTTATGCCCATCGATTGATTGCTGGCATCCCATGCGTTGGTAAACCCAGGTGGGAGCTCGAACGAGACGGACGTGCCAGGAATCGTAATTCGCTGGATGGGCAGACTGCGTGAGGTCTGGCCCTTCTTGGTGCTGGTGCCCCGCATGTTGATGTCGAATATGGTGGTGTATTCTTTGTTGCCATCTAAGGACACTACAGATACCTCAGCGCCGTAGCTGGCTTCTCGCCAGGTCGCAGATATGAGTTTTCCAGGGGCAAGAACGCCCGTCAGCGACTTGTTACCCACGTCTGTAATCGCCTTACCGGTGTTGTGGCGCAGCAGCGTGTAGTAAACCGAATTACCGGCTGTGTAAACAAAAACCGGACCAGCAGCGGTTCCGATACCCGACCAGTCACCCACACTGGGCACAGGCGATGCCACAGAGGCCGCCCAGCTATTTGAACCGTTCGCCGAGATGCAGCGAAGCGCCTTTGATGATGTGTCGTATTCGGCAGTATATCCTCGGGTCATTGTAGTGGGTATCACGACCGCATTGGAGTGAACCGCTGGGATGATAAGGACTGCCATAGCGAGCAGCATTTTGCATGGTGTTTTCATATTCCTTACTTTCCCTTCTTGCTAGCAGGTGTCGACATTTGGTCAAGCGTCTGCTGCAGCATGGTCGCGTATTCTTTAGCGGCGGCTTTGAGCTTCGGGTTTTGGGCAATGGTAGAGGCCATTTGCGCATGGCCTTGCGCTCTGAAGCACCAGTCGACGGCCGCAGGTCCGGACTTAGCTTCAGCCGCCATTTCAAGGTTATGCACGGCAATGATCGCCTGCGCCATTTCATACATCGCCTGCATGTCTTTTGAGTCGGGATTAGCTTGCATCGCTGTGCCGATTAGGGGTAGGGCATATTTGCAATAGTCTGCAGCGTTTGAGGCTCGCGAGGCCGCAACCTCATCCAAAGCTCTCTGAATCGAAATGAGCACATCCTTTGAAATGGTGTCCAGGTTGCGGTTACCGAGTGGGTCGGGGGTTCGAATTCTTATGCTTCCCACAGCTAACTGCTTGCTGCCATCCATATACCTGACCTGGTATTTTCCGGGTTGGAGCAGGCCGTTGGCGATAGAAATCCCATTATCATAGATGTTTGTGTTAGGGTGCGGTTTACAGTCGCTCATACTAATGGGGTTTTTTCCGTCATTGTATGTCCAAACAGTCTTGAGCACCTTAGTCAGCTTTACCGATTTAGCATCATATCTGGCAACAAGGTTGCGAGCGCCAAATTCGGTTTCTTCGACACATCCTCCTTGACTGAAGGCGACGCGAGGCGTCCAACTTACCCGGGTAATGGCTATGGGTTGAGGTTGTTTGGTGGTGGTTATGGCTGGTTTACTCTTCACAGGCTTTGAAGAGGTAGCTTTTTTTGTGGCTGCCTTTTGCGGTGGTTTTTGGCTGGCTTGTGCTTTTCCTACATTACTCAGCACCTCCTGCAGTGCTTTCATCCGTCTGTCCGTTACTTGATCTGCGGACATAAGGCTACAGGCAGCCAATCCAGCGATGACCGCCAATACTATAGGGTACGATTTGGTTCTATTCATCGCCATACTCCTCGTTGCGTATCAAGTCAATATCGAGATCAGAAGACGTTTTGCCAGGTTGGCTCCTCGGAAAGCACATCGGCGATGTGTTTTTCAACACATCGCCGATGTTGGTATCTCAGTATGTAGCTGAAGAAACTCGGCTACATGTTTAGTCCTTTGGCGGTGGCTACTTTTAACATCGGTTCAACCAGTTGAGGTTGGTTGACCCTGCGCAGCGCATCCATTAAGGCGCGTATCTCTTGCGAATGTGCTTGTAAAACCTCTGGGCTGCTCAACTGCATCAATCCCACTACGGCGCGTAATGTGATAGAGATGAGTTGGCCTACAGGGCGTTTCTGCAAGAGTGCGTCGGCAACGCAGCGCCATACTTCCAGGAACTGCTTACCATCTACCGAAGCCAATAACGGCTGATAGAGTGTATATGCTACTAGCAGCACAGGTGAGGCACCTGCCTTGAACTGTGCGGTCATTAGTGAGTGGACTGCAAGACTTAACTCATGCCGGACTGCGGCCCCACAGTTACTGGCCAGGATCAAGCGCACATGCATTCGCAGATGATCGGTCCCCTGGAAGTAGACGCGGGCCAGAATTTTCGCTGTGCTGCTAGGTAGCTCCTCTAGTTGCAGATGCAGAAGCGCCCACAGTGCGGAACCTGTGGTTTCAGGCACAGCCATGACGCGCTCAAGGTTGGCCATGAGCTCTGGCTTGGCTACCATATTTCCTAAGCGACCTGTTGCCCAGATCCCAAATTTCCGTAGTACTGCGGATTGCGATTGCAGGGCAGTAGAGAGCACCGGAATCGCCTCGTCAGCCTTACGGTCGACGATCACTTTCGCCAGCTTGATCGATAGAACTTCAGCATCCAGTGCCTGCATAGTGGATGTAAGCGCTGCTGGTTCGATAGCTAAACCCCAATCGTTGGCGTTAGCTATGACGATACAGTAGAGTATCGCTTCGCGGTCTTTGTTGAGTTCAAAGTTGTCAACCAAGCGCTCACGTTGGTCCATTTCCAGAAGCGCATTCATGGCAGCACCGCGTTGGATGGTCTCGCGGGTGTTGACGATGGTACTGAGCTGTTTCAATAACTCAGTATTACCGGCTCGATGGCCCAACGCTCCTGCGATGCTAATCACGGCGATCAGTGTTTGCACATGGGTCTCATCGCGCATGATCCGCATGAGTTGGCGGCACATCAGCTCGTATCCGAACCCATCAACGAGTTCACGCGCAGCGATGGCGTAATTTCGGAATGGAATGGTGCCCATCAAGCTGGATTGCTCCAGCAGACTGCTCACGATGCCAGCTCCTGCCACCGGGCTGAAGAACTTCAAAAGCTCGAATGCTGATTGGCGGATGGTTGCATCATTACTCAGGCCTAGTCTGATCCACGCTTGCCTGGTAAAGTCGCACCAAGCCGCGGCATCAAGGTCAACCATCGCAGTCAGTGCCGACTTCGAAAGCTTGGCGTCGGTGCTGCTGGCAAATTCGTATAATTTGCCTAAAATTCGCTCGGTTCCGGCGATTGGACCGACTGATTGTGCGGCTTCAATGAATGATATGGCGTTGTCGTGATTTGTTTCAACTTCTTCCAGAAGTTCAATCACGCCATCGACCATCTCAGGCTTGTCGATTTGGGCGATCACGCGCACCACATCGAGACGCTGGTCGGGCATACACCGCAGTAGTTGGGTTGAAATGAGTTGACTTGTCCCGCTATCCCATAACCTATTCATCCACGCTGTGTTGAGTGAGCATACAGTGCCATCAGAATTGACCGCCAGTTTGATGTCAGCGTAGTTAATCTGATCGCCCATCAGGTTAGGAGGAGACGCGAGGCAGGGGGGCGGATCGGAAGACCAATCCGCTTGAGCAAAGCGTTGACTGCAATGCTCTAGATGAGGGCAAACAGATGTTTCATTTGTCATGGTATTACTCCTGCACAGCAACGATTGGCCGGAGTGCCCCGTCGTGGGGTTTTACCGGGACATCAGACGGTAATGATCGGAACTCACGGCACGATGTCATCGTCTGACGAGTAGTAAGTAGAAATAAATACAAACCAGATTGCCTGTGGTAGTGCCTTCTACCACTATGAAGAGATTACACGTCATCATACCAAATTCCTGCAAACTAATGTAACTTAGCTTACAAATATAGTTAAGTCTGGTATTCAATGATGGCTATCAGCATTGCTGACTGCCTATATGTGATCCCTATACTACAGTTATACCGCGTAATAGACAGAAAAAGTACGGGGTTTTAGCCTTATCATCAGCTAAAACCCCGTGATTAGATTCTGATCACTACGTGTAATGGAGAGGCCTTACTCTTGTTTCGGTTCCGGAGATGGTTTAGCTAGAACGAAAGGCTTCGGTGCTGGTTCGCCCTCTACCTCAAACTGATAGACGTTGAGTTTTCGTCCATCGTCCATTGTTTCTACTTTTTTTATCATTTTGATTTTTTTCATGTGTTACTGCTCCTATTGGTGACCGTATTTGCCCAGTATGATGGCACCCACAACTCCCGCTCGATGCCCCAATTTGGCGACACGCACCAACGGGGAGGGCAGGATGTCCTCCATCGACTTGATATGCTTCTCCAGCGGCTGCATCAACATATCTCCACGCTTGATAATTCCACCGCCTAAAATCACGATGTCCGGGCATAAAATGCTGTTTGTGGTCATGATGGCCTGGGCCAGTATTCTGGCGTAGCGATCCCAGAATGCCGGGTCATTGATGTCGGCTGGTTTCATGCCGGTGTCGCGCTCAATGGCTGTGGCACTGATGTACGCTTCCAGATGGCCTTTGCCAGAACAGCCACATAGAGGGCCGTCAGGATTGATGATCTGATGCCCGCCTTCGACGTCGTAGCGACCATGGTATATCCGGCCGTTATTGACGAAGAAGAAGCCGATGCCAGTTCCCAAAGTGAAGCCCGTGACATATGCCAGACCCTCACCCGCACCCATGCAGGCTTCCGCCAGCCCTGCCACATTAGCATCGTTGTCTACCCATACCGGACAGCCAAGGTCGTCAGCCATCTCCAGGTAGTGGATTTCCCGTGCCCACGGAATGTTTGGGGTGAATTTCACATATCCTGTGCGCCAATCCAGCGGCCCAGGTGAGCCGATCCCAACGCCCAGTGGTGTGCCACCCAAAAGCTCATGCGCCGCAGCAACGGTCGCTTTTTTTGATGCCTCGTAAGTGTCGGGGATAGGAATATCGATCACCACGAGCTCTTCGCCCTCATATGTGCCGACTTTTATACTTTGGCCGCCGATATCGACGCCTACGTAGCCTTGTAGATCAGTGTAGTCCAATCTGGTTCCTCACGAATAAGTATTCATTGCATGGCAGCTAGGTGAAGTATGCTGGTAGATGCCAGATATATACAGCAAGCTCTGTCCTTCAGCTCTCCAATTATCCACAATCCATTATAGCAAGCATGGGCTGATCGCGCCCCTAAAGAGGGTTGTAGTATAATTTCTATAAATAGCTGGTTGATGAATCGGGTCTATGGGAGGTTGTTATATGAAAGAAATTGACTTAGCAGACTGGCCACGCCGTGAGCATTTCGGTCTGTTTTCCCAAGCCGATTTACCCCACTACAATATCTGCGCCAATGTCGATGTGACTGACTTTAAGTCATTTACCAAAACCGCAGGACTGTCATTTTACTACAGCATGGTCTGGGTGAGCAGCGTGGTGGCAAACCAGATTGACGAATTTCGCTACCGGATTCGTGACGGGCGTGTGGTTTTGCATGATCGTGTTCATCCATCATTCACCGACATCGCCAGCTCCAGTGAGGACCTTTTTAAGGTGGTGACTGTTGATCTCGACGATGATTTCCGTGCCTTTGTGACGAAGTGCTGCAGACAGTCAGAAAATCAAACGCGGTATTTTCCGTTTGAGGAGATCGCTGGGCGTGACGATTTGTTGTATATCACCTGTATCCCGTGGGTCTCATTCACTATGTTGTCGCACACGATGAGCGTAAAGCGTGACGATGCGATCCCACGGATTTCTTGGGGCAAATACTTCGAACATGACGGCAGATTGCTGATGCCATTTTCAGTGCAGGTTCACCATGCGTTAGCCGACGGCATCCATGTGGGCCGGTACTTCGAAAAGCTGCAACAGATGCTGACAAATCCCGCGATGTGGGGTTAGCAGAAAATGCGCATCCCTACCGAGCTTCGTTCACCCTTACACCCGCCATCGGAGCTGGCGCACATCAGCTCACAGCGCCTGCAGAAGCTGTGGGGGAAGCCCGTGTGGGCTCCACGCTTCAATCCAGTGGAGGAGCTGGTGGCCTGTATCCTCAGCCAGCATACCAGCGATATGAACAGCCTTCAAGCCTTTGCGGAGCTTCAGAAGCGGTATCCAGAGTGGCAGCAGGTCATCGATGCTGACAGCAGCGAGCTTGCGGACGTGATTCGCAGCGGCGGTCTTGCCAACCAAAAAGCTCCGCGGATCCAAGCCGTGCTGGCGCAGATCGCTCATTACCACCCGGAAGGCAGGATCAGCCTTGATTTCCTGGAGGCGATGGATGACCCGACCGCACGCGGTTATTTGATGCAACTGCCGGGCGTCGGCCCCAAGACCGCGGCGATTGTGCTATGTTTTGCGATGGGCCGTCATGTGATTCCGGTTGACACGCACATCTTCCGCGTGAGCTGGCGACTGGGTCTGATTGAACCAAAAATCGGGGAAGGGAAGGCACATGATGCCCTTCAAGCGATTATTAGTCCCGCCGATGCCTACCCTTATCACATTCTAGTGATAAGGCATGGACGGGAGGTATGCAAGGCAATTCGGCCTAGATGCGCGGAATGTGTGCTGGCTGATGTCTGTCGATCGGCATCTTAGAAAATCATTACACAACTTCGTGGTAATTTGTTTCCAAAGGTGTATACTTTTGGCTGCTCTGTGAGTCACAATATATATGTAACAGATAGATTTTTCGGGGCCCAAAGCACAACACGTTGTGATAACGGGAAAGGGGCACCATTATGGCACGTATCTATGATTCGATGAAACATCACTTTGAGACGAACGACCTTGCTTTCATTGAGAAGCAGGATAAGGACACCATCCTGTTGCCCATGGGAGCAGATAAGGTAAGATTCGACTGCGTTGCTCGTGCCGTCGAGGGGCAGGCACGCTTCGTGTTTTACTCACTCTGCCCTATCAAAGCACCAGAAGCGAAACGGCACGAGGTATCAGAGGCGATCACCCGCGCGAACTACGGTCTGTTAATTGGCAACTTCGAGATGGATTACTCCGATGGCGAAATTCGGTATAAATCCAGCATGGATGTCGATCCTGATGTCGGGTTGACTGACCGCATGATTAAGGACACAATCCTGGCGAACCTGAGCACACATGACCGCTACTTTCCTGCCTTGATGGATGTGATTTACGGGGCTTGCACGCCTACCGTGGCCATTGACAAGGTGGAGAGCCAGAAGGAAAAGGTGGACGAGGTGTTCCGTCGGCTTGTGGAAGGCGGAGAGGGTTCGGATGGCGATTCCGACGAGTGGGAAGACGACTAACCGAGCTTTAGTGGAAATACTACAAGTGCCGACCGGATTTTCCGGTCGGCACTTTCGTTTGGTTCACTTGTCGATGTATGAATGCAGGATATCCGCCGTGTCTGTCTGAATATTAAGTGTATAAGTGCCACACCGGAGGAATTTTATGTCTATCATGCCGAAACCATCAAACCCCAAAGATCGACTGGTGGGATTAGCTTACAATACGGCTCACTTCGATGCCGATTGGCATGATGTATGGGGGACTCCTGAGCTAGGATTCTACCGAAGCGATGACCGCAAGGTGATACGACAGCATGCGGAATGGATCACCGAAGCGGGTGTGGACTATGTGTACATCGACTGGAGTAATGATGTCGCTTATACTCCTGGCATCACAAAGAACCGTGCGGATTTTGAGATGATCGAGAATAGCACCAAACTGGTTTTTGATGAATACTCGAAGATGAAGAAACACCCCAAAATCAGCATCTTTATTGGGTGCCCGGGAACACCTCAGTCACTAGATGATGGCGCGTTAACACGTAAAGCAGACCAAATTGTGAACTGGTTCCTGAAGATACCAAAATATCGCCGAATTATGCAGCACTACCTGAGCAAGCCCTTGCTAGTGGTATATACAGGAACCCCAAACCCGTTTCCCACCGGATTGCCGAAGTGGAATCACCCTGCCTTTACTGTGCGCTGGATGACCGGGTTCATCACCCAGCAGCCCAACTTGATGGACGAGACCAAAACCATCAGTAAGTATCGATACTGGAGCTGGGAAGACAGGGGACCACAGACCATAGCCCCCTACAAAGGCATGGCAGAAGCAATGGTCTGTGTGGCCTGTTATCGTAAGGAAAATGACGATAGTGTGCTAAGCCCCGGTCGTCGCAACGGGCTGACATTTCGCGAACAGTGGGCCAGAGTCCGAAAGGTGGGCCCGCGGATCTGCAATGTGGTGAGCTTCAACGAGTGGGTTCTGTGGGAGCAGCCCAGTGCCGAAGGAAGCAAAGACCTGGAACCGAGCAAAGAGTATGGACACCTGTACATGAAGATTCTGAAAGAAGAAATCGCCAGATTTAAACAAGGGATATAGTCCTTGTCTTGCCATAAATAGCAACCACAACGGAGCATAACGCACATACGTGCCTATCGGAGGAATAAAATGTCTGTGATTCTAAAACCATCAAATCCCAAGGACCGGCTGGTAGGACTGGCCTATTCCACCTGGTTTCAGGACGCCAATTGGCAAAATGTGTGGGGCACGCCTGAGCTGGGATACTACCGCAGCGACGACCGGCGTGTGATCAGGCAGCACGCGGAGTGGATTGCCGAAGCCGGCGTGGACTACGTGTGGGTGGACTGGAGCAACGACGTCCTCTACACGCCGGGGGTGACCAAAGGCCGTACGGACTTTGAGATGATCGAGAACAGCGTCAAGGTGATGTTTGAGGAATACTCTCAGATGAAGAAACATCCCAAGATCAGCATCTTCATCGGCTGCCCCGATTGGCCGAAGGCGGTCGATGACGGCAAGCTCACGGCTAAAGCAGACCAGGTCTACGAATGGTTCTGTAAGGACCCGAAGTATCGCAAGATCATGCAGGATTACCTTGGCAAGCCGCTTCTCGTGGTGTATGTGAACACACCCACTCCATGGCAAACGGGAATACCGAAGTGGAACCATCCTAAGTTTACCGTGCGATGGATGACGGGTTTCATCACCCAGCAGCCTTACCTGATGGACGAAACCAAAACGATCAGTAGATACGGGTACTGGAGCTGGGAGGACCGTGGACCTCAGACCATCGCCCCTTATAAAGGCACGGCAGAGGCCATGGTTTGTGTGGCCTGCTATCGCAAGGAATATGATGACAGCGTGCAGAGCCCCGGCCGTCGCAACGGCCAGACCTTCCGCGAACAGTGGGCCAGGGTTCGCAAGATCGGACCGCGAATCTGCAATGTCGTGAGCTTCAACGAGTGGACAAAGGGTGAACAGCCCAGCGCAGAAGGCAGCAAGGATGTGGAGCCAAGCAAAGAGTTTGGTCACCTTTACTTGAAGATTCTGAAGGAAGAGATCGCGAAGTTCAAGCGGGGATTATAGTCGTTCAAAGGAGCGCAAGGAGTTCATGACATTGGGTGCCAAAAAATCTGTAGAGCTGCCAAATCCTTTTGTGTTTAATGATGGTATACCAGTGGTCTGTAAAGACGACTGGCCGAAACGGCGGAAAGAGCTGCTTGATACAGTAGTCGATATTGAGTATGGTGATATGCCGACAACGCCAGAATCCACCGCTCTGGAGATACTGCATGTCTCACAGATTCGCTGGATGCCTGGTGCGCGGTTCTTGTCGTGCCGTGTTGTGTGCGAGGGTGACAAGCGGTTCTCGTTCTTGATGACCCTTCATATCCCAGCCGGTGCAGGACCTTTCCCTGTGGTGTTGACCGGTGATGCCTGCTGGCGTTACGTGACCGACAAGCTGGCCATGGAAGTGGTGAACCGCGGGATGATCCTGGCGCAGTTCAACAGGGTTGAGATCGCGCCCGACATGAATAACTCAGAACGCGACCAGGGGATTTACCCCATCTACCCGGGTAAATACGGCGCGCTTTCGGCATGGGCCTGGGGCTATCACCGCTGCATTGATGCGCTGTTGCACTTGGACACCGTTGATGCGGAACGCATCGCGATCGTGGGTCACTCGCGCGGTGGGAAAACAACGCTGCTGGCCGGTGCCACCGACGAACGGATTGTGCTGACTTCCGCCAATGGATCGGGTGCCGGGGGTGCCGGGTGCTACCGCTGGCAGGGGCCGAACTCGGAGCACCTGTCCGATTCGCTCCGTGCGTTTCCTTACTGGTACGGGCCGAAACTGGGTGATTATCTTGGCCGTGAGACGGAGCTGCCGTTTGACCAGCACTACCTGAAGTCGGCAGTCGCTCCGCGGGCTTTGCTGACCACCGAGGCGTTGGGTGACCTCTGGGCCAACCCCTCGGGCACCTGGCAGACGCATCTGGCCACACGCGAGGTCTACCGCTTACTTGAGGTTGAACCCAACCTGGCGATTCACTACCGCGAAGGAGAGCATGAACACAGCGAAGAGGACTGGCGGTGCTTCCTGGACTTCATGGAATGGAAGCTTTGCGGAAAGCCTCGACCAGCCGGTTTGGACCAGAACCCGTTTCCCGACCAGCCGTGTTCATTCGACTGGAGAGCACCAGTTGCCTAGACGCATGATACCGAGGTTTAATCACTCGTGAATATCGCCGTAGACCTGCAGAAAACAAGGCAGACGATTCATAGCTTCGGTGCGTCCGATGCCTGGCGGTGTGGTTTCGTCGGTATGAATTGGCCTGAGGATAAACGAAGGGCCATCGCAGACCTCCTGTTCAGCAGGAAGGTAGACGCCGATGGCAATCCGAAAGGTATCGGCCTGTCAATGTGGCGGTTCTATCTGGGGGCCGGCAGCCAAGAGCAAGGAGATGCGAGTGGCATTGGTGACACCTGGCGCCGGGCTGAGTGCTTTTTGAACCCCAATGGTTCCTACGACTGGAGCAAGTGTAAGGGACAGCGCTGGTTTCTGGATGCAGCCACGAGCCGTGGTGTGGAGTATCTACTGGCGTTTCCTAATGCTGCACCTGTCCAATACAGCTTGAACGGCAAGGCCTACTCAGACCCGGGTCGAAACTCGATGAACATCTGTGCCGATAAGATGCCGGATTTTGCCAGGTATCTGGTGGATGTGGTCGATCATTTCCATCGCACAGGCACACAGATTGACTATGTCAGCCCTGTCAATGAACCACAGTGGGGATGGGAATCCGGGTCGCAGGAGGGCACACCTGCCAGTAACGCGGAGATGCATGTGATCACCCAGATGGTAGCGGAAGGCTTACATGATAGAAAACTGACTAGTAAGGTCATTCTAGGTGAAGCGGGTGATATCGAATACCTTACGGGCACAAAGTCGGGCACCAGCCGCAGTGACCAGATCAGGTCGTTTTGGGATCCGTCCTCACCGTATTATCTCGGTAAACTGCCAAACGTGGAGCATGCAACCTCTGGACACAGCTATTGGACGAGTTGGCCAGTCGCAAGTCTTATATCAGCACGGCAGAAACTGAGCAGACGCATCGCCGAGATTGACCCAAAGATGGCATTCTGGCAATCGGAGTTCTGTGTGATGGAGAAGAATGATGACGTCGGTCAAGGCTCCGGTCGTGACCTGGGTATTGACACAGCTCTATACGTTGCCCGTGTCATCCATCATGACCTCGTGATTGCTAACGCGACCCATTGGTCATGGTGGACCGCGTTGTCTGAATCTGACTACAAGGACGGACTAATCTATCTAGACTATGAAGAAAACTACACTGGCACACGCTCAGGAAACCGTGCGGAACTTCAACTCAACGGCAAGCTGATGCCATCGAAGATTCTGTGGGCTATGGGCAATTATTCGCGGTTCGTAAAGCCCGGAATGGTTCGCGTGGAACTCGAGCTTGATGATGGTCGTTCATTGTTGGAGCAGGCCACATCTGTGATGGCATCAGCGTACATGGACCGGAGGAGCAGGCAACTGGTGATCGTGGCCATCAACTACACCAAAGAGGTCATGCCGTTCAATGTCAAGACCACCGTCCGAGGCCGTAAGTTTAACACTTACACGACATCAGCGACCGACGACCTTCGCCATAATTCAGTGTCGTCAGGAAGTCTGATTTTACCTGCACGCTCGGTGGTGACATTCGTAGCACAGGTGTGATGCATCCATCTTTTTAACCCTCAATGCAAAAATAGTAATGGAGATAACCAATGCCGACCAAAATCACAAATTCGAAGCAACGGGTGCTCACCACGCTGGCTAACCAAGAGGCGGACAGGGTGCCTATCAACTACCTCGCTAACCCAGGCATCGATACCAGGTTGAAGAAACACTTTGGTCTGGAACCGGGCGATGGCGAGGGGCTGCTGCAAGCTCTGAACGTCGACTTCCGCGGAGTGGGGGCTCCATATGTTGGGCCGCGGCTGCACCCTGAACTGCCAGACCGATATGTCGACCCGACCTTCGGCATCCGGATGCGTCGGATTGAGCACGCGAGCGGCGGATATTGGGACTACTGCGACTTCCCTCTGCAGTATGCGGAGCTGGAGGAGATTGAGGCCTGGCCGATGCCCTCACCTGATGACTATGACTATTCACGGGTGGAAGAAACCTGCAAATTCTATTCCCAATATGGTGTCACAGTGGGCTGCATGCCTGATGTGATCAACGCCACTGGGATGATACGCACGATGGAACAGACGCTTGTCGACCTTATCACTGACGATGAAGCGGGGCTGAGGTACATCGACCGTCGGTTGGAGATACAGCTTGAAGTGGCCCGCCGCACCATCGAGGCGTCGAAGGGCGGCATCGACATCGCCTGGATGGGTGAGGACCTGGGCACTCAGAAGAATCCGTTGATCAGCCTGGAGCTGTTCCGCAAGCATATTCGGCCTCGGCATCAACCGTTCATCGACATGGCGAAGAGCTATGGTCTGCATGTGATGATGCATACCTGCGGTTCCAGCAGTTGGTCCTATGAGGACTACATTGAGATGGGTGTCACGGTGGTCGACACGCTGCAGCCGGAGGCGACGAATATGTCGCCTGAGTATTTGAAGTCGCACTTCGGCGGACGGCTGGCGTTTCACGGATGTATCAGCACCGCAGGACCAGTCGCCAACGGCAGCGTGAAGGGCGTGGAAGAGGACTGCCGCCGCACGCTGGAGATCATGATGCCAGGAGGCGGCTATTGCTTTGCTCCGACCCATGCTTTGCAGGATAACTCCCCGACCGAAAATGTGGTGGCGATGTACGAAACCGCGATGCGTGATGGGTATTACCGATAGGCAGCATGGAATGGGCGTTAACAAGGCGTTACGGCATCATCATGCTGCTAGTGATGCTGGCAGTTCAGTTGGTGGCTGCCCCGATCCGCGGCACCAAGAACGCGCTCACGCAGGGCGGTGCCCGCGTGGTGCAGAACCCGTATATCCGGCTGAGTGTAGACAGCGAGCAACGGGTATCAGTTCGCTTCGATGCGTCTGGCAAAGGCCGGTATAAGCCGGGCCAGACGATGATTGGTGCCTACGGGATGACATCGAATGGGCGTGCAGAGATCAAACCCGGAGGGGTGCGTATCAACGGATCACGGTACTGTATCCCCGGAGCTGCGAAAGGTGGATATCCGGGGCCATGGGATCACGGTGAGGACCTGCCGGTGGGCGGCTCGCTTGGTCAGCGCTTTACGGTTCCTGCAGGAGGCGGCTGGCTAAGCGATGTGTGGGCGCAGCTTACCTGCAGCGGGGTGGATAATTCGTCGGTCAGGATGGTCTTACGCAAGGATGGGCCTGCCGGGCAGATCGTTGCTTCACGCCTTGTGAAGCCGCTGCCTGAACAGGCGATGGTGCGGATCGGCCTGTCGAAGCCTCTGCCGCCTGGTGCCTACTATTTGGAAGTGGGTGAGAAGAGCGGCGGTGCCTACTGGTGGGGATGCAACACCGACACATACCAAGGTGGCATGGCGTATGTGTCTGGGAAAGCTCAGCCGGGTAAAGACTGGGTGTTTGGATATGATCTGGCAGATGTGGGCACACTCGACTGGGAGCTGCGCCTGCATGGTAATGAGCTGCTATGTTCGTATAATCTCCGACAGCATACCATCAAGACGTTTACCCCTGCGCTGGCCTTGAGCTTTCCATGGACGAGGGATGGGTATGATACCACCAATCTCGCCACCACGCCTTTTCGCTACCTGACCACCGATAGCGGGTTCTGGTTTCCTGTGGAGGCGTTCAAGCGCAACGAGTCCGACTGGAACCTGCTTCGGGAGAGCAAGTGGGCTCGCCTGAGAGGTACCGGCGGGTACGACTTGAAGATCAGCCACAGCCGTACAGGGCTGGAAACGCACATGGAACCTGACCGCATGCATATGCTTTTAGGTCCGAAGTCGCGCCTTCAGGTGCTGCCAAACAGCGATGTTCTGCCTGACACCTACCCGCGGTTTTTTACCTCGGATAAGAAAACCAGCGATGTTATGGATCGCTTCATGAAGACCTTCTTGTTTTGGAATACCTCGTGTCCGTCCACATACGAGTTTGATGCGCTCAAGCTATCGTGGATCGGAGGTCCTGAGCATACAGGGTTTCGGAATGTGGTGCAGTTCTACACCAACCGCTGTGACCCCGATGGCTACATCTGGAGCCGGCCCGATTCACGCGGATGGAACGGTGATTCGCCGACGAATGATAACCGTCACTACGACAACAACTGCCCATTCATCCTGGCGTGCTGGGACATCTTTTCGTGGACAGGCGACAAGGCATACTTGAATGCGACCATTGCGACCGTGCGCAAGGCGACCGACTACCTGTTGGACGTGCAGGATGGCCGTTCTGGCGTGCTGACGATCCACAGTCCGCAGCATACGGGCATTACGGTTCCGCAAGGCTTCACGAACCCCAGCAGTTATTTCGACTGCATCCCCACGGGATATCGCGACGCCTACATCAACGCGTTCTACGCCCCTGCTTTGCACGCTTCGGCGGAACTCGAACGGGCTGCAGGCAACACGGCAAGGGCTGATGAGCTGGATCGTCTGGTTGTTGTGGCCAAGCAGCAGTTCAACAAGACTTTCTGGGATGATGCCAAAGGACGCTACATTAGCTGGGTGGATTCGAGCGGCGCAAAGCATGACTGGGGTATGACCTATGTGAACACCATCGCCGCGACCTACGGATTGGCGGATCAGCAGCAGGTCAAGCGTATGTATGACTGGATGGAAAACCAGCCGACATCATCTGGCGCGGCCGACACATTCACCCGCTGGGTATTCGCACCACGGTCGAATACCATCGCCTGCACTGAACAGGCGAATCGGTTGAAATACGATGAGTGGTGCGAGGACGGCGGCGCCATTTTGTGGACCGCCTTCTATGAGCTGATGTCGCGCGCCAAATATCTGGGAGCCGACAACTCCTGGCGCAGATTCAAGCAGATACTGGCACGCTACGATATGCCTGACAAGCTGTGCGGAGGAAATCCCATGTATCGTGGGGAGATCGACAACCGTGGTGACGGTCCCTACGGACCTGGGTCGGTTGGGGTTTGGGGTGAGTTCCCCGAAAGCGGTCTGGCTCCCTGTGCGTTCCTGTATGGCGTGGTGGGTTTACGGGTGGATATAGACGGTCTGCATATACGCCCAAACCTGCCTTCGGAGCTGAAGTACGCTGGTGTAGAGAACCTGGTATTTCGCGGGGTGAGAATGAAGGTCACGTCATATCGGACGCACGTGACCGTCGAATGGGCCGGCCATCGGATTGACAAGCCCCTTCCAGCGTCGGGGGAGATCACTTTTACCGAGGATGTGTTTAAGCCGAGGTGGTGTGGATGTTTGGCCTCCGTTGATATGAAACAACAATGGGGTATAGTGAGTCTACAATCGGCATAATCAATACCGATGAATACCACGCCAGGAGGCTCAAAATGTGTAGGGTAAAGATTTTGCTATCTATCACTTGCATGTTGCTGATTGCATGGTCTGCAACCGCAGGCTCTGCGTTCAAGCAAGTTCGCGTTGAGAATGCCGGCAAGAGGGTCTACCTTGTGAGCGGGGGAGATCGCATCCTGCTGGAGGATGGGCTTAGTAGTGCGGATTCATCGGGTAACGCTGATCCGGTCCGATTATCCGGTGGGTATGGGCTGGAAATTGTTAATGGTTATTGGAAGTCCGACCTCATTGTTTCCTATAAGAATAAAGCTGTAGCCACACTCTCTTTGGATAAGTTTGCCGACCAATGGCTTGATAACGACAAGTTATGGCGCGACCATGCAGATGCAAACCAAATGAGATTCATGCACCACAGTGCTGGTGGTCTATCGCTTTTTCTTGGCAACATTATTCCCCAGGGGCAACCAGCGCTGGCTATTTTAAGCTGGCGTGAGAATGGCCCCTCTGTACGGCCGATCACTGCACAGCATTTGGTGCGAATTCGTGTCGGTTCTAAGCCCTCCATTGACTTACTCAGGAGGCTGGATTTTCCTGGCAATTATGCTGGATATGTTTATTGGTATTCGATACCACGTCTTGTTCAGTTCGGTCATAAACTGCTTCTTTACACAATTGATTCAAAGAATCGACAAGGTAGCGTGCCACCCCAAACGGTGCTTATGGAGCTTAGTGCAGACGGCAGTATTACCCGAGGTTTTGCTAAGCTCTCGCCCGGTTTCTACCCGCTCGGTGTGTTGAACAGCCAATATATAATACTTGGAAATCCCGATAAAGAAGGTGCCCAACGTCTCCATGTCTTTGACATTCGCAGCAAGATGGAATCTATCCTTCCGGGGGATTGGAGTCAATACGACCAATCATCGCAAGTGTCAATACCGGCTACTGGAAATACCCTTCTTGTCAATATTGACACTCATTCCAAAACAGACAAGGTCATCAGACAGAATTACCTGGTGACCGTGCCTAAAGGGCAACGTAAGGTGATTCCCACAAAATTTGGGCAGCGGATATGGAAGGGCATGGCTCTAGTGAGATACACTCAAACGCTCTCCATATACAACACCGCTTCTGGAAAGCTGATTAAGACACTCAATTTATATCCGCGTAAAAAGGCATTGATTCTGGAGTTCTTTAGGGCGATTGAGCAGAATAACCGACCCAGGTTTCAACAGCTCTTGAAAATCGATCCTTCGTTGGTGAACAGTAGAAATGACTACCTTGCGAATTCGACCCCCTTACATGAGGCCTCTTTATATAGCTGGAAAGAACTTGTAGATGAGTTGCTATCAAAAGGTGCGGATGTGAATGCAAAAGATGATAATGGTATCACGTCATTTGGCATTGCTGCTATGTCGGCAGATGTGCCAACGATCCAGAGAATGCTCGACATGGGAGCAGATATCAGTGCCCGGGATAACGAGGGTCGAACGCCGCTTTCCTGGGCGGTGCGTGGCACCAACAGCGATGTAGCAGAACTCCTCGTAAAGAAAGGTGCGGATCTATATTCCAAAAACTCCTCTGGCGAAACAATGGCGTATTATGCCCTAGTAGAAGGTGCATCGAGCAGTCTCTTAGATACCATGAAACGAGTCGGTTATCACATAAATGCGCGCAATACCAATGGTGAAACGCTGATGTTTGGTGCGGTGCGTCGAAGTGCAGTGGCGTGGATTAGTTTACTGGTGGATGCTGGAGCTGATATCAATGCGAGAGATGCGAAAGGCTTCACACCTCTACATTACGCACAGCTTACCTCTGAACATAAAAATGTCGTCAGCGAGCTTCTGAAATACGGCGCGACCGAATGATCAGCCTAACCTGCTGGCGCACGATGAAACGGTGAATGCAGGCTCATGGGCGAATATGTCCATACATAGCTTGGAATAGGTGGCTTTTCAAAGCGTCGCTTGAAATTCGCCAGCACGATGTGAAATGGTGCTCTACACCGACTTCGGCTTGACACAAATCGGGTTCAACCAACCAGCAATGACATCGAGATGAAATTCCAATCACTAATAGTTGCGATTCGAGGGAAGTATGATACAAATGACGCTCGGACTTGGGATATGCTTGTGTTCTCTGGTGATGCTGGTAGGCAGTAGGTGCGCAGCGGCGATTTCCCAGCGGACGATCCTATTTTAATGGAGCCGCCCCTGGCCAGACCGGTATCATCGGCACAACACAGGATAGGCAGACTTTTACGGGATCGCATGGATTCAACCATTCTTGTCCAAAAGAGCATAGATGTCAGCTTGGACTGTCTGTGCTGGTTGTTAGTCGGGCATAAAGCTGGGCGGTACGAAGATGCCAGTCACTGAAGCTAGATATTATGGATACTGATGGTTCAGAGTGTGTAGATCAAAATGAAGTGTTCGTTGAAATAAGGAGAGTTCACAGTGCGCTTAGGGAAATACGAGTTGTATGCATGGACGATTTTGGCGTTAGGGCTCAGCCATGTAGCAAGTGCTGTTGCCGATATACCCACCACGCCTAAGCAGAACCAGCAGGCCAATCAAAGCCAACCAGACAAAGGCCGTGCGAAGCTGGCTGCGGCCGCCAAAGCCGAAACGGCGGTTGAATTCTTCCCAGCTGATGCATTCCTGCGCGGATTTATGGTTTCTCCACCCATGATAGCCCGAGAGATGCCCTTCACAGATTTCAACCAGTTAAAACCGATAAAGGCCACTGGCCAGCAGCCTTTCGGGTCGGTGGCCCAGTGGTATTGTGTAAAAAGCCTTTCGGAGAGTGACCGTAAGATATCGACTAAACGTGAAGCCTTATGGCAAAGCGAATACGAATCTATGCGTGTGATTGTCGACAGTAAAGGACAGCCAGAGCTGCAGATGGGTATCGACTCACTTGCTATGTTCAACCATGAGCCTATCTCCTATGAACGCATGGAGTCATTACGACCGCACTATCTTCTATATCACGACTTCTTCCCTTACCGCGACCGCAAGGTGCGGATTGGTGTTGCCGAGGAGTATGCCAGCACCTTCCCTGCTCTCAATACCCTCCAGTCACTTAAGCTTAAGGTCAAACTCAGGTTGATTTGTGCTGAGAACCTGAGCAGCCAATACAAGGGCGATCAGATTGCGAACTGGAGGGGGCTTTACAACCGGAATGGCTTTTTCCTTTGGTTCAAGGTGGTTGATTGCCGCAAAGGAGATACGGCTCTGCCCAGCAACTTTGGCAAGACCTTCTGGCTCGGGTGCCAGGTTTATGATGACTTTTTGCCCTACCCTTTACCCGTCAATTACAGTACGGATTTGGTGATGTCCGATGGTGAGTCCTTTGCCTATGGGCTGAGTTACCTGACGGTGCTGGGTAAAGACTATCTAGCCAGGCTGGATGCCTTTGCGGCTGGGAAAGAAACTGAGATCAGCATTGATGTTTTGGAGGTCGCTCGCAAGGCCCTCCTGGCGATGCAAACGCAGAAACAGGCCTTTCTTGACGTGAAGCCTGATCTGTCTGGCTTCAAGATCTCACACTTCAACATCGGTTGGGAGCTGAAATCGCCTTTCCGAGGTGATATCGCCATACGTGAGCTGTCCCTGAAAGGCGTGATGGCGAAGGAAGCGAAGAAGCCGGGGAAGTGATGCAAGTGGGCATGTTCGGTATTTTCGTTGGCCGTAAGGGCGTCTCTTGTAGGCACCCTAGCACAATGTCAACCGTTGAATGGGCGATATAGCCGACACAATATCGATGACCGGCAACGATTAGGGTGCCCACAAGGGGCACCCCTACGTGCGCCTGCAAGCGTACGCGAACAAAGAGGTGCAATTCCTCTTCGAGGCCACGCCAACTCTGGCCTTGTAGTCGGCAGTAACTGCGTCACCGCGAGGTGGGGTGGAGAGCAACTGTTGGCGAGTGACCAGTCCGTAGAATAACAAACCCGTTTCGGCCGCGTAGAACCAACGAGCCTGCGTAGGAATGGCGAAGTTTGTGCTGTGAAAACAGTGCCTGTCATGCTTGAGAGTGAGCGTATAGAGCAGTGATGGGGGTTGCGAGGTGCTTGGGGATGGAATGGTCACAAGAGGTCGCGTAAGTGAAGCAGGGAGATCTGCCTGCAGTAGTGGCGATAATAAGTTCGTTGCAGGCAGAAGTCAGAGCGCCCATAGTAGCGTTGAAGCGTCTGTAATGGATGTGGAGCCAAGGGAGCGCAGGAAGGTAGATTCGCCAAGTGAAGATAAAGGAACAGTTACCCGCGCTAGTGTCTAGAGGGACTAACCACGCGGGAGCAGCAAGCACTGACCCTGTTATGCTACCGGCTGTCTGGACGAGGCGAATGTTGGCTGCCCTCGACGAGGGGGTCAATGGAGGTAAATGGTATAGCCTGATGGACAAGGTCTGCTCCATGCAAAACCTGATGGATGCCTTCACGCGAGTGAAAGCAAATAAGGGTAGTGCCGGTGTAGACCACCAGAGTGTGGCTCATTTCGGGAAACATCTTGAGGCCAATCTTCAAGAGATACATACATGGCTGATTGAGGGTATCTATTACCCCCAATCGATACTGCGAGTATGGATACCCAAGCCCGGAAGCAAAGAAAAGCGACCACTTGGGATACCTACAGTCAGAGACAGGGTAGTTCAAACGGCACTGAGGAACGTGCTTGAGCCGATCTTCGAGCGGGACTTCTCCGACAGGAGTTATGGTTTCCGTCCGGGGTTAGGTTGCCATCACGCCATCGGCCGTGTGTCAGCACTACTAGAACAGGGTTACACCTACGTTGTAGATGCTGACATTAGGAGCTACTTTGACACGATACCCCATGCAGCTCTGCTCTCACTCGTGGAGAGCAAGGTGTCTGATGGTAAGGTGTTGTCTTTACTGAAGTCATACTTAGGCCAGGGGGTTATCGACACCGTGGCAGAATGGCGTCCTGATGAAGGGACGCCGCAGGGGGCAGTGATAAGTCCACTGCTGGCGAATATCTATCTAGACCCACTTGACCATATGATGGAAGAGCTGGGTATAGAGATGGTTCGGTACGCCGATGATCTGGTGATATTGTGCAAAAGCCAGGAAGATGCTGAGGCAGCCTTGCAGAAGTTGGGAGACTGGACGACAAGAGCTGGTCTTACCCTTCACCCGGTAAAGACTCGGATCGTAGACGCTCTGATCGAGCCCTTTGAGTTCTTGGGCTTTCGTTTCGAAAAAGGTAAATACCTGAATGTTCGTGACAAGAGCCTCAAGAAGCTAAAGGATACGATCCGCGAAAAGACCCCACGCGCAAATGGCCGCAGCCTGCAGGCCATCATCCATGACTTAAACATGAGCACCAGAGGCTGGTTTGGATACTTCAAATACTGCGATGGTCGTATATTTAGGGACTTGGATGGATGGATACGTATGCGGTTACGTAGTATATTACGTGGTCGTGACGGACGCCGCGGTGTAGGTCGTGGAATTGACCACAACATATGGCCGAACGCCTTCTTTGAGCATCACGGGCTGTTTTCACTACATACAGCTTGTGAGAAGTATCGCCAATCCTTAGAAAGGTAATACTACCAACTGGAGAGCCGTGTGCGGGAGAACCGCACGCACGGTTCGGAGGGAGGGGGAGCGAAAGCTCTCCCTACCCCTATGTGCGCCTGCAAGCGTACGCGAACAAAGAGGTGCAATTCCTCTTCGAGGCCACGCCAACTCTGGCCTTGTAGTCGGCAGTAACTGCGTCACCGCGAGGTGGGGTGGAGAGCAACTGTTGGCGAGTGACCAGTCCGTAGGATAACGAACCCGTTTCGGCCGCGTAGAACCAACGAGCCAGCGTAGGAATGGTGAAGTTTGTGCTGTGAAAACAGTGCCTGTTATGCTTGAGAGTGAGCGTATAGAGCAGTGATGGGGGTTGCGAGGTGCTTGGGGATGGAATGGTCACAAGAGGTCGCGTAAGTGAAGCAGGGAGATCTGCCTGCAGTAGTGGCGATAGTAAGTTCGTTGCAGGCAGAAGTCAGAGCGCCCATAGTAGCGTTGAAGCGTCTGTAATGGATGTGGAGCCAAGGGAGCGCAGGAAGGTAGATCCGTGAAGTCTCAGCCACCGAATATAGCTCCGCGCGAGAAGTGCCTAAAAAAAGGCTAAACAAGCGGAAACAACTAGCAGGCGACTGCTCAGCCATCGGTGGACTGGACAAATCGGATGTTGGTGCCCCATCATATGGGGGCAAAGAAGGCTGTCGCCTTCAATGCTGAGTATAGGTGTTTACACTACAAACATCCTGTGCAAAGAATCACCAATCCTCAAATGAGGTAACACTACCAACTGGAGAGCCGTGTGCGGGAGAACCGCACGCACGGTTCGGAGGGAGGGGGAACGAAAGTTCTCCCTACCCCTATGTCTTAGCAGCGAGTGCTGGCTGAAGCTAGAACTCGCGAACGATGCGTCGGCCTTCCAGCCAGGCGATCATGTTCAACACCAACAGGTTCCAGTTCTGGAAGTTGGCGTTGAGGATGGCTTCGCCGGTGTCGGGGTTGTAATACTCATGCAGCGAGCCGAACTGCTCGTAATCGCGGCCAAACAGGTTGATGGTCTTCTGTGCGATCTCAGCAGCGTCTTCCGTGTAGCCGTAATCAGCCAGACCGCGGAAGGTCATGTAGTTGGCGATGCCCCAGATCGGCCCCAGCCAGTTACTTGGGTTGCCACTTGCCTTTAGGTTATACATCTTTTCCATCTTGCTGAGTGTCCGTATGCCGTATGGTGCGTTGAATGTGTGGGTGTTTCGGGCGTGAAGCACCACACGTGCCGCATGCTCCGTGCTGGCCACTCCGGCCCATAACGCCATGAAGTTGCTCCATGCATCGATGCGCATGATCAGGCAGTCCCAGTCGCGGGGCAGATTTTCATGCAGGCCCTTGATGTTTTCGTTGGGCAGCAGGTTTAGGTCTACGCTGTAGTAGCTGCCGTCCCGCTCATCCCAGCAGTGCTCATTGATTGATGCTTTCAATGCATCGGCTTTACGGCGCCAGGTGGTGGCAGTACCGGTTCCTAGAACTTCAGCAATGTAACCCATCGCCAGCATCTCTTTGACCATCAGGCAGTTCAGGTAGATCGAACCGCAACTGTTCGGCGGGCGGAAGTAGACGCTTGGGTCGTTGTCCACGCCGATGGCCAGGTCGTTCTTCCAGTAGTACAGTCCAGTTTTTGCATGTTTAAAGTTTCGCTCGTATGCGCCAAGAAATGCCTCAAGTTTGCCGACCAGAGGTCGCAGCCACTCCGCATCGTTGTTGTGTGCTTTGACGATGAACGCGGCGTGCTGGGCGATGACAGGCTTGTGCATATTCGCCAGGGAGCCGTCACCTTTCTTCTCAAATATCTCGCCAAATCCGCCGACACTGATGCAGATGGGCATCCAGCCGTCGTCGTCGGTGGCCTCCAGGAAGTTCAGGATACTGCCTTTTTCGTATTTACTCAGCAGGTCCTTATCAAGTTTCGGCGAATCGACCACCAGCTGGCTGATGGCCACATCGGCTAGCCAGGAGTCCCAGTCCCACAGGTTATCTTGGTAGACGCTGCCTGGCACTATGAACGGATGCTTCAGCACGCCAATCGGCTCACGAAGCATCTTGGTGCAGTTCGCGGTGGCATACTTGGTGAGCATCGTACGGTATCTTTGCTGTTCTGGCGATATTGGGTCTTGCATGTCGTGTTTCACCTTATTGGTATGATCGATTGAAGTGCTGGTCTTTTGATCCTGACTTTGATCTGCCGCAGACATGGCTGCCGGTACAGCAGAGAGCGCGGCCATCGTCATTGCGGATCCGTTGATAAACCGGCGTCGATTCACAGGGTGATCCCCCTTTGGATAGTTGGATGCTATTAATAGCATGTCATTCTTGGTAGCAAATCGCAAGACTGCGGGGGAGGAGGGGAGGAGAGAAGGAGAAAAGGAGACGGGAACAAATAGTTATGATAATAACGTCTATATATGAATGGGAATCTGTGGTAATGGATTCCTGTAACATCACAACTGCAATGCGATAAGGATAAGGAGAAGAGAAATGGCTGAGTTTCAGAAGTCGTTGATTCGCTTTCTGTATGTGTCGTTAGTGGTCATGGCCGTGGTCGCGCTGGTGGGCCTTGGGAAGGCGAACCGAAGCGGTGGAGCAGCGTCACGGCTTGGTGATGGCAACCCAAGAGGCGTGACGGTTACGGGCACTTGTGTCGTCCGAACGAAACCTGAGCTTGTGGAGGTCAATCTGGGTGTTTCGCAGTCAGATAAATCGGCGAAGGCGGTACAGGGGTTTGTCAGAAGCACCAGTGCGAAGGTATTACAGGTGTTGAAATCGGCAGGGGTTGCGGAGAAGGATGTTCAGACCTCTGAGTTCTCGATGACGGCAGAGGTGAATGGCAAGACAGGTAAGAACACCGGCAACTGGCACGCGAAAGAGATGCTTCATGTGCGGATTCGTGACATCCCAAAGGCGGCTGACATCATTGATGCTGCCGTGGGTGCCGGTGCTAACATCGTGAACGAGCTGGAATACTCGGTTGAGGATATGGGCAAGATTCGTGCCGAAGGCCGTGCGAAGGCCGCAGCGGCCGCTCACAAGAAGGCCGCCGATTTGGCATCGTCATTGGGTGGAAAAGTGGGGCGGCTAGTGTCGTGTAGTGAGGAGGAGCCTTACGGCTTGTCCCTCGGTGCTAACGCTCTTTATTCGGCTCCTGCTAGCAGTGGCGGTCCAGATGATTCATCTGAGCAGATCACCATTCAGCCAGGTGAGATGGTCACCACCGTGACGGTGAATGCTACCTACGAGGTGGAGTAGGGGTAGTTTGCGGATCGTCCTTCCACACTGGTGGCTGTTCTGTTGCCGGATGGGATCACAACGCAAAGGCGCAAGGGATGCAAAGGGCACAAAGGCGCGGAGGGGTAACGGCCGCGACTCGCCGGTCGGGTGGAGGCATTTATACACAAGCGCCAAGCTGCCGCGGGTTTAGTCACCCACACGACTATGTTCCGGGAGCTGACGCTCCGGGAACTGCGTCCAGTGCGGGTTCCTGCACCGCGCGGCTGATCATTAGCGGCCGGCGTCGCTTCGCTCCGGCCGGCGCAGGGGCTCCCTCGCCGACGCTCGCCGGCACGCGGGCCGATACTGATCAGCGATGGGTGACAGTGCCCGTACCGGGACGAAGTCACGGACAGGCCGCCGAACCCGTCGCCAAGGGCCACAGGTGTAGCTCGCAGGCTGCTAGCCTCCGTTCGCTGCCCGCATGCAGGCGCAGGGCAACTGCATGGGCTCGCCTCATCGCCTATCCATGCAGCCAATTGGATAGACGCCCCCACAGCGTTACTCACAACCCGCAGAGAAATCGGCAAGGCTGTTACAATATTACTGTGCGCAGGAAGATGAACGTGTTTTCCTGCCGTCCCGATTCGCCTCCGGCAAACCGGGGAATCCACATCAAAACATCAAGGTGGAAAAATGACCTTCCAGGACCTGCTACTCACTTTAGAGAACTATTGGTCCAAGCAAGGCTGCCTCATCATGCAACCGTATGATGTGGAGGTCGGTGCTGGAACCAACTCACCATACACCACGCTGCGAAGCCTCGGACCCGAGCCGTGGAATGTGGCTTATGTGCAGCCCTCACGCCGCCCAGCGGATGGCCGTTACGGCCGCAACCCCATGCGCGTGCAGCATTACTATCAATATCAAGTCATCATGAAACCCGCGCCTGATAACATCGTGGACCTCTACATGGACAGCCTGCGTGCGCTGGGCATTGACCCACTGCAGCACGATATTCGGCTGGTCGAGGACGACTGGGAGGCTCCGACGCTTGGCGCCTCTGGTGTAGGCTGGGAAGTGTGGCTTGACGGCACTGAAATCACCCAGTTTACCTTCTTCCAGCAGATGGGCGGCGTCGAATGCAAGCCGGTCTGTTCTGAGATTACCTACGGAACAGAGCGCCTGGCGATGTGCCTGCAGAAGGCCAACAGCATTTGGGAACTGGAATGGGCGCATGGCGTGACTTACGGCGATGTGGAGTTTGAGGCCGAAGTGGACAACAACTTCTACAACTTTGAAATCGCCAATACCGACGTGCTGTTTGGCATGTTCGACCAGTTTGAATCGGAGAGTAAGCGTGTGTGTGCTGAGGGCAGGGTTTACCCGGCTTTCGACCTCGCGCTGAAGACCAGCCACGTCTTCAACCTTCTCGATGCCCGCGGCAGTATCTCGGTAACCGAGCGAGCCAGCTTCATTAACCGCATCCGCGCGCTGAGCCGCACCTGCTGTATGAAGTGGATAGAACGCCGTGAGGCGGCCGGTTGGCCGTTGCTGAAAGGCAAAGAGGGGGGAGCCAACTAATGGCTGATATACTACTGGAAATCGGCACCGAAGAGGTGCCAGTCAACAGCCAGCCACTGGCTATCTCACAGATGAAGACGGCTTTCGCCCAGAAACTAGCTGACGCCCGGGTGAGTTTTGAGGCGATTGAGGGCTACCATACCCCTCGCCGGCTGGTGATCAAGGTGAACGGTGTGGCCTCGAACCAGGCCGATGTCACGCGTGAAAACAAGGGACCGTCTGCACAGGTGGCCTTCAAAGAGGGCAAGCCGACTCCCGCCGCCATGGGCTTTGCGAAAAAGCAGGGCGTGGATGTGAGCGCGCTGAAGCTGGTGGAGACTCCGCAGGGCTCCTATGTAGCCGTGGACGTGTTCGAGAAGGGTCGTCCCTCCGGCGATGTCTTCGCTGAGATGGTGCCCGATGTGCTGAAGGGCCTGACCTTCCCCAAGATGATGCGCTGGGGATGGAGCAGCATCCGCTTTGTGCGACCTATCCGTTGGATGGTGGCGCTCTGCGGCGATGATGTGCTGCCCATCGAGATCGAAGGCGTGGTCAGCGGACGCAACAGCAAGGGACATCGCTTCCTGCACCTGCAGCCTGTGGAGATCAAGTGCATCACGGACTACGCGAAGAGCCTTGAGTCGGCTTATGTGATTGTGGATCAGGATACCCGTCAGAAGATGATCGTCGAGCAGGCGAATGCAGTCGCCGCCGCGGCTGGGGCCAGTGTGGCCTGGGAAGCCGACCATCTGCAAGAGCTCCTCGAAGAGGTGACCAACCTGGTGGAGTATCCCACCGCTGTGGTTGGTAAATTCGAGGAAGAGTATCTGGAGCTTCCCGATGTGGTGCTGATTACCGCCATGAAGAAGCATCAGCGGTATTTTCCGCTGCGCAACGCCGAGGGTGCGTTGATCAACGCCTTTGTGGCGATCCGAAATGGAAACTCTGACCACCTTCAGATCGTGAAAGAAGGCTATGAGACGGTGCTTCGTGCCCGGTTCAATGACGCCCGTTTCTTCTTCGAACGCGACCTGGCCCACAAGTTTGAGGAGTTTGTTCCGAAACTGGAGCGCATGGTGTTCCAGGAGAAGCTGGGCACGCTGCTGGCGAAGACCCAGCGGCTGATGGCACTGGCAGGGCAGTATGCTGAGCTGGTGGGTGTTGAGGAAGCTGATGCGGTGCGCGCTGCGGAGCTATGTAAAGCAGACCAGGCCACCGAGATGGTGATGGAGCTGCCGGCACTTCAGGGCTATGTGGGACGGGAATACGCCCTGCGTAGTGGAGAGAAGGCGGAGGTCGCCGAGGCGATTCTGGAGCACTACCTGCCTCGCGGTGCTGGTGGAGCATTGCCTGGAAGTGATCTGGGCCGTTTCCTGGCGGCACTGGACCGCGCCGATACCCTGGTGGGTTATGTGTGCGCGCAGAAGATCGTGCCCAAGGGCTCTGGAGACCCATTTGGTCTTCGACGCGCTGCACAGGGCTTGCTGAACCTTCTGAGCGCTCATCCGCATATGCCTGAGCTGTGCAGTCTAGTCAATTCTGCCGTCAATGTGTACAAAACACAGGGGATTGAGGTCAGCGAAGAAGGGGTTCAACTGCTGTTGGAGCTGTGTGCGGGTCGTCTGGGAGTGATCCTGGAAGAAGACGGCTGCAACAACGACCAGATGCAGGCACTGCTTGTCGACAACCTCGAACCACGTTATACGCGTGCCAAGGGCACTGTTCTGCGAACGGCAGAGATGGACACACTCATCCCGCTGGTTCAGGCGGCGACCCGCGTGCGGAACATCCTGAAGAGCGGCGAAGCCAGCAGTTTGGTGGACACAACCGCAGCCGGCTGCCCAAAATGCTGGTGGGATCAGGTGAATTCATCCAAACTGGATAAAGATGCCGAGAAGGCGTTGCTTCAAGCCATCAAGGAAACCCGTCCGTTGATCCATCAGGCCGTCCACGCTGAAGATGCCGGAGCACTTCTGTCTGCGCTGCAGCATCTAGTGGGGCCCGTCAATACCTTCTTTGATGACGTGAAGGTGATGGACGATGATGCCGAGGTGAAGAAGAACCGTCTGGTGATCCTGGCCTCAGCCGATGCCATGTTCCGAAAGTTTGCGGAGTTCAGCAAACTGTCCCTGTAACACAACTACGCAAGGGCGAGGCAATTGGCCTCGCCTTTGTGGTTTTCTGGAACCTGGGCGTGACTTCTGAACCGCGGATGACACGGATGGACTCGGATTCCGTATTGTCTGAACCACGGATGACGCGGATTACACGGATGAACGCGGATAGGGACGAGAAATGCCAATCGGGAGATTAGCGTGCCCAGGTAACCGTAGGGGCGGGGTCACCCCGCCCTCATCCAGAACAAACTAACCATGATACCAGCCAATATCCTATAGAAATCGGAGACAACCAAAAATGAATGTGACCATAAAGCGCGCTCTTCTGAGCGTGAGTGATAAAACCGGACTCGTATCCTTCGCCAAAGCACTGGCCGACCGTGGCGTGGTGATGATCTCCACCGGCGGAACCGCCAAGGCTCTGACCGAGGCGGGCATCCAAGTGATCCCCATCGACCAGATCACCGGCTTCCCGGAGATGATGGACGGCCGCGTGAAGACGCTTCACCCCGCGGTGCATGGCGGACTGCTGGCCGACCGCCGCAAGCCGGCCCATATGGAGGCACTGGCGGGCATGGGTTACGAGCCCATCGACCTGGTGTGCGTGAACCTCTACCCGTTTGAGAGCACCGTGGCGAAGCCCGATGTGAGCATCGACGATGCGGTGGAGAATATCGACATCGGCGGACCCAGCATGGTGCGCAGCGCCGCGAAGAACCATCACGCCGTGGCGGTGGTGACGGACCCCTCCGACTACGCGGCGATCATGGCGGAACTCGATGCCAACGACGGTGCGCTGGGGCTGGAAACCCGCCAGAAGCTGTGCGTGAAGGCATATGCTCACACCAGTTTTTACGACGCCCAGATCGCCGCATTCCTGCGGTCGAAATACAGCCCGGATGAGCAGTTCCCCGGTGAGCTGACCGTGCCGATGCGCAAGGCGGCGGAGTTGCGCTACGGTGAGAACCCGCACCAGAAGGCTGCCTTCTACCGCTATCCTGGCTTCAAGGAGAGCAGCGTGGCCAACGCCCAGACCCTGGAAGGCAAGGCACTCAGCTACAACAACTACCTGGACGCCGATGCCGCGCTGGAAGCTGTGAAAGAGTGGGCGGGTGAGGAACCCACCTGCGTGATCGTGAAACACACCAACCCATGCGGTATCGCCCAGCGCGCCTCTGCCGTAGAAGCCGTGAAGGCGGCACGCAATGCTGACCCTATCAGCGCGTTTGGCGGAATCCTGGCGTTGAATGTGCCGATTGATGCGGACATCGCGAATGAGATCACCGCGCCAAACACCTTCCTGGAGGTAGTGATCGCGCCGTCGTTCTCCGACGAGGCAGTAACGATACTCACCACCAAGAAGAAGTGGGGTGCTAATCTGCGGCTGATGGTCACCGGCCCCATCTGCAAGCCGGCTGAGGGCTTCGTGGTGCGCGGTCTGACCGGCGGTGCGCTGGTTCAGGAGCGCGACCTGGCGCAGACCTCCGCCGAAGAGCTGAAAGTCGTGACGGAGCGTCAGCCCACCGCCGAAGAGATAGAGTCCTTGCTGTTCGCATGGCGATGCGTGAAGCACGTGAAGTCCAACGCCATCGCGTTTGTGAAGGACCGTGTGCTGGTGGGTGCCGGTGCGGGTCAGATGAACCGCGTGCAGTCTGTGCGACTGGCTGCGGAGCACTCCGGTGAGCTCTCCAATGGGGCTGTGCTGGCCAGCGACGCCTTCTTCCCCTTCCCGGACAACATCGAGACCGCGGCTGCGGCGGGTATCACCGCCGTGATCCAGCCGGGCGGCAGCAAGAAGGACGGCGAGGTCATCGCCGCCGCCGATAAGCTGGGCCTGGCGATGGTCTTTACCGGGAAGCGGCACTTTAGGCACTAGAGGTTGCGTGGGGCGGCCGCCTGGCCGCCCCAGTGTATGGTTGATACCCACCTATGAAAAAGGTCAACCCCATATGACCTGTATGACGAGTCCGACGAGTAGGACGGGTCGGATGCGATCACCACAAAAACTCCAAATGCATGATGCGAATCCCACATAATCTGGTATCATATGAACACATACTCATATATTCAGGTGATGCGATGGAGAACCAAAAGGCGTGGGAGGCGATGGCGCAGATGTTTGCGGCGCTGAGCGACCCCACACGATTGAAACTGGTGGGCGCGCTGATGGACGGCCCAAAATGCGTACACGAACTCAGCGAGCTGGCCGGCATCAGCGAGAGCGCCGCCTCGCACCAGCTCCGCACGCTGCGGCTGCTGCGGCTGGTGACCCACCAGCGGCAGGGGCAGCATATCATCTACACGTTGAACGACGACCATGTTTACCGCCTCGTCGAGCAGGCCCGCGACCACGCTCTGGAGGAATCACATGAGTAGCCCCACGGCACCCCCCTTAGAGCCACAAGAAGCTGAAACCACCTGTCGTCTGCGCTTTGAGGTGCAGGGCATGGACTGCAATGAATGCGCGCAGCACCTTCAGCACACCATCGGGCAATTGCCTGGTGTGGTGAAGGTGAATGTGGACTTTGGTTCCGCCCGTTTACGTGCTGAACTGCTCCCTGGCACTGATGAAGCTGCTCTGCACCTGGCGGCCAAGAAGATAGGCTACCGGCTGGTAGGCGGGAATACCGCAGAGCAGGGCGACCCATATCGGCTGGCGAATATCATGCTGGTGGTGGCCGTGCTGTTGTCGGGCGTGGGAGCCGTCTTACGATATCTCTGGCCCATGCTTGTGGCTTCGATGATCTGCTTCCTGGCCACGATCCCGCTTGCTGGCTGGCGCGTGTTTGAGCAGGCCTGGGGGAGCATCAAGGACAAACGCCTGGACATGAATGTGCTGATGAGTCTTGCGGCGTTGGGTGCGGCAGGAATAGGCGACTACGCGGAGGCTTCCAGCGTGGTGGTGCTGTTCGGCATCGGCAACTGGCTGCAGTTGATGGCCACCGAGCGCACCCGCAGAGAAGTCAGCCGATTGTTGAAGGCCGCCCCTGAAACGGCTCTGCGGTTGGAGCCTGATGGCAGCACAGTGTCGGTGCAGGCCGAAGGCATGGACGTGGGGCAGCTGTTCCGTGTGCGCGCTGGTGACCGACTGCCATTGGATGGTGAGGTGGTATCGGGCCGCAGTGAGCTGGACCAAAGCACCATCACCGGCGAGAGCCAGTTGATGCCTGTGCAGCCGGGCTCGGTAGTGTATGCGGGCAGCCACAACATCGGTGGGCAGTTGGATATACGGGTCACGCGTGGGTATGAGCAGACCGCCATTGCGCGCATCATCCAGCTCATGGAAAGCTCACAGGAGAGCAAGGCACCGGTCGAACGGATGGTGGACCGCTTTGCGGCTGTCTACACCCCGATTGTGATTGGGCTGGCTCTGCTGGTGATGTTGTTGCCTCCGCTGTTTGCCGGCGGTGGATGGCAGGAGTGGTTCATGCGATCCCTCAGCATGTTGTTGATATCATGCCCTTGCGCGCTGGTGATAGGCACCCCGGTGGCGATCGTCGCCGCGATGGGGGCGGCCAGCAAGTTCGGAGCACTGATCAAAGGTGGTGTGGTGTTGGAAACACTGGCCGAAGTGAAGGCGGTGGTTTTCGACAAGACTGGCACTCTGACCACAGGTAAAATGCGCGTGACCAGACTGGTGCCGCGTGACGGTGTGACAGAGCAGCGACTGCTGCAACTTGCCGCCAGTGCAGAGGAAGGCTCAAACCATCCGTTGGCCGAAGCGCTGCGCCAGGAGGCCGTTCAGCGCGGTGTAACCCTGCTGCCCTGCCATGATAACCAGGTTTTTCACGGGCTTGGTGTGGCGGCGCAATCGGAGTTTGGCGAACTGCGCGTAGGGCGGGCCAGTTTCCTTAAAATTCGCGACGAAATAACAAAAGATAGTGCAGTTTACGTATTACTTAATGACCTCAATATGGGGTACATTGAAATTGGAGATAGTCCTCGACCTGAAGCCCGAAATGCGGTGAGTCGGCTCAAACGACTTGGATTCTCGCGTCTTCTGATGCTAACGGGTGATCAGAGACAAGGCGCAGAAAAAATCGCGAAAGAAATCGGGATTTCAGAGTGTAAATCGGGACTATTGCCAGAGGAAAAGTGGAGCGAAGTGAAGAAACTACGCGAGGAAGTAGGGCGCGTGGTGATGGTGGGCGACGGAGTCAACGACGCACCGGCTTTGAAGACGGCGGACGTGGGCGTAGCGATGGCAGCGATCGGCAGCGATATTGCCATTGAAGTGGCTGATATCGCACTAATGAATGATCGTATTGAACTACTACCGCGTTTAATCCTCTTGAGCCGAGATACCCGGCAAATCATCCGTCAGAACATCATTTTCGCCATCGGCTCCAAACTGGTCCTGCTTGTATTCGCCGCCATCGGGCAGGTTCCATTATGGGCAGCGGTTTTGGGGGACAGCGGTGTCGCTGTCATTGTGATCCTCAACTCGCTACGTCTATTGAGCGGCAGTGTTAGACAAGACGCACCCGCATAACCTTAGGAGGGTTACGTATCATGTCCATGCAATTGCTGTATCTCTTATTGGATTCGATGGAGAAGACCGAAGAGATAGAACACGGTCTGACCAACGGGAAACTGGCTACCTGGGTAAAGCATTGGCCACAATGGCCAATCAGCAGCGCCGACGAGGATGAAATCGCTGAACCTAAAGAGCTGGTGTTTATCCAGGCCGAAAACAAAGACATCGAATCGATTAGTAAATATCTACGCAGTGAAGCCGGATATTGGGGGAAAATCGGCGAGGTCGAAGTGGAGGACGGACAGAATAGCGTACTGGTAGCGTTGCCAGGTGGCGCGAAGACTGTAGTCAATGTCGACGAAAGCTGGTTTGAGTGAGAGTTAGTAACTAGGCAAACCAATCGAAGGGCGGCTTGTTCCGCCCTTTATCTTTTTTCTGCTCCCAACTAAACGCACTCGCCCCTGCTTGATGTATCATGGAGATAAGCACTAACCGTGCTGTTTGGGTGCACTATCTGGAGGTATCACGTTTTGCAGGGATTCGGCAGGTTCATGCTCGCATTGGTGTTGATCGTTCATTGTTCGGTGGCTTTTGCGCAGAGCGGCACGGCGCCTCAACAAAAGATTACGTCTATTACGTGGGTCAATGGTGCGCTGCAAATCTCCTGTAGTGGCGAGGTCCAGTTTACTGCCCGGTCCCTGAGCAGCCCGTACAGGTTGATGGTAGATATCCAGCCATGTCAAGCCAGTATGAATAACATCAAACTACCTACCGACCAACCAGCAACGGTCAAGAGTGTACGCCTGGGGCAGTTCACGGAGCAGATTGCACGTGTGGTGGTTGATTTGAAGGGTGCCACCGCATACTCAATGGATGTGAGTGCCGATAAGCAATCGGCCACGCTGCACCTGGGTAGTGATCTGCCTTCTACAAAGATCAATATCCCGCCTGTGAAGGCTGCGAAGATAGTCGCGCCTGCACCGAAGCTTCCCCCTGTACCGGCGACGACTACCTTGGACTCCAATAATCCACCGTCACCTCCGAAGGCTAACATGGCCGGTGTGGCTCAGATGATAAGTTTCAATTGGGATACCAGTGGTAGCGAAGCTAAACTCATCATGCAGTTCGACAGCCCTGTGTCGCCCAAACTACGCGCTCTGGATGACGGATACGGGGTTAAGCTGGAGTTGACAAGTTGCCTTGTGGCACCTGGACTGCAGATCAACAAACCGATCTCTCATCCATTGGTGGACCGCTATCTGGTAGCACCGGTTCCGGCCAAGCGAACCATCGGTATGGTGTTTGCCAGCCGTAAGCCTTGTGCCGTGGACATCCCGGTGACCATGCCTTCCGATACCGTGGTGTTGGTAATGCGCACACCAAAACCGGGTATGGGACAGATGAAGGGCACCAAGATATGTATCGACCCTGGCCATGGCGGATTCTCCGCAGGTGCGGTGGGTCGCGGCAACAGTGAGTCGGTGATGGAGAAGGATGTGACCCTGGCGATCGGTCGTAAACTGGCCGATGCACTCAAGGCGCGTGGCGCTGATGTGGTCATGACACGTGAAGGTGATCAGTTTGTGGAACTGGACAGGCGTCCTTCGTTTGCTGTGGAGCAGGCCGCCAATATGTTCATCAGCATCCATTGTGACAGTAACCAAAAGGTGAATAGTGCCTCCGGCTCCACTAGCTATTTCCACGCACAGGATGGAGATGGCAGGGCACTGGCCCAGGCTGTTTTGCGCGGTGTGACATCCGCTAGTGGCATGCCCAGCCGTGGTGTGCGCTCGGATACTCAGGTTTATGCCACGGGTTTTGCGGTCTTGCGGCGAAGTCAGGTGCCATCGATGCTTTTGGAGACGGCGTTTATTAACAATGCCGCCGATCGATCGAAGCTGGTTGACCCCGCTTGGCAGAACCGTGTGGCCAATGCGATCGCTGCGGCTGTTGAGGGGTATCTGGCAGGCACCGAAGTCGCCCCGGTCATCCCGACCAAGGAGTTGGCTGTGCAAGACCCAGTCAGCACAGATACGGTCACCACTACCGTCCCTGCCGTCACACCAAAACCTGAGGTTATTCCGGATATCAAGCCCGAAGTGAAGCCGGTTCCTAAGGTCGACCCTAAGCCAAAGTCACGGCCGAAGGACATCGTGCCTGCCAAACCTGCACCACATGGTGATCTGCAGAATCCAGAAAATATAGGGGAGTAGAGATGAAAACCGTCAGAAACGTCATTGTCATCATTGCGATCGCGGCCGTTGCGTTCATCGGAAGCTACTTCTGGGTTTCCAGACCGCCGGCTAAGCCAGTAGTCACCCCACCGACCGCTCCCACGGTATCTGTGGTGACGCCGGTAGTGGAAAAGGGCGAGGAAACTTTTGTGAGCAAAGAAGTGAAGGTGCCAGAGGGTAAAGACGCGCTGCAGGTGGCCATAGAGCATCTTCTGGTCACTCGTGACAGCCCATTTCCCTCTGGAACCCGTCTGTTAGGCTCAACCGAAAAAGGTAGTCTGGTGACTCTGGATTTCAGCAAAGAGCTGGTGCGGAACTTTCAGGGCGGCAGCTCCGAGGAAGCCGCGTTGCTGAACAGCCTGAAGAAGACTATCGCCCAGTTTCCTGAGATCAGCAAGCTGCAGATCACAGTTGAAGGCAAGAAGGTCGATAGTATCGGCGAACACATCGACATCTCCGGACCAATTGACATAAGGTAAGCGGTCTCCGTATCTGAATACCTGTCTATTACCCACAAATGAACAACAGGCTTATGACCTCCGGCTCCGCGACATAAATGTCTCGGCTATTGATCAATAAGCCTGCTGAAGCAGTCTGGGTGCAGCTACTACATTTCAACCGCATACATACAGGGCGAAGCCCTGCAGCCTGCTTCAGCAGGCTTGGCAGGTCAATAGCCATGTGCTTTAGCGCAGTCTATTACCCACAAGCACCCGCCCGTGCAGACACGGCAGCCCATGGTGTAACTGATGATTTCGGCAAATGGCCACGGGTTCAGTCACCCCACGGGACTGGCGTCCCTACGGGGTTTCCTCACCGCGTGGCTGATCATTAGCGGCCGGCGTCGCTTCGCTCCGGCCGGCGCAGGGCGTATCCCCGCGTCCGCTTCAGCGGACAGCCAGATGATAAGCGACGGGTGACGAGGCCTGCTTTAGCGGGCTGATGGAACCCGTCGCAGTTTGGCGGCATAACCTTTATAACGCCCAGTTACATACAAATCCAGATTGGGATAGTATCGACCATGTGCCGAGACATTTATGTCGCGGAATCGGTGACCTACTGGCCATGCAATAATTGTGGGTAATAGACTGTGCTTTAGCGCGTGGCATGGTGGAACGCATTGATTATGTTAGCACGACCCCAATCTATATATGGGTAATCGACTGCGTCTGAATGCTGGTTTACGAAACCCCCTGACCGGAAAACAAGCATTTACTTCCGCCTTTTGTGTGGAGGTGATGCGAAATGTGGCAATACGAACCTAAAAAGGTTCTGGAGCTGGCTTCTGCCGAATGGCAATGGCAGCCACACCTGGCGCAGCGCGAATGGCTTCTGAACACCAGCCCCATCAAGCTGGCCGCCTGCGGTAGGCGATGGGGTAAGACCGAGGCGTTAGCAGTCGAGACAGCCGCCCTCTTGCTTCTGCTGCCCCAAAGCCGCCATATCGTGGTGGCACCAACTCAGGACCAAGCCAACCTCATGTTCGAGCGCACCTGGGAGTTGCTGGAACCCCTCGCGGCGGAACATGGCATCAAGATCAGGCAGTCACCAACCCCGCGGATATCCACTCAGGGCGGCTGGTTTGTCAGTAGAAGCGCCCATCGGGACGGGCGTAACCTGCGAGGACGCAGCGCGGACAGGGTGGTGGTGGATGAGGCCGCGTATGTCTCCGAAGCACTGATCACCGGCGCTTTGATGCCGATCCTGGCAGACCGGCAGGGTCAGCTCGTGCTGCTCAGTACGCCCAACGGACGAAACCACTTTTACCAGTGGTATTTAGCTGGTCAGCGTGGTGAGCACAACATCAGCAGCTTCTCATTCCCAACCTCAAGTAACCCCGCCATCGATGCCTCATTCCTGGCGATGCAGCGGCTGTTCCTTCCGGAACGGCAGTACCTCGTGGAGTATGAGGCGCAGTTTGCGGATGCCGCGGGAGCTGTGTTTACAGAACAGATGATCTCAGATGCGCTGGTGCCGATTGAATTGGATCTGCGGCATGGGATTCAAAGAGTCGCTGGTGTGGATTTCGCGCTCAGCCGTGACTACACCGCCTGGGTCTGTTTGGAGGTCGCCTCGGGCAAAGCGCGGATGCTGGAGGCTCTCCGACTGCCACGGCTGCATTACCGTGCTCAAGCGGATCGTCTGGCTGAGATGGCTTACCAAAGCGGCGTGCAGTGCATCGCGTGCGATGCCACCGGCGTGGGCGTGGCGGTGGTGGAGCTGCTGGAAGGGGCACTGAGAGAACGCCGGTTGCGCATACGGGTCATACCTGAGACATTCACCGAAAGGCGTAAGCTGCAGTTGGTGGATGGTTTGATACTGGCGCTAGAGCGGAGTCAGTTGCAGTTATTACCACTGCCGAATCTGCTAGATGAGCTGCGTGCCTTTCACCTGCAGGCTGCCTCTCTGGGGCACACTCGGATGTAGGCTGAGGGAACTGAGCACGACGACCTGGTGATGGCGCTCGCACTGGCTTGCTCTGTGGCTCCGTTTGGGGGAGGTGTGAGTCGCAGCGTGCTTGTGGGCGGTGACCGGGCCTCGCTGTTTGGAGGGTAGGGGTGCCATCTGGTACCCTGTATACATGCGAAAACCTACATTTGACTCCCTGTGCCTCTGCTGCGTGTCGCAGGGGCTGCAGCACCTGCGCGGCGGGCGTATCCAGCATATCGCCCAGCCAAACGAAAGCCAGATTGTGCTGACCATCTACAACCCCCAGTTGGGTGACTGCCGGCTTATGCTCGATAGTTCACCTACACATCCGCGCGCATACCTCATCACGCGGAAGCCGCCAAACCCCAAACAGCCACCGGTGTTCTGCATGACCTTGCGGAAATACCTGGAGGGCGGGTTTGTGCGTGAGATCGGCCAGCGGGGCTTTGACCGCATCCTGGACATCGAGGTGGACGGTCACCTGGGCGAACGGCTACTGCTGACCACTGAGATGATGGGGAAGCACAGCAATATTCTGCTGGTCGATAGCCAGCAGAAGGTGCTGCACGCGGCGAAGCTGGTATCTAGCAAGGTGAACCGCGTGAGGGAGATGATGCCAGGGCACCCATATAGCCCACCGCCACTTTCGGCTGGTGTCGACCCCCGCACCATGGATAGGGCCGGTTTTGAGCTGCTGCTTGGCATCGGTGAGATTGAAGACTTGACCGAGCGGCTCTGTGCGAACCTGCAGGGCATCAGTCCAATCCTTCGTGAGGAGCTTTCGGCTCGTGCGAACTTCGATGGGCCAGCTACCCCTGACAGCCTGTGGACTGCCTGCACCGAGATATTCGGTGCGGCGGTCAAAGGTGAATGGGAACCGGTGTTGATTCGCGCAGTAGGCGGAGCCTCAATGGGTGCCTACCCATTCCCGCTGGCCAGTCTGCGTGAGCTTGAGCAGCATCCACGCGAGGATTTCCAGGGCGCTGCTGAGGCAAGTTTCAGCTCGATGATCGGCCGTGAGCGGCTAGAGCAGTCACGCCGCACCCTGCTGGGAATGCTCAAGCGCAGCTTCGAGACCCGCGAACGCATGATGGCGCAACTGCATCATGCCGCCATGGAGGCGAAGAAGGCCGACAGCTACCGCGAAGCGGGCGACCTGCTGCTGGCATCGCTGCACCTGGTGCCAACGGAGACGCCGGAGGTGATACTCCCCGACCTCTATCATCCCGAGCAGGGCGATCGCAAGATCATCCTTGATGCCAAACTCAGCCCTCAGGAGAACGCCCAGCGGTTCTTCCATAAAAGCCGCCAGGCGATACGCGCGCTGGCCCGAATGCAGCAGGTGAGCGAGGGCATGCAACAGGAGATGGATGAACTGCAGCTTCTGATGCAAAAGGTTGAGGCGGTCGATGAGCGAGAAGAGCTGGAGAGCCTTCGCCAGATCGCGTTGACGAAGGGTTGGCTGCAGGCTCTGCCCGGCAAGGTGGCAGCCGCGAAAGAGGCCGCATTCGAAGGCAAGCGGATATCGCGTATGAACTCTCCGGAGGGTTACGAGGTGCTGATCGGTCAGAACGCCGAGGCGAATGACTACCTCGTGCAGCGTCTGGCAGGCACCAACGATATGTGGCTGCACGTCCGGGGCGGTCATGGCGGACATGTGATCATCCGCACCAATAATCAACCTTTGAAGGTGCCTAAAGGAACTATACTTTTTGCGGCCGAACAGGCGGCGAAAAACAGCACCGCCAAACACAGCTCACTGGTGGCCATCGACTGCACCCTGCGAAAATATGTCAGACGACCCCGTGGTGGCGCACCAGGCCTTGTTACCTATACCTACGAAAAAACATATCATGTCAGCCCTGCAGGAGATGAATTATGAGCAACCTTCCGATACCCACCGAGTATGTATACCCCGCAGAGAATGTCACGGACTGGCCAGAATGGGCCAAATACCAGCCCTTCATGCTGGGCAACTGGAACGGCGAGGGCACCGTGTCGCCGCGTACCGAGGTGCGCATGGCCTATGACGCCCAGCGGCTGTATATCCGTTACGATTGTGAGGATGACCGCACCATCTGCCAGATGAAAGAAGATGAACTGGACCTTTGGGATGAGGATGTGGTGGAGCTGTTCGTGGATGCCGGCAACGACCAGCGAGACTACCTGGAGTTTGAGTGGAACCCGCTGGGTTACAAGGTTGATCTACTGATTGTGTGGCCTGATCGCGGAGCATACCGTGCTTACCGGGGATGGGATGCGAAGGGGATGGTCTACCGTGTTGAGTGGCACGATGTGCTGATCGACGGAGATACGGTTCCCGGCTGGAGCTGCGACGTAAAGATCCCGCTGCACTTGTTTGAAGATATGGCCCACATGCCTGTGGCGGGTGACGCATGGCGCGCCAATCTGTATCGCATCAAGCGGGCAACGGCCAATGGCGATCAGTATCAGGCCTGGAGCATGGTGCCTGGCAAGGAAGCCGCGTTCCACCAGCCCAAGCGGTTTGGTTGGCTCCGCTTTATGTGATGCTGCTGGGGCTTAGGTCATAGGCTTCTAAACCCCCAGCGCTTTCATTGAAGGAACCGAATCTCGTTCACGATATCTTTGACGCCTGGTTTCGACCGGAATATCCTCATTATCCGTTCCACTTCGCTTTTGGCATCAACGGCATTTGTCGTTTTTTGTTGAACCACTATCCCTGACAGGTAGACAATACCACGAGAGACGTGGATATCGACACGGTCAGTGGCGAGTTGATGTTTCGTCATTTCGTGCATGATAGTACGCCTGAGCATAGTGTCTTCGTAAGCCATGAAAATACCTCCCATGCTGTGGTATTGTAGGATATAGTACATAATATGTACCATATGGTACTGACCGCTGGTTGCGAGGGAGGCTGTCAAAAATACTAGATTATTAGTTTGGGAGAGAATTCGAGCTGTGCCAGTGTTATTCACGCAATGAGGGCGAGATTCGCATCGCCCTCATTGCATGATGATACCGGTATATATGAAATGTTACTGCCGTGTTTTACCGAAGGAAATAGAGACAGCTTTACCGTTGTATGTGATATTGCGGTCTGCATGAACCTCAGGCTGTAGGCCAGCACCGTGATTTGAAGATACCAGCACAACTTTGAAACTACGCTTCTGCAGCATCGATGGGTAGGTGCCTTGCCGAGTACCAATAGTTAGCCGTTTGTCCACGTCATTCCAACGGATTGGAATGACAGCGTGCTGTCCTTTCTCGTAGTTATAGGTCTCCCCGTCATCTTCATATAGTATGGTCTGGCCATCGGCTCCGGCGTAGATCCGCAACTCGATGGGATCCGCAGGCTTTTCGGTAGCATACTGCAGGAAAGGTCCCATGGGCACGATAGACCCAGCTTTGATGTACAACGGCATAATATCAAGCGGTGCATAGGCATTTACGTGCTTTCCGGCAGGAAACCGTGAGCCCGTCCAGAAGTCATACCATCCACCAGTAGTTTTTGGAAGGTAGACTGATCGAGAGGGTATCAATTTCGTCTCTTCCTTAGGCGTAATCCAATTCAGGCTGAGATGAGCTCCGCCGATGTTCTCCATGAACTCTAGACGCAGCGAGTGACTTGTCCCGGCTTTCATATCAAACTTGGCGGCATTACGGCGTGTAGGCGCATTTGTCCAGTCGTCAATGATGAGCTTGTCATCTAGCCACAACCGCACTCCATCATCTGAGTAAGTCACCATATCGTATGTGCCCGTCTTGGGTGCCTTGAGCTTACCATCCCAACTGACGCTGAAGTGGTCTTCAGGCATATCAGCTCGAGGTGCCCCAGACCATTGGAAGTCGACATTACTGCTTGTCGTCTCGCCAACTTTCTGGGTAAGGTTTTGGTCACTGAACCAGCTTGTATGCAGGCCAGGCTGGCCATCGGATGTTGTGAACTGCCCAGCAGGAATCAGCTCCTCGCTCTGAACAACGCCACTCGTCACCGGATTGACCAGAAATGCGGGACCAAACATAAATTGATCAGGAATCTCAAGTGCTTGCGTATCCTTCGGGAAGTCCATCGCCAGGCCGCGCATCATTGTGTAGCCTTCATTGGTGACACGCCAGGCTTGCGAATAGATGTAGGGCATGAGCCGGTAGCGAAGCCGATCATAATTTGCGATGATCTTTTCAGCATCTGGACCGAAATCCCAGGGGGCGGTGTTGCTGACGGCACTATGCACACGGAATGTAGGGCAAAGGGCGCCATATTGATACCATCGCACGAACAGCTCACGGTAGCTCGGATCGTTAGGGTCTCTGCGAGTGTATCTGGGTGCGAACCCGCCCATGAACCCGCCAGTATCTGTAGTCCAGTATGGGTATCTTGCCATCATCAGTTGCAATCCGGCGGGTATCTGGTGGCCCAAGGTCCAGAAATCAACTCCGATATCACCCGACCAGGCTACCGTGGCGTAACGCTGCTGACCGCTCATGGGCGAGCGTGACAGTATAAAAGCGCGCTTGTTAGGATCGGCCTGCCGCATACCTTCGTAGATCGACTGTGACAGCCCGATACTGTAGGATATATCCAACTCCTTCGGATTTCCCCCAACCAGACCTTCTGACGAATCCAGCCAGAATCCATCGGCTTTCAAACCACTTGGGTTATACAAGGCACGCCTCACCTGCTCCCAGTAGGTTTTCCGTGCTTCGGGCTTCCATGAGTCATACCAGTCGGTACCAGGCAGCATTAGCCCTTTTGCCATCAACTCGTCTTTGTTGGCACTGGCGTCCGGGAAGTTGGGCCATATGGAGATGAGCAGCTTGGCGTTTTTTCGATGAATTTCATCGAACATCGCTTTCGGGTCAGGATGCGTCACCGGGTTAAAAGTATGGGCTCCCTGTGCACTCCACCAGTGGAAATCCTGCACAATCACATCCAGCGGGTAACCTCGCTTGCGGTAGCCATTCAACACGTCCAGCAGTTCGTGCTGCTGCAGGGGAATGCGCGCACCACTCGCCTGGCTATGCCACAAACCGTAACAGGCTTTTGGCAGCAAGGGCACAGCACCTGTGATATGACGATAGCCGGATATCTGCTGGTCGATGGTTGGACCATAGATGAAATAGTAGTCGATGCAGTTGCCGGAACGCGAGTACCAGGCGACCTCCCCAGGATGCTTGGCGGGCGGTGTCCAGTAGAGCTGAACCATCGGCGCGTTGTCTCCCGTGATTTCCATCTTGAAGTCATATAGACGGTTGCCCTTCAGATAGACGCGCGCGCTGTCCAAAGTGGGACCGTAGTTGATCCAGTCCTCAATGATCATATGCTTCATGTCGTATCCGTCAAGCCACATCCGCACGCGTTGGTCAGCATCTATGTAGAAGGTATACCAGCCTTCATTGATCGTGCGTATTTTGGCGCTCCAAACCGCCCCGAACGCTCGACCTTTCAACATTGGGTGTAATGGCTTTTGGGAAGCATACTCATAGTTGATGTTCTTGACTGTTTCGGAAGCGATAGGGGAGCCTGAGACCTGATCACCCAGAAAATACTCTGCCTGAATTCCCTGTGTCTTGCCATCTGGTTTGACAAACTGGGCGTCCGGAATTTTCTGCATTACGCCGTTACCGATGAAGTCAGTGGTAGAGTAGTTGTCCCATAGAATTGAGTAGCCCTTGTTACTCGTGAGTACTGGGCTGACATCAACCGTGTTGCGCTGCTGCAGTCTGAATGTGGTCTGCTTCCAGTTCATGAGAGGCGCACTGAAGTGCTCACCAAGCCCGTATAATATCTCGTTTTCCGGGGTGAGGAACTTTTGCAGTATGGTTGCGTTCTCACCAGGTCTGCATAGTTTACCCCCGTTTGGGCTTTCTTGAAGGATGGTTCGGCCTTTGCTGTCGGTGAAGCTGACAGCTCCTGTCAAGCGGTTGACTATAGCCCGGATATCACTCGTCGAGAGTGTGACACTGTGCTTGTCTTCGGTCACCTTCCACTTGGACGATCGGTTACTGATGTTGGGAAGTACAGCCAGACTTTTATGATCAGGAAGTTGGGTGCCGCCCGCAAATTGCACACGCACGATTTTGGGTGAGTATACTTGCAGCCCTAATACGCCTCCGTCCAGTTGAAGCTTAAGTCCATCGGGTGTTTTGAGCCATGACTTCACGGGCATGGACGGCGTAGCGAGGGCATCCTTTCGAACCGCATTCTGCTCAGACCCACCCAGGTTCAATGGTGGAACCGGAGTAAGATCGAACTGCGCCATGGCTACAATAGATAGGCTTGAAAGTATGATAGAGGGAATAATGACTGCAAAGTGACGGCTCATGCGTTTGAGAGACATAGCGGCTCCTCGCTTGATTGTGTGTATCGACGGCATATCAATGGGGTAGATCGGATGGTCCCATCGATGTGATCGCTTGGTGATACATCGATGAGACCTCGCATCATGTATTGTTTCTGGTGAGTGCCTTATTTAGCGGCAGGCAGGCGTTTTTGGCAGTTGCCGCAGATGGTGCGGTTGAGTTTGCCTTGACTGAGTTTGATCTGCGCATCGGTCATGGGTACTCCACACTCTTCGCAGGTGGCGCCGCCCTCACCGGTTCTCACCGCTTCATCACCAAGTTCAGGCGCAAACTGTGTGCCAAATCCGGCCACGGCCAGCGCACGGCCGATGGCTCCCGTTTCGGCTTTTTCCACATAGTCAGGGAATCCCACACGGGTCTCCATCTTGGTGCCGGTTGCGATCACACGGTCGGCGTCGTCAATCACACTGGCGCGGAATATCGCAAGGCCGGACTCGACGTCTAGCTGTTGGAGTTGGGTTTCGATGCGCCAGTTGGGGTGTTGTTCACGGAACCACACCAGTCTAGCACTGACAGGTAGATACGATCGGTTGCCTTGGATCTTGATCAGGTGCTTCTCAGGATCGAATGCCATAGTGAACTCTCCACAATGATAAGGATATTCCAACGATACTATTTTACCCAGAAAGAGTGAATATCTGTCTACATTATACCAGTATTCTTACCAGATTTTGCGCATGATTCTCCCGCTATCAACCCGCTGATCCAGGCCCAGGCCAGGTTGAATCCGCCTCGTTCACCATGGACATCCAGCACTTCACCAGCAAGATACAGACCATCACAGCAGCGTGATGCCAGATTGCGGTCTACCTCGCTGCAGCGGACACCGCCATTGGTGAACTCTGCCTCATTCCAGCCACGGGTATCGGTGATGCAGAACCTGCTGTGTTTGATGGCTTCAATCCATCCTGGACGGTTGGGGAGTGCTGCCAATGCCGCAGCCAGCCGAGTGGGGATAATGCCGTTTACTTCCAGCTCAGCAGCCTCAGGCCACTTCGCGCGACGGCTTAACTCATGCTGCAATTCATCTTCAGTGATAAATGGTGCAAAATCCACCTCAACCCATACCCCGGTTTGATGGTTGCGGTGCAGCGCTTCACACACTGTGTCGGACGCATCCAGTATGGCGGTGCCGCTCAGCCCGTATTTCGTAAACAATAGATCGCCAGAGCTGCTCTGTACTGCGGTGTCTCCATGCATGACAGTGACATCGGCCTGCAGTTTCAGTCCCTGGCATGGGTGCAGCAGGGGGTGCCGGCACATCAACGGGACACACGTGGGGATGGGGGTAATCAGGCTGTGCCCAAGCGATTCCGCTAGTGCATAGCCGCTGCCATCCGAGCCAAGTGCTGGATAGGTCCGTCCGCCCGTGGCGATCACTAATTGCTGGCAGCATATCTCTGACTCGGGTGACGTCAGCATAAAGCCATCCTGTGTTTTCTTGACTTTCGTGATGGTCGTGTTAAACGCTCTGTCGACATACTCTGCATCACATGCCATCTCTAAAGCGGTGAGCACCGTCGACGCCTGGTTGGTCACAGGGTAGAGGCGTCCTTCTTCTTCGCGGAGGAAGAGTCCTAGCGATCGGAGGAACGAAATGACGGCATCCGCATCGTACTGCTCCAGGCAGCACCCTACCAGTTCACGGCTCCTGGCGTTGTAGCTGCTGGTTGTCAGTGTGTTGTGACTGATATTGCACCGGCCGCCGCCTGTGGCTAGTATTTTCTTGCCGGCCCTGGGCATGTGGTCTACCAGCAATACCTGTCCGCCGCATTGTGAGGCGTGGATGGCCGCTGTCAAGCCGGCAGCCCCTGCGCCTATCACACATATATCCATAGAAATTCGCTGTAGTGTCTTCAAAGTATCTGTATTTTACAGTTCGGAAGGGTTGAAATGCGAGGTCTGGCTTGTTACACTTCAAACGACACAGCGTGGATACGCCTGTCAGTCTATCATTCATAATATAACGGAGTGGGCAGTATGAAATACAAAATGATCGTGGTGGGTGCTGGTGGAATCAGCAACCCATGGTTCGAAGTCATCGCCAAGCACGATGTCGAGGTCAAAGCTGTTGTCGATATCCGCAAAGAGGCCGCGGAAGGGCAGATCAGTAAATATGGCCTGCATGCCGAGAGCAGCGACGATATGGTGGCAATGATCAAGAAGTTTCAGCCGGATTTTGTGCTTGACCTGACCATCCCCGATGCCCACTGCCATGTCACCACGACCGCATTGGAGCTGGGATGCAATGTGGTCGGTGAGAAGCCGATGGCCTCCAGCCTGGAGCAGGCACGCCAGATGGTGCAGGCCAGTGAGAAGAGCGGGAAGCTGTATATGGTCAGCCAGAGCCGCCGTTTCGTGCCGATTCATGACTCGGCCCGCTTGACGATCGCTCAGGGCAGCCTGGGCAGGCTCACCGCAGCCAATTGTGACTTCTATATTGGTGCTCATTTCGGCGGGTTTCGTGATGAGATGGACAGCCCATTGATACTTGATATGTCGATCCATCATTTTGACCTCATGCGCAGCATCACGGGCTGCGATCCTGTGGCGGTGTATGCTCACGAGTATAACCCGGCTGGGTCTTGGTATAAAGGCGATGTGGCGGCAAGTTGCATTTTTGAGATGAGCAACGGTGTGGTGTTCACTTACCGCGGCAGTTGGTGCGCCGAAGGATGCAGCACAAGCTGGAATGGTGATTGGCAGTTTATCGGCGACAAGGGAACCATGATCATGGAGAAGGATCAGGCACCGAATGGCCAAGTTGTGAAACAGACAGGTGGGTTCAATGTAGAGCTGGAGCCGCTTCAGACGGCACCCAGCCCCATGGTGTATAACGGGTTCGCCGGCGGATTGAACGAGATGCTGACCTACCTTGAAACCGGTCAAAAGCCCATTGGTGAATGCCATGATAACATCAAAAGTCTAGCGATGGTATTCGCAGTGATCGAGAGTTCGAAACGGAAAGCACGAATCCCTGTGGAGTGGTAGGTGAAGTCTAGATACGGTCTGACCATCCACTTTGCTGTCAGAATCGCAAGGCTGATTTTGATGTAACATCAACGGCATATCCTTCGTCATATTAGTGTTAAGTCTTTCACAGAAAGGACTCAAGAAGATGAATACCTCAAAGTTGGTCATGTTCTGCTCAGCCCTCTTAGTCATGGCGGCAACGAATGCCGTTTGGGCTGTGCCAACCAAGTATTCGACTGATGAATATGTTGATGGCACGTTGACTGTATCGTCCTATGAACGCCCGGAAGAGATATCATCTGCTGACGCGGAGTTCGACTACGATGGCACGTTTACTCTGACTGTCTATTCAGACAGAGGCCTGACGTATTGACCGGCTGGTGGGATGAGCTCACTAGAACCACTGCACAGATTGTCATCACTGAAGGCATCTACTCCGGCGACCGCGGAACTGGTATTGCCGTATTTTCGGGCGACCGGCTGCAGAAGATCAGCTTGAGGGGTGACGACCCCGATGACCAGTGGCGTGTGCTTATCGATTTCCATGACACTCGTGACCGTATACGATGGGATATCGATATCGACATCATCCTTGGCCGAATCGGCAGGAATCATCCTGACTACGGACGATATGAGCGATATCGAATCGATAGAACCCGACGAAGCATTCCAGTGTTCCGGGATTATCCGCTGGAACTACGCCGACGTCCTGACTTCCGATCCGGTCAGCGCGATTATCGCCGCGAACACCCACAATACCGACCTGATGGTTACCGTCCGTCAGACAACCGCCCTGGCCGTCCCGATGGCAACCGCCCTCCAGAAGTTCGCCCCGGCCGTCCTGAAGGCAACCGCCCTCCAGACGTACGCCCCGGCCGTCCTGATGGCAACCGCCCTCCAGACGTTCGCCCCGGCCGTCCTGATGGCAACCGCCCACCAGACGTTCGCCCCGGCCGTCCTGAAGGCGACCGCCCTCCAGACGTACGCCCCGGTCGCCCTGATGGCAACCGCCCTCCAGACGTACGCCCCGGCCGTCCTGATGGTAACAACCCTCCGGATGTTCGCCCCGGCCGTCCTGATGGCAACCGTCCTCCAGACGTTCGCCCCGGCCGTCCCGATGGTAACAACCCTCCAGCGGTACGTCCTGACCGACCGAGCGACAGCAGGCCTTCGTCAGACCGTAATAGCCTTGACCGTAAGGAACCGCGTGAACTGCGTCCTGGCAGTCAGCAAGGCCGTAACTCTTCAGACGTAAAGCCGCAGCGTCCTGATACCCAGCGTCCTCCGGAAGCTCGTCCAAGCCGCGACGACTCCAAGAAGAAGGACGATGCTGCGACAGACAAAGATAAGAAAACCAGAGACGACAACCCTCGTAGTGACCGACCAAGCCGACGGTAGGTATACCGTGATCGGCCATCTATCTACCCCCGGTGCCTAATCGCCCGGGGGTAACTCATTCTGCAACCAGCAGGCAGGCGTTACCGTCATACTGGTAGAACAGTTTCATGAAAGGACGTGCAATGATGAATGTCATCACAAAATCCATGGCTTTAGCAGCTATAGCAGCGGCAGCTTTTTCGACCATAAGTTGGTCATCGCACTCAGACAGCAGCTATGACGGCCGCGCAGAGGGTATGCTTGTGAGGCCTGGCAACGAACGCAGCGAGCCAATTGTTTATGCTGATGTGGAGTTGAACAGAGGCGGCAATTTCACTCTGATGGTTCGCACTGACCGCGGCCGTGAGCAGTTAGCTGGACGATGGCGGGACAAAGACAGCCGAACTGCCACCGTCACCATCGATGATGGCTTCGGTAACGATACAGATGGATCAGGCACGGTCATTTTCACTGATGATCAACCGCGGAGAATCACATTGACTAGCCGCGACCGTCGGGACGCATGGCGAGTGTCCGTGATCATCCCAGAATCGGATCGACGGCCTGATAGGCCAAGTGATCCGGGTTGGGGCAGACCTGCTGACCGTGAATTTAAGCTAGTTGCATCGGGCACCATGACCATAGATGACCGCCGTCTACGGCTGGAATCTGTCACCCTCAAGCTACGCAAAAACGGCGACGTGACATTGGATACCAAAGGCGGCTTTGTCGACACACTCAAAGGCAGTTGGGATGTCCGCGATCGCAACCAGGGTGATATTCGCATCGTCAGCAGCAAACGACTAGGTAAAATGACAGGCACCGCCAGCTATGTGGTTACCGGCAACAAACTACGGAATATTGAGGTGACAGCCTCAAATCGTGACGGCGTTGTGGAGATCAATATGCCTGCCAGAGGCCTGGACCGCTGGGAAGACCGTGACGCAGCCGGTCAACGGCCAGATCGTCCGAACTATCGCATAGACAGCCAAGATGGTCTTTCTGACGATACTAGCCGCGGCAGCGGCATTATGAACACTGATGGCATAGATGAGCGGATCGAGAGGATCGTTCTCGTAGAGAATGGTGACCGTCTGAATATCCGGGTATACGGTCGTTCTGCAAAGCGAATGGTACAGTTCGATGTCGATGTCAGCAGTCAGTCTTCAGGTCGTGTTTCAGGTGACTTGACTCGTGTCAGTAGCATGAACGGCCGAACCTCAGGTGCTGTATCGGTCCGTTATGACAGAGCGCGCCGTGTCGACTTCCTGGAGATTCGTGGACGTATCGATCAGCGTCCTGTAACTGTCAGTTATCGAGGTGACTAATCTGTGAATAGATGGCGTATCCTAATAGCAGGGGCGGCTGTGACCGCCCTGGCCTTATCGATGACATGCGGTGTTTATGCCGAAGATAACCCGTTTGCGTCGACAGAGAGTGGCACTACAAGCAGTTCGGCGAAGGTGGATGATTCTAAGAGCACCACTCCCGATGTGACCACGCCCGGTGTGACCACGACGTTGAAGCCATTTACGGATTTCTCGAAAAAGTCCAAGTTGAAGAAGTCAACCTCAGATGCACTGAGCTCCAATGATGATAAACGGCCGCTACAGGACCGTAGCTTCCATATGAATTCCGAGGGATATCTTATCATCGGTAATAACACTTACCGATTAAGAAGCATATCCGGTAGGTTGATGGCAGGTGGCTTATGCACCATTTCCGTCAAGGGCGACATCTCGAGGAATTTCAACGGGCGTTGGACAGGAACTCAAGAGAAGCCAGTCATCACCATCACCAGTGGTGATATCAACTCGGTGGTCGATGGCAAGGGCTCGATGGTTGTTGTTGGTCTCACCGCCAGTTTTATCGGCTTTACCGGAAGAGTAGGCAACGACTTCTATCGTGTCAAAATGCCTGTGGGACCTGGAGAAGGCGGATACTGGCTTAACGGCAAGTGGCAGGACAACCGCGATGGCAGCACTGAACTACCAAACCCTCCCGACAAACCAGTGAGTGGCGGCACGGTAGTCACACCTTCCAACTATTGGACAGGCGCATGCAACGGCCGGTTCGAAGCCCCCGAGACGAACTACTTCAGTCAGATTGACGAGTATTACCTGGATGCGAGAACAACCGATCGAGTGTCGATCATGATCAACAACCTGAGCACAGGTGACCGATGGACTATATGGGGTATCGTCCGCCTGCGCAAAGGAAACATGTGGGAGCTAGACCCGTATCTTGTCAACAACATCCCAATCAAGAACGGACGATGGGTCGTTACCTTCTCAGCGTTTCGCCGACGTGTCGTTAAGATAGATATTACGGGTGACACCAACCGAGGAGGGTTCCGAGCCGTGTTGCAGCAGGTGCCTACCTCCAGGTAAACAACGCGTTACAATACAATTGGATGAAACAACAGGGCCGCAGATGATGCGGCCCACTTTTCGCGGAGGTGGCAGTGTATGCGTGCGGTTCAATTCGGTGCTGGGAATATCGGCAGGGGCTTTATCGGTCAGTTACTATATGAAAGTGGTTTTGAGATCTGTTTTGTTGATGCCATCCCGGGTGTGGTTGATGCATTGAACCTTCGCGGTGGGTATCCGATAGACATTGTGGGAGATAACCCTGAGCGTGTGAATGTGACCGGAGTGAGTGCCATCATGGCACACGATGTGGATGCCATCGCCACCGCCATCGCCGGTGCTGATGTGTGCGGTACTTCGGTTGGTGTGATGATCCTACCCCGTATCGCACCGGCACTAGCCGCCGGAATTGAGCGGCGCTTTCAGAATCGTCTCCAACAACCCCTGAATATACTCGTGTTGGAAAACCAGATGGACGCAGACGATGTGCTGCGATCCGAGGTGATGAAGCACCTGAGTATCGAGGCACAGCAATACTCCCTTGACATGGTGGGCTTTGTGTTGTGTGTGGTGAGCCGGATGGTGCCGGTGATGACTGATGAACAGCGTGCCGAAGACGCGCTGCTGGTGCGTGTGGAAGCTTATAAGCGACTGCCGGTCAAGGCCAGCCGCATCAAGGGCGAGCTGCCGGTGATAGTCGGCGTGGAGCCGTCAACGGCGTTTCAGGGCCACGAGGAGCGCAAGCTGTATATCCACAACGCCTCGCACGCGATGTTCGCCTACCTGGGGTATCCCAAAGGGTATGAGTTCATCTGGCAGTGCGTTCAGGATCGAGAGATCAACTCCATCGTTCGGGATGCCATGGATATGGTCGGCCGGGTGCTAGTGGCCCATCATGGCTTTACTCCCGAAGACCAGCAGGCTTACCTGGATGACCTGCTAAGCAGATTCTGCAACAAGCAGTTGGGCGACTCCGTGGCGCGTGTGGGGCGTGACCCGCTGCGTAAACTAAGACCTAATGACCGTCTTGTGGGCGCTATGCGCCTGCTGGAGCGTGAGGGAAAGCACCCTGTGGCGTTCTACCGCACCATCGCCGCGGCGATGCGGTTTGCCCCCGCCGATGACGAAAGTGCCCAGCAGTTACAGGCGCAGATAGCAGCCGATGGTGCCGCTGTAGTTCTGGAACGACAGTGCGCCATCCGCGCGACCGAGCCTGCCGGGCAGTCGATTCTGGAGTTATTAAGCCACAAGTAAACAGGATTCATGGAAATCGGACGGATCCGTCGGATCCGTCCGATTCTGGTTGGTTAGCTACCCCAACCGAGGCAACTCAAGGTTTGGCTTCGGGTTGAGCTCCGGTTTGGCTGGCGGGTTCTCCGTGATCTGTTGCAGAATCACCTCGATCGCCTTATCCAACTGCGGGTCGACCCCTGCCGCATAATCTTGCGGGCGATAGATCACCTCGATGTCTGGGTCTGTGCCGTAGTTCTCCACCGACCAGCCCACGTCATTAAAGTGGAAGGCGTATTCCGGCTGAGTGGTGGTAGTGCCATCTACCAACGGATGATCGCCCATGATACCTATCACCCCGCCCCATGTTCGCTCACCGATCAGCGTTCCGATCTTGAGCAGCTTGAAGCTGTGGCTGAAGATATCGCCGTCGGAGCCCGCCTCTTCATTAGTGATGGCCACGATGGGGCCGCGGTAGCTCTGGTATGGGTAGGTTTCGGGCTGGCCATATCGGGGCACATCCCAGCCAATGGGCTTGCGGAGCAATTTCTCCAGCAGCAGCGGGCTGACGTGTCCGCCTCCATTGAAGCGCAGGTCCACGATCAGACTTGGCTTGTCCAACTCGGTCAGATAGCCACGGTGGAATTCGCTGAACCCTCGCCCCATCATGTCTGGGATATGCAGATAGCCTACCTGAGCATCGGTGGCCACATGAACCTTGCTGCGGTTCGTGGCAACCCACTCACGATAACGCATAGTTGTGTCGTTTGATGCGGTGGTGACCGTCACGCGGTAGCTGCTGCCGTCAGATGCTCGCTTCCAGTTAAGTTCTACCTCGGTATCGGCCAGGTTGAGCAGCGCATTTTGTGGCGTCATGATTTTGCTCAATGGCTGGCCATTGACGGACAGAAGAATATCGCCTTCGGACAAGCTGATACCGGGGGTGGCAAGCGGTGACCTGAGAGCAGCCTGCCAGCTATCACCTTGAAGGATGTGCTGCAATCGGTAGCCTTGTTGATCTTCGTACCATGTAAAGTCGGCACCAAGACAACCCACCCGCTGGTAGGGTGATGTGCGGTAATCTCCGCCATACTCGTAAGCGTGTGAGGTGCCTAGTTCGCCCTGCATCTCCCACATCAGGTCGCTTAACTCCGCACGGGTCGCGATGCGGTCAAGAAGCGGAAGGTAACGGTGGTATATTTTAACCCAGTCTACGCCAGACATGTTGTTCGTCCAGAACCGCTCCCTTTGCATGCGCCACGCTTCGCGGTATATTTGCTTCCATTCTGATCTGGGCGACACGCTAAGCGCGATACGGTCCAGCTCTATCAGCCCGCTTTGCTTGCAGGCTGTCTGAGGCGCGTTATCATCAGGCTTATTACCGGATTTTAGTATACGCAGCCTGTGGTCCTGAATGATGCCCATCCATTCGTTGTTTTCACTCGCGAACAGGCGTTCGATGTTGCGTATCAGCACCTCGTGTTTCATGTTCTCGAAACTGAAAACACTCACCACCATCTTGGCCGGATCGGTGCTGAGTGCGCCTCGCGGAGGGGCCTCTATGCCCAGCAGCTTGCCTTTGATAGCGATGCAGCCGTGGTAGCGTGCCTCGGGCACTGGGAAGGCGAGCACGCGGCTTTGGATGCCCTCCAGTTCGATCTCTATAGGCGTGGGCTTCTTCTTTTCATCGGCCGGTTTCTCGTCTGTTTTTGGCTCATCTGCCGTTGCTTCTGCGGGATTCCCTTCTTCTTTCTTTTCCTTCTCGCTTTCATCCTTCGGCGGTTGAGGAACGAAGGGGTTTTGGGTATCGGACTTCAGTGTGACTAGATACAACCGGCCTGCATATGTGAAGTTCAGATCAAAGAAGATGCTGTCATAGACCGGGTTGTAGTCGCGGTAGGAGACAAACGCGAGGTACTTGCCTTCAGGATCCCATGAGGGGCTGAAGTCGTTGAACTCGCTGCGTGTGATGGGGGAGCATTCGCCTGTTGCCACATTCGCGAGTTTGATAACGCGCGTGCCTGGGCCGGTCTGGTAGTCGTATGCGATCCATGCCCCATCTGGTGAGAAACACACACCGGAGATACGGCCGTATATACTATGGTCAAGCAGCGTGCAGCTATCCTCGGTCACATCAACCAGCACCAGGTGTCCCGCGACGTCGGTGATGGCGAGCTTTGGCTCGGTGGGTGAGGCACTGATGGAGGTGATGACGCTCCATGCACTGGTGTCGATCACCACAGGATCGGAGCTGTTGTCCACATCCTTGATCACCAGATTCTCTTCGCCATCGTCCAGGGTGTATGCCAGACGTTTGCCCTCTTGCATCCAGCAGGCCATGCGCACACGCTGCCCGTCTACGGTGCTGATGCCCTTCACTGCGCCTTCCCAGTTGGCGAAAGCATAAAGCTTGCCACGGGTGACCGCCGCCAGGCTGTGACCTTTAGGATGAATGCTGAGCTGGTGCAGGTGATCTGATGCGTGTGGGTATTTGGTGGATGCTTGCGTCTGAGGCCCATTGAACCGAACGGCCACCTTCTTCTCAAGCTTGCCTGTTTCCTGTAGGTAGATGTCGCCTCCGCACTGGAACACCATGCGCTTGCCATCAGTGCTGGCCTGACGCACGTAGAACTCAGACTGGTTGGTGACTCTCTGCAAGTCGCTGCCGTCGGGCTGTGCGCTGTAGATGTTGCCGATGCCTTCGTGGTCAGATATAAATGCGATGCGGTCGCCCATCCACATGGGGGAGGCGTAGTTTGTGTTGAGGTGGTTCAACCTCTGGAACTCGCCATCACCCTTAGTGTCTATCCAAAGCTGGCCAGCCGTGCCGCCGCGGTAGCGCTTCCATCGTGCGGGATCAGCGGTGTTGCGGCCAAGCAATACTTCCCCTTTGGGTCCGATTGCGATGGAACTCGCCTTGCCGTAGGGCAGATGCGTGGGCTGAGAACCCTCAACGGATACGCTCCACAGGTTCATCACGCGAGGCGTGGGCTGAGCCGTATTGCTGGCAAAAATGATGGATTGACCATCGGAACTCCATGCCACCGGCACCGAGCTGGCGGCCAGATAGGTCAGGCGGCGTGATGGCCCACCTTCGGACGGGATGAGATATACCTCGATGGGGCCCTCTTCACGCCCTGCGAAGGCGATCCACTTGCCATCTGGCGAGAAGCAGGGGTGCGTGGCCATCGCTACTCCGGCGGTCAAGCGCCGGGCGACCCCTCCACCAGCGGCCACGATCCAAAGGTCGTCTTCACACACGAAGGCGATCTTGTCGGCATTTATAGTTGGGTAACGGTAATATCCAGGCATTATAGTTTCCTCCAGATGGTCTCACCCGATTCGTGGATGGGTTGTGTATTTATTATACGTTGATACAATGTTCGTTTGAACCCTTCCCGGATGGGAATGTGTCACGCGAAAGTGTGAATGCTTAAGTGGAAACTTCGATTTTCAGGTATTATCCATATAATGAATGATGCATCTAGTTATCTAGTTATCTAGTTATATGGAGCAAGTGACAAGTTATTACCATGAGCCAACAAGCTGTAATAGATGCTGATATCGGTGAAAGGTTCCTTCCACACCTGACGGACGGCGAGATTGTGCTGTGGGTGGGACAACCCGACCCAAAGCGGATTTTCTGCCATGAAGACTATTTTTATGTGCCTATTGGTTTGATCATACTGATTTGTTCGGTTTACTTTGTCCTAGGAGCTCTAGGATTAGTGCATACGCGCGCTGAGGTTGGTGCCCTATTCCTATTTGGTATTTTCGGGGCAGATCGGCTAATCTCCTTGTTGTCACGGCGAAAATGGAAGTTGAACACGTGGTATGCTGTGACGGATCGGCGAGTTCTGGTGCTGAGCACGTATCGACAACAGCACCTCACAGCGTATGGTCACAAAACACTGCCTATGGTGAGTGTGACATGCGATCATGACAAATTCGGTAGTGTAGTATTCTCACCCAGGCATGACGATAGTGTTAAACCTCGTAACAGGACCATGGACGCCTCGCATCTCAGGAATAGCGCATACTGGCCAGCAGAGGGTTTTTTTGACATAGCCGATGCACCTTTGATTGGTCAGTTGATCAGTTTTCACATGAGAGATACTCAGGATATTGATGAAGCACCACAGCAATCTAAGGATGAGCTCGGAGTATTCATGCTGCCAAATGAGCATGTGATATGGACAGGACGACCAAGACCGTATCACCAGTTTGCGTTCACTGATCTCGCTCAAGTTGCATGGGGTTTTATATCGATCGTGTTCATGTACTATTTATATGTCATTAATGCTAGCGGTGGTGCACTGGCAGGGGTGATTACATTACTCTGGTCGGCATTAAGCTTATACAGCATTGTCGGCCGATATGTGTTGCGTTTTGTAGTCCGAAAACATACCAAATATATAATTACCAACCAACGTGTGATGATGGTTCTAGATGGGAAACGGCCATGGATTGCATCGCAGTTTATAAGTGCGCTACCCAAACTGCGCGTGACGGTCAATAAGCGGGGTAAAGGTTCCGTAGAGTTTATCAAGGAGCCTCCCAATGGCTACACAAGCTGGTTGAACTATGATAACGAGTTTTCATTTCTCGTTCGCAATCCAATGGTCGGACTTGCTGGATTTTTCGATATCCCCGATGTCCCGTCAGTGGTGGAGTTTATTAACCATACACGTGGGATTCAAGCTTCTGCGTGAGATCGTATGACGGGTGATGTGGCCTGTAGGTGATCTTCGCTTTCAGTTGAGTGTAATATCTGTATGACGCAAGAAAACACTCAACCATATCAGGGGGTCACAATTGAGCTACGACATCACTGACCTATACACCATCCGCGAGAAGCTGACGCCATACCTGGCAGAGGGTGAGAGCATTCAATGGGTGGGGCAGCCCGACCCCACAAAACTGGTATCACCTGCAGACTGGATTATGATTCCCTTCAGCCTGTTTTGGTGTGGATTTGCCGTGTTCTGGGAGGTGACGGCCCTCACTGGCATAGTCTCATCACGCGAGGCAACCCCGCTCATCTGGATATTCCCGCTATTCGGTATACCGTTCGTGTTGGTAGGGTTATACATGGTGTTCGGCCGATTCATCGCCAAGAAATACATGCGGAAAAGAACCTATTATGCGGTCACAAACTAGAGGGTTTTGTCGTTAGTGGAGATAATGAAACCCAGGGTGAATTCGCTTTTCCTGTCGGCGTTGCCAACAATCAATGTGAGTACCGAGGGGCCTGCTACCGGTAGTTTGATCTTTATCGCGCAGTTTGGCAATAGAGGCAGCCAAATGGGTTTAGACACGGGCATGGAGTTCATGTCGCAAAACTCAATGGGGTTGGTCGGGTTCTTCGATATCCCCGAGGCACAGTCTGTGGCTAATTTGATATTGAAACTGAGGAAAGCGGATTAGTCATCTGGCTCAAGTGGTTGCCAGCGTGGGATTGTTGCTATTCGGTCTCGCTGTCGATATACTCACGTGCCCAGCGTACCAGGTCGGCATCAAACCCGCAGAGCTTGCTGGCCTGCTGGTAGTGCTCGTGGGCCTCTTCCGTCAGCCCGATGCGGCAATAAGTGTCACCCAGCAAGTAGTGATAGGCCTGTGATTTAGGCTGTATACGCAGAGCCTGCCGAAGGTGGCCGCTGGCTTTTTCGTAGTTGTTGAGCTTCATGTGGCAGACAGCTAAACGCATATGGAAGTAGTCATTCAGCGGCTCGAACAACACAGCTTGATGCATCTCAAGACTGCATGATGTAAACAAACCGGCCCGCTCCAGGCAGGTGCCCAGGAAGAAGTGGTAATAGCCGTCATCCGGTTTCGCCTTGACGCAGGCAATCATCTGCTCAATGGCACTGGTCAACTGCCCATTACCGACCAGCAGTTGCGCCAGACGGTAGCGATAATAGGCGTTCTTAGAGCTGGCCTCACATGCCTGTTGAAACTGCGCAAGCGCCAGATCGGCATCTCCACTCTGACGCAGCTCCTCTGCCAGTTTGGCTATTCGCTGTGCCTTGAGGGATGTGCGTGGTGGTTTGCTCTTCTTTTGTTGGGTATTATCTGCGGCAAGCAGTCGGTGGTGGTCCAGTTGTAGTGATTGATGGTATTCGTTAATGACCAGCAGAGCTTTTGGGTCTTGGTGGGTCTTGATGCGCGGAAAGAACGAAGGGTCGAACCACCGCCGACGCGGTGTGGGCAGTAATTCCTCCTCTTCGTCCATATCTAGTATGTCGATATCATGCAGGGCCGAAAACTCTCTCATATTTCTATTGTGGCAAACTCAGGCGGGCGACTGCAACAAAGGGTTGTTACACTATACTGTTATGCGTAAATGGATGGCGGAACTATACAAATACCGTGAGCTGCTTGCCACGCTGGTGATACGGGAATTGAAGATACGCTACAAGAACTCCGCGCTGGGGTTTCTGTGGTCGTTGATCGTGCCTCTGGTGACGGTCGCGGTGCTGACCATTGTGTTCAAGCGGGTGATGGGCATGGCGATCCCCAACTACTCTGCGTATGTGCTGGCCGCGTATCTGCCCTGGATGTTCTTCCAAACGGCACTGATGGACTCGTCGCAGTCGGTGATCGGCCAGATCAACCTGGTGAAGAAAGTCTATTTCCCTCGTGAGATACTTCCGCTCTCATTTGTGATCGCCAACCTGGTACATTTTGCTCTGGCGATGATTGTGTTCTTTTTGTATCTGCTGATTTATGTCCATGCGCCGCTGCTGCCCTCGATGCTGTGGCTGCCATTGCTGCTTGTGGTGCATCTGGCGCTCATCACCGGGTTGTGCCTGGGTATCTCGTGTTTGAATGTGTTTTACGAAGACACCAAGTATGTGGTGAGCATCGCCCTGAATCTGCTGTTTTACCTCACGCCCGTGGTCTACTTCTCAGAGCAGGTCTTAACCGCGAAGCTGTTTCCGTTCGGCCCGCCCAACCTGGTTTATATACTCTACCACCTGAACCCCATGGCGGTGTTGATGAGTTGTTACCGGAAGTGCCTGCTGCCGCCGATCAATGCCAATGCCGGTGCGGTCACACAGCATCACATCACCAGTGTGCCTCTGCCGGTATGGCTGATTTGTGTAGCTGTGGTGGTCTCATTTGCCACATTGGTCTGGGGCTACCGGCTGTTTAAGACGCGGGAATGGGAGTTTGCGGAGAAGTTATGAGCACACCCCTGATTATTGACCACCTCACCAAGGAGTTCAACCTTCAGCACGCCGCCAGCGGTTCGCTGAAGGGCATCCTGCTGAGCATACTCAGGTATCGCACGCGGGTAGAGCGGTTCCGTGCGCTGGACGACGTCAACCTGACGGTCTCACCAGGCGAGACCGTGGCTTTGCTGGGCAGCAATGGCAGTGGGAAGAGCACCTTGCTGGGGATCATCGCTAAGGTGCTCATACCCACCAGCGGCTCTGTGATCTGCTCCGGACGCGTGGCCCCCTTGCTGCAACTGGGAGTGGGATTTCATCCTGACCTGACCGGGTTAGAGAACATCACCTTTAACGGCATCATTTTGGGGCTCACACGTGCTGAGGTTCAAGAGCGGCTGGCGGATATTATCGCCTTTTCGGAGCTGGACCGATTCATTGATGCGCCAGTGCATAGTTATAGCAGCGGGATGGTGCTTCGGCTGGGCTTCTCTGTGGCGGTGCATACTCAGCCGGACGTGTTGCTGATAGATGAGGCACTGGCGGTGGGTGACGAGTCGTTCCAGCAAAAGTGCATCAAGAAGATTCGGCAGTTCCAAGAGCAGAACTGCGCGATCATTCTGGTGTCACATGACATGCACCAGGTGCGTGAGGTGGCGACACGCTGCGTGTGGATGCGAGAGGGACGTGTAGTGGCCGATGGAGCACCAGAGGGCACTATTCAGCAGTATGTCAGTTTTGCACGCGGGGGCGGATGAGTTGAAGGTCGCGTTTTTATTCCCTTCCCTAAAACTCGGTGGTGTAGAACAGGTGTTGGCCGCTCTTGCGAATGGGTTGCATCAGCGGGGTGTTGATGTATCGGCTTATCATGCCATACCGGGAGGCGAATTCGAAGGACGTCTAGTTGAGGGAATTACTCAGCATTCGGTAGGTGCCACCCGGTTTCTCATGACTATCCCGAAATTGGTTCATCGGCTGCGATGTGACCGTCCCGATGTTCTTGTGTCTGCTAAGTCATACGCCAATGTGGGCGCTGTATGGGCTGCCCAGCTATGTGGCAGTCGCAAACCGAAGGTGGTCGTGACATGTCACAGTATGATCAGCATGGCTGAAAACTTCGCTGGGATAGCAGGCAAATTGCGGGTTGGATGCTACAAACCAGTATTCCAAAAAGCCGATGCCATCGTGTGCGTATCGCAGGCCGTTCTTGATGATATGCGTGTTCATTGGTCATCATCTCTACCGAATGGGCATGTGATCTACAACCCTGTGCTTCCGGTGAAGGCGCCAGAAGGTGAGAATCAGGAGATACCATCGCAGCAAAGACCGTTCATACTTGCCTGTGGCAGGCTTGCTCATGAGAAGCGCTATGACCTGCTTATACGTGCCATGCAGTCAGTAGATGATGCCTATGATCTGCTGATCATAGGCGACGGACCTGAGCGTGATGCCCTTGGTAGGCTTGCTTCTGAGCTAGGCGTCGCCCAGAGAGTTAAGTTTCTGGGTTATCATCCGTATCCGGGTGAATGGATGTCCAGGTGCAGGCTTATGGTGATGTGCTCAAAGTATGAAGCACTTCCCACAGTGCTGATAGAAGCTCTTTCCGTGGGAGCTCGTGTTATCAGCACGGATATCCCAGGTGGGACTGCAGAGATATATAGAGTATTAGGCCAAGAATATCAGCCAGTAGCGGCGAATCCAGCTGAACTTGCCGCTGCCATCAACGGAGCATTGTACGCAAAAATGCGTGATATACCGCCCACTTGCCCTGACCAATTTCGCATCGAATCCGTTTGTGCAAAGTATCTGAGCCTGTTTGAGCAGATATCAAGGCAAGCACATCGATGAGCAAAATCCGTGTATGCCTCGCAGATTTGATGATTTATGGATCATTTTATTACTTCACTCTTGCCGAACACTTAAGGAATCAACCCGGATTTGACATTGATTTCGCTTTTGATCGGCTTCGGTATCTCGATGATCACCGCGATGCGCTGAGGGCACCATGGGTCAGGGTGAGCCGCTTGAATACAGCGGCGGTTCCGGCACCGGTCCGAACGATGGGACGGGCAGGGAACTACATCATCAACTTAGTAAAACTTGCCTATATCGCCCCACGAAGGTATGACCTGGTCCATTTTCAATGGTTCCCACTTTTAGGGCAAAGCGAGATCGAGCCCCGGGTGTTGAAGTATCTTCAACTACATGGTTTACGGTGTGTTTATACGGCACATAATACAGTTCCCCATAACTCCGGTGACCGGTATAAACAGGCGTATCGGGCTATGTATCAACTCCCGCAGATGATCATTACACATGGTGAGACCGCCAGGCAACGCCTTATTGACGAGATGCAGGTCCGTTCAGAGCGTATCTGCATTATTCGGCATGGGTTGCTGCAAACAGCCAAGCCAGTGGAATACAACCAGGCACGAGCCCAACTCGGCATATCACCAGATACGGTGATGTTGTTGGCACTAGGGCTCATGAGACCTTATAAAGGGTTTGATATACTGGCGCAGGCATGGTCCCAAGCGGTTAGCGATATAGACGATGCGGTGATGTATCTCGTAGGGTATGCCACAAGTAAAGAGCAGGAACAGGTTCACTGCCAACTGAGGGAAGATGCGCTTAGAAAAACCCGAGAGACATATCGATATGTGTCTGAAGATGAGGCGGCACAACTGCACAGCGCGGCTGACGTCTTAGTATATCCGTATCGTGCGATTGATAACAGCGGGGCGCTGTTGACAGGGGTTGTTCACCGTAAAGCGATTGTGGCTAGTGAGCTTGATGGGTTTAAGGAGATATTGAAGCATAATGAGAACGCACTGCTGGTCGCACCGGGTGATGTCGCTGCTCTGGCTAATGCCTTAAGGACGGTGGTGACAGATTTAAAGCTACGCCTCAGGTTACAGCAAGGACTCGTAAACACAGATTTGCATGAGTATGACTGGAATGTGATCGCTGATAATACCTGCCATCTGTATCACCGGCTGATGAACACCTAGTCCGCTTGATCCTGCGTGAACTGCCCGTCTTTCGACATATAATGCCGGTATGATCGCGAAATCATACCGGCATTATCGATTCGTAGCGGAAAGGGCCTCTTGCTTACACGCCGGTCATCAGGCGCAGGATGGCGTCCTGAGTCGCCTGCTCCCGTGTCAAGATGCCCATCATCTTACCTTCGCGCATCACGACCACGCGGTGAGAGAGCATGAGCAGCTCCGGCAGTTCGCTGGAGATGAGCATAATCCCCGATCCTGAGCACGCCAACTGATCAAGCAGGCCGTGGATTTCAGCCTTGGCTCCCACATCCACCCCACGGGTGGGCTCATCCACGATCAACAGACCGCAGTTGGCTGCCAGCCAGCGGGCAATCACCAGCTTCTGCTGGTTGCCGCCAGAAAGGCTGCCGGCCAGAACCTCCATGTTGGGGGCCTTCACCTGCATCTTTTCGAAGTAACTCCCGGATACCTTCTTTTCCTTCTCGTCATCTACCCAACCGTTGTTGGACAGGGAGGCAAGGATCGGTAGGGTGATATTAGACCTGCAGCTCATCCCCAGTATCAGACCGTGACGCTTACGGTCCTCAGGGGCGAGGCCCAGGCCTAATTCACGTGCCTGCTGAACGGACTCTGGCAGCGAATGGGGCTTCCCATTGAGCCATAACTTGCCTGTGGCCTCAGGATGCAGCCCGAACAGCACCTCTGCGATTTCTGTGCGGCCCGAGCCCACCAGACCGGCGAACCCCAGTATTTCGCCACGCTTCAAGCTGAAGCTGACATCCTGAAACTTGCCAGGCAGGCAGAGCCCTTCCACTCGGAGGGCCTCTTCACCAAGTGGCTGAATAGCCGATTGGGATTCGTAGACGTTCAACTCGCGGCCGATCATCAAACCGACCAGACTGTGTTCATCGAGTTCACTGGCAGCCTTGGTAGCGACGTGTTCGCCATCGCGCAGAACGGAGATGTCATCGCACAGCTTGAATACCTCAGCCATGCGATGCGATACGTAGATGCTGGTGACGCCTTTGGTCTGTAGCTGCTTGATTAGCGCAAACAGCCGTTCGGCATCAGGCTCGGACAGTGAGCTGGTCGGCTCATCAAACACCAGCACCCTGGCACCTCGGCTGACCGCCGAGGCGATCTGCACCATTTGCTGCTGCCCTACAGTGAGTGCGCCCATTTGCCGATCCAGATCGACTTTGAAGCCGATGCTGTCCAGCATGGTCTGAGCGGTCGCCCGCATCTTGTCGCTGTCGACGAAGTGGCCTTTGAGCGGCAACTGTCCCAGGCATAGATTCTCGGCCACACTCAAGTTCTCGCAGAAGGCCAGCTCCTGATGCACCATCGCGATGCCATATTCCATCGCGCTGTTGGGATCCACGATACTGGCCGGTTTGCCATCGATGAGTATCTGACCATCATCTATGGCGTGGATACCAGCTAGTGCCTTTCCCAGCGTGCTTTTTCCTGCCCCATTTTCACCCATCAAGCCATGGATGCTGCCTGTTTTAATGCTTAGGCAAACATCCTTCAAGGCGTGAACACCAGGGAACCGCTTGTTGACCTTGACGAACTCCACAATAGGGGATTTCGTGTTGTTTTTCATTCCGAACCCCCTTATTCTTTCGGTAGGTCGATGATGCCATTAGGTGTCATTTTCAGCATTTCCGGAGGTACGTCGGTGAATCCCCATTTTTCCAACTGACGAGCCCAGGTGCCGATATTGCTGATATCGACTTTCACGAGTTCCATTTTGTTGATTTCAGGAACTGCTTTTTTGTAGACCATCTTGTCGACGATCTTGCTGACCGAGGTATACCCCCAAAGGTAGGTGGGTTGTGCCAGCAGCACCGGTGCGATGTCCTTGATGATGTACGGCAGCTCTGCCGGAAGTGCATCGACTGAAACCACTTTGACCTTCGTGGGGTCGAGGTCGGTGAGCAGTGTCTTAGTGAATAGCGGCCATCCACCGATCATGGCCCAGCCGGTGATGTCAGGATAGGCGTTCATGTCGCGCACCACTTCAGCAGCGGCGTCCTGAGGGGTCTCGGGGTGGTAGAACTCGCCTGCGATCTTGATGCCAGGATACTTCTTGGCCTCTGCAAGGGCACCTTTTACGCGGGCTTGCAGGTTCGGCGCGTTCTGGTTACCGCCGAGTATCGCTACGGTGCCTTTACCGTTCATCTGCTTAACAAGTTCGCGCATGGTTTGGGCACCGCAATCGGCGTCATTGGTGCCGTAGAATGCAAACCGCTTTGAGTTAGGCGCATCACTGTCGAAGGTCATCACGGCCACGCCACGTGCGACGGCGTCGTCGATGGCACCAGTAATTTTACTGGCATCGGAGCAGCTAATCAGGGCTGCATTGGCCCCTTCATTGACGGCTTGTGCCAGACGCACTGCCTGGACCTGACCGTCTTCCACGTTAGGGGTTCGCCAGTCTATGGTGATTTTCACACCGGTCTTCTTGCTGAGGTCCGCTGCGGCTGCTTCGGCACCTACACGGGCACTCAGGAATACCGGGTTGCTGCTTGATTTGGCGATCATGGCGATTTTGAGGCTTTCTGGTCTGGCAGCGGAGTTCATCTTGTGAGCCATCTCGTTGCCAACCATCATGATGACTAACACCACCAAACCCACACCTGTCAGAATGGCTTGCTTTTTAGACTTGGCGATCTGCTTTTCGTCAACGGCCATCGCCAACTGACGCTTCTGGAAGGCCTGGCTTGCTTGATCAATGACCACGGCGATCACAATGGCGAGGCCAATGATGATCATTTCGTAGTTCTGGTCAAAGTGCAATGTGCGGATAGACTGCCTGATCAACACGATCAAGAAGGCACCGAGAACGGCACCTACCGCGGTACCTTTACCACCCAGCAGGCTGGCACCACCAACGACTGCAGATGCGATGACAAACAGCTCGTATCCGTTGGCGTCATTGGATGATGAGGAGCCGTAATACACGCTGCCGAGGAACGCGGCCAGACCAGCCATCAGGCCCGATATGGCATACACTGTGGCAAGGGTTTTGTCCACACGAATACCCGCGTAGCGCGCGGCCTGCTCGTTGCCTCCGACTGCATAAATGTTGCGGCCCATAACAGACTTCATCAAAAACACTTCGCCTATGATGGCAAATACTAATACGATTAAAAGTGGTACAGGGTAGATGGCCCCTGACAAACCAAAGTTGCTTTTGATGATTGCGGTGACTGCGTTGGGAACAAGAATGCTCTCGGCCTTGCTGATGACAAAGGCGATGCCCCTGTATATCCACATCGTGCCCAGGGTGATGATGAATGGGTGAACTTTCAGTTTGACCACCATCAGGCCGTTGATAATACCGGCACCAAGCCCGATGACGATACAGAGCGCCAACCCGGTCAGCAGGCCGACTGGCCCGTTCTCGAGCCCGCAGCCTCGGAGTGTCATCGCCATGGCGACACCGGATAGCGCGTAAATTGAGCCTACCGAGAGGTCGATGCCTCCGGTTAAAATGACCATCGTGACACCAATCGCCATAATGGCGAAGAAGCTGGTGTCGGTGGCGGTTTGCATTAAGGTGTTCGGGTTCATAAAGTTATTGATGTTGTTCCCGCTGCCATCCATATGCCAGCCTGCAAACAGGCTGAGTATTGTGATGACGGCGAATATGACAAGAATCAATCCCGATTGTTGTGACTGCAGAAACTTCTGAAGCGACTTCATGGGTCCATTCTCCTAATTCGATCGTGTGTTATCGTGCTGAACTCTACCTCTATTATTCATTGGAGTAACTCGAAATTCCTACCAGTTACGGCCAGAATCAGCAATGATCCTTAAAATGAACCATCATGGAACAGGAAATTCGCCTGTCGTCAACGAATCTAATAAAAACACTCAGGAGAATCTTCATGCAGATTACATATACCGAATACTTGGACCGAGTCTACGGATGCTGGCTGGGCAAATGCATCAGCGGCACCATCGGAGCCCCATATGAGGGAGCCAAAGAGCTGTTCGATTTCGCTTATGACCCCGCGATGATCGCCAGTATGCTGCCAAATGACGACCTTGACCTGCAAGTGCTGTGGCTGGATGTGCTGGAGCAAAAAGGTGTGAATTTCACCACCCTTGACCTGGCCAAGTCCTTTGCGGAGCTCTGCCCATACGCTCCTGGTGAGTATGCCACCTTCCGGCGCAACTATCGCCTGGGCATCATGCCGCCCATGAGCGGCCTGTTCAACAACTACTACTACCGCGAGGGGAACGGCTGCCCCATCCGCAGCGAGATCTGGGCCTGTGTGGCACCCGGAAACCCCATGCTGGCCGCCGAACTGGCCAGTAAAGATGGCATCATGGACCATGCTGGCAACAGCGTCTACGGCGAGCGGTTCCTGGCGGCGGTTGAGGCGGCTGCGTTCTTCGAACACGATCTCGATAAGCTATTCGAGATTGGGCTGTCAGTGGTGCCTCAGGACTGCAAGCTGCGCCGCGTGGTGACCGACACACTCGGCTGGTGCGAAAGCGAGAGCTGCTGGCAGCAGGTTCGCGGCTATATCATCCGGCACTATGGTCACCCAGACTGTACCAACTCCATTCAGAACTTCGGATTTGCGTTGATGAGCTTGAAGTTCGGCAATATGGACTTCATGGATACCACGATGATCGCCTTGAATGCGGGCTACGACACGGACTGCACCTGTGCGACCGCGGGATCGATCCTGGGCATCATCCAGGGAGCAGCCTCTCTGCAGGCGCAATACAACCTGCAGGACCCCGGCTATGTTCTTGGGGTGAATGTCACACGGCGGTCTGACCGGCTGCTGCACCTCAGCGAGGATACCTGTATGGTCGGGCTTCACTTCGCGGAGCACACCAACAAGCAGGTCAAAATCACCAATGCACCCCCTGCACCGCAGATCAAGCTGACAGAACCTGCCATGGTCGAATGCGAGACACAGTATGAGACACTGCCCAGCATCGGATTGGGTGAAACTCGCCGCGTGCAGATCAAGATCACAAACAGGCTGTCAACACGCAGTTCAGCCCAGTTGAGCCTCAACGTGCCGGAGGGATGGAGCAGCGACTGGCAGCAGCAGGAACTCATCCTGGTGCCCAATCAAGCCGCCTATGTCAGCATTGACCTCAGCGTGCCCGCCAGCCTCCCAAAAATGGTGCAGACCAACATCATCAAACTCGCCATCCGGACAGAAGATGGAGCCGAATTCAAGCACCAGTTTGGAATGAATGGAGCGGCCATATGGGCAGCCTATGGCCCGTTCTGGGTGAACAATGCCGATATGAGCCAGTTGAAGCCAGGCGAGAGCTACTACGCCCACATCAAGGGCGAGGGGGAGCAGGACATCATTGACCAGGTGCGATGCTACCACCTCAACGCACGCGTCGACCTTGATGCGATGGAACTCGATCCACTGAAGATCGCTGCTGAGTTGAACTTCGACACGATGGATGTGGCCAAGCGTGCCATGATGGTCAACATCCACGAAGACCTATTCCGGGTGGGCGACGTGATGAGTTACCAGGGGCCATGTGCACTGATCATGACGCAGCAGTTTGACTGTCCAGAAGAGCGCGAGGTGGGCATCACACTGGGGCATACCGATGCTTACCGGTTGTGGTTGAACGGTGTGGAGGTTAGCCGGCGGGACAATGTGGACTGGTGGACGGTGGAGAACGCGCACATCATCAAACAGAAGCTGCTGAAGGGGCGCAACACGCTGGTTTGGCGGATCGCCAGGCGAGCGCAGGAGGCGCAGTTCAGCCTTCAGTTCCTGAACGGCACAGCCTGTTCGGACGTGTACAACGACTTCACCTTCATCAACCCCTTCGCCGAATAGCAGTAACGCGCGGGGCGATGGTCACGGAATCGTAGGGGCGGGGTCTCCCCGCCCTAAGACGGTTATAGGAACCATGGGCGAGGCGTGCTTCGCCCAAGTCAGCGATTCGCCAGTCGGCATACACAAACTTTGCCACGCATCGCTATCCCATAGAGAGTGACTGCTCAGTTGAAATACCTGAAGACCTTCATAAAACAGCATAGCTACCTGTTCGCCGTGGTGTGTGTGTTCGCGGCGACGGCACTGTTTGTACCTGGCCGCGAGCATTTCGCTAAGGGGCAGTGGGCGTTGCTGTATCTGCTGATTGTGGGTTTGGTGGCTGGGTTGAGTGGCGTGAAACCGGCTTTGTTGGCAGCCGCTCTGGCGTTTTTTCAATGGAACTTTTTCTTCTTGCCTCCATACGACACGTTAGTGGTGCATGACCCTCAGGACTGGTTGTCGCTGCTGGTGTTTTTGGCGGTCGCAGCGGCGATGGGCACGCAGACGGGCCGAATGCGCGACCGCGAAGCGGAGGCTCTGGCCCGCGAACGCGAGATGGCGATGCTCAACCAATTCAGTGCGCGGTTAGTGTCTGATGCGTCTGTGGCGGATACAGCAGAGCTGTTGATGCATGAGGTGCTCAACATTACCGGAGCTTGTACTGCTGCGCTATTACTGGCAGATCAAGCGGGGAAGCTTAATGAGTTTACCTCGGTGGGTGAGAGAGAAGCGCCTGCTGAACCATCGGTGATGGCCATCGCCGAATGGGCATACGAGCAATCGAAGGCGGTAGGATTACCACCCATCGACAAACGCTCAGACCCTACGACTGTTGGTTGGCCGATTTCGGTTGAGCACACTCTAGCGGGTGCCGACCGCAGCCGTAATGACTTATACATCCCGCTACAGTCTGCTGACAGGCAGGAAGGGATATTGTATGTTGGTCCGCGGTTTGATGGGCAGCCTTATTCGATAAGCGGAGTCCGTCCGCTGGTGGCGGCCGCTAATCAAACAGCGGCTTTTCTGGAGCGTAAGCGGCTGCAGACCGCGGCTGTTCAGGCCGATGCGCTGCGTGAGGCGGATCGGTTCAAGTCCACGCTGATGTCCTCTGTCTCACATGAACTGAAGACACCGATCGCCTCCATCACTGCGACAGTCAGCAACCTCGCCTCAGAGGATGTGGAGTGGAACCTGGAGAGCGTGGCTCCGGAGCTGGCGAGTGTGCAGGAAGACTTGAACCGCCTTTCGGGCAGCATCAACGCCTTGTTGGACCTGTCACGCCTGGAATCATCGGCTTGGGAACCAAAAAAAGAGTGGTATGATATGGCCGATCTGATTTGGAGCGCCCTGTCAAAGATTCCTCAGAAGCAAAAACCGAGGGTGGAGGTGCTGCTGCCAGACACCCTTCCTATGGTCTGCGTTGATTTCGTGCAGATGGCCCGGGCTCTTGAAAACGTGCTGGCCAATGCACTGGCCTACAGTCCTTCTGACAGTCCTGTGCGGATGGGCGTATCGATGGGCACGAATGAGTTCAGAATTTGGATAGAAGACGAAGGAGCTGGTATCCTACCATCTGAGCGTGAGAAAATATTCGATAAGTTTTACCGCGGCGACAGCACCGCCCGGTCGACTTCAGGCACCGGTTTGGGACTGGCGGTCACCCGCGAAATTGTACGCTATCATGACGGTAGAATCTGGGTAGAGGATGTCGTGCCTCACGGGGCACGGTTTGTCATCTCACTGCCTGTGAAAGAAGGTCCAGGGGCATCATGAGTTCACCAGAAAAAATGGCACGGGTTTTGGTCGTTGACGATGAGGAGCAGATCCGAAGAGCTCTCAAGTCGATACTGACGGCCCGCAAATATGATGTGGTGCTGGCCTCTAATGGAGAAGAAGGCATCAGCTTGGCCATCGAGCTCCCGCCTGATCTGGTGATACTGGACATGGCCATGCCGGGTCTTACCGGCATCGATGTGTGCCGCGAGCTTCGCAACTGGTATGAGGGTCCGATCCTGATGCTGTCCGTAATCAGCGGTGATGCCGATAAGGTGGCGGCCCTGGACATCGGTGCTGATGACTACCTCACCAAGCCATTTTCTACCACCGAGCTGCTGGCTAGAATCCGCGCGCTGTTGCGCAGGACTGCGGCGGTTGTCTCCGCTCCGCCAGTGATCCATGCGGGTGAACTGGAGATAGACATCGCCAAACGCACCGTCATGCGTGCGGGCCAAGAGATCGAGCTCACCAGGATGGAGTTTGATATCCTGGCTTATCTGGCTCAAAACGCCGATTGCGTGCTGACCTCAAAAATGATCCTGCAGAAAGTGTGGGGGCCTGAATACCTTGAGGACGCCCAGACACTGCGCGTGCATATCAGCCACCTGCGAAAGAAGATCGAACCCCGACCCTCCTCGCCTCGCTATATACTGACTGAAACCGGCGTCGGCTTCCGCTTCACCTCCTCCTAAGCCTCAAATCCTCAGCTATACAAAAACTTAACACATACCCAGCTCGGGTTCACATCCCGTTTATACCTCCAATTGTATTCTCTAGATGAAAGAACAAGAACCGGCCCGTGCTGGCACGGCAGCCTACGCTGTTATTGATACGGTCGTAGGGGCGTCCCTTGTGGGCGCCCTAATCGTTGATTACTAAACGGTTCTAGTTCAGGGCGCCCACAAGGGGCGCCCCTATGACCAGATATTTACAAGCCTAAGCATATTAGGCTTGGGAGGTTTCGAAATGGATGCATGGCATGTGATATTCGCAATCGGCGCATACCTGGTAATCATGAGGTTGTATACCTGGTGCCAGGTGCGTTACTGGTGCAGCCCAGAGTGCGAAGATACCTGGGGACGCCGTCCCGGCCGTCCTGACCGAATGGTAGGAGCCATAGAAAAGATTGAGGTGATCAACAATGCTGGACCTGACCATGATCGCGATAGTGCTCGTGTTTTTCGGGATGAGCCTGCTTTACGTGAGAGCAACCGAGAAGCTATAGGTGGTAAATAATGAGCCCGGAATATGTGGTGATCGGGTTGATCTCGGTTGCACTGTTAGCTTATCTATTTTTCTGCCTGCTGAAGCCGGAACGGCTGTAGATGCGTAAGCTGCTGGGAGGCCTGAGATGATATGGATGGGTGTATCGCAGATAGTGGTGTTTGCAGTTCTGCTGATACTACTGACAAAGCCGATGGGTGCCTATATGGCCAAGGTGTTTCGTCGCGAACGAACGCTGCTTGATCCAGTGTTGCGGCCTGTTGAGAATGTGATTTACAGGATTTGCGGAGTGGACCCTCAGCGTGAAATGAAATGGACGACCTATACCTCAACGATGCTGATCTTTAGTATGGTTTGTCTGTTCGTGTTGTACGCGATCTTGAGGTTTCAGCACATTCTACCGTGGAATGCCGCGCACGCTGCTTCTATGGATCCGATGCTGGCATTCAACACCGCCGTGAGTTTTGTCACAAATACCAACTGGCAGGCGTATGCAGGCGAGAGTGCCGCGAGTTATTTCACCCAAATGGTTGGGCTCACCTGGCAGAACTTCGTGTCTGCCGGAGTCGGTCTGGCTCTGGCTGTGGCGTTCCTACGGGCCTTGTCACGCCATTCGGTGGAGGAGATAGGCAACTTCTGGGTGGATCTCACCCGATCCTGTCTGTGGGTGTTTCTGCCGTTGTCCATCGTGCTTGGGCTGGTGTTTGTTTCACAAGGTGTGATACAAAACCTGTCGCCGTATGTCACAGTGAACACATTGGAAGGTGCTCATCAGGTGATCGCCCAAGGTCCCGTGGCCTCACAAGAGGCGATCAAGATGATCGGGATCAACGGCGGAGGGTTCTTCAACGCCAACTCCGCACATCCATACGAAAATCCAACCCCACTCACCAACTTCCTGCAGGTGCTTGCCATCTTCTTAATCCCAGCGGGACTTACCTACACTTTTGGCCGTTTCGTCGGCAACCAAAAGCAAGGCTGGGCACTATTCTCAGCGATGATGATCATGTTCCTGGGCGGTGTGAGTGGAATCTATTGGACAGAGCAAGCCGGTAACCCATTGATGACCAAACTGGGGGTTTATCAGCAGGCCAGCAGTCAACAATCTGGTGGAAACATGGAGGGCAAAGAGACGCGGTTTGGTATATCTGGCTCAGCACTCTTTACGACCGCGACTACAGATGCCTCCTGCGGAGCCGTTAACTCAATGATCGACAGCTACACGCCACTGGGCGGCGGTATCGCGATGCTCAACATTGCGCTTGGCGAGATCATCTTTGGCGGTGTCGGCTCGGGACTGCTTGGGATGCTGATGTTCGCCATACTCGCTGTGTTCATCGCAGGGTTGATGGTGGGACGAACTCCGGAATATCTCGGTAAGAAGATAGAGCCGAAGGAAATGAAGATGGCCATGCTGGCTATTCTTGTGGTTGCGGTCAGCATACTTGGGTTCAGTGCCGTGGCATCTGTCACGCCATCTGGTCTTGCTGGTCGGTTGAACACCGGGCCGCATGGGTTGTCAGAGATACTCTATGCAGCCAGTTCCGCAACTGGAAACAACGGAAGTGCATTTGCAGGCCTATCTGCCAATACGCCGTTCTACAACACCGTTCTTGGATGTGCAATGCTCATCGGCCGATTTATGTTCATCATACCGATCATGGCTATCGCCGGGTCGCTGGTGAAGAAGAAGCGGGTTCCAGAATCGAGCGGCACATTTCCGACCACTGGAGGACTGTTCGTTGGGCTGTTGGTGGGGGTGATACTGATCGTCGGGGCGCTCACGTTCTTCCCGGCATACGCGCTGGGACCGGTGGTCGAACACTTGATGATGTACGCAGGCCGTATAGGTTAGGGAGGTGATGAAGATGACTAATAGAAGCAGCGCGACCATAGAACGTGAAGAGATTGATACCGATATAGTGATGCCGACTGATGAAGTATCGGGCGGCAGACACCGCAGCCATGACTCGATGGGGAAACTCATCCCTCAGGCTGCTCTCGATGCGCTTGTGAAGCTTGATCCCAGAAAGATGATACACAGTCCGGTGATGTTTGTGGTGGAAGTGGGCAGCGTGATATGCACATACTATGCAGTCGTGGATGCGTTGCGTGGTGGCCCAGACGTGGCTTTCCTGAGTGCCATCGCGGTCTGGCTGTGGTTTACTGTCCTATTCGCAAACCTCGCCGAGGCTATGGCGGAAGGCAGAGGCAAAGCGCAAGCTGATACCCTGCGGAAGATGAAGACCGATACCGTAGCCAACCTGATCCTCAATGGGAAGCTGACCCATGTGTCGGCTGCACAGCTTCGACGTGGTGATGTGGTGATGGTGACGGCTGGCGAGGTGATACCGGGTGATGGCGAGGTGGTGGAAGGGATAGCTTCGGTGGATGAATCCGCAATCACCGGCGAGTCGGCACCCGTGATTCGCGAAAGCGGTGGTGACCGCAGTGCCGTCACGGGCGGCACTAAGGTGCTTTCCGACCGGATCAAGGTGAAGATCATGTCTGATCCCGGTAAGAGCTTCCTTGACCGCATGATTTCGCTAGTGGAGGGTGCCTCACGGCAGAAAACCCCGAATGAGATCGCACTTGATATTCTACTGGCCGGACTGACCATCATCTTCATGCTGGTGGTGGTCTCACTGGAGTGTTTCGCCATCTATTCCGGTGGTGCCGTGCCCATTTCTGTGCTGATCGCATTGCTGGTTTGTTTGATCCCCACCACCATCGGCGGGCTTCTATCGGCCATTGGGATCGCCGGTATGGATCGACTGATCCAGCATAATGTGCTGGCCATGTCGGGACGCGCTGTCGAGGCGGCGGGGGATGTGGACACATTGCTTCTGGACAAAACCGGCACCATCACCTTCGGCAACCGCCAGGCTGCGGAGTTCATCCCGGTGAATGGGTTATCTGAGAGGGAAGTGGCGGACATCGCCCAACTGGCCTCGCTCAGCGACGAGACGCCTGAGGGACGCTCGGTCGTCGTGCTTGCCAAGAGCTTCGGAATTCGCGACCGGCACATCGACCCGGACGCCGAATTCGTGGAGTTTACTGCTGTGACACGTATGAGTGGGGTCGATATCGACGGCCACTGCATCCGGAAAGGCGCGGCGGATGCCGTCATCGCCTGGGTGCAAAGGCAGAAGGGTTCCATACCCAACCAACTGCGGCCCATCGTCGAATCGGTCTCGAATTCTGGAGGCACGCCTCTCGTTGTGGCTAAAGACAGCAATATCGTGGGAGTGATCCACTTGAAGGATGTGGTGAAGGGCGGCATCAAGGAACGCTTTGATCAGCTCAGGGCTATGGGTATCCGCACGGTGATGATCACCGGCGATAACCCGCTCACCGCTGCGGCGATCGCGAAAGAGGCCGGAGTGGATGATTTCCTCGCTCAAGCGACACCTGAGAACAAGATGGAATTGATCAAGAAGGAGCAGTCACAAGGTAAACTAGTGGCGATGACCGGAGATGGCACCAATGACGCTCCCGCACTGGCGCAGGCCGATGTGGGCGTGGCGATGAATACCGGCACGATGGCCGCCAAAGAGGCGGGTAACATGGTGGATTTGGATTCCAATCCCACCAAGCTCATTGAGATAGTGGAGATCGGCAAACAGCTCTTGATGACCCGCGGAGCGTTGACCACATGCAGTATTGCCAACGATGTGGCGAAGTATTTCGCGATCATCCCAGCTATTTTTGCCACGACGTATCCTGTGCTCAACAAGCTCAACATCATGCAGCTCCATTCACCGCACAGTGCCATTCTTTCGGCCATCATCTTCAACGCGTTGGTGATCGTGGCACTGATCCCGTTGGCGCTCAGAGGCGTGAAATACCGTCCGCTGGGTGCGGCTTCGCTGCTGCAGCGCAACCTGCTGGTCTACGGTGCAGGCGGGATCGTGGTGCCGTTTATCGGGCTTAAGTTTATCGACTTGATACTGGTAGCCCTCGGTCTGGCGGCTTAGGAGGTCAAGAATGGGAAGACATACATCGATCGCTATTCGCATGGCACTTGTGACGATGGTCGTGCTAGGGATTCTCTATCCGCTGGTGATGACAGGATTAGCCCAACTGCTGTTTCCTAGGCAGGCGAATGGCAGCCTGGTCAGAGTGAACGGTAGAGTAATCGGCTCGGAACTGATCGGTCAGCAATTCGCAGATGCTACCTACTTCCATTCCCGACCATCTGCGGCCGGGAAAGGATACGATGCCGTATCATCAGGCGGGTCAAACCTTGGGCCCACCAGCAAGGTACTGCTTGAGACCATAGCAGACCGTTCAAAGGCCGTACGGCTCCAAAACCCTGGAGTTGATGCTGGTCAGATACCAGTAGATATGGTGACCGCTTCGGGTAGCGGATTAGATCCCGACATTAGCATCGCGAACGCATATGCTCAGGTGCCGCGTGTGGCGAAGACCCGCGGCTTATCGGTAGAACGTGTCAAGCAGCTTGTAGCCGACCACATCACCCAGCGTGAATTAGGCTTTCTGGGTGAGCCAAGGGTCAACGTGCTGCGGATTAACCTTGAACTTGATGAGGCAGGCCGAACGCTAAAATGAGCTCAGACCGAGGGAAACTCAAGATATTCGTCGGTGCGGTGGCTGGTGTAGGAAAGACCTACAAGATGCTGTCCGAGACGCATCGGCGCGTCGGCCGTGGTGAGGATATTGTGATTGGATTGATCGAGACACACGGTCGACCTGCCACCGCTGAGCAGATGCAAGGGTTCGAGCAGATTCCGTTGAAGAAGATTGAATACCGCGACACGGTTTTTTACGAACTTGATACCGCCGCTGTGATATCCCGCCATCCGGAATGTGTGCTGATCGATGAACTGGCGCACACCAACGTGCCGGGCACGGTTCATGCCAAACGCTGGCAGAGCATCGAGGAGATCAGAGGGGCTGGGATCAATGTGATCACCACATTGAATGTGCAGCACGTGGAGAGCTTGAACGATGTGGTTTTTGAGATTACCGGCGTGAGGGTGCGTGAGACTGTACCCGATTGGGTCATCGACTCGGCTGATGAAGTGGAATTGGTCGACCTGACCGCAGATGCGCTGATCAACCGGCTGAAGCGAGGCGACATCTACAAAGAAGATAAGATCCCGCAGGCACTGGCCAACTTCTTCCGGAAAGGCAACATCGTGGCTTTGCGCGAGCTGGCCTTGCAGCGAACCGCTGAGGAGGTGGACGAGCAGCTTCATGAATACATGAAAGGGCATGATATGGCCCAAGGGAAGCTGGCTCGCGAGCATGTTTTGGTATGTGTGACCCCTCGAACCGTGGCGCAGAAGCTAGTCCGGCGTGGTTACCGTATTTCGAAGCGGATGCAGGGCACATTTGACGTGGTGTTTGTGAGGCCGCCGGGAGCCAGCCTGACCAAACGTGAGCAGGACCAGATCAACTGCGTCTATGAACTCGCGAGGAACTTCGGCGGTAAAGTGGTTGAGCTGGAGGGCGATTCGGTCTCTGGTGAGATCGTCCAGTATGCCGTACAGGCAGGTGCAACCGCGATTGTGATGGGCCAATCAGCGCGTGGTCGGCTTCAGGAGATACTCAAAGGCTCCATCATTACGCGCATCATGCGGCAGACCAAAGATATCGATATCATCGTGGTGGCAGATTCGAAGGATGAGCCGATCTGACGGCGCGGTGAGTGAGTGAGCTTGCGCGAAATCGAGCATCGTGGTATAATTTTTGTGCTGATCCAACCTCAATTGCGGGAGTAGCTCAATGGTAGAGCTCCAGCCTTCCAAGCTGGTGGTGCGAGTTCGATCCTCGTCTCCCGCTCCACTTTTCACTAGTCACCATAGCATAAAACCCAAGGGATTCACTCACGCGGAGACGCGGAGGTCGCGGAGGGGAGATGGTGTGTGTTTGACCTGCAGGCTCTTTGTCTGAACCACGGACTACACAGATGACACGGATAGGTTCGGATGGAGAGGATAAGGTGCAGGCATTCCCGTCCCTCTCCCTCTCCATCCGTGTCATCCCATCAATCCGCGTAATCCGTGGTTCGGACAATCCCCTCCGCGCCCTCCGCGTCTCCGTGTGAGTGAATCACTACACACGATCATGGTGTATAAGGTATCCTAAGGTTGTCACACCCACAAAAATCCGCCTTAGGAGGCATCAACCTTGACGCGTAGAACATGGCTGGAAGTGGACCTCAATGCGGTGGCCGCCAACCTGCAAGCGGTGAGGGCCATGCTTCGCCCCAATGTAAAATTGGCGGCGGTGATCAAGGCCAACGCCTACGGATTTGGTGCGGTGGAGATAGCGCAAGTGATGCTGGATGGCGGGGCCGATTTGTTGGCCGTGGCCTGCCTGAGTGAGGCCATAGAGCTTCGGTACCAGTATCCCCAGGCACCCTTGTGGGTAATGGGCATCGTGTCGGACGACGACATCTCAACGGCTGTCGAGGCCCGGATACAGCTCACCGTATGCCGGTTCGCACAAGCGGAGTTGGCCACCGAAGCGGCTCTTGATCACGGTCAACATGCCCACATCGCTGTGAAGCTTGATACCGGATTCCACCGGCTGGGCTTTCCCGCCACAAAACAGACCGCTGAGCTCATCCAGCAGATCACCCGTCTGCGTGGAGTGGTGGTCGATACGCTGTTTGCACACCTTTCGCTGCGTGAACCCACACAAGACTATCAGCAAATCGAGCTGTTTCGCCAGATGGTGCAGTGGCTGCAAGAGCTGGGTCTGAAACTGCCTACGTTGAGCATCTGTGACAGCATCGGCATGGTGCGCTATCCCGACCATCAGATGGACATGGTCCGTGCTGGTGCAATCCTTTATGGTGCGCCGCCTTCCGAACATAAGCCGGAGGAGCTGTGTTTGAAGCTGCCCGTCCGTTTCATCACCACTATCAGCCATATCATGGATGTGCCTGCAGGCGAAAGCATCGGCTATGACAGCTACTTCGTCACTCAGAGACCCACTCGCATCGCCACCCTGGCGGTGGGGTATGCCGATGGATACTCGCGCTGCCTGGCCAATAAGGCGTGGGTCAGCGTGCGTGGGCAGCGGGCACCAGTGGTGGGCTCAGTCTGCATGGACCAATGCACCATCGATGTGACAGACATTGCCGGTGTGATCATAGGCGACGAAGTGCTGCTGCTCAGCGAAGTGGATGAACCGGGCGTGGGCCTGATGGAGCTGGCGGAGTGGGGGAACACCAACCGCAATGAGGTTTTGTGTACCATCGGCCCACGCGTGCCACGGATATACATCGAAGGATAGTGTTGTGTCACGCGGAGACGCGGAGGGCGCGGAGAGAGAATGGAATGTCTCACGCGAAGACGCGGAGGGCGTGGAGAGGGAGCGGGAAGAATCGCCAGGCGGTTGTTCCATCCGACCGATCCGTCCAATCCGTCGGAACCGGCTATCCACGGTTCACACAAATCTTTCTATACCATATCCTTCGCGTCTTCGCGTCTTCGCGTGAGACATTCCGTATTCCGCGTCTTCGCGTGAGTGCACCCTAATCTCAGTGTTATCATATTGAGTGGAATACGATCGTGAGGACAGTTATGAAAATATATATCTCAGCGGATTTCGAAGGGCTACCGGGCGTGGTGCGCTGGCCCGAGGCAAATATCGAAACACCGCACTACCAGTATTTTGCAGATGTGATGACACAGCATGTGCGTGCGGCGTGCCTGGGTGCATTGAAAGCCGGAGCCACCGATCTGTTAGTGCGTGACGGCCACCACACCGCGCGCAATATCTACTTCCAACAGTTGCCCGAAGAGGCCCGTCTGGTCCGTGGCTGGACCGGTGAACCGAACGCCATGATGGCGATGCTTGACAGCAGCTTCGACGCCGCCATGCTGGTGGGCTACCATTCGGCAGCGGGATGGGCTGGCAACCCGATGTCCCACACCATGAACGACAGTTGTGTTCACGTGAAGATCAACGGTGAAGAGGTTAGCGAGTGCGTGATCGCGGCCTATACCGCCTCATATTACTCGGTGCCGCTGGTGTTTGTGAGCGGCGACCATCAGCTTTGCGAGAGTGCCAAGCGGTTGAATGCCAACATCCACACCGTGGCGCTCAAGCACGGGCTTGGCGGTGCCACAGTTTCGTCTTCTCCTGCGGGTTTACTTCAGCAGGTGGAGCTGGCGGCCTACGTAGCTTTGCAGGGTGATCTCAGCGCATGCATGGTGGATTTGCCCAGTCAGTTTGATGTGGAGATCATGTTCAAAGTTCATCATGTGGCCTATCGCCGTTCGTTCTATCCGGGCGCCTCGTTGGATGGCTCCCGCACGGTGAGGTTTTGCACCTCAGATATGGGTGAGTTGCTTCGCTTCTTCTCCTTCGTGTTATACCCGGAGTTGGAGTCATGTTAGCGCAGGCTATACGTCCCAAGGCGCTGCGCCCGGGAGATTGCGTGGGCGTGGTGGCACCCGCCAGCCCGGTCAGCGGTGATGAGGTGGTCTATCGTTCGCTGGAGTGGCTTCATCGGCAGGGATTTCGCACCAAACCAGGCCCAAGCTGCTTCCAACGAACCGGATATCTGGCGGGTTCCGACCAGTGCCGTGCGGATGATCTCAATGCGATGTTCGCCGATCCGGCCATCGACGGCATCGTCTGTCTGAAGGGCGGTTATGGCACTCCACGCATTTTGGATTTGCTCGATTACGAGACGATCGCCGCGCACCCGAAGCTGTTTGCAGGCTACAGCGACATCACCGCGCTGCTGATCGCCATCACCCAACGGTGCCACATGGTCACCTTCCACTCTCCGATGCCCGCGTCGTGCATGGTTCCTGAGCTGGATAGCTTTTCGCATGACAGCATGCTGAAAGCCATCAGCACCACCGCTCCCATTGGACAACTATCCAATCCTGTGGGTGGTATTGAGATCAAAACGCTGGTGAGCGGCTCTGCGGAGGGTGAGATGGTGGGAGGCAACCTGTCGTTGATCACCGCACTGATGGGCACGCCGTATGAACTGGACACCCGCGGCAAGTTGCTGGTTTTGGAAGAGATCAGCGAAGAGGAATACCGCGTCGATCGAATGCTGACGCAACTTCGGCTGGCGGGTAAACTGGAGCAGGCTGCTGGCATCATCCTGGGCACCTGGTCTGGCTGCCACACCGAAAACGGGTACGCAGGAAATCAGACCCTGGCTGAGGTATTTAACGACATCGTGCGTCCCGTTGGGCGTCCGACGATCATCGGTTTTCAGGTGGGACACTACACACCGAAAATCACGCTGCCGTTTGGTGTGCGCACCAGACTCGACGCCGACCGGTGCACCGTTGAGGTTCTGGAACCCGCCTGCAGCTAATGGGCAGGGAGAGGAGTCAGGAGCGGAGGAGACAGAAGACAGGAGAGGAGGAGTCAGGAGGCAAGGAGGAAGGATTCAGAGAGGGAAGCAGGACACGGGACAAAATCCCGGTTCATCGCTCTATTGTCCAAACTCCTTTCTCCTGACTCCTAACTCCTGCCTCCTCTCCCTCCTTGGTAAAAATTAAGGAGACAAATGAACAAAGTATACATCAGCGCCGACATCGAGGGCACCACCGGCATCGTCGCGTGGGCCGAAACGGAGAAAGACAACCAGCACTACCCGAAATTCGCCGACCAAATGACCCAGGAGGTCAAAAGTGCCTGCACTGCGGCACTGGCAGCCGGAGCCGACGCGTTGTTCGTGAAGGACGCACACGGCACTGCCAGGAACATCGATGCCGCCGAGTTGCCGGAGCAGGCGCAGCTCATGCGTGGCTGGACGCGTGACCCGTATTCCATGATGGCGGGTCTGGACAGCAGCTTTCATGCGGCGATGCTGATTGGCTATCATGCGGCGGCTGGCTGGAGCGGCAACCCGATGTCGCACACGATGAATTCACAAAATGTGCATGTGAAATTGAACGGTTATGATTGCAGCGAGACGATGATCGGTGCCCATACCGCCGCGATGTTCGGCGTTCCACTGGTGTTCCTCAGCGGAGATAAACAGATTTGCACGGAAGCTAAACGGCTCATCCCGCACATCACCACCGTGGCGGTCAGTGAAGGCGTGGGAGCCGCCTCGATCGCCCAGCATCCCAGGCTGAGCATCCGCCAAATTGCGGACGGCGTGAAGCAAGCGCTCTCAGCCGACGTCAGCAAATGCCTGCTGGAGCTGCCAGATACCTTCGATGTGGAGGTGATGTTCCGCAACCATGAAGTGGCTTATAGCCGTTCCTACTACCCGGGTGCCCGACTCGAAGGCACACGGAAGGTGATGTTCCACACCACCGACTGGTTTGAGGTGCTGCGGTTCTTCATGTTCGTGCTGTAGGGGGATCATCTCACGCGAAGACGCGAAGGTCGCGAAGAGGGACGTGTCACATAAATGTTGGCCCATCCGACCGATCCGTCAGAGCCATCATACGTTACATCTAGTATTCAGGGAGGCAAAACTCATGAGTGATCAAACGAAACGCGAATACCTGGTTGGCATTTACTACTTCGCCGGATGGTGGCCGGAGCAGCCGAACAAATACCACACGGCCGGGCTCAACTGGACCGCTGACTACCCTGGCCGTGTGCCTTCGCTGGGTCTGTATGTGGAACAGCAGACCATGGACAAGGAAATCGTGGCTGCTGCCAGTTATGGTGTCAGCTTTTTCCAGATTCTCTGGTATCCGCCGCTGAAGGATGCCGGTAAGGAAGCGCACGCAGAACATTTGAACGACGGTGTGAGTTGCTTCATGGCCTCCAAAAACAGCCATCTGATGCAGTTCTGCGTGGAGTATGTCAACCACGCGCCGTTCACCATCGAAACCGACGAGGCATGGGAATCCACCTGCAGGTTGTGGGCTCAGTGGATGCAGCACCCAAGCTATCTAAAGGTGGATGGCCGGCCGGTATTCAAAATCCACGGTGCACATCAGTTTCTGCAGCAGAACGGCAACGATCCTGCACGGGTCGCGAAGCAGGTAAAAACGCTGCGCCGTATCGTGCAGGAGAGTGGGTTGCCGAACCCGCTGGTGTCCACCGGCATCATGCCATACGAAAAGCCCCTTGAGGAGCACATCGAGGCATTCGATTTCGCTACAACCTACATGGATATGCCCATGCTTCCGGTGACGGAAACACCGCATCCCTACAGCGAGCTGATCAACCATGCTGTCGGTGGCTGGGAATATCAAGCTATTCATGCCGACAAACTCTATATGCCATATGTGCCCTCTGGCTGGGATCCGCGGCCGTGGAAAGACCCGAGGCCTTCATTCGATGCTCCCACCCGAGAGGAGTGGGTGTCTGCTATGAGAATCGTGAAGCGTGAGCTGGACAACTCTCATCGGCTTGGCATTCCAGGATCCATTGAGCACCGACAGAAGGCGTTTGTCATTTATGCCTGGAATGAGTATGGTGAGGGCGGCATTGTGGCACCCACCCAGGGCGAGGGTTACATGAAGCTGGAGGGCATCCGTGCTGTGTTCGGCTCAGTTGGCAGTAAGCCCGCAGAGGACACAGAGGAAGCTGATGAGCTGATCTGAACCGCAGAGGTGTGAGGAGGAGAAAGGAGGAGAGGAGATAGGAGGAGCGCCTGAACCGCTAGGTGGTTCAGACAATCCCTGCTCTTACGCTCCTTTTCTCCTGCTCTTCTGTCTCCTTTTCTCCTCCCACCTTCGCGCCCTCTGTGGTAAAAAACAATCCGTCCAATCCGTCAAAATGAATGACCAAAAGCAGAAGAGGACTATACCCTTGAAATTGATGCGACTACTGTGCGGTGTGCTGATTATGCTGCTGCTGGCGGGGACTGATACGCCTGTTCATGCCACGGGTAAAGTTATCAAAAGCTGGAGCTTTGAGAAGGGCACAGAGGGTTGGATTGCGGGGCACGACACCACCGTGCAGGCGGCGGATGACATGCTTCAGGTCACCAACACGGGTCAGGACCCGTGGATCTACAGTCCGAAGATATCCGCCGATGCGCCGCTTCTGGTCAGAATCCGGGCGCGCTCCACATGCTCCGGGCAAGGGCGAATCTACTGGACAGTTCGGTTGCCCTCTATGCTGTCCTCGAACTTTGCGGAAGCGGCGGTCATTTACTACGACCTCACCCACGACGGTCAGTGGCACGACTACACCGTTCCGCTGGATGTGGAAGGCACCGTGACCCAACTGCGTTTGGACACCGGCAAGGGCAAGGGCAAGTTCGACATCCAGAGCATCGAGCTGGAGGCCCCTGGGAGTGAGACCATCGAGGGCACGCCGCTTGCGGGCGTCAATAGAACCGTGAAGCTGACCAACGGAGCCCTCACGCTGCAGCTTGACACCCGCAAACACACCTACACCATCACCGACCTCCGCACCAGGCGTAGATGGAGCACCGCCTCTGCCGGTTTCGTGCGTCTGCTGAATGTCAAACGGCTCACCTCCAGCGGCATGGAGCTGAAGCTGAGGGAGGTCAGTCAGTCGGCGGACTTCAACTGTAAGGTCAGCCTGGGCAAAGACGCTGCCGTCAGGTTCACAATCACCGCCAAGGACAACATGAAGAAGCTCATCCGTCTGAACTACCCGCCTCGTCTGCAAAGCGATCTGAAGCACGGTGCCTTGCTGCTCACACAGAGGTGCAACGGGCTGATCATCGACCAGAAGGACAGTCTGTATCCCGTCCGCAGCTTGGGCTGCTATCAGAACATCGGCCTCGATATGCCCTGGGTGGGCGTGATGGACACGGTGACCGGTGAGGGCGTGATGTCGCTGTTCGAAACGCCCTGTAATGTGTTCGTCGATTTGAAAGAGGATACGGCTGGCCGTATGTGGCCGCAAACCCGCTGGGCACCTTCAATGGGAAGCTTCTCGTATGCTCGCAGCATGAGCTGGCAGTTCCTGCCGAACGGTGGGTACGTGGCCATGGCGAAGAACTTCCGAAACTACGCGAAGCGCAACGGGTTATTCAAAACGCTCGCGCAGAAGAGTGCTACGCGGCCGAAGGTCGACTGGCTGCGCGGTGCGGCACTTATCTGGGGCGGGCGAACTGATACTGAGTTCATCAAGCAACTTAAAGCTGCCGGCATTGTCCGAGCGTTGATCTATGGTGCCATCTCTAAATCACCATCGGCCGAGGAGATAACGGGCATGACAACGCATGGGTTTCTTGCTGGTGAGTATGATAACTTCTCTGACATTCTAGAAGGGCCAATGGGCATCAACCGCGATAATATCGCTGAAAGTGCCTATCGAAGTGCTGAGGATAAGCCTGAAATCGGCTGGCCAACCCTCGGAGGTCCTTCGTATAGCACCCGCTCCAGTTATCGAGCCATCAAGGTGGCTGACAGTTTCCTGCCCGCGTTGTTGAAGACGCACCCTTTTACCGCACGCTTCCTCGATGTTTCCAGTGCTCTGGATCTATACGAAGACTATCATCCAAAGCACACCTTCGACCGCAGGCAAGATATGCTATACCGAAAGGCGCTTTACAAATACATGGCCGATCATGGGCTGGTTGTAGGTGGTGAGCACGGTAAAGCCTGGAATGCTAGTGTTCTGGACTACAGCGAGGGAATGGCTAGCGGTGCATTCTGGTGGGAAATGCCGGCTGGGTATCTTCTGCCGCCGAAGACGCGTGCGGAAATCAAACCGGACTATCTGAGATATGCTGCGGCTTACGATAAGCAGATACCTCTCTGGGAGCTGGTATTTCACGACTGTGTGCAAACCTCCTGGTACTGGGGCGACTCCAGCGACTACTATTATGATGTGGCTCCCGATATTTGTGACCGTAAGGAACTGGCGAATATGCTCTACGGGACCATGCCGTTGATGTGGACCAGCAATATAGGATATGGCTGGGATCGCAACCGATCGCGCTTTGTGGAGACCTATTGGAAGACCTGCCGTCTGAACACCGTTCTGTTCGGGCAGGAGCTGAAGAAGCACGAGTTCCTGAGTGCAGACCGCATGATACAGCGCACAGTTTTTGCCAATGGCGCCACCACGGTGGTGAACTTCGACACTAAACCGCGTAAGTATACGGCAGGGTCACGGTCGGTGCTTCTGGCACCCAATGGGTTCTATGTAACGGCACCGGGCATCACACAATCGCGCCTGATGGTCGGTAAACAGGCCGTCACGCGGGTGGATGGCAAGAACTACCTGTGGGCGCAGACCAGTTCGATGCAGCAGGTGGGCGCGGTGCGTGTGCATGGCAAACTTGGGCTTTTCCTGGCCAAACCAGGCCAGTGGAACATCGTACTGGACAGCCTTAAACAGGCCGGCATCGATCTGGCCAAGTGCGTTCCGCTGTCGAAAGGCGGTTCGTACCGAGTGTTTGAACTGCGCCCCGACGGTGATCTGAAGCGTGAACTGTTGGGAACGGTGAAAAACAGCCAACTCACCATTCCCGCCGGTAAAGGTCTGCGGCTGTATGGCGTGGTCACCAACGCGGCTGGTAAGCTGATGGTGACGCCGAAGTCGGGCCAGATGCACCCTTCAGATCAGGTGATGATCTCCACCGGTGGAGCGAAAGGCGTGGTCCGATATACTCTCGACGGCACCGCACCGAATGCGAAATCGGCGATATACACCAAACCGCTGCGCTGCCAATGGAGCGTTCTCAAAGCCGCGCGGTTCGTGGGCAGCCAGCGGATCGGTGCGGTGGTCACCGGCAGCTATCAGCGTGTGGTGTTCGTCAGCCCGGTCTGCCGTTATACCGACCCGCCGGTCAGCGTGTCTGTCTCCGTGAAGGGTGCGCACAAGCTGACACTGTTGGTGGATGATGGTGGAGATGGCGCTGCCTACGACCGTGCCGACTGGGCTGATGCCAAGCTGATCAATGCACGCGGTGAGATGGTCTACCTGACCGACCTCAAGGCCTACCGCGCCGTGCAAACCTCAGGCTGGCAGAAGAATGACTCCACCATAGATGACAAGCCGATCACCATCTTGCATACTGTCTACAAAAAGGGCATCAGCACCGCTGCGCCCTCGTATAATGAATACATCCTGGACGGTCAATATGAGCGTTTCGAGGCGCAGGTCGGCACCGATGCCAGCAATGCGCAATACAAGCAGGGCCGCGTGCGCTTCACCGTGCTGCTGGAGTAGAGCTGTGCGCCGAGGCCATGGAACGTCGCACTCGAAGACGCGAAGGTCGCGATGAGGGATTGTTGATCAATAACCGAGACACTCATGCCTCGGCGGATTTGGCAACCGGCATTTCGCCCCACTTCGGAGCAGGCATGCGACACTGTCGGGCCCGGTGGTGGCTCGTTTAATAACACCAACTGTGTCGAGGCACAGACCGGCGTCGTAAGTGACATGGTAATTTTACCTATACAAGATCGAGCCACGGTCTGACTTGATGCCTCGGCCGCGATACTGACACACAAAGACACACCATCCACGGCTCAAGCCACTGCATCCACTCCAAACCTAGTAGAATTGACAGTATATGCAAATGAAATGCTGTTAGAAAAACGAACATTTATATGTTCTGGTATGGGTATAATAGGTTACAAGGCAGGAATTCCTCACCGTAGGCATCCTGCAAGAGAGATGAACGACAATCGAGACCGAACCGATGTTGGCAACTAAGACCCCTTCATACAGGCAACACTAGCATGTTGATGTAGCAGAAGAGGGTGACTTTAGAACAGTATGACAGGGAAATCCTGCACGCTATATAGGGCACACGACCGACATCCATGCGGACAATGCATTCGATATTACGATGACATCCGACAACCGCCGGGCGAAGTGCACGGCCAGCATCATGCTGGTTAAGTATTCAGACAATCGAATAAGAAAGAGTGATACTATGCAAGTTCACATGAGATACCTGCAATCCGCACTGTTGATGGCTTTCGCCATCTCCGTATCAGCGAGCACGACCATACCAAAAGGCACGGTCATACCTGTTAAGATGGATACTCAGATCAGTTCAGCCAAAAACCACGTGGGCGATCTGTTCTACGCACATTACGAAGGTAATGGTGGTGGCGGGATTCCCGAAGGCTCAAAGTTTACTGGCAAAGTCGCCTCTGTGACCAAAGCGACGAAACACACCGCTGGCCAGATCAGTGTTCGATTTATCGGAATCAAGCCGCCATACGGCAGTTCGAAATCTATCAGCGGACAGTTGACATTGCTTGATAAGAAGAGCGTCAGGACAGACTCCAAGTCTGGCAGACTGGTGGGCACAGTCAGTGCAAACCGTAACCCTGCGAAGTTCATCGCCATCGGTGCTGGTGCCGGACTGATAGCCGGGCAGCTTGGATGGAAGAAGCCGCTGGTTGGCACCCTGATCGGTGCGGTGGCTGGATATGCATACAGCACCACACAGCACAAGGCCGCGACTGGTCAAGATGTTAAGGTCAAGAAGGGCACCACATTTGGGATATTGCTCAAGAAGAACCTAAGGCGGCTTAGCCGCAACCAAAAAAGGAATGATTGCATTCGCCACGTAATATACATTCAAACACCCTTTCGTGAGGTTGCCCAGAATGACATCACTTCAAGAACGCTATGCAAAGCAGATAGCTGGGGTATATTCATGCTTCGACCGCATAGTTATCACCGGTACAATCCCAGGCTGGTGTCATAGCGACGGAATGGGCATCTATCTTCATCAACGCAACATCAGGCTATTTGACTTTCCTAAGGAATTTGCCGAACCTCTACGAGATGAGATCAAAGCCAATGCGGAACGCCTTGCCGTTACCAACAGCATTGAAATTGAGTATATACGCCGTGCCTCTTCATTTCGAAAAGAAGACCGCATCAAAGAGATCATTAGTAGTCGAGGGTGTCACCCCGGTCTCGTCCACATATTCTCAGTGTTGGAAAAATGTCCTGCATACACCCCGTGGCACGACAAGATTACCCACAAAACCCGGCTGAATATCAAGGAGACCAAGTGTCTTCATTACTACTTCTATTTCATCGATGCAGAGTTTGGACTGTGCTATCTACGAGTTCCGACCTGGGTGCCCTTCCGTCTGCAATTCTATTGTAATGGACACAATTATCTCGCGCATTGCCTTCAATCCGAGGGAGTAGTTTTCACTCCACTGGACAACGCCTTTGTAAAAATCGACGACTTTAGCTGTGCTCAGAGGCTGGCAGACGCTTTTCCTGCTGATAAGCTGCACCATGCGCTGGATGCATTTGCCAGAATGTATTGCCCCGTGATACGGCTTGCTGACAATTCATATCATTGGTCGCTAATGCAGGTGGAATATGCTACAGACATCGTGTTCAAACGCGCCGAAGACCTCAAAGCCATCTACGATAATCTAGTCAAAACAGCGATACATACGGTAACGCCAGAGTCTATCGCGATGTTTCTTGGTAAGAAACTTGATGGGCGAACACTCGCTGAGATCGGCACTGACTACAAGTTCGATCGCCGCATACAAGGCACGCGCATCAAACACTACATGGGATGGGCTTCTATCAAAATGTATGACAAGCAAGGGATAATCTTGCGTATCGAGACGACTGTGAATGACGTCTCTGAATTTAAACACTACCGTGAGGTAGAACATCATGATGGGACGACTGAGATTAAATACGCCCCTATGCAAAAGACCATCTACAGCCTTCCTCCATTGAGGGAACTGTTATTATCTGCAAACAACAGATATCTTGACTTTCTTTCCGCCCTTGATGACAACAGCGATGGTGAACATCAGATCATCAAAATCGCGACCTCGACCACCCGTGATCATCGCTCGTATCGAGGATTCAACCTTTTCCTCAAGAAGGATTTGGAATGTCTCATTGCACTTGCTCGCGGAGAGGGATGCATCAGCGGGATCACAAACCGTATGCTTCAAAAAGCCTTACCGCAGATGTCCAGCTCTCAGATATCATACTTCATCAAGCGATGCCGAGTATTCCGGCTCGTTAAAAAATGCGGTAAACGCTACAAATACTACCTCACTGCACTTGGCAAGCGTATCATCATGGCAGCACTTGCTATTCGCCAGATCGTTGTGCCTAACGCTTTGTGTGGTGCGTAATATCAGAATATTCTATACACCGTGTTCAAAATATGGTTGGTAAGATACTAACCCTGTAGTGCAGAGTTCCTTTAGCAACGCGAATCAGTAAGCTGATGCTAGCGTAGATACCATTCAAGCAGGGCCATATTTCGTTACACCACGAGATTTGACCCTGCATTTCATTTCTGTCCGGCACCCATCTGCCTGATGCCAGCCACCAGCTAAGGGAATACTCTTAGTAATTCATTGAGCCTTGAGTCTGCGTATGCGCTGGTGGATTGTGTTGATGTCTGCTTGAATTCTGGCACGCCCTGCCGGGTCACGCTCCGCATTAAGCTCATGGCGGTAAACCTGCATGGCTTTCCTGTAGGATCGTATCGCTAGGCTCGGGTATTTTTGGATTTCGTAGGTGGTGCCTAAATACTCCAGAAGGTCGGTGTCGCGTGGAAATTCGCGAAGGAGTTCCTTCATATATTCCTGAATTGTAGTGAATTCAGATGGGTAGTCACCGTTCGCCAGTTGAAAAGTTCCGTTCTTGTATGCGTAGATATTGGCCCAATGTGGCATGTCAGCAACACACATGTAATCTCCAATCATATGGTCATCTATTATCTCATAACGACCATCGTGGTTGATATCCTTGATAAGATATGGATTGTCGCTAAAGCCGCCAAACACTTTGTGTAGTTGTTGGTTTTTCCATATGAACACATTCATATACGAAGGTGTGTGATCACCACCAGATGCTATTAGATGAACTATGATCTCTTTCGTCCCATCATGATTCATGTCATGCAGAAGCAGATGCACATCGATGTAGTCCTCTTGGTATCCGATCTTCTGAAAATCACACAGTTTCTTGAGATGGGAGCCATCCTGCATGAACACCGAAATGCATGTGTCCATGTATGATGGTTCGGTCCATCCACCCCACTCATCTTTTTTAGGTAAAACAACCCTGGCTGACAGCACCACCCACATGTTTGGTTGATTTGGCAGGGGATATCTGTTGATGCTCACTAACATATGGCCATTAGGAAGATCCGGTACTGCTAACTTGGCAACTTGTTGAGTTAACAGCGCGGTCTGTAACTCTGCATATATCATGTTTTTGTCAGGCGATAGCTCCAGGGACTTTCGATAGGCAGTGATTGCCTGGGTGTAATGGCTGCGATTCATTCTACACCTGGCCAATCCATTATAGGCTCGGGAGCTACGCCCGTATTTGTATAATATTTGTTGAAATGCCTCTTCAGCATCACTGAGTTCGAACGTCGTTATCGTCCATTGGTTGTTGATGGGATTTGATGCTCTTGCAAGCAGATTTTCCGCCCAGCGTAAAGATGACACCGGGATGGGTTTGGCTTGGCACACGAGAGATGAACAACAAATTAGTATTGTGGTGACCGCGATGACTCCTGACCAGTGTGGCTTCATGATAGCTCCTTCAGTGTATAGCGATGGGATGGTATGAGCATAGTATATCAGAATATAAACGGTATATGGTCTGTGCTGACGATGCTTGGTCATGGGGCCAGTTCGGACTCTCTGTCATAACTTTCGGCCACCAGGCAGTGTAGTAAATGATACGGCTAATGTTATATCTTGTACGTAGGGATATCATCGATGAACTCGTCTAGAAGGGGTATATATGGCTTATCTTGCCCGTATAGCATCCATCATTGCTTTCGTTACCATTTCATCATTACCTGTCTTTGCGGTGCCAGCCAACCCGATACTTTTCAGTAGCAGGCAGCCTTCTGGCGACTTAGTCCAGATACGCCTGCGCGGCGATGAGCATAAAAGCTGGCATGAAGATGCGTCTGGCTACTTGGCGATGAAAGCCGCCAGCGGGGCATGGGTTTATGCTCAGCTTGCGGAGGGAGCTATAGTTCCCACTCCCTGGTTGGTATTACCCAATGCTTCACCGGCATCGCACGGGATACCCCGATTAAACTGGGCCCCACCAGCCTTACTCACCTCCACCGCGAAGCTACCCGGTCGGCAGATGAGTGCCACGAATATGTCGGCACCGATTGGTGCCAAGGTCATCAACCCTATCGGCAGTCTGAAGAACCTGGTGATACTGGTCAACTTCAGCGATGTCAGCGTGCCGTATCCGGTGTCGAGTTACGAAAGCCTTTTGAACACGCCTGGGTATGACGATGGGTTCAACCGCTGCTCTGTGAACGGATATTACCAGCGTGTCTCAAGGGGGCAGCTATCAGTCCACAGCTCCGTGTTCACCGTCACACTGTCCAGACCGATGGCTTACTATGGTGCAGATGTGGGGGAGGATACCGATGTCAATGCACCCGAGATGGTGTCGGACGCGATTTCCGCACTGGATAGCACCGTGGACTTTTCCGAGTTCGACGGTGACGGTGATGGGGTCGTAGATGGCCTGGATGTGATCCACGCTGGCCTTGGTCAAGAATACGGTGGCAACAGCTCGGACAACATATGGTCTCACCAGAGCTGGGTGGGCTGGCCTAATGGGGTAGCGGTGGATGGTGTGAGAATCACGAAGTATCACACAGAGCCGGCCCAGCGAGGTTGGCAGTCAACCCCAAGTTCGCTGGGCATCACCAGTGTGGGGGTGATTTGCCATGAGTTCTTTCATGTGCTGGACATGCCGGACCTATACGATTATACCTATACCAGTGCTGGCGCAGGTGATTTTTGCATCATGGCGGGCGGCGTGTGGCGTAATAATGGCGGAAATCCATGCGACCCAAGTGCCTATATTAGGATGAAGCTGGGCTGGGTCGCTGCGACTGTCGTAGATTCGGCTTCCAGCCTGAAGATGAAGGATGTGGATATCGACAACGGTCCGATCATTAGGATACCCTTGCAGAACACGACGCAGCAATATTTCCTGCTGGAATCCTGCAACCGGCTTGCGGTGGGGCCGTCTCGAGGTGTGTTGGTCTGGCATGTGGACGAAAGCCGCTCCGATAACGACAACCGTGATCGATATATGGTCGACCTCGAGGAGGCCTGCGGCACCCAGGAGCTTTATGACAACACAAGCAGTGGAGATGCCCTCGACTTCTATCATGCCTATGATCAGATCTTTTCACGTAACAGCCACCCGAACAATATGGGATATGATGGGCAGAACTGTGCCTGGAGCCTTCGCAATTTCCGCCAAGTGGACGATATCTACTGGCTCGATGTTTGTCCGGCGGACTTGAGTTTGCATGTGATCATGTCGGACCTCCTGTCCGGCACGGAGATGGCAGGACGCACTGTTACCGTCGACTATCTGGACAGCTTAGGCGGTCTGCTTGGATCAACGGAACAGATTCTTGACACCTTCGGCAGTGCCAGTACAGAGCCGGTATATCCTGCGTCACAAGTTCGTGTGAGAAGCGTGAACTGCCTGGCGGTGCGAACCGCCATCCCGAGTGACCGCCAGGTGAACGTGGATTTAATCGGTGGCGATATCGATGGCGGGGGCAGCATCAACCTGTTTGATTACGTGGAACTCGATAAGCGGTTTGGGCAGAACAGCATTGTGGGCGATGTCGACGGAGACGGCACAGTGAACCTGTTTGACTACATCGCGTTAGACCGCAACTTTGGGGCACGGGGGGAGGAGTAAGGAGAGAAGGAGTCAGGAGTCAGGAGTCAGGAGGGAAGGAGAGAAGGGGAGAAGGGGAGTGTTGTCTGTCCTTCTCGTCCTACTCATCTTACCCGTCTTATGGTTTTAACATACACTGTGACAATAGAATGTGCCGAAACCGCCGTGTCCCTGACTCCTGTCCTCCTTTCTCCTGACTCCTGTCTCCTCCACTCCTGACTCCTCCCCCTACCTCTTCGCCCCAGTTTCCTTCTTCACCCTCCGCTGCCACTCCTGCAGTTTCACGATGGCATCCACAGGTGTCATGGTGCTGACATCCAACTGCTCCAGCTCATCAATAATGGGGTGGCGGTCGATATCAAACAGCGTGAGCTGCAGCTTTTTCTTCTTCACCGAGGTGGTGGCTGGGGGCTCAAGGCCCATCACACCGGCCACATCCTTGCGGTCCATGGTGTTCTTTTCCAGCTCAGCCAGGATCTCATGCGCCCGTGCGATCATCTCCGGTGGGGCTCCGGCCATGCGGGCCACCTGGATGCCGTAGCTTTTGTCCGTGCCGCCGGGCATGATTTTATGCAGCCAGATGATGCGGTCACCTGTTTCGCGCACGGTCACTCGGAAGTTTGAAACCACCTGCTGCTGGTTCGCCAACTCATTCAGATAATGGTAGTGGGTAGCGAACAGCGTGCGGCAGCCGACTGCTAGCAGGTATTCCGCGACCGACCATGCGATCGCCAGCCCGTCATAGGTGCTGGTGCCGCGGCCGATTTCATCCAGAATCACCAGACTGCGGTCGGTGGCGTGGTTAAGGATCGTCGCGGTTTCAGTCATCTCCACCATGAAGGTGCTCTGTCCGGTCGCCAACTCGTCATGCGCTCCGACGCGAGTAAAGATGCGGTCAATAAGCGGGATGTCCGCCGCATCGGCAGGCACAAAACAGCCGATGTGTGCCATCAGCGCAATCAACGCCACCTGCCGCAGATAGGTGCTCTTGCCAGCCATGTTAGGGCCCGTGAGCACGATCATACGCTGGGTATCGTCCAGACGGCAGTCGTTGGGAATGAAGCTGCTATTACCAAACTGCTCCACCACTGGGTGCCGTCCAGCCGTGATGTTGATGGCGCCTTCATTAAGGATGTTTGGCCGGCAGTAGTCATAGGTGGCGGCGATGTCCGCATAGCTGCACAGCACATCGATTGTGGCACAGGCATGGGCGATCCGCTGCACATCTCCGGCGAAGGAAGCGACCTTCTCGCGAACCATTCCGAACAGCTCGTGCTCCAGGGTGACGGCGCGCTCCTCAGCCCCGGTGACCTTCGCCTCCAGCTCCTTCAGCTCAGGCGTGATGTAGCGTTCGGCGTTCACGGTGGTCTGCTTGCGTGTGTAGTGAGGCGGCACCTTGGCGGAATTCGCTTTGGTGACCTCCAGATAATACCCGAACACCGCGTTGTAGCCCACCTTCAGGGTGTTGATGCCAGTGCTTTCGCGCTCACCCGACTCAAGCTGTGCGATCCAGCGGCGGCCGTCGTGCTGCGCTGCGCGGATGGCGTCCAGCTCCGCATGGAACCCTTCGCGGATGATCCCGCCGTCTTTAGTGGTGGCTGGCGGGTCGTCGATGATGGCATCGGCCAGGAACTGTTCCAGTTCAGGAAGGGGCTCCACCCGTGCTGCCAGCTTTATGCCCATCGGGGAGGTGAGGGCCAACACCAGTTGGTTCAGTTGGGGCAACGCCTGCAACGAGCTTCGTAGTGCAGCATAGTCGCGGGGTGAAGCTGCTCCGGCGGCGACACGAGAGATGAGGCGCTCCACATCGCCTATCTTCCGCAGGTTGGTACGGATATCCTCCCGCAGGATGCTGTTGGCAACCAGCTCTTGAACGGCGTCGAGGCGTTCGTTGATTTCGTCGGCACTTTGCAGCGGCTCATCCAGCCATCGGCGCATCATGCGGGTGCCCATGGGCGTGCGCGTGCGGTCCAGGGTATCCATCAAGGTGCCCTTGCGGGTGCCGTCGATCAGCGACTTGGTGAGCTCCAGGTTCCGCCGCGCGGCGGTGTCTAGATACATGAAGCTCTCTACCGAATAGGTGGAGAGGGTGCGGATGTGCTGCAGTGCCTGAACCTGGTTGCGGTTCAGATAACGCAGCACCATCGCGGCGGCATCCAGGCCGACCGTGTAATCCTCGCATCCGAAACCGCGCAACGAACTGGTGGAGAAGTGATTCAATAGTATATTGCGGCTGCTGGTGCGGTCAGGATACTCATTCGGGTCGTAGGGGGTGACGATCGCTCCCACGGAATCTTCGATCGCCTGGGCCAGCTCACTCGCTTCGATGGGCACCAGCACTTCAGCGGGCTGCAGACGCTGCACCTCCTGCACGATGCGGGCGATGGTGGCGTCACCCGGAATCTCAGTGGCCAGGAATTCGCCGGTGGAAACATCCACCACGCCCACTCCGCTGAGGTCACTGCCTGCCACACAGGCTACCAGGTAGTTGTTTGCGGAGCCATCCAGCATGCTGTCTTCCAGAATCGTGCCGGGTGTGACCACTCTGGTGACTTTACGCTTCACAAGCCCTTTGGCTGTCTTGGGGTCTTCCACCTGATCGCAAAGCGCGACCTTGATGCCCTTCGCCACCAGCCTGGCTAAATATCGCTCAACCGCATGGTGGGGTACTCCCGCCATGGAGACGCGGCCGTTCGGACCATCTTCGCGTCCGGTGAGGGTGAGCTCTAGTTCCCGCGAGGCGATCTCGGCGTCTTCACCGTAGAGTTCGAAGAAATCGCCCACACGCATAAAAAGCATCACGCCGGGAAATTCTTCCTTCGCGCGGAAATACTGTTGGAGCATGGGGGTGTGTGCTTTGAATGGAACTGGCATTGCTGGTTAAACCTATATGTATAGAAACTAATAGAACACTGGCATATTTACTGCAAAATAGACGGCTATTTCCTGTATTTCAGTGTATCATATTCATGTTGATGTCATGAATGCGGCGGGGAGCCTGAAAAGGCTTGACAAGAATATTTAACCCGTGTATGCTAAAATCATGATCAGGCATAGTTCCTTCCTTGCAGAAGGTGCCCGATTACCAGTCTGCCCTGTTTGCAGGTATACTGGTGAACTGTAACTCGTTACTATATATCTCGGGAGGAATTCAACTTGAAAAACCTACGCAAGGGTTTCACATTAGTCGAGATCATGATCGTGGTCTTGATCATCGGTGTTCTTATGGCCATCGCCATCCCTAACTTCTTAAATGCTCGGACCACCGCTCAGACGAAGGCTTGTATAGCGAACCTTAAGCAGATACAGTCTGCTACTGAGCAAGTGTTAATGAAAAACCAGACACCCTCACTCAGTTCAACTGAGAAAGGTGGTTTGTGGGCTACTGACGGACCTATGAAAGCAGAGCCGGTATGTCCAGCAGCTGGAACCTATACAATGGCTGAAACTTCTCCCTATGCGACTACTTGCGGTGTAGAGGGTCACGTCTTACCATAGGTACGTGTTAGGTAAGCTTATCAACCCTGAAGTTGAGCGACCCTCCGAGTAGGGGGTCGCTCAATCCATTTTTAGACACGGAGATCATCTGCAGATGCCCACGAAAAATAAAGCGTTCACGCTGGTAGAGGTGATGATTGCCCTGATGGCATTCAGCTTCCTCATTGCCATATTTGGCGCGTTATACCCACTGGGCATGCGTGTGAACAATGATGCGAAACTAAGGGCTGAGGCGGTCACCATTGCACAGCGTACGATGGAAACGGTACGGCTAGTGGGTTTTGGTAACTTAACCTACGATGGCTTGCTGGCCTATGGTGTTATTGGAAGCTCACCAACTACTACTCCCTATTCCATCACTAGTGCTGACGGTGCCAACAGTCCTGCCACTCGCCTACCCAATGGAACCGGAACGTTGGCGGTATCGGATGTGGCATTTGACCTCAAGAAAGTGCTGGTCATCATTAACTGGCGAGGCTCCAGCGGGGCCACGCAGACCATCACGGTCAGCACGATCATAGCCAACTTATGAAAACACAATCTAACCTGGGTATGTCGCTGGTGGAGCTGATGGTGGCGATGGCCATCACCACCCTGATTGTACTCGGCAGCACTTCGCTGGTGATCATGGGCGGGCGAATATACCAAGGGGGCTGGGCTGACAGCACGATGAGCATGGACGGCGGTCTGGCCATGCAGCGTCTGGCCGGCGAGCTCAGAAGCGCGGCATATATGGAAATAGTAAACAGTGGCAACCAGATAAACTACTATATGCCAAATGCACAGACCAACGGCGACTTCATCGCTCCGATGATCGCCAGCACCACGCAAAAGTGGTTTCGGGTTCAAAACGGGAACCTGGAGTGGTCGGGAAGAACAGCTCCACTCTTAACAGGTCTGTTGACCACAGATCCGGCTACGGGACAAAGCTATACTCCTTTTACGAATGTGTTTCCGACGGCTAGGTTAAGAGGGCTTAGGATATTACTGAATATCCGGAAGGTGACGAATGCAGGGAATCGTGATTACCGCATTGGCCAGATGGTATATTTAAGGAATATGAAATAGTGCGAACACCAGCTAACAGGGGAGCCGCATTAGTAACCACCTTAGTGATGATGTTCATCTGCTTGACACTTGGCACAGTGTTGCTACAGATGTCAACGGCTGCTTTTCGGTATGCTGCACGTCAAGAGCAAAATACCAGGACCCTTCTCGCTGCTGAAGCTGGTTTACAGGTTCATAAACTGGCCATTTGGAAACTCTTTAAAGCGAACCAGACGTATACGGCGATGGATACCTTGCTGACAGGTGCTACGGTTGCCAATCCGATCGATTCCCGCGGAGCTGTGGTTCACCTTACAATGCGCTACGCTGTGGCAGCTGTGGGGTATACTCAAGTCAATATGTTTTGCCGACGAGTTACTTTCAGAAGTGTTGGTTGGGATGATGTTGATAATGACGGGATACTAGACAGTAATGAAGCACGGACTTCAATAGATGAAGTGGTAGATTATGCTTTACCCAGGGCAGGTGTTTTCGACTATGCCTATTTCGTGCATAACTATGGCTGGATGTCAGGTTTTACAAATACCAGTTTGCAAGTCATGGGAGACATGCGGGCAAACGGGGACTTTAGTTTTTCAGGCGGTGGTATGATCAACGGTAGTGTTGCCGCGACAGCAAGTAACAAGCTGATACCTGCAGCTACCGGCCTTGTGTCAGGAACTTATAGCCAACAAACTAACGCGACATATATCGCGAATATGCAGGCCAGGTATCGTCAGGCATACTCCAGTGCTGTGTATGGTGCCAAAGGCGGATCAATGTATGAAATGTGGCGTGACTTCCTGTATGATGCAGGTGCTGCAGTGACTACGGGGCGTATCAGCGGAGCTGTGAAGGCAGACTCTCGAGGCACTCGGTCATTTTCTGGCACATTACTTGATCCGATGCCTACTTCGGAAGTGGTCATGCCCGACCTTTCTGCAATTAGTTATTACCAGACATTGTCACAGAATTATGTGGACCCAAAACAGACCTATCTTGATGGAACTACGAACCCATACTATAACCAAGGGGCCTTTATCGATGTGTATAATTCCACAAAGAAGGTATATGAGAGAAAAACAACGAATGGGGTGTATAACGGCAGTTTAGCACTGCTAAATACAGATTCCACAAAACCAATAAAGATCCATGGTCCGGTGACGGTTTTGGGAGACTGTGTTATTAAGGGAACTGTGTCGGGCCAAGGCACGATCTATACCCAACGTAATATACACATCTGGGGCAGCATTTCTTATGCGAATCCACCGGACTTTAGGGGAAGTAACCCGGCTACTGTTGATGCTGTGAATGAAAAGAAGGACATACTAGGGTTGGCAGCGAAGGGAAGTATCTGGCTTGGCGATACCGGCGTTAGCAGTTGGCTGAGTTATATAAGGCAATATATAACACCCCCATTTACTAAGGTCCGGCTTGATGAAAGTGGTAACACGGTTGCCGCATATAATGGTACTGCAACAGATTACTCAGGTACAGCTCAATATAGAACAATAGCCACGGGGCTGTCAGGCGCAGGAACACCCTCTGAAGTGAGTGCTATTATGTACACCGACCATGTGATAGGCGGATTGCTGTCCAGTGGCATGATTTACGGCAGTTATATATGCAAGGATGAAGCGACCATGCTATCGGGTAATGGAACCATCAAATTCGTTTATGATAATCGCATACAAGACCGTAACTCAAGTGGGCTGCCATTGATAGACATTGATCTTCCACGGGCTCCCATATTAAAATCGCAGACATGGCAGGTCAAGGTGGTGCAAACAACATTATGAAAAAACGGGTTACATGCCTCGGTATTACGGTTGCGATGATGGTTGTTAGTCACATTTCAGGGGCGATTGTGCGACAACCGACGAACTCAGTAGACAGCTTCGAGGTTGAGCGGGCTTATCGTGCTCGTTCTGAACAGCCTGACGATGTCCCCGTCATAAAGCCACCACAAGAGACAAGCCGTCCACAACAGTCTGATAATTCTAATAATATAATGCAAGCAGAGCGTTTGAAAAACCCACAGGATGTAAGCGCACTGCAAACAGTCCAACGCGACATACGCATGCAAAACCCGTGGTACCGGGCATTGCGGGTGGTGGGCGGTTCACTGTTGGCTTTAGGAATCAGTGCGCTTGTGATATGGCGATTGTGGTTACGGCTGGTTTCTACGCAGCGTAATAAAATGCTAGAGCAGATGCGGCGGGGGCAGCAATTGGCCAAAGAACTAAGGGATAAACAGCAGTAATCAGCATCAGGCGTAAATTGGTATATTGTAAGATGTAACGATCTGTTCAGGAAGCATAGGAGTAGAATGGGTTTACCTTCAGTTCTGGGAATTGATATCGGCAGCAGCAGTGTGAAGATCACACATTTGGAGTTAACCCCTACAGGTTGGCAGATGGATGCTGCGGTCATTTGCGAAACGCCACCTGGCTCCGTGGTAGAGGGTGTCGTAAAAGATACTAGCGCGGTTGCATCAGTCATATCGAAGGCTGTAAAAGATAACGGCATTAAGATCAATATGGCGGTGACTTCCGTGAGTGGTACCGGGGTTGTGGTTCGTGAGGTCAACTTCCCAAAACTAAGTCCCAAACTGCTGGAGCAAACCATTCATTTTGAAGCGCAGAAGCACCTCTCAATACCTGTAGATGACTGCCAGATTGGTTATAGTTTAATGCCGGCTACACCCGAAATGCTGGAACAGCCGGTATTGCTGGTTGCTGTACCAAACGAACTCCTTAACGGTCATATGTCGGCAATTACCCAGGCTGGGATTGAAGTGGTTGCGGTTGATGTGAATGGCTTTTGCCTTGAACGAGCCTTATACGGCTGTATTCAAGAGGCGGGCGAAGACAGGGAGAATACGATCTGCATTTTGGACATAGGCGGCAGCCTGTCGAGCCTATATCTCAAGTCTCATAATGTGCCCATTCTGATCAGAACAGTTAGCGTTGGTCTTGACGCCATCATCAAGGCCATTGCCGCGGAATTGCGGCTTAACGAGCAGCCTGCTGCTGAGTTGATGTATAGCCTTGATATGCGTGATCTTCTTCGTCGGCGTTACCCGGAAGATACCGTTCTGACAGAAGAAATGGTAACGAACGCTACTGCTTTGCGGGTTTTACAGGAGCAGCTAGACGAAGTGCTTCGTGAAGTGAGGCGCAGCATGCAGTTCCACCAGTCGCAGATTCCGGACTCCTCAGATGAGCAAGTCAAACGGATGACTCTAAGCGGTGGTGTCGGCCAGATAGTTGGCGTGAGTGACTATATGGCCGCTCGTCTTGGCTTGGATGTCAGGTTGTCGCAGCCGATTGAAGACGGCTTCATCCGGGTGATGGAGGGCGATGCCGCCGCAAAGGCGAAGTGGAACATGCTGATGGGTGTGGCTATGGGCTGCTCCATGCACGTATGGGCCGCCGAGAAGCGGGGGATGCGGGTATGATCGGATCCATGAGGTTGTTATATGCCCATCGTTAACCTTATCGTTGTCCAGCGTGAGCAGTTACGACGCCAGGAAGCGCACAAGCGGTTTTTATACTGGCTGTTGATTGGTGAGTTGGTGATTCTAGGGCTTGGTATTAGTGTGATGTTAACGCGCTGGCTCCTGGCAACTGGACAGTTGGCGGCGAACCGGTCTACGCTGGTATCTATGGAGCCGCGCATGGTCGAAGTTAAGAAGATTGAAACACAGATCATGGCTCTGAAACCAAAGCTTGACACGCTCAATATGGCCAAAAATAACACACGGTTATGGTATGAGGCAATTGTGAATGCGTCGCGTAGTTTACCAGCTAATGTATGGTTGAACTCACTGACCAGCACTGACGGCACCGATGGTAAGGCCGCAGTGATCACGATCACCGGTTCTGCTGCGGAACAACGCCTTGTGGGCGATATGATGCTGCAGATGAACCAGAAATTCCCGAAAGTGGAGCTGCATTTTACCCAGCAGCGAAGTACCCCTAACGTCAAAATAGTAGATTTCGAAATTGGCGGCGAGTTGATGCCTCTTCAAATGCCTGATGCTCCAAAAAGCGAGGCACCGAAGTGAAAAGCTATTCATCCAAAATGGAGCGACGATTCCTCGCGGCATTGTGCGCCATCATAGCGGTAGTGGGTGTCGCTAGTATCTACTGGCTTTTCACGATGCAATCATCTGTCGATTCTGAATTGATGTCAATTGATAACCGACTTCAGGAGACGCAAGCGGTCGCTAGAAAGCTGGAAGACGCGAACCGACGCTTAAAATCCGCTGAAGGGCAGCTCAGGTACCTGGAATTATCGGTGACAGAACGCAGTTATGTCCCATCTTTACTGAAACAGCTTCAAATCGCCGCGAAACAGTACCGGCTAAATGTCGTTTCTGTTCGGCTTGAGAATGCAAAGCCAGCAGCCCCTGCACCATCTGGAACAGACGCAGCAAAAGCAACACCTCCCGCCAAAAAACTTTATGACGAACAAGACATTCAGTTATCTGTATCTGGCCGATTTTGGGATTGCATGCAGTTTCTTGATGGGCTCACCCGATTTCCAAAGATTGTGAACGTGAAGCGTGTCGACATACGCCCAAAGCCTCGTCTGTATAGAGCCGACCCGCAGACGGTCGATATGAGCATTTCGCTCACGGCGTTCATATACAGGGATGAGGTGGCTGCACGATGAATACATCGGATCCAAAGCAGCAAAAGCAGCTTTTAATTTTACTCCTTCTGGCGGTCTGCTTGATCGCCGCAGTGTATTATCAGACCGGTGTCAACAAGCCTGTGTTGACTGGAAGCACGGTTAAAGTTGACCATAAGAAAACAGAACCTGGTGTCGTGACGGTTACGGTGCCGTTTATTAAGCCTTCTGGCAATGAAAGAGATCCATTTGTGACACCGGAGCAGTTTGATGAAATTCCTAATATGGAGACGCATTCACCAAATACACCCGGTCATATCGGGCCTAAGCCATCTGGATTGATGCCGCTGCCTGATTTTCCCAAACCATCGAACAATACCGGACCTGTTTCGGTGGAGGGTAATCCCGTGCAAACGCCAATACCACCGGTAGTGAAGATACCGCCAGAATTTAAGTTGCTGGGCACTATAGTTGGTGATCATCAGATGGCCATCATCAAAGGTGCTGGCGGTGGCGACCAAGTCGCTCTAGGTGATCAAGCTGCGGACGGTTCACGGCTCATTTCGGTGACACGCGAATCTGCTACGTTCGTCAAAGAAGGCAAATCATACACGTTGACCGTTGGGGAGGATTAGGAATGCACATACCATACAAGCGAGCATCCATAGTGATCGCATTGGTCGCCATATCGATGTGGATCATGGGAGCTCATGCATGGGCTGCTGAAACACCTCGCGCAAAGGTCAGTTTTATAGACGAACTGGATCATTTCGCTGTTGTGATTAAGTCACAGAGCGCTCTGAAGCATAAACTGACCACTGTCGGCAAGATGAAATCACCGGTACTTGACGTTGATGCGGTGATGGATGGTACCGCCCGGTTTGCGTCCCCTAAGCTGCCTGGTGCCTACAGAGTGGCGGTAGAGTGGTACAGCGCAAAACCGCCGGTCATGCGGATCCGTGTCAGGCTTAGCCGTAACATCAAGTATGATCTCAAAGAAAACAGTGGTGGGCGTGAGCTGATTCTTTCCGTCTACGGTGCTGATTACGAGCCGGCTGTAGTGGAGCCGACTGCAGAGTTGATGGACACCCCTGCAGCGGACATTACCTCCGACAAGCCTTCCGTGGGAGCGAAGCAAGCTAGTAATGTGATAGCCAAACCGATAGCTAAAGAAAATCATGTTGCTGAAGTTGCATCTGGCAGTCAGCAGACGAGCCCTGTACCCGTCCTGAAGGCCGATGCCACACTGCCCGCTAAGGTCGAAGCAGAGGCCTCCAAGAGCAGAGCAGAGGCCACGCCTAGCCCTGAACCTGCCCCTATGCAGACCGTCGTACCTTCAAAACCGGTCGTTAGCGCGGTTCCCACCGGATCAAGCGCGCTGTCGGATGGGCAGGCGTTGACTATCCAAAGGTCCACAATTCCTGCACAACCCGCATCAGCCCAGCGTTTGAGTCTGAACTTCGCCAAGGCTGACCTGCCGACGGTATTACGCAGCTTGGCACTTCAGAGCGGTGCGAATATCGTGGTGGGGAGCAACGTAAAAGGCGATGTATCTCTAAATCTGCAGAACGTGACTTTAGCCGAAGCTCTGGACTACATATCTACGGTGTACGGCATCAAGGTTCAATTCGATGGTAAAACATACCTCATCCACACCGCAGAGCAGGTTCGAGAGGGTGGAACAGGTCCAGCGTCTATAGATATGGTGCCATTTAGCAGTACAGGTGCCAAGCTGATGCAGGATGTATTGACTGCTACCTTTCCAGCCCTTAAGGTTAAAGTGAGTATGCTCAATGACACAACATCGAAAATGCGTGGGATCAGCACCCAGTTTGTGACATTGATAGGGCCGAAAGAGGATGTTGATAATGCCAAGAAGCTGGTGGAGCAACTAGAGAGCCTGCATAAAAAAGAACAGGAAGATATATATACCAAGATATATCGCGTCCGACACTCCAAAGCTCAGGATCTATTCTCTACCATCGGTTGGATGCTGCCAACTGTCAAGGTGTATCTAGGTCCGCGAAACGCCCAGAGTCCACTCAGTTCGAAAGAAAAAGAAGGCGGGCTCAAGTTTACGGACATCGATTTAGAAGCAACTGCCAGTGCGGTGGGTGGCAAGACCGTGCCTGGCACCACAGCGCCTGGCACCGCAGCACCGACTGGCCCACCCACTACTGACAGCGGCGGAAGTAGTCAAGCGGCCGCGGGTGGCGATAAATCCCAGATCATGGACGATACCTCCAATACCATCATCCTGCTTGGTCCGCGTGTCGATGTCGATAAAGCGATGGAGATGCTTGCCCAACTGGATGTGTCTAAGCCTCAGATCATGATTGAAGCGAAGATCGTGGACTTGACCGATGGCCTTGATAACACCTTTGGATTTGCCCCTGATTACTCAGGCTCAACGGCTCATTTGGAGGTTGATGACCATGGACGGTTGAATATCCTGCGCACACTTGACTCAGCTACATCAATCAACGATGTTTTCTCAACTGTAGCCACCCCGTTGGGCCTGGATATGCATCTGAAGGCATTGATCGACAAAAACAAGGCGAAGCTGCTGGCGAGCCCCAAGAGTCTGTCAATGGAGGGCATCCCGTCAACTCTGTTCATTGGTGACACACTGCGTTATATCAGCTCCATCATGCAGACAACCAACGGCGTGACGATCACCACAGAGCAGGTTGAGGTGGGTGTAAAGCTCACTTGCAATGCGAAACTGGCGGGGAACGATGAGGTCGTGTTGATGGTGGAGCCGGAAATCAGCAGCATTACCGATATCACCCTCAATGCCCAGGGCGTGGCTTTACCCCGCATCAGCAAACGCCAAACCTCCAATACGGTGCGTGTGAAGTCGGGTGAAACTATAGTATTAAGCGGCTTGATCAAAGAGACCGACATCAAGAAAAGCACCAAGATTCCGCTGCTTGGCGACCTACCGATTTTTGGATACCTGTTCCGACAGGATAGCAGTAGTAAGAGCAAGTCAGAAGTGGTGGTTTTCGTGACGGCAACGATCGTCGATGATGGTGGTAAGGTGTCAACTGACCAGCTCCCGACTGCGACCGCTCCTGGAGACGAACCACAGAAGTGAAAGGCTAGATAGAGATTGGCATCACAACCATCTGTTGAAAAACCAGGTCAACTGTTTGTCAAAGCAGGATTAGTCACTGAAGAGCAACTATTACTTGCGATAGAAAAGCAGAAAAATCTGCCCTACATGCTTGATCTTGACAAAGTCATGATTGAGATGGGTATGATGACAGACCAGCAGCGTGTGGCTGTGGTTGCGGAATCCTGGAACGTGCCCTATATCGATCTGACCAAGATCAATGTAGAGCCTGAAACGGCCAAAATGCTGCCACAACAGGTTTGCCGCAGGTATAAGGCAGTTCCTGTTCAACTCGATGGAATGAAGTTAACCGTGGCGATGGTTAACCCTCTGAATGTATATGCTACCGATGAGATGCAGCGGGTCACTGGCCGGTATATCGACGCAGTGTATGGAACTGAAGAAGAAATACTGGCAACAATAGCCAGCATCTATCGTGAACAGATTCCAGTGAGCCATGTGCTGAGCGAGGTCGTGCAGGAACTCGACGAAGCGGCAGTAAGTCTTGATGAAAACCTGTCTGATCCCGACGATGAGATGAGCGTGGAGCAGCTGCGTGAGCTGTCGGGCGTAGCACCGGTAGTCCGCTTGAGTAATTTACTGCTAGCCGATGCTATCCGCGAAAAGGCCAGCGATATCCACATAGAGCCAGGCAGGGAAAACGTACGCGTACGCTACCGTGTGGATGGCATGATGCGCGATATGATGCTGGTTCCTCGTCCCGTGCAGGCCTGCCTTACCAGCCGTATCAAAATCATGGCGAATATGGACATCGCCGAAAAACGTCAGCCGCAAGACGGCCGCATTAGCCTGGTGGTAGATGGAAAGCACTACGATCTTCGTGTCAACAGCCTTCCATCGTTGTTTGGTGAGAAGATCGTGATGCGTGTTTTGGATAGGACCAGCATCTCTGTCGATTTCAATAAGCTGGGTATGCTGAACGAAACCATGATGATGTTCGAGAAGATGATCGGTCACCCTTACGGTTTCATCCTTGTCACTGGTCCAACTGGGTCGGGGAAGTCTACAACTCTTTATAGTGCCTTGAGCCGATTAAATAGCGGGCTAAATAACATCCTCACCATCGAGGACCCTATTGAGTATGACCTGCCCGGTTTGACACAAGTGAATGTGAACACCAAAGCCGAGATGACATTTGCTGCGGGTCTTCGTGCCATGATGCGTCAGGACCCCGATGTGATCATGGTGGGCGAGATCCGCGACAAAGAGACCGCGGTCATCGCGGTGGAAGCAGCTCTCACGGGCCATCTTGTGCTAAGTACGCTACACACCAACGATGCGCCGGGAGCGATCGCACGTATGATCGATATGGGCGTAGAGCCGTTCCTGATCGCCAGTTCACTACTGGGCGTGGTCTCCCAGCGTCTGCTTCGATCGATATGCAGTGAGTGCAAAGAGGAGTATACACCGGATCAGGAGTCTTTGAAGAGACTAGGTATTGACGACATGGTCGTGAATAGTTCGCAGAAGTTTTACAGGGGGGCAGGGTGCGTCAAGTGCAAACACTCAGGATACAAGGGGCGTATAGGAGTTTTTGAGCTGATGCCAATGTCTGATGAGATCCGGAATCTGATACTTCAACGGGCGCCTTCGCACCTCATCCGCGCTGCCGCGAAAGCAGCGGGTATGGTGACGATGCGTGATGACGGCGTGAAGAAAATTCTGCTTGGTTTGACGACCCTTGAGGAATCGATAAGGGTGATTTACTCCAGTTAGTATCCGTCTTTGCGTGCCAAGCTCGCAGAGATACTGCAGATAGTGCTCTCCATTGAACAGACGGTACATAAGCATATAATGAGTTTAGTGGGATTAAGATCTGCTTGTTAGGCGGAGGAGATGGGCGTTATTGCCGTCCGTCACGGTGGGCTGTGGTCTTAATACGGGGTATCAAAATAGTCACCCGAAATCGTGCGGATGACCTCAATGGTCCTCCCTACAACTGAGGGTCTTCCGTTGCCCACGACATTTTCATCCAAACGGCATCGAAATGAGTCCGTCTGCCAGATTTCACCGATAGTGAAAGGGTATTTGTAACATGGATCCACTACCTCTGGGTCAGCGACCGGGGTACCTGTTCGTGAAGGCAGGGCTCATTACTCAAGAACAACTCACCCTGGCGATCGAAAAACAACAACAGCTTCAGAATGTCGTTGAACTCGATAAAGTGCTTATGGAAATGGGCATGGTGACCGATCGGCAGCGTGTGATGGTGCTGGCGGATGCATGGGGTATACCTTTTGTCGATCTCGCGAAAGTCAATGTTGAACCTGACATATCGCGTCTTCTTTCGCAACAAGCTTCGCGCCGATATAAAGCCACGCCGATATCACTAGAGGGTAAACGCATGACTGTGGCGATGGTCAACCCGCTTGATATCTTCGCTACCGATGAGATGCGGTTGATCACAGGTAAAGAGGTGGACCCTCTTTTCGCCACAGAAGAAGAAATCATGATGGCGATCGCGAATGCCTTCAGGGAAGAGGTGAAGGTTAGCCATGTGCTGAGCGAAGTAGTCCAGGAACTGGACGAAGCTTCGGTTGATGTAGAAAACATCCTGCGAAACCAGGAAGACGACATGAGCATAGAGCAGCTCCGTGAGCTGTCGGCTGTGGCTCCAGTTGTCCGCCTTAGCAACCTGCTGCTGGCAGATGCAATTCACGAAAAGGCTAGCGACATCCATATTGAGCCAGGCCGAGAGGGTGTCAGGGTGCGCTACCGCGTCGATGGCATTATGCGCGATATGATGGTTGTTCCTCGTCCAGTCCAGGCATGTCTGACCAGCCGTATTAAGATCATGGCGAACATGGATATCGCGGAGAAGAGGATGCCTCAGGATGGCCGTATCAGCCTTTTGGTTGATAACAAACACTATGACTTGCGTGTCAATTCGCTGCCGTCCATATTCGGCGAAAAAATAGTCTTGCGTGTTCTTGACCGGGGCAGTATATCTGTCGACTTCCATAAACTAGGCATGCTCCGTGAGACGATGGATATGTTCGAGACGATGATCAGTCGACCATACGGAATCATACTGGTGACGGGACCCACCGGCTCAGGAAAATCCACCACTTTATACAGTGCTTTAAGCCGTTTGAATACCGGGTTAAACAACATCCTGACCATTGAGGATCCAGTTGAATATGACCTGCCGGGATTGACCCAGGTGAATGTGAACCCCAAAGCCGAAATGACCTTTGCAGCCGGACTCAGGGCCATGATGAGGCAAGACCCTGATGTGATCATGGTGGGTGAAATTCGCGACAGAGAGACCGCCATTATCGCTGTTGAGGCGGCACTGACGGGGCACCTCGTGCTCAGCACGTTGCATACAAATGATGCTCCAGGAGCCGTCGCCCGTTTGATTGATATGGGAGTCGAGCCTTTTCTAATCGCCAGTTCTTTATTGGGTATAGTATCGCAAAGACTGCTGCGCTCGATCTGCACGGAGTGCAAGCAGGAATACCAGCCGGATCCGGTTTCGTTAAAGCGGATGGCAATCACCGATACTGAAATGAGCGGTACCCCGACTTTCTATCGCGGGGCGGGTTGTCTTAAGTGCAAGAACACGGGGTATAAAGGCAGAGTCGGTGTCTTTGAAATAATGCCAGTGACAGAAGAAATTCGGAACATGATCTTGCACCGCGAACCCACACACGCTATTCGTAGAGCCGCTCAGGATGCAGGTATGGTATCTATGCGTGAAGATGGTATCAAAAAAATCTTGCTGGGCCAGACAACCTTAGACGAATCTATACGTGTTATCTACTCGAATTAGGAGAGTGTTTCATGCCAGATGATGGTCTTCGTCCGATCTCTATAGATGGATTGGAACCTCTAGATTCGCTAGAAAGTAAACCCGCGCAGAAACCCATAGATACGATATCCGATCGTGAAGCGGTGAAAACACTAAGCTCTCATAACCTGCCCATACCGACTGACCTTGAGATGCCTCCAGTTGATGACATGTCTATCGAAGACCTGATGTTGATCGCTCGTAAAATCAAGGCCTCTGACATACACATCACGGCAGGTCTGGCTCCCGTATTCCGCGTCGATGGCGTGTTATACAGCATGGCTATGGATGTGCTGGACAACAACCTGCTGCAGCGGATCGTGTATGATGCCTTGAGTGATGAGCAAGTCACTAAGTTTGAGAACACAAAAGAGCTTGACATCAGCTTTGGCACCGATGCGACAGGGCGGTTTCGAGTCAATTTATACAAACAAAAGTCCAATATCTGCTGCGCTATGCGTGCGATCCCTACCAAAATCCCAAGCTTTGAAGACTTGAAGCTGCCAGAAGTGATCCGCAGCTTTACCGAACTTCACAGCGGGTTGATACTGGTGACCGGGCAGACAGGTTCAGGCAAGTCTACCACGATTGCCGCAATGATAGATGCGATCAACAGCAAAACCTATAAGCATATACTGACGATAGAAGACCCTATAGAGTTCGTGCATCAGCACAAGTGCAGTATGGTGAACCAGCGAGAGATTGGTTCCGATAGTGAGAGTTTCCATAACTCGATACGAGCAGCCCTGCGAGAAGACCCTGACGTTATACTTTTGGGCGAAATGCGTGATCTGGAGACCATCCAGGCGGCTTTGACGCTGGCCGAAACTGGTCACCTCGTGTTTGGCACCTTGCACACTCGAAATGCTCCACAAACGGTGGACCGCGTGATTGATGTCTTCTCACCGGAGCAGCAGGAGCAGATACGCGTGCTGCTGGCGAATACGCTACAGGCGGTGGTGGCGCAGCAATTGGTGCCGGTGATCGGTGGCGGGCGTACCGCTGCACTAGAGATCCTGGTTGCCACGAGTGCCATACGCAACCTGATCAGGGAAGCAAAGACCCACCAAATATACAGTATGATGGAAACCAGCAAAGGGATAGGCATGCAGACCATGGATAGCTCGTTGGCCGCACTGGTTAAGGCACGAAAGATTGATATGGAAGGCGCACTTGGCCGGTGTATGGACAAGGACAACCTGCTGCGGCTGATCAGTGCGATATAGGCATATATAATGGCAAAGTTTTCTTATAAAGCGGTCGATGCAGAAGGTAAAAGTATCAACGGGGTAGTGGAGGCCGAATCCCTCGCTTCGGCCACTCAGATGCTTCAAAGCCAGCGTTTGTATATCACTTACCTTCAGGAATCCAAATCTGGCTCAAGGTTTGCGCTGCCCAGTATGAAGGCCAAGATCAAGCCTGAGGAAGTGGTGCAGTTCGCATGGCAGTTCGCTACGATGATCGATAGTGGAATTCCGTTATTGAAGAGCCTTGATATCCTTCGTGTACAAGCTAAGAACCCTTCGTTCCAGGAAGTCATCACGCAACTATCGCAGGATGTAGAGAACGGTCTACCATTAGGCGAGTCGATGTCCAGACACCCACAGGTATTCAGCAATCTGTTTGTCAATATGGTAAAGGCTGCTGAAGTAGGCGGTCTTTTAGATCAAGTGCTGATGCGTGTCGCCAAGTTTACTGAGGCGGACCTTGAAATACGCCAGAAGATTAAAGCCAGCCTCATGTATCCTGTGATGGTGCTGGTGTTTGCAGTGGTCCTGGTGGGTGCCATGTTTACTTTTGTGCTGCCGACCTTCAAGGGCATTTTTGCTGGCATGAATATCGAGATGCCTGCGACTACCAAGTTTGTATTCGCAGTAAGTGATATCGCGACAGGATACTGGTATATCCCTTTGATGTTGATAGCCGCTGGTATATTCTTTTTCAAACGGCTTGTTTCGACCAAAAAAGGGCAATTCCAGGTCGATACTGTGAAATTGCGGCTACCATTGGTTGGCGACATGCTTTTGAAAATGGCGGTTTCACGCTTCACAAAGACTTTGGGCGTGCTGGTCGCCAGTGGTGTACCACTAATCCGATGTCTTGAGATCGTGGGTGAGACAACGGGCAATGTGGTGATTGAGGCGTCTTTAACAAGGGTGCGAACCTCGGTGCTTGAGGGGCAGAAGTTAAGCGTGCCGATCGCCGCTACCGGGCTGTTCCCATCGATGGTCGCGCACATGATAGACGTGGGCGAGGAGTCGGGCCGACTACCTGAGATGCTGGTGAAGGTGAGCGAGTTCTACGAAAAAGAGGTAGAGAACGCCATCAAAGGTATGACCTCAATGATAGAGCCAGCTCTGATCATCTTCATGGGTGGATTAGTGGGGTTTATCGCCATATCGATTATGTCGCCGATGTTTACCCTGGTTGGCAGTATTAAATAGTTGCCAGTCGTGTGATCATAACGACAGAAGCATCTAGTATTACCTGCGTGCTCGTATAGTCACCAGATGTAGTAGTATGGAGAGGTTTCGGTTCTACCACACTGCGTGACTATGCGGCAGGTACCTTCGTGGTCTCACTGGATATACCTGTAGAAAGTAAATCGACCGATGAAGCGTTCATGGGACTGCCAGCACATCCACAGCAAGCAGTTCCATATATTGTTGACGAGTTGAAAAACGCGTTAGCGGAGTATGCATTCCGACGGCCGCAGCTTCAGCTAGAAACGCAAGAGAATCTTGTCAGGCGTTTTATGGCTCTAATAGAACAGGTCGCACCTCAGCTTGCACTAAACGCGTCGGAATAGGGAACACCAGATCGGTGAAAGACCGGTTTATCGAAAAAAACCACCCTGAATTCATGATAAAAGCTGACAAAAGGCCAAACACGATGTAATATATAACTAAACGGGTATTTAACTTTTGGTTAATACTCAATAGGGAGCCTTGCCATGAACAGAACCATGAACTACAGTTTGATCGCTTGCGCGACAGTCGTATCACTGGCATGTTATGCAGAGCCGGTCACGATGAGCATTCAAGACGCCGCCAAAAGCTGCATCGAGAATAATCTGGAGATCAAAAGCACGCGATATGGTCAGCAGATGGCTGAAGCGAAGAAGGACGCCGCTAAAAGCCTGTCCATGCCCAAGTTCGATTTGAAGCCTTCGACTACCTGGCTGCCTGATCCTCCCCAAATGTCACTCAATATACCCGCGTTGCCCATTAAAATCCCACCGATCGCCCTTGGCCAGGAGTTCAGCACTCGTGCGACTCTGGGAATGAACCTGCCATTGTATACCAGTGGACGGATCGAAAACGCCAAAAGCGCGGCCGATCAGGGTTTGAAGGCTGTATTGGAGTCCAATAAGGGCAAAATCAACAATGTGGTCTATGACATGAGCGTGGCTTATTACCAGGCTCAACTAGCACAAAGTGTGGTAGAGGTTCATCAAACCGCTCTGGACACCGTGACGAAGCATGTCAACAACGCCCAAAGCCTGTTCAAAGCCGGCACGGTCGCCAGGTATGATGTGCTGCGTGCAGAGTCTGAGCTCTCCGCGCAGCAGAAACGACTAACAGATGCCACATATATGCGTGATCTGGCGGTGAGTGCACTGCTCAACAAACTGAACATGCCGCTTGATACACAACTGGCTCTCTCAACTCCGCTGTCTGAGCTGACCTGGAACCCTTCACTCCCTCAGACCCAAAATGACGCGTTGATGAACTCACGCGAACTCAAAGCACTGAAGCTGAAGACTGGTGCGCAGGAGAGCATGGCGAAGGTGGCTGGTGCTGCCGATAAGCCGCAAATTGCGTTGATCGCTAAGCAGGAGCTTCTGAAGGATGACCTGACCATCATGGAGCCGAAAACAACAGTCATCCTGGGTATGCAGTGGAACTTCTTTGACGGCGGTCAGGCCCGCGCAGATGCCAAAGATCAGCACGCGCAGGCTGCTGACACAGCCAATACGGCGCTGATGTACGCTGATGGTTTGAAGCTGATGGTTCAGCAGGCTTATCAGCAGTTGGGCAGTGCACAGCAGGGGCTCATCTCCGCTAACAAGAGCGTAGAAACGGCTGAAGAGGCACAACGGCTTGCTACCAAGCGGTTTGAAGTCGGAGCCGGAACCAGCGTAGAACAACTGGATGCCATTCTCAATGTTCAGAACGCTCAGGTGCAGCGTCAGCAGGCACTTTACCAAATGGATACCGCGTATCTCGCGTTGCGCAAGCTGACCGACAGTCTGCTTGATGGCAATGCACAAATTCGTCTCAAGGACTAGCTATGAAGATATCTTTACCTGTAGTGTTCGCAGTGAGTATAGCCGCGCTTGCCGTTTCAGGCTGTGGCAAAAAGCATGCTGATCTTGGTGTGCCGGTGAAAGATGGGGCAGCCATCATTGAGAGCACATTGGAGACCGATGAGGTTGATGTCAGCTCGAAAATCCCAGGGCGTATCGCCAGGATGACGGTTGACGAAGGCGACTCCGTGAAAGCAGGCGAGCTGCTTGCTGTATTGGAATCCAAGGAAGTGGATGCCAAGCTCACGCAGGCTACGGGTATGGCGGATGCGGCCGATGCCATCGTGCAGCAAGCCGGTCTGGCGGTAGGGCTGCAGGATGCGTCTGGCCGCGATCAGGTGCAACTGGCGGCTGCCAACTTGGCGGCCGCGAAGGCCACACTGACCATGGCTCTCCACGCGACACGCCCAGAGCAGTTGCGTCAAGCCGAAGCGGCGTATGATGCCGCGAAAGCGAAGCTGCAGTTGGCCATGACCGCGGTGCGCCCACAGGAGCTTCGGCAGGCTGAGGCGGGGCTCTCCGCCTCAAAGGCGCAGTTTGACGCCGCGGAGGCCACTTGGAAGCGTGTGAGCAGCCTCAGCGATGATGGAGTTCTTCCAAGGCAAAAAGAGGATGAGGTGCGGATGCAGTATCTCTCGGCCAAAGCATCTATGGAGGCTGCGGAAGCCAAGCTGGACATGGCCAAAGAGGGGGCTCGTAAGGAAGACATCGATCAAGCCCGCGCGAACCTTTCGGCGACCGCTGCCCAGTTAACACTGGCCAAGAAAGGTGCGCGTAAGGAAGATATCGACAAGGCGCGAGCCGGCGTGAGTGCTGCGGAGGCCCAACTCCGGCAGGCTCAGGATGCCATGGCGCAGGTGAACATCCGTCAGATGGACCAACTCGCGGCCTCTTCGAAGGCCAAAGCCGCTCGAGGTCAGGTGCAGGAGGCGTCATCATACAAGCATGAGACGCTGATCTACGCGCCCGTGGATGGGTTTGTTTCGACCCGTCTGTCCGACCCAGGTGAGATGGTTAACGCCGGATATCCCATTATTACCCTATCTAACAACCACACCTTCCGGGTGAAGGTCTACGCGGATGAGAGCCTGTTTGCTCAGCTTAAACTGGGTGATGTCGTGAAGGTGAGCCTGCCAGCCATGGGTGAGAATAGCTACGACGCCCGTATCGTTCGAGTAGGCGCCGCGGCCGCGTTTGCAGTTAAGAAGGCCACCAACGAAACCAACAGCACCGATGTCAAATCGCTTCAGATCGTTGTCAAGCTCCTGAAACCAGACCCACGAATGCGTGCTGGGATGACCGCGAGAGTCGCTCTTCCGCTGGCGGACTCAGGGCGATAGCAATATGAATCGAGTGGGTTTTTGGCGGATGTTCCGGCAGGAGTGGCGGCACATACTGTCAAGGCGAGCGATGCTGATCATAGCTGTGCTGGCACCTTTGTTGTATGGTGGTCTGCTGGGAGCCGTCTATTCGCAGCAGAAGGTGGTTGCTATCCCGTTTGTGGTGGTGGATGCTGATGACTCCGCACTGAGCCGTGAGATCATTCAAGGCGTGCAACAGAGCGAGTATTTCCGGTTTGCCGGGTATGCGAACAGCCCGAACGAGTTCAAACAACTCGCGTTACGTGATACGGCAAAGCTGATGCTGGTATTTCCACAGCATTTTTCCAGAGACGTGCAGCGTGGCCGTGGAGCCAAGATACAGGCACTGATCGACAATAGTAATATGGCCATAGGCAATGTGGCTTTACAGACGATCAGCAGCATAGGAACCACCTACGCCGTTGGTGTGGATGTGGCTCGCAGCATGGCATCGCGCGGTGAAGCACGGTCAGCGGCTATGACCGATGCGCTGCCGCTGGACAGCACAATCCGCGCACTCAACAACCCTGCGTTCAACCAAAACTACGCCAACTTCGTACTGCTTGGACTGGTGGGCATTGCCATACAGCTCATCCCATTATTGATGACATTGGAGACGACGGCTGTCAATACACTCGGAAAACGCAGTCTGTTGGTGGAGATATTCGCCAAGTGGAGTGCATACACCGTGATCCTGGTGCCGTTGTCGATGGTGACCATGTGGTTATCCATCTCTGTGGTTCAAGCGCATCTGCTGGGATCCATGGTATTCGTGATGTGGTTCACGGCCTACTTCAGCATGGTGATGTGCATGGTTGGGGTCGGTTTTAGTATTTTGATCCATGATCCTCAGCGAACGCTTGGCACCTTCGCGGTCATCGCAATGCCATCATTCCTCATGAGCGGTTTTACATGGCCCACCAACGCGTTACCCTCTGCATTGCGTGTGATCGCAGGTATGCTGCCCATCACGCACTTTGCTGAGGTGATCAGGCGCAACCATCTGATGGGGCTGGGCCTGACTGACAACTGGGGTCACATATGGCCACTGTTGGTGTGGGCCGTGATGGGTTTGGCGGCCGGAATCATCGGATGCATGCGTAATATGAAGCTCTACACGGCTGGTGCCAGGGTATGAGCGTTTGGCGGATTGCTCTTCGAGAAGTGATGAGCGTGCTCAATAACCGAACCCTTCGGACCATCGTTCTGCTGGGACAGGCGTTCTACATGACGGTGTTTGGGTTTGTGTATGTTCAAGGGCGTGTGCAGAATGTGCCCTTCACGGTGATCGACAACGACAACAGTGCCATCTCCCGTGCGTTGGTTCAGGATATGGACGTCACCGACGGGCTGCGGTATGCCTACACCGTAAACTCGATGGCGCAATATGAGCAGCTCAACCGCGATGGCAAGAGTTTTTGCTGTGTAGTGATCCCGACGCACATGGCACGTGACCTGAAGTCAGGGCGTGCTCCCGCGGTGATGCTCACGCTTGATGGCAGTAATGTGATTATGGGCAACGTCGTGTATAAGGCGGCATTGGGCGTGCTGAGCAGTTACAGGGTGCAAGCCCGCATACTCAAGCTGATGGCCACAGGTTCAACAAAGAGCCAGGCTGCCGGCCAGGCACTGCCCATCAGCGTGGAGACGCGCAGCATGTGGCTGAGCAGCTTTAATTACTCCGCGTTCATGTTGTTCGGACTGGCATGTATCGCTATGCAGCAGGTTTGCATGTTGGGTGCCAGCATGGTGATGGGGCTGGAGTTCGAGGAACGTCAGCGGCGCAAGTCCTTAGCGGGCAGAAGCTGGCTGCAGGTGATGTGGGGCAAACTGCTGGGGCAATGTATGTTGCTAGTTCCTCTTTCGGTGATCTCCATGTCGATGCCGATCTGGTTCTTCAAGATGCCGGTACGTGGCTCATTTGCTGCCATACTGGGGCTGATGGTGCTGTATCTGGTGATCCATATCCTGTGTGGTATTGGATTAGGCGCGATGACACGGAATGCGATCTTGTCGGCGCAGATGCTGCTGACGCTCAGTGCCCCGTTGTTCACTTTGACAGGCTTTACGTGGCCGCTGATGGCGATGCCAGACTGGCTGCACAAGGCGGTGCTCATCATGCCGCTGACTCACTACGCCGATGCGGTACGCAAGATCGCGTTGGTGGGCTGTGATGCGGCTGTGATAGGCTCTACAGTATTGGTGTTGTTGGCCTGGCTGGTGATTGCCTTGATATGGGCCTCCTGGGGGTGCCGACGGCTGCAACTAGACAACAAGGGCTGCAACTAGTATTCATTCCAAGTAAAATAACTACGGATGGCGAGATAGGATAGGACGAAGATGACAAATTCGATGAAGGCCTCCGCGAGAGACCGCATCATGCGCTCTGCAGAGGTGCTGTTTGCTGAGCGAGGGTATGATGCCACCTCCATTGGCGAGATATCGCTGAGAGCTGAGGTCAACCGCGCGCTTCTGTATTACTATTTCCGGCATAAAGAGGATCTGTATATCACGATCCTCTCTGAGGGCATCGCGATGTTGCGCGAGATGACGCTTGAGGCTATCTCCCAGCAGGGCAGTGCCGTGGAGGGCATCCGCGCCTTTTTAAGGGGCTACCTGCTGTTTTCGGAGAGCCGACCTGGGCTGGTGCGCATCGTCTACCGCGAGATCGTGGGGGCCCAACGACAGGACGCGCAGTCGAAGCAGTTCGCCCAGCAGTTTGTGGCCACCTTGACCATGGTGCGCGAGCTTCTGCAGCGCGGAATTGAGGCTGGGGAGTTTCGTGTCCATGATGCGTTTAAAGGGGCCGTCAGCCTGTTTGGCATGATGAACGCCTTCATCACCATTGACTACCTTGAGGACCGCCACTACCCGCATGATGAGCTGGTGGAGCACGTGGTGAGCACGTTTGTGATGGGCGTCCAACCGCGGTAGGGGCGTATTGTTTGAACCATGGATTACACGGATCGCGCGGATTACACGGATGGAGACGGGACGTTTGTGGGGACGAGGAAACCGTAGGGGCATGGCGTGCCGTGCCCAAACCCCGTTTCGTTCCCCGGCCCCGATAAATCCACGGCATTCGAATATGGGCACGGCACATTGGGCACGGCACGCCATGCCCAGTACGTGTACCAAACCGTGTCATGGGCGGGGAGACCCCGCCCCTACGAACGATCGTAGGGGCGGGGTCTCCCCGCCCATAAAACGTACCTGCCGTTATCGGTCCGATCCGCCTGATCCGTCCGATCAATAGGAACCGGAAAGACCGCCCCGGTTAGGGAAAACCGGCGCGGTCGTTGGTGAGGGCACGGCACGCCATGCCCCTACGTCAATCTGTCCTAACCAAATAAACCGGCTGGGTGGTGAGTTTCCACGGGCCGTCGGGTATGGCGAAGCCAAACATGTCGAACGCCTTCTCGCCGGGTTGAAGGGTGATGCTTGACACTCCACTTGGCTGCCAGACCGCCTCAATCCGCTGACCGCCTTTCTGGAAGACCAGCGAGCGCACGCCTTCGCCACGATCGCCGATCTTCACGAACTCGGCACCGCTAAGGCGCTCTGACACAGCGGTATAGGCGGCCATCAGCAGACTAGGGGTGCCATCGGGCTTGATCAGCGCGAATGAGCCATACTCCCCGCCGAAGAACGAGAACCACATCACGCGGTCAACCGCTCCCGAAGCCATCGACTCCAGGTATATCTTGGTCAGATCCTCAGCTGCGGTGGGCTCGGACACGCCCCAGTTGGCGGCGATGAAGTCATCACGATACGGTTGACCGGCCTCATCAAGCCACAATTTCTGCTTGCCACCGTATTTGGAAATCAGTGCCTTGCCTGCCGCCAGCGATTGGGCAAAGTTGCCGTGCTGCGAGCTGGGATCCATCATGTTAATCGGGACGACCGCGTCGGGGCTGTTGGGACAGATATAAGGGTGCACACCAATCGCGTCGGAGTCATCCAGGGCTCCCTGCTTGAAACACTCCTCCAGGAAGTTGAGGTCCATCACGGACACGCTGCAGCCCAGAACCTTCGCTTGCGGGTCGGCCTTTTTGACAGCGGTGGCTGTGACCTTCAATAGCGCGGTGTAGGCTTTGGGATCGGCCACAGGTGCCCAGTATCTTGCCAGGTTCGGCTCGTTGGCGGGTATCCACCAGTGGATGCTGCCCTTGTAGCGGTTCACCACCTGGGTGACGAATTCGCTCCACTTGGCCATATCCTGCGGAGGGTAGCGCATCTCATCTGTGCCCTTCTTGATGGTTCCCTGACCGGCCCACTCGGGCTGCGGCTTCTCCCAGATGAATGTGGGGATCAGCTCCACGCCGTATTTGTCTGCCCACTTCACGATCTGGTCGTATTTTGTCCAATCGAACTGGCCCTCTTTTGGCTCGATCTCAAACCACTCGAAGGAGGTCCTGAGTGAGCGTACTCCGGCCGCTGCGGCGTATTTGAAGAAATCCTCGCCTGGGGTGAACTCCGCGTAACAGCCGGAGGCACCGAATAGCAGCGATCCGGCGGATGCCCCTGGGGTGTTGACTTTGAACCAACCCAGACCCTTGTTGACCTGTTGCTGTCCGCTGTTCAAACTGAGTGCGATGCGGTAATATCCAGAGGCCTCAAACGGCGACAACTCCACCGCGACCGCACTGCCCGAGCCGGCTGGGACGGGCTTGACCACGCCCTTGCGCACCACGCCACCACCCGGTGTGGTGATGGTGTAGGCGAGCTGCGAACTCGCTGGTATCTTGCCCGGAATGCCGGCGATCAGGTTGACGGGTTGGCCGATGGGCGTTTCGTGAAACGCTACGGTGTCCTGCTTGATCTCGATGGGCGGCACAGGCGACCCATCGAAGTGTGCAAAGGCCAGGGTGTTGGCATCGGACTGAAGGGGTAGTTTCGATTTGGCCATGGCCGCGATCTCACCACTGGTGCGTTGAATCTTCGACACGCGCAGTTCGTCTATGATGGTGTTCGACATCTTCTGCATGGCGACCGGCCAGGCGTGGCTTCCCACCACCATGTCGGCGGAGAGTATGCCCGGGCCGTCGGTGACGGAGTTCTTGCCGGTCAGTTTGCCGTCCAGGTAGAAGCACATACCTTTGCTGCCCCAGGAAATGGCCACGTGGTGCCATTCGCCCTTCTTCCAGTTCAGCGTCGGCGAGGCCAAGATGGTCTCCATGTTGCCGTTGATCATGTAGCCGATTTGATGGGTTTTGGTGTAGATGAGCAGCAGGCTGCCGCGCAGACCCGGCATGAACGGCTCATCATGCATCGAGATCAGGGCGGCGAAATCCGGAACCTGAGTCATATCGAACTGAGGGCTGATCCACATCTCGACCGTTCCTTGATCCCAGCTCCAGCCGCCCTCTTTGTTGGGCGTGAACTTGAGCGGAAGCACCACGAGCTGCCCGGCCGAATTGACCAGCATCCCCTGGCCGATTTTGCCCTTGGGGTAGGTGACCCGTGCTGTGGCGCGTGCGCCAGACGCTGAGGGCATGCCCGTTTCGAGTATTGAGAGATATGGCTTGGGTTTTGGCGAATCGATCTTAGCCAATATCTCATATTCATCCACCCAAATGGTCTGTTTGGCTAGCCTCAGGGGGGAGAACCCGGCGGCATCGGCCACTATTATGGTGCCGATCTGATCTACATCCAGTTTGCCGTTCTCGTCAGACGAATCGCTGCTCAGCGTGAACGCGTCGAACCGGATGTCAACCAACTGCCATTTTCCACCCTCAGTTTGTATGACGTGCATATAGTTGGAGCCATCGCGCTCCGCCAGCCCGAGAACCAGCATGGCGGCCGTAGCTGTTTTCACTCGGAGACGCACGCCCTGGCCGGTCAGACCCTGAGCGGCATGAAGCACGCCCGCGATGGTCTTGGGTAGGGGAGTGTAGTCAACCTGCAGCGACTTCTTGTTGCCCGCCGCACCTGATGAATCGTCTGAGAGCGTGAGGGTGGTCTCCACTCCTGCGGGGGGCGGCAGGGCGATCCAGCCTTCCTGCGAAGCCTCGAAGCTGAATTTCACGGGTTGCGGTTTGGCGCATAGGCTGGACAGTGCCAGCAACGCGATCAGGGTGACTATGGACCACTTTGCGACGGGTTTTTTGTTCATGGGGATCTCCATCAGGGCTGAGTATATAGAGTATACCTTTTGGACGTATGGGAAGGGGATAGGGGCCATATGTCAATTGTCAGTTGTCAATTGACAATTGTCAGTGGGTCGATCGTGCGGTGTGGGGTAGTGGCCAATTTGCCGCGACAAGGCAGGGGATGTGGGTTGCGTAACGGCTCGTATCCCCTAAAACCAAAAACACCGCGCTGGGTGCGCGGTGAAAAAATGGTGGACCGTGGGAGACTCGAACTCCCGACCCATTGATTAAGAGTCACGATTACACAAATCATCCACAATACCACCGCCTGTAGCGCGTTAAACTCATAGTACACGCTGTATATAGCACTATATCGTAAATCCAAAATGAGCGACCTATTGACTACCAAATTCCTAGTTGATCAATTCCTCACTGATTGTAGAGCCAGAGGGCTTAGAAAGCCATCTATCACATTCTATGATAGTATGCTGAAACACTTTACAGAATCGATAATCACGATAGATCAGTTCACAACATATTCCGTCACTTCACTCATGAACTCGTACCGAGTCACGGGTGTAGCGCCGATATCCATGCATGGCTTATACCGTGCAGTCCGAGCTTTCGGTAACTGGCTCGTAGAACAGGAACTGCTGGATAGAAACCCTGTCCTCAAAATCAAGGCACCAAGGGTTGACAGGACGCAGAAGGTCCCACCAGTAGACACCGACATTCATTTACTACTTTCAACGTGTGGCAAAGATGAGATGGGCATGAGAGATGCTGCCATCATCCTGACCATCCTTGATACAGGATGCAGGGTTGGTGAACTTGAAGGGATGACCCTATCCGCGATCAGAACTGGTCAGATGCTCCTTTCAGAAACTAAAGGAAGAAGGGATAGGTTCGTGTTTCTGACTAACGAAACTAGGATCAAACTGGCGAAATACGTCTCAGCACGTGAGGTGAGTTCAACATGCTTGTTCACCAATTTGACAGGGGATCCAATCACTCGTAATGCCATTCAATGTATGCTCAAGCGTAGAAGTTCTCAAGCAGGAGTGCATATCGCTGCACACATGTTACGGCGTGCTGCTGCAACCGCATGGGTTGAAGGCGGAGCTAACCTTGAAGCTGTGAGAGAGATGTTAGGCCATGCTTCACTTTCAACCACGCAGACTTACATAGGGATCAGGCCGTCTGTTCTTCAGGCTTTGCATGATCGTGTGTCGTGGAATCACAAGAAGTCCTGACTGGCTTTACAAGTTCATCACCCGTCAATCCAAGGTAATATCTGGTCTGAAGTGTTCGGAATTTGATCCCAGTGATGTCGCTGAGTTCACGCAATGTAACCATCGCTCCAGCATGGGATACGAGCACATTCGTACGCTTATTGTTGGATTGCTCCTTTGAGGTAGACCACTTGCAGTTATCCTTGCTGTAGGGACCGTCATTGTCTATCCGGTCTATGGAGTATTGTTTTCCAGGTCTGTCTCCCATGTCTTTATAGAAGGCCTCAAAGTCGATCCATTCGTCAGATATTCCAATGCCTCGTGCGCCATAGTCCTTGAACTTTGGGGAATTGGGATTCAAACACCGGTGCTTGAGGTTCGTCCATGCCTTATATTCGTTTGAATGGGTTTTGTGTTGCTTTCCTTGCAGCCTCAGTTCCTTGTTTAAGCATCCACAACTCATAGTTCGGCCTGATGTCAAACTGAAGTAAAGTACACTCTTCACATTTCCACACTCACACTGACATGAACAATAGTAGCTATCAGGATCCATGCTGAGCACCGTCAATCGTCCATATACATGTCCAGTCAAATCCATTCTCATATATAGGTTCCTCCTATATATCATTAGGATTATGAGGGAATTATGGTACAAAAATACCCCCTCTTACGAGGGGGTTGTGGGTCTGTTGTCGCTGGTTATTGATCAGCTTGAGCTCCGAAGTTCTGATCGATGATCGTGTAGTCGAACAGGTTCACTTGGCCATCACCGTCAAGGTCAGCCATGGGGGTGTAGGAGCCAAAGTTCATGTCCAACACAACGAAGTCGAACAGGTTCACCTGACCGTCACCGTTGGTGTCTCCATTAGCCAGGGATACATTTACCGTTGTATCATTGCTCGCATCGATGTTCGTGATTTTCCTCCTCAACCATGGGCTTCCTGTTAGTTCGAGGTTGTATGTTCCAGCCAGTGCGTTGATATTCCCTTTTCCACTATTATCTAGCGTGAGAGTACCTGAGTATGAACTGGTGCCACTTAGTGCGTAGTTAAGGGTGATCCCGCTGAGTGGGCCAACATAGTTTGCACCTGTATGTATGGAGGCAGTAATAACTTTTGGCACATGGACGCTAAACGCCGTTGGGTTAGTAACCTTCCCTCCAGGTGCATAAACATTTATCCTGCAACAGAATATCTTACCATCAGACGGGATATCGAAATAGGGCCAATGTGGTTCAACCCAGCTACCGGTCCATACAGGAATGGTGGCGGTGATAGTAGTGTCGTTGACTACATTGAACTGTAGCATATCCTCGATAATCGATTCATATGCATCTTTACCATAATATGTACCTACAGCAGTTGTTCCTATGAAATTGGTACCGTAGATGGTGAAGGACTCTCCAGGTATTACATTCTTTGGAGTGAACCCAGTGATCGTAGGAACGTAACTAAAAACTCCTGAGCTTGTTGGCCGTGCCTCCGAGAGTAGTGACCATTATATGTCCTCTATTAGCACCCATAGGCACCGTAGCAGTTATCTTCGTATCATCTACCACTGTGAATGATGAAGCTGTCGCATTGTTGAACTTCACTTGGCTTGCGCCTAAAAAGTTAGTTCCATTTATGGTTACTACTGTGCCAATAGCGACTGTTGTTGGTGAGAATGAAGTAATTGTCGGTTCAACATAGAAATTTGTAAGGCTTGTGGCTGTCCCTGAAGTGTTTGATATAGAAATCTTACCTGTTGTCATATTGTTAGGCACTGTAGCCTTAATGGTAGTGCTGTTTATAACGGCGAAGAATGTGGCAGCTATGCCATTGAATTTCACGGTTGTATCCGGTGCGAGGTTCGTACCGGTTATCGTGACTTCAGTTCCGACTGGTCCTTTAGTAGGTGTGAATGATGTAAGGGTTGGTGCTACGAAAAAATATACATCACTGGTAGCCGTCCCATCGACTGTAGTGACTGTGATGGGGCCAGACGTTGCTCCTGCAGGCACCTTCGCAGATAAGGATGTAACACTATTTACGGTAAGTTGGGTGACTAGCTTTCCGTTGAATCTAGCAACAGAAGCTGGAGTGAAGCCTGTCCCTGTGATTGAAACAATGTCGCCGATTTTTCCGAATGCTGGGTCGAATGAAGTGATTGTAGGTGCTGCTGCGTATACTGGCATTGCCATTATCAGAAAGAGCAATGCAAGCCAGGTTGATGACACTAAAGCGACTAACCGATTCATGGGCTGAACTCCTTTGTAATACGCGATGCAGGATGATACCCTTTCATATCGCGTCTTGATGTAAGTATACCCCCAATCATGCTAGAACTCACACGTTATTTACACCAATTTGGTAGAAATATAAAATACCCTCGATATTCCTATCGAGGGTATACTTTTACCTGTTTCAATTTACACAGGGTTAGGCGAATTACTGGAGTTAATGTGGCTACTTCTTGAGGTTCACCATCACTTTTGCCATCATATACATCTGTGCAGGCTACCTTGTTTTCACTTCCTGAAACCCTTCTGAATCCTTAGGTCCAAGTGTGGTTTTGCCTGGCTGTACAGGTGCAGGATGTTTGATTGCGATCATCTGCTTGCCAATAGCATACAGCATAGTCCCTTCAGCCCGAAACAAGTTGACTATCGCTGTCTTGCGGGCTGGTATGGTTGCAGGGTCTTTGTATTCTTTTCGCAATTGAACTACTGTTTTAAGGTGGTCATCGAGTTGAGATTGCAGCACTTGATAGGCTGGATTTGTAATCATAGGGTCGTTCTTGTTTAGTCCATACCCGTAGATTTGGTCATAGGCTGCTGATAGAATAGCGGAACTATGGCCTGCCACATCCTTAAGTCCAAAGTTGTTAGCTAAGGTGTTCAGTATATGTTGACGGTCGTATTTACCAGTCTGCAATCCAACCACGAACTTACCTAATCCTCCAAATTGGTTACTAATGAAGTAATCAATTGCTTTTGGATCCATTGGCAAGACTTTACCAATGAGTTTTGAACCCAATGATGCAGTTTCTGTGCCACCGACAATCTTTGGATGGTCAGTTCCAACCCCTGAATAGGACTGTGTACGTTCAGAGACTTTCAACTCTGCTTGGTTTGCTGGTATGATTTTTGCACCAGTGAGAGTGCTTTGATTGAACATAATTTCAGGTATAGCCTTCATAGGACCTAATACCGTACTATCGCTGCCACCTAGTAGGTTTAAAACTAAATCACTGGGTTTTATTCCTACAAAGTTGCTTTCTACGTTATGATCTATTGCAGAATATATCAACCTCTCTGCTATTCCACCAAACACAGCATTCTCAAAGGGTTGTGTAATATATAGCCAGTGGTTCCCCACCTTTATATTAATTCCTGCCTCTCTGCGCCAAGTGGGAAGGTCTTTATACTCTGCTTCGTTGCCATTAGCCTTATTTATGAATGCAGCTAAGAATCTTGGTAGGAGAATGACTGCTGAGAATCTTGCAAAGGCCATTGTTGGATGTGACTTTGCATATTTCAGAGTTCTAATTAGACCTTGAGTTGATGGGTTAAGGAAGGGTACCCAGTTTTTATCTAAATACTTTGTTGTCTTTCCACCCTTGGCAAAGTCCATTAGGTTACGTGCCATATACGAACCATACTTATTAGATACTGTACCTACCTTAAAGTCTCTCTTAAGGTTCCATAGTATGTTAATTGCATTAATACGTGAAGCATCATCTACATATGCCTCTTTTAAGAACTCATCCCTCTGTGCCATTGTTAAACTATGTAGAAGTGGATTTTCAGATTCATCCTCAGTAGATAAATCATTTAGTAGTTCATTGAGTTTTTCTGTAGGTTGAGATGAAAGGGCATTAGCGTCTGCCTCAAGTTCAGCGTCTGATTTAATTTTTAATTCTGAATTACCTTCAGTATCTAGTCTTTTTGTCATCTCAGAACTAGCGTTTGCAAACTCAGCTCCCCTGTTCGTCTCCTCTACCTTACCACTCATTTTCCTAAGCCAACCCATATACATTGACACCTTACCTTGTTTTACCAGACCAAGCATTTCATCCATATGAGCAAGATACTCTTCAGAACTTGGCATATAGTAACCTTCGGTAGACCCACCTGTAAGTCTATTAACAGCATTAGCTTCAGATAGTGTGAGATCAGTCTTGAAGTTTGGCTTGCTGCCTCTAATAAACCTGTCTTGAATATCCCTTGTAAAGTTTCTTAGCATAAAGTCAGGCATAGCTACTATAGCCCTTTTAGTTTTAGTTATTAGAGATTGCCATCCATTTATTATAAAACCTTGTGTTTCAGGTGTAAGGTTCTCAATAATTCTGATTGAACTTGTAATCTCAGGAGCAGCTAATATATATCTTGGCTTTCCGTTGACAATGACTACACTTAAATTGTCAACACTTTCAACAGTTCCTGACCTTCTGTTAGACATATTCTGTATAGCTATGTATCTCTGCTTAGATATCTCAGTAGCCATTCCAGCTTCACCAGCTAAAGTGATGACTTTGGTTTTCATCACTTCACGGTCAGCCAGTTCACCAGCCTTCATTAGTCCACGGAATACCTCAGAAAGTGAAGTGATTGGATCTTTGATATCTGCATACCTACGAATGTCTTCAAGTGACTGGGTAAAGTTATCTTTATTCCATACGCTATCCTTAGTGAGTGGATTAATACCGCTCGCTTTGAACTCTTTGGTATTCACCAGTGTAGATTCCCGCAAGTATCTATTAACCTGAAATGTTAAGAAGCTAAGAACCTCTTTAGACCCGTCTGTTAATACTGCTTCTTCACCGGTCTTAAGGTATTCATCAGCCGCCTTGAAGTCCGCAACATTAGCACCTTGATCAGCAAGCAATTTCTTTATTTGTACGAGCCGCACTACCAGAGTACAGGCGCAAGTCCACTTCAAGAAGGTTGAGTGTAGGTTTGTGAACTCCAAATAGTTTAAATACGGGGTCCACTTCCCTTGACGAATATTCTTTAAGTGCTGAGAGCATAGGTGCGTGCTCATCATTGAAGTGTTCATCAAGAAAGTCTATTATGGTTCGTCCCACACTCTTCTTAGGTGACGCTATTCCAGCATCAACAGGTAACGTCTTATTCTCAACATTTCCTGCAAAATCCTTAACCTTTATTGGAGCATTAAGTTGTTCCGCATTATCGGAACTAATATAGTCATCGTGGAGTTTAGTTACAATTGTATTAATTCTGCTTCTAGGAGATGCTTTTATTTCATCAGTAGCAGGTATTTGGTGAAAATCTAATACTGCACTAACCAATTTGTCTACATTGGAAGGGTCCCCGTTTACTACATCAGTCAGGTCCTTTAGATTTGTACGATCATCTACAAAATAGGTTAGGTCCGTATCATTAATAATTGAATCAGATGGACTTGTAGTATCAACTCGAAGCTTTCTTGAAATCAGCCTTTCAGCATTATTTCTAATCACTTCAATCTGCTTTTGCCTAAGTGCAGGATCATCAGAAAGCTGCCTGGACTTGCGAACCACTTCATCAGTGACCAAATCCCTGACGTCTGGGAGGTTATCTTTCGTAATGTCTTCAGGCGCGAAGTTATCCCGTATTACTTTAGCGATTTCATTATTGTTGACCACATCCGTTGCCGTTGCATTGGCTTTCTTTCCGCCATAGTAAGCAGGCTCCATTGGTGCCATTGCTTCAGAAGGTCTTGCGAATGCATCCATATTGTCAATGCGCTCAGCCATACGAGTGAACGCCAACTTACCCCTGTCGCTGACTAAATCCACCAGCTTACCACCAAGTTGCTTCAGGTATCCAAGTGGGCCAGAAGGTGACTGGTAATTCTCATATTGCTTAGCCATCTCTTCAACAGAGCCGTAGCGCTTAATACCTGCATCGATTAGCTCAGGTGGAACTAAGCCAAGACGAACCACAGTGTGGAACAGCTCGTGCTTTAACTCAGGGTCACCGGCACCGTCTTTCAGCCATATCGCATCATCATAACCCATCAGCTTTTCGCCGGTCACTGGATCGACGATGGAGGTCTGGCTTTGGTCTGCACCATATCTGATCCCTATCTTCTTACCGTTAATTAAGGTGACGTCATAGCCGTCAGGTGTCTTGACAATCAGGTTGGAAAGGGTAGACTTGGCAGCTTTCAAATAGGTTGAATCTGCGAGGGTGGGCTTATTGATATTCAATGGGGTGACGTTCTGAAGTGCTTCAGGAAGTGGAAGTGATGGGTCTACATTGCCAAACTTCTTACTGGCATTCACTCCATCAGCAAGTTTCACCATATCAGGTTCTGATAGATTTCCAAGGTTGCGTAATCCATACCTTATAGCACCCTCATTTACTAAATCAGAATGTACCTTACTGCCTATTCCAAGTAGAAGTGGAACACCAAAACCAACTACCTCACCCGCGACTCCGGCTGGATCAGTCTTGGCCTTCTCTATGGAGTGACCTATCATACTTGGAGCAGATGCTGCCATTATTCCTATAGCTAATGGACCAGAAGCAAGCATACTGAGACCTTCAGGTGATGCTATTGATAGCACTGACTTGGCAAGTCCAGCCTTAAACCCCGTCTCTGTATCAAGTGTAGCCATCATATTAGGAGCTGTGGCGTGCCAGAAGTCACTGTATGTATCCGCAGGTAACACTTTACCGGCAACTGCATTTGAAGCAAGGTAACCTATAGCATTAGGTCCAGCCATAGCCCCGCCAGCGATATAATCCTGTAGTCCTAATGGGGTCTTAGCATCCACTGCACCTTTAGCAACAGCTCCAGCTATCTGCGTGAGATTCTTGGCAGATGTTACTGCGTTACCTATTCCACCAATCACATTATCACTAGGAACAGGAGCAGTAGCTTTTAAATACTGCTGCTTAACTTCCTGTGCAGGCTGACCTCGCTTGACCATCTCCTTGGATAATCCCAGAAGTCCACCAGCAATCGGACCGCTATCACCTGCATTAGGTGCCCTCATCGATTGAGTAGTTCCAGTGTCAGGTTTCGCTACAACTGGAGTGATTCCCATACTTGACAGGTGTTGTAGATGCAGGTTTCGCTGGTTCTGGTTAGTGACAGCCTCTCCCATCGATCCGACATCGAACTGTCTTGCTTGCTGAGCGGCTAGACCATATAGTTCATTCCCACCCTTATCAATATAAGGGAGTTTACCACCCATAGCTTCCCTTACAGCCATTGCAGCACTTCCAAGGTCGTAGGAGTCAGCGTGGTATAAGGTTCCGTCTTTAGCTGTAAATGTAAAGTTCATTACTCTCCCTGCCTTGGGTCGCCTTGTTCTATTGCAGTCTGTCTATCTTTATCTGTCATTGTGGAAGGTGTTTGGACTGTAACAGTGCCATTACTGGTATGTGTGGTAGTGCTTCCTTTATCTCCCTTACCCTTAGTAGGTTTCTTTCCAGAACCACTACCAGAACCATCCTTACTACCTGTAGATGCAGGCGCAGGTTTAGGTTCCACAATCCCACCCATCGTACCTAACTGCAGGTCTATTTGGGTGGTTCGTTCTCGGTTAGCAGCCAGTTTAGATTGCACTAATGTTAGTTTTCCGCCTGTACCGTCTTTCCCAATTGGTGCTGTTAAGGAGTTAATCTGTGCTTGATAAGTTGCTTTCGTAGCTGTATCAATACCCGGTAATGCCACCATAGCTTGAGCAGCTGTAAGTTGTTTCTGAAGTAGCACCTCTTTAGTTGTCAAATCCTTGGTTTCACCCCTAAGACTAATCTTTAGTGAGTTAGCTACCTGTCGGGTATAGTTTAGTTGTCGATAATACTGAGCATTGTTGGCACTGGTGGCGCTGGTCTGAGCATTCTGTGCGGCGACAGCAAGTCTGCCAGCTTCAAGTTTTAGTTTGGCTGCTTGAGTTGCCTGAGTTGCGTTATTATTTCGTATCCTTTCATCAAGCGTCTTCAGTTGTATATCTATCTGCCTATCCTTCTGAGTGTAAGTTCCACCAGCTGTGGTAGCGTAAGAAGTACCCTTCAGATAGTCAATGGCAGTTCTTATATATAATGCTCCATCCTTATCACCTGTGGCATCCATAGCAGCAGCTTTTGCCATCCCTGCCTGCATCTTAGCTACCCTATCTGCCGGACTGTCAAATCTGTTATCAAATAGATCCTTAAGGGCTGGGTCTGTATTTGCCAACTGAGCCATCCTAAGGCGGCTTAGCCGCAACCAAAAAAGGAATGATTGCATTCGCCACGTAATATACATTCAAACACCCTTTCGTGAGGTTGCCCAGAATGACATCACTTCAAGAACGCTATGCAAAGCAGATAGCTGGGGTATATTCATGCTTCGACCGCATAGTTATCACCGGTACAATCCCAGGCTGGTGTCATAGCGACGGAATGGGCATCTATCTTCATCAACGCAACATCAGGCTATTTGACTTTCCTAAGGAATTTGCCGAACCTCTACGAGATGAGATCAAAGCCAATGCGGAACGCCTTGCCGTTACCAACAGCATTGAAATTGAGTATATACGCCGTGCCTCTTCATTTCGAAAAGAAGACCGCATCAAAGAGATCATTAGTAGTCGAGGGTGTCACCCCGGTCTCGTCCACATATTCTCAGTGTTGGAAAAATGTCCTGCATACACCCCGTGGCACGACAAGATTACCCACAAAACCCGGCTGAATATCAAGGAGACCAAGTGTCTTCATTACTACTTCTATTTCATCGATGCAGAGTTTGGACTGTGCTATCTACGAGTTCCGACCTGGGTGCCCTTCCGTCTGCAATTCTATTGTAATGGACACAATTATCTCGCGCATTGCCTTCAATCCGAGGGAGTAGTTTTCACTCCACTGGACAACGCCTTTGTAAAAATCGACGACTTTAGCTGTGCTCAGAGGCTGGCAGACGCTTTTCCTGCTGATAAGCTGCACCATGCGCTGGATGCATTTGCCAGAATGTATTGCCCCGTGATACGGCTTGCTGACAATTCATATCATTGGTCGCTAATGCAGGTGGAATATGCTACAGACATCGTGTTCAAACGCGCCGAAGACCTCAAAGCCATCTACGATAATCTAGTCAAAACAGCGATACATACGGTAACGCCAGAGTCTATCGCGATGTTTCTTGGTAAGAAACTTGATGGGCGAACACTCGCTGAGATCGGCACTGACTACAAGTTCGATCGCCGCATACAAGGCACGCGCATCAAACACTACATGGGATGGGCTTCTATCAAAATGTATGACAAGCAAGGGATAATCTTGCGTATCGAGACGACTGTGAATGACGTCTCTGAATTTAAACACTACCGTGAGGTAGAACATCATGATGGGACGACTGAGATTAAATACGCCCCTATGCAAAAGACCATCTACAGCCTTCCTCCATTGAGGGAACTGTTATTATCTGCAAACAACAGATATCTTGACTTTCTTTCCGCCCTTGATGACAACAGCGATGGTGAACATCAGATCATCAAAATCGCGACCTCGACCACCCGTGATCATCGCTCGTATCGAGGATTCAACCTTTTCCTCAAGAAGGATTTGGAATGTCTCATTGCACTTGCTCGCGGAGAGGGATGCATCAGCGGGATCACAAACCGTATGCTTCAAAAAGCCTTACCGCAGATGTCCAGCTCTCAGATATCATACTTCATCAAGCGATGCCGAGTATTCCGGCTCGTTAAAAAATGCGGTAAACGCTACAAATACTACCTCACTGCACTTGGCAAGCGTATCATCATGGCAGCACTTGCTATTCGCCAGATCGTTGTGCCTAACGCTTTGTGTGGTGCGTAATATCAGAATATTCTATACACCGTGTTCAAAATATGGTTGGTAAGATACTAATATGTAGGGAAGTGGCAGCCTGTTCGGATCTACTCCCTAAAGAGTCATATTTATACCCAATGTCCTGCTGGTTGTCGTAGTTATCTTGTATCTTCTTTATCTCATCAGACTTTTGAGCTATGGATGTTTGAAGGGTTTTAGTTCTTGTTTCAACTGCCCACTGAGCCGTAGCTTTAGCTGTAGCTTCGTCCTCTTGGTAGTTATTGTAAGCGTCTTCCTGTGCTTTATACTGAGCCATACTAGCTTCGAATCCAGCAAGAGCTCTAGCCTTAGTCTTATCATAACGGTCCATACTCACTTCATACTGGTATTTCCTTGAAGTGTCGAATGACTTTAAGGCCTCAGAACTAGCCATAGGGTTACCAAAAATTGCAGGAAGTGCTAACCCAA